>NZ_CP176503.1:0-4800000 GCF_046267975.1 Streptomyces flavusporus | reverse complement strand
TGCTGCTGAAGGACGGCCGCGTCGAGCTGAGCGAGGACGCCGACGCGCTGCGCGAGAGCCACGTCATCCTCACCGGACACGCCGACCAGGCCGACCCCCTGGCCGGACGACACACCGTCGTACACCGCCGGACCGCCGGCAGACAGACAACCGCCCTCGTACGGCAGCACGGACCGCTGCACGGCGACTGGCACGTCGAGCAGCCCAGGCTGGAGGACATCCTGGTCGGTCACCTCCAGGCCGCTGACGCCGATGACATGGTGCGCACCGCGGCCGCCGAGCGGACGGAGGCGGCGGCATGAACGGCTCCTTCTGGCTCGCGTGGCGCCAGCAGCGGGTGCTGGTCGGCGTCGGCGCGGCTGTTCTGGCCGCCGTCGCGGCGATCGCCGCGTACTACCGCTCGGGCATGCTGGACGCCCTGCGCAGCGGGCTGTTCGACCACTGCGACCCCGGGCCCATCTCCTGCACGCGTTCCGACACCGGTGTGCCCTGCTGCTGGACATCGAGCCGCTGCAGTACCTCGGGGCGCTGAACATCGCCCTGCCCGTCATCATCGGCGTCTTCTGGGGCGCCCCGCTGCTGGGCCGTGACCGGGAACTGGGCACGCACCGCATGGTTCTGACCCAGGGTGTGAGCCGCGGCCAGTGGTTCGCCTCGCGGTTCGCCCTCGCCGCGGCGACCGCGGTGGCTCTCTCCGGCCTGCTCGCGGGAGTGTTCGCGTGGTGGTGGCGACCGGCCGCCGACCGGAGCTACGGCCTGTTCTGGTACGAGACCACGGCCCTGAGCGGCTCGGGCCCGCGGGTCGTCGCAGCCGCCCTGTTCGGCCTGGCGGCCGGCACACTGCTGGGTCTGCTGGCCCGCCGGATCCTGGCGGCGATGGGCCTGACCCTCCTGGTCACCGGGGCGATGACGCTCGTACTGGAGTGGACGCACAAGACGCGTCTGCTGGTCCCACCGCACACCTACACCAGCGCCGGCAGCATCCCCAAACTGCCCATGGGCGAGAAGTGGTCGACCGGCAACTACGGCCTGATCACCGGTTCCGGCCGCCGCGACGACGTGATGAACTGCCCCTTCCCGTCCGGCACCCAGCTCAAGGAGTGCATGGACCGGAACGGGTACGTCGCCCGCTTCTACGAGGCCAACCCGGCCGGCGACTACTGGACCATCCAGTGGATCGACACCGCCGTCCTCGGCGGCCTCGCCCTCCTGCTCACGGCCGTCACCGTGCTGGTCCTGCGCCGCCGCATCTGACCGAGCCGAACCAACGCATCTGCCCTTCAGCCCCTCACCCGGGGTCCCCTATGTACGGAGGTTGCTTCGCCATGCCCGCAGACGCCAAGTCGCCCAAGAAACTGCGCAACAACCGCGCCGCCCTCACTCACAAGATCGGCTACGCCCTGCGCCACCCCGGCCGCGTCACCCCGTATCTCCGCCGGGCCGGCCGGGACGCCTGGCTGCGCCTGAAGCACCCCGACCACGTCGGCTACTACCGGGCCGTGATGGCCTCGGACACCCGCCGCAACCCGGAGGCCGCGGTCGGCAGTCAGACCCACGAACGCTGGCTGGCGCTCGGGCAGATGCAGTTCGACTACCTCATCGAGCACGGGCTGCGCCCCGAGCACCGCATGCTCGACATCGGCTGCGGCAACCTGCGCGGCGGCTGGCGCTTCATCGACCACCTCGACACCGGCAACTACTACGGCATCGACATCTCGCCCGACATCCTGATCGCCGCCAAGAAGACCCTCACCGAGCGCCAACTCCAGGACAAGCTGCCGCACCTGACCATCACCGGCGACCTCACCCTGGACTTCCTGCCCAGCGACCACTTCGACGTCATCCACGCGCACAGCGTCTTCTCCCACTCGCCCTTGCACGTCATCGAGGAATGCCTCGCCCACGTCGGCCGTGTGTTGACCGACACCGGGTTCTTCGACTTCACCTTCGACCGCACCGAGGGCACCGAACACCAGGTGCTGCGCGAGGACTTCTACTACCGCACCGAGACCCTTCTGGCCCTGGCCCGCAAGCACGGCCTGCACGCGCGCTTCATGGAGGACTGGGAGAAGCGCCCGCACGGCCAGTCGAAGATACGTGTCAGCCGCTCAGCCCTGCCCACCACCTGAGACGGCCGGGATCCGACATGCCGCCCCCCACAGTGCCCCCGGGCACCCTGCTCGACCCGCCCACCGTCACCACGCCCCGGCCACCCGTCGTCCTGCGCCCGCGCGTGCCGCCGGCCACCCCACGGCCCGGTCCGAGCCGCGCACTCACGGCAGCCGTGCCCGCGGGCCTCGTGATCGCCCTGGGCCTGTGGGGGATCACCCGCCAGGACAGCATGTGGCGCGACGAGGCCGCCACCTGGCAGGTCGCCCACCGCAGCCTGCCCGAGATCTGGCAACTGCTCGGGCACGCAGACGTCGTCCACGGCCTGTACTACGCCCTCGTGCACGTCATGTTCGAGGTCTTCGGCGACAGTCTCCTGACGCTGCGGCTACCCTCCGTCCTCGCCATGGCCGTGGCGGCCTCTCTCACCGCCGACCTCGGTGCCCGGCTCGCGGGCCGATGGAGCGGGCTCGGCGCGGGGCTCGCCTTCGCGCTGCTGCCCACCCTCCAGACGTACGCACAAGAAGGCCGCCCGTACGCGATGGTGACCGCCACCGTCGCGCTCGCCACCTGGCTGCTGGTGGCGGCCATGCACCGCCCGCGCACCCGCACCTGGAGCGCATACGCTGTCGTCGTCCTGCTCGGCGCGCTGCTCAACTGGTTCTCCCTGCTCGCGCTGCTCGCCCACGCCGCCACGCTCGCCCTCGCCCGGCCCCACCGCACCATCCGGGTGCGCTGGCTCCTCGCCGCAAGCACCGCCGTACTCGGCGCCCTGCCCCTCGTCCTGGCCAGCCGGGGCCAATCCAGGCAGGTTTCCTGGATACAGCCCACCACCCCTGGCACGATGTACACCGTCGCAGCCACCATCCTTGCGGCCGGCGGCTGCGCACTCCTGCGCCGCGCACACCGACCCGCCGGTCCGGCTCCGGCAGCGGCGGGAAAACTGAGCCTGGCCGCTGTGGCCGTCCCGCTGTGCGCCGTCCCGCAGCTGATGCTCCTCGCCGTCTCGCTCACCTGGCAGCCCCTCTACGTCGGCCGCTACGTACTGGTCGCCCACATCGGCCTCGCCCTCCTCCTCGGGGCAGCGATCGCCACACTCGCCACGCGCCTGCCCACCCACCCCGGAGTTCCGCTCGCTGCCGTCACGGCACTCGCGTTCCTCGCCCTGCTCCCCGTGGAACAGCATGTACGCAGCCCACACAGCCGCGTCGACGACGTACTGGCTGCGGCCCCCGTGGTGGACGCAGCGCGTGGACAGGGCGCCGCGGTGGTCTTCCTTCCCTCGGCCCGACGCGACACCGCCCTGGTCACCCCGGGCGCGTTCCACGGCCTGCGCGACATCGCGCTCGCCCGGAGCCCCGTCGAGTCCGCCACCCTGCACGGCATCGAAACAGACCCGGACACCACAGCCCGCGCAATGCTGCGCGAACGGCACATCATCCTCATCAGCGACGCAGAGCCCCGCCCCGCCCGCAACGCCCGCGACCGCGCCAAACAACGCATCCTGCACGACCACTTCACCAAACGCTCCACCACGATCCGACGCGGTCGCAGCATCACCCTCTACGAACGAATCGACCGCCCGCATCACAACCGGCCTGCCGCCAACAGGCCGTAAATTGGCGCCACCTGCGCTACGCGCCCCAAGAGCGGTGTGGAGGGGTCATCTTGGGCTGGAGTCCGCTGATCTACAAGTTCGTCGACGGCGGTGCGGAGCCGGTGCTGCTGGACATGGCGTTGGTACGGGCTGTTCTGGAACCTCACGATGTCGGGGACCTGCAGCTCACGGTGGGCGAGGACGGGAGCCTCGGGTTCTGGGTCCGGGCTTCCGACGGCAGTGAGGCCGAGACATTCGCCGGTGTGCAGGGCGTCGAGGTGCACCGCCCGCATGCCGGAGGCGTGTGGGGCATCGTCGCGGAGCTGGTCTCCCGGCTGGGAGCGGTCGTCATCGACCCGAGCGGGGCCGGGGTCGTGTGCAGGGCGGAGGAACATACGCACCTTCCTGCGGCCATGCAGGACGATGCCACAGTGATCGAGATGACGGGTGAAGCCCTTGAGGCCGCTCTCACGGGGCCGCGCCGCAATGCCGCGGCCGTCGCGCGCCGCGAGAGCTAGGATCCGGGCCATGGCCCTCACCACGAACGACGTGGACCGGTTCGAGGCCTCCAGGCCCCGCCTGGAGGCCATCGCCTACCGCCTCCTCGGCTCCGCGAGCGAGGCCGAGGACGCCGTGCAGGAGACGTTCCTGGTCTGCAAAGGCGCGGCCTGGGGCGTCACCAACCCGACGCTCGGGATGCCTACCCGGCGCCGCCGCGTACTGCGGGAGCCGGCCCGCGCGGGTTCGGCGGTCAGGACGCCGGCCTGACGCGTCCGCGTACGCCGAACTGCCGGGCCCAGGCCAAGAGACCTGGGCCCGGCAGCGGGCGCCACGAGGGCGATGTTCCTTATACGACGGCCTTGTACCCCTGCCAGCCCGTCGCGATCTTCGCACGGCCGCCGAACGACCCCTTGCCGTCACCACTGTTGCGGTACAGGTTGCCGCTGGTGTCGCGTGAGACGAGGTCCGTCTTGCCGTCGCCGGTGATGTCGCCGGCTCCGACGACCGTGTTGTAGGAAGCGCCCCAGTTCGAGAACACCTTCACGCGGGCCTTGAAAGTGCCCCTGCCGGTGCCGTCGTACCGGTACAGGTTGTTCGACTTGTCCTGGGCGAGGAGGTCGCCGATGCCGTCGCCGTTCAGGTCACCGGCCCCGACGACCTTCTTGTACGTCTTCCAGTTGTCGTACAGCTTCACGCGCGCCGACAGCTTGCCCGTGCTGGTGCCCTTGTACAGGTAGACCGTGCCGGTCGAGGCGTTGCGGGCGATCAGGTCCGGGCGTCCGTCACCGCTCACGTCACCCGGCGAGGCCAGCACGTCGTACTGGGTCCATCCGGAGGTGGCGAGTGTGGTGTACGGCGTCGAGGGCGTCGCCGCCTTGCCGCAGGCCGGGCGGTAGGCGCGCAGGGCGCCGCTGCTCAGCCGGACCAGGACGTCGTTGCACCGGTCGCCGCTGAGGTCGCCGTACGGCACGAACCTCGCGGTGGTCGGCCAGCCGGCGCCGGAGACCTTGCTTCCCAGCGTGCCCGTGCCGGTGCCGCGCTGGATGGTGAGGGTGCCCGAGGAGTTGAGGGTGAGCACGTCGCCGACGTCGTCGTTGCCCGCGTAGTCGCGCGGTGCCGCCGCTCCCGCCGTCACCTTGACGTCGCCGGAGAGGCTGAGGGCGGCGCCCTGGCCGTCGGCGGGCTGGGCGGTGAGTGTCCAGGTGTAGGTGCCGTTGGTGACGAGGCGGCCCGCGGAGTCCTTGCCGTCCCAGGCGGCCTTCAGCAGACCGCGGGCGGCGGCGCCGGACACGGTACGCACGGTGGCGCCGGACGCCTTGTGGCGGACGGTCACCTTCCAGGAGGCGGCGGGCTTCGACAGCCACCAGGTGCCGGACCAACTCGCGGACCCGGCGGTGACCGTGGAGTCGATGGCCGACAGCGCGGACGCCGGAACACCGGTCGGTACGAGGTGGACGCGCTGCTCGCGGTCGGCGTAGGCGACGCCGCCGCCGAAACGGTCCACGGTCCAGGTCGTGCCCACCCCGAGGTTGTCCTGGCCGAGGTCGGCCCAGTCGGCGAGCTTGCGGCTCGGAAGGTCCGTGTGATTGCCGCTGGACGGCAGTCCGTTGTGCAGGTCGATGAGATTCAGCCCGCTGCCCGACTGGGTGCCGCCGACGCGCTCGACGAGGTAGCCGTCGCCGAGGAGGACCCTGCCCGCCGGGGCGGTGGCGGTGCGCTTGGCCGTACGGTCGTAGACGCCCGAGCCCTGGACGTCGCCCCAGGCGTCCACACAGGTCCAGTACACCCAGCGGCCCACGGCCTGGAGGCTGGACGGAGTGCAGCCGTTGCGGGTGGTGAAGGACTCCACGGCGGTGCCGGACGGGAGCCGGGTGGCCGTGACCCTGCCTCCGGTGGCGGCACCGCTCCACAGGGTGTTGCCCCAGACGGCCGCGGCGACCCGGTCGCGCTTCTGCAGGACCTTGCCCGCCGAACCGTCGGGGAACTCGCCGATGTACTGGTAGCCGGAAGAGGCGCCGTCGACGACCGCGTACCGCCCGGAGAGGTCCTTGAGCTGCGGGGTGTCGTCGCCCGTGTCGAGGGTCGGGCCCCAGTCGGTGGCGCCGTTGGTGCGCAGCATGGTCAGGTCGGACTCGGTGGCGTCGCGGCGGCCGTGGTGGCCGGTGCCGTCGGCGAACATCCGGATGCAGCGGGTGGCGCCGGCGGCGCAGTCGCCGTCCCGCCCGCTGACCAGCCCGTCCACGGTGGTTTTGGCGACGCCCGGGGTGCCGCTCGTGGTGAGCCAGGTGCTGCGGTACGCGCCGATGATCGTGCCCGGCTCGTACAGCGTGCTGTTGTCGGCCGTGGTGAGGATGCCGCTGCCGAGCGAGAGGCCGTTGATCTGCGCGGGCATCGGCTGCACGGCGGCCAGGCGGCTGCGGGTGAGCGAGCCGTCGGCGGCCCGTGCGATCCGGTACACGCCCCAGTCGAGGTCACCCCGCTCGACATACTGCTCGGCGCCCGCCACGAGGACGGAGCCGTCCGGGGCCTGGACGACCCCGTGGGCGGCCGGGTCCATCACCTCGGTCAGGTCGGTCTCCGTGCCGTCCGACGTGAGGGCCCACAGCGGCTGGCCCCGGTACTTGTTGTCGCCGGGCGCCACCGGTTCGAGGCCGAGCAGCTTGTCGCCCACGATCCCGTACGCGGCCTGGTAGGACAGGGCGCCCGTGTCGAAGGTACGGGGCGCGGCGGACAGGTCGGCGCGGTCGTACAGGTCCGCCTTGCCGCGCCCGCTGCGCAGCCGCAGCACCGAGTCGGCGCCCAGCCGGAAGCCGGTCACCTCCCAGCCGTCCGCCGGGTCGACCCGGTCGGGCAGCGCGCTGAACGCGCCGGTGGCGAGGTCGACGATGCCCCAGTGACCCCAGCCTTCGTCGCTGTCGGTGGTGTAGCGGAGGATGACGGACCGGGCGTCGCCGTCCTCGACGACCACGTTCCCCGCGCCGTCCGGCAGCCCGGTCACGGGCGTCTGTCCGACCCCGCCGCCGTCCTGGACGCGCCACAGCTGGTAGGCGTTCGGGTTTCCGCTGACGCCGCTGGTGCTGGTGAGGACGGTGTCGCCGAAGGTGCCCTGGTAGGTGTGGTGTTCGGGCACGGGCACCACGGTGGTGCCGCCCGAGGTGCCCGCGCCCTGGAGGAGGGTGACGTGGGAGTCCTCCTCGGAGTACAGGGCGACGGTGTCGGACCCGTCCCCGTAGTGGCCGAACTGGAAGGAGGCAGCCTGCTGGAAGTAGCCGCTGTCGATGTCGTACTGCACCGGAACGTCCAGCCGCTGCTCCAGCGCGGTCGTGGTGCCGGTGGCGTAGTCCGTCCACAGGAGCCGGTCGTCGCCCTCCTGGGCCCAAAGGAAGCCGCTGGTCCCCGCGTTGAGGATCTGCGTGGCCCTGGGGACGGCACGCGGGGCGGTGGGCAGTACGAAGTCTCCCGCCGCGGCGGCCGACTGCGGAGCGGCTGCCGCCGAGGACGGTACGGCGGCGAGCGGGAGGCTGAGAGCCAGTGCCGTCGCCAGGACGGCCGCGGTGCGTGCCGCCGGCGGTCCGAGGTGTGCTGAGCGTGAATCAAGAGCCGGTCCGGGCTGTCTGTGTCGGCGTCGGCCGAGTCGGGCCACCGTTCCTCCTGAAGGGCAAGAAGAAGGCATGGCGGGACATACGGCAACGCCCTGGCATTTCCCCCGGCCCCCCCGGCCGCTCCCCCCACGCGTGTGAGGGGAGATTAACAGCATGCTCATGACCGGCTGCCGTGGCCTGCCGTCCGCGGGCACACCGCTCCCGGCGACGGTCGCTACTGCGGGTGCGGGCTTGTCGGCGGCCGGGCCCGCGTCGGGCAGAAGGGTGCTGGAAGTCATGGTCATCACCTGGGGGCGGGATAAGGGGACGGGACGGCCCGTCCCGGATGTCGTGTGGGAGTGCGGCACGGAATGCGCGGCGCTAGCAGGGGAGTTGGGACGGGATCAGCCGAACAGGCCGGTGCGGGGCCGGGCCCGGCTGCTCCGCTTGCGGCGCATCGCGAGAGGCGTACGGCGGTCGAGCCGGGGACGGTGGCCGGCATCCGCGTGCCCCGCGCTCGAGGCGTTCCCGCCCCCGACCGCACCGGCACCGGCGACCAGCCCCGAGCGGAAGAGCCCGTGGTCGATGCGGCGGGCCGCAGCCGACTCCAGTGCCTCCCGGAGCGGCCCGTCGCGCAGGACCGCACCGGGACCGAGCAGCCCCTCGACCACGTCCAGTGCCCCGGCGACGTCACCGTGGGCGAGCCGCTCCCGGACCGCAGGCAGCGCCTCCGGGCTGCGGTGCACCGCGTCGATCGCCCGCAGGCACGGCAGCGCCGGTCCGCCGAGCGCGACCAGTAGCTCCTCCCGGTGCAGTTGGGCCGGGTCGTGATCGATCGCCGTCAGCACCCCGTCCCGCAGCGCGATCCGGTGGACCTCGCCCCGGCACTCCACCCGGTGCGGATCGCCGGGCTCGGGGGAGGGGCCGGCCACCGGGGCCGAGCCGGACGCGGCCACCGGGCCGGACGCCGCCAGTGCTGCGGCGACGAGCGGATGCAGCCGCTCGGCCGCTACCAGCCCGGCCTGCAGCAGCTCCAGATCCGGAAGGACCCGGGCCGCCGCCTCAGGTAGCACCGGAAGCGCCGCGACCTCCTGCGGTGGCAGCGCCTCCCGCAGCGGCCGGAACGTCGGGGCATGGCTGTCGTCAGGGGCGACGAGTTCGAACACGGCGCGGCTCCGCGCACCGAGCCGCACAGTGAAGGCCCCGCGAGGGCGCCCCTCGGCCCGCAACAGCAACTCCGCCTCGGTGGCCCAACTTGCCACCGCCCACGCGGAATCGTGGAGGGCAGGCCGATCGGGACGATCTGGCAGGACCGGTCGACCGGGTAGGTGGATCCGGTCGGGCGGCACCATGGGCGGTACCCCGCCCGCACCGCACCGCCGCGCCAGTTCGCCGCTCCGCCCGGCGTCCCAGAGATGCCGGTGCAGGTCGAGCCGGAAACGCCGGTCGGTATGCGGGTGCGGGTGCGGATGATGCCCGGGGGCACCGTTCCCGGACCCCTCCCACAGGGCCAGGGACATCCGCTGTCCGGCGTCCGCCCAGGCCGGCGGTGTCCGCACCACCAAGTCCAGCGGCGTGGCGCCGGGACTCCGGTAACGGGCCAGGGAGATGGTCAGGCCGGGCCGGAGCCACCCGTCGGGGGCGATCCGGGGCATGTGCCAGCGGAGCAGATCCGGCGCCAGCAGACGCAGATCTGTACGGAGGTGGGTGACGAGATCGGTACCGTGGCGGTCGCACACGGCGCGCAGATCGAGATCGACGTCGATCCGGGCGGCGGCGCAGGCCCCCGCCCAGTCACCGACCGCACGCCGTGCGGTCGCAGTCTCGATCATGGACGGTGGGACGGCGTACTCACGCACGCGCTGCCACATCAACAAGCGGGCCGGAATCGCGTTCGCGAAGTGATGTGCCATCAGCACTCACCTTGCGCGAACGATTCCCCCAATCCGTAAGAGCAGAGGTTCTTCATCTGCAGCATCGTAACCACCCCGATAACGATCTGTCAGTCCCCTTGGACCGCCCATCGACCTTCCTCGCCGGGCCGAAGGACATACCCGTCAGGACCGATCACCCTCCCGGCCACAACGGCCGCGCCCGAGGCGATCATGGGACAGCGGTGTGGGTCACCTCGTCCCGCTACGTCCGCAGTGCAGCGCTGACTCGAAGGCGTGACCACCGAGTGCGACGCCGACTACGAAGCGTTCGCCGGATCATCGTCCTGAGCCGGCGTCCCCTTTCTTCTTCGTACGGCCCTGCCGCAGCAAGGCGGACAGGGCCACGAAACCGACCGACCCGATCACCGCGAGCTTCCACGCCCCCTTGGCGACGAGCCACCCCAACCACGGATGGGGGACCCAGCCCAGCCAGGAGAACACCGCCAGCACAATTGCCGCCCCACACACCGCTGCCGCGATCGTGGCGACGATCGCCACACCCTTGGACAACTTCTGCTCCTCGGACGCTGTGACGTCCGTGACTTCATGGCCCATGCCTACTCCGTTCTCGGGTGAGGTGTAAATCTTCAAACTGTGGTGGCCGCAGGCCCCGCCAGGCGGCGAGTGGGTTCGGGGGTGGTGCGTGCGATGCGGAACCGGTGGCTCAGGCGCAGGACCACCCACGCGTACAGCGGCAGCACGATTGCTTCGGCCGCCAGCATCTCCCAGGAGGCATCCGCAGCGGTGGAGGTGTCGCTGAGCCCGCCCCCCGTAGGTGGCGGAGAGGAGGAAGATGACGAGGTTGTTGACCACATGGAAGGCGATGGCCGCCTCCAGACCACCGGTACGGATCACCAGCACGCCCAGAACGAGGCTGAACAGGACCAGGTAAGCGAAGCCCCACGGCGTGCCCAGCCCGTGAGCCAGGGCGAACAGCAGACCTCCCACGGCGATGCCGGCCCAGGGGGCGCGCAGGTAGCAGCCGAAGACCTGGGGGATCCAGCCGCGGAAGACGTACTCCTCGTCGGCGGCCTGGAGCGGCACCAGCAGGACGAGCATCGCGGCGGCGGCCAGGAACGTCGGCCAGCCCGCCCAGGCATAGGACGTCGACTCGGACGCTCCAGCCCCGGACACGGCGGTGAAGACGGTTATCAGGCCGAGCAGGAGCAGTACCGCGGCCACGGCCACCCCCAGGCAGACCAGCAGCCAACGCCAGCGCAGCCGTCCGGTCACCGAGGACAGGGTGCCGGCCGGTCGGCGTTGCACCAGGCGCGCGGCAAGCAGCACCAGCGGGAGCATGAGCGCGAGTATGAGCAGCAGCGCGGCGTTGTCCCACAGGGGATCGGCGAACAGCAGGTCGCCCGTGCCCTCCTTGACCCCGGCCAGCGAGGCCGCCGCGAGTGGAGCAGTGCCGCGAAGCTCGTGCTGATCCCGCTGGGGCGGGCGTTCGAAGCGGTCCGTCTTCCCCACCGCATCGTGCACGGTGCCGTCGGCAGCGAGGACCCGGCCGTGGCGAGTGATCGGCTCGCGCAGTGCCTGGGGGTGGTCCGGTCATCCACGACCCCGGATTCCGGCGGTACTACGCCCTTGTACCGGTCGGCACCTCACAGACGTGGCTCACGCCGCTCGCCGATTGCCTGGGCGAGGGCACCTACCTGGGCGTGCCGCGTGCCGACCGCACCGAACTGGACGAGTGGACGCAGGGCTCGTATTGGGTTGTGCCCATGACCCGTCCAGGCCGCCTGTGCGCAGCGGCCGACGTGCTGGCGTTCGTGAGGTCGGGCGGCAGTCCGACCGATGAGGACGAGTCATGAGCGCGTTCAGAACCAAGGCTGCGCCGCTGGACCTCGAAACGATGCGCGCCTGCGCGGACCGCCTGCTCGCGGAAGACGTCGAGGCTCCATACCCCGAGGACTTGGAGACGCTCACGCTCCAGCTGCGCGGTCACATCATGGTGGCCGTTCCCGCGGTGGAGACGGCTGCGCTGGCCCTGCCCGAGGACGGAGTGCCGCGGGTCTGTGCGCTCTTCTGCATCGGCGAGGCCCGCCTGCGGCTGAGCGTTGAGCCCGGCAGCAGCCTTCCCGCCCGCGTCGCGCACGCGCGACGCCTCGCCCGGTCCGTCCATGCTCTGTGCGACCACTACGAGAACGGGAACCATTGGTGCCCGAACGGCCCCGGGCGAGCGGCGTACCTACGCATGCTGCAGCACTGCCCCGCATGCTCGGCCTGCCGGACCGTGGACGACAACGGCGAGGCCACCGGGACCTGCACGACCGTCGACCGGCTCTACGAGGAATACCGGCAGGCACGCCGCGGTCCCTTCCCCGTGAGAGCACCCGAGACGCACTCGGACCGTGGCCCGGACTCTGCCTTGAAGATCCATAGGCGACCACCGACGGGCCGGTGCCCGGAGGGCGACCGCTGGGCTAAGGCCCCCGATGGAGAGGGCGCGGGTGGGCGAGCGGGAGGCCGGGCCGGGGTACCCGGACCCTGAGGAGACCATCGCCCTTGCCCCGGCCACTTACGAGCAACAGGTGGGCGGCCGTAGCTCGGCCGTCGGCCGTCGGCTCCGTGGAGGTGAGATTCGCTACGGCATGAGCGGATCCGCGGCGGCTGACACTGTGGTGCGGCTCTGGCGCGCTTCTGGCATGCGGCAACATGGCTGCTGACCAGCGCGGATCTCGTCGCGTCGGTGTGGTGCGTGAGCCCGATCGTGCCGCTGTCGACCGTGGTTGTCCGCTCTTACGGGCACGGTTCGGGCACGGCCGCGGCCTGCGGCGTACGGCAGCCGGATGCCGGCTGCCGGTCCGTCCCGCGCCTACTTGGTGAGGTGCTCCTCCAGGTCGGCGAGGACCTCGTCGGCGGCCATCACGCCGAGGCCGAGGTACCAGGTCTCGTCCGGGACGTCGTACGCGCGCCCGGCCTTGACGGCGTCGAGGTTCTTCCACAGCGGGTTGCCCTGCGCCTTGGACTTGTCCGTGGCCTTCGGGTCGCCGTAGACGCCGGTGAAGACGTAGTCGGCGTCGGCCTGGTCGATGTTCTCGGCGCTGATCTCGGCGGCGAGGTCCTCGATGTCCTGGTTCTTCGGGCGGGGGATCTCGAGGTCCTTGAGGATCGTGCCGATGAACGAGGCGTTCGCGTAGAGGCGGATCACGCCGTCGGGCAGGTAACGGACCATCGAGACGGTCGGCTTGTCGGCGCCCAGCTTCGCCTTCAGCGCCGCCACCTTCTCGTCGTATTCAGCGAGCTGGGCCTTGGCCTCGGCGGTCTTGTCCAGGGCGGCCGCGTTGAGGAGGTAGTTCTCCTTCCACGTGAAGCCCGGACGCAGGGAGAAGACGGTCGGCGCGATCTGCGACAGCTCGTCGTACTTGTCGGCGGCGCGCAGCTGGCTGCCGAGGATCAGGTCGGGCTTGAGTGCGGCGATGGCCTCGAGGTTGAGGTTGTTGATCGTGCCGACGTTCTCCGGGCTGCCCGCGTCCTTCTTCAGGTACGACGGCAGCTCGGGGGAGCCCTCGGTGGGGGCGAGGCCGACCGGCTTGATGCCGAGCGACACCACGTTGTCGAGCTCGCCGACGTCCAGGACGACGACGCGCTTGGGCTGGGCCTTGATCTCGGTCTCGCCCATGGCGTGCTCGACGGTCCGCGGCCATTCACCCGCCTTCGCGTCGGTGCCCATCGCCGCGGTCTGTTCCGCCGCCTTGGAGAAGTCCTCGCCGCCCTGGGCGACCGCCTTCTTGTCGTCGGCTCCGGCGGAGGCGCCCGCGGACGTCTCCTCCCCGCTTCCGGAGGAACCGCCGCAGGCCGTCAGCGAGAGGGCGGCGGCGAGGACGAGGGCTGCGGCGGCGGTACCGCGGCGGCTGGCAGACATGGGAAGGCTCCCGTCGTACGAATGGAACTTAGGCGAGCCTTACTTTATGAGAAGCCTGTGCATTCGGAGCATCCGGAGCATGTGGCTCCGCTCACGTTCCCGGTACGGCCTGCTCGGGCACGGCCGTATGCGTCGAACGCGGCGGTCCCGGCACCACCAGCGGATCGCCCGTCACCGGATCCGGTACGACGACCGACGCGAGTCCGAAGACCTTCTCGACCAGCTCGGCGGTGACGACGTCGGCCGGTGCGCCCTGCGCCACGATCCGGCCCGCCTTCATGGCGACGATGTGGTCGGCGTAGCGGGCCGCCTGGTTCAGGTCGTGCAGCACGGCGACCACGGTCCGACCCCGCTCCTGGTTCAACTGTCGTACCAGGTCCAGGACTTCCACCTGGTGGGCGATGTCGAGATAGGTCGTCGGCTCGTCGAGCAGCAGGACGTCGGTGTCCTGGGCGAGGGCCATCGCGATCCACACGCGCTGACGCTGACCGCCCGACAGCTCGTCGACCGGCCGTTCGGCGAGCTCGGCGGTCCCGGTGCGCTCCATCGCTTCGGCGACGGCCGTCTCGTCCGCCTCCGACCACTGCTGCCACCACTTCTGGTGCGGCTGCCGGCCACGCGAGACCAGGTCGGCGACGGTGATGCCCTCTGGCGGCACGGGCGTCTGCGGCAGCAGGCCGACGGCCCGGGCGATCCGCCGGGTCGGGATGCGGGACAGCTCGGTACCGTCGAGCAGTACCGCGCCGCGCTTCGGCTTGAGCAGTCGGCCCAGGGCGCGCAACAGGGTGGACTTTCCGCAGGCGTTGGGCCCGACGATGACGGTGACCTTCCCGTCCGGGACCTGAAGGTCCAGGCCGTCCACGACCGTACGGTCCTCGTAGGCGAGGGTGAGCCCTTGGGCGATGAGACGGTTGCCGGTCACGCGGTTCCTCCGGAACGGCTGCTACGGGAGCTGACGATCAGCCACATCAGATACGGGGCGCCCACCAGGGCGGTGAACACGCCGACCGGCAGCTCGGTCGGGGAGAAGAGGCTGCGGGCCAGCAGGTCGGCGACGGTCACGATCAGCGCACCCATGAGCGCCGAGCACAGCAGTGGGATGTGCGGGGTGCGGGTGAGCCTGCGGGCGATCTGCGGGGCGAGCAGCGCCACGAAGTCAACGGGTCCGGCGGCGCCGGTCGCCACGGACGCCAGCACCACACCGAGCGCGCCGAGTCCGAGCCGGTCCCGGTCGAGCCGGGTGCCGAGGGCGGTGGCGGTGTCGTCGTCAAGGCCCGCGCCACGCTGGACGCGGGCCGCCCACAGCAGGAACGGTACGAGCAGCAGCAGTACGGTCGCCAGCGGTTCGGCCTGGTCGTAGCCACGGCCGTTGAGGGAGCCGGTGAGCCAGACCTTGGCCTGCTGGGCGACCAGGTAGTCGCCCTTGGTCACGAACAGCCGGGTCAGGGAGCCGAGGGCCACCGAGATGCCGATGCCGACGAGCACGAACCGGGCGGCGTGCAGCCCGCGCCGCCAGGCGAGCAGATAGACGAGCAGTGCCGCCGCGAGACCGCCGACGACGGAGACGTAGGGGAGTACGGCGTACGAGGTGACGCCGAACGTCATCGCCGCGACCGTCGCGGCGCCCGCCCCGTGCGTCACGCCGATGACGTCGGGGCTGGCCAGCGGATTACGGGCGACGGTCTGGATCAGCGCGCCGGAGACCCCGAACGCGGCGCCCACCAGCAGCCCGGTCACCAGACGCGGCAACCTCAGCGTGCCGACGACCAGCTGGTCGGGGCTGGGCAGACCCAGCAGCACGCGGACGACCTCGCCCGGCGCGACGAACGACTCTCCGACGCACAGGGACGCGACGACGGTGGCCGCGAGCAGCGCGGTGAGGACGGCGGCGACGAGGAAGCTCCTGCGGTGGAGCAGGAAGCTGCTCTTCCTGGCGCGCAGGACGGCATGCCCCGGAGGTCGGAGAGTGTCCTGGGTCACGCCGCCACCAGCTTCCTCCGCCGTACCAGCACCACCAGGAACGGCACCCCGGCCAACGCGGTCATCACGGCCACCGGCACCTCCGAGGGCCGTACGACGACCCGCCCGAGGACGTCCGCGAGGAGCAGCATCACCGGCCCCAGCACGGCGGCCATGGGCAGCAGCCAGCGGTGCCCGGGGCCGACGAGGGCCCGGGCGATGTGCGGCACGGCGAGGCCGGTGAAGGCGATCGGGCCCGCGGCGGCCACCGCGACGCCGGTGAGCACGGTCGCGCCGAGGGCGCCGGTCGCGCGCAGCAGCGCCACGTTGCGGCCCAGCCCCCGCGCGATGTCCTCGCCGAGCGCGAGCGCGTCCAGCCCGCGGGCCATGGCCAGCACCAGCAGCAGCCCCGCGACCAGGAAGGGCCAGGTCTGCCCGACGATCGAGGCGTCCCGGCCGGCGATCGAACCGACGTCCCAGAACCGGAACTCGTCCAGGGCACGGGCGTCGGTGGTGAGGATGCCAGTGACGACGGAGGCGAGGAAGGCGTTCATCGCGGCGCCCGCGAGCGCGAGCTTGACGGGCGAGGCGCCCCCGCGTCCGCTACTGGCGACGACGTAGATGCACACCGCGGCGACGGCCGCGCCCGCGAAGGCGTACCAGACGTATCCGTTCAGCGTGTGCACCCCGAAGAAGGTGATGGCACAGACGACGCCGAGCGAGGCGCCCTGGCTGATGCCGAGGATGCCGGGCTCGGCGATGGGGTTGCGGGTGATGCCCTGAAGAACCGTTCCGGCAACGCCGAGGGCGACCCCGACCAGCACACCGACGACCGTCCGCGGCGCCCGCAGCGCCCGTACGACCTGGGCGTCGTCGCTCGTGCCGTGGTGCAGCAGCGCGTCCCAGACCGCCGTGGGGGCGATCGCGCGGCTGCCGACCGCGAGGCTCAGCACCACGGCCAGCAGCAAGAGAAGAAGGGCGACGGCCATCCAGCCGACACGTCGGCTCGCGACTCCTGACATGCGCCCTTCCCGTATCCACTGTCAATTAGCTAAGGATTGCCTAAGCGTACGTGGTGAGGAGAGCGCGTCCTCGGCCGACTGCTTGTGGGCCCACCACACCGGGGCGCACCGCTCCTGCGGATTGTTCGCGGCGATGGCGGCGATGCCTGCGCACGCGCCGAGCGTGTGAAGCGCCTCGCGCAGCGCGCCGAGCTCCTTTGCAGCGTCCGTGACAGGTGCGAGTACGACGAGATCACGGAGACGTTCACCGACCTCTGCCCTGACGCGCCGGTGCCGAAGAACGCGGGGCCCTGGATCGGTGCGGTGCAAGACCGCACGGCTCAGGCCGGGGAGCATCGCAGTGCCTCGGCGGTGGACCTCGTCATCGCCCCGGGGTCGAGACCCTGGACTCGATGCGCCGACTGGTGCGCGTCCTGCGCGAGGACGAGAACCGCACCCTGCGCTCCGGCGAACTCTTCACCCAACTCGCCACTTTGGTCGCCGACTTCTCCTCGGGTGGCGAGCAGGAGGCGAGTCTGCGGTTCGCTGCGGCGGCCCGCGCGGCGAAGCTCGCACCGGAAGTCGAGACGTCCGTGCAGCGAGTCGTACAGGAGGCGCTGACGAACGTACGTCGGCATGCTCCCGGTGCCACGGTCGCGGTCCGGGTCGAGGCCGTGCGGGCCGCGGCACGCGGAGACGCACTGGTCTCGCCCGCCGTGACCCTGCGTCTGCTGCGGCAACTCGAGGACCGGCGGATGCCTTCGGAGGACGATGGCGCACGGTCCCACCCTCTGACCGACCGTGAGCTCGATGTCGCGCGGCTGGTGGCGGTGGGCCGCACCAACGAGGAGATCCGGACGGAGTTGTGCCTGTCCCTGTCCACGGTGAAGACGCACCTGACGAACATTCACAGCAAGCTGGGTGTGCGAAACCGGGTCGAGGTCGCCGCCTGGGCCTGGGAGAACGGTACGGTCCGCCCGCCTCGCTGACGCTCCGGTGTACTCCGGCCGCCCTCTCTATTTTTGCGTGACGGGGATCACGCCGAGGGGAAAACCTGCCGCCGGGGCCCGCCGTCCAGAGGGTGTGAGATCAGTAAGGAAGGCACCGGGGGAGCTGGACGAGGAGCGTCTCGTCCGGCTGGTGGCCAAGGGCGACCGTGCCGCGTTCGAGGAGCTGTACCGGCGTACGTCGCCGTGGATGGCGGTGCGGCTGCGCCGTCGCTGCGCGGACGAGCAGATCGTCGCCGAGGTCATGCAGGAGACGTATCTGGCGGTGTGGCGCGCGGCGGGCGCGTTCGCCGGGACCGCGGCCGGAGGGACGGCCGTCGGCTGGCTGTACGCGCGCTCGCGCCAGGTTCCCGCGTCGTTCGCCGCAGTGGTGATCAGCGCGGTGGCGGTGTGGGCGCTTGCCCGGGACGGCAGCGAGGGGCACGTTGATCCGAAACTGCCCGCACTCGTCCTCGCCGCGGGGGCTGTGGCGGCCTCGATCGGGCTCGGCGGGCAGGACCTCGCGCTGGACCGGACGGCCGCGATCCGCTGGGTGCCCCGCAGGGCGGCGCATGTGCTGCTCATCGGCGCGGTCGTCGGCGCGGTGCTGCTGGCGGTGCAGATGATGGGCGAGGACCTGGCCACTACCGCGTTCGTCGTCCGCGGCAGCGCGGGGCTGACGGGGCTGATCGCCGTCGGGGCGACGGTGTTCGGGGCGCAGTACGCGTGGACGCTGCCGATCTCCTGGCTGTCGTTCTCGCTCTTCGCCCCGCCCCCGACGGATGCGCCGATGGAGGTGGCGACCTGGATGCTGCTGCCACCCGGCACGACGGCGGGCACCTGGACGGCCCTCGTCCTCGCGGTCGCCGGCACCGCGGCCTACGCCGTCGCGGGACCGCGACGGTAGCGGGTCCGACAAGCCGAGCCAAGGGGACAGCGGCCCCCGTCCTTCCGTTGACCGGTGGAGCCACCGGTCAACGGAGGTTGCGCATGGACAGTCGTGGCCGCCCACCCGCCCCTTGCCCTTGCGTGTGCGGGAGACGGCCACCAGTGACGGCCGATCCCTTCTCCCTTTACAAGGACTTTCTGATGCGGCAGACCGACCGCGACCGCACCTCCTCCGTATCGCTTCCGCGTTCAGGGCAACCGACAGGAAGCCGGTGAAGGACGGCCCCGCGGCCGGTTCGAAGGTGCGGGCCGACGGCTGCTCCCATCAGGACCGGAAGTGCCTCCTGACCGCCGACGGCATGATGCCTGCCCGCGAGCGCGGAGCGAGGTAGCTTCCAGCGGGGCCGGAGGACGGCATGCACGTGGGCACGGGTCCGTCTCCGTGCTGCTGGCTCTGGCATGACGATGCCACGCTGCTCTCTGCGTGGGACAACGGCAGCGACGGACTCTTCGGCGTCGGCCCTGCGGTCACATGGTGGGCGGCTCGGGCAAGGGGGCGTCGTGCAGGGCGACCTGATGGCGACCATGCCCGCGGCGAACAGCAACAGCACGTGGGGGAGAAACAGGGGGAGGCCCCACCACAGCGGGCGCGACGTCATGGACAGCCAGGTCGTGACGATGTACCCGGGCCAGGTGATGGGGTTGACGACCAGATGCGCTGCGATGCAACCAGTAGCGGGGAACGTCGGCCGGTAGCCGGACGGGGTCAGCGTTTCCTCGGGCATCGATCACCTCCGGTCCTCGAAAGTCCGGAGGATTGTGCCCCGGACACGCCGGGACCCCTCCCGAGGCCGGTGCCGAGACGGCGTGAACGGCCGCCTGTGGCCGGCAAGCTCCAAGGCGAACGAACCCCAGGCCGCTGACCCGGGGTTTCAGAATGCGAGGAGGTCGAGCGTGCCGGCGCCGTCCCGCACCCCAGGTCGACGGTGTGGCGCGTGGTGTCTTCGACGGGCAGCCATTGGGCAGCGGACGCACCGGCGCCCGGTCCTCCGGCTCGCGTTCCCTGCGGGCGGCCGCGGATCAGGATTCCGAGCCGGTGCTCGCGGATCTCCCGATGATCTGCCGCTCTGACGTGAGCTTCCCGTCTTCGGCGGCACCCCTGTGTACCACGCGCGGGCGCCGTCCTGGTGACGACGGCCGAAGGAGACCGGCGAGCGTACGATCCGGGCCGGAGGGGGCGCACATGGAGGGCACAGGGGGCGCACGCGAAGAGTGTTGAAGCGCTTCCGGTAATCCATTGTGACCCCTGCCACATCGCAGCTACCCTTCAACTCCCTTTCCTCGGCCTTCTTCTCTCAACTTCCTTTGCAACAGGCCGAGTCGGCCAGGAGCCAGTGGCGTCTTATGGCGTGGGTTGATCAGGTTGGACATGGGGGGAGTTCCGCATGACCGCACCTTTCGACGGCCCCAGATTCCCGAACGACCAGGCCATTGAGTTTGTACGGGAGTTCCGGGTCACCGTGGCCCCCGAGTACGAGAACCGGGCGAAGCTGGAGACCAGTCCGCCGTTGTTCCTCCTGCGCGTGCCGCAGGCGTCGTACCGGAGCGGCGTGGACCGTGTCGTCGCCGCCCTGACCGGGGCGCTGCGGCAGCGGGTGCCGTTCGCTCATCTGCCGGCTGGAACCAGGGCGGAAGCCGACTCCAGGCTGCTCTCCGCCGGCGCCGGGACGCAGCTGTACCGCAGCGCTCCGCAGCACATGACGCCCGACCGCTTCCCGCACTTCCACGTCATGTGCGACCTGGTCGAGTACATCAGGTCGCACCCGGAGGAGTGGGCGACGAACGCGAACCAGGAAGCGGAGCTGCGGACCCACGCCAGTGAGCGACGGGCCCATCGTGGCGGTCCGTTGGCCTTCACCAGGATGGACGGACCGTCTCTCGACGGGCTCGCCGGCTTCTTGGCCAACCTGAGCTGGCTGTCGTTCGTTCAGCTGCTCCCGCGGTGGTTGTGGGCCCGTCGTGTCTCCCGCAAGGTGATGCGGGGCTGGCTCGGCGCGGAACAGGTGGCTCAGGGCAGCAACAACCTCTTCCGGCTGATGGACCGCGTGGCCGCCGAGCGATCCGTGCAGCTCATGGACGACGCGGGCCACGAGGAGGCGCTCCAGGAGTTCGACTGGCTCGTCCTGCGCGCCCTGCTGGAAGACCTGCGCCGACCCGCGATCGGGCGGATCCTGCCCGGCCGGCGCCGCAGAACCAGCCGCCCGGTCCTGTTCGTGGAGCTGCCTCCAGCAGGAGAGCCGGGTGCCCGCGCCGCCGAGCGTTTCCTGCGCTCCCTGCGCCGGGCCCAGGCCACCGCCCGGCCGCCGGGCCCGCTCGTCGTCGCCGTCGGCGTGCCCTCCGACGCCCTGCTGCGGGAGCTGGGCGATCCGGTCGAGAGTACGTTCCCGGAAGCGAGCGTGCGCCTCGCCGACAACGGCTCTGCCGACGAACCCCCGGTCCTGGTCACCATCTCCGAGGGCGCCCTGGCGGCGCGCGGCGTGCCCGTCCTGCCCGTCGCGCCGAGAACGTTCAGGTTCAGCCGGTACGTCCCGACCTCGATCGTGAGCGGGGTGACCACGCTCGCCCTGCTCACGGCAGGACTCGTGCTCCCGGGCGTGATCCCCCCGGCGCGCGACTGCCTCGGCGGCACCGGGTCCGTGGCGGAGTCCGCCCCCACCGAGCCGATACCGGTGGAGGCCGCAGCCTGGTACGAGGCGGCCACGAAGACCATCGACGATCAGAACGCGCGCGTCGCGCAGTACGCCGACCGGGGCCGCGCCGTGCGGACCGTCGTCGCCTTCGTGTCCGACCCGCCGAAGACCGACGACGAGACGCGCTTCGACGGGACGATCCCGGAGCTGCGCGGCATCGCGATGTGGCAGGAGAGGCTGAACCGCGAGGCCGCCGCCGACGACTCCTTGATACCCCTGCACGTGGATATCCGCGAGGCCGGAGTCGCCTTCCGAGACGCCGAGAGCGAGGCGAAGAAGCTTGTCGCGGAGATGGCGGACGAGAAGAGCGTCCCGGCACACGAACGAGTCGTCGGAGTGCTGGGCTTCGCACAGAGCCGGCAGGAGACCCAGGCCGCCCTCCGGGTCCTCGGCGAGGCGGGCATCCCCTCGATCGGCACCACCGCGACCGCCGACGAGATGCTCACCGGCCCGGCCGCCCGGACCTACTGGCCGTCCACGCCGTTCAACTCGCGCGAGGCCAGGATCGAGGCGGACTTCGCGTACACGGAGAACATCGTGGCCGAGCCCGGCTTTGAGGACCGCTGCACCCCGGCCGGGCACGCGATCGTGATCGAAAGCTCCGCGGACCTGTACAGCCACAGCCTTGCCGGCCGGTTCGTCAGCGAGTTCGACGGCACGCACCAGGTGTTCGACTTCAACCAGCAGGGCGACTTCAGCCCCACGCCACTGAGCGGTGCCGTCAGCCAGCCCGATGCCGATCTGCTGGCACGGGCGCTGTGCGACGCGCTCAAGAACAAGCCGGACTCGGTGGTGTACTGGTCGGCGCGGGCCAAGGACTTCACCGCGCTCATCAACTCCATGGACACCGCCGGGACGTGCACCGCGCGTGACGTGACGGTGCTCGGCGGCAACGAGCTGACCAACGTGGCGCAGACCGGTGCCTTCGCCAACAAGGACTGGTTGCGCCTGTACTACTCCGCGCACCGGTTGCCCGCCGACGATCCGGACGCGAGTGACAGGACCCGGCAGTTCGTGGCCGAGTACGACGCCTATGTGAAGGCCACCACCGAAGGCACGGACCCCTGGCGGCAGGACGGCCACTCCGCGGTCTCGTACGACGCCTTCCACGTCCTGTCGCAGGCGGTGCGCCAGGCCGGGCTGCACGACCCGGACATCGACCGCGAGTCCGTCCTGTTGGTCCTCGGCACGGGCATCGCCTTCAACGGAGCCACCGGATACGTCTCCTACGACGGCGCCAACGCCCCACCCCACGACAAGACTCTCGTCCTGCTGCGCCAGTCGGGGAACCACCCAGAGGCCGTCCTCGCCTGCGGCGCCTACCGCCAGGATCAGTCGAGCGAGGCACAAGGGCCGCCCTGCGCGGGCTGATCAGCCGCTCCCTGTGTTCGCGAGTCTCACCTTGCCCTACGCACTGATCCCGGATCACGAGCTGCGTGCTCAGCACGACGTGGTCATCGGACGCGAAACCCACGTCTCGTTCCAGGGCGAGGCGTACGGCGGTACGGCCCAGTTCCTCGTACGGCACGCGGACGGTGGTGAGGGCCGGCGTCAGGTCGGCGGCGAACGGGACGTCGTCGAAGCCGACCACGGAGACATCGCGGGGGACGCGCACACCGGCCTCGCGCAGGGCGGCCCGCGACCTCGCCACCGGCAAGACCGTCGGCGCCGGCGAGCGGCCGAAGCTCGGCCCGCGCAGCACGCTCGTCCTGTACCGGGGCTGACCGCCCACCGGGCCGGTGCGGCAGGGGACCGCACCGGCCCGCGCCCCGCATCCGCACTTCCCTTCGGACCTTGCTGTTCTCCCTCTGATCCCTCTCATCGGACAACACCGTGCACTCGCTGATCCAGAACCCCGTCCCCCTCTTCCACACGGACCTCGGTCCGGCGGGCGCCCCGGCCTTGCTGCTCGTGCACGGCTGGGGCGGCGACGGCAGGGAGTGGTCCCCGCACGCCGAGGCGCTGGCCGGCCGGTTCCGGGTCGTCGTGCCCGATCTGCGGGGGCACGGCCGGTCGCCGGTGCCGGAGGTCCACACGCAGGTTCGCCCCTGGGAACCGTACGGACAGGACCTAGGCCTCGCTGCGCCCTTACCGGCTGGCAGATGTCTCCTCGGACTCACGTTGCAGGACCACGCCGTCAATGGGTGAGTCCGGCCCTTTCGCAGGCGGACTCGAGCTTCGGGGTGCAGATCTGGTCGGTCGTGTACACGCCGTCCTTGACCACGGTGTCCTTGATGTTGTCGACGGTCACAGGGACGGGGTCGAGCAGGACGGCGGGGATGTCCTGGGTGGTGCGCGTGTCGACCGTGGTCTCGGTGATGTCGTCGAGCTTTTCGCCGCGGCCCAGGGCGACGGCCATCTCCGCGGCCGCGTCGGCCTCGGCCTTGAAGGGCTTGTAGACGCTCATGTACTGCTCGCCCCTGATGATGCGCTGCACGGCCGCGAGGTCGGCGTCCTGCCCGGTGACGGGAGGCAGCGGCTCGATCCTGGCGGCCTTGAGGGCGGAGATGACGCCGGAGGCGAGGCCGTCGTTGGCGGCGTAGACGCCGTCGATGTTGTCGGCGCCCAGGGCGGCGATGGCGCGGACCATGTTGGCGTGGGCGTTCTCCTGCCTCCAGCCCTGGATGTCGTACGTCTTGCCGATCTTGACCTTGCCCTTGAGGACGGACAGCGCGCCCCTCTTGAAGGAAATGTTGGTCGGGCTGGTCTGGGGGCCGTTCCTCATGACGATCTGGCCGCCGTCCGCCTTGTCTTGTCGCCCATGGCCTTGAGGAGCGCCCCACCCTGGAGCTTCCCGACCCGTTCGTTGTCGAAGGAGACGTGGGCCGAGATCGGGCCCTCGACGAGGCCGTCGTAGGCGACGACCGGGATGCCCGCGTCGTGTGCCCTCTCGACCGCGGAGCGGAGAGATCTGAAGTCCACGGCGCTGAGGATCAGGACCTTCACGTCCTTGTTGATCAAGGTGTCCACCTGTCGTTGTTGGGTGGCCACGTCCCCCTCAGCGTTGGCGTACACCATCGTGCAGTCCCCGCACAGCTCCTTGAGCTTCTTCTCGATCAAGGGCATGCCGAACTTCTGCCAGCGAGTCTGGATGACCTGGCTGAACAGCAGGCCGACCGTGAAGCCGCCCCTGCCAGGGGCAGTCCCGCCCGAGTCGGCGGACTCCCCGGCCGTGCCGCAGGCGGCCAGTGACAGGGCCGGCGACAATGCGGCTGCGGCGATGGCCGTACGACCCCGATACGCACTCACACGGGGACCTCCTGGCTCCCCCGAGAAACCCCCTGACCGTCCACGTCGGCCACTCGTCGCCAGGATAGGCCGGGCGGTGTGATGCGGCGGATATCCGGCCCCGAGGTGAGTGGTAGGGGTGCAGGAGTGGCGATACCGGTATCGCGGATCGACTGCTCCCGCCCGGTTGGACTCGGGTGACCGGGTGTCACAGTCCCAGGGAGATGGCCAGTCGGGTGAGTTCGGCCGTGCTGTTGATGTTGAGCTTGGCCCGGATGCGGCGGAGATAGGCGTCCACCGTGTGCTTGGAGAGTCCCATGTGGCGGGCCGTTTGCAGGTAGGTGCGCCCTTCGGCGATATGGCGCAGTGTCTCCCGCTCACGCGGAGCCAGCGCAGGTGCGGGGGCCTCGACGTGCGGCATGGTGGCTGTGAGGCTCATGGGGTTTCCTCCGACGGATCGGCTCGGTCAGCACTGCTCACACCCTCGGAAGCAGGGGACAAATGCCCGAATGGTGCTATTTGCCCTTATTTGAAGAGTCTGGCCGGGCGACTTCACGACGGTGTCCGCCGACTGTCACAGACGTGTCACGAGGCGCGCAGTGGGCGTGCCGCGGCGCGATCGCAGAAAGGAGCCGGGTGGGTGCACGGATGACCTGTCCTCGGTCGGGCTCAGCGTGAGTCTTCTCTCCAGCCGCGTTCGAGCAGGTCGAAGATCTCGTCCAGGGCGCGCCGGGGGTCCTTGCGTCCGTGGACCAGGCTGGGGCTTTCCATGACGAAGCGGGCCAGTGCGGCGACGCGGACGTCACCTTCGGGGGCGCCGGTGGTTTCGGTGATGGCGGCTGCCAGAGCGGTCTCGTGCCGCCGCCACATCCGGTGCAGGTACTCCTGCAGGGCCGGTGTCTCGTCCACCAGTTTCATCATGGCGGTGAATTCCGGGGTGTCGCCGCCGAACGCCATGCGGGTCTGCACCAGGTGGTCCCGGAGCGCACCGAGGACCGACTGGCCGGGGGCGCGGTCGCGTACGGCGGCGACCAGGGCGGCTTCCCTGCCCTCGTCCTCGTCGAAGATCAGGGCCTCCTTGCTCGGGAAGTGCTTGAAGAGCGTGGTCACGGCCACATCCGCCGCTTCGGCCACATCCCTGACGCCCACGTTGTCGTAGCCGTGCTCGGTGAACAGCCGCATGGCGGCGTCCGCCAGCGCCTTGCGGGTCTGGGCCTTCTTGCGCTCCCGGTCGGCCTGACCTGGCAGAGCAAGCCGGCCGTCACCCTGCTCGGCGACGCCGCCCACCTCATGTCCCCCTTCGCCGGGGCCGGAGCCAACCTCGCCATGATCGACGGCGCCGAACTCGCCCTCGCCATCGCCAAGTCCCCCGACAACCCGGCAGCTGCGATCGAGGCGTACGAGAAGGAGATGCACGAGCGCGTCCTGCCGGAGGCCCAGATGGCCTCGCACCACCTCGACCTCATGATCGCCCCCGACGGTGACCAGCAGTTCCTGGCCCTGCTCGACCAGCTCACGGCCATGGACGCCGAGGGACCCGACGCCGACCGGTAAACCCTGCCGACGCCAACAGCCGTGGCACCGCCCGACACCGACAGGAGCAGCACCGTAACCGCCTGGCCCGGCCCCCATCGCCGCGCGGGGGCCGGGCTCGAAGGACGGCTTCCTGGTGCGGTCGCACCGCTGTTGACCGTGGTTGACCGTTCTTACGGGCACGCTATGAGCACGGATTCGGAGAACCTCGGGCACCGGGCGTGCACGAGCGGGCTCTGTGCTGGGCCAGGCCGGTTCGGATGTTCGACTCCGGGGGAGCCTTCGCGAGTGCTCACTTGCCGGATTCTGGCCGTGCCACGGCAGCGCCTGGCCGGTGGCAGCGGCGATGCACTCCAAGCCCCGTGCCTGCCGGGCGCTCAGCCGGGAATGTCGGGGGTGTACTCGTTCCGCCCCCACTCGGAGGAACCGAGCGGATAGTTGTACGCGGGCCGTCCCACGTTCCCGCTCGTCCGGAAGGGTTTGCCGTTGTCGTCGATGCGTACGGTGCCCTGCCGGTCACCGCTGGACCACTCCAGCTCCAGGTACCAGCTCACGTTGTGCGCCCGCGCGTCGGCGAAGATGTAGAAGACCTCGGGATCGGACTCACTCACCTTGTACGGGAAGTCGCGCTGACCGGCCTTGGGGGAGAGCGCGGGCCGCCCGGCATCGAGGTCCACCCCGAATGACGTCGTCTCCACGCCGCCACCGCACCCGACGCCCATCTCGAAGTCGTTCCAGGTGAGCGGCGCGCTCTTCTCCACCACCCGCACATGCAGTTCCTCCAGGACGACGGTGGCCTTCCCGGTGCCCTGCACCGTCAGCGCGAGCATCTGCTGTCCGCCGGCCACCCCGCCGAGCGCGGTGACCCACCCGCGCGCGTCCGGCTCACTCGGTGGCGGAGGCACCTGCTCGGGCTGCCGGTCGACCAGGTAGTGCTGGCTGCACGGGTCTTCCCACTTGTACGGATTGACGGCGACGGTGGGCGCGGTGGCCCCGTTCTCGGAACCGCCGCCCTGGGCCGCCCCGGCCCCGCTGCTCCGGGAGGCGGAGGCGGGAGCCGTGGGTGTGCCGCTGCGTGAGGTGGATGGCGAGGCCGACCTGCCCTTCGCGTCGGCCGACTCGGAGGCGCCGGGGCTTTCGCCGACGGAATCGGCGGAGCCGACAGATGGGGAGGCAGCCCCCATGGACTGCTTCCCGCCCCGGTCGTCATCCCCCTCGCCGGGCACAAGATTCACCAGGAGCACGGCCGACACGAGGACGGCGGCCACGGCCGTCCCGGCGAGGACGACGGTACGCCGCCGCGCCACGGGAGCCTCCGCCGAGTGCCGCTGCCCACCCTCGGGACCGGCCTCGGCCGCTGCTGCTTCGGTCCCCGACGTCTCGGTCCCGGCCTCCGCCGCCGGCCGCGCCCGCGGTTCCTCCTCCGCAGGGGCCCCGCCCGCCTTCTGCCTGCGCCGGGCATCCGCGAGCACCCACCGCCGATGCAGTTCCACCAGTTCCTCGGGCGTCGCCTTGCACACCCGCGCGAACCGTTCCACGGGCGCGTAGTCCGTCGGTACGGCGTCCCCGTTGACGTACCGGTGAAGCGTGGACGCACTCGTGTGCAGCCGCTTCCCGAGCACCCCGTAACTGAGCCCGGACCGCTCCTTCAACCGGCCCAACAGCTCCGAGAACTCGTCCCCCGCCACCGTTCCTCCCTCTCCCCACGTCCCGGCCCCCCGTTCCAGGGGGAGGTCATTCCCCCAGGTCAGAGCTGTCACAAGCGTTCCAGCGTCCCGGATACCCCGGCAGTCGTGGCGGTCGGGACGGATCACCGCACAAGCTTGGGCCATCCAAGCACGCCGCTCCCGGCACCCGGTCGAGCGGCCCATGCCAACACCCGTACCGCACAAGGGGGATCACATGTCCACTCGCACCCACCGCACCCGCATGCTCGTCGCCGCCGCGCTCACGGCCGCCACGCTGACGTTGACGGCATGCAACAGGGGAGAGGGCGTCCAGGACGAGGGGGCATCGGCAGGATCGGCGCCCACGGCCTCCACCACGTCCTCGCCCAAGGCGAGCGGGGGAACCTCCATCGGGACGGGTCAGACCGACTCGGCGGGCCGGACCGCCGAAGGCTCGACGGGCGGCGCGGCCGGTTCGAGCGGCACGACGGGTTCCAAGGGCGCGTCGGTTTCCACGGGCGACAAGACCTCGGAGGACTCGGAGGAGCCCACCTCCACCCCCTGCTCCACCACCTCCACCCGGACGACCGCCACAGAGGTCTCCCGCCCCCTGAACCACCTTCTCCTCACCGTCACCAACACCGGCTCGAAGAACTGCAACCTCATCGGCTACCCGGCGGTCCGCTTCGGCGAGGCCCAGTCCGTCCCGCCGGCCTTCGAGGAATCCAAGCCGCAGGCGGTGGTCACGCTGGCCCCCGGAGAGTCGGGCTATGCGAGCGTCCTTCTCTCGGCCGCCGACGGCAGCGGCTCCCACGGCCACACGGCCAAGTCCCTCGCGGTCTACTTCGACAAGAGCGCGAGCGTCGCCGCCCACCCGTCACTCCCCGCGAAGGGCGTGCACGTCGACGACTCGATCCGAGTCTCGTACTGGCAGTCGACCATGGCCGACGCCCTGACCTGGTGAGGCACCGACAGCCTCCCGGCGTGAATCCGGCACGCGGCCACTGATCACAGCCGACAGCAAGAAGGCCCGGGTCAGATGACCTGGGCCTTCGCCATGGAGCGGGTGACGAGAACCGAACTCGCGCTCTCAGCTTGGGAAGCGACGGCGCTCGCGAAGGCACATAGCTGCTGACCCGCGGGGATTCATTGTGGAGGTGCTGTTGCGCGGGCCTGATCGCACCGCTGTCGACCGTGGTTGTCCGCTCTTACGGGCACGGATAGGGCACGGCGTCGTCGACCTGTACCGTCGGCAGCGCCCTCGGGCTCTCGGGGCGCCGTGCCGTACGCGGGTCAGTTCAAGCGTGTACGCACGGTATTGCGTGCGCAATTCATCGGTCACCTCCGGCGCGTCTTAGCTGTAGTTCTTGGTCTTCATGGGCTGGACAGGGTTGCGTGGTCGCGGTTGCGGTGTTGCTGTTCCAGCGGCGGTGGGCCTCGGCAAGCGTCCAGCAGTTACGCGTGTCCTCTCACGCGCCAGCAGCCGAGGCTCACGGCGAGGGCAGCCCACAGCTTCCCCATCGCCGCCATCCACGCCTGCTCGGCCTCCACGGTCACCTGGTCCTTGATCGTCTTCACACACGCTCATGATCATGGCGGCTGTTCGGCTGCCCGCAGGTACCACAGCCGATCAGGGCAAGCCCGTCAATGAGCAAGAGCCGCGGCTGCTGGGTCTGTCTGCCCGACGTTCCGGAAGGTAGCTTGGTGGAGAAGGCCCCTGAAGGAGGGCGATTCGATGCCGTGGTTCGTATGGCTGCTCGCCGCCGCGGCGCTGGGTGTCGCGGAGTTCTTCACCCTGACACTGGTCTTCGGGTTGCTGGCGGGCGCTGCGTTGGTTGCCGCCGTGGTCGCTGGTGTGGGCATCGGCCTTCTCGGCCAGCTCGTGGCCCTGGGGGCAGCAGCGGCGGTCGGCCTCGTCATCGTCCGTCCTGTCGCGCTGCGGCATATGACAGAGCAACCCCTCATACGCGAGGGCAGTGACGCGCTGATCGGCAAGCGGGCCGAGGTCATGCAGGAGGTCACCGCGACCCGCGGCCTGATCAAACTCTCCGGCGAAGAATGGTCCGCCCGCGCCCTCGACGAGAGCCTTGTGATCCCGGTGGGAGCGTTGGTGGATGTCATGGAGATCGAAGGTGCCACGGCCATCGTCTACCCCCGCGAACTCCTTCCGTGAACGGCTGAACCCATAGCAACGGAGGCACTGTGGATCCAGTTGTCATCCTCACTCTTGTGGCGGCCATCGTTGTCGTCTTCCTCGTGGCCTCCACTGTGCGGATCGTCCCGCAGGCGCGCCGCTACAACATCGAGCGGTTCGGCCGATACCGCCGGACGCTGCAGCCCGGCCTGAACCTGGTCCTGCCGGTGGCGGACCGCATCAACACCAAACTCGACGTGCGCGAGCAGGTCTATTCGTCCGACCCCAGGCCGGTGATCACCGAGGACAACCTCGTGGTGAACATCGACACCGTGCTCTACTACCAGATCACCGACCCGCGGGCGGCGGCCTACGAGGTCGCCGATTACCTCCAGGCGATCGATCAGCTCACCGTGACCACGCTCCGGAACGTCATCGGCAGCATGGACCTGGAGGAGACGCTCACCTCGCGTGAGGAGATCAACTCCCGGCTCCGCGCCGTCCTCGACGACGCCACCGGCAAGTGGGGCATCCGGGTCAACCGCGTCGAGATCAAGGCCATCGATCCACCGCACACCATCAAGGAAGCGATGGAGAAGCAGATGCGGGCCGAGCGTGACAAGCGCGCGGCCATCCTGCACGCCGAAGGGGAGCGGCAAGCCAAGATCCTCACCGCGGAAGGCACGAAGCAGAAGGACATCCTGGAGGCCCAGGGCACGCAACAGGCCATGATCCTGCGGGCGGACGGCGAGGCCAAGGCAGTGGAGCTCGTCTTCCAGGCCGTCCATCGCAACAATGCCGACCCGAAGGTCCTGGCCTACAAGTACCTCGAGACGCTCCCGCACTTGGCGAGCAGCGACAACAACACCTTCTGGGTGATCCCGGGGGAGCTGACCGAGGCGGTTCGGACCGTCACCCGTGCGTTCGGTGACCAGTCGACGGCAGGCCCTCCCATTGTGCAACCTGAGGAGGCAGCCACCGCCGACGATGTCGACACGTCGGACGAAATCCGGATTCCGCAGCTCGGTGCGGGCTCAACGGTTTCCCTCGACGCCGCCACGGCTGCTGACGAGGCCGAGAAGCAGGCCGCCGCCGCGGTGAGCGACGCCAAGGCGGAGGCCGAGGCTGCGAAGTCGCCCCAGGTGCCGCGCCGGGGGCGGACGTCCGGCGATTGAGCCCACCCTCGGCTGTCGCCAGGGACAACCGTGAGGCGCGGATGCTGACCGAGATGATGTCGCAGCTGTCAACCGAGAACTGCTGGACACCGCGCCCTCTACCTGCCACGTCGCGGACCGCCGAACCAGCCCGCTGAGTTGAGGCGGGTGTGCCCGACGACGTGCGGTTCACCACCAAGCCCGCACTCGGGGCGAGCAGCAGCCCGTTCCCGACGGAGAGCATGAGGGCGATCACACCACGCCCGCCGACTCCTGCCGGCGCGGAGTTCCGAGGGTGCTGCTCTCGTGACCGTGCCCCAGGCGGAGGACGAATCCCGGGCCCGCGATGCTTTGGGGCTCCGGTCGGCCACCTGGCCGGAGCCCCGCGAGGGCGACGACATCCCGCGTATGCCATTTTCAATGGCATACTCGCATCATGGCTGACGAAGACGAGGGCTTCCTCCCTGGTGACGGTCCCAGCAGCGGCATCTCCGTCACGCTGACCGCCGGCACCTTGCAGGCGATCCGCGAGCGTGTCGGCAAGCGGGGCGTCTCGGCGTACCTGGAGAAGGCGGCCCAGCGGCAGATCGAGCGCGACAACCTCGACGAGCTGATCGCAGACTTCGACCAGGTGCACGGCCCGGCCGACCCGCAGGCCGTGGCGGTCAAGCGCGCCCGGCTCACCGGCGGCGCCTCGGACGCCGGGGCGGCAGCGTGAGCGGTGCCCTGGTCTTGGACAGCGAGGGGCTGGCGAAGGCCGTACAGCGCGACCGCGAGATCCACGAATGGCTGACTGCCGCCCGCGACGCGGACCTGCCGGTGATCACCTCGGCCGCGGTGCTGGTCGAGGTGATCCACCCGAAGATCAACGACGCCGCACTGAAATGGACCCTGTCCCGCCTGCGCGTCGAGCCGGTGACCCAGGCCGTCGCGCACTCCGCTGCCGCCCTGCTGCGGACCGCGGGGCTGCACGGCCACAAGTACGCCATCGACGCCATGCTGTGCGCGGCCGCCCTGCAGCACCCGGGCCGGGTGACGGTCCTGACCTCCGACGTAGAGGACATCGGACTGCTCACCGCCGAGCATCCACGCGTGAGCGTCGAGAAGGTCTGAACTGACCCCTTCGGGACTGTAAGCGGCGTCACCGTTCGAAGGACGTCCGGCGGCCTACCGTCGTGTGGACCCCTCCGCCCCCGAAAGGGGTGGAAGGACATGATGCGCGCCGCGCCCCCCGAACCCTCCGCCCTCCCGACGCCGCAGCAGACCGCCACGCCGACGCCGCAGCAGACCACGCCCCCGGACCCCGACGGTCAGCCCCACGACCCCGCCTGGCAGCTCACCGCCGTCCACGACCTCACCGCCCAAGCCGGGCAAGAAGAAGAGCGGCAAGCCCAAGCCGAAGGGCTGACACGGCTCCAGCGCCGGCCGTGGCCCGGGCGGTGACACGGGGGCGGGCCGGAGCCCCCGCAGGGGTTCCGGCCCGCCCGGATCTTCCGAGGACGGTGCCGCGTCAGCGGAAACGGACCCGCACGCTGTCGCGTGCCGTCTCGGTGCCGCGTTCCACCAGACGTACGACGATGGTGCGGTGGCCGACGCCGTAGGAGGACGTGGTCAGCCGGAACGACCAGTCAGCGAGACCCTCGGCGGGACGCCAGGCGGCCGGCTCCACGGGAGCGTTGCGGCTGACGACCTGCCACTCGACGCGGGCATCCGGGACGACCCGGAAGCCCGTCCGTGTGGCCTGTGACGGAGTGCCGTCCCGCACCGCGCGGGCGTACAGCACGTGTTCGCCCACCCCGAGACGCCCGGCATCGGCCCGCCAGGTGCCGGTGGCCTCGTCGAGCTCCGCGGAGAGCGGGGAGGCGAAGCCGGCGTCGTCCACGGACACCTGCACGCGGCGGGTTTCCGGACGGCCGCCGACACCTTCGGGGTCGGTCCCGGCATCAGGGAAGGTGTACCGGCCGCCGACCACGACCGTCTCGCCCTCGCGGACCTCGCCGTCCGCGGGTGCCTCGATGGTGGCGCCGAATGCGAGGCCGGAGGGCGGCAACGCGGCCGGGTCGACCGTGAGCCTCGTTGCGTGGTCGCCCTCGTATCCCACCGAGAGCAAGACGGTGGTGTCGGAGAGCAGTTGGACGGTCAGCTGCTCCCCGGTGAAGGCGTGCCCGGCGGTCTCGAACTCGATGGTGAGTTTCGTCCAGGAGCCGGTGACCGGCTGGGCCATGGCCTTGCCACGGCCTATCTCCCGGTCGGTGGCGAGCAGGACGACGGACGGGCCCACAAGGGCTGCCGGGGCCCGTGTCCGCACATACAACTCGGACCGGACCCGCGATCCTGCGGCGAGCGGCCCGTCCAGGGCGTCGGTCGACGGGTGAGCGGCGGTCGGCAGATACGGCGCTACGGAGGACAGGGTGTCACCGACGGGGCAGCCGTCCGCGTCACCCGCCCGGTCCGTGCGGTCCATGGTCCGCTCGCCCGAACAGTCGGGCCCCTGGTGCAGGTAGTAGCTGAACGACTTTTCCGGGTACGGCTCTTGGTCCGTGCCGGCCTGTTCCGCGCCGGCCTGCTGGGCGGCGAGGGTCCTGCGCAGTGCGCTCAGCGCGCCGTCGAGCGTCGCCACGTCGTCGAGGCCCGTCGAGACGCCGCCCGGCAGCGGCGCGGGGTCCTCGGTTCCGTCCCCGTCCCGGTCGTAACCGCCCCAGATGCTGTCCCGTATGGCCCGGTCGGCGGCGAAGAAGTCGTCCTCGACGGGGCGTTCGGGGAGCAGGGCCCGGCCGAGCAGTACGTCCGTGGCGCGGCGCGCGGTCTCGGGTGTGGCGGCACCGTAGCCCTCGAAGAGGACGTTGCCAGCCGTGTGCGGTGAGGCGAGCGGCCAGCTCGCGGACGGCAGATTGTCCTCGCCGAGCGGGAAGGAGTTCTTCAGGACGGCCTCGCGCAGCTCACCCCGGGTCAGCCTGCCGTCCTTGAGGTACACGCTCCCGTCGAGCGCGTCGCCCTCGGCGACGACCTGGCCGCTCTTCTGTCCGGCTCGGGCGTCACCGATCGCCTCGCGCACCCGCTGAAGTGTCGTACCGAAAACGCCGGCCGTGTACGGCGTTGCGGCCGAGGTGCCGCTGAACTGGTCCTGGCACAGGACACCGGTGTGGCAGGCCGAGGGAAGGCTTCCGATGCCCCAGGACGACAGATGCACGGGCACTCCGTCGCCGACGACGGCCCGCTGGTCGTCGCGGCGCAGCGCGCCCACGGTGATGTTCCAGTCGGGTCCGGTCTGGTCCGAGTGCCAGGTGCTGACGGGCACGTCGAAGGCGTTGCCGACGCCGTTGCCCGCGGCGAACAGGACGGTCTGGCCGCGCTCGGCGGCCTCCTTGGTGACTTCCTCGCCGCTGATCACGGGGCCGACGGGGGCGCCTCCCACGTACCCGAAGGAGTGCGAGGTGACGTCGACCCAGGGGTACTTGGTGGCGACCGTCTCGTCGAGCCCCTCGACCATGACGAGCAGGCAGGTCGGACAGTAGCCGTAGCGGTTGCCGGCCGAGACGGAGGCGGAGCCGGTGCCGTGCCCGTGGTCGTCGAGGACCGGATGGGCGCCGTCGACGCTCGACGAGTACGCCCCGATGATCTTCGTTCCGGGGATCCAGTGGAGCTGTCCGCCCTTCACCCGTTCGCCGGTCCACAGATCCTTGTCCTCCTCGGGCAGATAGCCCTTGCCGAGGGTGACGGGGATCGCGGGGGCGGAGGCCGGGTAGCCGGGGATGTACTCCGAGGGGTGCCGGGTGAAGTTCTTCGTCAGCGCCAGCACATCCGGGTCGGGGTAGGTGCGGGCGGAGAACTCGAGGTGGTAGGGGTTGATGCCGGTGTCGGCGATGCCGATGACGGTGACCGGCGGTGCCGCGTCCAGCCGGTCGGCGTCACCGACGAGCACGGAGGTGGTCTCGCGCCGTTCCAGGCCCCGGGCGTCGGTCGCCTTGAGGGTGACGAGGTGCCGGCCGTCGGGCAGTTCCGGGGTGACGGTGGTGCCCGTACCGTCGTCGAAGCGGCCGTCGCCGTCCAGGTCCCAGGCCGCGTCCACGGGGTCCGTGCCGCCGGTGATCGTGCCGCTGAGACGTTGCTCGGTGCCCGTCTCGAACCTGTACGGGCCCCCGGCCTTCACCTCGGGCCGCGGGTCGGCGGTGACCCTGCGGGCGACGACCCGCGCGGTCACGTCGGCCGTGACAGTGGCCCATTTGACCGCTATGACCTTCAAGGTGCCCTCGGCCGGGTCGGCCACGGACGTCTTCTCCGGATGCCCGGACGATTCCGACCTCGCCACCACCGTGCCGGACGGGTCGGTGACGCGCAGGTCGTAGTCCTGCTCCGGCGTCGTCCAGGACAGGGTGACGTCCAGGGACCGTACGCCGGAGGGCACTTCGAAGGGGAACTCGACGCTCTGGTCGGCGGGGAAGACGCCGGGCGTCGGGTCGTTCCTCGTCTCGTCGAGCAGTTCGCTGCTCGTCTCCTCGCCCACGACGGCCTTGACGGTGTCACTCGTGACGGCGCCCGCGGCATCGGTGACGGTGAGCCGGATGTCGTACGTGCCCGGGGCGAGTCCCGTCGTGTCGAAGGCGGGGCTCGCCGAGTCCGCGCCGGTGAGCCTGCCGTGCTCGGCGGTCCAGGCCCAGGTATAGGGAGCGGTACCGCCGTAGGCGCTGCCGAGGAGCGGCGCCTTGTCACCTGCGGTGACGAAGGGGCTGTCGCCCGCGTCGGCGTGCAGCGGTGCGGGATCGGCGGGCGACCCAGGGGCGCCGGTGCGGGCCGTGCCGGCCACGTCCACCGTGCCGCTCAGCGGCTGCTTGACCGTGCCGTCCTCGGTGACCCGCTGGCCGCCGACCGAGGAAACCGTGACATCCGGGCCCTCCGCCGCGGTGGCGCCGGTGAGGGGGAGCAGCGAGAGGGACAGGGCCAGCGAGGCGACGGCGGCGAGGCGCCGGAAGCGTATGCGCGCGCGTCTCATCAGCTCTTGCTCCACTTCTGCGCGCAGGTCTTCAGATCGGCCTTGACGCGCTGGCCGCGGTCGACCACGACGGGCACCTGTTGCAGGACCTTTCCGTTCTTCTCGCAGGAGAGCGTCCAGTTCTCGACGAGTCCGCCGACCTCCTCGGTGGTGGCGTCGTAGAGGGAGGCGGTGAGCGACCAACTCGGCGCCGCGGACGCCCAGTTCTCCACCCGCAGCACGTAGTCGCCCTGCACGGGGGAGTCGAGGAGCACGCGTTCCTTCTCGCCGACGGAACCGGTGGACCGTCCGACCTCGGTGAGGGCGCCGTCGGCGTTCCTGCGCAGCACGTACAGGTCGAGATCGTCCGGGGTGGGCCAGTCGAGCCGCACCTCGAGGAGGTCGGCGGCCCGGTCGACGGTGAATTCCCGCTCCGTGGGCTGCGCGGGCAGTGTCGTACCCGTGTACGTCTGCCGCTTCAGCGGCTCGGAGTCGACCACCCGGATCTGGCGGGCCTTGACGACGGGCCGGGTGGAGGGGTTGACGTGCCAGGTGTAGCCGCCGCCCGCGCCGACGGTCATGGTGGTGTCGACGGTGTCCGCGACGGTGCCGGACCAGGTGGGCGTGGCGAAGGTCTTCTTCAGCCGCAGCGTGGCTCCGGCGGGCGCCTTGCCGGTGATGACCGAGTGCGCCGCCGGGTCGACGGCGTTCTCCAACGCGAGCAGGAACGCCTCACGGTTGCCCTTCCCCGCGTACTCGCCCGCGCCGAGGTATTCGTCGACGACCTCCGGGAACGGCGGGTGGAACTCGTCGGGCCCGATCTCGAAGGTGTAGCCGTAGCCGCCGGTCGCGTTGTACGACCAGTCCTCCGTGGTTCCGGTGGTGTCGTACAGCTGCCAGCTGTGCTGGCTGGTGTAGCCGTTCTGCGCCGCCATCCGGTCACCGAGTTCCTTCATCGCGGCCTCGTCCGGCGGGTCGCCGAGGGACAGTCCGTCGGGACCGGTGGTGTCGGGCGCGACGCCGTTCGGGCGCAGCACCAGATTGGAGAAGGTGTGATTGGTGATGAGCCCGGTGACCTGCCGCCCGCTGATCAGCTCGCGGATGTTCTGCGTCTCCGGCTCGGAGAACGGCCCGGCACCGCGGTAGGTGGCCTGCACCGGCTCGGCCGCCGCGCCTGGACCGCCCCAGAAACCGCCGTAATTGCGGTTGAGGTCGACGCCTGCGCCGAAGCCGCCGGGGCTGCTCGCGAGGGCGCACTCGTTCGCGAGCGGGGCCAGGCCGTCGGCCATACGGCAGTTCTTGCGTTTGTACGCGTTGCCGGGCGTGGCCAGGACGGACCCGGTGCCGCCCTCGTCGATGCCGCGCAGGTCGACCAACTGCCCGTCGTTGAAGGACTTCTCGAAGCCGTCGACGTTGACCACGGGCACGACGAGCACCCGTGCCTTCTTCAGCAGGGAGGTGATGCGGTCGTCCCTGCCGTAGTTGCGGACCAGGTCGAAGGCGAACTCGATGGCGTGCTCACCGGAGGGCCACTCACGGGCATGGTGCAGCCCCATCATCAGGAAGACGGGCCGGCCGTCCTCGGGGGCGTCCACGTCGTGCGCGATCTCCACCGCGTACACGGGCTTGCCCTCGAGGCTCTTGTGCGGCAGGGCGAACTTCCTGACCAGACCGGGGTGTTGCTCGGCGAGGCGGTCCATGTCGGCGTTGTAGTCGGCGAACCCGCGGTAGCCGTCCCGTCCGGAGGGCAGCGGCGAGGTCGTGGTGGCGGCGGCGTAGGTGCGGTTCGCCGCGTTGACGTCGGACTCGCGTTGCACCAGGTCCGGTATTCGAACCTGCCAGTCGAAGCCCGCGCCGGCCAGCGCGAGGGCGTCGTCCGCATGGTGCAGGACGACCTCGACATAGTCGTGTCCGGCGTGCTCGGTCAGGTCGACGCCGAGGGCGACGAGGCGGTCCTTGTCGGCGCGTGTCGGGGTACTCACCGTCACCAGTTGCGGGCGGAAGCCCTCCGCCGCCGCTGCGGCCGGTGCCGGCGAAGCGGGCGCCGGCCCACCGCCGGCCACGACAGCGGTCACCACCACGGCGCAGGCGATCAGTCTGCGTCTGCGAGATCGTCGGGATGAACCAACCACATGAACTCCTACTCGCCAGGAGACACGCCGGCTGTCCCGGGCGCGCCTTGTGGGCGGCCGGTTCACCGGGCGTTGCCCGATCATGTGGGGGTGGCGGACAGAACCTACCCCTCCGGACACAGCTGGTACACAGGTTCGCGTGAACAGGAGAGCGGAATCCCGACGCACCATGGTCGGGCCCGAACGCCGTACGAGGTCTCACCGGACACCGGCCACCATGGAGCTGGGTGAGCTCGTGGGCGGCCTCACGGCGACTCATCCTTGCGCTGGTACTCCAGTACTGGCGACGGGGTGATTCACCGGTGTGCGCCGACGGTTCGATACTCGGCCCCCCGACCTGGGCGAGCTCCGCGTCGAAGGGGCAACCGAGACGGCGCGACCGGCCCCGAGGTGGGCGAGCAGGCCGGCGTGCAGTTCGATCACCTCTCGGGGTACGGCAAGCGGGTTCGCGTTCGCCGTGCCCGACCATGACATCGACCTCTACAAGGTCTTGGTGCGCTGAGGGGTAGCGGCGAACGCGCCGGAGCATGGCTGACGGCCGCGGCCTTCTCGGATGGCAGCTTCACGGGACGGATCTCTGTCATCGTCGTGGTGCGCCCCGACGCGATCGCTCCAGACGGGGGACCGCTCCTCTGGAACTTCCGAGGAAAGGCGTGTGCCCGATCTTCGGGCGCTGCACATGCAGAGAAACGCAGACTGCTGACCTGACCCTATGAGGGCCGGGCCCCCTTCCCTGCTCAGCCCGGCGATACCTATCGTCCGGGTATGTACGGGCTCAGGAAGGAGGCCCTCGATGTCTGTCTACGTCGGTATCGACGTGCACCGCAAGCGGTCACAGATCGCGGTGGTCGAGGACGACGGTGCGGTGCGGGCCAACCGCAACGTGCCCAACGGGGTCGAACCGGTCCTGTCGGTGATCGGGGATCTGCCGATCGGCGCCCCGGTCGCCTTCGAGGCCGCCTACGGCTGGGGCTGGCTGGTTCAGCTGCTGGAGGACTACGGCTTCGAGCCGCATCTGGTCCACCCGCTGCGCTGCAAGGCGATCGCCTCCGCGCGGCTGAAGAACGACAAGGTCGACGCGGCCACCCTGGCCCAGCTGCTGCGCGCCGATCTGCTGCCGGAGGCGTGGATCGCCCCGCTGGATGTGCGGCAGCAGCGCGCGTTGGTGCGGCACCGCTGCCAGCTGGTGCGGTTGCGCACCCTGCTGCGCAACCGGGTCCACGCCGTCCTGGCGGACTACGGCTGCGACCGTCCCGGCAGCTGTTTCACCGCTCCGGGCCGCATCTGGCTCGACAGCCTTGATCTGCCCGACGCCTCGCGCCGCGTGGTCGACGACCTCCTGGTCCTGATGGACGCCCTCAAGGAGCCGATCGACACGGTGGACCGGCAGCTGCTCGCCACCGCACGGGGCGACCCCCGCATCAAAGCGCTCACCCGGCTGCCGGGGGTGGGCGTACTCACCGCGCAGGTCATGGTCACCGAGATCGGTGACGTCACCCGCTTCCCCTCCGCCCGCAAGCTCGCCGCCTGGGCCGGACTGACCCCCACCGTCCGCGCCTCGGACCTGACCGTGCGGCACGGACACATCTCCAAGCAGGGCTCCAACTGGCTGCGATGGATCCTGTGCGAGGCCGCACAGAGCGCCAAGCGGTCCCCGCAGTTCGCCCCCGCCTACCAGCGCCTGGCCCGCCGCCGCGGCAAGAAGATCGCCACCACCGCGATCGCCCGAAAACTGCTCACCCACGCCTACCACCTGCTGCGCGCCGTCCCGGCCCGGCAGGACCACCGGGGGGCGCGATGACAGCAGCACACGACAACCGCCACAGGCGGTCGCAAACCCCGGGCGAGCTCGCAAAACACCATGAGACGGCCCTGTGGCCGCGCTCGATGACCTGACTGAGCAACCCGGATCCCCGCACCATGGTCATGGCGCCGGCCTGCGGCCGGACGCCGAATGGGTGTGTGTGAGACCACTCCGCCGACCAGCCGGTACCGGGGATGACAACGACCGTTTCTGCCAACATCCGTGACGCTTCCTCGGCCTCCATTCTCGGCCGCCGCTCGTCGGCGTCCAGCTCGTTCGTCCTCGCCCCGCTCGTCCCTCGCGGGGCTCCGGGCGCTCCAACTGGACCCCTCCCACGCGGCGGCCCCCCACAAAGACCGCGAGGAAGGTCCGCAAGGAAAAACGCCCCGGCATCCCACCGAAAAGCCGCAGGCGGGGGCCGTCTACGCCCCCTTGACAGGCCCGGCCCTCATGGGTGGGGCTTTGAGGAGAGCGGGTGACGAGAATCGAACTCGCGCTCTCAGCTTGGGAATGCGATGGCGCTTGTGGAGTTGGATAGCTTCTGACCTGGGAGTATGCGCTCTGGCACGGCGCCCGGAAGCGCAGGATCGCACCCCTGTTGGCCGTGGTTGACCGGTCTTACGGGCACGCTATGGGCACGCCGTCTGATCGGAGTCACGACTGCCTCAGCTTCGCGGTGCGCTCCTCCGGGCCCCCGAGCTGGGCATCACCTTCGTCGCCCCCGACGGCCGGTTCGGGCCACAGCTCGCCGACCACGCCCGCCATGCTGCCGACGGCCGGCTGCGCGTCCGTATCGACCAGAGCTACCCGCTCGCCGACGCCGCCAAGGCCCAGGAACTCGGCGAATCCGGCCACCCGCGCGGCAAGCTGCTCCTGCGCCCACAACAGGCGGCCGGGCCGTAGACGGCAAGTTCTGCCAGCTCGCTGAACGTCGGCTGCAGCTCCTCCGTGAGCCGGACCCCGTCAGGCGCTCCGCGAGGGCTGGGACCGCCGGCTTGATGTCAAAACCGAACGGGCCGTCGCCGTGAGGTGGAAGCCGACGTCGCGCATGGCGGCGTTGAGGGCGTCGGGGTGGAGCCGGTCCGGTGGTGGCTGGGCCACTCGAAGGCGATGCGCAGCTCGCTGTTCTCGAACCAGTGGAAGAGATGGACGGGCTTGCCGTCGATGAACGAGTGCGTGACGGCGCGGGTGTCGGCCGAGAGGGCTTCGAGGAACTCCGGAGTCATGCCCACGCCGCCGCCGAATTCCAGGGCAAGGGTCCAGTCGCCGCCCAGGCCGAGCCCCGCACGCGGCCGACCGCCTACTGCGGCTGTGTCGCGATCTGGATCAGGTTGCCGCAGGTGTCGTCGAAGACGGCGGTGGTGACGGGGCCCATCTCCACGGGCTCCTGGAGGAAGCGGACGCCGAGGCCGCGCAGCGGGACACCGCGTCCACCGGAACACCTGATAACAGGTTTTTCGACAGGCACATCTGTGCGATCATCGCTTGGTTTCGCCGCGCGCCGCCCTCGACCCGCAGTCACGAAGGGCCCCGGCATTCACCCGCGTCGCTCGACGCCGTCCCTGGGGGGAACGCAATGCCCTACCGCTTGTGTACGCGCGGGAGATCCGCGGCGTACACCGCACTACTGTTCACGCTCACCCTGTCGGTCCTGCTGTCGGCCCTGCTCCCGGTCGGCGCGGCACAGGCGTCCGACGGCGCCACTACCGCTGCCGCGTCCGATGCCACCACATCGGCCACCGCGACCGACAGCACCGCATCGTCCGCTCCGGCCGCCACCGCTGCCGAGGACTGCGCCGTCCTCCCGCTCGCCCCCTTCGGCGACCCGGGTTCCGCGGTGGGCAAGGCGACGGTCCTCGCCGACGGCAGCGCCTGCTTCACCTTCACCGCCGAACAACCCGGCCTGCACCGCGTGTTGACGGACAGCACCGCGACGGACGCCCAGGTCTTCGACGGTGAGACCCAATTGGACTGCTACGACGCCACCTGGGGCCGCGGCTGGTGCACGCTGCCGCGCGCCGGTGCCTTCACCCTGAAGGTCGTCAACACCAGCTGGGGGACCGGGAGCCGCGAGATCCCCGTGACCGTCACCCCGCTGGCCACCACCGCAGGCTGTGCGGAGGAGACCGGCACGTCCTGGGACCTTCCTCCGGTCACCGGCTCCGCGGCCTCTCGGCTCGGCCTCGTGTGCCATCCGTTCACGGGAAAGCCCGGCGAGCGGATCACGGTCGACTTCCGTACCGACACGTACGGCGAGAGCGTCAACTGGATCACCGATGAGACTGGTGCCCATATCTGCCCGCACTTCAACGAGGACGACAGCGACGGGTGTGTGCTGCCCGGCGACGGGCCGTACCGGGTGCTGGGGCACGTCAGGCAGGCCGAGCGCGGCTTCCCCGCCCCGTACACCCTGACGATCCGCCGGCTGTCCGACCCCGCCGGTTGTGCGCGCGTCCCCGTGAACGCGTACAACTCGGCGCCCACCACCGTGGACCCGGCCACCGGCTGCAAGATCTTCACCGCCCCGGCCGCGGGACGGTACAGCGTGTACGAGGTGACCGACGGCGCCCGTTCCAGCCTCACGGTGTACGACCGTGAGGGGAAGACCGTGTGCGTCGGCTGCGGCGTCCCCGCCGGTGACTACACCGTCCTCACCGACCACGCCACCCTCATCCTCGACCGCGCCGGAACCGCCGGCTGCGAGCCCGTCGAACTCGGCACCTACAAGGGCACCTTCACCACGGCGGGTGAGATCGACTGCCTGACGCTGCCGCTGCCCGAGGGCGCCCGGATGGCCGCGCTGACGCCCCTGAGCGGACCGGCCCCGCAGCCGGACGTCGTGGTCGTCGACGCCGACGGCGTCCAGCGGTGCAACTGGGAGTCCCTCGGCGCGGGCACCTGCGCGCTGACCGGCTCGGCTCCGTTCCGCGCCCTGGTGTCCACCGACGACAGCACGGCGACCGGTTCATACCGCATCGCCCTGCACCGCACGGACGCGGCGAGCGGCTGCCCGGTCGTCCCGGCGGGCGACTTCACCTCCGACAGCGCCGCGGCCCGGTTCCGCACCGGCGACGGCGTCTTTTCGCACTGCCTGTCCATCCCGGCCGACGACCACAGCGCGGTGGAGAACCTCCAACTGCGGGCCGTCTCCGGCACCTCCACCGCCGAGTTCTCGGTGCTGGACGCCGACGGCAAGCAGGTCTGCGACGTCTGGGCCTCCCTGTCCACCTGGACCACCTGCGCCCTCGCCCCGGGCGTCGCGCACACGGTGCTGGTCACCGGCCGCGACACCTCCGCCGAGTACACCCTCGCCCGGCGTGACGTCACCGCCACCGCCAAGGGCTGCACGGCGAATCCGGCGACCGCGGTGGACGGCCCGTCCACGGGCGGCACTCCGGCGGCTCCCGGCCTGCTGCTCTGCCACCAGGTGACCACCGCCGACACCGGGGACACCCTGCACCTCGACGTCCGCGATCCCCTGGGCACCGCCAACATCCTGGCGTACGACGCCGAGGGCGACGCCGTCTGCTCGTACCGCAACAAGGCGTGTGCGGTCACCGGCTCCACCAGCTACCAGGTCCTCGTCACCGTCCCGACGAACCTCAAGGCCGCCGAGTCCTACCGGTTCGACGCCCTGCGCATCGCGACGTCCGCCGGGCCGGCCGCCGAGTGCGCCAAGGTCCCGAACGTCAGCTACGGGTACGGGCCGGTCACCGGCACCCTGGACGAGCAGCACACCGCGGTCTGCGCCGCGCTGCCCACCGCGTACCGTGACTCCTTCGACTTCGTGGTCAGCGACACCGCGGGTGGCACCCAGACGGCCGTCCCCGCGCTGTACGACGCGAGCCTGGACAACAACTGCACGCTGTACATCCCGAGCGGCTACCGATGCTCCGTGAGTGAGCCGTACACGACGGACGTCACCCCGAGCATCCTGGTCGTCGGACTGCCGGAGAAGGCGTCGCAGACCACCTACAAGGCGGAACTCGTCTGTAGGTCCTTGCTTTGCGGGACCGAGAAGGTCAGCGTGGGCACGGTCACGCCGACCAGCGGCGTCAGCGGTACCGCAGCCACGGTGACCGTGACGGGCACCGCCCTGCACGAGGACGACAAGGTACGGATCAGCCTGTCCGGCAAGACGATCGAGTCCACCACCACCTCGGTGGCGGCCGACCGGAAGTCCCTGACGGCCGTTCTGGACCTGACCGGACTCGCCCCGGGCGACTGGAGTCTCAGCGTCATCACCCACAACGGCTGGGAATACCCGCGCGGCACCTTCACCGTCACCCCGGCCCCGCTGAAGAACACCGCCGCCCCGACCGTCACCGGCATCGCCCGGGTGGGCTCCGAGCTCACCGCCAAGCCCGGATCCTGGACGCCGACCCCGGACTCGTACACCTACCAGTGGAAGGCCGACGGCAAGGCGATCTCGGGGGCCACCGCCTCCACGTACCTGGTGCCCGCCTCGCTGCGCGGCAAGAAGCTGACCGTGGCCGTCACCGCCCGCAAGAGCGGCCTGCAGAGCACGACGGCCGAGTCCTCCGCACGCGTCATCGCGGCGGCGCCAAGGGACCACACGGGCGCTGGTTCGGTGCCGGACGGCGTCGGGGATCTGCTGACGCTGACCTCCAGCGGCTCGCTCACCTTCCAGCATGGTTCCGGTACGGGGGCCTTCTCGGGCAAGACCAGCGGCTCGGGCTGGTCGACATCCGTCAAGGTGGTGCCGTTCGGGGACGTGAACGGCGACCGGTGCAACGACGTGCTGGTGCGGATGGCCGACGGCTCCCTGCGGGCGTACCGGCCGGGCTGCGGGAAGGCGGTCACGCCGTCGACGCCGTACGTGTCGCTGGGCACGGGCTGGAGCCAGTACAACGTGCTGACCTCGCCGGGGGACATCACCGGTGACGGGCGGGCGGACCTGATCACCCGTAACTCCTCCACCGGCACGGTGTACCTGCACAAGGGCACCAGCGACGGGAAGCTGGCGGCGCGGGTGAAGTTGTACGACAACTGGAAGGGCTACAAGAAGATCATCGGCGTCGACGACCTGAACGGCGACGGCCACGGCGACCTGCTCGCCCAGGACTCCTCGAACGAGCTGTGGCGCTACAACGGCACGGGGACGGGGAAGTTCACGGCCCGGGTGAAGGTGTACGACAACTGGGGTACGGCGTACAACGCCGTCGTCGGCGTCGGGGACATCACCCGTGACGGGAAGGCGGACCTCGTCTCCCGGGACACCTCCGGCAACCTGTGGCGCCACAGCGGCAACGGCAGTGGCTCGTTCTCCGCCCGGGTGAAGATCGCCACCGGATGGCAGGGCTACAAGGAGCTCTTCTGATCTGACGTCGTGAGAGTACGAGGGAGGCCCCGACCGTGACAGGTTGGGGCCTCTCTCGTACTCAGAGACGGAGACGGAAGACCAGCAGCGAAGCCTCCTGGTCGTTGCGGGGACTGGCGCTCTCCCGGTGGTGCGCCACCTGCCCCACCAGTCTGGACAACAAGCGACCCCCAGGAACATGCCCGGCAGCGCGCTGGGCGGAAGCTGCGTGGCGGCAAGTGGCATTCCACGTCTCTGAGAGACGTGCTTTACACCCCTGCCGTTCGCGGCTGGCTGGTGCAGGCCGTTCCCGGACAGAAGCGCGGAGCCATCCACAATCAGCCTGTCCTTGACGCCGAAGGCAAACCAGTGTCGGCAGGGCCGGAAATCCTCAGCGCCGAAACCTGGGCGGCAGTGCGCGCCATTCTCGACGGCAAGGCAAAGGGGCGTGGCGCTGATCGAACCGGTAGGTCACTGCTCCTGCATGTGGCGCACTGTTCGGAATGCAACGGACCCCTGTACCGGCAACGCCGTGCCGTAAACGGGAAGGATTACAGCACCTACGTATGCCGGAATGGCGTAGGCAAGCGAGGAATCCACAAGCCCAACGTCATCATTGCCCGCAATGTTGAAGAGTTGGTGACAGCCGACTATCTGAGGCGCTTCGGCAGCTTTGAGCTGATGCGCTGGGCTGAGCCTGACGGCAGCGCAGTGCTCCAACTCTCCGAAGTAACTCAGCAGATTGAGCGACTGGCAGGGAACCTTGCGCAGCTCGACCCGAACGGCACTGCGGCATGGGCAGTCATCGAACAGCTAACGGCGCTGGAAAAGCGGCAGGCGGAACTACAGGCGGAAGCCGAACACGCCGAAGGCCGCTGGGTTGCCACTGGTAAAACTATCGCTGAGGAATGGGAACAGCGGAGCGAAGAGGGGCGGCGCGCAATGCTCGCTGATTTGGGGGCACAGGTGGTTATCCGTCCGGCCACGCCCGGCGCACCGAAGAGGTTTGACCCTGAGCGGATTTCCGTGAGCTACCAAGGTCCTGAATGGCGGCGCGAGTTGAACCCAGCGGAAGCCCACCTGATTGAACTTGCGATGGAAGAGGTGCTGTCGGCATGAGGTGGACTGAGGACCCGGCGCTTGAGCGGCAGATTGAAATGCGCCGGATCACGCGGAAGCTGGACGCCCTATACGCCGCTCAGGCGGCCGGAGACAGCAGCGTCCTGACTCGGCAGCGCGTTGAGCGCCTGGAAGCGCTACAGCAGGCGCTCATGGGCTTCCCGGCGGCGCTGGCCCAGTAGCCCCGGGACCTTCTGAGAACTGCCCCGTTGGTCACAGTGACCGGCGGGGCTTTCTCGCGCCCTGTGCGCCCCAGTGCGCCACGCCTGCGGCGGGCTCGGCGAAGGCGGGCACGTACCTCGTCGAGGCGAAGGCTCCGGGCCTGGCCAAGGCGCAGACATCCTTCGTCCTGGAAAACGACTAGGCGGCTTCGTTTGGATCACCGGGCTGACCAGAGGAAGATGCCCGCGACGTGGAGTCCGGCCAGGCAGATGGTCGCGGTTTCTCGTAGCGGGTGGCGATGCAGCCCGCTGGGCTGCGCCACTGCTTCAAGCGGTTGATGCACCGCTCGACGGTGTTGCGCTGCTCATAGGCCTCGCGGTCGAAGGCAGGTGGCCTGCCGCCGCAGCTGCCCCGACGCAGCCGGTGGCCCCACTGATCCGTCGGGACGGGGATCGCCGCCGAAGCATCCGCCTGGGCCATCAGCGCGGTGAACACCCGTTCCCACGCGCCGTCCACGGCCCACATCCGCAGGAGGCTGTAGACAACGTACGACCGCCTGTGGCCCGCCTCCTCCGGAAGCGGGCCACAGGCCTTGCGTTGGTCGCGTGCGTGCGTGTCGGCTTGTCCGTCAGCGCAGGCCGCGCGATGCGAGCAGGCCGCAGGCGCTTGTCGTGCTGTCGCATGCGGCGTTCCCCGCCGCCAGCATGGCGCGCGTGCCGGGTATGCCCTCGAGGTTGAAGACCGCGCTGCCCTCGCTCGTCGAGGTGAGGTCCGCGGGAAGCTGCTCCTCGGTCCAGGCGGTGCCGTTCCAGCGGGAGAGCACCGTGTGCGGGGTGCCCACGGGCCAGCCCGCGACCCACACGGCTCCCGAGCCGTCGGTGCCCGCGGCGTTCACCTCGTCGACGCCGGGGACGGGTACCGGGTGCCACTTGTGGCCGTCCCACCGGGTGGCCAGCAGACTGCTCGGCGTGCCCATCTGGTTGGGCTTGCCGAAGACGAAGACATCTCCGCGTTCCGTGGTCACGGCGTGGTTGGCAATCCAGCCGCCGTCGGCCTCGGAGGGGGTGGGAACGGTCTTCACCGTCCAGCGCCGGCCGTCGAAGTGGTAGAGCAGGGGTGTCGCGGTGCCGTTGTTGTCGGCCCGGGCGGTGACCCACACGTCGTCGGGGCCGGTGCCGGTGATGGCCCAGGGCTCGACCCGGCTGCCGTCCGGTGCCGGGGGCAGGGCCGCCTTCCGCCACGTGTCGCCGTCCCAGTGCTCCAGCTGCCCGGCGAACTCGTTCGTGTCCGGGTTCCAGTCAAAGGTGGTCAGCCACACGGAGTCCGGGCCCATGGAGGTCAGTCTTGCGACGAAGCGGATCCAGCCCTCGGCGGGCGCCGGACGCGTGAACCGTGTCCACCGGGTGCCGTTCCAGTGCTGGAGCACGATCGGGCTGGCCGTCGCGGGACCGGCGCCGCTGCGGAGCCGGTCCCCCACAAGGCCCGCGAGGTGGTCCGGGATACGCGCGGAGGAGGTGGTACTCCCGAAGGCGTCGTTGTATGTTCCGGCGACCCAGACGTCGTTCGGGCCCGAGGCGGCCACCGCGTCCAACTGCGCGGGCCTGCCGTCCGTCCTCACGGGCGGTACGTCGCTCCACCGGGTACCGTCCCAGTGCCTGACCAGCGGGGTCGCCGTCCAGGATTCGTCGATGGTCTTGCCCACCACCCACGCGTCGGTCCTGCTCGTCGCCTCGACATCGAAGAAGTCGCTCGACTGAGCCTGGGCCAGCGGCATGGCGAGCTTCCAGGGTGTCCCGGAGGGGGCGGCCTGGGTCGCGGTCTGCGCCTGGGCGGCCCACGGGGTGAGGGCGAGGGCACAGGCCGCGATCGAGGTGGCGATACGGACCCTGCGTGAGCCCAGCAGTCGTGCGGACGCTGTCATCTATCCGTTCCTTTGCGGTGTGTTCCGTCACCGGCCCAAGGCATCGGTGTCCTGGGCCGGGAGAGGGAGAGGGAGAGGGAGAGGGAGAGGGAGTTCGGGCGTGCCGGGTCTCGCCTCATCCGGATTCAGCGCCGCGCGTTCTGCGGCACCGTGATCTGCTTCTCGGCCCAGCCCATTCGGGTCGTTGCCTCGTAGTTCACCGCCGTGCCCGCCTTCAGCCCCGCTTCTTGCGACTCGGCCGACGGTTCCGCCAGGACGCTCTGCCTGGAGAGCAGCGCGGCGCTGGACGGGTTCACGACGATCTGCTCCTCCACGCTTCCCAGCGGCGTCCGCCACTTGGTGGCGAGCGCGAAACCGATGCCCTCGCGACCCAGCGGGTCGACGGTGGACCCCAGCGCGCGGATGCCCGGCAGCTGTGCGATCACCTGGTACGCGGCAGCTCGTACGGCAGGCTGTACCGGCATGGTGACGAGGTTGACGGCCTGTTGGAACACGTAGTTCGTGCGGCCTGCGCCCGTCTCGGCACTGCCGGCCTGCTCGTACAACCGCTCCAGCAGCCGACGCAGCTCAGTGCTCCCGGTGGGGAGTTCACGCAGATCTTGGGAGGAGACGTTCTTTGGGCCGAGGGCGTAGATCTTGCCGTCGAAGTCGGTCCGCATGACGAGCGGCTGGTGGGTGCCCATCTGGTACCCCAGCGCCTTCCGTCCGCCCGGCACGTTCACGGACTTCGCGGTGCGCGGGGAACCTGCGGCCCGCCAGCGGGCCTTGTCCTCCGCGGTGCGGGGCCCGGTTTTGGCGTCCAGATTGCTGACCATCAGGCTTTTGGTTCCCGGGTGCACGCCCACCGACCACTTGCTGGTCCCGGTCGAGTGCACGGAGTAGCGCTGACCCGGCTCGCCGACGACGTCCACGTTCTCGGTCCGCGTGGTCACCTGCCAGTACGTTCCCTCGTCGGCGGCGGCAGCCTCCACCTTCTCCGCCACGCTGAGCAGTTCGAGGCGGCCGCCCGGATCAGTCGTTCCTGTGGACGGCGCCGATGCGCCCGCGCCTGCGTGCGGTTCCTGCTGGGCGGGGACGCCCACGACGACCGCGGACGTCGCGAGGACCGCGACGGCACCGAGCGGCACGAGCCAGGCACGCGGTCGCATCAGGATGCGTCTGCTGGCTCCGTCCGGCGCATCGAACGTGATCCGGGCCAGGTCCTCGCGCTGCCGTCGGGTACCCGCCAAGCGGGACGGGTCCAGTTCGGCGGGCCGGGCGTTTGCGAGCACCGTCATGACGTCGCGCGATCGGGCCCGTTGGTACGGCTTCTTCATGTGAGTGTTCCTTCCGGTCGGTCGGCTGAGCGGGCTCAGCCGTGATCATCCGGCGGCGCTGCCTGTGCGGGTGGCGGGCGCACGGACCGGGTGCTGCCGTTTCTGGGCCATCGGTACGGACACGGCCGCCAGCGCCTGTTCCAGACGGCGGCGGGCCCGGTGCAACCGGACAGTCAGCGTCGCGGTGGTGCAACCCAGCACTCGTGCGGCCTGCTTGGGGCTCAGCCCGTGCCAGGCGATCAGGGTCAGCAGTTCCCGGTCGGCGTCGGACAGCCTTGCCAGCGCCTGAAGAGCGGCGTCGCGGTCGGTGACGTCCACGGCCACGTCGCCCACGTCGGTCCGGCCGCCGGAGTTGATGCGCTGTGCTTCCTCGACGGCCAGGGCGTACTGGCGGCTGTCCCGGCGACACAACTCCCGCACCAGATTGCGGGCCACCCCCAGGAGCCAGGGCAGCGCGGGCTCCGGGAGGTGCCGCATCCGCCGCCAGGCGACGGTGAACGTTTCGCTGGTGATGTCCTCACCGACCTGCCGGCCCACCCGGCTCGTGGCATAGGCGAGTACGCGCGGATAGCACTCCTCGTAGACCTCCCGGAAGCGTTGGGCTTGGCTCACACGCCTCTCCTCGTCTCGGCTCATTCACCAAGGAATGGCTGCGGCGGTCGGCTTCTTACAGGCAGGCAACAAAAAAATCCGTGCCGCTGAGGAGAACAGGAGGACAGATGTGCCCTTACGCGACCGGCGCAGCGTAGTGGGCCTTGACCACGTCGGGCCCACGTGGGGCGCTTCCTGCCGGTCAGGGCCGCGTCCTGGCCAGTGTCGCCGTTGAGGTCGTGCTGGAAGAAGGCCGTCGTGTAGGCGACCCGGCGTTGCTCGTCCTCGGTCAACTGCCTCTGGTCCGACCCGAGTCCGGCTCGCCCTCGATGTCACTGTGGCGCGGGATCCGGCAGTGGCCGGCCTTCGAGCCGCTGGCGGACGAGGTGATCCCGGGACCTGTTCCCGTCCTCAAACGCGACGACTCGGGGCGTAGTCACCTGCTCTGACTGCTGTCGGACCTCCGGCAGTTGCTATATCCGTACGACGGCGCCGCCAGGCGAACGACCAGGTCGGACGGGCTCCTACCTGGGGCCGAGAACGGTGTCGGTGCCCGCTTCCTGGCGCCCGGCGGCCCGGCCTGCCCCACGACGCGGCTCTGACCGCAAACTGCACAGACTCTGCGTGCCGCAGGGAGTGGGGACCTGCACAGGTGGCGCGTGCCGCAGGGAGTGGGGACCTGCACAGTGCGTGCCGCAGGGAGTGACGAAGCCGCACGGATTCTGCGCCCCGCACAGAGTGTGCGCGTCCGTACCGATCAAGCCGCACAGATGCGGGGAACTGCGGCCGGCGAACGCCATCACCGACGACGGCCCGGTCTGTCTGCGCTGCTACATGGCCCCGCCCCGGCTCTGTGACGTCTGCCAGCAGATCAAGCCGATCAGAATCCGCAAGCCCGAGGGCGAGCCCGCGATCTGCGGAGACTGCTACCGCGGTCCCAAGCGGACCTGCGTCCAATGTGGCCAGGTCCGGCACGGCTTCACCCGCCGCGAGGGCGACTTCTACTGCACCTCCTGCCGCGAGCACCCGTGGCTGCCCTGCGCCACTGACAACGGGACCATGATCCGAACGAAGCGGCCTGACTCCGTCGGAGCTGACGAGCACTCCAACGCCCCTCGCGGCAGCCGAAAAGTCAGTTGCTACTCTACAAGGCCAAGGCTTTGGTGATCAGATCTTTGGCTGCGTCTCCGTAGCAGGCGGCCTCGCTGAGCGCGCTGAACGCCTTGTCATGCAGGGCGATTTCGTCCGCATCAGTGATGTCCACGCTGGTGGAAACGGGTTCGTAGTGGGCTCGGCCACCGTCGTACATGGCGAATCCGGTCATGGGATGGACGGCCACTTCGGCTGTGGTGGGGAGGATGCCGAGGGACAGCGAGGGGAGGTCGATGTCTCGGAGGAGCCGCTCCATCTGCCCCCGCATCACCTCCGGCCCGAGGATGCTTCCCAGCTGCGGACGGGCACCGCACCGCGCGCCATGGCCACCTGGCGTCATCTCGCCATCGGCGCCCTCCGCCTGGCCGGCAAGACGAACATCGCCCCCGCACTGCGGCACAACGCCCCCGACGCCCGCCGACCGCTCGCCCTGCTCGGACTCACATGATCACGAACTGGACATCACAAGACTTTGCCGAAGCCCTGGTCCGTGCGCCATTCAACTACGGGTGAAATTCTGTTTGACGCCGGACCGCCTCCACGAGATGCGCCGGAATTGTCGCGGTGGGATTCTGATGGTACGGGGCTTACATCGACGCCCTCATCAGCGATGCGGTGCCCGCCCATCGAGGTGGGCTCTGATTTCCGCGAGGTTCGAAGATGAAGCTTGCACATGCCATAACGGCTGCAGTTCTGCTGACTCCCATCTCGTTCGTGGGCATGACCCAGCCCGCTGCCGCGGCTGCGTCGGCTCCCGCCATCCCGCCGACGGCCAAGTGCACGCTGGAGCTGACGGCAGGAGGCGGATCGGTCACGGCAAACGGGACGGGATTCACCGGCGGCGCGCAGCTCCAGGTCCGAAAGCCGGATGGGACCCCGGGGACCACGGTGATTGCGGACGCCGCGGGGAATGCGACGGTACCGGGGCTCACCCCGCCGACTCCGCCGGCGAGCTACTTCCTCAGAGAATCGGTGAACAACGAGGTGAAGCAGGACGTGCGTTGCTCGACGCTCAACCTGCCCCCGGAGATGCAGGAGCTCCCCGAGCTCCCGGAGCAGGTGCCCGGAGAGCCGGGCCAGTCCGAGCAGGAGCAGGCCCGTGCGGAATTCATCCAGGGGCAAAAGGACGGGTTCGCCCTCGGCCGGTAGCTGTACGAGGCCGCCGCGCCGAAGAAGGGCGTCGCCGCCCTGGCCCCGAACTACGAACGCGGCTTCGAGTCCGGGAAGAAGAGCGCAATCGACCAATTCTGCAACTAAAACGCAAACTATCGAAACATCACAGCCAATGCAGAGCTGCATCTTCGCCGCTTTAGGAGAAACCATGAATAGAAAATGCACGGCCAGGCGAAGCGTCGCGCTGATCGCGCCGGCGCTGTTCGCCTCCCTGGCGCTCCCGCAGGCTTTCGCTGCACCGAGCCCGGCGGCCCATGCCTCCGCGTCGGCCGCCGTCACGCAGGGCGGCGGCGATTTCGAAAGGGGATTCCGCGCCGGCTTCCAGGCCGGGAAGGCGGGGGTCCCGGAGGCTTGCAAGACCAGGACTCCGCCCAGGTTCGTCACCCTCAACTCGGCCGAACGGAACGGCTTCATCGCGGGCTTCAGAAACGCGCTGAACGAATTCTGCCCTAAGGGAGCCAAGCCGGGGGAGCCCTCCGGGAGGGTGTCCGAGGTTGAAAGGGCATCCACCGCCGGCTTCCAGGCCGGGAAGGCGGGGGTTCCGGAGGCTTGCAAGACCAGGACTCCGCCCAGGTTCGTCACCCTCAACTCGGCCGCACGGGACGCCTTCATCGCGGGCTTCAACAACGCGCTGAACGAATTCTGTCCGAAGGGCCGATGACCGGCTGGAGCTGACGCGCCTCAGGGCGCCCCGAATACCGATTGCAGGCAGCGTTACGCCCGAATGCCCTGCTATCGAAGGACTGGCACGGTGACTGACGTTCCGTTTCCAGTCCCTGACCCTGCTGAGCACGATGCGGGCCGTGTCCGTGAGCGTTTTCCAACCTGCCGGTCAGGTTGGCCAGTTGGGCTGACAGGCAGGTGAAGCCCCTGGTAGATGGGTTTTCGACCAAGAAATCCGTCTCCACCAGAGGCTTCGTGTGCTTGTCTATCCGTCCGGCGTCGACGTGTCCAGCCCTGCCCTTCGCTTCCTGCCCGCCAAGCTGCGCAGGCATCGCCGGGAGCTCGGCACCCGGTGGCGGCGCCTGAGCGTCGGCCGGCAGGCTCTGCTCACCCTCGCCCACCTGCGCAACGGTCATCCGTACGCCCAACTCGCGGCCGGATTCGGCATTGGAACCACCACCGCCTACCGCTACGTCACCGAGGCCGTCGAGATCCTGGCCGCCCTCGCCCCCACCCTCGCCGAAGCGGTCCGCACGGCATCCTCGAAGGCGTTCGTGCTGCTGGACGGGACCCTGCTGCCCATCGACCGAATCGCCGCCGACCGCCCCTTCTACTCTGGAAAGCACAAGAAGCACGGGATGAACGTGCAGGTCCTCGCCGATCCGTCCGGCCGTCTGCTGTGGGCGTCACCAGCTCTGCCCGGTGCCGTCCACGACGTCCGGGCCGCCCGTGAGCACGGCGTCATCGGCACCCTCGCCAAAGCCGACATCACATGCTGGGCGGACAAGGGATACCGGGGCGCCGGAGGTACGGTCCGGCTCCCCTACTGGGGCCGCTGGGAGACTCTTTCCACAGGCCGGCAGGCGGTCAACCGGTCTCATGCGAAGATCCGGGCCCTCGCCGAACAGGCCATCGCCACCCTCAAATCCTGGCGGCTCCTGCGCAAGCTCCGCTGCTCGACCACTCGGATCACCAGCCTGGTCCAGGCTGTCCTCACGCTTCATCTCGCCAGCTCAGAGTGAGGATGGAAAAGGCTCCGTGTCAGGTATGGGGTTGAGGCGGAGCGTCGGCGGGCGGGCGGGTCATCCGCGTTCCGAGACCGGCGCCGATCACCCCGAGCGTGAGGCCGAGCACGGGAAAGACGCCGAGGCTGAAGACCAAGGCGTCGGTCAGGTTCCCGCCACGGGAGCCTGCTCACCGACGAGCAGCTTGCCGTCGATCGCGTGACGGCGCAGCGCCTCGGGCAACCACAGGGCGTAGGTGAGCGGGACGGTGACGGCCACGGTCCAGACGGTGGCCTGCAGGCCCGAGCGGAACGACCGGCCGGCCCGCGCCGCCGTGAACGCCGGGAGGAAGAAGGCGGCGATGGGGGCGACCGGGAGCACAAGTGCGAGCAGGAGCACGAGCGGAAGCGGGGGCTCCGCTCCGTCGGTGCGGATCGCCAGCAGGAACCAGGCCGTGAACACGAGCGCGGCGGCGGCGCCGAGGTGGGGTGCGAGCCGGGTGGTGCCCAGCCACCGCGGCGCTGCCACGGCGAGCCACAGGCAGCCGGCCAGCACGGTGGCGAGATATACCGCCGCGGCAGGCGGCAGGCGGCAGGCGGCAGGCGGCAGGTGCTCGGCCGCGGTCGGCTCCCGGCGCAGGAAGATCACGGTTACGGCGATCGACGCGGCAACGCCACCAGTCACCAGGACGGTCGGAGCCGGCACCGGCAGCCGCAGTCGGAGCGAGCGCGCGACGGCCAGGACCACCATCGCACCGACCAGGCCGGTGAAGCTCAGACGCCATCCGCTTATCGATCACGGGGCTGGCCTGGTCGAACAGGGTTCCTGATCGGGTGATCGCGCGAGAGCCGGCGCACTGATGCGTGAGCGCCGGGCCGGCAACAGAGCGGACAGGACCGCGCTGGAAATGCCGCTGGTGGTGTGATTCGACGGGGCCGGCAGGACGTGGTCTGCGCGGATCAGCTGGTCACGGGCCGCTTGAAGGGCGACGGTGAAGCTGGCCCGGTCCGGGTCAGCACCGGGGACGGACTCGACGGCGTCGACCATCGCAATGCGGAGGGTCTGGTAGAGGGTGAGCAGAGCCCACATCTCCTGCTCGAGTCCGCGCGGTTCCTGGGAACGCAGGACTCGCCCGGTCAGCAGGGTGTGCCGCAGCGAGTAGAAGGCGGACTCGATCTCCCAGCGTTCGTGATAGAGGCGGACCAGGGCCTCGGCGGGATCGCGGCGGTGGTCGGTGAGGGTGGTCGCGAGCCGGTAGCGGCCTGCGATGCGCTGTCCGCCGTTGGTGGTGATGGTGATGTCGGCGTCGATGACGCGGACGTGCAGGTCGTGGAAGCGGGTGAGGTAGGAGCCGTCGGGGAGGACCGCCAGCACTGCGGGGCGCCGGTGGGCACACAACCGCACCAGGAACTGGGAGCCAGTGCCGGCGACGGCGCGCAGGAAGTCGTCGCCGTCGAAGGCCCGGTCTGCCAGCAGGAGCATCTGCGGAGTCAGCCGGGGCAGCAGCTGGGTCGCCTGGACGGTCTCGCCGTTCTCGGACGGGCCGAAGACTGCACCGAGCAGGCCGCGAGTCCCGGTCTCGCACAGCACGGTCAGCCTCAGAGACGGGTAGCCGGACATGCCCCAGTGGTGCCGGACCTTGCCCAGCAGTGCCCGGACGCGCGGCAGGTCCGGCGCCTTGAGGGAGCTGCAGCCGTCGAACGCCACGGTCCGCCAGCGCCGGTAGCGGACGCCGGGTGTTGATGGCCGTGCCAGCGGCACCGCCAGAACGTCGAACAGCGCTCTCAGCGGCTCCGGCCCCAGACGTCGGCGCAGCTGTCGCAGGGCGGCTTCCGATGGAGTGCACAGGTCGATGCCCGACAGGCCGGCCACGAGCTTGTCCCAGACACGCCGGTATCCCAGAGCAGGGAACAGCCCCAGGGCCAGGACGAAGTAGATGCCGACCCGGGACGGAAGCGTACGCACACGGGCCTGAACGGTCCTGGTCTCCTCGAGCACATCATCGACGAGCTCGAACGGTATGTGCTCACTCAGCCCACCGAGGTGACCAGGGGCGAAGGCGCCCGCGGCGACGGTCGTAGTGCGCGTCACGGTGCAGGTGGCAGACTGGCTCGACAACAGGATCCCCTGATCAGGAACGTCTTGGTCGACTTCCTCCTATCAGGAGATCCCGCCCTGCACCGCCAGAACCACCCATCTCGGACTCGCCCTTGACTCGGCGTTCGCGGCGATAAGGGTCTGCGGAGAAACAAGTCGTTGCTTCCGTGGGTGCTCGTCGTTGTTGTGCTATGGGGATGTTGGAGGGGGTTGAGGCGGGGCTGGCGGCGAAGTTCCAGGTGCTGTTTCCGCATCTGGATGAGCGGCAGCGCCGGTTGGCTATGGGGGCGGAGGCGCGGTCGCTGGGGCATGGTGGGATCAGAAAGGTGGCTCGTGCGGCCGGGGTGCGTGAGGGCACTGTGTCCCGCGGGGTTGCTGAACTGGAGTCCGGTGCAGCCCCGTTGGGCCGGGCCCGCCGGGAAGGCGGAGGCCGCAAGCGCGTGGCGGATCTTGATCCTGGGCTGCGGCCTGCCCTGCTGGCTCTCGTCGAGCCGGACATGCGGGGTGATCCGATGTCGCCGCTGCGCTGGACGACGAAGTCGACCCGTCATTTGGCCTCCGAACTGGCCGGGCAGGGCCACCGTGTCTCGGCGGAGACTGTGGCCGACCTGCTGCGCGAGGAAGGCTTCAGCCTGCAGGGGAACGCAAAGACGATCGAGGGCCGCCAGCATCCGGACCGGGATGGTCAGTTCCGCTATATCAACGAGCGGGCCAAGGACTACCAGGCTGCCGGGGACCCGGTGGTCAGTGTCGACACGAAGAAGACGGATGGGCAGCGAAGCGTCCTTCGCCGCACTCGGCGGCGTCAGCCCGGTGGAGGCATCCTCCGGCAAGACACAACGCCGCAGGCTCAACCGCGGCGGCGACCGCCAGGCCAACTCCGCGCTCTACACCATCGTCCTGGCCCGCCTGCGCTGGGACACCCGCACGCGCGACTACGTGAAGCGACGCATCAGCGAGGGCAAGACCCGCCGAGAAGCCATCCGCTGCCTGAAACGGTACATCGCACGAGAGATCTACCAGACGATCACCCGCGAACCGCGGTGACACCAGCACCAGCCGCTTGACATCCATAGGGGCATCAGCCGGGTCGCCAACCTGCCCACCCCCAGAAAACTCCGCCCCGAACCAGCAGAAAGGGCCCGTCAGCAAGCTGACGGACCCTCATGCAAGATCGAGGTTAGGTGTTGCGGGACATGACGTTGGTGGCACAGATCAATGCCGGTGAAACCGAGGTGCCTCGACGGGCATCGGGCGGGTAGCGTGCGGACCATGTCGAGTCCTGAGTCAGACAAGGTGGGGGCTTTCGGTCACGCCGTCAGCCCCCTGAACCACTGAGTTTGTAGCCCTGTCGTCGCGCCGCATTCTGTGGTGGGACGAGTGTGCCCTTGGGGCTGGCCGCGGTGACGAGATGACCTTCTCGTGCTTCTCCTCACCTCGGAGCCACTCGATGCCTCTCCCGCTGTACCTGCTTGCCATGGCGGTCTTCGCCATGGGCACCTCGGAGTTCATGCTCGCCGGCCTCTTGCCGGACATCGCCTCAGATGTTGACGTCACAGTCGCGGCAGCAGGCGTTCTCACCTCGGCCTTCGCGATCGGCATGATCGTCGGCGCCCCCCTTGTGGCCGCGCTTGCCCGCAACTGGCCCAGGCGCTCCAGCCTTCTCGGGTTCATCCTCGCTTTCGCGGCAGCTCACGCTGTGGGCGCCGTCACCACGAGCTTCCCGGTCCTGTTCGCTACCCGGGTCGTCGCCGCGCTCGCGAACGCAGGGTTCCTTGCCGTCGCTCTGACAGCTGCCGCCGCGCTGGTCTCGCCCGACAAGAAGGGACGTGCGCTGGCCGTGCTGCTGTCAGGCACGACGGTGGCCACGATCGCCGGTGTTCCTGGTGGGTCGGTACTCGGCACGTTGCTCGGCTGGCGGGCCACATTTTGGGCGGTAGCCGCTCTCTGCCTGCCCGCTGCTCTCGGCATCCTGAAGGGGATCCCAGCGGAACGTGTGAAGGAAGAGGCGACTGGCGGGCCAGCCTTGCGAGCGGAGCTCGCCCAGCTCACAAGGCGGCGGTTGATCCTTGTGATGCTGCTCGGCGCGCTGGTGAACGCGGCAACGTTCGCAAGCTTCACCTTCCTCGCCCTCGTTGTGACCGGCTCTGCCGGGCTGAGCGAGTTGTGGATCTCTGTCGTTCTGGTGCTCTTCGGTGCCGGTTCCTTCGTCGGCGTCACCGTCGCCGGCCGACTGTCCGACCAGCGTCCCGGTCTGGTCATCGCAGTCGGTGGTCCGCTGCTGCTCATCGGCTGGCCGGCCCTGGCGGTGCTGGCCAACGAGCCGGTCGCCCTGTTCACCCTCGTGTTCGTGCAGGGCGCGTTGTCGTTCGCGCTGGGCAGCACGCTGATCACGCGGGTCCTCTACGAGGCTGCGGGAGCCCCCACGATGGCCGGCTCGTATGCGACCGCAGCACTCAACGTCGGCGCCGCCGTCGGCCCCCTCATCGCCGCGACCACCCTCAGCACCGGGCTCGGGAACCTCGGGCCGCTGTGGGCAAGCGGCCTGCTCGTCGCGATCACACTGCTCATCGCGTTCCCCCTCCGCACTGCGGTCGCGGCCAGCCGAAGCACCGAGGTGCTCCAGTGACGCATGCGAACGCTCCCTTGAATATCGAAGGACGCCGAAGGCTCGTGGAGCGCTGCCGCAGCCGCCCGATCGCCCACGTGGCCGCCGAGGCCGGTGTCTCCCGCGCCTGCCTGTCCAAGTGGAAGAACCGGTACGACACCTACGGCGAGGTCGGACTGCAGGACCGCTCGAGCGTCCCGCACTCCTCACCGACCCAGACCCCACCCGATGTTGTTGAACGGATTGAGCAGCTGCGGCGGGACAACAAGTGGTCCGCCCGCCGGATCGCGCTCGAACTCGCGAACCAGGGCGTGGTGATCAGCGAACGCACCGTGGGCCGGTGGCTGGCTCGCCTGGGCATCAACCACCGCCGGTTCCTCGATCCCGAGGGGTCCGCCAACCGGCGTCCGCCGGGATGCATCGTGGCCCGCTACCCGGGCCACATGGTCCACCTGGACGTCAAGAAGGTCGGACGTATCCCGGACGGCGGCGGGTGGCGGGCCCACGGCCGCGACTCCCAGCAGGCCAGGGCCGCCCAGCGCGCGAAGACCGTCGGCGCCAAGGGTGGGTACGTCTACCTGCACTCCGCCGTCGACGGGTTCTCCCGCCTGGCCTATACCGAGCCCCTTCCCGACGAGAAGGCCGCCACCACCGTGGCGTTCTTCAGCCGCGCCCGCGCGTTCTTCGCCGCCCACGGCATCCACCGGATCGTGCGTGTGGTCACCGACAACGGCGCCAACTACCGCGCCGCGGTCTTCGTGCGCTCCCTGATCTCGTGAGCCTCCCGCCACCAGCGGACCAAGCCCTACACGCCCCGGCACAACGGCAAGGTCGAGCGCTACCAGCGCATTCTCGCCGAAGAGCTGCTCTACGCCCGCACCTGGACCTCTGAAGCAGAGCGAGCCGGGGAGATCGCGGTCTGGAACATCCACTACAACTACCACCGGCCTCACACCGCCGCCGGTAACCGTCCTCCAGCCTCACGCCTCCACACAAGCGTCACCAACGTCATGGCCAGCAACAGCTAGGCGAGACACCCGGGTGACTGACCTGGGGGTTCGGTATGGAGTTGGGTGACGAGAGTCGAACTCGCGCTCTCAGCTTGGGAAGCGACGGGGCTTTCCAGGCTACATAGCTTGTGACCTGGGCATACGTATTGAAGCAGCAGTCCTGTCCGAGGTCGATGGAGCCGCTGTTGGCCGTGGTTGTCCGCTCTTACGGGCACGCTGTGGGTACGGACTGCGAAGACCGGTGGGCAGAGCACGTGCAGCTCGGTCCCTTGTCACTTGCCCGTTTCGGGGCCGTACCACTGGAGTGCCTGGCCGGTGACGGCGGCGATGCACTCGAAGTCCCGGTCGCGATGCAGCAGGGTCAGTCCCTGCAACTCGGCCGTGGCGGCCACCACGAGGTCGACGGCCCCGGCGCTGCGGTGCTGTCCGCGTTGGGTGAGGATCTCCTGGACCTGCCAGGCGCGGTCGTACGCGCGGTCGTCGACCGGCACCCAGCCGAACAGCAGGCGCATGTCCTCGATGCCCTGTGTACGGTCGGCGGCGGAGCGCGCGCTGTAGAAGAACTCCAGCTCGGTGATGGGGCAGGTGGCGATGAGCCCGGCCGCTGCCGCCTGGTCCCATCCGTACTGTTCGGCGTCGCCGCGCAGCAGGCGAGCGAGTGCGCTGGTGTCGATCAGGAACTGCGCGGCGTTCACCGGCGGTAGTTGCCTTTGTCCTCGAAGAGGTCCAGGTCAAAGGCGCCCTCCTCCGCAGCCGCACGCAGGCGGGTAAGTGCCAGAGCGCGCCGCCGGTTCTCCAGCACTTCCCGCAGGGCGGTGTTCACGGTCTCCTTCTTGGTGCTGGTCCCGAGGGCCTTCGCCACGTCCGCGACCAGCTGGTCGTCGAGGTCGATCACGGTTCGGCTCATCGACTACACCTCCTAAGTATCATCTACGCCATCAATTATATCTGCATCTATGCATGAGTGTGGGTCGATGGGGCTGGTGTGAGCTGGGCCGGAGGTCGTCCAGCGCAGCCCCGGCGGATTCCCACCGCCACGTGTTGGGGCTCGACGTCTCGTGGGGGAACGATGACGGTGCCGTCGGTGATGCTCGAAACTCCTTATGAAATAGGTAAGTTGATCGCCATAGTGGGTTCGTGGCGATCCTCGAGTGTGAAGGGCGGACGGCGTGACCCGGATCGGGGAGATGAGGCTCAGCGATGGGACCGCGGTGCGCGTCGAGGTCGAGGGGCAGCAGGACAGCGGGATCGACCGAGTGGGCCGTGGGTCGGCATCCGAGGTCGTCCGCGGCTCCGCGCACACCCTCCAGGAGGCGCTCGCGCACATCAGGCCCGCGGTCGAGGCGGTGGCCGACAGCGTCCGGGGCCTGGCGAGCCGACCCGACTCGGTGAGCGTGGAGTTCGGGATCAAGCTGTCCGCGGAAGCGGGCGTCGTGGTGGCGAAGGCGGCGAGCGAGGCCAACTTCGCCGTGCGTCTGGAGTGGGGCGCCCGCGACCCGGGATCATCGCGGACATGACAGCGATACGGGGTGAAGCGCCGCTGGAATCGGGGCTCGTCCGCATACGGGGAGCCGACGAGATAGCGGGAGCGGGATTTCTCGTGGCGGCCGACATCATCTGCACCTGCGCGCACGTCGTCGCCGATGCGCTGGGGCTCCCGCGTGATACCGCGACCGTCCCCTCCGAGGCCGTACAGGTGGAGTTCCCGCTGGTGCGCGACGCGGACGGAGCCGCCCCCGCCGTGCGCGCCCGGGTCGTCTCCTGGCAGCCGGTACTGGAGGACGACAGCGGTGACATGGCCTTGCTGCGCCTCGACGAACCCGTGCCCAACGCCCGTCCGGTGCCGCTCGTGGACGGTACGTCCGTATGGGGGCACTCCTTCCGCGCGTACGGTTTTCCGGGCGGCGGCGACCACGGGGTGTGGGCGACCGGCACACTGCGGAGCGTCCAGGGCGTGGGCTGGGTACAGATGGACACCGGTCCCGGCAGCCCGCGGGTGACCAACGGTTACAGCGGTGCGGCGGTATGGGACGACGTGCAGGGCGGGGTCGTCGGGCTGGCCGTGGCGGCCGGTCGCGGCGAACTGGCGGGCACCGCGTTTCTCGTACCGTCCGACGCGCTCGTGGACGAGGACGTGCTGCGCCCGACGTGCCCGTTCCGCGGCCTCGAGGTGTTCGAGGAGGAGGACGCCGAGTTCTTCCACGGTCGCGACGACGACACCGGGCGGCTTGCCGCATCGATCGCCGGGCGCTCCCTCACGGTGGTCGTCGGCCCCTCTGGAAGCGGCAAGTCCTCACTCATCCGTGCCGGGCTTCTGCCCCGGCTCCGGGCGGACGGCATGAGCGTGACCGTTCTGCGCCCCGTGCCCGGTGCGCCACCGGAGACGTTGCTGGCGCACGCGCTCGTACCCGTCCTGGAGTCGGGGATCGGGGAGGTGGACCGGCTGAGCAAGGCGGGGGAACTGGCGCGGCTGCTGGAGAGTGCGGTCGAGGGCCCTGCCGGGGCCGTGGCGCAGGCCGGAGCGGACAGCGGCCGAACCCCACAGGCCGTCGCCGCGCTGCGGGCTTCGCTTGAAGAGCGCGCCGGCCAAGGCGGCCACCTGATCGTCGTCGATCAACTGGAGGAGTACGTCGGAGCCGAACCGTCCGCCGCGCGCACCCTTCTCCGCCTCCTCATCGCCCTCACGGAGAACCAGGGCGACGGGTGCGGTGTGCGTGTCGTAGCCACGGCGCGTCAGGCATCCCTCGACGCCCTGCTGACATCGGAGACGTCCGGCTCTCTGAGCGATGCCGTCCTCTTCCTCGCCCCGCTCGACGCGGAGCACCTGTACCGCGCCGTCGTGAGTCCCGTCGCCGCCGTACCGGGGCTGTGGCTGGAGCCGGGCCTGGCTGAGCGCATTGTCGAGGACGCCGCAGACGAGCCCGGCCGGATGCCGTTGGTGCAGTTCACCCTCACCAGGCTCTGGGAGCGGCGCGAACGCTTCATGCTCACCCACGCCGCGTACGACGAACTCGGCGGCGTCGCCGGAACCCTGGTGGGCTACGCGGACGACGCCTACAGCGCGCACGTACCCGCGGCCGAAAAGGCCGTCGCGCGCAGGCTGTTCGTGCAACTGGCCCGTCCCGACGAAGGGGGCGGATACACCCGCCGCGCCGTCCCCGTCACCCAACTCGATCCGGCCGCCGTGGCGCTCGCCCGCCGCCTCGCGCGGGCGAAGCTGGTCGTCATCGGCCGTACGGCCGAGGGCGCGGAGATCGTCGACCTCGCGCACGAGGCCCTCACCCGGCTGTGGCCCAGGCTGCGCGAGTGGCTGGACGACAGCAGGAACTTCCGGGTGTGGCAGGAGCAACTCCGTACGGACCTGGCGCGCTGGGAGGCGAAAGGCAAAGAAACGGGGGCCTTGCAGCGAGGCAGGACCCTTGCCGAGGGGGAGCACTGGCTCAAGCGCCGGCCCGAGGACGTGACGGCGGACGAGCGTGCGTACATCGAGGCGGGCCGCCGTTACGCGAAGCGGACGATCCGCAGGCTGCTGGTGGGAGTCGCGGCGCTGATGGCGCTGCTGTCGGTGGCGGTGACGCTGGGCGTGAAAGCCTGGAACACCAGCCAGGATCTCGAGGACCAGCTGCGTACCCTCGCGTCCCGCGCGCTCGCGGAGGAGTCGGGCAGCCGGCAGGCCAAGGAACCCGGCACGGCAGTGCAGTTGGCGCTCGCCGCCTGGCACGCCGACCGGACGCAGCCGCAGGCGCGGGAGGCTCTGCTCACACAGTACGTACGGGCCCAGTACGCGCGCGGCCTCCACACCGGACTGTGGCGGGGCCGGGTCCAGGACCTGGACGCCACCGCGGACGGCCGTACTCTCGCGGTGTTCTCCAAGCCCGAGAACGAGGACCCGTACGAGGTGTCGATCGTGACCGGCGTACTGGACGGCACGCCGCGGCACTACACGCTCAAGGGCGTGCCCGAGACCCAATCGCGCGCCGCGATCAGCCCCGACGGGCGGCACTACGCCGTGGCGATGCCGGACGGCACGGTGTGGCTGTGGCGGCTGGACGGCCCGGGCAGCGAGCCGATCCGGCTCGGCGAACGGTTCACGAGCGGGCGCGATCGTGTCAGCGCCGGGCTGGACTTCAGCGCGGACGGCAGCCGGATGCTGAGGTTCCTCGACATTCACAGCCCTGGCGACAAGGGCGCGAAGCCGAGGGTCTTCCTCGATGCGTGGGACCTGGGCAGCGTCAAGCCGCTGCCGGTGGCGGACACCGTGGTGTCGACGGCCGGAGACCAGAGCGTGAGTTTCGGAGAGGACGTCGGCACCGTCGAAGTCACGACGAGCATGTCCGAGGAGGCCAGAACACCCAACGGCACCGTTCTGCGTGATCTGCGCACGGGACGCGTGCTGCGAAAGATCCCGTCCGGCGACACTGCCGACGGCTGGCTCTACTCCGACGCCACGGGCGCCTATGGCTTCGACACACAGGAGATCGCCGACTTCGGCTACGCCGATCTGACACTCGGCAGGCGGGGCACGGACGACACGTATGTGACGCGCCTGCCCCTGGACGACGAGCCGGGCTACGACGAACCGAAGCTCGCCGTCGCCCGGAACCGGCAAGGCGAACTGATGGTGCTGTCCCCGGTCGGGAACACCCTGGTCGTGGCCCACGCATCCGCCGCGCCCCGGCCCGACCCCGGACGGGAGGTCACCAAGGGGGTCCTGTCGCCGGACGGCCGGAGAGTCGCGCGGCTGTCGGATCGTGAGGTGCAGGTGGTGGACCTGGTACACGGCGGCACCACCGTCGGCGAACTGCCGGCCGGGTTCGTCCGAGGCGGCGACCAGTACCTCGTATGGACACCTGAGGGCAAGCACCTCGTGCTCTCGGCGGAGCATCGTGCACACCTGTATGTGTACGACGCCGACGCGCTGTCCGACCGCGTCGACGTGCCGTTGGACGCGGGCCGGGAAACCGCTGCAGAGGAGGGGCTGATCAGCTCGGTCGTAGCCCTGTCCGACGGCGACGTCGTCGTCCTGACCCGAGGCGGCAGCCTGCTCCAGGTGGACCCGGAGCGGGGTGTGCAGACAGGAGGACCGCTGACCGTCGACCGCTCACCGCGTGGCCAGACCTTTCCCCTGGTCAGGAGCCAGATTCTGGGCCGCCCGGGTCACCCGCACCAAGTCGCCGTGGTGACGCCTGACGACAGGGACCGAGGCAGGATCCAGATCTGGGACCTGGGGGCCCGTTCACGAACACAGGTATTGAAGGCCGATGAGATCAACTGGGCCTTCGAGGGAGACGACTCGGACAACCTGGCCTTCTCGCCGGACGGCCGACACCTGTTGGTGACCTACAACGACGGAAGGCTGCACCGCTGGGACGTCGAGAAACGCACTGTCGTCGCCACTCCCATCGTGATGGAGGGGGGTGACGGTGTCGCTGGGGTGACGGACAGCGGAATGGTGATCACGGCCGAGAGTGACGGCACGTACGAACTGTGGGACGCCGACGGCATCCGCGTCGCTGCGATCCCGACCGGCTCTTACGCCACGGCGGTCGTGCGAGACACCCGGCTGATCGTGGGGAGCGAGGGCTGGCGTACCGCGTTCGATCTGCGCCCCGACACCTGGTTCAGCCACCTCTGCGAGAACGTGGGGCGCGCCTTCACCGAGGAGGAACGCAAGCACCTCCCACCCGGCACCCCACCGGAGCCGCCTTGCTCCCGTGACGCCGACGTGGTCCAGGGAGCCCGCTGACGGCAAGCCGGCAGCCGGGGCCGGTGGCGCTGCTCCCGATCCCCGAGCGCCCTCATGGGTGTCAGGTGCGCCTCATCCATGTTCAGCGCCTTCCAGCGGCCGTCGCGTAGGGCCCGGGCCGGCGCTCCTCGTCGCGATGCGGCGCGGCCGGGACAGGTGCCCGTGTCACCAGGTCGGCGCACACGGCGAACGCCTCCCGGCAGTGTTCGGCCGCCACCACCCATGCCAGGGCACGTCAACGATCTCCAACCGGCCGTAGCGCTCGCCGATGCGACGGCCATGACTTGGACCGGCTGGTGGTTGGGCACGCCCGGCTATCTCGCATGGGAGCAGCTCTCTCACGGGATCGTCGGCCCGGCCGCCGATGCATTCGCGTGGGAACTCGTCGTGGCAGCGGCGGGCTTGGGGCGCCACCACACCTTCGGCACAGGCTCGCCGAAGCCCCCGCCCACCGCATTCAGCACCTCGAGCCCGATCTGCGTGGACTGGCGTCGGAGCTCGCACCCGCGGTGCCCTCCGGACGGTGGGGAACACCATTCGGCCGTGCCCAGGGAACGGCAGGCTGAGGGCCCGCATCCGTGAAGGCTCGCGGTGGACGTCACGAAATCGCAGGCCAGTGGCACGTTTTGACAAATAGGAGCGGTGACTGCGTGGCATCCGCCAAGCATTCGTGCCCTCCGTGTGCCCAATCTCATGTGCTAAGCGGGTCGGAATCCGGTGGAGAACCCCGCCGTGAACAAACCCCAGGCCATTGACCTGGGGTTTCATCATGGAGCGGGTGACGAGAATCGAACTCGCGCTCTCAGCTTGGGAAGCTGCGGACACCTGCCGTCCGGTTCGGGGCCTGACCTGGGCAAACGGCGACAGGGTGGCCTCGGCGGGTGGGGCCGCTTTCACCGTGATTCCCCGCTGTTCCCCGCCCTATCTGGTGCGCTTGTGGTGCGGCGGTTCTGTCACGGGGCCTCGGCGGTAGCCCGGTCCAGGCACAGAACAACGTGTTTTATGACGGCCGGAAGACGCGGTTCGTTGCAAGCTCGGTTATGGGGTGGTGTCGGGACGGGCGGTGTGGGCAGGATGGCCAGCCGTGCGGCGGGATTCTTTCATCTCTGCCTCGTACAGATGGTCCCGCCCTTCGGCCAGCCGCTCTACTGCGGCGCGTTCGAGGTCTTTGAACGGCTGGTGGTAGCTGTCGTTGTAGGCCTCGATGATCTGGAAGGTCCAATGGTCGGGAATGACGTTGCGGCCCATGATTTCTGTCTGTACTTGGTCGGCCCACTTCGGGTGGCCAGCCTCACGTAGCAGCTGCACTGCTTCGTCCAGTTCCAGGTCCGCAGTACCGGTTAGCTGATGGAAACTGTACAGGTGACCACGGGCGCGTTCTGTTGTCTCCAGTGCCCTCGACAGTGACCCCAAGGCCCGCACCGTCGTATTGCTAAGGCCCTCGGGGCGCTGATGGGCGCGGTCGGGGACATTGTTGTAACCGTTCATGATCTTCCAATGTGGCTGATGGTATGGCGGTGGTGCCCGCCCGGGCAGGCACCACCGGTAAGGCTTCCCTTGTTGAAGGCCTTTTTCAGCCAGCTGCCTTGCGCTCCCGGAACTCATGGACGCTGGCCGTGAGGGTGCCGTCGTGCTGTTCGTAGTGGGACAGGGCGAGGCCGAGGCCGAAGAACGTGGGAGCCCACTCGCCCACGAAGATGCCCCACCGGTCGGCGCGGGCGAGCCCGGTGCCGGGTTCGGCTTTCAGGCTGGTCACCCAGGCGGCAACGGTCAGGCCGATGGAGGTGAAAGCGGCCATGTAGGCGTGCTCGCTGCGGACGCCCATCTCGTGCATTTTCTTTACGATCATGGTGTACTCCCGCTCATAGGCCGGTAGTGGGGTTTGTTTCCTGCAGTCCTGGCGGTGGCGTTTCTTACGCCGGGGCGTGTCTGAGCCCGTCGACAACGCCCAGACAACACGTCGCCATCGTCGTCCTCTCGCCTGCACGAGCCGGGCGGTGGCAGAGCGATGACGATGAGACCGTGCTCGGGATCTTTCACATGGCGTCCCGCCTGAGCGGTGGCCAGAACCTCAGCAGGCGCTGCTACACCGGAGTGCCCATTTCCTTGAGCAACACCCCGCACTCCGACGAATCAGAGGCCACTTTTTGTTTGTGCCTTCAACATGCCGAGCAGTTCGATCGGCGGCTTTGGCTGGCCGGAAGGAGACGGATGCCGCCTGGCCTCCGCCGGACCGGCTGCGCGCGCCGATGCCATTGCTCGACCAGGTTGTGTTTGCACCAGGCGTGGTACTCGTGGGCAAGAATGGATCTTTTCCTTCTCGCCATCCGTAAGACAGTGAGGATCGGCAAACCATGACCACACGCACACGCACACGCCGCGCGACCGCCAGCACCCCCGTGCAGCAGGCCGCCGGGCTGGTGGGCGCAGTATTCCTGCTAGTGGGCATACTGGGCTTCATCCCTGGGATCACCACGAGTTACAGTGCGATGGAATTCGCCTCGCACGAGTCGGGTGCCAAGCTGTTCGGGCTCTTCCAGATTTCCATCCTGCACAACCTGGTCCACCTGGCTTTCGGCGTTGCCGGTCTGGCACTGGCCCGTACCGCTTCCGCCGCGTATAACTATCTGCTAGTCGGCGGGGTCATCTACCTAGTGTTGTGGGTCTACGGCTTGGTCGTCAGCCGGGACAGTGACGCCAACTTCGTGCCCCTCAACACTGCCGATGACTGGCTCCACTTCGTGCTGGGCATCGCCATGGTCGGTCTTGCGCTTCTCCTTGGCCGACGTACCCCTGGCACCGAAAAGCGGTAAAGGCTCGAGTCGGGCAGCGGACTTTTCGCCCCACAAGAAGATCTCTGCCTGGCAGGGACGACGGCATGCAGACTTTCCTGCCCTACCCTGACTTCAGATCCTCGGCCCTGGTCCTGGACCGTCGCCGACTTGGAAAACAGCGGGTCGAGGCATTGCAGGTCCTTCGTGGCCTCTTCGTGCCGGGTTACGGGTGGCGCCGCCATCCAGCAGTGCGGATGTGGGCGGGATACGAGGAAGCGCTGGTCCGATATGGCCTGGAAGTCTGCAAGGTGTGGCGTGAACGGGGCCATCAGGACGGCTGTGCGGCCACACTGGTCGCTGATCTCCTCGCATTCCGTCCCGGTGCATCAGCTCGCCACCAGGCGCTACTTGCTGCCGCTGGGGAACTTCCTCCTTGGCTCGGTGACGATGCCTTTCACCGCAGCCACCAGTCAGCGCTGGTACGTAAGGACCCGAACACCTATACATCACTCTTCCTCGACGTGCCGAACGATCTGCCATACATTTGGCCGACGTCGGACCGTTTGGGCGACCCACTTTCCGAGGTGTGAAAGTGGAAGCCGCAACTCCTTTCGTGTGCGCAACGAGGTCGGCGGAGCGGCTTTGGGCGGGAGCTGCTTTGGCGCGAGTGATCATGGCCCCGTAAGCTTCCGGCGCGTCGGGCAGTCTGTTGACCTGCCCGGTAAAGCACGACGTTGGGGCCATGATCTTCGAGGCTCGCGCCAAAGTGGCTGCGTAAAGCCGTGGAGCCGACCGCCCCAGCCGGGGGCCGGGCCGCGCGCGGCGAGCGGAGCGAGCCGACTTGAACCCGTGAAGAAGGTGGTAACTCAGTCGGTTGCTGTGCCTGGCCGGTTGGCTGTTGCGCCTGTGATGCTGCGGGACTGTGCGGCAGCCCGTTGCAGAGCAGCCGCCAATTGCTCTGCGGCGTCGGCGGACAGCAAGATCTCTTGCGTCCACAGGATCGACAGCCTGATGCTGCCGTTCAGCAGATTCGTGGCAAGGTCGGCTTCCGTGCCGTTGCCGGTGCTGTCCTGCACGATCAGGTCCGGGTCGCTCCTGAACGCACTCATGATGTCGGGCTCGTAGCTGTGATGCTCCACAGGGGGGCCGCGTACTGCTCAGGTCGGCTGTTGATGAGCAGCTGGCGCAGGGCCTCGCGCTGAGTGCCGTCGAGGTTCAGTGCCTCGGTGAGGCGGCGGAACGTCGTGTGGGTGACTCCGCGGCTTCGTGCCTCGGCCTCGAACTGGTCGAGTCGGGGCAGCACCGACTCGGCGTCCAGCCTCACCGGCCGCTGCTTCTTGAGCCACAGGGCTTTGTTGCGCTCGTAGTCGATCTCCGAGAAGCCGCACACTTCGCGGCTGAGGGCCTCGACCTCGTCCAAGGTGGCTGTCGTCATGATCGCGCGGGCCAAGTTGTTGCAGCTCAGCGCCTCGTCCAGATCGACTTCGTGGACCGTCGGGCTCTCGTCGGTCAGGGGGATGGGAAGTCCCGCGTCCCGGACCTCGCATGTGCCCCGTGCTCCTCGGGCCGTCGCCGCGAGCATTCCGGTCGCCTCGGAAGGGTGCCACTCCAGGACCGAGCTGACCGGCTCCACATCCTTGGCTGTGAGGGTGTGGACAATCGGGCCGAGCATGCCGCGCATGTCGTCGAGCGGAAGTTCCCCGTCCAGGCCCGGCCCCGCGATCAGCAGCCGGATGGGCGCGTTGACTTGGCCGCAAGCCGCGAGTGTGAGGGCGTCCGCGAGTGGGCTCTTCAGGGTCGGCTCGTCGCCCTGTGCCAGAACGTCGCCGCCCACGTCCAGGAGATCGATCGACTCGGGCTCCAAGTGGCTCACCAACTCTTCGAGTTGGCGTGTGACACCCTCGGCGCCGTGTCGTGGGTCGATCAGCGCGAACGTGTGCGGGAGCTCTGCCGCGAGCCGGGGGAGAGTGGAGCCTGCCGGGGCGATCGGGCGGGCCTGCGCCGGCACTTTCCAGACGGCCGGGGTGATGGGTTCGAGGCCGGTGAAGTTCTCAGGTCCTCGGGGGCCCGGTACCGGGTCGATCAGCAAGCGGTCCCATGCGTACGTGAGGATCACCGCCCGGCCGTCGTCGTCGCCGTAAAGGGCGGCGTCAAGCATTGCGGCGGCGACTGCGTCGCCCCCTCCTCCTGCTGCGACGATCAACCGCGTCATGAGCCCAAGACTACGCGGTCCGGTCTTGACCACTCACCCTATAGTGGCTAGAGGCCATAGCCACTTTGCCGCCCGAGCGGCACGGAACGAGGAGGGCGCATGCCCAAGATCGAGGAGGCTCAGCCGAAGTATCTCCAGATCGCGCACTACATCCGCGATCAGATCCTTCGGGGTGACCTGCGGCCGGGGGATGAGGTCCCCTCGGAGCGGCAGCTGGCGGCAGATTGGGGGGTGTCCAGGCCGACGGCGGCTCGGTCGCTGGAGGCGCTGAGCCATCAGGGGCTTGTCGAGAAGCGGCAGGGGTCGGGCACGTACGTGCGGAGCCTCGAAGTGAACCGGCGTGCACGTGAGTTGTACGGCCGTGCGCGGCAGACGGGGAAGATCTACACGCCCGGCGAGTATGCGGTCATCACGTCGGCCGGCTGGCTGGAGGCGCCGGATCACGTTGCTGAGGCACTGGGCCTGGTGAAGGACCGTCGGACTGTTCACCGGCGGCGGGTGACCAACAACCAGGACGGACCTATCACGTTGTCCACCTCGTGGTTCTCGCCGGATGTCGGGCAGCGGGCACCGAAGCTGGTGGATCCCGAGCGGATTCAGGAGGGAACCCTGATGTACGTCGAGAAGATGACTGGACGTCAGGGCAGCTACGCCGAAGATCGCATGTGCGCCCGGACGGCGACAGATGAGGAAGCGGCTGACCTCCAACTTGAATCGGGCTCCGCTGTCTTGGTCGTGCATCACGTTGTCTACGACCTCCAGGACCGGCCGCTGGAGTTTGCCGAGGCCACCTACCCGCCGCAGCGTTGGGCGTTCGAGCAGGGCTACCCGCTCGCCTGACAGCCGGTCAGTTGAGGCGAACCGCTTGCGCCGCCGAAATGGCTAAGGCCACTATCCAGGAAGTGGCTAAGGCCATTTCATCGGAAGGGGGCACGGTGTGACGAGTCAGCGGCCGGATCAGGGCACGCACTTACCTTGCCGGGGTTGCCGGGGGCGCGGCTGGAAGCGTGTCGGCTCGCGTACGACCCTGGCGTTTGCCACCGCCGCCGACCGCACCCGTGCCACATCGAAGCGGCGCTGCCTCGACTGCGACGGCAGCGGCAGAGAGTGAGCACGGATGGCCTACACGATCGACCGCTATCCCTCCGAGGACTCACCGCGGCTCGGCGCGATGATCTTGCATCCCGTCCCAGAGTCCGTGCCTCGGGCTCGGCGCTGGTTCCGGAAGTTCATCGCTCCGTACAACCCGGCCTGCTCGGTCGACGACTGTGCGCTGATGATCTCGGAGCTGGTGACCAACGCCATCGCCTACGGCCGGTCCGACGACCCCTGGGTGGTTCGAGTGGAGTGGTTCCGCGAGGGGACTTCCCTCCGGGTCGAGGTGCACAACCCGGGATTCCCTGTGAGCGTCCGGCTGCGGCACCCCGACGCCAACGACGCGCACGGCCGCGGGCTGCTCCTCGTCGACTCCATCGCCGACTCCTGGCACCACGGGCCCAGTCGATAGGCGGTGCGGCCTACGCCCGGCACGCTCACCCGGCGGCGTACTGGTCCGCGGTGGGGCTGCCGGTCTCGGTGGCTCGGCTGCCGGCCTCGTACTCCTCGACCATGGACGCGTGCGGCCTGACGGTCGAGCCGTCCCGGTTACGGGCCCTGGCCGTCAAGGCGGCCACTCGCCGTGCGGTCCGGCCGGTGTCTCCCCGTCGGGGCATGATCCGGCCCACCTCGACCGGCCTGCGGCTCCGGCTGCGGCTGGCTCCGGGGCAGGAACCGGCGGACGTGGCGGCCTCGGCAGAACGGCTGCGGCACGCGTGGGGTGTGCACGCCGTGTACGTCCGGGACGTCAAGCCCGGAGTCGTGGAGCTGCGGCTCGTCGGCTTCGACGTCCTGCGAAAGGTGCGGATGCCTCGCCGGACCGATGCCGGTCCGCTGCGCGTGCCGGTGGCTCTGCGGGAGGACGCGACCGCCTACGTGCGGGACTACCGGGCCGTACCTCACGAACTCGTGCTCGGCGCCACGCTGTCCGGCAAGTCGATGTTCCTGCGGAACCTACTCGCGGGACTGGCCGCTCAGCCGGTCGTGCTCGTGGGAATCGACTGCAAGCGTGGTGTGGAGCTGGCGCCGTTCGCGCCTCGGCTCTCCGCGCTGGCCACCGATCCGGAGCAGGCGGCCGAGTTGCTGCCCGTGCTCGTGCAGGAAATGGAGGACCGGTACGACCTGATCAAGGCCCGGCAGGGCATCGCGCCCGGCACTCCGGCCGAGGAGATCACCTCCGACGTCTGGGGCCTGCCGGACGATGAACGCCCCGCACCCATCGTGCTGTTCATCGACGAAGTGGCCGAACTCTTCCTCGTCGCCACGAAAAAAGAGGAAGAACGGCGGGACGAGATGGTCACCCAGCTGATCCGGCTCGCTCAGCTCGGCCGCGCGGCCGGCATCTACCTGGAGGTGTGCGGGCAGCGGTTCGGGGCCGAGCTGGGCAAGGGCGCGACCATGCTCCGGGCCCAGCTGACCGGCCGGGTCTGCCACCGCGTGAACGATGAGGCCTCCGCCAAGATGGCGCTCGGCGACATCGCCCCCGAGGCGGTCTACGCAGCCTGCGCCATCGCCCCCGAGATGCCCGGCGTTGCCGTCGTCGGTGACACGTCCGGCGGCTGGTCCCGCATTCGTACTCCGCACCTGTCCCTCGCCGACGCTGCGGCCACCTGCCGCGATAAGGCGCGCCTCGCTCCGGACGTTCCTGCGCTCTCGCCGTTCCGGCCGTACGTCCCGCCGGTGCCGGTGAAGGAGTCCGGGCCCGTGGCCGCTCCTCAGCCGGTCACCGAGTAGCCCACCCCGCTCCAACGGTCGGCGCGGCCGTCCCGCGCCAACTCCCTACCCCACCCATGTCTGGAACTGGAAGGAGTAGCCGTGCGTGCCCTGCCTGACCGCGTGGACGCCGTACTCGTCCAAGCGCTGATTGCCGCCGCGCTGTCCTTCGCTCACCTGCATGACCTGGCGCTGGCTGCCGGGCAGGACGGCTGGAAGGCGTGGGCCTACCCGGTCTCCGTCGACCTGCTGTTGGTCGCGGCCTGGCGGCGGCTGCGCTCGGGTGAGGCGAAGGCGGCCGGGTGGTGCTGGTTCCTCGTCGCACTGACCGCGTCCCTCGGCGCCAACGTCGCCACCGCCGGACTGCTCGACCCGGACGACGTACCGGCCTGGCTGCGGATCCTCGTCGCGGGCTGGCCCGCGGTCGCCTTCCTCGGCGGCACCCTGCTCGCCCACGGAGCACCGAAGCCGAGCGAGGCTCCGGCGACAGCACCCGAACCGCCCCCGACTGTCATGGCGCCCGGACCCACCGCCACAGAAGTCGATCCACCTTCGACTGCGGCCGAACTGCCGCCCGCCGCCCCTGAGTCGGCTCCGCCTTTGCCGTCTCCGGTACCGCCCGCCCTCGTCACCCTCGCCCGCAAGGTCGCCGACGAACACCTCGCCCGGATCGGAACCGCCATCGACACCTCGACGCTTCGCGCCCGGCTCGGCGTCCCGATGCCGCTCGCCGAAGCGATCGCCGACCAACTCACCTGACCCCGGAGGACCTTCCACCGTGCGCCCGTCCACGCTCCGCGCGCTGAACCGCGCCGCCGAGCTGACCCGACAGAACCGCTTCACCGAAGCCGTGCTGATCGCCGAACCGGTGATCCTCGCCGCCGACAGCTACGAGAGCGACGAGATCCGCCGCTGGCTCGCCGACCACGTCACCGACTTCACCGGCGAAACCGAGGAGGAGACCCCCTGATGCCCGCCAACCGCCGCTTCCGCCGCGTCGTCCGCATCGGCCCCGTGCAGGTCGCCACCTACTACGACGGCCGAGGCCGCGAGAAACACACCGCCGCCTGCACGGCTCCACGCTGCGGCTTCTCCACGGACTACGACAGCCGGGCCGCCGCCGAGCTGGCCGCCCGCACCCACCGCTGCGCCGTCCGCTGACCCGCTGAGGAGATCCCGTGACCGTCAGCCTTCCGCTCGTCTTCGTCCTGGGCGTCATCGCCTGGGCCGCGATCAAGTTCCTCGGTATCCGCCTCTGGGTCGCCGTCGTGATCGCCCTGTTCGGCTTCTGGCTCTCGCACACCTTCCTCGCCCCCGGCACCAAGTCCGGCACCCGTTCCGGGGTCGACGTCGTCAACGGCGCCCGCGAATGACCATCCGACCGACAAGGAGTCCCGCCGTGTTCCGTCCCAAGCTGCCCGACACCCCGCACGTTCCGAGCATCACTACGCACATCCCGCAGGACCACGCCCCGGCTCCCTCCGCCGGCCGCCCGGTCGCCCGTTTGTGGGGGTCGGTGTCGGCGCGGTCGCCGCCGTGGCCGTCGTCGGCGTCGTGCTCACCGCGCTCCTGGCGGCCGTCGCCGTCTCGGCCATATCCGTGGCCATCGCCGCCGTAGTCCGGCGCTCCCTCGTCACCGGCGCGAACAAGCGCTGACCGGCCGCCGGGGCGGCAACACGCCGCCAAGCATCCCGCCGCCCCGGAGCCGTCCCTCCCAACCGCCGAAACAGCCGAAAGGAAGTCCCATCATCACCCGGCAGACTCCGCCCCCGCTGGCGGAACTCTCCATGCCGGCCTCCCTCGGCACCATGCCCGAGCTGGCCCGCCAACTCTCCACCCTGGGCGGCTGCACCCGCCCCGTACGCCTCGGCGGCCACCGCACCGAGTACGCCGTCGACACGACGACCGGCGAGATCGGCAGCGTCCTGCACCACCTCGACTCCGCCGTCCTCCCCGCCGGACAGCTCCTCGTCCGCTGCAACAACCGCCGCGCCACGCGCTGCGCGGCCTGCGCCGAGACCTACCGCCGCGACACCTACCACCTGATCACCGCCGGACTGCGCGGCGGCAAAGGCACCCCGGAACAGGTCGCCACGCACCCACGTTTCTTCGCCACCTTCACCGCCCCCAGCTTCGGCCCGGTCCACAACCGCCCCACCAACGGCCGGGACTGCCGCTGCGGCACCCGCCACGACGAGACAGATCCCATCCTCGGCACACCCCTCGACCCGGACACGTACGACTATGAAGCGGCCGTGCTCTGGAATGCCCACGCCGGGGCTCTGTGGCGGCGGTTCTCCATCTACCTGCGCCGTGAGGCCGCCAAGCGGGCCGGACTCACTCAGCGTGCCTTCCGCGACCACGCGCGCGTCTCGTTCGCCAAGGTGGCCGAGTACCAAAAGCGTGGCGCCGTCCACTTCCACGCGGTCATCCGCTTCGACGGCCCGGAGGGCGGCGACACGGCTCCTCCGGCCTGGGCAACGGCCGAGCTGCTGACCGACGCCATTCGCGCCGCTGCCACCGCCGCGCGCGTCAACGGACCGGAGGCCGACGGCCGGGCCCACACCTTCACCTTCGGCCGCCAACTCGACGTCCGTCCCATCCGCTCCGCCGACTTCGACGATGGCCAGGAGCTGACCGAAAGGGCCGTAGCGGCGTACATCGCCAAGTACGCCACCAAGGGCGCCGAGACGGCGACCGGCACCCTTGACCGGCCCATCAGGTTCCTCGCCGAGCTGGCACAGGCCCGGATCACGGACCATGCCCGCTGCATGATCCGCACCGCCTGGGCCCTCGGCGCACGCCCCGAGCTGGCAGAGCTCCGGCTTCGCGCGTGGGCCCACATGCTCGGCTTCCGCGGCCACTTCTCCACCAAGTCCCGCCGCTACTCCACCACCCTCGGCGCCCTCCGCGACGCCCGCGCCGAATGGCGCCGAGCCCAAGCAACCCCACCCGCACCGCAGGACGGCGAAACCACCCTCGTCCTCGCCCACTGGGTCTTCGCCGGAACCGGCCTCAGCACCGCCGAAACCTGGCTGGCCGCATCCCTCGAACCCGCCCCCGGAACGGAAGGAGAGCCCACCACATGAACGACCGCCACCTGTCCGTCGACCAGGTCGCCGAGTTGCTGGGCACGACCGCTCGTTTCCCTCGGCGCCTCATCGAGGAGCGACGCATTCGGTACGTGAAGGTCGGCCGTCACGTCCGTATCCCCGAGAGCGCCGTTCGGGAGTACATCGCCTCTCGCACCGTTGAGCCGATCCGGCTCCGTCGCCCCGGACTGCGGAGGGTCGCCTGATGGCCAACAAGAAGGGCAGGCGCCGGCGCTTCGGTGCGGTGCGGCAGTACCGGTCCGGGAAGTGGACGGCGTCGTATCTCGCGCCCGACGGTGAGCGGGTTCGTGCTCCGGAGACCTTCGAGACCAAGAAGGATGCTGAGATCTGGCTGTCCCAGGTTGAGGCGGATCTCAGCCGGGGCGACTGGCGCGCTCCCGACACGGGTGCCGTGAACTTCCGGGTGTACGCCGAGAAGTGGGTCGAAGAGCGGGAGCTGGCCGTTCGCACCGTGGACCTGTATCAACACCTCCTCCGGCTCCATGTCCTCCCGAGCTTCGGCACGCTCAACCTGGACGAGATCACCGCTCCTCGGGTCCGAGAGTGGCGCGCTGAGAGGCTGCGCACGACCGACGCCAAGACGACCGTGGCCAAGGCGTACCGGCTGCTCAAAGGCATCATGGAGACGGCCGTTGATGACGACCTGATCAGCCGCAATCCGTGCCGAATCAAGGGCGGGGGCATGGAGTCCGCCGCTGAGCGCCGGATCGCCACCGTCGCCCAGGTCGACTGGTACGCGGAGAAGGGTCCTGATGGTCTCCTCTTTGTGGGCGAGAGGGGCGCGGCCTTCCGCCGTACCTCGTTCGGCCGGAAGTGGCGTCGCGCCCGTGCGGTGGCGGGCCTGCCGGACGGCTTCCGTTTCTACGATCTTCGTCACACCGGACACACGCTCTCGACCCGCTCGGGTGCCACTCTCAAGGACACGATGGTGCGCGCCGAGCGTGGGAAGCACCACAAGGGCAACTCCGCGCACCACAAGGAGGAGTCCACCGGGAGCTAGCGAGAGCTAATGGTGCGGTTGTGGTGCGCCGCCCGCTCACCGGTCTAGACAACAAAGAACCCCCGGGTCTCTGACCTGGGGGTTTCGCATGGAGCGGGTGACGAGAATCGAACTCGCGCTCTCAGCTTGGGAAGCTGATGTTCTACCATTAAACTACACCCGCGTAAGACGCCGACCACGTCGGCGTCGGAATGCTCGCCCACTGTACCTCATCGCTGGCCCCCGGTGCTCAAACCGTGGGGCCTGTGGCTTGTTCCGGGGGAGGGATGTGGCTGCGGGGGAACGGAGTTGGGGCGTACGGTGGTGGAGTGGGAGAGGGGTTGGGCGGGTCCGGAGTGCCGCCTGGAGGGGCATCCCTTTCGTCCCGTAATGTGGCCTTCCTCGTCAGGGCATCAAGCCAGACGCGGCTCTTTGGGGAAGGGACTTCAGGACTTGATGGAGCGCACCGTCGTCCGTTGTGCCGATGGGCACGTGTTCACCACCGCTTCGCTCCCGATGCAGCAGGCCGAGCGCCTCGGCCCGGGGCGGCTCGTCCGCTGTCCGCGATGTGCGCGGTTGCGCATTGTCGTGCCGGTGAGCCTCGAGAAGCAGTAGCGGTATCCGTTCAGCAGTGGCGCGCGGAGTCGTCACGATTGTCGTGGCTCCGCGCGCCTTGCGTATCCTCGGGGCGTGCTTCTCTCAGACAAGGACATCCGGGCCGAGATCGACGCCGGGCGGGTACGGATCGATCCCTATGACGAATCCATGGTGCAGCCGTCAAGCGTCGATGTGCGGCTGGACCGGTACTTCCGGGTGTTCGAGAATCACCGGTACCCCCACATCGACCCCTCCATCGAGCAGGCCGATCTGACGCGGCTCGTGGAGCCGGAGGGGGACGAGCCGTTCATTCTCCATCCAGGGGAGTTCGTGCTCGCCTCGACGTTCGAGGTGATCACACTGCCTGATGATCTTGCCTCCCGGTTGGAGGGGAAGAGCTCGCTCGGGCGGCTCGGGCTCGTGACGCACTCCACCGCCGGCTTCATCGATCCGGGGTTCTCCGGGCATGTGACGCTGGAGCTGTCCAATCTCGCGACGCTGCCCATCAAGCTGTGGCCGGGCATGAAGATCGGGCAGCTGTGCCTGTTCCGGCTCAGCTCGCCGGCCGAGTTCCCGTACGGGAGTGAGCGGTACGGGTCGCGGTACCAGGGGCAGCGGGGACCCACTGCCTCGCGGTCCTTCATCAATTTCCATCGGACGCAGGTGTGAGCCCGGCATGAGCGACGTGGACGTACGAGAGAACCTCAGCTACGAGCAGTTCGGGGTTGCCGTGCGCGAGCTTGCGCAGGCCATCGCCGATGACGGGTACGAGCCCGACATAGTGCTGTCGATCGCGCGGGGTGGTGTGTTCGTCGCCGGCGGGCTCGCCTACGCCCTCGACTGCAAGAACATTCATCTCGTGAACGTCGAGTTCTACACGGGGGTGGGGACCACGCTCGAGATGCCCGTCATGCTCGCGCCCGTCCCCAACGTCGTCGACTTCTCCGACAAGAAGGTCCTCATCGCCGACGACGTCGCCGACACCGGCAAGACGCTCAAACTGGTGCGGGACTTCTGTCTCGACGCGGTCGCCGAGGTGCGGTCCGCCGTCATCTATGAGAAGTCCCACTCACTGGTGCAGTGCGAGTACGTGTGGAAGCGGACCAACGAGTGGATCAACTTCCCGTGGTCCGTTCAGCAGCCCGTGGTGAAGCGCGCCGGGCAGGTGCTCGACGCCTGAGCAGCAGCGTCATAGTCACTCATAGTCATCACACTCATAGTCATCAGTTGTAGTCATGTGACAGGGCCCCCGGCTGCGCCCAGCGCCGGGGGCCCTGTCATGTCGTGCCGGTCCTCAGAACGTGCCCAGCTTCACGATCGACAGCAGTGCGATCAGCTGGATCGCGGACGCCCCCAGGGCCTTCGGCCACGGCAGGTCGTGGGAGCGGCTGACCATGAGGGTGAGGAGGGCGCCGCCGGCGACCCAGGTGGCCCAGCCCAGGATCTGGACGAAGGGCGCGTCGCCGCCCATGAACATCGCGACGACCAGGCGGGGGGCGTCCGAGAGGGACATGATGAGCATGGAGAGGCCGACCGTCGGCTGCCAGGCGCCGTCGCCGCCGAGCTGGCGGGCCAGGGTGTGCGTGACCACGCCCAGGACGAAGGCGCTGAGCACCATGGCCACGGCCGTCGTCAGGACGATCGGTATCGCAGTGGAGAGTGCGGCGTTGATCGCTTCCTCGCGGGCGCCGTCGAAGCCGAAGACCGCGAGCAGGCCGTAGAGGAAGGTCATGACGAGGGCGGGAACCCACATCGTGTAGTCGCGCATCCGGAGGAAGGTCTGGTTGGGAGCGAGGACGATGCCCCTCAGCAGGTCCTTCCAGTGCAGGCGCGGGCCGATCGGGGCCGACGGCGCGGTCGAGCCCGCGTGGTAGGTCTCCCCCTGGCTGTAAGGCTCCTCGCCGACGGAGAACGCCTGGGTGTGGCCGGGGTTGTTGGCGGCGTACGGGTCCGGGGCGCCGTGCCGGTGGCCGTCGTCGCCGAAGTACTCCGGTTCGCCGCCGCCCTGGGGGCCGTAGCCGCCGTTCGACTGCGGCCACTGGCCTCCGCCGTAGCTCTGCTGCCCCGGGTGGGGGTGCCGCTGCGGCGCCGGGGGATAGCCGTACGACGGTCCCTGCGGCGCCTGCTGTCCGTACGGGGGGTGTTGCGGTCGCGTGTGCGGGGCACGGTCGTCCCGGCCGCCGCGTCCGATCCTGAATCCAGCCACGTCATCGAACGTACCTGGTCTCGGAGGTCCGCGTGCCGGGCCCGGGGTTGCGGGCCCGGCTTTGCGGCCGAGCTGTGACATCCCTTACGGGGAGCACCGCGGGATACCGGGGCCAGCCCCTAAGGGGCGTCCCTCAGGGGCAGTTGGCCGGTCACTGCAGAATGCCCTGGCCCAGTCGCGGGTAGCCGGTCGCCGGCACGCCCACCGACGCCGGCCCCCAGCTCGTGGCGCCCTTCGTCGTCACGCCCGACGACGACCCGCGCAGGCTCCATACGCCGCCGTCCGCGTCGTTCTCGCCGTCGGCGCCGGCGAAGAGGTCCGCGCGGCCGTCGCCGTTGACGTCGGTGAGGCGGACCGCCCAGCCGAAGCGGTCGGCGGTCTCTGCGGTGCCGGGGACGCCCGCGGTGTTCTGGGTGAGGGACTGGGCGCCGGTCGTGGTCAGGCCGCCCGGCGCGCCCCGCAGCACGGTGACACTGCCGGCGAGCTTCGCGGTGCCGATGGTCTCGAAGTTGGCGGAGACCGCCAGGTCGGCGTAGCCGTCGCCGTTGATGTCGTCGACGGAGAGCCAGTGCCCGAACCAGTCGTCCGGCTCGTCGGCGCCCGGTACGCCGGGCGTGTCCTGGGTGATGGTCTGGGCGGGCTGGGTGCGCGTGCCGCTGCTGCTGCCGAGGTACACGCTGACCGAGCCGCCGTCGCCCTCCTGGACGGAACCGGGCGGCGCGCCGGTGACCACGTCGTCGTAGCCGTCGCCGTTGAGGTCGCCCACGGCGGCGGCCGTCTGCCAGCTGTCGCTGCGCAGGACGGTCTGCCTGACCGGGCCGGAGGGCGAGCCCAGGTAGACGTGGGTGGCGTCGTAGTACGTGTACGGGTCCTCGATGAGGTACGTGCCGGTGATGACGAGGTCGTCGGTGCCGTCGCCGTTGACGTCGCCGGTGGTGAGGGCCTCGGCGCCGTGCACGATGCCCGGGTAGAGGTCGGCGGTGAGCTCGACGCTGGAGGCGGGGGCGACGTTCTTGCCGATGCCGTGGTGGATCCGGATGTCCTTGCCCGTGCTGCCGACGGCGAGCTCGTTGCGGCCGTTGCCGTCGAAGTCGCCGACGGCCAGGGACATGCCGTAGGAGTCGTGCGCGGAGCGGGCCGGGTCGGCGATCGACTGGCCGCCGGACAGGCCGCTGCGGCCGCCCCAGACGACCACGACCGCGCCGCCGTCCTTGTCGCCGTCGACGTCCTCGTCCTCGGCGCCGACCACCAGATCGGCGTAGCCGTCGTTGTTGAGGTCGCCGGAGGTGAGCCGCTTGCCGAAGTTGTCCTCCGTCTCGGCGGATCCGGGGATGCCCGCGGTGTTCTGCGAGATCACCGTGCGGCGGGTGGTGCTGAGGCCGGAGGACGAGCCGTACTGGACGACGACGGCGCCGGCGCGGGTCACGCCGCCGACGGTGGCGTACGGCGCGGCGGTCACCAGGTCGCGTAGCCGTCGCCGTTGAAGTCGTCGGCGTGCCGGGCGGGCGCGGCGGTGGCGGGGGTGGTGGGCAGGGCGGTCAGCAGGCCGGTGGTGAGGGTGGCGGCCAGGAGGAGGGTGCGCTTGCGCATCGGGGTCCGCTCGGGAAGGTCGGAACAGAGAAGTCGGAACGGACCCCAGCAGGACGAAGGCTGCCGCCGTCGGGGTCCGTTCCGAGAAGTCGGGAAGTGGCGCTCAGTCGGCGAAGGAGCCGCCGAACTCCGGGAGGACGAAGGCGCCGGTCGTCGTCGTGCCGCCCGAAGCGCCGCGCAGCACCAGGGAGGTGCCGGCCGCGCCGATGCCGAGGTCGGCCTTGCCGTCCTTGGTCACATCGCGCAGGCGCAGGGTGTAGCCGAAGGACGTGTACGCGTCGGCGGGGCCGGTCACGGTCTGCGGGATCCAGGAGGAGCGCAGGCCGGACAGGCCGCCGGAGCCGCCGCGGAAGAGGTGCACCCCGCCCTGGTCCTCGTTGCCGCTGACGTCCTCGTGCGGGACGCCGACCGCGAGGTCCGCGTAGCCGTCGCCGTCGGCGTCACCGGCCGAGACGGCGTAGCCGAAGTTGTCGCCCTTCTCGCGGCTGCCGGAGACACCGGAGCTGGCCTGGTTGTAGGTGTGCGAGCCGCTCGGGCCCGCGGACGTGCCGCGCCAGACGGTGAGCGAACCGATGCCGTCGTTGGCGTCGGGCCTGCCGAGGGCGATGTCGCCGTAGCCGTCCTTGTCGAAGTCGCCGATCGCCGCGCTCCCGGCGGCGACCGTCTTGGAGGCGCCCGACGTCAGGCCGCCCGAGGAGCCCTTGAGGAACCAGACCCGCTCGACCGGCTGGTTGTCGATGAACTGCTCGCCGAGGATGACGAGGTCGGTCTTCCCGTCGCCGTTGACCTTGCCGGCCGCGAGGCCGTACGAGTACCAGCCCGCGCCCTCCTTGTCGATCTTGCTGACGCTGCCGGTCGTACCGGACTTGCTGAACGAGCCGCGGTACAACCAGGTCTCGCCGCCGCCGACCACCGCGAGGTCGGGCGAGCCGTCGCCGTTGAAGTCGCCGGTGGCGAGGTCGCTGCCGAAGTGGCTCTGCGCGCCGGACTTCGGGGCCACGTCGGTGCCGCCGGACAGGCCGGACGCCGAGCCCCAGACGATGGTCACCGAGCCGCGGTACTGCTGGCTGCCGACGTGCTCGGTCGGGTTGCCGACGATCAGGTCCGCGTAGCCGTCCTTGTTGAGGTCGGCGCTGGCGAGGGAGTCGCCGAACTGGTCGTCCTCCTCGCCGGTGCCGGGGATGCCGGCACTGTCCTGGTGGATGAACTGGGTGCGCGTGCCGGGGCCGTCCGCGGTGCCGTAGACGACGGTGACGGTGCCGCCGGTGCGGTCGACGTCGTTGTAGCCGCCGTACGCCAGGTCGCGGTGGCCGTCGCCGTTGAAGTCGTCGTAGTGCTTGGCGACGGCCGCCGAGGCGGGGGCGGTGAGGAACAGCGGGGTGACGCCGGTCGCGAGGAGGGTCGCGGCGAGTGCGGCGGCGGTGCGTCGGGTCATGACGGAGTCTCCTGACGGTGTCGGTACGTCACTTGACGAGGTCCCAGCCGAAGGTGGCGCCGCCCTTGAGGCCGGCGCCGGCGGCGGTGAGGGACTTGGCGCCGGTGGTGGTCAGGCCGGAGGCGGTGCCGCGCAGGTAGGTGACGGAACCGTTCTGGTTCTCGTAGCCCGCGCCGGTGACCAGGTCGGCCTTGCCGGTCTTGTCGAGGTCGAGCAGGCGCACGGACATACCGAAGGCGTCGCCGCTCTCGGCGGTGCCGGGCACGCCCGAGGTGTTCTGGGTGTACGTCTTGGCGCCGGTCGTCCTCAGACCCGTGGCCGAGCCGAACAGCACGGTCACCGATCCGGCGTCGCGGGCCGAGCCGATGTCCTCGCCCCAGGCGCCCACCACGACATCGGCGAACTTGTCGCCATTGATGTCGCCGACGTCGACCGCGGAGCCGAACAGGTCGGCCTCCTCGTCGGCGCCGGGCACGCCCGGGGTGTCCTGGTGGACGACGGTGGGCGTCTGCTGCGGGTCGGGGCCGCTCGGGCCGCCGTACCAGACCGTGATGCGGCCGCCCTTGAGGCTGTGCGGGCCCGCGTAGTCGCCGAGGACGAGGTCGCCGTAGCCGTCGCCGTTGATGTCGCCGGTCGCGCCGAGGTCGCCGTCGGCGTTGGGCAGGCCGATCATGGCGTACTCCGACTCGGGGTGGTCCGCGTCGTTGAGGGGGTCGTACTGGAAGTAGCGGATGTCGCCGCCCGGGTCGCCGTCGTGCGCGAACGGGTACACCCGCTCGGCCGCCCCGTCGCCGGTCAGATCGCCCGCGATGACCTCGTACGTCGTGCCCAGCTCGTAGACGCCGGTGTGGCTGAGCGGGGTGCCGGTGCGGGTGAAGGGGCCGCGGTAGAGGTGGGTGTGGGTCTGGCCGGTGACGGTCGCGTCGGTCTTGCCGTCGCCGTCGAAGTCGCCGGTGGCGACGCCACGACCGTAGCCGCCCCACTCGGCCAGCTCCTCCGCCGATGGCTGCGGCAGGGCCGAGCCGCCGGTCAGGCCGGAGGAGCCGCCCCAGATGACGGTGGCGCTGCCGACGCCCTTGCGGGTGCCGATGCTCTCGAACTCGGCGCCCACGACCAGGTCGGCGTAGCCGTCGGCGTTCAGGTCGCCGGTGGCGAGGCTCGCGCCGAAGCGGTCGTCGGACTCGGCGGTGCCGGGGACGCCGGTGGAGTTCTGGGTGATGACGGCCTTCTTGGTGCCCGGCACCCCGGAGGCCGAGCCGTACAGCACGACCACGGCACCGGCGCCGCTCGCGGAGCCGACGTCGGCGCCCATCGCGCCGATGGCGATGTCCCGGTAGCCGTCGCCGTTGAAGTCGCTCGCGAGTCCCGAGGGGGCGGCGACGGCGGGAGCGGCGGGCAGGGTGGTGAGCACGCCGGTGGTGAGGGCGGCGGCGATCACGAGAGTGCGCAAGACGTGACTCCAGTCGGGGGGCCCGCACCCAGGGTGCGGGCCCAGGGCGGTTCTACGGTTGATCAGTCGGCTCTACGGCTGTTCAGTCGGCGAAGTTGGCGCCGAAGTACGGCGTGCCGGTCGTCACGACGCCCGTCCAGTGCGGGGCGACGGAGTCGGCGCCGGTCGTGGTGATCTTCGAGCCGTTGGACGGCAGGAAGGTGACCAGCCCGTTGCCGCCGTTCTCGGCGGAGCCCGCGAGGAGGTCGGCCTTGCCGTCGCCGGTGACGTCGTCGAGCTTGACGTCGATGCCGAACATGTCGTTGTCCTCGTTGGTGCCGGGCACGCTCGCGGTGTCCTGGGAGAAGGACTGGGCGCCCGAGGCGGTGTTCAGGCCGCTCGCCGTGCCGTAGAGGATCGTGACCGCACCGGTGTCGACGTCGTCGCCGATGTTCTCCCCGGCGACGCCGATCGCGAGGTCGAGGAAGCCGTCGCCGTTGACGTCGCCGAGGTCGAGCTCGTAGCCGAAGTAGTCGTTGCCCTCGGCGGTGCCGGGGACGTTGTTGGTGTCCTGGGTGATGCCGGTGGCGGCGGTGGTGAGGGGGCCGCCGTCCGAGCCGTAGGTGACCCAGACCTTGCCGCCGTGGCCGGAGTCCGGGAACGAGGTGCCGTCGCTGGTCTTGGTGTTCCAGTAGGCGCCGCTGACGACATCGCCGTAGCCGTCGTGGTCGATGTCGCCGATCGCGGTGATCACGCCGGGCTTGAGGGGCTCGGCACCGGAGACGTTCAGGCCGCCTGAGCCGCCGGGGATGAAGTAGTTGCGGTTCCAGCCGTAGTCGGTCTCGGTCTCGTAGCCGTCGACCACCAGGTCGGTCTCCGGGCCGCCGTTGATGTTGCCAGCGGTCAGGTTCATGGGGCCGCCCACCTCGCTGCCGTCCATGATCGGGGGCTTGATCGTGTACCGGCCGCCCGGCGCGCCGGAGGAGTCGAAGCCGCCCTTGAGGACGTGGATGGTGCCGGTGTTGCTGCCGACGGCCAGGTCGGCCCTGCCGTCGCCGTCGAAGTCGCCGGCGGTGAGGGTCTTGCCCCAGAAGTCGTGCGCGGACCGGGCCGGGTCGGCGACGACGGAGCCGCCTTGGAGGCCGGAGGCCGAGCCCCACAGGATGGTGACCATGCCGCCGTCGGTGTCGCCGTCGATGTCCTCGCCCGGGGCGCTGACGGCGAGGTCGTCGTAGCCGTCGCCGTTGAAGTCGGCGTAGGCGGAGTCCCGGCCGAAGGAGTCGCCGGCCTCGGCGCCGCCGGGGATGCCGTTGGAGTTCTGGCTGATGGTGGAGTTCGGCGTGGCGGGCTCCAGGTTGCCGGAGTGGGTGCCGTCCGACACGCCGGCGGGGGTGCCGTAGAGGGCGACGATCTGGCCGGCGTTCTTCTTGGCGTTCACGTAGGCGCCGTCGGCGGAGAAGGCGACGTCGCCGACGCCGTCGCCGTTGAAGTCGGCCTGGGCGACGGCGGTGGAGTCCGCGGCCGTCGCGGTCGCGGCCGTGAACGTGAGCAGACCGCCCGTCAGCGCGGCCGCGGTGGCCGTCGCGAGGGCGAGTCGCAGGGTGTGCTGCATGCGGGGTCTCCTGCTGCATGCGGGGATGCCTGGCGGGCATCCACAGTCAATGGGGTGCGGACCGTCCGTGTTTGGCGGGAGTTCTCTTCGGGTTCACGTGGCAGCCGGCGATCAAGAGACCTGTGTGGACGGGCAAGGGTTGTACGGGAGTTCGGTAACTCTTGGGGAACGGGGCCCGTAAACGGCGACGCTCCCACGCCGGCAAGGGCGTGGGAGCGTCGGCCGCAGGATCGGGTCGGTTACTTCACCGGCTCCGGTTCCGATTCCGTCTCCGCGTCGGACGAACCCTCCGGGGCGGTCGGCGTCTTCACGGAGTCCAGCAGCAGCTGGGCGACGTCGACGACCTGGATGGACTCCTTCGCCTGGCCGTCGTTCTTCTTGCCGTTGACCGAGTCGGTCAGCATCACCAGGCAGAACGGGCACGCCGTCGACACGATGTCGGGGTTGAGCGACAGGGCCTCGTCGACACGCTCGTTGTTGATGCGCTTGCCGATCCGCTCCTCCATCCACATGCGGGCACCACCGGCGCCGCAGCAGAAGCCGCGCTCCTTGTGGCGGTGCATCTCCTGCTGGCGCAGGCCCGGGACGGCGGTCATGATCTCGCGCGGGGGCGTGTAGATCTTGTTGTGGCGGCCCAGGTAGCAGGGGTCGTGGTACGTGATGATGCCCTCGACCGGCGTGACCGGGATCAGCTTGCCCTCGTCGACGAGGTGCTGGAGCAGCTGGGTGTGGTGGATGACCTCGTAGTCGCCGCCGAGCTGCGGGTACTCGTTGCCGAGGGTGTTGAGGCAGTGCGGGCAGGTGGCGACGATCTTCTTCGCCGACTTGGGCTTGCGGGTCGACTCGTCCTCGTCGTCCTCGCCGAACGCCATGTTCAGCGCCGCCACGTTCTCCATGCCGAGCTCCTGGAACAGCGGCTCGTTGCCGAGGCGGCGGGCGGAGTCACCGGTGCACTTCTCGTCGCCGCCCATGATCGCGAACTTGACGCCCGCCATGTGGAGCAGCTCGGCGAAGGCCTTGGTGGTCTTCTTGGCGCGGTCCTCGAGGGCGCCCGCGCAGCCGACCCAGTACAGGTACTCGACCTCGGACAGGTCCTCGATGTCCTTGCCGACGACCGGCACCTCGAAGTCGACTTCCTTGGTCCACTCCAGGCGCTGCTTCTTGGCCAGGCCCCAGGGGTTGCCCTTCTTCTCCAGGTTCTTGAGCATCGTGCCCGCCTCGGACGGGAAGGAGCTCTCGATCATCACCTGGTAGCGGCGCATGTCGACGATGTGGTCGACGTGCTCGATGTCCACCGGGCACTGCTCGACGCACGCGCCGCAGGTGGTGCAGGACCACAGGACGTCCGGGTCGATGACGCCGTTCTCCTCGACGGTGCCGATCAGCGGACGCTCGGCCTCCGCGAGAGCGGCCGCGGGAACGTCCTTCAGCTGCTCCTCGGACGCCTTCTCCTCGCCCTCCATCGTCTTGCCGCCGCCGGCCAGCAGGTACGGCGCCTTGGCGTGCGCGTGGTCCCGCAGGGACATGATCAGCAGCTTGGGGGAGAGCGGCTTGCCGGTGTTCCAGGCCGGGCACTGCGACTGGCAGCGGCCGCACTCGGTGCAGGTGGAGAAGTCCAGCAGGCCCTTCCAGGAGAACTGCTCGACCTGGCTGACACCGAAGACGTCGTCCTCGCCGGGGTCGGTGAAGTCGATCGGCTTGCCGCCCGACGTCATCGGCTGGAGCGCGCCGAGAGCCGTCTCACCGGTGGCGTTGCGCTTGAACCAGATGTTCGGGAAAGCGAGGAAGCGGTGCCAGGCCACGCCCATGTTGGTGTTCAGCGAGACCACGATCATCCAGATGAACGAGGTGCTGATCTTCACCATCGCGACGAAGTAGACCAGGTTCTGCAGCGCGGTGACGCTCAGGCCCTTGAAGGCCAGGACCAGCGGGTACGAGGCGAAGTACGCGGCCTCGTAGTGCTCCACGTGGTGGATCGCACCCTCCAGGCCGCGCAGCACGTAGATCGCGAGGCCGATGGTGAGGATGACGTACTCGACGAAGTACGCCTGGCCGGACTTGGAGCCTGCGAAGCGCGACTTGCGGCCCGCTCGGGACGGCAGGCTCAGCAGGCGGATGACCATCAGGACGGCGATGCCCAGGACGGTCATCACGCCGATGAACTCGATGTACAGCTCGAACGGCAGGAACCCGCCGATGACCGGCAGCGTCCAGTCGGCCTGGAAGAGCTGGCCGAAGGCCTGGGCGAGGGTCGGCGGCAGCGTCAGGAAGCCGACCGCCACGAACCAGTGGGCGACGCCGACGATGCCCCACCGGTTCATCCGGGTATGGCCGAGGAACTCCCGCACCAGCGTCACGCTGCGCGCGTAGGGGTTGTCGGTCCGGCTGCCGGCCGGGACCGGCTGGCCCAGTCTGAAGTACCGGACGAACTGGCCGATGGCGCGCGCGAGCAGCGCAACGCCGACCACGGTCAGGACCAGCGACACGATGATCGCGGCGAGTTGCATTGGGGGCTCCTCGGGCCTGCGAGGGGGGAGATCTGTTGATTACTAAGCGGTAACTTATGCAGTCCGTCTGAGACTACCCATTTCCTCGGTCGCACTGTAGCCAGGGGCCCGGTGATCTGCGTCGCTGAGGCATACCTGACCGTATGGGGCACGGCGCGTCGGACTGATCTCAGTATTCCTCGCACATCATGACATTCCGTTTACCTTGGGGCTGTGCTCTGCGGGGCTGAGGGTGAGGGTCACCGGACGGGTGAACGCAACCTCGGTCCGCCTCGCTGCGTCTCTGCAGGTCACCGGGCAGTTGCGCGTAAGGAACGGATAAGAGTTGAGTCCGCTCGACTCAGGTCTGTTGACCCGGCGGCAGGCGTCATGCACACTTGAGTCCGTTCCACTCAAGTCAGCTGGAGGAATCAACCATGGCACGTGCGGTCGGCATCGACCTGGGCACGACTAACTCCGTCGTCAGCGTTCTGGAGGGCGGCGAGCCCACCGTCATCACCAACGCCGAGGGCGCCAGGACCACGCCGTCCGTCGTCGCCTTCGCCAAGAACGGCGAGGTGCTGGTCGGCGAGGTGGCCAAGCGGCAGGCTGTGACCAACGTCGACAGGACCATCCGGTCGGTCAAGCGCCACATGGGCACCGACTGGAAGATCAACCTCGACGGCAAGGACTTCAACCCGCAGCAGATCAGCGCCTTCGTGCTGCAGAAGCTGAAGCGGGACGCCGAGGCCTACCTGGGCGAGAAGGTGACCGACGCGGTCATCACCGTCCCGGCCTACTTCAACGACGCCGAGCGCCAGGCCACCAAGGAGGCCGGTGAGATCGCCGGTCTGAACGTGCTGCGCATCGTCAACGAGCCGACGGCCGCCGCCCTGGCGTACGGCCTCGACAAGGACGACCAGACCATCCTTGTCTTCGACCTCGGTGGCGGCACCTTCGACGTCTCCCTCCTGGAGATCGGCGACGGCGTGGTCGAGGTGAAGGCCACCAACGGTGACAACCACCTCGGCGGTGACGACTGGGACCAGCGCGTCGTCGACTACCTGGTCAAGCAGTTCCAGTCCGGTCACGGCGTGGACCTGAGCAAGGACAAGATGGCGCTGCAGCGCCTGCGTGAGGCCGCGGAGAAGGCCAAGATCGAGCTGTCCTCGTCCACCGAGACCTCGATCAACCTGCCGTACATCACCGCCTCCGCCGAGGGCCCGCTGCACCTCGACGAGAAGCTGACCCGCGCCCAGTTCCAGCAGCTGACCGCGGACCTGCTGGAGCGCTGCAAGACGCCGTTCCACAATGTCATCAAGGACGCCGGCATCCAGCTGAGCGAGATCGACCACGTCGTCCTCGTCGGTGGCTCCACCCGTATGCCCGCCGTCGCCGAGCTCGTCAAGGAGCTGACCGGCGGCAAGGAGGCCAACAAGGGCGTGAACCCGGACGAGGTCGTCGCCATCGGCGCCTCGCTCCAGGCCGGTGTCCTCAAGGGCGAGGTCAAGGACGTCCTGCTGCTTGACGTGACCCCGCTGTCCCTCGGTATCGAGACCAAGGGCGGCATCATGACCAAGCTGATCGAGCGCAACACGACGATCCCGACGAAGCGTTCGGAGATCTTCACCACGGCCGAGGACAACCAGCCGTCGGTGCAGATCCAGGTCTACCAGGGCGAGCGCGAGATCGCGGCCTACAACAAGAAGCTCGGCATGTTCGAGCTGACCGGTCTGCCCCCGGCGCCGCGCGGCGTCCCGCAGATCGAGGTCTCCTTCGACATCGACGCCAACGGCATCATGCATGTCACGGCGAAGGACCTCGGCACCGGCAAGGAGCAGAAGATGACCGTCACCGGCGGCTCCTCGCTCCCGAAGGACGAGGTCGACCGGATGCGCCAGGAGGCCGAGCAGTACGCGGAGGAGGACCACCGCCGCCGCGAGGCCGCCGAGACCCGCAACCAGGGCGAGCAGCTCGTCTACCAGACCGAGAAGTTCCTCAAGGACAACGAGGACAAGGTCCCCGGCGACGTCAAGACCGAGGTCGAGGCCGCCGTCGAGGAGCTGAAGACCGCGCTGAAGGGCGAGGACACCGCCGAGATCCGCACGGCCACCGAGAAGGTCGCCGCGGTCTCCCAGAAGGTGGGCCAGGCCATGTACGCCGACGCCAATGCCGCGCAGGCCGCGGGCGGCCCCGAGGGTGCCACCGCCGGTGGGGCCAAGCCGGCCGACGACGACGTCGTGGACGCCGAGATCGTGGACGACGAGCGTAAGGACGGTGCCGCGTGACGGAGGAGACCCCGGGCTTTGAAGAGAAGCCCGACGTCCCCTCCGGCGCCACTCCTGACGACGCCGAGCCGCAGGCCGCTCCCGCGGAGGGGGCGGCCCCGGCCGGGGACGCAAGCGCAGATGCCGGTCTGCTGGCCCAGCTGGACCAGGTGCGCACCGCGCTCAACGAGCGCACCGCGGACCTCCAGCGGCTCCAGGCCGAGTACCAGAACTACCGCCGCCGGGTCGAGCGCGACCGGATCACGGTCAAGGAGATCGCCGTCGCGAACCTCCTGACCGAGCTCCTGCCCGTGCTCGACGACATCGGACGCGCGCGGGAACACGGCGAGCTGGTCGGCGGCTTCAAGTCCGTCGCCGAGTCGCTGGAGACCGTGGCGGCCAAGATGGGCCTGCAGCAGTTCGGCAAGGAGGGCGAGCCCTTCGACCCGACGATCCACGAGGCCCTGATGCACTCCTACGCGCCGGACGTCAAGGAGACGACCTGCGTCGCGATCCTCCAGCCGGGGTATCGCATCGGCGAGCGCACCATCCGCCCCGCGCGGGTGGCCGTCGCCGAGCCGCAGCCGGGCGCGCAGACGGTGAAGGCCGAGGAACCGGCCGAGGGCGACGACAAGGAGAACGGTGGCCCGGACGAGGGCTGACGTTGAACTGACGAGGAAGGAGGGACGTCGGGGATGAGCACCAAGGACTTCATCGAGAAGGACTACTACAAGGTCCTCGGCGTCCCCAAGGACGCCACCGAAGCCGAGATCAAGAAGGCGTACCGCAAGCTCGCCCGCGAGTACCACCCGGACGCCAACAAGGGAAACGCCAGGGCCGAGGAGCGCTTCAAGGAGATCTCCGAGGCGAACGACATCCTCGGCGACCCCAAGAAGCGCAAGGAGTACGACGAGGCCCGCGCCCTGTTCGGCAACGGCGGCTTCCGCCCGGGCCCCGGCGCGGGCGGCGGCTCGTTCAACTTCGACCTGGGCGACCTCTTCGGAGGCGGTACCCCGGGCGGGGGAGGGGGCGGGGCCGGCGGCTTCGGCGGCGGACTCGGTGACGTCTTCGGGGGCCTGTTCAACCGGGGCGGCACGACCGGGACGCGGACGCATCCGCGTCGCGGCCAGGACATCGAGTCCGAGGTCACCCTCAGCTTCACCGAGGCGATCGAGGGCGCGACGGTGCCGCTCAGGATGTCCTCCCAGGCACCGTGCAAGGCCTGCTCGGGCACCGGCGACGCGAACGGCACACCGCGCGTGTGCCCGACGTGCGTCGGCACCGGCCAGGTGGCACGCGGCTCGGGTGGCGGCTTCTCCCTGACCGACCCGTGCCCGGACTGCAAGGGCCGGGGCCTGATCGCGGAGAACCCCTGCGAGGTCTGCAAGGGCAGCGGCCGGGCGAAGTCGTCCCGCACCATGCAGGTCCGCATCCCCGCCGGGGTGTCGGACGGCCAGCGCATCCGTCTGCGGGGCAAGGGCGCACCGGGCGAGCGGGGCGGTCCGGCGGGCGACCTGTATGTCGTCGTGCACGTCGACGCCCACCCGGTGTTCGGCCGCAAGGGCGACAACCTGACGGTGACCGTCCCCGTGACCTTCGCGGAGGCGGCCCTCGGCGGCGAGATCAGGGTCCCCACCCTGGGCGGCCCGCCGGTCACCCTGAAGCTGCCGCCCGGCACGCCCAACGGCCGCACCATGCGGGCCCGGGGCAAGGGCGCGGTCCGCAAGGACGGCACCCGCGGCGACCTCCTGGTCACCGTCGAGGTGAGTGTCCCGAAGGACCTGACGGGGAAGGCTCGTGACGCACTCGAGGCGTATCGCGAGGCTACCGCGGGCGAGGATCCGCGGGCGGAGCTGTTCCAGGCCGCGAAGGGAGCATGAGTCAGATGGACGGCCGTCGACGCAACCCGTATGAACTGACCGAGGAGACCCCGGTCTACGTCATCTCGGTGGCGGCCCAGCTGTCCGGCCTGCACCCGCAGACACTGCGCCAGTACGACCGCCTGGGCCTGGTGTCTCCGGACCGCACGGCCGGCCGGGGCCGCCGCTACTCGGCCCGCGACATCGAACTGCTCCGCCAGGTGCAGCAGTTGTCGCAGGACGAGGGCATCAACCTGGCCGGCATCAAGCGCATCATCGAACTGGAGAACCAGGTCGCCGCGCTCCAGTCCCGGGTCGCGGAACTGCAAGCGGCCCTGGACGGCGCGGCGGCGGCGATGCAGCAGCGCGAGGCCGCGGTGCACGCCTCGTACCGGCGCGACCTGGTGCCGTACCAGGAGGTGCAGCAGACCAGCGCGTTGGTGGTGTGGCGGCCGAAGCGGCAGCAGTCCGACTGACGCCGCGTCAACCTGCCGAAAGGAACCGCACCTGACGATCACGTACAACTCGTATCCCGAGGTACCGGGCACGATCTCCCTGTCGCCGTCCACCAGCAACAACGTGGTCACCTCGCGCACGCCCGCGCTGTCGTCGTGGGGGAACGACGCCGATCCGCAGCGCGTGCGCATCCAGTACGCCATCGAGCCGGACCCGGCGTACAACGACACGACCTACACGCTCACCGCCGACACCCCCTACGTCGAGACTGGCGAGGTCGCGGCCTTGGCTGTGCCGCAGGAGACGCCGCTGGTCGACGGCACCCATCTGCGGGTGCGGGCCCGCACCTACGACGGCACCGACTACTCGACGGCGTGGAGCGCCTGGCAGACCTTCACGGTCGACACCTCAAAGGCCCCCGCGCCCGAGGTGCCCACCGACCTCGCAACCGGCGCCGTCCAGACCACGACACCCCTGCTGACTGGCGTCGTCACGGCCGCCGGTGAGGGTGCCGTGACCGCCGAGTACCAGCTGTACGACGCGTCGGGCAACGCCGTGGGCGAGACCCTCACTGTCGGCGTCCAGGACGGCGACCGGGCCGTCGCGAAGGTGCCGGACGGTCTGCTCACCGACGGCGCCACCTACCGCTGGAAGATGCGTGCCTGCGCGGACAACGTCTGCTCCGCCAACACCCAGCTCCAGACGTTCACCCTGGACGTGGCCGAGGAGACCGGGACCTCCGGCACCACCGGCACCGCGCCCGAGGCGGTGACCAACCTCAAGGCCGTGGCCGGCGAGCACGGGGCCCTGGTGACCTGGAGCCCGGCGGAGTTCATCGGCGACGCCGACGACGTCGTCACCTACACCGTCACCGCCGTGGCCTCCGACGGGACGACGGCCGGCACGGTGACCACCACCGGCCTGTCCGCGGTGTTCAACGAACTCAACGCGGACGCCGGGGACATCACGTACAGCTTCAAGGTGACCGGGAAGAACGACTACGGCACGGGCCCGGCCGCCACGTCCGGCGGCATCGTGCCCGCCGCGGTGACGGGCGGGACGGAGGCGCACCAGAGGGCTCTTGAGGCGTACCACTACGCCCGGGGTGGCATGGTCACCGGCAGCTATGTCGACGCGTGGGACGCCGCTGCTGGCAGCGCGTACGGCGCCCAGTTCGTCGACCTCCTCGCCCGGGACCAGGAATCGTTGCTGCGGGAGCGGATCGCCGTCTCAGAGGACGACACGGACAACAGCTGGCCCGAGGCCTCCTTCAGCGACGTGCTGGCCATCCCGTCGGCTGACGGCAAGACGGTCACCCTGCGCGCGACGGTGACCACCACGAACGTCATCGTGACCGACGCGAGCACCGGGACCGCCGACCCGACCGACGAGACCGGCAAGACCGAGATGCGCTACACCTTCACTGCCGGAGCGGCGCCCGTGCTGCTCTCCGCGGTTACCGCGGCCGCCAAGGAGGTGGTGGTGCGGCCGACCGGCGCCGCGCTGGACGACTTCGCCAACGCCGTCGACGGAGAGCTCATGGCTGACGGCCTCGCCCCCTCGGAGTTCGATGGCGACTCCACGGACGACGGCAGCGAGACCACCAGCACCGCCACCACGGTCTCTTTCGACGCCCAGCAGGCCGGTACCTACCTCCGCACGGGAGCGGCCACCTGGGCAGTGACCCACTGGGACTCGCCGAGCTTCTACGACCAGGACTGCACGAACTTCGTCTCTCGGGCGATCCACCACGGCGGCGACGTCCGGATGAAGGGCTCCGGGGACGAGAACCACAAGAGCAAGGACTACTGGTGGCGCAAGCCGAGCAACTGGATCCACGAGGAGACCTGGACGTGGATCAACGCGGGCTACTTCAAGACCTTCATGGAGCGGCACATGCTCCATTCGAAGCGCAACACGAGCAACGCCTTCACCGGTGACATCATCTTCTACGACTGGAAGAACGACGGGAAGGTCGACCACGCCTCGATCATCACCAAGATCAGTAACGGGAAGATCTACGTGACCCAGCACAACAAGAACTACAAGTACCGCAGCCTGGCCGCGCAGAAGAGCGCCGAGCCGAAGACGAAGATCTGGATCTACCGGCCCAAGCCGAAGTGGTACTGATGCAGACGGCGACGAGACTGCGCGGAGTGTTCCACCTCTCGCGGGGCGGGCTGTGGTTCGTCTCCGCGGAGGCGGTGCTGACCCTGCTCGTGGCCCGGACCTTGTGGACCTGGCGCGACGACCCGTACGTACTGCTCGCGGACGTCCCGTATCTGCTGTGGTCCAGCGTCGGGTTGACGGTCTCCCTCGGCGTGAGTCTGGCCCTGCTGTCGCGTGAGCAGGTGTGGGCGCGACGGCTCGGCTGGTCGCTGACGGTGGCACGCCTGTGCCTGCTGCCGTTGCTCGACCTGGCGTGGTATCCGGCGATGTCGCCGTACATCTCTCTGTGGTGACCGGCAGGCATCGCCCTTGAAGCCGACAAGCGACTGGCCTGGGGCCGGGCCCGTGTTGCGGGCCCGGCCCTTCTTCAGCTCTGTCGGCGGTGTCGAGGGGACTTGCCTTGAGGCGCCGGAGAAGAGCGGCGAGGCCCTCGGGAGCGGTGGGCAGGATGACGTGGGGAGCTCCCTCACGGAGGAGGATCGTTCCGCCGGGGCGGTGGCAAGGTACACACACTCGCCCTGCGGGCCCCCTGGACCTCGGCTTCTGCCAGGTGAGTTCGGGCATCCAGGGCTCCTGGGTGCTCCTCCTTCACTCGACTACGTCATAGGGCAGGCCAGTTCCGGCATCGAGCGGTTCGGCGAGCAGGTCACCACGGCCAGGGACAGGTATGAGGGGCGTTCAAGGTAGAAGCCGAGCGACACATCCGTCCCCGATCCCACCCGTTTCGCCGCTGAGTTGACGAGCGCGGCCAGGTGGGCGCGCTCGCGCTCCCTTTCGCAGGCAAACCGGGGCGCGTACTCGGCCAACCGCTCTCCGAGCCATGAGGCGGCTTCCTTCGCCTCGTCCCATGTGCCACGCACCAGGGTACGCGGCTTGATGAGCCAGTACGCCGTTTCCAGCGGCGGGAGGTCGGCCGTCGGGAACTCCGCAGCCACCTCGCGGTAACGCTGAATGAGTTCCGGCTTGCTTCCCGCCGGAGGCGGCTCGGGGTGCAGGGGCCGCCGTAGGGGCCTCGTTGTCGAAACGCTCTTTCGGCCCGGTCCAGAGGTAGCCGTGGTGGTGCACGTATGGTTCCCGCTTGGTGTGGGGCGGTCGGGAAGGAGTCGGCCGGACCCGATCCGGAACCGGCCGACGGGAGGATGGATCAGACGCTCAGGCCGAACCGCGCCGGGTCGATACCGGCCGCGTCCAGCTCCGCCGTGGTGAACCGCAACGGCTGCACGTCCGGCCGCTTGCTGTCACCGAGGGCCCAGGTGCCGTCACCGATCCGGGCCAGGGTCACGCACCCCTCGGTGCAGGGGCCGCCGCACGCCTTCACGAACGAGGCTCCGTCGATGTCGAGCGCATACAGGTCACTTCCGTCCAGCATCACTGCACCTTCCTGCTCAACTGATCGCGGCCATGGCTGACCGCCGCCGCCCGGATGGGGCGGGAGTTCATGGGAGAGGGGGAGACTTCTCAACAACTGGAGGGCTCGTCGCGCCCGGCGCAGCGCCAGCAGCGGCACGGAGGCCATTCGGTCGTGATCAGGGGCGGCAGGTTGTCCGTGGTGAACACGGCCTGCTCTGGTCCCCAGGTCTGCCCGGAGTCGCGAGAGACGCGCAGCGTTATCAGAGGTCGGTCGACGAAGAGCCCGGATTCCTGCTCATTGCTCATGACGCGTGCGATTCAGCTTGATGCCGGCGCAGATCCACATTCGCGTCCGAGACTGCGCTGTAGTCGCCTCTGGAGCGGGCGTTATCCCGTTGCACGCAGATGCCGAGGCATACGCGGCACCCGGCTACCGCGCTCGGGTCCGAAGGAAAAGCTGTAAGTCCGCGTCCTTGAGGTTTCTGCATGCTCGCCATCAATCCTCTCCGGCTTCATGACTCATCCATGATCTACCGGTTGTCGGAGGTGGCCGAGCATTATTCCCGTTCCAGACTAAAGATCACCGACAGGCTTCGGCCCACTGCTGGAGCAAGCGCCTTGCCTCATCATTGAAGAAAGCGTGCCGTTCAAAAAGGCGGAATACGGAGAGGTGCTCCCACACATCGCGGGCGTCCCGAAATACCATGCGGCCGGTGAAGTTCTCGACAGTTGCCAGTCGATTGTCGTATACCGTGAATGTGTTCATCGGCCCGCGCGCTATGAGGGTTCCTGATGGAATGACGCCAAGCCGAACGTTGGGCAGACGAGACAGCGACACCAGACGATCAATCTGTACCGCCATGGCGGAGGGCGGAATGATCGCCCACCTAGCGGCTTGTTCCGTGAGAAGGAACGTGAAAGACTTGGAAGTGTCGTAGAGAACGGCCTGACGCTCCAGCTTGCGGGCGATGGTCTTTGATGGGTCGCCCGGTGTGTGGCTCAAGCCGGCACGAATGTATTCAGGCGTTGCCAGCAGACCGGTAATCATGGCGGGCAGGAAGTACCTCAGTTGCGTGGACTCGGACTCCAGCGACGCGAGCTCTGCCTGTCTTTTCTCGATGCCGCGACGCCAGGACGAGCGTTTGTCCTGCCATTCGGTATTCGCGATTCGAGCAAGAGTCGTAATCTCCGCTACTGTCTCAGCGGGAGCGTCGAGCGCCCGAAGAATGCGCTCGACATCCACGAGCTTTGGCGTCTTCTTTCCAGTCTCGAACTTGCTGATCTGACTTTGAGACATATTGCAACGCCGAGCGAGCCGATCCCCTGTGAGGCCGGCTCGCTTGCGCAACTCGCGGAGCTTTTCTGCCAGGTCAGTTCTTGACTGCCCCAGCTGCTCAGGCTCAAAGGTCACTCAGATTCTTTCACGTACTCGGCAAACGGCATGGAGTGAGTCAGGGCTGTGCGCTTCCACTCCAGGTAGGGCGTAGGGTCACCCGTGAACAGTTCCCGGCTGATCTGCGTCCCGTCCTGCCGATAATTCAGGTGGACAATCCGCGACTCGTCGAAAATCCACCAGTCTGTACCAGAGAGGGGGAGGCCGTAATCATCCTGTGTTACGTCCAGGATGCGGATGTCTTCTCCCGCTGCGATGTTTCCCGGGATTCCCCATGCGAATTGGTAACGCTGATAGTCCGTCAACGGCTGACGGACCACCCGCACTCGCCCGATAGTGCGTCCCAACGCCAAGTACCCATGCACGCGTTCATGCCACCGCGCGTTGTGGTCAGCGGGCTTCGGCTCCCCGCGAAGGAAGCGAGCGACGTTCTCGGCCTCCCTGGGCATGGTGTAAGTGGGCTGAGCCTCGAACCGCCATGCCTCACGCTCGTACGCGTCGAACGTCCTCCGCCATTCGTTACCATCCAAGAGCACGTACGGCCTCCCTGAGCACCGTTTCCGGGATCTCCACCAGGGCCTCGCCTTCTGGCGGCTGGAAGACGTTGGACACGTCACCCTGGACGACGATGGAGCCGCTCGCCGTGCGGTACACGTTCGGGCAATCGTCGTCATCGCAGTTGGGCCCGTTGAACTTGCCGGTGAGCCGCGTCAGTTCACTGCGTGCCATGGTGCCCCCTGTCTCTTGATCCCCCGGTCGGGGCTCTTGCTCACGACGCTATGCAGGGCATCGCCCCTCGTCCATGCCGACTCTGAAATATTCCCGATCGGGCATAAATGATCTTGTGGCGGGCTGTCCTGCGGTACAGCAGCCAGGAAACGGCCCTGTCAGAAGCGGGGGCTGTCGACGGGGCCGGCCTTGAGGTTGTGCAGGAGGGCGGCGAGGCCTTCGGGGGCGGTAGCCAGGATGACGTCCGGGGTGTCGCTCTCGCGGAGGCGGATCGTTCCGTCGGGGGCGGTGGCTACGTAAACGCACTCGCCCTCGGGGCCTCCGCTGAAGGTCGACTTCTGCCAAGTGAGCTCGTCCATCGGGGCCTCCCTAGAGGGTGTAGAGCACATGCTGGATGAGCGCCAGCGAGTCCTTCACCGAGTGTGTTTCGGGGGCCAACGATACGTCGATGGGGGCGAGGGCGTTTTCGGACAGGTGCTGGAACAGCCTTGTGTAGCTTTCCAGGCTTGGCCTGTCACCCAAATAGGAGATCCCGAGGGGCAGTTCGAGCAGTACGGTGCCCAGCTCAGGGACGCTGGGAATGGCGTGCACGAAGTTGCCGCTGAAGGCCGGGTAGGTCTGGGCGGTGAACGGATAGATCTGGATGGTGACGTTGGGCAGGCGCGCCAGCTCGACCAGGTGCAGTAGTTGCTCGCGGACCACCTCGGTGTCACCGAACCGCATGTGCAGCGCGGACTCGTGGATCACGGCGTGTACGGAGGGCGGGTTCTCGCGGGTGAGTACGCGCTGTCGTTCCATGCGGAATTCCAGGGCGCCTTCACTCTGTTCGAAGCCCAGACCAGGGGTGGAGAAGATGGCTTGGGCGTAGTCGGCCGTCTGGAAGAGCCCCGGGATGAGCATGGACTGGTGCACGCGCAGAGCCGTGCAGTTCGCCTCCAGCTCGGCGGTGTTGAGTGCGTCCAGGCTGCGACGCTTCTTGTAGGCGTTCCACCAGCCCTTGCCGGTTGCCTCGGACATGGCGACCAGGGCCTCGACGTAAGCCTTATCTGTACAACCATAAAGGTCGCAGAGCTCGCGGAGGCGCGGGGTCAGGATCGTCGTCTTGGCAGTCTCGATCTGGCTCAGCTGAACACGGCCCATGTTGATCCGCTCGGCCGCCTCGCCAGCCGTCAACCCTGCCTGCTCGCGCAGGTGTTTGAGTTCGAAGCCGAGTCGCCGCTGACGCTCGCTGATGGTCGTGCGCAGTCCCACGTGTCTCTCCTTGTCGGCGTGCCCAAAGTCTGCCCCGGTCTGAGGAGTTGGTCCACCGACATCGACGATTGGGTTGTTAATGAAATACCTACTGCTCTACCGTGAGTGTGGGATCGGTCACGCACCGAAACCGTCCAACATCCCCTGCCCATGAGCCGACAGAGCACCCGTCCCTCCCTCCAGGCGCGCGCGGGCGACGCCATCGCCGGGCAATGGAAGCCCCACTCGACAGGAGCCGCACCCCATGGACCTATCCCACCGCGCAGCCCAGCGGCCCAGCCAACTCACCTACGAATACAGCCTGTTCGCCCCCGGCGACGCCACCGCGCCCCGCGTGTGCCGGGACTTCGTACGTGCCGTCCTCTTCACCCACGACCAGGAGCCCCTCGCCATGCCCGCCGCCCTGTGCACCTCGGAACTCGTCACCAACGTCCACCTGCACACCAAGGGCACCGCCATGCTCCGCATCCGGCTGACCCCGGCTCGCTTCCGGGTCAGCGTCTTCGACGAGAGTTCTGACCCGCCGGTCGTTGCGTACCCGGCGCGCGGGGTTGTCGCCTGTTGGGGGAGGGGGCTCGCGCTGGTCGAGGAGATGGCGGACGACTGGGGCGTTGCCGACGAGAGGGCGGGGCGTTACGCGAAGGGAGTGTGGTTCGAGTTGGGCTGCGCTGCTTACCGTCTTGGAGAGAAGGTGTCATCTTGACCCCACCCGGTCTGGACGAGGTCGTGTGGCAGGCCTGGAAAGCCATGGAGCTTCCCGAGGGCTACCGCGCCGAGATCATCGAGGGGACCATCGAGGGGACCATCGAGGTGTGGCCCACCGGCCGGCTGTCCCACGCCCGGGTCGTCAATCGCGTGCACGCCGCGTTGCAGCGATTCCTGGAGGGTGGTGAGTGGGCGGCTTACCAGGTCATGGACGTCATCTGCGGGCGCAGGGGTTGGACACCAGATGTCTTGGTAGCACCCGAGGATCTGGCCGCGGACGAAGACGAACTCGGCATCGACGCGGCAGCCGTTCGCCTCGTCGTCGAGGTCGTCTCGCCCGGCAAGGCCAACCAGGACCGCGACCGCATCCGCAAGCGCCGCGAATACGCCCGCGCAGGCATTCCCGTCTACGTCCTCATCGATGACTACGACGGCCAGGGCGCCGTCACCCTCTTCACCGGACCCCGCCCGGACAAGGCCGACTGGGAGGACATCCACCGCGTCCCCTACGGCACCGACGTCACCGTCCCCGAAGGCCCCGCCAAGGGCTTTGTCATCGGCGAGGCGATCACTGGGCCAAGGCGGGGCTGAAGTACCGGGAGGAAGGTCAGCGGTCGACCATGAACTCCAGTGAGGAGTTCTGCTCGCTCGTGCGCCCGTAGGCGTCCACGGCGAACACCGTCGCCATGCAGGGGCCGTTGTACGGCGGTGTCCACTCGATGGTGCCGGTAGTGGACAAGTGGGTGCCGCTGTCTCCGCAGGCGCCGGAGACCTCCCAGGAGTACCCCTTCAGCAGCCGTCCCTCGTCACCCGCTCCGGGCTTGGCCGTGACCTGGATGGGGAATCGCGTGCCACCCGCAGAGACCAGCGTCAGCTGCGGTGCGGCCGGGCCGGTCGCGGTGGCGGGCGTGAGGCGGTCGACGGTTGCCTGACCGGAGGGCACCGACTCGGCGCCTGCGCCGTCCACGGCGACGACGTAGTAGTACGCCTTGCCCTTCGGCGCGGAGGTGTCGTCGTACGACGTGGCCGAAGCCCCGGTGTTGCCGACGAGGGTCCAGGCGCCATTGGGGTCGGTGCGCCGGTAGGCGCGGAACCCGGTGGCCTCGCCTTCGGCAGGGGTCCAGGTCAGACGGGTGTGGGCATCGGCGGGTGTGCCCTGGAGCGCGGTCGGGGCGGGCACGGTGGACGCCACGGGGCGGGTGACCGTCACAGGGGCGGAGACCGGTGCAATGTTCCCGGTGGTGTCGACGGCCTGCACCGTGTAGGTGTAGCTGACGCCCTCGGGCGCCACGACGTCGGTCCACGACGTACCGAAGACGTGCTGCGGCCCGTCGGGGTCATCCTGCCCCACGGGGGCACCCCACACCTCGTAGTGGTCGACGTCCTTGGACGAGGACGCCTGCCACATGAGGGCGTTGCCGGCCGTGGTCTCCAGCGCCGACACACCGGTGACCCGCTCCGGAGCCGTCCGGTCGACGGTGGTGACGGCCAGGTCGGCGGTGCCGGTCGAGACGTTGCCCGCCTTGTCGTAGGCGCGGACCGAGTAGGAGTACGCCGCGCCCGTCACCGGCAGGGTGCCGTCGGTGTACGAGGTGGAGGTCGTCGTCGCCAGCGGGGTGGCGGGGTAGGAGGTGTCACCCTTCAGCCGCCGGTAGACCCGGTAGCCGGCGAGGTCCATTTCCTTGTTCTTGGACCAGGTCAGCTTCGCCTTGCCGGTCGCCGGGTCGTAGGCGACGGCCGCGCCCACCGGGGTGAGCGGCTTGACCTTGTCGACGGCTGCCGAAGTCCTCGGTGTGTAGCTGAACTTGACGTTCGCACGGCCGGTGATGTTGACGAAGTCGACGTGCAGAGAGTGCTTGTCCTTCGGAATGGTGACGTTGACGGTCTTGGACACCGTCGTCGACACGTTCTTCCAGAGGTTGATCTTGAGCTCGCCGTCGAGGTAAACGCGGATGCCGTCCTGGGCGGACGCGGTGAAGGTGAACGGGCCGCCCGAGCCGAAGTCGCGGGTGAGGGTCCAGCGGACACCGAAGTTGTTGGTCGGCAGGCCCGAAGCGGGGGCGCCCGTGCCCCAGTTCTGGTCGATCGCGGAGTCGCAGTCCGTTTTCTTCGGTGTGCCCGAGAAGCTGGTGTTCGCGAAGAACTGCCGCTTGAAGACGGGGGAGGTGCAGGTGGTCGCCGCGGAGGCAGGAGCCGTGACGGCGGTGAGCAGGCCGCCCGCGGTGGCGAGCACGACCGCTGTTGCTGCCGCGGCGGTCGTGCGTCTGGCTGGGTTCATTCGGTCCTCTGGTCGGATCAGAAGTGGCGGAAAACAGCCCTCGCGATCACGACTCGCGGGGAAAGCGGTTGGTTGTACGGATCTTTATCCACGCTCCAGCTCCCCGTGGATGGAGAGGGAGTGAAGGGCGTCGGGAGGGGGTTTCGCGGAGTGTTCACGGGCTAAGCGGAACGTGATGTTGCCATCTCGTTAAGTAGTTTCCCTTGACGCTGAGGGCCGCCGACGCGTTGGCTTTCCAGTCATCCGGGTCGCAGTGTCGCGGCCATGTCCGGAAGGCAGTAGAAGTGAGCTCCCGTATGCGTCGTCGTATCGCCATGTCCGTGGTCGCATCGTCGTTGACCCTGTCGCTGGCAGGCTGTGGCGTGCTGGGCGCGACGGGCGACAGCGCCGACGCGAGCCCGACCAAGGGCAACGACGTCACGGTGGGCCTGCTGCTCCCGGAGAAGGCCAATACGCGCTACGACAAGTTCGACTACCCCATCATCAAGGAGCGAGTCGCCGCCCTCACCAAGAACAAGGGCAAGGTCCAGTACGCCAACGCCGACGCGAGCGCGACCAGGCAGGCGGGCCAGCTCCAGCAGATGATCGACGACCAGGTCGACGTCATCCTGCTGGACGCCGTCGATGCGCACGCCATCGCGAGCAGTGTCGAAAAGGCCAAGGAAGCGGGTATTCCGGTCATCGCCTACGACCGGCTCGCCGAGGGTCCCATCGACGCGTACATCTCCTTCGACAACGAACTCGTCGGCGAGGTCCAGGGCCGCTCTCTCCTCGAGGCGCTCGGCAGCGGCATCGACACCTCCGACAAGATCGTCATGATGAACGGCTCGCCCACCGACCCCAACGCCAAGCAGTTCAAGCAGGGCGCGCTGTCCGAGCTGAACGGCAACGTGACCATCGCCGAGTCCTTCGACACCAAGGACTGGAAGCCGGAGAACGCCCAGGCCAACATGGCCGAGGCCATCGAGGCGATCGGCAGGGACAACATCGCCGCCGTCTACGCCGCCAACGACGGCATGGCCGGCGGCGTCATCGAGGCCCTGGAGGCCGCCGGCGTGACAAAGCTGCCGCCGATCACGGGGCAGGACGCCGAGCTCGTGGCCGTGCAGCGGATCGTCACCGGCGAGCAGTACATGAGCGTGTACAAGTCCTACCCGCAGGAGGCCGAGGCCGCCGCCGAGATGGCCGTGGCCAAGGTCCAGGGCAAGGACATCCAGTTCGACGCCCTCACCCGCGACAGGGTCGACAGCCCCACCGACAAGGACATCCCCGCCCAGCTCGTCACCGTCACCGCCCTGACCCAGGAGAACATCAAGGACACGGTTGTCGCGGACGGCATCTACAAGGTCTCGGAGATCTGCACCGCCGAGTACAAGGCTGCGTGCACGGCCATTGGGCTCAAGTAGTCCCGCACGGTCCTGCATTGGAGGGGGCTCGCGTCTCGGCGCGAGCCCCCTTCGTCGCATCGTGGTGGCGGCTTCCCGGGGTGCCGCTCGGGCAGGTGGGACACCCCCCCCGCAGCTTGTTGCAACGGGACGGCCGGGGGAGGGGGCGAATCCGGCCATACCGGTGGTTTCCCGCGGTTACCGGGGAGTGAGCCGTGTTGCGGAGCAGGTACCGTCCGCGCATAGTTGCGCTGCGGAAGACGCTGGAACCGGGGGTGGGATGGGCCATGGCCGGGCACGGGACGGACGAGCATCCACATGGTGCTGACCGACTGTGCGAGGCCGGGGATCGTGTGTATTCCCGGGCCGTACGGCGGGGACGCGTGCCGCGCCGCGATGCCGATGCGGTGCCCTGCCTGCTGGAACTCGCCCTGCTGCACCCCGACCCCGACGACATGGACTGGCTGGTGCCGACCTCGCCGCAGGAGGTCATGACCCGGCTGCTGCGCGGGGTGTACGACGAGATCAGCGCCAGCCAGCGGCGGATGGGCTCGGCGGTCACGGCGTTCGAGTGGTACGCCGGTCTCGGCGGGCGCACGTCCACGGCGGGAGCCGGCGAGGGCACCGCCATCCGGGTCCTGGACGGCTCCTCCCGCATCCAGGCGGCCCTGGACAAGGCGACCGAGGAGTGCACGACGGAGGTCCTCACCGTCCAGCCCGGCGGCATCCGGCGCGAGCACGAGCTCTCCGAGGGTCTGCACCGGGCGCTCGCGCTGCGCGGCCGGGGCGTGCGCATGCGCGACCTGTACAACCATGTGGCCCGGCACGGGCAGGGCCTGCTGAACTACCTCGACCTGATGGGCGACGCGGTTCAGGCGCGCACCCTGGACGAGGTCATCGACCGGCTGATCCTCTTCGACCGCACGGTCGCCTTCATCCCAGCGAACGCCGACCGCACGATGGCGCTGGAGCTGCGTCACCCCGCGCTGGTCCAGTACCTGGTGACGGTCTTCGACCGCCTGTGGCGCCTCGCGATCCCCCTGACCGCCCCCCTCCCCGACACCGGCATCGAGGGCATCTCCCACCGCGAGCAGTCCATCGCGGCCCTCCTGGCGGAGGGCCACCAGGACGCGGTGATCGCGGAACGGCTGGGGATCAGCGTGCGTACCTGCCGGGCACACATCGCGCGGCTGTCCGAGACGCTGGGGGCGGCGAGCCGGACGCAGTTGGGCGTACGGATCGCCCAGGTGGGCCTGGACGGGCCACTGCGCACCGTCGGCCCGGACGAGACCGCGATCAGCCTTCCTGATCAAGGATCCCCGACTGTCCGATGAGGTAGCCGAGTTGGGCCCGGCTGTCACTGCCGAGGGTGGTGGCGAGTTTGGCGATGTGAACGCGGGCGGTGCGGATGTTCATGCCGAGGCGGTCGGCTATGACGGCGTCGGTGTGGCCTTCGACGAGGAGGGTGGCTATGGAGCGTTGGCGGGGGGTGATGCCGTTGAGGGAGGGCTGGGGGGCCGCCTTGGGGTACATGGGGGTGGCGAGGCGCCAGAGGCGGTCGAAGGTCGTGACGAAGAAGGAGATCAGGGCCGGGTGGCGGACCTCCATTGCGAGCGACCGGTCCTTGCTGGCCGGGATGAAGGCGACCGTCCGGTCGACGACGAGGAGGCGCTCGGTGACCTCGTCGAGGGTCCGGGCCTCCACGTCCCCGCTCAGCAGCTCGTAGCGGGTATGGATGACGGGCGAGTGCCGGTAGGTGTGCTGGTAGAGGGTGCGGATTCGCCCACCGCGGTCGAGCAGCGCCTGGTCACGCTCCAAGGCGGCCCCGAGGGTCACCTTGGGGCGGCGGTTGTAGGGCTGAATGGCGAGCAGCTCCTCGCAGGCGCCGGACATGACCCCCGTGATCGCCAGGTCGATCTGCTCGAAGCCGCTCACGATCCTGATCAACGGCGTGTCCGCCGCCGTGTGCCGCTCATCGATCCTCAGCAGCGGCTCGAACGCCTCTGCCAGCCGCTCCTCGCGCCGCCGTTCGTCGGCGATGCGTTCCGCCGAGCTGCGCAACAGCCGCGGGAGGGCGAGAGCCGGTGCGACAGGACGGAGGCGTCCGAAGTCCTCCAGATCCGGCACGAGGAGCCCGGAACCCACGACGCACGGCACCAGAGCAGCTTCCTCGGCCGGTAGGGGTCCCTGGCGCAGGGCGCGCGCATACAGCTCCAAAGCGGCCTCACATGGCTCGTCCGCCCTGTGGTCATGTGCCGCTGCGGTCACGCCGGGCCCCCTTTTCGGCGTTCACTGATCCTGGTTCAGGATCCCCGACTGGGCAATCAGATAGCCGAGTTGCGCGCGGCTCCCGCTGCCCAGGGCAGAGGCCAGTTTGGCTATGTGGGCTCTGCACGTGCGCACGTTCATACCCAGTCGGCGAGCTATGGCCTCGTCGACATGACCCTCCACGAGGAGCTTGGCGATGGAGTGCTGGATGTTGGTGATGCCGTCGGGGGCGGTTTCGTAGGGGGCCCCGGCGCTGAGCGGCACCGCCCGGTCCCACATGAACTCGAACACCTTGATCAGATAGCGCACCAGACCCGGTTGCCGGAGTTCGAGCGCGACTTGTTGGTCGTCCCGCGTGGGGATGAACGCGACGGTCTCGTCGCAGATGATGAGGCGCTCCACCAGTTCGTCGATGGTGCGGTACTCCACCTTGCCGTTGGACAGCTGGGCCACGTAGGCCAACTTCTCCGGGTTGTACCTGGCCGTGTGCTGGTACAGGGTCCGAATCCGCACACCACGTTCGATCAAGGGCCGGTCGCGCTCCAGTCCGCGCAGGAGGCTGCGCTCGGAGTAGCGATCGCTCGGCTGGACCGTGAGCACCTCGGCCTGACATTGGGCCGTGGCAAGGTTGAGGGCGGCGTTTATGCGTTCGCCCCCCTCCAGCACCGTAATGGCGTCGCTCGCACTCGTCGCGTGCGCGCTGAGAGCCATGAACGGTTCGAAGGCGTCGGCCAGCTCCACCGACATCCTCCTGCGTTCGGATATCTCACGCTCTATGGGGTTGAGTCGCTGGGCCAGAGCCACCGGAGCCGGCACGGGGCGCAGCCAGTTCGGGTCATCCGGATCGGGGTGCAGGAGCGCGAACTCCATGAGGCACGGTGCGGGTTCGGCCTCGGCCCTGGCGATACGTCCCGCGCGCAGTGCAGCTGCGTAGAGGCGGCCACCTTGCTCGCACATCTCAGTCACCGCATGGGGATGTGCAGGTTTATTCCGATTCGTTGCCAAATCTCCACCCCCCAGGGTCCTGAACATGCAGGAACATGATGCATCGATTATGTGGCCATGACGTGCCCGAATGAGCCATCGTCGTACCGGACGGGGGAAGAGGGGACCTTCAAGTGAGGACGAAGCCGACTATGGGCAAGAGAATGCTTCGCTCGGTGCTTGTAGCCACCTTCTCCGCCGTTGTGGCCTTGGGCGCGCTGGAAGGCTTCTCCGGTGGACAGGTGGATGCTCGAGCGGACACCAGTTGGCCGGCTGTCGTGGCGTCCCCCGACGCTGCGAACGACACCAGCTGGCCGGTGATCGGTCCTGAGGAGCTGACGTGACGACGCCTCCTGACGACCGCTCCTTCCGCCGCGAAATGGCCACCGCCTACCGCTCCGGCTGGCACTTCATCGACCTGGCCACCGCCATCCCCCACAACGGTGACTCGCTGATGGTGACCGTCTTCGGTGAGCCCGTGGTGGTGACCCGGGACGATGACGGCGACGTGCGGGCGTACCGGTGTTTGCGGCGGCCTCGGGGGGCGCCGCAGCCCGTGCGATGTGCCATTCGGTACGGAATGATCTTTGTGAACCTGGACCAGCGTGACCATCGGCTGGCGGAGCCGGAGCCCTCCGATTCGATGACCGTCTCGGCCACCCCCCGCAGTGCCTGACGCGATTCCCCCGTCGTAACAGATCGCTCAGGTGCTTCCCCCCGCAGCGGCGTCACCGTGACCTGAACACGGTGACGCCGCTGCAGTTTTTCCCGGACATTTCCGGGTATCGACGCATGTTCGACGGTGGCTGGAAGTGGCCGTTCCCGCGATCCCGCCGCGTCCTCCCCTTGAGTGGAATAGACTCAACTTTGTGTACGTTGCCTGAGTCACGCAGGCTCACGCAAGGAGGAGAACGGATACCGTGGACGCCGAGCTGACCAACCGGAGCCGGGACGCGATCAACGCCGCCGGCAACCGGGCCGTGACCGAGGGGCACCCCGACCTCACCCCCGCTCACCTGCTCCTCGCTCTGCTCCAGGGGCAGGACAACGAGAACATCACCGACCTGCTGGCCGCCGTCGACGCCGATCAGGCAGCCGTACGCGCCGGTGCGGAGAAGGTTCTCGCCCAGCTGCCCAGCGTGACCGGGTCCACGGTCGCGCCGCCGCAGCCGAACCGCGAACTGCTCGCCGTGATCGCCGACGCCCAGGCCAGGGCCCAGGACCTCGGCGACGAGTACGTCTCCACCGAGCACCTCCTCATCGGCATCGCCACGAAGGGCGGCGCGGCCGGTGAGGTGCTGACCCGGCAGGGCGCCGACGCGAAGAAGCTGCTCGAGGCCTTCCGGAAGGCTCGCGGCGGGCGCCGGGTGACCACGGCCGATCCCGAGGGGTCGTACAAGGCCCTGGAGAAGTTCGGGACCGACTTCACCGCCGCCGCCCGGGACGGCAAGCTCGACCCCGTCATCGGGCGAGACCAGGAGATCCGGCGGGTCGTGCAGGTGCTCAGCCGCCGCACCAAGAACAACCCCGTCCTCATCGGTGAGCCAGGCGTCGGCAAGACCGCCGTCGTCGAAGGACTCGCCCAGCGGATCGTCAAGGGCGACGTCCCCGAGTCCCTCCGCGACAAGCGGCTCGTCGCGCTCGACCTCGGCGCCATGGTCGCCGGGGCCAAGTACCGCGGTGAGTTCGAGGAGCGGCTGAAGACCGTGCTCGCCGAGATCAAGGACTCCGACGGGCAGATCATCACCTTCATCGACGAGCTGCACACCGTCGTGGGCGCGGGCGCCGGCGGCGACTCCGCCATGGACGCGGGCAACATGCTCAAGCCCATGCTCGCCCGCGGTGAGCTGCGCATGGTGGGCGCCACCACCCTCGACGAGTACCGCGAGCGGATCGAGAAGGACGCGGCCCTGGAGCGGCGCTTCCAGCAGGTGCTGGTCGCCGAGCCGACCGTCGAGGACACCATCGCCATCCTGCGCGGACTCAAGGGGCGCTACGAGGCCCACCACAAGGTGCAGATCGCGGACAGCGCGCTGGTCGCCGCCGCGACCCTGTCCGACCGGTACATCACCTCCCGCTTCCTGCCCGACAAGGCCATCGACCTGGTCGACGAGGCGGCCTCCCGGCTGCGTATGGAGATCGACTCCTCGCCCGTCGAGATCGACGAACTCCAGCGTGCCGTCGACCGGTTGAAGATGGAGGAGCTGGCGCTCGCCAAGGAGACCGACCCCGCCTCCCGGGAGCGCCTGGAGAAGCTGCGCCGCGACCTCGCCGACAAGGAGGAGGAGCTGCGCGGCCTGACCGCCCGCTGGGAGAAGGAGAAGCAGTCCCTCAACCGGGTCGGTGAGCTGAAGGAGAAGCTCGACGAACTGCGCGGACAGGCCGAACGCGCCCAGCGCGACGGCGACTTCGACACCGCGTCCAAGCTGCTGTACGGGGAGATCCCGGCCCTGGAGCGCGATCTGGAGGCCGCCTCGGAGGCCGAGGAGGAGGTCTCCCGGGACACCATGGTCAAGGAAGAGGTCGGCTCCGACGACATCGCCGACGTCGTCGCCTCCTGGACCGGGATTCCGGCAGGCCGGCTCCTGGAGGGCGAGACGCAGAAGCTGCTGCGCATGGAGGACGAGATCGGCAGGCGGCTGATCGGCCAGACCGAGGCCGTGCGGGCGGTGTCCGATGCCGTACGGCGGTCCCGCGCCGGGATCGCCGACCCGGACCGGCCCACCGGCTCCTTCCTCTTCCTGGGCCCGACGGGCGTCGGCAAGACGGAGCTGGCCAAGGCCCTGGCGGACTTCCTCTTCGACGACGAACGGGCGATGGTCCGGATCGACATGTCGGAGTACAGCGAGAAGCACAGCGTCGCCCGCCTGGTCGGCGCCCCGCCCGGCTACGTCGGCTACGAGGAGGGCGGCCAGCTGACCGAAGCGGTGCGGCGCAGGCCGTACAGCGTCGTACTCCTCGACGAGGTGGAGAAGGCCCACCCGGAGGTCTTCGACATCCTGCTCCAGGTGCTGGACGACGGGCGGCTCACCGACGGGCAGGGGCGGACCGTCGACTTCCGCAACACCATCCTGGTGCTGACCTCGAACCTGGGCAGCCAGTTCCTGGTCGATCCGCTGACGAGTGAGGAGGAGAAGAAGGAGCAGGTCCTGGAGGTGGTGAGGACGTCCTTCAAGCCGGAGTTCCTCAACCGGCTCGACGACCTGGTCGTCTTCTCGGCCCTGTCCAAGGACGAGCTGAGCCGCATCGCCCGCCTCCAGATCGACCGCCTCGCCAGGCGTCTGGCCGAACGCCGCCTCACCCTGGAGATCACCGACGAGGCCCTGGCCTGGCTCGCCGACGAGGGCAACGACCCGGCCTACGGCGCCCGCCCGCTGCGCCGCCTCGTCCAGACCGCCATCGGCGACCGGCTCGCCAAGGAGATCCTCTCCGGCGAGATCAAGGACGGCGACACGGTCCGGGTGGACACCTTCGGGGAGGGGCTGATCGTGGGACCGGCGACGGGCAAGTCGTTGTAGTGAATCTCTCCGCCGACCGGCCAGATCATGTCGGCCAATGGCGGACAGGTTCCGTCGGGGGTTGCCACCCCCCTCCCCGCATGAGGGAGGATGGCGGAATCCGTACGAAGGGAAATTCACGGTGACCATCGACCCGTCCTCGATTCCGAACTTCGGGGGCCAGCCCCAGCCGCAGCCCCAAGGACCGGCGGGCCCCGTCGTCCCGGATCAGGACCTTGTGAAGCAGCTCCTCGACCAGATGGAGCTGAAGTACGTCGTCGACGAAGAGGGTGACCTCGCGGCGCCGTGGGAGCAGTTCCGTACGTACTTCATGTTCCGTGGCGAGGGTGACCAGCAGGTCTTCTCGGTGCGGACGTTCTACGACCGCCCCCACCCCATCGACGAGAAGTCGCAGCTTCTGGAGTCCATCGACGACTGGAACCGCCGGACCCTGTGGCCCAAGGTCTACAGCCACACCCACGATGACGGCACCGTCCGTCTCATCGGCGAGGCCCAGATGCTGATCGGCACCGGCGTGAACCTGGAGTTCTTCGTCTCGTCGACGGTGAGCTGGGTGCGCGCGGCCATCGAGTTCGACCGCTGGCTGGTCGAGCAGCTCGGCCTGGAGAAGGAGATCAACGACGCGGAGAAGCCCGAGGACGGCGAGTAGGCGAACGGCCGGAACCCGGCCAGAGCCCGGCCAGGGCACGGACCACCGGTCACGTGTCCCGGCCGGGCTCTTGCCGTTTTGCGCGCCGACCGATTGCGGACAAGCGCATTGCCCACCCCTGTACGGCCCGGTAAATAAAGGCACGGTAAACAAACTCGAGGGCATTCACGATTCCGAGTACGCCGGCCCGCGCGAAAAGAGCGGCGCGGATTTCATTCCGTACCCCGGGCTTCTGACCCCTGCCGCCCCTACAGCGCCCCGAGCCGCTTCACCGCCTCCTGAAGCACCTCCGTCCGCTTGCAGAACGCGAACCGCACGAACGGTGCTCCCGCCTCGCGGTGGTCGTAGAACACGGCGTTCGGGATGGCGACGACGCCTGCGCGTTCCGGCAGGCCCCGGCAGAAGGCGAAGCCGTCCCTCTCGCCGAGGGGCCGGATGTCGGTGGTGACGAAGTACGTGCCCGTGGGCCTGAAGACCCCGAAGCCGGCCTCCGTCAGCCCCGCCACCAGCAGATCCCGCTTCGCCTCCAGGTCGTCCCGGAATGCCGTGAAGTAGCTGTCGGGAAGGGCGAGGGCCTCGGCCACCGCGTACTGGAAGGGCCCCGACGCCACGTACGTCAGGAACTGCTTGGCCGAACGGACGGCCGTGACGAGACCGGGCGCGGAGGTGATCCAGCCGACCTTCCAGCCGGTAAAGGAGAACGTCTTGCCGGCGGAGCCGATCGTCACCGTCCGCTCCCGCATGCCCGGGAAGGCGGCCAGTGGGACATGCTCGGCGTCGTCGAAGACCAGGTGCTCGTACACCTCGTCGGTCACGACCAGCAGGTCCCGCTCCACGGCCAGTTCGGCGATCGCGGCCAGCTCCGCACGGGTCAGTACGGTGCCGGTCGGATTGTGCGGGGTGTTGATCAGCAGCAGCCGGGTGCGGTCGGTGACCGCGTCGCGCAACTCGTCGAGGTCCAGCCGGAACGAGGCGCTTTCCCCGAAGTGCGGCCGCAGGGTGACCGGCACTCGCGTGCCGCCCGCCATGGCGATGCAGGCCGCGTAGGAGTCGTAGTACGGCTCGAAGGCGATGACCTCGTCGCCGGGCTCGACCAGCGCCAGCAGCGCCGCGGCGATCGCCTCCGTGGCGCCGGCCGTGACCAGGACCTCGGTGTCGGGATCGTAGGTGAGCCCGTAGCGCCGCTGCTGGTGCGCGGCGACGGCGGTGCGCAGTTCGGGGATGCCCGGGCCCGGCGGGTACTGGTTGCCGCGGCCGTCGCGCAGTGCCCGTACGGCCGCCTCGCGGACCTCCTGAGGGCCGTCGGTGTCCGGGAAGCCCTGGCCCAGGTTGATCGAACCGGTGCGCAGGGCCAGCGCGGACATCTCCGCGAAGATCGTCGTCCCGAACTCGGTGAGGCGGCGGTTCAGGAAGGGGCGCGAGGTGTCGGTCATGGCGGTCATCCTGCGCCCAAGCTCTGGACTTCCTCAACTCTGCTTTGGGGCGCGCAAGGCGTGGGCATTTCCCGGTCACGCACCACACGAGGCGCCCACGGGGGGCCGCTTCGGGGGAACTGGAAGGAGGGTGACGCCATGGTCATCGGCATCATCCTGGCCGTGATCGCGGTCGTGCTGGCACTGGTGGTGGCGGGCGTACGGGGCAGCGCGACCCGTTCACGGCGCCCGGCGGCGCGGGGGCGCAGCCGGAGTGGTTCGGACTCCGGCGGCAGCTGGTGGGCCGGCGGCGGAGGCGACTCCGGGGGCGGGCACTCCTGCGGGGGTGGCTCGTCCTGCGGAGGCGGCGGGGGTGGATGCGGTGGAGGCAGCTGACACGGGGCAGCTGAGCTCCTGAACGGGGAAGCGCATCCACGCCGGCGCCCGCCGGGATTTCACTCCCGGCGGGCGCCCTTGTCGTTACTTCGCGCCCCCACTCCGGCGTACGCCGTATCGCTCAGGCGTACGCCGCGGTTGAACAGTTGAGCTGTGGAGCCCTCTGAGGGATGGAAACCCTACGAAGTTGGGTAAAAACACTGTGGCGGCGCCACAGTTCATGATTCCCTCTAAATCCCGACGCAGCCCTCGGACGTCCTGCGGACACCCTTCCTGACCGGGCTGACGGGCCGATCGCCCGGTGTCGACCGGGGCGCGCCGGACCACCCCGCCTTTCTTTTGCGTGCTAGCGGAGCCGACCCATGCTCACGACTCTGAACACTTCCTACACCGATACGCGCGCGGCCGACCTCGCCTGGGCGCTGGGCCGTGAACCGCTGCCTGCCCTTGCCGCCCTCGACCTCGAACTGGCCGGGGCTAAGCTCCAGTTGAGACTGCTCGGCGCATCCCACCAGGTGCTTCTGCAGGAGGAGCAGGTCAGTTGCTCGGAGACGGTGGCGTGCATTCCCGGCAGCAGCACGCCCCTGCCGCTGGGCGTCGCCAAGCGGGTCGGTGACTGGGAGTACGAGTTCGCGGCCCGCGTCGAGGTCCTCTCCCCCGGCTCCTTCGCCGGCCGCGCCCAGGAACTGCTGGCCCTCGTCTCCGACCACCCGCACGGTCTCGCCGGCGTCTTCCCCGGCAGCCCGCACGCGTTCACGGCCCTACTCGCCCAGCGCCACGAGGGCCAGGTCCACTGGCGCACCTGGCACGCCTACCCGCAGGACGGACAGCTGGTGGCGACACGGACGAGAGTGGGTGTCAGGGCGCGGGCGCGCAACACCGACCCGACCGGTGTGTGATGCCCGGCCCGTCCGATGGGACGCCCGGGCAAACCCGGAGTGCCTATACGATCGTTAGTTCCACACGTGTGGGTGACGAAGCGTGCCATTCCTGTGACGTAACGTCGCAGTCGTGATCGACCCGTACGCACCGGCCCCGCCCGGCACGCCGCCCTCCTGGCGCGCGCCCGCGCGGATCCCCGTGCGGCAGGCGACCGGACGGTTCCTGGTCCTCGCGGGCGTCTTCGTCTGCGCGGCCTGCGGGCTCGTGTACGAACTCGAACTCGTCGCCCTCGCCTCGTACTTGACCGGCGACTCCGTCACCCAGGCCTCCGTCGTCCTGTCCGTCATGGTGTTCGCGATGGGCATCGGCTCCCTCGCCGCGAAGCGGCTGCGCCGGCACGCGGCCGCCGCCTTCGGCGCCGTCGAGGCCACGCTCGCCCTCGTCGGCGGCTGCAGCGCGATGGCCCTGTACGCCGTCTTCGCCTGGACCGGCGACTGGGGCGGCCTGTGCGCGGGCGGCCCGCGCTGGCTGCTGGTCGCCTTCTCGCTCGCCATCGGTCTGCTGATCGGGGCGGAGATTCCCCTGCTGATGGAGCTGATCCAGCGCATCCGCCGCCAGGACGCGGGCGGAGCGGTGGCCGACCTGTTCGCCGCGGACTACGTGGGCGCCCTGGTCGGCGGCCTGGCCTTCCCCTTCCTCCTCCTGCCCTTCCTGGGCCAGTTGACCGGTGCCCTGCTCACCGGCGCGGTCAATGTCATCGCCGGCGGCGCCCTCGTCCTCGGCCTGTTCCGCCGCGATCTGACCCGGTGCGCCCGCCGGCTGATGCTGGTTGCCAACCTCGCCGTCCTCGGGATCCTGGCCGGGGCCGCCGTACTCGTCGACGACTTCGAACGGGCCGCCCGGCAGGCGGTGTACGGCAGGGACGTCCGGGTGGCGCTGCAGACCGACGTCCAGGAAGTGGTCCTCACCGGCGGCACGGACGGCCGCCCCCTCGACCTCTTCCTCGACGGCCGGCTCCGGGTCAGCGGCGACGACGAGCGGCGCTACCACGAAGCGCTGGTCCACCCCGCGATGAACGGCCCCCACGCGCGCGTGCTGATCCTCGGCGGTGGCGACGGCCTGGCCGCCCGGGAGGTGCTGCGGCATCCGGGCGTGCGGCGGGTCGACGTCGTCGAACTCGACGCCGAGATGGTGCGGTTGGCCGGCCGGGACCCGGCGCTCTCCGCCCTCAACGGGCATGCGTACGACGACCCGCGTGTGCACGTGACCACGGCCGACGCCTTCCGCTGGCTGCGCGGGGCGCCGACGGCGGCGTACGACGTGGTGATCTCGGATCTGCCCGACCCGGGCATCACGGCCGGCACGAAGCTGTACTCGCAGGAGTTCTACGGCCTGGCGCGACGCGCCCTGGCCGACGGCGGCCGGCTCACCGTCCACGCCGGCCCAGTCACCTCCCGCCCCCGCGTCTTCTGGACGGTCGACACGACCATCCGCGCCGCCGGCCTGCACACCGCCCCGTACCGCGTCGCGGGCCGCGACTCCACATCGGACTGGGGCTTCGTCCTGGCCGCCCCCGAATCCGCCCCGCCCCTGGACCCCGACAGACGCGCCCCCACCCCTCGGCTCACGGGACTGTCACCGTCGACGCTGGTGCACCCGAGGTACTGAAGCGCCGTCATCACGCCCACACCAACACCGGACGAGTTACGGCCGAGGGGAGGATAAGACCCGCCCACCACGAGTAGGCTCCGCAGACATGGAGCATGAGGTGTTCGTTCCGGTTCCCGCAGACCGACTGAGCGCGGTGCTGGCCGACCCCGCGCGGGTCGCCCGGGCGGTCCCCGGGCTCCAGCAGGAGGCGGGGGCGGAACCCGTCGCCGGGCGGCTCAAGGTCCGGGTCGGGAACACCACCATCACCTACCGGGGCACCGTGCGCGTCTCCGCCCAGGAGGACGGCACGTACGCCGTCGAGGGCGACGCCACCGAGACCCGCGGCACCGGCTCGGTCAAACTCGCGCTCACGCTCCGCGTCCGCGACACCGACGGCGGCTCCACCCTCACCTTCGACGGCACCGCGTCGGCGGACGGCCGCGTCACCGAACTGTCGGCGGAGACGGTCGCCTCCGCCGTGACCCGGCTCCTGAACCGCACGGCGGAGCGGCTGGGCACGGAGGCGGAGACGCCGGAAGCTCAGGCCCCGGAGACCGCGGCTTCCGCACCCCCTCAGGAGCACACCTCCGTCTTCGACACCGAGGTCCCACCCCCCTCCCTCGCCCCGGACGCCGATGACGAGCCGGACGCCGCCGATGAGCCGGACGCCGACGACACCGGTGCCGAGGAGGAATCGGACGTCACCCGTGACTTCGAGGATGCCTCCGAACCGCCCGCCGAAGCGGCCCACGCACGCCGGACGATGATCGGCCGCAGCGCCGAGGAAGTGGACCACGCCCCGCCGCGCGGCCGTTACGCCCCCGTACCGGCCCCGCAGACCGTCGCCTCGAACAGCACCCTGCGCTGGGCGGCCCCGGCAGCTGCCCTGGCCCTGGCCTCGGCGATCATCCTGGGCCGAGCCCTCCGCCGCCGTCACTGACCCGACCACCTGCCCTTGATCGGCCCAGTAGGGTCGTCCCGTGAGTAACGAAGACATCACGCTGACCGCGGGCGACGCGGAGGTGGCGCTGCAGCCGGAGAACGGCGGCCGGGTCTCAGGGCTGCGCGTCGGTGGGGTCGAGCTGCTGCGGCAGGGCGAGAGGTTCGGGTGCTTCCCGATGGTCCCCTGGTGCGGACGGATCCGGGACGGCCGGTTCCGGGACGGGGCCGCTCTGCAGCAGATGCCCCTCAACGCCCCGCCGCACGCCATCCACGGCACCGCCCGCGACGGCGCCTGGCGCACCGCCCGCGTCACCGCCGACGAGGCGGTGCTGACGTACGACCTGGTCGAGCCGTGGCCGTACTCCGGCCGCGTCACCCAGGCGGTCGCCCTCACCCAGGACTCCCTGACGCTCACCATGTCCGTCGAGACGTACGAGTCCTCCTTCCCGGCCCAGATCGGCTGGCACCCGTGGTTCAACCGCACCCTCCGGGGCAGCGACGTACAGCTGGACTTCGCCCCCGCCTGGCAGGAGGAGCGAGGCGACGACCACCTGCCCACCGGCAAGCGGACCGACCCCCGGCCCGGCCCCTGGGACGACTGCTTCGGCATGCCCGGCGGGGTCGACGTCACGCTCACCTGGCCGGGGCTGCTGGAGCTGAAGGTCACCAGCCCCGAGGAGTGGGTCGTCGTCTACGACGAGCAGGAGGCAGCCGTGTGCGTCGAGCCGCAGACCGGTCCCCCCAACGGCCTCAACACCCTCCCGCGCCTGGTCACGCCCCTGGAGCCGCTGGAGGCGACGACCACCTGGAGCTGGCGCCGCCTTTAAGCTGGCCGGTATGACGACGGACGTACGTGGCGCACTGCTGCAGCAGATCAAGGACAAGGCCGTGGTGCACGGCAAGGTGACCCTCTCCTCGGGTCTGGAGGCCGACTACTACGTCGACCTGCGTCGTGTCACCCTCGACGGGGAGGCCGCGCCGCTGGTCGGGCAGGTGCTGCTGGACCTGACCGCCGACCTGGAGTTCGACGCGGTGGGCGGTCTGACCATGGGCGCCGACCCGGTGGCCGCCGCCATGCTGCACGCCGCCGCCGCGCGCGGAAAGCGCCTCGACGCGTTCGTCGTGCGGAAGGCCGCGAAGGCGCACGGGCTGCAGCGGCGCGTCGAGGGGCCCGACATCAAGGGCCGCCGGGTGCTCGTGGTCGAGGACACCTCCACCACCGGCGGTTCGCCGCTCACCGCCGTGGAGGCGGTGCGCGAGGCCGGCGCCGAGGTCGTGGCCGTCGCGACGATCGTCGACCGGGCCACCGGCGCCGCCGAGAAGATCCAGGAGGGCGCGGGGGTGCCGTACCTGTACGCGTACTCGAAGGGCGAACTCGGCCTCGACTGACCGCGGGGTCGACCATTCGGTCAGGTCTGGAAAGATGGGGCCGACGATGACGTCGCACCCAAGGTCTAGGTCAGGGCCGTAAGCACGCAGAACGCCAACCCGCACATACAAGGAGCGGACAGATGCCCATCGCAACCCCCGAGGTCTACAACGAGATGCTCGACCGGGCGAAGGCAGGCAAGTTCGCCTACCCAGCGATCAACGTCACCTCGTCCCAGACCCTGCACGCGGCACTGCGCGGCTTCGCCGAGGCCGAGAGCGACGGCATCATCCAGATCTCGACCGGCGGCGCCGAGTTCCTGGGCGGCCAGCACAACAAGGACATGGTCACCGGCGCGGTCGCCCTGGCCGAGTTCGCGCACATCGTCGCCAAGAAGTACGACGTGACGGTCGCCCTGCACACGGACCACTGCCCGAAGGACAAGCTCGACGGGTACGTACGTCCGCTGCTCGCCGTTTCGGAGGAGCGGGTCGCGCGCGGCGAGAACCCCCTCTTCCAGTCCCACATGTGGGACGGCTCCGCGGAGACCCTCGCCGACAACCTGGCCATCGGCCAGGAGCTGCTCGCCCGCGCCGCCGCCGCGAAGATCATCCTCGAGGTGGAGATCACCCCCACCGGCGGTGAGGAGGACGGCGTCACCCACGAGATCAACGACGAGCTGTACACGACCGTCGACGACGCCATCCGTACGGCCGAGGCGCTGGGCCTGGGCGAGAAGGGCCGCTACCTGCTCGCCGCGTCCTTCGGCAACGTGCACGGCGTGTACAAGCCGGGCAACGTCGTCCTGCGTCCCGAGCTGCTGAAGGAGCTCAACGAGGGCGTCGCCGCCAAGTACGGCCGCCCGGCCGACAGCAAGCCCTTCGACTTCGTCTTCCACGGCGGTTCCGGCTCCACCGAGCAGGAGATCCTCACCGCGCTGGAGAACGGCGTCGTGAAGATGAACATCGACACGGACACGCAGTACGCCTTCACGCGTCCCGTCGCCGACCACATGTTCAAGAACTACGACGGCGTCCTGAAGGTCGACGGCGAGGTCGGCTCCAAGAAGACCTACGACCCGCGGACCTGGGGCAAGGTGGCCGAGGCGTCGATGGCCAAGCGGGTCGTCGAGGCCTGCCAGAACCTGCGGTCGGCCGGGAACAAGCTCAAGTAACCGCCGGCTTCCCATGAACCCGGCGCTGTAGTGCACGGGTGGGCCGCGCGACTCGGCACTGACGAGGTGCCGCCCGCGCCCACCCGTGCCGCCCCTGGGGGTCCCCCCTCTGGGGGAGGCACGACTGCCCGCGGTTGGGCGGAGGGGTGATTCCCAGTGGCTGTACGGCTGGCCTCCCCGCAGGGGAAGTGGATCCTGCTCACCACGGTGCTCGGCTCCAGCATGGCCATGCTGGACTCGACCGTCGTCAACGTCGCCCTGCCCCGCATCGGCCGCGACCTGGACGCCGACCTCGCCGCTCTCCAGTGGACGGTCAACGCGTACATGCTGACGCTGGCCGGGCTGATCCTGCTGGGCGGTTCGCTCGGCGACCACTACGGCCGCCGGAAGGTCTTCGTCGTCGGTGTGGTGTGGTTCGCGGCGGCCTCCCTGTTGTGCGGCCTCGCACCGGGCGCCGAGGTCCTCATCGCCGCCCGCGCCCTCCAGGGCATGGGCGGCGCGCTGCTCACGCCGGGGTCGCTCGCCCTCATCCAGGCCTCCTTCCATCCCGACGACCGGGGCCGGGCCGTCGGGCTGTGGTCGGGGTTCGGGGGCATCGGGGCCGCCGTCGGGCCGTTCGTCGGCGGCTGGCTGGTGGACGGGCCGGGCTGGCGGTGGGTCTTCCTGCTCAACGTCCCGCTCGCGCTGGTCTGCATCCCCGTCGCTCTACGGCACGTCCCCGAGTCCGCCGACGGCAAGAGTCACGGACGCTTCGACGTGCTCGGCGCGGCGCTGGGCGCTCTGGCGCTCGCCCTCGTGACGTACGCGCTGATCGAGGCCCAGGAGGGCTCCGTGGCCGTCGCTCTGACGGCCGTCGGGGGCGTCGCGGCCGGCATCGCCTTCGGCTACGTCGAGAAGCGCCGCCCGGACCCGATGATGCCGCTGGACATCTTCCGGTCCCGCCAGTTCACGGCGGTCAACCTGGTCACCCTGTGTGTGTACGCGGCCTTCGGCGGCTTCTTCTTCCTCGCCGCGCTCCAGCTCCAGGTCGTGTCCGGCTACTCGGCCCTCGCCGCCGGTACGGCCCTGCTGCCGACGACCGTCCTGATGCTGCTGTTCTCCGCCCGCTCCGGCCAGCTGGGGGAGCTCATCGGCCCGCGCATCCCGCTCACCGTCGGCCCGCTGCTGTGTGCGGCCGGGGTGCTGCTGATGCTGCGGGTGGGCCCCGACGCCTCGTACGTGATGGACGTCCTGCCCGCGCTGCTGGTACTGGGCCTCGGCATGGTCACCCTGGTCGCCCCGCTGACCGCCACCGTCATGGGCTCCGTCGACGCCGCACGCGCGGGCTTGGCCAGCGGCATCAACAACGCCGCCGCCCGGGCGGCGGGCCTGCTCGCGGTCGCCGCGCTGCCGCTGCTCGCGGGGATGGGACCGGAGGCGTACCGCTCGGCGGACGCCTTCAACGCCGCGTTCCGGCGCGCGATGCCGCTGTGCGCGGTGGTGCTGGTGGCGGGTGCGGTCATCGCCTTCGCGTTCGTACGACGGCCGGCCCCGGACTGCACGCGCCCCGAGTGCCGCATGCACGGCCATGTGGTGAGCCCGCCGCTGGAGCGGCCGCCGCAGCCGGAACCCGGGTCGATCGCCTCGTAGAGCCCGTAAGCCCACCGTCACGGTTCCCGGTCGACCGGGATGCACCAGACTGGACCCATGACGATTCACGAGAACCTCCTCGGGGGACCGCCCCCGACCCACCTCCCCGACGACCCGGAGCCGCGCGAGCTGCTCGCGAACGGTTCCGCGCCCGCCGAAGTCGCGGCGCAGTACCCGACGTCCTCGCTGGCCTGGGCCCAGCTGGCCGACGAGGCGTTCGAGCGGGGCAGCGTCGTGGAGTCGTACGCCTATGCCCGTACGGGCTACCACCGGGGACTGGACGCGCTGCGCCGCAGCGGCTGGAAGGGCCACGGCCCCGTGCCCTGGGAGCACGGCGCTACATGTGATCGTGCATTCCGTGCCGCCGCCGCTGTCTGAGTGACGGCGGCACAGACGTCTCAGCGGTGGTGACTACCGCTTCAGCTCGGTGTACGCCTCGGCGCTGCTGTCCTTGAGGAACTGCCAGCACCGCTCCGTCTCGTCCTTCTCGTTGATCTCGCCGGCGGCGCGAGCGAGGGCGGCGAGGCAACGCAGGAACCCGCGATTGGCCCGGTGGTCCCAAGGGATGGGGCCATGTCCCTTCCACCCGGCCCGGCGCAGCGCGTCCAGACCGCGGTGATAGCCGGTGCGCGCGTACGCGTACGACTCGACCACCCGCCCCGCCTCGAAGGCGTCGTCGGCGAGCATCGCCCAGGCGAGCGAGAACGTGGGATCCTTCGCCACCACTTCGGCCGGCGGCCTGGACTCCTCACCCAGGAGGCGGTACGCCTCTTCGTTCTCAGGCAGGTACGTCGGCTCCGGGCCGCCGAGCAGGTTCTTGTGCGTCGTCATGGAAGCAGTCTGCCACTCGGGGACCAGGGTCCGGGATGCCCACGAGGAAAATCGGCCGCGGGTCAAGTGGAGATGAGATCGGCGCTTGATGTGACCGATAGCGATATGCGACGATCCGGCGCATGGCGGCACGACGGGGGTCCTCCGGGGCCATACAGGTGGGCATCTACACCCGGATCAGCAAGGACGACGAGGCCGAGGGGCTGGGTGTCGCGCGGCAGGAGGAGGACTGCCGACTGCACTGCGCTGCCCGGGGATGGGAGGTCGCCAAGGTCTACGAGGACAACGATCTCTCCGCGTACAAGCGCAAGACGGTGCGCCCCGAGTTCCGGCAGATGCTGGAAGACCTGAAGGCCGGGCGGATCGACGGGGTCGTCGCCTGGGACATCGACCGCTTCACGCGCCAGCCGCGCGAACTGGAGGCGTGGATCGACGAGTACGAGGACGCCGAGCGCGGGAAGCGCCACCTTGTCTTCGACTCCGTCTCGGCATCGGACATCGACCTCTCCACGGAGAACGGCCGGTTCATCGCACGGATCAAGGTCACCATCGCCAACAAGTCCTCGGCGGACACCTCGCGGCGCACGAAGCGCAAGCACCTGGAGCTGGCGACGCAGGGCAGGCTCCCCGGCGGCCGGGCACCGTACGGGTGGAACCGCGAGGACCGCAGGACGCTGGTCCCCGAAGAGGCCGACCACCTCCGCACGGCGGTGAAGGACTTCCTGGGCGGCATCCGGTGGGCGTCGATCGCACGTGACTGGCGGGACAAGGGGGTCAGGTCGCACAGTGGAGGCTTCTTCGACGACTCCAAGATCAAGCGCATGCTGATGAACCCGCGGATCTGCGGCTACCGGATGCATCAGGGAGAGCTGTTCCTGGACGAACGCGGTGAGCCCGTAGTCGGCGACTGGGAGCCGATCATCACCCCCGACGACTGGTACCTGCTCACGGAGAAGATCCGGCGGGAGTCGGAGGGGCGGGAGGTACGGGACTACGCCACCAAGTACCTGCTCTCCGGCATCGCCCGGTGCGGAAGGTGTGGCGCGAAGATGCGGGCTTTCCCGTCGTACCGGAAGTCGAAGACGTCATCGCAGTTCAGGTACGCGTGTCCCGGCAAGAACGACGGGGGATGCGGGGGAGTGGCCAGGGCGGGCGAACCGGTCGACCGCCTCATCAGGAAGGCCGTGTTCCTCAGCTCGGACAAGGCGCTCGCGAACGTCCGTGAGCGCGCGCCGGAATGGACCAAGGAGGAGCAGCTTGCCTCCTTGGAACGGGACATGGCCGAGTTCAAGCAGGCGTGGCAGGAGAAGCGCATGTCAGCCGCCCGCTATATCGCTCTCACCGAGGACCTAGAGAAGCAGATCGCGGAACTGCAGCGGGAGCGGGCCCTGCACCGCGCCGAGGCCGCGACGTTCGCGGCCGGCCCCGTCGACATCCGGGAGCGGTGGGAGAAGCTGACGATCGAGCAGCAGCGCGCCGCCGTCCTCAAGGTCTTCCGCGCGGTGATCATCAAGCCCTCGTCCAACGGGCCGATCTTCGACCCGGTGGACATCGAGCCGGTGCTCAGGTGACGAACGAAGCCGGGCCCCCATGACAGTTGGGGCCCGGCTTCGTTCGTTCAAGACCGGTCTATGCCGAAGATGCGGAGCAGATCCTCGACCCACTCCTCGTCCCGGTCAGGGAGCTGAGCTTCCACGCGGCGCAGCCATTCGTCCTCAGTCAAAGAGCCCGGCCTCCCGTGCCGCGCCACTGTTGCCGCCGGTTGGGCGGGAACGGAGTGGTGGGACAGGGTCTGTACGGTCAACGGTGGATCTTCGAACAGGAAGTAACACCTGATGACAGACGTGATCGTCTCGGCTGAGGCCGTCGAGGAAGTGAAGTCCGCCGGGGCACCGGACGCTCTGGATGACCGGTTGATCGGTCAGCTGGTCGACCGGGCGAAGGTCGACGGGATCAAACTGACCGGCCAGGGCGGGCTGTTGCAGCAGCTGACGAAGAGGATCCTCGAGTCCGCCCTCGAAGGCGAGATCACCGACCACCTCGGGCACGAGAAGCACGAGAAGGCCGCCGATGGCAACACCCGCAACGGCACCCGGGCGAAGACGGTGGTGACCGAGGTCGGGCCGGTCGAGATCGAGGTCCCCCGGGACCGGGCGGGCTCCTTCGAGCCACAGATCGTCAAGAAGCGGCAGCGCCGACTGTCCGGTGTCGACGAGATGGTGCTCTCGCTGTCCGCCCGCGGCCTGACCCACGGGGAGATCTCCGCCCACCTGGCGGAGGTCTATGGCGCCGAGGTCTCCAAGGCCACCGTCTCCACGATCACTGACAAGGTGATCGACGGCATGCACGAATGGCAGAACCGGCCGCTCGACTCGGTCTATCCGGTCTTGTTCATCGACTGTGTGTACGTGAAGTTGAGGGGCGGTCAGGTCGCGAATCGGCCGGTCTACGTCGTGCTCGCGGTCACCGTCGAGGGCACCCGCGAGATCTTGGGCCTGTGGGCCGGCGACGGCGGTGAGGGCGCCAAGTACTGGCTCCAGGTGCTGACCGAGATCAAGAACCGCGGGGTTGACGACGTCTGCATGGTCGTCTGCGACGGCCTGAAGGGCCTCCCGGACGCGATCGGGGCGGTCTGGCCCCAGGCGATCACGCAGACTTGTGTCGTTCACCTGCTGCGGGCCTCGTTCCGTTACGCGGCTCGGCAGGACTGGGACAAGATCTCGAAGGCGCTCAGGCCCGTCTACACCGCCCCGACCCAGGACGTCGCGGAGGAGCGGTTCCTGGAGTTCTGCGAGACATGGGGCAAGAAGTACCCGGCGATCGTGAGGCTGTGGGAGAACGCCTGGGCCGAGTTCGTGCCCTTCCTTCAATTCGACGCCGAAATAAGGCGAGTTGTCTGCACGACGAACGCCATCGAGTCGGTCAACGCGCGGATCCGCAAGGCCGTCCGCTCGCGCGGACATTTCCCGAACGAGCAGGCAGCGATCAAGTGCGTCTACATGGCCATCATGAGCCTGGACCCCACAGGGCAGGGGCGCAAACGCTGGTCACAACGATGGAAGGCCGCACTCAACGCCTTCGAGATCACCTTCGACGGCAGGCTCTCCGCCGCCCGCCGCTGAACCCCTAACAACTCCAGAAACACCGTTCACTGGACAGACCCACCGACCAGCCGAAGGCCCTCAAGCCGGCCCTGGAATCCATGACCCTGCTGGTCGCCGCCGTCATCGTCCACGACCAGGCCACCAACCGCGTCGTCCTCCTCCAACGCAGCGAGAACGCCAAGTTCGCCCAGAGCATGTGGGACCTCCCCGTCGGCAAGAGTGAACCCGGCGAGCCCATCACCGAGACCGCCGTCCGCGAGCTCTACGAGGAGACCGGCCTCACCGTGAAGCCCGAGTCCCTCAAGGTCGCCCACATCATCCACGGCGCCTGGGGCGTTGAAGCCCCCAACGGCTTCCTCACCGTCGTCTTCGCCGCCCACGAATGGACCGGCGAACCCGAAAACCGCGAGCCCCGCAAGCACTCCCAGGTCTGCTGGATCGACGCTGGCGCCATCCCCGATGAGTTCGTCGACACCACCGCCAGCGCCCTCCACCGCTACTTCTACGGCGGGCCACAGGTATCTCTGGACGGCTGGACGTAGACACTCATCTGATCACCGGCACCGTTCCCGCTCCCCTGTCCGGGTCGGAACCGAACATGACGCTCTGTCACAAGCCGGGCAGTCGTGCCGTATCGCGATCACAACGGACCTTTCCCGGGAAAGATCCCAGGTCAATTGACACTCGCGATAGCCAAGCTCCATGATCACGCAGCAGCCCGTTGGCTGCATCGCGTTGGCCACCCCTCTCCGATCAGGCGACGGGGTCACACTCTGAAGTGTCATGAGCCTCAACTCTGTCCGCATACGTCGCGCAGGCGTCACCACTCTGCTTGCTGCTCTCGCGGTCGGCGCTGCCGCGGGCACCGCCTCCGCGGCGACCTGGAGCACGTCCTACCGCTACCTCGCTTCGGCCGTTCCGGGAGACGAGACGTCCAACTGGTATGCGGTCGGCACCAACACGCAGTACATCACCCAGACGCAGTGCCAGTCGCGGTACTCGGGCCGTATCTCCTACGACTTCATGAAGTCCGTGACCGGCTTCGACGAGTGGACCGCCTGGCGGGACTGGTCGTGCGACAACGTCGCGTACACCAAGAGCTACACCGGCAAGGGCAACGGCTACTACTACGCCGACGTCAACTCCACCCCGGGCCCCGGCGGCGTGGTCGACGAGCTCACCCTCCAGGTCTACCGCGTCACCTCCTGATCTCCTGACAAGGAACCTCTCATGACACCCGTTCTCTCATGCCGCGGTGTGGTCAAGACGTACGGTAAGCGCACCGTGCTGGACGGCGTGTCCCTGAGCGTGGAGGCCGGTCAAGTGACCGGCCTCCTCGGCCTCAACGGGGCAGGCAAGACCACCCTCATGCGTATATCCACCGGCCTTGTCGCCCCCACCGCAGGTGAGGTGCAGGTCCTCGGACACTCGCTGCCGATGCGTCCCCCCGTACTGGCGCGTGTCGGCGCCGCCCTGGACGCCCCTGCCTTCTACCGGTGGATGACCGGACGCGGCATGCTCCGCGTACTCCTGGACACCGCGGGCCTGCCCGACGAGGGTCGTGCCGACCGTGCGCTGGAACGCGTCGGCCTGGCGGATGCCGCGAGGCGCCGAGTCCGGACGTACTCGCAAGGAATGCGCCAGCGGCTGGCGATCGCCGCCGCCCTGATGAAGGAACCCGACCTGCTGATCCTCGACGAGCCGACCAACGGCCTCGATCCTGCGGGCGTGCGCCTCATACGCGGCATCATCGCCGAAGAGACCGCCCGTGGCGCGGGCATCCTCATCTCCAGCCATCAGCTGGACGAGATCGCCCGGCTGTGCGACAGCATCGTCATGATCTCGCAGGGCGTGGTGAGCGCGTCAGGGACGGTCGAGCAGCTCGGTCTCGGCGCGGCGGACGGACAGCAGGACCTGGAGGACTGGTTCTTCGCCCAGCAGCGGAGCGATGTCCGCACCTCCGTCCAGGAGAACGGGGCCGGAGCCGCATGAAGTCCTGGCTGCGTCTGCTCGGCTGCGAACTGCGCCGCACACTGCCCCGCCTCCTCCCCTTGGCCATGCTTCTCCTGTTGGCCGTCGGCATCACTCTCCAGACGCTCAACACGCAGCGCGTCGCGCACAACAACCTGCAGAACGTGCGAATCGGTCTCACGAAGCTGACTCCGGAGAATTGCGCGGAGGATACGGCGAACCTCCCGCCGGACGTCCCCGCCGACGTGTTCCTCAAGGACTGCCTGGACGGCCTGGATCGCGCGCGCGCGGCATACGTGAACATCGAGGTCGGATTCACGGCTACCGCTGAGCAAATGGCATTCGCTCAGCACCCTCTCGGTGCCGTCGGCTGGACGTTCGGCTGGCTCGCCACCGCACCCGGCTTGCTCTCCGTTCTGGTCCTCGCCGCTTTCTTCACCGCCGGTGAGTGGTCTCGCGGTACAGCGGTGCCGCTGCTTCTGCAGGAACAGCGACTGTGGCGACTGCTGTCCGCCAAGGCCGCAGTGCTCTGGCTGTGGTCCTTGCTGGCGGCCGCGGTGACGTCGGCAGGTGTCTGGCTCTTGGCTGTGATGCACACGCGTCGCGCCTTCCCGCTCCACCGCATGGTCGCGTCGGACGAGGTCTCGGCCTACACACTGCAGCGGGGCGGCATCGGCCTGCTGGTGCTGGGCGTGGCCTGCGTGGCCGCCGTCGGGCTGGCGGCAGTCGTGCGGTTGCCGCTGCGCACGGTCCTCGTCGGGGTGCTGGTCCTGGCTGTCGCCGCCTGGCCTGTCACGGCGTGGCTGCCCGGTCCGGTCCTGGCCGACGGGATGGGTCTGTCGCCCGGGCTGAACGTCCACGACCACCTATTGACCTCGGCGGTTGGCTCGGCCGCTCCTGCTCCCGCTGCCGTGCGGGCCCTGCCCTGGGTCGCGCTGCTCTGCGTGGCGTTGTGGCAGGGCTGGCGCACCCGTCCGCGTGATCTGGTGTGAGGGGCGGCACCATGAGACGGATCATCGCCCCACTGCGCGCGGAAGTACGACTGGCGGCCCAGCCGGCGGCCGTACTGTCCGTCCTGCTCGCTGTCGCCGCCGCGGTGCGTGCGGTCTTCTCGTACCTCGACGGCGTTCAGCACGGGCCGAACGGCCTCGACGCGAGCATCACCGCCCTGGCCACTCCGACCGGGGCGTTGCAGGCGGCCGCGTGGCACCACTCCTCCCTGCTCGGGCTGGTATTCGTCGCGCTGCTGTGCGGGGTCGTGCTGGCCGAGGGCCTGGAAAGCGGAACATGGCCGCTGGTGCGTCTCTACCAGGGGCGCGTCTGGCTGCTGGTGGTACGCAAGATCGTGGTCGTGTTGTTCTTCGCGGTGGTCAGCATGGCTGTGACCGCGGTGGCACTCTGGGCCGCCTTCAGAACGAGTCACTCCATACAGCCTCCGGGCGGGTCGCAGCCTGCGGACATGGCAACTGCCGTTCCTGGCTGGGGTGAGGCACTGGAGACCTGCGCCAAGGCTCTGCTTGTGCTGTCGTTCTTCGCGACGCTCACTGCGAGCGGGGCCGCCGTCGCGCGAGCCGTGATCGCCGCCGCCGTCCTGGGAGCGGGTCCACTCTTGGTCACATTGCCGCTCGTGACCACGGAATTCCGCGTCTGGGTGCCGCATTACTGGATCGCCGCCTGGATGGAGCTCCCCGATGGCGCGCAGTGGAGTCTCTACTGGTGGAGCTCCACGCCTGGGGCGCCGAACACCAGTACGGCACTGGTCGTACTCTCTACTCTGGCCGGCTCCCTGTTACTGGTGACATGGCTGTCCCTGCGTACGGAGAGGTCGCTGTCACCTCGCACGTGAGAGTCCGGGGCGTCGCGTCAGCAGGGAAACGAGTCAGTTCAGATGTGCATAGGTTCGCGGGCAGCGGCAACCCGGCGAGGAGCTTTCGTCGTTGCTGTCGCCTTTACGGCGTTGGCCTGCCTCCAGCAGGTGCTGCTGATCGCCGGCTTCGGTGACTGGCTGCCCGGCTGGCAGCCGTGGCCGTACCTGCTGGTCGCGACCCCGGCCTGGTTGCTGGCCCGTCTCTGGTGGAGCCAGGCCGAGGTTCCGTCTGCCTGGCTCCACGGCGTGGACCGGCTACGGCGTGTCCACGTGTGGGTGCTCGTCCTCGGTGTGCTGGCCCTGACCGCCGCGGTGTGGGCCGTGCTGCAGGACTACGAGCCGCACCTTGGCCACGAGGAGGCTGTCTACGCCAACAAAGCCCGGTCCTGGCTGGACGGGACGCCCGATGCCGGCTGGGGTACGTATCGGCCGGTCGGTCTTCCCGCGCTCGGCGGACTGGCTCTCGCCCTGCACGATGACGCGGGCGCTCTGCGAGTCGTGGCCCTAATCCTGGCGCTGTTCACACTCACGACCACATACCTGGTCGCGGCCGCCTGGACGACACCTCGGCGGGCCGTTGTGGCGATGCTCCTCGTCCTCAGCGGACTCGGGTTCCTGCGCCGGGTCCCCGAGTTCCTCAACGACATAGGTACCACCGGGCTCCTGCTCCTGGTCGTCTTCCTGCTCGTCCGCGCTCAGGAGAAGCCGGACTCGCCCGCGCTGCTGGCTCTGCCCTTCGTCGTGCTGGCCGCCTTCTACCTGCGATACGGGGTGGTGGGGAACCTCGCCGCAATCGGTCTCGCGGCACTGCTCGCTTACGGTCCACGGGCCTGGACCGCACGGGGCCGGCATCTCGGTGTCGCCGCCACCGTCCTTCTCGTTGGCCTGAGTCCGCACTTGGTCTACGCCACGAAGGTCACGGGCTGGCCGCTCGGCCTCATCTTCTCGGCGACCAAGCAAGCCAATCGCCTCTTCGTGGGTGACGGACTCCTCTACTACCTGGCGATCTTTCCGTATCGACTGGCCGGAGACCTGGGCGCGGTCGTCATGGCCGCCGGAGTCTTCGCCACCGTCACCGCCGTACGGCGACTTCTGCGCAGCCGTCGGCCGGGCGGACACGCGCTGCGGATGGCCGAACGCCGACACGTGTTTCTGGGGACGACGGCCCTGCTCGTCTTCGTCATTCTCGGCATCGCCACCGACGGGGAACCGCGCTTCGTCTACCTGTCCGTCGTCCTTCTCACCGTGCTCGGCGTTCAGACAGTGGCCGACGTGGCGGGCCGGTGGGCCGCGCCCACACTCGCCGGATTCGCCGCGCTCGCCGCCGTCACTGTGCTAGGAACAGCCCAGGTAGTCGCGCACGGCGCGATGCCGGGCCCCGACCGTCTGAGCGACTCGACCGTACCGGTCGCCCGGCAGCTTTCCTCGTCCGGACCGTGTCTGCTGGTCACCGGCTACGAGCCGGAAGTCGGTTGGTATTCGGGGTGCGATGCCGTCACCTTCGCCCAGTACAGGAGGATGCATGTGCCTGGGGGCACCGAAGTCAGCCTGCTCCTCTTTGAGCGGGGTCGGCTGCAGCCCAGTGCGGCGGGGCTGAAGCAGTTGATCGGTGACCGAGAGACCCTTGTCCGCAGGATCCCGACCCAGGGTTCACTCGGCGCGGCCACGGTTGTCACGCTGCGCTGACGACTGAGCCGCCCCGAGTTTGGTGGAGTCCGATCTTGACCCGGACCTCACCGGAGAGGCCGCAGGTTCAGATTCCGTCGGTTTGGGAGGGACCTGAAACCTGGCCGATTCGCTGCTGCGCGTCGAATCGTCGCCATCATGGAGAGCGGCGGTGGGATCGAAAGCCTCCCCTGTCGGGGGTTTGTCGCCCGTCCACTCCGTGGAGCAGATCCTGGCAAGGTCCACCACCCATTCCAGGCTCCGCTCCGGCAACTGGGTCGCGAGGCTGTCCAGCCACTCCTGCTCGGTCATGTCGTGATTCCCTCCCACTCTCGGGTACATCTTCTGCCATTCTCCTGGGAGCATGAGCCGAACCGCGGCTTCCTGCGCGCCCTGCACGCGCTCGCCCGGGCGGCGGGGGCGATCGGTGAGCAGGAGGAGTACGAGCGCTGCACACAGTTCCTGAAGGACTCCTCGCCGACGGCGGCGCAGACGTTGGGCTAGGCCATGCCGGTCGCGGGCCCGCCGGGTGTGACCAGGCGGGCCTTGCGAGGCCCCCGGGCGATCCCTGAGGATGCGGGTGGGGACCGGGGCCCCCGTGTCGGTAACGGCAGGGGCGGACCGCTACCCGGAGTACAACAGGAGACAGCGATGTCCCAAGAGGCTCACCAGACGAACGAGCCCGAGACCCCGCATCTCGATTTCCAGGGCACGACGCCGTACGAGGACTACGTCAAGGCGGACGTGCTCACCCACCTCCAGCACACCCTCTCCGATGATCCCGGAGAGATGGTCTTCCTGGTCACGACCCAGGTGATGGAGCTGTGGTTCACCGTCATCGTCCATGAGTGGGAAACCGCCGCGAAGGCGCTCCGCGAGGACCGGGTGCCGGTGGCGATGGACGCGCTGAAGCGTTCCGTACGGGAGCTGGAGGCGCTGAACGCCTCATGGAAACCGCTTGCGCACCTCACGCCGGCCCAGTTCAACTCGTACCGCTCCGCGCTCGGCGAGGGCTCCGGTTTCCAGTCGGCGATGTACCGCCGTATGGAGTTCCTGCTCGGTGAGAAGTCCGCGTCCATGCTGGTCCCGCACCGGGGCGCCCCGCGCGTGCACGCCGAACTGGAGAAGGCGCTGCACGAGCCCAGCCTGTACGACGAGGTGCTGCGCCTGCTCGCGCGGCGCGGCCACGCGATCCCGGACTCCGTGCTGATGCGTGACGTGTCGCAGCGGTACGAGGCGTCACCCGAGGTCGAGGCGGCCTGGACGGCCGTCTACTCGGGAGATCCCGGTGACGAAGTCGCCCGGCTGGGCGAGGCGTTGACCGACGTCGCCGAGCTGGTGTGGCGCTGGCGGAACGACCACCTGGTCGCCACGCGCAGGGCGATGGGCGCGAAGCCCGGAACGGGCGGTTCCGCCGGGGTGGCCTGGCTGGAGAAGCGCGCGCAGAAGAACGTTTTCCCCGAGCTGTGGACGGCGAGGTCCCATGTCTGAACTGGCCGTCAAGGCGGAGAAACTGGACGCGGTGGACGAACTGGCCGTACTGCGTGAGCGGTTCGTCCTCGACGAGGTTGTCTACCTGGACGGCAACTCGCTGGGCGCGCTTCCGGTGTCCGTGCCGGGCCGGGTCGACGACGTGGTCCGCCGCCAGTGGGGTGAGCTGCGCATCCGGTCCTGGGAGGAGAGCGGCTGGTGGACGGCGCCCGAACGGATCGGCGACCGGATCGCTCCGCTGGTGGGGGCGGCGCCCGGGCAGATCGTGGTGGGTGACTCCACGAGCGTGAACGTGTTCAAGGCCCTGGTGGCGGCGGTGCGGATGGCGGGCGCCGGGCGGGACGAGATCGTCGTCGACGCGACGACCTTCCCGACGGACGGGTACATCGCCGAGTCGGCGGCCCGGATGACGGGCTGCACGCTGCGGCCGGTGGTGCCGGCGGAGGTGCCCGGTGTGCTGTCCGGCCGTACGGCCGCGGTGCTGCTGAACCACGTGGACTACCGGACGGGCCGCCTGCACGACCTCCCCGGCCTGACGGCCGCCGTGCACGCGGCGGGCGCGGTGGCGGTCTGGGACCTGTGCCACAGCGCGGGCGCGCTGCCGGTGGGGCTGGACGAGCACGGGGTCGACCTGGCGGTCGGCTGTACGTACAAGTACCTGAACGGCGGCCCGGGTTCACCGGCGTACCTGTACGTGCGCCGAGAGCTGCAGGACCGCTTCGACTCCCCGCTCCCCGGCTGGAACTCCCACGCCGACCCCTTCGGCATGCGGAGCGACTTCGAACCGGCGGCGGGCGCACTGCGCGGTCGCGTCGGCACGCCGGACATCCTCTCCATGCTGGCCCTGGAGGCGGCGCTGGAGGTCTGGGAGGGCGTGTCGATCGAGGCGGTGCGGGCCAAGTCCCTCGCGTTGACGGACTTCTTCCTGGAGTGCGTCGGGGCGTATGCAGGGGAGGGGCGCGTGGAGTCGGTGACTCCGGTGGCCCACGCGGAGCGCGGAAGCCAGGTGGCCCTGCGGTGCGATGACGCCGGGGACGTGATGAAGCGGCTCATCGGGCGGGGCGTGGTCGGCGACTTCCGCGCTCCGGATGTGCTGCGCTTCGGCTTCACGCCGCTGTATGTGGGGTTCGCGGATGTGGAGCGGGCGGCGCGGGTGCTGGGGGATGTGACGGCGGGGTAGCGGCTCGGCACCGGGCGGGCACTGGCCTGTGGCCGACGGCCGACAACCGTTGTTCGAGGCTCAACGACGCGTCGTGCCCGCGGCGTGTCGCTGAGACTGAGCGCACACTTGGCCCTCGCCACGCGGGATTGGCCGACAGTGTCGGATGCAGGGGCGGAGCCCCGCCGGGGGGCCAGGGGGGCATGGCCCCTGCGAATGGGATGGGTAGGGGCGGCGGGGGCGAAACCCACGAGGTCCGCACCCTCGCCGCGTACCCCGGCCTGGACGTACCACAGTCGACGAAGGTTTATGCCCGATCGGTGCCCAAGGCGGCGTCCCCGTTTCTGCCGTCCCAGCCCGTCGGGGTGCGCCAGACGATGTGGACGCCGAACACGTCGTGGACGGCGTCGACCGTCCACGCATCGGCGGGCGGTTCACCGAGGACCAGGTAGAGGTGGACGGCGGGAGCGGGCAGCGTGTGGTTGACCTCGATGAGGCGGGCTGCTCCCGAGCGTGGGACATGGTCTGGCTCCTGTGATCTGCCGCGTACTGAGGAGGTTGCGTGCTGTGGCTGGCGCGGGAAGAGGGCCGACCCCCGTTGTGGTGGTGCCGAAGGGCCGTGCCAGGCCCCGCATCGGCGGTGGTCGTAGGGGGCTGGGACTGAGCCGTCCTGTCAGCCGACCTTCTGCCAGGTCGCGCAGCCGGACGTCTCGAAGTACTCGCCATTGCGCACGGTCACGCGCGCCTGCCCCTGGGCGTTGTCATTGGCGATGATCGAGCCGAACTCGCCGGAGGCGTCCTTGAGGCGGGCCCAGTAGCAGTTGGGGATGACGCTGTCCGCCGGGCCGGCCGTCTTGTACGTGCCGGCCTTCATGTCCTCGCCGACGAGGTACATGCCGTCTCCCTCCACGGAGGCCGCCGGTCCGGGCTCCTTGGCCGGCTTCGGCGTCACCGTGACCTTCTCGGTGACCGTCACCGCCGGTTCCGGGGCCGGAGCGTCGGCGGTCTTGGTGACGGTGACGGCGGGGGTGGGACGCGCGGAGTCCGTGGCGGATCCGGACTCGTCTCCGCCGCCGGTCGCGGCGCCGATGACCAGGGCGACCAGTGCCGTCACACCGTGGGTCAGCCAGGCCTTGCGACGGGACGGCTTGCCCGTCGGGGCCTGCGGGGGCCGGGGAGGTACAGCGCCCCACCCGGCGGCCTGACCGGGGCCGTGGGGCTCGGCGGCGGGCGGCGTCGAGGGCGTGTCGGTCATGGCGGAACCTCCGGTGCGTCGTGTTGTCCCGTAGTCCGCACCGGGGCGGTGCGGCTGGCGGGAATCAAGGTGCCGCAATCCGGATGAGATTCTGCTTGAGGAGCCTGATAACCCCCCTTATCAGGGACCTTTGGTCACACATTCCTCGTGCAAGGTAAGGTTCTGCCACCTGTCCAGGCGTTGACGTGTTCCGCCCAGGGCCACGAGCACCGATACGCGGGAGAAGGGGGGTGACGACCGATGAGTACCGCTCTCGATGCGGTGTCCCTCATCCTGCCCGACCTGCCGGCCTGGCGTATCACTTACGCCGAGATCGCCGCCCTGGCGCGCGTCCAACGCCCCGTACCCACCACCTGGAGCCGGCGGCACCCCGACTTCCCCGCGCCCGTCGCCCATGAGGACGGGCGCCCCCTGTTCGACGCACGGGAGATCGTCGGCTGGCTGGCGGACACGGGCCGTGGCAACGCCGACCGCGGTCAACTTCACGCGGAACTGGCGCTGCATACCCTTGCCGCCTGGCGTACGCCCGCGTTGCCCGCTCCCGTACTCGTCGGGGCGCTGACCGCCCTGATCTGCCTGCGCCAGCAGCTGGATGCCGCCGTCTCCGGCCAGAACTGGGACGACCTCCTGGACCGTGCCGCCACGCTCGACGCCGAGGACACCTTCTTGCTGGCCGAGTTGCGCGCCGTGCCCGACCCGGACCGCACCGGCGCCGCGCTGGCTGTCCTCGCCGATGAGCTGACCGAGGCCGCCTACAACCCAGCCGAGGCCTTCGACTGGGTCCTGGAAGCCCGTCGCCGCCTCGGCTCCACCGACCTGGCCGTCGACGAGCTCGCCTCGCCGCTGGTCCGGGCGCTCGCCGCCCTCTCCGGGGTGGGGGCTCTGGCGGAGGGGGCCGTCCTCGCCACGCCGTACGCCGGCGCGGGCGACTTGCTCGCAGCCCTGCACGCCGCCGCCCCCGAGGGCTCCGGACACACCTACCTCGCCGCCGAATCCGACCCGGCCCGAGTCCGTCTGGTGCGGCGCCGGATGCTCGTACGGGGGGTGTACGAGTTCCATCTCGACGTCACCGAGGGCGAGGGCCTGTCCGTCGAGGACTGGGGGTATCCGGATCTGCTGGCGTGCGTCCTGCCGTACGAGGCGGGGGAGGTGCGTGACGCGCGGGCCGTGCTGGAGCGGGTGCAGGCGCTCACCGACCACCTCGACACCGGCTCCACGGCCGTCGTCCTCGGCCCCGCCGACGTCCTCGTACGGCCGCTGCCCCGGCACGGGGACGCAGACCGCCTGCGCCGGTCCTTCCTCCATGACGGCCTCCTCAAGGCCGCGATCAGCCTGCCCGACGGGGCGTTCCCGTACCGCCCCGGCTACCGCACGGCTGTGTGGCTGCTCTCCCGTACGGCGGAGTCGGAACGCGCGGGTCTCGTTCTCCTCGCCGACTACTCGGCGAAGCCCCTGACCGAACCCGTGCTGGACACGCTCGCCGAGGACATCGCCATCTGGCGTGCCTCCGGGTGGCGTGGGGATCGCAGGCATGAACCGCGCAACGCGGTGATCGTCCCGGCCAAGATTCTCGACGACAGGCCCGGTGCCGCGTTCACGCCGCAGCATCGGCCGGTTGAGGCCCGCTACACCCGTGGCGTCATGGAACGTCCAGCTCTGATCGGTGACCTGGAGCAGCGCCTGGCGGATCTCGGCGAGCGGGCCCACGCGCAGGCCGACCTGCGCTCGGCGTTGCGGGTCCAGGCCGTGCTGCGGCCCGAGGACAAGCCCGTCCGGCGTACGACGGTCCGCCGGCTCCTCAAGGAACGCCGACTGCGCCGGCTCCCCGGCCACCGCATCGCCGGGGAGCACCTTTCGGCCGAGGGGCATTACCGGGTGATCACGCCGGAGGAGATCCTCGGCGACGTGCGGGCGGGCAGCCGCCGTATCGACCGTGGCGTTCTTCTTACGGCTTACGGGCACGCCCGGTTCACGGAGCCCGGGGACGTCGTCATCACCGCCAACCCGCGTTTTGGCGTGTACGTCGATGAGGAGGGCCTCTCCGTCGTCGCGGCGCCAGCTCGGGTCCTGCGCGTACATCCCGATGCCGATCCGCCGGTACGGGCACGGGTGCTGGCGGCGCTGTTGCGGGCGGCGGCCTCCGAGTACGAGCGCACCAGCGGTGCGGTGCGGGCCTCGCGGGCTGTTGAGGATCTGCTCATCCCCGACCTGGCTCGGGAGGAGGCCGAGCGGTTCGACGCCGTGCTCGCCGAGATCGCCAGGCGGGCGGCGCTGCTTCGGGAGCAGTGCGACGCGCTCGATGACCTGGCCCGCATCGCCGCCGACGGGTTCGCCGACGGCACGTTGACGATGCAGACGCTTCCCGACCTGCCTGACCTTCCCGACTGACCCGGCACCAACGACTGAAGGAGACGGTTCACCCCATGCCTCCGCGTAAGAAAAAGCCCACCGACCAGGCGGAGTTGTTCAGCGCCTCCACGCCCAAGGAGATCCAGGCCATCCTGTGGAAGGCCGCGGACAAGCTGCGCGGCTCGATCGACGCAGCGCAGTACAAGGAGTTCGTCCTCGGCCTGATCTTCCTCAAGTACGTCTCCGACGCCTTCGAGGAGCGCCGCACCGAGTTGGCCAAGGAGCTTGCCGAGGACGGCATCGCTGAGGACCGCCTCGACGACTTCCTGGAGGACCGCGACGAATACACCGGTGCGCACGTCTTCTGGGTGCCGGAGACCGCCCGCTGGTCGTGGATCGCCGCGAACGCCAAGAGCCAGGGCGTGGGCAAGCTTCTCGACGAGGCGATGGACGTGGTTATGCGGGAGAACGCGTCGCTGACCGGCGTCCTGCCGAAGATTTTCAACCGCGACAACGTCGACCAGAAGCGCCTGGCCGAACTCGTGGACCTGATCAGCGATGCCCGCTTCGGCGGCAGTGAGGAGAAGCCGGCGCAGGATGTTCTGGGTGAGGTGTATGAGTACTTCCTCGGCAACTTCGCGCGCGCGGAGGGCAAGCGGGGCGGCGAGTTCTATACGCCGCAGTCGGTGGTCCGGCTGATCGTCGAGATCCTGGAGCCGTACGAGGGGAGGGTGTACGACCCGGCGTGCGGCTCGGGCGGCATGTTCGTTCAGGCCAGCAAGTTCATCGAGGCCCACCGGGGTCGGGGCCACAAGGCCGACATCGCGGTCTACGGCCAGGAGTTGAACGAGCGCACGTGGCGGCTGGGCAAGATGAACCTGGCCATCCACGGCATCGACGGCAACCTCGCCGCTCGGTGGGGCGACACGTTCGCCGACGACAAGCACCCTGACCTCAAGGCCGACTTCGTGATGGCCAACCCGCCGTTCAACATCAAGGACTGGGCGCGGGACGAGGGCGACCCTCGGTGGAAGTACGGGGTGCCGCCAAGGAACAACGCCAACTACGCCTGGCTCCAGCACATGATCTCCAAGCTGGGGGAGAAGGGCACGGCGGGCATTGTGCTGGCGAACGGCTCGATGAGCTCTCAGTCGAGCGGCGAGGGGGAGATCCGGCAGGCGCTGGTGGAGGCGGACCTGGTGGCGTGCATGGTGGCGTTGCCGTCGCAGCTGTTCCGGACGACGCAGATCCCAGCGTGCCTGTGGTTCTTGGCGAAGGACAAGTCCTCGCAGGGGGCACGGCGGTTGGACGACCGGCGCGGGGAGATCCTGTTCATCGACGCCCGGGGGATGGGCGAGATGGTGGACCGGACCGAGCGTGTGCTGACTGCGGGGGACATTGCCAGGATCGCCGGGACGTATCACGCATGGCGGGGAACCGCCTCAGCGCGTGAGGAGGGGCTCACCTACCAGGACGAGGCCGGGCTCTGTAGATCGGTGGCTTTGGCGGAGGTCCGGGAGCACGAGTACGTGCTGACGCCAGGGCGGTACGTGGGGACCGCAGAAGTTGCGGGGGAGGACGCTGAGATCACGGCCTCGAGGATCGCGACGCTGACGGAGGAACTGTACGGGCTCTTCGCGAGGTCGGCGGAGCTGGAGAAGTCTGTGCGCGCGCAGCTGGGGAGGGTCGATGTTTGAATGGCGTACAACCACCTGGGGTGCGGTGGCGAGCCTCGAGTACGGCAAGGCTCTTCGTGGCTATCAGGAGGGCTCAGGCGATGTTCCCGTCTACGGGACCAACGGACCGGTCGGATGGACGCATACCCGACAGGCCGAAGGGCCAGGGGTGATCGTCGGCCGTAAGGGAGCCTATCGAGGCGTCCATTATTCCCCCAGGGACTTCTGGGTCATCGACACAGCATTCTACCTGCGTCCCCTGGAGCGCATGAGCCTGCGGTGGGCCTACTACGCAATGGTCAACCTGGACATCAACTCCATGGATTCCGGTTCGGCCATCCCGTCGACATCGCGCGCCGATTTCTATGCTCTTCCGGTCTCGGTTCCACCGCTCGCCGAGCAGGAGGCGATCGCTGATGTGCTCGGGGCCCTGGACGACAAGATCGGGCTCAACAAGCGCATCGCCGACACTGCTGAGGAACTGGCTCTATCCCTCTCGTCCGGAAGCCTCTGGACGAAGCGTGTCCCGCTGGGGGACCTCTGTTTCCTCCGGAAAAACCAGGTTTCCCCGCAGGAGATCCTCGATGGTTGCGTGGACCACTACAGTCTGCCGGCGTTCGATGCGGGAAAGATGCCGGAGCGTGTCTCCCCGGAATCGATCAAGAGCAGTAAGTTCTCCATCACCGAACCGGTTGTGCTGTTCTCAAAACTAAATCCGGACATTCCGAGGGTCTGGAACGCCGAGGTGAACAGGGCGGTTCCGTCGCTGGCTTCCACCGAATTCCTGGTCCTGGCTCCGCGCGGGACGCTGACAACGCACGAGCTGTGGGCGGTCGCTGCGCAACAGGAGTTCCGAGATGAGCTCGTTTCGAAGGTGACGGGTACCTCGAAGAGTCACCAGCGGGTGCGTCCTGCGGAGGTGCTGACGACGGAGGTTGTCGATCCCCGTCAGTTCGGCGACACCAGCCTTCGGCTTCGGTCGCTGGGTAACCGTGCGGCCTCGGCACGCGGAGAGAGCCGGACTCTCGCCGCCCTCCGCGACACCCTCCTCCCCCAGCTCATGTCTGGCCGCCTCCGCGTCAAGGACGCCGAGAAGATGGTCGAGGACCACGCATGATGCACTCCGAAGACAACGACAGAGCCGACCACCACCGCCCCTACGAGGCCGACTGGGAACTCCTCGCCCTCGACGAACTCGCCGAGCTCGCCTGGCAGCCGTTCGCCGGCAACGAGTTCGCTCCCGGCTCCGGGCACCGCAAGTCCTGGGACGACCTGATCCTCTACCCGGATCTCCGTGAGGCGATCGAGCGGCTCAACCCGGAGCTTCCGCCAGACGCCGTCCGGGACGCTGTCGGCGTCGCGGCGTCCCCGGCCTCGCAGGACACGTACGAGGAGAACCGCACCGCCCACGGCTACCTGATCGCCGGCATCCGCTCCGTCACCTACACCGACTCCTTCGGCGCTGAGCACAACCCCACCATCCGCCTCATTGACCTCGACGACCCGGACGCGAACGTCTACCGCGCCCTCAACCAGGTCACCGTCATCGACGGCGAGAAGAACCGCCGCTTCGACGTCGTCCTGTACGTCAACGGCCTCCCTCTCGCCGTCCTGGAGCTGAAGCGGGCTGGCGACGAGGACGCCACGCTTCAGGACGCGCACTCGCAGGTCGCGCGGTACGTGGCGGAGTTCCCGACCGCCTTCCGCTACAACTCCGTGGTCCTGATCTCCGATGGGATCACCGCGAAGTACGGCACACCCTTCACCCCGTACGAACATTTCGCGCCTTGGAACACGGACGAGTTCGGCGCCCGTGTCGACCTGCTCGACGCCGAGGGCATATGGGACTCAGGCCAGAACCTGGCGCTGCACGGCCTGTTCACCCAGCCGCGGCTCCTCACCCTCATCCGGTCGTTCATCAACTTCGTCCCGGCCAAGCGGATGAAGCGCATCGCGAAGCCGCACCAGTACCACGCGGTGACGCGCGCCGCGGATGCCGTACGCGAGGCAGCTGCCACCGACGGGCGGGCCGGTGTCGTCTGGCACACGCAGGGGTCCGGCAAGTCCGAGGAGATGGTCCTCACCACCACCCTGGTGATGCGGGACCCGGCACTGCTCAACCCCACCGTCGTCGTCATCACCGACCGCACCGACCTCGACGACCAGCTCTACTCCACCTTCCTGGAAAGCGAGATCCTCCCGGAGGCCCCCAAGCAGGTCCTCACCCGTGCCGAGCTTCGCGAGGAACTGGCCGCCAAGCGCGTCGGCGGCATCCTCTTCACCACGCTCCAGAAGTTCGGCCGTACCAAGGAGGAGAAGGAGTCCGGAGCCGATCACCCCCTTCTCTCCGACCGCCGCAACATCGTGGTCGTCGTCGACGAGGCGCACCGCAGCCACTACGACTCCCTCGACGGCTACGCCCGCCACCTGCGCGACGCCCTCCCGCACGCCACGCTGCTCGCCTTCACAGGAACCCCGATCTCCGAGGCCGAGCGCAACACCCGTGAGGTGTTCGGCGACTACATCGACGTCTACGACCTCAAGCGCGCCGCCGACGACGGCGCGACCGTCAAGGTCTTCCACGAGAGCCGCGTCATCCAGCTCGTACTGGACAAGGACGTCGACCCCACGAAGATCGACGAAGAAGCCGACCGCATCACCGACGGCCTCGACGACACCGAGCGCCGACGCGTCGAACAGGCCGTCGCCACCATGAACGCCATGTACGGCGCCCCCGCCCGCATAAGGGATCTGGTCCAGGACCTCGTTACGCACTGGGAGGCACGGCGCGCTGCCATGCAGCCGTTCGTCGGCGTCTCCGAGAAGGGCGGCGCCACCGGCAAGGCGATGGTCGTGTGCGCGACCCGTGAGATCTGCGTTCGCGTCTACGACGCCCTACGCGAGCTGCGCCCCGACTGGCACAGCGACGAGATCGACAAGGGTGCCATGAAGATCGTCTTCTCCTCCAACTCGCGTAAGGACAAAGAGCATCTGCTCGCGCACGCCCTGAGCGACAGTCGGCGCAAGGCGGTCATCAACCGTGCCAAGGACCCCGACGACGAGCTGCAACTCCTCATCGTCAACAACATGCTGCTGACCGGCTTCGACGCTCCGCCGATCCACACGATGTACCTGGACCGGCCGCTCAAGGGCGCCAACCTGATGCAGGCCCTGGCCCGCGTCAACCGCCGCTTCCGCGGCAAGGAGGACGGCCTGCTCGTCGGATACGCCCCGCTCACCGAGAACCTCCAGCGGGCGATCGCCGAGTACACCGACGCCGACCAGCAGGACCGCACGCTCGGCCAGGATCTCGATCGGGCGCTGGACGAACTGCGCAACGAGTACGACATCCTCAACGACATGCTGCGCGGCCTCGACTGGCGGACGCGGCTGACGCAGCCGACCAAGACGGCGTTCATCGACGCGGCACGTAAAGCCACCGCATACCTGAGGGATCCGCGCACCCCGGGCAACGACCCCGACAAGCTCGACGACCCCCGACAGACGCTCGGTCGCCGCTACCGAGAGCATGCCCACCGCCTGGAGCGCTTCTACGCGCTGTCCGCCAGCGCCAACAACATCGGCGAGCGCTTCCCCGACCACCCGACCTGGCGCCGCGACATCCAGTTCTTCGTCGAGGTCCGCGCCTACATGGCCAAGCTCGACGCGATGGAGCGCGAGGCCCGAGGCCTGCCGGTCGCCCGTGATGTCGAGCTGTACCTCGCCCAGCTGACGTCCTCGGTCGTCGAGACCGGCGGAGTCACGGACCTGTTCGCCGAGGCCGGCCTGGAGACCGCTGACCTGACGCATCTCAATGACGCGCTCGTGGCGCAGCTGCAGAACAGCGAGACCCCGCACCTGGCGGCGGAGGCGCTGCGGCGGCTAATCGAGCGGAAGATGCGAGAGGTGACGCGCCACAACATCGTCCGCCGTACGACGTTCTCCGAGCGGCTCCAGGACCTCATGGTGCGGTACATGCGGCAGCAGTACACGAGCGCCGAACTCATCGCCAAGCTCGTCGAGATGGCGAAGGAGGTCATGGAAGACGCCCGCCGTGGAGAGAATTTCAATCCGCCGCTGGACTGGCGTGAGCTCGCCTTCTACGACGCGGTGGCCGACCACGGCACCGCACGGGAGCTGATGGGCGACGAGGTGCTGGCCGGCATCGCCCGTGAGCTGGTCGCGGAGGTCCGCAGCAAGCTGAAGCCGGACTGGATCGCCCGCGAAACGGTCCGTGCCCGGCTGCGCAGCGCCATCAAGCGACTCCTGGTCCGCAACAACTACCCGCCGGACCGGGAGAAGGCGGCCATCGACCTGGTCATCAAGCAGATGGAGTACTTCGCCAACGAGTGGTCCACGAAGGGCACGTCGGGCAACTGACGGGGACTGCAGCTTCGGCTGTGCGGGGTGCTGGGGGCGTCGGGGGGTACCCCGGCGGTCAGCAGCTCGTAGTACAGGGGCGCCGAGACCGCCCGTACGACCGCCGCCGCATCGGTGCCCTTCGGCAGCTCCCCGCGCTCGACGGCCTGTTCGACGCACGGCGCCCATTCCGCGACGCGCACCTCGTAGAACCGCGCGAGCGCCTGGGCGGTCCGTGCGTCGCAGGTCGCCGCGGCGATGATCGCCCGGAACAGCGCCCCCTGGCGGGGGTCGGTCAGGGTCCGTCGGACGAGGGCAGCGTTGGCCCGTAGGTCGCCGAGGAGCGAGCCGGTCTCGGTGCGCGGTAACGACTGCTCGGCCATGTCGGCGAGGAGATCGGCCACCAGCCCCAGCGCCGGTATACGGTCGTCTTGCCGACCTCCGCGCGCCGGGCGACGTCCGCGAGGTCGAGGCGGTCGATTCCCTGCTCCGCCAGTACATCTCCGGCCGCCCGCAGCACGGACGCACGGACACGCGCGGTACGCCCTCCAGGACGTACGGTGCCGGGTTCGGCGGACATATCGTCCTCCTTGGAGTGCTATGGGTCCCGGTTCGGCCGCCCCGCCGGGCACGTCGCCGGCGTAACGAAACCACAGAACCGTTTACCCCTCACCGAGCGTGACATCCCCGTGGTTCGCGCACGTCACCGTCCTGATACCGTCCCCGCCAACGGCCGAATTCCCACCTGGTCCGCCACCCCCGCTTTCGTCCAAATCCGTTTCATCGCTGAGAGGTTGGAGCATGCCGGACGACGTCGCAGCAGCCCGGGCCACCGCCGAAGAGGAGTCGGCCTTCTCGCACCCGCCCGTCGACCCCGACGCCACCGCAGCGTATGGCGACCACCCCGACCAGGTGATCGACTTCTACGCCCCGCGCGGTGAGGCCGGTCCGGGCGGGCCGGCGCCGCTGGTCGTCGTCCTGCACGGCGGGGCCTGGCGGGCACCGTACGACCGGCGGCATGTCACACCGTTCGCGGACTTCCTGGCGCAGCGGGGGTTCGCCGCGGCCAACATCGAGTATCGGCGGGGGGCGGAGGGCGGCGCGGGGGGAAGCGGCTCGGCCGAGGGTGCCGGGCCGGTGGCCGGGCGCTGGCCGGACACCTTCGACGACGTCGCCGCCGCGCTGGACGCGCTGCCGGCGCTCGTCCGTGAGGCCCTCCCACAGGCCGACCCGCGCCGGATCGTGCTCACCGGTCACTCGGCCGGCGGCCACCTGGCCCTCTGGGCCGCGGCCCGGCACGTCCTGCCCGCCGACGCCACCTGGCGCACCGAGCGCCCGGCGCCCCTGCGCGGTGTCGTCGCCCTCGCGCCGATCGCCGACTTCGCGATCGCCGAGAAGCTGGACGTATGCGGGGGCGCCGCGCGGCAACTCCTGGGCGGAGAGGAGCACTTCGCCGAACGCCGACCGTATGCCGACCCGGCGCTGCTGCTCCCGACCGGCATTGCGACGACGCTGGTCCAGGGCCGCGCGGACATCGTCGTCCCGCAGGCGGTCGGCGAGTCGTACGCGGACGCGGCGGCGAAGGCGGGGGAGGTGGTCGGTCTGACGCTGCTGGAGGACGTCGGTCACTTTCCGCTGATCGATCCGGCGGCGGAAGCGTGTGCGGTGGTGGCCGCGGAGATCGCGCAGTTGGCCTGGTGACCGCACGGCGGTTGCTGCCGCTGCCCGGTCGCACCGGGCGACCCGAGGTGACCCGTAGTACCTGAGACGGACCCCGAAGTACCCCTCTCACTGGTGACGACCGCGACCCCCGCCCGGCCGTACCGTTCTGAACGTGACCGAGACGACCCAGACGCAGACGCCGCCGCCCGGGGGATCAGGCGCGCCGCGCAGCCCCGAGTACCGGCTGGCCATGGACGCCCTGAGCGGGCTGCGCCAGGACCTGTTCCACAACGCCTTCGCCTACCGTCCGCTGCCGCGGATGAGCGTCGACGGACCGCTGACCCGGCGGCTGCCCGGCCGCCTGCGGGAGTACGCGGCCTGGACCCCGCACGCCGTGATCATCGCGGCGGCCCTGCTCACGCTGCCCCTTTCCACCATCGACACCGGCGGCCCGGCCCTGCTGCTCGGTCCGCTCTGCGTGCTCCCCGTTCTGCTGACCATGGCGCGGCCCGTCGGAGCGTTCTGGCTGTCGATGGCCGCCACTCCGGTCGTCGGAACCCTGGGCGGCAGCTGGGGCGAGTGGCCATGGCTGGCCGGCTCCTTCGCCTGCCATCTGACGGTGCTGACGGTCGTGGCCATGCGCACCAGGCCGCGCACGGCCGCGTGGATGTGGGCGCTGACAGCGGCCTACGGCCTTGTGGCCGAGGCTGGTTTCGGCCCGAGCTACTACTACGGCACGAACGTCGGCCCCATGCTGGTCATCTCCGCGATGGTCCTGCTCTGCGTCGCCGTCTGGCACATTCGCCGCGAGGCCAAGCAGGAGGTCACCGCCCAACAGACCGAGACCGCCCACGAGCGCTCCCGGCGCGCCCTCCTGGAGGAGCGCACGACGATCGCCCGCGAGCTGCACGACGTCGTCGCCCACCACATGTCGGTCGTTGCCATCCAGGCGGAGGCCGCGCCCTACCGGGTGGAGAACCCGCCGGAGGAGCTGGAGCGGGCCTTCGCCACCATCCGGGAGAACGCGGTGGCGGCCCTCACCGAACTGCGCCGCGTCCTGGGCGTCGTCCGCGCCGAGGACTACGAGGCGCCCGACGCCCCGCAGCCCACGCTCGCCGACCTGGACGCGCTGCTGGCGAATGTGCGGGACGCGGGACTGAGCGTCGAGAAGGCGGTGACCGGTGCGGTGCGTGAACTCCCGCAGGGCGTGGAGCTGTCGGCGTACCGAATAGTCCAGGAGGCCCTGAGCAACACCTTGCGGCACGCGCCCGGTGCGGACGCCCGCGTCGAGATCGGGTACGTCCTCGGCGGCCTCGGCCTGCGCATAGTCAACGGCCCGCCGCCCGCGCCGGCCCTGGTCAAGCCCTCGCCGGGTGCCGGGCATGGCATCACGGGTATGCGGGAGCGGGTCTCCATGCTGAACGGCGAGATGACGGCGGGCCGGACGGACGACGGGGGCTATGAGGTGGCGGTGTTCCTGCCGGTGACCAGCCCGGGTGAAGGTGACGCATGAGCATCCGCGTACTGATCGCGGACGACCAGATGATGGTCCGCGAGGGCTTCTCGGTCCTGTTGAACGCGATGCCGGACATCGAGGTCGTCGGCGAGGCCGTCAACGGGCGCGAGGCGGTGGAGCGGGTGCGGGAACTCGCCCCCGACATCGTGCTGATGGACATTCGGATGCCGGAACTGAACGGTATCGAGGCGACCCGGGAGATCGTCGCCGCGGACGGTTCGGCGAAGGTGCTGGTACTGACCACCTTCGACCTCGACGAGTACGTGTATCAGGCGCTGCGCGCGGGAGCCTCCGGCTTCCTGTTGAAGGACGCCTCGGCGCGCCAACTCGCCGACGGAGTAAGGGTAGTGGCGGCCGGGGAGGCCCTCCTCGCGCCCTCCGTCACCAAGCGGCTGATCACGGAGTTCTCGAAGCTGTCCGACGCCCCGCGCATGATGTCCTCCGCGCACGCGGCGTACGGGGACCTCACCGAGCGGGAGACGGAGGTGCTGGTGCTGATCGCGCAGGGCCTGTCGAACGCGGAGATAGCCGAGCGGCTGGTGGTCGCCGAGTCGACGATCAAGACCCACGTCAGCCGGATCCTGGTGAAGCTGGGCCTCAGGGACCGTACGCAGGCGGCGGTGTTCGCGTACGAGGCGCGGCTGGTGACGCCGGGCTGAGCGAACGCCCAGCCGTCGGACACCCCTGGTCAGACGGTGGGGTCCCGGGCTAGCGTCCGTTCATGGCAACTGCTTCCGACCTCGCCTTCGACCCGTGGGCCCCGGCGTTCGTCGCCGACCCCTACCCCGCCTACGCGGAGCTGCGGGCTCGCGGCCGCGTGCTCTACTTCGAGCCCACCGACCAGTGGCTGGTCCCGCACCACGCGGACGTCTCGGCGCTGCTGCGCGACCGGCGCCTGGGCCGGACGTACCAGCACCGGTTCCGTCACGAGGACTTCGGGCGCACGCCGCCCCCGCCGGAGCACGAGCCGTTCCACACGCTCAACGACCACGGAATGCTGGACCTGGAGCCGCCGGACCACACGCGGATCCGGCGCCTGGTGTCGAAGGCGTTCACACCGCGGACGGTCGAGCGGCTGAAGCCGTATGTGGACGGCCTGGCCGGCGACCTGGTCTCCCGCCTGGTCGAGGCGGGCGGCGGGGACCTGCTGACGGATGTGGCGGAGCCGCTGCCGGTGGCGGTGATCGCCGAGATGCTCGGCATCCCGGAGTCCGACCGTGCCCCGCTGCGCCCCTGGTCGGCGGACATCTGCGGGATGTACGAGCTGAACCCGTCCGAGGAGGCGGCGACGAAGGCGGTGCGGGCGTCGGTCGAGTTCTCGCAGTACCTGAGGGAGCTGATCGCCCAACGCCGCAAGGAACCCGGCGAGGACCTCATCTCCGGCCTGATCGCGGCGCACGACGAGGGTGACCGCCTCACCGAGCAGGAGATGATCTCGACGGCCGTCCTCCTGCTGAACGCGGGCCACGAGGCCACGGTGAACGCCACGGTCAACGGCTGGTGGGCGTTGTTCCGCAACCCGGACCAGCTGGCCGCCCTGCGCGCGGACCACTCCCAGATCCCGTCGGCGGTCGAGGAGCTGATGCGCTACGACACCCCGCTCCAGCTCTTCGAACGCTGGGTGCTGGACGAGATCGAGATCGACGGCACGGTGATCCCGCGCGGCGCGGAGATCGCCATGCTCTTCGGTTCCGCCAACCACGACCCCGAGGTCTTCCAGAACCCGGAGCGCCTCGACCTCACCCGCAACGACAACCCGCACATCTCCTTCAGCGCCGGTATCCACTACTGCATCGGCGCCCCGTTGGCCCGTATCGAGCTGGCGGCCTCGATGCGGGCCCTGCTGGAGAAGGCCCCGACGCTCACCCTGGCGGCGGAGCCGGAGCGCAAGCCGAACTTCGTGATCAGGGGACTCGACGGGCTGAGCGTCGCGACCTGACGTGCTGGGCCAGGGCCCAGACGGCGAGGCCGGCAGCGATCCCGCCGAGGATCGCGAGCGGCAGTTCGGCGTAGAGGACCTTCCCGTCCGGGCCCTGCTCGAACCGCCACAGCCGCTCCCGCACCCCGACCGCCCACACGGCGAGCCCCGTACCGGCTCCGGCGGCCACGGTCAGACACCCCAGAGCGGCCTGCGTACGTTCTTCCCCCATGCCCGGGAGGGACGCGCACAGGCCGCCCGAAGGTTCCCACGGTCAGCCGCTGGTCACGTCCCGCCGCCGCAGTCCCGCCAGGCCACCGGCCACCAGCACCGCCGCGATCCCGGTCAGGACGGACACCGCGTCCCACTCCATCTCCCCGCCCGGCAGCTTGGGCAGATGCCCGAACGGCGACACGTCCAGCACCGCCTGCGGAACATCCAGCGCGGGCCCGATCCACCCGATGAGCAGCACCGCCCCGGCAAGACCCCAGGCGGCCGGGGCCAGCCGGGGTGACACCCCGTAGAGCAGCACCGCGAGCCCGCCGATCACCCAGATCGCCGGCAGCTGGATCAGGCAGGCGCCCAGGATCGGCCAGAACTCCTTGCCGTACCCGGCGGCGAGGCCGAGACCGGCGAGCAGCATGATCAGCACGGTGCCGCCGAAGGCGATCACCAGGTGGCCTGAGGCCCAGCGCAGCCGCCCGACCGCCCCCGCCAGCACCGGTTCCGCCCGTCCGGACGTCTCCTCGCCGTGCAGCCGCAGGACGGAGGCGACGATGTACAGGGCGGCGACCAGTCCGAGCATGCCGACCATCGACGCCAGGAAGGTGTCCGTGAAGGCCGACTCACCGCCCATGCGCTGCAGGATCTCGCGGGCCTGCTCGTTGTCGCCGACCAGGTCGGCCGCGCCCTCGGTCATCGCGCCGTAGACGATCCCGGCGAGCAGGAAGCCGATGCTCCAGCCGAGCACGCTGCCCCGCTGCAACCGCCAGGCCAGTGCCCCGGCGGTACCCAGCCGTCCGTCCGCGGGTCCCGGACGGCTCGGCAGGAAGCTCATGCCGACGTCGCGGCGCCCGGCGAGCTCGTAGGCCGCCGCCCCCTGGATGACGGCGGCGGCCGCGAACAGCAGCAGCACCCACCACCGTTCGTTCGCGAAGGGCCGCAGGTTCTCCAGCCAGCCGATCGGCGCCACCCAGGTCAGGACGGAGGAGCCGTCGTTCGTCGCCGAGTCGCCCGCCGCGCGCAGGACGAACGCGGCGCCGAGCAGCCCGGCCGTCAGCCCGCGGGCCAGTCGCGCGCTCTCCGTGAACTGGGCGACGATCGCGGCCATCGTCGCGAACACCATCCCGACGCAGGCGATGCCGAGCCCGAGGGCCAGTGCCCCCGAGGCCCCCTGACCGGCCAGACCCCCGGCGATCAGCAGCGCGAGCACCGCATTGGCGACCGCCGCCGCGAGCAGTGCCGCGGTCAGCGGAGCGCGCCGGCCCACCATGGCCGAGGAGATCATCTCCTGCCGACCGCTCTCCTCCTCGTCGCGGGTGTGCCGTACGACGATGAGCAGGCTCATCACGGCGGCGAGCAGACCTGCGTACACGCCGATCCGCCAGGCGGTCAGCGCGCCGAACGAGTCGCCGAAGACCGGGCCGAGCATGGCGCGCAGCGAGGCGTTGGTCTCCATCTGCCGCAGCAGGTCGGCGCGTTCGGCGGCGGTGCCGTACAGGCTCTTGAGCGTGTTCGGCATGGACAGCACCATGAGTGCGTTGACGCCGACCCAGATCGGGATCATGGCCCGGTCACGGCGCAGCGCGAAGCGCAACAGCGTGCCGGTACCGGCCAGTTGGCGCGAGCCACCCGCCCGTACGGCGAAGGTCGCGGCGGTCATCGCGCAGCCACCTCGTCACCGATCTCGTCCTGGTAGTGCCGCAGGAACAGCTCCTCCAGGGTGGGCGGCGTCGACGTCAGGGACCGTACACCGGACTCGCTCAGCGACCTCAGTACGTCGTTCAGCTTGTCCGGGTCGACCTGGAGGCGGACCCGCCCGCCCTGGATGTCGAGGTCATACACGCCGGGCAGGCGGGAGAGTCCGTTGGGCGGACCGGCCAGCTCTGCGGTCACACTGGTCCGCGTCAGGTGGCGCAGGTCGGCGAGCGAACCGGTCTCCACCGTGCGCCCCTTGCGGATGATGCTGACCCGGTCGCAGAGTTCCTCGACCTCGCTGAGGATGTGCGAGGAGAGCAGGATCGTACGGCCGCGCTCGCGCTCCTCCTCGACGCAGCGCTGGAAGACCTCCTCCATCAGCGGGTCCAGGCCCGAGGTCGGCTCGTCGAGGATCAGCAGGTCCACGTCCGAGGCGAACGCGGCGACGAGGGCGACCTTCTGGCGGTTGCCCTTGGAGTACGTCCGGCCCTTCTTCGTCGGGTCCAGCTCGAACCGCTCGATGAGTTCCGTGCGGCGCCGCTTGTCCAGACCCCCGCGCAGACGGCCGTACAGGTCGATGACCTCGCCGCCGGAGAGGTTGCGCCACAGGGTGACGTCGCCGGGGACGTAGGCGATGCGGCGGTGCACCTCCACCGCGTCCGTCCAGGGATCGCGGCCGAGCACCTGGGCGGCGCCGGAGTCGGCGCGCAGCAGACCGAGCAGGACGCGGATGGTGGTGGACTTGCCGGCGCCGTTGGGGCCGAGGAAGCCGTGGACCTCGCCGGTCTCGACGTCCAGGTCGAGGCCGTCGAGCGCATGGGTCTTGCCGAACGACTTGTGCAGTCCGGAGACGGTGATTGCCTTCGTCATGCTTCAGAACGTACGCTTCTTTCAGAAAATTGTGAAGTTAAGGAAGCGTATAAATCCCCGATAGGATGAGCGCATGACGGAATCAGTGGAGGTCGGACGGGACGCGGAGGCCGTGTCGAAGTTCGTGGAGTCCTTCGCGGCGCAGCTCGTCGAGGCCGGGATGCAGCGCATGGCCGCCCGGGTCTTCGCCGCGCTGCTCTCCTCCGACCAAGGCGTGATGACCTCCGCCGAACTGAGCGAACAGCTCCGGATCAGCCCTGCCGCGGTCTCCGGCGCGGTGCGTTACCTGGCCCAGACGCACATGGTGTCGCGCGAGCGGGAGCCCGGCTCGCGCCGGGAGCGCTACCGGGTGCACGGCGACCAGTGGTACGAGGCCCTGACCAACCGCGAAGCCGTCATCAAGCGCTGGGAGGGGGCTCTGCGCGAGGGCGTCGCCAGCCTCGGCGCCGACACCCCGGCAGGGCGCCGCATGGCCGAGACGCTCGCCTTCTTCGAGTTCATCGAGGGCGAGGTCGCGGCCATGATGGAGCGATGGCGGGCGCACCGGGAGAAGACCTTCGGCAAGTGACGTCCGTCGTCGCCGGGTCTGCGGAGATCGGCCACGAAGCCGCACACGAGCCGCCACTCCGAGTTGCGCTGGTCCACATCAAGGGGACGCCGGCACCGTAAGCCCCCAAGCCCCCTCCCGAACCGTCCAGGTCCGCGTCCGTACCGGCCCCGACACCGCTGCATCCGCCCGGTACCGGAAGTGCGCCCCGGACACGGTCACCGTCCGCCCCACCGCCCGCAGCGGTGAAGCCTCCGCTCCCACCGAAACCGGCCGCACCTCCACCTCGGCCACACCGGCGGTCCCCGGCATCACCGACACCCCCTCCACCGGCTGGTCGAGGTCCACCAGTGTCGCCCCGTCGACCTCGACCCGCAGCCGGGAGGGCCCGGGCACGGCAGAGGAGGTGACCCGCGCCGGCACCAGCGTCCGTACGAGTGACTGGCACGTCCGCAGCCATGGCCGCCCGGCACCCGGCGCCACCGCGGTGGCCACGGCCGGCGCGGCAGGGTCCCGCAGCGGTGGGATCCGCAGCGCGCCCAGCACCACCCCGTCACTGTCGTCCACGAGCAGATCCAGCCGCCGCTCCACCCCGTCCAGCACCGCCCGGGCCGCAGCCACCGCCCCCGTCGGCACCCCGAGGGATCCGGCCAGCGACAGCGCGCCCCCGACAGGCACCACCGACAGCACGCATTCGGCCAGCTCCCGCTGCCGGTGCAGTAGCGACACGGCCCGCATCAGCGCGCGGTCGTCGCCCACGACCACCGGCCGTCGCGACCCCCGTCGAGCCAGTGCCCGGGCGAATTCGTCGGGCCCGTCCGGCAGGCACACTTTCGTCGCCGCACCCGCACTGAGCACGTCTTTCGCGATCCGCACGGACTCCCCGTCCGCCCTCCGAGCGACCGGATCGATCACCACCAGCAGCTGATCGGACATCGCGAAAGTCGCCACCTCGGTCATGCCTCGCTTCCTCGGGTAGCATCTTTGTGCAAGAGCCCCTTGCGCTATTGCGCCAGGGGCTTCGTCTATTCCGGGGCATCCGGTCCGACAGGTGGCGGCCGACGAAGGTCGCCGGTGTACGAGGCACAGGCCGTGCCGCGTACGCCCCTGACCTTGGACATGCCCCGCCCGGAAGGGGTGTACGCGCGTGCCCGCACTTGTGCTGCTCGGTGCTCAGTGGGGTGACGAAGGCAAGGGAAAGGCCACGGACCTGCTCGGCGGATCCGTCGACTACGTGGTGCGTTACCAGGGCGGCAACAACGCCGGCCACACGGTGGTCGTGGGTGACCAGAAGTATGCCCTCCACCTGCTCCCTTCCGGAATCCTGTCCCCCGGCTGCACGCCGGTCATCGGCAACGGCGTCGTCGTCGACCCCTCGGTCCTGCTCTCCGAGCTGAGCGGGCTGAACGAGCGCGGCGTCGACACGTCCAAGCTCCTGATCAGCGGCAACGCGCACATCATCACGCCATACAACGTCACTGTCGACAAGGTGACGGAGCGCTTCCTCGGCAAGCGCAAGATCGGGACGACCGGCCGCGGTATCGGTCCGACCTACGCGGACAAGATCAACCGTGTCGGCATCCGGGTCCAGGATCTGTACGACGAGTCGATCCTCCAGCAGAAGGTCGAAGCCGCCCTCGACGTCAAGAACCAGATCCTCACCAAGCTCTACAACCGCCGCGCGATCGCCGTCGAGCAGGTCGTCGAGGAGTTGCTGGGCTACGCGGAGCAGATCAAGCCGTACGTCGCCGACACGGTCCTGATCCTCAACCAGGCCCTGGAGGACAACAAGGTCGTCCTCTTCGAGGGCGGCCAGGGCACCCTCCTGGACATCGACCACGGCACGTACCCCTTCGTGACGTCGTCGAACCCGACCGCGGGCGGCGCGTGCACGGGCGCAGGGGTCGGTCCTACGAAGATCAGCCGTGTCATCGGCATCCTGAAGGCCTACACGACCCGAGTCGGCGCGGGCCCGTTCCCGACGGAGCTCTTCGACGAGGACGGCGAGGCGCTGCGCCGCATCGGCGGCGAGCGGGGCGTGACGACCGGCCGCGACCGCCGCTGCGGCTGGTTCGACGCGGTGATCGCGCGGTACGCGACCCGGGTCAACGGCCTGACCGACTTCTTCCTGACGAAGCTGGACGTCCTCACGGGCTGGGAGCAGATCCCGGTCTGCGTGGCGTACGAGATCGACGGGCAGCGCGTCGACGAGCTCCCGTACTCCCAGTCCGACTTCCACCACGCCAAGCCGGTCTACGAGATGCTCCCCGGCTGGTCGGAGGACATCTCGAAGGCAAAGACCTTCGCCGACCTCCCGAAGAACGCCCAGAGCTACGTCAAGGCGCTGGAGGAGATGTCCGGCGCCCCGATCTCCGCGATCGGCGTGGGCCCGGGCCGGGACGAGACGATCGAGATCAACTCGTTCATCTGACAACTGATCCCTGGACTCTTTGCACGACATCCCCAACTGCCCTGTTTGCACGGGTAGTTGGGGATGTTAGTTTTGCAGCGACAGTTGCGGTTGGGTACTGGTGTTCTCCAGAGGGAGCAAGGTGCGCATCACACTGGCCGTTGACACGGAGACCGGCGACCGCGCCGGCGCCACGGACGACCTGTACGACTGGCTGCGTCAGGATCCCGAGTTGCGGGGGCTGATCCGGCGGGAGTCCCCGGCCGGCGTCCCGGCGGGGGCCATGGGGGCATGGAGCGAGGTGCTGACGCTGGTCCTGGCCCCGGGCGGGCCGACGGCAGCCGCCGGAGCGGCGGTGGTGGTATGGCTGCAGAACCGCCGGGGCAACCAGACCGTCACCATCAACCAGCCGGACGGCACCCAGGTCGTCGTCTCCTCCGAGAAGGTCCGCGGGCTGACGGCGGAAGGCGCGAGCGAACTGGCCCAGCAGGTCGCCGAGGCCCTTCGGCAGCGACCGGCCACTGACGGGACGGAAGACCGGACCGGGCAAGGAGGATGACCATGCCGTTACGGGGGAGGCCGGACCTGACGGGGCCCGGCTGCCGGGCGGTGGTGGTCGGCACCGGAAGCCACCCGGGCGATCGGTTGGCCGCGCTCCCGTCCGCCGTATCGTCGGCGAAAGCCCTGGCCGAGGCGCTGGCCACGGAGTGCGGCATGGGCGACCGGGTCCGGCTGCTGTGCGACCCCGAGTCACCGAGCGAGGTCCTCGCGGCACTCGCCGAGGCCGTGGACCTCGCCGGACCGACGCAGGGCCAGTACGAGAGCGGAGCCGTCGTCTTCTGCCACGTCGGCCACGGACTGCGCGGGCCGGGCGGGCGGCTGTATCTGGCGACGGCGGCGACCAGGTCCCTCACCGACACTGCGCACTCCGTCCCGTACGACGAGATCGAGCGCTACCTCAGCGACGGGCCCGCCGATCCGCTCGTCATCCTCGACTGCTGCTTCGCCGGAAACGCCCGGGAGCCGAGCCGCCCGTCGGCCTCGGACCCGTTCGGCGGCAGTCGGCCCCAGGGCAGCTATCTGCTCGCCTCCGCGCTGCGCGACACCCTGGCGTACGCCCCCGAGGGCGCCCAGTACACCCTGTTCACCGGTGAGCTGCTGAACCTGCTGCGGGAGGGCGACGCGGGCGGCCCGCGCCGGCTGACGCCGGGCAGCCTCTACCGGCTCCTCGACCAGCGGCTGCAGGGCGGCCCCGCCCGGCCGTACGGCGGTGGCACCGCCCGTATGGCGGAACTGGTCCTCACCGCCAACCGCCGCTACACGCCGAGCCCCGAGCCTGCCTCCACCCCCGATGACCCGGACGCGGTCAGCCCCTACCCGGGCATCGTGCCGTTCCTGCCCGAGCAGCATCACCTCTTCTTCGGCCGCGAGAAGGTGACCCGCGAGCTGCTGCGGCGCGTCGCGCAGACCCGGATCGGCGAGCCGCTGGTGGTGATCGGTACCTCGGGCGTCGGCAAGTCGTCACTGCTGCGGGCCGGGCTGAGTGTGGCGGCCGAGGACGCGGGGCTGGGGAGCGTACGGATCGTGTCCGCGCCGGGCGCACAGCCGTTCCGGGCGCTCGCGGAGGCCTGGGCGGCAGCCGTGGACCGGCCGGTCACCGAGGTCGTACGGGATCTGGAGCAGGGCCGCTTCAGCCGTCCCGCCTCCGACGCCAAGGCCGTGCGGGCGCCGGGAGTCCTGGTCGTCGACCAGCTCGAGCAGTACTTCACGCACGGCGCCGACGCGACCGAGCAGCAGCGCTTCGCCGCCGCGCTCACCGCCGCCGACGGCCCCCGCATCGTGCTGGCCCTGCGAGCCGACTATCACGACGACGCCCTGCGCGACCGTCATCTGGCCCCGCTCGTGGCACGGGACCACTTCACCGTGCCCGCCCTCGACGACGCCGAGGTCGAGGCGGCCATCGTGGGACCCGCCCGGTACGAGGGACTCCAGTGGGAGGAGGGCGTCCCGCAGATCCTGCGACGCGAGGTGAACGAGGAGCGGGCGGGCGGCGGGCCGGGCGACGCGGCCGCGCTGCCGTTCCTGGCCCACGTGCTGCGGGAGATATGGCTGCGGCGGCGCGGTACGACGCTCACCTACGCCGCCTACCAGCAGGCCGGCGGCATTCGGGACGCCGTCGCCCGCACCGCCGAGGGCATCTACGCAGATCTCGACGACGCAGGCCGGACCCGACTGCGCCGACTGATGCTGGCGATGGTCCAGGTCGCCGACGGCGAGGGACGGCTGGTGCGCCGCCGGATCCCGCGGGAGGAACTGGCCGGCTCCGCGGAGGACCTGCTGCGCCGCCTCGCGGACGCCCGCCTCGTCGTCGTGGACGAGCAGGGCGGCGCACAGCTCGGCCACGACTCGCTGCTCTACGCGTGGCAGCGGCTGCAGGGCTGGATCGCCGAGGTGCGCGGCGATCTGCTGCGGCTGCGGCGGCTGACGGAGGCGGCCGAGTCCTGGTCCGTCCATGGCAGTGGGCTGTGGACGGGCACCAGCCTGGACGAGGCGAAGGCGCTCGTCGCTGCCGAGGAGTCCTCCCGGCTCCCCGTCCGACAGGTGGTACGGGACTTCGTCACCGCCGCCGACCAGGCGCAGCGGCGCAGGCGATCCGTCACGCGGGCCTGGATCGCCGGGCTGTCCGCCCTCGCCCTGGTGGCCGGGGTGTTGGCGGGCTGGGGGTTCTACGAGAACGGCCAGGCGGCGGATCGGGAGCGGAGCCTGATCGCCAGGGAAGTGGCCGCCCAGGCCGACATCATGCGCGAACGCGACCCGCAGACGGCGCTGCAGCTCAGCCTCGCCGCGTACCGCACGGCGCAGACCTCGGAGACGCGGTCGAGCCTGTACGCGGCGGCGACCACGGTGACGCCGGCGCACCTCACGCCGACCGGCCGGAAGCGCGAGCCGGTGCTCAAACTGGCCTACAGCCCGGACGGCGAGGTGCTGGCCGCCAGTCACCGAGGCGGCAGGGTGCGGCTGTGGGACGTGACGAAGCCGGGGATGCCGGTGGAGGCGGGCCGGTTCACGCTGGACGGCAACGCGGCCATCGCGTATCACCCGCGTATGCGACTGCTGGCCGCGCAGACGGCAGAGTCGCTGACGTTGTGGGACACCATGGACGCGCGCGAACCCAAGCGGGCGGCACGTCTGCCGATCACCAGGGGCACGACGTTCACCCTGGCGTTCAGCGGGGACGGCAGGACGCTGGCGGCGGGCAGCGAGGCGGGACGGCTCCGACTGTGGGACGTGAGCGACCCGGCGCATCCCGCGCTGCGGGTGGAGCGGACGATCGCCGAGACGGAGGTGATCTCGCTGGCGTTCACCCGCGACGGACGTCACCTGATCACCGGCAACGGCAACGGGGAAGGGGACGGCGGGCAGCCCGCCCAGGTGCGGCTGTGGGACCTGACCGATCCGGACCGGCCCGTGCTGCGGGACACCGAGCGGGCCGAGACGGTCATGGCGGTCGCCGCGCACCCGAAGCGCGACCTGGTCGTCGCGACCGGGGCCAGCGGGAAGGTCGCCTGGTGGGAGCTGGCGGACGGACGGGGACTGCGGCGCGTCGAGGTGGAGGAGTACCGGGACTACTTGGGCAGCCACCCGGACGGCATTCCCTCGCTCAGTTTCAGCGGGGACGGCAGACTCCTCGCGGGCGCGGACCGGGACAACGGCGTTCACCGGCGCGACGTGACCGGAAAGGTGTCGGAGGTGGAGAACTGGCAGTCTCTCTCAGCGCTGCCGTCGGGCGAGCCCGCCCAGTCGGTCGCCTACAGCCCGGACAGCCGGTATCTCGCGGCTGGTGATGTGGCCGGCGAAATACGGCTGTGGCCCGGCCGGACGTGGGCGTCCGCGATCGAGGGCAGGGTGCCGTCCATCGTCGAGGCAGGCACCAGTGCCTTCAGCGGCGACGGCAGGCTGGTCCTCGCCCAGACCGAGAACGCCGATTACACGACCAAGACGCGAGTGTGGGACATCAGTGACCTCCGTGCACCGAGGGTCCACTACACACTGCCGAAAGGCTGGGAGGCGAACTACTTCCTGAACGGCCTCAAGACGCCTGTGCTCCTTGCTCATTACTGGACCGAAGGGCTGGAGCACACCTTCCAGTTCTGGGTGTTCGACTCCGATGGACCGCCGACGAGGGGCGGCAGCATCCGCCTCACCGCCGATGTCCCGCGCGTCGTGGTGAGTCCGGACGGCCGACTGCTGGCCGCGGGCTCGGCGGAGGAGCGCGGCATCGCCCTGTACGACATCAAGGACCCGGCGAAGCCGGTACGCGTCGCCACGGTCGACGCACCGATCAGCGGGGGCCTCTTCAGCACGGGAGACCTCTGGTTCGCCGGGGACCGCTCACTGGCGACCGTCGAGAACAAACGGGACCTCAGACTGTGGGACCTCTCCGACCCGGCCCGGCCCCGCAAGGGAGGACGCATCAAGGACGTGGCGCTGATGAAGAGCGCGATGTACGACGCCGGGTCCCAACAACTCGTCACGGAGGACGTCGGGGACAACATCCACGTGTGGGGCCTGTCCCGCCCCGCGTATCCGGTCGAGGGCGACCGGATACCCGGCGCTCCCGGCGGCTACTTCCCCACCGCCAAGGGGGAGCTGGCGACAGCGCTCAGTGACGGCACCGTCGAGTTCTGGGACGTCACCGACCCCGCCGATCCGAAGAAGAAGCACGACCTACTGCTCGACCGAGCGGTCTCCTCCATCTCCATGACCCCGGACGGCCGCCACGTGGTGACGGGCGACCCGTACCGCATCTGGACCGTCGGCCCGGACGGCAGGTGGGACACCCCGGAGTTCGTCGAGCTGCCGAACGCGGAGGACGTCCACATACCCCGCTCGGACCTGCCCGAGGGCCCTCGCTGGCTGGCGGTCACCATCGAGCGGACCTGGGGCAGCTCCCTAGCCGACCGGAGCACCTACGTCCTGGACTTCGACAGCGACCACCTCTACACGGAGATGTGCAAGTCGTACCCCCTGAGCGTCCCGAAGGACCAGTGGAAACGGCTGTTCCCGCACCTGTCCTACCGCACGTCCTGCGACTGACGCCGGCGGGTTCAGCGCTCGCAGTCGGTGCACGGGGGCGAGACGCCGAGGCAGAGATGTACGGCCGTACTCAGGCGGGCGTCGATCGCGGTGCGTTCGGCCGGATCCGATGGATTCGCGGGCGGAGTCAGGGCGTAGGGGAGGGCGGTGGTCAGGACGGCCAGCGTCACGGTGTCCCGGTCGGCCGCCGCCACGACTTGCCCGCTCACGTGGTCGCACAGCCAGGACCAGGCCAGGGTGTGCCATGCGGAGTCCGGCCGCAGGATCGCGGTGTGGACCAGCGCCGGATCGGTCCGGGCCATGGTGCCGACGGCGGGGTGTTCCCGCAGCAGGCGCGCCGCGCACACTACGAGACGCACCTCGGCGCACGGCGACGGCAGGGGATCAACGATCTCGCACGCCACGTCCAGCACGCGCCTCAGTTCGTGCCGGGTGGCCTCCTGGAGCAGCCGCTGACAGCTGGCCCAGTTCCGGTAGAGGTATGGCCGGTTGGTGTCGGCGAGGCGCGCGATCTGCGTCATCCCGGTACGCCGGGGCCCGTACTGCGCCAGCGCGTCCAGCGCCGCCCGGTACACCGCACCCACTCCGGGTGGCGCCTTCGCGTTGAGGTATCCGCTCATGCCTGAGGAGTTGTCCGGGGGCCACGGGGAGAGGGGTGTGGGAAAAAGATGTGACGGTTTCGGGGAATGTGACACATCTTTTTTGGGGCTATACGTCGCCGGAGGCGCCCGGCAGCCCAAGAAAGGCCAACCAGGCCGCGCCCCCAACGGTGAGCCTGGGCCCGTCGGGGTTCTTGGAGTCGCGGATGTGTATGACGGTGGCATGCGGACAGGCGGCGACCTCGACGCAGTCGCCGCCACCGCTGTCGCTGTAGCTCGACTTGAACCAGCGAAGAGTTCCGGTGCCGGTCATCGTTCCTCTCCTGCCAACCGCTCGATGAGACCCAGTGATTCGTCGGGGCTCAGTGCCTGTGACCAAGGCGTACGTGGAGGAGCACTTCCTCGGCAGGCCGTACACCGAGGAGGACGAGAAGGCCAGCGAGAAGCTGTGGGCCGACCTGGAGGCCGGGCGCATCGGGGAGGTCCAGTGACTGACAAGGACCGATACCCGCTGCCGCGGGCCGTCATCTTCGACGACACCGCCGCCCTCGCGCTCGGCGCGGGGAACAGCATGGCCTCCCGGCTTGTCGTCGAGGCCGAGAAGGATCCGGCCCTGCGCGTCTACATTCCGGCGCTCAGCCTCGCCGCCGCCGAGCGGGAGCGAGCCGGGGTGGCCGAGCACCTCGGCGCGCTGCCGTCCGTCAACATCGAAGGGCTCGACTTCGCCGGAGCGACCGCCGTGGGCAAGCGCCTGCGGACCGCGGCCGCCGGGGACGACGGCGCGTCCGGCAAGGACGAGCCGGACTGGAGCGGCGCTCACGTGCTGCACCTCGCCCTGCCCACCGTCGAGTGGCCGCACGGCTGTCCCGTCCTGACGAGGACACCCACCCGCTACCGCGGCACGGGCGTCCGCACCATCCGCATCGTCGAGCAGAACTGGCGGCGGTCCGGCCGGGGAGGGCGCCGGAGTGCCCGCGTCCTCCCCGGCCGGAAAATCGCAAACAGACCTCAGCTGAACACGATCATCGAACCCTGCGCGAGACTCCGCGTCGCCGCCGCGTGCAGGCCCAGCCAGACGTGGCGTTCACGGGCGAAGGGGCTGGGGTCGTACGGAGCGGGGACCGCTGGTTCCTCCAACTCCGTGGGGGTCAGAGGGGGTTGGGGTGCGGCCGGAGGGTTGGCCGGGTCGATGCCGATCGACGGGGCCACGAACTCCAGCTCCCGCAGCAGTGACTGCGAGGAGCCCAACGGGCCGCCTCCCGCGAGGAGTTCGTCGTCGGAGAGCGGGTGCGGGAAGTCGACGGGGACGTACGCCCCGGCGTGGTCGTAGTGCCAGACGAGATGTGACTGCTGGGCTGTCGTCTCGAACATCTCCAGGAGCTGTTCGTAGTCGCCGCCGAGCTCGTCCACCGGTGTCACCGGCAGCCCGCAGACCTGGAGCAGGTAGGCGCGGCGCAGAAAGTGCAGGGCGTCGTAGTCGAAGCCGGCCACCGGGGCGACCTCCCCGGACAGTCCCGGCATGTACTGGTACACCGGCACCGGCGGCAGCCCGGCCTCGGCGAGCACCTTGTTGTATTGCGCGAGTTCCTCGGCGAACGGGTTGTCGGGGGTGTGGCACAACACGTCGACGAGCGGTACCAGCCACAGGTCACAGGCCAAAAGAGGGCTCCTCGCAAGCGCGTAGCACGAACGACACGGCACGGTGGTCAGGGCAGCGTAATGCGTGGGGACCGCACGGGTCCCCACCTGTGCAGGTCCCATACCCGCTCAGCTCGCGGTGAGGCTCTCGACCAGGGCGAGGGAGTGTGCGTTGTGGGTGGCGATGATCGAGCGGGCGGCGACGGTGTCGCGACGCACCAGGGCGTCGACCAGTTCGGTGTGGTCCGCCCATAGGTGGCCGCGCAGATCGGTCACCCGGCGCAGATGCTGCACCGCGCACACCCAGGACTGCACGCGCAGCCGGTGCAGGAAGTCCACGAGGTAGGGGTTGCCGAACAGTCCGCTGAGCTCGCGCCAGAAACGCAGGTCGTAGCCGATGAGGACGGTGAGGTCACCGGCGTTCGCAGCGCGCTGCGCCTCCTCGCCGCGTCGGCGTACGCCCGCGAACGCGGCCGCGGTCCGCGGGTCCGTGAGGTCCCGGAACTCCTTGCGGCCCTCGTCGAGGGCGTGGAACATGCCGTCGATCACCAGGCTGCGGGCCTCGACGAGGCCGCGGAAGTCGCGGACGGAGTACTCGCGGACGCGGAAGCCCCGGTGCTGGTCGGCCTCCAGCAGGCCCTGCGCGGACAGGTCGACCAGCGCCTCGCGTACCGGTGTCGCGGAGACGCCGTACTGCTCGGCGATCTCCTTCACCGTGAACGCCTGCCCCGGCTGCAGCCGCCCGGACAACACCTCGTCCCGCAGCGCGTCCGCGATCTGCTGCCGCAGGGTGCTACGGGTGACGGCGCCGTTGCCGCTGGTGCCGGGCATGGTCGGGGGCTTCCTCTCACTGCGCGGGTGCGTGCTCGTACATGTCTACGAGCACGCCACCCTACGCGTTCGGATGCCGGGCCGCGGTTATGCCGTGTACTCGTCAGCCACCGACAGGGCCGTGTCCAGCGCCGCCAGCCCCTCCTTCAGCTCCGCCTCGGTCACGTTGCACGGCGGCACGACATGGGTGCGGTTCATGTTCACGAACGGCCACACCCCGCCCGCCTTCGCAGCGGCGGCGAACGCCGCCATCGGCGCGTTCGCGTCACCGGCCGCGTTGTACGGCACCAGCGGTTCGCGCGTCTCCTTGTTCTTCACCAGGTCGAGGGCCCAGAACATGCCCACGCCGCGCACCTCGCCCACGCAGGCGTGCCGCTCGGCCAGCTCCCGCAGCGCCGGCTGAAGGACCTCGGCGCCCAGCCGGGAGGCGTTCTCCACCACACCTTCCTCGGCCATCACGTCGATCGTGGCGACGGCGGCGGCGCAGGCCAGCGGGTGGCCGGAGTACGTCAGCCCGCCGGGGTACGGCCGCTTCCCGAACGTATCCGCGATCTTCCCGGAGATGGCGACGCCGCCCAGCGGCACGTATCCGGAGTTCACGCCCTTCGCGAAGGTCATCAGGTCCGGTACGACGTCGAACAGGTCCGCCGCGAACCATTCGCCGGTCCGCCCGAACCCGGCCATGACCTCGTCCAGGACGAAGACGATGCCGTACTTGTCGCATATCTCACGCACCCCGGCGAGATATCCCGGCGGCGGAACCATGATCCCCGCCGTCCCCGGGATCGTCTCCAGGATGATCGCGGCGATGGTCGACGGCCCTTCGAAGGCGATCGTCGTCTCCAGGTGCTCCAGCGCCCGCTCGCACTCCTGCTCCTCGGTCTCGGCGTAGAAGCGGGAGCGGTAGAGGAAGGGGGCCCAGAAGTGGACGACGCCGGCCGTGGCGCTGTCGGAGGCCCAGCGGCGCGGGTCGCCGGTGATGTTCACGGCCTGCTGGGTGCCGCCGTGGTACGAGCGGTAGGCGGAGAGCACCTTCGGGCGGCCCGTGTGCAGCCGGGCCATGCGCACCGCGTGCTCGACGGCGTCCGCACCGCCGTTGGTGAAGAAGATCTTGTCCAGGTCGCCCGGGGTGCGCTCGGCGATCAGCCGGGCCGCCTCGGAGCGGGCCTCGATGGCGAAGGCGGGCGCGAACGTGGACAGGGTCCCGGCCTGTTCCTGGATCGCGGCGACGACCTTCGGGTGCTGGTAGCCGATGTTCGTGTAGACGAGCCCGCTGGTGAAGTCGAGGTAGCGCTTGCCCTCGTAGTCCCAGAAGTACGACCCCTCCGCGCCGGCGACGGCGAGCGGGTCGATGAGCTCCTGCGCGGACCAGGAGTGGAAGACGTGCGCACGGTCCGCGGCCTTCACGGCGGCGCCGACCTCGGGATTTGGCTGAGGGGTCATGCGGCCGAGGGTAGATGTCCGCGACAGGGACGCGATATCGGCGTCCTGTCTGTGGGACGGGGGTTTCCGCGACAGGTTGTCGACGGGCGGAAGGGTGGGTGTATTGACAGCATGCTGTCCAAATGACAGGATTCTGTCATAGTGAAACGCCCCTGGAGAACGTCCTTGGAGGAGTCATGAACGCCGGTCGCAAGCCCGTCCATCACGCCGTGTACGACACCCTCGCCGACTGGGAGACCGGCCACGCGACGGCGTACCTCGCCCGCGCCGGGTACGAGATCCGCACCGTCGGCCCGTCCACCGACCCGGTCACCAGCATCGGCGGACTGCGCATCCGGCCCGACCTCGCCCTGGACGATGTACGCCCCGAGGACAGCTCCCTGCTGATCCTGCCGGGCGGCGACCTCTGGGACACAAGCGGCGACCTCGCCCCCTTCGCCCGCAAGGCGCGCGAGTTCCTGGCCGCCGGTGTGCCCGTCGCCGCGATCTGCGGGGCCACCGCCGGGCTCGCCCGCGAGGGGCTGCTCGACGACCGTGACCACACCAGCGCGGTCTCCTTCTACCTCGCCGCCACCGGCTACCAGGGCGGCAAGCGGTACGTCGAGGCCGACGCGGTCACCGACGGCGGCCTGATCACCGCCGGGCCCACCGAACCCGTCGCCTTCGCCCGGGAGATCTTCCGGCTGCTCGGGGTGTACGAGGGCGAGGTGCTGGACGCCTGGTACCGGCTGTTCCACGACTCCGACGCGCAGGCGTACGCCGTACTCGAGCAGGCGGGCGGGCAGTGAGCCGGGAGCGACAGGATCTGTTCAGCCGCAGCGCGCTCGGAGCGTTCCGGCTGAACGGTCAATTCCTCGCCGTTGCCGAGGAGTTGGCGCGGCCCGCCGGTCTGACGGCGGCCTGGTGGCAGGTGCTGGGTGCGGTGCTGCGGGAACCGCTGCCGGTGGCCGGGATCGCCCGCGCCATGGGCATCACCCGGCAGAGCGTGCAGCGCATCGCCGATCTGCTGGTCGAGCGTGGCCTGGCCGAGTACCGGCCCAACCCCGCCCACCGCCGCGCCAAGCTCCTCGCACCGACGGCCGACGGGCTGGCCGCCGTCGCCCGGATCGGCCCGGGGCACGCCGCCTACGCCGACCGGCTCGCCGAGGTCCTCGGGGACGACGGGCTCGCCGATGCCGTACGGGTGCTGGAACGGCTGTCCGAGGCCCTGGAGCAGGTGGGTCCGCCCGTTACGGAACCGTAGAGGAACCGTGCAGACGGTGCCGTCCGCGTCCTGATGATCGGCACTATCCTCGGTCCGAACTGGGCGTGCACTTGGGGGAGGGGCGGACGCGGCCATGGAGAAACTGGGGCCTGGGGACCCACCGCGGATCGGCGCGTACCGGCTGCTGGCGCGGCTCGGCGCCGGCGGCATGGGGCACGTGTACCTCGCCCGGTCGGACCGCGGCCGGACCGTCGCCGTCAAGCTGGTCCGGGCGGAACTGGCCGCGCAGGAGGAGTTCCGCGCCCGGTTCCGGCAGGAGGTGCAGTCCGCCCGGCAGGTCGGCGGGCACTGGACCGCGCCCGTGCTCGACGCCGACACCGAGGCGGCCGTGCCCTGGGTGGCCACCGGATACGTTGCCGGGCCGAGTCTCCAGCAGGTCGTGGGGCGCGACCACGGGGCGCTGCCCGAGCGGTCGGTACGGATCCTCGCGGCCGGGCTCGCGCACGCGCTGAAGGACATCCACGCCGCCGGGATCGTCCACCGGGACCTGAAGCCCTCCAACGTGCTCGTGACCATCGACGGCCCACGGGTCATCGACTTCGGGATCGCGCGGGCACTGGAGACGGTGACCGACGGGGGTCTGACCCGGACCGGCGCGCTCATCGGCTCGCCCGGGTTCATGGCGCCCGAGCAGGTGCGCGGCGACCGCATCACGCCCGCATGCGACGTGTTCTGCCTGGGCTCGGTGCTGGCCTACGCCGCCACCGGCAACCTGCCCTTCGGCGGCGCCGACAGCGGGGTGCACGCCCTGATGTTCCGCATCGCCCAGGAGGAACCCGACCTGGAGGGCGTGCCCGAGGGGATCGCCGACCTCGTGCGCCACTGCCTGAAGAAGGACCCCGCCGCCCGGCCCACGCTGGACGGCATCCTGGAACGCACGGGAGCGGAGGACACCGTCACCGGCGGGCGTTCCCGGGACCCGTGGCTGCCCAGCGGCCTGGTGGCCCAACTCGGGCGGCACGCGGTGCGGTTGCTGGAGACGGAGAACCCCGAGGGACCCGGCGCCGAGGGAACGGGCCGCGGCCCGGACGCCACACCCGAACACGCCCCCGCCGCGGACGAGTCCGCCCCGCCGACAACCCCCGCCCCACCCCCGTCCCTCGACCGCCTCCCGACCATCGCCGCCGGCTCCCCCCATCCCGCGTACGGCTACCCACAACAGGGCCACGGCCACCCACAGCCACCGCCACCGGTCAACCCGTACGGGGGCCCTGCGGGCGGCGGACCGCGGGGTGGGCCGGCCGGTGGATCGTACGGCGCCCCGGGGGGCGGCATCCCGCAGGGTGGCGCACCGGGGGGCGGACCGTACGGCACCCCGGCGAGCGGGAGTCCCTACGGCGCCCCGCCGAGCGGCGCACCGTACGGCGGAGCCACCCCCGGCAACCCCTACGCCGGGGGCGGCCCCACCCCGCCGTACGGCCCGCCCCCCGCCGACCCCACCGTCACCTCGCCCTACGGCCCGCCCGAGGACCGCCCGCGCCGAAGTGGACGTGCCACCGTCGCGTTGGTCGTGGTCGCGTTGGTCGTCGCGCTCGCCGCCGGAGGGTCGGTGTACGCGCTCCTGGACGGCGGGGGCAGCCCCGAGCCCGGGCCGACCGTCGCCGGGACGAGTACCGCGCCCACGGCCTCCGGCCCGGAGACTCCCGCCGCCTCGTCCCCGACGTCCGCACCGTCGACCTCTTCCGGGTCCGACGGGGCGATCCCGGCCGCGTACCTGGGCACGTGGACGACAACGATCGACAACGCGAGCGGGCAGCACACCCGTCGGCTCACCCTCCAGCAGGGCGAGGTGGGCGACACGGTCCTGTCCCTCACCGCCGACGGACCCGCCGAGGACGGCGGCAGCTACCACTGCGTCTTCGAGGCCGGGTTGGCCGAGCAGCCGAGTACCGACGGCCTCGTGCGGACCGGACCGTCCACGGTGACCGTCGGCGAACCGGCCACCGCCTGCACCCCCGGCGCGGCGACCGAGATCACCCTGCAACCGGACGGCAGTCTGCAGCGGGTGAACGCGACCACCGGGGAGAAGCTGACGTACCGGCGTCCGTGACGTGTGCCGGGCTGCGGCTGAAGCCCCGTTTCGTGTGAGGTAGTTGAACGTAGCGCGAACATCGGGGCGAAGGACCTGACGGGCCGTCCGGGCAGACGTACGGTGACCCCACCATTCGGCTCTGGAGTGGCGGGGGACCACCGGTGGAGTGGCTGAGCATAGAGAACGTCGTCGCCGTGGGCACGTCCGTCCTCGGTATCCTCGCGTCCCTCGGGATGCTCCTGTACGACCGCCGGGTGCCGCGCCGCAAACTGATCGGCTACCGCGTACAGATGGACAGCCTCATAGGCGACGGCGCGTCGTCCGATCCCAACCCCCGCCTTGGGGAGTTCGACGTCCCGAACATGGCCGACGCGTCGCTCGTCCTGCTGCGCATCGAGAACGACGGATCACAGAGCATCGCGGGCGGCGACTACACCTCGTCCGAAGTCCACGGTCTGACCGCCGAGTTCACGGGACGCACGGTCCAGGCCGTCTCGGTCACCCAGCCGTCCGGCATCGAGCATCTGAACAGCCACTTCACGGACGTCAACGGGTTCGAGTACGACCGCAACAAGGTGTACATCCCGCGAGTCCCGCTCAATCCCGGCCACCACTTCAAGCTGCTCGTGCTGCTGTCCGGCGGTGAGGTGGACTCGGAGGTCAAGCTGATAGGTGGCCTCCGGGACGGCCGGGTCCATCGCAACAGCGCTCCCCAGCCGGACGAGAAGCTGCGTACGTTCAGCCTCCCGGCCCGGCTGGTCAGCGGCGCGCTCACGCTCGCCGTGCTCGGCCTCGCCGGCATCATCCTGCTGCGCGACGGCAACCCGATCGAGTGCGAGCAGGGTGAGCTGACCGTGATCGGCTCCACCGCCTTCGAGCCCGTCGTCGAAACGCTCGCCGAGCAGTACGAGAGCAAGTGCGCGGGCGCCGACATCTCGGTCGAGACACGCGGCAGCGAGGACGGCGTCGCCGAACTCGCCGACCTGGCCGGGCAGTCGAAGAACTCCGCCCGGTCCGTGATCGCCTTCTCGGACGGCCCGATGGGCGAACGCTGGAACCTGGAGGGGAGGAAGGTCGCGCTGTCCGTCTTCACCCTCGTCGTCCACCAGGACGTCGAACTCGGCTCGCACGGCCTGTCCCTGCGGGAGGTGCGAGACATCTACGCGGGCAAGTACCGGCGCTGGGGAGAGATCGTCCCCGGGGTGAAGGAGATCGCCGACCTGCCCGTCGTCCTGGTCAGCCGCGGGGACGAGTCGGGAACGCGGCAGATCTTCCAGGAGCGGGTGCTGAAGGGCTGGGAGAGGGCGCCGAGCACGTCACTGGACTGCACGCCGCCCGAGCCCGCCGGCGACACGGTCACCCGCTGCGAACTGGCCAGCACAAAGGCCGTGCTGGCCAAGGTCGCCGAACAGCCCGGCGCCATCGGCTACAGCGAACTCACCACCGCCGAGGAACGGGGTGACGACGTGCGCAGGGTGCCCCTGGACGGCAACCAGCCCGACGACCAGCAGATCGAGCTGGGCGTCACCCACTATCCGTACAAGGACATCGAGTACGCCTACACCCACGGCACCCCACGCCCCGGCTCCCTCGCCGCCAGCTTCCTCGCCTACCTCGGCGAGTCCAGCAGCCAGGACGTGATCCGCGACAAGGGCCACCTCCCGTGCCTACGGGACCCAGAACTGTGCGAGTGACACCGCCACCTCGTCAACCCGCGGGCAGTCGTGCCGCCCCTCGTCGATCCGCGGGCAGTCGTGCCGCCTGGGGCGGCACGGGTGGGCGCGGACGGCACCCCGTAAGCGCCGGGCTGCGCGACCCACCCCCGGCCGACCGCGACGCCGGCCACGACGGAACCCGGAACCCGATCACCTCGGCTCCGGCGGCCGCTGCCGAGGCATGTTCGGCCGCGCAGCCCCCGGCGGCACCGCCGGCCTCCCCTGGCCCGCACCGCAATCCGCCCGCCCACCGAACCCCACCGCCGACTGAATCCCCAACGGCCCGGACCCGGTCCGGAACTCCACCATCCAGTCCGCCGTCTCCGTCCGCACCAGCTCCGTCACGTCCTCGGTGAACCGCCGCAACACGGACAGACACCGCTCGGCCGCCTCACTCGCCGTCCCCTCAGTCGGCCCCAGCACCTCCCGCACACTCTCCGACGCCCAGTCGAACTGCAACGCGAGCAGCCTGCGCTGCACGGCCTGCGCGGTGGCAACGTCCCTTATCCACCCGGACGTCAACCCGAAGAACCGGTCCACGGCCACGCACGCCACCGCGAGCAGCAGCGCCAGATACCCCCAGGGCGCCGCCCCGCCGACCACCCGGGTCAGATCCAGCAACGGCAGCGCGGCCCCGGCCACCGCCCCCAGCGCCGCCCCGCACCGCAGCGACCGTGCGGCCCGCCGCTTCCACACCCGGTCGGCGAGATACCAGGCCGCCGTGTCCAGCGCACCCCGCTCCACCCACCGGTACAGCTCGTCCAGCCGCTCCGCAGGCTGGGCCCAGTCCCCGAGCGGAAGGGCCCGCCCGGCCAGATCGCCCGGCCGCAGTCCGGCCGCACCCTCGCCCCGCCCGTCCTGAGGCGGCCCCTCGGGCTGCATCTCCGGCTGACCCACCCGGCACTCCCTACCGATCACTACTGATCACGGTGCGTGACATGTCGTACGACGTACGGCCTACCAGTCGTACGCGACGCCTGATGCTGATGCGCCGAACCTTCCTACCTCCCAATGGGTGGCGAAGACCCGGGTTTCCCCTCTTTTCCGCCCGGAAGGGGGCCTTGGTCAGGTATAGGAGTTCTAGTCGACTCACTCGAAAGAGTGCTGGAGCGACGGCCGCGTGGAGCACGTAGGCTCGTGCTGAGCGGGAAAACCCCGTGCCGCACGAGCCCCGGAAGAGGAGCTGATCGTGATCCCCGGTGGTGGCCAGCCCAATATGCAGCAGTTGCTGCAGCAGGCCCAGAAGATGCAGCAGGACCTGGCGAGGGCGCAGGAGGAACTGGCGCAGACCGAGGTCGAAGGCCAGGCGGGCGGCGGTCTGGTGACGGCCACCGTGACCGGAGCCGGTGAGCTGCGCGCCCTGCAGATCGACCCGAAGGCGGTGGACCCCGAGGACACCGAGACCCTCGCCGATCTGGTCGTCGCGGCCGTCCACGCAGCCAACGAGAACGCGCGGAATCTCCAGCAGGAGAAGCTGGGCCCGCTGGCCCAGGGCCTGGGCGGCGGTATCCCCGGCCTGCCCTTCTAAGACGGGCCGCAGGAAACTACCGTACGTACTGCACGACACTCAGGAAGGGCGGCAGTCCGTTGTACGAAGGCGTGGTCCAGGACCTCATCGACGAGCTGGGGCGGCTGCCCGGCGTCGGTCCCAAGAGCGCGCAGCGGATCGCCTTCCATGTCCTGCAGGCGGAACCGGCGGACGTACGGCGTCTGGCCCAGGCCCTCCTCGAGGTGAAGGCGAAGGTCCGTTTCTGCGCGATCTGCGGCAATGTCGCGCAGGAGGAGCTGTGCAACATCTGCCGTGACAGCCGCCGCGACCCGGCGGTGATCTGTGTGGTGGAGGAGCCGAAGGACGTCGTGGCCATCGAGCGCACGCGCGAGTTCCGCGGCCGCTATCACGTCCTGGGGGGCGCGATCAGCCCGATCGAGGGTGTCGGCCCGGACGATCTGCGGATACGAGAACTTCTCGCGAGGTTGGCCGACGGGACGGTCACGGAACTCATCCTGGCCACGGACCCGAATCTGGAGGGCGAGGCGACGGCGACGTACCTCGCCCGCATGATCAAGCCCATGGGCCTCAAGGTCACCCGCCTGGCCAGCGGCCTCCCGGTGGGTGGCGACCTGGAATACGCGGACGAGGTCACCCTCGGCCGCGCCTTCGAGGGGAGACGACTCCTAGATGTCTGACGCCACGCTGCACTCCACGACACAGGACCCGGACGACTTCGCGGTCCAGATCGCGGACCAGGTAGAGAGCTTCCTGGTGGCCGTCTCGGAGGTGGCCAGAGGCGACGAGCCGGACTCGGCCGTGCCTTTCCTCCTGCTGGAGGTCTCCCAACTCCTGCTGGCCGGCGGCCGATTGGGCGCGCACGAGGACATCGTCCCCGACGAGCGCTACGAGCCCGACCCCGGCCCCGAGCCGGACGTCGACGGGTTGCGGGAGAACCTGGCCCGGCTCCTGGAGCCGATCGACGTCTACTCCGAGGTCTTCGACCCGTACGAGCCCCGCAAGGCCCCGGTGCCGGCCCGTATCTCCGACGACCTCGCGGACGTCATCACCGACCTCCGCCACGGCATGGCCCACTACCGCGCCGGGCGCACGACGGAGGCGCTGTGGTGGTGGCAGTTCTCCTACTTCTCCAACTGGGGCGCAACGGCGTCCGCGACGCTCAGGGCGCTGCAGTCCGTCGTCGCCCACGTCCGCCTCAACCAGCCTCTCGAGGAGCTGGACGGCCTCGACACCGACCAGGGCATGGGCGACGACACCCTCGAGTTCGAGGCCGGCAAGGTGATGCAACAGGAGATCGCGGGCCCGCTGGGACTCCGCTTCCCGTCGCACTGAGCGCCGGACAGTACGGCCCCGCCCGGGAATTGGATGGCCGCTGCACGTCTCCTGTACGTCGGCTGCACGGGCGCTAACCGGTGGAAAGCGAGGCTCACGTGTTTCCTTCGGGATCCGTAGTGATGGGTCATCCGTCGGCGTCATGTCGAGTGTCCGGTATCGATGTCGGTCTCGTATGCGAGTGCGTGGATCGAATGTGTGACCTTTTCAGGGGGGTGTCGTTGATCGGATGACAGCACCAGGGGCGGGAAGGGGGGGCGGTGAGCCGGAGGCTGCCGCTTGGTGAGGGCGAGACGGCCCGCACCGCCTGTGCCCGGGGTCTGTTGCGGGCGGGTGTGGTGGAGCAGACGGGCGAGGTGCTCTCGGCCGCTGCGCTGGCCCAGCGGGTGGGCTGGGCGGCCGCTCTGGTGTCCGGCATGGCCGCCGAGTTGCTGGCCACGCACTGGAATGCCGCCGACGTGGATGCACTGGCCTCCGGTGTGGACGCCGGGGGCCGAGCGCTGCCGTCGAACGCGTGGATGGCGCTGCGACGTCTGGGCTGGACCGTCGCCCCGGCCGAGGGCATCCGCGTCAATGACCGGATCGTGCGCATGGCCCAGGAGCAGGCCGGGCGCACCCTGCGGTCGGTAAAGTGGCGCACCGACCTGACCGCCGGGGTCATCGGGACCTGGCCCGCCGAGGCGGGCAGGCGCACCCCGCAGGAGTGGGATGCCGTCCGTGAGGCCGTCCCCGACGGCCGGCATCTGCCCTCCAGCTCGATCACGTCCCGGACCCGGCAGATCGCCACCTTCGCCAAGAAGCATGGTCGGCTGCCGGTCGATGTGTTCGAGCTGGAGGCCGCGCCCCGCAGTGCGCGGATACTGCTGCTGTCGGCGTGCGACGTGCAGCAGGCGTCGATCGCCCGCGGTGATGACCCGGGCCGGGCGGTGCTGCGGCTGCAGCTGCCCACTCGCCCCGATCCGCGCTCCTACCGGGACTGGACGTGGGTGGCCTGCCCCCTCACGCTGCCGCCCACGGTTCCGCCCGGCGCGGTCCTGCACCTGCCTGCCTTGCGCATCCACCAAGGCCGGGTGCGGGCCGATCTGGCCTACACCCACGCCGTGCCCACGGCCCGGCGCACCGGTCACACGATCGCGCTCGGCGTGGACTGGGGCCTGAACACGCTGCTCAGCGCGGGCTCGGTCCGCCTGCACAACAACGGGCGTCTCACCCCCCTCGGGGCCGGGGCCATGTTCCGCGCCGCCGGGGTGCTGGCCAAACAGCACCGGCTGCGCCGCGAGAGCGAGTACCTGCACGCCAAGACCGGCCACTACCAGCGCCTGATCGCCGGAGACGACACGCATCCGCTGACGGGCAGACAGCAGGTGCTCGCCGAGGAGATCCGGCATGTCTCCAACCGCCGCTCCCGCCTCAACGACGCGCTGGCCTGGGCTGCCGCCCGCTGGGCGGTCGACCAGGCCATCACCGCCGGCGCGAGCGTGATCTACGTCGAGGACCTCCGCTCGATGGAAGCGCGCGGCATGGGCCGCACCCTGAACACCCGCCTGTCCCAGCAGGTACGCGGGCAGATCGTGGAGCGCATGCGGCACCTGGCCGCCGAGGCCGGTATCGCCGTCGTCACCGTCCCGGCCCGGGGCACCTCCCGGCACTGCCCTCACTGCCTCGTCCCGCTGCGCCATCGCAAGGCTCCCGACCGGCCCACCGCACCGGGCTGGAAATGGGCCATCTGCCCCAACCCCGAGTGCGGCTGGCAGGGCGACCGTGACACCGGAGCATGGCAGCGCATCGCCGCCCGCGGCCTGGCCCACCAGACCAAGGCCGTGGTGGACCGCGCCAGCGGCACCCTGGTCATCCGCAGCGTGGCGGACAAGCTCGAAGCCCGAGCCGTGGTCGCACCGGCCACCGCCGATACCCGCCGGGACCGGTCCAAGACCGGATCCACCCGGCCACGTTCCACACGCCCCGCGCCCAGGCGACGCAGGGCACCCTCCCCCACCGGCCCCTCGGGTCCGGCGGGTAAGCGTCCGGAGGGACACGCTCACACGGGCCCAAGACGGCTGCCCCGCGCAGCCCACCGGCACCAGGGCGTGACGACGATCAGCACACCCACCATCGGCCGACACCGGCCACGAGGGGCAGCGCTGGGCGCAGGGTTCCACCTGCACGCCCACGCCACCCCGCCACGATGGGCATACCCCATACCAGGCACTATGCCTTGCATGGGATCGCTCAGCTGATCAGAGACGCTTGAGTCACTCCCGCAGGCCGTTCACCAGACGGCTCATCCGCACGACCTCGGCGGTCGCCTGCTCCACGTCCTCCCGTACGAACCCGTCGTCGACGCCGTCCGCGATGTTGTCCAGGGAGAGGCGCAACGCTGTCAACGGGGTCCGCAGCTGGTGCGAGGCGTCCGCCACGAAGATGCGCTGCGACGCGATCAGCGTGTCCAGGCGTTCTGCTCCCTGGTTGAGCGTGCGGGCCAGCGTCTACCAGAAGCACTCGCACGGCGGCACCTCAGTCCTTGAAACTTAATCATCAGAGGCAACTTGTGACCCGCGGCACTTTTCCGAGTGTCATCAGCGCATGCCGGGCATATGCAGTCCGAGAACGAGCGGCCGGACATCTCACCATGCGATATCTGGGAAGGGAATTTCGGACGCTCGTTAAAATGAGCCGACACACACGGACTGAGCGAGGAGCGCACGTGGGCCTTGTCGTGCAGAAGTACGGAGGCTCCTCCGTAGCCGATGCCGAGGGCATCAAGCGCGTCGCCAAGCGAATCGTGGAAGCCAAGAAGAACGGCCACCAGGTGGTGGCGGTGGTTTCCGCGATGGGCGACACGACGGACGAGCTGATCGATCTCGCCGAGCAGGTTTCCCCGATTCCTGCCGGGCGCGAGCTCGACATGCTGCTGACCGCCGGAGAGCGGATCTCCATGGCGCTGCTGGCCATGGCGATCAAAAACCTGGGCCACTCGGCCCAGTCGTTCACGGGCAGCCAGGCAGGTGTCATCACCGACTCGGTCCACAACAAAGCCCGGATCATCGATGTCACGCCGGGCCGGATCCGGGACTCGCTGGACGAGGGCAACATCGCCATCGTCGCCGGATTCCAGGGCGTCAGCCAGGACACCAAGGACATCACGACGCTGGGCCGCGGCGGGTCCGACACCACGGCCGTGGCGCTGGCCGCCGCCCTCGACGCCGAGGTGTGCGAGATCTACACCGACGTCGACGGCGTGTTCACCGCCGACCCGCGCGTGGTGAAGAAGGCCCGGAAGATCGACTGGATCTCGTTCGAGGACATGCTCGAGCTGGCCGCGTCCGGGTCGAAGGTGCTGCTCCACCGCTGTGTGGAGTACGCCCGCCGCTACAACATCCCGATCCATGTCCGGTCCAGCTTCAGCGGGCTGCAGGGCACGTGGGTCAGCAGCGAGCCGATCGAGCAAGGGGACAAGCAGGTGGAGCAGGCCATCATCTCCGGTGTCGCGCACGACACCTCCGAGGCCAAGATCACGGTCGTCGGCGTGCCGGACAAGCCCGGCGAGGCCGCCGCCATCTTCCGCACGATCGCCGACGCCGAGATCAACATCGACATGGTCGTGCAGAACGTGTCCGCCGCCTCCACCGGGCTCACGGACATCTCCTTCACGCTGCCGAAGACCGAGGGCCGCAAGGCCATCGACGCCCTGGAGAAGAACAAGGCCGGCATCGGCTTCGACTCGCTGCGCTACGACGACCAGATCGGCAAGATCTCCCTGGTCGGCGCCGGTATGAAGACCAACCCGGGCGTCACGGCCGCGTTCTTCGAGGCGCTGAGCGACGCGAGTGTGAACATCGAGCTGATCTCGACCTCCGAGATCCGCATCTCGGTCGTCACCCGTGCCGACGACGTGTCCGAGGCCGTCCGCGCCGTGCACACCGCCTTCGGCCTGGACTCCGACAGCGACGAGGCCGTCGTCTACGGAGGCACCGGCCGATGACCATCCGACCGACGCTCGCGGTCGTGGGAGCGACCGGGGTCGTCGGCACGGTCATGCTCCAGATCCTGTCCCAGCACGCGGACATCTGGGGCGAGATCCGTCTGATCGCCTCGCCGCGCTCGGCCGGCCGCAAGCTGGCCGTGCGCGGCGAGGAGGTCGAGGTGGTCGCCCTCACCGAGGAGGCGTTCGACGGGGTCGACGTCGCCATGTTCGACCTGCCGGACGAGCTCGCCGCGCAGTGGGCGCCGATCGCCGCCGCCAAGGGCGCCGTCGTCGTGGACAACTCGGGCGCGTTCCGGATGGACCCGGACGTGCCGCTGGTCGTGCCGGAGGTCAATCCGCACGCGATCCGGGTGCGCCCGCGCGGCATCATCGCCAACCCCAACTGCACGACGCTGTCCATGATCGTCGCCCTGGGCGCGCTGCACGCCGAGTTCGGACTGCGTGAGCTGGTCGTCTCCGCGTACCAGGCGGTGAGCGGGGCCGGGCGGGCCGGCGTGGAGACGCTGCGGCAGCAGCTGTCCCTGGTGGCCGGTACGGAGCTGGGGACCCACCCCGGTGACATACGGCGGGTCGTGGGTGACAGCACCGGACCGTTCCCGGAGCCGGTGGCGCTGAACGTCGTGCCGTGGGCCGGGTCGGTGCGCGAGGACGGCTGGTCGTCGGAGGAGATGAAGGTGCGGGACGAGTCCCGCAAGATCCTCGGACTGCCGCGGCTGCCCGTCGCGGTGACGTGTGTCCGGGTGCCGGTGGTGACTGTGCACTCGCTGACCGTGCACGCCCGCTTCGAGGGCGAGGTGACGGTGGACCGGGCTCGTGAGATTCTCGCCACCACGCCCGGGGTCGTCCTGTTCGACAATCCGGCGGCCGGGGAGTTCCCGACGCCCGCCGATGTGGTGGGGACCGACCCGACGTGGGTCGGGCGGGTGCGCCGGGCCCTGGACGATCCGACGGCGCTCGAGCTCTTCGTGTGCGGCGACAATCTGCGCAAGGGGGCCGCGCTCAACACCGCGCAGATCGCCGAGCTCGTGGCTGCGGAGATGGCGTGAAGGTAAAAGGCCTCGGCGATGGCCTGATCTGTTTGTAGGATCCATGGAAGCTGTGCACGCCAGGTGAGCCGGACAAGTGGTCCGGACCACTTGTTTCGGGCCCCTCGGCGTTCGAAGATTTCCTCCCCGCCCTCCGCAACCGTGCGGAGGGCGGGGAGCGTCTATGCGGTCGCCCTTCCGGGGTGTGGAGACGCGTTGATCCAGGCGTGGGGACGCCGTGAACGGTGCGTGGGGACGCCCGTTCGTATGGGACATAGGGGAAGAGCGGACGCATGAGGGCATATGGGGCAACGTCAGTCGTGCTGCCTGACGCGAGAACGAAAGTGACGCCCGGCACGTACAACCCTGGCGGGGGGAAGCGTGTCCAACTGGCGTGGCAGAGGTACTCGAGTTTCCTGCGGCAACCCGCGGCACGGCCCTTCGGCCGCCCCGGCCCGTCCGCACCCGTATGGGCGCGCCCGGCGGCATGCCGGTGATCGCCCCCATGCCCGCAGCGCGGCCCGCCCGCATCCCGAATCAGCGTGACGGCGCCGACGACGTCGATGCGGCGGCGGCCGGCACCACCGTCGACCACCTCACCGAGACCTATCGCACGCACTACCGCTCGCTGCTCGGTCTCGCCGCCCTCCTCCTCGACGACACCGCCTCCTGCGAGGACGTCGTGCAGGAGGCCTTCATCCGCGTCCACTCGGCCCGCAAACGGGTCCGCGACCCGGAGAAGACACTGGCGTATCTGCGTCAGACGGTCGTCAATCTCTCGCGCTCGGCATTGCGCCGCCGCATCCTCGGCCTCAAGCTGCTGTCGAAGCCCATGCCCGACATGGCGAGCGCCGAGGAGGGGGCGTACGACCAGTTGGAGCGCGACTCCCTGATCAAGGCGATGAAGGGCCTGCAGCGCCGCCAGCGCGAGGTCCTGGTGCTGCGCTACTTCGCGGACATGACGGAGGCCCAGGTCGCCGAGACGCTCGGGATATCGCTGGGCTCGGTCAAGGCGTACGGCTCGCGCGGCATCGCGGCCCTCCGGATCGCCATGGAGGCGCCGGCATGACCGACGAGAACGGGCGGCGGCATCCGCACGAGCCGCATGAGCCGTACGAGTGGCGTGAGCCGACACCCGAGGAGGGGCCGGGGGGCGCCTCGCGCGAGCAAGAGCCGAAGCAATCGCACGCTGGGAACGGAACTGTGAACCACGGCCCCGACGACCAGGGCCCCGAGGGGCTCGACTCGGACGAGCTGGCACTGCGCAGGATGCTGCACCAGGCGGTGCAGGACGTCGAGCCGCGCGACGGCACGCTGGACCACCTGCGGCGGGCCGTGCCCGCCCGGCGGGCGCGCAAGCGGCAGGCCGCCGTCGGCATGGCGGCCGCGGCGCTGTTCGTCTGCACCGCCGTCCCGGCCCTGGTGCACGTCTCCAACTCCACCGGTCCCGACGCCAACCCGTCCATCGCCGGTCACGGCGCGCAGGCACAGGGCGGCGCGGGCGAGGGCAAGAGCACCGAGGGCGCGGGCAGCGGCGGCGCGGACTCCACGGGCAAGGCCGAGGACCCCGGCAAGGGCAGCCCCACCCACAAGGAGACAGGCCCGGGCGGAAGCCCCGAGACCGGCGGCGAAGCCGGCCCCGACGTCTCCTATCCCTCGGCGACCAGCGCGGTCAGCGCCCCTGTGTGTACGGCCGAGCAGCTCGGCTCGGCCACCGCGACCGCCGACGTCCCCGACTCCGGCGGCACGGTCTACGGCACCTTCCGGGTCATGAACGTCTCCTCCGCGGGCTGTACGGTCGGCGGCGCCGGCACGGTCAGTCCCCTCGCACAGGGCGCGGCCGACCCCACCAAGATCACCGTGGTGGCCCACACGTCCGGCGACACGGCGGCCGGCCTGCCGGACCCGTCCCTCGAGGTCCCGCAGCTGGTGCTGCAACCGGGCTCCGCATACGAGGTGAAGTTCGCCTGGGTGCCTTCGGAGCCCTGCTCCACCGACTCCGGCGGCGACAGCGGCGGCGGCACGGGCGGTCCTTCGCCCGACCCGACGCCCACCACCGGCCCCGGCACCACGCCCGACGGCAGCTCCACCGGCGGCGACACCGGCATGTCCACCCAGCTGGTCACGGAGGACGGTACGGCCGACGGGAGCGTCGTCGTCTCCTACACGGCGGAGGCAGGGGCGCCGACGGTTTCCGTGACGGTGGCCAACGCGTGTGCGGGGACCGTGTACCGGACCGGGGTGCTGTCCGCCTCGTAGATCCTCGTCGGTGCTGAGGTCCTGTTGTCCTCAGACCCCGGACGGGGTGGAAACGCGCTGCTCGTCCTCCGGCACCAGCCCCATCTCCGCGTCCCGCACGAACTCGACCTCGCGGCGGAACAACCGGAACCACATGAAGACGACGAAGCCCGCGAAGACGAACCACTCGCCGGTGTAGCCGAGGTTCTGGAAGGCCTTGAGGTTGAGTCCGGTGTCCGCCGCCGCGCTCACCGGCACGGCCCGCATCCCGGAGTCGCCCTTGTTGAGGGTGACCCACGCGTCGTGGACCTCGTACGGAACGAGGTTCACCAGCGAGGCCGCGCTGATCGCCGCGGTCTGCCCGGACGGCAGCCCGCCCTGCGCGCTGACGCCGTTCTCGCCCGGGTTCTCGGACGCCTGGAGCGCGCCGGTGACCGTGACCTCGCCGGTGGGCGGGGCCGGGGCCTTGGCCGGGTCGGCGGCGCCGGGCAGCCAGCCCCGGACGACCGGGAGGGCCTTGCCGTCGTCCATGCGCAGCAGGGTCAGGACGTAGTAGCCGCGCTTTCCGTCCAGCTCCCGGTCCGGGACGAGCAGCTGCTCGCCGTACGTGCCGGTCGCGGTGGTCCGGTCGCCGGAGGTCTCCTTGTCCACGGGCAGCAGCTCGGCGAGCGGCCGGGCCGCCTTGGTCTTGTCCGACGCGGCCTGCTCACCCGCGCTCCGGTGCTCCTCGATCCGGACCTCGAACCGACTCAGCTGCCAGGACCCCATGAGGATGCAGAAGGGGATGGCAAGCAGCACGAAGACGTTGATCCCCCACCAACGGGGCGTCAGCAGAAACCGGTACACGCCGTCAACGGTACGGGGCTCGTCCAGTGGGCCGGCCGCGGGGTGGCCGTCGGTCAGTACCGCTCGCTCAGGTGCTCGCGGCCGGCCGGGGGCTCGTACGGCTCCGGCCAGAAGTCGGTTATGGAGTTGATCAGCCCGTCCCCCGTGAAGGTGAAGAAGGAGATGGCGTACATCTCCTCCAGCCCCACGGCGGCGTGGATCCACGAGACGACGTGACCCGGCTCGGCGACGAGTCGCTCGATCCGCAGGTGCCAGTCGCCGGGGTACTCCTTGTAGAACTGCACGAACCGGTCCCGGCCGCTGATCTTCTCCCGCGTCTGCGGCAGCGTGTACACGACGTCCTCGGCCAGGGTCTCGGCGAATGCGTCCCAGTGCCGGGCCTCGGCGGTGGCCCAGAACCTCTCGACGGTCTTGCGCAGATCGGTCGTCGCGGTCATGGGAAGGAGTGTGCACCCTGCCACTGACAATCGGCCCCGTCCCGGCCGGAAGGGAGGGCGTGGAGGTTTTCCACAGGCTGGGGACCTCGGCGGCGGATTGTCGGCCGGGCCAGGCACTATGGGGTCATGACTGAGAGCAACGGGTCCGCCGCGCAGGATCAGCGCAAGCAGGGCGAGAACATGCCGGACTGGGAGAAGCGCTTCCGGGCGCCGCGGGTGTCGCTGCCCGACTGGGCGGAGGACGCACCCGACCGCTCCTTGTTCGTGTCGAACGCGACGGGGACGTACGAGCTGTACGCCTGGGACCGTTCGACGGGTGAGCAGCGCCAGGTGACGGACCGGCCGAACGGTACGACGGACGGCGTGCTCTCCCCGGACGGCGCGTGGATCTGGTGGTTCGACGACAAGGACGGCGACGAGTTCGGCGTGTGGCGCCGCCAGCCCTTCACCGGCGGCGAGGACGAGCTCGCCGTGCCGGGCCTGGACCCGTCCTACCCGGCGGGTCTCGCCCTGGGCCGTGACGGACGTACGGCGGTGGTGGGCCGCTCCACCGACGAGGACGGTACGACGATCCACATCGCGCGCCTGGGCGAGGCGCCGGTGGAGATCTACCGGCACCGTGAGTCGGCGGGCGTCGGCGACCTCTCCCACGACGGCTCGCTGATCGCCGTGGAGCACACCGAGCACGGGGACGCGATGCACTCGGCGCTGCGCGTGCTGCGCCCCGACGGCACGCCGGTCGCCGAGCTCGACGACACCAAGGGCGGCTCCGTCGAGCTGGGCCTGGAGGTCCTCGGCTTCGCGCCGGTCGACGGTGACACGCGCCTGCTCATCGGCCACCAGAGGCGCGGCCGCTGGGAGCCGCTGGTGTGGGACGTGGCGACGGGCGAGGAGACGGACCTGGCGCTGGAGCTGCCCGGGGACGTCAACGCCGAGTGGTATCCGGACGGCTCCGGTCTGCTGATCGCGCACAGCCACGAGGCCCGCGGCGAGCTGTTCCGCTACGACTTCGGCACGCGCGAGCTGGCGAAGGTCCCGACCCCGCCCGGCACGGTCTCCGGCGCGACCGCCCGACCGGACGGCAGCGTGGAGTACCTGTGGTCGTCGGCGGCCGAGCCGTCGTCGGTGCGCTCGACGGCGGGCCGGGCGGTCCTCGACCCGCCCGGCATGAAGTCCCCGGGTTCGGTGCCGGTGGAGGACGTGTGGGTGGAGGGCCCCGGCGGCCGGATCCACGCCCTGGTCCAGAAGCCGGCCGGCGCGTCCGGCCCGCTCCCCACGGTGTTCGACATCCACGGCGGCCCGACCTGGCACGACAGCGACTCCTTCGCCGCGGGCCCGGCCGCCTGGGTGGACCATGGGTACGCGGTCGTGCGGGTCAACTACCGCGGCTCCACCGGCTACGGCCGCGCCTGGACGGACGCGCTGAAGCACCGGGTCGGCCTGATCGAGCTGGAGGACATCGCGGTGGTCCGGGAGTGGGCGATCACCTCGGGCCTTGCCGACCCCGACCGGCTGATCCTGACCGGCGGCTCCTGGGGCGGCTACCTCACGCTCCTCGGCCTCGGCACCCAGCCGGACGCGTGGACGCTGGGCATCGCGGCGGTCCCGGTGGCCGACTACGTCACCGCGTACCACGACGAGATGGAGGCCCTGAAGGCCATGGACCGCACCCTCCTGGGCGGCACCCCGGAGGAGGTCCCCGAGCGCTTCGAGGCGTCGTCCCCCCTCACCTACGTCGACCAGGTCAAGGCCCCGGTGTACATCTCGGCCGGCGTGAACGACCCTCGCTGCCCCATCCGCCAGATCGAGAACTACGTCAAGCGCCTTCAGGCGCGCGGCGCGATCCACGAGGTCTACCGGTACGACGCGGGACACGGCTCGCTGGTCGTCGACGAGCGGATCAAGCAGGTGAAGCTGGAACTGGACTTCGCGGAGAGACACCTGGGCGGCGCGGGCGCCTGACAGCCGCGTCGCCGTCACCGGGGAGACGGACGGCGGGGTCGAGGGCAACCGTACGACCGCGACCCCGCCGTCGCCCGTCACCTTGCCGCCCGCGCCCGCGGCCGCCTCCCCAGCAGGTCCGCCAACCCCCGCCGGGTCGCCGCCAGTACCACCCGGTCGTCGGCGCGCAGGACATACGTCGGCGGGAGGTTCCACACGAGGTCCGAGGTGGGCGGGGTGTCGCCGGGGCCGGTGGAGGACGGGCCCACCGCAAGGTCCGGCCGGCGTTCCTCCGGTGCCGCCGCGTCCAGGGCCAGCACCCGCCACGACCCGGCCTGGAAGGCGTCGGCCACCGTCTTCCCCTCCAACTGCCGGATCCCGCGCACGTCCACGGCCGCGAAGAGCAGCACCCGCCGCTCGACCGGGATGGCCCCCAGCACCTGCCGGCCCATCATGGCCCCGGCGAAGGAGGGCGCCGCGAGATGGGTGACACTGCGGCTGCGGGTGAGCGCACGCGGGTGCGCGGCCCGCAGGGTGCGGTACACGGCGGCCGCGAAGTCGTCGTCGTACAGGCGGAGCACGACCCGCAGATCGGGCCGTACGGACCGGGCGTACAGCGCGGCTTCCAGGTTCGTGGTGTCCACGCTGGTCAGCGCGAGCAGCGCATGGGCCCGGTGGATCTTGGCGGCCTCCAGGACGCCCTCCTGCGTGACGTCCCCGAGCACCACCGGCACCCGTAACCGCCGGGCCGTCGCCATGCCGCGCGCCTCGGGATCGGCCTCGACGCACACCACCGGAATGTGCAGTTCCCGCAGCCGGGTCAGCACGCGGGTGCCGATCTTGCCGAGCCCGAGCAGCACGACGTGCCCGGCGAGTCCGCGCGGCGGCCTGCGCAGCGTGGACGCGCTCCGGAAGGTGCCGAGCGCCTCCAGTACGGCCGCCAGCAGCACCGGCAGCAGCAGCAACCCGACGACGGCGGACAGGAGTTGGAGGATCTGCCGTCCGGTGCTCGCGTCGGTGGCCGGGTCGTCGATACCGAGGATGTCGAGCAGCGTCAGATACGTCGCGCGCAGCGGATGGTCCCTGGTGACGATCGTCAGCGCGATCGCCAGCGCGAGCACGGCACCCACCAGGCCCGCGAGCGACCAGCGCAGCCGCCGGGAGAACAGCGACGCGAACGGCGGTACGACACCGACCCCGCGCCCCGAGGACTGCGATGACCCGGAGTACGACACCTGCTCCAGCACGACCGTGCCGCGCCCGGTGGCGGCGGCCACCTCCTCCTCGTCCGGCAGCAGCCGCGGCCCGCGCTCCCCGCTGCTCTCCGACCCGTCCGCACCGGCCGGGTCACTGCTCGTCGTCGACAGCAGCGCCAGCGTGCACAGCCCGGGATCGGCCACCTGACCCGGCGCCGGCGGTGTCCGCTCCACGGCCCGCAGCAGCAGCCCGTCGGTCTGTACGACCTTGCTGGTCCCGGCGAGCGCGGTCGCCGCCAGCGCCGGTGCGGCCGTGTCGGCGTCGGACAGCACGGTGGTGGAGGCGTCTACGGAGGCGGCCGAATCGCCGACCGCCAACGCGGCGGCCTGGTCGAGGAGTTCCTCGATGTGCTGCCCCAACCGCCGGTTGTAGAGCCGCAGGACGAGGCGCAGCCGGGGGTTGAGGCGGCGGGCGGTGAGGGCGGCGCGGATGTTGGTCTCGTCGTCGTCGTACACGAGCGCCAGCGCGGTCGCCCGCTCCACGCCCGCGTCGGCGAGCACGCTCTCGGTCGGCTCGGCGGCCTCCAGGAGTCGCTCGTTCCCGCTGCCCTCGCCACCGGAGGTGCCGTTGCCGTTCCCGGCGGCCCGGTTGGCCGCGTTCACCATCCGGTCGAGCAGCGCCGCCGACGCGGCCCGGGCCCGTCCGACGACCGGCTGGCGCACCCGGCGCCCGGCGGGTGGTACGACGAGCGTCACCTGCTCCTCGTACACCCCCCGCAGTTCGGCCGCGAGCCGGTGCGCGAGCCCGTCGTCACCGCACACCACCATGTGCGCGGTCGCGCCATCCGGCTGACCCTGATTCGGAACGCTCCCCACGAGGGAAAAGACTGCCCCACCGGGACGGATGGTTCCAGCAACTGACTGAACATCCGTTCCTCGCCCGCCGTACTGAAGGGGAGGCCTCGCGCCTGGCACCTCGCACCCGGTACAACGGAGGGACCCCGACCCGTGGCCGACACCGTCACCGAAGCAGTCCCGCGGCCCGATGAACGGGCGGGGTCGCCGGATCCGGAGGGCTGGCACCTCAGCTCCCCCCTCGTCCTCACCGTGACCCTGCTCCTGCTGCTCCTCGCCCAGGCGCCGATCCGCCGCGCCCTGTCCGCGCCGGTGATGCAGAGCTGGACGACGGTGTTCGTCGCGGTGGTCGTGCAGGCCCTGCCGTTCCTGGTGCTCGGGGTGCTGCTGTCGGCGGCCGTCGCCGTGTTCGTACCGCCGTCGGTCTTCGCCCGTGCGCTGCCCGCCCGGCCCGCCACGGCCGTACCGGTCGCGGGGCTGGCGGGCGCGGTCGTCCCCGGCTGCGAGTGCGCGTCGGTGCCGGTGGCCGGCGCGCTGATGCGGCGCGGTGTCATCCCGGCCGCCGCACTGGCGTTCCTGCTCTCCGCGCCCGCGATCAACCCGATCGTGCTGACGGCGACGGCGGTCGCCTTCCCCGGCGAACCGGAGATGGTGCTGGCTCGCTTCGTCGCGAGCCTGGTCGTGGCGTGTGCGATGGGCTGGCTGTGGCAGCGGCTCGGCCGCACCGACTGGCTGCGTCCGTCGGCCCGTCCGTCGTACGAGGGTCAGGGCCGGGGAGCGGCCTTCTGGGGGTCGGTGCGGCACGACGTGATGCACGCCGGCGGCTTTCTGGTGATCGGCGCGATGGCGGCGGCGACCCTCAAGGCGGTCGTCCCCGAGCAGTGGCTGCGCGCGGCGGCGGACCACCCGGTGGTGGCGGTGCTCGCCCTGGCCGTGCTCGCCGTACTGCTGTCGATCTGTTCGGAGGCGGACGCGTTCGTGGCCGCGTCGCTGACCCAGTTCTCGCCGACGGCCCGGCTGGCGTTCCTGGTGGTCGGGCCGATGGTGGACCTGAAGCTGTTCGCGATGCAGGCGGGCACCTTCGGCCGCGGCTTCGCCCTGCGCTTCGCCCCGGCGACCTTCGCCGTCGCCGTGGCCGTGGCCGCGCTGACCGGGGCGGTGCTGCTGTGAACCGGCACGCGCAGGCGGCGGTGCTGTTCCTGCTGGGCGCGTCCCTGCTGCACGCGGGTGCCACCGACCTGTCGCTGCGGTACGTCAAGGCGGGTCTGCGGCCGCTGCTGCTGGCCGCCGGTGCCGTACTGGTCGCGGCGGCGGTGGCGACGGTGTGGTACGAGCGGCGGAATCCGGCACCGCGGCACCACGAACCCCGCGTCTCCTGGCTCCTGTTGCTGCCGGTCCTCGCCCTCATTCTCATCGCACCGCCGGCCCTGGGCTCGTACAGCGCGATGCGCACGGGCACAGCCCTGCAGCAGCCTCCGGCCTACGCGCCGCTGCCCGCCGGGGATCCGGTCCGCCTGGGCGTCGCCGACTACGCGGCCCGCGCGGTGTACGACGACGGACGTTCGCTGCGCGACCGCCGGGTGAAGATCACCGGTTTCGTCGCGCTGGACCGGGCCGGCACGCCGTACCTGGTCCGTATCGCCCTCAACTGCTGCGCCGCCGACGGCCTCCCGGTCAAGATCGGCCTGACCGGCCGCGTACCCCCGGTCCTGCAACCGGACGCCTGGCTGGAGGTCACCGGCACATACACCGCCCGCCGCACGAAGGACCCGGTCAACGGGGGCCCGATCCCCTTCGTCGAGGTCACGACCGCAAGGCCGGTTCCGGAGCCCGCCGATCCGTACGACGAGAGCTGGAACAGCTGACCCGCCGGTATTCATCCTGATACTTCCGGCTGCGGCACGATCATCCGGCCGCGTGAAGGCCGGACATGAAGGACGGGAAGGGCTCTACCCGCTTCTCGCGGATCCGGATTGCGCGGTGCGCGGCTCGGGACCGCTTCCCCGCGTCTCGAATCGGGTCCTTCCCGTCGACTCCCAGCACACCACGTCTGCGGCTGGTCCACCACTGCCGATCCGTCCCGACAGTGAACGGGTGAGCGGAGTGTGTGACCGCCTCCGGGCGGGGACCGCCGCATGCTGGACCCGAGGCGGGTGAACCGGGGAGGTCGCATGGAATGGCTGGTCACACTGATCGGCGCGGCGGTGGTGCTGATCATCCTGCGGGACGTGTTCCACACCCTGTGGCATCCCACCCGCCACGGGGGCCTGAGCAGGTTCGTCATGAGTCTGCTGTGGCGGCTGTCCACCCGGGGCCGCAAGGCCCGGCGGGCCGCGGGCCTGGCCGGGCCGGTCGGCATGGTGGCCGTGGTGGGCACATGGGCCTGCACCGTGGCCGTGGGCTGGGCGTTGGTGTACTGGCCGCACATGCCGGGGGCGTTCGCCTTCTCCGGCGCGCTGAAACCGTCCGAGCACTCCGGGCCGGTGGACGCCCTGTACCTCTCACTGGTGACCGTCGCCACGCTCGGCCTGGGCGACATCGCACCCTCCGCCGACTGGCTGCGCATCGTCGCGCCCCTGGAGGCACTGGTCGGCTTCACGCTGCTGACCGCCACCGTCTCCTGGATCCTCGGCATCTATCCCGCCCTCGCGCGGCGACGGGCCCTCGCACTGCGCGTCTCCCAGCTGCGCCGGGCCGGCCCGCCGGCCGGGAACCTGGCCTCCGATGCGGGGGCCGCCCTCCTCGACGGACTCGCCGCCGACATCGCACGCGCCTGTGTGGACTTCCTCCAGTACCCCGAGTCGTACTACTTCCACGACGGAGCCGGTGACATCTCGCTGGCCCTCAACCTCGGCTACGCCGCCGAACTCGCCGAGCAGGCACGGCTGACCGGGCACCCGGGCGCGCGAAACGCCGGGGCCGTGCTCGCCACCTCACTCGACGACCTCGCCGCCGTACTGGACGAACGCTTCCTGCACACCGCAGGCACCCGGCAGCAGATCCTGGCCTCCTACGCCCGCGACCACGGCAACCGCTGAGTCGGCGTGTGCTCTGACCTGCAGGTTTCAACGTCCTGAAGCCTTCTCCAGGCGCTGAAACCGGGCTGAAAGCGTTCTGAACCGTCCCGGCCGCAAGCTCTGCGGCATGACGACGACGCATCAAGAACTCGCGATCGCAGCCACGGGGTTGCGCAAGTCCTACGGGGACAAGACCGTCCTCGACGGCATCGACATCCAGGTGCCCGCGGGCACGATCTTCTCTCTCCTCGGGCCGAACGGTGCGGGCAAGACCACGGCGGTCAGCATCCTGTCCACGCTGATCTCCGCCGACGGCGGGCAGGCGCGGATCGCCGGGCACGATCTCACCGCAGAGGCCCAGGCGGTACGCGCCGCCATCGGTGTCACCGGGCAGTTCTCCGCCGTGGACGGGCTGATCACCGGCGAGGAGAACATGCTCCTGATGGCCGACCTGCACCACCTCTCCCGCAGCGAGGGCCGGCGGGTGACCGCCGAGTTGCTGGAGCGCTTCGACCTGGTCGAGGCCGCGAAGAAGCCCGCCTCCACCTACTCCGGCGGCATGAAGCGCCGCCTCGACATCGCCATGACCCTGGTCGGCAGTCCGCGGATCATCTTCCTCGACGAGCCGACCACCGGTCTCGACCCGCGTTCCCGCCACAACATGTGGACGATCATCCGCGAGCTGGTCTCCGGCGGCACCACCGTCTTCCTCACCACCCAGTACCTGGAGGAGGCCGACCAGCTCGCCGACCGCATCGCGGTGCTCAACGGCGGCAAGCTCGCCGCCGAGGGCAGCGCCGAGGAGCTCAAGCGGCTCGTCCCCGGCGGCCACGTACGGCTGCGCTTCTCCGACCCGGTGGCGTACGAACGGGCGGCGACCGCACTGCGCGAGACCACCCGCGACGACGAGGCACTCACCCTGCAGATCCCCAGCGACGGAAGCCAGCGCGAGCTGCGCGCCATCCTCGACTGGCTCGACGCCGCCGGCATCGAGGCCGACGAACTGTCCGTGCACACCCCGGACCTGGACGACGTGTTCTTCGCCCTGACCGGGAGCAGCACCGTCCCCGCCCAGTCCACCGAAAAGGAGAACGTCCGATGAGCGCCGCCGGCCACGCCTACCGCGACAACCTCACCATGCTGCGGCGCAACCTCCTGCACGCCCGCCGCTACCCCTCCCTCACCCTCAACCTCCTGCTCACCCCGGTCATCCTGCTGCTGCTCTTCGTGTACGTCTTCGGCGACGTGATGAGCGCCGGCATCACCGGCGGCCCCGCGGACCGTGCCGACTACGTCGCCTACCTGGTCCCCGGCATCCTTCTCCTGACCGCGGCCATGAGCTCGATGGGCACCGCGGTGTCCGTGGCCACGGACATGACCGAGGGCATCATCGCCCGGTTCCGCACCATGGCGATCTCCCGCACCTCCGTGCTGATCGGCCATGTGATCGGCAGCGTGATCCAGACGCTGATGGCCCTGGCGCTGGTGCTGGGCATCGGGCTGGCCATCGGGTTCCGGCCCGACGCGACGCCGGTGGAGTGGATCGCGGCGGCGGGACTGCTGGCCCTGTTCAGCCTCGCGCTGATCTGGCTCATGGTCGGCGTCGGCCTGGTGAGCCCCAACGCGGAGGGTGCCAGCAACCTCGGACAGCCGCTGGTGATGCTGCCGTTCCTGTCCAGCGCGTTCGTGCCGGTGGACGACATGCCGGGCTGGTTCGGCTGGTTCGCCGAGTACCAGCCGTTCTCGCCCGCCATCGAGACCCTGCGCGGGCTGCTGCTGGGCACCGGGATCGGTACGACGAATGCCGTGCTCGCCGTCGCCTGGTCCCTGGGGCTGGTCGTACTCGGCTACCTGTGGTCCAAGGCGCAGTTCAACCGCGAACCCCGGCATTGAGCTCACGCAGGGCCACCGCCCGCAGCTCCTCCCGCCCCAGGGCGGCGTACGTCGACACCGCGTCGGCGTACGCCGCCCTGTCGGTGTCCTGGGCCGCCTGCCGGGAACGGGTGAAGGACAAGGTGGGGTACTCCCGCACCGCCGGCATCCGCTCCGCCAGCGCCATCAGCCGTACGGCCGCCTCGTCGCCCCGGGCGAGCCCGGCGAAGCCCAGCGCGAGCAGTACGGTGCCGTACACCGGCAGTTCCACCGGAGCCCGGTCAGCGGAGGACCCGGTGGAACCGGACAGGCCCGAGGGGCCGGCCAGCATCTCCAGCAGCCGCTCCCGCAGTTGCCCGGCCAGTCCCGCCACCGGCTCCAGCCGGCCGTGTTGCGCGTGTGCCGCCAGCGTGGCCGACTGCACCTGGAGCGACCATGGATCCACGAACGGATCGTCGGCGTGCCGCAGGCTGTCCTCCCGCGTCCGCTCCGCCGCCTGCCGCCACAGCCCGAGCCCGACCTCGGTCAGCCCCCGGGCCAGCGCGATCTCCGCCCGGACCGGCAGGTCGGAACTGAAGCTCAGGGCGTCCTCCGGCTGCTTCTCCGGGGTCGCGGCGAGTCCCAGCCAGTACTCCGCCTCGTCGACCTCCCCGCGCTGGAGGCAGGCCAGCACCAGCCCCGCGTGGACGCCGATCGTGTCCGACCAGGCGCCGAACTCGTCGAACGCGTCCAGCGCGGCCCGCAGATGCTCGTACGCCTCCGCGCCCCGTTCGGACTGCAGGCACAACTCGCCGAGCCGCCCCCGGCTCAGCAGATGCAGGGCCGGATTGCCGAGCGGCACCACGGTGTCGAGCATCCGGCGGGCGTACTCCAGGGCACGCTCCACGTCGTGCTCGGCTTCCCACACATAGCTGGCGACGCACGAGGCGACGCCCGCCAGCAGCGGCTCGTCGGCTTCACAGAGCTCCCGCAGTCGCGCGTACTCCGGCGGGTGCATGTCCGGGACGGCGCACAGGACGGCGGCCAGCGCCCGCGCCAGCGTGTCCGGCGGCGCGGGCGGCAGTCGGCGCAGTGTGACGAGGTGGCGTACGGCGTGCGGGCCGAGGCCCATGAAGAGGCTGGCGGTGCACACCGTCGCCGCGCTGCGGGCCGCCTCCACGTCCTCGGGGTCCTCGGGGCCCGGGCGGAAGTGGGACAGCGGCCCGCCGGTCTCGGTGGCGACGGCGGCGAGCCGGGCGTAGCTGGAGCCGGTGGCCCACATGGAGGCCAGCACGGCGGTGAGGGCCGCGATGGTGGGCCCGTCGTCGCGGGCCAGCGCGTACCGCAGGGCCAGGACCAGGTTGTCCTGCTCGGCGCGGATACGTGCCCAGGCGGCGGACAACAGGCCGTCGCCGAACAGCACGTCGTGGTGGCCGCGGCCGAAGTCCCGGGCCCAGGACAGGAACCGGTCGGTCACCACCTCCTCCTCGCCGACCCCGGCGCGCCGGGCCGCGCTGAACTCCCGGAGCGTCTCCAGCATGTGGAAGCGCACCCCGGAAGGGCTGTCGCCCACCTTGATCAGGGACTGACCGGCCAGCTGCTCCAGAAGCGTCAGCGCATCCCCCGTCTCGCCGAGGACGTACTCCGCCGCGTCCTCGGTGAAGCCCCCGGGGAACACCGACAGCGCCCGCAGTGCCGCCCGGCCGTCGGGCTCCAGCAGATTCCAGCTCCACTCGACCACGGCCTGAAGCGTGCGATGCCGCTCGGGCGCGTCGCGCGCGCCGCCGCGCAGCAGCGCGAAACGGTCCCGGAGCCGACGCGAGATGTCGGCCACGGACAGCACCCGCACACGGGCCGCGGCCAGCTCCACGGCGAGCGGCAGACCGTCCAGGTGACGGCAGATCTCGGACACCCGGTCGGCGGGCAGTTCCACGCCTGGCCGGGCGGCCCGCGCCCGCTGCTCGAACAGCTCGACCGAGGTCGCCAGGGCAAGCTCCGGCAGGGCGTACACGGACTCCGAGGTCAGCCCCAGCGGAGCCCGGCTGGTGGCCAGTACCCGCAGCTCCTTCGACCGCGACACCAGCGCCTGTACGAGACCGGCCGCGCCGACGATCACATGCTCGCAGTTGTCCAGCACCAGCAGGGCGGGCCCGGCACCCAGCGCGGCGATGATGCCGCTCACCGCATCCCCGCCGCCGACGAACTGCCGCCCTTCCCCGCCGCCGACGGCCGAGGCCACTTCACCGGCCACGTCGTCGTCGGCGGTGACACCGGCCAGGGTGACGAAATGCACCACGGGTTGCTCGGCCGCCCGACTCACCGCATGCGAGAGGCGGGTCTTGCCCAGCCCGCCGGGACCGACGACGGTGACCACCCGGGCCTCGCGCAGCAGCCCGGCCACGGCAGCGATGTCGGCGTCCCGCCCCAGCAGAGGGTTCGGCTCGTGCGGCACGCCGTGGCGGACCGCAGGCGCATCGGCGCGCAGCAACTCCTGGTACACGGACCGGAGTCCGGGCCCCGGATCGGTACCCAACTCATCGCGCAGCTCGCGGCGATAGGCGTCGTACCGGGTCAGCGCCGCGGCCCGGCCCGCGGTGGCCGCCTCACAGCGCAGCAGCTCCGCCAACACCTCCTCGTCCCGCGGCAGTTCCCGGGCCAGCTCGGCCAGCGGCGCCGCGGCCTCCTCCCGCCGCCCCAGCCGGGCGAGGGCGAGCGCCCGGCAGCGAACCAGCGAACGGAACACCCGCACCCGATCGGCACGCAGCGCCACCACCGGATCGTGCAGGTCCTCACCCGCCCCGGCGCCCACGCTCCCGTCCCACAACGCCAACCCGGCCTCGGCCTGCGCGAGGGAGCCCTCGTGATCCCCGGCCCTCGCGCGCTCGGCGCTCGTCGCGTCGTACAGCAGGAGCGCGGAACTGTCGACCTGCGTCTCCGCCAGCGCGAGGCGGTACCCCGTCGGTGTGCTCACGACCAGGTCGGCGCCCACCTGCGACCTGAGCCGCGACACCAGCACCTGCACCGCCTTGCCCGGCCGCTCCGGCTGCTCGTCCGGCCACAGCCCCTCCACCAGCCGGCCCGTGCTGCACCCGGCACGCAGATCCTCCGCAAGCAACGCCAACAGCACACGCAGCCGGGGCGCGGTGATCTCCCGCCCGCGATGGGCGACTTGGGGCAGCAGAGCCAACTCGGTCGTCACGCATGAAGATTAGCCAGCGGCGCGCGGACGCACCCGTGGGGCGCCGTCCTCGACAATCCACGCTTGCCCTGGAGCCGACTCCAGCTCGTAGGGTCGCAGCATTACCAACAGGACGACGTCCAAGGAGAGTTGCATGCGCTACCGCGTTCTGGGCGGCACCGGCATCGAGGTCAGCGCCTACTGCCTCGGCACCATGATGTTCGGCTCCGTCGGCAATGCCGACCACGACGACTGCGTCCGGATCATCCACGCCGCACTCGACGAGGGGATCAACTTCATCGACACCGCCGACATGTACTCGGCCGGAGAGTCGGAGACCGTCGTCGGCAAGGCCCTGAAGGACCGCCGCGACGACGTGGTACTTGCGACCAAGGTCCACTTCCCCATGGGGGACGGCCCCAACCGGGGCGGCAACTCGCGGCGTTGGATCGTCCGGGAGGTGGAGGACAGCCTACGGCGCCTGGGAACGGACTGGATCGACCTGTACCAGGTGCACCGGCCGGACCACACGACCGACATCGAGGAGACGCTCTCCGCCCTGACCGATCTTGTGGGCCAGGGCAAGATCAGAGCCTTCGGCTGCTCCACGTTCCCCGCGGACGAGATCGTCGAGGCGTACCACGTGGCCGATCGCCGCGGGCTCCACCGCTTCCGCACCGAGCAGCCGCCCTACTCGCTGCTGGCCCGAGGCGTCGAGAAGCATGTGCTGCCGGTGGCGCAGCGCCTCGGCATGGGGGTGCTGACCTGGAGCCCGCTGGCCTCGGGATTCCTGACCGGCCGCTACCGCAAGGGCCGGGCTCTCGATCTGAGCAGCGGACGTCCCACCCTGCACCCGGCCCGCTTCGATCCGTCGGCGCCGCTCACCGCCGCGAAGCTGGAGGTCGTCGAGCAGCTCGTCGCCGTGGCCGAGGAAGTGGGCTGCTCGCTGCCGGAGTTGGCCATCGCCTTCCCGCTCGCGCATCCGGCCGTCACGTCGGTGATCATCGGCCCGCGCACGATGGAGCAACTGCGGAGCACACTCAAGGGCACGTCCGTGCTGCTGGACGACGCCGTCCTCGACCGGATCGACGAAATCGTGCCGCCCGGAACCGACGTCTACCCGCCGGACGGCGTCTGGACCCCGCCGTCGCTCACCACACCGGCGCTCCGGCGACGCGTGGTCGAGTCCAGGTCCGCCGCCTGAGGCGGGACCGGTCACCTGAGGGTGGCGCCCGGCGATGTGACCAAGAAGTGGACGGGGATTCGACCGAGCAGGCGGGCCTCAGCCGGCCGCACGGAGATGATTCCCGGATCGGCAGTCCCTGCAGCGTCCGGGTTCCGGCGCGCGGAATGCCCGGTCGCATCCGTCGCAGGTCTGGAAGGGCAGGACAGCCGGGCGGTCCGTGCGCGCCGGCGGGGGTGGGGTGGGCAGGGGCGTCTCGCGCAGGCGGAAGGCGAGGATGCCTGCCGGGCGAGCGCGGAATCGGTCGGGGAGCCTTGCGGTGAGGAACTCGGTTATCTGGGGTGCCTCGACGCCTGCCGCGAGCCATTGGGAGACGGCCGGTGCGAGTCGTGCGGCCTCCTGTCCGGAGAGGATCAGGCGTGGATCGACCCGGCGCAGGGAGGTGAGTACGGCGACGGCTTGCGGGTCGGCGTCGGCGAGCGGGACCGGCGCCTCGGCCTGTGCGGCCGCGTGCACCGTTTCCTGTGCGGTCGTGGGCGTGGTCGCCGCAGCGGCGGGCTGTTTTCGGGGCCGACGCGGCTTCGGCGGCGCGGGCGGCCCGTCCGGATCCGGATCGCCGCCGGGGATGTCGTAGAAGTACGTCCGGGTGCGGATCTGTCCGGAGGGCAGGCGCTCACGGCGGCGTTCCAGGTAACCGGTGGCTTCCAGTTCCCTGAGCGCCCGCGAGATCAGGATCTCCCCCTCGCTGAAGTGCTCGCACAGGGCGGCGATGCTCACGGAGGAGCCGTCGGGCAGGGAGGAGATGTACGCCGCGACGCCGACCGTGACCGCGCTGCCGCGCCGCTGGGCGAGGGCGTTGGAGATCACGGTGAAGTCGGCGGTCAGCCGGGTGCGTACGTGGATCACGCCGGAGGTCGGAGCTCCGGCGTCGGCGCGCAGGCGCGCGTTAGACTGCGAGTCAGCCATCGGGAAGGGGCTTTCTTCCTGATCGGTCAGGCCCTCGATCGGGATTGCCGTCCCGGCCGGGGGCCGTCGTCTGTGTGCGGTTGTCGCGGCGAACGTAACCGCCCGTTTCCCACGCCTGCAAGCCGGTCACTCGGACGGGTGACGTGGGCTTCTTCGCGGGGAGGGTGGGTGGGCGGGTGGTTCTTTCCCCCGGTTCTTTGAGGAGGTCAGTGGCCCACCGGACCCTCGCGGACGAGAGCCCGGTGAGCCCGGAAGGCGGACGGCGGCCGGGGCCCGGTGGCCTCAGGGACGGTGATGCCCGGCCCTCAACTCGCCTATGAAGGCGGCCCAGGAGGCGGTTTCGAAGCACAGCGCCGGACCGTGCGGGACCTTGCTGTCACGGACGGGGACGACGGCCCGGAACCCGTCGGCCACCTCCACGCAGTTGCCGCCTTCCTGATTGCTGTAGCTGCTCTTGCGCCAGGCGGCGCCGTTCAGATCGGGACGGGACCTTCGCTCCACGGTGGTTGTCCTCCATCACGGATCGGATCATGTCGAGCGACATGAGCGGGGGCAGAGCTGCCGCCCGCAGCCGATCGTAGGTCAGTGCGAAGCTCCTGACCTCGTCCGGATCCTCGATGAGTTGGCCGTAGTGCGCACCTTCGGTGTAGGCAGTCTCTGAGCCGTCCGGCATGGTGAGCACCGTGAGCGAGCCGCCCATGGCATCGTGCTCTCCCTGGTCGAACGGCAGTACCTGCACAGTGATGTGAGGTTCCGCCGCGGCCCCGAGCAGCCGCGCCAACTGCTCACGCATCACCACCTGGCCACCGACCGGACGCCTGAGCACCGCCTCGTCGAGGACCACCCACAGCTCGGGCCGATCGGGCGCACCGAGGCGCTCCTGTCGTCCCATACGAAGGGCGACCCGCTCTTCCAACTGCTCTTTGCTGCCGAGTGTTCGACCGACTCTCAGCACCGCCCGCGCGTAGTCCTCCGTCTGCAACAGGCCAGGCACCACATGAGCCGCGTACTCGCGGATGGCCACCGCCCGCTCCGAGTACTCCATGAACCTCCGCGACCAGTCCGGAAACGCCTCCCGGTACACGTACGGCCACAACTCGACCAGCAGGTCGTCCGCGCCGAGGGCCGCGTCCAGCGCACGCGCCAGCTCCAGCGTCGGCTTCGCTCCGGACGCCCGCTCGATCTGTGTGATCCGCGTGCTCACCACGTGCGTCCTGTCACCGAGCTCGGCCTGGGTCAGTCCGGCCGCCATGCGGAGCCTGCGCACCCGCGCGCCGAACAGCGCCGCCATCGACGCACTGGGGTCAATTCCGTTGGCCAAAGCGTCACTTCCGTTCCTTACAGACTGAAAAGTAAGGCTGTGTCACCTGTCGAGCGTAGGGCGATCAGACGACTCTTGGGCACGGAACGTGACGACTCGCGTACGTCACGGGAAGCCTCAGCTCGAGAGACAAGGACGGACAAGCCGTGCTGACAGGAACGACCACCCCGGGAGACGAGCCACGCGGGAACGCCGCGCCCCTCGCGGCGGAAACTGTCGCGCTCGCCGACACAGCACACGAACTCCCCTCATTCGCGGAGCAGTTCATCTCCTCGCCGAGAGGTGCGCGGCTCGCCCGACGTCTCGCCGTCCGGTGTTTGGAGGAGTGGGGCTACCCGCCGGCGTCGGACGCATCGTGCACGGTCGCCCTCGTCGTCGGCGAACTCGCAGCGAACGCCGTACAGCACGGCCGAGTCCCCGGACGCGACTTCGGCCTCCGGCTCGTACTCGACGCGGCTGCGGGCCTGGTTCGTATCGAGGTCTCGGACGCCGCATCCGCAAAGCGGCCGCCCACGGTTCCGCCCTCGTCGTTCCCCGAGGGCGAGTCCGGTCGGGGACTGCTCCTGGTGGACGTCCTGGCCGTGCGGTGGGGATCGGCGCCTCGTCGACCCGTGGGCAAGACGGTATGGGCGGAGGTGCCCGTTGAGGCGCCAACTCGCCTCTAAGGACTGAGGTTTGCGATAACCCTGGTTATCGCTCAAATCATGGAGTGCGGCCCCTCTCCGTCTTCGTCTTCGCGATCCTGCTGAAGGACGGCACGGACCTCACCGCCGATACGCTGTTCCCGTTCTCGCAGGTCACCCTGGTACAGACGGCCAGGACGCTCGAACCGTGGGGTGTTCAGGTTGAGGTCATCGGCATCGCCTCCACTCCGCCGGCCATCACCTCGACTGGGATCCGGCGGTTGGTCGCGTAGCTACCGCGCGCTGCTGCTTTGTATCGGGCAGCCTGAGGCCGGGCCGACTCACGGAGCCGCCCCTCGCGAATTGGGGTGCGGGACGTGCAGCGCCGCGTGGAACGTCGCCCTACTCGTCACCGCACCGGAAGGGCTGCCCTGGCCGCGTCCGAGCAAGGCGCTGAACTTGGAGCAGGCGAAAGCCGTGCTGACCGCCGCGCGCCCGTCACGGCTGCATGCCTACCTCGTGCTCTCGCTCCTCAGTGGCGTACGCGCGGAAGAGGCGCGGCCCCTCACCTGGGATCACGTCTTCCTGGAGACAAAGGACGGCATCCCGCCGCACGTCGCGGTGTGGCGCTCGGTGCGCAAGCACGGCGAAACCAAGACCAGGAAGAGCCGCCGGACCATCGCTCTGCCGAAGCAGGTGGTCGACGTGCTCGAAGAGCACATGCGGTGGCAGAAGCAGGAGCGGGCATCGAGAGGGATGGAGTGGAGCCCGACCGGCCGTGTCTTCACGACTCGGAGCGGCGAGCCGCTCGACGCGACCGACGTCCGGCGCGACTTCAAGGCCATCCTGAAGAAGGCCGGACTGAAGCCTGAGTGGACCCCGCGGGAGCTCCGGCACAGCTTCGTGTCCCTGCTCTCCGACCATGGCATCCCGCTGGAAACCATCGCCCTGCTGGTCGGACACAGCAGCCAGGCTACGACTGAGGCGGTCTACCGGAAGCAGCTCCGGCCCGTGATCGCGAAGGGTGCCGAAGCGATGGATGACATCTTCGCCGAAGATCAGGAAGGGGAGGGCACGGAGGGCCAGGAAGAGGGCGACGCGGTGGCCTGATCAAATTCGTTTGGCCCCCCAGGCATGACAGAGGGCCATTCGCGATCATGCGAATGGCCCTCTGACCAGCGTCGGGGTGGCGGGATTTGAACCCACGACCTCTTCGTCCCGAATGAGGTTCGGGCGAGGTCGACACCTGTGGGTCTGGCATTTCCGCTGGTCAGAGCCTTGGTGTCGAGGGGGCTCGCAGGGTACGGGGAGGGCTTGGGGAGCAGATCGGCTCCCAAATGGCTCCCGGAGTCTTACTGGGTCGACCCACCCCTGCGATACATTCGATCATGTATATTGATACACTATCCGGTGTATACGGAGGTGGGCCTCATGAGCAGAACCGTCATCGATCTCGACGACGACGCCCTGGAAGCCGCAGCGAAGGAGCTGGGTACTTCCACGAAACGGGACACCATCAACACCGCCCTACGTGAGATCGTGGCCCGCAACCGTCGCCTGCGCGCCCTGCATGAACTGCAGGATCTTGCGGATGAAGGCGCCCTCGATGTCGAACTCCTCCTGGACAAGCGCAACTATCGAGGTGGTTCCGCCCGGTGAGCGTAGCCGACTACCTCGTTGATACGTCGGCCCTGGCTCGTGTTCTGCTGCGTCAGGCAACCGAAGAGTGGGAACAGCGGATGGGCGCCGGGCTGATCGCCCTGTGCGACCTCACCGAACTGGAGATCCTCTACTCCGCACGTTCCGCGAAAGACCGTGAGGCGATCCAGGAACGACTGAACCAGTTCACCTGGTGCTCCATGCCCGACGGCATCTACCGGCGCGCCCGCGTCGTCCAGCGCGAGCTCACCGCCAAGGGTGAGCACCGCAGTGCCGGAGCCGTCGACCTCCTCGTGGCCGCAGCCGCGGAAGAAGCAGGACTCACCCTGCTGCACTACGACCGCGACTTCGAAACCATCGCCCGTACCACCGGGCAGCCGGTCCGAATGATCGACCTCAAGTAGCCGGTCAGCTCCCCGAGATCCACCGCCACCGCAGACGTCCCGACCTCCGCCGTCCCGATGGCGCACCTTCAGCTCTCTCATCTCGAAGTCGCCGAACCTCACGGTGACCTTGCTCGGTGTGATGCTGTTGTCGCCGGTGTTCTTGCCGACGGTTGTCAGGGCCCGGCCCCAGTTGGGGTCGGCTCCCGATGGCTCCCAAACTGGCCCCCACAACCACTCAGGGGCCCGACCCGCTAAGCGGATCAGGCCCCTGACCTGGTACTTCCCTGTCGGGGTGGCGGGATTTGAACCCACGACCTCTTCGTCCCGTACTACGGGCACGAAGTTCGCCGAGGTCTCCTGGTCTGGTTTACGAGGCTGTTAGCGCTTGCGACGGTCGCCTGTGGTCGCCATAGTCGCTGTGCTTCTGTGCTGTACGGCGACAGCGCCGGAGACCTTGACTCGTTCACTGTCTACCCAGGTCACAGCCATGGGCTGGAGACCGGTGCTGCAACCTGGTCGCAAATAGGCCGGACCTCAGCCGACGGGCACCGCCGGGGCGGTGCGCTGGTGGATTTGTCCGGAAATGATTGCGATAGGGGCGGGAAGGAGTCAGAGTCGGGAGGGGGACAGGAGGCGACCGTGACCGTCCTCGCGATGTTTCTTCTCGTAATCGGGACAATCTTGATCCTGCTTGGGACGGTCCTGGTCGTCGTCGGGGCAATCGTGATCCTCATGGGGATTGCCCTGATCGCCGTTGCGGCCTTCCTGCTGATCCGGAGAGTGCTGAGGCGCCGACAGTAGAAATGGCAAGGCCGAGGGGGTGTCTGTGCGTTCGGCCGGGCGGTGCTGCGGTGTGGCCTGCGCCCGAGGGTGAGGCCGGAGAAGCGTGACCGGATCAGGCCCAACGCGTCGAGCTGCCGTTGACGCCTGGCTAGGCTGCGGTTTCTGTGATGAGGACGGCGGCGGTGACCGGGCCGGAATTGTCGGTGGTGGCTGCGTCGGCTACGGCGGCCCGGACGGCGCGGGCGACTTCCAGCGGATGGTGGCCGCGGGCGACCGCGAGCTGGACCTCGATGTGGCGGCCGGGTGGATCGTCATGGTCCTCCACCTTGACCGGGCGGCTTCCCAGCACGGCGGTGAGGCGGGCGACGCCCGGAACACCCGCCGCGACGTTCGCCAGTTCCCGGACGGGCCCCCACATGGATCCTGTTCCGGTCACCGTGGGCGAGCTTCGGGTGGCTGCAGTTTCCGGCGCGGGCCTCATGGCCCTTGCTGCGGTCCGCGACTTCACGCCCGTCTCCGGGCCGTCATGGAGATCCGTGACGCGCAGGTCGGCTGTCACGGTGGCCAGGCCGAGACGTTCAGCGGCCGCGTTGAGCAGTGCGCTCCTCAGCTGGTCGGTGGTCTCGGGCAGCGGCTGCCCGAGGGGTGCTGTGCATGCGGCTTCGATCCTGAGCGGGCCAGGCGGTAGCGCGCTGACCGGCGGACGGACGGTCGGCTCGGACGCGGGCTCGAGCGGTGCCGACCCGATGCGCAGAGACTCCAGCCGGACACCGGGGATCTCAGCGGCCGCGAGCTCGAGGACCCGGACGGCTGCTTGTTCGGTGATCCATGTCCCGTCGCCGGGCCCACCGAGCGGGAGCAGCCGGCCCAGGTCGAGCCGGTGCCGTACTGCCTGCGTCCACGCCTCGGTTTTCACCGGCCTCTCACCCTCCTTCTTCCATGGTCGCGGTCCTCTTCCTGCCGCAACTGCGCTCGGAGTGTCCGCGAGGGCTCTGGGCGGGGACGTTCGTGCCACTCGTTGGATCATCCCGCCTCATACGCCGCATCTCAGGCAAACCTACCAATTAGAATATAGTCTGAATAAAGCGTGCAAGATGCCCTCCTCTGGAGGGAGGAATGTCCTGATGACTGAGAACACCGGCGCAAGGTATGGCGGTGCGCCCGGTGCTCGCGGCCGGACGACCATCGCCGATGTGGTGGTGGAGAAGATCGCCGGAATGGCGGCACGGGACGTGCGCGGCGTCTATGCCCTGGGCAGCGGATTCGCGCGCTCGATGGGATCCATGCGGGAGCGGATGCCCGGTGCCGGCAGTGGCAAGTCCGCCACGCGGGGGGTCAGTGTCGAGGTCGGAGAGAAGCAGGCGGCCATCGATCTGGAGATCGTCGTCGACTACGGCGTCTCCATCACGGACGTGGCCGGTGAGGTGCGGGAGAACGTTATCTCCGCGGTGGAGCGGATGGCGGGGCGGGAAGTCGTGGAAGTCAACATCATGGTCAGCGACGTGAAGCTGCCCGACGAGGAGGACGAAGGGGAGGAGCGGCAGCGGATCCAGTAGCCGGGGCGGCAGCCCGCGTGAGTGAAGGAGCGCGAAATGAGCAGGGCCGTGGTGGGCTTGATGGCCGGAATGGCGCTGGGTTTCGCCGCGTATTTCGGTGACTTCTGGGCTTTCCTGCTGGTGCTGGTGCTGGGCCTCGTCGGTCTCGTCATCGGGCGGTTCATGGAGGGTGATCTCGAACCGGGCGACTTCGTCCGCCGCCGGGACCGGCAGGAGCGGATCCGCGACGACAGGCGACAGGCTCGGGGAGACTGGCGGCGGTGAGCGGGGAAGCCGATGAGCGTCCGGGCGTCCCCCGCGGGGAGCGCGGGGCGACTGTCGTCACCGACCGGGTCGTCGCGAAGATCGCGGCCCGGGTGGCGCGCGAGGCGCTGAGCCGGTTCGCCGAGTCGGCCGGCCACGTACCACCCGGCCGCCGGACGCCACACGTGAGCACATCCGTACGGAGGGCGCCGGAACGGACCAGCGCAGGACGGGACGCCGAGTCCGCCGCCGGACGGCAGGCGGTGCTCGGCGAGGCACGGCTGCACATCACCGTCGAGCTCGGCTATCCGTCCGACATCGGGGCGCAGTGCGCCGCGGTGCGCCGGGAGGTCACCGAGCGGATCAGGGCATGGGCCGGCATGGAGGTGCCCGACCTCGCGGTATCGGTCGAGCAACTGCACTCGGCGCATACGCGGCACACGGACCGGGAGAGGGTGAGATGAGCGCGAACACCTCGCGGCAGCCGACCGGTGACAGCGACCTCTCCTCCGGTCCGGGACAGGCGGCTCCGTCCGCCGACGGCACCCCGGGGGCGGCCGAGGGCGCTACGAAGGTGACCGACGGATCAGGCCGGTCGGCGCACCGTTTCTGGTCGTCGCGGCGGATTCCCGCGGCCTTGGCAGCCCTGCTGTCCGCCGCGGCCGTCGGATTTCTCCTGTACGACGTGGTCGCGGTGCGGGCAGGCCGGAATGCGATGCGTTGGCGGCGGCGGCTCGCCGAGGAACTGGCCACACGGCCCCTGGACGACGTCTGGATGATCGTCGGGGCCGCGGTGGCGATGGCCCTCGGCCTGTGGCTTTTCCTGCTGGCGGTGACGCCGGGACTGCGCAGGCTGCTGCCCATGCGGCGGCCCACCGGTATCCCTGGGACAGAGGACGTCCGAGCCGGGCTTGACCGCCGCGCGGCCGCCCTGGTTCTGCGCGACCGGGCCATGCAGGTGCCCGGTGTCCAGTCGGCACAGGTCGATGTCGGCCGCCGGAAGGTAAAGGCCCGGGCACGGGCACATTTCCGCGATCTTGAGGAGGTCCGCTCGGACCTGGACGCCGAGCTGGGCGAAGCCGTGACGTCCTTGGGCCTGGCCCGGCAACCCACACTGGCCGTGCGCGTCCGGCGCCCGAATAAGGGCTGAGGTGACCCGATGCTCAAGACGGCGAACCGGGTGCTGCTCGCACTGCTCGGCCTCGGACTGTTCGCCCTGGGCGGCGGCGTGCTGCTGGGCGCACTGGACCTGCAGCGTCACTGGGATTTCGACGTGCCGGGCTGGTGGCCCTTCCGTGGGCCGGAGGATGTGGTGCTGGGCACCGAGGGACGCACCCGGTGGCGGGAGGAAGGCTGGTGGTGGCCGACCGTCATCGCGGTGCTCGCGGTGCTGCTGGCCCTGCTGCTGTGGTGGCTCCTCGCACAGCGCAGACACCGCCTGGGCGGGGTCCTCGTCGACAGCGAGGACGGCGCGGCGGCCCGACTCGACGGCCGCACACTGGAGGACGTGATCGAGGAAGAGGCGCAGGCCCTGGACGGGGTCTCGCGGGCTCATGTACGGCTGACGGGCCGAAGTACCGCTCCCACCGCCCGCGTCCGGCTGTTGCTGGAGCCTCATGCGGATCCAGCGCGGACTCTGGGGCAACTGAGCCGGGAAACACTCGCGCACGCGCGGGACTCGGCCGGCCTGGACCGCCTCCCCTCGAAGGTCCGACTCCGGGAAGCCCGCCACCGCTCCCAACGCGTCGCCTAAGATCTCCTGGGCCGAGCTCCCACGGGCGTACCGGCTGTGAGACATCCCGGATTCCTGGAACCCGAGCGTTCTGGCATGCAGAGGGCCGGACGAACTGCATGTTGCCTGGCGCATCCGCTTCGCTGTCGGCGAGCTCGCAGACACCGGCCACGCCGATGACGTGTGCGGCGAGCAGGATCATGAGCCCGAGGATGACGATATGGAGCGCTCCAGGTATCTGGTTCCGCCTGGCCGGTAAAACCGTCCGGCCTGCGACGCCACCACTCACAGGACCGGTCCGACCTACTCTGGCGTGAGGGGGAAGCCTGGCTCGCATCGGAGGCCCTCATGACTGCCTCGGAGTCATCCTCCTCGTCGCCGGCCTCTCCATCCTGGGGACCATCAGGATCACCTGGTTGTCGTTGGCATCATCCTGCGGATCCTGGGATCGGTGGGGTACGCCGTCGGCGGACGCCGCCACTACTGGTAGCGGCCTGTGTGCCGGGGCCGTCACGTACCACTCCTCGGCCGACGCGAAACCGAGGAGAGTAACAGCGTGTCCCGCCGTACTCGAGAGGCCACGCCGATCCCGCGCGGTTCCTTCCAGGGAGGCATCCCGCCATGGTCCTCTTCCTGACCCTGCTCATCGCCGGCATCGCGCTGATCGTCATCGGCGCGGCCGTCGACGGCATGCTCTATCTGTTGTCCGCCGGCGTGCTACTCCTCATCGCCGATCTGCTCTACCTGGCGGCCCGCTCCATGTGGCGCTCCCCTCGGCGCCCGGCCCGCTGAAAACGCCCGGCCACGGCGGCGGCGGACCCTTGGTGGTGCGGTGGTCGGCTCACTCCAGGAGGGCGAGGTGTTCGGCGGCGCCGCCGCGCCATTCGATCAGGAAGAGGGTCGCGTCGTCGGTGGTGCGGCCGCCCCGTTGCTGCTTGAGGGCGTGGGAGAGTGAGCGCACCACCGCTCGTACTCCCTTCTCCGTGTGTTCGATGCGGTTGACCCAGTTGATGAGTTGTTCTTCGCCGAATTGTTCTTCGCCGGCTTCGTGCTCCTCGATCAGGCCGTCGGTGAAGCACAGCACTCGGTCGCCGCGTTGGAGCATCTGCCCGCTGATCCGGGGCTCTTCACCGCCGAAGCCGACGGGCAGGGTGGTCGGGCCTGCCAGTTGCCGGACGACCTGGTGGTCACGGATCAGCAGCGGTGCGGGGTGGCCCGCGTTGACCCACTGCAGGTGGCCTGTCGCGATGTTCAGACGCATCATCTGGGCGGTGACGAAGTGGTCGGGCCCGAACTGCTCGGTGATGGCCCGGTCCATGAACGCGTAGATCTCGGACAGGCCGATGTCGGCACGTCTGGCGTGCCGGTAGGCCCCGACGGCGACGGTCGCCATCGTGGCGGCGTCCAGGCCGTGGCCCATCGCATCGACCATGGCCACGTGCAGGATGTCCTCGTTGAGGGCGTAGTCGAAGCTGTCGCCTGCGACGTCGTAGGCGGGCTCCAGGATTCCGGCCACCGCGACCTGCGGGACGGACATCGCCAGCGGCGGCAGCAGGGACCACTGGATCTCCGCGGCCACGCTCATCGGTTCACGGCGCCGGGCGCGGAAGAACTGATCGGTGTAGCTGTGCTTGGTGACCAGCATGTCGGCGACCAGGCCGGCGAGCCTGCGCAGCAGCCGCCGGTCGTCGTCATCGACGGTGTCCAGGGTGAGGGCCATCACGCCCACCTGGTCGCTGCCGTCCAGCAACGGCAGGTACATCCGGACGCCGTCGGCCCTCGGCACCTCGGCAGTGGTCGCGTGCAGAAAGGCCGTGCCGGCGGGAGAGTCATCGATCGGCTCGGGCTCGCCGACCATCAGCCGCCGGCCCGGCAGCGGCACCAACACCAACTGGGCATAGTCCTGCAGCAGGATCGAGACGTCGCGGCCACCGAGCCTGGCCACCTCTTCCGCGATCAGCGGGCCGATCAGATGCGGCGGCATCTCGTGGGCCCGGTCCAACAGCACCCCCAGCAGTCGCTCACCGAACCCTTCCGACCGGTCCAGCATGCTCTCGTCAGGTCGCCGCCCACCTTCCGCCATTACCGCACCCCCGCACCGGCGTCGTCACAGCTTCGGCCACCGTGTCCATGCTCACCTCGTGCCGCGAATCCAGCGCCCGCAACCAACCAGCGCCCGCACCGACACGCTCGGTCCGTCCTGCGGTTACGGCGAATGCGCTCGACCCGCTCACGTGATCGGTACACACGGGTTCCTGACACGACCGCGATCAACCCGCACAGAATGACGCGCCCGGCCCCCCAAACAGACCATTACGCCAGAAAACGGCGTCTCGCACATGATTCAGAACACACAGCTCTCCGTTCCGTTGTGCACCACATCTCTCCCGGCGTCATCACAAGAGCAGACGATCGGAGCCCATGTTCGCGAGCAGTCGTGCGGTCTGCGGGGACGGGTAGTGCAGCCGCAGGGACGCGTGGGTCTCGGCGGCGTGCCGTGACGCGTCGAGGAAGACGCGCAGGCCGCTGCTGTCGCAGCGGTCGACGGTGGTCAGATCGATGTCGATGGTGGTGATGCCGTCATGCAGGCACCGCTCCAGAGCGGCGCGCACCTGGGGCGCGGTGGCCGGGTCGATCTCACCGGCCAGGGTGATCAGTGCCCGCCTGCCCCGGTCGTGCCGGTAGATGTTCAGCTGCGGAAGAGTCATGACGCCTCGGTTCAGATGCCTCGGTTCATGGGTCCCGGCCGCTCCTCGCGCGGTCCACGGCCCGGGTGTACGCGCCCGGGCACACGCGTCGGTGTACGGGCCGGGTCGACGGTCCGTACGCGCGGCCGGTGGGGAAACCGGCTGATCACCTGTGGTGAGTGGTACGGCTACGGCGGCGGCGCGGCGGGAAGCGGCCGCGGCCCCCGTCGCGGTGGTCCCGTCGTTCGCCGGCGGTCGGCGACTCGGACCGGTCCGGCCCCACCGGGGGCTGCGGCGTGCCGCGGCCGCGACGGCCGGGCAAGGGGGAGCCGTACCGGTACACGGCGATTCTGTCGGCGTGCTGGAGGTTGAGCCGGTGGATCACGTACGCCGCCGCTGCGATGAGGACCACGAAGGCGGCGGCTGTCAGGAAGGCGTTCATGGCGGCCACCTCACATACCGATGATCAGTCGGCTGGCCCGGCCGGGCGGACCGGTCTGGTGGGGAACGGCCGCTGACACCGCGGAGGCGCCGCCCTCGTACTCCCATGCCTCGTCCGGGTCCAGTGGCTGGTCGGCCGCCAAGACGCCGTGCCGGGCCTCGTCCGCGGCGATGAGCGCGCTCGCGGTCAGTGGCGGGCCGTCGTAGTCGGACGCGGCAGCCATCAGCCGGGCCGCCGACTCCGCCCCGGTCTCGGGCGGGATGACCAGGAGATCCCAGCGGCTGGTGCCGTAGGAGAGCAGCAGCAGCTTGTGCGGGTCGATCTCCGGGGTGAACCAGCCGACCTTGACGATGTGGCCGTCCACGGGAACCTTGCGGGGGATGACCGGCCAGTGCTTCGGGTTTACGGCGATGCGGGTGATGCGGCCCCACAAGGGGTCCAACACGTCGGTGAGCGCCGGAAGTTCGCTCAGCAGATCCCGGGAGCGGGGCCACCAGGCCCCGTCCAGGATTCCGCGGGAGGTGCCGTCGGTCTTCAGTGCGAGACGCGCGGCCGGGGCTGCGACGGGCTCGTGGTGCGGCAGGGCTGGGTGCAAGGTCGCCGACATGATGCGGACCCGTCTCCGGGCCGCCTCTGCGGCGGCCCGGGTTTCATCTTTCGCCGAGAACGACCCGGCGTGGAAGCCGGTGTGCGAAATGCCCTCGGTACTGTCCACGCTACTCCGCGTTCCGCCGCAGCGCGGAGTATGCGGCCGCCTAGAGCTGGAGCAGCCGCTGGGTGATCTCCCGGTACTGCCTCAGCGCGTGCCGGAGCTCGGCGGACTGTGTTCCGGGGGCCTGGTCCTGCCACCCGGCGCGCAGGAGACGCCGCCGTTCCGCGAGGGCGGTCACGAGCTGGGCGGTGGCTTCGTCGTAGGCGCTCTCGGCCTCTTCCAGCGCCTCGCGCGGAGTGTCGGCGAAGGTGTTGAGGGCGTGCCGGAGGCGCTGGACGATCTTGTCCCTTTCGGTCGACGGGAGCAGCGGCTCCGGGCCCGGGGCACGGCGTTCGGCGGGGCCCCGGGTCTGGCCCGCGGGCTGCTGGGCGCGTGTCTGGTCGTACATCATCGGGTGCCGCTTCCGTTCCGCCCGAAGGCGTCCTTGGTCTTCTCGACGGCCTGTTTCAGGCTTACGGAGACCCGGTCGGTCCTGCCTCGGCGCTGCAGTCGCCTGTTGCGGGTGACGCGGCCGAGATCTTCGGTGATCCTTCCCTTCATCGTCTGCGCCGTGTTCCTGATCGTCCGTGCAACGGTCATGGCCGGCCTCGCTGTTGTCCGGTAGGTGGGTTCCCGCGGAGTCTGGGCGAGGCGGGTGGGCGGAATGCTTCGCCGTGTGTTCGGGAGTGGCATGGCCCTGCGCCGTGCCGCCAGTCAACGTCCGGCGACGGTCGGTGTCAACGCGGTGGCCACGCGATCCGGCCTGCCTCGTTTCGGAGCGTGCGGGAGTACGGTGGAGAAAGCGAGGTCTCTTCGTATGCCGGTGTCCGAACCGGCCCGTCCTCGCGACTCCCCATCACAGGGGGAGCCCGTGTCCTCGGCCGCGTCAAACGCATCCAGGGCCGAGGAGCAACGTATGCCGCACAGTCCGATCACGTCCACGACGGTCACACCGTCGGCCCCCGCCCCGCCGCCCCAGGGCTACGACGGGACGTCCCCCTTCCCACCTGACGGCCCGGCGCCCGCGCGCGACGGCGGTGAGCGGCTGTACGTCACGGTGACGGCGGTGATCGTCGTCCTGCCGTTCGTGGCAATCGGCCTGGCCGGCTGGCTGCTGTGGGGACGCCTCATCCATCCCGCCGACATCGTCCTCGCGCTCGTCCTCTACACGATCACCGGTCTGGGCGTCACGGTCGGCTTCCACCGCGGCCTCACCCACGGCGGCTACCGGGCCGTCCGTCCCGTGCGCATCGCGCTCGCGGTGGCCGATTCGATGAGCTTCCAGGGCGACGTCATCGGCTGGGTCGCCACCCACCGCCACCCACCGCCGCCATCACGCCTTCACCGACCGGCCCGGCGATCCGCACTCCCCGTACCGTTACGGCACGCATCTGCGAGGCTAGTTGCGCGGTCTGCTGCACGCGCACGTCGGCTGGCTGTTCCGCAACGACCGTACGCCGCCGGAGCGTTACGCCCCCGACCTACTCGCCGACGGCGACATCCGTGCCGTCGCCCGCGCCTTCCCGGCGCTGTGCGTCCTCACGCTCGCCCTGCCGTTCGCGGTGGGCTGGGCCATCGGTGGTACGTGGGTGCACGGCGTGACCGCCCTGCTGTGGGCGGGACTTGTGCGCATCGCGCTGCTCCACCACGTCACCTGGAGCGTGAACTCGCTCTGTCACATGATCGGTGAGCGCCCGTTCCGCACCCGGCGCCACGACCGGGCCACCAACCTGTGGCCCCTCGCCCTGCTCTCGTTCGGCGAGAGCTGGCACAACCTCCACCACGCCGACCCCACCAGCGCCCGCCACGGCGTCGACCGAGGCCAGCTCGACCCCTCCGCCGCCGTGATCCGCCTCCTGGAACGCCTCGGCTGGGTGTACGACGTGCGCTGGCCCACTCCGGACCGCATGGCCGCCCGCCGCGCCTGACACCGGTCACTCACCTCCTCCGCCGCACGGCAGTTGACAGGAGCTTTCATGACCACCGCACTGCAACCCCCGCCTCCCTCCCATCCCCTCCTCCGCCTGCGCCTGGCTCCCCACGAAGGCATGCCCCAGCCCATCGACGGAGCGTGGTGGCCCCGTTCGTACGACCTGCTCGCCGAACTCCCCCGGTTGCTCGCCGGGTTGCCGCGCGCGTGGGGCCACATCACGAGCGTCACCGTCAACGGGGCGGCGTGGTCCGCGGTGCCCGGCCGGATGCTCGTCTTCAACCAGGTCGTACGACTGCGCAGGACCGTGGCGGCATCCGCCCCGCACACGATCGTCCTGCTCGCCCCCGGCCGGGGGCGCTGGGACCTGTTGGTCGTCCCTCCGGATACGACCGAGGAGGCCGCGGAACCGCTCATGACGGCCGCGGCAAGTGGTCACGCCTGATCCGGCCCACTACGGACTGCCCGGCGAATGATCAGGCCACCCACGGCCAGGGCGGCGACGAAGACCGTCACATCCCCACCACCAGTCGGCCGGGCCGGCCGGTGGTGGCCTCGTACGACGAGGAAGTGTCGCCGGCCTGTTCCGCCGTTACGAGGGCGGTCGCGGTCATCGGCGGGCCGGTGTTCGCGCTCGCGGCGGCCATCAGCCGGGCGGCCGAGGGGGCGCCGGTCTCCGGGGGTATCACCAGGAGGTCCCAGCGGCCCGCCGTATAGGACAGCAGCAGGATTCTGTGCGGATCCTGCTCCGACGTGAACCAACCGACCTCCACCACATGGCCGTTGACGAAGATCTTGCGCGGGAGGATCGGCCAGTGGCGCGGGTTGACGGCGATATGGGTGATCCGTCCCCACAGCGGATCCAGCACGTCCGCCAAGGCGGAGAGTTCGTGTGTCAGGTCACGTGAACGGGGCCACCAGGCGCCGTCCAGCTCGACGTGCCCTGGTGAAGGGCTCTCGTGTTTCAGCGCGAGTCGCGCGGTCGGGGCCCTGAAGGGAACGGTCCGTAGCGGGGGATGAGAGGTGGTCGCGGACATCGCGCGAACCCGTCTCCGGACCTCTGCGCGAGCGCAGCCGCCCGGTGTCGTTGCTCACCGGGAACGACACCGGCATCGGAGCCGGTGCGCGAAATGCTCCCGATGAATTCACGCTACTCCCCGAAGAGGCCGAACAGACCGCTCCTGGACGTCGGCTCAATTCCGTCGGCGGTCGTCCTCCGAGGAGCGGCTGGTCTCCAGCCAGGACCGTGCCGGTTCTGCCGGGCGGGTGGTGTCCACGGTGAGCTGGAGGCGGGTCCCACCCTCGGCGTCCGCGGGATAACTGCGCTGCTCGGTCGCGGCGAAGCACTGGCGGAGAACCTCCGCGACGCGACGGGCTGCCTCCGGGGAGGCGGCGACGATGCGGACCTCGGCGTGCCCGTCCGGGGGTGTTTCCGTGGGCTGCATGGCGACCTCGTTGTTCGGGCACAGATCAGCGGACCGGATCTTTCACTCTGCTCCGGCATGTCCCGTGGTCCTCGGATGTGACCGGCGAGCTTCCCGGCCGGCGTGGGCTGCGGAGTACCGTGAAGCAAGGAAGTCACTCCGTTTTCCTTACAGGCAGGCAGGCAGGCAGGCGAGTGCGATGTCCGACTCCGGCTCCCCGCGTGTGACCAGGCTCCTGCCGGACGCCGTCCACCAGGCCGTGAAACCCGGGACGGCTGTCGTACGGCTGGAGACGACGCACGACCGCCGGGGTGTTCTCGACGGGGCGTGGTGGCCGCGGTCCCGGGACATCGCCGCGGAGCTCCCCGTCCTGATCGCCGCCCTGGCCGAGTACCTCGGGCCGGTCACGCGTGTCGGCCTGGATGCCGGTGCCTGGGAAGGACTGCCGACGAGGCTGGTTATCGATGACCGAGTCGTGCACATCGACTCCTTCCCGGTCGGCGACGACACCGTCCTCGTCACTCGGGGCGAGCAGGATCTCTTCTCCCTGCTCGTGGTCCCGCCGCACGCGACGCCCGACGCTGCGCGCGCCGCGATGGCCGAGGCCGTCCGCGCCGGCAACGTTACGCAGGCCGATCAGATCCTCATCGACACCGGCATCGACCGGGCAGCGCCGGAGGTGTGAGAGCGATCAGCCGCGGCGGTCCTCGGGGAGGTCCGGTGCGGGTGCCGGGATGGTCGCGGTGAGGTGGATCCGATGACCGCCGTCCTGACGAGCGATCACCCCGCATGGCAGGCAAGCGAGGACGGGAGGCGTGCGCGCGCTCCTTGCTCGATTCGGCTCCGGCAAGCGATTACTCGAGCCTCCGCTCTGGTTGTTCCTCGTCCTCGTCGAACATATGCACATCGCCGACCGCGATGTTGACCTCGACAACTTCCAGTCCGGTCATCCGCTCGATGGCAGCGATCACGTTCTCTCTGACGTCGCCCGCGACATCGATGATGGAGACGCCGTACTCGACGACGATCTCCAGGTCGACCGCGGTCTGTACCTCGCCGACCTCGACCTTCACCCCGCTGGTGACGGACTTCCCGCCGGCACCGGGCATACGTTCACGCATGGCCCCCATGCCACGGGCGAACCCACCGCCCATCGTATGGACGCCCGGCACATCCCGGGCCGCCATCCCGGCGATCTTCGCCACCACACCGTCGGCGATCGTTGTACGGCCACGCGATCCCGGATCGCTTCGGTGCGGCACCCCCGCACTCTTCCCGCCGCGCTCGCCCAATGATCCCGCGTGAGGGGTCTCGGGCCGGTTCGGCAGTCCGGTGTCCGTCATCTTCGGTCACCTCTTTCCGAGGCGCAGGCAGCCTGTCGTGCCTCTTCTTCACGCTAACGGCGATTGCCCGACGTCGCTCAGGCAAGTGGTATGCGAGCCGATGTCGGGCCTTGCGCCAGGGCCCGGTGGCACCCCACGCAGAGGGGCGGGTTGGGTGGCCGGTCGGACCGCCCCTACCGGACGCGGGGCCTGCGGCGGCGCCCCATCCGCGTTCTGAGAAGGACAAGGTCGGCGATGAGCACCATCACCCCGATGATCAGCAGGTAGAGCGTGTCCCTGCCGAGCGCCCCGATGACGCCGAGCGCAACCGCCACGATGAGCAGCAGAAGAAACAGCACCACGTCAGCCTCCCGGCGTCAGCGGCGGGCCAGTCCAGTCCAGTCGCGTCAGTCGCGTCGCTCTCCGCCGTCCACGTAGACGGCGCGCTGATCTCTCGGCCCTTCGGGTCAACGACGTCGCAGTTGCGTCACTCGCGGAGATCGGCCGAGTGGATCGCACCTTCTCCCTGTGGCATGTGCCGGTGACGCAACGGCCCCGGCGTATACACACCGGGGCCGCCCTTCCGGGTCGTTGCACGTGAGAGTGCACCGGCCCACTCACCAGGATATGCTCGGGAGGCCATTTCGGTCATATGGGAGGACATGGCCGTCATGTGACCGGCCGGAGCGCTGAGGGCGGCCTGGGCCGTGTCAGTCACTGTCCTTCTCCTCGGTCTCCATGAGCTGGATCCCCTTGTGCGTCAGTGTGATCATCGCGGGTGTGTTTCCTCGCGCCCAGTCGACCTGGATCAGCCCCTCGGCCGCCAAGTACGTGCAGGCGGCGGCCAGGTCCTCCTCGGGCATGGCGAGGTCCTCGCGCAGCCGCGCCCCGGTGAGGCCGAGGAGGCGATTGCCTTCGATGGCCTCGTACAGGGTCTTCATGATCGCCTCGCGGTAGTGCTGCCGCTCGTGCAGTGTCGCCATGGTCGCCTGCCTCTCGTGCTGGCACCGACGTAAACCCGTACGTCTGGGGCGGTATCCTCCTTCCCCGCTAAGGGCCATCTCCTCAGATTTCGTCCGGCTGTGTGTGATCGTCCCGGGAGGACTGGCTGGTCAACAGCCAAGAGCGCACCGGCTCCGCCATGCGCGTGGTGTCCACGGTGAGGTGGAGGCGTGTTCCGCCGTCAGCGCCTGCGGGGTGGCTGCGCGCTTCGGTGGCGGCGAAACAACGGCGGAGAATCTCCGCGACATGGCGAGCCGCATCCGGGTCCGCGGCGACAATACGAACCTCTGCGTGCCCGGCCGACGGCAGTTCCGGTGACTTCATGGTGCCCCTTGCTCATACAGGACGACGTGCATCAGAGGCGACGCGTCGGTGGGTGTGACGGCCGTCGCCCCACACCCACCCCCGGCTGGAAGCAGGTCTGCGTCATCAGCGGCTCCCCTCTCGATGCTCACGACGTGTGGCGTCGGCAGGAGGACCCTTCGGCGCGGTCGCACGCGGGCTCTTACGGGTCCGCCGACCGATTCCCGGTAGGGCATCGCTGTAGCGGAACGCCCCGATCCTTTCGTCATGCTGCGCGTTGAGCCGGTGGATCAGGAACATTCCCGCGATGATCACGAAGATGATCACGGCGACGGTGACGGCTGTCTCCACGTCCTCACCTCCTCAGGGCGGAACTCAAGATCCCGATCGCGGCTCCGGCCGCCGCAGCGGCTCCGCCGTCGGTCTCCCATCCCTCTTCCCGGCCCCGAGCCTCTGCCGCGTCGTGGCTCATGGCCTCGTCGGCCATCAGACCGCTGGCGGTGCGGATACCTCCCGGAACGGTTGCTGCGGCCATCAGCCGGGCGGCGGCGGCCGGCTCCGTCTCCGGAGGGATCACCAGCAGGTCCAGGCGGCCCACCGTGTAGGAGAGGAGGATCACTTTGTTCGGGTCCTGCTCGTCGGCGAACCAGCCGACATGCACCGTGTGCCCCGCGACGGGGACCTTGCGCGGGATGACGGGCCAGTGGGCCGGGTTCACGGTGACGCGGGTGATCCGGCCCCAGCACGCGTCCAGCACGCCCGTCAGAGTGGGTATCTCCCGGAGGAGATCACGGGAGCGGGGCCACCAGGCACCGTCCAGGAGACCTGGACCCGAGCTGGTCGGGGCCAGCGACAGCCGAGCCGACGCCGAAGGCAGGTGCTCTTTGATGATCGTAGGTTCGATGGTCGCGGTCATGACGCGGACCTGTCTCCGGTCCTCCTCTCGGAGGCCGGTGTTGTTGCTCGCCGGTAACGACACCGACATGGCGGCCGGTGTGCGAGGTGCTCCCGGTGTTTTTACTCTACGCCGCTCCGAGGTCCGGGACGTGCTCGTGAGCAGGCATTTTACCGAGATACAACGAGTCCGGCACCGCCGGCGAGCGCAGCCCGTGCGGCGGCGCACGACTTACGGTGAGAGGAGGAGGTCCCGCGTTCGGCGGCGACACCGAATCCCGCAGACCGGCGCACACGCCATGACCGAATCCGACATCCTCGCGCCCCCGGGCTTCTGCCGGACGCGATCCATCGGGCCGCGAAACCCGGGGGCTGGCCGAGGCGGTGGAGACTGCGACGCCGATCACGAAGCCGTACGAGGCGGAGATCAGCACGTCTCTGGGGCATGAACTGGCTGGGTATCGGGAGTCGCAGCCGCGCAAGGTGATCTTGCGCATCAGGTTCTGAGGCGTACCGGCGCTTCATCTCGGCAGCGAGTCTCACCTCACCGACAGCATGATGCCACCGCTGCCGGTGATGCCGGGGCGGGACCGTGCAAGGTCGTGGGTGCAGTGCCCTCAGTGGGGCGTCGGGTGCGTTGTAACTGAGCGCGGCACTACTAGGGCGTAGGAACGGCGGCTGGGCCCCCGATGCGGCCGGCCCACGGGACCGTGCCCTGCGTACTCACCCTCACAGGTCGAACAGACTCTCCTGGAAGTTCTCGACGACATCCCGTCGCGGGTAGAACAGGCCCAACAGCAGAAACGTCTTGGGGCGGGCCGCGACGTTTCCGACGAGGCAGTGCACGGCCTTCTCCGGAGAGACCATCCGGTCGAACCAGCGCTCGCGGAGCTTCTCCTCCACGTCGTCCTTCCCGTACTGGCGAAGGAACTTGCGGTACGACTCGCCCGCCTCCCAGTCCCTCAGCCCCATGTCGTGACCGCCGCACTCCTGATCCGCACATCGGAAGCTGTACCGGAACTCAATTGGCACCCATTCCAGTTGGCGAAGGTCCTGCGCGAGTAGATCCAACTGATCGGCCAGGGCCGCCTTCGAAGCGGGCCAGGGCTCGGCAGGAGCGAAGCGGAAGCCGGTGAACTCCTCTGGGCGGAAGACGCCGAGCGACGTACCTCGCACCTCCTGGTCCCGTTTTATGGAGCACAGAGACGGCGCTACGAGGGGCCGAACATGCGAGAAGCGTTCGCGCCAACCGTCCGCTGTCCCGAGGCGCTCGATGACCTTGAGGGTCTGCAGATTGGGGCGCAAGCTCTCGGGCCGACGGTCCCCATGGTGCCGCTGCACATCGACCTCGACGATCGAGTACTTGGCGAACTGGCTTTCTTCATTCAGCAGCCGGAACGGAACCGGGAAGAGCCGCACGTGCTGGGGCGCCCCCTGGTCGAGCCGTATGCCAGCCACGCAGCTCGTCTCGTGGTACTTCGCGGACAGTTCCGGATAGGTCTTGACCGTGATCATGATCTGTGCGCGCTGCCAATTCCCCGATCCCATGGTTGCCCCCTCCACTGATCTCCCGATCCGATTGGAGGAGAGGCATGCCACCGGCAAGGGCGCGTACAGGAGCGAGGGACGAAGTCAGGCCAGGGGAATGACGGGCACCGCGGCCCGTTTGCGGACCGTGTCCAGAACGACCTGCCGGTGGCAGCGGCTCTCGTCCTTCTCGAAGCACAGGACCGCGACCCGGGACTGCCGGGCATGCTCCGCGAGGCGCTCAAGATCGGTCTGCGCCTCCTCGGACCGCAGCACCCCACGGAACCGGGCCCGGCCCACGTCGAGCCGGCCGTCCCAGAACGGCGCCCGGTTGTCCTTGGGATTGCCCAGGCCGCGCAGGTGCGTGTACTCGATGCCGGCCTCGGCAAGTGCCTCCCCGAGGCGGGTCTTGCTGAAGCCCTTCTTGCGACTGATCGGCGTGAGCCGTACGTCCGCCACGACATCAATACGGCTGTCGAGGAGCGAGGTGACGAAGGAGTCGATGTCCCGGCCTTCGTACCCAGCGGACCAGAGGCCGGGAGCGACCTTGGTCTCCTGGAAGAGCTCATCGAGTGAGACCTCAAGTGCCTCGGCGACCGCTCCGACGGTGAAGAAACCTGGCTGGATCGCTCCCTCGCTCTCCAGACGGGCCAGCGTTCCTACGGCGATGCTGGCTTCCTTGGCGAGCCGCTCCCGCGACCACCCTCGGCCCTCCCGCATCGCTCGCACGCGCTGGGCGAGCGCTCGGGCGTGGTCGTGGGGGCGCGCTGAGTGATGGCTTGCCATGTGTCGTGATCCTAAGGGCGGTTGAGGCGGGCGGGCATGGTGTTCCCGGCCGACTACGGGGCTGGATTCGCGAACGCGCAGGTCCGAGTGCCCTCAGCCGCCTTACTTCTGACGGCCTCACCAGTCACCCCCTGGGAGAACCCGACCAAGATCTTCTCCCAGGTTTCTCCCAAACGATCTCCAGGAACCACTCAGGGGCCTGATCCACTCACTGGATCAGGCCCCTGACCTGGTACTTCTCTGTCGGGGTGGCGGGATTTGAACCCACGACCTCTTCGTCCCGAATGAGGTTCGGGTGCTGATCTTGTCAGCGCCGATGACGTTTGCCCTGGTCGCAGCGTCGGGCTGTCGTGGTCTCGGGTGGTCTCGAAGGGGGTTGGGGAGCAGGTTGGCTCCCAGGTAGCTCCCAGGGGGACCTCAGTCAGGGGCCGCTGAGTCCGGCCTTCCCGCCGTGTTCGCCGAGGCCGACTGCGGCGAGCAGTTCGACACTCCGCTGAGCCACACGGAGATGGCCTAGCGCTCGCAGCAGGCACGAGGTATGCGACACACGGAGCAAGGAGCAATCTTGCCAGCCCGTGACCTGCCCGGAACCGGGGTTTGCGCGACGTCTGTGACCCAGCGCTACGACAGGTTACGCTCCCGGGTGCGTGTGTCACAGAAAGTGATATCTCTGGCCAGTTGGCCGCCGGACCGGTCCGCGCCGCCCTGGCCGAGTCCCGCTCTACCTGGGGATCGTCCGGTCTGATGCCATGGCTGGGAGAGCAGGTCGGGACACCATCGGGCTGGGGGCGCTGTGGGGACATCCACGCGGTGGAAGGGGCCGAACGGCGACCAGTGGAGCCCCGCAGCGAGGCGGCTGGCGCGCTGGCGAGAAGACTCGCGCAACGCGGATCAGCGGCTGGAGGAGATAGCCGCGGACCATCTACACGCCCTGCACGAGACGCTCCGTGCCGATCGATCGGCTTTCGGGTTGTACGACACGGCCTGTGCGGCCGGCGAACGGCTCGCCGGGGCCCTGGGCTCGCTGGCCGCCGAGGGCGCGGAGTCGGGGGATGAGCTCGTCGCACGTCTCGTCGCGGAGGTCGGTGGAGACGGCGGCACACTCGCCGACGCCGCGGTGCGCAGGGGGGTGGCCGCGGCGGTCCGCGATGTCCTGGAGAGGCATCCCGAGCTGGACGACGCCATCGACGCGGGTGCCGCGCGCGACGGCTTCGCCTGGGACATCCTGTGCGATCTCTACCAGGTGTTCTTCGCCGACATGGTGGGGGAGTTCCTCCGATCCGTTGTCGCCGAGCACGTCAAGCTGGCCGTGCCGGTGCTGATCGCGACCGATCCGGAAGGCAGGATCGCCAACTGGGTCGCGGAGAAGGTGGTGGACCTGGTGCCGAATCCCTGCGAGGAGTCCGCGGAAGCGACGGGTCTCGCACAGGCCGTGGACACCGCGCAGTCGGTGGTAGGCGCTGTGCAGGATCCGTCGGCCGCGCTGCCCAAGATCGCCGAGTCGCTGGTACCGCGGGCGGTCGGCAAGGCACTTGGCTTGATCACTGAGGAGATCACCGGAGAAGAGGGAGCCGCGGCATGACCGGTTCTGACCATTTCCTGTGGTGGCGCGGCTCCCGAGGGGATCGGCCTCATGATGACCGCTGGACGGAGATCGGTGAGGAAGCGTTCCAGGAAAAGGAGCGGCGCATCACCGGCCGGCACCATCTGCCCGGTCCTGTCCCCGACTGGGCCGAGGACCTGTTCCGCGTCGCCAGGGCCGCGTTCATCGCCGATAAGTACGTACGCCGGACCGGCGTCCGGGACCGGTGGACTCGCCGTATCAGCCTCGCCGTGCCCGTCACGGAACACGAGCGGTGGCAGAGCGCAGCAGTCCGTACCCACCTCACCGCACTCCTCCAGATCCTCACCGGGGACCTCTGGAATGTGGACTTCCGGCCTCTCACCGGTCACTACGTCGAGGAGGCGATGGTCTCCCCCGACGACCCGCGTGCCTCGGAGGTAGCGCTGTTCTCCGGTGGACTGGATTCCCTCAGCTGGGCCGCCACCCGTTCGCGCGCCGACGACCCCCGACCGCTGCTCCTCGTGATGTTCCGTGAGATCGGCCTGCTGCGTCTCCAGCGGCGGGTGTACAAGGCCGTCGAGCGACTGGACGGAGCACGGCCGGTGCTGCTGCTACCGATGAGCCAGACCCCGGCGGGCGACGGCTCCGGGCTGCGGCTGGAAACCTCCTCCCGCACCCGCGGTCTGCTGTACGCGGCCGGCGCAATCCGCGCCGCTACCGCGCACGGAGTGGGCACCGTCCACATCCCCGAGAACGGCCAGCTCGCCCTCAATCCGCCCCTGACGCCCGCTCGTTCGGCTGCCTGCTCCACCCGTTCCGTGCACCCACGGACGCTGAGCAGTCTGAACGCCCTGGTAACCGCCGTGGGAGACGCCGGGAGCGCGGTACGGGTGGGCAACCCCTTGGCACAACTGACGAAAGGTGAGGTGTGCAAGGCTGGACGTGATGCGGGCCTCACCCGGTCCGACCTGGAGTCCACCCTGAGTTGCGGGAAGCCGCCCGCGCGCCGTAGCGGCGGCCCTCCCATTGCCAACTGCGGTGTCTGCTTCCCGTGTCTGGTGCGCCGCTCCGGGCTAATCCACGCAAACGGCACCGACGGCACCCGGTACGAGGCATTGCCATGGGCGGACGCCCTACCCCTCGACCGGGGTACCGACTGGCGCGCACTGCAGCGGTGGCTGCTCGGTCGGTACACCCTTACGGATCTCCTCACCGATACGCCGCTGCCGCCGGACACGGACCCGGCGGTGGCCTTCGATTTGATCAGGCGCGGGCGAGAGGAACTGGCCCGGCTGCTTCAGATCGCGGAGGCGACTGAGGCCGCTGACGCGGCGTAGGCGAGATCCAGCTCGCACCAGTCCGTCTTGGTGGTCATGGACGGCATCCAGCCGGACCCGTGCCGAGCTGTCAGTGTCGTCTGGTTAGCTTGGCCACGTGATGACGCTCGACGCCGCCGCTCCTTCCAGACCTCTCCCAGGCAACCGATCGTCCTTGTGTAGCGTGCTGTTGTGGATGGCCAGCGACACCTTCCGTTGGCTGGAGAGCGGATATAGAAGCCCTCCCGCCGCCAACGAGGAGAGTTTCACCGACATGAATGTGCGCCATTTCCGTGACTTCCTCGACCGTCGTGTCAAAGTGATCCAGTTCGACAAGTCCACGGAGCGCGTGAACGGCTCCGACTGGGAGATGTGGATCCACAACCGCTCCCATGGCATTGGGCTGCGGATTCAGGCGAAGAAGGCAGACAGGGGCGGCCGTTACCTCTTCGACCACGAAGTGAGGAGGCAGCGGGCCTACCAGTGTGACCAGTTGATCCAGCACGCTGCTGCCGTGGCGTGCGTGCCGGTCTACTTGCTCTACAACCACTGGGCCTGGCAGGGCGGCGCGCAAGAGAAGGCTGCGGATGCGGGGCTTCTCTGCGGCCATATAGCCAAGGACGGCTCGCACCATGGCTGCACCCTCGTGTCCGCGCACGACGTACAGGCTGAGCTGTATAGAAGGCAGAAGAACCGGAACATACGCCATAAACGGCTGTGGGAGAGTTCCCTGCCTTGGAATCGTGTCCTGTGTGACGAAAGGCTGCCACGGGCACAGCGACGTGGCGACGCAGCGCTTCGGGGCATCTTCGCGGCCGTGCAGCGTCTGGATGCTTCCGGGCGAGAGGCGGTGGCTGACACACTTCCCGGCGAACAGCGCACGCACGCTACTGGCCGGGCAACCTCCTCGGTCCGCGACGCGGCCACGCCTCAGAGCACTGCTTACGCTCGGTCCAGCGGTGGGCACTCCGCTCCCTCCCGGCGGGTGACGCCCAGCCACATGAGATGGGGTGAAGACGCCTTCGCTCAGGTGCCGTACGAGGATACGTCCGAGGCTGCTAACGTCGTCCTGGAGGACGGCCCGCAGGTGCTTCCTGAGCATGTGCAGGCGCTGTTGGACGCTCATGAGCTTGAGCCTCCTCCGCCTCCGGTTCCTACCCGCTGCACGTTGCTGTACGACGTCAGCGACGATGGCGGCAACGAACTGCCTGCGGATTCTTTCGGATGCGTCACTCTGTAGCGGCCCTTCAGGCCACAGCCGGTGCACAGGCGGACGCCAGTACATGTTGCTTGTCCGACACGCATACAAGATCAACGGCCGCGCAAAGGGAAGGGTAGCTCCAATTTGCGCAGCCGGACGGGGCGCTCGTTGCCGCCGACAAGTTGAGGGAAGTTCTGTTCCCTGAAGTCTGCCGAGTGATCGTTCCCGGACCGTCCGGGCTGTCCAAGGCCCCGAGGCAGATCACCAGCTACCTACAGTGACAAACGAGCCACAGCCAGCAGCGGCGAAACCCCAGGTCATAGCCCCGCGGCCACACGGGTCAGTAGATCACTCGCGCTGCACCTTCAAGCGCCCGCACACTCACTCCTGCGTCGGCGAGGATACGATGTACCGCGGTCATCGGCGTGATCGCACCGGGGAGGGTGGCGAAGATGGCGAGGAGTGATGGAAAAGGGTCGGTGGGCGACCGTCACCGAGTCTGAGTTCCGACACGAGAAGCGGGGACTGGAGTCAACCCGCAAGCAGCTCCTTTCCCTACCTGCGCACCGGGTGGGCCGGTTGCGGAAACTCAAGCTCTCACAGGTCGACGCTTGGATCGAGGCGGGTGGAGCAGCGGCGTTGAACAGCGAGAAGGTCGAGCCATGAGCATGTTCGATGTCAAGAGCGTACCGACTGGGAGTGAACGAGCGCCGATTCCGATGTCGGACATCGACACCGCACTCACCTCCCAGCTTGTGGTGGCGTGGGCGGGCGAGACAGGGGAAGAACACGGGCTTGGTTGGTGGCGCTCCGACCTCGTTTCTGAGTACGGCGGTGAGGATCTGTTCCGTCGGCTGTTGCCGGGCACCTGGCGCTGGGCTGTGCTTCAGGGCGCGAGAGAGGCAGCCCGACGGATGGACGCGGAGCGCCGGCGCCAGGACCACGACCCTGACCGAATCGTCTCGCTCTTCAATCTGGGTTTTGAGCTGGACGGGCGAATCGAGGAGCGCTTCCAGGATCTGAAGCGTTCGGGCCGCGCGCCGGACGAGGCGCTACCGGGCCTGGCAGTTATCAGTGCTGGCTGGCACCGGGATCATTTCTGGGACTGGGTCATCGGCCACGGTGAGGCTGATGCGGCAGCTTCACCGGTTGGACGGCGACTTAAAGGGAGCCCTCCGATCGCCTTGGCTCAACGGGTGCGGAAGCTCGTCGCGGGGCTCACCCCAGCGACTGAGACCTACCCGCTTCCCCACTACAGGAGAGCATCATGACGGGCCGCCCGCGGGAGGTGACAGACACGCACACGCGCCTCTCGAAGTGTGCCCTCGAGGTGGATAACTCACGCGCCTTCTGGGCCCACGCCGACGAGACCACTGACGTGAACGCCCAGCGGGCCTTCGACGAGTACTGGTTTGGCGCTCGCAGTCTGGCGCGCGTGGAGGTGCTTCTCACCAATATGCGTGCCCGATTCAGTACGTTTCCGTCGGCTCTCGCCGTGCTCCACAGCTGGCAACACATGTCACCGGAAACACGCAGAGCCATCTGCCACTGGCATCTGCAACTCACCGACCCGCTCTATCGGCGCTTCACGGGAGACTATCTGGTCGCGCGTCGCTCTGGGCCTAGGCCCGAGGTGACTCGCGATCTTGTCGTCGCGTGGGTCGGGCAGCAGGGGCCCAGCCGCTGGATGATGTCGATGCGAATCCAGTTCGCCAGCAAGCTCCTCTCCGCGGCGTACTCGGCAGCTTTGGTCACCTCGAACCGCGACCCTCGCCCTATCGGTATGCCGCATGTGCCAGACGAAGCGCTTGAGTACCTCATGTACTTGCTACGAGAGACGGAGTTCGAGGGAAATCTCCTCGACAACCCGTACGCGAGTTCGGTCGGCCTGGAGGGTGCCATCCTTGAGGAGCGCTTGCGTGGGCTCCCTGGTCTTGCTTTCAGGCGGCAGGGTGACCTCATCGACTTCGGCTGGAGGCATCACGACTTGCGGATGTGGGCCGATGCCAACCTCCGAAGCGAGGAGCGGCGCCTGGCTGGAGCTGCCCTATGAGCCTTCATCTGTTTCAACAGCACCTTTTGCAAGAGGCGTTCGTCGCGCTGCGCCGAGATCTCATCCACGAGGATGGCCCTCACATAAGCACGATGCGCAACTACCGCTTCGCGATTATGCAGTACGACCCGTCCGATGAGTTCGACCTCCGTGGCGAAGTGCAGCGCTTGACCGCAGACCTCGTCGCGAACGGCTGGATGGTCCTTTCGATCAGCCTTCAAAAGCTTCTTCTCGACCGTGTCAGAGCGCAGGGCCTGGAGTGGGTCGACCGCGTCGTGCAGATGGAAGAGCGCATGGCCGGCATCGAACCAGAGCGCGGGTTGAACTATCTGAAGTCGAAGCTCTGGCCACTTATCGAAGGGCCGGACGGGATCGCGGCGGACTGCAGCCGCCTGATCAGCGAGTACGCCGATAGGCACCCGGACACCGTTGACCGGACGGTGGCCTTCATCGGGCGCGCGGGCGCGCTGTATCCATTCATTCGATCATCGGCTCTTCTGCGCCACCTCGACGGCAGGACTCGAAATGTGCCGGTGGTCCTGCTCTATCCGGGCGAACGACGAGGAGTGGCAGGGCTCTCGTTTATGGGCATTCTCAATCCGGACAACGACTACCGGCCTCGGATCTATCCATGAGAGACGACATGCTGATTCGCGACCTCTTTCTCTCTGACGCCACGCGGGATATCCCGCCGGTCGTCTATTTTCACGAGCAGGGCGCGGACAAGCTCGCCGCTGAGGTTTCCGAGTACATCATCACGGGCGGCTGGCCCGAGGACCACCCGAACCATCGTCGTGTGCCGAGCGGCATCCACGAGCAGTACGTCCGACTGCTTACGAACATCGCCGCGGAGCTCGATAAAGCAGGTGGGCCCGAACTCCCCAACGCATGGATCTCAGGTTTCTACGGCTCCGGTAAATCGAGCTTCGCCAAGTTGCTCGGGCTCTCTCTCGATGGCGTCGCCTTGCCGGATGGAGGATCGCTCGCGGAGGCGTGGCTACAGCGAGACACGTCGCCGAAGTCTGCCGAGCTGCGCGAGGCATGGCGTGTTCTTCGCCAGAAGATCGATCCGCTGGCCGTCGTGTTCGACATCGGCGGCATCGCGCGCGACAACGAGCACATCCACGCCGCGACCGTTCGGCAGGTCCAACGACGGCTCGGCTACTGCAGCACCGAGCCGCTCGTAGCGGACTTCGAGCTGGGCCTCGAGCGCGACGGCGAGTGGTCCCGCTTCGAGGAGACGGCCCAGGAGACACTCGGCACGCCATGGGCCGACGTGAAGGACAAGGCGCTGGCCGAGGAGGAGTTTTCGCTCGTCATGAGCGTGATGTACCCCGACCGGTACACCGACCCCATGAGCTGGTTCACCAGCCGCGGCGGCACTCATGCGCGCTTGGAGTCGCCCGAGGAGGCCGTGGCGGCCATTCGCGACATGCTCAAGTTCCGCCGCCCGAGTGCGACGCTGTTCCTCGTAGTCGACGAGGTCTCCCAATACGTCCTATCCAACAAAGACCGCGTGGATCGGCTGCGTGCCTTCGCGACCGCCATCGGCTCCACGCTCCGCGGCAAAGCCTGGCTGCTGGCACTCGGGCAGCAGAAGCTCGACGAGGAGGCGGACGACTCCTTCCTGGTGTGGGCGAAAGACCGCTTTCCTCCAAAGCTCCGCGTCCATCTGGCGGCCACGAACATCCGGGACGTCGTCCACAAGCGACTCCTCCAGAAGCGACCCGACGCCGAGGGACAGCTGCGCGCGCTCTTCGAGAGCCACCGGCCTGATCTCAAGCTGTATGCCTACGGTTGCGAGTCGGTGACCCCCGAGGAGTTTGTCGAGGTCTACCCGATGCTGCCCGGGCAGATCGACCTGATCCTGCAGATCACCAGCGCCCTGCGCACACGCTCGGCCCGAGCCCAGGGCGATGACCAGGCCATCCGCGGCCTGCTCCAACTCCTCGGTGAGTTGTTCCGCGACCAGAACTTCGCCGAACAGCCAGTGGGCGCTCTCGTGACCCTGGACCAGGTCTACGAGGTTCAGCACACTGCGCTCGACTCCGACGTGCAAGCGTCGATGGCCCGCGTGCTGAGCCAGTGCACCGATGATGCGGACGGGCTCCTGGTGCGCGCGGCCAAGGCTGTGGCACTGCTCGAGCTCATCCAGGACACCCAGGCCACCGATGCAAAACTCGTGGCGCAGTGCCTCTACGACCGAGTCGACCGCGGCAACCATGTGGCTGCCGTGACTGAGGCGCTCGAGGAGCTGCGCCGCAGGAACCTCCTGGGGTACTCGGAAAAGCACGGCTACAAGATTCAGTCCTCAGCCGGCGAAGAGTGGGAGCGTGAGCGCCGCGACATCGGCGTCGCGCGTGAAGCCATCAGCGAGATCGTGCAGGGTGGGCTCACCTTTCTCCTCGCTGCTCCGGACCGCCCGCGACTTCAAGGACGGCCGTTCCCTTGGGCGGGGCAGTTCTCTGACGGCCGCCGCGCGGACGACGTCAACCTCGTCGACCCACGCGATGACGCTGCCGTCCGTGTCGACTTTCGCTTCCTGGCCCGCGAGGAGCGCACTGAGAGCGTCTGGGTGAAGAAGAGCGGTGAGACCGCACTTCACGACCGTCTCGTCTGGCTGTGCGGCGACAGCGACAACGTGGACCACCGTGCGCGCGAGCTCTACCGCTCGCGGGCCATGGTCAAGAAGTACAAGCCGCGCCGCGAGTCGTTGAATCCCGCCCGCAAGCTCCTGCTTCAGCTGGAGGAGAACCGTGCCGAGGATCTCGAGAAGCGCGCGCGGGACGACATCGCGGCGGCGTGGATGGCCGGAAAGATGTACTTCCGAGGTCGGAGCATCTCTCCACAGGAGCAAGGCACGTCGTTCGCCGTAGCGCTCCACGCAACGGCCACCCGGGTGCTGCCAGACCTGTTCCCGCATTTCACCGCCACGCAGGTCCAGCCCTCCGAACTAGTTCAGCTCGTCGAGGCCGAGCTTTCCGGCCCGTCACCCAAGTTCCTCACAGGCGACCTCGGCATCCTCGAGCTCGACTCCGGACGTTACGTCCCCTCGTGCAGCGGCGTCGTGGCACGCCGCATCCAGGAGCACATCGAATCCGAGGGGGGCCTCGGCGGGACGACACTCCTCGCCCACTTCGGAGGCCCACCCTACGGCTACACGGCGAACGTCGTGAGGGCCTGTGTCGCGGGCCTGCTCCGCGCCGGCAAGGTGCGTCTGCAGCCCGATGGCGGAAATGAAATCACCGCCATTCGCGATGCGGGAGTGCGCGACCTCTTCGATAAGGACCGCGCCTTCCGACGTACAACGATCTTCCCTGCAGGCGAAGACGACATCGGCTTCCAGGCACGGGCGCGCATCTGCAGGTTCTTTGAAGAACGCCTCAGGCACCGCATGGATCGCGAAGATCACGCCATCGCCGACGCGGTCGCCCAGCACTTTCCGCAACTCGCGCAGAAGCTCCGCAGCGTACAGGGCCAGCTCAACCAGCTCCCAGGCTCGCCTGAGGGGCCGGCTGTGTTCGGCAAGCTCGGCGATGCGCTCGAGCAGTGCATCCGCACCTGCCGGCAGACCAAGCCGACCGTGAAGCTGGTCAAGAAGCACCTTGAGACGCTGCAAGACGGCGTCCAGCTCCTGCAGCTCTACGACGCAGAGCTGACGGACGACGCTATTCGGGCCGTCACATCCGCCCATGGTGTGCTGACGTACCAGGCAACTCAGCTTAAGGACCTCGGCGTCGAGGCCACCAAGGTCGAGGCAGCCGCGACGCGCGTCGCTGCCCAGCTCGAGGCCGAGCGGCCTTGGCGCGACATAGGTGCACTTGATGAGGATCTCGCCGAAATTCACAATTGCTACCTTGCTGAGAGGCAGCGGCTGCTCCAGTGGCAAGAGCAGGAGGCAGAGACGGCCCGTACACGAGTGAAGGCGCGGGACGGCTTCAGCACCCTCACGGGCGAGCAAGCACACCGTGTGCTCCGGCCCTTCGTGTCAGCGGTGACCGACACCACTGCCGAGGCAATCGCACCACCGCTCGTCTCCCTGAATGACCCGTTCGTGCTCGCGCTGCAGCGTGCCGAGGACCAGGCGAATGACCTCCTCGATGAGATCTTGAGTGAGGGCGAGAAGCCGCTCATTGCCCGGGTCGACCTGCGACTGCGCAATCGAGAGGTGGCGACGGAGGCTGAAGTGCAGGCGCTCGTCGACGAGATCAAGGAACGCCTGCTCGAGCAGGTCCGCGCTGGCGCGCGCGTGCGGCTGCTGTGACCGGAGGATGACGACCATGCCCATGACTTCTGGCGCCAAGCGCGCGCTCTCGACAACCATCCGGTCCCTGCGTGCTCGCTTGCTCGAGGATCTCCACGCCGCCACCGAGACGGCCTACCGGCTCTCGGTGCACGCCCGCGAGGCCGGGCTGGACGAGGCTGCGCGCACCCGGCGAGGCCGCCTGGAGGCGTGGGTAGCCGAGCAGCTGCGAGCACAGGGCGCCGCCAAGGCCAAGGGAGACCGATCCGCGGATGACTTCCGCCGCGAGGCCGAAAAGCAGGCCGCCTACACACTGCTGAACCGGCTAGTGATGCTGCGGCTCATGGAAGCGCCAGGGCCCTCGGGCGAACCGCTTCGCGCGCCCGCCGTGGTGACCGGAGGCTGGGAAAGTCGTGCCTACAAGGATTACCGGCAGCTCGCGCCGGAGCTCGTGCGCGGCGATGAGACCGAGGGCTACGCCTTTCTGTTGCGCCTGACTTTCGAGGATCTCGCCACCGAGCTGCCCGGTCTCTACGGGCCAGCAGGGGTGGCCGACCTCGTTCCGATCCCGGCGGCGACGCTCCGATATGTCATCGACGCCCTCAATACCGAGGTGCTCGAGACATGCTGGACCGATGACATGACCCTCGGCTGGGTCTACCAGTACTGGAACGACCCCGAACGCGAGGCGCTCGACGACAAACTCAACGGCGGCGGCAAGGTTGAACCGCACGAGATCGCGAGCAAAACGCAGATGTTCACCGAACGCTACATGGTGGACTGGCTGCTCCAGAACAGCCTCGGGCCGATGTGGCTGGCCATGTGCCAGAAGCACGGGTGGACGCCCGATGTTCAGGCCGACGGCACGCTCGACCGCCTGGAAGAGCGGAGGTCCGAGTGGCGGGCCAAGCGCGCGTCGCGCGAGGTCGCGCTCACCGACCTGATGCCGCTCCATACCGACGCTGAACGCCGCTGGGCCTACTACGTACCGCAGCCGGTTCCCGAGGACGCCGTTGCGCAGGCGCCCGAGACCGTGCGCGAGCTGAAGCTGCTCGACCCTGCGGTCGGCTCAGGGCACTTTCTGGTCGTGGCGCTCGACCTGCTGGTGGCCCTCTACCGAGAGGAAGCCCGGCATCGGGGCGAGGCCGGCGGGGAGCGCTGGTCCGACCCGGCCATCGTCGAACGCATCTTGGCCCACAATTTGCACGGCATCGACCTGGACCCGCGGGCGGTGCAGATCGCTGCCTCCGCGCTGTGGCTGAAGGCCCAGCAGGTCGCACCTGACGCCCGGCCCGAGCGGCTGAACCTGGTGGCGTCGAACCTGCGCCTCGCAAGCCTGCCTGACGACGACCCAGCGCTCATCGAGCTGCGACGTGAGGTGGAGCGCGAAACCGGTACCCCAGGCGGACTGACCGACACGCTGATCCACGCCCTGCGCGGCGCCGACCACCTGGGCAGCCTGCTCAAAGTGGACACGGCGGTGGATGAAGCCTTGGCGCGGCACGAGGCGATGCTTGGACGGGCAGTCGCCGAGCAGGGTGACCTGTTCACCGGCTTCAATCCTCAGCCCGAGCGCGTCGCCATCGGTCGCGACGAGGCCAAGGCCACTCTCCTCGACCTGCTCGAGGGCTTTCTAGCGAAGCACACAGGAGGCGATGACCTTGGTCTGCGGCTGCGTGGCGAGCAGCTCGCGGCAGGTGTGCGTTTCGTGCGGCTTATGCGTCAAGGGGTCTACGACCTGGTGGTGGCGAACCCGCCATACCAAGGCACGAGCAAGATGGCGGATACAAAGTACATCGAGAAGACATACCCGCTCGGCAAGGCAAACCTCTACGCGGCGTTCCTGCTGCGTGGTCTGGAGCTAGCGCGCGATGGGGGCGTGTCGGCGATGCTCACGATGCGGAACTGGATGTTCATTCAGCAGTACGCGGGCTTGCGAAAGCATCTGTTGGGGACGCATGGGTTGCGGGCACTCGGCGACTTCGACCGCGGAGCATTTGAGGGCGTGCCGGACGAGGTCGTAAGTGTCGCCGTGGCAGCGTTTGCGCGGGCCATGTCGACCAAGGAATCGAAGGCACTCTGTCCGACGTCGCGAGAGGACAAGTCGCGAGATGCTGAGCGAACCCAGCGCAAGCGCGCCGCCACGCTCTGCCACGAAGGTCGCCATGTCTTCGACCCGGTTGCACTGAAGGACGTACCAGATTGGCCACTGGTTTATTGGTGGGAACGCAGCTTTATAAGGAAGTATGCAAGTCTCGCGAAGCTGGCTGACGCTGCACCAGTGCGGAATGGGATGTCCACACAAAACAATACCCGATTTCTTCGTCTGGCGTGGGAAGCGTTGCCATCTCACCTCTATCTTGGGATGGGTGCCTTGAACCCCTGCCCTCGTGCGACTTGGGCTCTATACATCAAGGGAGCAGAAGGGCGGGCGTGGCTTGAAGACGCTAGGGATATAGTGCGCTTCTCGCGCTTCGGCATGGAAGTGAAGATCTTCAATGAGGAGCTGTACGGGTCATACTCTCGGACAGTCAAGAATGAAGTTCACTACTTCGAGAAAGGTGTCGCATTTTCACTCATCGGTAGCGGGTTCACCGCAAGAGCCCATCGCTACCGCTCGATCTTTGGACATAAGGGTGCGTCCGTTTTTCCAGGTGAGCAAAATCTCGCTTCAACCGTCTGCCTTTTGAATTCATCACTCGCGCGATCCGTACTTTCGTCACTCAACCCAGGAATGGATTTCCTTGTGGGGGATGTGAATCGACTTCCTCTATTCCCCGTGGACGACGCTGGCGCCATCTTCGCGCAGGTCGAGGCAGCATTCGCCACCCACGAGTCCCACCGCGAGCCCTCCGTCGAGTTCAAATACCCCGGTCCCTCGCCCTGGCGCCACGCCCAGGATTGGGCCCAGACTGCCGTGGACCGTCCTGAAGGCGAGCTGCTCCCCGATTACATCGAACAGCTCGACAGTGAGTTTCCCGCCGACCACTTGAGCTTCGCCTTGGGCGTGGCCCTCGGGCGCTTTGATCCCGAGGGGAAGGGGGTGCTAGACCCGACCATCGCCGACGTTTCCCAGGCCCTGCCGCACGGCGTCCTCTTCCTCGACAGGACCCTTGACGCCGAGGACCGCCGCGACAGCCTCGGTCACCCCGCCGCAGCGCCCTTGCACGCCGCTTGGAGCGAGTACGGCCTGGCCATCGGCACGAAGCGAGGCTTGCGCGATTGGCTGGCCCTCGACTTCTTCAAGGACGTCCACAAGGGCATGTATGAGAACCGGCCCATCCACTGGCCGCTCTCCTCGTCAGACAAGACCTTCGTCGCCTGGGTAAACATTCACCGAATGAACGAGCAAACCCTGCGGGTGCTGCTTGCCGACCACCTCGTGCCGACGCTCGCCCGCCTCGACGGAGAGCTCTCCGATCTGCGCTCCGCCCGCGACGGCGCCGACAAGAAGGCTTCCCGCGCCGCCGAGCGGCAGTACGACCGGGTGCTCAAAACCAGAGACGAACTGCAAGCCTTCATCGCCGACGTCGAGCAGTGCGCCGATCGGGGCGCGCCGCCGACCGACAACAAGTGCCTGCAGCGCGAGCAGGACGCCCGTTACGCGCCTAGCCTCGACGACGGCGTGATGATCAACTCCGCCGCGCTGTGGCCGCTGCTCGACCCGCAGTGGAAGGACCCCAAGAAGTGGTGGAAAGAACTCGCCACCGCGCTGGGCCGCAAGGACTATGACTGGTCCCACCTGGCGATGCGCTATTGGCCGACCCGGGTAGACCGGAAGTGCCAGCAGGATCCGAGCCTTGCCGTCGCCCACGGCTGCTTCTGGCACTATCACCCCGAGCGCGCCTGGGGCTGGGAGCTGCGACTCCAGGACGAGGTAGGCCCCGACTTCAAGATCGAGGAGGCACCCTACCGACTCGGTGGACGCGACCTTGGTGACGGCGGCGACCGCCCCCATCGCGACGCCTTCCTGCGCGACCACCCGGCCAAGGCCCTTGCCACCATTGAGAAGGAGGCCGCACGGCGCATGGGACGTGGCAAGAGCCGAAAGCTCGTACCCGAAATGCGCATCCTCGAGACGGGTCTTTGGTCGGCCCACGCCGAGGCCCTCTGGGAGATGGAGCTGCGTCTGGCTGAGAAGCAGGGCGCCGAGCTCCGCATCCTCGCCTCCGATGAGCCCGAGGCCCGCGCGGCGTTCGAATCGCAGCACCCCGAGAAGGTTCGCGCGCGCAAGGACTTCCTTGCCACGCTCGTCCCGCCCGTCGACCTTTTTGAGAACGAGGACGCCTACGACGATGCTGAGGAGAGCGAGGGCGACGACACGTGACGACGACAGCAGCACCCCAGCCATCGACGGTGGGGCTCGGCGGCCCTGTGTCCGCGAGCCTTGAGGCGGACCTGCGCTCGTGGGTGCGCCGGCAAGGCGTTGTCGTGTGGCTTGACCAGGCCGGGCACTACCGAGGGTTTGTCGACCGCCTCCAGGCGTTGTGTGACGCCGGTGCGCTGCCCTACGAGGTCTACGCCTTCCGAGGCAGCCACCTGGCGCTGATGATGGCCCTTGACGGGGTCGCTGCTGGAACCGAGAAGGTGCCGCTAGTCATCCACCTGCCGGGCTTCACCGAGGAGAGCGTGCGCAGCACGCCGCTCTTCGAGCTTTACGCGGCCGGCGTGAGGTACCGGAAGGCGCTCGACACCCTCGTCACCGAGGCCGCCGCAGGACGGGTACGCCCTGATCAGATCGCCTCCTTCAAGGCGCAGCCCGACATGACGCTAGCGGGGGCCGACGCCTGGCTGAGTGCACTCCTGGATGACGCCGAGGGGGGCATCGCGGGGCAACTCCAGGCCATGAAACCGACGGCCGTGTTCGACGACCTGCTCACGGGGGGATTCGTCGCCGGACGAATCAGCAAGCTTGACGACGAGGATGCGCTTTGGGAACGCTTCGGCGTCTGGGTCGGCCTCCCTGGCTCCTGGCGCGATACCACGCTTCCGCCCTCGCGGCCGCGTGCCGAAGATGTGGCGTTTGTCGCCGCGAGTTGGGCGCTCTGCGTGGAGTACGTGGACGACCTGAAGCGTGCGCCGGTGAGTAAACACCTGGCGCGCGTCGCCGACCTGCCGCGCCCGGTCATCGAAACCTGCCGCGCCGTGGCGGCCCATCTCCGGGAGCGCCACCCAGGCTTCTACCAGCGGACGGCAGACGAGACCGAGGCATTGCTCGCCGATGAGGCCGATGCGGCCCGGGCCGAAGACCTCGGTAAGGTCGACACATTCCGGTTCGAGGAAGACAAGGTTCTCAAGGCGGCGCTGGCTGCCCTCGATCGCGCGGCTTACGACCTCGCCGCCGACTGGTCCGACATGCGGGTGGACCTCAAGTCGGCGAGTACGTCGTTCTGGCTTCGAGACGATCCCACGAGGCAGTCCGCCTGGCAGCTCGTCCGCGACGCGGCCCGTCTCGGCCAGACGATCGCGCGTGCGGGTGAGCGAATCGGGGTCGACACGCGCGACGGCGGTGGCCTCGAAGCCGCCGTGAACGCCTACGTCGAGCGTGGTGCCGCCGTCGATCAAGCGCATCGGCAGCTCGAGCAACGGCGGATGGCCTTGCTCTACCCGCAGCTTCCCGAGTTCGAGACCCTGCGGACGCGCCTCGACGGGATGCGCCGCGCCTGGCGAGTGTGGGCCGATGCCTGGGCGCGCGAGTTCAATGCGCTCTGCAAGGCACAGGGTTTCCTCGCAGGTGCTTCGCAACAACAGCGGATGCTCTTTGATGAGGTGGTCAAGCCGCTGACCCAGGAAGCCGGCACAACTGCATACTTCGTCGTCGACGCCCTGCGATTTGAGATGGGCGAGGAGCTCTACCGCCAGATGGAAGGCACCCCGGCCACCACTGTGCTGCTCAAACCCCGGCTTGCCGAACTCCCCACCGTGACCGAGGTGGGCATGAACGTGCTTGCACCCGTCGAGAAGAACGGTCGTCTGCACGTTTCGATGGCGAGCGACACCGGGAAGGTTCAGGGCTTTCAGACGGGTGAGTTTCGTGTGTCTGACCCTGAAACGCGCAAGCGGGCCATGCACGACCGGGTCGGCGGTGGGACATGTCCATGGCTCACCCTCGAAGAGGTGGTCAGCCGCGACAGCACCTCGCTCAAGCGCTCGGTCGCGCAGGCACGACTGGTCGTCGTACACAGCCAGGAGATCGACAACGCTGGCGAAAAAGGTGTCGGCCCCGCAGTGTTCGACCACGTCATGCAGAAGCTGCGTGCTGCATGGCATCTGCTTCGAGACGCGGGCGTGCGTCGGTTCGTCTTCACCAGCGACCACGGCTTCCTCTTGCTGGAGGACAGTGTCGCATCCGCCCAAGCCCACGGTCGTCGCATCGATCCGCAACGAAGGCATGTCTTCTCTCCAGTGGCGGCGGATCACGCGGGAGAGGTCAGGGTCGCGCTGGCGGACCTCGGCTACGAGGGAGTGAACGGGCACTTGATGTTCCCGGAGACCACGGCGGTCTTCGATACCGGCCGACGGTCCATGAGTTTTGTCCATGGCGGCAACAGTTTGCAGGAGCGCGTTATCCCGGTGCTGACCGTGGTGCATCGCACGGCGGCCGGCGGGAGCAGCGTGCAGTACGGCATAAAAGCCGAGGCCAGCGAGGGCGTGGCTGGGATGCACTGCATCGAAGCCAAAGTCGAAGTCCTTGCGCAGCGGTCGTTGGACTTCGGAAGTCCAAAGGATATCGAGCTCGCGCTGCGGGTCCCTGACGCCGAGGGCGTACAGGTCGAGCTTTGCCAGACACGCGGCAAGGCGCGGATCGCGGGCGGCGTGGTCGTCGCGACCGTCGGTGAACGCTTCGAGCTCTTCTTCCGGCTCTCCGGAGCCGTGGACGCGCGTGCGCTCATCGAGATCCACCACCCGAGCGCTGTGGCGGACGTTGTGCCGTGCGTACCGGATGCTCGCTTCGCGGTCACGGCGACGCGGGGGCCGGCGGCACCACCATCCACACCAGCAGCGGGCTTCGGGGCGGGCCATGGGAGCTGGCTGGAGCAGCTCCCCGAGTCGGGGGTCCGGCAGGTGTTCGAGCACCTGGCGGCGCATGGCACGGTCACGGAGAACGAGGCCGCCGCGATGCTGGGCGGCCCGCGTGGCCTGCGGCGCTTTGCCCTCCAGTTCGAGGCATATGCTCAGAAGGTCCCCTTCGGTGTGCGCATCGACGTCGTGGCCGGAGTGAAGCGATACGTACGTGAGGGAAGCGGATGAGCACCCTGACCCAGAAGGACGTCGAACACGTCTTCGAGTCGCTGCGTAAAGGCCTGGTGCCCGAGCGGGGAATCGACGCGTTCGCTGTCGGCATCGAGAAGCAACGCGGAGAGCTGCATCGACAGCTCGACCTGGCGAGGAGTGGCGAGGGAACTGTCAAGTTCCTTCGCGGCGGCTACGGTTGCGGCAAGACGTTCATGGCGCGCCTCGCGCTGCTGGATGCGCAGGCTCGGGGGTTCGCGACCAGCTTCGTCGTGGTCTCCGATAATGATCTTAAGTTCCACCGATTCGACGATGTGTATCGCAAGGTGCTGACCGAGCTAGGGACCGCGTCGTGCTCACGAGGAGCCCTGGGCGACGTACTTGACCGGTGGATTGGCCGCGTGGAAGAGAGCCTCGTCGCGGCCGGAGAGGACGACGCGGACCCCGCCTTCGACGCCAAGGTGCAGAAGCGTCTCGACGAAGACCTCGCGGCCATGACGGGCGGTCAAGCGCCTCAGGACTTCGTTCGCGTCATTCAGACCATCTTCGAGCTGAAGCAGAGGGGAGAGGTTGCGGAGGCAGGAGCTCTCATCTCTTGGTTGTGCGGCAGCGGCAACGTCGCCGCATCGGCCAAGAAGGCGGCAGGCATCAAGGGGGACATTGGGAGCCGTGATGCCCTCGACTACCTGCGGGGCGTGCTCGAAATCGTGAAGGCTGCCGGGTACGCGGGGCTCATCGTCGTCATCGACGAGGCCGAGACCATCCTCCGCATGCGTTCGGACTCACGGCACAAGTCGCTCAATGGGATTCGGCAGATCGCCGACGCATCAGGCTCCTATCCGGGCATGTTGTGGGTCTTGACGGGCACACCGGAGTTCTTCGACACGCGGCACGGCGTTGCTGGCCTCGCGCCGCTCAACGACCGGATCAGGTTCCTGAAGCAGGGCCGCTTCGCTAGCTTGAGACAAGCCCAGCTCGAGCTCGTCCCCTTCGACGCCGATCGGCTTCGGTCGGTCGCCCTTCGTCTCCGTGAGCTGTTCCCCACATCGGACCGTGGCCGCCTCGACCAGAAGATCAGCACGTCCTTCGTGGAGAGACTGGTGGCGGAGGTGACCGCGGGCTTCAAGGGTGACGTCGGCGTGGTGCCGCGCCAGTTCCTGCGTGAGTTCATCACCCAGCTCGACCTGGTCGAGGAACATGCGGAATACGAGCCCATGTCCGAGTATGGGTTTCAGGCCAAGGAGCTCAGCCCTGAGGAGCAGCATGTCCTCTCCGGCGCCTCGCTCGTCGACCTCGACGACCAGGTGGAAGGGCTCGTGCCGGCCGAGGACGTGTGGTGAGTGTCTTCGCCCGCTTCGCACCGCGCCTACAACAGGCGATCGTTTCCCGGCTCGGTTGGTCGAGCCTGCGTCCGGTGCAGGAAGAGGCGGGCGAGGCGCTGCTTGCTGGCGACAACGCGATCATCTTGGCACCCACCGCCGGTGGCAAGACGGAAGCGTCGATCTTCCCGACCCTTTCTCAAATGGTCGATAACGAGCCGGAAGGAGTAGGCGCCCTCTACATCGCGCCCATCAAGGCGCTGCTGAACAACCAGGCTGACCGCCTCGGGCTATACACAGAGATGGTCGGTCTACGGCGCTTCGTGTGGCATGGCGACACGCCCGACCACCCCCGCCGTCAGTTTCTCAGAGAGCCTGCAGAGCTCCTGATGACGACGCCGGAATCGCTCGAAGTGATGTTGGTGTCGCCGCGAGTGGATGAGAACAAGCTCTTCGCCGATCTACGAACCGTGGTCATCGATGAGGTCCATGCGTTGGCCGGTTCCGACCGGGGCGCCCACTTGATGAGCGTGCTCGAACGCCTGGCACGCATCTCCAAGCATGACGTCCAGCGAGTGGGGCTGTCCGCGACCGTGGGCAACCCAGAGGCGATTCTCACATGGGTCCAAGGCACATCGAATCGGCCGGGACGCGTGGTCAACCCCCCAAAGCAACCTGGGCGTCGGCAGCTCCTGGTTGCCCATCGCCAAGATCTCGCAGAGCTCTCCCGCGACGCGGCGGGCGTCGCGACGGGGCAGAAAAGCCTGTTCTTCTGCCAGTCCCGCTCAACGACGGAGGCGGTCGCCGAATACATGAGGCGCTCCGGCACCGCCGTGTTCGTCCACCACAGCGCAGTGTCTCGAGAGGAGCGTCAACTCGCTGAAGAGCGTTTTTACCACGGCAGCGACGCCTGCATCGTGTGCACCTCCACACTGGAGCTGGGCATCGACGTCGGCGACCTCGATAGGGTCCTGCAGGCGGAAGCGCCGGACACCGTGAGTTCGTTCCTGCAGCGCATGGGGCGAACGGGGCGGCGAACGGGGCAAGCAGCCAACACCACATTTTTCTGTGAGACGACCGAGGGCGTACTGCAGGCCATCGCCTTGGTCGAGCTGGCCAAGGCCGGCTGGGTCGAAGCGGTCGAGGTAGAGCGCCGCTGCTGGCCAGTGCTCATCCACCAGCTGCTCGCCATGGCGCTGGCGAGCGACGGGATCGCCGCTGACGACGCCTGGGAACACCTGTCGCGCGTACCAGACTTCCAAGGCATTCACCGGGCCGAATACGACCGTCTGTTGAAGTGGATGGTACGAGATGGCGCGTTGCGGCTCGTAGGGGGTCGGCTAGTCCTCGGACCCAAAACGGAACGTCGTTTCGGGCGCAAGAACTTCATGGAGATTTTCGCAGTCTTCTCGAGCCCGCAGACCTACACGGTACAAACCGCCGACGGCCAGCCCCTGGGCTCGTTGAACCAAGCCTTCGTCGACCGACTCGTCGATGGAGTCAGTAGCTTCCTGCTCGGAGGACGCGCGTGGGCTGTCCTTCAAGTACGGCACGACGACCGCCGCGTGGTCGTCGAAGCGGCTCCACGTGGACGGCAGCCCACGTGGGGAGGCTTTCTCCCGCAGTTTCTCGGCTCTGACGTCTGCCAGCGCATTCTGTCGGTGCTCCTGAGCGATGAGCGCTATCCATACCTCGACGACGCGGCATGGGCGGTACTCGCCGAGCATCGTGCTTCCATGCGCGGGATCATCAACTCCCAGCGCGGAGGCATGGAGTTCGTCGATGGGGAGATTCGCTGGTGGACCTTCGCGGGAGGACGCATCAATGCGACTCTTCGGTACGCGCTCGAAGCCATCGCGGGAGATTGGAAGGTCATCCCTGACAACTTCTTGATCAAGGTGCGGGGTGAGGACATTGACAGGCGCCGCTTCCTCGACGCGCTCACCAAGCTGGCGGAGCCCGAGTTCTGGGAGAATGATCGCCTCTGGGCAGAGGTCGCCGAATCGCTCCCGAGCTACCGCCTCAGCAAGTTCCAACCGCTGATGCCGCCGTGGGTCGAGCGTGAGGTAGTCGCCGGCTACCTGCTCGATGTCGGCGGTGCCTGGCGATGGCTTTCGGGGGTCGAAACCAGTCGACCCCGCTTGCCCGATGGCGTTCGGACTTTGACGCGTGGTGACGCGGAGCGTGTCGCCCAACTCGAGGGGGCACTAGAGGAGCTGCCCCTTCTGCGTCGAGAGAATGATCGACCGCTGATCTGGGTGCGCACGCTGCCGCAACTCAAGGCGGCGGTCGACGCGTTGATGTCCGAACCCGTTGTCGGTCTCGACGTCGAAACCACGCTCGCGAATCGCACGCTGTGCCTGATTCAGGTGGCGGGTCGCGAGGCCACCTACCTCATCGACGCGCTAGAGCTTCCCGATCTGGAGCCTCTCGGCCAGCTGCTCTCGAGCGCTGAAACGACGAAGCTGATCCACTACGCCTCATTCGAGCGTGAGGTCCTCGGCCGGCACGGGTTCGCCGTGGATGCCGTGCTGGATACGCGCGACGTGTCGAGGCGGCTCCGCCGCGCTGTCAGGGGCCACAGCCTTCGCGAAGTCTGCGCCCGTGAGCTCGGCATGGAACTCGATAAGAGGGAGCAGGTCGGGGATTGGACCCGGCGACCTCTCACCGAGAGTCAGGTGACCTACGCTGCTCTCGACGCCGAAGTACTGCTTCGCTTGCACGCGCACTTCGAGGAAATTGCACGAACTTCTGCAGCTCGTCGCCCTGCAGCTGGATCTGGTCCTGATCAGGCGAGTCGAGGGTTCCGCCGTCACAGACGAATCTGAGGCGGTCATCACACGGGCGGTGCGTTTTCACCCAGCCCACCACGCTCCTGATCGTTGGGCGTGCTTGCAGTGTTCGCGGTTTTGGACGAGATGGTGGCGCGCCCTCAAGAGCGCTGAATGAAACTCGGCAGCTTCGCGGTTTGAGGACTGTGGGCGTCGCGGTCTGCCCCGAACTGAACGGCGGAGACCCGCGAGGTTTTTCCCGGTCCTCGGCGGAAGGCGCGGCGGCCGCAGTATCAGCTGGCCCGGCGACCTTCCGGCCGGACTCGACCAGATCGAGGACGCGGCGGCGGAACTCGGGCGGATAGCTGCGGGGCATGATGGCCTCCGAAGGCTGCTGGACTGTCAATTCTCCAGCGCCCAGGCTCCATCAGATCCAGGGCAGACCAAGATCTCTACCGAATCCGGGGTGCCTCTGTGTTTGTCAAGCCGCTGCGGTGAGGCGGGACTTGACTCGTCGCTCGTCGCCGAGCATGACGCGCCATACGTGGTCGGCCAGGCGGCGTTTCAGGCACCGCTTCGCTTCCTTCGCGGTCTTGCCTTCGGAAAGTTTGCGCTGGTAGTAGGCGTGTCCGGGCGAGTTGGGCATCCGGATCTGGACGACCGCGATGGTGTGAAGGACTGAGTTGAGCTGACGGTCGCCGGAGCGAGAGAGTCGATGGCGGGCCTTGTCCGCGCTCGCGATCTCCACGGGTGCGGCACCGGCGTAGTTCGCGAACGCTGCCGCGGTGGGGAAGCGGCTGGCTCGCCCGACCCTGCCGATCAGCCGGGCTGCCATCACCGGCCCGATGCCCGGAGTACTCATCAACGTGCTGTCAGCTGCCTCCACGAGAGCCTGCATGCGGGCGCTGTTCTCGGTGAGTCGCTTGTCCAGCGTGCGGATTTCGGCGACGAGGTCGCGGGCGAGGTCCTTGCGGACCTTCTCGACGTCTCCGGTGGGACGGACCGCCCGTAACAGCGTGGCCGCCTGGTCCGCGGAGAGCTGGGCCGGGGCGCCGCCTGGCAGCAGGTCCCGCATCAGCGCATGAAGTTGGTTGACGGTGCGGACCCGGGCCTGGGCGAGGTTCACGCGCCGCTCGTCCAGGAGGGCCAACGCCGTGGTGTGGTCCTCGGCCCCGACTTCGCGGCTGTCGCCGTGCAGGTAGGCCACCGTGGCGGCAGCCGCTGCATCGATCTGGTCGTTCTTGCGCCGACCACCGCGGGAGAGCTCACGGACCCGGCTGGTCGCGGCCGCCGGAACGTCGACGACGCGCTCACCACGGGCGATGAGCCACTGTGCCAGGTGCCGGCCCAGCCCGTTGGCGTTCTCCACCGCCCAGGTGCGCTGCGGCCACGTGCGGGCCCAGGTCAGCAGCAGCCGGTACTCCGCCAGACTCGCCTCGATCCGCAGTGAGCCGATCTGCCGGTTCGAGGCAGGCTCGACGGCGGTGGCGGTGTGAGTGGACTTGTGCGGATCGACACCGATCAGTATCACGGGGCTGCGCTCCTCACGGTCGGACGACATGGGCGTCCACGGCCGACACGCCGACTTCCGGAACCAACCGACCCGGGACACGCCTCTGTTGAGTCAGACCGCGGATGGACGCCGCTCCGGTGACATACCCCGGGAGAGCCAGCCCCGAAGAGCGGCAGACGGTTCACGAGTCACCCGGACCGGCGTCCTACGGAACGCTACGAGCAGCCAACCCGACCGCGTTCCGCTACAGCCATACAAGTCGGCGGTTCAGGTTGCCCCGACACGCTTTCCATGTCCTCGTCTGGCGGCTCTGGGGCGTACAGGGACGTCCTGACCTACGGTGTGGCTGGTGCGGAAAGGGCTTCCGGACGGCGCTGTACGCCGGTGACTGCAACCAGAACTGCAACCACGAACCCACGCATTCGACCTGGCCAGCGGATCGGTCCTGGTCGGCTTCAAGCTGTACGGACTGCCGGTCTTGGTGAGCGCTATTGCCATGAAGTCTTCATTGCAGTTCTATGGAGGCATGCCATTGCCTATGCGCGTGATAGCGCCAGGTCGCCTAGCGACGCTGAGGGAGCAGGCAGGGCTGTCGAAAGCCGAACTCGCCCGGCGAATCGGGGTGTCGACGCGCATGGTGTTCTTCTACGAGGAGGGTCGGCACACGCCGACCCCGCAGCGGCTGCAGAAAATGGCGGAGGCACTGCGCTGCGATGTGGAGGAGCTCACCGGAGTCCGTCGCGGAGAGGAAGGACTCGTCGACCTGCGGTTCGCTGCCGGTCTGACACTCGACCAAGCGGTGGAGCTACTGCGCCGCACGACCGTCGGGCGTGACCTTCACCTGTCGGCGCCGCGGCTTTCCGCCTTGGAACAGGGGCATCCCGTCCTTGGCCGGAACTGGGGCGATCGCGATGTGGTGGGACGGCTTCCTGCCGCACTGGCCAAGATCTACGGCGTCCCCGTGCGTATGGTCGTGGACGCCTGGATGCGTACCCGTCCTAATGAGCCGACGCCGGTGCGCCCGAGGCACCGGCGCCGGAAGGGCGCGAGCGGCCCGGCCGATGCTGCCTGGCGGTCGTTGAACGAGCGGCAGAGGGTCTACCTCGGGGAGGTCCTACGGGACGAGCGCATGACGGAGACGGAGATGTGGATGCGCCGGGTCCACCATCTACCCGTGCTGCGGCCTGCTGAGTGGCGCAAGCTGCCCCTCGCTCTGCATGCACCTGCACGCGTCGTGGGCTACACGCGACTGCAGGAACGGTTGCGGAGCAATGGCGTTCACGACCCCGGAGCTGGTGCGACGGTGCATGCCTTGGAACGCCGCGGACTGTTGATCACCAGCACTGACGTAGTGCACCACCCGACAGCGGGTGAAGTGACCAGAGTTCGGGTCGAGATGACGAAGCAGGGTAGGGCAGCCGCCCGCGCGGGGCTAGGCGAACCCGCAGAGCAGCAGCCTCACATGCCACTGCTGTCCGAGTGGCTGTGGGGTGTCATGGCCCGGGTGGCCGCAGCAGGCCCGGATGGTCTGGATCGGGACGCGTTGTCCGGCCGGGCTCCGTTCTACCTGGGCGTCGGCTACAAGAGCAGGTCCGCGGGGCGGCCGAGCCGCGGGTTCATCGACGAAGTGCCAGTGCTTGCCACCGACGGAAGTCACATCGTCGGCTACCGGTGGAAGCTGACCCCAGTCGGCCTGCGGCACGCAGCTGAGTACCTGGACGAGTACCGTCGACGGTACCCACGGGTCGATGCCACTGTCGTCGCGGCGCTCGCTGACGAACACTCATAATGCGCCTGTTGCATACGAGGCCAGACGAATTGTCAGTGGCGGCTCTTACCCTCTGGGTTCATGGAGAACGCGACGAGCGATGACGTTCGGCCGGTCGATGAGCTCTGGGTGAAGTCCCTAGTGGCGCGCTCGGTGCTGCGGGCAGCCGACGCGATGACGGCCCCCAGGGTCACGCCCTCCGCCCGCCTTGGGACTTTGATGGAGTGCCACGGCGCGCTGTTGGCCGCGTGTGGTCCGGGCAGCGCATTGTCCTTCGGTGACTTTCGGCGCCAGGTGCGAGGTGATCCTTCCCAGCTCCTGCCCGAAGGGGTCCCCGGGTGGGACGTAGACGAACTGCGCGCGGTCGATGCCGACGGGCACGTCACGGAGGACGCTTTCGACATCGACGCGGAGCAGCGCCTGGTGCTCCGCGTCCTACAGAAGAGCAGTCGACGCACAGGTCTGATCAGTGCGCGGGACCTGGACGACGAGGTCGCGCAGGAGACGGCCTTCGCCCAACTGTGCAAGGCGGGGAACCAGAAGGTCTACGAGAGCGGACGTACCGATCTGATCCGTTACCCGGCTGGCCCGGTCAGCATGCTCAACGAACTGCGGTTGCCTCCACTGGTCGCGGATCTCTACGAGGACATCCCGTACGCCTCGACGTACCGGGGCTGGTGGTTCGCATGCCCAGTGTGCAGATGGCCGATGCGCGTCGCGATCCGCCGCGAGGCGGGCCGGCAGATCGGTGTGGTCGCTTGCTGGCACAAGCCGCACCAGGAGATGGGCGCCGACTACCGCTTCCGCCCCGTCGAGGGGCTCGTGCCGCCCGAACTGCTGCCGGAACCTCCCCCGCCACCCCCACGTGCCCGGGAAGCTGTCCTCTGGCCCGACTTGGAGGCCGTGCCAGAGGCGAAACCTGTCGAGGGGCAGAAGGCTCTGGTCCGGGGCGTGTGGCGATACACCTGCGTCCCAGGATTGGCGGAGCTGGCATTGCGGGACCGGCTGGTCGAGCTCGGCCTCAAGGTGGAGCTGTGGCCTGCCCTGGACGCCTACGACCTTTGTGTGCACGTCGGGCGCAAGCGGGCGCGGAAGAAGGAGCAGCTGCGCGTCGACGTGAAGGACTACACCTCGGGCACCGCGCTTGCGCAACTGATCCACGCACAGGAAGGCGACAGCGGGGGAGCAGAGTGGCTGGTGGTTCCAGACCACCGGGCCACCCAGGTGCCCCTCTTGTTGGGAGTGGGAGAGAGGTACGGACTGAAGGTGACCACAGCGTCCGAGTTCGGCGAGATGGTCTGTGAGCGTTCGGGGGTGGCCTGGGCGTGAGCAAGTCATCCGTGGAGAAGACAGTCCTGTGCGCCACGCTCGCACTGGCCGCCCATTACTTCCCTGACCCGTCCGTGGATGGCGACGCACCCGCCGCCCCCTTCCGTAAGGCAGCATTCCTGCTGTCCGGGCAGTTCCGGGCTTGGGACCGGTGGCCGGAGCTGACGAGTGAAGAACGCCGCCGCATCGTCGACGTGTTCAGCAACGCCCCCGGCTGGCTCGGCGACGTACGGAACTTCACTCTGGCAGCCCGCACACTGCTCGCAGCTTTCGACGACGAGAATCCGGGTGAGCCCCAGAAACTGCTCACCTTCGAACCTGCCGGCGGCAACCCGCTCACTGCCGAGGCGGCCATCCCCCGGGTCGGCGGTGACCTGCTGGCCTTCGTCGACCGCCAGATCGCCCGGTTCCGGCGGCCCAGCGCCCGGCCGAAGCCTCCCGAGTTCGCCGGCCCCGGAACCTGGAAGACGGGAGAGATCTACCTACCCCAGGTCGGGCAGGTGCACGGCCAGCTGACGATCCCCACCTATCCCGGATTCACCGAGGCATTCGGCCACGACCGCCTACCGCACATCGACTCCGCACCCCCACTGGATGACCTCCGTATCCCCACTGAGGACCTGCTTGAGCTGGCCGCGCAGATCGAGAGCGGCGAGCCGCAGGAGAAGCGCTACCTCCACGCCACGCTCAAGGGACTGTTCTTCGTCCTGCAGACGTCCGACACCATCAGCCCGCAGGAAGCACTGCGGATGACAGCGGGCGGCCTGGAGATCTTCCACGCTCCGACCGGGACGGGCAAGAGCGTCCTCGTGCGTGTCCTGGCCGCATGGTTCGCCAAGCAGAAGTACCGGGTCACCATTGTTCTGCCCGACATCAAGGCGTGTCTGGCCATGACCCGCAAGATCCAGTTCGACCTGCGCGTCTTGCAGGACCTCGACGTCATCAAGCACGAGACTGGTTGCGCGCACCTGATGTCGTCCTCGGGCATGCACGACCGTGCGCACAAGCTGGCCCGCCTCATCGACGAGGACCCGCAGTCGCCGGGAGAATGGGGCGAGAACGGCGAACGGGACGTAGACCCGCTCTCCTACGGTTGCGCCCAGCGACCGCTGCTGGAGTCCAGCGCCGACTATCCGCCTGGCCGCGAGCCCTGTCTGTCCCTGTTCCGGCAGGGCGTGGGCGCGTCCGCCTGTCCCTGGATTCCTACCTGCGGCAAGTTCGCCCCTGTCTACGATGCGTGCTCGTCGCACGTGATCGTGACGAACCACTTCGCCTTCCTTCAGGGCAACTTGCGCATCGGCGTGAACCTCGACGGACGGCCGGTCAGTGGGGTGAGCGTCGCTGAGTTCGCGTTGCGCACCTGCCACGCCGTCCTCGTCGACGAGGTCGACCAGTTCCAGTCGAGAGCAGTGGACCGATGCGCTGGCGAAGTCGTCCTGCACTCGCGACGGCACTGGACGGCGGCCCCGCAGGAGATGGACACGGATGCGAAGCGGCTGCCGGTCGTGGACGAGGCGGACCTGCTGCCGTCGGTTGGCCAGGTCCGGCTGATGGCGGAGTTCCTGCTGCTTGCCGTGTGCAGCAGCGCGTTGCGCCTGGACGTCATGGACGACGAGCGCGCCCAGAACCGTGTTCCGGACCGGACCGGGCTGCGGTGGCACCTGGCTCGTGGGCGTGACCGGCAGTTGGTCCGCTTGCTCTGGCCCGACCTGGACACCTCCGCGGAGGCGGATCTTCCGGCCGACCTCGCTCTGCGTCTCCAGGACCTCATGCCTGCTCGCTACCTGCAGCCACGTATTGCGGAAGCCGACCCGACAGAGGTGGGCTGGGACGAGGTACGCCGAGCCCTGGAAGCGTTGGTGGCCCCGCGCGGCCAACAGCTGTTGGAGGCGGTCAAGCTCGATCTGCACCGGCTGCTGGAATCACGGGTGAAAGACCCGCACCGGCGTGCTCAAGCGGTCAACCTTCTCGTCACCCGGGCGACCATGACCGAGCTGGATGAAGCGCTCTCGGAACTGCGTGCCTGCGCACAGCACTACCGCTCCTCCGGGCTCCGCTCCGCCCAGCGGATCGCGGAGACGCTCAGCCCGAGCGCCGTCACGGCCGTCCTGCCGCTCGGCCTGCTGGGGCGCTCCCTCACGGGATACCGAGTGACCGGTCTTGATGACCGGGAGCGCAGCGCCGAACTCGTCGCGCAGAGCATCGCCGGCGACCCGCACACCTTCACCGCCGAGCTGGGCGGCCTCGTCTCGCTTTGCCTGGCCGGAGTCGAGCGTCCCGTCATGGGACTGTCCGCCACGGCGTACTTCCCCCAAGCGGTCCGTGAGCACGTCCACGCGCCCGTGCGCTGGTGGATGACTGACGCCCAGGCCCGCTCGATCCGTGCCCGGCGCCACCGCATCGAGTACGGCGAGGGCCACCCCCTGTACGGCGAGCCGATCAAGATCTCGGGCCAGCACCCCAGCCGCAAGAAGGGCGCCCTGATAGAGCTCGGCACACAGCTGTACGACCAGTACATCCACCGGGAGCTGGAGCGGCAGCGCGCCAAGGACAAGGACCGCGCGCACGTCCTGGTCGTGGCCAACTCCTACCAGCAGTGCGCCTGGCTCGCCCGAGGAATCGCCCAGGCCGGCACCTACAGAGAAGGGCTCTGCATCGCCGTACGGGACGGAGACCGCCACAGCCCAGACCCGGACCTGCCTCGCGAGAACGTCGCTACGCGCCTCACGGCCGAGCAGTTCGAGGACTTCCCTCAGCACGGCAATGTCCTGGTCGTTCCCCTGTCCCTGATCGCCCGTGGTCTGAACATCGTCGTCGGCATCCGCTCCGCTGTGCGCTCGGTCTACCTCTGTGTCCGACCTCTGGCGCTGTTCGCCGAACCCGCGGAGATGTACGCCAGCGTCAACGCCGCCGGGCTACACACTCTCCCGGCGGGTGGCACCGCCGATCCCGACGACGCGCTGGATGTGGCACGTGCCGCCGCGTGGCAGCGGCTCGAACTGATCCTGCGTGCGGCACCCCAGTTCACCTCCATGCCCAAGTCGCTCCAAGAGGAGGTGGTCGCGGGCGTTGTCGTCGACCTGATCCAGCTGGCTGGACGGGCTCGACGTGGCGGTACCGAGGCCGTCCTTCACTTGGTCGACTACGCCTTCCACGAGGACACCTGGAGCTCTGACCTGGAAACCGTCCTGCGCCGCATCCACGACCAGTGGCCGCCCGCAGTGAGGCGGCAGATGAACGACCTGTACGGGGAAGCCCTGAACGCTTTCCTCTCCTACGCGGGCATCGACCCGACCCTCACCCACTGAAAGAGAAGAGACGAGTGAACGACCAGAACCTCGAGCCGGGCAAGTACCTGCACACTCTGGCCTACTGCTGTACTCCCGGTCTGGTGGGGGACGCGACGGTTCACGTGCGCCGACTCGACGCGGAGACCGCCAAGCTGTGGAGCACTTTCACTGCTCAGTGCCGAAAGCGCTTCGGCAAGGAGGAGGCCCAGGCTCCGTACACCATCGCCACGACCGTGCTTCAGGTGATCACCGGCGGGTATGCGTTCTTCGAACCCAAGGGCGCGTCGCCGTTCCTGGTGTCTCGGCAGTCGATCGACAGCGATCTCCTGTGCAAAGCCTTCACCTTGACCCACGGTCTCGCCCTCGGCGAGCAGGTCGAGATGATCGACCTGCGGCAGCCGCCCGAACTTGCACGGCGTATCGCGCAGACGCCTGAGCGGGAGATCGCTCTGCACGAGCATCTGGAGGGGGCGGAGGGAACCCAGCCGGATGCTCCGAACTGGCTTTACAAGAGCGTGAGTTGGGGTCTGGTCGAGCGCCTCGCAGCCGTTCCCTTCCAACTCTCCAACGGTCGAGAGATCACTCTGCGTCCCGATAGCACTGGTGGACTGGTCGCGTTGGACGACGCCTGGGAGAACGAGGGGGGCGGGCGCTACGCCGTGTGCCGCACGGCGGTGCGTCTGAAGACTCTGCCGAACGTGCAGCATCCTGTGCTGCTCCTGGACTCGCGCGTCTCTCGCATCTCGTCCTCGCTGATCTTCAGCTCCACAGCTCTGGCCGTCCAGCCCGGCGAGGGGCGCCCGGTACTGGAGGTCAAGCTCAACGGGCGGGGCGGGGCGAAGACGATCCCCCGGCAGGCACTGGAGGCGCTTGGCCGATTGGAGATGGACTACTCGATTCTGCAGTCCATCAAGAAGCGTTCCGAAGACGAGCAGAAACTTCGCGAGCGGGCCCGAGCCTTCAAGGAGAAGCTGCAGTTCCCCCGTGTACACCCCGGCCAGATCTGGCCCATTCCTGCGAAGAACTACAAGCACCCCATCGGAACCGGCGTCGGCATGCACCACCTGCGGCTCTTGCGTGCTCACGCGGACGCTGTCTTCGGTGACGAAGCCCAGCACCTGTCTCTGCGCCAGTCTGCGATGACCCTGCCGCGCCGCCCTACTGCTCTCGAGACGATCACGGCCCAGGAACTGAAGCGACGCAAGGAGGAGCGGGAGCGGACCGGTAGTAAGGAACCGCTGCGCGCGCGTGGCAGCCTCTTTCCGTCGGCAGAATCGCTCTGTACCTCCGTGGACGAGGCCGGCTTCAAGAAGCTTCGCATCGCCTGCCTGTGGTACAGGGACGAGACCCGGCAGCGCATGCTGCAGACGTTCTGTCGCGCGTTCGGGCTTGACCCTGTCAGCCTGGACACCCAGGAAGGCGTTGAGGTCGATCTCTACCAGGGCCGCATTACGGCCGTGTTCTACTACGCGCCGGACTTCCTGCGGCCGGGGCGCGGGAAGGACCGCGCAGAGGCCCTGGAGACTTTTGCCGCTTCGCTCAGGCACCGCGACGGGATCCTGGTCGGCGCTTGGTGTGAGACCGAACTCCCACACGCAGACGACTTCCCCGGCATCGACGCCCGCGATCTTGACGATCTCGATGCCAAACCACAGACGAAGACTGTCCTGGCCCGCCTCGACGTCCCCTCGCAGTACCTGATGGGCCGTGGGAAGGACGGAGTCATCGAGCCGGGCGGCGAGGACCACCCGGCACAGATGGCGCTGCTCGACCTGTACCGCTCGCTCGGTATCACCGACGAACGGATCTCCAACGCCCTTCAGAACAAGGGCGGATATCCGGTCGACCGGATCGCGCATGTCGGCGTGCACGTGCGACAGCAGAACCGCCGCTTCGGCGAGAAGGGCGAGCCCAAAATCGTCATCACAGCCACCGCACTGGTCCCGCCGCAGGCTTCGGAAGGGGCATGGTCCCTGCTCGGCTGGAGCTCCACGGCCCCGGTGTGGCGGCCGTACCGCTCAGCTCAGAACGCCTTCCACGCCCACCCGTATCCCGAACCTTCTGCAGAGATGACGAGCTATCGGCAGAAATGGGACGGTGCCGCCGACATGGTGGAACGCGCCCTCGGCGACCTCGTCGACGAATTGGACGGCGTTCCGTACACAGTCACTTTGGACGCACAGTCCGCACGTCGGATGTGGGACGGCCTGCAGAACGTGCGCCTTGGTGAGCAGCACGGCAAGGCAGGAACTGACGGCAACCGCAGCCGGTACCAGCTCCCTGGGGCACGGCTCGGTGGGGATGCCCCGCTTGCCGTCATCCGTCTCAACACGGAAGACGAGGAGGTACCACAGCCCGTCAGCGTCACCCACATGGGCAAGAAGGAAGGCGCCGAGCCGATCGAGAAGGACACCTCGACGCTGCTCTTCGAAGTCGCTACGGACTTCGGTACGCCGGTATGGCTGCTATGCAACGTGCCCCGCGCCTACGACGGCAGTGGAGCTGGCCGACTGGGCTCCAAGCGCACCCGGTGGGAGGCGGAGAAGTCGGTGCAGTCAGAAGACCGGTCGGAGCGTCGCAAGGGCGAGATGCCGCAGAACTTCTACGCCATGACTGCCACGGAGATCCTCCCCATCGGGGGACCGTCCGACGCGGCGCGCGAGGCGCTGGCGGCCATGACCGCCCGCCTGTGCCACCAGACCCTCTTCTGGTCCGACCGAGCCCGCTACCCGGTGCCGCTGCATGCGGCACGGCAAATGGACCTCGACCACCCGCAGTACCGGCGCGAGGTGGCCGACGCGGAGCCAGGGAGTGGGGACAAAGCAGCAGAGGGAGAAGCAACGGAGTAGAAGAGCTAGGGCACCGTTGACGGACGCGGGTGGTGGCTCAGTTGGCTCCATTGCCCGCGTCGCCCCATCCTGCCCTAGCCCCACTCCTGGAAAAGGGTTGCCCCCAACACGCTTTCCAAATGTTCGTCTGGGGGTTCTGGGGCGTACGGCAACGTCCTGACCTGCGGTGAGGCTGGTCCGTGCGGGGGCCGTGAACGGTGCTGTACGCCGGTGAATGCAACCAGAACTGCAACCGCCGAATGTCATTCGAGTACCTGCGCGGAGTGTCCCGGACGGTCTGAGAGTCCGAGTCATCATCTTTGATGATCACGAGGATTCCGGAAGCAGTGCATGAGCTTCAGCGCGAGTTCCTCGGCGATGCTCGGTACCGCGCCTTCGATGGTCGCGGCGTCCCAAGCCTCGTCGGGCAGGATCTGCACCGGGCCACCGCGTCCGCCGCGTGCCAATGGGAAGCTGTTGGAGTTCTTGGCAGAGTCCAGGCTCATTACGGTCAGGACCTCGGCGGGGTCGATGGCCAACGCGGGAGCGAAGCGGGTTTGCGGGACGTCGTGAAGACGTACCAGCAACTGGAGCAGGTCGGCGATGCGTGCCTGGGTGAACTCTGGGTCGAGAACCGGCATGAACATGTGACTGGAACGGGGTAGCGACTCCCAGCAGCTTCGTTGACCAGACCGCGTAATCGCCAGACCGCAACTGCGTCCTTGCCTGGCGTCGCGGACGTATGCAGCAGTGAAGTCGTCGCCGATCAGGCTGGATACTTCTTCGGTGGCTGTGAAGAACAAGGCTGACCGCCCCAGAGGCACGAGGTCGTCCTTGAGCTGATTCATCTGGCGCATGGACAGCCGGGGGCTGTTCTCCAGCAGCAGATGGAGCTCCATCGTGGCACTTTCGCTTCCCCATGGGGTCAGCAGCTCCCTGCGCCACGCGATTGGCAACGGCTCCTTGAGCTGCTGACCGGCGACAGCACTGGCCACGACAGAGGTGCCGACGGTCTCGGGACGCTTGGACGTTTGTTCGGTCTTCACTGTTCCGGGGAGGGTTAGCGACTTGATGACGGCGATGGTGAGGGCAGCGGCGTTGGCGGCGGCGATGAGCTGGAAGCCGCCGGTGTCTGTCTGCTGCTTGCTGCCGTCAGCTCGGTCACTGATGCCGCGGATGACCAGGGCCGGAACATCGTCGGCCATTGAAGCGGCGCCTGAGAAGCCTGCTCCTTCCGTTTCGACGGCGGCAACACCGTTGTAGTGCTCGTCTAGGAGGTTCTGGAGTGCGGAAGCCTGGGCGTTCACGACCACCTCGCCGGCGGCGATCGGTTTGAAGTGGACTTCGGGGGCCTCCCGGCCTGCGGGCAACAGAGCCTCCGCCCACTGCGGATCCAGCACGGCGAAACGGGCTGTCTGCTCAAGACGGTGCGAAGCTGACCAAGTAACGGGCCGGGTCTTGAATGTCTCTTCCTGCTTCCCCCCGTGGTAGGCGAAAACTTGCGTCGCAACGACGACGTCGCCCAGAGCTACGTCGCGTTTCATGCCGCCAGCAATTCCCGTGAAGAAGACAGCGTCCGGGCCGATCATGCGGATGGCGCGCTCAGTAAGGATGGCAGCGCCCTGGTTTCCTTGGCCGACCTGTGCGAGATACACCTCCCAGTTGGTTCCCGGGAGTCGGCCGACCTCGAAAATTGTCCCCGCCTCGTGGTCGACCCGCTGTGGGCCCACGACCAGCGTCCGTACTGCTCGATACTCCAGTGGTAGCGCGGTGAAGATGATGATCTTTCCACTGGACGGACGCACGTAGCACCTCACGAGGACTGGCCTGTCTACCCCAGCGACCGTGATGCGCTGGGGTGTGAATCACAGCGTAACTCCGGGGTCGGACAATGCTGTTCAGTTGCAAGGTGGTTGAGTACGCGCTCGATTCTCGAATGCTCTTTCGAATGGGAGGCGTCGTGGCCGATGTCGAGGAAGTTACTGAGAGTAAGATTCTGCTGGCCGAGTACGATCGCATCAAGGAGGAGCAGAAGGCTCGGATCGGATTCCGAGATAACCTCCTCTACTTCACTCTCGCTGCATCCACTGCGGTCTTGGCGATCACCTTCCAGAACAGGCGCGCTCAACTGTTGCTCGTTCTCCCTGCCATCTGCCTCGTCCTGGGCTGGACCTACTTGACTAACGACGAGAAGATCTCGGCGATCGGCCGATACATTCGCGACCATCTGGGGCCGAGGCTGGCTGAGCTCAGTGGTACGTCCCGTGGCGCCATATTCGGTTGGGAGGTCTACCACCGTGGTGACGCCAGCCGTGCCACGCGCAAGCGCCTGCAAACCTCTATCGATCTATTCACGTACTTGGTGTTTCCGATGACGTGTGTGATTGCGTTCTGGACCTCTCGGGCTGTCCACCCTCTGCTCTTGATCGTCTCAATCATGGAGACGCTTGCCTTAGAAGCCGTATCTCAACCGATCATGGAACGTGCGGGTCGAACAGGTTTCCCGCCGGGGTGATCTTCCCGTTGTACGCGCATGAAGACAGGGCCTCTCGGTAGCTCGGGGATGCGAATCTAACCGAGCAATGCCGGGAGGCCCTGGTGTCGTTGTTGTACGCGTCCGAGCCCGTCCAGTTCAACTCGGCTGCACCATCGTGTGATTGCCTCGCGCACGTGTACGGCAACGCGGCCGATCATCCCGATCGGGTGCGCCGGTATCCGTCGGACATGACGGACGCGGAGTGGGCGGAGGTCCGGCCTTTGCTGCCGGTGCCGGCCTGGCTGCAGGGCAGAGGCGGGCAGCCCGAGGGCTATTGCCACCGCCAGATGCTGGACGCGATCCGCTATTTGGTCGCGGGCGGGATCTCGTGGCGGGCGATGCCCGCGGACTTCCCCGCATGGGGCCGGGTTTACGCCTTCTTCCGCCGCTGGCGCGAGCACGGGCTGATCGCCGAGTTCCATGACCGGCTGCGTGGGACGGTCCGTGAGCGCGAGGGCCGTGAGGCCGAGCCCACGGCGGGGATCATCGACGCGCAGTCGGTGCGGGCCGCCGCGACGGTGCCGGCCTCCTCACGCGGCTACGACGGCGGGAAGAAGGTGCCCGGGCGAAAGCGGCACATCGTGACCGACTGCCTCGGCCTGCTCCTGGTCGTCGCGGTCACCGCCGCGAACATCGGCGACCGGGACGCCGCGGCGGGCCTGCTGCAGCGGCTGCGCCGTCTGCACCGCGACATCACCCTCGTCTGGGCCGACGGCGGCTACACCGGCGGCCTCGTTGGCTGGTGCCGGGACAAACTCGCCCTGACCTTGGAGATCGTCAAGCGCACCGACGACATGACAGGGTTCGTGGTGCTCCCCAGACGCTGGGTGGCAGAGCGCACGTTCGCGTGGTTGATGAACTCCCGCCGTCTGGCCCGTGATTACGAGACTCTGCCCGCTTCCAGCGAGGCGATGATCCGGTGGTCGATGGTTACGCGGATGGGCCGGCGTCTGGCACGTCCACGGGCCGCCGGCCGGCGCTGAACATCCCCGACGTCTCCTGCAGGAGCCACCCCCGCTCTGCCAAGCGCCTGGCCTTCGAGCGCACCCCCTCGACCTTCGCCGGCGTCGTCCCCAGGCCCAGCCCCACCGCGATCTCCTTGGCCTTCGCCGGCCCCCTGCCCGCTGACCGCCGCTCCTCCAGCACGCCCAGAATCCGCTGGTAGTCCGGTGCCAGCACCGACACCGTCAGCCCGTCCCGCCAGGGCGGCACCGTCGAGCCCGGCACCGGCACCGGTGAGCACGCCGTTTCCTGCTCCGCCTCGGTCACGGCAGTCGCCTCGGCCGCGGACGCGGCCAGGGCCTCGACCAACTCCTCCCGCGCGATCACTCGCCGGTCCAGCTCGATCTCCGCGGCCTCCAACACCTCAGCCAACCGCGCGGCTTCCTCCCGCAGACCCTCCACCCGCACGCGGGCAGCCGCCTCCCGCTCCTCCAGCATTCCCAGCACCGACGCCACCGCGCACCCCTCGGTCATGAAGCGGACACAAGACGCCGCATGCCTCCCTCACCCCGAGCGAAACCATGCCTGACCAGCAGAAATCAAGGGATCGCGTTCGGTTGAGATACGGCTTCTTAGCCATACTAGGCTGGCAGTTCTTGCATTACGCTGAGCGATAGAGCAGCGCCCTAGGTGTATTGACCCGCAGCGTTGTTCACACGGCTGATCGGTGGCTGGCCGCCGAGTGCGGTGTGGCAGCGGTGGTGGTTGTAGCTGTGCAGGAAGTCTGCCAGGGCTGCGGTGCGTTCGGTGTTGCTGGTGTAGGGCCGCAGGTAGGCCCACTCGTCGAGCAGGGTGCGGTTGAAGCGTTCGACCTTGCCGTTGGTCTGCGGCCGGTAGGCGCGGGTGAGCTTGCCGGTCGCGCCGAGGTCGGCAAGCGCCTGTCGCCAGGCGAAGCTCTTGCGGTAGGGCCAGGCGTTGTCGGTCAGGACTCGCTCGATGCGGCCGATGCCGTGCGCGTGGAAGAAGGCCGCGGCCCGGCGCAGGAAGCCGGTGCAGGTGGCGGCCTCCTCGTCCGGGTGGATCTCGCTGTAGGCCAGTCGGCTGTGGTCGTCGACGGCGGAGTGGACGTAGTCGAAGCCCATGCCGTTGCGCCTGGCGCGACCGGCCTGGCGGCCCAGCACCTTGTGGCCACCGCCGTCGGGGATCCGGCCGAGCTTCTTGACGTCCACGTGGACCAGTTCGCCGGGCCGGTCACGCTCGTAGCGGCGGATGACCTGACCGGTGGGCCGGTCCAGGAAGGCCAGCCGGTTCAGGCCGTGGCGGACCAGGATGCGATGCACGGTGGAGGCGGGCAGGCCGATGCGGGCCGGGCCGAGCTTGCGGGCCTGCCGTAGTTGGCGGACGCGGGCCTCCACGGTCGCCGCAGTGCGGTGTGGCGTCGTGCGTGGCCGGCTGGAGCGGTCGCAAAGGCCCGGCTCGCCCTCGGATTGCCAGCGGCGGATCCACTTGTGGGCCGTGACGCGGGAGATGCCCATCTCGGCGGCGACATGGGCGACCGGGCGACCTGAGCGGATACGTTCGACCAGCAGCCGCCTGCCGTGAACGGTCAGCCGGGCATTACGGTGGGACACGAAGACCTCCGTGCGGTGCGTTCCTAGACAGCTCCACCACACCGGAGGTCTTCGCCATGATCAAGCCCGGCCAGTGTCAACAACGCTCGTGATCAATACACCTAGGCCCGATAAGTCGGCGCGTGGGGGAGGGCTTCGATCGTGGCTGGGCGTAGACGGGGGACGGCTGCTCGCCGGCGGCGGGCGGCACGGCTGAAGGCAGTGGCGTCGGCGGCGGCCTGGTGCTGGCCCTGCTGGTGGTGTTCTGGTCGGCCGTGTGGCCGTACATCACGGGCACATTGGTCCTCGGCGGACTCGGAGCGGTGGCCTAGTGGCTGTGGCGTACGGACCGGCTCCTGCGTGGGCGGGACAGTCTTTGGCGGCAGGAAGAGGCGGTGAAGGCCGGCCACCGGACACTTGCCGAGGTGGACAGGATGACCGGCACCGAGTTCGAGGATTTGGTCGCAAGTCTGTGCCGACGGGACGGATGCACAGAGGTCCAGGCGGGTGGGCGGTGCGAACGGCAACGGCGCCGACGTCGTCGGCCGCCTGCCGGACGGCCGGAGCGTGGTGATCCAGTGCAAGCGCTATGCGCCGAGCAGCACGATCGCGAGTTGCGCGATCTGCTGGGTGCCAAGGTGCATTTCGGGGCCGATCTGGCGGTGTTCGTGACGACCACGCGCTTCAGCCGGCCTTCCGAGAGGTTCGCGGTGCACCGCGATCACCTTGGCATGTGGAACAACGGTGCCCCCTGCTGTCCGTGAGCGAGGTGAACGGCAGAGGACAGGGAGACTCCCGGCACCGGGCACGCTGGAAGCGCGCGTACGGGAGATGACCGGCCTCGCGGGTACGCGAGGCCGGATCTTGCAGGACGTTTCGCGGCGCGGCCTCAGTTAGCGCCATGCCGGTCGTGGGACCCGAGACGATTGCGCCCACGACGACGACCGTCACGACTCTCACCTCACGCACCAGCTCTCTGCTCAGCCCCGATGCTCACCGATTGCCCCGCTGGCGATCCCGCTGACCAGCGCGCGCACCACCGCCTTCGAGAAGAGCAACGGCCCACGGCTGATGTCCTTGGAGTCGCGCACTGCCGTGTGTCCGCCCAGTTCTGCGACCTCCACGCAGTCGTTCGCACCGCCGCTGTACGAGCTCTTCCGCCACCGCACGTGCGCGAGATCGACGTCGTGCGGAGCTGTAGTGACGTCGTACGGGGCAGTCGTGCTGGGCGTGCTCACTCTTCGAGCTCCTTGCTGATGCTTGCGATGCGGGTGCGGGTCTCCGTCGGGTCGAGGGCGGTGCTCCTCAACTGGTCGAAGATGTCCGTGTAGTTGTCCACGTCCACCGGGGACTCGAGATACACGGAGTTCTTGGGGTTCTCCAACCACACTAGATCTGGCGTGGGGTCCGGGAAGGTCAGGATGACGAACGGACCGTACAGCCCGGGATGCGCTCCGAGCGAGAACGGCAGCAGCTGTACGGTGAGGTTCGGCTGCTCGCTCGCCTCTACCAGCTTCCGCATCTGGTCGCGCATCACGTCAACGGAGCCGACGGTCCTGCGCAGCACGGCTTCGTCGAGGATCGCCCAGAGCCTGGCGGGGGCTTCACCGTCCAGGCGGCTGTTCTGCCGCTCCATGCGGACCTTCACCAGGGACTCGACCTGCGGCGGGGACAGGTCCTTCCTCATCTGGGAGATCACGGCACGCGCGTAGTCCTCGGTCTGGAGCAGCCCCGGCACGAGCATCGGCTGGTAGCTGGCGAGGTGCGTCGCGCCCGCCTCCAGCGCGAGGTACCCGTCGTAGCGCGTCGGGGTGAGCACCGTCGAGTACTTCCGCCACCAGGGCTTCTGCTGCTCCTTGTCCGCCCGTACGAGGTCGAGCACGTCGGCGCGCCGATGCTCGTCGTCGACGCCATACAGGTCCAGCAGTGCCCGGACGAGGACCGGCGTCGTACCGCGTTCGCCGTTCTCGATCCGGCTCAGCGACCCCTGGTTGACCTCCAGTTGATCGGCGACCTCGGTGAGGGTGAGCCCGGTCGCGTCACGCAGTTCCTTCAGCCGTGCCGCGAGCTGTCGCCGGTACACCGACTGCGGGACCAGGCTTCTCTTCAAGGCCATGCCGGAAGTCTCTCCGTACCGGCGACACCTCTACAACCCATACGGGTCAACTTCACCAGACATATTGCCTAGTTGGCGGTTGCATCGGCATGCTGTCAGGAGTCACGGCGCGCGTTCGTACGGGCATGCGCCGCAGCCGACCGATGGGCGAGCAGGCCACGACCTCGCTACCGGCACGCGCCTTCGCGTCGGTCCTGCACGCCGCACCAGGAGGGTGGGCCATGCCACGGACAACGCTGCTTCGGCAGCTGCTCCAGCAACGGCACCTGACGACGCACGAGGCTTTCGCCGCCCAGTACGAGCGGGCCGCCGCCCGGCTGGCAGAGCTCGACCGAGACCCCCGCCTGGCGTCCCTCCAGGTCTCTCCACGTCAGTTCGACCGCTGGTACGGCGGGGAGTTGTTGACTCTGCCCCGTCCTGACGCCTGCCGAGTTCTGGAGCACATGCTGGGCAGACCCGTGTCCGAGCTGTTCTCCACGGCATACGACGGCGACTCCGCGCACGACCGCGACGAGGGGCCGAGCACGCGCCAGCAGGTGACGAGTGCCCCTCCGCCACGCGAGGACGACGAGAACCCACTGGACATCGTCGCCCAGACCCGGCAGCTCACGGCCAGCAACACCGACGACGCGACGCTCGCTTTCCTCGATTCCTCCCTGGAGGGCATCGCCAGCCGGTACGAACAGGACGGGCCGTACGCCCTCCGTCCCCAGGCCCGCCAGGTGCGACAGCTCGCCCACACCCTCCTCAACGGCCGCCAGCCCCCACGTACGCGCCGGGATCTCTTCCGCGTCGCCGCCCGCGCCTCCGGCCTGCTCGGCTACATGGCGGTGAACACGGGCGACTTCGCGCTCTCGGAGGCGTACTGCACCGAAGCCCGGGATCTCAGCCGCGAGATCGGCGACCTGGACACCGACCTCTGGGCGTGCGGCACCCTCTCCTTCAGCCTCTACTACGCCGGCCGGTACGACGAGGCGGACGCCTGCGCCGCCGCGGCCGTCGAGCGAGCCCCACGCCACGCCCAGTGCATCCGCCTGCTCGCCAACGGACGGGCCAGAGCCCTCGGCAAGACCGGCGATCGGCGTGCTGTCGAGCAGACCATCGGACAGGCACTCCGCCTCTCCGACCTCCACGAGGTACCCGTCGGGCTGACCTCCTGCATCTCCTTCGAGCCGTACGGACGGGCCAGGACGCTGGCCAACGCCGTCACGTCACACGTCGCGCTGCGCAACACGGCCCAGGTACTGCGCGACGCCGAGCACATCGACGACCTGGTGGAGCACTCGACCTCCTCCTGGAGCCGTTCGCTCGTACGCCTCGACGTCGCCACCGCGCTGCTCCAGCAGTGCACGCCCGACATCGACCAGGCCATGGCACTGGGTCGTGAGGCCCTGCAGTTGTGCGGAGAGACACCGATCAGCTCCGTCTACCAACGCTCCCGTGACCTGCATGAGCAGGCCAGGCCATGGCGTGATCACCCGGCGGTACGCGATTATGGCGACGAGTTCCGGACCTGGAGCTCGCAGCCAGCGGCCCTGGCCATGGCGTCATCTGCGTCGTAGGCGCTGAGGGTGTCGTCGCGCTCCGGGGCAGTGTGAAGCCGAAGGAGTACGTCGGGTGCCCCTGCTCAGTGCCGATCCCGCCGCGTTCCCCGCCGAGCCCCCCGCCGACACGCACGATCCGGCGGTCACCGCGGCCTACGACTGGGCGGCGTTCAGCGCACTCGACGAGATGACCGACCACTGGGCACGCCCCGGCTGGTCGGACGGCAGCCGGGCGTACTACTGGATGCTGACCTTCCCGGATGATCAGCGGCTCGCGACTCTCGCCGGGCACTGCCAGGAGGAGCTGGCGCCCCTCGGCCTCGACCCGGTGCCGACGGACGGCCTGCACATCACCCTCGCCCGAGTCGGAACGCCGTGCGTCGTCACCCCCGGCCAGCTGGACAGCCTGGCGCGGGACGCCGAGGCGCTGCTGCCCTCCGCGTTCTCCGTACGCGCCATGCCGCTGGCCGGATCCCGAGGCGCCGTCCGCCTGTCCCTCGGCCCCTGGGAACCCCTGCTCCGGCTGCACCACGCGCTGGCCAAGGCAGGGAGCAGCGTCGGTCTGGCCCCGAAGAAGCCGACGTCCGCATTCCGGCCGCACCTGAGCCTCGCGTACAACAACCGCCGGCGCCCCGCCGCGCCCGTTGTGGAGACGGTCTCAGGGCTTCGCGCTCTACCGGCTGTCGAACTCTTTGTGTCCGCCGTCCAGTTGGTGGAGCTCCGCCGTGAGGGGCGGACGTACCGCTGGGATGTGCGGAGGAACGTCGCGCTCGGGTAGCCCGCTGGCGTCCAGGGCGAGAATTACGACCACTTCCTTGCCGATCGCGGTCGGCCGGACGGACCACGCGGAGGCCAACTCGCTGACGAGCAGCAGTCCGAGACCACTGCCCGTCAACTCATTCACCGACTCCTCCGCAGAGCGTGCCCGGACCCTGGAGACATCCCGTCCCGCGTCATGGACGCGCAGTACCGCCACGTCCCGGTAGACCTCCACACACATGCAGTCCGGTCCGCCGGCTGTGTGCCTGAGCGCGTTGCCCACGAGCTCCGAGGCGATCAGAACGGCGTCGTCGACCCGCTCCGGCGCGGCACGTCCATCGAGGAACTCTCGTACGTGTCTGCGCGCGAGGCCCGAAGGCTCGGTGCAATCGGCCAGCTTCACCCAATGACGCCGTACTGGCGTCCGCCTGCAGAGGCGCTCTTCGTCCACCGCGTCCATCGCCGCTTCTCGTTTCCGCTTGGCACTGGACCGATCAGCCTCGCTACGCCTGAGCCGCGGCGGTACGCCGCGGCTCCGCCTCCTCGCGCAACGCCGGACGGCGGACGAACGGCGTGCTGACGGCGTACCGCCGCCGACTGCCCCCGACGAGGCTCTTCGTCGAGGCGCCGGACCCTTGGCGTCTCGGCTCACCTGGCTGGAGGTAACGCGGAATGAGCGGCAGTGCGAGGCAGACCGCACCACACGAGGTGCCCCCGGGCACGCGCCTGGTGTTGTACGCCTGTCTGCCCGCGTCACTCGGTGAGGCCGCCGACCACAGCGTGGCCAGCGCACGGCGGTACGTGGCCGATGCCGGCTGGGAGGCGGTCGAGACGTACGTCGACCGGGCGGCACCGTTCGAGAGCCGCGCCCTGTGCGAGGGCTGGCACAACGCTTTGGCCGCGGTTGAGCAGGGGAAGGCGGCCGGGATCGTCACCCCTCTGCTCGTGATGCTGGGGCATCTGGAGGAGGACAGGGCGAACCTCGCTGCCTGGCAGGCTCGGGCCGGGGCGCTGATCACGACGCCGTGGGCGGTCGTCGACGCCGCCGGATCCACGGCCTTACGGCGGTCGGCGGCGTGATGACCACCAAGCGTCAGGGGGTTCTCCGGCAGCTGCTCGGCCAGGTCGGATGGGTGCTGCGGCATCCGGCGACGTACGTCGGTCGGTTCGGCTTCGGCACCTTCCAGGTGCTGTTCCTGCCCGTCCTGGTGACCGGCACAACGTTGACCACGCTCTACGCGGGCCAGTTCCGGTAGCCCCGGCCCGTGTCCTCGACCCCCCTCTCCGGATGCTCCGAATCCATGTCCCCCACGGAATCCGGTCTACCGGAGAGGGGCCGCACCCAAGGTGCGAATGCAGAAACCCGGCCCTGCGGCACTCCGTACGCAGGCCGGACAGCACGACGAACCGTTCGGATCCTTCCGACAGAAGAGGAAGTGCGATGACCGCAACCATGTTCAGCCCGATCACGACGGCCACCACCGGGGCGTCCGCCGACCCGTTCGACGTCGACCTGACCATCGTCACGGAGATCGGCGCCGACCTGCTTCCCAAGGCGTGCGGCACCGGTGACGGGTGCGCGGCCTCCTGCGCCTCGTCCTGCGCGAGCGCCGTCTGACGGCGGCTTGTGCACGGGGTCGGGGGCGCAACCGCTCCCGACCCCGCCCGTTCACAGCACTGATGGCGGAGGCATTGGCATGGGAAGCGACGACGGAAAGCTCTACCAGCACACGGGCGCGGCGCTGCTCCGAGCCGCCGCGATGCCACTGACGAGTCTGCCGGGGTGGTGGCCCGATCCCTCCGACACGGACGCATGCGGCAGGTGGCTGAAGCAGGTGTGGGCCGGTGAGCGGTTCGTCGACGCCGTACGGCAGGCGAGCGGCGATCTCGCCACGCGGGTCGACGCGATCTGCGCCGGGCAGCCGGCACGTCCCAAGCAAGTCCGGCGCGCCGCCATGGCCAGCGTCCGCTACTTGTTGCGCGCCACCGGGCGACCGACCCCGTTCGGCCTCTTCGCGGGAGTCACCGCGGCCAGCGTGGGCTCGACCCCGCACGTGAGGTGGGGCGACGCACACCGGGCCGTGGCGCGGGTGGATACCGAGTGGCTGGACGACGTCATCGTCCGCTTGGAGGCGTGCCCGGCCCTGCTGGAGCGCCTGGATGTCGTCCTGAACAACCTGGCGGCGCGCCGCGGCGGACGCCTGCACGCCCCGCATGGCGGACCGATGGGCGCCACCATCCGGCGCACCAGCGCGGTCCGCGTGATCGAGGACCTGGCACGTCGGCCGGTCCGCTTCGCCGCCCTCGCCGAGCAGTTGGCGGCCTCCTTCCCTCGAACCGAGCCGCAGAACATCCGCACACTGCTCGGCGCGCTGGTGCGCGAGAAGTTCCTGATCACCAGTTTGCGCGCGCCGATGACCGACACCGATCCGCTGTCCCACCTGATTGACCGGCTGCATGGCGCGGACGCGGGTACGGTGCCGCAGGTCGCGCAGGTTCTGCACGAGCTGGAAGCGGTGCAATGCGCCGTACACGTGCACAACCGGCGTCCGGCGAGCGCGCAAGGGCTGACTCGGGAGGAACTCACGGGTCGACTGCGTGGGCTCTCCGACGCGGGCCGAAGCCCCTTGGCCGTCGACCTGAGGCTGGACGCCGAGGTACGGATCCCCGAGAGCGTCGCGCAGGAGATGGAAAGGGCTGCCGCTGTTCTACTGCGGCTCACGCGCCGACCGGCGGGCCAGGGTGTGTGGAAGGAGTACCAGGTCGCGTTCTGGGAGCGGTATGGCACCGGCACGCTCGTGCCGGTGAAGGAGGTCGTCGACCCGGCGTCCGGGCTCGGCTATCCGGCCGAGTACCCCGGCAGCCGCATGACCGCACCGCCCCTGACAGTCTCCGAGCGGGACGAGCGGCTGCTGGCCCTGGCCTGGCAGGCACTGGCTGACGGCAGCAGGGAGATCGTCCTCACCGGCGACCTGATCGACCGCCTGGCCGGCGATGCGCCGACCGGGCAGGAGGTACCACCCCACGTGGAGATGTGCGCGCGCCTGCACGCCGACAGCCTGTCCGCCCTGGAGCGCGGGGACTTCACGCTCACGGTGACACCGGCCCGCGCCGCGGGGACGCTCACCTCCCGGTTCACTCCGGTTGCCACCGGCACGGGACTCGACGAGGTCTACCGCCAAGTTCCCACGGGCGTCGAGAACGCGCTGACCGCGCAGCTCTCCTTCCCGCCCCTTTACCCGCACACAGAGAACGTCGCCCGCATCCCCGCTTATCTCCCGCACGTGATCCCGTTGGGCGAGCACCGCAGCCCGGATGACACCGCGCCGACGGTCATCGACGTCGACGACCTCGCGGTCACGGCCACGCACACCCGGCTGTACCTGGTCAGCATCTCCCGCCGTCGCTTGGTGGACCCGCAGGTCTTCCACGCCATGGCCCTGGACAAGCAACCCCCGCCCCTGGCCAGGTTCCTGGCGCACCTGACCCGCTCCTTCGGCCCTGCCTGGACCAGCTTCGACTGGGGGCCGCACGGCGCACGGCTGCCGTTCCTGCCGCGCGTCCGCTACGGGCGCGTGATCCTCTCCCCCAGTCGCTGGAACCTGACCGCCGACGACCTTCCAAGCCGCGGCGCGGACATGCGGGAGTGGACCGACGCCCTCGGCCGGTGGCGGAAGCGGTGGCACTGCCACGGTGCCGTCGAGCTGCGGGAGGACGATCGGACACGTCGGCTCCAACTCGACGTGCCCGCACACGCCACCGTCCTGCGTGCCCACCTGGACCGGGAAGGCCATGCCGTGCTGACGGAGGCGCTGGCCGAGGAGACCTACGGCTGGATCGGCGGCCACGTCCACGAGATCGCCCTGCCGATGACCAGCACCCGCCGGCCGATACCCGACCCGCTCTCCGGCTTCCTCCCCGTGCTCACCAACAGCACCCTCGGGCCCGTACCGGGGGCTGTACAGGCACCCTGGCTGAACGCCAAGATCTACAGCCACCCCGAACAGTTCGAGGAGCTGATCGGCACTCACCTCGCGCGGCTCGTGCCCCAACTCCCAGGTGCACCCGAGTGGTGGTTCGTCCGCTACCGGACCCCGCACGACCTCGACCACCTTCGCTTGCGCATCCGCACGCGCAGCCCCGGACAGTACGCCGCCTGCACTGAGCTTGTCGCGGGATGGGCCGCTGGGCTGCGCCGCGAGGGGCTCAGCAGCAGGCTCGTGTTCGACACGTACACCCCGGAGATCGGCCGTTACGGCCCAGGCGCCGCTCTGCGCTGTGCCGAGGCGATGTTCACGGCCGACTCGGCCTACGCCCTCGCCGCCTTGCAGGGCCCCGGAGCCGCCGGCGTCGACGGACGTGCGCTGGCCGCGGTCGGCATGGTGGACATCGCCTGCGGCTTGCTCGGCCCCGACGAGGGCATGCGGTGGCTGGCGAACCGGCCCGCGCCTCCGGCTCGCGTCGAGCGAGGCGTCAGCGACCAGGCCATCGAACTCGTTCGCCGCACTACGCCTCGTGCCCGGGGCTGGGGCGAAGAGCTCGCCCAAGCGTGGCACCGTCGCGCCGTGGCCCTGGCGCTGTATCGCGAGGGCCTCGCCGAGAGCATGGACCTCGACTCCGTCCTGGAATCCTTGCTGCACATGCACCACAACCGCCTGCGTGGCCTGGACCGGGAGGACGAGAGGGTCTGCCGCCGCCTTGCCCGTCAGTCCGCCGTCGCATGGGCCGCCTGGCCGGGGGAGAGTCGCTGATGAACTACGACGCGCCGCCCACACCCACCGGGCCCGGCTGGGGCCAGTCGCTGTACTCCGGCGCGGCGGGAGTCGCCTTGCTGCACGCCGTCAGGGCCCACACCGGCGAAGACGACAGGGACGCGCTCCGGCCATGGGCCGCCGCCATGCTCAAGGGCCCTATCCAGGCCGCCGCCGAAGCATGCGGTCTGTACGAGGGCGCCCCGGCCGTCGCGTACGTCCTCAGCTTCACGCACACGAACACCTCCACTCGCGCCCTGGCGACCCTGGACACACACCTTGCCGACGTCACACGCCAACGACTCCAGCGGGCACACGCCCGCATCGACTACGGCGCGTTGCCCACCCTGGGCGAGTACGACCTCATCAGCGGACTGACCGGGCTGGGCGTGTACCACCTGCACTGCGGCCACAAGACGGAACTTCGGGACGTCCTCGCCTACCTGGCGCGGCTGACGGAACCGATCACCAACGAAGCGCAACGTCTGCCCGGCTGGTGGACGGGAGACAGCCCCGATCTACGACCGACACCGCGATGGCCCGGCGGACACGGCAACTTCGGCCTCGCCCACGGCATCACCGGACCGCTGGCGCTGCTGGCCACGGCCCTGCGCCACGGCCACACGGTGCCCGGACAGACGCAAGCCATCACCCGGATCTGCGACTGGCTCGACCGGTGGCGCAACGGCACCGACTCGCGCGCCTGGTGGCCGGACCTGATCACCCGAGCCGAACACCGACGCGGTGAGCTCCAGCGTCCAGGACCGAGACGCCCGTCCTGGTGCTACGGCACCCCCGGCATTGCCCGCGCCCAACAACTCGCTGGCCTCGCCCTTGGCGACCGTGACCGGCAACGGCAAGCCGAGCAGGCCCTGGCCGGATGTCTGGCCGACGACCAGCAGCTCGCCCAGCTCACTGACGCATCCCTCTGCCACGGTTGGGCGGGGCTCATACAGACCGTCTCCCGTGCCGCCGCCGACGCCCTCGACGATGAACTCGCGTCGCATCTACGCCGCCTGAACGTCCGGCTCAACAAGCACCTGGACCACCACGGACTGCCGGACGGCGCGGGCCTGATGGACGGCACGGCAGGTATCCACCTGGTCCGTCTCACCGACCCCGTCAACACGGCGATCACCGCCCCCTGGGACCGCTGCCTGCTCCTGACAGGGTGACGCCGCGAACCGCATCCGCACACCAGAACAAGTGAGAACGATCTGCCCCTGCCGTACGCACAGCCGGGCACCTTCCGAAAGGACGCGATGAACACCACCACCGGCGCCTCCCCCGAGGACCTGCGTAACCGCCTGGTCGACGCCATCCTGAAAGAGGACCTCTCCGGCCTCCGCGACGGACGCGTCGAGACCGCCATGCGGACCGTACCCCGCCACGCCTTCCTCCCCGACGCGCCCATCGAGGAGGCGTACGCCAACAAGAGCGTGACGATCAAGGAGAACCCCGACGAGGACGCACTCCCGCTGAGCTGCGCCTCCCAGCCCGACGTCGTGCACTTCATGCTGGTCCAACTCGCCGTCCGCGAAGGCGACAACGTCTTCGAGATCGGGGCCGGCACCGGCTACAACGCCGCCCTGCTCAAGCACCTCACCGGGAAGTCCGGACAGGTCACCACATGCGACATCGACGCCGACGTGACCGCCTACGCCCGCCGGACGCTGGACGCCAACGGATACGAAGACGTTCGCGTGGCCACGAGGGACGGTGCCCTCGGCGCCCCGGAGTTCAGCCCGTACGACCGAATGATCGCCACGGTCGGCATGTGGGACCTCCCCGGCGTCTGGTGGGACCAGCTCGCCGTCGGCGGACGCCTCGTGGTCCCGCTGCGGTGGCGCGGGCTCTCCAGGGCCGTGGCCTTCCAACGGGAGGAGGGGCGGATGCGGTCCGACTCCGTCAAGATGTGCGGCTTCCTCCCGGTGATCGGCCAGGACGGAGAGCGGAACGACTACATCGACGACGACCGGCTCGTCAGGCTCTACTGGGACGAGGACCAGTCCATCGCCCCGGAACTCCTTCGCGACGCGCTCACCCGACCGAAGTCGGTCGTCTGGACCGATGTGACAGTCGGCCCCGTCGAGTCGTTCGACGGCGTCTGGCTACGGCTGAGCGCCACCGAGCGAGTGACCTGCCGCATCACCGCGAAGCCCGCAGCGGTGGAGGCCGGCCTCCACCGCCCCGCCTCACCCGCCCTGAGCCCCGCCCTCGTCGAGGGGGACTCCATCGCGTACCTCACCCTGGAGCGGACCGCCGAAGACCCCGAGACAGAACCCCGGTTCCGGCTGGGAGCCGTCGGCTATGGCCCGGCCGGCGCCGGTCTCGCCGAGCGGATCTGCGCGCAGATCCGCGCCTGGGGCGCGGACCGGATCGCCGAACCCGTGGTCACGGCCTACCCCGCGGACACACCGGACAGTGACCTCGCTGACAGAGCCGTGATCGACCGGCCCTCCGTGCGGCTCGTCATCAGCTACTGATCCTGACGCAGATGGGCGCGGCCGTTGACGGGTGAGGCCGCGTCCACCGAAGCGATGACGCACTGTGGTGGTTAGCCCTGCGCGAGGTTCGCCTCACAAGTAGTGCACCGTCGCACGGCCCGCCGTCTCGGATTGCCCGCGGTGGCGGTCGCCGGAGAAGCACTGCTCAACCGCTCCCAGAGCCCCGGAGGAGGATTCGGGATCCACCCCCAGCGCGGCGGCTGTACGTCGTCCTCGGTCATGTGGTCGCACCATCCCGGCTTGTGCGCGCACTGGGCCGGGGAGATCAGGATTGTGTCCTCGGGGTGAGTACGCCACTCCGTCCTCACCGAACGCGGGGTCGCCGACGCGGACGAGCCCGGCGGACATTCGCATCCGAGCCCGATGACGATCTTGCCGCCGCACTCGTCGCAGCGCTCCACTTCCATTGGCCTCGTACCACCCTCACGCCGTGCCGGAGTCGACCCGGTAGACGATCTTCCCATCGAACTCGGCGAACCCAAGTGACTTGTAGAAGGCCCGTGCCCCCGGGTTGTCACTGTCGGTCATCCATTCCACGCGGCTGCACCCGGGGCGCCCCGCCGCGATGGCACGGAGTTCGTCCATGAGGCGGGCACCGGTGCCCTGCCGTCGGAGCGTGTTGCGGACGTACAGCTCCTTGAGGAACAGAGAGTGTGAGGAGCCAGCAGCCGGCCAGAGGAACGAGTAGGCGGCGAGTCCGACGATGTCCCCGGTCTCGTCCTCGACGAGCAGCGCGGAGGCCAGCGGCGGCGAGCCGAACAGCGCCTCTTCGACCTGGGTTCGGCGTTCCTCCAGTGGCTGGATGTCGGTGTCGGTCGCACCGTAGAACCGCTCGATCTCCTCGATCAGCTCGGCCATGGCCGGGACGTCCCGCTTCTCCGCAGGGCGGATCGTCACGCTCATCGGCGCCTCCTGTCGTTCCTCGGTAGCTTCGGTCACTGTTTCACTCATTCGCTCCAACGCGTGATCCCCGCCTGGCGGTACGGCATACGCGTCTACGGCGAGGAGGCGGCCTGCGCATACGGGTCCCAGCCGTGCTGCCGCAGGGAGCCCTGGACGTATCGGATGAGGTACTCCAGGTCCGCGCAGTAGACAGACGGGTTCTGGTAGCCCTGGGCTTCGCTGAAGCGGTGCGGGAGGTAGCCACCGCCGCACACGTCCACGAGCGGGCAGGAGCGGCACTGTTCGGCGAGCGCGTCCTTGCCGTGCTGCCGGTGCAACAGTTTCGGATGCGACAGAACTTCGTCGAAAGAGTGGCGGAGGACGTCGAGCCCGAGCCAGGAGGCGCCCTCCTTGACCGACCGTAGGGTGTCCACTGCTTCGATGGAGCCGTCGGACTCGATCACGACGCTCGTCGGCGGGGCCAGGCCGAGCGTCTCCACCGAGCCGCGAACGCCAGAGCTGAGGGCCACGATGTCCTCCAGCATCCGGACGCTGTGCCGGTACTCGGGCCGGTCGAGCCAGGCGTCGTACACCCTGCCCATCCACAGCCCGTACTCGGGCACGCTCGGATCGGAGCGGTGCGGCGGGTCGTCGTGGGTTGCGTGCGGCAGGCCGAAGTCGATCACCGGCGGTTCGAACGCCGCCAGGTAGTCGTGGACCTCCACGGGGTCGTTGGCCAAGTCCACGACAGCGAGCATCCCCGCGAACAGGTGTGGCCGCGACCGCAGGAGTTCGATGCCGCGCACGGCGGAGGCGGCGCTCGACCGCCCGGCGTGGGTCAGCCGGTGCCGGTCATTCGCAGGTGGCGGTCCGTCGAGGCTCACGCCGACCGCAACCTCGTACCGTTCGAAGAGGTCCAGCCACGCATCGGACAGAAGAGTCCCGTTGGTCTGGAGCTCGAAGAGGACCCGGGTCCCGGCCGGCGCGGCGTCCCGGACGGCCTCCAGCAGACCGGCCATGTGCCCGACGCCGACGAGAAGCGGCTCCCCGCCGTGCAGTACGACGTGGATGGTCCGAAGGCCGTGCACGGTGGCGTGCTCACCGATCCGCCGGGCCGCAGCCTGGGCCACAGCGAGGTCCATTCGGGCGGGCAGGCGCCGCGCCGCCTGGTCCTTGGAGTTGAAGACGAAGCAGTAGTCGCAGTCGATGTTGCAGCGGTTGGCGACCTTGAGGATGAACGTCTGGAAAGGAGCGGGGCCTTCGGGTTCTGTCATCGAGCGGATGTGCTTACAGCGGCCAGGGCCAGATGAGCGAGGCCGCGTGGGCACCGTCACCGACCCGGCTCGTCGCGCCCTCCTCGGCCTCCAGCCGCTGCCGGACGCGGGCGGCCACGCGGTCCAGGACGGCGGTGCCGGCCACCATCGGCTCCGCGGATGCCGGGCCGACGGGCGTGATGGTGCATGGCTCGGTGACGGACGTGGGTGACGGCATTCAACGCTCCTCGTGAGGTACGTGCCGGAGGCGGCACGGTGCGACGGGGCTGAAGCGACAGATCAGCCGGAAACGTAGCATCCTCAACCACCCTCCTGGGACAGGAAATTCGGCCACCCGGTCGGCGTCAGCCGGACCGCTACACCAGCAACCGTTCGATGTCGTCCACGGACGCGCTCACTCCTAACCGCCGGTACACGGTCACGGCGGCTCGCAGCGAGTCCACGCCGTGACCAGGCCCGTCAATCGTCCAGTCGCAGCGGCCGATGCCCTCCAGCGCCCGCGCCTCCTCCAGCGGGCAGCGGATGTCCCGCGCGAGCATGAGCGCCTGATCGAAGTGCCGACGGGCGGCCGGCGGTTCATCGGAGGTGAACAGCAGCGTCCCCCAGTGGTTCAGTACCTCTGCCTCGCCGCACCGGTCGCCCAGGTCCCGCAGAATCTCCAAACCGCGTTGGAACGCCTCGATCGCACCGTCTCGCTCACCGACGATGCCGCGTGCCACGCCCAGCTCGCTCAGCGAGGCGGCCTCACCCCCGCGGCTGCCGAGCTCGCGGTAGGCGTCCAGGGCCTCCTCCAGAAGCCGGATCGCCTGTGTCGCATCCCCGGTCACACGCTCCACGACGCCAAGGTGGCGGACGCTGGTCGCGCGGCCGAACCGTTCACCGAGCTCGGTGAAGTGCGTCATGGCCTGGTTGTGTGCCGTCCGCGCTCCCTCGATGTCCGCGGTCAGCCGTCGGACGACGCCCAATTCGTTCAGCGCGTAAGCCTGGTGCACACGGTCGTCCAGCTCCAGGTAGATGTCGAACGCTTCCTGGTGATGCCGCGCGGCCAGGTCGTACGCGCCCATGAGGCAGTGCGCGACACCCAGGTCCCGCAGGGAGTTCGCCTCCCCGTACCGGTCACCGAGTTCTCGGTAGATCGCCAGGGCCTCGCTCTGCGCCTCTACCGCCGCGTCGAACCGGCTCATCTGCCGGTGTGTCATGCCGAGATCCGCGAGCGCGTTCGCCTGTCCGAGCCGGTCCCCCAGCTCACGGTAGAGGGCGAGGGCCTCGGTCTGGGCGCGGGCCGCGTCCTCGTTGTCCGCGGTCAGGTACCAGACGATGCCGAGCTGGTTGAGCGCGTCCGCCTTGCCGCGCCGGTCGTCGACCGCGTCGTACGCCGTCACGGCGTCGTTCAGGGCCTCGATCGCCTGTGGGTAGGAAGCCGTGAAGCGGCGTACGACACCCAGCTCGGCGAGGGCATCACCCTGCGCCCGCTGGTCGCCGGTGTGGCGGGCGGCCTCGGCGGCGGTCCGATGCAGCCCGACGGCCTGGTCCCAGGGGCCAGCCTGGCGCAGGAAGGGCGCCATGGCCGCGGCGAGCCGGACCACGAGGTCGTACAGGTCGAGGCCGTTCGCTCGCCGGACACAGGCCAGCACGTTGGCCCGCTCTGTCTCCAGCCAGCTCAGGGCATCCGCCCGCGACTCCAAGGCCGGGGTCTCCACCCGCGAGGTGTCGTCCGGCGCCGGTGGCACCGCGGCTCCGCTGCGCACGATGTGCCCGTTAGCGACGGCGAGAGCGGCCAGGTAGTAGGTGCACACACGCCGGACGGCCTGTACGTGGTCCATGCCCTCTCCCTCGGCGGCGAGACCGCGAGCGTAGTCGCGCAAGAGATCGTGCAGCCGGTAGCGACTCCCTGGTTGCTCATCGATCAGGTGGTCGTCGTAGAGCGCCTCAAGATGCCGACGGGCCACCACGACCGAGACCTCACCAAGAGCCGCACCGACGTGCGGGTCGAGATCGGTGCCCGGGAAGAAGCCGAGGTGTCGGAAGAAGCGCTGCCTCTCCGGCGCGAGATCCCGGTAGGAGAGATCGAACGTCGCGGCGACGGCTCGTTCTCCGGCGTGCAGCTCCCCCAACCGGTCCCGCGCCGCCACCAGCCGCCCGCGCAGGTCCTCGGCGGTCCAGGACGGATGGTGCCGTAGCCGTGCCGCGAGAAGCGATACCCCCAGCGGCAGACACCCGCACAGCCGCACGAGCTCCTCCACCACATCCCGGCCGAGAGCGTCGGCCGGCCGACCACTGAGCCGCACGAAGAGCTCGACAGCGTGATCCGGCGGCAGCGCGTCCACCGACATGACCACCTCCTCGTTCGCCACCAGTCGCTTGCGGCTGGTCACCAACACCAGGCACCCGCTCCCACCGGGGAGCAGCGGCTCCAGTTGCCGGTAGCTGGCCGCGTTGTCGAGAATCAGCAGTGCCTTCTTGTCCGCCAGCCTGCTCCGCCACATGGCGGCCCGAGCCTCCGTGACGGCTCCGACGTCGTCACCGACGGGAATCTGCTGCGTCGGCACGCCGGCAGCCGCGAGAAGCGAGGCGAGCGCCTCGCCGGCCTGTACCGGAGTACGCCCCGGCGTGTGCCCGTTGAGGTTCACGAAGAGCTGTCCGTCGGGGAACCGCTCCGAGAGCAGGTGGCCGGCGTGCACGGCGAAGGTGGTCTTCCCGACGCCGGGCATGCCGTCGATCACGTGAACGGGCAGCCCCTCGCCACGCTCCTGTGAAGTCCGAACCGAGCCCACCAGCCGCTCCAGCTCTGTGGCCCGGTCGGTGAACGCGGCGGTGTCGCGCGGCAACGAACGCAGCACCTGGGCGGCCCCCGGTGGCCCCGCTCCATCCTCCGGTCGTCCCGGAGGGGTGGGCGGCCGCGTCTCGGAGAGCCCGGCGAGCAGGGCCGTCAGCCCCGCCATCGCCGCCCCCAACGCGACGAACGAGAACCAGGCGTGCTCCTGTAACCACCCCAGCCAGCCGGGCCACCGCGACTCATCGGACACGGCGTTCGTGACGAGCCCGACCAGCATGGTGGTCACAGCGCCGCCTCCGGCGACGACGGCGATCGCGATCCCGCGCCGGAGTCTCATACGGAGGCCCCGGCAGCCGAGGGAACGGCCGATTCCTGCCTGGTGCCGCTGATGAGACACCACGCACTGCCAACCGACCTGGTCACGAAGGCAACCCCCGAGTAGAACGCCCAACTTCCCTAACGGAACAATCCTCGTAGACCTTGGTCAAGGGCGCGTCTGAGCCACGGCGTGCACCAGCTTCCGCAAGGCGCGGTGACCGCTTCCCTATCGGCCCCAGCCACGAACTGGTCAATCGGCTCGGGGCCTACTCGGCATCGCAGGTCGTGGCCTCGGGTTCAGCCGGTTCGGTAGACCTCGTGCCAGCACTCTCGCTCTTCTTGCCCGCCTCGATGGGGGCGTAGCGTCGCCGTTGCAGCTCATCGCGTTCAACGTCCGGGATCGTCATCGACTCGGCAAGCACGGCGGCGAGCGCGCCCACTTGAGTGTTGTCCATGTCAGCGTGAAAGAGCCACCGGATGTTCTCGTCGCGCGTGATGAGGTCGATCGCCAAGCGCGCGCTTTTGTCCTGTGTGGTCGTTGCTCGGACGTATCGCACTTGGTTAGTAGGGATGTCTTGCCGGATCTCGGCTTGCTCAAGGAATGCGTTCGTCTTGGCCGTCATGATGCGGCGATCCGTGACGGCGACCAGTGTCTTTGCCGCAGCCTTGTCCCTTGCTACCGCCAACCTCTCCTTCGCTCCGCCGACGATCGCAGAAATGGGGCCGAGGGCATCGACCTGGTCGGGGAAGCCGAGGACACGTAGGGTCTCACCGTCCTCGAGGAGCCATCGCAGGATACGAAGGTACGGCTCGGGATCCAGCGATTCGGGTGCGCAGACGACGCCCGGAGCCTCAAGCGGAGGGGCCGGCGGACGGAGAGCGTTGGCAAGAGGCTCGATCGTTTCCAGAAGACGGGCGGAGGTTTCGCGGGCTGCCTTCACGTCCTTCCGCTTCCCCGGTAGCGGCCATGTGTCGGGGCCGGGGAGTTCGGCGGTGATCCGCAGCTCCCGCGTCAGCGCGTCGACGAGGCTCGTCGACTCGGCGAGAGCGGAGTCGAACTCCGCGCGGGTGTCGCGCGCGATGACCTCGGCGTACTGCGCCTCGGCGGCGTCTTCGCGTCCAGCGGCTCTCGCCCTTGCGGCGCGGAGCGCGTGATACCCGGTCCATGCCTTGAGGGAGGACAGGAGGGCGTAGGCGTCGAAGGCGATCGCCTCGGCGTTCGTCTGCAGATATTCACGGTGGCTGCGTGCGTCGGCCCGACCGATCTGCCTGACGTGGTCGCGAGCGTTCCCCTGGTAGAGCTCAAGCTGCTTCTGCAGCAGCGCTCCACTGCCCGCGACGTCCTCCCACAAGGACGTCGGGACCGATTCGATCTCTCGCGCCTGGTCGACCGCGCGATCGATGGCGGCGACGAGCCCCGTCAGTTCAGCCCACTGATCCTTGCGGATGGCGGTGAGGACCTGACTTGTCACCGCGAGGTTGGTCCTGACGAGGCCCGAGACCTCACTCAACATCATCTGAAGGCCGACCATGGCCAGCGCAGGCCCGATCGAGGCTGCGGTCTGCGCCTTGCCCGCCGCATTCACGGAGTAGAAGCGGGCCTGACGCAGGAAGCGGCCAGGAACCATCACCGCTCCGAGGTTCCCGCCGTCCTTGACGGCGAGCGTCGCGCCGCTGTTCAGCAGGGCCTGTGTCGTGGCGTCGATCCTGTAGAGCCCCTGCACGCCGGCGAACGCGTTTCCGAGATTGCCGACCACGGTCGCCGCGTTCCCGATCGAGGCGAGGATCGCTGAGATCTGCTTGCGGTCGGCAGCCGGCACGATCCCGAAGTCGATCAGATCGGGCTTCAGCTCCGGCGGGACCTCACCGGCGACGACAGCCACCCCTGGGAGCACCTCCACCAGGACCGTCGACGCCGTGGTCGAGTCGATGTCCGAGTTGGACGTCGGATCGTCCACAACTGGTGAATCGGCGGTATTGCTCCGGCCGTTCTCCTCAGGCTCGGCGATCTCCTTCGAGTCCGAAGGGTCCTGCATGCGATCTCCTCCCCCGCGGGCGCGCGCAACGGCCGGACTTCGTCGGCGTTGAATGCCGAAGTCTACGGCTCAACGCCCTGCGGTTCAGCCCGAATCCGCCGGATTGATTCCGCACTGGCTGATGCCAGGCATGGGTGCACCCGGCGGCGCAGAACCGCTCTCTGCGGTGCTTGTCGGCCACTCCAAGCAGGCATACCAGAAGCCGAATTAGTGCTGGGGGCATGACGAGCGGCGTCATTCGCGGATCACGCGGCGGGCGCTGAGGGCGGGGCGCGGTGCTTGGGTCGGGAGGGCGTGTCCTGGGGGTTTTCCGGGGTGGGCAGGTGGGTACTGCGGAAGCGCCTTACGAGGACGTCGCTGATGGTGGCGGCCGGGCGTAGGGGTGTTCAGCGCCGCCGCGTCTGCGGTTCCTGCGGGCGTGGAGCGGCGGGGTGCGCTGCGGCGTGGCTGGCGTTGGCTGCTTGGGCTCGTGGGCCGGGCGCGTGGCGTTCGCCGAGGCGGCGGATGCGCCAGGTCAGTGCCCGCGCGGGGCTGTGGGCGTCGTCCAGCGTGCGCTGGCCGAGGGCCCGGTCGAGGATCGCGGTCGCGTTGTGCCCGGCTGCTTCCGCCTCGGCGAGCACGGCGGCAAGGGCGTCCCAGGCGGAGTCGGCCAGGATGCGCTCGGCATGCTCGGGGACCGCCTGCTGGAGCCGGTGGGCGTAGCGGCGTTTGGTCTGCGGGCTGGGTGCCCGGCTGGCGAGGCCGGCCAGGACCGTTCCGGTGATCTGCGCGTACGCGGCCTGCAGGTGGATGAGGGTCTGCTCGGCTGCCGCCTGCTGCTGGGCGTGCTGGCGGGTGCGGTGCCAGTGCATCGCGTAGGCGACCGCGGTGAGCGCGACGTCCAGCAGCATCGCCAGCCCGGCACCGTCCCCATGCCGCGCGGGGTCCTTCCAGATCGCCTGGACGCTGCGGCGCAGGACACCAGCACTGGCATGGTCGGCAGCGATGCGGGAACGGGTGGCACGCTCGAAGGCAAGGGCGGCTCGTTCGAGTTCGGCCCTCGCTGTGGTGGGGGCGGTGAGCGGGAGCAGGTCGAGCGCTCCGCCAAGCGCGGCCAGCTGGCCCTGGGCCGCTTCGTCGTCACTGCGGGTGAGGTGGCGGGGGATGCGTTCGGTGGCGGCGGTGGCCTGGTGCCAGGGGTTGCCCGGTCGGATGGCCACCGGTTCGGGAGTGGTGGTGGCGATGCGTTGGCGGATCTTGGGCAGGGAGAGGTCGCCGGCGAGGGTGGAACCGGCGTAGAACACGGGCTCGCCCTTGTCGTTGGTGTCGCCGGGCAAGGCGAAGTTGCAGCCGAGCGCATCGCCGGAAGGGCCGAGCTTGAGGCGCACAGTCACGCCGGTCGCCTCCAGCAGGGCGAAGAACTCGGCCTCGGTTGAGGCGGCTGCCATCGCGCGGCGGACCCGCAGGCGCAGGATCTCGCGGGAGGTGGCGTCCTGGCCCAGGCGCTTGGCCTTGAAGTGCTCCTTGCTGGTGGGGCGTTTGGCGGCGGTGCCGTCGCCCGGCTTCAACCGGCGGAGCCCGTAGTCGATTTCGATCTTGCGGGCTTCCCTCTGCACGGCGCGGATGTCGTAGTCCCGCCGAGGGCGGCGGCCGTCTTGGCGGACCAGGGTGGCGGCGATGTGGATGTGGTCGTCGGCGTGCCGTACGGCCACCCAGCGGCAGGCTTCCGTGTCCCCGGTGGGGGCGATGCCGGCGGCGGCCACGATCCGGCGGGCGATCTCTGCCCACTGGGCGTCGGACAGGATGGGGTCCTCGGGGGCGGCGCGGACCGGGCAGTGCCAGACCGTGGTCTGGGGTGCCCGGCGGCCGAGCATGGCCACCGGCTGGTCGAGCTGGGTGTGGAGCTGCTTCTCCGCCTCCTTGGGGGCGCGGTGAGGACTGCGGCCGGGGTCGGGGGCGAAGCCGTTCCAGGACGCCACCAGGTGCGGGTCAACGTGTTCGTTGGCGGTGCCCTTGCCGAAGAGGTAGGCGATCAGGCGGCGGGTGTCGCCCTTGCCAAGGATGATTTTCGGTATCACCGGCTCACCGCCCCTCTACGACCTGGGCGACTGCGGTGTCGACGGCGGCGATGGCCGCTTCGATGCGCTGGAGGAGACGGAGGACGGCGTCGGGCTGGGGCCAGGCGCCGTCCTTGTTGAGGTGCCACGTGAGCTGGTTGAGGTTGTTGCCGACCCCGCCGAGCTGCCGGTTGGCGGCCATCAACGACTTGACCATGGCGCGGTAGTCGGCGACCGCGGCCGATGGGTCCTCGGCGCGGGCGGCGGCCAGCGATGCCTCGGCGACGTAGCCGCCGATCGGCATACGGCTGACGTCGGCGGCACGTGCGAGTTCGGCGAACTCGCTGTCGCTGTAGCGGGGATGGGCACGGTGCTCACGCAGGCGCGGCTGACGCAGTCGGCGACGCGGAGCGGACGGCTGAACGGGTTGCGTCGACGACGTGGTCTCGCCCCCTGTCTTGGTCGGTCCCCCCGGGCCGGCCGACTCCGCCGCCCCTGCGCCGGATGTCTCCGCCTCCCCCGGGGCGGGGACCGGGTAAGGACTCCTTACCCGACAACTTGCTGTGCTGTTCAGACCGGTGGCCATCTCCAGCTGGGGGATGGCGAGTTCGTGGTGCGGGTCATGCATGGATCGTTTCTCCGTGGGGTGTTGGTGCCGGGGACTTCGCTGCGTGTGGCCCCTCTGTCCCGCGCTCGTCTGCGCGGGCACGGGGCGAGCCCGCGCAGGGTGCGGCGATTGGTTCGCTTGCGAGGGTCAGGCGGTGCCGACGGCGGCTGTTTCGAGGCCCTTCTGCCGCGGGGAGGCGGCTTCGTCGTGGCCGTCGACTGGCTCGGACTCGAAGCCGTCGTACGTGACGGGCTCGGTCTGGCCGGTGCGCTCGGCATGCAACTGGTCGCGCAGGGCGCGGGCGCGTTTCTGCCCGATCCGTAGTTCGCTGCGCAGACGCTCGGCGGTCAGCCGGTCGTCGCTCCAGTCGGCGGTCAGGAGTCGGGCCTCGTCGAGGACTTCGGCGTCGGTCCGGGCGCGCGTGCGGTCGGCGGTCGACTTGGCGGTGCCGGGGACCCGACCGGTCGCCCGACGTGGGGCGGCTCCGGTCGACTTCCCCGCGGCGGCCGACCGGGGCGGTCGGGTAGCGAGGGCCGACTCGTCGGCCTCGGTCGGCCTCGTCACGGGCACCTCGGCGACCCTCACGGGGGTCGACTCGGTCGGCTGCTCGGGGGCCGATTCGGCCTGGTCAGACCTCGACCGTGCGGCCTGCTCCTCAGCTTGTCGACTCACCGATTGGGCAGAGGCTGCTTCGGCGGAGTCGGCCGACTCGGGGTTGTGGTGCAGCACCTTCGCCACGAGGTCCGACCCGAAGTAGATCGACCCGACCGGGAGCGAGGTCGCCAGCAGTACGAGGGCCCAGTTCGCTGGGTCCCAGTCGGCCAGTCGGCCCCAGTGCGTCGACGTGGTGTGCAGGGCCGGTATGAGGCCGTGCACGTAGTTCAACAGGAGGCTGGCGATCGTGTAGGTCGCCAGGACCCGCAGCGCGAACTTGCGGTCGGTACCGGTCAGCACGAGTGTGGCGACCAGTGCGAGGGCCATCAGCCCGTCGACGACGATCGGGTAGAGCAGGGCGGCGGTGGAGTCGGCGCCGATGGCGCGGGCCACGTCGGACAGCGCGTTCCACGAGACCCGGAAGGCCATGAGGACGACGGCCACCAGGCCGAAGACGAGGATGATGCGTCCCTTTCGGTTCACGCGACGACCCCCAGCGGGTGCCTGTGCTCGGCGGCCGGGGTGAGCGGGAGCCGGGCGATACCGGCGCGGCTGCTGCGGCCGCCGCGTATGGCTGCCGGCGCGCTCGGGGCAGGGGAGTGCAAGGGCGGGCTCCAGGGTGGTGCGGTGGGGCTTGTGGCGTGCGAGTGAGGGGCGTTCACGCAGGGGGCGTACACGCGGGCCCCCTTCTAAAGGGGGCCCCGCGCGTGATCGCTTGCGTGCGTGTACGGCGTGGACGCTCGCGTGATCGCTTGACCTGCGGTTTCGCGATGAGCGTGAGCGCTGTGAGCGGTTCACGGCCCGGTGTCCGCGTGAGGGCCGCGTGTACGGTCGCGTGATCGCTTCGCGCGGGCCGAGAGGGGGTTCAGCCGACGGCGGTGAGGTGGCGTGCGGAGGCGTAGTAGCGGGTCTGCTGTCCGCCTCCGGCTCCTCCGGCGACGCCGTCGGCCCTGGTGGCCAGGCCGCTGTCGACGAGGCGGGCCAGGTGGCGGCGTGCCTTCTCCACGTCGGCGCGGTCGGGGTCGCCCCCGCCGATCAGGGTCGCTGCCAGCTCTCGGGCGGTCAGGCCGCCTGGGGAGTTGCGGAGCAGGACGGCGGGGTCCTTGGTGGGGTCGACCGTGGTGGTGCCGCGCACGTGATCGTGGGTGACATCCAGCGGGCCGATCTCCCCGGTGGGGGTCTTGAGGTGGTGCAGGGTGACGGCGGGGTCGCCGGCCTTGCCGGTGACGAACAGGACGCTGCCTGCGCCGGAGACGTACCAGGTGGAGCCGTAGACCTGGTCCAGGCTGGGGCGCTGGCCGCGCGGGGCGTCGGCGGTGGCCTTGCGCTGGTGGTGCAGCTCCAGGATCTCCACACCGCCTCGCAGGGCGCGGTTGCGGGCGTTGTGGAAGGCGACGGCGAGGCTGTCGTCGACCATCGTGCTCACCGCGTCCTTGAGGCTGTCGATCACGATCGTGTCAGCCCGGTGGGCGGCGGCGAGATCCGCGAGGAGGTCGGGCTCCTTGTCCAGGCTGGCGGGCAGCGGGCCCTGCCAGACGACGAGCCCCTCGCGCAGGATCTTCTCGTCGGCGTCGAAGACCCGGCGGGCCATGGCCTTGGCGATCTGCTTGGGGCGGTCCATGGCCAGGTAGAGCACCCGCCTGCTGGGGGCGACCGGCATCTCCAGGACCGTCTCCGTGAGGCCCAGGCGGGCGAAGACCACCTGGTGGGCCAGGGTGGTCTTACCGACCCCGGGTGCGCCGACGATCATCAGGCTCTCGCCCGGCGCCCAGACCGTCTTGTCGCGCGTTCCCCACAGGGGCTCGGCGTCCGCGCCGGTCTCCGTGACGAAGGTCCACCCGTCGGTGGCGAAGCGGTTCAGACGTCCCTGTCCCGAGGCGAGTGCGCGCTCGCGCTCGGCGCGCATCTCCGCTTCGATCTCGCTGCGTATCTCGTCGGGGTCGGCGCCCGGTTCCTGGGCGCGCTGGACGGTCCGTACGGCGGAGGCGAGCAGGCGGCGCAGGTCCGCCTTTTCGCGGATGATCTCCGCGTGGTGCTCCGCGCTGCTGCTGTCGTAGAGGGCGCCGGCGAGCTGGTGAAGGTAGCTGGCGCCACCGACACGCTGAAGGTCCCCCTGCTGCTGGAGCATCTCGGCCAGCACGATCGGATCGGTCGGCCTGCCCTCGCGGTGCAGGGCGAGCAGCGCACGCCAGACCGTCTCGTGCGCGGGCCTGTAGAAGGCATCGTCGCCCAGGATCGGCCGGACAACGTCGATGACGTCGCAGTCGTGCATGCACGCGCCGAGCACCGCGCGCTCGGCCTCCACGTTGAAAGGCTGCGAGGGCCTGTCCGGCGCTGACGCGTGGAAGTCCATGGAGCGGGATGGCGTACTCGGCTGGGCATCGGTCATACTGGGCATCAGCTCCTCTGCTCGCGGGCCATACGGGACGGCAATCCCGGCCACGCGGGTCGATCGCTAGGGATGGCGGTTGAGAGGTTTGCGCTTGGCCCCCGGTGACAGCCGGGGGCTTTTTGCATGCGGCGCTACATGGGGTGGGTCGCGCAGGCTCCTCGGGCTGATGGGGGTGGGGCTACCACTATGCCACAGGAATTGCCGATCGCAGAAGTGTTCTGCATCTCGCAGAACGGATGCTACTCTTTAGGGGTCGCTGCAAAAGGCAGTGCCTTGTTACGAACGGAAGGAGGTGGCCGTGGCAGACGACGACGCCCCACAGGGCGTGCTGCTCAGCGGCGAGGCGAACGTCGCGGTGCGCATCAAGCTGGAGCGAGAGGCGCGCGGCTGGAGCACCAACGCCCTGTCCGACCGCCTGAACGAGGCCGGCTTCGAGATGAACCCGTCGGCCGTCTGGCGCATCGAGAACGGCAAGCGCCGCATCAACCTCGACGAGGCCATCGGGTTCGCCGAGGTCTTCGGCATCGACCTGCGCAACCTCGTCGGCCCCCCGCAACTCGCCGCCCAGGCCCGCGCCATGGAACTCATCGACGCCGTCGTGGACGCGTTCCGCGAGACCCAGTGCGCCAACGCCGCCTACACCCAGGCGCGCGACGCCCTGGACGCCTACCTCGCCGAACATCCCGACATCCGCGAGGAAGCGGACGTGATGGTCTCCAACGCCATGGCCGAGGCGTCCGCCAAGCATCTGCTGGAGGCTTACGGACCGCCGTCCGCCGAGCGCCAAGACGAGGCCGACACCTCCGACGAGGCATAGCCTCCATCCCTCTCTCCACTCCGTCCTGGGCCCGCAAACCCCCAGGACGGGCACCTCACCCCATCCCCAGCGATCGACCGGCGGTCCGGTGTTGCCGCACCCACGCCCGCCAGAAGAGGACCCACCCCTTGCGCCAACCCGCAATACCCCCTGCCTCCACAGCGGCTCCGCACTCGGAGGCCGCCCTGCCACGCCTCTACGTCCCGGAGGAGGTCGCCGCCGTCCTCGGCTGCTCCGCCTGGTGGGTCAAGGACCGTGCCCGCCGACGGCTCATCCCCTTCACGCGCGTAGGCCGCGCCTACCGCTTCACCGGTGAGCACCTCGCGGAGATCATCCGCATGAACGAGGCCCGTCCTGCCTCGCCGCAGCAGCACCCGGCGGCGGCTCGCGCTCCCAAGCCGCCAACTCCTCAGCCCTCCCCGCCGACTGCCGTGCCCACGTCTCGCCTGCGTGCCCGGCCACCGCGCCGAGCACGCCAGGGCCAGTTCGGGACCGCCGCTTAGGACGACGACGGGGAAGGGGAAGTACACGTGGGTTTCGCGGAGAAGCGCGGAAACTACTGGCGCGGCCGGTACAAGACCGCGCCCGGCAAGCACCTCACGGTGGTCGACGACAACGGCAAGGCGATCAGGTTCGCCACCAAGGGCGAGGCCCAGCGCGCCGCGAGCGAGGCCGAGAACAAGTACCGGCGCGGCGACTGGCGCGACCCGTCACTCGGCCAGGAGACCTTCGGAGAGTACGCGAACCGCTGGTACGAGGCCCAGGACCTGGCCGCCTCGACCATGCAGAACTACAAACGCCACATCGAGGAGCACCTGCTCCCCGACTTTGAGGACAAGGCGCTCGCCGGCATCCTGCGCACGGACGTCGACTTGTGGGAGAAGAAGGAGAAGGCCGCGTACGCGGCCTCGAGCGTCAAGACCTGGCGCTCGACGCTCCATCTGATCTTCGAGGACGCGATCGACGAGGGGCTGATTACGTCCAACCCGGCCGCCCGACGTCGCGGGCGCGGCAAGCGCGCCGGCCGCTCCCGCGACCGCGGCCCGGAGAAGGTCGTCACCGACCCGCTCGGCATCCTGCTGACCGCCGAACGGGCCGCCCTGCTCTCCGGCCGCGACGACGAGTTCGTCGCCGTCGTCCTCAAGGGATACACCGGCATGCGCTGGGGCGAAATCGTCGGCTTGGAGACGGAGTTCGCGCGCCCCGGCTCCATCCGCGTCGAGTGGCAGCTGTACGAACTCGACACAGGCGAGCTCGTGCGCTGCCCGCCCAAGGACGACAGCTACCGCACCATCTACGCGATGGACTGGCTGTCGGCCTTGGTCGCCAACCATGTCGCCCGTACGAAGCCGAAACCTTGCCCGTGTCACGGCAAGACCTACGTCTTCCGGGGACAGGGCGCGGCCCGCACCGGCGGCCACCAGGGCGGGAAGCTCGTCGACGTCGCACGCCGTGCCGAAGTCTCCACGGGCACGGTGTCCAACGTCCTCAACCACCCTGACCGCGTCACCGAAGCCAGGCGGATGAGGGTGGAGCAGGCCATCGAGGACCTTGGCTTCGTGCGGGGTGGCGTGGTGGCGGAGCACGCCGCCCACTGGCGTCGAAACGGGTTTGCGACGTGGCTGTTCACTCCGGCGGTCTCCGGCTGGTACCCAAAGAAGGCACCACAGGAGGCCCGCCCCGTCCCGCTGCTCGGCGAGCCGTGGCCTGGTGTCCCGGCCAGAGGACGTGGCGCCAGTGACCGGGCCGACGCCTGCTGGCTCCCGATCGCCAAGGGCTTCACGCCCCACGGCCTTCGCCACACCCACCGGACCGTGATGGAGGACCTCGGCACCGAGAAGGTGCTCATGGACGAACGTATGGGCCACATCGACGGCTCGGTCTCGGCGCGCTACGCGCACGTCACCCCTGGCATGCGCAAGCGCCTCATGGCTGGCCTAACCGAGCAGTGGGAGGCAGCGCTCGATGCCCGCTTGACAATGAGCGCACGCTCGCCAGTGAGTGTCCTCGACACGTTGTTGCGAGCGCGCCGTGAAGCGGTGGAGTAGCCGAAGACGAGGGTGCATACGATGCGGTGAGAGGGCCTCGACCAGAACATGGTCGAGGCCCTGGCCACGCGTGGATCGCCTCCCGCACTTCGACCGGGCGGGGAGGCCGAGCGTTGCCTCAGGCGACGGACTGGGAGCCGCATGCCAGCGGTGAAAGCAGCATGAGGAGCGATCAGGGATGCTTGGTGCGCCCCGTCCATGGAATCCCACATTGAACACCAGGTCAGGCGGCGGCCGCGCGTGGGCTGCCGTGGAAGACCTGGCTGGTGTGCCAGGAGCGGTGGGCTGCCGAGATGGGCGGCAGGCCGGGTTGAGGGCCTATGAGCGGACGGCCCGCGAGTGCGGTGACATGCTCGCGGGCAGCCTGACTGCGGCCGATGAATTGCTGCGAGACCAGGATGCGGTGCCCGTCGCCTATGCCGAGGACGCCCTTGTCGAAGAGTTTGTGGTGCAGCGAGCACAGGCACAGCCCGTTGTCGACGTCGTCCGGGCCATCGAACGCCCACCAGCGCACGTGCGCGGCCTCCAGCCCGACGGGCGCCGAGCCGATCATGCCGTCGTAGCCGCAGAAGGCGCACTGGTACTCGTACGCGGTCAGCACCATCTCCCGCATCCGGCGGTCCCGCTGCCGCCTCTCGGGCGCTGCCAGAGCGCCGGTCTCCGCCAGTTCCAGTTCCAGGCCCACAGCGCCACACAGGTCCTGGTGCAGTGACGCTGGGAAGTGTAGATCCAGCAGCACCCTGGCCATGCGGCCCAGCAGCGACGGTTCCCGCCGGAGCGCCACCTGAAGGTCCGGGGCCAGCCGCCCAGTGGCTCGGCTGGCTCGTAGTGCCCGCACCCCGGTGCCTGGGCTGCCGGCGCCGTGCTCGGTCCGCACTTCCCACACCCCGTCGCTGACCAGATGGTGGAAGGGATAGGCGGGTGTGGTCCCGCGCGGTGGACCGTACTCCACCAGCAGTTGCTTCAGATCCGCCTCCACCGCGCTGTACGGCAACTCGTCCGCGGCATCCGTCTGAAAGCGGCCCAGCGCGTACAGCAGCAGCAACGGCTTGTGCGGCGCCCGCACCCCGTCCCGACTCCACTGCCTCAGCTTCGCGGCCCGCTCCAGCCAGTCCATGACCGTGATCGTAGTGATGCTTGGTCGCACCTCATGCTGTCCGGGCGGCAACTCCTGCTGCGCCTGCGGCAGGCGCACCGGCTTCGACCATGCGCCTGCCGGCCCGCCATTCCAGCGCCTGGGGTTCCTCGGTGAACTCGATCAGATGCTGTCCGGCGAACCGTTGCAGCGCATCGCGCACCTCGGCCGGGGTGGCGTAGAAAAACTCCTTTCGACTGTTGACCTGGTTGACCCGCTGTGACGCGAACTGCCGGTGGAGTTCCGTCTCCAGGCCGACCGCGTCCTTGCTGAAGATCAGTGCGTGCACATCGAAACGGAAGGGCACGGCCGCGCCACTCAACTCGTAGACGCGCTCCAGAGGTTCTAGTCGACGGGTCATGCCGATCTTCACCATACGATCGCCGAAGGCGCCGATGTTCGAGATGACGTACACATAGCCGGCGCGGACGTTCGCCGCGCGGGACTCGACGTCCTGCAGAGCGTTCTCGATCTCGGCCAGTTTGGCCTCCATCTCCGCCACACCCGCCTCGTCACCGCGCTCGCGCAGGCGCTCAAGTGCTGACTGGTAGTGGCCGAGTTCCTTGTTCAGCTTCTCGCGCTGCCGGTCGAGTTCTCGCTGCACCGCCGCCTCCTCACGCTCCCGGGCGCGTACCTCGCGCTGGGCCTCCTTCTCCTCTTCCTTCTTCTGCAGGAAGTCGGCGGTGAGTTCCAACTCCTGTACGCGCGCGTTGTGGTACTCGTCGGTGATCCGGATGTGCATGGTGGCGCCGAGCCTTGCGATCGTCTCGCGGCTCTTGTAGAGCCGGTCGACGAGGGAGCTCAGCCGGTGCGGCCGCATGGACCGCACGGCGTAGTCGGCTTCGGCGTTGTAGGCGCGCAGCATGAGCTTGGAGAAGTCGCGGACCATCTTCTGGCCCTCGCGCTTGGAGCCGTTGACCGTCCAGTCCGTGGCCGCCTGGACGGCGCGGCCCGCACGGGCGAGCGCCTTGATCTCGTTCTGCAGTGTGTCGAGCCGGCTGCGGTAGGCGATCGCGTCGTGCAGCGCATGCCGGTAGGCATAGATCCCGGCCTCCTGCAGCATGGCGGTCTCGTCGGCGTTGACGATCCGGCCCTGCAGTTCGGCAAGCCGCCGCTCGGCGTCGAATACGTCCTTACGGTGCCGGTCGGCCTCCTTGCGGACCCGCTCGGTCTCCTTCGCCGTCCGGCGCGCATCGCCGAGAATCTCCTTCGCCGTCTCACGGGCGTCCTTGAGGATCTCCTCGGCTTCCTCGGCGGCTTCGGCGGACGTCCGCTCCCGCAGTGCAGCGGCCTCCGCTTCGGCCTGCCGTACGAGGCCGGCGACCTGCGCGGCATCCAGCCCCTGTGTCCTTGCGATCCACGCCCGCAGTTCTTCGGCCTCGGACACGGCATCCGAACGCCGACGCCCGAACAGCCCTCCCTTTCGAGGGGCGTCGCTGGCGGAGTCGGCCTCAGGAATCCACAGCTGCCATCCCGTCGGCATCGGGGGCCACGAGGGGTCGGGCCGCCAGTCCGGCGGCGGCATCCATCCCGCGGGTGGCACAGGCCAACCCGGCGGGGGATTGAAACGGTAACTAGTCATTCCCCACACCCTCGCCGCTGAGGCTCCCCAGCACACAGGGCGCCGGATATTCCCGGCAAACGTAGAGTGAAATTTTCTTGGTGATCAGCCACTTGATCACCCGCATATTCCATCTCGTGACCATCCTGTGACTATGTGTGAGGGTCTCTCTGGAGGAGGGCCACGGGTTCCAGGTGGAACGCGACCAAGTCCCCGACCGGCGAACTCATCGACGAGCCACTGAGTCTCGTACGTGGAGGGAGCGTCGTCCGGTGAGAAACACTGCGAGGGACAGCGCGGATGACCGGACGTGCTGCTGTGCCTCCTTGTGTCCCTGCCGGGAAGCTATTTCGCGCGATGCTTCGCAGAGCGGCGTCAACTTGGTGATGAGGAGCTTGCGCCTGTAGTTAGAAGCCGTCTCTCAACCGAACGTGATCGGTTGATCCTTGCTGGTCAGGAATGGTTTCGCTCGGGGTGAGGGAGGGATGCGGCGTCTTGTGTCCGCTTCATGACCGAGGGGTGCGCGGTGGCGTCGGTGCTGGGAATGCTGGAGGAGCGGGAGGCGGCTGCCCGTGTGCGGGTGGAGGGTCTGCGGGAGGAAGCCGCTCGGCTGGCTGAGGTGTTGGAGGCCGCGGAGATCGAGCTGGACCGGCGGGTGATCGCGCGGGAGGAGCTGCTCGAGGCCCTGGCCGCGTCCGCGGCCGAGTCCACTGCGGTGACGGAGAGCGGGGCGGAGCAGGAAAGGGCGCCATCGACCGTGCCGGTGCCGGGCTCGACGGTGCCGCCGTGGCGGGACGGGCTGCCGGTGACGGTGCTGGCGCCGGACTATCAGCGGATTCTGGGCGTGCTGGAGGAGCGGCGCTCAGCGGGCGAGGGACCGGCGAAGGCCAAGGAGGTCGCGGTTCAGCTGGGCCTGGGGACGACACCGGCGAAGGTCGAGGGGGTGCGCTCGAAGGCCAGGCGCCTGGCGGAGCGCGGGTGGCTGCTGCAGGAGACGTCGGGAGCGTTCAGCGCCGGCCGGCGGCCCGTGGCCGCGCCAGGCGCCGGCTCATCCGCGTGACCATCGACCACCGGATCATCGCCTCGCTGGAAGCGGGCAGCGTCTCGTAATCTCTCGCCAGACGGCGGGAGTTCATCAGCCAGGCGAACGTGCGCTCCGCCACCCAGCGTCTGGGGAGCACCACGAACCCTGTCATGTCGTCGGTGCGCTTGACGATCTCCAAGGTCAGGGCGAGTTTGTCCCGGCACCAGTCGACGAGGCCGCCGGTGTAGCCTCCGTCGGCCCAGACCAGGGTGATGTCGCGGTGCAGGCGGCGCAGCCGTCTCAGCAGGCCGGCCGCGGCGTCGCGGTCGCCGATGTTCGCGGCGGTGACCGCGACGACCAGGAGCAGGCCGAGGCAGTCGGTCACGATGTGCCGTTTGCGGCCCGGCACCTTCTTCCCGCCGTCGTAGCCGCGTGAGGAGGCCGGCACCGTCGCGGCGGCCCGCACCGACTGCGCGTCGATGATCCCCGCCGTGGGCTCGGCCTGGCGGCCCTCGCGTTCACGGACCCTCCCGCGCAGCCGGTCATGGAACTCGGCGATCAGCCCGTGCTCGCGCCAACGGCGGAAGAAGGCGTAGACCCGGCCTCATGCGGGGAAGTCCGCGGGCATCGCCCGCCAGGAGATCCCGCCCGCGACCAAATAGCGGATCGCGTCCAGCATCTGGCGGTGGCAATACCCCTCGGGCTGCCCGCCTCTGCCTTGGAGCCAGGCCGGCACCGGCAGCAACGGCCGGATGGCCGCCCACTCCGCGTCCGTCATGTCCGACGGATACCGGCGCACCCGATCGGGATGATCGGCCGCGTTGCCGTACACGTGCGCGAGGCAATCGCACGACACGGCGGGCGAGTTGAAGTGGGCGGGCTCGGGCGCGTACAACAACGACAACAGGGCCTCCGGGAACCGCTCGGATTGGGGTCGCACCCCCGAGCTACCAGGAGGCCCTGCCTTCATGCGCGTACGGCCGGAAGATCACCCGACCAGGAACTCCGTTCGATCTGCACGTTCCAAGATCGGTTGAGAGACGGCTTCTTATGGCAAACGCCCAGTGATGGGTCCAACAGACCTGGCTCAATAGGCACATGGAGATTGGCGAGCACTGGGCGTACCGCGCGAGGCCGAAGGATCTGGGTAGCGCGGTGCGCCAGGTGGAGGTCGTTCGAGTGGGCGGCCCTGGCAGGTCTGGCTGGATCCACGTGCGGTTCCTCGAAGGCGATGCCGGCGGCCTGCAGGAGTGGGTCAATTCCGGCTCTCTCGTAGCGCCGTGGGCGGATGTCGATACGTTCCGCGCGGACGACGCGGCGGAGTTGGCGCTGGTGGAGTCCTCTCGCCACGTCCGGGGCAGCACGGAGTTCGAGGCCGCCCGTATGGTCCTCGGATTCGTCCGCCCGAAGAACAGGCTGCGCCTGCGCCGAACGGTGGCGGACGCAGGCGTTCTGGAGCTGAGCCGCCTCGACGAGACTGCACCGCTCATCGGCATGGACGCAGCCGAACTACGCGGCGACACCATGGTGTGCGAGAACCGCCACGGCATGTGCCTGGCCGGTTGGACGGTCACCGAGCGCATCGCCCGCCACGTGGCCGGACGCCTCGCCGACGAGATCCTTCCAGAGGTGGACCGCAAGCAGCAGGACATCGAGCAGGAGCGTGCCCAGCCCTCCTGGTACTCCTACAGCCGACGGGACGAGCGCAAGTTGGACGCGGAGGCGGCCGTCCTGCGAACCGTCCGGGTGTGGTGCGGCCAAGACAAGGCCGACCGCTACGACGAGTTGGTTGCCCTACGCGCCGAGGTCATCCGACTGGGGGAGCTGGTTGAGAAGGCGGTCAAGTCCCTACGCGACCGCGGTCACGGCGTCATCGCCTCCACCATTGAGCGCGACCTTGGCGTCCATATCGCCAGCCTTGATCCTGACGTGCGTCGATGAGACCGCGCCACGGATCTGGATCCACCTTGGCCGGTGTCGGCTGAGTAGCGGGCTTCTTCTCCTTCTCCGGCCGGTGTGGGTGCCAGCCGTCGAGGAACGGCCGCAGTTGATCTCCCGTCGGCTCCGCATAGAAGTTGAGAGAAGCCAAGCCCTTGCCGCTGAGGGTGGGGTCGAGCCGGTCGGCCTCCGCCTTCCCCCAAGCCGACCACTCTCGCAGCCTCTCGGCTTCGAGGCTGTCTTCCGACGCCGCAGCGGCTTCATCCAGAGCGGCACAGAACGTCCGGATCTCCCCTGCCGCCTGCCACCGCTCAAGGGCCGTACCGAAGTGCTCGGCCCGTACTGCGTGAACCGCCTTGATCGAAGCCACGCTGACGGCGGCCTCCCACTCGCGCCGCTCGCGTTCCTCCCGCTCAGCTTCTAGGCGCCGATGCTCTGCCTCCTGCCGCTCCCGCTCCTCTCGCAGGCGCTGCTGCTCCGCCTCACGTTCCAGCCGAGCCCGCTCCTGCTCCTCCGCGCGGGCCTTCACCGCCCGGAAGACGGAACCGATCTGATCTTCCAACGGCTTCTTGGCCGTGTCGGCCCATTCCTTCTTCCAGCCGTAGCTGTAGCCCGATTGCTGGCTGACCAGCAGCTCCAGTTCGCCGCACGGCTCGAACTTCTGGGCTGGGGTGACACGCTGCCAGTCGTACGTACGGCGGCCCGGCTGCTTGGGGACGTACCGGACCGGCTTCTGCCGTTCTCGGAAGCCGACCTCGTACGTCCTGCCGTGGACGGTGAGCAGCGGCCTCGGCTGCCTGCGCTTCTTCGACACCGCGATCTCGCCGTGGCGTGCGAGGGCTTCCTCGGCGAGGAGCCGGAGCAGCGAGAGCACCCGGGGGAGGACCTCCTCCGAGATCTCGAAGGCGCTGTGGTCCGCGCTGACTGCGGCGATCACGTCCTCGACATCGGTGATCACACGGCTGCGCGCCAGCCGGATACGGTTCCACTCGGTCTCGTCTTCGCCGGTCACCCGGAGCAGGCCGAGGAAGAAGTCCCCCTTCACCCGCCCGCTGTACTTCAGGCTGTATCCCTCGGGGGCACGCTGCCGGGCCGCGTCGAACGCCCTGCGGTAGCGGGCTCGCTCCTGGTCGCTGGGGTTGGGGATCCGGAGGAACCGCCCAGCCTGCTGTACCTCCGCGATCAAGGCGGCGCCGATTTCCGCCGGCGACGGCTGTGGGGGCTTGGCGGCGCGCTGCGGCGTTGGCCTCGTCGGGGGCGGGGCTGTGACTTGCTTCTGCGGGGGAGGGGCCGGTCGTGTCCGTTGGCCGGAGTCCGTTGACCGCTGCCTGCGCTGAGCTGGTTCCGGCCGGTCCGGGTGATGGCCGTGTTCCAGGTAGAAGCGCCCCGCGTCAGTGATCTCTGCCTGCCACTTCCCATCCTGCTTGGGCATGGTGATCAGGCGCCGCTCCTTGAGCGCGCGGGCGGTGAGAGCGAACTCGGGGCTGTCCGACGTGACGGGGTCGGCTCCGCCTCCGATGCGGGTGAGGAGAGCGAGCTGCCGGTCATTTAACGGAGACCATCGGTGCATGTCGATCGTCGTACCGTCTGTTCTCTCCTCGGCACAAGCCGTGGGGTGACTCTTGCGGAGCGCAAGGTGTACTCGAGGCGGAACACCTCTCGCTGGGAGCCGCCGGGGAGCCGCTCCCCGAAGTCGGCTCCCAAATGGCTCCCAAACTGGGCCCACAAAGCAAATCAGGCCCGGCGCTGATCTCTCAGAAGCCGTATCTCAACCGATCATGGAACGTGCGGGTCGAACAGGTTTCCCGCCGGGGTGATCTTCCCGTTGTACGCGCATGAAGACAGGGCCTCTCGGTAGCTCGGGGATGCGAATCTAACCGAGCAATGCCGGGAGGCCCTGGTGTCGTTGTTGTACGCGTCCGAGCCCGTCCAGTTCAACTCGGCTGCACCATCGTGTGATTGCCTCGCGCACGTGTACGGCAACGCGGCCGATCATCCCGATCGGGTGCGCCGGTATCCGTCGGACATGACGGACGCGGAGTGGGCGGAGGTCCGGCCTTTGCTGCCGGTGCCGGCCTGGCTGCAGGGCAGAGGCGGGCAGCCCGAGGGCTATTGCCACCGCCAGATGCTGGACGCGATCCGCTATTTGGTCGCGGGCGGGATCTCGTGGCGGGCGATGCCCGCGGACTTCCCCGCATGGGGCCGGGTTTACGCCTTCTTCCGCCGCTGGCGCGAGCACGGGCTGATCGCCGAGTTCCATGACCGGCTGCGTGGGACGGTCCGTGAGCGCGAGGGCCGTGAGGCCGAGCCCACGGCGGGGATCATCGACGCGCAGTCGGTGCGGGCCGCCGCGACGGTGCCGGCCTCCTCACGCGGCTACGACGGCGGGAAGAAGGTGCCCGGGCGAAAGCGGCACATCGTGACCGACTGCCTCGGCCTGCTCCTGGTCGTCGCGGTCACCGCCGCGAACATCGGCGACCGGGACGCCGCGGCGGGCCTGCTGCAGCGGCTGCGCCGTCTGCACCGCGACATCACCCTCGTCTGGGCCGACGGCGGCTACACCGGCGGCCTCGTTGGCTGGTGCCGGGACAAACTCGCCCTGACCTTGGAGATCGTCAAGCGCACCGACGACATGACAGGGTTCGTGGTGCTCCCCAGACGCTGGGTGGCAGAGCGCACGTTCGCGTGGTTGATGAACTCCCGCCGTCTGGCCCGTGATTACGAGACTCTGCCCGCTTCCAGCGAGGCGATGATCCGGTGGTCGATGGTTACGCGGATGGGCCGGCGTCTGGCACGTCCACGGGCCGCCGGCCGGCGCTGAACATCCCCGACGTCTCCTGCAGGAGCCACCCCCGCTCTGCCAAGCGCCTGGCCTTCGAGCGCACCCCCTCGACCTTCGCCGGCGTCGTCCCCAGGCCCAGCCCCACCGCGATCTCCTTGGCCTTCGCCGGCCCCCTGCCCGCTGACCGCCGCTCCTCCAGCACGCCCAGAATCCGCTGGTAGTCCGGTGCCAGCACCGACACCGTCAGCCCGTCCCGCCAGGGCGGCACCGTCGAGCCCGGCACCGGCACCGGTGAGCACGCCGTTTCCTGCTCCGCCTCGGTCACGGCAGTCGCCTCGGCCGCGGACGCGGCCAGGGCCTCGACCAACTCCTCCCGCGCGATCACTCGCCGGTCCAGCTCGATCTCCGCGGCCTCCAACACCTCAGCCAACCGCGCGGCTTCCTCCCGCAGACCCTCCACCCGCACGCGGGCAGCCGCCTCCCGCTCCTCCAGCATTCCCAGCACCGACGCCACCGCGCACCCCTCGGTCATGAAGCGGACACAAGACGCCGCATGCCTCCCTCACCCCGAGCGAAACCATGCCTGACCAGCAGAAATCAAGGGATCGCGTTCGGTTGAGATACGGCTTCTCAGCACCGGGCCTGACCTGACCCTATGAGGGCCGGGCCCCCTTCCCTGCTCAGCCCGGCGATACCTATCGTCCGGGTATGTACGGGCTCAGGAAGGAGGCCCTCGATGTCTGTCTACGTCGGTATCGACGTGCACCGCAAGCGGTCACAGATCGCGGTGGTCGAGGACGACGGTGCGGTGCGGGCCAACCGCAACGTGCCCAACGGGGTCGAACCGGTCCTGTCGGTGATCGGGGATCTGCCGATCGGCGCCCCGGTCGCCTTCGAGGCCGCCTACGGCTGGGGCTGGCTGGTTCAGCTGCTGGAGGACTACGGCTTCGAGCCGCATCTGGTCCACCCGCTGCGCTGCAAGGCGATCGCCTCCGCGCGGCTGAAGAACGACAAGGTCGACGCGGCCACCCTGGCCCAGCTGCTGCGCGCCGATCTGCTGCCGGAGGCGTGGATCGCCCCGCTGGATGTGCGGCAGCAGCGCGCGTTGGTGCGGCACCGCTGCCAGCTGGTGCGGTTGCGCACCCTGCTGCGCAACCGGGTCCACGCCGTCCTGGCGGACTACGGCTGCGACCGTCCCGGCAGCTGTTTCACCGCTCCGGGCCGCATCTGGCTCGACAGCCTTGATCTGCCCGACGCCTCGCGCCGCGTGGTCGACGACCTCCTGGTCCTGATGGACGCCCTCAAGGAGCCGATCGACACGGTGGACCGGCAGCTGCTCGCCACCGCACGGGGCGACCCCCGCATCAAAGCGCTCACCCGGCTGCCGGGGGTGGGCGTACTCACCGCGCAGGTCATGGTCACCGAGATCGGTGACGTCACCCGCTTCCCCTCCGCCCGCAAGCTCGCCGCCTGGGCCGGACTGACCCCCACCGTCCGCGCCTCGGACCTGACCGTGCGGCACGGACACATCTCCAAGCAGGGCTCCAACTGGCTGCGATGGATCCTGTGCGAGGCCGCACAGAGCGCCAAGCGGTCCCCGCAGTTCGCCCCCGCCTACCAGCGCCTGGCCCGCCGCCGCGGCAAGAAGATCGCCACCACCGCGATCGCCCGAAAACTGCTCACCCACGCCTACCACCTGCTGCGCGCCGTCCCGGCCCGGCAGGACCACCGGGGGGCGCGATGACAGCAGCACACGACAACCGCCACAGGCGGTCGCAAACCCCGGGCGAGCTCGCAAAACACCATGAGACGGCCCTGTGGCCGCGCTCGATGACCTGACTGAGCAACCCGGATCCCCGCACCATGGTCATGGCGCCGGCCTGCGGCCGGACGCCGAATGGGTGTGTGTGAGACCACTCCGCCGACCAGCCGGTACCGGGGATGACAACGACCGTTTCTGCCAACATCCGTGACGCTTCCTCGGCCTCCATTCTCGGCCGCCGCTCGTCGGCGTCCAGCTCGTTCGTCCTCGCCCCGCTCGTCCCTCGCGGGGCTCCGGGCGCTCCAACTGGACCCCTCCCACGCGGCGGCCCCCCACAAAGACCGCGAGGAAGGTCCGCAAGGAAAAACGCCCCGGCATCCCACCGAAAAGCCGCAGGCGGGGGCCGTCTACGCCCCCTTGACAGGCCCGGCCCTCATGGGTGGTGTTTCTCTGTCAGGGTGGCGATTTAAACCTACGACCTCTTCGTCCCGATGGGGCTCGGGTGAGGTCGATGAGGTCTGCTCAAAGCGACCTCTGACCGTGTTTTGTAGCTTCCCCGGAGAGCACCGTTGGAGACTATGTGTCGTCACCTCGTCCTAGGCGCACACCAGGCAGTCGGTCTTCCAGTTGGCCCGCGAGACCGCCTTGAATATCGTATTCGGCCCCAGGGACGTTCAGAGTCATCCGGCCGTCGCTTACATGATCCCGAATGTCGCTCAACTCCCGCCCCATGTCCTCGATGTCTCGTGCGGTGATGCGCAGTTCCAGCGTGTGGGTGTCGCTGAAGACGACGGGGCGAATATTCGTACGGGACATCAACTGTCGGGCAAACTGCCACAGCCATTCCGGGTCACGGTGGCGGATGATCAGTGTGAACGCTGCCGGGCTGCGGTGCGGACGAAGGGTATCCGGCTCGCGCCATGCCTGGGCGGCCACCATACGCTGCTGGAGTGCGTTCGCGGGCTGCCAGTCGATGCGCGCGCCCTCGCCAGCAGGTGCGAGTTTGAAATGCAGGGATTCTTCATGCGGCGGCGGTAGACGCCGTGCGGGAGCACGGGTCGGCTGATCAGGACTCTGGGCGGTGTAGGTGGTCAGCGCGGTGTGCGCGCTGGAGTTGAGGCATTGCTCGAGCCACCGCCAGGATGCTGGGCGTTCGCCCTGGCGGTCTTGGGTAAGCAGTTGCATCGCGTCGGCCAAAATGCGCAGCCCCTCTGCGGCCATCGGCAGCGTGCGGCTTTCTGTCAGATGCTCGATGACGCTATGGCTGTCGAAGCGACGTTGTGTTCGGTGCGCCAACCAAATCCCGATGGCGAGGACGTCGGACATTCCTTCACCCGTGGTTCGATCATTTGCCAGGCGCTGCAGCCACTGCTGAGCTCCTTCCACCTCACCTCGTCGGCAGCGTGCGTACCCGACGGCCACATCGAACAGTGAGGGCCGCATCCCCGGGGCCTGGGGCGGCTCTTGCCACGCTGTCTCGATGGCCTGAGCAGCATGCACGCGACCAGTGCGTAGTGCTTCGAGCAGTGTGTATCCGGAGTCGGCGACTGGACGTACTTCGAGCGGTCCCTTCAACGCTGCCGAGAGAGGTTTAACTGTCATCTCGGTGCGGCTGGGCAGGATGGTGCAGGCGGGTGCGCGGTTTGCACCGCCTGTTTGTACGGCCCAGACGCTGTCCGGTGTTAGGTGTGGGGTAGAGGGTCCGCGGCGCCTGGTGTCCCGGGCCCAGGTAATGGGAGAGCCGGTGGCTAGGCTGCGCGGGCTCCACTGTCCGTCGGCGTGCTGCCACAAACAGATCCATCCGCTACTGGAGCGGGTAGCGCGCGTGGGTGGCAGCGAGGGTCTCGCCGGAGGGATGAGTGAAGTGGAGGGGGAGCTGCCGCCAGTAATGACGGTCGGTTGCAGACGGATATAGGGCGACCAGCTGCGCAGGAGGTTGCGCTCGCCGCGGGGCAGGGAGACGGTATGCGGGATTCCTGCGATGAGCGGGAAGACGTCCTGAATCTCGGCGCTGCTGTTTAGGCGCTCAACGGTACCAATCACCGTTCCGGGGGCGGCCCCCGCCAGATCAGGGGGGTACACGTGTGTCGTATGCATTGCGGCTGCGGGGCTACTCATGAGACATCCACCTGCACGGTGTGGTGGAAGCATGGCGGCTGTAGCCACACCTGCTGACTCGTGGTGCTGTAAGGCCCGTCGGTAAATGCGACATGGAGGTCGCCCTCGCCTGCCGGACCCGAATCGATCCACGGTTCGGGTCCGGGCATTCGTGAGGCGACCTGGTTGCCGCGCAAGTCTGCGAGCGACCAGGCAGCAGTGGCCAACGCGTGGCTGGGAGCAGTGTCGAAGTGGAACGACACTTGTGGGCGGTTGTTGAACCGCAGCAGCACACCGCCGCGCACATTGGTGCTGGACGTGACGCACTGCTGCTCGGGCATGCTGCTGTTGCGCAATCCGGGCCACTGCATGAGTTGGTCGATGGCCGTCCCGATGCTGGTGGTGGTCACCTGCCAGCCCTGCCCATCACGGCGGTGCTCGGGCGAGAACAGAGCCTTCAGGAACGACTGGGTGAACAGGGTGCTCTCGCCGGTGCGGCCGTGCGCTGGTGCTCCTGGACCGGTGGAGTACACCACGAGCTGTTCCGGATCGTGCGAAATATGTAGCTCGGGGCCCAGGGCCGTGGACTTGAGTGAGCGCAGCGTGACATCCACATCCTGTGAGCCCCTGCATGCGTCAAGGAAGAAACACTGGATGGCCGCACGGTTACCCTGCATGTTCTGTACGGTCCCGCGTACGTCGATGGAGTTCTCGAAGGCGGCGAACCGGCTGGCGCGGGTGTTCTGCAGGAGCAGGGAATGATCCCCATGGGCGCCTAGCTGAAGACCATGACCGCAGAAATAGAACAGAGCGACATTGCCTCGGTTGCTGTCACACCGCTCGTACCACCGCTCGAAAGCTTCATTAACATCTTCCAGCTCGGCCGTGCTACCAAGCTCGTCGCCGGCATCGGGAAATAGATCCGCGAAGCCAGCGGGAAGCTGTGGATCTACGGCCGAGATGACGGCTTCGATGCTGCCCAGTGCCCGATCTGGCACGTCACGCAACTCTTTCAGCAGCGTCACGCACACCTCGTACGCGGACACGGGAGGTGCGGTCAGCTGCCCTAACCCTTTGGCCAACGTCCCGGGGCGAACCTGGTGCTTGCTACCGCCGTTGAAGTAGTCATAGCGGCCGACCCCGATGACCAGGACATGGATTGCTGGGCCAGTCTCCTTGCTCTGCCACAGGGTGGTCACCGCTTGCCCTCCGCAGCGCGCAGGGCAAGCCGGTGGTGGAAATGAGGGGAAGTGACATAGCCGCCGTGCGCCCACCAAGCCCCGGTGCCGAAGTTGAGGTCCTCCGCGCCAGCGAACACCCCAGCCGCTGCGAACGCCAGTGGGTCCGCCGGGTCCACCACGTTGAGCCACCGACTCACATTGGGCAGAGCTGGCACCTTCTGGCCGCCTGCGCCAGTCAGCAATCGGTCACTGGCCCGGAAGAGCTTGAGCTCCTCGAAGAGACCGATCTGCGTCCCTGCAGTTACCAACAGATCTACATGCAGGTCAGATCGGAAGTGGGAGAGCAGATCATGAACGATGTTGCCACCCATGCTGTGGGCCACGACGACCAGCGGCTCCCCGTGCTGCTGAGCATGGTCGGCAGCCTCTTCGAGTGCCTCACTCACCAAGGCGATGATCGAACTGTTATCGGCCGTGTCCCGTTGGGCAAAGTAGCCCATTACATCGCCCAGTAGCAGTGCGAGCCTGCGCGTGGGTCGCCCTCGCAGTAGTGCCGCGCCACCACGGGTGACAGTCCTGGCTGCGGAGGAGTTGAGGCGCCGCAGCACTGATCGGGCGGCACGGGGTACACCGCTCGCGACACCGAACGTCTCCCACTCCGCCGCACAACTGCTGATGTGCGTCTTTTCAGCGGGACGCCATGCTTCCAGCTCCGTACTCAGCCGCTCCAGCAACTCGGTGTCGTCAGTGACCTCGGCGAGCCAGGGAAAGACGGCCAGCCCGTCACCGCGCGCGCCTGTATCCGAGCGCTCAGCCCAGTACGCTGTGGCCCGCCCGCAGAATGTCGCGCCCTCCCGCAGTTCGTCTTCGGTACCGACCAGGGAACCGCATACGATGTCGATGGCCCATTGCAGTGACCTCGCGGCTGCAGTGATCAGTACCCGTTCCGGCTCGGCCACACCGGCCTGGGCGATCACGTCCAGTACGGCCGCATCCGACGCACTCGCCTCCTCGGCGCCGCCAAGCCGTTCCATACCTCCCAGGTCCAGGGAAGCCCAGCCCCACGCGGGCTCCGCCACCAGGCCGCCCCACCACGGACTCCAGACCCGCGTCTTGCTCTGATCACAGCCCAATGCAGCCAGGACATGTTGGCGATACAACGCATCGCGCACGGCCACATGCTCCGGATCCTGCGGCGTCCGGTTGTCGATTCCATGGACATGCACCAATGGCATGCCAAGCCCCCTCCTGTGCGGCGATCCCCCATTGTGCGGCACGTCCCTCCCTGAACACAGCCTGATCGCCACTTACTTCGCCCGCCCGATGCACCGGGACGACACGGGAGCGACCGGCGTGAGTTCCACCAGCGGAACCGGCTCAGCAGATGTCATGGACTGCCCCCTGGCGCACCTTCCACGCCGCTGCGGTGTGGGTGATGACGAGTGGCTTCGAACCGGTCAAGTCTCCAGGACTGGCTATCGGGTGCACTTTGGCGGCGACCTGGCGATGCTCGTGACGACAAGGCGCTGCGGTCAGCCCGCCGAATGGTTCACGGTGCATCACGGCGTCCTCGCCGGGTACCCATGATCCGCAGTGGTGGCCGACCTACTTGTCGCTCGACCGCTCTATTGGCCCGCGAGATGCATCGTTCTCAGTGCTATCGCTGGCGATACCGAGAAAGGGCCGGGCAGCCGCCCTGGCGATGGGATCATCGCCCTCGGCAAGCTTGTGCGTGTCCCTTGAAAGAGCGTCGGTCACAGCCTCTGCATCGCCGACAGCACCGGCAGTGGGAGCCCGATCGGGAGCCGGATTCCGAACTCGGCTCCCAAACGGCTCCCACGATGGGCCCAGAAACCACTCAGGGGCCTGATCCACCAAGTGGATCAGGCCCCTGACCTGGTACTTCACTGTCGGGGTGGCGGGATTTGAACCCACGACCTCTTCGTCCCGAACGAAGCGCGCTGCCAAGCTGCGCTACACCCCGATCGCCGCCGCTTGTCGCGGCGACGACGTTTACTTTAGCCCACCGGTGGCTGGAGACGAAATCCGGTTTTCGCGCGGTGGCGGATGGGGTTCGGGCGGGCGTGGTCGAGGGCGATGAGGAGGACGGCCACGGCGTAGATGGAGAGGCCGAGGAGGAGGGCGTTGCCGAGGACACCCTTGTAGCCGTGCCGGTCGACGTCGAGGAAGGAGTAGAGGTAGCGGCCGGGCGTGCCGGGGAGCAGGAACTCGCCTCGGGCGAAGGAGAAGGCCAGGTAGGCCAGGGGGTAGAGGAGCCACCCGCTCGCCTGGCGGAGGTGCAGGCGGCCGGGGGTGGTCAGGAGCAGCCAGTCCAGCAGGGCCGCGATCGGGACCGCCGTATGGAGGATGTGGTCGGCGATGGTCTGCACGAGCGTCGGGGTGGTGTCACCGGTGATCGAGGCCGGCATCGCGAAGGGGCTCGCCTCGTTCGTCAGGAGCAGGTGGTGCACCAGCGCCGCGATCGTGACGTAGAGGAGGGTCGCGCCGGTCAGGGTGGCCGGTAACGGGCGGCGGGCGGTCCAGGATCGGCGGGCGGAGAGGGTGAGGACCAGCGCCAGCAGGATGCTGCTCTGGATCGTGAAGTGGCTCAGTACTCGGGGTGGGCTGCCGAGGAGCAGGTGGATCGTCACGCCGGCAGTTGCCGCCAGTGCGGTCAGCAGGCGGAAGGCGGCCGTCAGGCGGCGGGGCGCGGGCGCCACCACCGCCGTGGCGGGGACTGGGGCGGGCAGCAGTGCGGGTGCGCGCGGGATCGCGGGCAGGTCCGGGATGTCCCTGGGTATCGGGGGCGTGGCGGGCATGCCCTCACGCTAAGCGGATCGGGCAAATGGGGCATTGTGGGTGGCCCGGGTGGGTTACCCCGCCCCGCCCGGCCCTCCACCTACTCCCGCCTACTCCCGCCCCACCAACGTCAACAACGTCGCCTCCGGCGGGCAGGCGAACCGGACCGGGGTGTACCGGTTGGTGCCGCAGCCCGCCGAGACGTGCAGGAAGGCGGTGCGGTCCTCCACCGTGTGCGTGGACAAGCCCTTCACGCGGTCGGTGTCCAGGTCGCAGTTGGTGACGAAGGCGCCGTAGAAGGGGAGGCAGAGCTGGCCGCCGTGGGTGTGGCCGGCCAGGATCAGGGGGTAGCCGTCGGCCGTGAAGGCGTCCAGGCTGCGCAGGTACGGGGCGTGGACCACGCCCATGGCGAAGTCGGCCGTCCCCGAGGGGCCGCCGGCGACCTGCGCGTAGCGGTCCCGCTTGATGTGCGGGTCGTCCACGCCCGTCAGTTCCACCGAGACGCCGTCGACCTTCAGCGTGCCCCGCGTGTTCGTCAGGTTCAGCCAGCCCGCCGCGTCGAAACCGTCCCGCAGGTCCTCCCACGGGTTGTGGACCACGCCGACGGCGGGTGCGTTGCCGTTCAGGCCGTGGCGGCCCTGCGCCTTCTCGATCAGATAGCGGGCGGGGTTGCGAAGCTTGGGGCCGTAGTAGTCGTTGGAGCCGAAGACGTACGCGCCCGGGAAGTCCATCAGCGGCCCGAGCGCGTCCAGCACCTCCGGCACGCCCTCCGGGTCGGACAGGTTGTCGCCCGTGTTGATCACGAAGTCGGGGCGCAGCCCGGCCAGCGAGCGCAGCCAGCGCTGCTTCTTGCGCTGCCCGCTGACCATGTGGATGTCGGAGACGTGCAGCACGCGCAGTGGGCGCATGCCCTCGGGCAGTACCGGGACGGTGACCCGGCGGAGGCGAAAGGAACGGGCCTCGAACCCGGCCGAGTAGAGGAGACCGGCGGCCGCGACCGCCGTGATGCCGAGGGGTACTCCGTATCGCGCGCGCATGGCTCCATCGTGTCAGACCCGGCCCGGGCGCCGCGCCCGGCGTCCCTTAAATCAACGGGCGTCCGGCCGTCCACACCTGCGACAATCGACCCCATGACCACGCTCAAGTCGAAGCTGCAGGAAGACCTCAACGCCGCGATCAAGGAGCGCGACGAGCTCCGCTCCTCGACGCTCCGGCTGACGCTCGCCGCGATCACCAAGGAGGAGGTCGCGGGCAAGGAGAAGCGCGAGCTCTCCGACGAGGAGGTCACGAAGGTGATCACCCGCGAGGCGAAGAAGCGGCGCGAGGCCGCCGACGCCTTTGCGCAGGGCGGTCGCCCCGAGCAGGCGGAGCGGGAGAAGGCGGAGGGCGAGGTGCTCGCCGCGTACCTGCCCAAGCAACTGTCCGACGAGGAGCTGAACCGGATCGTCGCCCAGGCGGTCGAGGAGGCGAAGGCGGCCGGCGCGGAGGGGCCGCGGGCCATGGGCGCGGTCATGAAGATCGTGAACCCGAAGGTCGCCGGGCAGGCGGAGGGCGGCCGCGTCGCCGCCGCGGTGAAGAAGCTCCTCGCTGGCTGAGGTCGTAAACGGGCTGTACGGCGATGGGGGCGCCCCTCCTCAGAGGGGCGCCCCCATCGCCGTACTACCGCCTCAGCCGGCCCGTCACGGCCAGTTCCCCCCGTTGCCGTTGCCGTTGCCATTGCCGTCATTGCCGCCGTTGTCGCCGCCCTGGATCCAGCCCTCGGGGATGGAGAAGGAGGGCGTCGGGAAGTCGCCGCCGCCGATAAGGCCGCCGTTGCCGTTCCCGTTGCCGTTGTCACCGTTGCCGTTGTCGTTGTCCTCGTCGCCGCGGTCGCCGCGGTCCTCGTCCTCGTCGTTGCCCTCGGGGATATCGACGAGGTTGAAGGACCCGGCTTCCTTGCCGACAAGGGCGCCGGACATCGCGTCCCGCCAGATCGGGCCCGGCACCTGGCCGCCGTAGACCTTGGCGTGATAGACGCCGCCGATGGAGATGCCCTCCATCTGGACCTGCTGGGTGGCGCTGCCGACCCAGACCGCGCCGGCCAGGTTCGGCGTGTAGCCGACGAACCAGGCGTTCTTTCGCTCGTCCGTCGTACCCGTCTTGCCGGCGCTGTCCCGGTCGGTGAGGCCGGCCTCCTGGCCGGTACCGGAGTCGACCACACCCTGCAGCAGTGTGTTGACGGTGTCGGCCGTCTTCTCGGACATGGCCCGCGAGCAGGTCGACTTCGGGACCTCCAGCGACTTCTGCTGCTGGCCGATCTTCTGGGTGATCGACTCGATGGCGATCGGCGTGCAGTACATACCGCGCGAGGCGAAGGCGGCGTACGCGGACGCCATCGTCAGCGGGGAGATGCCCTTGGAGCCGAGGGAGATGGCGGGGACCTCGGGAAGCTTCTCGCCGTTGCCCTGCACGACGTGCAGGTTGTCGGTCATCTTCACGACCGGGCAGAGACCGATGTCGGAGATCATCTGGACGAAGTAGGTGTTGACCGACTTCTCCATCGCCTCCCTGAGGCGGTACGGGCCGACCTCCGACTCGTCCTCGTTCTCGACGGTCGCCTTCTGCGGGCCCCCGTTCACCCACGGCTTGCCGGAGCACGTCTGGACGGGGCTCGGGTAGTCCATGTCGTACGGCGCCGAGTACTCCTGCGTCACCGGCCGCCCCTCCTCCAGCGCGGCCGCCGCGACGAACGGCTTGAAGGTCGAACCGGTCGGGAAGCCGTAGTTCGAGCCACCCATGGAGGCGTCGACCGAGTAGTTGTACTCGGTCTCGTTCTTGCCGTAGCCGAACGGCTTCGACTGGCCCATGCCGAGGATCCTGCCGGTGCCGGGTTCGACCAGGGTGGTGGCCGCGGCGACCTGGTCGTCCTGGTTGACGTGGTCCTTGAGCGAGTCCTGGACCGACTCCTGCGACTGCGGATCGAGGGTGGTGCGGATCGTCAGGCCGCCCTGGTTCCAGATCTTCGCCCGCTCCTCCTGGGTCTTGCCGAAGACCGGGTCGCTCTTGAAGACCTTCTCGACGTACTTGCAGAAGAAACTGGCGCCCTTGACCGCGGTGATGCAGCCGTTCTGCGGTCGGCTGATCTTCAGGTCCAGCGGCTGCTCCTTGGCCTCGTCGGCCTCCGCCTGGGAGATGTTGCCGACCTCGGCCATCCGCTGCAGCACGACGTTGCGCCGCTTGGTGGCCTCCGCCTCGTCGTTCACCGGGTCGTACCGGCTGGGCGACTGGACGATGCCGGCGAGCATCGCCGACTCCTGGAGGTCGAGGTCCTTGGCCGACTTGGAGAAGTAGCGCTGGGCGGCGGCCTCGACGCCGTAGGCCTGCTGGCCGAAGAAGGTGATGTTCAGGTAGTTCTCGAGGATCTTCTTCTTGCCCAGCTCCTCCTCGACCTGGATCGCGTACTTCAGTTCGCGGATCTTGCGGCCGAGGGTCTGCTGGGTGGCCTGCGCGACCTTCGTCGGATCGTCGCCGGCCTCCTCCACGAAGACGTTCTTCACATACTGCTGGGTGAGCGTGGACGCGCCCTCGGCCACGCCGCCGCTCTGCGCGTTGCGGTTGAGGGCGCGCAGGACGCCCTTCAGGTCGACCGCGCCGTGCTGGTAGAAGCGCGCGTCCTCGATGGCGACGATCGCCTTCTGCATGTACGGCGAGATGTCCTTGAAGTCGACCACCGTGCGGTCGCGCGAGTACACCGTGGCGATGTGGTCGCCCTTGGCGTCGAGGATCGTGGTGCGCTGGCTGAGCGGCGGGGTCTTCATGTTCGCCGGGAGCTCGTCGAAGCTCTCCACCGAGCCCTTTGCCGCAAGGCCCAGCGCGCCGACGGCGGGCAGCGCGATGCCGGCCATGACGGCTCCTGCGAGCACACTGACACCGAGGAACTTGGCGGCCTGCTGCGTTGGCGACAGACCACCGCCCGAGCGCTTCTTTGGCATGAGGGCAGCCTACGTTCTCATTCGCCGGACACGCGTATATGCCTTGGCCTAAGCTGCTCTCAACTGTCACAGCAGTAGGGCCACGTATCAATACGTCCGGCGACCCCGAATCGTTCCGGATCCGCTCGGTCTTTTTTGCCGAGGCGTGTTGGGTGCGTGTCCGAATTCGCCTTGTGTGTCACCTGGCATCCGTTGCGACTCAGCTGAACCGTCCCGGATTGTCGGGATTGTCGCGCATGTCGCGGGCTCACTCCCCCGGGTGATCTGCCGCTTACCCATAGTCCGTTCGGGCCATTCAAGATTGGGCCCGAAGGGGGTGTTGCGCTGTGCCCACCTTCCGTAACGTCCTCAACTGGCGGCGGTGAATATGCCGCTGCCGCCGTGGGGGAGCCTCGATTCGGGAGAGGACGGCGCCGGTATGGGCTGGGTAACCGACTGGAGTGCGCAGGCGGCCTGCCGCACTACCAATCCGGATGAACTGTTCGTTCAGGGAGCAGCGCAGAACAGGGCCAAGGCGGTGTGCACCGGATGCCCGGTACGCACCGAATGTCTGGCCGATGCGCTCGACAACCGCGTCGAGTTCGGCGTGTGGGGAGGCATGACGGAACGGGAACGCCGCGCACTGCTGCGCAGGCGGCCCACTGTCACTTCATGGCGCCGGCTCCTCGAGACTGCGCGTACGGAGTACGAGCGCGGGGCCGGCCTCGTGCCCCTCGACGACGACGAGGTGTACGAGAACTACGCGGCGGTGAGCTGAGGCGTCCTCTCCGGGGGTTTCTCTCCGGCGGTCGGGGGTTGTTCCCCCTCATGGGTTGGGGCTGTACCCCCTCATGTGTCTCCGTCAGGCACTCATGCGCCGCCGTCAGACACGCGGACCTCGCCGTCAGGCAGCTCCGGCCGGTTGGCCGCGAGCCGGTCACCGATGTCCCGCAGTCCCGCGAGGTCATGCACATCGCCGGGCAGCGCGGCCACTTCGGCCACCGCCACCTCGGGGTGGAGCGCCGTGAAGCGATCACGCGTGCGCTGCTCGCGGGCGAGCAGCTGCATACGCTCCGCGTGCAGCCTCAGCAGGCCCGCGGTGAGCTGGTCGACGGATCGCTCCGAGTCCGGGTCGGCGGGGGAGCCGTCGTCCGTGACGGTGGGGGAACCTTCGTCCGGAGCAGCCGGTGAGTCGGAAGCGGGAGATTCTGAACTGCCGTACGTGTCGGGAGAGTTACGAAGACCAGCTTTCCCTCCCCCCTGATCCACAATGCGGGGCTCCTCAAGATTTTCCGCGGCGGCGAGCGCCCGTTCGGCCGACAGTCGGAAGGCGCCGCTGCCGTGGACCCGGTTGAGCACCAGACCGGCCAGCGGCATGTCCTCGGCGGCCAGCCGCTCCACGAAGTACGCGGCCTCCCGCAGCGCGTCCCGCTCCGGGGCCGCCACCACGAGGAACGCCGTGCCCGGTGCCTGGAGCAGCTTGTACGTCGCATCCGCGCGCGTACGGAAGCCGCCGAACATGGAGTCCATCGCCGCCACGAACGTCTGTACGTCCTTCAGCAGCTGACCGCCGAGCAGCTTCCCCAGGGCGCCGGTCATCATCGACATACCGACGTTCAGGAACTTCATCCCTGCCCGGCCGCCGACCTTCGCCGGGGCCAGCAGGACACGGATCAGCTTGCCGTCGAGGAAGGAACCGAGCCGCTTGGGCGCGTCCAGGAAGTCCAGCGCCGAACGGGACGGCGGCGTGTCGACGACGATCAGGTCCCACTCGTGGCGGGCCCGCAGCTGGCCCAGCTTCTCCATCGCCATGTACTCCTGCGTGCCCGCGAAGCCCGCCGAGAGCGACTGGTAGAAGGGGTTCGACAGGATCGCGGCCGCCCGGTCGGGATCCGCGTGCGCCTCGACGATCTCGTCGAAGGTGCGCTTCATGTCGAGCATCATGGCGTGCAGTTCACCTTCGCCGTCGATCCCCTTCACCCGGCGCGGGGTGTTGTCGAGGGAGTCGATGCCCATGGACTGCGCCAGCCGGCGCGCCGGGTCGATGGTGAGGACGACGACCTTCCGGCCGCGCTCGGCGGCCCTGAGGCCCAGCGCCGCCGCCGTGGTGGTCTTGCCGACCCCGCCCGAGCCGCAGCACACGATGATGCGGGTCTGCGGGTCGTCGAGGAGCGGATCGAGGTCGAGCACGCGCGCGGGGGAGAGATGGCGGGCGCCTTCCGGGGTGTGGGCCGGGTCCGGACTCATGCGATCCCCTGCTTCCGCAGTTCGTTGGCCAGTTCGTACAGGCCCGCCAGGTCCATGCCCTCGGCGAGCAGCGGCAGTTCGTGCAGCGGCAGGCCCAGCTCGCCGAGGGCGGCGCGCTGTTCGTGCTCCAGCAGGTACCGCTCGGCATACTCATCGGCCTGCGCCAGCAGCGGGTCCACCAGCTTCTCGGCGTTCTGCCCCCGGCGCGCCCCGCCGAGCCCGGCGGCCGACAGCGACCGCGCGATGTCGGTCCGCGGAACGGTCCGTACGAACTCCAGGTCGGCCGCGCCGAGCACCCCGGGCCGCACCATGTTCACGATGACCCGCCCGACCGGCAGCCGCGCGGCCCGCAACTCGGCGATCCCGTCCGCCGTCTCCTGGACGGGCATCTCCTCCAGGAGCGACACCAGATGAACCGCCGTCTCCGGCGACTTCAGCACCCGCATCACGGCCTGCGCCTGATTGTGTATCGGCCCGACCTTGGCGAGCCCGGCGACCTCGTCGTTGACGTTGAGGAAGCGGGCGATGCGACCGGTGGGCGGCGCGTCCATGACGACGTAGTCGTACACGAACCGCCCCGACCTGCCCTTGCGCCGGACCGCCTCGCACGCCTTGCCGGTCAGAAGTACGTCGCGCAGACCGGGCGCGATGGTGGTGGCGAAGTCGATGGCACCGAGCTTCTTCAAAGCCCGTCCGGCACTGCCCATCTTGTAGAACATCTGGAGGTAGTCCAGAAGGGCCAGTTCGGGATCGATGGCGAGGGCGTACACCTCCCCGCCGCCCGGAGCTACGGCGATCTTCCGTTCCTCATAGGGCAGCGCCTCCGTTTCGAAGAGCTGTGCGATGCCCTGCCGACCCTCGACCTCGACGAGAAGCGTCCGCTTCCCTTCCGTGGCCAGAGCCAGCGCGAGGGCTGCGGCGACCGTCGTCTTGCCGGTCCCGCCCTTGCCGCTGACGACCTGGAGCCTGCTCACGTCTTCGAGCGTAACCAGTCCACGCCGGAACCAATCCGGGGCCTGTGGACAACGGGGCGGCTTAGGCGTCCGCGTACCCCGCCGACCACAGCGGATACAGTCGGCCCATGACCAAGTGGGAATACGCAACCGTGCCGCTGCTCGTCCACGCAACGAAGCAGATTCTGGACACCTGGGGCGAGGACGGCTGGGAGCTCGTCCAGGTGGTGCCCGGACCGAACCCCGAGCAGCTCGTGGCCTACCTGAAGCGGGAGAAGCAAGCGTGAGCGCGGTCGAGGCGAAGCTCGCCGAGCTGGGCCTTGCGCTGCCGGCGGTCGTCCCGCCGCTGGCCGCCTACCAGCCGGCCGTGCAGACCGGGCCGTACGTCTACACCGCCGGCCAGTTGCCGATGGTGGACGGCAAGCTTCCGGTCACCGGCAAGGTCGGTGCGGAGGTCACCCCCGAGGAGGCCAGGGAACTCGCCCGTACCTGCGCCCTGAACGCCCTCGCGGCCGTCAAGTCCGTCGCGGGCGACCTGGACCGCATCGCGCGCGTCGTGAAGGTCGTCGGCTTCGTGGCCTCGGCGTCGGACTTCACGGGGCAGCCGGCCGTCCTCAACGGCGCGAGCGAGCTGCTCGGCGAGGTCCTCGGTGACAAGGGCGTGCACGCGCGCAGCGCGGTCGGCGTGGCGGTACTGCCGCTGGACGCGCCCGTGGAGGTCGAGATCCAGGTGGAGCTCACCCAGCCTTAGGGCGTGTCCGGCGGATCATGCCGGAATCGCGGGGTCCGGCAGCCGAGGTGATCACTGCCTCTCGAACATCCGCTCACCACGGGATAGCCTCGCGCCCATGGCGAACGGTCAGTGGTACCCCGCGGAGTGGCCGGACCGTATCCGCGCGCTTGCGGCGGGCACGCTCACGCCGGTGACCCCGAAGCGCGCGGCCACGGTCATGCTCCTGAAGGACACCGGCACCGGCCCCGCTGTCCACATGCTGCGCCGACGCGCGTCCATGGCCTTCGCCGCGGGCGCGTACGCGTACCCGGGCGGCGGCGTCGACCCGCGCGACGACGAGCACCACGTCGGCTGGGCGGGCCCCACGCGCGTGTGGTGGGCGACACGGCTGGGCGTCGACGAGACGGCCGCCCAGGCGATCGTCTGCGCGGCCGTACGGGAGACGTACGAGGAGGCCGGCGTCCTCCTCGCCGGACCGACCCCCGACTCGGTCGTCGGCGACACCACGGGCCCGGACTGGGAGGCGGACCGCGCCGCCCTCGTCGCCCGCGACCTCTCCTTCGCGGAGTTCCTGGACCGCCGGGGCCTGGTCCTGCGCTCCGACCTGCTCGGCGCGTGGACCCGCTGGATCACCCCGGAGTTCGAGGCCCGCCGCTACGACACCTGGTTCTTCGTCGCCGCCCTCCCCGAGGGCCAGCGCACCCGCAACGCCTCCACGGAGGCGGACCGCACGGTGTGGATCCGGCCCGCGGAGGCGGCCGCGTCGTACGACAAGGGCGAGCTGCTGATGATGCCGCCCACGATCGCGACCCTGCGGCAGCTGACGGCGTACGGCACGGCCGCCGAGGCGCTCGCGTCGGCCCCGGACCGCGACCTGACGCCCGTCCTGGCGCAGGCCCGTCTGGAGGGCGACGAGATCGTGCTCGCCTGGCCGGGACACGACGAGTTCACCAAGCACATCCCGACCGGTGGAGCCCCCGCATGACGGACGCAAGCGCCCTTCCCGGCCAGCCGCGCGGCGGGGTCCTCTCCGGCCCCGCCACCCCGCGGGCGGTCAACGTCCTCGCGCCCAACGCGTCCGCGATGACCCTGGACGGCACCAACACCTGGATCCTGGCGGAACCGGACTCCTCGGTGGCCGTCGTGATCGACCCGGGCCCCCTGGACAAGGGCCACCTGCGTACCGTCATCGACACCGCCGAACAGGCCGGCCGGCGCATCGCCCTGACCCTTCTGACCCACGGTCACCCGGACCACGCGGCGGGCGCCGCCCGCTTCGCCGAGCTGACCGGCACCAAGGTGCGGGCGCTGGACCCGGCGCTGCGGCTGGGCGACGAAGGCCTGGCTGCCGGACACGTGGTCACGGTCGGTGGGCTTGAGCTCAGGGTCGTACCGACGCCTGGCCACACCGCGGACTCCCTCTCCTTCCACCTCCCGGCCGACCGGGCCGTCCTGACCGGCGACACCATCCTGGGGCGCGGTACGACGGTGGTGGCGCACCCCGACGGTCGCCTGGGCGACTATCTGGACTCCCTGCGGCGCCTGAGGTCCCTCACGGTCGACGACGGCGTCCATATGGTGCTCCCGGGCCACGGACCCGTCCTGGACGACGCTCAGGGCGCCGTGGAGTACTACCTCGCCCATCGTGCCCACCGGCTCGCCCAGGTGGAGACGGCCGTCGAGGACGGCTACCGGACGCCGGCCGAGATCGTCGCCCACGTGTACGCGGACGTGGACCGCTCCCTGTGGCCGGCCGCGGAGCTGTCGGTACGGGCGCAGCTGGACTACCTCGAGGAGCACGGGCTCATCTAGTGCCGCGGCAGGCAACGTTTGCCCGTCAAGGAGCGGCGTCCGGTGCGTGCTCTCGGCGTGCCGGCCGGAAGTCCTCGTACTGGACGTACTTGGGCTTTCGGCCGGTGCGGCGAGAGGGCGTGCCGGGCGTCGCGACGGGGCGAACGTTGCCTGCCGCGGCACTAGCTCGGTGGGCTGATGGCTCAGTCGGGGCGGGGCGCCTTGATGCCGTGCACGCGCGCGTACTCCCCGGCGAGCCACGGCCCGAGGTCGTCGACGTACGACCTGAGAAGGGCAGGGTCTCCCGTCGGCTCGTACCCGGCGACGGCCGCGGTGTTCATCTGTTCCGCGCGCGTGGGGTAGTACGCGCCGAAGATCTCGGCCATCTCCGTCAGATCGCTGGTCCAGCCGCCCCAGCGGGGCATGACGAGCGTGAAGCCGGTGCGGACGAGATGCCGGGACATGAAGCGCACGAGCGGCCGACGGGCCTCGTCGGTGTCGTCGGCGGTGGCGATCCGCTCGCGCCAGCGGGGCAGGAGAAGGGCGAGATCGCCGTTGGTCTCGCGGGCGAGCAGACTGTCGGGCCGGTAGCGCGGCAGGTGCTCGGCGAGATCCTCCCCTAGCAGGGGTGTGCACAGGCAGGCGACGAACCAGCCCAGGTCGTGGGTCTCCAACTCGCTCAGCAGCCGCGTACGGCTGTACAGCAGCGTTCCGGCCCCGTCGATCTCGGGGAACTCCTCGTCCAGGGCCTCGCCCAGGGCACGAGCGGCGGCGCGGTCCGCGTCACCGGGCTCCTCCCACAGGGCGACCAGCAGATCCAGGTCGCTGCGCCCCACGCGCGCGGTGCCGCGCGGGATCGACCCGTAGAGGTACGCGCTGTGCAGCCGCGCGCCGAAGACGTCCGGCAGCCGGTCGCGGGCGGCGGCGACGACGGGACGGAAGGGGGCCGGGATGCGTCCCAGGGAGCCTTCGCGGACGAGGTGGCCCTCGGGGTCGAGGCCTTTGGGGAGACGGGGCTTGGGCATTGGCCCACTGTGCCGGGACGCGGGCGTCAGGGCAGCTCATTTTGGCGCCGGTCAGCCCCTCCAGCCCGTCCGGCGATTGAGGACGAGGCCGTTCAGGCCGAAGCGGGGGTCTGGGGGCGGCAGCCCCCAGGACGACGGCAACGACAGAGGCCCGCCTGACAGCAGACGGGCCTCAGCGGCATACGGCCGACGCTCAGCGCGAGCGCTTCGCCAGCCTCTCCACGTCCAGCAGAATCACCGCACGCGCCTCCAGGCGGAGCCACCCGCGCTGGGCGAAGTCCGCCAGCGCCTTGTTGACCGTCTCGCGGGACGCGCCGACCAGCTGGGCCAGCTCCTCCTGCGTCAGGTCGTGGACGACGTGAATGCCCTCCTCGGACTGCACGCCGAACCGGCGGGAGAGGTCCAGCAGGGCGCGGGCCACACGGCCCGGGACGTCCGAGAAGACGAGGTCGGACATCGCGTCGTTGGTCTTGCGCAGTCGACGGGCGACGGCGCGCAGCAGCGCGGAGGCGACCTCGGGGCGGGCGTTCAGCCAGGGCTGGAGGTCGCCGTGGCCGAGGCCGAGCAGCTTGACCTCGGTGAGCGCGGTGGCGGTCGCGGTACGCGGGCCCGGGTCGAAGAGCGACAGTTCGCCGATGAGCTCGCTCGGTCCGACGACGGCCAGCATGTTCTCGCGGCCGTCGGGGGACGTGCGGTGAAGCTTGACCTTGCCCTCAGTGACCACGTAGAGCCGGTCGCCCGGGTCGCCCTCGTGGAACAGGGAGTCACCCCTTGCGAGGGTCACCTCACTCATGGAGGCGCGCAGCTCTGCGGCCTGCTCGTCGTCGAGCGCCGCGAAGAGCGGATTGCGCCGCAGAACGTCGTCCACGAGTTCTCTCCTTGTCGACCTGCTCAGGGGAATCTTGCTCCCCCGTGTGTACCAGGGGACCCTGGTGCCCATTTTGCCGGACGGACCAAACAGTGTGATCTGTCACAAGGATGCCGCACGGCTGTCCCCAGGTAAGCGGCAGGGGTCCAATTGGGCGCCGATCTTCGGGGTCCAGGGCGGATGTCGGTGCAGGGCCTTAGGCTGGCCGAGTGTCCAAATAGCCGGTGAGAGCACAGGCCTAGGGAGCTGCACGGGTGGTTGTACGTCGGGATTCTGCCGTGGGCGAACAGGAGTCTGATGGCGGAAAGAAAGCTGCAAAAGCGACAAAAGATACGCCGGTAAAAAGCGCGACCGAGAAGAAGGCGACCGCGAAGAAGACGCCGGCCAAGAAGGCCACGGCGAAGAAGGCGCCGGCGAAGAAGTCAACGGCCAAGAAGGCCCCCACGAAGAAGCCCGCGGCCGCCGGGACGGCCACCGCCGTGGCCCGGAAGGCGACCCTCGGGCGGAAGAAGGCCGTCGCCGCCCCCAAGAAGGCCTCCGCCGCCGTCAAGAAGGCCCCGCCCGCGAAGACCGTCGCCCCGAAGCCGCCCAGCAACGAGTCCCGTACGGCCCTGGTCCGCCGCGCCCGCCGCATCAACCGCGAACTCGCCGAGGTCTACCCGTACGCGCACCCGGAGCTCGATTTCGAGAACTCCTTCCAGCTCCTGGTCGCCACAGTCCTGTCCGCCCAGACCACGGACCTGCGCGTCAACCAGACGACCCCGGCCCTGTTCGCCAGGTACCCGGGCCCCGAGGACCTGGCCGCCGCCAACCCGGAGGAGGTCGAGGAGATCCTGCGGCCGTGCGGCTTCTTCCGGGCCAAGACCAAGTCGGTGATGGGGCTGTCGAAGGCCTTGGTGGAGCAGTTCGGCGGCGAGGTCCCCGGACGGCTCGAGGACCTCGTGAAGCTGCCCGGTGTCGGCCGCAAGACCGCGTTCGTGGTGCTCGGCAACGCCTTCGGCCGTCCCGGCATCACTGTGGACACGCACTTCCAGCGGCTGGTGCGACGCTGGCAGTGGACCGAGGAGACCGACCCGGACAAGATCGAGGCCGCCGTCGGCGCGCTCTTCCCCAAGAGCGAGTGGACGATGCTCTCGCACTATGTGATCTTCCACGGCCGCCGTATCTGCCACTCCCGCAAGCCCGCCTGCGGCGCCTGCCCCATCGCCCCGCTCTGCCCGGCGTACGGCGAGGGCGAGACGGACCCGGAGAAGGCGAAGAAGCTGCTCAAGTACGAGAAGGGCGGCTACCCCGGCCAGCGGCTGAAGCCCCCGCAGGCCTATCTGGACGCGGGCGGCAAGCCGGCCCCGCCGCTGGGGGCCGGATGACGGGACGAGCGGCGCACACTGCACAGACCTCGGAGCGGCCGGAACGATCTCGGTGCCGCCCGGCGTTGGACGTAAACGGACGACGGGGGTGGCGATGACACGTGCGAGTCATACTCAGGGCGGTTCGGTGACGCTCAGCAAGGAGGGACTGCCCGCCTGGCTGGGCCCGGTGGTGCACGCTGTGGAGACGGTCGAGCCGTTGCAGCTGAGCCGCTTCCTGCCTCCGGCGGACGGCGCCGGCCGCCAGTCCGCCGTACTCATCCTGTTCGGCGAGGGTGAGCGCGGCCCCGAGCTGCTGCTGATGGAGCGGGCGAGCTCACTGCGCTCGCATGCCGGTCAGCCCTCCTTCCCCGGCGGTGCTCTGGACCCCGAGGACGGCGACCCCACGGCGGACGGGCCGCTGTGGGCCGCTCTCCGTGAGGCCGAGGAGGAGACCGGTCTCGACCCGTCCGGTGTGCAGCTGTTCGGTGTGCTGCCCAAGCTCTACATCCCGGTCAGCGGATTCGTCGTCACGCCGGTACTCGGCTGGTGGCGCGAGCCGAGCCCGGTCGGCGTCGTGGACCCGAACGAGACGGCGCGGGTCTTCACGGTTCCCGTGGCGGATCTCACGGACCCCGCCCACCGCGCGACCGCCATTCACCCCAGCGGCCACCGGGGCCCGGCATTTCTGGTCGAATCGGCCCTGGTGTGGGGCTTCACGGCCGGAATCATCGACCGCCTGCTGCACTTCGCGGGCTGGGAGAGGCCGTGGGACCGCGACAAGCAGGTCCCGCTGGACTGGCGGTCATGACAGGGTGGCCCTCGTGCTGTTGCCGGGCCCCCGGCCGACCTGGAGTGACCGCGAAGTGATGAGGCGAGGCTTGAAGCGGTGAACGTGCTGGACATCCTGTTGCTGGTCGCCGCCGTGTGGTTCGCGATCGTGGGCTACCGCCAAGGCTTCGTCGTCGGCATCCTGTCGGTGATCGGCTTCCTGGGCGGCGGTCTCGTCGCCGTCTACACACTGCCCGTCATCTGGGACGTGCTCACCGACAACTCCGAGGTGAACACGACCGCCGCCGTGGTCGCCGTCGTCGTCGTGATCGTCTGTGCCTCGGTCGGCCAGGCCCTGACCACTCACCTCGGCAACAAGCTGCGCCGCCACATCACCTGGTCTCCGGCCCGCGCCCTGGACGCGACCGGCGGCGCCCTGGTCAACGTCGTCGCCATGCTGCTGGTGGCGTGGCTGATCGGCTCGGCGCTGGCCGGCACCACGCTGCCGACCCTCGGCAAGGAGGTGCGCAACTCCAAGGTGCTGCTCGGGGTGTCCCGGGCCCTGCCCGCACAGGCCGACACCTGGTTCGCCGACTTCTCCTCGGTCCTCGCGCAGAACGGCTTCCCGCAGGTCTTCAGCCCGTTCTCGAACGAGCCGATCACCGACGTCCAGCCCCCGGACCCCGCCCTCGCGAACAGTGCCGTCGCCGCCCGCGCCCAGCGCTCCATCGTCAAGGTGATGGGCACCGCCCAGAGCTGCGGCAAGGTCCTGGAGGGCACCGGCTTCGTCTTCGACGAGCGCCGGGTCATGACCAACGCGCATGTCGTCGGGGGCGTGGACGAGCCCACCGTCCAGATAGGCGGCGAGGGCAGGCGGTACGACGCGACGGTCGTCCTGTACGACTGGGAGCGCGACATCGCCGTACTCGACGTACCCGACCTGGACGCGCCCGTCCTCGAGTTCACCTCCGAGGACGCGGCCAGCGGCGACAGCGCGATCGTCGCGGGCTTCCCGGAGAACGGCGCGTACGACGTGCGCTCCGCGCGCGTACGCGGGCGGATAACGGCCAACGGCCCGGACATCTACCACCGGGGCACGGTCCGCCGTGATGTCTACTCGCTGTACGCGATCGTCCGCCAGGGCAACTCCGGCGGCCCGCTGCTCACGCCCGAAGGCAAGGTCTACGGCGTGGTCTTCGCGAAGTCCCTCGACGACGCCGAGACGGGGTACGCGCTGACCGTGGACGAGATCCGCGAGGACATCACCAAGGGGCGTACGGCCAACCAGCAGGTGGGCAGCGACAGCTGCGCCCTGTGAGGGCCGTTCGAGGGATCAGCCGCGCGGGTGACGCAGGCGCATCGAGACCCAGCGCGCACGCCGGCGCAGAATGCGCGGGATGCCCACCCTGAGTTCCGTGCCCGCCAGTTGCGGGGTGCCCCGCTGGTGGGAGCTCAGGCCATTGCCCGAGCGGCGAGTGCGTGCTGCGTCACTGTAGTCGTGCGTCCAGCCCATACCCCGACGTGTGCCCCTGGCCCAAGGTCGATAACCGCCCCCGGAGCGCCCAATTGGCCTATGCGCCAGGCATTTGGCAGTTCGTAGCACAAGCGTTCAGAACCGCATACCGGGCGCATCGGCTCGGTCACCGATCGGGTTCGGGGTCTTTCAGCCAGTTGACGAGTTCCGACGAGAACGCCACCGGGTCCTCCTCGTGCGGGAAGTGACCCAGACCGTCGAACAGCCGCCAGCGGTACGGCGCTTCGACATACTCTCCGGAACCGGCCGCGCTCCTGGTCCGCATCACCGGGTCGAGGGAGCCGTGCAGATGCAGCGTCGGCACCCGCACAGGCCGCTTCATGCGCCGGTTGAACTGGATGCCGTCGGGCCGGGCCAGGGACCGCACCATCCAGCGGTACGGCTCGATGGAGCAGTGCGCCGTCGAAGGGATGCAGATCGCCCTCCGATACGTCTCCACGGCCCCGTCCTCCGGCAGCCGCGGGCCGGACCAGTCCCGGATCAGCCGGCCCACCAGCGCCCCGTCGTCCGCGACGAGCTGCCGCTCCGGGATCCACGGCCGCTGGAACCCCCAGATGTGGGAACTCGAGGCCGTCTGCTTGACGTCGGAGAGCATCGCCGAGCGCCAGCGCCGCGGATGCGGCATCGACGCGACCGCGAGGCGCCGGACGAGCTTCGGGCGCATCACGGCCGCCGTCCACGCCAGATAACCACCCAGGTCATGGCCGACGAGCGCGGCGTCCGGTTCGCCCAGGGACCGTACGACGCCCGTGATGTCGAGGGCGAGGTTGGCCGGGTCGTAACCCCGGGGCGTGCGGTCGCTGCCGCCGACGCCCCTCAGGTCCATGGCGACGGCCCGGAACCCGGCGTCGGCGAGGGCCACCAGCTGGTGCCGCCAGGTCCACCAGAACTGCGGGAAGCCGTGCAGCAGCAGCACCAGCGGTCCGTTGCCCAGCTCCGCGATGTGGAACCGCGCGCCGTTCGCCGCGACGTCCCGGTGCAGCCAGGGACCTTCGGGTCGTACGACCGAGGCGGGTTGCGCCGAAGGGGTGTCGGGTTCCGTCATGACGACGAGCGTGCCACAGCCTCGATGGCCTCGGGCACGCGGTCCTGGGGCAGCTCTTCAAGCTCCGGCCGCTCCGGTCGCGGATGCGGCTTGGCCTTCTGCAGCACGCCCGCCGTCTCCTTCACCGACGCGGCGACCTTCTGCGGGCCCCGGCCCTTCTTGGCCTTCTTCGCGAACACCACGCCGATCAGGGCGAGGACGAGGGCGATGAGGACGTTCGCCGCGAAGGACAGCAGGAAGCAGATCGCGAGGTTCCAGTCGCTCCAGGTCCGGATGCCGTACGCCAGGGCGAAGTTCAGCATCGGCAGGGAGAAGACGAGGAGTCCGGCGGCCGCGACGAACGCGCCGCCGGACGTCGCTCCGCGCTTGACGTCCTGCCTGATCTGCGCCTTCGCCAGTGCGATCTCGTCGTGCACCAGCGCCGACATCTCGGTCGTCGCCGAGGCGAACAACTGGCCGATGCTGCGTTCGGCGCCGACCGGGCTGCCGTCGGGTGCGCTCATCGCGGTCTCCCTCTTCTGCGTACGGGTCCGTCCATGCCTGATTGCGTACGGTCCCGACTTTTGTACCGTCCCGTCAGATCATGCCGGACCGTCGTTCTCCTCGCCTGCCCCGCCCGCGACTTCGGCAAGCGCGCGTCGCTCCGTCTCCCTGACTGCGGCGAGCCTGCGGTGCTCCGCGGCCTTGCGGTCGTAGATCTCCGCCATGCGGAGGTGGTACGCCGGGTCGTGCTCCTCGTAGATGTCCGGGACGCCGTCGAGGTCGTCGTCGCGCTCCTCGGCCTCGCACAGCCGGCGGTACTTGACGTTGCGCACCTTCAGTAGCGTGCCGGCGACCAGCGCCGCTATGAGGGAGCCTGTCAGTACGGCAGCCTTCACCTCGTCCGTCAGGACCGTGTCGCCCTCGAAGGCCAGTTCACCGATGAGCAGCGAGACGGTGAAGCCGATGCCGGCGAGCGACGCGACGGCGAAGACGTCGGCCCATTGGAGGTCGTCGCTGAGGGTGGCGCGGGTGAAGCGGGCGGTGAGCCAGGTGCCGCCGAAGATGCCGATCGTCTTGCCGACGACCAGACCGAGGACGACACCCAGGGTCTCCGGCTTGGTGAACACCTCCTTCATGGAGTCGCCGGAGAGCGAGACGCCTGCGCTGAACAGGGCGAACAGCGGTACGGCCAGGCCCGCGGACAGCGGGCGCACGAGATGCTCGATGTGCTCGCCGGGGGAGCGGTCCTCACCCTTGCGGGTGGTGCAGCGCAGCATCAGGCCCATGGCGACACCGGCGATGGTGGCGTGGATGCCGCTGTTGTACATCAGCGCCCAGATCACCAGGCCCAGCGGGACGTACACGTACCAGCCGCGTACTCCCTTGCGCAGCAGCAGCCAGAAGACGCCGAGGCCGACGACCGCGCCGCCGAGCGCCGCGAAGTCGATCGTCTCGGTGAAGAAGACCGCGATGATGAGGATCGCGAAGAGGTCGTCGACGACGGCGAGGGTGAGCAGGAAGGCGCGCAGTGCGCTCGGCAGGGACGTGCCGATGACGGCGAGCACGGCGAGTGCGAAGGCGATGTCCGTGGCGGTGGGCACGGCCCAGCCGTCGAGGGAGCCGCCGCCGAGGACGTTGGTGAGCGTGTAGACGAGCGCCGGTACGGCCATGCCGCACAGTGCGGCGACCACGGGCAGGACGGCCGCCTTGGGATCGCGCAGATCGCCGGCGACCAGCTCACGCTTGAGCTCGATACCGGCGACGAAGAAGAAGATCGCCAGGAGGCCGTCGGCGGCCCAGTGCTCGATCGAGAGGTCGAGGCCCAGGGCCTCGGGGCCCAGGTGGAAGTGGCTGACGGTCTCGTAACTGTCGTGCAGCGCAGGTATGTTCGCCCAGAGCAGTGAGGTGACGGCGGCGAGGAGCAGCAGCACACCGCCGACGGTCTCGGTGCGCAGCGCGTCCACGACGAAGGTCCGCTCGGGCAGCGACAGGCGTCCGAGTACCTTGCGAGGGGTGATGGGCGCGGTCACGGCGAGACCTCCGGTCGGTGGGCAGCACGGAACACATGCCGACCAGACTTCCCGGCGCACCTGAGATCACTGTTGCGTTGTTGACGCTTTTCTTAGCTTACCTAAGATGCGGCGGACCGGTCCGGTGAACTTCACGTTAGGTGCAAAAAGGGCACCCGGCGCGCCTGTCAGGCGTCTTTCGCCGGGTGCCCTGTCGGGTCGCCCTCAGCCCTCGATCGTTCTCAGTCCTCGCTGGGTGCAGCCGGGAGCTTCGCCTGGATGAGATCCATGACCGTGGAGTCGGTCAGCGTGGTGACATCGCCGAGCTGGCGGTTCTCCGCGACGTCCCGCAGCAGCCTGCGCATGATCTTGCCGGAGCGGGTCTTCGGCAGCTCCGCCACGGGCAGGATCCGCTTCGGCTTGGCGATCGGGCCGAGGGTGGCGCCCACGTGGTTGCGCAGCTCGGCCACCAGGTCCTCGGTCTCCGCCGCCGTACCCCGCAGGATCACGAAGGCGACGATCGCCTGCCCGGTCGTCTCGTCCGCGGCGCCGACCACGGCCGCCTCGGCGACCGACGGGTGCGACACGAGCGCCGACTCCACCTCGGTCGTGGAGATGTTGTGGCCGGACACCAGCATCACGTCGTCCACCCGGCCCAGCAGCCAGATGTCGCCGTCGTCGTCCTTCTTCGCCCCGTCACCGGCGAAGTACTTGCCTTCGAACCGCGACCAGTACGTGTCGAGGAACCGCTGGTCGTCGCCCCAGATGGTGCGCAGCATGGACGGCCACGGCTCGGTGAGGACCAGGTAGCCACCGCCGCCGTTGGGGACCTCGTTCGCCTCGTCGTCCACGACGGTCGCGGAGATGCCGGGCAGCGGACGCTGCGCGGACCCCGGCTTGGTCTCGGTGACCCCCGGCAGCGGCGAGATCATCATCGCGCCGGTCTCGGTCTGCCACCAGGTGTCCACGATCGGCGTGCGGTCGGAGCCGATGTGCTTGCGGTACCAGATCCACGCCTCGGGGTTGATCGGCTCACCGACGGAGCCGAGGACACGCAGGGAGGACAGGTCGAACTTCGCGGGGATGTCGTCGCCCCACTTCATGAACGTACGGATCGCGGTCGGCGCCGTGTACAGGATCGTCACCCCGTACTTCTGCACGATCTCCCAGAACCGGCCCTGGTGCGGGGTGTCCGGTGTGCCCTCGTACATCACCTGCGTCGCACCGTTGGCGAGCGGCCCGTACACGATGTACGAGTGCCCGGTCACCCAGCCGACGTCGGCGGTGCACCAGTAGACGTCGGTCTCCGGCTTGAGGTCGAAGACGGCGTGGTGGGTGTACGCCACCTGGGTGAGGTAGCCGCCGGAGGTGTGCAGGATGCCCTTCGGCTTACCCGTCGTACCGGATGTGTAGAGGATGAACAGCGGGTGCTCGGCCTCGAACGCCTCCGGGATGTGCTCGGCGGACTGCCGTTCGACGAGTTCATGCCACCACACGTCTCGCTCGTCGTTCCAGGCGACCTCCTGACCGGTGCGGCGCACCACGAGCACATGCTCGACGTTGTCCACGCGGGCGATCGCGTCGTCGACGGCCGGCTTGAGCGCGGACGGCTTGCCCCGCCGGTAGCCGCCGTCGGAGGTGATGACGACCTTCGCGTCGGCGTCCTGGATGCGGGTGGCGAGCGCGTCGGCCGAGAAGCCGCCGAAGACCACGGAGTGCGCGGCGCCGATCCGGGCGCAGGCCAGCATCGCGATCGCGGTCTCGGGGATCATCGGCATATAGACCGCGACCCGGTCGCCCTTGCGGACCCCCAGCTCCAGCAGGGCGTTGGCGGCCTTGGAGACCTCGTCCTTGAGTTCGGCGTAGGTGATGGCGCGACTGTCGCCGGGCTCGCCCTCGAAGTGGATGGCGACGCGGTCGCCCTGCCCGGCCTCGACATGCCGGTCGACGCAGTTGTACGCGACGTTGAGCTCGCCGTCCTTGAACCACTTGGCGAACGGCGGGTTCGACCAGTCCAGTGTCTCGCTCGGCTCCTTGGCCCAGGTCAGCCGACGGGCCTGCTCGGCCCAGAAGCCGAGCCTGTCAGCCTTGGCCCGTTCATACGCCTCCGCCGTGACGTTGGCGTCGGCGGCCAGGTCGGCGGGGGGTGCGAACCTACGCTCCTCACGAAGCAGGTTGGCCAGGCTCTCGTTGCTCACGACATCTCCCTCTCGAAGGGTGTCCGTTGTGTCCCGGGCCACAGCTCATCAGACCTGGTGGTCCGATGACAAGGGTCGACTGAATATTGGTTTAGACCTGTCGGGGGTCGCGCCCGTGGGGTGACCGGGTCGCCTCGAACCGCTTCCGACGCCGGTCATCCCTTCCCACGGACCGCGCGCGGCCCTGGTTCAGTCCTGTAACGCCCCTCACACCTGCGGACCGCACCGGGCCACGCGTCATGCGGACAGGTCCACCGGCCGCACGGTGTCGAACACCTTCTCCTCCTCCGCCTCCTCCGCCTCCTCCGCATCGACGAGCAGATATGCCTGCGCCTCCCCCACGTGGAAGTACATCCCGTGCAGCTCCAGCGCGCCCTCGCGCAGCGCGCGGGACACCGACTCGTGGGCGCGCAGGTGCTCCAGTTGCTGCACGACGTTGGTCAGGCAGAGCTGCTCGACCGCGTCGGCGGGCGCGCGCCCGGCCAGCCGGGCCCAGGGCCGCCCGGTGTCGGCCATGCGCTCGAGGCTGGGCAGCCCGTGCCGCAGCCACCGCCTGAGGGGCGTCCGCGCGCCGTCCGGCTCGGAGTTCAGCAGCGCCTGCATGGCCCCGCACCCGGAGTGCCCGCACACCGTGATGGACCGCACCTTCAGCACGTCCACCGCGTACTCGATTGCCGCCGCCACCGAGTCGTCCCCGCTCTCCTCGCCGGGCAGCGGCACGAGGTTGCCCACATTGCGCACCACGAACAGGTCCCCGGGACCACTGGAGGTGATCATCGAGGTGACCAGGCGTGAGTCGGCGCAGGTGAGGAAGAGCTGGGACGGCCGTTGCCCCTCCCGGGCCAGTCGGGCCAGCTCGGCCCGCACCAGGGGAGCGGTGTTGCGCTGGAACGCGCTGATTCCGCGCACCAGTTGGTGACTGCTCGGCTCGTGACCGCCGGCGTCACCCGGCCCGGGCAGTCCCTCCCGGTCGGGCATGACGCTGACGTGGATGCCCTCACCGCACGTGCCCGAACCATCCCCGACGGTCTCGGGGCCGTCCGTTCCGCCCGGGTGCTCACCGGCCGGCTGCGCGGACTGCGGGCGGTCCCGCTCGCACTGGTGGTTGCGCCAGGGCGTCCAGGGACGGCATCGGCAGCCGCCCGAGTCGGCCGGCTCGGGGACCCAGGAACCTCCGTGGCGGCCGGAGGCGCCGGTGCGCTCGGCGATCCGGACCCCGGCACTGCGGCCCGTCAGTTCGACGGAACCGCCCCGCGCGGTGTGCGTCTTCTGCCAGTCGTGCAGGGTCTCGTACGCCGCGTGGTCCATGAACGAGCCGTCCAACTCGACGACCACGTCCGCCCCGTGGGGCACGAGGTGCAGGGCCCGGCTGAGCCTTGGCACCGCGAGGAACGTCAACTGCCCTCGTACATGTACGTGATGGACTCCTTCCGTCTCGTAGTGCGTGATACGTGTGCGGGTCAGGCGGTGCAGGGCGACGCCGACGGCCATGGCGATCCCCAGTGCCACGCCCTCCAGGACTCCCAGGAGCACCACGCCGGCGGTGGTGACGGCGTACACCAGCACCTCTCGATGGCGGGTCACCGTGCGGATGTGGTGCAGGGACACCATCTGGATGCCGACGGCCATCACCAGGGCGGCGAGCGAGGCGAGCGGGATGAGCTCCAGGATCGGGACCATCAGCAGCGCGGCGACTACTACGAGAACGCCGTGCAGCATCGTGGAGTTCCGGCTGACGGCACCGGCTCGCACATTCGCCGCGCTGCGCACCGCGACACCGGTGACGGGCAGTCCGCCGAGCGCTCCCGAGACCATGTTCGCGGCGCCCTGTCCGCGCAGCTCGCGGTCGAGGTCGGCGCGCGGCACGGGCGGCCCCCCGGGACGGGAGGCGGCCAGCCTGTCCACGGCTACCGCGGACAGCAGCGACTCGACGCCACCGACCAGCGTGATGGTCAGTACGGCGGCGATGAGTCCCGCCACGGGTCCTTCCGGCAGCCCGGCCAGGGCGTGGCTGCTCCACGACGGCAGGTCGACCCGGGGCAGTCGCAGCCCGCCGAGTGCGGCCACAGCGGTGGCCGCCGCCACCGCGGCGAGCGCCGCCGGGACCAGCCGTACGACTCGCCCCACCTGCCCGGGGATCCGCGGCCAGACGAGCAGGACGGCCAGGGTCAGGACGCTCATGGACAGAGCAGTCGGATGCAGGTCGGCCAGCTGGGCGGGCAGTTCGCGCACGTTGTCGACGACGGAGCTGTGGGGGGCGCCGCCGAGGACGATGTGCAGCTGGGCCACGGCGATGGTGACGCCGATACCTGCGAGCATGCCGTGCACGATGGCGGGGCTGACGGCGAGCGCGGTGCGCGCCACGCCCAGGAAGCCCAGGCCGAGTTGGGTGAGGCCGGCGAGGATGGTGATGGCGCACGTCGTACGCCAGCCGTAGCGCTGGATGAGGTCGGCGGTGACCACCGTCAGGCCGGCTGCGGGGCCGCTCACCTGGAGCGGGGCGCCGCCGAGCCGGCCGACGACGAGTCCGCCCACGGCGGCGGCGACGAGGCCGGCCTGCAGGGGCGCGCCGGTGGCGAGGGCGATGCCGAGGGACAGCGGCAGGGCGATCAGGAAGACGGCGATGGAGGCCGACACGTCGGCGCCGGCGACGGGGAAGCGGCGGTGCCGGGGCGGTGGCGGGCTGTGCGGTGGGCGGGTGCGTTCGGGGCCGTAGGGGTCGGTGGCACGAGTGGGGACGCAGGCTGACATGTTTCCCGTCTCCTCCGGGGCAGCGCGGTCGCGGAACAGGTGGTCCCGCCCGGCGGCGGGGTTGGGTCGCGGCCGTGGGTCACGGCGTGCAGCGGCGGGATGTGACAACTCTCAGTAAATGAATCGTAATGCAGGGTAAAGGTCGGGCATGGATTTTCCCGGCAAATGGGTTAGAGCATCGCCTCAGTGGGTGAAATGAGCTTTTGATCGGCTTGTCTTACTAATTCCTTCTCCTTCTCATGCGACCTTGGCCGCGCTGCCAACTCATCGACTGGAGAAGGAAGGTGGGCGGAACATGGCCGCCACCCAGAGGATCGCCGCGGTCGCCGTGGTCGCCGCGGCCTGTGCCGCATCGCTCGCCGGTTGCACGACCGGCTCCGACAGTTCGGAGGAGGGGGCCCCCGGCCCGCAGCAGGGCGCCGGGGTACCCAGGAGCCCGGTCCGCCTGATCGGTGACGGCTCCACCGCGTTCACCGGGGCGCAGCCGCATCTGCCCCGGCCCGAGCGGCTGAAGCCCGGTGCGAAACCCCCGCAGTTCGTGGTGTTCTCCTGGGACGGCGCCGGCGAGGACAGCCAGCACCTGTTCTCCCACTTCCGCAGGGTCGCCAGGGAGAACAACGCCACGATGACGTACTTCCTCAGCGGCGTGTACCTGCTGCCCGAGGACAAGAAGGACCTCTACCGCCCACCGCAGCACTCGCCCGGCCGCTCCGACATCGGCTTCAACGACCGCGAGGGCATCGCCGACACCGTGAAGCAACTGCGGCTGGCGTGGTTGGAGGGCAATGAGATCGGTACCCACTTCAACGGTCACTTCTGCGGCAACGGTGGCGTCGGTGAGTGGTCGGTGGAGGAGTGGAAGGAGGAGATCGCCCAGGCGAAGAAGTTCGTGAAGTCCTGGAAGACCAACGCCGGCATGGAGGACGCCTCCCCGCTGCCCTTCGACTACGACAAGGAGCTGATCGGAGCGCGCACTCCCTGTCTGGAGGGCCAGAAGAACTTCATGAAGGCCGCCCGCGAGCTGGGCTTTCGCTACGACACCAGCGGCGTCAACAGCCAGGTCTGGCCCGGCAAGAAGGAGGGCCTGTGGGACCTGTCGATGCAGCTCGTGCCATTCCCCGGGCACACCTACGAACAGCTGACCATGGACTACAACTTCATGGTCAACCAGTCGGGCACCACCACCCAGGGCGACCCCGACAAGTACGAGTTCTGGGGCGACCAGATGCGCGACGGCCTGCTCCAGGGCTTCCAGCGGGCATACAACGGCAACCGCGCACCGCTGATCATCGGCAACCACTTCGAGTCCTGGAACGGTGGCGTCTACATGCGCGCCGTCGAGGAGGTCATCGAGCAGGTGTGTACCAAACCCGAGGTGCGCTGTGTCTCCTTCCGGCAGCTCGCGGACTGGCTGGACGCCCAGGACCCGAAGACCCTCGCGAAACTGCGCACGCTGAAGGTCGGTCAGGCCCCGAAGCACGGCTGGGCGTCCTTCCTGTCCGTGCGCCCCGCCCCGGCCCCGAAGGGAGTCCCCGGGGCGCCGGCGGACAGGCAGTAGGAGTCGTCACGCGGGGGTGGCGACACTCTCACTGAGTACGAACCCGGGGTCGATCTGCGCCGCCAGGTCGACCCCGAGGCGCTCATTGCCCCAGGACTGGGCGTTCTTCAGGTGGAAGTGCACCATCTGGTGGGTGTAGCGCTCCCAGTCGCGCAGTTCGTACGTCGCGTCGGCGGCCGTACGCAACGTGCGCAGGGCGTGCTGGTTGACGTCCTCCAGGTGCTCGAACCGGGGCGGCCGGCCCTTCTCCATGGCGCGCACCCAGTCCGAGTGCCCGACGGTCTCGAGCAGGTCGTCCCCGACTTCGGCGCGGAGGAAGTCGAGGTCGTCCTGGCCCTGAACCTTGTTGCCGACGACCTTCAGCGCAACGCCGAAGTCGCGGCCGTACTCCTTGTACTGGCGATAGACGGAGACCCCCTTCCGGGTCGGCTCGGCGACGAGGAACGTGATGTCGAAGCGGGTGAACAGGCCGGAGGCGAAGGAGTCCGAGCCTGCGGTCATGTCGACCACGACGTACTCGTCGCGGCCGTCCACCAGGTGGTTCAGGCACAGCTCCACCGCTCCGGTCTTGGAGTGGTAACAGGCGACCCCCAGGTCGGCGTCCGTGAAGGGGCCGGTGACCATCAAACGGACGGCCCCGCCGTCGAGTTCCACCGGCCGGGCGCAGGCGTCGTAGACCGGATTGTCCTCGCGCACCCGGAGCAGCCGCGAGCCCTCGCCCGGCGGCGTGGTCTTGATCATCGAATCGGCCGAGCCGATGCGCGGATTGGAACCGCGCAGGCAGTCCTTGATCAGGGTGAGCCGGTCGCCCATCGCGGGCAGTCGGGCGGCCTCCGCCTCCTCGAGGCCGAGCGCGGCCCCGAGGTGCTGGTTGATGTCGGCGTCGATCGCGATGACCGGGGCGCCCGAGGCCGCCAGATGGCGGATGAACAGGGAGGACAGGGTGGTCTTGCCGCTGCCGCCCTTCCCGACGAAAGCAATTTTCATGTTCACCAAGGGTAGTGCCATGCTGGCGGTGCGTGGCGGGTGCAGGTGAAGAAGACCACTCCATCGTGGGGTGTGCGCCCGGGGTGGCTAGGGTCGTACTCATGAGTACGACAGGTGGGACCGCCGATCCGTTCGCGGCCCTGGGCGCGCTGCCCGGTGTGGCCGAGTCGGTGGAGTCCGTGCGCAAGGCCGTGGACCGGGTCTACGGGCACCGGATCATGCGCCGGCGGAGCAACGAGATCACCTCCGAGGCGGCGCTGCGTGGCGCCCGCGGTTCCGCGGCGCTGTCCGGCGCGGACTGGGCTCTGGAGGAGGTGCGTCGGCGCACCGACTTCAGCGGGGACGACGAGGCGCGGGTCGTGGGTGCGGCGCTCCGATTGACAGCCGAGGCCGGTCAACTGCTGTCCATCTGGCGGCAGTCGCCCCTGCGTGTGCTGGCCCGGCTGCACCTGGTGGCCGCCGCGGACAAGGCCGAGCAGGTGGGGCGGCCCCGCCGGCCGGGCGAGCCCGTCGACGAGCCGCTGATCGAGCAGCCGCTGCCGGATGCGGCCGAGGTGTCCGGGCGCCTGGAAGGCCTGGCCGAGCTGATCATCGCGGGCAGTTCGGCTCCCGCGCTGGTCACGGCGGCCGTCGTGCACGGTGAGCTGCTCGCGCTGCGCCCCTTCGTCTCGCACAACGGCCTGGTCGCGCGCGCGGCCGAGCGGATCGTCCTGGTGGGCAGCGGCCTCGACCCGAAGTCCGTCTGTCCGGCCGAGGTGGGGCACGCCGAGCTGGGCCGCACGGCCTATCGGGAGGCGTTCGACGGCTACCTCTCCGGCACTGCGGAGGGCATGGCGGCGTGGATCGCCCACTGTGGCAGGGCGGTCGAGCTGGGCGTGCGCGAGTCGACGGCGGTGTGCGAGGCACTCCAGCGCGGGGCGGCGTAATCGTCCGAAAAGGGTTGCGGCGGTACGAGTTCTCGTACCGCCGCTGGCATGAGCACCGGGTTACCAAGCGTCCTCGATATGTCGCCCATCAGGTCGGGAACTTTGCCCGTCACCTGGTGCAGCTGGCCCGTAATCGACGGGTCGACGTCGCGTGGGTGCCCGGTGTTCATGCTCGGTCCGTGGGGCCAGTGTGCGAATTTAGGTTGATCCCTTCGGATGGCCTTGGTCTCGCGGGCCGTTAAGTCCTTTGTACTCCAGGTCCCGAGTGAGTGGAAGTGGTGGCTGCGCTTCTTTACTTTTAGCCCTAAAGGCGTATTAAACGGGCGCCGGTTTTCCCGACGTGGGTGTGGTCAGGTCAGACGGCCGCCGCCCGGCGCCGGTTCGTGTACCAGACAAGGCCGGCGGTGGCTGCCGCGGCCCCTATTGCGGCGGCCGCGACGAGCGCCGGACGCGGCGGTACGGAGAGGGCGGGCAGCCGCTGCTTGAGCCGGACCGGGCGGTGGAAGTCGAGAATCGGCCACCCGCGCGCGAGTGCCTCACGGCGTAGTGTGCGGTCCGGATTCACGGCATGCGGACGGCCGACGGACTCCAGCATCGGCAGGTCGGTCGCCGAATCGCTGTAGGCGTAGCAGCGCGACAGGTCGTACCCCTCGGACGCGGCCAGCTCCCTGACGGCCTCCGCCTTCGTCGGGCCGTAGGCGTAGTACTCGATCTCGCCCGTGTAGCACCCGTCGTCGCCCACGACCATGCGCGTGGCGACCACGCGGTCGGCGCCGAGCAGTTCGCCGATCGGCTCGACCACCTCGGAACCCGACGTGGACACGATCACCACATCGCGTCCGGCGGTGTGGTGCTCCTCGATGAGGGAGGCGGCCTCGTCGTAGATGATCGGGTCGATGATGTCGTGCAGCGTCTCGGCGACGATCTCCCTGACCTGCTGGACGTTCCAGCCGCGGCACAGCGCGGACAGGTATGCGCGCATACGCTCGATCTGGTCATGGTCGGCGCCGCCCGCGAGGAACACGAACTGGGCATATGCGGATCGCAGGACACCCCGGCGGTTGATCAGTCCGCCTTGGTAGAACGACTTGCTGAAGGTGAGCGTGCTCGACTTCGCAATGACCGTCTTGTCCAGATCAAAGAAGGCCGCCGTGCGGGGCAAGGAGTGGTTTTCCACGACCCAGAGCATAGGGGCAGCCCATTCGGCGTAAGCTGGGGCGCGTGGGTTTGCCTGAGAGGGCTCTCGGGTACACCATGGAAGTCACGGATCGTTCGCGACCGTGCTAACCCGGTCCGACTCCTCCCCCCCGAGTCGGCCGTGGGGACGACCCCCGCTCTCCCCCCCGGCGGGGGTCGTCGCATGTCCGGGTGGGTTTTCTCGTTCTCCCTGTGGCCGCGGTGCGGCCTCGAGGCGGCTGCGGCCGCCTTTTTTGCATGCCCATGATCCGTCACTGTCGGTAGTCATCGGACTGCTCTCCGGAAGTCGCACAGGAGATGGCGCAGGGCTCACCGGTATGGGTGACGGCGATATTCACAACCATCGAGTTGTCCACAGTTATCGACCAAGATCCACACGATTTCCGGGATCGCTGCACCGTGATTCCTGCGCAGCCGCTCGCGGCGAGTTCCTGACCGGTTCCGTTTGCCGGACGCGTATGGCCAGTTTCTGTCGGCTGTTCATATGGAGGCCGCCGGCCGGTTCTTCACACGTTCGGGAATCGCGGGGGCTGCGCGAACGAAGCAGACAAGCAGCGAAGGGGGAGGAAACCGTGACCGGAACCTTCACACACGATCCGCCGTCGGCCGCCGGAGGGCGGCAGAGCCGGCCGCTGATCATCACCGAGGACGCCGAACTCCTCGACGACCTGCTGCGCCTGTGCGCGGCGGCCGGAGCCACACCCGAGGTCCACCACTGTGTGCCGGAGCGGGGCGGCGGCTGGGAGGCCGCGCCACTCGTTCTCGTGGGGGACGACGCCGCGCGGCGGGTGCGAGGGGCCGCGCGCAGACACGGAGTGGTGCTGGTCGGCCGTGACCAGGACGACCCCGGTGTGTGGAAGCGGGCCGTCCGGATCGGTGCCGACCACGTCCTGATGCTGCCCGACGGCGAGCAGTGGCTGGTCGACCGCATCGCCGACGTCGCCGAGGGCGTCGGCCGGCCCGCGCTCACCGTCGGCGTCATCGGCGGCCGCGGCGGCGCCGGAGCGTCCACGTTGGCCTGCGCACTCGCCGTCACCTCCGCGCGCGAGGGACTGCGCACCCTCCTGGTGGACGCCGATCCGCTCGGCGGCGGACTCGACGTACTCCTCGGCGGCGAGACCGCCGAGGGACTGCGCTGGCCCGCCTTCGCCGCCTCGCGCGGGCGGGTGGGCAGTGGCGCCCTGGAGGAGTCACTGCCCCGACTGCACTCGCTGCGGGTACTGAGCTGGGACCGCGGCGACTGCGTCGCCATCCCGCCGCAGGCCGTACGGGCGGTGCTCGCCGCGGCCCGGCGCCGGGGCGGCACCGTCGTGGTCGATCTGCCGCGCCGCATCGACGACTCGGTCGCCGAGGCCCTCGCCCAGGTCGACATCGGGCTCCTCGTGGTCCCGGCCGAGCTGCGCGCGGTCGCGGCGGCCGGGCGGGTGGCGTCCGCGGCCGGCATGGTGCTGCGGGACCTGCGGGTGGCGGTACGGGGGCCGTACGCGCCCGGGCTGGACGACCGCGAGGTGGCCCGGCTGCTTGGACTGCCGCTGGCCGGCGAGGTGCCCGTCGAGACGGGGCTGCTGCGCCCCCACGAGGGCAAGGCGCCGCCCGGCGCGGCCCGCGGTCCGCTGGCGCGCTTCTGCACGGGGTTCTGGGAGCGGGCGCTGGTCGAGGCGGGTGCCGCATGAACACCGTCACCGAGCCACTGCTGGACGGTGTGCGGCAGTGGCTGGCCGAGAGCGGCGCCGAACCCACCCCCGCGCGCGTGGCGCAGGCGCTGCGCGAGCAGGGGCGGGTGCTCGGAGACGCCGAAGTTCTGGGGGCCGCCGAGCAGTTGCGGTGCGAACTGGTCGGCAGCGGGCCGTTGGAGCCGCTGCTCGCCGATCCGTCCGTGACCGACGTACTGGTGTCCGCTCCCGACCGGGTCTGGGTGGACCGGGGTGGTGGCCTGGAGCTGACGTCCGTCTCCTTCCCGGATGCGGCGGCGGTACGACGGCTCGCGCAACGCCTGGCCGCGGTGGCCGGGCGGCGCCTGGACGACGCCAGGCCGTGGGCCGACGCCCGGCTGCCGGATGGCACACGACTGCATGCGGTTCTGCCGCCGGTCGCCGTGGGCTGTACGTGCCTGTCCCTGCGCGTCGTGCGCCCGCGCGCGTTCACGCTCGACGAGCTCGTGGCGGCGGGCACGGTACCGCCGGGCGGGGACCGCGTGCTGCGGGCACTGCTCTGGGCGCGGCTGTCCTTCCTGATCAGCGGCGGTACAGGCAGTGGCAAGACGACGCTGCTGAGCGCGCTGCTGGGGCTGGTCGGGCCGGGTGAGCGGATCGTGCTCGCCGAGGACTCGGCCGAGTTGCGGCCGGACCACCCGCATGTCGTACGCCTGGAGAGCAGACCCGCCAACCAGGAGGGCGCCGGGCTCGTCACGCTCCAGGACCTGGTGCGGCAGGCGTTGCGGATGCGGCCGGACCGGCTGGTCGTGGGAGAGGTGCGCGGACCCGAAGTGGTGCATCTGCTGGCCGCCTTGAACACCGGCCACGAGGGCGGCTGCGGGACCGTCCACGCCAACGCGGCTGCCGACGTACCGGCTCGCCTGGAAGCGCTCGGCACGGCGGCCGGGCTCGACCGGGCCGCGCTGCACAGCCAGTTGGCGGCTGCCCTGTCGGTCGTACTGCACCTCGTCCGCGACAGGACCGGGCGGCGGCGGATCGCCGAGGTCCATGTGCTGGAGCGGGACCCTTCGGGGTTGGTCAGGCCGGTACCGGCGCTGCGGTGGGGCGCGGAGGCGTTTGTCCGCGAGCGGGGCTGGGAGCGGTTGTGGGCATTGCTCGGCGGGGCGGGGTTGCCCCCCGGCGAGATGGGTGAGACGGGGGTGCCTTTCGGCAGGGCAGGTGAGGCAGGGCTGCTCTCCGGCGGGGCGGGCGAGGCGGAGCTGCTTTCCGGCGGGGACGAGTGGGAGCTGTTTCGCAGCAGGAACGAGAGGGGCGGTGAGCGGTATGGGTGAGACGGCGTTGAGTGCGGCCGTCGTGTGTGCCGGGGCGGCGGTGTGGCTGATGGGTGGCCGGTATTCCGGAGCGCGGCGGGCGCGACTGCTGCTTGCCGGCGGCGGGGTGGTGGGCAGTGGATCCCCCGGGTGGCGGCGGCTGGCCGGCGAGCTGCGGCGGGTGCGGGGGCGGCTGCAGGCCGAGTGGTGGGCGGTGGTCGCCGGCGCGGTGCTCGCGGTGCTGGGGTCGTCGGTGCTGCCGGTCGTCGCGGGGGCGGCCGGAGTGCCACTGCTGCGCCGGGTACGGCTGGCCGGGGAGGCGCGACGGACACGGGAGCGCCGGGCGGACGAGGTGATTGTGCTGTGCGGGACGCTCGCCGGCGAGGTGCGGGCCGGACGGCAGCCGGGACAGGCGTTGCTGAGGGCCGCGCGTGACTCCGGAGGGCTCGGAGACGCGCAGGCGGCCGTGCTGGCGGCGGCGCGGTTCGGCGGGGACGTGCCGGGGGCGCTGGCGGCCGCGGCAGGGCAGCCGGGGGCCGACGGGCTGCTGGGCCTCGCGGCGTGCTGGCGGGTGGCCGTGGACCGGGGCGCGGGACTCGCGGCCGGGCTCGACCGGCTCGAAGCGGCGCTGCGTGCCGAACGGGACCAATGTGCCGAGCTGCGCGCCCAGTTGGCCGGCTCCCGCTCCACGGCGGTGATGCTCGCCGCGCTGCCCGCCCTCGGCCTGCTCCTCGGCGCCGCCTTGGGCGCGGACCCGCTGCACGTCCTGTTGCACACCGGCGCCGGGCTGGGCTGCCTGCTGATCGGCGGAGTGCTGGAGGGCGTGGGGTTGTGGTGGGCGCTGCGGATCGTGAAGGGAGCCGAGTCGACATGAGCGCGGACGTTGTCCACAGGCTGGGGGCGGCCCTGGGGGTTGCGCTGGTCCTGGCGTGGTTGCTGCGGCGGATGGAGGTCGCGCGGCGGGAACGCCGGGTACGGCGGCGGCTGGCCGGACTGCTGGCCCTGGACACCACGGTCGCCGGCCCGCGATTCGAGGTGGCGGGCGTGGTACGGCGGTGGTGGCCGACGGTCGGTGTGGTGGGCGCCGGATGGGTCCTGGTCGGTGGGGGCGCGGGTGTCCTCGTGGGACTCGTCGGTGCGGTCGGGTTGTGGCGGTGGCGTCACCGGCGAGCCGTGCCGGACCGGGGTGAGGAGTCCGACGCCCATACGGCCGCCCGGCAACTTCCGCTCGCCGCCGATCTGTTGGCGGCCTGCATCGCGGCCGGCGCCGGTCCGGCGATTGCCGCACAGGCCGTCGGCGAGGCCCTGGGCGGCCCGGTCGGGGAGGCGCTCGCCCGGGGTGCGGCGGAGGTACGGCTCGGCGGCGAGCCGGCCGAAGCCTGGCGGAGGTTGGCTGCGACACCGGGCGCCGCCGCCTTGGCACGGCTGCTGGAACGGGCCGGCGTCTCCGGGCTCCCCGCGGCCGGACCCGTCGCGAAGATCGCCGCGGACGCCCGCGCCGAATGGTCCCGCACCGCGACGGCTCGGGCCCGGCGGGCGGCCGTCATGGTCACCGCGCCCGTCGGGTTGTGCTTCCTGCCCTCGTTCATCGCGGTCGGCGTGCTGCCCGTGGTGATCGGGCTGGCGGGCGGGGTGCTGGGAGGGGGTGGTGGTTGAGGGGCGGCGCGGGTGTGGACGTACGGCGGACAGCAATTGACCACAGCAGTGAGCGCTGAGCGCTCAACCAATGATCAACCAACGATCGGCAAGCGATCAACGACAAGGAACTTCACGGGGGTTGAGATGAACAAGGCAGTACGGGCGCGTGTACGCGCCCTGGTGTGCAGGATGCGGGGTGGGCGGAAGGAGGCCGGAATGGTCACCTCCGAGTACGCGGTGGGAATCGTCGCGGCGGTGGCCTTCGCGGTGCTCCTCTACAAGGTGGTGACGAGCGGGCAGGTCAGCGCGGAGCTGCAGAAGATCGTGAAGGATGCCCTCGATGCGCGGATGTGAGCGGCGTGCGCGGCGCGGGGATCAGGGGTTCGTGACGGCGGAAGCGGCCGTGGTGCTGCCCGTGCTGGTGATGTTCGCGATGGGGCTGGTGTGGGGACTGCTCGTCGTGGCCGCGCAGATCCAGTGCGTGGACGCGGCACGGACGGGCGCCCGTGCGGCGGCCCGGCAGGACCCGCACGACGCGGTCGTCGAAGTGGCTCGTGAGGCTGCCCCGCCGGGGGCGAAGGTCACGCTCAGCCGGGAGGGCGATCAGGTCCGGGTCGTGGTGGTGGCCGAGGCTCCTGCGCTGGGCGGTCTGTCCTACGAGGTACGGGAGGAGGCCGTCGCGGCCGCCGAGGAGACGGTGGAGGCGGGCGGATGAGGGGCGGTGAATCGGACCGCGGGTCCGCCACCCTCTGGAGCGTCGGTGCGATCGCCGTCCTGTGTGTGGTGTTCGGCGTCGTACTCGCTCTGGGGCAGGCCGTCGTGACCCGGCATCGCGCGGCCGGCGGCGCGGACTTCGCGGCCCTCGCCGCGGCGGACCACTGGGCGCAGGGCGGCACGGCGGCCTGCGCCCGGGCGGACCGGGTGGCGCGGGCGCAGGGCACGCGGCTGGTGAGGTGCGTGCTCGTGGGTGAGGTCTCGGACGTGACGGCGGCGGCCGGGCGGGGGCCGTTCGCGGCGGAGGTCAGGGCGCGGGCGGGTCCTGCGGGGCCGGTCCCGCCGACGGACCTTCCGGCTCCCCCGCCTTCTCCAAAGGCGCCCCCCGCAACAGCACCGTGAGCAACCGCACTGCTCCCCGTTTGTGCAGCGGATCGTTGCCGTTGCCGCACTTGGGGGACTGGATGCAGGACGGGCAGCCGGCGTCGCACTCGCAGGAGGCGATGGCCTGGCGGGTGGCGGTGAGCCAGGCGCGGGCGGTGTGGAAGGCGCGCTCCGCGAAGCCCGCGCCGCCGGGGTGGCCGTCGTACACGAAGACCGTCGGCAGGAGCGTGTCCGGGTGCAGCGGGACGGACACGCCGCCGATGTCCCAGCGGTCGCAGGTCGCGAACAGCGGCAGCATGCCGATGGACGCATGCTCGGCGGCGTGCAGCGCGCCGCCGAGGATTTCCGGGCTGATGCGGGCCTCGTCCAGCTGGTCCTCGGTGAGCGTCCACCACACCGCGCGCGTGCGGAGCGTGCGGGGAGGGAGGTCGAGTTTGGTCTCGCCCAGGACCTCGCCGGTGATGAGGCGGCGGCGGAGGAAGGAGACGACCTGGTTGGTGACCTCGACGGAGCCGTAGCACAGGCGGCCCTCGCCCCAGGGGATCTCGACGTCCGTCTCCAGCACGGAGATCGACGTCGTGTCGCGGGCGACCGTCGAGTACGGCGGGTTGGCCTCCTCGACCAGGGCGACCGAGTCGTCCAGATCGAGGGTTCGGACCAGATACGTGCGGCCCTGGTGGAGGTGGACGGCTCCCTCGTGCACGGTCGTGTGCGCGGCGTCGGCGTCCACCGTGCCCAGCAGTCGGCCGGTGCCGGCCTCGACGATCTGGATGGGTCGGCCGCCCTCGCCGCGGATGTCGGCCAGGTCGGCCGCCCGCTCCCGGCGGGTCCAGTGCCAGGCCTTCGTCCGGCGGCGCAGCAGCTTCGCGGCCTCCAGCTGCGGGAGCAGCTCCGCGCATGCGGGGCCGAACAGCTCCAGGTCGTCCTCGACCAGGGGGAGCTCCTCGGCGGCGGCGCACAGGTGGGGTGCGAGGACGTAGGGGTTGTCGGGGTCGAGGACGGTGGATTCCACCGGTTGGTCGAACAGGGCCTCCGGATGGTGGACCAGGAACGTGTCCAGTGGGTCGTCACGGGCGACCAGGACGGCCAGGGCGCCCTGGCCCGAGCGGCCCGCCCGGCCGGCCTGCTGCCACAGGGACGCGCGCGTGCCGGGATATCCGGCGATCACGACCGCGTCCAGGCCCGAGACGTCGACGCCCAGCTCCAGGGCGGTGGTCGCGGCCAGGCCGAGGAGCTCGCCGGAGTGCAGGGCGCGCTCCAGGGCACGGCGCTCCTCCGGGAGGTAGCCGCCGCGGTACGCGGCCACGCGCCGGGACAGCGAGCGGTCGATCTCTGCGAGCCGCTCCTGGGCGATCACGGAGATCAGCTCGGCGCCGCGCCGGGAGCGTACGAAGGCGACGGAGCGCACGCCCTGCACGGTGAGGTCGGTGAGCAGGTCGGCCGTCTCGGCGGTCGCCGTGCGCCGTACCGGCGCGCCCTTCTCGCCCCGCATCTCGGTGAGCGGGGGCTCCCAGAGGGCGAACACCAGCTCACCGCGCGGGGAGGCATCGTCGGCGACCTCCACCACCGGGAGGCCGGTGAGGCGGCGGGCGGCCACGGCGGGCTCGGCGGCGGTCGCGGAGGCCAGCAGGAAGACCGGCGACGCGCCGTAGCGCGCGCACAGTCTGCGCAGCCTGCGCAGCACCTGGGCGACGTGCGAGCCGAAGACGCCGCGGTAGGTGTGGCACTCGTCGATGACGACGTACTTCAGCGACTTCAGGAAGGAGGCCCAGCGTGGGTGGGAGGGCAATATGCCGCGGTGCAGCATGTCGGGGTTGGTGAGGACGTACGTGGCGTACTGGCGGATCCACTCGCGTTCCTCGAACGGGGTGTCGCCGTCGTACACGGCCGGCCGTACCGCCTGGCCCAGGGGATGTGAAAGTTCCTTCACGGCTCGGCACTGGTCCGCCGCAAGTGCCTTCGTGGGGGCCAGATAGAGGGCCGTGGCGCCGCGACCGTTCGGAGCCGCCGAGCCGTCCAGGAGCGTCGAGAGGACGGGGACGAGGTAGGCCAGGGACTTGCCCGACGCCGTGCCGGTGGCGACGACGACCGAGTCGCCGTCCAGGGCATGCTCGGCCGCCCGGGCCTGGTGGGCCCAGGGGTGTTCGATGCCCACGGCCTGCACCGCCGCGATGACCTCGGAGCGAATCCGGTCGGGCCAGACTGCATGGCGGCCCGCCCGCGGGGGCAAATGCTCCGTATGAGTGATGCGCGAAGCCCGGCTCGGCCCCGAGGCGAGCCGGTCCAGGACCGTGCCCGGCGCGGGGCGGGAGGCGGTGTCCGTCGGGGTTCGATCGGATCGGTGATTCTTGGCCATCGGCACCGAGTGTGTCACCGGCGTGACGGACAATGGGTCCAAGGCGTCGTGTACGCCTGCCGGTAAGTGATTGAATGCCATCGCGGCTGGCGAACCGTCCAGGGGGCTCTGCCGAGATGTCCCGAGGACGACCGCTCGATAGCAAGGTGCTGGAGGATCCGTGGACCTGTCCCTGTCGACCGAGACCATCGGCGATCGCACGATCGTCAGGGTCGGTGGCGAAATCGACGTATATACCGCGCCCAAGCTGCGCGAGCAGCTGGTCGAGCTGGTGAACGACGGCAGTTTCCACCTCGTCGTCGACATGGAGGGCGTGGACTTCCTCGACTCCACCGGGCTCGGCGTGCTGGTCGGCGGCCTGAAGCGAGTGCGGGCCCATGAGGGCTCACTGCGCCTGGTCTGCAACCAGGAGCGCATTCTCAAGATTTTCCGTATCACCGGCCTCACCAAGGTGTTTCCGATCCACACCTCGGTCGAGGAAGCGGTGGCGGCCACCGACTGATCACCGCACCGGGCCGTGTGCCCGGGGCGGAAGAGTTGAAGACGGGGGCTGGGCTGTCGGCGGCCCGGCCCTCTGACAGCACGCCCGTAGCTCCGAGGGGGATGCATGGCCACCGTCGAACTCCGCTTCAGCGCGCTGCCCGAGCACGTCAGGACCGCCCGACTGGTGGCGGCGGCGGTGGCGCGCAGGGCCGGGGTGGACGAGGCCGTCCTCGACGAGGTCAGGCTCGCTGTCGGCGAGGCCTGCTCCCGTGCCGTGGGCCTGCACCAGAGCAGTGGGATCACGGCGCCGGTGAAGGTGGCGCTGATCGAAGAGGAGAAACAGTTCTCCATCGAGGTCGGCGACGAGGCGCCGCACGCCGCCCCCGGGGGCGGAGAGCCCGGAGCCGCCGCCGACGACCCCGACGCGGAGGCCGAGGAGGACGAGATGGGCCTCGCCGTCATCAGCGGCCTGGTCGACGATGTGGAGGTTTCCACCGGGGAGCACGGCGGCCTGATCCGTATGAGGTGGCCGACCACTCCGCCGCCGGCCGCGGCGCTCCCCTGACACACAACCCGAACAGCCGTACACCCGAGGGCCCTGCTCAGCAGGGCCCTCGGGTGTTTTCCGTAAGGGGCAACCGGAATTCGTGAAGAAATTCACGATCAATCGCCGCTTCGTGTCCTTGATCAGTGGGCAGAATTCGATCAAGCGTCCAACGCCTCTGGGGCATTACGACTTTCGGGTTCCGCGGTCTCCTGCGATCATTTGCTCCAGAGCATGTGAAGGCGAATTCCGTTTGCCGCGCCCTGTTTTGATCAGGTCCGGCTCCCTACAATCCGTCCACATCTTGAGCTCAGCCCAAGCGTCAAGGAGGACGAATGGCGGGGCTTTCTACCCCTCATCGGTTGGACCACACCACAACCTTCGCAGCCGCAGTGCTGACCGACGACAACCGCGTCATGGTGATGGTCATCGCGGCCGTCGCGTTGGCTGCGCTCGTGGTCGCCGGCGTGCTGTTGCGCCAGGTGCTCGCGGCGGGCGAGGGCACCGACAGCATGAAGAAGATCGCAGCGGCCATCCAGGAAGGCGCGAACGCCTATCTGACCCGGCAGCTGCGCACGCTCGGCGTATTCGCCGTTGTCGTGTTCTTCCTGCTCATGCTGCTGCCCGCGGACGACTGGGATCAGCGCGCCGGACGATCGGTGTTCTTCTTGATCGGCGCGGCGTTCTCGGCAGCCACCGGCTATATCGGCATGTGGCTCGCCGTACGCAGTAACGTGCGGGTCGCCGCGGCGGCCCGGGAAGCGACTCCGGCGGAGGGCGAGCCGGAAAAGGATCTCACCCTCGTCTCGCACAAAGCCATGAAGATCGCTTTCCGTACGGGCGGCGTCGTCGGCATGTTCACGGTGGGGCTCGGTCTGCTGGGCGCCTCCTGCGTGGTGCTGGTGTACACAGCCGACGCGCCGAAGGTGCTCGAGGGCTTCGGCCTCGGAGCCGCGCTCATCGCCATGTTCATGCGTGTCGGCGGCGGCATCTTCACCAAGGCCGCCGACGTCGGCGCCGACCTGGTCGGCAAGGTCGAGAAGGGCATTCCGGAGGACGATCCGCGCAATGCCGCGACCATCGCCGACAACGTGGGCGACAACGTCGGCGACTGTGCCGGGATGGCGGCCGACCTCTTCGAGTCGTACGCCGTCACCCTGGTGGCCGCGCTCATCCTGGGCACGGCGGCCTTCGGCGACGCCGGACTGGCGTTCCCGCTGCTCGTCCCTGCGATCGGCGTGATCACCGCGATGATCGGCATCTTCGCCGTGGCGCCGCGCCGCGCCGACCGCAGCGGGATGAGCGCGATCAACCGCGGCTTCTTCATCTCCGCGGTGATCTCGCTCGTCCTGGTGGCGATCGCCGTGTTCGTCTATCTGCCGTCGTCGTACGCCGACCTCGACGGCGTCACCGACGCCGCGATCCGGGCCAAGGACGGCGACCCGCGGATCCTGGCGCTCGTCGCGGTGGCGATCGGCATCCTGCTCGCCGCCGTGATCCAGCAGCTCACCGGCTACTTCACCGAGACCAACCGGCGCCCGGTGAAGGACATCGGCAAGACCTCGCTCACCGGCCCCGCCACCGTCATCCTCGCCGGTATCTCCGTCGGCCTCGAATCGGCCGTCTACACCGCTCTGCTGATCGGCCTCGGCGTCTACGGGGCCTTCCTGCTCGGCGGTACGTCGATCATGCTGGCGCTGTTCGCGGTCGCGCTGGCCGGCACCGGCCTGCTCACCACGGTCGGCGTGATCGTCGCCATGGACACCTTCGGGCCGGTCTCCGACAACGCCCAGGGAATCGCCGAGATGTCCGGCGACGTCCAGGGCGCGGGTGCCCAGGTGCTCACCAACCTGGACGCCGTCGGCAACACCACCAAGGCCATCACCAAGGGCATCGCCATCGCCACCGCCGTCCTGGCGGCGTCGGCGCTCTTCGGGTCGTACCGCGACGCGATCACCACCGGCGCGCGGGACGTGGGCGAGAAGCTCAGCGGCGAGGGCGCGCCGCTGACGCTGGCGATGGACATCTCGCAGCCCAACAACCTCGTCGGCCTCATCGCGGGCGCGGCGGTCGTCTTCCTCTTCTCCGGGCTGGCGATCAATGCGGTGTCGCGGTCGGCGGGTTCGGTGGTGTTCGAGGTGCGGCGGCAGTTCCGTGAGCGGCCCGGGATCATGGACTACACCGAGAAACCGGAGTACGGAAAAGTCGTCGACATCTGCACGAGGGACGCGCTCAGGGAGCTGGCCACGCCGGGTCTGCTCGCGGTCATGGCGCCGATCTTCATCGGCTTCACGCTCGGCGTCGGCGCCCTCGGCGCGTATCTGGCGGGTGCGATCGGGGCCGGCACGCTGATGGCGGTGTTCCTCGCCAACTCCGGCGGCGCCTGGGACAACGCCAAGAAGCTCGTCGAGGACGGCCACCACGGCGGCAAGGGCAGCGAGGCGCACGCCGCGACGGTGATCGGCGACACGGTCGGCGACCCGTTCAAGGACACCGCCGGTCCTGCGATCAACCCGTTGCTGAAGGTGATGAACCTGGTGTCGCTGCTCATCGCGCCCGCCGTCATCAAGTTCAGCTACGGCAACGACGAGAACCTCGGCGTGCGGATCCTGGTCGCGGTGTTCGCCCTTGTGGTGATCGTCGGCGCGGTGTACGTCTCCAAGCGGCGCGGCATCGCCATGGGGGACGACGAGGCCGACCGGAGCTCCAAGTCGGCCGACACTGCGGTGGTTTCGTAGGCTGTCGGGCAAAGCCCAGCTCAAAGGGCGGGCGGGAGGTGCGTGTTGACGCGTCGCCCGCCCGCCCCGCTGTGTTCACGCTCTCGCCGTGAGCCTTCTCTCTCCTGGTGCGAATGGCGTAATTATGGTCATATTGGACGTTCGTCGTGCGGTTGTCGCCCGCTTGGCGTGTATGTTCCGGGGCCGAGAGCCATGGAAGGGACCAATCCGGTGAACAAGAAGCTCGCGGCCGCACTGTCCGGCGGTGCGGTACTGGTACTGGCGCTGTCGGGATGCGGCGGCGGCGACGGCAACGAGAAGCTCGATGCCTGGGCCAAGCAGGTCTGCGACGCCGTGCAGCCGCAGGCGAAGAAGATCGCGGCCGCGAACGCCGCGATCCAGAAGGAGACCTCGGACAGCAGCACGCCGGCGGAGGTCCAGAAGACCGACGCGCAGGCCTTCCAGGACATGTCCGACGCCTACAAGGCGATCGGGACCGCCGTGAACAAGGCCGGCCCGCCGGACGTCGAGAACGGCGAGAAGAAGCAGCAGGACGCGGTCAAGGAGCTCAACGGCATCTCCTCGTCGTACGCCTCCCTGAGGAAGCAGGTCGACGCGCTCGACACCAAGGACCAGGCCAAGTTCGCCGACGGCCTCAAGGACATCGCCACCGAGCTGGACAAGCTCAGCCAGAGCGGCAACGACGCGCTCAGGACCCTGGAGGAGGGCGAGGTCGGACAGGCGATGGCCCAGCAGGAGAGCTGCCAGAGCGCATCCGCCTCGCCGTCCGTGACGCAGGGCTGACGTTCGCCTGCCGCCGCTGCGTCACCGCGGTGAGCCGTGCGCGGTGACCGTCCGACGTGGTCACAATGGGGGATGTGAGTAACGCCAGCCTTTCCCCGCTGCCCTCCGCCGACCGTCCCGATGCCACCGCTCGGCTGCGCGACGCCCTGCTCGGAGCCGCCTTCACCGCCGACGGACTGCTCGAACTGCTCGGCGCCCCCGCGTACGCGGCGCTGGCCCGCGGCGAGACCGTGCCTGCACTCCGGGCGACCCGCGGGGACGCACCGCTGGAGATGCTCGTACGGCTGTTCCTGCTCCAGCAGCCCGTGCCGCACGCGCGCGTGGAGGGGGTTCTGCCCGTCGCCGAGTGCCTGGAGAGCGGGTGGCTCACGCGGGTCGGCGGAGACGAGCTCGCCGCGACCGTGGATGTACGGCCGTACGGCGGGCCGGCCGGCGAGGACTGGTTCATCGTGTCCGACCTGGGATGCGCGGTCGGTGGGGCAGGGGGGATCAGGCGGCGGGACGAAGGCGTCGTCCTGGGTGTGGGCGGTGCCTCCACCACCCTGGCCGGCCTCACCGTCCGTACGCCCGTGGCCTCGGCCCTCGACCTGGGCACCGGCTCCGGCATTCAGGCCCTGCACGCCGCCCAGCACGCCACGCGCGTGACGGCGACCGACGTGAATCCGCGCGCGCTGCACATCGCCGCGCTCACGCTCGCACTGTCCGGCGCCCCCGCCGCGGACCTGCGCCAGGGATCGCTCTTCGAGCCGCTCCGGGACGACGAGAAGTACGACCTGATCGTGTCCAATCCGCCCTTCGTGATCTCTCCCGGCGCCCGGCTGACGTACCGCGACGGCGGAATGGGTGGGGACGATCTGTGCCGCTCGCTCGTTCAACAGGCGGGCGCCCGCCTGAACAGGGGCGGATTCGCGCAGTTCCTCGCCAACTGGCAGCACGTGGAGGGGGAGGACTGGCAGGAGCGGCTGCGGTCGTGGGTGCCGCTCGGGTGCGACGCGTGGATCGTGCAGCGCGAGGTGCAGGACGTCACGCAGTACGCCGAGCTGTGGCTGCGGGATGCGGGCGACCACCGCGGTGACGTGGCCGAGTACGAGGCGCGGTACGACGCCTGGCTGGACGAGTTCGAGGCGCGCAAGGTGAAGGCCGTGGGGTTCGGGTGGATCACCCTGCGCAAGTCGGGGGCCGCGGTGCCCTCGATCACCGTGGAGGAGTGGCCGCATCCGGTCGAACAGCCGCTCGGTGAAGCGGTCCGGGCGCACTTCGAACGTCTCGACTATCTGCGGGCACGCGATGACGCCGCCCTGCTCGAAGAGCGCTTCCGGCTCGCCGCGGAGGTCGTCCAGGAGCAGGTCGGGCTCCCCGGCGCCGAGGACCCGGAACACGTGGTGCTGCGTCAGAACCGCGGTATGCGCCGGGCCACGAAGGTGGACACGGTCGGTGCGGGCTTCGCGGGCGTCTGCGACGGCTCCCTGACCGCGGGCCGGATCCTGGATGCCATCGCCCAACTGGTGGGTGAGGACCCGGTGTTGCTGCGAGATCGGACACCGGCACAGATTCGGCTGCTGGTGGAGCAGGGGTTTCTTGAGCCGGCGGGATGATCGTCGGCCGGGGGGCGTTGTATGCCCGGCTCGGGGGCGCGTGAGGGTGGGCGTACGCCGGGAGTGACGGCGTGCGTGAGTTGCTTGGTGTGTTGCCTCTGAGGTTTGAGTGACTCATGAGTGGCATGGACTTGGTGCGAGCAGATCTTCCGGGATTGATCCTGTGAAGGTCTCCTGTCAGTGGCGCGTGCGAAGCTACCTTCGAGAGACAGACTCGGACGCGTCCTCGGGGAGGCGCGCTGTCTCGGGGGAGGCGTGATGGCGGGGGAGACGCCGGACCAGGGCGAGGGCCGGATCATCAACGGCCGGTACCGGCTGCTGCGCACACTCGGCGCGGGCGGCATGGGCCGCGTATGGCTCGCGCACGACGAGGAGTTGGCGTGCGAAGTCGCGATGAAGGAGATCGCGCTTCCGGATGTGCCGATGGACGCGAGCGAGCCCGCCCAGCGCATCGCACGGGCCCGCAGCGAGGCCCGGCACGCGGCACGCCTGCGCGGTCATCCGCATGTAGCGACGGTGCACGACGTGGTGGAGCACGAGGGACTGCCGTGGATCGTCATGGAGTACGTGCCCGACGCGGTCGATCTGCAGGCGGTGATCCGGAGTTCGGGTCCGCTGCCGCCCGCGCAGGTGGCCCGTATCGGCCTCGCCGTGCTCGACGCGCTCAACACCGGGCACCGCATCGGCATCCTCCACAGGGATGTGAAACCGGCCAACATCCTTCTGGCCCCCAACTCTTCCGGCGACCCGTACGCGCGCGTGCTGCTCACCGACTACGGCATCGCGCTGCAGCCGGGATCGCGCGAGCCCAGGATCACCGCGACCGCGGGCATCCTCGGCACCCCCGGCTACCTCGCCCCCGAGCGTGCCCGCGGTGAGCCGCCCACCCCGGCCGCCGACCTGTTCTCCCTGGGCGCCACGCTGTACACCGCCGTGGAGGGGCGCGGCCCCTTCGACCGCGATGACGAGTACGCGATTCTGACGGCCCTGCTCGGGGAGGAACCGACGCCGCCGGCCCGTGCGGGCCAACTGGCGCCCGTCCTGCACGGGTTGCTCGTCAAGGACCCGCTGCGCAGGTCCGCGCCGGACGTGGTCGCGCGCAGCCTGGAGCGCGTGGCACAGGGGACGCCGGATGCCGGTTCCGCAGGGCCGACAGGGCAGCGCGCGGGCGCGTTGGCCGGAGCCGGCGCCTTCGGCCCACCGCCGGGCGCGTTCGGACCGCCTCCCGCGGGGGGCGCGGGCGGTCCCGGGAACCCTGGTACGCCGTCGACTCCGCAGACGCCGGGCGCGCCACCGACGCCGAACACTCCCGCGGGCGCTCCCGGCGGCTGGGGCTCGGACACGCCGGGGTCCGGCGCCCAGGACAGCGGCGCGGCCACCCCCGGCGGGTCGGCGCACGGCGCCTGGCCACCGCCCGCCCCGCAGGGCCCCTACGACCGGGGCAACCCCTACGCGCAGGCGCCCGGCTCCCTCTACGTCGGCGGCGGGCAGCCGCCGTACGCGGCGGGCAGCGGTTCCCCGACGTACACGGGCGGTTCCTGGGGTCCGGCCGACCCAGGCCGCGGCGGCGACGGGCCTTCGGCACCGGCACCCAAAGGCACCCGAAAGCGCCTCGCGCTCGTCGCCCTTGTCGTCGCCGCCGTCCTCGTGATCGCCGGCGGCACCTGGGCGGCCGTCTCGCTGACCGGCGGAGACAAGAACGGCGTCGACAACGCGGCGGGCAAGTCGCCGTCGCCCGGCACGAAGGGGTCGCCGTCGCCGACCGAGCCCGTGCTGCCGTACGGGGACGTGGTCGGCCTGACCAGGCCGCTGGAAGCCGGTGACTGCGTACAGGCGGTCTGGACGGGGGCGCCGTTCAAGTCGTCCCCGAACCTCGGCGTGGTCGACTGCGCCGAGGACTGGCCGGACGGCCAGGTCCTGAGCATCGAGACGGCCACGGACCACGCCGACGCGCGCGCCAACGGCGCGAAACGGTGCGAGGAGCAGAGCCGCACGGTCGTCGACGCGCTGCCGGACGCGGACGTCTACGCCGTGGTGCCGACCGAGGAGGGCTTCACCGCGGCGGGCAGTGGTACGGCATGTCTCGTACTCGGCCGTCATGCCGCGATAGGCGGCGAAGTGGGCCGGTTCCGCGACGCGGGCACGGACCTGTGGGTCGGCCAGATGAGCATCGGCGACTGCTGGACCTACAAGGAACTGGACGACGGCTACGAGGCGCCCCTCACCGACTGCGACAAGCCGCACACGGAACAGGTCATCGGGACCGTGCAGGCCCCCGCGAGCATGAGCTACGCCAAGGGCAGCGACAACGCGACCGAGCTGTGCGAGAACAAGTTCGAGTCCACCTGGGCGCCCGGTGCGGAGCGGACCGTCTACGGCTGGACGGCCGACGAGGAGGACTGGGAGGCCGGCTTCAACAAGGTCGTGTGCACCGTGAGCCGGATCGACGACAAGAAGACGACCGGAAAGATACCGACGCCCGGTGAAGTCTGAGATCGGCTGAAATCAGCCGAAGAAATATCCCCGGGGTCGGCCGAAGGCGGATACACAGGTCCGTCGACCCCGCGTTCACGTCAGGTTCGCCTGGACGCAGCCTGCGCGTGTCAACCTCCCGGGACTGCACACTCGCGAACGGGAGAAAAGGGGCACGGGGAGCCATGGAGAGCGGACCGGTGATCTTCGCGGGACTGGTGTTCGCCCTGTTCGGAGGCGGACTGCTGGTGTGGACGGCGACCCGGGTGCACCGCCGCGAGCCCGTCGCCCACGGTGTGAGTCCCGTCGCATCGGCGACCGTCGCGAGCGTCGTCGCGGTGATCGCGCTGGCCCTCGGGGCGTGGTGCTTCACCCGCCTCTGAGGCCGCCGGTGGTGCGTTCACCTGCGTAATTGGGGGGTCACGCTCCGGATCGGCGGATCAGATCGGTGGACACTCCGGGCGGCAGGAATGCCGGTAGTCGGGTTACCGTTCGAGTGGCCGTTGTGGGCTTTTCCCGTTTGACACGGGGGCGGGATGTACCGTCACACTCCGCAGCGTCAGCCATGAAAGGTGTCCCGACCCCGGGAGCAAGGCCTGGGGAGGCTCAGCGTCGACCGGAGAGAAGAGCGAAGTTGTCCCCGACCAGCGAGACCGCACAGGGCGGCCGCCGACTCGTCATCGTCGAGTCGCCTGCCAAGGCGAAGACGATCAAGGGCTACCTCGGCCCCGGATACGTCGTCGAGGCGAGCGTCGGGCACATCCGCGACCTCCCCAACGGCGCCGCGGAGGTGCCGGAGAAGTACACCGGCGAGGTCCGGCGCCTCGGTGTGGACGTAGAGCACGACTTCCAGCCGATCTATGTGGTCAACGCCGACAAGAAGGCACAGGTCAAGAAGCTCAAGGACCTGCTGAAGGACTCCGACGAGCTCTTCCTCGCCACCGATGAGGACCGGGAGGGCGAGGCCATCGCCTGGCACCTCCAGGAGGTCCTCAAGCCGAAGATCCCGGTCAAGCGCATGGTGTTCCACGAGATCACCAAGGACGCGATCCGGGAGGCCGTGGCCAATCCGCGCCAGCTCAACCAGAAGCTGGTCGACGCCCAGGAGACCCGCCGCATCCTCGACCGCCTCTACGGCTACGAGGTGTCGCCGGTCCTGTGGAAGAAGGTCATGCCACGCCTGTCGGCCGGCCGCGTCCAGTCGGTCGCGACCCGGCTCGTGGTGGAGCGGGAACGCGAGCGCATCGCGTTTCGTTCGGCTGAGTACTGGGACCTGACGGGCACCTTCGCGACCGGCCGCGCGGGGGACTCGTCGGACCCGTCGTCGCTGGTCGCCCGCCTCCAGACCGTCGACGGCAGGCGGGTGGCGCAGGGCCGCGACTTCGACTCGCTGGGACAGCTCAAGAGCGCGAACACCCTCCATCTCGACGAGGCGAACGCCCGCGCCCTCGCCGCCGCCCTGGAGGACACCCGGTTCTCCGTCCGGTCCGTCGAGTCCAAGCCGTACCGTCGCTCGCCGTACGCCCCGTTCCGTACGACGACGCTGCAGCAGGAGGCCAGCCGCAAGCTCGGCTTCGGCGCGAAGGCCACGATGCAGATCGCGCAGAAGCTGTACGAGAACGGCTACATCACGTACATGCGTACGGACTCCACGACGCTGAGCGACACGGCGATCGCCGCCGCCCGTGCCCAGGTCACGCAGCTGTACGGCGCCGACTACCTGCCGCCGCAGCCGCGGACGTATGCGGGAAAGGTCAAGAACGCGCAGGAGGCGCACGAGGCGATCCGCCCCTCGGGTGATCGTTTCCGTACGCCGGCCGAGACGGGACTGACCGGTGACCAGTTCAAGCTGTACGAGCTGATCTGGAAGCGGACGGTCGCCTCCCAGATGAAGGACGCGACGGGCAACTCCGTCACGGTGAAGATCGGCGGCACCGCGGCCGACGGCAGGGACGTCGAGTTCAGCGCGTCCGGCAAGACGATCACCTTCCACGGCTTCCTGAAGGCCTACGTCGAGGGCGCCGACGACCCGAACGCCGAGTTGGACGACCGGGAGCGCCGGCTGCCGCAGGTCGTCGAGGGCGACCCGCTGTCGGCCGAGGAGATCACGGTCGACGGGCACGCCACCAAGCCCCCCGCCCGCTACACCGAGGCCTCGCTGGTCAAGGAGCTGGAAGAGCGCGAGATCGGCCGCCCGTCGACGTACGCGTCGATCATCGGCACGATCCTCGACCGCGGCTATGTGTTCAAGAAGGGCACGGCACTCGTCCCGTCCTTCCTGTCCTTCGCCGTGGTCAACCTCCTGGAGAAGCACTTCGGGCGGCTCGTCGACTACGACTTCACCGCGAAGATGGAGGACGATCTCGACCGCATCGCGCGCGGCGAGGCGCAGGCCGTGCCGTGGCTGAAGCGGTTCTACTTCGGCGAAGGCACGGGTGCGGGCGGTGCCGCGGACGCCGGCAACGGCGACGGGGACCACCTCGGCGGCCTCAAGGAGCTGGTGACCGACCTGGGCGCGATCGACGCGCGCGAGGTGTCCTCGTTCCCGGTGGGCAACGACATCGTGCTGCGCGTCGGCCGCTACGGGCCGTACATCGAGCGCGGTGAGAAGGACTCCGAGGGCCACCAGCGCGCCGACATCCCGTCCGACCTGGCCCCGGACGAACTCACCGTCGAGCTCGCGGAGGAGCTGCTCGCCAAGCCGAGCGGCGACTTCGAGCTGGGCACGGACCCGGAGACCGGCCACACGATCGTCGCCAAGGACGGCCGCTACGGCCCGTACGTCACCGAGGTGCTGCCCGAGGGCACCCCGAAGACGGGCAAGAACGCCGTCAAGCCGCGTACGGCCTCGCTGTTCAAGTCGATGTCGCTGGACACAGTGACGCTTGAGGACGCGCTGAAGCTGATGTCGCTTCCGCGGGTCGTGGGCACCGACGCGGACGGCGTCGAGATCACCGCGCAGAACGGCCGCTACGGCCCGTATCTGAAGAAGGGCACGGACTCGCGGTCGTTGCAGTCCGAGGGCCAGCTCTTCACGATCACGCTGGAGGAGGCGCAGGCGATCTACGCCCAGCCGAAGCAGCGTGGCCGTGCGGCCGCCAAGCCGCCGCTGAAGGAGCTGGGCGAGGACCCGGTCAGCGGCAAGCCGGTCGTCGTCAAGGACGGTCGCTTCGGCCCGTACGTCACCGACGGCGAGACCAACGCGACCCTGCGCTCGGGCGACAGTGTCGAGACGATCACCCCGGAGCGCGGTTTCGAACTGCTCGCCGAGAAGCGTGCGAAGGGGCCCGCCAAGAAGACGGCCAAGAAGGCGGCCGCGAAGAAGGCTCCTGCGAAGAAGGCGACGGCCGCGAAGAAGACCGCAGCCAAGAAGGCGACCGCGGCGAAGACGACCGCCGCGAAGAAGACCACGACGGCCAAGAAGACGGCCGCCAAGAAGGCGACGGCTTCGAAGACGGCGTCGGACGACTGAACCGAGGCCGGCCGGCAACGGGCCGCCCCTCACCGCGGATTCGCGAAACGAACGCCCCGGCATCACTTTGGTGTCGGGGCGTGCGGACGTTCGGGCATGCGCACTGGAGTGTCGGTGCGGCCCGATAGGCTGAACGCATGACGCGAGCCGAGCAGCCAACGGCCCATCACCCCGCCCCCGACGACACGCTGGTCGCGGACTCCCGCGAGCGTGCCGTCCGTGCGCTGCTGCGCCGACCGCAACTGAAGCGGTTGTGGAGCGCGCAGTTGGTGAGCGGGGTCGGTGACGTCCTCGCGCTTCTCGTGCTGGTCGTCCTCGTCCTCCAGGCGGCGATCGCCGAGGGGTCGTTCGGCGGGGGCTACCGGGGCGTGGCGTTCGCAGTGGCGACCGTGTTCGGGGTACGCATCCTTGCGACGCTGCTCTTCGGAGCCGTGCTCCTCGGCCCGCTCACCGCGCTCACCTCCCAGGACGGCCCGCTGGACCGGCGCTGGACCATGGTCGGCGCGGACGGTCTGCGGGCCGCGCTGCTGATCGTCGCGCCGCTGTGGATCGACTGGATGCCCCAGGACGCTCTCGCCGTGCTCCTGGTGACCGTCTTCGTCACCGGTGTCGCCGAGCGCTTCTGGACGGTCTGCCGCGAAAGCGCCGCCCCCGCGCTGCTGCCGGCCCCGCCCCCGGAGGGCGCGACCGTACGACCGCTGCCGGACCACATGGACGCGCTGCGCCGCCTGTCGCTGCGCACCACCTTCGTGACGGTCCCCCTTGCGGGTGCCGCACTCGTGGTCGCGGGATTGTTCAACAATCTGCTGGGTGCGGGGATCGACTGGTTCGGCCAGCACCAGGCGGCCCTCGGTTCGTACGTCGCGGCCGGTCTGTTCGCCGCGTCCCTGTCCGTCCTGACCTTCCTGGAGCTGCCCGGCACGCGTACCCCGCGCGCGCGGTCGCCGCTCGAGGGACTGCGCCGCCCGAGGACGGGCACGGGTGCCGACAAGGGCCGCACCGGCGCGATCCCGCTGCTGGTGCTCGCCTGCGCCGCTGTCGCCGGAGCGGTCGCCGCCGCTGTGGCCGTCGCCGTGCTGCACGCCAAGGACCTGGGCGGCGGCCCGGTGACGTACGGGCTGCTGGTGCTCGCGCTGACCGGCGGTGTCGGCGTCGGCATCCGTACGGCACCGAAGGTGCTGACGTCGCTGTCGCGGCGCCGGATGCTCGCGCTGGCGATCGCCTTCACCGGCGTGGCGCTGCTGGCCGCCGGGCTCGTCCCGGACGTCACCAGCGTGCTGCTGATCGGCGCGCTGGCCGGCATCGGCGCGGGCATGGCCGCCAACACCGGGCATGCGCTCCTCGACCAGGAGGCCGAGGACTTCCGGCGGGCCCGGACCACTGAGCACCTGCACGCGGTGGTACGGGTCTGTGTGGCGCTCGGCGCGCTGATCGCGCCCCTGGTGGCGGCGCTGATCGGGCCGCACCGGCTGGAGAACGGCAAGTTCGTGTTCGCGCACGGCGGGGCGGCGTTCACGCTGATGCTGGTCGGCGCGCTGCTGCTGCCGGTGGCCGCGTTGGTGCTGGCCAAGCTCGACGACCGCTCCGGCGTACCGCTGCGGCACGACCTGCGGGACGCGCTGCTCGGCGGTGACGACCCGGTGCAGGCTCCGACGCCCTCCGGCTTCTTCATCGCCCTGGAAGGCGGCGACGGCGCCGGAAAGTCCACCCAGGCCGAGGCGCTCGCCGAGTGGATAAGGGCCAAGGGCCACGAGGTCGTGCTGACCCGCGAGCCCGGGGCGACCCCGGTGGGCAAGCGGCTGCGGTCGATCCTGCTGGACGTGTCGAGCGCCGGGCTCTCGCACCGGGCGGAAGCGCTGCTGTATGCGGCGGACCGCGCCGAACACGTGGACACGGTGGTGCGGCCTGCGCTGGAGCGCGGCGCGGTCGTCATCTCCGACCGCTACATCGATTCCTCGGTGGCATACCAGGGCGCGGGCCGTGACCTGTCCCCGACCGAGATCGCTCGCATCAACCGGTGGGCGACGCACGGGCTCGTACCGCACCTGACCGTTCTGCTGGATGTTTCGCCGGAGGCTGCGCGGGAGCGGTTCACGGAGGCGCCGGACCGGCTGGAGTCGGAGCCGGCCGAGTTCCACACACGCGTGCGGTCCGGTTTCCTGACCCTGGCCTCGTCCGACCCCGGGCGGTACCTGGTCGTCGACGCCGGGCAGGAGCCCGAGGCCGTGACGACGGTGATCCGGGCCCGGCTGGACCAGATGCTGCCGCTGTCCGAGGCCGAGGTGAAGGCCCAGGAGGAGGCGCGGAAGAAGGCCGAGGAGGAGGCCCGCCGCAAGGCCGAGGAGGAAGCCGCCCGCAAGGCTGAGGAGGAGCGCCTGGAGCGCGAGCGCCAGGCGCAGCTCGAGCGGTTGCGCGCCGAGGAGGAGGAGCGCAAGCGGCGCGAGCTGGAGGAGGCGCAGCGGCGCGAGGCCGAACGGCAGGCGGAGGAGGCCCGGCAGCGGGCCGAGGAAGCGCGCCGCCGGGCGGAGGAGGAGCGGGTGCGGCTCCTGGCCGAGGAGAAGGCGCGGGCCGAGGAAGAGGCCCGGCGCAAGGCCGAGGAGGAACGGCGCCGCAGGCAGGCCGAGGAGGAGGCCCGGCTGCGGGCCGAGGCTGAGGAACGCCGACTGGAGAAGCAGCGCAAGGCCGAGGATGCGCTGTTGCGGGCCGAGGAGGCCCGGCGGGCGGCCGAGCAGGCCGCTGCGGCGGCCGCGGCGGGCCCCCGGCAGCCGACGGTTCCGGCCACGCCACCGGTTCCGCCGGAGGCGGCGACCGTCCCGACGCCGGTCGTGAAGTCCACGGGCGGGCCGCAGGAGGAGACGACGGTCCTGCGGCCGGTATGGGACGAAACGCCGGGCAGTGACGAGCCCTCCGGCGACTCCGGGGCTGACTCCGAGGTGACCGCCGAACTGCCGCAGCCGCCCGCTCCTCAGGGCGCGGCGGACAAGACGGCTGTACTGCCGCCGGTGGGTGCCGCGGACGAGACGGCTGTACTGCCGCCGGTGGGTTCGGCGGATGAGACTGCTGTGCTGCCGCCGGTGGCGCCCGGCGCCGAGGACGAGACCGCGGTGCTGCCTCCCGTGCCGGGCGAGAACCCCGTGGACCGGGTTCCGCCGGGATTCTTCCGGGACGAGCGGCCGGGAGCCGGACCGGACGGTGGTGAGGACCGTACGCGGGAGCTGCCCCAGGTCGACGCCGAGGGGACGCCGCAGCGGCGCCCGCGGCCGGACTGGGCCGAGGAGACCCCGCTGGACGATCTGCCCACCCTGGCGGACGAACTGCTCGGGCCCCGCGAGGACGCGTACGACGACGAGCAGGGCCGTCGAGGGCGGGGCGGGGACCGCTGAACTGCGGGGTGGCGGCCGGCACGGGCTCCGTTGTCAGTGGTCGCCCCCACAATGGATGGCGTACCGCGGAGTGTGACGGAAGGGCGGCGTGACCCATGAGCGTGTGGGACGACCTCGTCGGGCAGGAGAAGGTGAGCGAGCAGCTCACCGCCGCTGCCCGGGACGCCGACGCCCTGGTCACCGCAGCCGCGGCCAACGCCCCGCTGCCCGAGGCGTCCAGGATGACGCACGCCTGGCTGTTCACCGGGCCGCCCGGGGCGGGGCGGACGCAGGTGGCGCGGGCGTTCGCCGCCGCGTTGCAGTGCGTGAGCCCCGACCGCGCGCTGGGCGGCGCCCCCGGCTGCGGCTTCTGCGACGGGTGTCACACAGCGCTGGTCGGCACCCACGCCGACGTCACCACCGTCGTGGCTGTGGGCGCTCAGATCCTCGTCGACGACATGCGGGACACGGTCCGCAAGTCGTTCACCTCACCGGCGAACGGCCGCTGGCAGGTGATCCTCGTCGAGGACGCCGAGCGGCTGAACGAGAAGTCCGCCAACGCCGTCCTCAAGGCAGTCGAGGAGCCCGCCCCCCGCACGGTCTGGCTGCTGTGCGCCCCCTCGCTCGAAGACGTCCTGCCCACCATCCGCTCCCGCTGCCGCCACCTGAACCTGCGCACGCCCTCCGTGGACGCCGTCGCCGACATGCTCGTACGACGCGAGGGCGTCGAACCGGACGTCGCGGCCGCGGCGGCCCGTGCGACGCAGGGGCACGTGGACCGGGCCCGCCGACTCGCCACCGACCCGGCTGCCCGAGAACGCCGGGCCACCGTGCTGAAGCTGCCGCTCCGCATCGATGACATCGGCGGCTGCCTCAAGGCCGCCCAGGAGCTGGTCGACGCGGCCGCGGAGGACGCCAAGCAGCTCGCCGAGGAGATCGACGTCAAGGAGACCGAGGAGCTGAAGGCAGCGCTGGGCGCGGCCCAGGGCGGCCGGATGCCCCGCGGTACGGCGGGCGTGATGAAGGAGCTGGAGGACAAGCAGAAGCGCCGCAGGACGCGTACCCAGCGCGACAGCCTCGACCTCGCGCTCACCGACCTCACCGCCTTCTACCGCGATGTCCTCGCCCTCCAGCTCGGCTCCCGGATCGCGCTCGCCAACACGGACGCCGAGGACACCCTGGAGCGGCTCGCCCGCGGCAGCTCCCCCGAGTCCACCCTGCGTCGCATCGAGGCGATCGCCGCCTGCCGCGATGCCCTCGACCGCAATGTGGCACCCCTGCTGGCTGTGGAGGCGATGACGATGGCTCTCAGATCGGGGTGACGGGGCGGGCCGCCCCGCCGTGGGCCGCGTGGGCCGACTGCGGTAGCGCACCTGGCGCGTGCCGGTCAGGCTGAGTGAAGCTCTTTGCCGTGGGCGTCGTGTCGACGGCGTACCTCGTTCGAGGGACAGCCCGCACTTGTCCGTGGCACAAGCTGCACACGCCGTGCCCAATCCATCGCACAGCGTTACGCTCGCTGAATGTACACAAGGCGCACCCACCGCTGGTCAAGGACCATGTTCAGTGCCAGGTCCCGTACCGGAGTCACCCTCGTCGCCGTCGCGGCGCTGTTCCTCTCCGCCTGTTCCTCCGGGAGCTCGACGAGTTCGGCCAGCTCCGCGGCCGGGGCGGCGGAGCTGACCGCGCTGCCCCGGGCCACCCCGTCCGACCTGGCTCCGTACTACGGGCAGAAGCTGAAATGGCGTGCCTGTGGTGTCTCCGGCTTCGAGTGCGCCACCCTGCGCGCGCCGCTCGACTACGCCGAGCCGGCCGAGGGCGACGTGCGGCTGGCCGTGGCCCGCAAGAAGGCCACAGGCCCGGGCAAACGGCTGGGCTCGCTGCAGGTGAACCCGGGCGGACCGGGCGGCTCCGCGATCACCTACCTCCAGTCGTACGCCGGTGTCGGCTACCCGGCGGAGGTCCGCGCCCGCTACGACCTGGTCGCGGTCGATCCGCGCGGCGTCGCCCGCAGCGAGCCCGTCGAGTGTCTCGACGCGCGAGAGATGGACACGTACACGCAGACCGACGTCACGCCCGACGACAAGCGGGAGGTCGACGGACTCGTGGACGCTTACAAGGAGTTCGCGGAAGGGTGCGGCAAGCACTCGCCCGAGCTGCTGCGGCACATGTCGACAGTCGAGGCGGCCCGGGACATGGACGTCCTGCGGGCGGCCCTCGGGGACGAGAAGCTGACGTATGTGGGGGCGTCGTACGGCACGTTCCTCGGAGCGACGTACGCCGGGCTCTTCCCGCAGCGGGCGGGACGGCTCGTCCTGGACGGCGCGCTCGACCCGTCGCTGACCGCACGCCGGCTGAACCTCGACCAGACGGCGGGCTTCGAGACGGCGCTGACCGCGTTCGCGAAGGACTGTGTACGGCACACCGACTGCCCTCTCGGCAGGCCGGGGACGCCACCGGAGCAGGTCGGACGCAACCTGAAGGCGTTCTTCGACAAGCTCGACGCGAGGCCGCTGCCCACCGGCGACGCGGACGGCCGCAGGCTCACCGAGTCCCTCGGCACCACCGGCGTGATCACGGCGATGTACGACGAGGCGGCATGGCCGCAGTTGCGCGAGGCGCTGACCTCGGCGATGAGAAAGAACGACGGCGCGGGTCTGCTGGCCCTGTCCGACACCTACTACGAGCGGGACCCCGAGGGCGAATACTCGAACCTGATGTTCGCCAACGCCGCCGTGAACTGCCTGGACCTGCCGCCCGCCTTCGACACCCCGGACCAGGTCCGTGAGGCGCTCCCCGCCTTCGAGAAGGTGTCCCCGGTCTTCGGCGAGACCCTCGCCTGGGCTTCCCTGAACTGCGCGTACTGGCCGGTCGCGCCCACCGGCGAGCCGAAGCGCATCGAGGCGAAGGGCGCGGCCCCGATCGTCGTGGTCGGCACCACCCGGGACCCGGCGACCCCGTACCGCTGGGCCCAGTCCCTGTCCCGCCAGCTCTCCTCCGGCCGCCTCCTCACCTACCAGGGCGACGGCCACACCGCCTTCGGCCGCGGCAGCGAATGCATCGACCGCACGATCAACGCGTACCTTCTGCGCGGCACCCCTCCGGCGGAGGGAAAGCGCTGCTCGTAATGCGTGTCACCAGCCCCGGGAACCTCGGGCTCCGGGGCTGGTACGGAGCACCGCCGGAATCTGTGTAGACTTACCGACGTTGCTGATCGCACCATAGTGCGGACAGCGCGCCGCCTTAGCTCAGATGGCCAGAGCAACGCACTCGTAATGCGTAGGTCTCGGGTTCGAATCCCGAAGGCGGCTCTATGATGAACCCCAGGTCAGGCCTCTGAGCTGGGGTTTCTTGTTTTGGTTGACCTTGGAATTCGGGCCGATCGGGCACGTACGGTCTGTGTATCGCAATGCGTAGGTCTGAAGTTGACGGCCAGTGTCAGTTGCGGATCGCGGGGCTGTGACCTCGGCATTTGTTCGTGGCTGTCGATTTCCCGGCCCCGTCCGGTTCGAGCTGGTGGCCATTTGGTGGCCAGGCGTGCAGAGGTCGTGCAGATGGCTCCTCGGTCAGCCTCGCGGTTTTCGCATGGGAGTTGTGCCATCCAGACAATCGCGCGGCCGGCCGGGTTTTCCTGGGGCGTGGGCGACGATGCGCTGCTTCACTATCGGCCGTCCCAGCAGGGCGAACCGAGCTGGATCGCGTCGTCGGCCGGTGCGGCGACCTGCTGCGCGGAGGCTCCGGCGTCCTCGGCCGCCTGCGCGGTCGTGTACGCGTGACCGGCCGCGTCGACCGCGTCGGCGACCGCCATGGCGGCCTCGGCCTCGGCTCCGTCGGCCCTGGACCTCGCGACCTACGACAACAGCCGTGACGGCCGATCCAGCCGGGGCCCACCTGTGCGGCGTTGGTGCACGGTGCGGGATGACGTGGGCTCGGCGAATACTGGTCAGGGCGCCGTGCTGTTGTGGCCGCTCGACAAGGCGCCATCCGTAGGCGTCCGCGCGGCGAGGTCGTGACTCCCTCGGCAGGTTGGGCGCAGGCCGCGCTCATGGTGGTGGAACCCGTAGTGGTGGAAGACGTAGGAACCGCCTGCGGGCGTAGATCACGACATGCCACAGTCGCGGTATGCGCGGCGCGGACGGAGTGACGGACGAGGGTGTCCCGGCACAGTCGGGGACGGGCGCGGAGGGATCCGTGACCGAGGTGGTGCGGCGACGGTGGGGTGTCGCCCTGGGCGGGGAGCTCCCGGTGCGGTTCTTCGAGCCCGGCTGGGCCTACGAGGAACGGGTGGAGCGCCGTTGTCCCGTCTGCGAGGGGGAGTTGCACGCGCTGCGCAGGCCGTACGAGTCGCAGGGGCGGGTGTACCGGTATGCCGCGCTGGTCTGTCCTGGCTGCCCCACCGCGTTCAGTCTCGCTGACCTGGGGGTGAAGACGTACGACCAGCTCACGGCCGCGTCTTCGGCGGCCGTGTCTGTACCGCTGGGGCCCTGCCCGAGTGGCCCCGGGGTCAGCGTGACCGCGATCCGCGGCCCCGGGCAGTTCCCCGGGATAATGCGCGGGGGACACCCTCCGGTGTGGCCGGACGACCTGGCCGTGCCGGAGCAGGCCGAGAAGCGGGCCCTGTTGTGGTGCAAGGTGACCGATCCGGACTGGCGCCCCACCGAGGAGGCGGTTGCGGCGGCGGAGGACGTGCGGGTGATCCTGCCCGAGGGTCCGGGATACGACGCGCTGCGGACCTGGCTCGCGGAGCGCGGCGTCCCGCACAGGGGCAGCCGCCACTGGGAAGAGGCCGAACAGGTCGGCACGGTCAATGAGTTGGGCGGCCGTACGGATCTGGTCGCGGTCGGTCCGGGTGGCGCTGTCCCGGCCGCGGGTCCCTGGGCGGTGGCGGCCAGGGATGCCTTCGCCGCGCAGTGGGACGGTTTGGAGGAGTTGCCGGAGGACGACGGCGATGCGTACGTGCCCGTTGGGGAGTTGGTGCCCGCCGAGTGGGCCGCGCTGCTGCCGCATCCGTCGTTCAACCCGGCCCAGGTGGCTGCCGTTCCCGTCGTACGGGAGGGCACCGGGCATCTGGTGGTGGTGGCGCCCACCGGCGCGGGCAAGACCCCGATCGGCATGGTCGCGGCGCTGGACGCGCACGCCCGGGGCGAGAAGGCCGCCTGGCTGGTGCCGCAGCGCTCGCTCACCGACGAACTCGACCGGGAGCTCCAGCTGTGGCGGCGCCGGGGTCTGCGCGTGGTACGGCTGACCGGGGAGGCCGCTGTGGACTCCGGGCTGATCCGGGCGGCCGATGTGTGGGTGGCGACGACGGAGAAGTTCGAGGCGATCTGCCGTGCGGGATCGTTGCGCGACGCGCTCGCCGAGGTGGGCTGTCTGGTCGTCGACGAGATCCATCTCCTCGGCGATCCGGTGCGTGGCGCCGTACTGGAGGCGCTGCTCGCGCGGGTACGGGAGGACGGTGCGGGCGCGCGGATCGTCGGGCTGTCGGCGACGGTCGCCAACGCGGACGAGGTCGCCGAGTGGCTGGGCGCTCGCCTGGTCCGCACCGCCTGGCGGCCCACCCGGCTGACCTGGCAGCTGCCGGTCCTGCCGACGGCGGAAGAAGCGGACTGGGCGGCGAGGGCTGCGGTGCGCACCGAGGCCGCTGTACGGATCGCCCGCGGGGTCGGTGCGGACGGCGGCAGCGTGCTGGTGTTCTGCGGCAGCAAGCGCCGGGTGCGGGCGACCGCGCTGGCGCTGGCCGCCGACCGTGGTGCGGCGACCGCCGGCGTGGACGCGGACGACGCCGAACTCGTCGAGCGGCTGTGCACCAAGGCCGGGGTGCGGCTCCACTACCGGGACTGGCCCTACAAGCGGGACGCCGAGCAGGCCTTCCGAGCCCGCGAGGCGGACATCCTGGTCGCCACCTCCACCCTCGCCGCGGGCGTCAACCTCCCCGCCCGGGCCGTTATCGTCGCCGACACCACCATCGGCCTGGACCGCGTCGAGGTGTCCATGGTCCAGCAGATGTTCGGACGGGCCGGCCGCATCGGCGCCGGGGAGCGCGAGGGCTGGGCGTTCCTGCTCGCCGACCCGGGGGAACGGGCGCACTGGCAGGCCCGGCTCGCCGCCGGATACACGGTGCGGTCACGGCTTGGCGACCACCTGCCCGACCACCTCCTCGCCGAGGCCGTCCAGGAACGGGTGTCCACGGTCGAGGAGGCGGAGCGGTGGTGGTCGGGGACGCTGGCCGCGCACCAGGGACACGCCGGTGTCGAACCCCTGCGTGAGGCGGCGGCGTTCCTCACGACGGCGGGCTGTCTGCGCGCCCCCGTCGGCGAGGACCGTTGGGAGACGAGCCCGCTGGGCAGGCTGACCAGCCGCTTCATGGTGGACGCCGCCCTCGCCGACGACCTGGCCACCGCAGTGCGAGAGGCCCCGGTGCCTGAAGACGCCTTCACCGCCGAGCGGTCCCTGACGGCCCTGCTCAGCACCCGCCTACCGGTGCTGGAGCAGGCACCGTTCACCGACCGGGCCCGCGCCGCGCTGCGCCGCGTACTGCGCGAGACGGAGCAAGAGCAGCCGCAGGAGACCGACGAGCCTGCGTGGGACGAGCCGAAGCCGGTGGCCGGAGACCTCGCCCGCGCGGTCCTCCACCTCGTCGCCGACCGCCCCGGCCTCTTCCGCGGTCGTCCTGGTTACGTGCTGGGCATCCCCGTCGACTCCATGACCGGCATCCTGGAAGAGGCCCAGCGCTACCTGGCCTGGCTCGGCGCGCAGGGCCCGATCGGCACGGTCCACCCGTGGGCGGCCGTCGTCGCCGGTGACCTGGCCCAGCGCATGCGGTGGCGCGCACTGGGGCCCGGCCGTGGGGCCGGACGGCTGTTGTGGATGTGCGAACGGATGGCCACCGCCCCGCTCGCGCCCGATCTCGTTCCCCGGATGTGGCGTGCGGCCCGCGCCCGCGGCGTCGACGCCCCCGACTGGAGTGGGACGACACCGCCGAACGACTGCGCCTTGCCCCCGGACCGTTACCGCGCGCTGCTCGCGGAGCGTGCCACCGGCGTCCACCTGGACCTGCGGGAGGACATGTTCCGGGTGGCGGCCCCGCCGGGCTCGGTGATCCGGTTGTGGAACGGCACGACCACCACCCTGCACAGCTGCGACGGCGAGGCGACCACCCTGCTCCTGCTGCCCGACGACCCGTCGGACAACTCGGCCGGCAACAGCGGGGCGGCCGTCTTCACCAGGGGCGGTGACCGGCTGGGGACGGGGTGGCTCGGGGCGTACGCGGCGATCCGCCGCTGAGCCGACCGCAGGGCGGGTCCCTACGGCGGCCACCGCCCGGCAGGAAGCGTGAAACGGGCGCACGGTAGCACAAGTGGCATGGGCCGAGGAGCGGCTCACACGCACCGATCGGGGTGCGGCAGACTGGTGTGGATCCGCCGGCCCACGTCCGGCCGGACGTGTACCAGCCGAAGCAGGGGAGAAGGGAAGCCCAGAGTTCCGTGAGTGACGAGTTCGACGTCCCGGAGCCCGACGCCGCAGCCCCCGTCGACGAGGGCGCGTTCGGCATTGACGCGTTCTCCCTCGACGACCGGATGCGGCTGTTCCACTTCGTCGCCGCCGAGAAGCGCCACGAGTACCTGTGGCTGCTGCGTGCCTTCGACCGTGGACGCGCCAACTACCAGGTGCTGCTGCACGCCTCGGACACGGTGGGGCTGCTGGAGCGGCTCGCCGTCGACCATCCCGCCGCGGGCGCCGTCGGCGGGGCGGCCGGTGTGCAGCCGCTGCTCGACGCGCTCGCGGAGTGGCAGGTCCTGGACCGGTCGTACGACGGGACACGCGCTGCGAACCTCGCCGAGTACCGCAACCGGCACTACGTGTACCAGTTCACCCAGGCCGGGTACCGGGCGTACCGGGCGGTGGAGGACGTGCTCGGCGCGAGCCTGGAGGACGCCCAGCTCTCCCGCCTGGTCTTCCCCGACATCCTCGGCGACCTGCGCGCGCTGGCCGAGGCCAACACGGCGGGCGACGGCGAGGAGGTGTACCGCAAGCTCGGCCGTCTCGACTCGGTGCTGAACGAGATGGCGCAGCGTGCCGCCCGTTTCTACCTCATGCTGGGCGACCTGGCGCGCACCAACGACACCCGGCCCGAGGTGTTCCTCGCCCACAAGGACACGCTCCTCGCGCACATGCGGGAGTTCACCGCCGAACTCGGGCGCTACGCCCCGCTGCTCGCCGAGGCGGTCGAGAAGGCCGCGGCCACCGGTGTGGACCGCATGGTCGAGTTCGCGGCCGAGGCCGACGAACGGCTCTTCCGCAGCCCCGCCGAGCGCCTCGCGGACTGGCGGCACCGGTGGGACGGCATCGTCCACTGGTTCGCGGAGCGCGAGCACAGCGAGACCGAGCGGCTGCAGGACGCCACCGTCACCGCGATCCGCTCCGTCCTCGCCCTGCTGCGCCGGGTCACCGAGGCCCGCCGGGGCGGGGTGAGCCGGGAGAGCCAACTGCGCCACCTCGCCCAGTGGTTCACCTCCTGCGAGAGCGACGAGGACGCGCACGCCCTTTTCCAGGCAGTCTTCGGGCTCGGCGCGCCCCGCCACATCGCGGTCCCGTACGCCGACCCCGAGCGGATCCCCGGCCGTACGTCCTGGTGGGAGGCCGAACCGGTCGAACTCGCCCGCACCCTCGTCCAGTCCGGCCGCACCCCGGCCCTGCACGGCCCCGGCCGCATCGAACGCGACGACGACCGGCGGGCCCTGCTCCGCGCCGAGCAGCTCAAGGAGCAGGCCGAGCGCCGCGGCGCCGCGAACTCCCTCGCCTCGGACGGCGTGTACGGCCGGACCCTCGACGAGCCCGAGACACGCGCCCTGCTGGCCCTGCTGGACGTGGCGCTCGCCGCCCGAGTCCCCGCCAGCCGCCGGGTCACCGCCTCCTCCGGCTCCGCCCACGGGGTACGGCTCACCCTCACCCCCGCCGAGGGATCCACCACCGTCGACACCGTGCGCGGCCGTCTCCATCTCGACGGGCTGCGCCTGGAGGTCACCACATGAGCGAGGCCGTCATATGAGCCGTGTTGCCGAGGGCGTCTCCCCGCTCGAACTCGCCGACTACCAGAAGGCGGTACGGCTCGTCCTGCGGCACCCGCTGGTCACGTCCGGGTACCCGGACAAGGCAGCCCTGGCGACGGTGCGCCGCTGGGCCGACCAACTGCGCACCGACCTGATGGAGGCACTCGGGTACCGGCTCGTCACCACCGCCGACACCGCCCGGCTCCAGCGCGCCCAGGACGGCCTGGACACCACCCGCCCGGCCCTCACCCGAGCGGGCCGCCCCTTCGACCGCCGCCGTTACGCCTACCTCGTCCTCACCCTCGCGGCCCTCGGCCGCCACGGCGCGCAGGTGGCGCTCGGCGAACTGGCCGACGCGGTCGCCGCCGACGCCGTACGCATCGACGGACTCGGCCTCGACACCGCCCGCAAACCCGACCGGGACGCCTTCGTCGACGCCGTCACCTGGCTCACCGAACGCGGCGCGCTCACCCTCGCCGACGGTTCCGCCACCGCCTGGGCAGGCGATCCCGAGCGCGCCGAGGCCCTGTACGACATCGACCGCGAGATCCTCCTCGCCGTCCACCACCCGACCCGGGTCCTGCAGCATCTGACCTCGGTCACCGCGCTGCTGGACTCCTCCGGCGCGCTGGGCCTGTCCGCAGGCCGTGCCGCTCAGCGCCGCGACCAGGCCCGCCGCGCCCGCCGCCTGGTGCTGGAGAACCCGGTCGCGTACTACGCCGACGCCGACACCGAACTCCTGGGCCAGCTGCGGGCCCCCGCCCTCGCCGAGGACCTGGAGCGGCTGACCGGGTTGACGGTGGAGCGGCGGGCCGAGGGCGTGGCGCTCATCGACACCTCCGGCAGGCTGTCCGACATCCGCTTTCCCGGCGGCGGCACCGTCGCGCAGGCCGCGCTGCTCCTCGCCGCCCGGATCAGCGCCGCCGTGCGGCGTTCCGGACGGCACGCTCTCGAACTGCTGCCCGCGCCCACCGCCGCCGAACGCCTGACGGTCCGCGCCGCGCGTATCGACGCGGCCCTGCCGTCGCGTGGACTGGTCGCCGAACTCGCCGAGCCGGACGAGGAGTCGGCGTACGAGGTGTCTGTGTACGAGACGCCCGACGACGAGGGCCAGGAGCCGGCGGAGACCCGCTACCCCTTCGTGACAGACTCCTGGCTCCGGGGCAGGCTCAAGGAGATCACCACCGAGTACGGCGCGGGCTTCGCCGCCGATCTGCGCGGCGACCCAGACCGGTTGCTCGGCCAGGCGCTCGACCTGCTGGCCGCCATGTCGCTGATCACCCGGGTCGACGGCGGGGCCCTCGCCCTGCCGCTGCTCGCCCGCTATCGGGGGGTCACGGCCCGGGTGAAGACCCGTACGGTGGCCGGGCCGCCCTCTCAGACCGCCCTGTTCGCCGACGACACCGTCAACGACACTGCCGAGGACCCGACTCCGTGAGCACCCCCGCCCCAGCAGCGCGCTACGTTCCCACCCGCGCCGGAATCATCAACCTGTGGGACTACCGGGACGAGGAGTTCTCCTTCGCCGGCGGCTGGCTGGTGCTGCGCGGCCCCAACGGATCCGGCAAGACCAAGGCCCTCGAAGTCCTCTTCCCCTTCGTCCTCGACGGCCGTATCGACCCCAAGAGGCTCAACCCGTTCGCCGCCGAGGACCGCACGATGAAGTCCAACCTGCTCTTCCGCGGGCAGGACAGCGCGCTCGGCTACGTCTGGATCGAGTTCACCCACCGGGAGACCGGCGAGGCCGTCACCTGCGGCATCGGGCTGCACGCCCAGCGCCACCGCGACACACCCGCCCGCTGGCACTTCGTCGCCGAAGGCCGGGTCGGCGAGGACTTCTCCCTCCTCACCCACGACGACCGGCCGATGACGAAGAAGCAACTCGCCGCCGAACTCAGACGCGAGTTGATCGCCTCCACGGCCGACTACCGCGCCGCCGTCGACCAGCGCCTGTTCGGCCTCGGCCCGGAGAGGTACGAGCAACTGCTCACCCTGATCCTCACGCTGCGCCGCCCGCAGCTCGCCAAGAACCTCGACCCGGCCAAGCTCTCCGACACCCTCACCGCCGGTCTGCGCCCCCTCGACGACGACCTGATCGCCGAGGCCGCCCGCTCCTTCGACGACATGGAGTCCGTGCAGCGCACCCTGGAGGGACTGGCCGCCGCCGACGACGCCACCCGCGTCTTCCTCGCGAGCTACTCCACCTACCTGCGGGTCCACGCCCGCGCCGCCGCGGACCGGCTCACCGCCCGCCGTACCGAGACCGCCGAGCGCGCCGGCGCGCTGCGCACCGCCACCGCGGACCTGGCGGCGGCCCGCGAGCAGCAGGCCGCCGCCGAGACGTGCGCCGAGTCGGCCGACGCCTTGCTCGCCGCCCAGCGCGCCCGTCTCGACCAGCTGCGCTCCTCCGCCGCTTACCAGGCCGTCGAGCAACTGGCCGACCTGGAACGCCTGGTACGCACCTGCGAGCAGACCGCCCGGCAGGCGACCGCCGAGCGTGAACGCCGTACGGCTGCCACCGGTCGCGCCCGCGCCGAGGCCGAACACGCCGCGCGACTCGCCGCCGAGCTCGACACCGCCGTCTCCCGGGACGCCGCCGCCGTCGCCGACCACGCCCACACCGCCAGCCTCTCCTGGTCCCCGGCCGACGCCGAGCCCACCCGCCTCGCCGAACGCTCCGCCGCACTCGCTGCGGCGCGCCACGAGGGCGTCCGGGCCGTGCGCGCCGCCCAGCAGGCGGCACGCGGCGCCGAGCAGACCCGTGACCTCGCCCGGGCATCGCTCGACCGTGCCGAAGAGGCCGTCAGCGCGGCCGAAACCGCCGAGACGGCCGCCGGGTCGGCTCTCGAATCCGCCCGCGAACAGGCCCGTGAGGCACTGGGACAGTGGGCGGAGGCTCATGGTGAGCTCATTACCGAGGAGGGGGTCGGCCGACTCGCCGAAGCCCTCGAACTCACCGGCGAGGCCGAGGCGGTCACGCTCGCAGACGCCTTCACCGAGGCCACCGCCTCCGCCGTACAGGAACTGCGTGACTCCCTCGCCGCCCTGCGCGCCCAGCGCGCCGGTGTCGAGCGCCGCCGCGCCGAGACGGAGGCCGAACGCGACCGGATCGCCGCCGAACACGACGACGCCCCGCCCCCGGCCCGTGGCCGCACTGCCGAGAGGGCGCCTGGTGAGGGGGGTGTTCCGCTGTGGCGGCTCGTCGACTTCGACGACCACCTGTCGGACCGCCAGCGAGCGGACTTGGAAGCCGCCTTGGAGGCATCGGGCCTGCTTGACGCCCTCCTCACTGCCGAGGACGCCCCCATGGCGGCCGGGCGCAGCGAGGGCTGGCTGCGAGCCGGTTCTCCGGTGAGCGGACCGAGCCTCGCCGACCTCCTGCGCCCCGAGGTCCCCGAGGTCGGCGATGCGATCCCGACCGCCGCCCGGATCACCGCCGTACTGCGATCCGTCGCCGTCACCGGCGACCTCGACACCGGCATCCCGCAGATCAGCCCCGACGGCCGGTACGCGGCCGGTGTCCTGGTCGGTGCCCACACCAAGGAACACGCCGAGTACGTCGGCGCGACCGCCCGTGCCCGGCGGCGCGCCGCCCGGATCGCCGCCTGCGAGACGCTCCTGGCCGAACTCTCCGACCAGCTGGACGAGTTGGCGCGTGCGCAGGCCCGTACGGACGCCGTCCTCGACGCGTACGCCGCTGCCCGCGCCGCCCTGCCCCGCACCACCGGCATCACCGAGGCGCTGCGCGAACTGGACAGGGCCGCAGCGAGGCTGCGCGCCACCCGCGACGCCGCCGACGCCGCCCAGGGCTCGTACGACGAGTCGGTGGCCGCCTGCTCGGTCGCCGAGCGCGCCCTGCGCCGCACCGCCGCCGAGCACGCCATCGAGACCGACCGCGTCGACGCCGTCGAGACCGCCACCCGCGCCTTCGAGACGGCGGTCCGTGAACTAGCCGCCCGCCGCCGCGAACACGCCCGCCAGAGCGAGGCGGCCGAGGCAGCCACCGACCGACTCATCGTCGCCGCCGAGGACGAGGAGGCGGCAGCGGACACCGAGCGCGCGGCACGCCGCCGGTACACCCAGGAGGCCGCGGGACTTGAGGCCCTCCAGGAGGCCGTCGGGGCCGAGGCGCAGGAGGTGATGCGCCAGGTGCAGAAGACCGAGGACGGCATCGACGCCCTGGTGGGGGAGGCCGAGGCGGCCCGCACCGCTCAGCACAGCGCGATCGCGGGTACCGCCGCGGCTGAGGCCCGCCGTACGGCCGCGGCCGAGGCCCGGTCGGTCGCAGCGGCGGAGGAGAAGGACACCGCCCGCTCCCTGCGCCCGTATGCCGTCAGGGAACTCCTCGACATCCTGCGCTGCCCGCCCGGACTCGCCTGGCCCGCCCAGGAGGCCGACTGGGCCGGCGAGACACTCCCGCCGGCCGTGGCCGCCGTACACGAGGCGATCCTCGCCGCGACCCGCGACCTCACCCCCACCGAATCCAGCCTCAAGCAGTCCGTCACCCGTCTCACCAAGGCCCTGGACGACCTGCAGGCGCAGCTGGCCGCCGCCGGGCAGGACTACCGGCCCGAGTGGGACGGTTCCGACGGGGTCATCCTCGTCCGTGTGGCCGACGAGGAGGGCCCGCTGCCGGTGGCGGCCTTTGCGCAGAAGATCTCCGCCCACCGCCGTGACCAGGCCGAACTGCTCTCCGAGTCCGAGCAGCGCATCCTGGAGGACGCCCTGCTCACCCGGCTCGCCCAGCAGATCCACGACCGCACCATCGACGCCCGCGACCTGATCCGGCGGATGAACACCGACATGCGCGAGCGGCAGATGTCCTCGGGGACGACGGTCGGCGTGAGCTGGCTGCTCGCCGACCATCTCGACGACGAACAGCGTGCCGTCTGCGCTCTCCTCGACGCCGACGCCGCCCGCCTCGGCCCCGACGGACTCGCCCGGGTGCGCACGCACTTCGCCGCGCAGATCAAGACTGCCCGCGCCCGCCACCGCGACCAGCCCTACCGCGAACTGCTCGCCGAGGTCCTCGACTACCGGCGCTGGCGGCTCTTCGCTTTCCAGCTGGTACGCCCCGACAAGACGGAGGAGAGGCTCACCCGCGCCCGGCACAGTCGGCTGTCGGGCGGTGAGCAGTCGGTGTCGCTCCATCTGCCGCTGTTCGCCGCCGCGCACGCCATGCTCAACTCCGCCGACCCGCACGCCCCGCGCCTGCTCGCTCTCGACGAGGCGTTCGCGGGCGTGGACGATACCGGGCGCGGTGAACTCATGTCGCTGGCCGCGCAGTTCGACCTCGACCTGTTCATGACCGGCTACGACCTGTGGGCCGCCCACGCCTCCGTGTCCGCCGCCGCCCACTACGACCTCGCGCACACCGCCGTCGACCACACCGTCTCCGCGCTGCTGCTCGTCTGGGACGGCGACCGGCTCCTCGCCGACGACACCAGCGACCTGACCACCGCCCTCGGCTCGCCCGGCACCCGGCGCGCCCCGGCGCCCGAGGGGGCCGCGGTTGTCCACTGAGCGTGAGCCGTCGGCGTACGACGAGCTGCGGGGCGAGGGATGGACCCGGCTGCTCGCCGCCGCCCGCCGCAGGCTGGAGCGCACCGGCGGCGCGCTCGACGGCGACATCGGGCTCACGGGGCCCAGCGAGGCCGAGCGCCGCACCGTCATCGGCATCACCGGCCGCTACCGGCCCGAGACTGCCAGACGTCTCGCCGTACCCATACGCGATCTGGACGGGTACCTGTACGACCGCTACGGCACCGGTCTCCTCCAGACTCTCGGCCGTCTCCATGGCTCGCTGCGCGACCTGCCTGCCGAACGGGCCGACGAGGAATCGCGCCGCGACCAGGCCCTGAAATCCGTCCGCTCCAGCAGGCTCGCCGGGCAGGGATGGTTCGCCGCCTGGCTGGAGCGGATCGCCGCCGACGGCACCCTCACCCGTCTTGTACGCCGGGGGGACGCGCCGCTCCTCGACGCGGCGGCACGTGTCCTGGAACGGCTCTGCGGCGACGGGGACCGCTGCACGGGCTCGTCGGCACGGTCTTCCGCAGTCCTGCCGCTTCCGGTCCTCGCCGAATGGGCCACCGGCGACACCAAGGCCCTGGTTCCCGGCACACCGCTCGAACAGCTCGTCCTGCGCGCCCTCGCCCAGCGCGTCGGCGACGGCCGCGCCGTACCGCGCGACCGGGCCGGGCGGCGCGCCCTGTGGGAGAGCGCCGGAGCCATCGCGGACGACCTCGCCAGCCAGGTACTCGTCCTCAATATCGGCGCCAGGGGCGACACCGTCGTCTGCGACTGGCTGCGCGACGCCGCCGGCTTCGGCATACCCTTCCGGCTCACCCTCCACCAACTCGCCACCGACCCCGTCGTCCCCGCAGCCCGCACCATCTTCGTCTGCGAGAACCCGGCTGTCCTGCGCGCCGCGGCCGGCGAACTGCAGGACACCGGCGCCGCCCTGGTCTGCACCGAGGGCGTCCCGTCCGCTGCCTGCCACAAACTGCTCGGCGACGCCGTCCACGCGGGAGCCCGGCTGCACTGGCGCGCCGACTTCGACTGGGCCGGCCTGCGCATCACCGCGGACGCTGTGGCCCGCCACGGCGCCGTCCCGTGGCGGATGACTGGCGCCGACTACACGGCGGCACTCGACGAGGGCGAGTCCACACCCCTCGCGGGACCGCCCGCGGCCAGCCCCTGGGACCCCGAACTCGCCCTCGCCATGGAGGAGTCGGGCAGCACGGTCATGGAGGAACGTCTCCTGCCCGCGCTCCTGTCCGACCTGGCCCGGCCGGTGTTTTCTCAGTGAGCGCCGGCTTCCGGCTCGGGCCGGGGGAGCTCGTCGAGGTCGAGGGTGAAGATGCGGCCGTCGGCCAGGGGGACGGGGAGTTTGCCCGTGCCGTACGCGCGCTTGAGCGCGGTGCTGTAGCCGTTCGCGGTGGGCTGGGTGTGCAGGACGACTTCACCGGCGTAGGGGTCCACGACCAGGTAGATCGGGATGCCGTAGCGCCCGTACTTGGTGGTGCAGTCGTCATAGTCCTTGCGCGCCGAGGAGGTCGAGACAACCTCGGAGATCAGCAGGACGTCCTCGAAGCTGTAGCGCTTGCCTTCCTTGCGAGCGTCCTCGCGCAGGATGGCGAGGTCGGGGGCGGAGTTCTCGTCGGCTGGGAAGTCGATGTAGACGTCGGAGGTGACCTTCGCGTGACGACCGAGGGCGAGAGAGTCGATCTGCATCGACCTGATGGTGCTGGAGTGCTCTTCGCTCTGCGGGGTCATGATCACCTTTCCGTCGGCCCCGAACAGGACCGTGTACCCCTTGGGGAACTCGGTGTGCATGATCGAGTCGACGCTCATGGAGGGCTCCTTCCCGTGTGCGGTCATGATACGGCGGACAGCGCCGCTGCAGGGGTGGACTTCCGTGGCGTGCGCGCACACCGTAGGGGGAGCCGTCCGCACGAGCGGGCGTTGTGACGCGGGGCGTGAGCTGGGCCCGTAAGTGTTCGGACCCAACAGGTGGCGTTGGGTGACTGCCAGGGGCGGCGGGCACCTTCCGGCGTGGCCATGGGGCGGCCGGACGCCTTTGGACGGTGCGGTACGAGGTACCGGCGTCCGGTACGGCGCATGCGGTCTGATCAGGCACAATGGCATCTGGCGGTATCAGTCGTCACAGGGCTGGCCGGGCTGGATGAGCACCAGGTCCGCCGCTACCCCGCCTGGGCCCGTTGGGCCACCCTTGCGATGCCGGCCCACGCCTTCCTCGCCGTCGTCCGCGCCGACGAACACGCACACCGACCCACGCCGGACGACCTGATCCCGTTGTCCTGCGACGGGATCTGCCGCCTGTTCGTCGCGCTCGTCGTCCGGACCGCCGCGACGCGGCCCACCAACTTGCCTGTTCCGAAGGCGGGAGGGCTTTGTCCGAGTCCGACAACTCAACGATTCGAGACCCGTTGCTTCGGGAGTGCCCGATCCGATGGCCGCTCGGTGGCCGGACGCCTTTGGACGGGGCAGCATGAGGTAGCAGGGGGCAACCTGTCGCAGGTACTCTGATCAGGCACGACATCACTCGGCGGCATCACGCGGTATCCGGCAACATGATCGCTCACGGTCTCGTAATGCGTAGGTCTCGGGTTCGAATCCCGAAGGCGGCTCAGTGAAGCCCAGCTCAGACACGGTCTGAGCTGGGCTTTTTTCGTTCAGCGGATGCGGCGGCGGGCGCGGGCCGCTCGGCTGTCCGTGGTCTCGATTCTGGTCTCAATTGACGGTTCGGGGCCGGGGTCCGGCTGACGCTCCGGGCTGGCTTCCGGGCGAGGCTTGAAGGTGTCGCCCACGCCGGTGCCACTCCGGGTTCAGTGAATCTGCACATCGAATGCGCAACCGCGGCAAGGTGTGCGAGGAATCTGCCAAAGCCCCTGCCGGACGGCGCTCCGTTCGCGCGGAGTGTCCCGTTCCGAATCACGGTGGCAATACCGGTGACGTACCGGTGTGGCGCAGCATGTGGAGAAGCCGTCCCCAACTCGTGTGGATGCCTGCACGGATGCCGTAGTCCGCACCTTCAACTGTCCTGATGAGAGCATCGGTCGATTGGATGCCCGGCGCGCTCCGTGCTTTGATCCTTTGCGCCGCGAGGTCGCGCGACCGGTTTCCGGAAACGGGCGCCGCGTGCCTGCGGTCGAGCCCGCCAGCAGTCCCCAGCGGGGCCACCCCCCTTGTGGATCATCCATACGAAGGGAAAACATCATGAACTCCGCTCACCAGGTCGAGACCGTCGAGATCTCCGACGCCGAGCTCGACAACGTCTCCGGCGGCCTGCACCTGAACCCGCACGCCAGCGTCGTCGTCGGCCCCACGGCGGTCAGCGACTCGTCTCTCCTGACCCAGGCCGCCGCCGCCCAGAACGAGGTCCTCGGCGCCGTAGGCCAGTACCAGCACGCCAGCGTCAGCGCCTCCCTCTGACCGGCGGCCTGAACGCCACTCGGTGAGCCCCTTCCTGCCCAACGGTGTGGTCGGGGCGTTGGCGGACGCAGGCTGTGCGAACGACGAAGCTCCTGGCGGCAACGGGCTCTTGACTGAGAGCACCGGCGCCCGCCAGGAGCTTCGTGTGCTCGTCTGCCTGTTGGCGATCGGTCTGCCCGGCCACGCCCTGCGGTACTTGACCGGGCCGGACTACCGGGTACGCGCCGGCCAAGCCAGGGGCCGGCCACAGAGGTGCAGAAGCCTGAAGAGACTCGCCCCGGCCGGGGCACCGTTGCTGCTGTTGTGGCCCTCCGGTCCCGCTGAGCGGCTCGAGCCCTGGCTGCGTGAGATGGCGGGGCGGGTCAGCCGAGGAGGCGTACCGGGGTTCCGGCGAGGTAGGCACGGATGTTGTCGACGGCCTGGCCGTAGTAGCGCTCGTAGTTGGCCTGGGTGACGTAGCCGAGGTGTGGGGTGGCCAGGAGGCGGGGGGCCGTGCGCATCGGGTGGTCGGTGGGGAGGGGTTCCGTGTCGAAGACGTCGACGGCCGCGCCGGCGATGCGGCCCTCGTGCAGGGCGGTGAGAAGGGCGTCCTGGTCGACGATCGCCGCGCGCGAGGTGTTGATCAGGTAGGCGGTCGGCTTCAGGAGGGCGAGTTCGGCGGGGCCGAGCAGGCCGCGGGTGCGGTCGCCGAGGGCCAGGTGGACGGAGACGAAGTCGCTGGTCGTGAGGAGAGCCTCCTTGGTGGCGGACCGGTGCACTCCGACCTCGTCCGCCCGCTCCTCGGTGAGGTTCTGGCTCCAGGCGGTGACCTCCATGCCGAAGGCGAGGCCGATCCGGGCGACCCGGCTGCCGATCTTGCCGAGGCCCAGCAGGCCGAGCCTGCGGCCGTGCAGGTCGGCGCCGACCGTCGACTGCCAGGGGCCGCCGGCGCGCAGGGCGTTGTTCTCCTGGACGATTCCGCGGGCCAGGCCCAGCAGCAGGGCCCAGGTGAGTTCGACCGGGGGAGTGGAGGAGCTCTCCGTGCCGCACACGGTGACGCCGCCTGCGCGGGCGGCGGCGTAGTCGATCACAGAGTTGCGCATGCCGGAGGCGATCAGCAGCTTGAGGCGGGGGAGGCGGTTCAGGAGCGAGGCCGGGAAGGGGACGCGTTCGCGCAGGGTCACCACGAAGTCGAAGTCCGCGAGGGCCGTGGAGAGTTCGTCCTCGGTGGTGAAATGTTCGGAGAAGGTGACGACCTCCACCCGGTCGCTCACCGGTGACCAGTCGGCGACGGAGGCCGCGACGTTCTGGTGGTCGTCGAGCACGGCGCAGCGGAATCGCATGTCGGTTCTCTCCCGGGGGTGTCGGTGTCTCACCCAAGGGTGGCGGGCGATCCCGCGTGGAAGGACGCGGGCCCCGGTCGTTCACCTCAGCCGACCGGAGCCACGGGCGTCCCCGGATCCGGCCGCGGCGGTGACACTCCCCCGAGCGACGCGTGACGCGCGCACCGTCGGGCCAGATCCGTTGTAGTGATCACATCAGGCTCCACCAACGGATCGCTAACATGTGGCCAACGGTTCTCCATGTCGTTGTCAGCCAATTGGCGTGAAGTCGCCAGTCGGCGCCGGGATCGGTGCCGGGAAACGGCCGGAACGGTAGTGGACTCCGGCGGAGGCCGTCATGGTGCGGGTGGCGGGAAACCGCCGTGACGAGGGCGGAAATCCGCCAGGAATGGTGGTCCTCCGTCGTGGAGCGCGGTCGGGTGGCGCGGGCGCGCGGGAAGGCTGTGGGCGGTGTGATGCGGGGCGAACTGTGGTGCGGGCCTCGGTTCGGACTGCGGTTCGGTTTGCTGGGGTCGCCTGTGCTGTACGAGCCGTGTGCGGCGGAGTGGTGCGAGCCCTGTGGGTCGGATGACGCCGCGGTCGCTGGGGGCGCTGGGGAGCTTGGGGCAGCTGGGCGCATTGGGGGCGGTGGGGAAGGAGTGCGGAGTGCGGGCGTGGGTGCCGGGCGGCCGGCGCTCGCGGTGCGTGCCGTCCGTAGTGCCAAGGTTCGTGTTCTGCTCGCCGCGCTGCTGTTGGAAGCCGGTCGGGTCGTCCCGGTCGAGTCGCTGAAGGACGCGTTGTGGGGCGGGGCGCCCCCTGCGTCCGCGCACGCCTCCCTGCACAACCATGTCGCCCGGCTGCGTCGGCTGCTCGACGATCCCGAACGGTTGCGCGCGGTGCAGCCGGGGTACCTGCTGCGGGTCGAACAGGGCGAGCTGGACGTCCACGTCTTCGAGGCGCATGTCGCCGCGGCGCGCGCCGCGCACGCCGGGCGGAACTGGGAGCGCACGGTGTACGAGTGCGCGGGGGCGCTCGTGCTGTGGCGGGGGGCCCCGCTGAGCGGGCTGCCGCCCGAGGTGGGCGGGTACGCCTTTGTGCAGCGGCTGATCGAGGCGCGGCTGCTCCTGCTGGAGTGGCGGTACGACGCCGAGCTGGCCCTCGGGGGTGAGCGACTCGCCGGTGTCGTACCGGAGTTGGCGGCACTGGCCGCCGAGTATCCGCTGCGGGAGGCGTACCACCGTCAGTTGATGCTCGCCCTGCACCGCACCGGCCGCCGTGCGGAGGCGCTGGCCGTCCATCGCGATCTTCGCGCCCGGCTCGTCGAGGAGCTGGGGGTCGAGCCGGGGACGGGGGTGCGGGAGGCGCATATGGAGGTGTTGCGGGGGGCCGCGGAGGGCGGTTCACGGGGGCCGTCCGACCAGGTCAAGGGGGGTACGGCCGCGGGTGGTGAGGGTCGGCACGGCCGCGGGACGTGCGACGGTGCTTCCGCCTGTGCCGGTGATCCGTCCGTGGGGGACGGGCCGGTGGCCGACGCCGCGCCCCGCGTGCCCCGTCCCTCCCAACTCCCGCCCCCGCCCGGCCACTTCACTGGTCGGCACTGCGTACGGGACGCACTGCGTCGAGCTCTCGCTGCGCCGGCCGCCGTGGCCGTGGTCAGCGGTATGGCCGGGGTCGGCAAGAGCGCGCTCGCGCTGCATGTGGCACATGGGATGGCGGAACGTTTCTCCGATGGGCAGCTCTACGTCAACCTGCACGGCGCCACTCCGGGCATGACCCCCCTCACCCCCGGCCAGGCGCTCACCGCCCTACTCCGTGACCTCGGCACCGAGCCCCGCCGTATCCCCGAACACCCCGATGCGGCGGCCGCGTTGCTGCGCTCACTGCTCGCGCCGACGCGCACGCTGATGGTGCTGGACGATGCCGCGAGCGCTGCGCAGGTACGGCCGCTGCTGCCGGCCGGCGCCGGCTGCGCGGTGATCGTCACCAGCCGTTCCCCGCTGACCGCCCTCGACGGCGCCCGCCGCTTCCCGCTCGCGCCGCTGACCGACGCGGAGAGCGCGGAGCTGCTGCGCGCAGTCTCCGGACGGGACGGCCTCGACGCCGCCCACCCGCTCGTCGAACTCACCGGACGGCTCCCGCTCGCCCTGCGCGTCGTCGCGGCCCGGCTCGCCGCCCGCCGGGCGCTCACCCCGGATGTGCTCGCCGGGCAACTGGCCGCCACCGAAGGGCGGTTGCACCATCTGGAGTACGACGACCTGAGCGTGCGCCGCTCCCTCGCCGTCGCGCACGACGCGCTCGCCGCCTCCGACCGCGAAGCCGACCGGGACGCGGCGCTGGCGCTGCGGCGCATCGGCGCGCTGGATCTGCCCGCGTACGGTGCGCCGCTGCTCGCCCGGCTCACCGGCACCGACGAGCGGCGTGCCGAGGCCGCGCTGGACCGGCTGGTGGACGTGGCGCTCCTGGAGGAGACGGCGTACGGCCGCTACGCACCCCACGACCTCGTCCGGGACTTCGCCCGTGAGCTGGCGCTCCGGCAGGAAACGTTCGCCCCGTCGCGACGCCCGGCACGCTCCCCCGCTGCCCTAAGGGCGCGGGAGGTGCCCCCACTCGCCGCACCGGCCGAAAGCCCAAGTACATCCAGTACGAGGACTTCCGGCCGGCACGCCGAGAGCACGCACCGGACGCCGCTCCTTGACGGGCACACGTTGCCTGCCGGGGCACCAGCAGCGGCGGACCAGGGTGACGACATGGCCGAGACCGCCCTGCGCTGGTACGCCGCCGTCGCCGAGCGCATCCTCACCGCCATCGTCGAACCTGGCCCCGACCAGGACGACCGCCGCCGCCCGACCGCGACCCAGCCCGCCGAACACGCCTCCCAGGTGGGAACGGTTCCTCCGTTCGACAGCCCGGAAGCGGCCTTCGCCTGGGGGGATGCCGAGCTCGCCAATGTCGTCGCGCTGGTCGAGCGCCACGCGCACGCGGGGGCTGACCCGGGCGCGGACGACGGACGCCTGGATGGCCGACGGCCGGCTGATCGGCGGCTGGGCGCGCGGCGTCGAGGCTCGGGCGACCGCGGCCCGGACCACAACCGACGCCCGGACAACCGGCCGGCCTGGCTCTCCACCCTCCTCCGTCTGCTCTTCCCCTACGTCCAGCGCAGCGGTCGCGTCGCCGAGATGGAGTTGCTCGGGCGGGCCGCGCTCGATCTGGCACGGCGGCTCGAGGACGCGGCGGCCGAGGCGTATGCGCTGGGCGACCTCGCCGGGCTGCACTTTCTGACCGGACGTCAGAGCGAGGCGCTCGCGCTCAACGACCGGGCGCTGGAGATCTGGCGGCGGCTCGGTGCCGTCTCCTGGATCCGGCGCTGCCTCAACAACCGCGGGCTGCTGCTGGAAGGGCTGGGCCGGTACGCCGAGTCCGAGGACGCGCTGCGGCAGAGCCTGGAGTATTCCCGGCAGCTGGGCGACCCCTACGGCGAGGCCGTCACCTACAGCCATCTCGGCAATCTGTACGAGCACACGGACCCCCGCGCCGCCATCGAACAGCACCGACGCTCGCTCGCCATCGGCGTCGAGGTCGGCGCCGTCATCGTCCAGCACTCCGCGCACTGCAACATCGGCTACGCCCACCTCACGCTCGGTGAACCGGCCGCCGCCGCGGAGCACTTCGAGGAGAGCCTGCGCATCCTCGGCGGTCACGGCGACTGGCACGGCGAGTCCCAGACCCGGCTCGGCCTGGTCCGCGCCCTGCGGCTGCTCGGGCATGCCGAACGCGCCGGTCGCGAGTGCGCGGAGCTGCTGCGCCGCGCTGAGGCCCGCGCCGACCGCTACACCGACGGTCTCGCCCGCCACCAGCACGGTCTGCTGCTGCGCGACCAGGGACGGGCCGAGGAGGCGTACGAGGAGTGGCGCTCGGCCCTTGCCGCCCTGGACGGGACGGACGAACGGGCGGTCGTCGGGGAGCTCAGGGAGCTGATCTCCTCAGGCGCAGGAGCGGATCCGGCCGAGTGAGCAGGCCGAGCCGGCCGAAGCACCCGGCGCATTCGAGTCCTCCCACCTGACGTCACTTCGCGTCCGCATAGCACTCCACCACCGCCGTCGTGAACGGAAACCGCACCGGTGTCTCTCCGAAGGTGAGCCGCGCGGCCAGCTCCGCCGCCTCCCGGATCGCCGCCACGACCACCTCGGTCTCCTCCTGCGGACAGTGCACGATCACCTCGTCGTGCTGGAAGAAGACCAGTTCGGCGGCCAGGTCCGCGCAGGTTCGCCGCAATGCGGCGAGCAGCAGCAGGGTCCAGTCGGCGGCGCTGCCCTGGACGACGAAGTTGCGGGCGAAGCGACCGCGGGCGCGGGCGTTGGTGGAGGCGTAGCCGGGGACCCATTCCTGGCCGCCGGCGACGGCCTCGCCCGGATCGTCCTGGGGGATGCCCGCCTCCTCGGCCGCGTCCTCGCTCGCCCCGGCGGCCGGCGGGCAGGTCCGCCCCAGCCACGTCCGCACCAGTCGGCCCTCCTCGCCCGCCCGGGCGGCCTCGTCGACGTACGCCACCGCCTTGGGGAAGCGGCGTCTGAGGGCGGCGAGGTTCTTCAGGCCGTCGCCGGAGGTCTGGCCGTAGATGGCGCCGAGCACGGCGAGCTTGGCCTGGGCGCGGTCGCCGGAGAAGGCGCGGTCGGAGACGGACTGGTACAGGTCGGTCTCCCGGCCGGCCACCTCCATGAGGCCGGGGTCGCGCGAGATCGCCGCCAGCACGCGCGGCTCCATCTGGTCGGCGTCTGCGACGACGAGCCGCCAGCCGGGGTCGGCGACGACGGCACGGCGGATGACCTTGGGGATCTGGAGCCCGCCCCCGCCGGTGGTGACCCAGCGTCCGGTGACGGTGCCGCCCGCGAGGAATTCCGGCCGGAAACGCCCGTCGCGCACCCAGTCCTGGAGCCAGGACCAGCCGTGGGCGACCCAGATGCGGTACAGCTTCTTGTACTCGACCAGCGGTTTCACCGCCGGATGGTCGAGGGACTCGATCTCCCAGCGGCGGGCCGATCTGACCTTGATCCCGGCCTGCGCGAAGGCCTTGATCACATCGGCCGGCAGATCGGGCCTTACCCGGCGCCCGAACGCGTCGGACACCTCGTCCGCCAGCTCTGCCAGCCGCCGCGGCTCCCCGCCGCCCGCGTACCGCTCGCCGAGCAGTTCGTGCAGCACCCGGCGGTGCACCTCGGCGCTCCACGGCAGCCCGGCCCGGTTCATCTCGGCGGCGACGAGCATCCCCGCCGACTCGGCCGCCGTCAGCAGCCGCATCCGCTCCGGGTGCGCGGTCGCGTCATGCCGCCGCTGCTGGTCGGCGTACACCTCGACGAGGTCGGCCAGCGGGACGTGCACCGACTGCGGCTCGAAGAGCAAGGACTGCGAGCCCGGTTCGGCCGCACGCTGGGGCGGATCCGGCGGCACGGGGCCGCCCCGCAGCCGAGCGAGGGCCGCGGCCGCCGACCTCGGCTCCCCGTACCGCCCCTCGTGGCCGAGCAGGAGCGTCTCGGCGTCCTCGATGTCGTAGCACCGCTCCACTCGCACCCCCGTGGCGAGCAGCCGCGGATAGACCTCGGCGGTGGACCGCCACACCCACCGCGTGACCTCCGGCCGCCCACGCACGGCCTCGGCCGGATCCGCCTCCCACCGCGCCGGCCCGGCGAGCAGCCCGTCCGGACCGAGGGGGGCGATCTCCACGCCACCGTCCTCGGCCGGAGCGAGTGCCCACCGGTCGGTCATGCAAGCGAGTGTGGCAGGCGGGACTGACAACGCCGTCAGCTCTGCGCTTCGCCCTGCTCGCCGAATGTCACCTTGAGCTTGGCGAGTGCCGCAGCGAGGTACTCCTCCGTCGCGGGCTTGGTGAGGCCGAGGCCCGACAGGACCCCCTCGCCGTTCTCGAACTCCAGCAGGGCCAGCAGGATGTGCTCGGTGCCGATGTAGTTGTGGCCGAGGCGGAGGGCTTCGCGGAAGGTGAGTTCCAGGACCTTCTTGGCGTCGGAGCCGTAGGGGACGAGGTCCGGCACCTCCTCCGCGGCCGGTGGCAGTGCGGCAGTGGCGGCCTGCCGCACGGTGTCCAGGAGGACGCCCTGCGCGGTGATCGCCTTGGCGGCCAGGCCCTCCGGTTCGGCCAGCAGCCCGAGGGCGAGGTGCTCGGGGCGGCCCTCGGGGTTGCGGGCGGCGACGGCCTCGTTGTGGGCGGCCATGACCGCGTTGCGGGCGCGCGGGGTGTACCGCTGGAAGCCCTGGCTGGGGTCGAGGTCGGTCGACTCCTTGGGCACGAACCGCTTCTGCGCGGCCTGCCGGGTGACCCCCATGCTCTTGCCGATCTCGGTCCAGGAAGCACCCGATCGCCGGGCCTGGTCCACGAAGTGGCCGATCAGGTGGTCGGCCACCTCACCGAGGTGATCGGCTGCGATCACCGCGTCCTGGAGCTGTTCGAGGGGTTCGTCGTGGACCTTCTTGATGGCCGCGATGAGTTCGTCGAGACGTACGGATGACGTGATGGTCGGGTTCGTCGACATGTGTCAACCGTAGGTTGACGCGAGAGGGGTGTCAACCCGAGGTTGACACCCGCTTCGGGGTGGCTTGGCGAAGCAGCGGCCCTCGGCCTGCACAAGGCCGGAGCCGCTCGGCACCCGCCCCATGGCACCATCGCCCGGTGAGCAGCACGAGCAGTCCGAGCGACGCGCCCGGCACCGTCGACCGAGCCTTCCGGCACGCCCTGTACGCCGACACCGACACCGCCCTCGACACCGGCGCCTCCCTCCTCGCCGCCGACCCCGCCGCGGACGCCGAACTCGCCCGCCGCGGCCAGGAGTTCGTCGCGGCGGTCTGGCGGCGTGGCTGGCAGCCGGCGGACGTCGTACGGCTCGTGCGGCGCGAGCTGGACGACGTACACGTACGACTGCTCTCGGCGCTGATCCGCGCGCAGAAGCCGTACGACCGCCCCCGCGGCCCCCGCTGGAATGCACAACTCGACGACCTGCCCGCCGAAGTCCCGCCCCGCACCGACCGCTTCTCGCACGCGACCGCCGTCCTGGAGCTGTACCGTCTCCTGCTGCGCCTGCCCGCGCTGGAGCCACTGGAGGACGAACCGCGGCAGACGGGCAGGCCCGAGTCCCGCATGCTCACCCGCATCCGCGCGCTGCTGGAGAAGGCGGAGGCGACCGGGTTCCCTCAGGAGGCGGAGGCGCTCAGCGCCAAGGCGCAGGAGCTGATGGCCCGGCACAGCATCGACGAGGCGCTGCTGTCGAGCCGCGACCACACCCCGCACGACGCCCCCGGCGCCTGCCGGATCGGCGTTGAACCGCCGTACGAGCAGGCGAAGGTCGTGCTGCTGGACGCGGTGGCGACCGCCAATCATTGCCGTGCCGTGTGGAACGAACCCTTCGGCTTCTCCACCGTCGTCGGCTTCGAGGCCGACCTGGAGGCGGTCGAGCTGCTCTACACCTCGCTCCTCGTGCAGGCCCAGACGGCGATGACCAAGGCGGAGGCCGCCCAGCGCGCGGGCGGCCGCAAGCGCACCAAGACCTTCCGGCAGTCGTTCCTGGCGGCCTACACCCACCGCATCGGCATCCGCCTGGCCGCGGCGGCACAGACGCAGGTGACCCAGGACCTGCTCCCGGTGCTCGCCTCACGCGAGGTCGCGGTCACCGACCGGCTGGACCGCATGTTCCCGGAGACGACCACGACCCGCCTGCGCGGCGTCACTGACGAGGCGGGCTGGACGGAGGGCTCCGAGGCGGCCGACCGGGCGCAGACGAAGCCGCGTCGGCCCCTGCGCTGAGGCGCGCATGAGTGGGTCCTCTGGAGCCGTGACGTTGCCCTGATCATCATGTACGAACCCGCCGCGCGGGTGCCCGCCCCGGCTCCACCACGCGCCTGGTGCACCCCACATGTCCCCCCTGATACGCGCCACATCTACCGTAATCTGACGAAATGAGCTGGTTTCTGGCGCTGAGGGAGACCGCGCGCTCGGGGCTCAGTGTGCAGCGGACCCGGCTGGAACCGCTGCTCGCGCTGCGCGGCGCGGCCGGACTCGCGATCACCATCTGGGTGAGCATGTGGGCGCTGGGGACCGAGGCGGCGGTCAGTTCGGCCTTCGGGGCGTTCCAGGCGGCGATCGCCACCTTCCAGCGCAGCTGGCGCCCGCGCCCCGAGCTGGCCCTGGCCTCCGGCACCAGCCTCGCCGTCTCGACCTTCCTCGGCTATATCACCATCAGCCACCTCGCGCTCTTCGTGGCCCTGCTGGTGCTGTGGACCTTCGCGGCCGGCCTGACCTGGGCCGCGGGCCCGACGGCCGGCCTGATCGCCTCGTCCAACGTGGCGATCATGCTGGTGACGGTCACTCTGCCGACCTCGGTCGCCCAGGCCGCGGGGCATGCGGCCATGATGATCTTCGGTGGTCTGGTGCAGGCGGCACTGATCGTGCTTGTTCCGGTACGACGCTGGGGCCGCCATCGCGACGCGCTCGCGGACGCCCTGGCCGCCGAGGCCGACTACGCGCGTCGGCTGCGCCACGACCCTGTCGCGCCCTTCGATCCGCTGCCCCTGATGGTGGCCCGTGAAGCGGCCGCCGTGACCCCCCGCCAGGCCCGCCGCCGCCCCGCCGAACTGCACGGTGCCCGCGGCCTGGCCGAGCGCATCCGCCCGGTCCTCGCCTCCCTCGCCGACCCGGCCGTCGGCGTACCCGAGGAGGGCCGCGCACGCGACCTCGTACGCGAACTCCTCGGTGCGGCGGCCACCATCCTCGACGCCGCCGCCGGCGCCATCCGCCGCGGCGACCCGGTCGAGCTCCCGCCGACCGCGGTGGCCGCGTTCAGCACCCCGGCCACGGGCGCCGTCCTGACGGGCCCGGCCTACCGCGCGGCGTCGCGACTGGGCCGTCTGCTGGGGGACGTGGTGGAGACGGCGAGCGGGGGAGGCACCGGGCAACTCCAGCAGGTATCGACGCTCAAGGGCGGCGGAGGCACCGGGCAACGCCCACCCGTGGCAACATCCGAGAGCGGCAGAGGCACAGGGCAACGTCCGCCCGTAGCGACACCCGAGGCGTCAACCAGCCCTCCCTCCTCCCCCTCCTCCCGGAAGACCCTCCTCCGCCCCACCTTCCCCGCACTGATCCCCGCTGCCCTCAGGTCCATCCGCAAGGAACTCCACCCCAACTCACCGGTCACCCGCCACGCCACCCGCGTCACTGCCGTCACCGCCACCGGCTACCTCCTCGGCGCCGCCCTCCCGTTCGGCCACGGCTACTGGGCACCGCTCGCCGCGGTCATGATCATGCGCCCGGACTTCTCCCAGACCTACAGCCGTGCGGTCGCCCGCCTGGCCGGTACGGTCATCGGCGTAGGCGTGGCCACCGGCGCACTCCAGGCCACCCACGCCGGCCCGCACCTCTCCGCCGCGCTGGCCGTGGCGAGCGCCGCGCTGATGTACCTCCTGATGAGCTCCGCCCAGTTCGTGGCCCAGGCCTGCATCGCCGCGTACGTCGTGTTCCTGCTCGGCACGGCCGGCGAGCAGTGGACGCAGACCGCCCCCGAACGCATCCTGCTCACCGTTGTCGGCGGTGTCCTCGCGATGGTCGCGTACGCCGTCTACCCGGCCTGGGAGACACCGCGCCTGCGCACCCTCCTCGCCGACTGGCTGGCCGCGCAGGGCCGGTACACCGCCGCGGTCGTACGGCACTACGCCGAACCCGTCGGCAAGGCAGCCCCCGACGTCCGCGAGGCCCTCCTGTCCGCGCGCGATGCCCGCGCGGCCTGGCACGCGGCGGTGGCCCGGGCCGCGGACGAGCCCGTACGCCACCGCGGCCTGTCCCGGGTCGCCGCCGACGACGCGGAGGACGCCCTGACGCAGATGGGCCGCGTGACGATGCTGATGGAGGCCCATCTCCCGGAGCGCGACGCCCGCCCCGTCCCACCCGCCGCCGGCCTCGCCGATGCTCTGCGTACGGCCACGGAAAAGGGCGCGAAAGCCGTCCGCGAGCGCCGGGTCCCACGCTGGGACGCCGTACGCGACGCCCTCGACGACCCGACGTGGAGCATCGCCGACGACCCCGTCGTACGCCACGGCTCCCGCATGCTGCACCGCTGCCTCACGGAACTGTCCGAGGCCCTGGACCCAACGCCGCCCTCGTCGGACGACCGCGGCCCACCGCAGCGGTCAGGGACGTGACCTCGCGGCCCGGATCCGGCCGTCGCAGACCGCCGCAGCGGTCCGGGGCGTCACCTCACGACCTGCTCCAGCCTGCCGTCGGCAGACCCGACGGCAGCTTTCCGCCCTCGGCCTTGGTGTAGGTCTCCGCGCCGAGACCGCCCTCCCACGTCACCTTCAGAGTCGTGGCGCCGATGGAGTCAACGGTGCCGGTCCCGCGCTCGTCGCTCCCGTCCGGGCAGGTGAGACGGATGGTCGGCGTGCCCGGGGCCTTGCCCACGCGCCCGCTGCACACGGTCCCGCCGGTGGCGAACAGCCCGGCGTCGTCACCGGTGACCACCAGCGCCACCGCCTCGCCGTCAGTCGTGGCGAGCCAACTGCCCTGCAGGTCGCCGGCCGCGGACGGCGACCCGCTGCTGCCGCCACCGCCCCTACCACCGTCGGTGTCGGCCGACGACGCGCTGGGGCTGGGCGCGGAGTCGTCCGTGGAGCCGTCGTCGCTGCACGCGGTCAGCGCGGTCAGCGCGAGCACGCCCGTCAGCGCAGCGGCCGCAATCCGCACCCGCCGACGCACCAGCACGCGCGCGTAGGTCGCAGAAGTCACTGCATGCCCCCAAGGATGAGCCGGTCAGCCGTACGACCGCAGCAAGCTACCAGCCCGTAACCGGGTCGGTCCCTACCAGGAAGACTTCCGCACCCCCGGCAGATACCCCGCGTGGGCCTGCTCCCGCAGACTCACCCGGGACAGCCCGAACGCCCGGAAGTAGCCGCGCGGACGGCCGTCCACCTGGTCCCGGTTGCGTACGCGCGTGGCGCTGGCGTCCCGCGGCTGATTGCGCAACTCACGCTGCGCGGCGAGCCGTTCGGCCTCCGTGGCGGACGGCCGCCGGATGATCTCCTTCAGCTCGGCCCGTCGTGCGGCGTACCGCGCGACGATCTCCTGTCGCTGCTCGTTCTTCGCGATCTTGCTCTTCTTCGCCATCTCGGTTCCCTCTCCCTCTCAGAAGCCCTTCTCAGACCTTCACTCCGCGCGCGCGGATGCGGGCCACCGCCGCCTCGACGCCGATCGTGTCGACCGTCTTGATCGCCCTGGCGCTCAGCCGCAGGCGCACGTACCGGCCCTCGGTGGGCAGCCAGTAGCGCTTGGTCTGGATGTTGGGGTCGAAGCGGCGCGAAGTGCGCCGGTGCGAGTGGGAGATGCGGTTGCCGAAGCCGGGCTGTGCGCCGGTCAGCATGCAGTGGGCGGACATCGGTGGTGACGTACCTCTCTGCTCTCAGGGTGTGTAAATGGAATTCATTTTCAGTAAGGTACCAGCATGGCACGCAACGAACTCCGCCCGGTCATCAAGCTCCGGTCCGCAGCCGGCACGGGCTACACGTACGTCACCCGCAAGAACCGCCGCAACGACCCGGACCGTCTGACCCTGCGCAAGTACGACCCGGTCGTCGGCCGCCACGTCGACTTCCGAGAGGAGCGCTGACCAGCCGCCATGCGCAAGGGAATCCACCCGGACCACGGTCCCGTCGTCTTCCGTGACCGTGCCGCGGACCACGCCTTCCTGACCCTCCCCCACTCTCGACTTCGCTCGAGCGGGGGAACCCCCATGCCGATGACGAGCGACAAGGCGATCGAGTGGGAGGACGGCAACACCTACCCGGTGGTGGACGTCGAGATCTCGAACGTCAGCCACCCCTTCTGCACCGGCACCGCCCGAGTCCTGGACACCGCCGGACGCGTCGAGCGCTTCGAACGCCGGTACGGGAAGCAGGGCTAGCCCATGCCCGAGCTCTCCGTCGTGATCGTCGGCGGGCTGCACGCCGACGCCCGCAAGGCGGCCGTCGAGCAGCTGCTCGCCGACGTGCCCGGCAGCGTCGTACTCCACCACGACCTGGCGACGGCCGCGGCCGGCACGGTCGTACGGACCGTCCGCGACGCCACCGGCATCCGGGACGCCGGCGAGGCGCCGCTCGTCAACGACTGCGCGTGCTGCGCGCTGCGCGAGGACCTGGTGCCCGAGCTGCGGCGGCTCGCGGACGCCGGCGGCACCCCGCTCGCGGTCGTCGAGCTGTGGGACTCCGTCGAGCCGAAGGCCATGGCCGAGGTGGTCACGTCCGGCGGGCTCACGGTCACCGGCGTGATCACCGCCGTCGACCCGGCGCTGCTGCTGCCGTACCTCGGCAACGGCGACGACCTCGCCGAGCGCGGCCTCGCCGCCGCGGCCACCGACCAGCGCACCGTCGCCGACACCTTCGCCCGGCAGCTGGAGTACGCCCCCGTCCTCGCCGTCCTGGACCCCCCGGAGGCCGACGACGAGGACCGCGAGCTGCTCGACCAACTCCACCCGACGGCCAGTCAGGTCCCGATCGGCCACGGCGACCTGACGGGCGCGCGCTCCCCGCTGGCGCACGCCGCCCTCGCCGGCTTCGACGTCGAGGCGGCTGCCGCGGCCCAGCACCCGGCGTGCGCCCTGCTGCCCGCCGAGGCCGACGCGCACGGCGTCTCCACGCTCGTATGGCACCGCCGCCGCCCCTTCCATCCGGAGCGGCTCTATCAGGCGCTGGAGGACCTGACCTGCGCCGCTGCCCGCAGCCGGGGCCGGTTCTGGCTCGCCGACAGGCCGGACACCCTGCTGCACTGGGACGCGGCCGGTGGCGCCCTGTGCGTGGAGAGCGCGGGTCCGTGGCTGGCCTCCCTGCCTGATGCGGCCTGGGAGATGGTGCCGCCGGTGCGCCGTGCCGCCGCAGCGCTGGACTGGCACCCCGAGCACGGCGACTGCTGCCAGCACCTGGTCTTCACGTCTCCCGGCCTCGACCGCGAGGGACTCGAGCAGCTGCTGGAGTCCTGCCTGCTGACCGACGCCGAGTACGCCGCCGGGCGCGACGCCTGGAAGCGGCTGCCACCCGCCTTCGACACCCTCCTGGAGGTCTGACTCCGATGCCCCGCAAGCCCGAGCGCAAGCCGGCCAAGAACCGTCCCAACCCGCTGGACCAGGCCAAGATCACGTACATCGACTACAAGGACACCGACCTGCTGCGGAAGTTCATCTCCGACCGGGGCAAGATCCGCAGCCGCCGTGTCACGCGCGTTACCGCCCAGCAGCAGCGGCTGCTGGCCCGTGCGATCAAGAACGCGCGGGGGATGGCGCTGCTGCCATACTCCAGCCGCTGAGCACACCCGTACAGGTAGGCGATTCCCTGCGTTCGACGCGTAGGGAATCGCCTACCTCTCTTCTGCCGCCCGTCTTGGGAACAGGGAGGTTGGAACACCAAGGCCGCGGAACGCGTCTCTTCCGGTGCACGAAGGATTCGATCCGGCCGATCTGGTGCGGTTGATGGCGCGGAAGACCATGGACGGGGGATGGCGGTCGCATGTCCTGCGATCCCTGGGGCAGACGCTGGAACGACTTCGGTAAAGCGGTCGTCAAAGCTGTAACCGTAGGAACACCCCCCGTGCACGTGCATCTGCCCATGCATCTGCACGTGAACAGGGTTATGATCCGGCACAGTTGACCACTGCATCCATGGCCACACCAGCCAGTGCACCACCGGGGAGCGACCTGTGGATCACGACGTGTACGACGGTGACGTGTACGACGCTGACGTGCACCACGGCGCCGCGGCGTCCGGCGTGTACAACGGCATGGCCGCCACAAAGCTGCACGGCGTGGCCTGGCAGAAGAGCCGGCACAGCAACTCGCAGGGTTCCTGTGTGGAGTTCGCGCGGCTGCCGGGCGGACGGGTGGCCGTGCGCAACTCGAACTTCCCGGACGGCCCTGCCCTCGTCTACACGCGCGCGGAGATCGAGGCGATGCTCCTCGGCGTCAAGGACGGCGAGTTCGACCACCTGACAGCGGGCTGACCCGCCCCGCCACCGGGGCAACTCCCGCGTATCGGTGCGCAGACGCTCCGTAACGCGCGTAGAACCGCGGCACGAAGAAGTGCCGCGGTTCGTCACCCGTCGGGCTGAAGCCGGAACAGCGCCCAGACGACCTTGCCGCTGAGCGTGCCCGCGAGCGGATGCCAGCCCCAGCCGTCGCAGAAGGAGTCGACCAGGAACAGTCCGCGCCCCGACTCCGCCGAGAAGTCGTCGGCCTCGCGCGCGACCGGACTGTCGTTGCTGGGGTCGCGCACCGCGCATACCAGCCGCTCGGTCCACCGCATCAGGTGCAGCCGTACGGCCGGTTCCTCCGGTGCCCGCGGGCCCGCCGCCGGCAGCGCATGCCGCAGGGCGTTGGTGACGAGTTCGGAAACCACCAGACAGACATCGTCGAAACGGTCCCCGATGTCCCACTGGTCGAGTGTTCCGCGCGTGAACCGCCGTGCCTCGCGGACCGCTTCGTAGCGGCCGGGCAGGGCGCAGGAGGCGGCGTTGGACACGGCCGCGGGATCCAGCGGCGGAAGGCCCTGCCGTAACGGCTCGAGCATGGTCGATCCATTCGTCCCCATGCGAGGCACTCCCGGGAATTCGCGGTCAGCGATGCAGCGGTGGCGCGGGACCATGGTTTCGGATGCTTACAGCAGATGCAAGGGCAGATGCACGTGCACGCGACCGAATTGGCCCCTCCCGTACCGCTTGTTGGCCATTTTTTCCGCCAACTCCGGGCCGTCCGCTTGCCCTCTCCTCCCCCGACAGTCACGGAATCTTCGGCTTCTTTCCGTCTGTGTAATCGGACGAGTACTGCTCGGAGTGTTTTAGTGGCAGACTGCGGGCCCTGAAGACGGTTGGGGAGGCTGGCGAACGTGAGCGCGGGAGAGCCCGGATCGGTGGTGCGGCGGATGCTGCTCGGCTCGCAACTCAGGCGACTGCGTGAGGCGCGCGGCATCACGCGCGAGGCGGCGGGATACCACATCCGCGCATCCGAGTCGAAGATCAGCCGGATGGAGTTGGGCCGGGTGAGCTTCAAGACGAGGGACGTCGAGGACCTGCTGACGCTGTACGGGATCAATGACGAGACGGAGCGCACCTCGCTGGTCTCGCTCGCCCGAGAGGCCAATGTCGCGGGCTGGTGGCACAGTTACTCGGACGTCCTGCCGAGCTGGTTCCCGACGTATGTTGGCCTGGAGGGCGCGGCCTCCCTGATCCGCGCCTACGAGGTGCAGTTCGTGCACGGACTGCTGCAGACCGAGGCGTACGCGCGCGCGGTCGTCCGGCGCGGCATGAAGGGCGCGAGCGAGTCCGACGTCGAGAAGCGGGTGGCGCTGCGCCTGGAGCGGCAGAAGCACCTCGTCTCCGAGAACGCCCCCGACTTCCATATCGTCCTGGACGAGGCCGCCCTGCGCCGCCCCTACGGCGACCGCGAGGTGATGCGCGGGCAGCTCCAGCACCTCATCGAGTTCTCCGAGCGGCCCAACGTACAGCTGCAGATCATGCCGTTCGGCTTCGGCGGCCACTCCGGCGAGTCCGGCGCCTTCACCATCCTCGGTTTCCCGGAGTCCGACCTGTCGGACGTCGTGTATCTGGAGCAGCTCACCAGCGCGCTGTACCTCGACAAGGCCGAGGACGTCGCCCAGTACGAGAAGGCCCTCAAGGAGCTGCAGCGGGACAGCCCGGGTCCGGCCGAGAGCCGGGATCTTCTCCGAGGTCTGCTCCAACTGTCGTAAGACATCAGTACGATGACGTGAGATCAGATCACAAGTCGATCGGGTGTCCGCGACGGCCGTGCCGTCCGGGCCGCCTCCGACTGGTCCTGCGGCAGGGGATTGAGGGATCACATGTCGTCCTACTTCACCGACCTGGCTCAGCAGTACATCGACGGCGAGTGGCGTCCGGGCACCGGCTCCTGGGAGATCATCGACTTCAACCCGTACGACGGTGAGAAGCTCGCGGCGATCACCATAGCCACGGTCGACGAGATAGATCAGGCCTACCGTGCGGCCGCCCGGGCCCAGAAGGAGTGGGCCGAGGCCGGCCCGTTCGCCCGGCGTGCCGTCCTGGAGAAGGCGCTGCGCCTGCTCGAGGAGCGTGAGCAGGAGCTCACCGAGATGATCATCGCCGAGCTGGGCGGTACTCATGTGAAGGCGGGCTTCGAACTCCACCTCGCCAAGGAGTTCCTGCGCGAGGCGGCGAGCCTCACGATGCGCCCCGAGGACCGCCTCATCCCCTCCCCGGACCCCGGCAAGGAGAACCGCCTCTACCGCCTCCCGGTCGGCGTCGTCGGTGTCATCAGCCCGTTCAACTTCCCGTTCCTGCTGTCGCTGAAGTCGGTCGCCCCGGCCCTGGCCCTGGGCAACGCCGTCGTCCTCAAGCCCCACCAGGACACGCCTGTCGCCGGCGGCTCCGCCATCGCGAAGCTCTTCGAGGACGCGGGACTCCCGGCCGGTCTGCTCAACGTCGTCATCACGGACATCGCGGAGATCGGCGACGCCTTCCTCGCGCACCCGGTCCCCAAGGTCATCTCCTTCACCGGCTCCGACAAGATCGGCCGCCACGTCGCCACCGTCTGCGCGCAGCACTTCAAGCGAGCGGTCCTCGAACTGGGCGGCAACAGCGCACTGGTGGTCCTCGACGACGCCGACATCGACTACGCGGTCGACGCCGCCGTCTTCAGTCGGTACGTCCATCAGGGGCAGGTCTGCATGGCCGCCAACCGCGTGCTGGTGGACCGCTCGATCGCCGACGCGTTCACGGCGAAGTTCGTCGCCAAGGTGAAGTCCCTCAAGACGGGCGACCCGCGCGACCCGCAGACGGTCATCGGCCCGGTCATCAACGCCTCCCAGGCGGAGTCGATTTCGGGCACGGTCGAGCAGGCGCTCGCCGAGGGCGCCACGGCCCTGGTGCGCGGCACGACGACCGGCAACCTGGTCGAGCCGTCGGTCCTGACGGGCATCCCCGCCGACTCCGGCCTGCTGCGCCAGGAGGTCTTCGGCCCGGTCGCCTTCCTCATCCCCTTCGACGGCGAGGAGGAGGCCGTACGCCTCGTCAACGACACCCCGTACGGCCTCAGCGGTGCCGTCCACACCGATGACGTCGAACGCGGCATCCGCTTCGCCCAGCGCATCGACACCGGCATGTTTCACGTCAACGACGGCACCGTCCATGACGAGCCGCTCGTCCCCTTCGGCGGCGAGAAGAACTCCGGCGTGGGCCGCCTGAACGGCGAGACGACGCTGGATGCGTTCACGACGCTGAAGTGGATCTCGGTGCAGCGGGGGCGGAGCGGATTTCCGTTCTAGGAGGCGGTTCCGGGCACAGCAGACATGCATCTAGGTGTACAGTAGATGCATGTCTGCTACGTATCCCATTGCGGAGGCGCGGGGCAAACTCGGCGAGCTGGCTCGCCGGGCCGCGCAGCACGAGCACATCACCCTGACTGACCGAGGTGTCCCGGCCGCAGTGTTGATCTCCCCGGCCGAGCTGGAAGATCTGGAGGACGCCCTCGCGCTTGCCCGCCTGGAGCGGGACAGGGCCCTGGGGCGCGCCGAGGCGCCCATTCCGCATGATGAGGCGCGGCGCGCGCTGCTCGAAGCGGCGGGGAGGAGTGAGTGACCTGGCGGGTCGTCTGGGAGCCCGCGGCCCTCGACGCCGCCGCCGGTCACCTCAAGGATGACCCGCTCGGCGTCGACGCACTTCTGCAAGCCACCGACCAACTCGCCGAAAACGAGCGGCCAGAGGGGTCGCGTGCCTGGGGTGCACAGCACCGCCGCCTGCATCGCGGCCCCTGGCGCGTCCTGTACCGCGTCGATCCGGACGCGCACACACTCCACATCGAGCACGTAGGCCGCACGGCCATATGACCTGACCGTGAGTCCCTGGACGGCAAGACCGCCTTCGAGCTGGTTGTCCTGGTCGAATCCGGAGGTCATAACCTGGACGGCATGTCAGCGATCCGTCTCCTCGTGCTGGGTGCCGTCCGCCAGCACGGGCGGGCCCACGGCTACCAGGTGCGCAACGACCTGGAGTACTGGGGCGCACACGAGTGGTCCAACGCCAAGCCCGGCTCGATCTACCACGCCCTGAAGCAGATGGCCAAGCAGGACCTGCTCCACGCGCACGAGATCGCCCCGTCCACCGCGGGCGGCCCCCCGCGCACCGAGTACGAGATCACCGACCGGGGCACCGAGGAGTACTTCCGGCTCCTGCGCGATGCGCTGACCTCGTACGACCAGAAGATGGACATGAAGTCGGCGGCCATCGGGTTCATCGTCGACCTCCCGAGGGCGGAGGCGGTGGCGCTCCTGAAGGAGCGGACCCGGCGGATCGAGGAGTGGCGCGCCGCCGTCACCGAGCACTACGTCCCCGAGGACGGCCCCGAACCGCTCGGCCACATCGGCGAGATCATGAACCTCTGGATCCACACCGCGGATGCCGAAGCCGAATGGACCCTGGGCCTGATCGGTCGGATCGAGGGCGGCGCGTACACCTTCGCCGGGGAAGGCGACCCCTTCGTCGGCGTCTTGGCCGAGGGTCAGGAGAACCCTTACGCGACTGCGGACCGGCATCCCGAGGACGACCGTTAATCAAGTTTGACTAGAGAGTGGGCGGGCATTGGCCTCCCGCAGGTAGTCAAGTTTGACTAGCGAGGGAGTCTCAGTGGCCGACACGGCGATCACCGTCGAAGGGGCACGCAAGAAGTACGGCGACAAACCCGCACTGGACGGGCTCGACCTCACGGTCGCGCGTGGCGCGGTGCACGGAGTGCTCGGCCCGAACGGTGCCGGCAAGACCACCCTGGTCCGCATCCTGTCCACGCTGCTGCGCCCCGACGCGGGCCGCATCGAGGTGGTGGGCCACGACGTCGTCACGGAGGCGTACGACGTACGGCTGCGTATCGGCCTGCTCGGCCAGCACGCCGCCGTCGACGAGGAGTTGAGCGGCTACCAGAACCTGGAGATGTTCGGCCGCCTGTACCACCTGGGCGCCCGCCACGCGCGCGTGCGGGCCGGTGAACTCCTGGAGCGCTTCGGCCTCAAGGACACCGGCCGCAAGGCGGTGAAGCAGTACAGCGGCGGCATGCGGCGCCGTCTCGACCTCGCCGCCTCACTGATCACCGAACCGGAGGTGCTCTTCCTGGACGAACCGACGACCGGCCTCGACCCGCGCGGCCGCGCCGAGGTGTGGGCCTCCGTCCGTTCCCTGGCCGGCGGCGGCACGACGGTCCTGCTCACCACCCAGTACCTGGAGGAGGCCGACCAGCTCGCCGACCGCATCTCGGTCGTCGACCGCGGCCGGGTCGTCGCCGACGGCACGGCCGACGCCCTGAAGGCGCTGACCGGCGGCGACCGTATCGACGTCGTCCTGCGCGACGCCGGCCACCTCGGCGCCGCAGTGGCCGTGCTGCCGGTGCCCAAGGACGACGTCACCGTCGACACCGACCGGCGCATGCTCAGCGCGCAGGTCACCGACCGGATGGCGGCACTCTCCGGCGTCGTACGAGCCCTGGAGGAGGCCGGTATCGAGGCGGAGGACATCGCCCTGCGGCGGCCCACGCTGGACGAGGTGTTCCTGCATCTCACCGCAGACCGTGTGAAGGAGGCCGCGTGACCACATACGCACTGACCGACTCCTGGACGATGACCCGCCGTGAACTCGCCCACTGGGCACGGCAACCGGTCCAGGTCGTCGTCAACGTGGCGTTCCCTGTGATGCTGCTGCTGATGTTCGGTTACCTGGTCGGCGGCGGCCGCGGTGTCAGCGGCGAGTACGTCGACTACCTCGTCCCCGGCATGCTCGCGCTCACCATGGCCTTCGGCCTGGAGGGCACGATGATCGCCGTCACCCAGGACCTCAACAAGGGCGTGATCGACCGCTTCCGGTCGATGCCCATGACCAACGGCGCCATCCTGGTGGGCCGTTCGGTGGCCGACATGCTCCAGTCGGCGCTCGCCCTGGCCGTCCTCATCGGCGTCGGTCTCGCGCTCGGCTGGCGTGCGCACGGCGGTGCGGCGGCCTTCCTTGGGGCGTTGGGCCTGTTGCTGCTGTTCCGCCTCGCGATGCTGTGGATCGGCATCCAGCTGGCCCTGGTGGCCGGGAAGCCGGAGTTGGTGCAGGCCGTGCAGATCCTGGTCTGGCCGGTCGGCTTCCTGTCCAACGCCTTCGCCACACCCGAGGCCATGCCCGGCTGGCTCGGCACGGTCGTCCAGTGGAACCCGATGTCCCACACGGCGACGGCCGTCCGTGACCTGTTCGGCAACCAGGGCGGGGAGGCGGGGCACATCTGGCCCGCGGTCGTCTGGCCGCTGGCGCTGCTCGCGGTGTTCTTCCCGCTGGCCCTGCGCCGGTTCGCGCGCCTGAGCAAGTAGGGCGGCGCACCCCGGCAGGGCGTTCGGCAGAAAGTTCGCCGGGGAGTGGAACCCGAAGCCGGTCCGCGGTGTACCAGAAGCAGATACCGGTCACCGCGGATCGGAGGATCCATGGATGTACGTCGATGGCGGCTGCTCCTTGTGGGAGCCCTGCTCGTCTGCCTCCTGGCAGCGTGCAGTGCCGGCACGGAGAGCGTGGACGAGGAGTCGGCGGGGGCACCCGCGAAGAAGAACACGCACGTGCCCGCGTCGTCGGAGTCCTCCTTCACCGCGCCCCCGAACATACCGTCGGCCACCGACCTGCCGGGTGCGTCTTACGACGTCGCCTTCGCCGCGGACGGCAGCGGTTTCACCCTCCGCGCGGACTGCGGCGAGGACCGCTGCCGTCAGTACGTCGCCGTGCTCGAGGCGAACGCCGGGTTGTGGCGCCTGGCCGAGTCCCCGCTGCCGGACGTCACGGGCGACCGGGGCCTCACCGCCGGTCTCACCGTGCTCGGCCCGGGCCGCGCCCTGATCACCGACAGCTCCGAGTGGACCGGCGTGCCCAGCCGCACCTGGTTCACCCGCGACAACGGCCGCACCTGGGAGCACGGCACGGCGAAGCCGACGGGCACCACACCGACCGTGCCCGAGAGCGCCTCTCTCGTCACCGAATGCGTGGCACTGGCGGCCGACGGCAACGAATGCGCCCGCAACAGACTGCTCGTCGTCATGCCGGACACCGGAGAGCACCGGATCCTGACGCATCAGCCGCCGCTCGAGGGAACCTTGGCACCGGCCGGCGACATCGCCGGGAACGCCCTGTTCGCAACGGGCCTGGACCCCGACTCCGGCCTGCCGACCCTGGTCCTCAGCGAGGACCGCGGTCGTACTTGGCGCCCGACACACATGACCGGCGTCGCCGAGCAGGCGTGGCCCCTGAAGGTGGTCGCGGGCCGGAGCGCGCTGTACGCGGTCCAGCCGGGCCAGCTCCCCAGCCACGAGGAGGTGAAGAACGGCCTGAGGACCCTCCACGTCAGCACCGACGGTGGCACCACCTGGACCCGGATATGGCGCTACCGGGAGGGAGTCGAGCCGCTCTCCCTCCTCGGCGACCTGCTGGTGGCCGACGACAACAGCCTCGTCGTGTACGGCGAGACCGGCGTGTGGCGCAGCATCGATCAGGCCCGTACGTTTCGATCCGACAGCCCGACGCACGGCCCGGCGGGTTCGGTCCGCAGGACCCCGATCGGCTGGCTGTGGACCGACAGCTACGGCAACGGCACCTGCCGGATATCGGCCGACGGCCGCACCTGGCACATCTTCAATCTCGGCGAGGATTGAGCACCGATCCTCGGCGTGCCGAACCCGCCCGGCACAAACGACTTGCACCTCACGTGACGTGAGGGCGGACCGTGGAGGGCGTACCGAGAAGGGAGCGGAAGTGAGCTACTCCGTGGGACAGGTCGCCGGGTACGCCGGAGTCACGGTGCGCACCCTGCACCACTACGACGACATCGGCCTGCTCGTACCGAGCGAGCGCAGCCACGCGGGCCACCGGCGTTACAACGACGCCGACCTCGACCGGCTGCAGCAGATCCTGTTCTACCGCGAGCTCGGCTTCCCGCTCGACGAGGTCGCCGCCCTGCTCGACGACCCGGACGCGGACCCGCGCGCGCATCTGCGCCGCCAGTACGAGCTGCTGACCGCCCGGATCGAGAGACTGCAGAAGATGGCGGCGGCCGTGGAGCACGCCATGGAGGCACGCAAGGTGGGCATCAACCTCACGCCCGAGGAGAAGTTCGAGGTGTTCGGGGACAAGGACCCCGAGCAGTACGCCGACGAGGTGGAAGCGCGCTGGGGCAACACCGAGGCCTACGCCGAGTCCCAGCGCCGGACCGCGAGCTACACCAAGGAGGACTGGAAGCGCATGCAGGCCGAGGTGGCCGACTGGAGCGAGCGCTACGACGCCCTGATGGCCGCCGGCGAGGCGCCGACGGGCGAGCAGGCCATGGCCATGGCCGAGGAACACCGGCAGCACATCTGCAGGTGGTTCTACGAGTGCCCGTACGAACTCCACCAGTGTCTCGGCGAGATGTACGTCTCCGACGAGCGCTTCAGGGCGTTCTACGACTCCATGCGCCCTGGCCTCGCCGAGCACCTGCGGGACGCGATCACCGCGAACGCGGCCCGGCACGCCTCGTAAGACCCTGGCCCGGGAGCCCTGCTCCCGGGCCAGGACCACCGCCGACCCACAGCCTCGTCCCAGCGGGCGCACAGTGGATCCGCCAGACACCGGTGGAACCTGGGGTGCACATCTTGCGTTGATAGCTTTGTCCGGCCGAACCGAACGCAGTACTTCCCCCTCACCCCACAGGAGCCCGGAACCGTGACGACGCTTGCCCTCGGACCGAGCTGGCTGGATCCGAACTATCTGCTGGACAACTTCGGGATCTGGGGCCTGCTCCTCATCGTCTTCGCCGAGTCGGGCCTGCTCATCGGCTTCTTCCTGCCGGGTGACTCGCTGCTGTTCACGGCGGGTCTGCTGATCACGTCGAATCGGTTGGACTTTCCGCTGTGGGCCGCGATCGTCCTGATCTGCATCGCCGCGATCCTCGGCGACCAGGCGGGCTACATGTTCGGCAAGAAGGTCGGCCCGTCGCTCTTCACCCGCCCGGACTCCCGGCTCTTCAAGCAGGAGAACGTCACCAAGGCGCACGAGTTCTTCGAGAAGTACGGCCCGAAGTCCCTCGTCCTGGCCCGCTTCGTGCCCATCGTGCGGACGTTCACGCCGATCATCGCCGGTGTCAGCGGCATGCGGTACCGCTCGTTCCTCATCTTCAACATCGTCGGCGGCATCCTGTGGGGCGCGGGTGTCACACTGCTCGGCGCCTGGCTGGGCAACATCGACTTCGTCAAGAGCAACATCGAAGCGATCCTCATCCTGATCGTCTTCGTCTCCGTGCTCCCGATCATCATCGAGTTCTGGCGCGCACGCTCGAAGAACAAGAAGAACCCGCCCCAGCAGCCGCAGCCTCCGGTCCAGCAGCAGCCCCTGATGGACGACGCGACGACCCAGCTGCGCCGCGTGGAGCCGAACTACCAGGACCAGCCCTACGGCGACCAGAGCTACGACAACCAGCCCTACGGGGACCAGGCCTATGGCGACCAGGGCTACCCGCAGCAGGGACAGGACCAGCAGCAGTACGGATACGGCCAGACCCCGCAGCCGTACGCCCAGCAGTACCCGCAGGGCTACCAGCAGCAGCCGTACGGTTCACAGCAGGGCTACCAGCAGGGCCGGCAGCAGTACCCGTACGACCCCTACAGGCAGAGCTGACAGAGCCCGCCGCTAGAAACCCCGTGTCCGCTTGGCGGCCTTCCGCCCCTCGGCGGAGCCGCCCGGCAGGCGGAGGAACAACCGCGAGATCTCCGACCCGAGGTTCACCCCGATGGCGATGGCCATCGCAAGCGCCGCGGCCTTGGTGAGCGACCCCAGCCCCTCGTCGACCTCGTTCTGCGCGATCGACAGCAGACCGAAGTACGTCGCGGAACCGGGCAGCAGCGGCCCGATCGCCGCCGTGGTGTACGGCAGCGCGGACGCGAACCGATACCGGGACAGCAGCTGCCCGAACAGCCCCACCAACCCCGCCGCCACCGCCGTGGAGGCGACCGGCGACAGGTCACCGGCGTAGTGCATCGCGCCGTACACCGACCACGCGACACCCCCGTTGAGGGTCACGGCGAGCACGGTGGCCCGCTCCTGCTGGAGCAGCACGGCGAACGTCAGCGACAGCAGCATCGACGCGGTGATCTGCACGACCGGCCGCTCGGCGATGTTTATCGCCGCGTCGGGGGTGAGCTGGGCGCCCAGCTGGACGCCGAAGTACAGCATCACCAGCACGCCGACGACGATGCCGACGAAGAGGTACATGACCTCCAGCAGCCGTGCCGCCGCGGTGATGTAGAAGCCGGTCAGGCCGTCCTGCACGCCCGCCACCAGCGCCCGCCCGGGCAGCAGCGCGAACAGCCCACCGGTGATGACCGCGGACGCCTTCACATCGACGTGTGCCAGCGTGAGCGCGACCCCCATCGCGGCCGGCGGCATCGCGGCGACCACGAACTGGTAGAACTCCGGCAGTCCGCGCCCCGCGCACAGCCACGCCAGCCGGTCGCCGAGCATCGCGCCGAGCGCGGCCGCGAAGAACACGATCGCGTCACCGCCGACGAGCACCGAGGCCGCACCCGCGAGCAGCCCGCTCGCCGCGGTCAGTGCCCAGGTGGGGTAGGGGTGCCGGTTGCGTCGGATCTCCGCGAGGCGCCGGTAGGCCTCCTCCAGGGAGATGTGGCTCGCCGGGTCGCTCAGGTCGTCCACGAGCTGGTACACGGCCGCCAGCCGGGTGTAGTCGGTGCCCCGGCGGCGTACCGTCCGCGACGCCGTCACCGGATCGTCGACGAGGGACGGCTGGTACGAGATCGACAGCAGGGTGAAGGTGACGTTGGGCTCGCAGCGGTCCAGGCCGTAGGAGCGGCAGACCGCGAACATCGCCGCCTCCACGTCCTCGGCGCCCTCACCGCCCGCGAGCAGCAGCTCGCCGATACGCAGCGTCAGGTCGAGCACACGCGGAACGGCCGGACCGCCCTCCTCCGCCTTCGGCCCCGGCTCAGGCGCGGGCCGCTCGGCCACCGGCAGCCGCAGCATCGTGCGCATCCGGTCCTGCCAGGGCACGTCCTTGGTCAGCCGGACCACGGGCACACCGGTCGCCGGGGTGAACGCGGCCGGCGCACCGCGGGCGCTGTAGGTGCTCGGCGGACTGAACGCCGACCCCTCCGGCTCGGCGTCGGCCGGCGACGGGACGTCCAGCCCCTCGGGTACGGCGAACTCGGACGAGGTCTCCGACTCGGCCCCCTGCGTCGGCACGTCCAGGCCCTCGGGGATGGCGAACTCCGAGGTGACCTCGGGATCGAACGTCGTCCGCGCCTCGTCCGACTGCGGCTTGCGGTCCTCCGCGTACGTCACTTGAAGCAGTGCTCCCTGTACGACATCCAGCAGGCGTACGACACCCAACAGGCCTCAGTATGCGCACGGACACACGGACGGGCCGCACACGTGCGCGTGCGGCCCGTTACGGGGATACGAGGCTCAGTGACCGCCCTGCTCCTTGAACCGCTTGTACGACCGCTCGATCTCGGCCTCGGCCTCGGTCCGGCCCACCCAGTTGGCGCCCTCGACGGACTTGCCGGGCTCCAGGTCCTTGTAGACCTCGAAGAAGTGCTGGATCTCCAGGCGGTCGAACTCGGACACGTGGTGGATGTCCCGCAGGTGCTCCACGCGCGGGTCGTGGGCGGGCACGCACAGCAGCTTGTCGTCGCCGCCGGCCTCGTCCGTCATGCGGAACATGCCGATCGCACGGCACTGGATGAGGCAGCCGGGGAAGGTCGGCTCGTCCAGGATGACCAGCGCGTCCAGCGGGTCGCCGTCCTCGCCGAGGGTGTTCTCGACGAAGCCGTAGTCGGCCGGGTAGCTGGTCGAAGTGAACAGGCGGCGGTCCAGGCGGATACGACCGGTCTCGTGGTCCACCTCGTACTTGTTCCGCGAACCCTTCGGAATCTCGATCGTGACGTCGAACTCCACCGGTGGCTCCTCCATGATCAGCACACAGTTCTGGTGGTTAAGTGTCCCTCACGCAGCTGTGTGATCGCGAAAGGGGCTGGTGGTCGTGCCTGAGCTGAGGCCTTGGCGAGCCGCGAAACCGCGTCTGGCGCGGGTCGCGAACGTCGTACGCCCCCGCCTCGCGCGGGTCACGGCCGTGACCGGTCCGCGGGTCACGCGGCTGGCACGTGCCGCGAAACCGCAGGTCACACGGGTCGCGACGGCAAAGACCTGGCAGTACACGACGGGCGCCGCCACCGTCGGCCTGGCACTGGCCGCCGTCGTGGTGACCGCCGTGGGGCCCTGGGACTCCTCAGGCCAGCGTACGGCCGAGCGGGAGTGGGCCGCCGCCCAGGAGGGCGGGGGTGGCGCAGATCACGGCAGCCGTTCGGGTACATCAGACGCGGCGGGGGGCGCGCCCCAGCCCGCCCCCAGCGCGGCCTCCGTCCTGACCGGCCTGGGCGGCGCCGCGAACACGATCAAGTCGGCCCCCACCGGCCAGGCCCTGACCGGCGTCCTGAACCCCCTCCTGAACGACCCCGCGCTCGGCGCCCGCCGCGCGGCCGCGGTCGTCGACGTGACCACGGGCAAGCACCTGTACGGCACCGGCACCCACGACGCGCTCACCCCCGCCTCCACCACGAAGATCGCCACCGCTGTCGCCGCCCTCTCCGCCCTGGGCCCCGACCACCGCCTCACCACCCGCACCGTCTACGAACCCGACACCGAGGAACTCATCCTGGTCGGCGGCGGCGACCCCACGCTCACCGCCCGCAAGGGCAGCCGGGGCCTGGCCGACCTGCGTACGCTCGCCCGGAAGACGGCCGCCGCCCTGAAGCAGCGCGACGTACGCCAGATGACCCTCTCGTACGACACCACCCTCTACGCCGGACTCGAACGTCACCCCATCGGCGTCAACGACAACCTCGCCCCCGTCACCGCCCTGATGGCCGACGAGGCCCGCACGGACGGCTCGACGAGCGGCCCGGCACCCCGGGTGACGGACCCGGCGGCGGAGGCGACCCGGACGTTCGCGGACTTCCTGCGGGACCACGGCATCAGGACGACATCCCCGGGCCCGTCCAAGGCGACGGACCGGGCCGACGCCCTCGCCACGGTCTCCTCACCCCCGCTCTCGGCGCTGGTCGAGCGGATGCTGACCAACAGCGACAACGACATCGCCGAGGCCCTCGCCCGCCACACCGCCGTCGCGACCGGCGAGCGCGCCGACTTCGCTGGAGCGGGCCGGGCGATGCAGGCCCAGCTGAACAAGCTCGGCCTGCCGCTGAAGGGCGCCGTCCTCAGGGACGGCAGCGGTCTGAACCGCGACAACAGGCTGACCGTGGACCTGATCACCGCCCTGTTGCTGAAGGCGGCGGATCCCGCCCGCCCCGCGCTGCGCCCCACCCTCACGGGCCTCCCGGTCGCCGGCTTCACCGGCACACTGTCCGACCGTTACGGCGACGGCGCGGCCGGCATCGTCCGCGCCAAGACCGGCACCCTCACGGGCGTGAACGCCCTCGCCGGAACGGTCGTGAACCAGGACGGCCGCCTGCTCGCCTTCGCCTTCCTGGCCACCGGCACCACGGACCCGACGGCGGCCCAGACGGCCCTGGACCGCGCTGCGACGGCCCTGGCGGCATGCGGCTGCCGCTGAGCCCTGTACGGCCGTGCACCACAGCGCCGGAACGAGCCTCAGCCGCTGCCGGCCCCCACGGCCTGCCCCAAGGGGGAGCGCTCACGTACCGTTGATGCATGACGAGCATCGGTGGTGCCGCATCTGCTGGGATGGTCGACTGGAATCTCGCGGTGGCGACCGCGACCCGGCTCGTACGGCCGGGCCCCGAGGTGAGCCGTGACGAGGCCCGGGCCGTCGTCGCGGAACTCCGTCGGCACGCCAAGGCCTCGGAGGAACACGTCCGGGGCTTCACCCGGATGGGTACCGAGGAGACTCATGACACCCCGGTCCTCGTCGTCGACCGCCCCGGCTGGGTGCGGGCGAACGTCGCCGGGTTCCGGGAGATCCTCAGGCCGCTCCTCGACAAGATGCAGGAGCGCCGTGGCAGCAGCCCGGGCGGCGCGGTCCTCGGCGCCGTCGGCGGCAAGGTCACCGGCGTCGAACTCGGCATGCTGCTGTCCTTCCTGGCCTCCCGCGTCCTCGGCCAGTACGAGACCTTCGCGCCCGCCACCCGCGAGCTCCCGGCCGGCGAGAGCGGCGGCGGGCGGCTGCTGCTCGTCGCCCCGAACATCGTGCACGTGGAGCGCGAACTCGACGTGGAGCCCCACGACTTCCGCCTGTGGGTGTGCCTGCACGAGGAGACCCACCGCACGCAGTTCTCCACGGTGCCCTGGCTTCGCGATCACCTGGAGGGCGAAATCCAGTCGTTCCTGGAGGAGACCGACGTCGACCCCATGACCGTCCTGGAACGCATCCGGGAGGCCGCCCAGTCCCTCGTCGGGGGCCGTCCCGAGGGCGAGGAGGACGACGGCGGCCGGTCGCTGGTCGACCTCGTGCAGACGCCGGCACAGCGGGAGATCCTCGGCCGTCTCACCGCGGTGATGTCCCTCCTGGAGGGCCACGCCGACTTCGTGATGGACGGGGTCGGTCCAGAGGTCGTGGGGAGCGTCGCGGAGATCCGGGAGAAGTTCCAGCAGCGCCGCGCCAAGGGCGCATCCCGGCTGGACCTCGCCCTGCGCAAGCTGCTCGGTCTGGACGCCAAACTCAGGCAGTACCGGGACGGCGAACGCTTCGTACGGGCCGTCGTCGACGAGGTCGGCACGGACGGCTTCAACCGCGTGTGGACCTCCCCGAACACCCTGCCCACCAAGTCGGAGATCGCCAAACCGGCGGACTGGATCGCACGGGTGCACCGCCGGAGCGAGGCGTGAAACCTGGGCAGAGGTCGTGAGCCGGAGCCAGCCGACGGCAGGCAAACGCCCCTCCAATCACCCGTCCGAGGGACCGTGAGGCATGGGTAGGCGTGCAATGCTCGGGGAACGGCCCGGTTCTGTCACCATCTACACACTCTGAGTGACCGAACTCGGGCTCAACCCCCGACAACTTCATGAAGGGAACCGGACATGGGTCCCCATCCTGCGGTCGCGGCGATACGCCTGGCGGTCCGCCGCGTACTCCACGACATCCTCAGCGAACACACCCCCACCACCGACCAGACCGCACACGAGCGTCCGTCGTCGCCGCTCGTGCTCGTGGCCTGCTCCGGCGGCGCCGACTCCATGGCGCTCGCCTCCGCCCTCGCGTTCGAGGCACCCAAACTCGGCATCCGCGCGGGCGGCATCACCGTCGACCACGGCCTGCAGCCCGGCTCCGGCATGCGCGCCGAGGAAGTCGTCCTGCGCCTGCGCGAACTCGGCCTGGACCCCGTCGAGTCCGCCACCGTCACCGTCGGCCGTGAGGGCGGCCCGGAAGCCGCGGCCCGCGACGCCCGCTACGCCGCCCTCGACGCCGCTGCCGTGCGCCTCGACGCCGCTGCCGTCCTGCTCGGCCACACCCGCGACGACCAGGCCGAAACCGTCCTGCTCGGCCTCGCCCGCGGCTCCGGCATCCGCTCCCTGTCCGGAATGGCCGCGGTCTCGGGGGCCGGCGGCCGTTACCGCCGCCCCTTCCTCCAGCTCGACCGGCAGACCGCCCGCAAGGCCTGCATGGTCCAGTCCCTCCCCGTCTGGGACGACCCCCACAACGCGGACCCGGCGTACACCCGGTCGCGGCTGCGCCACGAGGGCCTGCCCGCCCTGGAGAAGGCGCTCGGCAAGGGCGTCGTGGAGGCTCTCGCCCGTACGGCCCAGCTCTCCCGCGACGACGCCGACGCCCTCGACGCCTGGGCCGGCCAGGTCGAGGCCTCCGTCCGGGACGCCGCCGGCCGTCTGGAGTGCGACAAGCTCTACGTCCTCCCGCCCGCCGTACGCCGCCGGATCCTGCGCCGGGCGGCCATCGAGGCCGGTGCCCCGGCCGGTTCGCTGTTCGCCCGCCACATCGAGGAAGTCGACCGGCTGATCACCGGTTGGCGCGGTCAGGGAGCCATCAATCTCCCGGGCAAAGTCATCGCCCAGCGGCAGGGTGGCAGACTGGTGATTCGGCAAGGCTGAATCCGGACCCCCTCCGACGGCTCGGGCGAGGGATCGGGCAGCCGGTGGGACGACCGAAAGTGATGCGGGTGGACGCGAAAGACATGGGTGCCGACCTTCAGCAGGTGCTCATCACCAAGGAAGAGATCGACGCGAAGCTGGCCGAGCTGGCCGCGAAGATCGACGCGGAGTACGCGGGCAAGGACCTGTTGATCGTCGGCGTCCTCAAGGGCGCGGTGATGGTGATGGCCGATCTCGCCCGGGCACTGTCCACCCCCGTCACCATGGACTGGATGGCTGTCTCCTCCTACGGCGCGGGCACCCAGTCCTCCGGTGTGGTGCGGATCCTCAAGGACCTCGACACCGACATCAAGGGCAAGCACGTCCTCATCGTCGAGGACATCATCGACTCCGGCCTGACCCTGTCCTGGCTGCTGTCCAACCTCGGCTCCCGCGAGCCCGCCTCCCTGAAGGTGTGCACGCTGCTGCGCAAGCCCGAGGCCGCCAAGGTCGCCATCGACGTGGAGTGGGTCGGCTTCGACATCCCCAACGAGTTCGTCGTGGGCTACGGCCTCGACTACGCCGAGAAGTACCGCAACCTCCCGTTCGTCGGTACGCTCGCGCCCCACGTCTACGGCGGCTGAGCCACTCGGGCCAAAGCCCCGCAGGATGATCGGGAACCCCGGCGGGCCTCGCGCCGTTGGAGCATGCAGACGGGAACGCCAGCCGTCCTGTGCGGCTTCGCGCAACAATGCTGGGGTACCGTCAGAAGAACTGTCTTATCAAACTCACTGTGGCAGGAGGGACGGGGCGGCACCGCTCCGTATGGATGGACGTGAAGCGATACTTCCGTGGGCCGGTCATGTGGATCGTGCTGGCCGTCCTTGCCGTGGTCGTGTTGATGCAGGTCGTCGGCTCGTCCGGCGGCTACAAGACGGTGGACACCGGCCAGGTCGTCCAGGCGATCAACAACAACAGGGTCGAAGCGGCCAAGCTGACCACCGGCGACGAGCAGACCATCAAGGTCACGCTCAAGGACGGCGAAAAGGTCGAGGGCAGCTCGAAGATCCAGGCGAGCTACATCGGCGACCAGGGCGTGGACATCGCCAACACGCTGCAGAACAAGTACCAGCAGAAGCAGATCCCGGACGGCTACACGGTCTCGCCGTCCAAGCAGAACCCGTTGGTCGGGATTCTGCTCTCCCTGCTCCCCTTCGTCCTCATCGTGGTCGTCTTCCTGTTCCTGATGAACCAGATGCAGGGCGGCGGCTCCCGAGTGATGAACTTCGGGAAGTCCAAGGCCAAGCTCATCACCAAGGACACTCCGAAGACGACATTCTCGGACGTCGCGGGTGCTGACGAGGCCGTCGAGGAACTCCAGGAGATCAAGGAGTTCCTGCAGGAGCCGGCCAAGTTCCAGGCCGTCGGCGCCAAGATCCCCAAGGGCGTGCTCCTCTACGGCCCGCCCGGCACCGGCAAGACGCTGCTCGCGCGCGCCGTCGCGGGCGAGGCCGGCGTCCCCTTCTACTCGATCTCCGGTTCCGACTTCGTCGAGATGTTCGTCGGCGTCGGTGCCTCCCGGGTCCGTGACCTGTTCGAGCAGGCCAAGGCGAACGCCCCCGCGATCGTCTTCGTCGACGAGATCGACGCGGTCGGCCGCCACCGCGGCGCCGGCCTCGGCGGCGGTCACGACGAGCGCGAGCAGACCCTGAACCAGTTGCTCGTCGAGATGGACGGCTTCGACGTGAAGGGCGGCGTCATCCTGATCGCCGCCACCAACCGGCCCGACATCCTCGACCCGGCGCTGCTGCGCCCCGGCCGCTTCGACCGGCAGATCGCGGTCGACCGTCCGGACATGCAGGGCCGCCTGGAGATCCTCAAGGTCCACCAGAAGGGCAAGCCGGTCGCACCCGACGTCGACCTGTCGGCCGTCGCCCGGCGCACCCCCGGCATGACCGGTGCCGACCTGGCGAACGTGCTGAACGAGGCCGCGCTGCTGACGGCCCGCAGCGACCAGAAGCTGGTCGACAACAAGATGCTCGACGAGGCCATCGACCGCGTCGTGGCGGGCCCGCAGAAGCGGACCCGGATCATGTCGGACAAGGAGAAGAAGATCACCGCGTACCACGAGGGCGGTCACGCCCTGGTCGCGGCGGCCTCCCCGAACTCCGACCCGGTCCACAAGATCACGATCCTGTCCCGCGGCCGCGCCCTCGGCTACACGATGGTGCTGCCCGACGAGGACAAGTACTCGACCACGCGCAACGAGATGCTCGACCAGCTGGCCTACATGCTGGGCGGCCGCGCGGCCGAGGAACTGGTCTTCCACGACCCGACCACCGGTGCTTCGAACGACATCGAGAAGGCCACCAACCTGGCCCGCGCGATGGTCACGCAGTACGGCATGACCGAGCGTCTGGGCGCGATCAAGTTCGGCGGCGACAACAGCGAGCCGTTCCTCGGGCGTGAGATGGCTCACCAGCGCGACTACTCGGAAGAGGTCGCCGCGCTGGTCGACGAAGAGGTCAAGAAGCTCATCGAGACCGCGCACAACGAGGCTTGGGAGATCCTGGTCGAGAACCGCGACGTCCTCGACAACCTCGTCCTGGCCCTCCTCGAGAAGGAGACCCTGGGCAAGGAGGAGATCGCCGAGATCTTCGCCCCGATCGTCAAGCGGCCGCCGCGCCCCGCGTGGACCGGTTCCTCCCGCCGGACGCCCTCCACCCGTCCGCCGGTGCTCTCCCCGAAGGAGCTCGCACTGACGAACGGCGCCAACGGAGCGACGGCGGCGATCACCGCGAAGACCACGGCGGCGGAGCCCGCCCCGGCGGCCGAGCCGGCCGCCTCGGAGGACCGCCCCGAAGTCTGAGCCCGGACCGCCCCGGCGGTCCCACAGGCCCGGAATGGATGCCGCGTTCCCCAGGTTCTAGCCTGGGGGCGCGGCATCGTCGTATGCCCGCAGAGAGGACGCGTGTCCCCACACGTGACAGCACAGGAACGAGGCACCACATGACCGACCCCGTGACGCTGGACGGCGAGGGCATCATCGGCGAGTTCGACGAGAAGCGCGCCGAGAACGCCATACGCGAACTCCTGATCGCGGTCGGCGAGGACCCGGACCGTGAGGGGCTCAGGGAGACCCCTGGGCGGGTGGCGCGGGCGTACAAGGAGATATTCGCGGGGCTGTGGCAGAAGCCCGAGGACGTGCTGACGACGACGTTCGACATCGGGCACGACGAGATGGTCCTCGTGAAGGACATCGAGGTGTACTCGACCTGTGAGCACCATCTGGTGCCGTTCCGGGGCGTCGCCCACGTCGGATACATTCCGGCCACCAGTGGCAAGATCACCGGACTGTCCAAGCTGGCTCGTCTCGTGGACGTCTACGCCCGTCGGCCGCAGGTGCAGGAACGACTGACCACGCAGATCGCGGACTCCCTGATGGAGATCCTGGAGCCGCGCGGGGTGATCGTCGTCGTGGAGTGCGAGCACATGTGCATGTCGATGCGGGGCATCCGCAAGCCCGGCGCGATGACCATCACGTCCGCGGTGCGGGGTCAGCTGCGGGACGCCGCGACGCGGAACGAGGCCATGAGCCTCATCATGGCCCGCTGACGGTTCCGCACGCCGTGCGGGGCGCGGGGCTGTATCGATGTGCGGCTCCGCCGTGGGCGCCACCAGCCCCCACCGGCCCGCAGCTTCAGCACCGCGCTTCCAGCGGGGCGCTCAGGCCGCCGGTGCCGCTCCCGTGTTGTCGTGGTCGTCGTCCTCCGGGAGCTTGCAGACGCGCTCCAGGAAGATGGCGGCCGCTATGACACCGATGCCAGCCAGCACCGAGAAGCTGGCGTAGAAGGCCTGGTCGCGGCGGGCGGGGATGTCGAGGGACTCCAGCAGGAAGGCACCGGTGCCGCCGTACATCCCGGCGACGAGGGCGGCGACCAGGGCGCTGGCCTGGCCGAAGACGACCGCGCGGGCCGCCATCAGGGGGTCGACGCCCTTGGCGCCGGGGCGGCGTTCGCGCTGGGCCTTCAGACGGGCGCGCAGTGAGAGCGCCGTGGCGAGCAGGATCGCCGCGATCACCGCCAGGACGACGGGGGCGGCCAGAGGGACGCTGGGGAGCGTCCCGATCGAGTTCCACAGGCGGGCGCCCGCCCAGGACAGCACCCCCGCGACGACGAACACGCCGATCAGCACCCTGATGCGCAGCTCTCTCACGGTGTCCCTTCAGCTCCCCGGACCGTGGTCTGTGGTGACCCGGCCGGTCAGGTCGTCCCTGTGTCGTCGCGACGTGGTCGCCTTGACCTTAACGACTACTCGGGCAGCCGGAGTTCCAGGTCCGCACGGGGTGTCACGCCGTCGCGGGTGACCGTGCCGAGGAGGTCGGCGACGGCGCCGCGGCCGGGGAGCTGGGCATCGGGGTCGAGGTCGTGCCAGGGGGCGAGGACGAAGGCGCGTTCGTGGGCGCGCGGGTGGGGGAGGGTGAGGTGCGGGTCGTCGGAGACGATCTCCGCGTACGAGACGATGTCGACGTCGAGGGTGCGCGGGCCCCAGTGCTCGTCCCGGACCCGGTGGAAGGCCTCCTCGACCGCGTGTGCCCGCTCCAGGAGGGAGGACGGAGGCAGGGTGGTCTTCAGGACCACGACCGCGTTGAAGTACGAGGGCTGGCTGCCCGGCTCGACGCCCCACGGCTCGGTCTCGTAGACGGGGGAGACCGCCTTGACGCGCACGCCCGGTGTGTCCTCGAGGGCGTCGATGGCGCCCTGGAGGGTCTCCAGGCGGTTGCCGAGGTTGGAGCCGATGGAGATCACGGCCCATTTGGGGTTGTGCAGGGTCGTGTCGGCGGCGTCGACCTTCTCGACGACGGAGGCGGGTACCGGCTGTACGGTCGGGTCGCTGTGACCCTCGGTGAACGAGGCAGTCATACTCGGCTCCGGGTGATGGTGACGGTCACGTCGTCGAAGGGGACGGTGATCGGCGCGTCCGGCTTGTGGACGCAGACCTCGATCTCCTGGACCCCTTCGTGCTTCAGACAGGTCTGGGCGATGCGCTCGGCGAGCGTCTCGATGAGGTTCACGGGCTCCCCCTCGACGACGGCCACGACCTCCTCCGCCACGATGCCGTAATGCACGGTCTTCGCCAGGTCGTCGTCGACGGCGGCCGACCGGGTGTCCAGGCCCAGGACGAGGTCCACGATGAAGGTCTGGCCCTCCTCGCGCTCCTTGGGGAACACACCGTGGTGCCCGCGGGCCTTCAGGCCGCGCAGCGCGACACGATCCACGCGAATCACTCCTGCAATCGTCGGTTGCGGCCGGTTCGTACCGGGTGCGGGCGGCACACCGGCCTGAACCGAATCTACCTGCGGGCACTGACAGCTCCGGGCCACGGAGGCGTGGGCCCGGGGCGGGGCCTGGAGGTTTCATCGAGTGTTTTCCCTGGGGAACCCGGCAGCTCATGGGGTGGTAGCCGCGCATACCCCGAAGTAGGTGATTCCAACCACTCCTTGGTCCCTTCGGGCCCTTGTAGGGGGCGCCTACCCACTCAGGCGGGTGAGTCGTCGTCCTCGGCCTCGTCGGTTTCGGCCAGAACGGGGGAGGCGTGGTGCGACCAGAGCTTCCAGCCGGCGGGTGTGCGGCGGAACACGTTCGTCGCGACCACCAGCTGGCCGACGAGCGGGCCGGGTCCGTCGCCGTCCTCGGGGGCGGGGCCGCCGCTGAGGATGTTCTCGGTGCAGGTGACCAGGGCGGTGTCGCCGGTGACGGAGACGTGGACGTCGGTGAGGAAGAACTGGATGTAGTCGGTGTTCGTCATGATCAGCGCATACGACCTGAGGACCTCGCCGCGGCCGGTGAGCACGGGCCAGCCGGGGTGCACACAGGAGACCACGCCGGTGTCCGCGGGGTCGTGGTAGGTCTCGTCGACGCCCAGGTCGGACGGGGTGAGCCAGAGCGAGGACACCTCTTCGAAGTCGCCCCGCTCCAGTGCCTCGTAGAAGGCCGTGTTGGCGAGTTCGACCTGTTCGACGTCGGTGTGGGGGGCGCTCACCGGGCTCCTTCCACGGCGCGCGCGACCTGTACCGCGTCGGCCGTTGCCCGCACCTCGTGCACCCGCACCGCCCAGGCGCCGGCGTGCGCCGCCAGCGCGGAGACAGCGGCCGTTGCGGCATCGCGCTCCCGGGCCGGCGGCGGGGCGCCCTCGGGACCGGCGAGGACACGGCCGAGAAACCGCTTGCGGGAGGCGGCGACCAGCAGCGGGTGGCCGAGGGCGCGCAGGCGGTCCAGGTGGGCGAGCAGAGTGAGGTCGTGCTCGGCCTCCTTGGAGAAGCCGAGGCCGGGGTCGACGACGATGCGGTCGGGTGCGACACCGCCCTCCAGGACAGCCTCCACGCGCGCGTGCAGCTCGTCGACGACTTCGGTGACGACGTCGTCGTACACGCCCTTGACGTTGCCGCCCTCCAGGAAGCCGCGCCAGTGCATGACGACGAAGGGGGCGCCGGTCTCCGCGACGACACGGATCATCGCGGGGTCGGCGAGGCCGCCGCTGACGTCGTTGACGAGGGCGGCGCCGGCGGCGAGGGCCTGTTCGGCTACGGAGGCGCGCATGGTGTCGACGGAGACGACGACACCTTCGGAGGCCAGGCCGCGGACGACCGGGATGACCCGCCGCAGTTCCTCGGCCTCGTCGACGCGGGTGGCGCCGGGGCGGGTGGACTCGCCGCCGACGTCCACCAGGTCGGCGCCCTCGGTGACGAGGTCGAGGCCGTGCTTCACGGCCGCGGTGGTGTCGAACCAGCGGCCGCCGTCGGAGAAGGAATCGGGGGTCACGTTCACGACTCCCATGACCGCGCAGCGGTCCCATTCCGGAAGGCCCGCGATACGCCCGCGTCCGCTCTGCTTGCTCATACGTTCAGCGTAGGCCCACGGTGGGCGGGGTCTCTCCACGTGGGCGTGCGGCCCGGCGGTCCCGGCGTCGTGCGGCCCGAGCGGAAGCCCCTGGGTGCTGGAGGGGGTGGGGCTCCGCTCGGGCCTGTCCCGGTCAGGCCGCGCGCATGTCCCGCTCCGTGACGGCGTACGCGCAGGGGCGCGGGGCGGAGAGGCGGATGCGCGTCAGGTACCCCGAGGCCTCGCCGAGGTCGCCGAGGTCGCCGAGGTCATGGACGCGTCGGCCCCGGGTTTCGTAACCGGCACGCTCGACGCGCTTGGCCAGCCGGCGCACGCTGCGCATCGCGCGGCCGGCGAGGGAGAAATCCGCGACGTCCACCACCGCCTCGTCGCCCGGCTCGAGGGCGTCCAGGCCGGTCTCGCGGGTCCACACCTCGCGGCCGGTCTCGGAGCAGCCCATGACGGCCGGGGTCCAGGAGTGCGCCCGGGCCTCGTCCATGAAGCGTTCGATGGCGCCCGGCCAGGCCTCGACGTCGCCGATGGGGTCGCCGTCGGCGAGCATCACCCCGGACACCACGCGGTAGGTCACCGCCGCCTTTCCGCTGGGCGAGAAGACGACGGACTCGCCCCGGCGCAGCGCGAAGCGGCCGAGGGAGTCGCGGCCGCCGTGCCGGTCCAGCAGGGCGCGCAGCCGGGCCTCGTCGTCCGGTGTGAGCCGGGCGGCCGGGTGTGCCGGGTGTTCGGGGCGCAGGGCGAGACAGATCGTGGTGACGGCGGTGAGCAGGCCGAGCGCTCCGAGACAGACGGCGACGGTCCAGGACGTGTCGCTCTGGTACCGGACCGGGCCCTCGAAGCCGAACAGGCCGTACAGGACATGGGTGATGCGGTCCGCCAGGGACGGGTCGCCGATCATCGTGCGGGAATGCGTGCTGACGACGACCAGCCCGAGGGCGAGTGAACCGGCGCCCATGAGCACTAAGTTGGCAAGGGCCCGCCACCGGCTGCGCGGGTCGGGCAGGGCCGCGAACTGCTCGCGGTGGCGCAGCAACGGCGCGAGCAGCGCGAGGGAGACGAGCACGCCGACAACGGAGTGCCGGTACGTGAACTGCGCGGCCGCCCCGGTCGGCAGCAGCGCGACGGCCGCGCGCCACGCCCGGCGTTTGCCCCGCTTGAGACCGTGGGCGAGCAGCAGCAACAGCACGCCCGTGCTGAGCGAGAGCGCCGCCGCGAACGGGCCGAGAGCGCCGGGCAGCACCTCGGCGAGGGCGTGCACACGGCTGTGCCGGAAGCGCGGAAAGACGCTCGCGGCGATGTCCAGGAGGCCCACAAGGGCACACGCCCTGGCGACGAGGACGGGAACGGCCTCCGGGCGCGGAACCCGGAACAGTCGCCGCACCCTTGTCCCTTCTTCCTTGACAGGCATCGCATCCCGTAGTTCTGGTCGTAGGTCTGCTCGTTGTTCTGCGAGAGACCGTGAAACCGGTGCCGATTCGGGCATCCGGCGACATTGCGCCCTCTAGGACGGTGGGATTCGGGGTCAGGTTCACTCCCGTTCGCCGAAGCCCTTTCACAGTCCAAGGGAGGGAATCCCGGTGAACTTCCGCAGGCCCGACGGCGCATGTGCTGTGAATGCATCGGAGTGGCTGTGTTTTTACCGCCCGGGCCACCATGATTCGCCTACGCGCGGTAAGTTTCTGGCCATGCCACGTGGACGTCATCGCCATTCACCGCCCTTGCACAGGCTGCTGCCTCCGTCGGCGATCGCAGGCGTCTCCCTCGTCTGCGCCCTCGGCCCCTGGGTGTTCACGGAGCCGACGGTGCTCCGTGGGCTGGCGGCGGCCGCCGCGGTGACGGCTGTCGCCGGTGCCGTCGTCCTGCGCCGCTGGGACACTCAGGCGGGCAAGCAGGTCGCCGACCTCACGCGCGCGCGTGCGAGCGACGAGTGGCGGCACGAGGAGCGCGTCGCCGAACTGGAGACCGACCTGGAGGAGTCGCGCGAACTGCGCGTCAAACTCGAGCAGCGACTGCGGGCGAAGCGCGCCGAACTGGCGGGCCTGCGCAACGAGCACGCGGCACTGCTGCGCCGGTACGCCACCGCGGAGACCGAGCGTGCCAGCGCCCTGGAGGGCCGCCGCCTGCTGGAGATAGAGACCGCGACTCCCGCGCGTGCGCTGCCGCCCGTACCGACGACGGAGGAGACCGAGGCCGTGGCAGCCCCGGCCGACCCCGACGAAGTCACCGCGGCCGACGAGACCGACACGACCGAAGAGACCGACGAACAGAAGGCGGCGCCTTCCGGGCTGTTCTCCCCGGAGGGCTCCCGGCTGTTCCTGCGGGCGCGGGCGGCGCTGATCCGGTTCGACGCCGACACGGAGGCGTCTTCCAAGGAGCACGCCGACCAGGAGGCGTCCCCCCAGCAGTCGGTGGCTGCCGACGCCGAGCGGGTCACCGGTGCGGAGGCCGCGCAGGAGGACGAAGCGCGGGGGAAGTCCGAGGCGGCCGACGGGCACGAGCGCGCGGCCGCCACCTCCACGGCCGACACGGCCCCCTCGGATGACAACGCTGCCGCGGCCCCCGCGGAATCCGTCCCGGCCACGGCCAGGCCTGCCGCGCCCGTGCAGCAGCCCTCCGGTCACTTCACCGTGCCGACCGCGGTGGCCGTCGTACCGGCCTCCGCTCCGGTGCGCCGTCCGACGGCCGAGGGCGGGTTCGACTTCTTCGGCACAAAGGCGAACACGTCCGCGGCGCTGGAGGCCGTGCAGAACGAGGACCTCGCCGATGTGGTCGGCCAGGAGGCGCTCGATCTGCACAAGGCGGAGGCCGAGGCCGAGTTCAAGCCGGCGAGCGAGGAGTCGCGCGGCATCGGCCAGGTGATCGACCTGACGGCGCACGACGAGACCGAGCAGATCGACGTGCAGGAACTGCGCGGACTGCGCAGCGCCGTCTCCTGAAACAGCCGCCCCGAGCAGGGGGTTGCCTGAACGCCGTGCCCGGTGCCGCCAAGCCGGGCACGGCGTTCTTCACGCCATCCACCGGTCCGGCCGGGCCCCCTTGCGCCCCGTCCGTGACCGCTCCGCCTGTGCCCGCAGCAGCTCCGCGGCTTCCCCAGCGTCCCGCAGCCGCGCCGTGACGGTCTTGTTGGCTCCGGTGTCCACGTGCACGTCCGCAAGGCGCCACAGCCGCATCCAGGGCCCTTGAGTGAGCCGTACGCTCTGGACCTTCGCATGCGGTACGAGCGCCAGGCTGCGCCGCAGGAGTCCGTGCCGGGCCGCGAACACCGCGTCGGTGACGGTGAAGCCGTAGCCCCGCCACCACAGCGGCACGCATCGCCCGGCGCGCCGCGGCGGCCGCGACAGCGACGACACGGGCGGAACCGTCACCCCGGGCAGCACGCGCGCGATGACCGACTCGGCCACCTCGCGCGGGGCGACCGGCAGCAGCACGGAGTTCGACGAGCCGGCCACGTCCAGCTCCACCCGTACCCAGCCGCACCTCCGCCACAGCAGCGGCTCCACGATCCGCACGGTCTGCACCCGACCCGGCGGCACCGTCTCGTGGGCGCGGTCGAGGAGGCCGCGGTCGATCCGCAGCCCGTCCGGGGACTCGGCCACCGTCCAGTCGTACTCGGTGACGAAGCGGCCCACGCTGCTTGCGCCCGCCGCACCGATCAGCGGCACCGCGGTCGCGAGGACCGTCCACAGGTTGTGGGTGAAGAACCACAGGACGGACGGCACGACGAGCGCGGCGATCAGGGTGCCCCAGGTCGCGCCGGTCAGCACGAGGGAGACGGCGAGGACACCCGGGGGCACGTTCAGCAGCTGCCGGGCCGGAGCCTCGCCGACCTCGTGCGCGGTCTCGGGCGCGAAACCGGCCGCGCGCGCGAGCAGTTCGGCCCGCAGCGCGCGGGCCTCTCCCTCGCCGAGGAAGGCGAGTTCGTCCTTCTTGTCGGTCCCTATGACGTCGAGTTTGAGTTTCGCGACACCCGCCACGCGAGCGAGGAGCGGCCGGGTGACGTCGACGGCCTGGATCCTTTCGAGGCGAATGTGCGCGGTGCGCCGGAACAACAGACCCGTACGGATGCGCAGTTCGCTCTCCGTCACCGCGAAGTGCGTGAACCACCAGGTGAGAAAGCCGTACAGCGCGGCGGCCGGTATGAGCACGGCGAGGGCGATCAGCAGCGTGGTCGTGGTCAGCCGCGCCAACTGGCGCTGTGTGCCGTCCAGGTCGTGCAGGGCCCACCCGAGGAGCACGGCGACCGGCGCCCACGCCCGCCGCAGCGGCGTGACGGGGTGCAGCCGCCGCTCGGTCACGACCTTGTCGCGGCGTACGTCGTCGTCGGTGCCCGGTGTCGTCACAGCCCCGCCGATCTGGCCTCGCCGAGCTCGGTCAGCCGGTCCCGCAGCCGCTCCGCCTCGGCCGGGTCCAGGCCCGGAACGGTGGCGTCCGTCGCGGCGGCCGCCGTGTGCAGCTGCACGCTGGCCAGCCCGAAGTGCCGCTCGACGGGCCCGGACGTGACCTCGACCAGCTGCATGCGCCCGTACGGCACGACGGTCACCGTGTGCCACAGCACGCCCCGGCTGATCAGCAGGTCGTCGGCGCGCTCGGCGTACCGCCAGGAGCGCCAGTTGCGGCCGACGAGGTCCCAGCCCCACGCCATCAGCGCCAGCGGCAGCAGCGCGAACACGGCCCAGGCGGGACCGGCCAGCAGGCCCGGCAGCAACCCGGCGGCGAGGGCGAGCAGTCCCAGCCACACCACCAGCAGCATCCGTCGCATGCGTAGCAGGCGGGGCGGCAGCCCGGTCCACACCGGCTCCGCCTCCGCTGTCGTGCCGCCCGCTGGGCTCCCCGTCTCCATACGGCCAGCGTACGTAGGAGAGACTGGGTCCATGACTCCTACGACGGAGACCATGGTCGGAATCGGCGGCGCCGCGGAGAGCACCGACATGGTGCTGAACATCGGCCCCCAGCACCCGTCCACGCACGGCGTGCTGCGGTTGCGGCTTCTCCTGGACGGCGAGCGCATCACGCGCGCGGAGCCGGTGATCGGCTACATGCACCGTGGCGCGGAGAAGCTCTTCGAGGCGCGCGACTACCGCCAGATCATCATGCTCGCCAACCGCCACGACTGGCTGTCGGCCTTCTCCAACGAGCTGGGCGTGGTCCTCGGTGTGGAGCGCATGCTCGGCATGGAGGTCCCCGAGCGTGCCGTGTGGACGCGCACCCTGCTCGCGGAGCTGAACCGGGTGCTGAACCACCTGATGTTCCTCGGCTCGTACCCGCTGGAGCTCGGCGGCATCACGCCGGTCTTCTATGCGTTCCGGGAGCGCGAGGTCCTGCAGAACGTCATGGAGGAGGTCTCCGGCGGGCGGATGCACTACATGTTCAACCGCGTCGGCGGCCTCAAGGAGGACCTGCCGGCCGGCTGGACGGCACGCGCGCGTGCCGCGGTCGCCGGCGTGCGCTCCCGCATGGACCGGTTCAACGACCTGGTGCTCGGCAACGAGATCTTCCGGGGGCGCACGCGGGGCGTGGGCACGCTGGCGCCGGAGGCCGTGCACGCCTACGGGGTCAGCGGGCCGATCGCGCGCGCGTCGGGCGTCGACTTCGACCTGCGCCGCGACGAGCCGTATCTCGCCTACGGGGAGCTGCAGGACACCCTCAAGGTGGTCACCCGGCAGGAGGGCGACTGCCTCGCCCGCTTCGAGTGCCTCCTGGAGCAGACCCACAACGCCCTCGACCTCGCCGACGCCTGCCTCGACAGGATCGCGGAGCTGGCGCCGGGGCCGATCAACCAGCGGCTCCCCAAGGTCCTGAAGGCACCCGAGGGGCACACGTACGCCTGGACCGAGAATCCCCTCGGCATCAACGGCTACTACCTCGTCAGCAAGGGCGACAAGACGCCGTACCGGCTCAAGCTGCGCTCGGCCTCGTACAACAACATCCAGGTGCTCACCGTGCTGCTGCCGGGCACGCTGGTGGCGGACATGGTGGCGATTCTGGGGTCGATGTTCTTCGTGGTGGGGGACATCGACAAGTAGCCGGTACGGGCCTCAGGCGAGTACGTCCGGAATTCCAACCGGCTGCACCAGCCAGCCGAAGTCGCCCAGTCCGCTCGCTGCGGTGAGCTCGGCGGCTTCCCCGGCGCTCGCGAGGGCGCGCACGTATGCCGAGGGATTGGTGGTGGCGAGCGCGAGCGGGGGGCGTGCGCCTGCGATGCCCAGGGTGCGCAACGCATCACGCTGTGCCAGCACGCGCCCGCCGGGGAGCGTGCACGCGTCCAGCGCGACGTGCGCGGTGATGTCGCACGACCCGTCCGGCACGGGCGCCGTCTCGCGCCCCTCGCGGAAGCCGGTGAGCGTCCCGAAGAGCGGCCGTGCGCCGGCCGTGTGCGCGTAGTCGACGGCGACGGCGAGCCCCTGCTCGACGCGGGAGACGACCGACGCCCACGTCGTGTCCCTGGGCAGACCGATCTCGGCCCGCAGCCCCTCCTCGGCGGGCAGCGGCCACCACCGAGCGAGCCACTCGGCCTCCGCACCGGACACCGGCTCCCCGAGCCGCTCGGTCCCGTCCTCCCGTACGAGCACTACCCTCGGTACGCCCGCGGAGTCCACCTCGGCGACCTCCACGGGCACGTTGTCCAGCCACTCGTTGGCGAACAGCAGCCCGGTGACGCTCTTCGGGGGCTCGGCCAGCCACTCGATGCGGTGATCGAGCCCCGCCGGGCGGCCGGCGATCTCGACGGCGTACGCGCGCGTGCGGGCGGCCACATCGGCGGGCAGCGCGGTGAGCACACCGGAGACCAGCTCACCCCGCCCGGCGGCCATGTCGACGAAGTCGAGACCGGACGGGCGGCCCAGCGCCTCGTCGACTCGGCACAGCAGCCCCGCCACGGCCTCGGCGAACAGCGGCGACGCGTGCACGGACGTACGGAAGTGCCCGGCGGGCCCCTCGGGCCTGCGGTAGAAGCCGCCCGGACCGTACAGCGCCGCCTCCGCAGCCATCCGCCACCCTCGCCACCGGCCGTCCGCCGTTTCCTTGGTCACATCGCCAGGCTAGGCGCACAAGGGAACGGGGCCTCCACCTTGCGGAGTACACGTATCCCTTGCGGATCGGCCCTCCGGTTGACTCCTGCACGCATCATGCTTCCCTACTCTGGGTTACGTGCAGCGCCTCTACGACTTCCTCCGCAGGCACCCGACACGGGTCGACGGCTTCTGGGCCCTCGTTCTGTTCGGGATCTCGGTGGTGGGGGGTACGGTCCAGCAGGAGAACACCGGGACCGACCTGCCGTGGCTCGTCGTCCCGGTCACGCTGCTGCTGTGCCTGGTGGTCGCGCTGCGCCGCCGCATGCCGGAGAAGATGCTGGTGCTGGCGGCCGTCGTGGGCGTGGCGCAGCTGGTGCTGGACGTGGCGATCACGCCCGCCGACTTCGCCCTGCTGCTGATCGTGTACACCGTCGCCGCGGTCGGGGCCCGCTGGGCCTCCCGGTTCGCGCTGATCGGTGGGCTGTGCGCGGCGCCGCTGGCGCAGATCCGCTGGCCGGAGTACGAGTCGAGCGCCGCGGGGAACATCGCGGTCGCGGTCTTCCAGACGGTGCCGTTCGCCCTCGCCTGGGTGCTCGGCGACTCCATCCGCACCCGCCGCGCCTACTTCGCGCAGCTGGAGGAGCGCGCCGCCCGCCTCGAGAAGGAGCGCGAGGCGCAGGCCAAGGTCGCGGTCGCCGCGGAACGCGCCCGTATCGCGCGTGAGCTGCACGACGTCGTCGCGCACAACGTGTCGGTGATGGTGGTGCAGGCCGACGGCGCCGCCTACGTCCTCGACGCCGCGCCGGACCAGGCGAAGAAGGCCCTGGAGACCATCTCCTCCACCGGCCGCCAGGCCCTCGCCGAGATGCGCCGCCTGCTCGGCGTGCTGCGCACCGGCGAGCACCAGGAGAGCGGCGAGTACGTCCCGCAGCCCGACGTCGAGCAGATCGAGGACCTGGTCGAGCAGTGCCGCGGCGCGGGCCTGCCGGTCGACTTCAGGATCGAGGGCACTCCGCGCCCGCTGCCCAGCGGCGTCGAGCTCACCGCGTACCGCATCGTGCAGGAGGCGCTCACCAACACCCGCAAGCACGGCGGGCCGAACGCGGGCGCGAGCGTGCGGCTGGTCTACTTCGACGACGGCCTCGGACTGCTCGTCGAGGACGACGGCAAGGGCGCTCCCCACGAGCTGTACGAGGAGGGCGGCGCCGACGGCCGGGGCCACGGCCTGATCGGCATGCGCGAGCGGGTCGGCATGGTGGGCGGCACCCTGGACGCGGGCCCGCGCCCCGGTGGAGGATTCCGCATCAGTGCCCTGCTGCCGCTCAAACCAGCGCATTGACCGCCGACGCACGCCCCCTGTTGACACCTGTAACAACCCTCTGCAACGACCTTCTGAACGGACATGGAAGAGGCCCCGATGACGATCCGCGTGATGCTCGTCGACGACCAGGTGCTGCTGCGCACCGGGTTCCGGATGGTGCTCGCCGCACAGCCGGACATGGAGGTCGTGGCGGAGGCGGGCGACGGTGTCGAGGCTCTGCAGGTGCTGCGCTCGACCGAGGTCGACGTGGTGCTCATGGACGTACGCATGCCGAAGCTCGACGGTGTGGAAGCCACCCGGCGCATCTGCGCGGACACCGACCCGCCGAAGGTGCTGATCCTGACCACGTTCGATCTCGACGAGTACGCCTTCTCCGCGCTGAAGGCGGGCGCTTCCGGGTTCATGCTCAAGGACGTGCCGCCCGGCGAACTCCTCGCCGCGATCCGCTCCGTGCACAGCGGCGACGCCGTCGTGGCCCCGTCGACGACCCGGCGGCTGCTCGACCGGTTCGCGCCGATGCTGCCCAGCACCGGCAAGGAGCCCCGGCACAAGGAGCTGGAGCGGCTCACCGAGCGTGAGCGCGAGGTCATGGTGCTGGTCGCCCAGGGGCTGTCCAACGGGGAGATCGCGGGCCGGCTGGTGCTGTCGGAGGCGACGGTCAAGACCCACGTGGGCCGCATCCTGACCAAGCTCGGGCTGCGGGACCGGGTGCAGGTGGTGGTCCTGGCGTACGAGACGGGGCTCGTACGGGCCGGCGGACACGGCTGACCGGAGCCCGCGCCCGTCGGTAGGGTCTGCGCATGCTCCTGTGGATCAACGGCCCCTTCGGGGGCGGCAAGACACAGACCGCACACGAGATACAGCGCCGCCTGCCCGGCAGCGTCATCTGCGACCCCGAGCACCCCGGCTTCGGCCTGCGCCGCATGCTGCCGCCCGGACTGCGGGGAAACTTCCAGGACCTGGCGTCCTGGCGGCAGGGCGTCGTCGAGGTCCTCGACCTCGCCCTCACCAAGCACGACGGCGTGGTGATCGCGCCGATGACGGTCACCGACTCCGGCTACTTCCAGGAGACCGTCGGACGGCTCCGCGAACTGGGCCATGATGTAAGGCACTTCACGCTCCTCGCCGAACGCGAGACCGTCCTGAAACGGCTGCGCGAGCGCGGTCTCGGACACCTCCTTCAGTTCGTCGCCGGAAAGAACGCCGGCCTGCGCGGGGAGAGCTGGGCCGTGCAGCAGCTCGACCACTGTCTGGAGCGGCTGCGCGAGCCGGAGTTTGCCGAGCACCTGTGGACGGACCACTCGACCGTGCCGAAGACGGCGGACCGGATCGCCGTGCTGGCCGGGCTGACTCTCAGGCCCAACAACGAGGGCGCGCTGCGGACGCGGCTGAGGCAGGCGCGGGTCGGGATCAGGCACATCCGGTTCGACTGACGGTCACCTCAGGAGCGCTTCGAGGAAGTCGCTGCCGAGCCGCGCCACCGCGGTGACGTCCAGTTGGTGCAGGACGTACCGACCGCGGCGGCGGGTGGTGATCAGGCCCGCCTTCTTGAGGACGCTCAGGTGCCGGGATATCTCGGGCGCGGTCATGCCGTGGATCTGTACGAGTTCGCTCGTGGTGTACGTGCTGCGGGCGAGGTTGCGGCAGAGCTGCATCCGCACCGGGTGGGACAGGGCGGTCATCCTCATGGTCAGCTGGTCGACCGAAGGCGGCGCGGTGAGCCCGGGGGAGCCGACCGGGTAGTGCAGTACCGGCTGCCAGCCGTGCCGGTGCAGCACCATCAGATGCGGCCAGCCCAGGCTCGTCGGCACGAGCAGCAGGCTACTGTCCCTGATGACGCTGTGGCCCTGGCGCAGCTTGTCGATCGTGATCCTTCCGGCGGCCTCGTCGAGCACCACCGCGGGGGACACCAAGGTCAGCGCCTCGGCCAGCCCCTTGTGTCGCAGAAGGTCGGTCTTGTGGCGGGTGTCCGCCGCGAGTTGGTGGCGCAGCCGGGACCAGGTGTCCGCGAAGAACGCCTCGTCGCAGTCCTCCAGGAACTGCCGCAGCCAGGCGCGGATCCGCGGCGGGTCGGCCAGCAGCCGCTCGGTGAACCGCATCTGCTGCGGACCGCGTGCGGCAGCCAGCCCCAGAGCCCGGCCGCGCAGCGCCGGGTCGGTCAGCGCTTTCCCGCCCTGGACGTCGTACGGCAGCGCGCAGGTGAATTCCAGCGCCGCGTCCACGAACTGCTCGTCCGTGAGCTTGTCCAGCAGATCGAGGTCCTCGGCGAGAGTGGCACCCGGGACCGCGCTGGTGCCCGGGAGGCCGGCGAACGGCATGAAGAGGTCCGAGAACGTCGTCCGCCAAAGAAAGTCCGCCTCGCACATCCGGTCGGCCAGATGCGAGTCGAGCCGGGCGGTCACGCCGGTCACCCAGCCCTGCAGGCCGGGATGGTGCCCCGGCTCGGACAGCGCGTGCAGCGCCATGCCGAGCTCGGCGAGGGGCGAGGGCAGCACGGCGACCCTCTCCGGTCGCAGCCCCGCGATGTCGATGCTCACGCTCATGTCGCCATGGTGCACGCCGCCACTGACAACGCCGTCCTCGATTGACGGCGGCCGTCAATCGGCGCGACACCGGTGGCGCGGACGGCGCAGCCTGGGAGGACCACCGGGGCAGCCGCGGAGCCCGATCCACCGTTTCTCCACGTCCCGAGAAGGCGAACCGCCATGGGCATCACACAGCAGTACCTCCTCGACACCTACCGCGCCCAGCAGCTCGGCCGGCCAGGCCCGCCCGCGCCCGGCGCCCACGACTGGCAGGTCGTGCGGGGGTGGCGCGACCACCGGCAGTTCCGCGCGATGATCGCCGAGCGTCCGGCCCACGGACGGCTACGACGGGCGCTGGGCCGGTGGTCGCGTGTGGGTCGGCGGGCTACGGGCTGGCCCCCTGCGGCAGCCGGGAGGCGAAGTCCGCGACCGCGGCTTTCACATCGTCCGTCGTCCACTCCAGGCCCGCGGCCCGGACTTCGATCTCCGTCACGGCGAGGCCTGGGCCTGAGGCGTCCCAGGGGCGGGCGAAGAGCAGGGTCTTCGTCTCCTCGGCGTGCCGGACCGCGGCCTCGGCGACGACATCGACGTCGTACGGGAGCCAGACCTGGAACTCGTTGGTGTGCGGTTCCTCGGGGTGGACGCGCACCCAGGGCACCCCAGCCGCCGCGAAGCCCTCGCGCAGCGCGGCGGCCACCACGCGCGCGTGCCGCACGTAGTCGGGCAGCCGGGGAAGCTCACGATCCAGCCCGGCGAGCGCCGACAGCACGGTCGGGAACTGCTGGAAAACCTGCCCGCCGTACCGGTGCCGCCAGGCCTTCGCCTCCTCCATCAGGGACTTCGGGCCGGCGAGGGCCGCGCCGCCGAAGCCGTCGAGTGATTTGTAGAACGAGACGTACACGCTGTCCGCCAGGCCCGCGATCTCGTCCAGTGAGCGGCCGAAGTGGACGGTCGTCTCCCACAGGCGCGCGCCGTCGAAGTGCACCACCGCATCGCGCTCGCGCGCGGCCTCCACCACCTCGGTGAGGTCCTCCCAGGAGGGCAGCACGAAACCGGCGTCCCGGAGCGGGAGTTCCAGCATCAGCGTCCCGAAGGGCTCGTCGAGGTCGCGGATCTCGGCTGCGGTGGGCAGCCGGGGCGCACTGCTCAGGCGGACCGGGCGCAGGCCACTGACCTGCGTCAACGCATGGCGCTCATGCACTTCGGGGTGGGCGAGCGGGTGCAGGGCGACGCTCGGGTTGCCGGTGCGGCCGGCCCAGCAGCGCAGGGCCACCTGCTGGGCCATCGTGCCCGTCGGAAAGAACGCGGCCCCCTCCGTGCCGAGCAGTCCGGCGACCTTCCCCTCGAGGGCTTCCACGATGCCGTTGCCGTACATGTCCACGGTCTCGTCGAGGTCGTACAGGTCCTCGGCTCTCTCCAGGAGTGCAAGGCGCTCCCGGAGTGTGCCGAGCACGCTGGTGCGCGCGAGGACGCGCTGCGCGCCCCGGTGCGCGACTTTGCGCCGCTCATAGCGTCGCTTGCGCTGTTCCTCGACCGACACCGGTTCCTGCGCGCCCTGCTCCGCCGTATCCGTCATGCCACGGATCATGCCGCGCGACGATTCGGCCGGGCACCCGCTTTTCGGACCCGGCCGCACCGATTTCGGACCCAGCCTTGCCGAGTCGCGGCCCACAGCCTGTGGACAACCGAACGCCCCTCGAACCAATCGCGTTAACATGACGAGAAATCGTCCGGTACCCCGAGCGGACTGGAACGGGAAGGCCGCCGTCGCGTGAGTACAAGCCAACAGCCAGACCCCAAGGACCGCCCCGCGCGGCTCACCGTCGGCGTCGTCGGCGCCGGTCGCGTGGGCCCCGCGCTCGCTGCGTCACTCCAGCTCGCCGGGCACCGCCCGGTGGCCGTCTCCGGGGTCTCCGACGCCTCCAGAAGGCGGGCCGCGCTGCTGCTGCCCGACGTGCCCGTCGTCGCGCCCGCCGAGGTGCTCCAGCGCGCCGAGCTGGTGCTGCTGACCGTCCCGGACGACGCCCTGCCCGGCCTCGTGGAGGGTCTCGCCACCACCGGCGCCGTACGGCCGGGACAGCTGCTCGTGCACACCTCCGGGCGGTACGGCGCGAACGTCCTGGAGCCCGCCCTGCGGGCCGGAGCGCTGCCGCTGGCCCTGCACCCCGCGATGACGTTCACCGGGACCCCGGTGGACGTCCAGCGCCTCGCAGGGTGCTCCTTCGGCGTCACCGCCCCCGACGAGCTGCGGCTCGCGGCCGAGGCGCTCGTCATCGAGATGGGCGGCGAGCCCGAGTGGATCGCCGAGGAGAACCGGCCGCTGTACCACGCGGCGCTCGCGCTGGGCGCCAACCACCTGGTGACGCTGGTCGCCCAGTCCATGGAGCTGCTGCGCACGGCCGGCGTCGACGCCCCCGACCGGATGCTCGGCCCGCTGCTCGGCGCCGCCCTCGACAACACGCTGCGCTCCGGCGACGCCGCGCTGACCGGCCCCGTCGCGCGCGGGGACGCCGGCACGGTCGCGGCGCACGTCACGCAGCTGCGCCGGCACGCCCCGCAGGCCGTCGCCGGCTATCTGGCGATGGCGCGCGCGACCGCCGACCGGGCGCTCGCCCACGGGCTGCTGAAGCCGGAACTCGCCGAGGACCTGCTCGGGGTACTCGCCGCGGACACGAACCTGCCCGAGAACGGGGGAGATCGATGAGCCGCCGGAGCTTCGAGCTCGTCCCCACGGTGGACGACCTGACGTACGTCCGCGAACACTTCGCCGTGCCCGGCCGCACCGCCGTGGTGATGACGATGGGTGCCCTGCACGACGGCCACGCCACCCTCGTCCGCACGGCACGCGAGCACGTCGGGCGGGACGGCTTCGTCGTCGTCACCGTCTTCGTCAACCCCCTGCAGTTCGGCAAGGGCGAGGACCTCGACCGCTATCCGCGCACCCTGGAGGCCGACCTCAAGGTCGCCGAGCAGGCGGGCGCGGACGTCGTGTTCGCCCCCGCCGTCGAAGAGGTGTACCCCGGCGGCGAGCCCCAGGTCCGGATCAGCGCGGGCCCCATGGGGGAGCGCCTGGAGGGTGCCTCCCGCCCCGGCCACTTCGACGGCATGCTCACCGTCGTCGCCAAACTGCTCCACCTCACCCGCCCCGACGCCGCCTTCTTCGGGCAGAAGGACGCCCAGCAGCTCGCCCTGATCCGCCGCATGGTGCGGGACCTGAACTTCGGTGTCGAGATCGTCGGCGTACCGACCGTGCGGGAGGACGACGGCCTGGCCCTGTCCAGCCGCAACCGCTACCTCTCGCCCCAGGAACGGCGCACGGCGCTCGCGCTGTCCCGCGCCCTGTTCGCGGGCCGGGACCGGCACGCGGCGCAGGAGGCGCTGCGCGCGCGGGCGCGGGAAGTGCCCTCCACGCGCGCGCGTGCCGAGGCCCTCAGCGCCATAGGCGAGTCCCGCGCGGCGGCCGACGCGCACGCCGTCGCCAAGGCGGTCCCCGGCGGCCCGTCCGCCGTGCGCGCCGCGGCCCGCCTGGTCCTCGACGAGGCCGCCCGCCTCGACCCGCCGCTCGTCCTGGACTACCTGGCCCTGGTCGACCCGTCCGACTTCACCGAGATCGGGGACGACTTCACCGGCGAGGCCGTTCTCGCGGTGGCCGCCAAGGTCGGCAGGACCCGGCTGATCGACAACATCCCCCTCACCTTCGGAGCCGCCTCGTGACGAGCACAGGCATACGACTGCACGCCCCCGCCCCGGGCTGGTCCATCTCCGCGGACGTCGTGGTCGTCGGCTCCGGCGTCGCCGGCCTCACCGCCGCCCTGCGCTGCGAGGCGGCCGGCATGACGACGGTCGTCGTCACCAAGGCCCGCCTCGACGACGGCTCCACCCGCTGGGCCCAGGGCGGCATCGCCGCGGCCCTCGGCGAGGGCGACAGCCCCGACCAGCACCTGGACGACACCCTGGTGGCGGGCGCGGGCCTGTGCGACGTGGGGGCGGTTCGGATCCTCGTCACCGAGGGCCCCGACGCCGTCCGCCGCCTCATCGAGACCGGCGCGCACTTCGACGAGTCCACCGAAGGCGAGCTGGAGCTCACGCGGGAGGGCGGCCACCATCGCCGCCGCATCGCACACGCCGGCGGCGACGCGACCGGCGCGGAGATCTCCCGTGCCCTCGTCGAGGCGGTACGCGCGCGTGGCCTGCGCACGATTGAGAACGCCCTGGTCCTCGACCTCCTCACGGACGCCGACGGCCGCACGGCCGGCGTCACCCTGCACGTCATGGGCGAGGGCCAGCACGACGGCGTGGGCGCGGTGCACGCCCCCGCGGTGATCCTCGCGACCGGAGGCATGGGCCAGGTCTTCTCGGCCACCACCAACCCGTCCGTCTCGACGGGCGACGGCGTGGCCCTGGCACTGCGCGCGGGCGCGGAGGTCTCCGACCTCGAGTTCGTCCAGTTCCACCCCACCGTGCTGTTCCTCGGCCCGGACGCCGAGGGCCAGCAGCCGCTGGTCTCCGAGGCGGTACGCGGCGAGGGCGCCCACCTGGTGGACGCCGACGGCGTGCGCTTCATGGCCGGCCGGCACGAACTCGCGGAACTGGCCCCCCGGGACATCGTCGCCAAGGCCATCATGCGCCGCATGCAGGAGCAGGACGCCGAGCACATGTTCCTCGACGCCCGGCACTTCGGCGCCGACATGTGGGAGCACCGCTTCCCCACGATCCTCGCCGCCTGCCGCGCCCACGGCATCGACCCGGTCCACGAGCCGATCCCGATCGCCCCGGCCGCCCACTACGCCTCCGGGGGCGTACGCACCGACTCCCACGGCCGTACGACCGTCCCCGGCCTGTACGCGTGCGGCGAGGTCGCCTGCACAGGCGTGCACGGCGCGAACCGCCTCGCCTCGAACAGCCTCCTCGAAGGCCTGGTCTATGCCGAGCGCATCGTCCACGACATCGCGGTGACCCACCGGCACAACGGCCTCCACGCGCGCGTGCCCGTCCCCGTCCCGCAGCCGGAGAAGCCGGCCCACCCCCTGCTCGCGCCCGAGGACCGCTTCACTATTCAGCGGATCATGACCGAGGGCGCGGGCGTCCTGCGCTCCGCCGACTCCCTCACCAAGGCCGCCGAACAGCTCCAGCACCTGCACGCCGAGGCCCGCGACGCCCTCGAGGAGAACGGCAAGACGGCCGAGCCCGGCGTCGACACCTGGGAGTCCACCAACCTCCTGTGTGTGGCCCGCGTCCTGGTCGCCGCCGCCCGGCTGCGCGAGGAGACCCGCGGCTGCCACTGGCGCGAGGACCACGCCGAGCGCGACGACACGGCATGGCGCCGCCACATCGTCGTACGGCTGAATCCGGACCGCACACTCGCCGTACACACCACCGATACCGCAGACTTCCCCCCGACCCGGCCGCACCATCCGGCGCACCGTCCCCAGGAGCAGTGACAGCAGTGAGCACCCCCGACCTTCCCCTCGCCCCGTCCGACGGCTGCGGCGACGGCTGTGCCTGCGGCGCGGACACCGACGACGAGGCATACCTGGAGTGCGGCCTGGACCCCGCCCTCGCCCAGCTCCTGGCCGACGCCGGACTCGACCCCGTGGAGGTCGAGGACATCGCCAACGTCGCCATCCAGGAGGACCTCGCGGGCGGCGTGGACGTGACGACGGTCGCGACGATCCCCGAGGACGCGGTGGCCACCGCCGACTTCGTCGCGCGCGAGGCGGGCGTGGTGGCGGGCCTGCGGGTCGCCGAGGCGGTCGTGTCGATCGTCTGCGAGGACGAGTTCGAGGTCGAACGCCACGTCGAGGACGGCGACCGCGTGGTGGCGGGCCAGAAGCTCCTGTCGATCACCACCCGCACCCGCGACCTGCTCACCGCCGAACGCAGCGCGCTCAACCTCCTGTGCCGCCTCTCGGGCATCGCGACGGCCACGCGCGCGTGGGCGGACGTTCTTCAGGGCACCAAGGCGAAGGTCCGGGACACCCGCAAGACGACCCCCGGTCTGCGCTCACTCGAAAAGTTCGCGGTCCGTTGCGGCGGCGGCGTGAACCACCGCATGTCGCTCTCGGACGCGGCCCTGGTCAAGGACAACCACGTGGTCGCCGCGGGCGGCGTGGCGGCGGCCTTCAAGGCCGTACGGGAGGCCTTCCCGGACGTACCGATCGAGGTCGAGGTCGACACCCTGCACCAGCTGCGCGAGGTGGTCGACGCGGGCGCCGACCTGATCCTGCTGGACAACTTCACCCCGGGCGAGTGCGAGGAGGCGGTGGCCCTCGTACACGGCCGCGCGGCCCTGGAGGCATCCGGCCGGCTGACCTTGGACAACGCCAGGGCGTACGCCGACACCGGCGTCGACTACCTGGCCGTAGGAGCCCTGACGCACTCCTCCCCGATCCTGGACATCGGCCTGGATCTGCGAGCGGCGGAGTAGGGAGCGGGAACCGGCCATGCTGCTGACGATCGACGTAGGCAACACGCACACGGTCCTGGGCCTGTTCGACGGGGACGACATCGTCGAGCACTGGCGCATCTCCACGGACGCGCGCCGCACGGCCGACGAGCTGGCGGTCCTGCTCCAGGGCCTGATGGGCATGCACCCCCTCCTCGGGGACGAACTGGGCGACGGCATCGACGGCATCGCGATCTGCGCGACGGTTCCGTCCGTCCTGCACGAGCTGCGCGAGGTGACCCGCCGCTACTACGGCGACGTACCCGCGGTCCTGGTCGAACCAGGCGTCAAGACGGGCGTCCCGATCCTCACGGACAACCCCAAGGAGGTGGGCGCCGACCGCATCATCAACGCCGTAGCCGCGGTCGAGCTCTACGGAGGCCCGGCCATCGTCGTCGACTTCGGTACGGCGACGACGTTCGACGCGGTCAGCGCGCGCGGGGAGTACGTCGGCGGTGTCATCGCCCCCGGCATCGAGATCTCCGTCGAGGCGCTCGGCGTCAAGGGCGCACAGCTCCGCAAGATCGAGGTCGCCCGGCCGCGCAGCGTGATCGGCAAGAACACGGTCGAGGCCATGCAGGCGGGCATCGTCTACGGCTTCGCCGGCCAGGTCGACGGCGTGGTGAACCGCATGGCGCGCGAGCTCGCGGGCGACCCCGACGACGTGACGGTGATCGCGACGGGGGGGCTGGCGCCGATGGTCCTGGGTGAGTCCTCGGTCATCGACGAACACGAGCCGTGGCTGACGTTGATCGGGCTGCGGTTGGTGTACGAGCGCAACGTGTCCCGCATGTGAGCGGCGTTGCGCTGGGCCGGGGGGTGGGTCGCGCAGCCCGGCGCTGCCGGGTCGCCGCCCGCGCCCGGGCGGCACGACTGCCCGCGGACTGACGGGGGTCGGCGCGCCCCCACCCGGGTGGCACACCCGCGCGCCATGCCACCCCTTTTGCCTGGTTTGTCTGATTAGCGCGTACCGTCGGTCCATGCCCACGCCTTACGGATCCCGCGGCGGCATGGCGTTCGGTGTGGAGGAGCTGCGTGTGCTCCGCCGCGCTCTCGCCCTCGCCCTCCACCCCGGCCAGGCCTCGGCCGAGGACGTCCAGGACTGCCTTCGCCTCGCCGAGTCGCTCGACGAGGCGGTGCGTGAGGTCGCCCGCCTGCGGGCCTTCCTCGTGGCCGACCTGGCCCGCTACCGTGCCGCCCTGCCCGGCGCCGCGGCCGGCTACGTCACGCTCTTGGAGGAGGCCCTCCGCGCCGGATACCGCCCCCACCCCGACGACCTCGCCGCGCTCCGCGCGCTACGCGGCACCCCCGCGGCCGCCGCCCTGCTGGACCGCTGCCAGACGCTCGCCGAACAGGACGTACGCGCCCGCCTCGCCCACAGCACCCCCGCCACGGCCGAACCGGCAGCCGCCCGCGCCCCGATGGTCCCCGCCTCCCGCACACGCCTCCTGGCCCTCCCTGGGGGCCTCTCGGGCGCGGACGAGGACCCCGCAGCGAAGCCCGGGGAGAAGCCCGAGAAGAACCCCGCGGAAAAGCCCGCCCAGCCGACGCCGAGGCCCGCCACCCCCCAACCGTCCCGCCGCCCCATCCCCACCCCGGGCGAGGTCTTCCCCCGCCGCAAACCGCCCCAGCCCCCCGCGAACCCCCCGCACCAGCTCGCCGCCGGCTGACCGCCCCACTCCAAGCCCCGCCCCGCACCCCGCCAGGCCCGGCCCGCAACACCGCCTGCTCCTGCCACACACTCCGCCCCGCCGCACCCCGCGCGCCGCCCCGCTCCTGCCGCGCACCCGCCCCGCCCGCCACCCCCTGTCCCCGCCTGCACGCCACACGCCACACGCCCACCCACCGGCCCCCGCCCGAGCCACCCCACCCCCCGCGTCTACCCTTGAGCCATGGACTACGTCTCCGCGCTCCTGCCCCCGTTCGTCATGGCCGTGTTCTTCATCGGTGTGATCAGGGTGATCGTGAAGACCCAGGGCGGCACCAACAAGGCCAAGGAGGACGCGGTCGTCGACGCTGCCATCGCGCGTGCGGAGGGTGCCCGCCAGTCCTCCACGCACAGCGACGCCTGAGCCGCCGCGCGACGACCCGGCCGCCCGGCCGACCAGCGGCCCACGCGCCGACCACCCCGCCACAAGTCCGCCCAATTTGTTCTGGTTTGCGGAGAAAAGTAACCGAACGTGCCGGTTCGGTGCGCAAGTGCACAGACATCCCACTATTGTGATGAGTTGTGCCTCGCCCATTGGGAGAACTCGAAGACGCGGTCATGACGCGGGTGTGGAAGTGGAACCGCCCGGTGACCGTTCGAGAAGTCCTGGAAGATCTTCAGCAGGAGCGGTCCATCGCCTACACCACGGTGATGACCGTTATGGACAATCTCCATCAGAAGGGCTGGGTACGCCGCGAGTCGGAAGGCCGGGCCTATCGATATGAGGCCGTCTCCACCCGGGCCGCCTACGCCGCCGCCCTCATGAACGAGGCCTGGTCGCAGAGCGACAACCCCGCAGCCGCGCTCGTCGCCTTCTTCGGCATGATGAGCGAGGAACAGCGACAGGCGCTGAGCGACGCCGTACGCATCGTCCAGGGCCCGGAAACACCCGCACCCCCACCTGTCGAACGCACCCAAACCCCGGAATCCCCCTCCGATAGCGCGGTCGAGAACCCCGGCTCGGCACCGGAGGACGGCGGGCGATAGCGTCCGCTCATGTCCGCAGAGAGTCCCGAAGTCACCGCTAAAGCCATCACCGTCCGGCGGGCCCGGACCAGCGATGTCCCGGCCGTCCGCCGACTGCTCGACGCGTACGTCCGCCTCGGCATCCTGCTCGACAAAGCCACGGTGACGCTTTACGAGGACATCCAGGAGTTCTGGGTCGCGGAACGTGACGACAACGCCGAGGTGGTCGGCTGCGGTGCACTGCACGTGATGTGGGAAGACCTTGCGGAAGTCCGCACGCTCGCCGTGAAGCCCGGCCTCAAGGGCGCCGGCGTCGGCCATCAGTTGCTGGAGAAGTTGCTCCAGACCGCACGCTGGCTGGGTGTTCGCCGCGTTTTCTGTCTGACCTTCGAAGTGGACTTCTTCGTCAGGCACGGCTTCGTGGAGATCGGTGAGACGCCGGTCGACACCGATGTCTACGCCGAGCTGCTCCGTTCCTATGACGAGGGCGTCGCCGAGTTCCTCGGACTCGAACGAGTGAAACCGAACACCTTGGGCAACAGCCGGATGCTTCTGCATCTGTGATCGCCGCGGGTATGCCGGTGGTATGCGAGGAGTATTCCGCCCGACCCGGCTGCCCGGGTTCCCTATGTCCGAAACGCGCATGTTTCCGGGCAGGGAGCTGCGATCGGTCTCTGCCGGGGGTTTGTGTTTTTCCGGCAAAAGCGGTTTGCTTTCCGACGTACTGCAGTAGTGCATATAACAGGGGGCGGCGAAACGGGCGGACGCCGCAGACCCCCGGCCCTCACGTTATCGATGAAAGGAAATCCGGTGGCACAGAAGGTTCAGGTCCTTCTTGTCGACGACCTCGACGGCGGCGAGGCGGACGAGACGGTGACGTTCGCGCTGGACGGCAAGACGTACGAGATCGACCTCACGACCGCCAATGCGGACAAGCTTCGCGGCCTTCTCGGCCCCTATGTGAAGGGCGGCCGGCGTACCGGTGGCCGTGCTTCCGGCGGGCGTGGAAAGGCACGTGCCGCTGTCGGCGGCAGCCAGGACACCGCTGCGATCCGTGCGTGGGCGAAGGAGAACGGTTACGAGGTCAACGACCGTGGCCGTGTTCCGGCGTCCATTCGCGAGGCCTACGAGAAGGCGAACGGCTGAGCGCACGCGCGTCGCAGCCGGATCCGGTGGCAGTGAGTGGCCACCGTGTCCACCAGCCGTACGAGATCGGGGGCGCCCCCACCGCCCCCCATGGCCGACAGCGTCGGCAGCGAGGCCTCGACCTCGCATCCCGGCTCGGGGGGCCGCAGCCACACGGCGGCCCCCTGAAGAGAGCCGCCTGAGCGGCCCGGGGAAAGCGGTCGCCCTCCGGCCGGGCCGGTGGGCCCCGTCTCGGGCTCACCCGGCTCCATTGGATCCGAGCACGGATCCGCGAGTGCTGCGCCGCCCCCCGGGGGCCTCGGGGCGTCCATGACGCCGCCCGGGCCGATGGCCGTCAGGTCCAGGGGCAGGGCGCCCCACTCCAGCCAGTCCAGCAGCCCCGGCAGCTCCTCAGCGCTGCCCGCGGCCACCAGCAGCCGCATCCGGTCGCCCCGCACGGCCACCGGGGAGCCGGGATCCAGATGCCGCAGCGCGGCGCAGCCCGCCTCGACCGGTACGTCCAGGACGTCGAAGCGCAGGCCCACACACAGGCGGACCGGAGCGCCGGGCACGGTCGCCCAGCCCAGTTCGTTCTCGTACCACCGCCGCACCCGGTCGCTCGAGTCGAGCGACCGGCGGGGAAGGGGGACCATGGGCATAGCGCCAACCATGTCCAGCGCAACCGTCAAAAGGGCGTGCGAGTTACGCTGAGTGTTTCAGCGAATGCGCAGAGTACCGAAGGTGGGGGCGCGTGGGGGCGTGGGGTGGCGCAAGGTTGTTCGCCCGTAGCTGAGGGAACGGGCGCGCGCTGCATGGACTGTCAGCCCGAGCGGGTAAGACATCCCTAGTGGGAGGGGGCGACACGCAGGAAAGGACGTCTCACGTTCGCCATCGGCGTACTGATGGTGAGGGTAACTGCCTGGCCTGCGGGAACATCGTCTCGCACCATCGGGTTGGAGCAGATGTCGGCGTTCGGGGTCAGGAGGCCATCGACGGTGTCGGCAGTTGGAATGAGCGGTCCCCGCTTGCGGGACTAAGCTGCGGAAGGACAGGGAGGGGAAGTTCCCCTTACTGCCTGACCGCTCTGAGGAGCGATTAACGATGTTCGAGAGGTTCACCGACCGCGCGCGGCGGGTTGTCGTCCTGGCTCAGGAAGAAGCCCGGATGCTCAACCACAACTACATCGGCACCGAGCACATCCTCCTGGGCCTGATCCACGAGGGTGAGGGTGTCGCCGCCAAGGCCCTTGAGAGCCTCGGGATTTCGCTCGAGGCGGTCCGCCAGCAGGTGGAGGAGATCATCGGCCAGGGCCAGCAGGCCCCGTCCGGGCACATCCCCTTCACCCCCCGTGCCAAGAAGGTCCTGGAGCTGTCGCTCCGCGAGGCCCTTCAGCTGGGCCACAACTACATCGGCACGGAGCACATCCTGCTCGGCCTGATCCGTGAGGGCGAGGGCGTCGCCGCCCAGGTCCTGGTCAAGCTGGGCGCAGATCTGAACCGCGTGCGGCAGCAGGTGATCCAGCTGCTCTCCGGTTACCAGGGCAAGGAGGCCGCCACCGCCGGTGGGCCTGCCGAGGGCACCCCCTCGACGTCCCTGGTCCTCGACCAGTTCGGCCGGAACCTCACCCAGGCCGCTCGTGAGTCCAAGCTCGACCCGGTCATCGGGCGCGAGAAGGAGATCGAGCGGGTCATGCAGGTGCTGTCCCGCCGTACGAAGAACAACCCGGTCCTGATCGGTGAGCCCGGCGTCGGCAAGACCGCCGTCGTGGAGGGCCTCGCCCAGGCCATCGTCAAGGGCGAGGTGCCCGAGACCCTCAAGGACAAGCACCTCTACACCCTGGACCTCGGCGCGCTGGTCGCCGGCTCCCGCTACCGCGGTGACTTCGAGGAGCGCCTGAAGAAGGTGCTCAAGGAGATCCGCACCCGCGGCGACATCATCCTGTTCATCGACGAGCTGCACACGCTGGTCGGTGCGGGTGCCGCCGAGGGCGCCATCGACGCGGCCTCCATCCTGAAGCCGATGCTGGCCCGCGGTGAGCTGCAGACCATCGGTGCGACCACGCTGGACGAGTACCGCAAGCACCTGGAGAAGGACGCGGCCCTGGAGCGCCGCTTCCAGCCGATCCAGGTTGCCGAGCCGTCCCTGCCGCACACGATCGAGATCCTCAAGGGCCTGCGCGACCGGTACGAGGCGCACCACCGCGTCTCCATCACCGACGAGGCGCTGGTCCAGGCCGCCACCCTGGCCGACCGGTACATCTCGGACCGCTTCCTGCCGGACAAGGCGATCGACCTGATCGACGAGGCCGGTTCCCGGATGCGTATCCGCCGGATGACCGCTCCGCCGGACCTGCGCGAGTTCGACGAGAAGATCGCCGCCGTCCGCCGGGACAAGGAGTCCGCGATCGACTCGCAGGACTTCGAGAAGGCCGCCTCCCTGCGCGACAAGGAGAAGCAGCTCCTGGCCGCCAAGACCAAGCGGGAGAAGGAGTGGAAGGCCGGCGACATGGACGTCGTCGCCGAGGTCGACGGCGAGCTGATCGCCGAGGTCCTCGCCACGGCCACCGGCATCCCGGTCTTCAAGCTGACCGAGGAGGAGTCCAGCCGCCTGCTTCGCATGGAGGACGAGCTCCACAAGCGGGTCATCGGCCAGGACGACGCCGTCAAGGCGCTGTCGAAGGCGATCCGGCGTACGCGTGCGGGTCTGAAGGACCCGAAGCGTCCGGGTGGTTCGTTCATCTTCGCCGGCCCGTCCGGTGTCGGTAAGACCGAACTCTCCAAGGCACTGGCCGAGTTCCTCTTCGGTGACGAGGACGCGCTGATCTCCCTCGACATGTCGGAGTTCAGCGAGAAGCACACGGTGTCGCGTCTCTTCGGTTCGCCCCCCGGTTACGTGGGCTACGAAGAGGGCGGCCAGCTGACCGAGAAGGTTCGCCGCAAGCCGTTCTCCGTCGTCCTCTTCGACGAGGTCGAGAAGGCCCACCCGGACATCTTCAACTCGCTGCTGCAGATCCTGGAGGACGGTCGTCTGACCGACTCCCAGGGCCGGGTCGTGGACTTCAAGAACACGGTCATCATCATGACGACCAACCTCGGCACCCGGGACATCTCCAAGGGCTTCAACCTGGGCTTCGCCGCCGCGGGTGACACGAAGACCAACTACGAGCGCATGAAGAACAAGGTGTCGGACGAGCTCAAGCAGCACTTCCGGCCCGAGTTCCTCAACCGCGTCGACGACGTGGTGGTCTTCCCGCAGCTGACCCAGTCCGACATCCTGCGGATCGTCGACCTGATGATCGGCAAGGTGGACGAGCGCCTGAAGGACCGGGACATGGGCATCGAGCTCTCCCAGTCCGCCAAGGAGCTGCTGTCCAAGAAGGGCTACGACCCCGTGCTGGGTGCGCGTCCGCTGCGTCGCACCATCCAGCGCGAGATCGAGGACTCGCTGTCGGAGAAGATCCTCTTCGGCGAGCTGCGCCCCGGTCACATCGTGGTCGTGGACACCGAGGGCGAGGGCGAGACCAAGACCTTCACCTTCCGAGGTGAGGAGAAGTCGGCCCTGCCGGACGTCCCGCCGATCGAGCAGGCGGCCGGCGGAGCGGGTCCGAACCTGAGCAAGGAGGCCTGACCCTCCGGGGGTTGAGCCGAAGACAACAGAAAGGGGCTGCCCGGGACTCGCGTCCCGGGCAGCCCTCTTTTTTGTCCCTTCGTCAGGACAGCTGACCGTCGTAGTCCGGCAGCTTGTACGTCTTCTCGGCGTGGCCACCCGACAGGTCGGTGGTGTTGTTGCCGATGTTGGCGATGATGGTGTAGCCCTTCGACTCGATGTCGACGCGCTGGGCGGTCTTGTAGGCGGCGACGTCCTTGAAGAGGTCGAGGAAGCCGCGCACATAGAGGCCGTCGACCTCGTAGCCGACCTTCTCCAGGTTGTACTCGGTGGGCGCGTAGATGATGCCCGGCCGGGCCGTGACGAAGAACAGGTCGACGCCGTGCTCCTGGGCGTACTCGGCGACCTCCAGGACCGGCTGGTTGGCCGGCTGCGGGTAGCTGAAGCCGAAGTCGGTCTCCAGGGTGGTGTTGTCGATGTCGAAGACGATCGCCTGCTTCTCGCCCGGCTTCGACTGGGCGATGCGCTGCTTCAGGTAGGGCAGTGCCTGGTCCATCACCGCCTGGCAGTCCTTCTGCCAGGTGTCGTAGTCCACGTCCGCGGCGGCGGTGGTGGCGGTGGTGGTCGTGCCGGTGCTGGTCGCGGCCTCGGCAGGGGCGGCGATGGCCACGAGGGCGGCTGCTGCGACGGCGGTTGCGGCGGTGCGGCTCGCCCAGGGGCGTCGTCTCGTCATGTGTGGGGGTCCCTTCACGTCCGTACGGCTGCCAACATGTCGTGGGCATGCTCGTTGGTGTGGATGGCGTGAGGGGAACCGTAGGGTTACTGGACGGTAGGTGAACAGAGGTGTGCGTCACACAACGCTGCGGATCCTCTTGAACACCGGCGTGACCGGGAGCGGGTCGAGGATGTGCTGCGGGATGTGGGTGACGTCCGGGGCGGGGACGACCGTCGCCGTGCGCAGGTTGGGGAACAGCCTCGGGATGTCGGAGAAGTCCTCGGTGCCCAGGACGTTGTTGAGGCGCAGGTCGGTGACGGTCGGCAGGGGTGGGCCCTGCCACTCGATGTGCTGCCAGTTGATGCGCAGCTCCTGAAGTTCGGGGAGCCGGGCGATCTCCTCGTAGTCATCGGGGGAGAGCTTGGTGGACAGCTTGGCGAGGCTCAGTTGCTTCAGCGAGCGGAAGCGGTGCAGGCCGCGCAGGCCGGTGTTCTCGAGCGCCGTTTTGGTGAACCGCAGATAGCGCAGTGACAGGCCCCGGGGGAGCGCCTCGTCGAGGGACTCGGCCTCCAGCACGACCCCGAGGTCGAGTTGGTCCAAGGTCGGCGATCCGGAGAGCACGGACAGGTCCGGATGGTCCAGGAGGTCCAGTGACAGCCAGGACAGGGGCAGGCCGGCCAGCGGAGTCAGGTCGTCCACATAGAAGCACCTGCTGAGGTCCAGATAGCCGAGCCCATGCAGGGACGACAGACAGGTCAGGTCCTCCAACTCGTCGTTGTCGCGGATGTGGAGCTCTGCCGTCCGGTCGGGGTGGAGACCGGCGCTGATGTCGCTCGGTTCGATGCCGCCGATGAGCTGCACGGAACGCCTGCCGCCCAGTTCTCGCAGAAAACGCAGCTGTTCCACCGAGCGTGCGGTGAAGAAGAGATCCTCCTCCGGCAGATGCGCAATGATCTCCTCGCCGTATCGCCGGGTTCCGAACCGATGCCATGTCCAGGTGAGTTGGGCCCGTACGTCAAGGGCGGGATGGGAGCGGAAGCGGGCCAGTACCGGCAGCGCGGCCTCCGTCCCGATGAGGGACGCCGTGACGACGACCGCCCGTGCCTCCTCCTCGCCGAGCCCCTTCGGGCCGGGCAGCAGTTCCAACGCGAGCGGCCCGACCGACGCCAACGCGCGGGCCTCTTCGGTCGTCCGGGGCGGGATCAACGCTGCCGCCTTCCGCTCGACCTCCTCCCGCACCCGGGGATCGAGCTCCGTCGCATGCTCCAGTGAGGCCAGCGCGAGAAGCCGTACCCGCGCACTCGCCGCACCCTCCGCTCGGTCCGCCGCCGCACTCAGGTCCCGTAGCAGCTCGGCCCGTTCCCGCGGCCGGGCATGCGCCACCGCCATCCGGATCACGTCCGCCCACTGCTCGTCCGCCGCCCCGCGCACCAGCAGCCCGAAGTCCCCGTCCTCCACGGCGGCCTTCGCGCCCAGGTAGTCCTGGAAGGTGCGGTGCACGAACTCCACGGTGCCGGGGGCGGGTTCGCGCAGCAGGCCGCTGCGGACGAGCAGGTACCGCAGGATCTGGCCGGCGTCGCCCTGCGTGGCGGCGGCCGGGAGGGAAGGCAGGACGTCGGCGATGATCCGTTCCGCCCGCTCGGCATCCATCTCCGACTGGTTGTTGCGGATCAGCCAGTAGGCGAGGCGCTGCAGAAGCTGGATCTGGGGCAGTTCGGTGAGCTGGATGCCGTCGTGGTCGTACATGTCCCGCTCCTCGTCCCGCCGCGCCAGCAGCATCGACAGGGCAGCGTCGTACAGCTCCTGCCTCCCGTGCGGCAGATAGCCCCGCCGGTCGCGGTGCAGCGCGCAGATCAGCCCGCACATCAGGGGGTTGGTGGCGAGGCGGCCGAGGTCGGGCTTGGTGCGCAGGGCGTCGAGGAGGGAGCGTTCGTAGTCGTCGAGACGTTCGGGGTCGGGGGCGTCGGCCCGTGCCGCCGTGTGCCAGCGGGAGACGAACGCGGCCACGTCGTCCCGGCTCATGGGGGTGAGCATCAGCTCCGTGAAGCCGTCGGCCGCGAGCCAGTCCTCCCGTACGGCGGAGGGGCGGGAGGTGACCAGCCACTGGTTGCCGGGATAGACGTCCAGCAGTTCGCGCAGCCAGCGGCGGGTGCGCTCCCGCTCGAGCTCGGGGATCTCGTCGATGCCGTCGATCAGGACCAGGGCGCGGCGGGCGGTGAGCACGCGGTCCACCCAGCCGTCCGGCTGGTTCGCGTGGAACGGGACGCGTACGGCGGCCAGAAAGGCGTCGGGGGCGGGCAGCCCCTCGGGGCGGCGGACCAGGGTGCGCAAGGGGAGGACGAAGGGGATGCGGTCGCCGCGCTCGCCCCGGGCCGCGGTCACTGCGAGCCACTGCACCAGCGTGGTCTTGCCGGAGCCGGCCACTCCGCGCAGCAGTACCCGGTCGTGCTCGGCGAAGGCCTGTTCGGCGGGCAGTGCGGTGGCGGCGGAGGCGACGCCGAGGCCGTCGGAACCGGTGCCGTCCCCGGCCGGGTGCAGTGTCTGCAGGCTCAGGTAGGCCGCGTCCAGGGGCCAGCGGTCGGGGGAGTTGACCAGGTCGATGCCGTAGATGGTGAGGTGGCCGTGCCTGGCCGTGACGTACGACACGTAGCGCTGCTCGAAGGCCGGGTCGGTGCCGCCGGGCGGCGGGGTCCGGGCGATCAGCTCGTCGACCCTGGCCAGCAGCTCGCTCTGCCGCCGGGTCTGTTCGACCAGCGTGCGCGGGACAAAGGTCGAGCGCTGGGTGAAGAAGTGCAGGATGTGCAGGCAGGCGGTGGTGAGCGCCCGGAAGTAGAACAGGGCCGCGTCGAGGGACAGGTCCCGGTCCGGCTTGCCGCTCGCCGCGCGCAGACGGGCGGCCAGGGCCTCATGGCCGAGCTCCACGGCCTGTACGTCGGTCATGTCCAGGTCGCCGAGGGCGTACAGCGTGTCGGCCAGGGCGTGGACGACGGCCTGCTCCTCGTCGGCGGGCAGGGGGCGCTCCCCGGTGCCGCGCAGGCCCCGGCGCACCAGCTCCGCGGCCAGTCCGGTCACGTCGTCGCGGTCGAGCCGCCGCTTCTCGCCCCTGAAGGTGACGTACGACGAGATCCGCACCGGCCGGTCCACCAGCCCGGCGCCCGGACCCTCGGTCACGAACAGCTTCTTCACGAGTGGTGCGACCACCCCGGACGCCAGCCTCATGCCGATGACCGTCGGTTCCACCCGGCCTCCCCCCGAGCCCCGTTGGCAGGAAACAGCAGCGTAGCCCCCGTCACATTCAGGGGTCCCTCGATCTTGCCCATCGGTGACATGCCACACAGGCGATTTGTCCGTTACTACCTGGAATAGTGGAAAGGCCGTTCTGGACAAAATGGACTTTTATTTCGGAATCTCAACGCGGAATGGCTGTTATGGGCGAATTCGTCCCTGATGGGGGCTCTGTCAAGAGTCGGGGAGTTATGAGGTGGACTACTAGCTTCCGTCGTAGGTCACACCTTTTGGGATAGCCAGGTCCGGGGGTTACCAAGGGATGGCCCATTCGGCGGACGTCCGTGCGCCGGGTGGCTTTTCTCTGTCCCCGTCCCATGAGGTTTCGCATGTTCACGCGTGTCACGTCCCGTTCTTCCCGTACGCCGCAGCTCCGCACTCGCGCGGCCGTGCTGGCCGCCGGTCTCGGCGCCTCGGTCGTGCTGGGGGCCGGGGTCGCGGCCGCCGCCAACACCGTCACGGCCACCACCACCGCAACCGCCGCCACCTCCGGCGTTGCGAGCGCCGTCGAGGCGCAGGCCGCGGCTCAGGCGAAGGCGGCGGCCAAGGTGGCCGCCGCGAACGCCAAGGCGAAGGCGGCTGCCAAGGCGGCCGCCGCGAACAGCAAGAAGGCCGCCCAGCGGGCCGCCGCGAAGAAGGCCGCGTCCTGGACCCGCCCGGTCAAGAGCTACCGGCTCAGCGCCAGCTACGCCCAGGCCGGCGGCATGTGGCAGTCCACCCACAGCGGGCAGGACTTCGCCGTCCCGACCGGCACCCGCGTCGTCGCCGCGCACGGCGGCACCGTGGTCAAGGCCGGCGGCAACGGCGCCGGTGACGGCCCCGCGTACGGCAACGCCGTCGTCATCAAGCACGGCAACGGGACGTTCTCCCAGTACGCCCACCTGGCCCGCGTCGACGTGAAGGTCGGCCAGATCGTCGCCACCGGTCAGCGCATCGCCCTGTCCGGCAACACCGGCAACTCCAGCGGTCCGCACCTGCACTTCGAGATCCGTACGACCGCCAACTACGGCACGGCCATCAACCCGGTCGCCTTCCTGCGTGCCAAGGGCGTGACCCTCTAAGACGACCGAGCGGCGCCCCCGTGCGCCTGGGTCACCATGTCGACGGCGACCTCGAGGATGGCCTTGCGCTTGTCCTCGGGGTCGCCTTCCAGTTCCTGCATCACGAACACCGTGCCGGCGTGCAGTGTGAAGATGGCGCTCACGCAGCGGACCTGGTCGGCCAGGGTGGCGTCCCGGTCGATGATGATCTCGCGCAGGCCCCGCATGCGCTCCTTGAACAGGTCGCCGATGCGCAGTTCCCGTACGGTCGCCTGGTTTTCGTGCATGAAGCGGAACAACGGTGCGGCGTCGGAGAGCAGTTGGCTGTAGCGCCGTACGATCTCCTGCTTCGTCTCCAGGGTGTGCGGCTGGTGCCCGCCCCACTCGACCAGTTCGTCGATCGGCTGCATCAGGTCGTCGAAGATGCCGACCAGGATCTCTTCCTTGGTCTTGAAGTGGTAGTACAGCGCCGCCTTGGTGACGTCCAGGCGCTCGGCGATCTCGCGCAGGGACGTCTTCTCGTAGCCCTGCTCGGCGAAGAGCTCCAGCGCCACGTCCTGGATGCGCTGGCGCGTGTTGCCGCGCCGCTGCTGCTTGGTGCCGCCCATCGTGCCGCCCGTCCTCGTGCTCCTGGTAAGACAAAAACTTACTTGACGCCCGGCTAGTTTGCGAGCTACGTTCCATGGCGGAACTAGCCGGGCGGCAAGTAAGTTGGGGGAGCGGTGGCGGACATACCTGCCGACAGCACGGACACGGGGAATCAGCCCAGGAGCGTGCAGGTCGTCCTGCTCGCCCTGATGATCGCGATGATGCTCGCGATGCTCGACAACATGATCGTGGGCACCGCGATGCCGACGATCGTCGGCGAACTGGGCGGTCTGGAACACCTGTCGTGGGTGGTGACCGCGTACACCCTGGCGACCGCCGCCTCCACCCCGCTCTGGGGGAAGCTCGGCGACATGTACGGGCGCAAGGGCTCGTTCATGACCTCGATCGTGATCTTCCTGATCGGCTCCGCGCTCAGCGGCATGGCCCAGGACATGGGTCAGCTGATCGCCTTCCGCGCCGTGCAGGGACTGGGCGCCGGCGGACTGATGGTCGGCGTGATGGCGATCATCGGCGACCTGATCCCGCCGCGGGAGCGCGGCAAGTACCAGGGAATGATGGCCGGCGTCATGGCGCTGGCCATGATCGGCGGCCCGCTGGTCGGCGGCACCATCACCGACCACTGGGGCTGGCGCTGGACGTTCTACATCAACCTGCCGCTCGGCGCCGTAGCGCTGCTCGCCATCAGCGCCGTACTGCACCTGCCGAAGAAGCGGTCCGAGGCCCGGATCGACTACCTGGGCGCCGCACTGCTGACCGTCGGCATCACCGCGATCGTGCTCGTCACCACCTGGGGCGGTACGGAGTACGCCTGGACGTCCGTGCAGATCATGGAGCTGATCGGCATCGGTGTCGCCGCGCTCGTCGGGTTCCTGTTCTGGCAGACCCGGGCCGCCGAACCGGTCCTGCCGCTGCACATCTTCCGCAGCCGCAACTTCACACTGATGTCCGTCATCGGCTTCATCACCGGCTTCGTGATGTTCGGCGCAACCCTCTTCCTGCCGCTGTACCAGCAGTCGGTGCAGGGCGCGTCCGCGACCAACTCCGGGCTGCTGCTTCTGCCGATGCTCGGTGCGGTGCTCGTGACGTCGATGGTCGCCGGGCGGGTGACCACCAACACCGGCCGCTACAAGGTCTTCCCGGTCGTGGGCGGTGTGCTGCTGGTCGCCGGGCTGTACCTGCTGTCCCTGATGGACACCGGGACCTCGCGGCTGACCTCCGGCGTGTACATGGCCGTCCTCGGTCTGGGCATGGGCTGCCTGATGCAGATCACCATGCTGGTCGCGCAGAACAGCGTGGAGATGAAGGACATGGGCGTCGCGTCCTCCTCCGCCACCCTCTTCCGCACGCTCGGCTCCTCCTTCGGCGTCGCCATCATGGGCGCGCTGTTCAACCACCGCGTCCAGGACGTCATGGCCGAGCGGGCCGGCGCGCTGGGCTCCAAGGTGACCGAACAGTCCGCCCAGCTGGACGCCGCGAGCCTGGCCAAGCTGCCGACCGCGGCCCGGGAGGCCTACCAGCACGCGGTGTCCGCGGGGACCCACTGGGCGTTCCTCCTGGGCGCCGGAGTGGCTGTGGTCGCGCTGGTGGCGGCGGTGTTCGTCAAGGAGGTGCCGCTGAAGGGGGCGGGGCCGAAGGCGGACGACGGTGCTCCCGCGCAGGCGCCGGTGGCCGAGGCCGTCTGAGGTTCGCCCGACGTCCGTCCTACTGGTCGGGCAGCATCGGATAGCTGCCCGTGGCCGTCGGCGCGTGCTCCGGCAGCCACAGCACGGCGACCGCGCCCTCCGCCGGGATGTGCTCCGCCGCGCGGGGCGGGCGGACGTTGCGGAAGGTCAGGCGGGCGCCCAGTACCCGGGCCTGGCCGGCCGCGATGGTCAGGCCGAGGCCGTGACCGCGACCGGCGCGGTCCTTGCTGCCGGTGCGGAAGCGGCTCGGACCCTCCGCGAGCAGGTCCTCGGGGAAGCCGGGCCCATGGTCGCGGACGCGGATGACCCGGCCCTCGACGGTGACCTCGATCGGCGGTCTGCCGTGCCGGGCGGCGTTGGCGAGCAGGTTGAACAGCACGCGCTCCAGCCGCCGCGGGTCGGTCGTCACCTCCGACTCGTGCACGACAAGCACCTCGATGTCCGGATCCTTCGCCGCCACCCGCCGGGCGACGAACTCGCCCAGCATGATGTCCTGCAGCTCGGCCCGCTCGGAGGCCCCGTCGAGGCGGGCCACCTCCAGGACGTCCTCGACCAGCGTGCGCATCGCCTTGGCCCGGTCCAGCACCAGCTCGGTCGGGCGGCCCGGCGGCAGCAGCTCGGCCGCCGTCAGCAGCCCGGTCACCGGGGTGCGCAGCTCGTGCGCGATGTCGGCGGTGACCCGGCGCTCCGCCTCCAGACGCTGCTGGAGGGCGTTCGCCATCGCGTCGACGGCCCGCGCCAGGTCGTCGGTCTCGTCCCGGACGACCCCGCCGATCGCCTCCCGCACCCGGACGTCCGGCTCGCCCTTGGCGACCTGGTTCGCCGCGGCCGCTGCCTTGCGCAGTCGGCCCGACAGCTGGCCGCCGATGAGCACGCCGAGCGCGCTGCCGCCGAGGACGGCCGCTATGGAGCCGATGACGAGGGCCTGGTCGAGGTCCTTGAGGATGTCCGTGCTGCGGTCGGTGAACCCCGTGTGCAGCGACATCACATGCCCGTCCTTGAGTGGCACCGCGGCCCAGATGTCCGGCCCGCCGGCCGGACGGTCGGCCACGTAGGTCGCCCGCCGCCCCGCCTCGGCCTTCGCCCGCAGCTCGGGCGGCAGGCGCGGGTCGTCGATCTTGATGCTGGGGAAGTTGGGGCGGCCGGACAGCTCGTAGTTGCGCTGGGCGATCCGGAGGCGCTCGTCCGCGAGGTCACGCGCGTTGTCCAGCATCGAGACCCGGGCGGCGTTGTGCACGACCAGGCTGAGCGCGATCGCGACCAGCGCGCCGACCAGCGCGATGGCCGCACTGAGCTTCCACCTCAGTCCCGTACGGATGTCCGCGCGCTCCAGCCGTTCCGGAACGAGGCGTCGAAAGATCCCCCGCATATCCCTGTCCTGCTCAGGCCTTCAACTTGTAGCCGAAGCCGCGGACCGTCTCGATCCGGTCCTGACCGATCTTCGTACGCAGCCGCTGCACATGGACGTCGACGACCCGGGTGTCCCCGCCCCAGCCGTAGTCCCACACGCGCTCCAGCAGCTTGTCCCGCGACAGCACGGTGCCCGGCGCGGAGGAGAACTCCAGCAGCAGCCGCATCTCGGTCGGGGTGAGCGCCACCGGGCGGCCGGCCCGGCGGACCTCCATCCCCTCGGTGTCGACCTCCAGGTCGCCGAAGGTGAGCACGCCGCCGTCCGCCGCGGCGCCGGCCTCCTCCGCCCGGCCCGCGCGGGCGCCGCCGGCGTGGCCGAAGCGGCGCAGCACGGCACGGATCCGGGCGACCAGGACGGCACCGTCGAACGGCTTGGTCACGTAGTCGTCGGCGCCCGCCTCCAGGCCCAGCACCACGTCGATGGAGTCGGCCCGCGCCGACAGCATGATCACCGGGACGGTCGACTCGTCACGGATCCGGCGGCACAGGCTGACGCCGTCCAGGCCGGGCACCATGACGTCCAGCAGGGCGATGTCGGGGCGGTTCGCGCGGAACGCCTCCAGGCCCGACAGCCCGTCGGGCATGGCGGTGACCGCGAAGCCGTCCCGCTCCAGGGCGAGCTGGGTGGCCTCGCGGATGACGTCGTCGTCCTCGACGAACAGAACGTGGGTCTGGTCTGCCATCCCGCTGCTCTCTGTCCTCGTGTGCTTGTCGTGCGTGGGAGTCCGGCCGGGGTTCAGTTGCTCTCGGGCGCCGGGGTGGCCGCGCCACCGACCACCGAGCTGTAGTCGTTGTGCGTCCGGTACTCCTCGGTGAAGCGGCCCGAGGCCCAGCGGTACGTGATCACGTTCTCGCCGGACGGGCTCGACACCGGGTCGCCCTTCTCGTACACCTGCTTGGTCACGATCAGGTCACCACGGTCTATTTCGGCATAGACCGGAGGTTCCTCGGACTGGAAGACATTCTGGTACGTACCGCCCTGCTCGCGATACACATACGAGCCGATGCCGACGACATCGCTGCAGGTCACGACATTGACGACGACATCGTCGACCGCCCCTGACGTCAGATTGCCGTACGACAGGTCGACCGGGTACTCGTCGCTGGCGCACGGCTTCAGAGAGCGTTTGACCGTCGTCGAGACCTCCGGGTCGGCCATGAGGAGCTTGACCGCCGCGGGGCGGCTGAGGGACTTGGCGGGCGGCACCGCGGAGGCCGGGGCCGCCGACGAGGCCGCGGTGCCGGCGACCGCGTCGGAGTGGGCCGGGCCCTCGTCCCGGGCGCCGGTGCCGCCGGTACCGCAGGCGGAGACCGACAGGGCGAGGGCGCCGAACACGACCGCCGCCGTACTCGCCGCCTGCCAGGTGCTCCGGGCCGGGGTGGGCGGCCCCGCAGGGGGGCGTGCCACGCCCCGCGTCTCCGGCTCCGGCCGCCGGACAGACCCTAGGCCGCGCAACGCTCCCGCTCCTCACGCTCCAGCGCGCGTGCGTCCAGATCGCGGGACTCCAGCTCCTCGCGGAGCCGGGCGAGCGCCCGGTGCAGCGTGCTCTTGACCGTTCCGGCCGACATGCCGAGGGCGGCGGCCGTCTCTTCCGTGGACATCTGCTCCCAGTGTCGCAGCACGACCACACTGCGCTGCTTCGGGGCGAGCACCTTCATGACGTCCATCAGCAGGGCGCGGTCCGCGTGCTGCTCGGTGGAGTCGTCCACGCGGGCGTCCGGGAGCTGCTCGGTGGGCACCTCCTCCAGCTTGCGGGCCCGCCACCACTCGGTCCGCGTGTTGATCATCACCCGGCGCAGATAGGCGTCCGCGAGCCGCTTGTCGGCTATGCCGTCCCAGCGGCCGTACGTCCGGGCCAGCGCCGTCTGGAGCAGGTCCTGGGCGTCGACCGGGTCCGGGACCAGTCGGCGGGCGCTGCGAAGGAGCGCGTCCTGCCGGGTGCGGACGTACTCCTCGAATTCGAGCACCTCGCCCACCTCGCGCTGCGCCATGATCAACCGCCTCCATCCCCGTTACTTCTGTAGCCGTGCCACCCCGTCGGGCACGGAAATGAAGCTACGGAGGCGTTGTCACGGCGCTGTCCGAAGCAGCCTGCGGTAAACGCTCGGCTGTCCGTCGGTTGTGTAACGGAAGTAGGGACGTGTTAAAGGCGCAGATCGGATGGGGCGGGTATGGGGTGATTTGGTGCTGGGGTGGAGCTGTGAACGAGCGCTGATGTGTGGCAGAGGCCTGTGATGCGGCTGTACGTCAGCTCAGCGGCAGCCGGTACAGGCCGCCCGGCAGCGGCTCCACCAGACCGTCCGCGACCAGGCCGTCCAGCGCCCGGGCCCGCTGCACCGGCTCGTGCCACACCCGGTCGAGCACCGTCTGCGGCACGGGCGCATGCGCCTCGCGCAGCACGGCGAGCAGCTTGCCGCGTACCTGACGGTCGGTGCCGGCGTACGTCTGTCCCCGGCGCGGCGGACCGTCGTGCTCCGGCTTCCCGGCCAGCCGCCAGGCGCACTGTGCGGCGATCGGGCAGCTTTGGCAGCTCTCGTTCTTGGCCGTGCACACCAGCGCGCCCAGCTCCATGGAGGCCGCGGCCCAGCGGGCGGCGGTCCGCTCGTCCTCGGGCAGCAGCGCCCGGGCGAGCCGGCGCTCGGCGGCGGTGGTGGCGTTCGGCGGATACTGCACACCGTTGACCGCGCGGGCCAGGACCCGGCGGACATTGGTGTCGAGCACGGCGTGCCGCTGCCCGTACGCGAACGACGCCACGGCCGCCGCCGTGTACTCGCCGATGCCGGGCAGCGCCAGCAGCTGGCCGTGGTCGGTCGGTACGTCCCCGCCGTGCCGCTCCGTTATGGCGACGGCGGCGCCGTGCAGCCGCAGGGCGCGGCGCGGGTAGCCGAGCCGGCCCCAGGCGCGGACGGCCTCGCCGGGGGCCTCCTCGGCGAGGTCGGCGGGGCGGGGCCAGCGGGCCAGCCAGTGCTCGTAGACGGGCAGGACGCGGTTCACCGGTGTCTGCTGGAGCATGAACTCGCTGACCATCACGCCCCAGGCGCCGGCCTCCGGGCGCCGCCAGGGCAGGTCGCGCGCATGCTCGTCGAACCAGGCGATGACGGGGGAGTGCAGCTCGGCTCCGAGCGGCGGACCGGGGACGGCGTCGGCGGGGCGGGTGTGCGGTGGCTTCGTGGGCGCAGTCATGGCAGTTCCGATCCTGCCACGTCGAAGGTCGCGGACGTGGGTAGCGGGGAGTGGGGCGGGTCGGGGCGCGGTGTCGGCTGCGTCGCCCGGAGGTCGTGGCCAAAGGTGCAAGGGCCGCGGTCGCGAACGGCCCCGTCTCCGTCCGCCGCGCCGCCGAGTTCCGGGTGCCGCCGGGCGTGTTGCCGTCGAACCCGACGCTCGCCGTCACGGACCGTAGGCGACGTGGGAAGGTTCGTCACTGCCTGCGTCATCCGGTGCTCGACTCGATGACCGGCAGCGGCGCGTCGGCGGCATTCCGGGATGATGATCCGGAAAAGTTGTGGCTCCTGGCGGCGGGTGGGGCAAGCTGACGCACCGATCTCTCGTACAGTTTGCGCCGTGGGATCTCTGCGCAATCCGGTCGGGCCGCTTCCCTCCTCCATCTACTGGCGACGGAGGGTCGTCCTGCTGTCTGTGATCGCCCTGTTGGCGCTGCTGATCACCTGGGTCCTCACATCGGGCGGCGGAGGCAGCAAGAACGGCGCCGACGGGTCCGACGGCAAGAATCCCGCGTCCACGATCGCGCCGGGGCCGTCCAGCTCCGGGCCCGCGATCAGTCAAGCGCCAGGCGGACGCGACGAGTCGGACGACGGGGACGCCAACGGGGGCGGTTCCGGGAGCGGCTCGGGAGGCAGTGCCGGGGCGGGGGACTCCGGTGGGGCCGACGGCTCGGGTGACGGCGGCAGCGGCGGCGGCAGCGCGGGCAGCAGCGGCGGCTCGGGTGGCGCTGCGTCAGGGGCCGGCGTCGGTGCGGGGGATGCTCTGCCGACCGGGTCCTCCTTGCCCAACTGCAAGCCGAGCGCGGTGTCGTTGACGCTGCGCAGCGTGCGTAACTCCTACTCACCGGACGAGCGGCCGGTCTTCCGGCTGACCGCGCAGAACTCCTCCGGCAGTGACTGCAAGGTCGATCTCGGGCCCAAGAGCGCTGTACTGACGATCACTCAGGCGGGGAGCGACGACGCGTACTGGTCGTCGGACGACTGTCCCAAGGGGGCCGGCAGCCTGCTGTACCGGGTGCTCGCAGGCAGCGGTATCACGTACACCGTGGAGTGGGATCGCAAGCCGAGTGTCCCCGAGTGCGGGACGCCTCCGGCGGGGGCGGCCGGGGCGGGGACGTATCTCTTGGAGGCTGCGGCGCCGGGGTTCGGGAAGGTGCGGACTTCGTTCGTGCTGGACGCCGACTAGGTCTGGCACGGTGCCGTTGCTTGAGTAGGCACCGGCGTCCGTGGCTGTGCCCACCCTCCCCCACTCTCGGCTTCGCTCGAGCGGGGGACCCCCATCGCCCTGCGGAACGACTGCCCACAGCGGGTGACTCAGACGTAGCGTTCCAGGATCGACGACTCCGCCAGGCGGGACAGGCCCTCTCGGACGCTGCGCGCACGCGCCTCGCCCACGCCCTCGACCGTCTGGAGGTCGTCCACGCTGGCGGCGAGGAGTTTCTGCAGGCCGCCGAAGTACTCCACCAGCCGGTCGATGATGGCGCCCGGGAGGCGCGGCACCTTGGCGAGGAGGCGGAAGCCGCGCGGGGACACCGCGGAGTCGAGGGCCTCGGGGGAGCCCGTGTAGCCCAACGCTCGGGCCACCGTGGGCAGTTCGAGCAGCTCGGCGTGGGTGAGGGCGTCCAGTTCGGCCAGCGCCTCCTCGACCGTGCGGGAGCGCTTGGCGGTGGGCTCGGGAACGTAGTCCCGGACGACCAGTTCACGCTCGGGTTCGACGCCGGCGATCAACTCGTCCAGCTGGAGAGCGAGGAGACGCCCATCGGTGCCCAGTTCGACCACGTATTCGGCGATTTCGGTGGCGATGCGGCGCACCATCTCCAGTCGCTGGGCGACGGCGGAGACGTCCCGGACCGTCACCAGGTCCTCGATCTCCAACGCCGACAGCGTGCCCGCGACCTCGTCCAGGCGGAGCTTGTAGCGCTCCAGGGTCGCCAGGGCCTGGTTGGCGCGGGACAGGATCGCCGCCGAGTCCTCCAGGACGCGGCGCTGGCCGTCGACGTACAGCGCGATCAGCCGCATGGACTGGGAGACCGAGACCACAGGGAATCCGACCTGCTTGCTGACCCGGTCCGCGGTGCGGTGGCGAGTGCCCGTCTCCTCGGTCGGGATCGTGGGATCCGGAACGAGTTGGACACCCGCACGCAGGATCTTCGACAGGTCGGAGGAGAGCACGATGCCGCCGTCCAGCTTGCACAGCTCACGCAGCCGGGTCGCCGTGAACTCGACATCCAGCACGAAACCGCCCGTGCACATGGCCTCGACGGTCTTGTCGGAGCCGAGCACGATCAGCCCGCCGGTGTTGCCGCGCAGGACCCGCTCGAGCCCGTCGCGCAGGGCCGTGCCCGGAGCCACGGCGCTCAGCGAGGCGCGCATCAGGCCATCGGAACCGGCACTCCCACCGGATTTTCCGGGAGCTGCTGCCCGGTCGTTGGCTGCCACTGCACTCCTCCGGTCGCAGGTTCTGGGGCGCTCCCGTATGCGCACTCGGTTCGTACGGACGGGCGAGACCAGGGCAAAGTCTACCGGCGGTCCTCCGCGTCCCGGGGGGCCTCTCGGTGACGGGAGCGGGGGAGGACCCTCAGGGCGTCCCCTATGTCCGCGACTTCCAGGACCTTCATGCCTGCAGGGACCTTGCCCGGATCGCCCGGCACGAGCGCATGCGTGAAGCCCAGGCGGTGCGCCTCCGCGAGCCGGCGCTGCACGCCGGTGACCCGTCTGACCTCGCCTGCGAGGCCGACCTCGCCGATCGCCACGAGGTTCTTCGGCAGCGGGGTGTCACTGGCCGCCGACGCCAGTGCGAGGGCGACGGCGAGGTCGGCGGCCGGTTCGGACAGCTTCACTCCGCCGACCGTTGCGGAGTAGATGTCTCGTTTGCCCAGGGCGCTGATGCGGCCGCGCTGTTCCAGGACGGCCAGCATCATCGAGACGCGGGAGGTCTCCAGGCCGGATGTCGTGCGGCGTGGGGAGGGGATCTGCGAGTCGACCGTGAGTGCCTGGACCTCGGCGACCAGGGGGCGGCGGCCCTCCAGGGTGACGGTCAGGCAGGTGCCGGGGACCGGTTCGGCCCGGCGGGTCAGGAACAGGCCGCTGGGGTCGGCGAGTCCGGTGATGCCCTCGTCGTGCAGCTCGAAGCAGCCGACCTCGTCCGTCGTCCCGTAGCGGTTCTTGACGCCGCGTACGAGGCGCAGACGCGCGTGCCGGTCGCCCTCGAAGTGCAGGACGACGTCGACGAGGTGCTCCAGCAGGCGCGGGCCCGCGATCGCGCCGTCCTTGGTGACATGGCCCACAAGGAGCGTGGACATGCCCCGCTCCTTGGAGGCGCGGATCAGGGCGCCGGCCACTTCGCGGACCTGGGCCATGCCGCCTGGGGCGCCGTCGATCTCCGGGGAGGCGACCGTCTGTACCGAGTCGAGGATGAGCAGTGACGGCTTCACCGCGTCCAAGTGGCCCAGCACGGCGGCCAGATCGGTCTCGGCGGCGAGATAGAGGTGGTCGTCGATGGCGCCGATCCGGTCGGCGCGCAGCCGGACCTGGCTCGCCGACTCCTCGCCGGTCACATAGAGGGTGCGGTGTTCGTCACTCGCCGACTTGGCCGCCACGTCCAGCAGCAGGGTCGACTTGCCGACGCCGGGCTCGCCCGCGAGGAGCACCACCGCGCCGGGCACGAGCCCGCCGCCGAGCACCCGGTCCAGCTCGGGGACGCCGGTCGGGCGGGCGGTGGCCTGGCGACCGTCGACCTGGCCGATGGGCAGGGCGGAGGTGGTGACGCGGCCGGGTGTGGTCGTGCGTACGGCGGGCGTGCCGTATTCCTCGACCGTGCCCCAGGCCTGGCATTCGGGGCAGCGGCCGAGCCACTTGGCCGTCTGCCAGCCGCATTCGGTGCAGCGGTAGGACGGGCGGTCCTTCGTGGTCTTCGTACGGGCAGCCATGGACGAAACCGTAACCGGCCCCACTGACAACGCGGGCGCGGTGCAGGCCATCGGTCCGCGGGCCGTCGGTGCCGTGGGGCCGCGAACGGGGCCGCGAACCCTGTACGAACCGGTATCGACACGCCCGAACCGGTCACGGAATCACCGGTTCCTGTCCCCTTATGAGGGATCGTTTCACCCGTACGAATTAAAAGTGCTCAAGGGGGCGGAAGGTGCCACCCCCCGCCGCCTACGGTCGGCCGGGTGATGAGCAGCAGCCCGGACACCTCGACCCGCACGACCGGCGCACACCGGGCGCGCCGCGAGGCACGCGACCGTGCTGCGGCGCGCACGCTGGCGCACCACCCGCCCGCGCGCTACGAGCCGTATCTGGACGGTCTCTTCACCTACTGCCTCTCCGTGCTGTGCGACCACGACGCCGCGACCGCCGCCCTGGGCGAGGTCCTCGCGCTCGCCGAACGCCGCGGCCAGCGTGCCCCGGACGCCGTCGGGGACCGCCGGGCGTGGCTGTACGCGCTGGCCCGCTGGGCGTGCCTGCGCAAGCTGGCCGAGGCCAAGCAGAAACGTCAGGCCACGCACGCGGCGGGCCGCCATGGCACCGAACGGCAGCGCGGCAGACAGCCCACCACCCCGCCCGTCTCCGAGGAGGCCCAGGAGCGACGCCGGCGCGAACTCGCTCAGTTGGCCTGGCCGGAGGCCGCCGGCACCACCCCCGAGCAGCGCGAGGCGCTCGAACTGGCCGTACGCCACCACCTGGCCGCCCATGAGGTCGCCGCCGTCCTCGGCATGGACCTCGCCACCACCCGTGAACTGCTCGCTTCCGCCGCCTGCGAGGTCGAGCGCACCCGAGCCGCCCTCGCGGTCGTCGAGACCGGCGGCTGTCCGAGCGTCGCCCGCCTCACCGGCGACAACCAGCTCGTGCTCGGCGCCGCGGTCCGCCGTGAGCTCGTCCGGCACGTCGACGACTGCCCCCGCTGCCGGCGCACCGCCGAGCGCGCCGTCCCCGGCCGCTGGCCCGGCGTCAGCGTCACCCCCGCCGCGCTGCCCGTGCTGGAGGCGCCCCGCGCGGCACTGCACCACGCCATGACGCATCACCCGCGCGCGCGGGGCACCGCCGCGCCGCGCTTCGACCGGCGCGGCTTCCCCGTGGACCCCAAGGACCGCGCTGCCCGAAGGGACCGTCTACGCGCGCGTGCCGTCACCACGACCGTCGTCGCCACCGTCGTGGCGGCCCCCGTACTGGCCCTCTGGTCCGCCTACCGGGCCTCGCCGGTCACCGGCGAGGGCGGAGAGGGCAGCACCGCCACCGCCAGCCGCGACGACGACCCCGGCAGCCTCAACGGCGAGGCGGCGCGCGGCGGCTACGAGAACACGGGAAACGCCGACACGCGCCCTGGTGGCCGCTTCTCGAACGGCGACCAACCCGACATCTCCGTGGAGGTCGTCAGCGTCGCCGGAGCGGGCCGCAAGAGTGCGGGGGCACTGGCGGTGACCGTCGACAACAGCGGCGACACCACGCTGATCACTCTGACCGCCTCCGGCCATGCCCCGGTGCGCTGGTCCGCGACCACGGGCGCCTCCTGGCTCTACCTGAGCCGATCTGCAGGAACGCTCCGCCCAGGCGAAACGTTGACGATCAAGGTGTACGTCGACCAGCTGCGCGAGCCGTCCGGGTACTGGAGCGCACGGGTGGCGATCTCACCAGTCGGCGCGGTTGTCACGATCCAGGGCTACGGCCCCGCCCCCACCCCGTCCGACCCGGGCCCGACCCCGGACCCCGCGCCCAGCACCCCCAGCGGCCCACCTCCGCCCCCGCCCGACCCGGACCCGACGCCCACGACCCCGCCGCCCACCGAGCCCACCCCCAGCGACCCACCGACAACCCCGCCACCCGACCCCGAACCCACCCCCAGCGACTCCACCCCGTCCACCCCGGGCGACTCACCGCCACCACCCAGCGACAGCGGCGACCCGAGCCCGTCGACGTCGTAAGACACCGGTGCCACCCCGCCACGCCGGGTTGCGCCCCCCCCGTTACGGCGCGCGGTCGCCCGTCACTCCACTGGATCCGCCGGATGCGGCGCAAGCAGAGGCAGCTGCGAGTTCAACCGCTGCTCGCACAGCTCGACCAGCCGGTCGTAGCCGGCCTTTCCCATCAGCTCCGTCAGCTCCGCCCGATAGGACACGTACACCGGATCGCCCGCACCATGTGCCGAGGTCGCCGACGTGCACCACCAGTGCAGGTCGTGGCCGCCCGGACCCCAGCCCCGGCGGTCGTACTCACCGATCGACACCTGGAGCACGCGGGTGTCGTCGGGCCGGTCGATCCACTCGTAGGTCCGCCGGATCGGCAGCTGCCAGCACACGTCAGGCTTCGTCTCCAGCGGTTCCCGGCCCTCCTTCAGGGCGAGGATGTGCAGCGAGCAGCCCGCGCCGCCCGCGAAGCCGGGCCGGTTCTGGAAGATGCAGGAGCCCTGGTAGGGGCGGGTCTGCCGGGAGCCCTCGTCGTCCTTGGAGACCCAGCCGCCCCGGGTGCCCTCGGCGTGGTTCTGCCAGATCTCCGGCGTGAGCCTCGCCACATGCCCGGCGACCCGCTTCTCGTCGTCCTCGTCGGAGAAGTGGGCCCCCAGCGTGCAGCACCCGTCGTCCGCGCGGCCGGCCTGGATGCCCTGGCAGCCGCTTCCGAAGATGCAGTTCCAGCGAGAGGTCAGCCATGTCAGATCACAGCGGAAGACCTGTTCGTCGTCCGCCGGATCAGGAAACTCCACCCACGCGCGCGCGAAGTCGAGGCCCTTCTCGTCGTCCGCCAGGGCCTGCTGCGACTTCGTCGGTGCTGTCGCCTGCGAAGAACCCTTGGTTGATTTGGCCTTCTCGTCTGCCTTGTCGGTCTTCGCCTTTTTCGTCTTTGGCACGGGTCCAGGGTAAGTCGCCCGCCGCCCGTCCAGGGACCGCCTCGAGGGCGGAGCACAGTGCAGCTGGCAGTAGCGTTCCGTACATGAGACTCGGTGTCCTCGACGTGGGATCGAACACGGTGCATCTGCTGGTGGTGGATGCGCATCCCGGCGCGCGCCCGCTGCCCGCGCACTCGCACAAGGCGGAACTGCGCCTCGCCCAACTTCTCGACGAGAACGGTGCCATCGGCCCCCACGGCGTCGACCGGCTGATCGGCGTCGTCCACGAGGCGCTCCAGGCCGCCGAGGACAAGGGCGTCGAGGAACTGCTGCCGTTCGCGACCTCGGCGGTACGCGAGGCCAGCAACGCCGACGACGTCCTCGCGCGTGTGCAGACCGAGACCGGTGCCCAGCTCCAGGTCCTCACCGGCGCCGAGGAGGCCCGGCTCACCTTCCTCGCCGCCCGCCGCTGGTTCGGCTGGTCGGCCGGAAAGCTGCTCGTCCTGGACATCGGCGGCGGCTCCCTGGAGATCGCCTACGGCATCGACGAGGACCCCGACGCGGCCGTCTCCCTGCCGCTCGGCGCCGGCCGGCTCACCTCCGCCTGGCTGCCGGACGACCCGCCCGCCACCGAGGACATACGGGCTCTGCGCCGCCATGTGCGGGCCGAGATCGCCCGTACGGTCGGTGAGTTCAGCCGCTTCGGCGCCCCCGACCACGTGGTCGCCACCTCCAAGACCTTCCGGCAGCTCGCCCGCATCGGCGGCGCCGCCCGTTCCGCCGACGGCCTCTACGTCCAGCGCGAACTCAAGCGCCAGTCCCTGGAGGCCTGGGTCCCCCGCCTCGCCGGCATGACCACCGAGGAACGCGCCGAACTCCCCGGAGTCTCCGACGGCCGAGCGGCCCAGCTGGTCGCCGGCGCCCTGGTGGCGGAGGCCGCGATGGACCTGTTCGGCGTGGAGACGCTGGAGATCTGCCCGTGGGCCCTCCGAGAGGGCATCATCCTCCGCCGCCTGGACCACATGGGCTCGGCGTGAACGGGCGCCGGTAGGGGCGCGGGGAACTGCGCGACCAGCCACAGTGAGCCCGCACCCGCCCACGGCGAACCCCCGGACGGCGAACAGGCACCCGGCCCAACCGCCAGAGGCACCACGTACGCTGTCCATCGTGGCAAACCCAGTCGTACGCATCCCGGATGCGAAGGTCGCCCTCTCGACGGCCTCCGTGTACCCGGAGTCGACGGCAACGGCCTTCGAGATCGCCGCGCGCCTCGGGTACGACGGCGTCGAGGTCATGGTCTGGAACGACCCGGTCAGCCAGGACATGGAGGCGCTGCGCCGGCTCAGCGACTTCCACCAGATCCCGATCCTCGCCGTACACGCCCCCTGCCTGCTCATCACGCAGCGCGTGTGGTCCACCGACCCGTGGGTCAAGCTCCAGCGCGCCCAGGCGGCGGCCGAGAAGCTCGGCGCCACCACGGTCGTCGTCCACCCGCCCTTTCGCTGGCAGCGCCAGTACGCGCGCGACTTCGTCGCCGGGATCTGGCGGATGGCGAACGAGACGGATGTGCGGTTCGCCGTCGAGAACATGTACCCCTGGCGCTACCGCGACCGGGAGATGCTCGCGTACGCCCCCGACTGGGACGTGACGAAGGACGACTACCGCCACTTCACGATCGACCTCAGCCACGCCGCGACCGCGCGCACTGACGCCCTGCAGATGGTCGACCGCATGGGCGACCGGCTGGGTCACGTCCATCTCGCGGACGGCTCCGGCTCCAACAAGGACGAGCACCTGGTCCCCGGCCGCGGCACCCAGCCCTGCGCCGAGCTGCTGGAACGGCTCGCCGTGTCCGGATTCGACGGGCACGTCGTCATCGAGGTCAACACCCGCCGCGCCATGTCCAGCGCGGAGCGTGAGGCCGACCTCGCCGAGGCCCTGGCCTTCACCCGGTTCCACCTGGCCTCCGCGGTGAAGGTGCCCCGGCGATGACCGGCACGACGCCCACGCCGCGCCGCCGGGGACGGCCCTCGCGTACGGAGTCCGCCGACGGCCCCGCCACCCGCGACCGCATCCTCGCCGCGGCCCGCGAGGAGTTCTCCGAACGGGGCTACGAGAAGACGTCCGTGCGCGGCATCGCCAAGGCGGCCGGTGTGGACTCGGCGCTGGTGCACCACTACTTCGGCACCAAGGAACAGGTCTTCCAGGAGGCGGTGGAGACGGTCTTCGCGCCCGCGCTGAGGGCACCGGACGTGATCTTCGAGGGGGCGCCCGAGGAGGTCGGTGAGCGGTTCGCCCGATTCCTCTTCGGGATCTGGGAGAACCCGGTCACCCGGACGCCGCTGCTCGCGGTCGTACGGTCCGCGGTGAACAACGAGGTCGCGGCCGCCGTCTTCCGCCGCCTCGTTGCCACCCAGCTGCTCCGCAGGGTCGCCGCCCAGCTCGGCACGCCCGACGCGGAGCTGCGGGCGGAACTGGCGGCCGCACAGCTGGTCGGTGTCGCCATGCTGCGGTACGTGATCAAGCTTGAGCCGCTGGCGTCGGCCGACATGGAAGTGATCATCCGACGGATCGCACCCGTGGTGCAGGGCCACCTGACGAAACCCTGAATCCCTTACCGGCTCACCTGACGGACTCCTGACTCCTTTAGAGGGAACGAGCCCTTGAATCCCTGAGACATGCGTCCCGCAATCCGGACATCATGTCCGCCCTCTGGATGACCGGCGTAGGCTCGACTCAGTCAGAACTCTCCGAAGGAGCGAGCGACGATGCCCGAGCTGAGGTCCCGCACAGTCACCCACGGCCGCAACATGGCGGGCGCCCGCGCCCTTATGCGCGCCTCCGGTGTACCCGGTGCGGACATCGGCCGAAAGCCGATCATCGCGGTTGCCAACAGCTTCACTGAGTTCGTGCCGGGCCACACGCACCTGGCGCCGGTCGGCCGGATCGTCAGCGAGGCGATCACGGAGGCCGGCGGCATCCCGCGCGAGTTCAACACGATCGCCGTCGACGACGGCATCGCGATGGGCCACGGCGGCATGCTGTACAGCCTGCCCTCCCGCGACCTGATCGCGGACAGCGTGGAGTACATGGTCGAGGCGCACTGCGCCGACGCCCTGGTCTGCATCTCCAACTGCGACAAGATCACCCCGGGCATGCTCATGGCCGCCCTGCGCCTGAACATCCCGACGGTCTTCGTCTCCGGCGGCCCGATGGAGTCCGGCCGCGCCACGCTGGTCGACGGCACGGTCCGCACGCTCGACCTGGTCGACGCGATCTCCGACGCGGTGAACGACAAGATCTCGGACGAGGACATCCTCCGTATCGAGGAGAACGCCTGTCCGACCTGCGGCTCCTGTTCCGGCATGTTCACCGCCAACTCGATGAACTGTCTGACCGAGGCCATCGGCCTCTCCCTCCCCGGCAACGGCTCGGTCCTCGCCACCCACACCGCCCGCCGCGCGCTCTACGAGAACGCCGCCCGCACGGTCATGGACCTGACCCGCCGCTACTACGAGCAGGACGACGACACGGTCCTGCCCCGCAACATCGCCACCATCGCGGCCTTCGAGAACGCCATGGCCCTGGACATCGCGATGGGCGGCTCGACCAACACGATCCTGCACCTGCTGGCCGCCGCCCAGGAGGCCGGCGTGCCCTTCGGCCTGGAGCAGATCGACGCCGTCTCGCGCCGCGTGCCGTGCCTGGCGAAGGTCGCACCCAACGTCGCCAAGGACCGCACGTACTACATGGAGGACGTGCACCGCGCCGGCGGCATCCCGGCCCTGCTCGGCGAGCTGCACCGCGCGGGCCTGCTCAACGAGGACGTGCACGCCGTCCACAGCCCGTCCCTGGCGGACTGGCTGAAGACGTGGGACGTCCGCGGCGGCTCGCCTTCGGCCGAGGCCGTGGAGCTGTGGCACGCGGCACCCGGCTGCGTCCGCTCCGCCGAGGCCTTCTCCCAGTCCGAGCGCTGGGAGGCGCTGGACGTGGACGCCGAGGGCGGCTGCATCCGCTCCGCCGAGCACGCCTACTCCAAGGACGGCGGCCTGGCGGTACTGAAGGGCAACCTCGCCGTCGACGGCTGCGTGGTGAAGACGGCCGGCGTCGACGAGTCCATCTGGACCTTCGAGGGCCCGGCGGTCGTCTGCGAGTCGCAGGAGGAGGCCGTCGAGAAGATCCTCAACAAGCAGGTGACGGACGGCGACGTCGTCGTCATCCGCTACGAGGGCCCCAAGGGCGGCCCCGGCATGCAGGAGATGCTCTACCCGACGTCCTTCCTGAAGGGCCGCGGCCTCGGCAAGACCTGCGCCCTGATCACCGACGGCCGTTTCTCCGGCGGCACGTCCGGCCTGTCCATCGGCCACGCCTCCCCGGAGGCGGCGTCCGGCGGCACCATCGCGCTCGTCGAGGACGGCGACCGCATCCGCATCGACATCCCGAACCGTTCCATCGAACTGCTCGTGGACGAGGCGGAACTGGCGCGCCGGGATCAGGCGTTGAACGGGGTGTACGTCCCGAAGGACCGCGAGCGCAAGGTGTCGGCCGCACTGCGGGCATACGCCGCCATGGCAACCAGCGCGGACAAGGGCGCCGTGCGGGACGTCAGCAAACTGGGCTGAGGCACACACCTGGGGCCGCCTGTGACGGGGCGGCCCCTTTTGTGTGCGGGCTTGGCCGGTGGGCCCGGGTTTCGTGTGCCGCCCAGCCGGTGAGCCTGGCTTTCGCGCGCCCCCTCGGCCGGTGGAGTCCGGCCTTCGCACGCCGCCCCCAGCCGCTCAGCCCGCCCCGCCTGTCACCACCGCGCCGGATCGTCCCCGTCCACCGCGAACAGCGAACCGTCCGGAGCCGCGGCGAACACCCTGCCGTCCCCGGCGACCGGCAGTGGCAGCCCGGACACCACCGACCCCCGCGCCGCCCCGGGCCGCGCCCTGGTCTGCCCCAGCAGCGCACCCTTCCCGGTGTCGACGGCGACGACCCGCCCGTCCCCGGCACTGAAGTACAGCCGCCCCCCGGCCACCACCGGCGCGGACGGGAAACTGACGGACGTCTCCAGCCGCCACAGCTGCGCCGACGTCCGCGTGTCGGCGGCGACCAGCGCGCCGTCGGCCCCCAGCAGATACACCGTGTCCTTCTGTACGACGGCCTGCGCTCCCGCCAGCGGATGGCGCAGGGCGATGCGGCGCTGCGTCCCGTGCGTGGCGTCGTAGCGCACGACCGCGTCGGTGTCGGCGTACTCCGCCGAGGTCGACGTGAACCAGAGCACGCCCTCACGGGCGCCGACCAGGCTGAGCGCACCGGCCAGCTGCCGCTGCCAGCGGACGGCGCCGCTCTCCGGGTCGACGGCGGTCACCCGGGTTCCAGTCCCGGCCGCGCCGACCGCGTACGCGACCCGGCCGCCGTACGACTGGAACACCGGCTGCGTGAGCCCGGCGACCGCGTGCTGCCACTTCCGCTCGCCGGTGGCCGCGTCCAGCGCGGTGACCTTCGAGTCGCGTCCGGTGAGCAGGACGATCCCGCCGACGTGCGCGACCCGACCGTCGTAGCGCGAGATGTCGTGGCTCCAGCGGGTCCTGCCGGTCGCCGGGTCGAGCGCGGCGAGCCGCCGCCCGCCCTCCGTGACGACATGCAGCAACCCGCCCGACAGCACCGGCGGCTCGACGGTCCCGTCCGCCTGCTGCCCGCCCCCCGCACGCGCCCACTTCACGCCGCCGTCGGCGGGATCGACCGCGGCGGCCAGAACACCGGGGCGGGTGCAGTACAGCGTCCCGGGCGTGTAGGCGCACTGCGGCATGCCGCTCGCCTCGGCGCCACGGGCGCTCAGGTCGATGTCCCAGGGGCGGAACGGGGCGGGCTGCCCGGCCCCGGCCGGCGTCGGGCTGTCGCCGGCCCCGAGGAGGGCGACAGCCCCCGCGCCCAGGGCGAGCACGGCGGCGACGGCCACGGCGGCTCTCCGCCACCGCCTTCTCGGGCCGCGGGCCCCGGGTGCGTCCGCGACCGGACCGTCCGCCGAGGGCACCCGGCGCCGGTGCGTGGGGGCCTCGTCGGGACCGGCATCGTTCGGGGGTCCGGCTTTCCGCGGGCGATGGAACTCCCGTGCCGGCTCGACTTCCCGCGGGTCATCGAACGGCCGGTCGCCCGTGCGCTGTTCGGGAATGAAGGCCTGTGTGTCATACGACGCCGAAAGCGACCGGAGCTCCGCCATCAGCTCGTCCGGAGTGGGCCGGTCCTCCGGCTCCTTGGCCAGGCACCGGGCGACGAGTGGCGCCAGCTCGTCCGGCACTCCTGTCAAGTCCGGCTCTTCATGGACGACCTGATATGCCACCAGGTACGGGCTGTCGGAGTCGAAGGGGCCGCTGCCCGTCGCGGCGTGCACGATGACCGACCCGAGCGCGAAGACGTCGGCGGCCGGCCCGACCTCCCGCGGCCTGCGGAACTGCTCCGGCGCCATGAACGGCGGCGTGCCGATCAACTTGCCGGTCTCGGTGCGCAGTTCGCTGTCCGAGGGCCGGGATATCCCGAAGTCGATGACCTTCGGCCCGTCCTCGGCGAGCAGGACGTTGCTCGGCTTGAGGTCGCGGTGCACGACCCCGACCCGATGGATGTCCCGCAGCGCCTCGGCGAGCCCCGCCGTCAACTGCCGCAGCCGGGCCGGCGCAAGGGCCCCGTTCCGCTTCACGTACTCGGCGAGGGTGGGGCCGGGGATGAAGAGCGTCGCCATCCAGGGGCGCTCGGCATCGGGATCGGCGTCGACGACGGGCGCGGTGAAGGCACCGCTGACCCGCCGTGCGGCGGCCACCTCCTGCCGGAACCGCCCCCGGAACTCCGGGTCCTGAGCAAACTCCCCGTGCACCACCTTCACGGCGAGCCGCAACCCCGAGGCCGACCGCGCCAGATGGACCACGCCCATGCCACCGGAACCGAGCGGCGCCTCCAGCAGGTACTGCCCGGCGTACTGCGGAGATTCCGCTTCCGCATCCGTACCGGTGCTGCGCCATGGCGGCATCTCTCACCCCCGGATGTCCGTCCGCATGCGCGACGCGCTGAGCCTAGTCGATGCTTCGTGCGAAACCTCTGTGGCTTGCTAGCCTCGGTGTGCCAGGTGATTTTGGCGTGAACCGTTCACAAGCATCCAAACGGGGGGAGGCCGACATGGCCACGGAGGACATCGAGATCTCGGGCACGGACGAGCTGGAGACGGCACCGGCGGCGACGGCGGAGGCGAGGGTCCGCTCCTACCCGGTCGCCCCCGGCGTCCGGCTCAACGTCCGCAGCGGCCCCGGCACCCACTACCGGATCGTCCGCGTCCTGCCCGAGGGCGCCACCGTCCCCATCTACTGCCAGCGCCCCGGCGACACCGTCACCGGCCCCTACGGCACCACCAACATCTGGGACTGCATCGCCAACGCCCAGTACGTCTCCGACGCCTACGTCAACACCGGCAGCGACGGCTACGTGGCACCGCGCTGCTCCTGACGACGGCAGGGTGCGCCGGGCGCTGCTCCCGACGACCAGGGGCGCCCGGCATGGTTCCTGACCGCGGCGAGGGCCTGGCCCCGCCATGGCCGGGAGCCATAATCGGCCCGTGAGCGACAAGCAGAACCGCACCCCGGGCCAGCCCACGGGCGGCCCCCGCCCCGAGCCCATCCGTTTCTTCGGCACGACCTGGGTGCACCACGACAACGGATACACGGCCCGCCGTATCGGCGCCGCCGTCGGCTCCCTCGCCGCAGCCGTCGCCGCCTGCCTGGTGCTCCGCTTCGCCTACGAGGGTCTGCAGATCGCCGACTCCGGCAGCTTCGTCACGCTGCTGGTCGTCGTCATGTTCGCGGTCTGCAGCGCTCTCGCCTTCCGCCACACCTGGGACGCCTTCACCAAGCGCCCGGACCCCGACCGCCAGGCTTCCCTGCGCGGCCTGCTGACCATCGGCTTCGTCGGCTCCCTCCTCGCCTACTTCTTCCGCTCCCTCCTCGAGGCCCCGGGCGAGAACCTCCACCGCGAGGAGTACGAGGAGGCCCGCCGACAGCACGAGAAGCGCTCCGCCCGCCGCACCGGCAACCCGAAGAAGCGCCGCCGCACCTGAGCAGCCCCTGCCTTGACGAGGCGTACACCCAGGAGAATTATTCATCGCATGATGAATAATGCTGCCGACCCACCCGACGCCAACGGCAACACCCCACCCCGAACCGCCGAGACCTCCGCCATCCACGCCGAGGGCCTCACCGTCGTCCGCGGCCCCCGCACAGTCCTGCGCGCCCTCGACTTCACCGTCCCGCGCGGCCAGATCACCGGCCTGCTCGGTCCCTCCGGATGCGGCAAGTCGACCCTGATGCGCGCCATCGTCGGCACCCAGGCCAAGGTCACCGGCACCCTCGACGTCCTGGGTCGCCCCGCCGGCCACCCCACACTGCGCACCCGCATCGGCTACGTCACCCAGGCCCCCTCCGTCTACGACGACCTGACCATCCGTCAGAACCTGGACTACTTCGCCGCGATCCTCGACCCAGGCCGCTCGGCATCCGAACGCCGCCACGACAACGTCACCCGGGCCATCGCCGACGTCGACCTCACCAGCCACGCCTACTCCCTCGCCGGCAACCTCTCCGGCGGCCAGCGCAGCCGCGTCTCCCTGGCAGTAGCCCTCCTGGGCACCCCCGAACTCCTGGTCCTCGACGAACCGACCGTCGGCCTGGACCCCGTCCTCCGCCGCGACCTGTGGAACCTCTTCCACGACATCGCCGCCGGCCGCGGCGCCACCCTCCTCATCTCCTCCCACGTCATGGACGAGGCCGAGCGCTGCCACCGCCTCCTCCTCATGCGCGAAGGCGAGATCCTCGCCGACGACACCCCGGACGCCCTGCGCACCCGCACCGGCGCCGACACCGTCGAAGCGGCGTTCCTGCGCCTGGTGGACGAGGCAACCGCGAACAGCCGCAAGAAGGAGACCGCCCGATGAGCGCGACGACGGTCACCGCCCCCGCAACGCCCGCACCCACCAGCGCCCTGAACGCCTCCCGCACCACCGCCACCGCGGCCCGCGTCCTGCGCCAGCTCCGCCACGACCCGCGCACGATCGCGCTGATGCTCCTCGTCCCGTGCCTGATGCTGATCCTGCTGCGCTACGTCTTCGACGGCAGCCCGCGCACCTTCGACAACATCGGCGCATCCCTCCTGGGCATTTTCCCGCTGATCACGATGTTCCTGGTGACCTCCATCGCCACCCTGCGCGAACGCACCTCCGGCACCCTCGAACGCCTCCTCGCCATGCCCCTCGGCAAAGGCGACGTGATCGCGGGCTACGCCCTCGCCTTCGGCACCCTGGCGATCATCCAGTCCGCCCTCGCCACCGGCCTGGCGCTCTGGCTCCTGGGCCTGGACGTCACGGGCTCGCCCTGGCTGCTCCTGCTCGTGGCCCTGCTCGACGCCCTGCTCGGGACAGCCCTCGGTCTCTTCGTCTCGGCCTTCGCGGCCTCCGAATTCCAGGCGGTCCAGTTCATGCCGGCAGTGCTCTTCCCCCAACTCCTCCTCTGCGGCCTGTTCACCCCACGCGACAACATGCACCCCATCCTCGAGGCCATCTCCAACGTCCTCCCCATGTCCTACGCCGTCGACGGCATGAGCGAAGTCCTCAAGCACACCGACATGACCGCCAACTTCCTCCGCGACACCCTGATCGTGGCAGGCTGCGCCCTACTGGTCCTGACCCTGGGCGCAGCAACACTGAGGCGCCGCACGGCGTAGATGTCTCCGCCGTAGCTGCGGGCAGTCGTGCCTCCCCCAGTGCCTTAAGGGCCTGGGAGGTGCCCCCAGGGCGGCACGGGTGGGCGCAGCGGCACCCCGCTGGCGCGGGCGAGCAAAACGCCCTCAGCCGCAACCCCGCCCACCCGTCAACCGGCGTCCCGCCTGCCGGACAGCCCACGCGCACCCTCACTCCAAGTGCGAGGATGCCCAAAGGACGACGCACCCCCGGAGGGCCCCGCACCATGACCCAGAAAGTCGCAGTCCTCGGCACCGGCAAGATCGGCGAAGCCCTGCTCAGCGGAATGATCCGCGCCGGCTGGACCCCCGCCGACCTCCTGGTCACCGCCCGCCGCCCGGAACGAGCCGAAGAACTCCGCACCCGCTACGGAGTCACCCCGGTCACCAACCCGGAAGCCGCCAAGACCGCCGACACCCTGATCCTCACGGTCAAACCGCAGGACATGGGCACCCTCCTCGACGAACTCGCCCCCCACGTCCCCACCGACCGCCTGGTCATCAGCGGCGCGGCGGGCATCACCACCTCCTTCATCGAGGAGCGCCTCACCGTCGGCACCCCGGTCGTCCGCGTCATGACGAACACCCCCGCCCTCGTCGACGAAGCCATGTCCGTCATTTCCGCCGGCAGCCACGCCAGCGATGCCGACCTGGCCCACGCGGAGGAAATCTTCGGCGCCGTCGGCAAGACGCTGCGCGTCCCCGAGTCCCAGCAGGACGCCTGCACGGCCCTCTCCGGCTCCGGCCCGGCGTACTTCTTCTACCTGGTCGAAGCCATGACCGACGCCGGCATCCTGCTGGGCCTGCCCCGCGACAAGGCCCACGACCTGATCGTCCAGTCCGCGATCGGCGCCGCCACGATGCTCCGCGACAGCGGCGAACACCCGGTGAAGCTCCGCGAGAACGTCACCTCCCCCGCCGGCACCACCATCAACGCCATCCGCGAACTCGAGAACCACGGCGTACGAGCCGCCCTCATCGCCGCCCTCGAAGCCGCCCGCGACCGCAGCCGCGAACTGGCCTCCGGCAACAACAGCTGAGCCTCCGGCAACAACAGCTGACGCCCGGCCGCCCCTGCCCAGGGGCGGCCCAGCTCACCCCTGAGCAGTCACCTCGATATCGGCAGACGCCGGCAACAACCCGATCGCCCGGTACGCGGCATCCACGGTCGGCCGGGCCATCGCCCGAGCCCTCTCCGCACCATCCCGCAGCACCTCCTCCACATAGCCAGGATCCGCGCACAACGCCTTGTGCCTCTCCTGCACGGGCCTGAGAACCTCGACCACGGCCTCTGCGGTGTCCTTCTTCAAGGCGCCGTACGACTCATATACACCGCTCAGCTCCGATGGGTTCCCACCCGTGCAGGCCGCGAGGATCTCCAGCAGATTGGCGAGGCCCGGCCGCGCCTCCCGGTCGTACACGACCTCCCGCCCGCTGTCGGTCACGGCCCGCAGAACCTTCTTCCGCACCACGTCCGGCTCATCGAGCAGATAGACGATCCCGGGCCCGACGTCCTCACTCTTCCCCATCTTCGAGGCCGGGTCCTGCAGGTTCATCACCCGCGTGGCCACCGTCGGATGCGTGGCCCGAGGCACCACGAACGTGTACCCGTACCGACGGTTGAATCGCACCGCGAGATCCCGCGCCAGCTCTACATGCTGCGCCTGATCGTCCCCCACCGGCACCTCGTCGGTCCCGTACGCCAGGATGTCCGCCGCCATCAGCACGGGATACGTCAGCAGCGACAGCCGCACACTCCCGCCCCGCTGCCGCTCACGCGCGGCTTTCTCCCTGTACTGGATCATTCGCCGCATCTCGCCGTCCGTGGCCACGCACTCCAGCAGATACGACAGCCGCGCGTGCTCATCCACATGGCTCTGCACGAACACGGTGCACAGCTCCGGATCCAGCCCCGTCGCCAACAACAGGCTCGCCGCCTGCCGACTCAGCCGCCGCACCCGCGCCGGATCGTGCTCCACGGTCAGCGCATGCAGATCGACGACACAGAACAGCGCGTCCGCCTGGTGCTGATCCACGGCAGCCCACCGCCGCATGGCCCCCAGGTAGTTCCCCAGCGTCAGATTCCCGGTCGGCTTGACCCCACTGAAGACCCGCGTCATCCCTTCTCCACCTCCTGGTCGAGGCCGCCGTCCCAGCGGGCCGACCCTCCGGAGCTCAGGAGGGAGATACGAGAACGGCCGCCGAGGCGGCGGCCGTTGAGTGCATACGTAAGTCCGGCCGCCGTCAGGCGGCCCACCACTGCTGGGTGTACGTACGCGTCGTCATGCACACCAGAGTACGCCCGTAGGGTCTGGTCCGGAGCTGAGTTGACACACCCCGACCCGATCCGTAGTGTTCTCCGGGTTGTCCGACGTGAGAGCCGACTCCGGTCGGTCCCCGGACAGCCATTCCGCAGGTACTCAAGCAGCAATCGACGATCCGTCGTCGTATGCATTGCCATGCGTATTTGCGAGATGAGGAATCCGCGTTCGAAAGGACGCAGCCCCCGATTAGCTCGGGAGCCAGGAATCCGCTAAAGTCTCACTCGTCGGAACGGCCCGCAACGGCCGCGAAGGCAACTCCCGCTGACTGGGAATCAGGCCCGAAAGGATCTGATAGAGTCGGAACCGCCGGAAAGGGAAACGCGAAAGCGGGAACCTGGAAAGCACCGAGGAAATCGGATCGGAAAAAGATCTGATAGAGTCGGAAACGCAAGAACGAAGGGAAGCCCGGAGGAAAGCCCGCGAGGGTGAGTACAAAGGAAGCGACCGTTCCTTGAGAACTCAACAGCGTGCCAAAAGTCAACGCCAGATATGTTGATACCCCGTCTCTCCCGTTCGGGAGGGCGAGGTTCCTTTGAAATAACACAGCGAGGACGCTATGTGCGAGGGGATTATTCCTCCCCTCGCACCGCTCTCGTGGTGTTGCACCGGATCACCGGTAAACATTCACGGAGAGTTTGATCCTGGCTCAGGACGAACGCTGGCGGCGTGCTTAACACATGCAAGTCGAACGATGAACCACTTCGGTGGGGATTAGTGGCGAACGGGTGAGTAACACGTGGGCAATCTGCCCTGCACTCTGGGACAAGCCCTGGAAACGGGGTCTAATACCGGATATGAGCCCCCGCCGCATGGCGGGGGCTGCAAAGCTCCGGCGGTGCAGGATGAGCCCGCGGCCTATCAGCTTGTTGGTGAGGTAACGGCTCACCAAGGCGACGACGGGTAGCCGGCCTGAGAGGGCGACCGGCCACACTGGGACTGAGACACGGCCCAGACTCCTACGGGAGGCAGCAGTGGGGAATATTGCACAATGGGCGAAAGCCTGATGCAGCGACGCCGCGTGAGGGATGACGGCCTTCGGGTTGTAAACCTCTTTCAGCAGGGAAGAAGCGAAAGTGACGGTACCTGCAGAAGAAGCGCCGGCTAACTACGTGCCAGCAGCCGCGGTAATACGTAGGGCGCAAGCGTTGTCCGGAATTATTGGGCGTAAAGAGCTCGTAGGCGGCTTGTCACGTCGGGTGTGAAAGCCCGGGGCTTAACCCCGGGTCTGCATTCGATACGGGCTAGCTAGAGTGTGGTAGGGGAGATCGGAATTCCTGGTGTAGCGGTGAAATGCGCAGATATCAGGAGGAACACCGGTGGCGAAGGCGGATCTCTGGGCCATTACTGACGCTGAGGAGCGAAAGCGTGGGGAGCGAACAGGATTAGATACCCTGGTAGTCCACGCCGTAAACGGTGGGAACTAGGTGTTGGCGACATTCCACGTCGTCGGTGCCGCAGCTAACGCATTAAGTTCCCCGCCTGGGGAGTACGGCCGCAAGGCTAAAACTCAAAGGAATTGACGGGGGCCCGCACAAGCAGCGGAGCATGTGGCTTAATTCGACGCAACGCGAAGAACCTTACCAAGGCTTGACATACACCGGAAACGTCTGGAGACAGGCGCCCCCTTGTGGTCGGTGTACAGGTGGTGCATGGCTGTCGTCAGCTCGTGTCGTGAGATGTTGGGTTAAGTCCCGCAACGAGCGCAACCCTTGTCCCGTGTTGCCAGCATGCCCTTCGGGGTGATGGGGACTCACAGGAGACCGCCGGGGTCAACTCGGAGGAAGGTGGGGACGACGTCAAGTCATCATGCCCCTTATGTCTTGGGCTGCACACGTGCTACAATGGCCGGTACAATGAGCTGCGATACCGTGAGGTGGAGCGAATCTCAAAAAGCCGGTCTCAGTTCGGATTGGGGTCTGCAACTCGACCCCATGAAGTCGGAGTTGCTAGTAATCGCAGATCAGCATTGCTGCGGTGAATACGTTCCCGGGCCTTGTACACACCGCCCGTCACGTCACGAAAGTCGGTAACACCCGAAGCCGGTGGCCCAACCCCTTGTGGGAGGGAGCTGTCGAAGGTGGGACTGGCGATTGGGACGAAGTCGTAACAAGGTAGCCGTACCGGAAGGTGCGGCTGGATCACCTCCTTTCTAAGGAGCACTTCTCACCAACTCCGGTTGGTCAGAGGCCAGTACATCGGCGAACGTCTGATGCTGGTTGCTCATGGGTGGAACGTTGACTACTCGGCACACTTGATCGTCTTCTCCTTCTAGTACTGCTCTTCGGAGCGTGGAACGTTGAGGGAAGCGGGGAGTGTGTCGGGCACGCTGTTGGGTGTCTGAGGGAATGAACTTTCCTCGGTCGCCGGCCCCAGTGCACTCGGACCGTAAGGGTTCGGGGTGATGGGTGGCTGGTCGTTGTTTGAGAACTGCACAGTGGACGCGAGCATCTGTGGCCAAGTTTTTAAGGGCGCACGGTGGATGCCTTGGCACCAGGAACCGATGAAGGACGTGGGAGGCCACGATAGTCCCCGGGGAGTCGTCAACCAGGCTTTGATCCGGGGGTTTCCGAATGGGGAAACCCGGCAGTCGTCATGGGCTGTCACCCATACCTGAACACATAGGGTATGCGGAGGGAACGCGGGGAAGTGAAACATCTCAGTACCCGCAGGAAGAGAAAACAACCGTGATTCCGGGAGTAGTGGCGAGCGAAACCGGATGAGGCCAAACCGTATGCGTGTGAGACCCGGCAGGGGTTGCGTATACGGGGTTGTGGGATCTCTCTTCCACGGTCTGCCGGCCGTGGGACGAGTCAGAAACCGTTGATGTAGGCGAAGGACATGCGAAAGGTCCGGCGTAGAGGGTAAGACCCCCGTAGTCGAAACATCAGCGGCTCGTTTGAGAGACACCCAAGTAGCACGGGGCCCGAGAAATCCCGTGTGAATCTGGCGGGACCACCCGCTAAGCCTAAATATTCCCTGGTGACCGATAGCGGATAGTACCGTGAGGGAATGGTGAAAAGTACCGCGGGAGCGGAGTGAAATAGTACCTGAAACCGTGTGCCTACAAGCCGTGGGAGCGTCGGACATCAGCTTGCTGGTGTCTCGTGACTGCGTGCCTTTTGAAGAATGAGCCTGCGAGTTTGCGGTGTGTTGCGAGGTTAACCCGGGTGGGGAAGCCGTAGCGAAAGCGAGTCCGAACAGGGCGATTCAGTAGCGCGCTCAAGACCCGAAGCGGAGTGATCTAGCCATGGGCAGGTTGAAGCGGAGGTAAGACTTCGTGGAGGACCGAACCCACCAGGGTTGAAAACCTGGGGGATGACCTGTGGTTAGGGGTGAAAGGCCAATCAAACTCCGTGATAGCTGGTTCTCCCCGAAATGCATTTAGGTGCAGCGTCGTGTGTTTCTTGCCGGAGGTAGAGCACTGGATAGGCGATGGGCCCTACCGGGTTACTGACCTTAGCCAAACTCCGAATGCCGGTAAGTGAGAGCGCGGCAGTGAGACTGTGGGGGATAAGCTCCATGGTCGAGAGGGAAACAGCCCAGAGCATCGACTAAGGCCCCTAAGCGTACGCTAAGTGGGAAAGGATGTGGAGTCGCACAGACAACCAGGAGGTTGGCTTAGAAGCAGCCACCCTTGAAAGAGTGCGTAATAGCTCACTGGTCTAGTGATTCCGCGCCGACAATGTAGCGGGGCTCAAGCGTACCGCCGAAGTCGTGTCATTGCAGCAATACGCCCAACGGCGGCTGTGATGGGTAGGGGAGCGTCGTGTGCCGGGTGAAGCCGCGCCGGAAGGCAGTGGTGGACGGTTCACGAGTGAGAATGCAGGCATGAGTAGCGATACACACGTGAGAAACGTGTGCGCCGATTGACCAAGGGTTCCTGGGTCAAGCTGATCTGCCCAGGGTAAGTCGGGACCTAAGGCGAGGCCGACAGGCGTAGTCGATGGATAACCGGTTGATATTCCGGTACCCGCTGTGAAGCGTCAAACATCGAGCATCGTGATGCTAAGGCCGTGAAGCCGCCCTGATCTCTTCGGAGTTGAGGGGAGTGGTGGAGCCGCCGAACCAAGCGGTTAGTAGGTGAGTGATGGGGTGACGCAGGAAGGTAGTCCATCCCGGGCGGTGGTTGTCCCGGGGTAAGGGTGTAGGACGCAAGGCAGGCAAATCCGCCTTGCATTAAGTCTGAGACCTGATGCCGAGCCGATTGTGGTGAAGTGGATGATCCTATGCTGTCGAGAAAAGCCTCTAGCGAGTTTCATGGCGGCCCGTACCCTAAACCGACTCAGGTGGTCAGGTAGAGAATACCGAGGCGTTCGGGTGAACTATGGTTAAGGAACTCGGCAAAATGCCCCCGTAACTTCGGGAGAAGGGGGGCCACATCCGGTGATGAGCTTCGCGCTCTGAGCTGGGGGTGGCCGCAGAGACCAGCGAGAAGCGACTGTTTACTAAAAACACAGGTCCGTGCGAAGCCGTAAGGCGATGTATACGGACTGACGCCTGCCCGGTGCTGGAACGTTAAGGGGACCGGTTAGCTCACCTTCGGGTGGGCGAAGCTGAGAACTTAAGCGCCAGTAAACGGCGGTGGTAACTATAACCATCCTAAGGTAGCGAAATTCCTTGTCGGGTAAGTTCCGACCTGCACGAATGGCGTAACGACTTCTCGACTGTCTCAACCATAGGCCCGGTGAAATTGCACTACGAGTAAAGATGCTCGTTTCGCGCAGCAGGACGGAAAGACCCCGGGACCTTTACTACAGTTTGATATTGGTGTTCGGTTCGGCTTGTGTAGGATAGCTGGGAGACTGTGAACTCTGGACGCCAGTTCAGGGGGAGTCGTCGTTGAAATACCAGTCTGGTCGTGCTGGATGTCTAACCTGGGTCCGTGATCCGGATCAGGGACAGTGTCTGATGGGTAGTTTAACTGGGGCGGTTGCCTCCTAAAGGGTAACGGAGGCGCCCAAAGGTTCCCTCAGCCTGGTTGGCAATCAGGTGTTGAGTGTAAGTGCACAAGGGAGCTTGACTGTGAGACCGACGGGTCGAGCAGGGACGAAAGTCGGGACTAGTGATCCGGCGGTGGCTTGTGGAAGCGCCGTCGCTCAACGGATAAAAGGTACCCCGGGGATAACAGGCTGATCTTCCCCAAGAGTCCATATCGACGGGATGGTTTGGCACCTCGATGTCGGCTCGTCGCATCCTGGGGCTGGAGTCGGTCCCAAGGGTTGGGCTGTTCGCCCATTAAAGCGGTACGCGAGCTGGGTTTAGAACGTCGTGAGACAGTTCGGTCCCTATCCGCTGTGCGCGCAGGAGTCTTGAGAAGGGCTGTCCCTAGTACGAGAGGACCGGGACGGACGAACCTCTGGTGTGCCAGTTGTCCTGCCAAGGGCATGGCTGGTTGGCTACGTTCGGGAGGGATAACCGCTGAAAGCATCTAAGCGGGAAGCCTGCTTCGAGATGAGGACTCCCACCCACTTGATGGGGTAAGGCTCCCAGTAGACGACTGGGTTGATAGGCCGGATATGGAAGCACGGCAACGTGTGGAGTTGACCGGTACTAATAGGCCGAGGGCTTGTCCTCAGTTGCTCGCGTCCACTGTGTTGGTTCTGAAACCACGAACAGCCCCATACCCAGGTCACGGGTATGGCGCGGCAAAGTTCACAGTTTCATAGTGTTTCGGTGGTCATAGCGTGAGGGAAACGCCCGGTTACATTCCGAACCCGGAAGCTAAGCCTCACAGCGCCGATGGTACTGCAGGGGGGACCCTGTGGGAGAGTAGGACGCCGCCGAACAAATTTTGGGAAAACCCCGCACCTTTCCGGTGCGGGGTTTTCTGCGTTTAGGCTCTCTGTTATGCGCTATGACCTCGTCATCTTCGACAACGACGGTGTGCTCGTCGACAGTGAGCCCATCTCCAACAGGATCCTGGCCGGCTATCTGACCGAGCTCGGGCATCCGACCTCTTACGAGGAGTCCATCCGGGACTACATGGGCTCCGCGATGCACCGGATTCATGAGCTTGTTCTGGAACGTACGAGGGAGCGGCTGCCCGAGGAGTTCGACGACGTATTCCACGGGCGGGTGTTCGCGGCCTTTGAGCGGGAGCTGGAGGCGGTCGCCGGGGTTGGTGGTGTGCTGGAGAAGCTGGCCGCGGACGGGGTGCCGTACTGTGTCGCCTCCTCCGGGAGTCATGAGCGGATTCGGGTGGGGCATCGGAAGACGGGACTTGACCGGTGGTTCGAGGACGCCCGGATCTTCAGCTCGCAGGATGTGGGGCGGGGGAAGCCGGCGCCGGATCTGTTCCTGTACGCGGCCGAGCGGATGGGGGTCGAGCCCGAGCGCTGTGTGGTGATCGAGGACAGTCCGCTGGGGGTTCAGGCGGCCGTAGCGGCAGGGATGGACGTTCTCGGGTTCACCGCCATGACGCCGGCCGCCAAGCTCATCGGGGCGGACGAACTCTTCTCCGACATGGGTGAGTTGATCGACTTGCTGGTCTGACCGAAGCTGAGGGAAATTCATCTTTGGCTGGATCTACCCACGGGTACGCCGGGGCCCTACGCTCGCCGCCATGACTGATGTGCTGCGGCGCGGCAGGGCTTCGCTGGCGTTCAGCTTCTTCGCTCAGGGCGTCGCGTTTGCTCTGCTGGTGACCCGAATACCGGCGATCCAGGACCGGTACGGGGTGTCCGACGCGCTGCTGCCCGCCTTCCTGGCGGCCGTACCGATTCTGGCCGGTGTCGGGAGTGTGGCGACCGAGAAGCTGGTGAAGAAGGTTCCGCCCAGCCGGGTGCTGCGCTGGTCCCAGCCGGTCGTGTTCCTGGCGCTGCTCGGGGTGGGCCTGGGGGAGCGGATGGTCGAGCTGGCGGTCGCGCTCGGCGCGTTCGGGCTGGCCGTGGGGGCGCTCGACGCCTCGATGAACATGCTCGGGGTGAGTCTGCAGCGGTCGTACGGGCGCAGCATCATGCTCGGGTTTCATGCCGCGTACAGCCTCGGGGGGATTGGGGGGGCTTCGCTGGCATGGGTCGGGGCGCACTGGGATCTGGCGTTGGCCGTGTCGTATCTGCCGGTTGTGGTGTTGTTGCCGGCCGCCCTGGCGGGGAGCCGGTGGTACGTCGACGGGGAGAGTGCTGGGGCAGCGGATGGCGGGGGTGAGAGCGCGGCCGAGGGCGTCGTCTTCAAGGCGCTGTTGCCGTTGTGTCTGGTGATGACCTTCGCGTACATCGGGGATGCGACGGTCTCCAACTGGAGTGCGAAGTATCTGCAGGATGTGCTGGGGAGTTCGGAGCAGCTGGCGACGGTTCCGTACAACGTCTACATGGTGACCACGTTGGTGGGGCGGGCCGTGGGGGACTTCGGGGTGCGGCGGTTCGGGGCCGTGGGGGTCGTACGGGGTGGGGCGGTCGTGGCGGCGGTGGGGTTCGCAGTGGTGGCCGGGGCGCCTGGGGCGTGGGTCGGGATGGTCGGGTTCACCTTGCTCGGGCTGGGGCTGTGTGTGCTCGTACCGCAGACGTTCGCGGCGGCGGGGCGGCTGTTTCCCGGGGCTTCGGATGCGGCTGTCGCGCGGCTCAATGTCTTCAATTACGTCGGGTTTCTGATCGGTTCGCCATTGGTGGGGGCGTTGGGGGACGCGTGGAGCTATCGCGGGGCGATGCTCGTGCCGATGGTGTTGGTGCTGGTGACACTCGTGTACGCCCGTTCGTTCGCTGCTCAACCGGACCGATACGGTGGCGGGCATGAGCGGCCGCGCACAGCTGATGTGGGATGACGCAGTAACGGGTTACAACTTCGGGCCGGACCATCCGATGGATCCGGTCCGGCTGGCTTTGACCCGGAGACTGGTCGAGGCGTTCGGGCTCGATCGCGAGGTGGACGTCGTGGCGGCCAAGGCGGCCGGGGAGTCGACATTGCGCCTTGTCCATCGGGCGGACTACATCGAGGCGGTGAAGGCGGCCTCCGTGGATCCCGGGGTGGCCGACCAGTCGTACGGGCTGGGGACGTTGGACGATCCTGCGTTCGCCGGGATGCACGAGGTGTCGGCGCTGATCGCGGGGCAGTCGGTGGGGGCCGCGGAGGCCGTCTGGCGCGGGGAGGCGCTGCATACGGTGAACTTCGCGGGCGGGCTGCATCATGCGATGCCGGCGGGGGCCTCGGGGTTCTGCATCTACAACGATGCGTCGCTGGCGATCGCGCGGTTGTTGGAGTTGGGGGCCGAGCGGGTCGCGTACGTGGATGTCGATGTGCATCACGGGGACGGGGTGCAGGCGGCGTTCTGGGAGGATCCGCGGGTTCTGACGATCTCGTTGCACGAGCATCCGCGGACGTTGTTTCCGCAGACCGGGTGGCCGGAGGAGACGGGGGCGGAGTCGGCGGAGGGGAGTGCGGCGAATGTCGCGCTGCCGGCGGGTACCGGGGACGCGGGGTGGCTGCGGGCGTTTCATGCGGTGGTGCCGGAGCTGATTGCTGATTTTCGGCCGCAGGTGCTGGTGACTCAGCATGGGGCCGATACGCATTTCGAGGATCCGTTGGCGCATCTGGCGGTGTCGCTGGATGCGCAGCGGGCGGTGCAGGTCGCCTGTCATGAGTTGGCGCATGAGTACGCCGAGGGGCGTTGGGTGGCGCTGGGTGGGGGTGGGTACGCGGTGGTGGATGTGGTGCCGCGCTCCTGGACTCATCTGGTGGGGATCGCGGCAGGGCGTGCTGTGGAGCCGGAGGCGGTGATTCCGGAGGGGTGGCGGCAGGAGGTTTTTGCTCGTACGCGGCAGTTGGCGCCGATGCGGATGACTGATGGGCGGTGGCCTGTGGTGTGGGGGGAGTGGGAGGCGGGGTACGACCCTGCGGATCGGTTGGATCAGGCGGTGTTGGCTGCGCGGCGGGCGGTGTTTCCGTTGCGGGGGTTGTTGGCGTAGGGGTTCGTTGGCTGGGTGGTGTGGGGCTGGGCGGGGGTGGGTGCGCAGCCCGGCGCTGACGGGGTACCGCCCGCGTCCACCCGTGCCGCCCTGGGGCACCTCCCAGGCCCTCAAGGCACTGGGGGAGGCACGACTGCCCGCGGACTGGCGGGGTGGTGGGTGCCCGCGGCTTGGTGAGGTCTTGTTACGCCAACTGTGCGGTGTTTTCGCTGTTTTCGCGGTGGTCGTCGGGGTCCATCCGTCACGATCCACCCATGGTGACCGTCGGAGCTCTCCGTGCGCATCTTCTGGCTGCCCGGCTTGCCGGGGTTGTGGCGACCTCGCGGGAGGAGAGTCTTCGTAGTTATCGGTTGTTCGCTGCTCGGGATCCTCGGGTGCTGATCGGGATCGACCCCGAATGGTCATGGGAACAGCGGGACTTGATCGGGTTGATGGCGGACAAGTGTGGAGTCTCGGCCGATCCTCGACATGTCTCCGGTCAGGACGTGATCGATCCGGAGCGGACGCTGGTCGCGCTCGAGGCGTTCGCGGAGCGGCTCGCCCTGGTTGCCCGGCGTGGGGCTCCGGTGCTGCTCGGCACCGGGCATCCGCACCGTTTGCTCGGCTTCTACGCCGCCTTGGCGGACGCGCTGTCGGCGGCTGGATGTGCCGTACTCACACCGGCGAAGGGTCGCTGTGTCGACATAACGACCCAGTTCGGTCTACGCACGTACAACCTTGATTACGTACAGGGTGTCGCGTTGGTGCGGGAACCCGGCGCTCCAGACCCCGGTTGTGCGACCGGCGCACACACCCATTCGCCGCTCCCGGTTCGGACCGCGCTGGCCGCGATCGCCGAGGCCGGCGGACCGCTGCCGGAGCTGGTGATCGGGGACCACGGCTGGGTCTGCGGAGCAGGTCAGCTGGGGTTCGAGACCATCGGGCTGGCCGATACGGATGACCCCGCGCTCTTCGTCGGTGAGGCGGAGGGGCGCGTGTCTGTCGTCGTTCCACTTGATGACGCTGTGCGGTCTGATTACTACCGACCGCTTACCCGCTACGTACTCAATCGGGCGTGTCTGTCACAGTAGGCCGCCGATGGGTGCACCTCTTCCCCACTCGCATCACCCGCCCCTACATTGGGGAGTGAGCACGCAACGACGAAGAGTCACCGGAAGGGGAAGCCGGTGGCCGTCGAGTGCGGAAGGTTCAGGTGTGTCATGGCTGCAGCTGGCGAGAGGCCTCTGAACGAGGTTCAGTTCCTTACCGTGGCGGAGGTCGCCTCGGTGATGCGAGTGTCGAAGATGACCGTGTACCGGTTGGTGCACAGCGGTCATCTGCCCGCGATCCGGGTGGGAAGGTCCTTCCGAGTCCCGGAGCAAGCGGTACACGAGTACCTCCGCGAGAGCTACGTGGGGGTGGAAACCGCCTGACGGCGATCCGGGGGGATCGAGCACAGGGCACTTTCGATCTCCCCGGAGCCTCGATTACGACCTCAGCGCTCGGGCGGGTAGGCTAGCCCCTCGTAGGTCGTGTGGGCCCATGGCGCCCAAACACCGAGTGATGAGAAGTGAGCGAGGGTAGTCGTGGGCTCTGTTATCAAGAAGCGGCGCAAGCGGATGGCCAAGAAGAAGCACCGCAAGCTGCTCAAGCGCACGCGCGTTCAGCGTCGTAACAAGAAGTAGTACGGCGCACTGCAACGCCGCGAAAGCGTGTCTGTGGCCCCCCACCACACTCGGTGGGGGGCCACACGCATATCCCCGGACGGACAGACCGCATACGTCCGTCTGAGCACAGGTGACCGGCCCTGGTCGTACGACTGGGGGTTCTCGTCACTTGTTGCTTCGGGCAGTCATCACAGCGCAACATCGACCCGCTAAGTTGGCGAGCACACGGGGAACCCGGCAGGGACGAGGGCTGGAAGGAAGGCGCTGATCTTGGGCAAGGTCGTGCTCGTGACCGGAGTGGCCCGTCAGCTGGGGGGCCGGTTCGTGCGACGGATCCAGCGTGACCCGGAAGTGGACCGGGTCGTCGCCGTGGACGTGGTACCGCCCGAGCACCATCTGGGTGGCGCCGACTTCATCCGGGCGGACATCCGGCAGCCCACCATCGCGCGCGTGCTGGCCGAGACGGCCGCCGATACGGTCGTCCACATGGATGTCACGGCCACCGCGCTGGGCAGCGGCAGCCGGGCCACGGTCAAGGAGACCAACGTCATCGGGACGATGCAGTTGCTGGGCGCCTGCCAGAAGTCCCCCACCGTCAAGCGGCTGGTGGTGAAGTCCAGCACCAACGTCTACGGTTCGGCGCCCCGTGACCCGGCCGTGTTCACCGAGACGACCCCGCCCAAGTCCCTGCCCAGCGGCGGCTTCGCCAAGGACACGGTGGAGGTTGAGGGGTACGTACGCGGCTTTGCGCGCCGTCGGCCCGACGTGGCGGTGTGCGTGCTGCGGTTCGCCAACATCCTCGGGCCGAGCGCCGACTCGCCGCTCGCCTCGTACCTCTCGCTGCCGGTGATGCCGACGGTGTTCGGCTACGACCCGCGGCTGCAGTTCGTGCACGAGGACGATGTGATCGAGGTGCTGCGGATCGCCTCGCACGAGCCTCGGCGGGGCACCCTGAACAGCGGCACCTTCAACATCGCCGGCGACGGCGTCCTGCTGCTCTCCCAGTGCTCCAGGCGGCTCGGCCGCCCCACGGTGCCCTTGCTGCTGCCCGCGGTCACCTGGGCGGGCACCCTGGTGCGTACGCTGGGAATGACGGACTTCTCACCGGAGCAGATCCGGCTGCTGACCCACGGCCGGGTGGTGGACACGACCCAGATGCGCGAGACGCTCGGTTTCCGACCGAAGCACACCACTGCAGAAACGTTCGCGGACTTCGCGCGCAGCCGCGGACCCGGACTCCTGCCGCCGGAGGCCCTTGCGGGGGCCGTCGACCGGATCGCCGCGCTGCCTCTCGCGGGCGGCGGCCACCCCCCGACGCAGAGCGCCAACTGAGGAGCGGAGCAACGATGGCGGACGCCAAGGTCATTCCGTTCGACGACGACCGGTCCCGCGGGAGCGCCGTGCAGCGGCCGTCGCGGCGCCGGAGTGCGGGGAGCCGGCGGGGCGGCGGGGTCGGTGAGGGCCGTGCGGGCCATGAGGTCGGTGAGGTGCAGGCTCTGCCCAGCCGGGCACGTGCGCAGGATGATGGATCTGTGCCTCGTGAGAAACAGCGGCAGCAGCCGGACCATCTGGAACAGCAGGAACGCCTGGAACAGCCCCACCAAGCCGCGCAGCAGCAGCCGTCCGCCGAGGACGGTCTGGATCGGCGCATCGCGGGTGGCCTGGCCTTCCTGCGCCGCCGCCTCACCGGCGACTACGAGGTCGACGACTTCGGCTATGACGCCGAACTCACCGACAACGTCCTGATGTCCCTGCTGCGCCCGGTGTACGAGAAGTACTTCCGGGTCGAGGTGAAGGGCATCGAGAACATCCCCGCCGAGGGCGGCGCCCTGATCGTCGCGAACCACTCCGGCACGCTGCCGCTGGACGGCCTGATGATGCAGGTCGCCGTCCACGACCACCACCCGGCGGGCCGGCACCTGCGCCTCCTCGCCGCGGACCTGGTGTTCGTCCTGCCGGTCGTCAACGAACTCGCCCGCAAGCTCGGCCACACCCTCGCCTGCGCCGAGGACGCCGAACGCCTCCTCCGGCAGGGCGAGCTGGTCGGGGTGATGCCGGAGGGCTTCAAGGGCATCGGCAAGCCGTTCAGCGAGCGGTACAAGCTCCAGCGCTTCGGCCGTGGCGGTTTCGTCTCCACGGCGCTGCGGCGGGGCGCGCCGATCATCCCGTGCTCGATCGTCGGGGCCGAGGAGATCTACCCGATGCTGGGCAACGCGAAGACCGTGGCTCGCCTGCTGGGCTTCCCGTACTTCCCGCTGACGCCGACGTTTCCGTGGCTGGGCCCGTTGGGTGCGGTTCCGCTTCCGACGAAGTGGACGATTCAGTTCGGTGAGCCGATTCCGACGGGTGGTTATCCGCCGGAGGCAGCCGAGGATCCGATGCTGATGTTCAATCTGACCGATCAGGTCAGGGAGCAGATCCAGCACACGCTGTACAAGTTGCTGGTGCAACGCCGGTCGGTCTTCTTCTGACCGAGGTGGGTGTACGACAACGGGGGCGCCCTTCCTGGGAAGGGCGCCCCCATCGTCGTACGGCCTCCTACTCGGCGTCCTCGCCTTCGATGCCCAGGCCGGGCAGCAGGCCCGGGAGCAGCGGCGGGAGTGTGACGTCGGGCTGGGTGGTCGCTGGCTTGGTCGGGGACGGAGAGGCGCTGCCGGTGTCCTTCGGCGGGTCGAGCAGGCCGCCGGTGTTGCCGCCGAGCAGGCCGTCGGTCTCGCTGTCGGAGTGGGCGGACCGGCTCGGGCCGCCGGTGTCGGTGTGGCCGGAGCCGGACGAGCCGCTGCCGGTGCTGGGCGCTGTGGACCGCCCCGATTGGCCCGAACCCGGGGACTGAGCGGTCCCGGAGCCGCTCCGGCCGCCGTCCTCGCCGCCGCCCTCGGCCGGGGACTGCGGGAGCAGGGACTGCAGCGGGGCGACCTCCTGCTCTATGGCGTCGAACACCGACGACACCTGTTCGCTGACGTCCCCCAGTTGGACGGGCAGCCGGTCGCGCAGGGCACCCCAGGTGTCGCGGTTCGAGCGGGAGAAGGCGGAGAGGGCCTGGATGGGCCCCAGCGAGTCGGGATCGCGCTGGTAGGCCGCGCTCAGCAGGCGATGACCCTCGGAGGCGTCGTGCCGCATGCCGGACAGGGTGCGGCGGACCTCGCCCAGGGACTCGTGGTCGAGGGGGCCGCTGCGGTCGCGCTCCATCAGGCGGCGGGCTTCGTTCAGGCGGGTGGAGGCCTGGTCGAGGTACGCCTGTCCGCGCTCGTCGTCGCCGTTGGCGAGGCCGAGTTTGAAGTCCTCGATGCCGCGCTTGAGGCCGTACAGCGAGTCGCCGGGCAGGGCGTCACCGCTGGCGGCGGCGACTCCGCCGAAGGCGCCCGCGGCGACACCGACGCTGAGTCCGCCCGCGGTGAGGCCCTTGGCCAGTCGCGTCCGGGGCCGCAATTTCCCGAGCGGGGTTGCCCGGTGCGCGCCGCGGCCCCGGGAGCGCTGCCCGGGCAGCGCGGGATCGGTCGCCTCGCCGCCCTCCTGCAGCATGGCATCGAACTGGGCCACGAGCTGCGCTCGCTGGACGACCTTGACCTCGGGGTCCAGCTCCGGCTTGGGCAGCTCATCGAGACCGGCCGCTAGGGCCAACAGGCGGCCCTGCTCGGTCCGTTCCGCAGCAGCCGGGGCCGGTTTGGCTTCCTCGGACTGCTCGGCCGCAGTGCCCCGCTCGGATTGCTCCTCCAGGGCCTGGGCGAAGGCGTTCGCCCGCCGGTGTGCCGATACGTTCGCGATCACTGGCGGCACCTCCTCTCGTGATGACGGTCGACTCCCCAGGGGGTCCTGAGGGTTGCACGCCCTGACCGCAACCACACGAACGAGGGATCGGAGTCGGCCAGGGAGTGACCACAGGGAGCCTGCATCCCGCACAACGAGCGGCGCGGCACTTCGGTTACGGACGGCGGATGAGTGGACCGTGAACTCAACAGAGCTTCACCGTTGGGGGGTTGGGGATTGCAGAGCGTATGGATTCGGTGCGTGCGGGAGGCCGTTTGTCGTGGCCGCGTGCACGGTTGTCAGCGCGCGTCGTCCGGCAGGAGCCGGGCGAGGGTGCGTACGGCGCGGTACTGGAGGGTCTTGATGGCGCCCTCGTTCTTGCCCATCACGCGGGCGGTCTCGGCGACGGAGAGGCCCTGGAGGAAGCGGAGCGTCACGCACTCCTGCTGCTGGGGGTTGAGCCGGCGTACGGCGTCGAGGAGTGCGGCGTTGGAGAGGGACTCCAGGACGGAGTCCTCGGGGGAGCGTTCGACCTCGTTGGCGTCGAGCATCTCGCCGGTGGTCACCTCGAGGCGGAAGCGGCTCGATTTGAAGTGGTCGGCGACGAGGTTGCGGGCGATGGTGACGAGCCAGGCGCCGAAGTCGCGGCCCTGCCAGGTGAAGGTGCCGATCCTGCGCAGGGCGCGCAGAAAGGTCTCGCTCGTGAGGTCCTCGGCGGTCGCCTTGCCCCCCACGCGGTAGTAGATGTAGCGGTAAACGGTGTCGCTGTACTGGTCGTAGAGGCGGCCGAAGGCGTCGGCCTCGCCGGCCTGGGCGCGCTCCACGAGGTCCATCATCCGGGCGCTGTCGCTGTCGGCGGCCGGACGGCGTGCGGTGGCCGCGCCGGCCGGGCGGCCTCGTCTGCCGACCGCGGCGCTGCCGTCGGCCAGTGCGTAGCACGGGCCCAGCGGCGCGGCGGTGGTGAATGCGGGGACGGCGTACGCGGTGGGGACGAAGCCGCGCAACAGGTCTTGGACCCTTGCGCGCAGCGTAGCCAGGCCCGAGGCGTCAACCCCGACGTGTGGGTACACGGGACTCCCAGAGGCAGAGCTTCCATCACGTGCAGTGCGGGACCTTTCACCCGTCGTGGCGACGGAGGGGTACCGGTTTGCGTCTGAGGAGAATAACGCTTCGTGCAGGCGTTGCTACGCCCAGTTGCTCAAATCATCGATTACGTCGCTTCTGTAACCGAATGACGCTCGGTCAAGTGCCGCAGAATGAACGGTTGCTGATCGGAAGGGTTCGGGTTTGGGGTGGGTAAGGGGCGTGTTGTGGTCGGGTGGGGGTGGGGGGACTGGTTGGGGGGTTGGGTGGGTACGGGGATTGGATTGGCCCGTGTTTCGGGTGTGCCCGGGCGTTGCGGCGGTGAGGGTTCCCGGCGCGCGGCGTCGGGGCTGGGCGGGGGTGGGTCGCGCTGCTCGGCGCTGGCGGGGTGCTTCCCCCACTCTCGGCTTCGCCCGAGCGGGGGGACCCCCATCGCCCACCCGTGCCGCCCTGGCAGCACCTCCCAGGCCCTTAAGGCACTGGGGGAGGCACGACTGCCCGCAGCTGCGTGGACCGGCGTAGCCCGAGGGCTAGCGGGCTCGGCGAAGGCCGGTGCGGTGGGTCAGCGCCCCAAAGGGGCGCGGGGAACTGCGCGACCAGCCACGACGCACCCGCAGGTGGCGTACCGCACTCCAGCGGAGCGCTCAGCGGCGGCGGCGATGAAGGGCGATGGCTGCTGCTGTGCCGCCTGCTACGGCGCCCACGCCTGCTGCTGCCGGGATGCCGACCTTGGCTGCCTTGCGGCCCGTGCGGTAGTCGCGCAGACGCCAGTCCTTTTCCCGGGCGTGTTTGCGGAGCTTGCTGTCCGGGTTGATCGCGTAGGGGTGGCCCACCAGGGACAGCATGGGGATGTCGTTGTGGGAGTCGCTGTACGCGGCGCAGCGGGAGAGGTCCAGGCCCTCCGCGGCGGCGAGGGCGCGGACGGCCTCCGCCTTGGCCGGGCCGTGCAGGGGTTCGCCGACCAGCTTGCCGGTGTACACGCCGTCCACCGACTCCGCCACCGTGCCCAGTGCGCCCGTGAGGCCGAGGCGGCGGGCGATCACCTGTGCGATCTCCACCGGGGCGGCCGTCACCAGCCACACCCGCTGGCCGGCATCCAGGTGCGCCTGGGCCAGTGCGCGCGTACCCGGCCAGATGCGCTCGGCCATGTACTCGTCGTAGATCTCCTCGCCGATGGACTGCAACTCGGCGACCCGGTGGCCCTTCACGATGGAGAGGGCGGACTCGCGGACGTCCTGCATGTGGTCCGGGTCCTCGAACCCGGCCAGCCGGAACCACGCCTGCTGCCAGGCGAACTTGGCGAGGTCGCGGGTCTCGAAGAACTTCCGCTTGTACAGGCCCCGGCCGTAGTGGAACAGCGCGGCGCCCTGCATCACGGTGTTGTCCAGGTCGAAGAACGCGGCGGCCTTGTCGTCCCCGCGCACCGGGAATTCCGGCTCCTCGGCGGGGGTGACCTGCGTGGACTTGCGCGCGGCCTCCGCCGACGCCTCGCCTGCCAACACGCTCCGCGCCGTGGCGGAGCGCCTACGGGGAGTGAGCCATCCGAGAGCGGCCATGGCGTGAGCATAGCCATTCTGTTCGGCAGTTCCGGAGTCGGCAGGTTGGAACGCTGTGAACTCTCCGCGACCGTGCCGTTAAGCAAGCGGCCGCCGCGGCGCGAGAATGGCCGACATGAGTCCCATCTTTCGGCGGAAGGCCGCCACGGCTCCCCAGGACCGGCTCGTCACCCTCGTCCGTAAACCCGGTTGTCATCTGTGTGACGACGCACAGGTCGTGATCGAGAAAGTCTGCGGTGACCTCGGCGTGTCGTGGGAGCAGAAGGACATCACCGAGGACAAGGAACTCCATGACAAGTACTGGGAGCAGATTCCGGTCGTCCTGGTGGATGGCCGGCAGCACACGTTCTGGCGCGTGAACGAGGACCGGCTGCGCAAGGCACTGACCGAGTAGTCCAAAACGGCCGGAACGTCACCTGGGATCGACGGCGTCTTGGTCTCGGGGGCGGGAATCGCTGAGGAGAGTGTTCGGTTTTGGCCCCCGCATATCTGCGCGTGACCCCTGTCACGTTGGCCGGGCAAATCGGACACCATCTTTGTGCACGCGTTCACAAAGACATAGCCTGCTTTCGACGGGGCGGTCAGGGAACGTATGACCGCCTGCAGCCCCGCTCTACCCGCAGGAGCACCGTGGCAACTGGCCGAACTCACCGACCGGCGACCCGTAGCCGAGGAATTCCCGAGGCCACCGTCGCCCGGCTTCCGCTGTACCTCCGCGCCCTCACCGCGCTCTCCGAGCGCTCGGTACCCACGGTCTCCTCCGAGGAACTCGCGGCCGCGGCAGGGGTCAACTCCGCGAAGCTGCGCAAGGACTTCTCGTACCTGGGCTCCTACGGGACGCGTGGCGTGGGATACGACGTCGAGTATCTCGTGTACCAGATCTCCCGCGAACTCGGCCTGACCCAGGACTGGCCGGTAGTGATCGTCGGCATCGGCAACCTCGGCGCCGCGCTCGCCAACTACGGCGGCTTCGCCTCCCGTGGCTTCCGGGTCGCCGCGCTGATCGACGCCGATCCCGAGATGGCCGGAAAGCAGGTCGCCGGGATCACCGTCCAGCACAGCGACGACATGGAGCGGATCATCGAGGAGAACGGCGTCTCCATCGGGGTCATCACCACCCCGCCGGGCGTCGCCCAGCAGGTCTGCGAGCGGCTGGTGGCCGCCGGCGTCACCTCCATCCTGAACTTCGCGCCGACCGTGCTGTCGGTGCCGGACGGCGTCGACGTGCGCAAGGTCGACCTCTCCATCGAGCTGCAGATCCTCGCCTTCCACGAGCAGCGCAAGGCGGGCGAAGAGGCTGCGCTGACCGACGGCTCCAGCCCGGTCGCCGCCACGCGCAAGCAGTCCGCCGACAAGGGGCCCGACGGGGACGTACCCGCCGTGATGCCGGCATGAGTCTTCTCGTCGTCGGGCTGAGTCACCGCAGCGCTCCGGTCAGCGTCCTGGAGCGGGCGGCACTGACCGCGGACGGCCAGATCAAGCTGGCCCAGGACACGGTCGCCGCCGAGCCCGCTGCCGAGGCCGCGGTCCTCGCCACCTGCAACCGCATCGAGCTGTATGCCGACGTGGACAAGTTCCACGCCGGTGTCGCCGAGCTGTCCACGCTGCTCGCCCAGCACAGCGGCGTCGGTCTGGACGAGCTCACGCCCTACCTGTATGTGCACTACGAGGACCGGGCCGTCCACCACCTGTTCACGGTGGCCTGCGGGCTGGACTCGATGGTCGTCGGCGAGGGGCAGATCCTCGGCCAGATAAAGGATTCGCTCGCCCGGGCGCAGGAGCTGCACACCGCGGGGCGGCTGCTCAACGACCTGTTCCAGCAGGCGCTGCGGGTCGGCAAGCGCGCCCACTCCGAGACCGGCATCGACCGCGCCGGCCAGTCCCTGGTCACGTTCGGCCTGGAGCAGCTGGCCTCCGGCGGGGCCGTCGAGAAGTGGGCGCACGGCAAGCGGGCCCTGGTGATCGGCGCCGGTTCGATGTCCTCGCTGGCCGCCGCGACGCTCGCGCGTGCCGGGGTCGCCGAGGTCGTCATCGCCAACCGCACCCATGAACGCGCCGAGCGTCTCGCGCAGATCCTCAACGAGGCCGACGACACGGACGTGCCGGCCCGGGCGGTACCGATGGAGTCGGTACGGGCCGAGCTGACACGTGCCGACATCGCCGTCTCCTGCACCGGCGCCACCGGGCTGGTCCTCGACGCCGAGGCGGTCGCCGCCGCGGTCGAGGGCCGCACGGGCCACGCCGTCGCCGTCGAGGAGGGCCACGAGGAGCGTCGTACGACGACGAAGGCCGACGCACGGAAGACGCCGCTGCCGCCCGCCGGGGTCGGCGCCGACGAGGCCTGTCCGCTGGATCTGACGGCTCCGGGCTTCTCCGTGATGGGCGAGGCCGCCGTGGCCGGCATGGACGCGGCCACCCTGGAGCAGCACGCCGCCTGGGCCGCGGGCAGCGCCGTCGACCGGCGTGGTGGGGGCACCTCCCACGCCTTCAAGGCAGTGGGGGAGGTACGTCGTACGCCCGAGGCCGACCCCGAGCTGATCAGCGCGCTCGCCGCGACCGCGGCCACCGTCGGCCGCATCCCCGAGCACCGCAGGCCCGAGCCGGTCGCCGAGTTCCCGCGCCCCGAGCCGGTGCTGTTCCTCCTCGACCTCGCCATGCCGCGCGACATCGACGCCGCCGCGCACCGGCTGGCCGGGGTGCGGCTGGTGGACATCGAGTCGCTGGCAGAGGCCTCCGCGGACGCTCCGATGGCGGCCGACGTCGACCAGGTCCGGCGTATCGTCTCCGACGAGGTCGCCGCCTTCGGGGCGGCGCTGCGAGCCGCGCACATCACGCCGACCGTGGTCGCCCTGCGGACGATGGCCGCCGATGTCGTCGCCGGTGAGATCGCCCGGCTCGACGGGCGGCTGCCCGGCCTGGACGACAAGCAGCGCAGCGAGATCCGGCAGGCGGTGCACCGCGTCGTGGACAAGCTGCTGCACGCGCCGACCGTACGGGTCAAGCAGCTCGCCGCCGAGCCCGGCGGCGCCGGGTACGCGGACGCGTTGCGCACCCTGTTCGACCTCGACCCCGAGACGGTGGCCTCCGTCTCCCGCGCCGAGGACAGCACCGAGAAGAACCGAGGGCCACTATGAGTGACGAGACACTGAGGCTCGGAACCAGGCGCAGCAAGCTCGCCATGGCCCAGTCCGGGCTCGTGGCGGACGCCGTGAGCCAGGTGACCGGAAGGCCCGTCGAGCTCGTCGAGATCACCACGTACGGCGATGTCTCCCGCGAACACCTCGCGCAGATCGGCGGCACGGGCGTGTTCGTGACCGCGCTGCGCGACGCGCTGCTCAGGGGCGAGGTCGACTTCGCGGTCCACTCGCTGAAGGACCTGCCGACCACGCAGCCCGCGGAGCTGGCGCTGGCCGCCGTACCGGAGCGCGAGGACCCGCGGGACGTGATCGTCGCCCGAGACGCGCTGAAGCTCACCGACCTGCCGCGCGGGGCGCGCATCGGCACGGGTTCGCCGCGCCGGATGGCACAGCTGAACGCGTACGCGCGCAGCCACGGGCTGGACATCGAGACGGTGCCGATCCGCGGGAACGTCGACACGCGCATCGGGTATGTGCGCGACGGCGAGCTCGATGCCGTCGTCCTGGCCGCCGCCGGACTGCACCGGATCGGCCGGATCGACGACGTGACCGACTTCCTGTCGGTCGACACGGTTTTGCCCGCCCCCGGCCAGGGGGCCCTGGCGATCGAATGCGCCGCGGACAACGCGGACCTGATCGCCGCGCTCGGTGAGCTCGACGACCCGTTCACCCGGGCCGCCGTGACCGCCGAACGGTCACTGCTCGCCGCCCTGGAGGCCGGTTGCAGCGCCCCCGTGGGTGCCTTGGCCGACCTTCCCCCACTCTCGGCTCCGCTCGAGCGGGGGGACCCCCAGGCCGACAGGCAGATTGTCAAGGAAATGCGCCTGCGGGGCGTCGTCGGCACGACCGACGGCACCCGGATGGTGCAGCTGTCCACCACCGGTCCCGTGCCCGAGACGCACGACCGGGCAATGGCACTCGGCCGCGAACTCGCCGCCGAGATGCTCGCCCAGGGCGCGGCCGGTCTGATGGGGGAGCGAGCACATTGAGCCCCACCACCCTTCCCGCCGCCGGTCCGGAACACGGGCACGTCACCTTCCTCGGTGCCGGACCCGGGGATCCGGGACTGCTGACTCTGCGCGCCGTCGAGGCGCTGGCGAACGCGGACGTACTCGTCGCCGAGCACGAGGTGCTCGACGTCGTACGCACGCACGCCAGGCCTGGCGTCGCCGTCGTGAACACGGAGCCGGGTCCTTCTTCGGACCCCGTTCCGGGCACGGGCACGCCTCAGCTGACGGTTGTTGACGGCGCGTCACCAACCGCTGGGGTCCCCGCAGTGCGGGATGCCGCACATCTTGTCATGGAGGCCGCGCGGGGCGGCAGGCGGGTCGTCCGTGCGGTGTGCGGGGACCCGGGACTTGATACGTACGCCGCCGAGGAAATGCTCGCCTGCGCCGCGGCCGGTGTTCCCTTCGAGGTCGTCCCCGGTGTTGCGGCGGCGGTCGGTGTGCCCGCGTACGCGGGTGTGCCGCTGCGGGACGCACGGGGCGCGGACGTCCGTTTCGTGGACGCGCGGACGGCGTCGGACCGGTGCTGGACGGAGGTAGGGGCGTCGGACGGGACGGTGGTCGTGTCGACGACCCTGGACTCCGTCGCCGCTGCCGCCGGGGAGCTGGTGTCGGCCGGCCGCAAGCCCGATACGCCGCTGACGGTGACTGTCGCCGGTACGACGACCCGGCAGCGGACCTGGACCGCCACCCTGGGCACCATCGCGCAGACGCTGAAGCAGGCGAAGGTGCTGCCGTCGCCGGAGGGCGGGCGGCCGGTGATAGCCGTGGTCGGTGAGCGTTCCGCCGCCGCTCAGCGGGAGCAGTTGTCGTGGTTCGAGTCCAAGCCGCTGTTCGGCTGGAAGGTGCTCGTGCCGCGGACCAAGGAGCAGGCGGCTTCGCTTTCCGACCAGCTGCGGTCCTACGGGGCCGTGCCGCACGAGGTTCCGACGATCGCCGTCGAGCCGCCGCGGACGCCGCAGCAGATGGAACGCGCGGTCAAGGGCCTGGTGACGGGCCGTTACGAGTGGATCGCTTTCACTTCGGTCAATGCCGTCAAGGCCGTGCGGGAGAAGTTCGAGGAGTACGGGCTCGACGCCCGGGCCTTCGCGGGGATCAAGGTCGCCGCGGTGGGGGAGCAGACGGCGAAGGCACTCATCGCCTTCGGCGTGAAGCCGGACCTGGTGCCGTCGGGGGAGCAGTCGGCCGCCGGTCTGCTGGAGGACTGGCCGCCGTACGACCCCGTGTTCGACCCGATCGACCGGGTGTTCCTGCCGCGGGCCGACATCGCCACGGAGACGCTGGTCGCCGGGCTGATCGAGCTCGGCTGGGAGGTCGACGACGTCACCGCCTACCGGACCGTGCGCGCGTCGCCGCCGCCGGCCGAGACGCGGGAGGCGATCAAGGGCGGTGGGTTCGATGCCGTGCTGTTCACGTCGTCGTCCACTGTGCGGAACCTGGTGGGGATCGCCGGGAAGCCGCACAACGTGACGGTGATCGCCTGTATCGGACCGGCCACCGCGAAGACCGCCGAGGAGCACGGGCTGCGGGTGGATGTGATGGCTCCCGAGCCGTCCGTGCACAAACTGGCGGAGGCGCTGGCCGACTTCGGCATGAAGCGTCGCGCTGCCGCGTTGGAGGCGGGGGATCCGGTGACGCGGCCGAGTGAGCGGCGGCCGGGGGCTCGGCGGAGGCGGACCACGTAGGCGGGCGTTGGGGCTCGGGTGGGGTGGGGCGCGCAGCCCGGCGCTACGGGGTGCCTCCCCCACTCTCGGCTTCGCTCGAGCGGGGGGACGACCCCCATTGCCCACCCGTGCCGCCCTGGGGGCACTTCCCAGGCCCTTAAGGCACTGGGGGAGGCACGACTGCCCGCAGCTACGGCAGCTGCGGGGCAGTCCGACGTCGCGTCGGCAAAGGTGGGGTTCGGGCGGGCGTAGCGTAGGGCGTATGACGAAGTACGGATCCTTTCCCGGTTCGCGGCCGCGGCGGCTGCGTACCACTCCCGTCATGCGGCGCATGGTTGCCGAGACCCGGCTGCATCCGGCCGACTTCATCCTGCCCGCGTTCGTGCGGGAAGGTGTGAGTGAGCCGGTGCCGATCGCGGCGATGCCCGGTGTGGTGCAGCACACGCGGGACAGCCTGAAGAAGGCGGCCGTGGAGGCGGTGGAGGCCGGGGTCTCCGGGATCATGCTGTTCGGGGTGCCGGAGGAGTCGAAGAAGGACGCGATCGGGACGCCGGGGACCGACCCGGACGGGATCCTCCAGGTCGCGATCCGCGATGTGCGGGCCGAGGTCGGCGACGATCTGCTCGTCATGTCCGACCTGTGCCTGGACGAGACGATCGACCACGGCCACTGCGGAGTGCTCGACGAGCAGGGGCGCGTCGACAACGACGCCACGCTGGAGCGGTACGCCGAGATGGCCCAGGTGCAGGCCGACGCCGGGGCGCATGTGGTCGGGCCGAGCGGCATGATGGACGGACAGGTCGGCGTCATCCGCGACGCTCTCGACCAGATCGGCCGCGAGGACGTGGCCATTCTCGCCTACACCGCCAAGTACTCGTCCGCCTTCTACGGGCCCTTCCGCGAGGCCGTCGCCTCCTCCCTCCAGGGCGACCGCAAGACGTATCAGCAGGATCCCGCCAACGTTCGGGAGTCGATGCGCGAGCTGGCCCTCGACCTGGAGGAGGGGGCCGACATGGTGATGGTGAAGCCCGCCGGACCCTACCTCGACATCCTGGCGCGGGTCGCGGACGCCGTGGACGTGCCCGTGGCCGCGTACCAGATCTCCGGCGAGTACTCGATGATCGAGGCCGCCGCGGAGAAGGGCTGGGTCGACCGGGACCGCGCGATCCTGGAGACGCTGACCGGGATCAAGCGGGCCGGGGCGCAGAACATCCTCACGTACTGGGCCACCGAAGTGGCGCAGAAGCTGCGGTAGTCCGCGCGTTACGACTTCCGTTGGGCGGCATCGAGAAGCCGGTGATGGTGCCGCTGGGCCGGGCGGGATGGCCCGGCCCGTGCGGTCAGTCCCACCAGAAGGACCAGATCTCCTGGTCGATCAGGTGCTCGGCATACGCGCGCAGTGACGGGTTGCTGCTCTGCAGGATGTTGTCCGGGCAGAACGCGAAGTGCTCGACGGCCATCGCCTCCGCCTCCGCCAGGGTGGCGGGCGGTGCCGCGACCGAGACGATCAGCTGGTCGAAGGTGAGGGCGACGACCCGTATGCCGAAGCGGTCCTCCCAGGAGCGGAGCACCGCGCAGAGGCGGGCCACGTCGTTCTCGTGGTTCAGCGGGCCCGACCAGCCGATCGCCGCCGGGATGTCCGCACTGCGGCGAGCCGGTACCAGGGCGAGGCGCGGCTCCTTCAGCCAGGAGCCGTCGGTCACCAGAAAGTCGGCTATCTCGACGGCGAGTTCATCGGGATCGGGGTCGCCCGTGCCGCGGGCCGGCGCGGACGCCAGGCCCGGCCACTCGCCCTCCTCGGCCTCGTCCGCCGCGTACTCCTCCCAGTACTCGGCGAGTACGTCCTCCGGGTCGTGATCCCCCGCGTACGACATCTCGCCGGGCATCAACTCCCAGCCGTCCGGCCCCCCTTGGCTGCCGCCGACATCGACGAGCAGGGGCAGGAGCCCGCCCGTCCGCCGGGCCGGTTCCAGCGCCGCCCAGGCGCCGGGCGACGCCGCGGCGTCCGCATGCCACAGCAGCGGCTCGGGCCACGGGCCGTCGTCCGTGGCGTCGATCAGCCTCCCGGCCGGGAGTTCAAGGCCGAGAGTGCGGCCGGTGGGGTCCGAGGCCAGCTTCGGCAGAGGGTTCGGAAGAGTCGCCATGTCGGTGACTGTACGGGCCGCCACTGACAATCGGACGTGGGTGCTTCTAGCTGGCGGCGAACCGCGTGAGTCGCCGGTGTTCCGTCATCTAGGACATCAACTGGCCTAATCACTCCATACGGTCTCCCCATGGCCTTTTCCTTGGAGAACCCGGCCCTGTCCCTTCCCGGCGAGCGCGGTGAGCTGGTGCACGCGCTCGCGGAGCAGCGGGAGTTGCTGCTGATCACCGTGCGCGGCATCAGCGACGGGCAGGCGGCACAGCGTACGACCGTGAGCGAACTGACGCTGGGTGGGATCGTCAACCACCTCACCCAGGGCGAGCGGGTGTGGACGCAGATCATGGTCAAGGGGGACGGCGAACTGCCGGAGGGCATGCTCGACGTGGAGCAGTACCGCATGGTCGAGGGCGACAGCATCGCCGGACTGTTGGAGCGGTACGCGGCGGTCGCGCGGGCGACCGAAGAGGCCGTGGCCGGCCTGCCGGACCTGGACCGTCGGGCGCCCCTGCCCGTCACACCCTGGTCGCCGCCGGAGCCCGAGTACTGGTCGGCGCGCCGGATCCTGCTCCACCTGATCAGGGAGACGGCTCAGCACGCCGGGCACGCGGACATCATCCGGGAGGCGCTGGACGGGGCGAACACCACCGCCCAGCGCTGAGCCTCAGAGCCGCTCCGGGGTCCTGATGCCCAGGAGGGCCATGCCCTGGTGAAGGGTCCTGGCCGTGATGTCGCACAGGAACAGGCGGTTCTCCGCGACGTCCTTCGGCGGCTGAGGCCTGATCACTGGGCACTTGTCGTAGAACGACGTGAACAGCGAGGCCAGCTGGTACAGGTACGCCGTCATCTTGTGCGGGGCGTACTCCGCCGCCGCTTCCGCGACCGTCTCCGCGAACGCGTCCGCGTGCAGGCCGAGGGCGCGCTCCGCCTCGTGCAGGTCCAGCTCGGGGTGCGCGGCCGGGCGTACCTCGCCGGCCTTGCGGAGGATGGACTGGATACGGGCGTACGCGTACTGGAGGTAGACGGACGTGTCGCCGTTCAGCGAGACCATCTGGTCCAGGTCGAACTTGTAGTCCCGGTTCGCCGACGTCGACAGGTCCGCGTACTTCACCGCGCCGATGCCCACCTGGGCGCCGCGCTCGGCGATCTCCCCCTCGGACAGGTCCTGGGCCTTCTCCCGTACGACGGCCGAGGCGCGGTCGATCGCCTCGTCGAGGAGGTCGACCAGCTTGACCGTCTCGCCCTCACGCGTCTTGAACGGCTTGCCGTCCTTGCCGAGGACCGTGCCGAAGGCCAGCTGGTACGCCTTCACGTCGTCGTTCAGCCAGCCCGCCCTGCGGGCCGTCTCGAAGACCATCCTGAAGTGGAGGGACTGGCGGGCGTCCACGACGTAGATCAGGCTGTTCGCCTTCAGGTTGAAGACGCGGTCCCTGATCGCGGACAGGTCCGTCGCCGCGTAGCCGTAGCCGCCGTCGGACTTGCGGACGATCAGTGGGACCGGGTTGCCGTCCGGGCCCTTGATGTCGTCGAAGAACACGCACAGGGCGCCCTCGGAGCGCACCGCGACGCCCGACTCCTCCAGCAGGCGGCACGTCTCGTCCAGCATGTCGTTGTAGCCGGACTCGCCGACGATGTCCGCGTCGCGGATCTCCATGTCCAGCTTCTCGAAGACGGAGAAGAAGTAGATCTTCGACTCGTCGACGAACTTCTGCCACATGGCGAGCGTGTGCGGGTCGCCGGCCTGGAGGTCGACGACACGGCGGCGGGCCCTGGTCTTGAACTCCTCGTCGGAGTCGAAGAACTTCCGCGCGGCCTTGTAGAGGCGGTCGAGGTTCGACATCGCCTCCTCACCGGTGACCTGGGCGTCCTTGTGGTCCAGCTCGTGCGGGTGCTCGTCCAGATACTGGATGAGCATGCCGAACTGCGTGCCCCAGTCGCCGATGTGGTGGCGGCGGACCACGTTCTCGCCGGTGAACTCCAGGAGCTGGACGACCGAGTCGCCGATCACCGCGGAGCGGAGGTGGCCGACGTGCATCTCCTTCGCCACGTTCGGCTGGGCGTAGTCGATCACCGTCGTGCCGGGGTTCTGCGCACGCGGCACACCCAGACGGCCCTCCGGGTCGGCGGCGCGGGCGGCGAGGTTCTCGGTGATCGCCTTGTCGGTGACCGTGATGTTGAGGAAGCCGGGGCCGGAGACCTCGACGTCCTTGATCACATCGCCGGTGGTGACCTGGGCGACGACCTGCGTCGCCAGCTCGCGCGGGTTCGCCTTCGCCTTCTTCGCGAGGGCCAGGATCCCGTTGGCCTGGAAGTCCGCCCGGTCGCTTCGTCGCAGCAGCGGGTCGACTCCGTCGGCTTCCGGGAGGGCGGAAGCGAGGGCGTCGGCGAGGCGCTGGTGGACGGAAGCGGTGAGGGACGTGACCGGGGCCATGGAGTGGGTGCCGTTCTCCTCGTGGGATGGATAGACACGGCCAGTATCCCATGGGGGTAAAGGGGTTTTTCCGGGTGCCGTGAGCTGTGTGGTTCTCCGGTGTGGGGGCTGGGGTGGGGGTGGGGTGCGCAGCCCGGCGCTGGCGGGGTGCCGCCTGCGCCCACCCGTGCCGCCCCAGCGGCACGACTGCCCGCAGCTGGGCGCGGCGGTGAAAAGGGGTTTTCGTGGATGCTTGGGTTGCTGGGAGAATGGGGGCGTCAGCCGTGTGACCGGGCCGGCTGCGGATGAGGAAAGAAGGACGTGCCGATCGTGGGTCAGAGCACCGAGACCACCGACTGGGTCTCCCGTTTCGCGGATGAGGTCATCGAGGAGTCGGAGCGTCGGGCCCCGGGCAAACCCGTTGTCGTCGCGTCCGGCCTGTCGCCTTCCGGGCCCATTCACCTGGGGAACCTGCGCGAGGTCATGACGCCGCACCTGGTCGCCGACGAGATCCGGCGCCGGGGACACCAGGTCCGGCATCTCATCTCCTGGGACGACTACGACCGGTACCGCAAGGTGCCGGCCGGTGTCGCCGGGATCGACGAGTCCTGGGCCGAGCACATCGGCAAGCCGCTGACCTCCGTGCCCGCGCCCAAGGACTCCGCCCACCCGAACTGGGCCGAGCACTTCAAGGCGGCCATGATCGAAGCGCTGGCCGAGCTGGGCGTGGAGTTCGACGGGATCAGCCAGACCGCCCAGTACACCTCCGGGGCGTACCGGGAGCAGATCCTGCACGCCATGAAGCACCGGGGTGACATCGATGCGGTGCTGGCCCAGTACCGGACCAAGCCCAAGACCGGCGCCAAGAAGTCGCAGAAGCCCGTCGACGAGGCCGAGCTGGAGGCCGAGGAGGGGTCCGGCGCCGCGTCCGAGGACGACGGCAGCTCCGGGACCGCCGGGTACTTCCCGTACAAGCCGTACTGCGGCAACTGCGAGAAGGACTTCACCACCGTCACCTCCTACGACGACAACACCACCGAGCTGACGTACGCCTGCACGGTCTGCGGCTTCTCCGAGACCGTCCGGCTGAACGAGTTCAACCGCGGCAAGCTGGTCTGGAAGGTCGACTGGCCGATGCGGTGGGCGTACGAAGGGGTCATCTTCGAGCCGAGCGGTGTCGACCACTCGTCTCCGGGGTCGTCCTTCCAGGTCGGCGGGCAGATCGTCGGGATCTTCGGCGGCAAGCAGCCGATCGGGCCCATGTACGCGTTCGTGGGCATCAGCGGCATGGCGAAGATGTCGTCGTCGCGCGGTGGCGTGCCCACTCCGGCCGACGCGCTGAAGATCATGGAGCCGCAGCTCCTGCGGTGGCTGTACGCCCGCCGCAAGCCCAACCAGTCGTTCAAGATCGCCTTCGACCAGGAGATCCAGCGGCTCTACGACGAGTGGGACAAGCTCGACGCCAAGGTCACCGACGGCTCCGCCCTGCCCGCCGACGTCGCCGCGCACTCGCGTGCCGTGCGGACGGCCGCCGGCGAGCTGCCGAGGACGCCGCGGCCGATGCCGTACCGGACACTCGCATCCGTCGCCGACATCACCGCAGGGCATGAGGACCAGGCGCTGCGGATTCTCTCCGAGCTCGACCCGGAGAAGCCGCTGGCCTCGCTCGACGAGGTGCGGCCGCGGTTCGACAAGGCCGAGGCGTGGATCAACACGCATGTGCCGGCCGATCAGCGGACGATCGTGCGGGACGAACCGGACGTCGAGCTGCTGAAGTCGCTCGACGAGGCGTCCCAGCAGTCGATCCGGCTGCTGCTCGACGGGCTGGAGGAGCACTGGTCGCTGGACGGCCTGACGCACCTTGTGTACGGCGTGCCCAAGGTGCAGGCCGGGTTCCCGGCGGACGCCACGCCCAAGGAGCTGCCGCCGGAGATCAAGACGGCTCAGCGGTCGTTCTTCGCGCTGCTGTACCACCTGCTCGTGGGGCGGGACACCGGGCCGCGGCTGCCTACGCTGCTGCTGGCGGTGGGGCAGGAGCGGGTGCGGGTCCTGCTCGGGGAGTAGAGCCGCTGCTACGACGAGGGCGCCCGGCGATCGCCGGGCGCCCCTCGTCGTAGTAAGGGAGCGGGTTACGCGATGTGGTCCTCTTCCAGTTCCGCGTTGAAGCGGTTGGTGAAGCGGTTGACCATCTGCTTGGCCTCCTGCTCGGGGAGGCTGATGCGGAACTCGGCCTCTACGTTGTCGCCGAACTCTCGCGGAGTCGGGTAGCCGCTGCCGCTGATCGACTGCTTGAAGACCGTGTAGTAGTCCTCCTCCGTCGGGTCAGGGGCGGGGGTGCCGCCGCCTTCGCCGAGTTCGCGGGTGCGGTTGGGGCCCACCGGGATGGGGAACGTGCCGGTGTCCTCCGGGGAGGGCTCGGGGGGCGGTGGGGGTTCCTCGTACTGCTGCTGGTATTGCTCGGCCTGTTGCTGTTCCTCGTACCACTGGCGGTAGGCGGTTTCCGGGTCGTACGTGGGGTCGTAGCCGCCGTGGTACTCGATGGTTTGCGGGTCCCGGGCGTGCAGCCAGGGGTTCTGGGGCTCGGCGTAGTCCAGGGGCTCTGCGTCCGGGTTGCCGTCGCCCTGGGAGCGCTGCCCGCTGGGAGGTGCCTCCCCCAGTGCCTGAACGGCCTGGGAGGTACCCCCACCGCCCACCCGTGCCGCCCCAGCGGCACGACTGCCCGCAGCTACGTCCAAGGCCGGTTGCGGGGGCGGGGATATCAGCATGGGCTCTACGCCCGCTGCCGCCAGGCCCGCCGGGGCCGTGTCGGCCAGGGGGACGCCGTACTTGGCCAGGCGTAGGGGCATCAGGGCCTCGACCGGGGCCTTGCGGCGCCAGGCTCGGCCGTAGCGGGAGCGGAGGCGGGCCTGGTAGACGAGGCGTTCCTGTTCCAGCTTGATCACCTGGTCGTAGGAGCGGAGCTCCCAGAGCTTCATACGGCGCCAGAGCAGGAACGTCGGAACGGGAGAGAGCAGCCAGCGGGTGAGGCGGACACCCTCCATGTGTTTGTCGGCCGTGATGTCGGCGATCCGGCCGATCGCGTGGCGGGCGGCCTCCACCGCCACCACGAACAGGATCGGGATGACCCCGTGCATGCCCACGCCCAGCGGGTCCGGCCAGGCCGCCGCACCGTTGAAGGCGATCGTCGCCGCCGTCAGCAGCCACGCCGTCTGGCGCAGCAGCGGGAAGGGGATACGGATCCAGGTCAGCAGAAGGTCCAGGGCAAGCAGGACGCAGATGCCCGCGTCGATGCCGATCGGGAAGACGTAACTGAAGTCCCCGAAGCCCTTTTTGAGCGCGAGTTCACGTACTGCGGCGTACGAACCCGCGAAACCGATGCCCGCGATGATCACGGCACCGAAGACGACCACGGCGATGAGAACGCGGTGCATCCGTGTCAGCTGTAGTGGCGCGGCCACCCGTACTCCCCTCCCACTGCGTGTTGTTGCGCGCCCAACAGGGTGGCACATGCGTACGGGGGGCGGGTGGCCGGTCCGGGTACGTCAGCCCTTCCGTGACTCTACCGGTGGCGTCCGGTGACCCGCGGGTCAGCTCTCCTTGGACGGAGACTTGGACGAAGTCGCCGACTTCGAGGGGGACTTGGAGGCGTCAGGGGTGGCGGCAGAGCCGCTCTCGCCGTTCGCCTTCGTCACCGCGGCCACCGCCTCCTCGGCCGCCTTCTTCGCCGCCTTCATCAGATCGTCGGCGTCGGGGGTCTTGTCGCCGGCCAGGCCCGCGCCGTTGTAGTCGAGGGTCACGACGACGTTCTCCACGCGCGCGACGATCGTCTGTTGCTTGAAGGTGCCTTCCTTCTTCTTCAGGTCGTAGCGCACCGCCGTCGCCTGGTCGCCCGTCCCGGACACCGACTCGGTCTTGGTGCCCTTCGCGCCCTCGGTCGCCTGGACGTCCTTGACCTGCTTCGCGAAGTACTCCTGCGCCAGCTTGTCGCCCTCGCCGCGGGTGACGTCGGACTCGAAGCGCAGCATCGAGACGTTCAGCCAGCGGAACTGCGAGCCGTCGACGCCGTTGTTGTCGAGACTGTCCCAGGAGCAGCTGCCCCGCATCGACACATCGTCGGAGTTGCCCTCCTTGCCTGACTTCGAGCCCTTCGGGACGAGTTCGCCCAACGTCTTCTTCGACAGCACCCCGCACGGCTCGGGCAACTCCGAGTACGCCGCCGCCTGCACGGTGGGCGAGGGGCTCGCGGACGCGCTCGACGCGCTCTCGGGCGCCTTCTTGGCGTCATCGCTCGAGCCGGAGTCCGAGGAGCAGCCGGCGGCGATCAGCATCGCGGGGACGGCCGCCGCGCAGACAAGGACGCGGTTCCGGCGCTTCGTCCGCTCGGCACGCTGGTCAGCCTGGTCGTCTCGCTGTGCTCGTCGCTGCATGGTTCCTTCACTCACGCTCTGGTTCCTGAGGCCGGATGGGTCCCGGTGCCGCCGGTGGCGCCGGCGTCCGGATCGGGTCCGAGGGGCCACGGTACGCGGTGAAGGAACTGTGCGGACCCGCTTCATCTGCTTTGCATTCCGGCCTGGAGGGGCGTCATTCCGCCAGCGAGTCGGCCAGCCGGGACGCCAGATTCCGGGCCCTGTCCTGCATTTCCTTGCTGTCCGGCACGACGCCGACCGTGGCCGGCTGCTCCTCGTACTCGATGGTCACGATGACGTTGGACGTGCGGAACGCCACAGTCACCGTGCGCTGTTTGGCCGTCGAACCGGAGCTGCTCAGCGCGTCGTCCAGGAAGGCCTCGTCGCCGAGGTCGTCCAGGACGCGGGGCTGGAGCTCGGTCGGGGTGGCGCTCGCGGTCGAGGTCGGGTTGGTGGAGGAGCCGTCCTCGGGGCTGCCGGAAGAGCCGGGCGAGGCAGGGGAGTCGGCGGACTCCGACGGTGTCGAGGACGGGGAGGACGTCGACGACGGGGACGACGAGGCGGACGGCGAGGATTCGGAAGCGATGGGCTCCGGCAGGTCGGCCGCCGTCTGCCGGGTGGCGAAGAGCTGCTCGGCCTGGCTGTCGTCGCTGACGGCGTTGTCGTAGGACACCACACGCTCGAAGTCGACGTACAGATGGTCCGTGGCGGACATGGACTCCACCTTCCAGCGGCAGCCGACCTTGCGGTCGTTGTCGTAGGTGAGGGCGGGCTCGCCCGCGTAGGCCGTCTCGCGCTGTTCCTCGTCGGCGATCTGCTGGATACCGGGCAGGAGGGAGTCGAGAGTGTCCTGACCGACCGCGCTGCACGGTTCGGGGAGGGTGCGGTAGCGGCCCGGCTCGGCCGCCGTCGTCGCCGTACCGGAGCCGCCGGGGTTGGAGTCGTCCGTGGCGCCACCGTCGTCCGAGCTGCCGGTGCAGCCGGCCAGCAGGGCCGCGAGGAGCGCGGCGACGCCGGATACGTACGCCTTCCGCTGCACGGTCAGGCTCCTCTCCACGGTGGTGCGCTTGCCTGGTCTGTCAGTGTCCCCGCTGGTTATTCGGTTGCCGCACGGGGGTGCCGCCTGGAGACAATGTGTATCGCACGCACTGCCGTGAACGCCGGTCCGTTGTCCGTTACGTCGACCTTGGCGCCGGTTTTGCGATTCAGGACTTCTGATTTGTTTTCACTGGTTTTACGGGGGATGAGGCGATATGTCGTACGTCGAGATGCCGGGCGCGAAGGTGCCGATCCGGATGTGGACCGACCCGGCGACGGTCGAGGACGTGGCGCTCCAGCAGCTGCGGAACGTCGCGACGCTGCCGTGGATCAAAGGGCTCGCCGTCATGCCGGACGTGCACTACGGGAAGGGTGCGACGGTCGGGTCGGTCATCGCGATGCGGGGGGCTGTGTGTCCTGCGGCGGTGGGCGTCGATATCGGGTGCGGGATGTCGGCCGTGAAGACGTCGCTGACGGCGAATGATCTGCCGGGGGATCTGTCTCGGCTGCGGTCGAAGATCGAGGCTGCGATTCCGGTGGGGCGAGGGATGCATGACAGTCCTGTTGAGCCGGGGCGGTTCCATGGGCTGGCCACCAGTGGGTGGGAAGACTTTTGGGGGCGGTTCGATGGGGTCGCTGAAGCCGTCAAGTTCCGGCGGGAGCGGGCCGGTTTGCAGATGGGTACCCTCGGAGCTGGCAACCATTATATCGAACTCTTGTTCGATTCCAGTGGCTCCGTGTGGCTCACGCTGCACTCTGGGTCGCGGAACATCGGCAAGGAACTGGCCGAGTACCACATAGGTGTGGCGCAGAGGCTCCCGCACAACCAGGGCTTGGTCGACCGGGACCTAGCCGTCTTCGTGGCGGACACCCCGCAGATGGCGGCCTATCGCAACGACCTGTTCTGGGCGCAGGAATACGCCAAGTACAACCGCACGATCATGATGGCGCTTCTCAAGGACATCATCCGCAAGGAGTTCAAAAAGGCGAAGCCCGCATTCGAGCCGGAGATCTCCTGTCACCATAACTACGTTGCGGAGGAGCGCTACGAGGGCATGGACCTGTTGGTCACCCGCAAGGGTGCGATCCGCGCGGGCTCTGGCGAGTACGGGATCATCCCTGGCTCGATGGGCACCAGCTCGTACATCGTGAAAGGGCTCGGGAATGAGAAGGCCTTCAACTCGGCTTCGCATGGCGCTGGTCGGCGAATGAGCCGGAACGCTGCGAAGCGTCGCTTCACGGTGCGGGACTTGGAGGAGCAGACGCGGGGAGTTGAGTGCCGTAGGGACTCTGGCGTGCTCGACGAGATTCCGGGTGCCTACAAGAACATCGACCAGGTGATGACGCAGCAGCGTGACCTGGTCGAGGTCGTGGCGAAGCTGAAGCAGTTCATCTGTGTGAAGGGCTGATGCGGCGATGGGCGCGGCGATTGTGTGCCGCGCCCATCGTGAGGTTGCTCAGTCCGGCAGCGGTACTACGCCGTGTTGCAGTTTCCAGCGGCGGACCTGGCAAGCGCTCTGCGAGTAGCCCAGCTCGGCAGCGGCGTGAGCGATGGTCGGTGCGGCGAGCAGGACACGGTCCATCTCATGTGTCCATCGGATGCGCGAGGGTCGGCGCTCCATACCTGCAGGGCGGACCCAGGATGCGAGCGAATCGGCTGCAGCCTGCTTCCGTTCCAGCGAGAGGCAGCCGGGGTAGTAGAGGTGGATTGCCAGCTCCTGAGCGTTCTCCTTCGTGTAGAGGATGTTGTAGATGCCGTCTCGGGCGTTGGGCTTGAGGGTGCGCTCTGATCCTGTGATTTCCCGCGCGTATGAGCACAAGTAGGCCCCGATGGCTGTGCTTTTCGTGGTGAGGGAGAGGAAGGGGAAGCCCTGGCTCGTGTGGCCCACTGAGCCGTCGGCGTCGATGATGCCGCGGAGGTAATCAACGGACGAGAACCTGACGCATGGTGGGGCAATCTGCTGCGACTTGCGGCCGTACGGCAGGCCGAGTTCGTTGAGCTTGGTCCTCGCTTCGAGGGAATGCAAGCTCCAGATCGCTGAGCGGTGGGTTTCTGCGAAGTTCGTGGACCGGGTGCGCTCGCTGATGCTGCTGTTGTACGGCGTCAGCTTCTGGAACTTGCGCAGGAGATCAATGTCCCGTGCGTTGATCTCGACGGTCAATCGCCCCCGCTGCCGCGACTGTTGGGACAGGTGCCCGTCCGCCTGCAAGAACCCGAACATGTACGCGTACTCAGGGACCGTGAGGTTCATGAACTGGTGGGCGATAGGCTCGCAGTCAGCCATGAGGAAGCAGTGTCCTTCCTTGCTGGTCAGGCCCTCGTCCGGGCGGCATCCCGGTCGAGGGCCGTCGTGTTGATGTTGTGGCGCGAGCCTAGATCGTCAGTTCAGGCGCTGTTCGGGTGATCGATGGCATTCACTCCTGTGAGTTACCGGAGCCGCTTCTCCAGCAGCGTGACCGCGTACGGGCTGCCCGTCCGCACGCCGTGCAGTACCGCGCTCTCGGCCTGGCCGGCCAGGTGCCGGTGTTCCGGCTCGGGGGGCCGTTACCGGGGCTCTCGGTGGACCTTGGTGTTGGAGGCCTGGGCGCGCGGGCGGACCACGAGGAGGTCGATGTTGACGTGGGCGGGGCGGGTCACCGCCCAGGTGATGGTGTCGGCCACGTCGTCGGCCGTGAGGGGTTCTGCGACTCCCTCATAGACCTTCGCCGCCCGGTCCTCGTCGCCGCCGAAGCGGGTCAGGGCGAACTCGTCGGTCTTGACCATGCCGGGTGCGACCTCGATCACCCGGACCGGCTGTCCGACGATCTCCAGGCGGAGGGTCTCGGCGAGGACGTGGGCGCCGTGCTTGGCGGCGACGTAGCCGGCGCCGCCCTCGTATGTGCCGTGGCCCGCGGTCGACGAGACGACCACGACGGTGCCGTCGCCGCTCGCGACGAGGGCGGGGAGCAGGGCCTGGGTGAGGTTGAGGGTGCCGATGACGTTGGTCTCGTACATCTGGCGCCAGTCGGCCGGGTCGCCGGTCGCCACCGGGTCCAGGCCCAGTGCGCCGCCCGCGTTGTTGACCAGCACGCCGATCGTCTTGAAGGCCGTGGTGAACTCGTCGACCGCCGTGCGGTCGGTGACGTCGAGCTGGTAGGCCGTCGCCGAGTGGCCGGCCGCGTTGATCTCTTCGGCGAGGGCCTCGATACGGTCCTTGCGGCGGGCGGTGAGGACGACGCGGTAGCCGGCCGCGGCGAGCTGCCGGGCGGTTGCGGCGCCGATTCCGCTGCTGGCGCCGGTGACGACGGCGATACGGGACGCGGCGGCGGGGGTTGTCATACGGCTGCTCCTCTTGCGCGGTGCGGTGCGGGTGGGCGCCACGCCGGTGTGGGGCCGCTGGTCGATGTGCTCCTTCGCCAGGATAGGCGGGGGATGCGGTGGGGAATCGAGGTGGGTGATCATCTCGTGACGTTCAGCCGCCGCGCGGTGTCCACATGATCACGGCCATGCCGGCCAGGCAGATCAGTGCGCCGGTGATGTCCCAGCGGTCGGGCCGGTAGCCGTCCGCGATGACGCCCCAGGCGATCGAGCCGGCGACGAAGATTCCGCCGTATGCGGCGAGGACGCGGCCGAAGTGGGCGTCCGGCTGGAAGGTGGCGACGAAGCCGTAGGCGCCGAGGGCGAGGATGCCGCCGCTGATCCACAGCCAGCCGCGCTGCTCCCGGTACCCCTGCCAGACCAGCCAGGCGCCGCCGATCTCGAAGAGGGCGGCGACGACGAAGAGGGCGGCGGAGCGGAGGATGAGCATGCGGGCAGCTTCGCATGCCGGGGTTGCGGGGCCGGTGTCGCCGTTTCCTGGGGCGGGATCGCTGTTTCCCGGGCTTCGCGTCACCTGATGGACGGTGCCTGGGGTCGGCTCCGCGTGGGATACATCCCGTACGAAGCCCATGGCGGAGTGAGGAGTGTGGCGGTATGCGAGGCATGAGGGTGCTGGGCGTGGGGTGTGCCGCCCTGATGGCGGTCGGTGCGGTGGCTCCGCTCGCCGGGGCCGAGACGGCTCAGGAGGCCGATCTGGCCTATCACGGGGCTGCGACGCTGGATTCCGGCCGGGTCGAGGTGCGGATCACCCCGCGTAATCACGGGCCGTCGGCCGTGCCGGACGCGACGGTGCGGCTGCGCTGGTCGCGGCCGCTCGAGAACCGGCAGACCCTCCCCGACGGGTGCGCGCGCTCCGGGGCGCGGGCAGTGCTGTGCCGGGTCGGCGCGCTGTCCGCGGACACGGTCGGCGCGGACCTCACGCTGGGGGTACGGCTGCGGGATGCGCCGACCGAGGTGCTGATGGAGATCGACACGGTGTGGAACGGTGGGGCGGTGGACCGCAACCGGCAGAACGACCGGCAGCGGGTGCTCGTGCTGGACACGGGGGACGCGTACTACTTCTGACCTCGGCTTCCGTACGACCGTTTTCGGCTTTCCGTACGTCCGTTTCGTCTTCAGGGGTGCCCGGAATAAGGGCACGGTGTCGACCGTTCGAGGGATATAGTTCAACGGTCAACAACTTTGGAGGCGATCATGCAGTTCGGGATCTTCAGCGTCGGCGACGTCACGCCCGACCCGACGACGGGCCGTACGCCGACCGAGCGCGAGCGGATCAAGGCCATGGTCGCCATCGCGCTGAAGACCGAGGAGGTCGGCCTGGACGTCTTCGCGACCGGCGAGCACCACAACCCGCCGTTCGTGCCGTCCTCGCCGACGACCATGCTCGGTTACATAGCCGCCCGCACGGACCGGCTGATCCTGTCCACGTCGACCACCCTCATCACGACCAACGACCCGGTGAAGATCGCCGAGGACTTCGCGATGCTCCAGCACCTGGCCGACGGCCGGGTGGACCTGATGATGGGCCGCGGCAACACCGGGCCGGTGTACCCCTGGTTCGGGCAGGACATCCGGCAGGGCATCAACCTCGCCATCGAGAACTACGCCCTGGTGCACCGGCTGTGGCGCGAGGACGTCGTGAACTGGGAGGGCAAGTTCCGTACGCCGCTCCAGGGCTTCACGTCCACGCCCCGGCCGCTGGACGGCGTACCGCCGTTCGTCTGGCACGGGTCGATCCGGTCGCCCGAGATCGCCGAGCAGGCGGCGTTCTACGGCGACGGGTTCTTCCACAACAACATCTTCTGGCCGGCCGACCACACCAAGCAGATGGTCGAGCTGTACCGGGAGCGGTACGCGCACTACGGGCACGGCACGCCCGAGCAGGCGATCGTCGGGCTCGGCGGGCAGGTGTTCATGCGGAGGAACTCGCAGGACGCGGTGCGTGAGTTCCGGCCGTACTTCGACAACGCGCCGGTCTACGGGCACGGGCCGTCCCTGGAGGACTTCACCGACCAGACCCCGCTGACCGTGGGCTCGCCGCAGCAGGTGATCGAGAAGACGCTGAGCTTCCGCGAGTACGCCGGTGACTACCAGCGCCAGCTGTTCCTGATGGACCACGCCGGGCTGCCGCTGAAGACCGTGCTGGAGCAGATCGACATGCTGGGCGAGGAGGTCGTGCCGGTGCTGCGCAAGGAGTTCGCGAACGGGCGGCCGGCCGGGGTGCCGGACGCCCCCACCCACCAGTCCCTGCTCGCCGCCGCCTCGGAAAGGGTGAACGCCGTATGAAGCTCGTCGTCGTGTCCGCGGGGCTGAGCGTCCCGTCCTCCACCCGGCTGCTGGCCGACCGGCTGGCCAAGGCCACTGCCGGGCAGACCTCGGCGGAGGTGCAGGTCATCGAGCTGCGCGAGCTCGCCGTCGAGATCGCGCACAACTTCACCAACGGCTTCCCGGGGCGGCAGCTGAGCGCCGCGCTCGACGCGGTGACCGAGGCCGACGGGCTGATCGTGGTCACGCCGGTGTTCTCCGCCTCGTACAGCGGGCTGTTCAAGTCCTTCTTCGACGTGCTCGAAAAGGACGCACTCGCCGGGAAGCCGGTGCTGATCGCCGCGACCGGCGGCACCGCCCGGCACTCCCTCGTCCTGGAGCACGCTCTGCGTCCGCTCTTCGCCTATCTGCGGGCCGTCGTCGTCCCGACCGGGGTCTACGCCGCCTCGGAGGACTGGGGCGCCGAGGGGCTGGACGGGCGCATCGAGCGGGCGGCCGGGGAGCTGGCGGGGCTGATGGGCGGGGTCACGGCGAAGGTGCCGCGGCCGGCGAAGGCCGGGGAGTTCGAGGTGGTGCCGTTCGAGGAGCAGCTGGCGGCGCTGCGGCGGGGGGCGTGATCGGCTGGCTGTCCTTCGGCCGGGGGCTGGGGTGGTCTACGGCGCCTGGCGGGTGGGGGCTGGCGCGGGGTGGGTCGCGTAGCCCGGCGCTGGCGGGGTGCCGCCCGCGCCCACCCGTGCCGCCCTGGGCGGCACGACTGCCCGCGGCTGTACGGCCGTGCCTGGTGAGAGGCCAGTAAGAACGGCGGGTGGGGGCTGCTCATACGGTCGTACGACTCGGGGGCTTTGCCACACTGGACGCGTGGCCCCGACTGTTCTGCTGGCTGAAGACGATCGTGCGATCCGGCACGCCCTGGAGCGGGCCCTGACGCTGGAGGGCTACGCGGTGACGGCGGTCGCCGACGGGGTCGAGGCGCTGGCGCATGCCCACCGCACCCCGCCCGACGTGCTCGTCCTGGATGTGATGATGCCGGGGATCGACGGACTCCAGGTCTGCCGGGTGCTGCGCGCCGAGGGTGACCGGACGCCGATCCTGATGCTGACGGCGCTGGTGGAGACGGCGGACCGGATCGCCGGGCTGGACGCCGGCGCCGACGACTACGTGGTGAAACCCTTCGACGTCGAGGAGGTCTTCGCCCGGCTGCGGGCGTTGCTGCGGCGCACCGCGAACGGCGCCGCCATGGACGTACGGGAGAAGCCACCCGTGCCCGGGCGGCAGATCGAGGCGGCCGGGCTGCGCATGGACCCGCAGGCCCGACGCGCCTGGCGTGGTGGGCGCGAACTGGAGCTGACCCGCACCGAGTTCGAGCTGCTCGAACTGCTGGTGCGCAACGAGGGGATCGTCCTCGACCACTCAACGATCTACGACCGTATCTGGGGCTACGACTTCGGGCCGGGCTCCAAGAACCTCGCCGTGTACGTCGGCTATTTGCGCCGCAAGCTCGACGAGCCGGGGGCGGCGCCGCTGATCCACACGGTGCGCGGGGTGGGTTACGTGCTGCGGGAGGACTGAGCGGTGCGCCCGTCGTGGTCTCCGGCCGTGCGGTGGCCGCGTCTGGCGTCGCTGCGGACCACGTTCGCGCTGTCGTTCGCGGCCGTCACCGCCGCCGTCACCGTCCTCGTCGGCATCCTCTCCTACGGCGCCGCCGCCCGGCTCGTCCGCGTCGACCAGCAGTCCGTGTTCGACGAGGTCGTGCAGGATCTGCGGGTCGAGGTGCGCCAGCGCCGGATGGACCCGGTGGACTTCTCCTCCGCGCCGGGACACGACTTCGTTCGCCCCGCCCGCACCGACGTGCAGGTGCTCGGCCCGGACGGCAGCGTCGTCGACAAGGGCGACCCCGGGCTGCCGGTCACCGACGCCGACCGTGAGGTCGCCACCGCCGCTGCCGCCGGGCGGCTGGTCGAGCACCGGGACGTCGACGTCGGCGACGACGTCTACCGCGTCGCCACCGTCGCGCTGGGCGGCGAGCGGGGCGCGGTGCAGGTGGCGCAGGAGTTCAGCGACACCGAGGATCTGCTGCGGGCGCTCCAGCAGCGGACGCTGCTGCTGATGGCGGCGGTGGTGACCGGAGCGGGCCTGTTCGGCTGGTGGCTGGCGCGGCACATCACGCGCCGGCTGGTGATCCTCACCTCGGCCGCGGAGGCCGTCGCCCGCACCCGGCGGCTCGGCATCGACGTGCCCGTCACCGGCAGCGACGAGGTGGGCCGGCTCGGCCGTGCCTTCGACCGGATGCTCGGCCGCCTCGCCCAGTCCGAGGAGGACCAGCGCCGCCTGGTCCAGGACGCGGGCCATGAACTCCGTACGCCGCTGACGTCGCTGCGCACGAACATCTCCCTGCTGCGCCGCATCGACGAGCTGCCGCCCGCCTCTCGGGAGGAACTGGTCGCCGACCTCGGCCAGGAGGCGCGTGAACTGACCGATCTGGTCAACGAGTTGGTGGACCTCGCGGCCGGACAGTCGGACACCGAACCCCTGCAGCGGGTCGACCTCGCCGACCTCGCCGAGGACGTCGCGGGCCTGACCCGGCGCCGTACCGGACACCGGATCGTCGTCCGCGCGTGCGGCGACACGACCACGGAGGGCCGGCCGGGCATGCTCACCCGGGCGATCTCCAACCTCGTCGAGAACGCCGCGAAGTTCGACCGCGACGGCACCTCGCCCATCGAGATCGTCGTCGCCGGTCCCGCCCGGCCGGGCACGATCCGCGTCGAGGTCCTCGACCGCGGCCCCGGCATCGAGGACGCCGACCTCGTCCGCGTCTTCGACCGCTTCTACCGGGCCGCGGATGCCAGGTCTCTGCCGGGGTCGGGGCTGGGGTTGTCGATCGTCCGGGAGGTGGCGCTGGCGCACGGGGGAGCGCCGTTCGCGCATCGGCGGGAGGGGGGCGGGTCGGTGATCGGGTTCACGGTGGGTGGGGAGTGAGGGGCAACGTGGTGGCTATGCCCGGCGCGCTCGACCCACCCGTACCGAGCCGTGCTCACCCACGCACGGTCCTGCGCGCGGTCACCCCCGCCCACCAGGCCATCCCCGCCCCGACGAGCGGCGGCCACAGCAGTCCCACGACGTCCGGTTCCGCCCCGCGCAGCGGACCGTCCACCACGGCCAGCGCACCCAGCGCCACCAGCGGCCCCCGCACCTGCCACAGCAGCGCGCCGAACGGCCCCGTGTCCCCGAGCGGTGTCATCGAGCCGGTCATCAGATGCACCGGGACCGTGCCCCGGTACGCGCTCACCAGCGCGGCGCCGACCAGCGCCGGCACCAGGGCGGGCAGTACCAGCAGACGGTCCGACCACAGGCCGGCCGCCCCGGCCACCGCCGGGCCGAGAACGAACAGCGCCAGCAGCCCCGCCGCCGGAACCAGCCCGTGCCGAAGCGCCGACCCGGCGGCGGTCCAGGGAAGTTGGGCCGAGCGTCGTACGTCGTCCGCCTCCAGCCGGGCCGGTTCCGCCAGTTGTGCGGCCGCGAGATACCCGGCCGGCAACGCCATCAGCGTGACCGGCGCCGCTACGTCGTCCAGGCTCACCAGGGCGACGGCCACGGCCGCCCACACCACCGCCCACAGCAGCCGCCCGGGCACCCGCAGCAGCGCGGTCGTGTCGCGCCACGGGACGAGCAGCCCGGTCCGGCGGGGGAACGGCAGGCTGAAGTTCCACCCTGGGGCTGGACAGCCTGATACTGGGACGACAGGTCCCGGAGGAAGCAGTCCCAGGTAGTGAGCAAGAAGAGCAACACGAGCAAGCGATACTCGGCCGAGTTCAAGAGGGACGCGGTCGCGTTGGCGTTGTCGTCGGAGAAGACGGTGACGGAGGTCGCCCGGGACCTGGGCGTGAGCCCGGAGGGCCTGCGGGGCTGGGTGAAGCAGGCGAAGATCGACCGGGGCGAGGGGCCGGCGGGTGCTCTGACCAGCGACGAGCGCGAGGAACTGCGGCGTGTGCGCCGCGAGCTGGCCGAGGTCAAGAAGGCGAACGAGATCTTGGTAAAAGCCGCGGCCTTCTTCGCGAAGGAGATCGTGAAGTAGGCGCCGTGTGCCTCTTCATTGATGCGGAGAAGGCCACCGAGGGCAACCCCGATGGCTACAGCGTTGCGCGGCTGTGCCGCGTGCTGGGCGTCAACCGCTCCACTTACTACTCGTGTTACTACTCGTGGCTCGCCGGCCGGGAGACCGTCGCCGAGCGGCGGCGGGCCGAGGACGAGCTCACCGAGGAGATAAGGGAGATCCACGGGAAGTCCCGCGGTGCCTACGGTGCCCCGCGTGTGACGGCGGTCCTGCGGCGCCGGGGCAGGCGGATCAATCGGAAGAAGGTCGAGCGGATCATGCGGGAACGCGACATCCGCGGTATCACCCGCCGCAGGCGCCGTAGCCTGACGAGGGCCGACACCAAGGCCGCCCCCTCACCGGACCTGGTCGGCCGTGACTTCACCGCCACGGAGCCCGGCACAAAACTGGTCTCGGACATCACCTACCTCCCCACCCTCGCCGGCTGGTGGTACCTCGCGACGGTCCTCGACCTGGCCACGCGCGAAGTGATCGGTTACGCCATGGCCGACCACCACCGGGCCGAACTGGTCGTCGACGCCCTTCGGATGGCCGCGGGCCGCGGCGGACTGAAGGAGAACTGCATCACGCACTCCGATCGCGGTTCGGAGTACACCTCGCGTGAATACCGCACGGTGATACGGGAGTTGGGTCTGAGGCAGAGTATGGGACGAACCGGCTCATGTTACGATAACGCCGCTGCCGAGAGCTTTTTCGGTCTGCTGAAAGCGGAGATCGGCACCACGGTCTGGGAGTCCCACGAAACCGCCCGAGCCGATCTGTTCCGCTTCATCGAGGTCGAGTACAACCGCACCCGCCTGCGCAAGCACCCCGAGTACGGCTACGTCACCCCGCTCGAAACCAGAGCTCTGGCGACGCAAGACCTCACCCCCGCAGCGTAACCACCCGCTGTCCACGAACAGGGTGGAACTTCATCGACATCGAGACCCGTCAGCCCATCGACCTGCTGCCGGACCGGACCACGACGACGGTGGCCCGGTGGCTCACCGATCACCCTGGTGTCGAAGTGATCTGCAGAGACCGCTCGACCGCCTTTGCCGAGGCCGGACGGATCGGCGCCCCCGAAGCGGTCCATGTCGCGGATCGCTGGCACATCTGGTCCAACCTTGCCGAGGCCGTCGAGAAGACCGTCGTCCAGCACCGCGCTCTGCTCCGCGAACCGCACGACTCCGCCGCCACACCCATCAGTGCGGCCATGAAGACGATGGAACTCGAGCCGCACGCCGCGCCGGGGCCGCGGACAGCAGGCCGCCTGTCCGACCGAATCCGGGAACAGCACGCGGCCGTCCATGCCCTCCTCGGCAAGGGAGTTGGGCTGCGAGCGATCGGCCGAGACCTCGGACTGGCCCGCAACACCGTTCGTCGCCTCGCCTACTCGGCGAGCCCGGACGAGCTTCTGGTCGGCCAGTGGACCGGCCGCACCAGCATCCTCGACCCCTACAAGCCCCACCTCCACCAGCGGTGGGCCGAGGGATGCACCGTCGCCCGCCGTCTGTTCGAGGAAATACGTGCGCGCGGTTACCCGGGGGGCGAGAGCGTCGTGAAGAAGTACGTCCACCGGCTCCGCGAAGCCTTCCCCCTCGATCCGCCCCGCAAGGCACCATCCGTGCGCGACGTGACCGGCTGGCTCACCCGCCACCCCGACCGTCTCACCGACGACCAGGTCCAACGACTCAAGGAGATTCTGGCCCGCTGCCCCGCGCTCGACCGCACCGCGCACCATGTCCGCGCGTTCGCGGAGCTCATGAACAACCGCCAAGGCCACGACCTGGACCAGTGGATGACGAGCGTGAAGGCCGACGACCTGCCCGCCCTGCACACCTTCGTCACCGGCCTCAGCCAGGACCTCGACGCCGTGGTCGCCGGCCTCAGCCTGCGCTTCAGCTCCGGCGCCGTCGAAGGCCACAACAACAAGATCAAGATGCTGAAGCGGCAGATGTTCGGCCGCGCCAACTTCGACCTGCTCCGCAAACTGGTCCTCCTCAGCGCGCGAGGCCGTTCATGATCGCGGTTTCGGTGACCCTCCGTGGCCCTGGCACTGAAAGTGATCCAGAACCACGATTCAGCCGACGCCGACACCTCGCCCATCCGCTCACGTCGCGGCCCCGACGTCGACGACCCGGCAAGCTTCACCGAGACAAGGGCTACGACTACTGGCACCTGCGGCGCTGGCTGTCCTCCTGCGGCATCCCGCACCGCCCCGCCCGCAAGGCATCGAGTCGTCCCGACGTCTGAGCCGACACCGCTGACGAAGACCACTCACTCCCGCTTCCGAGCGACCACCGACGTAGCCCCGGCCTCCACACTCCACCACCGCTGGGCCATCGCAACCGCCCGAGCCGTCCCCGCGGACTACATGCACCGTCGTCCGTCCCGCGTGACGGTGGGCGAGGGCATCGACTTCTTCTGCCTCACCGACGTGGACACAGCCCTGTCTGCCCGACCGTCGGCCCATGCGGCACTCCACACCTTCCTGGAACGCAGGTACCCGTTCCCGCGGCGCTTCGAGGCAACACCGAACCCGCAGGCCACGATTTGCCCGCGCCCGGCTGCGGAGCGGACTACGAGTTGACCGCTCGGAGCGCGCCGCCATACAGCGCCAGCGGCCTCCGTGTCGTCATTCTTGTCAAATTGACAGGAACCGAAGTACCTTAAGGAACATGCAAGTTGACGTGTGGTCACCCCCACCCGTGCTACTGACGGTCGATCTCGTGATCCTGACGCTGCGTGAGGGGCGCTTGTGTGTCCTGCTCGTGGAACGGGGTGAAGATCCTTTTCAGGGCATGCTGGCTCTGCCTGGCGGATTCCTCAATCACGCAGGTGAGGAGATCCTGGACGCCGCCCACCGTGAGTTGAGCGAGGAAACCGCTCTGGTTGCCGGGACGGTGCATCTTGAACAGTTGGCCATCTACGGGGCCGCAGGCCGTGATCCACGGGGACGAGTCGTTTCTGTGGCCCACTTGGCGATCGCGCCGGGACTCCCCGAACCGGTCGCGGGAACGGACGCCATGGATGCTGCGTGGATTCCTGCGGAAGCCGTCCTGTCCGGTGAGGTGGAACTCGCCTTCGATCACCGCCGGATCGCGACAGACGGAATCGAACGCGCGCGTACCAAGCTCGAATTCACGGCGCTGGCCACGGCATTCTGCGGAGAAACCTTCACCATAGTCGAGTTGCAGCAGGTGTACGAGGCGGTTTGGGGCACCGAACTCGACACCCGTAATTTCTACCGGAAAGTCCAGGCCGTAAAGGGATTCATCATCCCCGCCGGCTCGGGACGCAGGACCACGGGAGGACGGCCCGCGCGGCTGTATCGGGCCGGGCCGAAGACGGTGTTGTTCCCACCACTGATCCGACCTGCGCCGTCCAGGGCGGAAGAGGAAGCGAGAGGGGAAGGGGAATAGATGTCGAAAGACGTGGTGGTGATTCTCGCCGCCCTCAATCTCGAGTACGAGGCCGTGCGCCGGAAACTGGCCGGTCCACAGGTCCACCGTCATGAGCGTGGGACACGGTTCGAGGTGGGAACCGTGCAGGGCACTTCATGTCGTGTAGCGCTCGGTCTGACGAACAAAGGAAATCATTCCGCCGCGGTGATCGCTGAGCGCGCGATACAGGAGTTTTCGCCGGTGGCCGTGTTGTTCGTCGGCGTCGCCGGTGCCCTGTGGGACACCGCCAGGCTGGGCGACGTGGTGATGGCGACACACGTGTACGCCTACCACGGAGGGACCAGCGAGGACGACGGACTCAAGGCCCGTCCCCGGGTGTGGGAGGCGGCGCACGGTATCAGCCAGCTCGGCTTGCATCTGGCTCGCGTGAACGACTGGGCCGACGACGTGCCCGGTCATGGGCGCGCGCCGCAGGTGCGCTTCGGCGCGATCGCCGCCGGCGAGATCGTACAGAACTCGACGATCTCGGCTGAGGCGCGGTGGATCCGGCAGCACTACAACGACGCGCTCGCGATCGAGATGGAGGCCGCCGGTGTGGCGCAGGCCGGTCATCTCAACGGGGCACCGGTGGCCATCATCCGGGGAATCAGCGACCGGGCGGACGGTACGAAGAGCAGCGCGAAGGACCGTAACTGGCAACCACGGGCCGCAGCGAACGCGGCGGCCTTCGCCACACGGCTGGCCGTGGAACTGGTGGGAGAACAGGAGCAGATCGCGATGTCCCAGGCATACAGGGCCCATACGGCCGACAGACCCAAAGGGCACGTCAGCAACACTGCCCATAACAGCACCGTTGGCATCATGGCCGGCTCAGTCAAGGAGAGCCGCGTCTACGTGAACGCGGGCCCGAAGGTGACCGGTCCGGCGGACCTGGTCGCGGAACTGGACGGTTTTCGTGAGCACCTGAAGCGCCACCACGCCGAGGGTGCCCTCGACGACGACACCCACCGAGAGGCACTGGCAGAGCTGGGCTTTGCCCGCCGGGCGGCAAGGGAGAGCACTCCCGAATCGTCCAAGAGGGCGACCATGGCATTAAAGAGGTTACGCGGTCTGATCGCAGAGTTTCCCGAGCTGGTGGCCAGGCTGGCACCGCTAGTTGTTGCGGCGGGTGACTTGTCATGAACGAAGGTATCAGCGTCACGCACAATTCGGCCGCAGACGGCTCCAACGTCGGAATCCAGGCCGAGACCGTACACAACTCCACCGTTAACATCGTCCATCCGGATGCAGCGCCTCAGGAAAAGTACAAGGTCGGTGTGCGGTTCCTGGAGGAGGGCGTCCCCAGCCGTGCTCGCGACCTGATCAGTGACGCGATCGCCCACGGACACGACAACGCGGAGGTCCGCTTCTACTGGGTGCTCGCCATGCTCAGTGCACGCGCCTACCACGACCTCAGCGCCGAAGAACTCCAGCGGCTGCACCATGCCTCCGGGCTCATGGGGACCTACGCCGAGGGAGAGTGGAAAGACGCTCTGCGCGTCGCTTTCGAACTACTGGCGATGCTCAGCACCGCGGACGGCGAAAAGGGACGCGCGCTGGAGCGGTTGCGAGCGCTGTCACCTCGCCAGCGTGACGCGATCCTCCACCACCTCGACCTCGTACTCACTGGAGGGCTGAAGGAAAGCCTGTGGGCCGAGTACCGCGAGCGGGCCGAGATAGATCGCTTCGGCAACGACCGGACCCAACGCGTCTGGGCCTATTTCGAACCCGACCCCATCGGGCCACGGGCCCTGCCGCCCCGTCCGAGCACCGCTGCCGCCGCCCAGGCAGCCCTCCCCGTCCGAGCCGGCCTGTTCGTCGTCGTCACTGGATTCCTCTGGATCTTGGCGCTGGTCGCGGATCCGGCTGCGGCAGTCATCGAGTTACTGGTGGCGCTCGGCGCGGGCCTGACCGCGGCTCACTTCGGCCGCCAATGGTGGTACGAGGAACATCAGTTGAAGGCCAAGAACCGTGAGTCCTACATCCCGCACGCGGGCGCCCCCGGCTCTACTGGGGACGGGTTCACCAACCGCGTCCGTCATTCGTTCGACCACTACTTCAGTATCCGCGTGCCCCACGGATTCGCCCCGCACGAATGGCTCCGTCATACCGTGCACATCCGCAACAGCCTCGTCGCCGAGATCGCGCTTCTCTACCGCGAGAGCCGCGTCAGCGTGGACCGGGTCAACTGGCTGATCCGCTATCTCGCCGAGGATGCCCGAGATCGCCACAACAAAGCCACTCTTTTCGATCACCGCCACCAGAACCAGACTCCGGCGGTGGCGAAGGCGCTGTGCGTGGTCGCCCTCATCGCTCTCGGCATTACGACTCTGACCCTGCTCGGAACAGTGGCCTCTGGTGCCGGCGCGTCGCAGATGCTGCTGGCCATCCTGGCCGCAGGCGGTGCGGTCTGGTCCGGACGCGAGGCTGCGTCCTCGTGGCTGGAGGCCCGGGGCGAAGAGCGCCGAATGGCCGAAGAAACCCAGGAATATCAAGAGCGGCTGACCGGGCGGCAAGTCGCGTACCAGAACTGGAAGTCGTTCCTGGACACCACGCGACCCAGTGAGCTGGAAATGGAGACCTGGCTCACCTGCGACAAGACGCTGTTCGTCGACGAAGCACTCAGCCACTACCAGCTCACCTGGCGCGACCTGATCACCCACACCATCCTGATGACACCAGCACGCCCCTACAAGCGAGGGCGTGTGAGGGGCGGTCCTTGGCGATACTCGCGCTACAGCTTCCGTCTTTTCCTGGTAACGCAGGATGGCGTTCGCGAAATCAGCACGGAATTCGATTTCACCGACGCAAAGCGTGGGGACGAGCAGCGAAGCAACTACCGGTTCGACGCGTTGTCCTCCGTACAGGTCACGGAACGCGCCCGAGTCGGCTACGATCTGGAACTCGTCCTCACCAACGGTCCGGCCAGGAACATTCGTGTCAAAGACGCCGACACCCACCAACTGGCGCCGGACGAAAACGCCGAGGAAATCTCCGAAATCAACCTCAATGCGGCTGGTTTCATCCACACCTTCCGCCTTCTGGAAGGAATCGCGGCGGACGGAAAGGGTTGGATCGAACGAAATAATCCCAACAACCTGCCGTCCTTCCGTGCTGCCGACTGAGGCTTCCGGGCCTTCAGGGCGGGCAGGGGCCGGCGCGTCGGAGTCCTGCCCGCCCACTCATCAGTCCAGCCAGGACCCGAGCTTAGGAATGGCCGTGGCCGCCACAGAAGACGTCACCGAGAGCAGACTGCTGCTGGCCGAGTACGACCGCATCAAGGAGGAGCAGAAAACCCGGATAGGATTCCGTGACAACCTGCTCTACTTCACGCTCGCCGCGTCCACCGCGGTCCTCGCGATCGCCGTCCAGAGCAGGCAGGCTCAACTGCTGCTCGCCGTCCCTGTGATCTGCCTGGTCCTGGGCTGGACCTACCTGGTCAACGACCAGAAGATCTCGGCGATCGGCTGCTACGTCCGCGACCAGCTGGGACCGCGGCTGGCCGAGCTCAGCGGCGCCCACGGCGCAGTGTTCGGCTGGGAGATCTACCACCGCGACGATGCGAGCCGCACCACGCGCAAGCGACTACAGACCGCTGTGGATCTGTTCACGTACTTGGCCTTGCCGGTGATCTGCGTGGCCGCATTCTGGTGCTCTCCCGCCGTCCGGCCTTCACTCGTGATCGTCTCCCTCGCACAGACACTTGCCCTGGTCGTACTGGGCTGGCAGTTCCTGCGCTATGCGGAGCGGTAGCGCTGCTCTGCGGCCCCGCTTCACGTTCAACTCGCCGTCCCGACCGGCAGGGCCGACTGACCGCCTCCGCGGCGCTGGGCTGCCCGCCGTGTAGCTCGGACCGTGCACCGCACAATGCGTGGTCGGCCGTACCCCCTCTCAACGGATTCGCCGCAGGTTGCTTCAGGCAAACGCAAGCGCCCGGAAGGTGTTGCGGACGTCGGTCAGGGGCTGGCGGTCGCGGGTGTAGTAGAGCTTGTTGGTCAGGAGTACGGCCCAGCGCCCCTGGTGGGGTGAGAGCCACATCCCGGTGCCTGTGAAGCCGTAGTGGACCCAGATGTCCTCAGCGGGGTGCGTGCCAGGGGCGGGGTGCCAGAACAGGCCGCGCACTGGTTCCAGGGTGCCGGTCTGGACGGTCAGTGACTGCCTGGTCCAGTCGGGGCCGAATCCGGCTTGCCTGTGGCTGGTTGAGGTTTCCAGCATGTAGCGCAGGAAGACGGCGAGGTCGTCGAGGACGGTGAAGGCGCCGGCGATCCCGCACACTCCGCCCAGGAGCCGGGCGGAGAAGTCGTGGGCGACGCCCTTGAGGTGGGTGTCGGTCTCCTGGTCGAGTTCGGTCGGTGCGCACTGTGCGGCGATCTCGGGGGGCAGCGGACCGAATCGGGTGAAGTCCATGCCCAGCGGCTGCCAGCTCCGCTCCGTGGCCAACTGGTCGAGGCGCTGACCCGAAAGGTGTTCCGCGAGGTATCCGAGGATGAGGGCAGCTCGGTCGGTGTACTCGACGGCCTCGCCGGGCGGGCGGTGCAGGGCCTCGTGAAGGACACCGTCGCGGACGTCCTGGGGGTCGGTGCCGTAGAGGTTTTTGAGCTGGGCGCGGAGCGGTACGCCAGCGGTGTGGGTGAGTAGTTGACGGGTGGTCACTGCACGGAGCGGGTGGCCGTCGACCTCGGACCAGAAGGCACCGAGCGGGGTGTCGAGGTCGAGCTTGCCTTCCTCCCACAGGGTGCCGATCGAGGCCCATACGGCGAGGATCTTGGTGAGGCTGGCGGCGTCGAAGACGGTGTCGGCCTGCATCGGCACGTTCGGCTCATTGGGGTCAAGGACCCCGGTGGCGCCGTGGGCGCGGGTGCCGGTGGCGTCACCGACTGCCCATACGGCGCCGGGGTAGACCTTGTCGCGGACGCCTTCGTTCAGGAGGGCTTCGATGCGGTCGGTGCTGTACGTCATGGTCTCCCTGTTCGCCGTGGCCAACCCGCCGGATCAGCGTAGTGACGCGGGCGGCACCAGTGGGGCAATGGCGTGTCGGACGTCGGCTGCGGGGGCTGGTCGGCGTCGGTCTCAGGTGAGCTGGCGGCCGAGGTCGGCCAGGGCCTGGGTGGTAGCGGTGAGGGGGAACCGGGCGGCATTCGCGTAGCCCGCTTGCCGCAGGGCGGGCAGCAGGCCAGGGGCGGTCCGTAAGCGGTCGAGGTCGCGGGCGAGTGCGGCAGAGTGGGTGAAGTCGGTGGCCACTCCGGACGCGGCGACGACTTCGTTGAGGCCGGGCACGGGTTGGTACAGGACAGGCAGACCGCATGCTTGGGCCTCCAGCGCGACCAAGCCCATGGCTTCCAGGGTGGTGGACGGCATGACCAGGACGTCGTGCTCGGCGAAGGCTTTCCACAGCTGTGGACGGCGGAGCCAGCCGAGGTACCGGGCCCGCACTCCGGTCCGTTGGAGGAGCGGGGCCAAGGCGTGGAACTGGGCTCTGGGGGCGGCGATGCTCAGCTCGACTCCTGGAATGGGCACCAGGCCCGCGATCAGGTGCTCTGCGCCCTTCTCGGCGGTCAGCCTGCCTGCGTAGAGCAGTCGTAGGTGGCTGGTGGAGGTGCGGGCGGGCCGCGCCGGCGGATCGGTGAGCAGATGGTCGGGGATGCCCCACGGAACGCGGACGATCTTGCGGCGGTCGATCTGCGGGGCGAGCTTGAGAAGGTGGTCGGCCATCGCGCCGGTGGGGACCACGATCACGTCGGCGGCCCTCGCCGTCTCGCGCAGGACTTGGAGCTGGTCGCGATGGGCCTCGGCGAAGATCAGGTCGGTGCCGTGGACCAAGGCGATCCTGGGGTGGGCCGGCAGGGCTCGGAGGAGGGCCGGCGTGGCGCCGAAGGTGAGGTGCTGCAGGTGCAGTACCCCGATCTGGGCTGGATCGATCGCGGTCACCAGCGCCCGGCGCAGGGCTCCGACGTAGCGGCCGAAGGCGGCGCCCTCCAGGCACTTGCCGGCGACCGTCAGCAGGTCGAGCCCGGCGGGAAGGTGGGCTTTGGGGCGGGTGGGGGCCAGCATGAAGGCCCGTGCGGGGATGAGGGGTTTGTCGCCGGTGTACAGGTCGAGGAAGAGTTCGACGCTGCCGCCGGGGCTTCCGGCTGGGAGGTCGAGGAAGGTGGCGGCCAGCGGCCCCGCGGCCGGGCGGACGAGGGGGCTCACAGCGCTCCTTGGGGGATCTCTTCGTACAGGCGGGAGATGTCGATGCCGTGCGTGGCGGCGTACTTGGCGCGCTGTTGCTGGTAGCTGGCCGGGGTGCCGAGGGTGGTGAGGAAGACGAGCTTGCCGAAGGTCATTCCCGGATAGACACGGGCGGGCTTGGCGGCGCGGATTTCCAAGGTCCAGCGGATCGCGTGGCCCTGGTGGCCGAGTGGGGCGGAGACGTGGACCCAGATGCCGAGGGCGCCGATGGTGCGGTTGCCGTTGAGGAGCTGTGCGTACGTTTCCGAGCCGGTCCTCTCCAACGTGACGCCGAGGTAGAGCATTCCTGGCTGCAGGACCAATCCGGAGGCGGGGATGACCAGTTCGGTGAACGTGGTGGGGGCGGCGGCGTCCAGGTCGCCGTCGCAGATGCGGATCGTGTCGCCCAGCCGCCAGTCATAGGCGTTGGGGGACAGGCGTGCCGGGTCGTAGGGCGCGATGGTGATCTCGCCTGCGCTGACGGCGGCGGCAATGGCGGAGCCGGTGAGGATCACGAGGCGCCCGCCTGCACGTGTGCCGCATCCCGCCAGTAGCGGGAAGGCTGAGGGCCGGCGGCGCCCTGGTACTTGCCTCGGTACAACTCGACGTCCCCGGTGGAGACAAAGAACATGATCTGCCCGATCTTCATGCCCGCGTACACCCGCAGAGGGCGGATGGGGGACAGCATCAAAGTCCACTGGCCGTGGAAGCCGATGTCACCGATAGGGGCGGTGATCTCGACGAATAACCCCAGTCGTCCGACCGAGGAGCGTCCGAAGAGCAGTGGGATGAAGAGGTCCGAGCCGACCTCCTCGACGGTGTGGCCGAGGTACAGCTCGCCGGGCTGGAGGACGTATCCCTCCGTGTCGATTCGGATCGTGTGCGTGGGGTTGGCGTGGTGGGCGTCGATGACCTTGGTGGCGTACGTCAGCAGGGTGGCGCCCAGGCGGACGTTGTAGCTGTTGGGGTTCGTCTGCTTTGGGTCGAACGGGGTGATGCGAAGGCGTCCGTCGGCGACGGCCGTGTTGATCTCGGGCCCGGTGAGGATCATGGAGCGCCCCTTTGAAGAGCGTCGGCAGAGTCAGCGAATGGGACTGCGAGGACGCTGCGTACCGCCTGGCCCAGACGCAGTCCGGCTTGATGAGTTCGGCCGCCGAGATAGGTGTCGGCGATGTAGTGGGTGGTCAGCACCACGCGCGCCGTCGGTGGAAGAGGTGTAGGCGCGACGACCAAGGGGCCGACGTGGTCGACGAGATGAGCGAGCAGCTTGGCGTGGTCCTCGGAGTGATCGTCGGGGAGGAAGGCGTGGACGAGCTGGTTGTCGAAGGGCTCGATGGCGAGCAGGTCGCCGAGGGTGAGGACATCGCCGAGCGGTACGGGGCGCAGAGCGGTCTCGTTGAGGATGACCGCGTCCGCTCCGAGGCCGGTGTGCAGGCGCGTGGCGATCTCGTCCAAGAGGAGGCGTCGGTCCAACAGGGTATTGAGATATGGCTCGTTCACGATGCCGAGCCGGCTTCCCAGGGTGCTGCTGAGGAGCGCGATCTTCTCCTGCAGTACGGCGAGGTCCTCCGGGATTACGGAGGTGTCGGGGAAGGCGCCTACGCGTGCGGCCCAGCCGGCCCCGACCGGCTCGGCGGTGGCGTACCCGACGCCGAGTTCGTGGCCCTTGACGACGAGGGTGTCGCCGACGGGCACGGGGCCGTAGGTGTCGCTGTGGCAGTGCCCGGCGAAGATGACGTCCGCGAACGGGCAGGCGGCGGCCAGCTTCAGGTCCTCGTCGAAGCCCGAGTGGGACAGCACCATCCAGGCGTCGGCATGGTGATGGTGCTCCAGCATCACCTCGCGCAGGGCCTGGGCCGGGTCGGTGACGTGGTGGCCGGTGCGCTGCTCGGCGGGGATCGCGTTGAAGGCTTGCGGGCCGATCACTGCGGTGATGGCGATTTTCCGGCCGCCGATGTGCTCGATGCGCACGCGGTCGAAGAGCGGCTTCCCACTGCTGTCGGCTGCGTTCGCGCACACGGTCATCTCGTGCAGCTGCGGTTCGAAGTAGTGCGGCCAGCCGTGGTTTCCGGGGGCGAGCAGGTCGTACAGGCTGGTGAGGACCTCGCGCTCGATCTGCCCCTGGCCGAAGCGGTAGAAGCCGGTGCCTTCGAAGAAGTCGCCGCAGTCCACGACCAGGCTCTCGGCCCTGGCCGCGTGGAGGTAGGCGAGCATCGGAGTGGCCTGGGCGAAGGAGGAGTGGACGTCGGTCGTGGCGGTGATTCGCTGGAGCTGCCGGGTCATGGAGTGACCTCGCAGATGTCGGCGCCCAGGGCGTGCAGTTTGGTGGGCAGGTCGGCGTGGCCGCGCCGGAGCTGTTCGAGGCCGCCGAGGGTGGTGACGCCGCTCGCTGTGAGGCCGGCGATGAGCAGGGCCGAGCCCGTGCGGATGTCGGTGGCCTCCACACCGGCGCCGGTCAGCTGCTGCGGTCCGGTGAGGCGGCATTCGGTGGGCGAGAGCTCGTGGATCTCGGCGCCGAGGCGGGCGAGCTGGGGGAGCAGGTTGCCGTGACGGCCGGGGTTGATGGTGTCGGCGAACAGGTGAGTGCCGGGCAGACCGAGGGCGAGGGCCATCAGCGGTGGTTCGAAATCGGCGTCCAAGCCGTCGGGGGAGAGGGAGGCGATGGCGCGCAGCGATCGCCCGGTCGGCTCGGCGTCGTGGGCCCGGACGGTGAGAGCATCGCCCTCGGCGTCGGCGGGGACTCCGAGCCAGTTCAAGGCGGAGACCAGGGGAGCGACGTCGTCGCCGCGTACGCCACAGATGCGTGCGTCCCCGCCGGTCGCCGCGACCGCACAGGCCAGGGTCCCGGCTTCGACCTTGTCGCCGGGCACCGACCAGACGGTGGTCTCCGTCGGGACGGAAGTGGGTGGTGACAGCGTCAGGACCGACTCACTGACCCCGCACTCCCATCCCGCCACCTGCAACGCCTCTACGACGCTGATCACTTCAGGCGAGAGATTGGGGTGGCCAAGGCGCAGGGGCCGGCCGGCTACGACCGCGCGCAGGAGCGCAGCGACGCTCGCCCCACGAGAGCGGAATGGCAGCACCACGGACACGGTTCCGGTCCCACCAGTGGCTGCTTCCACGAGGTAGCCGCATCCATCGACCGTTGTGCGGTCACCGAAGCGCTCGTAGACGTTGAAGTGCTGCTCCATCCCGCGTTCCCCGATCCGGCAGCCTCCCGGCCAGGGCAGCCGGGCTCGCCCGGACGCGCTGAGCAGGGCCGGTACGAGGTAGTACGAGGCCCGGATGCGGGCGGCGACCTCGGGATCGGGGCCTGGCTGGGGCTTGTCGCTCGGCAGGATCACGGTGGTGTGCGGATCGCTGACCGGACGGGCCGTGTGCCAGCCGGCCTGTTGGAGCAGGGCGAGCATGGTCTCAACGTCCGTGTTCGACGGGACGTTGCTCAGATGCACCGGGTGATGCAGGGCCGCGGCGGCGGCCAGCAGGGGCAGGGCCGCGTTCTTGGAGCCGTCGACGGTGATGGAGCCGGCGAGTGGGCTGCCGGGTCGCACGGCGACCACTTCTGCGGCGACGGGGGGAATGCGTACGGCTGTCAACGGTCAACTCCTCTGCAAGGGAAGGTGTGATGCGGTGGGTAGTGGGGTGCTGACCTTGAACTCGGCCCAGCAGCGTTTGCCGGGCGGCAGCGGATCGAAGCCGTGGCGGTCCGCGAGTGCTGCGACGAGGAACAGCCCGCGTCCGCCTTCCTCGTCCACATCCGACAGGCTGACCTGTGGGACGGCGGGGTTGGCGTCGTTCACCTCGATCCGCAGTCCCTTGTCGCTCAGGCAGGCGCCGGCCGTGATCGGGCCGCCGTTTGCGTGCCGGACCGCGTTCGCGATGAGCTCTGCGGCCACCAGCTCTGCCGCGTCCAGGAGTTCGGGGCCGAGGAAGGCGCCGAAAGTCCGTATCCCGTCCGCGAGCTGCTGGCGCGCGGACGCTGCGGCAGCTGGCGTGCCGGAGACGGGAATCCGGATGTGATGCGCTTCCATGAGCGGCCTCCTGGTCGGTTCGGCCACTCCACGCAACCGCTCCGGAGGTAAGCGGAACCAGTCGGTGTGCCGGGACTGCATCACTTATGCAGGAGCTGCATCACTGCCAAATGCCGCTCGGTTACGCTCGGTTGAGCAGGCAGGATCGGCGACGGCAGAAGGGGCCGTGGCACAGATGGCCGAGGCACAGAGTGAAGCGAGACGGATCGGCGAAGTGATCCGTCAGGCACGCGTGTTACAGCGGCGCTCGCAGAGGGACGTTGCCGCCGCGCTGGGATATCACCAGTCGAAGGTGAGCCGACTGGAGAGCGGCAGGGGTACCGAGGACGTGCGAGTGCTGCGCGAGATCGCGCATGTACTGGAGATTCCGCCGCAACGTCTCGGCCTCGCCGCCGCTTCTGATGCCAGCCCCGCCGAGCCCGGAACAGAGGACATGCACCGCCGTACCTTCCTTGCCGCGAGCGTTGCCGCGCTCGCGGCTCCGCCGTCGTCGAGCGCGGCACATCACGACCTGATTCAAGTCCTGTTGCCAGGCACGAGCCCCGCGGCGACCGGTCAAGCCCTGGGCCTCGACGAACTGCGGGACCGGGCACGGGCCGTGCGCCGGATGTTCTGCACGTGCGACTACGCGGAACTGGAGCAGACCTTGCCGGGTCTGATCGCCGACCTGCGTCAGGCGGCCGGAGGCTCATCCGGCTCGGCGGAGGTGTCCGGGCTGCTCGCGACCGCCTACCAGACGTCGGTGAGTCTGTTGCTGAAGCGGGCCGATCAGGGCAACGCCTGGCTCGCGGCCGGTCGGGCCATGGCCGAGGCGGAACGGTCCGGGGATCCTGTCGTCCTCGCCGCCAGTGTCCGCGTCCACGCTCACGTCCTCGTGCGGGAGAAGCACACGGCCCAGGCCGTGAACATGGTCCGCCACACTGCCGACCAGCTCACCGGCTCCTACGACCAGCGCTCGCCCCGGTACCTGGCAGCGGTTGGTCTGCTGTTGCTCCGCGGGGCGACCGCCGCCAGCAGAAATGGCGACCGCGACACCACCCAGGACTTCCTCACCGAAGCCAAGGAAGTCGCTCGCTACGTCTCCTTCGACCGGCCGGACGCATGGGCGAACTTCAGCCCCACCAACGTCGCACTCCACGAGATCAGCGCAGCCGTCTCCTTCGGTGACGCCGGCATCGCCCTGGAAACCGCACGGCCGCTCATGCGGCGGCACATTCCTGTCCCCGAGCGCCGGGCCGCGCTGTGGGTGGAGACCGCCCGCGCCTACAGTCAGCAGGGCAGGCTCGCCGAGGGCTACCAGGCCCTGCGTATCGCCGAGAGCTGCGCGGCACAGGACATCCGCCGCCCGGCCGTACGCGAACTGGTCGCCGACATGGCAGCCCGCGACCGCCGCCGGGCACTGCCCGAGCTGCACCACTTCAGCCGCCAACTGGGAGTGCCCGCGTGAGTGATCAGCCCGACAAGCCGTTCCTACAGATCGTGGTCTGCGCGGCCGGGGTCGCCGCCGACGTCGGCAAGCTGATCACCGCAGCACAGGAACTGCACTGGGACGTCGGCGTCATCGCCACCCCACAAGGACTCGGCTTCCTCGACGCGGAGGCGGTCGAGGCGCAGACCGGCCGCGCCATCCGCTCGGCGTGGCGGTCACCAGGTGAACCGCGCCCGACTCGGCCCGCGGATGCGATCGCGGTCGCCCCGGCCAGCTTCAACACCATCAACAAGTGGGCCGCCGGGATCTCCGACAATCTCGCCCTGGGCGTCCTGTGCGAAGCACCCGCCATGGACATCCCGGTCGCCGCGCTGCCGTACCTGAACTCAGCCCAGGCCGCCCACCCCGCGTACCGCCAGAGTCTGGAACGGCTACGCGAGATGGGCGTCCTGATCGGCTCGTACGAACCGCACCGGCCAAAGGCCGGCGGCGGGGCCGACCGCTACCGCTGGGAGGAAGCCCTGGAGCTCCTCGCGCCCAAGCTGTCCGCACCGGCCTGATCAGCGCCGCCGTGTCGGTGACCCCTGCGGTGGTCGAGCAATGGCTGCCGCGGGGTGGACCGGCACGCTGGGCCGTTGCATGGCACTGTGGGCCCTGGCTGCCTGGGCCCAAGGACCGGGAACGTGGCGCTCGCCGAGGCGGCGGATACGCCAGGTCAGCGCGCGGGCGGGACTGCGGGCGTCGTCCAGGGCACGTTGGTGCAGCGCTTGGCCGAGGACGGTGGCTGCGTTGTGTCCTGCTGCCTCTGCCTCGGCGAGCACGGTGGCGAGTGCGTCCCAAGCGGGGTCGTTGAGGATGCGCTCGGCGTACTCCGGAACCACATCCTGAAGGTGGTGGGCGAAGCGGCGCTTGGTCTGCGGGCCGGGTGCCCGGCTGGTGAGGCCGACCAGGACGGGCTCGGCGGTCTGCGCGTACGCGGTCTGCAGGTGGAGGAGCGTCTGTTCGGCTGCCGACTCCTGCTGGGCGTGCTGGCGGGTGCGGTGCCAGTGCAGCGCGAAGGCGACCGCGGTGAGTGCGGCGTCCAGGAGCATGATGAGCCCGGTGCCGTCACTGTCCTGTGGCCTCTCGCGCCAGATGGTCTGGATGCTGCGGTGCAGGGCGCGGGTGCTGTCGAGGTCGGCGGCGATGCGGGAGCGGGTGGCGCGCTCGAAGGCAGCGGCGGCTTGTTCGAGTTCGGCCCGCGCCGCGGTCGGTGCCATGACGGGCAGCAGGTCCAGCGTCGCGCCGAGCGCGACGAGTTGGCCCTGGGCCGTCTGCTCGTCGCCTTTCGTGAGGTGGTGGGGGATGCGTTCGGTGGCGGCGGTGGCCTGGTGCCACGGGTTGCCAGGCTGGATGGTGGCCGGCTCGGGGCTGGTGGTGGCGAGGCGTTCGCGGATCTTGGGCAGGGAGAGGTCAGGGGCGAGGGTGGAGCCCGCGAACCATACCGGGTTGCCTTCCTCGTTCACGTTGCCGGGCAGGGCGAAGTTGCAGCCGAGCGCGTCGCCGGAGGGAGCGAGCTTGAGGCGCACGTCCACGCCGGTCGCCTCCAGCAGCGAGAAGAACTCGGCCTCGTCGGCCGCGGCGGCGACCGCGCGGCGCACCCGCATGCGCAGGACCTCGCGGGCGGTGGCGTCCTGGGCCAGGCGTTTGGCCTTGAAGTGTTCCTTGCTGGTGGGGCGTTTGGCGGCGGTGCCGTCGCCCGGCTTCAACCGCCTCAGCCCGTAGTCGACTTCGATCTGGCGGGCCTCGCGCTGGACGGCCCGGATGTCGTAATCCCGCTTGGGGCGGCGGCCGTCCTGGCGGACGAGGGTGGCGGCGATGTGGATGTGGTCGTCGGCGTGCCGTACTGCTACCCAGCGGCAGGCTTCGTTGTCTCCGGCGGGGGCGATGCCGGCGGCGGCCACGATCCGGCGGGCGATCTCCGCCCACTGGGCGTCGGACAGGATGGGGTCCTCCGGGGCCGCGCGGACCGGGCAGTGCCAGACCGTGGTCTGAGGAGCCTGGCGGCCGAACATGGACACCGGTTGGTCGAGCTGCGTGTAGAGCTGTTTCTCCACCTCCTTCGGGTCGCGGTGTGGGCTGCGGCCGGGGTCGGGGGCGAAGTCGTTCCAGGATGCGACCAGGTGGGGGTCGACGTGCTCGTTGGCGTCGCCCTTGCCGAAGAGGTAGGCGATCAGACGGCGGGTGCTGCCCTTGCCGGTGATGATCTTCGGTATCACCGGCCCTGCCGTCCCTCGGTGACCTGGGCGACGACGGTGTCCACGTCGGCGATCGATGCTTCGACGCGGGCCAGGAGCCGGTGGACGACGTCGGGCTCGGGCCAGGCGCCGTCCTTGTGGAGGTGCCAGGTGAGCTGGTTGAGGTTGTTGCCGAGCCAGCCGAGTTGCCGGTTGGCGGCCATCAGTGCCTTGACCATGGCGCGGTAGTCGGCGATCGCGGCGGTGGGGTCCTCGGCGCGGGCTGCGGCGAGCGACGCTTCGGCGACGTAGCCGCCGATCTGCATGCGGCTGCGCGCGGCGGCGTGGGCGAGATCGGTGAACTCGCTGTCGCTGTAACGGGGGTGGACGCGGCGCTCGCGCAGGCGCGGCTGACGCAGGCGGCGCTGCGGCGTCGGCGTCTGCGCGGCGTGCGGCGACGGTCTGGTGAATCCCGTATCGGTCGGCTCCCCCGGGCCGGCCGGTCCTGGCGCCCCCTCGGTGCCGGGTGCCTCCGCCACCCCAGGGGCGGAGGCCGGGTAAGGACTCCTTACCCGACAACTTGCTGTGCTGTCTGGGGCTGAGGTGGTGTGCGTCTGCTGTTGAGCTGTGGGGAGTTCGTGGTGCTGTTCGTGCATGGTGATGCTCCGGCGGTGAGGGGGCGGGGGCTGTGTCACGTGCGTCGCATGCGTCCCATGCCTGGTCAGGACAGGTACGGACACTCGGGCAGGTACGGAGAAGTCCGTCCCGGCGAGGACATCCGTCCCCGCGCTGACCTGCGCGGGGACGGATGCGACGCAGTGATACGGACCCGGGGAGAGGAGGGTCAGCGGGCGCGTTTGGGGCCGACGAGGCCGCCGGGCGGGCCGATGGGCAGCTGACCCGACGGGGCGGCGGGCGGCTTGCCCTGCGCCGGGCGCGCGGGTGTGGCGTCGTGCGTGGGGGCGTGCGCCGTCTCGGCAAGCTCGGGGCAGTGGCGGGCCCAGCTGTCGAGGAACCGGTTGCGTGCGTACCCCTTGGCCTGCCTGCCCTTGTCGAACCGGTAGTTGGCCGGGCGGATGTCGAAGTCCCGCAGCATTCTGCCCAGGTGGTAGGCGTTGAGCCCATTGGTGCCGTGCTCTGCCCAGGGGGCGTCGGGGTCCTGGAGCAGGGCGGTGACCAGATCCAGGGAGGACAGGGCCTCGGGGTTGCCGTGTGCTTCGAAGACGCGGTGGATGTCGCGCAGCAACCTTGTCTTCAGGTTGGTCTGCTCGTCCTGGACGGCCTCGTACCGGGTCATCGCGGCACAGGCCGCACGGGCGCTGGCGGGCCAGTGGCCGCCGACCAGGTCGGCGATGATGACCAGCGGTTCCCAGGTGTCCGCCGCCCGGTCCTCCACCGGCATGGTCGGCGCCATGCGGCCGGCCGTGCCGCGCAGCGGTCCCAGCCAGGCGGCCAGCTTGTCCCGGAGCGCGTTCAGTTCCGGTGTGGCGTGGCGCGAGCGGAACGGGGTCACCTTCTCGCCCGGCTTGCGCTTTTGCATGCGGAGCACGACCGCCCGGTCCGTGATCGTGTCGGGCAGGTCGCCGATCGAGGCCAGTGCGGCCATGGCGAAGGTCGGATACGGGGTCGGCTTGTGCTCCGGACCGGAGATGCGCCAGGCGGGCCGGTTGCGCTGGTGTCCGGCGTTCAGCAGGCCGCGCAGTTCCTCGTTGTCGCCGGCCTTGCTGAAGATGGCGTCGGCCTCGTCCACCAGGATCGTGCGCGGGTTCTTGCCGATGACGCGGAAGAGCACTGCCGTGGACATGTTCACCGTCATGATCGGTTGGTGCACGGTCTCGTGAAGCACGTCCAGAACCCGGGACTTGCCGCAGCCCTTCGTCGGGCCTACGACCGCCAGACGCGGCGCATGCTGCAGAACGGTCTGGATGTGCGTGGCCGCCACCCACAGGGTGACCGCTGTCAGCGCCTCGTCACTGGGCAGCACGACGTACTTGCCGATCGCCGCCCGCAACTCATCCAGCAGTTCCGCACCCTCACCGGAACCCCGTTCCTTGGGGTCTGCCGGTCCCCGAGGAGGCCGGGAGACGGTCCCGTGATCCGGTCCCCGTGCGTCGACGGGACCGGTCCCCTCCTGCTGGGCGGTTCCCGCCACGGGGTTGTCAGTCCCCAGCGACTGGCGGAGACCGTGATCACGGTCCCCATTGCGGTCCCCTGGTGTAACTGCAACCCCTTGGGGACCGGTCCCCATTTTGGCGCCGCTGACCTGCGGGTTTGCGCCGGATGTCGATACGGGGACCGGGACGTGCGGGGACCGAGCAGCGGGCACGTCGCGGGGACGGTCCCCAACAGCGGCATCAGCAGACGGCTGGGGACGGTCCCCGTGTGCTTCCGCATCCGTCGAGTGCTCGACGGTCCCCGACGCGGAGGACCGTGTGTCCTGCTGATCCTGGCGGCGCCAGGGGATGCCCTCGCCGGGGACCGCGGGAGTGGGCCAGCCGGTGGGGGAGGTGTTCGTGGAGTTGGGGGACGTAGAGTCCTCCATAGGCGTTCCTCTCCGGTGAGAGGCAGGACGGGCAAGGTCCCGCCCCTCACCAGCTCATTCGTTCAGGGATGGGCGATCAGTTGGGAAGTCTTCGGCCCTCGGCGTTGGCGCGCCGGGGGCCGCTTCGTTGTCCGCGCCAGATGCGGGGTCAGGCCGTGAGGTCGTACGACGTCTGGGCATCCAGCCACGCGTCCACCTCCCGCCAGCGGTAGCGCAGGTGACGGCCGACCTTGTGGACGCTGGGGCCGATGCCCCGGTACTTCCACTGGTAGAGGGTCTTCACGGGCACCCCGAGGTACGCGGCCACGTCGGTGGGAGTGGCGAGCTGGTCACGCTCGGCGCCGGCAAGGCGCGGGAAGTGGTTCGGCAATGAGGTCTCCATATCGGAATCAGGGTTTTGGATGGCAGGCGTGGACAACGCAGCCACACCACCCGGGAAGCGTCCAGAGTGAATTCTGAAACTCCCGGCTACTTCCCTCAGCGTCGCCGGGGAAGACCAAAACAGTAAGGGCGGATCCCCGGTTGCCGAAATCGCTCGCACGGAAGCCGAAAGTTTCTGCGGCGAAGCAACCGGCCGAGGTGCCGGAATCCGGTACATCAGCAGCTCAGAGGTGGCGCCAAGCGCTGAGAAGTGGCCTGACTCGCCCAGCGGACATCGCATCCGATAGTTGCTCAAATCGCCCACGTCTTTGACGCGAAGGGAAGGTAGCACAACCTCCCCGCCGAAACGGCTCGTGATGTGCCGGAATTCGACGAGACGAACACCACTTCGCCTCCGGGCGACTTTTGGAGAGTTTAAGAACTAACTCTTGCCACGACGACCGACTGCAAGTTACAGCTATTTGTCATGCCCAACCGACCTGTCGAAATAGGCCCCGCCGGCCTCCACACGGCCCGCGCCATCGAGCACCTACGCCTCGTGTGCAGCCTGCCCCAGCACCAGTTCGCGACCCCTCCCGCAGCCCTGCTGCCCCCGTGGCTGACGCACACCGCCGCGACCCACGCCACCCCTCAGTCCCCAAACCCCATCCAGGAGGCCCTACTTGGCTGACGTGTACGACCGCTGGCACAAGTCCCACCCCAAGCCCACCGAGACCGAGTGCGGTGAGCACAAGAGCCGTACGAAGCGGATGGTCCCCACCGCCGACCACGGCATCGGCAAGCGCTGGCAGGTTCGTTACCGCGACCTGGATGGCCATCAGCGCAAGGAGAACTTCGACACGAAGGCCGAGGCGGACAACCGCGCCGCCGAGGTCGACGTCGAGATCCGGCGCGGCTCCTACGTCGTCCCGGCCGAGACGAAGCAGACGCTCGGCGCCTACGCGCAGAAGTGGCTCGACGCGAACTCCGTGGGCCCGACGACCGCGCTCCGCTACGAGGCGACCGTCCGCAACCACATCGTCGAGCACCTCGGCCGACGCGAGCTGCGGTCCCTCAACCAGCCCTCGATCATTCAGGGTTGGATTCGCACGCTCCAGGACGCCGAACTGGAGGTGTCGACGATCGAGGGCATCTTCGACATCCTCTCCAGCATCCTCGGCATGGCCGTGGAGGACGGGCTGCTGCCGAAGAACCCCTGTAAGGCGAAGTCCGTGAAGCTGCCGACGGCGACCAAGAAGAAGGTCATCCCTTGGTCGTTGGAGCGCGTGCGCGCCGTAATTGCCGGTCTCCCCAAGCGCTTCCAGGCAGGCGGCAAGCTTGCCTTCGGCTGCGGCCTGCGCCAGGGCGAGGTGTTCGGCTTTGCCGTCGAGGACATCGACTTCAAGGGCGGCTGGATTCACGTCAACCGGCAGGTGCGGCTTGTCGGCACGAAGCCCGTCTTCGCCCTGCCCAAGGGCAACAGGATCCGGTCAGTGCCCCTGCCGGCTCAGCTCGGAGCCGCCCTCAAGGCCCACATGAAGGAGTTCCCTCCGGTCGCGGTCACCTTGCCCTGGACCAAACCGGACGGCGAGTCGAAGACGTTCCGCCTGCTCTTCGTCGACAAGAAGAAGCGGGCTTACAACCGCAGCGTCTTCAACATGGGCGACTGGAAGCGCGCCTTGGCCGCCGCCGGCGTGATCCCTCCCCGAGAGCGGGGCGCGCGCTACCTCCAGGCGGCCCCGGAGGACGGCATGCACGCCCTCCGGCACGCCTACGCCTCCGTACTCCTGGACGCGGGGGAGAGCATCAAGGCGCTCTCGGAGTACCTCGGGCACTCGGACCCGGGCTTCACGCTGCGGACGTACACGCACCTGCTGCCGTCCAGCGAAACCCGCACCCGCAAAGCGATCGACGACGCCTTCATGGAAACGGAACCGCAAGCCGAGCCGGAGGCGGAAGGCAACGGCGACCCGCCCGCCGCCCAGGGCACATCAGCACCCCAAGCGAAACCAATGTGCCCTCAATGTGCCCTGGCCGCCTGACGGCCCTCCTCCGGCACCAAAAAGGGCGAGGCCCGAAGACCCCGCCCAACCCGCAAGAAACCCCAGCTCAGGGCCAGACAAGGCAGTACGGCTGATGCCCCGCCTCATGCAACCGATGGCTGAAGTCCTGCCACTCGTGCAGCAGCTGGTACACGTTGAACGCATCCCGCGGCCCACCCCGGTCCGGCACCGTCGACCAGATGAACGCGGCCGCGCCCACAGCCTCCTCGCCGATGCCGCGAAGGGGGTCGACGACCGTCATGGGGAGTTTCACGACCGCGTAGTCGGGATGCAGGACCACCAGCTCCAGCGGCGGCACCTTGTGCAGAGGGACGCCCTCGATGCCCGTCAGGACCATCGCGGCCATCGTCTCCGGCTTGATCTTGGTGAACATGCCGTTCATGCCGAGTTCGTCGCCGCCGAGTTCCTCGGGGCGCATCGAGATCGGGACGCGGGCCGCGGTCGCACCGTCCGGCGCGCCGAAGTACTTGTACGTCACCCCCACCCGACCACCATTCCTGCTCCCCGCCCGGAGGCGATCCACCTGGCGGTCGACCCCTCGGTCGATCCGCCGGTCGATCGGTTCGGGCTCACTCGGTACACCCTGCGTCTGCGCCTGACGTGCTTCGGCGGCTTCCTCCGCGTCGCGCCGGTGCCTTCCCCGCCGGGCACGTCGAGGACCCAGGTCATCAGTCCCCTCGCCCAGTCCGCCACCGCGATGCATATCTCCACCCGACTGCTTTTCTAGGACGCGTGGCGCCCGCCGCGCAACCCGATCATCGTGTCAGTGACCTCCCCCACGGCCGCGCGCCGAAACGTGCGTGGAAACACCTGTCCGCAGGATCTTTGCAGCCCCTGAACGCCATACTCCGCATGAGCTGTACGTACAGGTCCCAGTATCGGCTCACAGTTTCGCAGACGGGAGCCGGATCGATCACCGGTTTGGCGGCCCCCTGCCGCCCGGCCCCGCTGGCCTACCCTGAGGAGGTCACTGGCAACCGGAGTCCGAGAAGTCGGAGAAGTCGCAGGTCATGAGCGAACTGCCTTATTCATACGAAGCGCCTGCGTCGCAGGCTCTGTTCGATCGTGCGGCCGCCGTCACGCCCGGCGGCGTCAACTCGCCCGTGCGGGCCTTCCGTGCGGTGGGCGGTACGCCCCGGTTCATGGTGTCCGGCAGGGGGCCGTATCTGACGGACGCGGACGGCCGGGAGTACGTCGACCTGGTGTGTTCGTGGGGGCCGATGATCCTCGGGCACTCCCACCCCGAGGTGATCGCCGCCGTGCAGGAGGCGGTCGTGCGCGGTACGTCCTTCGGTACGCCCGGTGAGGGTGAGGTCGCGCTCGCCGAGGAGATCGTCGAGCGGGTCGCGCCGGTCGAGCAGGTACGGCTGGTGTCCAGCGGGACCGAGGCGACCATGTCCGCCATCCGGCTCGCCCGTGGGTTCACCGGGCGGGCCAAGGTGATCAAGTTCGCCGGGTGCTACCACGGGCACGTCGACGCCCTGCTCGCCTCGGCCGGCTCCGGTGTCGCGACCTTCGCGCTGCCCGACACGCCCGGTGTCACCGGCGCCCAGGCCGGCGACACCATCGTCCTGCCGTACAACGACCTCGAGGCCGTGCACGCCGCGTTCCACGCCCACCCGGGTGAGATCGCCTGTGTCATCACGGAGGCCTCGCCGGGCAACATGGGTGTCGTGCCGCCACTGCCCGGGTTCAACCAGGGGCTGAAGGACGCGTGCCGGACCAACGGTGCGCTGTTCATCTCCGACGAGGTCATGACCGGCTTCCGCACCAGCCGCGCCGGGTGGTTCGGCGTCGACGGCGTGGTGCCGGACCTGATGACCTTCGGCAAGGTGATGGGCGGTGGGTTCCCCGCAGCCGCCTTCGGGGGGCGCGGTGACGTCATGGCGCACCTCGCACCGGCCGGGCCCGTCTACCAGGCCGGCACCCTCTCCGGGAATCCCGTCGCCACCGCCGCCGGGCTCGCCCAGCTGCGGCTGCTGGACGACGCCGCGTACGCCAAGGTCAACGCCGTGTCGCAGCAGATCCAGGCGCTGGTCTCGGAGGCCCTGAGCAAGGAGGGCGTGGCGCATACGCTGCAGAACGCCTCCAACATGTTCTCCGTCTTCTTCACCGACCGCCCGGTGCGCGACTACGAGGACGCCAGGGCACAGGAGTCGTTCCGCTTCAACGCGTTCTTCCACTCGATGCTGGCGAACGGGGTCTATCTGCCGCCGTCGTCCTTCGAGTCCTGGTTCGTGTCCACCGCCCACGACGAGCAGGCCGTCCAGCGGATCGCCGACGCCCTCCCGGCGGCGGCCCGCGCGGCAGCGGAGGCGACCGCATGAGCCAGACCCGTGACATCACCGTCGTCCACCTCATGCGGCACGGCGAGGTCGCCAACCCGGACGGCATCCTGTACGGCCGGCTGCCCGGCTACCACCTGTCCGAGCTCGGCCGGCAGATGGCCGACCGGGTCGCCGAGCACCTCGCCTCCCGCGACGTCACCTATGTCGCCGCCTCCCCGCTGGAGCGGGCGCAGGAGACGGCGACCCCGATCGCCAAGGCGCACGGCCTGGACCTGGCGACCGACCCACGGCTGATCGAGGCCGACAACATCTTCCAGGGCAAGACGTTCGGAGTGGGCGACGGTGCGCTGCGACGGCCCGGCAACTGGAAGCACCTGGTCAACCCGTTCCGGCCGTCGTGGGGAGAGCCGTACGTCGAACAGGTCATCCGCATGATGGGGGCGCTGGACGCGGCGAAGGACGCGGCGCGTGGGCACGAGGCGGTGCTGGTGAGCCATCAGCTGCCGATCTGGAGCGTGCGGTCGTACGTCGAGCGGCGCCGACTGTGGCACGACCCGCGCCGCCGGCAGTGCACGCTCGCGTCCCTGACGTCCTTCACCTACGACGGCGACCGGATCGTGTCCGTCGGCTACACCGAGCCGGCCCGCGACCTCGTCCCGACCCATCTCCTCGCCGGTGCCAAGCCGGTGAAGGGCAAGGACAAGGCCTTCGGGGCGTAGCGCTCCGCTGGGTTTGTGGGGCTTTCCAGGTAGTTCTTTGGCTGCCGGCCGGTGGGGGTTGTTCGCGCCCACGCGGCGGAGCCGCATATCGATGCAGCCCCGCGCCCCTCATGGGGCGCTGTTGCATCGTTGTTGCATTTGTTCCGAAACGCTTGTAATTAGCCGGAACCTCCCCGTTCGTCGCGCCCTCTGACTGGGTGACCACCAGAGAGCGCAACGGATGGGGATGTCATGCGTCACATCAGTCGACGGGGAGCGATCGGGCTCGGCGCGGGGGCCGCGGCCGCCGTCGGACTCGCGGGCTGCGGCACCCTCACGTCCTCAGACGGGCCGACCCATGCCGGAGGTTCCGCCACCAAGGGCAGTCCTACCCCTCGTCCCGACCGCCCCCTCGGCGACGGCTCCACCGCCTTCACCGGCAAGCAGCCCCACCAGCCTGCCGAGCCCGAGCCGTTGGAGCCGGGGCAGACCCCGCCGCAGTTCGTCGTCTTCTCCTGGGACGGTGCCGGCGAGGTCGGCAACGGACTCTTCCCGCGCTTCCTGGACCTCGCGCGCGACCACGGCGCCCACATGACCTTCTTCCTCTCCGGGCTGTATCTGCTGCCCGAGTCGAAGAAGCGCCTCTACGACCCGCCGAACAACCCGCGCGGCGCCTCCGACATCGGCTACCTCACCGACGCGCACATCAAGGACACGCTGAAGAACGTCCGCCGGGCGTGGCTGGAGGGCCATGAGATCGGCACCCACTTCAACGGCCACTTCTGTGCCGGGTCCGGCTCGGTCGGCAACTGGACGCCGCAGCAGTGGCGCAGCGAGATCGATCAGGCGAAGTCCTTCGTGAAGGAGTGGCGGACCACCACGGGGTGGACCGATCTGCCCGCCCTGCCCTTCGACTACGACAAGGAACTCGTCGGCGGCCGTACGCCCTGTCTGCTGGGCCAGGACAACCTGCTGCCCGCCGCCCGCGAACTGGGCTGGCGTTATGACGCCTCCGCGCCGGGCGGCCTTCAGATCTGGCCCTGCAAGAAGCAGGGCATATGGGATCTTCCGCTTCAGCAGATACCTTTCCCCGGACGCAGTTTCGAGGTCCTCTCGATGGACTACAACATGCTCGCCAACCAGTCGGTCAACTCCACCAACGCGCCCTCCCACAACTACCCGGGCTGGCGGGAGCAGGCAGCGCGGGCCTACATATCCGGCTTCAAGCGGGCATACGAGACAAACCGCGCCCCCTTCTTCGTCGGTAACCACTTCGAGCAGTGGAACGGCGGCATCTACATGGACGCCGTGGAGGAGGCGCTGAAGCACATCGCGCGGGAGAAGGAGAAGGGCGGGGATGTGCGACTGGTGTCCTTCCGGCAGTTCGTGGACTGGCTGGACGTACAGAAGCCCGAAGTGCTCGACCAGCTGCGGACCCTCGAGGTCGGGCAGGCGCCCGCCGAAGGGTGGAAGCGCTTCTGAAGAAGCGGTCCTGAAGCGGTCCTGAAATGCGGGTTCACGCCCGCAAGGGGGGTGCGCAAGATCCTCGGAACGGACATGCGAAACTTTTCACATGAGTGCCGCCAGCCGCGCCCCCCTGCGCTCGATCACCGCACGCCGCACCCGTCGCCGCGCCGCCCTGCTCACGGCCGGGGCCGCCGCCGCGGCACTCGCCCTCACCGCATGCAGCTCCGGAGGCACCTCCGGGGGCGGCGGTGACACCAACTTCGTCGCGGGCTCCGACGGCATCGACACCGTCGAGAAGGGCGACCGGACCGCCGTACCCGACCTGTCCGGCGAGACCATCGACGGCAAGCAGCTCGACATCGCCGACTACAAGGGCAAGGTCGTCGTCCTGAACGTCTGGGGCTCGTGGTGCTCGCCCTGCCGCGCCGAGGCGAAGAACCTCGAGACGGTCTACGAGGACACCAAGGACCAGGGCGTCCAGTTCGTCGGCATCAACACCCGTGACACCAGTACCGGTCCAGCGCGCGCCTTCGAGGAGGAGTACGGGGTCACCTACCCGAGCCTGTACGACCCGACGGGCAAGCTGATGCTCCGCTTCGAGAAGGGCACGCTCAACCCGCAGGCCATCCCGTCCACGCTCGTCATCGACCGGGACGGGAAGGTCGCGGCGCGCGCTCTGCAGGCGCTCAGCGAGGACAAGCTGCGCGACATGCTCGACCCGGTTCTTGCGGAGAAGTGACGTGACCGGAGTGACCACGCTGGCCGCCACCGGGGTCAACGACACCGTCCTCAACGGGGCCCTGCTGCTCGCCCTGCCCGTCGCCCTGCTCGGCGGCCTGGTCTCCTTCTTCTCGCCGTGCGTCCTGCCCCTCGTCCCCGGCTATCTCTCCTACGTCACCGGAGTCAGCGGCACCGACCTGGCCGACGCCCGGCGTGGCCGGATGGCCATCGGCGCCTCGCTGTTCGTGCTCGGCTTCACCGCCGTGTTCGTCTCCAGCGGGGCGCTGTTCGGCTACTTCGGCCAGACTCTTCAGGAACACCAGTCCACCTTGTCCAAGGTGCTCGGTGCGCTCATGATCCTCATGGGTGTGTTCTTCATGGGGCTGATGCCCTGGCTCACCCAGCGCGAGTTCCGGTTCCACACCCGTCCGACGGCCGGACTCGTCGGCGCCCCGCTGCTGGGCGCGCTGTTCGGGATCGGCTGGACGCCCTGCATCGGACCGACCCTCGCCTCCGTACTGGCGCTCTCCTCCAGCCAGGCAAGCGCGGGCCGCGGTGCCATCCTGACCATCGCCTACTGCCTCGGCCTCGGCCTCCCCTTCGTCCTCGCCGCCGTCGCCTTCCGCAAGGCCCTCGGTGCCTTCGGCTGGGTCAAGCGCCACTATGTCTGGGTGATGCGCATCGGCGGGATCATGATGATCGCGACCGGTGTGCTGCTGCTGACCGGCGCGTGGGACAGCCTGGTGCAGGAGATGCAGACCTGGTCCAACGGCTTCACTGTGGGGATCTGATCGATGAGCAAGACGACAACCAACGCGCCCACCGGCCAGACCCCTGCCCCCGGCGAGGACCAGGATCTGGGCGCGGCCGGCTCCCAGCTGTCCACCACGCCCCGCGAGGATGCGCCCAACCTGCCCTCCCTCGGCGTCATCGGCTGGGCCCGCTGGTTCTGGCGGCAACTCACCTCCATGCGGGTCGCGCTGCTGCTGCTCCTGCTGCTGTCGCTGGCCGCGATCCCCGGCTCGCTGATCCCGCAGGCCGGTAGCGACGCCACCGCGGTCGCCGACTTCCGCGACCGGCACGAAACCCTCGCGCCGATCTACGACAAGCTCGGCCTCTTCCACGTCTACAGCTCGGTGTGGTTCTCCGCGATCTACATCCTGCTGTTCATCTCCCTCATCGGCTGTATCGTCCCGCGCACCTGGCAGTTCGTCGGCCAGCTGCGTGGCCGCCCGCCGGCCGCACCCAAACGCCTCACCCGGCTCCCGGCATACACGACCTGGCGCAGCGAGGCCGAGCCCGAGCAGGTCCGCGAGGCCGCGCTGGCCCTGCTGAAGAAGCGCCTCTTCCGCGCCCACGCCACCGGTGACGCGATCGCCGCCGAGAAGGGCTATCTGCGCGAGGTCGGCAACCTCGCCTTCCACATCGCGCTGGTCGTGATGCTGATCGCCTTCGGCTGGGGCCAGCTGTTCAAGTCCGAGGGCAACAAGCTGATCCTCGAGGGCGACGGCTTCGCCAACACCCTCACCCAGTACGACGACTTCAAGTCCGGCAGCCTCTTCACCCAGGACGACCTGGACGCGTTCAGCTTCAACCTGCAGGACTTCCAGGGCACCTACGAGGTCTCCGGCCCCAACCGCGGCACCCCGCGCACCTACCAGGCGAACGTCACCTACAGCGTCGGCGCCTACGGCAAGGAGCAGCAGGCCACCATCAAGGTCAACGAGCCGCTGGAGGTCGGCAACTCGAAGGTCTATCTCGTCAGCCACGGCTACGCCCCCATCGTCACCGTCCGGGACGCCCGCGGCAATGTCGTGATGAACAACGAAGCCGTCGCCCTGCTGCCGCTCGACGAAAATGTCACCTCCTCCGGTGCGATCAAGGTCATGGACGGTTACCGCAACGCCGAGGGCGAGAAGGAACAGCTCGGCTTCAACGCCTTCTTCGTGCCGACCTTCGCCGGCGAGGGCCACGGCACGATGCTGTCCCAGTTCCCGGCGGTGCTGAACCCACGGCTCGCGCTGTCGGCGTACCACGGCGACCTGGGCGTCGACTCGGGCATCCCGCAGAGCGTGTACCAGCTGGACAAGAGCCACCTGAAGGAGTTCAAGGACTCCAAGGGCGAGCTGTTCAAGAAGCGGCTGAAGGTCGGCGAGACCATGACGCTCCCGAACGGCGCCGGCTCGGTCACCTTCGAGGGCGTCCAGGAGTGGGCCGGCTTCCAGGTCGCCCGGCAGCCCGGCAGCGGCTGGGCGCTGGCCGGAGCGATCGTCGCGATCTTCGGCCTTGCCGCCTCCCTGTTCGTCCAGCGCCGCCGCGTGTGGGTGCGGGCGGTGCGCGGCGCCGACGGAGTCACCGTCGTGGAGATGGCCGGCCTCAGCCCCAGCGAGTCCGCGAAGGTGCCGGAGGAACTGGGCGACCTCGCCGGGCTCCTGTACGAGAAGGCACCGGGCGCACCCGACCCCGATCATGACCCCGACCCAACCGACCCCGCTGTTCCTGCCGAAGGGGCTGAGAAGCAGTGACGCTCGCCGCCGCGACCAACGAGAATCTCGCGAACCTCAGCAACACGCTGATCTACTCCGCGATGGCCGTCTACACCCTGGCCTTCTTCGCCTACATCGCCGAATGGCTCTTCGGTAGCCGCAGCAAGGTCGGCCGCACCGCCGCCGCGCTCACCGCCGAGACCGGCACCACGGCCGATGCCCCGGCTGTGACCGTGCGCAAGGCCGGCGGGACCGCCGTACTGGAGCGGCCCAAGGTCGTCGTCCGGGCCGCGGCTGGCAGCCGCGACGTACCCGACGGACCCGGCGCGCACGGCGGGGACGAGAAGGGCGACCTCTACGGGCGTATCGCCGTGTCCCTCACCGTGCTCGCTTTCCTCATCGCGGCCGCCGGTGTGCTCTGCCGGGCGCTCTCGGTGCAGCGGGCGCCGTGGGGCAACATGTACGAGTTCAACATCACCTTCTCCACCGTCGCCGTAGGCGTGTACCTCTCACTCCTCGCGCTGAAGAAGAACATCCGCTGGCTCGGCCTTCCCCTGGTCACCACGGTCCTCCTCGATCTCGGCCTGGCCGTCACTGTCTTGTACACCGCCAGCGACCAGTTGGTTCCCGCCCTCCACTCGTACTGGCTGTACATCCACGTCTCCACGGCCATCCTGTGCGGCGCGGTGTTCTACGTGGGCGCGGTCTCCACGCTGCTCTACCTCTTCCGCGACTCCTACGAGAACAAGCTCGCGAGCGGCGGCAAGCCCGGCCGTTTCGCGACCTCGGTGCTGGAGCGGATGCCCGCCGCGGCCTCCCTCGACAAGTTCTCCTACCGCATCAACGCCGCCGTCTTCCCGCTGTGGACGTTCACGATCATCGCGGGCGCCATCTGGGCCGGCGACGCTTGGGGCCGCTACTGGGGCTGGGACCCCAAGGAGACCTGGTCGTTCATCACCTGGGTCGCCTACGCCTGCTACCTGCACGCCCGCGCCACGGCCGGCTGGAAGGGCCGCAAGGCCGCTTACCTGGCGCTGATCGCGTTCGCGTGCTGGCTGTTCAACTACTACGGCGTGAACCTCTTCGTCTCCGGCAAGCACTCGTACGCGGGCGTGTGACCCGCCGGCGAACTCACCTACGCCGAGGGCCGGTTCCTGTGACCTGAGTCACGGGAACCGGCCCTCGCCGTATGGACAGGCAAAGAGACGTGGATACGAATCTGCGGAAACGCATCCGCGCGGGGGACCACGACGCCTTCGGTGCTCTCTTCGACGCGTACGCACGCTCCGTTTACAACCACGCCTTCCGGCTCACCGGCGAGTGGTCGACGGCCGAGGACGTCGTCTCGCTGACCTTCCTGGAAGCCTGGCGGCTGCGCGAGAAGCTCGACGAGGACGGCGGCTCACCGCGCCCCTGGCTGCTCGGCATCGCCACCAACGTCGCGCGCAACTCCCGTCGTGCCGCCCGAAGACACGCCGCCGCCGTCGCCCGACTGCCGCGCGACGAGACGGTACGGGACTTCGCCGACGAGGTCGCGGGGCGGCTCGACGACACGACCCAACTGGCCCTCGTACGCACCGCCCTGGCCAAGCTACGGCGCGTCGAGCGCGAGGTGCTGGCGCTGTGCGTGTGGTCGGGGCTCGACTACCAGTCGGCCGCCGAGGCACTCGGGGTGCCCGTCGGAACCGTACGATCACGGCTCTCCCGCGCGCGGACAAAACTCGCGAAACATATGGAACCGCCTCACCCGCACGGACAGATGAGAGGTGACCGCACCACCGCGGTCAGGCCCATCAGGGAGGGAAACCGATGAACCAGCTTCCCGAACGCGACCTTCCGCCGGGCCGTCACCGACTCCTCAAGGAGCATCTGATGACCGAGATCCGGCGTGAAACCGAGACCGAAACCGGGCAGCGCGCACGCACCAGGTGGCTGCGCCCCGCGTTCGCCGCTGCCGCCGTCACCACCGCTGCCGCCGCCACGTTCGTCGTCCTGCCGTCGTCCGGAGGCGGCGCGGGCGCGCAGCCGCCCAGCAAGGCCACCGTGGCGGTGCTGGAGGACATCGCGCTGGCGGCCGAGGACGCGGGTGGCGCGTACGGCGAGATCCGCGACGACCAGTTCGTGTACGTCGACAGCAAGGTGTCCTACGCCCAGTACGAGGAGGGCAAGAAGACGAAGATCCCGCCGCTGCACCGGTTGGAGCAGTGGACGTCCGTGGACGGCGCCCGCAAGGGGCTGATCCGGGAGGACGGACGCGGCCAGTGGACCACCGACCCCGACCCGGCCCCGGGGAGGCCCGGTTACGACGTATCGACCAACTACCGGCACCTCTCGACGCTCCCCACCGACCCGGACGAGATGTACGACTGGCTGGCCGAGGTGGCTCCGGAGCACAGCGGCCAGGAGACCTACCAGGCCATGTTCGTGCTGGTCGGCGATCTGATCCGGGATGCGATCGTGCCGCCCGAGCAGGGCGCGGCGCTCTTCCGCGCGGTCGCGCGGATCCCTGGGGTGAAGGTGGTGGAGAACGTGGTGGACGCCGCCGGACGACGTGGCGTCGCGATCACTCGGGACGACCCCGACAACCCGACCCGGGACGAGTGGATCTTCGACGCGAAGGCCTACGAGTTCCTCGGCGAGCGCTCGGTGGCCACCGAGGACTACGCGGACATCAAGAAGGGCCAGGTCACGAGCAACACGGCGATCCTGGACCGGGCTGTCGTCGATCGCGCAGGTCAGCGGCCGTAAGGGGTGCATATCGTCCCCGGCAGGGTCAGGCTGGTGTCATGACCGGTTCCATCGAGCAGGGCATCAGCCAGACCCACGGGAACACGCACATCCTGCACTTCCTGGTGCGTCTTCCGCGGCCCATGGAACAGGTCTGGCCCGCGCTGACCACGGGGGACGGGCTCGCGGCCTGGTTCACCCCGGCCGACGTGCTCGAACCCCGCCTCGGCGGCGCGGTCACCCTGCGTGACGTCGGCTCCGGACACGTGACCGCCTGGGACGTGGACCGGGTCGCCGAGTACACGGTGCAGGACGGTGGCCGGATCCGCTTCCACCTGGAGCGCGACGGAGAGGAGGGCAGCGCCCTGCGGTTCACCCACGAGTTCGAGGGCGAGCAGGAGTCGGAGCCACGCTGGCACGCTCGCTTCGAACGTCTGATCGCATTCCTGGAGGCCGGTGCCCCGTAGCAGGCCTACGGCTCACCTCCAGGGGCTGCTACGCCGGGGCGTGCGGCAGAGCGGGCTCACTCCCGCTCCGTCCGGTCAGGAACGGTTACGTGGCTCACTCACCGATGTCCTCGTTCCACAGAGCCGAGTGCGTGGCGATGAAGGCGCGCATCATCGCCACGCACCCGGGATCGTCGACGAGCACGATCTCCACGCCGTGCTCCGCGAGCCAGTCGTGCCCGCCGTGAAAGGTGACGGCCTCGCCGATCACCACCCGTGAGATGCCGAACTGCCGGACCAGGCCGGAGCAGTACCAGCACGGCGAGAGCGTCGTCACCATCGTCGTACCGCGGTAGGAGCGCTGCCGCCCGGCGTTGCGGAACGCGGCCGTCTCCGCGTGCATCGAGGGGTCGTCGTCCTGGACGCGCCGGTTGCGGCCGCGGCCGAGCAGGGTGCCGTCGGAGCCGTACAGTGCGGCGCCGATCGGGATGCCGCCCTCCGCCAGCCCGGCACGGGCCTCGGCGACGGCGGTGGCGAGCCACGCGCGGGACTGTGCCTGATCCATACGTCCACTCTGCTGGCGCGCAAGCACCGAGGCAACGTGCCCGAGCCGACGGTCACTGCCTCAACGGCGGTGGTGTTACTGGCGTTCCAGCACCGCGTAGTCCACGAAGCTACGGCGGTATCGGGCGTGGTGAGTTTCCTGGGTGTGCCTGCGTTGCCACTCCTCCACCTCCGCCGGGTCGAGGCGCGGACCCGACCTCGCCCCGCAGTCGGCCTCCTCGCCCGAGACACACCACGCCTCGTACTCCGGCTCCGCGGACGGCTCCTGGAACATCGAGTACGGCACATAACGGAACACTCGACGCCGGACGCCCTCCGGATGCGCCTGCGCCTGATGCCGGCGCAGCAGTACGTCCGCGTCCGTCTCCAAGCTCCCGTCCGACCGGGCCCGCGCCTCCTCCCGCAACGCCGCCAACTCCGCGCACGACCCACACCCGGGGACCGGCACCGGCGGACGTGCCTCCGAAACGCCGTTCCCTGAACGGTGGTTGGCCGCCCGCACATTCGCGCTCAGCCGTTCCTCCGGCGTCGCCGTGCGGATGCGCGCCGGGTCCGCCTGCCACTCCCGGCCGCCGCCGACGGGGCGCAGCATCGCGTACGGGCCCGCCTTGCCGCGGTACTCGCCGACCCTGTCCGACCGGGGGTCGCAGACGAACGTCCCTGTCTCGAACTGCTCAACCATGTCCACTCCGAGCACGCTTCATTACGCTGGGTGTATAGAGCGTCGCCCAGGGGAACCGTCCGCATCAATGCATCACGCGTGCCACGCGGCACTGTCACGGAGGGGAACCTGCGACCCAACGCAACGCCGACTCAACGGCAGGAGTCAGCAACGCCGCGCTGTTCGGCGAGTTACTACGGCACTTCCGCGAGGCCGCGTTTCTCACGCAGGAGGCGCTGGCCGGCCAGATCCCCTGCGACCGCTCGCTCGTGGCGCGGGTGGAGGCGGGGACGAGGGTTCCGCAGGACACGTTCGCGAAGAAGTGCGATGAAGTGCTGGGCGCGAGCGGGGCGTTGCTGCGGCTTTGGGGGCGGATTGATTGGTATCCGCAGGTGGAGCATCCGGACTGGTTCAAGCGCCGGGCTGAGATGGATGCGGTGGCCGTTCAGCTGTACGAGTATCAAGAGCAGGTCATCCCGGGTCTGTTGCAGACGCCGGACTACGCACGGGCCCTGCTGTCCCAGACCGCCAGCGGTGAGGAGGCCGAGGACCGTGTGCGGGCTCGACTGAGCCGACAGCAGCGCTTCCTCGCGGAGCACGGGCCGTTGTACGTCGCCGTGCTGGACGAGAGTTGTCTACGCAACGTCGTGGGAAGTCCTGCCGTGATGCGTGACCAGTGTGCGCATCTGCTGAGCCTTGGGAGGCATCCCAATATCCGCATTCAGGTGGCCCCGGCCGCCTGCATCGGCATTGTCCGCCCCACGACGTCCATGTCGCTGATCGTGCTGCCTGACGGAGAGCGCTGGGTCTACTCGGAATCGCTGAGCCGTGGCCATTTCAACAATGATCCGGCGGTCTACGCGTTCCACAGCCGAACCTATGATGTGCTCAGGGCTGACGCTCTGTCTGCATCGGAGTCTGCCGCCTTGATCGGCGAGACGATGGAAGGGTACAGGCACGATCATGAACAGGCACGAGCTGAGCGCGGCGACCTGGATCAAAAGCAGCTACAGCGGCAACGACGGCGGCAACTGCATAGAAATCGCCCCCGCTATCCCCGCCGTCGTCCCCATCCGCGACAGCAAGAACCCTGACGGCCCCGTCCTCGTCGTCCGCCGCGAGGCGTGGTCCGCGTTCACCGCGGCTCTGCGCTGATCGACCGCCAGATCCGTTCCGGCAGGACACGCGCCGCCTCGTCGAGGTCGACGTCGCCGACGGCCAGCCAGCGGCGGGCGGTGCCGATGACGGGGCCGAGGACGAGGCTCTCGATCAGTGCCGGCGGCAGGGGCGCGATCTCGCCCTTCTCGACGTACAGGCCGATCCAGTCCGACAGCGGCGACAGCCTGGCCTCCTGGGCGTCGCGGAGTTGTCTGGCCTGTGTCATTCCGAGGCGGTCGGCGCGGCCCCCGACTCGTGCGAATCCGGCACCCGCCTCAACGGAACGCTGCCCAACTCCACCACCGCACAGGAGGTCAGCGGCGTAGAGGAGGTCTCCTGCTCGGCATCCGACGCCCACTACCAGGTGATCGAGACGATCCCCTTCACCTCGGACATGAGCCGCTGCAACAACAACCCCAGGACGGAGTACGCCTTCTCCTCCCGGTACACCCTCAACGGCGCGACCATCAACGAGCACGTGTACTGCCTGATCGGCCTCGGCTCGTACGCGCAGTACTGACGCTCAGCCTCAGCTGTCGTCGCCGTCCTTCTTCTTGTCCCGGTCCTCCCGGTCCTCCTCGGAAAGGGACTTCAGGAACTCCGGGTTGTCGTCCGGCGCGACCCACTGCTGCCGGCGTCCGCCGGCCGCCCAGCCGCCGGGGCGGCCGGCGGACGGGTGCCGCTTCTTGCCCGCGATCAGCCAGGAGATCGACCCGACGAGCGGGAACAGCAGCACGAGGATCGCCCACAGTGGCTTGGGCATGTGCCGGATGTCCTTCTCGTCGGTGCTGATGCAGTCGATGAACGCATACACGCTCAGTGCCAGCGGCACCACGAACATCAGGATCCGGAGCATCAGCACTCCCCTTGTGGAACGGGTGGTCGGGAGCCGCGCGCACGGCCCCCGGGACGGGGCCAGGGTAGCCCCTCGGGGATACTTGGCCCCATGGCATACGACGATCTTCGCTCCCTGCTCAGGGCACTGGAGCGCGAGGGGGACCTGAAGCGCATCAAGGTGGAGGTCGACCCGTATCTGGAGATCGGGGAGATCGTCGACCGGGTGCAGAAGGCGGGCGGTCCCGCGCTGCTCTTCGAGAAGGTGAAGGGGTCGTCGATGCCCCTCGCCATGAACGTCTTCGGGACCGACCGCCGGCTGCTGAAGGCCCTGGGCCTGAAGTCGTACGGCGAGATCAGCGACAAGATCGGCGGGTTGCTGAAGCCGGAGCTGCCGCACGGGTTCGTCGGTGTGCGTGAGGCCTTCGGCAAGCTCGGCGCGATGACCCACGTACCGCCGAAGAAGGTCAAATCCGACAACGCGCCCGTCCAGGAAGTGGTGCTGCGCGGCGACGACGTCGACCTCGACACGCTGCCCGCCCTCTTCACCTGGCCGCAGGACGGCGGCTCCTTCTTCAACCTGGGGCTGACCCACACCAAGGACCCGGAGACCGGGATCCGCAACCTCGGCCTGTACCGCCTCCAGCGCCACGACAAGCGCACCATCGGCATGCACTGGCAGATCCACAAGGACAGCCGCAACCACTACCAGGTCGCCGCGAGGCGCGGCGAGCGGCTCCCGGTCGCGATCGCCTTCGGCTGCCCGCCCGCCGTCACCTACGCCTCCACCGCCCCCCTCCCCGGCGACATCGACGAGTACCTCTTCGCCGGGTTCATCGCGGGCAAGCGGATCGAGATGGTCGACTGCAAGACCGTGCCGCTCCAGGTGCCGGCGCAGGCGGAGGTCGTCATCGAAGGCTGGCTCGAGCCCGGTGAGATGCTGCCCGAGGGCCCGTTCGGCGACCACACCGGCTTCTACACGCCGCAGGAGCCGTTCCCGGCGCTGAAGATCGACTGTGTGACGATGCGGAAGCGGCCCCTCCTGCAGTCGATCGTCGTAGGCCGCCCCCCGACGGAGGACGGACCCCTCGGCCGTGCGACCGAGCGTTTCTTCCTCCCCCTGCTGAAGATCATCATCCCGGACATCGTGGACTACCACCTGCCCGAGGCAGGCGGTTTCCACAACTGCGCGATCGTGTCGATCGACAAGAAGTACCCCAAGCACGCGCAGAAGGTGATGCACGCGGTCTGGGGTGCGCACATGATGTCTCTGACCAAACTGATCGTCGTCGTCGACGCCGACTGTGACGTCCACGATCTGCACGAGGTCGCCTGGCGGGCCCTCGGCAACACGGACTACGCCCGCGACCTCACGGTCGTCGAAGGCCCCGTCGATCACCTCGACCACGCCTCCTACCAGCAGTTCTGGGGCGGCAAGGCAGGCATCGACGCGACGAAGAAGTGGCCCGAGGAGGGCTACACGCGCGACGGCGGGTGGCCGGACATGGTGCTGTCCGACCCGGACACGGCGGCGAAGGTCGACCGCCGCTGGAAGGAGTACGGGCTGTGACTTCCGCGTCTGCCGCGATCCCGCAGCCGGGACGCACCAAGGCCTTCCTCCGCCTGGTGGTGATCGAGCACTCGGTCTTCGCGCTGCCCTTCGCCTACATCGCGTCGCTGACGGCGATGTTCCAGGTGGACAGGAACATCCACTGGGGCCGGCTGCTCCTGGTCACCATCTGCATGGTGGGCCTGCGGACCTTCGCGATGGCCGTCAACCGGATCATCGACCGCGAGATCGACGCGCGGAACCCGCGCACGGCCCACCGTGAACTGGTGACGGGCGCGATGTCGGTACGGCACGCCTGGACCGGCGCCCTCATCGCCCTGGTGGTCTTCCTCGGCGCGGCGGCACTGCTCAACCCCCTCTGCCTGGCTCTGGCCCCCGTCGCGGTGATCCCGATGGTGGTCTACCCCTACGGCAAACGGTTCACGAACTTCCCCCAGGCCATTCTCGGCCTCGCCCAGGCCATGGGTCCGGTCGGCGGCTGGCTGGCGATCACGGGGGAATGGTCCTGGGACGCGGTGATCCTCGGTCTGGCCGTCGGCATCTGGATCGGCGGCTTCGACCTGATCTACGCCTGCCAGGACGTCGAGACCGACCGCGAGATCGGCGTCATGTCGGTCCCGGCACGCTTCGGGATTCCGGCGGCGATCTGGGGGGCGCGGCTCTGCCACGCCGTGACGACGGCGCTGTTCGTCTGGTACGCCGTGGTGATCGACGCGGGCACGTTCTTCTGGCTGGGTCTGCTGATCGTCGCGGGCGCGTTCCTGTACGAGCACACGATCGTGCGGCCGCATGATCTTTCGCGGGTGAACAGGGCGTTCTTCAGCGTCAACGGGTTCATCGGGATTGCCCTGTTCGTGTGTGCGCTGCTTGATCTTCTGGTTCGGGGTCTGACGGTCTGAGTACGGTCCGAGCTATGGACCGCCTGCACACACAGCTGGCCCGGTTCGAGGACGCATTCCGCGGGTTTCGGACGGAGATCGTCGAGGGAAGCGTCGTGGCGTATCCGCTCAGGCCGCACCACGCCAGAACGATCCACGAGGTCTGGAACGCCCTCGATGCGCAGCGGAACGAGATCGCGTACGCGCCGGACCTCGTCGAACTCGTCGTAGAGGTCGTCTCCCGGGCCGGCATCCGCCGCGACTACGAGGTGAAGCCCCGCTGGTATGCCTCCCGAGGCATCGCCAACTACTTGATCCTCGACCCGCTGAAGGGCCACTGCGTCACGATGTGGAATCCCGGACCCGACGGCTACCTCGGGCAGGACACCATCGCGTACGGCCCGGAGCTGATCGTCGGCTCCCCTCTGGGGAAACTGACCCTCGCCACGAGCCACCTCCCCGTCGACCCCAAGGCGCCAGCCCCGTCCTGAACACCTTCCCGTCCGCCGGTAGGCTCAGGGTGTGAACGCAGGGGAATCGCAGCGCGTGCCTTGGATCGTGGGGGTGTCGGGAGCGTCCGGTACGCCGTACGCGGCTGCTGTGCTGCGTGCGCTGCTGGATGCGGGGGAGAGCGTCGACCTGGTGGTCAGCAGGGCCTCCCGGCTCACGCTGCTCGATGAGACCGGTCTGCCCTTCCGGGACGCGCACTGGCAGGACGACCTGCGGGAATGGCTGGCCCGGGGGGCCGACGGGAAACCGGACGCGTTCGCCGTGGACATCTCGGGCGTACGGCACTGGAGCGCCGGGGACCTGGCGGCGGGGCCGTCCTCGGGGTCGTACCCCGCGAAGGGGATGCTCATCGTGCCGGCCTCGACCGCGTGTGTCGCCGGGGTGGCCCTCGGGCTCTCGAAGGACCTGCTGCAACGGGCGGCGAGCGTGACCCTCAAAGAGAGCCGCCCGCTGGTCGTGGCCGTGCGGGAGGCCCCGCTGAACGGGCAGACGCTCCGGCATCTCGTCAGCCTCGACGACGCGGGCGCGACCGTCGTGCCGGCCTCACCCGCCTTCTACGCGGGCGCCACCCACATCCAGGACCTCGTCGACTTCGTCGCCGGACGTGTCCTCGACGCGGCAGGCGTCCCGCACACGCTCTACCGCCGCTGGAAGGGCGAACTGGGCGGCGGAAACTCCCGCACCGCGTAACGCTCATCAACTCCAGGAACTCTTCAGACACTTCAGCGGAAGGTTTCGATCGCATGGACGCCGTGGACAGGCAGCTCATCCAGGCCCTGAGGGAGAACGGCCGGGCCTCCTACGCGGAGCTGGGGCGCCTCGTCGGCCTGTCGGGCCCCAGCGTCACCGACCGCATCAACCGGCTGGAGGCGGCTGGTGTGATCACCGGCTACCGCGCCACCGTGAACGCCGCCTCGCTCGGTCTCGGCGTCACCGCCCTGATCGGCATCTCGCTCTCCGACGCCGCCGACCACGAGGACGTGGCACGCCGGCTGAAGGACCTGCCCGAGATCGAGGACTGCTGGTTCATCGCGGGCGACGACTCCTTCATGCTCAAGGTGCGCGCGACGGACGTCGACGGACTGGAGAGGATCATCCGGCGGCTGAGCGGGACCAAGGGCGTGTCCCGGACCCGTACCACCATCGTGCTCTCCACGAAGTGGGAGAACCGGGTGGGTGAGCTGCCGGAGGAGGTCTAGGCGCGCAGCGCCGTCTGGGGGCACCTCCCGCCCGAAGGGCGGGGGAGTACGGTTGGGCGGAGTTGTCGTAGAAAGGGCATACGCATGGACGTCGGGCTCAAGCGCGAGCTGGAGGAGAAGGTGAGGGCGGGCGTCCGCCTGACCCGGGAGGACGGCATCGCGCTGTACGAGTCGGACGACCTCGCCTGGCTCGGCGGGCTCGCCCACGAGGTGCGGACACGGAAGAACGGTGACGTCGTGCACTTCAACGTCAACCGGCACCTCAACATGACGAACGTGTGCACCGCGTCCTGCGCCTACTGCTCCTTCCAGCGCAAGCCGGGCGAGAAGGACGCGTACACGATGCGCATCGAGGAGGCCGTCAAGCTCGCCAAGGCGATGGAGAGCGAGAACCTCACCGAGCTGCACATCGTCAACGGGCTGCACCCCAACCTGCCGTGGCGCTACTACCCGCGCTCCCTGCGCGAGCTGAAGGCCGCCCTGCCAAACGTGTCGTTGAAGGCCTTCACGGCGACGGAGATCCATCACTTCGAGACGATCTCCGGGCTGTCCGCCTCGGAGATCCTCGACGAGCTGATCGACGCCGGCCTCGAGTCCCTCACCGGCGGCGGCGCCGAGATCTTCGACTGGGAGGTCCGGCAGCACATCGTGGATCACCGGACCCACTGGGAGGACTGGTCCCGTATCCACCGGCTGGCGCACGAGAAGGGGCTCAAGACCCCCTGCACCATGCTGTACGGCCACATCGAGGAGCCCCGCCACCGCGTCGACCACGTGCTGCGGCTGCGTGAGCTCCAGGACGAGACCGGCGGCTTCCAGGTCTTCATCCCGCTGCGCTACCAGCACGACTTCGTCGACATGAAGGACGGCAAGGTACGCAACCGGCTGCAGGCCAGGACCGCGATGGCGACCCCCGCCGAGGCCCTGAAGACCTTCGCCGTCTCCCGGCTGCTGTTCGACAACGTCCAGCACGTCAAGGTCTTCTGGGTCATGCACGGCATCCAGACCGCCCAGCTCGCCCTCCAGCACGGCGCCGACGACATGGACGGCTCGGTCGTCGAGTACAAGATCACGCACGATGCCGACAACTACGGCACCCCGAACAAGCTGACCCGCGACGACCTGCTGGACCTGATCCGCGACGCGGGCTTCCGCCCGGTCGAACGGAACACGCGGTACGAGATCATCCGGGAGTACGAGGGTGCCGACCCCGCGCGCCGGGAGTCACCGCAGCCGATGCGGGTGTGAGCGTCCGTGAGGGGTACCCGGCATGGGTGACCCCTCGTACGACCGCACCCGAAGACGCGTACACCGCCGAGCCCTTCGTCCCCGACGAGGCCGGCGATCTGGACGCCCTGCGCCGGGCCGCCGCCGACTGCCGGGGCTGCCCGCTGCACAGGGACGCCACGCAGACCGTGTTCGGCACCGGGAACGACCACGCGCGCGTGATGCTCGTCGGCGAGCAGCCCGGGGACCAGGAGGACCGGCAGGGCAAACCGTTCGTGGGGCCGGCCGGGCGGCTGCTGGACCGGGCGCTGGCCGAGGCGGGCATCGACCCCGGCGATGCCTATGTCACCAACGCCGTCAAGCACTTCAAGTTCACCCAGGCCGAGCCGCGCAAGCGCCGTATCCACAAGACGCCGACCCTCCGGGAGATGACCGCGTGCGGCCCCTGGCTGGCCGCCGAGCTGGCCGTCGTGGAGCCCGAGCTGATCGTGCTCCTGGGCGCGACCGCGGGGAAGGCGCTGCTGGGCTCGTCGTTCCGGGTCGGGGAGGTAAGAGGGGCGCTGCTGGAGCGCGAGATCCACGGCCGGCCGGAGAAGCTGGTGGCGACGGTGCATCCGTCGTCGGTGTTGCGGGCACAGGACGACAAGGATCGGAAGGCCGCGTACGAGGGGCTGGTTGCCGATCTGAAAGTGGCGGCGCGAGCGTTGTCGTAATGGCTACTATGACGCCGTGCCCCTTACTTTCACACTCGACCCCGCCGTCGACCCCGCCCTCCACGACGGCATCCTCGACCTCTGGACCGACGTGTCCAACGCGGGCGGAGCCGTCGGCTTCGTCCCCCCGGTGGCGCGGGAGGCGATCCGGCCGGAGCTGGTGAAGCAGCTGGCCGCCCTCAGTGAGGGCCGGGCCCGGCTGCTCGTCGGGCACGACGAGGACGGACGGGTGGCCGCGACCGCGTTCCTCACCTTCAACACGCACCGGCTCATGACGCACTGGCTGTGGCTGTACACGGTGATGGTGCACCCGCGCCACCAGGGCAAGGGCTACGGCCGCGACCTGCTGGCCGCCGCCGCGGACGCGGCCCGTACGTTCGACGGGATCGAGGCGATACGGCTCACCTGCCGGGGCGGGCTGGGTCTGGAGCGGTTCTACGGCTCCTGCGGCTACAAGGAGGTCGGCCGCGTGCCCGGCGCGATCCGGGTGGAGCCGGGGGACGACCGGGACGACATCATGATGCTGCTGCCTCTGGCCTGACCGTACGCACCCCCTTCCAAGATCGGCGCAGTGGCGTGCTTCACTGGAGGGTGCCCTTTGGTGACGTTCGGGAACGGAAGAGTGGATTGAGATGCTCCGCTACACACTGATGCGCCTCGGAATCTTCGTGGGCTGCTTCGTGGTCGTCTGGGGCCTCGTCTACACCGGCCTCGCCCCGCGCGGACTGGGCGCCTCCAACGGCGTCTGGGTCCTGCTGCTCGCCCTCGTCCTCTCCGCGCCGATCAGCTTCGTGGTGCTGCGCAAGGAGCGGGACCGGGCCTCCGTCGGGATCGTGCAGAAGGTGGACCGGGTGAAGGCCAACCTGGAGGCCAACCGCAGCCAGGAGGACGTCGCCGACGACGCGGCCCGCGCGCAGGGGCAGACGTCGTAAGGTCCGTCACACGCCAACAGGTGCCCCGGTTCCCGACCCCTCGGAAACCGGGGCACTTTGCGTTGTTCGGGTCATAGTTGTCTCGCGCCTCTCAAAGCCAGGCTTTGAGGTTCCCAAAGTTCAAGTGTTACGGTCTGCGGGTGAAGTCCGCAGCTGTGTCCGCCACGCCCCGAAGCGTTCCGCTCGTGGTGCGTCTGCACGTGGACCTCTGCCGGTGCGCGTCCGCGACCTGTCGCCTCTGACGTCCTGCGACCCTCGCGCCTTACGCCAGTCCCCTCACGTCAGCCCCTGCGCATCCCCAACGGAGCATGTCCGTGTCCGCGAACACGAAGTCCTTCAAGCTGCCCTTCTGGGCCCAGATAATCGCCGGTCTCGTCCTCGGCGTCCTGCTCGGCTGGATAGCCAGGAGCCAGGACCTGTCCTGGCTCGCCACCACCCTCGAGAAGGTCGGCGACACCTTCATCGGGCTGCTGAAGCTCGCCGTCGCCCCGCTCGTCTTCTTCGCGATCCTCGTGTCGATCACCAACCTGCGGAAGGTGAACAACGCGGCCCGTCTGGCCTCGCGCACCCTCCTCTGGTTCATGATCACGTCGCTGATCGCGGTGGCCGTCGGCATCGTCATCGGCCTGGTCACCAACCCCGGTGCCGGCACCGGCCTCACCCCGCAGGACGGCGCGAAGCCCGAGACCACCGGCTCCTGGATCGACTTCCTGACCGGCATCGTGCCGACCGATGTGATCACCCCGTTCACCGAGCTGAACGTCCTGCAGATCGTCTTCATGGCCGCCGTCGCCGGTATCGCCGCCCTCCAGCTCGGCGAGAAGGCCCAGCCGATCCTCACCCTGAGCGAGTCCGTCCTCGAACTCCTCCAGAAGGCCCTGTGGTGGGTCATCCGCCTCGCCCCGCTCGGCACCGTCGGCCTCATCGGCAACGCCATCGCCACCTACGGCTGGGACCTGATCGGCCAGTACGCCACCTTCACCGCCGACATCTACGTCGGCTGCGCGATCGTGCTGTTCGTGGTCTACCCGGTGCTGCTGGCGACCGTCGCCAAGGTCAGTCCGCTGCAGTTCTTCAAGGGCGCCTGGCCGGCCATCCAGCTGGCCTTCGTCTCCCGGTCGTCGGTGGGCACGATGCCGCTGACCCAGAAGGTCACCGAACGCCTCGGCGTCCCCAAGGAGTACGCGTCCTTCGCCGTGCCGTTCGGCGCGACGACCAAGATGGACGGCTGCGCCGCCGTCTACCCGGCGATCGCCGCGATCTTCGTCGCGCAGATCTTCGACATCCAGCTGGGCGTCGGTGACTACCTGCTGATCGCGTTCGTCTCGGTGGTCGGCTCCGCCGCCACGGCGGGCCTGACCGGCGCCACGGTGATGCTGACCCTCACCCTGTCCACCCTGGGCCTGCCCATGGAAGGCGTCGGTCTGCTCCTGGCCATCGACCCGATCCTGGACATGATGCGGACCGCTACCAACGTCGCCGGACAAGTTGTATGCCCGTTGATTGTGGCGTCGCGGGAGAAGATCCTCGACCGCGACAAGTACAACAGCGTCTCTACGGCCCCTGCCGACGCGGACGAACCTCAGGCGATGGCTGCCGCCGCCTGATCGCGGACTGGCGACTATGGTCGGCTAGTACTGCAATCACAGTTATGGGGTCTGGTGTGATTGAGTGTCCCGGTGTCTGTGGATCTTGGTGTGCGTCAAGTCGAGTCCTGGCGTGAGGCGTTGGTGGGGTTACACGCGCGGTTCGCGTCGCGGTTTGCCCGCTCGGAGCCACGGGGCCGGTCGCTGGAGTACATGACCGGGCTGGTGGCGCCGCTGGAGCGCAAGAACGGCTGGTCACTGGCGGAACGAGCCGGTGAGGCGCATCCGATCGGGATGCAGCGGCTGCTGGGCGAGGCTGACTGGGACGCTGACGGGGTCCGCGATGACGTCCGTGACTTCGTCATCGAGAGTATCGGTGACAAGGACGCAGTGTTGATCGGTGACGACACCGGGTTCCTGAAAAAGGGAGTCCGCTCGGCCGGGGTGCAGAGGCAGTACTCCGGCACCGCAGGCCGGACCGAGAACTGCCAGATCGGCACCTTCCTCGCCTACGCCTCCCGGCGAGGGCGGGCGTTGATCGACCGGGAGTTGTATCTGCCGAAGTCCTGGACGGACGACCGGGAGCGGTGCCGGGCGGCCGGTATCCCGGACGATGTGCCGTTCGCCACGAAGATCGAGCACTTCCAAGCCATGCTCCAGCGCGCTCTGGATGCGAAGGTGCCGTTCGCGTGGGTGACCGCAGACGAGGCATACGGGCAGGTCAAGCGACTGCGGTACTGGCTGGAGCAGCGCGCGGTCGCGCACGTGCTGGCGACCAAGGTCAACGACACCGTCATCACCACCCGGGGCGCCGAGGCCCGGGTCGACGCCTTGGTGGCCGGCCTGCCGCGGCAGGCGTGGAAACGCGTGTCGGCAGGAGCCGGCGCCCACGGGCGCAGGTTCTACGACTGGGCCCGGGTGCCGATCCGGATCTGGTGGGAGAACGGCTTCGGCCACTGGGTACTGGCCCGCCGCAGCCTCAGTGACCCGACCGAGATTGCTTACTACGTCTGCTACGGCCCGGTCGGCACCCGGCTGAGGGACCTGGCCCGGGTGGCCGGGGCCCGGTGGCAGGTCGAGGAATGCTTCCAGGCCGCAAAGAACGAGTGCGGCCTGGACCACTACCAGGTCCGCCGCTACGACGCCTGGTACCGGCACATCACCCTGTCCATGGCCGCACTCGCCGCACTGACCGCCATCCGTGCCCAGGAACTGTCAAAGGGGGCAGCGATCTTGGACAAACCCGCCTGATACCCCTGTCCGTCGCGGAGATCCGCCGCCTGATCGGACTACTCCTCCGCCCACAACACCTCACCCCGACGCACCATCTGCACTGGTCATGGTGGAGACGGCTCAGTCAGACCCGTGCTCGCCTCAGCCACTACAAACGCCGAGGCCAGACCCCATAACTGTGATTGCAGTACTAGGGCGTGTTTCGAAAGTGCTGGTCACAGCCATTCGTTGATGGCCGCGACCAGCACGGTCGCCTCGTAGCGGACGGCGAGCTTGTCGTACCTCGTTGCCACCGCGCGGTGGCGCTTGAGGCGATTGATGCCGCACTCCACCGCGTGGCGCTCTTTGTAGTCGGCCGCGTCGAACTTCGGCGGTCGGCCGCCGTGGGAGCCGCGCTTCTTGCGGTTGGCGATCTGGTCGCGTTTCTCCGGGATCGTGCAGCGGATGCCGCGCTCGCGCAGGTAGGCGCGGTTCGCGCGGGAGCCGTACGCCTTGTCGGCACGAACCTTGTCCGGCCGGGTACGCGGGCGACCCGGCCCGAGCCGGGGCACCCGGATTCGGCCCAGGACCACCTGGAACTGCGGGGAGTCACCGCGCTGCCCGGCCGTGATCACCAGAGACATCGGCTTCTGGGCCTGCTCGACCGCCAGGTGGAGCTTGGTCGTCAGCCCGCCCCGGGAGCGTCCGAGCCCGTGATCGTCGGGCTCGGTGAACAGACCTCCGGGTGGCTCGATCTGCAGATCCCCTTTTTGCGGGCACCCGCCGCATGCTGGTGGGCGCGGGCGATGGTCGAGTCCACCGAGACGTCCCAGGTGATCAGCCCCTCGGCGTCGGCCCGGGCCTGCAGTTGCTCGAACATGCGGTGCCAGGTGCCGTCCCGCTGCCAACGCCGAAACAGTCCGTACACCGTCTCCCAGGGCCCGTAGCGTTCGGGCACGTCCCGCCACGGAGCACCAGCGCGGGTGCGCCAGCGTATGCCGTCTATCAACTGCCGCTTGGTGTGCACCGGCGGTCGGCCCGACTTCTTCCCAACCGGCAGCAGCGGCTCCAGCTTCGCCCACTGCGCATTCGTCAGATCATGCCTCCCCATGAGGTGGATCTTGACACACCAAGATCCACTTCTGAAACACGCCCTAGAAGGCTCATGAAGATCTTGGTGAGAGGTCGCCCGGCCGCAGGCCGGGCGACCTCTGTGGCTAGGGGGTGGCCGGGCTGAGGTGCCAGGTGTCGTTGGTTCGGGTGAGTCCGAGGTTGATCAGTCGGCGGAGGTTGAGGGCGGCTGCTCGGGTGTGCAGCCAGGTGTTGTTGGCGATGGTTCCGCGGCGTCCAGCACGGTCGAGTCCAGCGCCCGCCGGTGCTTGCCCTTGAGGACACCGGTGGCCTTCACGACCTCGCGCACAGCCTCGAAGACCCAGTTCGGCCGAGCCGAACGGGAAAGCCGACGGCGGAAGTAGGCCAGCAGCGACGGATCGAACGCCATGTCGTTCAGGCCCAGCCCGCACGCGGCCTTCCACCGCAGGTCACACCGCAGTTCCTGGACCGTTTCGAAGTCCGACAGCCCGTGCAGGGCCTGCAACGTGATCGCGGCGGCCAGGATCTGCGGCGGCATGCTCGGCCGCCCGTTCGCCGACGGATACATGTCCGCGAACATCTCCGCCGGAAACAACGCACCGCGATGTTCGGCCAGAAACGCGAACACACTCCCCGCCGGGATCAACTCCCGGCAGATCTCCCACACATCCGGACCGACCGTCTCCCCGGCCCACTTCCCCATCACCACGAAAACAAGTCTGGTCCCGCCGCTCACGCGGCGGGACCAGAACCCCAAGATCTTCATGAGCCTTCTAGTAGGGCTTTGTTAGGTACCCCGATTGATCATCGTCAGGTAGATTGTGATGTTCTGTCAGGTGTGACACCTGAGGAGATGGAGACGGTCCGCCCGCGCCTGGAGGCGTTCGCGGCGGAGATGCTCGGTTCGCTGGCGCGTCGGGACCAGCGGGCCAAGGGCGAGCTGTATCTGCGCGGGCTGATGCTGGACGGCAAGCGCAAGTCCATGCAGCCGATGGCCGAGCGCCTGGGCGTGGACCACCAGCAGCTGCAGCAGTTCGTCTCATCGTCCACCTGGGACTACTCCAAGGTCCGTGAGCGGCTGGCCCGTTGGGCTGCCGCGCACATTTCTCCCGAGGCGTACGCGATCGATGATGTCGGCTTCCCCAAGGACGGCTACGACTCACCGGGGGTGGCGCGGATGTACTGCGGCGCCCTGGGTAAGCGCGGCAACTGCCAGGTCGGCGTCAGTGTGAACCTGGTCAGTGACCGTGCGTCATCGGCTGTCGACTGGCGCCTGTTCCTGCCCGAGAGCTGGGACGACACCAAGTACGGCGAGGACGCGCTGATGGCCGAGGCGATCCGGCGCCGCCGCGCCAAGGCGGGAATCCCGGACACCGAGCGGCACCGGGAGAAGTGGCGCCTGGCGCTGGACATGCTCGACGAGGTGCGCGACAACTGGGAGTTGCCCGACCTTCCGGTCGCCGCCGACGCCGGATACGGCGACGCCACCGGCTTTCGCGAGGGCCTGACCGAGCGCGGCCTGACCTACGCGGTCGCGGTCAAAGCCACCACGACCGCGCACCCCGGCAATGCCACACCCCAACGCCCGCCGTACTCCGGGCAGGGCCGCCCTCCCGTGTCCGCCTACCCCCAACCGCACACCACCCTGCGCGCCCTGGCCCTGGCCGTCGGCCGAGCGGCCACCCGCACCGTCACCTGGCGCCAGGGCAGCAAGGCCACCAGACGCAACCCGAACGCCGAGATGCGCTCGCAGTTCCTGGCCCTGCGGGTCCGACCGGCCAACCGCACCATCCGCCGCGCCGCCGACGGCTCCCTGCCCGACTGCTGGCTGCTCGTCGAGTGGCCACCCGACTCCGCCGAGCCAACCGACTACTGGCTCTCGACGCTTCCCGCCGACACCCCACTGCGCGAACTGGTACGAATCGCCAAGATCCGATGGCGAGTTGAGCACGACTACCGCGAGCTCAAGGACGGTCTGGGCCTGGACCACTTCGAGGGCCGCAACTACCTCGGCTGGCACCGCCACGTCACCCTCGCGTCCCTCGCCCAGGCCTTCTGCACCATGCTCAGGCTCGACCCAAAAGCCCCTGCGCCGGCCTGACCCTCTACGCGGTCCTCCGCGAACTCCAGGCCCTCCTGGCCACCTGGACCGGCGCCTGCTCGATATGCGGCCAACCCGCACCAGCACCCGAACCCCACCACAGGACCTAACAAAGCCCTACTAGTAGGGCTTTGTTAGGTACCCCGATTGATCATCGTCAGGTAGATTGTGATGTTCTGTCAGGTGTGACACCTGAGGAGATGGAGACGGTCCGCCCGCGCCTGGAGGCGTTCGCGGCGGAGATGCTCGGTTCGCTGGCGCGTCGGGACCAGCGGGCCAAGGGCGAGCTGTATCTGCGCGGGCTGATGCTGGACGGCAAGCGCAAGTCCATGCAGCCGATGGCCGAGCGCCTGGGCGTGGACCACCAGCAGCTGCAGCAGTTCGTCTCATCGTCCACCTGGGACTACTCCAAGGTCCGTGAGCGGCTGGCCCGTTGGGCTGCCGCGCACATTTCTCCCGAGGCGTACGCGATCGATGATGTCGGCTTCCCCAAGGACGGCTACGACTCACCGGGGGTGGCGCGGATGTACTGCGGCGCCCTGGGTAAGCGCGGCAACTGCCAGGTCGGCGTCAGTGTGAACCTGGTCAGTGACCGTGCGTCATCGGCTGTCGACTGGCGCCTGTTCCTGCCCGAGAGCTGGGACGACACCAAGTACGGCGAGGACGCGCTGATGGCCGAGGCGATCCGGCGCCGCCGCGCCAAGGCGGGAATCCCGGACACCGAGCGGCACCGGGAGAAGTGGCGCCTGGCGCTGGACATGCTCGACGAGGTGCGCGACAACTGGGAGTTGCCCGACCTTCCGGTCGCCGCCGACGCCGGATACGGCGACGCCACCGGCTTTCGCGAGGGCCTGACCGAGCGCGGCCTGACCTACGCGGTCGCGGTCAAAGCCACCACGACCGCGCACCCCGGCAATGCCACACCCCAACGCCCGCCGTACTCCGGGCAGGGCCGCCCTCCCGTGTCCGCCTACCCCCAACCGCACACCACCCTGCGCGCCCTGGCCCTGGCCGTCGGCCGAGCGGCCACCCGCACCGTCACCTGGCGCCAGGGCAGCAAGGCCACCAGACGCAACCCGAACGCCGAGATGCGCTCGCAGTTCCTGGCCCTGCGGGTCCGACCGGCCAACCGCACCATCCGCCGCGCCGCCGACGGCTCCCTGCCCGACTGCTGGCTGCTCGTCGAGTGGCCACCCGACTCCGCCGAGCCAACCGACTACTGGCTCTCGACGCTTCCCGCCGACACCCCACTGCGCGAACTGGTACGAATCGCCAAGATCCGATGGCGAGTTGAGCACGACTACCGCGAGCTCAAGGACGGTCTGGGCCTGGACCACTTCGAGGGCCGCAACTACCTCGGCTGGCACCGCCACGTCACCCTCGCGTCCCTCGCCCAGGCCTTCTGCACCATGCTCAGGCTCGACCCAAAAGCCCCTGCGCCGGCCTGACCCTCTACGCGGTCCTCCGCGAACTCCAGGCCCTCCTGGCCACCTGGACCGGCGCCTGCTCGATATGCGGCCAACCCGCACCAGCACCCGAACCCCACCACAGGACCTAACAAAGCCCTACTAGTGCTGTGACCGCATAGGTTCGCCGTGTTGGTCGTCGTTGATTGAGTTCCCTGGAGATCCCTTCCAGGGTGTGGAGCGTCGGCATGCGCTCGGGCGCCGCAGCCCCAGATGCCCGGCCCCTGGCTGGCGAGCAATCCGGGGCGGACCCTTCCTATTCCGGGCCCTCCGCGTCGGGTGCGGCGCGGCTGGCCAGTCGTTCGTATCGCTGTCTGGCTGCTTGCGGAGTGCCAAGCCCGAGACCGAAGGCGATCTCTTGCCAAGTCATGCCGCGGCCACGTGCCATCTCGAGGAGTCCGGTTTCCAGTTCGTCCATCTCCCCGCGAACCAGCGGGACGAGGCTCAACGCGGCGGTGATGTCGGCGTGGTCCACCTCCGGCTCAGCGTCGTCGAGCTGTGCGGCCCCACTGAGCAGGAACGACACGAGCCTGACGGCTTCGTGCGGCCCGATGACCGAGGGATGAACCTGTCGGTGGCGTTGCTCGTCGGTAGTCGCGTGTCGCTCGGCGATGCGAAACAGGGACGCGTAGACGCGGTGCACTCGCGCCTGCTCCGGCTGTGGGGGCGTGAACGGGTCGGTGTGCTGTTCAGGAGTCGACGGCATAAGAAGGTGGATCGCCGAGGTAAGCCCGAAAGGGGCCACAGGATGATCTTGAAGCCGTGAGGCGGTGCGGGTGGTTGCAGGGTCGGCCCCGGACTCCCAGCTCTGTCCCCAAGGGCAAAGTAACCGACAGGTAGCTTTCGGGTAGTCAGATGACTCGTTTCCTCGCTCTCGGGCGCTTCGTTGGGCCGTCCGAGTGAAGCCCGAGACCCGCAGCGTGGCCGGCATTCCGGGCGGCATCTCGGAGTTCGACTACTTCGGTACGACGGTGCGCCTGCGCGACGGCAACCGGGACGGCTACGCCGACCTGTACGTGGTGGGCCGCATGGGCGGCAACCTGCGGCTGCTGGGCTCCAAGGCGGGCATCACGACGGCAGGCATCACGACCGTGGACTGGGCGACCATCGAGGGGATGGGTCAGTAGCGGCCGATCCAGTCACGCGGGCCGGGGGCAGGGTGGGGTAACGACACACCAGCCCCACACCCCAAAAGTTCACCGAACTCCCGTACAACCCTCCCGCCCCTCCAGTGGTCTCCTGCTCGCACACCCTTACGGCAGTTGGGCCCGCGCCCCACTCGGCGCGGGGCCCTCCCCCCTCCTGGAGACGCCTTGCGCACACGCCCGCTCCTGATGGCCGCTTGCCTCCTCGCCTCCGGCCTGACTCCGCTCGCTCTGGCGGTGCCCGCCGCCCACGCGGCGACCCCAGCGGCTCCGTACGACTTCAACGGCGACGGGTACCGCGACCTCGCGGTCGGCGCGCCGGGTGCCACGGTCGGCGGCAAGACGAAGGCGGGGGCGGTGTCCGTCGTCTACGGCTCGTCCACCGGCCTGAGGACGACGAAGTACCAGACCATCACCCAGAACTCGACCGGTGTCCCCGGCAGCGCGGAGACCGCGGACGTCTTCGGCAAGGCGGTCACGTCGGCGGACCTGGACCGCGACGGCTACGCGGACCTGGTCGTCGGCGCCCCGGGCGAGGACATCGGCTACGAGGTCAATCCCGACCCCGACGACGGCACGGTCGTGATCGTCTGGGGCGGCTCGGCGGGGCTGTCCGGCGCCTCGACCGTCGAGAACATCATCTCCAACGACCGCGACCACTACGGACAGGCCCTGACCGCTGGGGACTTCGACGGCGACGGGGACGACGACGTCGCGGTGGGCGCCACAGGGAACTCCAACATCCAGATCATGAAGGGCCCGTTCGCCCGGTCCGGCGAGCATATGAGCGGTTCCACGTCCGCGGGCATGGGCCACGGGTCGCGGCCGTTCGACGACACGTACGGCGTCGAGTACCTGTCCTCGGGCGATGTGCTGGGCGCCGGCTTCGACAGTCTCATCGTCCACGGCCGCGCCAAGGGCACCGACGACGCGATCACGGCCTGGGCCGACGGCCGGATCACCAACTTCACCGACTGGCTGGAGTACCTCCCGGGCGGCTACGTCTCCTCGGTCGCCGACGTCAACAAGGACGGTTACGCCGACATCGTGGCCGGCAACCACCGGGAGAGCGCGGCCGATCCCTCGGGCGCACTCGGCGGCAAGGTCACCCTCGTGTACGGCGCTCCGGAGGCCCAGTTCACCGAGACCCGCAAGACCGCCTCGTACACCCAGGCCACGACGGGCGTCCCCGGCACCTCGGAGTCCGGCGACGGCTTCGGCGGAGGTGTCTCGCTCGGCGACATCAACGCCGACGGACACGCAGACCTCGCGGTCGGGGCGACGTACGAGTCCTTCGGCACCTCGGAGGACACCGGCACGGTGACGATCCTCTACGGCAGCAAGACCGGATTCTCGGCGACCGGCGCGCTCACCCTCTCCCAGTCCACGTCAGGCGTCTCCGGCACCTCGGAGGACAACGACCGCTTCGGCGGCCGCGTCCTGCTCGCCGACACGGTCAAGGACGGCAAGGCGGACCTCACGGTCGCGGGCCCGGGCGAGGACGGGGGCGACGGCGCGGTCTGGTTCTTCAAGGGCCTGACGAACGGTTCGGTGTTCGGCCCGTCCGCCACCGGTGTCTCCACCTCGGGCGCCCCGGCGTTCGGCACGACCCTGGGCAGCTGAGCCCTCTGGCAGCGCAGGCAATTCCTTTTGATCCAGTGCCGGCGCGCCACCTGCTCGTGCCGCATCGGCGGCGGCGTCCCCAGCGCAGGAGCAGGACGGGCGGTCTGCGCTGGCGGCCTGCTGATGTCGGCCCTGTAGTCCTAGCTCAGACACCAGGGAGCAAGTAACCCACCGGTAGGTTCTGGAGGTTCACCGACTACGTCGGGCGGCGGGGTCGCGTTCGGCGACGTGCCGGGCGACGGCGTCGACACCGGGGCGAGCGTATCGCTCCAGGGAGCGGACGGAGGCGTGGCGGGAGCGCGCCAGCAGCATCGGGGTGGAGGTGCCGCCCTCGGCGTCGTGTGTGAGGGCGCTGTGGCGAAGCCGGTGGAGGGTCCAGCCATCCAGGTCCTCGATGTCCTCGGGTGAGGCGAGCGGGTTGGCCAGCAGCCGGGTGTTCTCCTCGAAGATCTCCTCGGCCCGTCGGTAGGAGAGCCGGGCCCGGCCGGTCTCCGGGCACACGTCGAGCGTCGGTGTCCCGGCCGGGGCCTTGCGGTCGGTGAGGAACAGGGGCCCGCGGGTGCGGCGGGCGATGAGGCGGGGCAGGAGCTGGGCGGTGCCGGACTGCCAGTGGATCCACTCGGTTGCCCCGCCCTTGGCGGTGATCTTCCCACGCTTGTCCTGCGGGTACAGGTCCTCCACGTTCAGGCACAGCACCTCATCGGCCCTGGCCGCGGACTCGTAGAGCATCTTCCAGAACGTCTTCTCCCGCAGGGCGACGTCCAGGCGCCACAGGGCGGCGATCTGGTTCTCGGCCAGCGCCTTGGTGCGGTCGGGCGGTGCCGGCCGCCGCTCGATGCCGATCGTCGGGTCGCAGTCGATCCAGCCCTGGCGCTGCCACCAGCCGATCGCCTTGCGCGCGATGGACAGCTCCCGGTTGACGGTGTCGGCGTCCATCTCGTCCGCCCGCGCCGCCGCCAGTTCGGCCAGCACCTCGGGCAGCGCCGGGTCGTCGATCGCCGTGACAGGGAAGACGGGCGGCTTCGCGCCCCGGCGGGCGGGTCCGGTCGGCGCGGGCTCGCCGGCGAGCATCCACCCCCACGTCGTCAGCGAGATCCGGTAGATCCGCGCGGACGACTTCGCGATGCCCGCACCGGTGAGGTACCGCTCGACCGCCGCGGTGTACGACGACGGCGGGGCGGACAGCGGCACGACTCGGGCGCGCGGCAGGCGGAGCGCGCCCCCGCTCCCGAGTTCGGTCACCGGTTCGATCGCCACGTCCGCCCTGCCCTTCCGGCACTGCCGCAGTAAATGCGTACACCTCGCCTGCGGCGCCCGGAGAACCCGCCGCAGGTAAAGGCTCCGTCGCAGTAAATCCGGTATTTACTGCGGCAGTTGCGAACGCGTCTCCGCGGTCGAGCATCCGCCCGAATGTGGTTCTGCTATGGGGACTTGAGGGGAGGGGACTGTGAGTGCCCGACGCGGACCAGGCCTGGCGCCAGGCTGTTTGCCTGGGTCATGCCCGCAGATCTTCCGTCACGGGCAGGCACTCGGCGAGCAGGTCGACGACGTCGCGCCAGGCTCGCTGCGCGTGCTGTGGGTGGTAGCCGACGCCGGGGACCGTGGGGTGGTCGACCGGCGGGTGGTGGAAGGCGTGCAAGGCGCCGCCGTAGACCGCGAGGCGCCAATCGACGCCTGCGGCCTGCATCTCGGCGGTGAACGCGTTCCGTTGTGCGGGCGGCATGATCGGGTCTTCCGACCCGACGCCGGCCCACACCGGGCAGCGAATGCGCGCTGCCTCGCCCGGTCGGCCCGTGGTCAGTGCGTTGACTGTCCCGATCGCGCGCAGGTTGACGCCGTCGCGCCCGAGTTCCAGCCCGACGGCGCCTCCGGTGCCGTAGCCGATGGCGGCGATCCGGTCGGGGTCGGCCCGCGATTCGGTGCGCAACACGTCGAGCGCCGCATGGCCGATGCCCCGCATCCGGTCGGGATCAGCGAGCAGCGGCAGGCAACGGGCCAGCATCTCCTCGGGGTCGCCCAAATAGCGCCCGCCGTGAAGGTCGAAGGCCAGCGCTACGTATCCCAGCTCGGCGAGAGCATCGGCCCGGCGGCGCTCGACGTCGCTGAGCCCCATGCCCTCTGGTCCGAGCAGCACCGCGGGCCGCCGGTCGACACCGGCCGGGAGCGCGAGGTGCCCGATCATCGTCAAACCGTCGGCCGGATACTCGACCGTACGCGTCGTAATCGTCGTCATGAGACTGGACTGTAGTGATCGTCGAGCCCGGTCCGGCCGGTGTTCTGCCGCTGGCAGAACAGTGCGCGTGTCCCTCTGAAATACGGGGGCCGAGCGCTCAGGGCTTCAAGATCATCCCGTGGTCCCTTTGGCGCGTACCTCGGAACCGGCCTACGGCTGGGCCGCCGAGTGCGAGCGCCGTTTCGGTACTCATCCGATCCAGGTGTGTCACGAGTGGAACACCGCCGTGCACATGCAGGAGTGCGAGGCCGAGTCCCCGAAACGGGCCTTCACCCGGGATGAGTTGCAGGCGTTCTTCGACCACGCCGACGACGAGGTGAGCCGGGTCCGCGGACGCGGCCGCAAGGGATGGCTGCCCGCCTTCCGCGACGCAATGCTGTTCAAGACCGCGTACGCCTATGGGCTGCGGCGCAACGAGACGAGGATGCTGGATGTCGCCGACTTCGGCCGCAACCCCGAAGGGGCGGAGTTCGGCGAGTACGGCGTCTGCTACGTCCGCCACGGCAAGGCCAAGAAGGGCTCACCCCCCAAGCGCCGCAGCGTACTGACCGTGTGGGACTGGTCGGCCGAGATCCTTGACCAGTGGGTCAGCGAGGTGAGACCCGCCATGCGCCACGCGGACGGGCCCGCCCTGTGGCCGTCTGAACGCGGCCGTCGCGTCGGCCTGCAACGGCTGGACTCCCGCTTCGCCGCCTATCGCGACGACCTCGCTCTGGACCCGGTCCTGGACTTTCACTCGCTACGAAGGTCCTACGTCACCCACCTGATCGAAGACGGCTGGGACGCCCTATTTGTCCAGCAGCAAGCCGGTCACGACCATGCCAGCACGACCTCGATCTACACCTGCGTCTCCTCCGACTTCCGCACCCGCACGCTGCGGCGGGCGCTGGACGGCACGGTCGAGGCCGCGCTCAGACCCGTCAGGAGGGCGTGATGAAACGCCAGGTCAGCTACCAGTGGCGACTGCGGGAGCGGATGGCCGCCGCCGGTATGTTCACCACCAACGAGCTGGCCCCGCCGCTGGCCGAGCGGGGCATCAACCTGTCGCTCTCCCAGGTCCACCGGCTGGTCACCGGCACCCCCGAGCGGCTGTCGCTGCCGGTGCTGGCCGCACTCTGCGACATCTTCGAGTGCACCCCGGCCGACCTGATCGCCACCAAGGCCGAGAACGCCGCCATCCGCAAGGTCGCCACCGGCGACGCGGTCGTCGACCTGTCGGCGGTCCGTCCCAAGCGCGCCCGGATCCGGCCCGAAGGGTGAGCCGCACCCGAGTGCCGGCGAGCGCACGGTTCTGCGCCCGCTGCGGCCGGGCGGTGCGGCCCGAGGCGAACCACTGGCCGGAGGGCTACATCTGCCAAAGCTGCATGACCAGAGCCCTGGAGACCTACGGAACGTGCGTCGGCTGTGGCGTCGATCGGCTCACCCCTGGCCTCGCGCCGGACGGCGGCACGCTCTGCACTGACTGCGCAGGCGGGCTCGGTGACTTCACCTGTGAACGCTGCGGCCGGGAAGCCAGGCGCTACCGGCGCGGGATCTGCGGCCGATGCGTCCTGACCGAACGTCTCCATGACTTACTCGACGACGGCTCCGGCTCCGTCCGCACCGAACTGCTCCCGCTGTTCGATGCCTTGCGACTGATGCGCCGCCCCTGGGGCGGACTGACCTGGACGAGCCATTCCCACGTCCAGCGCAACCTGCGGGCCCTGGCCCGAGGTGAAGTCCCGCTCACCCACGACGGACTGAGCCAGCTCACACCCTGGCGGTCGGTCGCCTACCTGCGCGACCTGCTCATGCAGAGCGGCGTCCTGCCCCCGGCTGACCGGCAGCTACTGCTGTTCCAGCGGTGGCTCGCCGAAAAACTGTCCGCCATTGACGACCCCGGGCACCGGCGCCTGCTGGAGCTCTTCGCCACCTGGCACGTTCAGCGCCGCCTGCACACCCGGGCCGACCGCTGCCCGCTCACCAGCAAACAGATCCACCAGGCCCGCAACGAGATCCACCTCGCGACCGCCTTCCTCGCTCACCTCGCCGAGCGCGGACGAACCCTCGCCGACTGCACACAGGCCGATGTCGACGACTGGTACGCAGGCGGCTACACCGCCCGGCGCCTCACCCACGCCTTCCTGCGATGGGCGATGCGGTCCAGCCACATGCCCACGGTCACCATTCCGCACCGCTCCACCAACAACCCAACTCCGCTCGCTCAGCACCAACGGCTCACCCTGCTACGGCAGGCTGTCAACCGCGACGACATCCCTGTCCAGGACCGCGTGGCCGCCGCGCTCGTCCTCCTCTACGCGCAACCGCTCACCCGGATCGCGCGGCTCACCATCGACGATGTCCTGCGTGAGGACGGCGAGGTCCAGATCCGGCTCGGCGACCCACCGTCGCCCGTCCCTGAGCCCTTCGCCGGCATGCTGCTGGACTACCTGGGCCAGCGGCCGAACACCATGACCGCAACCAATCCGAGCGCCCGATGGCTCTTTCCAGGCCGCCGGGCCGGACAGCCCACGACCCCGGACACCCTCGAAATCCGCCTCCGCAATCTGGGCTTCCCCACCCAGCGAGGACGCACGTCGGCGATCCGCCACCTCGTGCTCCAGGCCCCCGCCCCCGTGGTCGCCCGCATGCTCGGCTACCACGACGACACGACCGCCCAACTCGCCGCCGAGGCCGGAGGAACCTGGAAACGCTATGCCCCCGGAGATCACGCGCGGTGACCCGCGCTCAGCGACGGATGCGGGAAGCCGGTCACGCACGACCTTCGCCGCCCGGCAGGTACGCTCCCGCACGCGCCGCAGCCGCGGCGGCCTCGGCAGCCTGGTCTGCGGCGGCTTCGTCGAGGCGGTCGCCGGTGGTCAACAGGCGGTAGTAAAGCGGGGCGGAGACAGCACGGATCACCTCGTGGACATCGGTGCCCTCGGGCACCTCGCCCCGGTCGATGGCCTGCTGGACGCAGGGCGCCCACTCCTTGATGCGGATGTCGTAGAAGCGATGCAGGGCCTCGGCCGTCTTCGCCTCACAGGTGGCGGCCGCGATCACTGCCTTGAACAGAGCCCCCTGCCGCGGGTCGGCCAAGGTGCGCTGCACGAGCCGAGCATTGGCCTTGAGGTCGCCGAGCAGCGAGCCGGTCTCGGTCCGTGGCAGTGACTGCTCGGCCATGTCCATCAGCAGGTCGGCCACCAGGCTGGTCACCGTTCCCCAGCGGCGGTAGACGGTGGTCTTGCCCACCTCGGCACGGCGCGCGATGTCGGCGAGGTCCAGGTGGGCAAAGCCATGCTCCGCCAAAGCGTCCCCAGCCGCTTGCAGCACCGACGCCCGCACCCGCGCCGTGCGCCCTCCAGGACGGACGGTCCCCGGATCCGCACCCTCAAACCCCATAACGGGACTCCAGTTTCGTTAACCACTCGCACCTGCTACGTTGAGGTCCACACTAACGGAACTCCAAGACCATTAGTTATGGCCGGGCGACGAGAGAGGAACAGCCATGGAACACAGGCGGCTGGGCACATCCGGACTCAGGGTCCCCGCACTGAGCTTCGGCGCCGGCACCTTCGGCGGCCAAGGGCCGCTGTTCGGCGCCTGGGGCAACACCGATGCGCGAGAGGCACGCCGTCTCGTGGACATCTGCCTGGACGCCGGGATCACGATGTTCGACACCGCCGACGTCTACTCCGGCGGCGCCTCTGAGCAGGTGCTGGGCGAAGCGATCAAAGGCCGCAGGGACCAGGTGATCGTGTCCACCAAGACCAGCCTGCCGATGGGTGACGGCCCAGGCGATGCGGGCTCCTCCCGTTCGCGCCTGATCACCGCATGCGAGGACGCCCTGCGCCGACTCGGCACCGACTACATCGATCTGTTCCAGCTGCACGCCTTTGACGCCGGCACGCCGATCGAGGAAGTCCTGTCCACACTCGACGACCTCGTACGAGCAGGGAAGGTCCGCTATCTCGGCATCTCCAACTTCTCCGGCTGGCAGGCGATGAAGTCCCTCGCGAACGCGGAGAGATATGGCCACCCGCGCTATGTCGCACATCAGGTCTACTACTCCCTCATCGGCCGCGACTACGAATGGGAGCTGATGCCCCTCGGGCTCGATCAGGGCCTCGGAGCCCTCGTCTGGAGCCCGCTCGGCTGGGGACGGCTCACCGGCAAAGTCCGCCGCGGCCAGCCGCTACCGGCCAACAGCCGACTGCACCACACCGCGGCCTACGGCCCGCCGGTCGAGGACGAACACCTCTACCGCGTGGTCGACGCCCTCGATGAGATCGCGCAGGAGACCGGCAAAAGCATTCCGCAGATCGCCATCAACTGGCTGCTGCAGCGACCGACCGTCTCCTCCGTCATCATCGGCGCCCGCGACGAGGACCAGCTTCGCCAGAACCTCGGTGCCGTCGGCTGGACGCTCACGCCCGACCAGATGGCGAAACTCGATGCGGCGAGCGGCAAGACAGCGCCCTACCCGTACTTCCCATACCAGCGCCAGGAAGGCTTCGCCCGCCTCAACCCACCAGTTGTCTCGCCTCCGCCTGCTGCATGAGACCGGCGTCAACTAGCAGGAGCGTATAGCCGCGTGTCCCGGACTCGGGCTGGCAGGGTGCTGCCTCGCCCAACGCCTGCCCGGGGCCTGGACAACTGCAGTGACAGCCTCTCCTCCCGTCCGTCAACTTGCCGGAACGACCACATACGGTCACCGCTGAACCACACGCACAGAGGAATAGGCGACAGTCGATTACGCGAGGTCGCCAGTTTCACACCCCTCCCCGGCGCGAAACGGCATCGTCGTGGTGCAGACCGGTCGCGCCAGGGAGCAACGGGGTTGTGGTCAAAGGCTGCTGTCCGGTGGGGGGGTCCTGGGGTCCCAGTAGTTCTCGCCGAAAAAGCAACGCTAAGGACTGAGCCGCAGGTCAGCGTGCGGGTTCCCCCGGGGGCGTAGCAGTCTGCGCGTCGTACTCGCGGAGCATCCGCATGATGGTGGCGGGTGAGGGGTGTTGGCCGCGCTTCTTGCCGGTGCGGATGACGAGTCGGGAGGCGATCTCCCGCAGAGACAGGTGTTCGGTGTCCCGCAGGCGCACGGCGGTGGCGAGCATGTCGTCGTCGGAGACTGGCACCCCGCCGATGGCCTTGCCCTTCGTACGGGCGGTCTCCTGCCCCTCCAGGGTCTTGTCGCGGATGTAGTCGCGCTCGGACTCCGCCATGGCGGCGAAGAATGCGAACAGGGCGGCGCCGTGCCCGGCCGGGTCGTGCCTGCCCGCGAGGGGACCGGTGAGGAACTCCAGCTCGATCCCGGCGTCGCGCAGTTCCTCGGCGGCCTTCAGCAGCTCCAGGGCGCCACGCCCGAGCCGCTTCATCTCGTGCACGACGAGGGTCACCTTCGCCCCCAGGGAGCGGTAGTCGCGGGCGGCGGCGAGGGCGGCCTTCATCTCGGGCCGTTCGCGCACGCGGGTGCTGATGCACTCCTGGAACAGCCGGTGCACGCCGGAGGCTTCGAGGGCGTCGACCTGGGACTGGATCTCCTGGCTCCGGCTGGAGACGCGGGCGTACCCGAGGCGGATCTCCATCGCGACGGCTGGCGCCGCGGTCTTCTGGACCGGCAGGGCCTGCCAGGTGGAGCCGGGGTGGCGTACGGCGGGGGTGGCGACGTGGAGTTCGGAGCGCAGGGCGGGGACGAGTTGGAAACGAGCGGTGTGGTACTTCGCCGTGACTTTGTTCGAGGTGGTGCGGCAGGGCGAGCCGGCTGGGGCCTGGCAGGTGGACATCGGGCAGACGTGCGATTCCACCAGCTTATGTGGGTCGTTGATCACGCCTCGACTGTTCCAGGAGTGCGTTTCATCGGTCAAGAGCAAGGAAACGACCTGTGAAACAAAATCACCTGCGCGGATGGCGCGGCGGCGCGGTGTTGAAACGGGGGCCACCTATGAAACGCGGGAGGGAAGAGTAACTACGCGCGCCCTCCAAGCTGCCGTGGCCGCTGCGCGGGAGACACCCGCGCCCTGGACCATGCCGCCCACGCGCTCTATGCAGGAGCCGGCGTGGCCGTGAGGACGACCTGCTGGCGCCGCTCCGACTGGGGCGACCCCTCCGGCGTGCACCGGAGGGGCTATGGAAGGACAAAGACTTGACGCGGTTCGGCCTCGTCTCGGCTGCGCTCAGTGGCGTGGGCGGCTGAACCAGGCCACGCCGTCCTTCTGAACCATGAAGACGATCAGCAGAACACCGGCAGCCAACTCTACGAGGGCTGCCATGACGATGGCCGCGGGGGCGGTGCTGGCAGTGAGGCCGAGGGTGAAGGTGCCGACGATGCAGTGCCAGGCGCCGTAGACGATTGTGCCGATGCGGAGGGCGTTGCCGCCCTTGCCGAATCGTGCGGCGAGCACGATCGCGATAAGGGCGTAGATGACACCCCCGACCATCCCGGACCGTGCGGCCTCTGCCTGCGCTGCCGCCTCCTGCTTCGCTTCATAGAAGACCGAGCCAAGGGGCCCCGAAGACCCGCTGTAGGGGCTGTAGGGGTCATTGAGGGCGATCTGCGCTGCCTCGGCCTGAACGAGCGCAGCCAGGCCCAAAATGATCAGGAAGCCCGCCAGCAGGAACAAGACGATGCGAGTCGCCTTGACCCGCTGCGGCATTTCCAGGGAGCCGCTGACGTAACCCGGCTGCTGCACGTATCCGAAGCTGGGCGACATCTGAGGTCGCGGAGGGTAACTCGGCGGGGGCGGCATGTGCGAGAAGCCGAATCCCGGCTGCTGGCCTGGGAGGTTGCTCTGCCCGGGCTCCGGGTGAGGCGACTCGTTCATGAGGACCGTTCTCCTTCGGTCTTGAAGTGGCGGGGTCAGATGTCAATCTGGTCGGCATGGCGGTCGAACCTCTACCAGGCCTGGGTGGGAGGGGGGAGGCTTCCGCCGGGTTCATCCGGCGGAAGCCTCGGCTGAGCTGGTCGCGGAGGTGGCGGTCAGCTGACGTGGAGTGTCTTGGGCCAGCCGACGGTGTCAAGTCGGTTGAACAGGTCCTTGATGTCCGGTGGGCTGAGCTTGATGCAACCGAGCGACTTGTAGTCGTCCTCGCCGTTCCACTGCGTGGGTTCGGAGCTGCCCCTGCCGCCGTTCACGGCCATCTCGCTGTGGACAAACAGCGCGCTGCGCAGGGTGCCGTTCGGGCTGCACCGCTTGTTGGAGAGGCCGATCGCGTAGCCCTTGATGATGCTGTTGCGGTTCTTTTGGTGGCCCGTGATCTGGTAGACGCCGTTGGGCAGCCAGCCCTTCTGGGAGGCGCAGGGGTTGGTGGTGACGCCGGAGCCGGCGCGGTACTTCTTGATCGCTTTGCCGTTCCGCATGATGTACAGGGTCGAGGCGGCCGGCTTGTGCTGGTTCTTGCTGAACAGGAGGTAGTAGCCGCCGGCGTTCGGCCTGGGGGTAGCCGCCGATGTCGCCATGAGGGCTCGCCATGTGTTGGGGCCGACGACGCCGTCCACGGCCAGGTGCCGGTCACGCTGGAACGCCTTGACGGCTGCGGTGGTGCGCGGACCGAAGACCCCGTCGGCAGCCGCGGGGTGGCCGTGGCCGGTCAGTAGGCGTTGCGCGGCGGTGACGGCCTGGCCGTGGCTGCCGGGGCGCAGGTTGAAGATGAGAGCGGACCACGTCTTGGGGCCGACGGTGCCGTCGGGGGCAAGACGGTGGGCGCGCTGGAACGCCTTGACGGCGTTCGTGGTGGCGGGGCCGAAGACGCCGTCAGCGGCCAGGCGGTGTCCGCGGGCGGCCAGCAAACTCTGGACCGCGGTAACGCGCACACCGCGCTGTCCGCGGCTGACCACGGGCCACCGTGCGGCCAAGGGGTTCCAACGTGTGGCCAGAGGGGTCCCGTGCTGGCCGTGGTGGGCTGACGACCCGCCAGTGGCCGTGGTGAGCTTGGCGGTCACGGGCGATGTCGACTGTGCGGAGTGCTCGGCGGGCGTGTAGGCGGTTCCGGCTACGAAGGCCAGCACAGTGCAGGCGATGGCGGCCGGTGCGAGCACGCGGCCCAGTCGACTGGCGTTTTCGGTGGTGTTCATGGGCGTCTGACTCCTTTTCGGGTGATGCTGTGGTGTTCTTCGGGCACGACGGCATGGCTCTTCGAGGACGAAGCGAGGGGTGAGCCGACGGTCGATCGCCTGCCGGCGGCAGAACCCTGCGTGCGCCGCAGGCGGTTGTGGACGGTGCGCTCTCGCCCGTCCCGCAGCCTGTGGCGCGCGGGACCGGCGGGCTGGAACGGTTCGGGGGCTAGCGGCTCGCTACTGGGTGATCACCAACCGAAGGTCGAGCCTTTGCCCTTGCAGGGGTGGCACACGCCATCCCCGCCGCAGGCATCGCAGTTGCGCCGGCCGAGGAAGCCGTGGAGCTCTCCGGTGCCGTCGCACTTGCGGCACTCACCGCTTCCGTCACAGGACTTGCATTGAGGCATCAGTACAGTTCCTTTCTCTAGATCCTTAGGTCCGTTGAACCAACCGCTCGCGGGTGACCGCGCCGCTAAGCTCGGCGGATGCCGATGCCGCGTGGCAGGGGGTTACCTGCGAGCTCAACAACCCCCGTGGGGGTTCGCGAGACCCAGGATTGAGGGACATCGGGCACCGTGACCAGAGCTGTCGGAGGGCACGGTTTCCCATGTGCGTCCCGCTCCGATCCCGCCAGCGTCACACGGCATTTACCTGCGGAAACGTCGGAATCTGGGATGACGGAGGGACAGTGGCGGGAAGCGGGGACACGCTCGACGGTGCGGACGTCGAACCGGGCGATGCGCCTGACGCGGCGAGGGTGGTGCTTGCTCAGAAGCTGCGCGCAGCGTGGGAAGCGTCGGAATCCAAGCTGCCGTTGGAGCGGCTCGAAGCGAAGCTCAAGGAAGTGCTGCACGGCCAGAACGTCAAAGGACTGGGCCGCTCGTCTATCGGCCGGTATATGGATCCGGAGCACACGACCCTGCCCGACAAGGCTGTGCTCGCGGCGCTGGCGAAGATCTTCGAGGTCAGCGACGAAGAACTGGCGGAGTGGCACAGGCTGCACACGGAGGCGAAGGCCGGCCAGAGGCGACGTCAGCTACAGCGTCCGGTTTCTGACCAGCCAGCCGCTGCCCCGGTTCATGACGCAGCTGCCGAAGGCCGGTCCCAGCAGGATGCCGCCGACACGTCCGAGACACTGGCCCACAGGCCACGAGTACTGTGGCGCCGCCCTACCCTCGTCGCTGTTGCTGCCGTGGGCCTTGCAGTGCTGGCGGTCACAGGGGTCACCACCTTGCTCGGCGACAGAGACAAAACGCCCTCTGCAGCCACCACGCCTGAGCCCCTCGCCCAGGAATGCCGCACCAATTGGGAGCCGGTGCGGCAAGCCTCTCTGTACGTGATGCCGTGCATCGGACACGACAACGACAGAGTCACGATCTCCGTCAAGTACAAGGCGATCCCGCAGGACGGAATTCCGGGCGAAGCAACCGTGTGGCTCTGGCTCATGAACACGGACCTGATCAAGAACCACACTTTCCAGATGACCCGGAACGAGTCGACGCTGCGCCGCTGCCGGATCCACCTTGACGACGGAGACCAGGTCAAGACCTGTGGCCCGTTCCCACTCGCCCCTCCGACCAAGGAAGGGGTGTACACGACCTCCAGCAGCGCCCGTATCAATGACTCCGTCTACCCGCCCGGCTGGGACGATCCTGGATTCGCCGGTACTCAGGGCGGCTCCCTGCCCTGGAAAGGGAAAAGCTGATCGGCGAAGTCGGTTGGTGCAAAGGCGCCCTGTGGCCCGGCTGGCTCCCAGGATGAAGGGGTCGTCTCCCCCCAGCTCGTAGCGGGGGAGACGACCCTTCGCCGTACAGGCGTACCCAACGCCCGCGGCCCGATGCTCTCGGTCCCGCCCTACAGCCCGTCTACGGGGTCGGCGGCGGCCGCCGTCCGCAACGGCCGGTGGCCCCGCTCGTCGAGCTGGGCGAGTTCGCGCTCGTAGTCGACGGTGATGGACCCGTAGTAGTTCACGGCCGAGCTGCGGGCCGGGGAGATGTGCGCCAGCACCTGGGCGTCTACCTTCCGGCCGGCCTCGCGCAGCTGGTCGACGGCCAGGCCCATGTGCGCTCCTTCCAGCGGGACCGCTCCCTTGCCGCCGACGGCATCGTCGGCCCCGACACATGGCACGCCCTCATCATCAACGTCCGCTCAGGAGACCGCCGCCCCGCAGTCACAGCTGTACAACGCCTGCTCACCACACACGGCCACCCCCGTCGACAACGACGGGATCTTCTTCGGTACGTCAACGGCGAAGGCGGTTGAAGCTCTTCAGCAAGAGCACCATCTGGCCACAGACAGCGTCGTGGGCCCGGACACCTGGGCAGCTCTCCTCAGTCGGGCATGACCCGCACCCGCCCTCGACTGGGTGGTCTCTGACAGAATCTCCGATCCCCGCACATTCGGCTCGCGGCCACACCGGTCGGCAGCTTTGGACAACGGCAGGAGACGCATGACCGCGCACGCCGGACTCGACCGCAGCGACCCGTCGAAGGTCGGTCCTTACCGCATCCGCGGGCGCCTCGGAGCAGGCGGCATGGGGGTCGTGTATGCCGCCGACGACACACAGAACCGCCGCCCTGTCGCCGTCAAGGTGGTCCGCAAGGAGTTCGCCGACGACCCTGCGTTCCGGGCCCGGTTCGCCCGCGAGGTCGCCGTCATGAGCCGGGTACACGGACCGTGCCTGCTGCCGCTGCTGGCCGCCGACACTCAGTCCGCTCAGCCCTGGCTAGCCACCCCGTACGCACCGGGGCCGACTCTGGCCAAGCACATCAGCATGTCCGGGCCGTTGCACGGTGCCAACCTGTATGGGCTTGCGGCGGGCGTCGCCGGCGCACTCCAGGCCGTGCACGCCGCTGGCATCATCCATCGCGACCTCAAGCCGTCGAACGTGATCCTCACGCCTGCCGGGCCTCGCGTGCTGGACTTCGGCATCGCGCATGCCCTGGACGAGACCGCCATCACGCGTACCGGAATGTGGTCAGGGACGCCGGGCTGGACCGCACCCGAGCAGTACAAGGGGATCTCCGCTAACTCCGCCTCCGACATCTTCGCCTGGGGCGCACTGCTCGCCTACGCCGCGACCGGGCGGCAGCCATTCGGCGTGGGGGCCCCCGACGTGGTGGCCTGGCAGATCATGGAGGGCGAGCCGGACCTTGAGGGGCTACCTGGCGAGTTGATGCCGCACGTGGTCGCCGCCCTCGCGAAGGATCCTGGCGACCGGCCAGATGCAGCCGACCTGGTTAGCCGCTTGGCGCCGCTGCTGGCTGACCAGCCCACGCTGGCCGGGCATCCTCCCACCTTGGTTGACGCGCCTTTGGAAGCCTCAGTTGCGGCGCACTGGACCGCATCACCCGCAGATGCACCGTCGTGGCCCACACCGCCGGCCCCACGTGCCCGACAGATGCGCACTGCCGTGATCGCCGCCGCGGCGGCAGTCGTGGCCATCGCGGGCGGCATCGCTGGCTACACCGCACTCCACCAGTCCGCAGCCAGGTCCGATCACACGCCGCCCCACAAGACCAGTACCAAGAAGAGTGTGGTCGCCGCCGGCGGGAGCCCCAGCTCCACCCCGAGCGCGAGTCCGAGTGCTCGCGCGACGTCATGGGCCACCGAGCCGGCGATGAGCATCGACACCGCCGCCGCCTACACGGCCACGATCAAGCTGCGCCAGGGCACGCTCGCCATCAAGCTGGACGCGCAGGACGCCCCGCGCACAGTCAACTCCCTGAAGTTCCTCGCCGACCAGGGCTACTTCAACAACACCACGTGCCACCGGATCACCACCCAAGGCATCTATGTGCTCCAGTGCGGCGACCCCACCGGCACCGGTTCCGGCGGCCCCGGCTACACCATCCCAGACGAAAACCTGAAAGCGGCATCCATTGCGAAGGGCACCTACCCAGCGGGCACAGTGGCGATGGCCAACGCAGGTCCAAACACCAACGGCTCCCAGTTCTTCCTCGTCTACAAGGACAGCGCCCTTCCGCCCAACTACACCCCCTTCGGAACCATGACCACCGGCCTCAACGTGGTCCGGGCCATCGCCGCCAAAGGCACGGCGAACGGCAGCGGCGACGGCACTCCGCGGGAACGCGTCGTCATACGATCGTTCACTGTCACGCGTCAGTGAACGCGGCGCCCACGACGAGCCTCCGCGTCCGACGGGGCTTTCGACCCCAACGCCCCGTCGGTACCATCGTCGAACAGCTGCTGGGGAGCGGGGGGACGTGGCGTGTGACCGCACTGAACGACGAGCCTGACGCGGGTTTCACCCCGGGCACGGTGCCGCTGCACGCCGACCGGCTCAAGCATCTTGAGTTCGTCCAGGCGGTCATCACCCGCCTGGGCAACAACTCGTTCCTTATCAAGGGCTGGGCGCTCACCCTGGCTGCCGGTTTCCTTGCACTGTCGGCAAACGAGAAGAGCTGGCAGGTGGCGGGGGCCGGTGTGGTGCCTCTGTTCGGTTTCTGGTTCCTCGACGGGTACTTCCTGCGGCAGGAGCGGCTGTACCGGCGGCTATACGACGCCGTACGCCGACCGGGCAGCACGGTCGATGTCCTGTCCATGAACGTGGGCCCGTTTCTCGCGGAGATCCCGCTGCGCGGCGCCGTCCTGTCGCAGACCCTCGTTCTGTTCTACGGGGCGCTGGTGGCGGCGGACCTTGTGCTCATCGTCCTTTGGCTCTGATCTGGCGGGCCAGCTCGTCCAGTGCGGCCTCGTCCCTGGCCGGCTCCCGCGGCGGCCAAATGTTGCCCACGGCATCCCCATCCCAACGCGGGACCAGATGCACGTGCGCGTGAAACACGGTCTGCGAAGCGGCCCGCCCCGCCGAGTGGATGATGTTCATGCCAGCGGGATCGAGGACCACGCGCAGCGTCCTGCCAACCGCCAGCAGGGAGCACATCAAGCGTTGTACTTCGGCGTCCTCCATGTCCCAGAGATCCGCGGCATGAGTCCTGGGCACGACCAGGGTGTGCCCCCAGGTGGCCGGGGTCAGCGGGAAGAAGGCGACCGTGTGGGCGTCCTCGTGGACGACACGCGCACGGCCGTGGTGCGCAACGATGTTGCAGAAGGCGCAGGTTTCCATAGGGTGCTCTCTCCTCGTTCGCCACGTGTAGCGCGGCGTCTTCTGATACGACCGTGCCATGGGTGGGGTCTTCATCAACTACCGCAGAGGCCAGCACGAAGGCGCAGTCTGGGCCGTGTACGAGCGCTTGGTCCAGCACTTCGGCGCCGACCAGGTGTTCCTCGACAAGCCGTCGATCGTGCCGGGCGAGCGGTATCCGAACGTGTTGCGCGAACGGGTGGCCGACTGCGACGTCCTGCTCGCCGTGATCCACGCAGGCTGGGCGGCCGAGAAGAAGAACGAACGCGGTGACCGGCTGCTGTACCGCGAGGACGACTGGGTCCGGCTGGAGATCGAGACGGCATTGCGGACCGGCAAAACCGTAATCCCTTTGGTACTGCACGGGGGGAAGCCGCCGTTGGCGAGTGAACTTCCTGAGTCTCTGCGCGAGTTCGCCCTCAAGAACGCTCACTTCATGACACGCATGGGCGACGAGCGATGGGTTCCCACGCTGGAAGAGCTGATCCGTGTGCTCGAAGCGCACGTCGCTCCCACCTGGCAGCCGTATCCGATGCCGGAGCCGGATCGGCGCCGGCACGGTGGTCACCTGCTGGCTGTAGCCACAGCCGTGGCGGCGGTCGCGTTGCCGCTAGTGGCCGCCTGGCTGACCCGGACCGGTGTGGGAAATGCCGGTCCCCTTCGCTCGCTCACCATGGGGTCGATCGGGTCGATGTCCGTCGTACTTCTTCTCAGCTGCGCTTTCTGCGGCCCACTGCGGCACCAGTTCAACCGCGCAGAGCAATGGCTACACCGCGCCTCGGAGCGGAAGTACCTCCTCCTGACGTCCGCTCTGCCCCTCCTGCTGATCCTCTTGGTGTTGTTCACCGCCTTCTCCCTGTGGAACGGCCGACTGAAATTCGGGGGCGTGGTCCTGATCATGGCCGTCGCTTGGGCCGTGATGCAGATGGCCGTGAGAATCCTGAAGGCCGACAAGAAGGAGCAGAACCTGCGGACCCGGTGGCCAGTCCTTCTGCCCAAACGGGTGCCCCGGCGGGTGCTGCGGCGCGCCATCGCCCGGCTGGAAGAGCGGGCGGACCAATGGAAACACCCGCTCACTCGCGAGCAGCGCGACAAAGCGACGCTGGAGCTCGAGCAATTCGAGCGGGCGGTGGCGACGATGAAGAAGGAAGCGGAGCGGTCACGGCTGCGATGGCTGTCCGAGGATATGCCCTTGCAGTTCAGCGTGTATGTGCTGTGGATCTCGGTGAACACTGCGCTGGCCTGGGTGTCCGCCCCCAGCACAACCGTACGGGTGGTGGTGGGGGTGAGCGCCTGCCTCGCGCTGGGGACGATGGAGACGCTCTACCGGCATCAGCGCTGGCTCCGGCAGACCGTGTCGACTGAGATCGCGCTGCAGAAAACCGCGCTTGGGAAGCAATTCGCTGAGCTGAGCTCCCCCGCCCGTACCAAGCCGTCTGAGCCCTCCGACGAAGGCGTCCGGTGAACTGTCTGCCCTGGCTGCCCTCCCCCGTAGGGCGTCGCGGGGCCGATGCGTCCTACAGCCCGGCTGCGGGGTCGTCGGCGGCCACGGTCCGCAGCGGCCGGTGTCCCTTCTCGTCGAGCTGGGCGAGTTCGTGCTCGTAGTCGACAGTGATGGAGCCGTAGTAGTTGACCACCGAGCTGCGGGCCGGGGAGATGTGCGCCAGGACCTCGGCGTCCACCTCGCGGCCGGCGCCGCGCAGTTCGCTGACGGCCAGGCCCATGTACTCGGTGTGCCAGCAGATCACCGCGTTCGTCACGACGGTCAGGCACCACGCCTGTTCGTTCTGCTGCTCGGGCTGACGGCGGGTGACCTTGCCTTCACGGGCGTAGTGGAGCTGGCGGCGCAGGGCATGGAGAGACTCGCCCTTGTTCAGTTGCCGGGCGATCTTGCGGCGGTAGCCCTCGTCCGACAGGTACTTATCAGTTACGTGGAATCTGACCGCAGCGGAGATCATCTCCCTGCGGTACGACCACGGACTGAGGAGATGTGTTGGGCACGGTGGTGCTGGACGAGAAGTGGCCGGTGCTCGGCAGGCACGAGCAGGCCGCCGGGTGGTTGCAGGTGTGGAGCGACCTGGGTCGGGCTCCCCGGACGATCGACGCCTATGCCCGGGGGCTGGCCGAGTACCTGGAGATGTGCGAGCGGGAGAATGTCGACCCACTGACTGCGAACCGGGCACACATCGCCGTCTACGTACGGGAGTTGACATCTCGGCCGAGCCGCCGGGGCGCGAATGTGGTCTCGATCGACTCGGGCTCGGGCCTGGCCAATGCCACGATTCAGCAGCGTCTGGTGCCGGTCCGGCTGTTCTACGACTTCCTTATGGAGGACGGTCAGCGCGACTCCAACCCGGTCGGCCGGGGCCGCTACACGCCCGGCCGCCGACACCGTGGCGGGCACGAGCGCGGCCTCGTTCCGAGGCTGACGAAGCTGCCGTGGATACCCACCGAGCAGCAGTGGCTGGACATCCTCGCGGTCGCCGCCGCGGAGCCGGTCCGCAACCGGGTCATGCTCGCTCTCGCCTACGACGCCGCACTGCGCCGCGAGGAGCTGTGCTCGCTGCGGACCGACGACCTCGACCCGGCCCACCGAACCTTGCGGGTACGGGCTGAGACGACCAAGAACCGGCTGGAGCGCGTCGTCCCGTACTCCGCGCCGACCGGCGTCCTGCTCTCGGGCTACCTCGCGCACCGGGCGACGATCAGCCGGGCCCGCGGACCGCTGTTCCTCTCGGAATCGCGGCGCAACCACGCCCAGCCGCTGAGCCTGTGGACCTGGTCGAAGGTCGTCCGCCGGATCGCATTGGCCGCCGATGTCCCGCGATTCTCCACGCACACGACGCGGCACCTCTGCTTGACCGACCTGGCCCGGATGGGCTGGGAACTGCACGCCATCGCCACCTTCGCCGGCCACCGGCACACCGACTCCACACTCACCTACATCCACCTGTCGGGCCGGGACCTGGCCGACAAGCTCAGCCGCGGCATGGAACAGATCCACGGCTGGCGGGTGCAGATGCTGGCCCGCCTCGGCGAGCAGGCGACCGGGACGGTCGCGCTGTGACCGCGGCGATATCGGCGGCCGCTTCCGAGACGGCCACGGCTCCTTCCTGGCCTTGGCCCATTGACCTGGCCCGATACGACCGTCGACCCGAACTCACCGAACGCGAGCGTGCAGCACTGACCAGTCTGGGCTGGGAAGTCCGCCGGCGCCGCGGCTATGCCCCGGACCGGGTCGAGTGGCGGGCGATCTCCCGTCTGCTCCGCCCGCTCGACGACGCACGAGCCGCGCTTCGGTGGTGCCCGTACACGCCCTCCCACCGCCGGGCCGTGACCGACGCCATCGGCCTCGTCCTGCGGCGCTGCCTGGAAGACGGCACGTCGTTCTGGTCGTGGTCGGCAGACGACTGGGTCCGCCTCATCGCCCCTGGCCACAAGGAGTTCGAGGACGCCTGGCCCGGGTGGATTGACGGCTCGGTCCGGCCCTACGTGGCCGCGTTCGCCTACCTGCTCGGCGACTTCACCGACTTCCACCGAATCGGCGGGTTCATCCGCCGCTCACTCGCCTGGCGCGTCTTCGGCCAGGAACCGGTCGAGGAGACGATCGCCCAGGTGGCGGCCACCCTCCAGGGCTGGGGCTACCACCCCTCGAACGGCGCCTTCGGCCAGTTCCGCACCGTGCTGGTCCAGATCATGCTGATCAACCGAAGCCCGCTCCTGCAGGACATGACCACCGATGCCCTGCAACGGGCCCGCGAGAGCCCCGCGCTCCCGTCCGGGGCCCGGCGCGGAAACCTCCACGGTGTTCACCGGGCGATCGCCGCCCTCGGCCACGCCGCCCCACCGCCCAAGCCCATCCACGCCGTGATGCCCGATCTCGAAGGCGTTCCCGAGCCCTGGGCCGCGATGGTGGAGCGCTGGCACGACACCTCAACGCTCACGCCGAAGGTCAGAGGCGGGTTCCGGTCCATCGTGGCCAAGGCAGGCCGGTGGCTGGCCGCCGAGCACCCCGAGATCGTCGAACCCGCCCAGTGGACCCGCGAGACCTGCGCGGCCTGGGTCGCGGCGCTGGACCGGATGACCGTCGGCGAGTACGTGCAGCGCCGGGCGGGACTCGACAAGCGCGGCGGCAAACCGCTGTCCCCTCGCACGAAGGCCGGCTACCTCACCGCGACCAGGACGTTCTTCAGGGACTGCCAGGAATGGGAGTGGATTCCCCGTCGCTTCGACCCCGTTCGCGCGCTGGCCACGCCCAGGAGCGTCGCGGCGCTGATCGGCCCCAACCCCCGGGTGATCGCCGACGACATATGGGCGAAGCTGCTGTGGGCCGGGCTCAACGTCGATCCCGAGGACTTCCCGACCAACACCTACGGACTGTGCTACCCGATCGAACTCATCCGGGCCGTCACCCTGACCTGGCTGTTCGGCGGCCTGCGCAGGGACGAGATATCCCGCCTCCGCACGGGCTGCATCCGCTGGCAGCACGACGGCTTCCCCATTCCTGGCGACTCCGACGAGGTGCTGGCGCGCGACGCCGTTTGCCTGCTGGACGTCCCCACCCACAAGACCGGTACCTCCTTCACCAAGCCCATCGATCCCCTGCTGGGCAAGGCGATCGAGGCATGGCAGGATGCACGGCCGCAGCAGCCGAAGATGCTGGACCGCAAGACGGGTGAGCAGGTGGACTTCCTGTTCGCGCACCGGGCCAAACGACTCGCGAACACCTACATCAACACCGCGGTCATCCCCTCGCTCTGCCGCAAGGCCGGCGTCCCGACCGCCGATGTCCGGGGCAACATCACCAGCCACCGGGCCCGGTCCACGATCGCCAGCCAGCTCTACAACGCCAAGGAGCCGATGACGCTGTTCGAGCTGCAAGCCTGGCTCGGTCACCGGAGCCCGGAGGCCACTCAGCATTACGCCAAGATCACCCCGAACACGCTGGCCAGGGCCTACAACGATGCCGGGTACTTCGAGCGCAACGTCCGGACAATCGAGGTCCTGGTCGACCGGGACGCGGTTACCTCCGGAGCGGCCGCGTCGGGTGAGCCGTGGCAGTACTACGACCTCGGTCACGGGTTCTGCACCTACACGTTCTTCGAGCAGTGCCCGCACCGGATGGCCTGCGCTCGCTGCGACTTCTACACACCGAAGGGCTCCAGCAAGGGTCAGCTTCTGGAAGCCAAGGACAACCTTCAGCGCATGCTGGCAAGCGTCCCGCTCAGCGACGAGGAACGCGCCGCTGTTGACGATGGTCAGGCTGCGCTTGACCAGCTGCTGGAACGGCTGGTCGACATCCCCACGCCAGCTGGGGCGACACCCCGAGAGATCGGCGTTCCGGCGACCGCGACGCTCCTACCGATCGTCGCCGTCAACCAGGGCAAAGGCTGAACTACTTGACAAATCAGATTCCACAGAATGCCGGTTTTTCGGTGCTCGAATCGGTGGCGGACGTGCGCTTCCTGACCAGTGACAGGCGAGACTCCGACGCCATGGTGTTCGGCCACAGAGCCTCCACAAAAACCCGTTGGCGGAACCACGGCAGCCACTGCTACGTTTCCGGAGGCCGTGCAAGAGAGCGAGGAGGTGGTACCCGTGAACGTATCGACATGGGTGCTCCCCTCCGGGGTCACGGTCGGGCGATAGGTCGTCCGGGAGCGCCGTTCAATGGCACTCCCGAAAGGCACGACCATGCACTTCACTTCTGAACAGCGTCTCGACGACGCTGTCCTCGAGCGCGAATTCACCCTCGGTGAGATCCCCGGCATCCTGTGGACGCCCGCATCCGCGTCCGCACCGGCGCCGCTGATCCTGCTCAGTCCCCCTCCTCTCGGGCTGCGCAAGACGTACCCCCGGCTGGTGGCCCGGGCCCGGCACGCTGCGGCGGACGGCTTCGCCACGGCTACCATCGAGCTCCCCGGAAGCGGCGACCGGCCCCGTTGGCCCGCCGCTGAGCAGGCCCGCGCCGACCTGCGCCGGGCCATGGAGGCCGGCGAGCCGGTCAGCGACGAGATCATCGACGCCCTCATCCTCCCGCTCGTCGACAAGTCGGTCCCGGAATGGCAGGCCGCCCTGGACGCCCTCCTGTCGCTGCCCGAGATCGGCGGCCCGGTCGGGTACTCGGGGGGGAGTGATCTCCATCGGGACCCGGCTGGCGGTGGTCGAGCCGCGCATCTCGGCCCCGTTCTGTTCGCCGGGAGTTTCGTCCCCCGGGCCATGTTCGAGGAGGCCCGCCAGGTCACCATTCCGCTGCACGTCCTGCTGCAGTGGGACGACGAAGGGAACGACCGGCAGGCGGCCCTGGACCTGTTCGACGCCTTCGGCTCCAAGGAGAAGACCCTGCACGCCAACATGGGCGGGCACACCGGCGTCCCGCAGTCCGCAGGCGACGAAGCGGCCGATTCCTCGCCCGGCACCTGAAGTGACGCCGGGCCGTCAAGCCACCAGCAGACGGTAAGCCGTGTCGGCCAGGATGCTGCCCATCTAGGGACAGGTCCCGGCCCTCCTCGGCTCTCTACACCACGGGCCCCTGCCAGACACCTCGGCAGGGGCCCGCGCTGCCCGAAGCCATGAACTGCTCGACGTCTGCAGAGCTTCGCAGGCTGCGCTCGACCAGCTGCTGGAACGGCTGGTCGATGTCCCCACGCCAGCCGGGAGGACACCTCGCGAGATCGGAGTCCCGGCGACCGCGACGCTCCTGCCGATCGTCGCCGTCAACCAGGGCAAAGGCTGAACTACTTGACAAATCTGATTCCACAGAAGAGCGGCGTAGATGGTGCGGCGAAGCGCCCCGTACTCCTTCAGTGCCGCCGCCAGAGTGTTCTGACGGGAGGAGGCGGACAGCTTGCCGACGATCAGGGAGGCGGTGGCGTGCCCGAACTTGATCGACCCGGCCAGCCGCAGCAGATCGTCCCAGTTCTCCTCGATCAGCCTCATATTGATCTTCTGGGTGAGCAGCGGTCCCGCCACCGGCCACAGGCTGTTGACGTCCCGCTGCGGGTCCATCCGGTACAGCGTGATCTTCCCCAGGTCGCGGATGCGCGGGGACAACTGCATGCCCACCAGGTCGAAGAGCGCGAAATTGACCAAGGTCACGCCGTGCGTGTCGGTGGCGTGCTCGGCGACGGGCAGGTCGGTCTTGTTGCCCATGATCTCGTCCAGCACGTAGTGCGCCTCGCGGCGGGTGACCACGATGACCTTCGTGCCGAACGTGGTGTGCTGGTCCGAGACGTGCGTGTACGTCGACAGGCCCTGACCGGCGAAGTACTTCTTCATCGCCCGCGCTGTGGTCGACTTGCCCTTCACCGGGAACCGTTGCCCGTCCGAAGAGGACAGCGTGCCGCCGCCGAATGCCTGGGTCAACGGCAGGCGGTGGTGGTAGTTGACTACCGCGGCGTTCGCCGCGGCCAGGGTCTCCTCGCGGATATACCACTCCTGGGTCCAGGCCAGGATGTCGTACGAGATCCCGCACGCGTCCGCCATCCGGACCAGGCCCAGATTCGTCGCGTTCGCGATCAGCACCGCCAGCAGGTTGCGCTTCAGCTCCGGCGAGCGGGTCTGCTTGCCGCCTGCATGGGTGAGGCAGTCCAGGAAACCGGTGCGGCGGTCGAGTTCGACCAGTAGCGAGGCGATCGGGGCCAGCGGCAGCAACTCCGAGAGTTCTTCCTTCAGCCCGGCGGCCTCGGCCGGGATGTCCTCCGCCGACAGGGGCGGGATGACGAGCTCCCCTTCCGGCGACAGCCGCACCTCGCCGGTGCCCGCCTTCCGGTTGGCCAGCACTTTCTCCAGGTCGCCCATCGCGGCCGCCAGTTCCTCCTTGCACGCCTGAAGCGCGAGGCGGGCGTCGGTCGGCTTGCCGACCAGCTGGCAGAACTGTTCCCGCTGCCCCTCCCACTGCTCGGGCGTGAACAGGTACGACGCCGGGTCGGCGTACCGGCGTGAGGACGGTACGTACACGTCCCCGCTGCGCAGCCCGTCCCGCAGGCTCAGCAGCACCGTCAGCTCCCAGAAGTGCCGGTACGCCGTGACGTCCCGGTCCCTGGTGGCCTGTTCCAGGTAGCCGGCCCACTTGGCGGGCACGAAGTCCGTCGGTGCGTGGTCGGGGACCTTCCGGGCACCGTCCGCGTTCAGCTTCTTTAGAATCGTCACGGCCTCCATGAGGGCCTCGGAGCCCGTGCCGCCGGTGAAGCTGATCGCCTTCAGGACGTCCGGGGTGAACTGCCGCAGGTAGGAGTAGGAGTTGTCGAGCATCGCCAGATGCCCGTTGTCGCGGGGCAGTCTGCCGGTGGCCTGTGCGACAGCGGCGCGCAGCCGCTCCATGCCGATGGTGTTCCGCAGCAGGCCGCCGACCATCTCGTCCTCGATCCCGGCGTCGACCAGGACCGGCAGGATCTCGTCCAGCAGCGCCTGCCGGCTCTCCCCGGCCGCGGCGCGGGCGGCCAGCGCGTCACGCATCTTGATGCGCGCCCGGCTCTCCCTCGCCGAGACGGCCTGGTCGAACAGGCTGATGACCTCGTCCAGCACATCGGCGGCGGACTGCGAGAGCACCGTCAAAAGGATCGGATGACGGCGCTGCGGCTCGCGCCGGTCCAGCGACTGCGCGGGCAGCCGACGCCCGACCGTCGCCAGGAACCGGCGCCGCTCCGCGGGCAGACTCGTCAGGTCCAGGGTGTGGGCGTCCATGCCGCGCAGGAACCCTAGCTTGTCCAACTCGGCTTTCACCGCGTTCGCCGAGTCCCCGGTCGCGCCCTTGGACAGCCAGTTCAGCCGTGTCGTTCCGATCGCCGAGTCCACGGCCAACAGCCCGTCGAGCTCGCTCATCAGCTTCGGCGTCAGCAGATGCCGCACCCGCTGGTACGTCTCCCGCCCGGCCTCCGCCCGCGCCGTGGCCACTCGCTCCAGCAGCTTCACCACCCCGGGCCTCACCACCCGCGAGGAAGCCAGATGCTCGCAGGCCAGGCGGAACAGCAGCGACGGGGAATCGTGTTCCATCGCGCGGGCGAGCAGGAACTCGTCCAACTCCTTCAGCTCCAGCGTCTTCGCGGGTTTCCAGTTCAGATATCGGGTCACCTCGCGCAGGTGCCCGGTGCGGGTCTGCTTCCGCTCGCCGTAGAACCGCAGCTCACCCACGGGAATCTGAAGGTGCTCGGAGAGCCGGGCAACTGCCGCCGGTGGCGCCGAGGCGACGTCGTCCGGGACGAACCCGAGCCATGGCAGCGTGCACAGCTGGACCGCCAGCCCCAGCCGGTCCTTCGGACTACGGCCGCGTCCCGGGTCGATGAACCCCACATCCGCCGGCGTCAGGGTGAAGAACCGGATCAGCTCTTCCGTGTTGATCTCCGGAAAGCCACGCAACCGTTCCAGCTCGTCATCCGCGAACACACGGGTCGCCACCGAGAACCCCCACCACAACCACTCGCGTGCGGGCCGCACCGTCATATCGGCGGCTTACCGCATTTCATGGTGAACGACCCGGCCACTCCTCAAGACACGGCGCTATGCGAGCTGCTGATCGTCAGCGGCCGCGCGGCGCCCAGCGTTCGGCGAGGTCTCCGCCGGTACGAGCGCGCCCGACACCCCTGCGCCCCGAGCGGCATCGTCCCAGGTCAGCGATATCCGTTGTTTTTGCGGCCATTACTACGGGGCCCCCGAGAGAGCAAGTGATCAGCGAAGGTACGGCGTTCACGTTCGCGGTGATCTTCGGGATCATCACCGTCCTCCTCGTCCGCTCCCGCGACGTACGCGCCTGGGAAGCGGTCTGCGTCGGCCTCTTCGGCCTCTACCTCGGCCAGACCCCCGTGATCTACACCGTCCACGGCCTCGTCACCTGGCTGATCAACGGCTTCTCCCACACCTGAGCAGAAAGGACACGACGGCATGCCCATGCCTCGCGTGAGGTGCCCCCACTGCAAGGGCGACGGAGCCCGCAAGACCTGGACCGGACGGCTGCGGCGCTGCCGCGTCTGCCGGGGCACCGGAACCATCCGCTGAACCCGCGCACCACACCGACCACGCAACGGAGGCGATCCCCATGGCCCACAGCGCACCACCACCCATCCACCGTGCCGCCTCGGCGGCCCACGCCGGAAGGTCACCACCATCACCCCGGAGTCCACCACTGCGGCTGACCGGCGCGCCGTCCTTACCCGCACGGCGCGCCTGCGTCAGCTCCCCGAAGCCGATCGCGACGCCATCCGCCTTGCCCAAGACCCCAAATTCCCGCGCTGGCTGGAACAGGTCACCTCCACCGGCGGCTGTGCCCACCTGGTCCACCTGTCCGGCTCGACCACCACCCTGGACGCCGAAACCGGCGAGATCCTCCACCACTACGACACCCGCAACGAACCCGGCGAACGCCTCCTCGTCCGCTGCCGCAACCGTCGCGCCACCGTCTGCCCGGCCTGTTCCCGTCTCCACGCGGGCGACACCTTCCACCTCGTCCGCGCGGGCCTGATCGGCGGCAAGAACATCCCCACCACCGTCCGCCACCGGCCCCGGCTCTTCGTCACCCTGACCGCCCCGTCCTTCGGCCCGGTCCACCGCGCCGGGGAAGTGTGCCGCCCCCGCCGTGACGGCGGCCAATGCGAACACGGACGACCCTTCGGCTGCGGCGCGGTCCACGCCCCGGACGCGCCGGTTGTCGGTCAACCGCTCTGCCCCGACTGCTACGACTACACCGCCCACGTGCTGTGGCACGCGCACGCCTCCAAGCTGTGGGACCGGTTCGTCATCGACGTCCGGCGGCGCCTGGCCTCCTCGGTGGGCCTCGTACAGTCGCACTTCGCCCGGCACGCCCGGCTGTCCTTCGCCCGCGTGGCCGAGTACCAGAAGCGGGCGGCCGTCCACGTGCATGCCGTCGTTCGCCTCGACGGCCCGAACGGGCCCAACGACGAACCTCCGGCCTGGGGCACGGCGGAACTGCTCATCAGCGCCGTACGCGCCTCCGCCCGGCGGGTCCTGGTCCACACGCCCTACAGCCCGGCTGTGGGTGAGCTGGCACTGCGCTGGGGCGCCCAGGTCGACGCCGGCCGCTGCGTGCCAACGGCGATGGCCCGGACGATGACGCGGTCGCCGCATACGTGGCCAAGTACGTCACCAAGGGAGCGAGCGAGACAGGCGCCGGCATCGACCACCCGCTCACCACCTGGGGCGACGTCGAGTCGGCACCCGTGAGCGAACACGTCCGCACCCTTATGCGGGCCTGCTGGCGTCTCGGCGGCCTCCCCGAGTACGCGTCCCTGCGCCTTCGGGACTGGACTCACACGGTTGGCTACCGGGGTCACATCCTTACCAAGTCCCGTGCCTACTCGACGACGTACGCAGCGCTCCGCGCCGAACGCGCCGACCACATGGGCCACACGGACGTGCCCGACGCGGTCACGGAACGGCACTGGCGTTACGTCGGCTCCGGCCACACCCCCGGCGCTGCACTCATCGCTGCGGGAATTGCTGCGGACCTGGCGGAGAACAGGGAGGAAGCACGTTCCTATCGGGGCTCTTATGGCTGATAAGCCCTTACAGCCGGTTCCACTGGATTGCTGAGATCCTCCATCGCTGGGTACCGCCCAAGGACTATGACATCCGCATGAGTGCTGTCGTCGATAGCTACGTTGCCGACCGCTTCGAGCCGGTTACTCCGGCGAAGCCTCATGCGACGCACCAACCGGCGTGATCTTGATTGAGGTGATCTCGGGCGGCTTGCGCCTACCACGGCCGATGCTGAAAACGTCAACGTGGTCGATTACGGTCGCCACGATGGCGCGGCGGCGTTCGAGGTTCTCGGGCTCGTCGTCCTTCCAGACTGCAAGTACATCCGTCTCGGCGCGGGATCGACGGATCACCGTGGTGGCTTCGCGCGTGCGTAGGCTCTGGAGCTCTGTGCGAAGGTGAGCCAAGGAATCGAAGTAGTCTTCGTCCTCCATGTCTCCTTCCTTCCAGCGACCTCGAAGTGCCCGGATACGCTTCTCCAACAGGTCGATCTCACCGGTGAGATCCTCTGCGGGCACCTCTTCCTTCCGAGGCATACGGGATTGCAGCGCTGCCTCGATCACCTCGTTGAGTCGCTCCTCGATCCACTCGTACTTGCGGCTCACCTTGCCGCAGCCCAGGCGGCCGTTCCTGCCTCGCTGCCCCGAGTGACAGAACGTCCGCCGGAAGGTCCGTCCCTGGATGGTCGCCCACTGGACGCGCATGACGGACCCGCAATACCCGCACCGCAGGAACCCGGAGTACAGGTGCTTCCGCTTGCCCGACCCTTGCGCCGCCGGTGTGGCTCGCCCATCGAGCAGGGTCTGGACGTTCTCCCACTGCTCGCGGGTCAGAGGGGCGCCATAGATGCTGTCTCCGATGTCCTGGCCCTGGTAGGTGACGATCCCCCCGGTCCGTTCCGACCGGTACACGCGCTTCACTGACTGGATCGTCCAGGCACCACCCTGCGGAGTCGTAGAGCCCTCGGAGTTCCAGTACCGGGCCACATCGCCGGGTGTCTTCGGGTTCCGGTCCATCAGCATGCGATAGCCCTTGCGAATCAGCTCGGCTTCGCCTTCGTCCAGCTCCTTGAAGTACGAGCCCTCCTTGAAGCCGAACTGTCTCTTCCCGCCGGCGTGCGGCTTGCCCTGCTCTCTGCGCTGCAAGAGGGAGTTGTTCACCCGCTCCGACATGCGCTCGGTCTCCTGCTGAGCCACCGCGCCCTTGATCGTGAGGATCATGCGGCCGTTGGCTGTCGACGTGTCCTCGCCCTCCGTCGTGGCGAACGCGAACCCGTGTTCCTTCTGCTCTTCGAGGAAGCTGGTCAGTTCGCTGATCCGACGCGTCAGGCGGTCGATGGAGTAGACGACGATCCCGTCAATGAGGCCGTCGCGGGCGTCTCGGAGCATCTCCGTGTACTGCGGGCGTCGGCGCTTGCTTGTGGTGGACGCCGATACGTCGTTTTCCGGGTAGACCTTGAGAACACCCCACCCCATGCGTTCGCACAGCTCCCGGCAGGCCTTCTCCTGGCGCTGGATGCCGAGTTCCTGGCCCTTGCGGTCCTTGCTGATTCGTACGTAGATCCCCACACGCTTCGGCTTGGCCATGTCTCCCCCCGGGGCACAGATGGTGTGCCTGCGCCATGGACAACGTGCATACAGACAATACGGTTACGAACGTCGCCGGGCAGGCCCTGGTGCCGGTGCTCGTCTCCGCCCGCGAGGGGCTGCTCGACCGCAATGCCTATGACAAGGCGGCGAGTTCCCCGGTGGACGAGCCGCAGCAGGTGACGGTCGCCGCCTGACCGGGAGCCGCCGGTGCTGCGCGGACCGTACGCTGATCCCCATGGGTGCCGTGAAGACCAAGCGGATGCCGCGTGCGGTCCGTGAGCAGCAGATGCTGGACGCCGCCGTGCAGACCTTCGGACAGCGGGGGTACATGGCCGCGTCGATGGACGACATCGCCGAACTCGCGGGCGTGTCCAAGCCGTTGGTGTACCTCTACCTCAACTCCAAGGACGACCTCTTCACCGCCTGCATCCGCCGCGAGGCCAAGGCGCTCACCGCCGCCGTCCGGGCCGGCGTGCACCCCGAACTGCCCGCCGACCGCCGGCTCTGGGAAGGCCTGCTGGCGTTCTTCACCCACACCGCCCGGCACCCCGACGGCTGGTCCGTACTGCACCTCCAGGCCCGCACCCACGGTGAGGCCTTCGCCGCCGAGGTCACCGCGATGCGCACGGAGATCGTCACGTTCGTGACGCAGCTGATCGCCGACGCCGCCCGCGAGGCCCACCGGGACCCGGACCTGCCCGACAAGGAGGTCGCCGGGCTGGCCGAGGCCCTGGTCGGCGCCGCCGAGTCGCTCGCGACCTGGGCCAACGCCACCCCCGGCGTCACGGCCCGGCAGGCGGCGGCGACCCTGATGAACTTCGCCTGGGCGGGGCTGGGCGGCCTGATGGCGGGGCGGGCCTGGTCACCGCCGCCCGCGTGAGGTGAGCGGGAGCACCTCGCCGGTCACACACCGGCGTTCCCCGCTCCGGAGCTCGAACCGCCCGCCGTCCGCCGCGTACTCCACCGTCCCCGGCAGCAGCACCGGCGCCCGGAACTGGGCCCGTACCAGCACCGCCTCGGGCGTCCCGTGCGCGGCGAGGCAGCGGGCCACCGTCCACATGCCGTGCGCGACGGCCCGGCGGAAGCCGAACAGGCGGGCGGTGAGCGGATACAGGTGGATCGGGTTTCGGTCGCCGGAGACGGCACCGTACCGCCGCCCGATGTCACCGCCGAGCCGCCACTCGGCGCTGACCGGCAGCGGGGCGTGCTCGGTCCCGTGCGAGGGCCGGGCATCAGTGCGGTGCCGCGCGAGATAGGTGCTTCTCGACTCCCATACGACCTCCCCGCCGGCCCGCGCCTCGGTCACGACCGTCGCCTCCGTCCCGCGCCGGTGCGGAGCCAGTCCGTCGACGCACACGGCGAGTTCGTACTCCCCGGTGGCAGGGAGCGCCGTGTAGCGGCTGATCTCCACCGAGGTGTGGACCAGGCCGAGCAGCGGCAGCGGGAAGCGCCGGTCGCTCATCAGCCGCATGGCGAGCGGGAAGCCGAGGACGTGCGGATACGTGAGGGGCAGGGCGTCCTCCCCGGTCGGGAAGCCGCACACCCGCTCGTAGGCGGCGAGCCGGGCCAGGTCGACGCGTACGCCGGACAGGACGAGGCGGGTGCGGGGGAAGCGGGCGTCCGGGCGGGGCTGTTTGAAGGGGGAGAGCAGCGCGCCTCGCGCGAGGGAGCGGACCTGGCCGGGTGCGGTGCCGGTGCGGCTCAGGTGGCGGTCGGCCATGGGTAACCCCTGTCCTCGCTGTTTACTCTGGAGTAAGGTTACCGCAGGTAAGCCCAAGTCCTGTCCGGCCCCGAGCTGCACACCCCCGTCCCCGGACCACCTCGGAAGCACCCCCGGACCCGCGCAATCTCCCCACGCGGGCCCCGTAGGATCTCCGCCCACCGGCGGACGACGGACGAGCCGCGCCGCCGCCGGTGAACGCCTTCGTGCGCACCACGCGTACCTCATGCAGCGAGCAGTGCCGAAGTGCGTCGCTGCAGGCCCCAGGAGCTGCCCATGCCCATCTCGTACTCGTCCTCACCTTTACCGCCTGAGTCGTCCGACCCGTCCACGGCCGCATCGCTCGATTACGACCCCGACGGCGGGCCGGTCCTCGTCGAGCCCGAGATACGGCGGCTGGACGGGGCGGTGCGGGAAGTGGCCGTACCGCCGCTGGTGCCGCCGGTGTCGCACGGTTCGCTGGCCGACCTGCCGTTCGAGAACGCGGACGCGGCGCCCGGACATCCGGTGCTCAGCCGCCGTACCGGGGACGGGCGTTGGGCGGACGTGACCGCGGCGGAGTTCGCCGCGCAGGTGCTGGCCGTGGCGAAGGGGATGATCGCCGAGGGGCTGATGCCGGGCGATCGGATCGCGGTCATGGCCCGCACGTCGTACGAGTGGACGCTCCTCGACTTCGCCGCCTGGGCGGCCGGCCTGGTGACCGTCCCGGTGTACCCGACCTCGTCCGTCTTCCAGACCCGCTGGATCCTCCAGGACTCCGGCGCGGTGGCGCTGGCCACGGAGACGGTCGGGCAGGCGGCCGCGCTCGGCCCCGAGCGGGAGCACCTGACCGAGCTGAAGCACATGTGGGTCATCGAGAAGGGCCATGTGGACCGCCTGGCGGAGCTCGGCCAGTCAGTGCCGGACACCGAAGTGGACGTACGGCGCGGAATGCTGGGCCCGGACACCCTGGCCACCCTCGTCTACACCTCGGGCACCACCGGCCGCCCCAAGGGCTGCGCGCTCACGCACGGCAACTTCCTGGCGGAGGTCGACAACGCGATCGAACTCCTCTACCCCGTCTTCAAGGCCCGCACCGACGCGGAGCCCTGCACCCTTCTCTTCCTCCCCCTCTCGCACGTCTTCGGCCGCATGGTGTCGGTGGCCTGCGTCCGCGCGCGAGTGCGGATCGGTCACGCGCCCAGCCTGAAGTCGGAGGACCTGTTGGTCGACCTGGCGAGCTTCCGGCCGACCTTCCTCATCGCCATCCCGTACATGCTCGAGAAGATCTACAACAACGCGCGCGCGACGGCCGAACGGGGCGGCAAGGCCCCCGCCTTCGACCGTGCGGCGAAGGTGGCACGCCGCTACGGCGAGGCGGCGGAGGCCCGAGCGAGCGGCACCGGCCCCGGTCCCGGCGCCTCCCTCAAGGCGGCCCGCGCCCTCTACGACACCCTCGTCTACCGCCGGATCCGCAACGCACTGGGCGGCAGGGTCCGTTACGTCATCTGCGGAGGCTCGCCCCTGGGTCGCAACCTGGCCGCGTTCTACGCGGGCGCGGGCATCGACGTCTACGAGGGCTACGGCCTGACCGAGACGACCGGTGCGGCGACCGTGACGCCGCCGCTCAAACCCCGCCTCGGCACGGTCGGTTGGCCCCTGCCCGGCACGCGCGTCCGCATCGCCGCGGACGGCGAGGTGCTCCTCGCCGGCGGCCAGGTCCTCCGCGGCTACTGGGACCCGTACGCGGGCGGCGTCGTCCCGGCAACGCCCGACGGCTGGTTCCCCACCGGCGACATCGGCCGGCTGGACGACGAGGGCTACCTCACCATCACCGGCCGGAAGAAGGAGATCCTGATCACGGCGGGCGGCAAGAACGTGGCCCCGGCCCCGCTGGAGAACTGGCTGCGCTCGCACCCCCTGATCTCCCAGTGCATCGTCCTGGGCGACCGCCGCCCCTACGTCACCGCCCTGATCACCCTCGACACCGACGGCATCACCCACTGGCGCCAGATGAACGGCAAGCACCCCGTACCGCCGGAACTCCTCGTGACCGACGACGAGTTGCACGCGGTGTTGCAGCGTGCGGTGGACGAGGCCAACAAGCTGGTGTCCCGCCCGGAGTCCATCCGCCGCTTCGCCGTCCTCCCCGTCGACTTCACCGAGGCCGCCGGCCATCTGACCCCGTCGATGAAGCTGCGCCGGGAGGCGATCCTGCGGGACTTCGCCGGGGAGGTGGAGGCGCTGTACGGAGCCGACCGGGCTCACGGCTGAGCAGTGGGCGGCGAGGTGAGCTCCGCCACCGTGTCCGCGAACGCGCGGGCCGGCGGCGTGAGCGCGTCCCAGTGCCGGACGGCCCACCCCACCGTCAGTGGCCGCAGCGCGGGCAACGGCACCAGGCGCAGATCGCCCCCGTCGCCGCCCGCCCGCAGCCCCGGCAACGCGGGCACCACGGCCCGGCCCAGCCCCAACTCGGCCAGCAGCAGGGCCGTGTCCCAGTCGGCGACACTCGTGTCGTAGCCGAAGCTCACCCCCAACTCGGCGCAGGCCACGTCGAGATGGGCGGCGGACGTGGAGTTCGGAGGCAGCCGGATCAGCCGGAGGCCGGCCAGGTCGGAGACGTCGGCGTGCGGGCGGTCGGCGAGCGGGTCGCCGGCTCGTACCGCCAGCACCCACGGCAGGTCGACCACCGGCCGCTGCTCGATGCCGCGCACCGGCGGGCCGAGGGTGATCCAGGCCAGGTCCAGGTCGCTGTCGGCCAGCGCGCCGAAGCAGGCGCGGCTCGAACTCTCGGTACGGAACTCGAGGTTGACCTTGGGATGCCGCTGCCGGAACGCCACCACGGCGTCCGCCATGAAGTGCCGTACGGTCGTCGCCCCGGTGGCCACCCGTACCGACCCGCTCTCCCCGTCGACGAGATCCCGCAGCCGCCGCAACGCCAGATCCAGCCCGGCGATGCCCTCGGCCGCAGCGGCCTCCAGCACCCGCCCCGCCTGCGTCGGCACGATCCCGCGCGGCCGCCGCTCCAGCAGACCGACCCCCGTCTCCCGCTCCAGCCGCTTCACGTGCTGGCTGACCGCCGACTGCGTACACCCCAGATCACGGGCCACCGCACTGAGACTCCCGGCCCGGCAGACGGCCACGAACACACGCAGATCCTCGAGGGTCACAACCCCCAAGCTATCACTTGGATTTGGCGACTGATCCTTAGGATTGACTGGCCCCACGGGGTGTACGACGATCTCCACAGGGCCCGGGCGGCAACCCGCTCCGCGCCTCCGCGGGGGTCCGGACCGACAGCGGGGGAGGGGGCGGGTGCCGACCCACACTCCCCACTCTCGCGGCGAAGGGATGCCCGTGCCGACCTCCACCGACCAAGCCCTGGCGTTACTACGGCAGTTGGGTGCCGAGTCCATGGCCCACCCGGGCGGCACCCTCCTCACCCACCTCGACCGCGTACGCACACGACTGGCCGGCTGGGGCGCCCGCCCCGCCCTCCGGCTGGCCGGCCTCTGCCACGCCTGCTACGGCACCGACGGCTTCCCCGAACCTCTCCTCCCCCCGGACCGCCGTACCGACCTGGCGACCGTGATCGGCGCGGAGGCCGAGGCGATCGTGTACCTCTACGCCGCCTGCGACCGCACGGCGACGTACCCGTCCCTCGCCGACCCCGCCGCCCCCTTCCACGACCGCTTCACCGGCGCCGCCCACACACCGTCCCCCGGCCTGCGCCGGGACTTTGCCGAACTCACCGCCGCGAACGAGCTCGACCTTGCGGACCATGACGCGGCGTTCCGTGAGCGGTGGGGAGCCGAGCTGCTGGCCCTGTTCACGCGAATCCGGCCGCTGCTGAGTGAGGCGGCCTGGGACGACTGCCGCACGGTGCTCGGCGACGGCTAGGACAGGTGCTAGCGACTAGGGTCGGCTGCGGGCGATCAGATAGGCCTGCGCGGACGACTCCCCGAGTTCCTCCTCCGCCTCCCGCACCGTCCGCGACCGGATCTCGAAACCGGCCCCGGCCAGCAGCTCGGCGATCCGATCCGGCTGTCGGCGTTCGAAATCCAGGGACACCGGGTGGCCGAAGGGCCGGTCGATGCGGAGTGGGTGGTCGCCGACCTGGAAGGCGAGGAACAGATGGCCGCCCGGGGTCAGGACACGGGCGAACTCCGCGAAAAGGTCGGGCAGCCGGTCCACAGGGGTGTGGATGGACGAGTAGTAGGACACGACACCCGCGAGGTGGCCGTCGGGCAGGTCCAGGTCCAGCATCGAACCCTGCTCGAAGCGCAGGCCGGGATTCTCACGCCGGGCGATCGCGAGCATCGACGCCGACAGGTCGAGCCCGAACACCGACAGGCCGAGCGAGGCGAGGCACGCCGTCACCTCCCCCGGTCCGCACCCCAGATCGGCCACCTCACCGCCACCGCCCACGAGTTCCGCGTAGGCGGCCAGCAGGGCCCGGTCCACCGGCCTGGCCGCCAGCCCGTCCCGGAACCGGTCGGCGTAGTCCTCGGCAATGGTGTCGTAGAAGTCCTGGGTGGTGGTCAGGAAGTCGCTGTCAGCCATGGTCGGCGACCCTATCCACTCCCACTGACAACCGGCCGCGCGCCTGAGGCCACTCCCCTCAAGGAGTGTGGGGAGTGCGGGGGAAGGAATTCTCGGAGAATTCACCTCGGGATACTCGGGAAAAGGCAGGAGCCCCGTCGCCGAAGGCGTGGGGCTCCTTGGGTACTGCGCTCGATCCGGATCGGAGGATCAGATCATCAGATCAGACCGGGGTGACGTTCTCCGCCTGCGGGCCCTTCGGGCCCTGGGTGACGTCGAAGGACACCTGCTGGTTCTCCTCGAGGGAGCGGAAGCCGCTCGCGTTGATCGCGGAGTAGTGGACGAAGACGTCGGGGCCGCCGCCTTCCTGGGCGATGAAACCAAAGCCCTTTTCGGCGTTGAACCACTTCACGGTTCCGGTAGCCATAAGCCCTCCTTGGGCTCAAAGGGTTGCCCTGCTCCAGAACCAGCAAGTGTGAAGATCGAGATTCTGCACAACTGCACCCGTCTGAGAACGACGAGAGCCCGCGGTCACATGCTCCGCAGGCTCTGTACTGCAAGGGAAACCAAACTGCAACTTGCGGCGAGCCTAGCACGCGGGAAGCCGAAAGCAATAGAGGTCAAGATCACGTCACCCGAACGTTTGACATCCATGCCTCCGGATGGCGGAGGGGCCCGGACCGGCACGTCACCCCCGCAGGGTCAGCGCCCGCCCGGCGGACGCTAGCCTCCGGATGTGGACATTTCTCGCACCCGGCCGCGCGTCGGCCACATCCAGTTCCTGAACTGCCTGCCCCTGTACTGGGGGCTCGCGAGAACGGGCACGCTCCTCGACTTCGAGCTGACCAAGGACACCCCCGAAAAGCTCAGCGAGCAGCTGGTGCAGGGCGACCTCGACATCGGGCCGATCACCCTCGTCGAGTTCCTGCGCAACGCCGACGACCTGGTCGCCTTCCCCGACATCGCGGTCGGCTGCGACGGGCCGGTGATGTCCTGCGTGATCGTCTCGCAGGTCCCGCTGGAGCGGCTGGACGGCGCCCGGGTCGCCCTCGGCTCCACCTCGCGCACCTCCGTACGCCTCGCGCAGCTGCTGCTCGCGGACCGTTTCGGCGTACGGCCCGACTACTACACGTGCCCGCCCGACCTCAGCCTGATGATGCAGGAGGCGGAGGCGGCGGTGCTGATCGGGGACGCGGCGCTGCGGGCCAACCTGCTCGACGGGCCGCGCTTCGGACTGGAGGTGCACGATCTCGGCGCGCTGTGGAAGGAGTGGACCGGACTGCCGTTCGTCTTCGCCGTCTGGGCGGCCCGCCGCGACTACCTGGAGCGCGAGCCCGTGATCACCCGCAAGGTGCACGAGGCCTTCCTCGCCTCCCGCAACCTCTCCCTGGAGGAGGTCGGCAAGGTCGCCGAGCAGGCCGCCCGCTGGGAGGCCTTCGACGAGCAGGTCCTGGAGCAGTACTTCACCACCCTCGACTTCCGCCTCGGCGAGCCCCAGCTGGCGGCGGTCGCGGAGTTCGCGCGCAGGGTGGGCCCGACGACCGGCTTCCCGGCGGACGTGAAGGTGGATCTGCTCCAGCCGTAGGGGATCTGCTCCAGCCGTGGGGATCTGGAGCGGGCGGCGGGACTATACGCTGCGGGACAGTGGAGGCGTACGGGGGAAGGGGGCGCGCCATGCAGCCGCTCGGAGTCGACGAGCCCGCGAGCGTGGGGCCCTACCGGCTGCTCGGCCGGCTCGGTGCGGGCGGCATGGGCCGGGTGTATCTCGGCCGCAGCGCAGGGGGCCGTACCGTCGCGGTGAAGGTCGTACACCCGCACTTCGCGCTCGACGAGGAGTTCCGCGCCCGGTTCCGCCGCGAGGTCGAGGCCGCGCGGCGGGTGGGCGGCGCCTGGACCGCGCCGGTGCTCGACGCGGACCCGGAGGCGCCGGTGCCGTGGGTCGCCACGGCGTACGCGGCGGGCCCGTCGTTGACCGCGGCGGTCACGGACGGCGGTCCGCTGCCCACGCATTCCGTACGAGTGCTGGGTGCGGGCCTCGCCGAGGCGCTCGCGGCGGTGCACGAACTGGGCCTGGTGCACCGGGACGTGAAACCGTCCAACGTCCTGCTGACGCTGGACGGCCCCCTGCTGATCGACTTCGGCATCGCCCGCGCCACGGACGGCACGGCCTCCCTGACCTCCACCGGCGTCTCGGTCGGCTCGCCCGGCTACATGGCGCCCGAGCAGATCCTGGGCAAGGGGGTCACCGGAGCCGCCGACGTCTTCTCCCTGGGCGCGGTACTGGCGTACGCGGCGACCGGAGAGCCGCCCTTCCCCGGGGACTCCTCGGCCGCCCTGCTCTACAAGGTCGTCCACGAGGAGCCGCAGCTCGCCGCCCTGGAGGGCGGGCTGTTGCGGGAGATCGTCGAGGCATGCCTGGCGAAGGAACCGCGGGAGCGGCCGACCCCGGCGGAGGTGGCCCGGTGGCTCGCGCCCGAGGGGGCGGCGCGGCTGGTCGCGGGCGGGTGGCTGCCGGGGGTGCTGGTGGAGCAGGTCAGCCGTACTGCCGTGGAGCTGCTGAACCTGGAGACGGCGGTGGACGTGGCCCCTTCGGGGCCGGTGGAATTCGGCAAGCCGGCCGTGGGGGAGGCGCCGTCGGGGCCGGTGGAATTCGGCAAGCCGGCCGTGGGAGAGACACCGCCGGGGCCGGTGGAATTCGGCAAGCCGGCCGTCGGGGAGGCGCCGCTGGGGGCCGTGGGCTTCGGCAGTCCGGCGGTGAGTCCGCCCTCGGCCGTGGGGGAGTTCGGGCCGCCTCCCGTGATGCCGGGCGTCGTGTCCGAGCCGCGCCCGGCGGAGCCGGAGGATGCATCAGCGCCGGGCAACCGGCCCGGCAAGCTCTCCGTCACGTTCGCCTCGACGGCGGCACCGGAGGCCGGTGGGCGGGGCCGCCGGCTGAGCTGCACGGTCGCGCTCGCGGTCGCCGGGGCGCTGGCGGTGGTGACGGTGGGGTCGGTGTTCGTGTTCGACCTGTTGCCGGACGACCGTCGGGACAGTGCGGATGGGGCCGCCCCGCCTCAGTCCGCAACGCCGGGCGACTCCGCCACGGGCACCGCGTCCGCCGTCCCCGCCCGCTACCTCGGCACCTGGGAGGGCCAGGGCACTGCCCTCGACGGCAACCTGCCCCTCGGCACGTTCCGTATCACCGTCCGGGACGCGGAGGTCGGCGAGGAGCTGGGGCGGCTCCGGCAGACCGACCAGCTGGGCGGCGTCTGTGTCGACGTACTGACCCTGGAGCAGGCGACGGAGAAGCAGCTCGTCGCGACGTCGGTGGGTGCCAAGGACAACCACAGCGGGTGCAATCCGGCGGCGACGACGGTGCGGCTGATTCCGACGGGCGATGACCTGACGTACGAGTCGGACAGCAAGGAGTCGGGGAATCCCGAGGCGCGGATGTCGAAGGTCAAGTAGCGGCGGGAGCCCCCCTCATCCTTGCTCACCCTCACATCGGCGTGGTGACCGTGATGTGCTCCCCGCTGCCCAGATGCAGCATCCCCTTGCCCGGCGCGATCGGGCCGCCGACCATGCTGCGGGTCGTGCGGATGCCGATGAGCTCGCCCGAGGACGTCTCCTGCGGCGACAGCAGGACACCGCGGCGGGCCTTCTTCGCGTCGACCTGCCAGCCGGAGAAGCCGTCGCAGATCTCCTCCTCGTCACCGGCGATGACGACCGCGAGACCCTCCTCGGTGCCGCTCTGCAGGATGCGCTTGAAGACGTCCTCGGCGTCGCAGTCGTCCAGCACCTCGGCGTCGTCGACCAGGACGGCGATCGGCTGGTCCGGCGTGGCCGGCTTGATGGCCTCCTCCAGCTCGTCCTCGTCGATGTCCCGTCCGGTGAAGACCTGCAGCACGTCTTCCTGGCCCTCCAGTTCACGCAGCGGGGACTGGCGCGGGGCCGCGATGACCAGGCGTACACCCTGGGCGAGGTACGAGCGGGCGAAGTTGAGCAGCACCGTACTGCGGCCGGACTTCGCCGGTCCGCCGATGACGAACGCCGGGACGCCCTCGCTCAGGTCCGGGCCGAACGCGGTGAGTTCGTCGCCGCCGACGCCGACCATCGCCCAGAGGGGGGAGCCGGCCGTCTGCGGGTCGCGCATCGCGTAGGCGTCGGCGAAGGAGATGCGGTTGGGCAGGACGTCGACACGGAAGGGGCGGCGGGAGCGCGGCACGTCCGCGTCGCGGGCCGTCGCCGCGTCGCCGATGGCGATCAGCGCGGCCGCCTGGCCCTGACCGGTCGTGTCCTCGGAGAGCAGCGCGAACTGCGTCTCCGTCGCCGTCTCGTTGCGGAAGGCACGGCCCGGCGGGATCTCCTCCGGCACCTTGCGGGAGTTGATGTCCAGCATGGAGAAGTCACCGCGGTCGGCGAGCCGCAGACCGTACTTGTCCTCGGTGAGCGAGCTGATCCGGCCCGCGAGCACCTGCCGGTCACCGGTGATGATCACGTGGATGCCGACGCTCGCGCCCTCGCGCATCATCGTCATCAGCTGGTCGGTGAGGTCGCCGTGGTCGTACTCGCCGAGCGTGGGCAGCCAGCCCTCCCAGCGGTCCAGCAGCAGCACGATGTGCGGCAGCCGCTCGTCCTCCGACCCGGCCGCCGCCCGCTGCTCGCCGATGTCGGCGAAGCCCTTCTCGGCCAACAGGTCCTGACGGCGGGTGACTTCACCGGAGAGCCGGGCGAAGAGGCGGACGACCCGCTCCGTCTGGTTGCGTCCGACGACCGCGCCGCAGTGCGGCAGCCGGGTCAGTGCGTTGAGGGCGCCGTTGCCGCAGTCGATGCCGTAGAGGTGCACGTCGGCGCAGGAGTTGGTCCGGGCGAGCGAGCCGGCGATGGTGCGCAGCAGCTGCGAACGGCCGGTGCGCGGGGCGCCGCCGACGAGCAGATGCCCGAACGTGGCGAAGTCGACGGCGACCGGGCGGCGGGCCTGGTCGGCGGGCAGGTCCTCGACGCCGTACGGGGCCGCGGGCAGGGCGCCCTGGGCACGGACGGCCGGGATGTCGTCGAGCAGGAGGGTCTCCTCCAGGGCGGGCAGCCACGGGGAGTGCTGGGCCGGGATGGCGAGCGCCGTGTTCGCCTCCCGTACCGCGTCCACCAGCACCTTCAGGTCGGTGATCTCCTCCTCCTCGCGCGCCTCGGTCTTGGGCTTGCGCAGCGCGGCCCGCCCGAGGTCCTGCCAGGCCAGCTCACCGGCCCAGGGCGCGAGCGTCTGCGGATCGGCCGCACCGGGCCGGCGACCGCCCACGCGTCCCGACTGGAACGGGATGAGGGACGCATGCCCCAGGCGTACGTACGCCCGACCCGGCGTGCTCTTCGAGATGTGCCCGGCGTCCGGCGCGTCGATGACGTCGCTGGACTCGCCGGCGTCGGTCACACGCAGCGCGATGCGCAGGTTGGTGTTGGCGCGGATCTCGGGGGAGACGACACCGCTGGGCCGCTGGGTGGCGAGCAGCAGATGGATACCGAGGGAACGGCCTCGCTGGGCGATGTTGACCAGGCCCGTGACGAAGTCCGGCAGGTCACGCACCATGGACGCGAACTCGTCGATGACGATGAGGAGTCGGGGCACGGGCGGGTGGGACGGATCCCGGCGCACGAGATCCTGATAGTCCTCGATGTCCTTGGCGTCGGCGGCGGCGAGGATGTGCTCGCGCCGCTTCAGCTCGGCACCCAGCGACTCCAGGGCCCGTTCGACGAGGTGGGCGTCGAGGTCGGTGACCATACCGACGGTGTGCGGCAGCTTGACGCAGTCCTTGAACGCCGAACCGCCCTTGTAGTCGACGAGGACGAAGGTCATGTTCTCCGGCGTGTTCGCGACCGCGAGCGCCGCCACGATGGTCTGCAGCAGCTCCGACTTACCGGAACCGGTCGTACCGGCGATCAGACCGTGCGGGCCGTCCTTGCGCAGGTCGATGCCGAAGGGACCGTCGTACGACTCACCGATCACGGCCATCGTCGACTGGCCGCCCATCCGCCACCGCGCGCCGATCGCATCGCTCGTCGGCGGCTCCAGCTGGAGGACGTCGAGGAGGCGGCTGGAGGCGGGCAGTGCCGAGTCCTCGGTCTCACCGCTGATGTCCCGCAGCGGAGACAGCGACCGCGACAGCCGTGCGCACCAGGCGGGCGAGACGAAGTCGGGCCGTACGTCGGTGATCCGCCGGGCGCCGCTCTGCTCGACGCGCAGCCGCAGCTCGGGGGCCTGGTCGGGGTTCTCGTCCGGCTGCTGGGCGGTCTGGTGCCAGGCGTGGAAGGAGGGAAAGCCGCCGGGAGCGGTGGGCTGTGGGCTGACCGTCTCGTGGGTGGACTGCCGGAGGGGCTCGGCGACGACGACCGCCTGGCACTCGCCGGGCAGGAACCGCTCCTCCTCGTCGAGGCAGATGGCGTACATGCTGACGCCCGGCCCCTCGCGCAGCAGCCGTACGACACCCGGCATGGACCGCAGCCGACGCGACCCGTCCCACACGACCACGATGTCCGGGTCGGAGAAGGCCGGCCCACCGTCGGCGCGACCGCCGGACTCCTTCAGGGCCTTCTGACGGGCGTCCAGCACCTGCGTGAGCTCGCCGACGCGGGCGCCGACGGTCTCGGAGTCCGTGCCGATCAGCACGTTGACGTCCTGGCCGCCGGAGGGCCGGGAGTGCGGCAGCCAGCGCACCCAGTCCCAACGGGGGTGGGCCTCGTTCTCGGTCAGCACGTAGAACTGCACGTCCATCGGGCTGTGCAGGACGGCAGTCTGGGCCACCGCCCAACGCCCCAGCGCCTGCGCCGAGTCGCCGGGCCCGGCGAGGCCGATGACGCCGAGGTCCTTCAGCGGCAGCGCGACCGGGGCGTCCTCGATGTGCCAGGTGACCTCACGCTTGTGGTCGTCCTGCTCGGGATCGTCGAGAACGACCTCGGACGGTACGCGGCCGGTGCCGACCCGCAGCAGGAGGTGGTCGGCGTCGGTGCGGCGCCGCTCCCACAGGCGGGTCCGGGGACCCGTACCGAAGGTGAGGACGGCGGCCGGGTCGGGTATGGTCTGCCGCCGGTCGGACCGCTCGGTGACGAGGGCGTCCTGGGCGTCCTTCTCGATCCGCTCCTTGGTCTCCTTGTACTCCTTCATCTGCTTGGCATGCGACTTGCGGCCGTGCTTCTTGTCCATGAAGTAGTTGCCGAAGAGCATGATCGGGCTCAGCACGGCCATGATGAGGTAGTACCACTTCTGGAATATCAGCACCATGACGACGGCGCTGACCAGCGGGAACAGCGCCATCAGCCAGGGCAGCGGACGGGCCTCGAACTCGCCGGGCGGGGAGGGCAGCCGGAACCGGGTCTGCCGCTCGGCGGGCCGCAGGCGCGGGGGCCGGTTGTAGTCCAGACCCGTGCCGTCCTCGGACCACTTGAGGGCGGCGTTGGGCGGGCTGTACGCGACGATCTCCAACAGGCTGTTGGCTATCGCCAGTTGCGCGCCGAGGGGCCAGGAATCGCCGTCGAGGGGTTCGCCGTCGAGACGGGCGCTGTCCTCTTTGTCGGAGCTTTTGTCATGAACGGCGATCCGGCAGGTGCCGTCGATGGCGATGGACAAGGTGGCGGCACGATCGGCGAGTTCGGGATCGTCGATACGAATGTGCGCCGCGGGCCCGCCGCCGATGTCGTACCGCCCGACCCCGAGCCGATGCACCGCACCGGCGGCGGGCCCGCCGACGACACGGAACTCCACGACTCCGGTCGGCTCGCCGAGCAAACACCCCGCAGGATCATGCAGGCTGACGACGGCGCCTTCGCGCAGGGGCGATCCGGCAACGGTGGCGCCGGGATCGAGTGCGTACCCGTCGACGTACGCCTGCGGCGCGTTGCTGCCCCCGGGAAGGCGCTGCCCCCCGATGGGAATGATCTGCGCACCGTCGCCATCACCGCCGAGACCGACCTGCCGGGCCAACTCCCGCGTGATATCGCCGACGCTCGACTCCGGATCGGCATCGAGCACCACATCGGCGGCGGCCCCGCCGATCGGATCGACGACGGTCAGACTCAGGCGCACGTTCGTCCTCCTCGCTGGGCTGAGGCCGCCCCCCGGAACGCTTCAAACAACGGAGTGACCTTAGCCGCCCCACCTTTCACCCCGGCAACGGGATGTGCACCAGTTCACGCTTCGCTCCCACAACTCCCCTGGGATCCCAACGGCCCCACCCGTAAGATCTTTGCTCACGCGGATGTCCGGGCGGCTGTGCCGTCGGTCCGCGCCACCAGAGCCACGGGGGCAGGCCCTGCGGCGACAAAACGGGAGGGAGCCGTCATGGCCAAGGGCAAAGACGCAGATATCACATATGCCGAGATGGACAAGGAAGCCGGCAAGCTTCTGAAGGACATGCACCGGCTGCACGGCGAGCTCGACAGCATCGACGACCGCATCAGGGCCCTCGTCGAGAACGGCTACACCACCCAGAAGGGCTCCGCCGCCTTCGAGGAGTCCTTCAAGGACTTCACCAAGGGCGCGAAGAAGGCCATGGAGGGGCTCGAGGGCATGTCCGAGTTCCTGAAGAAGGCCAAGGAGGCTTACGAGCAGCTGGATGAGCAGCTGGCGAAGAGCGCCAAGGGCTAGTGCTGCTCCGCAGAAGTTCGTGGAGGGGTCAGGCCGCTTCCTTGAGTGGGGTGCCGTCGTAGGTCCAGCGGAAGGGACGAGCGTGGTCGTTCCGCTGGATCGTCCAGGTGTCCATCTTCTCGATCAGGTCGTTTCGGCTGGTGAAGTCGCCGTGTCGTAGGACGGCGCGGGTCAGCGCGGAGAAGACGAGTTCGTCGGGTAGGACCGCTGCATTGCTGCAGCGGTCCCCCCTCAGAACCGGCCGTGCCCGCTTTCCAGGCAACCGGCTCAAGCAAGCCCCTTGGGCTCGCGGGCGAACAGAAGTGCTGGTCACCGGCCGGGGCCAGTGGCCAGCCGACGCCGGCAGTGGGTGTGTATCAGGCGTGAGGCGGCGGGTTTGTCCGGCTTGCCGTTGCCCGCTTCGGCGGTGACCGCGTGTTTGCGGATCGCGATGCGGGTGACCTTGAGCCACTGCTCCCACTGGTCGGGAGTTTGCGGCTCGTGGTCGGCGTGCAGCAGCAGCCCTCCGCAGAGCGGACATCGGCCGTCTTGCATCTGCAACAGATGCAAGGTGCCCTTGCCCAGCGGGAGTTTGCCGCGGCGGCACCGCTTGGCCCAGAAGTCGGCCAGGGCGGGATCGTCGGTTGACGCCCTCCCTGGCACCATCCGGTGCCGGACGATCGGCGTCCAGGCGAACTTGTAGAGGTAGAAACCGCTGGTGCGGTCCCCGAATACCCATGTGTCCTGCCTGAACGGGTTGAACATGGCGAAGTACCGGGCAGTCACCCAGCGCATCGGCTTGTTCGGGTGGGAGAACTTGGCCCACTTGTAGACCAGTCTCCACACGTAGGCGTCCAGCGAGTTGAACGCCCGCTTGGACACCCCGATCCGGTAGTAGGCAGCCCAGCCCTTGATGATCGGGTTGAGCTTGGCGATCACCGCGTCGGCGTTGGCCCCTCGCAGGGCCAGCACCTCGGCGGCAAGCCGTTCCCGGATCCGCCGCAAGGCCGCGTTGCTCGGTTTGGTCAGCAGCTTGCTGCGGTAGCGTCGGATGTTGAACCCCAGGAAGTCGCAGCCCTCATCGAGGTGGACAATGCGCGTCTTGTCCTCGTTGAAGGCCAGGCCCCGGGGCGCGAGCCACACAGTCAGCCGCGCCTTGACCTGCTCGGCCTGTTCCCGAGAATGACACAGGGCGAGAAGGTCGTCGGCGTAGACGACCAGAACCGGAGAATCGCGCGCCAGAATCGTGGCATCACTGCCGAGATTCTGGTAGCGGACTCCAGCAGCCTTTCCCATGCCGTGCAAGGCGATGTTCAACAACGCGGGACTGATCACCCCGCCCTGGGGAGTTCCCTCCACCGTGGGGGTGAACCAACCTTTCTCGACCACACCCGCCTTCAGCCATCCGGCGATCATTCCCCTCCCGGGAAAGGAGCCCAATGACGCGAGCAGGTGATCGTGGTCGATTCGGTCGAATGCCGCTTTCAAGTCCGCGTCGAGCACCCACAAGCGTTTGGCGTTCTTGCCGCTCGCCGTCGTGTGGATGGCAACGATCGCGTCATGACAGCCACGGCCTGGACGGAAACCGTAGACCTTCGGTTCCAGCCGTGCCTCCCACTCGGGCTCCAGTGCATTCAGCGTCAGAGCTTGAAGGCATCTGTCGGCGATCACAGGAATTCCAAGTGGGCGCTGCTTCCCATTCGCCTTGGCTATATACACCCGCTTGACGGGCTTGGGCTTCCACGGGGCCGCGCCATGCTGGACCCAGTCGGCCAACTCGGCCTTTCCCTGGGGCAGCAGGACGACTTTCCCGTCGATGCCCGCCGTCTTGCGGCCAGCGTTGACTTCCGTGACCCGCCGCACACTCGCGAGTGTGTTGGCGCGGGAGCGGAGCATCAACTTCTGCAGATTCCTGACCTTGGCCAGGTCTCCTGCCTGCGATGCCGTGAAGATGCGTTGCCGCAGACGCCGTACGTCGTCCTCGACGGTCCGCCAGTCGATCGACGGCCAGTCGGTGATCTCGTCCTCCGGTCCGTTCGCCATGCCGGCTGCGGTCGCAGCGGCTTGCGCCGCCCCAGCCACGTGTGTCGTCACGGCGTCCAACTTGCCCTTCGGTTCAGGTGTCTTTGGTCATCGTTTCTTCACGGGCTCACCAGACCCACGTCAGCGCCCTTTCAGGCCGGGACATCGGCCCCTATCCGGCCAGTTATGCGGGGACCACCGACGGAGGTGTCAGCGCATGGTTCCCGGTTTCCTGTTGCCTTTCGGCGACCGGCATTCGCTTGCTGGGTCTTCCTGCGCCCGCTGGAGAGTTGGGCCTTCCTTGCGGTTGGCTTACCAGGTCAGAATTGCATTGCCTGGACTCCATCGGGGTTGTCACGTTCCGCATGAGAGAGATGCTGCCGGTGAGGGGGCCCTCTGCACCCCGGGGACGGCGGTGCACTCCCGACTGGCCAGATTTCCCCAGTCGGCGCCTGCCGATTTCCAGCGGCCAGTCCCTATCTCTCGCTGAAACGACCCATCGGCGAGAGTGCTCATGACGAGGAATCATCAAGGGTTCATTCGCATTCACCCGTCCGGCATTTCCCAGCCTGTAACCCCCGGATGGAACGAGGATCCTTGGGCATTTCCCCAGGCTTCGCACCCCGCGATTACTCACGACGCACGCTGAGGCGGGAACGAGCCCTGTGCACTGGCTCGGGAGCTACACCTTCGACATCAGTCGATCCTCCTTCGGTGAGTCCGCTCTTCTCAAGCGGCTTTCGTGTCGCACGACCTGGTTGAGCCAGGAGGCGTGGGGTGGGGTCCAGTGGATGTGCCAGCGTTGGTGGGCCGCGAGCCACTCTTTGGTGTGCTTCGCGGTGCGGGAGGAGCCGTTGTCGAGAACCACGTGGATTTCCTTGTCGCGTGGCAGGAGCCGGTCGAGGCGGTCCAGGAAGGCGGTGAAGGTTGCGGCGTTGTTGCGTTCTATGGTCTCGATCAGGGTCTGTCCGGTGGTGACCTCCAGCGCGGCGACGATCGAGGCGGTGCCGTGGCGTCGGTACTCGAACTCGTGCCGGGCCGCTCGGCCTGGTCGGACGTGCTGTGAGGGGTAGCGGCGCTCGCGGGCTTGGATCGCGGTCTTCTCGTCGATGGACAGCACGATCGCCCCGGTCGGCGGGTTGCGGTACAGCTCGCAAATGTCCTTGACCCGCTCCCAGAAGTCGGGGGTGTCGCGGCGTGTGAGCCAGCCGCGCACCTTGTGCGGCTTGAGGTCCAGGTCGGCCAGGATCCGGCCGACCTGGGAGGCGGAGATCGGTGCGAACACCGTGCCCGCGACCTGAGCGGCGATGGACACGTGGGTCCAGGTCGCGGCGGGGACGGGCGGGGCGCTGGTGGCCGCGGCGACCACCGCGACGCGCACCAGGTCGTCGTAGCGGCGCGGTCGGCCCGAGCGAGCGGCGTCCTTGAGTCCCGCCAAACCCAGCCCGGCGAACCGCCCGCGCCACTTGCGGACCGTGTGCACGCTCACCGCCAGCCGACGTGCGATCGCCGCGTTGCCCACTCCGTCGGCTGCCGCCAGCACGATCCTGGCCCGAAGCACCTGCCGCACCTGCGCTTTCGTCGAGGACACGATCCGCTCCAGCACGCCGCGCACCTCCTCGTCCACCACCACGGCCGCCGCCGCACACCGCCCCGAGCCCTCCGCCATGAGCAGTGATCATGGCGCAGGCGCCGGTCGGGGCGGCAGGATGGGGCTGTGCCGAAGAACCCACCCGAGTCCATGCAGCACCACCTGCGCCAGCGGCTGAACGCCCGCGCCAGCGAGCGCTGGCCGCAGCTCGCCCGGGTCCGAGTCCGCTTTCGAGCCGGATTCGCCTATGTGGACGGCGAGTTGAAGGACGGCGAACAGCTGCCGCTGTGCCGCCTGCGCTTCGCGGGCGTCCTGCACTCCTGGGGCTTCGCTCTCTACCTCGCCAGCCGAGGCGGCTACCAGGACAACGTGCTACCCAGCGGCCTCCCCGTCGGCAGCCCCGAGGAATGCCTGGACTGCGCCTGCGGCCTCTACCTCGACAGCCCGGCGGCCTGACCCCTCCACGAACTTCTGCGGAGCAGCACTAGTGACGTCTGCGGCCATTGTGCTGCTCGGGTGAGCGGTGGGGCACTTTGCGTGTCCCACCGCCCCGGTGCTGGTGGCCCTTGATGAAGAAAGTCTGAACGGGTGGCAGACAAAACTCGGTACGACCTCGAACTGATCAAGGACTGTTCGGACTCGCTCTACCGCATCCACCGGGAGTTCAAGGACAACGGCAACCCGGCGGACGAGTACGGCGAGGCCCTCGGCAGCGAGAAACTCCGGGACATCTTCGACGACTTCTCCCAAACGTGGAAGAAGAACCGCAAGAAGCTCATGGAAGACATCGAGAACCTCGCCAAGTACACCGCGAACGCGGCCAAGGCGTACGAGGACATCGACCATGAGCTCGCGAACGCGCTCCGGGAAGCCAAGAAGAGCGGGAAAAGGAGAAGTAGCAGTGACAGCCCGTCCGAAGGACTGGTCACCGATGTACGACTCCGACCCGGTGCCCGGTGACCCGTACGAGGTGGCGCGGCTCGGCAAGAAGCTGCGCGGCATGGCCGACGAGATCGACAAGCAGGCGCGGAACATCAAGGCGCTGGCCTCGGTCGACGGCTGGGACAGCGACGCAGGCCGCGCCTTCCACGAGATCGCGGGCGACACGTCCGGCCGCCTGAAGAAGGCATACGACCGCTACGACGAGGCCGCGACCGCACTCGGCACGAAGGTCCAGGCGGGCGACGGCGAGTCGGCGGAGTACGCCAGCGAACTGCACCGTGCGCAGCGCATGGCGGACAAGGGACTGGAGGAGTTCCGCGCCGCCGAGGTCGATCACAAGGCAGCCCTCAAGGCACTGGAGCCGTTCGAGGGTACGGTCCCGTCCAGGGAGGACCACACCGAGCGTACGAAGCAGGGGAAGAAACGGGACGACGCCGCGCTCCTCATGGCGAAGGCTCGCAGCAAGATCGAGCGGGCGAAGGACATCCGTGACGACGCGGCGGACCGAGCCGCCAAGAAGATCAAGAACGTGATCCACCATGACGGCGTCCGGGATCCGGGCGGGATCATGAACTGGATCGCGGACAACGCGGACTGGATCTCGACGGCTGCCACGGTCGTGGCGGTGCTCGCGCTGGTGGCGGCGGTCGTCCTGACGGGTGGCCTGGCCGCGGTGCTCCTCGTGGGCTTGGCCTCCGCCTTGAGCGCCACCGCCTTGGCGGGCCGCCTCTACGACGTCTTCGCCCGCGGCGGCAAGTTCGACTGGCTGAAGATCACGTTCGACGTCCTGGGCATCATCCCCGGACTGGGCGCTCTGAAGGGGCTCTCGGCGGCGGCCAAGGGCTCGCGGTTGCTGGTCGCGAGGCAGGCCGTGTGGGCGGGCTTCACCAACGGTTTCGCCGTGAAGAACTTCAACAAGGGTGTTGTCTGGGCCTCCAAATATCTGACCAGCAAGGGCATCACCAAGGTGAGGCTGCCCGCCGGAGGCTTCGACCCCGAGCTTGTCACGCGTTACATCAAGGGCGCCGCTCTGGGCAACGCGTACGTGCAGAGCCTGGTCAGACTGCGGCACTACATAAACCCTGACGACTCACCGAACCAGGTGAGCCCGCCGCCCGGTGAGGCCAGGCCCACGCCCACGCCGGCCCCGACGCCCAGCCCTTCCGACCGGACCCGCACCCCGTCCCCGACACCGCAGCCCAGCCCGTCGTCGACGTCGTTCCATGGCGCGTTGGCGCCCGCCGGATGACCCGACCGGATAGAAGGAGAGCCAGCTCATGGGTGACTACCACGCGCTAGAGTTCGGAAAGTTCGTCGATGACCAGGGGACCGTCCACAACATGGTCCCCTCCTCGGCCATCGCCGCGGTTCCCGCCGCCAAAGCGGCGGCTGAACGCTATGGGCGCGAGGTCCGCTTCGACTTCCTCGACGACCGGGCAGTCCACTGGCTGCTGTTCCAGCGGCGGGAGGAAACCTCGAAGGCCGGTATCCAGGGCTGCCTTCTGGCTGTTCCGATTTTCGTCCTCGGCTTCGGCGCCTGGCCGTTCTGGGATCTGGTCGCTTCCCAGAAGTCCCGGCAGTTCCAGATCGGCTTCATCGTCGTGGACGCGCTGCTGCTCGGTGTCCTCGCCGGGCTGATCTTCCTCTGGAGACTGCGCGATCTGCGCGACAAGACCCTGCGGAACACTCGCTGCCGAGCCCGCCTCTACCGCAAGATCGTCGGCATCGCCCGCAGCGGTGGTGCCGACATCCCGCGCCTCTACCCCTACTACGGGATGTACGCCACCTCCCGAAAGTTCTTCCCCGAGGCTCCCGATCGTCCCATCCCCGAAAAGGACCAGGCTCCGTGACGACCGAGCTCGAACTGTCGGAGTTCATCCCCACTCACCTCGCACCGCCTGCCCTGCGCGCTGACGACATCCATGTCCGCTGGGTGATGCCGGAGGTCTTCCACGACATCCCCATCCACGAAGAGGACGACGACAAGGCCGTAGAGCTGCTGGGGGAACTCGCGGACAAGGTCCTGCCGGGTGCGCCGGAGGAGGAGAAGACGAAGTTCGCCGTCATGTGCGCGCTCGGCGTCGACGACCTGCTGGCCGCCGGTGCCGAGTTCGCCGGCATCTGCCTGACCGCGGTCGACGGCAATCCCTGCACGGCGACAGTCTTCGTCAGCCTGGTCGACAGCCCGGAAGTCGAAGGAGTCCCGGCCGCGGTCAAGGCGATCTGGGCCAGCCTTCGCCGGATCGAGGTCGGCGAGGTCTCCCGGATTCAGCTGCCCTGCGGACCCGCCGTGTCGTGCATCGGCACCCGGGAGTCGAAACTCACCGGCGACCTCACCGAGTCCGGCGAAGCCCTTGTGTTCCCGACGGCGTACATACGCGTCTACGTCCCCCTCCCGAACGGCACCACGGTCGTCACGGAGATGGGCACCCCGACGATGGACGGCTGGGACGTCTTCTCCACCATGTTCGGCAACATCGTCAGCAGCATCCGGCTGTTCGAAGCGGACGGCACGCCACTGGTCACCTCGGAGGACGGGGCGTGACCGCGGAAACGCCGCCCTCGGACTACCGCCTCCTCGTCCCCCGTGACTGGTTCCGTATCGACCTCACGCAGGAGCGCTGGCGCGGTCAGCTGAAGACCTTCGTGGACAAGGAGTTCGCCGCCGGCGGCACCCCCGCGGAGGTCGCTCGCAGCGTCTGGGTCACTCTCCGCAACACCGCAGAGAACGGACTCACCCGCGGTGCACTGGAGTTCTTCCTCCGGACGGAGGCGCCCGAGGCATCGGCCATGCCGGCCTCACTCCTGATCTCCTGGCCACCGATGCCCCGCGGACTGGCGCCGACGCCAGATGAGTTCGCCGAGGTGCTCACCCAACGCTGGGGCCAAGCCGAGGTGGACGTCATCGACCTGCCCGCGGGCCGGACGGTCCGCTCCCGCACGGACACGAACATGGACTTCCACGTCCACATGCCCGGCGGCGCGGGGTATCTCCATCTGGCTTTCTCCGCACCTCTGAGCGGCACGCACGGTCCCATGGGGAACCTGTGCGAAGCCATGGCTCACTCCGTGCGCTGGGTGTGAGGCGCGGCACCAAGACGCGGCTGCCGCATCAGGTGCATGTGGACCTCACTTCGGGGCTCGTCAGTTATGACCGTGAGCCACGACCCGTCGCCGAACCTGACGCGCAGCCTGTCACTCGGGCACAGGCCGACGAGAGGGTCCTCCACGGTCGCTTCCGTCGCGGGGATCTCGGCGACGATCCGCATCCGCTCCTCTTCCCGGACGGACACCCGCTTCGGCGGTGCGGCGAGGACAAGACGGTCCGGAGCGAGTATGAGCAGCCGCCTGTGATGGGATGAGTGCCCGTACCAGCGCAGCAGGAACTGACCCGCCGCCCCGGTCCAGCCACCGTCGAAGACCTGGTCCAGGCCATGTGCGGCAATGGCCGCCTTCTGCTCCTTGGCCTCCTGAGCCTTGGAGCGGGTTCTGGCACGATCCGCCTTCGATCCCAGCATCCGCTCCACCCATTCCTCGGCCGCCGACAGGAGGGCGAGAATCATCACCAGGGGTGCGAACAGCCAAGCCACCAGGACACCGAGGATGCCCAACGGCCTGATCAGCGCGGGCCGTAGGGGTCCCGCGCCGACCCCACGGTGAATCTCCTCGGGCGGCTTGGGGATTCTGTCGATTCTGCACCATGCGGCGGCGTCCACCGGGACGCCGAGTCGATCCTGGACGCGACGGGCGGTGGTCTTTCTGCTCATGGTCGGTGACGGCTCGGCTCTCTCAGTCAAAGGTCATTGCTGGCGCACTCGGTAGGCGCAAGGTATGTCTCCTGCTGCCCATTTCCAGTTGTCAGTTGAGGTCTACAGTTCAGGACAAGAACTGCCGCTCGTACGAGTCGGATTGCGCGTACATCCCCGGCAGTGGGACCGCCCTCCTGGCCTACGCGATCACCGCGATCGACATCGGCTGGCTCTGCTACCGCTGGTGACGCACGGTCCTCGACGCCCGGCGTGCGCGGGAGCGGATACGGAAGCTGTGGAACAAGGGCAAGGGCAAGAGCCGGGCGGCGCGGCGGAGTGGTTGACCGGAACTACGGCCGAGGTGGTGTCGTCGGACTCGCACTCCCCGGCCGTGGGCCCCGGCTCAACGGTTCACGGACTGGATCTCCTGCACAGTGACGGCCTGGTCGGCGCCGAACGTGCCGTCGGGGAGGTCGGTCGGGTTGGGGTTGCCCGTTCCCGTCCAGGTGATCTCCCAGGTGACGGTGGCTTGGAGGTTGAAGGTGCCGCCGCCGGAAGAGCGGAGGTACTTGAGACCGCAGGGTGGGGTGTCGTCGGCCTTGCCCTTGGCGTACGGTTCGCCGATCGAGCCGTCGCCGTTGAGCGCGCATTCGCCCGAGGCGGGGTAGGTTTCGGCGTCGGCCGTACCCGGCTCCAGCTTCAGGGAGACCGGCTTGGCGGTGGTGGTGGCCTGGATATTGACGCCCCCGGCGTTCAGCTGGGCGGTGACGGAGACCTCCTTGAACTTGGCCGCGTCCAGCCAGGCCCAGGTCGGGAGATTGACCTTGGTGATCTCGGCGGGGGCGAGGGTCACCTCGGTGGTCGGGAGCTGGAGCTGGTTGTAGGCGAGCTCTGCGAGGACCTGCGGGGTCACCGCGTTATCGACCGGCGGTGCGTCACCGGTCTCGACCCAGAAGGGCGCCTCGTCGCAGAGCTGAGCCTCGGGCTCCATCCAGCGGTCCTCGTCCTGGACGGCGACCCACCAGCTGCCCTCGTCCTTGATGTCTAGGTTGTAGTTCTTGTACTTGCCGTCCTTGTACTCGTCCCGGAACATCCCGACCGAGGTCTTGGCGTAGCTGTGCTGGCCCGGCGTGTTGACCGTCTCGGTGTACATGTCCTCGACGTACTTCGAGAACTCCTCTGCGGAGCGCGGCTCGTACCAGCAGGCGGGCGGAGTCCAGTCAGTCACCGGGGTGACGCCGCCGGTGCTGCCGTCGCTGCCCTTAATGCTTCCGGAGTACGTGATCTTCGAGGTGAGGGTGGTGCCGGAGCGGCCGCCGCTGGTGTCGATCTCGGACTCGGACTGGCCGGGCCCCTTGGCCTGCGCGGTTCCGGCGAACGTACCGAAGGCTATGACGAGAGCACTCACACCGGCAGCGCGACGGGTCAGGACGCGCATGTCTCTTCCCCCCTCTTCGACACCACGTTGGTGGTCTGCCACACACCCTTGCTGTTCTTCTTCAGCTGCGTGCTGTACGTGACGTACGGGCTCTCGTCGGAAGGTGACTTGTCCACCTTGCCGGTCTTACGGTCCTTGTTGTAGGCCTTGCTCTCGTCCGCGCAGTACACGACCGCGGCCGTATCTTGATCGGCGACCTTGATGTTCGGCTTGAAGTAGCGCGTGACGCCTGTGAAGCTGAGGTCCTCGTCGAGCCAGGCCTGGATCCACTTCTGCGCGCTGACGAGCGCGTCGCCCTGGCGGTAGTACGCGACCGCAGCCGAGTTGGTGTCGCCGCGAAGGATGGCGTCGTCGACCGCGTTGACCGTCTGGGCCACGTCGGACAGCACGGCGTCCTCGGTCGGATCGCCTGTCTTCCAGTTCTCGAACTTGTTCTCCACGTCGTCCGGGAACGTGATGTCGGGCCGGTCGGCGGGACCAGAGGCGGTTGCGCTGGGCGACGACGACTCCGTCGCACCCGTGTCGGCGCCCGCGATCTTGTCGTTGGTGTCGGACTGGTCGTCTCCACCGCCACATGCGGTCAGCAACAGGGCTGCGGACGTGGCGAGCACGACGGCAGTGGGCAACGTGCGGCGCTTCACAGTGGACTCCCCGTGAGACAGAAATTCAGTCAAGAGATCTGACGGTATCGAGGAGGCTCTTGGTTTCGCCAGAGCGAACTTCCTCGAGAACGTGGTGATTTCCGGGCGTATGGCCTCTTGCTGAATGTGCTCTGTGTCCTGATCGTGCCCAAACGGGCGGCGGCCCCGGTGCCTTGGTGTGCTGCGTCCGGGGCCGTCGTTCTGTGGAGTTTCGATTCGCTATCGCGGAGTCTTGCATCTGGGGCAGGTGCTCGGCGGATACGCCGATGTGCACGGCACCGGATCGGTGTGCCCGCCGGCCAGGATCTCGACCTCGCCGCGGTCCTCGGTCACGAACCTGACCGCCCGCCGCGCAGTCCGCGAACTCCGCGAACGCGGCTTTGTAGTCATGCCCCCCCGCGAAGGGCACCTTCGTCGCGTACCCCGCTGAAGCCGACGAGTCCGCAGACGCCGACCAGAAGCGGCGAGGGCGGCTCCGTCACACGCGTTCAACGTGGACATCGCCCGGGTTCAGCATGTCCAGGTATGCCTCGATGTCCTCTGGGTCGCTGGTGAAGATCACGGCACTGCCGTGCTTTGCGGCTGACAGGGCTAGCCAGGCATCCACAGCGTCTGGCTTCTCCTTGGTGGGGAGTTTCGCTTCTTCCAGTGCCGCGCCGATGCGGCGCCAGTCGGTGAGGTCCGGGCCGGTGGCGCACGCGATGCACTCCGGCTGACCAGCCTTCGTCGTCCGGTCTCGGAGGCGGTGTGCTGGACGGGGATGCCCCGCCATGGCAGGGCCGCGAGCTGACGGTGGGCGGTGGGCTGGTTGGTCTTGATCACGGCGATGTAATGGGCGTTCTTGCTCTCGACCCGCCAGGAGATGTTCGCCTTGACCGAGTGCAGGGCGTCGAAGGTGACGACGGTGCCGGTCAGGTCCAGTGGTGCCAGCAGCGGACGGAAGTGTCCCGTTTCGTTCGTCTTCGCACCGACCTCCACCTGAGCGAGGGGCACGACGGTGCCGTGGGTGACCGCGGAGAGCAGATGCCGGCGCGTTGCGGTGAGCCGGGCCGATCCCTTGAGTGCTTTGCCGTCGACAGCGATCACGCGCGGCCGCCCGGACGCCGAGGGCGACGGAGCCTGGACGGGCTCGGTGGCGGCGCGGTGCCGGTCGGCCAGGTAGGCACCGACCGCCCGGTCCAGGGCGTCACCGTCAACAGCCCCCAGCACACGGCCGAGCGTGGCCGGCGACGGAGTACGCCGCCATCTGAGCAGGTGGCGCCGGATCCCGATCACTGCCAGGAGTGCGTTCGAGGCACGCTGGCCCCACTCGGCGAGTTCGTCGATGCTCTTCGCTCCCGAGACGACCGCGCAGGCACACACCAGCAGGATCGCTGTCAGTGAATACCAGTGGCCCCGCCGTGCGCGCGGGTCGGGCACCGAGTCGAAGTAGGGGCGCAGGTCGGCGATCCGGCCGGTGTCCAGCGGCCCCAGTTTCACCAGCACGGCAGGGATGGGAGAGGATGCAGCAGCAGGCACGGGCCACCTCATGATCATCTGGCTTAGACATCACAATGATCACGAAGCCCGTGCCTGCTCTGCTATGCACCCCAACCGGTCGCTACCCGACCAGCCGCACGACCCCGGAACTTGCAACCGTCCTGGACCTGCACCATGCCGCCGACGGCACGCACGATCGCCAGAATCCGGCGATAGTCGGCGGGCAACGCGGCCTCGTCGTCCGTCTCACTGCGGTGCTGGACCAGCAGCACCGCACGCCCCGCCACCTGCGCTTTCACCGGATCCGCCGCCTCAACAGCCTCCGTATCGGCCCGGTCCTGTTCGGCCAGGAGGAGCAGGACCCACGCTCGGCGATCCCCAACTCCTCCCCTCCCGCTCGGCCTCGACCGCCCCGAGCCGCTTGGCCAACTCCTCGGCGAGCGCGTCCAGGTCGCTACGGCGAGCCGTGATCCGCTCCAGATCGGACATCCCACACCCTCCCCACGATCTCCGACGTACCGACACGGTGACGGATCGTAGGCGGCCCACTGACGCAGGCGCAGCAGAACCAGAGAACCCTCCCGGCCGACCGGTCAGACGATCTTCACCATGGACACCCGCCGCCGAACAGCCCGAGCACTCCCGGCCTCGCGCACACCAGCCCGCCCGATCTGCAGTTTTCACGATGCACACTGCTCAGCACATAGGGCACGGCATTCTCGTGCAGGAAGGCGCGCAGGGCGGGGTCCTTGCCGTAGTCGGCGTCGGCGGCCACTCAGGCAAAGGGCAGGCCGCGTGCGATGGCGCCGCGCAGCATGGCGATGCCCAGCTCGGGCTTGGTGGCGAAGGTGATCTCCTCGGGTACCCCCGCGTCCCGGTGGCGCGGCGCGTCCTGGGCCCAGACGGCGGGCAGGTACAGGCGCCGGTCGAAGAAGGTGTGCCCGCCCTCGGCGGCGTAGGTGAGCATCACCATGACCTGGCAGCTGCGCACGTCCCCGGTCACCCCGCAGTGCTGGCGGGCCACCCCGACCGACCGGGTCCCCTCCTTGATGACCTGGGTGTCGCCCAGCACCAGCGTGGCCTGCGCATCCCCGAGGTGGCCGGCGATGTAGCCCTGGACCTCGGCCAGCAGCGCATCCGCGTCCCAGGACGCATTACCGAGGAACTTCTGGGTCCGGTGCGGGGTGGCGTGCCCGGCCCGCTCGGCCATCGTCCAGCCGCGCTTGCGGCCCAAGCCCGACAGCAGGCCCTCGATCAGGTCCGCGAACACCTCCCGCGGCTCCGGCCGCGCAAACAAGTACCCCAACCCTGCGGTGAGCGAGGCCAGTACCTCCGCCCACCCCTCCACGTGCTCTGGCGCCACATCAACCAGCATGACTAGACAACGACATCACCGATCAGCAGTCACAAGACCTGAGGCTGTAGTACTTGGCGTCCTGGACGGGCATGCGGAATGCCGCTCAACAATGCTCACCGCTTGAATCCGCCCCAGGCGGGGCCGGTCAATGGGCCGTCCCGGGAAGTCGGAGCGTCCGCGCGAAGTCGTCCAGTGCCTCCATTGCCGCGGCGATCACTTCCGGATCGTCGTGGTGGCCGCGGAGCAGGACGTCGGGGAGGCCGGGCGGGGTGTGCCAGTGGTACGTCACCGAGGTCATCATGATGGTGCTGTCCGCAGGGTAGGAGCGGGTGACCCGGACCCCGTCCGCGCCCAGGTGCGGAGAGGCGAACGGCACGCTGCCGGTTCGCTGCTGCCACTCGGGGATTTCCGGGTGCGGCACCGTGAGCGCGGTGACTCCCTCGCAGGAGGCTGCGTCACGGGCCTCGCAGTGGAGGCGGGTGGCGTGCATCACCAGCGGCATGTAGGTCAGCGGAACGGGGTGGTAGACGAACGCCTCGTCGGCCTGGAGCTTGTCCCGGAGCGTGACGATCGTCTGCTCGTAGAAGCTCTTGTGGAAACGCCGCAGTTTGCGGGTGAGTTCGATGTCGTGGACGGCGGCCAGGCCGGTCAGGTGCAGGTCCAGCCATTCCTTGAAGGTCTTCTTGTCGATCTGGAGGTGAAGATAGCCCCAGAGGTCTGGGTTGGCATCCGTGTCGATGTGGAGCGGGGCGCCGAGGTCGGTGCTCCACAGGGTGCCTTCGGACATGAGTGGTCTCTTTCTTCGGGGGGCACGGCAGAAGGGAGCCTTCAGGCGTAGCTCCAGCGGAAGGTGCCCATCACGGCATCGAACAACTCCACAAGGGTGTCGTAGAAGGCGGGATCCGAGCCAGGCGCGATCAGGGCGCTGAAGGAGAAGGTGAGGTACTGGTCGGGGGCGCTGTCCGGGACGGGAACGAAGTACTCGACCCGGCGGTGAGCGACGTCGACGCCCTGCGCCGCGTCGGCGGGTACGTCTCGCTCCGAGCGCAGGGCCGCGGTGGCGTCGAGCTCCCGCGTCTCGGCACCGGGAGTCACGGAGGCGAGCGCCGCCAGGACCGCTTCCGGGCCGCTGTTGGGCCTGACCCGCGGAATCTCGATCGGCTCGGAGGCCACGATCGAGACGGGCAGCGCGACGCCGTGGAGGCGTTCGGTGGGGAGGTAGAGGGTCATTCCCCCCTTGGCCCTGGCCCGGCGGACGACCTTCTTCATCTCCTGGGTGAGCTTCAGCCGGGCCTTCGGAATGTCGTCCTTGGGGAAGCCGACGGGCAGCTGTGCTACGGCCTTGCGCACGATGCGGTCCATCGCTTCCTCGGTACCCGTACGCAGCGGAATCACGTCCCAGCCGGGTGGCGGCACCAGGTTGAAGCCGTTCGGGGCCCGGCGGTGCTCAGCGGTGGTCATTGCGCCCCCGCGTCACTTCCACGGCGTAAGCAACGCCTACGAAGAGCGCCCACGCCGGGGCGGCGATCATGCCCGGCCAGAAACCGAAGAACAGCGAGGGCAGGTAGAAGCCGCCGCCCATGGCGAGGTCCCGGGTGAGGTAGGGCGGACGGTCCGTGTGCCGGGGGTACTTCACGAACACCCAGACGTAGTGCAGGAGGCAGCCGACGATCCCGGCCTCATAGACGTAGAGCACGTCATTCATCAGGGACTTCGGCACCAGGATCATGATTCCCAATACCGGGAGGAACAGCGGCATCCCGATGATCAGCGTCAGCCGGAGCCGCCGGTTAGGGCCGGTGCCGAGCCCGGTGCGGGCGGCTTCGGCCTCGGCAATGCGATGCGCCGAGTTCAGGTCCATGGTCATTCCTCACCAGTGGGTGTCGGGGGCGGGCTTCAGGGTGTTGTCCTTCCAGTCCGAGTACGCCGCGTTGTACGGCTTCTCGCCGGTACCGAACGTCTCCTTGGTCCAGCTTGTCAGGTCGCTCTTTCCCAGCGACTTGTCCATGACGTCCATCCCCATGCCGGTCCAGGCGATGCCGAGGCCCACCTGATAGGACTTGTACGCCTTGTCCGCCGCAGCACCCGCGGCCTCCGGAAAGGCAGCCTTGTTCGCCTGCAGCATCTTCGCCATGCCGGCCATCTCCTTGTCGCCGAGGTGCACCAGCGTCGACAACGGGCTGACCCTCAGCGGCCCCTTGGCGACCAGGCCGACGTTCTGGGAGATGGACTTGCGCATCGCGTTACGGGCCGCTCCGAGGGCCTGCCGCCCCGGCCCTTCCGGCAATTTGGTCATCATCCGCCCCGTGTCGTCCAGGACGCCCTTGACGCCCCTGAGCCCTCGGCTCAGGCCGGCGGTCCGGGCGGCCTGAGCGGCGCCCACGGTGGCCTTGGCGCCACTGGCGAGCTTCGCGGCAGCCCCGAGGCCACCGACGACGAGCAGTCCGCCCACGACGTCGAAGATGACATCCGTCCAGCTGGCGTCGCCGGACGCCACCAGTAGGAGTCTGAGCCCGATCGTGAGCGCCGCGATGCCAAGGACGAGCAGGTTCAAGCCGGGAATGGCGAGCGCCAGGAAGCCAGCTGCCGTCGCGACCCAGCCGAGAACATCGATGAAAGCCTTGATCCCGTCCGCATGGTCATGGACCCAGCCCTTGACGTCGTCCCACCACGAGTCCTCGATCACGTCCTCGATCTCGTCGCGGATCTTCCCGGCATGATGGTTGGCGCGGGTGTCCCGGGCTCCGGTGATGTCGTTCAGCCGGTTTCGGTACGGCTGGAGGGGATCGTGGTCCGTGCCGCTGGCGGAGGGCCGGGGAGTGTCCTTGTCAGCGGAGTCGGCTTCCTTCTTCTTCTCCGCCTCGATCTCGCCCTGCTTCTCCTTCGCCTGGTGCAGGACCTTGTCGGCGTCCGACTGGAAGTCCTCCAGATCGTTCGCCCACTTGGTCAGATGGCCGTGTACACGCTCGTAACGGCCGGCCACCTCCCGCATGTGCTTCTCCAGCGTGCCGGACTCCTCGCGCAGGCGTTTGACGTACTTGCCCTTGAGGGTGTCCTCGCCGCTGATCGCCTTGAGGTTCTTGGCCTGGTCCCGGAGTTTCTTGGCGACCGAGACCATGTGCTTGACCTCGGCGCGGATCTCCTCCGGATCACCGGGCACGGGGTCGGAGTCGCACAGCGGCTGCCAGTCGACCGGACGGCGCTTGGATGTAGGTGTCACTTCTTCTGCTTCTTCTCGCCCTGTTTGGCCAACTGCTCGTCCAGGTCCTCGAACGCCTTCTTGGTTCCGGCCACCATCTCGCCCACCGACTTGAGTGACTCGACGAGCCGGGTGCGGTAGTCGTCCCAGTTGTCGACGAAGTCCTCCATGACGTCGGCTATGGCACCGGAGCCCCAGTGCCTGTCCATGTCGTCGCGACGGTTCTCGATGTCCTCGAAGGTCTTCTTGAGCTGCCCGAGCTTGCGTTCGCAGTCCGCGAGGAACGCGTAGTCGACCGTCAGGTCCGAATCGTCCATGGATACCCCTCCCCCGTGCGTGTTCTCGTCGCTCTCGGTTCACCGGTTGACGGCCTGGATCTCCTGGACGATCACCGCCTGGCCGTTGCCGAACGTCCCGTCGGGCAGGTCGCCGCCGGCGCCGCCGGTGCCGGTCCAGGCGATTTCCCAGGTGATGGTGGCCTGGAGGTTGAACGTGCCGTCGCCGGAGGAGCGGAGGTACTTGATGCCGCAGGGCGGCGTCTGGTCGGCCTTGCCCTTGGCGTAGGGCTCGCCGATGGAGCCGTCGGCGTTGATGGCGCACTCGCCGGAGGCCGGGTAGGTCTCGGCGTCCTCGGTGCCCGGCTCCAGCTTGAGGGACACCGGCGTGGCGGTGGTCGTGGCTTGGATGTTGAAGCCGGGGACGTTGATGGCGGCCGTGGCCTGGACCTCGTCGAAGACGGCCTTGTCGAGCCAGGCCCAAGTCGGCAGGTTCACTTTGGTGTTGGCCTCGGGAGCGAGGGTGACCTCGGTGTCCGGAAGCTGCATGTGCTGGTAGGCGAGGGCGGCGAGTATCTCCGGGGTGATGGCCTCTTCGTACTGGGGCGGTGGAGCCTCGCCGTTGTCGACCCAGAAGGGGACGTCGTTGCACGAGCTCCGTTTGAGCAGGTCGGGCTCGTTGGGATTCTCGACGCCCGCCCAGAACATCCCCTTGCCGTCGTTCTCTACGTTGTAGTCCTCGTAGCCGGGGGCGCCGGGAAAGCCGTACCCATTCTCGTAGTGGCGCTCCAGTTCGCCGATCGCCGCGCCGGCGGTGCCGCCCATGCCGGGTGTGTTCTTCTGGTCCTCGATGCTCTTGGACATCTCCTTCTTGAAGTCCTTGGCGCCGAGGTAGGGGGCGTACCAGCAGGGTGGTGGTGTCCAGTTGACGTCGGAGGACGTCACGTTTCCGGTGCTGCCGTCCTTGGTGACGGCTCCGGAGTACTGGATTTTTGCGGCGGCGTAGATGCCGTTGCCGTCACCGCCGCCCGACTGTTCTGTGTTGGAGCCCTGGGCGTTGCCCGGCTGTTCTCCCGCGTAGGCCGGTTCCGCGAGGACGAGGACACCCAAGGCCAGTGTCAGTGCAGCCGCGCCGGTGCTGAGGGCCGTACGCCGTGACCTGTTCACTGACACTTCGCCGCCTTTGTCTCGACGTACACCTTGGACGCCTGCCACAGAGCGTCTCCGGTGGGGAGCTTGACCATGATGATCTTGAAGTAGTCGAAGTCCGTGATGCTGGGCGTACCCTTCAGGATCTTTCCGGTCTTGACCTCTTTGGAGTAGAACTTGCTGGAGTCCACGCAGAACGCAACCTCCACCGAGTTGCCGTTCGATGCGGACCGGGTGGTGGCCTGGTAGTGGCGCCGGGTGCCGGTTGCCGTCCAGCCGCCTTCGAGCCTGACGTCGATTTGCGTCTTCGCGTACTTCAGCCCATCGCCTGTGGAGTAGGCGGCCAAGGCGGCGTCCTTGGTCGTGCGCTTGTCGACGCCCCGGTAGATGGCACGGAAGAAGTTGGCCGTGTCGGCCATCGCGGCCGCCTCGTTCTTGTCCTCCGGCTTGTCCCAGTCGAAGACCAGGTTCATGTCCTTGGGCAGGGAAACATCAACGCCGTCCGGCTTGTCCTCTGCCGGTGCTCCCGAGGGCTCCGCCGACTTCGTCGGCTTCTCCGTTCCCTGGTCGGCGCCGACGATCTTGTCATTGTCGCTGGATTCGTCGTCCCCGCTGCCGCAGGCCGTCAGGAGAAGGGCTGCGGTCGCGGCCAGCGCGGCAGCAACGGGCAAAGGGCGGCGCTTCACAGTGGGCTCCCCGTGAGACAGAAGTTCAGTCAGGAGGTCTGACGGTATCGAGGAGGTTCTTGGTTTCGCCAGAGCGAACTTCCGCGAGAACGTGGTGATTTCCGGGCGTATGGCCCCTTGCCGACTGTGCTCTGTGTCCTGATCGTGCCCAAACGGGCGGCGGCCCCGGTGCCTTGGTGTGCTGCATCCGGGGCCGTCGTTCTGTGGAGTTTCGATTCGCTATCGCGGGGTCTTGCATCTGGGGCAGTTGCACGGCGGGTACGCCGACGTGAACGGCACCGGATCGGTGCGCCCGCCGGCCAGGATCTCGACCTCGCCGCGGTCCTCGGTCACGGTGCCCTCGGCATTGACCTTGAGGACGTGGAGGGTGAGGCGGGAGCGGCGGCGGGCGGTGTCGAGGAGTTCCAGTGCGTTCGTCAGGGGCGGGTAGTGCTCGACGCAGTCCGGGCACGCGTAGACGTTGAAGCCCGGGCCTGTGGCGGCGTGGACCTCGTGGACCAGGACCGGTTCGTCTGTCGTGCGCTGACAGCGCGCGCACATACGGACGGCGGGGCGGGTCATCGGGTGGCCGCCGGTACTCGTGCGCCGTGGATGTGTTTCGGGCCTACGTCGATGCCGAGAGTTGCCAGGCGAGCGGCTCGGCGGCGTTCGCGTTGGCGGCGGTGTTCGGCGGTGTCCAGGAGGTAGGGGCGTACGAGACGGGAGGCGTTTCCGTCGAGCGGTTCGGTGAAGCGGGGCGGTGGGGGAATGGGGGTGATCCGCAGGGGCTGCAGTGCGCCTTGGCGGTGACGGCCGCGCGGGCGTGGGGTGCAGATACTCAGCATCCACGCGAGGGCACGGACGATAAGGTCCAGCATGTCGACGCTCCTTTTCAGCGTTGGCCATGCCCCGGGACGGCTTGCCTCCGTCGCCGGGGTCTTTCCATGGAAAGACACGCTACAGGGTGCAGCTGGGAGGTGTATAGCGGTTGGGCGCACTCCATGGAGACATGGTGCTGACTGCTGTCGTACGTTGTTCGATATGACGCCAGATCCCGGTCAGTCTCCGATCGACCCGAACAAGATCGCGTACGTCTATATGCAGATGGCTGACCACATCGCTGAACGGATTGCCCGAGGAGAGCTGCGGCCGGGTGCGCGGCTCCCCGGGGAGCGTGATCTTGCTGCTGAGTATGGGGTCGCGCATCTGACCGCCCGCCGCGCCACACGCGAACTCCGCGAACGCGGCCTCGTAGTCACGCTCCCCGCCAAGGGCACCTTCGTCGCGTACCCCCAAACCGATGAGGCTGTGGACGGCGAGGGACAGGAGTAGTACTCACGCCGGTGAAGGCCGCAGGGATCGCTCAGGAACGCGTCTTCGGAGACGTGCTCATCACCTTTCCCGGCGCGGTCTGCCCGACCCTCGCCGTGGGGTCGTTGTTGTACCTGATCAGCGGCCTGTCAGCTCCTGGCCTACGCGACCACGGCGGCTGCCCTGGGCTGGCTGTGCTGCCGCTGGCGGGGGTGCGGTCGTCGAGGGGACGGCGCGAGCGGATGCGCAGGCTGTGAAATAAGGGCGAGGGCCGGGCGGCGCGAACGCGCGGTTGACTTGCTGCACGCACGGCCGAGGCGACATACGGTCACGCGCCTCGGCCGTGCGAGACCTGCTCAGCGGTTCACGGACTGGATTTCCTGGACCGTGACGGCCTGATCGGCGCCGAAGGTGCCGTCGGGGAGGTCGGTCGGGTTGGGGTTGCCCGTTCCCGTCCAGGTGATCTCCCAGGTGACCGTGGCTTGGAGGTTGAAGGTGCCGTCGCCGGAGGAGCGGAGGTACTTGAGGCCGCAGGGGGGAGTCTGGTCGGCCTTGCCCTTGGCGTACGGCTCGCCGATCGAGCCGTCGCCGTTGAGCGCGCATTCGCCCGAGGCTGGGTAGGTCTCGGCGTCCGTCGTGCCGGGCTCCAGCTTGAGCGAGACCGGTTTGGCGGTGGTGGTGGCCTGAATGTTGAAGCCGCCGGCGTTCAGCTGGGCGGTGACGGAGACCTCCTTGAACCTGGCCTTGTCCAGCCACGCCCAGGTGGGCAGGTTGACCTTGGTGGTCTCGGCCGGAGCGAGGGCCACCTCGGTGGTCGGGAGCTGGAGCCGGTTGTAGGCGAGCTCCGCGAGGACTTGCGGGGTCACGGCGTTCTCGACCGGCGGTGTGTCTCCGTTCTCGACCCAGAACGGTTGCTTGTCACAGGTGTTGGCCTCCGGCTCCATCCAGCGGTCCTCGTCGCGGACGGCGACCCACCAGTTGCCTTCGTCCTCCTTGGCGAGGTTGTAGTTCTTGTACTCCTCGTCCTTGTACTTGGCCCGCGTCTCGCCCGCGCTCGACTTGGCGTAGCTGTGCTGGCCGGGAGCGTTGACGGTGGTCTCGTACATGTTCTCGATGTACTTGGCGAATTCCGTGGCGTACCTCGGCTCGTACCAGCAGGCCGGCGGGGTCCAGTCGCCGACCGGTGTGACGGCTCCGGAGGTTGAGCCCTTGCCTCTTGTGGCACCGGAGAAGGTGATACGGGACTCAAGGGATCCACCAGACTGGCTGCCACTGGCTTCAGAAGCCGTATCTCTATCGATCATGAGGACGGTTCTGATCGAACACGTTCCTTGCTCGGGTGATCTCGGCCGGGTGGATGCATGAGTACAGGGCCCCTTGGTAGCTCGGGGTTGCGACCACTCGAGCGCCAGGAGGCCCTGTTGTTCCAGTCTTGCGTGACGGTCCCCGTCTCGTCCAACTCCCGCGTGTCGTCGTGCGATTGCCTCGCGCACAGGTTCGGGAACGCGGCCGACCGCCCGGAGAGGGTGCCGGTGTATCCGTCGGACATGACGGACGCGGAGTGGGCAGTGGTGCGGGACGCGATGCCGGTGCCGGCCTGGCTGGAGGGCCGCGGCGGGCAGCCGGAGGGCTACTGCCACCGCGTGATGCTGGACGCGATCCGGTACGTCACCGACAACGGCATCAAGTGGCGCTCTATGCCAGCCGACTTCCCTGCCTGGGACCGGGTGTATGCCTTCTTCCGCAGGTGGCGGGAGCACGGCCTGGTCAGGGAGTTCCACGACCGGCTGCGCGGCCGGACCCGCGAGGCCGAGGGCCGGGACCAGGAGCCGACCGCGGCGGTCATCGACTCGCAGTCGGTCAAGGGCGCCGCCTCGGTGCCCGCCGCTTCACGCGGCTATGACGGCGGCAAGAAGACATCCGATGCGGAAGAACTGTCAAGCGGCCTCGGCGAGTTGCGTGTCTGATGATGCGGGGAAGGCGACGGCTTCGCTGTAGTGGACGCGGTGGGTGAGGCAGTGGTGGAGGCAGCCGAGCATGCGGTTGAAAAGGTTGCGCTGGGCGGCGGTGTGGCGGTCTCCTGCCTCGCGGCGACGGTCGTAGTGGGCTCTGGCGCCGTCTGAGTGAGCCATGGCTGCAAAGGCCCACACGTAACCGACGCCGGCCAGCCGCTGGTTCTTGACCCGGCGGGCCAGGACGGCCACGCTCTTGCCGGAGGCCCTGGTGATCGGGGCCGATCCGGCGTAGGCCCTGAGGCTTTTCGCGCCGGCGAAGCGGGATCGGTCGTCTCCGATCTCGGCGAACACCCGGGCGCCGCTGAGCGCGCTGAGCCCTGGGAAGCCGGTGATGATCTCGGCGTCCGGGTGCTTCTCAAAAGACTCCATCGCGGCTTCGGCGAGGTCTTCGGCGCTGGTGCAGGCGGCGTCCAGCTGCCGAAGCAGCGCGAGCGTCTGGCGGCCCATGGCCTCTTCGACCAGAGGGAGCTGGCGCATCTGCGGGGCACGCAGCGTCGTCTGGAGGCGCTCGGCCTCTGCGTCGATGGTGTTCTTGCGGCCGGCCTTCTTCAACAGCGACCGCAGCTGGGCGCGGGTCAGCCGGGCGGCCTGGCCTGGGGTGGGGGCGGCCGCAAGCAGGACGCGGGCGATGGGGTGGCAGACGCCCTCGCGGCGGACGCCGACGGCGGTCAGGAAGCCAGGGAAGTACTCGCGCAGGTGCGAGGTGAGCTTGTTGGCGGCCTGGGTGCGGTCCCACACGGCGTCCTGCTGAGCGCGGGCGAGTACTGCGATGGCCTGGGCGAGCTCGGAGTCGGCGGGCAGTTTGCGGTGGGCGGCGGCGTCGGTCCGCAGGATGTTCGCGAGGACCATGGCGTCGAGGTGGTCGGACTTCTTGCGTGAGACCGAATGCCGGTCGCGGTAGCGGGCGGCGGCCATCGGGTTGATCGCGTAGATGGGGCGGCCGGTTGCACGCAGGCAGGCGACCAGCAGGCCGCGGGAGGTCTCGATGGCCACCGGGATGGGGTCTTGGGCGGTGTCGCCGTGCTCGGCGAGCATGTGCAGGAGCTGGGCCAGGCCGTCGGCGTTGTCGTCGATGCGGGCCTTGTCCAGTAAGGATCCGGTGTGGTCGACCAGGACGACGTCGTGGTGGTCGCTGGCCCAGTCGATGCCGCAGAACACGCTCAATACGGTTCACGTCCTCTCGGGTGAGTCGCGTATTTTTGCTGGTCACAGCCGTGCGGGGCACGCGTCTCCCTAATGGCAGGGCTCGATGGCCCGTCATCCGATTAGCCGTTCGTGACCCCAGCGACCCTCAGGGCCCTCAGTCTTGAGAAGAGCTCGGTGGCTCCCGAACAGGTCAGAGGTGATCCCTGCGAGCGGCTCGGACCATGAACATCAACGGTCCGATCATGTGATCGGTCACGCTGCCGACCACGAGCGCCAACACCCGCCAGTCTTTTTCAAGGGCTCAAGCCCGGATCAACGGAGGGCATCGTGCTGGCGCCGGTGCTCGGCAACGTGACCGGGACAGCGGGAGGAGCGGCGGCTCGACTCTGCATTCAAGGGGTCCTGGCCCCGGGAACCCACGACGAGTACAACCCGCCCCTCCCGCCATCGATTGGAGTCAGAACCATCGAGCCACTCTCGATTTCAGGGTTCATCGACCTGGGTCAGGACGAGGCTTCTCCGGCTCCAACTGCTGCCCATTAGATCAACGGAAGGCGCCGGCACGTCATCACGGACTGCCTGGGCCTGCTGCTGATGGTGCTGGTGTGTGCCGCCGACGTCACCGACCGCCAGGCCGCCCGCATCATGCTGCCCCGCCTGCGATCCCGGTTCCGCAAGATCACGCTGGTGTGGGCCGACGGCGGCTACACCGGCCGCCTGGTCACCTGGGCGAAGGAGAAACTCCGGCTCACGCTGCAGATCGTCAAACGCAGCGATGACATGAAGGGGTTCGTGGTACTCCCAAGACGCTGGGTAGTAGAGCGCACGCTGGGGTGGCTGATGCGCTCGCGCCGCCTGGTGCGGGACTTCGAGACACTGCCCGCCAGCAGCGAGGCGTTCATCTACTTCTCGCAGGCCATGCTCATGAGCCGTCGCCTCGCCCGCCCGGCTTCCCGGCGGCGGCAGGAACAGCCACGGTGGGCTGCCGCGGCGTGAACCGTCCGGACGGCGACAGGGCCAGCCAGCCCCGTTCGGCAAGGCGCCTCGCCTTGGACCGCACCCCCTCGATCTTCGCCGGCACCAACTCCAGCCCCAAACCGGACGCGATCTCCTTCGCCGACACCCCCTCACCGCCTTCCGGACCGGACTCCACCAGCCCCACGATCCGCCGGTAATCCGGCGCGAGCGCCTCCACCGTCATCCCCTCCCCGAAGTGCGGCACGATCGACCCCACGACCGGGACCTTCACCGCTTTGGCCGCCGGCACCGGCTCCGGCGCCTCCTCCACGGCCGCATCCGCCGCATCACCGGGAGCGGCCAGGGCCTCGGCCAGCTCCACCCGAGCAATTGCCCGGCGTTCCAACACCGCCTGGGCCACGGCGAGTTCGGACAGGATCCGGTCCGCCTCCGCCTGAAGCTCCTCCACCCGCACCCGGGCAGCGGCCTCCCGCTCCTCCAGCAAACCCATCACCGATGCCACCGGCCACCTCCGCATCGTCGAGGACGAACTGATCGCCCGAACGCTCCCACGAGGACACCAGAACCATGCCTGAGCAGCGGAAACTCAGTCATCACATCCGGTAAGACAACGGCTTCTCATAGCTGCCCTGGGAGGGTTGACCGCGCCCCCGGTCGGCGAGAGCCGTGCCGGGCAACAATGCGAGTGCGGTGGCGCTGGCTATCACTGCCAGCCGTTTCGCGCGTGTCTTCACGGCGTGCACTTCTTGTTGCCCCTTTCAGAGCTCAGCATGCTGGTCTGCCAGACACCCTTCGCGTTCCGGTCCATCCGGGTGTTGTAGAAGACGTAGGACTGGTCCGTGACAGGTGTTTTGTCGACCTTGTTGGTCTTACGGTCTTTGTCGTACGCCTTACTCTCGTCTGCGCAGTAGGTGAGCACAAGTGAGTCCTTGTCGAAACTCGTGAGCTGAGGGTTGTAGTAACGAACCGTGCCAGTGATCGTGTAGTTGTCGTCCGTGTAGCCCTTGATCCAGTCGGCGGCGCCGACGAGGGCATCACCCGTGTAGTAGAACGGAATTGCCTCGGACTCGACATTGCCGCTCGCGATGGCGGCATCCGTGGCATCAATGCGGTGCTTCGCGTCGGCCAGCGCCGTCGCCTCATCCGTGTCGCTCGAGGTCCAGCTCTCGTAGACGTTCTTCACGTCTGCGGGCAAGGACACCTCGGGACGCTCGACAGTGTCCGGCGACGCGCTGGGTGAGACTGTCTCGGTGGCGCCCTCTGTCTCGGCACCTGCGATCTCGCCCTTCGACTTGGAGTTTTCATCTCCGCTGCCACATGCGGTCAGCAACAGGGCTGCGGACGCGGCGAGCGCGACGGCAGTGGGCAACGTGCGGCGCTTCACAGTGGACTCCCCGCGAGACAGAAGTTCAGTCAAGAGCACTGACGGTATCCAGGAGGTTCTCGGTTTCGCCAGAGCGAACTTCCTCAAGAACATGGCCAATTCCGGACGTATGGCCCCTCGCCGACTGTGCTCTGTGTCCTGATCGTGCCCAAACGGGCTACGGCCCCGGGCACCTTGGTGAGCGTCTTCGGAGCCGTCGTTGCTGCAGGGTTTCGATTCGCTATCGCGGGGCCGTGCACCTGGGGCACGCGCGCGGCGGATACGCCGACGTGAACGGCACCGGATCGGTGCGCCCGCCGGCCAGGATCTCGACCTCGCCGCGGTCTTCGGTCACGAACCTGGTCGCCCGCCGCGCAGTCCGCGAACTCCGCGAGCGCAGCCTCGTATTCACGCTCCTCGCGAAGGGCATCTTCGTCGCGTACCTGCTGAAGCCGACGAGTCCGCAGACGCCGACCAGAAGCGGCGAGGGCGGCTCCGTCACACGCGTTCAACGTGGACATCGTCGGGGTTCAGCATGTCCAGGTACGCCTCGATGTCCTCCGGGTCGCTGGTGAAGATCACCGCACTGCCGTGCTTTACGGCCGACAGGGCCACCCAGGCATCCACCGCGTCCGGCCTCTTCTTGGCGGGGAGTTTCGCTTCTCCCAGTGCCGCGCCGATGCGGCGCCAGTCGGTGAGGTCGGGACCGGTGGCGCACGCGATGCACTCCGGCTGACCAGCCTTCGTCTCACGCATGGGCGGTTCGGATGCGCGAGCCCTAGGCACGGTGCAGTCCCTCAGGGCGCCGGCCAGGGCATGGATGACCGCCGGTCGGGGGCGCCAGACCTGGGCCAGGACCGGGCCGAGGACGAGTGCGCGATGGGGCGTGGCCTTGATGCCGTTGTGCAGTGCCACAGCCTTCGCCTTGCGGTCGGCGAGGGCGATGAGCATTCCGGTGTCGTACACCGGGACCCGTGCGGTCACGCGACCCGCCCGGGGCGGGCGTCCTGGCGGTCTTCGCCGTAGACCAGATTCAGGGCGGCATCGACGTCCCGCCGTTCCTGTTCGGTCAACTCCTCTGCAGCCTCGTCCGGTTCGTCCGGCAGGGTCGCCGCTTCCGCTTCGGCCTTCGCGATGAGGGCGTCGATTCCGGAGAACTGTTCCTCTATGGCCTCGGTCTCCGCCATCTGGCGCGTCGCGGCGTACACGAGGTACGCCGAGACGTCCAGCCCGGCCCGCTCGGCGTGCCGCCTGATGCGCTCCGCCTGCTCCTGCTCGAGGCTGATGCTGATCCTGGTTCTGGCCATGGAAAGAGTGTATGACGCGTATTACGGTCTGCTCAAGCGGAAGCAGGCGTGGGGAATGGGGATCGGCCTCGGCCGCGCTTCCCCGGCTGCTCCGCGAGTCCGATGGCCGCCTCTTTGATTCAGGCCTCGTCCGCCACGAACAGTTTCTCGGCTGCTTCGACATGCACGGCTCGGATGACCCACGTGCGGAGTGTGTCGAGGTCCGTGCAGGTCATGATCCGTTCGCGCGTGGCCTCCGGGACCTCGATGCCGCGTGACTCGAGGATCAGGAGGACGTCCTCGGCGCGCCCCATGGCCCGCAGCCGCTGGGAGGTCTGTGAGCGGAAGAAGGACAGGTCCACGGACATCAGTTGCCTCCAGGTCTCGGCCGCGGGGGTGGCGCCGAGGCCGAGTTCGGTGAGCTCGGCGAAGATCCTCGCGGTCTCCTCGTCGATGGTCCTCAGGGCGACGGCCAGGGTTTTGAGTACGGCAGGAGCATTCGGGTCCTTACCGTGCGTGATGGCGTTCAGTGTGGCGAGATGGGCGATGCATGACGAGGGGGCCGCTGTGGCTTTTCGGGTTCAGGCGGCGCTGTCCTCGAACCGGAACTCGGGGCTGGTACGCGGATCGATGTGCGCACCGGCGTCCATGGCGGTCGCCAGCCGTTCGATCAGCTCGAGGGTCGGATCGACACCGCTCTCCTCGATGGACTCGATGTCCGCTTCGGGCAAGCCAGCCCGACGGGCCAGCTCGGCGGTAGTCCAGCCGAGAGCGGCCCGCCGCTCGTAGACAGCCTGCGCGAAGTCCATACGGCGCCCTGCGGCGCGGTACGCCGGATCCTCGCGGTGCTCGGCCGGGACCTTCCAGCCGGTGTGGTATCCGCTGCTCATCGGGCCTCCTCGTCCCTACTGTAAACGTCGTGCTCACTGGCCGGAGGGTGTTCGGCCTCGCACAGCTTCCGCGCCCGCTGCGCCCTCAGCACTTCCTCCGTCTCCCGCATCCGGGTCTTGCGGAAGACGGTGAGCAGAATCGCTCGCCGCCCTGGAGCGAGCCAGTAGGTGACGCGGAAGGCCCCGATACGCAGCTCCCGCAGCCCGTCGCCGAGGTGACTCGCCAAGGGAAAGGGCAGAGCAGGCCCGTCGGTGGCCAGCCGGTCGGCGAAGCGCTCGACAGCCCTGTACTCGGGCAACGAAAGCGTTTCGAGCCAGGCGTGCACCTCGGGCTCGAGTTCGATCGTGTACAGGCCGGGTGGTTCGGGCACGGTGATCCATTCGTGTGAGGTCGTAGGCCCCCACTCAAGTGAGCTGGTCGGCGCGCTCTGGATCGGTTCCTGGAATTTCATCCGATCGGGGATCGCGCGGCAGCCCTGTATCGAGACAAAGCACACCACTGCACCGTTGCTCAGCGAAGTCACTGTTACGGGCACAGGACCCTGCCGGTGCTGTCGGATCTGCCCGGTGGCTCCTGGACGGTCGGTCTCGTGCGGGGGCTGGTCACTGTCCTCGGGTGCGTCGGTGGCTGGGCGCTGGTGAGCCAGGGGGCGGGCGGCGCGGGGCGGCCCGGCTCGCTGGTGCGTGTGGTGGGCTCGTGGTGGGCGGCTGCTGGGTAGCGGTCGGGCCCTTGTCTCTCCTCGCCAGTGGCGTTCCGGGGTGGAGCTGCCGTTCGTCCAGGCCGGAGTGCACGTATGTCCCCGGTACAGGGACCGCACTCCTCGTCTACCTGGGCAGCGCCGCCCTGATCGGCCGGATCTGGCACCGGTGGCACAGCTCGGTGGTCGAGGCGCGGCAGGCGCGGGAGCGGGAGCGACTGCGGAAGCTGCGCAAGAAGGGGAAGGGCAAGAGCCGGGCGGCGGCGCGGCAGCGGGAGCGCCCGCCCGGCACGAGGCGGGCGTGTCAGCGGGCGGTGATCACCGTCTCGTTCAGCCCTCCGTGCCGGCGAGGCGTGGCGGAGGGCTGCCCGCCGTGGACTGCCTTTGATTCAGGCTTCGTCCGTCACGAACAGTTCCTCGGCCGCTTCGACATGCACGGCCCGGGCGACCCACGTGCGGAGTGTGTCGAGGTCCGTGCAGGTCGTGATCTGTTCGCGGGTGGCCTCCGGGACCTCGATGCCGCGTGACTCGAGGATCAGGAGGATGTCCTCGGCGCGGCCCTCGGCACGCCCCTCCGCGCGCCCCTTGGCGCGCCCCATGGCCCGCAGCTGCTGGGAGGTCTGTGAGCGGAAGAAGGACAGGTCGACGGACATCAGTTGCCTCCAGGTCTCGGCCGCGGGGGTGGTGCCGAGGCCGAGTTCGGTGAGCTCGGCGAAGATCCTCGCGGTCTCCTCGTCGATGGTCTTCAGGGCGACGGCCAAGGCTTGCAGTATGGCAGGAGCATTCGGGTCCTTACCATGCGTGACGGCGCTCAGAGTGGCGAGAGGGATGTCCCGGGCCGCGACTGACGGGTCGGTGATGGCGGGGACGTTGTGCGGTCCCAGGACGAGGGCGCGCAGGGTGAGCGTGGGCCACTGCGGAGGGCCGATGCGGAAGGGTTTCGCCGCCTGCTCCGCAGTGGCCCTGTCCTGGCATGTGACGAGAAGGACCGGCGGGATCCCGTACTTCCCCCGGAGGTGCGCGACGTAGTAGCGCAGGCGACCGCATGTCCCGCCGTCACAACCCGTCCAGCCGGTTCAGGATGCGGCCGGGCAGGGACACCAGGGCGCCGGGGAGGGAGAGATTCCGTGTGTAGGCGCCCTCGAAGACAAGGGCCAGGCCGATGTCCAGGGCGTCCGTCGGGCCGTGGCAGACGCCGGAGATGAGGTGGGGTTTCTTCCAGTGTGAGCGGGTGATGTGCACGCGTATGCCGTCGCGGATCAGTTCGTGGTTTCGCTTGTTCTGGAGCTGCCGGTAGCGGTACGTCCGGCCCTCCGCGGTGATGCGGAGGGCCCGGCCCTGTTTGGAGATACGGAAGGAACCTCGCCTGATCTTCGCTGGGTTCCAGTCGACGCGCAGCTCTTGCCGGGCCAGGAGGGGGCGGTGCCCGTAGCTCAGGGCCAGGTAGGTGATCAAGGGAAAGCCGGGGCCCGTGACCGACACCTGGCTGTAGCTGTCGGGGTAGTTTTCGTGCTTCGTGGGGAAGGCGACCTCTACCGCACCGAGTGCGCCGACGGTGCCGCCCCAGGCGTACCGACCATCCTTGAGCGCCCTCGGCGCCTCGGGCGTCGGCTCCAGTTCGCGCAGTTCGAACCGGAACGGACCGAGGCCTGTGGCAATCGTCTCGTCTTGTGGGTTCACTGGTTCCCGCCCGCCTCTCCTGACTGTCGGCTCATGCGTCAGCTCAGCTTCCCGTTCTGCGCCTTCACCACCGCCGTCGACAACTCCGCATCGCTCGGGTGCCCGTTGGCCATGGCCATGCCGTCGGCCGAGAAGTAGACGGCGATGACGTCGGCGCTGCGAACTGCCTGGGTGTGGAAGGTGTGGGAGGTGCCGCGGAAGGTCATCGTGGCGTTGAAGGCGACCGTCTCGTCGCCGGCGGGTGCGGCGGGCTCCTCCGCCGCGACCGAGTCGTACGTGCTGGTGTTGCCGTTGGCCTCGGCCTTGAACCCGTCGCCGCAGGCGTCGATGCCCTTCGACAGGTCGGTCATCGTCGACTCCGCCTCGCCGTCGGCGTAGGTGGTCAGCGTGATGTGCGTGAACGGGTCCTCCATGCCGCCCGAGACGTAGCGAGTGAGGTCGGCCTGCGGGGCGCCGAGGGGGAGTTGGTTCATCGCGTACGCCAGTGGGGCGCAGGCCGGCTTGTCGACGGTGACCTCGTCCGGGGACTTGGCGAAGACGAACTCGTCGTCGACCTCCTGCACCTCCTTGCCGGAGATGTCCGTCTTGGTGATCATCAGCTGCGCGAGGCGTTCGGCGGGGGAGACCTGCTTTGCCTGGGAGGCCGAGGACTTGGGGGCGGCGGAGGTCTCGGCATCATCGTCGTTGGCCGAGCACGCGGTCAGCAGTACGGCTGCGGAGAGTGCGGTGGCGGTCAGTGCGGTGCGCTTCATGGGGGGTCCTCAGTGGTCCGTCTGTCGGTCTGTCGTGACCGCGAGGGGGACGAGGGCGATGGCGAGGTTTCCGGCTTCGGCCCGATCGGTTCCCCCATACCTTCCTACGGCGACCAACGATCATGGCATGCCGGTCCCACCCCTTCGTGAGTGAGTCGTGCAGGGCTGGTGGTCGCCGCGTGATGGCGTGCCCGATTCGCTCCCGCACAGCGGTGGGTTCGCCTCGGCCCGCGTGGCAACGGGAAGGAAGGGGGCTCAAGTTGCAGCTGGATAACGGTGCGTCCGCTGCGGTGCGGGGCGCAGGGCGCGCCTTGAGGGGGTTATGTGCGGCTGATACGGTGCGATGGCTTGACACTCTGCCTCGCGCTGGCTAGTTCGTCCCGGCGCGTCCTGTGCAGGCGCACACGGGCGAAGTGTCCGGATTTACAGAGAACTTGGCAGACGAATTCTTGGGTGTACGGGGAGCGGTTGCGTGAAGATCCAAGAGCGTACGGGGGCGGGCGCGGGGCGTTCCGCGGTTCCGGCTCAACCGTCGGTCGGTGACCGGCTTCCCACGCCTCCTCGCGAGCGCAAACCGGCGTTGGCCGCGCTTGCGGTGCTGTTGATTCTGGTGGGCGCGCTGGGCGCGACGATGCTGGTTCTGCAAGCCGGGGACCGGATCGAGGTCGTCAAGGTGACGAAGGACATCCAGGCCGGTGAGTCCGTCACGGAGAAGGACGTCACCTCCGTGATGGTCGCCGACGACCCGAGCATCAACTACATCAAGTGGTCCCAGCTCGAGACGCTCAAGACTCTCAAGGCCCGCACGACTATCTACGACGACACGATCGTGATGGGGCAGATGTTCGGCGAGAACGCCGAGTTCCCCGCCGGTAAGGCCTCCGTGGGCCTGGCCCTCAAGGAGGGCCAGTACCCGTCGGACATCAAGGTCGGCGACACCGTGGCCGTCTACAACGTCGACAGCAGCAGCTCCGACTCGACCGACAGCGACTCGTCCTCAGCGTCGACGTCGTCCGGTGGTCTCCTCGTCGACAAGGCGAAGGTCAACACCAAGAAGGACAGCGGTGACGCCACCGTGAGCACCGGCAACCTCTCCCTGACGCTGCTCGTCGACCAGGCCGACGCCGAAGCCGTGGCCAAGGCCGCCGCGGCCGGTGCGGTCGCCATCGTGCACGTCTCCGGCAACTAGAAGGCGAACGCACACCCATGGCGCTCATCGCTCTCGCCGCCGACAAGGGTTCCCCCGGCGTCACCACCGCAGCCGTCGCCCTCGCCGCGGTCTGGCCGCGGCGCGTCCTGCTCGCCGAGACCGACCCGGCCGGCGGCGATCTGGTGTACCGCTCCGCCGCGGCGCACGGCGGTCTGCTCAACCCCAACACCGGCATGCTGTCCATCGCGGCCACCGCCCGACGCGGACTGGTCCCCGACCAACTCTGGGACCACGTCCAGCCGTTGAGCGGCGGCCTCGAGGTCCTCGTAGGACTCGGGATCGCCGAGCAGGCCGCCGGGCTCGCGGGCCTCTGGCCCACCCTCGGCCGGGCCTTCGCCTCCCTCGCCGACTCCCCGCACGCGCCCGCCGATGTCATCGCCGACTGCGGCCGGATCAGCGGGGACACGCCTGCCGTCGAGCTGTTCCCGCACGCGGCCCTCGTGCTGCTCGTCTCCCGTACCGAGCCGGAGGCCATCGCCCGCGTCCGTGACCGCGCCGCCGCCCTCTCCGCCAAGCTGCACGGCGGCCCGCGCGGTGCCGCGAGCCTTGCCACCCCGCTGATCGGTGTCGTCCTCATCGTCGATCCGAACAACGCCGGCAAGCTGGCGGGGCAGGTCAACGACATGCTCGTGCATGCCCAGACCGGCGCCCGCGTCGTGGGGACGATCGCCGATGACCCTGCCGGCGCCGACCAGTTGGCCGGGCGTAAGCGCGGGCGCCTCGACAAGTCGCTGCTGATCCGGTCGGCCCGTAAGGTCACCGCGGATCTGTACCAGCAGTACGGCGCCGCCTGGACCGTACCCTCACAGAGCCAGAGCCAGAGTCACCAGGCCCCGCAGGGAGCCGGCCGATGACCGCTGTCGACCACCAGTTGGTCAAGCGGTTCCGGCAGGACGCCGGTGACCGTATCGCCGAGCAGCGTCGCCTCGACCAGGTCAACGGCGTCACGCCGATGTCCAGCGAGGACGAGCGGCACTACGCCCGCGCGGTCATAGCCCAGATCCTGGAGGAGTACGCCCGCACCGAGATCAACGCGGGTCGTACGCCGCTCGACGCCGAGACCGAGGAGCAGTACGCGGCCGCGGTGCACGCCGCCCTGTTCGGCGTGGGCCGTCTCCAGCCTCTCCTCGACGATCCGCAGGTCGAGAACATCGACATCAACGGCTGCGACCAGGTCTTCGTCGGGTACGCCGACGGGCGTGAGGTGAAGGGTGAGCCGGTCGCGGAGACCGACGAGGAGCTCATCGAGCTCATCCAGGTGCTCGGCGCGTACTCCGGCCTCTCCTCCCGGCCCTTCGACTCCGCCAATCCCCAGCTCGACCTCCGGCTGCCGGACGGTTCGCGCCTGTCGGCCGTCATGGACGTGGCCCGGCGGCCCGCCCTCTCCATTCGTCGCGCGCGGATGGGCAAGGTCTTCATCTCCGACCTCGTCGGCAACGGCACCCTGACCCCCGAGATCGGGCACTTCCTCGCCTGCGCGGTCCGGGCCCGCAAGAACATCATGATCGCGGGCGCTACGAACGCCGGTAAGACGACGCTGCTGCGCGCCCTCGCCAACGAGATCCCGCCGCACGAGCGGCTCATCACCGTCGAGCGGGCGCTGGAGCTCGGGCTGGACACCTTTCCCGAACTCCACCCGAACGTCGTGGCGTTCGAGGAGCGGCTGCCCAACTCCGAGGGGCAGGGCGCCATCTCCATGGCGGAACTCGTCCGCCGCTCCCTCCGTATGAACCCCTCCCGCGTCATCGTCGGTGAGGTCCTCGGCGACGAGATCGTGACCATGCTCAACGCGATGTCGCAGGGCAACGACGGATCGCTCTCCACGATCCACGCCAACAGCTCCAGCGAGGTCTTCAACCGTATTTCCACCTACGCCCTTCAGGCCTCCGAACGCCTCCCCATCGAGGCCAGCCAGATGCTGATAGCCGGCGCGGTGAACTTCGTCGTCTTCATCCAGCGGCGCAACGACTTCCAGAACGGCGGGCGCCTGCAACGTATGGTCACCTCCGTCCGTGAGGTCAACGGCGTCGACGGCCGCGTGCTGTCCAGCGAGGTGTTCGCCGAAATGCCCGACGGGCGGGTGGTGCCGCACGCGCCGATCGCCTGCGTGGAGGATCTGATCGCGCAGGGCTACCGGCCGACCGGGACGTGGGGGTGACCATGAACAACCTCGGCTCCATGGGCGGTCTGTTCTCGACCACCGTCCTGTACTCCATCGCCTGCGGCGTCGCCGTCGGCGGCGGGCTCGCGCTGTTCGCCGTCGCCGTCCGCGGACTGCCCGCGAAGCCCGAGCACGAGAAGCAGAAGGCGAGCGAGCGCGCGAACGAGCTCATACGGTTCGCCGGGCGACGCGGTTCGCTCGCCGCCCTGGTCGGTCTCGCCGTACTGCTCCTCACCCGCTGGGCGGTCGCCGGCATCGCCGCCGGTGTCCTCGTCTTCTTCTGGGACCGCCTCTTCGGCGGCGCTGCGGAGGAGCGGGCCGCCATGCGGCGCGTCGAGGCCCTCGCCTCCTGGACGGAGTCCCTGCGCGACACGATTGCCGGCGCCGTGGGCCTGGAGCAGGCCATTCCGGCCTCCGCCCGCGCCGCCGCGCCCGTACTCCGCCCCCACCTGGACGCCCTGGTCGACCGCCTGCGCGCCCGCACCCCGCTGCCGGAGGCCCTGCAGGTCCTGGCCGACGAGATCGACGATGCGTCGGCGGACATCATCGTCGCCGCACTCATCCTGAATGCGCGGTTGCGCGGCCCGGGTCTGCGGCAGGTGCTCGGCGCGCTGGCCAAGTCGGCGCGCGAGGAGGTCGACATGCGGCAGCGCGTGATGGCCCAGCGTGCGTCGACCCGTCGCTCGGTGCAGATCGTCGTGGGCGTGTCGATTGCTTTCGTCCTCGGTCTGTCCATCTTCAACCGGGAGTTCGTCGAGCCGTACGGCACCCCGGTCGGCCAGCTCGTACTCGCCTGCGTCTGCGGCCTGTTCGCGCTGGGCTTCTGGTGGCTGCGCAAGCTGTCGACGATCGAGACGCCCGAGCGTTTCCTGGTGCGGGACGAGTCGTCGGTGCAGTTCGTACGACCCCGGACGCCGGCGCAGGCTTCTTCCGGTTCCGCTCAGACTCTTCCGTCGGACGAGGGGGTACGACGGTGAACGACCTGACGATGCCGATCGTGGTCGGCGCGGTCATCGGCCTGGGCGTCTACGCCCTCGTGCGCGCCCTGATGCCCAGCAAGCGGAGCCCGATCGCGCAGGTCGCGCGGATCGACGCGATGCGGGCGCGTGGGGCGGCGTACGAGTCGGCGCGGACGGCGCAGGATTCGGGTGGCCGTTTCGGCTCGCTGCGGGCCCAAGTGGGCGTGCGGGTCGCGGAGTTCTATCTCCAGCAGGGGTGGGAGCAGCGCTCGCTGCGGGCGGACCTGGCGGTCCTGGACCGCAGCTGGGAGAAGTTCCTGGCGACGAAGGCGCTGCTGGCCGCGGCGGGGTTGTTCTTCGGGCCGTTCTTGTTCGCGGTCGTCTGGACGATGGGCTTCGGCAGCAGCCCGATCATCCCGGTGTGGCTGGCGCTGCTCTGCGCGGTGATCTTCTTCTTCCTGCCCGATGTGGAGGTACGGCGGGACGCGGCCGAGAAGCGCCGTGACTTGCGGCGCGTGATCGGCGCGTACCTCGACCTGGTGTCGATGAGCCTGGCCGGCGGACGCGGTCTGCCCGAGGCGCTGATGGCGGCGGCGGAGGTGTCGGACGGTTGGGCCACGCACCGCATCCGCAACGCCCTCGCCGACGCCCGTATCACCGGCATCAGCCAGTGGCAGGCGCTGGGGCAGCTGGGCGAGGAGATCGGAGTCGAGGAACTCAAGGACCTGTCGGCGTCGTTGGCCCTGGTCGCCGACGACGGTGCGAAGGTCCGTGAGTCGCTCGCCTCCCGCGCCGAGACCATGCGGCACCGGGAACTGGCCGAGATCGAGGGCAGCGCGGGCGAGAAGTCGCAGTCGATGCTCGTGGCGCAGCTGCTGCTGTGCGCCGGGTTCCTGGTGTTCCTGATCTTCCCGGCGGCGATGAGGGTGTTCCAGGTCTGAACCGTTGCTCGCCAGAACTGCTCCCAACTGTCTCGAGAGGAATCAACTCACCATGAACGGACGGAACTTCAGCACCGGGATCCCGGCGATGGACTTCCTGGTCACCTTCCTGCGGGCCCGCGTGGAGCGCGCCCGCTCCGGCGAGCTGGACCGCGGTGCGTCCGCGGTCGAGTGGGTCATCATCTCCGCGGTCGTCGTGGCGATCGTCGGCGTCGTGGCCGCGATCATCAACGCCGCCCTGAGCGAGGGCGCCAACAAGGTCGGCGACTGCATCAAGGGCGCAGACGCGGGCAAGACCTGCTGAACGCACGTACAACGGGGATGACAGTGGGCGTCGTGGGCGGATGGGTGCGCCGCAGGGTGGAGGCCGCGCGGAAGGCGGCGGCCACCCGCGGCGACTCCGGCATGACGGCGATCGAGTTCGTGCTGCTCACACCCGTGCTGTTCTTCATGATCTTCGCGACGGTGCAGTTCGCGCTGTACTTCTTCGCCGACCATGTGGCCCAGGCGGCGGCCCAGGCGGGCGCGCGGAAGGCGCGGGCCACGGCCGACGCCCAGCCGGGCGGCTGGCGGGGTGAGGCGCAGGACGTCGTCGACAGCTACATCAGCCAGCTCGGCCCACAGCTGGTCCTGTCGCCCGACGTGACCATGCTCCAGCCGGAGGCGAACACCGTGGGCGTGGAGATCACCGCCCAGGTGCCGACGGTGTTCCCCGGACTGGATCTGACGGTGCATGCGCAGTCGGTGGGGCCGGTGGAGAGGTTTGTGCAGGATGGGGGCAACTGAGCATGTCCCTCGCTGATGTGCGCGAACGGGATGACCGGGGTCTGTCCACGGTCGAGGTCGTGATCCTCGCCCCGGTGATGATCCTGTTCATCCTCGTGCTGGTGGCCTTCGGCCAGCTGGTCGACGGCCGCGGCGCGATCGACGGCGCGGCCCGGGACGCCGCCCGCGCGGGCTCGATCCAGAAGGACCACGCCACGGCGATGGCGGAGGCGCGCAAGGCGGCGGAGGCGAACCTGGAGGACGTCTGCTCGGGCCCGGTGTCGGTACGACAGACCAGCGCCGGCTTCGAAGCCGACACCATCTTCACGGTCGAGGTCAGCTGCGAGGTGCGCGGCCTGGCGATGCTGGGCCTGGACATCCCGACGACGCTGACGGCGAGCTTCAGCTCACCGCTGGATCCGTTCCGGAGGTCGGCGTGAGGGATGTCGTACGTGCATGGTGGGCCGCTCGTCGGACGGAGCTGGACGACCGGGGCTCGGGCGCCGGCGCGGTCATCATCTTCGCCCTGGTGTTCCTGTCGCTGTCGGCCTTCGTCATCGACGGCGGCCTGTCCATCTCCAAGCGCGAACGCGCGGCCGACATCGCGGAACAGGCCGCCCGCTACGCCGCCCAGGACATCGACCGCGAGGCCCTCTACGACAACGTCGGCGGCCCCGCACCGATCAACTTCCAGAACTGCAACGCCCGCGTGAAGGCCTTCGCCGGCGAGATGAACATGACCGGCGCGGACATCGCGGCGAGCCACTGCGTGGCGGCCAACGCCCAGCAGGTGGAGGTCGAGATCCAGCTAACGTACTCGCCGGTCTTCACGGGGATGTTCTACGGCGGGGACGTGGTCGTGCACGGGCAGGCGGTGGCGGAAAACGAGGTGGGCTGAGCGGGGGTGCGCGGCGCTACTTGCCGCCGCCCTTCTTCTCCTCCTTCGTCTTCACTCCCTCGCGGGCCTGCTTGGCCAGGTCCACGTCGAGCTTGCGGAACTCGCGGACGACCGCGTCGGACATCTCGGCGAGGGCGTCGAGCGGCTGGGTGATGTCCTCGCGGCCGTCCTCCCAGTTGGACTCGAAGTCGTCGAGGGCGTCGTTGACGTTGCCGTGGGCGATGTCGTCCTTGTAGGACTCGAAGAGCTTCTTGGTGTGGTTGAGCCGCGTCTTGATGGAGCGCAGGCGGCTGCCGTAGCTCTCCAGCTCGCTCAGCGGGAGTGCGAGGTCGCTCTTGCTCTTGCCCATGCGTCAGTCCCCCTGCAGTCAGACGAACCGGAACGTGCTCGTCACGGCGTCGAAGATGTCGTGGAACGCCTCGGCCGGGTCCAGCGCCGGGCTGGCTCCCGAGACGAGCACAACCTGATCGGTGGTTCCCGGGGCGGATGCCGAACTCCCACCAGGACTCCGGCACCTATCGTGCGTCGGGCTTGAGGCTATCGAGGAACGCCGTGAAGGTTTCGGTGGCGAAGGTGAGGGTGGCGTGGGTGGGGCGCTTTGAGTCGCGGATAGCTATGCGGATGGGAAGCTTTGCGATCTCGACGCAGGTGTTGCCCTCGGCGCCGCCGGAGTAAGTGGACTTCTGCCAGTGCAGGGCCTGAGTCATGGGGCGCGCCTCACAGTTCCTTCGACAGGTGGTGGATGAAGTCCCGGGACGCTCTGGGGTCAAGCGTCGCCTTCTCCACCTTACGGAAGAGTGTTCGAAGGTGCTCCAGTTGGGGCTCCGTGTCGATGAACGCGGTGCTGGTGGCGCCGTCCCGGAATCCGGTGTCGAGTTGGGGTACCGGACCACCCATGTACATCATCGAGGCTCCGGCACCGCCGAAGCCGTCCTGGTCGGTGGGGATGACGCGCACGGTGATGTGTCCCTGCTCGATCTCGTCCAGGATCTGCCGGATTTGGGCACGGGAGACGTGGCGGTCGGCCACGCGGATCCGCAGGGCGAACTCGTGGATGACCGTCTCGTACGGCGTGGGGTCGTCGCCTTCGATGACCGCACGCCGCCTCATCCGGTGTTCCACTCGGGGCGCCAGCTCGCTCTCGGGCAGCTCTGGGCGCATGTACCCGAAGACGGCGCGGGCGTAGTTCGGGGTCTGGAGGAGTCCGGGAACGTAGGTAATGACGATTTCCCGTAGGAACTTCGCATGGTGCTCCGCCTCGGCCACGTCCAGGTTCACCTCGGGGAGGACTCCCCGGTACTCGTCCCACCAGCCACGCGTTCGCTCTTCCGCCATGGCTGCAAGCGCATCAATCAACGCCCCGTCTGTGCAGGCGTAATGGGCTGCCAGGCGACGGACGCGTGCCGCGCTGACGCCCGCGATCCCCGCTTCCATCTGGCTCATCTGGGTTGAGGTTGAGTTCAGGAAAGCCGCCACGTCGCGGGCCTTCAAACCTGCGGCCTCGCGCAGCTTGCGCAGTTCGGTCCCCAGGCGCACTTGTCGCGCTGTGGGATGACTCCTCGGTGGCACGCGTCCCTCCCGTTCCCAACGCCCTTGTGGCCATGCCACGTTCGGGTGCCAGACTACGCCAACCAGTTGCGGCGGCATGAATTAATGCCCTACCGTCAGTGACACGTCGCACACACTGCGAAACACCGGGACCCCGGAAGCGCACCGCTCCGCCCTGCCACGACGGCTGCGGCACTGCCACCGCCCCGCCAATCCCCCTCCAGCCTCCAGGAGTTCACGCATGCCCGAAACCGAAGCCCCCGCCCCCTGGGAGTACACCCTCTACATCCCCCACGACCCCCGCGCCGTCACCGTCTGTCGCCGCACCCTCCGGCTGATCCTCACCATGCACGGCCTGATCCGCCTCGCCGACACCGCCGAGCTGCTGGCGACGGAGCTGGTCGCGAACGCCGTACTGCACACCAAGGGGCCCGCCGCTCTACGGGTGCGTTGGTCGGCGGGCGTGCTGCGGATCGGGGCGTGGGACGCGGATCCGGCGCCGCCCGATCCGCCGGCGCCGGTGGAATCCCTCGCCGAAGCGGAGCGCGGCCGCGGGCTGGCTCTCGTCCGTGCCTGCGCCGACCTGTGGGGGTGGCAGCCGCTGGCCAGGGAGGGCAATCGCGGCAAGTACGTGTGGTGTGACCTCGTCGCGGCGTAGTTCGTTGGCGCAGTTCGTCGAGTCATGCCTGGTCGACGCCCAGGCCAAGCAGATCTGGAAGGAGCTGATGATGCCGGTCAACTACTTCTTCCGGCACGAGGTAGCCGAGAAGGTGCGTGAAGAGGGCATCGAGCAGGGCATCGAGCAGGGCATTGAGCGGGAGCGTAGGGCTACGGTCATCCGGATTCTTGGATGGCGCGACATCCCGGTGCCGGATTTCGTCCGGGACCGGGCGGAGGCATGCTCGGACTTGGACCAACTCGACCTCTGGGCTCAGCGGGCGCTCCACGCGACGCGAGCGGAGGATCTGTTCGATTGCGATCGAACCTGATGTGGCCCGCCGACGGCTCCCGGCGGTTCAGCGGTTGCGGAATGTTCGCCCATCACCGGCCAGGGAGGCGGGAGCTCGGGGCCGGCGACTCGACGTGTCTGGCCCGCCCCGAGCTTGGCCGCGGTCTCGGACGCGCTTCCCGGTCTCCGTGTCATCCGGCCGGTGACGCCCCGCCGGGGCTCATCGGGCTGTGCAGGGGCGGATCTCGACGAATTCGGTGTAGTGGTCGCGGTAGGTCTCGGTGAATGTGGAAGGCGGGCACAGCCTGGCGCGGCGGCGCATGTCGTCGGCGTCCTCCGGCAGGATGAAGCCGGCCCTTCGGTAGTCACGGAGTTTGTCGTCGAAGGCCCTGGCATAGGCCCGGTGGCTGCTGAAGCCGAGTTGCTGAACGGTGCGTACGTTGTCGTAGCTGCCGATGAAGCCGGTGATGAAGCGGGCTTCGCCGACGTCCACGAACGGCAGCCGGGGCACGCGCCGGCCGGTGCGGTCCTCGGTGATCGCGTTGCCGTTGGCGTCCCGGACGATGCTGTTGTCGCTCGCGGTGCGCAACTGCGTGCTCGTCGGCGGCGGTGACCCCTTGCGTACCCAGTCGTGCCCCTGCAGGAAATGCGCGCGCAGCGCGGGCACGAAGCTCGCCGGTGTCGACCGCCGCACCGGGAACGGCACGTTCAGCGGCGCGTCCAGCGGATCCGGAATGTGCGGGCTCCCCGCGACGACGTAGAACCGGTACCGCTTGGTCACGATGCCCCGGTCGGTCAGGTTCGTCGGATCGTCGGCTTCGGAGTTCACGATGAGCACCTTGCCCTTGTAGCGGCCCGCGGCGAGGTCGGCCTGGGGGTCGAAGCCCTCCGTGGTGATGGGCAGCACCAGGTCGAACGCGCCTGTGGCGTCGCCGGAACGGACAAGACGCAGGAGCGGATACGAGCTGTCGGAGAAGCCCGTGCCGTACGTGCGGGGCACCTTGCCGACCAGTGGACGCGCGCCGGAGGAGCGGGAGGAGAGTGCCCTGGCGAAGTCCGTGATGATCTCGTCGTCGACCCTGGTTCCGTCCTCTTCGAAGCCGCCCTCGATGAAGGTGCCGGGCACCGACGGGTCGAGGATGCGGTTGCCGAGCGTGCTCCAGACGATGCCTGCGTGCACGAAGCCCTGGCGGAACAGGAAGTCTCTGCGCAGGTAGACATTGAGTGCGCCGAGCCCCACCACGAAGTGGGACGGCTCGACGAGAGCGGTGCCGTTGGTGCGGTTCGGATCGGCAGGAGCGCTGATCCGGTAGGGCACGCGGAACCGCCCGGTCGACGTCTCGCCCTCGAACACACCGTCGTACTGCACATAGCGAATTCCGCCGTACGAACCGAGGGGCGTAACCACCGGATCGCTGAGCCGGTCTTCGGCACCGCCCTGTGGGCTGCTCACCGTGTGGCGGGGAGCCAGGGCCGGCCGGGAGTCATGGGCCACCGCCTGGGCGGGCGAAGCCGGAAGGACCGGCGTCAGCCCCGCCATCAACAGCGCACCTACCTGGAGAAACCGCGCTCGCCAGAGGCGCGGAACGGGACGTTTGTGTCGGAAACTCAGCCAGGGCATCGGGTACTCCTCCTTCCGCGCCGGAGGCACTCGTCCGGTGCACTGGCGCTGGAGTCAGCCGATCACCCGATGTCCGCGTCGGCCTTCCGCGTGATCCAAAGGAGCGAGGCGTCTCCCTCGCCCAGCCGATCGGCGACCGGACTGCCCGCGGCACAGCCCGGCCGGCCGGAGCAGCCGAAATCCGGGTCGGGTAGGGGATTCGTCCGGTCGCCCCGTCAGAACGCCTCCGGCCTTCCAGGCGTGCCGAACGCCGGGAAGGCCGGACAAGGCGTTGCTCGCAGGGCTTACGGCGAGGAGATGAGCGACAGCTGGGACAGAGAAAGGCGGGTAGAGGCCTTTCAGTGTGAACCGAGAGATTTTTAGGTGGATTTCGGGCTTACATGGATCGGAGGTGAGGAATCGGGCTATGGCAGGCGGGAGTTGGTGGCTCTCCGCTTTCGCCGGTGTCAGTGCCTGTACCTAAGATCTCTGTAGGCTCGATCCACCCCCACGACCCACAACTCAACGCCCTCCCCACACGACCAGGACACCCGCCATGCCGCGACGCAGCACTCCCAGCTCGACGGGCCCGTCGACCCCGAGGAACCGGACACCGCAGCCCATGCGGGTGCGGCGGCGTACGGTCGGGGACTTTGTGAAGGCGTTCTTCGCCTTCCTGGCGCTCGCCGGACTCGTCGTAGCGGTGCCGGTTGCGCTCGCGATGACCGCAGGGTGGCCGTTGCCGACCGAGGCGCCGAGTCTCGAGTGGCTCCAGCAGGAGATCACCGTCGGGATGTTCCTGGACATCCTCACCTTCATCGTCTGGCTCGCCTGGGCGCAGTTCACCGCGTGCGTGCTCGTCGAGGTGAAGGCCGCCCTGTCGGGGGTCGGCGTGCCGGGGCGGGTGCCCGGGGCCGGGCCCAGTCAGATGCTCGCCCGGCAGCTCGTCGCCGCGCTGCTGCTGGTCGGTGCCACCGCGGCCAGCTTCACTCCCGGCCTGTCGCAGCTCGGGCAGAGCATGGAGGGGAATCAGAAGGGGACCGTTGCTGCGGCACAGCAGACGCCGGGGCTGTTCGCCCAGCAGCAGGAGCAGGCGGCGAACACCGCTGCCGCCCTTGCCGAGCAGGCCTCGAACGTTGCCGCGCAGGCCGACGACGGCAAGGCGGCCAAGCAGGGGGACACGAAGTACTACCGGATCCAGCCGCCCGAGGGGCGCCATCACGACTCCCTGTGGGAGGTCGCCGAGCGGCACCTCGGTGACGGACGGCGGTACAAGGAGATCTTCGAGCTCAACAAGGACCGCGTGCAGCCGGACGGCTCCAAGCTGACCGAGGCCAGTCTCATCCGGCCCGGGTGGATCATGGAGATGCCGGGCGATGCGGTGGGTGGCGAGCTGGTCGAGATGCCCGACGAGGCGCCGAACGTCTCGCCCGACGTGCAGCAGCAGATCAACGAGTACGCCAAGAGCGGGGATCACGCGCAGGGGCAGCAGGGCGGGGGTGCCTCTGAAGGCTCCCACGTCTCCCTGCCCGAGCAGCGGCCCGCTCCCGACCAGCCTGCTCAGCATCAGCAACCGCAGCAGCACGCCACCCCCGCCGCCGACTCCGGCCACTCCTTCGGCCTCCCCGAAGCCCTCCTCGGCGCCCCCCTCCTCGCCGCCGGTCTCCTCGGCGCTCTCGGGCGGCGGCGTCGGCAGGCGCTGTGGCAGTCGGCGCTCGGGGCCGTCGGCGGGCGGCGCGGTATGGAGCCGCCCACGCCGACCGGGGACGCGCTGGACATGCAGGACGCGTTGCTCGTGGGCGCCGATCCCGAGGGCGTACGACTGCTGGACCGGTCGCTGCGCGGGCTCGCCGCGTCTCTCGCCGCCGAGTCGCGGCCGCTGCCGACCGTGTACGCGGCCTGGCTCAGCAACGGCGATCTGCATCTGCAACTGGCCCAGCCCGCCGGCAAACCGCCCGCGCCCTGGCAGCTTGGGCAGGACCAGACGTTCTGGATGCTGGCCCGCAGCGACGCCGAGCGCTACGAGGACGTCGACACCGCCGCCCCGTACCCCGGCCTCGTCAGCCTCGGCACCATGGACGACTCCCGTCTGCTGCTCAATCTGGAGGCCGTGCCCGGCATCGTCTCCCTGAGCGGGCGTGAGGCCGACCGGGCCGCCGTCTTCGCGTCGGTCGCGGCCGAACTGGCCACCAACGGCTGGTCGGACCGCATGACCATCACCCTCGTCGGCTTCGGGCAGGATCTGACACCGCTCGCGCCGAACCGGCTCCGCCACATCGACGGCATCGACGATCTGATCGAGACCATGGAGGCGGAGACGCGACAGCGGCGCGGCGCGCTGGGGGCTGCCGGGCACGACTCCGTGCTCACCGGGCGCACCGGCCCTGCCCAGCACACCCGTTGGGCCCCGCACCTCGTCCTCCTCGCCGCCGAGCCGTCCGCCGAGGACGCCGTCAAGCTCGCCGAACTCGCCGCCGACGCCAGCCGGCTCGGCATCGGCTACCTGGCCGGCAGCGAGAGCGGTGAACTGCCCGGCGCCGCCTGGGAGATGGAGATCACCGGCGAGGGCCGGCTGCTCGCCCCGCTGCTCGGCCTCGAACTCGACGCCCAGCTCCTGCCCCTGGAACAGCAGCGCGCCGTCGTCGAGCTGTTCGTCGACGCCGACCCCGAGCGCGGGCCCGACGGGCCGAGCAACACCCCGCCATTCCTCGTCGACGTCAGCGAGCAGGGGCGGCCCGCGGTGTACGCGCGGCTGGTGGGGTCGTACGAGATCATCGGCCTGGAGACCCCGGACGGCGAGCGCAGTGCGCTGCTGCACGAGGCGCTCGCGCTGCTGCTTCTGCACCGCGAGGGCGTCCACCCGCGCGTGCTGTCCTCCGCCCTGTGGCCGCGCGGTGTCACCGACGACGTACGCGAGGCGCTCCTCGAGCGGCTGCGCGCCTGGCTCGGCACCGACCCCGACGGCAGCGCCCGGCTGCGCACCGACGCGGCCGGGCGGCTCACGCTCGCCAAGTCCGTCGTGTCCGACCTGGACGTGCTGCGGTCCCTCTACTACGAGGCCACGCAGGGCAAGGGCGTCGACAACCGTGCCGTACGCGGACGACTGCTGACGGACGCGCTGGTGCTGGTGCGCGGGCCGCTGCTGGCCGAACGGCCCGAGGGCCGCTACCGCTGGCTCACCCACGAGATCATCGACGCCCAACTGCCACTGCTCGTCGCGGACATCGGGCTCGCGCTGTCCGCGTTCCACCTGGAGAAGGACCGCGCGGAGAAGGCCATCGAGGCGCTGGGTGCGGCGCTGCGGACGGCACCCGCGGACGAGCGGCTGTGGAACGAGCTGCTGCGTGCCACCCACGCCACCGGCGACCCCGCCCGGCTCCAGGCCCTCGCCGCCGACCTCGTCGGCCGCAGCGGGGCGCGCGGACTGCCGCCGCGCACCGAGGCGCTCCTCGACGAGCTGCTCCCGACCTGGCGCAACGGCGTCGCCGCGGCGGGATGAACGGGCCCCTGCTGATCGCCTGCGCGGCCGTGTGGGGAGCGGCAGCGGGCGCGCTGCTGCCGCGGGCCGCGTATCGGTTCTCCGTGCCGTCCGAGGAGGACTGGCGGGAGCGGTGCCCGGGCGGGCATGCCATCCGGGGGTGGATCGGGCGGGCGCGGTGCGCGGAATGTACGGCGGCCCCGTCGCCGTACGGCCCAGGCACTCACCTCATGGAGTCGTACGGCCCCAGCACGCCCCTCCTCGCCACGGCAACCGTCCTCCTCTGCGCCGCCCTCGCCGCCGTCACCGGCCCGCGGCCCGAACTCGCCGTCTGGCTGCTGATCGTGCCCGTCGGTGTGCTGCTCGCGGCCGTCGACCTGCGGGTGCAGCGGCTGCCCGATGTGCTCACCCTGCCCCTCGCAGCCGCCGCCCTCGTCCTGCTCGGCCTGGTCGCGCTGCTGCCCGGGCACGCCGGCGACTGGACGACCGCCCTGCTCGGCGCCCTCGCGCTCGGCGCCGGATACTTCGTCCTCTTTCTGATCAACCCCAGCGGTATGGGCTTCGGCGATGTGAAGCTGGCGCTCGGGGCGGGGGCGGTGCTCGGGTGGTACGGGTGGCAGGCCGTGCTGCTCGGGACCTTTGCGGGGTTCGTGTTCGGGGCGCTGTACGGGGGTGCCCTCGTCGTCGTGGGGAAGGCGGGGCGCAAGACGGCGATTCCGTTCGGGCCGTTTCTGCTCGCCGGGGCGTATACCGGTCTGCTCGTGGGCGCGGCCTGACGGCAACGTGGGAAAACGGCTGGCGTAGGCTGGTTCAGTCCGTCCACAACCCTTGACGAAAGGGACGCTTCGGTGACCGAGAAGGCCGACCTCCAGTCTGTGCTCGACCGTGCCGCGGCCGGCGGACGGATCACCCCCGAAGAAGCCCTCGACCTCTACCGCGACGCGCCCCTGCACGCACTGGGTTCCGCCGCCGACGCCGCACGCCGCCGCCGTTACGCCGGCGTCGAGCACATCGCGACGTACATCATCGAGCGGAACATCAACTACACGAACGTGTGCGTCACGGCGTGCAAGTTCTGCGCCTTCTACGCCCCGCCGAAGGACAAGGCGAAGGGCTGGACGCGCGACCTGGACGACATCCTGCGCCGGTGCGCGGAGACCGTCGAGCTCGGCGGTACGCAGATCATGTTCCAGGGCGGTCACCACCCGGACTACGGCGTCGAGTACTACGAGAAGCACTTCTCGGCCATCAAGAGGGAGTTCCCGCAGCTCGTCATCCACAGCCTGGGGGCGAGCGAGGTCGAGCACATGGCGAAGATCTCGGGCGTGTCCGTGGAGGAAGCCATCCGGCGGATCCACGCCGCCGGCCTCGACTCCTTCGCCGGAGCCGGTGCCGAGCTGCTCCCCGAGCGGCCGCGCAAGGCCATCGCCCCGCTGAAGGAGAGCGGTGAGCGGTGGCTGGAGATCATGGAGACGGCGCACAACCTCGGCGTCGAGTCCACGTCCACCATGCTCATGGGCACCGGCGAGACCAACGCCGAGCGGATCGAGCACCTGCGGATGATCCGTGACGTACAGGACCGCACGGGCGGCTTCCGCGCCTTCATCCCGTACCTCTACCAGCCGCAGAACAACCACCTGAAGGGCCGCACACAGGCCACCATCTTCGAGTACCTGCGGATGATCGCGATCGCCCGTCTCTTCCTCGACAACGTCGCCCACATCCAGGGCTCCTGGCTGACCACCGGAAAGGACGCCGGCCAGCTGACCCTGCACTACGGCGCGGACGACCTCGGCTCGATCATGCTGGAGGAGAACGTCGTCTCGGCGGCCGGTGCCAAGCACCGCTCCAACCTGCTGGAAATGATCGAGATGATCCGTACGGCGGACCGCGTCCCGGCCCAGCGCTCCACGACGTACGAGCACCTCGTCGTCCACGACGACCCGGCGAACGACCCCGTCGACGACCGCGTCATGTCCCACATCTCGTCCACGGCGATCGAGGGCGGCACGGCTCATCCGGAGCTGAAGCTGCTCGCCTCCAACTGAGTTGCTGACACTGCACGCCGACTCCAGGGGCCGATGCCTGGCCGTGCGCGGTGAGTGGATCGCCGCCGTCGGCACCCTGGAGGAACTCCTCGCCACGCATCCGCAGGCGCGGGTGCGGCAGTGGCCCGGCATTCTCACCCCGGGGCTGGTCAACCTCCACGGGCCCGAGCTGCTGGAGCAGGCCTACCACCCGGACCCGCGCGAGGCCGACACCCTCGGCACCGAGCCGCTGACCGGGGACGCGCTTGCCGCGCTCCCCATGGACGAGGCCCGCTGGGGGGCCAGCGCCCGGCGCGGGGTGCAGCGGATGCTGGCGAACGGGACGGTCGCGGTGGCGGGGGAGCTGCGCAACCGGGCCGTGGTGGCTGCCGTACGGCGGTCCGGGATCGGCGTGGTGGGGCGGCTCGGGGTGCCCGGGGGAGTGCCCGCGCTCGATCCGTTCGCCTCCGGGGTGCCGGTGGAGTTTTCGCCGGAGCGGGAGAGCGGGTCCGCCGCACGGTTCGCCGTGTTCGACGTACGGGACGAGGACGAGCTGGCCGAGCGTGGGGGCGGGAGCTGTGTGGCCACGGTGGTGGCGGGGCGGATCGTCTACCGGCGCCGATAGCGGTCAGCCCGCGAAAGCCTCCCCGAAGGCCCCCGAACTCTGCTCCACCCCGCTGCAGTTGGTCGACGCGTCGTCCTGCGCCGTGTCCTCGTCCGCGCACTGCCGGTCGCGGAACGCCGACCACATCGACACCCACGCGATTCCCTTCTCCTCCGCGAACTCCCGTACCTGGACGGCGGCGTACGCCTTCCGCCTGGACCGCGAGAAGTACCGCTACCTGCTGATGATGCCGCTGCAACAGCTGGCCTACCGCCAGATGACGTACCTCGTCCTCATCCATTCCTGCATCACCGCCCTCACCGGCGGCCGCCTGCGCTGGCAGAAGCTGAAGCGGACGGGCGAAGTGGGGACACCGGCGGGGCGGGCTGAAGTGGGCTCGCATCGCAAGGGCAGTCCGATTGCTGCGGCTGCCGCTGTGGGCAGCGGTGCCAGGGACCGCTACTTCGACACCCTCCGTGCCGCCGCCCTCATCCGCGTCGTCACCTACCACGCCTTCGGCTGGCCCTGGGCGGGCATGGTCTTCCCCTCGATGGGGGTCATGTTCGCCCTGGCCGGCACCCTGATGGCGAAGTCCCTGGAACGCCCCGCCGGCTCGACCGGATCGTGACGGTCTTCAACGCGCGCGCGGTGACCGTCTACCTGTGGCACGGGATCGCACTGATTCTCGCCGTCCCGCTGATCGACCAGCTCTGGAAGGTGCCCGCGTTCGAGGTGTACCTGCCGCTGGAGAGCCAGCGGTTCCTGTTCGGCGTGGGAGGGGCGCTGATCGCCGGCTTCGTGCTGCTGTGCGGGTGGGTGGAGGACGTGGTGGCGCGGAGGAAGCCCAGACTCCTCCCGTGAACGCGGGCTGCAAGAATGGGCCCGTGACCCGCGCATCCCTGAACAAGCAGCCGCACGAAGTCGCCTCGATGTTCGACGACGTCGCGGAACGGTACGACCTGACGAACGACGTGCTGTCGCTCGGCCAGGACCGGGTGTGGCGCAGGGAGGTCGCGAAGGCGGTCGACGCCCGGCCCGCGCAGAAGGTCCTGGACCTGGCCGCCGGTACGGCCACCTCCTCGCTGCCCTTCACGCGGGCGGGCGCGTATGTCGTCCCCTGCGACTTCTCCCTCGGCATGCTCCAGGTCGGCAAGCAGAAGCACCCCTGGCTGCCGCTGACGGCGGGTGACGCGACGCGGCTGCCCTTCAGGGACGACGTGTTCGACGCCGTCACCATCTCCTTCGGGCTGCGCAACGTACAGGACACGGACGCCGCGCTGCGCGAGATGTACCGGGTGACCCGGCCGGGCGGGCGCGTCGTGATCTGCGAGTTCTCGCATCCGACCTGGGAGCCGTTCCGCAAGGTGTACACCGAGTACCTGATGCGGGCGCTGCCGCCGGTCGCCCGGGCGGTGTCGTCGAACCCGGACGCGTACGTCTACCTCGCCGAGTCCATCCGCGCCTGGCCCGACCAGCCCGCGCTGGCCGAACGGCTGCGCAAGGCCGGCTGGTCGAGGGTGGCGTGGCGGAACCTCACGGGTGGAGTGGTGGCGCTGCACCGGGGGTTCAAGGCCTGAAGCCACCTTCGGGGCGGGCGCTCACCGGATCACCTCGAACGCATCCCCCGGTGCGTCCAGCTCGCGTTGCAGCCCGCCCCCGGGCGGCTTCGGCAGGCGCGGTTCGCGGACGCCCGCGCCACCGCCGCCCCCGCCCTCGCCGAAGTCGAACCACACGGTGACGACGGCACCGCGGGGCACCTCGACGCCGGGCAGCGGGTACTGCCGTACGACGTAGTCGACGACGGTGAGATGGAAGTCGGGCCGGTCCGGCGCGGCGAGCAGCACTCCGTGTGTCTCGGCCGTCTCGCGGGCGTCCACGGCCATCAGTCCGACGAACTTGGGCACGCGCACTTCGGGCGTCTTGGGTGTGATGCGCACAGATGTCACCCCCCAGCGGTACTGGAAGGGTAACCGCCCGGGGTGCGGTCCGGAAGCGTCAAGTGGCTTTCTGTAGCTGGCCGTTACAGTCTGTCACGTCTGCCGCAGCTCGAGTCGGTAGCAGTACCCCAGCAGATCCGACTCGGGGCTGGTGAAGGTCTCGGCGAGGTGCATGCCCAGCCGCTGGGTGACCGCGATCGACCGGGTGTTGCGCGCGTTGACCATCGCCACCACACTGCCCACGCCCGTCGCGCGCACCCGCTCCAGCGTCATCTGCGCGGCCGCGGTGACGTACCCCCGGCCCCAGTGCTCCCGTCCCAGCCGCCAGCCGATCTCGATCTCGCCCTTCGGGCCCCACTCCCGCGGCCATGGCTGCGCGCCGGTGAAGCCGATGACCCGGTCCTCCGCGTCGAGCATCGTCCACAGACAGAAGCCCAGCTCGGCGTCGTGCTTGCGCTGACGGGCGGTGAGCTCCTCGTAGACGGACAGGTCGGCGGACTTGCCGCCGTGGAACTCCATGACGTCCGGGTGGTCGAAAACCCGGTGCCACGCCACGGCGTCCTCGTCGGTGGGGACACGCAGCCGTACCACGGGGAGAGCTCGGTTCACTGGGTATCCCTTCAGCCGGTTGATCAATTCTGCTGCATAGACTGCCCATGTCCAGTGCCGGTCGGCACACAGTTTCCGAACTTGGGGAGATCCAGCCGTGACCGCCGTGACCGAGCCCCACTCCCAGCCCGTCTCCGAGCCCTTCTCCGAGAACACCGCCGATGTGATCGTCGTGGGCGCGGGACCGGCCGGCTCCACTACGGCGTACTACCTCGCCAAGGCCGGACTCGACGTACTGCTCCTGGAGAAGACCGAGTTCCCGCGGGAGAAGGTCTGCGGCGACGGCCTCACCCCACGCGCCACCAAGCAGCTCGTGGCGATGGGCATCGACATCTCCGAGGAGGCAGGCTGGCTGCGCAACAAGGGGCTCAGGATCATCGGCGGCGGTGTGCGGCTGCAGCTGGACTGGCCGGATCTCGCCTCCTTCCCCGACTACGGCCTCGTCCGCAAGCGCGACGACTTCGACGAGCAGCTCGCCCGGCAGGCCCAGAAGGCGGGGGCGCGCCTGTACGAGCGCTGCAACGTCGGCGCTCCGGTCATCGACGACCGCACCGGCCGCATCACCGGCGTACACGCCAAGCTCGGTGAGGAGAAGCGCGAGGTCACCTTCCATGCGCCGCTCGTGGTGGCCGCCGACGGCAACTCCACCCGCCTCTCCCTCGCGATGGGCCTGCACCGCCGCGAGGACCGGCCGATGGGCGTCGCGGTCCGTACGTACTTCACCTCCCCACGCCACGAGGACGACTACCTGGAGTCCTGGCTGGAGCTGTGGGACCGCCGCGGTCCCGGCGAGGACCGGCTGCTCCCCGGCTACGGCTGGATCTTCGGCATGGGCGACGGCACGTCCAATGTGGGCCTCGGCGTGTTGAACACCTCCGACTCCTTCAAGGAGCTGGACTGGCGGGAGGTGCTGAAGGCGTGGTGCGCGTCCATGCCCGAGGAATGGGGCTACACGCCCGACAACATGACCGGACCCATCCGCGGGGCGGCGTTGCCGATGGCCTTCAACCGCCAGCCCCACTACACGAAGGGGCTGCTGCTGGTCGGCGACGCCGGCGGCCTGGTGAACCCCTTCAACGGTGAGGGCATCGCCTACGCCATGGAGTCCGGTCAGATCGCCGCCGACGTCATCGTCCAGGCGCACGCGCGGGCCACGCCGGCCCAGCGGGAGGCCGCGCTCCAGCGCTACCCGCGCGTGCTCAAGGACACCTACGGCGGCTACTACACCCTCGGCCGCGCCTTCGTGAAGCTCATCGGCAACCCGAAGGTCATGAAGATCGCGGCCCAGCGCGGCCTCACGCACCCCATGCTCATGAGGTTCACCCTGAAACTGCTCGCCAACCTCACCGACCCGACGGGCGGCGACGCGATGGACCGGATCATCAACGGGCTGAGCAAGGTCGCCCCGAAGGCCTGATCAGGCGTTCGGTGCGGCCTGATCAGCCGGTCAGTGCGGCCGTCTTGGCGGCCCGGCGGGCGAAAACCTCCTCCTGCCGGTCCGCCACCTGCCGCAGCGCCTCTTTCCGCTCCCGGCTGGAGAGCCGGTCCAGGTACACGTGCCCGTTGACGTGATCGGTCTCGTGCGCGAGGCACCGGGCGAAGTACCCGGTCCCCTCGATCACCAGCGGCCGGCCCTCCTGGTCGTACCCGCGGACGACGGCCCGGTCCGGACGCGCTACGTCCATCACCGCGCCCGGCACCGACAGACACCCCTCGCCCTCGTCGAGCAGCCGTCGCCCGGCCGGGTCGAGCGGTTCCAGCACCGGGTTGACGATGTGCCCGACATGTCGGACACCGTCGTCGTCCGGACAGTCGTACACGAACAGGCGCAAATCGACGCCGACTTGGTTCGCGGCGAGCCCCGCCCCGTCGGCGATGTACATGGTGAGGAACATGTCGTCGATGAGCGCGGCGAGATCGGGTCCGAACTCGGTGACGTCCCGGCACGGCTTGTGCAGGACCTCCTCACCGACTTCGGTGATCCGCCGCACCTTGCCGCGCCGGGCCTCGGGCGCGAGCGGGGGATACGAGTCGACGGGCCGTCCCTGCACGAAGACGCTCGGCATCGCTGTCTCTCCTTCTGCTGACCGGTGTGTGAGGTGCTGCAGGCGGCCGGCAATCGACCTTCCGGCCGTTGCCGCCCGTCCCTACCCTCTCGCACTCACGACAGCAGAACAGGCAGACGGAAGGGCCGCTGCCCCCGAGCGGCTGCGGCCCTTCCGTATGTCGATGTGCCCTGCGTCAGAGCACGCGCACCGCGCCCGACGCCGGGTAGCCGGAGAGGTCCTGGATGACGACGCCCTTGGAGGGGTTGGCCGCGTCCAGGTACTGGCCGTTCCCGATGTACACACCCGTGTGGTACGCCGAACCCTTGCCGCCCCAGTACAGGATGTCGCCGACCTGGATGTCGGACAGGGGGATGTCGGTGCCCACCATCGACTGGTCCTGCGACACGCGGGGGAGGTCCACGCCGACCTGCTTGAAGGCGGCCTGGACGAGGCTGGAGCAGTCCCAGGCGTTGGGGCCGGTGGCGCCCATGACGTAGGCGTCGCCCACCTGTGCCTGGAGGAAGGAGATGACCGTCGCCACGCTGCCGCTGGCCGGCGCGGACGCCGTCGTGGACGTGGCGGTTTCGGCGGTCGTGGAGAGGGTGGCCCGCTCGGCGTCGCGTGCGGCACGCTCGGCGGCGGCCTGCCGTGCGGCCTCCGCGGCCTTCTTCCGGGCCTCGGCCTTCTTCTTGGCCTCCGCGAGGTCGGCCTTGGCCTCCTTGGCGGCCTGGGCGGCGGCCGCGTCACGCTCGGCCTGCAGCTCGTAGTTCGCGGCCGCCTGCTGGGTGACGTCCGCGGACTGGGCGACCTGGACGGACAGGTCGGCCGTCAGGGTGGGCAGTTCGAGTGTCTGCGTCACCGGCTCGGCGGCGTTCGCCGAAGCCGACGCACCCGCCACTGCCACGGTGCTGAGGATGCCACCGGCAACTCCGGCCCGCATCGCGAGCGTCGAGGCGCTGCGCGGGCGGGGTTTTCGGTGGCTTCGTATGTGAGCGGTGTGGGACATGGGAACAACCGGTATCAGGGGCTCCTCCATACCTTCAAGAAACGTGTGGTGCGCCACAGTTGTTCAACCGGCACCCCGAAACCCTGGCGTTACTTTCCTTATTGACGCCGTAACGGACATTGCGGACGCGGCCCATCAAGCCTGTGATCATGGGCTTTCTTCGTTTGGTCCGAATTGCTCCCCGCCTACCACTCGTTGGGGTGGTTGGCCAAGCCTCCTTCTTGGGCGCCTCTCATGGATGTGACGGAGGTCACGGAACGGTCACCGCGGCCACGGCGTCTGCCGCACGTGTCCACCCGCGGCGCTCGTGAACGCGTGCACGCGTCCACACTGCGGCGCCCTCCTTCCTCTGAGGTGTGAACGCCGCCCACTATCAGGACGCGACGTCCATCACCAATTTGCATGCAACGGAAGTCTCTTGATATTGAGACGACCCCTCCGAGCTGCGCCGACGAGCAGAAATGTCACGTCTGGTGATCACTTGGACGCTTCATGTGCGAAGATCGCTGCTCATCCGACTTCATGATCCTTCATCAGGTGGTGGAGATCACAAAGCTTGTGGAATACCCCGTGTCGCAGATCACAGAGCGGCGGGCATAAGATGCGAGGCAGTTGGGCTTGTGACCTGCTTCACATGTTCTCGATCTTCGCCGGGACGAGCGGGGGTCGTGGGGCCGGTGAGGCAGGTGTGAAGCCTGATGCAACCGCCAGCAGTCAGTGCCGACTGAGAGGAGCGAGGAGCGGTGAACGCGTATGCGCCCATCCTCGTACTGGGAGCCCTCGGGGCAGGCTTTGCGATCTTCTCCGTGGTCATGGCCACGCTGATCGGTCCGAAGCGGTACAACCGGGCCAAGCTCGAGGCCTATGAGTGCGGTATCGAGCCGACGCCCACGCCGGCCGGTGGCGGGCGCTTCCCCATCAAGTACTACCTGACGGCGATGCTCTTCATCGTCTTCGACATCGAGATCGTCTTCCTCTACCCCTGGGCCGTCACGTTCGACGCCCTGGGGGTGTTCGGGCTCGTGGAGATGCTGCTCTTCGTGCTCACCGTCTTCGTCGCGTACGCGTACGTGTGGCGGCGCGGCGGCCTGGAATGGGACTGAGGGGCCTTTAAGTCATGGGACTCGAAGAAAAGCTGCCGAGCGGTTTCCTGCTGACCACCGTCGAGCAGGCCGCGGGCTGGGTGCGCAAGGCGTCGGTCTTCCCCGCCACGTTCGGCCTCGCCTGCTGTGCCATCGAGATGATGACCACCGGCGCAGGCCGCTACGACCTGGCGCGCTTCGGCATGGAGGTCTTCCGCGGTTCACCCCGGCAGGCGGACCTGATGATCGTCGCCGGCCGGGTCAGCCAGAAGATGGCGCCCGTGCTGCGGCAGGTCTACGACCAGATGCCGAACCCCAAGTGGGTGATCTCCATGGGCGTGTGCGCGTCCTCGGGCGGCATGTTCAACAACTACGCCATCGTCCAGGGCGTCGACCACATCGTCCCGGTCGACATCTATCTCCCCGGCTGCCCGCCCCGGCCGGAGATGCTGTTGGACGCGATCCTCAAGCTCCACCACAAGATCCAGACCTCCAAGCTCGGCGTGAACGCCGAGGAGGCGGCCCGGGAGGCGGAGGAAGCGGCGCTCAAGGCCCTGCCGACGATCGAGATGAAGGGGCTGCTGCGATGAGCGACGCGAACGGCACCAACGGGGTCAACCCCGAGAAGGACCTCGGCGCCTCCAACCTCCCCGGACAGCGCGGCGAGCACGGTGAGGAGATCCGCGTCCAGCGCGGCATGTTCGGCGCCAACAACGGCGGCGACACCTCCGGCTACGGCGGTCTGGTCCGCTCGGTCCGGCTCCCGGGACCGGCGGCCCGCCCATACGGCGGCTGGTTCGACGAGGTCGCCGACGAGCTCGAGGGCGCCCTGGAGGAGCAGGGCCTGCTCCCCGAGAACGCCATCGAGAAGACGGTCGTCGACCGCGGCGAACTCACCTTCCACATCGAACGCGAGCACCTGGTCCGCGTCGCCCGCACTCTGCGCGACGACCCGGCCCTGCGCTTCGAACTGTGCACCGGCGTCAGCGGCGTCCACTACCCGAACGACAAGGGCCGCGAGCTGCACGCCGTCTACCACCTGCGCTCGATCACCCACAACCGGCTGATCCGCCTCGAAGTCAGCGCCCCCGACAGCGATCGGCACATCCCGTCGCTGGTCTCCGTCTATCCGACCAACGACTGGCACGAGCGCGAGACCTACGACTTCTTCGGCATCGTCTTCGACGGTCACCCGGCCCTGACGCGGATCATGATGCCGGACGACTGGCAGGGCCATCCGCAGCGCAAGGACTACCCCCTCGGCGGCATCCCCGTCGAGTACAAGGGCGCCCAGATCCCGGCTCCGGACCAGCGGAGGTCGTACTCGTGAGCACGCACTCAACAGCCGCCGCGTCGGCACGCGAGACCACCGAGGGCACCGTATATACGGTCACCGGTGGCGACTGGGACGAGGTCGTCCAGTCCGCGGCCCGGGCCGACGACGAACGCATCGTCGTCAACATGGGCCCCCAGCACCCGTCCACCCACGGCGTGCTCCGCCTCATCCTGGAGATCGAGGGCGAGACGGTCACCGAGGCCCGCTGCGGCATCGGCTACCTCCACACCGGCATCGAGAAGAACCTCGAGTTCCGCACGTGGACGCAGGGCACCACGTTCGTGACGCGCATGGACTACCTGACGTCCTTCTTCAACGAGACCGGCTACTGCCTCGCCGTCGAGAAACTCCTCGGCATCGAGGACCAGATCCCCGACCGGGCCACGATCATCCGGGTGCTCCTGATGGAGCTGAACAGGCTCTCCTCGCACCTGGTGTGCATCGCGACCGGCGGCATGGAGCTGGGCGCCACCACGATCATGATCTACGGATTCCGTGATCGTGAAATGATTCTCGACATCTACGAGCTCATCACGGGCCTCAGGATGAACCACGCGTACATCCGGCCCGGCGGACTCGCCCAGGACCTGCCGCCCGGTGCGGTGGATCAGATCCGCGAGTTCGTGAAGAAGATGAAGAAGAACCTCCCGGAGTACGACAAGCTCGCCACCGGGAACCCCGTCTTCAAGGCCCGCATGCAGGACATCGGCTATCTCGACCTGGCCGGCTGCATGGCCCTCGGCGCCACCGGACCGATCCTGCGCGCCACCGGCCTGCCGCACGACCTGCGCAAGGCCCAGCCGTACTGCGGCTACGAGACGTACGACTTCGACATCCCGACCGCAGACACCTGTGACGCATACGGCCGCTTCCTGATCCGCCTCGAGGAGATGCGCCAGTCGCTCAGAATCGTCGAGCAGTGCCTGGACCGGCTGCAGCCGGGACCGGTCATGGTCGCCGACAAGAAGATCGCCTGGCCGGCCCAGCTCGCCCTCGGACCGGACGGACTGGGCAACTCCCTCGACCACATCAAGAAGATCATGGGCACCTCCATGGAGGCCCTGATCCACCACTTCAAGCTGGTGACCGAGGGCTTCCGCGTCCCGCCGGGACAGGCGTACACGGCGGTCGAGTCGCCCAAGGGCGAGCTCGGAGTGCACGCCGTGTCCGACGGCGGCACCCGTCCCTACCGGGTCCACTTCCGCGACCCGTCCTTCACCAATCTGCAGGCCATGGCGGCGATGTGCGAGGGCGGCCAGGTCGCCGACGTCATCGTCGCCGTCGCGTCCATCGACCCCGTGATGGGAGGCGTCGACCGGTGACCACCAGTTCCTCGGAGCGGGGCGTCAGCCTGGGCATGCCCGAACTGCCCGCGCCCGACTACCCGGACGACGTTCGAGCCCGGCTCGAGCGGGACGCGCGCGAGATCATCGCCCGCTACCCCGACTCCCGGTCCGCCCTCCTGCCGTTGCTGCACCTGGTGCAGTCGGAGGAGGGCCACGTCACGCGCACCGGAATGAGGTTCTGCGCGGACATGCTGGACCTGACCACGGCGGAGGTCACCGCGGTCGCCACCTTCTACACCATGTACCGGCGCAGGCCCTCCGGTGACTACCAGGTCGGGGTGTGCACCAACACGCTGTGCGCGGTGATGGGCGGTGACGCGATCTTTGAGGCGCTCCAGGAGCACCTGGGCGTCGGCAACGGCGAGACCACCGACGACGGCAAGGTGACCCTGGAACACATCGAGTGCAACGCGGCCTGCGACTTCGCGCCGGTCGTGATGGTCAACTGGGAGTTCTTCGACAACCAGACCGTGGACAGCGCGAAGCGCCTGGTGGACGACCTGCGCGCGGGAGCGCAGGTCGCGCCGACCCGCGGGGCCCCGCTGTGCACGTTCAAGGAGACCGCCCGGATCCTGGCGGGCTTCCCCGACGAGCGGGCCGGGGCCGTCGAGGCGGCCGGCAGCGCGGGACCCGCTTCGCTGGTGGGTCTCCGCCTGGCCAGGGGAGAGACCGCACCCGCGCGTGTGGTCCACCCGCGGGAGGGGGGACCGCACGACGAGCCGCAGGACAGGGCCGTACACGAGCCGTCGCCCGCCGAACACCTCAGCTCGCACGACGCGCCGCAGGACACATCGGCATCCGACCCCGCGCACCCCGCCGGGCCTGTCGCAGAGGAGGGGGAGTGATGACGTTGGCACCCGAGCTCAAGGACCCGAGCCCCGAGAAGCTGCTGGCACCCGTGCTGTCGGCCTTCTGGGACGAGGACAGGTCCTGGACGCTGGACGTATACCGAAGGCACGAGGGATACGAGGGGCTCCGCAAGGCGCTCGCGATGTCGCCGGACGACCTCATCGCGTACGTCAAGGACTCCGGGCTGCGCGGCCGCGGCGGCGCGGGATTCCCGACGGGAATGAAATGGCAGTTCATTCCCCAGGGTGATGGAAAACCGCACTATCTAGTTGTCAACGCCGACGAATCGGAGCCCGGAACCTGCAAGGACATTCCGCTCCTCTTCGCGAACCCGCACAGCCTCATCGAGGGCATGATCATTGCGTGTTATGCCATCAGGTCGTCGCATGCCTTCATCTATCTACGTGGTGAAGTCGTCCCCGTATTGCGGCGGTTGCACTCAGCTGTCGCTGAGGCCTACGCGGCCGGCTACCTCGGCAAGAACATCCTGGGCAGCGGACTCGACCTCGACATCACCGTGCACGCGGGCGCGGGCGCGTACATCTGCGGTGAGGAGACCGCACTGCTCGACTCGCTCGAAGGCCGCCGTGGTCAACCGCGGCTCCGTCCCCCCTTCCCTGCTGTCGCGGGCCTCTATGCGTGCCCGACTGTGGTGAACAACGTCGAGTCGATCGCGTCGGTTCCCGCCATCCTGAAAAACGGCAAGGAATGGTTCAGGTCAATGGGCAGCGAGAAGTCCCCGGGCTTCACGCTCTACTCGCTCAGCGGCCACGTCGCGAGCCCCGGCCAGTACGAGGCCCCGCTCGGCATCACACTGCGCCAGCTCCTCGAGATGAGCGGCGGGATGCGACCCGGCCACCGTCTGAAGTTCTGGACGCCGGGCGGCTCCTCGACACCGATGTTCACCGACGAGCATCTCGATGTCCCTCTTGACTACGAAGGAGTGGGCGCCGCGGGTTCCATGCTCGGCACGAAAGCCCTGCAGTGCTTCGACGAGACGACCTGCGTCGTGCGCGCCGTCACCCGCTGGACCGAGTTCTACGCCCACGAGTCCTGCGGCAAGTGCACACCCTGCCGCGAAGGCACGTACTGGCTCGTGCAGTTGCTGCACGACATCGAGGCCGGCAAGGGCGTGATGAGTGATCTCGACAAGCTGAACGACATCGCCGACAACATCAACGGCAAGTCCTTCTGTGCCCTCGGCGACGGTGCCGCCTCGCCGATCTTCTCCTCGCTGAAGTACTTCCGCGAGGAGTACGAGCAGCACATCACGGGCCGCGGCTGCCCCTTCGACCCGGCCAAGTCGACGGCCTGGGCCGACCGCACGGAGGTGAACGCATGACTGTGACCACCAGCGCTGCCTCAGGTGGGGGAGAAGCGGCGGTCCCGCCGGAAGATCTGGTGACGCTGACGATCGACGGCGTCGAGATCAGCGTGCCCAAGGGCACCCTGGTCATCCGGGCTGCCGAGCAACTCGGCATCGAGATCCCCCGGTTCTGCGACCATCCCCTCCTCGACCCGGCCGGCGCCTGCCGCCAGTGCATCGTCGAGGTCGAGGGTCAGCGCAAGCCCATGGCGTCCTGCACCATCACCTGCACCGACGGGATGGTGGTGAAGACCCACCTCACCTCGCCGGTCGCCGAGAAGGCCCAGAAGGGTGTGATGGAGCTGCTGCTCATCAACCACCCGCTGGACTGCCCGGTCTGCGACAAGGGCGGCGAGTGTCCGCTGCAGAACCAGGCCATGTCGCACGGCAACGCCGAGTCCCGCTTCGAGGGCAGGAAGCGGACCTTCGAGAAGCCGGTCCCGATCTCCACGCAGGTGCTGCTCGACCGCGAGCGGTGCGTGCTGTGTGCGCGCTGCACCCGGTTCTCCAACCAGGTCGCCGGCGACCCGATGATCGAGCTGCTCGAGCGCGGCGCGCTCCAGCAGGTCGGGACCGGTGAGGGCGACCCCTTCGAGTCGTACTTCTCCGGGAACACCATCCAGATCTGCCCGGTCGGCGCACTCACCTCGGCGGCGTACCGCTTCCGCTCCCGTCCCTTCGACCTCGTCTCCTCGCCTTCCGTGTGCGAGCACTGCTCCGGCGGCTGCGCGACGCGCACCGACCACCGGCGCGGCAAGGTCATGCGGCGGCTCGCCGCGAACGACCCCGAGGTCAACGAGGAGTGGATCTGCGACAAGGGGCGCTTCGCGTTCCGGTACGCGCAGCTGCGGGACCGGCTGGAGACGCCTCTGGTACGCAACCCCGAGGGCGATCTGGTGCCCGCTTCCTGGCCGGAAGCGCTGCAGATCGCCGCTCAGGGACTCCTCGCCTCGAGCGGGCGCACCGGTGTCCTCACGGGCGGCCGCCTCACCATCGAGGACGCCTACGCCTACAGCAAGTTCGCGCGGGTGGCGCTCGACACCAACGACATCGACTTCCGTGCGCGTCCGCACAGCAGCGAGGAGGCCGACTTCCTCGCCGCGCGGATCGCCGGACGCGGCCGCGACCTCGACGGTACGGGCGTCACGTACACCTCCCTGGAGAAGGCGCCCGCCGTCCTGCTGGCCGGGTTCGAGTCGGAGGAGGAGGCCCCCGGCGTCTTCCTGCGGCTGCGCAAGGCCTGGCGCAAGCACGGACAGAAGGTGTTCTCGCTGGCCACGCACACCACGCGGGGTCTGGAGAAGGCCGGCGGCACGCTGCTGCCGGCGGCTCCGGGCACCGAGACCGAGTGGCTGGACGCGCTCGCGAGCGGGGTCGGCCTGGAGGAGGACGGCGCCAGGGCCGCTCAGGCGCTGCGCACCGAGGGTGCGGTGATCGTCGTCGGCGAGCGGCTGGCCGGGGTCGCCGGTGGTCTCACCGCCGCCGCACGGGCCGCCTCCGCGACCGGCGCGCAGCTGGTGTGGATCCCGCGTCGCGCAGGAGAGCGGGGCGCCATCGAAGCGGGCGCGCTGCCGTCGCTGCTGCCGGGCGGACGTCCGGCCACCGACCCACGCGCGCGTGAGGAGGTCGCCGCCGCCTGGGGTGTCGCCGACCTCCCGCACCGCTACGGCCGTGACACCGGCCGGATCATCCAGGCCGCCGCAAACGGCGACCTGCAGGCATTGCTGGTCGCGGGCGTGGAGGTCGCCGACCTGCCCGACCCGGCACGCGCGCGTGAGGCCCTCGCCGAAGTCGGCTTCGTGGTGTCGCTCGAACTGCGGCCCAGCGAGGTCACGGAACTCGCGGACGTGGTCCTCCCGGTCGCCGCGGTCGCCGAGAAGGCGGGCGCCTTCCTCAACTGGGAGGGCCGGGTCCGCTTCTTCGAGGCCGCGCTCAAGCCCGACCAGATGAGCCGCCGACTGGCACCCACCGACGCACGCGTGCTGCAGATGCTGGCCGACGCCATGGACGTACACCTGGGTCTGCCGGATCTACGGACCGCGCGCGCGGAGCTGGACCGGCTGGGGGTCTGGGACGGACCGCGGGCCACCGAACCCCTCGAGACGGCGGGCGTGCTGCCGCGTCCGGCGGCCGGGGAAGCCGTACTGGCCGGGCACCGGCTGCTGCTCGACGGGGGTGTGCTCCAGGAGGGCGACGAGGCGCTCGCCGGGACCCGGCACGCGGCACGCGCGCGTGTGTCGCCCGCCACGGCCGCCGAGGCGGGCGTCAAGGACGGCGACGCGCTCGCCGTGACCGGCCCCGCCGGCACCGTCGAACTCCCGCTGCAGATCACCGAGATGCCCGACCGCGTGGTCTGGCTCCCGCTGAACTCGGTCGGCGGCGGCGTCGCCTCCGACACCGGGGCGCTGCCCGGCTCCCTCGTCCGCATCGGCCCGGCGACCCTCGCCGGCGAGGCCCCCAAGGAGGTGGAGGCATGAGCCCGTACCTCGCCGCTGAAGACCTCTCGATGTTCGGCCGCGACCCGTGGTGGCTGATCGCCGTCAAGGCGGTCTTCTGCTTCGCCTTCCTGATGGTGACCGTGCTGTTCTCCATCGTCTGGGAGCGCAAGGTCGTCGCCTGGATGCAGCTGCGCATCGGCCCCAACCGGCACGGCCCCTGGGGCATGCTCCAGTCGCTCGCCGACGGCATCAAGCTGATGCTCAAGGAAGACGTCATCGTCAAACGCGCGGACAAGGTCGTCTACGTTCTCGCGCCGATCGTCGCGGCCATCCCGGCCTTCATGGCGATCGCGGTGATCCCCTTCGGCCCGGCCGGCAACGAGATCTCGATCTTCGGCCAGCGCACCACGATGCAGCTCACCGACCTGCCGATCGCGATGCTCTACATCCTCGCGGTCGCCTCGGTGGGCATCTACGGCATCGTGCTGGCGGGTTGGAGCTCCGGATCCACCTATCCGCTGCTCGGCGGTCTGCGCTCCTGCGCGCAGATGATCTCCTACGAGATCGCCATGGGCGCCGCGTTCGCCTCCGTCTTCCTCTACTCGGGGTCGATGTCGACATCGGCGATCGTCGAGGCGCAGGCGGACCGCTGGTACATCATCCTGCTGCCGGTCTCGTTCCTGATCTACATCGTGACCATGGTCGGCGAGACCAACCGCGCCCCGTTCGACATGCCGGAGTCCGAGGGCGACCTGGTCGGCGGTTTCAACACCGAGTACTCGTCGATCAAGTTCGCGATGTTCATGCTCGCCGAGTACGTGAACATGGTGACGGTCTCGGCCGTGTCTGTGACGCTCTTCCTGGGCGGCTGGCGGGCACCCTGGCCGGTCTCCACCTTCTGGGAGGGCGCGAACCACGGCTGGTGGCCGATGCTCTGGTTCGTCCTCAAGGTGCAGCTGCTGCTGTTCTTCTTCATCTGGCTGCGCGGCACGCTCCCCCGCGTCCGCTACGACCAGCTGATGAAGCTCGGCTGGAAGGTCCTCATCCCGGTCTCCGTGGTCTGGCTGATGCTCGTCGCGACCGTGCGGACCCTGCGCAACGAGAACTACGACTTCGCCGACATCGCCCTCTACGTCGGCGGCGGAGTCCTCGCCCTGCTCCTGCTCTCCTTCGTCGCGGACTTCTTCCACGAGCGCGGCAAACCCGCGCCCGAACCGCCCGCCCAGGCCGCCGGCTTCGACCCGATGGCGGGCGGATTCCCCGTACCGCCGCTGCCCGGACAGGAGTTGCCGCCGGTTCCGCGACGCAGGTCGCGGCGTGAGCAGGAGCTGATTGTCAGTGGTGGGTCTGATACTCAGAGTGACGGATCTCTGGATGGAAAGGAGGCGTCCGATGGCTGAGGAGCCCAAGGAGACCAAGCCCGGTTTCCTGAACCCCGTGGCCGGCTTCGGCGTGACCTTCAAGGCCATGTTCAAGAAGCGGCTGACCGAGCAGTACCCGGAGCAGCAGAAGACCACCGCCCCCCGGTTCCACGGACGGCACCAGCTCAACCGCCATCCGGACGGCCTGGAGAAGTGCGTCGGCTGCGAGCTGTGCGCCTGGGCCTGCCCCGCCGACGCCATCTATGTGGAGGGCGCGGACAACACCGACGAGGAGCGCTACTCGCCAGGCGAGCGATACGGGCGCGTCTACCAGATCAACTACGCCCGCTGCATCCTGTGCGGCCTGTGCATCGAGGCATGCCCCACGCGCGCGCTCACGATGACGAACGATTTCGAGCTGGCCGACTCCACCCGCGCCAACCTCATCTACACCAAGGAGCAGTTGCTCGCCGGCCTCGAAGAGGGCATGGTCGACACGCCCCACGCGATCTACCCGGGGATGGACGAGCAGGACTACTACCGGGGCCTGGTCACCGAGGCCGCGCCCGGCACGGTCCAGCAAGTCGCCGTCTCCAAGGGCGAGAAGCCTTCCGACGAGGAGGCGGACGCATGAGCGCGCAGCTCGCCGCCTACACCACCTCCACCGGAGAGGCCGTCCAGTTCTGGATCCTCGGCACCGTCGCGGTGATCGGCGCCCTGTGCACCGTCTTCATGAAGAGGGCCGTGCACAGCGCGCTCTGCCTGGCCGGCACCATGATCGTCCTGGCGGTGTTCTACCTCGCAAACGGCGCCTACTTCCTGGGCATCGTGCAGATCGTCGTCTATACCGGCGCGATCATGATGCTGTTCCTGTTCGTGGTGATGCTCGTCGGTGTCACCGCGGCGGACTCCCTGAAGGAGACCATCAAGGGCCAGCGCTGGCTGGCCCTGCTGTGCGGTCTCGGCTTCGGCATCCTGCTGGTCGGTGGCATCGGCAACGCCTCCCTGAAGGAGTTCAACGGCCTCGGCCAGGCGAACGCGGGCGGCAACGTGGAGGGCCTGGCCGCCCTCATCTTCACCAAGTACGTCTTCGCCTTCGAACTCACCGGCGTCCTGCTGATCACGGCCGCCGTCGGTGCCATGGTGCTCACCCACCGCGAGCGCACCGAGCGCGCCAAGACTCAACGTGAGATGGCCGAGCAGCGCGTGCGCGAGGGGAAGTGCGTACCGCCGCTGCCGGCGCCCGGTGTGTACGCCCGGCACAACGCCGTGGACATCGCGGGGCTGCTGCCCGACGGCACCCCGTCCGATCTGACCGTCAGCAAGACGCTGCGCGAACGGGGCCAGATCAGGGACGTGTCGACCGAGGCGATCAACGACCTGCGGGCGCTGGAACAGCGCGCGGAGGAACGCCTGGAACGGAACGCGATCGAGCCGCCGCCGTTCAAGCGGACCGAGGAGGCGTCGAAGTGAACCCCGTCTACTACCTCTATCTCGCCGCCCTGCTGTTCACGATCGGCGCGACCGGCGTGCTGATCCGGCGCAACGCGATCGTGCTGTTCATGTGCATCGAGCTGATGCTCAACGCCTGCAACCTCGCGTTCGTCGCCTTCTCCCGGATGCACGGCAATCTCGACGGCCAGATCATCGCCTTCTTCACGATGGTCGTCGCCGCCGCCGAGGTCGTGGTCGGGCTCGCGATCATCGTGTCGCTGTTCCGTGCCCGTCACTCGGCCTCGGTCGACGACGCCAGCCTGATGAAGCTGTAAGGGGTCGGAAGAATCGTGGAGAACCTGATTGCGCTGCTGATCGCGGCGCCCCTGTTCGGAGCGGCCGTCCTGCTGTGCGGTGGCCGACGGCTCGATGCCGTCGGCCACTGGATCGGCACGGCGCTCGCTGCCGTCTCCTTCGTCCTCGGTGTCGTCCTCTTCGCCGACCTGCTGGGCAAGGACGCCGAGCACCGGACGCTCACGCAGCACCTGTTCAGCTGGATCCCGGTCGAGGGCTTCCAGGCCGACGTGGCCTTCCAGCTCGACCAGCTGTCGATGACGTTCGTACTGCTGATCACCGGCGTCGGCTCACTGATCCACCTCTACTCGGTCGGGTACATGGAGCACGACGAGCGGCGCCGCCGCTTCTTCGGCTACCTGAACCTGTTTCTGGCGGCGATGCTGCTGCTCGTCCTCGCCGACAACTACCTGCTGCTGTACGTCGGCTGGGAGGGCGTCGGACTCGCCTCCTACCTGCTGATCGGCTTCTGGCAGCACAAGCCCAGCGCCGCGACCGCCGCGAAGAAGGCCTTCCTGGTCAACCGCGTCGGCGACATGGGCCTGTCGATCGCGATCATGATCATGTTCACCACCTTCGGCACCTTCGCCTTCGGGCCGGTGCTCGACGGCGTGGGGGACACCTCCGAGGGCACGCTCACCGCCATCGGCCTGATGCTGCTGCTCGCCGCCTGCGGCAAGTCCGCCCAGGTACCGCTCCAGTCCTGGCTCGGGGACGCGATGGAGGGCCCGACCCCGGTCTCGGCCCTCATCCACGCCGCGACGATGGTGACGGCGGGCGTGTACCTGATCGTCCGTTCCGGAGCGATCTTCAACGCCGCGCCCGACGCCCAGCTCGTGGTCACCATCGTGGGCGCGGTCACGCTCCTCTTCGGTGCGATCGTCGGTTGCGCGAAGGACGACATCAAGAAGGCGCTGGCCGGCTCGACCATGTCGCAGATCGGCTACATGATCCTCGCCGCGGGCCTCGGCCCCATCGGCTACATCTTCGCGATCATGCACCTGGTGACGCACGGCTTCTTCAAGGCCGGGCTGTTCCTCGGCGCCGGATCGGTGATGCACGGCATGAACGACGAGGTCGACATGCGCAAGTACGGCGGCCTGCGCAAGTACATGCCGATCACCTTCGTCACCTTCGGCCTCGGCTACCTCGCGATCATCGGCTTCCCGGGTCTGTCCGGCTTCTTCTCCAAGGACAAGATCATCGAGGCGGCGTTCGCCAAGGGCGGCACCGAGGGCTGGATCCTCGGCGGATGCGCCCTGCTGGGCGCGGCCATCACGGCGTACTACATGACGCGCGTGATGCTGCTGACGTTCTTCGGCGAGGAGCGCTGGCGGCACGCCCCGACACCGTCCCCGGCCGAGCCCAGCGTGGAGCCCGCCGCAGAGACGCGGGGCGAGCACGCGGAGCCGCATCCGCACGAGTCGCCCAAGGTCATGACGATCCCGATGATCCTGCTGGCCGTCGGGTCGGTCTTCGGCGGCGCGTTCTTCAGCATCGGTGACCGCTTCGTGCACTGGCTGGAGCCGGTCACCGGCCATGAGCACGGGCACCCGCCGGTCAGCGCCCTCACGGTCACGCTGTCCACGGTGGCCGTGATGGTGATCGGCGTCGGCATCGCGTACGCGCAGTACGGCCGCCGCCCGGTCCCGGTCGTCGCCCCGCGCGGGTCGCTGCTCACCCGGGCCGCCCGGCGCGACCTGCTCCAGGACGACTTCAACCACGTCGTCCTGGTCCGCGGCGGCGAGCACCTCACGCGCTCCCTGGTGTACGTCGACCACACCCTGGTCGACGGAGTCGTCAACGGCACGGCCGCCTCGGTCGGCGGCCTGTCCGGACGGATGCGCCGACTGCAGAACGGCTACGCGCGCAGTTACGCGGTCTCGATGTTCGGCGGCGCGGCGCTCATCGTCGCCGCGACCCTGCTGATGAGGGCGGTCTGATACCGATGTCCTTTCCTCTGCTGACAGCGACGGCGGCGCTCCCGGCGCTCGGGGCGATCGCCACGGCCGCGGTACCGGCCGCGCGGCGCACCGCCGCCAAGTGGCTGGCGCTGCTCGTCTCGCTCGCCACGCTCGCCCTCGCCATCGCGGTCCTGATCCGCTTCGACCCGGACGGCGACCGTTACCAGCTCACCGAATCCCACGCCTGGATCGCGGACTTCGGGGTGAGATACGAGCTGGGCGTGGACGGCATCGCGGTGGCGCTCATCGCGCTCACGGCGCTGCTGATCCCGTTCATCATCCTCGCGGGCTGGCACGACGCCGACCCGCTGGAGACCGGAAGCAGGCGGTGGCGGCCGACACAGGGCTTCTTCGCCCTGATCCTGGCCGTCGAGGCGATGGTGATCCTCTCCTTCGAGGCCACCGACGTCTTCCTCTTCTACATCTTCTTCGAGGCCATGCTCATCCCGATGTACTTCCTCATCGGCGGCTTCGGGGACCGTGCCCATGAGCACGGCGAGGAGGCGGCGTCCACGCAACGGTCGTACGCGGCTGTGAAGTTCCTCCTCTACAACCTGGCCGGTGGTCTGATCATGCTGGCCGCGGTGATCGGCCTCTATGTGGTCGCCGGGAACTTCTCGCTCCAGGAGATCGCCGAGGCACGGGCCAACGGCTCGCTGGACATGGCGACCAGCACCGAACGCTGGCTGTTCCTGGGCTTCTTCTTCGCCTTCGCGGTGAAGGCGCCGCTGTGGCCGCTGCACACCTGGCTGCCGAACGCGATGGGGGAGGCCACCGCCCCGGTCGCGGTATTGATCACCGCGGTCGTCGACAAGGTGGGCACCTTCGCGATGCTCCGCTTCTGCCTCCAGTTGTTCCCGGAGGCGTCGAAGTGGGCGACGCCGGTCATCCTCGTCCTCGCCCTGATCAGCATCATCTACGGGGCGCTGCTCGCGGTCGGCCAGCGGGACATCAAGCGGCTGGTGGCGTACGCGTCGATCTCGCACTTCGGCTTCATCATCATGGGCATCTTCGCGATGACCAGCCAGGGCCAGTCGGGCGCGACGCTGTACATGGTCAACCACGGCATCTCGACGGCCGCGCTGATGCTGGTGGCCGGATTCCTGATCTCGCGCCGCGGCTCGCGGCTCATCGCCGACTACGGAGGAGTGCAGAAGGTCGCCCCGGTGCTCGCCGGCACCTTCCTGATCGGCGGCCTGGCGACGCTGTCGTTGCCCGGACTCGCGCCGTTCGTGAGTGAATTCCTGGTCCTGGTCGGCACGTTCACGCGCTACCCGGCGATCGGCATCATCGCCACCTTCGGCATCGTCCTCGCCGCGCTCTACACCCTCGTCCTCTACCAGCGGACGATGACGGGGCCGGTGAAGCCGGAGGTCTCCGCGATGCCGGACCTCAGAGTGCGTGAGCTCGTGGTGGTCGCCCCGCTGGTCGCACTGTTGATCTTCCTGGGCGTCTACCCGAAGCCCGTCACGGACATCGTCAACCCGGCGGTGCAGCAGACCATGTCCGACGTACAGAAGACAGACCCTCAGCCCGAGGTGGAGGCGGCCAAGTGAGCGCAACAGCCGTCCACAGCCTGTGGACAACCGCGGCCGATCCCATCGGCAAGATCGACGCGCCGAAGATCGAGTACGCACAACTGTCGCCCATGCTGATCGTCATCGGCGCGGCGATCGTCGGGGTGCTGGTCGAGGCGTTCGTACCACGCAAATCCCGTTATTACGCCCAGATGTTCGTGTCCGTCGTCGGCCTCGCCGCCGCGTTCGCCGCGGCCGTCGCCCTGGCGGCGGACGGATACGGCACCACCAAGGCGCGTATCGCGGCGATGGGCGCGATCGCGGTCGACGGGCCGGCCCTGTTCCTGCAGGGCACGATCCTGCTGGCCGCGCTGGTCGCCCTGTTCACCTTCGCCGAACGGCGACTGGATCCGGCCGCTCACGGCAACCGGGTCGATTCCTTCGCCGCGCAGGCGGCCTCCGTGCCCGGCAGCGACAGCGAGAAGGCCGCGGTGAAGGCCGGTTTCACCACGACCGAGGTCTTCCCGCTGCTGCTCTTCGCGGTTGCCGGCATGCTGCTCTTCCCTGCGGCCAACGACCTGCTGACGCTGTTCGTGGCCCTGGAGGTCTTCTCGCTGCCGCTGTACCTGATGTGCGCGCTGGCTCGTCGCAAGCGGCTGATGTCGCAGGAGGCCGCGGTCAAGTACTTCCTGCTCGGCGCGTTCGCCTCCGCGTTCACGCTGTTCGGCATCGCGATGCTGTACGGCTACTCCGGCTCGATGTCGTACGCGACGATCGCTCGGGTCGTCGACGGCACCATCACCGACGTCACGCCGGCGCTCGCGGACACCATGGGCAACGACGCGCTGCTCCTGCTCGGCGCCGCGCTGATCGTCATGGGGCTGCTGTTCAAGGTGGGCGCTGTCCCGTTCCACATGTGGACGCCGGATGTGTACCAGGGGGCGCCGACGCCGGTGACCGGTTTCATGGCGGCGGCGACCAAGGTGGCCGCGTTCGGCGCGCTGCTGCGGATCCTGTACGTCGTGCTGCCGGGGCTGCGCTGGGACTGGCGGCCGGTGATGTGGGGCGTCGCGATCGTCACCATGCTGGGCGGTGCGATCGTCGCGATCACGCAGACCGACATCAAGCGGCTGCTGGCGTACTCGTCGATCGCGCACGCCGGCTTCATCCTGGCCGGTGTCATCGCGACGAGTCCGGACGGCGTCTCGTCGGTCCTCTTCTACCTGGCGGCGTACTCGTTCGTGACGATCGGCGCGTTCGCGGTGGTGACGCTGGTGCGTGACGCCGGCGGTGAGGCGACGCACCTGTCCAAGTGGGCCGGTCTCGGCCGCCGTTCGCCGCTGGTCGCGGCCGTGTTCGCGGTGTTCCTGCTCGCTTTCGCGGGCATTCCGCTGACCTCCGGGTTCGCCGGGAAGTTCGCCGTGTTCAAGGCAGCGGCGGAGGGCGGGGCGGCACCGCTGGTGGTGGTCGGCGTGATCTCCTCGGCGATCGCCGCGTTCTTCTACATCCGGGTCATCGTGCTGATGTTCTTCAGCGAGCCGCGCCCCGAGGGGCCGACGGTCGCGGTGCCGTCGCCGCTGACGATGACGGCGATCGGGGTGGGGGTTGCGGTGACGCTGGTGTTGGGTGTGGCGCCGCAGTACTTCCTGGATCTCGCGGGGGACGCGGGGGTGTTTGTGCGCTGACACGGCGCATGCTGTTGTCGGTACGGCGGCGGCCCGGCTCCCTCCAGGGTGCCGGGCCGCCGCCGTGTGGTTGGGGGGAGCCGGGTCTGATCGAGGCTGACCACAGCCTCCTCCTGCACGACAACCACGTCCGGTTCAGGCCTGTTCTGCTGGTCGATGTCGACGGAGAACCGACACAGGGCATCAAGCCCCGTGGGCGCGGCGATGTCGAGCTGCCGACCGAAGAAACTCATCGCGCGCTCGTGGAAGACCGACTGCGGGCAGGCGAAGACCAGGCTGGCGTCGATCAATTGTGTGTGCGGCGGCAGGTTCGGGAGGTGGTCCAGGTCGTCGGCTGTCCAGCCACCGTCGGGCGGAACCGACCAGTCGGGCGCCGAGTCCTCGTAAGCCACGCTCATCAGTGCTCCCTGAACAGAAACCAGCGGGTCGCTTCAGGTTATTGGTCGGTTACGGAAAGAGACGGGGCAACCTGTGGATAACTCCGACGGTGTCAGTCCCGGCGCCTATCGTGGACGCAGTGGTCGAGATGCGACGTACGGGGGCACGGCGATGGGTGGGACAGGCGGGATCGGTGGAATGGCGGCGGTAGCCGAGAGCGAGGCGTTGGCAGCGCTCCAGAGGGTCTTTGGGTACGAGGCCTTCCGCGGTGAGCAGGAAGCGGTCATCGAGCATGTCGTGGCCGGCGGTGACGCCGTCGTACTTATGCCGACCGGTGGCGGCAAGTCGCTCTGCTATCAGATCCCGGCCCTGGTCAGACCGGGTACGGGCATCGTCGTCTCCCCGCTGATCGCGCTGATGCAGGATCAGGTGGACGCGCTGCGGGCGCTGGGCGTGCGAGCCGGGTTCATGAACTCCACGCAGGACTTCGACGAGCGCCGGGTGGTGGAGGCCGAGTTCCTGGCCGGTGAGCTCGATCTGCTCTACCTGGCGCCGGAGCGACTGCGTCTTGAGTCCATGCTGGATCTGCTCTCGCGCGGCAAGATCTCCGTCTTCGCGATCGACGAGGCGCACTGCGTGGCGCAGTGGGGCCACGACTTCCGCCCCGACTATCTGGCGCTGTCGCTGCTCGGCGAGCGCTGGCCCGACGTGCCGCGCATCGCGCTCACGGCGACGGCCACGCATGCGACGCACCAGGAGATCACCCAGCGGTTGAACATGCCGACGGCCCGGCACTTCGTGGCGAGCTTCGACCGGCCCAACATCCAGTACCGGATCGTGTCGAAGGCGGACCCCAAGAAGCAGTTGCTGAGCCTCCTGCGTGAGGAGCACGCCGGCGAGGCGGGCATCGTCTACTGCCTCTCGCGCAATTCCGTGGAGAAGACGGCCGAGTTCCTCACCCGAAACGGCGTCGAGGCAGTGCCGTACCACGCGGGCCTGGATGCGGGCACGCGCGCGGCGCACCAGTCCCGCTTCCTGCGGGAGGAGGGCCTCGTAGTGGTGGCGACCATTGCCTTCGGGATGGGCATCGACAAGCCGGACGTGCGGTTCGTCGCCCACCTGGATCTGCCCAAGTCGGTCGAGGGGTACTACCAGGAGACCGGCCGCGCGGGGCGTGACGGTCTGCCGTCGACGGCATGGATGGCGTACGGACTCAACGACGTCATACAGCAGCGCAAGCTGATCCAGTCAGGCGAGGGCGACGAGGCGTTCCGGCGCCGGGCCGCCGCACACCTGGACGCGATGCTCGCGCTGTGCGAGACCGCCCAGTGCCGCCGCGGCCAGCTGCTCGCCTACTTCGGCCAGGACCCGGATCCGGCGGGCTGCGGCAACTGCGACACCTGCCTCACCCCGCCCGAGACCTGGGACGGCACCGTCGCGGCGCAGAAGGTGCTGTCGACGGTGGTGCGGCTGCAGCGGGAGCGGGGGCAGAAGTTCGGCGCGGTGCAGATCGTCGACATCCTGCTGGGGAAGCGCACCGGCAAGGTCATCCAGTTCGACCACGATCAGCTCTCCGTGTTCGGCATCGGCGAGGAGCTGACCGAGGGCGAATGGCGAGGCGTCATCCGGCAGTTGCTGGCGCAGGGGCTGCTCGCGGTCGAGGGGGAGTACGGCACGCTGGTGCTGACCGAGGCCAGCGGTTCGGTGCTGCGGCGGGAGCGGGAGGTGCCGCTGCGCAAGGAGCCGAAGAAGCCGGTGACCTCGCGGTCGGCGTCGGCGTCTTCGTCGGGGCGCGGCGCGGGCAAGCCCAAGGTTGCGGCCGCCGAGCTGTCCGAGGAACTGCTGCCGGCCTTCGAGGCCCTGCGCGCCTGGCGCGCAGAACAGGCCCGGGAGCAGGGCGTCCCGGCGTACGTCATCTTCCACGACGCCACGCTTCGGGAGATCGCCACGGCGTGGCCGACGTCGATCGCGGAGCTCGGAGGCATCAGCGGGGTCGGCGAGAAGAAGCTGGCGACGTACGGGGAGGGCGTTCTCGGGGTGCTCGCGTCCCTGGCGGGGCCGCCCGGTGCCCCGGCCGGGCAGGCCGACGCAGGTGCACCGCCGGTTCCGAGAACCGCGGCCGATCAGGGCGGGCCGGACGACTGGCCGGAGCCGCCCGAGGGGCCGGAGCCGGACGACTGGATATAGGCGGACCGCTGGACAGGGCTTGGGGTGCCGTCCACCGTCCTTCCTGCGCCCTTACCCCAACGCCGTCAGGCCCGGGGCGAACGTGATCAGGAGCGGCACCAGGGGGACCAGGGCGGCCACCGTGGTCGTCAGGGCACGGTGGCGGCGGCCAAGGCGGGGCGGGGGTTGCAGGAGGCGGTCTACGCGTTCGCCGAGGAGGCGGTGGCTGGAGGCGCAGGACAGGACTCCGCGGTGCTGGTTCAGCTCGATCAGCGCCAGGGCGGTGGTGAGGTGGCCGCAGCGGCGGGAGGCGGTGTCATCGGCGGCGAGTTCGACCAGGCGGCGGGTCTGCTCGCAGAAGTGGGCGAACAGTGGAACGCGGGGGAAGCCGGTGGCAAGGGCGGTCGACAGGTGCAGCAGCCAGTCGTGGTGGGCGCGGGCGTGTCCGCGTTCATGGGTGAGGACGGCGTCCAGCTGGTGGTCGGTGAGGCGGTGCAGGGCGCCGGTGGTGACGACCAGCTGGGGCGGGTGGCCCGGCAGCCACCAGGCATCGGGGTACTCGTCCTCCAGGACGAGCAGCGGGCCGCGGGCGGCCGGGAGGCCGGCGGGCAGGTCGGGGGCGCGTTCGCGCAGGTGGGCGCGGGCCTGGGTGCGCCGCCGCCGAGCCTCGACCAGCTCCCGGGTGAGCATCGCGGTGGTCCAGGCGGCACCGCAGGCCAGCAGCAGGGTGAGCGCGGCGGCCCAGTGGGGCGCGGCAGAGAGGTCGTACGCCGCGGTGACATGGGGCGGTGCGGGGGCGAAGACCTGGTCGCGGACGGTCTGGAAGACGGCGGCCGCGCCCAGGAGGAGGGCGGCCAGACAGCACAGCAGGACGGTGGCGACCAGGCACTGCCATACCCACAGCCCGACCACGGGCTCCCGTTCGGGCCACGCGGCCCGGGTCAGGGCACGGGGGGCCGGTACAGCGGCCGTCAGGGCGACGACGCTCAGCAGGAGCAGGCAGACGGTCATGCCACGGGCTCCGGATCCTGGTCGGGAGTGAGGGCGGCTCGGGTCGTGCGGTGGGGGCAGCGGCCGCGCCTGCCGACCGCGTCCCGCGTCCCGCCTCGCGCACACCACCCACCGCCAGTATGACGGCGCCGGGCACCCGGAGTCAGCGCCCGAACCGGCGCTTGCCCGAAAAGCTCACCTCGTGCCACCCGCAGCTCAGCCCGCGACGACCCTCCCGCTCACCTCCCCCAACCCCACCCGGACCCCGCCGGCCCCCGGTGCCCAGGCCGACAGTGTCACGACATCCCCGTCCTCCAGGAACGTCCGCTTGCCGTCGGGGAGTTCGAGTGGGTTCCGGCCGTTCCAGGTCAGTTCGAGGAGGGAGCCGCGTTCGCGTTCGGTCGGGCCGCTCACCGTGCCCGAGCCGTACAGGTCGCCGGTGCGCAGGGATGCGCCGTTGACGGTCATGTGGGCGAGTTGCTGGGCGGCCGTCCAGTACATGGTGGAGAAAGGGGGTTCCGAGATGACGTGACCGTTGAGAGCGACGGAGATGCGCAGGTCGTAGCCGCCGGGTTCGTCGTCCGTGTCGTCCAGGTACGGGAGGAGGGGATGGGTGCGCTGCGGTGGGGCCACTCGTGCCTCGTCCAGCGCGTCCAGCGGGGTGATCCAGGCCGACACCGACGTGGCGAAGGACTTGCCGAGGAAGGGGCCGAGGGGGACGTACTCCCAGGCCTGGATGTCGCGCGCGGACCAGTCGTTGAGGAGGCACAGGCCGAAGACGTGGTCGCGGAAGCCGGCCAGCGGAACGGGTCGGCCCAGCGGGGACGGGGTGCCGACGACGAAGCCGACCTCCGCCTCGATGTCCAGGCGGACGGACGGCCCGAAGACGGGCGCGGGGTCGGTCGGGGCCTTGCGTTGGCCGGAGGGGCGGATGACATCTGTGCCGGAGACGATGACCGTGCCGGAGCGGCCGTGGTAACCGATCGGCAGATGCTTCCAGTTGGGGGTGAGTGAGTCAGCGGCGTCGGGGCGGAAGATCTGGCCGACGTTCCGGGCATGGTTCTCGGAGGCGTAGAAGTCCACGTAGTCCGCGACCTCGAAGGGCAGGTGCAGGGTCACCGAGGAGAGGGGGTGCATCAGGGGCGCGAGGGTTTCGCGGTGGGACGGCACCGTCACCCAGGCGGTCAGCGCCCGCCGGACGTCCGACCAGGCGGTGCGGCCGGCGGCGAGCAGTGGGTTCAGGGTGGGCCGGGCCAGCAGGGCGGCATACGGGGAGCCGAGTGCCAGTGCTGCCGCGCCGGCGTCGAGGACGTGGTCGCCGAGGCGGACGCCGACGGTGCGTTCGGTGGACCCGGCGGGTGAGAAAACGCCGTACGGAAGGTTGTGCGGACCGAAGGGGTCGCCCTCGGGGACATCGAAGGGGGGCATCGGGGTGCTGCCTCACTTTCGTACGTACGGTCCATGCGGTCGCGGCACACGTTACGGCTGCGGCGGCCGTCTTGGGCAGTGACTTAAGCGCACAAAGAGTCCGTAATGTCCGGAATGGAGGAGTCGTGTATACCCCTGACCTCATCCCGCTGTCCGTGACCCGCTGTCCGCAACGCGCCTTCACCCGCCCGACGGCCGGCACCGAGGGGCCGGACCACTGAAAAGCGGAGGATTGGAAGGGAGTTGGGGATGAACGGCGTGGGTGTGGTGTCCGTATTCTCTGATCATGGCCGCACCCATCGCATATGCCGAGCGCGCCGCGTACGCCCTCATCGCCACCGACCTGGACGGAACGCTGCTGCGCGGCGACGACACGGTCTCCGACCGGTCGCTCACCGCGCTCGCGCGGGTCTCGGCGGCCGGTGCCCGGTATCTGGTGGTGACGGGCCGGCCCGCGCCCAGGGTGCGGCCGCTGCTGAAGTTCCTGGGCGGCGTGGGGCTCGCGGTGTGCGGGCAGGGCGCGCAGTTGTACGACGTCGGCGTGGACCGTCTGCTGTGGTCGGTCACCCTGGACCGGGAACTGGCCGAGACCGCGCTCGGCAAGATCGAGGCGGAGGTCGGCACGGTGTATGCGGCCGTCGACCAGGACGGCGTCGATGGCCTGACGCTCATCGAGCCGGGGTATCGGATGCCGCGCCCGACGTTGCCGGCGGTACGGGTCGGCCGGCGTGACGACCTGTGGTGCGAGCCCATCAGCAAGGTGCTGCTGCGTCATCCCGCTCTGTCCGACGACGAGTTGGCGTCGGTGGCCCGCTCGGTGGTGGGTTCGCTCGCGACGGTCACCATGTCGGGGCCTGGGACGGTCGAGCTTCAGCCGTCCGGCATCACCAAGGCGACGGGGTTGGCGCTGGCGGCCCGGCATCTGGGGCTGCGCCCCGAGGACACCATCGCCTTCGGTGACATGCCCAACGACATCCCGATGTTCGACTGGGCCGCCCATGGCGTCGCCATGGCCAACGCGCACCCCGAACTGAAGGCGGTGGCCGACGAGATCACCCTCTCGAACGAGGACGACGGCATCGCCGTCGTCCTCGAACGGCTCCTCACCGAGGGCCGGCGCCCGCAGCGGCTCGGCGGGCGCAGGCCCTCGGTGGGTGCGAAGATTCAGTAGGCGCGAAGGGATCAGTAGGCGCCGAAGACGTTGTCGATCGAGCCGTAGCGGTCGGCCGCGTAGTTGCAGGCGGCGGTGATGTTGGCGACCGGGTCGAACGGGTCGTAGGCCGTGCCGGGCACGTGGTACGCGGCGAAGGTCGGGTCGATGACCTGGAGCAGGCCCTTGGACGGGGTGCCCTTGGCCGCGTTGGAGTCCCAGTTGTTGATGGCGGCCGGGTTGCCGGACGACTCGCGCATGACGTTGCGGTAGATGCCGTTGTAGGAGCCCGGGATTCCGTGCTGCGCCATGATGGCGAGCGACTCGCGGATCCAGCCGTCGAGGTTGTCGGAGTACGCCGTGGTGGCGGTCTTCGCGGTCACCGCGGCGGGGGTGGCGGCCGATGCGGTGCTCGCACCGATGAGCGGCAGGGCGAGCACGGCCGCGCCGGTGCCGGCGACCACGAGCTTGCGGGCTATGCGGGCGGTGCGAGTGCGGGGCTGACCGTTTGCAGGCATGGGCTTGTTCCTCTCCTTCGCCTGCGAGGTGAGCTGTCGGGTTCGGGCTGGGAGGTGCCCGGCCGCGCCCTTGCGAGCGCAACTTCACCCCAAGCCGTTCCGGTGCGTCGTACGACGTCCGGCGCGGCGACTTACCTGGGTCCCCCGCTCCTGCCGTGCGTGAGTGGTCTCGTCATCGGTGGTACCGGGCGGCGGCAGGATTCGGCGTCCGCCCGACTGGCCCGGAACGTATGCGAGAGCACATGTCGGAAACAAGTAGCGGGTTCACGCAACATGCTGTTTGATCTTCATCTGGGTGTTTTGTCAGCTTGATCCTTTGCATCTGTCAAGGCTCAACTCGCAAGCCGGGAAAGCCGGATGGCCGCCGGCTGTGTGAAACCTGTGGACAGGTGAAGGTGAGTCACGTCACGCGTGGGTGCAAGAGTGGCAAATCGGGCAATGGGTTCAAGTGCCTATCAGTCAGCCGTGTATGGGATGCGCTTCTCCCAAGTGCAGTGGAAGGGGGCCTTTCCACCTTCTGCGCAAATCACCCCATTGGAGGTCAGGGTCATCTCGCAGGGGAAGGGTGTAAGGACGTACGCATGGGTGTCGAGGTCGCCCGAATGGCCGGAGGCGAGACGGCGCGGTGAGGGCGACAAGGGGCAAAGCTCACCTATTCGGCTTAAGTCGATAAATAATTGCTCGTATCAACTGATCGAAAACATACCGTTCGTGATCCGATACAGCCCGGCCTGTAACCCCGGGCGCCCTCGGTGATCGAAACGTGACCGGATACGCTGACTTGAGTGAAGGCAGCGACGTATCGACAAACCGCGTAACCGCCGGTAGACACCAGCAGACAGGAGACCCCTCGTGACCGTCGTCGGGCCGTTCGGGCTGAGCGTGCGGGACCAGGCTCTGGAAGCCGATGTCCAGGCCGGATTGGCGGCTGTCGAGGAAGGGTTGCTCGAAGCAACCAAGAGCGAGGTCCCGTTCATCACGGAGGCCGCGCAGCACCTGGTGCGGGCCGGGGGCAAGCGGTTCCGCCCGCTGCTGGTGATGCTCGCCGCGCAGTTCGGTGACCCGTACGCGCCCGGGGTCGTGCCCTCGGCCGTGGTCGTGGAGCTGACCCACCTCGCGACGCTGTACCACGACGACGTGATGGACGAGGCGGAGGTACGGCGCGGGGTACCGAGCGCGAACGCCCGCTGGGGCAACTCGGTCGCGGTCCTCACCGGCGACTTCCTCTTCGCCCGTGCCTCGCACATCCTGGCCGACCTCGGTCCGGAGGCCGTGCGGGTGCAGGCGGAGGCGTTCGAACGGCTGGTCACCGGTCAGATCCTGGAGACGGCCGGGCCGTCGGACGGGCGCGACCCGGTCGAGCACTACCTGGACGTACTGGCCGGCAAGACGGGGTCGCTGGTGGCGGTCTCGTGCCGCTTCGGCGCGATGATGTCGGGCGCCGACGAGTCGCTCGTGAACGTCCTGACGCAGTACGGCGAACGGCTGGGCGTCGCCTTCCAGCTCGCCGACGACGTGCTGGACATCGCGTCCGACTCCCACGAGTCCGGGAAGACGCCGGGGACGGATCTGCGGGAGGGCATCGCGACCCTGCCCGTGCTGCGGCTGCGCGAGCGCGCGGCCCGGCTGGGGCTGGCCGAGGACATCGCCCTGTGCGAGCTGCTGGACTCCGACCTGACGGACGACGCCCGGCATGCGCAGGCGCTGGCCGCGCTGCGCGCGCACCCCGCGCTGGAGCAGGCGCGACGGGACACCGTGCGGTACGCGGAGGAGGCGCGGTCGGCGCTTGCGCCGCTGCGGGAGTGCGATGCGAAGGCGGCGCTCATCGAGCTGTGCGACGCGGTGGTGCACCGCGCGGGTTAGGGCCCGACCGGCGGATCATGCCGGAATCGCGGGGCCTGGCCGGCGGATCGCCGGAGACCCGGTACCGAGGCGGCGCCTCCCCCCCACGACCCCTACGGGTCGGGGGAGGCGCCGCCTGCTTGTGTCATACCGCAGCAGTACGCGGAGTTGAGCCCGCGGTCTGACGCTTCTTCGCATCCGGTTTGGTCAGATGGAGACCACGGAACACACCACTCCTCACCGATTCGGGTGAGAATGGCGGCTCAGGGTGGACGAGTGCGAGGACGCGAAGTGACGGACAGCCGCCGCCGACGACGGAGGTAAGGCACACATGGCACCGTACGAATCCGACGACAGCACGACCGCGGCGCAGGCCGAAGAGCTGCGCGCCGCGCGACGGCGCAAGGCCGCGCGGTACGTCGTCCCGGCGGCGGTCCTGGGGGTGGCTGCGGGGACCATCGGACTCGTCCCCGCGATCGCCGACTCCGGCAGCCCCGACCTGCCGGAGATCAGCGCACAGCAACTCATCGAGAAGATCGCCGAGTCGGACGTACAGCAGCTGTCCGGCACGGTGAAGATCAGCACTGATCTGGGACTGCCCGACCTGGGCGGCCTGGAGAGCGGACTGATGTCCGGCGCGCCCCCGTCGGACGGCGAGGGCTCCGCGGCCGACCCGTCGGCCAAGCTGACCGAGCTGGCGTCCGGCACGCACACGCTGCGCGTCGCGGCCGACGGCCCGGACAGGCAGAAGCTGTCGCTGTTGGAGAACGCCGCCGAGTACAGCCTGATCCACAACGGCAAGGACATGTGGGGCTACGACAGCGCGTCCAACGAGGTGTACCACGGCACCGCCACCGAGGCCGCGGACGGCAAGGCGTCCGAGGAGGTGCCGGCCACGCCCAAGGACCTCACCGAGGAGGCCCTGAAGGCGGTGGACGACACGACGTCCGTGACCGTCGACGGCACCGCGCAGGTGGCCGGCCGCGACGCGTACAAGCTGCTCATCGAGCCGAAGCAGTCCGGTTCCACGGTGGGCGCGATCAGCGTGGCGGTGGATGCGGAGACCGGGCTGCCGCTGAAGTTCACGCTGACCCCGGCGAGCGGCGGTGCCGCCGTGGTGGACGCGGGCTTCACGCAGGTCAGCTTCGCCAGGCCGGCCGCGTCGACCTTCGACTTCACCCCGCCCAAGGGTGCGAAGGTGACCGAGGGCGACAGCCTGGAGGCGGCGCCGGAGCACGAGCGGAAGTCCGCGGAGGACCTCGGCAAGGGCCTCGACGGACTGAACGTCATCGGCGAGGGATGGAACTCCGTTGCCGTCCTCGACACCGGCGCCGAGGGCGGCATGCCCTCCGACGCCGCCGGCGGCGACATGGGCGGCTTCCTGGGCTCGCTCGGCGACGAGGTGAAGGGCAAGTTCGGCTCGGGCACGGTCTTCAAGACCCGTCTGGTCAACGCCCTGATCACGGACGACGGCAAGGTCTACCTCGGTGCGGTCACCAAGGACGCGCTGGTGAAGGCGGCCGACTCCGGGCAGTGAGTACCGTACGGAAGGGGCAGTAAGTACCGTACGCGCACGACGAATCGGGGAGCCCATGGACGAACCGTCCGCCACGGCAGAGCAGGGCGCGGGTGACAGCGTCATCCACACCCGCGCCCTGACCAAGCGCTACCGCGGCGGACAGCTCGCCGTCGACGGGCTCGATCTGACCGTCCCGGCGGGCAGCGTCTTCGGCTTCCTCGGCCCCAACGGCTCCGGCAAGACCACCACCATCCGCATGCTGATGGGTCTGATCGAGCCCACGTCGGGCACGGCGCACGTGCTGGGGCGGCCCATGCCCCGGGCCACGCGCGCCGTGCTCCCGCACGTGGGCGCCCTCATCGAGGGCCCGGCCCTGTACGGCTTCCTCTCCGGCCGCGAAAACCTCCTGCGCTACGACTCCGCCGACCCCGCCGCCGATCCACGCACCCGGCGGGCCCGCGTCGCCGCGGCGCTGGACCGGGTCGGGCTCGCGGCGGCCGCCGGCAAGAAGGCCAAGGCGTACTCCCTGGGCATGAAGCAGCGGCTCGGACTCGCGGCCGCGCTGCTCCAGCCCCGGCGCCTGCTCGTCCTCGACGAACCGACCAACGGGCTCGACCCACAGGGCATGCGGGAGATCCGGGCGCTGATCAGGGAGCTGGCCTCCGACGGCACCACCGTGTTCCTGTCCTCCCATCTCCTCGACGAGATCGAGCAGGTGTGCACGCACGCCGCGGTGATGGCACAGGGCCGGCTGATCACCCAGGGCGCGGTGACGGACCTGGCAGCGGGCATCCGGGGCCGGCTGGTGGTGACCACGCCGGACACCGGCGACGCGGCGCGGGTGCTGAAGGAACGCGGGGTCGCGGACGTCATCGTCGACGAGGACCGGGTGACCGGTGAACCTCCGGACGGGGAACTCGCCGACCTGAACGCCGCGTTGGTGGCGGCGGGGGTGCGGGTCCGCGGTTTCGGGGTGGAACGGGCCTCCTTGGAAGACGCGTTCGTGGCGCTGACCGGGGAGGGTTTCGATGTCGCAGGTTGAGGCCATCGGCTCCCGCCGCAGCCCGTTGTGGACCTTCGGTCTGCTGCGCAGCGAACTCGCCGTCACCTTCGGCCGCTGGCGCACGCTTGCGCTGCTCGGTGTGCTCGCCGCCGTCCCGGTCCTGGTCGGCATCGCCGTGAAGATCGAGACGAGTGACGGCTCGACGCTGGGCGGCGGAGGCGGCCCGGAGGGCGGCGGGGGCCCGGCGTTCATCACGCAGATCACCAACAACGGACTGTTCCTCGTCTTCACCGCCCTCGCCGCGACCCTCCCGTTCTTCCTGCCGATGGCCGTCGGCGTCGTCGCGGGCGACGCGATCGCCGGCGAGGCGAACGCCGGAACCCTGCGCTACCTCCTGGTCGCCCCCGCCGGCCGTACCCGCCTGCTGCTCACCAAGTACGCGACCACGATGGCCTTCTGCCTGGCGGCCACCCTCGTCGTCGCCGTCTCGGCACTGACGGTCGGCGTGCTGCTCTTCCCGCTCGGCGACCTGACGACCATCTCCGGTACGCGGATCAGCTTCGCCGAGGGACTGGGCCGGGCCCTGCTGATCGCCCTGGTCGTCGCCGCGTCACTGATCGGGATTGCGGCGCTCGGGCTGTTCGTCTCGACGCTGACCAACAGCGGTATCGCGGCGATGGCGACGACGGTCGGGCTGCTGATCACCGTCCAGATCCTCGACCAGATCCCCCAACTGCACGCGATCCACCCGTACTTCTTCTCCCACTACTGGCTGTCCTTCGCCGACCTGATGCGCGAACCGGTCTACTGGGACGACCTGGTGCGCAACCTCGGCCTCCAGGGTCTGTACGCGGCCGTGTTCGGCTCGGCGGCCTGGGCACGGTTCACGACGAAGGACGTCACCGCGTAGCAGCCCCCAGAGGATCAGCGAGCCGCCCCCGTCAGCCGGGCCAGCGCCTCGGTCTCCCGGGGCGGGCGCCCGCTCAGATCGCCGAGACGCCAGGACTGCACCCAGGGCACGCGGTACACGTCGACGACCGACTCGATGAGCTTGACCTGCTGTGTCAGCGGTCGCGGCAGCCGCCCCGGCGCGTCCGCGACCAGCACGACGGCGTCCAGGTCCAGCCCGGCCGGAGCCTGACCGCGCCGGAAGATCTCCAGGGCGTGCAGGACGGCCGCCAGCCCCGTCGCGTGCGTCCGGGCGACGAGCAGCACCGACGGCGGATCACCGGGGCCGGGCCAGTCACGCCCGCAGTCCTGACCGCCGTAGACCGCGGCCAGCGTGGTGACTCCCGCCCCGCCGTGCGTGCCGACCCAGGAGAAACGCCGGACCGTGCCGGAGGTGCGGGCGGGTTCCGGTTCCGGTACGGCCACCGGTCCCCGGATCCAGATCTCCGGCCCCTGCTGCACGCCCGTCCGCATGCCCGCTCCTCTCTGTCGTCACCTCATCGATCTTCACGGCTCGGTGGACGGCTGCGTGACAGGGGTACCCGTTCTTGGGACGAGCCTGTGACGCGCCGGTGACGCGAGCACCGTGGGGGAGCGGCGAGACTCGGGAGTACGGGTTCGCCGACGTGCGGACGCCAGCGAGTGAGGGAACGGATGTCTCGACTCAGCCGCGAGAAGAAGCGGGAACAGCAGCACCAGGCCGCCTCTGCGGTGTCGGCGATCGACGTTCACGTGCCGGGCGCCGGTAACGCCTCGATCGGCGGTGTCCCGGTCGTCGCCGCGCCGGGCGAGGAACTCCAGCACGCCGTCCTGAACCACCTCCACCGCGTCGCCCTCGCCACCGGCCGACCTGTCCTCGCCAGGGTCCACGACGAACGCATCGGCTACGTCGTCCCCCTTCAGGTCCACCCGGACGGCTCCAGCCGGTACACGGGGGAACCGGTGCGGACGGGGGTGGAGCCGCAGCCCTCGCAGGAGCCCGCGCCCGTGCCGCCGCACCCCTCACCGGACCCGGCACCGACGGCGCCACCGCACCCCCCGCAGCCCCCCGCCCCCGACCGCCCCACGCAGGTGTTCCGCACCCCCGCCGAGCCGCAGGCCGGCTCCGCGCCGACGTTCCGGATGCGGGCCGTGCCGGAGTCGTCGCCGTCGGGGGAGGTGGCGCCGACGTTCCCGCTGCGGGCGGTGACGGAGCCTCAGCCCTTGGGTGATGCGGTGCCCACCTTTCCGTTGCGGGCGGTGCTCGAGGGCGCCGTCCCCGGTTCGGCCGTCGCCGCGCCGACGGGCGAGTTCGGCCCGCCGCCGGTGATGGATGCCAAGCCGCACCCGGAGTCGTTTGCATCGCCGGAGTCGGACCCGGACCCGAAGCCGACCCCGCCCCGGGGCTTCGACGCCGTCGCCGAGGCCATCCTCGGTAACGCACCCGGGAACCCTGAGAACGCCGAGGAGCACAACGACCCTGCTTCCGCCGTCCTCGCCGAGCCGATCGCCCGGATCGGCGAGGCCGTGAAGGCGGGCCGGATCGACGCCGCGGCGGAGCTGGCCGAGCAGACCCTGGCGGAGGCGTCGGCGACGCTGGCACCGGAGCACCCCGAGCTGCTCAGGCTGCGCGAACTCACCGCGTACGTCGCCTACTTGGCGGCCGAACCGGTCCGGTCCTTCCGCCTCTCCCTCGACGTGGTGCACATCCACCGCCGCCTGCGGGACGCGGAGGCCGCCTACGGCAACATCCAGAGCGCGGACACCGCCTGGCGGGCCGTACGCGACCCCGCGCTCGGGCTGGAGCTGGGACGGGGCCTGATCGGCCTGTGGACCGAGCTGGTCACCGAGGGCGGCCCGGCCGCCGACGACATCGAGGAACTGGAGTCCGCCCGCGCCCGCATGGGCCGCCTGGCGAACCGGGCGGGACGGGCAACCGGAGCCTGACGCCGACGGGCCCCCAGGCCTGTCCGGTGCTCCAACGTCCGAAGGCCAGTGCACCTCCTAAGAGGTATTCCGTGATTCACGTGTAGTCGATCTTGAGGTTGTGGAGCACGGCGACGGCGCGGGCGGTGTTGTTGATCGTGTCGCCGCGCCTGCGGTGCTGGCGTAGGACCTTGAAGTCCTTGAGGCGGGCGATGGTGTGTTCGGTGCGCGCCCGCTGTTTGGCGAACGGCTTGCTCTTGTTGCGGCTGGTGGTGACCTCCGGTGCGCTGCGGTAGGCACCCTCCACGGCCACGCCATGGCCTACGCCAACGGCGGTCGGCACGAGCTGATCCAACCGCGCCGCATGCCGAAGCCGACCGTCCCGGACGGCAAGGTCCCCACCGGCAAGCTGACCGCCGCTGGCAAGCCGGCATGCGGAAGGGGGCCTGGTGGGACTACACAGGGCCGCTGGCCGTGGTGTTCGCGGGCGGCCCCGGTTCCCGCCGGGATGACCTCGTGCTACCCGTGCGCATCCCGCAGGGGCCGAAGCAGTCGGCGCGGGCAGAGCACTTCCTTGCCGACACCCGCCGTTGGCACAAGGTGGACCTCGTGCGCCGTCGCAAGGCGTCCGCGCCGGGCGGCTGGGCGTACGAGCACACCTGATGGTGCTCGGCCCCGGATACGCCTCCCCGGCAGTGCGGGAGATGCGCACCGAAGCTGCCGCGCTGGAGCGGGTCGGCGGCGTGGACGGCAACGTCTCCAACCTCTCCGTCGTCTCCTTCCCTGCCTCCCTGGGCCCGAAGGACGGCAAGCCGGAGTCCTCCGAGATCGTCCTCACGCCGGAGGAGGGGGCGCGCCTGGAGAAGGAGGCGAAGAAGCGGCGGGGTCGTGCACGGGCACTGGAACGTTCCCGCCGGGCCACCAACGCCGCCCAGTACGGGCTGTCCAAGCGGCAAATGGCCCGCGCCGAGCGCCGGGCCGCCAACGGCCTCAAGCCCAAGGCGGTGACCGTGCCGGGCGGTGCCCGCGCCGCACGGTCGGACGGGGTGCCGAAGCAGGCGTTCCGCCGTGACCGGCTGTCGGCCAACTACCGCCAGCTGCGCGCCCGCCAGGCCGAAGCCGCCGCGTCCGCCGCCGAGTACCGGCGTCATCGTGCCCGCGCCGTGGCCCGCGACATCATCGCCGCCCACGGCCCCCACCTCACGGTGGAGGACTGCGACATCCGCACCTGGTACCGACTGTGGGGCAAGCGCCTGTCCCAGACCACGCCGGGCATGCTCATCTCCGCCCTTGAGGTGGAGTGCAAGGCCGCCGGTGGCCGCCTCGTACGGGCCTCCACCTGGTCCACGGCCCTGTCCCAGCACTGCCTGTGCGGGGAGCGCGTCACCAAGACGCTGCGGGACCGGGAACACAAGTGCATCGCGTGCGGCCTGGCCGGCAAGCGCGATCTCGTGTCCGCCGCGCTGGCCGCCTTCGTGGACCTGACCGGCCCGGACGGCCCCTCCACCGCCCGGCTGGACACCGCCCGGTCACGGCACGCTCAGATCATCTTTGATGAAGGGCTGGAAGAGGCCCTGCGTGAGTCAACCACACCGTGCCAGAACACCCCTCGGGGTGCTGGTCGCGTGGCAGTCCCCCGCCAGCGGGTGACCTCTGCTCACCGAACCGCCGGACGGCGGGACCGAGCGACCCCGGATGAGCCGCGCCCCGTGCGCGACCACGCCGGAAAGCCCGGACCCCGCCCCGCGTGCAGTCCCCAGCTCACCCTTTGGTGAATGGCGGACCAAGTCTTAGTGCACGCAGAACTCGTTCCCCTCCGGATCCTGCATCATGACCCACTCCCCGCCGGATTCCTTCACCTCGCGCAGCACACTCGCCCCTAGCCCGCGCAGCCGATCCACCTCGTCGGCCCGCTGCCCCTGAGCGGGGTGCAGGTCCAGGTGGAGCCGGTTCTTGCCGGACTTGGGCTCGGGGACGCGCTGGAACAGCAGCCGTCGCCCCAGCCCGGTACCGCTGTCCCCGTCGACCGGGTCCTCCGGATGTCGCACGGCGACCAGATCCCGGAAGGCGGGCCGGCCGTGGAAGTCGACGGTGGCGGCGACGGGCAGGGCGCCCAGTTGCAGCAGCCGCTCGATCAACGCGCTGTTGTCCTCGACCTCGTAGCCGATCGCGGCGGCCCAGAAGTCGGCCTGCGCATGCGGGTCGTGGGAATCGATGACGAGCTTCCAGTGCACGGGTGTCGGCGCGTATGTCTTGTCGCTCATGTAACCAGTATTATTGGTTACATGAGCCAGCGTCCACCGGAATCGCCGAACACATCACCCGGCCTGACCCTGATCTCGTACGAAGGGACGCCGTACCGCTTCGACCCCGGAGCGCTCTGCCTGGAGCTGCTGCCCACCGGCGGGCCCGGAGCCTTCGCGCGCTTCGAGGTGCTGCACGAGCCCGCCGACCTGGTGACCTGGGCCGGTCACAGCCGACTGTCGGCCGGACTCGATCTCAACGTCACCGAGGACGAACTCGAGCGGGCCCGCGCCCTGCGCAACACGCTCTTCCTGCTCACCGCCGACCGAGCACACGGCCGCCCACTCCAGCAGCGCCACCTGGAGGTCGTCAACGCGGCCGCCGCCCTGCCCCCACTCGTCGCCCGCCTCACCCCGGACGGCACCCGTGCCTGGGCCCCGGGCGCCACCGGCACCCAGCTGCTGTCGACCGTCGCCCGCGACGCGATCGACCTCTTCACCGGCCTGTACGCCGACCGAATCCGCGAGTGTGCCGCCCACGACTGCTTCCTGCTGTTCGTCGACACATCCCGCCCCGGCCGGCGGCGCTGGTGCGCCATGGAGCACTGCGGGAACCGGGCGAAGGTCCGCGCGCACCGGGCCCGGAAGGCGCCCTGACCGGCCTTGTTCTCGACGTTCTCGACTACGGCTTGGCGTCCAGCCGTTCCGGTCCGGAGGCCACGCTCTCCGCGTTCCGTGCGGCGCTGACGGTGCCCGTCGCGATGGTGGTGCTGGGCTCCCTGGTCTCGGCCCTGAGCGTGCGGGCCGAGCGGCGCGCGGTGCGCAGCGCGTCCCAGGTGAGCAGCGTGAGCGCCAGCCAGACCAGCGCGAACCCGGCCCAGCGCTCGGGCGGCATGGCCTCGCGGAAGTAGAGGACACCGAGCAGGAACTGGAACACGGGGGCCAGGTACTGCAACAGCCCCAGCGTGGACAGGGGCACGCGGATCGCGGCCGCGCCGAAGCAGACCAGCGGGAGTGCGGTGACGACACCGGTCGTGGCGAGCAGCGCCGCGTGCCCCGCGCCCTCGGTGGCGAACGTGGAGCCGCCGTCGGCCGTCAGCCACAGCAGATAGGCCAGCGCCGGCAGGAACTGGATCGCGGTCTCGGCGGCCAGCGACTCCAGTCCGCCGAGGTTGACCTTCTTCTTCACCAGGCCGTACGTGGCGAAGGAGAAGGCGAGGATGAGCGAGATCCACGGCGGTCGGCCGTAGCCGACGGTAAGAACGAGAACGGCCGCGAAGCCGATCCCGACCGCCGCCCACTGCACGGGCCGCAGCCGCTCCTTCAGGAGCAGCACGCCCATCGCGATGGTGACCAGGGGATTGATGAAGTACCCGAGCGAGGCCTCGACCACCTGCCCGCTGTTCACGGCCCAGATGTAGACGCCCCAGTTGACGGTGATCACGGCTGCGGCGACCGCGATGAGCGCCAGCCGGCGCGGCTGCCGCAGCAGCTCACCGGCCCAGCCCCAGCGCCGTACGACGAGCAGGGCGACGCCCACGAGGACGAGGGACCACACCATCCGGTGGGCGAGGATCTCGACCGCCCCGGCGGGCTTCAGCAACGGCCAGAAGAGCGGGACGAGGCCCCACATCCCGTACGCCGCGAAGCCGTTCAGCAGACCTATGCGCTGCTCGCCCCTGGACTTCCCGGCCACGGCCCCTCCTTCGTACGTCAGCCCGCCTGAACGAAGGTAGCGCCGAGCCACCCCGCCTGTCATGTCCGTATCGCTATACGGTCATGACGGACGGGGTTCGCTGTGCCGGTCAGCCCTTGAGCGCGGCGGTGATGGCCTCGGAGAGCGGGGTGGTCGGACGGCCGGCCAGGCGGGACAGGTCGCCGGTCGAAACGACCAGCTCGCCCTTCTCGATGGAGGTGTCCACGCCCGCGAAGACCACGGCCAGCGGCTCGGGCAGGCCGGCGCCGGTCAGGATGCCGGTGAGCGCCTCGGTCGTGACCGCGTTGTAGGCGATCTCCTTGCCGGTCTGCCGGCTCAGCTCGGCCGCGTACTCGGCGAAGCTCCACGCCTCGTCGCCGCCCAGCTCGTACGCCTTGTTCTCGTGCCCCTCGCCGGTCAGTACGGCGACGGCGGCGGCCGCGTAGTCGGCGCGGGAGGCGGAGGAGACCCGGCCCGCACCGGCGGCGGCGACGACCGCGTTGTGCTCCAGCACCGGGGCGAGGTTCTCCGTGTAGTTCTCGTGGTACCAGCCGTTGCGCAGCAGCGCGTAGGGGACGCCGGACGCCAGGACCGCCTCCTCGGTGCCGCGGTGGTCGTCGGCGAGGGCGGCGGTCAGGCTGCGGGGGGCGCTGGTGTAGGCGAGCAGTGCGACACCGGCCGCCTTGGCGGCGTCGATGACCACCTTGTGCTGGCCGACACGGCCCTCGCCGAACTCGTTGCCGGAGATCAGCAGCACCTTGTCGCCGGCGGAGAACAGTCCGTCGAAGGTCTCGGGCGCGTTGTAGTCCGCGACCGCCAGCCGTACGCCACGGGCCGCGAAGTCGGCGGCCTTGGCCTCGTCACGGACGACGGCGACGACCTGGTCGGCCGGGACCTTCTCCAGCAACTGCTCGATGACGTGCCGGCCCAGGTGTCCGGTGGCTCCGGTGACGACGATGCTCATGAGGTGACTCCTGTGTACGGGTGAGTACGGGTTGGTATGGCACTCACCCTAGGAGCGGCGCTAACTATTGGAAAGTACCCACTTTGAAGTAAGGTACCTGCATGCTGGAGAGCGGATCGGAAAGTGACTGGAAGCCCGACGGCGAGACCATGTGCCCGTATCGCCTGGTCCTGGAGCACGTCACCAGCCGCTGGGGCGTGCTGGTGCTGATACGTCTCCTGGAGCGCCCGCACCGGTTCAGCGAGCTGCGCCGGGCGATCAGCGAGGTCCGCCCGGTCAGCGAGAAGATGCTCACCCAGACGTTGCAGACCCTGGAGCGGGACGGCATGGTGCACCGGGACGCCAAGCCGGTGATCCCGCCACGCGTCGACTACTCCCTGACAGACCTCGGCCGTGAGGCGGCGGAACAGGTGCAGGGGCTCGCGCTGTGGACACAGAAGCGGATGGACGACGTGGCGAGGGCGCGGCAGGCATACGACGAGGCCCGGGCCTGAGACCCGGGCCCCTGTGCACATACGGTACTCAGCCGACGACCGTCCAGGTGTCGCCGCCGGCCAGCAGTGCGGCCAGGTCGCCCTTGCCGTTCTGCTCGATGGCCGTGTCGAGCTGGTCGGCCATCTGCGTGTCGTAGACCGGCCGGTCGACGGCGCGGAAGACGCCGATGGGCGTGTGGTGCAGGGTCTCGGGGTCGGCGAGCCTGCTCAACGCGAAGGCGGTGGTGGGGGAGTCGGAACGGGCGTCGTGCACGAGCACCTGGTGTTCGTTCTCCGGCGTCACGGTGACGACCTTGAGGTCGCCGGTCTGCTGGTCCCGTACGACACCACGCGCGTTGTCCCGGCCGAAACGGATCGGCTGCCCGTGCTCCAGCCGGATCACCGCCTCCTCGGCCTGCTGCTTGTCCTTCAGGGCGTCGAACGCGCCGTCGTTGAAGATGTTGCAGTTCTGGTAGATCTCGATCAGGGCCGTGCCCGGGTGGGCCGCTGCCTGGCGCAGTACCTCGGTGAGGTGCTTGCGGTCGGAGTCGACGGTCCGGGCGACGAACGACGCCTCCGCGCCCAGGGCCAGCGACACCGGGTTGAAGGGCGCGTCCAGCGAACCCATCGGCGTCGACTTGGTGATCTTGCCGACCTCGGAGGTGGGGGAGTACTGGCCCTTGGTCAGGCCGTAGATCCGGTTGTTGAACAGCAGGATCTTGAGGTTGACGTTGCGGCGCAGGGCGTGGATCAGGTGGTTTCCGCCGATGGACAGCGCGTCGCCGTCACCGGTGACGACCCACACGCTCAGATCGCGCCGGAAGGAGGCGAGGCCGGTGGCGATGGCGGGGGCGCGGCCGTGAATGGAGTGCATCCCGTAGGTGTTCATGTAGTACGGGAAGCGCGAGGAGCAGCCGATGCCCGAGACGAAGACGATGTTCTCCTTCGCCAGGCCCAGCTCGGGCATGAAGCCCTGCACGGCGGCGAGGATGGCGTAGTCACCGCAGCCAGGGCACCAGCGCACTTCCTGATCGGACTTGAAGTCCTTCATGGACTGCCTGGCCTCGGCCTTGGGAACGAGCGAAAGCGCCTCGATCGTGCCCGTGCCTTCCGTGGACGTCTCAGCCATCGATGGCCTCCTTGAGCGCCGTGGCGAGCTGTTCGGCCTTGAACGGCATCCCGTTGACCTGGTTGTACGAGTGGGCGTCGACCAGGTACTTCGCCCGGATCAGCGTGGCGAGCTGACCGAGGTTCATCTCGGGGATCACCACCTTGTCATAACGCTGCAGCACCGCCCCGAGATTCCGGGGGAAGGGGTTGAGGTGCCGCAGATGGGCCTGCGCGATCGACTTGCCGGCGGTGCGCAGGCGGCGGATCGCGGCCGTGATCGGCCCGTACGTCGACCCCCAGCCCAGCACCAGCGTGTCCGCCTCGTGCGGGTCGTCGACCTCGAGGTCCGGCACGTCGATGCCGTCGACCTTGGCCTGCCGGGTGCGGACCATGAAGTCGTGGTTGGCGGGGTCGTAAGAGATGTTGCCGGTGCCGTCCTGCTTCTCGATGCCGCCGATGCGGTGCTCCAGACCCGGCGTGCCCGGGATCGCCCATGGGCGGGCCAGGGTCTGCGGGTCCCGCTTGTACGGCCAGAAGACCTCGCTGCCGTCCTCCAGCGTGTGGTTCGGGCCCTGCGCGAACTGGACCCCGAGGTCGGGCAGCTCGTCCAGCTCCGGGATGCGCCAGGGTTCGGAGCCATTGGCGAGGTAGCCGTCGCTCAGCAGGAACACCGGGGTGCGGTACGTCAGCGCGATCCGGGCCGCTTCGAGGGCGGCGTCGAAGCAGTCGGCGGGGGTGCGGGGTGCGATCACCGGCACCGGCGCCTCGCCGTTGCGCCCGAACATCGCCTGCAACAGGTCGGCCTGCTCGGTCTTCGTCGGCAGCCCGGTCGACGGCCCGCCGCGCTGGATGTCGACGACCAGCAGCGGCAGCTCCAGCGAGACCGCGAGCCCGATGGTCTCGCTCTTGAGCGCCACGCCCGGCCCCGAGGTCGTGGTCACGGCGAGCGAACCGCCGAAGGCCGCGCCCAGCGCCGCGCCGATGCCCGCGATCTCGTCCTCGGCCTGGAAGGTCCGCACACCGAAGTTCTTGTGCTTGCTGAGCTCGTGCAGGATGTCCGAGGCCGGGGTGATCGGGTACGAGCCGAGGAAGAGCGGCAGGTCGGCCTGCTTGCTCGCGGTGATCAGGCCGTAGGACAGGGCCAGGTTCCCGGAGATGTTGCGGTACGTGCCGACCGGGAACGCCTTGACGGCCGGTGCGACCTCGTAGGAGACGGCGAAGTCCTCGGTCGTCTCGCCGAAGTTCCAGCCCGCGCGGAACGCGGCGATGTTGGCGGTCGCGATGTCGGGCTTCTTCGCGAACTTGGACCGCAGGAACTTCTCGGTGCCCTCGGTGGGCCGGTGGTACATCCAGGACAGCAGGCCGAGAGCGAACATGTTCTTGCTGCGCTCGGCCTCCTTCCGGGTGAGCTCGAACTCCTTCAGCGCCTCGACGGTGAGCGTGGTCAACGGCACCGGATGCAGGTTGTACCCGTCGAGCGAACCGTCCTCGAGCGGGTTGGTCGCGTACCCGACCTTCTGCATCGCCCGTTTGGTGAACTCGTCCGTGTTGACGATGATCTCCGCGCCGCGCGGCAGGTCGCCGACGTTGGCCTTCAGAGCCGCCGGGTTCATCGCCACCAGCACGTTCGGCGCGTCACCGGGCGTGAGGATGTCGTGGTCGGCGAAGTGGAGCTGGAAGGACGACACCCCGGGCAGGGTCCCGGCGGGCGCCCGGATCTCTGCGGGGAAGTTCGGCAGGGTCGACAGGTCGTTGCCGAAGGACGCCGTCTCCGACGTGAAGCGGTCACCGGTGAGCTGCATACCGTCACCCGAGTCCCCCGCGAACCTGATGATCACCCGGTCGAGACGGCGGACGTCCTTGACGCCGGCCGCTTTGCGCTGCTCTCCCACGACGGCTCCGTCGGCCTGCTCCGCTTGGCTACTGACCTGGCTCGTCACTGAACTGGACCTCCTTCGAGGCGGCTGTCTGGGAGCGGCCTTCCCGCAGGCTCTCCCAGGACCAACCCTACGTCGGCACGGCTTGCCTTCCCTCGGTCATTCGCATGAAGAACCCTCGGTCATTCGCATGAAGAACACCGCTTGAGACGCGGCCCGTACCCCGCTCAAGACGCAGCCTGTACCCCGGTTGGATGCGCGGCCCGTACTCGTCAGGAATTCAAGTACGTCAGGACGGCCAGAACCCGCCGGTGATCCCCATCGCTCGGGGACAGGCCCAGTTTCAGAAAGATGTTGCTGACGTGCTTCTCGACGGCGCCGTCGCTCACCACCAGCTGCTTGGCGATGGCCGAGTTGGTCCGCCCCTCGGCCATCAGCCCCAGTACCTCACGCTCCCTCGGGGTGAGCCCGGCGAGCACATCCTGCTTACGACTGCGCCCGAGCAGTTGCGCCACGACCTCCGGATCGAGGGCGGTACCACCCTCGGCGACCCGCACCACCGCGTCCACGAACTCCCGCACCTCGGCCACCCGGTCCTTCAGCAGGTACCCGACCCCGCGGCTGGATCCGGCCAGCAGTTCGGTGGCGTAGCGCTCCTCGACGTACTGCGACAACACCAGCACACCGAGCCCGGGATGCTCCTTCCGCAGCTGCACCGCGGCCCGGACGCCCTCGTCGGTGTGCGTCGGCGGCATCCGCACATCGGCCACCACGACGTCCGGCAGGGCCCCCTCGGCGTTCAGATCCGTGATGGTCTTGATCAACGCCTCCGCGTCCCCGACTCCGGCGACGACCTGGTGCCCACGGTCGGTCAGCAACCGGGTCAGGCCCTCCCTGAGCAGCACCGAGTCCTCGGCGATGACCACCCGCACCCTGTCCTCCACGATCCTCGGCCCCCCATTGCCCGACTCGGCCCGTACGACCGGTCAAGCATTCCAGCTTTCGGACGGGGCGGGATCGCATCAGGGAGGGAAGACGGGCGCTCACCCCCGCCAAGGGAGTTCCGCGGTGATCCGAGTGGGCCCGCCCACCGGCGAGTCCACCACCAGGATCCCGTCCACGGCATGCAACCGCTCCGCCAGCCCGGCCAGCCCGGACCCCCCGCCCGCACCGGCCGCGGCTCCGCCCACGCCGTTGTCCATGACCTGCAGCATCAGCCGGTCCTGAGACCGCCACACATCCACCGCCGCCCAGCTCGCCCGCGCATGCTTGCTGATGTTCTGCAGCAGTTCCGACACCGTGAAGTACGCGATCCCCTCGATCGCCGGCGCCGGCCGCGACGCCAGGTCCACCTCCACCTGCACCGGCACCGTGCACCGCGAGGCGACCGCGGAGAGCGCCGCGTCCAGGCCGCGGTCCGTGAGGACCGCCGGATGGATCCCGCGCGCCAGGTCCCGCAGCTCCTGCAGCGCCGTCTTCACCTCACCGTGCGCCTCGTCCACCATCTGTGCCGCCGCCTGCGGATCCTGGCTCAGCTTCTCCTTCGCCATCCCCAGATCCATCGCCAGCGCCACCAGCCGGGCCTGCGCCCCGTCATGCAGATCGCGCTCGATGCGCCGCAGATCCGCCGCCGCCGTGTCGACGACGACGCCCCGGTCGGACTCCAGCTCCACCACCCGCGTCGCCAGCCGCGACGGCCCGAGCAGCCCGTGCACCAGCAGCCGGTCCACCAGGGTCAACGCCCGCACGATCCACGGCGTGGCCAGCGTGAACAGCAGCCCCACCAGCGCCGTCACCGTGATCTCGAACGGGTTGTCGAGATAGACGTGATGCGTCTCGTCGCCGTACAGCTGGAGCCCGTCCTGCCCGCCGTACAGGGGGAACAGCCAGAACCACAGCGGATACGTCAGCAGCGCCCAGCCGTACGCCCAGAAGTTCACCGCGACGACGAAGGAGAACACCGCCCACGGGAAGTGCAGCACCGCGTACAGCAGATGCCGCCACGACGTGCCGCTCTTCAGGACGGCGCCGATCCACCCCATCAGGCCGCCACTGCGTACCCGCAGCGGCTCCGGATCGGCCACCTCCAGCCCGAGCAGTCCGCGTGCCCGCGCCCGCTCCAGCGCCCCGAGCCCCCGGCACCCCGCGAGCCCCGCCGCCAGCACCGGAATGCCGAGGAACGTCACCAGCAGTCCCGCACCGAGCGCGAGCATCGTGACGGCGTACGTGAACATCAGCACGCCCATCGGCAGGCTCAGCAGCACATACGCGAACTCACGCCAGCTGCGCGCCTCGAACGGCGCCCGCAGCCCGGCCGGCAGCCGATGTCGCCGCTCGACGTCGCCCCCCACGCCCAGGCCGGACCGCCCGCTGTGAGGGCCGTACCCCTGTCCGTACTCCGTGGCCATCGGCCTGCTCCCCGTCTCCTCGTCCTGCTCGTTGTGCCTCGGCGGCGGTCGTGCCGTCGTATCTCCACCCTGCTGGGCGGCGGACGAGCGGACCATGGAGTCCGTCGGCGTCTCGAACGGGGGGTTTTCCCTACCTTCCGCGCCCGCGCCTATGCGCGCCGCGGCTGCCGGTCGCGCCAGGGCAGCTCGGCCGTGATGAGCGTCGGCCCGCCCCGCGGCGACTCGATGACGAACAGACCGTCGACGGCGTCCAGCCGCTCGGCGAGCCCCCGCATCCCCGTACCGCCGTCGAGGCGTGCGCCCCCGCGGCCGTTGTCCCCCACCTGTATGAGCAGCCGTTCCTCCGTCCGCCACACGTCGACGGAGGCGGACGTGGCCCCGCTGTGCTTGCTGACGTTCTGCAGCAGCTCGGAGACGGTGAAGTAGGCGATGCCCTCGATGGCCTCGGCCGGTCGCGACTCCAGGTCGACGGTCACCTGCACCGGCACCGTGCAGCGCGAGGCGACCGCGGAGAGCGCGGCATCCAGGCCGCGGTCCGTGAGGACCGCCGGATGGATCCCGCGCGCCAGGTCCCGCAGCTCCTGCAGCGCCAGCTTCACCTCGCCGTGCGCCTCCTCGACCATGGCCGCCACGTGTTCGTCGGCCTGGCCCTCCAGCAGCTTCTCCTTGGCCAGGCCGAGCCCCATCGCCAGATTGACCAGGCGGGCCTGTGCCCCGTCGTGCAGGTCACGCTCGATGCGGCGCAGATCGGCGGCGGCCGTGTCGACCACGACCCCCCGGTCCGACTCCAGCTCCGCGATCCGTCGCTCCAGCTCGTCGGAGGGCGACAGCAGCCCGCGCACCATCGCCCGGTCCGCGCCTGCCAGCCCGCGGGCTATGAACGGCAGCACCGGCCACAGCACGAACAGCGAGGTCAGCGTGATGACGAAGGTGAGAATGCCCCAGGGCAGCCGCATGAAGTCGTACAGGATGGTCCGCCAGCCCACCGGGTCCTTCAGCATCAACCACAGCTGCGGGAAGAACCCTCCGCCACCCCGCAACGGCAGCGGACTCGGCTCGTCCACCCGCACCCCGAGCAGCTTCCTGGCCCGCGCCCGCTCCAGCTTGCCCAGCTGCCGCGCGCCCATCAGTGCCGCCGCGAGCAGCGGGAACCCGATCACCGTGACGGTCAGGAAGGCGCTGGTGAACAGCGTCGTCGCCACATAGACGAAGCCCAGCAGCGACATCGGCAGATTGGCCAGGAGATGCGCGATCTCCTTCCAGGTGTGCACGTCGTAGGCGAAGCGGGGCGGCGGCACCCGGTCGTCGTCGCGGTCGGCGGGCGCCGGGCTCGAGGCGGGGAAATTCTCGGTCACATGGGCCAGCGTGCCCGGCGGCGCGCGGCCGCGCCATGAGGTGGACCGCCAGGTTCTGCTGAGGAAAACCCCACCCCGGCCGCTCAAGGCGATGATGAGCTGCTTACCGCCGCTTTAACAGGCCCTAGACTCACGTTGCGTACAGATATCGCAAGGTCATCGCAAGGTCATCGGATCGAGGTCAGGGAAGCGAGGGACGGACGTGCGGGAACCGACCGTCGAACGGACCGCAGTCGTCGCGGCCGACTACTTCCAGTCCTATTCGGTCGTCGGACTGCTCGCTGCCATCGGCGTGCTGTTCGTCGCCATCGCATTCGGCGCCGGCCGACTGCTGCGCCCTGTCGTCCCCACCCCCGAGAAGCTCCTGACGTACGAGTGCGGCGTCGACCCCGTGGGCGAGGGCTGGGCCCACACCCAGGTCCGCTACTACGTCTACGCCTTCCTGTACGTGATCTTCGCGGTCGACTCGATCTTCCTCTTCCCGTGGGCAACGGTCTTCGCCGCCCCCGGCTACGGGGCGACGACCCTCGTGGAGATGTTCCTCTTCCTCGGCTTCCTGGCCGTGGGACTGCTGTACGCCTACAAGAAGGGTGTCCTGGCATGGACGTGACGCCAGAAGCGACCCCCTCGGCGACTCCTCCCGAGCCCGTACTGCTCCCGGAGCCGAAGCGTCTCGGCGCCCTCGCACGCCTCGCCCCCGAGCCCATGAAGGTCGTCCTGAACTGGGGCCGCCGCTACTCGCTCTGGGTCTTCAACTTCGGACTCGCCTGCTGCGCCATCGAGTTCATCGCCGCGTCGATGGCCCGCCACGACTTCATCCGCCTCGGCGTCATCCCGTTCGCGCCGGGCCCGCGCCAGGCCGACCTGATGGTCGTGTCGGGCACGGTCACCGACAAGATGGCGCCCGCTGTCAAACGCCTGTACGAGCAGATGCCCGAGCCGAAGTACGTCATCTCCTTCGGCGCCTGCTCCAACTGCGGCGGCCCTTACTGGGACTCGTACTCCGTCACCAAGGGCGTCGACCAGATCATCCCCGTCGACGTCTACGTCCCCGGCTGCCCGCCCCGTCCCGAGGCACTGCTCCAGGGCATCCTCAAGCTCCAGGAGAAGATCGCCCGCGAGTCGCTGGGCGAGCGCTACGGTACGGCGCGCCCGTCGGCGGCCGCGCTGCAGAGCGGCCTGGTACAACCGCCGGCCGCGGCCGGCACCAGTGCGGGGGAGGCCTGATGAGCAGCACGGTCGGCTGGCTGCCCGCCCCCGCCGAGGAGCTGTTCGGTGCGGAGGCCACAGCCGAGGAGTCGTACGAGGTGCTGGCGGTCGACGTACCCCCGACCACCTGGACCGCGGCGCTGCGCACCGCCCGCGACGAGCTGGGCTGCACCTACTTCGACTGGCTGAGCGCGGTCGACGAGCCGGGCACGGGCTTCCGCATCTCGGCGCACGTCGTCGCGCTCTCCCCCGTACGCCGCCTTCTGCTGCGCACCACGGTCCCGCACGAGACCCCCGTCCTCGCCTCCGCCGTGGACGTCTACGCGGGCGCGGCGTGGCACGAGCGCGAGACCCACGAAATGTTCGGCGTCACCTTCGATGGCCACCCGGCCCTGGACCACCTCCTCCTTCCGGAGACCTTCGAAGGCCACCCGCTCCGCAAGGACTTCGTCCTTGCCTCCCGCGTCGCCAAGGCGTGGCCGGGGGCGAAGGAACCGGGAGAGGCCGCGGCCCACGGCGCCCCCAAGCGCCGCCAGATGCTGCCCCCGGGCGTCCCCGACCCGAACGAATGGGGCCCGCTCAAGGGCCAGCTCCCCCCGGCCCCCGCCCGTCCGGCGCGCGGCGCCGCCCGCCCCGCAGGCGAACGCCCCGCACGCCGCACCCGCACGGCCACGGAGGGTTCGACGAGCCAGCGCCCGACGCCCGCCTCCACGCCCGCCGAATCCCCACGCCGCGCGCGGAGCGCGAGCGAGGGGTCGGCTTCGCAGCGGGCGACGGGCGCAGCTGCCGGGCCCCGGCGTGCGCGGAGCGCCAGTGAGGGGTCGGCTTCGCAGCGGGCGGAGGGCGCGGACGCCAAGCAGACCCGGCCCGACACCGCCACCCCGCGCAGCTCCGACGCGCCGTGGCACCACGCACGTCCGGCGTTCGACGAGCGTGAGGAGAAGGACACGGAGCAGACCCCCGACCCCGAGGACCCCGCAGGAGGCCGGCAGTGAACGACGTGCTCGACGTCGCCCTGCGACTCCTGATCGTCTTCGGCGTGTTCCTCACCTTCCCTCTGATCGTCGGCCAGACCGAGCACAAGGTGATGGCACACATGCAGGGCCGCCTCGGTCCCATGTACGCCGGCGGCTTCCACGGCTGGGCCCAACTCGTCGCCGACGGCGTGAAGTTCGCGCAGAAGGAGGACGTGGTCCCGACCGGCGCGGACCGCCGTATCTTCCAGCTCGCGCCCGCCGTGGCCCTCCTGCCGTACCTCCTGGTGCTGCTCGCCATCCCGATCGGCCCCGGCGAGGGCGCGGTCGGCGAGGTCATCGACGCGGGCATCTTCTTCGTGCTCGCCGTGATGGGCGTCGGCGTCCTCGGCTCGCTCATGGCCGGCTGGGCCTCCGCCAACAAGTTCTCCCTCCTCGGCGGCCTGCGCACCGCCGCTCAGCTCCTCGCCTACGAACTCCCGATGCTCCTCGCCGCCGCCTCCGTCGCCATGGCGGCCGGCACGGTCTCCCTCCCCGGCATCCTGGACGCCTTCGAGTGGTGGTGGCTGCCCTGGCAGATCGTCGGCGCGATCGTCTTCTTCGTGGCAGGGCTGGCCGAGCTGCAGCGCCCCCCGTTCGACATGCCCGTCGCCGACTCGGAGATCATCTTCGGCGCGTACACCGAGTACACCGGACTGCGCTTCGCTCTCTTCCTCCTCGCCGAGTACGCCGGAATCATCGTCCTGTGCGGCCTGACCACCGTCCTCTTCCTGGGCGGCTGGCACGGCCCCTGGGGCGCCGACGGCCTCGGCTGGGTCTGGACCCTGCTGAAGACCGCCGTCCTCGCGTTTCTCGTGATCTGGCTGCGCGTGACCTACCCCCGCCTGCGCGAGGACCAGCTCCAGAAGCTGTCCTGGACCCTCCTCGTCCCCCTCTCCCTCACCCAGATCGCCCTCACCGGCATCGTGAAGGTGGTGATCCAGTAACCATGGCTCCGATCCCTGGCAGTGGCCTCGCCAAGGGCCTGGCCGTCACCCTCCGCACGATGACGAAGAAGACCGTCACCGAGCAGTACCCGGACGTCCAGCCCGACCTCCCGCCCCGCACCCGCGGTGTGATCGGCCTGTTCGAGGAGAACTGCACGGTCTGCATGCTGTGCGCCCGGGAGTGCCCGGACTGGTGCATCTACATCGACTCCCACAAGGAGACGATCCCGGCGGCGACGCCCGGCGGCCGTGAGCGCAGCCGCAACGTCCTCGACCGGTTCGCCATCGACTTCTCGCTGTGCATGTACTGCGGTATCTGCATCGAGGTCTGTCCTTTCGACGCGCTGTTCTGGTCCCCGGAGTTCGAGTACGCCGAGACCGACATCCGTGACCTCACCCACGAACGCGACAAGCTCCGCGAGTGGATGTGGACGGTCCCGGCCCCGCCCGCCCTCGACCCCGGCGCGGAGGAACCGAAGGAGATCGCCGCCGCCCGCAAGACCGCCGAGAAGCTGGCGGCCGCGCAGGCCGCGCAGGCCGCGCCGACGCAGCCGACCGAGCCGGCCGAACCCGCCGATCCGCAGGGAGGTGAGTCGTGACTCTCGCCGCAGCCGTCACGACGGCGCACGCCACGGCCACCACCACGGCCGCGGAAGCGCACGGCTTCCTCTCCCCGACCGGCGTCGAGATCGCCTTCCTCCTCGTCGGCCTGGTCACCTTCGGCGCCGCGATCGTCACCGTCACCACCAGACAGCTGGTGCACGCCGCCCTGTGGCTGGTGGTGACCCTCGGCGGTCTCGCCGTCGAATACCTGCTGCTCACCGCCGAGTTCATCGCCTGGGTGCAGGTCCTCATCTACGTCGGTTCCGTGGTCGTCCTCCTCCTGTTCGGCCTGATGCTCACCAAGGCCCCCATCGGCCGTTCCCCGGACGCCGACTCGGGCAACCGCTGGGCCGCCCTCACCGTGGCCGTCGCCTCGGCCGCCGCCCTGATCTGGGTCGTCGTCGACGCGTTCCGTACGACCTGGATCGACCTGGACGGCGCCCCCGCCGGCTCCACCGAGGTCACCGGCAAGGCCCTCTTCCAGAACTGGGTGCTTCCCTTCGAGGCACTCTCCGTCCTCCTCCTCGCCGCCCTCGTCGGTGCGATCGTCCTGTCCCGCAAGGCGAAGGCAGCCGAGTCCGACACCGAGAGCTCCCCGCCCGTCCCGAGCACCCGAAGCGCCCAGGGCAGTGACAAGGGCGGTGTCCGCTGATGCACCTCGCCTATCCCGCCGTCCTCTCCGTCCTCTTGTTCTGCACCGGCCTGTACGGCGTCCTCGCCCGCCGCAACGCGATCCTGGTCCTGATGTCGGTCGAGCTGATGCTGAACGCCGTCAACCTGAACCTGGTCGCCTTCGACGTCTGGCTCAGCAGGGCCGCCGAGGAGACCCTGCACTCCGGTCAGGCGCTGACCCTGTTCACCATCGCCATCGCGGCCGCCGAGATCGGCATCGGCCTGGCGATCGTCCTCGCCGTCTACCGCAACCGCGGCACCTCGGACATCGACAAGCTCCGCGACACCGCCGAGGGCCACGAGGCCGACGCATCCGCCGGCGACGCTGCCACGGCCGAGCCGGCCGCCGAGAAGGCTGAGGCCACCGCGTGACCACGACCACCCTCGCCGTCCTCGTCCCCCTCCTTCCGTTCCTGGGAGCAGCCGCGGGCCTGCTCCTCGGCCGCACGGCTCCCGGCTTCGTCCGTCCGATCGCCGTCCTGCCGACGCTCGCGTCGCTCGTGCTCGCCGTGCTGGTCGCCGTGCGCCAGGGCGGCGACGAGGCGGTCGACGCCGCGACCGAACTCACCCCCACCGGCTCGGTCCCGATCGAACTGGCCCTGCACATCGACGGCTTCGCCGCCCTCGTCGCCGTCCTGGTCGCGTTCGTGGCCACCTGCGTGCAGATCTACTCGACCGGCTACCTGCGCGACGACCCGCGCTACCCCTCGTACGCCGCGCTCGTGTCCCTGTTCACCTCCGCGATGCTGCTCGTCGTCTACTCGGGCGACCTGATGGTGCTGCTGGTCGGCTGGGAAGTCATGGGCATCTGTTCCTACTTCCTGGTCGGCCACTACTGGGAGACGCCGGAGGCCCGCGCCGCCTCCCTCAAGGCCTTCCTGGTGACCAAGCTCGGTGACGTTCCCTTCCTGATCGGTCTGTTCGCGCTGGCCACCGACGCCGCGTCGTTCCGCATCACCCGTGTTCTCGACACCGTCGCGAACGGCGGACTCGACCACCCGACACTGATCGCCCTGCTGCTCCTGGCCGGCGTGGCGGGCAAGTCGGCGCAGTTCCCGCTGCACACCTGGCTACCTGACGCGATGGCGGGCCCCACCCCCGTCTCCGCACTGATCCACGCCGCGACGATGGTCGCCGCCGGTGTCTACTTCATCGCCCGTCTCCTCCCGGTGTTCGAGGCCTCCCAGGCCGCGATGGTCGTCCTCGCCGTCATGGCCGCCGTCACCATGGCCGGTTCGGCCCTCGCCGCGCTGGCCCAGGACGACATCAAGCGCGTCCTCGCCTACTCGACGATCGGCCAGCTCGGCTACATGACCGGCGCCCTGGCCGTCGGCGACCGCGGCGCCGCCGTCTTCCACCTCCTCTCGCACGGCGCCTTCAAGGCGCTGCTGTTCCTCGCGGCGGGCGTGATCATCCACGCCGCCGGCACCAATTCCCTGGCCGCCATGTCCCGCATGCACGGCCTGCGCGACCGCGTTCCCGACGCCTACTGGACGATGACCGTGGCGCTCCTCGCACTCGCCGCGATCCCGCCCTTCAGCGGCTTCTTCTCCAAGGAGTCCGTCCTCGGCGCCGCCGAACACGTCACCACCGGCCACAGCGAGCACGCCCCCGCTGCCGCGGGCTGGATCGTCCTCGTCGTCGGCCTGCTCACGGCCCTGCTCACCGCCGCGTACTCCGTCCGCCTCTGGCTGCTCGCCTTCCGCGGCCACGGCACTGAGGCTCCGGACCACGGCAGGCAGCCCCTGACGATGACCGTGGTCCTGTGGGTGCTCGCCGCCCCGTCCCTTGCCCTCGGCGGACTGGCGTACCAGTCGCTGCCCGGCTGGTTCGACGGTGGTGAGCTGACCCCGACCCTCACCACGTCCGTCCTGGGCACGGGCCTGGCCCTGGTCGGGGGCATCGTCACCTACGCCGCCTGGCGGCACACCACCGAGCTGGCGGCCCGCGTGCCTCTGGGTGCGGTCGCGGCCCACCCCGAGGGCGACGCCGCGCAGGTCGAGGCCGAGGCCATCGCGAGCCACGAACCCGTGTACGGAGGCGTGGCCCACGCGCCCGACCCGGCGGACCCGGGACGCCTGCTGCTCGGCCCGCTGCACCGCCACGCGGCCGTCGGCTTCCATGTGGACGCCGTGTACTCGGCGCTGTTCGTCCGCCCCGTCCGGGCCGGCGCCGGTCTCGTCCGCTTCCTCGACCGCGAGGTCGTCGACACTTACGTGCGCGGCGCGGGTGCCCTGCCCCGCTGGCTCGGTGCCGCCGTACGGCGCGCCCAGACCGGCAATGTGCAGACCTATGTGAGCGCGCTGCTCGCCGGCACCGTCGTCCTGGTGGTCGCCGCCGTCCTCGTCGCCACGGGAGCGTGAGCAGGCGTGATCGATATCAGCGAGTCCGTGATGCAGTTCCTTCTGGCATTCATCGTCGTCGGCCCGCTTCTCGGTGCCGCCGCCGCTCTCCTGCCTGCCCCGCCCGGACTGAAGGGGAAGTCGCCCGAGCAGGCCGTGCTACGGCATGGCGTCACCGCGACCGGCGCGGTCCTCATCGCCGCGATCGTCCTCGCGCTCGGCTTCGACCACGACCGGCCGTCGAAGATGCAGGCCGGCACAGACATCAGCTGGATCCCCGCACTCGACGTGCGCATCCACCTCGGCGTCGACGGCATTTCCCTCCCCCTTCTGGTGCTGACCGCGCTGCTGACCTTCCTCTGCGCGCTCTACTCGTACTTCAGGATGCCCGCGGGCCCGACCCCGAAGGCGTTCGTCGCTCTACTGCTCCTCCTCGAGTCCGGCACCCTCGCCACCTTCGCCGTGCTCGACCTGCTGCTGTTCTTCCTCGCCTTCGAGATGGTCCTGATCCCGATGTACTTCCTCATCGCCCGCTGGGGCGGCGAGGGGCGGACGCAGGCCGCCTGGAAGTTCATCCTCTTCACGCTGCTCGGTTCCGTGGTCATGCTGCTCGGCCTGCTCCTGATCGGAATCACGGCGGGCACATTCGACATGGTGGCACTCGCCACTGACAACGGCCGGTCGCTGACCACATCCGTGCAGGTCATCGCCGTATTGGCGATCGGAGTCGGGCTCGCGGTCAAGACGCCGATGTGGCCGTTGCACAGCTGGCTGCCCGACGCTCACACCGCCGCGCCGACCGTCGGCTCGGTCCTGCTGGCCGGCGTCCTGCTGAAGATGGGCACGTACGGGTTCGTTCGAATTCTGCTGCCGGTTGCGCCGGACGGCTTCCGCACGTTCGCGCCCTACCTCGCCGCCTTCGCCGTCGTCGGCATCATCTACGGGTCCCTGGCCTGCCTGGCCCTCGCCAAGCAGGGAGCGAAGGGCGATCTGAAGCGCCTCATCGCCTACTCCTCCGTCGGCCACATGGGCTTCGTCCTGCTCGGCATCGCGACCATGACGCCGACCGGCGTGAACGGCGCGCTGTTCGCCAACATCGCCCACGGCCTCATCACAGGCCTGCTCTTCTTCCTGGTCGGCGCGCTGAAGGACCGCACCGGCACCACCGACCTCGACGCCCTGGCCGAACAGACCGGCGCCGCGCTGTACGGCAAGGCCCCGCGCTTCGGCGGTCTGCTCGCCTTCGGCGCGGTCGCCTCACTCGGCCTGCCGGGCCTCGCCGGATTCTGGGGCGAGATGCTGGCGCTGTTCGGCGCCTTCCGGCCCGCCGCCGACCTCAGCCGCCCCGCCTTCCTGACCTTCATGGCGATCGCCGCGTTCGGCACGCTGCTGACGGCCGCGTACCTGCTCGTCGTGGTCCGCCGGGTCTGCATGGGCGCCGTACCGCAGGACGCGCCCGAACTCGCCGATGTGCAGACCTACGAGTTCGCGGCCTGGACCCCGCTCGTCGCCCTCACCGTCGTCGCCGGACTCTGGCCGAAGGCCCTCCTCGGCCTGACCGACCCGGCCGTGCAGCAGCTCCTTGCAGGAGGCACCCGATGAGCTCCCTGGCACAGCCGATGGCCCAGTCCATGGTCCAGTCCGTCGACTGGCTCGCCATCGCGCCGCCCACCATCGTGGCCGTGGTCGGACTCGGTGTGCTCGTCGCCGACCTGTTCGTCGACGACGCCAGGAAGGCCCTCCTCGGCCGGGTCTCCGTCGCCGGACTCGCCGTGTCGGCACTGATGCTGCTGCCGCTCCTGGACGGCGACCGCTCCACCTTCTGCCTCACCGGTGACCCCGACGTCTGCAGCTATACGGCGGACCGTTTCACGCTCGTCATCCAGTTCCTGGTCCTCGGCGGCGCCCTCCTGGCGGCCCTCCTGTCCGTCACCGCCCTGAAGGACGCGCGCAGAGGACTCCCCGAAGGGGAGTTCTGGTTCCTGCTGCTCTCCTCGGCGGCCGGCGCCGCCCTCCTGCCTGCCTCCCGTGATCTCGCGACCCTGATCGTCGCCCTGGAGGTCGCCTCCCTGCCCGCCTTCGCCCTGGTCGGCATCCGCCACGGCGACAAGGGGTCCTCCGAAGCCGCCCTGAAGTTCTTCCTGTCCTCGGTCACCGCGACCGCGGTCAGCCTCATGGGCATCAGCTTCGTCTACGCCTCCACCGGCACCCTCTACCTCACCCAGATCGCCGACCGCATCCAGGACGTCGACGGACAGCTCGACACCCTCGCGCAGACCGGAGTCGTTCTCACCCTCATCGGCTTCGCGTTCAAGACGGCCGCCGTGCCCTTCCACTTCTGGGTGCCCGACACGTATGTGGGTGCGCCGCTCCCCGTTGCGGCGTACCTGTCGGTCGTCGGCAAGGCGGTCGGCTTCTCCGGCCTGATCCTGGTCACGGTGATCGCCTTCCCGTCGTACGCCGACGCCTGGGGCCCGGCACTCGCCGCGCTGGCCGCCCTCACCATGACCGTCGGCAATGTCGGCGCCCTCCGCCAGCAGGGCACGCGCGCGTACAGCGCGGTTCGCCTGCTCGCCTGGTCCTCCGTCGGCCAGGCCGGCTACCTCCTGGTGCCGATCGCGGCCGCCGCGTACTCCGACGACGCCGAGCAGTCGATCGGCTCCACGGTCGCCTACGCGCTCATGTACGCCGCCGTGAACCTCGGCGCCTTCGCGGTGGCCGCGCTGGTGGGTCGTACGAAGACCCTCAACCGCATCACCGACTACCGGGGCCTGCACGCCTCGAACCCCGTGACCGCGCTGCTGCTGGCCTTCTTCCTGCTGTGCCTGGCGGGACTGCCGCCGGGCATCATCGGCCTCTTCGCGAAGGTCACCGTCTTCTCCGCCGCTGTCGACGCGGGCCTCGGCTGGCTGGCCGTGGTCATGGCCGCCAACGTGGTGATCGCGCTGTTCTACTACCTCCAGTGGACGGCCCTGCTGTTCCGCGCTCCCGAGGGCGAGCCCGCCAAGCACCTCGTCCCGGCCCCCCTCACGGCCGCGATCGCCCTGACCGCCGCCCTGGGCATCGGCCTGTCCGGCGCACCCCAGCTGGTGCTGCGCTTCACGGACACCGGTCTCTTCTAGTACGCGGGGCAGGTCGCCGTCACCCGCACGGCCCACGCGCGCCGCCGACCGCGCAAGGGAACTCGTGGCTCACGCCTGGCGTTGTCCGAATCGGGAGGTTCCACTGGTCCTGTCACCACGGACCAGCGGGATCAGAGATCAAGCAAGCAAAGGGTTCCCCTGCTGCACCACTTGGAGGGCGTACCGTGCACCGCCGGCACAACGGGCTCAGGACCGCAGTACTCCTCGGGGGACTGTCCGCACTCATCATCGTCATCGGCAGCTTCTTCGGGCGTGCCGGGCTCGTCGCCGCCGTCCTGATCGCGCTGGGCACGAACGCGTACGCGTACTGGAACAGCGACAAGCTCGCGCTACGCGCGATGCGTGCCCGCCCGGTGAGCGAGTTCGAGGCGCCCGCGCTGTACCGCATGGTCCGCGACCTCTCCACGCAGGCCCGCCAGCCGATGCCCCGTCTGTACATCTCCCCGACGGAGGCGCCGAACGCCTTCGCGACCGGCCGCAACCCACGCAATGCCGCCGTGTGCTGCACCGAAGGCATCCTGCGCATCCTGGACGAGCGTGAACTGCGCGGCGTCATCGGCCACGAGCTGAGCCATGTCTACAACCGCGACATCCTCATCTCGTCCGTCGCCGGAGCCCTCGCCTCCGTGATCATGTTCCTGGTCAACTTCGCCTGGCTGATCCCGATCGGCCGCTCCGATGACGACGACGGCCCCGGCATCTTCGGCATGCTGCTGATTATGATCCTGGGCCCCCTCGCGGCCAGCGTGATCCAGCTGGCCATCAGCCGTTCCCGGGAGTACGAGGCCGACGCGTCCGGCGCCCAGCTGACCGGCGACCCGCTCGCCCTGGCCAGTGCCCTGCGCAAGCTCGAGGCCGGTACCAAGCAGCTTCCGCTGCCTCCCGAGCCCCGGATCGAGACCGCCAGCCACATGATGATCGCGAACCCGTTCCGTCCGGGCCAGGGACTGTCCAGGATGTTCTCCACGCACCCGCCCATGGCGGAGCGCATCGCCCGGCTCGAGCAGATGGCAGGCCGCCGCCCGTGAGGACGGCCCCGACCGTCATGGGCTGACCGGCGGAGCTCAGCGACCGCCGAACCTCTGGTCCGTCGGAACGACCTCACGTCCCAACGGCATGAGCGAGACCGGGATCAGCTTCAGATTGGCCCACCCGAACGGGATCCCGATGATCGACAGGAACAGCGGGATGCTGGTGATCAGGTGTCCCAGGGCCAACCACCAGCCCGCGAAGATCACCCAGATCACGTTCCCGGCGAACGACGGCGCCCCCGCATCCCGCCGCTCCACGGTGGTCCTGCCGAACGGCCACAGCACGAAGCCCGCGATACGCAGCGACGCGATGCCGAACGGGATGGTGACGATCAGGATGAAGCACACCAGGGCGGCGACGGTATAGCCGATCGCCATCCAGATCCCGCAGAAGATCAGCCACAGGATGTTCAACAGCAGGTTGAACAACTTCATGATCGGCACCTTCCAGGTCGCTGCCGGAACTGCCTGCCGAGACAAGTATCAGCCGGTCACGCCGTTCAGGCAGGGCCGCAGCATCCTTGTAGCGCGATCGGGAACGTTTCGGGACGATCTCGCAGTTCGTCCTGATGGGGAGGGTGATCCAACGCGCCGGCCGATGCACGGGCAGGCGACGCCGAAGCGCCCCTACCGCGCAGCCATCCGGCGCCGTGTGCCATACGCGACCACTCCCACCGCCAGCACACCCGCGCCGGCCACCACCGATGTCCCCGGCAGTGAGAACGCCAGCACGACACAGCCGAGCAGCCCCACCGCAGGCACCACGCGCGTCGCGGGAGCCGCGTCGAGCGTCCAGGCCGAGGCATTGGCCACCGCGTAGTAGGCCAGCACACCGAAGGAGGAGAAACCGATGGCGCCCCGCACGTCCACGGTGGCGGCCAGGGCGGCAACCACCACGCCGACCGCCAGCTCAGCCCGGTGCGGCACTTGGAAACGCGGATGCACGGCGGACAGCGCGCCCGGCAGATGCCGGTCCCTCGCCATGGCCAGCGTCGTCCGGGAGACGCCGAGGATCAGGGCGAGCAGCGAGCCCAGCGCGGCCACCGCGGCACCCACCCGCACCACAGGCACCAACCCCGGCACGCCGGCTGACCGCACCGCGTCGGCCAGCGGCGCGCCCGCCTGCCCCAGACCCTCCGACCCGAGCACGGAAAGGACGGCCACCGCCACGCAGGCGTAGACCGCCAGCGCGATACCGAGGGCCAGCGGGATCGCGCGGGGAATCGTGCGCGCGGGATCCCGTACCTCCTCACCGAGGGTCGCGATACGCGCGTACCCGGCGAACGCGAAGAAGAGCAGACCAGCCGCCTGCAGCACGCCCCCCGCGCCACCCGAGGCGCCGATGTCGAGGCGTCCCGCGTCCGACGCCTCGGAGCCCAGACACGCCACCACCACGAAAGCCAGGACAGCCAGGACCACGGCCACGATCGACCGCGTCAGCCAGGCCGACTTCTGGACACCGCCGTAGTTCACCGCGGTCAGTGCCACCACGGCCGCGACCGCCACCGAGTGCGCCTGCTCCGGCCAGACGTACGTGCCCACAGTGAGTGCCATCGCCGCGCAGGAAGCCGTCTTCCCGACCACGAACGACCAGCCCGCGAGATACCCCCAGAACTCCCCGAGCCGCTCGCGACCGTACACATACGTTCCACCTGAGGCCGGGTACCGAGCCGCCAGCCGCGCGGAGGACATGGCGTTGCAGTACGCGACCACCGCGGCGACGGCGAGCCCGACCAGCAGCCCGGAACCAGCCGCTTCGGCCGCGGGGCCCAGGGCGGCGAAGATCCCGGCCCCGACCATGGAGCCCAAGCCGATGATCACGGCGTCGCCCACGCCGAGGGTGCGCCGCAGTTCCGAACGGGGCTGTGTCATGTGCCGCACCCTACTGACCAGTGCAACCGACCCGTGCACACAGCCCGTCCGGGCCGACAACAGATCAGGAACACGCGCCCGTACAGCGCGCAAGGGTGGGCATCAGATGCCCACCCTTGCGCGCTGTACGGGCGGCGCCGCGATGCCCGAACGGTGACCGACTAGCGGTAGTTCACGAACTGCATCGCGAAGTCGAAGTCCTGGCCCTTCAGAAGGGCGATCACAGCCTGCAGGTCGTCCCGGCTCTTGGAGCTGACCCGCAGCTCTTCACCCTGTACCTGGGCCTTGACGCCCTTGGGGCCCTCGTCGCGGATGATCTTCGCCACCTTCTTCGCGTTCTCCTGAGAGATGCCCTCCTTGATCGACGCGAAGATCTTGTACTCCTTGCCGGAGAGCTGGGGCTCGCCCGCGTCCAGGGCCTTCAGCGAGATGCCGCGCTTGATCAGCTTGGACTGGAAGACGTCGAGGACGGCCTTCACGCGGTCCTCGGAGTTCGCCTCCATCAGGATCTTGTCGCCGGACCACGAGATCGAGGCACCCACGCCCTTGAAGTCGTAGCGCTGCGAGATCTCCTTGGCGGCCTGGTTGAGGGCGTTGTCGACCTCCTGCCGCTCGACCTTCGAGACGATGTCGAAACTGGAGTCGGCCATGTGCTGTGGCTCCTTGTATCCGGGTGCGTATCGGTGCGGGGCGGCATACGCAGGGCGACAGCCGAGCCCGGCTCGGCCCCGGGCCGCATCCGGACAAGCCTAGCCACCCCTCGTCCCGCGAGCGCCGAATAGCCGGGTGCGAAGCACCCCTGCCTATCGGGTATTGTTTACGTCGTTGCCAGCGAGCTCCGCCGAAAGCGGGTTCGAATGGCGGCAAACCCGGCGGTGTGCCCGAGCGGCCAAAGGGAGCAGACTGTAAATCTGCCGGCTCAGCCTTCCCAGGTTCGAATCCTGGCGCCGCCACACTGAGGAAGACCCTCTCCCCACCTGCGGAAACGCGGTGCGGAGGGGGTTTTCTCGTTGCGGCAGGGTCCTGGTTCGTCTCCTGCCCCGGATCCTCAGTTGCCGGCCACCGACTTCACCGACACCGACACCGGAGCGGACCCGCTGACCAGCTCCAGGGTCAGGCCGGCCGTCGCCGGGGTCTCCAGCAGTTCGGCCAGTACCGCGGCCACGTCGTCGCGTGGGACCGTACCGCGGCCCGTGTGCGCCTCCAGGCGTACGAGGCCGGTGCCGGGGTCGTCCGTGAGCGAACCGGGGCGCAGGACCGTCGAGTCCAGGGCGTCCAGGCCGCGGATGTACTTGTCCGCCTCGCCCTTGGCGCGCAGGTAGACGTCGAAGACCTCGTTGCCCTCGTGCTTCGCGTCCGCGCCGATGGACGACACGACCAGGAAGCGCCGTACGCCCGCCCGGACCGCGGCGTCCGCGAACAGGATCGCCGCACCCTTGTCCACGGTGTCCTTGCGTGCCGCCCCGCTCCCGGGGCCGGCGCCAGCCGTGAACACGGCTGCGTCCGCGCCCTGAAGGTGCGCCGCGACCTCCTCGACCGTGGCCGACTCCAGGTCCAGCAGGACGGGCTCGGCACCCGCCTCCCGCAGATCGTCGCCCTGTTCCGAGCGGCGGATGATGCCCGCCACCTCGTAACCGCGCGCGGTGAGCAGCCGCTCCAGCCGCAACGCGATCTGACCATGACCACCAGCGATGACAATGCGCATGTTTCCGACCGTACGCCCAGACGGCCGCATGCGCCCCACGACCCGAGCTCCACCCACGGCGCGCGCTCCGGAAGCACATGCGCAGGCGCATACGCCCCCTGTATACGCGCCCCCGAACGCGCCCCCGAACGCGCTCCTGCACCACCGACGCGCCCCGCGCCTGCCCCGCCCCCGCTCACACCTCCCCCTCACCCTCACCCACTCACGACAGCTCCTTCCGCCCTTGCCGAGGCAACCCCAGCTCCGCCGCAGCCGCCCCGTCCTCCGTGGCCTCCCAGTTGCAGTACTCCCGCACCGAACTCGTCCGCGCCACCACGCGCCCCCGGTGCACCACGATCCGGCTGTACGCCAGCGACAGCGCACCCGCGAGCTGATCCCCTCGTACCGCCAGCAGTTCGGCCGGGAAGCCCGCCTCCACGCGCACCTCGGGCAGGCCCAGGACGGCCCGTGCCGAGGCGCTCACCGCGTCGTAGGCGTCCTCGGGGCGCAGCCCGTAGCGGGAGGCCAGCAGGTAGGCGGCCTCCAGTGGGTCGCCTCGGCCCACCGGGTTGGACACGTCCCGCAGGGCGCCGCTGCCGGCGGCGACGCGAACGCCGGCAGCGCGCAGCAGTCGTACGGGCGCCGTGTCGCGTCGGTCGACGGCCCCGCAGCCGCCCTGTGGCAGGCACACGACGGTCACTCCGGCCGCCGCCAACTGGTCGGCGGTGCGCGCGGCCACGTCGGTGGACAGTCGGCCGAGGCCGCCGCACGGGCCGATCGTCACGCCGGGGCGCAGCCCGCCGGCCATCGCGGCGAGGCGGGCGAGCCGCGCCGGGTCGGTGGCGTCGGTGTGCAGGTCGACAGGGCAGCCGTGTTCGGAGGCGAGCTCCAGGACCGCCTCGACGTACCCCGTGGGATCGGGATCGAGATCAGGACAACCCCCCACCACAGAGGCACCCATCTTCACCGCGTCCCGCATCATGGCGAGCCCGTCGGCCCCGGCCACCCCGGTCAGCACCCGCGGCACCGCGACCGCCGCCAGCGCGGCGAGCCCGCGCAGTGAGCGACGTGCCTGAAGGACGGCGGTCAGCGCGCCGAGCCCCTGAACGTCGCCCACGCGCACATGTGCCCGCAGCGCGGTCGCCCCGTGCCCGAGTTGCAGCAGGGCGGCCTCCGTGGCCCGGCGCTGGATGTCCTCGGGTTCGTACGAGACCGGGCCGCCGTCGGCGGACAGCGCGGTGTCCGCGTGAGCGTGGGGTTCGGCCGGGGCTGGCAGGAGAAGATATCCGCCGAGGTCCACGCGCGCACAGCGGCCGCGGGCACTGCCCAGGCTGCCGGCCGTACCGACCGCCTCGATCCGCCCGTCGCCCACCCGGACGTCCACGGTCCGGCCGTCGGTGAGCCGCGCCCCGCACAGCAGCAGAGAGGCCGCGGCGTGCTGCCCCGGGGAGTCCGACGAGGGCGACGAGGGGTCGGGGGGCTGCGGCTGGCTGTCGGGCATCGCGTTCCAGGGGCTCGGGGGCTCGGGGGCTCGGGGGCTCAGGGTTCGTGATGTGCGGCACGGGGTGCGTATGCGGCCAAGATCACGCAGAGTGAGTCGAGCCTAGGACGGCGGTCGGTCCCCGGCGGGGAGGAGCGTAAAAGTCGTACTGGTGTGGCCCGCCGAACCTGAGCAGTGCGGGAGAGGGCTCGCGGGGCTGCTGAGAGATCCGTTTTCGCGGCGGGGCCGGGGTCGGGAAACGGATTTGGGTGAACGGCGGCCGAGCGTGTAATGTCTTCATCGCTCGCCCCAATAGCTCAGTCGGCAGAGCGTCTCCATGGTAAGGAGAAGGTCAACGGTTCGATTCCGTTTTGGGGCTCTGGTGTGAGGGGTTCCCGTCGCAAGACGGGGCCTGATCACACCACAGCGGTGTAGCTCAGTCGGTAGAGCAAGCGGCTCATAATCGCTGTGTCACCGGTTCAAGTCCGGTCACCGCTACTGACAGTAGCCGATTGCGGGGTCGGTCCTTCGATCGGCTACTCTTTCTTGCGTTGAACTAACCTACCCGTTCGTCAAGGAGCACTCACGTGGCTGCCACCGACGTCCGCCCGAAGATCACGCTGGCCTGCGTGGAGTGCAAGGAGCGGAACTACATCACCAAGAAGAACCGGCGTAACAACCCGGACCGTCTCGAGATGAAGAAGCACTGCCCGCGCTGCAACGCGCACACGGCGCACCGCGAGACGCGCTGACCAGGCTCGTACATCTCGAAGATTCAGATCTTTCAGATCTCTGCCACGAGGCCACCCCGCAGTTCGAGGGGGTGGCCTCGCGGCTTTTCGGTCACCCTTTCGGCCGGCGTGGCGTCGAGCGCAATCGGGCACAGCCCCCTTTTATACGGTTGACCGGGCACGGTGCCCGCAAGCGGCCGCCGTAAGAAGGCCGTCGTCCACCGGTCAATCGCAGCAGACACCAGGAGGTGCCGAGCCATGGCGCTCGACCAGTCCTTCGTGGGGCGGACCTACCCGCCCACCGAGCCCTATGAGGTGGGCCGGGAGAAAATCCGTGAGTTCGCGGAGGCGGTGGGTGACGCCAACCCGGCCTACACGGACCCGGAGGCCGCCAAGGCCCTCGGTTACCCCGATGTGATCGCCCCGCCGACCTTTGTGTTCGCGATCAGCTTCAAGGCCGCGGGCCAGGTCGTCGCCGACCCGCAGCTCGGCCTGGACTACAGCCGGGTCGTGCACGGCGACCAGAAGTTCGCCTACAGCCGTCCGGTGCAGGCCGGTGACCGGCTGACGGTCACCTCGACCATCGAGTCGATCAAGTCCCTCGCGGGGAACGACGTCCTGGAGATCCGCGGCGAAGTGCACGACGAGGCCGGCGAGCACGTCGTCACCGCCTGGACCAAGCTGGTGGCCCGCGCGGCCGAGGAGGCGTGAGCAGATGACTGCCAAGATCGCGTACGCCGACGTCGAGGTCGGCACCGAACTGCCCGCGCAGAGCTTCCCCGTGACACGCGCCACCCTCGTCCAGTACGCGGGGGCCTCCGGGGACTTCAACCCGATCCACTGGAACGCGAAGTTCGCCAAGGAGGTCGGACTGCCGGACGTCATCGCGCACGGCATGTTCACCATGGCCGAGGCGATCCGCGTGGTCACCGACTGGACCGGCGATCCCGGAGCGGTCGTCGAGTACGGCGTCCGCTTCACCAAGCCTGTCGTCGTCCCGAACGACGACAAGGGGGCCGTGATCGAGGTCTCCGGCAAGGTCGCGGCCAAGCTCGACGACAGCACCGTACGGGTGGACCTGACGGCCACCAGCGACGGGCAGAAGGTGCTCGGGATGTCGCGGGCGGTCGTACGGCTGGCCTGAGCGGGGCGGCGAGGCGAGAGGCAGGGGCGCCGGGCTGTCAGTGCCGTCTCGTAGTCTTGGGCGCGTGCAGGAACTCCACGACGCCCCTCTCGCCCCGCTGACCACCCTCCGGCTGGGCGGCCCCGCGACCCGGCTGGTCACCGCGACGACGGACGCCGAAGTGATCGACGCCGTCCGCGAGGCCGACTCCGCCGGTACGCCGCTGCTGCTCATCGGCGGCGGTTCGAACCTGGTCATCTCGGACAAGGGGTTCGACGGCATCGCCCTGCGCATCGCCACGCGCGGCTTCGAACTCACCGGCACGCGGCTGGAGCTCGCCGCTGGCGAGGTGTGGACCGACGCCGTCACCCGCACGGTCGAGGCCGGACTCGCGGGCATCGAGTGCCTGGCCGGCATCCCCGGCTCGGCGGGCGCGACGCCGATCCAGAACGTCGGGGCGTACGGCCAGGAGGTCTCCTCGACGATCACCGAGGTCATCGCCTACGACCGCCAGGCGGGCGAGACGGTCACCCTGACCAACGCCGAGTGCGCCTTCTCCTACCGGCACAGCCGCTTCAAGGCCGACCCCGAGCGGTACGTCGTCCTGCGCGTCCGCTTCGAGCTGGAGGACGCGGGCGGGCTGTCGGCGCCGCTGAAGTACGCCGAGACCGCACGCGCCCTGGGCGTCGATCCCGGCGACCGCGTCCCGCTCGGCGACGCCCGCGAGGCCGTGCTGAAGCTGCGCGCCGGAAAGGGCATGGTCCTGGACCCCGAGGACCACGACACCTGGTCGGCCGGCTCCTTCTTCACCAACCCGATCCTGACCGACGCGGCGTTCGCCGTGTTCCACGCGCGCGTGCGGGAGCGGCTTGGCGACGGCGTCGAGCCGCCCGCCTACCCGGCGAGGGAGGGGCACACCAAGACCTCCGCGGCCTGGCTGATCGACAAGGCGGGCTTCACCAAGGGCTACGGCACGGGCCCGGCCCGTATCTCCACCAAGCACACCCTCGCCCTCACCAACCGAGGCGACGCGACCACGGAGGATCTGCTGGCGCTGGCCCGCGAGGTCGTCGCCGGAGTCCATGAGGCGTTCGGCATCACGCTGGTCAACGAACCGGTGACGGTCGGCGTCAGCCTCTAGAGGCGTTTCGTCCAGGCCGGTTCAGTACGGGATCGCGGGCTGAGCGTCGGCCCGTCCGCGCCTGCGGAACAAGCTCAGGCGGTCAGCCAGTCGTCCACGCCCGCCAGCAGCTTCGCCTGCACGTCCTCCGGTGCCGCCGAAGCCCGTACCGACTGGCGTGCCAGTTCCGCCAGCTCCGCGTCGCTGAAGCCGTGATGCTCCCGGGCGAGCTCGTACTGCGCCGCCAGACGGGAGCCGAAGAGCAGGGGGTCGTCGGCTCCCAGCGCCATGGGCACGCCCGCCTCGAAAAGGGTGCGCAGCGGGACGTCCTCCGGCTTGTCGTACACGCCGAGCGCCACGTTCGACGCCGGACACACCTCACAGGTGACGCCCCGGTCGGCCAGGCGCTTCAGGAGCCGTGGATCCTCGGCCGCCCGCACGCCGTGACCCACCCGGTTGGCGTGCAGGTCGTCCAGGCAGTCGCGAACCGAGGCCGGGCCCGTCAGCTCGCCACCGTGCGGAGCCGAGAGCAGACCGCCGTCCCGGGCGATGGCGAAGGCCCGGTCGAAGTCCCGTGCCATGCCCCGCCGTTCGTCGTTCGAGAGGCCGAAGCCGACCACGCCCCGGTCGGCATAGCGGACCGCCAGCCGGGCCAACGTGCGGGCGTCCAGCGGGTGCTTCATACGGTTCGCGGCCACCAGGACCCGCATGCCGAGCCCGGTCTCCCGCACCGCCGTGTCCACCGCGTCCAGGATGACCTCCAGCGCGGGGATCAGACCACCCAGACGGGGGGCGTACGACGTCGGATCCACCTGGATCTCCAGCCAGCCCGAGCCGTCCTTCAGGTCCTCCTCCGCCGCCTCCCGCACCAGCCGCTGGATGTCCTCCGGCTCCCTGAGGCACGAGCGGGCCGCGTCGTACAACCGCTGGAAGCGGAACCAGCCCCGCTCGTCCGTCGCCCGCAGCTTCGGCGGCTCCCCGCTGACCAGGGCCTCGGTCAGCACGTCGGGCAGTCGCACCCCGTGCTTGTCGGCGAGTTCCAGCAGAGTGGCGGATCGCATCGACCCGGTGAAGTGCAGGTGCAGATGGGCCTTCGGAAGGGCGGAGACATCACGTACACGTTCCATCCCAGGATCCTGCCGTACGGCCCTGCCGTCCCGGTAGCGCTTTCCCCTTGAGTGGTCTTGCTCGCACAAAGAAACGGGCCGCCTCCCCACAGGGAAACGGCCCGCCACGCGCGTGAAGCCCGGAAACGTCAGTCGCGCGCCTCTGTCAGCAGCTTCTGGATCCGGCTCACACCCTCGACGAGGTCCTCGTCACCCAGGGCGTACGACAGTCGCAGATAGCCCGGCGTGCCGAAGGCCTCGCCCGGAACCACCGCGACCTCGGCCTCCTCCAGGATCAGCGCGGCCAGCTCGACCGTGTCCTGCGGACGCTTGCCGCGGATCTCCTTGCCGAGCAGCGCCTTCACCGACGGGTAGGCGTAGAAGGCGCCCTCGGGCTCCGGGCACACCACGCCGTCGATCTCGTTCAGCATCCGCACGATGGTCCTGCGGCGCCGGTCGAAGGCCTCGCGCATCTTCGCCACGGCGTCCAGATCGCCGGAGACGGCGGCCAGCGCGGCCACCTGCGCCACGTTCGAGACGTTCGACGTGGCGTGCGACTGGAGGTTCGTCGCGGCCTTGACCACGTCCTTCGGTCCGATGATCCAGCCCACGCGCCAGCCTGTCATCGCGTACGTCTTCGCGACGCCGTTGACCACGATGCACTTGTCGCGCAGCTCCGGCAGGACCGCCGGCAGCGACGCGGAGGTCGCGTCGCCGTAGACCAGGTGCTCGTAGATCTCGTCGGTCAGCACCCACAGACCGTGCTCGACGGCCCAGCGGCCGATCGCCTCGGTCTCGGCCTCGCTGTACACGGCGCCCGTCGGGTTCGACGGGGAGACGAACAGCACGACCTTGGTCTTCTCGGTGCGGGCCGCCTCCAGCTGCTCCACGCTGACGCGGTAGCCCGTCGTCTCGTCGGCGACGACCTCGACCGGGACACCGCCGGCCAGCCGGATCGACTCCGGGTACGTCGTCCAGTACGGCGCCGGGACGATGACCTCGTCACCCGGGTCGAGGATCGCGGCGAACGCCTCGTAGATGGCCTGCTTGCCGCCGTTGGTGACGAGGATCTGCGAGGCGTCGACCTCGTAGCCCGAGTCGCGCAGCGTCTTCACGGCGATCGCGGCCTTCAGCTCGGGCAGGCCGCCGGCCGGTGTGTAGCGGTGGTACTTGGGGTTCTTGCAGGCCTCGATCGCGGCCTCGACGATGTAGTCCGGGGTGGGGAAGTCGGGCTCGCCGGCGCCGAAGCCGATCACCGGACGCCCGGCGGCCTTCAGGGCCTTGGCCTTGGCGTCCACGGCGAGGGTGGCGGACTCGGAGATCGCGCCGATGCGGGCGGAGACCCGGCGCTCGGTGGGAGGGGTTGCAGCGCTCATGGACCTCATCGTTCCAGACCGGAAACGAGCCCGGCACACGGGTTTCACGGACTGAACGGCAGGGGGTCAACACCTGAACAACAGTGCGGACGGGTGGGATGGCCTGGGCGATCTTCCGGGGCCGGGCCGGCCCGGGGCGCCTGACCTTGGAGGATCCACCGGCGATCTCCGGCCGATCCGGCCGGAGATCTTCCGGCCGTCCACCACCCTTCTGCCACCCGTCTTCCATCCGCCAAGCCCCCTACGGGCACTTTCTGTTCGACGACCGGCTCAGGACCACGTACACTCTCACCTCGTTGGCCCACAGCAGCCCGCACACACCAGGTGCACACCGAGCACCCGGTCGTATGCGGTACGTTGGTGGGCAGACAAAGGGTCGTAGCTCAATTGGTAGAGCACTGGTCTCCAAAACCAGCGGTTGGGGGTTCAAGTCCCTCCGGCCCTGCTACACACACCGCCAGGATGTGTGCGCAGGTACGTACAGCAATGCACCGCCGTGCGGCTCAGACCGGGCGCGGCACGGCCACGACCCGGGATCAGGTGAGGACGAATGACGGACGCCGTGGGCTCCCTCGACACGCCTGATGCCCAGGACGAGGCGCCGGAGTCCCAGAAGAAGACCCGCAAGGGCGGCAAGCGCGCCAAGAAGGGCCCGCTGAAGCGCCTTGCGCTCTTCTACCGGCAGATCGTCGCGGAGCTCCGCAAGGTCGTCTGGCCCTCGCGCAACCAGCTGACGACGTACACGACCGTCGTGATCATCTTCGTCGTCATCATGATCGGCCTGGTGACCGTGATTGACTATGGGCTCGACCACGCCGCCAAGTACGTCTTCGGCTGAGCCAAGAGCGAAGGGCGCCGTCACCGGCGCCCCTTTCGCGCGTTCCACCCCTATGTATCCAGGAAGAAGCAGCCACCGTGTCTGACCCGAACGTGAACGACGCCATCGAGCCGGTCGAGTCCGTGGAAGACGAGCTCGACATCGTCGAGGGTGCGGACGAGGACCTGGATGAGGCTGAGGCTGCCGACGCCGCCGCGGACGAGCCCGCGGAGGAAGCCGCCGTGCACGTCGAGGAGGAGCCCTCCGAGGAGGGCGAGGGGGAGCCCGAGTCCGAGCTCGACCCCGTGGAGAAGCTCCGCGAGGAACTGCGCACCCTGCCCGGCGAGTGGTACGTCATCCACACCTACGCCGGCTACGAGAACCGCGTGAAGACCAACCTGGAGCAGCGCGCCGTCTCGCTGAACGTCGAGGACTACATCTTCCAGGCCGAGGTGCCGCAGGAAGAGGTCGTCCAGATCAAGAACGGCGACCGCAAGACCATCCGCCAGAACAAGCTCCCCGGGTACGTCCTGGTGCGCATGGACCTGACGAACGAGTCCTGGGGCGTCGTCCGCAACACGCCGGGCGTCACCGGCTTCGTCGGCAACGCCTACGACCCGTACCCGCTGACCCTGGACGAGATCGTCAAGATGCTCGCCCCGGAGGCGGAGGAGAAGGCCGCCCGCGAGGCCGCCGAGGCCGAGGGCAAGCCGGCGCCGCAGCGCAAGGTCGAGGTCCAGGTGCTGGACTTCGAGGTCGGCGACTCGGTCACCGTCACCGACGGCCCGTTCGCCACGCTCCAGGCCACGATCAACGAGATCAACGCCGACTCCAAGAAGGTCAAGGGCCTGGTGGAGATCTTCGGCCGGGAGACCCCGGTCGAGCTCTCCTTCGACCAGATCCAGAAGAACTGACCCTTCCTGGACGTACCGCTTCCGCGCAGGTCAGGTGGGCTCTCGGAGCCTGTCTGACCTGCACGGTTTTTGGCCGCGCATCTATACCCGTTATCGTTGTGCGGTATGCCTTCTGCCGGGACGCGACTCGGCGGAGGGTAGACCCGAATCGAAAGGACCCGGAGAGCTATGCCTCCCAAGAAGAAGAAGGTCACGGGGCTCATCAAGCTCCAGATCCAGGCCGGTGCCGCCAACCCGGCTCCGCCGGTCGGCCCCGCGCTGGGTCAGCACGGCGTCAACATCATGGAGTTCTGCAAGGCCTACAACGCCGCGACCGAGTCGCAGCGTGGCTGGGTCATCCCGGTGGAGATCACGGTCTACGAGGACCGTTCCTTCACCTTCGTGACCAAGACCCCGCCGGCCGCCAAGATGATCCTCAAGGCCGCGGGCGTGGAGAAGGGCTCCGGCGAGCCGCACAAGACCAAGGTCGCGAAGATCACCCGCGACCAGGTCCGCGAGATCGCCACCACCAAGATGCCCGACCTCAACGCCAACGACCTGGACGCTGCCGAGAAGATCATCGCTGGCACCGCCCGTTCCATGGGCGTCACGGTCGAGGGCTGAGCCCCAACCTCCCCGAAGCAGAAGTGGCAGGGCCTGCTCGGCCCGGACCACGACTCCTAAGAATCCCCAGGAGCAGTAGTGAGCAAGCGCAGCAAGTCTCTCCGCGCTGCGGACGCCAAGGTCGACCGGGAAAAGCTGTACGCCCCGCTCGACGCCGTCCGTCTCGCCAAGGAGACCTCCACGACCAAGTTCGACGGCACCGTCGAGGTCGCCTTCCGTCTGGGTGTCGACCCGCGCAAGGCCGACCAGATGGTCCGTGGCACCGTGAACCTCCCGCACGGCACCGGTAAGACCGCCCGGGTCCTGGTCTTCGCGACCGGTGACCGTGCCGAGGCCGCTCGTGCCGCGGGCGCCGACATCGTCGGCGCCGACGAGCTGATCGACGAGGTGTCGAAGGGCCGTCTGGACTTCGACGCCGTCGTCGCCACCCCGGACCTCATGGGCAAGGTCGGCCGCCTCGGCCGCGTCCTCGGCCCGCGTGGTCTGATGCCGAACCCGAAGACGGGCACGGTGACCCCCGACGTCGCCAAGGCTGTCAACGACATCAAGGGCGGCAAGATCGAGTTCCGCGTCGACAAGCACTCGAACCTGCACTTCATCATCGGCAAGACGTCGTTCGACGACACCAAGCTGGTGGAGAACTACGGCGCCGCGCTGGAGGAGATCCTCCGTCTGAAGCCGTCCGCCGCCAAGGGTCGCTACATCAAGAAGGCCGCCATCACCACCACGATGGGCCCCGGCATCCCGGTCGACCCGAACCGCACCCGCAACCTCCTCGTCGAGGAGGACCCGGCCGCGGTCTGAGCCCTCAGGCTCACCCCAACCGGTCACGGGCCCCGCACCTTCCGAGGTGCGGGGCCCGTTCCCTTTCCGCTACCGGGCACGACTGTCAGTGCCCTGGGTTAGCGTTCTTGCACGGGACTCGCATCTCGCACAGGGGGGACGAATGACGAGCACCGGCCTGCGCACCGGCGTGCGCCGCGTGGCCCTCGCGATCGCAGCGGCGACCGCGCTGACCGGCTTGGCTGCCTGCACCTCCACGGACCCCTCCGGCCGACCCGCCCCGGACGACAGCCGGACCCGCGACAGCGCGACCGGCGCCGCCCAGGCCCGCCCGATGGCCGAGCTGCGCTCCGCCGAGCGGTCCACCGACCGGGCCGACTCCGCCCGCGTCGAGTCCACCACGACCATGGGCACGATGATGTCCATGACCGCCGACGGCGTCCTCGGCTGGGGCGACGACATCACCGGCACCCTGACGATCACCTACACCGGCGGCACGATGGCCGACACGATGCGCCGCCTCGGCAGCACGTCGATGGAGGCCCGCTATCTGCCCGACGCCTACTACGCCCGCATGGGCGACGAGTTCGCCGCGCAGGCGGGCGGCAGGCACTGGCTGAAGTACGCGTACGACGACCTGGAGCAGCTGGCCGGCAGCTCCGGCGCGTACCTCGAGAAGCAGCTGCGGCAGAGCACCCCCGACGAATCGGTACGGCTGCTGCTGGAATCGGACGACGTGCGCAGGGTCGGCAAGGAACGGATACGTGGCGAGCGCACCACGCACTACTCCGGCACGGTCGACGTCGGCGACGCCGGTGTCACCACGCAGACCGTCGACATATGGGTCAACGACCGGGACCTGCTGGTCAAGAAGGTCGAGAAGGGCCGGACGACGAGCGGCGAGCTCACCCAGACCGCCTACTACAGCGACTACGGCGCCGAGGCCACCGCCGAGGAACCCCCGGCCGCCGACACCCAGGACGTCAAGGACCTGCTGAAGCCCGGGTGAGCCCTCCTGTGGCCCCGGGGAATTCGGGGGACCCCTCGGGGCCCCTGGGATAGGCTCCAGCCCTGTTGTGAATCGGCCATGTGTTCCTTGGGGGGAATCGATGGGTCTTTCTGCACGTACGCGGGGTGGGGTGGCGGGAGCCGGGCTCGCGGCACTGGTCCTCGGCGGTGCGGTCGGCTGCGGTACCGAGCAGTCGCCGGCCATGACGCCCGCCGCGGCTGTCGCCAGGGCGGCGGAGAAGACGGAGGACATCACCTCCCTCAGCTACCGGATGAAGGGCGAGGTCCCCGGCGACGGCCGGATCGAGGCCGAGGCGACGATGAGCATGAAGCCGCAGGCCATGAGCATGAAGATCACCATGTCCGACGACCCGGAGATGACCGGCCCGGTGGAGATGCGCCTGGTCGACAAGGCGCTGTACATCGGCGGCGAGTCGATGGCCGAGGAGATGGACGGCAAGAGCTGGATGAAGATCGACGCGTCCCAGCTGGGCGGCGAGCACAGCCTCGGCTCCGGGGCGAGCGGCCTCGGCCAGGCCGACAAGAACCCGGCCGCCGAGTCCGCCTTCCTCACCGGCTCCGACGACGTCGAGGAGGTCGGCACCGAGACGGTCGACGGTGTGGAGACCACCCACTACAAGGGCACCATCACCCTCGAGGACATGCGGGACAGCCTCAAGGACGAGGACAAGAAGACCCGCGAGCTGCGCGAGAAGAGCCTCGAGCAGTACGAGGACATGGGCGTCGACGAGCTGACCATGGACATGTGGGTCGACGGCGACGACCACACCAAGCAGTTCCGTATGCAGGGCGACGCCGACAAGGGCAGGCTCGACATGACGGTGACGTTCCTCGACTACAACGAGCCGGTGACCGTCCAGGCCCCGCCCGCCAAGGAGACGCTCGACCTCGCCGAGATGATGAAGGAACTCGGGGAGAGCTGACCAGCCCCGGAGTCGAGCACCGTCGTACGACCGGATTTGCTTGACAGCGATCCGGTCCCGTACTCTTCTGCAGAAGCCAAAGACCGCTGGTCGTTGCCGCGTGCTCGTACGAGGGCGCGGTGGCCGAAGGATCCGCTGAACTGCGGACGACCCGCGTAGGTGACAGTGGAAGTGCTCCTGAACCGGTTCCGCCCGTACGGAATCCGTCTGGTCGAGCTACGCCCCGTGCACCTGCGCCGGGGCGTTTCGTTTTCCCCAGTCCTCCTTCGGGTCCGCGCGGTCCGAATCACCCGGAAGGAGGCCGAGGCTCTATGGCGAGGCCCGACAAGGCTGCCGCGGTTGCCGAGCTGACGGACAAGTTCCGCAGCTCCAACGCCGCCGTGCTGACCGAGTACCGCGGTCTCACCGTGGCTCAGCTCAAGCAGCTGCGCCGTTCGCTCGGTGAGAACGCCCAGTACGCCGTGGTGAAGAACACGCTGACCAAGATTGCGGCCAACGAGGCCGGGATCACGACGCTGGACGACCAGTTCGCTGGTCCGACGGCTGTCGCCTTCATCACCGGCGACCCGGTGGAGTCGGCGAAGGGTCTTCGTGACTTCGCCAAGGACAACCCGAATCTCGTCATCAAGGGCGGTGTCCTCGAGGGCAAGGCCCTCTCCGCCGACGAGATCAAGAAGCTTGCGGACCTCGAGTCCCGCGAGGTTCTGCTCTCCAAGCTGGCCGGTGCCTTCAAGGCGAAGCAGTCCCAGGCTGCCTCCGTCTTCCAGGCGCTGCCGTCGAAGCTCGTCCGCACCGTGGACGCGCTGCGCGCCAAGCAGGACGAGCAGGGCGGTGCCGAGTAACTCGGCTCGCATCCCGGCCACCGCTGCCTGAACGCGGAGGCCGTCGCGGGCCAGACGTACGCCCGCCTCACATGTACATCCGGCACCTGCCGAATTAGTGGAAGGACCGCCATCATGGCGAAGCTCAGCCAGGAAGACCTGCTCGCGCAGTTCGAGGAGATGACCCTCATCGAGCTCTCCGAGTTCGTGAAGGCGTTCGAGGAGAAGTTCGACGTCACCGCCGCCGCGGCCGCCCCGGTCGTCGTCGCCGGTGGTGCCGGTGCCGCCGCCGGCGCCGAGGCCCCGGAGGAGAAGGACGAGTTCGACGTCATCCTCACCGGCGCCGGTGACAAGAAGATCCAGGTCATCAAGGTCGTGCGCGAGCTGACCTCCCTCGGCCTGAAGGAGGCCAAGGACCTGGTGGACGGCGCCCCGAAGCCCGTCCTGGAGAAGGTTGCCAAGGACGCCGCCGACAAGGCCAAGGAGGCCCTCGAGGGCGCCGGCGCCTCCGTCGAGGTCAAGTAAGACCTTTCGGAGTATCTCCGCACCTCTCTGCGCGTCGAGTGCAGCCCAGTAGGGCTGTAACGCGAACGCACCGAAGAGCGATCATCCATCCGGGTGGTCGCTCTTCGGCGTTCAGGGGGCTTGGGTGGCGGCTACCTTGCACGCCCGGGTGCGAGGGGTAAGGTGATCTTCGTCCTGCCTCCGAGCGCGCAAGTGACGAGCGCAGCACCCGGTTTGAGCCAGGGGGGCCTTGACGAACTGCACGCAGCGCGCAATTCTCAGGACGCGTCGTCGCAAGGATCCGAATCCGAGGCATGGATCGACGACGAAGAGGGCAGTATCAACGTGCGTTGAGGGTGTCGCCTTGTCGCAGGGGTTGAGAACAACGAGAGTAACGAGGGTTCCGAAAAACCCGCGCTGGACATCAGTGTGCCGAGTGGCTACACTGACCCTTTGCGCTGCCTGTTAGCTGTCCCCTGCCCGTCACCAGGGGCATGCCCTCGCTTGAGCACCGACGACCGGACCGTCCCTGACCTGGCTATTTGGCCAATCAAGGGAACCTGTCTCTGTGTATCGGTGAGGGGCCGGTACGCGCGTAGTGAGTCCGAGCCCTCGGAAGGACCCCCTCTTGGCCGCCTCGCGCACTGCCTCGACCGCGAATACGAACAACGGCGCCAGCACCGCCCCGCTGCGCATCTCCTTTGCAAAGATCAAGGAGCCTCTCGAGGTTCCCAACCTGCTCGCGCTGCAGACCGAGAGCTTTGACTGGCTGCTCGGGAACACCGCCTGGCAGAGTCGGGTCGAGGAGGCTCTGGAGTCCGGTCAGGACGTCCCCACCAAGTCCGGGCTCGAGGAGATCTTCGAGGAGATCTCCCCGATCGAGGACTTCAGCGGGTCGATGTCGCTGACCTTCCGCGACCACCGCTTCGAGCCGCCGAAGAACTCGATCGACGAGTGCAAGGAGCGTGACTTCACCTACGCGGCTCCGCTCTTCGTCACCGCCGAGTTCACCAACAACGAGACCGGCGAGATCAAGTCCCAGACGGTCTTCATGGGCGACTTCCCGCTCATGACGAACAAGGGCACCTTCGTCATCAACGGCACCGAGCGTGTCGTGGTGTCGCAGCTGGTCCGTTCGCCCGGTGTCTACTTCGACTCCAGCATCGACAAGACGTCCGACAAGGACATCTTCTCCGCCAAGATCATCCCGTCCCGGGGTGCCTGGCTGGAGATGGAGATCGACAAGCGCGACATGGTCGGTGTGCGCATCGACCGTAAGCGCAAGCAGTCCGTCACCGTCCTGCTCAAGGCGCTCGGCTGGACGACCGAGCAGATCCTCGAGGAGTTCGGCGAGTACGAGTCCATGCGCGCCACCCTGGAGAAGGACCACACCCAGGGCCAGGACGACGCGCTGCTCGACATCTACCGCAAGCTGCGCCCGGGCGAGCCCCCCACGCGTGAGGCCGCGCAGACGCTGCTCGAGAACCTCTACTTCAACCCCAAGCGCTACGACCTCGCCAAGGTCGGCCGCTACAAGGTCAACAAGAAGCTGGGCGCCGACGCTCCGCTGGACGCCGGGATCCTGACCGTCGAGGACATCATCGCGACGATCAAGTACCTGGTGCAGCTGCACGCCGGTGAGACCGAGACGGTCGGCGACAGCGGTCAGACGATCGTCGTCGAGACCGACGACATCGACCACTTCGGCAACCGTCGTCTGCGCAACGTCGGCGAGCTCATCCAGAACCAGGTCCGTACGGGTCTGGCGCGTATGGAGCGCGTCGTGCGCGAGCGCATGACGACCCAGGACGTCGAGGCGATCACGCCGCAGACCCTGATCAACATCCGGCCGGTCGTCGCCTCCATCAAGGAGTTCTTCGGCACCAGCCAGCTGTCGCAGTTCATGGACCAGAACAACCCGCTGTCCGGGCTGACGCACAAGCGTCGTCTGTCCGCGCTCGGCCCGGGTGGTCTGTCCCGTGAGCGGGCCGGCTTCGAGGTCCGTGACGTGCACCCGTCCCACTACGGACGCATGTGCCCGATCGAGACCCCTGAAGGCCCGAACATCGGTCTGATCGGTTCGCTCGCCTCGTACGGCCGCGTCAACGCGTTCGGTTTCGTCGAGACGCCGTACCGCAAGGTCGTCGACGGCCAGGTCACCGACGATGTGGACTACCTGACCGCCGACGAGGAGGACCGCTTCGTCATCGCGCAGGCCAACGCGCCGCTGACCGACGAACTCCGGTTCGCCGAGGCCCGCGTGCTGGTCCGCCGCCGTGGCGGCGAGGTCGACTACGTCGCGCCCGACGACGTGGACTACATGGACGTCTCGCCGCGCCAGATGGTGTCGGTCGCGACCGCCATGATCCCCTTCCTCGAGCACGACGACGCCAACCGTGCCCTCATGGGCGCGAACATGATGCGCCAGGCCGTTCCGCTGATCCAGGCGGAGTCCCCGCTCGTCGGCACCGGCATGGAGTACCGCTCCGCGGTCGACGCCGGCGACGTGGTCAAGGCCGAGAAGGCCGGTGTGGTCCAGGAGGTCTCCGCGGACTACATCACCACCGCCAACGACGACGGCACGTACATCACGTACCGCCTGGCCAAGTTCGCCCGCTCCAACCAGGGCACCTCGGTCAACCAGAAGGTCATCGTCAACGAGGGCGACCACGTCATCGAGGGCCAGGTCCTCGCCGACGGTCCGGCCACCCAGAACGGCGAGATGGCCCTCGGCAAGAACCTGCTCGTGGCGTTCATGCCGTGGGAGGGTCACAACTACGAGGACGCGATCATCCTGTCGCAGCGCCTCGTGCAGGACGACGTCCTCTCCTCGATCCACATCGAGGAGCACGAGGTCGACGCCCGTGACACCAAGCTCGGCCCGGAGGAGATCACCCGGGACATCCCGAACGTCTCCGAGGAGGTCCTCGCCGACCTCGACGAGCGCGGCATCATCCGTATCGGTGCCGAGGTCATCGCCGGTGACATCCTCGTCGGCAAGGTGACCCCGAAGGGTGAGACCGAGCTGACCCCCGAGGAGCGCCTGCTGCGCGCGATCTTCGGTGAGAAGGCCCGTGAGGTCCGTGACACCTCGCTGAAGGTGCCGCACGGCGAGACCGGCAAGGTCATCGGCGTCCGCGTCTTCGACCGCGAGGAGGGCGACGAGCTTCCGCCGGGCGTGAACCAGCTGGTCCGCGTCTACGTCGCGCAGAAGCGCAAGATCACCGACGGTGACAAGCTCGCCGGTCGCCACGGCAACAAGGGCGTCATCTCCAAGATCCTGCCGATCGAGGACATGCCGTTCCTGGAGGACGGCACCCCGGTCGACATCATCCTCAACCCGCTGGGTGTCCCGTCCCGAATGAACCCGGGACAGGTCCTGGAGATCCACCTCGGCTGGCTCGCCAGCCGCGGCTGGGACGTCTCCGGCCTCGCCGACGAGTGGGCCCAGCGTCTGCAGGCCATCGGCGCCGACAGCGTCGAGCCCGGCACCAACGTCGCCACCCCGGTCTTCGACGGTGCGCGTGAGGACGAGCTCGCGGGTCTGCTGCAGCACACCATCCCGAACCGTGACGGCGAGCGCATGGTGCTCCCGTCCGGCAAGGCGCGGCTGTTCGACGGCCGTAGCGGTGAGCCGTTCCCGGACCCGATCTCGGTCGGCTACATGTACATCCTGAAGCTGCACCACCTGGTCGACGACAAGCTGCACGCCCGTTCGACCGGTCCGTACTCGATGATCACCCAGCAGCCGCTGGGTGGTAAGGCCCAGTTCGGTGGCCAGCGGTTCGGCGAGATGGAGGTGTGGGCACTCGAGGCGTACGGCGCCGCCTACGCCCTCCAGGAGCTGCTGACCATCAAGTCCGACGACGTGACCGGTCGCGTGAAGGTCTACGAGGCCATCGTCAAGGGCGAGAACATCCCCGAGCCCGGCATCCCCGAGTCCTTCAAGGTGCTCATCAAGGAGATGCAGTCTCTCTGCCTGAACGTGGAGGTGCTGTCCAGCGACGGTATGTCCATCGAGATGCGTGACACCGACGAGGACGTCTTCCGCGCTGCGGAGGAGCTCGGCATCGACCTGTCCCGGCGTGAGCCGAGCAGCGTCGAAGAGGTCTGACGGGAGTCCGGCCGGGGCTCACAAAGCTCCGGCCGGCCCCAGGACCCCCGTATCAGACCCAATGACTTACGACCCTGAGAGGGATTGACGCATAGTGCTCGACGTCAACTTCTTCGACGAGCTCCGGATCGGCCTGGCCACCGCTGATGACATCCGTCAGTGGAGCCACGGCGAGGTCAAGAAGCCCGAGACCATCAACTACCGCACCCTCAAGCCCGAAAAGGACGGACTCTTCTGCGAGAAGATCTTCGGTCCGACCCGGGACTGGGAGTGCTACTGCGGCAAGTACAAGCGCGTGCGCTTCAAGGGCATCATCTGTGAGCGCTGCGGCGTCGAGGTCACGCGCGCCAAGGTACGCCGTGAGCGGATGGGCCACATCGAGCTGGCCGCTCCCGTCACGCACATCTGGTACTTCAAGGGCGTTCCGTCGCGGCTGGGCTACCTGCTCGACCTCGCCCCGAAGGACCTGGAGAAGGTCATCTACTTCGCGGCGTACATGATCACGTACGTCGACGAGGAGCGCCGCACCCGCGACCTGCCCTCGCTGGAGGCCCATGTCTCCGTCGAGCGCCAGCAGATCGAGCAGCGCCGCGACGCCGACCTGGAGACCCGCGCCAAGAAGCTCGAGGCCGACCTGGCCGAGCTGGAGGCCGAGGGTGCCAAGGCCGATGTGCGCCGCAAGGTGCGCGAGGGTGCCGAGCGTGAGATGAAGCAGCTGCGCGACCGTGCGCAGCGCGAGATCGACCGCCTCGACGAGGTGTGGAACCGGTTCAAGAACCTCAAGGTCCAGGACCTCGAGGGCGACGAGCTGCTCTACCGCGAGCTGCGTGACCGCTTCGGCACGTACTTCGACGGTTCGATGGGTGCCGCGGCGCTGCAGAAGCGCCTGGAGTCCTTCGATCTGGACGAGGAGGCCGAGCGCCTCCGCGAGATCATCCGCACCGGCAAGGGCCAGAAGAAGACCCGTGCGCTGAAGCGGCTGAAGGTCGTGTCCGCGTTCCTGCAGACCTCCAACAGCCCCAAGGGCATGGTCCTGGACTGCGTCCCGGTCATCCCGCCGGACCTCCGCCCGATGGTGCAGCTGGACGGTGGCCGCTTCGCGACCTCCGACCTGAACGACCTGTACCGCCGTGTGATCAACCGGAACAACCGACTGAAGCGGCTTCTCGACCTCGGCGCGCCCGAGATCATCGTGAACAACGAGAAGCGCATGCTCCAGGAGGCCGTCGACGCGCTGTTCGACAACGGCCGTCGTGGCCGTCCGGTCACCGGTCCGGGTAACCGCCCGCTGAAGTCCCTCAGCGACATGCTGAAGGGTAAGCAGGGTCGCTTCCGTCAGAACCTGCTCGGTAAGCGTGTGGACTACTCCGCGCGTTCCGTGATCGTCGTCGGTCCGCAGCTGAAGCTGCACCAGTGCGGTCTGCCGAAGGCGATGGCGCTGGAGCTCTTCAAGCCGTTCGTGATGAAGCGCCTGGTCGACCTGAACCACGCGCAGAACATCAAGAGCGCCAAGCGCATGGTCGAGCGCGGCCGCACGGTCGTGTACGACGTGCTGGAAGAGGTCATCGCGGAGCACCCGGTTCTGCTGAACCGTGCGCCCACGCTGCACCGCCTCGGCATCCAGGCCTTCGAGCCGCAGCTGGTCGAGGGCAAGGCCATCCAGATCCACCCGCTCGTCTGCACCGCGTTCAACGCGGACTTCGACGGTGACCAGATGGCCGTGCACCTGCCGCTGTCCGCGGAGGCGCAGGCCGAGGCCCGCATCCTGATGCTGTCCTCGAACAACATCCTCAAGCCCGCCGACGGCCGTCCGGTGACGATGCCGACCCAGGACATGGTGCTGGGTCTGTACTTCCTCACCACGGACTCCGAGGGCCGCGACATCAAGGGCGCCGACCGTCCGTTCTCCTCGGTCGCCGAGGCGATCATGGCGTTCGACGCCGGCGAGCTGTCGCTGCAGGCGCCGGTCGACATCCGCTTCCCGGTGGGCACCATCCCGCCGCGTGGCTGGGAGCCGCCGGTGCGCGAGGAGGGCGAGCCGGAGTGGCAGCAGGGTGACACCTTCACGCTGAAGACCACGCTGGGCCGTGCGCTCTTCAACGAGCTGCTGCCCGAGGACTACCCGTTCGTCGACTACGAGGTCGGCAAGAAGCAGCTCTCCCAGATCGTCAACGACCTGGCCGAGCGCTACCCGAAGGTCATCGTGGCGGCGACGCTCGACAACCTGAAGGCGGCCGGCTTCTACTGGGCCACCCGTTCCGGCGTCACCGTCGCCATCTCCGACGTCGTCGTTCCCGAGGCGAAGAAGGAGATCGTCCGCGGTTACGAGTCGCAGGACGAGAAGGTCCAGAAGCAGTACGAGCGCGGTCTGATCACCAAGGACGAGCGCACGCAGGAGCTCATCGCGATCTGGACCAAGGCGACCAACGAGGTCGCCGAGGCGATGAACGACAACTTCCCGAAGACCAACCCGATCTTCATGATGGTGAACTCGGGTGCACGAGGCAACATGATGCAGATGCGTCAGATTGCCGGTATGCGCGGTCTGGTGTCGAACGCGAAGAACGAGACGATCCCGCGGCCCATCAAGGCCTCGTTCCGTGAGGGTCTGTCCGTGCTGGAGTACTTCATCTCCACGCACGGTGCCCGTAAGGGTCTGGCGGACACCGCTCTGCGTACCGCCGACTCGGGTTACCTCACCCGTCGTCTGGTCGACGTCTCCCAGGACGTCATCATCCGCGAGGAGGACTGCGGCACCGACCGCGGTCTGCGTCTGGCGATCGCCGAGCGCGGCGCCGACGGCTCGCTGATCAAGGCGGACAACGTCGAGACGTCCGTGTACGCGCGCTGCCTCGCCGAGGACATCGTCGTGGACGGCAAGGTGCTGGCCCCGGCCGGCACCGACCTGGGCGACGTGCTCATCGACGAGCTGATCCGGCACGGTGTCTCCGAGGTCAAGACCCGCTCGGTCCTGACCTGTGAGTCCGCCGTCGGCACCTGCGCGATGTGCTACGGCCGTTCGCTGGCCACCGGCAAGCTGGTCGACATCGGTGAGGCGGTCGGCATCATCGCCGCCCAGTCCATCGGTGAGCCCGGTACCCAGCTGACGATGCGTACCTTCCACACCGGTGGTGTGGCCGGTGACGACATCACCCAGGGTCTGCCCCGTGTCGTCGAGCTCTTCGAGGCCCGTACCCCGAAGGGTGTCGCCCCGATCTCCGAGGCCACCGGCCGCGTGCGGATCGAGGAGACCGAGAAGACCAAGAAGATCGTCGTCACCCCGGACGACGGCAGCGACGAGACGGCGTACCCGATCTCGAAGCGTGCCCGACTCCTGGTCAGCGAGGGTGAGCACGTCGAGGTGGGCCAGAAGCTCACCGTGGGTGCCACCAACCCGCACGACGTGCTGCGCATCCTGGGCCAGCGTGCCGTCCAGGTCCACCTGGTCGGCGAGGTCCAGCGGGTGTACAACTCGCAGGGTGTGTCGATCCACGACAAGCACATCGAGATCATCATCCGGCAGATGCTGCGCCGTGTGACGATCATCGAGTCCGGCGATGCCGAGCTGCTGCCCGGCGAGCTGGTCGAGCGCTCGAAGTTCGAGACCGAGAACCGTCGTGTGGTCCAGGAGGGCGGTCACCCGGCCTCCGGTCGTCCGCAGCTGATGGGTATCACCAAGGCCTCGCTGGCGACCGAGTCGTGGCTGTCGGCGGCGTCCTTCCAGGAGACGACCAGGGTCCTCACGGACGCGGCGATCAACGCCAAGTCCGACTCCCTGATCGGCCTCAAGGAGAACGTCATCATCGGTAAGCTCATCCCGGCCGGTACGGGCCTGTCCCGCTACCGCAACATCCGGGTGGAGCCGACCGAGGAGGCCAAGGCCGCGATGTACTCGGCCGTCGGCTACGACGACATCGACTACTCGCCGTTCGGCACCGGCTCCGGCCAGGCCGTGCCGCTGGAGGACTACGACTACGGTCCGTACAACCAGTAAGCGAGCGTCCGCTTGACGCACTGAAGGGCGGTCTCCCCATTACGCGGGAGGCCGCCCTTCGGCGCATCATGGAGGAGACCCCCGCCGTCCCGGGAGGTGGTTGGTGGTGTCGTACCCCGCATGGCAACCCTGGGGGCAGCCCAGCACTCCGTCGATGCTCGCCTCGCACGCCGACCGTGAGCGCGCCGTGGACGTGCTCAGAGCCGGCTTCGGGGAGGGGCGGCTGGAGCATGCCGAGTTCGAGAAGCGGGTTGAGCGGGCGTATGCGGCCCGTACGGTGGGGGAGCTGGCGCTGCTGGTCGCCGACCTGCCGCAGGGACCCATACCGCATCCCGCGGTCGGCCCGCCCGTGCCGCGGACGTTCGCGCCCGTGCCGCCGACGCGGACGAACGTGAAGGCGGTCGGGTCCGCGATCTGCGGGGCCCTGTGTCTGGTGACCGTCGGTCTCACCGGCATCCCCGCGGTGATTCTGGGGCACTCGGCACGTGCCGAGATCCGGCGCACCGGGGAGGGCGGTGACTGGCTGGCGCTGACCGGTCTGGTGTTCGGCTGGCTGTCCACGGCGGGCTGGGCGCTCGTCCTGGCGCTGGTGCTGGCGGTGACGCTCGCCGCGTGGTGACATAGCCGGACGACGTCTGGCCGAAGATCACGAGAGGGTGCCCGGAGATGCGGGAGTCGTCGATTCGAAGATCACCGAGGGTACCGGGGCTTGACATACCTCGCATGGTGAGGTGGTCGACGCCCATTTGTTTTGACCACAGCGAATGAGGTAGGTACGCTCAGACCTTGTGCCTGGGGTGTGCCCTGGCTCTCGTGCGTGCCTTCAGACCGCACCGGGGGCCGAGACCGGCCACCGTAATCTGCGCCTCTTTCTGCCTAGCGGCGGGAGTGCCGCGGGATTCGACACACCCGACCGCGTGGGTCGGCGACGTTCCAGGTTAGCTGTACCCATCGGCACACAGAAACCGGAGAAGTAGTGCCTACGATCCAGCAGCTGGTCCGTAAGGGCCGGCAGGACAAGGTCGAGAAGAACAAGACGCCCGCACTCGAGGGTTCCCCTCAGCGTCGCGGCGTCTGCACGCGTGTGTTCACGACCACTCCGAAGAAGCCGAACTCGGCCCTGCGTAAGGTCGCGCGTGTGCGTCTGACCAGCGGGATCGAGGTCACCGCTTACATTCCGGGTGAGGGACACAACCTGCAGGAGCACTCCATCGTGCTCGTGCGTGGTGGCCGTGTGAAGGACCTGCCGGGTGTTCGCTACAAGATCATCCGCGGTTCGCTCGACACCCAGGGTGTCAAGAACCGCAAGCAGGCCCGCAGCCGCTACGGCGCCAAGAAGGAGAAGTAAGAATGCCTCGTAAGGGCCCCGCCCCGAAGCGCCCGGTCATCATCGACCCGGTCTACGGCTCCCCTCTGGTGACCTCCCTGATCAACAAGGTGCTGCTGAACGGCAAGCGCTCCACCGCCGAGCGCATCGTCTACGGCGCCATGGAGGGTCTGCGTGAGAAGACGGGCAACGACCCGATCATCACGCTGAAGCGCGCGCTGGAGAACATCAAGCCGACCCTCGAGGTCAAGTCCCGCCGTGTCGGTGGTGCGACGTACCAGGTTCCGATCGAGGTCAAGCCCGGTCGCGCCAACACGCTCGCGCTGCGCTGGCTGGTCGGTTACTCCCGCGCCCGTCGCGAGAAGACCATGACCGAGCGTCTGCTCAACGAACTCCTCGACGCCAGCAACGGCCTCGGTGCCGCTGTGAAGAAGCGCGAGGACACGCACAAGATGGCCGAGTCCAACAAGGCCTTCGCGCACTACCGCTGGTAGTCGCAGTCCACATCGAGACCGAGAGAAGACGAAAGCCTTATGGCTACCACTTCGCTTGACCTGGCCAAGGTGCGCAACATCGGCATCATGGCCCACATCGACGCGGGCAAGACGACCACCACCGAGCGGATCCTGTTCTACACCGGCGTCTCGTACAAGATCGGTGAGGTCCACGACGGCGCTGCCACCATGGACTGGATGGAGCAGGAGCAGGAGCGTGGTATCACGATCACCTCTGCTGCCACCACCTGCCACTGGCCGCTGGAAGACGTCGACCACACCATCAACATCATCGACACGCCGGGCCACGTCGACTTCACCGTCGAGGTGGAGCGTTCGCTGCGCGTGCTCGACGGTGCCGTGACGGTGTTCGACGGCGTCGCCGGCGTCGAGCCCCAGTCCGAGACGGTGTGGCGTCAGGCGGACCGCTACGGCGTTCCGCGTATCTGCTTCGTGAACAAGCTCGACCGCACCGGTGCGGAGTTCCACCGCTGCGTCGACATGATCACCGACCGTCTGGGCGCGCAGCCGCTGGTCATGCAGCTGCCGATCGGTGCCGAGGCCGACTTCAAGGGCGTCATCGACCTCGTGACGATGAAGGCCCTGGTCTGGTCCGCCGAGGCCACCAAGGGCGAGATGTACGACACCGTCGACATCCCGGACACCCACCAGGAGGCTGCCGAGGAGTACCGCGGCAAGCTGCTGGAGGCCGTGGCCGAGAACGACGAGGAGCTGATGGAGCTGTACCTGGAGGGCGAGGAGCCCTCCGTGGAGCAGCTGTACGCGGCGATCCGCCGTATCACCATCGCCTCCGGCAAGGGCGGCGGCACCACCGTCACCCCGGTGTTCTGCGGTACCGCGTTCAAGAACAAGGGTGTCCAGCCCCTGCTCGACGCGGTCGTGCGCTACCTGCCCTCTCCGCTGGACGTCGAGGCCATCGAGGGCCACGACGTCAAGGACCCGGAGACGGTCATCAAGCGCAAGCCGTCCGACGACGAGCCGCTGTCGGCGCTGGCGTTCAAGATCATGAGCGACCCGCACCTCGGCAAGCTCACCTTCGTCCGCGTGTACTCCGGCCGCCTGGAGTCCGGCACCGCCGTGCTGAACTCCGTCAAGGGCCGCAAGGAGCGCATCGGCAAGATCTACCGTATGCACGCCAACAAGCGTGAGGAGATCGAGTCGGTGGGCGCCGGTGACATCGTCGCCGTCATGGGCCTGAAGCAGACCACCACCGGTGAGACGCTGTCCGACGACAAGAACCCGGTGATCCTGGAGTCCATGGACTTCCCGGCGCCGGTCATCCAGGTCGCCATCGAGCCCAAGTCGAAGGGCGACCAGGAGAAGCTGGGCGTCGCGATCCAGCGTCTGGCCGAGGAGGACCCGTCCTTCCAGGTCCACTCGGACGAGGAGACCGGCCAGACCATCATCGGCGGCATGGGCGAGCTGCACCTCGAGGTGCTGGTCGACCGTATGCGCCGTGAGTTCAAGGTCGAGGCCAACGTCGGCAAGCCGCAGGTCGCGTACCGCGAGACCATCCGCAAGTCGGTCGAGAAGGTCGAGTTCACCCACAAGAAGCAGACGGGTGGTACCGGCCAGTTCGCTCGCGTCATCATCGCGATCGAGCCGATCGAGGGCGGGGACGCCTCATACGAGTTCGTCAACAAGGTCACCGGTGGTCGTATCCCGAAGGAGTACATCCCCTCGGTCGACGCCGGCTGCCAGGAGGCCATGCAGTTCGGCATCCTCGCCGGTTACGAGATGACCGGCGTCCGCGTGACGCTGCTCGACGGTGCCTACCACGAGGTGGACTCCTCCGAGCTGGCCTTCAAGATCGCCGGTTCGCAGGCGTTCAAGGAGGCCGCGCGCAAGGCGGCCCCCGTGCTCCTTGAGCCGATGATGGCCGTCGAGGTCACCACGCCCGAGGACTACATGGGTGACGTCATCGGCGACATCAACTCCCGCCGTGGCCAGATCCAGGCCATGGAGGAGCGGGCCGGTGCCCGCGTCGTGAAGGGCCTCGTGCCCCTGTCGGAGATGTTCGGCTACGTCGGAGACCTCCGTAGCAAGACGTCGGGTCGCGCAAGCTACTCGATGCAGTTCGACTCCTACGCCGAGGTTCCGCGGAACGTCGCCGAGGAGATCATCGCGAAGGCCAAGGGCGAGTAACGCACCGCGTTCACACGCCGTAGGCTTGACTCCGGAGCCTCACGGGGCATTCACCCGCATTCTCGGGTGAATGCCCCGGGGCCCGGGATTTAACAGCAAAGATCACCTGGCGCCGATGAAGTAAGGCGTACAGAACCACTCCACAGGAGGACCCCAGTGGCGAAGGCGAAGTTCGAGCGGACTAAGCCGCACGTCAACATCGGCACCATCGGTCACATCGACCACGGTAAGACGACCCTCACGGCCGCCATTACCAAGGTGCTGCACGACGCGTACCCGGACCTGAACGAGGCCACCCCGTTCGACAACATCGACAAGGCGCCGGAAGAGCGTCAGCGTGGTATCACCATCTCCATCGCGCACGTCGAGTACCAGACCGAGGCGCGTCACTACGCCCACGTCGACTGCCCGGGTCACGCGGACTACATCAAGAACATGATCACCGGTGCCGCGCAGATGGACGGCGCGATCCTGGTGGTCGCCGCCACCGACGGCCCGATGCCGCAGACCAAGGAGCACGTGCTCCTGGCCCGCCAGGTCGGCGTTCCGTACATCGTCGTCGCCCTGAACAAGGCCGACATGGTGGACGACGAGGAGATCATGGAGCTCGTCGAGCTCGAGGTCCGCGAGCTCCTCTCCGAGTACGAGTTCCCGGGCGACGACCTTCCGGTCGTCCGCGTCTCCGCTCTGAAGGCCCTTGAGGGCGAGAAGGAGTGGGTCGACTCCGTTCTCAACCTGATGAACGCCGTCGACGAGTCCATCCCGCAGCCCGAGCGCGACGTCGACAAGCCGTTCCTCATGCCGATCGAGGACGTCTTCACGATCACCGGTCGCGGTACGGTCGTCACCGGCCGTATCGAGCGTGGTGTCCTCAAGGTCAACGAGACCGTCGACATCGTCGGCATCAAGACCGAGAAGACCACCACCACGGTCACCGGCATCGAGATGTTCCGCAAGCTGCTCGACGAGGGCCAGGCCGGTGAGAACGTCGGTCTGCTGCTCCGTGGCATCAAGCGCGAGGACGTCGAGCGCGGCCAGTGCATCATCAAGCCGGGCTCTGTCACCCCGCACACCGAGTTCGAGGCCCAGGCCTACATCCTGTCGAAGGACGAGGGTGGCCGCCACACCCCGTTCTTCAACAACTACCGCCCGCAGTTCTACTTCCGTACGACTGACGTGACCGGTGTCGTGCACCTCCCCGAGGGCACCGAGATGGTCATGCCGGGCGACAACACCGAGATGAAGGTCGAGCTCATCCAGCCGGTCGCCATGGAGGAGGGCCTGAAGTTCGCCATCCGTGAGGGTGGCCGGACCGTGGGCGCCGGCCAGGTCACCAAGATCGTCAAGTAAGTTCCGCTTGCTTGAGGGTCGCCTGACCTGAAAAGGCCTGAAGGGGCCCGTACGACTTCGGTCGTACGGGCCCCTTTGCCGTCTGGGCCCTCTTTGTCGTCTGGGCCCCTCGAACATTCAGAGGGTTGTGCTGGCGGTGGGTGAAATCTAATCGAATCTTGTGCGGCGGATTGGCGAGAGTTCCGGCAACTCCCGGTGGGCGCGGGGGGATTGTTCTTTTCTGTCCCGGTGGGGCGGAAGGCGCGGCCGTAGCGTGAACCGTGGTCCAGTGGCCGTCGGGCCCCGAGTCTCTCCCGAGGATGGCTAGGTCTCTTGATGCAGGGTGTGCGCAGCGGATTGTCGATACCGATGCCGGTCGCGGTGGCCGATCGTCCGCCGCAGCAGCCGCTGGGCACACCGAAGCCGGGCCCCTCGCGCGCCGCCCGGTCCCGCCCGCGGCTGTACGTCATCGACGGCATCCGTCTGGCCGCCGCCCTGATGGTCGTCCTGCACCACTTCGTCGGTACGCGCCGGGCCAATGAGCCGGGCAACATCATCTGGGACCGCTCGGTGTCGGACATCATGCCGACGGTGTTCCGGGTCGCCTCCTTCGGCTGGATCGGCGTCGAGATCTTCTTCGTGATCAGCGGCTTCGTGATCTGTATGTCGTGCTGGGGCCGCACGCCGCGGGACTTCTTCGTGTCGCGGGTGATCCGCCTCTACCCGGCGTACTGGTTCGGCGTCCTCTTCACCACGGCCGTGCTGGTGCTGCTGCCGGGGGTGATGGAGCGGTTGCCGCTGCGGGAGGTCCTGTTCAACCTGACGATGCTGCAGGCGGGTTCCGACGTACCGAACGTCGACCCCGTGTACTGGACCCTCTGGTCGGAGCTCCGCTTCTACCTGCTGTTCCTCGTCGTCGTGGCCATGGGCCTGACGTACCGCCGGGTCGTGGTCTTCTGCTGCATCTGGGGCGCGGCCGCGATGCTCGCGCCGATCTCCAAGTTCCCGCTGATGGTGCTGGTCGCCGACCCGAGCGCCGCCTGGTACTTCATCGCCGGCCTCGCCCTCTACCTCATGTACCGCTTCGGCCAGGATCTCCTGCTGTGGGGGATCCTCGCGATGGCCTGGCTCATGGGCCAGCTGGAGCTGGGGGAGCGGGTGGCGTACGAGCAGGTCAGCAGCTGGCGGGGCGCGGTCGTCATCTTCACCGTCTTCATGCTGGTGATGGTGGCCGTCGCGCTCGGCTACACGGATCGCATCCGGTGGAAGTGGCTGGTGACGGCGGGCTGCCTGACGTACCCGCTCTATCTCACGCACTACGTCGCCGGTGCGGTCCTCATCAACCGCTTCCGGGACACGATGGACCCCCGGCTGCTGGTCGTGGTCCTGATCGCCGGGTTCCTGGTGCTGAGCTGGCTGGTGCACCGGTTTGTGGAGCGGCCGGTGGCGCGGGCGCTGAAGCGGGGGCTGGACTCGTCGTTCGTGCGGCTGCGGAGCTTCCAGCGGGCGGCGTGACTCCTGTATACGGCGATTCGCCTTACGCGGGCGGGTAGCGCGGCAGGTCGTCCGTCGGGATCGTCCAGTCGGCGATGGTGACGTCCTCGCCGTAGACGAAGTCCTTGCGGGTGGCGTAGCGGGGGCCGTCGGGGGTGGCGTGGATGTCGGTGAGGACGGCGCCGGTGCCGGTGCGGGGGTCGAAGACGGCGTAGACGGGGATGCCGATCAGCGGGTAGTCGCGGACCTTGCCGACCCAGTCGTTGTCAGGGTTCGAGCGGGACACGATCTCGATGGCAGCGACGAGGGTGCGCGGATCGAAGGACCCGTCTCCTTCCATGTCCGTCTCGGCAATCACCATCACGTCGGGGTGGCGCATGATGCCTTCCGGTTCTTCCTCCACGTCCGGGGTCCCCGTGTGCGCCACGAGCTCCTCCGGCATGACCTTTTCAAGGCGTTTCCGGAGGCGCAGCGCGGTGAGTTCGTGCTGCTTCACGGGCGACATCATGTCGTGAACGATCCCTTCCTTGGTGATCTCGAATTTGCCGGGAAGGGTGTCGTCCATGGACTGAATGACGTCCCGCATGGCCCGGTACAGGTGGGAGGCGCCCTGTTGCGCGTTGTCTGGGGCGATGGTCATGGCGCTCGCTCCTCGTCGTCTGTGCCCAGGGGCAAGGATCGTCGCTCTCATGCTAGGTGGCCTCTGTGAGGTCGGTTCGGCAATCGCGGCAGCGGCCTGGTGTGGGGGCGCGGAAGGCGCGGTCGCAGCCGTCGCAGGTCTGGAGGGGGTGGCGCACGGCTTCTGGAGGTGAGGCGGCGGGTGCGCGGAATGGGGGTGGCGGCGGTAGGTGTGCGGTGAGGCGGTGGGCCAGTAGGGCGGCCGGGCGGTGCAGTCCTTCGGGTGGCAGGTCGTCCGTGAGTGCGTGGCGTACGGCGGTGGGGCTGACGTCGCGTTCCAGCCAGGCGGCGACGCCGGGGGCGAGGTGGGCTGTGTCGCAGGCCGAGATGAGCAGGCGCGGGTCGTGGCGGCGGAGGCCGGCGAGGAGGTCGGTGGCGGTTTGAAGGAGGGTGGGGGAGGGGGCGATCGGCTGGGGTACGGCGGGGAGGGGCTTTCGGCGGGTTGGGGGCTTGTGTGCGGCAGGGCGCCTTGGGCCGGGGGCGGGGGTCCGGCTGCTGCCGGGCTGGTTGCAGGAGATCGTTCGGGTGACGATGCGGCCGCCGGGGATGCGTTCGCGCGGACGGCGCAGGTAGCCGTGGGCCTCCAGTTCGCGCAGGGCGGCGGCGATCCAGGTGGCGCCTTCGGGGAAGCGGGCGGCGAGGGTTTTGATGTCGACGCGGGTGCCTGTGGGCAGCGACTGGATGTGCAGGGCGAGCCCCATGGCAACCAGCGAGAGCTCGCGGTGCTGGGCGAGGTGGTTGCCGATCACCGTGAAGTGGGAGGTGTGCCGGGTGTTGTCGTGGGTGAGGCCGCCGGAGTGGGGGTGCCGGTTCGGGTGCCTGTTGCCGGCTACGCCGGACTGGGCGTGCGCGGGCACGCTAGGGTTCTGCGTATCCATCGGGAAGTCTCTGCCTTCCTCGTGGTCAGGCCCTCGCACTGGGATGCCAGTCCCGGCGAGGGCCGTCGCATGTCTGCGGTTGTGTTGCGCTGAGCGTAGGGGAGCCAACCGGTCCCGCATCCAGCCGAGTTGGTGATGTTCACTCGGCTGAGTGAGTTTGCGCGGTGGGCGGGAGGGGTGGGGCTTGGTGGGGGTTCTTTCTCCCTCATGTTCCTTGGGGAAAGGCGCCGGGGGCGCCGCAGCATGAGGGGGCGGGTTCCGGTGGTGTGAGGCGCAGTTCGGCCCACACGGTCTTGTGCGGGAAGCGGCCTTCAGTCACTCCCCAACGGTGCGCCATCGCTTCGACGAGCAGCAGGCCACGGCCGGACTCGGCGTCGGGGGAGGGCTCTTGTGGCTGAGGGAGCCGTTCACCTTGTGTGCCGGTGACCTCGATACGGAGGGTGTCGGCGACGACGTAGAGCATCAGCCGGAAGTCACGTCCCCGCACGCGGCCGTGTGTCGCGGCGTTGGCGGCGAGTTCCGCGACGATCTGGCGTCCCGGGTCCAACGGGAGCCCCCACGAGCGGAGTTGCTCGGTCGTGAGCAGGCGGGCGAGGCGGGCGCCGCGTGGCGTGGGGGAGAGTTGCACTCTGAAGTTGCGGACGGGGGTCGCGAGTTCGGCGGATTTCTGGTTCACGTCACTCAGCGTGGTGGTGCGCACCTACTGTGTGAAGTGACTCAGCGGGTACGTACGGTGACTGTCCGGAGGTTGTCCGGTGCTGTCCGGGCTGTCAGGGCGGGGCGTACGGGTACGGACGTGGCGGTACGACGCGGTACGACGCGGTACGACGGAGGGGCGCCGGGATGACGGTGGAAGCGGACGCGGGACGGCTCAAGACCGAGGCGGACGAGCCGGGTTGGGAGGTGGATCCGGACGACGAGTGGGGCGTGGCGGTCATCGCGACGGTCGGGCGGCAGTTGAAGCTTCGGCGGGAGGCGGTGGGATGCGGGCCGCTGAGTTCGGGGCGGCGGTGGGGTACGGGGAGGACCTGGTCTACAAGATCGAGGGTGGGAAGCGGATTCCTCGGCCGGAGTTCCTGGACCGGGCGGACGCGGTGCTGACGGCGGGCGGGTTGCTCGCCGCGATGAAGGAGGACGTGAAGAAGGTCCGGTATCCGAAGAAGGTTCGGGAGCTGGCCAAACTGGAGGCGCAGGCTGTCGAGATCGGGGTGTACGCCAACCACAACATCCACGGCCTGTTGCAGACCGAGGAGCACATGAGGGCGCTGTTCGATGCGTGGCTCCCTGCCTACTTGGAGGAGGAGGTGGAACGCATGGTGGCGGCTCGTATGGCGCGGCGTGCGGTGTTCGAACGGTCGCCCGCGCCCGCCCTCAGCTTCGTCCAGGAAGAGGTGACGCTACGCCGTCCGGTCGGGGGCACAATGGTGTGGCGGCGCCAGCTTGAGCGCCTGTTGACGCTGGGGCAGTTGCGCAATGTGTCGATTCAGGTGATGCCGACCAACTGCACGGAACACGTTGGGACAGGCGGGTTGATCGAGGTGCTGAAGTTCCCGGATGGCACGGCGGTGGGCCGCTCCGACGGCGCGTTCAACGGTCGGCCGACCTCCGATCCGAAGCAACTGCGGATCCTTGAACTGCGGTATGGCACCATCCGGGCGCAGGCTCTCACGCCGCGGGAGTCGCTGGCCTTCATCGAGCAACTGCTGGGAGAAACATGATGCGCAAGACCGCTGCCGGGGGCACTTTCGAACTGGCGTGGTTCAAGAGCAGCTACAGCAGCAGTGGTGATGGCAACGACTGCGTCGAAGTCGCCACCACCCCCGGCACCGTTCATGTCCGCGACTCCAAGAACGTGGCAGGTCCTCGGCTCGCGCTCCCGCCCGGCGCTTGGTTGGCCTTCGTGGCGTACGCCTCGGAGAGCTGACGCCCGACCACACGCGCCCCGCACCTGGTTGTCGCCGGAGGCGGGGGCGCGTCGGGTTCGTCAGCGGCGTAGGGCCTCGACCGGCTGGATACGGGCCGCGCGGAGGGCCGGATAGAGACCGGCCAGCAGTCCGGTGACCAGACCGATCGCCGGGGCAGCGGCGAGGGTTCCGGTGTGGATCACCGGCGTCCAGTCCCGTGCGACGGCGACCGTGACGACCACGAGGGTGCCGATGCTGGTCCCCACCAGGCCCCCGAGCGCTCCCAGGACACCCGACTCGGTGAGGAACTGTGAGGCCACATGCCGACTGCGGGCCCCCACCGCACGACGTAGACCGATCTCTCCCGTGCGTTCGAGGACGGCGACCAGGGTGGTGTTGGCGATGCCGACCGCCCCGATCACCAGGCAGATGGCGGCCAGGAGAAGAAAGAGTTCCCCCAGGTCGGAGGTGACCGACGAGCGCAGCTTCTTGGGATCGGGCGGAGCGATGGCCTTGAGGTACTCGGGGTGATCCGGCCGCAGCGCGGTGGGTGCCTCGTCCGCGATCTGCGCGGCCGCGCCGATGCGGGTGGAGATGAGCATCTCCGCCTCCTCCGTCGGCGCGCCCCACAACTGTTCGGCCGTGGTGTGCGGGACGAGTACCGAGAGCAGGAGGTCGGGCTTGCGCTGGACGTCGTCGATGATGCCGATGACGGTGAAGGGCTGGTCCCCGATGAACACGGCGGGCTGCGCTTCCAGTGTGGTGATCCCCAGCCGTGCCGCAACGCTGTCGCTGAGGACGACGACCCGCTGGCGGGCGCGGGCATGGTAGGCGTCGTACAGCCGTCCTTGTGAGAGATGGGGTACGGCGGCCAGCAGAGCCCCCGGCGTGGCGGCCACGACATCGGTCTTCTCCCCGGCGCTGCCCGCGACCGGCGAGGACCGCACGGACAGTTGCCCGTCCTCGCCGGGACGTACGGGCCAGTGCACCCCGGCGTGCTCCACACCGCCCAGGCGCTCGACCCGCTCTCCGGCGTTATCGGGGAAGGCTGGCCCGGCGAACTCGTTCTGCTCCCGGGCGACGTCCTCGACGGTCACCTCTGTGGCGGTCAGGAGACTGAACCGCGAGTCGATCTGGGAGGAGGCGGTCGCGGTCAGACCCAGGACCGCGACGAACGCGCCGACGCCCAGGACGGTGCCCAGCGCGGTGAGTGCCGCTCGGCCGGGGCGCTGGAGTATGCCGGCGAGGGCCTCGGACACCAGATCGCGCAGGGCGAAGGAGGTCGGTTCGATGCCGGAGCGGAGTGTGCCACACCGGTCGGTCTCTCGCGGACGTACGGTTCCGCCCCACCGCCCGATGCCCCTCACGCGGCCGGCTCCTGTGCTACGTCGGTCCCCGCGTGCCCGGCACGGCCGTCGTTCGCGTCGCTCCCGGGGGGGCGGTGCTCGTGCAGGAGCCCGTCCCGGATGGTGACCGTCCTGGCGCCGCGAGCGGCGACCTCGGCGTCATGCGTGATCAGAAGCACGGTCATGCCGTCGTCGTGCAGGTCCTCCAGCAGTCGCAGCACGGTGTCCGCATTGTTGCTGTCCAGGTTGCCGGTGGGTTCGTCGCACAGCAGCAGCGACGGCCGGGACACCAGAGCACGGGCAATGGCGACGCGCTGGCGTTCGCCGCCGGACATCCGGCTGGGCAGAGCGTCCAGCCGGTGCCCCAGGCCGACCCGACGCAGGGCCTCGTCGGCTCGGTGGACGCGTTCCGCGCGAGGAGTGGCGCCGTAGAGCATGGCCAGAACGATGTTCTCCCGAGCGCTCCGGTGCTGCATCAGGTGGAAGGACTGGAAGACGAATCCGATGCGCCGCCCCCGCAGCGCGGTGCGTTCGGAGTCCTTGAGGGCGCCGGTGTCGATTCCGTCCAGTAGGTAGCTGCCCGTGGTGGGTGCGTCGAGAAGCCCGGCGATGTTCAGGAACGTCGACTTGCCCGACCCCGAAGGCCCGACGACGGTGACGAAGTCCCCCCGGTCGATGGCCAGGTCGCAGGGCCGGAGGGCCGCGACGGGGGGCGGGCCCGGGTAGGTGAGCCCGACACCGCGGAACTCGATCACCGGCGTGGCACCCGCCTCGGGGACGGCGGTCTCCACCGCCCTGCCGGGATGCGCCTCGTCTCCCCGGCGGCCCGCCACGAAGCGGCGCAACGTACGTGTCACGGCGCTCACCCGGCAGTCCCCGCCCCGGCGGTACCGGCTGTATCAGCCGTGCCTGACCGTCGAATGCCGGTGAGTACGTTGTCCCCCGCGCCGAGGGCGTTTTCGCTGCCGACCGGGACGACCTCCACGAAACCGTCACCGGTTGTTCCCGGCCGTACCTCAACACGTCGCTGGGCGCCGTTCCGGGAGATCACGGTGACCACTGTCCTCCCGTCCGACGCGGAGGACACGGCGGTGACGGGGACGACGAGGACCGGCTTCTTGGTGGACGCGGCCTCGACGGTCAGACGAACGTCCTGGCCGGCGAAATCACGGGGCAGTGGTGCGCCGGGTTTGACGATCAGCAGGTGGCCCGGGCCGCTCGCCGCATTCTGTTTGCCGTCGCCCTGCTCGCCCTCGGCGCTCTGCCCCGAGGACATCTCGTCGGACACGGAGGCCACCGTCGCGGCCGACTCCGCACCGGTCAGTTCGGACAGGATCCGTACCTTCTGCCCGGGCCTGACCAATTCCTTCTGGTGCGACTGAAGGCGACCGTGCACCACGAGGGCGCCCGCCGAAAGCTTCATCACCGGCCCCGACACCGTGCTGCCGACCGTCGCGGACACGCTGTCCACCCGGGCCGGCATGCTCTTGAGGAACACCACCTCCGATGCGGGGAGCAGGGGACCCTCCGCAGCCTGCGCCGCGGTCAGCGCGCCGCGCGCTTCGGCGAGGTCCTCCTCCGCCCGCGCGGCCTGGGTGCGGAGGTCCTCAAGCGCGGACGCGTCGTTTCCCGCGTCGGCCGTGGCGCCAGAACCGTTCGCATCGGTCCTGTCCGTGTCCGTCCCGCCCTTGCTTTCGCTGCCTCCGCCCGTGCCCGCCTGGGCACGGGTCACTGCCCTGCGCGCGTCGTCCCGGGCCCGTTCCATGTCGGTGACCTGCTGCTGCGCCGTCTTCAGAGCCTCGCGGTCGGCGACCGCGGGCAGCGGGTCGTAGCCGAGCGACCGGTACAGAGCGGTGAGAGCGGTCTTGGTCCCGGCATCGAACTGCCCGGAGGGATCCGGCGCGGAGGAGTGCCCCAGCTCCGCGAGCGAGTCCTGCAACTGCGCGACGTCGTCACCCTCGGATCCCGGCTTGAGATCGCGATAGACGGGCAAGGCGCCGCGCAGGGCGAAGACGGGACGACCGGAGACCTCGGCCAGCAGCGTGCCGGCCCGCACGTCGCTGCCGCTGCTCAGCGGCAGCTTGGTCACCACGGGGCTGCCGCCCTCGCCGCCGGCGGACGGCGTGACGTCCACGGTCTGGTCGGCGAGGACGGTGCCACGCAGGATGACGGACGAGGTGAGCACTCGTCTCTCCACGGGTGCCGTCAGCACGTCCGCCGGCGGTGGCGCGGTCTCGGCCGCGGCCTGTGCGGGCGACTTGATCAGCGCGGTCGCGACGGCGCCCGCCGCGGTCAGGAGAACCGCCGAGGCCACGACGGCGACGACGATGCGACGCCCGCGGTCCAACGGCGACCGTGCCGCGCCGTGACTGGGCCGTGCGTCCTCGCCGTCCCCTTCGGCGGGCCCGGACCCGGTGGCGTCCTGGGGCACGGAGTGGGAGATGTCCTGCTCTGTCACTGGGTTCCTCTCCGCCAGGGCGGTATCCGGGTCCGGCACCAGGGCCTGCGCGGTCGCGGTCAGTTCTTGCCGAGAACGGCCGCGGCCCGGCGTATCCGGTCCTCGTTGTCCTTCTTCGCCTGGGCGAGCGCCTCCGCGTTGGTCTCCAGGGTGCGCTCCTGGTACGCGGTCTCCACGGCCAGCCACACACCCGCGAGATTCGTGCTGATCTTGCACGCGGCATCGGCGGCCGCGACGCGGCGCTCGCTGTCCGTGGCGGTCTCCGACTTGCCCCACTCAGGGTCGTTGTTCGACGCCCAGGGGTCGTCGTAGTCGTGGCCGGCCTTGCTCATGCAGTCGCTCCACTTGGCGAACGCCTTCCGGACCTGGGGGTCCTGCTCGGCCCGCTCCGCGTCCTGCACGATGAGCTGCTCGACGTAGGTGTCGCTGGTGGTGTCCGCCTTGTCCATCGACTTCTTGCCGTTGAGCTGTGCCCGCGCCTTCAGTACGCACTCACCGGCGGCCTTCTGGGCCGTTTCGGAGCTGTCCTGGCCCTCTTCCCGTCCCTTGGCGCCACGGTCGGTCTGGGGTGCCCCGTGGTAGCCGGTCTGACGTGCCTCTGCCTCGTCGAGGATTCCGTACCTGCGGCCGTGCCGATTGGCCTCGGTCACGGGCGGACGTTCGGGTGCGGCCCACTGGAAGCCCTGCGCGGTCATGCATTTCACGACCAGCTGGTCCTGGGCGAGTTCGAGCTGCCGGGACTGGGCAGGGGTGAGTTCATAGGCGTCCAGCGGGAACGACAGCTGCTCGGCGCTGGTGATCTTGCTGATCTCGCCGATCGCGATGGGATCGCCGGCTGACTCGGACGAGTCGCTGTCGGCGCACCCGGAGAGCGTGAGGGCGGTCAGAACCAGGGCGATCGGCGCGGACAGGCGGAGGGGGGCGAAGCGGTGGGGGGGCGGCGTGGCCAAGGGGACGATCCGTTCTCAGGAGGTGTGCGGCAGGGAACGGGTGTTCCCGGACCGTGGGCTCGGTCCGGGAACACCGGCGGGCGGGGAACCCGTTCACACTCGTCGGGGAGTGCTCAGGACCCGGTCAGAAGTCGCACTGGCTGTAGCCGCTGACCCCGCCGTCGTTCCAGCAGTGCGAGCTGTAGGCGTCGTTGTACTCGACGGTGTTGAGCCGGGCGTACTCCGCCACGGTCTGCCGCGACCCGCCGTAGTAGGAGTTGGTGAAGAAGCGGACCTTCCAGTTGGTGTCCCAGCTGTCGATCGAGGACGTTCTGTCGTTGGTGCCCACATCCGGGACACCCCCGCCGGTGTATGTGTTGTTGATGTAGTTGGGATCCGCGTACTGATGGTCGATCCAGCCACCGCCGAGGTAGGTGTTCTGGTAGATGCAGACTTCCTTGGTCTCACATATCCCGTTGAACTGCGCGGCGCTCGCCGACGAGGACATGCCCACGACCATCGCCACAGTCGCCGTCATGATGCCTGACGCGCGCAGGACATGCTTCATCGAAGTGTTCATGAACTGATTTCTCCAACGGTGCGTCTGCCCCTGGATGAGGTGGCAGTTCTGGAAGGGCGGAGGGCACAGTCGGGCAAGACTCCGCACGGTGAACCCCCCGACGTCACGATGTGGTGAGCGTGTAGTGGATCATGAAGTCCGGGTGAAGGTAGATGATCGGTCAGGTCCGCGACAAGACCTTCACGGGAGGGAGAATTTCGGCGCCCGGAAAGCTGATGGCGTCTCAACTATGTGATTGCTGCCGGGATGTGACGTTTCGCGGTGGATGGGCCCGGTGGTCGTCAGTGCGCCGTGCACGCCCATTCGGCGGTCGGGAAGGACTCCATCCCGGTGGGTTCATCGATCCGCTCGCCCGCCCCTGGGCTTCCTTCGTGATGTATGCCTCGGAAGACTGACGCCCGTTCGTTTTCCCGTACAACTCTTCACCCTCCTTGGCGGCCTCCTCTGCGCCGACCGCCCACTGGAGGAAGCCTCGTGCGCAAACGCACCCTGCTGACGTCTGCTGTCATGCTCGCCCCAGGACTCACCCCGCTCGTCGCGGGCGGAGCCCAGGCCGCCGCCGGAACTCCGGGCGACATCAACAAGGACGGCTACCGCGATGTTGTCGTCTCGGCGCCGGACGCCAAGGTCTCCGGCCACGCCAAGGCCGGTGCCGTGGTCATCATGTACGGCACGGCGCGCGGCATCGACACGGCCAGACGCACCGTCCTGACGCAGAACTCCCCTGGCATTCCCGGCGGTGCCGAGGCGGGTGACCGCTTCGGTGCCGCCGTCGTCGTGCACGACCTGAACGCCGACGGGTACAGCGACCTGGTCGTGGGCGCCCCGGGCGAGGAGGTCTCCGGAGACGTGGGCGGCGGGTCGGTCACGGTCGTGTGGGGCACCGCGTCCGGTCCCACGAAGGCGAAGACGGTCGCCGACCCCTGGCCGTCCTCCCACGACGCGTACGGCAGAACGCTGGCGGTGGGCACGTACAACTCCCTCAACCCCGTCAACGACGGCAAACTGTCGATCGCCATCGGCGCCAACGACGGTGAAGTGACGTTCATGCCGGCGGACCTGTCCGCGCAGTCCGGCACCTCCGGCATCGGCACCGACTTCAACCCGGCCCACGGCATCGTCGCCCTGACGGCGGTTGACCTGCCGAACACCGACGACGACCGGCTCATGGTCCACGGCCGTGGCGTCTGGGACGGAGGGTGGGGGTACGACGGCCAGGGCGACGACCCCGGTACGCGGCTCGGCTCCCCCGGGGGCTTCGACACGGCCGTACTGCCCCCCGGCACGGTCTCCGCCGTCGGCAACCTGGACGGCAATGGCTCCCCGGACCTCGTCGTGGGCAACCCCGAGGACCCCGCACAGAGCCCGGAAACCTCGCTCGGCGGCCGGGTGACCGTCTACTACGACGCCGGGTACGGCGGCTCCCCGAGCCGCATCCAGACCATCAGCCAGGACACCCCTGGCGTCCCCGGCGCCGGTGAGGCGGGCGACCGCTTCGGCGCCTCGGTCGCGATCGGCGACACCGACAAGGACGGGCGGGCCGACCTGGTGATCGGCGCCCCGGGCGAGGACGGTAACACCGGGGCCGTCACGGTCGTGCGGGGCACCACCGGCACCCTCGACAGTGGCCACGCCCGCACCTGGACGCAGAACAGCCCTGGCGTTCCGGGCAGTTCGGAGAAGGGCGACGCGTTCGGTGCGGCCGTGCGGATTGTCGACACCAACGGCGACGGGTACGCGGACGTCCTCGTGGGCGCCCACGGCGAGGCCGTCGGTTCCGCCGGCTCCGCGGGCTCGGCGACCCTGCTGCGCGGATCGGCCGCCGGTCTGACCGCGACCGGCGCCAAGGCCTGGTCGCAGAACACCGCCGGGGTGCCCGGCACCGCCGAGAAGGGCGACAAGTTCGCCGCGTCCACGCAGCTGATCGACCTGAACAAGGACGGCCGCGCCGAAGCCGTCGCCGGCACCCCCGGCGAGAACTCCGACGGACTGGTGTGGATCTCCCGCGGCTCCACGACCGGCCCTGTCACCAGCGGCTCGACGACCACCAGCGGCACCGGTGCCGGACTGACCCGCCGCTACTCCGAGATCGACTTCGGGAAGGAGCTGACGGGCGCTCACTCGTCGCTCTAGGGGCCGTACGGTCAAGCGCGCAGCGCAGTGGGACGATGTCGGTACAGGTGATCGAGTGGACGGGGGGGAGCCGGCGTCATGGCCCGCTACATGGAGACGCTGACCGTCGAGCGGGGCGGTTTCCGGATCAAGGTGCCGGAGTCGTGGTGGGAGTTCGACGTGCGGCCGGAGTCGCGGGACGACTCGATCCGGCGGATGGTGAGTGAACGGGTGGAGCGGCATCCGGAGTTGGCCAAGTACCGGGACACGTACATGGCGTTCCTGCGGAAGGCGGCCACGGACGCCTGGAAGTCGGGTGCGCTGTACTGCGGTTGCATGGCGGAGAGCTTCGGCGGCGAGACGCCGATCACCGGTTCGGTGACGGTGTCACTCGTCGGTGGCCGCACCCGTGACGGCGAGCCGCTGTCGACCGACCCGGGCGCCATCGCGGCCGGGCTGTCGACGAAGGAGGCCAAGAAGGACGGCGACTCCTGGCGGAAGGTGACGACGGTCGACATCCCGGGCGTGGGCCCGGCGGCCCGGACGTACGGCATCGAGGACGTGGCCGTGCCCGACGACGCCCTCAACCGCACCATCCGGGCCGTGCTGATGCAGACGTACATCCCCGTCCCCGGCCAGGAGGGCAAAGTCGCGCTGGTCGCGGGCAGCAGCCAGGTCCTCGACCTCGCGGACTCCTTCTTCGACATCTTCGACGCGATCACATCGACGTTCCGCTTCGCGGGCTGACGACCTCGCATGCGCAGCGAGTTCCTGCCCGACCTCGACGAGGGGATGCTCGAGTACTTCCGCGCCATGGCGGATGTGCTCGTGGAGCACTTTGGAATCTCCCGCGCGGAGGCCGTGGCCCGGATCAACGAGCGGTACGGGGGCCTGGAGATCGACCCCTATCCGGACATCATGTGCCATGAGATGCCGGAGTACTGGGCGTACGGAACGTACTACCTACCCGATGACCAGGGCCGTCTCCCGATCGGGGGCTCGGTTGCCGACAGGGACATCGACTTCGAGCGTTTGCAGGTAAGGCCGGCACCGCCGAGGCCGTCCCGCTTCTGGACGATCCAAGGCTGATCGGGACGAGGGTGGTGGACAACTCCGCATACGACTGGGAAAGCGGCGAGGGCGTGTCGGGCATCGACGATCCCGCCGCCGTGGACGCCGCGTTCGAGCGCGGTGAGCGGCCTCTCGGTTCGGCGGTGATCGGGCTCGCCTTCAACTGCTCGCCGGAGGAGGCCTCGCCTCGGATCATCAGGGCGATGCAGCTACCGGACCGTGATCAGCGGGGGTTCGCGTTCACTGCGGCGGGCGTTGTCGCGCGGCTCCGCGGCGATCTGACGCCGGAGCTGTACGCCGCGCTGCGCGTGGAGGGGCCCAGCGGCTTCGCTGAGCACGCCATCAGGGACACGCTGACGTTCGTGCCGTTCGGGAAGCTGCAGCCGTGGTTCAAGCGGCGGTGGGTGCTTGTGACTGTGCGGGACAAGCTGGAGGGCTGGTGGCTGCGATCCGAGGACGCGGTCGGCGAGGCCTGGCGGGCCCTGCGCAGACGCCGCTCGTGACCTGCTTTCGTCGAACTGACGTACCTTGTAAGTTCACGTGTGCATACGGATGTTGTTGATGATGCGCACGTGACGGGGGTTGCGGCATGTCGGGGTATCGGCCGCGGGACTGGGATCCGCTGGACCTGGACAAGGACCCGACCCCGGGTGACCCGGTGCGGGTGCGGTCGCTGGCAAAGCAACTGCATGACTTCGCCGACGACGTCTCCGACGCACTGAAGCTGGTCAAGGGCATGGCGGACGAGGACACGGTGCTGTCGTGGGCGGGCAAGTCCGCGGCCGTGTTCAAGGAGCAGTTCTCCGGCGTTCCGAAGAACCTCAAGAAGCTGAAGAAGTCGTACGAGCTGTGCGGCGACGCCCTGGCGGCGTACTGGCCGAAGCTGGAGCGTGCGCAGGCGTTGGCGGACCGGGCGCTGGCCAAGGCGCGCGAGGCACGGCAGGACCTGTCCTCGGCGCAGTCCCGGCTGGCCTCGGCGGACTCCTGGGTCAGCCGGGCCAACAAGGAGGCCGACAAGTACAAGGACGACCCCACCGGCAGCAAGTCCGACGGCGACAAGCCGGACGAGGCCAAGGTCCGCGCTGCCACCCGTGACGTTCAGTACGCCAAGTCGGCGCAGACCAGCGCCCAGTCGGATGTCTCCGCCGCGCAGGACGCGCTGGCCGCGGCGAAGAAGATGGCCGAGGACGCGCGCAAGATGCGCGACGACGCCGCCCGCGAGGCCAAGCAGAAGATCGACGAGGCGTCCGACGCCGGCATCCAGAACCGGTCGTGGTGGGAAGAGGTCGGGGACTGGGTCTCCGACAACTGGGACACGATCGTCGCGGTCTGCAAGGTCGTCGTCGCGGTTCTCGGCATCGTCGTGATGATCATCGGCGGGCCGATCCTGGGCGCGATCGTGCTGGTCGCCGCGCTCGTGGTGCTCGCCGACACGCTCTATAAGTACTCGAAGGGCCAGGCGTCCCTGTGGGATGTGGGGCTGGCGGCGCTGGGCTGCATACCCGGCTTCAAGGGGCTGACCACCCTGGGTGGCCTGGCCAGAGGCCTCAAGGCCCTTGGGCAGGGCGGGCTCAAGGGCATGGCCCTCGCCGTTCGCGGACTGGCCAAGAACGGCCGTAACATGCTCGGGGGAGCCAAGGGAGCCTACAACCGGCTCAAGAACGTGGTGCGCTCCAAGGGCAGCGACCCCGTCGACATGGCCACCGGCGCCATGTACCTGCCGCAGACGGACGTGGAACTGCCCGGGCTGTTGCCGCTGGCGTTCACCCGCCGCGTCGCCTCGGACTACCGCTGCGGCTGGTGGTTCGGACCCACCTGGGCCTCGACTATCGACCAGCGCCTGGAGGTCGACGCGGAGGGCATCGTGTTCGTCACGGAGGACGGCCTGCTGCTCGCCTATCCTCACCCGCTTAATCCGCAGGTCCCGGTCCTGCCCGCAGCAGGGCCCCGATGGCCGTTGATCCGCTCGGACGAGGGCGGCTACCGGATAGAGGATCCGTCGACCGGACACACCCGTGACTTCGCCCGTCCCACCAGCGACGGTATCGCCCTGATCACCGCCATCAGTGACCGCAACCAGCACACGATCACCTTCGACCACGACGAGCACGGCACGCCGCTGGCCATCCGCCACTCCGGCGGCTACCACCTCACCCTCGCCACCGAGGGCGGCCGGGTCACGGCCCTCAGCCTGGCCGGCGCCGCCGACGGCGGCTCGGACGTCGTCATCCAGCGCTACGGCTACACCGACGGGAACCTCACCGAGACGATCAACTCCTCGGGCCTGCCGCTGCGCTTCACCTACGACCACCGCCTGCGCATCACGTCCTGGACGGACAGGAACAACAGCCGCTACGCGTACACCTACGACGACCGGGACCGCTGCATCGCCGAGGGCGGAGAGGCCGGCCACATCACCGTCACCCTCGACTACGACGGTACCGATCCCCGGTGGTCTGACTGCCGCGTCACCACGCTCGCCACGGCCGAAGGCGCGGCCAGTCGCTTCGTCGTCAACCCGGGCAGTCAGGTCATCGCCGAGATCGACCCTCTCGGCGGCATCACGCGCACCGCCTACGACGACCACCACCACGTCGTCTCCCACACCGACGAACTCGGCCATACCACCGAGTACGTGAACGACGAACTCGGCCGACCGCTCGAAATCCGGTATCCGGACGGGACCCGGACGACTGTCGCGTACGGCGAGCTGGGCCTGCCCGTCGAGACAATGATGCCGAACGGCGGACGGTGGCGCCGTACTTACGACGCGCGCGGCAACGGCCTCACCCTCACCGATCCCACGGGAGCGACGAGCCGCTTCCGCTACGACGAGCAAGGTCGCCTCACCCAGTTCACGGATGCTCTCGGAGCGGTTACCCGCCTCGTGAGCAACGCCGCGGGCCTCATCACGGAGGCCGTCGATCCGCTCGGCGGCCGTACGCTGCTGGAGCGCGACGCCTTCGGCCGGAGGGTGTCGGAGACCGGCCCCCTGGGCACGGTGACCCGGTGGCGGTGGAACACGGAGGGCGAGCTGCTCGGCCTCACCCATCCCGACGGGGCCACCGAGTCGTGGACGTACGACCCGGAAGGCAACTGCACTGGCCACACGGACGCGGTGGGCGCCGAGACCGGCTGGGCGTACACGCATTTCGACCTGCCCTGCACGCGCACCGACCCCGGCGGGACGGAGTACCGCTTCGAGTACGACGCCTCGCTCCGGCTGACGCGGGTGATCGGCCCGGCCAGCCGTACCTGGGACTACACCTACGACGCGGCCGGCAACCTGGTCGCGGAGTCGGACTTCGAGGACCGGGTCATCCGCTACGCGTACGACCCGGCCGGACGGCTCACCGCCCGGACGAGCGCGGTCGGCGAGGTCATTCGGCACACCCGGGACGTGATGGGACGGCTGGTGCGGACCGAGGCCGGCGGTGAGGTCACGGACTTCACCTACAACGCCGCAGGCCGGCTGGTGGGTGCCGTCTGGCCGGGCGGGCACCTGTCCCGTTCGTACGACGCCGCAGGTCAGCTGACGGAGGAGACGGTCAACGGACACACGCTCCGCCTCGCCTACGACCCGGCGGGCCAACTGATCCGGCGCCTCACCCCCTCCGGCGTCGACACCACTTATGCCTTCGACGCGGCGGGCAGGAGGACCGCGCTGACCTCGGGTGGGCGTACCGTCGCCTCGGCGCACGACGCGGCTGGCCGGGAGACGAGCCGGACCTGGGGGGACACCCTCCACCTGGCGCAGGTGTGGGACTCCGCCGGCCGGCTGCGGAGCAGCCGGGTGAGCGGGCCGAACGGCTCGGTGCTGTCGTCGCAGGAGTACATGTGGCGGTCTGACGGCGCGCTGACCGGAGCCGGGCAGCAGCGCTACACGCTCGATCCCGTCGGCAGGGTCACCCAGGTACGCGCGTTCGACTGGACCGAGACCTACGCCTACGACCGCGAGGGGAATCAGGCGGAGGTGCAGTGGCCCTCGACCCACCCCGGCGCCGACGCCACGGGACGACGCGAGTACGCGGGAACCCGTCTGGTATCGGCCGGGCGGGTGCGGCACGAGCACGACGCGGGCGGGCGCCTCACCGTACGGCGCCGTACCCGCCTGTCCCGGAAGCCCGACGTATGGCGCTACACCTGGGACGCCCAGGACCGGCTGTCCGATGTCACCACCCCTGAGGGGACTGTGTGGCGCTACCACTACGACCCGCTCGGGCGCCGCACGGCGAAGCAGCGCCTCGCCGACGACGGGCTGACCGTCCTGGAGGAGACCCGGTTCACCTGGCACGAGGGGATCCTGGTCGAGCAGTCCACGACCGTGGCGCAGGTGCCCGTCACGCAGACGATGACCTGGGAGTTCGACGAGAGCGGGATGGAACCGGTGGCTCAGTCGGAGCGCTACGCGAGCGCCGCCGCCCTGACGCAGGAGAAGGTGGACAGCCGCTTCTATGCCATCGTCACCGACTCCATCGGGTCACCCACGGAACTGCTCGACGAGCACGGCTCCGTAGCCTGGCGCCGCACCTCGACCCTGTGGGGCTCGACCACGTGGAACCCGGACGCGACGGCCTACACACCCTTGCGCTTCCCTGGCCAGTACCACGACGTCGAGACGGGGCACCACTACAACCCGCACCGCCACTACGACCCCGAGACGGGCCGGTACCTCAGCCCGGATCCCCTGGGCCTGACCGCGGCGCCCAACCCGGACACGTACGTCCACAACCCCCTGACGTGGCTCGACCCCTACGGACTCTCGCTGTACCCGCCGATCCGGGTGAGACCGGGGCAGCAGGTGAAGAAGGGCACGCCGTACGAGATGAGCCCGCCGGAGCGGGAGTTCGTGGAGAAACTGCTGGAGAAGCGCCCGAACCTGCGTGTCTACCGGACCCACGGCAAGCAGGCAGAGGGGGACTTCGTGATTGTGGACATGACGAACAAGAAGAACCGTGTCGGATGGGTCGTCGACCATAAGATGAACGCCGACAAGGTCACCAAGGGGAACCAGTTCACGAACGCCGCCCGTGCCGCGGAGGCCGTCCGTATCCCGGCGAACCGCTTCGAGATCGCCACAGGTGACACGGACAAGCTGCTGGAGATCCTGAGTCGCGGTCGTGGCGAGTGGGACAGGAGCTGAGAGTGATCGTTTTCCCCAGGCTGCTGGTCGACCTGCTCGATCAGGTCGACCAGACGCGGGCGGCGCATCTGGCGCTGGACTTCGTGCAGCACGTACTCGACATCGAGCGGGACGAGATCGCGGAGTCCGTCCTGGCCGCCTGCCTGGAGTACATCGCGGCGGCCCATGAGTCGATCGATCTCGATGAGGCGCACCCGGGGCTGTTTCAGGCGCGCGAGCGGCTCTGGGAGGCCGCCGCGCGGTGGGACGTCAACAGGTACGTTCTCGCCAGAGGGGCGGGGCCGACCTTGGAGGCCGCACGAGTGGGCACCGAGCGCCTGGTGGACAAGGCGGCAGGGCGCGGGCCGGGTACCCCGCTTCCTTGCCTGGACGTCGCCCGCGAGCTCCAGGCGGAGGTCGGCCGCTGGTACGCGAAGCGGATCCCCGACGGCGCCGACGAACGGCTCGTCGCACGCCGTGCCCGCTGGGAGGAAGCCCGCTGGCAAGTGCAGCACGTCATTGCCACGGAACCCTCCCCCCACGGCGACAAGGACAGCACCGCTCCGTCTCGCGGTGAAAAGGAGGCGGGAGCAGGGGCCTGAACGGTCGCGCGAATCTCCCGCCCTCAGGGAATGCTGCGTCGGCAGGTCCGTTCTGTGGCCCGCACCGACGCGGTCGGCGCCCTCGCGTTTGACCTGCGTCACCCCCGGGGTATTCTCTCCGGCTCGATTGGCGCCCGTCCTGCCTCATATGGCAGACTGTCCGAGTTGCTCGGTCGAGTGTTGATGCTGCGCGCCTCCCGCCGGGAGGACCGGAAGCGAGTCCCACAGTACTCGTCGTCCCCGTGTGGGGCGGACGTACGGGAATCTTCCGGGAAGCGTGGGCGCGGCACCGGCCAGGCGCCCGGTGGGCCTTTCGTCCCCGGCTTGCGGTTCGCAAGGGCCGCGTTCCCCAGCAAGGGATGTTCCGTACGGGACATCTGTGTCAGCGGGAGCGCGACACGCCCGACCGCGTGGGTCGGAGGAAAGCAAGGGAACGCCGGGTTCCAGAGCGTTACGAGAGACAGGACTACTGAGTAGCCATGGCGGGACAGAAGATCCGCATCCGGCTCAAGGCCTACGACCACGAGGTCATCGACTCCTCGGCGAAGAAGATCGTCGAGACGGTGACCCGCACTGGTGCGTCGGTCGCGGGCCCGGTGCCGCTGCCCACTGAGAAGAACGTGTACTGCGTCATCAAGTCGCCGCACAAGTACAAGGACTCGCGCGAGCACTTCGAGATGCGCACGCACAAGCGCCTGATCGACATCCTCGACCCGACCCCCAAGACCGTTGACTCTCTGATGCGACTCGACCTCCCGGCCGGCGTCGACATCGAGATCAAGCTCTGAGGCCGGTGATCTGAGAGATGGCTAAGCAGATCAAGGGCATCCTGGGCGAGAAGCTCGGCATGACGCAGGTGTGGGACGAGAACAACCGTGTTGTTCCGGTCACCGTCGTCAAGGCCGGCCCGAACGTCGTCACCCAGGTCCGTACGAACGACACCGACGGCTACGAGTCGGTCCAGATCGCCTTCGGCGAGATCGACCCGCGCAAGGTGAACAAGCCCCTCAAGGGCCACTTCGCCAAGGCCGACGTCACCCCTCGTCGTCACCTCGTCGAGATCCGCACCGCGGACGCCTCCGAGTACACGCTCGGCCAGGAGATCACCGCTGAGGTGTTCGAGGCCGGCGTCAAGGTCGACGTGACCGGCAAGAGCAAGGGCAAGGGCTTCGCCGGTGTCATGAAGCGCCACAACTTCCGTGGCCTCGGCGCCGGACACGGTACCCAGCGCAAGCACCGCTCGCCCGGTTCCATCGGTGGCTGCGCCACCCCGGGCCGTGTGTTCAAGGGCCTCCGCATGGCGGGCCGCATGGGCAACGAGCGGGTCACCACCCAGAACCTGACCGTCCACGCCGTTGACGCGGAGAAGGGTCTGCTGCTCATCAAGGGCGCGGTTCCCGGTCCGAACGGCGGCCTCGTCCTGGTCCGCACCGCGGCCAAGGGGGCCTGAGGTAACCGATGAGCACTGTTGACATCCTTTCGCCGGCGGGCGACAAGGCCGGTTCCGTCGAGCTCCCCGCGGAGATCTTCGGCGTTGAGAAGGTCAGCATCCCGCTGATCCACCAGGTCGTCGTCGCGCAGCTGGCTGCCGCCCGTCAGGGCACGCACAAGACCAAGACCCGTGGCGAAGTCCGTGGTGGTGGCAAGAAGCCGTACCGCCAGAAGGGCACCGGCCGCGCCCGTCAGGGCTCGACCCGCGCGCCGCAGTTCGCCGGCGGTGGCGTCGTCCACGGCCCGCAGCCGCGTGACTACTCGCAGCGGACCCCGAAGAAGATGAAGGCCGCGGCCCTGCGCCACGCCCTCACCGACCGGGCCCGCCACAACCGCATCCACGTCGTCTCCGGCGTCGTCGAGGGCGAGACGCCGTCGACGAAGTCCGCCAGGACGCTGTTCGGCAAGATCTCGGAGCGCAAGAACCTGCTCCTGGTCGTCGACCGCGCCGACGAGGCCGCGTGGCTGTCCGCCCGCAACCTGCCCCAGGTCCACATCCTGGAGCCGGGCCAGCTGAACACGTACGACGTTCTCGTCTCGGACGACGTGGTCTTCACCCAGGCCGCTTTCGAGTCCTTCGTGTCGGGCCCGAAGGCCAATGACACCGAAGGGAGCGAGGCCTGATGGCTACCCGTCACCCCGCCATTGCCTCGAAGGCCGCCAAGGCCGCCAAGGCCGCTCGCGTCGCCAAGGCGCGTCGCCACGCCGCCGAGGGCAAGAACACCGTCGAGACGCCGCTGAGCAAGTCGTACACGGACCCCCGTGACGTCCTGCTGAAGCCGGTTGTCTCCGAGAAGAGCTACGCGCTCCTCGACGAGAACAAGTACACGTTCGTCGTCGACCCGCGTGCCAACAAGACCCAGATCAAGGAGGCCGTGCAGGCGGTCTTCTCGGTCAAGGTCACCGGGGTCAACACGATCAACCGCCAGGGCAAGCGCAAGCGGACCCGCACCGGCTTCGGCCAGCGTGCCGCGACCAAGCGCGCGATCGTGACCCTCGCCGAGGGCGACCGTATCGACATCTTCGGCGGTCCGACCTCCTGACGGAGGTCCGGATCGTTCGATATCGGACGAGGACTGAGAAATGGGTATCCGCAAGTACAAGCCGACGACTCCTGGCCGTCGTGGCGCCAGCGTCGCCGACTTCGTCGAGGTCACGCGGTCCACGCCGGAGAAGTCGCTGGTCCGTCCCCTGCACAGCAAGGGCGGCCGTAACAATTCCGGTCGTGTGACCGTTCGCCACCAGGGTGGCGGACACAAGCGCGCCTTCCGCGTGATCGACTTCCGTCGTCACGACAAGGACGGCGTGCCGGCGAAGGTCGCGCACATCGAATACGACCCCAACCGCACCGCGCGCATCGCGCTGCTGCACTACGCGGACGGCGAGAAGCGCTACATCCTCGCCCCGCGCAACCTGCAGCAGGGCGACCGTGTGGAGAACGGTCCCGGGGCCGACATCAAACCGGGCAACAACCTGGCCCTCCGCAACATCCCGGTCGGTACCACGATCCACGCGATCGAGCTCCGTCCCGGTGGCGGTGCCAAGTTCGCCCGCTCCGCCGGTGCCTCCGTGCAGCTGCTCGCGAAGGAGGGCTCGATGGCCCACCTCCGCATGCCGTCCGGAGAGATCCGCCTGGTCGACGTGCGCTGCCGCGCCACCGTCGGCGAGGTCGGCAACGCCGAGCAGTCGAACATCAACTGGGGCAAGGCGGGCCGCAAGCGCTGGCTGGGCGTTCGCCCGACCGTGCGTGGTGTGGTCATGAACCCGGTCGACCACCCGCACGGTGGTGGTGAGGGCCGTACCTCCGGTGGCCGCCACCCGGTTTCCCCGTGGGGCAAGAAGGAAGGCCGTACTCGTTCGCCCAAGAAGGCGTCGAACAAGTACATCGTCCGCCGCCGCAAGACGAACAAGAAGCGCTAAGGACGGGTTGAGATGCCTCGTAGCTTGAAGAAGGGACCCTTCGTCGACGACCACCTGATGAAGAAGGTGGACGCCCAGAACGAAGCCGGTACCAAGAACGTCATCAAGACCTGGTCCCGCCGCTCCATGATCGTGCCCGACATGCTCGGCCACACGCTCGCGGTGCACAACGGCAAGACCCACATCCCGGTGTTCGTCACCGAGTCGATGGTCGGCCACAAGCTCGGCGAGTTCTCGCCGACGCGCACCTTCCGGGGCCACGTCAAGGACGACCGGAAGTCGAAGCGCCGCTAACGCGGATCGCATTCAGACACGTAAGTAACTGAAGGGACAACCATGGAAGCCAGGGCCCAGGCGCGGTACATCCGCGTCACGCCCATGAAGGCCCGCCGCGTGGTGGACCTCATCCGTGGCATGGACGCCACGGAGGCCCAGGCTGTTCTGCGATTCGCTCCGCAGGCAGCCTCCGTACCGGTCGGCAAGGTGCTCGACAGCGCCATTGCCAACGCCGCGCACAACTACGACCACACCGACGCCGACAGCCTCTTCATCTCCGAGGCGTACGTCGACGAGGGCCCGACCCTGAAGCGGTTCCGTCCGCGCGCCCAGGGCCGTGCCTACCGGATCCGCAAGCGGACCAGCCACATCACTGTGGTCGTCAGCAGCAAGGAAGGAACCCGGTAATGGGCCAGAAGGTTAACCCGCATGGGTTCCGGCTCGGCATCACCACGGACTTCAAGTCCCGCTGGTACGCCGACAAGCTGTACAAGGACTACGTCAAGGAAGACGTCGCCATCCGTCGGATGATGACGTCCGGCATGGAGCGCGCCGGCATCTCGAAGGTTGAGATCGAGCGCACCCGTGACCGCGTGCGGGTGGACATCCACACCGCGCGTCCCGGCATCGTCATCGGCCGCCGTGGCGCCGAGGCCGACCGCATCCGCGGCGACCTCGAGAAGCTCACGGGCAAGCAGGTCCAGCTGAACATCCTCGAGGTCAAGAGCCCCGAGACCGACGCTCAGCTGGTTGCCCAGGCCGTTGCCGAGCAGCTGTCCTCCCGCGTCTCCTTCCGTCGCGCCATGCGTAAGAGCATGCAGGGCACGATGAAGGCCGGCGCCAAGGGCATCAAGATCCAGTGCGGTGGCCGTCTCGGCGGCGCCGAGATGTCCCGCTCGGAGTTCTACCGCGAGGGCCGTGTGCCCCTGCACACGCTCCGCGCGAACGTGGACTACGGCTTCTTCGAGGCCAAGACGACCTTCGGCCGCATCGGTGTGAAGGTCTGGATCTACAAGGGCGACGTCAAGAACATCGCCGAGGTCCGCGCCGAGAACGCTGCCGCCCGTGCGGGTAACCGCCCGGCCCGCGGTGGCGCCGACCGCCCGGCCCGTGGTGGCCGTGGTGGCGAGCGGCGCGGTCGCAAGCCGCAGCAGGCTGCCGGCGCCGAGGCCCCCAAGGCCGAGGCTCCCGCGTCCGCTCCGGCTGAGAGCACCGGAACGGAGGCCTGACCGACATGCTGATCCCCCGTAGGGTCAAGCACCGCAAGCAGCACCACCCCAAGCGCAGCGGCGCTGCCAAGGGCGGCACGCAGGTTGCGTTCGGCGAGTACGGCATCCAGGCGCTCACCCCGGCGTACGTGACGAACCGTCAGATCGAGGCCGCTCGTATCGCCATGACGCGTCACATCAAGCGTGGTGGCAAGGTCTGGATCAACATCTACCCGGACCGCCCGCTCACCAAGAAGCCGGCCGAGACCCGCATGGGTTCCGGTAAGGGTTCTCCCGAGTGGTGGGTGGCCAACGTAAAGCCCGGACGCGTGATGTTCGAGCTGTCGTACCCCAACGAGAAGATCGCCCGTGAGGCGCTGACCCGTGCGGCCCACAAGCTGCCGATGAAGTGCCGGATCGTCAAGCGCGAGGCAGGTGAAGCGTGATGTCGGTCGGTACCAAGGCGTCCGAGCTGCGCGAGCTGGGCAACGAGGAGCTTCTGGCGAAGCTTCGCGAGGCCAAGGAAGAGCTGTTCAACCTCCGCTTCCAGGCGGCGACCGGTCAGCTCGAGAACCACGGTCGGCTGAAGGCCGTCCGTAAGGACATCGCGCGGATCTACACCCTGATGCGTGAGCGCGAGCTGGGCATCGAGACGGTGGAGAGCGCCTGATGAGTGAGAGCAACGTGACTGAGCAGACTGCAGAGGCCCGCGGCTTCCGCAAGACCCGTGAGGGTCTCGTCGTCAGCGACAAGATGGACAAGACCGTCGTCGTCGCCGTCGAGGACCGCGTCAAGCACGCGCTGTACGGCAAGGTCATCCGCCGTACCAACAAGCTCAAGGCGCACGACGAGCAGAACGCCGCGGGTGTCGGCGACCGCGTCCTCCTCATGGAGACCCGGCCGCTGTCCGCGACGAAGCGTTGGCGCGTCGTCGAGATCCTCGAGAAGGCCAAGTAATTCCTGCGGGGCAAACCCCGCAGGTCAGTTCCGCCAGGCTCGGCGAGCTCCGTAAGTCACTTACGGAGCTCGCCGGGAACCAGCAGACAAACAGGAGATAGACGTGATCCAGCAGGAGTCGCGACTGCGTGTCGCCGACAACACTGGTGCGAAGGAGATCCTTTGCATCCGTGTGCTCGGTGGCTCCGGTCGCCGCTACGCGGGCATCGGTGACGTCATCGTCGCCACCGTCAAGGACGCGATCCCCGGTGGCAACGTGAAGAAGGGTGACGTCGTCAAGGCAGTCATCGTTCGCACCGTCAAGGAGCGCCGCCGCCAGGACGGCTCGTACATCCGCTTCGACGAGAACGCCGCCGTCATTCTGAAGAACGACGGCGACCCTCGCGGCACCCGTATCTTCGGCCCGGTCGGCCGTGAGCTGCGCGAGAAGAAGTTCATGAAGATCATCTCGCTCGCGCCGGAGGTGCTGTAAGCATGAAGATCAAGAAGGGCGACCTGGTCCAGGTCATCACCGGCAAGGACAAGGGCAAGCAGGGCAAGGTCATTGCCGCTTACCCGCGCGACGAGCGTGTCCTGGTCGAGGGTGTCAACCGGGTCAAGAAGCACACCAAGGCCGGTCCCACGGCTCGCGGTTCGCAGGCCGGTGGCATCGTCACGACCGAGGCGCCGATCCACGTCTCCAACGTCCAGCTGGTCGTTGAGAAGGACGGCAACAAGGTCGTGACCCGCGTCGGTTACCGCTTCGACGAAGAGGGCAACAAGATCCGCGTTGCCAAGCGGACGGGTGAGGACATCTGATGGCTACCACCACCACTCCGCGTCTGAAGACGAAGTACCGCGAGGAGATCGCGGGCAAGCTGCGTGAGGAGTTCTCCTACGAGAACGTCATGCAGGTTCCCGGCCTCGTCAAGATCGTGGTCAACATGGGTGTGGGCGACGCCGCCCGCGACTCCAAGCTGATCGAGGGCGCCATCCGCGACCTCACCACGATCACCGGTCAGAAGCCGGCCGTCACCAAGGCCCGCAAGTCCATCGCGCAGTTCAAGCTGCGTGAGGGCCAGCCGATCGGTGCCCACGTCACGCTCCGTGGCGACCGCATGTGGGAGTTCCTGGACCGCACCCTGTCGCTCGCGCTGCCGCGCATCCGCGACTTCCGTGGTCTGTCCCCCAAGCAGTTCGACGGCCGTGGCAACTACACCTTCGGTCTCACGGAGCAGGTCATGTTCCACGAGATCGACCAGGACAAGATCGACCGCACCCGGGGTATGGACATCACCGTGGTGACCACGGCGACCAACGACGCTGAGGGCCGTGCGCTCCTTCGTCACCTCGGCTTCCCCTTCAAGGAGGCGTGAGCGAGATGGCGAAGAAGGCTCTGATCGCTAAGGCTGCTCGCAAGCCCAAGTTCGGTGTGCGCGCGTACACCCGCTGCCAGCGCTGCGGCCGTCCGCACTCCGTGTACCGCAAGTTCGGCCTCTGCCGCGTGTGCCTTCGTGAGATGGCTCACCGTGGCGAGCTGCCGGGCGTGACCAAGAGCTCCTGGTAATCCCCCACATAAGGGATTCCGGAAGCTCTCGGTAAGTAAAGGGCAGTGTCAGGTGCCCACCTCTCCATGGCTTAGGCTTGGAGGGTTGGGCGCCTGACGCCCATACGACTTACTACGCCGTAGGTCCACCGCGCCGCACCCGTCCCGTCTCGGATCGGGGAGAGGGATGGCGCACCAGGAAACCCCGGCGAGAGAGGCCGAAGGCCAATTCATGACCATGACTGATCCGATCGCAGACATGCTTACGCGTCTGCGGAACGCGAACTCGGCGTACCACGACACCGTGGCGATGCCGCACTCGAAGATCAAGTCGCACATCGCGGAGATCCTCCAGCAGGAGGGCTTCATCACGGGCTGGCGCGTCGAGGACGCCGAGGTCGGCAAGAACCTCGTCCTCGAGCTGAAGTTCGGCCCGAACCGTGAGCGCTCCATCGCGGGCATCAAGCGGATCTCCAAGCCCGGTCTCCGGGTGTACGCGAAGTCCACCAACCTGCCGAAGGTGCTCGGCGGCCTCGGCGTGGCGATCATCTCCACGTCCCACGGGCTCCTCACCGACAAGCAGGCCGGCAAGAAGGGCGTAGGCGGAGAAGTTCTCGCCTACGTCTGGTAACGGAAGGGAACGGAGGAAACAGCTATGTCGCGCATCGGCAAGCTCCCCATCGCGGTTCCCGCCGGCGTGGACGTCACCATCGATGGCCGCACGGTCTCGGTCAAGGGCCCCAAGGGTTCGCTGAGCCACACCGTCGCCGCGCCGATCGAGATCGTCAAGGGTGAGGACGGCGTCCTGAACGTCACCCGCCCCAACGACGAGCGTCAGAACAAGGCCCTGCACGGCCTGTCCCGCACGCTGGTGGCGAACATGATCACCGGCGTGACCCAGGGTTACGTGAAGAAGCTCGAGATCAGCGGTGTCGGTTACCGAGTGACCGCCAAGGGCTCGAACCTGGAGTTCGCGCTCGGCTACAGCCACCCGATCCTGGTCGAGGCCCCCGAGGGCATCACCTTCAAGGTGGAGAACCCGACCCGTTTCTCGGTCGAGGGCATCGACAAGCAGAAGGTCGGCGAGGTTGCGGCCAACATCCGCAAGCTGCGCAAGCCCGACCCGTACAAGGCCAAGGGCGTCAAGTACGAGGGCGAAGTCATCCGCCGCAAGGTCGGAAAGGCGGGTAAGTAAGCCATGGCATACGGACAGAAGATCCTCAAGGGCGACGCCTACAAGCGCGCCGCGATCAAGCGCCGTCACATCCGGATCCGCAAGCGGATCAACGGTACGGCGGAGCGTCCCCGTCTCGTGGTGACCCGCTCGAACCGCCACATCGTGGCCCAGGTGATCGACGACATCCAGGGGCACACCCTGGCGTCGGCGTCCACCCTGGACACCTCGGTCCGCGGTGCCGAGGGTGACAAGTCCGCGCAGGCCAAGCAGGTCGGCGCCCTGGTCGCCGAGCGTGCCAAGGCCGCCGGCGTCGAGGCTGTCGTGTTCGACCGTGGTGGCAACCAGTACGCCGGGCGCATCGCCGCTCTGGCGGACGCCGCCCGCGAAGCCGGCCTGAAGTTCTGAGCCGGTTCCGTAGCTAGCGGAAACAGAGAGAGGTAATTCCAATGGCTGGACCCCAGCGCCGCGGTGGCGGTGCCGGTGGCGGCGAGCGGCGGGACCGGAAGGGCCGTGACGGCGGCGCAGCTGCCGCCGAGAAGACCGCGTACGTTGAGCGCGTTGTCGCGATCAACCGCGTCGCCAAGGTTGTGAAGGGTGGTCGTCGCTTCAGCTTCACCGCGCTGGTCGTGGTGGGCGACGGTGACGGCACCGTGGGTGTCGGATACGGCAAGGCCAAGGAGGTGCCGGCCGCCATCGCCAAGGGCGTTGAGGAGGCCAAGAAGCACTTCTTCAAGGTCCCCCGGATCCAGGGCACCATCCCGCACCCCATCCAGGGTGAGAAGGCTGCCGGCGTCGTGCTGCTCAAGCCCGCGTCCCCGGGTACCGGTGTTATCGCCGGTGGTCCGGTGCGTGCCGTGCTCGAGTGCGCCGGTATCCACGACGTGCTGTCGAAGTCGCTCGGCTCCGACAACGCGATCAACATCGTGCACGCGACCGTGGAGGCCCTGAAGGGCCTGCAGCGTCCCGAGGAGATCGCGGCCCGCCGTGGTCTGCCGCTCGAGGACGTCGCTCCCGCGGCCCTGCTGCGTGCGCGTGCCGGGGCGGGTGCGTAATCATGGCGCAGCTCAAGATCACGCAGGTCAAGTCCTACATCGGCAGCAAGCAGAACCACCGTGACACCCTGCGGTCGCTTGGTCTCAAGGGGATCAACACCGTGGTCGTCAAGGAGGACCGCCCCGAGTTCCGCGGCATGGTGCACACCGTCCGCCACCTCGTGACGGTCGAGGAGGTCGACTGATCATGGCGGAGAACAACCCGCTCAAGATCCACAACCTCCGTCCCGCCCCGGGCGCCAAGACCGCCAAGACCCGTGTCGGTCGTGGTGAGGCGTCGAAGGGTAAGACGGCCGGTCGTGGTACCAAGGGCACGAAGGCCCGCTACCAGGTTCCGGAGCGCTTCGAGGGCGGCCAGATGCCGCTGCACATGCGCCTCCCGAAGCTGAAGGGCTTCAAGAACCCGTTCAAGACCGAGTACCAGGTCGTGAACCTCGACAAGCTGGCCGCGCTGTACCCCGAGGGTGGCGAGGTCACTGTCGAGGGCCTCGTGGCCAAGGGTGCCGTTCGCAAGAACAGCCTCGTCAAGGTCCTCGGCCAGGGCGAGATCTCCGTGGCGCTGCAGGTGACGGTCGACGCCGTCTCCGGCTCCGCCAAGGAGAAGATCACCGCCGCCGGCGGCACCGTCACCGAGCTCGTCTGAACCCAGCAGGCGTCTCGATGACTTGAGCGATCCCGACCGGGGATACCCCACAAATGGGGTATCCCCGGTCGGTCGTTCCAAGGGTGGCAGTCCCGCGGGTAAGGTGGCCTGCACTGCCAACTTTCACAGCGTGCCGCACCTGGGGCACTCTGAGCGGCAGTTGACCGTTACGTATGTCGTTGTCTTATCGGATTCTCACGACCATCACCCTTGACGCAGTTGCGCGGGGGTCGCAGGAGGCACCGTGCTCACCGCGTTCGCCCGGGCGTTCAAGACGCCCGACCTGCGCAAGAAGCTGCTCTTCACGCTCGGCATCATCGTGGTGTACCGGGTCGGTACGCATATCCCGATCCCGGGTGTCGACTACCAGAACGTCCAGCAATGTATCGACGTGGCCAAGGGCAACCAGGGTCTGTTCGGTCTGGTCAACATGTTCAGCGGCGGCGCGCTGCTGCAGATCACGATCTTCGCGCTCGGCATCATGCCGTACATCACCGCGAGCATCATCCTGCAGCTGCTGACAGTGGTGATCCCCCGCCTCGAGGCCCTCAAGAAGGAGGGTCAGGCCGGTACGGCGAAGATCACGCAGTACACCCGTTACCTGACCGTGGCGCTCGCCATCCTGCAGGGCACCGGCCTGGTGGCCACCGCCCGCAGCGGTGCCCTCTTCAGCGGCTGCCCGGTGGCGAGCGAGATCGTCCCGGACCAGTCGATCTTCGTCACCATCACCATGGTCATCGTGATGACCGCCGGTACCGCCGTCGTCATGTGGCTCGGTGAGCTGATCACCGACCGCGGCATCGGCAACGGCATGTCGATCCTGATGTTCATCTCGATCGCCGCGACCTTCCCGGCCGCCCTGTGGGCCATCAAGGAGCAGGGCTCCCTGGCGGACGGCTGGATCGAGTTCGGCACGGTCATCCTCGTCGGCCTGTTCATGGTCGGCCTGGTGGTCTTCGTCGAGCAGGCCCAGCGCCGCATTCCGGTCCAGTACGCGAAGCGCATGATCGGCCGCCGGTCCTACGGTGGTACGTCCACGTACATTCCGCTCAAGGTGAACCAGGCGGGTGTGATTCCCGTCATCTTCGCCTCGTCGCTGCTCTACATCCCGGCTCTGATCGCTCAGTTCTCGAGTGGTAATTCGAGCTGGAAGACCTGGATCGAGGCCCATCTCGTCCAGGGCGACGACCCGATTTACATCGCTCTGTACTTCTTGCTCATTGTTTTCTTCGCGTTCTTCTACGTGGCGATCTCCTTCAACCCCGAGGAAGTCGCCGACAACATGAAGAAGTATGGTGGCTTCATCCCGGGCATCCGGGCTGGCCGACCGACCGCTGAGTACCTGAGCTACGTACTCAACCGGATCACCTGGCCGGGTTCGCTGTATCTGGGTCTGATCGCTCTCGTACCGACGATGGCGTTGGTTGGTTTCGGGGCAAACCAGAACTTCCCGTTCGGCGGGACCAGCATCCTGATCATCGTGGGTGTCGGTCTCGAGACCGTGAAGCAGATCGAGAGCCAGCTTCAGCAGCGCAATTACGAAGGGTTCCTCCGCTGATGCGAATCGTCCTCGTCGGGCCGCCGGGCGCGGGCAAGGGTACGCAAGCCACCCGCCTTGCCGAGAAGCTGTCGATCCCGCACATCTCCACGGGCGACCTGTTCCGCGCCAACATCAGTCGGCAGACGGATCTCGGCAAACTGGCGAAGTCCTACATGGACGCCGGCAACCTGGTGCCGGACGAGGTCACCATCGCCATGGCGAAGGACCGCATGGAACAGCCGGACGCCGAGAACGGCTTCCTGCTGGACGGTTTCCCGCGCAACGTCTCGCAGGCCGAGGCGCTGGACGAGCTGCTGCAGACCGAGGGCATCGAGCTGGACGCCGTGCTGGACCTCGAGGCTCCCGAGGACGAGGTCGTCAAGCGGATCGCCGGGCGGCGGATCTGCCGCAAGGACTCCGCACACGTGTTCCATGTGACGTACAGCCCGCCGAAGAAGGAGGGCGTGTGTGACGTCTGCGGCGGTGAGCTGTACCAGCGGGACGACGACTCCGAGGAGACCGTGCGCACTCGGCTGGAGGTCTACCACACGCAGACCGAGCCGATCATCGACTACTACAAGTCGCAGGGTCTGGTCGTGACCATCGAGGCCATGGGTCCGGTGGAAGAGGTCACGCGTCGCGCGCTGGCGGCGCTCAAGCGCGACGCGAAGTAGTCGTTACGCAGCTACGGCCGCGGTTCCCTGGAAAGGGGGCCGCGGCTGCTGCGTGCCCGCAGCTACGGCAGTCCCCGTATCGTTGAAGGCGTCCGTACTCTTTTCCCGGTCCGAGAAAGGCCCCCGCCCCCATGGTGCAGATCAAGAGCCCCGAGCAGATCGCCAAGATGCGTGAGGCGGGGTTGGTCGTTGCCGCCATTCACGCGGCCACGCGTGAGGCCGCCGTGCCGGGGGCCAGCACCAAGGATCTGGACGAGGTGGCGCGGAAGGTGCTCGCGGAGCACGGGGCGAAGTCGAACTTCCTGGGGTACGGCGGGTTCCCGGCGACGATCTGCACCTCGGTGAACGAGGTCGTGGTCCACGGGATCCCCGCCGAGGACGTCGTCCTCAAGGACGGGGACATCATCAGCATCGACGCCGGCGCCATCATCGACGGCTGGCACGGGGACGCCGCCTACACCGCCTTCGTCGGGTCCGGTCACGCTCCGGAGCTCATCGAGCTGTCGCGGGTGACAGAGGAGTCCATGTGGGCCGGCATCGCCGCGATGAAGCAGGGGAACCGGCTCGTCGACATCTCACGGGCCATCGAGACGTACATCCGCCGCCAGCCGAAGCCCGGCGGGGGCCGCTACGGGATCATCGAGGACTACGGCGGTCACGGCATCGGCTCCGAGATGCACATGGACCCGCACCTGCTGAACTATGTCGAGCGGCGCCGGGGCAAGGGCCCGAAGCTGGTGCCGGGCTTCTGCCTCGCGATCGAGCCGATGGTCTCGCTGGGCACCCCGAAGACGGAGGTCCTCAAGGACGACTGGACCGTCATCACGACGGACGGCACCTGGTCCTCCCACTGGGAGCACTCCGTCGCCCTGACCGAGCAGGGGCCGCTGGTGCTCACGTCTCCCGACGGGGGTAAGGCGAAGCTGGCGGAGTACGGGATCGTCGCTGCGCCGGATCCGTTGGCCTGAGCGCCCCTAAGGGCGTGCACCTCTCCGGCGCTTAATGATCTGCCCGCTGGGGCAGGCTTCCCCGATTCGTCTTTCCGGTTGCGCTGACGTAGACTGACTCGTCGGCTCTTGTGCACCCGCATGTCTGCATGCGCCCCGCAAGGGAAAGTGCAGGGGTCGATCAAGGTAGTCGATTCCGAAGGGCAAAGCGTGGCCAAGAAGCAAGGTGCCATCGAGATCGAGGGCACTGTCGTCGAGTCTCTGCCGAACGCCATGTTCAAGGTCGAGCTCCAGAACGGCCACCAGGTCCTGGCACACATCAGCGGCAAGATGCGCATGCACTACATCCGCATCCTCCCTGACGACCGGGTCGTGGTGGAGCTGTCTCCGTACGACCTGACGCGTGGCCGGATCGTCTACCGGTACAAGTAGATCTTGCCCCACGTCCCGCGGTCCCCGCGGGGCCGCCGGCAACTGACCCGGAGAACCTCACATCCCATGAAGGTCAAGCCGAGCGTCAAGAAGATCTGCGACAAGTGCAGGGTGATCCGCCGTCACGGTCGGGTCATGGTGATCTGCGAGAACCCGCGCCACAAGCAGCGCCAGGGCTGATCGCAGGCCATTTCCCTCTGCATGCGCAGAGATTCGCGCGACGCGAGCTGAATATGTTCATACGCAGGGCCCGAGTCATACGGCTCGACACCCCCGGTTCGGAGGCCGGGGACCCAGTTCGTACCTCGTACGGCGGCTGGGAGTCGGTTCTGCGGAAGACCTCCGAAGATCAACTGGAGCCATTGAATGGCACGCGTTTCCGGTGTTGACATCCCGCGCGAAAAGCGCGTGGAGATCGCCCTCACCTACGTGTTCGGCATCGGCCGGACCCTTTCGCAGCAGACGCTGGCCGCCACCGGCGTCGACCCGAACACCCGCGTTCGCGACCTCTCCGAGGAGCAGCTCGTCGCGATCCGCGAGTACGTCGACAACAACATCAAGACTGAGGGTGACCTCCGTCGCGAGATCCAGGCCGACATCCGCCGCAAGGTCGAGATCGGCACGTACCAGGGTCTGCGTCACCGCCGTGGTCTGCCGGTCCGCGGTCAGCGCACCAGCACCAACGCCCGCACCCGCAAGGGCCCGCGTCGCGCCATCGCCGGCAAGAAGAAGCCGGGCAAGAAGTAGTCCGCAGCGGACGCCTGTCCACGGTCTTCGCTGTAGGACCGACCACCTCCCGTAGGAGTTAAGAGATGCCCCCCAAGGGACGTCAGGGCGCTGCCAAGAAGGTGCGCCGCAAGGAAAAGAAGAACGTCGCTCACGGCCACGCGCACATCAAGAGCACGTTCAACAACACGATCGTCTCCATCACGGACCCGTCCGGCAACGTGATCTCCTGGGCCTCCGCCGGCCACGTCGGCTTCAAGGGCTCCCGGAAGTCCACGCCGTTCGCCGCGCAGATGGCCGCCGAGTCGGCTGCCCGCCGCGCTCAGGAGCACGGCATGCGCAAGGTCGACGTGTTCGTCAAGGGCCCGGGTTCCGGTCGTGAGACCGCGATCCGCTCCCTGCAGGCCACGGGCCTCGAGGTCGGCTCCATCCAGGACGTCACCCCGACCCCGCACAACGGCTGCCGTCCGCCGAAGCGCCGCCGCGTCTGAGGCTCGGCTGCTTTCAGGATTCGGGCGGTACGGCTCCCTTCCCCGCGCAAGCGGAGTGAACCGGGGCCGTATCGCCCGTACCCTTGCAGTACCCGCCCCTTCGTGCCGGGGGCGGTTCCGTCGGGCGTCATATAGCGGGCGCCCACGACTGAAGGATCTGATCCACACATGCTGATCGCTCAGCGTCCCTCGTTGACCGAAGAGGTCGTCGACGAATTCCGCTCCCGGTTCGTGATCGAGCCGCTGGAGCCGGGCTTCGGCTACACCCTCGGCAACTCCCTGCGTCGTACGCTCCTGTCGTCGATCCCCGGTGCGGCTGTCACCAGCATCCGGATCGACGGTGTCCTGCACGAGTTCACCACCGTGCCGGGCGTCAAGGAGGACGTCACCGACCTGATCCTCAACATCAAGCAGCTGGTGGTTTCCAGCGAGCACGATGAGCCCGTCGTCATGTACCTGCGCAAGCAGGGGCCCGGGCTCGTCACCGCCGCCGACATCGCGCCCCCGGCCGGTGTCGAGGTGCACAACCCCGACCTCGTCCTCGCCACGCTCAACGGCAAGGGCAAGCTGGAGATGGAGCTCACGGTCGAGCGTGGCCGTGGTTACGTCTCCGCCGTGCAGAACAAGCAGGTGGGCCAGGAGATCGGTCGTATCCCGGTCGACTCCATCTACTCGCCGGTTCTGAAGGTCACGTACAAGGTCGAGGCCACGCGTGTCGAGCAGCGCACCGACTTCGACAAGCTGATCGTCGACGTCGAGACCAAGCAGGCGATGCGTCCGCGTGACGCGATGGCTTCTGCCGGTAAGACGCTGGTCGAGCTGTTCGGGCTCGCCCGTGAGCTCAACATCGACGCCGAGGGCATCGACATGGGTCCGTCCCCGACGGACGCTGCGCTTGCTGCCGATCTGGCGCTGCCGATCGAGGAGCTGGAGCTCACCGTTCGGTCGTACAACTGCCTCAAGCGTGAGGGCATCCACTCCGTGGGTGAGCTGGTTGCGCGCTCCGAGGCCGACCTGCTCGACATCCGCAACTTCGGTGCGAAGTCGATCGACGAGGTCAAGGCGAAGCTGGCGGGTATGGGTCTTGCGCTCAAGGACAGCCCGCCCGGATTCGACCCGACCGCCGCTGCGGACGCGTTCGGCGCGGACGACGACGCGGACGCCGGGTTCGTCGAGACCGAGCAGTACTGAGAACTCGGGTTCGACGGCCGGATTTTGGGTGCGGGTGCGCTGTGCTTGATCGCGCAGTTCCCCGCGCCCCTTCCGGACGGGCCCCTTCGGGGCCCTGCCCGGATCTCCGACAGGTAACCGCCTGCTCGGATACTGACCCCGGTACCTGACACGGCCGGGGCAGACACCTAGGAGAAACACAATGCCGAAGCCCACCAAGGGTGCCCGTATGGGCGGCAGTGCCGCGCACGAGAAGCTGCTTCTTGCGAACCTCGCGAAGTCGCTGTTCGAGCACGGTCGTATCACCACCACCGAGGCGAAGGCCCGCCGGCTGCGGCCGTACGCCGAGCGTCTGATCACCAAGGCGAAGAAGGGTGACCTTCACAACCGCCGTCAGGTGCTCCAGGTGATCACGGACAAGAGCATCGTCCACACGCTCTTCACCGAGATCGGCCCGCGCTACGAGAACCGTCCGGGTGGCTACACCCGTATCACCAAGATCGGTAACCGTCGTGGCGACAACGCGCCCATGGCTGTCATCGAGCTGGTCGAGGCGCTGACGGTTGCGCAGCAGGCCACGGGTGAGGCCGAGGCCGCCACCAAGCGTGCGGTCAAGGAGGCCGAGGAGGCCAAGGTCGAGGAGACCAAGGTCGACGTCACCAAGGACGTCGCCGAGGCTCCGGCCGAGGAGACTGCGGCTGAGGAGTCCAAGGACGCCTGAGGCTGAGCTCTCGCTGAGCGGGTCCGCCCTTGACGGGGCGGGCCCGTTTTCGCGTACCTGAGAGGATCAAGGAGTGAGTGACGAAGTACAGCCCGGGTTCGTACGCCTACGGCTCGATCTGTCCTATGACGGCACCGACTTCTCCGGCTGGGCCAAGCAGGCCGGCGGGCGGCGGACCGTGCAGGGGGAGGTCGAGGACGCGCTGCGTACCGTCACGCGGTCGCGGGACACGTACGAGCTGACCGTCGCCGGACGGACCGACGCCGGGGTGCATGCGCGCGGGCAGGTGGCGCACGTGGATCTGCCGGAGGCTGTCTGGCGTGAGCATCACGAGAAGCTGCTCAAGCGGCTCGCCGGGCGGCTGTCCAGGGACGTGCGGGTGTGGGCCCTCAGGGAGGCGCCCAGCGGCTTCAACGCTCGCTTCGCGGCGATCTGGCGGCGCTACGTCTACCGGGTCACCGACAATCCCGGCGGCGTGGACCCGTTGCTGCGCAACCATGTGCTCTGGCACGACTGGGCGTTGGACGTCGCCGCGATGGACGCGGCCGCCAAGACCCTGGTGGGGGAGCACGACTTCGCGGCGTACGCGAAGAAGCGCGAGGGGGCGACGACGATCCGCGAGATCCTCGACTTCGGGGTGCGTCGGCACGCGGACGGCATCGTCGAGATCGAGGTCCGCGCCGACGCCTTCTGCCACAACCAAGTACGTTCCATGGTCGGTGCGTTGCTGTTCGTGGGCGACGGGCACCGCGGCGTGGAGTGGCCGCGGAAGGTCCTCGACGCGCGGGTCCGCGACAGCGCCGTGCATGTCGTCCGGCCGCACGGGCTGACTCTGGAGGAGGTCGGCTATCCGGCGGACGACCAGCTCGCGGAGCGGCAGCGGCAGGCGCGGCGGGTGCGCGTCCGGGGGCAGTAACGGGTTGACGGGTCCGCTCCGACCGCTCCGGCCGGGGTGGCCGGAGCGGGACGGGAGGCGGGCTATGCCTTGTCCAGTACCTCTTCCAGGGCCGGCTTGAGGAAGGGCTTCAGGGTCTTCGAGTACGTCGACGTGATGTGGCTGTTGTCGAAGTAGACGACCTGGTCGCCGATCACCGCCGGGCAGATGTCCACGGCGCAGAACGCGGGTGTCGTGTCGATGATCTCCGCACCGTACTTCTCGGCCACTTCCCGCTCCATGGTGCGGAACTCCGGGTACTCGAGCGCCTGCCACTGCTTGCGGTTGCAGAGGGAGATGTTGTCGATGTGCGTGGCGAGACAATCGGGGACGTTCTGGCCGGGCTGCGGGGTGTCCGTCATGTAGACGAGCTTGGCGCCCGTCTCCTTGAACACCTTGAACGAGGTCTCGGCGCCCGCCCGGTTCGCCTCACGGCGGGCCCGGTCGGCGATGACGAGGACGTCGGGCTGGATCTTCTTCAGCTCGGCGAAGGCGGATTCGCGCCAGCTGTCGCACTCGGTGTACGCGCGGTTCACGTTCGGGTTGATGATGCGGTAGACCTGCGGCGAGCAGCCGCCCTTCGCGATGGTCACCACCCGCACGCCGAGTTCCTTGCCGATCTCGTGGTAGACGTCGTTCCACTGCCAGGCGTGGGAGTCCCCCATGAGGACAAGGGTTTTCTTGCCCTTCGGGTCACCGGCGACACAGCCGTCCCGCATCTCGAACTTCTTGACCTCGAAGTCGTCGATGCAGCCGTGCTCGGCGAAGTTCTTGGGCGTGTCCTGAAGAACGCTCTGCACGGTGGCGGAGAGCTGCGTGCGGTGCACGGCGTCCTCGACCGAGGCCTGGCTGGTGAACCCGACCCCGAGCGTGCTCCCCGAGGGTGCGGTCGCCAGGTTCAGCGGGATGATCGTGGCCAGGACCATCGCCCCCGCCGTGCCCGCGGTGGTGAACCCGCCGGTGAAGACACCCTTCCAGGGGCGGGCCACCCACTGCACGTTCTTCTTGAACTTACGCTCGACGGCGTAGTGCAGGAGGACGGCCACCAGGAACGAGAGGACGGCGACCCGCAGCCGGTCCTGGAACGTGAACTCCCGGTCGGTGATGGACGGCCAGAGCACCAGGAGCGGCCAGTGGGTCAGGTACCAGCCGTAGCTGACGTTGCCGACGAAGTCGAGGACGGGGTTGTCGAGCAGCCGCTCCGCGCCGAACCCGGGATTGGCGCAGCCACCGGCGATGACCATGACGGTGCCGAGGACCGGGCCGGCCACCGCGTACCCCGGCAGCGGCGTGTGTTCGGTGATGAGCATCGCCGTGACGAGCACGGTGCCGAGCCCCAGCCACGAAACGACCGCGGCCACGCCCCTGTTCATGCGGGAGGCAAGGGGAGCGGCGAGGGCGAGCAGGACGCCGCAGGTGATCTCCCAGATCCGGGTGTGGGTGCTGAAGTACGCGAGCGGCTGGTTCTCGGGAGTCTGAGACCAGCCCAGATAGAACGATCCGCCGATGACGGCCATGAGGAACAGCGCCACCAGAGCGCGGTTGCGGAAGATCAGGCGGCTGACCCAGACCACCGCGACGAGAAGGAGCGGGGCGACGACGAGAACTGTTCCTCGATGGCCAGCGACCAGAAGTGCTGATACGGGGACTGCGACCCGTCGTTGGCGAAGTAGTCGGTGCCGGTCTCGACCAGGCGCCAGTTCATGAAGCTGAGGGAGGCGGCGAGACCGTCGGCCATGAAGTCGCGGAACTTGAGCGGGCTTCCGTAGATCCACGCCAGGGCCGCGGTGCCGACGATGACGACGGCCATGGGCGGCGTCAGACGGCGGAAGCGGCGTGCCCAGAACTTGGTCAGGGACACCTTGCCGGTCTTCTCGATCTCCGCGAAGAGCTGGCTGCCGATGAGAAAGCCGCTCAGCACGAAGCTCACGTCCACGCCACCGTGGATGTCGAGGATGCCGCAGTGCATGCTGACGACCATCATGATGGCTACGGCACGCAGGCCCTGGATGTCAGGCCGGTACTTGCGAAGACGCTCTGTCTTCACTTCCTTGGTGCGATGGCGGGGCATGTTTCTCCAGTAACTGACTGTCCGGTCGAGCCGCGGGGGTTGACAGGCGACTTTCAGTGGACGGTCGCGCAGGCGGCAGCCGTGCCGCTGACGCGTACTCCTTGGGCGGGAATGCGGAGGCCGCAGGACAGCCGCAGCTGGGAGGGCAGCTCGTTCTCCGCGCCGACGTGCGCGAGGTAGCCCAGGTGGTCGGCGAGGAAGCCGAGGTCGTGGAGCAGCGCCCCGTGCTCGGCGGTGCGCGGGGTGACGACCCGGGCGAACCAGTCGGGATCCCGTGCGCCGGGGGAGTGGCGGTGCTTGGTCTGCTCGAAGCCCTTGACCGGGCTGCCCGGGTACGGCTGGTGGAAGGAGAAGCCGACCAGGCCCGCCGGACCGCCGCCGTTGCTCGGCAGGGACACTTCGCCGCCGGAGGCGCAGTCCGTGTGCGTGCCCGAGGGGCGGTAGGAGCCGTCGGCCGGCCGGGGCAGGCCCGCCCACACGCCGACCGCCAGGTCGACGGCGTCGTCGACGTACCCCCAGTACCGGCGGCAACCCGGCCATGCGCTGGAGTAGGAGCGGGTCTGACCCACCGCCCAGCCTGGCCGGCCGTAGCCCGGGCCGAGGTCCAGCTCCACGAAGCCGGGGAGCCGGCCGGTGATGTCCCGGACCTTGCGGTAGTAGTAGCCCGGCTGCTTGGTGCCCCGGTAGTCGCCGTACGCCGGGTTGTACCGCTCGTTGTGCAGCTCCACGTGCTGGCCGATCACCGTGCGGCTCGGCCGGCCCCGGCGCGCGTCGTTCTCGAGGGTCGCCAGCAGGGCGTACACCCGGCGCGCGGCAGGGGTGGCGTGCGGGTCCCGTTTCCGCAGGTCGGTGGGCACCGACCTGCTCTCGTCGCCACTCGTTTCCCCGTCCGGCCAGGCCGCCCATGTCCCGAGCGGCGCGAGCAGCGCCGCGCCGGCCCCGGCGCCGATCAGCCCGAGGCGTCCGCGCATCCGCATCGCGTCACATACCGGAGTGGGTGCGCGGGCTGGTGGGACGGGTCACTCGTTGGCCGCCGCCGACGCCTGGGCCTCGCCGCGGCGGCGGATCTGGCGGAACGTGAACTCGGCCAGGTCGTCGCCGGAGGAGAAGACTTCCGTGTTCTTCGGCGTCACATCGTTGCCGTTGGTGTAGCCGGCGATCGTGAAGTAGGCGTAGCGGCCGTAGGAGTTGGTCGTCGTGCGGCAGACCGCGGCGTTGCAGAAGTCCTTGATCCCGCCGCCGGACAGGGACTTGACTCTGCTCTTGCTGTCGGCCTCGGCCTTGGCCTTGGCCGCCTGGGCCTCGGTGTCGAAGACGGCCACGCCGACCGTCACCGCGACACCGCCCTTGGTATAGGTGACACGGAGCAGACGGGTGCAGTCGTTCGCGTCGAGGACCTTCGGCAGTGTCCCGCTGGCCGCGTCGGCGCAGCTCTTCGTGTCGGCCGTCGGGCCCTTCTTGTACACGGTCTCGCCCATGGTCAGCTGGGTGCCCGGGAAGAGCCGGTCCGCGCTGAGCGGGGCCTTGTCCTTGTTCTTGCTGGAGACGAAGTCCTTCGGGTCCAGCGGCGGCGGGGCGCTGGTCGGCGCGAACGACGGGGCCGTGGCGGACTCGCTCGGGAGGTCGGCGGTGGCCGGCAGCTGGGAGCTCGGCTGGTTCGAGGCCTGGCTGTCGCCGTTCGCCGAGACGACGGCCACGGCGACGGCAGCACCTATCGCCACGGTGGCGAGCGCTCCACCGCCGATGAACAGCAGTCTGCGGCGCTTGTTGCGCGCCTCGGACGCCTCGGCGAGGGCAGCCCAGTCCGGGCTCTGGCCACCGGCGTCGTTCCAGGGCTGCTGCGAATGCGGTTTCCAGGGATCCCACTGGGACTGGGGTCCCCCCTGCCCAAAGCTCATGGGGCGCATCTTAGACGGGCCGAGGGGTGTGCTGGTCCGTCTCAACCGGCCCTGGAGCCCCTAGCGTTCGCTCCATGAGGACGGGCAAATGCGGCATCTCCGGGTGGTTGGCGCGAAGGGCTTCGTGGCTGGTGCGGGCGGTGCTCGTCGACGTCGTGGTGGGGGTGCTGCTCTCCGGGGTCCCGGCGGCCTGCTCGTCGTACGGCTACTGCGTCCCGTTGGTGTCCCGCTGCTGGTCGCCGGGGTTGCGCAGGCGCCTGAGGCGGGCGGTCACTTTCTGTGTCGCGGCGATCGCGGTCCGGGGTGCGGGTGCAAGGCCCTAAACTGGGGGGTCGAACAGGTTGCCGAGCGGTGTCGACCCGTTTTGACCGGGTGGGCGCGCCGCAGGTATCCTGCATGTTCGTTGTGTATTGGCTTGCTCATTCTCACGGGACGGGCCCTTACACCGGTCCACCGGGCCGATGACCAGCGACCCCATGTACGCGGTTTGCGTCGCCGCCGTGCGGTCCAGGCTGTCGTGATCGTTTCGGTGACCTTGTCAGGACCATTCACTCGAAGCGAAGGCTACGAACCGTGCGTACGTACAGCCCCAAGCCCGGCGATGTGACGCGCCAGTGGCACGTCATCGACGCTCAGGACGTCGTCCTGGGTCGTCTCGCCACCACCGCCGCGTCCCTTCTGCGGGGCAAGCACAAGCCGATCTACGCGCCCCACGTCGACACCGGTGACTTCGTCATCATCATCAACGCCGACAAGGTGCACCTGTCCGGCAACAAGCGGACCCAGAAGATGGCGTACCGCCACTCCGGCTACCCGGGTGGTCTGCGCTCCGTCCGTTACGACGAGCTGCTCGAGAAGAACCCCGAGAAGGCCATCGAGAAGGCCGTCAAGGGCATGCTCCCGAAGAACACCCTGGGCCGTCAGATGCTCTCGAAGCTGAAGGTCTACCGCGGCGAGAACCACCCCCACGCTGCTCAGCAGCCGGTTCCGTTCGAGATCACCCAGGTCGCGCAGTAAGTCCGGCCACCCCCTAAGACCGAAGAGAATCTGAGGAGAATCGTGGCCGAGACCACTGCCGAGCAGCCGCTCGAAGAGCTTGACATCGACAGCTACACCACCGAGTCCGAGGTCCCCGTCGAGGGCGAGTACACCTCGGAGTCCATGGCCTCCCGCTTCGGCGAGCCCCAGCCGGCCGCCGGCCTGGGCCGCCGCAAGAACGCCATTGCCCGCGTCCGGATCGTTCCGGGCTCCGGCAAGTGGAAGATCAACGGTCGCACCCTCGAGGACTACTTCCCGAACAAGGTGCACCAGCAGGAAGTCAACGAGCCCTTCAAGGTGCTCGAGCTCGAGGGCCGCTACGACGTCATCGCCCGGATCGCCGGTGGCGGTGTCTCCGGTCAGGCCGGTGCGCTCCGTCTCGGTGTCGCCCGCGCGCTGAACGAGGCCGACGTCGACAACAACCGCGGCCCGCTCAAGAAGGCCGGCTTCCTCAAGCGCGACGACCGTGCGGTCGAGCGCAAGAAGGCCGGTCTGAAGAAGGCCCGCAAGGCTCCGCAGTACAGCAAGCGCTAAGCTTCGCTGCCTGCTGGTACGTACTCCGTACGTACTCCGAACGCCCCGGCGGCACGCCACTGTGCCGCCGGGGCGTTCGTTTATCACAGCCCACAGGCGTATAACGGCACAAGACGCTCAAAGGCTGGTGTGATCGGATGGCCAGGCATCGAATGCCTGGGACACGGGAGCCATGTGCGCGGGCCGCACCCGCACGGCGACCGGAACTGACGCTTCCTCAGGAGGACAAGTGGGACGACTCTTCGGCACGGACGGCGTGCGCGGTGTCGCCAACGCGGATCTGACGGCCGAGATGGCGCTCGGTCTGTCGGTCGCGGCGGCCCACGTGCTGGCCGAGGCGGGCACCTTCGCAGGCCACCGGCCCACGGCGGTGGTCGGGCGTGACCCGCGCGCGTCCGGGGAGTTCCTGGAGGCCGCCGTGGTCGCGGGCCTCGCCAGCGCCGGGGTGGACGTGCTGCGCGTCGGCGTGCTGCCGACGCCGGCCGTGGCGTATCTGACGGGTGCGCTGGGAGCCGACCTGGGTGTCATGCTCTCCGCCAGCCACAACGCCATGCCGGACAACGGCATCAAGTTCTTCGCCCGCGGCGGGCACAAACTGCCCGACGACATCGAGGACCGGATCGAGTCCGTCTACGAGGAGCACCGACGCGGTGAGCCCTGGCAGCGGCCCACCGGGGCCGGTGTCGGGCGGGTCCGGTCCTACGAGGAGGGCTTCGGCCAGTACGTCGGCCACCTGCTCGACGTACTGCCGAACCGGCTGGACGGGCTGAAGATCGTCCTGGACGAAGCGCACGGCGCGGCCTCGGGGGTCTCGCCGGAGGCGTTCGCGCGGGCCGGTGCCGAGGTCGTCACGATCGGGGCCGAGCCGGACGGGCTCAACATCAACGACGGGTGCGGGTCGACGCACCTGGGGCAGCTCAAGGCCGCGGTCGTCGAGCACGGGGCCGATCTCGGTATCGCGCACGACGGTGACGCGGACCGCTGCCTCGCCGTGGACCACACCGGTGAGGAAGTCGACGGCGACCAGATCCTGGCCGTGCTCGCGCTGGCGATGCGGGAACGCTCCGCTCTGCGGGCCGAGACCGTGGTGGCGACCGTGATGTCCAACCTCGGCTTCAAGCTGGCCATGGAGCGGGAGGGTATCGCGCTGGTGCAGACCGCGGTCGGTGACCGGTATGTGCTGGAGGAGATGAAGGAGCACGGCTTCGCGCTCGGTGGTGAGCAGTCCGGGCACGTGATCATCCTGGATCACGCGACGACGGGTGACGGCACGCTGACCGGGCTGCTGCTGGCCGCACGGGTCGCCGAGACCGGTCGTACGCTGCGCGAGCTGGCGGGCGTGATGGAGCGGCTGCCGCAGGTGCTGATCAATGTGCCGGATGTGGACAAGGCGCGGGTGAAGACGTCCGCGGATCTTGCGGCGGCGGTTGCCGAGGCGGAGCGGGAGCTGGGGTCCACCGGGCGGGTGCTGTTGCGGCCGTCGGGGACGGAGCCGCTGGTGCGGGTGATGGTCGAGGCGGCGGATATTGATCAGGCTCGGTCTGTGGCGGGGCGGTTGGCTGATGCGGTGAAGTCGGCGCTGGGGTAGTTCCTGGTGCCGGGTTCTGGGTGGGGGTTCTGTGCTTGGCGGGCTGCGGGTTCGTTGTGGCTTGTCGCGCAGTTCCCCGCGCCCCTGAGGGACGTTGCCGCTAGGAGTCCGCTGAAGATCTTGCTCTGACCGCCCGGCTCGCCCCGGATTGCCGTTAAATGTCGATCGCCCTAAAGCGGTGCAAGTCGGGCGAGATTTCAAGATCTTCAGGACGCTCCTAGGCGGCGTTGCTTTGCCGGGTTCGTTGTTTGGACCAGAACCATTTCTGCGCCAGCAGTGTCAGGGTGCCCGCCAGGATGATGCCCAGCAGGTTCAGTAGGAGCTGTTCCGTGGAGCCCCACGTCTGGCCTGTGTCGCCGTAGCTCAGGGCCACGGCCGCGTTGGCGGCCGCCGGGACGGTCGTCACGGAGATGGCGACGCCGACCAGGGCGCCGGACTTCGCGGAGGTCAGGGAGAGGGTGCCGGCGGCGCCGGCGAGGACCGCCACGACGAAGGAGAACCAGTCGGGGGCGTAGACGAAGCCGGTCTGCGGCCGTTCGCCCTCCAGTTGCTCCTTGGTGAACAGGCCGACGGCGTCCATGAAGAGGCTGAAGCCCACTGTCACCGCCATCGCCACCGCGAAGCCCACGAGCAGCGCGATCAGTGAGCGCAGGGCCAGGTGCGGTCTGCGCTGCACCACCGCGGTGGAGATACCCGCCAGCGGGCCGAACTCCGGGCCGACCGCCATCGCGCCCACGATCAGGATCGCGTTGTCGAGGACGACACCGCAGGCCGCGATCATCGTGGCCAGGGTGATGAACGCGAGATACGTGATCGAGAGCGTCGACTCCTCATGGGTCGCGTCGGTCAGGTGTTCCCACAGCACGGCGTCCGCGGCCTCGCCCGGGGCCTCCGCCTCGGCCTTGTCGGCGCGCTTGGACAGGGAGAGGTCGATGTTCTCGACGGCGATGGAGCCGGTGTCGTCGAGGCCTATCTGCTGCAATCCGGTGAGCAGTTCGTCGCCCGCCTCACGCGCCACGTCGCACAGGACGACGTCCCCCGCGGGGTTGCGGGCGGCACCCGGCATCACGACCAGGTGCGTGGTGCCGACCGTCTTCTCGATCAGGCGGATCACGTCCCCGGTCTTCTCGGGCGGCGTGATCAGGCGCAGATGCAGCATGGCGGCAGCGTAACCGTCAGAGCTTGCGCAGGCTCAGGCGCTGCACCTTGTGGTCCGGGCCCTTGCGGATGATGAGGGTGGCGCGGCCGCGGGTGGGAGCGACGTTCTCGACGAGGTTGGGGCGGTTGATCGTGCGCCAGGTGGTGCGGGCGTAGTCGAGCGCCTCCTCCTCGGAGACCTGGGTGTACTTGCGGAAGTACGAGGACGGGTTCTGGAAGGCGGTCGCGCGCAGTTTCCTGAACCGGTTGAGGTACCAGCTCTCGATGTCCTCGGTGCGGGCGTCGACGTACACGCTGAAGTCGAAGTAGTCGGCGAGGCCGACCCGGGTGCGGCCGTCCTTGCCGGGGAGGGCGGGCTGGAGGACGTTCAGGCCCTCGACGATCAGGATGTCCGGGCGGCGAACCACGAGTCGCTCGCCGGGGACGATGTCGTAGATGAGGTGCGAGTAGACGGGGGCCGTCACCTCGTCCTTGCCGGCCTTGATGTCGGCGACGAAGCGGGTCAGGGCACGGCGGTCGTACGACTCGGGGAAACCTTTCCGCGACATCAGGCCGCGGGCCTGGAGCTCCTTGGTGGGCAGCAGGAAGCCGTCCGTCGTCACCAGCTCCACGCGCGGGTGCTCGGGCCAGCGGGAGAGCAGGGCCTGCAGGAGGCGGGCGACCGTGGACTTGCCCACGGCCACCGAGCCGGCGACGCCTATGACGAAGGGGGTGCCCGACTGCGAACCCTGTTCGCCGAGGAAGGTGTTGAGCGCGCCTCTGAGGCCGTCCGTGGCGCCGACGTAGAGGTTGAGGAGCCGCGACAGCGGGAGGTAGATGTCCCGCACCTCGTCGAGGTCGATGACATCGCCGAGACCGCGCAGCTTCTCGACCTCCTCCGCGGTGAGCGGCAGCGGCGTCTTGTCCCGCAGCGCGCTCCACTCCGAGCGGGTGAGGTCGACGTAGGGAGTCGCCTCCGGCCTGGGCCGGTGGGCGCTCCGGGGCATCGAGGAGACCGGAGAGATCACAGTCCATTGTTACGGGAGTACGAACGGACGGTGGGGTGGGATCCGTCACGCCGCTCCAGGGTGCTGCTCGGCGGGTCGGTCCCGTTGCGATGTTCGTACCGGCGTGGGAATTTCCGAATTCGGGCACGCTGCGACCGGTTCGGCGCCGAAAACGATCGTAGGCTGCCGGTCATGTGCGGAATCGTGGGATACGTGGGAGCGCAGTCGGCGCTCGATGTCGTGACGGCCGGGCTGAAGCGGCTGGAGTACCGGGGATACGACTCGGCGGGCGTCGCCGTGCTCGCGGACGGCGGGCTGGCGGCGGCGAAGAAGGCCGGGAAGCTGGTCAACCTGGAGAAGGAACTGGCGGACCGGCCGCTGCCGACGGGCACGACGGGCATCGGGCACACGCGGTGGGCCACGCATGGCGGGCCGACGGACGCGAATGCGCATCCGCATCTCGACAACGCCGGACGGGTCGCCGTCGTGCACAACGGGATCATCGAGAACTTCGCCTGTCTGCGGGCGGAGTTGGAGGAGCGCGGGCACTCGCTGACGTCCGAGACCGACACCGAGGTCGTCGCGCATCTGCTGGCCGAGGAGTTCTCGTCGTGCGCGGATCTCGCGGAGGCGATGCGGCTGGTGTGCCGGCGGCTGGAGGGGGCGTTCACGCTGGTCGCGGTGCATGCCGACGAGCCGGATGTGGTGGTGGGGGCGCGGCGGAACTCGCCGCTGGTGGTGGGCGTTGGAGAGGGCGAGGCCTTTCTCGCCTCGGACGTCGCCGCGTTCATCGCCCACACGCGGTCGGCGATCGAGCTGGGTCAGGACCAGGTGGTGGAGCTGCGCCGGGACGGGGTGACGGTGACCGGCTTCGACGGCCGGCCGGCGGAGGTCCGGTCGTACCACGTCGACTGGGACGCGTCGGCCGCGGAAAAGGGGGGCTATGACTACTTCATGCTCAAGGAGATCGCCGAGCAGCCCAAGGCGGTCGCCGATACGTTGCTGGGGCGCATCGACGCGGCCGGCTCACTGACGCTGGACGAGGTGCGGATCCCTCCGGGGGTGCTGCGGGAGGTCGACAAGGTCGTCATCGTGGCGTGCGGTACGGCTTTCCACGCCGGGTTGATCGCGAAGTACGCGATCGAGCACTGGACGCGGATTCCGTGCGAGGTGGAGCTGGCGAGCGAGTTCCGCTACCGGGATCCGATCCTGGACCCGCAGACGCTGGTGATCGCCATCTCCCAGTCCGGCGAGACCATGGACACGCTGATGGCGCTGCGGCATGCCCGTGAGCAGGGCTCCAAGGTGCTGGCGATCTGCAACACCAACGGTTCGACGATTCCGCGTGAGTCGGATGCGGTGCTGTACACGCATGCCGGGCCGGAGGTGGCGGTGGCGTCCACCAAGGCGTTTCTGACGCAGCTGGTGGCCTGCTACCTGGTCGCGCTGTATCTGGGGCAGGTGCGGGGCACCAAGTGGGGGGACGAGATCCGCGCGGTCGTCCGGGACCTGTCGCAGATCTCCGGTGAGGTCGAGCGGGTGCTGGGGACCATGGAGCCGGTGCGGGAGCTGGCGCGCACGCTGGCTCACAAGAACACGGTGCTGTTCCTGGGGCGGCACGTGGGATATCCGGTGGCTCTCGAGGGCGCGCTGAAGCTGAAGGAGCTCGCCTACATGCACGCCGAGGGGTTCGCGGCGGGTGAGCTGAAGCATGGGCCGATCGCGTTGATCGAGGAGGACCTGCCGGTGGTGGTGGTCGTGCCGTCGCCGCGGGGGCGCTCCGTGCTCCACGACAAGATCGTGTCCAACATCCAGGAGATCCGGGCGAGGGGTGCGCGGACGATCGTGATCGCGGAGGAGGGGGATGAGGCGGTGGTGCCGTACGCCGACCATCTCGTACGGATTCCGGTGACGCCGACGTTGCTTCAGCCGCTGGTGGCGACTGTGCCGTTGCAGGTGTTCGCGTGTGAGTTGGCTACCGCGCGGGGGAACGAGGTGGATCAGCCTCGGAATCTGGCGAAGTCGGTGACGGTGGAGTAGGGCTCGCTCTTCAAGGCTTCTATGAAGGGGGTGAAGGCTCCGGTCGGGAAGGTGAGGGTGGCTCTGGCCGGGGTCTTCGAGTCGCGGATGGCGACGTGGGTGGGGGAGTTCGCGATTTCCACGCACTCGTTCCCGTCGCCGCCGCCGGAGTGGGACGACTTCCGCCAGTTGTCGGGGGTGGTCATCGGGCGCCTCACAGCTCTTTGATCAACCTGTTGATGAAGTCACGCGAGCGCTCGGGTTCGAGTGACACGGCCTCCACTTTACGGAGGAGCGTTCGAAAAGCGCTGAGTTGGGCGTCGGAATCGATGAAGACGGTGCCATGGGGCGCGTCACGTACGACCGTGTCCAGCTTGGGTACGGCACCACCCACGTAGGTCATCGTGTTTCCGGCTCGGGAGAAGCCGTCCAAGTCGAAGGGGACCACACGCACCGTGATGTGTTCCGCTTCGGAGAGCTCCAGGATGCGGCCGAGTTGGGCTCGTGACACGGCCCGGTCGCTGACCCTGATGCGCAGGGCCGCCTCGTGGATCACGACCTCGAGGGGGATGGGTGTAGGGCCTTCGATGATTACGCGGCGCGCCATGCGGTGGCGGACGCGCAACTCAAGTTCTTCTTCGGTGAGTTCGGGGATTCTGTCGGAGAACACAGCGCGGGCGTAGTCCTCCGTCTGCAGCAGCCCCGGCACGTACAGGATGGCCACATGGCGCTGGAACCGAGCGTGGTGATCCAGCTCGGACAGGTCCAGGAACGATGTGGGCAGCAGGCCCCGGTACTCCTCCCACCAGCCGCGTGTCCGGTCGGTGGCCATGTCGACCAGGGCGTTGATGAACGCCTCGTCCGTGCATGCGTAGTGGGCTGCAAGGCGGCGCAGCCGCTGCTCGCTCACGCCCGCCAGTCCGGATTCGATGTGGCTGATCTGGACGCGACCCACTCCGAGCAACGCTGCCGCCTCGACAGCGGTGAATCCTGCCGCGTCGCGGAGTCTGCGCAGTTCGACCGCCAGGCGCATCTGGCGTGCCGTGGGTTCGCGCCTCAGAACCATCGATTGCTCCTCGGTTCAACACGCCTGCCAGCGTGCCTCGTTCGGGGTCAGATTACGCGATCGGCTTGCTCTGTATGACACGTTAGACCTACCGTCGGTGACGCGACGCACACACAGCGGAAGCGCACCGCGCCGTCCTGTCATGACGGCTGCGGCAATGACACCGCCCGCACCGCATCAACCCCTCACCATCGACCGGAGGTTGCCGCATGCCCGAAAACGAGTCCTGGGAGTACTCCCTCTACATCCCGAACGACCTGCGAGCGGTCACCGTCAGTCGCCGTACCCTCCGGCTGATCCTCACGATGCACGGCCTGATCCGGCTAGTCGACGTCGCCGAACTGCTGGCGACCGAGCTGGTCTCCAACGCCGTACGCCATACCAAGGGGCCCGCGGCCCTACGGGTGCGCTGGTCGGCCGGGGTGTTGCGCATCGGGGCGTGGGACGCCGACCCCGCACCGCCCGAACCGCCACGGCCGCTCGGGCAGCTCGCCGAGTCGGAGGAGGGGCGTGGGTTGGCGCTCGTGCGGGCCTGCGCCGATGTGTGGGGGTGGCAGCCGCTGGCCAGGGACGGCAACCGGGGCAAGTACGTGTGGTGCGAGCTGGCTGCCGCCGCGTAAGGCGTGTTGCTCAGCCGCCTGCTGGTGACGTGACCGTCGGGGCCGCCCGCTTCTTTGTCAGTGTCGTGCTTCCGCGAGGCGAGTAAAGGGCGCTGCGCGTCGCCTTCGGCGATGGCCCTGCGGGCCACCCTTGACTCGCCTCGCTCCAGCACGGGTGAGAAGCGAGCGAGCGGCCCGGAAAGGCGGGTGGCCGAGGCGGGCGGTCGCCTCCGTCGGTTGCGTAGCGGGCCGGGGTTGGCGGGCGCGGTCGCGCCTCGCATGCACGCCGGGTGGGCTTAGCGGCTTGCGGCCGGGGGTGACGGGCGCGTCGGCGGGGTGGCGGCACGCCGGCTCGGTTAAGCGGCCCGGGGTGGTGGGTGGCTGGGGCGCGCCAGGCGGTCGCGGCAGGCCGGGTCGGCATAGCGGCTTTCCCTCGGCGGGAGGCCCCGGGTGCGGGGGCAGGGGCAGGGATGCGGACTCGTCGGTGGCCCCTGGCAAGTCACGGATGTCACACCAGCCTCACGGACCGCACCCCATTAGGTAATTGGCCCATTTGGCTCAGGGCAGGCCGCCCCCACCTGGGCTTTCTCTCCCGCTGGGTGAGCCAAATCGGCCAATTGCTGTTCCAGAGCCCGACGTCGGAGCCGGGGAGACCGGCTTCGCGCGGCCCCGTCGCGGACTGACGCTGGTGGCGAATCCGCTGCGGCCGGGTAGTCAGCCGTGGGAATGTGACACTTTCCGTGAAAGTGTCACATTCTCCCGAGCCGTACACCGTGTCCCCCTGGGCCTCAGGCTAGTCCGCCGGGCTTACCAGTCAGAGACCCCGGACGCGGCCGCCACCGCCCACCATCCGCAAGCCGCTAAGCCCACCCGGCGTGCCGCCACCCCGCCGATGCGCCCCAGCCACCCACCCGCCGTAAGCCGCTGAGCCGACCCGGCGTGCATGCGAGGCGCTGACGCGTCCCCAACCCCGGTCGGCCCCCCAGCCCACCCGCATGGTCGGCCGACCTGGGGCACCCGCCTTTCCGGGCCGCTTGCTTGCTTCTCGCCCGTGCTGGAGCGCCCTTTACTCGGCTCGTGGAAGCACGACACTGGCAAAGAAGCGGGCGGCCCCGACGGTCACCTCACTACCGACGGCCGGGCAGCGGACCCGGGCCGCACCCTTTCGTCGCCGTAAGGTGCTCGGCATGAGCATCATCGGGGTCGGTATCGACGTGGCCGAGATCGACCGGTTTGCGGCGTCGCTGGAGCGGACGCCCGGGCTGGTTCAACGGCTGTTCGTGGAGAGCGAGTTGCTGCTGCCCAGCGGTGAGCGTCGGGGCGTTGCCTCGCTCGCCGTGCGGTTCGCCGCCAAGGAGGCGTTGGCCAAGGCGCTCGGTGCGCCGGCGGGGCTGCACTGGACGGACGCAGAGGTGTACGTCGAGGACAGTGGGCAGCCGCGGCTGCGGGTGACCGGGACCGTGGCGGCTCGGGCGGCGGAGTTGGGCGTGCGGTCCTGGCACCTGTCGCTCAGTCATGACGCCGGAGTGGCCTCGGCCGTTGTCATCGCCGAGGGGTGAGACGGACCGCCGAGGCCGACCCCGCGTCAGCAGATCGACTGGCTGCTGTTGACCAGCGTGTTGTTGCGGAACGTTGTGTTCGTGCCGCAGGGGCTTTCGCGGATCGCCGAGTTCGTCACCGTCAGGTTCTGGATGGTGATGTCCGAGTTGTTCGGGAACTCCGAGCGGGCCGCCAGGCGGATCTCGCCGCCACCGGTGACGCTGCCGCTCTGGGCGGCGATGTTTACGTTGTAGCAGTTCTCGATCAGGATCGAGTTGTTGCCGGTGTTGGAGATGTTCACCCGGTCGATGACCGCTCCGCCGCTCTCCGAGACGCAGAAGACGCCGCGGCCACCGCCGCGGGCGATCACCTCGCCCACGCGGATGTTGGTGGGATAGCTGCTGCCCACCCGGCCGTTGCGGTTGGCCATGCGGAACGCGGCGTACCCCGTGCCGGTACCCGCGCCGTCCGCGTCGACCTTCGTGACCGTGGCGTTGATCGTCTGGTTCAGCAACAGCCCCGATTCGCCCACGTTGCGGGCGGTGACCGTGCCGATGGTGATGCCGTCCACGCCGTACGTCTCGACCGCGTGGCTGCTGGCGCCGGAGACGTAGACGTTGTCGATACGGACGTTGCGGGTCCACTGGGTGGTGTCGCCCCGGTTGTCGATGCGGATGCCGAGGCCGGCCGACAGGCGCATGTCGATCTGACCGAGGATCACGTTCTGGACGTTGCGCAGGAAGACGCCGTACAGCGGGCTGCCGGTGACGTTCAGGTGCTGGACCTCCACGTCCCGGGTGCCGCGGGAGTAGACCGGCGCCTGGTCGCCGGAGCCCGTGCCGGTGACGTTGATCGTGCCGCAGACGTCGAGGGCGGTGTAGCTGGGGAGGGAGATGCGGGATCCGGCGGACATCGAGCCCGAGCCGCGTACGACCACGCGCTCCTTGGAAGTACGACCCGCGGTCAGGCTGTTGACGGCCGCCTGGACCGCTGCCCGCATGTCGGTGCCCGTGTGGACGACGCTGCTGCCGCGCCGGGCGGTCCAGTTGCTGCCGCTCTGTACGGCCTCCGCCTGGTACGAGCCCTCTCCGCAGGCGGCGGCCGCCCGGGAGGGGGCGGCGGTGGCCTGGGTGGGGGCGGTGAGCGTGCCTGCGGTGGTGAGGAGGGCGACTGCGCCGGTGGCGGCGAGAAGTGCGGCTCTGCGTCCCATGGGGGTTGGGTCCTCTCGTCGAATCGTTCGACTGAATCGATTCATCCTGTGGGGGCCGGTGAGTTTGGCAACGCGGGGGCACAGCGTCAATGGGTGCGACGAGGTTGGTGATGTGGGGGAGACTCGGGCGTATGCGGACTGCGTACAGCGTGGAGACGGTCAGGGCAGCTGAACGGGACTTGATGGCGCGGCTTCCGGAGGGGGCGTTGATGCAGCGGGCGGCCGCCGGGCTCGCCGCTGCCTGCGCGGACCTGCTGGGGCGCGTGTACGGCAGCCGGGTCGTGCTGCTGGTCGGCAGCGGGGACAACGGGGGTGACGCGCTGTATGCCGGGGCGCGGTTGGCCCGGCGCGGTGCGGGGGTGACGGCCGTGCTGCTGTCGCCCGAGCGGGCTCATGCGGGTGGGCTCGGGGCGTTGCGGCGGGCGGGGGGTGTCGTCGCGGGGGTCGGTGGCGCCGAGGAGTTGATCGGGCGGGCCGACCTCGTCGTGGACGGGATCGTCGGGATCGGGGGCAAGGGCGGGCTCCGGGCGGAGGCGGTGCCGCTGGCGGAGGCGGCGGCGCGGGGGCGGGCCCCCGTGGTTGCCGTGGACCTGCCGAGTGGGGTCGATGTCGACACCGGCGAGGTGCGGGGGGCGGCCGTACGGGCCGACCTCACGGTGACGTTCGGGACGCACAAGCCGGGGCTGCTGGTGGATCCGGCGCGGGAGTACGCCGGGTCGGTGCGGCTCGTCGACATCGGGCTTGAGCTTCCTGCCGAGGCCGAGTTGGAGGCGTTGCAGCACGCGGATGTGGCGGCGCTGCTGCCGATGCCGCGGGCGGAGAGCGACAAGTACCGGCGGGGTGTTGTGGGGATCGCCGCCGGGTCGGGGCGGTATCCGGGCGCCGCGGTGCTAGCCGTTGCGGGGGCCCTGCGGGGTGGGGCGGGGGCCGTGCGGTATGTGGGGCCGGCCGGGGATGCGGTGATCGCGCGGTTCCCGGAGACGCTCGTGTCCGATCAGGGGCCTCGGCGGGCGGGGCGCGTGCAGGCGTGGGTCGTCGGGCCGGGGGCCGGGGACGACGCGGGGACGGTGGCCGAGGTGCTGGCGGCCGACGTGCCGGTGCTGGTGGATGCGGACGGGCTGCGGCTGGCCGACGCCGGGGCGGTACGGGGGCGTGGTGCGCCGACGTTGATGACTCCGCATGCCGGGGAGGCGGCGGCGTTGCTGGGGGTTGCGCGGGAGGAGGTCGAGGGGGCTCGGCTTGCGGCGGTGCGGGAGTTGGCGGGGCGGTATGGGGCGACCGTGCTGTTGAAGGGGTCGACGACGTTGGTTGCGGGTGCGGGGGGTGGGCCCGTGCGGGTGAATCCGACGGGGACGCCGTGGCTTGCCACGGCCGGGAGCGGGGATGTGTTGTCCGGGCTTGCCGGGTCCTTGCTGGCGGCGGGGCTTTCTACGGTGGATGCGGGGAGTGTGGCGGCGTATCTGCACGGGCTGGCCGGGCGGTATGCGGCGGATGGGGCGCCGGTGGGGGCGCATGATGTGGCGGGGGCGATTGGGGGGGCTTGGCGGGATGTGTGTGGGTGAGTGGGGCGGCTGGCGGTGAGTGGGGTGCGTCACCCGGCGACTGAGTGGGTGACCGCCGGGGCAGTGGGCGGCGGGTGGGGTGCGTAACCCGGCGTTGCGGGGTGCCGCTGCGCCCACCCGTGCCGCCCCAGCGGCACGACTGCCCGCAGCTACGTGTGGCACGACTGGCCGCAGCTGCGCTAGCACGGTGTCGAAGGGATGTCCGACCGCTCTGAGACACTAAGCGCGATGAGTACGACTGCGCATCTGCCCAGCGCCCCGTTGCGTGCCCGGGCCGAGATTGATCTGGGGGCCCTTCGGGCCAATGTGCGTGCCCTGCGTGCGCAGGCGCCCGGTGCGGCTCTGATGGCCGTGGTGAAGTCCGAGGCGTATGGCCACGGGGCGCTGCAGTGCGCCCGTGCGGCGGTGGACGCGGGGGCGACCTGGCTGGGTACGGCCACGCCTGAGGAGGCGCTGGCGCTGCGCGCGGCGGACGGGCTGCCGGCGGACGTCAGGATCATGTGCTGGCTGTGGACGCCCGGCGGACCCTGGCGGGAGGCGATCGAGGCCGATCTCGACGTCTCCGTCAGCGGTATGTGGGCCCTGCGGGAGGTCACCGAGGCGGCGCGCGGGGCCGGCCGGCCGGCGCGGGTGCAGCTCAAGGCCGACACCGGGCTCGGGCGGGGCGGCTGTCAGCCGGGCGAGGACTGGGCCGAGCTCGTCGGGCAGGCGGTCAGGGCGGAGGCCGAGGGGCTGGTCCGGGTCACCGGGCTGTGGTCGCACTTCGCCTGCGCCGACGAGCCCGGGCATCCGTCCATCGCCCTCCAGCTCGGGCGGTTCCGGGAGATGGTGGCGTACGCCGAGGGAACGGGCCTGCGGCCCGAGGTGCGGCACATCGCGAACTCGCCGGCCACGCTCACGCTTTCCGAGGCCCACTTCGACCTCGTACGGACCGGGATCGCGTTGTACGGCATCTCGCCCAGCCCCGAGATCGGCACCCCGGCCGACTTCGGGCTGCGCCCCGTGATGACGCTGTCGGCCTCGCTGGCGCTGGTCAAGCAGGTGCCCGGGGGGCACGGGGTCAGCTACGGGCATCGGTACACCACCCCCGGCGAGACCACCCTCGGCCTCGTCCCGCTCGGCTACGCGGACGGCATCCCGCGGCACGCCTCGGGGACCGGCCCGGTGCTGATCGGCGGCAAGTGGCGGACCGTCGCGGGGCGGATCGCGATGGACCAGTTCGTCGTCGACCTGGGGGGCGACGTGCCCGGGACGGGGACGGAAGCCGTACTGTTCGGGCCCGGCGACCGCGGGGAGCCCACCGCCGAGGACTGGGCGCAGGCCGCGGGGACCATCGCGTACGAAATCGTCACGCGCATCGGAACGCGTGTTCCCCGCGTCTATGTGAACGGGGAGCAGGACGGGTAACCCGCCCAGGGGCCCCGCAGCAGTACATCGTGTGTGACAGACACCGGAACCACCCGACCCACCAGCCCGGCGAAGAGGAGCGGTACGTGAGCGAGAGCAGTGCGGAGGGCGTCGCGAGCGCCGCCGCCGCGGCCGTCGCCTCCGCGACGGGGGCGGCCGGCAACTGGCGCAAGGTCACTGGCATCGCGGGCGCCGCCATAGGAGTCATCGCCGCGGGCGCGGCGGCCGGCGTCGCGATAGAACGGATGACCGTCGGCCGCGGCATACGGAAGAAGGCGCGGCTCGCCCTCGACTCGGCGGGGCCGTACGGCGCACTGCGCGGCACGCCCGGCCGCGCCTACGCCGAGGACGGCACCCAGCTGTACTACGAGGTCGACGAGGTCGAGACCGAGGCGGGAGTGGCGCCGCGCCGCCGCCGGCTCTTCGGCCGCAAGGCGCCCGCACCCGTCACCGTCGTCTTCAGCCACGGCTACTGCCTCAGCCAGGACTCCTGGCACTTCCAGCGGGCCGCGCTCCGCGGTGTCGTACGGACCGTGCACTGGGACCAGCGCAGCCACGGCCGGTCGGGTCGGGGGGCCGCGCAGGTACAGGACGGCGCGCCGGTCACCATCGACCAGCTCGGCAGCGATCTGAAGGCCGTCATCGACGCTGCCGTGCCCGAGGGGCCGATCGTGCTGGTCGGGCACTCCATGGGCGGGATGACGGTGATGGCCCTGGCCGACCGGTATCCGGAGCTGATCCGCGAGCGGGTCGTCGCCGTGGCGCTCGTCGGTACGTCGTCGGGGCGGCTCGGCGAGGTCAACTTCGGGCTGCCCGTCGCGGGCGTCAACGTGGTGCGGCGGGTGCTCCCCGGGGTGCTGAAGGCGCTCGGGCAGCAGGCCGAGCTGGTGGAGAAGGGGCGCCGGGCCACCGCCGATCTGTTCGCCGGGATCATCAAGCGCTACTCCTTCGCCTCCCGGGACGTCGACCCGGCCGTCGCCCGGTTCGCGGAGCGGATGATCGAGGGCACGCCGATCGACGTGGTCGCCGAGTTCTACCCGGCGTTCACCGACCACGACAAGACGGAGGCGCTCGCCCTCTTCCAGGACATGCCGGTGCTCGTCCTGGCCGGGGTCAAGGACCTCGTCACGCCCAGCGAGCACAGCGAGGCCATAGCCGATCTGCTGCCGGAGGCCGAGCTGGTGCTCGTGCCGGACGCCGGGCATCTGGTGATGCTGGAGCACCCGGCGCTCGTCACCGATCGCCTCGCTGATCTGCTCGCCCGCGCGGGGGCGGTGCCAACCACGGCTACCGTGGGTGGCTGTGACTCCGCCTCCTCCTGACGGAGGTGGCTTCCAGCCTTCGGCTGCGGTCCAGCCCGAACCGGCTCCTCGCGGGGCGTAACCGGTGTACTACTGCAAGTGAGTGACGATGGAAGAAATCGCAGCGCCAATTCCTCCTGCCGAGCTGACCGTCACGTCCCCCGAGCAGATGCGCCAGCTCGGCCGCCGTCTGGCCAAGCTGTTGCGCGCCGGCGACCTGGTGCTGCTCAGCGGTGAGCTCGGCGCGGGCAAGACGACGCTGACCCGCGGACTCGGCGAGGGCCTCGGGGTGCGCGGCGCGGTCACCTCGCCGACGTTCGTGATCGCCCGGGTGCACCCCTCCCTGGGGGACGGGCCTCCGCTGGTCCACGTCGACGCGTACCGGCTGGGCGGCGGTCTGGACGAGATGGAGGATCTCGACCTCGATGTCTCGTTGCCCGAGTCGGTGATCGTCGTGGAGTGGGGCGAGGGCAAGGTCGAGGAACTGACCGACGACCGGCTGCACGTCGTGATCCACCGGGCCGTCGGGGACACGACGGACGAGGTGCGGCACGTGACGCTCACCGGGATCGGGGAGCGCTGGGCCGCGGTGGACCTGAGCGTGCTCTCGGCCTGAGAGGCCGGGTGGCCTGGGAACTTCATGAACGTTCCGACAATACGTCGGCAAGATGTTGCGTCCGGCCGCTCCGGCGTGGTCACATGGTATCCAGTCCGTAGTTAGGTCTACCTAACTACGTCCGCCCCCGGGCCTCAGGAGGCGTCCATGTCGGCTACGGAACGAGACGAGACGGTGCCGCACGTGGTGGCCGGGGTGTCGATGCGCGACCTGCTGGCGTCGTGCGCCGCCGCGCACGCGATCTCGACGCCGCCGCGCGACCCGGAGCCGAGGACTCCGCAGGTACCGCACGTGCGCCAGACCCCTGAGGACCACCGCGAGGCGGCGTAGCTCTATCGGATGACGACGACCTTCTGGCCGATCGTCGCGAACTTCCACATTTCGTTGCCGTCCGCGCGGGACTGGCGGATGCCGCCGGTCCGCGCCTTCGGGTCGGGCGGTGGGGTCAGGCCGCTCTTCGCCGCGCTGAAGCCGATGGGTACACCGTCCACGCTGGTGAAGCGGACGACGTGCTCGACGGGGATGCCGTCGGATCCGGTGACCGCGCCCGAACGGGACGTGACGTGGTAGGTGGCCGGCGCCGGGTCGACGGTGCTCGGGGTGACCCGGAAGGTGCGCGTGACCCTGTTGTCCGGGCCGACCAGCCACACCCGGTCGTCGTCCAGCGAGTACACGACCCGTTCGCCGGTGCCGGAGTTGCCGGGCAGGGCGGTGGGGTTGCTCCTGTCCCGGGGGGCCTTCGACGCAGCCGCCGACCTGTCGCCCGCCGCGCTCAGCTCCGCCGGGATGTTCGCCGACGCCTGATAGCCGAGATAGCCGACCGTCACGAGGGCCGCCGCCGTGAGACCGGTGACGAGTCCGGCGCTGGTGCTGGACACGGACGTCCACCTCCGGGTCGTTTGTCCATATCTGTGGTGAATCTGCGGTGACGCTAGCAGCAGCGGAGGCGTGGGCCGGGGTGCCCCGAGGAGCCGTAGGCTGTTTGCGTGCTCTTGCTCGCTCTCGATACCGCAACTCCCGCCGTCACCGTCGCGCTGCACGACGGTACGGACGTCATCGCCTCGTCGAGCCAGGTCGACGCCCGCCGGCACGGTGAGCTGCTGCTGCCGGCCGTCCACCGTGTGCTCGGCGAGGCGGGGCTCACGCTGGACGCCGTCACGCGGATCGTCGTGGGGATCGGCCCGGGCCCGTACACCGGGCTGCGCGTCGGGTTGATGACCGCCGACACCTTCGGGCTCGCGCTCGGCGTGCCCGTGCACGGCGTGTGCACGCTGGACGGCCTCGCCTACGCCGCCGACATGGAGGGCCCCTTCGTCGTGGCGACCGACGCCCGGCGCAAGGAGGTCTACTGGGCGCGGTACGCCGACTCCCGCACCCGCGTCACGGACCCGGCCGTCGCCCGCCCCGCCGACATCGCCGCGCAGGTCGAGGGGCTGCCCGCGGTCGGTGCGGGCGCGCTGCTGTACCCGGACACCTTCCAGGTCGTGCACGAGCCCGAGCATGTGTCCGCGGCCGCCCTCGCCCGGCTGGCCGTCGAGAGGCTCGGCAAGGGCGAGGAACTCCCCGCGCCCCGCCCGCTGTATCTGCGTCGGCCCGACGCCCAGGTGCCCAAGAACTACAAGGTGGTCACCCCGAAGTGACCGAGCCCGTGACGCCCGTGCTGCGTGAGATGCGCTGGTGGGACATCGATCCCGTCCTGGAGCTGGAGCGGGACCTGTTCCCCGAGGACGCCTGGTCGCGGGGCATGTTCTGGTCCGAGCTCGCCCATGCGCGCGGCCCCGGGGCGACCCGGCGGTACATGGTCGCTCAGGACGGCGCCGGCCGGATCGTCGGGTACGCGGGCCTCGCGTCCGCCGGTGGCATCGGGGACGTCCAGACGATCGCCGTCGCCCGTGACCACTGGGGCACCGGACTCGGCGCGCGGCTGCTGACCGAGCTGCTGCGGGCCGCGACCGCCTTCGAGTGCGCCGAGGTGATGCTCGAGTGCCGGGTGGACAACGTCCGCGCCCAGAGGCTGTACGAGCGCTTCGGCTTCGAGCCCATCGGCTTCCGGCGTGGCTACTACCAACCGGGGAACGTGGACGCCGTGGTGATGCGCCTGTTGACCGCATCCGACAGCGGCTCCGCCGCGGGTGCCCCCTCTGAACAAGGAACCGATATCCATGGCTGACGAACCCCTGGTCCTGGGGATCGAGACCTCCTGCGACGAGACCGGAGTCGGCATCGTCCGCGGCACCACCCTGCTCGCGGACGCCGTCGCCTCCAGCGTCGACGAGCACGCCCGCTTCGGCGGGGTCGTGCCGGAGGTCGCGTCCCGCGCACACCTGGAGGCGATGGTGCCGACCATCGACCGGGCGCTGAAGGAGGCAGGGGTCAGCGCGAAGGACCTCGACGGCATTGCGGTGACCGCAGGTCCGGGGCTCGCGGGCGCGCTGCTCGTCGGGGTCTCGGCGGCGAAGGCGTACGCCTACGCGCTGGGCAAGCCGCTGTACGGCGTCAACCACCTCGCCTCCCACATCTGCGTCGACCAGCTGGAGCACGGGGCGCTGCCGGAGCCGACGATGGCGCTGCTGGTGTCCGGCGGGCATTCGTCGCTGCTTCTCTCCTCCGACATCACCTCCGACGTCCGCCCGATGGGCGCGACCATCGACGACGCGGCCGGCGAGGCCTTCGACAAGATCGCCCGGGTGCTGAACCTCGGCTTCCCGGGCGGCCCGGTCATCGACCGGTACGCGAAGGAGGGCGACCCGGACGCCATCGCGTTCCCGCGTGGTCTGACCGGCCCACGCGATCCGGTGTACGACTTCTCCTTCTCCGGACTGAAGACGGCCGTGGCCCGCTGGATCGAGGCCAGACGGGCGGCGGGGGAGGAGGTGCCGGTGCGGGACGTGGCGGCGTCCTTCCAGGAGGCGGTCGTGGACGTGCTGACCCGCAAGGCCGTACGGGCCTGCAAGGACGAGGGCGTCGACCACCTGATGATCGGCGGCGGTGTGGCCGCCAACTCCCGGCTGCGGGCGCTGGCCCAGGAGCGGTGCGAGGCGGCCGGGATCCGGCTGCGGGTGCCCCGGCCGAAGCTGTGCACGGACAACGGCGCGATGGTCGCGGCGCTGGGTGCCGAGATGGTGGCCCGGGGTCGTGCGGCGTCGAGCTGGGACCTGTCGGCGGACTCGTCGCTGCCGGTGACGGACCCGCATGTGCCGGGCCATGACCATGACCACGTCCACGAGGTCAGCAAGGAGAACCTGTACTCGTGACGGTGGCGTTGATGTGGGAGGCAAGGGCGGTTCCCGGACGGGGGGCGGAACTGCTCGCCTGGGCCGCTGAGCAGCGGCTCCCCGAGCAGCCCCTGCGCCGGGAGACCTTCCGCGCCCCGCAGGACCGGGTGCTGGTCATCACCTGGTGGGACGCGGCCTACGACGCCGACCTCCCCGAACTTCCGGAGCCGGACGGGGAGTTGGTCACTCGGGCGGTGCATCGGTGGCGGTTCGAGTCGGTGCGGGCGGACTGACCGGCGTGCCGGAGGTCACCCCACGCCGGACACCTCCGTCTCGCAGCGCAGTCGGCGATCCGGGCCCAGCACCCTCACCGGTCCCGTGAGAGTCAGCTGTGCCGTGTGCCGTATGTCCGCGCTGGATGCCGCCAACCGCAGTTCCAGCGCGCCCGGTTCGACCACCCTTCGGCCGGACCGGTCGGTGAAGGCCGAGAGATCCGCATGGAAGCGGAAGGTCACGCGAGCCGCGTCTCCCGGCTCCAGCTCCACCCGGCGGTAGCCGATCAGACGGACGTCCGGGCGGGTCACGGAGGCCACCGGGTCGTGCAGGTAGAGCTGGACCACCTCCGCGCCCGCGCGGTCGCCCGTGTTGCGGACGACGGCCGAGACGTCGTACGAGCCGTCCGTGCCGATGGTGGGATGCGTGCCCTCGACGGGCTCCCAGGCGAACGTCGTGTACGAGCGGCCGTGTCCGAAGGCGTACAGCGGGGTCGGGTCCAGGTTGCTGACCTCGCCCGCCAGGCCCAGCGGCGGCTGGAGGTACGTCCACGGCTGCCCGCCGGACAGGTCCGGGACGCTCACCGGGAGCCGGCCGGACGGGTTGACGCGGCCCGACAGGACTCCCGCCACCGCCGGGCCGCCCTCCTCGCCCGGGAAGAACGCCTGGACGGACGCGGCCAGCCGGCCGTGCCAGCGGCCCAGGGCGTACGGCCGGCCGGTGAGCAGGACCAGCACCACCGGGACGCCGGTCGCCACCAGCGCGTCCAGCAGATCGCCCTGGACACCGGGCAGACGAAGGTCGGAGGCGTCGCAGCCCTCGCCGGAGGTGCCGCGGCCGAACAGGCCCGCCCGGTCGCCCAGGACCGCCACGCACACATCCGCCTCCGTCGCCCGCGCCACCGCCTCCGCGAAGTCGGAGGTGTCGGGGTCGGCAACCCCGCAGCCCTCCGCGAACGTCACCTTCGCGTCGGGGAGTTCGGTGCGCAGCGATTCGAGAAGGGTCGGGATCTCGATGCCCGTCGGGACTTCGGGGTGATGGGGCAGGACGTGGGAGGGGAAGGAGTAGCAGCCGAGCATCGCCAGGGCGTCCGCGGCCCGGGGGCCCACCACGGCGACACGGGTGTCCGGGGCCAACGGCAGTACGCCGTCCGGGTTGTCCAGCAGGACCACCGACTCCTGAGCCAGCCGGCGGGCGAGCGCACGGTTCGCCGTCGCGTCCAGGTCGATCGACTCCTGCGGCTCGGGCTGCCAGTCCTCGTCCAGCAGGCCCAGCTCGCACTTCTGGAGCAGGACGCGGTGGGCCGCCCGGTCCACGAGTTCCTCCGGGACCGCCCCCGCCCGCACCGCGGCCACCAGCGGCTCCCCGAAGCACTTCAGCGTCGGCAGCTCGACGTCGATCCCGGCCGCCAGCGCCCGGTGCGCCGCCTCGGCCGGGGTGCCCGCCACGCGGTGCAGGGTCTCAAGGAATCCGACGCCGAAGTAGTCCGAGACGACGGTTCCGGTGAACTGCCATTCCTCTCGGAGGAGTTCGGTCAGCAGCCAGGGATCAGCGGACGCCGGTACGCCGTCCGTCTCGTTGTACGCCGCCATCACCGAGCGTGCGCCGCCCTCGCGCAGCGCCAGCTCGAAGGGGGGCAGGGTGACGTCCGCGAACTCCCGCACGCCCGCCCGCACCGGGGCCAGGTTGCGGGCGCCGGCCGAGGACGCGTATCCGGCGAAGTGCTTGAGCGTGGCGACGATCCCGGCCGACTCCAGGCCCCGCACATAAGCGGCGCCGATCGTGCCGACCAGGTACGGGTCCTCGCCGATCGTCTCCTCGACCCGGCCCCAGCGCAGGTCCCGTACGACGTCCAGGACCGGGGCGAGGCCCTGGTGGACGCCGACCGAGCGCAGGTCGGCGCCGATCCGCCGGGCCATCTCCTCGACCAGCGCCGGGTCGAAGGTCGCGCCCCAGGCGAGCGGGACCGGGTACGCCGTCGCCTGCCAGGCCGTGAAGCCCGCCAGGCACTCCTCGTGGGCGATCGCCGGGATGCCGAAGCGGCCGGCCTCGACGATCCGACGCTGGGCCTGCGCCAGGGAGCGGGCACCGGCCGCCGGATCGACGGGGGCTGTGCCGAAGGGGCGGGTGAGCTGGCCCAGGCCGTGCCGGATCAGCTCGTCGAGATCGAAGGCATCGGTCATGTCGTGCTGGTGGGGGGCGACTCCGGCGCCGTCCGTGTCGGCCCCCACCCACACGCCGTACAGCTGGGCGGTCTTCTCCTCGAGGGTCATCCGGGAGAGGAGGTCGGCCACACGGGTGGCGGCGGGCAGGGCGGGGTCACGCCAAGGGGCGGTGCTCATGAAACTCCTGTCGGGAGGGTGGGGGTCGCTTACCGCTGGTCACTTGCCGCCCACGCCCATCAGGCCGCCCACCAGCGCGCGGCGGGCCACCAGGTAGACGGCGAAGATCGGGATGCCGGAGAGGACGACCGAGGCGAGCAGGGCGGGGATGTTCACGCCGAACTGGCTGACGTAGTTGAACAGTCCGAGGGTCAGTACGCGCGGACCGTCGGACTGGGTGAAGATCAGCGGGAAGAGGAAACCGTTCCAGGCCTGCAGCGCGGAGTAGATGACGACCGTGCCGATGCCGCCCTTGGCCAGCGGGACGGTCAGCTGGAACAGCATCCGCAGCGGTGAGGCACCGTCCAGAGCCATCGCCTCGTACAGCTCCTCGGAGATGTCCCGCAGCGTGCCGGTCAGGATCAGCACCGCCACCGGCATCGCGAAGGCCGCCGTCGGCAGGATGACCGCGAGCAGACTGTCGTAGAGATTCAGCTTGGCGATCATCAGGTAGAGCGGCACCACGACCGCCTGCGCCGGGATCGCCACCCCGAGCAGGAAGAGCCGGAATGCGGCTCCCGACCAGCGGTTGCGGGTGCGTACGGCGACGTAGGCGAGCGGGACGCACAGGACCAGGACGATGGCCACGACCGCCGCCGCCACGATCGCCGTGTTCGTCAGAAAGTGGCCGAAGCCGTTGTTCAGGACGGTGTTGTAGTTCTCGAGGGTCGGATTCGTGGGCGGTTCGAGAGCGCCCTGGCCCAGGGCCTCGTCCTGGCGGGCGAGGGAGGCCGAGATCATCGCGTAGATCGGGATGATCACGACCGCGAGCCAGATCAGGGAGCCCAGGCCCGCGAGGGGGTTGGCGCGCCGGGTCCAGTGCCGGGGGCGGTGACGGGCCGACGGCGGTGGTGTGCCGGGGCCGGTGGTCTTCACAGGGCGGGGCAGTGTGTCGTGCGACATTCCGTCACATCCCTTCCCGAGTGCTGCGCATGGCGCCGAAGCCGGTCAGCCGCACCAGGAGCAGGGACAGCCCGGTCGCCGTCGCGACCAGGAAAGAGGCGATGGCGCTCGCGTAGCCGAAGTCGTAGCTCTTGAAGCCCGCCTCGTACATCAGGTACGGCAGGATCGCGGTGTCCGTGCCCGGACCGCCCTGGGTGAGGATCAACACCGTCTCGAAGTACGTGAGGGAGCCGACCACCATCAGGACGCCGGACGTGGCCATGGTGTTGCGCAGCTGGGGGAGCGTGATGGAGAAGAACTGGCGGTAGCGGCCCGCTCCGTCGATCGCCGCCGCCTGGTAGAGGATGTCCGGGATCTGGCGGGCGCCGCCCTGGTAGATCAGCGTGTGGAACGGGATGAACTGCCAGCCACCGACGAAGACGATCGCAAGGAAGGCACCGCTGGAGGAGCCGAGGGTGTCCTGCCGGACGATGCCGAAGTTCGGGTCGAGCAGGGCATAGAAGAGCAGGGAGATCGCCGTCGAGGACAGCAGGAACGGCACGAAGAAGATCGCGGAGAGAACGGCGCGGTTGCGCTGCCGGCCCGCCGCCCACACGCCGAGCAGCAGGGCCACGACGGTCTGGAAGGCCCAGCTGGTGACCGTGAGCAGGATTGTCAGCCACAGGGACTGGGTCAGACGGGGGTCGTCCAGCAGCTTCTGCCAGTTGGCCAGGCCGACCGGCTTCGGGTCGCCGAGGCCGTTCCACTCGGTGAAGGAGAGGTAGAACGCCAGGGCCATCGGCGCCACGGCGAAGAACGCGAAGAACAGCACCCCGGGCAGGGCCCAGCCGGCGTGCGGCCGGCCGGCCCGGGTGCGCATGCTCATCGCCCGGGTGCTCACGCTCACCGCAGCTCCTTGAGCGCTGCGACGAACCGGCTCGGCGTCGACTTGCCCACGAACAGCTTGTTGATCTCCGTGAGCATCGGCGTCTGGACACTCGGGTCGACCGCCTGGTCCCAGCTCAGCGTGAAGGTGGGGGCCTGCTCGACCATCTCGTACTGGAACTTGGCGAACTCGGGGTTCGGCGCGGCGTCCAGCAGCGCGGCCGCGTTGGACGTCGTCGGGATGTCGCCGCCTGCGACCAGGTCCTTGGCGTACGCCTCGGACGCGCAGTCCTTGAGGAAGGCGATCGCGGCGTCCTTGTTGCGGGTGCGGGCGTTGACGGACCAGTAGTTGGTGGGGTTGCCGACCACGTTGCGCACATCGCCGGAGCCGCCCTCGACCGTCGGGAAGGCCGCCCAGCCCAGGTTGTTCTTCGCGAAGTCAGGGAACTTGCCGAGCTGCGTGGAGTACTCCCAGGAGCCCATCAGATGCATCGCGGCCCTGCCCTTCGCGAAGACCGCGGGCGCGCCGCCGTTGACGTAGGACACGGAGCTGAAGCCCTCGCCGAAGGCGCCGTCGTCGATGAGGTCCCGTACGGTCTCGGCGGCCTTGAGGACGGCCGGGTCGCCCCAGCCCGACGCGTCACCGTTCTTGATCCGTTCGAAGACCTCGGGGCCGCCGATGCGGTCGACCAGGTACTCCAGCCACATCAGCTCGGGCCAGATGTCGGAGCCGCCGAGCGCGAAGGGGGTGATGCCGGCCTTCTTGAGCTTGGCGTTGTTGTCGAGCAACTGGTCCCAGGTGGTGGGCGGTTGCAGCTTGTGCTCGGTGAACACGGCTTTGTTGTAGAAGAGGATCACCGGCTGCATACCGCGCATCGGTATGCCGTAGTTGCGCCCGTCCAGGCCGCCGGCCGCCAGCACCGAGGGCAGGAAGCCGTCCTTGAGTACCGGGTCGTTCTTGATGGTGTCGGTCAGGTCGACGAGCTGGTCGGCCTCCTGGTACGCCTTGATCGAGCCGCCTCCCCAGTTGAACAGGACGTCAGGGGCGTTGGGCGAGCCCATCGCCGTGCGCAGCTTGGTCGGGTACTCGGTGCCGGGGATCTTCTGCAGCTTGACCGTGCCCTTGGCCGACTTCGCGGCGGCCGAGCCGTTGAAGCGGGCGACGGCCTTCTCCTGCACCTTCACGGCGTCGTCGCCGTACACGAGGGCGGTGAGGGTGCCGCCGCCGCTGCCGGAATCACCGCCGGAGCCGCAGGCGGTGAGCCCGGTGGTGAGCAGGGTGGTGGCACCGGCGCCGAGCACCCAGCGCCTGCTGAACGTTCGCCCGCCATTGGACGACGTGGTGGACCCCATGACAGCACGCACCTCTCGAATGTTTCGTGCATCTTCTCGAATGTTCCGGGAATTTATGGCGACGCAGGGGGCCCGTCAAGAGGCCGCGCAGAGATACGATCGCCGCCATGACTCCCCCGGAACGCGCAGAAACCCAGACGACAGGACGGTCCGCACAGACCGCGACGCTCGCCGAGATCGCCCGCGAGGCCGGCGTCTCCGCTCCGACTGTTTCGAAGGTCCTCAACGGCCGCGCCGACGTGGCCCCGGGCACCCGCAACCGCGTCGAGGAGCTGCTGCGCACCCACGGCTACCGGCGGCGCCGGACCGAGTCGTCCCGCTCGCCCCTGCTCGACCTGGTCTTCCACGAGCTGGAGAGCGCCTGGGCGCTGGAGGTCATCCGGGGCGTGGAGAACGTGGCCAGGGACGCCGGACTGAGCGTCGTGCTCTCCGAGAGCGCGGGCCGGCTCACCCCGGGGCGGACTTGGGCCGACCAGGTCGCCGCCCGCCGTCCGCACGGCGTGATCCTCGTGCTCTCCGAGCTCGACGAGACCCAGCGCGCACTGCTGACCAGCAGGTCCATCCCGTTCGTGGTGATGGACCCGGCGGGCGATCCGGGCGCCGACGTGCCGTCGATCGGCGCCACCAACTGGCAGGGCGGACTGGCCGCCACCCGCCACCTGGTCGAGCTGGGGCACAGCAGGATCGGGGCGATCAGCGGGCCGTCGCGGATGCTGTGCAGCCGGGCCCGGGTGGACGGTTACCGGGCGGCGCTGGAGACGGCGGGGCTGCCGGTGGACCACTCGCTCGTCGCGACCGGCGACTTCCACCACGAGTCCGGCTACCGGCTGGGCCTGGAGCTGCTGCGCCGCCCGGATCGGCCGACCGCGGTCTTCGCCGGGAACGACCTCCAGGCGCTCGGGCTGTACGAGGCGGCACGCGAGCTGGGGCTGCGCGTGCCGGAGGACCTGAGCGTGGTCGGGTTCGACGATCTGCCGGTGGCGCGCTGGGTGGGGCCGCCGCTGACGACCGTACGGCAGCCGCTGACGGAGATGGCCGAGGCGGCGGCCCGGCTGGTGCTGGAGCTGGGGCGCGGGGAGGGGGCTCAGGCCGCCACCCGGGTGGAGCTGGCGACCAGCCTGGTGGTGCGCAGCAGTACGGCGCCGCCGGCCGCGTGACGGGACTGGCGGGAGTGGCCGGAAGCTGACGTATTGACGCATGGGGCGACTGCCTCAACACTCCTCACTCCTCCGAAGCCAATCGGATGCACCACCGAAACTTTCGGAGGCACCCGCACATGAGAACTCTGAGATCAGGCCGGCTCCTGGACGCCGGCGCAGCTCAGCGGCATCCTCCAGGACCACATCACCACCGAGGTCACCCGCTACCGGGGCCGCCTCGCCGCCTGGGACGTGGTCAACGAGCCCTTCAACGAGGACGGCACCTACCGGCGGACCCTCTGGTACGACAACCTCGGCCAGGACTACATCGCCCAGGCTCTGACCTCGGCCCGGGCCGCCGACCCGGCCGCCGAGCTGTACATCAACGACTACAACGTCGAGGGCGTGAACGCGAAGAGCACCGCCCTGTACAACCTGGTCAAGTCGCTGAAGGAGCGCGGCGTCCCGATCGACGGGGTGGGCCTGCAGGCCCATCTGATCCTGGGGCAGGTGCCCTCGACGATGCAGCAGAACATCCAGCGCTTCGCCGACCTCGGGGTCGACGTCGCCGTCACCGAGCTGGACATCCGGATGCAACTGCCGGTCACGGAGGCGAAGCTGGCCCAGCAGGCCGCCGACTACCGGGCGGTCATGAACGCGTGCCTGGCGGTGTCCCGCTGCACCGGCGTCACCGTCTGGGGCTTCACCGACTCCGACTCCTGGATCCCGGAGGTCTTCGAGGGCTACGGGGCGGCGACCCCGTACGACCGCCTGGGGTTGCCGATCGGGTTGCCATGTGCGTCGAGGCGCCAGGCGGCCAGGTGGTCGGCGTTGGTGTCCACGGCGATCACGCCGTGGGCGAGGGCTGCGTCCAGCGGGATGGTCTTGGTCGGTGGGTACTGCCAGGATGCAGTCACGTACCAGCGGTTGCGGCCGGTGTCGTAGTGGATGCGGTAGGCGACGGCGCGGTAGGCGACGGCGCGGTTGGCCTCGATACGGTCGGCCCACTCGGTGCCCCGGTGGGCGAAGCGCACCATGCCGGTGAGGACGTACCGACCGTGAGGGGCGTTCGCCAGAGCCTTCAACGGGTTGGGCAGCTTGATGCTGACCTCGCCCTCGGGGGTGATGCGGAGGGTCTCATTCCCGTACCGCCTCCCGGACTCGCCATCGGCCTGCAGGAACCAACGCCCGGCCTCCCATAGTTCACGCCATCCGGCCTCCGTGAGCTGAGCTGCCTCCAGGTGGTGGCGGCTGCGGGCGAGGTGTTTGCCGCCCCGTACGACATGCACGGTCCCGGCCTTGTGGTCGGCCCGTTCCCGCTCCAGCCGGTCCTGGAGCACGTGAAGGCGGCGGGACTTGGCGAACCACTCCTGACGGGAGCGGTAGCCGCCCGGCGCGCTCTTCGATCCCTTCTGCCCGACCGGTTGCGCCAGCCGGTGTGCGATCGTGGCGACACCGGCCTGAAGGCTGTGGATGTGGGCGAGCTGACACCGGCGGGCCAGCGCCCACCGGTCGTGCGATGCCTTAGTGATTGCCCCGGCCCAGCGCGAAGACGCCACCGGCGTCAGCACACGCTTGCGCGCCGCCCACCTGTCGGTGGAGTGCTCCAGGCCGTCCGCGCACCGCACCTTCAGGTCCTTCGAGGCCAGTGCGCCCAGATGCGCGCCCACTAGACGCACCACCTGCTCATCCTCGGCCGTCAGCTACTTCCGTTCCCCTCCCGAGGGATCGGCATGACGGCCGACAGGCGCGTCACGCCGCAGACTGTCAAGGCTCACTCCCGCTCACCTGGGCAGGCTTGAGCACATTCCGGCTGGAACAGCTCGCTACCCCAACGGGTGGCCCACCAGCATCGCCGGATGACCCGCGACCCGGGTCAGGAAGACGGTGGCCGCGCCTGGTCCGTGGGGCTTGACCTTCTTGCGCAGTTCTTCCGGCGCGACGGCTGAGCCCCGCTTCTTGACGGTGAGGATCCCGACCTCCCGCTCCCGTAGCAGCGCCTTCAACTTCTTGACGTTGAAAGGGAGTTGGTCGGTGATCTCGTAGGCGGAGGCGTACGGCGTGGCACGCGCCTCGTCGGCCGTGACGTACGCGATGGTCTCGTCGATCAGCCCGCCGCCCAGCTCGTCGGCCACCTCGGCGACCAGATGGGCGCGGATGACGGCGCCATCGGGCTCGTAGAGAAAGCGCCCGACGGGACGCACCGGAGGATCGGGCAGCCCGCGGGAGCGCAGTGTGCGCGGCCCCGGCAGCAGGGTGGCGCGCACCAGGCCGGGCTCGGTGCCGAACCACAGCACCGCCTCCTTCACGTCCCCGCCGTCCGAGATCCACTCGGCCTCGGCCGTGTCGGGCACGGCCTCGTGCGGAATGCCCGGCGCGACCTTCAGCGCGGCGTGCGGGGCCCGGGCGGCCGCCTGTACGGCCCACGACAGCGGCGGCGAGTACGCCTCCGGATCGAAGATCCGGCCCCGTCCGCCGCGCCGCGCCGGGTCCACGAAGACCGCGTCGTACGCCGACACGTCCACCTCCGTGACATCCGCCTGGCGCACCTCGATCAGCCCGTCGAGCCCCAGCGCCTCGGCGTTCGCCCGCGCCGCCGCCGCCGTCAGCGGATCCCGGTCCACGGCGAGGACCCGGATCCCGGCCCGGGCGAGCGCGACCGCGTCGCCGCCGATCCCGCAGCACAGGTCGGCCACGGAGGTCACGCCCAGCTCCTGGAACCTTCGCGCGCGGTACGCCGCCACGCTCGCCCGCGTCGACTGCTCCACCCCGTCGGGTGTGAAGAACATCCGCTCCGCGTCCTCGGCCCCGAACTTTGTTACCGCCCGTTGTCGCAGCAGCGCCTGGCCGAGGGCCGCCGACACCAACTCGGCCGGGTGCTCGCGACGCAGCCGGGTCGCGACGGCGAGTTCCTGGGCGGGGTCCGTGCCGCGCACCTCGTCGAGGAGGGCCCGGCCTTCGGGGGTGAGCAGGGGAGCGAGGAGGTCGTTCACCGGGCCATTGTCGGCCAGTCGGTGGATGGTGCGCCTCCGGCGGCGGTGTCGGCCGGGGTTCGCGAGCCGGTCCTGCGAGGATCCGCAAGCATGCGAGTAGTACTACAAAATGACAAAAACCGGTCGCGGTGGCGTCCGGGGGCCAGGGCCTCGGTCGCCGCACTGGCCCTCGTCGCCATCGCCTCCGGCTGCGTGCAGGGCGGCTCGGAGGTGCCGCCCGCTCCCGGCCAGCCACCGCCGCTCAAGGCGCCCCCGGCCCGCGCCCTGGACGGCTACGCCACCGAACTCCGCGCCGAGTACGCCGCCCGCGCCGCCGCCGCGAAGCGCTGGGGCCTGAAGGAGATCCCCCTCAAGCCGCCGCCACCCCCCGCGACGAAGCCGAGGATCACGACGCGCGAGGGCTTCGAGGTCGACGGTCACCTCGAGGACGACCTCCCGCCGGTCTTCACCACCATCCCCACCCAGCACAAGATCGTCTTCCTCACCATCGACGACGGTGCGGAGAAGGACCCGGCGTTCCTGCGGATGATGAACGACCTCGACGTCCCGTACACGGCCTTCCTCAGCGACTACCTGGTCAGCGAGGACTACGCCTACTTCAAGCGGATGCAGGACAACGGTGTGGCCCTGAACAACCACACCCTGAACCACCCCTACCTGCCCGGCCTCTCCTACGACGACCAGAAGCGCGAGATCTGCGGCATGCAGGACGTCATCGAGAAGCACTACGGCAAACGCCCGCTCCTCTTCCGCCCGCCCTTCGGCAACTACAACAAGGACACCCTGCACGCCGCCAAGGCCTGCGGCATCAAGTACGCCCCCCTCTGGAACGAGGAGGTGTTCGTCGACCACTGGGACTACCGCGAATGGGATCAGGACCTGCACCCCGGCGACATCGTCCTCAGCCACTTCCGCGGCCGGGACGACTGGGAGGGCACGATGCCCGACATGATCCGCCGGTTCCTCGACAAGGTCACGGCCCAGGGGTACGCGGTGGCCCGGCTGGAGGACTACCTGTGACGGGGCGCAGACGGCTGGCCGGCCCGGCACTGCTGCTGATCCTGCTGACCGGCTGCGCCCTGACCGTCACCCCCACCGAGCGTTCCGCCAAGGGACCGTCGGACCGGGTGGGAGCCCCCGGTTCGTCCTCGGAAGCCCCACCCCACGTCCGCTGGGGCCTGACCACCCCCCTGTCCCCGCCCCCGCAACCGTCCCTCTCTTCCCCCTCCCGGCGCCCGGACGGCCTCCCACCCGTCGTCGACCGCGTCCGGACCCGCGACAAGGTCGTCTTCCTGACCTACGACGACGGCGCCGAGAAGGACCCGCGGTTCGTCGACATGGTCCGCGAACTGCGCCTGCCGGTCAGCATGTTCCTCACGGACAGCGTCGTCGGACCGGGCTACGGCCACTTCGCCCGCCTGCGCTCGGTCGGCGCGAGCGTCCAGAACCACACCCTCGACCACGCCGCCCTGCGCGGACTGCCGTACGCCGGTCAACGCGCCGAGATCTGCGGCCAGCAGAACAAACTCCGGTCCCGCTTCGGCGTCCGCCCCCGCCTCTTCCGCCCGCCCTACGGCACGTACGACACGACCACCCTGCGCGCCGCCGCCGACTGCGGCATCGCCGCCGTGGTCCTCTGGCGCGCCACCATGAACGCCGACACCCTCACGTACACCGACGGAGCCCCCCGCCTCCACCCCGGCGACATCATCTCCGTCCCCGCAACGGAAACCCCCACCCCGAACCTACGCTCCCGCACGACCCACCTACTGCGCCTGATCCAGCAGGCGGGCCTGACGGTGGGACGGCTGGAGGACTACCTGTAGCTGCCCACCCAGTCCGTCCGGCGTTTGAGGGCGAGGCCGTTCAGGCCGAAGCGGGGTCTGGGGGCGGCAGCCCCCAGGTCGGGGCACACCGGCGCAGGGCACCGAACAACCGTCGGCCACAAAATTCACCCGCGCCGCGCCGCAGGCAATTGGCACTCCGCTTGACCGAGTGCTAACCCCGGTCATAGTCTCGGCTCTGGCACTCGACAGAGGAGAGTGCCAACAAAGCGACGGGCAGGTCCGGCACCCGCGACGACGGATCGACCTGGTCGCCACCTCAGACAGTTAACCCCGTGAGATCTCCGAAGGGGGAGGTCGGATCGTGACGACCACCAGCTCCAAGGTTGCCATCAAGCCGCTCGAGGACCGCATCGTGGTCCAGCCGCTGGACGCCGAGCAGACCACGGCCTCGGGCCTGGTCATTCCGGACACCGCCAAGGAGAAGCCCCAGGAGGGCGTCGTCCTGGCCGTGGGCCCGGGCCGCTTCGAGAACGGCGAGCGCCTTCCGCTCGACGTCAAGACCGGCGACATCGTGCTGTACAGCAAGTACGGCGGCACCGAGGTGAAGTACAACGGCGAGGAGTACCTCGTCCTCTCGGCTCGCGACGTGCTCGCGATCATCGAGAAGTAAGACCACCTCAAGTTTTTGAGCTGCGCCCCTGGCCCCCGCGACCACTGAGAAGCCGGGCGCCCGGGGCGCGGCGTCATTTCATCCAAGATTTCCGAGAGGGCTCACGCTGTCATGGCGAAGATCCTGAAGTTCGACGAGGACGCCCGTCGCGCCCTCGAGCGCGGCGTCAACAAGCTCGCCGACACGGTCAAGGTGACGATCGGCCCCAAGGGCCGCAACGTCGTCATCGACAAGAAGTTCGGCGCCCCCACCATCACCAACGACGGTGTCACCATCGCCCGTGAGGTCGAGGTCGAGGACCCGTACGAGAACCTCGGCGCCCAGCTGGTGAAGGAGGTGGCGACCAAGACCAACGACATCGCTGGTGACGGTACGACCACCGCCACCGTGCTGGCCCAGGCGCTGGTCCGCGAGGGCCTGAAGAACGTTGCCGCCGGTGCCTCCCCGGCCGCCCTGAAGAAGGGCATCGACGCCGCCGTCGCCGCCGTCTCCGAGGACCTGCTGGGCTCCGCCCGGCCGATCGAGGAGAAGTCCGACATCGCCGCCGTCGCCGCGCTGTCCGCCCAGGACCAGCAGGTCGGCGAGCTGATCGCCGAGGCCATGGACAAGGTCGGCAAGGACGGTGTCATCACCGTCGAGGAGTCCAACACCTTCGGTCTGGAGCTGGACTTCACCGAGGGCATGGCCTTCGACAAGGGCTACCTGTCGCCGTACTTCGTGACGGACCAGGAGCGCATGGAGGCCGTCCTCGACGACCCGTACATCCTCATCCACCAGGGCAAGATCTCCGCCATCGCGGACCTCCTGCCGCTGCTGGAGAAGATCATCCAGTCGAACGCCTCCAAGCCGCTGCTGATCATCGCCGAGGACGTGGAGGGCGAGGCCCTGTCCACCCTCGTCGTCAACAAGATCCGCGGCACCTTCAACGCCACCGCGGTCAAGGCCCCCGGCTTCGGCGACCGCCGCAAGGCGATGCTGCAGGACATGGCGGTCCTCACCGGCGCCACGGTCATCTCCGAGGAGGTCGGCCTCAAGCTCGACCAGGTCGGCGTCGACGTCCTGGGCGCCGCCCGCCGCGTCACCGTCACCAAGGACGACACCACGATCGTCGACGGTGCCGGCAACAAGGCGGACGTCGAGGGCCGGATCGGGCAGATCAAGGCCGAGATCGAGGCCACGGACTCCGACTGGGACCGCGAGAAGCTCCAGGAGCGCCTCGCCAAGCTGGCCGGCGGCGTGTGCGTGATCAAGGTCGGCGCCGCCACCGAGGTGGAGCTGAAGGAGAAGAAGCACCGTCTGGAGGACGCCATCTCCGCGACCCGCGCCGCGGTCGAGGAGGGCATCGTCTCCGGTGGTGGCTCCGCGCTCGTCCACGCCGTGAAGGTGCTGGAGGACAACCTCGGCAAGGAGGGCGACGAGGCCACCGGTGTCGCCGTCGTCCGCAAGGCCGCCGTCGAGCCGCTGCGCTGGATCGCCGAGAACGCCGGCCTGGAGGGCTACGTCATCACCTCCAAGGTCGCCGAGCTCGAGAAGGGCCAGGGCTTCAACGCCGCCACCGGCGAGTACGGCGACCTGATCAAGGCCGGCGTCATCGACCCGGTCAAGGTCACCCGCTCCGCCCTGGAGAACGCCGCCTCCATCGCCTCCCTGCTGCTGACGACCGAGACCCTGGTCGTCGAGAAGAAGGAAGAGGAGCCGGAGGCCGCGGGCCACGGTCACGGCCACGCGCACTGACGCGAGTCGCCACACGGCAACAAGGGCCCGGCATCCCCTCGAAGGGGGATGCCGGGCCCCGCGCGTTGCCGTGCCGCCTACCGTTCCAACTCCTCGAACGCGCCCAGCTGCGTCATCAGCCCCATCCGGTCGTACTCCCACCAGCCCTCGGCGAGCTTTCCGTCCCCGCCGCACCGGAAGATGGTCGTCCCCGTCATGGAGACCTGCTTCCCGGTGGCCGGGATCCCCAGGAAGTCGCCCTTGTGGGTGCCCTTCCAGAACCACCGCGCGCACACCCGGTCGCCCTGCGCGATGAGATCCTCGATGCTGAACTCGAAGTCGAAGGCCGCCCGCCACTCGTCCAACTCACGCCGGACGTGGTCCATCCCGAGGGCGTCCTGCTCATCCGCGGGATTGTGATCGTGATAGTGCTCCGCCATCACGGCGTTCAACGGCGGCAGCTCGCCCTTCGTGGCGATCACCTCGAAGAACCGCCGCACGGTCGCCGCGTACAACTGCTCGTCGCGCACCACGTCCAGATCGGTGAACGTCGGCATCTCGTCGCACAGGGCGACCATCTCCCGGAAGATCCGATCGGTCTCCGGCAGAGTGGAATTCCGCATCGCCTCCTCGTACGACGGGAATTCCACGATCTCGATGACATGCGACGCGTCGGACCGGTCCTTCCCGATCACACTGTGCGTCGCCGTCCGCTTCCCCTTGGTCTGCTCGACCCAGGTGTCCATCAGCCGGTTCATCTCGTCGAACCGACTGGTCTTGCAGTCGATGACCTGCACGAACGTCATGGAGCCACCTCCCGGCCCCCCTGGTTCGATTGAACAGCTCCATTGTCCTACGGACTCCCCCCACGGAGTCCTGTCACGGACCGCTACTGCGGCCCGTATTTCCGCCCCGTCCGTGAACTGATCCCCCCGAGCAAGCCCCGAGGCGCCACCTTCACCAACCCCATCAGCGCCTTGTACCGCGGATCCGGAATCGACACCGACTTCCCCCGCGCCAGATCCGACAGCGCCGCCGCCACGAGCTTGTCGGCGTCGAGCCACATCCAGCCCGGGATGTTGTCCGTCCCCATCCCGGCGCGCTCATGGAACTCCGTCCGCACGAACCCGGGGCACAGCGCCATCAACCGCACTCCGCTGCCCTCCAGATCGCGCGCCGCGCCCTGGGTGAACTGCACGACCCACGCCTTCGACGCGCCGTACGTCCCGCGCGGCAGAAACGCCGCGACCGAGGCGACGTTGACGACACCGCCGCGCCCGCGCTCCCGCATCGCCTCCGTCGCCGCCGACGTCAGCCGCAGCACCGCCTCGCAGTGCACCTTGAGCATCTTCAGCTCGTCGGCCATGGAGACGTCGAGAAAGCGGCCCTTGTTGCCGAAGCCGGCGTTGTTGATCAGCAGGTCGACGGGGTTCTTGCGGTCCCCCAGCCGGGCGGCGACCGCCTCGATGCCGTCGTCCGTCGCCAGGTCCGCCGTCAGCACCTCCGCCTCGATGCCGTGCCGGTCGTGCAACTCGGTGGCCTGCTCGCCGAGCCGCTCGGTGTCCCGGGCCACCAGAACCAGGTTGTGCCCGTCAGCCGCCAGCCGTCGCGCGAACGCGGCGCCGATCCCCGCGGTCGATCCCGTAATCAGAGCCGTTGTCATGGACCAAGAGTAGTGACCCGGAGGTGAAGATTCCGTGCGCGGCGGGCGGGTGAGGACGACTCAGGGCCCTCAAGGTGAACCAGGTCTGTGACCCACTGTCAGGAGGCATGCTGCTCAACGTACTTGCGCGCCCACTCCCGCACCTCGGGGTGCAGCGCCTCGCCCGCCGCAAGGAGCCGCGGCTGAAGCTCCCGCTCGGTGGTCACCGCCCGGAACAGCAGGGCGACTGTCACGTCGTGGTCAGGGCGGTGGACGATCTCGACCCGATCCCCGGCACGGATCTCACCCGGCTCGATCACCCGCAGGTACGCACCCGACGCCCCCTTCTCCGTGAACCGCTTCACCCACCGCTTCTCGCCCATGTGCCCCTGGAAGGTGACACAGGGAATCCGCCCACTGGAGACCTCGAGTACCACCCCGGCACCGATGCGCCAGCGCTCGCCGATCAGCGCGCCGGACACGTCGAGGCCCTCAGTCGTGAGGTTCTCGCCGAACGACCCGTTGGCGAGCGGTCGCCCGAGCTCGCGCTCCCAGTCGTCCAGGTCCTCGCGCGCCACCGCGTACACGGCCTGGTCGTTGCCCCCGTGGTGCTCTCTCTTGCACACCGCATCCCCGGCCAGCCCGCTCCCGCCGATGCCCTTGGGGCCGGGCGCCGCCACCCGCACCGGCCCCTCCACAGGCTGCTTGTCGATGCCGGTCAGGCCCTCCGGATTGTCCGTGTACGGCACGGCCTTCGGACGGCCCAGGTTGACTGAGAGAAGCTTCATGAGCGCACGGTAGGCGACCCGCCGTCAAAGATTCGACCCAATATTCGGCGTCGTATCAAAGCCTCGCTTATCCTCGAAGTGTGATCGAGGCCCGTCATCTGCGCGTCCTGCGCGCCGTCGCCACCACCGGCTCCTTCTCGGCGGCGGGGCGCGAACTGGGCTGCACCCAGCCCGCCGTCAGTCAGCAGATGAAGGCCCTGGAGGCATCCGTCGGCACGCCGCTACTGGTCCGCAGTGGCCGCGAGATGCGCCTCACCCAGGCCGGCGAGGCGCTCGTACGGCATGCCTCGAGCATCCTCGCCGGGCTCACCGCGGCCGAGGAGGAGGTTGCCGCGATCGCCGGACTGCGCGCCGGGCGGGTCCGGCTCGTCTCCTTCCCCAGCGGCAGCTCCACCCTCGTCCCGAGCGCTCTCGCCGCCCTGCGCGCCGCGCACCCCGGCACCCGGGTCTCCCTGGAGGAGGCCGAGCCGCCGAAGTCCGTCGAGCTGCTGCGCGAGGGCGACTGCGACATCGCGCTCGCCTTCCGCTACGAGGGCGCGGCGGGCGCCGAGGAGTGGGACGACCTGGTGGTACGGCCGCTGCTGACCGACCGGCTGGTGGGGCTGGTGCCCGAACGGCACCGGCTCGCGCGCGCGGAGTCCGTCGCCATCGGCGAACTCGCCGAGGAACCGTGGATCGCGGGCTGCCCACGCTGTCGCGGTCAGCTGATCGAGGTGTGCGAGGGAGCGGGCTTCACCCCCCGGATCGACTTCGCCACCGACGACTATCCGGCGGTTGTCGGCCTGGTCGGCGCGGGTCTGGGGGTCGCCGTGCTGCCCCAGCTCGCGATCGAGTCGGTACGGCCGCGGGGGGCGCGTGCGGTGACGCTGGAGCCGGCGGTGCGGCGGGAGATCGTCGCCCTCACGCTGCCCGACCTGGCTCAGGTGCCCGCGGTGGTGGCGACGCTGGACGAGTTGACGCGCGCGGCGGCGCGCTGAGCCCCCTGGGCATACGTCGGGTCAATGATGTAGGCACGTGTGCGCGGGTCCTCCTGCAGAAACGTTCCTTCAGATGTTCAGCTGCTCGTGGCGGTGCTTCCGTCAGCCGTCGACGCCGACACCAGCCGGTGTCGTGCCCGCCCCATGAGCTCCTCGCGCTCGTCCTCGGTCAACCCGCCCCACACGCCGTACGGCTCGCGTACCGCCAGCGCATGCGCCGCGCACTCCGCGCGGACCGGGCACCTCATGCAGACCTCTTTGGCCGAGTTCTCGCGAGCGCTCCGAGCCGCCCCGCGCTCGCCCTCCGGATGGAAGAAGAGCGAGCTGTCCACCCCGCGACAGGCAGCCAGGAGCTGCCAGTCCCACAGGTCCGCGTTCGGTCCGGGAAGGCGGGAGAAATCTGCCATTACGTGACCCCTTGTAGCCGTTCTGAGCAGATACGGTGCCCACGACCGTATAACTACGATCTAAGGAGATGAAAATATGACTCATTGCGAATCTAGCCTCAGATGCCAGCGAATGGGAAGAAATAGGGCTAAATGGGGCATGGTTGTGATGAAACGTTGAGGGTCCACTGCGCGCGCCTGCCGCGTGTCCGCACCCTCACGTAGAGTGCCGAAGACGGCACACGGCCCCGTAACTCTTTCGAGTGACCGTCGTTGAGAGTGCGGAGGCGGTTGAAAACACAAGCGCTCGGGCAGGCGTCCGAGACGGTCGACCGCACAGGTGACGATTCCGTACCAGCCTGGAGGCTCAAGGTGACGCGCATCAGCTGCGGAGGGCGGCCATGACTTCCGTCCTCGTCTGCGACGACTCCCCGCTTGCCCGAGAGGCGCTCCGCCGCGCGGTCGCGACCGTGCCCGGTGTCGAGCGCGTGACGACGGCGGCCAACGGCGAGGAAGTCCTCCGCCGCTGGGGTGCCGACCGCTCGGACCTCATTCTCATGGATGTACGCATGCCCGGACTGGGCGGCGTCGAGACCGTGCGGCGGCTGCTGTCCGCCGACCCCGGTGCGCGCATCATCATGCTCACCGTCGCCGAGGACCTGGACGGCGTGGCCCTCGCGGTCGCCGCCGGCGCCCGCGGCTACCTGCACAAGGACGCCTCGCGCGCCGAGCTGCGCGCCACCGTCACGCAGGCCCTCGCCGACCCCACCTGGCGGCTCGCCCCGCGCCGGCTGCGCTCCGCCGAGATGGGCGCCGCGCCCACGCTCACGGCGCGCGAGATCCAGGTGCTCGAAGGCATGAGCCACGGCCGCTCCAACGCCGAGATCGGCCGCGAGCTGTTCCTCTCCGAGGACACCGTCAAGACTCACGCCCGCCGCCTCTTCAAGAAGCTCGGCGCCTCGGACCGGGCACATGCGGTGGCGCTCGGGTTCCGGTGGGGTCTGGTGCGGTAGCGCTCCGCTGGGTAGGCGGTCACAGGGCTGCGGGTCGTCATCGTGGGCTGCGGGCCTCTGCGGGGTGCGGGTTCGTTGTGGCTGGTCGCGCAGTTCCCCGCGCCCTGGCGCCCCCTTGCGGGGCGCGGTGGCGAAGCGTCGGTGCGGCAGCGCGGTCGGTACCCGCTGCTCGTTTCGGCGCGGATGCCGCATCCTTGAGGTGTGGAGTTCCTCGGGGACGAGTCGGTCGAGCGGAAGGGGAGGGCGCAGGAGATGAGTTCCGGCGCACCTGCTCATAACGCTTCGGTGCACAACAACGGAGGCAGTGCCGCGGAGTATCCGGCCGCAGGGCACCATGGACCGATGCGCGACGACGAGGCGGCCACTGCCCAAGGGGCGATCGGTGCGCTCGTCCACCGCGCGGTCGACGGGGACGAGCAGGCCACGCACGATCTGCTCGCCCATGTCCACCCACTGGCCCTGCGCTACTGCCGCACCCGGCTGTCGCGCCTCCCGGGCGATGCGCGCCACTTCGTCGAGGACCTGGCCCAGGAGGTCTGTGTGGCCGTCCTCCTCGCCCTGCCGCGCTACCGGGACACCGGGCGGCCCTTCGAGGCCTTCGTCTTCGCCATCGCCGCCCACAAGGTCGCCGACCTGCAGCGGGCCGCGATGCGGCACCCCGGCTCGACGGCGGTCCCGTCCGACGAGATGCCGGAGCGTCCGGACGACTCGCTGGGCCCGGAGGAGCGGGCGCTGCTCAGCAGCGACGCCGAGTGGGCCAAGAAACTGCTGGCCAACCTCCCGGAGAACCAGCGTGAACTGCTGCTGCTCCGCATCGCCGTGGGACTCACGGCGGAGGAGACTGGACAGATGTTGGGAATGTCACCCGGAGCGGTCCGGGTGGCCCAGCACAGGGCGCTGAGCAGGCTGAGGGCCCTGGCCGAGCAGTGAAGCCGGCCACGGATGAACAGGCTTCTGCTCGGTTCCGTACGAACATACGAAGCCCGCGGCGGCCCAGAACCGTGGAATGAGAGAGCCATGCTTCCCGTTAGCATGGACATCCGCACCGATCAAGGCCATTTGGGGAAGGTGTCATGACTGCCAACGTCGACGGAGTGCCCGGGAAATTCGCGACACTCGGGCTGACCTACGACGACGTGCTGCTGCTGCCGGGCCCGTCGGACATGGCACCCGACGAGATCGACACCGCCTCGTACGTCTCCAAGAACGTGCGGGTCAACATCCCGCTCCTGTCCGCCGCCATGGACAAGGTCACCGAGTCGCGCATGGCGATCGCGATGGCCCGCCAGGGCGGCGTCGGTGTGCTGCACCGCAACCTGTCCATCGAGGACCAGGCCAACCAGGTAGACCTGGTCAAGCGCTCCGAGTCCGGGATGGTCACCGACCCGATCACCATCAACCCGGACGCCACGCTCGCCGAGGCCGACGCGATCTGCGGCAAGTTCCGGATCAGCGGCGTCCCGGTCACCGACCCGGCCGGCAAGCTGCTCGGCATCGTCACCAACCGCGACATGGCCTTCGAGACCGACCGTTCCCGCCGGGTACGCGAGGTCATGACGCCGATGCCGCTGGTCACCGGCAAGGTCGGCATCTCCGGCACGGACGCCATGGACCTGCTGCGCCGGCACAAGATCGAGAAGCTGCCGCTGGTCGACGACGCAGGTGTCCTCAAGGGCCTGATCACGGTCAAGGACTTCGTCAAGGCCGAGAAGTACCCGAACGCCGCCAAGGACGCCGAGGGCCGCCTGCTCGTCGGCGCGGCGGTCGGTGTCGCGGGCGACGCCTTCGAGCGCGCCCAGGCCCTGATCGAGGCGGGCGTCGACTTCATCGTCGTCGACACCGCGCACGGCCACTCCCGGCTGGTCGGCGACATGGTCGCCAAGATCAAGTCGAACTCGTCCGGCGTCGATGTCATCGGCGGCAACGTCGCCACCCGCGACGGCGCCCAGGCACTGATCGACTCCGGTGTGGACGGCATCAAGGTCGGTGTCGGCCCCGGCTCCATCTGCACCACCCGCGTGGTCGCCGGCGTCGGCGTCCCGCAGGTCACGGCCATCTACGAGGCCGCGCTCGCCGCCAAGGACGCCGGCGTTCCGGTGATCGGCGACGGTGGTCTGCAGTACTCCGGCGACATCGCCAAGGCCCTGGTCGCGGGCGCCGACACGGTGATGCTGGGCTCGCTGCTCGCGGGCTGCGAGGAGTCGCCGGGCGAGCTGATGTTCATCAACGGCAAGCAGTTCAAGTCGTACCGCGGCATGGGGTCGCTCGGCGCGATGCAGACCCGCGGCGACCGCAAGTCGTTCTCCAAGGACCGCTACTTCCAGGAGGGCGTCGCCTCCGACGAGCAGCTGGTCCCCGAGGGCATCGAGGGCCAGGTGCCCTACCGTGGCCCGCTGTCCTCCGTCGTCCACCAGCTGGTGGGCGGTCTGCGCCAGTCGATGTTCTACGTCGGCGGCAGGGACGTGCGCGAGCTGCAGGAGCGGGGCCGGTTCGTCCGGATCACCTCGGCGGGCCTGAAGGAGAGCCACCCGCACGACATCCAGATGACCGTCGAGGCGCCGAACTACAGCCGTAAGTGAGACGCACGCGCGCGTGAAGCACATCTGAGGGCGGCCCCGGATGCTCCGGGGCCGCCCTTGGCGTACCTGTCGGGGATACTGGAAGGCGCTGCAACGCATCAGGGAAAGGCCTCACAAGTGACTGAGATCGAGATCGGGCGCGGCAAGCGCGGCCGCCGGGCGTACGCCTTCGACGACATCGCCGTCGTCCCCAGCCGCCGTACGCGGGACCCGAAGGAGGTCTCGATCGCCTGGCAGATCGACGCCTACCGCTTCGAGCTGCCCTTCCTGGCAGCCCCCATGGACTCGGTCGTCTCGCCGGCCGCGGCGATCCGCATCGGCGAGCTCGGCGGCCTCGGCGTGCTGAACCTCGAAGGCCTGTGGACGCGGTACGAGGACCCGCAGCCGCTGCTCGACGAGATCGTCGGCCTGCCGGTCGAGGCCGCGACGCGTCGCCTGCAGGAGATCTACGCCGCTCCCATCAAGGAGGAGCTGATCGGGCAGCGCATCAAGGAGGTGCGCGACTCCGGCGTGGTCACCGCCGCCGCGCTCTCCCCGCAGCGCACGGCCCAGTTCTCCAAGGCCGTGGTGGACGCGGGCGTGGACATCTTCGTCATCCGCGGTACGACGGTCTCCGCGGAGCACGTCTCGTCCTCGCACGAGCCGCTGAACCTGAAGCAGTTCATCTACGAGCTCGACGTCCCGGTGATCGTCGGCGGCTGCGCCACCTACACCGCGGCCCTGCACCTCATGCGCACCGGCGCGGCCGGCGTCCTGGTCGGCTTCGGCGGCGGCGCCGCGCACACCACGCGCAACGTCCTGGGCATCCAGGTGCCGATGGCCACCGCGGTGGCCGACGTGGCGGCGGCCCGCCGGGACTACATGGACGAGTCCGGCGGGCGGTACGTGCACGTGATCGCGGACGGCGGCGTCGGCTGGTCCGGCGACCTGCCCAAGGCGATCGCCTGCGGCGCCGACGCGGTGATGATGGGCTCCCCCCTCGCGCGCGCGACGGACGGGCCGGGCAAGGGCCACCACTGGGGCATGGAGGCCGTCAACGAGGAGCTGCCGCGTGGCAAGAAGGTCGACCTCGGCACGGTCGGCACGATCGAGGAGATCCTCACGGGCCCGTCCCACACGCCCGACGGCTCGATGAACTTCTTCGGCGCGCTCCGACGGGCCATGGCCACGACCGGGTACAGCGAGCTGAAGGAGTTCCAGCGGGTCGAGGTGACGGTGGCCGATTCGCAGCATCGGCGGTAGGGCCTACGGCTGGAAGGGCCGGTCACCCCAGGTGGGGTGACCGGCCCTTTTGCGTGCCCAAGGGTGCCTGCCGCCCCACGCGCCCCCTTCACAACCGATGCGCTGCCCCCGTGGGCGTTGCCCCCCGCGTGTCCAGCAGGAGCTGGGCCTTCACCGACAGGCCCTGGAGGTCGTACGTGCGGTGGTTCTGGAGCAGGATCGTGAGGTCGGCGTCGGCGGCGGCCTCGTAGAGGGAGTCCGCGCGGGGGACCGGGCGGTCGAGGACGCTCCAGGACGGGATGTGCGGGTCGTGGTAGCTGACGGCGGCGCCGAGCTCCATCAGGCGGATCGCGATCTCCTGCGCCGGGGTGCCCTGCTGGTCGGCGAGGTCGGGCTTGTAGGTGACGCCGAGCAGCAGCACGCGCGCGCCGCGGGCTGATTTGCCGTGCTCGTTGAGGAGGGTGGCGGCGCGCTGGACGACGTAGCGGGGCATCCGGCTGTTGACCTGCTGGGCCAGCTCCACCATGCGCAGCCCGCGGCCCGAGCGGCCGGTCAGGTCCTGTGGGACGGCGTGGCCGCCGACGCCGGGGCCGGGGCGGAAGGCCTGGAAGCCGAACGGCTTGGTCTCCGCGCAGCGGATGACGTCCCACAGGTCGACGCCCAGGTCGTGGCACAGGACGGCCATCTCGTTGACCAGGGCGATGTTGACGTGTCGGTAGTTGGTCTCCAGGAGCTGCACGGTCTCGGCTTCGCGGAGTCCACGCGCGCGTACCACCTTGTCGGTGAGCCGGCTGTAGAAGGTGGCGGCCGACTCCGTGCAGGCCGGGGTGAGGCCGCCGATGACCTTCGGGGTGCCGGCCGGGGTGAAGTCGCGGTTGCCGGGGTCGACCCGACTGGGTGAGTAGGCGAGGTGGAAGTCGCGGCCCGCGCGCAGGCCCGAGCCCTTCTCGAGGAGCGGGCGCAGGAATTCCTCCGTCGTGCCCGGGGATACGGGCGACTCCAGGATGACCGTGGTGTGCGGGCGCAGCCGTGCGGCCAGGATGCGGGCGGCCGCCTCCACCTGGCTCAGGTCGAGCCCGCCGTCCGCGTTCCTGGGCGCCGGTGCGCAGATGACCGCGGTGCGCACCCGGCCGAGCTCGGTGGGTCCCGCGGCGTGCCGGAAGCCCCCCGAGAGCATCCGGCGCAGTTCGGCGGGGCTGAGCGAGCCGGGCTCCGGGCCGGTCTTGTAGCCGACGGTGGGGATGCCGGCGGCGACGGCGGCCTGGGCCAGCGGCAGGCCGAGCGGGCCGAGTCCGATGACGGCGAGATCTGCGGGCATGGCGTGGGCCGTCCTTCCCAGTAACCGAAGCGGGACAGGTGCGCAAGCCCTGTGGACAGTTCAGGACGCAGCGCAATGTCACACTAGGAGTAAATATGACCGATTTGCGGGATTGATCGGGCGCGTTTCCGCGAGTGTTGTCCACAGGTAGGAGCGCGTGGTGGCTGAAGTCGGGCAACCCGGTCAGAATCTGGGCATGGGGATACGGGTCGGGCGATCAGCGGGAGGCAGTGGTGAGGACAGGGACACTGGGGCCGGCGCAGCGGGCCGAGTCACTCGCGGCAATGGCCGAGCGGGAACTGGATGTGCTGGTCGTGGGCGGTGGCGTGGTCGGCGCGGGCACCGCGCTGGACGCCGTGACACGCGGGCTGTCCACGGGCCTGGTCGAGGCGCGTGACTGGGCGTCGGGCACGTCGAGCAGGTCCAGCAAACTGATCCACGGCGGCCTGCGCTATCTGGAGATGCTCGATTTCGCGCTCGTCCGGGAGGCCCTGAAGGAACGCGGGCTGTTGGTGTCGCGGCTGGCTCCGCATCTGGTGAAACCGGTGCCGTTCCTGTATCCGCTGCAGTACAAGGGCTGGGAGCGCCTGTACGCCGGTTCGGGCGTCCTGCTCTACGACGTCATGTCGATGGCCCGCACCCACGGCCGGGGCCTGCCCGTGCACCGGCATCTGAGCCGCGGTCACGCCCTGCGCATCGCCCCTGCCCTGAAGAAGGAGGCGCTGGTCGGAGCCTTGCAGTACTACGACGCCCAGATGGACGACGCCCGTTACGTCGCCACACTCGTGCGTACGGCGGCGTCGTACGGCGCGAAAGTCGCCAACCGTGCGCGCGTGACCGGATTTCTGCGCGAGGGCGAGCGCGTCGTCGGCGCCCGGGTGCAGGACGTCGAGGCGGGCGGGGAGTACGAGGTCCGAGCCAAGCAGATCGTCAATGCCACCGGCGTGTGGACCGACGACACCCAGGCGATGGTGGGGGAGCGGGGGCAGTTCCACGTCCGGGCGTCCAAGGGCATCCACCTGGTCGTGCCCAAGGACCGGATCCACTCCACCACCGGCCTGATCCTGCGTACCGAGAAGTCCGTGCTGTTCGTCATCCCCTGGGGCCGGCACTGGATCATCGGCACCACCGACACCGACTGGGACCTCGACAAGGCGCACCCGGCCGCGTCCAGCGCCGACATCGACTACCTGCTGGAGCATGTGAACTCGGTGCTGGCCGTGCCGCTCACGCGCGACGACGTCGAGGGCGTGTACGCGGGACTCCGGCCGCTGCTCGCCGGCGAGTCGGACGCCACCAGCAAGCTGTCCCGCGAGCACACCGTCGCACACCCCGTGCCGGGGCTGGTCGTGGTGGCGGGCGGCAAGTACACGACGTACCGCGTGATGGCCAAGGACGCGGTCGACGAGGCCGTGCACGGGCTCGACCTGCGGGTCGCCGAGTGCGTCACCGAGGACGTCCCGCTGCTCGGCGCCGAGGGGTACCGGGCGCTGTGGAACGCGCGGGCCCGGATCGCCGCGCGCACCGGACTCCATGTGGTGCGCGTCGAGCACCTGCTGAACCGGTACGGGTCGCTGGCCGAGGAGGTGCTCGAGCTCATCACCGCCGACTCCTCGCTGGGCGAGCCCCTGCACGCGGCGGACGACTATCTGCGCGCCGAGGTCGTGTACGCCGCCTCGCACGAGGGCGCACGGCACCTGGACGACGTACTGACCCGGCGCACCCGTATCTCCATCGAGACCTTCGACCGGGGCACCCGCAGCGCCCGTGAGGCCGCCGAGTTGATGGCGCCGGTGCTCGGCTGGGACAAGGACCACATCGAGCGGGAGATCGAGCACTACAACAAGCGGGTGGAGGCGGAGCGGGAGTCGCAGCGCCAGCCGGACGACCTGACGGCGGACGCGGCGCGGCTGGGAGCGCCGGACATCGTGCCGTTGTAAAGGGACGACAGCGTCGGGAGGGGCACCCTGGGCGTCGGGCACTTGTCGGGTGAGGGACAATGGAGGCTCTGTCAGGGCGGGTTGCATGAGGGGACGCATGTCGGAGGCGGAGCGGGCGGGGACATCCCGTCAGGACACTCGTCAGGACAAGAGCGAGCGTCTTCTCGCAGGGCGATACCGGCTGGGAGAAGTCCTGGGCCGCGGCGGCATGGGCACGGTGTGGCGCGCCGAGGACGAGACGCTCGGCCGGACGGTCGCCGTCAAGGAGCTGCGGTTCCCGTCGAACATCGACGAGGAGGAGAAGCGCCGGCTGATCACGCGCACGCTGCGCGAGGCCAAGGCCATTGCGCGGATCCGCAACAACAGCGCGGTGACGGTCTTCGACGTGGTCGAGGAAGACGACCGGCCGTGGATCGTGATGGAACTCGTCGAGGGCAAGTCCCTTGCCGAGGCCATCCGCGAGGACGGCCTCCTCGAACCGAAGCGTGCCGCCGAGGTCGGCCTCGCCATCCTCGACGTACTGCGCTCGGCGCACCGCGAGGGCATCCTGCACCGCGATGTGAAGCCGTCGAACGTACTGATCTCCGACGACGGCCGGGTCGTGCTCACCGACTTCGGCATCGCCCAGGTCGAGGGCGACCCGTCCATCACCTCCACCGGCATGCTCGTCGGCGCCCCCTCCTACATCTCGCCCGAGCGCGCCCGCGGACACAAGCCCGGTCCGGCCGCCGACCTGTGGTCGCTCGGCGGTCTGCTGTACGCGGCGGTCGAGGGCGTGCCGCCGTACGACAAGGGCTCTGCGATCGCGACCCTCACCGCGGTGATGACCGAACCGCTGGAGGAGCCGAAGAACGCCGGACCCCTCAAGGACGTCATCCACGGACTGCTCACCAAGGACCCCGCTGAGCGGCTCGACGACGCGGGTGCCCGAGCGATGCTCAACGCGGTCATCCACGCGCCAGAGCCCAGGGCGGCCGAACCGGCCGACGCGACGAAGGTCGTCCCGCTGCCGCCGCAGCCGCCCGCGACGCAGGGAAGTTCGGCGGGATCCGGGAGCAAGGAGGCGGCCGATCGGCTGCGCGGGGCGCTGCGTTCGGCGCGCAAGGCCGCCGCCGCGGCCGGCGCAGCCGCCTCGGCGCGTACGAAGTCCACGAGTGCCGCATCAGCGGAGGCCGGCGCCCCGAGCGCGACGGCCTCCCCTTCGGCAGCGTCCGACGCCGGTGAGCCGGCGACGAAGGCCACCGAGGGCACGCAGGGCGCGAACGCCGGCTCCGGCGGCCGGAGTTCGGGGTGGCCCGTGATGACGCCGCCCGACCTGCCGCCGCGGCCCGCGCCCAGGGCGCCGCTCACCGATGTGGTGCCCCGGCGGACGCTGGTCATCATTGCGGTGGCCGTGCTGGTCGTCGTGCTCGGCATCGTGCTGGCCGTCTCGCTCGGCGGGGACGACAAGGGGTCCGACGGGTCCGGCAGCGGTGGCAACAAGGCCGTCGCCGGGGCGAGCAGAAGCGCCGGGACCAAGACGGACGACGACGGCGGGGTCCGTACAGACCCGGAGGCGACGCAGTCGGCGACGGCGAGCGAGACGGCCAGCGCGCCGAGCGCAAGCGGCGGTGCGGGCGCCGAAGGTGGCGAGGGCTCAGACGACGCCTCCGACTCCACCGACGGCACTTCGGCGGTGTCGACGTACCAGGGCGGCCAGGGCTACTCCATCGGGCTGCCCAAGGGATGGAAGTACCGGTCGTCGGACGGGGCCGGGGACCGCTTCACCGGGCCGAACGGTCAGAAGCTGCTCGTCGCCTGGACCTCCACGCCGCAGGACGACCCTGTTCAGGACTGGAAGAACCAGGAGCGCTCCATGATGCGCTCCCAGTACGAGCGGATCCGCATCGAGGAGGTGGACTACCGCGACTGGGACACGGCCGACTGGGAGTTCACCTATGTCGAGGGGGGAACGAAGTACCGGACGATCGACCGCGGGTTCGTCGTGAACGACCACCAGGGCTACGCGCTGATGTACACGGCGAAGGCCGCGGCATGGGACAGCGAGCTGCGCAGGACCACATGGCGGACGCTGACGAAGACCTTTGAACCGAAGGCGTGATCGGGGCGGCGGGCGGTTCGGGACATGAGATCTCCCGTCCCGTCTGTGCAGGTTGCCTCCGGCACGTATCGTGAGTGCTTGCGAACCGTACGCATCCGGAACGGGACGCCAGACGAACGGAATTGACCAGCCGGGCGGCCGGGGGAGGCAACGTGGACGACTACGCGGGCCGGGTACTCGCCGACCGCTACCGCCTGCCGCTGCCGCCGTCCGATGAGTACGAACTCACCGAGACCCGGGCTTTCGACACCTACAGTGGGCAGGAAGTCCTGGTCAGGCAGGTGCCGTTGCCGGAGGTCGTCGAGGCGGAGGTGCTCGACGCCGAGGGGCTGCCGGAGGGTTTCACGGCGCGGGACCGCGGGGCGCGGCGAGGGCCGGCGGCGCGTACGGGCGCTCGGCGGCCGACCGATTCGGCGGTTCGGCGGGCTGTGCAGGCCGCGCAGGCGGCGGCCCGGATCCCCGACCATCCGCGGCTCGACCAGGTCTTCGACGTGTTCGCCGAGGGCGGTTCGCTGTGGATCGTCAGCGAGTTGGTGGCGGCCCGGCCGCTGGCGGCTCTGCTGGCGGAGCAGCCGTTGACGCCGTACCGGGCGGCCGAGGTCGCGTCCGATGTGCTGATGGCGCTTCGGGTGCTGCACGCGCATGGCTGGGTCCACCGGAACATCACCGCCCGCACGATCCTCGTCTGCGACGACGGCCGCGTCATGCTGACCGGCCTGGCGGTCGGGGCGGCGGAGGAGGCGCTGTGCGGGTACGACCCCGTGCCGGCGTGGACGTACGACGGGGGTGACGGCGACGGCGGAGTTCCTGGGGGCGATGCCGGTGCCGGTGTGTCAGGGGGGTCCCGTGGGGCTGCGGGGCCCGGTGGCGTAGGCGGTGTAGAGGGTTCCGGTGGCTTCGGTGGCGGGGACCCGGAGGCCGCCCGGCGTGCCGCCATCGAGGCGAGGGCGGCCGGGGGGCTGCCGGTGCCGGGTGCGGACGGAGTCCCCGGGGCCGGGGGCTCGGTCGCGCCCGCCCGCAGGGCGCAGGAGACCGGCGGGGACATCCGAGCCGCGCGAGCCGGGGCGATCGCCGCTTATCGCGCCGGGGCGCGGGCGGCAGCCCAGGTCCAGGAGACGCAGCAGAGCGGGCGGGCGGCGTTGCCCGGGGCGCGTCCGGCGTCCGAGGGCGGCGCGGTGGAGTCGCCGTATGCCTCCGGACCCGGCCCGCAGCGCACGTCTGACGGCACGCCGCCCGGCCAGATCGCCGACCCCTATGGCGTACGCGCCACGCCCTGGCACGGCGCCGCACCCCGCGGTGCGGCCGAGGCCAACGGACACACGCAGGTCGGGCCGGTCCCAGGTCAGGAGACCCAGCCAGGTCGTACCGCTCTCCCGCCCGGAGGGCCCGCCGCCGATGCTCCGCCGCCGCCCAGCCGCTGGGACGACCTCGTTGCCGGGACGCCCGCTCCGCGGCGGGGACCGGCCACCGCCCTGGCCGCCGAGCGGGCGCGGCAGGCGCGGATGGCCGTGGTCGGGCCGGTGACGGAGCGGTGGGCGCCCGAGCAGGCGGGGCCGGTGCACGAGAACTGGCAGTTGGCGCCGCCCATCGGACCCGCGACCGACCTGTGGGCGCTGGGGGCGCTGCTCTTCAGGGCCGTACAGGGGCATGCGCCGTACCCGGAGGAGTCGACGGCCGAGCTGGTGCAGATGGTGTGTGCCGAGCCCCCGGCGTTCGCGGAGGAGTGCGGACCACTGCGGCCGGTCGTGGAGTCGCTGCTGCGTCAGGACCCCACCGAGCGCCTCGACTTCGAGGAACTGCGCGGCTGGCTGCGTTCGCTGGTGCGTTCCGCGCCCGAGCCGGAGGCCGGTGTGCATGTCGTCGCCGCGCCACCGCCCGACGCCAGTCGGCTGCCGATCGTGCGCCGCAAGGGTGAGTTGGTACGCCGGCGGCGCGCCGGGCTGCCCGCGCCGCACGGGCGGCACAAGCGGGACAGGCCGAAGGCCCGCTCGCCGCGTAGCCTGGGCCGCACCCTGCTCCTGCTGGTGCTGCTCGCGCTGGCCGGCGCGATCGCGTACGCCATGCTGTTCATGCCGAAGGCCGACGAGACCGGTAGCGGTGCGGACGGCGCCGACCGGACCGGAGCCGCCGGCCAGGTCGACCAGGCGCCCGCACAGACGCCGGACGCGAGCAGTGAGCCACGGCCCGACCAGAACGCGTCCGACGGTCCCGCGGAGTCGGCCGGCTCCACCGACACCGAGACCCAGACCGACGCCCCCGACGTCGCCGACGGCTTCACGCTGCGTACGGACCCGGAGGGCTTCCGCGTCGCCGTCGCCGAGGGCTGGCAGCGCACCCCGGAGAACGGCAGCGGCCAGGTCGTGTACGGCAAGGGCGACTTCGAGCTGATCGTCGTGGCGGGCCGGGACGGCGCGGACGAGTACGGCAGCGATCCGATGGCGTACCAGCGCGAGCGGGAGCCGGAGTTGCGGCCGTACCGCGAGTCGAGCTGGGCCACCTCCACCGGTCTGAAGACCATCGAGGTGGGCGGGCGGACCATGGCCGAGGGGCAGTTCACCTGGACCGACGAGGACGGGCGCGAGCTGTTCGTGCGCAACCTCGCGATTCTGATCGACGGCCGCTACCACGTGGTGCAGATCCGCGGCCCGGAGGCCGAACGGGACGAGGTGACACGGCTCTTCGAGCAGGCGGCGGCGACCTACCGGTCCACCGGCTGAGCGGCGCGCGTCATACGCGGTTCGCCCCGCGGTTCCCTCCCGTCCCCGAAAGCGACAACCGTCACAGTGCTGTCTCCTTGAGGCCCCCGGTGGTTCCCCGTTCGCGGGCCGGTCCTTACGCTGACCCTGTCAAGAACATTGCGGGGAAACGTGAATCAGATGCAGGGCCTGCTCCTCGGGGGCCGCTACCGGCTCACCGATGCCATCGGCAGCGGTGGCATGGGCCGGGTGTGGCGCGCCCATGACGAGGTGCTGCACCGAACCGTCGCGATCAAGGAGTTGACCGCCGCGCACTTCGTCTCCGAGAGCGACCAGGAGCGGCTCCTCGCCCGCACCCGGGCGGAGGCGCGCGCGGCGGCGCGGATCAACCACTCCGCGGTCGTCACCGTGCACGACGTGCTCGATCACGACGCCCGGCCGTGGATCGTGATGGAGCTGGTCGAGGGCCGCTCACTCGCCGACGCGGTCAAGCAGGACGGCCGCTTCGAGCCGACCGAGGCCGCCCGGATCGGCCTGTGGGTACTGCGCGCCCTGCGCGCCGCGCACGCTGCCGGCGTCCTGCACCGCGACGTCAAGCCCGGCAACGTCCTCCTCGGCGACGACGGCCGCGTCCTGCTCACCGACTTCGGCATCGCCCAGATCGAGGGCGACAGCACCATCACGCGTACGGGAGAGGTCGTCGGATCCGTCGACTACCTCGCCCCCGAACGCGTCCGCGGGCACGATCCGGGACCCGCCGCAGACCTCTGGGCGCTCGGTGCGACGCTGTACACGGCGGTGGAGGGCACCTCGCCGTTCCGCCGCACCTCGCCGCTGTCCACCATGCAGGCCGTCGTGGAGGAGCAGCCCGCCGAACCCCGGTACGCCGGCCCGCTCGGGCCCGTCATCACCGCACTCCTGCGCAAGGAACCGGCCGCACGGCCCGGCTCGGCCGAGGCCGAGCGGCTGCTCGCCGAGGTGGCCGAGGGACGGCGACCGCAGGTGACGGAGGTGTACGAGCCGACGGCCCGGCACACGGACACCCGCCCGGTCGGCCGGGACACGCAGGTCCAGTCCCGGCCGACCGCGCTCGCCCCGGCGCCCGTTCCGCCGAGACGGCGTCGGCTGCGCATCCTGGCCCTCGTGGTCGTCCTCGCGGCCCTGGTCGGTGGGGGCGCGGCGGTGGGGCTGCAGAAATGGGACGAGAGCCGGAGCCGGAACAGCGCCACCACCTCGCCGACTAGCGGAAGCCCCAGCCCCAGCTCGAGCTGGGTGCAGGTCGACGACCCGGTGGGTTTCGGTCTCTCCGTGCCCAGCAAGGACTGGACGCGGAAGGTGCACGGCGTCAACGGCGACCTCACGCAGATCGACTACACGCCGGACGGTGGCGTCCGCTTCATCCGCATCGCCGTCGACACCTCCCCGGACTTCGACGACCCGATCGAGCACCAGCGCGATCTGGAGGAGCAGCTCCAGGGGCTGGTCGACTACAACCGGGTGACCATGGAGGAGAACCTTTACCGGGACCGCAAGGGCGCCCTGTGGGAGTACACCTGGACCGCGCTGGAGAGCGACCCCGGTGTCCACGCGGGCCCGCGGCGGGCGATCGACCAGATGTACATCGCCCGGGACGGCGTCGAGTACGCGATCTACATGTCCGGGCCGGCGGAGGACTGGAAGAAGACCCGCCAACAGTTCGACGCGGCGCTGCGGGGATGGCGGCCGATCTCGTCCTGAGGCCCTGACAGATCCCGACAGGCTCTGACCGGCCCCGGCCGGCAGGGTCGCTTGTCGGCCAACCCCGCCGCCGCGTCCCGGAGGGGCCGCCTCCGGCGGGGCATGATGGGGCGCATGGGCAGCGAGGGGGAGGGCGGGCGGATCATCGCGGGCCGCTACCGGCTTCACACGAGGCTGGGACGCGGTGGTATGAGCGTCGTCTGGCAGGCCACCGATCAGCTGCTCGGCCGGCAGGTGGCCGTCAAGGAGATCGCCCAGGACGACTCCCGCTCGGCCGCCGAGGCCCGGTCCCGGCGCGAGGGCACACTGCGCGAGGCACGGGCGCTGGCCCAGCTGCGCCATCCGCACGTCATCGTCGTCCATGACGTCGTCGAGGACGACGAACGTCCCTACATCGTCATGGAGTTGATCGACGGCGGCTCCCTCGCCGACCAGATCGCCGGACACGGCCCGGTCGACGCCTACGAGGCCGCCCGGATCGGCATCGCCCTGCTAGGCGCCCTGCGCGCGGTCCACGCGGCCGGCGTCCTGCACCGCGACCTGAAACCGGCGAACGTCCTCATCGAGTCCGGCACCGGCCGGGTCGTCCTCACCGACTTCGGCGTCGCCCAGGTCGAGGGCGTCAGCACCCTCACCGAGTCGGGCTCCTTCGTGGGCTCGCCCGAATACACCGCGCCCGAGCGGATGTCGGGGTCCGGCACCGGGCCGGCCTCCGACCTGTGGTCGCTCGGCGTGCTGCTGTGCACGGCGGTCAGCGGCAGCTCGCCGTTCCACCGTGACTCGTTGGGCGGCATCCTGCACGCCGTCCTGTCCGACGAGATCCGGCCGCCCGCGCAGGTCGGCCCGCTCTTGCCCGTCGTCCAAGGACTGCTGGAGCGCGATCCGCAGCGACGGCTGGACGCGGCGCAGGCGGAGCGGATGCTGCGGGCCTTCCGGGAGACCGGCCGTACGCCGTCGGCACCGTCCCGTGCCCAACGCTCCTCGCGGGAGCGGCTGGTGACGGCGCTGCTGGTGGCCGCGATGGCGGCGGCGGGGTTGTCCGCGGTGGCGCTGCTGATGACCGGGGGCGGTGGTGGCGGGGGCGGTACGCCGGTGAGTCCGACGCCGAGCACGTCCGTGAGTACGCCGGGGACAACGCCGTCGCCGTCCCCGTATCCCAGCACCTAGAGCAGGCAACAGGACGCATAAATAGGAGATAAGCGACGACCTGAGTCACGGGTCTGTGACCGCAGTGGATGCAGAAGTGCTTGCCGCGATATGCATGGACGCATGAGCAACAACGGGGGAGCCCACTACGGGTCCGACGAACCAACGAGTTTCGGTCTGCAACCGCCCGCTCAGCCCGCCGCGGTACCGCATCCGAACAACCCGTACGCGGCGCCCACGCAGGTCGTCCCGCAACACCAGTCCGCGCCCCAGCCCGCTGCGCCGCAGTCCGCGCCCCAGGCCCCGCAGGACCCCGGCGTCGGACGGCTCATCGCCGGCCGCTACCGGCTGCTCGCCAAGCTCGGGCACGGCGGCATGGGCACGGTGTGGCGCGCCAAGGACGAGACGGTGGACCGTGAGGTCGCGGTCAAGGAACCGCGGGTTCCGGACCACCTTCCCGAGCGCGAACGCGCCAACGCCTTCGAGCGGATGCGCCGCGAGGCCCGCGCCGCGGCCCGGCTCGACCACCCGTCGGTCGTGAACGTCCACGACGTCGCCGTCGTGGACGGCCAGCCGTGGATCGTGATGGAGCTGGTGCAGGGCCGTTCCCTCGGCGCCGCCCTGCAGGAAGGCACCCTGTCCGCCCGCGAGGCGGCCAAGGTCGGCCTGGAGGTGCTCGGCGCGCTCGAGGCGGCGCACGCGGCCGGCATCCTGCACCGCGACGTCAAGCCGGACAACGTCCTCCTCGGCCGCCACGACCGCGTCGTCCTCACCGACTTCGGCATCGCGCAGATCGAGGGCGAGACGAACCTGACCGACACCGGCGGCTTCGTCGGCTCGCCCGAGTACATCGCGCCGGAGCGGGTGCTGGGCCAGCGCCCGGGACCTGCTTCGGACTTCTGGTCGCTCGGAGTGGTGCTGTACGCGGCCACCGAGGGCGTGTCCCCCTTCCGCCGCAGCAACACCCCGGCCACCCTCCAGTCCGTCCTCAACGCCACGCCCGCACCGCCCGCTTCGGCCTCCGGCCCGCTCGCCGACGCCATCAACGGCCTGCTCCAGAAGGACCCGGCACACCGCCCGAACGCCGCCCAGGTCCGCGCGCTGCTGGAGGCGGCCGCCAATCCGCCCGAGCCGGTGCCGACGCAGGTGGTGACGGTTGCCGGGAGCGACGGTGGACAAGGCGGCGGGATCCGGATTGGCCGCAAGACGCTGCTCGGCCTCGGTGCGGCGATCGTCGCGGCGGCGGTTGCGGCGTACCTGGTGATCGCCGATCCGTTTGCGGGGCCGTTGCCCGAAGGGTGGACGAACCGCGCCCACCCGAAACTGGGCGTGACGCTGAGCGTTCCCACGAACTACCAGCCGAGCAAGCCCGATGCCGACGACACCGACAAGAACTGGGTCACGTACTCCGACTGGAGCGGCAGCATCTGGGTCGGGCTGACCCTGGACAAGAAGTCCGAGGACACCGGCGGTCAGATCGCCGACCGCGCGGCGGCCGAAATGTACGACGACGACGCCGATTTCAAGGAGAGCGGCGACTACAACCTGGGGATGGAGAAGCCGAAGAGCACGAAGCCCGAGGAGACGACGTACAAGGACAAGAAGGCCGCCCAGAACACGATCGTCTACACGACCAACGACACCCAGAACCCCCGCCCCCGCGAGCTGCAGATCTTCTACTACAAGACTTCTGCCGGCGACATGTACAAGCTCACCATCAGCTACCCGGGCAAGGGCGACTTCACCGAGCGAGGCCGCGAGGTGGCGAAGACGGCGATCGCGAACCTGGACATCCACAAGCTCTGACCCACGTCGACAAGAAGGCGCCCCGCACGGTAGGCATGGGACATGAGCGACGGCGGCGAACACCAGGGGGACGGACGTGTGGTCGGCGGGCGCTACCGGCTGATCGAGCGCGTCGGCTCCGGCGGGATGGGTACCGTGTGGCGGGCCTACGACGAACTCGTCGAGCGGGAAGTCGCCGTCAAGCAGCCCCGGTTGCCGGGCGACCCGGAGGGCGAGGGCCACCGGCGGGCCGCCCACCGGCTGCACCGCGAGGCCCGGGCCGCCGCGCGCGTCGACCATCCGTCCGCCGTCTCCATCCACGACGTCGTCGAGGAGGACGGAATCCCCTGGATCGTCATGGAGTTGATCCGGGGCGAATCCCTCCACGAGGTCCTCGGGCGGGGCCCGCTCCCGCCCGCCGAGTCCGCCCGTATCGGCCTCGCCGTCCTGGGTGCCCTGCGCGCCGCGCACGCCGTCGGCATCGTGCACCGCGACGTCAAGCCCGCCAACGTACTGCTCGGGCAGCACGGCCGCGTCGTCCTCACCGACTTCGGTATCGCCCACGTACAGGGCGAGGAATCCCTCACGATGAGCGGCGAGTTCGTGGGCTCGCTGGAGTTCATCGCGCCCGAGCGGATGTCGGGCCGGGGTGCCGGACCGGCCTCCGACCTGTGGTCACTGGGCGTACTGCTGTACGCCGCCGTCGAGGGCTGGTCCCCTTTCCGCCGTACGACCCTGGAGTCGACGCTCGCCGCGATCCTCGCCGCCGACCCGCCCGAACCCCAGCACGCCGGGCCACTCGGACCGCTGATCGTACGGCTGCTGGCGAAGGACCCCGAGCGGCGGCCGGAGCCGGAGGAGGTCGCCGTGGGTCTGGAGGCGGTGGCCAAGGGGTGGCCGGGGGTGCCCGGCGGTGACGTGGGGGAGGCTCAGGAAGCCGCGGATCTGGAGGGGTTCGCGGACGATGCCGGGACGGTCCGACTGGGGGTCATGGGTACACCGGATGAACCCCGAACGGACCGGGCACCCGAATCTGGGCCTGAGGCCGACACTGAACCGGAGCCCGAACCCGCCCCCGCACCCAAAACCACCCCAACCCCCCACCCCAAGCCCCACCCCAAGCCCCGCCCCACCCTCCGCCGCCCCGCCCCCGCCGCCCTGCTCGGCGCTCTCCTCATCGGCGGAGTCTGGCTCGGCATATCGTCCTTCACCGAGGTCGACGGCAAGGGAGCCAGGGATCAGACCGCCACCCTGACCGAGGCTCCGGCCGTCTCCGAAACCACGCCCACGCCCACTCCCAGCCTCACGCAGGACCCTTGGACCCCGCACCGCGAGAAGGACATGGACGCGGTCCTCTCCCTCCCGAGCCGCTACAAGGAGTACGTCCGTGAGGGCGGCCCGGACGACCAGCCGCGGATCGTGGCGTACGAGGCCGGCCCGGTCGACGTCCGCCTCACCCAGTGGGACAAGGCGCCGCGCTCCGCGATGGACCAGGCGCGGGAGGCGCACGCCACCTGGGCCCTCTACGACCCGGACGCGCGCACGCAGTACACCCGGACCAGCTTCCACGACAGCGATGCGGTCATCGCCGACACCACCTACGAGTCCAACGGCACCAGGACCCGGGTCATGGAGCTGATGATCCTCACCGCCGACGGCCGTATGTACGAGCTCCGCGTCGACATGCCCAAGGGCACGGCCGACGAGAAGAAGGGCACCGCCGTGTTCAAGGGAGCCCGCGATCGCCTGGAGATCGGCGGGAACTGACGCTCGAGATCGACAGTCACCGACGTACTGCTGATCGACCTCGCTCAACGTCCTGATCAGCGCATTCGTTGCCAGTGATCACTGGCGGTGTGTGAGCACTCCGTGAATCCCGATTACCGACGGGTACACAAAGCCTCGGCTCCGGCATACTCTGCGCCTCATGACGGACGCGCAGGCCCCGGCCAAGACCGGCACGAACCCCCTCGCCCCCGCCCCGGAGGGCGCCCGTACCGCCGCCGACGTGGTCACGCCGGAGCTGGTCGCCCAGCTCACCAAGGGCGTGGCCGGTTCCGGACGGACCGCCAACCACACGCCGTTCACCGGCGAGAAGCTGGCCGACCTGCCGGAGTCCACGCCGGAGGACGTCCAGAAGGCGTTCGACGCGGCCCGTGTGGCCCAGGCCGTCTGGGCGCAGACGCCGGTACGGCAGCGCGCCGCCGTCCTGCTCCGCTTCCACGACCTGGTCCTGGAGCGCCAGGCCGAGGTCCTCGACCTGATCCAGCTGGAGACCGGCAAGGCCCGCCTGCACGCGCACGAGGAGGTCCAGGCGGTCGCCGTGGCCGCCCGCCACTACGGTCGCAAGGCGCCCGCCTATCTCCGTCCCAAACGGCACACCGGCGCCATGCCCACCCTCACGCGCGTCACCGAACTGCGCCACCCGCGCGGCGTGATCGGCCAGATCGCCCCCTGGAACTACCCGTTGGAGCTGTCGGTCGGCGACGCCCTCCCCGCCTTCGCCGCGGGCAACGCGGTCGTGATGAAGCCCGACACGGAGACCTGCCTGACCGCGCTGTGGGCGCGCGACCTGCTCATCGAGGCCGGGCTGCCCGCCGAGGTCTTCCAGGTCGTCCTCGGTGAGGGCCCCGTCGTCGGCCCCGAGGTCGTCAAGCACGCCGACTACGTCTCCTTCACCGGCTCCACCCGCACCGGCCGCGAGGTCGCCCAGGGCGCCGCCGCCCGCCTGGTCGGCGTCTCCCTCGAACTCGGCGGCAAGAACGCCATGCTGGTGCTGGAGGACGCCGACATCGAGAAGGCGGCCGCGGGCGCGGTGCGTGCCTGCTTCTCCTCCGCGGGCCAACTGTGCATCTCCATCGAGCGCCTGTACGTCCACGAGTCGATCGCCGACGCCTTCCTGGAGCGCTTCGCCGCCCGCACAAAGGCCATGCGCCTCGGCAGGTCCCTCGCCTACGGCGCCGACATGGGCAGCTTGGTCGGCGAACGCCAGCTGGAGACCGTCAAGCGGCATGTCGAGGAGGCGGTGGCCAAGGGCGCGAAGGTGGTGGCCGGCGGGACGGCCCGCCCGGACATCGGCCCGTACTTCTACGAGCCGACCATCCTCGACGGCGTCGAGGCACCCATGGCCGTCTGCACGGAGGAGACCTTCGGCCCGGTCGTCTCCATCTACCGCTTCAAGACCGAGGACGAGGCGATCGAGCACGCCAACTCCACGCCGTACGGCCTGAATTCCTCGGTCTGGACGAAGGACGGCCGCCGCGGCCAGGACGTCGCCGCCCGCCTGCGCACCGGCACGGTCAACATCAACGAGGGCTACGCCCCCGCCTACGGCAGCGTCCAGTCCCCCATGGGCGGCATGAAGGACTCCGGCCTGGGCCGCCGCCACGGCTCGGAGGGCATCCTCAAGTACACGGAGGCCCAGACGGTGGCCCAGCAGCGCCTGCTCCCGATGGCGCCGTCGCTCGGGATGGACGACGAGAAGTACGCGGCTTTCATGAGCCGCAGCCTGCGCCTGATGAAGGCGTTCCGTTTCCGCTAGACCGCACCCGTTCTCAACGAGGAGAGCACGTGTCGCAGGAGAAGTCTGTCCACACCCGGGACGAGGACGGGTACGACTACGACGTGATCGTCGTCGGATCAGGATTCGGCGGCTCTGTCACAGCCCTCCGCCTCACCGAAAAGGGCTACCGCGTCGGCGTCCTGGAAGCCGGCCGCCGCTTCACCCGCGAAACCCTCCCCAAGAACTCCTGGGACCTGAAGAACTACCTCTGGGCCCCCAAGCTCGGCATGTACGGCATCCAGCGCATCCACCTGCTGGGCAACGTCATGGTCCTGGCCGGCGCCGGCGTGGGCGGCGGCTCCCTCAACTACGCCAACACCCTCTACGTACCGCCGAAGCCGTTCTTCGAGGACCCGCAGTGGCGGCACATCACCGACTGGCAGGAGGAGCTGGCGCCGTACTACGACCAGGCGCAACGCATGCTCGGCGTCCGCCTGAACCCGACGATGACGCCCTCCGACGTCCATCTGAAGGCGGCCGCCCAGCGGATGGGCGTCGGCGACACCTTCCATCTCGCGCCGGTCGGAGTGTTCTTCGGCGACGGCAAGGACGCCGACGGAAAGGCCACGGCCCGCGCCGGCGAGCAGGTGCCCGACCCCTACTTCGGAGGCGCGGGCCCCGCGCGCAACACCTGCAACGAGTGCGGCGAGTGCATGACCGGCTGCCGCCACGGCGCCAAGAACACCCTCAACGAGAACTACCTCCACCTCGCCGAGAAGGCGGGCGCGGTCGTGCACCCGCTGACGACGGTCGTGTCGGTCACGGACGACTCGCGCGGCGGCTACGCCGTCACCACCCTCCCCACCGACAACCGCAAGAAGGGCAGGGGCCGCACCTTCCGGGCCCGTCAGGTCGTGCTGGCCGCCGGCACCTACGGCACCCAGACGCTGTTGCACCGGATGAAGGCGACCGGCCGACTCCCGTACGTCTCCGACCGGCTCGGCGAGCTGACCCGCACCAACTCCGAGGCCCTGGTCGGCGCGCAGACCACCAACCGCCGCTACCGCAAGGTCACCGGTGAGAAGAAGGTCGACTTCACCCGCGGCGTCGCCATCACGTCCTCGGTCCACCCCGACGCCAACACCCACATCGAACCGGTCCGCTACGGCAAGGGCTCCAACTCGATGGGCGGCCTGGCCATCCTGCAGATCCCGTACACGGAGGGCTCGTCCCGCGTCCTGGCCTTCCTGCGCAACGCCGCCCGTCACCCCTTGATGATGCTCCGCTCGCTCAACAACCACCGCTGGTCGGAGCGGACGATCATCGGCCTGGTGATGCAGTCGCTGGACAACTCCCTGACGACGTATCTGAAGCCGGACGGCGTCGGCAAGGGCCTGCTGACCGCCCGCCAGGGCCACGGCGCCCCCAACCCCAAGCAGATCAGGGCCGCTTCGGAGGGCGCGTCGGCGATCGCCGCCGAGATCAACGGGTTCCCGGGCAGCAACATCGGCGAACTGATGGGCACCCCGCTCACCGCGCACTTCCTCGGCGGCTGCCCGATCGGCGACTCCCACGAGACCGGCGTGATCGACCCGTACCACCGCCTGTACGGCCACCCCGGCATCTCGGTCGTCGACGGGGCGGCGGTCTCCGCGAACCTGGGCGTGAATCCGTCCCTGACGATCACCGCGCAGGCAGAGCGCGCGATGTCGTTCTGGCCCAACAAGGGCGAGGCGGACCCGCGTCCGGCGCAGGGAGCGGCGTACGAGCGTCTGAAGCCGGTGGAGCCGCAGTCCCCGGTGGTCCCGGCGGAGGCGTTCGGTGCGTTGAAGCTGCCGTTCCTGGGGATACCGGCGGTGCCGCCCAAGCCGTAGGCAAACGAGAGAGGGACCTGCGCCCCCCTCCGAGCGCAGGTCCCTCTCTCTGTCTTGCGGTGAAGCCCTACCGAGCCGCGTCAGGCGCCTTACGCCTGCGCACCCGCCTTGTTGCGCCGCACGACGAACACCGCACCCGCACCGGCGACGACGGCGACACCGCCGACCAGGCCGATCATGGGCAGCGCGGAGTTCGAACCGGTGTTGGCGAGGCTGCCGGTGGCGTCGACGGAGTTCACGTCGTCCAGGTCGGCCATCCCGCCCTGCGGCTTGGCGTCAGGGGGGTTACCGGCGTCCGAGCCCGCGGCGAGGATGTCGAAGAAGTACACCCATCCGTTCGGGTCGTCGGCGAGCCAGCAGCCGTCGGCGTCCGAGTACTGCGCGAAGCCGCCGGTCAGACCGATGGCGTCGGGCACCTTGCCGCTGACGCTCAGCCGCAGCTTGTACGAGGTCGACTGACCCGCCCCGAGCGAGAACGCGTCGAAGGTCGCGCCCTCGCCGGCCGCGTCCGCGAGCGTCTTCCAGGAGCCGGTGGCCTTGTCGAAGACCTGGACGGTGATCTGGCCGGAGTAGTCCTGCTCGTCCCAGCCGAGCGCGGCCACGCCGATCAGCGGCTTGATGTTCTTGATCTCCTCGTCACCGCTGTTGGAGACGTTGAAGGAGAACCCGGTCCATCCGCTGCCGGCCACGATGGTCTCGGGCAGCCCCGACAGACCGCTGCGCAGGTCCTCACTGAGGCCGACGGACTCGTCGTCCGCGTTCTCGCAGAGGTCGGGCTCCTCCTCCGGGGTGGAGGCGCTCGGGCTGGGCGTGGCGGAGGCGGACGCGGAGGCCGAACCGGTCGGGGTGGCCGTGGCGGTTTCGGTGGCCGTCTCGGTCGCGGTCGGGGACGACGTCCCGGTCGCCGTCTCGGTCGGCGTGGTGGTGGCGGTTTCGGTGGCCGTCTCGGTCGCGGTCGGGGACGGCGTATCGGTCGCCGTCTCGGTCGGGGGCGGTGACGCCGTGTCGGTCACGGTCGGGGACGGGGAACCCGTTCCGTCGGTCGCGTACGCGGCCGGTGCCGCGAGCAGCGCCATCGGGGCTATCGCTGCGGTCGCGGCGGCGGCTGCCAGGGCACGGCGAAGCTTCATGAAGTCCTCGTGTAGTCCGGTGTGCTACGGCGTGGCAGCACGCGTGGGCGGAGGGCTCCGCGTGTGGGGCGCGGGTGTGACCCTTGGTTCAGCAGGTTTGATCCACGAGGCCTGTGAATGGTTGTCCCGCACTTCACGCAATTCTTATGTGACCTGAGTCACTTACAGTGCCCGGACGCGCACACGCGAAGGGCCCCGCGGGGCGGAGCCGCGGGGCCCTTCTTTCGTCAGCACCGGCGTCAGGGCTGCGCCGGTGCCTGGGAGCGACGCCGGGGGGTTGCGCCGCTGGCCTTGATGAAGCCTTGGACAGTTCCGCCGGTCGGCCCCGGGCGTCCCCGGAGCCGACCGTTCTCTTGGGTGACCGGCCTGCTGTCCCCTGCCGTCCGGTCACTTCCCTGGAGCGAGGTCCCACGACGCACGGCACGATCCGTACGTCTCATCGCTCCAGCGAGCCACGCGTGGTTCTTTCGGGCCCGCCCCTGGCTGGCACGGACACCGGGACCAACGAAGCGTCTCGTGCGGCGGTCACGCGCCGTACGGGTGAGAGGCATGCGCACGTGCGTACACGGAACGCCGATTCAGATCCGGCCGCGGCACAGTTCGAGCAGGGTCATCGCGAGCGTCGTACCGGGCTTGCCGAGCGCCTCCCGGTAGTGGCCGAGGATCTCCATCTCCCGGGAGAGATTCACCCGGCGGCCGCCGGAGGTGATCCGGGCCTCCTGGATGACGGCCGAGACGGCCATCCGTTCCTGGATCAGGCCGATGATCCGGTCGTCGAGTGCGTCGATGCGCTCACGCGCGCCGGTGATCACGTCGACGGCCTCGGGCGTGTGCGCGCCGGTCTTCTCCGCTGCGGTGGCGGTCATGGCAGGGGCTCCTCGCTGGACGGTGGTGTGAGTGCCCCGGAGCGACAGGATCCGGAGACAACGCCAGGCGCCCCGGACCTTGTCGGCCCGGGGCGCCTGGGAAGTCGCTTGTCAGTTGCTCAAGCGGCACGACCATGGCAGCCGGCGGGCCGGTTGCCATAGGTAAAGAGGAAGGTCGCGTACGTGAGCATGGGGTCAGTATGCCGTGACCTCCGGTGACGGCCAACCCGGTTCGCATCCTGAGACGGGAGCCACCTGCGGCAGCCCCGTTAGAATCGGTGGTACAGCCCCTTTCAAGCCGCCGGAAGGCAACCCGTGTCATCAGCGACCCCCGCCGCCCCCGACACCGTCCTGGTCGTCGACTTCGGTGCGCAGTACGCCCAGCTCATCGCCCGACGCGTCCGCGAGGCCCGGGTCTACAGCGAGATCGTGCCGAGCACCATGCCGGTTCAGGAGATGCTCGCCAAGAACCCGGCGGCGATCATCCTCTCCGGCGGGCCCTCGTCCGTGTACGAGGAGGGCGCGCCCCGCCTGGACCGCGAGATCTTCGAGTCCGGCGTGCCCGTCTTCGGCATGTGCTACGGCTTCCAGCTGATGGCCCAGGCCCTCGGCGGCACCGTCGACAACACCGGCGCCCGCGAGTACGGCCGTACGGACCTGCACGTCTCCAAGTCGTCCTCCACCCTTTTCGAGGGCACCCCGGCCGAGCAGGCCGTGTGGATGTCGCACGGCGACGCCTGCTCCGCCGCCCCCGAGGGCTTCACCGTCACGGCGTCCACGGACGTCGTCCCGGTCGCCGCCTTCGAGAACGACGAGCAGAAGCTGTACGGCGTCCAGTACCACCCCGAGGTCATGCACTCCACGCACGGCCAGCAGGTGCTGGAGCACTTCCTCTACCGCGGTGCCGGCCTCACCCCGTCCTGGACGACCGGCAACGTCATCGAGGAGCAGGTCGAGGCGATCCGCGCGCAGGTCGGCGACAAGCGCGCGATCTGCGGTCTGTCCGGCGGTGTGGACTCCGCCGTCGCCGCCGCCCTCGTCCAGAAGGCCATCGGTTCCCAGCTGACCTGCGTCTACGTCGACCACGGCCTGATGCGCAAGGGGGAGACCGAGCAGGTCGAGAAGGACTTCGTGGCCTCGACCGGGGTGAACCTGAAGGTCGTCGACGCTGAGGAGCGGTTTCTCAAGGCGCTCGCCGGGGTCAGCGACCCCGAGGAGAAGCGGAAGATCATCGGCCGGGAGTTCATCCGGGTCTTCGAGCAGGCGCAGGCCGAGATCATCGCGGACGAGGGTCCCGCGGTCGAGTTCCTCGTCCAGGGCACCCTCTACCCCGACGTGGTCGAGTCCGGTGGCGGCACCGGCACCGCCAACATCAAGTCCCACCACAACGTCGGCGGCCTGCCCGAGGACCTCGAGTTCCAGCTGATCGAGCCGCTGCGCAAGCTGTTCAAGGACGAGGTCCGGATGGTCGGCCAGGAGCTCGGCCTGCCGGAGGAGATCGTCCAGCGCCAGCCGTTCCCCGGCCCCGGCCTGGGCATCCGTATCGTCGGCGAGGTGACGAAGGAGCGGCTCGACCTGCTCCGTGAGGCCGATGCCATCGCCCGCGAGGAGCTGACCGCGGCCGGCCTCGACCGGGACATCTGGCAGTGCCCGGTGGTCCTGCTCGCGGACGTCCGCAGCGTCGGCGTCCAGGGCGACGGCCGGACGTACGGCCACCCGATCGTGCTGCGCCCGGTCTCGTCCGAGGACGCGATGACGGCCGACTGGTCGCGGCTGCCGTACGACGTCCTCGCGAAGATCTCCACCCGGATCACCAACGAGGTCCGGGACGTCAACCGTGTCGTCCTCGACGTGACGTCGAAGCCGCCGGGGACGATCGAGTGGGAGTGATCCCTACCTGCGCTTGATCGTGCGCAGGGTTTCGCCGGGCTTCCAGACCTGGACGACCAGGTATGTGTCGTCCTCGACGTAGGTCCGTACGACCTCCGTCAGCTCGGTGCGGAAGAGGTGGAACGGCTCCGGCGGTTCCACCTCTTCGCCGTATGCGGCCTTCGTCTCGGGATCGTCGATCTCGACCGCCCGCCCGCTGATCCGTACGTCCCCGCCGCCCATCCCGGTGCCTTCTCCCGGATTCGCCTGGAGTGCGAAGCGCGGGTCGCGGCGCAGGTCGAGCGCCTTGCGGGAGTCGGGCATCATGCCGAGCCACAGCTCGTCGTTCAGGAACCGCACCTCAAGGCCGGTGGTGCGCGGTGAGCCGTCCTTGCGCAGGGTCGCGAGGGTGTGATGGGTGAACGCCTCGAAGCGCTCCTCGACAGTCTTCGCGAGGTCTGGTTCGGCGGCGACGAAGGATGCCCAGTTTGCTGTCATGCGACGAGTGTGGCCCCGAAATCCGACATCTTCTGTCGTGATTCACGTAAGTCGCTGAAGCCCTGTTCTCCTGCGCTGACCGCGGGTAACTTCCGCTCCGTACCGGAACCCAGCGCCGGAGGTCCCATGCCCGCGCCCATCCCGCCCCAGCCCCTGCCCACCGACCGGCTGCAGTTCGCGATGCCGCCGATGTACGAGTCGGTCGACGACGAACGCCGGCACCGCAAGGAACGGCTCGCCGGGGCGTTGCGGATCTTCGGGCGGTACGGGTTCGAGGACGGCGTGTCCGGGCACATCACCGCCCGCGACCCGGAGCACAGCGACTGCTTCTGGGTCAATCCGTTCGGGATGCCGTTCAAGCACGTCACCGTGAGCGACCTGGTGCTGGCCAACCAGGACGGGCAGGTGGTCGACGGCCGCTACCACGTCAACCAGGCGGCGTTCACCGTGCACGCCCAGGTCCACGCCGCCCGCCCGGATGTCGTCGCCGTCGCCCACTGCCACTCCGTGCACGGCCGCGCCCTGTCCGCGCTCGGCGACCTGCTCGACCCGATCACCCAGGAGAGCTGCGCCTTCTATGAGGACCACGCCCTGTACGACGCCTACTCCGGCGTCTCCGTCGACCTCGCGGAGGGCCGCCGGATCGCCGCCGCGCTCGGCTCGCACAAGGCGCTCGTCCTGCGCAACCACGGACTGCTGACCGTCGGCGACTCGGTGGACGCGGCGGCCTGGTGGTTCCTGTCGATGGAACGCTCCTGCCAGGTGCAGCTCACGGCCAAAGCGGCCGGGCGTCCCGTGCTCATCGACCACAAGTCGGCGGTGGCGACGCGCGAGCAGCTCGGCGGTGACCTGGTCGCGTGGATCAACTACCAGCCGCTGTGGCAGGACATCAGCCGCGGTGAGCCGGATCTGCTGTCGTAGTGTCGTAGCGGACGGTTCCTGGCGCGGGTTCGGGTTCCGTCAAGCTGGATGATCTCGGCCTTACGGAAATTCTCGCGGTCGGGTCAACACGGTGGCCGTCCTTTCACCCGCGCTGACCAGACCTGCCGGACCCGAGCCGGGTTGGCGTAGGGCACAATTCGCTGTCGTCGCACGGGAGTTGTACGCCCTGGATGTACGACTCCGTTCTACGGTGATACGCGGGAAGGCAGGCGTCGGGCGTGGCGGTGCAGGAAGCGAGACAGGACGCGGACGCGAGTGCGCGCGCGGCCGCCCACGGAGGCGGCTGCACCTGCGGGGACTGCCCGCACGGGGCGCGTACGGGACACCGGCGAGCCGTCGCCGAATTCCTGCTGAAGCGCGATCAGTTCGCGGCCGGGCAGGGCCTGCCGGCGGCCGTGGCCCACTCGGTCTCGGCCTCCCGCCAGTGGGTCTCCGAGGAACTGACCCAGTCCGCGGCGGCCGTCGCCGAACGCGGCCGGGCGGAGGGCGAGGCCTGGCTGGCGCGCCTGTGGCGCCGTACCGCCTACGCGGCCTGGACGCTGGTCCTGCTGTTGCTGCTGATGCAGTCGCTGACCGCGATCGGCGCGGGCTGGACGACGGCCCGCACGGCCGGGCTGTGCGCCGCGCTGGTGGTGGCGGGGGTGCTGACGGCGGCTTCCTGGTTCCACCGGACGCGCGGCGGGGTACTGGCCCCGGTCATCGGCGAGGACAACCGCCTGTCCACCTCCCGCGCCGTGGCCGCACTCTGGGTGCTGTTCGTCGCCTACGCGGTGCTCGTGCTGGCGGGGCAGCTGGCGGCGGCCTCCGCGCCCGGCGAGCGCGACGCGCTGATCGCCGGGCTCGAACTCGCCCGCGGCGCCGGGGTGGTGACCGTCCTCGCCGTCACGTGTGCGATCGCGGTACTGGTGCGGCGGGTGGTCGGCCTGCGCGTCCTCGGGCAACGGCTGCAGAAGGTCCGCGCGGACCGGCCGAGGGCTGCCGACCTGCTGACGGACGATTCGGGGCGCGGCACCTTCGCCGACATCCAGTACGTCGTCATCAGCGCCGTCGCCCTGCTCTTCGCGGCGGTACGGCTGGCCCGCCGCCCCGACCAACTGCCCGACCTGCCCTGGGGGCTCGCGGTGATGGTGCTGGTGTCGGCGGCCACCTACCTGGCCGGCAAGTACGCCGAGGGCGGCCGCCCGGTCGTCCTCTCCGTCGTCCGCGCCCGCGAGGCCGGTGACCTGGACGCACCGATCCGCACCGGCGAGGACATCGAGATCCGCGGCGCGGGCTTCGTCCCACCGGGTGCCGACGGTGCCGACCGCTTGTCCCGCATGGTGGTCCGCATCGGCGCGGTCCACGTCCACGTCCCCCTCGTCCCCGTGGCCGGCGGCTTCAGCAACCCCACGGACAGCCTGCTGACCGTGCCCGTGCCGGCGGATGTGGAGCCCGGACGGGTGGAGGTACGCGTGGTCACCGCGGCCGGGGTCGAGACGAATGCGTATGCGATCGATGTGACGGAATGACAGAAGGGCCGACGTCCCGCCAAGAGCCGGGCGTTGCTGCTGAGGCCAGTTCACCGAAATCCGGCCGGAACGCGATTGAGCCGGCCCTCCCTTGCGTACGTATCGTCTGATGAGGGCCCACGGCACGGCGTCCGAGAGGCGGCTATCAGCGATGACTCACGGTATTCGTACGGACACGCACATCCCCCATCTAAACGGCGGCCGCGACTGGCGGGACACCGCCACCCGTTACGCCCTGTTGCCCCTGCGCGTCTTCCTCGGCGTCACCTTCATCTACGCCGGCCTCGACAAACTCACCGACAGCGCGTTCATGAAAGACGCCGGCTCCGGCTCCATCGGCGACATGATGCGCACCGTGCGGGACTCCTCGGCCATCCCGGCACTGGTCGACATGGCCCTGGAGAACCCCGTCGCCTTCGGCTACGCCATCGCCTTCGGTGAACTCGCCGTCGGTATCGGCGCCCTCCTCGGCCTCCTCACCCGCCTCGCCGCCCTCGGCGGTGCCCTGATCTCGCTCAGCCTCTGGCTGACCGTCAGCTGGGCCTCCGACCCGTACTACTACGGCAATGACCTCCCCTACCTCATGGCCTGGCTGCCCCTCGTCCTCGCGGGCGCGCCCCTGCTCTCACTGGACGCGGCCCTGCGGTCCCGGCGGCGGCAACGGGCCTATCGGTAGGCCGACTCTCGAGGCCGGGCGGTACCCCGGCCGCTCAACGACCGGCACTGTCAGCGGGGCGCGCCGACGGGCGCGTCCTGCCGGGGTCCGCGGTCCGTCCCACGGCGTCGGCGTATGGCGCTGCCGGCCATGCTCGCGACCCCGGCCAGACACAGGCCGCCCACGACCACGGGGATCACCACGAACCACGGTGTCTCCCAGGCGTCGCCCGCGTCACCGGCGTAGATGACGCCCGCGACGGTGACGAAGAAACCGGCGACCAGCCTCCCGGGCTGGAACTCATGACGCAGCACGGCTCACCTCCACCTGTCCGACACCCACATGGAGGTCCAGCTCGACCGTGCCCGCGTTCTTGGTGCCCGAGGCCGGCTTCAGCGTCACCTCCTGGTATCTGCCCGGCTGCACATCCACGTCCTGTGTCTGCTCGCCCGGCAACTGGATGTCACCCAACCCCACGTCGATACTCGCCTTCACGGTCACGTCCGGCGGGACGATCACCAGCAGCCGACCGGCGCCCACGTCGGCGTCCGTGGACACCGTCTGGCCCTTGGCCGGGTTCAGCCGGGTCAGGTCCAGGGTGCCGACGCCGGTACCGAGGTCGTAGGCCGGCGCCACGTCCGCCACCGCGGCCGGCCGCCAGGTCGTCCGTATCCACTCCGTGCCGATCTCCTTGGGCAGTGCCGCCGCCCCGGCCAGCAGGCCCGCCGTGACGACCGCCAGGAAGATCGACCCCGCTCCCGTACGGCCCAGGAACGCGCTGACCGCGATGCCCAGACCGATGACGGCGAGCGCGCACGCAAGGCCGGTCTGCAGGCTGGTGCCCAGCGGCTGCTCGTCCCAGGTCACGCGGGTGCCGAAGCCACCGGCGAGCAGGGCGAACAGGAAGACCCAGCCGCCTATCCAGCGCGGGCCGGGCGGTCTGGGGGGCGCGGGGCGCGGGATACGAAGGTCCTCGTGGCCGCTCCCGCGGGTGCTGATGTTGACGGCCGCCGCGATGTCGCGGTCGCGGGATTCGTGCGGTCCCCAGAGATAGCCGGTGCCTCCGACGTGCGTGCCGTCCTTGACGATCGGGTCGCGCCACCAGGACGGGTAGGCGGACGCAACCGGGGGAGCCTGGGCCTCCGGCGGGGCGTCGGCGGCCGCCTGGGCGGCCAGAGGGTCGGGGTCGGGGGCGCCGCGGCGTTGCGACCAGTACCCGGCGCCCGCGAGGAGGAGGGACAACACGACGGCGAAGGTCAGCACGCCGCCGTTGTTCAGCATCGTCAGGAAGACACCGCAGCCGACCAGCGCGAACAGCACCGCCGTGAGCGCCTGCCCGTCGACACGGCCGGTCAGGAGCTTGTGCACCTCGTTCTGGTCCTCGTCGTCGTACGGGACGAAGAGCCAGGCGAAGCCGTAGAAGATGAGACCGAGACCGCCGGTCGCGGCGAGCACCGCGAGTGTGATCCGGAAGATCACCGGGTCCATGTCGAACTGCCGCCCAAGACCGGCGCACACCCCGGCGAACACCTTGTGCCGTCGGTCCCGCCGGAGCCTCAGGGGCGGCTCGGACACCTCGGCATCCTCGGGCGCCCCGGCAGCGTGAGGCGCCCCGGCGCCGCCGGTCGTCGTCTTCCCGTTCATGTGCCCGGTCCCGCTCGTCTCTCCTGCCGCGCCGGCCCCTTCGTCGGTCCTGCCCGGCTGTCCGTCCTCGCCCTGCGTGCTCGTTTGCTCGGGTGCGCCCGCACCGTCGTGCGCGCGTGGTTCCTCACCTGTGCCCGTCGCGGGCGCCGCGTCGGACGGGGTGGCCGCTGCGGGCAGGGCATCCGCGTCGGGCACGGCGTCTGCGGCGTGCTGGTGATCAGTCATGAGTCCATGGTGACGGGCGAGCCGCCGCGGCGGGAGTCGGAATGACCCTGGCCGGACCCTGATATCGCCCCTGAGCCGACGCCGGGGAGGCGTTCGACGAACCGGCCCGTCGAAGATCAGGGGAGTCTCGGGGGTCGACCCTGATGCTCCCGCCCGCCGACCGTGTGACCATCGATGACATGCCGGAAGCCGCAACCGCAGCAGCGCCACTCGCCGAACCGCGGCCGCCGCGCAAGCTCTACCGCAGCAGTGACGGACGCTGGCTCGGTGGCGTGGCGCGGGGGCTCGCCGGGCACCTCGGCCTGCCCGTGATCTGGGTACGCCTGGTCTTCGTCGGCCTGTTCATGGCCGACGGCCTCGGCGCGCTGCTCTACGCCGCGTTCTGGTTCTTCGTGCCGCTCGGCGTCGGTGGCGTCGAAGCACAGAAGCCACCGTCCCTGGTCACCACGGAGACCTCTCCCGACGGCCGGCGCAAACTCATGGCCCGCAAGCCGGACAAGGGCCAGATAGTCGCCCTGCTGCTCATGGTCGTCGTGGCCATGGTCTTCGTGGGCAACGTCAACCTGGGCACCGGCGCCCAGGCCTACCTCTGGCCGACCGTGCTCGTCGGCGCGGGCGTCGCCCTGGTGTGGCGCCAGGCTGACAACGCCCGCCGGGCCCGCTGGGTCGAGGTCGGTCGCCGCAAACGAACGCTCACGCTGCTGCGCGCAGTGGCCGGCGTCCTGCTGGTCACGGCCGGTGTCACCGGCATCTTCGTGCTGCAGGGCTCCGCAGCCCACCTCGGCTCCGTCCTGCAGGCGGCTCTCGCGGTCCTCGTCGGGATAACACTCCTCGCCGGCCCCTACCTCGTGCGCATGACCCAGGACCTCTCCGAGGAGCGTCTGATGCGCATCCGCGCTCAGGAGCGGGCGGAGGTCGCCGCCCACGTCCACGACTCCGTGTTGCACACCCTGACCCTGATCCAGCGCAACGCGGAGAACGCCGGCGAGGTGCGCCGCCTCGCCCGCGCCCAGGAGCGCGACCTGCGCACCTGGTTGTACAAGCCCGAGGGCACCGGCAAGGACGAGGCGGACGAGCCGACCGCCCTCGCCGACGCGGTGCGGCGCAACGCCGCCGAGGTCGAGGACAAGCACGGCGTCCCCATAGAGGTCGTCGTGGTCGGCGACTGCCCGCTCGACGAGAAGATCGGCGCACAGATGCAGGCCGCACGCGAGGCAATGGTCAATGCCGCCAAGTACGGTGGCGAGGGCGGCGCCGTGCAGGTCTACGCCGAAGTGGAGGGGAAGACGGTCTTCGTGTCCGTGCGGGACCGCGGCCCCGGCTTCGACCTCGACTCGATACCCGCCGACCGCATGGGCGTCAGAGAATCGATCATCGGCCGCATGGAGCGCAACGGCGGTACGGCCCGGTTGCGGGCGGTGCCGGGCGGCGGCACCGAGGTCGAGCTGGAGATGGAGAGGGCGGAGAAGACGTCATGAGCGACCCGACCGAGGCGAACGGCACGGCAGGGGAGGCGGCCGCGTCCGCTGAGTCGCCGGGCGGCGGTGCCGGGCGGCGTCACGTGCGCGTGGTGCTCGTCGACGACCACCGGATGTTCCGCACGGGAGTCCAGGCCGAGATCGGCCAGACCGAGCAGACCGGCGTCGAGGTCGTCGGCGAGGCCGCGGACGTCGACCAGGCGGTCACGGTCATCACCGCGACCCGGCCCGAGGTCGTCCTTCTCGATGTGCACCTCCCGGGCGGCGGCGGGGTGGAAGTCCTGCGCCGCTGCGCCACGTTGATGGCTGACACCGAGCAGCCCGTCCGCTTCCTCGCGCTGTCCGTCTCGGACGCGGCAGAGGACGTGATCGGTGTGATCCGGGGTGGCGCCCGGGGGTACGTGACGAAGACGATCACGGGTACGGACCTGGTCGACTCCATCTTCCGGGTCCAGGAAGGCGACGCGGTCTTCTCCCCGCGCCTCGCCGGCTTCGTCCTGGACGCCTTCGCCTCCACCGACGCGCCTCCCGTCGACGAGGACCTCGACCGCCTCACCCAGCGTGAACGCGAGGTCCTCCGCCTGATCGCCCGCGGCTACGCGTACAAGGAGATCGCCAAGCAGCTCTTCATCTCCGTGAAGACGGTGGAGTCCCATGTCTCGGCGGTCCTGCGCAAGCTCCAGCTGTCCAACCGGCACGAGCTGACGCGGTGGGCGACGGCACGACGGCTGGTGTGAGGGGTCGGCCTCATACCACCCGGGTCGCTCCGGAGAAGGGCATCTCGTCGATCGGGGCCAGCCGTACCGGCGCCGAGGGGTTCGGGGCGTGGATCATCCGGCCGTTGCCGACGTAGATGCCGACGTGACTGATGCCGGAGTAGAAGAACACCAGGTCGCCCGGGAGGAGTTCGGAGCGGGAGATACGGCGGCCGGCGTCGATCTGGGCGTAGGTGGTGCGGGGCAGGGAGACGCCGGCCGAGCGGTACGCGGCCTGGATCAGGCCCGAGCAGTCGAAGGAGTCCGGGCCGGTCGCGCCCCAGACGTAGGGGCTGCCGAGCTTCTGGTAGGCGTACGAGACGGCGGCCGCGGCACGGGAGTTGGGCGCCGCGGCGATGGCGGAACCGGCGGCCTGGAGGCTGTCGCGTCCGGCCGTCGAGGCCCGCGAGGCGCGGTCCGTGCCGTCGCCCTCCGCGAGTCGCGCCCGCTCCTCGGCCGTCAGCCGGGACAGCAGCCGCCGAGCCGCGTCCAGCTTCCCGGTGATGGTCTTCTTGTGGCGTTTCAGCTCGGCCTGCCGCGACTGCAGCGAGGTCAGCTCGACACGTGCGGCGCCGCGCAACTGCTCGATCTCGCGCAACTGTCTGCGTACCCGCGCCACGGCGGTGGACTGCCGGTGGCCCGCGCGTTCGGCGAACGTGGCGCCTTCGAGGTACCGGTCGGGGTCCTCGGAGAGCGCGAGTTGCAGCGCAGGGTCGAGGCCACCGCTCCGGTACTGCGCCGCGGCGAACGAACCGAGCGCATCCCGCGCCGAGTTGAGCCGCTCCTCCTTGCGGGCGGCCTCGTCCTGCAGCGACTCCAGTCGTTGCTCCGCCGCCTCGGCCTTCTCCTTCGCCCCGTTGTACTTCTCGGTGGCGACCTCGGCCTCCTGGTACAGCTTGTCCACCTTGGCCTTGACCTGCCCCGGCGCCAGCTGCGGCTCGGCGTGCCCGATGCCGTCGACGCCGGTCGCGCTCGCCGCTCCCGCAATAGCGATCGTCGCCGCCGTACGGGCCCTGGTGCCGCCCGCCGAGCGCTGTCGGGGCTTTCGGTGCGCTGCCACTGGACTGCACGTCCTTTCGTACGACTCGGACGACCTGGACGACTTGGACGCCCCGGACGACCGCTGGTCCGTACGGCCACCGGGCGGACCGTGGGACGCTCCGATGCGGTCTCCGTGTCCGGCGGCGGCCCGTGCAGGGGGAGCGGGGCCGCCGCCGGACCTTCTCGGCGGAGGTGTCCGGCTGCCGCCCCTGGCCCGGACGGCGGTGGGGAGCCGGTCACCTGGTGCAGGACGCTAGACCTGGGTGTGTCGGACCGGTAACGCGTTGTGCGGAACTGACATGAGGGGACCGCGGGGCGACCGTATGTGACCGTGATCCCGGTTCATGGCCGTCGCCTTCACGCAGCGCAATGACCGATGTGCGGTTTACGGGGCATGCGTGCATGCGGAGGTGCTATGGCGCGCATATATGCATCCGCGTCCCGCGTCCCGCGCCCCAGACCGCCGGGCGCCGGGTCGGCGGGCCGGTGCCGGGTGGTGCCCGGGCCCTGATTAGGCTCCGGCTCCATGGACGTACTCATCAACCTCTTCGTCGGCCTGCACATCATCGGCATCGCCGCCCTGCTCGGCGGTTTCTTCACCCAGATGAAGGCGATGGGCGAGGGCACCGCCCGATTCGGCCCGGGGATGCTGCACGGTGCGCTGATCATGCTGGTCACCGGTGTGCTCCTGGTCGGTCTCAACCAGGCCGACGACCAGTCCGTCAACAACATCAAGATCGGTGTGAAGCTGGCCCTGCTGATCGTGATCCTCGGTCTCGTCTACGTGAAGCGGGACGAGGAGAAGGTGGACAAGGGTCTGTTCGGCCTGGTGGGCCTGCTGACCACGGCGAACGTCTTCATCGCGGTGCTCTGGACCTGAGCCCCGGCCGAGGCCCGCGGCTCACGGTCCGGGGTGCCCGGGCGCCGCGGGGCGTACGGCCTCCCGGGCGGCCGCGACCGCCCCGACCGCAACCGCGAGCCATGCCGCCATCGTGATCCACAGCAGCACCTCCCCGGGCCACTCGAGCCATGAGACGTCGACAGCGGCGGCGACGGCCAGGGCCGCCACTGCCGTCATACCCATCGAAAAGACCGTGGACCAGCGGCGCACGTCGTAGCGCAGACGCGGCCGGACCACCTCGCCGACGAGCAGTACGGCGTACCAGCCCAGGCCGAGGGTCAGCAGGGCGACGGTCACGGTCCGCAGGACGCCGCTGTTGTCGTCGTTCCAGAGGTACAGGCCCGGTCCGTCGGCGGCGATGAGCTTGGCCCCGGCGAGCGCCGAGATCGCTGCCGCACCGCCCGCGACCCACTGGTCCCCCGGTCCCTCGATCACCTGCCGCAGATCGAAGCGGGCCAGGGCGAGGCCGTACAGCACGAGGCCCAGCCAGAAGAGTACGAGCGCCGCATGTGCGAGCCACGCCGCCGACTCGGCCTTCGCGAGGGTCGCGCCGAGCACGGCGAGCCCCTGTGTCGCCACCGTCCCGAGGAACACCGCCCCTGGCATACGCCGCCGCTGCCGGTGCCGCACGACGGGCACGAACAGCACCGGCCACAGCAGCGTCGCCAGCGCCAGCAGCGCCGCGGCCAGGGGCTGCCGGTCCAGCGCGGAGAAACGGGTCCCCAGCACGGCGGTCGCGGCGACGGCGGTGAGCACCGCAGGCGTTCCCGCCTCCGTCATCCAGCGCTCCCGCTGCCGCAGCAGCCGTGTGACGAAGTCCGCCGCCAGGGCCAGCCATGCCGCGCAGGCCGCCACGAGGAGGATCCGGGACAGGACCTCGTAGCCCGTCAGGTGCAGGGCGACCGAGACGATGCCGGTCGCCATGACGGCGGCCCCGGCCGCCGGCGGATGCTGCGCCCACCAGGCGCGGAGGGGGGAGGAGCCGGGCATGCGCCGATGCTAAGGAGCCCCGCGCGCCGCGCGAGCGGGCCACGCGCGCAGGCACGTGGAAAACCACGCGGGCGCGCGGCAACGGGCTCACACCGAGCGTGCGCCGTTTCGGCGGGCGCGCGAGCCTGCAGGCGCCTCTCGTACGCGCCTGCCCGACAGCACCCCCCACGCGCGCGTGCCTGCGTAAACCCGCCACGCGCGCGTGCCCACGGAAGCCTCCCCGGGGCGTGCCATCCGGCCCGCCCCTTGCCTCCGCCCCTCAGGCCGGTCGTACCACGCTGTGGATGGACGACTCCCCGTCGTAGTAGATCGACTCCTCGCGCACGTACGCGCCGGGCTTCGGGGCGTGGATCATCATGCCGTTGCCGATGTAGATGCCGACGTGGGTGACGTCGTCGTAGAAGAAGACCAGGTCGCCGGGCTGGGCGGCCGCGAGGGAGACCGTGGTGCCCGCGTTCACCTGGTCGTAGGTGGTGCGCGGGAGGGAGACGCCGGCGGCCTTCCACGCGCCCTGGGTGAGGCCGGAGCAGTCGTAGGAGTCGGGGCCGGTCGCGCCCCAGACGTACGGCTTGCCGATCTGCGCGCGGGAGAAGGCGAGCGCCTTCTCGGCCTTGGTGGCGTACGAGGAGTCGGGGGCGGAGGTGCCGGAGCCCGTCTCGGTCCCTGTGCCCGTATCCGTGGAGGAGCCGCTTCCGGTCTCCTCCTGCTGCGCGGCGGCCTCCTGGCGCTGCCGCTCCTCCTCTGCCTGCTGCCTGGCGAGCTCCGCGGCCTTGCGCTCGGCCTCCTCCTGCTTCTTCTTCTCGATCGCCGCCAGCCGCGCCTTCTCCTCGGCGGTCAGTTGCGACAGCAGTTCGCGCGCGTCGGCGAGCTTCTTCTGGACGGTGGCCTTGGCCGTCTTCAGATCGCTCTGCGACTCCGTGAGCGTCTCGAGGCTCTCGGTGGCCTCCTGGCGCTTCTCCATCGTCGCGGACTGCTGGGTGAAGTAGTCGTCGACCGCGTCCTTCTGACGGCTGGTCAGCCTGCCCATCAGCTGGGTCTGGTCGAAGTAGTCCTGCGGCGAGTCCGCGAGCAGGAAGGTCGCGGTGTCGGGGGCGGAGGCGCCGGTCCGGTACTGCGCCGCCGCGTACGAGCCCAGCTCCTCGCGTGCCTCGTTGAGCTTCTGGGTGCGCTGGGCGACGTCGTCGAGGAGGGTGTCGACCTGCTTGCGCTGTTTCGCGGTCTTCTCTTTGGCTGCGTTGTACTTCTCGGTCGCCGACTCCGCCTGGCGGTAGAGGTCGTCGACCTTCTTCTCGACTTCTTCGAGGCTCGGCTTGTCGTCGGCCGAGGGGGTGGCATTGGCCGTCTGGGAGAGCAGGGCCACAGACGTGAGGGCAGCCGTGGCAAGCGCGGGGGTCCGTATGCCTGCGACGCGCGCGCCCGTGGGACGCGACTTGCGGTGCGACGCCAAGGGAGGCGACTCCTTCCATGGGCCGCCTACCGGGTTAGCTGTCGGGTTCGGGCGGGTGGTTCGGAAGGGTTGCCCTACGGTCCCCTCCCGGGAAGGGAGTTGGACCGATTCACCCCAGAGTCGGTTGGGTCCCCGGCTCCGGCAGCCACGGGGGCGCACCGGACTCGGCGGAGGCCGTGCGGCCCGGCGACGTTCGCCGGTGGGGGTCGTACGGCCTGCCCGGCACGGTAGCCAACTCGTGTGGTGTGTGTGAAGGTTGGTGGGTGATATGCCCGATACATTTTCGTGACCTCCAGTCAGTGGTCGCGGGTGGTAGTGGGGTGGGCTCGGAGAGTAAGCCGATGTGGGGTGGGTAGGGATGGAAGGTTGTCGGCCGCTGCAGCCGATGTGATTCCGGCCTCACCGCCAAGATCGACGGTATTCCGGCCGGGGATGTTCTCGGGGCGGCCGCGGGTTGTCAGTGGGGCGCCCTAGACTCGGAGAGCGATGAGCAGCCTCTTTGACGACAGCTTCCTGGCGGACCTCCAGGCCCCGCGGGCCCACGAGGAGCACCCGCCGCCGCCCGAGGACGATCACGTTCCGGAGTCGATCCCGGACGATCTGTTCGGCGGGAAGTTCGACGTGCCCCCGGACCGGGACGCGTACTACCGTGACGGCGCCGCGCGTCCGGCCGTGGACACGGCAGCGCTCCTGGAGGGGCTGAACGACAACCAGCGCGCCGCCGTCGTCCACTCCGGCTCCCCCCTGCTCATCGTGGCCGGCGCCGGCTCCGGCAAGACCCGCGTGCTCACCCATCGCATCGCCCACCTCCTCGCCGAGCGGGGCGTGCACCCGGGCCAGATCCTCGCGATCACCTTCACCAACAAGGCCGCCGGCGAGATGAAGGAGCGCGTCGAGCAACTCGTCGGCCCGCGCGCGAACGCGATGTGGGTCATGACCTTCCACAGCGCGTGCGTGCGCATCCTGCGCCGGGAGAGCAAGAAGCTCGGCTTCACGTCGTCGTTCTCGATCTATGACGCCGCCGACAGCAAGCGCCTCATGGCCCTGGTCTGCCGCGACCTGGACCTCGACCCCAAGCGCTACCCGCCCAAGTCCTTCAGCGCCAAGATCAGCAACCTCAAGAACGAGCTGATCGACGAGGAGGACTTCGCCGCCCAGGCCACCGACGGCTTCGAGAAGACCCTCGCCCAGGCCTACGCCCTGTACCAGTCGCGACTGCGCGAGGCGAACGCCCTCGACTTCGACGACCTGATCATGACGACGGTCAATCTGCTCCGCGCCTTCCCGGATGTCGCCGAGCACTACCGCCGCCGCTTCCGCCATGTACTGGTCGACGAGTACCAGGACACCAACCACGCCCAGTACGCCCTCGTACGCGAACTCGTCGGCACCGGCGAGCACGTACCACCCGGCGAGGGCGACCTGCCACCCGCCGAGCTGTGCGTGGTGGGTGACGCCGACCAGTCGATCTACGCCTTCCGCGGGGCGACCATCCGCAACATCCTCCAGTTCGAGGAGGACTACCCGGACGCGACGACGATCCTGCTGGAGCAGAACTACCGCTCCACCCAGACGATCCTCTCCGCCGCCAACGCCGTCATCGAGCGCAACGAGTCCCGCCGCCCGAAGAACCTCTGGACCAACGCGGGCGCGGGCGCGCGCATCACCGGCTATGTCGCCGACACGGAGCACGACGAGGCCCAGTTCGTCGCCGACGAGATAGACCGCCTCACAGACGCGGGCGAGGCGAAGGCCGGGGACGTCGCCGTCTTCTACCGGACGAACGCTCAGTCCCGTGTCTTCGAAGAGATCTTCATCCGCGTCGGCCTGCCCTACAAGGTCGTCGGCGGCGTGCGCTTCTACGAGCGCAAGGAGGTCCGGGACGTCCTGGCCTACCTGCGCGTGCTCGCCAACCCGGAGGACTCGGTCCCGCTGCGTCGCATTCTCAACGTCCCCAAGCGGGGCATCGGCGACCGCGCGGAGGCGATGATCGACGCCCTCTCCCAGCGCGAGAAGATCAGCTTCCCGCAGGCACTGAAGCGCGTCGACGAGGCGTACGGCATGGCCGCGCGCTCCACGAACGCCGTCAAGCGGTTCAACACGCTCATGGAGGACCTCCGGACGATCGTCGAGTCCGGCGCCGGCCCCGCGACGGTTCTGGAGGCAGTGCTCGAGCGCACCGGCTACCTCGCCGAGCTGCAGGCCTCCACCGACCCGCAGGACGAGACCCGGATCGAGAACCTCCAGGAGCTCGCCGCCGTGGCCCTGGAGTTCGAGCAGGAGCGCAGCGAGGGCGAGCAGGGCACCCTGTCCGACTTCCTGGAGCAGGTCGCGCTGGTCGCCGACTCCGACCAGATCCCGGACGAGGAGGAGGGCGACGGCGTCATCACGCTGATGACCCTGCACACCGCCAAGGGCCTCGAATTCCCGGTCGTCTTCCTGACCGGCCTGGAGGACGGCGTCTTCCCGCACATGCGTGCCCTCGGCCAGACCAAGGAACTGGAGGAGGAGCGCCGCCTGGCGTACGTCGGCATCACGCGCGCGCGTGAGCGGCTGTATCTGACGCGCTCGGCAATGCGGAGCGCCTGGGGGCAGCCCTCGTACAACCCGCCCTCCCGCTTCCTGGAGGAGATCCCGGCGGCGCATGTGGACTGGAAGCGCACGGGTGGTTCCCCGGCTCCGGCGGGCCCGGTCTCGGGCGTGGCGGCGTCGCTGTCGTCGTCCCGCTCGCGCTCGTCGGCGTCGGGCGCGTCCGGGTTCGCCACGCGCCGGACCGCCGAGAAGCCCGTGGTCTCCCTCGCGGTGGGGGACCGGGTGACGCACGACCAGTTCGGGCTCGGGACCGTCGTCGCGGTGAAGGGCACCGGCGCGAACGCGGAGGCGACGATCGACTTCGGGGACACCAAGCCGAAGCGACTGCTTCTGCGGTACGCGCCAGTGGAGAAGCTGTAGCTGTTCCGGGCGGTACGAAGTGAGCCCCCGCTCACTCGGCGGGGGCTCAGGGGAAGCTTCGGGGCTTACGTCGGCTCGATCCCGTGGCTGCGCAGCCAGGCCAGCGGGTCGACCGCCGAACCGCCGCCCGGCCGCACCTCGAAGTGCAGATGCGGTCCGGTCGAGTTGCCGGAGTTGCCGGAGAGCGCGATCGGGTCGCCGGCCTTGACGGTCGTACCGGACGCGACCTGGTAGCTGGAGAGGTGGCAGTACCAGGTCTCCGTGCCGTCCATCGCCGTCACGATCATCATATTGCCGTACGCGCTGTTGTACTCCGTACGGACGGTGCCGTCGGTCGCGGCCATCACGGCCGAGCCGTACGAGACCGGGAAGTCGATGCCGGTGTGCACGGACATCCAGTTGATGCCGGCCTGGCCGTAGTAGGCGCTGAGCCCGTGCTGTGCGACCGGCAGGGCGTACTTGGGACGCAGCCGCTCCTTGCGGGCTGCCTCCGCCGCCGCCCTCTTCTGCTCGGCCGCCTGCTGCGCCTTGAGGTCGATGCGCTCCTGGGTACGGCTGGCCCGGTCGGCGAAGTCGTCGGCCTCCGCCGTGAGGCTCTCGAGCTGGGTGTCCAACTGGTTGTTGGCGGCGGACGGCTTCACCGCCGGGGCGTCCGCCGCGGTCGTCGACGCGTCCTGGTCGTCGCCGCCGAGGTTGCCGACGGAGGCGGCGGCGATGCCCGCCACGCCCATGACACACGCCGAGGGCACGGCGACGGTCAGCAGCGCCGAGCGCTTCGCGGGCGTACGGCGACGGGAGCGGGCCCCGCTGCGGGAGGCCGCCCGCGAGACCGGGGCCGGCGTGACCTCCTCCTGGTCGTCGAGGAGGGACGGGGGCGTGGTGGGCGTCTCGCCGGTCACGCCCGACTCGCCGTCACCCGCGTTCGGTTCGTCGTGGTCGACGTGCTCGAAGGTGGCAGTCGCCTGCTGGTCGAAGGACTCGGCGTGCGAGCCGAAGTTCTCGGCGTGGTGCTCGTAGGACTCGGCCTGCCGCGGAAAGGGTTCGGCGTGCTGCTCGTAGGCGTCGGTCGTGGTGCCCGTGGTGCCGTCGGAGTTCCACTGCGTGGCGTCGTACGCGCCGGAGTCGAAGGTCTGCGTGCCCCATTCCCACTGGTGGGTCTGGTCGGCGGGGCTGCCGGTCTGCTGCTCCGGCTGGAGCCATGCGCTCGCGTCCCACTGGCCGCTGGCGTCGGGCGCTCCCGCCTGCTGCGGGATGAGGGGGAGCTGCTGGTGGCCGGTGCTCCAGGCGGTTGTGTCGTAGGCGCCGGTGTCGTAGGCGGCGTGATGCTGGGCCGCGTACGGGTCGTAGTCGAGGGTCTGGTGGTTGCCGGTGGACCACTGGGTGGCGTCGTACGCGCCAGTGTCGTGACCACTGCCCGTGAGGTCGCCGAAGAGGGGGTCGGTCTCGAACGTCGTGGTGGTGGCCGCGGTGGCGTGGCCGCCGGTGTCAAATCCGTTGGCGGTGTAGGCACCGTATGTGGTGAAGTCGCCGTACTGGGCTTCCTGCGTGCCGTACGGCGCATAAGGCGCCGAGGCGGCTTCGGAAGCCGGAGCCGGGGTGGTCATGGTCCCCGACGGGTGACGGTCGTTCACCAACTTCTCTTTCGCCTCGACAACAGGGGCTGGCAGAGCAGTGCGGCGACTGTACCCGGCGGTACGCGGGCACGACAATCTTCGGCAGGTTTCGCGCGCGCAGGAAACGGGCAATCGGCCGTGTTTCGGGGGACTGCGGGCACGGGTTTGGGTTTGTGTTCGAAGATTGTTCGAGGTCGTACTGGTCGGCCACGGTCGTGTTGTCAGGCCACGGTGAGGTCGTCGGAGTGCGTTGCAGACCCGCTTCCCTGCGGGGTGGTGTCGTAGGTGCCGTCCAGGGCCTGCCGTATTCCGGCCGCCACGGCCGGGTGCACGGGCAGGGCCAGATGGCCGATCCCGCTCACCCGCACGTTCTGCGCCAGCAGGTCGGGGTGGTCGACGCAGGCGGACTCCAGCGGATCCATCAGGTGGTCGAGGTCGCTCCAGAAGCTGACGAAGTGCGTACGGCAACCGGGCGTCGGGCCGGCCAGCTCCTCGATGACGGCTGAGCCGGGGCGCATCTGGCGCACTATGGGGTGCGCGTTCGCCAAGGGGGCCACTCGGGTGCCGGAGTGCGGGGTGCCGAGCGTGACCAGGGTCCGGACGCGAGTGTCGCCGCCGAGCAGCTGGACGTAGTAGCGCGCTATCAGCCCGCCGAGGCTGTGTCCGACGATGTCGACCTGAGTGCTGCCCGTGCGCTCGCAGATCTCCTCTATGTGCCGGCCGAGCAGCTTGGCCGCCGTACGGATGTCGCAGGTCAGGGGGGAGTAGTTGAGTGACTCGATGTGCTGCCTGCCGTGCTGGGCGAGGGAACGGCGCAGCAGGACGAAGACGGAGCGGTTGTCGATGAAGCCGTGCAGGAGGACCACCGGGGGTTTGGCCTGCGTCGGCAGGCGCGCCGCGCCGTCCTGGGAGGGGACCAGGGCGGGCGGCGTCCGGCGCTCCTGAATGATGCCGGAGGGGTAGAGGAGGAGGTGGCCCGCGAGGATCGCGACCTCGAGGGCGGCCGCCTTCAGGATGGCCAGTGAGAGCCCCGCCAGGCTGCCCGGGAGCAGGCGGTGGCAGAGCGGTTGAAAGGGCAGCAGTGCCCTGGTGACCTGCGTGACCTTCATGGCCGACCTCCTGTCGGCACGCGGAGGACGGCTCTGTCCCCCGCGTGCGCCCGTGCGAGCCGCGACGGAGGTGGTGACGGGGCGCGAGTGGGGTTGTTTCGGCGGGTGAGTGGGGCCGGCCCTTGTATGGCGTATGTGGCGCCGTTGGGGATGGGAGGCTGCCCTGCGTGCCCTGTCTGCTTATCGTGCCCTTCGTTTCCGGTCGATGCGCCGCACCCCACGACGCGCGGCCTGCGGCGTGGAGGTACGGCGACCTCGTTGCGGCTCTCTTTGCGCGTGTTCCCCTCCACGCCCCCCTGGTCCGCGTGGGTGCGCGGGGGTGGCCGCGGAGACTTGGAACACTGCGCGGCGAATATGTCCCACTGTGTGATTTCCCCCTCGGTCTGCATCGCGAAACTGCCGGTTGCGGGATGCTGGAGATAACGTTCGTTCACTTCCCCGGTGGTTGCGGGGTGGGTGGCCTTGTTCTGGTGGGCACCGTTCTGTGCGGTACTTGTCGATAGTGGCCGGTACTTGTCGGTACGGGTGGATGTAATCGCTTCTTGGAGGCAGTGATGGGTGTGGCAGCCGGTCCGATCCGCGTGGTGGTGGCCAAGCCGGGACTCGACGGCCACGATCGGGGGGCGAAGGTGATCGCACGGGCGCTGCGGGATGCCGGTATGGAGGTCATCTACACGGGCCTCCACCAGACGCCCGAGCAGATCGTCGACACCGCGATCCAGGAGGACGCGGACGCGATCGGGCTGTCCATCCTCTCCGGGGCGCACAACACACTCTTCTCAGCCGTGATCGACCTGCTCAAGGAGCGCGACGCGGAGGACATCCTGGTGTTCGGCGGCGGGATCATCCCCGAGGGGGACATCCCTGCGCTGAAGGAGAAGGGCGTCGCGGAGATCTTCACGCCGGGGGCCACGACCGCGTCGATCGTGGACTGGGTACGGGCGAACGTACGGCAGACGACGGGGGCGTAGGTCCGGGGCGGGCGCGGGTGGCGTTCGCGTTGGTTGTGTGGCTTGGGTTTGGACGGTGGTCTGTTGGCGTGGACCGGGTCCGGACGGTGGGCCGTTGGTGTGGAGTGTGTCTGGGCGTGAGCCGTTGGTGTGGACCGGGTCCGGACAGTGGGCCTTTGGTGTGGTGCGTCCGGGCGTGGGCCGTTGGTGTGGCTCGGTTTCGGCGGTGGGCCGTTGGAGTGACGGTGTTCGGGCGATGGGCCGTTGGAGTGGCTCGTGGCCGGACAGCGGTCCGTTTTGGTGGCGTGTCTGGGTGCCGGCCTGTTTGCGGGTGCGGGTCCGGATGGTGGCCGGTCCGCCGCTCAGGCAAGGCCCCGCGGCCCCTCCTCCTGTTCCGCTCCCAGTTCCTCGGCCATGGCGGCACGCAAACGCAGCGTGGTGACCAGGCGCTGGAAGGCCTCGGCCCAGTAGCCGCCGGCTCCTGGTGACGCGTTCTCGGGTTCGTCCGGCACCGCCAGCAGCCCGTCGAGGCGGTTGGCCTCGGAAGGGGACAGACAGCGTTCGGCCAGGCCCATCACTCCGCTGAAACTCCATGGATAACTCCCGGCGTCCCGCGCGATGTTGAGCGCGTCGACGACCGCGCGCCCGAGTTGCGGCGCCCACGGCACGTCGCACACGCCCAGCAGTTGAAACGCCTCGGACAGACCGTGCGTCGCGATGAAGCCGGCCACCCACTCGGCGCGTTCGTCGGTGCCCAGCATGCTCAGCAGCTTGGCCCGCTCGGCCAGGGACACCGCCCCCGGGCCGCCCGTCTCGGGTGCCCTGGGCGCTCCCAGGAGGGCCCGCGACCAGTCGGCGTTCCGCTGTCTTACCGCCGCCCGGCACCAGGCGGCGTGGAGTTCGCCCTGCCAGTCGTCCGTGACCGGCAGAGCGACGATCTCCTCGGGCGCCCGGCCGCCGAGCCGACCCGGCCACGTTTCGAGTGGGGTCGCCTCGACCAACTGGCCGAACCACCAGGACCGTTCACCCCGTCCTGCCGGCGCCTTGGCGACGACCCCGTCCCGCTCCATGCCCGCGTCGCACTCGTGCGGCGCCTCGACGGTGATCGTCGGGGTGTCCCGCGTGTGGTCGACGGCCACGCAGGCACCGGCCCGCACCGCCATGCGTGCGGCCAGCGCCGAGCCGGGCAACGCCGACAGCAACTCCGCCGCCGTCGCCCGGACGTTGCGGCTGCGGTCGGACAGGGCCTGTTCCAGGAACGCCTCGTCCTCGTCGCCGAGATTCGTGCGCAGTGAGTCGAGAAACATCAGCCGGTCCTCGGCCCGCTCCGTCGCCCAGGTTGTCGCGAGCAGCTCACGTGCGGTGCCGGGCTCATGTGCGCGTATGGCTGCCAGGAGGGCCACGCGTTCGGCGAACAGGCCCTCCTGCCACAGCTGTTGCACCTTGTCCGTGTCGTCGAGGTGCGGCAGCGACGTGCCTCCGCCCGGTGTCGCGCGCAGCGCGAATCGCCAGTCCGGGTTGAGCCGGGCGAGCCACAGGGCACGTGGGCCGACGAAGGTCAGCGCCGCCGGCCGCAGATCCGTACGGCCCCGGGCCGCGTCCAGCAAGGCGGGCAGGGCCTCGGGGGGTGCCGCGAAACCGCGGGCGTTCGCCGTCGCGAGCCACTGGGGCAGTAGCTCCATGAGGTCCGGTGCGGTGCCTCTGCGGCCGCCGCCCGCGCTGCCGGGACGGTCGGCCAGCAACATCGCGAGCCTGTGGGCCGCCGGTGCGGGCAGCGGGGGGCGCGGGTCCTCGGGGGCCGGTGCCGGGCGCTGGGCCGGCCGCGCGGGGCGCAGTCCGGCTCGCCGACGTACGGTCTCCATGGCCGCGGCGTCCAGCAGCGCCACGGGCGCCTCCCGGCCGGGCGCGGCGCCGGGTGGCGTCCGCCGGTCCGTGCCGAGCAGTGCGGTGGTGACGAGCTCCTCCCAGACGCCCGGCGTGGGCGAATCCACAGGAGCGGAGGTCCTGTTCACGAGGGTCCTTTCAAGGGCGGATGCCGTGGGGTGGTTCGGAGTGGGTCAGTTCGGAGCGGGCGGCGTCACTGTGGGCCGCTTCCCCTGGAGTCGTGTCGGAGGCGTCGGGAGGCCGCGGTTCAGCACAGCTGGACCGCCTCGCCCGCGCCCGCCGGCCAGGCCGTCAGCGGGGTGAAGCCCTGGTGGCCGCATTCGCCGAAGACCTTGACAGGGGTGCCGCCGGACAGGGCTACAAGCTGCCAGAGACCGGGGCGGGAGCGAGCGGTGGGCGTGAGCGGCAGTGCCGCGTTCTCGTCGGCGTCCGCCAGTTGCCATGAGTCGCCGTCCGGGGTCGGTATGACCCGGTCCAGCGTCACCGGGACCGAGTCGAGCCACGGGTCGGCGCGGAGGGCGTCGCCGTAGCGGGCCACCGCCTGTGTCGTCGTCACTCCTGGTGGACGTATCGAGGTGGACGTGGGCGCCGCGAACCGTTCCCCCAGGGCGGCGCGCTGCCGGCTCCCGCCCGGGTAGGCGGACACCTCCGCCTCCAGGGTCAGTCCCACCGGCAGTGCGAGCTCGGGGGCCCGGCCGGCGGCGCCGTAGGAGAGAAGGAGAGCGGTGCGCTCGGATTCGGCGCCGTACAGCCAGATCCGGCGGGTCGTCAGACGGGCGTCCGCCGTGTCGTACTGGGCCAGGACCAACCAGCGGTCGCGCACCGGCGGGCCGTCCGCCGACGCGGGCAGACCGATGCGGGAACGGACCGTCGCCGCCAGTCCCTCGGGCAGGCCGTCGCGACGCAGCCAGCCCTGGTCGAGGAGGTGGAGCAGCGCGCACTCCTCCAGCAGCCGCACCGGCCAGCCCGGACCGGACGCCGGGATCGCACCCAACTCTCTTACGCGACCGGCCAGTCCGGGAGCTTGGGCGTCGACCATACGGGCTGCTGTCTCCTCCCACAGCCCGTACCCCGCCTGCTCCGCCGCGGCCAGCCCTCCGCGCAGCAGGTCCGTCAGGCGCTGCTCCAGCTCGGTCGCCCCCGCTGTGATCCGCTCGGCCCGGCGCTCCGCCCGACGCCGCGCCGCCTCCGGATCAGCGGAGCCGGACGGGGAACCGCCCGCGCCCGCCGCTCGTTTCTCCGCAGCACGCTTCCTTCTCCCCTCTGTCCACTGCTCGGCCCAGTCCGGCGCCTTGCCCGGTGGCACCGCGCCGTCGCCCCCGGCCCAGAGCAGCAGCAGCCCCAGCGCGTGTTTGCACGGGAACTTGCGGCTCGGACAACTGCACTTGTACGCGGGACCGGACGCGTCCGCGATGTCGATGACCGTCTGATACGGCTTGCTGCCGCTGCCTTTGCACAGCCCCCACAGCGTCCCCTCGTCAGAACTGCCTGCCTCGGACCACGGCCCCGCCGCACCGAGTTTGCTTCCCGCTTTGCGCGACGCTGCGTCAGGCGCCAGTGCCAGCACCTGATCCGCAGTCCAGCGCACCCCCTGCTGAGTCATGGCATCGAAGGTAGATCCCCCCACTGACAATCGGCCTCGCGAGCGCGGTCGCCAGCACGTTTTCGCAGGTCAGATCGCATTGTCAGTGGCGTGGTGCACCGTGGATGCCAGAACCGAACCGGCCGAGCTGGAGGGGGACTCAGCCATGCCTGTGTCCGTAGAACCGACGTCCGTCGACCCGAGCCAGAACGGGTCCGCGCCCGCGAACACGGGCGTGGACACACCTACAACCGCGAGCGCGGGCGCGCGCGCATCCGCGCCCGCGGCAGAAGCGCTGCGCCCGCACGCCGAGGACGCCTTCGCGGACGAACTCGCCGCGCTGGCCGCGCAGGACGACCGGCCGCGGCCGACCCGCTGGAAACTGTCGCCGTGGGCCGTCGCGACGTACCTGCTCGGCGGCACCCTGCCCGACGGCACGGTCATCACACCGAAGTACGTGGGCCCGCGCCGCATCATCGAGGTCGCCGTCACCACGCTCGCCACCGACCGCGCCCTGCTCCTGCTCGGCGTGCCCGGCACCGCGAAGACGTGGGTGTCCGAGCACCTGGCCGCAGCAGTCAGCGGTGACTCGACCCTGCTGGTGCAGGGCACCGCCGGCACGCCGGAGGAAGCAATCCGGTACGGGTGGAACTACGCGCAGCTGCTCGCCCACGGCCCGAGCCGGGACGCGCTGGTGCCCAGCCCCGTCATGCGGGCCATGGCCGAGGGGATGACCGCACGCGTCGAGGAGCTGACCCGCATCCCGGCCGACGTGCAGGACACGCTCATCACGATCCTGTCGGAGAAGACACTGCCGATACCGGAGCTGGGCCAGGAGGTGCAGGCGGTCCGCGGCTTCAACCTGATCGCCACGGCCAACGACCGCGACCGAGGGGTCAACGACCTCTCCAGCGCACTGCGCCGCCGCTTCAACACCGTGGTGCTGCCGCTGCCGGAGAGCGTCGAGGCCGAGGTCGACATCGTCTCGCGCCGCGTCGACCAGATCGGCCGTTCCCTCGACCTGCCGGCCGTACCCGACGGCGTCGACGAGATCCGTCGTGTGGTGACGGTCTTCCGGGAGCTGCGCGACGGTGTCACGTCCGACGGCCGTACGAAGGTGAAGTCGCCCAGCGGCACGCTGTCCACCGCCGAGGCCATCTCCGTCGTCACCAACGGCCTTGCGCTGGCCGCGCACTTCGGCGACGGCGTGCTGCGACCGAGCGACGTCGCCGCGGGCATCCTCGGCGCCGTCGTCCGGGATCCGGCGGCCGACCGGGTCGTCTGGCAGGAGTACCTGGAGGCGGTCGTACGTGAGCGGGACGGCTGGAAGGACTTCTACCGGGCCTGCCGGGAGGTGAGCGCGTGAGCGACAACCGGTGGGATTTCGCGCAGGGGAGTTCGACGGTGGGCGGATCGATGGAGACGACGGGGGACGTCCAGGCTGCGGTCGACGACGACCTGGGGTGGCCTCGCAGGCGAGGGGGACGGCGTGACAGGCGTTGAGAAGGCAGGAAGCAGGCGGCCCGGGACCGAGCCGCTGCTGCTCGGCGTGCGGCATCACGGGCCGGGTTCGGCGCGGGCCGTGCGGGCGGCGCTGGACGCGGCCCGGCCGCAGGTGGTGCTGATCGAGGGCCCGCCCGAGGCGGACGCGCTGATCCCGCTGGCCGCCGACGAGGACATGCGCCCACCGGTCGCCCTCCTCGCCCACGCCGTGGACGATCCCGGCCGTTCGGCCTTCTGGCCGCTGGCCGAGTTCTCGCCGGAGTGGGTGGCGATCCGGTGGGCCCTGGAGCACGAGGTGCCGGCTCGCTTCATCGATCTTCCGGCCACGCACACGTTGGTGTGGGGCAGGGAGACGGTGACGAATCCCGAGGGGGAGGCGGAGGCCACCGACGTCGCGGAAGCGGAGGTGAACGATGCGGATGCCGGGGGCGCTGCCGTACCGGAGGCGGACGAGGCGGATGCCGGCGACGCCGCCGAACCGGAGACGACCGATGCGGACGTTCGGGTCGATCCGCTCGCCGTGCTTGCCGATGCCGCAGGTTATGACGATCCCGAGCGCTGGTGGGAGGACGTCGTCGAGCACCGGGGGTTGGGCGAGAGGGATGCGTTCGCTCCGTTCGGCGTGCTCGAGGAGGCCATGGGCGCCTTGCGGGAGGCGTACGGGAGTGGCGGACACGAGCGGGATCTCGTGCGGGAGGCGTACATGCGGCTCCAGGTGCGGGCCGCGCAGCGGGAGTTCGGGGGTGGCGTGGCGGTCGTGTGCGGGGCGTGGCACGTGCCCGCACTGCGGCAGAAGGCCACCGTCGCCGCCGACCGGGCCTTGGTGAAGGGGCTTCCCAAGGTCAAGACCGACATGACCTGGGTGCCGTGGACGTACCGGCGGCTGGCCCGGGCGAGCGGATACGGCGCGGGCATCGACTCGCCGGGATGGTACGGGCATCTGTTCGCGGCGCCGGACCGGCCGGTGGAGCGGTGGATGACCAAGGTGGCGGGGCTGCTGCGTGCGGAGGACAGGATCGTCTCCTCGGCGCATGTCATCGAGGCGGTGCGGCTGGCCGAGACGCTCGCGGCGATGCGCGGGCGTCCGCTGGCCGGCCTCGGCGAGACCACCGACGCCGTGCGTGCCGTGATGTGTGAGGGCTCGGACGTGCCGCTGGCGCTGGTGCACGACCGGCTGGTCGTGGGGGACGTGCTGGGGGAGGTGCCGGAGGCGGCGCCTGCGGTGCCGTTGCAACGCGACCTCGCCCGGCTCCAGCGGCGGCTGCGGCTCAAACCGGAGGCGCTGGAGCGGGAGCTGGAGCTCGACCTGCGCAAGGAGACCGACGCCGGGCGCAGTCGGTTGCTGCACCGGCTGCGGCTGCTCGGCGTCGCCTGGGGCGAGCCGACGGTGTCGCGCGGCAGCACCGGGACCTTCCGGGAGACGTGGCGGCTGCGCTGGGAGCCGGAGCTGTCCGTGCGGGTCGCCGAGGCCGGGGTGTGGGGGACGACCGTGCTCGCCGCGGCGACCGCCAAGGCGGAGGCCGACGCGACCGCGGCACAGGGCCTCGCCGAGGTCACCGGGCTCGCCGAGCGCTGTCTGCTGGCCGAACTGCCCGACGCTCTACCGGCGGTGATGCGGATCCTCGCCGACCGAGCGGCGCTCGACACGGATGTCGGCCATCTCGCCCAGGCGCTGCCGGCCCTGGTGCGCTCGCTGCGCTACGGCGACGTGCGCGGCACCGACACCGGAGCGCTGACCGAGGTCGCCGCCGGCCTCGCCGAGCGGATCTTCGTCGGCCTGCCCTCGGCCTGTGCCGCTCTCGACGCGGACGCGGCCCAGGAGATGCGGGACCATGTGGACGCGGTGCACACCGCCGTGGGGCTGCTCGGCGAGGCCGGCACACCGGAACACGGTGGCCTGCGCGGCCGCTGGCATGCGGTGTTGCGGGTCCTGTCTGCTCGGGACACCGTGCCCGGCGTCATCCAGGGGCGCGCGGTGCGGCTGCTGCTGGACGACGGGGAGCTGGCCCAGGAGGAGGCGGCGCGGCTCATGGGGCTGGCGCTCTCCCCAGGGACGGCGCCGGCGGATGCGGCCGCGTGGATCGAGGGCTTCGTCGGCGGAGGCGGCGGGGGCGGGATGCTGCTCGTCCACGACGAGCGGCTGCTCGGACTGGTCGACGGCTGGCTGACCCGAGTGCCGGCGGAGGCGTTCACGGACGTGCTGCCCCTGCTGCGGCGCACCTTCTCGGCGTACGAACCGGGGGTGCGCAGAACGCTCGGCGAACTGGTGCGGCGCGGGCCGGGACAGCGGGGGAGCACGCAGGCGGCGGGAGCGGGCATACCCGGGTTCGGACCCGGTCTCGACGCCGGACGCGCCGCAGCAGTGGAGCCGCTGGTGCGGCTGTTGTTGGGGCTGGACGGGTCGGGAGCAGACGAAAGCGCCGGCCTGGTGGGGGTGGCGGGATGAGCATGAGCGTCGGTGGACGCATCACGAGTCGAACGGCCGTACCGGTGGACCGGGCGGGGGAGCGCGTGGGGGAGGAGGGCGTATGACGACGGAGTCCATGGCCGTGGCCGAGTTGGACGACGCCGCCCGGGAGCGGTTGCGGCGCTGGCGGCTGGTGCTGGGGGGTGAGGCGGCGGACGGTACGGGGTGTGCGCTCGGCGGGCGGGACGCCGCGATGGACGGGGCGCTCGCCGCGCTCTACGGAAAGGGGGACAAACCGCGGACGGGGAAGGACCGTTCGGCGGGGCTCGGGGCGTCGGCGCCGTCCGTGGCCCGCTGGCTCGGGGACATCCGTACGTACTTCCCGTCGTCCGTCGTGCAGGTCATGCAGCGCGACGCCATCGACAGGCTCGGGCTGTCCGCCCTGCTACTGGAGCCGGAGATGCTCGAGGCCGTGGAGGCGGACGTGCACCTCGTCGGCACGCTGCTGTCGCTGAACAAGGCGATGCCGGAGACGACGAAGGAGACGGCACGAGCCGTTGTGCGCAAGGTCGTCGAGGACCTGGAGAAGCGGCTCGCCACCCGCACTCGGGCCACCCTCACCGGCGCCCTCGACCGCAGCGCCCGCATCAACCGGCCGCGCCACCACGACATCGACTGGAACCGCACGATCGCGGCCAACCTCAAGCACTACCTCCCGGAGTACCGGACGATCGTGCCGGAGCGGCTCATCGGCTACGGGCGAGCATCCCAGTCGGTGAAGAAGGAGGTCATCCTCTGCATCGACCAGTCGGGGTCGATGGCGGCGTCCGTCGTGTACGCGTCCGTGTTCGGGGCGGTGCTGGCGTCCATGCGGTCGATCAGTACGCGGCTCGTCGTCTTCGACACGGCGGTCGTCGACCTCACCGACCAGCTCGACGACCCGGTCGACGTCCTCTTCGGCACCCGACTCGGCGGCGGCACCGACATCAACCGGGCGCTGGCGTACTGCCAGTCGCAGATCACCCGGCCCGCGGAGACGGTGGTCGTGCTGATCAGCGACCTCTACGAAGGGGGGATACGGAACGAGATGCTCAAGCGAGTGGCGGCGATGAAGGCGTCGGGGGTGCAGTTCGTGACGCTGCTCGCGTTGTCGGACGAGGGGGCGCCCGCCTACGACCGGGAGCACGCGTCCGCGCTGGCGGAGCTCGGTGCGCCGGCGTTCGCCTGTACGCCGGACTTGTTCCCGGAAGTGATGGCGGCAGCCATCGAGAAGCGTCCGCTTCCGATACCGGACACCATATGACGACCGGGAAGCACCGGGTGAGTTCGCCTCGAAAGAGGATATGACTGCCCATCGGTAATGGGGGGCTTGCGCAACCTCGGGAGTCCCGTGCAAGGATCGATGCCTCGTCAGCGGTGCGCCGCGCTCCGCTCGCCCGTACCGCGTCGTCCGCTACGCGACTCGTTCCGCCGCATCGGAGGACCCTCCCTCTCTTGATCTGGTCAGCAGCCCTGTCCGGTGCCGCTGTGCGTGTGCTGCGCGCGGCGGCCGGGCGGCGTGCGCTCCAGATGGTGTTGCTGGTGGGTGGGTTGTTCGTGCTCGGGGTGCTGTACGGAGGGCAGGCACGGGCGACGGACGGCACGGCCTCGACGACATCGGCGACCTCTCCGGCCCCGGTGACTGTCTCGGCTTCGGCTTCGGTCGACTCGCCGGGTTCGGTGACTTCGGCGAAGGCGAGGCCGGACGACGTCGTGAAGTCGACTTCGGCAGAGGGCGCTGCGTCGTTGGCGCAGGATCTTGTGGGAGGGGCCGACCACGACTTCGGCGGCTCTCAGGACCCCGCCGACCGCGGCGGTGCCCCGGTCACGGACGTGTCGCCGGGACCGGTAGGGCGTCCCGCTGCCGAGGCTCCTCACGGCCGGGACAGCGAGTCGATCGTGCGGCCGGTGACCGAGGACCTCGTGAGGTCCGTGGGTGAGCGAGTGATACGGCCGGTCGATGGCGTGGTGGAGCCCGTGACCGCGCAAGCCGAGGTGCCGCCGCTGTCGTCGTTGCCCGTGTTGCCGTCGCTGCCGGGGCTGTCCGACTCACCCACGCTGCCCGTCCTCCCCGAGCTGCCCCGCCTTCCGGAGCCTCCCGGGTACCTGCCCGCGCCCCCCGCCCTCCCCGAGCTGCCGGGGCAGTTCCCCCCGCTGCCCGGGGCGGTGACGCCCCAGCCGGGCGTTGCGGGGACGTCGCCGTCCCCCGAGGCCGGTTCCGAGGGGCGTGGCGGCAAGGCGGGCGTCGACGGCATCCATGGGCCGCGTCTCGGCGGCTCGTCCGGCGAGGTCGTGGCCGCCGTCCACGGCAGCGGACAGCACGATCGGGCCGGGGGCCAGTACGCCCCGGTGCATCAGGTACCGGCCGGGCGTGGTGACGGCATGCTGGGCAGCCGTTCGGCGGCGGACAGCGGCACGTCCCGGCACGGCGACGCGCACGCCGTGACCTCGAACCACCGGGCGCGGCTGCGGCTCGTGCCCGGCGCCGCCGTGCGCGTCGAGTCGGACGGGACACGGGACCGGCACCGGGACATCCCGGTATTCCCCGGCTAGGGCAGGCCTTTCCCGCGCCGTAGACCTGCCGCGCGGGGGCGGAACAGGTCTGCCCGACCGTCCGGACCTCCCCCGGTCCCCGGACGGAAGCCGCCGGAGTCGTCTCCGCAGCCGTCGGTCCCCACTCCCCGGACCGCGAGCGGAAGACGGCGCCGGAAGCTCCCCAAGTCTCCTGGCACGAGCCCGAGCACAAGGTTGCCCCTCCCGGTGACCTGCTTGCGGGCTCGCGCTTCCGACGTCGAGTCCCGAAGGATCAGACGCACGCAATGAACAAGAACATCCGCCGTTCCATCGTCATAGCCGCCGGAGTCACCGGCGCGTGGGCGCTCGGTTCCGCTGTCGCGAGCGCCGACGAACTGCCCGCCTCCTCCCTCTCCGTGTCGGACGCGACCACGGATGCCGAAAGCACGCTCGGTGAGGTCACCGACGCCGTCGACGGAGTCGTCTCCGACCTCGCCGACGCCGACGCGCAGGGCACCGGCGTGACGGACGCTCTCACCGGTGTCGGCGTCGGCAAGGCGACCTCCACCGCCACGGACGTGCTCGGCACCGCCCGGACGACCACGGACGGGGTCCGTGCGACCGCCGCGTCGTCCGGCGACGGCAGTGCTGTGGAGCAGGCCCGCCGGTACGTCGACGCCGATGTGAGCCTGCCGAAGGCGGCCAAGGTCCGGGGCGCGCAGGCCGTCCAGGGTGCCCAGGCCGCCCGAGCCGCGCAGGCCAAGGCCGAAGTCACCACCGAGGTCGCCACCACGGCCGGGGCCACCATCGCCGACACCGCCCCCACCACGCCCCAGGACACGGTCGACTACCTCTTCGGCCCTCTCTCCGCCTTCGCGCCCGAGCTCGAGCAGGCGCTGGCCGCGGCGCAGACGAGGCTCCGGGGCACCCAGGCGGCGGCGCGGTCACAGACGCAGGGCGTCGAGGGTGTCGTACGGACGAAGGCGCAGTACGCGGTGGCGGGCGCGGGTCGCACCGCGGCGGGCGTGACACATGTCACGCAGGCCGCGGTCGCCGGGGCCGACGTGCGGACCGCCGGTGCGGGCACCACCGTTCAGGGCCAGGTCGGTGCCGTCAGGACCGCTGCCGAGGCGAGCGTCGCCTCCGTGCCGGCCCATGTCACGGGCACGGTCGGCGGGGTCGAGCAGCGTGTGGTCGGCACGGTCACCGCCGTGCCGGGCGCGGTCACGCCGGTGGTGGAGCAGACGGCCGCGGCTGCCGTTCCGCCGGTCGCCGCCTCCGCCGTGGCCGGCGTGCGGCCGGTCGCCGACCGGGCGGTGACGGGTGTGGTGCCGGTCGCCGGGCAGGCCGTGGCGGGCGTCGTGCCCGCCGCCACCGGAGCGGTGCACGGCGCCCGGCCGGCCGCGACCGGAGCCGTGTCCGGGGTGACCCCGGTCGCCGGTCACGCCGTGCACGCAGTCGCGCCCGCCGTGACCGACGCGGTGCACGGAGTGACGCCGGTCGCCACCGGTGCCATCGCCGGGGTCGCCGCGGTCGCCGGTCATGCCGTGGACGCCGCGACCGCGCTGGCGTACGGAGTGGTCGCCGACGTTCAGCCCGTCGTGGGCGACGCCGTGCAGGGCGTGCAGCCGGTCGCCGGCGGTGCCGTCACGGACGTACATGCGGTGGCGGGCGGTGCGGTGGCGGGCGTGCAGCCGGTCGCCGCCGAGGCCGTCACGGACGTGCGGTACCTCGCCTGGGGTGCGGTCGGGGACGTGCGGCCGGTGGCCGAGGGCGTGGTGGCGGACGTACCGCCGTATGCGACCGGTGTCGTCGACGAGGTGCCGCCGTACGCCGCGGGCCTCGTCGGGCAGGTCACCGGCGACGCCACGGGCACCGTGCTGCCGCCGGTCGCGAACACCGCGGTGCAGGGTGTCGTGCCGGTCGCCGGGCAGGCCGTCGCCGACGCGGGCGGGCTGGCGTACGGCGTCGTGGGCGATGCGGAGTACTTCACCGGCGGGGTCGCCGGGGGCGTACCGCCGCTGGCGTACGGCGTGACAGAGCAGGCCGGGGGCTTCGCCGAGGGCGTGGCGGGCGAGGTGCCGCCGTTCGCGCAGGGCGTCACCGGTGCGGTCCAGCCGCTCGTCGACACCGCCACCGAGACCGTATGGCCGGTCGTCGAGGGTGTCGGCGGCAGCACCACGACGCTGGCCTACGGCGTGGTGGGCGACGTCGCTCCGTTCGCGGGCGGCGTGGCCGGCGAGGCCACCCCGTTCGTGCACGGTGTCGCCGGGCAGGTCGCGCCCTTCGCACAGGACCTCACCGGCACCGTCCAGTCCACCGGCGGTTCGCTGACCGGCCACGCCGTCTACGGCGCGGAGGGCGTCGCCGAGTCGGTCACTCCCGGTTACGTCCAGGACGTACGTCAGGGCGGCACGTACAGCATCTGACCGAGCGCGGTCTCGCAGGACAGAGGCCCGGCATCCAGACCCCGCAGGGCCCCGCTCCACGACGGCCGAAAGCCGTCGGTCCGTCTGGACGGAAACCTGCGGTCGGGGCCCGGCGGTCCCCATTGGGGTGGGGATCGCCGGACCCGCGCCCCGGGGCCGTACGTCAGGCCCCTCGGGGATGCTCAAGGGGCCTCACCGGGTCAACCCCAGCCCGGTGAGGCCCTGTGCCGTCCCTGGCCTGTTCGCTGCCCGGTCACCGTCTGTTCCCTCACCGACGGCACGCCGTGCCAGTGAGTGCGGCATCATGTGACAGGTATCACCGCTCAGGTGTGACCCGCGATTTAGAGACCCCCAGCAAGCGGGGATAACCTGCGAGACGGACATGCCGCGCGCTCGGACACCGTGTGCGCTTCCCTTGTGACACATGCGGTCGTCACGTTGCCCTTCGCGGCACGCCCACGCATCCAACGAACCGCGAGATCACTGATAGGGACGGAAGCGCGTGGACCTGTTCGAGTACCAGGCGAGGGACCTCTTCGCCAAGCACGATGTACCGGTGCTGGCCGGTGAAGTCATCGACACGCCTGAGGCGGCGCGCGAGATCACCGAGCGTCTGGGCGGCAAGTCCGTCGTCAAGGCGCAGGTGAAGGTCGGTGGCCGCGGCAAGGCCGGTGGCGTGAAGCTGGCCGCCACCCCGGACGAGGCCGTCGCCCGCGCGACGGACATTCTCGGCATGGACATCAAGGGCCACACGGTCCACAAGGTCATGATCGCCGAGACGGCCCCGGAGATCCTCGAGGAGTACTACGTCTCCTTCCTCCTCGACCGTGCCAACCGCACCTTCCTCTCCATCGCCTCCGTCGAGGGCGGCATGGAGATCGAGGAGGTGGCAGCCACCCGCCCGGAGGCCGTCGCGAAGATCGCGATCGACGCCATCGACGGCGTGGACGAGGCGAAGGCCCGCGAGATCGTCGAGGCCGCCAAGTTCCCGGCCGAGGTCGCCGACAAGGTCGTGAACGTCCTCGTCAAGCTGTGGGACACCTTCATCAAGGAGGACGCCCTCCTGGTCGAGGTCAACCCGCTGGCCAAGGTCGCCTCCGGTGACGTCATCGCCCTCGACGGCAAGGTGTCGCTCGACGACAACGCCGAGTTCCGTCACCCCGACTTCGAGGAACTCCACGACAAGGCCGCGGCCAACCCCCTCGAGGCCGCCGCCAAGGAGAAGAACCTCAACTACGTCAAGCTCGACGGCGAGGTCGGCATCATCGGCAACGGCGCGGGTCTCGTGATGAGCACCCTGGACGTCGTCGCGTACGCCGGTGAGAAGCACGGCAACGTCAAGCCCGCCAACTTCCTGGACATCGGCGGTGGCGCCTCCGCCCAGGTGATGGCGAACGGCCTGGAGATCATCCTCGGCGACCCGGACGTCCGCTCCGTGTTCGTCAACGTCTTCGGCGGTATCACCGCCTGTGACGAGGTCGCCAACGGCATCGTGCAGGCCCTGAAGCTGCTGGAGGACCGCGGCGAGGAGGTCACCAAGCCGCTGGTCGTCCGTCTCGACGGCAACAACGCCGAGCTCGGCCGGCAGATCCTCACGGACGCCAACCACCCGCTGGTCCAGCGCGTCGACACCATGGACGGCGCGGCCGACAAGGCCGCCGAGCTCGCCGCAGCCGCCAAGTAAGCACCGAGGACGAGGACATCCACACACCATGGCTATCTGGCTCAACAAGGACAGCAAGGTCATCGTCCAGGGCATGACCGGCGCCACCGGCATGAAGCACACCAAGCTCATGCTCGGTGACGGCACGAACGTCGTGGGCGGCGTGAACCCGCGCAAGGCGGGTCAGACCGTGGACTTCGACGGCACCGAGGTACCCGTCTTCGGCTCCGTCAAGGAGGCCATTGAGGCCACCGGCGCCAACGTCTCCGTCATCTTCGTGCCGGAGAAGTTCACCAAGGACGCCGTCGTCGAGGCCATCGACGCCGAGATCCCGCTCGCCGTCGTCATCACCGAGGGCATCGCCGTGCACGACACGGCCGCCTTCTGGGCGTACGCCGGCAAGAAGGGCAGCAAGACCCGCATCATCGGCCCGAACTGTCCCGGCATCATCACCCCGGGCCAGTCCAACGTCGGCATCATCCCGGGCGACATCACCAAGCCGGGCCGCATCGGCCTGGTCTCGAAGTCCGGCACGCTGACGTACCAGATGATGTACGAACTCCGTGACATCGGCTTCTCGACCGCCGTCGGCATCGGTGGCGACCCGATCATCGGCAGCACGCACATCGACGCCCTGGCCGCCTTCCAGGCCGACCCCGACACCGACCTGATCGTCATGATCGGTGAGATCGGCGGTGACGCCGAGGAGCGGGCCGCGGCCTTCATCAAGGAGAACGTGACCAAGCCGGTCGTCGGCTACGTCGCGGGCTTCACCGCGCCCGAGGGCAAGACCATGGGCCACGCGGGCGCCATCGTCTCCGGCTCGTCCGGCACCGCCCAGGCGAAGAAGGAGGCCCTGGAGGCCGCGGGCGTCAAGGTCGGCAAGACCCCGACCGAGACGGCGAAGCTGGCGCGCGAGATCCTCGCCGGCTGAGTCCTCTGACTGACCGTCGGTGGGCCCGTTCCCCGAGTGGGGGCGGGCCCACCGACGTTTTCGTCCGTCCCCGCCTCACCTCGGTTCCGGCACCAGCCGCTCCGGTCCGCCGGCCGTTTCCATGCGCAGCTTCTCCAGCAGCTCCAGCTGCTGCTCCGACAACGGCCCCGGCGCCGCCCGCGGCGGTACCCCGCGTACCGTCTCGCCCGGTGCCACCGGCGGCTCGTACTGTGTCGGGGCCGTGCGCAGGGTCAGGGCTGTCGCGCCGATGAGGGTGACCGTGAAGGCGATGGCGGCTCGGGTCCAGAAACGGGCGCGGCGTTCGCTGCCGTTGCGTACCGTGAACGGTTTGGAGGCCCGTAGTCGTTCCGTGTCGGCCAGGCGGGCGAGTCGCCGGTGCAGTTCGGCCGGGTCGGACAGCTCCGGCAGCCGCGCGGCGACGGCCTCGCGCGCATGCAGCAGCCGGTTCGCCGCCGCCGGGGTGCTCGCCTCCGTCTCCGCCGCGGTCTCCGGCAGGTCGAGGCCCACGACGTCGTACAGCAGGAGCGTGCGGCGGTGCGGCGGCGGGAGTCTCAGGAGTACGTTCAGCAGCGTGCGGTCGGACGCGTCGGAGGGCGGCGCCTCGGGGTGGCGATGGCGCGGGCGGAACCGGTGCCAGGGGGAGAGGGCGTACTCGTACGCCGCCGCCCGTACCCAGCCCGTCGGGTCGCGGTCGACGGCCACCTCGGGCCAGCGCTGCCAGGCGAGTTGGAACGCCCGCTCGACCGACTCGCGAGCCAGCTTGCGCCGCCCGGTCAGCAGGTACGTCTGCCGTACGAGAGCGGGGGCGCAGAACGCGTAGAGCGCGTCGAAGGCCTGAGCGGGGGTCAGGGAGGACGGTGACGACGGCGCGAAGGGGTCGGGCTGGGCCTCGGGTTCCGGCTGGTCGTGACGTACCGTTACATCTGTCTTCTTCGCAGGGATTTCGCGATCGGTGACGGTCTCGATGCCGGTCTCAGTGCCGGCCTCGGTCGTCAGCGCGTTCAGCAATTCTGCGTACGCCTCCCGTTTCCGGCCGCGTGGAGTCGTGCGGCCGGCCTCCCACGCCCGCACCGTCCGACGCGAGACACCCATGCGCTCCGCGACCTGAGCCACAGTCAGCGAACCTGCCTCGCGCAGGCGGCGGCGCTCCTTGGGCGGGGGGAGCGGGGTCGCAGGGCTGCTCTGCCTCACAGGACACCCCTTCGCACGAAAAAGTACATAAACACATATTGGGCGACACATCGGAGATTCGCCTGTTACGACGGGAAAGTGCGTGTCGTTGGGAGCATGACGGTCGTGATTCAGATGTCCGACCGCCGATCGCCGCTGTCATCCCTGCTCACCCGTTTGCGTCGCCGATCGCCCGGACTGGCCGCCAGCCTCCTGGGTGGCGCGGTCGCGGCCGGGCTGGGGCTCGGCTCGTTCGCCGTACTCGTGATGATGCTGTGGATCACCTCGCCCTACCCCGACAGCGGGCCGGGGGGCGCGCTGCATGTCGCCGCGGGGCTGTGGCTGCTGGCGCACGGCGCGGAGCTGATCCGCACCGACACGCTCTCCGGCGTTCCCGCGCCGGTCGGCGTCACGCCGCTGCTGCTGCTCGTGCTGCCGGTGTGGCTGGTGCACCGGGCGGCGCGGGACGCGGTGGACGGGGAGCTGGAGGGTCGGGCACCGGTGGGCGTCCGTACGGCGTGGACGGGGGTGGTGCTGGGGTACCTCGCCGTCGGGGGCATGGCCACGGTGTACGCCTCGGGAGGCGGCTCGCTGCGGGCCGACTGGGTGTGGGCCGCAGTGTGTCTGCCGGTGATCGCCGTGGGCGCGGCGGGAGCAGGGGTATGGACGGCGTACGGGCGGCCCTGTGGGCCGGTGGACGGCGTACTGATCCTGTTGCCGCGCGGTCTGCGGCGGCTGTTCCTCGGGGCTGAGGCCCGGGAGCGGCTGGGTGTCTCGGCGCGGGCGGCCGCGGCCGGGGCCGCGATGCTGGTCGGGGGCGGGGCGTTGCTGGTGGCGGTGTCGCTGGTGTGGCACGGCGGCGCGGCCCGCGAGGCCTTTGCGCAGCTGACGCAGGGGTGGTCGGGGCGGTTCGCGGTGCTGCTGCTGTGCGCGGCGCTCGTGCCGAACTCGGCGGTGTGGGGTGCGGCCTATGCCCTCGGCCCCGGGTTCACGCTCGGCGTCGGGCACACGACGACCCCACTGTCCACCGACACCGCCCCGCTGCTCCCGCCGTTCCCCCTGCTGGCGGCGCTACCGGAGGCGGGCCCCGGGACGCCGCTGAACTGGGTGGCCGCGGTGGTGCCGGTGGCGGCCGGGGTGACGGTCGGGTGGTTCACGGGGAGGGCGGCGGTCCGGGACGGGGAGGATGAGGATGGGAGGGGGATGCCCTGGTCATGGGGGCGTACGGCGGGCTGCACCGGGCTGGCGGCTGTGTGGTGCGCGGCGGGACTCGCCGTGCTGGCCGGGCTGGCGGGCGGGCCGCTCGGGGTGGACGCGCTGGCTCGGTTCGGGCCGGTGTGGTGGCAGGTGGGGGTGGCGACGCTGGCGTGGACGGCGGTCGTGGCGGTTCCGACCGCGGTGGGGGTACGGGCTTGGCGGTGCCGGAGGCGTGAGCAGGGAGCTACGGAGACCATCGCCGGGCAACGGGAAGGGGCGGTGCCGGGCGGGGAAGCGGGGGGCGCTGGGGTGGGGGCGTCGGCTTCGGGGGAGGGGGCGGCGAAGGCTCGGGCGGGGGTGCCGGATTCCGGGCGAGGCGGGTTGGAGGCGAGGGCTGGGGCGGTTGATTCTGCGGCCGGAGGGTCGGGTGTCCGGGCTGGAGCGGCTGGCTCTGCGGCGAGTGAGTTGGACGTGTGGGCCGGGGTGATTGATCCCGTGGTGGGGGAGCCGAGCGTCGGGGCGGGTGCGGCGGACGCGGGGGCGGTTGGGACGAAGGGGCGCGCGGAGAGTCCGGAGTCTGCGGCGACTGAGTTGGACGTCTGGGCCGAGGTGATTGATTCCGCGGTGGGGGAGCCGAGCGTCGGGGCGGGTGCGGCGGACGCGGGGGCGGTTGGGGCGAAGGGGCGTGTGAAGAGTCCGGAGTCTGCCTCGGCCGAGGCGAACGTTCGGACGGGTGTGGCCGATGCCGGGGAGGCGGCGGCGAGGGTTGGGCCGCGGGCGTCGGACTCCGGGGAGGGGCCGGCGAAGCGGCAGGCACGGGTGTCGGACTCCGGCGCGGATGCGGCGAACAGCCGGACGGAGATGGCGCATCCCGGCGCGGGGACCTCGAACTCCGGGACGCAGAGGCCGGAGGCCCGCGCGGAAGCGTCGGACACCGGTGTGCGGCGACGTCGCCGACGGTGGCCCTTCTCCGGCGGCTCGTCAGCCCGCAAGCGTGACGGTGTCGGCCCGGATCCTCGGTCGACCGCATCGCAGGCCGCGCCCTATGCAGGCCGCCCGGACGCCCCGTACGACCCCACTCTCGAGCCCTACGACTTCCTTCCCGTCGACCCCCCGATGCCCTGGCGCGACGACACCCGCGAGGCCCGCTGGGCGGCGTTGAAGGAGGCGTCCAGGAGGGCGGAGCCACCGGAGCCGGACGACTCTTGAGGCCAGGCGTCTCCCGGAGGCCTGCGTGCCCAGCGCCTTCCAAACGCCCGAGCCCCCGAAGGCGCACCCCTAAGCGTTAGTCCCCAAAACCCCCCGCAACTCGTCCGGCAGCAGCTTGGTGCACGCCTGTCTGGCCTCGTTGGTGAGGGCGTCGTTGGTGCAGGTGTAGTAGTCGCGGTACACGAACTGTGCGGTGAAGGTCGCGGCGACGAGCATGATGGCCAGGGACGCCGTGACCAGGCCGCTCACTGCGGCCGCGGTCTGGGGGCGGGCCGGTGTCGTGGGGGCCGGGGTGTCGGGGCTGGGGGTGCGGGGCTTGGTGCGCAGGGAGCTGATGCCCCAGTAGAGGGCCAGCGCGCCGAGCAGCAGTGCCACGTACGGCCAGCTGAAGAGGGCGAAGAAGAAGGCCCACATGCCGGCCAGCAGCGTGTAGCGCGCGCGGCGCTGTGCCGGGTCCGTGGGGTCCCAGCGCAGTCCGCTCTGGCCCGGACCGCCGCCCTGCCCCTCGGAGCTGCGGCCGGGTCGGTCGCCGAAGCCGCTGCCGGAGGAGCGGCCGGGCTGCCGGTCGCTCCACTGGCTGCCCCACACGGGTCGGCCGCCCTCACCCTGCGAGCCGGAGGAGCCCGAAGAGTCGGGGGAGCCCTGCGAGCCCCGGGAGTCCCTTCCGTTGCCGGACGGGCGCCGCGGCTGCCATGGCCGGTCCGGCGTGCCCTCCGGCGGCGGCGCGAACGGGTTGTCGTCCTGGGCCGCACCGCCCCGCCGGTCGTCGGCGTCGCCCGAGGGCGCGCCGGGCGGTGTCGAGGGGCGCCCCCGCAGCAGCACGCCGGCACGCTCCCCTCCCCGTGCCGACTGAGGGGGGAGCGTGAGGAGTCGCAGGCTGCGGTCCGACATCAAGTGAGCGTCTTCCCCTTGGTGAATACGACTGGTCTGGCGTGAGCTGTCCTCTCGTGAACGCACCGCACCCCGGCCGCGTTCCCGAGCCCGCTCCTCCCAGACGCTACCTTCCGGCCACGCCCCCGTCCCGTGGGGGCTGCCCGGTGTGCCGGTATCGTTGCTGACGGTCGGCCGCTTCGTAGGCTTCCCCGTATCCGGGGGCGTGAAGCATTCGTACGAACGCACATACCGGCGCCGTACCCGGCCGACCGTGCACACGCTTCCCCGAGAAAGGGCCCCACCGTGGCCGCCAAGCCCGTGGTCAAGCGCCTCGTCGTGCTGGTCTCCGGATCCGGCACCAATCTGCAGGCGCTCCTCGACGCCATCGCGACCACCGGCGCCGAGGCGTACGGAGCCGAGATCGTGGCTGTCGGAGCCGACCGCGCCGGCATCGAGGGGCTGGCGCGGGCCGAGCGCGCCGGGCTGCCCACGTTCGTGTGCCGGGTCAAGGACTACGCCACCCGCGAGGAGTGGGACGCGGCCCTCGCCGGAGCCGTCGCCGCGTACGAGCCCGACCTCGTCGTCTCCGCCGGGTTCATGAAGATCGTGGGCAAGGAGTTCCTCGCCCGTTACGGCGGGCGGTTCATCAACACCCACCCCGCGCTCCTCCCCAGTTTTCCCGGCGCCCACGGTGTCCGCGACGCGCTCGCGTACGGCGCCAGGGTCACCGGCTGCACCGTCCACTTCGTCGACGACGGCGTCGACACCGGGCCGATCATCGCGCAGGGCGTGGTGGAGGTCCGGGACGAGGACGACGAGAGTGCGCTGCACGAGCGCATCAAGGAAGTCGAGCGAAGGCTGCTCGTCGATGTCGTGGGGCGGCTCGCCCGCAACGGCTATCGCATTGAGGGACGAAAGGTAGTTATCCAGTGACCGCCACCGCCGAGAGCAACAAGCGGGCCATTCGACGGGCGCTCGTCAGCGTCTACGACAAGACGGGTCTGGAAGACCTCGCGCGCGGTCTGCACGAGGCCGGCGTCGAGCTCGTCTCCACCGGCTCCACCGCCGCCCGCATCGCCGCCGCCGGCGTCCCCGTCACCAAGGTCGAGGAGCTCACCGGCTTCCCCGAGTGCCTGGACGGCCGCGTCAAGACCCTGCACCCCAGGGTCCACGCGGGCATCCTCGCCGACCTGCGCCTGGACAGCCACCGGCAGCAGCTCGACGAGCTGGGCGTCGCGCCGTTCGACCTCGTGGTCGTCAACCTCTACCCGTTCCAGGAGACCGTCGCCTCCGGAGCCTCGCCCGACGAGTGCGTGGAGCAGATCGACATCGGCGGGCCGTCGATGGTCCGCGCCGCCGCCAAGAACCACCCCTCGGTCGCCGTGGTCACCAGCCCGGAGCGGTACGCCGACATCCTTGCCGCCGTGCGCGACGGCGGCTTCGACCTCCCCACCCGCAAGCGGCTGGCCGCCGAGGCGTTCCGCCACACCGCCGAGTACGACGTGGCGGTCGCGGGCTGGTTCGCGGGCGAGTACGCCGGTGACGGCGAGGAGTTCCCGGAGTTCATCGGGGTGACGTACGAGCGCAAGCAGGTGCTGCGCTACGGCGAGAACCCGCACCAGCCCGCCGCCCTCTACACGGGCGGCTGCGGCGGCCTGGCCGAGGCGGAGCAGCTGCACGGCAAGGAGATGTCGTACAACAACTACGTGGACACGGACGCCGCCCGCCGTGCCGCGTACGACCACGCCGAGCCGTGCGTCGCGATCATCAAGCACGCCAACCCGTGCGGCATCGCGATCGGCGCGGACGTCGCCGAGGCCCACCGCAAGGCGCACGCCTGCGACCCGTTGTCGGCGTTCGGCGGCGTGATCGCCGTCAACCGGCCGGTCAGCAAGGAGATGGCCGAGCAGGTCGCCGAGATCTTCACCGAGGTCGTCGTCGCCCCCGACTACGAGGAGGGCGCGCTCGAAGCCCTCACCAAGAAGAAGAACATCCGCGTGCTGCGCTGCCCCGAGGCACCGCAGCCGCCCGCCGAGTTCCGCCCGATCGACGGCGGCGGCCTGGCCCAGGTGAAGGACGTCTTCCAGGCCGACGGCGACGACCCCGCCAACTGGACGCTGGCGACCGGCGAGGCCCTGAGCGCCGACGAGCTGCGCGAGCTGGCCTTCGCGTGGAAGGCCTGCCGTGCGGTGAAGTCCAACGCCATCCTGCTCGCCACGGACGGTGCCTCGGTCGGCGTCGGCATGGGACAGGTCAACCGCGTCGACTCGGCGAAGCTGGCCGTGGAGCGGGCGGGCGCCGAGCGCGCGCAGGGTTCCTACGCCGCCTCGGACGCGTTCTTCCCCTTCCCGGACGGCCTGGAGATCCTCACCGGGGCCGGCGTCAAGGCCGTGGTCCAGCCCGGCGGTTCGGTCCGTGACGAGCAGGTCGTTCAGGCCGCGCAGAAGGCGGGCATCACGATGTACTTCACGGGGACGCGGCACTTCTTCCACTGATACGCGACACGGGTGCCCCCGGTTCGGGGGCACCCTTCTCGCGGTGGGTGGCCACCCGCAGCGTCGGCCCTGCCCTTGTCTTCCCCACCCCTGCCCGGGCCGCCTTCGTCACCGCTCCGAAGGCATGACCCGGACACGGCGTGCCCTGAAAAGTTATAGGTACGCCGTGAGCGACGAGTGTCTGACACTGATCCGAACTTCTGGTCACGAGGTAGTGGAGACACTGTTATGCGCGGTGCGATGCGAACCATGGTGGGGGCTGTTGCCACGGGGCTCTTCGTCCTGGCGATGAGCAATCCGGCGGCAGCGGCCGAGAGTGATAACGCGGCCTGGAGCGACGCTCCGACCGGCGACAGGACGTGCATCACGGTCGGCAACCTGACGGCCACGGCGTGCTTCAAGCCGTACGGCGACGTCATATACGTGCAGGACCTCTCGCCCGACGCCAATGAGGTCTACGCCTACTGGCAGAACCAGCTCCGCGACAGCACCGGCACGTGGGGCACCTACCGCAGCGGCACCTGCACATACACCGGTGGCGCATACGGCTGGGGCTCCTGCAACAAGGACTTCTACGAGCACAGCAGCTCGAACGCCTGGGGCGGCAAGGGCAGCAGGGTGCGCGTCAAGGCCTGTGTCAACGACCTCGGTGACGACACATGCAGCAGCCTGACCGTCTGGGTCAACAACCAGTGATGCGAGCGCCAAGGCCCGTCGGTCGGTGACCGGCGGGCCGGGTGGTGCTGCGGGCAGGCCGCCGCTGACGTAGCCGCCGGACGCGGACGCCGAGGCCGGCGAGGCGCTCTCCGCGAGCGTGCCGGCGACGGCGGCGCTGATCGCGGCGGTGGGGTGCCGCAGTGCCGTCCTCAGTCGGCTGTCGCGACGCAGGACGCGGCCATGAGGTACATGACGACCCACAGCGCCACGACGATGAGGTCCCCGCGCCCGAAGGACGGCGTGGTCATGTAGTCGAGGTTCTCGGCGTAGGCCGGGTCCTGGGGGTCGTAGACGATCCTGAGCTCCGCGCCGACCTGGGGAATGCTCTCGCGCGTCCGGACGACGGCGCGGTACTCCCCTCGGTGCGGCTCCACCCGGAAGCCGCAGCGGATCCGCATCGGGCCCTCGGGCTCGGCGGGGTTGAGGTGCTCGCGGCAGATCGCGGTGGCGAGCCGGCCGTGCTTGCGCAGACGGCGTTCACGCCGGGACCGCGGGCTCGCGAGCAGGGCGGTCAGTGCGCCGGTCACCGCGAAGAAGATGCCCAACCCCAGCAGCACGGCCCCTCCGTCCAGCTCGCCCCGCCGTTCTCCGGGTGGTGCCCCCGGCCATGGTGGCGGAGGCGGAGAACGGCGAGGCGCCTGAAACCGTTCACCCCGAGTGTTGCCCCGCGCCGCCGCGTCCGGCCATGCTGTTGCAGCTGAACGCAATAGCTGAGTTCATCGGGGGAGAACGACATGCTCCGCGTCCACTTCAGCGATGCCGACCTGGCCCGAACCCGGTTGTGCACCGCGTCCGACCCGCTCTGGGACATCGCCACCAGCCTGCACCGCCTCCAGACCCGGCAGGGCCGCTGGGCCCACGCCGAGTGGTATCGCACCACCCGGCGACGGCTCCAGGAGGAGGGGCTGGAGCGGGCGGTGCGCAGCATGCTGATACCGGTGTACCGGAGAGCCGCCTACTTTCCCGACTTCCTGACGCCGTACCAGGCCACCGCGGAAGGGCTGGACGCCGGTCTCGAAGCCATCCTCGCCACCCCCGCCCGCCGGGTCCGGGCCGAGGTCGCCCGCCTCGACCGGATCGTCGGGGCGCCCGCGTGGACCGCGCGGCTGGCCGAGCGGGCCGCTCGTGAGGAACTGGTGCGGCTGCTGCGCGCCTATCACGCCGTCGCCGTCGCCCCGTACGAGGACCAGGTCCGGGCCCGTGTCGAGGCCGAACGGGCGGCGCGGGCCCGGGAGCTGATGGACGGTGGGGTGGAGGGTCTGCTGGCCGGGCTCGGCCCCTCGATGCGCTGGGAGCGGCCCGTTCTGTACGCCGACTACCACCCCTCCGTGGACCGGGATCTGTATCTGGACGGGCGCGGAATGCTGTTCGTCCCGGCCTACTTCCTCCTCCAGCGGCCGATCTCCTTCGCCGACCCGGGCCTGCCCCCCGTACTGGTCTATCCGCTCGACCACGAGCCGCCGGCCCCACCCCCGTCGCAGGCCCCCCTGACCGCCCTCCTCGGCCGGGCCCGCGCGGCAGCCCTGTACGCCGTCGCCCACGGCGCCACGACCGGGGAGATCGCGCGCGCCGTCGGCGTCTCCACGTCCTCCGCCAGCCGGCATGCGACGGCCTTACGGGACGCCGGACTCATCACCAGCAGACGGCACGGCGCGGCCGTACTGCACACGCTCACTCCCGTGGGGGCGACGCTGCTCCGGGCGGCCCGGGCTCAGAAGAGCGAGCGCAGCACCCCCCACAGCGACGGACTGTAGGTGCAGCTGCTGACCAGCTGGTGCGAGAGCGGGGCGTACGTGCCCGCCAGGTTCCCCTGGCTGTTCACGCCGGTGCAGCCGGTGCGCTGTGTGCTGCGGCGACGGTCGAAGCCCGCGGGGTTGTAGTCGGTGCCGCGGTAGTACACGACGCCGTCGAGGTCACGGCTGCCCGCGATGTTGTTGAAGACCGACCGGACGGGGCTGTGCGCGGCCCACGCGCAAGTCTTGTTGCCCGACTGCCAGTCCGGGTCGCTGTCCTGCCAGTGGCACATCTTCCCGTTGCCGTAGTGCTCGCTGAAGAAGCAGACGCTGTTGGCCGGGCAGCGGTCGTAGCCGTAGCCGGACGATGGCGCGTCGGGTACGGCCACCGCCTCGTACACCGGAGTGCCGTCGTACTGGGTCGCCTGGTGGTGGGTGATGCCGGCCGCGATCCCGAGCCCGGTCGTGACCACGAGGAGGGTGGTGAGGACCCCGGCCAGGACGGGGTGGCGGCGCAAGAAGGGGCGGCGCGGCTTTGGCAGGCGAGGTGAGCGGGCGACCCCGGCCGCCGCCTCCACGCGGCGCAACAGCGCCTCGGTGCCGACGCGCTCGGCGTGCGTACGGGCCAGACAGTCCCGGATGATCTCCCGCCAGGCGTCCGGGAGTTCGGCGGACAGGCGCAGCTCCTCCGCACCCCGCGCATACCGCATCGCCGCATCGCTACGTGCCTCCGTCGTGCCGCCCGGCAGCGGAAAGGTGCCGGTCAGAACGACATGGGCGAGTACCCCGAAGGCCCACACATCGGCGGAGGGCCGGATCCGCGTCCCCCGCTCGTCCACCTCCGGCCACAACAGCTCCGGCGGCGTGTAGTCGGGGGTCGCGAAGGCGGGGGCGTAGGCGTGCGTGCCCTCCAGCTCGGCCGCCATGTTGAAGTCGGCCAGCCGTACCGAACCGTCCTTCGTCAACAGGACGTTGGCGGGCTTGAGGTCGCCGTGCACCCAGCCGGCGTGGTGCAGTTGGGCCAGCCCCTCGCAGGTCTGCGCGAGCAGGGAGCCGGGATCCTTGGTCGGTACGGCGTCCAGGGATCCCTCGGCCTGTTCCAGTACGAGGACGGTGGCGCCGTCGAGCTCGGGGTGCCCGGGGTCGTCGACGGTGAGGGTGTCGTACATCCGGATCAGCCGCGGTAACTGCAGGCGCCCGAGGAACTCGACCTCCCGCTCGGCCAGTTCGCGCAGGTGGCGGAGTTGGCGGGGGGTGCGGGTGCCGGTGGGGAGGAACTTCAGGGCGGCGGTACGGGGTTCGCCGGTGGTACGGCGTCCCGCGTAGACGGTGGCGAACGCACCCGAAGCGAGCGGTTCACGGACCTCCCACTCCCCGACCCGGTAACCCTTCGGGACGAGGACGGCGTACGACTGCTCGTCGCTCATCGGCACACCTCGCTCGCGGGCGCGGTCAGCACGATGAGGTCGTCCTCGCGGACCAGGTCGAAGCGGAGGGCGAGGGAGACCAGGGACTCCTTCTTGCCGTTGACACGCCGGCCGGGTTCCGCCGTGTCCGGGCCCGGCCGTAGCCGTAGCTTGAGGGCGAGGTAGTCGATGTTCCAGTAGACCGCGGACCGGCTGACCGCCGGCCATGCCGGGCGCAGGCGCTCCACCAGTTGCTCGACCGCGGGCAGCGGGGCGTGCGGTTCACCGCGCAGGCGGGGCTCGCACAGGGCGGCCAGGACCGCGAAGTACCGCTTGGTGCGGTCGAGGGTGAACGCCGGTGCGGTGACGGCTCCGGCGAGCCCGTGCCGGGCGACGCTGCGGAAGGTGTGGCGCGGCGCCCAGACGTCGAAGGTGAGCAGGTCGCCCGCGGCGGGCAGGACGACGCGCGAGAACTCGAAGGGCACGGGGGCGTCGACCCTGCCGGGGGCGACCTTGATGTGCTCGCCGGCGCCCTCCGGGTTCTCCACGACGTAGGTCTGGTCCTCGCTGCGGTTGCTCACCAGCCAGAAGGTGCCCTGAGCGGTGATCTCCCCGGCGATCCGGGGGACTCCCTCGTGCGCGATGGTGAGCCCGCCGCCCGTCTCCTCCCTGCCGAACGCGAGCCGCTCACCTGTGCCGATCCTGATCTGTCCGTCCGGACGTGCGCATGCCGGAGGCACGACGATGACGCTGTACATGGACTTGTCCCCTCGCCCAATCCATGAGGGCCACCCTCCCCCAGTCCAACGTGGGGGAGGGTAAGCGATTGCGCTGAGAATGGAGGAAGGGTGTCCGGGATTCGGTGTGTCGGGGGTGGCTTTACCAGTTGAGCCAGTCGATGACCGAGCCCGCCGCGTCATTGACCACTGCTGGGGACGATGCCCTCGCAGAGCGATGGCACCTTCAAGTCGTTCCTCGACAGTTGGGCATCCACTGGATCGTCCTGGGGCTTCTCCTCCTCCGTGACGTTGGCGGAGCGCTACTGAGCGACGGCGAACGGCCTTCGGCTCTCCCCCCGACGGAGCCGGAGGCCGAGCTCGGCGGAGGTACCACGATGATGCTGTACAAGGTGCTTCTCCCCGTGCCTGGCGGCTACCGCTTCAGGGTGGGGGGACGCACCAGGGCCGTGTCCCCACCCTTGCACGGGTGGGACACGGCCCTCGGTGTGAATGGCGCAACTGTTCCGTCGGCCGGCGGCTCAGTAGCGCGGGCGGCGGAACCACTCGGCGCTGGCGCGTTTCGCGGAGAAGACGATCACCAGGATGGAGATCGCGATGATGATCAGACCGATGCCATAAGCCGCGATCATGAAGATGCCCGTGACGATCGCGAACGAACCGTAGACGATCGAGCAGACGCGGACACCGTTGCCGCCCTTGGCGTACTGCAGCAGCAGCGCAAGACCGAGGATCGCGAACACAGTGGCGAGACCGAGGAAGAAGACGACGACGCCCTTGCCCAGATCGGCGATCGCCTCCGCCTCGGAGTCACCGGTGACACCCGCCTCGGCCATGGTCTCGTCCCACTGGCCGAGCGCGACCCCGTACAGCACGGCGATGACCGCATGGGCCAGCGCGATCACACCGAGCATGATCTGCGAGGCGCGGGTGATGCCCGGCATCTGCGCGGGAGCACCGGGCAGGTAACCGTCGCCGTACGGCTGCTGGACGGGCGGGGCCGCCGGGTATCCGTAGCCCTGCGGCGGGGCGCCGGGCGGCGTCTGCTGGGGGTAGCCGTAACCGGGAGCGGGGGCCTGGGGCTGCTGGGGCGGCTGCCCGTGCCCGTAGGGGTTGTTCGGGTCGCCGAAACTCATGGCGGTCTTTCCTCCGTTTTGCCTGGAGTGCGGGGACGAGGCGCGGCCGGATTCGGAGGAAGGTTCTACAGATGCGGTTCGTCCCCCCGGTACTGCCCGCGACACTGTTCCGACAATCGTTCTTCAGTCACCGTCGGCTTGTCCAGCCGCATTCCGGATGTGTTGTGCAAGTGCAACATCATCGATCATGAGGGACCATGAGGGGATTCATGGGTTGATTCGTCAGGGGATCATGAGGGCGTACGGCGGGACGGCTCCGGAGCACCCGGATTGGAACCGGGACCCGGTCATCCGGGAGGATGGGGTTCATGACCGCCCAGATTCTCGATGGCAAGGCCACTGCAGCCGCGATCAAGTCCGATCTGACCGCCCGCGTGGCGGCGCTGAAGGAGAAGGGCGTCACGCCCGGCCTCGGCACGATCCTCGTCGGGGACGACCCCGGCAGCCAGAAGTACGTCGCCGGAAAGCACCGCGACTGCGCCGAGGTCGGCATCGCCTCCATCCAGCGCGAACTGCCCGGCACGGCGACGCAGGACGAGATCGAGGCGGTCGTACGGGAGCTGAACGAGGACCCGGCCTGCACCGGCTACATCGTCCAACTGCCGCTCCCCAAGGGCATCGACGAGAACCGCATCCTCGAACTCATGGACCCCGGCAAGGACGCGGACGGGCTGCACCCGATGAACCTCGGGCGGCTGGTCCTGAACGAGCCGGCGCCGCTGCCCTGCACGCCGAACGGTGTGCTGACCCTGCTGCGCCGCTACGGCGTGGAGATCAAGGGTGCCGAGGTCGTGGTCGTCGGCCGCGGGGTGACCATCGGCCGTCCGATGCCGCTGCTGCTCACCCGGCGCAGCGAGAACGCGACGGTGACCCAGTGCCACACCGGCACCCGTGACCTGTCGGCCCACCTGCGCCGCGCGGACATCATCGTCGCCGCGGCCGGTTCGGCCCACCTGATCCGGCCCGAGGACGTCAAGCCGGGCGCGGCCGTCCTCGACGTCGGTGTCTCCCGCAGCGCCGAGGGCAAGATCGTCGGCGATGTCCACCCCGGCGTCGCCGAGGTCGCCGGCTGGATCTCCCCCAACCCCGGCGGCGTCGGCCCGATGACCCGGGCCCAGCTGCTCGTCAACGTGGTCGAGGCGGCGGAGCGCAGTGTCGGCTGAGCAGGGCGATGTCGAGCGGGAGGGCGTATCCCCGAACGGCGCCGCCGCCGACGACGACGAGTTGGTCGTCCGGGATCCGATCAGTGTGCCCGACGCCGAAGGGACACCCCGGCGGGTCACTCGGCGGTTCCCGCTGTTCACGCGGGACACGGCGCGGCCCGAGGGCGGCGGCCGGGCGGCGCGGGGTGACGCGCCCGCCCCGGCGCGGCAGTGGCCGATGCTCGCGGTGCTGTCCCTGGTCGGGCTCGGTCTGCTGCTGACGGCGTTCGACGCGTTCCGGATCGGGACGATGCTGATCGGCGTCGCCCTGCTCGGCGGAGCCGTGCTGCGCTGGCTGTTGCCCGGCGTCGGCATGCTCGCGGTGCGCTCCCGCTTCACCGACATCGCCACGTACGGCGTGCTGGGCCTCGCGATCGTCCTGCTGGCGATGATGGTCCAGCCGAATCCCTGGCTGGAGATCCCGTTCCTGAAGGACACGTTGCACTTCACGGTCAGCAGCTAGTCGCTACCGCGGCGACGACCCGTCCCCTCCCCCGAGCAAGGACGGGCCGCCGCCGCACTCAAACTCCCGCACGGTGAACGGCCTGTTCAACAGCTGTCCGTGCGCCGTGGCTCGGAGGTGACCGTTCCGCTACCGTGTCCGCACCCTGCCACAGTCCTCGGCGTCCTCGGCGCGGTTGCGTCTGGGTGGGAGGGGCACCGCTGGGACGCCCGAGGTCACCGGTGTGTGTCCGTTGTGTCGATGTATTGACAGTTCCGGGATCCGGGGCCAAGGCGCTGCACAGCGGGGCTAATCTGCCCAATCGGGACGGTCCGGGACGTCCCGAGCTGGACCGCGGGCCAGTGGGCGTGCAACGGTGCATGCCCGCGGCGCCAACGCCCCCGTGCGCCCCCACCCCGGGAACTGAGATCCTGACCGGGCGCATCCCTGTGGGTAGCCAGAACGGGGACTCGGCAGAGGGCAGCACGCGCGGGGGAAGAACCAGCACGAACCGGGGGGAAGAGGGGGAAGCAATGCCTCGTTGGAGGGCCTTGCCGGACGAACTCGATCCGCAGGTCAGGGAGTTCACGAGCCAGTTGCGGCGACTCGTGGACCGCAGCGGCCTGAGCGTCGCGGCGGTGGCCGACCGCACGGGCTACAGCAAGACGTCCTGGGAGCGTTATCTCAACGGTCGGCTGCTCGCGCCCAAGGGTGCGATCGTCGCCCTGGCCGAGGTCACCGGCACCAATCCCATCCACCTGACGACGATGTGGGAGCTCGCCGAGCGCGCCTGGAGCCGTTCGGAGATGCGCCACGACATGACCATGGAGGCGATACGGATCTCCCAGGCCCGTGCGGCGCTGGGCGAGTTCGGGGCGCCACCGGCGAATGCCAAGGGCGGCAAGTCGGCCCGCCGGGGCGGCAGCGCGACGGCGACCCCCGGGATCGCGGGACCGGCGGGCGTGTCCCCGACGGTGCCGCAGCAGCCCACGCCGTCCGACGCGGACGCACGCGAGGGCACCGCACGGGCGGCCGGACCGGGGGCTTCCTCGGGCGGCAACTCGTGGGGGCTCGCGGGATACGCGGGACCCTCGCAGACCGGCGGCCGCGGAGCGGGTTCGCGCACCGGAGCGGGCTCCGGTGCCGGTCGTAGCGCCGGAGCCGGGGCCGGAAACGAGAACGGGGCCGGAGCGGGAACCAGCGCCGGTGCCGGATTCGGGACCGGCGCCGCACCGTCGGCGACACCCGCCGGCCACCCCGGCCACTCCGTCCGCCCCCCGTCCGGCGGTCGCCCGGCCTCCGGCAGGTCGTCGGGCAGGCGCCGGCTGACGATGTTCCTCGCGGGAGCCGTCGGCGTGGCCGTCGTGGCCGCCGCCGCGCTCTACCTCACCAACGGCGGCGACGGCGACAAGAACAACGACGCGTCGCCCTCCCCGTCCCCCTCCGTCACCACCGACGCCAACCTGCCGCCGGGCGTGAAGTGCAGCGGCGACAGCTGCACCGGCAAGGACGCGGAGAGCATGGGGTGCAGCGGGGACCTGGTGACCACCGCCAAGACGGCGACCGTGGGCACGACCGTCGTCGAGGTCCGCTACAGCAAGACCTGCGGGGCGGCCTGGGGGCGCATCACCCAGGCGACGCAGGGTGACGAGGTCCAGGTGACCGCGGGCGCCGCCAAGCAGAAGGGCTCCATCACGGTCGCCGGCGACGCCATCGCGTACACGCCGATGGTGGCGGTGCGGGACGCGGGCGAGGCGACGGCGTGCGCGACGCTGGCGTCGGGGCAGGAGGGGTGCACGGACTGACGCAGGTCAGTGAGTCGAGCCCGTCCGGTGGAAATTGGCCGGGGGACAGAGGAATGGCCGCCGTATTCCTGGGCACGCGAACCGTACCCCTACGGGAGTCCGGCAACGGTACCCCCACGCGGCGGCCGTCCCGTCTCTCCTCTCCCGGACGGGCGGCCGCCGCCTTTCGTGGTGCTGTGGGCTGGGCCACACCGACCCGGACGTCCGGGATCCCGGATGCGCGATAGCCTGACGCTGGATCTCTCTTGACGCCAAGAGATCGATCAAAAAAGCCGGGGCAGGGACGCCCCACCGCCAGCTGTCATACGGAGAACGCCATGACCCGCACTCCCGTGAACGTCACCGTCACCGGCGCGGCCGGCCAGATCGGTTACGCCCTGCTCTTCCGCATCGCCTCCGGCCAGCTGCTCGGCGCGGACGTGCCGGTCAGGCTTCGCCTCCTCGAGATCACCCCGGCGCTGAAGGCCGCCGAGGGCACCGCGATGGAGCTGGACGACTGCGCGTTCCCGCTGCTCCAGGGCATCGACATCAGCGACGACCCGAACGTCGCCTTCGACGGCGCCAACGTCGCTCTCCTGGTGGGCGCCCGCCCGCGCACCAAGGGCATGGAGCGCGGTGACCTGCTGGAGGCCAACGGCGGCATCTTCAAGCCGCAGGGCCAGGCCATCAACGCGCACGCCGCGGACGACATCAAGGTCCTGGTCGTCGGCAACCCGGCCAACACCAACGCGCTGATCGCGCAGGCCGCCGCCCCGGACGTACCGGCGGAGCGCTTCACCGCGATGACCCGCCTCGACCACAACCGCGCGCTGACCCAGCTGTCGAAGAAGACGGGCACCCCGGTCTCCGAGATCAGGAAGCTGACGATCTGGGGCAACCACTCCGCCACGCAGTACCCCGACATCTTCCACGCCACGGTCGCCGGCAAGAACGCCGCCGAGGTCGTGAACGACGAGAAGTGGCTCGCCGAGGACTTCATCCCGACCGTCGCCAAGCGCGGCGCCGCGATCATCGAGGCCCGCGGCGCGTCCTCCGCGGCCTCCGCCGCCAACGCCGCCATCGACCACATCTACTCCTGGGTCAATGGCACCCCGGAGGGCGACTGGGTCTCCATGGGCATCCCGTCCGACGGCTCCTACGGCGTCCCGGAGGGCCTGATCTCCTCCTTCCCGGTCACCACGAAGGACGGCAAGTACGAGATCGTCCAGGGCCTGGAGATCAACGACTTCTCCCGCGCCCGTATCGACGCCTCCGTCAAGGAGCTCGAGGAGGAGCGCGAGGCGGTCCGCTCCCTCGGCCTGATCTGACGGCTCCTGGCCGGCTTTCCTCTGTGATCCCCGGGTGGCTGCCGCCGCCCGGGGATCCTTGCGTTTCACTCCCTACGACCAACCATGCTCGCGAGTACGAGACGGGCGGAGGGGAGCTGCTGTCGTCCGGTGACGAGACTCCGCAGGCCGCCCGCGACTCCCTGGCCGCCTGGCTGCGGGTGATGGCTCCCTTCCGCCTGCGCCTCGGTGAGGAGGAGCGCGCGGAGTACGCCCGTCTGGCCGACCGGCTCGACGAACCCCGCTGCAACGTCCTCGCCGTCGCCGGTGTCCCCTATCGCGTGGCCCGTGTCGAACGCCTGATCCGTATCGGCCCCGACGGCCCCGAGCCACGAACGGCAGGAGGAGTTGAGGAGGCTCTGGTAGGCGTCCGCGGGAAAGGGTGCAGGAGCCGTGTGGGAAACGTGGGCGGAAGGGGTGGGAGGCATTATCAAGTGACGCGCGTCACAGGGGTGATCTATACTGATTGGCCCTGCCAGGTCAACTCGCTCTGTTTTCTAAGCAGTTGACCCGGTCACGACGATGAACTGCCACGACTGGTCCTGTACTGGTCCTGTATCGGGGGACGATCCATGACCCAGCCACAGCTCCCACCCCAGCGGGCGGGCGCGCCGGGACCCGGAGCGCGCCGTCCGGTCGACCCATCGCGGAGCGAGGCCTGCCGGCTGCTGTGCGCGGGCACGTATCTGCACGTCGGCTACCGGGACGCGGTGATCGACGAACTGTACGTGCACCGCGAGCGGTTCGCCGCGCCGTCCTACGGCTTCGACGCGGCCCGCGTCCTCGCCCACGCCCTGCGCGCCCGCCGCCAGGAAGTGGCCTGGGCCGCCGGCCTGATCGGCCTGTGGGTGGTCGCGGCGGCGCTCACCAAGGGGCTGATCATGCAGGTGATCTGGCCCATCCTTCTGATCGCCCTGGGCCGCCGACTGGGCGGCAGCCGTGGCATCGACGCGAAACTCCCGCAGTTCGCCCTGATGCGGCGCCTCCTCGCCTTCGTCCTGCGCTGGTACGGGCGCCTCACCCTGTTCTTCGCGTACTTCCTCCTGCTCCGGCTGCTCATCGTCGGTCCCGACGAGTACGCGTACGACTCCTTCGGCGGCTCCGGCGACAGTTACTTCGACTCGTCGGACAGCGGCGTCCTCGGCGGCCCCCTCGACGTGCTGTTCGCGGGCTTCACGGACGCGAGCCGCTTCACCGCCGGGTGCCTGCTCGCGCTGCCGCTGCTGCTCGCGCTGCTCAGCGTGTGGCAGCGCGGTCAGTTCGCGCGGACGATCGCGGGCGAGCTGTCCAAGGAGCGCTTCCCGAACATCGCCGACGACCCGGCCGAGGCGGCGCCCGGACCGTGGCTGAGCGAACTGAGCCGGCGTATTCGTCAGGAGCAGCACGCGCCGCTGATCCTGTACGCGAAGTCCGACCCGTTCCGTGGCGCGGGACTGCCGTATGAACCCTGGTCCCTGTCGATCGAGCTGCGCCCCCGCACGACGGGCGACGGCGACGCTCCACTCGACGCCCTCACCAAGTCCGCACCCGGGCCCGCGCCGGCGACTGCGGAGCCGCTCGACAACAACACGGTCCTGGAGAAGATCAAACCGCTGGTGGAGCAGCTGCAGGAGCCGTCGCCACGCAGTTCGCCGCGGGCGGCCGAGGCCGTGATCGACCGGCTGCGCGAACTCGTCGTCGACGAGTGCGTGTTCCTGCCCGCGGAAGGGCTGCCGGGCCGGATGGCCTTCCCGTACACGCCGGACACCTACGCGATGCACCGCGCCGACGCCGTGGAGGAGGGCGGCGAGCAGCGCCGGCACTTCCTGCGCGTCCGCGTCGGCGGCTGGGACGAGGAGATCGTCGTCACCGTGTTCGTCCGCGTCCACACGCAGGGCGGGATGCTGATGCTGGAGGTCGCGCCGCACGTACTGCCGCCGGTCAACCCGCTGTTCGCGATGGCCGACAGGATGGCTCACGAGCATCTGCACCGCGGCGGTTTCGGCCGCTACGTCTTCGCGCTGCTGCGCATCCCGGCCGCCACCGGCGACGCCCTGCGCGTCCTGGTCCGCGCCGTCGCCCAGCAGTGGCGGCAGCTGACTGGCGTCCACGCGGACACGCTGCCGGACGGGCCCGGCGTCTCCGTGCGGGAACTGGGCGCGGACGACGAGGCGACCCTCTTCCAGGAAATGGACATCGCCCGCTATCTCAAGTCCATCCAGGACCGGATCGCCGGCGGGGTGCGCCTGGCGCTGTGGAGCGCGGGGTACGACGTCGCCGAGTTCGAGCAGAAGGTCACCAACGTGTTCAACAACAGCGGGACCTTCGTCGGAGGCTCCGTCCAGGGCAATGGGATCGCCATAGGCGACAACAGCAAGGCCACCTCGTCGGGCGGCGGGGCGTCCAGAGCGTCGTCGGCGGGCACCGGTGGCGCGTCGAAGCCGAAGTAGCACACCCGTCAGCACAACGGAGGATGACATGAACCAAGCGCCAGCGGGCGACGGCCACGGCTCCGGCACGTATGTCGGGGGATCCGTCACCGGCAACGGCATCGCGGTCGGTGCGGGCGCCAGTGCCCGTTACACATCAATGTCGGCCCCGGCCGACGAGTCGCATCAGGCGTTGCTCCAGGCCATCCGCGACCTCAGTGAGGACCTGAAGAGATACCCGGTCACGTCCGAGACGCAGGAGCTCTCCGCGCGTCTGGAGGAGACCGAGCAGCAGGTGACCACCACCGGCCGCGCCGAGCCCGGCGTCCTCGACCGGCTGCGCACCGCCCTCGAGGCGGCGAGCGGTGTCCTCGGCGCGATCACGTCCGCCACGGCTCTCGGTACGGCCGTGGCCGGAATCGTCGGGGGCTGAGCGATGAGCGGCGGGGGCGCCGGCGAGGTCCGGTGGAACAAGGACACCCAGTCGTGGGAGCCGACGGGTGCGGGCGGTCACCCCGCCCCGCCTCCGCCGCCTGCTAGACCTGCCTGGCCACCGGCGGGCGGCGGGGCGGCCGGCGCCGCCGGCGGGGCGCCGCCGGAGCGGCCCCCCGCGGAACCGGCGGGCGGCGCGGCCCCGCCCGATTGGCCGCAGCCGCCCTCCGTACTGCCCGGGGCCCCGCGCGGCCGCCGGGGAAGGATCGTTGCCGGCGCGGTCGTCGCGGCGGTCGCGATCACCGCGCTGGCGAGCTGGCTCGCGGTCGACCGGGCGGGGGACGACGGCGACGACAAGGCGGGCCGCACCCCGTCGAGCACGGCCGGCCTTACCCGGGGCGGCCAGGTGCCACCGCCGGACGACTCGTCCGACGTCGCCTCGCCCTCCGAGGACCCGTTCACCGCCGCGTCCGAGTCGCCCGAAGTACCTGCCGGATACCGGCCGGTGGACGATCCTTCGGGCTTCTCCACCGTCGTTCCCGAGGACTGGACGCGCAGCGAGCAGGACGGCGGAGCCGTCGTCTTCTACACCTCGTCCGACGAGCGCGGCCTGCTGCAGATCTTCGAGGTGATCGAGGCGGGCTACACCCCCGACGACGCGCTGGACATCGCCGTCGACAGCCTCTCCGAGCAGCCGGGCTTCGCCGAGATCAGCCGGGGCCCCGTCCCCGAGGAGACGTACGCGAGCGAGCTCGTCTACGAGTACGACAGCGAGGACATCGGCGAGCGGGTGAGGGCTGTCGACCGGGTCTTCCAGACGGACGACGGGCGCCTCTACGCGATGATCGTCCGAGGCGCGACGGACGACTGGCCCGAGACGCGGGAGACACTGGAGAACGCCAGGTCGGCGTTCACGCCGAGCTGAGGCAGCCCCGGGTCAGCCGCCGTCGGGGGCGGGCAGACGCTTCTCGAACCAGTGGCTGGCGTAGACGTTGTCGTCGTACGCCGGGATCGCCGCGTATCCGCACGCCCGGTACATCGCCTGCGCCTCGGTGAGCGCGGTGTGGGTGTCGAGGCGTACGGCGGTCAAGTGCCGTGCCGCGGCCTCCTGTTCGAGGGCGCCTAGCAGGCGGCGGGCGAGACCGAGGCGGCGGGCGTCGGGGTGCACCCAGACGTGGCGGATCTCGCCGACGCCGGGTTCCAGGCGCCGTAGTGCTCCACAGCCCACCGGGCGGCCCTCCTCGTAGGCGACGAAGAACGCGCCGGCGTCGCCCGACACCTCCTCCGGCCGTACGAGGGAGTCCTTGTCGAACCCCTCGGGGAACCGCTTGTCGATGTCGGCCGCGTAGGCGTCCAGGCAGGCCCGGGCGTCTGGTGCCGCGCCGTCGACGAGGTCGACGGTGATGCCCGCGAGGCGCAGCAGGCGCTGCGTGGTGGCCAGCGCCTCGGTCAGTTCGGCGCGCTGCGGTTCGCTGAGGCATTCGAGCAGCCCGACGACGACCGCACCCGCCCGCCGGTTCTGCTCCTTCACCTCCACCCGTCCGGCCGGGGTCAGCTCGATCATGCGCAGCCGGTTGTCCTGCGGGTGCGCACTCAGCCGGACCATGCCCTGGGTCTCGAGCGCCTTGGCCATCCGGCTCAGATACCCGGCGTCCAGGCCGAGTCGGCTCCTGAGCTCACGCAGGGACGCGCCGTCCCCGATCTCGAAGAGCAGCCGGGCCTCGCCGAGCGGGCGGTTCTGACCGAGGTAGTGGTCGTCCAGTACGCCGATACGGCGCGTGAAGTAACGGTTGAAGCGGCGGAAGGCCGTCACATGGTCCGTCGATACTGGCTCCATATTTCTTTGACTTTAGTCAAAGGACGAGGCCTCGTCCACGGCTTCGTCCCCTTTGTCCGCATGTTCAGTGACACAGCGCACTTTCGGCCACCGGTTTCGCATGCCGGTGCAGACCCCGGGCAGGTGCTCCGGGTCCTGAACAGGAACGGAAGGCAACACCAGGCATGGCGGACAGAGCGGAACACCCCAAGGATCAGGAACTCCGGGCGCACGGCACCCTCCACATCGCAGGGGAGTGGCGGCACGCCGTCTCCGGTGCCACGCGCGAGATCCTCGACCCCGCGGACGCCCGGCCGTTCGCCGTGGTCGCCGAGGGTGACGAGAAGGACACGGATCTGGCCGTCGCGGCCGCCCACCGCGCCTTCGACGGAGGTCAGGGGGAGTGGCCGCGCACTCCCGTCGCGGAGCGCGCCGCACTGCTGCGCCGCGTCGCCGACCTCCTGGTCCGCGACCGGGAGCGGCTCGGCCTGCTGGAAAGCCGGGACGCCGGCAAGACCCTCGAAGAGGGCCGCGTCGACATCGACTGCGTCGCCGACGCCTTCCGCTACTTCGCGGACCTGGTGGCCGCGGAGGCCCCGGGACGGGTGGTCGACGCGGGCTCGCCCGACATCCACAGCGTGGTCGTGCACGAGCCGGTCGGCGTCTGCGCGCTGATCACGCCGTGGAACTACCCCCTCCTCCAGGCCAGCTGGAAGATCGCCCCCGCGCTCGCGGCCGGCAACACCTTTGTGATCAAGCCGAGCGAGATCACCCCGATGACCACCATCGCGCTGATCGAGCTGCTGGCCGAGGCCGGACTGCCCGCCGGAGTCGCCAACATCGTCACGGGTCCCGGCCACACCGTCGGCGCCCGCCTCGCCGAGCACCCCGACGTCGACCTGGTCTCCTTCACCGGCGGCCTGGTCAGCGGCACCAAGGTGGCCGCGGCTGCCGCACCGACCGTCAAGAAGGTCGCCCTCGAACTCGGCGGCAAGAACCCCAACGTCGTCTTCGCCGACGCCTGCGCCACCGAGGCGGACTTCGACACCGCCGTCGACCAGGCCCTCAACGCGGCCTTCATCCACAGCGGCCAGGTCTGCTCGGCGGGCGCGCGGCTCATCATCGAGGAGAGCGTCAGGGAGCGGTTCGTCGCCGAACTCGCCCGCCGCGCCGCGAAGATCCGCCTGGGCCGCGGCACCGAGCCGGGCGTCGAGTGCGGCCCGCTCGTCTCCGAGCAACAGCGCGCGAAGACCGAGGACTACGTCGCCTCCGCGCTGGCCGAGGGCGCGGTGCTGCGCTGCGGCGGCAAGCGCCCCGACCCCTCCCCGGAGCGGCCCGAGACCGGCTACTTCTACGAGCCGACGGTGCTCGACCAGTGCCACCGCGAGATGAGGGTCGTACGGGAAGAGGTCTTCGGGCCGGTGCTGACGGTGGAGACCTTCCGCACGGAGGACGAGGCCGTCGCGCTCGCCAACGACACCGAGTACGGGCTGGCCGGCGCCGTCTGGACCGCCGACGCCGGGCGGGCCCGCCGGGTCGCGGGCCGGCTGCGGCACGGCACCGTCTGGATCAACGACTTCCACCCCTACCTGCCGCAGGCGGAGTGGGGCGGCTTCGGCAAGAGCGGCGTCGGCCGCGAACTCGGCCCGGCCGGACTCGCCGAGTACCGCGAGGCCAAGCACATCTACCAGAACCTCGCGCCCAAGCCGGTGCGCTGGTTCGCCGGCTGAACCCGCACCCACCCCCTTCTTTCGACCCCCCACCGGAGTGCCACCCCATGCCCGAGAACACCCACGTCTACGACTACGTCGTCATCGGCGGCGGCACGGCAGGCTCCGTCATCGCCTCCCGGCTGACCGAGAACCCCGACGTCACCGTCGCCGTCATCGAGGGCGGCCCCAGTGACGTCGGCCGCGACGACGTCCTCACCCTGCGCCGCTGGATGGGCCTGCTCGGCGGCGAGCTGGACTACGACTACCCGACCACCGAGCAGCCGCGCGGCAACTCCCACATCCGGCACAGCCGCGCCCGCGTCCTCGGCGGCTGCTCCTCCCACAACACGCTGATCGCCTTCAAGCCGCTGCCGTCCGACTGGGACGAGTGGGAGAACGCCGGCGCCAAGGGCTGGGGCGCCGTCCAGATGGAGGCGTACTTCGCCCGCCTGCTGAACAACATCGTCCCGGTCGACGAGAAGGACCGGAACGCCATCGCCCGTGACTTCGTCGACGCCGCCCAGTCCGCGCTCGGCGTGCCCCGCGTCGAGGGCTTCAACAAGAAGCCGTTCACCGAGGGCGTCGGCTTCTTCGACCTCGCCTACCACCCCGAGAACAACAAGCGTTCGTCGGCCTCGGTGGCGTATCTGCACCCGGTCATGGACGAGCGGCCCAACCTGACGATCCTCCTGGAGACCTGGGCGTACCGGCTGGAACTGAACGGCACGCGCGCCGAAGGCGTCCACGTCCGCACGAAGGGCGGCGAGGAGATCCTCGTACGGGCCCGCAACGAGGTCGTCCTGTGCGCCGGCGCGGTCGACTCCCCGCGGCTGCTGCTGCACTCGGGCATCGGCCCGAAGGCCGACCTGGAGGAACTCGGCATACCCGTGGCGCACGACCTGCCCGGTGTCGGCGAGAACCTGCTCGACCACCCCGAGTCGGTGATCGTCTGGGAGACCCACGGCCCCATCCCGGAGAACTCCGCGATGGACTCCGACGCCGGCCTGTTCGTACGCCGCGACCCCGAACACGCGGGCCCCGACCTGATGTTCCACTTCTACCAGATCCCGTTCACGGACAACCCGGAGCGGCTCGGCTACGAACGCCCCGCGCACGGCGTCTCGATGACCCCGAACATCCCGAAACCGAAGAGCCGGGGGCGGCTGTACCTGAAGAGTGCGGACCCTGCCGAGAAGCCCGCCCTCGACTTCCGCTACTTCACCGACGAGGACGACTACGACGGCCGCACCCTCGTCGACGGCATCCGTATCGCCCGCGAGATCGCGAAGTCCGAGCCGCTCGCGCACTGGCTCAAGCGGGAGGTCTGCCCCGGCCCGGAGATCACCAGCGACGAGGAGCTCAGCGAGTGCGCCCGCAAGGTCGCGCACACCGTGTACCACCCGGCGGGCACCTGCCGCATGGGCGCCGTGGACGACGAACTCGCCGTGGTCGACCCGAAGTTGAGAATCCGCGGCCTGGACGGCATCCGGATCGCCGACGCCTCCGTCTTCCCGACCATGACCGCCGTGAACCCGATGATCGGGGTGCTGATGGTCGGTGAGCGGGCCGTGGACCTGATCGGGGGTGGTGCGTGATGAGTACGTCCGTGTTCTCGGTGGACGGCCTGTGGAAGGTCTTCGGCCCGAAAGCCGACCGCGTCCCGGCCGACCCCGAGCTGACCGCCCTCACCCCCGCCGAACTGCGCGCCCGCACCGGCTGCACGGCCGCCGTCCGGGACGTCTCCTTCGACGTGCGCAAGAGCGAGGTCTTCGTCGTGATGGGCCTGTCCGGCTCGGGCAAGTCGACGCTGGTGCGCTGCCTGACCCGACTGATCGAACCGACCGCCGGCACGATCGCCATCGACGGCGAGGACGTGCGGGCCATGGACAAGGCCCGGCTGCGCGAACTGCGCCGGCATCGTGCCGCGATGGTCTTCCAGCACTTCGGTCTGCTCCCGCACCGCACGGTCCTCGACAACGTGGCCTACGGCCTGGAGATCCAGGGCGTGGGCAGGGCGGAGCGGCGCGCCAAGGCCGCCGAGGTCGTCGCCAAGGTCGGCCTGGAAGGCATGGAGCAGCGCAGGCCCGGCCAGCTGTCGGGCGGCCAGCAGCAGCGGGTCGGGCTGGCCCGCGCGCTGGCCGTCGACCCCGAGGTGCTCCTGTTCGACGAGCCGTTCAGCGCACTGGACCCCCTCATCCGGCGGGACATGCAGGAGGAGGTCGTCCGGCTGCACCGCGAAGAGGGCCGCACGATGGTCTTCATCACCCACGACCTGAGCGAGGCCCTCAAACTCGGTGACCGTATCGCCCTGATGCGCGACGGCCGCATCGTCCAGCTCGGCACCCCGGAAGAGATCGTCGGCTCCCCGGCCGACGACTACGTCCGCGAGTTCGTCCGGGACGTGCCCCGTGAGCAGGTCATGACGGTCCGTACCGCCATGCGGCCCGCATCGGCGGACGAGGCGGACAGTGGCCCGGCGGTGGCGCCGGTGGCGACGGTGTCGGAGGCGATCGAGGCGGTCGCCCGCACCGGCGGCCCGGTCAGGGTGATGGACGGGGGCCGCTGCGTCGGCATCGTCGACCACACGGGCCTGCTGGACGTGGTGGCCGGCGTCGCTGACGTAGCTGCGGGCAGTCGTGCCGCTGGGGCGGCACGGGTGGGCGATGAGGGTGCCCCCGCGCGAGCTCGTTCGAGCGTGGGGGAGGCACCCCGCCAGCGCGGGCAAGCGACCAGCTCCGCCGGCACCAACAAGGAGCCGGTCTGATGGCCACGATCACCGCAGCACCCCCTCGCACGCTCCCCGGCGCCCTCAAACACCCCGCCGCCCGCAAGCTCCTCCTGCTCGCCCTCGCCGCGGCGATCCTTGTGCCGTTGGCCAACGCGCGTTGGACGAGCGGCACCTGGCCAACCGCCCTCACCATCGACCTCACCCAGCCGCTCACCGACGTCAGCGACTGGATCATCGACAACCGCGACAGCCACCCCCTGTTCCTCTACTTCTTCGGCCACATCAGCAACGCGGTCGTCCTCTCCGTACGCGCCGTCTACCTCACCCTCCTGACCATCGGCTGGGCAGGCGTGACGGCACTGGGCGCCCTCGTCGCCTGGCGAGTCGCCGGAGTGAGGCTCGCGCTCGGCACGGCGGCAGCCTTCCTCGCCTGCGGATTGCTCGGCATGTGGGTGCCGACGATGCAGACGCTGGCCCTGATGGTGGTCGCGGTGCTCGCGTCGGTCGTGGTCGGCGCCCTGCTCGGCCTCGCGGCGGGACTGTCCGACCGTATGGACCGAGCGTTGCGCCCGGTCCTGGACACCATGCAGGTGCTCCCGGCGTTCGCGTACCTGCTGCCCGTCGTGCTCGTCTTCGGCATCGGCGTCCCGGCCGCCGTCCTCGCCACCGTCGTCTACGCTGCCCCGCCCATGGCCCGCCTCACCGCCCTCGGCCTGCGCGGCGCCGACAAGGGTGTCCTGGAGGCGGTCGAGTCGCTGGGCGCCACCGCCCGCCAACGCCTGTTGACCGCCCGTGTCCCGCTGGCCCGCAAGGAACTCCTGCTCGGCCTCAACCAGACGATCATGATGGCGCTGTCCATGGCCGTCATCGCGTCGGTGATCGGCGCGGGCGGTCTCGGTGACCGCGTCTACCAGGCACTGGCCTCGGTGGACGTGGGCGCGGCGCTGGCCGCGGGCATCCCGATCGTGCTCCTCGCGGTTGTGCTTGACCGCGTGACGGCGGCGGCCGGGAACGGCGGCACGGAACATCCCCGCGCGGGATGGCCGTACGCCCTGGCTGCGGCCCTGTCCGTGGCGGTCGCCGGCCGCCTGCTCGGTCGTACCGACTGGCCCGACTCCTGGACTTTGAACATTGCCGAGCCGGTGAACCGGGCCGTCGACTGGATGACCGCCCACCTGTACTCGGGAGTGCCGGTCGTCGGCGGCACCGCCGACTGGGCGGGCCACTTCACCACCTGGGTCCTGGACCCGGTGCGCGACGGGCTGCAGTGGCTGCCCTGGTGGTCGGTGCTGCTCGTCGTGGCCGCCCTCGCCTGGCTGATCGGCACTTGGCGCACCGCGCTCACCGCCGTCCTCGCCATGGCCGCGATCGGCGTACTCGGCGTGTGGGAGCCGGCGCTGGACACGCTCTCGCAGGTGCTGGCGGCGGTCGCCGTCACCCTCGTCCTGGGCTTCGCGACCGGCATCGCGGCGGCCCGCAGTGACCGCTTCGAGCGGCTGCTCCGGCCCGTCCTGGACGTCTTCCAGACGATGCCGCAGTTCGTTTACCTGATCCCGGTCGTCGCACTGTTCGGTGTGGGCCGTGCCCCCGCCGTCGCCGCGGCCGTCGTCTACGCGCTCCCGGCCGTCGTCCGTATCACCGCGCAGGGCCTGCGCCAGGTCGACCCCGCGGCCATGGAGTCGGCCCGCTCGCTCGGCGCGACCAGCGGACAGCAGCTGCGCCAGGTCCAGCTCCCGCTCGCCCGGCCCGCGTTGCTGCTGGCGCTCAACCAGGGCGTGGTCCTGGTCCTCGCCGTGGTCATCATCGGCGGCCTGGTCGGCGCCGGCGCGCTCGGCTACGACGTCGTCTTCGGCCTTGCGCAGGGCGACCTGGCGACCGGGCTGGTGGCCGGTGCCGCGATCGTCTGCCTCGGCCTGATGCTCGACCGGGTGACACAGCCGACCGGTCGCCGTGCGAAGAAGGGAGCCTGAGATGCGTCGCAAGCGGATGACGGCGGCGGCTCTCGCCGTACTGGTGCTGACCGCCGGCTGCGGAGCCGCCGACATGACCAAGCAGGCCTCGCCCTTCGCCAACGCGCAGGGCGCCAAGACCGTGACCCTGTCCGTGCAGTCGTGGGTCGGAGCGCAGGCGAACGTCGCCGTCGCCCAGTACCTGCTCGAACACGAACTCGGCTACCGCGTCGACACCGTCCAGGTCGACGAGGTCCCCGCCTGGGACGCCCTCAGCCAGGGCCGCGTCGACGCGATCCTGGAGGACTGGGGCCACCCCGAGCAGGAGCAGCGGTACGTCGACGACAAGAAGACGATCACTCGAGGCGGCGACCTCGGGGTCACCGGGCACATCGGCTGGTACGTCCCCACGTACTTCGCCAAGCAGCACCCCGACGTCACGAACTGGAAGAACCTCAACAAGTACGCCGACCAGTTCCGCACCCCGGAGAGCGGCGGCAAGGGCCAGTTGATGGACGGCTCCCCCTCCTACGTCACCAACGACAAGGCGCTGGTGAAGAACCTGAAGCTGGACTACCAGGTCGTCTTCGCCGGTTCGGAGGCCGCGCAGATCACCCAGATCAAGCAGTTCGCCAAGGAGAAGAAGCCCTTCCTGACGTACTGGTACTCCCCGCAGTGGCTCTTCAAGAAGGTCCCCATGACCGAGGTGAAGCTCCCCGCGTACCAGGAGGACTGCGACGCGGACCCGGCGAAAGTCGCCTGCGCCTATCCGCACACGCCGCTGCAGAAGTACCTCAACACGGACTTCGCCCGGGACGGCGGCAAGGCCGCGGCCCTGCTGAAGAACTTCAAGTGGACGACCGAGGACCAGAACGAGGTCTCTCTGATGATCGCCGAACAGAAGCTGACGCCCGAGGAGGCGGCGAAGAAGTGGGTGGACAGCCACGAGTCGACCTGGCGGTCGTGGCTGCCCTGACCACTACTCCCGGGACTGGCTCAGGTCCGCGGCGATCTCCCGCAGCGCGTCCCTGGCGCGCTGCGGGAGGCGCAGCGTCGTACGAGCCGTCATGCGTGGTGCCCGCCCGGCTGGTAGTGGCCCGGCGTCATCCGGGCGGTCACGCCGAACCGGTTCCAGGCGTTGATCACGGTGATCGCGGCGATCAGCTGCGCCAGCTCGGCCTCCTCGAAGTGCTTGGCGGCCTTCTCGTACACCTCGTCCGGTACGAACCCGTCCGTGAGAACGGTCACCGCCTCGGTCAGCTCCAGCGCCGCGAGCTCCTTCTCGGTGTAGAAGTGGCGTGACTCCTCCCAGGCGCTGAGCTGCACGATCCGCTCGACGCTCTCGCCCGCAGCCAGTGCGTCCTTCGTGTGCATGTCGATGCAGAAGGCGCAGTGATTGATCTGGGAGGCGTGGATCTTCACCAGCTCGTACAGCGTCGGGTCGAGGCCCTGACGGGCGGCCGCGTCGAGCCGGACCATCGCCTTGTAGACGTCGGGGGCGAGCTTGGCCCACTGCAGACGCGGCGCGATCTCGGCGGCGTACTCCACGGTCTTCTCTTCGTTCGTCGTCGTCATGTCCTCGACCCTACGAGCGAAGCAGCCCAGGAGTATGGTCCATTTCCATGGCGAAACCTCGGGCCACTCTGGGCATCGACCTGCACCTCGAACCCTCCGGACCCGGCCTGCGGCGCGGCCTGACCGATGCGCTGCGCGAGGCCGTGCGCACCGGCCGGCTCGCCCCCGGCACCCGGCTGCCCTCCTCCCGCTCCCTCGCCGCCGACCTGGGCATCGCCCGCAACACCGTCGCCGAGTCCTACGCCGACCTCGTCGCCGAGGGCTGGCTCACCGCCCGCCAGGGCTCCGGCACCCGGGTCACCGACCGGGCCGTACCCCAGCCGCCCGAACGCACCGCAGCGCACCCGCGCGTACCCGGCCGACCCGCCTACAACCTGATCCCCGGCACCCCCGACCTGGCCTCCTTCCCCCGTGCCGAGTGGCTCAAGGCCACCCGTCGCGCCCTTGCCTCGGCCCCGAACGACGCCCTCGGCTACGGCGACCCCCGCGGCCGCATCGAACTGCGCACCGCCCTCGCCGGCTACCTCTCCCGCGCCCGCGGCGTGCGCGCCGACCCCGACCGGATCGTCGTCTGCGCCGGATTCGCCCACGGTCTCGAACTGCTCGCCGGGGTCCTCCACGCCCGCGGCCTGCGCACTCTCGCCGTGGAGTCCTACGGCCTCGACGTGCACTGGAACATCGTGGAACGGGCAGGCCTGCGGACCGCCCCGCTCCCGTTCGACGCCGACGGCACCGTCGTCCAACGTCTCGGCCCCGCCGGGGCCGGGAACACCCCCGTCGATGACGATGACGGTCTGGCCGGCGCACGGGCCGTGCTGCTGACCCCCGCGCACCAGTTCCCGATGGGCGTGGCGCTGCTCCCCGAGCGCCGGGCCGCGGTGGTGGACTGGGCGCGCCGCACCGGCGGACTGATCCTGGAGGACGACTACGACGGCGAGTTCCGCTACGACCGCCAGCCCGTCGGCGCCCTGCAGGACCTCGACCCCGACCACGTCGTCCATCTCGGCACCGCCAGCAAATCCCTCGCCCCCGGACTACGCCTGGCCTGGATGGTCCTGCCGCCGTCCCTCGTCACGGAGGTCACCCGGCACGGTGGCGGCCGGTCCGCCGGCGTCCTGGAACAGCTGACCCTCGCCGAGTTCCTCACCTCCGGCGCCTACGACCGCCATGTGCGCGCCGCCCGCCTGCGCTACCGGCGCCGCCGCGACGACCTGGTCGCCGCCCTCGCCGAACGTGCCCCGGACGTGCGCGCCACCGGCATCGCGGCCGGCCTGCATGCCGTACTCCAACTCCCGCCCGGCACCGAACAGTCGGTGGTCCGCGCCGCCACCTGGCAGGGCGTCGCCGTCCACGGCCTGTCCCGCTACCGCCACCCCACCGCCCCGACCCAGCCCCTCGACGCCCTGGTCGTCGGATACGGCACCCCACCCGACCACGCCTGGGCGGGAACACTGGAAGCGCTGTGCAACGCCCTGCCCTGATGTGATCGCGCACAGTCAAGCCCCCTATGATCACGGGTCGGACCACTGTCAACGGGGAGACAAGGACATGGCGGAAACCAGGCGTCGGCTGCGCTCCAGCACCGTCGTACTCGGCGGCATGGGCGTCATCGCCGCGGCCCTCACCTCCTGCGGATCCGAACCGGACCGCCGCTGTGTGGACCGCGACAGCTATGACTACATCAACGGCTACAAGATCGTCGCCGACCAGAACTGCAAGTCCTCCTCGTCCGGTTCGTCGTCCGGTTCCTCGTACGGCAAGGGCAGGAAGAGCACCGGCAGCAGCACCGGCAAGCGGGTCGACGCCGACTGGTACTACGACGCCGAGGTCAGCAGCGGCTACGCCGACTACGGCACCTTCAGCCGCAGCGAGGCCGTCGACCGCGGCGGCTTCGGCTGCTCCGGCTCCGGCAGCGGCGGCGGCTGAGCCGGCGGAATCGCACGGGATCCGACGGACACGCAAGGAAGCCGCTTCGTGGAACGCCGCACCATCGAGCCCCGCCCCGGCTGGCAGCAGACCGTCGAGGAACAGGGGCTCATCTACCCGCTCACCCGCTATCCCGACAACTCCCTGCGCCCCTACTGGGACGAGAGCGCGTACTACGTCTTCTCCCTCGCGGAGGTGGAGGCGCTGGAGGACGTGGTCGAGGAACTGCACCGCATGTGCCTCGCCGCCGCCGAGCACATCGTCACCACCGACCGCTTCACCGACCTCGGCATCACCGACCCGCGCATCGCCCGGGCCGTCGCCGAGGCCTGGCAGCGCCGCGCCGAACTCCCCTCCGTCTACGGCCGCTTCGACCTGCGCTACGACGACACAGGCCCGGCCAAGCTGCTCGAATACAACGCGGACACGCCCACCTCCCTGGTCGAGGCCGCCTCCCCCCAGTGGTTCTGGATGGAGGAGCGCTTCCCGGGCGCCGACCAGTGGAACTCCCTCCACGAACGCCTCGTCGCCGCCTGGAAGAAGCAGTCCGCCCTCCTCCCGCCCGGCAGCCCCCTGTACTTCGCCCACTCCAGCGCCGACGAACTCGGCGAGGACCTGATGACGGTCGCCTATCTCAAGGAGACCGCGGAGCAGGCCGGCCTCGACACCGACTGGATCTCCATGGAGGAGATCGGCTGGGACCGCCTCTCCGGACGCTTCGTCGACAACCACCTCCGCTTCATCCGCAGCTGCTTCAAGCTCTACCCCTGGGAATGGCTCACCACCGACCGCTTCGCCGACCACGTCCTCGACACCCTCGACAACGGCGGCGGCACCGGCACCACCCTGTGGATCGAGCCCGCCTGGAAGATGCTGCTGAGCAACAAGGCACTCCTCGCCATCCTCTGGGAGCTGTACCCCGGACACCCGAACCTGCTGCCCGCCTACCTCGACGGCCCCCGCGAACTGGCCACGACCAGCGGCTACGTCGCCAAGCCCCTGCTCGGCCGCGAGGGCGCCGGAGTGACGGTCCACCAGCCGGGCGCGGACCCGGTCGTGCGCGAAGAACCCTGCTGCTACCAGGAGTTGGCTCCCCTGCCCGACTTCGACGGCAACCGCGTCGTTCTCGGCACCTGGGTCGTCGAGGACGAGTCGGCCGGCCTCGGCATCCGCGAGTCCTCCGGCCTGATCACGGACGAGTACGCCCGCTTCCTGCCGCACGTCATCCTCTAGAGCAGAACCTAGACGCCCAGCACACCGCGAAGTTGGACCAGCCCCCAGTCCAGGTCCTCCTTCCCGATGACCAGCGGTGGGGCGATCCGGATGGTGGAACCGTGGGTGTCCTTCACCAGCACGCCCCGGTCCATCAGCTTCTCGGACACCTCCCGCGCGGTGCCGTACCTCGGGTGGATGTCCACACCCGCCCACAGCCCGCGCCCGCGCACCTGCGACACCCGCCCGGTCCCGGCCAGCGCCGCCAGCTCCCGGTGCAGATGCTCGCCGAGTTCCGCCGCCCGCGCCTGGTACTCGCCCGACCGCAGCATCGCGATCACCTCCAGCGCCACCGCACAGGCCAGCGGGTTCCCGCCGAACGTCGACCCGTGCTCCCCGGGCCGGAACACCCCGAGCACCTCCGCCGACGACACCACCGCCGACACCGGCACGATCCCGCCGCCCAGCGCCTTCCCGAGCACATAGACGTCCGGCACGACCCTCTCGTGCTCGCACGCGAACGTCCGCCCCGTACGCCCCAGGCCCGACTGGATCTCGTCGGCGATGAACAGCACATTCCGCTCCCGGGTCAGCTCCCGCACCGCCGGCAGATAACCCGGCGGCGGCACGATCACCCCCGACTCGCCCTGGATCGGCTCGAGCAGCACCGCGACCGTGTTCTCGGTCATCGTCTCCCGCATCGCCGTCAGATCCCCGTACGGCACGATCGCGAAGCCCGGCGTGTACGGTCCGAAGTCCGCCCGCGCCTCCGGGTCGGTGGAGAAGCTGATGATCGTCGTTGTCCGGCCATGGAAGTTGCCTCCGGCGACCACGATCTTCGCCATCTCCGCGGGCACGCCCTTGACCCGGTACCCCCACTTCCGGGCCGTCTTCACCGCGGACTCCACCGCCTCCGCGCCCGTGTTCATCGGCAGCACCATCTCCATCCCGCACAGCTCCGCCAGCTCCGCGCAGAACGCCGCGAACCGGTCGTGATGGAAGGCGCGTGAGGTCAGCGTCACCCGCTCCAACTGCGCTTTCGCCGCCTCGATAAGCCGCCGGTTGCCGTGCCCGAAGTTGAGCGCCGAGTAACCGGCCAGCAGATCCAGATAGCGTCGGCCCTCCACGTCCGTCATCCACGCCCCGTCGGCGCTGGCGACAACCACCGGCAGCGGGTGGTAGGTGTGTGCGCTGTGGGCTTCGGCGGCGGCGATGAGGGCGTCCGTCGTGGTCACGGGACCTCCAGAGGACAAGCGTGAACTCCTACCGCCATCGTCGGCTACTCCTCCCCCTTTAGCGCGGGCGGGATGTTCTGCCCCGTGAGCACAAGGAAAGAAGCGAATCCGCGTCAGAGTGATTCGTCTTCTGTCTCCACGGCGGCGAGAGCGACCTCCAACAGGTGCACGATCTCAGAGTTGAGGGATCGCCGGTCGGTCTCTGCCTGGGCGGCTAGCCGGGCATGAACATCATCAGGAAGCCTGAGCGTGATTCGAATCATGACACCATCATAGTGTCACCTCTGCTAAGGTTGTCATCAATTCGCAGGTGAGAGAGGAGGTGTGCTCTTGGTGTCCAAGGCTGATATCGGACGCCGGTACCGGATGTATCCGGAGCTGGAGGTTGCCCGTCGGCTTGAGGCATGGGGGCACACTGCTCGGGCGTTGTGGAATATGGAGCTGTACCAGCGGATCTACGTCTACGAGCAGCGCGGCGTGACCTTGAATCTTGCGGGGCAGGGCGGGTTTCTCACCGAGGCGCGAAAGGAGATGGACTGGGTTTCCGACCTTCCGGCGCAGGCGGCGCAGCAGGTGCTCCGGCACTTGGACGCGGCGTATGCGAACTTTTGGAACCCCGACCACCCCGCCGGGTTCCCCGCCTGGAAGACACGCGGTCACCGCCTGTCGGTTTCCTTCCCTGGTCAAGCCGTTGAGGTGCGCAAGCTCAACCGGCATTGGGCCGAGGTCCGGCTACCCAAGCTGGGATGGGTGCGGTTCCGTCTCTCCCGCTCTCTCGGTGGCACGATCCGTAATGCCACTGTCTCGCGGGACGGGGACGGCTGGCATGTCTCCTTCGGCGTGCACACTGGGCGGAAGCCCAGTGTGCCGAACGGCAAGCCCGCATGCGGAGTGGACTTCGGTGTCAGCGCCTCGGCTTTTGTGTCCACCGAGAGCACTCCGCGCCGGATGCCACCTACCTTGACCAAGTCGGAGCGGGCCCGCCTCAAGTTTCTGGAGCAGAAGAAAGCCCGACAGCTCACCTACGCCAAGAAACACGCGGGCGGTAAGTACAGCAACCGTCTCCGCGAGACGATCGCTCAGGTGGCCAAGCTCCAGACCCGGCAGGCCAACCGTCGCCAGGACTTCACACACAAGCTCACCACCGACCTTGCCAAAAGCCACGGCATGGTTGGTATCGAGGACCTCAGCGTGAAGAACATGACCAAGTCGGCCAAGGGCAGCGTCGAGCATCCTGGTAACCGAGTCCGGCAGAAGGCCGGGCTGAATCGCGGCATCCTGGACAACGCTCCAGGAGAGCGGCGGCGCCAGCTCGAGTACAAGTGCCGTATGTACGGCTCCACGCTGATCGCGGTGCCGCCCTTTCACACCTCCCAGACCTGTGCAGCTTGCGGCAAGGTCGACCCCCACAGTCGTCAAGGCTGCGGACGTCTCTTCCGATGTGTCCACTGCGGACACGAGGACGACGCAGATCACAATGCCTCGACAGAGATTGAGGCTCGAGCCCGCCGGACGGGTGGCTCGGTCATCAACAGCACGCGCAGCACACAAACAGTGCGAGTCCCCGCTCAGCGCGGGAGGCGGATGCGTGAAGCCCTCCCCGATACCCCATGGGTAGCGGAAGGGAATCTTCCTGCTTCAGCGTCGGCAGGGAGAGGAATCGTCAACCTCGCTCGCATGGTGGACTCGGGAACTTGATCGTCCGGCGCGCCCGGTAGGCTGACTCGCGGGCCGTGACTGGCGCGCTGGGATGGGACCGACCATCGGGGAGCGGCCCCCGAGGGCCTTGAGACGGCCTGGCGAGCGAGTGCCGTGCGCCTGGGCCGAACCGTGAACCGCGAACGCTGAAAGCCACGCCGCCCGGAGGCCGACATGTCAGAGCAGCAGCCCCTCTCCACTGAATCCACCGCCTTCCGCTCCGCCCTTGATGTGATCCGCGCCGTCGAGCCGCGCGTCGCCGACGCCATCGGCCAGGAGGTCCACGACCAGCGCGAGATGCTCAAGCTGATCGCGTCCGAGAACTACGCCTCCCCGGCCACCCTCCTCGCGATGGGCAACTGGTTCAGCGACAAGTACGCCGAGGGCACCATCGGCCGCCGCTTCTACGCCGGCTGCCGCAACGTCGACACCGTCGAGTCCCTGGCTGCCGAGCACGCCAAGGAGCTTTTCGGCGCCCGCCACGCCTACGTCCAGCCGCACTCCGGCATCGACGCCAACCTCGTCGCCTTCTGGGCCGTCCTCGCCCAGCGTGTCGAGGCCCCCTTCCTGGAGAAGACCGGCGCCCGCCAGGTCAACGACCTCTCCGAGGCCGACTGGGCCGAGCTGCGCCAGGCCTTCGGCAATCAGCGCATGCTCGGCATGTCCCTGGACGCCGGCGGTCACCTCACCCACGGCTTCCGCCCGAACATCTCCGGCAAGATGTTCGACCAGCGCTCCTACGGCACCGACCCCGCCACCGGCCTCATCGACTACGAGGCCCTGCGCGCCTCCGCCCGCGAGTTCAAGCCGCTGATCATCGTCGCCGGCTACTCCGCCTACCCTCGTCTGGTGAACTTCCGGATCATGCGGGAGATCGCCGACGAGGTCGGGGCGACCCTGATGGTCGACATGGCGCACTTCGCGGGTCTGGTGGCCGGCAAGGTGCTGACCGGCGACTTCGACCCGGTCCCGTACGCCCAGATCGTCACCACCACCACCCACAAGTCGCTGCGCGGCCCGCGCGGCGGCATGGTCCTGTGCGACGACTCCCTCAAGGACCAGGTCGACCGTGGCTGCCCGATGGTCCTGGGCGGCCCGCTCCCGCACGTCATGGCCGCCAAGGCCGTCGCTCTCGCCGAGGCACGGCAGCCCTCCTTCCGTGACTACGCCCAGCGCATCGTCGACAACTCCCGCGCCCTCGCCGAGGGCCTGATGCGCCGGGGCGCGACCCTGGTGACCGGCGGCACGGACAACCACCTCAACCTGATCGACGTCGCCTCCTCCTACGGCCTCACCGGCCGCCAGGCCGAGGCCGCGCTTCTCGAGTCCGGCATCGTCACCAACCGCAACGCCATCCCGGCCGACCCCAACGGGGCCTGGTACACCTCCGGCATCCGCATCGGCACCCCCGCCCTGACCACCCGTGGCCTGGGCACCGCCGAGATGGACGAGGTCGCCGGCCTCATCGACCGCGTCCTCACCACCGCCGAGCCGGGCACCACCAAGTCCGGCGCGCCCTCCAAGGCCGCCCACGTCCTCGACCCCAAGATCGCGGACGAGATCTCCCGCCGGGCGACCGACCTGGTGGCCGGCTTCCCGCTGTACCCGGAGATCGACCTCGGCTGACAGGCGCCCACTGTTGAGTTGTCAAAGACCGGTGACGCTCACAGATCGATGAGCTGCTGTCGTGGCTCCTCCCGCGGCGGTCCCCCTCCAGGGCGGGCCGCCGCGCGGCGTATCGCCAGGGTGCCGCCGGCCCCGGCCGCGAAGCCCACGGCCAGGCCCGGTATCGCCCACCACACGGCGTCCGCCGCCGGAGCCGAGCTGTCGGCCTGGGGCGCGGGCTCGCTCGCCGGTCCGCCCAGCAGGCCCGCCCTGTCCAGCCGCTCGTAGACCGAGCGCGGCGCCCGATGCCAGCGGATGTCGTCGTCCTCCACGTCCGGCGCCGGATCCGAACGCACCCACGGTGTGCCGTCCTCGGCGACGAGCAGCTGATCCTGCCGCTCTATCGCCACGTCCCCGCCGGGCGGACTGTCGGTCATGGGCCAGCCGCCCACCCCCGTCAGCCCCCACACCACCGTGATCTGCACCGGTGGATACCGGCCCTCGGTCCAGGCCTCAGGCACCCGCTCCGTCCCGGTGTACATCGGCTCCAGCAACTGCCACAGCCGCGCGAACGGCTGCTCACCGGACCGCACCGCGGTCGGCTGCCCGGCACCGCCCACGACCACCATCGCCAGATCGGGCGCCCGAGCCGCTCTGCCGGCTGCCCCGGCCGTCGGCGCTCCGCCGCACAGAGCCAGCGCCGCCGACACCGGCCCCAGCACCGCGAGCCGCGCCGCCGTCCGCCCCCTTCGGTCCCTCATTCGCCCTCGACCTCCCCCTACCGATCTCATCCGTCCGCCGCGCTCGTCCCGCATGCCCGGCGCTCACGCGTCCAGCAGCTCCTGCCGGGGCCCCGGCTCCCCGCGCCGACCGCCCAGCGGCAACCGCGTGGCGAAGGGCCGCAGGGTCAGCGCAAGCACCGCACCGGCCGCCCCGCCGGGCAGGGCCCACCACCAGTCGGTGTCATCGCTCATCCGCGATGCCGTCGCGGCGCTCTGGGGTGCCGCAGGTCCTTCCGCCGGTTCGGCCGGCACCGTCTCCGTCGTGGTGCCGTCCTGCCCGTCCGTCGCGTACGTCTCCCCGAGCGAGAAGGCCGACAAGTCCTCGTCGCCGTCGGGCTTGCCCAGCATGTTCAGGTCGGTGAGCAGGGCCCGGAGGCGCTCGGGGTTCGGGGCAAGGTGCCAGCTGCCCCTGGTCGGCTCGGTGATGCTCATCGACCGGTGCACCCACACGTCCTTGCCGTCGGTGACCGGGAAGATCCAGTCGACCCGCCAGGGCGAGGTGTCGTGTACGAGCCAGGTGACGGTGATGCGCCGGTCCACCATCGCGTCCTTGGGCGGCTTGCCGAGCATGCCCGCCTGGAGGAGGGAGTCCAGCTGGGTGTACTCCCGGTCCGAGTAGTACAGCCCCGCCGTCTCCCCGGTCGCCGGCGAGGCCAGGAACGCGCTCGTCGGCCCCCCGGCCGAGGCGGGCGCCGCACCCCACACGAACATCCCCAGCGTTACCGTCAACGCCCCCGCCAGCGCCGTCAGTCGACGCCATCCGCCTTTCGAGCCGAGCACTCGCCTGCGCATCCGAACCCCCAAGCAGTCGATCGCCGTGCGGCCCGTCCGCGAGCCGCGTGTCACTTCTGGTACACCGCCCGACCCGCCGGGGTTCCCACACCGGACCGACTATTCGGAGGACTTCTCCAGCGACTTCGCGATCTCCACTGCCCGCTCCTTCGACGTCACACCCTCCAGCCGCAGCGTGAGGCTGTCGTCGTCCGCCGCGCCTGTCCCGTGCGTCCACAGCAGCGTCGGTCCGGCCGTCCGCTCCTTGCGGGTGTAGGGAGAACCGTCCGCGCCCACGAGCCAGAAGCTCAGCAGATGCGGCCGCGCGAACCACAGAGCAGGCTCCGGCACGGAGGAGTCGCCCAGCGTGATCCACTCCGGCTGCTCCCGCACGGTCTTGATGAAGCCGGTGTCCAGGCGCGCCGAGAACTCGTCCAGCCGTATCGTCCGCTCGCCCTCCTGCCAGCACAGGCTCACCAGGAACCGCCCCCGCTGCTCCCCGGTCACCGTCACCGTGTCCGGCGCGCCCAGTGCCCGCGGCACAGCCGGCTCGAACCCGGCCCGGCGCTCGGCCTGACCAAGCGACACCGACTCCGAGGTCTCACAGCCAGGCACCTCGGCGCTCGCCGACGGCCGGGCCGACGGGTCGTAACGCACCTCGACCCCGCCGAAGCCGAACCAGTCGAAGACCGCCGCCCGCACCGGGGGCGTGAGCACGAGCACCGTGAGCAGACCGCACAGCACCGCGGTCAGCGAACGCCACCGCGCCCGCGTCCACCGCCGCGCCGAGCGCAGCCGCTCCCCGGCCCCCGCCGGCTCGGCCACCGGCACCGGAATCTGCTCGGCGAGTATCTGCTCCAGCACCCGCTCGACCATCGTCTCGGCGCCGTCCGACCCCGGCCGGTCAAGGGACCGCCCTAGCGACCGCAGCTCCTCCGGCAGCCCGGGGCCGCCGTCACCGTCGTACGAATGGCGCTCCTCACCCATGCTCCTCACCCCCTTCCCCGGGCTCGAAATCCGGCAGCAGCCTGCCCAGCTTGTGCAGTGCGCGATTGAGTCGGGACTTCACCGTCCCCCGGGGCCAGCCCAGTGCCTGGGCCGTCTCCGGCTCGTCCATCTCCAGCAGATAGCGGTAGGTGACGACCAGGCGGTGCTCCTCGCTCAGCTTCTCCAGGGCGGCCAGCAGGGCCACGCGGCGCTCCGTGCGCAGCGTCGCCACCGCCGGGTCCGCCGATTCCGGTATCAGCGGCTCGGCCTCCACGAAGGCCGCCTCCCGGCCGGCGAGCGTGCGCTGCCGGGCCGCCGTGCGCACTGTGTTCCTCGTCTCATTGGCGACGATCGACAGCAGCCACGGCCGGAACGCCGAACCGTCCCGGAACCGCCCCAGCGCGCAGTACGCCTTGACGAAGGCCTGCTGCACCGCGTCCTCCGCGTCCGCACCCGCCCCGAGCGCCGCGGCCGCCCGCAGTGCGATGCCCGTATGGGCCCGCACCAGCTCCGCGTACGCCTCCGGCTCTCCGGCTCGTACGCGTGCGATCACCGCGGCCTCATCGACGATGCGGCCCCCCTCCCGCGTCCTCACACTCTTGGTACACCGCGGAAGCCGAATCGGTTCCCACCTGTTTCGCGTCAGTTCCGGACCGGTCCGCGAGACCTGAGAGAATGGTGTGCATGGCCTCTGATCGACCCCGCGTGCTCTCCGGAATCCAGCCCACCGCAGGCTCGTTCCACCTCGGCAACTACCTCGGCGCCGTCCGCCAGTGGGTGGCCCTGCAGGAGACCCACGACGCGTTCTACATGGTCGTCGACCTGCACGCGATCACGGTTCCGCAGGACCCGAAGGAGCTGCGGGCCAACACCCGCCTCGCCGCCGCCCAGCTCCTCGCCGCCGGGCTGGACCCGGAGCGCTGCACGCTCTTCGTCCAGAGCCATGTCCCCGAGCACGCCCAGCTCGCCTGGATCATGAACTGCCTCACCGGCTTCGGCGAGGCGTCCCGCATGACCCAGTTCAAGGACAAGTCCGCCAAGCAGGGCGCGGACCGGGCATCCGTCGGCCTGTTCACGTACCCGGTCCTCCAGGTCGCGGACATCCTGCTCTACCAGGCCAACGAGGTCCCGGTCGGCGAGGACCAGCGCCAGCACATCGAGCTCACCCGCGACCTCGCCGAGCGCTTCAACAGCCGGTTCGGCGAGACCTTCACGGTCCCGAAGCCGTACATCCTCAAGGAGACGGCGAAGATCTACGACCTTCAGGACCCGTCGATCAAGATGAGCAAGTCGGCGTCCACGCCGAAGGGCCTCGTCAACCTTCTCGACGAGCCCAGGACCACCGCCAAGAAGGTCAAGAGCGCCGTCACCGACACGGACACCGTGATCCGCTTCGACCCGGAGAACAAGCCGGGCGTCAGCAACCTCCTCTCCATCTACTCGACCCTCACCGGGGCCGGAATCGGGGAACTGGAGGAGAAGTACGCCGGCAAGGGCTACGGTGCGCTCAAGACCGACCTCGCCGACGTCATGGTCGAGTTCGTGACGCCGTTCCGGGAGCGGACCAACCAGTACCTGGACGACCCGGAGACGCTCGACTCGGTCCTGGCCAAGGGCGCGGAGAAGGCGCGCGCCGTCGCCGCGGAGACGCTGGCGCAGGCCTACGACAGGGTGGGCTTCCTCCCGGCCAAACACTGAGCCGAGCAACCGAGCCGAGCAACCGAGCCGAGCGACCCAGCCGAGCAACCGGCCGCGCGCCGCAGCGAGCACCGAACCGAGCACGGATCCGGACACGGATCGACCCCGGGACGGCTCTCGGCGCGCGGCCCCTCACAGCGCTGCACATCACTACGGCCACGCCTGCCCAGGGCGCAGCCGTGGCCGTACAGTCGATAGCCGGGCAGCCGTACTCGCGGCCACCCGCCACGCACGGGACGTACCAACACGACGACAGGAGAAGACGTGGGGACCGTAACGATCGGTGTGTCGATCGCGGTCCCGGAGCCGCACGGCAGCCTGCTCCAGCAGCGGCGCGCGGGCTTCGGCGACGCCGCGGCTCACGGCATCCCCACGCACGTCACCCTGCTGCCGCCGACGGAGGTCGAGGCCTCGGAGCTGCCCGCGATCCAGGCGCACCTCGCGGAGGTCGCAGCCGCCGGGCGCCCCTTCGCGATGCGGCTGTCCGGCACCGGCACCTTCCGGCCCCTCTCGCCGGTCGTGTTCGTGCAGGTGGTCGACGGTGCCGAGGCCTGCGCCCGGCTGCAGAAGCGGGTGCGCGACACGTCGGGGCCGTTGGCGCGCGAACTGCAGTTCCCCTATCACCCGCACGTCACCGTGGCCCACGGCATCGACGACGAGGCCATGAACCGTGCCTACGAGGAGCTTGCCGACTACCGGGCGGAGTGGGCCTGCGTCGGCTTCGCCCTCTATGAGCAGGGCCCCGACGGGGTGTGGCGCAAGCTGCGCGAGTTCACCTTCGGGAGCGCGGCCGTGCCGCCGCAGGCGGGGCCTGTGGAGCGGGGCACCATTCCGAGCCGGTAAAAGCCGGCCGGCCGATACCTACCGACCGCTCTAGATCGGCAGCCGCCGGAACACCGCGCGCGGGGTGTGCCTCAGCGCCGACATGAGCAGGCGCAGCGCCCCCGGTACCCACACCGTCTCCGAGCGTCGGCGCAGACCCAGCTCGATCGCGGTCGCGACCGCCTCCGGGGTGGTCGCGAACGGGGCCTGAGCCCGTCCGGCGGTGCTCCTCGACCGTACGGACCCGGGGCGTACGACCATCACGTGGACGCCCGTGCCGTACAGCGCGTCGCCCAGGCCCTGGGCGAAGACGTCCAGGCCGGCCTTGCTGGAGCCGTAGATGAAGTCGGCGCGGCGGGCGCGCTCGCCGGCCACCGAGGAGAGCACGACGAGAGAGCCGTGGCCCTGGGCCTGCAACGCACGGGCGCAGACCAGGCCTGCCGACACGGCTCCCGTGTAGTTGGTCTGCGCGACGCGCACGGCGCTCACCGGCTCCCGCTCGTCGTGGGCCTGGTCGCCGAGCGTCCCGAACGCGAGCAGCACCATGTCGATGCCGCCCTCGGCGAAGACCTTGCCGAGCACCGTCTCGTGGGACTCGGGGTCGAGCGCGTCGAAGGCGGCCGTGCACACGTCGGCGCCCAGGGTTCGGAGCTCCTCGGCGGCCCGTTCGAGGGCGGGTGAGGGACGTCCGGCCAGCCACACCGTGCGGGTGCGGCGGGCGATCAGGCGGCGGGCGGTGGCCAGCGCGATCTCGGACGTACCGCCGAGGACGAGGAGGGACTGAGGGAGGCCGTTGGCGTCCTTCACGACGATCACGCTCCTTATGGAGGGCCGGGCATTGCGGCGACCGTAGCGCCCTGTATGCGGCAAGAGTTATGAAACATCCCTTACCTCCCCGGAATGGCTGATTAACGGGGGCGTCACGAAGGGCAAGGTCGGTTCATGGACTGGCTGAAGAAGCTCCCCGTCGTCGGCCCCGTGACCGCCCGCCTGATGGCCACGCACGCGTGGCGGTCGTACGAGCGGCTGGACCGTGTGAAGTGGACGCGGCTGGCCGCGGCGATGACGTTCACCAGCTTTGTCGCGCTGTTTCCGCTGCTCACCGTGGGTGCCGCGATCGGTGCCGCCACGCTCAGCGCCGAGCAGCAGCAGGAGCTGCAGGACAAGATCGCCGAGCAGGTGCCCGGCATCTCCAAGCAGCTGAACATCGGCGCCCTGGTCGACAACGCCGGCACCATCGGCCTCATCGCCGGTGCCCTGCTGCTGTTCACCGGCATCAGCTGGGTCGGCTCGATGCGCGACTGTCTGCGGGCGGTGTGGGAGCTGCCCGACAGCGAGGAGAACCCCGTTCTGGTCAAGGCCAAGGACGCGGGTGTCCTGATCGGTCTCGGCGGCGCGCTGCTGGTCACCCTCGCCGCGTCCACCGTCGCCTCGGCCGCCGTCACCTGGATCGCGCGCCAGCTGGGCCTGGCCGAGCACGGCTGGGGCAGCCTTCTGCTGCGTATCGCCGCGTTCGCCGTCGCCGTACTGGCCGACTTCCTGGTCCTGCTGTACGTGCTCACGCTGCTGCCGGGCGTCGAACCGTCCCGGCGCCGGCTGATCGTGGGCGCGTTGATCGGCGCGATCGGCTTCGAGCTGCTGAAGCTGCTGCTGAGCGGCTATATGCAGGGCGTGGCCGCGAAGAGCATGTACGGCGCGTTCGGCGTCCCCGTCGCCCTGCTGCTGTGGATCAACTTCACGTCGAAGCTGGTGCTGTTCTGCGCCGCCTGGACGGCGACGCAGAGCAAGGAGGCCGAGAAGGCGGAGGTCAACGGCGGCGACGCACCAGATCCGGCAGCGGCCAGCGGCGATTGACCAGGAACACCCCGCCCGCGAGCAGCACCAGCAGCCCACCGGTGATCGCGAGCGCGACCCCGATGCCGCTGGACCCGCCCTCGGTCCTGGCGCTCGCCACGGGCTTGGCCGAGCCGCCCCCGGAGGTACCCGCACCACCGGCCTCGCCCGCCTCGCCGGAAGCGGTCGCACCGGGCTCGGCGCCGGCCTGCGCGGCACCCTTCGGCGGCACCAGCTCACCGACCGGCTCCACCTTCCCGGCCGCCTTGAAGCCCCAGTCGAACAACCGCGCGGTCTCCTTGTAGACCTCGTTGTGCTCGTCGTTCTGCGGGTTCATGACGGTGACGAGCAGCACCCTGCCGCCTCGCTCGGCGACGCCGGTGAAGGTGGCCCCCGCGTTGGTGGTGTTGCCGTTCTTGACGCCCGCGATGCCCCGGTACTGGGAGAGGCCGTAGTCGCCGGTCAGCAGTCGGTTGGTGTTCTGTATCTCGAAGGACTTGCGGACGGGCTTGCCCTTCTTGTTCTTCGTCGTCGTGCCCGGGAACTTCGCGGTCGCCGTCGCGGCGTACTCGCGGAAGTCCTTCTTCTGCATCCCGGAACGGGCGATCAGGGTCAGGTCGTACGCGGAGGAGACCTGGCCGGGGGCGTCGTAGCCGTCGGGGCTGACCACGTGGGTGTCGAGGGCCTGGAGCTCCTCGGCGTGCTCGTTCATCTCCTTGACGGTGTTGTCGACGCCCCTGTTCATCGCGGACAGGACGTGCACCGCGTCGTTGCCGGAGCGCAGGAAGACGCCGAGCCACAGGTCGTGGACCGTGTAGGTCTCGTTCTCCTTTATCCCGACCATGCTGGAGCCGGCGCCGATGCCCGCCAGGTCGGAGACGGCGACCTTGTGCTTCATCGTCTTGGGGAACCTGGGCAGCACCGTGTCGGCGAACAGCATCTTCAGGGTGCTCGCCGGGGCCAGCCGCCAGTGCGCGTTGTGCGCGGCGAGCACCTCGCCGGACTCGGCGTCGGCGACGATCCAGGAACGGGCACTGACGTCCTTGGGCAGCACCGGAACCCCGTCGGCGAGGTTCACCTGCGTGCCCGGCCGGCCGAGCCGCTCGCCGCCCACGGTCGACATGTTCGCCGGGGGAGTGGCCGACGGGCTCGCCGAGGAACTGGGCGACGGGCGCGGCGCCGCGAGAGCCGCGGGCGCGGTCAGCGAAACAGTCAACAGGGTTGCGGATGCGAGCAGTAGGGATCGCCTGGCGGTCTTCTTGGGTGCGGGCACGAGCGAGAACGTACATGCCCGGGTTCGGGAAGTTCCGCCCCCCTCCCCACCCCGGGAACGGAACCGGACACCCGGCGGCGATACTGAACGTATGAAACTCAGCCGCCCGATCTCCTGGTTCCTGCTCGCCTTCGGGGTGTGGAGCTGGGTCATCTGGGTCACTTTCGTCAAGAACCTGATCAAGGACAGCAGCGGGCTCGCGTTCGACGACGGAGACCCGACGGCGTACTTCTGGGTGCATCTGACGCTCGCCGTCGTCTCCTTCGTATTGGGGACGGTCGTCGGGGCCATCGGGTTGCGCGGACTGCGCGCACTGCGCCGTACGTCATAGCAACCGGCACCCGGTCGAAGAGAGAAGCAACAGCATGGTGATCGTCTTTCTGCTCGTCGTCGTGAGTGTCCTCGTGGTGGCGAACTGGTATCTGTGGCGCCGCCTGTTCCGCGACACGACGCAGAGCCCGGGCCCGGTGCGCCGCACGGGCGCGGTACTGGTCGCCGGTGGCTGGGCGCTCGCCATCGGCGCGCTTGTCGCCGAACGCACGGGCGCCCCGTTCTGGTTCCAGCGCACCCTCGCCTGGCCGGGATTCATGTGGCTGGCACTGTCCATCTACCTGCTGCTGGCCCTGCTCGTGGGTGAGGTCGTACGACCGCTGCTCCGCCGCTTCCTCGAACGCCGGGACCGCGAGCGGGCGTCGGCCGTGGCCGGCATACCGCAGCCGGAACTCATCACGGCGGGCAGTACCGCCGCGCAGCCGGAGGCCACCGACCCCCCGCAGCCGCCGGACCCCGCCCCCGCCCCCACACCCGCCCCTTCTCGTCGTCTGTTCGTCTCCCGGGTCGTCGCCGGCGCCGCCGCCGCGGCGGCCGTCGGAACCGTCGGCTCCGGCACGTACGGCGTCCTGAACGGGCCGACTGTGAAACGCGTCACCGTCCCGCTGGCCAAACTCCCGCGCGCGGCGCACGGTTTCCGGATCGCGGTGGTCAGCGACATCCATCTGGGCCCGGTCCTCGGCCGGGGCTTCGCCCAGAAGGTCGTGGACACGATCAACTCGACACAGCCCGACCTCATCGCGGTCGTCGGCGACCTCGTCGACGGCAGTGTGAAGGACCTGGGGCCCGCTGCCGCACCCCTCGCCCAGTTGACGGCCCGACACGGCGCCTACTTCGTCACCGGCAACCACGAGTACTTCTCCGGCGCCGAGCAGTGGGTGGAAGAGGTACGGCGACTCGGCCTGCGCCCCCTGGAGAACGCTCGCACGGAACTGCCCCACTTCGACCTCGCGGGCGTCAACGACGTGGCCGGCGAGGAGGAGGGCGACGGCCCGGACCACGCCAAGGCCCTCGGCGACCGGGACGCGGCACGCGCGTGCGTGCTCCTGGCCCACCAGCCCGTGCAGATCCACGAGGCCGTCGAGTACGACGTCGACCTCCAGCTCTCCGGCCACACCCACGGCGGCCAGCTCTGGCCCGGCAACCTCCTTGCGGCCGCCGCCAACCCGACCGTGGCGGGCCTGGAGCGCTACGGCGACACCCAGCTGTACGTCAGCCGCGGAGCGGGCGCCTGGGGGCCGCCCACGCGCGTCGGCGCACCCTCCGACATCACGGTGATCGAGCTGGCCTCGCCCCGGTGACACACAGCCGTACCACCCCGTCGGAGCGCTCCACGCCGAGCCGCACCGGCACGTCGGCGGGTGTGTGGATACGGACGTTGCCCAGGAAGTTGCCGAGTATCCGGCGCAGCATGCCCTTGTCGTACAGCCGGAGGTAGCCGCGTATCGCGGACAGCGGGGTGCGCAGTTCGTGCGAGGCGTCGGCGGCGAAGCGGCGCAGCTGGACGTCGGCGATGCTCACCTCGTCCGCCACGACCAGCACGGTGCCGGGAGCCGTCGTCATGCCCCCAGTAGCGGCGCGGGCACTGACAACCGGTCCGTCTTCGCTTTGAAGTTCGTTGAGAGTCATGGGCGGGTCGTGTCCACGCCCGCGCCGGGCCGCCGATCCTGTTGTCCAGGACCTGGGGTACCAACCGACAACGGATGAAGGAGCGTTGAGCGTGGCGACATTGGCATGATGGTGCTGTCGGCACCGGCTGGTGGTCCGTTGCTGCCGCTTGTGGTCGCGATCTTCGGCGTGGGCACGGGCATGTTCTCCACCCGGCTGCTCAGCCATGCCACGAACGTCCCCGAACTCGCCTCGTTCCTGTCCACGTTGATCGGTCTCGGCGTCGGCATCGACTACGCCCTGTTCATCGTCACGCGGCACCGGCGCGGGATCCTGCGCGGCATGGCCCCGGAGGAGTCGGCGGCCACCGCCCTCAACACCTCCGGCCGGGCTGTGCTGTTCGCCGGCGGCACGGTGTGCATCGCGCTCGCCGGGATGCTGGTGACGAACCTGCGCTTCCTCGACGGTGTCGTCATCGGCACCTCACTGACCGTCGTCCTGAGCGTGCTCGCGGCCGTCACCCTGCTGCCCGCGATGCTCGGCTTCCTCGGCCACCGGGTGCTCAGCCGCCGCCAGCTGGCCGCGCAGGGGCCCGAGCCGGAGCGGCCGACCGGCCCCGCGTCGGTGGTCCACGGCTTCGTCCGCACGGCGGAGGGCGAGCCGGTGGAGGGCGCGGCGGTGACGCCGCTCTCGCGCGGCGGACGTCAGCTGGACCGGGTCACGCCCCTGGTGGACGGCTCGTACATCGTGGCGGTGCCGGGACCGGGCACATATCTGCTGGCGGCGACGGCGACCGGGCTGGCCTCACGGGCAGGGCATGTGGTCGCCGGGGAGGGGCCGCTGGTGTACGACGTGGAGCTGGCGGAGATGGCTGAGGGGGAGGTGGACGCGGTGAACTAGTCACGGCTGCCCGGCCTTGAGGATCTGTTCCACGTCGAGGGTGACCTCGGAGCCGATGGCATCCACACCGTCGCCCTGGTCATCGACGAGGACCAGCACCGGCCGCCGGCCGAGTACTGCCGCGTCATGCTGTCTCGTCTGCGCGAGCACTACCACGCCCGCGCCCAGGCCCGCTGACAGGCGGGTGCGAGCGGGCCCGCCAGTTCGTCACTGTGCTCGCACGATCGGCCGATCCCCGGGCCGAGGTCTGGCTCGTTGACATGTGCAGCAGCGCAAGCCTGCCGTACCCGGACATGTGGGGAGAGGAGACCCGGTGGAGCTCTCAGCCCGGCACGTGCCGTGGCGACACTTCGAGGACGAGCATGACGACATAAGGCTCGCTGAAGTGTGCGACGGAGTACGTTCGATTACCGAAGGGGACGGAGTCGAGGATCCCCATGCCGTCGTCGCCTTGGCCATCGCCGACGCCGAGGAAGCCGTGCGCCTTCTGACCGCAGCACAGTACCTGGCACCACTGCCCACCAGCGCACACGAGACCCTCACCGAGGTCGGTCGCCTGTTTGGCGACGACGCGAAGCTGTTCACGGCGGACCATGACCTCGATACGCCCGCTCACCGCGCCCGTGAACGCTGCGGATGCCGGATCGAGCTCACCGCCCGTGACGGCGCGCTGTGGGACTTCCGTCGCGAAGACAGTGAATGGTGCCTCGTACGCGGGGCTGACGGCCACTGGGTGGAACTCGCCGCCTCGGACGCATGCGCCGACCCACGTCACCTGACCGCCCTGATCCGCTCGGCCGCATCACTTCCGACGGTTCGGACCTGCCCAAGACCGAGTAGCGATGACCAAGACCACCGACGCTGTCATGGCACTCCCCGAAGCCGCCGCGCCCCTGCGCCCCTCTCACGGCTACGTCAACGGTGACGCCCGCATGACCTCGTCGACGAAGAGCGACGGGCACGCTGTTGACGGAGCGACCGGATCAGGAATGTTCCCCTGACGGAAGCGGATGCTGATGCGGAACCGACAGCCGCCACGGACACCCTGGGCCGAGCCGCCCTGCCCCCCCCACCGAGCAGCCGGGCGCGGACCGCCTCATCGCCCCACGCGCCCTCATGAACCAAACCCTGATCGCCGTGGCGCAGCGCACCCCACACCAGACCGCAGCAGCTCTGCAGGCGACGCTCGGCGCCGTCCCTGACCGGTGTATGGAAGGACAACCCCGCCGATGACCGATCGCACAACGACATCCCGGCCCGACATCCGTGGCTTTCGCGCGGGCGACGGACCGCAGGTGGTGGAGGTGTGGCGGCGCAGTGCGCCGGCCGACCCCGTCACTGCGGACCGCTTCCGCTCCCTGGTGCTGCTCGACGCCAACTTCGATCCGGAGGGTCTTCGGGTCGCCGTCGAGGGGAACCGTGTCGTCGGTGCGGCCTACGCGGTGCGCCGTCTGACGCCGATGACCGGCACCGACCTGGAGCCGGAGCAGGGCTGGATCCCGTTCTTCTTCGTCGACCCGGCCGCCCGCAGGCGCGGCCTCGGCCGTCGGCTGCTGGCCGACGCCCTCGACTGGCTGCACGGCCACGGCCGCACCCGGGTGGACTTCTCCTCGTACACCCCGAACTACGTCCTGCCCGGCCTGGACGCCGAGACGTACCCGGAAGCGGCCCTGCTCCTGGAGTCCCTGGGCTTTCGCACGCTGTACGAGGCGGAGGCGATGGATCGTGGCCTGGTGGGCTATCGCTTCCCGGAGGACGTCGCGCGCCACGTGGAGGAACTGACGGCGCAGGGCTACCGGTTCGCCACCCCGTCCGACGACGACCTGGTGGATCTGTTCGCGCTCGCCGGGAGCCACTTCGGTCCGGACTGGGCGTGCACGATCCGGGCATGTCTGGCCGCGGGCACGCCGCTCGACCGGATCGTCGTCGTCCGGGACCCTTCGGACCGCATGGTCGGCTGGGCGATGCACGGGGCGTTCGACGCGGTGGACGAGCGGTTCGGCCCGATCGGCGTGTTGGAGGAGATGCGCGGCATCGGACTCGGCGAGGTCCTCCTGCACCTGGTCCTGGAGAGGATGCGGGCGCGCCGCGCGCACTCCGCGTGGTTCCTGTGGACCGGCGCGCAGTCCCCGGCAGGCCACATGTACCGCAAGACCGGCTTCACCACGACCCGTGTGTTCCGCGTGATGCGCCGGACGGCCGCTCGATGACGCCGGCACGCCGCACCAGCCGTCTGAGCCGCCGCCACTTCGCGCTTGCGCTCCCCTCGGCGCTGCTCGCCTCCGGATGCGCGTCGCACCAGGGCACCGGGCGGCCCGGGGACCCGATCGTCCTCACCCTGCTCTCCCACTACGCGAGCGGGGTGCTCAAGGAGGCCCTACAGGGCCCGGTCGACGAGTGGAACGCCGGCCACGACCGGGTCAAGGTGCAGACCAAGGCCGTCGAGTTCACGGACCTGCTGACCACGTTCATGGTCCGGCAGGCCGCGGGCCAGGGCGCCGACATCCTCCACCCCTACTGCTTGTGGAACGGCCAGCTGGTCCAGGCCGGCGTCCTGCGGCCCGCTCCGGGGGAGCACGCCGAGGAGATCACACGCGGCTACAGCGAAGCTGCGGTCGACGCCGCCTCGGTGGGCGGCCGGGTCTACGGCTACCCGACCGAGGTGCAGACGTACGCCCTCTACTACAACAAGCGGCTGCTGCGGGAAGCCGGCATCGACGGCCCGCCACGCACCTGGCGGGAGCTGGAGGAGACCGCCTACCGCACCGCCAGGCATGACCGGTACGGCAACACATTGGTCCAGGGCTTCGGGCTGTCGACCGTTGACGACTCCACCACCGTCGGCCAGACACTCGCCCTGCTCAACGCCGCCGGCGGCAGGTTCCTCTCCGAGGACGGCAGGAGCACCGCCATCGACTCGCCGGCCGGACGGGCCGTGTTCGATCTGGAGCACCGCCTCGTCGTCAGAGGTGCGAGCGCCCCGGGTGTCAACGTCTACAAAGCGTTCCGGTCCGGGCAGGTGGCCATGGTGGTCAGCGCCGGCTGGTGGACCGGGAGCCTGAAGACCCTGATGGGCAAGGACTACCGCGACGTCGGCGTCGCGCCGCTGCCCCTCCCCGAGGCGGACGGCAAGCGCGCCACGCTCTCCACCGGCTTCATGCTGGGGGTCAACGCGGCCAGCAAGCACCCGCGCGCGGCCTGGGAGTTCCTGCGCTGGCTCAACACCGAGAAAGTGAACGTCAGAAGCGCCAAGGAGGGTGGGAAAGCGACCCGGATGAGCTCCCTACAGGTGTCGGTCGGCTCCCTGACCGGCCGCGCCGACGACATGCGCGGGCTCCTGGGCGCGCACAGCGACGCGAACCTGCGCCCCTTCCTGGACGCGCTGGCGTACTCGGTGCCGGAACCGAATGTGCCCGGCGCACAGCAGGCCAAATCGCTGCTGCGCAAGAACATCGAGGCGCTGTGGACCGGTCAGCAGTCAGTCGACCAGGCACTGCGCACCACCCGTCGTCAGGTCGATCGAGAGGTGTCGCGCTCATGGTGAACGCGCTGACGCCGGCGACGACCGAGCGGGCGGCGCCCAGCACGCGCTCCGCCGGGCCCGCCGTCGACGGCCGCGCCCGGTCCCGGCGCCGCCAGGCCGTCGTCGCCTATCTCTTCCTGGCGCCGACGTTGCTGTTCTTCGCCGTCTTCCTGATCCTGCCGCTCGGTTTCGCGCTGCTGCTGTCGATGTCCCGCTGGGCCGGGTTCGACCTCGGCGGCATCCAACCGGTCGGAACGGACAACTTCGCGGGCCTCTTCGCGGACGGATCGACGTTCCTGGCGCCGATCCTCACCAACACGCTGCTGTTCGCCCTGGGCACCGTGGTCCTTGCGCTCGCCGGCTCCGTGGTTGTCGCCACCTGCATCGACAACCTGCGTTTCCAGGGTCTGTGGCGCACCCTGTACTTCCTGCCGATCGTGACGACCGTCGTCGCCGTCGGCAACGTGTGGAAGTACATGTACGAGCCGGGCGGCCTCGTCAACGGCGTACTCAACGCCCTCGGACTCGGCTCGGTGGCCTTCCTCCAGGACCCGGACACTGCGCTGCCCTCGGTCGTGGTCGTCCAGGCCTGGGCCTCGGTCGGCTCGGCGGTCCTCATCCTGACTGCCGGGCTGAAGTCCATTCCCGAGTCGTACTACGAGGCCGCAGCGCTCGACGGCGCCGGGCCGGTCACCGTCTTCTGGAAGATCACACTGCCGCTGCTGCGGCCGTCCCTGCTGCTCGTGTGCATCACCCAGTTCATCAGCGGCCTGCAGTCGTTCGCGCTGATCACCGTGATGACCAAGGGCGGGCCGGGTGACGCGACCAACGTGGCTGCCCTGGAGATGTACCGGCAGGCCTTCTCGTACGGCCAGTGGGGCCCTGCGAGCGCCGCCGCCTTCGTACTGTTCGTGGTGGTCCTCGTGGTCACCCTGGCGCAGTTGTGGATCTTCCGGCGCAAGGAGGAGGACGCGTGATCCGCCGCCGTTTCCCGTGGTTGTCGTATCTGGTGGTCGTGACCGGCGCCGTGCTCACGGTGGTGCCGTTCCTCGACATGGTGATGACGTCGTTCAAGGGGGCCGGTGAGGCCGGCACGCTGCCGTACCAGTTCCTGCCCAAGGTGTTCGACCTGTCGAACTACCGGGCGGCGATCGACCAGCTCGATCTGCCGGTGCTCTTCCGCAACAGCGTCGTCGCAACCGCCGTGATCACCGGGTCGGTGCTGTTCACGTCATCACTCGCCGGCTACGCGCTGGCCAAACTCCGCTTCCCCGGCCGGAACTTGATCTTCCGACTCGTGCTGTCGACGATGATGTTCCCCCCGTTCCTCTTCTTCATCCCGCACTTCCTGATCCTGGTGCACTGGCCACTTGCGGGCGGCAACGACCTGTTCGGGCGCGGGGGCGCGGGCCTGACCGTCAGCATCGCCGCGCTCGCCATGCCGTTCCTCGTCAACGGCTTCGGAATCTTCCTGATGCGCCAGTTCATGGTCTCGATCCCGGACGAGGTCCTGGAGGCCGCGCGCATCGACGGTGCCGGCGAGTTCGCCGTGTGGTGGCGGATCGTCGTGCCGCAGACCAGGCCGGTCCTGCTGACGCTCGGTCTGCTGACCTTCGTCCAGGCGTGGAACGAGTACATCTGGGCGCTGCTCATCTCGACCGCCAACCCGGACGTGATGACCCTGCCCGTCGGCATCCAGTTCCTGCAGGACTACGTGGACCCGACCCGCACGATGCCGATCGTCATGGCCGGTCTCGTCCTGAGCATCCTGCCGGTCCTGATCCTCTTCCTGCTGCTGCAGAAGTACTACATCCGCGGCGTGATGCTCAGCGGGCTCAAGTGAGACGCTTCGGCACGCGCCCGACGTGAACTTCGCGGTGACAGGTGGGGCAGGCGCCCGCCCGGGTGGGCAGAGGATCTGAAGTTCTCGGACGACTTGGCAGAGGGTCAGGCCGGCGCCAGCCGCTGCAGGGTGCAGAAGGCGGGGGCACGGACAAAGGTGACGTGGTGGTGCCCGCATCTCCAGGTGCGGCCTTCGAAGCGGGCAAGTCCCGGGGCCTGCTTCCTCTCGCGGACTGGAGAAGTGCGGCAGCGCCGACTCCACCGAGGCCTCGGTGGCGTCCCGCCCCGCTCCTTGCCGTCGGCGCCGGCTCGGACGATCCGGCCGTCGGCGTCGCGCCGGACGTGCACCTTGCGCTCGTGCCCGGTCCTGGTCAGGGCGCGGAAAGCGAGCTGCTCGACGAGTCGTTCATCATGCGAGCGCAGGCCCTGGAGCACGGCTACCAAGGGACGGAGCCGGCGCCGACGATGTCCACGCCCTCGCCGGCAACCAGCAACGGGGCGGGGAAGGCGCGGTGCACACGCCGGCACATCGCGTCGATGCGCCTTGGCCAACTGGCACAGCACCTCGTGCCGCTCGGTGCCGTGCCAGTGGTCCGAGGTGGGCCTGGCGCCGCTGCACGCGGCATCGTCAGCTGGACGGGACGGTGACGGCCCGGGCGTTCCAACCAGAGACACGTACGCGTGGGGTGCCGTCCGGATCGACTGTCCGATGGGAGGCCACCAATGTTGCCGATTCGCCCGGCCACAGGCTGATCTGATTGTCGTTCCAGTGGACGGGCAGCGTGGGAGTCCTCCCGTCCGCGGAGACCAGGTCGACGTCGGTGAGCAGAGCGGGGGCGTTCGTGGTGCCCGGGTGGCGGAGGGCCACGGTCGTCGTCGATGTGCCGGCCCCAGTCACCTTCGTTGTGGCTGTCACGTCCAAGGTGACCTGCGGCATCGAGTTCAGTCCCGTCAGGTCGGCGTAGGAGGTGGTGGGGGTGTAGTACCAGTCGGTCTTGGCGTAGTCGAGGACGTCCTTGCGGGTGGAGAGCCAGTAGACGTTGCGGCCCAGTTCCCGGCCGGTGGCGTCGGTGAGCAACAGCCGGGCCAGGTACGTCTTTGTCAGGCCGGTGACCGAGGCCGGGAGGGTCAGCGAGGTGGTGGTCACGCCGCGGGCTTCGACGTCGACACCGGTCACCGTGCGGTCGTACTTCTTGGTCCCGTCGGTGTTGAAGAGCGTGACCCGGGCCTTCAGCCCTGAGGCGGCGGTGCTGCGGTTGTTGACGATGCTCACCGTGCGGTTGTCGTAGCCGTACTGGATGTGGAGGGGTTCGTTGGCCTTCTTCGCGCCGAAGTAGGCCCCGTTCTGGTCCAGATAGCGGTCGATGAGCTGCCAGTGGAGGGAGGTCCAGCCGCTGTTGAGCATCCAGTAGATGACGCCGGTCGCGGGGGCGGTGGTGTCCTTGGCGTTGCGGGAGTACGCCTCGAACTGCGCCCGGACGTTCTCGTACTGGGCGAGCTGGGCCTTGCGCACGTAGTCGCCGAGATCGGTCGGGGGTCCGTAGCGGCCGGCGAGCGCGGCGTTGTACAGCTTGAGTGTCGAGAATGTGGGTGAGGGAGAGCGGTGGTACTGCGGAGCGGAGGGTTGCTTCCAGAGGGTCTCCAGCTCGGCCGGGGTCAGCATCCGCCGCAGTGTGTCGAGGGTGGGGATGCTCGGGCCGGCGCTGGTCTCGGAGTTGAAGCCGGTGGCTCCTCCCTCGCGTTTGTCGTACCAGTAGCTGGGCGGCACCCAGTCGTAGGGGCCGGTCATCCGCATCCCGGAGCGGCCGGTGACGGGGGTCGGCTTCCCGGAGGCGGAAGGGATCACGGGCACGTTCCAGTCGGCCGCCCGCAGCGCTTTGAGGTATCCCGACTCGATCTCGGCGTTGGGCGCCGCGTCGCTGCCGATCAGGAACGAGATCACGCTGGGATGGTGGCGCAGCCGGGCCGCCTCGGCGGCCATCGACGCCTGGGCGACTGCGTGGTCGGCGGCGTCCCACTTCTCCCCGGACTCCGTGGGGTTGACCTCCCCTTCCCACTTGTTGCAGCACTCCCAGCCGGCGATCGTGAGGATCCCGTACCGGTCGGCGAGGTCGAAGAACTCGTCGGGCTCGAGGTGGCCTTCCAGGCGCAGCGTGTTCAGGCCCAGGTCGCGGACGTACTGCATGCGGTGCTCGGCGTAGGCGTGGTCCCAGCGCAGGAACTCGTCGGGGGACCAGCCCGCGCCCTTGATCAGCAGCGGGCGGCCGTTGATCCGGTACTGGCGCGCGCCGTCGGCATTGATCGGTGCTTGAACGTCGCGGATACCGAAGGTGGTGTGTGCGGTGTCGGAGGTGACCCCGTCGACCCTCACGGCCAGGTCGAGGTCGTACAGGGGCTGCCCACCCATCCCGGCGGGCCACCATACGCGTGGCGAAGCCACATGAAGTCCGGGGTGGTCGGCCGGGGAGAAGACCACGGTCCGGCTCTCCCCGGGCGCCAGCGTCACCTGCCGGCTGAGGGCTGCGGGCCCGGCCGTGCCGGAGAGGAGCGCCGTGACGGTGTCGGGTGAGTCGTTGCGCAGGCGGGCCTTCACGGTCAGGTCCGCGGAGGCGAGCGACGGCACGGCCAGGTCGGTCACGACGTGGGCGTCACGGAGGACCACCGGGCCGCTGCGGCGGACGACGACGTCGCGGACGATGCCCATGTTCCGGTCCGGTGGCGGCTGCAGCCAGTCGAGCCAGCCCACGGTGAGATGCTTGCGCGAGTCGTTGGGCTGCACCCGGAAGGCGACCGTGTTGGTGCCCGGCCTGACCAGAGCGGTGATGTCCAGCTCGTGTCGGGTGTAGGTCCCCGCGACCTGGCTCGCCGTCGAGATCCGACGGCCATTGACGAAGACGTCGGCGGCAGAGGTTACCCCGCTGAAGTCGAGATACGTACGACCTGCCCGGCCGTCGACCGAGAAGTCGGACCGGTACCACCACGGGACCGTGAAGTCGGCGGCAGGGATCAGCTTCTGGTTGGTGGAGTGAAATGGGTCGGGGTGGACGCCGGCCGCCAGCAGGGCGGCGAGGACGGTGGAGCGAGGGCCGGCCTGGTACCAGCCCTTCGTCGGATAGCCGGGGCTGGACACCTCGGCCGCCGGGTCCGTCACCCGGGCCGTCGACTGGATCATGAACCCGGCCAGAGCCGTGCCGGAGTCATGTCCGACGGTGACCGCGGCGGCAGCCGGCGTACCGATCGCCGCCCGGCCAATAAAACCGACCGGGGTGAGGGCAGGGGCCAGGAGGACAAGCAGGCCGAGGAGGGCGCAGACGACGGACCGGCCGGATACCCGAGCCCGGAGGTGTGACGGACCACGGGCCGGAATGGACGGGGACGGGTAACCAGGGCGGCACGGCGACACCCTGCCCAGCAGTTGAGGCATGCCATTCAGCATGGTGACGAAACCTTGACAGCCGACGCTCCACATGCCGCGCGTCGCCCGATCGCAGCAACCGAGGAGGGCGGGGAGGAGTAATTCCGAGGTCCTCAGGTGTTGCGCGCAACCCGGATGACGGGAGTGTGGGCCCCCTGACCAAACCCTACTGGCCATTCGTTGCCAGACGGCTCGCCTCCTCCCACGACGTCAGCTCCTGGACGCCGTCGAAATAGGGCGCCGCTTCGGCCGGCTCCAGGACGGCTTCGAGTTCGAGCGGGGCGTCAACGCGCGGAAGGAACCGCACGGCCTGGTCGCGCTGGTCGCCACTTCCTGCGGGCTGAGGAAGCTGCGGAGCCTGGCCCGGTGGCTGGGCGCCCTTCCGAGGAAGCTGCGGAAGTCACCTTCTGACCGAGTCTGCGACGTCGGTTCGTTTCGAAGTCACCCAGGGGTTTGCGGTGGGACGGCGGAGCGTGCTTCCACTGCTGGGGAACCTCACACTCAATGTCGATCTGTACGCAGCGATCCGCCATGACCCTGCGGCAGCATGTCAGACGGGCTTTGCAGCCGGCTCGGCGGACCTTGAGGACCACATCACCCGATAGTGATCAACCCGCCCGCCCCTTGCCTCCCGGATCCGGCATCACCTTCGTCATCCCCGGCAAGAAGTCCGTGAACAGCTCGTGCACCTCCAGCACCAGCGGCCGCAGCACCCGGAACCGCGCCAGCGACACCCCCCGAGCCGTCAGCCGCGCCCCCCGCTCGGCCAGTCGGTAACTCCGTTCGCGCCCTTGCGTGCGGTCGAAGATCCAGTACAGGCACAGGCCCATCTGAGCCAGCCACATCAACTCGGGAAGAACATCCCGCAGTTCCTCCGGCACCTTCGCCCCGGACCCGGCCAACACCTCCCGGTGCACGCTGATCGCCTCCACGCGCGCGTGCTCCGACTCCGGCGAGAACGGGCTGAGCGGGCTGTCCGGGTCGGCGGCGTTCTTGAAGAACTGCACCGCGAACTCGTGGTACGGCGTCGCGACGTCCAGCCATGCCTTCAGGACGCCCGCGAGCCGCGCCTCCAGGTCGGTCTCGCGGTCCAGGACGTCGCGGACCGCCTCCTGGTGCTCGGCGGCGATCCGGTCGTAGAAGCCCTGGACCAGGTGCTCCTTGCCGGCGAAGTAGTAGTACGCGTTGCCGACGGAGACCCCGGCCTCCTTGGCGATGGCCCGCATGGTGGTCCTGTCGTACCCGCGCTCCCTGAACAGCCGCATCGCAGTCTCCAGGATCAGCGCACGCGTCTGCTCGGACTTGGTCGGCGTACCGCTCCCCTCGGGGTGGTCGCTCGGCGCGGGACTGTCGTTCTTCGCAGGCACGAAGAGAGCCTAGCCAGTGGGATTCAGGGCCTCCGCCCCAGCTCCGGCCGCTTGCTGTAGTCCGTGAATCCGAGGATGTTCCCCCACGGATCGGCGATCTCGACGGTCCAGCCGGTGGCCACGGGGGAAGGGGCGTCCAGGAGGGGGATGCCGGCCTCGGTCAGGGCATGGGCCGCCGTGCGCGCGTCCGGCACCTCGAGCCACACCCGCGGCGACGGCCAGGGCGGCGGACGGTGCCCGAACTCCTCCTCCCGCCGCAGCAGAATTCCGGGCGTCTCACCTCCGACCTTCAGCAGTGCGATCCCGGCCTCGTCGAGCCGGAAGTCCGTCGCGAACCCGGCCCGCTCGTACCACCGCACGGCCTCGTCGAGGTCCCCGACGGGCAGCAGTACGTTGTCGAAGCCGAGCAGCTCGTACGACTGGTCATCTGACATGTCCTCAGGTTAGGTGCACGCCGAAGCCCGGCCACGGACACCGGACCGCGGGCCGACCATGTGATCACCCGTTGAGGTGAGGCCGAGGCCGAAGGCCCGTTGCCGATGACACGAAGATCACGGATCCGACCGTCCTGAGCCAGCTGTAGGTGACGTACGCGGATCTCCGGGAGCCCGACACAGCGAGGGCTCCCGGCCCGGCGTACCGGACGGGGAGCCCTCGCTGTGCTGACGGAAGGTCAGAAGCGCCGGGTGATCAGCGCCCTCTTCACTTCCTGGATCGCCTTCGTGACCTCGATGCCGCGCGGGCAGGCGTCCGTGCAGTTGAAGGTCGTGCGGCAGCGCCAGACGCCGTCGCGGTCGTTGAGGATCTCCAGGCGCTGCTCGCCGGCCTCGTCACGCGAGTCGAAGATGAAGCGGTGCGCGTTGACGATGGCCGCCGGGCCGAAGTACTGCCCGTCGTTCCAGAAGACCGGGCAGGACGACGTGCAGGCGGCGCACAGGATGCACTTCGTCGTGTCGTCGAAGCGCTCGCGGTCTTCGGCCGACTGCAGACGCTCACGCGTCGGCTCGTTCGTGTCCTTCGTGATCAGGAAGGGCATGACGTCCCGGTACGCCTGGAAGAACGGCTCCATGTCCACGACCAGGTCCTTCAGGACCGTCAGGCCCTTGATGGGCTCGACCGTGATCGGCTTCTCGGGGTTGATGTCCTTGATCAGCGTCTTGCAGGCCAGGCGGTTCTTGCCGTTGATCCGCATGGCGTCCGAGCCGCAGATGCCGTGCGCGCAGGAGCGGCGAAACGTGAGCGTGCCGTCCAGGTCCCACTTGATCTTGTGGAGGCCGTCGAGGACGCGCTCCTTGGGGTCGATCTCCAGCTGGAAGTCTTCCCAGGTCGCCTCCGCCGAGACCTCCGGGTTGAACCGGCGGACCCGGAAGGTGACGGTGATGTACGGGGTGGCCGTGGACTCCGCCTCGGCCTTGTCCAGAACAGGGGTAGCCATCAGTACTTACGCTCCATCGGCTGGTAGCGGGTCTGGACGACCGGCTTGTAGTCGAGACGGACGGACTCGGTCCCGTCGGCGCCGACCTCGCGGTACGCCATGGTGTGGCGCATGAAGTTGACGTCGTCGCGGTTGGGGTAGTCCTCGCGGTAGTGACCGCCGCGGGACTCCTTGCGGGCCAGCGCGGACACCGCCATGACCTCGGCCAGGTCGAGCAGGTTGCCCAGTTCGACGGCCTCCAGGAGGTCCGTGTTGAACCGCTTGCCCTTGTCCTGGATCGCCACGTTCTTGTAGCGCTCGCGCAGCTCGGCGATCTTCTCCACCGCCGTCTTGATCGTCTGCTCGGTGCGGAACACCATGACGTTGGCGTCCATGGTCTCCTGCAGCTCGCGGCGGAGAGTCGCCACACGCTCGTTGCCGGTCGACGTCCGCAGGCGCTCGATCTGCTCGACGACCAGGGACTCCGGGTTCTCCGGCAGCTCGACGAAGTCCGCCGTCTGCGAGTACTCCGCCGCCGCGATACCGGCCCGCTTGCCGAACACGTTGATGTCCAGCAGGGAGTTCGTGCCGAGACGGTTCGCGCCGTGCACGGACACGCACGCGACCTCACCGGCCGCGTACAGGCCCGGGACGACGGTGGTGTTGTCGGCGAGGACCTCGCCCTCGACGTTGGTCGGGATGCCGCCCATCGCGTAGTGCGCCGTCGGCTGGATCGGGATCGGGTCCGTGTACGGCTCGATGCCCAGGTACGTGCGCGCGAACTCGGTGATGTCGGGCAGCTTGGCGTCCAGCTGCTCCGGCGGCAGGTGGGTCAGGTCCAGGTAGACGTGGTCGCCCTCGGGACCACAGCCGCGGCCCTCACGGATCTCGGTGTAGATCGAGCGCGAAACCACGTCTCGCGACGCGAGGTCCTTCATCACCGGCGCGTACTTCTCCATGAAGCGCTCGCCGTCCTTGTTGCGGAGGATGCCGCCCTCACCACGGGCGCCCTCCGTCAGCAGGATGCCCATGCGCCAGATGCCGGTCGGGTGGAACTGGAAGAACTCCATGTCCTCCAGCGGCAGACCCCGGCGGTAGACCGCGGCCTGGCCGTCACCGGTCAGCGTGTGCGCGTTCGACGTCACCTTGAAGAACTTGCCGCAGCCGCCGGACGCGTAGATCACGGCCTTCGCCTGGAAGACGTGGATCTCGCCGGTGGCGAGTTCGTACGCCACCACACCGGCCGACTTCTTGATGCCGTCGACCTCGGTGATCAGCTGGTCCAGGACGTAGAACTCGTTGAAGAACTCCACGCCCTCCTTGACGCAGTTCTGGTACAGCGTCTGGAGGATCATGTGGCCGGTGCGGTCGGCCGCGTAGCAGGAGCGGCGGACCGGGGCCTCGCCGTGGTTGCGGGAGTGACCGCCGAAGCGGCGCTGGTCGATGGTGCCGTTCGGGGTGCGGTTGAACGGCAGGCCCATCTTCTCCAGGTCGAGGACCGAGTCGATGGCCTCCTTCGCCAGGATCTCGGCGGCGTCCTGGTCGACCAGGTAGTCACCGCCCTTGACCGTGTCGAAGGTGTGCCACTCCCAGTTGTCCTCCTCCACGTTGGCCAGCGCCGCGGCCATGCCGCCCTGCGCGGCGCCCGTGTGGGAGCGGGTGGGGTAGAGCTTGGTCAGCACGGCGGTGCGGCTGCGCTTCGTCGACTCGATGGCGGCGCGCATGCCCGCGCCGCCTGCGCCGACGATGACGGTGTCGTACTTGTGGATCTTCATGAGTGGATACCTCAGCCCCGTGCCTAGCGGATGTTCGGGTCGAAGGTGAAGATCACCAGCGTGCCCAGCAGGATGGTGAACACCGTTGCGGTGTACAGCAGGCCCTTCAGCCACAGGCGCGTGTTCGCGCGCTCCGCGTAGTCGTTGATGATCATGCGCAGACCGTTGGCGCCGTGCAGCATCGCCAGCCACAGCATCAGCAGGTCCCAGACCTGCCAGAACGGCGACGCCCAGCGGCCGGCCACAAAGGCGAAGCCGATCTTGGAGACGCCGCCGTCCAGCACGAGCTGGATCAGCAGGTGCCCGATGACCAGGACGACCAGGACGATGCCGGACAGGCGCATGAAGAGCCAGGCGGCCATCTCGAAATTGCCGCGCGTGGTCTTCGGGGTCTTCTTGGTGCGCTTGCGCGGGGGCTCGATGAGCGGTGCGGGGTTGTCGACCGTGTAGACGGAGCCGCCCTCGACGGGGCCGATCCCGGAAGCGGTCTTTTCAGTCGTGGACATTGGCGTCAGCTCCCGAACACTTCACGAGCGGCGTGGCCGAGAACGGGGTAGATCGCCCCGAGCATCAGCACGACCCAGATGCCCACGACCGTCCAGAGCATCTGCTTCTGGTAGCGCGGGCCCTTCGACCAGAAGTCGACGGCGATGACACGCAGGCCGTTGAGCGCGTGGAAGAGGATGGCGGCGACGAGGCCGTACTCCAGCACGGCGACGATCGGCGTCTTGTACGTGGCCACGACCTCGTCGTAGGCCTCGGGGGAGACACGGACGAGTGCGGTGTCCAGCACGTGTACGAACAGGAAGAAGAAGATGAGGACGCCGGTGACTCGGTGAGCCACCCAGGACCACATTCCTTCCCGGCCGCGGTACAGCGTTCCAGCCGGCACGGAAGAACCCTCCGGGAGCGGGGATTAGGGCCTGCCGGCTTCGTTGGTCGGACGGGCCCGGCCGGGTACGGTCCACCGGCCCCCAGCATCGTATCCACGGTTGCCTGCGGCGCTTACGGGGGGCCTGCGGATGTGATCAAACCGGCAGTCGAACGGGCTATTCGGGTGGAGTGTGCTGTTATGTGCCGGGTTTAGCGCCGTTTGGGCTGGTCGCGCAGTTCCCCGCGCCCCTTAGGGCGTTCACCAAACGTCCTCTTGCCAGGCGACGGAGTTCCTCTGCTGCTACCACCCGCTCCTCCTCCGGATCGTTGGCCAATCGTGACCGGATCGATGCCAGGATCTGGTCGAGGGCCTCGTCCGGAGGGAGGTCGTCCACGTAGATGACGAACGCATGTCCGAATCGGGACTCGTATGCCGCCTGCGCCGCGCTGAGTGCCGTGTGGGCGGCGGAGTACACGCCCTCGGGCAGCTCGGGCAAGGCCTCCGCCGCCAGCGCCTCCGCCAGGTCCCCCGGTGTCAGGTCGTACGCCGCCTCGTCGGATGCGGCGAGCAGGGCGTCCAGGTCGGGGTAGGGGCGGTGGGCGGTGAGGCGGTGGGCCCAGTGGGGGCTGCGCAGGCAGGTGAGGAGGATGCGCTGCACCGCCTCGGCGGGGGCCGTGTTGAACAGGTCCAGCGGGGCAGGGGTGCCGCGGGTCTGTTCCGGTAAGGCGACTTGGCCGGGGAGGTCGGGGAAACGGTGCGCAGGCAGCGTGGGTCCTTGTGGGCGTCACGTGTGTGTCGGCAGGGGATCTTGTGAGAGGTGTGTCGTCACGTTATCGAGAGTGGTCAGGGACTGTCCGATAGATGCGCGAATTTCACCCGCACGGCAGAGTTTGAGTGCGCGCGGTGGACGCTCGACGGCCTTAGGTTGGCGGAGTGAGCCAGCACAGACGCCGGACACCGGCGACGAAGGTGAAGCGGAGGCGGGTGCTGATCACGGCGGCCGTCGCCGGCGTGATCGCGGTCGGGCTGAGCCTGGGCGTGTGGGCCGTGGAGGGCGGCAGCGGTCCGGCCGGTTCGGCGAGCCGGCCCGCGGACACCGCCGCACCGACGGCCTCCGACCGCGATGCCGCGGCCGCGCCGACCCCGTCGCCCACCCGCTCGTACCCCCTGTCCACGGCCCCTCGCACGATCCCCGCCGTCCGCGACCACACTCCGGGGCGCGGCCCCGGATGGCGCCCGGCGCGTGGGTACCGCGTGGTGGTGAGCGACGCGGACCTGGCCGACGAGGGGCGGCTGATCGCCGGTGAGCTGGGGCTGTCGTACGGCGGTGAGAAGGATGACGTGCGCGCCGGGGACGTACGGCTGGCGCTCGGCGGCGAGGCGGGTGCGGACCCGGAGTCGTACACCATGACCGTGCGCGGCGGGCGGGTGACGATCAGCGGGCCTGCCGACGCGGGCGTCTTCTACGGCACCCGCACGCTGAAGCAGACCGTGCACGGCGGTGGCACGGCGCCGGAGGGCATCGTGCGCGACGAGCCGGCCAAGCCGCAGCGCGGGCTGATGCTGGACATCGCCCGCAAGCACTTCACCGCCGACTGGATCGAGGACCGGATACGGGAGCTGGGTGACCTGAAGTTCAACCAGCTGGGCCTGCACTTCTCCGACGACCAGGGCTTCCGCATCGAGTCCGACAAGCATCCGGAGATCGTGTCCGAGGAGCACCTGACCAAGGCGGAGGTCAGCAGGATCGTCGACCTCGCGGAGAGCCGGCACATCACGGTGGTGCCCGAGATCGACTCGCCGGGGCACCTGGGCGCGATCATCGCAGCCCATCCCGATCTGCAGTTGCGCAACGCGCAGGGTGTGGCGGCGCGCGGTGCGGTGGACATCTCCAAGCCGGCCGCCGCCGAGATCGTCGACGAGCTGATCGACGAGTACGCCGACCTCTTCCCCGGCGGGCAGTGGCACCTCGGCGGTGACGAGTACCGGGCGCTGACGGCCTCCGACCCCCAGGCCTCGTACCCGCAGCTCGCGGCCGCCGCTCGGGAGGCGTACGGCTCCGGCGCGACCGTCGCCGACCTCGCCACCGGCTGGCTCAACGACCGCGCCGCCACCGTCCGCGCCCACGGCCGCACCCCGCGCGCCTGGAACGACGGGTTCTATGCCGGTACGACCGTGCGGCCCGCCAGGGACATCAAGGTCGCGTACTGGACGGGCAAGGAGATCGGCGCGCGCATCCCGGTCGAGTATCTGAGGGCGGGCCGCGAGGTCATCAACTACAACGACGAGTTCCTGTACTACGTCCTCGGGCAGCCGCAGACCTTCGTCTATCCGACGGGGCAGCGGATCTACGAGCGGTGGACTCCGCGCGTGCTGCGCGGTACCCAGGCGGTTCCGGCGCAGTACGACGACCAGATCCTCGGCGGCTCCTTCGCGGTGTGGTGCGACCTCGCGAACTCCCAGACGCAAGCCCAGGTGGCCGCCGGCATCCGGATGCCGCTGCGGGCGACGGTCCAGAAACTGTGGGATCCGGGGCGGCCCGGGTTGTCCTGGGCGGAGTTCAAGGCGCTGGCGGACCGACTGGGCTAATCTTCGGGCACATTGGGTAATCGGCTGCTCTCTTTGGGTGATATAGTGGTGTGGTCGGTTACAGCGGAGCGCCTGTTATCGGCGAGGTGTGACTTTGCGCGACCAGAGGATCGTGCCGAGAGAGCTACCCGTCGGGGCGCTTGCGGCCGAGGACCGCAGGAGGGCGGACCAGCCCTGCCGAGGACTTCGCGCAGCCAGTGAGGCGTAAGACGCGGATCGCCGAAGCAGACCAGCGCGCCCTCTGACCCCGAGGACCGCTTGCGGGGCAGTCTGAGTAATCCGGATTGCGGCGCCTGGCCAATACTGGCCAGCGTCGTTAGGGGCGGTACGTCATGGACAGCGACTGTGGTCGCTGAAGGCGGCGGCGCCGGACAGCCGTCTGGACGACCTGTCCGGCCCGCGCCGCCATGGCCAGGCGCATCGGCGCCGGAAACGAGGGGCTGACCCTCGAGGACTACGTCCTCGAACCTCGCGACGCCGCCGAACGGGCCGTTGCCTGGGCCGCGGAGGCCGGTCACATCGTGCCCGCCGGGCCGCTGCTCGACGTCCTGACCGCCGACCCCGACCCGGCCCCGCTCCCGCGGGACCCCCTGGCCGAAAACCTCTTCTTCCGCTTCCTCGACCGGCTCGGCGTGGTACCCCTGTGACACTGCGGCGGCGTGGCGCGCAGTAAGGGGAAGTGCGGGCTCCGTAAGGGATGGCGCCCCGGAGCAGGAGGCGTGGATGAGCCTGGTGGAACTGATCGCGCAGGCCGACGAACGCGGACTGGTCGCCAGTGGGCTGGCTTGTTTGGATCGGTGTGTGCCCTTGTATCGGTGTGTGCCCTTGTTGGGCGGTGGCGACGAGGTGCTGCGCCCGCTGTGGGCGAACCTCGCGGACGGCTCGGACACGGGCGAGTGGGGCGCTCTGCTGGACAAGACGCGCGCACAGCTGGGCGTCGCGGACGTCATGGACGCCGAGGACATCGAGGACGAGGCCGCGTTGCTGGTCCGGCGGATGCTGGCCGCCGCCCCGGGTGTCCGGTCGGCCGCAGAGGCGCGGGTGTGGGCCGACGGCTGCTCGGTCGCCTCCCTGCAGATCCACCGCCTCCTCGACCCCGCCGAGGACGGCGCGGACTTGGTCGACTCCCACCGCGCGGGCCGTACGGAGGGCATGTCGCCGCTCGTCGCCGCCGAACTGCGCCGCCAGATCACCGTCCTGGAACTGCTCGCCGAGCACGGCTCGGGCGGATTGCGCCGGGCGCTGGAGGTCTCCACGGAGGGGCGGCGGGTGCTGCGGGCGGTCGTGTCGCGCCGGGCGCGTCACGCGTAAACCGGATTGCCGGAAAGAATCCTGTGACCGTCCTGGGGTGGCGTTGGGACGGTCCTGCGCCGGTTGCGGGAACCCGCCGGATCCGTGTGACGAATCCTCGCGCCGTCGCGCTCTTCGGAGTGTGACGACTGTGACGACAGAGCAGGGAACCAGGCCCTCAGCTGCGACGAAGCCGGTGCGCTGGGCGGCGGACGCGGTGGCGACGCTGCGCGAGGGGGCGCGGCTGCACCTCGACTACTCGGCGCAGAGCCTGTGGCGCGTCGACCGGCTGATCGACGAACTGCGCCGGGAGGAAACGCCGTACGCCGCCGTGGAGAGCGTGCTGCGCGGCCTGGGTGCGTACGCGGGTGAGGTGATCGTCCGTCAGACCGGCGCCGAGTGGTGGGCGACCGGGGGCGACCACTGGGTCCGCACCCCCGACGGCCGCCTCTGGGACCCGGTCGACGAGGCCCGCCGCTGCTTCTCGGGCGACGGTTCGCTGCGGCTGCTCTGCCGGGACGCGACGCTCGGTACGACAGGGCGGTGACGGCCGGGGCCCAAGTGCCGCGCGGGCCCCGGCCGTCGGATCCGCGGCTACGGCGTCAGGGTCTGGCCCAGCATGCCGTCCGTGGGGGTGCCCAGGGCGGACTTGCTGAGGATGACCGTCTGGGCGTAACCCAGGCCCGTGCTGTTGCTCGGCAGGTACATCAGGATGCCGTCGCCGCCGTCCTCGCCCGAGGCGCCGAACGTCAGGTCGGCGCGCCCGTATCCGGACAGGTCGGTGAGCGAGACGGCTGAGCCGAACCCGTCGTTGGACTCGGTCGAGCCGGGGACGCCGGTGGTGTCCTGTGAGATCGCGAGCGAGCCGGAGCCGGTGAGGCCGGTCGAGCTGCCCTTGATCAGGAGTGCGTTGCCCGCGTTGACCTGGTTCACCCCGCTGCGGGTGAGGTCCTCGTTCTTGGCGCCGGCGAGGACGTCCGGGTAGCCGTCCGCGTCGTAGTCGCCGATGGAGACGGAGATGCCGAGGGCGTCGCCGGACTCGTTGCCGCCGGGGACATCGGCGGTGTCCTGGTGGACGACCTTCATGCCGGTGGTGGTGAAGCCGGTCGACGTGCCGAGCAGCATGGTGACCTGGCCGCCGGAGATGGCGCCGGACTCGGCGGCGACGGGCTGGCCGATGACGATGTCGTCGTAGCCGTTGGCGTTGATGTCGCCCGCGGCGATGGAGCGGCCGCCCTTGACGGAGATGACGCCGGCCTTGGTCAGACCGGTCGCGGAGCCCGCGAACCGGGCCACACGCCCGATGCCCGCGGTGTCCCGGTAGTTGAGGGCGACGTCCGCGTAGCCGTCCCGGTTGAAGTCGCCGGTCGCGGCGTCGAGGTGGGCGAGCGAACCCGTGGCACTGGTCAGCGTGCCGGACGCGGTGGCGCCGCCGGACAGCCGCACGTGCCAGTTGCCGCCCTTGCCGGTGCCCGCCGAGAAGACGTCCGCCTTGCCGTCGGCGTTGAAGTCGCCGACCGTGACGGTGGAGCCGAGCTTGGCGCCGGCGGCTGTGACCGTGCCGGACGTGGTGTACGAGAAGCCCTTGGTGAGCGTGGGGCCGTACATCACCGTGACCTGGCCGCGGTCGGTGTTGCCGCCGGCGTCGTCCTCGCCGGGGGAGCCGATCGCGAGGTCGGCGTGGCCGTCGCCGTTGTAGTCGCCCCACGCGGTCGAGGCGCCGAAGGAGTCACCGGCCTCGGAGGAGTCGGGGACGCCGGCGCTGTTCTGGGTGAGGCCGATGCGCGACGCCGTGACGGGGCCGTCGATGCCGCCGGGGATCACGGTGACCCGGTTGGCCGCCGGCGTACCGGCGACGAGGTCGCTGACGCCGTCCCGGTTGTAGTCCGAGGTGGCCAGGGCGTGCGAGATGCCCGGCGTCTTGGCGAGGGAGCGGATCAGGCCCAGCTTGGGGTACAGGTTGGCGCCGGGGCAGGCCGTGGCGTTGGTGTCCTTGTGCCCGAAGACGCGCGGCAGGGTGATCTGCTCGCCCAGCGGCACGTTGTTGCCGCTGTAACCCTTCTCCGCGCGGGAGGTCAGCGTGACGCTGGTCGTCGGGTCGATGCCGTACATCCCGAACTTCCAGGCGATGATCCGGGCCATGGCGTCGAGCGCGGCGCGGCTCGGCTTGGCGGTCTCGAAGTTGCCGATGTACGAGATGCCGAGCGTGTCGGTGTTGAAACCGGCGTCGTGCGCGCCGACCACCGGCAGGTCCATGCCGCCGCTGCGGCCCTCGAAGATCTGGCCGCACTTGTCGACGATGAAGTTGTAGCCGACGTCGAACCATTCCTGGGCCAGGTGCGCCTGCTGGATCGTCCGCATCCGGGCCGCGCTCTCGGCGCAGGAGAGCGTGTTGTCGTTGTCCACGCCGGTGTGGTGGACGACGGCGGCCTTGATGTCGGTGCCGTAGCTCGGCGTGCCGTTGTAGTCCGTCGACGCACCCCACTGGGCCTGCGTGATGATCGGCGGCTTGACGACGGTCGAGGGCCGGGGAGCGGGGACCGTGGAGGTCGGGGTGGGCGTGGGGGACGCCGTCGGGGAGGAGGTGTCCGTGGCCGTGGGCGTGTCCGTCGGCGTCGGCGTCGCGGTGTCGGTCGGCGTATCGGTCGGCGTGGGCGTGTCCGTGGCCGTCGGCGATTCGGTGACCGGGGCGCTGGTCTCCGCGACGAATGCGGCGGGCTCCATCCCGTCGGCGCCGACGGTGTTGGTGCCGATGCCCTCCGGGTCGGTGCCCGGGTCGAGCAGCTTGACGTCCATGCCGGCCGGCTGGCCCGTCGCCTCCGTGCCGTCGGCGTTCACCAAGCGGACCTCGATGCCGTCGGACGCGCCGGTCCACAGCGACTCGGTGCCACCGCGCGCGGCGGCGCGCTCCGCCTCGGCACCGTCGGCCTGGCTCGGCTCGGCCACCAGTTCCTGCCACTTCGACCACTTACCGGTCTCGATGTCCCGAGTGCGCACCTGGGGCCTGCCCTTGGCCTTCGCCTCCGGATCGTCCCAGGTCAGCACCACGGCGCTGAACCGGTCGGTGTCCCGCCGGTCCAGGCTCTTGCGGCCCCTGCCCTCGTCCTTCAGCTTCAGCGTGTGTACGGACGGCTTGCGGCTCTCCCGCTTTGCGTCGGCCGGTGCGGACGGATCCGCGATCGCGTACGTCACGACACCGGCACCGCTGAGCACGACGGCTCCCACCGTCAGCCACGCGCGTCTCTTGAGACTGAGCGGTTTGTATGCATGCGACGTACGACGCGTACGTCGAGTACGACGACTCAAGACGAATCCACCCCAAAGAAGGCCGTACAAGGCCAGAGAAGAAAGTCACGTGAGGCACATCCGTCACACGGATGGCCTGCTTCCCCCAGCGATTCGCGCCAGGTAAACGTCACAGCCCGGCGAGTTTAGTGACGTAGATCACATCGGACGGCTCAGTCGATAGCGATCCGGGGGCCGAACTGCCCGCCGACTACAAGCAGTTGTGCCAGGCTTTCGGCGTCGGCGAGTTCTCGCAGGAGGTGTCGGTGCTGTGCGCCGACGAGACCCGGGTGGGGGACCTGCTGCTTGGTGGCGCGGACTGCTGGAGAGCGATGACAGTTCGGACGGCCTGTTCGCGCCCTACCGGATCCATGAGCCCGGCACGACCGGGGGCCTGATCCTCACCGATACCGGGTTCCGGCCCTGCACCGTGGCCGATGCCGTGCCTGAGCCGTTCTTCGAGCCTGCCTGAAGCGCCGGTGACGGAGAGGAGGGAACTTAGCCTGATGGACGATGTGTGGAAGCCGCCGGCGTACGAGTCCCAGCAACCAACCTCCGCACCGTATGTGTGGCCACACACGCCAGCGGCGGGCCGTGTGGGCAGTCGCATACCAATGGTGGTGGCGTTGGGGATCGCGGTGGCCGGCATGGTGCTCGCGGCGGTGAGCATCCTGGCGACCAGGGACGAGACGGCGGGCTACCGGACGTGGCAGCAGCAAAGCCGGGCGATGGAGCCGACGTATCCCGAGGGAAGCGACGTCACGGTGAGGCCCGTCGACGGTTCGGGTGTCCGGCGCGGTGACGTGGTCTTGTTCTCTGCACGTGACTGGGGCGCCGACAGCGTCTTCATGATGCGGGTGATAGGCGTCGGCGGCGATCACGTCGTCATCGACGAGACCGGGACGAGGGTGAGCGTCAACGGCAAGACCCTGCGGGAGCCGTACCTAGCCAAGGGGGATCCCGTTTTCGGCCTTCCTGTGGAGGTCACCGTCCCCGCGGGTCGGCTCTTCCTCCTCGGCGACCACCGGGACATCGCGGCCGACTCACGCGCCCCCCACTACGAGCACAGCGGAACCATCGCTCGCTCCGCCGTCGTCGGCATAGCGGTGGACCCCGCAAGTGTTCCCTCCCCCGATCGTCTGTGGACGTGGGTGGGCGCGGCAACAGCCGCCGCGGGCCTGGTCGCGGCAGCCGTCGCCGCGACCGTCAGGCGCCGCCGCATCGGACTTGCACCGAGAATCTGGCACCCCGCCAGCCGCTGAAGGAGGCCAGGCCGGACAGGAACACCGGCCGGCCAATGAGGAGGCGGGGCCGGGTCCTTGGCGGACGCGGCCCCACTGGTCCGAAGGGCGTCAGGTCGCCGCCCAGACCTCCGCATCGTCGGCCGGGACGGTGGTGGCCAGGCCCAGTTCCTTGCGGGCGGCGACCGTCTTGTTCGGGTCGAGGCCGGTGAAGGCCGGGTCGTAGGCGAGGTAGAACGCGTCGGCGTCGGTGGCGTTCGCGGCCTTCTTCCAGTGCTCGGCGGTCTTCTTCAGCTGCTCGCGAAGCTTGCCGACCTCCGTGCCCTCGATGTCCTGCAGGCCCTCGAGGTGCGCATCGAGGGCGGCTGCGACGGCTTTGGCCTGCGCCTTGTAGCCGTCCAGGTCGTCCTCGACGTAATCCTCTTCGGACTGGTTCGCCCACAGAGCGTCGTAGACGGCGTTCGCACCCTTCAGGTAAGCGGTCTGCTCGGGCTTCGACGCAGCCTTCAGTGAGCCGGTGAACTTGCCCGATTCCTTGGTGTAGGTGCAGGTCACGGCGCGGTCACCCGTCGCCCAGCTCTCCTTGGTCGGGGTGTAGTAGAAGAGGTCGACCCCCTTGGGGAGCGCCCAGGTGTCCTGGGCGAACTTCCCCGCCTCGACCGGGCACCGCTCGTCGGCGATCGCCGAGATCGCGTCGTCGCCGGGGTATGTCTTCTCATCGTCGATGTTGAATTCGCCGACGACCTGACCCGCGTGCGCCTCGCCGCAGGGCACGATCTCGACGGCGAACGTATCGCCCTCGACCTTGCCGTTCGGGTTGTAGCAGTCCCCGATGCCCAGCGAGAACACCGATCGCTGGCGGGCCACCTTCTTCGCGCCGTCCTTGGCGCTGTCGACGACATCCGAGCACCCCACCGCGCCGATCGCGAGCAGGGCGACGACGGCAGATATGCCACGAAGGGGACGGTATGGGGTACGGATTGCCATGACGTGTACATCCTCTTATGAGAACTTTATGAGGGGCGGCGTGCGCATCGTATGCCACTCCTGTGACGGGACTGCGCGAAGGCCCTTGCCAGTCAGGGCGGGTGCACGGCAAGTCCCAGCCCTCCAGGGTTTCGTGCCGACGCTCGACCCATTTCAGTCAGCGGCGATGTCGCGCTCCGTGCCGGGCCAGTACTCGGACAGCCGGTCCAGCGCCGGCAGGCCGCCGTCCTGCACTCTCCTCTTGGCTCGTCACAGCCTCTCTGACTCTCGACGAGCCGCAGTGGTTGTACGCGATCGCTGCAGGTGCGGTCCACGGCACGGCGAAGAGTTCGATGCGGCCGAAGTCTTGCAGGGCGGGTCCCTGGCCGGGAACGGGTCGGGATTCCGGGGTCGTGGCCGTCGTGGCTTCCGCTCGGTAGCCGGGCAGGGGGTGTCCGACCATGTCAACGGCCCTCGCCGTGGTGACGAGGGCCGGTTGTTCGAGGGCTGGCGGTGGGCTCAGGCGGGGAGTCCGCCGTCCTTGACGGCGGTGACGAACGACGACCACGCTCGGGCCTCGAAGGCGAGGGCGGGGCCGTCGGGGGCCTTGCTGTCACGGACGGGGACGATGGCGGGGAGGTTGGCGGCAACCTCGACGCACGCGCCGCCGTCCGGGTTGCTGTAGCTGCTCTTGCGCCACGTCGCTCCGGTCAGGTCGATGACTCGCACGGCACTTCCTCCAACATCCGCAGGATGAACTTCCGCGACTCGGCAGGGTTCAGTGCCAGGTCGCGCATCGCATCGTACGCACGTTGCAACCGCTCAACTGAGGCGTTTTCTTCGATCAGTTCACCGCGGTGCGCGTTCTCCGCGTACGCCACCGTAACGCCGTCCAGCAGCCGCAGGAACATCAGGTCGGTGCTCACCAGCCCGTGCAGGCCGGCACTCTGCGGTAGCACCTGAAGTGTGATGTTCGGTTGCTCCGACACCTTCAGCAGATACTCCAGTTGTTCCCTCCATGCCCCAGCGTCTTGTAGCGGGGTGCGCAGCACCGCCTCGGCGAGAAGGGCGCGGAACGGCGGCGCGTCCTCCCCGTCCAGCACCTTTCGCCGCCCTGTGCGTGCCTCGACCTGCTGGTCCAGCTCCTTGCCCTTGGCACCGCCCAGCGCGAGCACCTCGTATGCGTACGCCTCTGTCTGGAGCAGGCCGTGAACCGTGCTCACGCCGTAGTGCCACAGATTCACCGCCTCGCTCTCCAGCGCCATATACCGCCGATACTGCTCCTTGAACTGCGTAGGATCCCCCACCGCCAGCTCCCACAACGCCAACAACAACCCCGGCGTCCCGTAATGCTGATCCAGCGCCTCGGCCACTTCGGGGCTCCCCAGCGTCGCCCCGCTCTCCAACTTCCCGAACAGCGACGCGTCCCAGCCCACCACCTTGGCCAGCTCACGCAGACTCTCGCCCCTGGCCGTGCGCAGTAACCGGAGTTCCTCCGCGTACCGTCGGCGCGGTTCCTGGCTGCGTCCCGTGATCACCCTTCTCGGCGGCATCGCGCTCCTCCGTCGTCCCTGGAAGAAGGCCGTGGCAGGTGTGGAAGTAAGCCGCAGGGCGACGAAGGAGAACTCGTCCACGGCGTTCCGGTCCCGCTCCCGGGCCATGCTCGTAATGACCAGAACACACAGCGTAATCCAGGCAGTTCACCCCGCGTGGGGGAACGGCGGAAGGGGCGGACCCATGACGACGGAGCACCGGGCGGCGGCCGAGACGATCAGAGACGCCGAGGAGGTCAGGGATGCCCTCGCGTCCGCCCTCGAACGCGCCGGACTCAGACTCCCGTCGCTGAGGCTGGACCCGAACACCTACGCCGACGCGAACCCCCGGCCCCTCATCGAGCTGGGACGCTGTTCCCCGCCCCTCGCACGGGAGTTGGCGGCCGTCATCGAGAAGGGAAGCGAGAGGGGGGCGGCGCGGTGACCCGGCGCGTGTTCCGCTACGTCCCGTTCACCATCGAGCAGGACCGCACCGCGGAGCCCGAGTACGAGGCCCGTTGCGTGTCCGGCGACGAGACCGAGTGCGGTGCGCGGTCTGGTACGCACGGCCATGCCGCGCCCGTCGAGGAGTGGCAGCGCAAGCACACGCAGGAGACCCGGCACCTGCGCTACCGGCGGAACTTCGGCGACTACGCGGTGATGCGGGGGAGCGGGGGCACGACGTGACCGTCCTCCATCACTGCTCTGCCGAGCGGGAAGTTGGGGAAGACAGGGAAGACGTGGCGGCCGGTTCCGAGGTGTGCGAGCACTGGCAGATCGAGAAGCGTGACGGCAAGACGCACTGCCGGGACTGCGAGCGACAGCTCCACCTGTGAGGGATCGGCCCCCTGAGGCGCTTCGCAGACGCACGAGAGGTCCAAAGGCTGTACGCGTTCTGTGACTTTGCTGTGTGTGAATGAACACGTTCGTTACCCGTGATGCTCATGAGGCGACGTCCGCTTGATCAGCGGAAGGGCCGGAAGGAGCCCTTCCGCTGACCGAGCGAAGGGGTGGGGTCCCATGAGCACGCTGGATGAACGCGTCCCGTGCGCCAGAGACATGCGGTCGTGTGCGGCGGCGTTCGTCGCCCGCGTCACCGCCCGCAACCGGCTGCCGCTGGACTACTCGGTGGCCAGCCTGCGAGACCCCCGCCGAGTTCCTCGCCCTGGCCGAGGAGGCGATGGCCGCGGAGCAGGGCTGGACCTTCACGGTGAAGGGGCGCGAGGGCCTGGTCCTGCGAGGGCAGGAGAACGCCGCGACCTACACGGCCACCGTGCACCGGACCACCAGCGACCCGTGGGCGCTGCACTCCACCGGCACGATCCGCGGCAGGAACGGGGCCAAGCCAGAGGAGATCTACGTCGTCGACGGGACGGCGTACGTCAACGAGGGCGGCGGCGCCTGGGAACACGGGCCGCTCTCCGACCCGGAGTTCGCGGACAAGGTGGAGGACCCCCTCGCCGCGCTCGACGGGTTCCGGGGATACGGCGACGGGATCACCCTCGCCGAGCCGGACGGCCCCGAGGGCCGGGTCGAGTTGCGCGTCCGTACCACGACCGCCCGGCTGACCGGTGTACGGGACGAGGGCGTCGTACAGAAGGCGCTGCGCGAATTCACCCCGACCCTGGAGCAGTTGCGCGCGGCCGGTGTCACCGCCCCCGAGAGCCGGATCATCGTGGCGGGCACCGAGGAGTCCTTCGTGCTCGACGCCTCGACCTACCGCGTCACCGCGCACACCTTCAAGTGCACCTTCCTGATCCCCCACGAGGGGCGGCAGATCCGTTACGACCAGGAGGTGACGGAGCGGACCGCGGGGACGTACGAGGGCACCGTCGTGCTTCCGGACGGAGTGGGCTGATGAGCGCCCTGTGACACTTCTGTGAGGCCGGGCGCTGTTGACCGTGGGGGTAGGTGGGCAAAGTGCGGCCGTACCCCGGGGGCACGGATTCGCCACGAACCAGTACGGACGAGGACAGTTCTTGGGCCGAGGAGGGGAACCCCGCCGCGTGCACGCGCACGACGGGGAATTGGGCGCGGCCGTCGCGCGGGCCCAGGAAGGTGACGAGGCCGCCTTCGCGGCCGCGTACCGGCTGGTGCAGCCAGGACTGCTCGGGTACCTGCGCGGGCTGGTCGGGGACGACGCGGAGGACGTGGCGTCCGAGGCCTGGCTGGAGATCGCCCGGGACCTGGGCCGGTTCAAGGGCGACGGAGCCGGGTTCCGGGGCTGGAGCGCCACCATCGCCCGGCACCGGGCGCTGGACCATCTGCGCCGGCAGAAGGCACGGCCCCGGTCGTCGGCGCTGGAACAGGACGTACTGGACCTGGCCGGTCCGCACAGCACGCACGACCAGGCGCTGGAGTCGATCTCCACGGAGCACGCCGTGGAGCTGGTCCGCGGGCTGCCGCGGGACCAGGCTGAGGCCGTGCTGCTGCGGGTGGTGGTCGGCCTCGACGCCCCGGCCGCGGCCCGCGTCCTCGGCAAGCGCCCGGGCGCGGTGCGGACGGCCGCGTACCGGGGGCTGAAGCGCCTGGCCAAGCAGCTGGGCGTCGAAGGTGTGACGGATGGCGGCCCCCAGACGCTGGGGGAATCGAAATGAACAGTGAGTGACGGCGGCGGCCAAGACGGCGCATCGGCGAGGCAGGCCGGTCGGGTGCGGCGGCTCCCGGAAGGGCGCCGGTGGCCGGTCGACGGACGGGCGCGTGAGTCGTACGGGCGTGCGCGCCGTACAGGCTCTACGGAGGCCGCGAGTCACAGCTGCCACATGGGACACATAGCGCACATGGTCACAGAGACCACGTGGGCCAGGGGGCCATACGGGCCCCACAGGCGTGTGTGAGTCACAAGAGTCCACAGGCCACATGAATTGAACAGGTCGGACAGGGACGGGAAGCGGACATGGGTGAACAGCAGAGCGGCGGTGGGTCCCCCGGCCGTCGGCGTGTGCACCCTGACGGCATGGCCTCCGGCCACACGTCCGGCCACACGTCCGGTCACGCGTCCGGCCCGGCCGTGGCACTCGACGACGCCGAGCTGGAGGCGCTGCTCTTCGCCGCCGTGCTGCGCGGGCACCGCGTGGACGCCGAGGGCGAGCAGCGTGCCGTGGCCGCGTTCCAGGCCGCGCGGGACGCGGGGGCACACCGAGCGCGCACCCGGCGCCGGGACGACTGGCGGCCCCGCGAGCAACGGCGGCTGGCGCTCTCGGTGAAGACCACGCTCTCCCTGTTCATTGCGAGTCTCGCGCTGGGCGGCGTAGCGGTCGCCACGATCGGCTCGTCCGACTCGTCGGACGGCCCCGCCGCCGACCAGGGCAGGCCGACCCGGTCGACCAGTACCTCCGACCTGCCGGCCGCCGAGCGTTCCTCCGCGGCGTCCGACGCCGCCTCCGGGAAGCCCGACCACCCGTCCACCGCCCAGGGCACCGAGGCCCAGTGCCGCGCCTACGACCAGGTCAAGGACCGCGGTAACGCGCTGGACTCGACGGCCTGGCAGCGGCTCGTCACGGCGGCGGGCGGCGAGGACAAGGTGGCCGCGTACTGCGCCGAGCAGCCGGCGCGGGCGGCGGCCACGAGCAGGCCGAGCCAGGCGGCCACGCCGGGCGGCGGAGCGGCGGGCGCGACGAACGGTGCCGACGACAACCGTGCCGACAACGGGGAGAGCCGCGCGGGCAACGTGAACAGTGGCGCGGGCGGCGACCAGGCCGACAAGGCCACCGTGAACGGGAAGAAGAACTGACCCACAGGGAAAGAGCCCTGACCTCGCGCGCCCCGGTACCTCCACTCGCCAGGCGGCGCGGGCCCTGCGCCGAGGCAACGGCCGGGGTCGCCACCCCCCACAGGAGAGACCCCGGCCGTCGCGCGGCACGGACCGCGCGGCGGCCCGTACTTCCTACAGCGCCATGAGTGCGTTTTCTGTCACACCCGTCCGTGTCACGAGTTAGTTGCATCCTCTACGGACATGGACGGGGAGCGGTTTCAGGACGTAACGTGCTTTTCGCGCCGCGCCCGGAACGGGTGGCAGATGACCGCAACCACCAGGGGCCTGAAACAGCAACCATCAATTGAGGAACCACGATGGCGAGCAACCAGGTTCGCGAAAGCGGCGCCGGTTCAGGCGCAGAGGGAGTGCGGTGCTGGGGGACGACGCGGAGCTGACAGCCGCGGTGCTTGCGGCGCAGGACGGGGACGAGACCGCGTTCCGGACTGTGTACCGCGCGGTGCAGCCACGGTTGCTCGGATACGTACGGACGCTGGTCGGCGACCCCGACGCCGAGGACGTGGCGTCCGAGGCCTGGTTGCAGATAGCGCGGGACCTGGAGCGGTTCAGCGGGGACGCCGACCGGTTCCGGGGGTGGGCCGCCCGGATTGCCCGCAACCGTGCGCTGGATCACATACGCATGCGGGGACGCCGCCCCGCGATAGGCGGCGACGAGACGGAACTGACCGGCCGGGCCGCCGAGTCCGACACCGCGGGCGAGGCCATCGAGGCCCTGGCCACCGACCGGACCCTCTCCCTCATCGCCCGGCTGCCGCAGGACCAGGCCGAGGCCGTCGTCCTGCGCGTGGTGGTGGGCCTCGACGCGAAGACCGCTGCTGAGACGCTGGGCAAGCGCGCCGGTGCCGTACGCACCGCGGCGCACCGCGGTCTGAAGCGCCTCGCCGAGCTCCTCGGCGAGGCGGGAGCCGATCCGGAATCGGCCGGCGTCCTCGACGCCCTGCCGCCGCAGCGAGAACCGCGCGACCGCGCGGTGACGTCCGCGAGTGTGACGCCCAGGCGCGCGCGGACGCAGAAGGACATGTGATGGCCGACGAGCAGTACAGGTGGCTGGACCGCGATACGGCGGAGCGTTTGCTGAGCGGAGAGCCACTGGACGCTGTCGACGCCGCCGCCGGAGACCAGGCCGCAAGGCTTGCCGAAACGCTGGGTGCGCTGTCCGTGAAACCCGCGCCGGCCAGCGACGAACTCCCCGGTGAGGCCGCCGCGCTGGCCGCTTTCCGCAAGGCGCGGGCGGACCGGGACAGTGAGCGCGCCGACCTCGGTGCTCCCGGCCATGCGCACCCCTCCGCCGCCGGCCTCGTGCGGATCGGCGGCCGCTCCCACCGGCGTACGCCCGCTGTTCGCGGCCCGCGCTGGGCCCGCCCCGTGCGCCTGGGGCTGGCCGCCGCGCTGGCCGTCGGCATGGTCGGCGGGGTGGCTGTCGCGGCCGGAACCGGAGTCCTGCCCACGCCCTTCGACGACGAACCCGGCCCGGCCGCGTCGGTCTCGGCCGCCGAACCGCCGGATTCGGAGCGCCCGCTCGTCTCGCCCTCGTCGGCGCAGGGCGGCGAGACCGGCGCGCCCACGCCCGAGGGCACCACGAGCGGCCCCGCCGTCGAGGAGTCCACCCCGGCCGACAAGAGCACGGCCGAGGAGCGGGACGGCGCCGAGAGCCCGGCCGGCCGGCCCGGCGGCTGGTCGGAGGCGGTCACCTCGGCGTGCCGTGATGTGCGCAACGGCAAGGAGCTGGACCTGGGCCGCAAGCGGACCCTGGAGGGGGCGGCCGGCGGTTCGTCACGCGTGGAGAAGTACTGCGACGACGTCCTGAAGAACGCCGGCGGTGCCGAGGCCCAGGTCGACAAGGGCCGCAGTGACAGCAACGACGACAAAGGCAAGGACGAGGACCAGGACAAGGGCGACGACACAACCTCCGGCATCCCCGGGGGAAGCCTCAGTGACCGGGACGGCGTGTCGTCCTCGCCGTCGGCCTTCGCGCCCAGTCGTCCGGAGCGGTCGGCGACCTCGCCGCTGCCGACCGCCGGCCCGTCCCGCTCGGCCTTCTGACCTGCGGTTTCGTTCCGCATTGAACTTCTCGCCCCGCAGGGTGTGACATTTTCGGCCGCGGTGGCGCAGTACTGAATGAGCCGACTGGTCATCGGCCGTCGCACAGAGCCGGGGTTCCCCCCGTACCTACGGCTCGTGCATTCGGCGCGGGCGGGACACGTTCCCCCGGTCCCGCCCGCGCCCCGAACCCCTCCCTCGCCTCACCAGTGCACGACGACCTTGTCGCCATTGCGCACCTGGGCGAACAGATCCGCGATCGCCGCCTCGTCCCGCACGTTGACGCATCCGTGCGAGGCTCCGGCATACCCACGGGCGGCGAAGTCGGACGAGTAGTGCACGGCCTGTCCGCCGCTGAAGAACATGGCGTACGGCATGGGCGAGTCGTACAGCGTGGAGTGGTGGTGCCGGGACTTCCAGTAGACCTGGAACTCGCCCTCCCGGGTGGGGGTGTACGACGACCCGAAACGCACCGGCATCGTCGAGACCGTCCGCCCGTCGATCATCCAGCGCAGGGTGCGGCTCGACTTGCTGATGCACAGCACCCGGCCGGTCAGACAGCGCGGATCCGGGGCGTCGGCGGGCTGGCCGCCCATCAGATACAGATCCCACTGGCCCGGCTCACGCGTCATCTTCAGCAGCCGCTGCCAGGTGACCGTGTCGGTCTCACCCGTCTGCGGCAGCCCGCGCTTTCCCTGGAAGCCCCGGACGGCCTGCTCGGTCAGGTCGTCGTACGTCCCCGTCGGCCCGTCGAACAGCCAGGCGACCTGCCGCAGCCGCGCCTGCAGCTCACGCACGTCCCGGCCCGTGTCACCGGGTGACCAGAGGACCTTCGGCGGCGCGGCGGGCGGGGACGGGGCGCTGGATCTGTCGTCCTGGTCTTCGCCTTGGCGTTCGTCCACGTCCACGTCTTCGTCTTCGGCGGGGTGGGAGGATGTCGTGGGCGGCGTCGCCGGCCTGGTGCCGGTGATGTCGATGTGCACCGGCTCGCGGGGCTTTCCGTCCGCGTCCACGGCCTGCGCGGTGCAGCCGCACACCGTCACCAGCGCCGCCAGCGCGGCTATCGCTCTCCCCATGCCCGCAGTACGCATGACAGCCCCCGTCGTCTCATGGCCGCCCCACCCCAGGACGCCGACGTCACCTGAGATGTTCCCCGCGCATGACGGGTTGCGAACGGCGCGGCATCGTTATGAACAAGAAGTGAGTCGGTGTTCGGCGGGAGGCACACCATGGCGCGCGAGTCGGAGTCCGGACTGCCCATCGAGCCGGTGTACGGACCGGACACCCTGCAGAACTGGGACCCGGCGGAGAAGCTGGGCGAACCGGGGTCGTATCCCTTCACCCGTGGCGTGTACCCGACGATGTACACGGGCCGCCCCTGGACGATGCGCCAGTACGCGGGCTTCGGTACGGCGACGGAGTCCAACGCCCGCTACCGGGACCTGATCGCCCACGGCACGACCGGCCTGTCCGTCGCCTTCGACCTGCCGACCCAGATGGGCCACGACTCCGACGCGCCCCTCGCGCACGGCGAGGTCGGCAAGGTGGGGGTGGCCATCGACTCGATCGACGACATGCGGGTGCTGTTCGGCGGGATCCCGCTGGACAAGGTGTCGACATCGATGACGATCAACGCCCCGGCGGCGCTGCTTCTGCTGCTGTACCAGCTGGTCGCGGAGGAGCAGGGGATCAGCGCGGACCAGCTGACCGGCACGATCCAGAACGACGTACTGAAGGAGTACATCGCGCGCGGGACGTACATCTTCCCGCCGAAGCCCTCCCTGCGTCTGATCGCGGACATCTTCAAGTACTGCAAGGCCGAGATCCCCAAGTGGAACACGATCTCGATCTCCGGCTACCACATGGCCGAGGCGGGTGCCTCGCCCGCGCAGGAGATCGCGTTCACGCTGGCGGACGGCATCGAGTACGTCCGCACGGCGGTCGCGGCGGGCATGGGCGTGGACGACTTCGCCCCCCGCCTGTCCTTCTTCTTCGTCGCGCGTACGACGATCCTGGAGGAGGTCGCCAAGTTTCGTGCCGCGCGCCGGATCTGGGCGCGGGTGATGCGGGACGAGTTCGGCGCGAAGAACCCCAAGTCGCTGATGCTGCGCTTCCACACACAGACGGCGGGCGTTCAACTGACGGCCCAACAGCCGGAGGTGAACCTGGTCCGTGTCGCCGTCCAGGCCCTCGCGGCGGTGCTCGGCGGCACACAGTCCCTGCACACCAACTCCTTCGACGAGGCGATCGCCCTGCCGACCGACAAGAGCGCGCGGCTGGCGCTGCGGACGCAGCAGGTGCTGGCGTACGAGACGGACGTGACGGCGACGGTCGACCCCTTCGCGGGCTCGTACGCCATCGAGACGATGACGGACGAGGTCGAGGCGGCGGCCCTGGAGCTGATGGGCAAGGTGGAGGAGCTGGGCGGCGCGGTCGCGGCGATCGAGCGCGGCTTCCAGAAGGGCGAGATCGAACGCAACGCGTACCGGATCGCGCAGGAGACCGACGCAGGTGAGCGGGTCGTGGTCGGCGTCAACCGCTTCCAGCTCGACGAGGAGGAGCCGTACGAGCCACTCCGCGTGGACCCGGCCATCGAGGCCCAGCAGGCGGAACGGCTCGCGAAGCTGCGCGCCGAACGCGACCAGCGGGCGGTGGACGCGGCGCTCGCAGAACTGAAGAAGGCGGCGGAGGGGGAGGACAACGTCCTGTACCCGATGAAGGAGGCGCTGCGGTCTCGGGCGACGGTGGGGGAGGTGTGCAACGCGCTGCGGGGGGTTTGGGGGACTTACGTGCCGAGCGATGCGCTCTGAGCAGGGCGGTTACTCCGTATGAGTGATCACGGGCAGAAGCCGGTTGCCTCCGGTTACGCTCGTTGCAGAGTGGGCCCCGAAAAGGAGGACGCCATGGCCGTACTGCAGCAGGAAATGACCGTGGGCGAGGCCGCTGACCTGCTTGCCCGTGCACTGCCTGGCCGCCGCGTGGAGATTCTCCAGGGGAGGCTCATCGTGACACCGCCGCCGGACGGTTCGCATGCTCTGTCGTTGACCTGGCTGGTCGAAGAATTCGGGGGAGCCGGAGCCCGGAAGGCTGGGCTCAGGTACGTCCAGGGCATTGGCCTTTGGCTGCCGTCACTGCCCGACGACTTCGCAGTGCCGGACTTTTCGGTCGTAGACGAGGACTTCCGGGACGCTCACGTCCAGAAGAATTGCTACGCGCCGAACGTCTTCCGCATGGTCGTCGAAGTGACGTCGTCGAACTGGTCCGACGATCTCGGCCCCAAGGTTGAGTGCTACGCCCAGGCCGGCATCCCCGTCTACCTCATCGCCGACCGCAAACACGACGAGGTCCTCGTCTACCGGGACCCGTCCGACGGCAAATACCCCGCCCCCCTGCGCTACAAGCGAGGCCAGACCGTCCCCGTCCCCGAGTCCGTCGGCGTCAGTCTGGAACTCTCCGTCGACACCCTCCTCGACGGCGACGACTGAAAATCCAGAGTCGGAGTGTCGTACCCGCATGCGACACTCCTTTCCATGTTCGGCGTCATCGATCTCCCCACCTATCTGGCAGGCCTGGTCCTGATCGTCCTGCTGCCCGGCCCCAACTCCCTGTACGTCCTCTCCGTGGCCGCCCGCCGAGGCGTCCGGGCCGGATACACCGCCGCGGCCGGCGTGTGGTGCGGGGACACCGTGCTGATGACACTCTCGGCTGCCGGAGTGGCGTCTCTTCTCCAGGCCAACGCCGTGTTGTTCGGCATCGTGAAGTACGCCGGTGCCGGATATCTGACCTGGCTGGCAATAGGGATGCTGCGGGCCGCGTGGGGGATGTGGCGGACCCGGCGGGAGCAGTCCGCCGGCGACAGCGCGGCCGCCGTCGGCGACGAGCGGCCCTACCGCCGTGCCCTGGTCATCAGCCTGTTCAACCCTAAGGCGATCCTGTTCTTCGTCGCCTTCTTCGTACAGTTCGTCGACCCGGGATACGCCTACCCCGCCCTGTCCTTCGTCGTCCTCGGCACCTTCGCCCAGCTCGCCAGCGTCCTCTACCTCAGCGCGCTCATATTCAGCGGCACGAAGCTGGCCGCCGCCTTCCGCCGCCGCAGGCGCCTGTCGGCGGGGGCGACCTCGGCGGCGGGCGTGCTCTTCCTCGGCTTCGCGGCGAAGCTGTCGGTGGCCAGCGCGTAGCGCTCCGCTGAAAGGGGCGCGATGGGAAGTGCCGCGATGTGCCGTCGGTTGTCTGCGGCGCCGTCGTGGCTGGTCGCGCCCACGCGGCGGTAGCCGCACATCGAAACAGCCCCGCGCCCCTCAGGGGCGCTGCCCGCCACGTCAGCGTGTTGGTTACCGTCTGGCGGCGCGGGCGTTGACGATGGCGCGGGTCAGGACGGGCGGCAGCAGGTCGACCGCGAGGCGGCGGGTGCGGCTGCGCCGGTGCCGGTGCCGGGCCGGCCGGGTCGCCTCCGGTGCGGCCGCTTTCTCCGGCCGCTCGGCCACAGCGAGTTCGGGCTCGGGCTCGTCCGCGTGGCGGGAGAGCGGGAAGCCGGGAGCCTTCATGCCTCTGGACTTCAGCCGGACGAGACGGTGTCCGGCCGCGTGCTGCACGCTGAGCGCGCAGTCGTCCCGACCACGCACCATCGCCAGCAACTCCTCCTGCACGGGCCCGGGATCGCCCCAGGTGCCGTACAGCTTCTGCGTGCTCAGACAGATGGGCCGCAGCCCGCGCGTGAGCACGGCCTCCCACACGGCGACGGAGACGCCGGGCGTGTGCTCGGAGCGGAAGTCGTCCAGGACGACGATGCCGTCGGGCAGCAGGACATCACGCGCGGCGCCGATGTCGTCGTACACATGCTCGTAGAGATGCGAGCCGTCGATATGGACGAACCGGCACGAGCCGGGCTCGACCTCCGAGGGCACCATCGAGCTGGGGCCCTGCAGGATGCGGGGCAGTTCGTCATGGAAGGAGAGGTAGTTGGTCTCGAAGGCCTGGCGGGTGAGTGCGCTGTACGACTTCGTCGACTCGGCGCGGTTGGCGTCGTCCGGCGCGTCGCCCTCGAAGAGGTCGCACACCGTGTACCGCTCGCCATGCTGTAGACGGCGCCCCAGGAAGATCGCGCTCTTGCCCATGTAGACCCCGACTTCCAGCAGGTCGCCGCGGACTCCCGCGGCCTCCTGCCGGTCCAGGAGCCAGTCGAAGAGGACCTGGTCGAGTACGGGGAACCAGCCTGGAACATCGTCGAGCCGTCGGGGCCGCGGAGGTGCCTCATGTGCAGTGGTGGTCATGGAAGGAGAACGCCCTTCCTCGTGCGAATGGTGCGGTCAGGGACTGCCCCAGCGCCTGCCCGGGGGGCCAACCTGCCCAAACCAGTCGACAGGTGAACAACGGGTCAATTCCCTACGTACCGTACGCCGACAGCGCCCGCCCACCGAGTAACCGACGCCCGTGGCTACCCGGCTACCCCCGTCCGTGCCGCGTACTCCACCAGTCCCGCGCCCGTCTCACCCGCCCAGCCCACGTAGCCGTCGGGGCGGATCAGGAAGACGCCGGCGCCGTACGTCTGGTGCATCTGCTGCGCCTTGCACGCCGGAATGCGGACCGTGGGGACGGGGAGCGCCGGGAGGTCCGCTTCCGTGCCCACGGTCAGCAGCGTCCAGTGCGGCCCACGGAAGGCGTCGAACAGCCGCACCTCTTCAGTGATTCCGTCCGGCGCACGATCACCCGCACGGACCCCCGCGCCCGCGTCCGTACGGGTCTCCTCGGTGAGCGAGGAGTTGCGGTAGCCGAGGCCGAGCTGGCGGGTGGCCTCGCCGCGTCGGGTCTCGCCGCGGTGCACGCGGGTCGACAGTCCGAGCATGTCGGCGGCGATCGGGCGGCGCTCCTCCTCGTAGGTGCCCAGCAGGCTCGCGGGGGCGCCCGCGCGCAGCACCGCGCCCAGCTTCCAGCCCAGGTTGTAGGCGTCCTGGACGCTGGTGTTCAGGCCCTGCCCACCGGCCGGCGAGTGCACATGGGCCGCGTCCCCGGCGGGGAACACCCGGCCGTCCCGGAACCGGTCCGCCAGCGCCGTACGCGGCCGGAAGTCGGAGGCCCACCGCACCTCGGTGACGTCCTCGGGGACCAGATGCGACCGGGCCGCGACCAGCTTGCGCACCCCGTCGAGCGACAGGTCGGGCGTGGCGCCCTCCGGGAACTGGGCCACCACCTGGAAGTCCTCCGTACCGGCGAGCGGGCAGACGGCGAGGAAGTCGTCGCCCTCCCCGCGCGGCGGGAAGATGTGCCAGTTGTCACGGTCCAGGCCGGTGATCCGCACGTCCGCCACGAGCGTCGGGGCCGGATCGATGGTCTCGCCGGTCATGCCGATGCCGAGCGCGCGGCGCAGCGCCGAGCGGCCGCCGTCGCAGGCGACCGCGTACCGGGCGCGCACGTCCTCGCCGGAGGCGAAACGCGTGGTCACGCCGTCCGCGTCCTGCTCGACGCCGACAGCCTCGCGGCCGAAGGACACCCGCCCGCCCAGCTCCTCCAGCCGGGCGCGGAGGATCTCCTGCGTGCGCCACTGCGGCACCATCCACGGCTCGGCGTAGGGCGAGTCCTCGGTCGTGTCGGCCGGGTCGATCATCCGGTGCTCGCCGACCCGCTCACCGTTCTGCCAGATCATGCCGACCGGGTAGCCGCCGCCCGCCGCGAGGATCGCGTCGACCACGCCGAGGTCGTCGAACACCTCCATCGTGCGGGGCTGGATGCCCTTGCCCCGCGAGCCCGGGAACAGCCGGTCGGCGCGCTCCACGACCAGCGCCGGCACACCGCGCCGGGCCAGATCGATGCCGAGGGCGAGGCCGGTCGGGCCCGCGCCCACGATCAGTACGTCGGTGTGCAGAGCCATACCCATCTCCTTAACGTTGTTAAGTGACGACGTCCACGAGCGTGCCCTTAACGCCGTTAAGTTGTCGAGCGCGGGATAGGTTGACGGACGTGAGCGACACGGAACGACGAGCACCGCTGGACCGGCGACGCGTCGCGGACACCGCCCTGCGGCTCCTCAACGAGGTCGGTCTGGAGGGCCTGACCCTGCGCGCCATCGCCAGGGAACTGGACGTCAAGGCGCCCGCCCTGTACTGGCACTTCAAGGACAAGCAGGCGCTTCTCGACGAGATGGCCACGGAGATGATGCGGCGCATGAGCGCCGACCTCATGGAGGAGCCGGAGGCGCCGCACGAGGACTGGCGGGAGTTGTTCTTCCGGCGGATGAGCGGCCTGCGGGCGCATCTGCTGCGCTACCGCGACGGCGCCAAGGTCTACGCCGGCACCCACTTCACGGACCTGTCCTACGCGGAGCCCATGGAGGCCAACCTGCGGATGCTGACGGAGGCCGGGTTCACCCCCGGCCGCGCGGCCCGGGCCTGGTTCACCGCGTACAGCTACACCATCGGGTATGCCATCGAGGAACAGGCCATGGGTCCGGACCCGGCCGCGGGCGCCGAAGGCTACGACCTCGACGCCCGCGCCGAACGCCTGGCCGCGCACCCGCTGGCCGCGGCGGCCGGCCTCGAGATGTTCCAGGACCGCGACCGGGGCTTCGAAACCGGCCTCCGGGCGGTGATCGAGGGCATCGCGGCGACCCTGCGGCCCTCCGCGACACCCGACTGAGACAGCGTCAGACCTTCGGTACCTGGGCCTGCGTCAGTGACCGCCGCAGCAACGGCGTCGCCCACTTCTCCACACACCGGTTGAAAAGCCACGCCAGGGTCAGCATGAACGCCAGCGTGGTGGCCAGGGTCGCCCAGGACGTCAGGGCGAAGTCCCGGTGGAGGACCTCGATGACTGGCCAGCCCAGGTGCTCGTGGACCAGGTAGAAGGGGTACGTCAGGGCGCCCGCGACCGTCAGCCAGGGCCAGTCGGCCCAGCTCAGCCAGCCCAGCGCGACGGCCAGGACCGCGACGAAGCCGAAGGTGACGATCAGGATGATGACCGAGGCGGAACGGTAGGAGAACTGGTCCGGGTAGGGGCTGTGCCAGAGGCTGTCCACCGCCTCGTGCTGCCCGATCAGCCAGCTCACCGCCACGATGCCCCACGCGGTGACGTCCCGCCGGTTGCGGTACACCAGGTAGATGCCCATGCCGCCGATGAAGAACGGCGCGTACTCCGGCATCACGACCAGATCGAGGAACGGCTGGTCGGCGGCCTTGGTGATGGCGGCGAGCAGGGTCCACACGGCACACAGGAGCACCACGCGCCGGCGGTTCGCGCCCGGCAGCACGATGCACACGGCGAACAGCGCGTAGAAGCGGATCTCCACCCACAGCGTCCAGCACACGCCCAGCACCCGGTCCGCGCCCAGCGGCTGCTGGAGCAGCGTCAGATTCACCAGCGCGTCACTCGGCGTCACCGCCTCGTATGCCACCCCCGGCAGGGCGAACACGGCCGTCACGAGGACGACCGCCACCCAGTACGAGGGCATCAGCCGCGCGACCCGGGAGGCGAAGAACGACCGCAGCGGGCGGCCCCAGCCGCTCATGCAGATCACGAAGCCGCTGATCACGAAGAAGATCTGGACACCGAGACAGCCGTAGGCGAACCACGAGTGCAGCGTCGGGAACTGGACCTTCGGTGACGATCCCCACGCATGGGTGACCTCACCGCCCCGGCCGCCGTAGTGATAGAGCGCGACCATCAGCGCGGCCAGCAGCCGCAGCCCGTCCAGGGCGCGCAGCCGCCCTCCGGAGCTTCTCGTCCGTGGTCGGCCGCTCGCGGCCTCCCGCGGTCTCTCCGGCGCGGGAGCAGCGGGTCGGGGCTTCGCTGTGCTGACGACCGTCTCGGTCACGCTCGTATACCTCGGCTACCTCGTTTGTCCGCAGGCCTGTTCGGGCGCCCATCCTGCCCAATGCACCCGTATCAGTCATAACCCCCGGAGGTGTCTGTCAACGCCCTTTGACGCCGCCCGCCACCCTAAACGTCGTTCTACGGAATTCCGTTCGACGGAAACACGATTTGCCCACCGGTCCCGAGCGGTTCACCTTGTCGTCGTATTGGTTTCTTACTGTTCTCCAATCCACCATGTTTACCCAGGCAGATCCTTGCCTGCTTCGTCATATCCAGAGCAGGAGCACCATGACGGTTCGCAGCAGATGGTCCCGTTCCCGAACAGGGGACCCGGCATCGGCGGCCACTGACGCCGGGCCGCCGACCGCACAGGTGAACCCGGCCGAGCTGGAGGACTGCCTGCGTGCCTGCGCCGTCCACAGCGGCAAGCTGGTGGGCAGCCTCGACCGGCGCCGAACAGCGCTGGCCGAGAAGCTGCGCGAGCTGCTCGCCCTGTGGGCCGCACAGGAGCAGCCCCAGCCGGCCGCGACGGGCGCCGGCAGCCTGATCCGGCGTGGCGCCAAGGCCGTCAGCGGTAGCGGGCTGAGCAACGAACTCCTCGACGCACTCCTCGTCGTCGGCAACAAGGCCCTGGACTGCGGCTACGACGACGAGCTGAACCTCGCCCTGCTCATCAACGACACCGTGCTGACGCAGCGCAAGAACTCCCGCGCCGGCTGGCGGCTGCGCGGCCGGCTGCTCGAGGCGATGGGCCGCCCGGCCGCCGCCGTCGAGGCCTTCGACCGCTACCTGAGTCTCACGCAGGAGGACGGCTTCGGCGTCCGCGCCAAGGTCGCCGGCCTGCGCACCGCCCAGGAGCGACGCGGCGAACTGCTCGCCCTGCTCCAGCGGACCGTCCCGGACGCCGCCGCCTTCGCCGCAGGCCCGGCGACCGACGTGTGGGCCGAGGGGCTCGAGGCGCACTCCGCCGGCGACTGGGACGCCGCCCAGGCTCGCCTCGTGGGCGCGCTGCTGGCCATGGACCGAGCTCAGGCCCCCGAACAGGAGTTCCAGGAGGCGCTCAGCCACTACCTGGACCTGTGCACCGGCATCCACCAGCGGCCCACCCCCGAACTCACCGAGGCGATAGCCCTGTTCGCCGAGCAGCGCCGCAACCGGATGCGCGGCCCGCTGTCCGACCCCCTGTTCGGCGGCCTGCAATGGATCAGCCTCGGCGAGTTCCGCAACAGGATCGCCGGCAAGTCCATCTGCCTCATCGCCAACTCCGGCAAGGTCGGCGAGAGTTCGATGGGCGCCGAGATCGACGCCTACGACCTGGTCGTGCGCTTCAACTCGTACAAGATCGACGCGGTGCACACCGGCAAGCGGACCGACATCCACGTCTCCATCCACAAGCACGGCTTCAACTGGGACCAGCCGGTCGACATCCGCCTGATCTTCGGCGGCATCTCCGGCGACTGGAAGTGGTCCCTGCGCAACCGCCTGGTGCCCGGCGCACAGAAGTACCTGGGCGACGAGTCGCTGCGCTGGCCCGTGCGCAACATCGGCAAGCTGGGCACCGACGTGTGGCCCGCCATCCCGACCTCCGGCTTCAACATGCTCTGGCTGCTCGACTTCCTCGACGTCAGCCCGACCCTCGACCTGATCGGCTTCGACTTCTACGAGAGCGGTGCCTACCGCATCGACGCAGCGATGAAGATGCCTATCACCTCCGTTCACGAATACACCAGCGAGAAGGCGTGGGTCATGGAACGGGCCCAGAGCGTCTCCGGCATGAGGATTTCCCTGAGATGACCGCGACCCACATATCCGCCGCCGAGGCCCGCACCGCGGCCCCGGCCACCGATGCCCGCGCGCTGACCGGCAAGCGCCGTATCGCCTTCGCCAGCTTCGTGGACGAGAACTACCTGCCCGGTTTCCTCGCCCTGCTGCGCTCCCTCGCCCTGTCCAACCCGGGCGTGTGCGAGGACTTCGTCGTCCTGCACGACGACCTCAAGCCGTCCTCCGTGGCCCGCATCCGCGCCCTGCACCCGCGCGTGAGCTTCCGTCGCGTCGACGCCGACCACTACGACTCCTACGCCAAGGGCGACCAGGACAACTACCTGGTCCGCAAGGCGTACTTCATCCTCGACGTCTTCAAGATCCGCGACTACGACACCGTGATCACCCTGGACACCGACATGGTCGTCCTCGGTTCGATCTCCGAACTCCTCTCGCTGCGCGAGGGACTCGCCGCCGTACCGCAGTTCTTCTACGGCCAGCACAAGCTCAACAGCGGCCTGCTCGTCATTCAGAAGGAGTACCTGAGCGACGAGTTCTACGCGAAGATCGACCAGGTCGGCCGCAGCGGCTCCTACGAGCTCGACAAGCACGACCAGGGCATCCTCAACGCCGTCCTCGACGGCGACTTCGTCCGCCTCGACGCGAAGTACAACTTCGTCAAGCGGCGGCTGTCCGGCGACCTCCCCGTCCCCGACGACACGGCCATCCTGCACTTCACCGGCCGCCACAAGCCCTGGCAGGGCGGCGAGGCCGGCTACGAGCAGGCGCAGGAGCGCTGGCGCGAGTTCGACCTGAGCGACGCCGAGCTGCAGGCCGCCTACCTCACCGGCGGCGGCACCATGCACCACGACCTGCTGGTGCACTTCGGCACCCCGCACGTCGAGCGCACCGGCCACGTCGACACCGCCCGCCGCGTCGCCCACGCGCACATCGCCAAGGGCGACTACCAGGCCGCCGTCGACATCATGGAACGCGTCCACCTCCCCATCGACGAGGCCTGGCCGCACGAGGTCTACGGCCACGCCCTGATGAGCGTCTCCCGTTACGAGGAGGCCAGGGCCCAGCTGCTGCTGGCCACCGCCGCACCCAACCGCGCCGCGACCGCCTTCGCCCGCCTCGCCCAGATCTCCTGGGTGCACGGCGACGACGCCACCGCGCAGAAGTACGCCGTCCAGGGCCTCACCGTCGACCCCACGCACCGGGCCAGCCGCATCTGGCAGCAGCGCACCCTCGGCGTCCCCGCCCAGCAGTCCGGCAGCCCCGCCGAGCAGCTCGCGCACGTCGCCTTCTACATGGACCGGCAGGGCAACGCGGGCGACAAGCTGCTTCCGGAGAGCGTGCGCCTCGGCTTCGACCCCGACACCACCAGCCGCCGCTGGCACTCGGTGCACGCCCACCGCCTGTTCGACGAGGCGGCCCTGGAGCGCGTCAACGCCCGCCGCGGACTGGTCATCGGCGGCGGCGGCCTGTTCATCCCGGACACCATGCCCAACGGCAACAGCGCCTGGCAGTGGAACGTCCCCGACGAGCTGCTCAAGCGCATCGACGTGCCGATCGCGGTGTACGCCGTCGGCTTCAACGCCTTCGACGGACAGTCCTATCGCGCCCAGCGGTTCCGGGAGTCGCTGCGCCTGCTCGTCGAGAAGTCCGCCTTCTTCGGGCTGCGCAACCACGGCTCGATCGAGAAGGTACGGGCCATGCTCCCGGCCCATCTGCACGACAAGGTGCGCTTCCAGCCCTGCCCGACCACGGTCACCCGCCAGCTCGTCGCGAACTGGCAGGACCCGGCGACGCGCGACGACACCATCCTCATCAACGCCGCCTACGACCGCGCGGGGCTCCGCTTCGGCCACGACTACGGCTACTTCCTGGCTCAGATGGCCAAGGCGGTCAGGGAGCTCGGCAACCTCGGCGAGGTGCAGTGCGTGGCGCACTCGCTCGACGACGAGAAGCTCGCCTTCGACCTGCGCCGCGAGCACGGCGTCTCGATGCCGGTCATCCCGATGTACGACTTCGAGAACGACGAGATCCGCGACCTGTACGCCAGGACCAGGCTGGTCATCGGTATGCGCGGCCACGCGGGCATGATCCCGTTCGGCTGCGGCACGCCCATCATCAGCCTGATCTCGCACCCGAAGATGGCGTACTTCCTGCGGGACATCGAGCGTCCCGAGTGGGGTGTCTCCGTGCACGACCGCAACCTCGCCGACGTGCTGGTGGAGCGCTCCCGCGACCTGCTCGCCGACCACGACCGGACCGTCGCCGACGTGCACGGCCGGCAGCAGGAACTGTGGAAGATCACCCAGGCGAACGCGGCGGAGCTGCGCACCGTCCTGGGCGCCTGACCCACGACAAGGGCCGCCCGGCCGGGACGCGTGTCCCGGCCGGGCGGCCCTTGTCAAGGCGAGCGGGCCCCTCGCTCAGCTGCGCACCGCCTTGCGGACCAGCCGCTTGATGCGGGTCATCGGGGAGCGCCCGGCGGACTGCCGGCGGTCCCGCTCGTAGGCCTTCTTCAGCTGCTCGAAGTGGTCGGCGCGGGTGCGGCTGAGGTACTCGTCCGAGGTGAGCGGCCTGGCGATGGCCCAGGCCTGCTTGTGCCTGCCGTCGTAGTGGGCGACGTACGCCTTGGCCAGCTCCAGCACGGACTTGAACGGGATGCCGCCGGTGTGGTCGCGGTCGATGCGCTCCTGCACGGCGGAGATCAGCTCCAGCTTCCTGTCATAGCTGAAGCTGTCCTCGCTGATGACGGTCAGCACGTCCTCGGGGATGGGCTTGACGACCTCGAAGGCGAGGGTGGAGCGGATCGGCGGGCCGGCGATCTCGATGTACGGCAGCAGGGCGCCCGTGCTGTAGTGCAGCCAGGGCAGGCGCGGTCCCGCGAAGTCCTGGTGCAGGACGACCGACCCGGGCCGCAGCCGGGTCAGGAACCGCTCGGACACACACTTGAACACCCGGGACGTCTTGGCTATGTCGATGTGCAGGAACTCGACGGGCGTGCGGTCGTCCGGGTCGGAGGTCTGCCAGAGGTCACCGGCGTGGATCTCCAGGAAGGGCAGGAACGGATCCAGCCGCCGGCGGAACTCGTTCAGGAAGGAGTTGTCGCCCTCGGGTGCCTTGCCGGCGTCGAAGAACTTCTCCGTGGCGAAGGTGCCCTTGCCGACCCGGAAGAAGTCGTAGGCGTGCAGCCGTCCCGTCTTCTCGTCGAACATCGGGCTCTCGTGCAGCCCCATGGCCAGCGCGTACGTCGAGCCGCCCCCGCCGGAACCCAGCTCGACCAGTCGGTCCTCGCCCGTGAGGTGATGCCGGCCCAGCAGGTAGAGGAACTTCAGCTCCCACGTACTCACCTGTGTGTAGGGCAGGTTGTCCGGGAGCTGGACATCGTCGAAGAGGGAGTAGAGCCGGCCGAGGTTCGTCATGGGGGCCTCACGGATCGGTTGAGGTTGTTCTGAGGACCTGGTGCGCGATTGCGCGATCGTAGGCACCTTCACGACCGACCTGTTCGATTGTTCCCGGCTGTTCATCTGCTCTTCGCCGAAGCGCGGTGAACGAGAGAAACCCGGTGACCGTCCGGGCGCGGCGGGTGGGCCACGCCCGTGGCCCACCCGCCGCATCGCCCGCCCGGTCCACCCGCGAACTCCCTCAGCGGCGTACCGCCTTCTTCAGCGCCCGGACCTGCCGGACCACCCGGCGCGCCGCGGAGTTGCGGGGCAGGAACGACAGCCGCTCCGGGATACCGCCCGGCAGCCCCTGCGAGGTGAGCCGGCGCTTCTTGAAGTAGCGCTGGGTGCGCGGCCCGAGGTGCTGGGAGAGGAAGCGTTCCGCCGCGGGCCTCAGGCCCGCCTGGATCTGCGGCTGCATGGTGAAGCCGACCGTCTCGACCAGGCCGGTCAGCAGCTCGTCCGCGAGCGTCTCCTCGCCCTTGCCGTCCTCCAGGTCCGGCAGCAGCGCGTCGGCCAGGGTGACCGGAAGACGGTTGCTGTTCTGGTAGGGGGTGAGCCGGTCCAGCAGCGGCGCGGTGCCGATGCGGGCGACCGGCAGGTCGTAGAACGCGGACGCGGTGAACAGCGCGGTCGAGAAGCAGCCGACGACCAGCGCGGGCCGCGCCTTGGCGAACAGCACCTCCGCGAGCACCGGCGTGTCCAGGACGGTGAGGTCGACGCCGAGCTTCTCGGCCTCGCTCTCCAGGGCGCGGCTGTAGCGGGCCGGCGCGGTGGGGTGCGGCTTGAACACGATCGAGCGGTGCCCGCGGGCCACCGCCCCCCGCATCATCCGCACGTGCAGGTCCTCCTCCTCGGCCGGGGAGAGGATGTTCAGCGCGGACAGGTACTGGCCGAGCAGCAGCGCCGCGCTGTCCGGCAGCGGGGGCAGCTCCCCGGCGGTGTCCGTGAGGCCGCTCATCACCTTCAGGAAGGCGTCCGTCGGCACCACCTGCGCCGGCACGTCGAACTCGGTGAGCAGCAGCGGGGTGAGCCCCGGCACCAGGTCCAGGTGCAGCAGCCGCCGCACCCGGGTGCCGACCAGCGGGTCGAGCTTGTTGCGGGTGGGGCCGTAGCTCATCAGCCCGTCGGCGTAGACGACGAGGGGGGCGCCGGTGAAGATCTGGGCCAGCCCGAGCGCCGGGTTGACCTGGATGGACTCCATGACCAGCTCCACCCGGTCGTCGCCCAGCCCCCACAGCAGTCGCAGATGGCGCTCGAACAGCGGCAGGTCGTCGGGGCGCGGCGCCCAGGCGCCGGGGTGGAAGGGCCGGATCGCCTCGTTGTACGACAGGACGTCGTCGAAGTGGTCGCGCAGCGTGCCGAAGCCCGGCATCTCGTCGACGGCCGGGGTGGTCTCCGGCGTCGCCGAGTTGTTGAACACCAGCAGCACCCGGCGGTCCGCCTCGGCGAAGCAGTCCGAGTCGATCGCGGCGGCCAGGGTCGCGGCGCCGTACAGCGTCGAGACACAGAAGATCTGGGTGGTACGGGACATCAGGCAGCCGCCTTCGCTGTGGTGACCCGGCGCCGCAGCCGCCGCAGCTTGGAGGCGCGGCGCAGGTCCATGGTGTCGAGTACGTCGCCGAGCGCGTCCTGCGGCATGCGCTTTATCGCCGCCGCGCTCATGATCCGCAGCTGCTTGGCCACGGCCGGTTCGAACTTGTCGGTCTCCGACAGGTGGTGGGCGATGATCGCGCAGTAGGTGCGCACCGCCTTGGGCAGCAGCACATCGGCGTTACGGTCCGCCGCCGTCTCCTCGACGACCTGGTCGAAGGCGCGGATGAAGTCGAGCTGGCGGACGTCACCGATCTGCGTGAGGGAACCGGCGACTCCGCGCCGGTAGAACACGCCGAGCAGGTTCAGCACGGCGAAGGACTCCGCCTCGCGGTGCAGCTTCCAGATCCACGGCCGGTCCTCGGCCGTGCGCAGTCCGTCGGTGAAGTGCAGGACGCCCTTGTCCAGCAGGCGGCGGTGGAAGGCGCCCGCCCAGGCGTAGGCGTAGTCCACCGAGGTCGTGCGGTGGGCGGGCAGGATGTGGTCGCGGGGGTTCATCACCTCGTACCGCCGCCCGACGGGCGCACGGGTCACGCTGCGGGCGCGGGCGGTGGCCTGCACGTGGTCGGTGCGCACGAAGTCGCAGCCCAGCTCCTCGATGGCCGCCACCAGCTCGGTGTAGTAGCCCGGGGCCAGCCAGTCGTCACCGTCCAGGAAGGTGATGTACTCGCCGGTCGCGGCATCGAGGCCGGTATTGCGAGCGGTGGCCAGCCCTCCGTTTTCCTCTCTGCGGATATAGCGCACCTGAGCGACCGCGGAGAGTTCATCGGCCGCACGTTCGAGAATGGCCGGCGTTTCGTCCTTCGATTTGTCATCGACCAGGATGAACTCGAAGTCCGGCCTGGCATTGGCGCGAAGGCTTCTCAGGTTGTCGGGGGCGTATTGCTGCACGTTGTAGAACGGCACGATCACGGAAAGCTTTGGCACCTGCGAAAGCCTAGGAGGTGGCCCCGCTGCGGAACTTTCCGGTGAGGGTACTGAGGGTGAACTCAATGTGTCGGAACGGTGCATCCCGTGTACTTCCTGGACTTCGGCGGGGCAGTTCGGCTCTCGGTGGGTTGCTGTTAACTTTTCGTTGAGGCGAGGTTGGCCAGCAACTAGAAATTGCTTCCTAGCGTCTTGGACGTGCCACCAAGTACAACGAAGCCCACGCGGATCGCAGTACTCGCGGACTCCGACACCCGATGGAAATGGGGTGCGCTGACCGCGAGCCGTATCGCTCCGGGCCCGTCCATGGAAGCCGGACCGCAAGGCGAGACGCAAGTTGCCCCTGCCCTGGACGGGTTTCTGTTGCGCGGCCGGGCGACCCCCACCCCCCGCCAACTGGCCGAAGTGGGTGTCCGCGCCGATTCCCTCAGGGAGGTCACGGCCGTCGAGTTCCTGCGGATCATGGCGCAGGAGTCGTACGACGTCCTGGTCCTCTCCCTGGTCGGCGGCGGCGTCCAGGCGATGCTGCACGGCCTCGGGCGTGTCTGGGAGGACCGCGAGACGCGGCCCGTCGTCGTCACCGGCTATGTCGGCGTCGTCTACGAGAAGCTCGCCGACGGCCTGCTGCTGCGGCACGGCGCGGACCTCGTCCTCGCCAACTCCCGCCAGGACGCCGAGCGTTTCCGCGCGGTCTACGACGGGGTCGGCGCCGACTCCTCCGCGGTCACCGAGGTGGCACTGCCGTTCCTGGGCGGCGCGAAGTACACCGGCGAGCACGACCCCTACACGGTCGTCTTCGCCGCCCAACCGTCCGTTCCGGAGAGCCGCAAGGACCGGACGTACCTGCTGGACCGCCTGGTCCAGCACGCGCGGCTGCACCCCGAACGCGAGGTGCTGCTCAAGCTGCGCTCCAAGCCGGGCGAGCACACCACCCACATCGAGGAACTGCCGTATCAGAAGCTGGCGCAGAAGCTCGGTGACCTGCCGCCCAACTTCCGGCTGGTCTACGGCAACATGGGCGAGGTCCTCGACCGCACCGACCTGCTGGTCACCGTCAGCTCGACGGCCGCGCTGGAGTCACTGCACCGCCGGATCCCCACCGTCGTCCTGACCGACCTCGGCGTGCGCGAGGTGCTCGGCAACCACCACTTCGTCGGCTCCGGCTGCCTCGCCTCCTGGGACCAGCTCGACGCCGGGCACCGGCCCACGCCGGACGCCGACTGGGTGGCCCGGCAGGGCGTCGCAGCTGGGGGTACCCCCTCTGGGGGAGGCTCGTACGAGTCCGCTTTCATCCCGGCCCGCGAGCGGATCGCCAAGCTGCTCGGCCGACCCGGCGGACTGCCGCCCCTGACGCCGTACTACACGCCCGCGACGGCCCCCGGCTATCTGCCCGGCATCCTCGCCCGCCACCACCTCGGCCCCGACGGCACCCCGTTGCCCGGCGCTCCCGCCCACGACAAGGAGCCCGGCCCGGTCCGCCAGATAGTCCGCCGCGCCGCCCGCGGCGCCTACCGGCACGGCGTCCAGCGGGTCGCACCCGTCATCCGGCGGATGGGGGAGCTGTGAGCCACGGGACCTCACCTCACGCACGTCAAGGAGTAGAGCCAATGTCCAACCCGGAAGCGGGCCAAGGCGCTTCGGCGCGCCGGGTGCTCGCGGTGATCCCCGCGCGCGGCGGCTCCAAGGGCGTGCCCGCGAAGAACCTTGCCCCGGTCGGCGGCATCCCGCTGGTGGCCCGCGCGGTGCGCGAGTGCATCGCCAGCCGCCTGGTGACCGACGTCGTCGTCTCCACCGACGACCAGGCCATTGCCGCCGCCGCCCGCTCGGCCGGCGCCGAGGTCGTGCTGCGCCCCGCCGCCATCGCCGGTGACACCGCCACCTCCGAGGCCGCCGTGCTGCACGCCATGGACGCCCACGAGGCGCTGCACGGCTCCCCGGTCGACGCCGTCCTGCTCGTCCAGTGCACCAGCCCGTTCCTGATCCGCGAGGACATCGACGGCGTGGCCGGCGCGGTCGTCGAGAACAGCGCCGACACGGCCGTCACCGTCGCGCCCTTCCACGGCTTCATCTGGCGGGACGCGGACGCGGAGGCGGAGGCCGACAGCGTGGTCACCGCCGCAGACTCCCGCAGCACGGGCGGCGGCTACGGCGTCAACCACGACAAGTCCTTCCGCCCGCGCCGCCAGGACCGCCCCCAGGACCTGCTGGAGACCGGCGCCGCCTACGCGATGAACGCGGCCGGCTTCCGCGAGCACCAGCACCGCTTCTTCGGCCGCACCGAGCTGGTGCGCACCGACCCCGCGCGCGTGCTGGAGATCGACGACCCGCACGACCTCGCCCGCGCCCGGGCCCTCGCGCCGCTGTTCGACGCGGACCGCCCCGGCGCCCTTCCGACCGCCGCCGACATCGACGCGGTCGTACTCGACTTCGACGGCACCCAGACAGACGACCGGGTGCTGATCGATGCCGATGGACGGGAGTTCGTCTCCGTGCACCGCGGAGACGGCCTCGGCATCGCGGCCCTGCGGCGCAGCGGCCTGACCATGCTGATCCTGTCCACGGAGCAGAACCCGGTCGTCGCCGCCCGGGCCCGGAAGCTCAACATCCCGGTGCTGCACGGCGTCGACCGGAAAGACCTCGCGCTGAAGCAGTGGTGCGAGGAGCAGGGCATCGCGCCGGAGCGCGTGCTCTACGTCGGCAACGACGTCAACGACCTGCCGTGCTTCGCCCTCGTCGGCTGGCCGGTAGCGGTCGCGAGCGCCCACGACGTGGTACGCGGCGCCGCCCGCGCGGTCACCACCGTCCCCGGTGGCGTCGGCGCGATCCGAGAGATCGCCGGCTGGATCCTCGGACCCTCTCTCGACTCTCTCGACCCCTCCACCAAGTAAGGAAAGTTCCTGCCATGAGCACCAACTCCCGCCTCCGTACGTTCGGTTCCCGCGAGGTCGGCCCCGGCAAGCCCGTCTACATCTGCGGCGAGATCGGCATCAACCACAACGGCGAGCTGGAGAACGCCTTCAAGCTCATCGACGTGGCCGCCGAGGCGGGCTGCGACGCGGTCAAGTTCCAGAAGCGCACCCCGGAGATCTGCACCCCGCGCGACCAGTGGGACATCGAGCGCGACACCCCCTGGGGCCGGATGACCTACATCGACTACCGCCACCGCGTGGAGTTCGGTGAGGCCGAGTACCGCCAGATCGACGAGTACTGCAAGGAGAAGGGGATCGACTGGTTCGCCTCCCCGTGGGACACCGAGGCCGTCGCCTTCCTGGAGAAGTTCGACGTCCCCGCCCACAAGGTCGCGTCCGCGTCCCTGACGGACGACGAGCTGCTGAAGGCGCTGCGCGCCACCGGCCGCTCGATCATCCTCTCCACCGGCATGTCGACGCCGAAGCAGATCCGCCACGCGGTCGAGGTCCTCGGCTCCGACAACATCCTCATGTGCCACGCCACCTCCACCTACCCGGCGAAGGCCGAAGAGCTGAACCTCCGCGTGATCAACACGCTGGAGAAGGAGTTCCCGAACGTCCCGATCGGCTACTCCGGCCACGAGACCGGCCTGCAGACCACCCTCGCCGCGGTCGCGCTCGGGGCGACCTTCGTCGAGCGTCACATCACCCTCGACCGCGCGATGTGGGGTTCGGACCAGGCCGCCTCGGTCGAGCCGCAGGGCCTCACGCGCCTGGTGCGCGACATCCGCACCATCGAGGCCTCCCTCGGTGACGGCGTCAAGAAGGTCTACGAGTCCGAGCTGGGCCCGATGAAGAAGCTGCGCCGCGTCCAGGGCGTCGTCGCCGAGGCGGAGATCGCCGCGGCGGCGGGCGAGCCGCTCCAGGTCTGACGGCACCGTCAGCCCCTCACAACCCCCACAACGCCCTACGACGGGACGGTCGTACGCCGATGAGCCCCCGCGCCGGGAATGCCGGCCCTCACACTCTCGCCTTCGTCGAGAGTCCGGTACAGCTCCTGAACGTGCTGGAGTGGGCGCATGTCCACGCACCCGGCGCGGGGCTCACGCTCGTGGTCCTGTCGCCCGTCGACCCGATGACCCGCGGCCAGCTGCGGCGGATGGCGGAACTGGCGCGCGAGGAGGGCTACGAGGTCCGCTGGGAGGAAGCGCGCGGCGGCGCGTCGGCACCCTTCCAGACGATCGGCGGGCTCGTGGGGCCGCTGCGCCGTGCGGAACGGATCGTCATGGGCGATCCGTTCTCGCGGTACGTACAACTTCTGCTGACGATCACGCGGGCCCGTGACCTGGTGGTAGTGGACGACGGGACGGCGACGATGGAGTTCGTCGCCCAACTCGCCCGCGGTGAACGCCTGGAGCGCTGGCACCGGCGGGGCAGCCGTCCCGGCCCGCGCGATCTGCTCTTCGCCCCGGTGTCGTCCTCCGCCCGGCGCCGCCTGACGCCCGGCGAGCGCCGCCGGGTCGAGATCTTCTCCTCGATGCCGATCGACGAGGCACCGGGCGGCGTCACCGTCACCGCGAACGACTTCTCCTGGACCCGCACCCGCTTCGGCCCGCCCCGCATCACCAAGGGCGCCGACATGGTCGGCACCTCGCTGGTCGAGACGGGCGTCGTGGACGGCGAGCGGTACATCGACGCCGTACGCTCCCTCGCCAAGACGCACGGGGCCCGCCGCTACTTCGCCCACCGCCGCGAGAGCACCGACAAACTCCACCGGCTCGCGGTGGAAACGGGCCTGGAGATCGTCCGCCCCGACCTCCCCCTGGAACTCATCGCCCGCCGCGGCCCGGTCGGCCGCACGATCCTCAGCTTCCCGTCCACGGTCGTCCACACCCTCCCGCTGGCCCTCGCCGGTACGGTCGTCCGCGTCGCCGTCTGCGACATCAACCCCGAATGGCTCACCCGGACCGCATCACCGCGCGCCCAGGGCTTCCTGGACGGGGTGACGGGGACGGCCCGCGATGTGCATCGGCTGTCGGCGGTGACGGCGGTGTGAGTCGGCCGACGGGCGACAACTGCCGTGCCCGGCCCGGCGGTAGCCGCTTGTTACCCTCTGACCTGCGAGGTTGGCTGAGCTGAGAGGCGGGTCGTGGCAGCTGCCGGACATGACGATGATGCTGACGCTGCGTCGAGCAGGGCCGAGACGCTCCGTCGACGGGCCGAGCGTGCCTTCCGCTCCGGCCGGGCCGACTTGGCCCACCAGATCGCCGTCCGGGCACTGACCGAGGCCGGGCGGACGACGGACTCCCGCGCCCTGCTCCTGGAACACCTCGGCCGCTATCTCGACGCGGGAAGCACCAGCTGGGAGCACGACTACTTCGAGCAGTCCCTCGCCGAGCTGGGGCCGAAGGCTCCGCTGCACGAGCGGATCCGGGTGCTCTGCTCCTCCGGCCTCGCCGGGCTGCGGCGCGGCCGCACCGACGACGGCGTACGGCTGCTCCACGAGGCCGCAGAGCTGGCCCGCGAGGCCGACGACACCGAGCTGGAGACCGTCGTCTGCACGGTCGTGGCCGAGGCCGCCCTCACCCTGGGCCACCTCGACGAGTCCCTCCACCGCACCCGGCGGGCCCGCCGCCTGGGCATCGAGTCCCGGCAGTACCACCTGGTCGTACGCTCCTACTTCAACGAGGCCCGCGCCACCTACCTACGCACTGGGAACGTCGCCGACGCCGCCCGTATCCGCGGCGCAGGCCTGGCCTACGCCGCCGAACACGGCGAACTGGCCACCGAGGAGGGCAACACACTGCGCCTGGCCCTGATCGAGGACCTGATCGAGGCCGGCCGCTGGACCGAGGCCGACGACCTGCTGAGCGACCCGGCACCGCACGAGCGGAACGGTTCGCTCAACGAGGTCGAGGAGGTACTCGTACGGGCCTGGCTGCAGAGCTGGCGCAGCCGGGATGTGGACCCGGCACCGTCGTTGGTCCGGCTGGTGGCGACCAGCAGCCCGCTGCACGAGGCGTACTTCCTCAGCCTGGCGCTCGCTGTGGCGGCCAGGCTCGGCGATCACGCGGCCGTCGAGGAGCTGACCGGCCGTGCGCTCCTCCTGGCCGGCGGGCACCTCGCACCTCCCAGCAGCGGCCTGTACGTCATCGACGCGCTGGCCTCCGCGATCCACGCCCAGACGGCCGGCCCCCGGCCGCCCATGCTGCACCCCGACACCACGCCGCACCGGCTGCTGGAGATCGTGGAGGGCGTCTACGCCCGGGTACGCCACCATGTGGCCGCGCCCTACGAACTGACGGACGGCGTGGTGGCCGTGGCGCGTGCGGAAGCGGCACGGGTGCCGGGAGGATCCTGGGAGCAGGACGAGGCGGAGCACTGGGACACCGCCATCTGGGTCTTCCGCCGCACCCATGCCCGTGCCCGCCTGGTCCACGCCCTGCTGGGGCGGGCGGCCGTGTACGGATCGGGTGACGAACGCGCGGTCGAGCTGCTCGACGAGGCGGAGCGCATCGCCGTACCCATGGGAGCGGAGCCGTACCTCGAACGGATCGCCCGGCTGCGGGCGCCCCGTCCCCCGGACCGTCCCCCGGACCGTGCGCCGGCCGCGCGCCGGCCGCCCCCGGCACCGTCGGCCGACCTGACACCACGCCAGCGCGAGGTGATCGCCCGCCTCGCCGAGGGCCGCACGGACCGGGAGATCGCCGAGGAACTGCGCCTGAGCGTCCGCACGGTCAACGCGCATGTCGCCCAGCTCCTGACCAGACTGGGCGTGCGCAACCGTGCGGAGGCCGTGGGGTGGTACTACCGCTCCGAGGACGGACGCTCCGAGGACGGACGCGGTGCGGAGCGCGGTACGTCGGGCTGACCCACGATCGGTCCGGTCACCGTCGGCGTGGTGCTCCTCGTACCGCTGCGGCAGGCCGCCGTGCCCGCCACGCACACCAGCACCACACCGGCCAGCTGGCCCGCGTCCGGGGTCTGGGCGAGGACGAGGAAACCGATGCCCGTCGCGACCGCCGGTTCCAGGCTCATCAGCGTGCCGAACGCCCCCGCCGTCAGGCGGCGCAGCGCGAACAGTTCCAGTACATGCGGGGCGATCGGCAGCAGCACCGCGGCCAGCGCCGAAACGACCAGCACATGCGGGCTCCACCAGTCCGCCTCCGCCCCGCCGCCCGCCACCACTCCGGTGCACAGGGCCGCCACGGCCGTGGACAGCGCGACGCCTTGCTGACCGGGCAGCCGGTCGCCGACCCGCTGGGTGAGCACGATGTAGCTGCCGAGCCCCGTCGCGGCACCCAGTGCGTAGCCGATCCCCAGCCAGTCCGCGGACGCCTCCCAGGGCCGGGTGAGCAGCAGCACCCCGCCCAGCGCCAGCAGCGGCCACACCAGGTCGGCACGTCGCCGCGACCCCACGACGGCCACCAGCAGCGGCCCGGTGAACTCCACCGCGCTGACCGTGCCCAGTGGCAGCCGGTCGATGGCCTGGAAGGAGCACAGGGTCATCACCGCGCTGGCGCAGCCGAGCGCCGCCGTCGCGCCCAGGCTGCGGCGGGGCAGACGACGGATCCGCGGCCGGGTCCATACGAGCAGCAGTACTGCCGCGCAGCTCAGCCGCAGCCAGGCCGTCCCGGCCGGCGAAACCCGGTCGAAGAGGGGCACGGCGAGCGAGGCGCCGGTCTGCACGCTGACCATGGCGCAGACAGTGGCGGCCATCGCCGGTGCGGCAGCGCGGACGGGGGAGGCGGCGGGCGGGGCGGGCGCAGTGGGCGCGGTGGAGGTCATGCCGGTACGGGGGCGTACGCGGCGGTCGCCCGGACGAGGAACGCGGTTTCCGCGTAGAAGAACTCCCCGTCCTGCGCGGCCCGTTCCACGGACGCGGTCCACTCGTCGATCTCGGCGACCGACAGCGGTCCCGTCCCGCTGACCGCGCGTTCCCGCAGGGCCGCGGCGATCTGCTCCACCCGGTGCCGGGCGAATCCGGTCAGCTCCGTCCCCACCGTCACATGCGTGTCGACGTGCTCCATCCGCAGCAGGCTCTTGCGCACCAGGGCGGCCGCCTTGCGCCCCATCCAGGCGTCGCTGAACTCCATCCACTCCTCGGGGAACTCGGCCCATCCGTGGCACACGGCACGCGTCAGCTCCGGGTCGCCCGCGCGGATCACCAGGGCGTCGTAGTCGGTGTGCGAGATCACCGCCGTACCGCCCGGCCGCAGCAGCCGGGCCACTTCGTCGATCAGCGCCGCCGGGTCGCGCAGGAACTCCAGGACGTCGTGGCAGACGACCGCGTCCATGCTGCCGGCGGCGTACCGGGTCGGCTTGTTGAGGTCGTGCACCTCGATCTCGGCGTCCCCGCCCAGTAGGGTCCGCGTGGCCGCCACCGCCTCCCGATCGACGTCGCACCCGTGTAGTAAGGCGCCCGGCACCCGCTCCGCCACGGCCTGCAGTGTCCCGCCAGTTCCGCACCCGAGGTCCAGCACCCGCTGTCCGGTGGCCACGTCCAGGCTCGTGGCCAGCGCACGGTGTATCGAGTGACCAGGCATGGGCATACGAATGTCCTCCACAACTCTGAGACGAGCAGCACTGGTGACGTTTCTACGGGTGCTTGTGGGAGGAGCGCTTCGGTAGTTCTACCTAGCCGTGATCACTTGGCCGGAAACTCCCTCTTCAGGGCTTCGATGAAGGGGGTGAAGGCCTCGATTGGGACGCTGAGGGCCCCGTAGGACGGGGCCTTCGAGTCGCGGATGGCCATGTGGGTGCGGCGGTCTGAGATTTCCACGCAGGCGTTGCCGTCGCCGCCACCGGAGTATGACGACTTCCGCCAGTTGTCGGGAGTGTTCACCGTGTGCCTCACAGCTCTTTGGCCAGCTTGTGGATCAGTTCACGCGACCGTTCGGGATCGAGTGACGCAGCTTCTACTCTACGGAAAAGTGTTCGAAAGACGCTGAGTTGGGCCTCGGAGTCGATGAACGTCGTGCCGTGAGGGCCGTCGCGCACCACGGTGTCCAGCTTCGGGACGCCGCCGCCCGCGTAAATCATGGCGCAGCCGGTGTCGTCGAAGCGTTCCAGGGCGAAGGGGATGACACGGACGGTGATGTGATCCGCTTCGGAGAGTTCCAGGATGCGGGCGAGCTGAGCCTGTGCGGCAGCCCGGCCACCGACTCTGATCCGCAGGGCCGCCTCGTGGATCACCGCCTCGTACGGGATCGGCGTGGCCCCTTCGATGATCAGGCGCCGCTGCATGCGATGCCGAACGCGCAACTCTAGCTCTCCCTCGGGGAGTTCCGGAATGCGGGTTGAGAAGAGCGCCCGTGCGTAGTCCTCGGTCTGCAGAAGGCCTGACACGTGGAGCAGGTCCACGTCCCATCGGAAGGTGGCGTTGTGTTCCAACTCGGACAAGTCCAGGAACGACGTGGGCAGATGCCCCCGGTACTCCTCCCACCAGCCGCGCGTCCGGTCGGTCGCCATCGCCGTCAAGGCTTCGACGAACTCCTCGTCCGTGCAGGCGTAATGCCCTGCAAGTCGGCGCAGTCGCTGCTCGCTTACGCCCGAGGTGCCCGACTCGATCTGGCTGATCTGGACGGAGTTCACGCCGAGCAGTGCTGCTGACTCGCGTGCACTGAGCCCTGCCGCTTCGCGGAGCCTGCGCAATTCGACCGCCAGCCGCAACTGTCGCGCTGTGGGCTCGCGCTTGGTTCCCATCGACTGCTCCTTGGTTCAACGCGCTTGCAAGCGCGACTTGTTCGGGGGCCAGGTTAGGTGATCGGCTTGCTGCTTCTTAAATCTAAGGTCTACCGTCGGTGATGCGACGCACACTCTGCGGAACGCCGGGATCCCGGAAGCGCACCACTCCGTCCTGCCATGACGGCTGCGGCACTGCCACCGCCCGCTGACCGCAACCCCAAACCGCCGAACAGGAGTCGACGTATGCCCGAAACCGAGTCCGAGCCCGAGTCCTGGGAATACTCCCTCTCCATCCCGAACGACCTGCGCGCCGTCACCATCAGCCGCCGCACCCTCCGCCTGATCCTCACCATGCATGGCCTGATCAACCTCGTCGACGTCGCCGAACTGCTCGCCACTGAGCTGGTCTCCAATGCCGTACGCCACACGAAGGGGCCCGCAGCCCTACGGGTGTGCTGGGCGGCGGGCGTGCTGCGGATCGGGGCCTGGGATGCCGACCCCGAACCGCCTGAACCGCCAAGGTCGTTGGATCAGCTCGCCGAGCTGGAGGAAGGGCGCGGCCTCGCCCTCGTCCGGGCCTGCAGCGATCTGTGGGGATGGCGGCCGCTGTCCAGGCACGGCAACAGGGGCAAGTACGTCTGGTGCGAGGTGACCACGTAGGTCACGGCTGCTTGTGGGCCAGGACGAACGCGCGTGGGCGCGTCTCCTGGTCGACCGGTTCGCGCAGGACGCGGGCCTGGACCTTAAGGCCCGCCTTGGCCAGGTGGGCGGCGACCGTGTCCGGGGTGCGCCAGTAGTAGTCGAGCGATATCTCGTGGCCGAAGCGTTCCGCTCCACGGTCGTCCACGCCCTCCCGCTGGCCCTCGCCGGTACGGTCGTCCGCGTCGCCGTCTGCGACATCAACCCCGAATGGCTCACCCGGACCGCCTCACCGCGCGCCCAGGGCTTCCTGGACGGAGTGACGGGGACGGCCCGCGATGTGCACCGGCTGTCGGCGGTGCGGGCGGTGTAGCGATCCGCGAATGAGAGGATGCGCGGACCGCGGCACTCGCAAGCAGGGGGAGAGGCATGGAGATACTCGTGCTGTCCGGCGTTCTGGCGCTCGCCGTCGGAGGATGCGTCTGCGTCGTGTGGGCGGAACGGGGCGGCCCCCGCTGGGTGCGTGTGGTGGCCGCCGTGACCCGGACGGCCGGCGAGCTGCTGAGCCGGTCCGGAAGTTCGCGCAGTCGCTCCGGCTCAGACGACTAGAGACTTGCGGGCCAGCAGGAACGCCCGCGGGCGTTTCTCCTCGTCCTGGGGCTCGCGCAGGACACGGGCCTGGACGTCGAGGCCGGCCTTCGTCAGGAGGTCGGCCACCTTTTCGGGCGTACGCCAGTGGTAGTCCAGGGCGATCTCGTGGCCGAAGCGTTCCGTGAGGTGGAGGCGGTCCTCCGTGTCGCCGTGCTGAAAGCCCACCAGGACGTGTCCGCCGGGGAGCAGAACGCGGTGGAACTCGGCGAACGTCGCCGGCAGGTGCTCGTCCGGGATGTGGATGATCGAGTACAGCGCCAGCACGCCGGCCAGTGTCCCGTCCGGCAGGTCCAGGCTCGTCATCGAACCCACGTGGAAGCGCAGACCGGGGTGCGCCCGGCGGGCCAGCTCCACCATCCGCGGGGAGACGTCCACCCCGAACACCGGGACACCGAGACCGTCCAGCATCGCCGTGACCCCGCCCGGGCCCGAACCCAGGTCGGCCACGGGGGCGGGGGCGTGCGTACGGGCGAGGTCGGCGAAGGCGCCGATCACGGCCCGGTCCACGGGCATGCCGGGGCCGTCGGGGAAGTGGGCCGCGTAGTCGTCGGCCATCGCGTCGTAAGAGGCCCGGGTGGCCTTGAGGAAGTCGGGCGGGGCGGGGAGCACAAGGCACAGATTAGCCTCGCGCTTTCGCGAGGTGGACTGTCCGATGCTTGATCAAAAACGCGGAAAGTGCTCCTGACCTGTAACGATAGGACTTGCTGAGGGTCCTGCTGGCTGCGAGGAAAGAAGCACTTCCCAGGTGATGGAGAGGGCGTCGGCTTCCGCGGACATGAGCGCGTCGGCGAACGTCTTGACCATCGCGCGCAGCAGATCGGGACTCGCCGCGGCGAGATTCTCCTCCGCGAGGGCGTGCAAGGGCACACTGTCAGGTGCGGTCATCGTGCTGATCTCCTTCGAGGCTTCGACATCTCGAAGATCAGCCGGTGGCCGTTCTCGTATCCGGACACTCACTCCGACGCCGGGGCAAACGCCCGGATCAGGTGGGAGCCCGTACACCACTTCTCAGGACGCAACCCGGCTATCGCGCAGACGTCGGAATCCTGATTCCTGGGGCCGAACTTCCTGTTGTGTGACCGTGAGCGTGACCTTGAGATGCCTCGGAATTTTCGGGAGTGGCTGCCTACCGAGCACCTGTGCTAGAAGGTGCTCGACGTCGTTGGAGGGCTCGATCTTTCAGCGTTCGAGAGCAACTATCGCGCCGACGGGCAGGGAGGGGTGGCATATCCTCCTGCGAACCTGCTCGCGCTGATCCTGTACTGCTACAGCAAGGGTGCGCTCTACCCGCCGTTCTTAGAGCTTGTCTCACGTGGTGTCTGATCGATGCGGCATGATTCCTTCTTATGGGTGTCGATCTGTCGCAGCGGTTGGTTCCTGACGAACTCTGGTTGCGGGCGGCTCCGTTGCTTCCCTCGTTCGCGCCGCGCCCGCAGGGAGGAGGGACGGCCCCATGCGATGAGCGGGCCGTGTTCACCGCGGTTGTGTACGTGCTGACCAGCGGATGCGCGTGGCGGCATCTTCCCGAGACGTTCGGCGTCTCTCCCGCCACCACGCACCGCCGGTTCTCCGCGTGGACAGAAGCCGGGCTGTGGAGACGTCTACACCGGGCCGTCTTGGACGAGCTCGGTGCCCGCGGAGAGCTGGACTGGTCCTCCACGATCGTCGATGCAGCCTCGGTCCGCGCGAAAAAGGGGGATCGCTGACCGGGCGCAATCCGGTCGACCGGGGCAAGAAGGGCAGCAAGCTGCATGTGCTGTCCGACGCTCAGGGCTTACCCCTGGCGCTCGGCGTGTCCGGGGCGAACGTCCACGACAGCCAGGCTCTGCTGCCCCTGGTCCTGGGCATACCCGCGATCCGCTCGCGGCGCGGTCCGCGCCGGCGCCGTCCCGGCAGGCTCCGTGCGGACAAGGCCTACTACTCCGCCGAGCACGTGAAGTGGCTGCGCGGGCGCGGCATCGTCCCGCGTATCGCTCGGCCCGGCATCGAATCCAGTGAGCGCCTGGGCCGACACCGCTGGAAGATCGAACGGTCGATCTCCTGGCTCTTCGGCTACCGCCGCCTCACCGTCCGGTACGAGAGGAAGGGCACACACTTCTTGGCCTTCCTCGGCCTCGCAGCGGCACTGACCTGCTACAAGAAACTGGCCAAGCTCGCCACGTGAGACAAGCTCTTAGGCTAGGTGAAGCCGTCCAGTGAGCCTTGCGAGGTCGCGTCGGTTGCCAGCGGGGGTGCCGCCAATGCTGGAACAACGATACCGCTGCCACCAGCAGCCAGCGTTATCGCACCAGCAGGCTCAGGACCAGGCCTGCCGTGCCGAGCAGGCCGAATTTCGCCAGCATCCAGGGGATCTGCTCCTCGCCGCAGGCATACGCGTTCATGCGAGCAGTGTTCCCCGGAGGGACCTGCTGTGTGCGCTGCGTGGCGGAAACCTCATGCGGCGGTGATGGTTTGGGGCCGGATGGGGCGGCTCTGTACCCGCGTACTGGCCCGGTCCAGCTGGATGGACAGTTCCGGCGTCGCTGTGGCGATCTCATCCCGGCTCTGGATAGCGAGAGCAACTGGCCGTTGCGTATCCGGATTTTCTCATGTTCGAATGCGAAGGTTCGAAGTGTGAGGGTAGAGTCGCGGGCGTGAAACTGGTCGTGCAAGTGAAGCTGCTGCCGACGCCCCTGCAAGCGAAGGCACTGGAGGCGACACTGCGCGCTTGCAACGAGGCGGCGACCTGGGTCGGCCAACTGGCTTTCGAAAGAGATGTGAAGAACAACTTCGCGCTGCGCAAGCTCACCTATGACGAGGTGAAAGCGCGGTGGGGCCTGGGCGCGCAGGCGGCCCAGCACGTGATCAAGAAGACGTGCGATGCGTATGCCACGCTCAAGGCCAACATCAAGGCTGGAAACCTCGGAAAGCCCGGCTCGAAGCGGTATCGCCGTGCTGTAGAGAGTCCGATTGCCTTCCGTCCGGAAGGGGCGCAGCCGTACGACGACCGAATGTTGTCCTGGCAGATCGCCGAGCGGCGCGTGTCGGTATGGACGGTGACCGGCCGGGTGAAGAACATCGCGTTCAATGCCTCGCCGGAGCAGTTGGCGACCCTCGCCCTGCATCGCAGGGGAGAATCAGATCTCGTTTGCCGCGACGGCCTGTGGTTCCTGCTGGCCACCTGTGAGATCCCTGAGCAGTCGCTGAACATCGAACCGGTGGATTTCCTCGGCATCGATCTGGGCATCGTGAACATCGCCACTACCAGTGACGGTGAGATCATGGCCGGGCGTGAGCTCAACCGTGTGCGGAGCCGGGAACGGAAGCTCCGCGCGAAACTCCAGAAGAAGAACACCCCGTCCGCCAATCGCCGCCTGCGGAAGCGGCGGCGCAAGGAGGCGCGGCGGGCCAAGGACATCAACCACAAGATCGCGAAGCATGTGGTGGCCGAGGCGGAACGCACCGATCGCGGGATCGCCCTGGAAGATTTGACGGGCATCCGCGAGCGGGTACGGCTTGCAAAGCCCCAACGGGCCACCCACTCCGGCTGGTCGTTCGCCCAGCTGGGGGCGTTCATCGCGTACAAGGCCCGCCGGGCCGGGGTGCCGGTGGTGCACGTCGATCCGGCATACACCTCCCGTACCTGCGCCGAGTGCGGGCACATCGACAAGGCGAACAGGGTCTCCCAGGCCTGGTTCGCGTGCCGGAACTGCGGATTCGTTGATCATGCAGACCGGAACGGCTCCCGCAACATCCGCGCCCGCGCGTGGGAGTTGTGGCGACGCGGGGCCCAGTCAACGGCCCCTGCCCCACTACCGCGCCAGCGGAGTGGGGCTGGACGCAAACGCAGCACCACATCCAGTGATGCCCGTTCTGCAAGCCCGTCGCTCCAGCGACGAGTAGTTTGACAGGGTGAAGCAACTGCAACCGAGGTCGATCTTGCCGGGATAGCTCCTCCCGGCACGCTCCCTGAGGCGCTCCTCTACTTCTCATGCACCCGGATTCCCGAGTTCATCAATGCCTCGCGGCCCTGAAACGCTCCTCCTGCTCCTTCTGTCTCCGGAGCATCGCCCCGTCATCAAGGAACCTTGGTGCGCCAGGTGAAGCCGTTCAGCAGGCCCTGCGAGGTCTCGTCGGTCGTCTGTAGCGGATACCACCACCGGTGGACCAGCGACACCACAGCCACCAGCAGCCCGAATTTCACCAACCATCCAGGGGGTCTGGTCCTCGCCGCAACCGCACGCCTCCATGGGGTCCGCGAGCGGTGGCCGTGTGCGCTGGCTGGCGGAAACGTCGCGTGTTGGTGATGACTCCGGGATCCGAGCTCCCTTCCCCCACAGGTGCGATCCCGCCAGGTGGAACAGAACCGCCGCGTGAGTGCGGGGCGTGGTATGCGTAGAAAAAGAAAAGGCTACCCATTTCAGCCCACGCCCATGCGTCGAGCGGCCAGATTTTCTTCCCCTAACGGGTTGAACTTTTGCTGTTTGAGGATGAGTTGGCCACCCCGGCGTCCTACCCTTTAGAGGGTGAAGCAACTGATGTCCCCAGAATCCGAAGCCGATCATCCCGGGGGAGCCATTCTTCCCGGCACGCTGCCGACGGCGCTCGGCGCTGAACTCGTCGCGTTCCGGCGCGACTTGCACATGCACCCGGAGCTCGGCAACCAGGAGTTCCGTACGACTGCCGCGATCAAGGCACGCCTCGAGAAGGCCGGCCTGAAGCCGCGGGTGCTGCCCGTCGGGACCGGGCTCGTATGTGACGTCGGGGCCGACGGCGGGCAGTGGCGCGGCGGGGCCCCCATGCTCGGGTTCCGGGCCGACATCGACGCCCTGCCCATTCCGGATGCCAAGACCGAGTGCCCCTACCGGTCCACCGTGCCCGACCGGGCGCACGCCTGCGGGCACGACGTCCATACGACCGTGGTGCTCGGCGCCGGGCTAGTCCTCGCCGAGCTGCACAAGCAGGGGCTGCTGCCGCGGCCCGTGCGGCTGGTCTTCCAGCCGGCCGAGGAGGTGTTGCCCGGAGGTGCCGCCGACGCCATCGACTGCGGGGTGCTCGAGGGGGTGGAGCGGATGATCGCCGTGCACTGCGACCCCAGGGTCGACGCTGGGCTGATCGGGCTGCGGGAGGGCCCCATCACCTCCGCCTGCGACCGGCTGGAAATCGCCCTGGACGGGCCCGGCGGGCACACCGCCCGGCCCCATCTGACGACCGACCTGGTCACCGCCGTCGCCCGGGTGGTGACCGACGTGCCCGCGCTGGTCGCCCGGCGCGTCGACACCCGCAGCGGGCTCGCCGTGACCTGGGGGCGGATCGAGTCGGGGCACGCACCGAACGTCATCCCGCAGCACGCCGAGCTCTCCGGAACCGTGCGCTGCCTGGACCTCGACGCCTGGCGGCAGGCGCCCGACATCGTGCATGCGGCGATCGACGAGGTGGCCAACCTGCACCGCGCCAAGTCGGAGATCAACTACGTGCGCGGTGTTCCCCCCGTGGTCAACGAGGCCGAGACGACCGAGCTGCTGCGCGAGGCCATGACCGCGCGGCGCGGGGCCGACTCCGTCGAGGGGACCGACCAGAGCCTCGGCGGCGAGGACTTCTCCTGGTACCTGGAGCAGGTGCCCGGCGCCATGGCCCGGCTCGGCGTGCGCACCCCCGGCGAGCGCACGGTGCGCGATCTGCACCAGGGCGACTTCGATGTCGACGAGTCCGCCATCACCGTGGGCGTGGAGCTGTTCACCGCTGCGGCGCTGGTCCACGGCGGGCGGTAGGCCGGTCGTTCGACGTCGTTCTCCTCCGGTTGCGGCCCGCCGGGACTGGGGGCAGCCTGGTGCGCGTAGCGATCAGAGATGCCCTTCACCGCGCCGGGATCGCCCCAGGTGCACACCATTCGAGCCGGTGGTTCACAAGCACGTAACCGGCCACCGGCACGAATGGATAACGGCCACGCAGAAGCCCGTTCCCAGGAGTGTCTACGCGCGTTAATGTGCGCCGAACCGAGCACCCACTGCGGGGCTTTGGAGAATGGGGAACTTCAGATGCGTCGGATATCCAAACTGACCCGCGTCGCGGTGGGGGTCGCGTCGCTCGCACTCGCCGCCACGGCCTGCGGTGGCACCAGTGGTGACAGCGGCGGCGAGTCCAAGGAGAACCTGGGCCTCGCCATCGCGTACGACATCGGCGGCAAGGGCGACCAGTCCTTCAACGACGCCGCGTACGCCGGTCTGCAGAAGGCCGCGAAGGAGTTCGGCTACAAGACCGCCGACATCGAGCCCACCGAGGGCGAGACCGACGCCGACAAGGAGCAGCGCCTGGCCTCCCTCGCCAGGCAGGGCTACAACCCTGTCATCGGCGTCGGCTTCGCCTACGGGCCCGCCATGCAGGCCGTGGCCGAGAAGTACCCGGACACCACGTTCGGCATCGTCGACTCGGTCGTCGAGGGCGACAACGTGGCCTCCCTTGTGTTCGCCGAGGAGCAGGCCTCCTATCTTGCCGGTGTCGCTGCCGCCAAGGCCACCAAGACCAACACCGTGGGCTTCGTCGGCGGTGTGGACATTCCGCTGATCCACAAGTTCGAGGCCGGTTACAAGCAGGGCGTCGCGGAGACCAACCCGGACGTCAAGGTCGTCTCGCAGTACCTGACGCAGACCGCCGAGGAGGGTGGCTTCTCCAGCCCCGACAAGGGCAAAGCCGCCGCTGAGGGCCAGATCGAGAAGAAGGCCGACGTCGTCTACCAGGCGGCCGGTCTGTCCGGGCAGGGTGTCATCGAGGCCGCGGCCAAGGCCAAGGTGTGGGCGATCGGCGTCGACTCCGACCAGTACCAGCAGGAAGCGCTCTCGGCGTACAAGAACTACATCCTCACCTCCGCGCTCAAGGACGTCGGCGGTGCGGTGTACACGCTGGCCAAGTCCGTCGAGGACGAGAAGCCGCTGACCGGTACCCAGACCTTCGACCTGAAGGTGGACGGCGTCGGGCTGTCCGAGAGCAACCCGGAGTTCGCGAAGATCGCCGGTCTCCAGGATGCCGTGAACAAGGCCAAGGAAGGCATCATCGACGGCTCCATCAAGGTCAAGACCGAATAGGTTCGGATCGGTGAGAAGCGGGTGGGCGTTCGGAGCGTCTGCCCGCTTCCTGTTATGCCTGCGGCGGCCTGTGCCGCTGTGTGGGGGCTGGTGTCGCGCCTACCGGCGGTGGGTGGGTCGGGGCCGCGCCGGGGGGTGTCCGTCCTCGGTCTGCCGATGGGTTTCTTGGTGGGGTGTTCCGGCGTTCACGGCAGCCGCTGCGGGCGGACACCCCCCGGCACGTCCCCTTCCCGCCGTGGGCGGCTGCGCATCACCGAGTGCCACTTTCCGTTTGCAGGCGGCAAGGTGGTGACCTGGGGTGCGGGTGGTATTGGCCACGGGCGGATAACAAGGTGGACAGAAGGGGTTTTCAGGCAGGTCTACGCGCGTTAATCTGCGGCGAAGCCAGCGCCGAAGCTGAACCGTCCGGCGCTTGTACGACAGGAGCACCACACATGCGCCGGGTTTCCCGCATCGCGGTCGCAGGCGCAGCGACCGCATCCCTCGCCCTCGCTCTGTCCGCCTGCGGCGGCACCTCGACCGAGAGCTCGTCCTCCGACTCGAAGGGCGACAAGGGCCTCGCCATCGCCTACGACGTCGGCGGCAAGGGCGACCAGTCCTTCAATGACGCCGCTTACGCGGGCCTGGTGCAGGCGAAGAAGGAGTTCGGCTACAAGACCGCCGACATCGAGCCCACCGAGGGGGAGACGGACGCCGACAAGGCGCAGCGTCTGGCGTCGCTGGCGAGGCAGGGCTACAACCCGGTGATCGGTGTCGGCTACGCGTACGCGCCGGCCGTCAAGGAGGTCGCGGAGAAGTACCCCGACACCACCTTCGGCATCGTCGACGACGCCCAGGTCCAGGCGGACAACGTGGCGGACCTGGTCTTCTCCGAGGAGCAGGCCTCGTATCTCGCCGGTGTCGCTGCCGCCAAGGCCACCAAGACCAACACCGTGGGCTTCGTCGGCGGTGTGGACATTCCGCTGATCCACAAGTTCGAGGCCGGCTACAAGCAGGGCGTCGAGGACACCAGCGGTGGCAAGGTCAAGGTCGTCTCGCAGTACCTGACGCAGACGGCTGAGGAGGGCGGCTTCTCCAGCCCCGACAAGGGCAAGACCGCCGCCGAGGGGCAGATCGAGAAGAAGGCCGACGTCGTGTACGCGGCGGCCGGTCTGTCCGGTCAGGGTGTGATCGAGGCCGCCGCCGCCAACAAGGTGTGGGCGATCGGTGTCGACTCCGACCAGTACAAGCAGGAAGCCCTCGCCAAGTACAAGGACTACATCCTGACCTCGGCGACGAAGGACGTCGCCAAGGCGGTGTTCGGCCTGGCGAAGTCGGTCGAGGACGGCAAGCCCGTGACCGGTATCGTCAAGGGCGATCTGAAGACCGGCGAGGTCGGGCTCGCGGATTCCAACCCGAAGTTCGCGGACGACGCCGAGCTCCAGGAAGCCATCGAGACGGCCAAGGAGAAGATCATCAGCGGCGAGATCAAGGTCAAGAGCAGCTGACAGGGCAAGGGGGTGTCTCATGGATCAGGTCGGCTCCAAGTGGCAGCGCCTGCTAACGCGCTGAGCGGGGTCTGGTGCGTGCAGCTGCAAGGCGGAGGAGGGAGTCGACGCGGAGCGTCGGCGACTGACGACAACGCGGCAGATGTGCGTGCCAGACCCCGCGACGCCGGCAGGATCCATGAGACGCCCCCTTGGACTTCGAGCAGTCAGTAACCGCGGGGTTACGTCCGCTCAACGGGGTACGGGGAGGCTGTCTCCCTGTACCCCGTTGTCTCGGCGCGTCACCCCTTTGTATGCCGTAGGGGCGCTACGCGCGTAGACGACCCCCGTCCCCAGGAGAGTGCGCCATCAACGCGTCCAGCAGCCCTCCGGCAGGAGCGGCGGTCAACGGTCAGGCGACCGCCGTCGAACTCGCCGGGATCACCAAGCGTTTCCCCGGCGTCGTGGCCAACCACGACATCCACCTCAGCGTCCGCAAGGGCACCGTCCATGCCCTCGTCGGCGAGAACGGCGCCGGCAAGTCGACGCTGATGAAGATCCTCTACGGCATGCAGAAGCCGGACGAGGGCACGATCACGATCGACGGCGAGCAGGTCACCCTGCACAGCCCCGCCGACGCCATCGCCCGCGGCATCGGCATGGTGCACCAGCACTTCATGCTGGCCGACAACCTCACCGTGCTCGAGAACGTGGTGCTGGGCAGCGAGAAGCTGTACGGCATCGGCGCCAAGGCCCGCCGCAAGATCAAGGAGATCTCCGAGCGGTACGGCCTCGGGGTGCGGCCCGACGTTCTGGTCGAGGAGCTCGGCGTTGCCGCCCGCCAGCGTGTGGAGATCCTCAAGGTCCTGTATCGGGGTGCCACCACGCTGATCCTGGACGAGCCGACGGCCGTCCTGGTGCCGCAGGAGGTGGACGCGCTCTTCGACAACCTGCGCGAGCTCAAGGCGGAGGGCCTGTCGGTCATCTTCATCTCCCACAAGCTGGGCGAGGTGCTGTCCGTCGCGGACGAGATCACCGTCATCCGGCGCGGTACGACCGTCGGTACGGCCGTCCCCGCCGAGACCACCCCGCGCCAGCTCGCCGAGATGATGGTCGGCAGCGAGCTGCCCACGCCGGAGACCGCCGAGTCCACGGTCACCGACCGCCCCGTCATCACCGTGGAGAAACTGCGCCTGGAGGCGGCCGGCGGCAAGGCCCTCCTGGACGACATCAGCTTCACCATCCACGCAGGCGAGGTCCTGGGCATCGCCGGCGTCGAGGGCAACGGCCAGACCGAGCTGGTCGACGCGCTGATCGGCCTGCGCCATGCCGACTCCGGCACGATCCGGCTCGCCGACGAGGAGATCACCGGCTGGGCCACCCGCAAGCGCCGCGAGCAGGGCGTCGGCTACATCCCCGAGGACCGGCACCGCCACGGCCTGCTCCTGGAGGCCCCCCTCTGGGAGAACCGCATACTCGGCCACGTCACCGAGAAGCCCAACGCCAAGGGCGTATGGCTCGACCCGAAGGCCGCGCAGGCGGACACGCGCCGCATCGTCGAGGCGTACGACGTCCGCACCCCCGGCATCGACGTCACCGCCGCCTCCCTGTCCGGCGGCAACCAGCAGAAGCTGATCGTCGGCCGCGAGATGAGCCACAAGCCGCGCTTCCTGATCGCCGCGCACCCGACCCGCGGCGTGGACGTCGGCGCGCAGGCCGCGATCTGGGACCACATCCGTGAGGCCCGCCGCGAGGGCCTGGCCGTGCTGTTGATCTCCGCCGACCTGGACGAGCTGATCGGACTGTCCGACATGCTCCGGGTGATCTACAACGGCAAGCTGGTCGCCGACGCCGACCCGGCCACGATCACTCCCGAGGAGCTCGGTTCGGCCATGACCGGTGCCGCGACCGGACACCTCGAACACGAAGAGACCCCCGAGTCCGGCAAAGACGAGGCCCGCTGATGAAGAAGTTCGACAAGGAGCGTGTGCTCCTCGCCGTGGCCGGACCGGTCATCGCGCTCGCCGTGGCCTTCGTGCTGAGCGCGATCGTGCTGATCGCGTCGGGCAAGAACCCGGTCGAGCCGTTCGCCGTGATGTTCGAGCAGGCCGGTTTCTCCGACATCCAGGTCCTGATCATCAACCAGGCCTCGATGTACTACATCGCGGCGCTCGCGGTCGCCATCGGCTTCCGGATGAACCTGTTCAACATCGGCGTCGACGGCCAGTACCAGCTCGGCGCCATGCTGGCCGCGATCGTCGGCGCCCACATGAACCTGCCGGCCGCGATCCAGATCCCGCTGCTGCTCCTGACCGCCATCTGCACCGGCGCCTTCTGGGCCGGCATCGCCGGTGTCCTCAAGGTCACCCGGGGCGTCAGCGAGGTCGTCGCGACCATCATGCTCAACGCGATCGCGACCTCCGTCATCGGCTACCTGTGGCTGCCGACCGTCTTCGGCGTCAAGGTCGGCAACAACAACACCACCGGCGAAATGCACGAGTCGGGCTGGGTGCCCGGCATCGACATGGGAGCCGCCGGCGAGATCTACGGTCTGGTCGTCCTCGCCGTACTCCTCGGCATCGGCTACTGGGTCGTCCTCAACCGCACCCGCTTCGGCTTCGACCTGCGCGCCTCCGGCGCCTCGGAGACCGCCGCCGCGGCCAGCGGCGTGGACCCCAAGCGCATGGTCCTCACCGCGATGCTCATCTCCGGCGCCATCGCCGGACTCGCGGGCCTGCCGATCCTGCTCGGCGACACCCACACCTACAGCCTCAACTTCCCCACCGGCATCGGCTTCCTCGGCATCGGCATCGCCCTGCTCGGCCGTAACAGCCCCGTCGGTATCGCCTTCGCCGCCCTGCTGTGGGCGTGGCTCGACAAGGCCTCGCCCGAGCTGGACTTCCACGGCTACGACAAGGAGATCGCGGTCATCATGCAGGGCCTGATCGTGCTGTCGGTCGTCGTCTCCTACGAGGCCGTACGCGAATGGGGTCTGCGCCGCCAGCAGCGCCGGGTCGGCGCCGAACTGGCCGCCGGTCACGTCCTCGGCGCCCACAACACCACGAAGGAGGTGGCTGGCCGATGACCACCGCGACCGACGTCAACCAGCCCACGCTGCAGCCCGCGGCGCCGACCGGCCGCCGGATGTCCTGGCCGGTGCTGCTCCTGGTCATCGCCGGAGCCCTGGCGCTGACCTCGATCGTCCGCATCATCACCGGCGCCGACGGCATCACCAACGTCAGCCAGATGTCCACCGCGCTCCAGCTCGCCGTGCCGATCGGCCTCGCCGGTCTCGGCGGCCTCTGGGCCGAGCGCGCGGGCGTCGTCAACATCGGCCTCGAGGGCATGATGATCCTCGGCACCTGGTTCGGTGCCTGGGCCGGATTCCAGTGGGGCCCCTGGACCGGTGTCCTGGTCGGCATCATCGGCGGTGCGATCGGCGGCCTGCTGCACGCCTTCGTGACCGTCACCTTCAACGTCAACCACATCGTCTCCGGTGTGGCGATCAACATCCTCGCCCTCGGCGCCACCCGCTACCTCGCGCCCCTCGCCTTCGAGGGCCACCCGGGCGGCTCCGCCAAGCAGTCCCCGGCGGTCGAGTCCCTCGGCAACTTCACGGTGCCGGGCCTGTCCGACGGCCTGAGGGACCTCAACAACCAGGGCTGGTTCCTGATCTCCGACATCGCGGGCCTGCTGGGCGGCCTGGTCACCAACGTCTCCTGGCTGACCCTGATCGCCGTCGCGCTCGTCCCGGCGACCTGGTGGATTCTGTGGCGTACGGCCTTCGGCCTGCGGCTGCGCTCCTGCGGCGAGAACCCCGTCGCGGCCGAGTCCCTCGGCGTGAACGTCTACAAGTACAAGTACCTGGCCGTCATCATCTCCGGCGGCCTGGCGGGCCTGGGTGGCGTGTTCCTCTCCATCGTGGCCAACCCCTTCTACCTGGAGGGCCAGGTCAGCGGCCGTGGTTACATCGGTCTCGCCGCGATGATCTTCGGCAACTGGATGCCGGGCGGACTCGCCATCGGCGCGGGCCTGTTCGGCTACACCGACAGCCTCAACCTGCGCGGCGGCTCCGAGAACGTCCACGCACTGCTGTTGCTCGGCGCGCTGCTGCTGATCATCGGCGCGATCTGGCTGGCGGTCCGGAAGAAGTACGTCCAGGCCGTGATCACGCTGGTCGTCGGCGCCCTGGTGTTCGCCTGGTACGCCGGCACCAACGAGGTCCCCAACCAGGTCGTCTCCGCCACGCCGTACGTCATCACGCTGGTCGTCCTCGCCCTGTCGGCGCAGCGGCTGCGGATGCCGAAGGCGGACGGTCTGCCGTACCGGAAGGGACAAGGCAAGTGACGCCCGCGGTCGACTGGGACGCCCTGCGGGAGGTGGCGCGCGAGGCCATGAGCCACGCCTACGCCCCCTACTCGGGGTACCCCGTCGGCGTCGCGGCCCTCGTCGACGACGGCCGCACGGTCACCGGCTGCAACGTCGAGAACGCCTCGTACGGCCTCGGCCTGTGCGCCGAGTGCGGGCTGGTCTCGGAACTGCAGCGCACCGGGGGCGGCCGCCTCACGCACTTCACCTGCGTGGACGGCAGGGGCGAGATCCTCGTCCCGTGCGGCCGCTGCCGGCAGCTGCTGTACGAGTTCGGCGGCCCCGACCTGCTGCTGGAGACACCGGCGGGCATCCTGCCGCTGTCGGAGATGCTGCCGCAGGCCTTCGGGCCGGGGCACCTGAGCTCGTAACTCCTGTACGGCCCCTGGGACTCGACTTGCAGGGGCCGTACTCTTCGCAATCCCCGGAAGGAAAGCCAGCCATGGCCATGGACGTCATCTCCGTCATCCGCACCAAGCGGGACCGCGGTGAGCTCAGCGACGAGCAGATCGACTGGGTCATCGACGCGTACACGCGCGGCGAGGTCGCCGACGAGCAGATGTCGGCCCTCGCGATGGCCATCCTGCTCAACGGCATGAACCGGCGGGAGATCGCCCGCTGGACCGCAGCGATGATCGCCTCCGGCGAGCGCATGGACTTCTCGTCCCTGTCCCGCCCGACGGCGGACAAGCACTCGACGGGCGGGGTGGGCGACAAGATCACCCTCCCGCTCGCGCCCCTGGTCGCCGCCTGCGGTGCGGCGGTCCCTCAGCTGTCGGGCCGGGGCCTCGGCCACACGGGCGGCACGCTGGACAAGCTGGAGTCGATCCCCGGCTGGCGCGCGCTGCTCTCCAACGAGGAGATGCTGTCGGTACTGGACGGCGTCGGCGCCGTGATCTGCGCCGCGGGCGACGGACTGGCCCCGGCGGACAAGAAGCTCTACGCGCTCCGCGACGTCACGGGCACCGTCGAGGCGATCCCCCTGATCGCCTCCTCGATCATGTCGAAGAAGATCGCGGAGGGTACGGGCTCGCTGGTCCTGGACGTGAAGGTGGGCACGGGCGCCTTCATGAAGACGATCGAGGACGCGCGGGAGCTGGCGTCCACGATGGTGGGCCTGGGCACGGACCATGGGGTCAAGACGGTCGCGCTCCTGACGGACATGTCGACGCCTCTCGGTCTCACGGCGGGCAATGCCCTGGAGGTTCGCGAGTCGGTGGAGGTGCTGGCAGGCGGCGGCCCGTCCGATGTGGTCGAGCTGACCATCGCCCTGGCTCGCGAGATGCTGGACGCCGCCGGGGTGAAGGACGCCGACCCGGCGAAGGCGCTGGCCGACGGTTCGGCGATGGACGTCTGGCGGCGCATGATCGCGGCGCAGGGCGGCGACCCGGACGCGGAGCTGCCGGTGGCCCGCGAGCAGCACGTGGTGAAGGCGGGGGCCTCTGGCGTCCTGACCCGCCTCGACGCCTACGACATCGGCGTCGCCGCCTGGCGCCTGGGCGCGGGGCGTGCGCGCAAGGAGGACCCGGTGCAGGCGGGCGCGGGCGTCGAGATGCACGCCAAGCCGGGCGACACGGTGACCGAGGGCCAGCCGCTGCTGACCCTGCACACGGACACACCGGAGCGCTTCGAGTACGCGCTGCAGGCGGTCGAGGGCTCCTACGACATCGGGGCGCCGGGGACGGACTTCACGGCGTCGCCTGTCGTGCTGGAACGTATCGCCTGACCAGGCGGTTTCCCTTTCGGGTGAACGGGATCGGTGGACCGGCGCCGGTCCCGTTCGGCATGCTGGGATCGGTGACGCACCGATAGGAGACCGCCATGAGCGCACTCACCGTGAGCCAGGACCCCGACCAGAACTGGGACGACCTCGTCCGGTTCTGGGAGGAGATGGACTGGCCCGAGGGCAGCAAGGTGGAGATCATCGAGGGGATCATCACCGTGTCACCTGCTCCCGCATCCCGCCACAACGTGATCGCGGCCCGCATTCAGCGTCGCCTCTACTCCGCGATCCCCGAGGACTGGGAGATCTTCCAGACACTGGCCATTGCCGTGCCGTCCCGTCTGGGCATGCTCATCCCTGACCTGCTCGTGGCTCCCGTGCAGGAATGCGCGGAGGCGGAATCCCATATCCCGGCAGCCTTGGCCGAACTCGTCGTCGAGGTGACCTCCAAGTCCAACGCCCACCACGACCGCGTCAGCAAGCCCGCCGCCTACGCCACCGCCGGGATTCCGCTCTATCTGCTGATCGACCGCTGGGCCCCCGGAGGGCCCACCGCCACGCTCTTCGGAGAGCCGAAGGGCGATGTCTACCGTGTGCTGAGCGCAGTCAAGTTCGGTGACCCCATCAAGCTGCCAGAGCCGTTCGACGTGACGATCGACACCGGCGAGTTCCCCGTCGACTGACCGTCAGCCCAGCAACGCTGCCACCACCACCAGCACCGGCACCGAGATCACCGTCGACAGCAGGATCGAGTCCCGCGCCAAGCGCTCGCCCACCCGGTAGCTCGACGCGTACGTGTACAGGTTCTGCGCGGCCGGCAGCGCCGATGTCACCACCACGTCCAGCAAGGGCGCGCCCCGTAGGCCGAAGACGCCCGCCGCCAGGGCCCAGGCCGCCGCGGGCTGGCCCACCGACTTGAGGGCGACCGAGAGGAATACCGGATGCCGGTCCAGCCCCCGGCCCGGCATCGTGCTGCCGCACAGGGAGATGCCGAAGGCCAGGAGGACCGCCGGGACCGACATGCCGCCGATCAGGGTCAGCGGGTCCAGGACGGGGGCCGGGATGTGCAGGCCCGCCGCCGATACCGCCACCCCGGCCAGCGAACCGAGGGCGATCGGATTGCGGAACGGGGTGAGCAGACGTTGCCACAGGGGGTGTTTCCCGCCGCTGGTCGACAGGTCCAGGATCGTCAGGGCGATCGGGGTGACCCCGACGAGCTGGAACAGCAGCACCGGCGCCACCAGCGAGGCGTCTCCCAGCACGTACACCGCGATCGGGATGCCGAGGTTGCCGGAGTTGACGTAGCTGGAGCACAGCGCGCCGATCGTCGTCCGGCCCACACCCCAGCGGCGTACGACACCGACCGCCACGAACACGCCCGCCGCCGCTGCGGTGCTCAGGGCGGTGACCAGAAGCCGACTGGAGAAGATCACCGAGAGGTCGGCCCCTGCGAGGGTGGTGAAGAGTAGGGCCGGTGACGCCACGTGGAAGGCGAGCTTGGTGAGGACCTCGCGGCCCTGGTCGCCGAGATGGCCCCGGCGGCCGATCGCGTAGCCGACGCCGATGACCACGGCGATCACCGCGAAGCCGCTCAACACTCCCTGCACGGCGCCTCCTTGGGGAGGAGGCGCAGACCGGGTATCGCGGGCGGGGGTGATCCGTGGGGCATACAGCCACCCTCCGGGGGAGCCCTCGCCCAGGTCAATGTGATCCTCGCGGCGCCGCGAGCGGCACGCTGTACCGCTGCCCGCGATGAGTTACGGCCGCCCCGGCGGTCTACCGCTCGTGGACGCCATGACCCCCGCCGAAATCGTGCTGGCAGGCCCCGTCACCCGAGAGGAGGTGACAGGGCTGTGCGATGACGTGCGGGGATTGTTGGAGGCCAGTGGGGCCTCGGTCGTGGTGTGTGATGTCGGAGGGCTCGGGCCGCCGGGCCTGGCCGCCGTGGATCTGCTGGCGCGGCTGGAGCTGGCGGCCAAGCGGGCCGGGGGCCGGATCCGGCTGCGGGATCCCGATCCGGCCCTACACGCCCTCCTCGACCTGGTCGGCCTCCGCTTCGAGATGGAGGGGCAGCCCGAACAGCGGGAACCAGCGCTTGGTGTCGAGGAAGCAGTGGAACCCGGTGATCCGGCCGTCTGAGATCTCCAGCACCTGCACCGCCCACGGGACGAAGCCGCCCGACTCCGGATCCGGCTTGTAGTGGGCGAAGCCCGGCAGGCCGTTGACCTGGACGGGCCGCAGGCGTGAGTGGGCGCAGGCGGCGCCGAGGGTGGTCATGAAGCCGGTGATGTCCGCCGGGCCGCGCAGCCACAGGTCGAACGGCGGCATCGTCATGATGGCGTCCTCGTGGAGGAGGGCCGTGAGTGCCGTCATGTCGTAGCCCTCGAAGGCCGCGACATACCGCTCCAGGAGCTTCTGTTGCTCCTCGTCCAAGGGGTCGGAGACCGCCGCCTCGGCGCCCTTGTCCTCCCGCTCCGCGAGGGTCGCGCGGGCCCGCTGCAGGGCGCTGTTGACCGACGCGACCGACGTGCCGAGGAGCTCGGCGACCTCGCTCGCCTTCCAGGCCAGCACCTCGCGCAGGATCAGCACCGCCCGCTGCTTGGGCGGCAGCTGCTGCAGGGCAGCCATGAAGGCGAGGCGCACCGACTCCTTGGCGACGGCCGCCTCGGCCGGGTCGGCGGTCGTGGGCAGCACGCGGGCGTCCGGCATCGGCTCCAGCCAGGTGTGGTCGGGGCGGGGGGACAGAGCCGCCTGGGCGAGCGGCGTCGACTCGGAGAGATCCATCGGCCTGGCCCGCTTGTTGCCCGCGTTCAGCATGTCCAGGCAGACGTTCGTCGCGATCCGGTAGAGCCAGGAGCGGATGCTGGAGCGCCCCTCGAACTTGTCGAAGCTGCGCCAGGCACGGACCAGGGTGTCCTGCACCGCGTCCTCGGCCTCGAAGGAGGAGCCGAGCATGCGGTAGCAGTAGCCGGTCAGCTCGACTCGGTGCTTTTCCAGTGTGGCGTCGAGGTCCGTTGTCGTCGCCGTGCCGTTGCTCATGGTCCACCCACCCCTGTGGCCGTTCCTGTCCGTGCGCGCCTTTGCGCCCAGCACTTCGGAAGCTACAGCAGGCCACCGACAACGGCTCGCCGTCTGGGGAAAGGGCCAGGTCAGGGGCGTGCGGTCCGCAAGCGCTCAGCGGCGGCAGTTCTTCCGCCGCCGACCGAGCGTCTTCGGGGCCTCTTGCTACAGCAGGCCAGTCAACTGCCGCGACCGAGCGCCGTACGGCTTGCACAGCGCTCGCCACTGGGTGTGACGCCACGCTTGCGTCCAACTGCCCCGATGGGCAGTAGGGGCGATTGACTGCGCCCCGCGCCTACGTGGTCTGACGCCGCCATGCAACCGGGTCCACCGGCGAAGCCGGATCTGTGCCTTCAAGCGACTCCCACGTGGGGGCATCAACTTATCGTCACCGAACGGAGTTTGACAACCTCGCCGTGTGACTATGAGCCCGTGCCGCCCTGGACCCCAGCACCGTGATGCCCACTACACCCAGCACCGCCAGCAGCCCGACCCCAACGGTCCCGGCCCAGCCGCCCGCGTGGAAGGCCATGGCCCCCACCGTGCTGCCCGCGCTGGAGCCGATGTAGTAGGCGGACTGGTACAGCGCCGAGGCCTGGGCGCGGCCATGTGTCGCCGTCTTGCTGACCGCCGAGGACGCCGCCGCGTGCCCCGCGAAGAAGCCGCCGGTGATCAGGACCAGACCCAGCAGGACAAGCGGCAGCGATCCCGCCAGGGACAGCAGCAGACCCGTCGCCGTGGTGCCGCCCGCCAGATAGAGCGCGCCCCGGCGGCCGAGGCGGCCGACCAGCCGGCCCGCCGTCGACGCCGACACCGTACCGACCAGGTAGACCAGGAAGATCGAGCCGACGATGCCCTGGGGGAGCGAGAACGGGTCCTCGGTCAGGCGGTAGCCGATCACCGTGTAGACGCCGCCGAACACCGTCATGAACAGGGCGCCGATCGCGTACAGGCGGCGCAGCAGCGGGTCGGCGAGGTGGGCGCGGACCGTGCCGGCCAGGACGCGCGGGCGCAGCGAGCCCGGCGTGAAGTGCTTCGGAGCCGGGAGCAGGAGGCGGAAGGCGATCGCGCAGGCCACGGCGACCACTCCGAGGGCGCCGAGCGCGACCCGCCAGCCCCACTCCTGCGCCACCCAGCCGGTGATGACCCGGCCGCTCATCCCGCCGACGCTGTTGCCCGCGACGAACAGGCCGATCGCGGTGACCAGCGCCCTGGGCCGGACCTCCTCCGCGAGATACGCGGTCGCCGACGCCGGCAGCCCGGCCAGCGCCGCGCCCTGCACCGCCCGCAGTGTCACCAGCGCGCCCATCGAGGGAGCGAAGGGGACCAGCAGGGCGACCGTCACCGCGACCGCCAGCGACGCGGTCATGACCGTACGCCGCCCGAAGCGCTCCGACAGGGCGCTCATCGGGAGGACGAACAGCGCCAGAGCGCCGGTCGAGGCTGCCACCGTCCAGCTGGCCGCGCTCGCCGTCACGCCGAAGTCCTCCGACATCAGGGGGAGCAGAGCCTGCGTGGAGTAGAGGAGCGCGAAGGTCGCGACGCCCGCGAGGAAGAGGGCGAGGCTCATCCGGCGGTAGCCGGGCCCGCCGGGGGCCATACGGGAATCGGCAGCAGAGACGGCAGGAACAGCGGCAGCGGCGCCCACGATCGTGGACGCCCCGGTATCGGCGGGGTTCATGCCTCGAACCTAAGGACCCGACCATTCATCCGTCCAATGCATGGAATTGCCATAATCGTTCCCATGGAGCATCAGCAGAGGTCACAGGCGCGACTGTCACCAAGCAGTGACACAGAAGACATCGTCGCGCTGCTCGCGCCGCGCCTGGCTCACTTCGCCGGAGTCGCCCGCACCGAGCACGTCACCCGGGCCGCGCAGGAGATGAACGTCCCTCAGTCGACCCTCTCGCGCGCCATGGTGCGCCTCGAACAGGACCTGGGCGTCGACCTGTTCGCCCGGCGCGGCCGGACCGTGTCGCTGACGACCGCCGGCCGGACCTTCCTCGCCTCCGTCGAACGCGCCCTCGCCGAGATCGAGCGGGCCGCAGAGGAGGTGCGCGCCGACGCCGACCCGGCCACCGGGAAGGTCGCCTTCGGGTTCCTGCACACCATGGGCGCCGAGACCGTGCCCGGCCTGCTGCACGCCTTCCGGGCCGACCATCCGGGGGTCCGGTTCAGCCTCGTCCAGAACTACGGCGAGGCGATGCTGGAGCGGCTGCGCGCGGGGGAGCTGGACCTGTGTCTGACCTCGCCCGTCCCGGACGCCCCCGACCTGGTCGCCCGCCGCCTCGACGAACAGAAGCTGCGCCTCGTCGTCCCGGCCGACCACCGTCTGGCCGGCCGTCGGCGGATCCGGCTCGCCGAGGCCGCCGAGGAGATGTTCGTGACTCTGGAACCCGGCTACGGCATGCGCCGGATCACCGACGACCTGTGCCAGGAGGCCGGTTTCAAGCCGCGGATCGCCTTCGAGGGCGAGGAGGCGGAGACGCTGAGGGGGCTCGTCGCCGCCGGTCTCGGGGTCGCGCTGCTGCCGCCGCCGGCGGTGCCGCGTCCAGGCGTCGTCGAGCTGACGGTCACCGCGCCGCGCGCGGCGCGCGAGATCGGCGTCGCCTGGCTGGACGGCCGCCCGGACACACCCCCGGTGGCGGCGTTCAAGAAGTTTCTGCTGTCACGACGCGGGCATCTGCTGCCCGACTGAGCCGTCCTGTCACCCTCAGGCGAAGCAGGCGGACAGGCCCTATCGCCGCAGCGACCGGCCGAACCCCGCGGCCAGCGGCATCCGCAGCCCCAGCGGCGGCGGTGCGGCGAGCGCGTCCTGGACCGGACGGGAGAGGGGCTGCCCGAACAGCGCTCCCATGGTGAAGTCCTCGGCAAGGGCCAGTACTTCGTCGCGGTGCTGGTGCAACCCGTGCCGGTCGGAGTGGACTTCGAAGCGGCAGACGTCCCGGTTCACCTTCTTCGCGCGGGCCGCGTACCGGAAGGACAGCTCGGGGTCGGTGCGCTCGTCGTTGGTGCCGTGCACGATCAGCACCTGCCGACCGACGAGCTGTTTCACCGGTTCGGGTGGCGCCGCGACATCGTCCTCCGGCAGCCAAGGGGCGAGCGCCAGCACGGAGTTGACGGCCTCGTGGCCACCCGCGTGCAGCGCGGCCCGCCCGCCCATGTCGATGCCGGCCAGGCAGACCGGGACGTCGCCGTAGCGCCGTACCGCTTCGTCGGCCGCCCAGGAGGCGTCGCGGGCGAGATGGGCCTCGTTGCCGTTCCAGCCGCGGTAGCGGTAGTGCACGACGTGCGCGACCAGGCCCTCGTCATGGCCGGCGCGCACCAGGCGGCGCCCCAGCCCCCGTACGGACGCGGCCGCGAGCAGGGGGGACGGCCGGCGGGCGGAGACCTCGTCGCCGCCGGGGAGCAGCAGCACCACCCCGTTCACCGCCGTCGGTTCCGGACCGAGCGCCCGCCCCAGCCGGGGCGTGCGGACCGGCGTCACTTCCTGTGCCATGACAGAACAGTGTCAGAAGTGCCGGTGTACACCACCCGTCCGCACGGTCACCGTTACGTATCGACGGTTTCGTACAACCGGCGATCTACGCGCGTAGGAGTTAGAGTGCGGAAATGACGAGCCAGACTGACCGGATGAGGCACACCCCGAGCCCGGACCAGATCCGCCGGGCGCCCAAGGTTCTCCTGCACGACCACCTCGACGGCGGGCTGCGCCCCGGCACCATCGTCGAACTCGCCCAGAAGACGGGCTATCAGGGACTCCCCGAGTCCGACCCCGACAAGCTCGGCCTCTGGTTCCGCGAGGCCGCCGACTCCGGATCCCTGGAGCGGTACCTGGAGACCTTCTCCCACACCGTCGGCGTCATGCAGACCCGTGAGGCCCTCGTCCGGGTCGCCGCCGAGTGCGCCGAGGACCTCGCCGAGGACGGCGTCGTCTATGCCGAGGTGCGGTACGCCCCCGAGCAGCACCTGGAGGGCGGGCTCACCCTCGAGGAGGTCGTCGAGGCCGTCAACGAGGGCTTCCGGGAGGGCGAACGGATCGCCCGCGCGGGCGGCCACCGCAGCCGCGTCGGCGCCCTGCTCACCGCCATGCGGCACGCCGCCCGCGCCCTGGAGATCGCCGAACTCGCCAACCGCTACCGGGACTCGGGGGTTGTCGGCTTCGACATCGCGGGCGCCGAGGCCGGCTACCCGCCTACCCGGCACCTCGACGCCTTCGAGTACCTCAAACGCGAGAACAACCACTTCACCATTCACGCCGGCGAGGCCTTCGGGCTGCCGTCCATCTGGCAGGCCCTCCAGTGGTGCGGTGCCGACCGGCTCGGGCACGGGGTGCGGATCATCGACGACATCGAGGTCGCCGAGGACGGCTCCGTCAAGCTCGGCCGACTCGCCTCGTACGTCCGCGACAAGCGCATCCCGTTGGAGCTGTGCCCCAGCTCCAACCTCCAGACCGGCGCGGCCAACTCCTACGCCGAGCACCCCATCGGCCTGCTGCGCCGCCTGCACTTCCGCGCGACCGTGAACACCGACAACCGGTTGATGTCCCACACCAGCATGAGCCGGGAATTCGAGCACCTTGTCGATGCATTCGGTTACACGCTCGACGACCTGCAGTGGTTCTCGGTCAATGCTATGAAGTCAGCATTCATTCCTTTCGATGAACGACTGGGTATGATCAATGACGTGATCAAGCCCGGATATGCAGAGCTGAAGTCCGAATGGCTGTTCCAGCAGACGGCCTCCACCAGGAGTTCTGCATCCTAGAGGGCTGATCTGGGACGGGAAATGTGGGTGGGTGTTCACAACCCGTCCGCATTTCGATGTTTGCGGCGCCCGCCATCGCGTGTTTACGTTCATGGACCGCCCCCGAACACCGCCATCCCGTTATTCCATTTCCAGTCAGTCAAGGACGCAATTCACCATGAAGCAGTCTGCTGCCAAGTCCCTCGGTGTCGCCGCCCTCGGTGCCGCCTTCGCCGCTGCCGGTGCGGGCGCCGCCAACGCCGCTCCGGCCGTCCCCGACGCGACCCAGGCCCTGGGCACCGTCACCCACACGCTGCCGGCGCAGAACGTCTCTCAGGCGCTGCCGGGTGCCGGCAAGGCGCTGACGAAGGGGCAGCCCGCTCTCGGCAAGGGTCTGAACGCCGCCAAGCCCAACCCCACGAAGACGCTCCCCGGGGGCGCGACCGCGCCGGTCGGCGGGCTGCTCGGCGGACTGCCTACGAAGGGCGTGCCCGTGCAGGCCGCGCCGGTGAACGGCCTGCCGCTGGGCTGAGCACCCGCCTCGTACGTGCCGATGGGGCGCACCCTGGCAGGGGGTGCGCCCCATCGACTTTCCCGTGAGAGGGGCCTTTACCAGGCCGTCCGCGTCTTGCTCTCCGAAGGCAGCAGGATCCACAGCGCGATGTAGAGCAGGAACTGCGGGCCGGGCAGCAGGCAGGACAGCAGGAAAATCACGCGCATCGTCGTCGCGGAGGTGCCGAAGCGCCGTGCCAGCGCTGCGCACACTCCGCCGATCATCCGGCCGCTGGTGGGGCGGGCAAGGCGGGACATGGCGGCTCCTTGTGAGCGTCGGTGCGAGGCCTGCCCTCGTGGCTGCCTCATCTGCCTACAACGCTACGCAGACGAAGCGGGCAAAGCGTCGCTCTCCGGGGCGATGCCGACCCTGGGAATCGTCGGGGTCCGGCCCTGAGCCGACTCCTCCCGAGGGAGGGGCCGGCCCCTGCTAGTGCCGCGGCAGGCAACGTTCGCCCCGTCGCGACGCCCGGCACGCCCTCTCGCCGCACCGGCCGAAAGCCCAAGTACGTCCAGTACGAGGACTTCCGGCCGGCACGCCGAGAGCACGCACCGGACGCCGCTCCTTGACGGGCAAACGTTGCCTGCCGCGGCACTAGTTGGAGCGCGGGGGAGCATTCAGCCGTAAGCCGGAGGAGGATGGCGACGCCATGGGCGCCCCGGCGCTGGAGCGAAAACGAGCGCGGTGGAGTCGGCGACCGACGACAGCGCCGCTGGGGGCGGGCGTGCCGGCCCCCGCGACTCCGGCCGGGCCCGCCGGCCGGCCCCTACGGGAGGCCCGGCGTGGGGACTCCGGCCTGCGACGCAGCCAGTGGCGACCGGCCGGTACGACGAGGATGTGGGCGAGGGCCACACCCACGGTGTTCAGCAGCAACGAGTCGACGTCCACGACCTGCCCCGGCACCCCGGTCTGCAGCAGTTCGATGCCCATCGAGATCAGCGCCCCGGCGGCCACCGTACGGACCAGCGACCCCAGCGGCGACACGGCCAACCGCCCGCCGGCCAGCGGAAGCAGGACGCCCAGCGGTGCCAGCAGCGCGAGCCCCGCGCCGATGCTCCGCGCCGCCTCGGGCCAGCCGAGTGCCAGATCGGCCCGGATACCGGCGAGCGGACGCAGATTGGCGGGCATCACCCAGGGCACATCCAGCGGACGCAGCGCGAACCAGGCGACGAACGCGAGGTGCGCGACCAGGAGGACACCCCCTGTCACACGCATGCGGATCGCGGCGCTGCCGCCCACGGAGCCTTGACGCTGCACGCCCCTCAAGACGCGGCCTTCGGCACCATCGGTTCCGGGTTGTCACCCCCTACCCGGGTGAGGCCTGCGCCACACCCGGGTTCAGCCGCCTGTGACCTCCGTCGACGGCGGCTCCACCGAGCCCGGCCGGGAGCGCACCTCGTCCGTGCACTCGTAACGGCGGGGCTCCTCGGCGCTCGGGCCGCCGAGGATCACCGAACCGTCGCCCTCGGCCGCCGCCGAGTCGGAGAACGTACAGACGATCTGGGCGAGAGCGTACGAGGTGAGCGTCTCGGGGGCGGTGGTGAGGCGCAGCGTGTCCTCGGGGTCCCTGGGGCCCGGACCGCTCACGGTGATGCCGCCGCGTACGTCCGTGGAGTACCCGGCCTCCTTCTCACGGGCCGACGGCGCCTTGGCGAGCTCGTCCAGCAGCCCCTGCGCCACCGGCACCCGCCGCTCGGAGTCCGCCGCGCCCTCGGGGACGCGCACGGCCCGGTCGACGGGCACCAGCGACGAGCCGCACAGCAGGAACACCTGCACCGGCATCCCGCGCGAGGACTGGGTGGTGATGTCCGCCCCGGTGAGGGAGCAGTGCGCGCGCGACGGCGCGGGCCCGAAGTCCGTCGGCACCTCCGTGGCCCGGATCCCGCACCCGGCGAGCAGCCCCGCGAGCAGGGGAAGCGCCAGCAGACGTCCAGCTGCCTTCATCAGGCGTCCCCCTTCTCCGAGCGCTCCTCCTCGGCCGCCTGCGCGAGCGCCGAGGCGTCCCGCGGCAGCCGCAGCGTGAACACCGCGCCGCCCTCGGGGGAGTTGGCGGCGGTGATCTCGCCGCCGTGGATGTGCGCGTTCTCCAGGGCGATGGACAGGCCGAGCCCGCTGCCCTCGGAGCGCGGCCGGGAGGCGCTCGCCTTGTAGAACCGGTCGAAGACGTGCGGCAGGACGTCCTCGGGGATGCCGGGCCCGTGGTCCCGCACCCGGATCACGACCTCCTCGTCCGCCTCCCGCACGGACACCCGCACCGGCGAACCGCCGTGCTTGAGCGCGTTGCCGATCAGGTTGGCCATGATCACGTCCAGTCGGCGCGGGTCGAGCCGGGCGTGGATGCCACGTTCGGCGTCCAGCTCCACCGCGTCGAGCCAGGCCCGCGCGTCGATGCAGGCGGTGATCTGGTCGGCGACGTCGACGTCGTCCGCGACCAGCCGGGCGGTGCCCGCGTCGAAGCGGGTGACCTCCATCAGGTTCTCGACCAGGTCGTTCAGCCGCCGCGTCTCGCTCACCACCAGCCGCACCGCGGGCTCGATCATCGGGTCGATGCCGCCGCCCTCGGAGTCCAGCTCCTCCTCCAGCACCTCGGTCACGGCGGTGATCGCGGTGAGCGGCGTACGCAGCTCATGGCTCATGTCCGCCACGAACCGCCGGGACGCCTCGTCCCGCGCGGCCATGTCCGCGACCCGCTTCTCCAGCGCCTCGGCGGCCTGGTTGAACGTCCGGGACAGATCGGCCAGTTCATCGGTCCCGGACACCCTGAGCCGCGTGTCCAGCTTGCCCTCACCGAGCCGGCGCGCGGCGACAGCCAGCCGGTGCACCGGCTTCAGTACGGTCGTCGCGGCGGCCTGTGCGAGCAGCGCCGAGCCGATCAGCGCGAGACCGGTGGCGATCCCCAGCGACCAGGCCAGCGAGTTGAGGTCCTTCGCCTCCGGCTCCAGCGACTTGAGCATGTAGCCGGTCGGCCCGCCCCCGATCACCCGCGTACCGGCGACGAGATACGGCGTGCCGTCATCGACGACCCGCTGCCAGTACAGGTGGTACGGCGACTTGTTGTTCGAGGTCAGCGGCTGCTGCTTGTTGACGGCCTTGCGCAGCGACTTCGGTACGTCCTCCAGCGCGAAGCCGTCGTTGAGGCCGCCGGAACTGCCGTACACCGTCCTGCCGCTCGCGTCCTTCGCGACGAGCAGCACGCTGAAACGCTGGCTGCTGCTCGCCATCTGACCGGCGGTGCGTTGGAGTTCGTCCTGGCCTGGATGCTCGGGCAGCGCACCCGCGCGGTTCTCCATCTCCTGCTCGAAGTCCCGCAGCACCGCGTCCTGGGTACGGGTGAGCACGGCCTCGCGGTTGAGCCAGTACGCGATCCCGGACGCGGACACCGCGGCGGCCAGCGCCACCAGCCCGAACACCACGACCAGCCTGAACCGCAGACTGGTGAACCGCAGCGTCGACAGAACTCCCCTGCGTGCCGCGGCCCAGCCGCGCATTCCCCCTTGCCGGTCAGTCACTGAGGCGGATCCAGCCGGTAGCCGACACCACGCACGGTTCGGATCAGAGTCGGGGACGACGGCACGTCCTCGACCTTGGCACGCAGCCGCTGGACACAGGCGTCCACCAGCCGCGAGTCACCGAGATAGTCGTGCTCCCAGACGAGGCGCAGCAGCTGCTGGCGGGACAGCGCCTGACCCGGCCGCCGGCTCAGTTCGAGCAGCAGCCGCAGCTCGGTCGGGGTCAGCTGGAGGTCCTCGCCGTTCTTGGTCACGGTCATCGCCGCACGGTCGATGACGAGGCTGCCGAACGACGCCGCGTCGTTCGACTCCCGCTCGCCGCGTCGCAGCACCGCCCGGATTCGCGCGTCGAGCACCCGCCCCTGCACCGGCTTGACGACATAGTCGTCGGCCCCGGACTCCAGCCCGACGACCACATCGATGTCATCGCTGCGCGCGGTGAGCAGAATGATCGGCAACTGGTCCGTGCGCCGGATGCGCCGGCACACCTCGAACCCGTCGATGCCGGGCAGCATCACATCCAGCACGATCAGATCCGGTCGCTGCTCACGCAGCAGCTTCAGACCGTCCTCACCGCTGGCAGCGGTCGCCACGCGGTGTCCCTGGCGCGTCAGTGAGAGCTCCAGGGCCGTACGGATGGCGTCGTCGTCCTCGATCAGCAACAGGGAAGGCACGGGCTCATTCTGGCCCATGGTGGGGTGGCGTTTCGACACTCGGGCGACTGCGTAGCCGTACGGCTCTTCTCCGTGACCATGCTGTGCGTCTCGTACGCCACGCTGTGTGTCTCGTACGAACGACATACGACCGGCCCCTGTGACAGCTCTGTGACAGTTGGCGGACACGGTCATGAAGGTCCCCGGGCAAGCTTTTGGCACAGCACGGAAGCAAGACGGAGCAGGGCCGAACACCGGCAAGTCCACGACGGGGGGCGCGAGATGAACACGCTGCACGGCACCAGCACCAGCGCAGTGGTCACGCGTCTGCACGACGTGAGCACGCACCGGGGTTCCGAGAAGTCCGGTGCCGTGAGCGGGCGGGGGTGCGCTCGCGGCACCGGGCGTCAGCACACCGCGTATGCGCAGCAAGGGCTTCAGCCCTACATGGCGGTGGTTGACGGCTTCACGGGGGAAACGCACGGGGGAGCCGCGTACGGGGAGGAATCGGGGGAGCGGCGTCGCTCGCTGTCGGAGGCGGAGTTCACCGCCTACGTCCAGGAGCGCCGCGCCTCCCTGTACGCAACCGCCTACCACCTCACCGGTGACCGCTTCGAGGCCGAGGACCTTCTGCAGAGCGCCCTCTTCTCGACGTACAGGGCGTGGGACCGGATCAGTGACAAGGCGGCCGTCGGGGGATACCTCCGGCGGACGATGACCAACCTGCACATCAGCGCGTGGCGGCGCCGCAAGCTGAACGAGTACCCGACCGAGGAACTGCCGGAGACGCCCGGCGACACGGACGCGATGCGCGGCACCGAGCTGCGCGCGGTCCTGTGGCAGGCGCTGGCCCGGCTGCCCGAACTCCAGCGGACGATGCTGGTCCTCCGGTACTACGAGGGCCGCACCGACCCGGAGATCGCGGAGATCCTCGACATCAGTGTCGGCACGGTGAAGTCCAGCATCTGGCGGTCCCTCCGCCGGCTGCGCGAGGACGAGGTCCTCAGCTTCGGCCGTGACGAGGAGGACGCCTTCGGGGAGCTTGTTGCCTGAAGGTTGGGGGGATACGGGGGGTACCAGGGGGACACGGGGGAGCACCACGGGGGAGCGGGACTGGAGGGCCGGGGGGTCCGTCCAGTCCCGCTTTTGTGTGTGGGTGTCGCTGCAGGCGCGTGAGTTTCAGGCCGTCGTACGAGCCGTTGTGCACCGGCCTGCCGCCGCGGCCGCCAGCCGGCCCATCGCCTCGTCCTTGTCGCAGGCGTACGCCCCCTGCGCGGTCTGCCGGGCCACGATGGACCGCTCGGCGCGCATCAGACGCCAGCCGCGCCGCAGCAGGAAGGGGACCGACTTGCGTCCCTCCTTCAGGTCGCGCAGGAAGCGTCGGCGGAAGGTCCGCACCGGGCCACGGCTCAGGCACAGTGCGTCGGCGAGGACCCCGAGTTCCCGGCAGTGCGTCACGATCTCGGCGGCGAAGACGCCCTCTGCGACGAACAGCGGGGTCCGGCCGATGTCGACGGTGTCCTCGCCGGTGCGGGCGCTGAGCGAGATGTCGTACACCGGGACGTTCGTACGGCCCGTGCGGCACAGTTCCTCGATCGCGGCGACGGCCGCGTCCGCGTCCCACGACTCGGGGTGGTCCCAGTCGATGTCGGAGCTCCCCGCCACCAGCGGCAGCGTCGGGTCGGTGCCCTCCTTGTAGAAGTCGTCGAGCCGCAGCACCGGCAGGCCGGAGCGGGCGGAGAGGAGGGACTTTCCGGAGCCGGACGGGCCGCAGAGCAGCACGACCCGGGTGGGTATGGGTGGATGGGAACTCACGGGACACCAGTGTGAGGCATCGCCCGACTCCCGAACGACCCCGCGGGTCGCCTTTGATGCGTGCGTCACACCTCAACTACCCTCTGCATGGACCTGATTACCCCTGGTCGCCCTCGCGACCGTCGGCGTGGCCCTCGGGGCGGGCGCGACGAACGCTGCCGCCGCCGACGCCGAACCGGCCGGCCACCCCGTCTCCCTCGGCAGGACCGACCCCCAGGCGGGTTTCCAGGCCTTCCGCCACGCCACCGGCCCCGTCACCGGTCTCAAGCCCAACCCCCTCGCCGGCACCGGCGTCGACCCCCTTGACAACGGCGTCGGCACGCAGTGGCCGACTTCAAGCCGGTGATGTCCCGGGACCTCACGGGGCCGGTGGCGCAGGTGCCGTCGGTTGGGGGCGTGTCGCCACGCCAGGTGGGTTCGGCGGCTTGCGGGCGGTGGGGGGCTTGGGCGCGTCGGCAGGCTCAGGTGGCAGGAGGCCGTGTCCGTTCGGGCGCGTAAGCCGCGTGCAGGCGTCCCACGTGTGTCGGCAGCCGTCACCCCAACGCTGACAAGATCACCAACAGTGCCGCCCCCGCCACTGCCGGTGCCACCAGCTCATACGCCCAGCGGACCGTCACCTCGCCCTGTGCGGTCGCTGCCTTCTCCCGGGCCTCCAGTATCTGGCGCAGGTCGTGGATGATCTGGTCGCTTTCGGCGCGGACCGGTCCGTCCGGCATGGCGCCCCCGCCCCCGAGGCCTCGGACGACACCCCGGCCGCCGCCCCGGCCGCTCTGCTCCGCCTCGCGTCGGGCCTCCTTGCGTGCCGCGCGCTTTCGGCCCCGGAGTGAGACGGGGACGGCCCACAGCTGGTACTTGGTGCCGGACTTGGCGACGACCTCGTTGGTGTACCCCGACCGCAGCGAGGCGACCTCGCCCCAGGGCAGCACGATGGCGCGGAACGGGTTGCGCACCCGCAGTCTGTCTTCGCCCGCGAACACGGCGGGGCGGACGGTGAAGGCGACGACCAGCGGCACCACGACGAGCAGCGCGCCGAGCGCCAGCCAGGGCGTACGGCCCTCGCCCGACACCATCGCGTCGATGCCGAGCCAGGCGGCGAGGGCGAGCAGCAGGACACCGCCGACGAGGCCCATGGGCGACCGGTAGATACGGTCCCTGCTCGTGGGGCCGGGCGGCTGCGGCGCTGGTGACTGGTGGTCCGGGGTCGTCATGCCCCGATTCTGCACGACACCGTCGGCATCGCTCATGCGCGGTGGGTTCCTGCAGGAGGGGGTGGGCAGGAGGGGTGTACAGCCGCTACGCGCGTAGATATGCTCGTCTGGTGACCATGCCCACCTCTGCACACACCCTCACGGACGTGGCGGCCTCCGACAGCATGCTGCGCCGCTTCCTCCACGGGCTGCCCGGCGTCGACGCGGTCGGCCTGGAGGCGCGCGCCGCCTCGCTCGGCACCCGTTCCATCAAGACGACCGCCAAGGCGTACGCCATCGACCTCGCCATCTCGATGGTCGACCTGACGACGCTGGAAGGCGCGGACACCCCGGGCAAGGTCCGGGCGCTCGGCGCCAAGGCGGTCCACCCGGACCCGACGGACCGTACGACCCCGGCGACCGCGGCTGTCTGCGTCTACCCCGACATGGTGCCCCACGCCAAGGAGGCCGTCGCCGGCTCCACCGTCAAGGTCGCCTCGGTCGCCACCGCGTTCCCGGCCGGCCGCGCCCCGCTCGCCGTGAAGCTGGCGGACGTGCGCGACGCCGTGGCCGCGGGCGCCGACGAGATCGACATGGTCATCGACCGGGGGGCGTTCCTCTCGGGCCGGTACATGAAGGTGTACGACGAGATCGTCGCCGTGAAGGAGGCCTGCGGGACGTCCGCCCGTCTGAAGGTCATCTTCGAGACGGGTGAGCTGTCGACGTACGACAACATCCGCCGGGCCAGCTGGCTCGGCATGCTGGCGGGCGCCGACTTCATCAAGACGTCGACCGGCAAGGTGGCGGTGAACGCGACCCCGGCGAACACCCTGCTCATGCTGGAGGCCGTACGGGACTTCCGTGCGCAGACCGGCGTCCAGGTCGGCGTGAAGCCCGCCGGTGGCATCCGCACCAGCAAGGACGCCGTCAAGTTCCTGGTCCTGGTCAACGAGACCGTCGGCGAGGACTGGCTGGACAACCACTGGTTCCGCTTCGGCGCCTCCTCGCTCCTGAACGACCTGCTGATGCAGCGTCAGAAGCTGGCCACCGGCCGCTACTCCGGCCCCGACTACGTGACGGTGGACTGATCACCATGGCATCCGCATTCGAGTACGCACCCGCGCCCGAGTCCCGCGCCATCGTCGACATCGCGCCCTCCTACGGCCTGTTCATCGACGGCGAGTTCACCGAGGCGGCGGACGGCAAGGTCTTCAAGACGATCAGCCCGTCGACCGAGGAGGTCCTCTCGGAGGTCGCCCAGGCGGGCGAGGCGGACGTCGACCGGGCGGTGAAGGCTGCCCGGAAGGCCTTCGAGAAATGGTCGGCGCTGCCCGGTGCCGAGCGCGCCAAGTACCTGTTCCGCATCGCCCGCATCATCCAGGAGCGCGCCCGCGAGCTGGCGGTCCTGGAAACCCTGGACAACGGCAAGCCGATCAAGGAGACGAGGGACGCCGACCTGCCTCTCGTAGCGGCGCACTTCTTCTACTACGCGGGCTGGGCCGACAAGCTCGGCCACGCCGGCTTCGGACCGTCGCCGAAGCCGCTGGGCGTGGCGGGCCAGGTCATCCCCTGGAACTTTCCCCTGCTGATGCTGGCGTGGAAGATCGCCCCGGCGTTGGCGACCGGCAACACGGTCGTCCTCAAGCCGGCGGAGACGACTCCGCTCTCCGCGCTCTTCTTCGCGGACATCTGCCGCCAGGCGGGTCTGCCGAAGGGCGTCGTCAACATCCTCCCCGGCTACGGCGACACAGGCGCCGCGATCGTCGCGCATCCGGACGTCAACAAGGTCGCCTTCACCGGCTCCACAGCGGTCGGCAAGGAGATCGCCCGTACGGTTGCCGGCACGAACAAGAAGCTCACGCTCGAACTGGGCGGCAAGGGCGCGAACATCGTCTTCGACGACGCCCCGATCGACCAGGCCGTCGAGGGCATCGTGAACGGCATCTTCTTCAACCAGGGGCAGGTCTGCTGCGCAGGCAGCCGTCTCCTGGTGCAGGAGTCGATCCAGGACGAGCTGCTCGAGTCGCTGAAGCGTCGCCTGTCGACGCTCCGCCTGGGCGACCCCCTGGACAAGAACACGGACATCGGCGCGATCAACTCCGCCGAGCAGCTGGCCCGTATCACCGCACTCGCCGAGCAGGGCGAGGCCGAAGGCGCCGAGCGCTGGTCCCCGGCCTGCGAACTGCCGGAGAGCGGCTACTGGTTCGCCCCGACGCTGTTCACGAACGTCACCCAGGCGCACACGGTCGCCCGGGACGAGATCTTCGGCCCGGTGCTGTCGGTGCTGACGTTCCGCACCCCGGACGAGGCGGTCGCCAAGGCCAACAACACCCCGTACGGACTGTCGGCGGGCATCTGGACGGAGAAGGGCTCGCGCATCCTGGCGGTCGCGAACAAGCTCCGCGCGGGTGTCGTCTGGTCCAACACGTTCAACAAGTTCGACCCGACCTCGCCGTTCGGCGGCTACAAGGAGTCGGGCTTCGGCCGCGAGGGCGGCCGCCACGGCCTGGAGGCGTACCTCGATGTCTGACGCGACCCGACTCTCCGTCTTCAAGACCTACAAGCTGTACGTCGGGGGCAAGTTCCCCCGCTCCGAAAGCGGCCGGGTGTACGAAGTGACCGACTCCAAGGGCAACTGGCTGGCCAACGCTCCGCTGTCCTCCCGCAAGGACGCCCGTGACGCGGTGGTCGCCGCCCGCAAGGCGTTCGGCGCGTGGTCCGGGGCGACGGCCTACAACCGCGGCCAGATCCTCTACCGCATCGCCGAGATGCTGGAGGGCCGGCGCGAGCAGTTCGTGCGCGAGGTCGCCGATGCCGAGGGACTGTCGAAGTCGAAGGCGGCCGCGCAGGTCGACGCGGCGATCGACCGCTGGGTCTGGTACGCGGGCTGGACGGACAAGATCGCCCAGGTGGTGGGTGGCGGGAACCCGGTCGCGGGGCCCTACTTCAACCTCTCCTCCCCGGAACCGACGGGCGTGGTCGCGGTCCTGGCCCCCCAGGAGTCCTCCTTCCTGGGCCTGGTCTCCGTGGTGGCCCCGGTGATCGCAACCGGCAACACCGCGATCGTGGTCGCCTCCGAGAAGTCGCCCCTCCCGGCGCTCTCCCTGGGCGAGGTCCTGGCCACCTCGGACCTCCCCGGCGGCGTCGTGAACGTCCTCTCCGGCCGTACGGCGGAGATCGCGGCCCCGCTGGCCGCGCACCAGGACGTCAACGCGATCGACCTCGCGGGCGCGGACGCCGACCTGGCGAAGGAGCTGGAGATCGCCGCCGCGGACAACCTCAAGCGCGTCCTGCGTCCACAGGCTGTGGATTACGCGGAGACGCCGGGCATCGACCGCATGACGGCGTTCCTGGAGACCAAGACGGTCTGGCACCCGACAGGGTCGCTGGGCGCGTCCGGCTCCTCCTACTGAAACGACGGCGGACCGGGGCCCTCGAGGGCCCCGGTCCGCCGTCGTTTCAGATGCCGGACGCTGCCGACAGGTCCCGCCTGATCGCCGCCAGCAGCTGCGCCGCCTTCGTCCGGGCGGCCGGGAGGCCGGCGTGGGTGGCGACCGGGACCACGACCTCCAGGTAGCACTTCAGCTTCGGCTCCGTGCCGCTCGGACGGACGATCACGCGGGCGCCGTCGAGCGTGTAGCGCAGGCCGTCCGTGGGCGGGAGCTTCTCGGTGCCCTGGGTGAGGTCCTCGGACTTCGTGATCGTCAGGCCCGCCAGATGGGTGGGCGGCTGCTCGCGCAGGCGGCGCATGGCGTTCGCGATGACCGACAGGTCCTCGACGCGGACCGAGAGCTGGTCGGTGGCGTGCAGGCCGTGCTCCACGGCGAGATCGTCCAGCAGGTCGAGAAGGGTGCGGTTCTCGGCCTTGAGCTGCGAGGCGAGTTCCGTGATGAGGAGGGCCGCGGTGATGCCGTCCTTGTCGCGTACGCCGTCGGGGTCGACGCAGTAGCCGAGGGCCTCCTCGTAGCCGTAGCGCAGGCCCTCGACGCGGGCGATCCACTTGAAGCCGGTGAGGGTCTCCTCGTAGGGGAGCCCCGCCTTCTCGGCGATCCGGCCGAGGAGGGAGGACGAGACGATCGACTCGGCGAAGGTGCCCTGTACGCCGCGGTGCACGAGGTGCGCGCCGAGCAGCGCGCCGACCTCGTCGCCGCGGAGCATGCGCCAGTCGGCGCCGTCCTTCACCGCGGCTGCGCAGCGGTCGGCGTCCGGGTCGTTGGCGATGATCAGGTCCGGCTCCGTCTCGCGGGCCTTCGCGAAGGCCAGGTCCATCGCGCCGGGCTCTTCCGGGTTGGGGAAGGCGACGGTGGGGAAGTCCGGGTCCGGGTCGGCCTGTTCCGCGACGAGGACGGGCTCCGGGAAGCCGGCGCGGGCGAAGGCGGCGAGAAGGGTGTCCCTGCCGACGCCGTGCATCGCCGTGTAGACGGTCCGGGCGGTGCGGGGGGACCCGGGGGCCAGGACCGCGTCCGTGCGGGCCAGGTAGGCGTCCAGGACGCCGTCGTCGAGGGTCTCCCAGCCGGCGGCGGGGCGGGGGACGTCGTTCAGGGACCGTACGGCGGCGATCTCGGCGGCGATCTCGGTGTCGGCGGGCGGCACGATCTGGGAGCCGTCGCCGAGGTACACCTTGTAGCCGTTGTCGCGGGGCGGGTTGTGGCTGGCGGTGACCTCGACCCCGGCGACCGCGCCCAGGTGCCTTATCGCGAACGCCAGCACGGGGGTGGGCAGCGGCCGCGGCAGGACGGCGGCGCGCAGACCGGCGCCGGTCATCACCGCGGCGGTGTCGCGGGCGAAGTCCTCCGACTTGTGCCGGGCGTCGTAGCCGATGACGACGAGGCCGGCGCCTCCGTCCCGCTGGGACTGCCCCTGCTTCTTGAGGTACGCGGCGAGACCGGCGGCGGCGCGGATGACCACCGACCGGTTCATCCGCATCGGCCCGGCACCGAGCTCGCCCCGCAGACCCGCCGTGCCGAACTGCAGCGTGCCGCTGAACCGCGCGGCCAGCTCGGCGACGTCCTTGGCGTCGATCAGCGCGGCGAGTTCCGCACGGGTGTCCGCGTCGGGGTCCTCGGCCAGCCACGCCTGGGCCCGTGCGAGGAGATCGTCGTGCACGTCGGGTCAACCTCTCGTTGTGTTCGTACGGTGTGGGCGCTGCGGTCATCCACCGGCGGGTGATCCACCGGCAGTGATCTACAGCCGGTCGAGCACCTGACCCAGCAGGGCGCCCATCCGCGCCGCCGAGTCCCGGCCCGCCTGCAGAACCTCCTCGTGGTTCAGCGGCTCGCCGGTCATGCCCGCCGCGAGGTTGGTCACCAGGGAGATGCCCAGCACCTCGGCGCCCGCCTCGCGCGCGGCGATGGCCTCGAGGACCGTCGACATGCCCACCAGGTCCGCGCCGATGACGCGAGCCATGCGGATCTCGGCCGGCGTCTCGTAGTGCGGGCCGGGGAACTGCGCGTAGACGCCCTCCTCCAGGGTGGGGTCGATCTCCTTGCACAGGGCGCGCAGCCGCGGGGAGTACAGGTCGGTGAGGTCGACGAAGTTCGCGCCGACGATCGGGGACGTGGCGGTGAGGTTGATGTGGTCGCTGATCAGGACCGGCTGGCCCGGCCGCATGCCCTCGCGCAGGCCGCCGCAGCCGTTGGTGAGCACGACGGTCTTGCAGCCGGCGGCGACGGCGGTGCGCACGCCGTGCGCCACGGCGGCGACGCCGCGGCCCTCGTAGTAGTGGGTGCGGCCGAGGAAGACCAGGGCACGCTTGTCGCCGATCCGGTACGTGCGGATCTTGCCGCCGTGGCCCGCGACGGCCGGCGGCGGGAATCCGGGCAGCTCGGTGACCTGGAACTCGACCTCGGGAGCGCCGAGCGCGTCCACGGCCGGAGCCCAGCCGGAGCCCATCACGAGAGCGACGTCGTGGGACTCGGCGCCGGTGAGTTCGCGCAGGCGCGCGGCGGCGGCGTCGGCGGCGGCGTACGGGTCGCCCTGGATGTCGTCCGGAAGAAGAGATGCGTTCACGCGCACGAGGGTAGCCGGTCTCGGCCTACGCGCGTAGATGACGGAGGTCACGGGATGGCGATCGTTGTCTTGTCGTTTCCGACGAAGGCTGCCGCGCGGAGGGGCGGCAAGCCCTCAGCAGGGCCTCTTGCGCAGCTCCATCACGTAATCGTGTGGCGCCCCGGCCGATTCCGCCGCGTCCGCGATCTCGCCCAGGTAGCGGGCCGACGGCAGGCCGCCCTCGTAGGCGTTCAGAACGTACGCCCAGGCCGTCTCCTCGCCGTCGAGGGTGTGTACGCGGATCCGCATCCGGCGGTAGACCTCGAGGCCGACGCCGACCCACCGGTCGAGTGACTCCTCGTCCATCGGTGCGATGTCGTACAGCGCCACGAAGACCTGGGAGCCGGGCGACTCGACGACGGTCGCCAGCGCCCCCTCCCACCCCATGTGCTCGCCGCCGAACGTCAGCCGCCAGCCGTTCAGCCACCCTGTGGCCCGCATCGGCGAGTGCGGGGCGCGGCGCGACATCAGCCGCGCGTCGAGATGGGCGGCGTACGCGGCGTGGAGGGACATGGGTCGAGCGTACGGCAGTCGGCTCGAGTGTCACTTCCGTCCCAGGGGTACCTGTGGTAGCCGGAGTGGGCCCCGGGGCGGTCGCACGTTGAAGGGTGCGGGACAATGGAGTACGTGACTCGGATCGTGATCATCGGCGGCGGACCCGGCGGATACGAAGCGGCGCTGGTCGCCGCACAACTCGGCGCGGAGGTGACCGTCGTCGACTGCGACGGTCTGGGCGGAGCGTCGGTACTGACCGACTGCGTGCCGTCCAAGACCCTCATCGCCACGGCCGAGGTGATGACCACCTTCGACTCCTCCTACGAGGAGCTGGGGATCATCGTCGCGGACGACACCCCGCCCGAGGAGATGGCCGCCCGCATCATCGGCGTCGACCTCGGCAAGGTCAACCGACGGGTCAAGCGGCTCGCGCTCGCCCAGTCCCACGACATCACCGCCTCCGTCACCCGGGCCGGTGCCCGGGTGCTGCGCGGCCGCGGCCGGCTGGAGGGCATGCAGGCCCTCGACGGCTCGCGCAAGGTCGTCGTGCGCGCCGCCGACGGCACCGAGGAGACCCTCATCGCCGACGCCGTCCTCATCGCCACCGGCGGTCACCCGCGCGAGCTGCCCGACGCCAGGCCGGACGGTGAGCGCATCCTCAACTGGACCCAGGTCTACGACCTCGACGAGCTCCCCGAGGAGCTCATCGTGGTCGGCTCCGGTGTCACCGGCGCCGAGTTCGCCGGCGCCTACCAGGCCCTCGGCTCCAAGGTCACCCTCGTCTCCTCCCGCGACCGCGTGCTGCCCGGCGAGGACCCGGACGCGGCCGGCGTGCTGGAGGACGTCTTCCGGCGCCGCGGCATGAACGTCATGGCCCGCTCCCGCGCCGCCGCCGCCAAGCGGGTCGGCGACCGGGTCGAGATCACCCTCGCCGACGGGCGGGTCATCGTCGGCTCGCACTGTCTGATGGCCGTCGGCGCCGTCCCCAACTCCGCGGGCATGGGCCTGGAGGAGGCGGGCGTCAAGCTGCGCGACTCCGGGCACATCTGGACCGACAAGGTCTCCCGCACGACCGCTCCGGGCGTGTACGCGGCCGGTGACGTCACCGGCGTCTTCGCCCTCGCGTCCGTCGCCGCCATGCAGGGCCGTATCGCCATGTACCACTTCCTCGGTGAGACGGTGGCCCCGCTCAACCTCAAGACGGTCTCCTCGAACGTCTTCACCGACCCCGAGATCGCCACCGTCGGCTACACCCAGGCCGACGTGGACGGCGGCATCATCGACGCCCGGGTCGTGAAGCTGCCGCTGCTGCGCAACCCACGCGCCAAGATGCAGGGCATCCGGGACGGCTTCGTCAAGATCTTCTGCCGGCCGGGGACCGGGATCGTGGTCGGCGGTGTGGTCGTGTCGCCGCGCGCCTCGGAACTGATCCACCCCATCTCGATCGCCGTCGACAACAACCTGACGGTCGAACAGATCGCGAACGCGTTCACCGTGTACCCCTCCCTTTCGGGGTCGATCGCCGAGGTGGCCCGACAGCTCCACACCCGCAAGGCGACCGCCGAGAGCTGACGGCCGAAACCGACTCCCCGCTGGTCACGGGGAGTTGCCGACCATGCGGACGGCATAGGCAACGGGAGTACACCCCTATACCACTTCCCGCTGTTGTGTGCGAACAACTTCTGTTATTCGGCGCAAACTGCTGAAACCAGACGGTCGTTGGGGTTACTGTCAGTTTCGTGTTCGCTGCAGAACGTCGCCAGTTGATCCTCGAAATGGTGCGAGCGAACGGAGCCGTGTCGCTCCGTGAGCTCGCCCGCGTCGTCCAGACCTCCGAAGTGACCGTACGGCGGGACGTGCGCGCACTGGAGGCAGAAGGACTCCTCGACCGCCGGCACGGCGGTGCGGTACTGCCGGGCGGATTCACGCGGGAGTCCGGCTTTCCGCAGAAGTCACATCTCGCGACCGCCGAGAAGACGGCCATCGCCGACCTCGCCGCGGGCCTGGTCGAAGAGGGCGAGGCCATCGTCGTCGGGGCGGGTACGACCACGCAGGAGCTGGCCCGCCGGCTCGCGCGGGTGCCCGGCCTGACCGTCGTCACCAACTCCCTCCTGGTGGCCCAGGCCTTGGCCCACGCCAACCGGGTGGAGGTCGTGATGACGGGCGGGACACTCCGCGGTTCCAACTACGCCCTCGTCGGCTCCGGCGCCGAGCAGTCCCTCCAGGGGCTGCGGGTGTCGAGGGCCTTCCTCTCCGGGAGCGGGCTGACCGCCGAACGCGGTCTGTCCACGTCCAACATGCTCTCGGCGTCCGTCGACCGGGCCCTCGTCCAGGCCGCCGCGGAGGTCGTGGTCCTCGCGGACCACACCAAGCTCGGCACGGACACGATGTTCCAGACGGTCCCGACCGACGTGATCACCCGCCTGGTGACGGACGAGCCCCCGCCGCACGACGACCGCGCGGCCACCGAGTTGCAGGCCCTGGCCGACCAGGGCGTCCAGATCGCCGTGGCGGGGACGGGCGCGTCGGGAAACGGAAGCGTGGGGGGTGATGCCGCCCCGGCGCGTCAGCAGCGCCGGGACGTACCTCTCCCGGGCCCGCGCCGCGGCCAGGTCCCCGGTGGCCCGACCCTGCGCACGGCCGCGGTCCTGGGCGACCAGACACCGGGGACGGACCGGGCACGGGTGGCGGACCTGCGGCGACGCTGAACCGTCGGCGGGCAGGCCCGCCGACGGTCGTGTCAGTCATCAGATCCGCGGTTCGCCGCGCCGGACGTGACCGACCCGTCGATCCTGTGTCGGCCGGGTCAGTCCGCGATCCGCCGCGCCGGACGTGACGCCCGACCCTGGGTCAGCCGTGTCAGTCCGCGGTCCGTGGATCGACGCGTCGCATCTGGCCGACGCGCCGATCCCGTGTCAGCCCTGTCAGTCCTTGATCTCGCAGATCGCCGCGCCCGACGTGACCGACGCGCCGACCTCCGCGCTCAGGCCCTTGATGGTGCCGGACTTGTGGGCGTTGAGGGGCTGCTCCATCTTCATCGCCTCCAGGACGACGACCAGGTCGCCTTCCTTGACCTCCTGGCCCTCCTCGACGGCGATCTTGACGATGGTGCCCTGCATGGGCGAGGCGAGGGTGTCGCCGGAGGCCATGGGGCCGGACTTCTTCGCGGCGCGTCGCTTGGGCTTGGCGCCGGCGGCGAGGCCGGTGCGGGCCAGGGACATGCCGAGGGAGGACGGCAGGGAGACCTCCAGACGCTTGCCGCCGACCTCGACGACGACCGTCTCGCGACCCGGCTCCTCCTCCGCCTCCCCGACGGCGGGGGCCGTGAAGGGCTTGATCTCGTTGACGAACTCGGTCTCGATCCACCGGGTGTGGACCGTGAACGGCTCGGTGGAACCGGTGAGTTCGGGGGCGAACGCCGGGTCCGTGACCACCGCGCGGTGGAACGGGATGGCCGTGGCCATGCCCTCCACCTGGAACTCCTCCAGCGCACGGGCGGCCCGCTGCAGGGCCTGCTGACGGGTGGCACCGGTGACGATCAGCTTGGCGAGCAGGGAGTCCCAGGCCGGGCCGATCACGCTGCCGGACTCCACACCGGCGTCCAGCCGCACGCCGGGGCCAGACGGCGGGGCGAACGTGGTCACCGTGCCGGGGGCGGGCAGGAAGTTGCGGCCGGGGTCCTCGCCGTTGATGCGGAACTCGAAGGAGTGGCCGCGGATGACGGGGTCGCCGTAGCCGAGCTCCTCGCCGTCGGCGATGCGGAACATCTCGCGGACGAGGTCGATGCCGGTGACCTCCTCGGTGACCGGGTGCTCGACCTGGAGGCGGGTGTTGACCTCCAGGAAGGAGATCGTGCCGTCGAGGCCGACGAGGAACTCCACGGTGCCCGCGCCGACGTACCCGGCCTCCTTGAGGATGGCCTTCGACGCCCGGTACAGCTCGGAGACCTGCTTGTCCGACAGGAACGGCGCCGGGGCCTCCTCGACCAGCTTCTGGTGCCGCCGCTGCAGCGAGCAGTCACGCGTCGACACGACGACCACGTTGCCGTGCTGGTCGGCCAGGCACTGGGTCTCCACGTGCCGGGGCTTGTCCAGGTAGCGCTCGACGAAGCACTCCCCGCGCCCGAACGCGGCCACCGCCTCACGCACGGCGGAGTCGTACAGCTCGGGCACCTCTTCGAGGGTCCGCGCGACCTTCAGGCCGCGGCCACCGCCACCGAAGGCGGCCTTGATCGCGATGGGCAGGCCGTGCTCCTCGGCGAACGCGACGACCTCGTCGGCGCCGGACACCGGGTCCGGCGTGCCGGCGACCAGCGGGGCCCCGGCGCGCTGGGCGATGTGCCGGGCGGCGACCTTGTCGCCCAGGTCCCGGATCGCCTGCGGCGGCGGGCCGATCCAGATCAGGCCCGCGTCCAGGACCGCCTGCGCGAACTCGGCGTTCTCGGAGAGGAAGCCGTAGCCCGGATGGATGGCGTCCGCACCGGACTCGCGAGCGGCCTTGAGGACCTTCTCGATGTCGAGATAGCTGGTGGCGGGGGTGTCACCGCCCAGGGCGAACGCCTCATCCGCGGCACGGACATGCAGAGCGTCCCGGTCCGGGTCGGCGTAGACGGCCACGCTCGCGATACCGGCGTCCCGGCAGGCCCGGGCAACGCGGACAGCGATTTCGCCACGGTTGGCGATGAGCACCTTGCGCACGATGAGGCTCCCTCCTTGAAACAAGCCGAGTTTAGGGACTGCCGACACGGCACTTCGACCCGTCCCCAATGGTGAGCTTGCCCACACGGAGCGTGATTCGAGGCTCGCTCGACCCGCGAAATCCCTTGTGGCACGGCGGTACGCAGGATTCCTCCGGAAAACCCTAGCCCTCCAATGTGGTCAAGGTCTCTGTGAGAGCGTGCTGCGCCCCACTCCATTTCTTTGTCGAGTCCCTACGAATGGCCCAACGCATCTTTGCTCTCCGCAGAACCCTTGTCCCGACGTTTACCCGTTAGTAGCGTTCGCGATGGCTCGAACGTACTTGGGGTAACAGCAGTGCTGATCGGATGACGCTCGACAGCTCGACGGCTCGGGAAGTGGGTGGGGACCGGTGGTGCGCAGGCCGGTGGCGTGGATCGTGGCGGTCTTGCTCTTCGTGGAGGCGCTCGGCGTAGCGGCACTGAACTGGTTCCTGGGGGTCGTGGTCGACCGGCAGGACATGTCCCTGGCGGGGCTCGACCCGGACATGATGTCCGTGTCCTCGAAGATCGGCGGGATCGTCTTCGGTCTCTACTTCGCCCTGTGCGGCCTGGTCGCGCTCCTGGTCGCCCTGCGCGACCGCGCCCCCGCCGGGCTCGGCCGGGTCCTGCTGATCAGCGCCGCGGTGGTGCACGGTCTGCTGGGCGCGTTCACGTGGGGGCTGGTGGGCTGGACGGCGTTCCTGTTCATGATGGTCGTGCTCGGGCTCATCGTGCTGCTGCTCATGACGTACGACGCCCAGGCGGAGCCGGCCGACGCCGTACCCGAGGGCGGCAAGGGGGACGACGGCTCCCCGGTCACTCCTCCGCCTGCGCCCACAACTCCGTGATTCCGACGCCCAGTTCGGCCAGCAGCCGGCGGACCAGCGGCAGGCTGATGCCGATCACGTTGCCGTGGTCGCCGTCGATGCCGTCGATGAACGGGGCCGAGCGGCCGTCGAGGGTGAAGGCCCCGGCGACGTAGAGGGGCTCGCCGGAGGCGACGTACGCGGCGATCTCCTCGTCGGTGGGGTCGCCGAAGTGGACGACGGTGGAGGCGGTGCCGGAGGCGTACCGCCCGCTGAGCGTGTCGTAGATGCAGTGGCCGGTCTGGAGCGTCCCGGCCCGTCCGCGCATCGCCTTCCAGCGTGCGGTGGCCTCCTCGGCGTCCGCGGGCTTGCCCAGGGCCTGGCCGTCCAGTTCGAGCACCGAGTCGCAGCCGATCACCAGGGCGCCCTGGACCTCGGGCTTGGCGGCCACCACGGAGGCCTTCGCCTCGGCGAGGGCGAGCGCCAACTCGGCAGGGGTCGGTGCGGTGACCGCGTCCTCGTCGACGCCGCTCACGATGACCTCGGGGTCGAGTCCGGCCTGGCGCAGCAGCCCGAGCCGGGCGGGGGACTGGGAGGCGAGGACGAGTCGGCGGCGCGGCTGATCAGTCATGCGGTCAGCGTAACGGCGTCGCCCGGGCGGCTCATCCCAGCCCGATCACGATCATCACGAGCACCATGGCCAGCGCCACGAGGACGCCCAGTCGCCGCACCATCGCCTGCGTCTCACGCAGTTCCTCGGGCGGCTCGTTCTCCGGGTCGGACCACAGCATGCCCTCGATCGTCGGGCGGTGACGTCGGGCGGCGCCTGAGTACGCGTACTCAACTTTTGCACGACTTCGGCGACCACCTGCAGGTGGTCGCCGAAGTCGTCGCGGACGTGCTTCAGGCGGGCCAGTACGTACGTGCCCAGACCGCCGGGCCCGGTTGGGGCAGGCGGCGGGCGGCGATGCGGGACGGGTCCGACCAGGAGTCCCTCGGGCCGGGCGCGCCGGGCGGTGTGGTGGATGCCGCCGCGGCGCGGGCCCTGACCACCGCCAGGGCGGCGGCGAGCTCCTCAGGGGTCGGATTGCCCCGTACGACCTTGATCGTCATCTCGGCTCCCAGCAGGCCTAGAGGGGGATGTTGCCGTGCTTCTTCGGAGGCAGGGATTCCCGCTTCGTCCGCAGCTGACGCAGCCCGCGCACGATGTGGCCCCGGGTGTCCGACGGCATGATCACCGCGTCGATGTAGCCGCGCTCGGCCGCGATGTACGGGTTGAGGAGGGTGTCCTCGTACTCCTGCATGAGCCGCGCCCGGGTGGCCTCCACGTCATCCGCCTCGGCGATGGTGCGGCGGTGCAGGATGTTGACCGCGCCCTGGGCGCCCATCACGGCGATCTGGGCGGTCGGCCAGGCGAGGTTGAGGTCGGCGCCCAGGTGCTTGGAGCCCATGACGTCGTACGCCCCGCCGAAGGCCTTGCGGGTGATGACCGTGATGAGCGGGACGGTCGCCTCGGCGTAGGCGTAGATCAGCTTGGCGCCGCGGCGGATGATGCCGTCGTGCTCCTGGTCGACGCCGGGCAGGAAGCCGGGGACGTCGACGAAGGTGATGACCGGGACGTTGAAGGCGTCGCAGGTGCGCACGAAGCGGGCCGCCTTCTCGCTGGCCTTGATGTCCAGGCACCCGGCGAACTGCATCGGCTGGTTGGCGACGATGCCGACCGGGCGGCCCTCGACGCGGCCGAAGCCGGTGACGATGTTCGGCGCGAACAGCGGCTGCGTCTCGAAGAACTCGGCGTCGTCCAGCACGTGTTCGATCACCGTGTGCATGTCGTACGGCTGGTTCGCGCTGTCCGGGACGAGCGTGTCCAGCTCGCGGTCCTCGTCCGTGACGGTGAGGTCCGCCTCTTCCGGGAACGCGGGCGGTTCGGTGAGGTTGTTGGACGGCAGGTACGACAGCAGCTGCTTGACGTACTCGATGGCGTCCTTCTCGTCCCCGGCCATGTGGTGGGCCACACCGGAGGCGGAGTTGTGGGTCCGGGCGCCGCCCAGCTCCTCGAAGCCGACGTCCTCGCCGGTGACCGTCTTGATGACGTCCGGGCCGGTGATGAACATGTGCGAGGTCTGGTCGACCATGACGGTGAAATCGGTGATCGCCGGTGAGTAGACCGCACCGCCCGCGCAGGGGCCGACCACCAGGCTGATCTGCGGGATCACCCCGGAGGCGTGGGTGTTGCGGCGGAAGATCTCGCCGTACGCCCCCAGCGAGGCGACGCCCTCCTGGATGCGGGCCCCGCCGGAGTCGTTGATGCCGATGACCGGGCAGCCGGTCTTCAGCGCGAAGTCCATCACCTTGACGATCTTCTGCCCGTAGACCTCGCCCAGCGCACCGCCGAACACGGTGAAGTCCTGGGAGAAGACGGCGACCGGACGCCCGTCGACGGTCCCGTACCCGGTGACGACCCCGTCCCCGTACGGCCGGTTCTTCTCCAGTCCGAAGTTGGTGGAGCGGTGCCGGGCGAACTCGTCCAGTTCGACGAAGGACTCCTCGTCGAGCAGCAGCTCGATGCGCTCACGGGCCGTCAGCTTGCCCTTGGCGTGCTGCTTTTCGACGGCTCGTTCCGAACCGGCGTGGGTCGCCTCCTGGATGCGGCGCTGGAGATCCGCGAGCTTCCCGGCGGTGGTGTGAATGTCGATCTCTTCCGGCTCGGACATCGGGATGCGGCTCCCTGCCTGCTCAAAAGGGGGGACGGTTACTCATCCGTAGCGTAGTGCGGGGCCCTCAGATCGGCAGTGCGGTGTTTACCACACCTAGGGTGGCTTGTATGAAGCCGCACGATGCTGCAGAGCCGAACAACAGCCGGTGGTCCGACCTGGAGCGGCCGCCCCTCAACGCCGTGGCCCTGCGCCGCGCCCTGGTGCGGGAGGGGGGCCTGTGGTCGGAGGTGGACGTGGTGCAGCGCACCGGCTCCACCAACACCGACCTGGTGGCCCGCGCCGTAGAGGGCAAGGTCAGGGAGGGGACGGTGCTGATCGCCGAGGAGCAGACCGCCGCGCGGGGCCGGCTCGACCGCCAGTGGACGGCACCGGCCCGCTCCGGCCTGTTCTTCTCCGTGCTGCTGCGCCCGGCCGAGATCCCGGTGGCCCGCTGGGGCTGGCTGCCGCTGCTCACCGGCGTCGCCGTGGCGACGGGACTGTCCCGGGCGGCAGGCGTCGACACGGCACTCAAGTGGCCCAACGACCTCCTGGTGACCGTCGGCGGCGAGGAGCGCAAGGCCGGCGGCATCCTGGCGGAACGGGCGGGCGACGACGGCGTCGTCATCGGCGTCGGCATCAACGTGACTCTGCGCGAGCCGGAACTGCCGGTACCGACCGCGGGCTCGCTGGCGCTGGCCGGAGCGGTGAGCACGGACCGGGATCCGCTGCTCAGGGCCGTACTGCGGTCGCTGGAGGACTGGTACGGACGCTGGCGGGCCGCCGGCGGCGATGCGGCGGCCAGTGGTCTGCAGGAGACGTACGCGGCGGGGTGCGCGACGCTGGGAAGGGCGGTGCGTGCCGAGCTGCCGGGGAATCGGTCGATCACCGGAGAGGCGGTTGCGGTGGACGGCGACGGGCGGCTGGTGGTGGCGACGGAAGAGGGAGTGCGGGAGCCGGTGGGGGCTGGGGACATCGTCCACTTGAGGCCGACGTGAGTTCGCCGGTGTGCGGCCCCAGGAGTACGGAGAGGCTGCGCAGGCCCGCGAAGAGTGAGCTGGCCCACAGCTGACGTAAAGTTGGGGCCGGTCGATACCTGACCGCGGCAGATCGGAAGGGCAGCAGGCGTGACCGTCGACGACACGGGCTCCGGCACGGGCGCGCACGGCCGAGTGGATCAGTCCCCGCTCTCGGCTTCGCTCGAGCGGGGGGACTCCCATGCCGGCGACTCCGGCGAGGATCCGCTCGCCCTGCGCCTCGAACAGCTCATCCTCGGCGCCGAACGGCGCTACACCCCCTTCCAGGCGGCCCGCAGCGCCGGTGTCTCCATGGAACTGGCGTCCCGTTTCTGGCGGGCGATGGGCTTCGCCGACATCGGGCAGGCCAAGGCGCTCACCGAGGCGGACGTCCTCGCGCTGCGCCGCCTGGCCGGTCTTGTCGAGGCCGGGCTGCTGAGCGAGGCGATGGCCGTGCAGGTGGCCCGCTCCACCGGGCAGACGACCGCCCGGCTGGCCGAGTGGCAGATGGACTCCTTCCTGGAGGGCCTGACCGAGCCGCCCGAGCCCGGCATGACCCGCACCGAGGTGACGTACCCGATCATCGAGCTGCTCCTGCCCGAGCTGGAGGAGTTCCTCGTCTACGTCTGGCGGCGCCAGCTCGCCGCCTCGGCCGGCCGCGTCATCCAGACCGGGGACGACGAGGAGATGGTCGACCGTCGTCTCGCCGTCGGGTTCGCGGACCTCGTCGGGTTCACGCGACTGACCCGCCGTATGGAGGAGGAGGAACTCGGCGAACTCGTCGAGGCCTTCGAGACCACGTCCGCCGACCTGGTCGCCGCGCGCGGCGGGCGGCTCATCAAGACCCTCGGCGACGAGGTGCTCTACGCCGCCGACGACGCGGGCGTCGCCGCGGAGATCGCGCTGCTGCTCGTCGAGACCATGGCGAACGACAACACGATGCCGGAGCTGCGCGTCGGCATGGCCTTCGGCACGGTGACCACCCGGATGGGTGATGTCTTCGGTACGACGGTGAACCTGGCCTCCAGGCTGACGTCGATAGCCCCGCGTGACGCCGTCCTGGTCGACAGCGCGTTCGCGGAGGAACTGATCCGCACCGGTGAGGCTCCCGCTTCCGAGGCGGAGGCCGCCGAGGCCGCGGCCGCCGCGGAGAAGCAGGGTGAGGAGCCGCCGACGTACCGCTTCGCGCTCCAGCCGATGTGGCAACGTCCGGTGCGTGGCCTCGGCGTGGTCGAGCCATGGCTGCTCACCCGGCGGGACGGGGCGTCGTAGGCCCCCGCGTTCAGTCGCTCAGCGGATCCACGCACAGGCCGATGATCGGCACACACAGTCCGGGCTGGTCCGGCTGCGGGGCAGGCGACGGGCTGCTGGGCGTGGGTGTCGGGGCCGGCTGAGGGGCGGAGTTCGTCGGCGCCGGTGGCCGGGGCGGTTCCGTGGTGCCGGGCGCGGACGGGGCGCTGGACGTGGCTGAAGCCGCGGGCGGGGTGGCCGGGGGCGTCGGAGAGGTGGTCGCGGGCAGGAGCGGAGCCGGTCCCGTGCCGGTGCTCGGCGTCGCGTCGGCCCCGCCGAGGGCAACGCCGGCCGAGGGGCCGGCGTCCGGGACGTCCGCGACGGTGGCGGACGCGGTCGTCGCCCGGTCGGAGCCGATCACCGGATCCCGGCTGGGGGCCGCCTGTGCGGTGCCGAGGTCGTCGCCGCCGGACTCCGACGTCATCCGTACGAGGCTCAGCGCACCGGCGGCCAGCGCAAGCCCACCGACGGCGAACAGGGCCTTACGGGGGCGCGGACGCCGGTGCCGGCCCCGCCCGCGCGCGCTCTGCTGCCGGACGCCTGGGTCCTCGCTGTGCGGGTCGGCGCCGACTGGGTTGTTGCTCGCCGAGGTGTGCGTCGTCGTGTCGGTCGTCATGGCGGTTCCTCCCCGGTGCCGTTGCGCCCCCGTTGCGCCCCGATGAGCCCGGCGGTGCGCACGTTATGCGTTCGCGCGGGGGACGGGGCGGGAGTCGCCGGGATGTCACTCGAACGGGGTGTCGGGTAGCGGTCACCCGCTCTTTCCCCGGAGGGGCGCGGCTGCGATGATCGGGACGAGTGCTGTTAACCGTCGTTAACCGGGAGGGTGTCGTGAGCGAGGAACGGTTCGGGGAGTTCGTGCTGGTGCGTCGGCACGAACAGGGGCATGTCGCGGAGCTGGCCCTCGACCGGCCCAAGGCCATGAACGCCGTCTCGACCGAGATGGCCCGGTCCGTCGCCGCGGCATGCGCGGCGCTGGGCGACGACCGGGACGTACGGGTCGTCGTTCTGACGTCGACGCATGAGCGGGCGTTCTGCGTAGGCGCCGACCTCAAGGAGCGCAACTCCCTGAGCGACGCCGAGCTGGTGCGGCAGCGTCCGGTTGCGCGTGGTGCATACACCGGAGTGCTCGAGCTGCCGGTGCCGACGGTCGCGGCGGTGCACGGCTTCGCGCTCGGCGGCGGCTTCGAGCTGGCGCTGTCATGCGACGTGATCGTGGCCGACCGCACGGCCGTCGTCGGGCTGCCGGAGGTGTCCGTGGGGGTGATTCCGGGTGGCGGCGGCACGCAGCTGCTGCCCCGGCGGGTGGGGGCCGCGCGGGCAGCCGAGCTGATCTTCACCGCGCGGCGGGTCGAGGCGGCCGAGGCGCGGGGGCTGGGGCTGGTGGACTTCCTGGTGGACGAGGGGCGGGACCGGGAGGAGGCGCTGGCGCTGGCGTCTCGGATCGCCGGGAACTCGCCGGTTGGGTTGCGGGCCGCGAAGCGGGCGTTGCGGGTGGGGCACGGGCTGGATCTGCGGGCCGGGCTGGAGGTTGAGGACGCGGCGTGGCGTTCGGTGGCGTTCTCGGGGGATCGGGCGGAGGGGGTGGCGGCGTTCAACGAGAAACGGAAGCCGGAGTGGCCGGGAGAGTGAGTCCGGCGTTGCGGTGGGGGCGGGGTGGGTTGCGCGGCCCGGCGCTGATGGGGTGCCGCCCGCGCCCACCCGTGCCGCCCTGGGGGTCCCCCCTTTGGGGGAGGCACGACTGCCCGCGGACTCACGCGCGGCTGCCCGTGGGCTGACGTGGGAAACCGGTCACCCCAGCGCCCCGCAAACCTCCCGCTTCCCCTCAAACCTCCCTAGCCTGGAGTGATGGGTGAGGACAATCGCCTCGCGGCCGTTGTGGCGCTGGCGCAGGGGATGGCCGCGGCGCACACCCCGCGCGAGTCGTGGCGGGCCGCCGCGCTCGGTGCGTGCCGGGCGCTGGACGCGAGCTTTGCCGCGCTGTCGGTGTGGGAGCGGGACCTCGGGCGCCTTCGGGTCCTGGTCAACGTGGGGGAGCGGGCGCCGGACGAGGAGGAGTTCCCGGAGGACGAGGCCTACCCGGTGCACCAGTTCGCCGAGATCACGGAGTTCCTGCACGAACAGTGGGCCGGGGGCGGCGAGCCCGACGCCTGGGTCGAGACCGCGGAGGGGCCGACGGCGGGCCGCGCCGGTTACTGTCACCAGCGGGTCGCCGCCCTGCGTCGCCGCGGCCGCAGCAGCTGCGTCGTCGCGCCGGTCGTCCTGCACGGCCGGGCCTGGGGCGAGCTGTATGTCGCGCGCCCGATCGGTGTCCCCGTCTTCGACCGGGGCGACGCCGACTTCGCCACCGTCCTGGCCGCCGTGGTGGCCGCCGGGATCGCACAGACCGAGCGGCTGGAGGAGGCCAGGCGGCTGGCCTTCACCGACTCCCTGACCGGGCTCGCCAACCGCCGTGCCGTCGACATGCGCCTGGACGAGGCGATCGAACGGCACCGCCGGGAGGGCGTCGTCGTCAGCCTGGTCGTCTGCGACGTCAACGGGCTCAAGCGGGTCAACGACACCCGGGGGCACGCGGTCGGCGACCGGCTCCTGGAACGGTTCGGCTCTGTGCTGTCGCTGTGCGGGGCCATGCTCCCCGGGGCGCTCGCGGCCCGGCTCGGGGGCGACGAGTTCTGTCTGCTCGCGGTCGGGCCGCCCGCCGACGACGTGGTGAAGGTGGCCGACGAACTGTGCCGCCGGGCCGCCGAGTTGGAGCTGGGCGACGGTGTCGCCTGCGGGGTCGCCTCCACCCAGGATCCGGTCGGGCCGGTGCGCTCCGCCCGTCGGCTGTTCCGGCTCGCCGACGCCGCCCAGTACCGGGCCAAGGGGGTTCGCGCCGTCCGGGCGGTCGTCGCCGGGCGCGAGGGGTCCGACGACCCGGTGGTGCGCCTCGCCGACGCACCGACCGACGAGCACACCCCGGAGCGGCGCCGCTTCCGTGGCCGCCGGTGAGCAACGCCGTACCTCAGCGGCAACAGCGGTAAGGGCCACATCGCGCACCCACCCGTGACATCTTCGAATTCACTGCGTACGCTCCTGAATATGGATATGCACACTGTGGTGGATGGGAAAGGCGCGAAGCGCGGCCTTGAAAGGGTGGTGGTGGGCGACGGGCGGGCGTCCGGTGTCACCGCGTCCGACGTCCTCGCCGTGGCGCGCGCCGGCGCCCGGGTCGAGCTCTCCGGCGAGGCGGTGGCCGCCCTCACCGCGGCCCGCGGGATCGTGGACGCGCTGGCGGCCAAGCCCGACCCCGTCTACGGCGTCTCCACCGGCTTCGGCGCCCTCGCGACCCGGCACATCGGCCAGGAACTGCGCACCCAGCTCCAGCGCAACATCGTCCGCTCGCACGCCGCCGGCATGGGGCCGCGGGTGGAGCGGGAGGTCGTACGGGCCCTGATGTTCCTGCGGCTGAAGACCGTCTGCTCGGGACACACCGGCGTACGGCCCGAGGTGGCGCAGACCATGGCCGACGTCCTCAACGCCGGTATCACCCCGGTCGTGCACGAGTACGGCTCCCTCGGCTGCTCCGGCGACCTCGCCCCGCTGTCCCACTGCGCCCTGACGCTGATGGGGGAGGGGGAGGCCGAAGGGCCCGACGGGACCGTACGCCCCGCCGGCGAACTCCTCGCCGCGCACGGCATCCAGCCCGTCGAGCTGCGCGAGAAGGAAGGCCTCGCCCTCCTCAACGGCACCGACGGCATGCTCGGCATGCTGCTGATGGCCCTCGCCGACCTGGACACCCTCTACAAGTCCGCCGACGTCACCGCGGCCCTGTCGCTGGAGGCCCTGCTCGGCACCGACCGGGTTCTCGCTCCCGAGCTGCACGCCATCCGCCCGCACCCCGGCCAGGCCGCCAGCGCCGCCAACATGCTGGCCGTACTGAAGGGTTCGGGCCTGACCGGCCATCACCAGGGCGATGCCCCCCGCGTCCAGGACGCCTACTCCGTGCGCTGTGCTCCGCAGGTGGCCGGCGCCGGACGGGACACGATCGCGCACGCACGCCTGGTCGCCGAGCGCGAACTGGCGTCGGCCGTCGACAATCCCGTCGTACTCCCCGACGGACGCGTCGAATCCAACGGCAACTTCCACGGCGCCCCCGTCGCCTACGTCCTCGACTTCCTCGCCATCGCCGCCGCGGACCTCGCCTCCATCGCCGAGCGGCGCACCGACCGGCTGCTGGACAAGAACCGCAGCCACGGTCTGCCGCCGTTCCTCGCCGACGACGCCGGAGTGGACAGCGGGCTCATGATCGCCCAGTACACGCAGGCCGCGCTGGTGAGCGAGATGAAGCGGCTCGCCGTACCGGCGTCCGCGGACTCGATTCCGTCCTCCGCGATGCAGGAGGACCATGTCTCCATGGGCTGGTCGGCGGCGCGCAAGCTGCGTACGGCCGTGGACAACCTCACGCGGGTCGTGGCCATCGAGCTGTACGCCGCCACGCGCGCGATAGAGCTGCGCGAGGGGCTGACGCCGGCGCCCGCGTCCCAGGCCGTCATCGACGCCATACGGGCGGCGGGGGTCGAGGGTCCCGGTCCCGACCGGTTCCTGGCGCCCGACCTCGCGGCGGCGGACGCGTTCGTGCGGGACGGGCGGCTGCTGGCGGCGGTGGAGACGGTCACCGGACCGCTCCAGTAGGACGGTTGAGGGGCCCTGCCGTACGACCGGCAGGGCCCCGGAGATCACTTGAGCTTGGCGACCTGCGCCTCGACCACGGCCGCCGGGATTTCGGCCGCCTCGCCGGTGCCGAGCGCGGCGAAGTTCACCGTGTAGAACGTGGCGATGGTGTTGCCCTTACGGACGACCTCGGTCTGGAAGGTGGCCGTGCCCTCGCCGTCCATGTCGACGTCCTGGGTGAACGCCACCGACTCGTCACCGCCTCCGGAGCCCTGCGCCGCGGCGACCTTGGTGACCTTCGTCTTCTCGGTGTCGGCCGTGAGGCCGTACCCGCCGGCACAGGCCGACACGCCGTCGGAAACGGCCTTCATGGCCTTCTCGGCGCCGTCGCCCTCGTACGAGGACAGGCCCACGAACGTCATGGCGACGTTGAAGGCGTCCGCGATGTCCTCCGGCTGCGCGGTGGCGGTCGACGCCTTGTCCTCCGCGACGGTGTTGCTGGCGCTCGCGTCCGTGTCGCCCGGGGCGAGACCGGCCGTGGCCCAGGCGAGCGGGTCGCACTCCGCCTTGTCGGTCTTCACCTCGGTCTTGGACTTCGGGAGGGTGTCGTCGCCGGAGGCGACCTTGTAACCCTTGACTTCGCCCTGAGCGAGCAGCAGCTTCTCCAACTCGGCCGCGCTGAGCGCCTTGGCGGCCTGAGTCTGCGAGGAGGAGGACTCCGTGTCCTTGGAGTCGCCGGAACCGTCCGACTCCCCGCCACAACCGGTGATGAGGGCGAGCGACAGCACGCTCACGGCGACCGTGGCGCCTGTGCGCGCCCTCGATGATCTCTTCATGAGCGGACTATGAAGGTCAGGTCAAGGACACGTCAAGCCAGATTTTCCGAACCTTTTCAGAACCCAAGTCGTTCCCGGCGCACCGAATACACCACAAACCCGGCGCCCAGTGTCAGACAGAGCGTGCCGCCGACGACGTACGGGGTGCTGTCGAAGCTGCCGGTGTCGGCGAGCCGGGTGCCGTCGGTCTGAACGCCGGTCGTGTCGGTGGTCGTTGCCGCCGCTCTGGCCTGCGTCGTCTGCGTCACCGTGGGCTGCTCCTGCGCCGGGTCGTCCGCGGTCGCGTTCGCGGAGGGAACGAACCACAGGGCGCCGAGCAGGGTGCCTGCGGCGGTGGTGGTCAGCAACGGACGACGAGCGGATGACACGGAATATCGATCCCCTTGTGATGCTGGCTAATTGGCCGTGTGGGGCGATGTTAGTGAAAGGCGCGGGTCACGGGAAAGTCACGGGGGCCACGGGCCGTACTCTCCGAGCATGAGCACTCCAGAGACATCGCGTTTTGTACGGGTTCGCGTCGAACTCGTCCTTGAGGTCGACGACAACGACGCCCTGACGCAGGCGGCACTGCGGCGGATTTCCGACGACGCGGACATGCCGGCCGAGGAACGGGCGCACGCGCAGAGCGCTGTGACGGAAGACACCGCGGAGGCCCTCGCGTATCTCGTGGACCCGTTCGACCTGGTCAGCGAAGTCCCGGGGGTCGAGCTCCAGCAGGCCTCCTGGAGCAGTGAGCAGGTCGACTACGACCCGGACTCGCCGGAATGGGACCTCGCCGAGGATGATGTCGACGACCAGGAAGACGGAGAGCGGGTCGGCTGACGCGGCTTGGGGAAATCGTGACCCCGGGCGGCAACCGCCGCCCGGGGTTTCCTCGTCTCAAGGGGCGCACAGACCGACACCTGCACCACCGGCTCATCAAAACGTGGTGTGCCCCACACAAGCAAGGTATGTGGAACGGGACGAACCGGTCGTAGCGTTGAAAGTTCTTAACGGGGACTCTCGGGGTTTTCGGGGAATCGGCAACGATGGAGAAGCGTGTGATAACGGTCAGTAAGCGGCGCAAGGGCCTGAGGGCCGCGTCCGCACTGCTCGGCAGTGTTCTGGTGCTCTCGGCGTGTTCCGGCGGTAACGAGGCCTCCGGAAGCGACAGCGGCAACGACACCTCGCAGGCCAAGGTCGACGAGGCGGCGGCCCAGAAGAGCTCCGAGGCCCAGATCAAGATCACGCCGAAGGACGGCTCGGCCAACGCCTCCATCAACAACTCCGCCGCCGTCACCGTGAGCAAGGGCACGCTCACCGAGGTGACGATGACCACGTCCGACGGCACCGCCGTCGAGGGCGAGATTTCCGCCGACAAGAAGAGCTGGAAGCCCACCGTCCAGCTGGAGCGCTCCACCACCTACAAGGTCGCGGCGACCGCGCAGGACTCCGAGGGCCGGGAGGCCCACGAGAACGCCTCCTTCACCACGGTCTCGCCGGACAACAGCTTCATAGGCACCTTCACGCCGGACGACGGCGCCACCGTAGGTGTGGGCATGCCCGTGTCGATCAACTTCGACAAGGCGATCACCAACAAGGTGGACGTCCAGAAGGGCATCACCGTCTCCACCAGCAGCGGCCAGGAGGTCGTCGGCCACTGGTTCAACGCCAACCGGCTCGACTTCCGGCCCGAGGACTACTGGAAGGAAGGCTCCACCGTCACGCTGGAGCTGGCGCTCGACGGCGTCGAGGGCGCCGAAGGTGTCTACGGCGTCCAGCAGAAGACGGTCACCTTCACCATCGGCCGCAACCAGGTCTCCTACGTCGACGCGAACACCAAGCAGATGAAGGTCACGCAGGACGGCAAGGTCGTCAAGACCATCCCGATCTCCGCCGGCTCGCCCGAGAACAAGACGTACGAGGGCCAGATGGTGATCTCCGAGAAGTTCAAGGAGACCCGGATGAACGGCGCGACGGTCGGCTTCACCGACGACGACGGCAAGGGCGAGTACGACATCAAGGACGTCCCGCACGCCATGCGCCTGTCCACGTCCGGCACCTTCATCCACGGCAACTACTGGGGCGCCGACTCCGTCTTCGGCAACGTCAACACCAGCCACGGGTGTGTCGGTCTGAACGACACCAAGGGTGCCAACGACCCGAAGACCGAGGGCGCCTGGTTCTACAACAACTCGATCGTCGGTGACGTCGTGGTCGTCCAGAACACCGGCGACAAGATGATCGCGCCGGACAACGGCCTGAACGGCTGGAACATGGACTGGGCGCAGTGGAAGGCGGGCTCCGCCATCTGACGCGCCCTCTGATTCTCGCGAATGCCGCCTCTTGGAGGCGGCATTCGTGTTTTCACAGGCTTACGGACCCGTTTCCGAGGATCGGACGCACCCTTCTCATCCTTCTCTTATGCCGGCCTTATGCGGCCATCACGGTGCGTCCCTAGCTTGCGGCGCATGTTCTTCACCTACCTGAGGCGCGAACTGCGCCGCCGCAGAAAGGCGGCCCTCGTCGTCGCCTCCGGACTGGCGCTCGGTATCGCGCTGGTCATCGTGGTCAGCTCGGTGACCTCCGGCATGGGCAAGGCCCAGGACAAGGTCCTGCAGTCCCTGTACGGGCTCGGCACCGACATGACCGTCACCAAGGCGGCCGCCGCCCAGGAGGAGGGCCAGGCACAGCGGCCCCGCTTCCGGTTCGACGCGCAGGACAGCGATTCCGACGAGGAGCAGAGCAGCGACCGGGTCATGGTCCAGGGCTTCGAGACGCTGTCGAGCTCCACCGTGAGCAAGGTCGGCGCGCAGGACGGCGTGTCGGACGCCGTCGGCGGACTGAGCCTGCAGGTCATCAAGGTCAGCGGCCAGTTCACCCGCGGTCAGTTCCAGCAGGACGGCGGCGGCGAGCAGCCGGGCGGCGGCACCGGGCAGCCCGAGGGCCGCGTCCAGGGCGGCGGCGCCGACTTCGACGTCAACAACTACTCCGTCTACGGCACCGACGTCAGCAAGCCCGAGCTCGGCCCGTTGACCTCCTCGAAGATCACCAGCGGCCGTACCTTCAAGGCGTCCGAGACCAACGCCAAGGTGGTCGTCGCCGACGCGTCCTACGCCAAGGAGAAGAAGCTCGCCCTCGGCGACACCGTCACCATCAAGGGCGTCAAGTACGAGGTCATCGGCATCGCCACGCCGGAGAGCGGGGACGCGGCGGCCAACCTCTACATCCCGCTGAAGCAGGCACAGACGCTCAGCGACTCGGCGGACAAGGTCACCACGATCTACGTCAAGGCGACCGACTCGCAGCGGATCGACGCCGTCAAGTCGGCGATCCAGAAGAACATCTCCGGTACGACCGTGACGACCTCCGCGGACCTTGCGGAGACCGTGTCCGGCTCGCTGTCCACCGCGTCCGATCTCGCAACGAGCGTGGGCAAGTGGCTGTCGGTCGTGGTGCTTGCGGCGGCGTTCCTGGTGGCCGGGCTGCTGACGTCGTCGGCGGTGTCCCGGCGGGTGCGGGAGTTCGGCACGCTGAAGGCGCTGGGCTGGCGGTCCGGGCGGGTGACCCGGCAGGTGGTCGGGGAGGCCGTCGTCAACGGGCTGGTGGGCGGTGCGCTCGGTATCGGGCTCGGGCTGGCGGGGGCGTATGTCGTGACCGCGGTCAGTCCTACGTTGCAGGCGGAGCTCGGCGCGGCGGGTGGGGGCATGACCGGCGGGGGCCCCGGGGGATTCGGTGGCGGGCCCGCGCGTGAGGCCGCGTCGCGGACGCTCGATGTCGCGCTCACTGCGCCGGTGAGCGTCACGACGATTGCCCTTGCGGTTGGGCTTGCCGTCACCGGTGGGCTGATTGCTGGTGCGTTCGGTGGTTGGCGTGCGTCTCGGCTCCGTCCGGCGGATGCGTTGCGACGCGTTGAGTAGCTGACGTCGGCTGGGGCTGGGCGGGGGTGGGTCGCGCAGCCCGGCGCTAGCGGGGCGCCTCCCCCACTCTCGACTTCGCTCGAGCGGGGGACCCCCACCGCCCACCCGTGCCGCCCCAGGCGGCACGCATGCCCGCGGCCTGAGCCAGCCCGGCCCTTACAAGTACCAGGAGTTGCACTCACCATGTACGAACTCAGAAGCGTCACCAAGTACTACACCCGCGGCAAGGAGACCGTCCACGCACTCGACGGGATTGACCTCACCATCGCCGACGGCGACCGGCTCGTCATCCAGGGCCCCACCGGAGGCGGCAAGTCCACGTTGCTGCAGATGCTCGGGGGGCTCGACCGACCCGGTTCCGGTGAGGTGGTGCTGGACGGGGTCGATCTGGCGCGGCTGTCCGAGGCCAGGCTCACCACCGTGCGCAGTGAGAACATCGGGTTCGTCTTCCAGAGCTTCAACCTCATCCCGACGCTCACCGCTCAGGAGAACGTCGAAACCGCCCTCGTGCCCCTCGGTGTGAAGGGGAAGGAGCGGCGCGAACGAGCCGCCGAGGCGCTGAAGTCGGTCGGACTCGGCGAGCGGCTCGGGCATCTGCCCGGTGAGATGTCCGGCGGTCAGCAGCAGCGCGTGGCGATCGCCCGTGCGCTGGTGAAGCAGCCGAAGGTCCTGCTCGCCGACGAACCCACGGGAAACCTCGACGAGTCGATGCGCGACGAGATCATGGACGTACTGGAGCGCATGTGGAAGGAGTTGGGGGTGACGTTCATCATGGTCACCCACGACTCCTCCATCGCCAGGAAGGCCCCGCGACTGGCGACGATCCGCAAGGGGCGGATCAGCGTAAAGGAGAACGCCAACTCCTGACCGCTTCCGCGCCTATGGCGAAATCGTAACGGAACGTTCTATTGAGGTGCCTGATCACCCCCCGGCATACTGCGTGTCTCCGGGGGGTGCACGCGCAGGTGTGCGGAACGGCCCCCGGCCGGGTGAATCGGGAATTCGCCCGGTTCCTCAACTCCAGGGGGAGTTTTGCGCAGACAAGTGAAGAGAGCCGGTGCCGCCGCGGTCGCCACCGCGGCCGCCGTCGCCCTCGCCGCGGGACTGACCAGCCCGGCGTCGGCGAAGCCGGAGCAGCGCGTGACCGGCGCTGCGAAGCTCACGTCCCACCACCGCATCACCCTGATCACCGGTGACCGGGTCAGCGTGGACGCCAAGGGGCGGGTCGTAGGCCTGGAACGGGCCGAAGGGCGCGAGCACATACCCGTACAGATCCGCAAGGCCGAGGGGCACACCCTCGTCATACCCGCGGACGCGGCCCGTCTGGTCGCCACCGGCAAGCTGGACCAGCGGCTGCTCGACATCACCGAGTTGAACAAGTCCACGACCCGCAAGGCCCAGAAGAACGGCCTGAAGGTCATCGTCGGCTACAAGGGCGCCGCCACCGCCGCGAAGGCCGACGTCCGTGACGCCGGCACCCTCCGCCAGAGCCTCGAGTCCCTCAACGCGGACGCCGTGCAGACCGCGCACAAGGACGCACCCGAGCTGTGGGACGCCGTCACCAACGGCGACAGGACCGTCTCCGGCATCGCGCACATCTGGCTCGACGGCGTCCGCAAGGTCACCCTCGACACATCCGTGCCGCAGATCGGCGCCCCCAAGGCATGGGCCGCCGGCTACGACGGCAGGGGCGTGAAGATCGCCGTGCTGGACACAGGCGTGGACGCCACCCACCCGGACCTGAAGTCCCAGGTGACCGCGTCCAAGAACTTCACCACCGCCGCCGACGCGAGCGACAAGTACGGCCACGGCACGCATGTCGCGTCCATCGCGGCCGGCACCGGCGCCAAGTCGGGAGGCAAGTTCAAGGGCGTCGCGCCCGGGGCCGAGATCCTCAACGGCAAGGTCCTCGACGACAGCGGCTTCGGCGACGACTCCGGCATCCTCGCCGGCATGGAGTGGGCGGCCGAGCAGGGCGCCGACGTCGTCAACCTCAGCCTCGGCGGCATGGACACACCGGATGTCGACCCGCTGGAGGCGGCCGTCAACCGGCTCTCCACCGAGAAGGGCATCCTCTTCGCCATCGCGGCCGGCAACTCCGGCCCGGAGACGGTCGGTTCGCCGGGCTCGGCCGATGCCGCGCTCACCGTCGGTGCCGTGGACGACCAGGACAAGCTGGCCGGCTTCTCCAGCACCGGCCCGCGCGTCGGCGACGGCGCCATCAAGCCGGACGTCACCGCGCCCGGCGTGGACATCACCGCGGCCTCCGCCAAGGGCAGCGTCATCGAGCAGGAGGTCGGCGAGAACCCGGCCGGGTACCTGACCATTTCGGGTACGTCGATGGCGACCCCGCATGTGGCGGGCGCCGCCGCGATCCTCAAGCAGCAGCACCCGGACTGGACGTACACCGAGATCAAGGGCGCGCTGACCGGTTCCACCAAGGGCGGCGCCTACACGCCGTTCCAGCAGGGCTCCGGCCGGATCCAGGTCGACAAGGCCGTCAAGCAGACGGTGATCGCCGACCCGGTCTCGGTGAGCTTCGGCGTCCAGCAGTGGCCGCACACCGACGACACCCCGGTCACCGAGCAGTTGACGTACCGCAACCTCGGCACGAGCGACGTCACGCTGGATCTGAAGGCGACCGCCACCAACCCCAAGGGTGAGGCGGCCCCGGCCGGTTTCTTCAAGCTCGGCGCAACCAAGGTGACCGTCCCGGCGGGCGGCAAGGCCTCCGTCGACCTGACCGTCAACACCAAGCTGGGCGGCACCCTCGACGGCTCCTACTCCGCGTACGTCACCGCGACGGGCGGCGGGCAGAGCGTCCGTACGGCCGCCGCCGTGCAGCGTGAGGTGGAGTCGTACGACGTCACGGTCAAGCACATCGGCCGGGACGGGCAGCCGACCGATGACTACAACACCGCGCTGATGGGCTACTCGGGCCTCGGCGACGGCCGCGGCTACCAGGTTCCGCTCGCCGCGTCCGGCACGACGACCCTGCGCATCCCCAAGGGCACGTACCTGCTGGACGCCTGGATCGCCAAGGACTTCGTGAACCTGGAGGGCGGCCTCGACTGGCTGGTCCAGCCCCGGCTGACCGTCACCAAGAACACCTCGGTGACGATCGACGCGCGCAAGACCAAGACGGCCGACATCACGGTGCCGGACGCCACCGCCAAGCCCCAGTCCGCGATGATCAGCTACGTCTACGACACCGCGGGCGTCGGCTTCGGCTTCGGCGCCACCTCCTTCGCCGACCTGCGCATGGGCCACCTGGGCGGCGAGATCGCGAGCGGTCTCACCCAGACCTGGCACGGCCAGTGGACCAAGGGTGCCACCGCCGAGTACGACGTGGCGACCATCGCCCCGGTCAAGAAGATCCAGGGCGACAAGGTCCGCCACTTCAAGGCGAGCGAGCTGGCCACGGTGAAGAACAACCTCGGTGCCGCCACCTCCGGCAAGACCGGCGCGCTCACCCCGTGGGGCCTCTTCCCCGAGGAGTTCGTGGTGGGCACCCCGGTGGAGCAGAAGCTGCCGAGCTCACGCACGGTGTACCTGTCGACGGTCGACGGCATCGAGTGGTCGTTCGACTTCGAGCAGCTCGGCGGCAAGGACGCGAACGGCTACCCGATCTCTGAGGCGTACTACACGCTGAGCGACCTGAAGAAGTTCACGGCGGGCAAGTCGTACTCGCAGACCTTCAACAAGGCGGTCTTCGGCCCGTACCTGAACAGCGAGTTCGGCCTGTTCCGCGAGGGCAACGACATCTACGGCTATGTGCCGTTGTTCGCCGACGGCTCCCAGCACCCGGGCTCGTCGCTGTTCACCTCGGTGAACACGACCCTGTACCGCAACGGCACCAAGGTCGGCACGCACGACGACCCGCTCTTCGGCGAGAAGGCGTTCAGGGTCCCGGCCGGCGACGCCGAGTACAAGCTGACCACCTCGGTCAAGCGGACCGTCAAGGTCGCCGCCGCGTCCACCCGGATCGACGCGAGCTGGACGTTCCGCTCGAAGAAGCCGACCACCGACGTGGCCAAGCTCCCGGCGTCCACCGTCCGCTTCAACGCCACGACCGACCTGGCCAGCAAGGTCACGGCCGGCCGCACGGCCACCGTCCCGGTCACCGTCCAGGGCGCCGCCAAGGGCAGCAACCTCAAGGCGCTGGGCGTGTGGGTGTCGTACGACTACGGGCAGACCTGGAAGAAGGTCACCGTGAAGAACGGCAAGATCACCTTCAAGAACCCGGCAAAGGGCAAGGCGATCTCCTTCCACGCCAAGATCACCGACAAGCAGAACAACAAGTCGACGATCTCGATCTACAACGCGTACTACGGCAAGTGAGCCGATAGCGAAAGCCCGCCGGAAGACACAGCTTCCGGCGGGCTTTCCGCTTCTCCGTTGAGGACGAGCCTGTTCAGGCCCGCTGCCTAACCCGTCGACGGCGCAGAAGCCGCCCCGCCCGCCCGAGTCGCATCCGCACCCCAACTCGCCAGCAGGCGCAGCGCCTCCGCCGAGGGCGAGCCCGGCTCCGCGTGGTAGGTGATCAGCGACTGCTCGGCGTCGTCGACCAGGCGGAACCTCTCGAAGGACAGCGTCAGCTCACCGACCAGCGGATGCCTCAGGCGCTTGACGCCGTGGCTCTTCTCCTTGACGTCATGCCTGGCCCACAGCCGCCGGAACTCCTCGCTCTTGAGGGAGAGTTCGCCGACCAGGGCGGACAGCCGCGGGTCGTCCGGATGGCAGCCGGCGTCCATACGCAGAAAGCCGACCATGTCAGACTGCTTCTGGTCCCACTCCACGAACAGCTCGCGGTATGCGGGGTCCAGGAACACCAGCCGCGCCCAGTTCCGCTCCTGCGGAGGCAGCTCCGCCCAGTCGCCGAAGACCGCCGCGGCCATCCGGTTCCAGGCCAGGATGTCCGAGCGGCGCCCCACGATGTACGCCGGGACACCGTCGATCGAGTCCAGCAGCTGCCGCAGCGCGACCCGCACCTGCTGGGCCCGCGCGGCCGGCTTCTTCTTGTGCTGCTTCGGCTTCGCCAGGTGCGTGAGGTGCGCGTGCTCGGCGTCGGTCAGGCGCAGGGCGCGCGCGATGGAGTCGAGCACCTCCGCCGAGACGTTCTGTCCGTGGCCCTGCTCCAGGCGCGTGTAGTACGCCACGGACACTCCGGCGAGCTGCGCCAGCTCCTCGCGGCGCAGTCCCGGCACCCGGCGGTGCCGCCCGAAGTCGGGCAGTCCCATGTCCTCCGGCTTCAGCCGGGCACGCCGGGTGCGCAGAAACTCGCTGAGCTCGGCGCGCCGGTCCAGGCCCGTGCCGGGCTCGTGTGCGGGGTCGCGCTGTTCGTCCATGCGTCCAGTATTCCCGGTCGTACGCACAGGAGCCTGACCCCGTCAGTGGTAGGAACAGCAAGCGTACGCAAAGCCGTGGCCTGGGTGAATGCGGAAAACGGCGGCACGCTGGATCCCGTGCCCGGTCGGAAGGCAGCCGGGCACGGAACCCCCTTAGGAGAACCCCGGCATGACCACTGTTGCTGCGTACGCCGCACCCGCCGCCAAGGCTCCGCTGGAGCGCACCACCATCGAGCGTCGGCCGGTCGGCGAGTTCGACGTCCTGATCGACATCAAGTTCGCCGGCATCTGTCACTCCGACATCCATCAGGCCCAGGAGGGCTGGGGCGAGGCGATCTTCCCGATGGTCCCCGGCCACGAGATCGCCGGCGTTGTCGCCGAGGTCGGCTCCGGTGTCACCAAGTTCGCCGTCGGCGACCGCGTGGGCGTCGGCTGCATGGTCGATTCCTGCCGCGAGTGCGACAACTGCAAGGCCGGCCTGGAGCAGTACTGCACCGGCGGCGGCATGATCGGCACGTACAACGCCCTGGACAAGAACGGCGAGCCCACCTACGGCGGCTACTCGCAGAAGATCGTCGTGGACGAGAACTACGTCGTCCGCATCCCCGACGGCCTGTCCCTCGACGTCGCCGCGCCGCTGCTGTGCGCCGGCATCACCCTCTACTCCCCGCTGAAGCGCTGGAACGCCGGCCCCGGCAAGAAGGTCGCCATCCTCGGCATGGGCGGCCTCGGCCACATGGGCGTGAAGATCGCGCACGCGCTGGGCGCCGAGGTGACGGTGCTGTCGCAGTCCCTGCGCAAGAAGGACGACGGCCTGAAGCTGGGCGCCGACCACTACTACGCCACCAGCGACCCGAAGACCTTCCAGGAACTGCAGGGCACCTTCGACCTGATCGTCTCGACGGTCTCGGCCCCGCTGGACTTCAACGCCTACCTGACGCTGCTGAAGACGGAGGGCGCGCTGGTGAACGTGGGCGCCCCCGAGGAGCCGATCTCCCTCAACCTCTTCTCGGTGATCGGCGGCGGCAAGACCCTCGCCGGTTCCATGATCGGCGGCATCGCGGAGACCCAGGAGATGCTCGACTTCTGCGCCGAGCACGGCTTCGGCGCCGAGATCGAACTGATCCGCGCCGACCAGATCAACGAGGCGTACGAGCGGGTGCAGGCGAGCGACGTCCGGTACCGGTTCGTGATCGACACTGCGACGATCTGATCGTTCACCTCGTCGGCCGGCGGCCCAGCAGCCACAGCAGACACGGGCCGCCGACCAGCGGGGGAAACACCCACTGTGTGCCCGAGCGGACAGGCCCTAGCGTGGAAGTGACCGCTTTTGAACCCTGGACGCAGGAGGCGCACCGTGACGATCCAGCTGAACCACACCATCGTCGCCGCCCACGACAAGGAGGCGTCGGCCCGCTTCCTCGCCGATATGCTCGGCCTCGAGGTGAGTCCGCCGTTCGGCCCCTTCGCCCCCGTCGAGATACCGAACGGCGTGACCCTCGACTACATGGACACCCCCGGCGACATAACCCCCCAGCACTACGCCTTCCTGGTCTCGGAGTCCGACTTCGACACGATCTTCGCCCGCATCCGACGCGCAGGCCTGACCTACTGGGCGGACCCGGCCCACTCCCGCCCCGGCGAGATCAACCACAACGACGGCGGCCGAGGCACCTACTTCGACGACCCGAACGGCCACAACCTGGAGATCATCACGCGGCCGTACGGGAGCGGGGGCTGAGCTGCCGTCGGCCCGTGGCGGAGCCGTCGGTCACCGGGCGGAGCTGGAGGACCTGGGCTGTGGAACTCACCGACTGGCTGCTGACCTCGAGCGAACGCGGCAACAGCGCGACACGTCTGGACACCCGCCGACCGGACCGAGCGGCCTGGTCGCGCGGAAACCTGGTGCGGCCCCTGATCCACGGCGCGACGTACTTCCGGGAACTCCTCGACGCGATCCGCGCGCAGCGCGCCGGAGATCTGCTCCTGTTCACCGACTGGCGGGGCGACCCCGACGAGCGCCTCGCCGGTCCCGGCAGCGAAATCGGCACCGTCCTGTGCGAGGCGGCCGAGCGGGGCGTGATCGTCAAAGGGCTGGTCTGGCGGTCCCACCTGGACCGGTTCCAGTTCAGCGAGGCCGAGAACCGCCACCTCGGCGAAGAAGTCGAAGCGGCGGGCGGCGAGTGCCTGCTCGACATGCGGGTACGTCCCGGCGGCTCGCACCACCAGAAGTTCGTCGTACTCCGGCATTCCGACCGCCCCGAGCTCGACATCGCGTTCGTCGGCGGCATCGACCTGTGCCACAACCGCCATGACGATGCGACACACCGCGGCGACCCGCAGTCACAGCCCATCGCCGCCGCGTACGGACAGCACCCACCGTGGCACGACATCCAGCTCGCGATACGCGGACCGGCCGTCGGCGACATCGAGGCCGTCTTCCGGGAACGCTGGGAGGACCCGGCACCGCTCACCCGCAGCCCGCTCGTCCGCCTGCGAGAGCTCGCACACCGCGAGGACACCCGCGCGGACCCCCTGCCACCCCAGGCACCCGACCCCCAGCCCTGCGGTACCCACACCGTCCAGGTCCTGCGCACCTACCCCAACCGACTGCTGCGCGGCTACGAGTTCGCCCCCGACGGCGAGCGCAGCATCGCGCGCGGCTACCGCAAAGCGCTGCGGCGGGCCCGGGCCCTGATCTACCTGGAGGACCAGTACCTGTGGTCTCCGCACGTGGTGGAACGCTTCGCCGAGGCACTGACCGCCAACACCGGCCTGCGCCTGATCGCGGTCATCCCGTCCCTCCCCGAGCAGGACGGCCGACTCACCCTGCCGATGAACCTGATCGGCCGGATCGCGGCCCTGGACAGGCTGCGCCGCGCCGGTGGTGGGCGCGTCGCGGTGTACGGGCTGGAGAACCACGCCGGGACACCGGTGTACGTGCACGCCAAGGCCTGCGTGATCGACGACGTGTGGGCCTCGGTCGGATCCGACAACATCAACCTCCGCTCGTGGACCCACGACTCCGAACTCAGCTGCGCCGTCCTGGACGAGCGCCCAGACCCACGCGAGCCGCGCGACCCCGGCGGCCTCGGGGACGGCGCGCGCAGCTACGCCAGAAACCTGCGCCTGGAACTCTCCCACGAGCACCTGGACACGCAAGCCCCCCGGACTTCGCACGCACCCGACCCGCTCTGCGATCCCACGACCGCCTTCGACGCCTTCGCGGCGAGTGCCGCCGCACTGGACTCCTGGCACGCAGGCGACCACCGCGGCCCCAGACCCCCCGGCCGCCTGCGCACCTACCGCCCACCGACCCTTTCCCGTACGGCCACGACGCTCTGCACGCCCCTGCACCGCCTCCTCGTCGACCCGGACGGCCGCCCCCTCGGACTGCGCCGCCGCAACGCGTACTGACGACCGCTTGCCATCAGCGACGCGGCGACCGCCCGGCGGCCGGCACGGTCTACTTGTCCGCGGCTTCCGGCGCAGGCGCGATGCCGATCGGGCAGGAGAGCCCTGTCCCGCCGATCCCGCAGTATCCCGCCGGGTTCTTGTCGAGGTACTGCTGGTGATATGCCTCGGCCGGGTAGAAGGTGCGTCCCTCGGCCGGGAGGATTTCCGTGGTGATCCTGCCGTAGCCCGAGGACGTCAGGACCTTCTGGTACGCCTCGCGGGAGGACTCGGCCGCGGCTGCCTGGGCCGGGGTGTGGGTGTAGATCGCCGAGCGGTACTGGGTGCCGACGTCGTTGCCCTGGCGGAAGCCCTGGGTCGGGTCGTGGGCCTCCCAGAAGGTCTGCAGGAGCTTCTCGTACGAGATCAGCTTCGGGTCGTAGACCACGCGGACCGCCTCCGTGTGGCCGGTCAGGCCCGAGCAGACCTCCTCGTAGGTGGGGTGCTCCGTGTAGCCGCCCTGGTAGCCGACCAGGGTCGTCCACACGCCCGTCGGGAGCTGCCAGAACTTGCGCTCGGCGCCCCAGAAGCAGCCCAGGCCGAAGTCGGCGACCTCCAGGCCCTCGGGGTAGGGGCCGAGCAGGGGGTTGCCGAGGACCGTGTGGCGGTCGGGGACCGTGAAGGCCGGCTCGGGGCGGCCCTTCAGCGCCTGCTCGGGGGTGGGCAGGGTGGGCGTACGGCCGAACAGCATGTCGCAGGCTCCTTCGTCTCCTCGCCGGGTTCCCTCGTGGAGTTCCGGGGTTCGCCCTGGACGGGGCGGCAGGTGGTGAACGCATGCGGGCCGTCCCGCATTCCGGTACTCGGCCCGCCTGCCGCCACGGACTGCGATCAGGGCGTACGGCAGGTTCAGTGCAGCAGTGTCGCCGGGCTGCCGCCGTTCGCCTCGTAGCCCGCCACGGCCAGCGCCCGGTAGACCGCGAACTCCGCGGCCGGGTCGGGCGACAGCGTCCAGGGCAGGGCGCCCACATGGCCGTCGATGTGTATCAGCTGGCTCATGGCCTCCGACCAGCGCTCGGAGCGGACCAGGAAGAACACCAGCAGATGGCGGACGTGCGCCAGCATCGGGTCGTCGGGGCGGGCCGAGTGCACCGCGTGCAGGGCGCCGTGGATCGCCTTGGTCACGACCTCGCTCTGGTAGAAACTGGCGACCAGATTGACCTCGGGCAGATGCTCGAAGACCGCGAACAGCGGCATCGCCGCCAGCAGCGAGCCCTGCGGGGCACGGGCCGCCGCGGCCTCCGCGAACTGGGACGCCAGCTCGCGCGAGCCGTGCCACTTCTCGCACCAGTAGTGCAGCGCGGCGAGGTGCGCTCCCATGTGGTTCGGCGCGCGGTCCAGGATCTTCAGCCAGAGCTGTTCGAACTCCGCGCGCGGATAGGCCAGGCCCCGGGCCACCGACAGCTCGATGATGTACGGGATCGGGTCACCGGGGGCGAGCAGCGCCGCGTCGCCGCAGGCCGCCTTCGCCTCCTCCATGATGATCCGGAACTCGTCCGTGCCGGGCGTCGCCGTCCGCCACGCCTGCTGCACCAGGAACTCGGCGTGCACCGCCGCGCCGCCCGCGTCCTTGGGCGCCTCGGCCCGCCACACCCGCAGCCACTGCCCGCCCGGCGTCTCACTGACGCCGCCCGGCCGCTGCTGGAGCTCCAGCGACGCCGCGCCCGCGAAGGCCTGCACGCGCTGCCAGCGCAGCTCGCCCTCCGCCTCCGTACCGGCCAGGAGCTGGGCGGCGGCGCGGTGGTCCTGGGTGCGCTGCACCAGGTCCAGCACGTCCACCAGGTCCTGGTCGGGGCCGGGCATGCGGACGTCCAGCTCCTCCTGCCGTACGAATCCGTAGTTCGCGGGGTCCGCGGCGTCCGGGTGGCCCGGCGTGACCAGCTCTATCCCCCTGCGCCTGCGCATCACGAACGGACCCAGCACGAAACCGATCATGAGCAGACCCATCAGGACCCAGAGAATTTCCATGCATCAAGCGAACCAGACGCCGCCGACAATTGGCCAACCCCCTCCCTCCGCCTGTGGAAAACCGCGTCCGACGGCAGGCGGGCGCCTGCGCCGCGCCGTGGCGGCGGCATGGGGAGGGCGAGCGCACTACGCTCGGTTCTCATGAGCGACAGGCACATCAGTCAGCACTTCGAGACGCTCGCCATCCACGCGGGCAACACGGCCGACCCCCTCACCGGTGCGGTCGTCCCGCCGATCTACCAGGTGTCCACCTACAAGCAGGACGGGGTGGGCGGTCTGCGCGGCGGCTACGAGTACAGCCGCAGCGCCAACCCGACCAGGACCGCCCTGGAGGAGAACCTCGCCGCCCTGGAGGGCGGGCGCCGTGGACTCGCGTTCGCGTCCGGACTGGCGGCCGAGGACTGCCTGTTGCGTACGCTGCTCAGCCCCGGCGACCACGTGGTCATCCCCAATGACGCGTACGGCGGCACGTTCCGCCTGTTCGCGAAGGTCGTCGCCCGGTGGGGCGTGGAATGGTCGGTCGCCGACACGAGCGATCCCGCAGCCGTACGGGCCGCCATCACCCCCAAGACCAAGGTCGTGTGGGTGGAGACCCCCTCCAACCCGCTGCTCGGCATCACCGACATCGCCGCCGTCGCGCAGATCGCCCGGGACGCGGGCGCCCGGCTCGTCGTCGACAACACGTTCGCCACGCCCTACCTCCAGCAGCCGCTGTCGCTCGGCGCGGACGTCGTGGTGCACTCCCTGACCAAGTACATGGGCGGCCACTCGGACGTCGTGGGCGGCGCGCTGATCGTGGGCGACGAGGGGCTGGGCGAGGAGCTGGCGTTCCACCAGAACGCGATGGGCGCGGTCGCCGGGCCCTTCGACTCCTGGCTGGTGCTGCGCGGCACCAAGACCCTCTCCGTGCGCATGGACCGGCACAGTGAGAACGCGGCCAGGGTCGCCGACATGCTCACCCGGCACGCGCGCGTGACGCGGGTGCTGTACCCGGGACTGCCGGATCACCCTGGTCATGAGATCGCCGCCAAGCAGATGCGGTCCTTCGGCGGCATGGTCTCCTTCCAGGTCGAGGGCGGCGAGGAGGCGGCCGTCGAGGTCTGCAACCGCGCCAAGGTGTTCACCCTGGGTGAGTCCCTCGGCGGTGTCGAGTCGCTGATCGAGCATCCGGGGCGCATGACGCACGCCTCCGCGGCCGGTTCTGCCCTGGAGGTACCCGCCGACCTCGTACGCCTCTCCGTGGGCATCGAGAACGCGGACGACCTGCTGGAGGACCTCCAGCAGGCGCTCGGCTAGCCCCGCGCGCCGCTCACCAGCCCGTCAGCGGTGGGGTCGTCTCTGACGGCGGCTCCACCCAGGGGCGGGCCGTGAGCGCCCACACGGTGAACGCCACGGTCGCGGCGAACAGCAGCAGCCAGCCCAGGCGCAGGGCGAGGGCCCTGCGTCGCAGCAGGCGGTTGCCGCGGCGCACGGCGTCGGCGCAGAGGTCCGGCGGTACCCGCGGCGGCGTCCGCTCCATGATCCGCCGCGCGGCAGCCTCCCGTTCCAACCGGTTCATTGCAGACCCCCGATCACGACGCCGCCACCTTCGCCTCCGTCACCGCCGGTGCAGGCCCCCGGGGCGGGTGGAGGACCGTCGCCGTCGCCCGGTCGCACAGGGCGCGGACGCGTTCCGTGGGCAGCCCGAGCAGCGCAGCCGTCTGTTCCTCGGCGACCCCTTCGTAGAGCCTGAGGACCAGGATCAGGCGCTCCTGCGGGGTGAGGTGGGCGAGTGCGCCGGTGGGGTGCGGGCGGGCCCGGCCGAAGGCGCCGTACTGGTGCCAGGCGCCGTGCGCGAAGCGGGTGGCGAGGTACCGGCGGGTGCGGTCGTACGGGTCCTCGCCGCGCAGTCGGTCCCAGCAGGCGTAGGTGTGGGCGAGGGCGAGGGTCAGCAGGCGCCGCGCGCGCGGGTTGTCGTCCGGGGCCTCGGCCGTGAGCAGCGTGGCGGTGTGCAGCAGCCGCCCCGCCGCGCCGGCGACGAACGCCTCGAACTCCCGGGCCCCGCGGGCACCTTGGGACGCTTGCCGTTCTCGCACCGCGCCTCCCGCCTGAGGCCGACCTGAGGATACGGATCCCGGTGGCGTACCCGGCCCACCGGATGTGAATCCGCGTACGACCACGAGGACCCGGTCTCATATGAGGCCAGCGGTGGGCTTTCGGTCAAGAGCCCGCGCACCGCGCGGCATGCCTCGGCTGCCGTGGAAGATCGCGCTCCACGCGGCGGGCCGGGGGGGAGGAGGAGGAGGGGCTGGTGAAGGGCGGTGGAGTCCCGGCACCACGCGCGCGTGTCCGCCCCCGGCCCGGAGCGGCACGCGGCGTCTCGTAACTCCCGCCGCACGCGCACGTGTCTCACCCGCGGCTCAGGAAGCCGACTGCTGCTCCATCCCCGGCACGCCCTGCGCCGACATCCGTGCGGAGAGCGCCAGGTTGAAGCGGGTGAGGAGTGTGCAGAACGCCTCGCGCTCCTCGGGTGCCCAGTCGTGTGTGAGCTCGGCCATCAGCTGACGCCGGGACGAGCGCACTTCCTCCAGCCGGGACAGCCCGCGCGGGGACAGCTGGAGCACCACGGCACGCCCGTCCTCGGGGTGCGAGGTCCGCTTGACCAGGCCCGTGTCGACGAGGGGAGCCACCTGCCGGGTGACCGTCGACGAGTCGATGCCCATGCTCGCGGCGAGCGCCTTGACGCCCATCGGCCCTTCCTTGTCGAGCCGGTTGAGCAGCAGGTATGCGGCGCGGTCCATGGAGTTGCGCACCTGTCCGACCCCGCCGAGCCGGGTCTGTTCGGCACGCCGGGCGAACACCGCCACCTCGTGCTGCAGCGCGTCGAGGAGGCCGGTGTCACCGACGGTCGTCATGTCCATCGACATTTCAGGTGTTGTGGGCATGGCCGGGGGCTCACTTCATACTGGGTGCTGGGTTGGGGGACAGGGTACGCGGATGGAAGGCGGGCCGTACCGGCGCTGCGCAAACCAGTCTCGGACGTTGGTCACTACGGCTGTTGCGGCAGGTGAACTGCGAGACTTGAGCCATGAACTACCGCAAGGCCGCCCCCTTGCCCCCGGTCACCCTCGACGACGTACGCGGCGCGCAGAAGATGCTCACCGGCGTCGCACGTGTCACCGCGATGGAGGGCAGCAGGTACCTGACCCAGCTGGTCGGCGCTCCTGTGCACCTCAAGTGCGAGAATCTCCAGCGGACCGGTTCGTTCAAGCTGCGCGGCGCCTACGTCCGGATCGCCGGTCTGCTGCCCGAGGAGCGGGCCGCCGGTGTGGTCGCCGCGAGCGCGGGCAACCACGCACAGGGCGTCGCCCTGGCGTCCTCGCTGCTCGGCGTGCACTCGACGGTGTTCATGCCGAAGGGCGCGCCGCTGCCGAAGATAAGTGCGACGCGTGACTACGGCGCCGAGGTGCGTCTGCACGGTCACGTGGTCGACGAGACCCTGGCCGCCGCGCAGGAGTACGCCGCCGAGACGGGCGCGGTGTTCATCCATCCCTTCGACCATCCGGACGTCATCGCGGGCCAGGGCACGGTCGGCCTGGAGATTCTGGAGCAGTGCCCGGAGGTGCGCACGATCGTCGTCGGTATCGGCGGCGGCGGTCTCGCGGCGGGGATCGCGGTCGCGGTGAAGGCCCTGCGGCCCGATGTGCGGATCGTCGGTGTGCAGGCGGCGGGTTCGGCGGCGTATCCGCCCTCTCTGGCGGCGGGGCGTCCGGTGTCGATCGAGAACCCGGCGACGATGGCCGACGGCATCAGGGTCGGTCGGCCCGGTGACGTACCGTTCGCGATCGTCGGTGATCTGGTGGACGAGGTACGCACGGTCAGTGAGGACGAGCTGTCCGCCGCGCTGCTGCTGTGTCTGGAGCGGGCCAAGCTGGTCGTCGAGCCGGCCGGGGCCAGCCCGGTCGCGGCGCTGCTGAGCGATCCGGGCGCGTTCGAGGGGCCGGTCGTTGCGGTGCTGTCCGGCGGCAACGTCGACCCGGTGCTGATGCAGCGCGTTCTGCGGCACGGCATGGCGGCGCAGGGCCGCTACCTGGCCGTTCGGCTGCGGCTGACGGACCGGCCGGGCGCCCTCGCGACGCTTCTCGGGGTGTTGTCAGTGGTCGACGCTAACGTCCTCGATGTGAGCCACGTGCGGACCGACCCACGGCTCGGGCTCACGGAGGCGGAGGTCGAGCTGCACCTGGAGACGAAGGGCCCGGCCCACTGCGCCGAGGTCGGCGAGGCCCTGCGACAGGCGGGGTATCTCGTCATCGACTGAGGCACCGGGGTCGTAGGACAGTAAAGGCCGAGGTCAGGCCAAGATCACGGGCTCCTCGTCACTCGATCGGGTAAATCCCGTAGCGAGACGCGATACATCGCGTTATGGTGTGTCTCGTGCCACTTCTCAGGCAGAACCGAACCCACCAACCCACGCTTCTCGAAGCGACCCGACGACGTGGAGACTCATATGCCAGGCGCCATCTATGCCGAAGGCCTGGTCAAAACCTTCGGTGACGTAAGGGCTCTGGACGGCGTCGACCTCGATGTCCCTGAGGGCACGGTCCTCGGCCTGCTCGGGCCCAACGGTGCGGGCAAGACGACGGCCGTCCGCTGTCTGACGACCCTGTTGCGCCCCGACAGGGGCCGGGCCGTCGTCGCGGGCATCGACGTGCTCGCCCACCCCGACCAGGTCCGGCGCTCCATCGGTCTGTCCGGCCAGTTCGCCGCGGTCGACGAGTACCTGACCGGCCGGGAGAACCTCCAGATGGTCGGCCAGCTCTACCAGATGACGGCGAAGGCAGCCAAGGCCCGCGCCGGTGAGCTGCTCGACCAGTTCAACCTCGCGGACGCCGCCGACCGGCCCGCCAAGACCTACTCCGGAGGCATGCGCCGCCGGCTCGACCTTGCCGCGGCCCTGGTCGTCTCCCCGCCCGTGATGTTCATGGACGAGCCGACGACCGGCCTCGACCCGCGCAACCGCCAGCAGCTGTGGGAGGTCATCAAGCAGCTGGTCTCCGGCGGCACGACCCTGCTGCTGACCACGCAGTACCTGGAAGAGGCCGACCACCTCGCGCACGACATAGCGGTGGTCGACCACGGCCGCGTCATCGCCCGCGGCACCTCCGACCAGCTCAAAGCCCGCACCGGCGGCGAGCGCGTCGAGGTCGTGGTGCACGAGCGCGAGCACATGGCGACCGCCGCCGAGGTGCTGCGCGGCTTCGGCAAGGGCGACACCACCGTCGAGGAACACACCCGCAAGCTCACGGTGCCCGTCACCGGCGGCGCCAAGCTCCTCGCCGAGGTGATCCGCGAGCTGGACACCCGCGGCATCGAGATCGACGACATCGGCCTGCGCCGCCCGACCCTCGACGACGTGTTCCTGTCGCTGACGGGCCATGTGGCGGAGGCCGCCGACGAAGAGAACGGCGCCGACGGCGCGAGCGGTACGCCCGCCGACGCCAAGGGCCGCAAGCGCAAGAAGGAGACCCTCAAGTGAGCGCCGTGACCGACGCCGTACCGCGGCCCGCCCGCCCGAACCCGATCGGCCAGTCCGTCCGGGACTCGCTGGTCGTCGCCAAGCGCAATCTGATCCGCATGTCCCGGATCCCGGATCCTGTTCGCTCGTGTTGGTCAGGATTCATCTCGCCGAGCATTCGAGACCGGCGGCCCAACGCCTTGAAGGAGCAGGTGAAGTGAGCGCCGTGAGCGATTCCCTGGTCATCACCCGCCGGAATCTGATTCGCATGGGCCGGATTCCCGAGATGATCATTTTTGGGCTGGTCCAGCCAATCATGTTCGTGGTGCTGTTCACCTACGTGTTCGGCGGCTCGATCCAGGTCGGGTCGTCCACCTCCACCCAGGCCTACCGCGAGTTCCTGATGGCGGGCATCTTCGCCCAGACCGTCACGTTCGCTACGGCGGGCGCTGGCGCGGGCATTGCCGACGACATGCACAAGGGCCTCATCGACCGCTTCCGCTCCCTGCCCATGGCGCGCGGCGCGGTGCTGACCGGGCGGACCCTCGCCGACTCGGTGCAGACGGCGCTGACCCTGATAGTCCTCGCCGTGGTCGCCCTGCTGGTCGGCTGGCGCACGCATGAGAACTTCGGCAAGGTGCTCGCCGGATTCGGCCTGCTCCTGCTACTCGGGTACGCGTTCTCGTGGATCGGCGCGCTCATCGGCCTGTCCGTGCGCACTCCTGAAGCGGCCACTTCGGGCGGCCTGATCTGGCTGTTTCCGCTGACATTCATCTCGAACGCCTTCGTGGACGCGAACCAGATGCCGTCCTTCCTGCGGCACATCGCGGAGTGGAACCCGTTCAGCGCCACCGTGCAGGCATGCCGCGAGTTGTTCGGCAACCTTCCCCCGGGCTTCCAGACGCCCGACGCCTGGCCCATGCAGCACCCGGTTTGGGCCTCGCTGATCTGGTCGGTCGTGATCATCCTGTTCTTCCGTACGCTCGCCGTCCGCAAGTACCGCCGGGCATCTGGTTGATGGCCTCCTCGAATGGGCCCCCATCCAACGGATGGGGGCCTTCTTCACGTTCAGGTACCCCTCACTTGAGGAACAACTTCCAGTAGGCCAAGCGGCGTACGCTGAACTGGAGGTGATTCGATGTCGTCGCTCGGAGAGAACGTCAAGAACTACCGCCGCCTGAAGGGCTGGACGCAGGAACAGCTTGCCGAAGCTGCGGGTTCCTCGGTTGGTACAGTCCGCATCGTCGAGCAGGGCGGGAACGCCTCCGTCGAGATGCTGAACTCCTTCGCCCGCGCGCTGGACACCACGACATCAAGCCTCTTCGCAACCGAGGTGCCGTCACCCATCGAGGTGGACTCCAGCGAGGGCCCCAGGCTCATGGAGCTACGCCGCGCCCTCATGCCGCCGGTCGGCTTGTCCGAGACCATCATGGGGCCGGACCAACCCGTCGCCCTGTCTGCGATCCAGCGGGACGTTGACGACCAGCACGCCCTCTACCGCACCGACCGCTACGACAGCGTGGCGAAGAAGCTGCCGGGCATCCTGCGCGCCGCCGAGACTGCGGTAGCCACCAGCGACGACGGAGAGGATCGCCAGCGCGCCATCATCGTGCGCGCCAGGGCTTTCCTGCTCGCAGGCAAGTACTTGACCCAGGTGAGGCGCTACGACATGGCGTATCACGCCCTCTCGCGCGGTATCCAGGACGCGCGGGAGACCGGGCAGGTTCAGCTCGCCACGAACGGCGTCGTCGGCATGGGCTGGCTGCTTCTGCGGCAGGACCGCTTCGACGAGGCTGAGCAACTGGCCACTCGAACGGCTGACAGCGTCGAGCCGCGTATGTCGAAGGCCACGCCTGGCGAACTGGCCGTCTGGGGTGAGCTACTTCAGCGCGTGGCGTCCGCATCGATCCGCAACAACCGTCCGGACGTCGCCAGGGAGGCTCGCCGCATGGCGACGACGGCCGCGAGCGCGCTGGGGCGGGAACACATGGACTTCCGGGAGCACTGGGCTACGTTCGGGCCGGTGACTGCTGAGACCAAGGCGATCGAGGATCTGGCGCTCATCGGTGATGCACAGGGTGTCCTCAGCCGGGCCGACGATGGCCCCGTGGGGGGTAAGGCATTGAAGAAGCTCGGCCGACCGAGTTCGAACAACTGGGACAGGCACCGCTTGGACGTCGCGAAGGCTCACGTCCTGCTCGGGTCACACCAGGACGCGATGGACGAGCTGACCGGTATCAAGGCGTCGTCTCCGGAGTGGCTGAAGCATCAGTCGATGGCCCGGCGGATCATGCGGGACATCCTCGGCAACCGGAAACGGACGCTGACTCAGGACATGCGTGACATGGCCTCTCACCTGGGGGTTGCGGGGTAACTGCCAAGCAAATTGGTAGTCCTTGACGGGGTGTCGGGTAACTACCAACGTTGCTGTCTGGAGTCGAGTGGTCGCGGCTCGTAGTTTCGACGCATGGCCACGACGGAGAGAGACCAGACGGCCGTGGACCCGGAAAGCTGCGCGCTCGACAGCCTGGTGATGGACATTGAGACCGGCAAGGTCGGCGTAGTGATGGGGCATCACGGCCCGGATCGCGTACAGCTTCGCCCCGTCCACGGGGGCCGGGAGTGGGACGCCTTCCGAGTGAGGTACCTGACCCCACGCGAGGAGCTGTCGGTTCGCAACGGCATACGAAACGCCATGTCCAGAGCGGGCCTGTGACGGACAGCGAGATCATCACCCGCCCGTGGCGCACGTCCACGAGCCGCTGATGAGGCGGTTACTCGGTCGGCTGGCCGGCCCCTTGCTCGCGTTCATGATCGCTGGCTCGATCGGATTCGTTCTGGTCGCCGCGTACGTGATGGCGAATCCCTGAGACTGGCCTTGTCCGAGCAGCGTTCCCCCGTGCGCTCGGGCGAGGCCGCCCAACCCCCGCCTCGGCCGCTCTTGATGGTCGGTGGTCGAGGCGGGTCAGCAAGTGCAGAGCACCATCCCTACGGAATCGAGGAGTGTCACATGCGCGACGAGCGCCCCTGGATCGTGCGCGGCGGCGAGGACGACAGCGACTCGGGCAACAAGCACGGCGGTGGAGGTAGCGAGGGTGACGACTCGGGCCACAGCGACACGAACGGCGGCTCCAGCCGGTGACTGAGCACGAACTGAGGGAGGCCGGCCTTCACGGGTTGGCCTCCCGGCTCAAGGAGACGGGCGCGCTGACCTCGGACTGGCCACCGGCCTTCGCCGCCGTGCCGCGCGAGCTGTTCGTGCCTGATCTGATGTGGCCGGGCCAGATCAAGGGCACGGGCCAGGGCGATGTGATCAACCGCAACGCGGACCCGGGGGCGTGGTTCCGCGCGGTCTATTCGGACGTGTCCCTGACGACGCAGTGGGACGACGGCCAGCACTCGGGCACCGGCAAGGGGAGGACGCCGACGTGCTCGAACTCGCAACCGTCCATGGTCTTCTCGATGCTCGCGGCCCTCGACGTCCAGGAGACCAGCCGAGTCCTGGAGATCGGCACAGGCACCGGGTGGAATGCCGCGCTCCTGTCTGAGCGGGTTGGTCCGGGCAACGTCTTCTCTGTCGAGGTCGACGAGGAGAACGCGAAGTCGGCGCGCGAGCGGATCGAGTCAGCGGGCTACCACCCGACGCTCGTCGTGGGCGACGGCTTCGATGGGTACCCCGAGGGGGCGCCGTATGACCGTGTCCTGGTCACGGCTGCGCTGACCGAAGTGCCGCACCAGGTGATCGGCCAGGTCCGCACGGGCGGGGCCATCGTCGCCCCGTACGCCACCACCTACGGGGGTGAAGGCGTGGTGCGGCTGACCGTGCAGCGTGACGGGTCCGCCGTGGGGCCGTTCGTCGGCTCGTCGGCATTCATGCGGCTACGTCAGCAACGCCAGAAGCGCCGACATGTGCGGGAGTACCTGGGCGGCGAGCCCTGGCCAGCCGATGGCGTCAAGTCCTTGACGTCGCTCTCGCCCGAGGACATCGGGGACTGGCTACCGATGTTCGCGATCGGCCTCCAGGCCCAGGGAGTCTTCCCGTGGACCGAGACCTACGACGACGGCTCGTACACGCTCTGGCTGCGTGACACGGCCGTCACCTCGTGGGCCACGGTCGACTACGAGCCGGGCCGGGAGGAGTTCGAGGTCTACCAGTCCGGCCCGCGGGACCTCTGGGACGAGGTCACCGTCGCATACTTGCACTGGGACGCCATGGGCAGGCCGGGGTGGGAGAGATTCGGCCTGACGGTCGACGGCGAGACCGGCGAGCATACGCCGTGGCTCGACCATCCGAGCAGCCCTCTGCGCCCGATCGGCTGACTACCTGCCGAATGTCAACCACCCCTCAGCAGCGATCAGTTAGGGGGTGGCCGGGGGTTCGTTTTCCCTGGTAGTGGCGCGGTTTGGGCAGGCCGTCGGCCCCAGCCCAAGAGGGGGAACGTCACGCGGGGTTACCCGTCTCGCTGGTCGCGGCCTTCGAGGTCGGCGGCGGCCCGTGCGGCGGCCTCTTCCATGGACAACCTCCCGGCCTGCCATCTGCGGCGCGCCTGCTGTACGCGGGCGAAGGAACGGGCCATGCGGCCCGGCCGGGTCAACGTCGTGTGCGGCTTGTTCGAGGGGCACGAGGGCGAGCACGTGTGGCCGTAGCGGGCGCTGGGCTGGCCGGTGGGGGTGTCGTGGGTTCGGGTCGGTGGCTGAGTTGCGGGGGCCGTAAGCCTCGGGCCTGAACCCTTGGGATAGGGCGGGCAAGGCGAGCTGTGCTGGATATGGCTGACGCTCTCAGGTCGCCTGGTGCTGCGCCGGGGCAGCGGCGCCCCGGACCGGACCGGCCGAAAGCCGCATGCCGGGCCGGGGTGCGGCAAGCCGCCCCGGCGGCGCGCCTTCACCTGGATCGGCGCGCTGATCGGCCTGTCCGTGCGGACGCCCGAGGCGGCCACGTCCGGCGGGCTGATCTGGCTCTTCCCGGTCACCTCCGTCTCGAACGCGTTCGTGGACTCGGACCAGATGACGCCCTGGCTGCGGCACATCGCCGAGTGGAACCCGTTCAGCGCCACGGTCCAGGCCTGCCGAGAGCTCTTCGGAAACCCCGGTGTCGCCACCTCGGGCGCCTGGCCCATGGAGCACCCGGTCTGGGCTTCACCTGATTCTTGCGAGGATGCCCCGGCGTTCACGCCGGGGAGGAATCGCATCCCGTGACGGCGACGCGGAGCGTCGCCGTGTCCGGCCTCCCGGCGGAGCCGAAAAGCGAACGCGTGTGCCCGTGTTCGCTGGTTGCGGTGACTGTGTCGTGATGAGGGCACGGGTGTGCGCATGTCGCACGTACGGTCTCCTCACGGAGGTCGGGGTGAGCGGCCGAGGCGCGGGAAGGGGGTGATGGCGTGTCGGTGGTGAAGGAGGCCGGGGACGCCGGGCACGCCCGGTACACCTACCGGCTTCGCGTGTCGTCGATCGCCCGCACCGCCCTCCTGGCGGAGTGGGACCGCTGCCGGTGGATCTGGAACGAGTGCGTGGCCCGGTCGAAGAAGGCCCACGCCGAGAACGAGAAGTGTGGCCCCGCACGGCTGGACAAGATGCTGACCGAGGCCCGCGCCATCACGCCGTGGCTGGCCGAGGGCTCGTCGGTGCCGCAGCAGCAGCTCATCCGCGACTTCGCCAAGTCCCGCGCGAAGGCGCTGAAGGACATCACGGAACGGCTGCCCGTACGGCAGCGGGCCGGGATGCCCCGGCACAAGAAGAAGCGCGAGGCACTGCCCACGCTGAACTACACCCGGCGCGGCTTCCGGCTCAAGGACGGCCGTCTGCACCTGGCCGGGAACATCGTGCTGACCGTGGTCTGGTCGCGGGACCTGCCCGCTGACCCGTCCAGCGTGCGGGTGTACCAGGACGCCCTGGGACACTGGTACTGCTCGTTCGTCGTGCCCGCCGAGGTGCAGCCGCTGCCGGAGACCGGCCGCATGATCGGGATCGACTGGGGCGTGAAGGAGACCGCGACCACCACCTCGGACGCCCACGACCTCCCACACGCCCAGCACGGGAAGAAGGCCCGGGCGAAGCTGACCCGCTACGACCGGATGATGGCCCGCCGCAAACCCGCCAAGGGGCAGGCCGCCTCCAAGGGCTACCGCGAGGCCAAGAAGCTGCGGGCGAAGACATACCAGAAGATCGCCCGGCAGCGGCAGGACACCGGCCGCAAGTGGGCCAAGCGCGTCGTGACCGACCACGACGCCATCGCCGTGGAGGACTTCCGCCCGAAGTTCCTCGCCAGGACGTCGATGGCCCGCAAGGCCGCCGACGCCGCGATCGGCGCCACCAAGCAGGCCCTGATCGAGATGGGCCGCAAGCACGGGCGGGACGTCCGCCTCGTGCACCCCGCGTACACCACCATGGACTGCGGACGCTGCGGAGCGAGAACCAAGCACGCACTTCCGCTGTCAGAACGCACCTACACCTGCACCGCGTGCGCAGCCGTCTCCCCCAGGGACAAGAACTCCGCCCGCGTGATGCTCGTCCGGGCAGGTCTGAACCCGGCTGGTGTCGAGGGCGTAAGACCCCCTGGAGCGCCGCTCCAGGAGGCGGCCTGAGCCAGGAATCCCCCTCGCTCACGCGGGGGAGCAGTCAATGATCTACTCGGCCCTGATCATCGTCATATTCCGGACTCTGGCGGTACGGAAGTACCGCTCGGCGACGGCGTGAGAACCCGCGACGAGATCGGCTCGACGAGACCGACCTGGGCATGACGAAACCCCCGGCGTCGCGCGGACGCCGGGGGCCGTCAAGGGCGGGTCGGTCAGGCGCAGGGCGCTGACCGGGTTCAGCCGCTGTACGGCTCGGCCTTCAGGATCTTCACCGAGGCCGTCTTGCCGTTGGGCAGCTCGTACTCCGCGTCCTCGCCGACCTTGTGGCCGATCACGCCGGCCCCCAGCGGGGACTGGGGGGAGTACGTCTCGATCTCGGCGCTGGCGTACTCGCGCGAGGCGAGCAGGAACGTCAGCGTGTCGTCCTCGTCACCGTCGAAGGCGATCGTCACGACCATGCCGGGGGCCACGGCGCCGTCCGTCGAGGCCGGTGCCTCGCCGACCTTGGCGTTCTCCAGGAGCTGGGTCAGCTGGCGCACACGGAGCTCCTGCTTGCCCTGCTCCTCCTTGGCCGCGTGGTACCCGCCGTTCTCCCGCAGGTCGCCCTCCTCGCGCGCGGCCGCGATCTTGGCGGCGATCTCCGTGCGCGCAGGACCAGTAAGGTACTCAAGCTCGTCCTTGAGCTTGTTGTACGCCTCCTGGGTCAGCCAGGTGACGTTCTCGCTGGTCTGGGTCACAGGTGCTCCTCGTCGGTACTGGGAATACAAAGCATCGCCCTACCCAGAAGAATGTTCCTTCACGAGTGGGCGAAACCACGAGCCTAACAATTCAGTGGCGGAAGAGGGAGGACATAAGTCAACAAAATCACGTCATTGCAGGTCAGCCGCTACGTGATACGGGTGACGTCAGTCGGCGTGGCACCCCACGAGCTCGGCTGTCGTGCCCGGTGCCGTCGTACGGAGCGTGACGACCTCGGTGATGCGGGTGGCGTCCCCGTCGAAGCGGAAGTCGGCCCGGCCCACCTCGGCGCCGTTCTCCGCCTGGGAGCGCACCGTGCAGTAGCCGGAGGCACCCGCGTCCTTCTCGACCGCCAGTTTCACCTTCACCGCATCGTCCGAGAGATCGAAACTGATCACTTCAGCGCTGATCTTGTTCTGCCCGATGTAGGTATACGCAAAATAGGCGATCACGGCGATGAACAGCGCCCCGAGGGCGACGCCGGCGACCTTCAGGGTGCGGTCGGCGCGCTCGTCCGAGGAGCGGCCGTAACGGTCCTCGGGCAGTCGCGTGCTCGCCGTACTCATGATCGTCCTCTCGGCCGGGGCGGGACCCAGGTCCCGGACGGGGCTCCCGGGACCGGGGCCCCGGAATTTTTCGCCCCCCGATTCGGTCACTATAGAAGCCGCCGTTCGCACCCGGTCACACCGGGCGCCGACCAAACGAGGATTGAGTCTTGACTGACCAGTTGCGACTGATGGCCGTCCACGCGCACCCCGACGACGAGTCGAGCAAAGGCGCGGCCACCATGGCCAAGTACGTGTCCGAGGGGGTGGACGTGCTGGTGGTGACCTGCACGGGCGGGGAGCGCGGCTCCATCCTCAATCCGAAGCTGCAGGGCGACAAGTACATCGAGGAGCACATCCACGAGGTACGCAAGAAGGAGATGGACGAGGCCCGCGAGATCCTCGGCGTCAAGCAGGAGTGGCTCGGCTTCGTCGACTCCGGCCTGCCCGAGGGCGACCCGCTGCCGCCGCTGCCGGAGGGCTGCTTCGCCCTCGAGGACGTCGACAAGGCGGCCGGCGAGCTGGTGCGGAGCATCCGCTCCTTCCGTCCCCAGGTGATCACCACCTACGACGAGAACGGTGGTTACCCGCACCCCGACCACATCATGACCCACAAGATCACGATGGTGGCGTTCGAGGGCGCGGCGGACACCGAGAAGTACCCGGAGTCCGAGTTCGGCCCGGCCTACCAGCCGCTGAAGGTGTACTACAACCAGGGCTTCAACCGCCCGCGCACCGAGGCGCTGCACCAGGCGATGCTCGATCGGGGCCTGGAGTCCCCGTACGGGGAATGGCTCAAGCGCTGGGACGACTCGGGGCACAAGGACCGCACGCTGACCACGCACGTCCCGTGTGCGGACTTCTTCGAGATCCGTGACAAGGCGCTGATCGCGCACGCCACGCAGATCGACCCCGACGGGGGCTGGTTCCGGGTGCCGATGGAGCTTCAGAAGGAGGTCTGGCCGACCGAGGAGTACGAGCTCGCGAAGTCCCTCGTGGATACCTCCCTCCCCGAGGACGACCTCTTTGCAGGCATCCGCGACAATGCCTGACATGAGCGCAAGCGCGAGCCTGGCAATGACCCATCTCGTCACCCTCGCCAAGGAGGTCGACGAGGACAAGGTGACTCCCGGCGTCCTCGGCTTCATCGTCTTCGCGGTGATGGCCCTGGCCGTGTGGGGCCTGATGAAGTCCATGAACCGCCACATGGGCCGGGTCGACTTCGACGAGGCCCCCGACGGGGCGGGGGCCTCCGGCAAGGGCGCCGCGGAGCAGGCGTCGGGGAAGGCCTCACCCGCGAAGGGCTGAGTCCCCGACCGGGCGGACCCTCACTGTGGGCGGTCCGCCCGGGACAGCAGGTAGGTGCGCAGCCCGGCGGGACGCCCTGGGGGCACCTCCCAGGCCCTTAAGGCACTGGGGGAGGCACGACTGCCCGCAGCTGCGTCCCCAGCGGCACGACTGCCCGCAGCTGCGTGCGCACCATGGACCCTCACGAGGCCGCCACCACCCCCACCCCCATGACCTCCCGCGCATGCCGGCTCGGCACCATCCCCAGTCGCCAGGCCTGCCACCCGTCCTCCAGGCTCACGCCGCGCTCCAGCAGCAGCTGATACGCCTCCACGTAGTCGTCCAGCTTCTCGTCCCGCGCCGGATGGCCGGCCCGACCCAGCTGCGCCAGCTCCTCCTGCGCCACCGCCGTACCGACCTCCACCCCACCCGGAGCCGCATACGGCAGCAGCGTGCAGCGCAGGAAATGGGCCCAGTCCTCGCCCCGCCGGTCCCCGTACGACGCGAACAGCCCCACCGCCTCGTCGCACAGGGCCAGCGCCTGTGCCGTACGGGCGTTGCCCGCGTCGACGACGGCCAGCTCCAGACAGGTCCACGCCTCGCCGTGGGCGACGCCGATGCGCTGGAAGTCGGCGCGGGCGTCGACGAGCAGTTGCCTCGCGAAGCCCGAGTTCCGCAGGGATCCGGTCTGGGCGGCACGCTGGTCGCGGGTCGCCCGGGCCGAGTGGTGGCGGGCGCAGGCCAGCCCGTACACGTCCCGCATCCGGGAGAACATCGTGCGTGAGCGCTCCAGGTCACGGACCGCCTGGTCGAGGTTGCCCGCCTCCTCCAGCGCCTGACCGAGGTAGTAGAGCGTCCAGGCCTCGCCGCGTGCGTCCTCGTTGTCGCGGTGCCGGGCCGCCGCCCGGCGCAGCTCCTCCACCCCCGTGAAGGCGTCGCCCGCGACCAGCCGGGCCCGGGCCAGCTGCGTCAGCGCCCATGCCTCGCCGCGGGCGTCGCGGGTCCGGCCGTACCGGTCGAGGGCCGCGCGCAGCTCGGCCTCCGCGCGTGGCACGTCGCCCAGGCGCAGGCACAGCTGGCCGAGCTGGAAGTGGGCCCACGCCTCGCCGTGCAGGGAGCCGCCGGCGCGGTGCAGTTCCAGGGAGCGGTTCAGCAGGTCCAGGGCCTCGGCGAGGTGGGCGCGGTCGCGTTCCACGGCCGCCAGCGCGTGCATCGTCCACGCCCGGTCGGTGGCCAGCTCGGGCGCGGCCTGCAGGTCCAGCGCCTCCCGCAGCCGGGTCGCCGCCTCGGTGAGGTTGCCCTGGTGGTGCAGGGTGATGCCGAGCGAGCACAGGGCACGGGCCGCGCCCGCATCGTGCTGGGCCTCCCGGTACAGGTCGACGACCGAGGCGAGCGTCGTACGGGCCTTGTCCAGCTCGCCCAGCTGCCGGGCCGCGATACCCGTGCGCCACTGCACCGAGCGGATCAGCAGCCCCTGGTCCACGGCCTGGGCGAGTTCGTTGATCTCGCCGAGGCGGTAGAGGTCGCCGCGCAGCAGGCAGTAGTCGCACAGCGCGCCCAGCAGGTTCAGCACCGCCGCCTGGTTCACGCCCTCCGCGAACCGGAGCGTCGAGGTGATGAAGCTCGACTCGTCGTCCAGCCAGCGCAGCGCCTCGTCCAGGGACGTGAAGCCGTGCGGGCCGAAGCGGTCCGAGCGGGTCGACATGTTGCCGTCCACCAGCCGCAGCACCGAGTCGGCGAGCTCGGCGTAGTTCACGATCAGCCGCTCCTGTGCCGCGGCCCGCTCGGCCGGCTCCTCCTCGTCCAGCAGGCGGGCGTGCGCGAAGACCCGCACGAGGTCGTGCAGGCGGTAGCGGCTGCCGCGTACATGATCGATCAGGCCCGCGCGGGAGAGGGCGACCAGGTGCCGGGTGGCCTCCGCCTCGTCCGTGGCCAGCAGTGCGGCGGCGGCCGCCGCGCCGAGCGAGGCACGGCCGGCCAGCGCCAGCCGCCGCAGCAGTCGCCGCGCCGGTTCCGCCTGGTCGGTGTAGCGCAGCCACAGCGCCCGCTCCACCGGCTCCACCGGCTCCACCGGCCCGTACGCCCCGAGGTCCGAGGCCAGCTGCCGGGGCGAGCGCGGGCCCAGCGAGGAACCGGCGACGCGCAGCGCCAACGGCAGTCCGCCGCACAACTCCCGTACCCGGTCGGCGGATTCGGCGTCGTAAGGCCCCGAGGCGTCCTGCGCGGCCGCGCCCAGCAGTTCCTCCGTGCCCACCGCGTCCAGCGTCGTGACGGGCAGCTGGTGCACCCACGCCGGCAGGTCGCCGGGCAGGTCGAGCGGGGTCCGTGCGGTGACCAGGACCAGGCTGTCGGACCGCTCCGGGACCAGGGTGCGGACCTGCTCGGGGTCCGAGGCGTCGTCGAGGACGACCGTGACGGGCACGCCGGTCAGATGCTGGTGGTACAGCTCGCTCAGCCGTTTGACCTGCTGGTCGGCCGAGGAACGCTCCCGGAACAGCAGCTGCTCGCGCGGTGCGCCCAGCCGGTTCAGCAGGTGCAGCAGGGCCTCGCGGGTGGACAACGGCGGTTCTTCCGGGCTGTCGCCGCGCAGATCCACCACGCACGCCCCGCGGAACTGGTCTTTCAGATCATGGGCGGCCCGCACCGCCAGCGTCGTACGGCCGCTGCCGGGCGCCCCGTGCAGGACGACCACCGTCGGCCGGGTCTGCGTGCTCGCCCGGGCGGCCTGCACCCACTGCCGGATCCGCGCCAGCTCCTGCCGCCGCCCAGCGAACGGGCCCACGGGCTCGGGCAGTTGACCGAACGACTGCTCCAGCACACTCCGCCCGCGCGCGGCCCCGCTCTTGTTGGCTCCTTTCAGCTGCGGCCCGCTCTTCTTCGGCCCCGTGGACGCGGCCAGCACCCGCTGCTGATCGAGGAACGGCCGGATCCCCCGCACGTCCAGCGCCGTCAGCCACTGCAGCCGCAACTGTTCCGGCCCGCCCGGCTGCCCCGCGGCACCGGCCCGGTGATGCGCGGTCGGCAGATGCGACCCGGCGACCTTCACCACCGTCGTCGCCGCGCCCACCACCCCGACGGTCACGCCCGCACCGACCGCGGTCCCCGTCCCCGTACCGAGCGCCAGATCGGCCACCGCCGCCGCCACAGCAGCCACACCCGCCACAAGCAGCGGCGTCCCGGCCCCCTCCCGCGCATACCGCTGCCCGAACGACAGCCGCCCGGCCTCCGTCTCGTCCAGCGCACGCGTATAGGCCTCGTACTCCTCGGAGGCCGCCTGCGCCATGGTGTCGAGCGCCCCGCGCGCCCGGGCCATGAGCACTTTGCCGTCGATACGGCCACCCGACCGCCGTACCTCCTCCTCCACCGCGCGCACCAACAGTCGCTCGGCCTCCGCGCGATGACTGTCCCGCATGTCCCGTCCCCCTCCGGCGGCAACTGCTTTGCCTATGAGTGTCCTTGCGGGACGCTCCGAACGCGAGGGGGGCGACGATCACCGTCCACTTCGCCGGCCGTGCGACCCGGTGAAAACGGCCGACCGGGCGGCGGAGCTTCCCCACGACCGGGCCGGGCCCGTGGGGCAGGATGGAGGTATGCCGAACCGACTGGCCCATGAGACGTCCCCCTACCTGCTCCAGCACGCCGACAACCCCGTCGACTGGTGGCCCTGGTCGGAGGAGGCGTTCGAAGAGGCGCGCAGGAGTGACAAACCCGTCCTGCTCAGCGTCGGATATTCGAGCTGCCACTGGTGCCATGTCATGGCGCACGAGTCCTTCGAGGACCAGGCGACGGCCGACTTCCAGAACGAGCACTTCGTCAACATCAAGGTCGACCGCGAGGAGCGCCCCGATGTCGACGCCGTCTACATGGAGGCCGTGCAGGCGGCCACCGGGCAGGGCGGCTGGCCCATGACGGTGTTCCTCACTCCGGACGCCGAGCCGTTCTACTTCGGGACGTACTTCCCGCCGGCGCCCCGGCACGGGATGCCCTCCTTCCGGCAGGTGCTGGAGGGCGTGAGCGTCGCGTGGCGGGACCGTCGGGAGGAGGTCTCCGACGTCGCCGGGAAGATCGTGCGGGATCTCGCCGGGCGGGAGATCGACTTCGGGGGGACCGATGCGCCGGGGGAGCAGGAGCTGGCGCAGGCGCTGCTCGGGCTGACCCGGGAGTACGACCCGCAGCGCGGCGGATTCGGCGGCGCGCCGAAGTTCCCGCCGTCCATGGTGATCGAGTTCCTGCTGCGGCATCACGCCCGGACCGGCGCCGAGGGCGCGCTGCAGATGGCGCAGGACACCTGTGAGCGGATGGCGCGGGGCGGGATCTACGACCAGCTCGGGGGCGGGTTCGCCCGGTACTCCGTCGACCGGGACTGGGTCGTGCCGCACTTCGAGAAGATGCTGTACGACAACGCCCTGCTGTGCCGCGTCTACGCCCACCTCTGGCGCACCACCGGCTCCGAGCTCGCCCGCCGCGTAGCCCTCGAAACCGCCGACTTCATGGTGCGCGAACTGCGCACGAACGAGGGCGGGTTCGCCTCCGCACTGGACGCCGACAGCGACGACGGGACCGGTCGGCACGTCGAGGGGGCGTACTACGTCTGGACGCCCGAGCAGCTCCGTGACGTGCTGGGGGACGACGCCGAACTCGCCGCCCGCTGCTTCGGCGTGACCGAGGAGGGCACCTTCGAGGAGGGTGCCTCCGTCCTCCAGCTCCCGCAGCAGGACGGCGTGTTCGACGCCGAGAAGGTCGAGTCCGTGAAGCAGCGGCTGCGGGCGGCCCGCGCCGAGCGGCCCGCTCCCGGACGGGACGCCAAGATCGTCGCCGCCTGGAACGGCCTCGCGATCGCCGCGCTCGCCGAGACCGGCGCCTACTTCGACCGCCCCGACCTGGTGGACGCCGCCCTTGCCGCCGCCGATCTCCTCGTCCGCGTCCACCTCGACGACCACGCCCGCCTCGCCCGCACCAGCAAGGACGGCCGGGTCGGCGCCAACGCGGGCGTGCTGGAGGACTACGCCGATGTCGCCGAGGGCTTCCTGGCGCTGGCGTCCGTGACCGGGGAGGGCGTCTGGCTGGAGTTCGCGGGACTGCTGCTCGACCACGTCCTGGTCAGCTTCGTCGACGAGAAGTCGGGCGCCCTGTACGACACCGCCGCCGATGCCGAGCAGCTGATCCGCCGCCCGCAGGACCCGACCGACAACGCCGCCCCGTCCGGCTGGACCGCCGCCGCGGGTGCCCTGCTGAGCTATGCCGCCCAGACCGGCGCCGAACCCCATCGGACCGCTGCCGAGCGGGCGTTGGGCGTGGTGAAGGCGCTGGGTCCGCGCGTGCCGCGGTTCATCGGCTGGGGGCTCGCCGTCGCCGAGGCCAACCTCGACGGCCCTCGCGAGGTCGCGATCGTCGGGCCGGGCCTCGACGACAAGGCCACAAAGGCCCTGCACCGTACGGCACTTCTGGGCACCGCCCCCGGTGCGGTGGTCGCGTACGGGGTGCCGGGGAGCGAGGAGTTCCCGCTGCTGGCCGACCGGCCACTGGCCGGCGGTGAACCGAGCGCGTATGTCTGCCGTAACTTCACCTGTGACGCCCCGACGACCGACCCGGAGCGGCTGCGCGCGGCGCTGAGCGGCTGATCCGGGGCGTGCAATTGGGTATGTGTGCGGACACGTCTCACTAGCCGCCCACCAGTACGAAACACGCTATTTATCGGAACAGCTTCCGAGCTTCACACTTCCCCCCTACTCTCTCCACAGTGCCGAGACGGCGGTGACTCGCCGTCTCGGCAGGGGGGTTTTGGGGATCTGGGGGGATCTGTTGCTGACGTCTGTCTTCATCGCTGCCGTTTCACTGGCCCTGTTCTGGATGGCGGCGTTCACCTTGTGGTGGCAGATGCACGCGTGGCGTACGCCCGAAGTGCTCGCGTCCACCCGTTTCAGCCGACCGGACGGCGGCGGGCACCTGTCGTTCTCGCTACTGCTTCCGGCCCGGCACGAGCAGGCCGTGCTGGACCACACCATCCAGCGGCTGCTGGAGTCCACACACACCGACTTCGAGATCATCGTCATCGTCGGGCACGACGACCCGGAGACCACCGAGGTGGCCCGGCGGGCGGAGGCCCGCGACCCGCGTGTACGGGTCGTCGTCGACACCCACGAGAAGAAGAACAAGCCCAAGGCCATGAACACGGCGCTGCCGCACTGCCGCGGCGATGTCGTCGGGGTCTTCGACGCGGAGGACCAGGTCCATCCGGAACTGCTCGCCCATGTCGACCACGCGTTCCGGTCCACCGGCGCGGACGTCGTCCAGGGCGGTGTGCAGCTGATCAACTTCCACTCCAGCTGGTACAGCCTGCGCAACTGCCTGGAGTACTTCTTCTGGTTCCGCTCGCGGCTGCACCTGCACGCGCAGAAGGGCTTCATCCCGCTCGGCGGCAACACCGTCTTCGTGCGGACGAAGGTGCTGCGCGAGGCCGACGGCTGGGACCCCAACTGCCTCGCCGAAGACTGCGATCTGGGCGTGCGCCTGTCCAGCGTCGGCAAGAAGGTCGTCGTCGCCTACGACTCCGACATGGTCACCCGCGAGGAGACCCCGGGCAGCCTGATGTCCCTGCTGAAGCAGCGCACCCGCTGGAACCAGGGTTTCCTCCAGGTCTACCGGAAGAAGGACTGGAAGCAGCTCCCGGGCTTCCGGCAGCGGCTGCTCGCCCGCTACACCCTCATGACGCCGTACCTGCAGGCGATCTCCGGCGTGATCATCCCGCTGAACGTGGCCATCGCGCTCTTCCTGGACGTCCCGGTCGGCGTCGCCTTCATCACCTTCCTGCCGGCCGTCACCGCGCTCGTCACCTTTGTCTTCGAGCTTGTCGGCCTGCACGACTTCGGCAAGCAGTACGGGCTCCGGGTCCGATTCGTGCACTACCTCAAGCTCATCGTCGGCGGCCCCTTCTACCAGGTGCTGCTCGCCGGGGCCGCGGTCCGCGCCGTATGGCGTGAGCAACGCGGCCGCAACGACTGGGAGTTGACCAGCCACGTCGGCGCACATCTCGCGCACGTGAACCGAGAGGACGTTCCTGCGTGACCTCCACACTTCCCGCGGCGACCGGAGTCAAGGTCCCCGCGCAGCGGACAGCTGCGCCCAGAACCGGTTCGGCCGGCCGAACAGCACCTCCGCTCCGGCTGCACAGTTCGCGCCCCGACCTCATCCTGTGCGGTGTCCTCCTCGTGGCGATCCTCGTCGTGCAGGGCTGGAACATCGCCGACTACCCGACCTTCAGCGACGACGAGGGCACCTACCTCGCCCAGGCCTGGGCCGTACAGGAGGGCCGGGGTCTCGCCCACTACACGTACTGGTACGACCACCCGCCCTTCGGCTGGGTGCAGATCGCCATCCTGACCTGGATCCCTGCGTACTTCGCCCCCGAGTCGATGACCGTGGGCTCGATGCGGGTCATGATGCTGCTGATCAGCGCGGTCAGCGCGGTCCTCGTCTATGTCCTCGGCCGCCGCCTCGCGCTGCCCCGCTGGGCGGCCGGGCTCGGCATGGTGCTCTTCGGGCTCTCCCCGCTGTCGGTGGTCCTCCAGCGCGAGATCTTCCTCGACAACATCGCGGTGATGTGGACGCTGCTGGCCTTCTGCCTCGCGGCCTCCCCGAGCCGTCACCTCTGGCACCATTTCGGCGCGGGCATCGCGGCCGCCGCGGCCGTGCTCACCAAGGAGACGATGCTGCTCGTCCTGCCCGCCGTGATGGTCACCATGTGGCGGCACAGTCATCGCGACACCCGGAAGTTCGCGCTCACCGGGGCGATCACCGCGTGCGCGCTCATCGGCATCTCGTATCCCCTCTTCGCCCTGCTGAAGGGCGAGTTGCTGCCGGGCGACGGGCACGTCTCGCTGTGGGACGGCATCGTCTACCAGATGAGCCGCCCCGGCTCCGGCTTCATCCTCGAACCCGGCACCGGCTCCCACGGAGTGCTCCAGTCCTGGCTGTACTACGACCGTGTCCTGCCCCTCGGGGGACTCGCCGGCGCCCTGCTGCTCCTGCTCACCTGGCGCTGGTCGGTGACGGCACGGGCGCTCGCCGGGCCCGCGCTCGCCGTGGCGATCCTCGCGGGGATGGCCATGCGGCCGGGCTACCTGCCCGCCATGTACATCATCCAGGCGCTGCCGTTCCTCGCCCTCGTCCTGGCCGGCGGCACCGCCAGTGTGACCCACCTGGTGCTGCACAGATGGCGCCGGGACGGCGAGAAGCGGTACGTCACCGGCGGGCGGTACGCGCTCGCGGCCGTCCTCGCGCTCGCGGCCGGCGCCTACGTCGTCCCCCGCTGGTACGACGGCGACCGCACCGCCATGACCGCCGACGCCAACGCCCCCTACCGGGCCGCCTCCACGTGGCTGGCCACGGAGGTCGAGGACCCGAAGGGCACCCGGGTACTCGTCGACGACGCGCTCTGGCTGGACCTGGTGCACGAGGGGTACCAGCCGGGGCTCGGCGTCATCTGGTTCTACAAGGCCGACCTCGACCCCGCGGTGACGAAGACGATGCCGCGCGGCTGGCGGGACCTCGACTACGTCGTCGCCTCGCCGACGGTACGGCGGGACGCGGTCGATCTGCCCAACGTCAGGGCAGCGATGGAGAACTCGACTCCGGTCGCCGTCTTCGGCACCGGTGAGGACCGGATCGAGATCCGGCAGATCCAGACCGTGGGAGGCGCCCGATGAGCGGCCACGAGTCCACCGTCCCCGGCGAGCTGGGTGACCCGGCCGCATACGCCGTGGAGGTTCCCGAGCCGGGCGCCGTCACCATCGTCGTACCGACGTTCAACGAGTCGGCGAACGTCCGTCAGTTGCTGCACCAGATCACCGAGTCGGTGCCGTCCCGGCTGCCCTGCGAGGTCGTCTTCGTGGACGACTCCACCGACGACACCCCGCAGGTGATCCGCGAGGCCGCCCAGGACTGCCCGTTCCCGGTGACCGTGCTGCACCGCGAGGAGCCGGTCGGCGGGCTCGGCGGTGCGGTGGTCGAGGGCATGAAGGCGGCCGGCTCCGACTGGATCGTCGTCATGGACGGTGACTGCCAGCATCCGCCCTCCCTGGTCCCGGAGCTGGTGGCGACCGGCGAGCGGGCGAACGCCGGACTGGTCGTCGCCTCCCGTTACATCAAGGGCGGCAGCCGGGCCGGGCTGGCCGGCAGCTACCGGGTGGCCGTGTCCAGAGCGGCCACCTGGCTGACCAAGACTCTCTTCCCGCGCAGGCTGCACGGCATCAGCGACCCGATGAGCGGCTTCTTCGCGGTGCGCCGCAGCGCGGTCACGGCCGAGGTCCTCCAGCCCCTCGGCTACAAGATCCTCCTCGAACTCGCCGTGCGCAGTCGCCCCCGCCGGGTCACCGAGGTCCCGTTCGTCTTCCAGGACCGGTTCGCGGGCGAGTCCAAGTCGACCGCGCAGGAGGGCCTTCGTTTCCTGCGCCACCTGGTCGGACTGCGCACCGCCTCACCGGTGGCCCGCATGATCGTCTTCGGTCTGATCGGTGCGACCGGCTTCGTTCCGAACCTGCTCGGGCTGTGGGCCCTCACCTCCCTCGGCATGCACTACCTCCCGGCCGAGATCCTCGCCAACCAGCTCGGCGTCGCCTGGAACTTCCTGCTCATCGAGCGGCTGCTGTTCCGCGACCGCCGCCGGCACCGGCGCTTCTGGGACCGGCTCGGCCGGTTCGCGCTGCTCGCCAACGCCGACCTGGTGCTGCGCATCCCGCTGATCGCGCTGCTGGTCGGCGCGTTCGGGATGGGCGCGCTGCCCGCCACAGCGCTCGCGCTGGTGACGACCTTCGTCCTGCGCTTCGTCGGTACCGAAGCGCTGGTCTATCTGCCGCGCCGGAGTCGGACACCCGAGCGCGGGAGCCGCACAGCAAGGAGAGCCGTGTGAACAAACGCCGCAGAAGAACCGCACTCCTGGCCGTCGCAGGCCTCACCGGTGGCCTGCTTCTGACCACACCCCAGTCCGCCTCCGCCGCCAACCTCATCAAGAACCCCGGCTTCGAGACGGCCGGCACCGGCGACATGCCGTACTGCTGGTCGAAGTCCGGCTGGGGCGACAACGACTTCAGCTTCACCACGACCCCGGACGCGCACTCCGGCAGCAAGGCCATGAAGGTCGAGCTGACCCGCCGTGTCGAAGGCGACCGCAAGGCGCTGATCACGGAGTCCGCGGACTGCGCGCCGGTGGTGACGGTCGGCAAGCAGTACGACCTCTCCCTCTGGTACAAGACGACGACGCCGGACGCCAACATCACCCTGTTCCGGCACGACACGACGGCCGGCTGGCAGTACTGGACCGACCTCAAGACGCTGGAGATGGCGGGCAGTTGGACCCGGGCCACGGTCCGCACCCCGGAGGTCCCGGCCGGTACCGACCGCGTCAGCTGGGGCGTCTCCGTCTACGGCACCGGCTCCGCGACCACCGACGACTACACGATGGAACAGGTCGCCGACCCGGTCCCGGACCCCGAGTGCACGGGCACGCCGGAGGAGTGCGCGAACGGCAGGTGGGACGTGCTGCCCGCGCAGAACCCGGTCCGCTCGATGCACTCGGTCGTCCTGCACAACGGCAAGGTGCTGCTGATCGCGGGCTCCGGCAACGACCCGGAGATGTTCGAGGCGGGCACGTTCACCTCCGCGGTCTACGACCCGCAGAACGGCACATACAAGGTCATCCCCACGCCGGACGACATGTTCTGCGCCGGGCACGTCCAGCTCCAGGACGGGCGGGTGCTGGTGATGAGCGGCAACAAGGGCTACCCGTCGGCGGACGGCACGATCGGCTACCAGGGGTACAAGGACTCGTACATCTTCGACCCCGAGACCGAGACGTACACGAAGACGAACGACATGAACGACGGGCACTGGTACCCGTCCGCGACCATCCTCGGCAACGGTGACGTCATCTCCTTCGGCGGGCTGAAGGAGGACTCGACCGGCTCGGTGACCGCCGAGCTGTGGTCGGACGCCGAGCAGAAGTGGCTCGAGCTGTGGAAGGTCAACCAGACCTGGTCCTACTGGGGTCTGTACCCGTCGATGATCCTGATGCAGGACGGCCGCCTCTTCTACTCCGGCAGCCATGTCTTCGGCAACAACATCCCCGGCACCGGTTCGGCGATCTACGACTACGACGCCAACACGATCACGCAGGTGCCCGGTCTGCAGAACAAGGACGAGCGCGACCAGTCGGCGAGCGTGCTGCTGCCGCCGGCGCAGGACCAGAAGGTCCTCACCGTCGGCGGCGGCAACATCGACTCCAACCCGGAGGCGAACCGGCTGACCGATGTCATCGACCTCAAGGAGCCCAACCCGTCCTACGCTGCGGGCCCGCCGCTTCCGCAGGGCACCGTCGACCTCGGCAACGGGCCGGTCCCGCAGACCGGGGGCCAGGGCAAGATGTACGTCTCCGCGGTGCTGCTGCCGGACGGCAGGGTCCTCGAGACCGGCGGTGCCCTGCACAACCGGGCCAACCCGGTCTTCGAGTCGTCGATCTACGACCCGGCGACGAACACCTTCGACCCGGTGGCCGCCGACCCGGAGGCCCGCGGCTACCACTCCTCGGCGTTCCTGCTGCCCGACGGCCGGGTGATGACCACCGGCGACAACCCGGGCAACGGCTCCTGGAACCACAACGTGTCGATCTACACCCCGCCCTATCTCCTCAAGGGCGAGCGCCCGACGATCACCTCGGTGATCGACACCGAGTGGAACTACGGCGACACCCAGCGGATCACGGTGGACCGGCCCATCGCGAAGGCGGAGCTGATCCGCCCGGCCGCGGTGACGCACTCGTCGGACCCTAACCAGCGGTTCGTGGATCTTCCGTTGAGCGTGGACGACAACACCATCGACCTGAACGTGACGAGCAACCCCAACCTGGCCCCGCCCGGCTGGTACATGCTTTTCGCGGTCGACGCCAATGGGGTGCCGTCGGTCGCCAAGTGGGTGCACCTCCAGGGCCCGCAGGCCCTCAGCGCCACCGACGCCTCGGCGCACGTCCACTCCTTCGCCGACGACCTGTCCGGCAAGGTCACGGGCCCCGGCAAGAAGCGCACCTCGCAGAAGGTCGGCACGACCGTTGCCGGCTGCGACCGGCACTACGGCTCGGCCAACGTCTGCGTGCCGACCACCTTCCCGTCCGAGGTGAAGAAGACGACGGCCGCCCGCTGCACCTGGCTGAAGGCCAACGACTACGGCCGCCTGAAGGTCAACGGCAAGGACGACCCCCTCCGCCTCGACCCGAACAAGGACGGCGTGGCCTGCGGAAAGGGCGACCTCAGGCGCCGCTGAGAATCAGGGTTCCCAGCATGAGCTGAGCGCCCCACTGCAACAGAACGGCCCCGGCTCGAGCGGGCGTCCACCGGGTTCGGGGCCACAGCAGGGCCAGCACACCGAGCACGACAGCGGCCCAGAACAAGCCGTACAGCACTCCGCCCGGGATGCTGGAGCACTGCTACTCAACCGTCCTGAGTACGCATGCTCAACGCGTCCTCCACGATCGCCACCAGCTGTTCGTGGTGCGCGCCCTTCCAGTACGCGCGCCCGCACTCCGTGCACTGCGCGAAGACGTCGTACGTCCGCTGAGTCCCGCCCTCCAACTGGTCCGCCACCTCCTCCTTGGTGGCCTCCTTCAGCAGGCCGTTGCAGGCGGTGCAGCGGGTCCAGGGGCGCAGTTCGGGGCGGAACCGGTCCAGGACGTCGCGGAGTTGGGTCTCGGGGCGGGTGCTGTAGACGAAGGCGCCGGCCCACAGTTCGCGGCGGCGCAGCAGGCCACGGTCGCGGCTGAGCATGACGCGCCGCTCGGCGGCCGAGCGGGCGGCGAGGGCCGGGTCGCCGATGTCCGTGGACTCGTACGCCGTGTCCACGCCGAGCAGCCGCAGCCGGCGGGCGAGCGTGCCGAGGTGCACGTCGAGGAGGAAGCGCAGGGGAGCGCCGGGCACCCGTTGCGGGCGTTCGACGGCGCGGACGTGCACGGACTCGCCGTCCTTCGGGATGTGCGCGGTCGGCACCTCGTGGCCGTCGACGACGAGGGCGCCGACCTCGGTGAGCGGGACGCCGACGGACTCGATGACATGGCCCAGCGTCGAGACGCCGTCGATGGCGAGCCGAGTGGCGCCCCGGCGCCTGGTGTTCGGGACGAACAGGGCCAGTTCGGGGTCGAATTCGACGTGGATCTCGGGTCCGTTCACCTGATCAGGATGGCATGGGAGCGGGCGCGGGCCTCAGGGATTTTCGGCGCCGAGGCCGCGGTCGTAGACGGCCAGGGCGCGGTCGACGAGGTCGGCCGGATCGTCGCGGAAGCCGGTGCGCGCCCAGTACGGGGAGATCTCCATCAGACCGCCGATGAGGGACATGGTGAACACGCGTACCTCCAGGCTCTCCGGGTCGCGTCCGGTGCGCGCCGCGATGGCCTCGGCGAGCAGGGGCCCGGCGGCGGACAGGCTCTCCATCAGCCGGGAGCGCACCGCCGGGACCTCCGCGATCAGCCGGCAGCGCAGTCGGGTGATCCCGGGCTCCTCGCCGAGGCCCAGGCCGATGGCCCTGCGTGTGATGTGGCGCAGGGAGTCCTGCCAGGGCTCGTCCGCGGGCCGGGCCCGGAACTCCTCCAGCAGCGAGTCGTACTCGTCCGTGAGGACGATGTCCTCCTTGGTGGGGAAGTAACGGAAGACGGTCGACGGCGACACCTCGGCACGGTCGGCGATCTGCTCGATCGTCGTGGCGTCGTACCCCTGCTCCTCGATCAGTTCGTAGGTCGCGGTGCGGATCGCCTCGCGCGTCCTGATCTTCTTCCGCTCCCGGAGTCCCGGCTGGGGGCGGTCGGCGGGGGAGGCGAGGCGGGGGGCTGTCATGGTGGTCATTGTCGGGCATCCGGCTCGGCGACAAAAGGGTGAATTGAGAGTCGCTGTCAAAATCAAGTAACCATCAATGGGGTGTCGCTGTCAGGGCATGCAAAAGGGCCACGGCCCGCAAGCCGTGGCCCTGAAGGGGGCGGGGTGCTACGGGTGCTGGTACGCCACCAGGGAGATCCCCACGTAGTGCACGACGAACGCCGCCAGCGTGAACGAGTGGAACACCTCGTGGAAGCCGAACCAGCGCGGTGACGGGTTGGGGCGCTGGATGCCGTAGACCACGCCGCCCGCGCTGTACAGGACACCGCCGACGATCACCAGCACGAGGACGGCGATACCGCCGGTGCGCATGAAGTCGGGCAGGAAGAAGACGGCCGCCCAGCCCATGGCGATGTAGCAGGGCGTGTAGAGCCAGCGCGGGGCGCCCACCCAGAAGACGCGGAAGAGGATGCCGGCCGCTGCGGCGGCCCAGATGCCCCACAGCAGCCACTGCCCCTTCGCGCCCGGCAGGAGCAGCAGGGTCAGGGGTGTGTAGGTACCGGCGATGATCAGAAAGATGTTCGAGTGGTCCAGGCGGCGCAGTACGCCGTCCATGCGCGGGCTCCAGTTGCCCCGGTGGTACAGCGCGCTCACGCCGAACAGCAGGCATGCCGTCAGCGCGTAGATCCCGCAGGCGAGGCGGCCGCGCGGGGAGTCCGCGAGGGCGGTGAGGACCAGTCCTGCGACGAGCACCGCGGGGAACATCCCGAGGTGCAGCCAGCCGCGGAGCTTGGGCTTGATCGGGTGCGGCAGGGAGAGCGCACTGGATACCCGGTCGGCGACCGGCGTGTCCCTCGGCGCGTCGGAAGCGGGCGCAGTCATGGAGGGCATCGTACCTACGGAACCGTAAGTTACGGATCGGTGTGGCGACGGGAGTGGCCATCATCTCACGGAAGTTGGGGGTACCGGCGACCCCTTCCGCCCCAAGAGGCGGTCATCCGAACCCAACGTGCACGTAAAGAAACGGAGAGAAACGCCCAGGTGCGTGGGCCGGCTCACGCCGCTCAGGTGGGCGGTCCTCTGGACAAATGCGCACTCACCTCGGATGATCAAATGAGTGCAGTCGGCACCGGATGAGCGCGTAGCGATCGGTACTGCGCAGCATCCGGGTCGCAGCCCCCACGGGGCAAAAGGACAAAAAAACCCTCATTTAGGAGCAACCGTGGCGCGCGACATATCGGCTACCCCCGTCATCCCGACCAACCACCAGGAACTGATCTCCTGGGTGAACGAGATCGCCGAACTGACGCAGCCGGACAACGTGGTCTGGTGTGACGGATCCGAATCCGAGTACGAGCGACTGTGCGAGGAGCTCGTCCAGAAGGGCACCTTCCGGAAACTCGACCCGATCAAGCGCCCGAACTCCTACTACGCGGCCTCCGACCCGACGGACGTCGCACGTGTCGAGGACCGCACCTTCATCTGCTCCGAGAAGGAGCAGGACGCCGGCCCGACCAACCACTGGAAGGCCCCTGCGGAGATGCGGGAGATCTTCCAGGGCGAGAAGGGCCTGTTCCGCGGCTCGATGCGGGGCCGGACCATGTACGTCGTGCCGTTCTGCATGGGCCCGCTCGGATCGCCCCTGGCCGCGATCGGCGTGGAGATCACCGACTCCGCGTACGTCGCCGTCTCCATGCGCACGATGACCCGCATGGGCCAGGCGGTGCTGGACGAGCTCGGCTCCGAGGGCTTCTTCGTGCGAGCCGTGCACTCGCTCGGCGCCCCGCTGGAGCCCGGCCGGCAGGATGTCCCCTGGCCCTGCAACCAGACCAAGTACATCTCCCACTTCCCGGAGACCCGCGAGATCTGGTCCTACGGCTCCGGCTACGGCGGCAACGCCCTGCTCGGCAAGAAGTGCTACGCCCTGCGTATCGCCTCCGTCATGGCCCGCGACGAGGGCTGGCTCGCCGAGCACATGCTGATCCTCAAGCTCACCCCGCCGCAGGGCTCGCCCAAGTACGTCGCCGCCGCCTTCCCGTCCGCCTGCGGCAAGACCAACCTCGCCATGCTGGAGCCCACCATCTCCGGCTGGACCGTCGAGACGATCGGCGACGACATCGCATGGATGCGCTTCGGCGAGGACGGCCGGCTGTACGCCATCAACCCCGAGGCCGGCTTCTTCGGCGTCGCGCCCGGCACCGGTGAGCACACCAACGCCAACGCGATGAAGACGCTGTGGGGCAACTCCGTCTTCACGAACGTGGCGCTGACGGACGACAACGACATCTGGTGGGAGGGCATGACGGAGGAGACCCCGGCCCACCTGACGGACTGGAAGGGCAACGACTGGACGCCGCAGTCCGAGACCCCGGCCGCCCACCCCAACGCCCGCTTCACCGTCCCCGCCGCGCAGTGCCCGATCATCGCGCCCGAGTGGGAGGACCCCAAGGGCGTGCCGATCTCCGCGATCCTCTTCGGCGGGCGGCGCGCCACCGCCGTACCGCTGGTGACGGAGTCCTTCGACTGGAACCACGGCGTCTTCCTCGGCGCCAACGTGGCCAGCGAGAAGACCGCCGCCGCCGAGGGCAAGGTCGGCGAGCTGCGCCGCGACCCGTTCGCGATGCTGCCGTTCTGCGGCTACAACATGGGCGACTACATGGCCCACTGGATCAAGGTCGGCAAGTCCGCGGACCCGGCCAAGCTGCCGAAGATCTACTACGTCAACTGGTTCCGCAAGAACGACGAGGGCAAGTTCGTCTGGCCCGGCTTCGGCGAGAACAGCCGCGTCCTGAAGTGGATCGTCGAGCGCCTGGAGGGCAGGGCGGAGGGTGTCGAGACCCCGATCGGCGTCCTGCCGACCAAGGAGGCCCTCGACACGGGCGGCCTCGAACTGGCCGACGAGGAGCTCGACTTCCTGCTCACCGTCGACAAGGAGGTCTGGCGCGAGGAGGCCGCGCTGATCCCCGAGCACCTCAACACCTTCGGCGACCACACGCCCAAGGAGCTGTGGGACGAGTACCACGCCCTGGTGCAGCGCCTGGGCTGAGACAGCCCCCCATGACGCCGCGGCCGGCTCCGAGTGTGCCCTGACCAGCAACATCGTCACGGCCGGCCGCGGTGACAGCACCACAGACCGGCGAGGTTCCGTACAACGGCGTATGGAGCCCTGGGCCTGTCGTCGTGCCCCGTCCGCCCCGACGGAAGCGCGACGACAGGCCCTCGCCTGTATGTCGTCGGGTGCGTCCCCTTGATCGAAGGATCTTCACGGCTGTTTCATGTTCATCACAGGTGCTCACTGAATCCAGTGAGCACCCAACACAGCCTGTGGGGGGCACAGTTGAATACTGCACGCCTTGATGGCGCACACCGTCCCAGACGTCTCGCGGCCACACTGCTCGCCGCCGCACTCGCCGGTACCGGCCTGACCGTCGCCGCCGCGCCCGCGGCACACGCGGCGGCGTCGGACGCCGTGGTCAAGCTGCCGATCTCGTCGTACTCGGCGCTGGCGGTCGACAACGTTCACGAACGGATCTTCGTCGCGGACAGCAACACCAGCTATTCCGGCAACAGCGGCACCATCGCCGTCTACAACTTCCAGGGCGAACGCCTCACGACGATCACCACGACCTACCACGTCTCGGGGCTCGCGCTCAGTGCCGACGGCACCAAGGTCTACGCCGGTCTGCGGGACCGGATCGAGTCGATCGACACCACCACCTTCCAGAAGACCTTCGTCGCCTACGCGAACACCGACACCTGCGGGCGTGATCTCGCCTACTCCGGCGGCCAGTTGTACTTCACGACGCCGTACTCGCAGTACATCTCCCAGTGCGCCACCGCCGGCACCTATGTGGACGCGATCATCAACGGCGCCCACACACGCACCGGTTGGAACGACTACGGCGAGCTCCAGCTGGAGTCCGGCCCCGGCAACAAGATGCTCATGGGCCAGCCGCTCAACGCGAACGCGGCCAACCCCTTCGTCACGGTGTTCGACACCAGCGGCGACAGCCTCGTACGAGGGGCCGCGCGCCGCTTCGCCGACAGCGCGGGCAAGGGCGCCCTGGACTTCAAGGACATGGCGTTCTCCCCGGACGGTGCCAAGATCGCCGTAGCCGACGCCGCGTACGGCACCCGGCTGCTGAACGCCGACGACCTGTCGGACGCGGCGACCGGCTACCCGGCGCTCCCGTCCGGCGCCACCGCCAGCTCGGTCGCCTTCAGCGGCGACGGTAAGTACATCGCGCGCGGTGCGTCGGCCACCGGCTCGACACCCGACCTGCTCGTGCAGCCCGCTGACCCCACCGACTCCACGGCCCCGCTGGAGTTCGTCTTCGAGGGCAGCCTCGACGGCGACAAGGTCGTGCCGCGCGGCATGGAGTGGTCGGCGGACGGTTCCCGCCTGTTCGCGGTCACGACCAACGCGGCCGGCAACCAGTTCTGGCTGCACATCATCCAGCCCCCGGCGGTCCAGTACGACGCCCGCTTCACCGGCGGCCTCACCCACAGCCCCATCCAGGCCGTCGCAGGCGAACCGCTGGCCGTGCGCGGCAAGCTGGAGCAGGGCGGCCCCGCGCCCGCCGAGCCCCTGAAGGTCAAGGCCACCCGCACCGACGCGAACGGCACCCACGACCTGGGCACCTTCACCGTCAAGGACGACGGCACCTTCACCGTCCTCGACGAGCCCGACCTCGTCGGCGACGCCACCTACACGGTCTCCTTCCTCGGCGACCTGACCCACCGCCCCGCCGAGGACATAACCACCACGGTGTCCGTCGGCAAGGCGCCCACCTCGATCGCGCTCACCGCGCCCGAGGAGGGCTCGCTGAGCACGGGCGTCCAGATGACCGGCATGTTCACCGCGCAGGGCAAGGCGCTGCCGGACCGGGCGGTGCTCAAGGTCGAGCGGACCGACCGCCTCGGCAGCGGCACGCTGTCGTCGGTGACCGTCGCCGCCGATGGCACGTTCACCGTCAACGACCTGCCGCGCACCCGGGGGGACGCGACCTACACGGTCAGCTGGCCGGGCGACGACCTGCACGAGGCGTCGACGGCCTCGGCGACGGTCTACGTCAGGCGGTGACGCCACCCGTCCCGCGCCGGTCCTGCAGATACCGGGTGTGGGACTCCTGGGGGCGGGCCTCCACCTCGCGCAGGCCCGCCCCCAGGTGCTCGGCCTCCTTCTTCAACAGGCCGAGCTGCCGCTCCAGATGGAACTCGGGGGATTCGGTGCCGGGTGCCATCCTCGTCCACCAGCGCGTGCGTACGAAGCTGTCGACGGCCTCGGGAAGATCGCGCCGCACGACACGGGAGAGCACGTGCACGCCCTCCGGGTCGTGCGCGAGCAGCTCCGCGACCCAGCCGGGGTCGAGTTACGCAATGAAGGCTGTCGGGTGCGCCCCGAGCTCACCGAGGGCGTCCGGTGAGCTTTCGAACCGACATGCGACCGGAGGGGATCGAGCGCTGGTGCTCAAGCAGTGTGCAGTTCCCGCCGATTGTGATCTTTCGAATGAAGGCGCTGTGACTGATTCCTACGGTGATCACATGCAGCTTCGCTACCAGTACCGCGCCTACCTGACGCCGGGCCAGGGCATCAGTGCCGCCCGTGTGTTCGGGTGCAGGCGCGTGGTCTGGAACGACGCTTTGGCGATCACCAAGCCACGTAAGACCTCGAACAAGCGGCTCGGCAGCCCGAAGCACCGGTTGGCGCAAGGCCCGTACTGGGCGGTCCCGAAGGCCGCCGAGCTGGGGAAGCTGCTGATCACCGCTGCGAAGAAGAATCCCGAGCGGGCGTTCCTTGCCAATGCGCCGGTCGGTGTGCTGCAGCAGACCCTGCGGGATCTGGATGCGGCGTGGAAGGCGCACGAGGAGTCCAAGGCGGGCAAGCGGTCCGGCCCGAAGATCGAGCCTCCGAGGCGGAAGTCCCGCAAGGACAACCGGCAGACCGCCCGGTTCACCCTCTCCGACCGGTTCAAGATCACCGAGGACGGCAGGCTGCGGTTGCCGAAGGTCGGGGACGTGCGGGTCAAGTGGACCCGTGATCTTCCCTCGGCTCCGTCGAGCGTGACGCTGATCAAGGACCGGTCCGGCAGGTACTGGGTCTCCTTCGTGGTCGAGACCGACCCGGCCGCCGATGTCCTGCCGCCCACTGACGGGGACCAGGGCATCGACCTGGGTCTGACCCGGTTTGCTGTGCTTGCGGACGGGACGCATATCACCTCGCCGAAGTACCTGCGGCGGGCGGAAAAGAAGCTCAAGAAGCGGCAGCGTGAACTGTCGCGGAAAAAGAAGGGATCCAAGAACAGGGACAAGGCCCGTGTCCGGGTTGCTCGCGCTCATGCCCAAGTGTCGGATGCCCGCCGGAACTTCCACCACCAGTGGTCTCACAAGCTGACGAGCGAGAACCAAGCCGTCTTCGCGGAGACCCTGAACGTGCGAGGGATGGCACGTGGCCGTCTGGCCAAGAGCGTGCACGACGCGGGCTGGGCCCAATTCGTGAGGTTCTGTGAGTACAAGGCTGCCCGGCGCGGGCGGACCTTCGTCAAGGTCGCCCGCGACTTCCCGAGCTCGCAGACGTGTTCCGTCTGCGGGCATCGCGACGGCCCCAAGCCGCTGCACGTACGTACCTGGACGTGCCCGAACTGCGAGGTCCGGCACGACCGGGACTGGAATGCCGGGCGGAACGTCCGCAATGAAGGGCGTCGGGTTCTCGCGGCCTCCACGACAGCACCAGCACCACCCACCCCCGGACCGGGGGCCCGACGCCGGTAACGGCGGCGGTAAACGCCTGTGGAGTGCACGTAAGACCGGGCGAGGTCCGGCAGCGCGCACAACCCCCACGCTGGGTGGGGAGGAAACAGGAACCCACCCGAAGCCGGTGGTCTTCCACTCACGGTGGCCATCGGCAGGCGGAGAATCCTGGCCCTTCAGGGCGATGGAGGAGGTCAACACTCCGCCGATCAGCAACGCGCAGCGCACCGCGAGAACGATTCCTGCGACACGTCTCACTCTGGGGAGTGCTCGCGGAACGCCCCTCGCAACCGATGCAACCAAAAGCCCCGCCAAAGCGAACGCAGTGTCATGGCACCCGATCCGCGCGTCGCTGCGGGTGCACGCGGACCGGGGCCGTCAAGGGAGCCCGGCGGGCTCAAGGCGCCTTCCCGGCAAGCCCTAGCGGGACGCGACCCCGCGGGGCTCGAGCGCAGCGGCGTGCGCATCCATGCGTTCCGCCGTAAGGATCGCCGCCGCCGTGTCCGCGCGGGATGCCGCGACGACCAGGGCACGGCCCGCGAGGGTGTGGGCGCGTCGGTGCAGGGCGGCGAGATGGGGTTCGGCGGCGGTCGCCGTCACCGACGTGCGGGCCGGCGCGGTTCCTCCCCGCAGCCGGGCCACCTGGTCGGCGAGCCGGGTGGCCGCGGTGTCCAGGTCGGCGGACGGGGCCAGCGCGCGCAGCTCGTCGGTGACGGCGAGCAGTGCCGCGAGATGGCCCGCGAGCTGGATGTCCAGCTCTTCCTCACGGGACCGGTGGGGGAAGTCGGTGGTGCTGCCGGCCATCGTCGTGTGGACCGACTTGGTGCGGATCGGCTCGTACATGGGATGGCCTCCTGTGTTCGGCAGAAGCCATCCTAGCTTGGATTTCGTCTAAAGTTGAGCCCGTTCACAAAAGTGAGCCGGGTGTCCACGCAGCGTGAGCGTCAGTGCTGGCTGTAGCCGTCCAGGAACGTGCCGATCCTGCCGACCGCGTCCCGTAGATCGCCGATCGTCGGGAGCGTCACGACCCGGAAGTGGTCCGGTTCCGGCCAGTTGAAGCCCGTGCCGTGGACGACCATGATCTTCTCCCGGCGCAGCAGGTCCAGGACCATCCGGCGGTCGTCCTTGATCTTGAAGACCTTGGGGTCGAGACGCGGGAAGAGATACAGCGCCCCCTTGGGGCGGACGCAGGTGACGCCGGGGATCTGCGTCAGCATCTCGTAGGCCACGTCCATCTGTTCCCGCAGACGCCCGCCCGGCAGTACGAGGTCGTTGACCGACTGGCGTCCGCTCAGCGCGGCGACGACCCCGTGCTGGCCCGGCATGTTCGCGCACAGGCGCATGTTCGCCAGGATCGTCAGGCCCTCGATGTAGGAGTCGGCGTGGGCGCGCGGGCCGGAGATCGACATCCAGCCGACCCGGTAGCCGGCCACTCGGTATGCCTTCGACATGCCGTTGAAGGTGAGGGTGAGCAGGTCGGGGGCGACCGCCGCGGTGGGGGTGTGCGTGGCGCCGTCGTAGAGGATCTTGTCGTAGATCTCGTCCGAGCAGACCAGCAGGTTGTGCCGGCGGGCGATGTCCGTCAGGCCCTTGAGCATCGCCTCGTCGTAGACCGCGCCGGTCGGGTTGTTCGGGTTGATGATGACGAGCGCCTTGGTGCGGTCGGTGACCTTGCGCTCGACGTCGGCGAGGTCCGGCATCCAGTCGGACTGCTCGTCGCAGCGGTAGTGGACCGCGGTGCCGCCGGCGAGGGAGACCGCCGCCGTCCACAGGGGGTAGTCCGGGGCCGGTACGAGGACCTCGTCCCCGTCGTCCAGCAGGCCCTGCATCGCCATGGTGATCAGTTCGGAGACGCCGTTGCCGATGAAGACGTGCTCGACGTCCGTCTCGATACCGAGGGTCTGGTTGTGCATGACGACCGCCCGGCGTGCGGCCAGCAGGCCCTTGGCGTCGCCGTAGCCGTGGGCCGTGGAGACATTGCGGAGGATGTCCTCCAGGATCTCCGGTGGGCACTCGAAGCCGAAGGCCGCCGGGTTGCCGGTGTTCAGCTTGAGGATGCGGTGTCCGGCCGCCTCGAGCCGCATCGCCTCCTCGAGTACCGGGCCCCGGATCTCGTAACAGACGTTGGCGAGCTTCGTCGACTGGATCACCTGCATGACAGGGAGCTTACGGTGGGGTAACGCCGCACGGCTCGTGCTTTCCGCCACATGAGACGCGGCGCTTTGGGTGGTTATCGCCGAACGCTGTCCCACCAGCCCCTTCCGCCCCTGGAATCCACGGCCGTGTCCACGCCACCTCACTACGGCAACGGGGCGAACGGCCCTTACGAACCCGCGGGGCCGCCGAACGTGTACCACCCGCAGGCCGCCCCGTCGCCGGTGTACGACGAGTACGCCGATCCGGCGGCCGCCCACGGCTGGCAGAACGCGTACGACGAGACGCGCGAGCTGCCTCCGGTCGCCGACGGCGAGAGCGGGGAGGGCGGTGCGATCGGCGAGGGCCGGGGAGACGGCCGGGTCGGCGCGGAGTCGCACCGGCACGGCTCCGGTCGGCGTTCCAGGCGCAAGCCCGGTCCCTGGCGCTCGCGGCGCGTGGCGGTGACCGCGGGAGTCGTGGGTGCCGTCTCGGCGGCCGCGCTGATCGCCGGGTTCTCCTTCTCGGGGTCGCCGTCCGGCACCCAGGGCAAGGGTGACCGCACGGGGGCCACGACGGGGGAGTCCGAGGAGTCCGCGGCGCCCACGGAGCCGGGCCGGGCCCCGGCGTCGGACGCGGCGCGGGCCGACGGCCCGTCGGGCACCGGGGAGTCGTCCGACTCGGCGTCCGCCGCCCCGTCCCCCTCGGTGAGCGGTTCCGCGCCGGCCGGGACGACGACGAAGGACCCCTCGACCGGGTCCCCCACCGCCGGCGCGACCACGACCTCCGCTCCCGTCACGGCCACCCCACCCCCTGGGCGGTCGAAGGACAATCCCGGCCAAGGGCAGGGCGGCACCAAGGGGCCCAAGTAGCCGCCCATGCGGTGATCTCATGCGGTGATCGTGGAGATCCGGCGACGTCCGGCGTGAAACGGTCCCCGGCCAGGAACAACTCCTTGTCCCCTCGCGTGCGCAGCATAACAATGTGCATGACAAACCTGCGGGCGACCGGAAGATTTCCGGTCGCCCTCGTCGCAAGAGGGGACCCCCACACATGAGAAAACCTCTCGTCGTCGCGCTCTCGGCCCTGGCGATAGCCGGGGCCGGCGCGGCCCCCGCGGTCGCGGCCGAGCCCACCCCCACGGGCTCGAGCACGGCCGCGGACACGGACACGATCACGTCCGTGGTCCACGACGTGGTCACGTCCACCACGGCGAGCGTGTCGCGGCTCACCGCACCGTCGGCCCAGGCCGTCGACTTCGCCGGCACCGTCTCGCTCAGCAACTGCTCCGGCTCCGTCGTCCGCATGCCGGACTCCGAGGACAACGACCCGGCGCTCGTGATGACCAACGGCCACTGCCTGGAGTCCGGCTTCCCCGGCCCCGGCGAGGTCGTCGTCGACCAGGCCTCCAGCCGCAGCTTCGGCCTGCTGAACTCCTCCGGTGCGCGGATCGCGACCCTGCGCGCCAACAAGATCGCCTACTCGACGATGACCGACACGGACGTGGCGATCTACCAGCTCACCACCACCTACGCGCAGATCAGCAGCTCGTACGGCATCAGCCCCCTGACGCTCAGCGACACGCGCCCGGCCGCGGGCACCGCCATCAGCGTCGTTTCCGGCTACTGGAAGCGGATCTACAACTGCTCCATAGACGGCTTCGCGCACAGCTTGAAGGAGGCCGACTGGACCTGGAAGGACTCCGTCCGTTACACCTCCGCCTGCGACACCATCGGCGGTACGTCGGGTTCGCCCGTCGTCGACCAGAGCACCGGCCGCGTCGTCGCCGTCAACAACACCGGCAACGAGGACGGTGAGCGCTGCACGATGAACAACCCCTGCGAGGTCGACGCGAACGGCAACGTCACCGTCCGCCAGGGCATCAACTACGCCCAGCAGACCCACCAGCTCGCCGCCTGCTTCGGGATCGACAACAAGCTCGACCTGTCGGCGAGCGGCTGCACCCTGCCCAAGCCGTAGGCAGGCCAGGGGCGGGTGGTCATACCGGAGTGCGGCGGACCGCCCGCCCCGCCAGTACGTCCGTGCGCCGGCCGTCCTCGATCACGAACCGGCCGTCGACCAGCACATGCGGGATGCCCGTCGGTAGGAAGCGGGGCTGCTCGAAGGTGGAGCCCGCCGCGACGGTCGCCGGGTCGAAAAGGACCAGGTCGGCCCGGTACCCCTCGCGGACCAGCCCGCGGTCCGGCAGCCGCAGCCGCGCCGCCGGGCGCGAGGTGAGGTGGGCCACGCACTCCTCCAGCGACAGCACCCCCAGCTCGCGTACGTACCGGCCGAGGTAGTGCGGGAACGTGCCGTACGCACGCGGGTGCGGCTTCGCGCCCTGGAGGATGCCGTCGGAGCCGCCGGTGTGCACCGGGTGCCGCATGATCGTCTGCACGTTCTCCTCGTGGCCGACGTGCTGGAGGATCGTCGGGCCCAGCCGGTCCTCGACCAGCAGACGGCGGGCCGTGACCCAGGGGGCCTCGCCACGCAGCGCCGCGGAGTCCTCGACCGTACGGCCGACGTAGGCGCCGAGGGCGAGGTCGGTCACGCCCGAGATCTCGATCGTGTCCCACTCGACGGGCACGCCGTGGCAGCCGTCCGCGCCGGTCACTTCCAGGTCGTGGCGGATTCGCTCGGCGCTCTCCTCGTCCGTCAGCCGCCGCAGGATCTCCTCCGGGCCGCCCTCGCTCGCCCAGCTCGGCAGCAGCGCCACGAGGGTGGTGCAGCCGGGGGTGTAGGGGTAGGTGTCCAGGCTGATGTCCGCCCCGGCGGCGAGCGCGTCGTCCAGCAGGGACAGCAGTTCCGGCGCGCGGCCCTTGTTCACGCCGAAGTTCATGGTGGCGTGGGCGAGGTGGAGCGGGCAGCCGGCCTCCCGGGTCAGCGCCACCATCTCCTCGTACGCCTCCAGCGCGCCCGCGCCGTACGAGCGGTGATGCGGGCAGTAGTAACCGCCGTAGGCCGCCACCACCCGGCACAGCTCGGTCAGTTCGGCATCTTTGGCGTACATGCCGGGCGTGTAGGTGAGCCCGGACGACATGCCGACCGCGCCCTGCTCCAGGCCCTCGGCGACCAACTGCCGCATCCGGTCCAGTTCTTCCGGCGTGGCCTCCCGGTCCTCCCAGCCGACCGCGAGCGCCCGGACCGTGCCCTGCGGGATCAGATACGCGGCGTTGACCGCGATGCCCCGGCCGTCGATCCCGCGGTCCAGGCGGTCCAGGTACTCGCCGACCGACCGCCAGTCGAAGTCGATGTCGTCGCCGTACCCGTTCCAGCCGGTGATGGCGCGGCGGACCTCGGCGAGGGTGCGGTCGTCGACCGGGGCGTACGACAGCCCGTCCTGGCCGATGACCTCCAGGGTGACGCCCTGCGCGGCCTTCGCGCTGTGGTCGGGGTCGCGCAGGAGAGCGAGGTCGCTGTGTGCGTGCATGTCGATGAAGCCGGGCGAGAGGACCAGGCCCTCGGCGTCCAACTCACGCACCGCACCGGGTCGTTGGCAGCCCGCCGCCGCTGCCTCCTTGACGATCGAGACGATCCGGCCGTCGTTCACCACCACATCGGCGCGGTACGCGGGGGCGCCGCTGCCGTCCACGACGTCCGCGTCACGGATGACGAGGTCTTCCACAGCGGGCCTCCTAGTAGGGCTTTGTTAGGTACCCCGATTGATCATCGTCAGGTAGATTGTGATGTTCTGTCAGGTGTGACACCTGAGGAGATGGAGACGGTTCGCCCGCGCCTGGAGGCGTTCGCGGCGGAGATGCTCGGTTCGCTGGCGCGTCGGGACCAGCGGGCCAAGGGCGAGCTGTATCTGCGCGGGCTGATGCTGGACGGCAAGCGCAAGTCCATGCAGCCGATGGCCGAGCGCCTGGGCGTGGACCACCAGCAGCTGCAGCAGTTCGTCTCATCGTCCACCTGGGACTACTCCAAGGTCCGTGAGCGGCTGGCCCGTTGGGCTGCCGCGCACATTTCTCCCGAGGCGTACGCGATCGATGATGTCGGCTTCCCCAAGGACGGCTACGACTCACCGGGGGTGGCGCGGATGTACTGCGGCGCCCTGGGTAAGCGCGGCAACTGCCAGGTCGGCGTCAGTGTGAACCTGGTCAGTGACCGTGCGTCATCGGCTGTCGACTGGCGCCTGTTCCTGCCCGAGAGCTGGGACGACACCAAGTACGGCGAGGACGCGCTGATGGCCGAGGCGATCCGGCGCCGCCGCGCCAAGGCGGGAATCCCGGACACCGAGCGGCACCGGGAGAAGTGGCGCCTGGCGCTGGACATGCTCGACGAGGTGCGCGACAACTGGGAGTTGCCCGACCTTCCGGTCGCCGCCGACGCCGGATACGGCGACGCCACCGGCTTTCGCGAGGGCCTGACCGAGCGCGGCCTGACCTACGCGGTCGCGGTCAAAGCCACCACGACCGCGCACCCCGGCAATGCCACACCCCAACGCCCGCCGTACTCCGGGCAGGGCCGCCCTCCCGTGTCCGCCTACCCCCAACCGCACACCACCCTGCGCGCCCTGGCCCTGGCCGTCGGCCGAGCGGCCACCCGCACCGTCACCTGGCGCCAGGGCAGCAAGGCCACCAGACGCAACCCGAACGCCGAGATGCGCTCGCAGTTCCTGGCCCTGCGGGTCCGACCGGCCAACCGCACCATCCGCCGCGCCGCCGACGGCTCCCTGCCCGACTGCTGGCTGCTCGTCGAGTGGCCACCCGACTCCGCCGAGCCAACCGACTACTGGCTCTCGACGCTTCCCGCCGACACCCCACTGCGCGAACTGGTACGAATCGCCAAGATCCGATGGCGAGTTGAGCACGACTACCGCGAGCTCAAGGACGGTCTGGGCCTGGACCACTTCGAGGGCCGCAACTACCTCGGCTGGCACCGCCACGTCACCCTCGCGTCCCTCGCCCAGGCCTTCTGCACCATGCTCAGGCTCGACCCAAAAGCCCCTGCGCCGGCCTGACCCTCTACGCGGTCCTCCGCGAACTCCAGGCCCTCCTGGCCACCTGGACCGGCGCCTGCTCGATATGCGGCCAACCCGCACCAGCACCCGAACCCCACCACAGGACCTAACAAAGCCCTACTAGAAGAACGTACGCATGTACTCGACGACCGTGCCGTCCGCCTCGGCCACCGGGATCAGCTGCCACTTGTCGAACGACGTGCACGGGTGGGACAGGCCCATGCCGAGCCAGTCCCCGACCTCCAGATCCGCCTCCGGCGCGGTGCGCAGCCAGGCGTGCTGGTCGGACAGGGCGGTGACCTCGATGCCGGTCGCCGGACGCTCGACACCGTCGCGGCGCACCACCTGCGCGAAGGGCAGGTCCAGGTCGTAGGCCGCGTCCCGCTTGCCCGCGTTGACGAAGGCCTGCTCGGGGGACGGGCGGGAGACGACCTGCGCCCACAGGCGGAACGCGGGCTCCAGGGCGCCCTCCTCCGGGACGCGGGTGAAGGGGGTCAGCTTGCGGTAGTGGCCGTCGTCGTGCGAGACGTACGCGCCCGAGCGCAGCAACTTCAGTACGGGTGCGGTCAGTTCGGGGACTTCGGCGAACACGTCGGCCACCGCGTCGAACCAGGCGCTGCCGCCGGCACTGATGACGATCTCGTCCAGGCCCTGGAAACGTCCGGCCTTGTCGAAGTCCGCGGCCAGCGCCACCAGCCTGCGCAGCCAGGCGTGCACCCGCTCCGGGGTCGCCTGCGGCACTTCGCCCTCGTAGCCCGCGACGCCGACCAGACGCAGGGCGGGTACGGCCGCCACCGCCTCCGCGATCGCCGCGCACTCCGCCTCCGTACGGGCCCCGGTGCGGGCGCCGTCGCCGGCGGCCAGCTCGACCACGACGTCCACGGGACGGGGACTCCCGTGCAGGGCCGCGGCCATCTGCTCCACGCCGCGCACGGAGTCGACGTAACAGATGAAACGGAAGTCGGGGTCGGCGGCCAGTTCCGCGGCGATCCAGCGCAGGGCCGCGGCGTCCACCAGCTCGTTCGCGAGGAAGATCCGCCGGACGCCGAACGCCCGCGCCACCCGCACCTGGTGCGGCACGGCGAGCGTGATGCCCCACGCGCCGCGTTCGACCTGGCGGTGGAAGAGCTGCGGGGCCATGGAGGTCTTGCCGTGCGGGGCGAAGGCGAGGCCGTGCCGGCTCGCGTACCGCGCCATGAGCGCGAGGTTGTGCTCCAGGCGCTCGGCGGACAGGGCCAGGACGGGGGTGGTGAAGCCGTCGGTGAACAGGTTGCGGCGCTGGGCGGCCAGCTCGCCGACCGTCAGCCCGTCGGCGTCCGGTGGGAGGCCCTTGAAGCGATGGTCGACGCGTTCCTCGGCGAGGCGGGCGAGCGCTTCTCCGGCCATGGGGGCCTCCCTCATCAGGTGCGTTGCATGTACTGCAACGTTCATTGCGTATATCGCTTACCGCTGTCTAACATCTCGGCCAACGCGGGGTCAACGGAGCCGCCGGTCCCGCGAGACGACGAGGAGTCCCGACCATCGTGACCGCCACCGGCCCCACCACCGCCCTCGACGTCGTGGACGTCGTCGCGCTCGGCGAGTCCATGGTCACCTTCCTGCCCTCCCGCCCGGGACGCCTCGCCGACGTCCCCTCCTTCGACCGTGCCATCGGCGGCGCCGAATCCAACGTGGCCTGCATGCTGGCCGCCGCCGGACACTCGGCGCGCTGGGTCAGCCGGGTCGGCGCCGACGGCTTCGGCGACCACCTGGTCGAGACGATCGGCGCGTACGGCGTCGACGTCTCGGCCGTACGGCGGGATCCGGCGCGCCCGACGGGCGTGTACTTCCGTACGGCGGGGGACCGGGCCGGCGACGGTCACGAGGTGGCCTACTACCGGACGGGGTCGGCGGCATCCGCCATGTCAGCGGAGAACATGGACCTGCAGGCGGTGCGCGCAGGACGCGTCCTGCACCTCTCCGGAATCACAGCGGCCCTCTCCGACGGGTGCTTCGCCCTGCTGTGGCAGCTGACGGCCCCCCGGCCGGACCGGCCCCTCATCTCCTTCGACGTCAACTTCCGCCCCGGCCTGTGGCGGGACGCCGACGGCCCACGCGTCCTCCTCGACCTCGCCCGCCGCGCCGACATCGTCTTCATCGGCACCGACGAGGCCCACGCGGCCTGGGGAGTCACGGGCGGCCCGGCGGAGATCCGCGAGCTACTGCCGGAGCCGGAGGTCCTGGTGGTGAAGGAGGGCGCACGAGGCGCGACGGCGTTCGAGACCGTCGGTCCGCGGGCAGCCGTGCCGCTGGCGGGCGTCAGTCCGCGGGCAGTCGTGTCGCCTGGGGCGGCACGGGTGGGCGCGGGCGGCACCCCGCCAGCGCTGGGCTGCGCGACCGACCCCCGCCCAGCACCAACCCCGCCCACCGAACAGCCGACCTTCGCCCCCGCCCTCACCGTAGACATCGCGGCAGCAGTAGGCGCAGGCGACGCCTTCGCCGCCGGCTTCCTCTCCGCCACCCTCCGCAACCTCCCGGTAGGGACCCGCCTCCGTCACGGCCACCTCATGGCCGCCGCCGCCCTCACCACCCCCGGCGACCTCGCCACACCCCCCGCCCGCGACCACGCCGACCGCCTCGCCGCCCTGGACGACGCGGCGTGGGGGAGACTGCGACTCGGCCCCGGTTGGACAGTCGCCAGGGACCGGGCCGAGGAGGAGGTACGTACGCCATGAGCCAGACCGTCGACCGCGCGCTGAGCATCCTGCCGCTGCTCGCCGAGGGCCCCGCCGATCTCGGACAGGTCGCCGACCGCCTCGGCGTGCACAAGTCCACCGCCCTGCGCCTCCTGCGCACGCTCCACGAGCACGGCTTCGTCTACCGCCAGTCCGACCAGCGCTACCGCCTCGGCGCCCGCCTCTTCGCGCTCGCCCAGGAGGCGATGGAGAACCTCGACATCCGCGAGATCGCCCACCCCCACCTCGTACGGCTGAACGAGCAGTGCGGACACACCGTGCACCTCGCGGTGTACGAGGAGGACGAGGTCCTCTACATCGACAAGGTGGAGAGCCGCTACCCGGTGCGCATGTACTCCCGGATCGGCAAACCGGTCGCCATCACGGTCGCCGCCGTCGCCAAGCTCCTCCTCGCCGACCTGCCCGAGCACGAGCGCCGGGCTGTCGCGGAGAAGCTCGACTACCCCCTGTACACGGCCCGTTCGACCCCCAACGCCGGAGCGTTCCTCAAGGAACTCACGAAGGTGCGCGAACAGGGCTGGGCCACCGACCTCGGTGGCCACGAGGAGTCCATCAACTGCGTCGCGGCGCCCATCCGCGGCGCCGACGGCCGGGTCGTCGCCGCGATGTCGGTGTCCGCCCCCAACGTCGTCGTCACCGCCGACGAACTCCTCACCCTGCTCCCGCTGGTCCGCCGCACCGCGGACGCGATCAGCGGCGAGTACTCCGGAAGGACCCCGACCAAGGACGTCGTATGACCGAGAAGACCGCCCTCACCCCCAAGACCCACACCACCCCGCCCGCGAAGTTCTCCCACGGCGTGAAGAAGGGCAACATCCTTCAGGTCGCCGGCCAGGTCGGCTTCCTGCCCGCCGAGGAGGGCAAGCCCCCGACGCCGGCCGGCCCCACCCTGCGCGAGCAGACCCTGCAGACCCTCGCCAACGTCAAGGCGATCCTCGAGGAGGGCGGCGCCTCCTGGGACGACGTGATGATGATCCGCGTCTACCTCACGGACGTCGCCCACTTCGCCGAGATGAACAAGATCTACGACCAATATTTCGAGGAGCAGGCCCTCACGCAGGCTCCGCCTGCTCGGACGACGGTTTACGTCGGGCTGCCCCAGGGCCTACTGATCGAGATCGATGCCCTGGCAGTGCTCGGCTGATTGATCGGGACTCGAACCCGTGACCTCTCCGCGCTGGTTCCGTTGATCAGATCAACGGAACCGCGGGGAGGCCAGGGCATGAAGGAGAAGGCGAAACGCCACCGTGGTTGCCGGGCGCGTCTTGCCCTGACGGCTGCCCAAGAGGCTCGACTCGACCAGCAGGCGCACGCCGCGAGGGCTTTGTGGAACTTGCTGCACGAGTTGTTCACCGTCGCCGGGGCTCGGCGGCCTCCCTTCTCCTACTTGGACAGTGAGATCCGTTGGGCGCGTGCCAACGTTGACTGGCTCGCAGTGCTGCCAGCGCAAGCAGCTCAGGCGGTGCTGAAGACGTACCGACAGGCCTGGGTGAACTGCTGGGAAGGCAGGACGGAAGCGCCGACCTTCAAGTCCCGTTCCGGCGCGGTGCCGGCGGTGGACATCCCGCAGGGACGGGATCTGCATGTGATGAGGGTGCACCGACGCTGGGGCACGGTGAACATTCCGAAGCTGGGGCGAGTGCGGTTCCGCTGGACGAGGGACCTGCCCGGGGTGACCAGAGGCGGCCACACGGGTCGGATCACGGGGGCGCGTCTGGTCAAGGAGGCGCTTGGCCGGCACATCGTGTTCCGTACGGAACGTGAAGTGCAGGTGCCGACGCCCAGGGACTGGACCGACTCCCATGTCGGGATTGACCGAGGCATCGCCATTCCGCTCTCACTGTCCGACGGCGGTCTCCCCGGAGAGATCCAGGGGAGAATCTCTCGCTGTGCGGGAGAGAGCTCCAAAACGCCTACTTCGAGGCTCCATCTTCGCCTCGCACGTCAACGACGGCGCCCGCGCGCGGAGCGCGCCAATGGATACAGCTGGATCGTGGCCAAGTACTTCGGCATCAGCGAGCGGGACACGCTCAAGACCTGGACCGTGCTGGAGCCCGTGCTGTCCGTCGCCGGGTTCGTGATGGCGGCCGCGTTGAGCATCTTCGTATAACGAAGTAGGGGCTGACTGTCTCGGACACAGGATCGTCGACCATACTGCTCCGCTGTGGAGCAGCGCATAGGTACGAGCAGTCAGCCCCTGGACGCCGGCGTCAACCCGGCCCACATCCCCGGGCTCACGGCGCCGGAGAAGGCCGCCGAGCCCGAGGACGCGGTCGAGCCCGAGGAGGCGGCCCCCGTCGAGGACGTGGCCCCCGAGGAGGCCCCGGCAGAAGAAGCCTCGGAGGCCGAGGATGCCGAGGCGGCCGACGGCCCCGTTTTCGAGGCCGCCGACCGCCGCGCACGCATCGTCGCCGACGCCAAGGGCGTACGCCTGAGCCTCGACGACGAGAAGTGCGAATTCCGCTGGGACGAGATCGGCGCGATCGAGACGGAGTCCCCGCGTTTCGGCAAGCGGTTCACCGTGACCGTGCACACGCCGGACCGCCGCTGGTACCCGATCGAGATCGAGGCCAAGTCGAAGTCCCAGCACAAGGAGTGGGACTCACAGCTGGACGAGGTCCTCGACGCCTACTTCGAAGAGGACGAAGAGGACACCGACTAACTGCAGTACTGGGCTTCCTTACCGATGGACCGGTACATACAGTCCGCGTTCTCCAGAAGCTGCAGCACCGCATCCCGGTTCCGCGAGGTCTCCCGCTCGATCACCTCATCGGGCGGGTAGAACCCGCCCCCGGACGCGGACGACGGATACATCTCGAAGGTGTACCCGAAGATCTTCTGAGAGCCCCACAGATAGTCGTCGATCGACCCGTCGGTGATGTACAGGTCGCTGGACTGCTCGGCCGTGTAACCGTTGCTGGCACCCATCTTCTGCCCCACCGCGGCGAAGGCGTTCCGGTCGTCGGCCGTCATCCCGGTGGTCGTGTCGGAGTACGTGTACCCGAACGGCCACAACACCAGCTCGCTGTACGTGTGGAAGTCGATGCCGGCCTTGATCTGCTGCGTCCCGCCGACGACCCGGCTGCGCACGAAGTTCGCGACCACCTTGACCTCGGGTGCGGATTCGGGCGCCGAGCCCCGGTAGGTGTCCGAGGACGGCGAGCCGGACGACCCGCCGCAGCAGCCCCACCGGTAGTTCCAGTTCCGGTTCAGGTCCGTACCGACGTACGACGAACCGGAGTTGGGCTGCCGGTTCTTGCGCCACGACCGGTAGGAGCCGGTCGCGATGTCGTACTCGCCGCCGTCCGGGTTGAGGTCCGGGATGATCCATATCTCCCGGTTGTTCACCATGCTGGTGACGCGTGAGTCCGTGCCGTAGTCGGAGGTCAGTTCCCGCAGCAGATACAGCGCCATCTCGACGGTGAGGTGCTCACGGGCGTGCTGGTGGTGGGTGAACAGCACCTCCGGTTCGGACTCGTCGCTCGCCACGTTGTCGCTGATCTTGATGGCGACGATGTTCCGGCCCTGGTACGACGTGCCGATCACGCGCTGGCTCGCGATGCCCGGGTTCGCCGAGACGACCGAGTTGATCTCGCTCGTCATCTCCGCGTAGTTGTGGTAGCGGGAGTCGCCGGAGGGGAAGTCGTAGAGCCGGATGTCGTCCTCACCGGCCGACCGGTCGGGGACCGCGCCGAGTGCGGTGATCTCGTAGCCCTGTGAGCGCAGCTTTCTGACCTGGTCCGCGCGGCCGGAGATCACGACCCCGTGGTCGTGGACCTCGTCCACGGTCACGCCCGACCGCTGAAGTGCCGTACGGTCCTTGGCGGTCGAGTGCATATGGATCTCGTACTGGCGGATGTCGTCCGCCGAGGCCGACGCCCTGTCCGCCCCGTCGGCGGTGGCGTCGGTGGTCGTCGCCGAGATCGGGGCCGCGAGGGCGAGGGCCAGCAGGGCGGCGAGCGCGGCGGTGCGTCTGCCGCTGCGGACGCCTGAGCCGCGGATGCGAAGTCGCATGAAATCTCCTTGTTTCTCCAGTGATTCCGGGGTCTCCGGAAGTGGGGGAGTGGAGCCGGGGGGGTGGTTCTTCCGTGCGACGTACGACGTACTGGTGCGGGTGTGGCGCTCATCGTGGGCGTATGGCATGGCCAGGTCAAGAGTTGGCTGTGGGCGGGTGGCTGAAACCACGCCAAAAACGGCTGTGCAACACGGTATTGAGCGTCCGCGCAGTGTACGCACGACGTCCTCACCCGGTGCCGACCCCGGCAAAGTGCACCCGTCGGTGTGAGCGGAACGTGCATATATGTAGGCGTCGGGGGAGAGTTGCAGTCCGCGCAAGGGCGAACCCTCCCCCCACCCCAGAGGACTGGCTGATCATGGGCGGATCAGCGCCGCACCGGGACGGTCACCTGCCGGTCGAGACGACCAGCTTCGTCGACCGGCGGACCGAACTCACCGAAGGACGCGAACTGCTGGCCCGTGCCCGCCTGGTCACGCTGACCGGCCCGGGCGGAGTCGGCAAGACCCGGCTGGCCGGACGCCTGGCGTCCCGTGTCGCCCGCGCCTTCCCGGACGGCGTGCGCTTCGTGCACCTGTCGGGGCTGCACGACCCGGCACTCGTCCCGCTCGCCGCCGCCGACGCCCTCGGCCTGCACGACTACTCCGCACAACCGCCGCTGGACGCGCTGGTGGAGCACTTACGGGACCGGCGACTGCTCCTCGTCGTCGACAACTGCGAGCATCTGCTGGGCGCCTGCACGGAACTGGCCGCCGCCCTGCTGCGCGGCACCACCGGCGTCCGGGTCCTCGCCACCAGTCGGCACCGCCTCGGCCTGACCGAGGAACACCTCCTGGAAGTACGTCCCCTGCCGGTCCCCGACCCCGACGGCGACCTCTCCGCCGCCGACGCCAACCCGGCCGTGGCCCTCTTCGCCGACCGCGCCGCCGCCGTCGTCCCCGGCTTCCGGCTCACGCCCGCCAACCGGCCCGCGGTCGTCCGCCTGTGCCGGCGCCTCGACGGCCTCCCCCTCGCCATCGAGCTCGCCGCCGTCCGGATGCGCGTCCTCGGCGTCGAACAGCTCCTCGACCGCCTCGACGACCGCTACCGCCTGCTGTCCGCAGGCAGCCCCGCCGCCCGGCCCCGCCACCAGACGCTGCGCGCGGCCGTCGACTGGAGCCACGAACTGTGCACCGAGCGGGAGCAGTCGGTGTGGGCGCGGCTGTCCGTACTGGCCGGCAGCTTCGATCTGGAGACGGCGGAGGCGGTGTGCGCGGACGAGGAAGGGCTGCACGCCTACGACGTCCTGGAAGCCGTCGCCGGGCTCGTCGACAAGTCCGTACTGTGCCGCGAAGCAGGCCCCGACGGCGTGCGCTACCGCCTCCTCGACACCCTCCGGCACTACGGCCTGGAGAAACTCCGGCACAGACCCGACGACGAGACCGCCGCACGCCGCCGCCGGCGGGACTGGATGCAGCAGCGGGCCGCCGCCTGCGAACGCGCCTGGTTCGGGCCCGGACAGCGGGAGACCGTGGCCCGCCTGCGCGCCGACCAGGACAACCTGCGCGCCGCCCTCGACTTCAGCCTCACCACCCCCGGCGAAGCCCTCGCCGCCCTGCACCTGGCCGGCACCCTCTGGTTCTACTGGCACGCCTGCGGCGCCCTACGCGAGGGCCGCTACTGGCTCGACCGCGCCCTCGACGCCAACCCGGAACCGACCCCCGAACGCGCCCGCGGCCTGTGGGTCTCCGGACTGCTCGCGCTCTGCCCCGAGGACCTCACCCGAGGCCGCCGCCGCGCCGAAGAGGCCCGCACCCTGGCCCGGCGGCTCGGCAACCCGGCGGAGGCGGCGCACGCCGAGTACGTCCTCGGTGTGATCACTCTGTTCAGCGACGACCTGCCCGCCGCCCTCGACCACTTCCGGGCCGCCGTCGCCCGCGGCCGGGTCCCCGGCCAGCACCTCAGCCTCGTCGGCCTCGACCGCGTCGAACTCGCCTGCGCCCTCGGCTTCCTGGGCGAGGCCGACCAGGCCATCGAGGTCTGCGAGGAGACCCGCCGGCTGTGCGAACGGCACGGCGAGGAATGGGTGCTGTCGTACGTCCACCGCATGCTGGCCCTCGCCCACAGCGTGCGCCACGACCACCGGCAGGCCGAACGGCACGCCCATGAGGCCCTGCGTCTCAAACTCGCCGTGCACGACGTCGTCGGCATCGGCCTCACCCTCGACCTGCTGGCCCACACCGCGAGCCGGACCGGCGCCCACGACCGCGCGGCCGTCCTGCTCGGCGGCGCCGACCGCATCTGGACCGACGTCGACCGGAACCGCTGGGGCTCCGCCGCCCTCAACTCCGGCCGCCGCGACACCGAGACCCGGGTACGCGAGGCCCTCGGAGCCGCCGCCTACGAGCGGTCCTACGAGCACGGCGCAGGACTCGGCCTCACGGACATCGTCGGCCACGCCCTCGACGAACACCGCCCCGAACAACCCACCGGCGAACGCCCCCAGCCCGACGTCCGCCTCACCCGGCGGGAGAGAGAGGTCGCCGAACTCGTCGCCGAGGGCCTCGCCAACCAGCAGATCGCCGACCGCCTGGTGATCGCCCGCCGCACCGCCGAGGGCCACGTCGAACGCATCCTCAGCAAGCTCGGCTTCAGCAACCGCAGCCAGATCGCCGCCTGGGTCACCGCCCGGCGCTGACACCCCCGCCCCTACCACCGACAGGAAACCCATGCCTGCCCGACCCGCACTTGCCCAAGGCACCTTCGACCACCGCATGGCCGTCTTCGACACCGACGAGGAGTTCCTGGCAGCCGCCCTGCCCTTCCTCGCCGAAGGCCTCGCCGCCCCCGACGAACCCCCGCCCGTGGCCATCGCCGCCCCCGCCAAACTCGGCCTGCTGCGCGACGCCCTCGGCGACGACGCGGCGCACGTCGGCTTCATCCCGCACACCGAGTGGTACACCGGCTCCGCCGCCAACGCGATCGCCCAGGGCGTCGGCTACCTCGCCGCGCACGCCGCCCCGCACGGCCGTATCCACCTCCTCATGGAACCCGACTGGAGCGGCCGGGCCGGCCGCTCCGCCCGCGAGACCAGCGAGTGGATCCGCTACGAGGCCTTCACCAACCTCCTCTTCGCCCCGCTCGCGACGACCGCCCTGTGCGCCTACGACACCCGCACCGCGGGCTCCGCCGTCGTCGCCGCCGCCCGCCGCACCCACCCCGGCACCGACGTCTACGAGGAACCGCTGCGCATCGCCGCCGAACTGGACGCCGTACCGCTGCCGCCGCCCCCGCCGGACGCACACCCGCTGCCCGCCCCGGACCCGCAGTCCGTACACACCTGGGCCACCGCCCGCGGACTGCCCGCCGCCGACGCCGACCTGTTCGCCGCCGCAGTCACCGAGGCCGCCGCCCCGCTCGACCCCGTCACCCGCGTCCTGCTGTGGGGCGAAGCCCCCGCCTGCGTCTGCGAACTGCGCTCCCCACGCCGCGTCGACGACCCCCTCGCCGGTTTCGTCCCACCGCCGGACGCGCAGCCGGCACCCGGCCAGGGGCTGTGGTTCGCCCGGCAGGTGTGCGCATACGTCGACGTACGCGACGACGGTGCGGGCGCGGCCGTACGCCTGCAGTACGCGTAACCCGATCCGTATGCGCACGCCTGCACAGGTATGGAATCGGGTAGTCCTCCCCGTGTGCCGGACACCCGGTACGGACACCCTGGAGACATGCTGCAACTCTCCGGGGGAGGCCGCCCGGACCCCGACCCCCGGTACGGCGCCTATCCCCAGCCACCCATGCGCGCGGGCCACTTGAGCGTCGAGTACGACCCGCAACCCTCCGCGGTCCGCGAGGCACGCACGGAGGTCCGGCGGCAGCTGGAGGCATGGGGACTGGCGGAGCGGGGCGGTACCGGCGACGACGACCTGGTGGCCACGGCCGAACTGCTGGTCAGCGAGCTGGCCACCAACGCCCTGCTGCACGCCGCGACCCCCTTCCGGCTCACGCTGACCGCCGCGCACGGCGTCCTGCGCTGCGAGGTCGCCGACCGCGGCCGGCGCCCGCCGCGGGTGGTCGACGCGGGCACCTCGGAGAGCGGCCGCGGGATGTTCCTGGTGGACGCGCTCGCCCGGCGCTGGGGCCACCACCAGGACGGACCGGGCACGACCGTCTGGTTCGAGCTCGGCACGTGCGCGTGCGACGGCTGCGGTCGGCGGCAGCCGTAGCACGCGTCGCACACATCGGGTGAAGATCCCGCCCGCCCTCTTGTCGCCCGGCCGTCCATGGGCTTACTTGACCTTCATGGCGGACACCACGGGAAACACCAGTGAAACCGGCGCATCACCGGCCCAGAACTCCGACTCCACCCCCCGTAAATCCAGTTGGAAATACATCGGCCCCGGCATCGTCGTCGCGGCGACCGGCGTCGGCGCCGGTGACCTGGTGGCCACACTCATCGCGGGCAGCAACTTCGGCTACACCCTGCTGTGGGCCGCGGTCATCGGCTGCCTGGTGAAGATCTCCCTCGCCGAGGCGGCCGGCCGCTGGCACCTGTCCACCGGCCGCACCCTCTTCGACGGCTGGGCGAGCCTGGGCCGCTGGACCACGTACTTCTTCGTGGTCTACGTCGTGATCTGGGGCTTCGTCTACGGCGCGGCGGCGATGTCGTCCAGCGCGCTGCCGCTGCAGGCACTGTTCCCGGACGTCATGGACCTCAAGTGGTGGGGCATCGCCTGCGGTCTCGTGGGCCTGGTCTTCGTCTGGTTCAACAAGTACGCCGTCTTCGAGAAGGTCATGACGGTCCTGGTCGGCGTCATGTTCGTGGTGACGGTGTACCTCGCGATCAGGGTCACCCCCAATCTCGGGGACGCCTTCGCCGGCCTCCTCCCCGTCCTGCCCGACGAGAAGGACTCGATCCTCAACACCCTCGGCCTGATCGGCGGCGTCGGCGGCACCATCACGCTGGCCGCGTACGGCTACTGGGTCAACGCCAAGGGCTGGACCAACACCGGCTGGATGAAGGTCATGCGCCTGGACAACCGGGTCGCCTACGCCACCACCGGCGTCTTCGTCGTCGCGATGCTCTTCGTCGGCGCCGAGCTGCTGCACGCCGCGAACATTGCCATCGAGAGCGGCGACAAGGGCCTGATCCAGCTCGGCGACATCCTGGAGGACGAATACGGCACCGCGACGGCCAAGTTCTTCCTGATCGGCTTCTTCGCCACCTCCTTCACCTCCCTGATCGGCGTCTGGCACGGCGTGAGCCTGATGTTCGCGGACTTCGTGGCACGCTACCGCCGCCGCGACGTGGCCAAGGGCGAGGAGATCGCGTCGGGCGAGCGGGAACGCTCCTGGCCGTTCCGGGCGTACCTGCTGTGGCTGACGTTCCCGCCGATCGTCCTGCTCTTCCAGGGCCAGCCGTTCCGCCTGGTCATCATCTACGGCGTGCTGGGCGCGGCGTTCCTCCCCTTCCTCGCCGGCACGCTGATCTGGCTGCTGAACTCCGACCGCACGCCCCGCGAGTGGCGCAACGGGTGGCTGAGCAACGGCATGCTCGTCATCGCGGGGCTGCTGTTCCTGGTGCTGTGCGTGAAGCAGATCTGGGACCAGCCGTGGTCGGAGTTCTTCTAGCCTTGGCTCTCACACGAGGTCGGCCCACTTCGGGCTGAGGGCGATCTCGCGGAGCTGCTCGATGGTGAGGGCGGGTGTCTCCCGTGTCGCGTCGGTGTGCTGGGCGTCGGAGTTGAACGCGCTGATCACGACACGGAAGCCGTCCGTCCGCATGGTGTCGACGCTCCACACCACGACCCCGGCACCACCCTTCTCGCCCGGCGCCTGGCTGGTGGCGACCAGCGTGCCGTCGGGCAGCTTCTCGGCGTCGCCGTAGAGGTCGCCGGCGGCGTCGGACATGTCGGCCTGCGCGTTGATCTGGACGAGGCTCTGCCCCTTGCCGTCGTCGACGACGACGTAGGCGTACGCGCTCTCCTGACCGCCCTGGGAGACCACCTCGACCCCCTCCGGCAGGAGGTCGACGAGGGTCTTCCGAATCGCGCCACCGTCGACCTCCGGCGGCATCTCCGACTCCGCCCCCGGTTTGCCCTCGGGATTCCCGGGGATCGAGTCGACGACGGCTCGCCACTCCGGAGCCACGGCGATGACCTTCAACTGAGCCGCGGACAGAGGCGGCTCTTCCCGAGTGATCGGCTTGTCCTTCTCCGCCACGGCGTTCCACTCGCTCACACTGACCTGCTGCCCCTCGGGGGTGACCAGCTCGGCCTGCCAGCGCTTGGTGTCCACGCGCCGGTCCGGAAACTCGTAGCCCTGAAAAGCATCAGCACCGAGCCGTCGGACAGCCGGCTCGTGGTGCAACTGTCGTACGGGACATGCGCCTTGTCGGGACACGTGGTCGCGTCACGCGCCGACTGACTGCCCGGCTCGACCCGGCTCAGCGCGACGCTGACCGCCCCGCCGCCCTTGCCGTCGTCGTAGACGACACGCGCGTACGGCGCCGCGATCTCCTCGTCCGTGCCACTGCCCGCCTCGCCGCTGACCGTCCCTTCCGGAAGCAGCTTCCTCAGCGTGGCGATCATGTCCTCGCCGGAGACGGGGGCAGGCGCCGACGAGGACGAGGTGGGCGTCGTCCGACGCAGCCGCAGCCTGTGCCCGCGGGCCTGACCGGCGGCGATCAGGGCGGGGCGATCGGTGTCGAACGTGTCCCCGGCCTGCCGCAGGGCTGCGCCGAGCCGGTCCTCGAAGGAGTCGTTCTCGTGGTGTGAAGTGGGCATGGCGAATCACCGTTTCTCAAGAGACGCGCGGATGAAGTGGGCGTACGGGTTCGGGGGGTCGCTTTAGAGGGTCGCTTCAGTGGGTCGCGTACTCGCCGAGGTCCTCGCCCAGAAGCTCACGCATCCGGGCGAGCGCACGGACACAACGCGTCCGCACGGCAGCCGAACTGGCGTTGAGTACGTCGGCGGTCTCCTCGATGCTGCGGTCCTCCCAGTAGCGCAGCACGACCACCGCCCGGTCCTTGGCAGGCAGCCGGGCGAGGGCTTCCAGCGGGGTCAGCCGCAGGGAGGCGTCACCGGCCCCGCGTCGGGCCGGTCCGGCAGTACGTCCATGGCACGCTCGGTACTGCTCCGCCGCCGCTGATAGGCGAGGAACGTACGGGTGAGCACGGTCTGCACGTACGCGGCGGGTTCCCGACCCGCGCAACGCGCCCCCATCTCACGTACAGCCGCCCGAGGGTCTCCTGCACCAGATCCTCGGCGAGGTGCGTGTCCCCCGCGGTGAGCAGACACGCGGACCGGTACAGATGCCCGGCGCGTGCCGCCGCGAACTCCGCGTACTCGTCCCCGAGGACCTGCATCGTTGTCCCCCCATCGTAGGCACCGTCACTTCATTGATGCGGTGGGCCCGGGGAAATGTTTCACGCCGGTCTCACGACTCTCAGAGCAGGTGATCGGCCTCCCCGGCCTTGATGCCGAGGATGAGGCTGCGGAGGGCTTCACGGGTGTCGGTGAGGTAGGCGTCCTCGGCACCGGCGACGGCTATGTAGGCGTTGCCTTGGGGGTCGGTGCCTAGGCGGAAGCAGCTGGCTCCCTCGCCGCAGAACGGCTCTTCCCAGGTGATGTCGTTCATCGGGGTCTCCTCACAGACTGTTGGCGATGTCCCGAATGAAGTCGCGCGACTCCTCCTGTGACAGCGCGATGCGCTCCATCCAGTCCAGGTGCGTACGGTACTTGACCAACTGCGTGTCCCCACTGAGGAATTCCGGCCCGTGACTGCTGTCGATCTGAACGGTGTCCAGCTGGGGAACCGGACCTTCGAGGAAGTTGAAGGTCTGCCCCGAGCCGGGGAACGTACCGGCGACGAACGGAATCACCAGTAGCCGTACTGCCGGTCGCTCCGAGACGGTCAGCAGATGCTCGAGCTGAGCGCGAGCAACCTTCCGCCCGCCGAACTGCATACGCAGAGCGGCCTCGTGCACAACGGCGACGTACTCGGTCGGGTTGTCGCCGTTCAGCACTTGCTGCCGCTCCACGCGGTACACCCAACCCCACCTCGCAACGGCCTGCGACACCCGCCGCCGCGCAGCCCTCCGCGTCCTGGCCCGCGTCTGCCGAGCCTGCGAGGGCGACTGGGGCTTCGGCGAATCCCGAGAACCGGGCGGCGGAACGCGAATGTGGGCGACGCTACCGAGGACGGGGACGGCGAAGTACGGCACGCTCACCGTGTGACCGCCGTTCCCAAGTGACCGTCGGGGCCGCCCGCTTCTTGGCCAGTGTCGTGCTTCCGCGAGGCGAGTAAAGGGCGCTTCGCGTCGCCTTCGGCGATGGCCCTGCGGGCCACCCTTGACTCGCCTCGCTCCAGCACGGGTGAGAAGCGAGCGAGCGGCCCGGAAAGGCGGGTGGCCGAGCGGGCGGTCACTTCCGTCGGTTGCGGGGCCTGCCGGGGTTGGCGGGCGCGGTCGCGCCTCGCATGCACGTCGGGTGGGCTTGGCGGCGATCGGCAGTGTGTGGTGGCGGTCGCGTCGGCGGGGTGGCGGGACGCCGGCTCGGTTCAGCGGCCTGCGGGTGGTGGGTGGCTGGGGCGCGCCAGGCGGTCGGGACAGGCCGGTCGGCTTGGCGGTTTCCGCCCGGCAGGAGGGGGTGGGAGGCGCGGGGCGGGCGCGGACTCGCCGATGGCGCTGGCAAGTCCCTGCTGCCACATCAGCCCCACGGGCCGTACCCCAGGAGGTAATTGGCCGATTTGGCTCACTGCAGGCAGTCCCCACCTGGGCTTTCTCTCCCGCTGGGTGAGCCAAATCGGCCAATTACTGTTCCATCGCCAGCGCCCGGCATCGGAACCCGAGGAAGGCTTACCAGTCACAGACCCCGGACGCTGCCACTCGCCCGCCACCCACCGGCCGGATGCCGTTGAGCCAACCCGGCGTGCAGGCGAGGCGCTGACGCGCCCCAGGGCGTCTTCATACATCTTGATCCATTGGGATGGCCTGTGCTCGTCAAGAAACCGGGCTCCTCAGGGCGTTCGCAGTACACCCGAGCCTGGAGGAACGCCTCGAACACGTCCTGCGGCGACGCCTCCCCACCCTTCGCCCGCCGCACCGCGTCGACCAACTCGGCCGCAACACTTGACTCTTCCGGCCTTGGTATGCCGCCCCCGTCCACACATGTGCCCAAAGATCACACAGGCCGATTACGGATTGCAACGCGGCTTTCCGACAACACCAACGTGATCCCCACGACAGCGCCGGCCGCATCGGGACATGCGGCCGGCGCCAGGAAGGGCGAGGATCACGGCAGTGCGTGCACGTGCGGCCCCACCGCGTTCGACCAGGCGTTCCCCGCCGTCGCGTCCCAGTTTGTCGACCACGTCATCGCGCCGCGCAGGTCGGGATACGTCCTCGACGGCTTGAAGCTGCCGCACCCGGTCCCCCGAGTCAGGCAGTCAAGCGCGTTGTTCACCACCGACGGTGACACATACCCACTGCCCGCGCCCCGCGTCGATGCCGGCAACCCCAACCCCACCTGGGACGGAGCCAGACCACCCTCCAGCTGGATGCAGGCCAGCGCGGTCAGGAAGTCCACCGAGCCCTGGCTGTAGACCTTGCCGTCGCAGCCGAGCATCGAACCGCTGTTGTAGTACTGCATGTTGACGACCGTGAGGATGTCCTTCACGTTCAGGGCCGTCTGGAAGTACGAGTTCGACGTCGACTGCATGTCGATGGTCTGCGGGGCCATCGTGAGGATCATCGACGGGCCCGCCTTCGCGGACAGCGAGCGCAGTGCCTGCGTCATGTACGTCGCGTTCAGGCCGTTCTCCAGGTCGATGTCGACGCCGTCGAAGCCGTACGTCTGCATCAGCCCGTACACCGAGTTCGCGAAGTTCGTCGCCGACGTCGCGTCGTTGACCGTGACCGTGCCGCGCTCGCCGCCCACCGAGATGATCACCTTCTTGCCGGCGGCCTGCTTGGCGCGGATGTCGGCCTTGAACTGGTCCACCGTGTAGCCGCCGAGGCCCGCCGAGTCCAGGTTGAAGGTGACCGCGCCCGGCGTCCCCGTCGCGTCGGCGAAGGCCACCGCGATGATGTCGTACTGGGACTGGACGTCCGCCAGCCGCTGCACGGTCGCGCCGTTGTTGAAGTTCTGCCAGTAGCCCGTCACCGCGTGCCGGGGGAGGTCGGAGCCGGTGTCGCCCGCCGGTGCCGTGGTGCCTGTCACGGTCGCCGACTTCGGTGACTCACCGGCCGCGTTCGTGGCCGTGACCTGGAAGGAGTACGACGTCGAGGCCGCGAGGCCGGTCACCGTCGCCGACGTGCCGGTCACCGCCGTCACCTTCGTGCCGTTGCGGTAGACGTTGTAGCCGGTCGCCCCGGAGACCGTGTTCCACGCCAGCGACACGGACGAGGACGTCGTACTCGATACCGAAAGACCGCTCGGCGCGCCCGGGATCGTCGGAGCCGGGTCGCCGCCCCCGCCGCCGTCGGGGCCGTGCACCGAGATGTCGTCGGCGTGGTAGGCCGCCTGGCCGTACCAGCCGTGCGTGTAGATCGTCACCGACCTCGTCGAGGCGCCTGTCGAGAACGTCGTCGACAGTTGTTTCCACGTCGTCGAGTCCGGTGTCCATGTCGACACGTCCGTCGTACCCGTGCCGGTGACGCCCAGGTAGGTGTAGCCGCCCTGGACCCATCCGCTCAGTGTGTACGTCGAGTTGGGCTGCACCGCCACCGTCTGGGAGCAGCGGGCGTTGTCCTGTCCGGCCGGGGTGGCTTTGAGCGCGGAGGTGCCGCTGTGTACCGGGGACGAGACGGTCGTACCGCTGTTCGCTGAGCAGGTCCAGTTGCTCAGGCCCGACTCGAAGCCGGCGTTCTTGGCGTTGTTGACGTCGGCGGCGGACGCCTGGCCGGTCGTCGGCACGGTGAGGGCGAGAGCGGCGGTCACCGCCCCCGACCACATGCGTATCCGTCTCCGTCTGCGTGCGCGGTCCACTGGGGCCTCCGGTGGGGGAGTGGGGTTGCGATGCGACGGTGGCCACCGTTGGACCTACAAGTTGGTCCAGACCAATTCAACTGTCAAGAGGTCCAGGCCAATTCGTCCGCCGGTGACCGACGAGATCTGGCACAGCGACGGTTCGAAGACGGCGTCGGTGGGCTGTCTGCCCGAGAATGATGGCGACGGCCACCACGATCATGCCCAGGTACTCGGTGCCGGCAGCTCCCCGGTCAGCTCCGTTACCAGGACCCACTCTTTCGGGTTCGGTCGGGATGCTCAACCTGCCCCGATTTGACGTGTCTTGTGCGACGACAGTTGCACGCCAGCTACGGAAACGCTGTTCTCCGGTCATCGAGGCGTGGATACAGTGCTGAGGAAGTCACGCAATGAAGTCACCTCGGTACACCGGAGTTGCGCCGGTGGGCCGACCGGGCGGGAAACGGGGAGCTGCGCGTGCCAACAGCCATTGCCGTGACCGGCGTCGACATGGCCCTGCCGGCGCAGGACGAACGCACCCTGCCCGCCGTCGTCCTGCAGGATGTGCACCAGCGCCCGCTGGAGCAGGCCCTCGCGGAGATGCAGACGCTGATCGAGACCCACGGCCATGTGATCGTCGTCAGCTCACGGGCCGTCCCCGCCGCGGTGGACCGGCGGCTGCACACCATCCGGTCGATCCTGGAAAGCGACCGGATCGCCCTGTTCCGCCCTGATCTGCCGCCGCTCGGACTCGCGGTCCTGGCCCGGCAGTTGAGGCAACTCGCCTCCTGTGACCTCACCCCCGGCGTTCTCGCCTCGGCCGGACGGCTGCTCACCCACTACATCCACGCCGGCGCCCTCCTCGGCTCCGTGGCCCGGCTCGACCGCGTCCCCGTCAGCCTCAAGTCGCACGCCAAGTCCTGGATGCCGGGCAGCCAGTTCGGCGTGATCGCCCACCCCGAGCCGCAGCTCGTGAAGATCGACCCCCAAGCCACCCTGAGCGGACCGGAGTTCGGCACCTGGATGCTCGTCGCCAAGGGCCAGCTCCAGTCCGACTGGGTCACCGCCTCACTGGCCCCGGCGTGGAAGGTGCAGGGGCTGCGCGAGGCCCAGCTGCCGGCCGAGTCGGCCGGCTGGTGGGGGACCGGCAAACTCATCGAGTTCTGCACCTATCTGCCCGACCTGTCGGTGCTCTACCAGCTGGTCAGCTCGGTGCGACAGGGCCGCTGCCACTGGTGCGGCATCGACGTCATCGGCGACCGGTGCGTGTTCTGCTCCGCCGTCGCACCGGAGCACGAGCAGTCCTACGAGAACCAAATCCCCGCGGGGTGAGTCCTGAATCACAGGACACGCACGGGGCCCCGGCACCCCGCGGGGCCGCGCACGACCCCTCACCGCTCACACGAACCCAGCCCACTCGACCGATATCCCCAATGAGGTTGCACGGTTCATGAACTCCCGTCAGCGCCGCGGCGTGATACTCCTGCTTCTGTCCGTCATCTGCGCCCTCGGCGCGTTCGCGGGCGTCCTGTCCGTCATCAGCGACGTGAAGTCCAAGGTCGGTCCCGAGGTCACCGCGTACCGGGTCAAGGCGAACGTGGAGCCCTACTCCGCCCTCACCACGGGCCAGTTCGAGAAGATCGAGATGCCCGAGCGCTGGCTGTCGGCCAACGCGGTCACCGATCTCCGGCAGATCGAGGGCAAGATCGCCGTGACGACCCTGCGCGAGGGCTCCCTGCTCCAGAGCGACATGATCGTCGACCAGCCCGCCCTGGAGCCCGGGCAGCAGGAGGTCGCCATCATGATCGATGCGGCGACCGGGGTGGCCGGCAAGATCACACCGGGCTCCACCGTCAACGTGTACGCCACCTTCGCGGGCGAGCGTGAGGGTGACCCCGCTCAGTCCAAGATCATCGTAACAAATGCACGGGTGATCGACGTCGGCAGGTTGACGTCCCTCAACCCCGACGAGGACGACCGCAGCCGCCAGGCCACCGACGCCGTCCCCATCACCTTCGCCCTGTCCAGCATCGACGCCCAGCGCATCACCTACGCCGAGTCGTTCGCCGACCGCGTCCGGCTCGCCCTGGTCGCACCCGGCAGCGACACCACCGTCCCGGACGAGGACCGCACCTACGAACTCGCGAAGGACAAGTGAGGCCCGTATGCCCACGAGGGTCCTGCCGGCGGTCGGCGACGCGGACGCGGTCCGCTCCATAACGACCCTGCTCAGTCAGCTCCCGGACGCCGAGCCGGTGGCCCCGGTGGTCGACTCCACCCAGCTCATCGACACCCTCGCCCGGCTCGCCGCCGAGTCCGTCGACGAACTGCCCGAGGTCGTGGTCGTGCACGAGCGGATCGGCCCCGTCCCGGCACTGGAGCTGATCCGCGAGGTCGCCCTGCGCTTCCCCGCCGTCGGGGTCATCCTCGTCACCTCCGACGCCGGCCCCGGCCTCTTCCAGGCCGCCATGGACTCCGGCGCCCGGGGCCTCGTCGCCCTGCCCCTGAGCTACGAGGAACTCGCCAACCGCGTCCAGGCCGTCGCCCAGTGGTCGGTCGGCGTACGCCGCCACCTCGGCCACACCGGCGACGTGTTCACCGGCGTCGGCGGCACGGTCGTCACGGTCAGCGGCGCCAAGGGCGGGGTGGGCGCGACCGTCACGGCCGTCCAACTGGCGCTGGCCTCCCAGGCGTCGGGCCGCAGCACCGCCCTGGTCGACATGGACCTCCAGACCGGGGACGTGGCGTCGTACCTGGACGTCCAGTTCCGCCGCTCCGTCGTCGACCTCGCCGCCATCGCGGACATATCCCCGCGCGTCCTGGCCGACGCGGTGTTCCGGCACGACACGGGGGTCGCGCTCCTGCTCGCCCCCGGTGAGGGCGAACGCGGCGAGGAGGTCACCGACCGGGCCACCCGGCAGATCGTCAGCGCCCTGCGCTCCCGCTACGAGACCGTCGTCATCGACTGCGGAGCCCAGATGAGCGGCGCGAGCGCGGCCGCGGTGGAGATGGCCGACCGGGCTCTGCTGGTCACGACGCCGGACGTGGTCGCGGTCCGGGGCGCCAAGCGCACCGTACGGATGTGGGACCGGCTGCAGATCCGCAAGGCGGAGGAGACGACGGTCGTCGTCAACCGCCACTCACGCGCCACCGAGATCCAGCCACCGCTCGTCCAGAAGATCACCGGCACGCCGGTGGCGGCCACCGCCGTCCCCGCCAACTTCAAGGAACTCCAAGGAGCCGTGGACGCGGGCCGCCTCCACGAGCTGGACAGCAAGAGCGTGGTCAAGCAGGCCCTGTGGGGCCTCGCGGGCGAACTCGGACTGGTCAAGGTCCCCGAGGGCGACCGCAAGGGCAGCCGGCTGCGGGGCGACCGCGGCGCGGTGAGCTTCCGGAGACGGAAGGACGGAGGGGGATGAACGTGCGTGCACTCCTGAAACGGGACCGGGGCCAGGTCACCATCGAGTTCCTCGGCATGACCCCGCTGATCATTCTGACGCTGGTGCTGCTGTGGCAGTTCGTGCTCGTGGGATACACGTTCACACTCGCGGGGAATGCTGCGGACGAGGCGGTACGGGAGGGGACGGCGGCGGTCGATCGTCAGGCGGCCTGCGAGGAGGCGGGCCGTCGGCATCTGCCGGACGCCTGGGAGGGGGGCGCCAGCGTGCAGTGCACCACGAACGGCGGCTATGTCACGGCCGACGTCAGTCTCCAGGTGCCGGTCCTCTTCCCCGGCTCGGTCGGCTTCCCCTTCCCGGGCGTCGACGGGCATGCGGGGGCCGTGGAGGAGGAGGTGGGCTGAGATGTCGTACGAGCACTGCTCCTTTTACGGCCGTAAAGACCGCGAGCGCGGCCAAGTCGCCCTCGAGTACCTCGGGTTCATCCCGATCCTGATCCTCGTCGCCATGGCCGCCGTGCAGATCGGACTGATCGCCTACACCGGACAGCAGGCCGGCACGGCCGCCCGCACCGGCGCCCGCAGCGCGTCCCTGAACGGGCCGTACGTGCAGGACTGCCAGAACGCGGTCAGCGGCTGGCTGGCCGACGGCACCGCCTGCTCGAGCGCCGAGCTGGGCGACGAGGTCGAGGTCACCGCCACCGTCGACATCCCGTCGATCGTCCCCGGCTGGGACTTCGGCGACGCGAACAAGACCGCCACGATGCCGATCGACCACTGAAACAGGGAGCACGGCGATGAGCCTGCGGGCACGGATCAACTCCCCCGAGGAGAACGGAAGCAGAGGCGAGGACGGCCACCTGGTCGCCTCGTACCGCGCCAAACTCCTGGAGGAGATCGACCTCGCGGAGATGAGCTCGCTCGCGGCGGCCGAGCGCAGGGCGCGGCTGGAGCGGGTGCTCGGGCACATCATCAGCCGTGAGGGCCCGGTGCTGTCGACCGTCGAACGGTCCCAGCTGATCCGGAGGGTCGTCGACGAGGCGCTGGGGCTCGGCATCCTGGAGCCGTTGCTGGAGGACGCGTCGATCACCGAGATCATGGTGAACGGCCCGGACGCGATCTTCGTCGAGCGCGGCGGCCGGGTGGAGCAGCTGCCGCTGCGGTTCGCCTCCAACGAGCAGTTGATGCAGACCATCGAGCGGATCGTGTCGACGGTCAACCGCCGCGTGGACGAGTCGAATCCGATGGTCGACGCCCGCCTCCCGTCCGGCGAGCGCGTCAACGTCATCATCCCGCCGCTGTCCCTCACCGGCGCCACCCTCACCATCCGCCGCTTCCCCCGTTCCTTCACCCTCCAGGAACTCATCGGCTTCGGCTCGCTGGACGAGCACATGCTGTACCTGCTGGCCGGGCTGGTGCAGGCCAGGTTCAACATCATCGTGTCCGGGGCGACGGGCACCGGAAAGACGACACTGCTCAACGCCCTCTCCGGCCTGATCCCCGAGGCCGAACGCATCATCACCATCGAGGACTCCGCGGAACTCCAGCTCCAGCAACAGCACGTCATCCGGCTCGAGTCCCGCCCGCCGAACGTCGAGGGCCAGGGCCAGGTGACGATCCGCGACCTGGTCCGCAACTCCCTGCGGATGCGTCCCGACCGCATCGTCGTCGGTGAGGTCCGCGGCGGCGAGTCACTGGACATGCTCCAGGCGATGTCGACCGGCCACGACGGCTCGCTGGCCACCGTCCACGCCAACAGCGCCGAGGACGCGCTGATGCGTCTGCAGACCCTGGCCTCCATGTCCGACGTCGAGATCCCCTTCGTAGCGCTGCACGACCAGATCAACAGCGCCGTCGACGTGATCGTCCAGCTCACCCGGTTCGCCGACGGAGTCCGCCGCGTCACCGAGATCGCCCTGCTCGACAGCCACGGCGGCGAGCCCTACCGGCTGGCCACCGTCGCCCGCTTCAACGCCCAGCCCATGGCCGCCGACGGCCGCATCTACGGATCCTTCGAGTACTTCCCGCTCACCCGCCGCACCGCCGACCGCCTCTACATGGCGAGCCAGCCCGTACCCCAGGCCTTCGGCGTGGCCCAGTCCGCAGACCAGCTAGCCACCCGAGAAGCCAGGTAGGCAGGAACCGTCCCCATGGAACTCCAGACCCTCGTCTCGCTCACCACCGGCATCACTCTGCTGACCTGCGTCCTCGCCGTGGCCGGACTGCACGCCTACTCCATGGGCAAGGCCCAGCGCCAGGCACTGGTCGACCGCCTGTCGTCCACCGGCCAGATCCCGGTGGCCGGCCGACGGCGCCACTTCCCGACCCTGGACCGCCGCCTGCGCCGCACCAAGCTGGGCCGGAAACTGGAGCTGAGGCTTGCCGCGACCGGCCTGGACGTGACACCGGGCGAGTTCTTCGCGGCGATGCTCGCCACGGTCGCCGGCCTGTGGCTGATCGGCCAGGCCACGCTGGCCCCCTTCTTCGGCCCGATCGCCGGACTGCTGGGCATCTGGGTGGCAGTGCAGTTCCTCAACTGGCAGCGGCAGAAACGCATCGAGAAGTTCATCAACCAACTCCCCGAACTGGCCCGCATCCTGGCCAACGCCACCCAGGCCGGCCTCGCCCTGCGCACCGCGATCGGCATGGCGGCGGAGGAGCTGGAGGCTCCGGCGGGCGAGGAACTGGCCAAGGTGGCCAACCAGTTGGCGGTCGGCGCGTCGATGGACGACGCGCTGGGGGAGCTGGCGGACCGGCTCCCCTCGCGTGAGCTGGTGGTGTTGGTCACCACGCTGGTGCTGTCCAACCGGGCCGGCGGCCAGGTCGTCAGCGCCCTCCGGAACCTGACGGAGACGCTGGAGGAACGCAAGGAGACCCGACGGGAGATCCGCACCCAGCTGTCGCAGGTCAGCATGACGTCGTACGCGGTCCCGGTGATGGGCGTCGGCTCGCTCTTCCTGATGAACGGCGTCAAGGACGGCGCCCTGGACCGAATGACGGCCTCCCCGGTCGGCCAGGCATGCGTGATCATCGCGTTCGCGCTGTACGCCGTCGGCTTCGTCCTGATCCGCCGTATGTCCCGTATCGACGTCTGAGACGGAGGGGTACCTCATGGCACTTCTGCTCGCACTGCTGATGGGCCTCGGCGTCTGGGGCGTCTTCGCCGGCATCCGGATGTACCGGGCGGAGGCAAAACTGCCCGGCGACCTCGCGCTCGCCCTGGAGGTCGGCTCGACCCGCACGGGCGCGGTGGACTCGCTGGTCGACCGCCTGGGCATGCGGTACGCGCCCGCCGTACTGCGCATGATGGGCTCCAAGCAGGTCGCCAAGTACCGCCGCAAGATCGACCTGGCGGGCAACCCCGGCGGTCTGACGATCGACCGGTATGCGGCGAGGAGGGCGGTCTACGGCTTCCTGGGCGGCCTCGGCGGCCTGGTGTTCCTGCTCCAGGGCAACATCTTCATGGCCCTGCTCCTGTTCGCCTTCGGCGCGTTCTGGACGGAGGTCGGCATCTGGTCGGCGATCCGGCTCCGCAAGGACGTGATCGAACGGACCCTGCCGGACTTCCTCGACGTCCTCGCCGTCGTGGTGAGCGCCGGCCTCGGCTTCCGCCAGGCCCTCGACCGGGTCTCCTCCCGCTACGAAGGCCCCTGGGCCGACGAGATCCGCATCACCCTCCGCCAGATGGACCTCGGCATGAGCCGCCGCCAGGCCTTCGCCGAGCTCCGGCGCAGGAACGACTCCGAGCAGGTCGCCATGTTCGTCACGGCACTGCAGCAGGGGGAGGAGCTGGGCGCGCCGATCGTCGACACGCTGGTGTCCCTGGCCAAGGACATGCGCCGCACGGACGCCCAGAACGCCCGCCGCAAGGCGGCCCGCGCCGTCCCCAAGGCCACGATGATGATCACGACGTTCATGGTCCCGGCGACGATGCTGCTGCTGGGGGCGGGCCTGCTGCTCGGCTCCGGTACGGACTTCGGCACGATCACGGGTGAGTGACGACCATGACGACACCACCGACGATGAAGGAGGGCACAGGCCTCCTGCGCCGCCGCCCCAAACTGCCCGAGATCACGACGCCGCCCGCGGGGACGGTGTTGCCGGCCCATGTGCGGTCGGGGGCACCGGACATCCCGGTGACGTCGGTGACGCCGGCGTTGCCGGCGGGGTGGGTGCGGGCGGACGGGGAGAGGGCGCTGCAGACGCCGGCACAGTCGCGTGCGGTTGCCGGGGACGGCGGATCGGCGGCGCACGGCGGGTCGGCTGCGAACGGCGGGAAAGCCGCCGATGGCGCTCAGCCCCCACAGGGGCCACCCGCACCTGACCACGATGGCCGCACGGATGGTGCGGGTGGGAACCAAAACCCGGCCGAAGGCCGGGTGCCCCCCACCGCACCCGCACGGGCCCCCGCACCCGCATTGCCCATCCAAATCAACGCCCTGCAAGCAATGTGCCGCCAGGTCTTCGGCTTCCGCCTGGCCATGATCGCCCTCGCCGCCCCCGCCGCCCTCCTGAACGCCAACCCGGGCGTGGGCGCATACCTAGTCGGCGCAGCCGTAGTCGTCACCTTCATGGCCTCCTACGTCCTCTTCAGGGACTGGGAACGCTTCGGCCCCCTCCTCCTCCGCCACCCCTCCCTCCTCGCCGTGGACACCCTCCTCGGCTCCCTCCCCCTGATCTCCGCCGGCCCCGACACCACCCTCGCCTACGTCAGTGTCTGCACCCCCCTCCTCGCCGGCCTCGTCTACAGCTGGCGAGGCGCCGCAGTCTTCGCCTCCCTCCAGTCCCTGATCCTCGTCCTCGTCCACGCCACCCTCACGGACACCCCGAACGCCGGCCCCGCCGAAACCCTCCTCCTCCCCGGTCTCTGCGTCATCGCAGGCGCGGTCGGCTCGACCCTGCGCAACCTCATGCTCCGCTTCGGCGAAGCCACCCACGCCCTGACGACGGTCCAGGCCCGCCTGGCCGTCACGGAAGCGGTGGCCGCAGAACGCGCCCGCCTGGCCCGCGAACTCCACGACTCCGTCGCCAAGACCCTCCACGGCGTGGCCCTGGCGGCCGACGGCCTGGCAGGCTCCGCCGACAAAATGAACCCACGCCTGGTCAAACAGCAGGCGGAACTGGTCGCCCGCTCCGCCCGCCGAGCCGCCGCCGAATCCCGCGAACTCCTCACCGACCTGCGCCGAGAGTCGGACCCCGACCACGGCACGGACGTACTCGTCGAACTCGCCGCCCGCACCCGGGACTTCAGCACCCGCACCGGCCTCCCGGCCACCTACCGCCCCACCGGCGAACACGCGGTACCCCCCGTCCCCCCGGCCGTGGCCCGCCAGCTCCTCACGATCGCGGCGGAGGCGATGGAGAACGCCCACCGCCACGGGGCGCCCACCCAGGTCGACGTAACGGCGGGCGTACACGGCGACCTGCTCCGCATCACGATCTACGACGACGGCCGCGGCCTACCCCCCGGCACCACCCTCGAACAACTCCGCCGCGCAGGCCACTTCGGCCTGGTCGGCATGGTCGAACGCGCCGCCTCGGTAGGCGCCCGCATCCGCATCGGCCGCGGCACGCACCCCCGCGGCACGGAGGTCCGCCTGGACCTCCCGCTAGCAGCCCTGAACACACCTCCAGCCTGACCCACTGCTCGCCCCCACGACCCCGAGAGGAGGCCGAACGATGCCGGACACCCAGCCCCACCTGCCTCATCCCGGCTCGCCGCCCCCGCCCCCGCCTTCACCCACGTCTTCGCCCCAGAACCCGTTCGCCGACTTCCCACCGCCCCCGCAAACGGCCCCCCTCCGCGTGGTCGTTGCCGACGACAACCCGGTGGTACGCGCCGGCCTGACCGCCCTCCTCTCCGGCCGCGAGGACATCACGGTCGTGGCGGAGGCCGCCGACGGCCGCGAGGCCTACGACGCGGCCCAGGCCCACCACCCCGACGTGGTCCTCCTCGACGTCCGCATGCCCGGCGTGGACGGCATCTCGGCCCTCCCGTACCTCGTACGCCTGGCTCCGGTCGTCATGCTCACCTACAGCCGCGAGTCGGAAATCGTCCAGGAGGCCCTGCGCCGAGGAGCGGGCGGCTACCTGGTGCACGGCGAGTTCACGGCGGATCAGTTGGTGTCGGCGGTACGGGACATCAAGCAGGGCAGGGCCCACTTCACCCCTACGGCGGCAGGCGCGCTGCTGGCACAACTCCGGCAGGAGCAAGGTGCCCCCGGCGAACCGCCACCGCTCCCTGACGGCCTGGGCGCGACGAATGCGACTGCAAACCACGAAGTCGTGGCACGAACTGGAAGTTCCCCTATCAGTCACGTACCTGCACCGCCTATTTCTCCAGAAAACCTTTCGCAGGTGCAACCAGATGTGGCACAGTCGTCGTCGTACCGGGCAAGGTTCCAACTCAGCACGAGGGAAGCGGAGATCATGGACCTCATCGCATCCGGCATGAACAACCAGCAGATCGCCGCCACCTGCTTCATCAGCGAGAAGACGGTCAAGAACCACATCAACCGCATCTTCGCCAAGCTCCACAGCACAAGCCGCTCCGAAGCCGCCGCCAAGTGGCTGGGCACGGCCCCCGGTTCACAGCGGGGACTGGGGTGACCTGCGGTGACCAACGGGGGGACGAACAAGAAGCGATGGGCCTCGGGTTGGGCCCGTGATTGGGCCCTGGGGCCCTCTGGTGGGAGGGGTGTCCCGCCGTACGTTTCCGGTATCGCAAGCGGCACCGAAGCCGATACCGGAGGGGAACACCATGAGCAACTGGATCAACACCACGGTCACGTACTTCCAGTCCCGCGCCGCCCGCAACGACAAGGGGCAAACCGCGGTGGAGTACCTGGGCATCATCGCGGTGGTTGTGGCGATCGTGCTGGCGATCACGGGTACGGACATCGGGCAGTCGATCTACGACGCCATCGTGGAGCAGATCGACGAGGTTACCGGTTGATCGGGCGCCGCAAGTACGGCGACGCAGGGCAGGCCTTCCCCATCTACATCACGGTGGTGGCGGGCCTGCTCTTTCTCGCGTTCGCTTACCTTGCGGTCGGCCAGGCCGCGGCGACTCGGAACGAGGCCCAGACGGCGGCGGACGCCGCAGCGCTCGCCGCTGCCCAGGACAGGCGGGACCAGCTTGCTGGGCTGTGGCTGAAGAACGTGCTGGATCCGGGCCTTTGGCAGGACATCTTCGACGGCAACGTGGACGGGCTTGACCCATCGTGCGGGCGCGCAGATCAGCTTGCGGCACAGAACGACGCCCAAGTGCTGGAGTGCGTGCCGGAGGGATTCCTGGGCTACAAGGTCGAAGTTGAGACCAGCGAGCCCGTAGGGGACACCATCGTGCCCGGTACGGAGGACAAGTACGCGCGGGCATCCGCCACGGCCGTCATCGAGCCACGCTGCACGTTCGAGCTCCCGGGTGAGGGCGCTGCAGGCGACGTGCTGCCAAGGCTTACCTGCAAGGACAGGGACTGGGTCCTGGACCCGAAGAGACTCCTCGATCTCCCGGGACCCGAGGACCTCTTCGACGTCCATCTGGCCGACTGACAAGCGAACGACGAGGATGAAGGAAACGGAGTCATGAGCATTCGGTTCACTACGAAGGCCCGCAGGGGGATGGTCGCGTTGACCGTTGCGGCCGGACTGGCCCTCGGTGTGGCCGGTTGTGGCGGCGGTGGCGGCGAGGACGAGAAGTCGGACAGTTCGGCTTCTGCCTCCAAGGACAGTGGTTCCCAGCCGGGTGCTCAGGAAGGTACGGATGAGCCTCTGGCCGAGCTCAAGGGTGAGGACGGTCTCATCCTTAAGATCACGTCTGCCACTAGGGACTCCGGGGGCTTCCTCACCGTGAGCGGCGAGCTGAAGAACGACGGCGACGACTCGGTTCGGGTTTCGGTGCGAACCGCAGGTGACGAGACCGAGATCATCAGGCATGGAACATCGCTTGGTGGAGCAACCCTCGTGGATTCGAAGGGCAAGAAGCGCTACTACGTGCTGCGCGACACAGACGGCCGTCCCCTGACAACGACGGGCATGCCGAGGATCAAGGCCGGGGCCTCCATCCCCGTATTCATGCAGTTCCCTGCGCCTCCTTCCAGCACGACCGAAGTCAACTTCCAACTGCCGACGTTCGCCAGCGGCACCATCACGATCTCCGGGTGAGGCCCACCATGACCCACACCCGCCTCACCCTGGCCCTGACCGCCGCCACCGTAATGTTCGCCACGAACCTCTACGGCGCAGCGACGGCCCACGCCGACGAGAGCCCCAGCGTCCCCCCGGGCACGGAAGCCACTGCCTCCGCACCCGTGGAAGTGGACCCCAACGACCCCGACCTCAAGATCCCCGAGGGCGCAACGCTCGCCGAACCGAAAGTCCTGGACATCAAGCAGGTCGTCGAGGACCAGAGCGGAGACGAACGCCGCGAGGACACGAACGCGGACGTGAAGTTCGCCCTGCAGGCGGAGGTGCTGTTCTCCAAGGACAGCGCCAAGCTCAGCGGCGAGGCGAAGTCCCGTATCGCGGCGATCGCGGAGGAGATCAAGACGCAGAACGCGACGAAGATCCGCGTCTTCGGCTTCACCGACAACCTCGGCTCGTCAGCCCACGGCGACGTTCTGTCCAGGCAGCGCGCCAACGCCGTACACGACGTCCTGGACGGAGAACTGAACGACCCGAACATCACGTTCGAGGTACGCGGCTACGGCGAGCAGTACCCCATCGCGGACAACTCGACGGAGGCCGGCCGCAAGAAGAACCGCCGGGTCGAGGTCTCCTTCCCGCGCACGGAGAGCTGAACGGGGCCCGCCGGGGAGTGCCTCGTGTGGGATCTCAAGTTTGGCTGCACAATCTCACCGCCCGCTTCATATCGACTGCACTTTCCGTGTTCCTCGACGAACTCGCCCACCGCGCACGGCACATCGAACTGGCCGGCGAGCCCCGCCGCAGCACCTCCCACCTTGTCTGGGGTTACGCCTCCCTGCCCGTCTCACTCTCCGCGCGCGCGGATCATGGGTGAGCTATCCTCCGCGCATGCGCGGACAGTTCACCGGCTGGCCGGAGCAGGCCATGGACGTGTTGTGGCAGCTCCAGGGCGAACCGACCCACGCGACCCGCGAGCGCTACCGCGCGGACCGCGAACGCCTGGTCCGGCAGCCGATGATCGCCCTGCTCAACGAGGTCGCGGACACCGACCCCCGGTACGAGGACTTCTCCGTCTGGCACTACCGCACCGACTCCTGGTGGTGGCAGCACCAGGGCGCGGTGATCCGGCTCGGCCGCAAGATCGAGATCGGTCTCCGGTTCTCCCTGGACGGCCTGCGGATCCAGGGCGCCTGGTGGTACCCCGATCCCGGCCAGGTGGACATGTTCCGCAAAGCCGTGGCCTCCGAGGGGAGCGGCCGCGAACTGTCCGCCATCGTCGAGGACGTGCGGAAGAAGGGCTACGACATCTCGGGGGACGTGATGAAACGCCCCCCGCGCGGCTATCCGACGGACCACTCCCGTGCGAACCTGCTGCGCCACCGTTCACTGATCGCCGCCCGTCCCCTCGGCCTTGAGGAGTGGCTGCACACCCCCGAGGCGGTCGACCGGGTCCTCTCGGCCGCCGCCGACCTGGACGCCCTGCTGATGTGGCTGGTCCGCCACGTGAAGCGCACCGCCTGACATCACGAGGGCGCCACGCGGCACGGGAGGAACCACACCCGTGCCGCCAGCCCCCGCGCTCAGAAGAGGCGGACCTTCAGCGCCGACCGGTCGTCCATCGCCCGACAACCGTCCGGCACCTCGGCCAGGGGGCCGGCACGGTCGAAGACCGGCCCCGGACCGAGGACCCCGGAGAGCACATCCGGCAGGAGTTTGGGAATGCAGGCACGGACCGGGGCGATGCCCCCCGAGCAGGGCGATGTTGCGGTCGAACATCGGGCGGCAGAACGACCCCCGCGTTTCCCGCCGTACGGCACCCCCGCACAGCCGACCGCACCGCCGTCCCGGGTGATAGCGGGCCGTGAGACACCGCAGGTCAGCGATCTACCCGTCCGGAGCGGCCTCAGTAAACCTGGCGGGGATGCACCGAGAGCCGAGACAACCGCAGATGAAGCAGCGTGAGACACCGCGAGAAGTCGCAGGTCACAGCCTCGGCATATGCAGCGAAGCGCGAGACTCTACAGGTGTAGGGTCTCGCGGCTGATGTCGTAATCTCACGGGCCGTGTCGTACCGATGTCGTATACGACATCACCGTGAGACTAGCGCGTTGACCCGTCTCATCGGAGCTGGCAGGTTCTCAAGGAACCGGGTCGGATTCTCAAAGGGAGTGTCGCTGAGGGCTCGATTCTCACGACACCTGTCAGTTCCGTCACTCGGGTCGGGAGGGTGAAGATCTCCGCTGCTGCCCGGTCGATGTCCATCGAGAAGCCGCGATCGATTGAGACGCCGCACCCCGGCCGTCTCAGTCAAGTTAGCAACGCCGCAGCTCCCAACAAGATCAAGAGACACCTGCACTGCGACAGGACACGCGTGGGTGCTGCTGCTCAGCGCCTCGTCTCGTACCTGGTCAGGACCACGCCGCCGGGAAACGTCCGCGTCTCCACCAGGTTCAGGTTCACCCAGCTGTCCAGCGCGGTGAAGAACGGCGTGCCGCTGCCCACCAGGACCGGATAGGCGGCGATCGCGTACTCGTCGATCAGCCCGGCGCGCATGGCCGCCCCGGCGAGCGTTGCGCCGCCGATGTTCATTGGGCCGCCGTCCTCGGTTTTGAGCCGGGTGATCTCGGCGATCGCGTCGCCGGTGACCAGGCGGGTGTTCCAGTCGACCTTGTCGATCGTCGAGGAGAACACCACCTTCGGCGTGTCCCGCCAGTTCCGCGCGAACTCGATCTCCGCCGGGGTGGCGTTGGGCTGCTGGTCGCCGGTCGGCCAGTAGGAGCTCATCGTCTCCCACAGCTTGCGCCCATACAGCGACAGGCCACTCGCCTGCTCGTGGTCGAGCCACCACTGGAACAGCTCGTCGCTCGGCGGTCCGCTCCAGCCGATGTCGTCGCCGGGCGCGGCGATGTAGCCGTCCAGGGTCAGGTTCATGCCGTAGATCAATTTCCGCATGGCGCCAGCCTTCCGTTCGTGGGTGTCCGGCGTATAGACCAGCGCGGCGCGGGAAACTCATCGGTGCGCGATCTGGGCTCGCCGGTAGCCCTCGTGCTCGGGGCTCAGCGTGGTGTACTCGGCCGACTTCTACAAGCCGCCTGATCTCGACCTCGCCCTCGCGAGGAAATGCCACGGATTTGAGACTGATCATGGGTGACAAGGCCGTGAGACAGCCAAGAAACGCCCAGGTCACGCAAGATCGACATGTCACGAGCGGCGAGACCCTACATCGGCGGGACCGATACTTTCAGGTGGCCGTCGGGGCCGCCCGCTTCTTTGCCAGTGTCGTGCTTCCACGGCCCGAGTAAAGGGCGCGGCGTTCCGCTGCGCTCCACTCCGCGTCGGCTATGCCGATCGGCCTGCGGCCGACCCTTGACTCGGTCCGTTCCAGCACGGGTGAGAAGCGAGCGAGCGGCCCGGAAGGCGGGTACCCCAGGTCGGCCGACCATGCGGGTGGGTTGGACGGCTGGCCGGGGTTGGCGGGCACGGTCTCGCCTCGCATGCACGCCGGGTCGGCTCAGCGGCCGTGTCCACAGGAGCGGTGTAGCGGCTGAGAACGCAACACATCCGACGGATGTGTTACACCTGCGGATTCCCCTACCGGTGGGCGACAGCCGTACACCACGTCAGACGAGCGGAATTCGTTCGGCGAATGGTGGCTGCCCGCAGCCACGCCCGTTCGGGACGGGTCCCCGGGAGTCCCGCGGATGATAGGACGTCAGTCGCTGAGGTGGAACACGGAGATCCGCCGCGCGCACGCAACCGCAGCACACCGGGACACGGGAGCACCATGGCATCGACGACTTCGGCACGCACAGCAGCCACCGCAGGCAGGGGCCGTACACCTCGACGGGGAACCGGCATCGTTCTGGCGGCGCTGACCGCGCTGACTGTTCTGACCGCAGCCGGCTGCGGCAACTCGGACGAGGACGAGCCGGACGGTGGTCGCAGAGAGCCGGCGACGGAGTCCCGCTCCCCGAAACCGTCGGGGCATCCCTCCGCCGACCGCACCCCATCGGCGAAGCCATCGGTGACGGCGGCGGACGGGGATGACGTCGACGCCTGCGCGGACGGCAACTGCGAGATCGCGGTGTCCAAGCCGGTGACGTTCCGCTTCAAGGGACCGGCCGGGGTCGGTACGGCGACGCTGTCCGTGACGAAGGTCGGACCCAACGAGGTCGAGTACACGGTGAAGTCGGACAAGGGCCAGGCCAAGAATGGAGCGAGTGGCCCGGGGCAGGGCTGCATCACCGTTCTCCGCAGCAACGGCAGCAGCAACTCGTGCAGCGTACTGGGGGACGCCGGCCGGCCGAGCGCCCAGCCCGACGCCGTGGTGATCCAGGCGGTGACGGGGGAGGACGGTACGGCGATCCTCCATGTCGTGTCGCCCTGAGAACACCCTTCGGGGCACTACAGCAGGTGGTCGGCCTTCATGGTGTGCCGGCAACGCCGGCCGACGGTCAGCCGAAGAGGAGATCGACGTCCTTCTCGACACAGAACTGCAGGACGACCACCAACTGGCGGGCATCGTCGACGTGTCGTCGGAGGACCGGTTCGATGCTCCCGTCGTGCCGCTGGTCGGCGATCTGTTGCAGGCGGGGCAGGATCGCGGCGCACTGGGTCGGCGAGAGGTCGGGGCCGGCATCGTCGGGGTGATTGAGAAGCGGTGTGAGCGTGGTGGAGGCGTCGCTGACGAACACGGCGATGCCGAATGCCCGCAACTACTGCGCCGAGGTATCGCGCGAGTGGCGGCGACGCAGTGCGCGCAGCTGGGCCACCTGCTCCTCGAAGGTCCGTACGTCCGCGGCGCCGACGTACGGCATCGGCAGAAAGACAACAGCGCCGCCGCGCAGCTTGGCCGCGACACGGAGATTGGTGCCGCGGACGCGGGGGTCGCTGTTGTCTACCCGTACATCCTCGAAGCGGACGATCTCGTCCCACTCCAGCCGGTGCCACCGCGGCACCGTGCGGAACCTCAGCCCAGCCGGACCCGCCTCCACACGGCGCCCGGGCACCGCGAGGGCGCTCACAACGGTCAGCACACCGATGGTTCCGGAGAGGATCCCCCACTTGTCGGCCTGCGCAACACCGAGTCCGGCCCAGGCCCCTGTCGCAATCGCCGCCAGTGCGGACAACGCGATCGCCACGCGTACGGACTTTCCTCCGGCTCGCAGGGACAGCTCACCATGATCAGTCATTCTCATGATCCTGCCACCCACCCGCCGCCGCGCCCAGGGCGTCGATCACGCCTGCCGAGCCCCACGCCGCCGCACAGCTGTGGTGCTCAGAGTGGCTACGGCGCTCAGCCACACCCACGCGTACGGAAGTTCACCGGGAATCTCCACACCTCTACGCGGGACCCCCACCCGGCAGCACCCGCATTTCAGCAGGTCAGCGAATTCCGTCGGTTGGCCCCCGGGGCCATGAGCGCGAGATCCTGCCTCGCTTCTTCCCCGGCAGGATTGGGCCTCGGGCCCATGCTGGAGTGGTGGTCCGTCCCTGGCCTCGGCCGGGAGCCGGCATCGATCTGGCGGCGCGGACCGCGCTGACTACGGGGGCTCTACAGCAGGTGGTCGGCCTTGCCCGCCTTGATGTCCCGGATGAGGGTGCGGAGGGCTTCGCGGGTGTCGGTGAGGTAGTGGTCCTCCTGGCCGGCGACTGCGATGTAGGCGTTGCCTTCGGGGTCGGTGCCTATGCGGAAGCAGTTGGCGCCTTCGGCGCAGAAGGGCTCTTCCCAGGTGATCATCGTACTCCTCAGAGTTGGCTGGCGATGCTGTGCATAAATTCGCGCGAGTCGGCGGAGGAGAGCGAAGCTGCTTCCATCCAGTCCAAGTGGGCGCGGTACTTGTCGAGTTGGGACTGGCCGTGAAGGAATTCGGGGCTGTGGGCTGAGTCGAGTTCCACGGTGTCGAGCTGCGGCACCAGCGCCTCCGCATAGATCACCGCTTGCCCCGCCCCGGGGAACGCCCCCGCCTTGAAGGGGATCACCCGGACGTCGATGTTCTCCTGCTGCGACAGGTCGCAGAGGTGGTCGAGTTGCGCCCGCATCACCTTGGGCCCGCCGAACTCGACCCGTAGCGCGGCCTCGTGCACGTAGCCGACGTAGGTGATCGGGGTCTCTCGGTGCAGCACCTGCTGGCGCTGCATGCGCAGGGCAACCCGCAGTTCCACCTCCATCGGGGCGAGGGGCGGTAGCGCGGCGGCGAACAAGGTGCGGGCGTAGGCATCGGTCTGGAGGAGGCCCGGTACGTGCATGGCCAGACCTGCGCGCACCTTCTTGGCGTGCCACTCCAACTCCGCGATGTCCATGAGTCCAGCGGGGAGCTGACCCCGATACACCTCCCACCAGCCCCGCGTGCGGTCACTGGCCATGTCCGCCAGAGCTTCGACGTACGACTTGTCGCGGCAGTCGTAGTTGCAGGCGAGCGTCCTCAGGCGTTCCGGCGTGATCGTCCGAACTCCTGCCTCGATGTTGGAGATCTTCGTCCGGTCGATGCCCAGAAGCCCTGCGGCGTACTCCGTGGAAACCTCGGCTGCAAGACGCATCTTCCGCAGCTCTGCACCCAGTCGCTTCTGGCGTTCGGTGGGCGTTGCCCTCGGCGGCATGTGCACTTCCTCCAGTGGTCGCGGCGTCAGTCTGCCCCTTGTCCGCCCAGTTGGTCCATCCACACGAGTGGCAATCCCCGCAAGTAAGTGGCAAGTTACCACTCAATTCCTCTACCGTCAGTGATGGGTCGATCACGACCCCTCCGCCAAACCGGAAGCGCATCACGCGTGCCCGCCCGCACTCTCCTCCCCCGGGAGGGGTGGGCCCGCGTCAGGGAGACAGGCCACCGGGCGGAGTCGAAGCCACTTGTCCGTCATGGGAGTTGCCATGCCCGTAAGCGTGACGTCCTGCCCGGCCCCGACCGCCGTCGACCGCCCGCCCGCGCCCCCAACCCCCGAAACCCTCGCCTACAGCCTCACCCTCCCCGCCGCCCTGCAAAGCCCATCGAGCTGGGCGGCATGCTCCCGATCACCGCGGACCTGTTGGTCAGGCTGGCGGCGGCGCTCGACGTCACCGTGGATCTGCACGTGAACTGACCCACCCGGCGCCTGTGGATTGGGCGTGGATTTGGGTCCTCGGGCCCATGTCCCAAGGTGGCCCCCTCCCTAACCTCTGGCGGTGACGCAGGGGCCAGAACATGCCCCTGCCCGGCCGGAGTTGAGGAGGCGGGGGCATGGCCTCGATCGGGAGAGTGCCGGAGTTCGGAGGTGCGGGGCCGTCGGGGCGGGCTGGGCGGCGGGGTATGCCCGGGCCGCTTTCGGCGGCTCTTGTTCTCGTCCACGTGCTGTTCGCGGTCACCGTCATCGGCGGGCTCGGCCTGCTCCTTACGGCGGCCTCCGTGGACGCCGTCGACGGTGGGCTGCTGGCGCAAGTCGCGTACGCGGCCACGCCCGGTGTGCTCGGGTGGTGGCTGGCCCGGCGTACCTGGGTGGGCGGGAGCTGGGTCTGGGGTGGGCTGATTGCCGTACAGGCGTGGCTTGTTCTGGGCTCCTTGTCCAATCTCACCGACGGGTCGGCCCGGGGGTTCACCCAACTTCTGCTGCCTGTCCTGATCTTGTACTTCCTCACGCGCTCGGAGAGTCGCGACTGGTATCGCCGTCCCGCATCCGATCGGCCTGGCCGCCGTCCGTTCTCCCTGGCCCGGATGATTCGTTGGCGCCGGGACGAGGGGCAGACCGCGGTGGAGTACGCGGGACTTGTCGCGGTCGTCGTCGCCATCGTCGGTGCGCTCGTCGTCAGCGGGCTCGGTACGCAGATTCTCAGCGGGATTCAGGCTCAGGTGTGCCGGGTGACCGGTGCGGCCTGTCCGGCTCCGGAGGGCGGTGGCGATGTCACTGCCTGGGATGGCAGCGACGGCAGCACCAACGGCAACGGCAACGGTGACAGCAACGGCGGCGACGACGGCAACGGCAACGGCGACAGCAACGGCGGCGACGACGGCAACGGCAACGGCGACAGCAACGGCGGCGACGACGGCCCGGGCGGTGGGGACGACGCCCCGCCCGCCGAGGATCCCGCCCCCGACGACCCTGGCTCCGACGACCCCTCCGTCGTAGACCCCGTCTCCGACGAGGACGAGATCGACGAGCCGCCGTACGAAGACCCCACCACGGGCGGTGAGGACGGGGACGACGGCGGCGAAGGGTGTTTCTCCGGGTTCGGTGCCTTCTTCGGCTGTGCCGGTGATCAGCTCCAGCAGGTCGGTGAGGGACTCTTCGTCGACGGTATCGGCGGTGACCTGGCCGGGATCTGGAACACGGTCACGAACCCGGTCGACACCTGGAACGGCCTGATGGACTACGGCCGTTCGCTGGGCGAGGAGTGGTGGAACAACACTGCGGACGCCCGCGAGATGTGGGGCGACGGCGACTATCTGGGCGCGATCCTGGACTGGGGCGGCGCGTCGCTGGGGACCGGCGGCACGGTTCTGTTCGACATGTTCATCGGCGACGACGTCGTGGACCAGTGGAACAGCGGCAACGAGACCCGCGCCGTCACCACCGTCCTCTGGAACGTCGGCTCGCTGTTCATCCCCGGCTACAACGTCGCGAAGGTCGCCGAGAAGGCCGGCGCCCTCGGCAAACTGAGCCGACTCGCCGACAACGCGGCCGAGGCGGCGCAGGACGCGCGGCGGGCCGCCAGGGCGGGTGACCTCGACGCGCTCGAGGACGCGGCGAGGCGGGCCGACGAGGCAGCGGACGAGGCGGAGGAGGCGGCCCGCAGGACGGGCTGCACCATCTCCGCTCCGGTTCGGGACGTCCCGTACGGCACGGCCCCCGGCCTCAGCGGTGACTCCGGTTCCGGCACCACCGTCCTCGCCGCCGCCCCCACTGTCGTACTGGCGGCCGGAGGCTGTGACGAGGAGGCCAGAGAACAGGCGAGGCAGGCCCGCGAGCAGGAGCGGCGGGCCTACCTGGAACGCAAGCGGGCCGAGGAGCCGGCGCGTGCCCAGCAGGCGCTGGAGAACCGGCGGCAGTGGCCCGAACCCGAGCACGGCGACACCCGTGACCCGCGCAACTACAACCCGCCGGACTGGGCCGACGACCTGAGCACCCGTACCTACGGAGACGCCGACGGCGGCGACGGATTCTGGGCCAGTCGGGACCGGAACCCCGAGCCCAACTGGAGGAACGAGTCCTGGCTGCGCTATCAGGAGCAGGTCACCGGTACGCAGCGCGGATACGAGTACGTCGTCCCGCATCCCGACCCGGACGTGCCGGACGTCGAGTTCGACGGCTGGGACGCCTCCCGGGGGACGTATCTGGAGGCCAAGAACGGTTACGACAGCTTCCTGACCGCCGATCGGACGGAACTCACCCCCTCCGGCCGGGAACGGCTGCTCACCGAGGCCCGCCGGCAGTCCGAGGCGGCGCGGGGCAGGGGCATCGAGTGGCACTTCTCCAACCCGGAGGTGGCCGACGCGGCGAGGGACGCGTTCGAGGACGCCGGCCTGGACATCGAGGTCGTACACACCGCGCCGCAGCCGGTCGCCGGCGACCGCAGGCCCGAGGCGTTCAACTAAGAGCTAGTGCCGCGGCACTAGCAGGGCGCGGACGCCCCGGCGCCATACAGTGGGGACAGCCCGTACGAGGAGGCAGGAGCAAGGCATGCGACGAGTGGTGCGGGGCTTCTGGGGGCCCCGGCAGGAGTCGGTGGAGGAGCTCGCCGGACGCTGGAGCGCGATGTTGGGCCGGTTCGCCCAGCTCCTCCCGGAGGCCGGCGCGGAGTGGACGTGGCGGACCGTTCCCGCGTCCGGGCCCTCCGTGGACGTGCGGTCGGACGAGGCGTCCCTCGCGGGGGCGCTGCGTACGGCGCAGGCGGCCGACGACTGGTCGGCGGCGAACGGCACCTCTCTGCGTCTGCTCGCCGACAGCGCTCCGGGCTGGAAGGTGGAGGTCGCCGGACTGGCGGGCGGCACCCCGGAGTTCCTGCTCCAGTCGCTGGTGGTCACGCTCGTGTCTCCCGACGATGCCCAACTCCCCGACGCCGGACTGCTCACGGCGGTCGCCGAGGCATGGCAGCCGGACTTCGGCGACGTCGGCGACCGGGCCGTGACGGCCGCCCTGAAGAACGAGGCCGGCTTCAAGGTCGGTACGCCGTCGGTGGGATGGGTCGGCTTCCTGTCCCCGGGGCGAGCAGCCCGGGTTCCCGACGGGCTCGCGGCCGTCCGGAAGGAACTCCCGGACGCCGGTGTGCTCCTGGAGATCGCCGCCCCCGGTGACACCGAAGCCGTGGTCGCGGCCTACCGGGCGCTGAAAGAGGCCGGAGCCCTGGAGCCGCTGCCCCGCCCGCTGGACCGGGCAGCGCTGTGACCGCCCGCATGGGTGAGGCCTTCGACATGGGGCGGGCCCTGTCCGACATCGAGGCCCTCCTGGCCGAGCCCCTGCCCGCGGCCGGGCCGACGACCAGGGAAGGCGCCCCGGACACGGGCGAATGGTCGGCGACCAGGGGGGAGGGCTTCGTGCTGGTCCCGCTCTGGGAGGGCGAGGCCCTCACCGGGGTGTACGGGCGGGAGTGGGACGCGGTCACCAGCAAGGCCCAGGAGCACCTGGTCTCCCTCGCGGCGGAACTGGACCGTCGTTGGGGCGCGCATCGGATGGTCGGCATGCACGTACCGCTGTTCCGGAAGCAGGCGGGGGAAGCGCTGCCCGAGCCGTTCCAGGCGCTGAGCGACCATGATTTCTATGGCGATCTGGCCGTGTGGGGGCCGGTGACCGGGGACTCTGGACCGCGATGGGTCGGCGTCTCCCTCAACCACTACGACGGCGACGCCCCGATGATCATGACCGCGCTGGTCGCAGACCGGCCGATCACCGAGCTGGACGAGCAGACGTGATGACCACGCCCACGCGCCTCATTCCGCGTACCCTGCCGACCCGGCCTCGACCGACACCCGCACCCCCACCCGCAGCCCCCACCCCGCCATGACCCCCGCCTCCGCCTCCAGCACATGCCGGGAGCGAAGCCGCGGCAGACCCAGGCGCCACGGTTTCATCGTGTGGACGGCGACGACGGTGAGGTCTCGGTCGAGGTAGGCGACGTCGATGGGGATGCGCATGCGGAAGGTGTGGACGCTGTTGGCGGGGGAGAGGAGGATCGCGCCGTCCAGGGAGTCGCGGCCCAACAGCCCTTTCGTGCGGGCCCGGTAGGACGTCGCGATCTCCAGGGGGACCGCGGTGGGCGTTCCGTCCCCGTACACGATGAGTTCGCCGCGTCCGTCCCGCCAACGTCCCATGCTTAAGGACACCTCCGCCGTCCGCCCTCCGGGTGTGCGCACCGACCGTATCCGCCGGGGAGTGATCACCACCGGCGGATCGACGATGTCAGCGGCGCAGCGCGCGCCGTTGCACCGACTCCAGCGGGCCCTGGGAGAAGCGGCGCAGCCACAGGGTGGAGGCGGTGACGAGGAGCGCGCAGACGGCCGCCCACAGGGTCATCACCCACCACGGCCCCTCGTCCGCGAGGCGCTCGGCCAGGCCGAGGCCGAGGCCGTAGCAGGCCAGCATGCACAGCAGGTTCTGCAGGACGTAGCAGGACAGGGCCGTGCGGCCGACCGAGGACAGGCCGCGGGTGAGGACGGTGGGGAGCCGTCCGCGGTCCATGACGACACCGATCAGGCCGATGTAGCCGAGGGCGACCACCGGGGCGGCCACATAGCGGCCGAGGAAGAAGAAGTCCTCGCCGCCCAGGGTGAGGGCCGCGTTGAACGGGATGCCCAGGCCCAGACCCCAGACCGCCATCCGGGTACGCAGCCGGCGGCCCCGCTCGGTCGCGGTGAAGGCGCCGGCGCGGTGGAGGTGGACACCGAGCAGGAAGAGGAAGACCAACAGGCCGAAGGAGACGACCGGCTCCATGCGCAGGGAGATCGCGTTCTCCAGGCGGAAGGCGATCTGGTCGAGCCAGCTGCCGTGGGCGTAGAGGTCCACGGTCCTGGCGGAGACCGACGCCTCCTCTGAGCCGGAGTCGGAGGCGAGCAGGGCGAGCGTGCCGAGGATGGCGGCCCCGCGCAGGACGTCCAGCAGCGGCAGCCGGGCCGGCGGGGAGGTGTGGGGGGAGGCGGCGTCCACCGACGCGCGCAGGCTGTTCGACATGACACCAGGCTCGCGGAGCGTCGCCGCGCAATCTTCGTGCCGCCGGACGAAACCGTCGTACATCCTTCGATGCAGCGCTCGGGGCGTGGATCGGACAACGGTGAGGTGAGCCGTGCGCGGCGCGTGGGGGTGTTGGGGCGGGCGCCGGCTGGATAGGAAGAAGGCATGACCGAACTCGGCGCAGTATTCCGTCCGCAACTCCCTCCTGAGCGGCTGCGTGCCCTCGCCCGTCTCGCCGACGAGACGGGGCTCGATGAGCTGTGGCTGTGGGAGGACTGTTTCCGTGAGGGCGGCATCTCCACGGCCGCGGCCGCTCTCGCCTGGACCGAACGGGTACGGGTGGGTGTCGGCCTGCTGCCCGTGCCGCTGCGGAACGTCGCCGTCACCGCGATGGAGGCCGCCTCGCTGCACCGAATGTTCCCGGGCCGCGCGATCCTCGGCGTCGGACACGGGGTGCAGGACTGGATGGGCCAGGTCGGGGCGCGCGTGGAGTCGCCGGTGACGTTGCTGCGCGAGCATCTCCTCGCGCTGCGGGCCCTGTTGAGCGGGGAGCGGATCACCACCGAGGGCCGGTACGTCATGCTCGACGACGTCGCCCTGGACTGGCCGCCGCAGGCCCCGGTCGAGGTGCTCGCCGGTGCCACCGGCCCGCGTACGCTCCGGCTCTCCGGCGAGGCGGCGGACGGCACGATCCTCACCGCCGCCACACCGCCCGAGGGCGTACGCCGGGCGCGTCAACTCGTCGACGAGGGCCGCAAGTCGGCCGACCGCACCGACCCGCACCGCATCGTCGTCTACCTCCTCACGGCCACCGGCCCCGACGCCCCCGCCCGGCTGCGCGCCGAACTCACCGCCGAGGGTCTCGCCTCCGTGCCCGACCTCGGTGTCGCCGGTGACGCGGCCACCGTTGCCGCGGCTGTCCGACGCCTCGGTGAGGCCGGCGCCGACTCGGTGATCCTCCAGCCGACGGCCGACGAACCCGACCCCGAGGGCTTCCTGCGCTTCACCGCGCGGGAGGTGCGGCCTCTGGTCCCGTAGCCACGTTCGCCGAAATCAGCAGCGGCCACTGACAACGCCCTGCGACGATCAGCGCATGGATCACGACCAGCGCACCTTCGAGGAACTCGTCACCGAAGGGGCCACCGTCCCCACCGAGGGCTGGGACTTCTCCTGGTTCGAGGGCCGGGCCACGGAGGAGCGGCCCGTGTGGCGGTACGCGGAGTCGATGGCCGGGCGCCTGGGCCGCGCGAGGGCCGCCCTCGACCTCCAGACCGGCGGAGGCGAGGTCCTCGGCTTCGCCCTCGGCGCGGCCCCGCACCAACCCCGCCTCACCGTCGCGACGGAGGGCTGGCCGCCGAACGTCGCCAAGGCCACCGCCCTGCTCCGCCCCCGCGGCGTCGCCGTCGTCGCCACGCCCGAGGACGCGCCGCTGCCCTTCGCGGACGCCGCCTTCGACCTCGTCGTCAGCCGGCACCCCGTACAGCCGCACTGGGCGGAGATCGCCCGCGTCCTGGAGCCCGGCGGCACGTACTTCGCCCAGCACGTCGGCCCCGGCAGCTGCTACGAACTCGTCGAGTACTTCCTCGGACCGCAGCCGGACGACAACCGCACCGCCCGCAAGACGGTCACGCAAGGGACGCCAGGCCGGCACTAGGTCGGATCCGGTCCTCCCTGCAGGTCACAGGGTTTTCACATCGTTATCGTCTGCCCCTGGATTCACACCGACATCTTCACGTAAGTTCAGGCCAAGGTAATTCGCGGGAGCAAAGCCGCGCGGGCCGCACCGCGCAGCGGAGGGGGCTGCGCGGTGCCCTGTACGTCAAGCCTCCGTAGGGCCGTTCGCCCATCAGGGGGACGCCCGGGATTCAGCCATGAGTCAGCTGTGAACCCCCTGTGAGCCGCACGTTCCGTGGCCACCGGCGCGTTGCCGGACGATTCCGGAGAGTAGTTATTGCGCGCCGATGCACGCAGCATCCCTTACGAAGGGTTATGGTGGAAACCCCCCCTCGGGCCGGTCCGTCTCCCCCCCCACGGACCGGCCCGTTTTTTCTACAGATGCGGGGCACTCCCAAGAGACGGCGACGGCACGCCCTCAAGGGGCGCGGGGCTGTGTCGATATGCGGCTCCGCCGCGTGGGCGCGACCTGCCCAAGACAACCCGCAGACCCCAACAGGCAGACGCACCCCCCACCAACTGGGCCCACCCGCACCCAAGAACCCCCGCCCAAACCCCGCAGGGGTAGGCTTCGCCCGCGGGGACCGCCACCGTACGGAGGGGCTGACAATCACGTGAACCTGCGCGACAAGCTGCGCGGCCTGCTGGTCAGACTGTACGCACGCCGGGTGGAAGGCCACCTGGACCACGCTCAGGTGCCCAAGCACATCGGCGTCATCATGGACGGCAACCGGCGCTGGGCGAAGGCCGCGGGCTCCACCACTGTTCACGGTCACCGGGCCGGCGCGGAGAAGATCGAGGAGTTCCTCGGCTGGTGCTCCGAGACGGACGTCGAGGTCGTCACCCTCTGGCTGCTGTCGACGGACAACTTCGACCGCCCCCAGGAGGAACTCGTCCCGCTGCTCGGGATCATCGAGGACGTCGTGCGCACCCTCGCCGCCGACGGCCGCTGGCGCGTCCACCACGTCGGCACCCTCGATCTGCTGCCGCAGCAGATGCAGACCACGCTCAAGGAGGCCGAGGAGGCCACGGCGCACGTCGACGGGATACTCGTCAACGTCGCCATCGGCTACGGCGGCCGCCAGGAGATCGCCGACGCCGTCCGTTCGATGCTGCTGGACGCCGCCGACAAGGGCAGGTCCATCGAGGACGTCGCCGAGACCGTCGACGTCGACATGATCGGCCGGCACCTCTACACGGGTGCCCAGCCCGACCCCGATCTGGTGATCCGCACCAGCGGTGAGCAGCGGCTGTCCGGATTCATGCTCTGGCAAACGGCCCACTCCGAGTACTACTTCTGTGAGGTCTTCTGGCCGGCCTTCCGCAAGGTCGACTTCCTGCGCGCCCTGCGTGACTACGCGGCGCGCCACCGTCGTTACGGCGGCTGACGGACGAACCCCCGCAGCAGCGGACGTACCCCGCTTCACAAGGAGTTCACCAGGGCGCCGTCATATGCCGTGGCATGGCAGCGCACGTTCGAGGGCATAAGGCAATCAGGTCGACACCCGAACCACGGGTGTCGGATCTCAGCGGGCGGCACGGGGCCGTCCGCCCGGGAGGCCCTTTGCACCAGCCCGATCGTGCGGTCACAGCACGGACGAAGCAACGTGAGGGCCGGTTCTCGGCCCGTGCATCGGAGCCGTCGACCGGTCCAGCTCATCTCCGTCGCTCCCCGACCTCATCCGAGGGGGTACGTCCTTCCGTGGTGACCAGCACAAAGCGCCACAAGCCAGACCGGCGCACCTATGTTCTCGACACCAGCGTCCTGCTGGCCGACCCGAACGCCCTGAACCGCTTCGACGAGCACGAGGTCGTGCTCCCCGTCGTCGTGGTCACGGAGCTGGAGGCCAAGCGGCACCATCCCGAACTCGGGTACTTCGCCCGGCAGGCACTGCGCCTGCTCGACGACTTCCGGGTGCGGTACGGCCGTCTCGACGCCCCCATCCCGATCGGGGACCTCGGCGGCACCCTGCGTGTCGAGCTCAACCACTCGGACCCCAGCGTGCTGCCCACCGGCTACCGCCTGGGGGACAACGACTCCCGCATCCTCGCGGTCGCCCGCAACCTGCAGGCCGAGGGGTTCGACGTCACCGTCGTGTCGAAGGACCTCCCGCTCAGGATCAAGGCGTCGTCGGTCGGCCTCCTCGCCGAGGAGTACCGCGCGGAGCTGGCCATCACGGACGCCTCCGGCTGGACCGGAATGTCCGAACTGACCCTGCCCGGCAAGCAGGTGGACATCCTCTTCGAGGAAGGCCACGTCTACGTCCCCGAGGCCGCCGACCTGCCCGTCCACACCGGCCTGACCATCCAGTCCGAGCGCGGCAAGGCACTCGGCCGGGTGACCCCGGAGGGCAACGTCCGAGTGGTGCGCGGCGACCGGGAGGCGTTCGGCATCAAGGGCCGCAGTGCCGAGCAGCGCATCGCGCTGGATCTGCTGCTCGACCCGGACGTCGGGATCGTGTCGATGGGCGGCCGGGCCGGCACCGGCAAGTCGGCGCTGGCGCTGTGCGCGGGTCTGGAGGCGGTCCTGGAGCGCCGTCAGCACAAGAAGATCATGGTCTTCCGTCCGCTGTACGCGGTGGGCGGGCAGGAGCTCGGCTATCTGCCCGGCAGCGAGGCCGAGAAGATGAGCCCCTGGGCTCAGGCGGTCTTCGACACGCTGTCCGCGGTCACCAGCCGCGAGGTCATCGAAGAGGTCACCGCGCGCGGGATGCTGGAGGTGCTGCCGCTCACGCATATCCGCGGGCGTTCGCTGCACGACGCGTTCGTGATCGTGGATGAGGCGCAGTCGCTGGAGCGGAACGTACTGCTGACTGTTCTGTCCCGAATCGGCGCCAATTCACGGGTTGTTCTGACCCATGACGTAGCACAGCGGGACAATCTGCGCGTGGGGCGGTACGACGGTGTCGTCGCCGTCGTCGAGAAACTGAAGGGGCATCCGCTCTTCGCGCATGTCACGCTGACGCGGTCCGAGAGGTCCCAGATCGCGGCGCTTGTGACCGAAATGCTGGAGGACGGGCAGATCTGACCCTCGCGCCCCATCTCGGGGCGGTTACGCGGTAGTTGGCGCCGTTCGGCAAAGGCTGAGAGCCTAGTCGGGCGGCGCCTTCGCGCGTCACGGTTTCTCAAAAATCCCAGGGCCAAACAGGATGTGAGCTTTCACACGCAACTCAGAATTGCCACCCGCCGTCCGGTTACGGCAGAGTCTCACTCCTGTCAGGCCCCGCATACGACACACCTGTACCCCCAGCGGTACGGCACAACGGAAGCAACACCGCTAACTCCATAACTCCGTCGTATGCCGCCCGAGCACCATGCGGCGCTCCCCTGTGGGGAGTTGCCCACCGGGCCCGCGCCTCCCGTGACCCCGCAGTTGGGGAGGCCAGTGCCAGGGGCACGATTGCGTCCGCCAGGGTCACCGAAGCGGGCGATGCTGGAAGGAAACCGTGTGAGCCGGATTTCGGTCCGGGGATTCGCAGTGGCCTCGGCCACCGCGGTCACCGCAGTCGGAAGCGTCGTCGGCGTTGCCTCGGGCAGCACCGCGCAGAACAACGACGCCGAGGCGGCGGCAACCGACCTGACGCTCCTCGCGGACATACCCGCGGGCCAGCAGGCCCAGGTGCAGACCGCGTCCCTGACACAGCAGGCCGACGTGCAGGCCATCGCCGCCGACGCGAGCGCCAAGAAGGACGCCGAGGAGGCGGCCCGCAGGGCGGCCGCCGAAACCGCGATCGCGAAGAAGGAAGCCGCAGAGAAGGCAGAGAAGGCGGCCCAGGAAGCCAAGGAGCGCGAGGAGGCGGAGCAGGCGGCCAGCCGCGAAGCCGCCCGGGACGCGTCCGACTTCGCCGTCCAGAGCTCGTACACCATCGCCGAGATCCAGTCGATGGCGGCCTCGATGGTGCCGAGCGGGCAGTTCCAGTGCTTCAGCAACATCGTGGACCACGAGTCCGACTGGAACTACCGGGCGGTCAACCCCTCTTCCGGTGCCTACGGCCTCTTCCAGGCGCTGCCCGGCTCCAAGATGTCCTCCGTCGGTTCCGACTGGCAGACCAACCCGGCCACCCAGATCAAGTGGGGCCTCAACTACATGAACGAGCGCTACGGCAGTCCCTGCGACGCCTGGTCGTTCTGGCAGGCCAACCACTGGTACTGAGCCGCCCCCCGCTCAACTTTTCCGAGCCCCTCACCGTCCCTTGGTGAGGGGCTTCGGCCATGTACGGTCTGAATGGACGACTCCAGGGGGAGCGGTGGGGACAGACGGGGGAAAGGGACGGATCATGTCGCGAGTGCCACGGTGGCTGAGCCGGCTCGGGACCCGGCTGGCAGATATGGGCCAGCGGTGGGAGGAACGCCGGGCCGAGGCGGAGAAGGAGCACGCCGAGCCCGAGCCGGAGCCGGCGGCCGCCGCGCAGGCGTCCGCACCCGCCGAGGGCGCCGCCGCGCCGACGGTCGTCCGGCCCGATCCGGCGCAGGCCGTGCCGTGGGGTGTGCGGGTCGCCGCCGAGGCCGGGTGGCGGCTGCTGGTGCTGGCGGGCACGCTGTGGGTGCTGATGCGGGTCATCAGTGCCGTACAGCTGCTGGTCCTGGCGTTTGTCGCGGCGCTGCTCATCACCGCTCTGCTGCAGCCGACGGTGGCGCGGCTGCGGCGGTACGGGGTGCCGCGCGGGCCGGCCACGGTGCTCACCGCGATTCTCGGCTTCGTTGTCATGGGGCTCATCGGCTGGTTCGTGACCTGGCAGGTCATGGAGAACATCGACAACGTCTCCGACCAGGTCCAGGACGGCATCGACGAGTTGCGCAGGTGGCTGCTCGACAGTCCCTTCCATGTCACCGACAAGCAGATCAACGACATCGCCGAGAACCTGCGGGAGGCAATCGGCGCGAACACCGAGCAGATCACGACCGCGGGGCTGGAGGGCGTGACGGTCGTCGTCGAGGCGCTTGCCGGGATCCTGCTCGCGGTCTTCTGCACGCTGTTCCTCCTCTACGACGGACCGCGCATCTGGCAGTGGACGCTGAAGCTGGTGCCGGCGGCGGCACGGCCGGGAGTCGCCGGGGCGGGGCCGCGGGCTTGGCGGACGCTGACGGCGTATGTGCGCGGCACGGTGGTGGTGGCGTTGATCGACGCGATCTTCATCGGCCTGGGGATCTACTTCCTGGACGTTCCGATGGCCGTGCCGCTCGCCGTGTTCATCTTCCTCGGTGCCTTCGTCCCGCTGGTGGGTGCGGTGGTGTCCGGGGCGCTGGCGGTCGTGGTCGCGCTCGTGACGCAGGGCGTTTTCACGGCGGTGATGACGCTGGTGGTCGTCCTCGCGGTCCAGCAGATCGAGGGGCACATCCTGCAGCCGTTCATTCTGGGGCGGGCGGTGCGGGTGCATCCGCTGGCCGTGGTGCTGTCCGTCACGGCCGGGGGCCTGGTGGCCGGGATCGGCGGCGCGGTCGTGGCGGTGCCGTTGGTGGCGGTGACCAATACGGTGGTCGGCTATCTGCGGTCGTACTCCCAGGAGGCGCTACGGCAGTCCCCTCAGCCACACGGCGCGACAGCGACGTCCATCGCCCCGTCGCCGCCCAACCCCCCGTCGGACGCGCACTGACCGTCTCCACAAGACTTCCGCGGCAACGGACAGGGCCCCGCCCACCACGAAGGTGAACGGGGCCCGCACGCGGGGGGCTTGGTCCGGCTACTCGGCCAGTACCGCCTCGGCGTCCAGCGTGACGCCGACCGCCTGGATGACGGAAGCGATCTTGAAGGCCTCCTGGATGACCTCGCGGTCGATGCCGGCCTTGCGCAGGACCTGCTCGTGCGAGTCGAGGCACATGCCGCAGCCGTTGATGGCGGAGACGGCGAAGGACCACAGCTCGAAGTCGACCTTGTCGACACCGGGGTTGCCGATGACGTTCATCCGGAGGCCGGCGCGCAGGGTGCCGTACTCGTGGTCGGACAGCAGGTGGCGCGTGCGGTAGAAGACGTTGTTCATCGCCATGACCGCGGCCGCCGCCTTCGCCGCCGTGTACGCCTCGGGCGACAGGTTCGCCTTGGCCTCCGGCTCCAGCTCGCGCAGGACGATGGGGGAGCGGGAGGCGATGGCGGTCGCCAGCACCGTGCCCCACAGCTGCTGCGCCGGCAGCTCGGAGTTGCCGATGACCGAGCCCAGGTTGAGCTTCAGGTCCTTGGCGTAGTCCGGAATCGAGGACTTCAGGGAGTCGAGGGACATGTCAGTCACTCACCGGCCAGCAGCTTGACCGGGTCCAGGGTCTCGTCGCCCTTGCTCCAGTTGCACGGGCACAGCTCGTCCGTCTGGAGCGCGTCGAGGACCCGCAGGACCTCCTTGGGGTTACGGCCGACCGAGCCGGCGGTCACCATCGAGAACTGGATCTCGTTGTTCTGGTCGACGATGAAGACGGCCCGCTTGGCGAAACCCTCCTCGTCCTCGATGCCGAGGTCGCGCATCAGCTCGTGCTTGGAGTCGGCCATCATCGGGAACGGCAGGTCACGCAGGTCGTCGTGGTCCTTGCGCCAGGCGTGATGCACGAACTCGGAGTCACCGGAGAAGCCGAGGACCTGGGCGTCGCGGTCGGCGAACTCCTCGTTCAGCTTGCCGAAGGCCGCGATCTCGGTCGGGCACACGAAGGTGAAGTCCTTGGGCCAGGCGAAGATCACCTTCCACTTGCCCTCATAGGTCTTGTGGTTGATCTTCTCGAACTCCTTGCCCTGCTCCAGCGAGACACAGGCAGTCAGTTCGAACTGGGGGAACTTGTCACCGACAGTGAGCACTAGCTCTCCTTGCAGCGAAGAAACGCCCATTGTGTGGGCGTTTCCCATGGGGTTGGACGTTGGTGATCGTGGCACAACGCGCATTGATTATGGAAATAGCTACACTCGGTCGGATTGATCGGAGGTAGCTATCGGTGACCGTCGGTAATGTGAGCAAGAGGAGGCAGCCCAGTCTTGCCCAGTTGCGTGCCTTCGCCGCCGTGGCCGAGCATCTGCACTTCCGTGACGCCGCCGCCGTGATCGGCATGAGCCAGCCCGCCCTCTCCGGGGCCGTCTCCGCCCTGGAGGAGGTCCTCGGCGTCACCCTCCTCGAGCGTACGACCCGCAAGGTGCTGCTCTCGCCCGCCGGTGAGCGGCTGGCCGTACGGGCGAAGGCGGTGCTGAGTGAGGTGGGGGCCCTGATGGAGGAGGCCGAGGCGGTTCGTGCGCCCTTCACCGGGGCACTGCGGCTCGGCGTCATTCCGACCGTCGCGCCCTATCTCCTGCCGACCGTGCTGCGGCTGGTGCACGACCGCTATCCCGACCTCGACCTCCAGGTGCACGAGGAGCAGACCGCCAACCTCCTCGAGGGGCTGACCTCCGGGCGTCTCGACCTGCTGCTGCTCGCCGTGCCCCTCGGGATGCCAGGAGTGTCCGAACTGCCCCTGTTCGACGAGGACTTCGTGCTCGTCACACCGCTGGACCACTGGCTCGGCGGGCGGGAGGGCATTCCGCGCGAGGCCCTCAAAGAGCTGAATCTGCTGCTGCTCGACGAAGGGCACTGCCTACGCGACCAGGCACTCGACATCTGCCGGGAAGCGGGGCGCGAGGACGCGCCCGTCACCACCACGGCCGCCGGGCTGTCCACCCTCGTCCAGCTCGTCGCCGGTGGGCTCGGGTGCACTCTGCTGCCGCGCACCGCCGTCAAGGTCGAGACGAGCCGGAGCGATCAGCTCCTCACCGGTTACTTCGCCGACCCCGCGCCGACCCGGCGTATCGCCCTGGCCATGCGCACCGGCGCGGCGCGCGGCGGCGAGTACGAGGAGCTGGCGGCCGCACTGCGCGAGGCACTGCGGCCGCAGCCCGTACGGGTGGTGGACGGCGCCGACTGAGTCACTCGGTGCGCAGGCCCTCCGGGCGCATCAGCCGCAGCAGCGGCGGCAGGCTGAGCAGCGTCACCAGCAGGACCACGCCCGCGCCGATGCCGGTCATCGCCAGCACGCTCACCCAGTCGACGTTCACCGGGGTGGCCGTCATCTTCAGCAGCACCGCGCCCAGGGTGAGGCCCACCACGGAGGCCAGGGTCAGGCCGAGCACGATCGGGATCGCCGTCTGCCACAGCACCGACAGGCTCAGCGTGCGGCGCCGGGTGCCGAAGGCGACCAGGGCGGACAGCAGCTTCCTGCGCTCGCGGAGCTGTTCCAGCTGGGAGACGAGCAGACTCGCGCCGATGAGGGCCAGGACGCAGGTGGCGCCGACGAGCAGGCCGGTGCGGATGCTCTCGTAGCGGTCGGAGCGCTCGCTGGACACCCACACCATGGGCTCGGAGAGCGGGTCGACGGCCTTCGCCGTGTTGCGTACCAGATCGCGTACGTCCGGTACGGACTCGTCGAGCCGCAGATAGACCTCGCCGGTCAGGCTCGACAGGGCCGCCGCGGGCAGCGCCTTCGGGGTGACGAGGAGGCCGCCGCGCTCGCCCCCGGTCATGTCCAGGGACGCCTTGGCCTGCTTCACGGCCGGCAGGGTCCAGGCGGTCTCCGCGCCCTTCGGGCTGCCCTCGTACGTGGGGTCGAAGTACACCGTCCGGCCGGGCTTCGCCATGGTGTCCGTGTCGGTGTCGTATTCCGCGCCCGACACGGCGAACACATCACCGTCACGGCAGGACGGCAGCTTCGCCACCTCCCGCAGCGAGGCGCAGTCGCCCACGGTCACCATGGTGCTGAGCTCGGGATCCGAGCGCCGCTCGCCCAGATAACCCTCCGAGTACGCATACACCCTGCGCACCCCCTCGGTCCGCCGGAACTCCTCCGCGGCCTCGGTGAGCGGCATGCCCTCCGGGACGGACATCTGCATCTGGATCCGCGAGACGTCCTGGTCGGACTCGACGGTGAAGTCGTCCTCCACACCGGCGAACAGCATCTGCAGCGCGATCGCGCCGGCCACCGCCACCGCGATGCCGTTGACCGTGCGGGCCGCCGTACCGCTGCTCAACTGAAGCCTGCGGACGGCCAGTTGCCAGGACACCGAGCCGGCGCCGAGCCGGGCCACGACCGCCTCGACGATCCACGGCAGCAGCGCGGTGACGCCGATGAGCAGCAGCATCACGCCGCCGACGACCAGGTACTGGTTGAAGTCGCCGCCGTCGCTGCCCTGGCCGATCATCGGGGCCAGCATCGCGAGGCCGGCCAGCGGCAGCAGCAGCCGCCACCACAGCCGGCGGCGGCGCTGCTTCGCCGTGCGGACCACGCCGAGCGGCTCGATGACCACGCCGCGCAGGGCGAACAGGGTGACCAGGACGGCCGCGAGCGGGACAGCGAGAGCGACCAGTGCGGCAAGGACGGGAGAGGGGTTGAGGTAGCTGGGGAACACGCTGACCTCGAACACCTCGGCCGAGCCCGCGATCTCCCGGCCGATCAGGAAGAAACCGGTACCGAACACCAGGCCCAGCACGGACCCGGCGAGTGCCTCTCCCGCCGCGACCCGGCGGGTCATATGACGGTCGGAGCCCACCAGCCGCAGCGCCGCGAGCCGCCGGTCGCGCCCTTCCCCGCCGAACCGTACGGCCGCGGCGACGAAGACACCCACCGGCATCAGCAGCACCACGAAGACGACCAGGACCAGCAGGAGCAGAACGGGGTCCCAGGGCTCGGACGTGCCCGGAATCTCCTCCCCGAACCGTTCGATCCGCGCGACCCGGCCGCCGTCGAGCCTCGACGCGAGTTCCTCGCCGCCCCGGTAGAAGGCGAGTTCATGAGAGCCGATCAGGCCGGGCTCGGCGATGGTGCCGACGATCCGGTCGGGCAGCCGCTCGCGCAGCAGTGCCCCGTCCGCCGACGTCAGCAGTTCCTTCAGCGCGGGGGAGACGACCATCTCGCCCGCCGCCGGGAACTCCGCCACGCCCGGCGGCAGCGGAGCCTTCGCGCCCTCCGGCTCCAGCTCCCGGCCCCGGATGTCCTTGTCGCGGAAGGTGGTGCCGACGTTGGCGACGAGCAGGGTGGCGTCCGTCTTCGGCGGCGTCGTCTCGCTGAACGTGAAGTCGGTGCGCGCCCGTTCGCGCTCGTCCCGGGCGGTCAGCGCGCTCGGCAGCGCGGTGGTGAGCAGCAGCAGCGCCACACCGAGCCCGACGCCGACCGCCATGAGCACCGCCCGCACCCAGCCGCCCCGGCCGGTGAACGCGAACCCGACGCCCATGGCCAGATCCCTGGACCACTGACGGAGCCTCATACGACGCGCTCCATGTCCCGGGACTTCCCGTCCCGTACGACGATCTCGCGGTCGGAGTAGGCGGCGACCCGCGCCTCGTGGGTGACCAGGACGACGGCCGCGTTGGTCGAGCGGGCCGCGTCCGTCAGCAGCTCCATCACGCGCTCCCCGTTGAGGGAGTCCAGCGCGCCGGTCGGCTCGTCGGCGAACAGCACCCGCGGACTGGTGACCAGCGCCCGCGCCACGGCGACCCGCTGCCCCTGACCGCCGGAGACCTCACCGGGCCGCTTCCTGCCTATCCCGTCGACCTCCAGGCGCTCCATCCAGGACAGCGCCGTACGCTCGGCGGCCTTGCGGGACGTGCCGTTCAGCCGCAGCGGCAGGGCCACGTTCTCGACGCAGGTGAGCTCGGGCACGAGCTGGCCGAACTGGAAGACGAACCCGAACTCCGAGCGTCTCAGCGCGCTGCGCTCGGCGTCGCTCATCGTGGCCATCTCCCGGCCGTCGTAGCGGATCGAGCCCTCGTCGGGCGTGACGATCCCGGCGAGGCAGTGCAGCAGCGTCGACTTGCCGGAGCCGGAAGGGCCCATCACGGCGACGACCTCGCCGGGGTGGATGGAGAACTCGGCGCCGTCGAGGGCGGTCGTGGGACCGTACGTCTTGCGCAGCCCTTCGGCCACGAGCAGGGAACCGTAAGGAGCGGTCACTCGGCCACCGCCGCCGCGAGCTTGTCGAGGCGCGCGGCGGTCAGTTCCAGCCAGCGCAGGTCGGCCTCGAGGTGGAACAGGGCGTGGTCGCAGATCAGTTGGTCGGCGAGGTCGCCCTTGCGCTTGCGGTCGGTGAGGATCCGCATCATCCGCAGGTGCTCGGAGCGCTGGGTGTCGAGGATCTCGGCGGCGTCGCGCCGGGTGAGCAGCGCGAGGACGACCTTGGTGTACAGGGTCGACTGAAGGTACGGCTCGGGCTTCTCCGGCGTCGCGAGCCACCGCTCGACGTCGGTGATCCCGGCGTCGGTGATGGCGTACCGCTTCCGCTCGGGCCCGCCGCCCGGTTCGATTCCGTCGACTTCGACGAGCCCGTTCTTCAGCAGGCGGGACATCGTCGAGTAGACCTGGCCGTAATGCAGCGGCCGGTCCTGACCGAACTTCTCGTCGAAGGCCCGCTTGAGGTCGTAGCCATGACGGGGGCCGGATTCAAGGAGGCCCAGGAGGGTGTGACCGATGGACATGCGGAGCACTCTACACACGGGGTATACGTCGTGTGTATACATCGGGTGTGCAGCTCATGGCAGGGGGTGCGACGGCCCAGGTGAGGGCCGATTGTCACGGTTCTGCCACTGAACCCCCGGGCGGGCGACCGCGGCGGGGAAGTGGCCCTGTCTCCTTCGGCAGCCGACCCGCGTCCGCCAGGGCCTTCCGCAGGAGGAACTCGATCTGCGCGTTCGCCGAGCGCAGCTCATCGCCCGCCCACAGGGCAAGCGCCTCGTACACCGCCGGGTCCAGCCGCAGCAGCACCTGCTTGCGCTGCTGCGGCCGACGCTGAGGGGTTGAACCCCCGGAAGGAGCCGTCACTGGTAGAGCGTCCCGGTGTTGAGGACCGGCTGTGCGGAGCGGTCCCCGCACAGCACCACCATCAGGTTGGACACCATCGCCGCCTTCCGTTCGGAGTCCAGCTCCACGATGTCGCGCTCGGTGAGCCGCGCCAGCGCCGCCTCGACCATGCCGACGGCCCCGTCCACGATCTGCCGCCGGGCCGCGACGACCGCGCCGGCCTGCTGCCGCTGGAGCATCGCCGAAGCGATCTCGGGGGCGTAGGCGAGGTGGGTGAAGCGGGACTCGATGATCTGCACGCCGGCCGCCTCCACGCGCGCGTGCAGTTCGACGGCGAGCTTCTCGGTGATCTCCTCGGCGTTGCCGCGCAGCGAGAGGCCGTCCTCGTCATGGGCGTCGTACGGGTACTCGATGGCGATGTGCCGGACCGCCGCCTCGGTCTGCGTGGAGACGAACTCGATGTAGTCGTCCACCTCGAAGGTGGCCTGCGCGGTGTCCTCGACCTTCCACACCACGACCGCGGCGAGCTCGATCGGGTTGCCGTACGCGTCGTTGACCTTCAGGACCGCGGTCTCGTGGTTGCGGACGCGGGTGGAGATCTTCGTGCGGGAGGAATGGGGGTCCCCCCGCTCGAGCGAAGCCGAGAGTGGGGGAGGGTTCACCCAGCGCAGACCGTCCTGCCGGATCGTGCCCCGGTAGCGCCCGAAGAGCTGGACGACCCGGGCCTCGCCCGGCGCGACCATGTTCAGCCCGCACATGGCGACGAAGGCGGAGATGCCGACGAGTACACCGACGGTGATCAGCGCGGCCTTCGCGCCGGCCCCCGAGACCGCAGAGGCGGACACGGCCATACCGATGCCGGCCAGCAGCCCGATCAGGCCCAGGAGCAGGGCGAGTCCGCCGCCGATGCTGTGCGCCGTGAACTCCCGCACGCGCGGGGCGGGCATGTCGGGGACGTCGGCGGTGGGTGCGGTGTTGTGCGTGGACATGGTGATTCCCCCGTTCTTCGGTCTGTATCCGACCGTCTGTCTGGAATCTACATCTATCGCGGATCTAGCTAAGTGATATCACTTTACCCCGTCACGACAACCCCAACCCCCACTCAGGCGTCGGTTCTATTGGGAAGGGTGCTGATTGTCACGCCCGTAAAAGACCGAATCGGCCGGAGTGGGTCATAGACGGCGGTGTTAGCTTTCTGAGCTGACTTGCACTGGGCACCGGAGTGACAGCCGACAACGAAGCGGAGCAGACGGACTCATGGGACGAGCGGAAGAGAGACGAGCGCGACAGCGCGGTGGCCACCGCGCGGCGCCCAGGCGCCGCTCGGGACGAGCAGCCGGGAAGAACGACGGCAAGAGCTTCATACGCCGGCTGTTCACCTGGAAGAAGATCCTCGGCACGTTCCTCGGTCTCTGCCTGCTCGGCATCGGCGGCTTCATCGTGCTGTACCTGGTGATCGACATCCCCAAGGGGAACGCGCTCGCCAAGGAGCAGAGCAACGTCTACAAGTACAGCGACGGCACGACCCTCGTCCGCGACGGCGAGGTCAACCGCGAGGTCGTCGACCTCGCCCAGGTCCCCAAGAAGGTCCAGCGGACCTTCGTCGCCGCCGAGAACAAGACCTTCTACAAGGACTCCGGCGTCGACCTCAAGGGCACGGCCCGAGGTCTGCTCAACACCCTCTCCGGCAAGGGCAAGCAGGGCGGCTCGACGATCACCCAGCAGTACGTCAAGAACTACTACCTCACCCAGGAACAGACGGTCACCCGCAAGCTCAAGGAGCTGGTGATCTCCCTGAAGGTGGACCGCGAGAAGTCCAAGGACGACATCCTCGCGGGCTACATCAACACCAGCTACTACGGCCGTGGCGCCTACGGCATCCAGGCCGCCGCCCAGGCCTACTACCGCGTCGACGCGAGCGACCTCTCCGTCGAGCAGGGCGCGTACCTCGCCGCGCTGCTCCAGGCGCCGAGCTCTTACGACTGGGCGGTCGCTTCCGAGACGGGCAAGCAACTGGTCAAGGAACGCTGGAACTACGTCCTGGACAACATGGTCGAGCAGGGCTGGCTGGATTCCGCCGAGCGCCAGGGCATGAAGTTCCCGGCGCCGAAGGAGCCCACTGCCGCGCCCGGCATGGAGGGCCAGAACGGTTACATCGTGAAGGCGGCCAACCAGGAACTGGCCAGGCAACTGGTCGCCCAGGGCTCGGCGTCCGACCTGGAGGAGGCCCTGACGAAGATCGACCTGGGCGGCTGGACCATCACGGTCAACATCGACAAGAAGAAGCAGACCCGGCTGGAGAAGGCGGCCAAGGAGCAGCTCACCAGCAAGCTCGACCCGGACGAGCGGGAGGTCGACGCGGATGTCCAGGCCGGCGCCGCCTCCGTCGACCCGAAGACCGGCAAGGTCCTCGCGATGTACGGCGGCGTCGACTACGTCAAGCACTTCACGAACAACGCGACGCGCACCGACTACCAGCCCGCCTCCACCTTCAAGCCGCTGATCCTGGCCGCGGCGGTCGACGAGGGCGCCGAGACCCAGGACGGCACCCCGATCACCGCCCACACGATCTACGACGGCGACAGCAAGCGCCCGGTCGTGGACGACGGCGAGAAGGTCGGCTTCGCGCCGCCGAACGAGGACGACGTCGACTACGACGACGTCACCGTGCAGACGGCGATGAACAAGTCCATCAACTCCGTCTTCGCGCAGATGGGCGTCGACGTCGGCATGGACAAGGTCATGGAGGTCGCGGAACGGCTCGGCATGGACGCCAAGGACCTCCAGTCGGTGCCGGCCCAAACCCTGGGCACCATGGGCGCGAGCCCGCTGGAGATGGCCGGCGTCTACGCCACCCTCGACAACCACGGCAAGAAGGTCACCCCGTCGATCGTGGCGTCGGCCAAGCACAAGGACACCGCCGTCGAGATGCCCGACCCGATCGGCGAGCAGGTCATCAGCCGCGAGGCCGCCGACACCGTGACGTCGGTGCTCACGGGCGTGGTCGACGACGGTACGGCCCGCACGTCCGTGCGCGACAACCCGGCCCGCGACGGCCAGCAGGTCGCCGGCAAGACCGGTACGTCCGACGAGAACAGGTCGGCCTGGTTCACCGGCTACACGCCCGAACTGGTCACCTCCGTCGGCGTCTTCGGAGAGGACCCCAAGACGTACGCGCAGTCCTCGCTCTACGGCGCGGGCGGCGAGGAGCGCGTCAACGGCGGTGGCTTCCCCGCCATGATCTGGGCCGAGTACACCTTCGGCGCGATGGGCGACGTCACCCGGTTCGACCTGGAGACCGACCAGGGCGCGGCCGTCCAGCCGACCCGGACCCCGAGCCGGACGCCCACCCAGACCCCGACGCAGGAGCCGACGACCCAGGCCCCGACGTCCGAAGCCCCGACCCAGACGCCCACGCAGACGCCGACGCAGACCCCGCCCCAGACACCGACGCAGACCCCGACCCAGACCCCGACGCAGACGCCGACGACGAGGCCTCCGGACGGGGACATCACGCTGGATCCGGTGGAGCCGGGCGAAGAGGAGTGAACGAGGGGCGCCCGGCGTTTCGCCGGGCACCCCTCTTCGTTGTCGGGGAATCAGGCGCCATTGACATTGTGCGCGATCCGATCCCCGATCTCCTTGTCGATGTTCCGCCAGTACTGCAGGGCCCGGTCGACCACCGGCCGGGTCACCCCGTTCTTCAGGTGACCACTGACGTTGGACACGAGCCGGTCCCGGGCCGCATCGTCCAGCACATGCCGCACCATCGTGCCGGGCTGCCCGAAGTCGTCGTCCTCGCGGTGCAGCCGGTAGGCCTCCCGCACCATTTCACCGGCGGTCTCCCACCCGGCGATGTCCCCGAACCGGTCGACGGCCGCGGCCGGCCCGCCGTACGAGTTCGGCGCGTACGGCGCACCGGTGTTGGCCGGCTCGTAGCGCATCGGCCCGTCCTTGGCGTACGAGTTCACCTGCGAGCGAGGCCGGTTGGGCGGCAGCTGCGCGTAGTTGGGGCCGATCCGGTAGCGGTGCGTGTCCGGGTACGAGAACAGCCGGCCGAGCAGCATCTTGTCCGGGGACGGCCCGATGCCCGGCACCATGTTGGACGGCTCGAACGCGGCCTGCTCGATGTGGACGAAGTAGTCCTCCGGGTTCTTGTTCAGGGTCATCCGGCCGACCTCGATCAGCGGGTAGTCGCCGTGCGGCCACACCTTGGTCAGGTCGAACGGGTTGAACCGGTAGTCCGGGGCGTCCTCGAACGGCATCACCTGCACGTGCACGGTCCAGGACGGGTGGTCGCCCCGCTCGATGGCCTGGAAGAGATCCCGGCGGTGGCAGTCGGCGTCCTCGCCGGCCATGCGGTCCGCGTCCTCCTGGGTGAGGAAGTCGATGCCCTGATCGGTCTTGATGTGGTACTTGACCCAGAACTTCTCGCCGCCGCGGTTGACCCACATGTAGGTGTGGGAGGAGTACCCGTTCATGTTGCGATACGTCTTCGGAACGCCCCGGTCGCCCATCAGCCACGTCACCATGTGCGCGGACTCGGGGGAGAGGGTCCAGAAGTCCCACTGCATGTTGTTGTCGCGCAGCCCGTTGTCCGGCCGGCGCTTCTGGGAGCGGATGAAGTCCTGGAACTTCTGCGGGTCACGGACGAAGAAGACCGGCGTGTTGTTGCCGACGAGGTCGTAGTTGCCGTACTCCGTGTAGAACTTCAGGGCGAAGCCACGTGGGTCGCGCCAGGTGTCGGGGGAGCCGAGCTCACCCGCGACGGTGGAGAAACGCGCCAGCATCTCCGTGCGCTTCCCCGGCTGGAAGAGGTCGGCCTTGGTGAACTGGCTGACGTCGTTGGTTACTTCGAAGACTCCGTATGCACCACTGCCCTTGGCGTGTACCACCCGCTCCGGGACCCGCTCCCGGTTGAACTGGGCCATCTTCTCTATGAGGTAGTGGTCCTGGAGCAGAATCGGGCCGTTGGAGCCCACGGTCAGCGAGTGCTCGTCGCTCTCGACCGGGATGCCGTGGTTGTTGGTGGTGTACGGGAACTGCTGGGGTGCCTGCGTCACTTGTCCTCCCCGGGGAAGAACGGTCACTCGGATCGGTGAATCGTTGCCAAGGCGAACGCCCGTCCCCGCCACGGTCGCTGAGGTCGGGGACACCGGGCTGGTTCCAACCCGGCTGGTGTTGATCGTGTAAGCCTCGGCCGCTCGCTGAGCGACCGAGCGGCGTGAGCCAGGAATCCCTCTGCCGAGTCAGAGGGAGGGTTCAAGAGCGGTCCTCCCGTCGGACCTCGGGCCGGGTGACCTGGTCACCCGGCCAGTCAACCCCGCCGACAGGCAGTCGGCAACTTTTGGACGGGGTCTAATTCAGGTCCGATTCCGAGAGTGTCCGGTGGGTCACCCTTGGTTGAGTTCGAACCAGACCACCTTCCCGGTGCTGAGCCGTGTCGCCCCCCATCGCCGGGCCAGCCGGTTCACCAGGAACAGCCCGCGTCCGCCCTCGTCGGTGTGGCGCGCCTGCCGCAGCCGGGGCAGCTGCGGCACATCGTCGCCGACCTCGCAGCGCAGCACGTCGGTACGCAGCAGCCGCAACGTGACCGGCCGTGACGCATAGCGCACGGCGTTGGTGACGACCTCGCTGACCAGCAGCTCCACCGGGTCGGTGAGCTCCTCCAGGTCCCAGCGGGCGAGTGCGCTGCGGGCCAGCCGCCGGGCCTTGCCGGGGGCCATCTCCTCCGGCTCCAGGGACCAGTACGCCACGTCGCTCGGCGCGATCCCGTCGAAGCGGGCGGCGAGCAGCGCGATGTCGTCGTCCCGGTCGCCGGGGCCCAGCATGTCCAGCACCTCTTCGCACAGGGCTTCGAGGGGCGGCGGATGGTCGGGGCCGGTGAGCTGCGCGGTCGCGGCGAGCTTCTCGCGCAGTTGCTCTATGCCGGTCCAGACGTCGCGCAGGCGGGACTCGACCAGCCCGTCGGTGTAGAGGAGCAGGGTCGCTCCGGCCGGGGCGTCCAGCTCCACGGCCTCGAAGTCGACGCCGCCGACACCGATCGGGGCGCCCGCCGGCACCCGCAGCACCTCGGCCCGGCCGCCCAGGTGCAGCAGGACCGGCGGAGGATGGCCGGCGTTGGCGATGGTGATGCGGTGCGTGACCGGGTCGTAGACGGCGTACAGGCAGGTCGCCATGCGGTCGGTGCCCAGCCGCTGGGCCTGCTCGTCGAGGTGGTGCAGCACCTCCTGCGGCGGCAGGTCGAGGCCGGCCAGCGTCTGCGCGGTGGTGCGCAGCTGGCCCATGATCGCGGCGGACGTCATGGAGTGGCCCATGACGTCACCGACGACGAGGGCGACCCGGCTGCCGGGCAGCGGGATGGCGTCGTACCAGTCGCCGCCGACCCGCGCGGTCTCGGCGGCCGGCAGGTAGCGCGAGGCCAGCCGCACGCCCGTCGGCTGCGGCAGGGTCTCGGGGAGCATGGTCCGCTGCAGCTCGTCGGCGATGTACGCCTCCCGCCCGTACAGCACGGCCTTGTCGATGCCGAGCGCGCTGTGCGTGGCCAGCTGGGCGGCCACCAGCAGATCGTCGGCCTCGAAGGGGATCCGCTCCGGGCGGCGCAGGAAGACCGCGGCGCCGATGACCCGGCGACGGCCGCGCAACGGGGCGAGGATGGCCCGCTGGCCGCCCGGGATCACCGACTCGCCGCCCTCGCCGATGAGTTCGGGCAGCGCGGCACGAGCGGCGGGCGCGTCGGCGAACACCGGCCGCACCCCGCGCAGCACCTCGGAGAGCGCGCCGCCGGGGAGCACCTCGCACAGTTCGGCGGTCAGCGCCGACAGCTCCGACGGCTCCGGCTGGAGCACGGGCTGGAACCCGCCCTCGGTGTCCCGCTCCTCCGGAATGCGGTCGGTGCGGCGCAGCCGCAGCACGACCGGGCCCGTGGGCCGCTCGTCGCCGACTGGCAGCGGGTCGCGCAGATAGACGAGGATCGCGTCGGAGAAGGTCGGCACGGTCGCCCGGCACAGCCCCATCACGATCTCGTCGAGGTCGATACCGCGGGCGATCCGCCGGGTCGCGGCGCCCACGAACCGCAGCCGGTCCCCGTCCCGCCGCATCGGCGTGGGCCGGCCGGGCGGCGTGACCTGCCCGGTACGCCGCTCCTTGCCGCCGGGGCCGGAACGCTCCGGCTCAAGACCGGGCTGCGCCGGAATGGCCTCCGGCGTGGGGCGCGGGCGGTGGGTGTCGGTCTCGGTGGCGGCCGGCTGGGAGTGCTCGGGGCCGGCGCCGTCGCTCGGCGTCACCGACGTGCCCGAGGGCGTCTCGCCGGTGCTGCGGCCCTGCGCGGGTAAGGCGGCGGCACCAGCGTGCGGTGCGGGCGCCTGGGAACGCAGGAGCGCCCCGCGGGGGTCCGCGGGGTCGACGCCCGGCTGGGGGCGCTCGAAGGAGGTCGGCTGCTCCGTCACGCGTGTCGCATCCATCCGTCCGGGGCGTGCAGTTCGTCCCGCAGGAATCCCGATACCCGGAATACGTGCCCCAGGAACGGATTTCCCGCGTGGTCAGAGGCTGTTCCTGTGCCGCCGGCGGACCGATCGTGGCCCGCACGGGTGTTGCCCTGGTACCCCTCGCTCACGTCCTGCCGCCCCTCGGTGACATGTGGTCAAGCACAGTGTGCACTCCGGGAGTTGTTGCCGGACTCCCACCCGCCACCCGGCCACCACCCCTCAACGACGGTGCTGCGCACCGGCCATGCTTTTTGCGGTTGCGGAGGACGATCCTACGTTTCTTGCCCCGGGGCGCATCAAGGGTCTCATGAGGACACGTGCACGGGCGTACGATCCCAGTCGTCCGGCAACGGGGGGACGGACCAGGACGGATCGGGGCGCCAGTGCTCCCAGCCGTCCGAGAACGGCGGCCCCCAGGCGCGGATCACCTCCACCGCGGACCGCCCCGCCGCCCTGACCCGCGCGGCCGACGGGGCGTCCATCAGCCCGTCCCGCTGGGCCTGCGCGAACTCGTCCTCGTCCCGCCAGTGCCAACTGCCGTCGGGGTGCACGGAGATGTCGAGAAAGTGATCCTCGGAGTCCACCCCGCCGTCCCAACGCGCCAACGGCTCCTCGAGATTGACGTACCAGTTCTTGAACCGCCAGCCCGGATCCCAGAACAACCACACCGACCAGGGCTCACCGGGCCGCGCCAGCTTCAGCACACCCGTACCGAACCACCGGTCGCGCTGCACCGTCCGCGGCTTGGTGTAGCGCGACTCCAGCGGCTCCTGATGCACCGGCGTACCGTCGGCGAGCACCGGCCTGACGCACTCCGTGCCGGGCGCCATCCAGACGGCGAGCAGCTCGGCATCGTCCTGTACGACGGTGACGGGGCGCGCTATGTGGAAGCGGTCGCCGCCGTTCTCCCGGTACCGCCACAGGATCCGGCTCCCGGGCGCCCAGAAGGCCGCTGCTCCGCCCGCTTCCACGCGTCTCACCGCTCCGTCGTCCGCCATGCACAGATATTAGGTGTCACCGGCATACGACGCTGCGGCGCGCGTCACGGTTCACGCGCCGGTCACGTGCCGGAACACGTCGTTACGGATGCGTCATCCGCAGGACGTCCAGGGCCTCGTCGAGCTGTTCGACGGTGAGGTCGCCGCGCTCCACGTAGCCGCTCTCCAGGACGACCTGACGGATCGTCTTCCGCTCGGCCAGCGCCTTCTTGGCGACCTTGGCGGCCTCCTCGTACCCGATGTACTTGTTGAGCGGGGTGACCACGGACGGTGACGACTCGGCGTACTCCCGGGCCCGCTCCCGGTTGGCGGTGATGCCGTCGACGGTGCGGTCGGCGAGCAGGCGGGTGGCGGTGGACAGCAGCCGGATGGATTCGAGGACGTTCTTCGCGATCACCGGGAGCATGACGTTCAGCTCGAAGTTGCCGGCCGCACCCGCCCAGGCGACGGTGGCGTCGTTCCCGGTGACCTGGGCGGCGACCATCAGGACGGCCTCGGGAATGACCGGGTTGACCTTGCCCGGCATGATCGACGAGCCGGGCTGGAGGTCGGGCAGCGCGATCTCGGCGAGCCCGGTGCGCGGCCCGGAGGACATCCATCGCAGATCGTTGGCGATCTTCGTCAGCCCCACGGCGATGGTCCGCAGCTGCCCGCTGGTCTCCACGATCCCGTCCCGGGCGCCCTGCGCCTCGAAGTGGTCGCGGGCCTCGGTGAGCGGCAGCCCGGTGGCGCGGGCCACCTCCTCGATGACGGCGGCGGAGAAACCGGGCGGCGTGTTGATGCCGGTGCCGACGGCGGTGCCACCGAGGGGGAGTTCGGCGAGGCGGGGGAGGGAAGCGTTGAGCCGCTCGATGCCGTAGCGGATCTGCGCGGCGTAACCGCCGAACTCCTGGCCGAGGGTCACCGGCGTGGCGTCCATCAGATGCGTCCGCCCCGACTTCACGACGTCGGCGAACTCCTCCGACTTGCGGGTGAGGGAGGCGGCGAGGTGTTCGAGGGCGGGGATGAGGTCGCGGCTGACGGCGGCGGTGGCGGCGATGTGGATGGAGGAGGGGAAGACGTCGTTGGACGACTGCGAGGCGTTGACGTGGTCGTTGGGGTGGACGTCCCGGCCGAGCCGCTCGGTCGCGAGGGTGGCGATGACCTCGTTGGTGTTCATGTTGGACGAGGTACCGGAACCTGTCTGAAACACGTCGATGGGGAAGTGCTCGTCCCACCGCCCCTCGGCTACCTCGGCGGCCGCCTCCTGAATGGCCTCCGCGATGTCCTTGTCGAGCACGCCCAGCCGCGCGTTCACCTTGGCGGCGGCGCCCTTGATGCGGGCGAGGGCTTCGATGTGGGCGCGCTCGATGCGCTGGCCGGAGATCGGGAAGTTCTCGACGGCCCGCTGGGTCTGCGCCCGCCACTTGGCGTCGACGGGGACCCGGACCTCGCCCATGGAGTCGTGCTCGATGCGGTATTCGCTCATACCGGGTACAGCGATCGGGAGGGTGCGGATGTTCCGTTCCTGCGGCATCAACCCGCTGACCGGAGCGCGGCGGGGGCAGTCACCCCCGCCGCACTCCATGGCGCTTACGCCAGCCCGGGCCCCCGTACCGGAATGCTCGTGAACGTCGGCTGAGGCGCCGGATCCTGGAAGAAGTCGTTGCCCTTGTCGTCCACGACGATGAACGCCGGGAAGTCCTCGACCTCGATCTTCCAGACGGCCTCCATGCCGAGCTCCTCGTACTCGACGACCTCGACCTTCTTGATGCAGTCCTGGGCGAGCCGGGCGGCCGGGCCGCCGATGGAGCCGAGGTAGAAGCCGCCGTGCGATGCGCACGCGTCGGTGACCTGCTTGCTGCGGTTGCCCTTGGCGAGCATCACCTTGGAGCCGCCCGCCGCCTGGAACTGCTCGACGTAGGAGTCCATACGGCCGGCGGTCGTGGGCCCGAAGGAGCCGGACGCGTAACCCTCGGGGGTCTTCGCGGGGCCCGCGTAGTACACCGGGTGGTCCTTCAGGTACTGCGGCATCTCCTCGCCCGCGTCCAGCCGTTCCTTGATCTTGGCGTGGGCGATGTCGCGGGCCACGACCAGGGGGCCGGTGAGGGACAGGCGGGTCTTGACCGGGTACTTGGTCAGCTCGGCGAGGATGTCGTCCATCGGCTGGTTGAGGTCGATGCGTACGACGTCACCGTCGGATTCGAGGTGCTCGTCCGTCGTCTCCGGCAGGAAGCGCGCGGGGTCCGTCTCCAGCTGCTCCAGGAAGACGCCCTCGGCGGTGATCTTCGCGACTGCCTGACGGTCGGCCGAGCAGGAGACCGCGATCGCGACCGGGCAGGACGCGCCGTGCCGCGGCAGCCGGACCACACGCACGTCGTGGCAGAAGTACTTGCCGCCGAACTGCGCACCGATTCCGATCTTCTGCGTCAGCTCGAAGACCTTCTCCTCCAGCTCCTTGTCCCGGAAGCCGTGGCCGAGCGGCGATCCCTCGGCGGGGATCTCGTCCAGGTAGTGCGCGGAGGCGTACTTCGCGGTCTTCAGGGCGTACTCCGCGCTCGTACCGCCGACGACGATCGCCAGGTGGTACGGCGGGCAGGCGGCCGTACCCAGCGAACGGATCTTCTCCTCCAGGAACTTCATCATGGAGGCCTCGTTCAGGACGGCCTTCGTCTCCTGGTAGAGGAAGGACTTGTTGGCGGAGCCGCCGCCCTTGGCCATGAACAGGAACTTGTAGGCGCCGCCGTCGGTCGCGTACAGCTCGATCTGCGCCGGGAGGTTGGAGCCGGTGTTCTTCTCCTCCCACATGGTGAGCGGAGCCATCTGCGAGTAGCGGAGGTTCAGCTTCGTGTACGCGTCATAGATGCCGCGGCTCAGCGCCTCCTCGTCGCCGCCCTTGGTGAGGACGTTCTGGCCACGCTTGCCCATGACGATCGCGGTGCCGGTGTCCTGGCACATGGGGAGCACGCCCGCCGCCGCGATGTTCGCGTTCTTCAGCAGGTCCAGCGCGACGAACTTGTCGTTCGCGCTCGCCTCCGGGTCGTCGATGATGCGGCGCAGCTGCGCGAGGTGGGCCGGGCGCAGGTAGTGCTGGATGTCGTGGATGGCCTCCTCGGCCAGCTTGCGCAGCGCCTCCGGCTCGACCTTGAGGAACGTCCGCCCGTCGGCCTCGAAGGTGGAGACACCCTCGGAGGTCACCAGCCGGTACGGGGTGGTGTCCTCTCCCATGGGGAGCAGATCGGTGTACGCGAACTCAGGCATGCGCCCATTCCTCACTCGACAGACAGCGCGGCTGGCCTCCATTGGCAGCGTCCACCAGCGTAGGACCTGGCTCTGACGGCGAGCTTGTGAGGTAAGGCTCAGTTCGATGTCCCCAGGGGTGTCGCGATCTATCGTGTTTGGGTACGCTGCTCTCGTGGACCTTCAGAAGCAGACCGCTCCTGCGGCCGCCTCCGCGCCCGCCACCTCCGAGCTCCGCGCGTCCGACGCCGACCGCGACCGCGTGGCCGACATCCTGCGCGACGCCCTCGCCGAGGGGCGCCTCACCGCCGAGGAGCACGCGGAGCGGGTGGAGGACGTCTTCCGCGCCAAGACGGTGGGCGAACTCGAGCCTCTCGTGCGGGACCTGCCGGGCGCGCATCAACACCGCACACCTCCGGCGTACGCCGCCGCGCCGGGCCGCCCCACGGCCGGTGCGATACCCGCCGACCCGGACGAGAACGTGATCGCGGTGTTCAGCAGCGCCGTCCGCAAGGGCCGCTGGCGCGCGGGCCGTCGTATCCACGCGTACTCGATCTTCGGCAGCGTCGAGATCGATCTGAGTGAGGCGATCTTCGAGTACCAGCAGGTCGTGATCAAGGCGTTCTCGCTCTTCGGGAACGTCGAGGTCCGCGTCCCGGAGAACGTCTCGCTGCGCGGCACCGGTGGTGGCGTCCTCGGCAACTTCGAGGTGGACACGCTGGACGCGCCGGACGCCGAGGCACCGGTGGTCTTCGTGGACGGCTGGGCCGTCCTGGGCAACGTCGAGGCGCGGCCCGAGCGCGGCAAGCTCGTCGCGGACATTCTCGATCGCGTGCAGCGCAAGGTCGACAAGAGTGTGCGCAAGCACCTCTAGCGTTCCCCGCGCCGCACAAGAACGCACGAACTCCAGCGGTTGGGGACTCCCTGCATAGGCGTGCGTACAGCGGGTAGACCTTGCTGCATCGTCTCTCGCTCGCGAAGCCGTCGTCAGGAGTAGACCGTGCTGCAACCGCCGCATTCGTCCCTGCAGGTAGCTGCCGTTCCGGCCCAGCGGGTGCCAGCGCGAGACAGGGACCAAGACGCACCCTGGCACACGGAGGCCGTGTGCCGGCGCGACGAGGCCGGCCTGTTCTTCGCACCCTCCAAGGAACCCACCGCCGCGCGGCTGTCCCGCGAGGAGGCGGCGAAGCGGGTCTGCGCCCGCTGCCCGGTGATGGTCGAATGCCGCGAACACGCCCTGCTCCAGCCCGAGCCGTACGGAGTCTGGGGCGGCCTCACCGCCGCCGAACGCCGAGTGGTCCTGGCGAGGCGCCGCCGCCGCGAACTGGAACTGAAGAAGGCGGCCCGCACGACGAACCACATAGCGGCAGCGGGCTGACCGGCCGATCACGCACGAAGGGCGCCCCCTCCGCACCGGGGGCGCCCTTGTGATGCCGGCGAGCTTCGCAACCCAAGGGGCGCGGGGAACTGCGCGACCAGCCACAGAGGACCCGCAGTTGCCCACGGTCCAAGGTTCCCCGCGCTACCAGCGGAGCTACTTCGCCCGGTCGAAGTCGATCGCGCTGTAAGCCCGCAGCTTGCTCAGCCGGTGCTCGGAGTCGATCCGCCGCACCGTACCCGACCTGGACCGCATCACGATCGAGTCGGTCGTAGCAGTCTCGGACCGGTACCGAACCCCCCGCAGCAGCTCACCATCGGTGATACCGGTCGCGACGAAGAACACGTTCTCCCCGGTGACCAGATCCTCCGTGGTCAGCACGCGATCCAGATCATGCCCCGCGTCGACCGCCCGCTGCCGCTCCTCGTCGTCCTTCGGCCACAGCTTGCCCTGGATGGTGCCCCCCAGGCACTTCACGGCGCAGGCCGAGATGATGCCCTCGGGCGTACCGCCGATCCCCAGCAGCAGGTCGACCCCCGTGCCCTCGCGCAGCGCCAGGATCGAGCCGGCGACATCGCCGTCGGAGATCAGCTTGATGCGCGCGCCGGTCTCCCGGATCTCGTTGATGATGCCCTCGTGCCGCGGCCGGTCGAGGATGACGACGGTGACGTCCTCGGGCTGGCGGGCCTTCGCCTTGGCGACCCGGCGGATGTTCACGGACACGGGTGCGTCGATGTCGACGAAGTCGGCCGCCTCGGGCCCGGTGACCAGCTTGTCCATGTAGAAGACGGCGGACGGGTCGAACATTGATCCGCGCTCGGCGGCGGCCAGCACCGCGATCGCGTTCGGCATGCCCTTCGCGGTCAGGGTCGTGCCGTCGATCGGGTCGACGGCGATGTCGCACTCGGGCCCGGTGCCGTCCCCGACGCGCTCCCCGTTGAAGAGCATCGGCGCCTCGTCCTTCTCGCCCTCCCCGATGACGACGACGCCGTTCATGGAGACGGTGGACACGAGGGTGCGCATGGCGCGTACCGCGGCACCGTCGGCTCCGTTCTTGTCACCGCGGCCCACCCAGCGGCCGGCGGCCATCGCCGCGGCTTCGGTCACGCGGACAAGTTCCAGCGCGAGGTTGCGGTCGGGGGCCTCGGAGGGAACATCGAGTTCGGACGGCAGATGATGCTCGGTCATCGGAACGCACCTTTCTGATACGACGACGGCCGGATGAGGGTATTTCGGTGACGACTCTATCGTCAGACGACAGAATGAGCAGATACCCCCACGGATGAGCAGCGTGAGCACCTGCGACGATAGGACGCGTGGCAGGTACGAACGGCAAGCAGAAAACGGTCCGGGACATGGTGCTCTCCCTGGGCCTGATCGTGCTGGCGGCATGGGTCATCTACCTCTTCATCCCGCACGACGACAAGGAACCCGATCTCCCGAGGGTCGACTACCGGGTCGAGTTGCTCACGGCACGCCGTGCGGCCGCGTATCCCGTGGCTGCGCCGGAGGGTCTGCCGCAGAGCTGGAAGCCGACGTCCGTCCGCTTCGACGGCACCGAGCACGACGTCTGGCACCTGGGCTTCCACGCCCCTGACGGGGAGTACGTGGCGGTCGAGCAGTCGACCGAGAAGCGGGTCCCGTTCATCGAGGACGCGAGCCAGGGCGCTGAGGAGACCGACGTCACCGAGGAGATCGGCGGCCGTACGTGGGTGCGGTACACCGGCGGGCGGTACGACGCGCTGGTGCTGGCCGAGGACGAGGACGCCAAGGGCGCGACGACGGTGGTCGCCGGTACGGGGTCGTTCGAGCAGCTGGCTCAGATGGCCGGGGCGCTGAAGACGTCCTGACCCCATGACACGGCGAAGGCCCCCGGCGCGGCAGCCGGGGGCCTTCGCCGTGGTGCACGCGTCTCAGACGGTGGTGACGACCTCTTCGTAGGCCAGGCGCGGCGAGCGCGGGAACCAGGCGTCCGGGCCCGGCTTGCCGATGTTGAGGACGATCAGCGGGGTGTGGTCGTCGTCCAGGAACTCCTTGCGCACGCCCTCGAAGTCGACGCCGGTCATCGGGCCCGCGGCCAGCCCGGCGGCGCGGACGCCGATGATGAAGTACGCGGCCTGCAGGGCGGCGTTCAGCCCGGCGGCGCCCTCGCGGGTCGCGCGCTCGGCGTAGACGACGTCCTTGGCCTGCGGGAAGTGCGGGAACAGCTCCGGCAGCTCCTCGTGGAACTCGTTGTCCGCGGAGAGGATCGCGACCAGCGGGGCGGCGGCCGTCTTGGCCTGGTTGCCCTCGGCCAGGTGCTGGACCAGGCGCTCACGGGCCTCGGGGGAGCGGACCAGGGTGATGCGCAGCGGGGACTGGTTGAAGGCCGTCGGACCGTACTTGACCAGGTCGTAGATCGCCTGCACCTGCTCGTCGGTGACGGGCTCGTCGGTGAAGGTGTTCGCGGTGCGGGCCTCGCGGAACAGCAGGTCCTGGGCGGCTGGGTCAAGAACGAGAGACATGGTGAACCTTCTGTGCATGAGTCGGATCCGGCGGCCGGATCGGCTGACGGGCATGACCGTACGCAAATGAAGTTCAACGTTCAACCAAATGCGAGGCGTGGTGATCCGCTTCACAACCCGCCAGGCCCGCTTACCCGGCGTCGGCCTCACTGCTCTTGTCCTCGGCCGCCTCTTCGGCCAGCGCCGCGTCCAGCCGGGCCCGCGCCCCCTCCAGCCACCGCCGGCACACCTTCGCCAGCTCCTCGCCCCGCTCCCACAGCGCGAGCGACTCCTCCAGCGTCGTGCCACCGGCCTCCAGCCGCCGTACGACCTCGATCAGTTCGTCGCGCGCCTGCTCGTACCCGAGCGCCTCATCCACCTTGCTGCTCATCCGCCCACCCTAGGACCTGACTCGACATCGACTCGTACCGCGAACTCGCCCTCGGCCACCCGGGCCCGCAGCTGCTCCTCGGCCGTCACCTCGTCCGGCGTGCGGACCACGTGCCCATCGGCCTTCTGCAGCACCGCGTAGCCCCGCTTCAGCGTCGCCGCCGGTGAAAGGGCCACCACGCGCGCGTGCGTGTGGGTCAGCTCCGACTCGGCGCGGTCGAGGTGATGCCCCAGACACCGCCGCCCGCGGTCGACCAGCGACGTCACCTGGTCGGCCCGCTCGTCGATCATCCGGTGCGGATCCTCTATCGCCGGCCGCGCCAGCGCATGCGCGAGCCCGCGCTCCTCCCGCTCCACGAACGCCTCGACACACCGCCGCGCACGGTCGCGGAGCAGCCGTACACGTTCGAACTCCTCGCCCACGTCCGGTACGACCTTCTTCGCGGCGTCGGTGGGAGTGGAGGCGCGCAGGTCGGCGACGTAGTCGAGGAGCGGGGTGTCGGGCTCGTGGCCGATGGCCGACACCACGGGCGTACGACAGGCGGCGACGGACCGGATCAGCTGCTCGTCGGAGAACGGCAGCAGATCCTCCACGCTGCCGCCGCCCCGGGCCACGATGATCACGTCGACGTCGTCGAGCTCGTCGAGCTCCTTCACCGCCTGCACGACCTGCGGCACCGCGTGCACGCCCTGCACGGCGACGTTGCGCACCTCGAAGCGGACCGCCGGCCAGCGGTGCCGGGCGTTCTCCAGCACGTCCCGCTCCGCGGCGGAGGCCCGGCCGCAGACCAGCCCGACGAGCTGCGGCAGAAACGGCAACGGCCGCTTGCGCTCCGCCGCGAACAGCCCCTCGGCCGCCAGCGTCTTCTTCAGCTGCTCAAGGCGCGCGAGCAGTTCGCCCACTCCGACGGGCCTTATCTCGGCGGCCCGCAACGACAGCTGCCCCCGCGGTGCGTACCACTCCGGCTTCGCGAGGACGACGACCCGGGCGCCCTCGCTCACCACGTCGGCCACGGCGTCGAACACCTGCCGGTAACAGGTGACGCTCACCGAGATGTCGTACGAGGGATCCCGCAGCGTCAGGAACACGACCCCCGCGCCCGGCCGCCGCGACAACTGCGTGATCTGCCCCTCGACCCACACCGCACCGAGCCGATCGATCCACCCACCGATGAGCCGCGACACCTCACCGACAGGGAGCGGAGATTCGGGGGACGTGTTGACAGCCATGCCGCGAGCGTAATGGCCACCGCCGACATTCCAGCCCGTCCGGCGTTCGGTCGACACGGAACGCGATCTTTGGCCCCCAGAACGCGGCCTTACGATGGTGCCCATGACTGCTTCGCCTGGCCGCCGTGTCCTGCTCGCCGCCCCCCGTGGCTACTGCGCCGGTGTGGACCGCGCCGTGATCGCCGTCGAGAAAGCCCTGGAGCAGTACGGGGCTCCGGTCTATGTCCGCCACGAGATCGTCCACAACAAGTACGTCGTACAGACCCTGGAGAAGAAGGGCGCCATCTTCGTCGAGCGGACCGAGGAGGTCCCCCCGGGGAACATCGTCATGTTCTCCGCGCACGGCGTCGCCCCGACCGTCCACGAGGAGGCCAGGCAGGGCCGCCTCGCCACCATCGACGCGACCTGCCCGCTGGTCACCAAGGTCCACAAGGAAGCCGTCCGTTTCGCCAACGACGACTACGACATCCTCCTGATCGGCCACGAGGGCCACGAGGAGGTCATCGGCACCTCCGGCGAGGCCCCCGACCACATCCAGCTCGTCGACGGCCCCGGCGACGTCGAGAAGGTCGAGGTCCGCGACCCCTCCAAGGTCGTCTGGCTCTCCCAGACCACGCTCTCCGTCGACGAGACCATGGAGACCGTCGACGCCCTGAAGGAGAAGTTCCCGCAGCTGATCTCCCCGCCGAGCGACGACATCTGCTACGCCACGCAGAACCGCCAGCTCGCGGTGAAGCAGATGGGCGCCGAGGCCGACCTGGTGATCGTGGTCGGCTCGCGGAACTCCTCCAACTCCAAGCGGCTCGTCGAGGTCGCCAAGCTGGCCGGCGCCCGCGAGTCCTACCTCGTGGACTTCGCCGCCGAGATCGACGAGGCCTGGCTGGAGGGCGTGTCCACGGTCGGTGTCACCTCCGGTGCCTCCGTCCCCGAGGTCCTCGTCGAGGAGGTCCTCGAATGGCTCGCCCAGCGTGGCTTCGAGGACGTCGAGCTCGTCAAGGCGGCCGAGGAGTCCATCACGTTCTCGCTGCCGAAGGAACTGCGCCGTGACCTGCGCGAGGAAGCGGCCGCGCTGATCGCGGAGCGAACGCGGACGGAGGACCCCGCCGGGGAGTGACCGTCAGTGGTCCGTCGTAACGTGGTGCCATGCAGATCTTCGGCGTGGACATCGGCGGATCAGGGATCAAGGGTGCCCCTGTGGACCTCGACAGGGGCGACCTGGCGGACGAGCGGTTCAAGGTGCTGACCCCGCACCCGGCCACGCCCGATTCGGTGGCCGACGGGGTCAAGGAGGTCGTCGACCACTTCGGCTGGACCGGACCGGTCGGCGTCACGTTCCCGGGCGTCGTCACCGGCGGCGCCACGATCCGCACGGCGGCGAACGTCGACAAGAGCTGGATCGACACCGACGCGCGCGCGTTGCTCGGCGAACGCCTGGGCGGCGCGCCGGTGACGGTCGTGAACGACGCGGACGCGGCGGGCATCGCCGAGATGTCCTTCGGCGCCGGCCGTGACCGCAGGGGCACGGTCATCCTGCTGACCTTCGGCACCGGCATCGGCAGCGCCCTCTTCATCGACGGCGCCCTCGTCCCCAACACCGAGCTGGGCCATCTGGAGCTGCACGGCCACGACGCCGAGAAGCGCGCCTCCAGCAAGGCCAAGGAGGACCACGACCTGTCGTGGGAGCGCTGGGCCGACCGCGTCCAGACCTACCTCGCCCACGTCGAGATGCTCTTCTCACCCGAGCTGTTCATCATCGGCGGCGGCGTCAGCCGCAAGGCGGACAAGTTCCTGCGCCACATCGACGGCATCAAGGCCGAGATCGTCCCGGCGCAGCTGCAGAACAACGCGGGCATCGTGGGAGCGGCGATGCGGGCGGCGAAGGAGGGGTAGGCCCTCACACGGGCGGGCGGCTGCGTGCGGTCCGCCGGCGCAGCATACGGATCCAGCGCACGGTCACCAGGGACCCCGCGACGAGCGTCCCGCCGTACAACCACCCCGCCTGAGTCGCCAGCGCCGTGAAGAGGCCCACGAACCGCCCGCTCACCCCGTCACCGCGCTCGGCGACCGGCACGAGCCCCACGGCGAACGCGATCGGCACCACGATGGGCACGGTCACCAGGTCGCCCCGCCGCACCCACACCGCTGTCAGCACGCACACCGGCAGAAACAGCACGCCGTACACCACCGGCGACGCCCCGAACAGCAGCTGATCCAGACAGCCGAGCGCGAGCATCAGCGCCCCGCAGAACAATCCGACGCCCAGCCCGGTGAGCCGGGGGTTGGGCATCCGGCGTGCCACCTGGCCCCCCTGAGGAGCGGGCCGCCGTACGGCCACGGGTCGCTTCACCCCACCGGCCCGGCCCACGCCCGCGCCCCCGCGCGGTTGCGGCGAGCGGGGGCGGACCGGCCGGTCAGCCGGGGGGGTGGCCCGCTCAGGCCGCCGGCCTCGCTCGGCCCGTCCGGCCTGTTCGGCCCGTCCGGGCCGCGGGGACCGCGGGGACCGCGTCGACCGTACGAGGCCGTCGCCCGCGCCGTCCGAACCGGCAGCACCGCGAGCCCCGCCGGCACCCGAAGGACCGCCGCCGGCTCCGCCGCGCACCGCCTGTGGCGGCAGGGGCGGGGGCGTGGCGCGTCGCGGTCCGTACTGCGGGGGTCGCGCCTTGTATTGCTCCACTGGACCAACTTAGGTCGGCTTATGTGCCGAATAGCCCGTCAGACACGCCGAGGCGCAGAGCTTGGCCAAGCGTTCGATACGTCGCCGGGGCGGCGCCGGGCACCCCGTAGACTGGTGGATCGGCCAGACGTCTCCTGGCCCCGGCCCCGGCCCACCACCCCCTGGCCCTCTCACGTACGGGAAGTCGCAACGTGTCGCTCACGATCGGAATCGTCGGTCTGCCGAATGTCGGCAAGTCGACCCTGTTCAACGCCCTGACCAAGAACGACGTGCTGGCGGCCAACTACCCGTTCGCCACGATCGAGCCGAACGTCGGCGTGGTCGGCGTCCCCGACACCCGCCTGGCCAAGTTGGCGGAGATCTTCTCGTCGGAGCGGATCCTGCCCGCCACCGTCGACTTCGTCGACATCGCGGGCATCGTGCGCGGCGCCAGCGAGGGCGAGGGCCTCGGCAACAAGTTCCTGGCGAACATCCGCGAGTCCGACGCGATCTGCCAGGTCATCCGTGCGTTCAAGGATGAGAACGTCGTCCATGTCGACGGCAAGGTCTCGCCCAAGGACGACATCGAGACGATCAACACCGAGCTGATCCTGGCCGACCTGCAGACGATCGAGAAGGTCCTGCCGCGCCTGCAGAAGGAGTCGCGGATCAAGAAGGACGTGGCGCCGAAGGTCAAGGCGGTCGAGGAGGCCAAGGAGATCCTCGAAAAGGGCGACACCCTCTTCGCGCACGGCATCGTCCAGGGGACCGAGCGCAACGAACTCCTCCATGACCTGCACCTGCTCACCACCAAGCCCTTCCTCTACGTCTTCAACGTCGACGAGGACGAGCTGATGGACGACGCCTTCAAGGACGAACAGCGGGCGCTGGTCGCCCCCGCCGAGGCGATCTTCCTCAACGCCAAGCTGGAGGCGGACCTCGCCGAGCTGGATGAGGACGAGGCCCTCGAACTCCTGGAGTCCGTCGGCCAGCACGAGCCCGGCCTCGCGACCCTGGCCCGCGTCGGCTTCAACACCCTCGGCCTGCAGACCTACCTCACGGCCGGCCCGAAGGAATCCCGCGCCTGGACCATCAAGAAGGGCGCCACCGCCCCGGAGGCCGCGGGTGTCATTCACACCGACTTCCAGAAGGGCTTCATCAAGGCGGAGGTCATCTCCTTCCAGGACCTGGTCGAAACGGGCTCGGTCGCCGAGGCCCGCGCGAAGGGCAAGGCGCGGATGGAGGGCAAGGACTACGTGATGCAGGACGGGGACGTGGTGGAGTTCCGGCATGGAGGAACGTCTGGCTCCGGGAAGAAGTGACCGACGAGCATTGGGATCTGACCGCTCATGTCCGGGGTGCTCTCGCTGAGGCACTCGTGGCGGAAGCGATCTACCGGAGGCATGCAGATGTGGTGCTGCACGCGCCGAGGCATCCGGGCTATGACGTGTCGAGCGAAGCGGGTGGCTTGCGAGTGGACGCCAAGGTCTCCGTGCTCGTTGAAGCGGACCTCGACGGTAACGGCACGGAACCCGCGGCCGAGTGGGACGCTGGGACTCGCCCCGATGTACTGCATGAGTCGGCCACGCACCTCGGGTTGGTTGTCCTCGACGACTCGTTGACGGCGCTCAGACTGTTCGAGGGCGGCGAGGCCGTGCTCAGTGGTGAAGTCGTCGCCCACGGGCGAGTGTTTCTTGTACCCGGCGATGTGGCGCGGGCGGAGGCGCAGCCGGTCTGGAGTACACGCCACGGACGTCCGAGCGCGGGACGTTTCCGCTACCTCGGGCTGAGCGTGATCGAGCCGTTCGAGGTGGACTTTCAATCTGGTTCGAGCCCTGCAGGGATGAAGTAGCCCCAGTCGTTGCCTGGCTCGAGGCCCCCGCGATCCCAGTGCTTGGTAGCGCATGCCCGCATCGCAGATATTCAACCCGGTTCAGCCACCGGCCACGCGGCCGACCACTCTCTACCTCCTCCAGAACATCGGCAGCGCGCCTGAACATCAAGGTGCACATCCAGGGGATCGACTACCGGGCCCGCAGCACGGAAGAACGCGCTGCGAAGGAGAGCAATGGAGGCTCCACGGCATGAAGTACAAGAACGAAGCCGAGATCATGCGCGCGCTCGGGATCGACACCTGGAGGCACCTCTCCAAGGAGAAGACGGTCAGGTTCGCGGCCATGATGCCTGACATGGACACCGAAGTGGCCATGAAGATCGTCGAACAGTTCCCCGAGTTCAGGAAGTTCGCCACGGACGCCTTCGGCGCCATCGAGAAGGCCCACGAGGCCACTCTCGCGGACGGCAGGCACAGCCTGGATCAGGTCTACCAGGCCCTCCGGGAGAACCGGGAGATCTTCGAGCGGGAACTCCGCAGGGACGACCTGACCTGGGAGCAGAGGAAGCACCTCCTCGAACTCATCCAGGAAACGGCAAGACTTGCTTCTCAGAAGGACACCGAGCACAAGCGCCACGTGGACGGTCTGCTGAAGAAGACCATGGTCGGTGTCGGTTCCGCGCTCGCTCTGGGTGTGGTCTTCGTCGGAGGCCGGATCCTGGCCCAAGGCAAGGAAGAACCCAATGACTCCGGGGAGTCGTGAGACCCGGCGGGCGGCGCCGGTCCGTGATCTCGGTGACCGTCTCATCGACCGGGCCGCGCTGGGCTATGACCCGCGCTGAGCGCGGGGGCGTTGTCAGTGGTATGCGTCAGACTCGCAACACGGCACACACCTGTGCCGGCCATCTGTCCACGCACCTCACTCCCCTCCACCCGCAAGGAACGGTCATGGCACATCTGCACAAGCAGTTGGACGACCTGCTCACCCTGATCAACGTAGATCCCGACGTCCTCACGGCGACGCGCGAACGTCTCGCGCTGGCCCGCAAGTTGGCCGAGCAGCACCCCGAGGGCCGTACGTCGTACAGCTCGGGTTCGATCCCCGTTGGCACCCACATTCAGCCGCACGCGGGAGCGGTCAGCGACGGGGACGGCGGGATCATCCTGGACCGTGTCCGGCACCCGGAGCTCGGTCCTGACGGCGAAGGGGAGGCCCCGCATGCCGTCACCGACGAACTCATCGCGTTCATCGGTCCGAAGCTCCGCGACCCGGAGCGCACCCCGTCCTACCCCAAGGCGCGGGTGTGCACGTCCCGGCGGGGCCTCAAGATTCACTTCGGCGCTCCGGTCAACGGCACGGACGTCACGGTCGATCTCATCGTGGCGCTGCGCCGCCGCGAGGGGCGCGGGCTGTGGATCCCCGACCTGGAGCGGGCCCCGGGCTCCAAGAAGGCCTGGAGTGCCAGCGACCCCCAGGGCCACGTGGAGCTGCTGACGTCCGGCGCCGACGCCCTGCGGCGCACCCGGCGCCGCGCCATCCGCATCCTCAAGGCGTGGAATGCTCAGGCCACGAAGCCAGGCTTCTCCTCGCACCAACTCTCCGTGTGGGCCTACGAGTTCGTCGAGCCGAGAATGGGACTCGTCGGCGCGGTCCACGCGGTGCTGCTGGAGGCCGCCCTGCGCCTCCAGCGCGGCGAGCCGACCAAGGATCCGCGCTCCGTCTCGCCCGACCTCAAGCCGCTGATCCCCGACGCGGACGCCGAGCGGCGGCTGCGGGTCGCCGCCGACAAGCTCGCGAAGGCCATCGCCGACCCCGACGACATCGACACGGTGGCGGAGGTCCTGGAGCACCTCTTCCCCAAGACGATGCGTGAACGCGAGCGCGCCTTCTCCGCCGCCTCCACTCCCCTGAGCACCACCGCCAGCCTCGGTCTCGCGGGCGCGAGCCTGCTCCTCCCCAAGACGCGCTCGTGGCGGGAGGACACGGCCGTTGAGCGGTGACCGGCGTCCCGCGCGCCGTCCTTGGTTCGCCCGTCCTATGGCCCGCGCCGAGTTGCTGACCGGGATGCGCTCAACGGGGCTCGACGTGCGCGAGGTGGACAAGCCCGCCGACTTCGCGTCCGGGTTCACCGTCCAGGTGTACCCGCACGTGCGGATCCTGCCCTCGCATAGTCTCCGCATCGTCTTCGCCCCCGGCGATCCGGCGGTCCCCCGCGTCCACGCACGCGGACCCGACTGCCCCGCCCACCGCAACCCCGACGGTTCCCTGTGCCTCTGGTACCCGAAGGACGCGCCCTCGCGCCGCTGGTCGCCCGGTGACGGCGGGCGGCTCCTCGTCGCGATCATCGTCCGCCATCTGCGCTGGGAGTCTGCCTATCGCGCCACCAGCATCTGGCCGGGCTTCGAAGCACCCCACGGCCACGGTTCGCCGGGCCTCGACGAACAGGACCAAATCATTGGCTGACGCGATCAAGGCCTTCGGCCCCTACGCCGCCGTTCTCGCCGCACTCGTGACCGGCCTCATCCTCGGCGTCCAGGCGCGGATCAGCCGCCGCGCCCAGCTGCGGGAGCGGAAGCAGGAACTGTTAGCGAGCGCGTACGAGGTGAGCATCCAGTACGCGGAGATGGCGTACGCCGTGCGGCGCCGCCGCGCGGACGCCGCCGCCGAGGAGCGGGTCCGCCTGTCGGAGCAGCTGCGGGAGATCCAGGCCAGACTGACCTGGCACGAGGCGTGGGTCCGCTTCGAGGCCCCGGAGGTGGGCGCCGCGTATGACGAACTCGTCGCCCGTACGCGGACGGTGGCCGGGCGGAGCATGAAGGATGCGTGGCTCTCGCCCCCAGTGGCGGACGACACGGCGATGGTGATCCCGACGTCGGTCGTCGACCTGCGGGCGCTGGCGGATGTCCGCGAGCGGTACATGGCCGCGGTGGAGGCGCACCTTCGCCCCTGGGGCCGTGCCCGCCGCCTCCTCCCGCGCGTCCCGCGCCCGCGCCGCGCCATGCTACCCCCACCCGTGCCCGCTCCCCCGGCCGTTGGGACGGCCCCCGGTGCTCCCGGCGGCCCCGCGGGCGGCTCGCCGTGACAACTACCCGGTGAATTCCGTGCACTTGGGGAAGTGCTGGGATCACATCCACTGGTGAAGTCCGCCCCAACCCGGGCGGATCGCTCAGGGAGAAAGGTCGAGCACCCGGACGTCGGCCCCGTCCCAGGCCTTGGGCTGGACGGTGGCGACGCGTGCCCCATCCAGGCGCTCGGGGCCGGGCATGGCCACATGGTGGGTGTGGCACCAGCCCAGAGACCGCTCGTGGCCCGAGGCGGCCAAGACGGCGGCGAGATCGAGCGGATGAAAAACCACCTGGTCGAGCATGCCGAGGTGGCCGGCGAGTCCGGTGCGTACCCGGTCCGCTTCGGCGAGTGCGGCCAGCGCGACGTGGACGCGCCAGGCCCCGGTCTCGGCGGCCTGGTACAGAAGGCGGGAGGCCAGGACGTTGCCTGAGCCCAGAGCGAGCAGCGCGCTGTCGTCGAGGACTACATCGACAGGGGCGACAGGGTTCACGCGGCGCTGCCGAGCCGGCGCGTGAGCTCATCGTCCGCTGCGCGGTCCTGCTCGGGATCCGGGGCGTAGCCGGAGAGCGCGTGCAGGACTTCGAGGGTCTTCGCGACCTGCTCGTCCCGCTCGCTCTGCGTGAGGGTGTGGGTGGCGAATTCGCCGACGAGCCCCGCGATCGTGGTGTCCTTCTCGGCGGCCAGGATCGCCAGCCGGTCCCGGATGCTGCTCTCGACCTTGATCGTTGTGTGTGCCATGCCTGACAGAATACATCGGGTATACCCGCCCGGGGAGGTGATTGAGGTAGCTGCTTGCGCCTCCTCGGTCAGGGGCCGAGGGGACGGCCGGTAGGTATGATTTCGCAAGCGCGGCCCGGCAGTCCGACTCCTGAGCGACCTCCCTTCCGCCGGCGTGCGTCCGGTGCCGCTCAGGCCTCTGTACCCTTGAAGTAGTCGCCCCGCCTGAACTTCTCCGACGCCTCGCTCCAGTCCTCGGGGTGGGAAATGGGCAGCAGCCGGTGCTGCTGCTCGTGAGTGCTGTCGTACGGCGTCTGCGCCTCGAGCTTCATCCTGCTGTGGTCCTTGATGAGGAGCATCTCGACGACCTGCGCCGCGGTCTGCAGATCCGCGTCGATGGACCCCGCCGAGATGTCGGCGGGGGAGTGGACTGCGTCGCCGGACCCGTCGAGGTCGACGTAGAACCCGGCCATCTTCTCCTCGTTGGCGCGCCGGCCGGCGGTCTCCGTCTCGCTCTTCTTCTGCGCGAGGAAGGTATTCCAGCCGTCCTGCGACTCGTCCTCCGGGTGCTCGATCGCCCCGTAGTCGCCCCAGAACGCGGTGAGCTCCTGGCCGAAGACGAAGGACTCCATGTACTTCACCGCGTGGTGGCGACCGTCCGACGCGAGCCGCGGCACCTCCCGCGCATCCTCGGATCCGGTGCTCCAGGCCTGCTCGAAACCCTCGTAGATCCAAAGCGCCTTGCCCAGCTCCTCCTGCGCGAGGACCGTGAGCGAGCGGGCCCGGCCGAACGATCCCCGCTCGAGCAGGGCGTGGGCGTCCGCGATCAGCTCGGATGCGTTGTCCATGAGCGCCTTCCAGAAAGTGCGCGCTGTGTTCGGGTGTATTTCCACAGCGCGATTCTCCCGCAGTGCAGCTCTGGTCGGTCACGCATCAAGATGATGCAATCGGCAGGACTCACGAGTTCCGGTTCAACCTTTGATCGAGCAGCGGTCTGACCTGCGAGAACACTCGCTTACGAGCCGATGTGAGGGTCGCTCATGACCGTTACGGCACATGGTGGAGTTCCGCTTCAACGTCTGATTCCTCGTCAAGGAAAGTGCCTGTACTGCCTGTTGGGTGGGCGGGCGCATCTTCTGTCCGTGTGAAGTCCTCGGCTCACCGGGTGCGGTGGCGGTGGCAGGTCTGGGCGGCTGCCTGAGGAGCTGTCTCAGACCTTGACGACCTCTACGGAAGAGCCGCACAGGGCGGCAGCCTGGTCGATGATCTCCCTGGTGACGTCGTGAACGTCGGCACGGGAGAGGACCCACCTGATGCGGGCCGGGTGGATGCGCTCGTAGTCGGCCTCAAGGGTGGTCATGGCGCTGGTGGCCACGCGAATACCCTCTTCTGACGCTGCTTGGACCAGAGCCACGACGGCACGGTCCTTGCGGTAGAGCTTCGAGAGACCTTCGCTGTGGAGCAGGAGGGTGCCAGGCATCAGGCGGCGGCCCCGCCGGCCTGCCGGTGGTCGTGACGCAGCAGCGCGCGGGCGTCCTCGACCTCTTCAAGGGTGAGTGCTTCGTTGTCGGTCTCGAAGTCGGCGACGATCTCCCGGAGCTTGTCCATGGCGACTCGCTGTTCGAGGGCCTCGGCGACGTAGGCGGAGAAGCCGCCGGGGCCGACGTGGGCGCGTACGGCCTCGGCGAGGTCCTCGGGAAGGCTGATCGAATACTTCCTGCTACCGCTCATGGTGCTGATCCTGCCAGCGGTCGTAAGTTGTGGCCGTCCTGCCCAGACCGGACGGGCACCCCTCATGGGCCGGTGGGGGCGGTGGGAGGATGCGGGGACCGTGTGGCCCGGGAGCTTCCGGTGCCGAAGACGCTTCCCGCGTATCCCCTCCCCTGGCCGGGAACGGTATGGGGCAGTGGCCGGGAACCGTCGGATGTGGGTGGGACGTGGTTTCCTGGGAAGGCGCGCTGTCGTCGATGTCGGGGGAGGCAATGAAGTGCGTGACGGGGCTGCGCTCGCCGAGCAGATCGCTGAGCGGCGGGCCGGGACGGGCGATCCGCGGGCGCTCCTCGGGGAGCTGAGGCGGGCCCGGATGCTCGTACCGCTGGACCGGGGCGGGCTGTGGACGGGGCATTTCGGCGGTGTGCGCTGGGTGTTCGCGTTCACCGGCGAGGAGGCCCTCGCCCGCTTCGCGGGGTCGCGGGCGCGGGAGTCCGGGAGCGCCCAGGACAGCGCGCGCCCCTGGGAGTTCGCCGAACTGCTCGGCGCCCGGCTGCTCGACGAGATCATCCCGGCGATGGGCGAGCCCGCGGGCATCGCCGTCGACGTCGCGGACCCCGACGGGTCCATGCTCTTCCCGCCCGCCATGGGCATCGTTCCGGACGAAGCCGCCGTCGACACGCCGGACAAGCTCGTCGGCGGGACCGACGCGACCCTCGGGACCGACAAGACCGCAGGGGGCGCCGCCTGATGGGCGACGGGGCGAAGGATCTCGGTGTCGACCATTACACCGTCCAGCGGCTCACCCAGGGCCTGCGCAACGCGGTCGGTGAGCTGAAGGAGATCGGTACGAGCACCGGAGCGGTGCTCGGCAAGGGCTTCTCCGAACTGGCGATGACCGGCATGGAAGCCGGGCACCACGGCCTGTCCGTGGACTTCGAGGACTTCTGCGAGCGGTGGGAGTGGGGCGTACGAGCGCTGATCCAGGACGCCAACACCATCGCGGCGAAGCTCGGCCTGGCCGCGGGCGTGCTGTGGGAGGAGGACCAGTACGTCCAGAGCGCGCTGAAGTTCGGTGTCAACTCGATCGCCGGCGGCAGCCCGTACGCCTCCGAGGAGGACATCGCCCAGCAGGGCTGGGGCGACGTGTTCACACCGGACGCGCTGAACCCGGACTGGAGCGCCGAGTCGTGGGACCGCGCCGGTGACGAGATGGCCCAGACCTGGAAGGACACCGGGCGCGCGGTGCTCACCGAGGGGCAGGGCGGCGAGCGGTCGCGGATGCTCAACGACCTCCTCGGCATCGACCAGGAACAGTTCGACAAGGCCGTCGACGACACCTTCGGGCCGTCGCCCGAGGAGCGCGCCCAGCAGCAACAGCAGCAGAACGACGGCGGGGGGAACTGACGTATGGGCATCGGGGATTTCGTCAGTGACATCACGCCGGATGTCGTCGAGGACGCGGTCGAGGACGGCGCCGAGTGGGTCGGCAACCGGGTCGAGGACGCCGGCAACTGGACGGCGGACCGGCTCCAGGACGTCGGCTGGGAGTCCGGTGCGGACTGGGTGCGCGAGCAGTCGCGTTCACTGGCGAACCGGATGGGTGCCGAGGTCGACGAGATGGACCTCGGGCAGACCGAGGACAAGACCAAGCTCATCCACGGCTCGCCGGGCAAGCTGCGCTCCACCGCGTCCCACCTGCGTGACTTCACGGATTCGTTCAACGATGTCGGGCTCGGTCTCGAAGGGCTCGACTCGGACTCCCTACAGGGTCAGGCGGCGGACGCGTTCCGCCGGACGGTGAAACTGGAGCCGCCCAAGTGGTACAAGGGCGCGGACGCGTTCGAGGGAGCGGCGAAGGCGCTGGAGTCGTTCGCGGACACGGTGACCTGGGGCAGGGCCAGGCGCAGCTCGCGATCGACAAGTGGAAGGAAGGCACGAAGGCCTCGGCGGACGCCCTGGACGCGCACAACAAGAAGGTCGACGACTACAACAACGCCGTCGACAAGTACAACGCGACGCCCGCCGACAAGCGTGACCCCGCCACACTGCCGCCGAAGCCGGGCGAGTTCTCCGACCCCGGCAAGGCGAAGATGCAGGAGGCGCAGGACATCCTCGCCGAGGCGCGCAGGCAGCGGAACTCCGCCGCCGAGACCGCCCGTAAAGCCGTGCAGGAGGCCCGGGACGCGGCCCCACCCAAGCCTTCCTACGGCGAACAGCTGAAGGACGGGCTCGACGAGCTCGAACTGATGAAGGCCCACTTCACCATGGGCGCGGTCAAGGGCACCGCGGGCATCGTGAACTTCGTCCGGGGCATCAACCCGCTGGACCCGTACAACATCACGCATCCGGCCGAGTACGTCACCAATCTCAACAGCACCGTCGCCGGACTCGTCCAGGTCGCCAACGACCCCTGGGGCACCGGCAAGCAGATGCTGGACAACTTCATGAAGGACCCGGCGGAAGGGCTCGGCACGCTTGTGCCGGACGCGGTCCTCACCGTCGCGACGGGTGGCGCCGGAGCCGCCGTGAAGGGCGTGAGGCTCACGGACGAGCTCGCGGACGCCGCCAAGGCGCGCCGCGCCGACGACCTCAGGGAGACCGTCCGCAGGCCCGACGGCAAGCGGTGCGGCCGTGAGCCCGTCGACTTCGCGACCGGCCGCATGTTCCTGCCGCAGGAGGACGTGCTGCTGCCGGGCAGCCTGCCGCTGCTGTTCCGCAGGGACTTCGAGTCCTCGTACCGGGCGGGCCGCTGGTTCGGCGAGAGCTGGTCATCGACGATCGACCAGCGCCTGACCGTCGACCCGATCGGTGTCGTCTTCCACGGTGAGGACAACCTGCTCGTCCCGTATCCGCACCCCGCCCCCGGCACGCCGGTGCTCCCCGAGGCGGGGCCGCGTTGGCCGCTGGAACGGCACACCGACGGCAGTTACACGCTCACCGATCCGGACACGGGCATCGTCCGGCACTTTCTCGCCCCGCCCGGCGCCGAGCCGGGAGACAACGGCTCCGCACCGCTCGCCGAGATCGCTGACCGCAACGGGCGCACGATCACCGCCGAGTACGACGAGGAGGGCGCCCCGCTCGCCCTCACCCACTCGGGGGGCTACCGCCTCACGTTCACCACGGAGAACCGCCGGATCACCTCGCTGAGCCTCGGCGGCACCGAGATCGCCAGGTACGGATACAGCGAGGAAGGCCATCTCACCGAGGTCACCAAGTCCTCCGGCATCCCCACCCGGTTCGCTTACGACACCGAAGGCCGCATCGTCGCCTGGACCGACACGAACGGCTCCAGCTACAGCTTCGTGTACGACGACAGGGACCGGTGCGTGTCCCAGACCGGCGCCGAGGGACATCTGCGCTCGGAGTTCCACTACAGCGACCCGCACCCCGACACCGGCCTGACCACCACCACGGTCACCGACTCCCTCGGCCACACCTGGCGCTACACGGTCAACCGCCACCTCCAGGTCGTCGCCGAGACCTGGCCCACGGGCGCGACGATCCGGTACGCCTACGACCGCGACGACCGGCTGCTGTCCCGTATCGACCCTCCCCCGCGAGCGGGGGGACCCCCAGGCGCGCGCACCGAGTTCCGCTGGGACGACGAGGGCCGTCTCGTCTCGGTGACCCGCCCCGACGGCAGCGTGCAGACGGCGGCCTACGGCAGCGACGGCCGCCCGGTCGAGCTGGTCCAGCCGGGCGGGCTGCGCTGGAAGCAGGAGTTCGACGAACGCGGCAACCGGGTCGCGGTCACCAACCCCGCCGGGCGCACCACCCGCTACACCCACGACGCGCTCGGCCACGTCACCTCGGTCACCGACCCTCCCCCGCGAGCGGGGGGACCCCCAGGCGCCACGACCCTGCTGCGCCACAATGCCGCGGGCCTTCTCATGGCCCAGACGGCCCCGGACGGCGGTACGACGTCGTACGTGCGGGACGCCTTCGGCCGGATCACCGAGCGCACCGGACCGAGCGGCGGCACCGCCCGCTTCGAGTGGACCCCTGAGGGCCGGCTCGCGCGGTTCACGGGCCCGGACGGCGCCGTGGAGTCGTGGACGTACGACGGCGAGGGCAACTGCCTCAGCCACACCGACCCCGAGGGCCGCACCACGACCTTCGAGTACACCCACTTCGACCTGCTCACGGCCCGCACCGACCCCGACGGCACCCGCCACGAGTTCACGCACGACACCGAGCTGCGCCTCACCGAGGTCCGCAACCCCCTGGGCCTGCGGTGGAGCTACACCTACGACCCGGTCGGCAACCTCGTCGCCGAGACCGACTTCGACGGCCGCACCATCGCCTACGACGTCGATCCGCTCGGCCGGGTGCTGACCCGTACCACCCCGCTCGGCGCGGCCGTCCGCTACGAGCGGGACGTGCTCGGCCAGGTCGTCCGCAAGGACGCCGGCGGCGCCGTGACGACGTACGAGTACGACCCCGCGGGCCGGCTGCTGCGGGCCATCGGGCCCGACGCGGAGCTGATGTACGCGTACGACCGTCGGGGCCACGTCAAGACCGAGCTGGTCGACGGGCGTGCGCTGTCGTTCTCGTACGACGCGGCCGGGCGCCGCACCCGGCGTGTCACCCCGAGCGGCCATGTCACCTCGTACACGCACGACAGCGCGGGCCGTGTCGCCGCGCTGACCGTCGCGGGCCACGACATCGTGTTCACGCGTGATGCCGCGGGGCGCGAGCTGACCCGCAGCGTCGGGGAGACGCTGACGCTGACGTCGGACTGGGACGCCGCGGGCCGACTCACCGCCCAGGAGATCGCGCGCGGTGGCCACCGGCTGAACCTGCGGACGTACGCCTACCGCGAGGACGGCCATCTCGTCGCGGTCGACGACGCCCTGCGCGGCCCGCGCCGCTTCGGCCTGGACGCGACGGGCCGGGTCACCGCCGTCACGGCCGACCGGTGGAGCGAGTCCTACGCGTACGACAGCGGCGGCAACAACATCTCCGCCGCCTGGCCGGACCGCCACGCCAGTGGCGACGCGCGCGGCAAGCGCTCCTACACCGGCACCCGGATCACGGAGGCCGGGGCCAACCGCTACGCGTACGACGACGCCGGCCGGCTGATCCGCCGCTCGAAGACCCGGCTGTCGAAGAAGCGTGACGTGTGGACGTACGCGTACGACGCCGAGGACCGGCTCACCGAGGTCACGACCCCGGACGGCACTCTGTGGCGCTACCGGTACGACCCGCTCGGCCGGCGCATCGCCAAGGAACGCATGGCGGCCGACGGCCAGGCGGTGGCCGAGCGCACGTGCTTCGTCTGGGACGGTCCCGTGCTCGCGGAGCAGACCACGGAGATCCCCGGCGAGCTGCCTCACCACACCACGCTGAGCTGGGACCACGAGGGCCTGACCCCTGTCGCCCAGACCGAACGGCTCACCGACGCGGCCACCCAGCGGGAGATCGACGCGCGGTTCTTCGCGATCGCGACCGACCTCATCGGCACCCCGACCGAGCTCATCGGCGAGGACGGGCGCATCGCCTGGCAGAGCCGCACCACGCTGTGGGGCATCACGACGTGGAACGCCAACGCGTCCGCGTACACACCGCTGCGGTTCCCCGGCCAGTACTTCGACCCGGAGACCGGCCTCCACTACAACCACCACCGCTACTACGACCCGCAGACCGCCCGGTACACCACGCCCGACCCGCTGGGCCTCGCGCCCGCGCCCAACCCGACGGCGTACGTGCACAACCCGCACCGGTTCAGCGATCCGCTGGGCCTCGCGCCGTACGAGGACAACGGGGGGCTCGGCGAACTCATCGAGGTCAACAAGCCCGACGCCGACGCGGACAAGCTGGCCGAGAAGCTCGGCGGAGAGCCCCGCAGGAGATTCGCGAACGACCCGGACGGACGTGAGTTCGACGCGATCAGCGACGAGTACGTGGCCCAGGCGAAGCCCGCGGACTTCACCCTGAACAAGAAGTTCCGCAAGCAGGCGCAAGCCACGTTCGAGGCGGCGATCCAGAGTGGCCGCACGCCGTACTTCCAGTTCGACGGACCGCCCGGACCAGGCGTGATCGATAAGCTCCAGGAATACGGACGCCGGTACGGCGTCGAGCCGGTGATCGACACGACTCCGCTGGAGTGAGGGCATGTACGAGTTCCATGGCTGGTTCGGTATCTCCGAGGACCCGTACGAGGACGACCCGCAGTCTCTGAGGGCGGGTGTCGAGGAGCTGCGTGCGCGGATCGACGCGGTCCAGTGGTCCTCCAGCTGCAAGGTCGTGCTCGACGTCTTCAACGGGCTGGACGTCGTCACGGCCACCGGCCACACCAACCACATCGGCTACGAGGCCGGGCAGCTGGACGAACTGGTGGCGTACATCGCGCGCCGCTTCCCCGGCTCGTGGGGGCTGCTCTACGACCGCTCCGACGAAGGCGACATCCCGAACGCCGACAACGCGTTCCGGGTGCGCGTCATGCGCAGGGGGGTCGTCGAGGAGCGCCTGGATCCGTTCCTCTCGCCGTGCAATCCGGTGATCGAGGACTGAGCCCTACGAGGCCCGCCGGGAGCCGCCCGGACGAGGGGCCGGACCGACACGTACGGTCCGGCCCCTCGGCCTTCTCCGGTGTCCGCGCCTTCTCCAGGAGCTGGTGGTGATGGGTGCCGGCGACGACCAGGCTCTCAGAGGGAGCCTCGTCCAGGAACAACACGAACGAGTTCAAGATCCTGCGGGCCGCGCCGACGTCATTGCCCGCCGCTCGCTCGGCGCCAAGGGCGTCAAACTCGTCGAACAGGTAGACGGCTCGGGTCTGGGCTACCGCGTCGGACACCAGACGCAGCTTTGCGGCAGTCCCTCCCATAGACCGGCTGATCAGACCGTCCAACGCCGCGGCGGTCATGCTCCTGGGTGTCTGGGTGGCCCGCTGGTAAGAAGACTGATGAGTTCGCCGCGGGGCTGCGCTACCGGGGTTGCGGCACTCCGACTGCCGGCTCTGATCTGCTTCTGCTGGGCGACACTGTAGAAGAGGTCGTCGTCGGCTTCGGCGTGCGCGTGCACGAGAGCTTTCAGGTGCTCGGCGTTCGCTGCCATACGCCTGTCACTCTTCCGATGCCAGCCACCCGTTAGGGAGGACTCCCCAGGAGTTGGTGGACACCTGCGCACTCATCGCACGGCCCCGGGCTGAAGGCTGCTGCCCGGACTGCGTCTACTGGCTGAGAAGTCTGCGTACTGCAGATCATGCTCGACAGTTGCGGGTGTTCCTTCACGCACTGCGCCTCGCGTGAGCGAGAGCCGAGCCGGTCGGGGCCTACGGGAGATGCCGAGCTTCATCCGGGTGCGCTGGCAGGTCAGCTCGAAAGCACGCAGGGGCGACTGCCGTGCCACTTTCGTTCCGCTCAAAAACCGGGTCGAGGGCGAGTACCGCGACGTTCCCGCCGCCCCGAGCCTCGGAGAGGAGATCGACGCGGATCTGGCGCAGTGGGTTCCGGCGCCGGTCGCCTTGATCAGTCCGTCCCGCGGGCATCGGCGGCTGTCGGTGCTCTTCGCTCCCAGCGAGCGCGGCAAGGGCATGATGCCCATCGCGTCGGCGTACGACTACGTCTGGCACCGCTGCCGGTAGATCCTGCAGAACGCCATGCGGCCCGCGCCCCCAGTCGACCCTCCTCCGATACGGACGCCAGCCCGTTGCCTGCACGCAAGCCGCGCGGGGGACCAGTGGGGTGTCTGAGTTGCATGGTGCTGGGATGGAGCGCCCGTGCTGGGATGGTGCTGGGAGATCTGACGCGCCATCGCCTCGCGCCCCGTCCTCACGCCTCCCTGATCCGGTTCGCGCCGATCCGAGGGGTGCGCGTCCGAGTTGCCGTGCGGTTCTCAATCTCGGGGCCTGAGCCGCGAGGGTGCACTACGGTAAACGTAGATTCTATCTACGTAATATCGAAACTGCGTTTGCATTCCGGTCGAGGCGGTGGGCTGTGAGCGGCTTCAAGGGCAGGGCGCTGGACCTGGAGCGGCTGGATCGCCAGCTGGGTCGGGTGGCCCAGGGTGGTGGGACCACGCGCGGTCAGGCTGTGATCATGACGGGGCGGCGGCGGGTGGGGAAGTCGCGGCTGGCCCAGGAGTTCTGTGATCGATCCGGGCTGCCATACGTGGTCTTCCAGGCCACGCGAGGCCGTAACCCTGTGGCCGAGCGGGCTGATTTCATCGCTACGCTCGCGCAGTCGCCGCTGTCGGGGGCGGAGTTGGTGGCCGGGCTGCAGGCCGGCGACTGGAACCAGGCGCTGCGGTCCCTGGCCGTCGCGCTGCCCGACGACGCCCCGAGCATCGCGGTGATCGACGAGGTGCCGTGGTTGGTGGAGCAGGACCGAGAGTTCGAGGGCGCGCTGCAGACGGTCTGGGATCGCCACCTGTCCGCCAAGCCCGTGCTGCTGATCCTGGTCGGCAGCGATATCTCCGTGATGGAGGCGTTGCAGTCCCATAGTCGCCCGTTCTTCGGGCGGGCCACGATGACCGTCGATCCGCTGCACCTGGGGGACGTGCAGGCCGCCACCGGGCTGGGCGCGGCAGAGGCGGTGGACGCCCTGCTGATCACCGGGGGGTTCCCGGAGATCGTCCAGTCCTGGCGGCCGGGAATGAGCCGTACCGACTTCCTGGCCGAGGCCGTGGCCAACCCGCTCTCGCCGCTGCTGGTGGCGGGCGAGCTGTCGCTGCTGGGCGAGTTCCCCGAGGCGTCCCACGCCCGGGCGGTGCTGGAGGCTGTGGGCACCGGCGAGCGGACGTTCTCCACCATCGCGGCCCAGGCCGGCGGGGCCGGCGCACTGCCCTCCGGGGTGCTGACTCCGCTGCTGAACACGTTGCTGGGCAAGCGGGTGCTGACCGCCGACCTCCCGCTGTCGGCCAAATCCGACCGTAAGAACAAGCGCTACCGCATCGCCGACCCCTACCTGCGCTTCTGGCTGGCCTTTCTGCAGCGCGGCCTGCCGCTGATCGAACGTGGCCGGGGCGACCTGGCGCTGGAGCGCATCGAGCGGGGCTGGACCAGCTGGCGCGGACGGGCGGTGGAGCCGATCGTCCGCGAGTCGTTGCTGCGGCTGCTGCCCGACGAGGCGTGGCCGGGCACCGAGGCGGTAGGCGGCTGGTGGAACCGGCAGAACAACCCCGAGATCGACCTGATCGGCGCCGACCGGGAGCCGGTGGCCGGGCGGGTGCACTTCCTCGGCTCCATCAAGTGGCTGGAGGACCGGCCGTTCGACCGCCACGACTACGACGCCCTGGTCCGCGACATGCTCGCCGTGCCGGGCGCGGGAACGGACACCCCTCTCGTCGCGGTCGCACGCAGCGGCATTGCCTGCGGCCTGCCGCTCGCGGCGCACTGGGGTCCGGAGGACCTCGTACGCGCCTGGCGGTGACCAGTCGGCGCCTGCCCTCTGGGGTAGTGGCGGATGCCGGCACGCTCCCGTGCTGAGAGCGTGCTGGGATGGCCTGCTCCAGAACCGGGTCTTCGCAGGTGGGAACTCGGCGCAAGATATCCCGCTTCGGTGTATGGCCTCCACCATGTCGCTGACCTGGGGAAATAGGATTCCGAAGTACAAGTGGCTTGCGATGCCGGGTTGGGTCGGGCCGTCGCTGATCATTGACTGACGGCAACCAACAAGCTCCTCGTGTCGGTCGCGGGCGACCGGGCCAAGACCCGTAACCTGCGGCGCGATCCGCGATCCGCGATCCGCGATCCGCGATCCGCGATCCGCGAGGCGTGTACCACGTGAGCTCCGCCGCTGGCTGGTCATACGTCGTCGTCGAGGGCGCCGCCGAGCTGTCCCCCGTCGCGAAGGACCCACAGGACGAGACCGTCGAGGAGCTGGTCGCCTTGTACAAGTCCAGCGCGACGCATTTCGTCGGTGTGTAGGAGGTCGAGTGAAGAAGAGTCTGCCGGCCAAGCCGGATGACGTGGTCGACCGGGACCGGGAGTGGGAGCTGCTCACGGAGTTCCTCACCGATCCGGACCCGGCGATGCGGCTCGGTATCGTGTCCGGGCGGCGGAGGCACGGGAAGTCGTACCTGCTCCAGGCCCTGTCCGGGCAGGTCGGCGGCCTGTACGTCACAGCGGTGCGGGAGGAAGGGCGGCTGCCCGCGATCCAGCGGTTCAGTGACGCGGTCGCCACCCACGCCGGCCTGAGGCCGGGGAGTCTGCGGCTGACCGACTGGCGTGACGTCCTGTCCAACGCCCTTGATGTGACTGCCCGTTCGTCGTACCCGCTCCTGGTGATCGACGAGTTGCCGTACCTGCTCCGGCACTCGCCCGAAATCCCGGGTCTGCTTCAGCAGCTCTACGACGAGCGTCAGCGCGGCGCCCGGTCCGGTGCCGGTCCGGGGCCGCGGCTGATCCTGTGCGGCTCCGCGACGAGCGTCATGCGCGAACTACTCTCGGGGACCAAGCCGCTGCGGGGACGTGCCGTGGTCGATCTACGGCGGGGTGCCTTCGACTACCGGGACAGCCGGGCCTTCTGGCAGATCGCCGACCCGCTGACCGCGCTGAAGGTGCACGCGGTCCTCGGCGGGGCCCCGGCTACCGGCCGGTGGCTGCCCGTCCGCACCCGGACGACGGCTTCGACGCCTGGCTCACCCGGACGCTGCTCGCCCCGGGGAGGGCGGTGTACTCGCGGATCGAGACCGAGTACCTGCTGCGCGAGGACCCGAGGATCACGCAGCACACGCTGTATTACGGCATCCTCACCGCGATCGCGCACGGGGCCACCACCCCCAGCAAGATCGGTGCCGCCCTGGAGCGCCCGCGCAACGCCGTTGCCCACCCCTCGGAGGACTGGAATCCACCGGCTACATCCAGCGGGAACAGGACATTCTCCGCTCCAGGCACCCCGTCATCACCCTCGCCGACCCCGTCATCCGCTTCAACCAGCTCATCACCCCGCCCGTGCCGCGGCCGTGGAGCAGGGCTTCGCCGAGCAGGTGTGGCAACAGGCCACTCCGACCTTCAACTCCAAGATCCTTGGCCCGCACTTCGAGGACCTGGCCCGCGACTTCACCCGCCGCTACGCCCACACCCTGCTGCCCGGTGGGCTGCCCGGCCCGGTCGGCACCACCGAGGTCGCCGACCAGGCCGCCCGGACGAAGCACGAGGTCGACGTCATCGCCCTGGCCGCCGACGAGCGCCCGCAGGCCCCCCCCGCGCGAAGATCGCGCTCCTGGGTGAGGCCAAGGCGACCGTGGCCCGCCGGGGGATCGGTGACCTGGAGCGCCTGGAGCGCATCAGGGCCCTGCTCGCGGATCAGGGATACGACACCGCCGCCACCACCCTGGCCCTGTACTCCCTGCACGGCTTCTACCCCGACCTGGTCGACCTGGCCGACCGCCGAGAAGACCTCCTTCTGGTCGATCTGCCCACGCTTTACGGCAGCTGACACCAAGAGCGGCCCGGCCTCCGGAAAAGCCACACCTTCGCAGGCGGGAGCTCTGCCGTAGGCGTTCCGCTGCAACGTGTGACCGATGCGCAGGTCGGAAGGGGGCGGGCGTGGGTGAGTGCGATCCCTTCCGTGTTCCCGGTCGAAGCTGATCTCGAAGGGCAGCGGCCCGCCCCTCGGGCAATGGCACCATGCCCTGGACAGGGTGAGAGAGGCGGGGCGGGATGGGGCGCGCGGAGCGCGAGGTCGTCGGGCGGGGGACGCGGCTGGCGGAGGCTGCCGGGCGGGTCGTCGAGGACTACGAACGGGCCGTCCGTGAGGTGCGGGAGGCGCTGCGGCCGATTCACGACGGGCTGGCCGAGCAGGAGCTGAAGGGCATCCCCGTCGCCCGGCTGCGGGACGTCACCGAGGGGCGGCTGAGGTTCGGGGAGCTGGAGAAGGGCGGCTTTGGGACCGTCCAGGACGTGCTGGACGCCGGGACGTACCGGCTGCGGCAGACGCCCGGAGTCGGGCAGCGTACCGCGGACCAGGCCATCGCGGCGGCCCGGCAGATCGCCGACGCCGTACGGGAGTCCGTCGCCGTGCGGATCGACGTGGACCGTCCCGAGCCCCGCACCACCGCGTTGGTCGTCGCCCTCAACGTGCTGGTGGAGGCCGGCCCGCAGGCGCGGCGCGCGGCCGAGGCGGGTTCGGCGCTGGCGGCGCGGCTCGGGACGGTGCTGGAGGACGCGCGGCCCGCCGCCGGGCGGTGGCGGATGCTGCTCGCCGGACGCGAGGGGCGCGAGCGGGCGCTGGCCGCCGTGGCCGAGGTGCGGCGGCTGACCGAGGAGGCCGAGCGGGACGGCGTACCGGAGCAGTGCGCCCAGGCCTCGGTCGACCTGTTGCGCCACCCCGACGACATCGCCGCCTGGGTCGACTTCGAGCTCCGCTCGGCCGAGTACTACAGCCTCCTCGCGGAGATCTCGGGCCGCGGCCCCGACACGGCCGCGGCCGAGGGGTACCTGCCCGACGAGGTGGCCGAGCGGGTGCGGGAGCAGCGGCTGGACGACGCCAACTGCCGGGTCTCGCTGCGCGGTTACCAGGCGTTCGGCGCCCGCTTCGCGCTGGCCCAGCGCCGCGTGCTGCTCGGCGACGAGATGGGGCTCGGCAAGACCGTGCAGGCCATCGCCGCCCTCGGGCACCTCGCGGCCGAGGGGCAGAGCCACTTCATGGTCGTGTGCCCGGCGAGCGTGCTGATCAACTGGACCCGGGAGATCGAGGCCCGCAGCACTCTGCGCGCAATGCCGCTGCACGGGCCCGACCGGCAGGAGGCGTTCGCCGACTGGAAGGGGCGCGGCGGCGTCGCGATCACCACCTTCGACGCGCTGCGCGGATTCCCCACGCCCGGCGGCGGCGAACTCGGCATGCTCGTCGTCGACGAGGCGCACTACGTGAAGAACCCGCTGACCCTGCGGGCCGAGGCGGTGACCGCGTGGGCCGAGCACTGCGAGCGGGTCCTCTTCCTGACCGGCACCCCCATGGAGAACCGGGTCGCGGAGTTCCGCAACCTGGTGCGGATCCTCAGGCCCGACTTCGCCGACTCGGTCGACGACCAGGACTCGGTGGCCGGATCCAAGGCCTTCCGCAAAGCGGTCGCGCCCGTGTATCTGCGCCGCAACCAGCAGGACGTGCTCACCGAACTTCCCGTGCTCCAGCACACCGACGAGTGGGAGGAGCTGAGCGCCGCGGACGAGGAGGCGTATCGAGAGGCCGTCCGGGCCGGCAACTTCATGGCGATGCGCCGTGCGGCGTACGCGCGGTCGGAGCGCTCCGCGAAGCTCCAGCGGCTGCGGGAACTCGTCGAGGAGGCCGCCGACAGCGGGCTGAAGGTGGTGGTCTTCTCCGCCTTCCGGGATGTGCTCGGCGTCGTCCGGGACGCCCTCGGTGGCGCGGCTGGACGCGGGCGCCCCTTCGGCCCGATCACGGGGAGCGTGCCGCCCGCGCGGCGGCAACAGCTGGTGGACGAGTTCTCCAGCGCGCCGGGCCACGCGGTGCTGCTCGCCCAGATCGAGGCGGGCGGGGTCGGGCTCAACATGCAGGCCGCCTCCGTCGTCATCCTCTGCGAACCGCAGGTCAAGCCGACCATCGAGCACCAGGCCGTGGCCCGCGCCCACCGCATGGGGCAGGTCCGCCCGGTCCAGGTGCACCGGCTGCTCGCGACGGGCGGTGTGGACGAGCGCCTGGTGCGGATCCTGGAGAACAAGACGCGCCTGTTCGACGCCTACGCGCGGCGCAGCGCGGTCGCCGAGTCGACGCCGGACGCCGTCGACGTCTCGGACGTCGACCTGGCCCGCCGGATCGTGGCGGAGGAGCAGGCCCGGCTGGGAGTGACGGAGGCTGGTGCGGCAGGGGACGCGTGAGGGGCGGTGCGACCTGGGACCGGCGTCCGGGTCAGGGTGAAGCGGCTGGGCGGCGCGGGGCGGTGGGAGTGAACGTGACCGGCAGATGCTCGGGGCCGCGTAGGCCGCCGGGCCGCCAGCGGAGTTCGCCGGGCGGTACGGCGAGGGCGAGGTCGGGCAGGCGGCGCAGGGTGGTGCCGATGGCGACCTGGCCCTCCAGCCGGGCCAGCGGCGCCCCGAGGCAGTAGTGCAGGCCGTGGCCGAAGGCGAGGTGGGCGTTGTCCCGTCGGGTGATGTCCAGGCGATCGGGGTCGGGGAACCGCGCCGGATCGCGGTCGGCGATGGCGGAGGCGATCAGCACGGTCGCGCCCCGCGGGACGGTCACGCCCCCGATGGTGACGTCCTCGCGCGCGAACCGGGCGATGCCGGGGTTGACCGGTCCGTCGTAGCGGAGGAACTCCTCGATCGCGTCCGGCAGCAGTGCCGGATCGTCCTGCAGCATCCGGAGCTGGTCGGGGTGGGCCAGCAGTGCGGCGATGCCGCCGCCGATCAGGTTGACCGTGGTGATGTATCCGGCCACCAGCAGCAGGAACGCCATCGCGATGAGCTCGTCCTCGTCGAGGCGCTGCTCTTCGTCCCGGGCGGTGATCAGTGCGCTGAGCAGGTCCTCCTGTGGCCGGGCTCGTTTGGCTTCCAGGAGCTCGGTCAGGTACGAGCGCATGTGCTGCCATGCCTCGTTCACCACGGCCGGGTCCGGTGGCTGTGTCCCGCGCAGGATCATGTCGTCGGTCCACCGCTGGAAGTCGTGCCGGTCCGCCGTGGGCACGCCGAGCAGTTCGCTGATCACGGTGACCGGAAGCGGCAGCGCGAAGTCCTCGACGAGGTCGGCGGCGCCGGCCGGTGCGATCGCGTCGAGCAGCCGGTCGGTGATCTCCTGGACGCGGGGGCGCAGCTCGGCCACCTTGCGGGCGGTGAACGCCCTGGAGACCAGGCGGCGCAGACGGGTGTGCTCGGGCGGGTCGGCGCGGAGCATGTTGCGCAGCATGGACTCGCGCTCCGTCGCGGGCAGCTGCTGCAGCAGCCGGGGGTCCGACGCTTCGCGGACGTCGCTGCTCAGCCGGGGGTCGGACAGGGCGGCGAGGCCGTCTTCGTACCGCGTGACCAGCCAGGCCTCCAGGCCGCCGGCGATGACCGCGCGCCGCACGGGGCCGTCCTCGCGCAGCTGCCGGTAGAACGGGAAGGGATCCGCCACGAAGGCCGGGTCGGCATAGGGCAGAAGGACCGGCTGCCGATTCATGGCGGCCTCCCGGAGCGTCGCTGACATCTGCGGAGAAATTACGGCACTTTGGGATTATATGGTCCGGTCCGGTTGGCTTCGGGAACGGCTCGGTCGGCTTCGAGGACGGCCTGGTCGGCTTCGGGAATCCCCGACAGGGCGGCGTGTGATGGACCGACAGGGAGGCGCGTGATGGAGCGGACGACGTGCTGTGTGGTGGGTGGCGGCCCCGCCGGAATGGTCCTCGGCCTGCTGCTGGCCCGGGCCGGCGTTGCGGTCACCGTCCTGGAGAAGCACGGTGACTTCCTGCGCGACTTCCGCGGCGACACCGTGCATCCGTCCACCCTGGCGCTGCTGGAGGAGCTGGGTCTGGCCGAGCGGTTCGCCGAACTGCCGCAGCGGCGGGTGACGACGGTCCAGCTGCCGCTCGGCCGGGACCGTTCGCTGGTCACCGTCGGAGACATCGGTGCGCTGCGCAGCACGTACAACTACATCGCCATGGTGCCTCAGTGGGACCTGCTCAACCTCCTGGCGGACGAGGCCCGGCGGGAGCCGTCCTTCTCCGTGCGGATGAGCACCGAGGCGACCGCCTTCCTGGTGGAGCGCGGACGCGTCACAGGGGTGCGGTACCGCACGTCCGACGGCCGTACCGGTGAGCTGCGGGCCACCCTCACGGTCGCCTGCGACGGCCGGGGCTCGCTGGCCCGGTCGCGGCCCGAACTGGGACTGCGGAGGTTCGACTGCCCGATGGACGCCTGGTGGTTCCGGCTGCCGCGGCGGGAGGGCGACCCGCACGGGCTCGTGGGAGGTGTCGGCGACCGGTTCCTCACCGCCATGATCGACCGCGGGGACTACTGGCAGTGCGCCGCGCTGATCCCCAAGGGAACCGACGCCCGCCGCCGCGCCGCCGGTCTCGACCGGTTCATGGCCGATTTCACGGCCGCCGTCCCGTGGCTCGGGGACCGTGCGCAGGCGGTGCGGTCGTGGGACGAGGTGAAGCTGCTGGACGTACGGCTCGACCGCCTGAGGCGCTGGCACCGCCCGGGGCTGCTGTGCATCGGCGACGCGGCGCACGCGATGTCGCCGGTCTTCGGCATCGGCATCAACCTCGCCGTCGAGGACGCCGTGGCCGCCGCCCGGTATCTCGTCGAGCCGCTGGGCGCGGGGGCGGTGGGCCTGCGGGACGTACGCGCCGTCCAGCGCCGTCGGTGGCCGACCACGGCCCTGACGCAGGCGCTGCAGCGGACGGCTCACGCCCGGGTCATCGAGCCGCTGCTGGCGGGACGCTCCCCCTTCGGCAACCCCAGGCGGGCGCAGCGGATGACCGAGCTGATCACCACCTCGCGGTGGCTGAACCGGGTGCCTGCCTACTTCCTGGCCTACGGCGCCGTACGAGAGCGTCCGCCCGCCGCGTCTGTCCGGTGAGCGCGGAGCGTGCCTTACGCCTGCGCGGCTCTGTCCAGCGCGGGGGCGATGATCGCGAAAGCCCGGTCGGACAGGCCGTGGGGTCCTCGGCGCCGTCGCTGTCGCTCCAGCGTTGCAGGACGGTGTCGAAGGCGGTCAGGGCCATTCCGGCGGCCAGCTGGGGGTAGAGGTCGGTGGCGCGGTCGAGGTCGAGGCGGTGCGCCAGTTCCGTCGCCAGTTCGTCCCGCCAGTGGGCCTGGCGTTCCAGGAAGCGGGCGTGCAGAGCGGGAGTGCCCAGGATCAGCTGGACCACGCGCAGGGCGCGGTCCGAGCCTGGAGGTGCGCCGGGTCGACCTGGCCGACCTCGACTCGGTGCGGGCCTTCGCCGACCAGGTGCGCTTCGACCACGCGCGGCTGGACGCCCTGGTCAACAACGCCGGTCTGATGGCGCCGCCCCGGTCCCTGAACCGGCAGGGCCAGGAGCTGCAGTTCGCCGCCAACCACCTCGGCCACTTCGCGCTCACCGGCCTGCTGCTCGATCTGCTATCCGTCGGCACCGACCCCCGGGTGGTCTCGGTGACGTCGACCAACCACCGGCAGGCGGCGATCTTCTTCGACGACCTCACCGGTGAGCGCAAGTACTCGCCCATGGGCTACTACAACCAGTCGAAGCTCGCCAACGCCGTCTTCGGCTGGACCCTCCACCAGCGACTGACCGCCGCCGGCAGCCCGGTGCGCAGTGTGCTCGCCCACCCCGGCTACACCTCCACCAACCTGCAGACGAGCTCGCCGACCGGCATGGTGAAGCTGCTCTTCGGCACCCTCCGCTCGCCGCTCGCCCAGTCCCTGGACCAGGGAGCGCTGCCACAGCTGTACGCGGCCACCGAACAGACCGTGGCGGGCGGCGAGTTGATCGGGCCGGACGGCATGGGCGAGCTGCGCGGTGCACCGAAGCGGGTCCAGCCGGCGCCCCGCGCGACCGACGCCGAGACCGGCCGCCGGCTGTGGGGGCTCTCGGAGCGGCTGACCGACGTCCGGTTCGCGCTGTGACGGGGAACCGCGCCGACACGGGCCGCTGGATCCGCCGCTACCACCCGGCTCCGGACGCGCCGGTGCGGCTGCTGTGTCTGCCGCACGCCGGCGGCTCCGCGTCGTACTACTTCCCCTTCTCCCAGGGCCTTTCACCCGCCGTCGACGTGCTCTGCGTCCAGTACCCGGGCCGTCAGGACCGCCGTGACGAGCCGCTGATCGACTCCATACCTGTTGTCCGGCAGCGACAACCGCTTCTGGTACGACTCCAACAAGCTGTGCCACGAGGTCCTGTCGAGCCGCTACCCCGACATGGACGTCCGCTACGTCGAGGTCCCGGGCTACGGCCACCTCGACACGTTCATCGGGCGCAACGCGGCTCTGGACGTGTTCGGACACATCGTGGACTTCCTGGACGAATGCCGAGCCGTGCACACCGGCGTGTGACACCGTGCGACCAGGGCCGAAGTGGGCAAAGGGAGCTGTATGAGCAGGATCTGGCTGATCACGGGCGCGAGCAGCGGGTTCGGCCGCGCTCTCGAGGAGACGACGGACGCCGAGCTGCGCGCCCTGTTCGACGTGCACGTCCTCGGTCCGGCGGCGCTGGTGCGGGCGGTGCTGCCGCATCTGCGCGAGCGGCGTTCGGGCGCGATCGTGCAGATGAGCAGCGTGGGCGGGCAGCTGTCGTTCGCGGGCTTCTCGGCGTACAGCGGAACGAAGTTCGCGCTGGAGGGCATGTCGGAGGCGCTCGCGGACGAGGTGCGGGAGTTCGGCATCAAGGTGCTGATCGTCGAGCCGGGCGCCTTCCGCACCTCGCTGTTCGAGGGCAGCCGGGCCGGTTTCAGCGCCGACAGCGGCGTGTACCCCAAGGTGGCACAGACGCGTGCGTACGTCTCCGGCGGCGACGGCACCCAGGCCGGCGACCCGGCGAAGGCGGCGGCGGTCATCCTGGCCGCCCTGGACGCGCAGGAGACGCCGCTGCGCCTGCCGCTCGGCGACGACTCGGTCACCGCCGTCCTCGACCACCTCGAGCAGGTGCGGGCCGACGTCACCGCCTGGGAGAAGAGCACCCGGAACACCGCGTTCGACGAGTGATCCGGCGCGGGCCCTCCTGGAGTCGGCTTCGTCTTCAGGAGGGCCTTGACGGTTCGTCATGTCGCCCGTATGGCCTGCCGGTTACATCCGTGCAGGGCCCTTGTGCAATTCCTGTGGAAGCCTCAATCTTTCGGCTGACGCACAGGTGAGCCACCCTGAATTGACATGTTCCTGCTCATCTGGCGCCACCCCACACCAGCGCACCACCGATTGAGGAGGACCCCTCAGATGGCAGTGATGCGTCATACCCGGCGAAGACTGGCGGCCACAGCCCTCGCGACCACCGCGGCACTCGCCGCGAGTCTGGTCGCCGCCCTCCCCGCCGGTGCGGCCCCGGCAGCCGAAGGCCGTATCCAGTACGAAGGCGCGGCGAACGCCGTCGCCGACAGCTACATCGTGACCCTCAAGGCGGACCGGGCCCGTTCGGGCTCCGCCGAGGGACGCGCCCTGGCGAAGAAGTACGGCGCCACCATCGAGCGCACGTACAAGAAGGCCCTGAACGGCTACGCGATCGAGGCCTCCGAGACCGAGGCGAAACGTCTCGCCGCCGACCCGGCCGTCGCCTCCGTGGTCCAGAACCGCACCTTCACCGTCGCCGCGACCCAGCCCAGCCCGCCCTCCTGGGGGCTGGACCGCATCGACCAGCGCAACCTCCCGCTGAACAGCTCGTACACCTACCCGGACTCCGCCGGCCAGGGCGTCACGGCGTACGTCATCGACACCGGCGTCCGCATCACCCACGGCGACTTCGGCGGCCGTGCCTCCTACGGCTACGACGCCGTCGACAACGACAACACCGCCCAGGACGGCAACGGCCACGGCACCCACGTCGCCGGCACGGTCGCCGGAAACGCCTACGGCGTCGCCAAGAAGGCGAGGATCGTCGGCGTCCGCGTGCTGAACAACTCCGGCTCCGGCACCACCGCCCAGGTCGTCGCCGGCATCGACTGGGTGGCCCAGAACGCGGTCAAGCCGGCCGTCGCCAACATGTCCCTCGGCGGCGGCGCCGACACCGCCCTCGACACCGCCGTACGGGGCGCCATCGCCTCCGGCGTCACCTTCGCCGTCGCGGCCGGCAACGAGACCACCAACGCCTCCACCCGGTCCCCCGCCCGCGTCACCGAGGCCATCACGGTCGGCGCCACCACGTCCGGCGACGCCAAGGCGAGCTACTCCAACTACGGCACGGTGCTGGACCTGTTCGCGCCGGGCTCGTCCATCACCTCGTCCTGGCACACCAGCGACTCGGCCACCAACACCATCTCCGGTACGTCGATGGCGGCCCCGCACGTCGCCGGAGCGGCGGCGCTGTACCTGGCCGGCAACCCCACGGCCACGCCCGCCCAGGTGTCCACCGCGCTGACGTCCGCGGCCACCCCCAACGTCGTCACCAGCCCCGGCACCGGCTCGCCCAACCGGCTCCTGTACGTCGGCGGCGGCACCCCGACCCCGCCCGGCCCGCGCTTCGAGAACACCGGTGACTACACGATCAGCGACAACTCCACGGTCGAGTCCCCGGTGACCGTCTCCGGCGTCTCCGGCAACGCGCCCTCCGCGCTCGCCGTCGAGGTCCACATCGTCCACACGTACATCGGCGACCTCCAGGTCCAGCTGATCGCCCCCGACGGCACCGCGTACACGCTCAAGGGGTACGGCACCGGCGGCAGTGCGGACAACATCGACACCACGTACTCCGTCAACGCCTCCTCGGAGGCCGCGAACGGCACGTGGAAGCTGAGGGTCAGCGACAACGCGAACATCGACACCGGGCGGATCGACGCCTGGGCGCTCCAGTTCTGACATTCCTGACGTACCGTCATCTTCGTCCTCGTGGAAGGGCTTCGGGTCGGTGACCCGGCCCGAAGCGAGGACGAGGTTCGTCTGCCAGGTGTGCGAGCAGATCGTGCTCGGCGTCCGAGCGTGAAGGGGAGCCCCGCCACGGCGCCCGTCCAGCGCTTACCATGCGCCAAGTCGTACGACTGTTCTGCATCCTCGGCCGAACCAGGAGCCCGGTACCCGTGTCCATCCCTCCACCGCCTGGGCCCTATCAACCCCAGGGCACCCAGGGTCAGTACCCGGCTCCCCATCCGCAGGGCCCCTACGCGCCGCCGCCGTACGGCGCCTGGGGTCCGTACCCGCCGCAGGCGCCGGTCAACGGTGTCGCCATCGCCGCCCTCGTCCTCGGCATCCTGTGCTTTCTCCCCGCCGTCGGGCTCGTGCTGGGCCTGATCGCGCTGCGTCAGATCAGGCGCAAGGGCGAGCGCGGGAAGGGCATGGCGGTCGCCGGGTCCGTGCTGTCGTCCGTCGGGCTTGCGCTGTGGGTCCTGTCGCTCTCGACGGGCTTCGTGTCCGACTTCTGGGAGAGCTTCAAGGAGAGCGCGCGGGAGAGCGCGACCGTCTCGCCGGACAAGGGCGAGTGCTTCGACGCGCCCAGCGGCTCCCTGGAGGGCATGACCTACGACGTCGACGTGGTGCCCTGCACGGGCAGGCACGACGGCGAGGTGTTCGCCACCGTCCGGCTGCCGGGCGGCAGCTTCCCCGGCGACGACCACATCACGAACGTCGCCGACGACAAGTGCTATGCCCTGCGCGGCGACTACGCCATGGACACCTGGGCCCTGCCGGACAACGTCGACGTCTACTACCTGACCCCGACCCGCCAGAGCTGGGGGCTCGGCGACCGCGAGATCACCTGCATCTTCGGCAACACCGACGAGAAGGGCACCCTGACCGGCTCCCTGCGGGCCGACGCGACCACGCTCGACGCGGACCAGCTCGCCTACCTGAAGGCCGCCCGCGCCATCGACGTCGTACTGGAGAAGGAGCCCGAGGAATTCCCCGAGGAGGACCTGGCGGCGAACCGCACCTGGGCGGGCGAGGTCGGCGACGTGCTCGCCCGGCAGAGCGTCACACTGGGTGAGTACAACTGGCCCGCCCGGGCCGAACGGCCCCTCGCCGACCTGGTGAAGGAGCTGGACTCCGCGCGCGGTCAGTGGGCGAAGGCGGCCGCCGCCGGTGACGCGGACACCTTCTACGTGCACTACGACGAGGGGTACGCCTTCTACGACGGGCAGGTCACCATCACCGCCCGCAAGGCTCTGGGCCTGGACGCCAGCCCGCCCGAGTACGCCACTGACCCGGGCGACTCCGACGCCGACGTGTGACCGCCCCCCGCAGCGGGGAGGAAGTGGGGAGAACGCGGGGAGAAAGTGCCTGGACACAGCCCTTCCCGCGCGCGAGTCATCACATCGAGTGATTCTCTGACCTTCGCTTGCCTGGCGGAACCCAGGGTTGCCACGCTGTTGCTGTCTGTGCAACCTGATGGGAGCGGCCAGTGACATTCGGTGAGCAGCCGGCGTACCTGCGTGTCGCGGGTGATCTCCGCAAGAAGATCGTCGACGGTCTGCTGCCACCGCACACCCGCCTGCCGTCACAGGCCAGAATCCGCGAGGAGTACGGCGTCTCGGACACGGTCGCGCTCGAGGCGCGCAAGGTCCTGATGGCCGAGGGGCTGGTCGAGGGCCGCTCCGGTTCCGGGACGTACGTACGGGAGCGGCCCGTGCCCCGGTCCGTCGCCCGCTCCGGATTCCGCCCGGACGGCGGCGCCACACCCTTCCGGCAGGAGCAGGCGGACGCCGCCGCGCGCGGCACCTGGGAGTCCAGCAGCGAACAGACCGTGGCAAGTGGCGCGATCGCCGAGCGGCTCGGCATCCGGCCCGGCGACCGCGTGATGTGCACGAAGTACCTGTTCCGGGAGAGCGGCGAGCCGTTGATGCTCTCCACCTCCTGGGAGCCGATCGCCGTCACCGGCCGCACGCCCGTGATGCTGCCCGAAGAGGGCCCCCTCGGCGGCATGGGTGTCGTCGAGCGCATGGCGGCCATCGACGTGATCGTCGACAACGTCACCGAGGAGGTCGGCGCCCGCCCCGGCCTCGCCGAGGAACTCCTCGCCCTGGGCGGCGTCCCCGGGCATGTCGTCCTCGTCGTCCAGCGCACCTTCTACGCCTCCGGCCGCCCCGTCGAGACGGCCGACCTGGTGATCCCGGCCGACCGCTACCGGGTCTCGTACCACCTCCCGGTGAGATAGCGCACACCTTTCCGACCTCTGCCCGGCGGCGCACGCCCCTGCGGCAGTTGCTCCCGGCATGCGCGCGCCGGGAGCCGGTGCGCGCGCCGGTCGATTCCGGACGTTTTCGCAGATGACCCCGGACGTGCCCGCCATGCCGCCGACCGGATGCGCGGATGCGTACGCACGGCGCGTTCGACGCCGTGCGCCCCCTCGCGTCTGGCTTGTTGCGTACCTCTTTGTGAAAAGCCGTATTCGCTGCGTGAAGGTTAGGCGTAGGCTCGGGCATATGCGGATTGCGGTTTCCTTAGCGGGCGGGGCGCGCGGGCCGAGGGCGGGAAGCGGAGGGGCGCGATGAACGACAGCACGGTGACTCTTCCCTGGCTCGTCATACGGCAGGACGACGGCGGCAATCGCTACCGCGTGGGCAGGTACGCGACCCGGGCCGAGGCCCAGAAGATCGCCGACAGCCTCGACAACCGCGGGCACAAGCAGCTCTATTGGGTCGAGCGCATCGGCCAGGACACCGACGACGACACCTGAGCCGCGACGCTCCCCTCGACCCCTGACGTAGGCTCCGGCGCATGAAGGAACGGATCGTGGTGGTGGGGGCCGCCCTGTTCGACGGTGGCCGACTGCTCGCCGCGCGCCGTAGTGCGCCCCCTGAACTGGCCGGGCGTTACGAGTTGCCCGGCGGCAAGGTCGAGCCGGGCGAAGCGCCGGATGCCGCGCTGGTGCGTGAGCTGCGGGAGGAACTCGGCGTCGAGGCCGAGGCTGTTGAGCGGGTGCCGGGGGAGTGGGACCTGAAGCCGCCGTATGTTCTGCACGTGTGGACCGCCCGGCTGCGCCCCGGTTCTCCCGACCCCAAGCCTCTCGAGGACCACGACGAACTGCGCTGGCTCGCGCCCGGCGAACTCTGGGACGTCGACTGGCTGGACCAGGACGTTCCGGCCGTACGTGAGGTGGCCGCCCGCCTGAGTGGCTGACTCGTTGACGCCGGCCTGTGCCACCCCGCGTGCAGTGTCGTACCCGTACGCCGTTCGTGCCACAGTGCGCGCCCCCCGGTGGTACCGGGTCCCGCATATCGGGTATGTGCCAATTAACCCCACGAAACCAGGCATGGGTGGGTTCTCTGGCCCGGGAAGTGATCGGCGTGATCGACACCGAAGGTGACCGCGCCGAGTGGACCTTTCCCGCCGACCCGGGTGCCGTGCGCACCGCACGCTCCACCGTCCGCCACCAGCTGCACGGCTGGGGTCTCGACAGCGTCGGTGACATCACGGCCCTGCTGGTCAGCGAACTCGTGACCAACGCCCTGCGGCACGCCACCGGCCCCATCGGCGTCCGCCTGGTACGCCCGCCGGACCTGCCCGACGTGCTGCTGGTGGAGGTCTCCGACCCGTTGCCCGACCCGCCCCACGAACGGGTCGCCCGGCCCGAGGACGAGCACGGGCGCGGCCTGCAACTGGTGGCCTCCTCCTCACGCCGCTGGGGCACCCGGCCCGGGGAGTCCGGCAAGACGGTGTGGTTCGAGCTCGCGGTACCGACCTGAATCCGGACCGGACTTGGGCCTGTCCGGCGGATCATGCCTCAGACGCGGGGCGTGGCACGCCCATCTGCGGCGTTGTCGTCGGTTGCCGACTCCCCCACGCTCGGCTTCGCTCGCGCGGGGGACCCCATCGCGTCGTCGCCCTCCTCCGCCTTGCAGCTGGACGCACCACGCCCCGCTCACCTGCGCTGACGGGATGCCGCCGTTTCCCTCCGACCTGAATCCGGACAGGCCCTGCCGGAAGGCGTGATTCGAGGGCGTGTCCCCTGGTTAGAAGAGTGGAAGTGTTCTCGCAGGACGGTCCGAAAACCAACTGGACCGTTCTGTGATCGTGAACACCGTGTTGTGCGGCGCCGTAGTGCTGGATACTGCGGGCAGCCGCCCCCGGTGACCGGTGCCGGACGCGGTGAGCTGGAGGGGACGGTTCGCGTGAGCGAGATACCAGCGAAGGCCACGGAGTCCGAGGACCCGTCGGACGGCGCGAGGACGGAGGTCGCGGATGCCTCCGGTGAGGTGCGGCCCGGCGACCCCATGTGGCAGAGCAGTCCACCCGGCTCGATCTACGACTACATCAAGGTCGCGTCCTTCTCCATCGGCCCCGACGGGCTCGTCGACCAGTGGAGCCTGCGCGCCGAGCATTTGTTCGGCATCCCCGTCGAGCGGGCCGTCGGCATGGACCCCATCGCGGCCTTCATCGACCCCGACCTGCGCGAGCAGGGCCACCGGAAGATGGCCGAGATCCTCGACGGGCGGGAGTGGACCGGCGTGGTCCCCTTCCGGCTGCCGGAGACGGTGGACGGCGGCGGGGGCGAGGGGCTCGCCGAGGTCTATGTGATGCCGACGCAAACCGAGGACGGTGAGAAGGCGGCCGTCTGCATCGTCGTCGACGTCCGGGTACTGCGCAGCATCGAGACGGATCTCGCCGCCTCGCAGGCCATTTTCGGCCAATCTCCGTTCGGCTTCCTGCTGATCGACGCCGAACTCCGGGTGCGGCGCGCCAACCAGCGGTTCGCCTCGACCTTCGGCGGCACACCCGACGACCACCGCGGCAAGGGCGTCCACGACTATCTGCCGCGCGGCGAGGCCGAGCGGGTCGCCGCGGCGCTGCGCCGGGTCCTCGAGACCGGCGACAGCATCACGGACATGCACGTCACGGGCTTCGTGCCCGGTTCCGAGGACCGCCGTCACTGGTCGGTCAACCTCTACCGCGTGCACAGCGGAAGCGGGCGCCCCATCGGGATCGCCTGGCTCGGAACCGACATCACCGCCCGCCGCGCCGCCGCCCGCGAAGCCGCCGCCGCCCGGCGCAATCTCGCCCTCCTGAACGAGGCCGGCGCCCGCATCGGCAACTCCCTCGACCTGGAGACCACCGCCCGCGAACTCCTCGACGTCGTCGTCCCCGGCTTCTGCGACCTGGCCACCGTCGACCTCTACCAGGGCCTCCTGGCCGGCGACGAGACCCCGCCCGGCCTCGCCGACGGCAGCGCCGAACTGCGCCGCGTCGCCTTCGCCAGCGCCGTCTCCGACGCTCCCTTCGCGGGCACCGGCACGCCGGTCAAGGTCGGCGCGGTCCACCACTACCCCTTCAACTCGCCCTGCGCGGACGCCCTGCGCACCGCCCGCCCGCAGATCGTCCCCGCCGAGGAGGGCGGCCTCGTCCAGTCCACCCTCGCGGTGCCGATGGTCGCCCACGACACCGTCGTCGGGCTCGCCCAGTTCTCCCGTACGAAGGGCAGCGAGCCGTTCGGCGACCGGGACCGCGCCCTCGCGGTCGAGCTGGCCGCGCGGGCCGCCGTCTGTATCGACAACGCCCGCCTCTACCGGCGCGAGCACGAACGCGCGTTGATACTGCAACGGTCCCTGCTCCCGCCCGGCGACCCGGTCGCCTCCGGCCTGGACATCGCCTGCCGTTACCTTCCCGGGAACGCCTCCACCGGCCGCCCCAGCGAGGTCGGCGGCGACTGGTTCGACGTCATCGAACTGCCCGGCCACCGCACGGCGTTGGTCGTCGGCGACGTCATGGGCCGCGGTCTGCGCGCCGCCGTCGCGATGGGCGAACTCCGCACGGCGGTACGGACACTGGCCCAGCTGGACCTCGAACCGGCCGAAGTCCTCTCCCAATTGGACGAGATCGCCCGCGGCCTCGGCACCCCCGGAGGCATCCAGCAGGCCACCCGCGCCGCCCGACGCCCCCGCGAGGCGGACCTGTCCGAGGTGTATCTCGCGACCTGCGTGTACGCGGTCTACGACTCCGTCACCCGGCGCTGCACCTTCGCCAACGCGGGCCACCTCCCGCCGGTCCTGGTCGAACCCGGCGAGCCGGCCCTGATGCTCGACGTACCGCCCGGCATGCCGCTCGGTGTCGGCGGGGAACCCTTCGAGGAGGTCGAGGTCGAACTCCCCGAAGGCGCACTGTTGGCGCTCTACACGGATGGACTGGTCGAATCCCGCGACCACCCCCTCGACGAGGGCCTCCAGGCCTTCGTGGGCGCGCTGACCGACCCGTCCCGCCCGCTGGAGGACGTCTGTGACCACGTCCTCAACACCCTCGACAGCCACCACGGCGAGGACGACATCGCCCTGCTCATGGCCCGCGTCCAGGGCCTGCCCGCCGAGTCCGTCGGCGACTGGACGCTGCCGCGCGAGCCGCGCAGCGTGGGCCGCGCCCGCGAGTACGCGCGCGGCCAGCTGCTCAGCTGGGACATGGAACCGCTGGTCGACACGACGGAGCTGCTGGTCAGCGAGCTGGTGACGAACGCCCTGCGGTACGGCGAGGGCGAGATCCGGCTGAGACTCCTGCTGGACCGCACCCTGGTCTGCGAGGTCTGGGACTCCGGCCTCGTCCAGCCCCGTCGCCGCCGCGCCCGCGACACCGACGAGGGCGGCCGCGGCCTCCAGCTCGTCGGCCTGCTGTCGGCCGCGTGGGGCTCCCGGCGCACGCATCGCGGCAAGACGGTGTGGTTCGAACTCCCGCTCCCGGACGGCGAGAACGGCGTGGCGGATCCGGCGGAGGCCCTGCTGAGCCTGTTCTGAGCGCCGGAACGGCGTTGCGGCTGAGCGGGGGTGGGTTCGCGCAGCCCGGCGCCGGCGGGGTGCCTCCCCCCAGAGGGGGGACAGGCCTACGGGTTCGGCCGCCTGCGTGCCCGGGTGCGCGGACCTCCGAAGCTCGCGGGCGGGCCGCCGTCCGGGTCGCCGCCCAGGAGGATCCCGCCGAGGACCGCCCCGCCGACGCCGATCGCGTGCGCGCCCGCACCGGCGTACGGCGTGCCGTGAGCGCGTACGTCCTGCTCGGCGAGGTGCCGGGCCTCGCCGGCGCGGGCGTCGGCCGCCAGGTGGTCGTCGTCCGCGAGCAGCGCCTCGGCCGCCGCCAGCCGGGTCCGGGCCGCGGCACCCACCGCCCCCCGGTGCGTGCTGACGAAGTCGGCCGCGGCGCCGGTGCTGCTGCGCGCGACCAGCAGGGCGGCGGCCGGAATCACCCCGGCCCGCCCGGCCGCGAGCGGCGTGACGGCCTCCGCGATCCGCCGCAGGGCGTCGAGCGGGTCGTAGGGCCCGGCGGTCAGCTCCTCCCGTACGGCGGCCAGGACGATGTCGGCGCGCGCGAGACGGGCGCGCACCTCACCCACGGGCACATCCGGCCCGCCGCCGGCTCCCTTCTCCCCCCTGAGCCACTCCCGCACGCCCGCGAGCTCCGCCTCCGCCCCCGTGAGCGCCCCCGGCACCAGGCCCGCAGCCGTCGTCAGCTCCTGCGCGAGCCGGTCGACGCCGTCCACGAAGACAGCGGCCTGCGTGATCGCGCCCTCGGCGGCGCGCAGATGGGCGGCGGCCAGGTCGGCGTTGCCCAGGTCGGCCTGCTGACGGGACTGGTTGAGGCGGACCGTGGCGAACACGAGGCGGTCCTTGGCCTGTTCGACGTACCCGACGACCGAGGCGGTGGCGCCGGGCGGGTACCGCTCGGCGAGGTCGCGGAGGGTGGTCTCCGTGGTCCCCGTACGCCCCGCCAGCTCCCGGAAGCGCGCCTCCGCGACCTCCAGCGCCGCACCGATGCCCAGCTCCAGGCCGCGCAGCACATCGAACCCGGCGGCCTCCGTGTCCAGCCGTCGCCCCGCCTCCGCGCACCGCCCGACGATCCCGGCGAGCACCTGCCGACGGGCCGACTCCTCGCCCGGCACTCCGTCGTCGTAGCGCTGCCGCATCCGGAAGGCGGCCGACAGCTCGGCCTCGGCCTCCCGCAGGGCCCGCCCGAAGGGTTCGGCGTCCGACGCGTCGAACCGGGTCCCGGCGAAGGCGAGTTCCTCCCGGCTGGTGCGTACGCAGTCGTCCGCCTCGACCAGCGCCGCCCGGGACTGCCGGTCGAACCGGGCGAGCGTCGGCTGGGGCGGCGGGCCGGGGAGCGAGCCGCCGGGGGTCGTCCGGGTGCGGGTGCGCCGGGTGCGCCGTACGTACCCGTACGCGGCGAGCGCGACCGCCGTGACCGCCGCGATCAGCGGCAGCACCAGGTCGGCGGTGTACGTCCCGTCCTCCTCCTGCGCGACCGCCCCCGGCCCGGGCCCGCCCCTGGCGCCGGTGTCCGTCGCCGGCACCAGCAGACACAGCCACATCACCGCGATCGCACCACCGAGCACCGCCTGCGCCAGGCGCGCCCCTGTGGGGGGTCCGGCCTGCCGCGGCCGGCCCCGGAACCGGGATGACGTCACGTTTCGGAGCGTATGGCCGGGAATGCGGGCCCGCGACCGGGGTGCGTCCGATGCGGTCACCGACTTGTTGTTCGGATGTCATACGGGCTTTCCCTCCACAGGTGCCCTAGTTTGTTGTGGACCACCTGTGGGAGGCCTAGGGTCCACTTCTCCTATTCCTGTGAGGGTCAGACATCCATGCGAGCGTTACTCACCAGCAAGGCGGCCCGGCGTGCCCTGCGTCCGATCGCCGACCTCATAGACCAGCGCATCGAGCGGCAGATCCGCCGGGCCGTCGGGCAGGCCTCCCGCGACGCCTCGCAGCAGGAGCTGAAGAGGCTGCGCGCCCGCCAGCGCCCGCTGGAGCTGTTCTTCGACGGGATCGGCCGGGGTGCGTCGCGGCTGCCGTCCGTCCCCCATCTCAACCGCACGATCAAAGAGCTGACCGACGTGACCGGGGACGCGGACGGCGCGGAGCGGAACGTCGCCCAGGCGTTCCGGCTGCTCATCGCGATGGAGGCGCTCGGGGTCGGCCGGATCGCCGGCGGCACCATGAACATCTGCGGCAAGCTCTCCGCCGTACCGCTGCTGGACCCGCCGAACGACGACATCCTGGAAATCGGCACCCTCTACGGGATGTTCGGCGCGGCCCTGATCCGGATGATGGAGCGCGCGGGACGCGACCCGCGCCTGACGATCGTCGACCCGCTCGCCGGGACCCAGCTCCAGCCCGGCGCCACCATGGGCAAGGACGCCTCGGGCACCCCGGTGCGCGAGGCCGCGGTGCGCACCAATCTGGCGCTGGTGGGCGCACCGGGTGCCGAAACCCGGATCCAGCAGGGCTTCTCCGAGGACCCCGAGGTGCGTGCCCTGGTCTCCGACCGCTCCTACGGCGTGATCATCGTCGACGGCGACCACTCCGCCGAAGGCGTCGCCAAGGACCTGGAGTGGGCCGAGCAGATCGTCGCGCCCGGCGGCATCGTCGTCCTGGACGACTTCGGGCACCCCAAGTGGCCCGGCATCAAGGAGGCCTTCGAGAAGCACATGACCACCGACACCCGTCTGAAGTTCCTCGGCCAGGTGGCCCACTCGGGGTATCTGCGGGCCTCACGCTGACGACGACCGGCGACGGATCTTGTCGCCGAGCCACACGAGCGGGTCGTACTTGCGGTCCACGGCCCGTTCCTTCAGCGGGATCAGCGCATTGTCCGTGATCTTGATGCCCTCGGGGCAGACCTCCGTACAGCACTTGGTGATGTTGCAGTAGCCGAGGCCGTGTTCGTCCTGGGCGGTGCGCTTGCGGTCGAGCCCCGTGTCCGCCGCCGCGTCCAGGGGGTGCATGTCCAGTTCGGCGACCCGCATCAGGAAACGCGGCCCGGCGAACGCCTGCTTGTTCTCCTCGTGGTCACGGACCACATGGCAGGTGTCCTGGCACAGGAAGCACTCGATGCACTTACGGAACTCCTGTGACCGGTCCACGTCCTCCTGCATCATGCGGTACTCGCCCGGCCCGAGCCCGGCGGGCGGCACAAACGCCGGGACCTCACGCGCCTTGGTGTAGTTGAAGCCGACGTCGGTGACGAGATCCCGTACGACCGGGAAGGCCCGCAGCGGAGTGACGGTGATCGTCTCCTCGCGGTCGAACACCGACATCCGGGTCATGCACAGCAGCCGGGGCCGCCCGTTGATCTCCGCCGAGCACGAACCGCACTTGCCCGCCTTGCAGTTCCAGCGCACGGCCAGGTCGGGGGCCTGGGTGGCCTGGAGGCGGTGGATGATGTCCAGGACCACCTCTCCGTCGTTCACCTCGACCTTGAAGTCCTCCAGGCCGCCCCCGTCGGCGTCCCCGCGCCACACCTTGAAGCGCGCCTCGTAGCTGCTCATTCGTAGAGCTCCTCTTCGGCGAGGTACTTGACCAGCTCCTCCTTGTCGAAGAGGGCGAGCAGGTCGGGACGGATGGGTTCGGTGGTCTCGCGGGTGAGGGCGATCTGGCCGCGGACGGGGTCCGTGGCCGCCAGCCCGCCCGTGGGGTCGGTGAGTTGGCAGAGCAGGTTGATACGGCGCCACCGGCGGTCCATCGTCGGATGGTCCTCGCGGGTGTGGCCACCGCGCGACTCCGTGCGCTCCAGCGCGGCCCGTGCCACGCACTCGCTGACCAGCAGCATGTTCCGCAGGTCCAGGGCGAGGTGCCAGCCCGGGTTGAACTGGCGGTGGCCCTCGACGCCCGCCCGCCGGGCCCGTACCCGCAGCTCGGCCAGCTTCTCCAGGGCCTGCTTCATCTCCGGCTCACGGCGGATGATGCCGACCAGGTCGTTCATCGTCTGCTGGAGTTCCTGGTGGAGGGTGTACGGGTTCTCCGGCGGCCCTCCGGCCGGCTCCTCCGCCTCCGCCTCGGCCGAGAACGGGCGCAGCGCCTCCGCGGCCGCGGCGTCCACCTGGACGTCGTCCATCCGCGGACGATCCGCCGCCCCCGTCGCGTACTCGGCGGCGTGCAGTCCCGCCCGGCGGCCGAACACCAGCAGGTCGGACAGCGAGTTGCCGCCGAGCCGGTTGGAGCCGTGCATCCCGCCGGCCACCTCACCGGCCGCGTACAGCCCCGGCACCCCGCGTGCCGCCGCGGTGTCGGAGTCGACGGCGATACCGCCCATCACGTAGTGGCAGGTGGGCCCGACCTCCATCGCCTCGGCCGTGATGTCGACGTCGGCCAGCTCCTTGAACTGGTGGTACATCGACGGCAGCCGGCGTTTGATCACCTCGGCGGGCATCCGCGTCGACACATCCAGGAAGACACCGCCGTGCGGGGAGCCGCGGCCCTCCTTGACCTCGGCGTTGATGGCCCGGGCGACCTCGTCGCGGGGGAGCAGCTCCGGGGGACGCCGGTTGTTGTCCGGGTCCTCGTACCAGCGGTCGGCCTCGTCCTCGGTCTCGGCGTACTTCTCCTTGAAGACGTCCGGGATGTAGTCGAACATGAACCGCTTGCCGTCGGAGTTCCTGAGCACCCCGCCGTCGCCGCGCACCGACTCGGTGACGAGGATGCCCTTCACCGAGGGCGGCCAGACCATCCCCGTCGGGTGGAACTGCACGAACTCCATGTTCAGCAGGGGAGCGCCCGCCAGCAGGGCCAGCGCGTGGCCGTCGCCGGTGTACTCCCACGAGTTCGACGTGACCTTGAAGGACTTGCCGATGCCGCCCGTGGCGATCACGACCGCGGGGGCCTCCAGGACGAAGAAACGGCCGGACTCGCGCTCGTATCCGAAGACCCCGGAGACGCGGGACCCCGCGGCGGAGCCGCTGTCAGACACAGTCTTGAGCACCCGCGTGACCGTGCACTCCTGGAAGACCTTCAGCCGGGACTCGTAGTCCCCGGTCTCCTTGAAGTCCTCCTGCTGGAGGGCGACGATCTTCTGCTGCAGAGTCCGGATCAGCTCAAGACCCGTACGGTCGCCGACATGCGCCAGCCGCGGGTACTCATGGCCGCCGAAGTTGCGCTGCGAGATCCGGCCGTCCTTCGTACGGTCGAACAGGGCGCCCCAGGTCTCCAGCTCCCACACCCGGTCCGGGGCCTCCTGCGCATGCAGCTCGGCCATCCGCCACTGGTTGAGGAACTTGCCGCCGCGCAGGGTGTCACGGAAGTGCACCTGCCAGTTGTCGTGCGGGTTCGCGTTGGCCATCGCGGCGGCGATACCGCCCTCGGCCATCACCGTGTGCGCCTTGCCGAACAGCGACTTGCAGATCACGGCCGTACGGGCGCCCCGCTCGCGCGCCTCGATCGCGGCCCGCAGCCCGGCGCCGCCCGCGCCGACCACGACGACGTCCCACTCCTGTCGCTCCACCACGGACATCAGAAGGCCCCACTCATCTAGAAGAAGCGCGGATCGTCGAAGACACCGGACGCGACGAGATAGACGTAGAAGTCGGCGAGCGCGACGCTCACCAACGACGTCCAAGCGAGCAGCATGTGACGGGCATTCAGTTTCCCGACCCACTGCCACATCCGGTAGCGGACGGGATGCTTGGAGAAGTGCTTGAGCTTGCCGCCGACGATGTGCCGGCAGGAGTGGCAGGAGATCGTGTACGCCCAGATCAGCACGATGTTCACGAGGAACACCAGCGTGCCGAGGCCCATGTGGCCCCAGTCGTAGTGCTCGTCGCGGAACGCGAGCACGGTGTCGTAGGTCAGGATGCCGGCCACCGGGATCGCCGCGTAGAAGAAGTACCGGTGGATGTTCTGCAGGATCAGCGGGAAGCGGGTCTCGCCGGTGTACTTCTTGTGCGGCTCGGCCACCGCGCAGGCCGGTGGGGACGCCCAGAAGCCCCGGTAGTAGGCCTTGCGATAGTAGTAGCAGGTCAGGCGGAAGCCGAGCGGGAAGATCAGGATGATGATCGCGGGGGAGATCCCCCACCAGCTGCCGAAGATCTCCCAGTTGGGGCCCGCCTTCATCGGCTCGCAGTTCTCCGCCAGACAGGGGGAGTAGAAGGGCGAGACGTACGGGGCCGCGTAGTAGTCGGCGTTCGCGAAGGCCCGCCAGGTCGAGTACACGACGAAGGCGAGCAGCCCGGCGGCCGTGGTGGCCGGCGCCAGCCACCAGCGGTCGGTGCGCAGGTGCGGGGCGGCGATCGCGGCGCGCGCGGTGGCGCGGACGCCGCCGCCGGGCGGATGGGGATCTGTGGTTGTGGGTTCCGTACCAGTGGCCAACGTATGACTCCGGTCGGTTCGGGATGCTGCGGGCTCAGGGTGCGTGCCGGTCGCGGGCGCCGAGACCCTCGTCGTCCGAGTCCGTCCACAGGGAGTAGTCGTAGGGGGCGTCGGAGATCGTGACGAGCTCGGGGCGCCGGGCCGAGGGCGAGGCGTGCGTCGCCTCGCGCAGCAGCGCGACGCTCTCACGCAGGTGCTCGCAGTCGGTGCGGACCCGTCGTATGTCGAGCCCGCCCCTGCCGAGCTGCTGTTCCAGGCGGTTCACCGACCGGGACATGTCGTCGAGACACCGCTGGACTGACATCAGTTCGTCGTGCACGGACATGACGTGACCTCACTTCCGTCGGCTGTGCGGCCGTGGGTGGCAACGGTCATGCGCCTGCGAGTGTTGCGCGTCACACCGGCCGGTGGGAAGGGATGTGCACCGATTGGCCGAGGCGTGTGGGTGCACCCCGTGGTGCGTTGCGCCACACGGGTGAGCTTCCGGGCCGTCGCCGCCGTGTCGCCCTGTGTTGCCGAACCCTTTCCTCTTCAGTGACGGCATACCGCTGAATACATCTGATCAGCACCATATACCGCCAAAAGTGATCGTAACCCCCGCGGCTCCCGGAGGTAACCAGAGATGTCCCATGACGGCGTCGGATCCAGGCCCGCTCGTCAATCTCCCGCCTGCCGCGCGACGAGAGGGCCCGGCGCGGTCATGCGCTCGGTCGCCTTCCTCACCGCGGGAGCGCTCGCGGTGACCGCCCTGGCCGGGTGCAGCTCCGAGGACCCGGCCGGCAAGCCCCTGGCCGGCCAGGACATCGCCCCCGCCGCCCGGTCCCAGGTCGCCGACGGCGGCACCCTGCGCTGGGCCGTGGACGCCGTACCGGAGACCCTGAACACCTTCCAGGCCGACGCCGACACGACCACCAGCCGCATCGCCCAGGCCGTCCTGCCGTCGATGTACCGGCTGAACGAGAGCGGCCGGCCGGAGATCAACCCCGACTACCTCGAATCCGCCGAGGTCGTCGACACCGAGCCCCGGCAGGTCGTCCTCTACAAGCTCCACCAGCAGGCCGTCTGGAGCGACGGCCGTGAGATCGGCGCCGCCGACTTCGCCGCCCAGTGGCGCGCCCTGTCCGGCAAGGACACCGCCTACTGGACCGCCCGCAACGCCGGGTACGACCGCATCGAGCGGATCGAGCGCGGCGCCAACGACCTCGAGGTCAAGGTCACCTTCGCCCGGCCCTACGCCGACTGGCAGTCGCTGTTCTCGCCGCTGTACCCCAAGGAGGTCATGGGCACGCCCGACTCCTTCAACGACGGGGCCCGCAAGAAGCTCAAGGTCACCGCCGGCCCCTTCACCGTGCAGAAGGTCGACCGCAAGGACGACGAGGTCACCCTTGCCCGCAATCCGCGCTGGTGGGGCCGCCCGGTCAAGCTCTCCGAGATCGTGCTGCGGGCCGTACCGCGCGAGGAGCGCTCCGCCGCGCTGGCCGCCGGAGCGGTCGACCTCGCCGAGATCGACGCCCCCGCGGCCCGGCGCATCGCCCTCGCCGCCGGGCCGGGCGGCACCGGCGCGGCCCGCCAGGGCGGCGGCCGGAACACCGACGACCCCAAGGCGCCGAGCCCCTCGGCCGACCCGAGCGGCGTCGACGAGAACACCGGCGACGAGGAGAGCGGCGTCGACGAGAACACCGGCGACGAGGAGAGCGGCGCCCGCGCGCAGGGCAGCCAGTCCGCCGCCGACGCCACGCGGACCCTGCGCGGCTTCGAGGTGCGCAAGTCCCTGGAACCGGCCTACACCCAGCTCGCCCTCAACGGCGCCGACGGTCCGCTCGCCGACGAACGGGTCCGTCGGGCCGTGGCCCGCGCCCTCGACCGGGAGGAGCTGGCGAAGGCCGTCCTCAAGCCGCTGGGCCTGCCCGCGGAGCCGGTCGGCTCCCACCTCGCCCTGGCCGGCCAGGCCGCCTACGCCGACAGCAGCGGCGCGCTCGGCGGCCAGGACGCCGACGAGGCGCAGGCGCTGCTCGCGGACGCCGGATGGGTACCGGGCGGACCGGTCAAGCAGCAGAAGAAGGAAGAAGAGGCGGCAGGACCGAACGGGGAGACGGCCACCGAGACGCCCATCGACGAGGACGGCACGTACATCGTCGGCGAGGACAACAAGGGCCGCACGGACGCCGAGCTCGAGGAGGCCGAGGAGTACCGCCGGCAGCTCGCCCAGGACGGAAAGCAGAACCACCAGGGCGGCGGGGCACCCGGCGCGTACGCCCCCAAGGGCACCGCCGCCCCCGCGGGCGCACCGGCCGGTCCCCTCGCCAAGGACGGCCGGCCACTCACCCTGCGCTTCGTGCTCCCCTCCGGGCCGGGCTCCCGGGCGCTGCACACGGTCGCCGACCGCATCTCACGCATGCTGGAACGGGTCGGCATCCAAACCGAGACGACGAAGGTCCCCGAGGAGAGCTACTTCAAGGACCACATCGCCTCCGGCGAGTACGACCTCGCTCTGTACTCCTGGCCCGCGTCCGCCTTCCCCGCCACCGACGCCCGCCCCATCTACGCCAAGCCGGTCCCGGCCGCCGACGGCTCCCTCACCGTCGAGCAGAACTACACCCGGGTCGGCACCGACCAGGTCGACCAGCTCTTCGACCAGGCCGTCGCGACCCTCGACCAGGAGGAGTCCCGCGACCTGGTCCGCAAGGCCGACGCCCGCATCTGGGCAGCCGCCGGCTCCATCCCCCTCTACCAACGCCCCCAACTGATCGCCGTGAGAAAGAACCTCGCCAACACGGGCGCCTTCGGCTTCGCGACTCCGGTGTACGAGGACATGGGGTTCCTGAAGAAGGGCGTGAGGCGGGCAGCCGGCCCTTCGGGGTCGTAGCGGCCCCAAAGCCCACCTGACCTGCACCGACGCAACCCGTCCAGCCCTCACCCCGGCGGCCCCGTACCATGGGGTGAGGCCGTGGCGTGTCAAGCCCGGCAGGGCCCGCGTAACACAGATGTACGCGCAGGCCGTCCTCACCACTCCGGGAGTACGCCACACCATGGCCACGCGCCACGACATCCGCAACGTCGCCATCGTCGCCCACGTCGACCACGGCAAGACCACCATCGTCGACGCGATGCTCAAGCAGGCCGGTGCCTTCGCCGCGCACCAGCTCGACTCCGTCGACGACCGCATGATGGACTCGAACGACCTGGAGCGTGAGAAGGGCATCACGATCCTGGCCAAGAACACGGCGGTGAAGTACCACCCGAAGGACGGCGGGGACCCGATCACCATCAACATCATCGACACCCCCGGCCACGCCGACTTCGGTGGCGAGGTCGAGCGCGGTCTGTCGATGGTCGACGGTGTCGTCCTGCTGGTGGACGCCTCCGAGGGCCCGCTGCCGCAGACCCGCTTCGTGCTGCGCAAGGCCCTCCAGCAGCGGCTGCCCGTCATCCTCTGCATCAACAAGACGGACCGCCCGGACTCGCGGATCGACGAGGTCGTCAACGAGACCTACGACCTCTTCCTCGACCTGGACGCCGACGAGGACCAGATCGAGTTCCCGATCGTCTACGCCTGCGGCCGCGACGGCATCGCCTCGCTGACCAAGCCGCAGGACGGCACGGTCCCGGCCGACAGCGACAGCCTGGAGCCGTTCTTCTCCACGATCCTGGAGCACATCCCGGCCCCGACCTACGCCGAGGGCGCCCCGCTCCAGGCCCACGTCACCAACCTCGACGCCGACAACTTCCTCGGCCGTATCGCGCTGCTGCGCGTCCAGCAGGGTGAGCTGCGCAAGGGCCAGACGGTGGCCTGGATGAAGCGCGACGGCAGTGTGCAGAACGTCCGTATCTCCGAGCTGCTGATGACCGAGGCCCTCACCCGCGGCCCGGCGGAGAAGGCCGGCCCCGGTGACATCTGCGCGGTCGCCGGTATCCCGGACATCATGATCGGCGAGACCCTGGCCGACACCGAGAACCCGGTCGCGCTGCCGCTGATCACGGTCGACGAGCCCGCGATCTCGATGGTCATCGGCACCAACACCTCCCCGCTGGTCGGCCGTGGCGCCACCGGCAAGGGCGCCGACAACAAGGCGGCCGTGAAGGACCGCAAGGTGACGGCCCGTCAGGTCAAGGACCGCCTGGACCGCGAGCTGATCGGCAACGTCTCGCTCCGCGTCCTCGACACCGAGCGTCCGGACGCCTGGGAGGTGCAGGGCCGCGGCGAGCTGGCGCTGGCGATCCTCGTCGAGACCATGCGCCGCGAGGGCTACGAGCTGACCGTCGGCAAGCCCCAGGTCGTCACCAAGGACGTCGACGGCAAGACGTACGAGCCGGTCGAGCGGATGACGATCGACGTGCCCGAGGAGCACATGGGTGCCGTCACGCAGCTCATGGGTGTCCGCAAGGGCCGGATGGACAACATGTCCAACCACGGCTCGGGCTGGGTCCGTATGGAGTTCGTGGTCCCGTCCCGCGGCCTGATCGGTTTCCGGACGGAATTCCTCACCCAGACCCGCGGTACGGGCATCGCCCACTCGATCCACGAAGGCTTCGAGCCGTGGTTCGGCGCCCTCCAGACCCGTAACAACGGCTCGCTCGTCGCCGACCGCTCCGGCGCCGTCACCGCCTTCGCGATGACGAACCTTCAGGAGCGCGGCGTGCTCTTCGTGGAGCCGGGCACCGAGGTCTACGAGGGCATGATCGTCGGCGAGAACTCCCGCTCCGACGACATGGACGTCAACATCACCAAGGAGAAGAAGCTCACCAACATGCGCTCCTCCACGGCCGATGTGACCGAGTCGATCGTCCCGCCGCGCAAGCTGTCGCTGGAGCAGTCGCTGGAGTTCTGTCGCGACGACGAGTGCGTCGAGGTGACCCCGGAAGCCGTTCGCATCCGCAAGGTGAACCTGGACGCCCGTGAGCGGGCCCGCGCCGCGAGTCGCGCCAAGCACGGCTGACGCGCCCTCACCGGCACGTCAGGAAGACCCGGTCCTTCCCCTGGGGGAGGGCCGGGTCGTCGCGTTCAGACGGCTTTCAGATGCCTTTGGTGGGCTGTTCGCATATCGGTGCCTCGGCGATCAAGTTTCGGACATGTAAACAAAAATCCCTCCCGGTATGCCTGATTCGCCGATTTACCGTCTCACCTGTCAAGCGCGCGCAGGTGTCAATCTTTGCAATTTTTGCTCAAAAAATGGGCGGTAGGGAGATCCCTGTGTCTTCCGCCCTTGACGCGCGTTGATGCACTTGGCGAAAGTTCCCCCAAACCACAGAACCTGCCGGTATCTGTGCTGCGCTCAACTCTCCAACCCCCCGGGGGAAGAACACACATGACCAGTCCAACCAAGGCCGAGGACTCGGGGTCCGCGGTCGCCTTGGACCCAGAGCTCGCGGCGACCTCGGAAGTCGCCAAGGGTGCCAAGAAGCTTGAGGGTCGTTCCCCCGGGCAGTTGATGTGGCAGCGCTTCAAGCGTGACCGTACAGGGATGTTCTGTGCCGGCGTAGTGATTTTCTACTTCGTCGTCGCGCTGTGTGCCCCGCTGCTCACCGCGATCAGCGGCACCAACCCGTACACCCTCTACGGGCAGGACCCCACGTACGCGGACCAGCCCGTGCTGGACGACTTCGGGCTGCCGCTCGGCTACTTCGGCGGAGTCTCGGCGGACCACTGGTTCGGTGTGGAGCCGCAGTACGGCCGTGATCTGTTCGCCATGCTGGTGTACGGCATGCGCACCTCGCTGTTGATGGCGCTGGGCGTGACCACGCTGCTGATGCTGACCGGCATCATCATCGGCATGGTCGGCGGCTACTTCGGCGGGCGGACCGACTACTGGCTCGGCCGGGTCACCGACTTCTTCCTCTCGTTCCCGCAGCAGCTGTTCTTCATCGCCTTCATGCCCGTCGTGACCGCGTTCTTCGTGGACCCGCGGGAGGAGACCCCCACGTACTTCCGCGCGTTGGCGATCCTGATCGTGCTGTGGCTGCTGGGCTGGATGGGCATGGCGCGCATCGTCCGCTCCACCGTGCTGTCGCTGCGCGAGCGGGAGTTCGTCGAGGCCGCCAAGGTCGCCGGCGCCTCGCCGGGGCGGATCGTCCGCAAGGAGATCCTGCCGAACATCGTCTCGCCGATCCTGATCCAGTTCACGTACCAGCTGCCCAGCACCATCCTCACCATCGCCTTCCTCTCCTTCGCCGGTGTCGGTTTCGTCGAGCCGACTCCGGACTGGGGACGACTGTTCGCCGCCGGCGCCAAGTACGCCGAGCAGGACCCGGCGTTCATGTTCTTCCCCGGAGTGGCGCTGGTGATCTTCATCCTGTGCTTCAACCTCCTCGGAGACTCCGTACGGGATGCCTTCGACCCCAAGTCCGGGCGGTAATCGTCCATTGGTGGGGGGTGACTGCCGCCCCCGCGACGGCCTACCAGCCGCGTCAGGCAGTACTCATGGATAACAACCGACAGGTAGGTGCATTCACCGCTATGAAGTCGTTCACCTCGCGCAGAGCGCGCGCCATAGTGGTCGCGATCGCGGCCGGCTCCCTCGCGCTCACGGGCTGCTCGGAGAACAAGGGCACGAACTCCAACAAGGACTCCAAGGAGGACCAGAAGGAGGCGGCCGCCCAGTCGAAGGCCGTCACCTACGCCGACGCCGCGGCCTCGACCGGCCCGGCCGAGGAGGTCCCCGGTGCCAAGAGCGGCGGCACGATCACCGTCTACCAGGAGGCGGGCCTCTCCCACCTGGACCCGGGCCAGATCTACGTCTCCGACGCCGGCCAGGTCGCCAACCTGCTCTTCCGCGGGCTGACGAACTTCGAGGAGGACGGCAAGGGCGGCGTCTCGGTCGTCGGCGACCTCGCCACCGACTCCGGCAAGTCCTCCGACGGCGGCAAGACCTGGACGTTCACGCTCAAGGACGGCATCAAGGACCAGAACGGCAAGGAGATCACCTCCGCCGACGTCCGCCACACCGTCGAGCGTCAGTACGCCGAGTTCATCTTCGACGGCCCGACGTACCTGCAGACCTGGCTGAGCGGCGCGGACTACCGCAAGGCGCTGCCGGACGGCGGCTTCGGCAGCAAGCACCTGCCGGACTCGGTCCTGGAGACCCCGGACGACAAGACGATCGTCTTCCACTTCGACACGGCGCGTCCGGACCTGCCCCAGACGCTGGCCATGCCGGGCTACTCCATCGTCCCGGAGGAGACCGACACGAAGGAGAAGTACGACAAGGCCCCGGTCTCCACCGGCCCGTACAAGATCGCCGAGTACAAGGTCGGCAAGTCCCTCAAGCTCGTCAAGAACGACCAGTGGGACCCGAAGACCGACGCCGTGCGCCACCAGTATGTGGACGGCTGGAACGTCGACTTCGGTGTCACCGAGTCGACGCAGACGAAGCGTCTGATCGCCGACCAGGGCGACGCCAAGAACGCCATCCAGCTCACCGGTGCCGTCGAGTCCACGCAGATCCAGGACGTCATCGGCGACGCGGCCGTCAACAAGCGCACGATCAAGGGCTACCAGCCCTACGTCATGGTGCTCAACTTCAACCTGGACCGCGTCAAGAACAAGAAGGTCCGCGACGCCGTCACCTACGCGATCAACTCCAAGTCGCTCATCGCCGGTGAGGGCGGCGCGTACGGTGGTGACCCGGCCCCGAACCTGTTCGCCCCGACGCTGCCGGGCTACGAGGCGGACTACGACCCGTACGGCCGTCTGAAGACGCCGCAGGGCAACATCGAGAAGGCCAAGGAGCTCCTCGCGGACGTCCCGGCCGCTGAGAAGAAGCTGGTCCTCGCCTACCGCAACAGCGAGAACGAGCAGAAGCGCAAGGTCGCCCTCGAGGACGCCCTGAGCAAGGTCGGCATCGACCTCGTCGCCAAGGAGGTCGACGCGGCGAGCTTCACCGAGCAGATCGGCAAACTCGACAACCCGTACGACGTCTACATCACCGGCTGGGGCCAGGACTGGCCGTCCCCCGGCACGGTCGTCACGCCGATCTACGACGGTGACCAGATCGCCGACGGTTCGCCGAACTACTCGCACGTCAATGACCCGAAGGTCCAGGAGCTGATCAAGAAGGCCCTGACCCAGGAGCCGACCGAGGCCCTGAAGACCTGGCAGGAGGCGCACCACTACATCCTGGAGGAGATCAACCCGGCCGCTCCGCTGTGGTACGCCAAGCAGTTCCAGCTCTACGGTTCGAACATCGGTGGTGCCCGCTACAGCACCGAGTCGAGCTACATCGACGTCACCCGACTGTTCCTGAAGTCGTAACTCTCTACGGCTGATCGCGGGGGTGCGCACCAGGCGGAGCGCACCCCCGCGGTTCCGCGCAAACCTCCCACCGTCTCCGCAGAGAGCAGCCTTCCCGCCATGCTTCAGTTCATCATCCGGCGCTTGGCCGGTGCCGTCGTCACCTTGTTCCTCATCGGCGCCGTCACCTTCTTCCTCTTCGTCGCCGGGCCCTCCGACTACGCCTCCCTGGCCTGTGGCAAGGACTGCTCGCCCGAGAGGGTGGACGCCATCCGTCAGGCACTCGGCCTCAACGAACCGGTCACCCAGCAGTTCTGGGAGTTCATGTCCGGCATCGTGCTGGGCCGTGACTTCCCCGACGGCCACTGCGCCGCCCCGTGCCTCGGCCAGTCGTTCTACTCGGGCGACATGGTCTGGGACACCATCATGGACCGCTTCCCGCTGACCATCTCGCTGACGGTCGGCGCCATGGTCGTCTTCCTGACCATCGGCATCGGCGCGGGAATGATCGCCGCCTACCGCCGCGGCTCCATGATCGACAAGGTCGCCACCGGCGCGTCCATGGTGCTCAGCTCGTTCCAGATCTACTTCCTCGGCCCGATCGTGCTGCTGATCTTCGTGTACAGCACCGGCTGGGTGGAGGCCCCCAAGTACGTGCCGTTCACGGAGAATCCCTTCGGCTGGCTGGCCGGGCTGTGGATCCCGATGGTCGTGATGGCCACCATCTTCACCGCGCAGTACACGCGTATGGCGCGCGCCTCCCTCGTCGAGCAGCTCGCCGAGGAACACGTCCGCACGGCTCGGGCCAAGGGCATGCCGAAGAACTACGTCTTCTTCCGTTACGCCTGGCGCGGTTCGCTCATCCCGATCGTTACCGTCCTCGGCATCGACCTCAGCTCGCTGCTCGGCGGCGGCGTGGTCACCGAACTGACCTTCTCCCTCCAGGGCATCGGACGCCTCGCGGTGGAGGGCGCGGTCAACAAGGACCTCCCGCTGACGATGGGCGTCATGCTGGTCGGAGCCTTCTTCATCCTGCTCCTGAACATCCTCGTCGACATCGTGTACGCCTGGATCGACCCGCGCGTCCGGCTCTCCTAGGAAGAACGAACCACCGTGACCACACTGACCAAGACCGAGGACGCCCCGGCCCCGACCGGGCCCGAGAGCTTCCTCTCGGTCCGTGACCTGCGGGTGCAGTTCTCCACCGAGGACGGCATCGTCAAGGCGGTCGACGGACTGTCCTTCGACGTCGAGCGCGGTAAGACCCTGGGCATCGTCGGCGAGTCCGGCTCCGGCAAGTCCGTCACCAACCTGACGATCCTGGGCCTGCACAACCCGCGGACCACCACCGTCGACGGCGAGATCGTCCTCGACGGCAAGGAACTCGTCACCGCCACCGAGAAGGAGCTGGAGAGGCTCCGCGGCAACAAGATGGCGATGATCTTCCAGGACCCGCTGACCGCCCTCTCCCCGTACTACACGGTGGGCCGCCAGCTGTCCGAGCCGTACATGAAGCACACCGGCGCCTCCAAGAAGGAGGCCAAGGACCGGGCGATCCAGATGCTGGAGAAGGTCGGCATCCCGCAGCCCAAGGTGCGCTTCGACGACTACCCGCACCAGTTCTCCGGCGGTATGCGCCAGCGCGCGATGATCGCCATGGCGCTGATGTGCGACCCCGACCTGCTGATCGCCGACGAGCCGACCACCGCGCTCGACGTGACCGTGCAGGCGCAGATCCTGGACCTGCTCAAGGACCTCCAGCAGGAGTTCGGCTCCGCGATCATCTTCATCACCCACGACCTCGGCGTCATCTCCAACATGGCCGACGACCTGCTGGTGATGTACGCCGGCCGGGCCGTGGAGCGCGGCAGCGTCAAGGAGGTGCTGCGCACCCCGAAGCACCCGTACACCTGGGGCCTGCTCAGCTCCATGCCGCGTCTGGACGGCGACATCCACACGGAGCTGACGCCGATCCCGGGCACTCCGCCCTCCCTGCTCAACCCGCCGTCGGGCTGCCCCTTCCACCCGCGCTGCGCCTTCAAGGACAAGGTGCCGGGCACGCTCTGCACGGACGTACGGCCGCCGCTGGGCGAGGGCCGTGACTCCGCGTGCCACCTCACGGCCGAGCAGAAGCAGACCATCTTCATCGACGAGATCCAGCCCCGGCTGCGCTAGGGAGAACCGAGATCATGAGCGAGAACCTCACCCTCCCCGCACAGCAGGGCTCCACCGACCAGACCCCGACGGAAACCCTCCTCGAGGTCAAGGGGCTCACGAAACACTTCCCGATCTACGGCGGCTTCCCGATCAAACGGAAGGTCGGCGCGGTGCAGGCCGTCGACGGGGTCGACCTGACCGTCGGCGTCGGCGAGAGCCTCGGCCTGGTCGGCGAGTCGGGCTGCGGCAAGTCGACGACCGGCCGGCTGATCACCCGGTTGCTGGAGCCGACGGCCGGACAGATCACCTACGCCGGGCAGGACATCACGCACGCCTCCCGCCGGCAGCTCGCGCCGGTGCGGTCCGAGATCCAGATGATCTTCCAGGACCCGTACTCCTCGCTGAACCCGCGGCAAACCGTCGGCACCATCATCAAGTCGCCGATGGAGGTCAACGGGATCGAGCCGGCGGGCGGCCGGGAGAAGCGCGTCCGGGAGCTGCTGGAGCTGGTCGGCCTCAACCCCGAGCACTACAACCGCTTCCCGCACGAGTTCTCCGGCGGCCAGCGCCAGCGCATCGGCGTGGCCCGCGCGCTCGCGCTGAACCCGAAGCTGATCGTCGCCGACGAGCCGGTCTCCGCGCTGGACGTGTCGATCCAGGCGCAGGTGGTGAACCTGCTGCAGAAGGTGCAGCAGGAGCTGGGCATCGCCTTCGTGTTCATCGCCCACGACCTGGCCATCGTGCGGCACTTCTCGCAGCGTGTCGCCGTCATGTACCTCGGCAAGGTGGTCGAGGTCGGCGACCGGGACTCGATCTACAACCGGCCGCGGCACCCGTACACACACGCCTTGCTGTCCGCGGTCCCCGAGGTCGAGATCAGCGACGAGAGCGAGAGCCGTGAGCGGATCCGCCTCGCAGGCGACGTGCCCTCGCCGATCCACCCGCCGTCCGGCTGCCGCTTCCGCACCCGCTGCTGGAAGGCGCAGGACAAGTGCGCCACCGAGGAACCGCCCCTGGTCCAGCTCTCCGGCAACCGGGCCGGCCACCTGACGGCCTGCCACTTCCCGGAGGACCCGACCACGGAGGCCCGCGACGAGGACGTCGTTCTCGACCCGGCGCTGAAGGCGCTGGAGGAGGACCAGGACTGACGCAGATGTCAGCTAGGCCCGCCGTACGACCGTGATGATCTCGGGGCTGGCGGGGGTGAGCGGCCCCCGCCCCCAGTCCCCGAACCGCTGCCGTACGGCGAGCCCGGCCTCGTCCAGGAACCGGTCCAGGGCGTCCACGCCGAGGAACCTGAGCGTGTTGCGGCTGACCTGGGGTTCGTCCCAGCGCGGACCGTCGAAGGTCCCGGTGAACGACACCCTGTCCCCGTGGACCGGGGTCTCGGTCTCGTGCCACAGGCGCACCACGTCCCCGTCCGGGCCGCGGGCCTCGTGGATCCGGTCCGGGGTCCAGGACTCCCAGGCGCGGGCGGCCGGATTGCGCGTCTCGAACACGAACGCGCCGTGCGGGGCGAGGCTCCGGCGGACCGCGGCGAGCGAACGCCGCAGCTCCTCGTCGCCGAGCAGCTCCTGAAAGGCGTGCCCGGTCATCACGACCAGGTCGAACTCCTCGTGCCACCAGGTGGAGGACAGGTCCCCGAGCACCCACTCGACGTCCCGGGTGGCGCGTCGGGCCCGTACGAGCATCGCGGCGGCCGGATCGAGGCCGGTGAGCCGCCCCTCGTGCCCCGCCTCCCGCGCCTGCCGCAGCAGCCGCCCGGTTCCGCAGCCGACGTCGAGCACGGCACCGGCGGACATCACCAGATCGAGGTAGAAGTCGTCACCCGCTCCCCACGGGTTGAGGGCCTCATACAGTTCGACGAGAGCGGCGTCACGGTAGGAACGATCACCCATCCGGGCAGTGTGCCTGCTGTACGGCGGATCAGTACACGAATCCGGGATTTACGCGGAAAGAACGAGCACACCGCATCGGCTCGCAGCCCCATCACCCCCAGCCGCCCCGCATTTCACCCGCACCCCTCCCTCACTAGCCCAAAGAGCCGCACGCCTATGCATGGCGCGCCGTTTGGACGGATATTGGCCGTTATGGGGCCGGCGTCCCGGCGACGGCGGTAGGGCACTGCATGAGGAGGGACTCCATGCGTAGAGCCACGCACGCCACATGGGCCGTGTGTGCGGTCGCGGCAACCCTCGTGGCGACCGCCTGCGGCGGGGGCGTCGGCAGTGCCGGCGACAGCGGTGCGGTGCTGAGCTCCTCCTGGGGCGACCCGCAGAACCCGCTGGAGCCGGCCAACACCAACGAGGTGCAGGGCGGCAAGGTCCTCGACATGATCTTCCGGGGCCTGAAGAAGTACAACCCCGAGACCGGCAAGGCCGAGGACATGCTCGCCGAGAGCATCGAGACGACCGACTCGCGGAACTTCACCGTCACCATCAAGGACGGCTGGACCTTCAGCAACGGCGAACCGGTCACCGCCCGGTCCTTCGTCGACGCCTGGAACTACGGCGCGAGCCTGAAGAACAACCAGCGCAACGCCTACTTCTTCAGCTACATCGAGGGCTACGACAAGGTCCACCCCGAGGACGGCGACAAGCAGAGCGCCGACACCCTGTCCGGCCTGAAGGTCACCGGCGACCGCACCTTCACCGTCCGGCTCAGCCAGAAGTTCTCCACCTTCCCCGACACCCTCGGCTATCCCGCCTTCGCCCCGCTGCCCCGGGCGTTCTTCGAGGACCACGACGCCTGGCTCAGCAGGCCCGTCGGCAACGGCCCGTACAGCGTCGACTCGTACATCAGGGGCTCCCAGATGTCCCTGCGCGCCTGGGACGCCTACCCCGGCCCCGACAAGGCCCAGAACGGCGGCGTCGACCTCAAGGTCTACACCGACAACAACACCGCCTACACCGACCTGCTGGCCGGCAACCTCGACCTCGTCGACGACGTCCCCGCATCCCAGCTCAAGAACGTCCGCAACGACCTGGGCGACCGTTACCTCAACACCCCCGCCGGCATCCTCCAGACCCTCGCCTTCCCCTACTACGACAGGAACTGGAACCGGCCCGGCATGGACAAGGTCCGCAAGGGCCTGTCCCGGGCGATCGACCGCAAGCAGATCACCGAGACCATCTTCCACAAGACCCGCACCCCCGCGACCGACTGGACCTCCCCGGTCCTCGGCGAGGAGGGCGGATACAAGCCCGGGCTGTGCGGGCAGTGGTGCGAGTACGACGCCGCGGAGGCGAAGAAGCTGGTCCGCGAGGGCGGCGGACTGCCCGGCGGTCAGGTCAGGATCACGTACAACGCGGACACCGGCTCCCACAAGCAGTGGGTCGACGCGGTGTGCAACTCCATCAACAACGCCCTCGACAACGACCACGCCTGCGTCGGCAACCCGATCGGCACCTTCGCCGACTTCCGCAGCCAGATCACCGACCGCAAGATGGCCGGCCCCTTCCGCGCCGGCTGGCAGATGGACTACCCGCTGATCCAGAACTTCCTCCAGCCGCTCTACTACACCAACGCCTCCTCCAACGACGGCAAGTGGTCCGACCAGAAGTTCGACGACCTCGTCGACCGGGCCAACGCCGAGTCCGACACGGCCAAGGCGATCAAGACCTTCCAGCAGGCCCAGGAGGTCGTCCGGGACAACATGGCCGCCATCCCGCTCTGGTACCAGAACGGCAGCGCCGGCTACTCGGAGCGCCTGTCGGACGTGAAACTCAACCCGTTCAGCGTCCCCGTCTACGACCAGATCAAGGTCAGCTGAGGCGGCGCCATGGGACGGTATGTCGTCCGGCGCCTGCTGCAGATGGTCCCGGTCTTCGTCGGGGCCACCCTGCTGATCTTCCTGATGGTCAACGTGATGGGTGACCCCATCGCCGGCCTGTGCGGTGAGCGGGAGTGCGACCCGGCGACGGCCGCCCGGCTCAGGAAGGAGTTCGGCCTCGACAAGCCGGTCTGGCAGCAATACCTGACCTACATGGGCAACGTCTTCACCGGCGACTTCGGCACCGCCTTCAACGGCCAGCCGGTCATCGAGCTGATGTCGACCGCGTTCCCGGTCACCATCCGGCTCACCATCGTGGCGATCCTGTTCGAGATCGTCATCGGCATCACGCTGGGCGTCGTCACGGGTCTGCGCCGGGGCCACCCCGTCGACACCACGGTCCTGCTGATCACCCTCGTCGTCATCTCCGTGCCCACCTTCGTCACCGGCCTGCTGCTCCAGCTTCTGCTCGGCGTCCAGTGGGGCTGGATCAAACCGTCGGTGTCCCCCGAGGCCCGGTTCGACGAGCTGATCGTGCCCGGTCTCGTGCTCGCCTCCGTATCCCTCGCCTACGTCACCCGTCTGACCCGCACCTCCATCGCGGAGAACCGGCGCTCCGACTACGTCCGTACGGCCGTCGCCAAGGGCCTGCCCCGACGCCGGGTGATCACCCGGCATCTGCTGCGCAACTCCCTGATCCCCGTGGTCACCTTCATCGGCACCGATGTCGGCGCGCTGATGGGCGGCGCGATCGTCACCGAGCGGATCTTCAACATCCACGGCGTCGGCTACCAGCTCTACCAGGGGATTCTCCGGCAGAACACCCAGACCGTCGTCGGCTTCGTGACCGTCCTCGTCCTCGTCTTCCTGCTCGCCAACCTCCTCGTCGATCTCCTGTACGCCGTACTCGACCCGAGGATCCGCTATGCCTGAACGCAGGGAACCCGGCGGCGCGATCGCCGGCACCGGCATGGGAGGAGCGATGGACCTGGCCGCGAGCGAGGCGGAGACGCTGGAGAACCGTCCCAGCCGCCCGGACGGTGCGGGCCCGTCCGGCAAACCCCGTTCCCTCTGGTCCGACGCCTGGCACGACCTGCGCCGCAACCCGGTCTTCATCATCTCGGGCCTGGTGATCTGCTTCCTGGTCGTCATCTCCCTGTGGCCGTCCCTGATCGCCTCGGGCAATCCCCTCAAGTGCGACCTCGCCAAGGCCCAGGAGGGCTCACAGCCCGGGCATCCCTTCGGCTACGACGGCCAGGGCTGCGACGTGTACACGCGCACGGTCTACGGCGCCCGTACGTCCGTCGTGGTCGGCGTCTGCGCCACGCTGGGGGTCGCGATCCTGGGGAGCGTGCTCGGCGGGCTCGCCGGGTTCTTCGGCGGGATGTGGGACTCGGTCCTGTCGCGGATCACCGACATCTTCTTCGCGATCCCCGTCGTGCTCGGCGGCCTCGTCCTGCTGTCGGTCGTGACCAGCAACTCCGTCTGGCCGGTCATCGGGTTCATGGTGCTGCTCGGCTGGCCGCAGATCTCCCGGATCGCCCGCGGCTCCGTCATCACCGTCAAACAGAACGACTACGTCCAGGCAGCCCGCGCCCTCGGCTCCTCCAACTCCCGGCTGCTGCTGCGGCACATCGCACCCAACGCCGTCGCACCGGTGATCGTCGTGGCGACCATCGCGCTCGGCACGTACATCGCGCTGGAGGCGACCCTGTCGTACCTCGGTGTCGGCCTGAAGCCGCCCAGCGTCTCCTGGGGGATCGACATCTCGGCGGCCTCCCCGTACATCCGCAACGCCCCGCACGCGCTGCTGTGGCCCTCCGGAGCGCTGGCGATCACCGTGCTCGCGTTCATCATGCTCGGCGACGCGGTGCGCGACGCCCTCGACCCGAAGCTGAGGTGAGGTGCCGGCATGCTGCTCGAAGTACGCGATCTGCAGGTGGAGTTCCGGACCCGGGACGGGATCGCCAAGGCCGTCAACGGTGTCACCTACAGCGTGGACGCCGGCGAGACCCTCGCCGTGCTCGGCGAGTCCGGGTCCGGCAAGTCCGTCACCGCCCAGGCCGTCATGGGCATCCTCGACATGCCGCCGGGCCGGATCACCGGCGGGGAGGTCCTCTTCCAGGGGCGGGACCTGCTGAAGCTCAAGGAGGACGAGCGGCGGAAGATCCGCGGCGCCGAGATGGCGATGATCTTCCAGGACGCGCTGTCTGCACTCAACCCCGTGCTGTCCGTGGGCGACCAGCTCGGCGAGATGTTCGTGGTCCACCGGGGCATGTCGAAGAAGGACGCGCGGGCCAGGGCCGTGGAGCTGATGGACCGCGTCCGCATCCCGGGCGCCAAGGAACGGGTGAAGCAGTACCCGCACCAGTTCTCCGGCGGTATGCGCCAACGCATCATGATCGCGATGGCCCTCGCCCTCGAACCGGCCCTGATCATCGCCGACGAGCCCACCACCGCCCTCGACGTCACCGTGCAGGCCCAGGTCATGGACCTGCTGGCGGAGCTTCGGCGCGAACTGAACATGGGGCTGATCCTCATCACCCACGACCTCGGCGTGGTCGCCGACGTCGCCGACCGGATCGCGGTGATGTACGCGGGCCGGATCGTGGAGTCGGCGCCGGTGCACGACATCTACAAGGCGCCGGCCCACCCCTACACCAGGGGCCTGCTCGACTCCATCCCGCGTCTGCACCACAAGGGCCAGGAACTCTACGCCATCAAGGGGCTGCCGCCCAACCTCATGAACATCCCGCCGGGCTGCGCGTTCCACCCGCGCTGCCCGATGGCCCAGGACGTGTGCCGCACCGACGTACCCCCGCTGTACGAGGTGACCCCATCGGACGGGGCCCGGAGGAGCGCCTGTCACTTCTGGAGGGAGTGCCTGCATGGCTGAGCCGATTCTGGAGGTCAGCGGGCTCGTCAAGCACTACCCGCTGACGCGGGGCGTCCTCTTCAAGAAGCAGGTCGGCTCGGTGAAGGCCGTCGACGGCGTCGACCTCACCCTCGACCGCGGCGAAACCCTCGGCATCGTCGGCGAGTCCGGCTGCGGCAAGTCCACGGTCGCCAGGATGCTGGTCAGCCTGGAGAAGCCGACGGCCGGAGTGATCAGGTACAGGGGCGAGGACATCACCCAGCTGTCCGGCAAGGCCCTGAAGGCCGTACGGCGCAACATCCAGATGGTGTTCCAGGACCCGTACACCTCCCTCAACCCCCGTATGACGGTGGGCGACATCATCGGGGAGCCGTACGAGATCCACCCCGAGGTGGCCCCCAAGGGCGACCGGCGCAGACGCGTCCAGGAACTGCTGGACGTCGTGGGCCTCAACCCCGAGTACATCAACCGCTATCCGCATCAGTTCTCCGGCGGTCAGCGTCAACGCATCGGCCTCGCACGGGGCTTGGCGCTGCGCCCGGAGATCATCGTCGCCGACGAACCGGTCTCCGCGCTGGACGTGTCCGTCCAGGCCCAGGTCATCAACCTGATGGAGCGCCTGCAGAACGAGTTCGACCTCTCGTACATCTTCATCGCGCACGACCTGTCGATCGTCCGGCACATCTCGGACCGGGTCGGCGTCATGTACCTCGGCAGGATCGTGGAGACCGGCAGGGACGCCGAGATCTACGACCACCCCACGCACCCCTACACCCAGGCGCTGCTCTCCGCGGTCCCCGTGCCCGACCCGGAGGCCCGTGAACACCGCGAGCGCATCATCCTCTTCGGCGACGTACCCTCCCCGACGAACATCCCCTCCGGCTGCCGCTTCCGCACCCGCTGCTGGAAGGCGCAGGAGCGCTGCACCCTGGAGGTGCCGGCGCTCGCGGTGCCCGCGGAGTTCAGGCCGACGGGCGGTCCTGCGGCCCACGACTCCGCTTGCCACTTCGCGGAGGAGAAGCAGGTGGTGCCGCCGGAGGAGACGCGGTAACACGGAGGCAACTCCACTGACCTGATTCCGATATACGGACGCGTCAGTCTGTGGAGCGTACGGCCGTGCGGGTGCCGTAAACGGGCCGGGGTGCGCCATGTCATCCCGGCCCGTTGCCGTGCCTACGCCAGCCCCAGCGACCTCTTCAGGAAGTCCAGCTGGAGCAGCAGCAGGTTCTCCGCGACCGTCTCCTGCGGGGTCATGTGCGTGACGCCGGAGAGCGGCAGGACCTCGTGGGGGCGACCGGCGGCCAGAAGGGCGGTGGACAGTCGCAGCGAGTGGGCCACGACCACGTTGTCGTCGGCGAAACCGTGGACGATCATCATCGGCCGGGCCGGCTCCCCGGCGTCCACCAGCCCCGCGTCGTCGACCAGCGAGTTGCGCCGGTAGACGTCCGGCTGCTCGTCCGGGTGGCCGAGGTAGCGCTCCTGGTAGTGGGTGTCGTAGAGCCGCAGATCCGTGACCGGCGCGCCCACGATCCCGGCGTGGAAGACGTCCGGCCGGCGCAGCACCGCGAGCCCGGCCAGATAGCCGCCGAAGGACCAGCCGCGGATCGCGACCCGGCCGAGGTCGAGCGGGAAGTCGGCGGCGAGGGCCTGGAGCGCGTCCACCTGGTCCTGGAGGACCACCGCCGCCAGGTCGTCCCGGACCGCCTTCTCCCAGGCGGGTGAGCGGCCCGGGGTGCCCCGTCCGTCGGCGACGACGACCGCGAACCCCTGGTCGGCGAACCACTGCGAGGTGAGATACGGGTTGTGCGCGGCGACCACCCGCTGGCCGTGCGGTCCGCCGTAGGGGTCCAGGAGGACCGGCAGGGGAGTGTCACCGGGGTAGTCCTGCGGCATAAGCACGGCGCACGGAATCCGCCGTGCGCCCCCCTCGGTGAGAGTCACGCGCGGGGACAAACCGGGATCCTCGGCGTACGAGGGGATGGTCGCCGCCGGCTTTCCGTCGTGCAGCACCTGCACCCGTGCCCCCGGCCGGTCGAGCGTCGCCGACACGAGGACGGTCACCTCCCCGGCGCGCACCGCGGAGTGCACGCCGGGCTCCTGCGACACTCGCTCCAGGCCGAGTTCGTTGACGCGATAGACGTGCACCTCGCCGATCTCCGGCTCGGCCGCTTCCTCGCCCGCCGAGGCCGAGACCAGTACGTCGTCGTCCGACACGTCGAGCACCGCACGCACATGCAACTGCGGGCCGGTCAGCGGACGTTCACCCACCGCGAGCACCCGCGCGCCGCCCTCGTCGGCGATCCGCACCAGCTGCCCGGAGGGGGTCCAGCACGGCACTCCGGGGAAAAGATCCAGCCAAATCGGATCTTCGTCGGCGTGCACCATCCGGGTCGCCCCCGTGCCCGGATCCACTGCCAGGTACAGCTGGCTGCGCTGGTCACGGGCCTGCACCAGAACCAGTGGCGCACCCGCCGCTGACCAGTGCACTCGCGCCAGATACGGGTAGCGCGCCCGGTCCCAGACGACCTCCGTGCGCACCCCGTCCAGGCCGATCACGAACAGCTGTACGTCCGCGTTGCGGGTGCCGGCCGCCGGATAGGGAACGTGTCGTGGGTCACGCTCCGGATGGGCCGGATCGGAGATCCACCACCGCTGCACCGGCGTGTCGTCCACCCGCGCCACAAGCAGCCGGTCCGACTCCGGCGCCCACCAGAAGCCCCGGTCACGGTGCATCTCCTCGGCCGCGATGAACTCGGCCAATCCATAGGAAACCGACTCCGACTCCGGCTCGGCGAGCGCCCGGTCGCCCGCACCCTCGGCGCCCACGACCCGCAGGGCGCCGCCGGCGACGTACGCGATGTGCCGGCCGTCGGGGGCCGGGCGCGGGTCGATCACCGGTCCGGGGACGGGGAGTTCACGGGCGGTGCCGGCCCGTAGCTCCGCCGTGAAAAGCCGCCCTGACAAGGCGAAGGACGCCAACTCGACGGCGGTGTCGGTGGCGTAGCCGACGATGCCGGCGCCACCCTCACGGCTGCGTTCACGGCGCGCCCGCTCCTCGGGCGAGAGGTCTTCCGCGGCCCCGCCCAGCAGCGTGCGCGGGTCGGCCGCCATGCGTTCCGCGCCGTCCGCGAGGTCGAGGACCCACAGCGCGTTGGCCCGGTCCGTACCGGACCCCGAGCGCAGGAACGCGACACGGGAACCGTCGGGGGCCACGGTGAACGAACGCGGCGCGCCGAGCGTGAAGCGCTGGGTGCGGGCGTGCCGTCGGGGGAAGGAGACAGGCTCGGTCGTCATGCCACGACCATATTGGCCATGCGCCCCCTTGTGCGGCCGTGCGCCGATCGATGCGCACGTACGGATAGTTATGATCACTAGCGCTGCGTGGGTATGAACCTGCTGGCTGCTGTATGGATTTACACGTTCCCTCGCACTGTTTCCCCGACGATCCCGGGTTCTTGGAGGTGAGCCGCCGTGGCACTCTCGATTTCGGCGGTGGTGCTGCTGGCGATCATCGTCTTCCTGCTGATCAGGAAGTCTGGACTGAAGGCGGGCCATGCGGTCGTCTGCGTCCTGCTCGGGTTCTATCTGGCCTCGTCCACGATCGCGCCCACGATCAGCGAGCTGACGACCAACATCGCCGGGATGATCAGCAGCATCAAGTTCTGACCGGCGCCTGCACGTGGGCTCCGGGCCGTCAGCGACCGGAGCCCGCCCCTGGCCGACCTGTCAAGGCAGCGCCCGCTGACCCGCGCCACCTCGACGACTTCGTGGCGGCCTGTCGGCCGGCGAGCCCCGGGTTCCTGGGCGGCGAGGTCGACGTACCGGAGGGCGAGGTCGAGTAACCGGTCGGTCAGCCTTCGGACGCGTAGGGCAGGAAGTGGGCCCAGGCCTCCGGCATGAGGGCGAGTCGGGGGCCAGCATCGCGGTACTTGGAGTCGCGGATGTGGACGGTGCCGGGGGTGGTGGCGATCTCGACGCAGCTATCGCCCTCGCTGCCACTGCTGTAGCTGCTCTTGAACCACGCCAGGTCGGAAGCCGACGTGTTGCGGATCATGTTTCCCCCAGCAGTTGCTCGATGAAGGCTGCTGACTCACGCGGGGTGAGAGCCTGAGCCCGGATGATGCCATACCGCAGTTCAAGGATACGAAGCTGCCTCGGCTCGGACACCGGTCGGCCGCCGGCCACCACTGATGAGCGCCCCACCGCCGAGCCGTCAGCGAACTTCAGCACCTCGATGCCGCCATCCACACCGGCGTGCTCCTCGCGGTCCATCGGCATCACCTGAAGCTCAACGCTGCGCAACTGCCCTGCTTCCAGCAGGTGTTCAAGCTGAGAACGCAGCACCGCCTTCCCGCCCAGTGGGCGCCTCAGCGTCCACTCCTCCAGGACGAAGCTCAATTCGGGAGCCGGGTCGCGCTCGAAGACGGCCTTGCGGGCCACTCGTGCCGTGATGAACCTCTCTACCTCTTCCTGGGTGTACGCGGGGCGCCGCATCAGGAGCAGCGCTCGCGCGTACTCCGGGGTCTGCAGCAACCCGTGGATGTTCAACGGGTCGTAGAGCTGCAGCTCGACTGCCTGGGCCTCCAGCTTTGCCAGGTCCCGAACCTTCTTCGGGTACCGGACCTTCTTCATGTCCTCCTTCATCGCGGCGAGCAACCCGCCCGCCTCCAACACCTCGTCCGCCATGTCCAGGTACTCGGGCCGGGGAATCCGCTTCCCGCTCTCGATCTTGTAGACCATGTCCTCGCCGTACCCGACCACATCCCCGAACTCGGCGGCCCGCATCCCCCTCGCCTCGCGCCGCAGCTTCAGCTGCCGCCCGACGGTAGCGACGACCGCCACGCCCCAGTCGTCATCCGGGTCCACCTCCCAACCAGGCTCGTCCGCTTCATTCTTGAGTCGCCCCGCGTGCGCTTCCACCGACATCCCGCACCCCTCCGTCGTACGACCGTGCCGCCCGACGCCCTACCCCTAAGGCCCTTCTCGATAGCGCGGACACGACCGGACAACGTCCGGACAGTCACGCACCGCATCGGCGTCGTCACCGTTCACGGTAGGCAGGCGCCGCCACACCGCGTGACGTGATCCACGAAACCAGTGCCGCTGAAGGTTTCTGTTGGACCTGGTCCACCCCTGCGCATGGCCGAAAGCGGTACGCACCGTTGAACGCTCCTGGGAGGCCCCAGAAGATGGTCATGGGCGGATGATGCGATGCCGGCCTTTCGGGTGCGGTGGAACGGGGGTTGAGCGGTGCTGGTGGGTGGCGGCGCGGTCATTCGTGGTGTCCGATGAGGAACCGTGTGCAGGTCGGGCTCCAGATCATGCTGGCACTGCTCGCCTGCTTACTCGGGATCGTCACCAACTACGCGACCAGCACCGACAACGCTCCCTGGGCGCTGGAGGCGATTCGACGACTCTCCGTTCCGGCCATCGGCGTGCTGATCGTGGCGCTTGTGGTCGGGCAGGTCGTCGTCTATCGGCTGGAGAATCCCGCACCGCCCCGGATCGAGTGGCCGCGTGAACGGGTGCCGTACCCGGGGCTCGACGCATTCGACGAGGACGAGGCAGCCGTCTACTTCGGCCGGGAGGCGCAGGCCGCTGAACTGACGCGTAGGCTGCACGCCACCGCGGCCCGTCCTGCAGAGCGGTTCCTGGTGCTGGTCGGGGCGTCCGGGAGCGGAAAGTCCTCGCTGGTCAGGGCAGGGGTGATGCCTCGGCTTCGGGAACGCCGCTGGACGGTCGTGCCGGCCTTCGCCCCCGGCGCCAACCCGCTGGGCGCCCTCGCGGGTGCACTGACGGCTGCCGCCGACGGGCAGGAACCGGCGAGCGCCGTGCTGCGCAGGCTGCGCCAGGGGCCGGACGCGCTACGAGGTGAGCTGTCGCGACTGCGCGGTGGCCGGTTCCGGCGGGTGCTTCTCGTGGTCGACCAGTTCGAGGAGGTCGTCACCCTGACGGGGGAGCGTGAACGTGCCCAGTTCCTCGAAGCGCTGCGTGCCTGCGTGGAACAGGACCCGGCGGTCCGCGTACTGGTCACCCTCCGGGTGGATCTGCTCGGCAGGCTCCTCGGCAGTGGGCAGGCGGATCTCTTCCAGCACCCTGTCGCCATCGGCACATTGGGCAGAGCACAGCTCGTCGAAGTCGTGGAGCGCCCCGGGGCTCTCGTCGGGCTCCGCTTCGAGTCCGGGGTCGTCGACTCCATCGTGAGCGAGACCGGCACGGACGACGCGCTGCCGCTGCTCGCCTACCTTCTCCAGGAGCTGTACTTCGCCTCCGGTCCCGGCGGGACGGTCACCGAGGAGCTGTACCGGCGGCTCGGCGGAGTCTCCGGCGCGCTGGCGCGCCAGGCAGACAACACCGTGACCGGGCTCGGTTCAGGCGTGGGCATCGACTCCGTCCTCCGCGTCCTGCTCAGGTTCGTCACCGTCGAAGGCCAGGAGGTGGCCCGCCGCCATGTGCCGTTGTCGGAGCTCGACGAAGGGGACCGACATGTCGTCGATGCCTTCGTCGAGGCGCGGCTGCTGCGCACCGACGTCACCGGCGGTGGCTCCACGAACAGCGGTGAGCCTTACGCGCAGGTGACGCACGAGGCCCTGTTCCGCCAATGGGCCCCGCTACGGCAGGAGGTCGAGGCGCGGGCCGAACGACTGCGTGAGCGCGCCGAACTGGAGCGGTGGGCGGCCGACTGGGAGCGGGCCGGACGCAGCGACGACTATCTCCTCACTGGGGAACGCCTCACGGCGGCCCGGCGCTGGCTCGAAGCACTGGAAGAATCCGGGCAGGCGTCCGCACCTGCCCGCGCGCTCGTCGAATGCTCGCAGCGCCGCGATCTGACCTTCCTCAGCCGGGTCTCCGACAGTATCGGCCGTCAGGTCCTCCTGAGCGCGGAGAGTGAACCAGAGCGTTCCCTGCTGCTCTCACTCGCCGCGCTCGGCGAGTGCACGCCCACGCCCTCGGCCAGGCGGGGGCTGATGGCGGCGCTGGCGGCGAGTCACCTCCGCGCTCGGCTCGACGGACACACTGACACTGTCCGGCACATCGCCTGGTCCCCCGACGGGCGCATGCTGGCCACGGCGTCCAGGGACGGGACGGCTCGCGTTCACGACGCGCGGTCCGGACGCACACTGCTGGTGCTGCCCTGCGACGGTGTCATGGTCGAGTCGGTTGCCTGGTCACCGGACTCCGCGAGGGTGGCGACCGTCGGCCGTGACCGTGTCGTACGGATCTGGGATGCCGCCTCGGGGGAGCCAGTCCGCCTGCTCACCGGCGCCGGAGACCTCAACAGGCAGGTGGCTTGGTCTCCCGACGGCCGGCATGTCGCGGCGAGCTCCAAGGACCGGATCGTACGGGTCTGGGAGGCCGATACCGGGCGGCTCGTGCACGAGCTGCACGGGCACGGCGAGGACGTGTGGGGTGTGGCCTGGTCTCCGGACGGCAACCGTCTCGCCTCCGCCGCACACGACCAGACCGCGATCGTGTGGGACCTGACGACCGGGAGAGCGGCCACCACACTCACCGGGCACTCGGACTTCGTCGAGGGCATCGCCTGGTCACCGGACGGACGGCACATTGCCACCGGCTCCGGGGACCATACCGCCCGCATCTGGGACGCCGGGACCGGCGACCTGCGCCTGTTGTTGCGAGGACATACCGACTACGTGTGGAACCTCGCCTGGTCCCCGGACGGACGGATGCTGGCCAGCGCCTCATCCGACCGCACCGTGCGCATCGTCAGCACAGAGGACGCGAGCATCCTGGCCGTGCTGCGTGGCCACGCCGACACTGTGTGGGGCGTCACCTGGTCACCCTGCGGGACCATGCTCGCCACCAGCTCCACCGACGGCACCGGCATGGTGTGGGACCTGCGCCCGCGTGGCGCCGAGGCCGTACTGGCTGACGGACACCGCGGCCCGGTGAATCAGGCCACGTGGTCCGGCGACGGCGGCCGGTTCGCCACGGCCTCGGACGATGGCACCGTACAGGTGTGGGACGCGGTCACCGGCTTTCCGGCCGGACCGGTGATGGAGTTGGACGACCGGGTCTGGGCCGTCGCCTGGGCGCCGCAGGGGGAACGGCTCGCGATCAGCACCAACGACGGCCTGTTCCGGATCAGCGACGGACGCGGCGGCACGTTGTTCGAACGACACGGCGAGGTCGTCGAGGGGTGCGCCTGGTCCCCGAACGGCGGCCGGATCGCCACCGGTGGCCACGACGGCGCCGTGCGTGTCCTGTCCGCGTCGGACGGGACCGAGCTGCTGAAACTGACAGAACACCACCCATGAGGGCCGGGCCTGTCAAGGGGGCGTAGACGGCCCCCGCCTGCGGCTTTTCGGTGGGATGCCGGGGCGTTTTTCCTTGCGGACCTTCCTCGCGGTCTTTGTGGGGGGCCGCCGCGTGGGAGGGGTCCAGTTGGAGCGCCCGGAGCCCCGCGAGGGACGAGCGGGGCGAGGACGAACGAGCTGGACGCCGACGAGCGGCGGCCGAGAATGGAGGCCGAGGAAGCGTCACGGATGTTGGCAGAAACGGTCGTTGTCATCCCCGGTACCGGCTGGTCGGCGGAGTGGTCTCACACACACCCATTCGGCGTCCGGCCGCAGGCCGGCGCCATGACCATGGTGCGGGGATCCGGGTTGCTCAGTCAGGTCATCGAGCGCGGCCACAGGGCCGTCTCATGGTGTTTTGCGAGCTCGCCCGGGGTTTGCGACCGCCTGTGGCGGTTGTCGTGTGCTGCTGTCATCGCGCCCCCCGGTGGTCCTGCCGGGCCGGGACGGCGCGCAGCAGGTGGTAGGCGTGGGTGAGCAGTTTTCGGGCGATCGCGGTGGTGGCGATCTTCTTGCCGCGGCGGCGGGCCAGGCGCTGGTAGGCGGGGGCGAACTGCGGGGACCGCTTGGCGCTCTGTGCGGCCTCGCACAGGATCCATCGCAGCCAGTTGGAGCCCTGCTTGGAGATGTGTCCGTGCCGCACGGTCAGGTCCGAGGCGCGGACGGTGGGGGTCAGTCCGGCCCAGGCGGCGAGCTTGCGGGCGGAGGGGAAGCGGGTGACGTCACCGATCTCGGTGACCATGACCTGCGCGGTGAGTACGCCCACCCCCGGCAGCCGGGTGAGCGCTTTGATGCGGGGGTCGCCCCGTGCGGTGGCGAGCAGCTGCCGGTCCACCGTGTCGATCGGCTCCTTGAGGGCGTCCATCAGGACCAGGAGGTCGTCGACCACGCGGCGCGAGGCGTCGGGCAGATCAAGGCTGTCGAGCCAGATGCGGCCCGGAGCGGTGAAACAGCTGCCGGGACGGTCGCAGCCGTAGTCCGCCAGGACGGCGTGGACCCGGTTGCGCAGCAGGGTGCGCAACCGCACCAGCTGGCAGCGGTGCCGCACCAACGCGCGCTGCTGCCGCACATCCAGCGGGGCGATCCACGCCTCCGGCAGCAGATCGGCGCGCAGCAGCTGGGCCAGGGTGGCCGCGTCGACCTTGTCGTTCTTCAGCCGCGCGGAGGCGATCGCCTTGCAGCGCAGCGGGTGGACCAGATGCGGCTCGAAGCCGTAGTCCTCCAGCAGCTGAACCAGCCAGCCCCAGCCGTAGGCGGCCTCGAAGGCGACCGGGGCGCCGATCGGCAGATCCCCGATCACCGACAGGACCGGTTCGACCCCGTTGGGCACGTTGCGGTTGGCCCGCACCGCACCGTCGTCCTCGACCACCGCGATCTGTGACCGCTTGCGGTGCACGTCGATACCGACGTAGACAGACATCGAGGGCCTCCTTCCTGAGCCCGTACATACCCGGACGATAGGTATCGCCGGGCTGAGCAGGGAAGGGGGCCCGGCCCTCATAGGGTCAGGACTGGGTGGGGCGCGTGGCCTGGTCACCCTGCAGGACCATGCTCGCCAGCTGCTCCGACGACCGTACGTGCCGCCTGTGGGACATCGGGGAGGGGCGGCAGTTCACGGTGCTGCGCGGCCACGACAACTACGTGGAGGACGCGGCTTGGTCCCCGGATGAGACGAGGATCGCCACCGCTTCCGGCGACTGGACGGCCGCCGTGTGGGACATCGTCACCGGACGGCGCATCGAGGTGCTGAAGGGGCACGAGGGACGGCTTCGCGCTGTCGCCTGGTCACCCGACGGCCGGTACATCGCCACCGGCGCCGACGACCGCACCATACGGGTCTGGTCCGCCACCACCCTCGAGGAGATCGCCGTCGTCGGCGTGCACCAGGACAAGGTGACCTCCGTGGCCTGGTCACCGGACGGCACACGGCTGCTCACGGGATCGGCCGACGGGACGGCGCGCGTGTGGCGAGCGGAGCCGGATTACGACCGGCTGGAGGCGACTGCCCGAGGAAGGGTCTTCCGCACGCTCACCCAAGAGGAACGGCGGCAGCACTTGCTGCCGCTCGACTCCGCGTGACCGTGTGATCAATAGACACCTTCGACCGTGCGGTCGTCGGTGTGGACGAGGTAGTCGTCCGGGTTCAGGCCCATGGCCTTGCGCTCGGGCGACGACCAGTACAGCGCGTTGCGCTCGGCGAAGGTCTCCGGGCCCTCGTACGAGATCAGCCAGATGAACTGGTTGCTCTCCCGGTCCACCCAGGCCCCTCCGATCGCGAACCCCAACTCCAGTCGCAACGGCACGATTTCCTCCCGCCACCGCTCCACCCACTCGTCGAGCAGGCCGTCCCGGACGGTGTACGTACGCAACTGTGTGGTCTTCGGCATGGCCGACATCCTCTCCGAGCAGAGGGCTGTGGCGCCATGGGCCGGCGTGGAGACGGACATGATCCCTATCGCCTCCCGGCATGACGCTTCACTCGTCAAGTGGCCTGTAATCGAGGAGGGTTGGATTCCCGTAACGCCGAATACCGACCCTCACCCACGCGAGTGAACATCACCAACTCGGCTGGATGCGGGAGCCGTTGCCTGCCCTACGCTCAGCGCAACAACCGCAGACATGCGACGGCCCCCGCCGGGACGGCAATCCCAGTGCGAGGGCCTGACCACCGAGGAAGAGAGAGCTTCCCGATGGATACGCAGGACCCTAGCGTGCCCCCGCACGCCCAGTCCCGCCCTGCCGCCAACAAACACCCGAACCGGCGGTGCCCCTGCTCCGGATCCGGCGGATGGTCCACGACGACACCCGTCACACCACCCGCTTCAGGGTGATCGGCAATCACCTCGCCCAGCACGAGGAGCTGTCCCTCCTCGCCATCGGCCTGGCCGTACACATCCAGTCGCTGCCCGGGCGCCCGCGTTGACATCAAGTCTCTCGCCGCTCGCTTCCCTGAGTGCGCGACCCGCATCGAGGCAGCGGCCCGAACCCGGCCGCTGCCGCGACTGCCAGGCCCTGTCACCTGCGCCCGTCTGACGAGCCCCAGAGCAAGGACCCACATGGTCAGCCCGCCTCACGAGGCAATGCATCGCATCTTCCAGGAGTATCCGGGACTGTTCACCGGCGTCTCCCGAGCCCTTGACCTCCAATTCGCCCCGCCCTCGTCCGTCAGGGTTCTGCCGACGGATCTCACCGAGGTCCGGCCTGTCGAGCGCCGCGTGGACACGCTGCTGCGCTTCGACTCCGACCGCGACGGCTCGTTCCTGCTGGCCGTCGAGTCGCAGGGCAAGAAGGATCCGGACAAGCCTTCCAGCTGGGCCTATTACTTGTCCTTCCTGCACGCCAAGTACAAGATTCCGGTCTTGTTGCTCGTCGTCTGCCAGGACCGGGCGACGGCCGAGTGGGCCGCCCAGCCTGTGTCCCTCAGCCCCCGGCAGTGGCCCGCGCTCTTGCTGCGTCCCCTCGTGGCGGGTCCGCACAACATGCCGGTGATCACCGACCCGGACGCGGCCCGCGCCGACCTGCCGCTGGCCACGCTGTCCGCCATCACCCACGCGAAGGATCCGGAGGTCGATGTGATACTGAAGGCCCTGTCCACCGCTCTGCAGGGCGTGCCCGAAGCCGTCGCCGACCCGATCATCGAATTCACCGCACAAGGGCTTGGCAGTAACTGCCGGGCCGCAGAACTCTGGAGGAACCTGGTGGCCGTGGACCTCTCCTTCTACACGTCGTACCTCGCCGAGGAGATCCGGAACGAGGTGCGCGAGAAAGTCTTCGCAGAAGCTCGCGAAAAATTCTCCGCAGAAGCTCGTGTCGAGAGCCGTGCCGAGGACGTCCTGCTCGTCCTGGAGGCGCGCGGCATCGAGGTCCCTGCCGAGATCCGCGAACGCATCACTGGTTGCGACGATCCAGACCTCCTCCGCCGCTGGCTCACCCGGGCTGCCACCGCCCCATCGGCCGAAGAGATCTTCACTGACGTGGCGGAAGACGGCTGAGCCCTGCGGGAGCCGTCTTGGCCTGCACCCGTCGGCCCCGGTGGCTCCCGCATCCGGAGAAACGTGATCCGGAAACCGAAGGACCGGAATCGGCCACCTTCCTCTGAGCAGCCCCTTCTCGCTTGACTGACCCCCGTACCGCTCGGGAATCGTGCACGTAGAGATCGTGACGGAGAGTTCCTCGGGGGTCACCCATGGCCGTTCCCAGACCGCAGACGCGTCAGTTCGAGGCGTTCATGACGAACCTGTCGTAGGCCCGGCGCATGGTCGAAGCGGGCCGGATGCTGACCCCTTTCAAGTCGCCCACGATCGACATCGACGACTTCTACCGGGCGGCCTGGGTCCAGGCGGTCGCCGCAATCGACCACTGGCTGCATGAGGAGGTGCTGCGCCGGGTCGCCGAGCTGGCGGCCAAGGACAGCCCCGAGATGCCGTACCAGCTGAGGGTCTATGAATTGCCGTTGCACAGGGTCGAAGCGGTGCAGCGAGGTGACGTCACCCTTCCCGAAGCTGTCGTCGATCACCTGCGCGACAAGCTTGCGGGCCAGTCACTCCAACACCCCGGAAAGATCTCCGAGGTGCTCAAGCTCGTGACGGACAAGAAGGTCTGGTACCTGTCCGCAGGGTGGATCAACACGATGTTCTTCCAGGGGCAAACCTCGCTGAACGAGAAGGCGCTTCGCAGTCGCTATCTGGAGATCACACAGCGACGCAACAAGATCGCGCACGACGCCGACCTGAGCGATGGCGATCTCAAGCAGCGTCGCCCCATCGACGAGGCCGCCGTGAACGACGCCATCGACTGGATCGAGCGCATCGCGCTCGCCATCGCCCATGTGCTCGACGACGAGAGGTGACGGCGGGCGGGGATGGTGACTGGGTGGAGGACCGTCGCCTCGTAGGCTGGCCCCATGACGGAACTGCCCGCCCGGCGTCTGCTGCTGGTGCATGCGCACCCGGACGACGAGTCGATCAACAACGGCGCGACCATGGCCAAGTACGCGGCCGAGGGTGCGCATGTGACCCTGGTCACCTGCACCCTCGGTGAGCGTGGCGAGGTCATTCCGCCGGAGCTCGCCCACCTGGCCGGCACCGCCCTCGGTGAGTACCGGCTGCGGGAGCTCACCGCCGCCATGTCCGAGCTCGGTGTCGAGGACTTCCGTCTGCTCGGCGGCGTAGGCCGTTACCGGGACTCCGGGATGATGGGCCTCGCCGACAACGACGATGCCGCCTGCTTCTGGCAGGCCGACGTCGACGAGGCCGCCGCCCGCCTCGTCGAGGTGATCCGTGAGGTACGCCCCCAGGTTCTGATCACGTACGACCCCGACGGCGGCTACGGCCACCCCGACCACATCCAGGCCCACCGCGTCGCCCAGCGTGCGGCCGAGCTGGCGGCCGCCGAGGGCCTGCCGATTGCCAAGATCTACTGGAACCGCGTACCGCGCACGGTCGCCGAGAAGGCCTTCGCCGGCCTCCAGGAGGACCTGTCCGGCCTCCCCTTCCCCCGGGCCGCCACCCTCGACGACGTACCGGGCGTCGTGGACGACGAGCGCGTCACCACCGAGATCGACGGCACCGCGTACGCCGCCGCCAAGGCCGCCGCGATGCGCGCGCACGTCACGCAGATCGATGTCGCCGAACCGTACTTCGCGCTGTCCAACGAGCTCGCTCAGCCCGTCTTCACCACGGAGTACTACGAGTTGGTGCGCGGCGAGCGCGACCGGGCGCGGGAGACGGATCTGTTCGCCGGGATCGAGGAGGCGTCATGAAGGACCAGGGCTCGATGCTCGCCCAGCCGCTGCAGCGCCCCTCCGCCGGGCGGATCGTCGCCCACCTGGGGCTGTTCGTGCTCGGCCTGGTGGTCGGCGCCGCCGGTGCGCTGGTGCAGGCCGGCTGGTTCCCCGGCGGGCTGCTGCTTGCCCTCCTGGGCGGGGCCGGGCTGTTCCTGGGCGGGGCGTGGGGCACCGGAGGCAGAAGCGGAGCGGTTTCGTCCGCCGCGGGCTGGATGCTCGCCGTCATCCTGCTCACCGCCAGCCGTCCCGAAGGGGACTTCCTGTTCGCCGCGGGAGCCGGCTCGTACCTCTTCCTCCTCGGCGGCATCGGTGTGGCTGTGATGTGCGCCACCCTTGGGCGGGGGCGGCAACCCGGCGGCCGGTCCGTCCGACTTGGCAAGTGACGTACCACTTCGCCGTCCCGCGCGCGTGCGAGTCCCGTGTGGGTTTCCCAGCGGTCGCGGGATACCCGACGGGGGTGGCCAGTATGGTGGTGCCGCCGCCGAGCTGCCCGAGCATGTGAGGTCGTAACGGGCGGCGGAGCCAACCGGGAGAACCTGCCTTGAGTCGTGAAACTGACAGTCCGTCCTCCGGGCCCAGCGGGCGCGGCGGAGCCGCATACCCCTCGGGCACGCCGCCCTACGGCACCCCCACGGCTTCCGACAGCGGTGCTGGAGCGGGCCGTTCGGCCGCGCGGCCGGAGGAACGCAAGACCGAGACCACGCTGACGACGCGGATCCGGATCAACATCCCCGGGTCGCGGCCCATCCCGCCGGTCGTCGTGCGCCAGCCCGTCGCGGACACCGAGACCGCCGACGACACCGCCGCCGAGGCGCCCCCGGCGGACCCGGCCACCACCGGCACGGTCGAGGCCCCGGCCGAGCATCCCCAGCCGGCCGAGGAGAAGACCAGCGACTGGTTCGCGCCCCGCAAGTCCGGGCCGGCCAAGGGCGGTCAGGGCGGCGGCTCCGCCAACGGGGCCGGGCAGCCCGGCGGTTCCGGCCCGGCCACCGGCGCCCCCGCTGCGGGCGCCGCCGCTCCCGGCGCCCCCACTGCGGCCCGTCCGGGCAGCGGCCGCCCCGGTGGCGTGGTCGGCTCCGTGAACATGCAGGGCGGCTCCCGGCCCGGTGACGCCACCCGCTCCGGCGGAGGCGGTACGAACGGTGCCGGGCTGCCCGGCGCCACCGGCGGCCCCGTGGCTCCCGGGCACGGCGGCGGTACCGGCTCCTTCGACGTCACCGAGGCGCTCGCCGCGGGCCCGCTGGGCAACGGCTCGCCCGCCGCCCCGGGCGGCTCCGGCGAACCCCGCCGCGACGACCTGCCGTACTTCACGGAGAACGGCCAGGGCGGATACGGACATCAGCCCACGCCCAACGGCCAGAACGGCCCCAACGGCCTGAGCGGCCCCAACGGTCAGAACGGCTCCGTCGGCCTGAGCGGTCACGGCGGGCTGGGCGGACCGGGCAGCCACGGCGGCCAGGGCAGCCCGCAGGGCCCCGCGGGCCCGACCGGCGGCCCGGTCACCGGCGACGGCCCGCTCGTCCCGCCGCCCACGCGCGGCCCCGGCGCATCCGGTAGGCCGGGCACCGTTCCCGGCGGCCCTGGCGCCCCCGGCACCGCCCCGCACACCGGCCGCGGCCCCGGCGGCGGTATGAGCGACGACACTGCGATCCTCACCCCGCAGAAGCAGGTCCCCGAACCGCCCCCCGGCAGCGCCTTCGGCGTTCCCGACAACGTCTCCGGGCACACCGTCACCAGCAGCATCCCCGTCGTGCCGTCCGGCGACCGTGGCACGCCCTTCGCACCCGGCGCTCCCACCGACGGGCCGCTGCCGCACACGCCGCCGAAGCTGCCCGAGCCGGTGCAGCAGAACGTGCCCGCTGCCGCGCCCAAGAAAAAGAAGGGCCGCAACAAGCTGGTCCTGCTCGGCGGCGGCGTGTTCTTCGTCGCCGGAGTCGCCTACGGCGCCGGTCTGCTGATGAACCACTCCGACGTGCCCAAGGGCACCACCGTGCTCGGCGTCGACATCGGCGGCGGCACCCGCGACGACGCCGTCAAGAAGCTCGACGATGCCCTCGGCGACCGCATCGACAACCCGCTGAAGCTGTCCGTCGACGGCGACACCGTCTCGCTCAGGCCGGACCAGTCGGGGCTCCAGTTCGACGTCGACTCCACGGTCGGCGCCGCCGCGAAGAGCGACTACAACCCGGTCTCCGTGATCGGCTCGCTCTTCGGGCAGGAGCGGGTCGTCGAACCGGTCATGCCGGTCGACGAGGAGAAGCTGAAGGCGTCCCTGGAGGACGCGGCGGGCGGCGCCGGCACCGCGACCGACGGCACGATCAGGTTCGAGTCCGGCAAGGCCGTCGCCGTCTACGGCAAGGCCGGTAAGGGCATCGCCGTCGACCAGGCCACCGACGCCGTCGAGGAGGCCTACCGCACCCAGGTCGAGACCGGCACGTCCACGCCGGTGCAGCTGCCGACGACCACCCGGCAGCCGACGGTCTCCAATGCCGAGGTCGACCGGATGATGAAGGAGTTCGCCGAGCCGGCGATGTCCGCCCTCGCCACGGTCCAGACCGACGCAGCACACAAGATCGACTTCGGCCCCGTGTCACTGCCCAAGATCCTCGGCTTCAAGGCAGTCGACGGCAAGCTCGTGGAGACGTACAACCTCAAGGCGCTCGAGCAGGCGTACGGCAGCACCTTCGACGGCGTGCAGATCGAGGGCGCGAGCGGGAAGCGTGCCGTCCAGCCGGCGGACGTCGCCTCCGCGCTGCGCAAGGCTCTGCGCGGCAAGACGTCGGCGGAGCGCACCGCAGTCATCGACACCACCCCCAACTAGGGGCTCGCTGACGCAGCGGAGGGGACGTCCGGCCACCGCCGGGCGTCCCCTCCGTCGTACGACCCCACCAGCGAACCCCTAATTGAGCATCGCCCGAGCCGCCGAAGCCTCCCCCCGCATCCGCTCGGCCGCCCCCTTGTCCACCGCACCCACCACCTCCGCATACGCGTCCAACTCCCGTGCCCCTTCCAGGAAATCCCCCCGCCGCACCAGCAACTGCGCCCGCTCGTACCGCAACCGCGCAGGATGCGCCGGCAGCAACAGCGACAGCTCGACGGCCCACAACGCCACATCCGTCCGCTCGGCCCGCGCAGCCGCCCACGCCCGGATGTTGTTCAGGACCCGCAGTACGACATCCAACGGCGCCGCGGGCACCAGCATCGAGGAATCCAACGGCGCCCCCGTGGCCCCCACGACCAGCAGCTCCGCGTCGTGCCCGGTCAGCACCCGCCCACCCTCGAACGGGTCGGCGAGCACCTGTTCCTCCGGCTCCCCGAACCCGACCACGAAGTGCCCCGGCAGCGCCACCCCGTACACCGGAGCCCCTGCTCGCCGCGCCACCTCCACCCACACCACCGACAGCAGAATCGGCAGCCCGCGCCGCCGCCGCAGCACGGCATGCAGCAGCGAGGATTCCAGACGCTGGTAATCGCCCGGTGTGCCGTGGAACCCGTACCGCTCCCCGAGCAGTTCACGCAGCGCCTCGGCCCAGGCGCGCGGCCCACCCGGCCGGAAGGGCAGCCGCCCGGCCAGCTCGTCCAGCTCCACCTGCGCGGCGTCGATCCCGACGTCGTCCAGCGCCCCGTCGGCCTCCGCGCCGACGAGCAGACACAGCGTGGCCAGATCGGGCCGCTCGGACCGCGCCTCCTCGGCGAACCGCAGCCGCAGCTCGGCGGACCGCTCCGGCGGTGGGGGGAAGGGGGGTTGCATGACCACCTGCCGACCTCCCGCTGTCAGTGCCCAGGCGCGCCGGACGCCTGCGGCTCCCGGTAGTGGTGGTACGCGTGATGCGCGCTGAAGCCCATCCCGGCGTACAGCGCCCGTGCCCCCACATTGTCCGTCTCGACCTGGAGCCACGCCGCCGATGCGCCCTCGTCGAGGGCCTGCCGGGCCAGCGCGGCCATCACGGCGCCGGCCAGTCCCTGCCGCCGTAGCGCCGGATCGACCTCGACGGCGGCGAACCCGGCCCACCGCCCGTCGACCACACACCGCCCGATCGCCGCAGGCGCCCCCGTGCCTGCACCGGGCACGGTCGCGAACCACACCGAGGGCCCTCCCCCACTCTCGGCTTCGCTCGAGCGGGGGGACCCCCATCCCAGCACCTTCAGCGCCACCTCGCTCACGCCCTTGCGCTGATACCGCGCCAGCCAGGTCGCGTCCGCCTCCCGGGACAGCACGACCCCGGCCCCCTCGGCCCGGTCGGCGACCGGCGCGAGTGCCCCGGTCCACAGCTCGGCGGTCACCTCACGCACCCACCCGCGCTCCTCCAGCTCCGCGCACAGCAGCTCCTGCGTACCCTCGGCGCCGGTGGCGGTCTGGACGTACGCGGGCAGGCCGCGGTCGTGGTACCACCGCCGTACGACGGTCAGCGCCTCGTCGAGCGGCATGCCGGGGTCGCCGAGCGGCAGCACGGAGTTGGCCCGCCGGGTGAACCCGGCGGCGGCCCGCAGCTCCCACTCGCCGAGCCGTTCGCTCTCCACCGGCCGCCACGCCCGGGCCGCGACCCGCACGAGCTCCTGGTACGACGCGGACGGCCCACGCCGCCGGGCCGGTGCCGCGGGCACGACCTTGCCCGCGACCAGCGAGGATTCCTCGATCCGGACGCGTTCACCGTCCCGTCGTGTGATCACCAGCACCCCGTTGTTCCAGGATGTGAGAACACCCACCGTGTCGGTGAATTTCTCCTGCGTGACACCAGGGTGGCCCAACCGCCGTACGGAGACCCGTTTGCCCACGTCAGCAGCGGTGATACGGACCTCAAGGCGTCCTATCGACGAGAATTCCACAGGTCAGTCCACCCCTCCTGTTCGGATCATGCCCAAGAACGGAGATACTAGGGGTGGGCATCGACGACGCCGCGCTCCCGCGCGCCAGGCGGCGGAGCCTGAGGAGGCCCGCCAGCGCCCTATCGAGGAGGAACGACAGCGTGACCTACGTCATCGCGCAGCCTTGTGTCGACGTCAAGGACAAGGCGTGCATCGAGGAGTGCCCGGTCGACTGCATCTACGAGGGCTCCCGGTCCTTGTACATCCACCCGGACGAATGCGTCGACTGTGGTGCCTGTGAGCCGGTCTGCCCGGTCGAGGCGATCTTCTACGAGGACGACACTCCGGAAGAGTGGAAGGACTACTACAAGGCGAACGTCGAGTTCTTCGACGAGCTCGGCTCGCCCGGCGGTGCCAGCAAGCTCGGCCTGATCGAGCGCGACCACCCCTTCATCGCCGCGCTTCCGCCGCAGAACCAGTAAGCGGCCCGCTGGGAGGCCCCAGCCGCGGCTTGAGGAGCGTCGCCTCGGTCCCGTACGGCCTGATCGCCCTCATCGCGGTCACCGCCGTACGGGACCGAGGCGTTTGCCGTCCCGAACGGCTCGTACGCACGAGAAAGTGAGCCAGAACCGTGTCCGCAGTCTCCGACCGCCTGCCCACCTTCCCTTGGGACAAATTGGCCCCGTACAAGCAGACGGCTGCCGCCCACCCGGACGGTATCGTCGACCTGTCCGTCGGCACCCCGGTCGACCCGGTCCCCGAGCTGATCCAGAAGGCGCTCGTCGCGGCGGCCGACTCCCCGGGCTACCCGACGGTCTGGGGCACACCGGAGCTGCGTGACGCGATCACCGGCTGGCTGCGCCGCCGCCTCGGCGCCCGGGACGTCACCCACCATCACGTCCTGCCGATCGTCGGCTCCAAGGAACTGGTCGCCTGGCTCCCCACCCAGCTGGGCCTCGGCCCCGGCGACAAGGTCGCCTACCCGCGCCTCGCCTACCCGACCTACGAGGTGGGCGCGCGCATGGCCCGTGCGGACTACGAGGTCTACGACGACCCGACCGAGCTCGACCCGGCGAACCTGAAGCTCCTCTGGCTCAACTCACCCTCCAACCCGACGGGCAGGGTCCTGTCGAAGGAGGAACTGACCCGGATCGTCGCCTGGGCCCGCGAGCACGGCGTGCTGCTCTTCTCCGACGAGTGCTACCTCGAACTGGGCTGGGAGGCCGACCCGGTCTCCGTCCTCCACCCGGACGTCAACGGCGGCTCATACGAGGGCATCGTCTCGGTCCACTCGCTCTCCAAGCGCTCCAACCTCGCGGGCTACCGCGCGGCCTTCCTGGCCGGTGACCCGGCCGTCCTCGGCCCCCTCCTGGAGATCCGCAAGCACGGCGGCATGATGACGTCGGCGCCCACCCAGGCGGCCGTGGTGGCCGCTCTCGGCGACGACGACCACGTCCGTGTCCAGCGCGAGCGCTACGCGGCCCGCCGCACGGCGCTGCGCGAGGCGCTGCTGAACCACGGCTTCCGCATCGAGCACAGCGAGGCGAGCCTGTACCTCTGGGCCACCCGCGACGAACCCTGCTGGACCACGGTCGCCCACCTGGCCGACCTCGGCATCCTGGTGGCTCCGGGCGACTTCTACGGCCCCGCAGGCGAAAACTTCGTACGCGTGGCCTTCACGGCGACGGACGAACGGGTACGGGCAGCAGTGAAGCGCCTCGCCTGACACCGACCTGATACCGCTGTACGGCTGTGGGCAGTCGTTCCGCAGGGCGATGGGGGTCTCCCCGCTCGAGCGAAGCCGAGAGTGGGGGAGGGTGGGCACAGCCTGCAGCGCCGGGCACCGCTACAACCGGCCGTGGCCTCTGCCAACACGCACACAAAACGACGGGGCCCAGGGAACCCCCTGGACCCCACCGCCGCACAACCCGGCGTCAGCCGATCGGCAGCCCCGTAGCCGGCAGCGACTTCTTCGGCAGAGTCTGCGGCAGCCCACCCTTCGTCAGCCCCTCCGTCGGCAGCCCACTCTTGGTCGCCGTGGAAGCGGTGTCACCCACAACCTCCCCGGCCGCCCCGGCAGTGGCACCCGCAGCCTTCTGCACCGCCGGCGTCGCCTTCTTCGCGACCTGGCCACCGGTCTTGCCTGCCTTCGGCACCGACTGCTTGACCGCCTTGCTGCCGGTGTCGCCGGCGATCCCGGTGACATCCTTGGCCGCGCCGTCGACGGTGTTGCCGACGCTCGCCCCGTCCAGGGCGGTCAGCCCGCCGAGGTTGGGGGTGGCGGGCTTTTCGGGGGCCGCGCTGGCGGAGCCGGCCGCACCGACCCCGGCAGCCGCTCCCGCTGCGACGAGCAGCGCGGCACGGGCGATCCGACGGGTCAGAGGGAGGGACATGGTGCTCCTTTGACGGGAGGAAACGATGAAGTGTCCGGCCGTGCCCGGCTGTTGATCCCCGGGCTCGGACGCAGTGACTACCGCTCGAAGCCCCCGAAGGTTGCGGCGGCCGAGTGTAAAGAATTGGCAATGTGTCGCATTATCGGCTCCGGATAAAAACGGGCAAAGGGTGCCTGGTCGCAAAGTCTGCCGAATCCTTACCGCCCTTTGTTTTCAAGGGTTTCGATGGATGTGAGGGTGAGGTCACGAAAACCTGATCACACCGTCACGGGCCGTCCACGCATGTAACCCCTGAGGGGGAGGCCCCGCACTACTGTGCAGCGACGATTCTGACCGCGCTCGCGGCACTCTCCGCCCCGTCGGCGCCCTTCCCGTCGCCGGACGCCGTACGCCACCGGCTGTCGGTGTTCCCGGCCGTCCACTCCCGGCCGGCGTACGAGACGCGCTCGATGTGCAGCGCGGACGCGTTGGCGACCGCCCAGTGCGCGAGCTGCCAGCCGCGCTCCCGGACGCTGCGCCCGTCGGCGCCGGTGTCCGCGGTCACCGGTACGGTCACCGTGCGCCCGCTGGTCTCGGTGGTCAGGTCGCTCGGCGCGGGCGTCGGCGTCGCGCCCACCTCCGCGCCGGCCTGCGCCACAGCGTCCCGCCCGAAGTCCCGTACGAGCGCGGAGCGCACCGCGTCGGGACCGGCGGTCGGGGTTGCGCCCGGCCGTCCCTGACAGGTCAGCGTGGCCGCGGCCCGCCCGGTGAGCGCGGCGGCGAGCAGGGTGGCGTCCGGCTCGTGCTTGGCGTAGGCCTCCGGAAATCCGCTGCGCTGCACGCGCTGCGCGGCCACGGTGAGCGGCAGCCGGGTGTAGCCGGGCACCTCGATCAGGTGGTCGTAGAACATGCCCGCCGAGTAGATCGGGTCCATGATCTCCTGCTCCGTGCCCCAGCCCTGCGACGGCCGCTGCTGGAACAGGCCGAGCGAGTCGCGGTCGCCGTGGTCGATGTTGCGCAGCGCCGACTCCTGGAGGGCGGTCGCCAGCGCGATCGTCACGGCCCGCTCGGGCAGTCCGCGCGCGGTGCCGACGGCGGTGATCGTCGCCGCGTTCACGGCCTGCTCGGGCGTGAACTCGTACGTCGTCCCGTCGCTGTCGGCCGAGACGACCCTGCAGCCCGGGCCGGTGCCTCCGGTGACGTACTGCACCACGAGATAGCCCGCGACCGCGAGCAGGACCACGAAGGCCGCCCCGACACGGAAGAGGCGGCCACGACGCTGAGGAGTAGGGGACGGCTCTGGCATCCGTACAAGGTACTGGAGTTCGTCAAGGCGCCCGCCCCAGGTGTGGACAGTGCTTCAGCGGACCGGCGCGTTAGGGTCGACGGCATGGCCGACACCCCGCTTGACCTCACCCTGGACGCCGCACGGCTCACCGCCCGGCTCGTCGACTTCCCCTCCGAGAGCGGCAGCGAGAAGCCGCTCGCGGACGCGATCGAGGGTGCCCTGCGCGCCCTGCCGCACCTGACGGTCGACCGCTACGGCAACAACGTCGTCGCCCGCACGAACCTGGGCCGGGCGGAGCGCGTGATCCTCGCCGGTCACATCGACACCGTGCCGATCGCCGACAACGTGCCGTCCAGGCTGGACGACGAGGGTGTGCTGTGGGGCTGCGGCACCTGCGACATGAAGGCGGGCGTCGCGGTCCAGCTGCGCATCGCGGCCACCGTCCCGGCCCCGAACCGCGACCTGACGTTCGTCTTCTACGACAACGAGGAGGTCGCCGCCGAGCTCAACGGCCTCAAGCATGTCGCCGAGGCCCATCCGGATTGGCTGCGGGGCGACTTCGCGGTGCTGCTGGAACCGTCGGACGGCCAGGTCGAGGGCGGCTGTCAGGGCACCCTGCGCGTGCTGCTGAAGACCAGGGGCGAACGGGCCCACTCGGCGCGCAGCTGGATGGGCTCCAACGCGATCCACGCGGCGGCGCCGATCCTGGCCCGCCTGGCCGCGTACGAGCCGCGCTACCCGGTGATCGACGGTCTGGAGTACCGCGAGGGCTTGAACGCTGTGGGGATTTCGGGGGGTGTGGCCGGAAATGTCATCCCGGACGAGTGTGTCGTGACGGTCAACTTCCGTTACGCCCCGGACCGCACCGAGGAGGAGGCGATCGCCCACGTCCGCGAGGTCTTCGCGGACTGCGGGGTGACCGACTTCGTCGTCGACGACCACAGCGGGGCCGCCCTGCCCGGCCTGTCCCACCCGGCCGCGGCAGCCTTCATCGAGGCGGTCGGGGGCACCCCGCAGCCGAAGTACGGCTGGACGGACGTCTCCCGCTTCAGCGCTCTGGGCATCCCGGCGGTCAACTACGGCCCCGGCAACCCGCACTTGGCGCACAAGCGGGACGAACGGGTCGACACGGCGAAGATCCTGGCGGGCGAGGAGCGCCTGAGGTCCTGGCTCACGGTGTGAGACCGGCCGGTGCTGTGGCGCTTCATGGCGGACATGCACACGTACCCCGTCCTTAGCCCGCGTAGATCTACGCTGAGGTGGAACGACCCCGCAACGGAGGGAGCGCACATGGCCACCGGCAACCCCGAGGGCAAGAAGCAGCCGCCGGAGGAGCAGCGCCTCGGCCCGGTCCTCCGGCGGCGGAGCCAGGTGACGGCGAGCACGACGGACCAGCGACTGCTGGACGCGGGCGGCCCGTCGGACTGGGTCCACACGGACCCCTGGCGAGTCCTGCGCATCCAGTCGGAGTTCATCGAGGGATTCGGCACGCTGGCCGAACTCCCGCCCGCCATCAGCGTGTTCGGCTCTGCCCGTACGCCGGTGGACTCCTCGGAATACGACATCGGTGTCCGCCTGGGCCGAGGCCTGGTCGAGGCGGGCTTCGCGGTCATCACGGGCGGCGGCCCCGGGGCGATGGAGGCCGCCAACAAGGGCGCGTGCGAGGCGGGCGGCATCTCGGTCGGCCTCGGCATCGAGCTGCCCTTCGAGCAGGGCCTGAACCCCTACGTCGACATCGGCCTCAACTTCCGCTACTTCTTCGTCCGGAAGATGATGTTCGTCAAGTACGCGCAGGGCTTCGTGGTCCTGCCGGGAGGCCTCGGCACCCTGGACGAACTCTTCGAGGCGCTCACCCTCGTCCAGACCCAGAAGGTCACCCGCTTCCCGATCGTCCTCTTCGGCAGCCAGTACTGGGGCGGCCTCGTCGACTGGCTCCGCAGCACCCTGGTGGCCCAGGGCAAGGCCTCGGAGAAGGACCTGCACCTCTTCCACGTCACGGACGACGTGGAGGAGGCGGTGGCGTTGGTCTCGAAGGAGGCGGGCCGCTAGCGCGGGGCTGCTGTAGCAGGTTCACCTCTTGCCCGACAGTAAACGGGTGGTGGGTGGGCACAGGCGGGGGTCCAGGGGGCGGAGCCCCCTGGTACGGCACGGGCAACGCCCTACGCCAGCCCCCGCCGGGCCACCGCAGGCTCCCGGTGGCCCGCGATCGACGCCACCATGTCGAGCACCTGCCGCGTCTCCGCCACCTCGTGCACCCGGTACACCTGCGCCCCGAGCCACGCGGACACCGCAGTCGTCGCCAGCGTGCCGATCACCCGCTCCTTGACGGGCTTGTCCAGCGTCTCTCCCACGAAGTCCTTGTTGGACAGCGACACCAGCACCGGCCACCCGGTCTCCACCATCTCCCCGAGCCTGCGCGTCGCCTCCAGACTGTGCCGCGTGTTCTTCCCGAAGTCGTGCCCGGGATCGATCAGCACCGACTCCCGCGGTACCCCCAGCGACACCGCCCGCTCGGCCAGCCCGACGGTCACCCGCAGGATGTCGGCCATGACGTCGTCGTACGTCACCCGATGCGGCCGCGTACGCGGCTCCGCACCGCCGGCATGCGTGCACACCAGCCCCACCCCGTACCGTGCGGCGACCTCCGCGAGCCGCGGATCCACCCCGCCCCACGCGTCGTTCAGCAGATCCGCCCCGACCTCGCACACGGCCTCGCCGACCTCGTGCCGCCAGGTGTCCACGCTGATCACGACGTCCGGGAACCGCCGCCGGACCTCCGCCACGAACCCGACCGTCCGCCGCGCCTCCTCCTCGGCGGTCACCTCCTCGCCCGGGCCGGCCTTGACCCCGCCGATGTCGATGATCGCGGCCCCCTCCGCCACCGCCTGCTCCACGCGCGCGAGGGCGGGCTCGTCCTGGAAGGTGGCCCCGCGGTCGTAGAAGGAGTCCGGGGTCCGGTTCACGATCGCCATGATCACCGGCTCGTGCGGGTGGAACTCCCGCCTGCCCAGCCTGAGCATCCCCTGTGACCTCTCCTCGTACGTCCTGGCCCGCGGCCTTTCCGGCCGCCTGCGACCCTAACTGTCAGACTCGCATGGCACGATCGGACCCTGACACATTCGACGTCGGTGTAGGCCGGCACACTCCGCGTGGGGACCCTCAGCGATGGTGATGTTCTTGTTCCTGGTCGTGGCCCTCGCCGTCGTCGTCGCGGCGGTGACACTCGCCGTGGTGGGCGGCGGCGAGCACGGCCCGCTGCCCGAGGCCGCACCCGAGCGGCTCCATGACCCGCTGCCCCCGGACCGCCCGGTCGCCCGCGCGGATGTCGACTCACTGCGCTTCCCGCTCGCCGCCCGCGGCTACCGCATGGCGGACGTGGACGACGCCCTGGGCCGCCTTGCCGCCGAGCTCGCCGAGCGCGACGCCCGGATCGCCGACCTGGAGTCCGCCCTGGCCGGCGCCCGGGCCGCAGCCCGCGCCTCCATGGAGAAACACGGGCCGGAGGAGGAGCGGTGAGCGACGGCACGGCCCTGGCAGGCCCGGACGGCGCGCTGCGCTGCCCCTGGGCCCTGTCCACCGAGGACTACGTGACGTATCACGACGAGGAGTGGGGCCGCCCGGTCCACGGCGACGACGCGCTGTTCGAGCGGCTGGCCCTGGAGGCCTTCCAGTCCGGCCTGTCCTGGATCACCATCCTGCGCCGCCGTCCCGGCTTCCGCGCCGCCTTCGCCGGTTTCGAGATCGCCAAGGTGGCCGTTTTCACGGACGCCGACCGCGAGCGCCTGCTCGCCGACCCCGGCATCATCCGCAACCGCGCCAAGATCGACGCGACCCTCGCCAACGCGCGTGTGCTGGCCGACTGGTCCCCGGGCGAGCTGGACACCCTGATCTGGTCCCACGCCCCCGCCCCGACGACCCGCCCGATCCCGAAGACGCTGTCCGACGTCCCGGCGATCACGCCCGAGTCGACGGCCCTGTCCAAGGCCCTGAAGAAGAGGGGTCTGCGCTTCGTGGGCCCGACGACGGCGTACGCGTTGATGCAGGCGTGCGGTCTGGTCGACGACCACCTGGAAGCCTGCGTGGCGAGAAGCGTCCCCTGAGGGGCGCGGGGCTGTGTCGATCTGCGGCTCCTCCCCCACTCTCGGCTTCGCTCGAGCGGGGGACCCCACCGTGGGCGCGATCAACCACAACGGACCCGCAGCCTCAGAACTCACCGCCCCAAATACTTCGGCTTCTCCTTGTTCACAAAGGCCTGCACCGCAATCGCATGGTCCTCCGAGGACCCCGCCCGAGTCTGCAGCTCGTCCTCCTTCTCCAGCGTCTCCGCCAAGGAGTGGGACAGCCCGTACGCCACCGCCTCCTTGATCGCCCCATAGGCCACCGTCGGCCCCTCGGCCAGCGCCCGCGCGACCGTCTCCGCCTCGCCGCGCAGCGACTCCGACGGCACGACCCGGTTCGCGATCCCCAGCTCGTACGCCTCCTGCGCCTTGATGCTCCGCGGGAACAGCAGCAGGTCGGCGGCCCGCCCCGGCCCGACGACGCGCGGCAGGGTCCAGGAGATCCCGGAGTCGGCGGTCAGCGCCACACCGGCGAAGGACGTGTTGAAGGCGGCGGTGTCGGCCACCACCCGGTAGTCCGCGGCGAGCGCGAAGCCGAAGCCCGCCCCGGCCGCGACCCCGTTCACGCCCGCGACCACCGGCTTCGCCATGCCCGTGAGCGCCCGCACGATCGGGTTGTAGTGCTCCCGCACCGTGCTCATCGTCTGCCCTTCGCCCCCGCCCGCCTCCCGGTCGGCGGCCAGCAGCCCGATGTGCTCCTTGAGGTCCTGCCCCACGCAGAACGCCCGGTCCCCGGACGCGGTCAGCAGCACCGCCCGTACGGCGTCGTCGGCCGCCGCGGACTGGACCGCCTCCCTGAGGGCGACCTTGGTCTCGATGTTCAGCGCGTTCATCGCCTCGGGGCGGTTCAGCGTGATCGTCGCAAGCCCGTCGCTCACCTCGTAGAGCACGGTGTCGGCCATGGCGTATCCCCTCCGGAGTCGCGGCTGTGGGCGTACCGGTCAGTACGTCCTGTCTGAGGACAGCATGGCGGAGATCACCGACAACGGCCCCGAGCGGCCATGTGACCTGCGTCAAAGAATTTGTCCCGGCTTCCGCTCCGCGGAAGTCCGTGCGGCTGCGCAGTATCGCAGTTACATCGCCGAATTGAGTGGTTTTGCTCGCGCGCGTTGCCCAAGCGATGCCGACTGATGTTGGTCATCGGGTCGTGAGATGCGGGATAATGGCTTGGAAGCAATGTGTTCGATGCCGGTGTCGCGTGTCCCCTCACGGACCGCGCGTGCCCTTCAGCGGGCCGTCGGCTTTGACGATGAGCTGGTTTTCAGGAAGGGGAACGAGCATGGCGGCCATGAAGCCGCGGACGGGTGACGGCCCGCTCGAGGTGACCAAGGAGGGGCGGGGCATCGTCATGCGCGTTCCGCTCGAAGGCGGCGGTCGGCTCGTCGTCGAGCTGACCCCGGACGAGGCCGACGCGCTCGGCGACGCACTCAAGAAGGTCGTGGGCTGACCCGCAGGCGACCATACCCTTTCAATCGCCCCGGCACTGTATTCGGTGTCGGGGCGATTGTTTGCCCAGGTCGACCGGCCAGGGATTGTCGCTTGGGGCGCTCGCCCGGGGTTATCGCTTCACCGCGCACAGCAACCCGTCGCCCACCGGCAGCAGCGACGGCACCAGCTCCTGGCTCTCGCGCACCGCGCGCAGCAGCTCCCGCAGCCGCAGTACCTCCGTCGGCTGGGGGCCCGAGTCCACCGTGCGGCCGTTCGCGAAGACACCCTCGAACACGACCAGCCCGCCGGGACGCAGCAGGCGCAACGATTCAGCGAGGTACTCCAGCACCTCCAGCCGGTCGCCGTCGCAGAAGACGAGGTCATAGCCGGCGTCCGCGAGCCGCGGAAGGACGTCCAGGGCGCGGCCCGGGATGAAACGGGCGCGATTGCTGGCGAACCCCAAGGCGCGGAAGGCCTGCCGGGCGAACTGCTGGTGCTCGGGCTCGGGATCCACGGTGGTCAGGACACCGTCCGGCCGCATCCCGAACAGCAGATGAATCCCTGACACACCGGTCCCGGTGCCGATCTCCGCGATGGCCTTGGCGTCCACGGAAGCGGCCAGCAACCTCAGCGCGGCGCCCGTGCCGGGCGACACCGAGCGCAGCCCTGCGTCGCGGGCCCGGTCACGGGCCCAGCGCAGCGCTTCGTCCTCGGCGACATAGGCGTCGGCGAACGCCCAGCTCGTCTGCCGGTTGCCGGTAATGACCCTCTCCTGTCCCCGTGGTTGCCTGGGCGTGACTGTATCCGTTGCCGCCGGGAACCCGCAGATGGGACCGGGCGTTTAGAAGGATGGGAGACAGGAGCGGGGGACACAGTTGGATCACGACGACTCGCGGGACGCCGAGCAAGTGCTGACGCAGCCGCATCAACCGCATCAACCGCATCAGCCGTATCAGCACAGATCAATTTCTCGTAAAACCGCTTATCCGGAGCTAACGGACGAGGTGGCTATGGTAGGGGCTCCACTGGACACCACCAGAGCCGACAGGGGAGGTGCGGCTGCGCCTTTGAACCGGGCAGGAGTGCTGCGGCGCTTCCTCGGGTCGGCGGGCAGGCCGAAATCCGTGAACGACACCGCTGCTGACCACAGCCACGCCGCTGACCACGACCGGACCGCGACGTTCTCCACCGACGCGGACGGGCAGGCGTGGACTCCGCCCACGTGGGAGGAGATCGTCAGCACGCACAGTGGCCGCGTCTATCGGCTGGCGTACCGCCTCACAGGCAACCAGCACGACGCCGAGGACCTCACCCAGGAGGTCTTCGTCCGCGTCTTCCGCTCCCTGTCCACCTACACGCCGGGCACGTTCGAGGGCTGGCTGCACCGCATCACCACGAACCTCTTCCTGGACATGGTCCGCCGCAAGCAGCGCATCCGCTTCGACGCCCTCGGCGAGGACGCGGCCGAGCGGCTGCCCAGCCGTGAGCCCACCCCGCAGCAGGTCCTCAACGACGCGCACTTCGACGCGGACGTCCAGCAGGCCCTCGACACTCTCGCACCCGAGTTCCGTGCCGCGGTCGTCCTGTGCGACATCGAAGGACTGTCGTACGAGGAGATCGCCGCGACGCTCGGCGTGAAGCTCGGCACGGTCCGCTCCCGGATCCACCGTGGCCGTTCGCAGCTGCGCAAGGCACTCGCGCACCGCTCGCCGGAGGCGCGCGCCGAGCGACGCTCCTTCGTGGCCCGCGTTCCCGCTCTGGGGGGAGGGGGCGCGTCCGCGTGAGTGGATCACGGCCGAACCCTGCCGAGGGACACCTCGCAGAGCAGCATCTGGGAGACCGACTCGCCGCCCTGGTCGACGGCGAGCTCGGTCATGACACGCGTGAGCGCGTGCTGGCGCACGTGGCGACCTGCCCGAAGTGCAAGGCGGAGGTCGATGCCCAGCGCCGGCTGAAGAACGTCTTTGCGGAGGCCGCCCCGCCGCCGCCCTCCGAGAGCTTCCTGGCGCGCCTTCAGGGGTTGCCCGGGGGAGGTGACGTCGACGGCGGTGTACCGCCGGTCGGGGGAGGATTCGGCGGCGGACTCCCCGGACGCACCGGGACGCCCGGCGTCTTCGGCATGAGGCGAGGCGAGCGCTTCGAGTTCGACTACGTCGCCGCCACTTCCCACGCACCCGTACTCCCGACCTCCGGTGCACAGCGGGGCTTCCGTATCCATGACGTCGGCCGCAGCGAGGCCGAGCGTGCGGCGGCCTCGCGCGGGCGGCGGTTCGCGTTCGTCGCCGCCGGCGCGGTGTCGCTGGCCGCGATCGCGCTGGGCGGCGTGACCACGGGCGCGCCGGGCGACACGGACGCCCGCGGCGGCTCCGGGAACGGCAGCAATGTGACGCCGATGCGTACGCCGGGGGCGGGAGCCACGACGGTGCCCGACAACCAGCGGCGGCGCGGGGTCGGCCCGCTCCTCGTGCAGGGCCAGGGCGGACGGGCCCTCGGGGACACCCCGGTGGCCCCGACGGAGGTGTCCGCGCCGCTCCTGCCCGGAGCGCCGGCACCGCTCGCCGCGCAGGCCGAGGCGCGCCTGCACACGCTCACGGCGCCCGTGGTGGCCGGTGCTGCCGCGATGTCCCCGCTGATACGTCCGCTCTCGACGGCCCCGCCGATCTCCCTGACCACGTGGTCGACGGCATCGGAGATCACGGCCCCCGGCCTGCTCGCGGCGCCCGGTCCCGACGCGAGCCCCGCCCCGTCCTCGTCCCCCTCCGCCACACCCCGCTGACCGGCCGCTGCACCCCGGCGCGTGAACCTGGTTGAATCCAGGGTGAACCGCGCCCGCGTCATGGCGACCGGCGCGGAACCGACGAACTGCGGCCACCAATGACGAGCCGTGCCGCGGCCGGCTGTGGGGAGAGCATGAACGAGGGGAAGCCCGCGCAGGGCCCTGCGTCGCCCTTTGGTGACGCCGGAGGGGGTTATGAGCCGGACCGCTCCGCAGCGGCCCGAAGCGACGCGGCGTCCTCCGAGGGCGACTTCGAACTGAGGCGCCCGGAGGATGTGGCCGAGGGGACGGTGTCTACGGCTCCGGCGTCCGCCGAAGAGTCGGGTTCCGTTCCGGCAGCGGGCGTGGCCTCGGACGCCCCGCCCGCTGCCGAGAAGCCCCTGCACGACCCCGACCCCTACAGCACCCCGCCGTACGGCGAGCCCGGCCCCTGGGCGCCGGCTCCGCCGGTGCAGCACCCGGCGGCCACACCGGCGAACGGCACGGGGATACCGGCGGCCACACCCGCGAACGGCACGGGGATACCGGCGCCCGCTCCGCAGCACGGCATGCCCACGCCGACACCGGTAGCCCCCGTGCCCGGCGCCCCGCCACCCACGCACGGCACAGACCCGTCGGGACCGGCTCCCACAGCAGCCCCGCCCGGCACGCCAACGCCCGCCCACACGCCCCCCACCCCCGACACCCCACCCTCCACCAACCCCTGGCACCGCTACGACCCCTGGGCCGCGGCGGCCGCCCGTCCCGGCGCCGCACCGACCCCCGCCCCCCTTCAGCAGACCGGTGCCGCCGTGCTCACGCAGGAGCAGCGGCACAGGCGGGGTATGAAGGTGCTCCTGGTCGGCATGGTGCTGGTCGCGCTCGTGTCCGGGGGCGTCGGTGGGGCCGTAGGGGCGTATCTGGAGCGGAACGGCGGCGTCGGGGAGGTGGAGTTGCCGCAGGCCGGAAAGGAGCCCGCCGGGAGGGCCGTGGACAGCGTGGCCGGGATCGCCGCGCGGGCCCTGCCCAGCGTGGTCACCCTGCACGTCAGCGGTGCCGACGCAGGTGGCACCGGCACCGGCTTCGTGCTCGACGACCGTGGCCACATCCTCACCAACAACCATGTCGTCGAGCCCGCCGGAGACGACGGCGAGATCACCGTCACCTTCCACAGCGGCGACACCGCGAAGGCCGAGGTCGTCGGCAGGGACGGCGGCTACGACCTCGCTGTCGTGCGGGTGCGCGGGGTGAGCGGGCTCGAGCCCCTGCCGCTCGGCAACTCCGACAACGTCCAGGTCGGCGACCCGGTCGTCGCCATCGGCGCGCCCTTCGACCTGGCCGGCACCGTCACCTCCGGAATCATCAGCGCCAAGGAACGGCCCATCACGGCCGGCGGCGAGAGCGGCGACGGCAGCGACGTCTCCTACGTCGACGCCCTGCAGACCGACGCCCCCATAAACCCCGGCAACTCCGGCGGCCCCCTGCTCGACGCACAGGCCCGTGTCATCGGCATCAACTCCGCGATCCGCTCCGCCGACAGCGGCTCCGACCTCGACGGCGGCCAGGCCGGCTCCATCGGCCTCGGCTTCGCCATCCCCGTCAACCAGGGCAAACGCGTCGCCGAGGAGCTGATCAGCACCGGCAAGGCGACCCACCCGGTCATCGGCGTCACCCTCGACATGAACTACACCGGCGACGGCGCCCGCGTCGGCACCAAGGGCAACGACGGCGGACCCCCGGTCACCCGCAACGGCCCCGGTGACAAGGCCGGCATCGAGGCGGGCGACGTCATCACCGAGGTCGACGGCCAGCGCATCCACTCCGGCGAGGAACTGATCGTCAAGACCCGCGCCCACCGGCCCGGCGACCGCCTGAAGCTGACCGTCGTACGCGACGGCAAGGAGCGGACGATCTCCCTGGTGCTCGGCTCCTCCGACGGCGACTGAGCGAACTCGCACTAATCTCACAGACCGGACTCCGAACCCGCCCCCACAAGGCAAACAACCGGAAAACCGCTCACTTACCCGCACTCGGGGGTCACGGGACGGTACCGGTCGGACAGGATCGGCGGGTACCGTGGATCCGGCCCGGGACATCGCAAGGAGCTTCAGGTGTTCAATGACATAGGACCGCTAGAGCTGGTGACGCTCATCGTCCTCGCCGTGCTCGTCTTCGGTCCGGACAAGCTCCCGAAGGTCATCCAGGACGTGATGCGCACGGTCCGGAAGATCCGCGAGTTCTCGGAGAGTGCGAAGCAGGACATCCGGCAGGAACTGGGCCCGGAGTTCAAGGACTTCGAGTTCGAGGACCTCAACCCCAAGACGTTCATCCGCAAGCAGATGGACAACGACGATCTGGGGCTGAAGGAGATCCGCAACGGCTTCGACCTGAAGAAGGAGATGGCAGAGGTCACGGACGCGGTGCAGGGCCGTGACACCGAGACGTCCACCGCCCCGTCGGCTTCCCCGGCTTCCTCGGGCGCCCGCGTCGACATGACGAAGAAGCCCGACGAGCGCCCGCCCTTCGACGCGGACGCCACCTGATCCCCCGAGCCCGTATCCCCCGCGCCCGCGCGGCCTGAACGCGCCCCCGGGCGACCCACGCGCCGGGCGCATTCCCTGCGGCCCGCAGCGGTGTGGATATGCTGCCGAGTTGTTGTGCGGACCGGACGAGTACGTCCGAAGGGGGGCGGGCCGCCCGGTCCGACGAGAGCGAGGAGGCGTCCGGGCACATGGAGACGACGAGTCGGGCAGTCGCACAGGCGCCGGCCGCGGAGGGCGGACAACAGCACCCCTCGGGTCGGCGTACGGTCGACGGCTACCTGCGCGCGCCCTTCCCTTGGTACGGCCTCGACGAGGCGTTCACGGGCCCGCGCTGGCTGATGCAGGTCGGTACGACGGCCGACGGGGCCGTGGAGCACGGTTCCATCGGCCATGGTGACGAGCCCTCGGTGCGGGGTGGGACGGCGGAGGACCGGGAACGGTTCGCGGTCGTGGTGACCGTCGCGGCCAACCCGGTGCGGCGGAGCGCGGACGGCACGGGGCTCCTGGAAGCCACGTCGGTCTCCTCGGCGGCCTGGCTCGCCGGGGTGGGGCTGCTGTCCTTCACCTGGCCCGCGCAGATGGACCACACCCTGCGGGACGACTGGCTGGAGCAGCAGACGGAGACGGCGTGGGTCCTCGCGGACGATCTCGCCGGCGAGGACTGGTCGACGCTGTCCCTGCCGGTGGACGGCGTTCCCACGTCCTTCCACTATCGGGAGTCCGAGTTCGGGTGGGTGCTCGCGGGGACGACGGAGCAGGGACTCCACCTGGGGGCGTACGGCCGGGGTATGAGCGCGTACGGTCTGGGTTTCGCCGTGATCAAGGACATCGCGGAGTACACGTAACTATCGCGGAGTACGCGTAACTAAGGATGAAGAGGTCGGGGCGCCGTCTGTGCAGACGGCGCCCCGACCTCGTACCACTTCCGGAAAATTCTAGAACTTGTTGCGCGGCGTGATGCCCAGCGACATGCCCGACAGACCCCGCTGCCGGCCACCCAGCTTGCCCGCGATCGAGCGCAGGGCCGCGCCCGCCGGGGAGTCCGGGTCGGTGAGGACCACCGGCTTGCCCTCGTCGCCGCCCTCGCGGAGGCGGACGTCGATGGGGATGTTGCCGAGGACGGGGACGCTCGTGCCCGTGGTGCGGGTGAGGCCGTCCGCCACCGCCTGGCCGCCGCCCGTGCCGAAGACGTCGACCATCTCGCCGCAGTGCGGACAGGGCAGGCCGGACATGTTCTCGACCACGCCGACGATCTTCTGGTGGGTCTGTACGGCGATGGAGCCGGCCCGCTCCGCGACCTCGGCCGCGGCCTGCTGCGGGGTCGTCACGACCAGGATCTCGGCGTTCGGGACCAGCTGGGCCACGGAGATGGCGATGTCGCCGGTGCCGGGCGGCAGGTCCATCAGCAGGACGTCCAGGTCGCCCCAGTAGACGTCCGCCAGGAACTGCTGCAACGCCCGGTGCAGCATCGGGCCGCGCCACACCACGGGCGCGTTGCCCGGCGTGAACATACCGATGGAGATGACCTTCACGCCGTTCGCGGACGGCGGCATGATCATGTTCTCGACCTGGGTGGGACGCCCGTCGGCGCCCAGCATGCGCGGCACGGAGTGGCCGTAGATGTCGGCGTCGACGACACCGACCTTCAGACCGTCCGCCGCCATCGCCGCCGCCAGGTTGACCGTGACGGACGACTTGCCGACGCCGCCCTTGCCGGAGGCGACCGCGTACACGCGGGTCAGCGAGCCCGGCTTGGCGAAGGGGACCTCGCGCTCGGCCTGGCCGCCGCGCAGGGCGGTCGCCAGCTCGCGGCGCTGCTCGTCGCTCATCACGTCGAGCGTCACGTCGACGCGAGTGACGCCCTCGACCCGGGAGACCGCCTCGGTCACCCGCTGGGTGATCGTGTCACGCATGGGGCAGCCGGAGACCGTCAGGTACACGGCGACCGCGACCGTTCCGTCCGCGCCGATCTCCACCGATTTGACCATCCCGAGCTCGGTGATGGGCCGGTTGATCTCGGGGTCGTTCACCGTCGCCAGTGCTTCGCGCACCGCGTCTTCCGTAGCCATAAGGACGATGGTACGGCGCCCGACGGGGACCTCGGAAAGCCCGTCAGCGGTCGTCTACGTCACGTATCCCTGACCGTTCTGCCGGGAATACGCGATGACCGTCGTGGTGTCCGTCCTGCAGCTCCTTGACCAGGTCCTGGAGTTCGGAGCGCATCCAGTCCCGCGTCGCCACCTCCCCGAGGCCGATGCGCAGGGCGGCGATCTCCCGGGTCAGGTACTCGGTGTCCGCGATCGACCGCTCGTTCTGCTTGCGGTCCTGTTCGAGATCGACCCGGGCGCGGTCGTCCTGCCGGTTCTGTGCGAGCAGGATGAGCGGGGCCGCATACGACGCCTGCAGGGACAGGGCGAGCGTCAGGAAGATGAACGGGTACTCGTCGAAGCGCAGGTCGCTGGGCACGGATATGTTCCACAGCACCCACACGATGACCACGACGGTCATCCAGACGAGGAACCGTCCGGTGCCGATGAAGCGCGCGATGCGCTCCGACAGCCGCCCGAAGGCCTCCGGGTCCCACTCGGGCAGGATCCGGCGCCGGGGCGTGCGCGGCTGGTCCAGGCGGGCGCGCGGGCGCGTGGTCGCCGTGGCGCCCACCGGAATGCGCTCCCGGACTATCTCACGCGCCGTCTCTCGCTCAGGAGCCATGGGCGACCACCCCTTCGCCCTCGTCGAGTTCGAACTCCGTCTCCCGCCAGTCCTCGGGCAGCATGTGGTCCAGTACGTCGTCCACGGTCACCGCGCCCAGCAGCGACCCGGACTCGTCGACGACGGGCGCCGCGACCATGTCGTACGTCGCGAAGAACCCGGCGACCAGGGGCAGCGCCGCGCCCGGGGCGAGGGGCTGCAGGTCGTCGTCGACGAGCGAGCTGACCAGGGTGTACGGGGGGTCGCGCAGCAGCCGCTGGAAATGGACGGTACCCAGGTACTTGCCGGTCGGCGTCTCGTCGGGCGGGCGGCAGACGTACACCTGGGCGGCAAGGGCGGGGGAGAGGTCGGAGTTGCGGACCCGGGCGAGGGCGTCGGCGACGGTGGCGTCGGGGCGCAGCACGATCGGTTCGGTGGTCATCAGACCGCCGGCGGTGTGTTCCTCGTACGCCATCAGGCGCCGCATGTCGGCCGCGTCGGCGGGCTGCATCAGGCTCAGCAGCCGCTCCTTCTCCTCCTCCGGCAGCTCGGAGAGCAGGTCGGCCGCGTCGTCCGGGTCCATCGCCTCCAGGACGTCGGCGGCACGCTCCTCCTGGAGCTTGCCGAGGATCTCGATCTGGTCGTCCTCCGGGAGCTCTTCGAGGACGTCGGCCAGGCGGTCGTCGTCGAGGGCGGCGGCGACCTCGGCGCGCCGCTTGGGTGAGAGGTGGTGCAGGACGTTCGCCAGGTCGGCGGGGCGCAGCTGCTCGAAGGTGGCGAGCAGGCTCTCGGCGCCCTGCCCGTGCTCCTCCAGGGAGAAACCGGTGACGGCGGACCACTCGACGGTCAGCGTCTCGCCCTTGGCCCGCCGGAAGGCGCCGCCCTTCCTGCCCTTGCGCACGAAGACACGGTCGACCTCCCAGTCGCGGCGGGCCGGCAACTGCTGCACGGACAGATCGAGGACGGTGACCTCCTCGCCGGTCTCGACGAGCCTGACGCGCCGGTCGAGGAGTTCACCGAACACGAGTCGCTCCGTGGGACGCTGCTCGAAACGGCGGACGTTGAGCACACCGGTGGTGATGACCTCGCCGGACTCGATGCTGGTCACCCGCGTCATGGGCAGGAAGATCCGGCGGCGGGTGACGAGTTCGACGACCAGCCCGAGCAGCCGCGGGGGCCGGCGGCCGACGCGCAGCATGACGACCAGATCGCGCACGCGGCCCACCTGGTCGCCGTTCGGATCGAAGACGGCGACGCTGGACAGGTGCGAGACGAAGATCCGGGGGGCGCCCGCGACCATGGCTGCGCCTCCTTTTCATACCGTGCGTTGCTTTTGCTCTGTTCTTGTCGAATTGCTCGCTCAGTTGGGCTTCAGGCTAGCCCGTCCCGATCGGATACGCCCTGGTGAGCGGTTCGGACGGACTGGCTCCGCCTGGTGCGCACAGCCCCGGTACGCTGCGGTACGCCGCTCAGGACCCACGTCAGAAAGGCAGCACCACCTGTGACTGCGATGCCCCAGGGCCGTACCCGCCGGACCGTGCTGGCGAGCGCGATGTGCGCACTGGTCGTGACGGGGACGGCGCTGACGGGGTGCAGCGAGGAAGATCCGAACGCGGGCACGAACGGGGTGGGCAAGCTCCCCGCCGACAAGATCCAGGCCCAGACCCGCACGGCGGCGGAGTCTGCCGCCGCTGTCCGGCTGTCGGGGACGGTCGTCGCCGGCGGGAGCACGTACAAGCTCGACATGCGCCTGAAGTCGGACGGCGGCAGCGGGTCGGTCACCGGGGAGGGGGCGACGTTCAAGCTGCTGCGGGTCGGTGAGGAGCTGTTCCTCATGGCCGAGGCGGAGTTCTGGAACAACGGGAAGGGCGAGGGCGACGAAGGGGACGCGGCCGCGGCCGACAAGCTCGACGGCAAGTATGTGAAGGTGCCGCAGGGCGACCCCTCGTACAAGCGCTTCAGCGGTTTCACCGACAAGGACGTCCTCCTCAAGAGCCTGCTGACCCTGCACGGCTCCCTGCAGACCGACGGCCACCACGAACAGTCCGGCGTCCGCACCATCCGCATCACCGGCGACCGGGGCTCCGGCGGCACGCTGGACGTCTCCCTGGAGGGCAAGCCGTACCCCCTGCGCCTGGTCCGCGCCGGCGGCGCGGGCACCCTCAGCTTCTCCGACTGGGGCAAGGACTTCGCCCTGGAACAGCCGGCGAAGGACGAGACGGTGGACTACGGCCAGCAGCTGCCGACGTCGTAGCCGCCGCTACTTGCGCCGCCGCTTCTTCATCAGCAACCGCGGCAGGCCCGCCGGGATCGGCTCCCGCGTCGTCGCCGGCGTCGGTAGCGGCTGCTCGGCCAGGGAGCCGTCGGGCAGGGGCTGCGTCGTCCCCGTCGGCTCCAGGCGGAGTACCCGGCACTCGCGCCCCCACCGCTCGGTCATCGCCTCACCGTCGGGTGCGTTGAGCCGCTTGCCCTTCAACTCGGCGACGGCGGCCTCCCACGCCTCGGAACCGGGCGTCAGTTCCACGACCTTCGCCGTCCAGGAGACCAGCCGGCCACCCTTGTCCTTGCTGCGGACGGTCACCTCGGCCGTGGCCCCGTCAGCCAGCCCCGGCAGCGGCTGCTCGCCCGGCCCGTCGCCGACGACGCAGGCCGCACCCTCGTGCCACACATGCCACAGGGCACGGGCCGCAGCACCGGGCCCCTTCACCCAGATGAGGCCGGACTTCTTCGTGGCCTCCTCGACGAGGGCCCTCTCGAGCAGCTCACCAGTCATGGGAGAAGCGTAACGAGGCCGCTCACAGCCATCCGTTGCGCTTCAGCGTCCGGTGGATGCCGAAGCAGATCATCGCCGTGATCCCGAGCACCATCGGGTACCCGAACTTCCAGCGCAGTTCCGGCATGTAATCGAAGTTCATCCCGTACACACCACAGACCATCGTCGGTACGGCGATGATCGCGGCCCAGGACGTGATCTTGCGCATGTCCTCGTTCTGCGCGACGGACGCCTGCGCGAGGTTGGCCTGGAGAATGGAGTTGAGCAGCTCGTCGAAGCCGGTCACCTGCTCCTGCACCCGGGCCAGGTGGTCGGCGACGTCCCGGAAGTACTTCTGGATGTCGGGGTCGATCAGCCGCATCGGCCGCTCACTGAGCAGCTGCAGCGGCCGCATCAGCGGCGACACCGCCCGCTTGAACTCCATGACCTCGCGCTTGAGCTGGTAGATCTGTCCGGCGTCCGTACCGCGCGGCGTCCCCTTGCGTCCCGGTGAGAACACCTCCGTCTCCACCTCGTCGATGTCGTCCTGCACCGCGTCGGCGACCGCGATGTAGCCGTCCACGACGTGGTCGGCGATCGCGTGCAGCACCGCCGAGGGCCCCTTGGCGAGCAGCTCGGGGTCGTCCTGCAGCCGGTGCCTGAGCGCACGCAGCGAGCCCTGGCCGCCGTGCCGGACGGTGATGAAGAAGTCCCGGCCGGTGAAGCACATCACCTCGCCGGTCTCGACGACCTGGCTGTTGGCGGTGAGTTCGTCGTGCTCGACGTAGTGGATGGTCTTGAAGACGGTGAACAGGGAGTCGTCGTAGCGCTCCAGCTTCGGCCGCTGGTGCGCCTGGACGGCGTCCTCGACCGCCAGCGGGTGCAGCCCGAACTCACTGGCGATACCGGCGAATTCGGCCTCGGTCGGCTCGTGCAGACCGATCCACACGAAGCCCCCGTCGCGCCGCACCCGGCGCATCGCCTCGTGCGGGGTCAGCGGCTTCGACGACTCGACGCGGGCGCCGTCGCGGTAGATGGCGCAGTCGACGACGGCGGAGGTCGTCCCGGGGTCGCGCGTGGTGTCGTACGCGCCGGTGTCCTTGCGCAGCATGGGACGCGACGGACGGACCGCAGCTCGGAGGTCGCGGATCATCGACATGGCAGGCTCCTTCGCAACGAGCAGCGAAAGTCCGCTGCGACGGGTGGAACTGCCCGGAATGGGGACGTCCTGACTCGCGGGATGTTTGGCACGTCCACAAAGCGGGGAGCACCGCACCGTCGCGGTGGTGACCTTCGTTGCTGATTCAGCTGCTGATGCAGGTCAGACAGATCAGGCAAAGCGAAACGAAGTGCTCTTCCGCGTGGAGATACGCAACGAGAGGTGGCAGCCGGCAGAGCCAGAGCTACGTCAGCGGTCGGAAGAGCGGGTGGTACTGCACGGTCGACTTCGGTCCATTGCAGCCCCACCTCCTCCGGCCGGTCCCTCGTAAGGGAGTGTCGTCGGCGTCAGGACTTGACCGCGACGCTTCTGCGTGCTGCCCCGAACCTGGCCAAGAGTATCAGCCGACTGCAGTGTCAAGGCGCTCGTTTGCCCGGTCCTGACGAGTTCTATGCTCGCTGCATGGCTGATGTTCTCCCTTTGGTCGAGGCCCGGTTGCGCACCGCGCTGGGTGAACCGGACGCGCGCGCCGCGGTCACCTTCCTCGGTACGGACCGCATCGAGGTGCTGCGTTTCCAGGAGGGGGACGTCGTCCGTTACGCCACGCTCGGCATGTCCGCCCAGCCCATGGCCGACCCCACCGCGGTGCTCGCCGACCCGGTCAAGGGGCCCCGCGCCGAGCTGGTCCTCTCCGTGCGGTCCGGTGTCGCCGACACCGACAAGGTGCTCCGTCCGCTCGCCGTGCTCGCCGCGTCTCCGCAGGTCGAGGGCGTGGTCGTGGCACCCGGCGCCTCGCTCGACGTCGGCGAGCCGCTGTGGCCCGGCGCCCCGTTCACCTCCGTCCTGGTGGCCGAGCCCGGCGGGCTGGTCGAGGACCTGGAGCTGGACGAGCCCCTCGATCCCGTACGGTTCCTGCCCCTGCTGCCCATGACTCCCAACGAGGCCGCGTGGAAGCGGGTGCACGGCGCGCAGGCCCTCCAGGAGCGGTGGCTGACACAGGGGACGGACCTCAGGGACCCGGTCCGCAAGTCCGTTGCACTGGACTGAATCCGGAGTGAGGAAGCTCACCCAACCCCTTTTCCCGGCCCGGGTGTTCCGCCCGGACGGGTGATCGTCCTTGACGTGGCGCAGTCGGGGTAGGACCGTGGGGCCCTATGAGGGGCGAACCCAGTTGCCCGAAGTGTGGTGGCCGGGTCAGGGCTCCCGGACTCTTCGCCGATTCCTGGCAGTGCGATGTCCACGGCACCGTGCATCCGCTGCAGCCCGTGATCCCGCCCAGCGTCGAGGCCCTCAGTGTCGTGGTGCATCGCACGCAGGTACCGGTGTGGATGCCGTGGCCGCTACCGGTCGGTTGGCTGTTCACGGGCGTGGCCTGCGCCGGTGACGACCGAAGTGGCGGCCGCGCCACGGCCGTGGCCTGCTCCGGACCCGGCCCGCTCGGCGGCATAGGCGAACTGATCCTGGTCGCCGAGGAACTCGGCGTCGGCCTCGGCGCGCGGTACGCGGGCATCGACGGGCCGGACCCGGGGCCGTACATGGACGTCGGCAAGCCGCCCCAGGCCAAGGTGCTGGCCGCCGGCCGCCCCACTCCGCTCTGGCATGTCTCCGGCAGTCCGGCCGACCGCGCGGTCTTCGCGGGCGAGGCGCGCGGGCTCTGGCTGTGGGCGGTCGTCTGGCCCGAGCAGTCGGGGCTGTTGATGTACGACGAGCTGGTGCTGACGGATGTGCGGGACGCGGGGGCCGAGGTGGATCTCGTGCCGTGCGGGGCACTGTCGCCGCGCTTGCTTGAGCCGTAGGTGCGGGTGAGGTTCGGGGGCGTTTAGGCCGGTGGCCGACTGCGTGTTGTCGTGGGTTGATCGCGCCCACGGTGGGGGTCCCCCCGCTCGAGCGAAGCCGAGAGTGGGGGAGGAGCCGCACGATGTCACAGCCCCGCGCCCCTCAGCGGCGCTTATCAGCCGTCGGTAGGGGGCGCAGCCCTGTTGCGGTTGTGACATGAGCCGGGGCGGTCACCCGCTATCCTTAGGTGTCCCATCCGTCCCGTCATCGCCTGGAGTCCGCGTCGTGCGCATAGATCTGCACACCCACTCCACTGCTTCCGACGGTACGGACACCCCGGCCGAGCTTGTGCGCAATGCCGCCGCGGCCGGACTGGACGTCGTTGCGCTGACCGACCATGACACCACCCGGGGGCACGCCGAGGCGATCGCCGCGCTGCCGGAGGGGCTCACTCTTGTCACCGGCGCCGAGCTGTCCTGCCGTATCGACGGCATCAGCATGCACATGCTCGCCTACCTCTTCGATGCCGAGGAGCCCACGCTGCTCGCCGAGCGCGAGCTGGTGCGCGACGACCGGGTGCCGCGGGCCAAGGGCATGATCGCCAAGCTGAACGAGCTGGGCGTGCCGGTCACCTGGGAGCAGGTTGCCCGGGTCGCCGGTGACGGCTCGGTCGGCCGGCCGCACGTTGCTTCCGCGTTGGTCGAGCTGGGTGTCGTACCGACCGTGGGCGACGCGTTCACGCAGGACTGGCTGGCCGACGGCGGGCGGGCCTTCGTGGAGAAGCACGAGACCGATCCCTTCGAGGCGATCCGGCTGATCAAGGGTGCGGGTGGCGTTGCGGTGTTCGCGCATCCCGGCGCCGCCAAGCGGGGGCGTACGGTGCCGGAATCGGCGATCGTCGAGATGGCTGCCGCCGGGCTCGACGGCATCGAGGTCGACCACATGGACCACGACCCGGACACCCGGGCGCGGCTGCGCGGGCTGGCCAAGGAACTGGGGCTGCTGGTCACCGGTTCCAGCGACTACCACGGCAGCCGCAAGACCGTCTCGCTGGGCGAGTACGCGACCGACCCCGAGGTGTACGGGGAGATCACCCGGAGGGCGACCGGGGCGTTCCCGGTGCCGGGGACCGGCGGGGCCTGAGGCGCACCACCCCCACGCTCACGTCCGTTCACTTCTTGCAAGGCCTGTACTTCCCCATGTTCGACGTCGCCGTCTTCGGCTCTCTCTTTCTGACCCTTTTTGTCATCATGGATCCCCCTGGGATCACCCCGATCTTCCTCGCCCTGACCGCGGGGCGGCCCGCCAAAGTGCAGAAGCGGATGGCGTTCCAGGCCGTCTGTGTGGCCGGCGGTGTCATCACCGTCTTCGGGGTGCTCGGGCATCAGATCCTCAACTATCTGCATGTGTCGGTGCCCGCGCTGATGATCGCCGGCGGGCTGCTGCTCCTGTTGATCGCGCTCGACCTGCTCACCGGCAAGACGGACGAGCCCAAGCAGACCAAGGACGTCAACGTCGCCCTCGTACCGCTGGGCATGCCGCTGCTGGCGGGACCCGGTGCGATCGTGTCGGTCATCCTGGCCGTGCAGAAGGCGGACAGCGTGGGCACGCAGGTGTCGGTGTGGACCGCGATCCTCGCCATCCATGTCGTGCTGTGGCTGGTGATGCGGTACTCCCTGGTGATCATCCGGATCATCAAGGACGGCGGTGTCGTCCTCGTGACGCGGCTCGCGGGGATGATGCTCTCCGCGATCGCCGTGCAGCAGATCATCAACGGGGTCACCCAGGTGATCCAGGGCAGCTAGTAGGGCTTTGTTAGGTCCTGTGGTGGGGTTCGGGTGCTGGTGCGGGTTGGCCGCATATCGAGCAGGCGCCGGTCCAGGTGGCCAGGAGGGCCTGGAGTTCGCGGAGGACCGCGTAGAGGGTCAGGCCGGCGCAGGGGCTTTTGGGTCGAGCCTGAGCATGGTGCAGAAGGCCTGGGCGAGGGACGCGAGGGTGACGTGGCGGTGCCAGCCGAGGTAGTTGCGGCCCTCGAAGTGGTCCAGGCCCAGACCGTCCTTGAGCTCGCGGTAGTCGTGCTCAACTCGCCATCGGATCTTGGCGATTCGTACCAGTTCGCGCAGTGGGGTGTCGGCGGGAAGCGTCGAGAGCCAGTAGTCGGTTGGCTCGGCGGAGTCGGGTGGCCACTCGACGAGCAGCCAGCAGTCGGGCAGGGAGCCGTCGGCGGCGCGGCGGATGGTGCGGTTGGCCGGTCGGACCCGCAGGGCCAGGAACTGCGAGCGCATCTCGGCGTTCGGGTTGCGTCTGGTGGCCTTGCTGCCCTGGCGCCAGGTGACGGTGCGGGTGGCCGCTCGGCCGACGGCCAGGGCCAGGGCGCGCAGGGTGGTGTGCGGTTGGGGGTAGGCGGACACGGGAGGGCGGCCCTGCCCGGAGTACGGCGGGCGTTGGGGTGTGGCATTGCCGGGGTGCGCGGTCGTGGTGGCTTTGACCGCGACCGCGTAGGTCAGGCCGCGCTCGGTCAGGCCCTCGCGAAAGCCGGTGGCGTCGCCGTATCCGGCGTCGGCGGCGACCGGAAGGTCGGGCAACTCCCAGTTGTCGCGCACCTCGTCGAGCATGTCCAGCGCCAGGCGCCACTTCTCCCGGTGCCGCTCGGTGTCCGGGATTCCCGCCTTGGCGCGGCGGCGCCGGATCGCCTCGGCCATCAGCGCGTCCTCGCCGTACTTGGTGTCGTCCCAGCTCTCGGGCAGGAACAGGCGCCAGTCGACAGCCGATGACGCACGGTCACTGACCAGGTTCACACTGACGCCGACCTGGCAGTTGCCGCGCTTACCCAGGGCGCCGCAGTACATCCGCGCCACCCCCGGTGAGTCGTAGCCGTCCTTGGGGAAGCCGACATCATCGATCGCGTACGCCTCGGGAGAAATGTGCGCGGCAGCCCAACGGGCCAGCCGCTCACGGACCTTGGAGTAGTCCCAGGTGGACGATGAGACGAACTGCTGCAGCTGCTGGTGGTCCACGCCCAGGCGCTCGGCCATCGGCTGCATGGACTTGCGCTTGCCGTCCAGCATCAGCCCGCGCAGATACAGCTCGCCCTTGGCCCGCTGGTCCCGACGCGCCAGCGAACCGAGCATCTCCGCCGCGAACGCCTCCAGGCGCGGGCGGACCGTCTCCATCTCCTCAGGTGTCACACCTGACAGAACATCACAATCTACCTGACGATGATCAATCGGGGTACCTAACAAAGCCCTACTAGTGCCGCGGCAGGCAACGTTTGCCCGTCAAGGAGCGGCGTCCGGTGCGTGCTCTCGGCGTGCCGGCCGGAAGTCCTCGTACTGGACGTACTTGGGCTTTCGGCCGGTGCGGCGAGAGGGCGTGCCGGGCGTCGCGACGGGGCGAACGTTGCCTGCCGCGGCACTAGCGCTGTCCTGCCCCGGCGGCAACAGCAGGGCCCCGTACGGTGTGACCGTACGGGGCCCTGAAGCTTGGATGGGTGATCCGTGTTATGAAGCCGAGGTGTCGGCCGGACGGATCCACAGTCGCTGTCCGATGGCGGCGGCTTGCTGAACGATCCGGTTGACGGAGGCGGCGTCCACGACGGTCGTGTCCACGGGCGTGCCGTCCACGTCGTCGAGTCGCATGATTTCGAAGCGCATGGCTTCTCCCTTCGTCTGGTCATCCTCCTGAGGAGAACTACTGATGGAGAGCCCATGGGGCGGATGTGCCCCAGGTTCCACAGATATGGAACAGCACGCCTGTTACAAACATTCCCTACGCTAAAGAAAATTTTCGAACGGCTAATTACTGTCCGGTAAGGCGCTGGTTCGAGACTAACCGGGACTGGTTGTGTTCGCAGCGTGACCAGCGGGACAATGGAGTCAATGAACGACGACCTCGCGGCCCTGTCCGCCCGTATCGACCGCACGAACGAGCTGCTGCAGCGCATGCTCGCCGAGGTGGCGAAGACACCCTCGACCCACGCCATCTTCGTCGACGCCGGGTATCTGTACGCGGCCGCGGGACGGCTCGTCGCAGGCACCGAGGACCGGCGGGCCTTCGACCTCGACGCCGAAGGGCTGATCGACGCGCTCATCGACCGGGCCCGCACGGTCTTCGCGGACAGCCGGCTGCTGCGGGTCTACTGGTACGACGGCGCCCGGCGCCGTATCCACACCGCCGAGCAGCAGTCCATCGCCGAACTGCCCGACGTGAAGGTCCGCCTGGGCAACCTCAACGCCAACAACCAGCAAAAGGGCGTCGATTCACTGATCCGGACCGACCTGGAGTCCCTCGCCCGGCACCGCGCCATCAGCGACGCGGCCCTCCTCGGTGGCGACGAGGACCTGGTGTCGGCGGTCGAGGCGGCGCAGGGATACGGCGCGCGGGTGCACCTGTGGGGCATCGAGGCGCCCGAGGGCCGCAACCAGGCGGATCCCCTCCTCTGGGAGGTCGACAGCCAGCGCACCCTCGACCTCGAATTCTTCAAGCCGTACGTCTCCCGGCGCACCGCCGCCTACGAGGTCACCGCCGCCACCCGGCCCACCCGGGAGGACGTCCGCTTCGTCGGCGCGCAGATCGCGGCGAAGTGGCTGGCCGCGCGAGGGCGGGAGGCCCTGGTGGAACTGCTGCCCGGCCATCCGTATCTCCCCGGCTCCGTGGACCAGGACCTGCTGGTGGAGGCGGAGGGCATCCTTCAGTACTCGCTGCGCGGCCAGGCGGACCTGCGCCGGTCACTGCGAGACGGGTTCTGGAACCACCTGCAGACGCAGTACTAACGGGGTACGCGATCCCAGAAGTCGGCGATCGCGCGGGCCGTCGGCAGGGGCTGGTCCGCGTTCGGTGAGTGTTCGGCGCCCTCCACGACCGTGCGGTGCGCACCCAGTCGTGCGGCCATGTCGTCCAGCAGCGGCACCGGCCAGGTGTCGTCGCGTGCACCCGACAGAACGTGGAACGGCAGTGGAACCGCGGCGAGTTCGGCGACCCGGTCCGGCTCCGTGCACAACTGGCGTGCCGTCGCCATGAGTTGGGCCGGTTTGTTGCCGAGCCAGCGGCGGCGCAGCAGTTCCGGACCGCCGAGGCCACGGGCCGGCCCGCCGACGTCCTCCGGTGGGCCCATGGCCTGGATCGCCTCCCACACCTCGGTCATGTTCATCACGGCGAGCGCGTCCCGCAGCAGCTTCACGCGCTGCTGCTGGGAGACGGAGATCTGCGCCGGGCCCGAGGCCATGAGGGTGAGCGAGACGAAGGGGGAGTGGTCGAACAGGACCGCGGCCCGGGCGATCTGCCCGCCCAGAGAGTGCCCGAGGAGATGCACCGGCGTGCCGACGGCCTCGGCCTGGGCGAGCACGTCCCGCGCCAACTCGGGCTGCGTGTAGGCCGATTCGTCGTCCGCTGGCCCGTCCGACTCGAACTGCCCCCGCCCGTCCACGGCCACCGTCCGGTACCCACGCTCGGCGAGCGGCCCCTGCATCAGACGGAAGTCCTCCTTGCTGCCGGTGAAACCGGGCAGCAGCAACGCCGTTCCCTTGTGCTCGACGCCGGGTGCTACGGGCATGTCGACGACGGCGAAACCCCCGCGCGCGGTGCGCAGGGGGTAGGCGCGGGCGCCGGGGGGAGGGGAGAGGTGGGCGGGATCGGTCACGGGGTGAGGGTAGCGGGCGGGGCGTATCGGGGGCGTCAGAATGCCGACGGCCCGGTCCCACCCTGAGTGGGACCGGGCCGTCGTACTGCGGTGATCAGCTGTCCACGGACTCCACGGCGGCCGCCGCCTTACGGGTGCGACGGCGCGGCTTGGTCTCCGGCTCCTGCGTCGCCTGCGCCGGAATCTCGGCGGTCACCTCCGGGACGGAGGCGGCCGCCTTGCGGGTCCGGCGCGCCTTCGGCTTCGCTTCGGTGCCGTCGGCGGTGTCGACGGTGGCTGTGGCGGTTGCCGTGGCCTTGCGGGTGCGCTTGGGTTTGGCCTCCGTGCCTTCGGCGGTGTCGACGGCAGCCTCGGCGGTGGTTGCCGTGGCCTTGCGGGTGCGCTTGGGCTTGGCGTCGGCGTCGTCCGTGGTGGTGGTCGCCTTGCGGGTGCGCTTGGGCTTGGCCTCCGTGCCCTCGGCGGTGTCGACCGCTGCCTCGGCGGTCGTCGTGGCCTTCCGGGTGCGGCGCGGCTTGGGCTCCGCCTCCGGTGCCGGTGCGGTCTCGGCGGTCTCCGCGGGCTCGGCCGTCTTGCGCGTACGGCGGCGGGGCTTGGCCTCCGTGCCTTCGGCGGTGTCGACGGCAGCCTCGGCGGCGGTCGCCGTGGCCTTGCGGGTGCGGCGGCGCGGCTGGGGCTCCTGCGTCTCCGGGGCGGACGAGGCGGTCGCGGGGGTTGCCTCGGCCATGTCGGCCGCTGCCTCGGCGGGAGCGGCCTCCACCGACTTGCGGGTGCGGCGGCGCGGCTTCTCCGGCATCTCGGGGACGTCCACGGTGGCCGGGCCCTCGGCCGTCGCCACGGCGGTCTCCGCGGCCTCGGTTGCCGTGGGCTCGGCCGCTGCTATGGCCGTCGCCTCCGCCGGGGCACCGCTACGGGTGCGGCGCCGACGGCGCAGGGTGCGCGGCGCGGCGGCCTCCTCGGCGGGGGTGTCCGTCTCCGGCGTGACCCCGGTGGTCTCGGTCGCGTCCAACGGGGTCCCGCCGCGCGTACGGCGGCGGCGTCGCGGCGTACGGGAGGGACGCTCGCGGTCGGCGGAACGGGACTCGTCCCGGCCACCCCGGCCACCGCGACCGCGCGGACCGCGGCCGCCCGGCTCGCCCAGGTCCTCCAGCTCCTCCGCGTCGAGCCCGGCGCGCGTACGCTCCGAGCGCGGCAGGACGCCCTTGGTGCCCTCGGGAATGCTGAGGTCGGCGAACAGGTGCGGGGACGTCGAGTACGTCTCCGGCGGGTCGTTGAAGTCCAGCTCCAGCGCCTTGTTGATCAGCTGCCAGCGCGGGATGTCGTCCCAGTCGACCAGCGTGATCGCCGTACCGGACGCGCCCGCGCGGCCCGTACGGCCGATGCGGTGCAGGTACGTCTTCTCGTCCTCGGGGGACTGGTAGTTGATGACGTGCGTCACGCCCTCGACGTCGATGCCGCGGGCGGCGACGTCGGTGCAGACGAGGACGTCGACCTTGCCGTTGCGGAAGGCGCGCAGCGCCTGCTCGCGGGCGCCCTGGCCGAGGTCGCCGTGGACTGCGCCGGAGGCGAAGCCGCGCTGCTTGAGCTGGTCGGCGAGGTCGGCCGCGGTGCGCTTGGTGCGGCAGAAGACCATGGCAAGTCCGCGGCCGTCGGCCTGGAGTATGCGGGCGACCATCTCGGGCTTGTCCATGTTGTGCGCGCGGTAGACGTGCTGCGAGATGTTCGCGACCGTCACACCCTCGTCGTCCGGCGCGGTGGCGCGGATATGCGTGGGCTGCGACATGTAGCGACGGGCCAGGCCGATCACCGCGCCGGGCATCGTCGCCGAGAACAGCATCGTCTGGCGGCGCGCCGGAAGCATGTTGATGATCTTCTCGACGTCGGGCAGGAAGCCCAGGTCGAGCATCTCGTCGGCCTCGTCGAGGACCAGGCACCTGACGTGGTTCAGGTTGAGCTTCTTCTGGCCGGCCAGGTCCAGCAGCCGGCCCGGGGTGCCGACGACCACGTCGACGCCCTTCTTCAGGGCCTCGACCTGCGGCTCGTATGCCCGGCCGCCGTAGATCGCGGTGACGCGCACATTGCGCACCTTGCCCGCGGTCAGCAGGTCGTTGGTGACCTGCGTGCACAGCTCGCGCGTGGGGACGACGACCAGGGCCTGGGGGGCGTCGGTGAGCGCCTCGGGCTTGGCGCGGCCGGCCTCGACGTCGACGGGAACCGTGACGCGCTCGAGGAGCGGAAGGCCGAAGCCCAGCGTCTTTCCGGTGCCGGTCTTGGCCTGGCCGATGACATCCGTGCCGGAGAGGGCGACGGGGAGGGTCATCTCCTGGATGGGGAACGGGGTGACGATGCCGACGGCTTCCAGGGCCTCGGCGGTCTCGGGGAGGATCCCGAGCTCTCGGAACGTCGTAGTCAGGGTGCTGCCTCTTCTGTGTGTGCGGTGCGAGGCGAGCGCGGGGGTCGTGTCTGACCGTGCCGGGGACGTCGGCTGCCGCGGGGGCGAGCCGTAGGACACGGGACCTCTGCCAACGCTCAAGAGCCTGCGTACCGCTGAGGGCCCCTCCGATCGTCGTACGCACACTTGCGTACGGTCAGGGAGGGCTGTCGGGTCGGAGCCGATCGGGCCACCGACCGGGCATCCTCATACGTGCGGCCTGTCGAGGTACAACAAATTCGGTCGTACCAGCAGGCGCATTACCACCATACCCCGGATTCGCGCACATGCGATGGCCGATTCGGTCACGTAGTCGTCGTCACACCCGTGGACGCAGTCCTTCGCGTCGTCGTGGTCACACTGATTGACCAGGGACTTCCTCCGTGCGGTAAGCGGGCTATTGTGCGCTTCATGACGACCTCTGACAAGCCTGACAACGCCGCCGAGACCCCCGACGCCGCCGAACACACCGGGGTCGCCGCCCAGGACTGGGCGACCGCCTCCGCCGATCCGCAGTACCGGGCCGCGGTCGTGGACCTGCTCGGTGCGCTCGCCTACGGGGAACTCGCGGCGTTCGAGCGGCTCGCGGAGGACGCCAAGCTGGCGCCGACGCTGGAGGACAAGGCGGAGCTGGCGAAGATGGCGTCGGCCGAGTTCCACCACTTCGAGCGGCTGCGTGACCGCCTCACGGAGATCGGCGAGGAGCCGACGGCGGCCATGGAGCCGTTCGTCGCCGCGCTGGACGGCTTCCACAAGCAGACCGCGCCCTCGGACTGGCTGGAGGGGCTCGTCAAGGCCTACGTCGGCGACTCGATCGCCAGCGACTTCTACCGCGAGGTCGCCGTACGGCTGGACTCCGACACCCGCTCCCTGGTGCTGGCCGTGCTCGACGACACCGGGCACGCCGGCTTCGCCGTCGACCGGGTGCGCGCGGCCATCGACGCCGACCCGCGGGTGGGCGGGCGGCTCGCGCTGTGGGCGCGCCGGCTCATGGGCGAGGCCCTGTCGCAGTCCCAGCGGGTGGTCGCGGAGCGGGACGCGCTGTCCACGATGCTCGTCGGCGGTGTCGCCGACGGCTTCGACCTCGCCGAGGTCGGCAGGATGTTCTCCCGCATCACCGAGGCACACACCAAGCGGATGGCGGCCTTGGGGCTTGCCGCCTAGATCTGAGGCTCTGGGGCTGGCCCTAGGTGTGAGGTCGCCCGCGACTGCGGCCTCGGCGGCGGCTCAGGCCGTCGCCGAGCGTCGGCGGAGTCTTCCCGCCGGGCGCAGCAGCAGCGACAGGGAGGCGACGGAGAGGACCGCCGCGCCGACCAGGATCGGCAGGAAACCGCCGGCCTCCAGCGCGCTGTGGGTGACGAAGGCGCCGAAGAGGGCTCCGGCGACGCCGGTCGACAGGACGAGCGGGCGGGCGGGGAGGCGATGCGGCAGGCGCACGGCGTAGACCCATGCGAGGGCCAGGCCGAGGATCGCGGAGCTGAGCGCTTCCAGGAGCATGTCAGGGTCCTCCCACACGGCCGGCCTGCCCGAAACGGTCGTAGCCCGTCTTACCCCTGACCTGCGGAATGCAATCCCCCCTGTGAGCGGGATGTGCTCCGTTTGTGGAGGCGGACGGAGAGCGGAAACGACAGGGCCCGGCGGCTTCTGCAAGCCGCCGGGCCCTCCCGTTCACGTCTGTCCGCAGCGTCCGCCTACAGCGCGCCGAAGCCCACCTTGCGCGGGGCCGGCTCGCCGAGCTCGACGTAGGCGAGACGGTCGGCCGGGACCAGGACCTTGCGGCCGTGCTCGTCCACGAGGCTGAGCAGCTGTGACTTCCCGGCCAGCGCCTCGGCCACCACGCGCTCGACCTCCTCGGAACTCTGACCGCTCTCCAGAACGATCTCGCGCGGCGCGTGCTGAACGCCGATCTTGACCTCCACGGCTATGTCCCTCCGAACGGTCAGTGAAGTGCGCGGGCGTCCGCGCCGTACCAGCACACATTAGCCCGGCGAGGGGACGCGCACCCTCCACGCAAGAACGCCAGGAGCGAACAGCGCACGGGAACAAAACGTCCCGGCCTCCGGCCTCAGTGCTGCTGCTGCTCGTTGCCGTGCAGCGGGAAGCCCGCGATACCCCGCCAGGCCAGCGAGGCCAGCAGCTGAACCGCCTGGTCGCGCGGGACGCTGCGGTCGCTGTGCAGCCAGGAACGGGCCACCACCTGGGCGAGGCCGCCGAGGCCGGAGGCGAGCAGCATCGACTCGGCGCGCGACAGCCCGGTGTCCTCGGCGATCACGTCGCAGATCGCCTCGGCGCACTCGTTCGTGACCTTGTCGACGCGCTCGCGCACGGCGGGCTCGTTCGTCAGGTCCGACTCGAAGACGAGGCGGAAGGCGCCGCCGTCGTCCTCGACGTACGCGAAGTACGCGTCCATCGTGGCTCGTACGCGCTGCTTGTTGTCGGTCGTCGACGCGAGCGCGCCCCGTACGGACTGGATCAGGGACTCGCAGTGCTGGTCCAGCAGGGCCAGGTAGAGGTCGAGCTTGCCCGGGAAGTGCTGGTAGAGCACCGGCTTGCTGACGCCGGCGCGCTCGGCGATGTCGTCCATCGCGGCCGCGTGGTAGCCCTGGGCCACGAAGACTTCCTGGGCGGCGCCCAGGAGCTGGTTCCGACGGGCACGGCGCGGCAGGCGCGTACCCCGCGGGCGTGCCGCCTCTGTCTGCTCGATGGCTGTCACGCCGCCTCCCAAAATCGTCCACATGCGGTGTGCGCCGCGCGGCCATCGTACTTTTCGGTAACCGTGACGTGCGCGCTGAGAGCGCAGAATTTCACGGACCGGACGGCTACGAAAGCCGTGGAAAAGGTTTCGAACGGGTGCAGAGCGGGCAAAAGACCGCCTCATTCCTGCTCAACGGAGCCGGGTGTGCCCATGGGTCACCGGTAGTCGTCCTCGTCGAGGGAGACGACCCGGGCCTGCTCCACGAGGTCGGCCTCGTTGGCCCGGGCGGGGTCGACGCCGGTCAGCGGGTCGTCGCGGTTCGGGGTGACGTCCGCGTGCTGCTCGGCCGCGTCGACATCGGGGGCCTCGACGTCGTGCTCCAGGGCTTCCTCGGTGTCCTCGTCCTCGAAGGTTTCGGGATCGGTCGGGTCAATGGCCATGGTGGGCTCCCTTTCTACGAACGTCCCTGGAAGAAGCAGGGGCCACACGCGGGTGCCCTCTCTATGAGCCTAGGAGACACCCGATTCGGACGCTATGCGATCCGCGTCCGGAACGTCACGGGCTGCGCATCCGTCGGTCTGCGCAGATCTGGTGCCATCCTGCGTGTCTGTGACGGCGAACACATGAACCATGACGTGATCACCTCGTAACATTGCCGCATGTCTTCGACCGAGCTGCCGTATGTGCCCAGCGCCAACGTGCTCCCGAAGGTGGCGCCCGTCAGGGTCGCGGAGGGCGAGCGGCTGCGATCGGTCCAACTGCCTGGCATGACACTCACGGTGCGTTCGAGGCCTCCCGCGCGCGAGGGGCTGCCCCCGGCGCTCTGCGTCCACGGCCTCGGCGGTTCCTCGCAGAACTGGTCGGCGCTGATGGAACTGCTCGACGCGGACGTCGACTGCGAGGCTGTCGACCTGCCGGGCTTCGGCGACTCCCCGCCACCGGACGACGGCGACTACTCGGTCACTGCGCACGCGCGCGCGGTCATCCGTTACCTCGACGCCTCCGACCGTGGTCCGGTGCACCTTTTCGGCAACTCCCTCGGCGGCGCGGTCACCACCCGCGTCGCCGCAGTCCGGCCCGATCTCGTCCGGACGCTCACGCTGGTGTCGCCCGCGCTGCCGGAGATCCGGATCCAGCGCACCGCCGTCCCGACCGCACTGCTGGCAGTGCCCGGCGTGGTCTCGCTCTTCACCCGGTTCACCACCGGCTGGACGGCGGAACAGCGGGTCCGGGGCGTTGTGACGCTCTGCTACGGCGACCCCGGGCGGGTGTCGCACGAGGGCTTTCGCAACGCCGTGGAGGAGATGGAACGGCGCCTGCAACTGTCGTACTTCTGGGACGCGATGGCGCGCTCCGCGCGCGGGATCGTCAACGCGTACACCCTGGGCGGCCAGCACGGGCTGTGGCGCCAGGCCGAACGCGTCCTCGCCCCCACACTCCTCGTCTACGGCGGCCGGGACCAGCTCGTCCGCTTCCGTATGGCCCAGAAGGCCGCCCGCACCTTCCGCGACTCCCGGCTTCTGACCCTCCCGGACGCCGGGCATGTGGCGATGATGGAGTACCCGGAGACGGTGGCGAAGGCGTTCCGTGAGCTCCTCGTGGAGGTGGGATCCGACGGCGCGCCCCCAGGGGCGTCCCGGGTGTCCGCCGGCGGGGCCGAGTCCGCGAGCACGGGGAGCTGAGGCGCGAGGTGGGACGCCACAGCCGCCGTGGCCCGGCACCCAAGGGTGCGGCCGCGGACAACGGGGCTCGTCGGCCGGCGCCGGGGCCCTCGGGAGGTCGACAGACGCCGATGCCCGACGGCACTCCCGCGCATGGGTTTCCCCGCCTGCCGGACGGCACGCCCGCTCACGGCACGCCCCGTTTTCCCGACGGCACGCCCGCTCACGGCATCCCCCAGGTCCGCGGCGGCCACCCCGAGCAGCGTGAAGGGGGCGGTGGCTGGGGTGAGTTGAGGGGTGGGCCAGGTGGCGGGCAGGGGGTCGCCGTCGGACCGGGCGTTCCGCGGCAGCGGTACCTGTCCCCGGGTCCGCGTCAGGAGTACGTCGACGCGTTCGACGAGGACGACGACGTCTTCACCCGTCGTACGCACGCCTCCTCCGCACCCGCCGGGGACCCGTACGCATCCGTCACCAGCTGGGACACCGACACCCGGACCGGCACCGACGCCGGCATCGACGACGACGCGCCGCCGACCGGCGAGCCCGTCCCGGTCAAGGGTGCCAAGGGCCGCACGTTCACCGGGATCGCGGCCGCCGCCGTGACCACCGTGCTGGCCGTGATCGTCGCCGGTCAGGTCACGGACGCGGGCGACGACACCGGCGTACAGTCGCAGTCCGCCGCCGACCAGGCCCGGGACGCCCGGGACTCCGCGTCGCGCGGGGACGGACGACCGACGCCCTCCGATTCGCCGAGCGCGGTGCCGCTGACGTACGAACAGAAGATGGGCAGGAGGTACGAGCTGAGCGCGACGCTCGACGGTTCGGGGGAGTTCGACGCGATCGCCGGGATCGACAAGGCGCCGGGCGCGGGGCAGAAGTACACGTATCGCGTGGACGTGGAGCAGGGCCTCGGCCTCGACGGGGAAATTTTCGCGCAAGCCGTGCAGAAGACGCTCAACGACGATCGCAGCTGGGCCCACAACGGCGGCCGCACCTTCGAACGGATCCACTCCGGCAAACCCGACTTCGTGATCACCCTCGCCAGCCCCGGCACCACCGCCGACTGGTGCGCCAGGTCCGGCCTGGACACCACGGTCGACAACGTCTCCTGCGACTCGGCCGCCACCGAGCGCGTGATGATCAACGCCTATCGCTGGGCGCAGGGTTCGAAGACGTACGGCGACGAGATCCACGCCTACCGGCAGATGCTGATCAACCACGAGATCGGTCACCGCCTCGGCTACCACCACGTCACCTGCGGCAAGGACGGCGAACTCGCCCCCGTCATGCAGCAGCAGACGAAGTTCCTCGATCACGACGGGATCAGTTGCAAGGCCAATCCATGGCCGTACCCGGGCAGTTGAGCACGCCCCGCGGAACGTGGCCCTCCGTGCCTGCGTGATCTCCTAGCGCGACGAAACGCGCCCTGCGCGGGAAAGTTACGACCGTTCACCCCTTTTGGTGGCGCGATGGACAACCGTCCGTCGCGCCACCGGCTTGTCCGCATACGTTCGTCCCGCTGCGAGTCGCCGGACAACGGTGGCTCCCCATACGGGAGATCGGGGGTGCACATGCGCATCGGACTGCTTACGGAGGGTGGCTATCCGCATGTGAGCGGTGACGCCAGGCTCTGGTGCGACCGGCTCGTGCGCGGACTCGCGCAGCACGAGTTCGACGTCTACGCGCTCAGCCGCAGCGAGCGACAGGAGGACGAGGGCTGGATCCCGCTGCCGTCGCAGGTCGTCCGGGTGCGAACGGCACCGCTGTGGACTGCCGAGGAGGACCGGGCGGTGGTGGGCGACGGGCGGGCGTACGGGCGCCGCGCTCGCCGGCGGTTCGCCGAGTGCTACGGGGAGCTGGCGGGCGTCCTGTGCGCGGGCGCCCCGGGGGAGGCGTCGGCGGAGGCGCCCGCTGCTGAGGCGGACCGTTTCGCCAACGCCCTGTACGGGCTCGCCGAACTCGCTCGCGAGGAGGGCGGCCTGGTGGGGGCGCTGCGCTCCGAAGCGGCCGTACGCGCCCTGGAACGCGCCTGTCGCGCGCCGGGAGCGCCGCGCACGGCGCACGAGGCGCGGGTGCCCGATCTGCTCGCCGTCGCCGCGCACCTGGAACGCGCCCTGCGCCCCCTCTCGCTCGACTGGTACGAGGACGACGGGCTCGGCTCCGTCGACCTGTGCCACGCGGCGTCCGGCGGCGCGGCGGCCCTGACCGGGCTGCTGGCCCGTCACTTCTTCGGCGTGCCTCTGCTGGTGACCGAGTACGGGGTGCAGCTGCGCTCGCACTATCTGGCCGCCGCCACGGAGTCCTCGCCCGCCGTACGGTCCCTGCTCGCCGCCTTTCACGGGCGGCTCGCCGCCGAGATCTACCGGCAGGCCGACTGCATCACGCCCGGCAACGCACACGCCCGCCGCTGGCAGGAACGCTGCGGCGCCGACCGTACGAAGCTGCGCACCGTGTACCCCGGCATGGACGCCGGGCCCTTCGCGGAGGTGGGGGAGTCGCCGGAGCTCGCGGAGCCGGACACGCTGGTCTGGGTCGGCCGCGTGGAACCGACCAAGGACCTGGTCTCCCTGCTGCACGCCTTCGCGGAGGTCCGGGAGCTCCGCAAGGGCGAGCCGGGCGCGCCCCGGACCCGGCTGCGGATCGTCGGCGCTCCTTCCGGCGCCGAGGGCGCGGCCTACCTCACCCACTGCAGGGTCCTCGCCGCCCAGCTCTTCCCCGACGAGGCGGAGGGCCCGCACGCCGTCGGCGACAACCCCGTCTCCTTCGAGGAGATCGGCGGCCCGGACGCCCCGACCCTCGCCGACGCCTACGCCTCCGGCGCGGTGATCGTCCTGTCCAGCGTCGTGGAGGGCTTCCCGATCGGCCTCGTCGAGGCCATGCTCTGCGGCCGGGCGACGGTGTCGACGGACGTCGGTGCGGTGGTCGAGGTCATCGGCGGGACGGGGCTCGTGGTCCCCCCGCGCAACCCACGGGCGCTCGCCGAGGCATGCGTGGCGCTGCTGCGCGACGCCGAGCGCCGTGAGCGCCTGGGCGCCGCCGCGCGCGCCCGAGCGCTCGAACTGTTCACCGTCGAGCAGAACGTCGCGGCGTTTCACGGCATTTACCTGGAGATCGTCTCGCGCTGCCCCGTCCCCCGCGTCGTCCTCGACGACTCCGGCGAGCCCCAGCCCTTCGCCGTCCCCGCAGAGGCCTGCGTCCCCGGCCGCTGGACCGACGCCGCAACGCGCGTCGTGGCACGCGGTGGTCCCAGCTGGGCGGCCGGCCCTCCGGTACGCGCCACACTCTCCGCGCCCGCCACGGGAGCAGCCCGATGAACGACCTGGAGAACCTCGACAGCCCCCGCACCCCGGCCGGCGACGGAGTCGAGGCGCGGCAGAAGGCTCGCGTCGGTGAGGCACACGGTGACGCAGCCGAGGGTGAGGCTGCCGCCGCCCCCGGGCGGGACGCCGGCGGCACTTCCGTCGCCCACCGTGGCGCCGCCGATCCCGTGAAGGTCCTGATGCGCCGTCACCGTAAGCTCTGCGAACGGGCCGTGGACCCCCTGGAGATCGCGGCCGGCCTGGAGGCGCACGGTGTCACCGACCGCACCGCCGCACGCTTCCGCCACCGGGACGTCTTCTCCCTGGCAGAGGAGATGTACGCCCGTGTCCCGCGCGACGGAGACCCAGCTCGGCGCCCCACACCGACCACAGGTACCCGGCCGCGCGCGGACTGGATCGTCCGCACCCTGCTGCCCGGCACGCTCTGCGCCGCGACCCTGGCAGGCCTGCACCTCACCCACGGCCGGGCACGCCTCGTGCTGGCCGCCGTCGGCACCCTGGCCGTGGCCCTGGCCCTGCGCGCGGCTTTGTCCCGCGGCCCCCTGGGCACGAACCGCGCTCGACCGGGCCCACACCCGGCACCCGGCGCCCGGACATGGACCTGCTGGCTCGTCGCCTACGCCGTCCTCGGCGACGGACTTCTGCAGGCCGCCGCCTCGGGAGGCCCCGACGGCCTTCCGGCCGGCGCCGCGGACAGCTCCTGGCCCCTCACGATCGCCCCTCTCCTGGCCCTCACCCTGGCCTGCGCCCCCGCGGCCTGGAGCGCCCATCTCTTCGCCGCACGGGCGCGCCACAAACTGACGGCCAGCCGCGGACTCGAGGAGTTCGCCGCCTCCGTACGCCCCTTGCTGCTCGGCACGTTCACCCTGTTCCTGGCCGCCCTGACCGGCCTCCTCGCCCTCAGCGCCGCCACCGTGGACGACCCCGCAGCCCCCTCCCAGACTCTCACCCTCGGCGCCCTCCTCTTCCTCGCCCGGCTCCTCACCATCCACGGCTTCACCCATGCCCCGGCCGTGCTCCTCACCGCGGCGGCCACGGCCGAGGCCACCGCCCTGGCCACGCTCTTCGCCGGCCGCCTCCCGCACTGCGACTTCCTTGCCGCCCCGGCCCAGGCCCTCCTGGACACCTGGGGTCCCGGCAGCATCCCGACCCTCGCCTGTGGAGCAGCGGCCGCCGCCCTTCTGCTGCACGCCTTCCGCAGACTGACCCGCGCCTCGGCGCACGGACGAACGGACGGCCCGTGGTGACCCCGGCAGGCGTCGCATCCGCGCCCACCGCACGCGGCCTCCCGCCGATGCCGCACGACAGACCCGCTTCATCCCTCGCCGCAGGCGCCCGGCCAGGACGTCGGAGGCAACCGCACCACCTCTTCGAAGGAGAACACCGCATGAGTACCTCCCGACCCGCCAACCTGGCCCCGGGAGCCGTCCGATGAGAGTTCTGCTGATCGGAGCCAATGGCTACCTGGGCCGCTTCGTCGCCGACCGTCTGCTCGCCGACCCGGCCGTCCAACTCACCGCACTCGGCCGCGGCGACGACGCCGACGTCCGATTCGACCTCGCGTCCGGCAGCCCCGGCGCACTCACCCGCTTCCTCGACGCCGTCCACCCCGGCGTCGTCGTCAACTGCGCCGGTGCGACCAGGGGCGGCGCCCGCGAACTCACCCGCCACAACACCGTCGCCGTCGCCACCGTCTGCGAGGCCCTGCGCCGCAGCGGCTGCGGCGCCCGCCTCGTCCAGATCGGCTGCGCCGCCGAGTACGGGCCCAGCCAGCCCGGTTCCTCCACGGCGGAGGATGCGGTTCCACGGCCCGGTGGACCCTACGGAGTCAGCAAACTCGCCGCCACCGAACTGGTCCTCGGCTCCGGCCTGGACGCGGTCGTCCTCCGCGTGTTCTCCCCGGCAGGCCCCGGTACTCCCGCCGGCTCCCCGCTCGGCCGCCTCGCCGAGGCCATGCGGCGTGCCATGCAGACCGGCGACGGCGAACTCAAGCTCGGCGGCCTCGGCGCCCAGCGCGACTTCGTCGACGTCCGCGATGTGGCTCGCGCCGTCCACGCGGCCTCCCTCTCGGCAGCGCAGGGCGTCATCAACATCGGCTCCGGCCGAGCGGTCCGGCTGCGCGACGCCGCCGCGATCCTCGCCCGTGTGGCCGGCTACGGCGGCGCCCTCCACGAACTCGACGGCCCACCCGGCCCTCTGAGGCCGTCCATCGGCCACCCCAGAGAACCGCTCGGCCACCCCCGCCACGAACCCCTGGGCCACCGCAGCGACTCCGACCACACGGTCCACTCGGCCCCCGTCGCGTACCCCTATCCGGACGGCTGCGGCAGCTGGCAGCAGGCCGACGTACGCACCGCCCGCGACCGGCTCGGCTGGCGTCCCCGGATCAACCTCGAGGAGTCCCTCGCCGACATCTGGATGGAGGCGGCATGCCGTATCTGACCAGCACCAAAGCGGCCACGGCGGGCACCGATGTCCGCACCGGCTTGGGCATCCCCGGCTATGCGCACCCCCTTCTCGCCCCCACCGAGTGGGGCGAACTCACTCGCCCCGGCGCCCCCTTGCACTGGGTCGTCCTCAATGTCGCCGACGGTCCCGGCGCCCGCCCCGACCCCCACTGCCTGGAGGCGGCCGGCCGCCTCCGCAATGCGGGGGTCCGCGTCCTGGGGTACCTCGACACGATGTACGGCGCCCGCGGCTTCGCCGAGGCGATCTCGGACGCACGCCGGTATCTGGACTGGTACCAGGTCGACGGCTTCCTCCTGGGCCGCTGCCCGGCCGAACGCGTCGGCCTCCCCGAGATCCGCCGCACGGTCACCACCCTGCGCGCGCTGCGTGACGATGCCCACATAGTCCTCGGCCACGGCACCCACCCATATCCCGGCTACGCCGAGAACGCCGACCAGCTCGTCACGTTCTCGGGTCCCTGGAGCGGCTACCGCTGGTCGCAGGCGGCCGAGTGGACCGCCGACTATCCGCCCGAGCGGTTCTGCCACTTCGTGCACGGAGTACCCCGCGGCCACCTCGACGAGGCGCTGCGCATCGCGCGCTGGCAGGGCGCCGCGACGATCTACTTCACCGACCGCACGGATCGCGGCGGCCGCACAGACCCCTGGGAGAGCATGCCCGGCTACTGGGACGAAATCGTCTCGCGGACCGGAACGGGTGTCTCGGAATGAAAAAGGCCGTGGCAGTGTTACGGGGAGAACAACCGTAGTGATTGACCGACCAACGGAGTCCCCGTGTCGCTGCCACCCCTGGTCGAGCCGGCTTCCGAGCTCACCGTAGACGAGGTTCGCAGGTACTCCCGCCACCTGATCATCCCCGACGTCGGGATGGACGGGCAGAAGCGGCTGAAGAACGCCAAGGTGCTGTGTGTGGGCGCGGGCGGCCTGGGCTCGCCGGCCCTCATGTACCTGGCCGCGGCGGGCGTCGGCACCCTCGGCATCGTGGAGTTCGACGAGGTCGACGAGTCGAACCTGCAGCGCCAGATCATCCACAGCCAGGCGGACATCGGTCGCTCCAAGGCGGAGTCGGCCCGTGACAGCGTGCTCGGCATCAACCCGTACGTGAACGTGATCCTTCACGAGGAGCGGCTCGAGGCCGACAACGTGATGGACATCTTCAGCCAGTACGACCTGATCGTCGACGGCACCGACAACTTCGCGACCCGCTACCTCGTCAATGACGCGTGCGTGCTGCTGAACAAGCCGTACGTGTGGGGCTCGATCTACCGCTTCGACGGCCAGGCCTCGGTGTTCTGGTCCGAGCACGGCCCCTGCTACCGCTGCCTCTACCCGGAGCCCCCGCCCCCCGGCATGGTTCCCTCCTGTGCCGAGGGCGGTGTCCTGGGCGTGCTGTGCGCGTCGATCGGTTCCATCCAGGTCACCGAGGCCATCAAGGTCCTCACCGGCACGGGTGAGCCGCTGGTCGGCCGCCTGATGATCTACGACGCCCTGGAGATGCAGTACCGCCAGGTCAAGGTCCGCAAGGACCCCAACTGCGCGGTCTGCGGCGAGAACCCGACCGTCACCGAGCTCATCGACTACGAGGCCTTCTGCGGCGTCGTCTCCGAGGAGGCCCAGGCGGCGGCCGCCGACTCGACGATCACTCCCAAGCAGCTCAAGGAGTGGATCGACGACGGCGAGAACATCGACATCATCGACGTCCGTGAAATCAACGAGTACGAGATCGTCTCGATCCCGGGCGCCAGGCTCATTCCGAAGAACGAGTTCCTCATGGGCACCGCCCTGGAGAGCCTCCCGCAGGACAAGAAGATCGTCTTGCATTGCAAGACGGGTGTCCGCAGTGCGGAAGTCCTCGCGGTCCTGAAGTCCGCGGGCTTCTCCGACGCCGTCCACGTCGGCGGCGGCGTCATCGGCTGGGTCAACCAGATCGAGCCGCACAAGCCGGTCTATTAATCAGCGGTTCCGCTGACCAGCGGGACAGAAGAAACCCACGGCTCTGACCTGGTCGGATGCCGTGGGCTTCTGTCGTTGTTGGTTGGCGTCGGGTGACCTTGGACGGCCCGGAGACGGCCCGGGCCTAGGTGGTCGTGCAGGAAACCGCAGTGCGGCAGCACTCAGCCCTGATCTACGATCCCCCTGCCGACGTCGGCCGGTACTGTAGTGCGTCCTTAGGCGGCCGTCTGCGGCAGTCGCGCTGATACGGCCCTCACTGCCGAGCCCGAGACGAGCACTCCTGACAGAGCGATCAGACTGGTCAGGATGTCCTGGATCTGTGCCGCCGGGACATAGACGATCACGATGACGATGAGCAGGGCCGCCCAGTCCCTCGGGCGAGCGATTGACAGTACAGAGCGAGTTGGAGCCACATTCATAGCGGTACCTCCTGATACTCAGTGCCCGCCCCACCGATCTTGCTGCCAAGCCCGTTCGGTGGTGCGGGCCTCCTGCTTGAGACCCATAGTGGCGTCTCTTTTGTCAGGACGTATCTTGGGCGCCCCGGACAAGACCCACGGTCCCTCGGACGGGTGATTGTGTGAGCGTGTGCCTGTAGCTCGTGCTCCCCTCAGGCGTCCACGCGGTCGGCGTAGCGACTTTGGCCGGGAGCTGCGTTGGCGCGAGTGATCATGGCCCCGTAAGCTTCCGGCGCGTCGGGCAGTCTGTTGACCTGCCCGTTAAAGCACGACGTTGGGGCCATGATCTTCGAGGCTCGCGCCAAAGTGGCTGGCTAAAGTCGTGGTGAAGACGAAGGGCCTCAGCGCTTCCCGCATCCGCCAGGCGTACCGGGTCCTGTCGCAGATCATGCGGGCGGCGGTCGACAACGACATGATCCCGCAGACACCGTGCCGGGGCGTGAAACTGCCGAGGATGCCTCAGACGGAGCCACACATCCTCACCCCGCTGGAGGCGTCCCGGATCGTGCGGAGTGCCGCCCAGCCGCACGACCTGCTGATCGCGCTTCTCGCGTACGCGGGCCTCCGGGTCGGTGAAGCGTTCGCCCTCCGGCGGGTGGACATCGACGTCTCCGGCGGCTTCGTCCTGGTCGACGAGAACTTGGCCGAAGCCAACGGCGTCTTGGTCTTCGACACCCCGAAGTCGCATCAGAAGCGGCTCCTTCGAGTCGGCTCGGCGCTCGCCAAGCGGCTCGGCCGGCACATCGAGAGCCTGCCCGGCGGCGATGACGCGCTCCTGTTCACGACGCCTGGCGGCAAGCCGCTGCGCTACAACCAGTGGCGCAAGGCGTACTTCGACCCCGCCGTGTCGGCGGCCGGGCTGACCGACGTCACCCCGCACGATCTCCGCGCTTCGCATGGGACGTGGGTCGCCGACCGATACGGCGTGATGACCGCCGCTCACCGACTCGGCCACTCGAACGCGAGCGTCACCACTCGGCACTACGCTCGGCCGGTCGCCGGTCGAGACGACCAGGTGGCGGAAGCGGCCGATGCATGGCTCGGAGGGCAAGAAGGGATCGGCTCTCCCGAAGTCCATAAGCCGCTCTGAGACGCCCTGCACTTGTGACGCCCCTGGCCAGAAGCACGGTCAGGGGCGTTGCGCTGTGCCGCAGTGTCCAATTCACGCCTATGCGCCGTGCATATGCACCGATACTCTGCGTGCCCATGGGGAAAGTAGTGCGTCTGTACTGGGGATACATGGTGGCTGCTGCCTTGGTCGTTGCCTGGAGCCAGCAATGGGCGTTGTCGGTGATCGTGGCTCTGTCACTCGGCGTCTCGGTCTATGCCGCCTTCCAGGTGCCGGTCTGGTGTGGAGCGGTTAACCGAGACGGGCAGACCTACTGCCGCAACAACGCTTATGGCGTGTTGATGGGGTGTTCGAAACGTCAGCACAGGTGGCAGAAACTCAAGATGATCGTTCTGCGCAGCAAGGTCGGGAACGTGAGTCGCTCCGTGTTTCCAACGGCCAAAGAGAAGTTCAATGGCGCTCTCGCTGTAGGAGGGCTGCTGTCGGCTGTCGCCGCAGTGATCGTTCCCGCTGTGACTGGCGGTTGAGCGGGCACGATCGTCCGCCTGGGGCACGTAGAGGGCACGACAAGCATGGCTGCGACTGCGGCGGCGCGGTTTCGCTGGTCTGACCTGCGTGGGAGCGGAGATCCCGCCCGACCGTCGAAAGGTCTTGAAAACCGTCGTGGCGCGAGCCACCGTGGGTTTAAATCCAACACCCACCGCACAGGTGAACGGCCCCTGACCAGGTAAATCGGTCAGGGGCCGTCGTGCTGGCTGCTGCCCGTGAGTGGCCGCTATTCCCCCCGGTTCCCCGCTGGATCGGGCACGCGAAGGGCACGGGACGTCGACCACTGCTTTAGGAGGGTGGGGCTGCGGGCGACCGTTTGGCTTTTCGAGCTTGCCGACGCTTTCGAGACTTCTCTCCGAGGTTGCCGCTGGCCGTTGCCACTAGGGCGAAGCAGGCGGAGCTCATCCAACTCAGGGGGTCATCATCGATGATCTTGCTCGCGAGCCAGAACAAGACGGTGGATATGATCCACGAGACTGCGAACAGCCTGATCACAGGCCAGCTGGGCCACCATCTACGCACGTTCGGAGCCTATCCGCCACGCACTCATGGACCGGCGGCGGGCGGTGTTCCGAGGCTCCTCGTCAGTTGCGCTGGTATTGAAGGGGTCATTCGTGGGGGTGCAGCGTCGAGCCGAACCCTCATGGGTAGCTGCGAAGTTGCCGTTGCTGCTGGTCATTATTGGTCGTCTGTGGCCGTCCCTCGACGGCCCGGAGACGGCCCCAGTCCGGCGACTCGGCAGCTTTACAGCGGGTTACGTGCACCAGCTGCGGCCTGCGAGTTTCCTTGATCCTGGCGCTACGGGGGGACACCTGGGAAAACGGCAGCCAGTGCTCGCGCGGCGGCCTCTCTCGCTTGCCTGACCAGACATCTATCGCTCGCCCCCGGGCCGGTAGCCCGCCGGTGCGCGGATCCGGTCGCCCGCCGGTAACTCAGCGTGGATGCTCGGCCGGACCTCCACGATGGCGTCGGCGTCCTCCTGGTCGCCCTCCTCGTCGCGCCAGAGGTAGACCCGCACGTGCTTCGCCCGGTGTAGGCCGCGCACCTTCCACTCGGTCATCAGGTCGGCGACGACGAGGGAGAGGGCGTACTGGGGGCCCTGGCTCGAATCGTCGGCGGTGATCGTGCCCCGCCACCGTTCCGGGTCGCTGCCGTAGGGGCGCCATCCCTCCGAGCCGTGCGGCTCGAACACCCGGTACACCCAGTCCGTCTCGGTGCCCATAGCACCGATCCTGTCACTGCAAGGAGCACCATGCGCCGCATCGGATCCACCCCCGCCTACAACAACTGCCCCGACGTCTTTGAGCTGGGCGACGGGTCCTTCTTCGTCATCGGCACGGTGCCCGCCGCCGGGCAGGCGCCGACTGCCGAGCAGCTGCGCACGATGGGCGCCTCCATCGGCGCCGACGAGCGGACGGTGATCCCGCCGCGTGACTGCATGCTGCACGCCGTGAAGCAGCTCGTCGCCTAGGGGCTCGTCGGGTAGCTGGTCGCGAGATACTGGGCCTGAACGCCCAGGAGCCCCGTCCCCCCGCCGGTTGCACCCGGCGGACTACGAGGACGAGGCCCTGGCGGTGCTCAGTTCGACCAATCCGTGACGGCGCGGCAGCCCGCCGCGCCCGTTGGCGGTTGCTGCTGGCCCTCTCGGACGGTCCGGAGCACAGCCAGCCCACTTCCAGAGGGCTCCCCTCAATCCCTCTCACCTGCGACTTCTCCATTGCTAGGCACCCCTGGGGCACACCTGGGGGAAGAGGCCCCGAGAACACCGCTTTAGGAGTTCGATCCGAGCCCGCTCCGGCGGCTGTCGTCGACTGGTGCGACGGCCGGACAGAAACACTGGTGTACGCCCCGTCCGGCGCCGTTGATGTCAGCCGTGGATGTCAGAAGCCTTGCGATCCGTAGCTCTATCTACATCGGACAGTGACGGTCATGGCGGTTGCGCCGTAGGCCTTGAAGGTCGCCACTGGACGTGGGAGGACGCTGTGGTTGCTGCACTTCGCTGTTGTACTGCAGCCGGTACCGGACAGGCAGCTTCACAGGCTGCACCGGCAGTAAAGGTGGGCGCCCGCCATCCGCGCGCGGCAGGCCAGGGCCATGAACGTGGCAACCGCGTTCCTGGCGACGAGGTAGTCGGCGAAATCGACCTCCTCGATCTCGTACCACTGGGCCGCCACCATCGGGACGGCGTCCTCAGGGAGAGTGGCGAGGACGTCCCGCCAGCGATCGGGGAGTCGTTGGAGGATCAGGCCCGTGTTCCAGGGGGATTCGGGGTCGGTGGACTCGCCCTGAGGGTACGGCGGTTCGGGCCAGATCAGTTCCGGCGCGTCCTGCTGATCGGTGAAGGGGACGCCCTCGGCGTAGGCGACCAGTTGGGCCAGGACGACGTTCGGGTCCAGGCCCTTTGCGTCGATCCAGTCTGCGCCCGTCTCCTCCAGCGACGTCCCGTGGAGCCAGTCGCCGTCAGGGCCGATGGCCTGGTTCACCGCCGTGGTGTGGTCGGTCGCGTGGAAGTAGTCGTACAGCATGCCCATGTCGGTCTCCGTCGTTCACCGGTCCTGTGCTGAAGTAGAGCAGGCGGGGGTCGGTCTTCGGTGTAACTCCTGATCAAGGAAGAGCACCTGATGAGCGACGTGACTGCCTCTGTCGAGGCGGTTGAAGAGGTCCGGCCGGTCGAGCTGTCGGCGGATCTACTGGACGACCAGTTGATCGGGCAGTTGGTCGACCGGGCCCGCGCGAGCGGACTGCAGTTGACCGGCGAGGGCGGACTGCTTCAGCAGTTGACCAAACGCGTGCTGGAGTCGGCTCTGGAAGGCGAGATCACCGACCACCTCGGCTACGAGAAGCATGACCCGGCCGGCGCTGGCAGCGGGAACTCCCGCAACGGTGTCCGCTCCAAGACCGTGCTGACCGACGTCGGTCCCGTCGAGATCACGGTGCCGCGGGACCGGGACGGCAGCTTCGAGCCGCAGATCGTCAAGAAGCGCCGGCGCCGGCTGACCGGCGTCGACGAAATGGTCCTGTCGCTGTCCGCGCGGGGTCTGACGCACGGAGACATCTCGCCCACCTGGCCGAGGTCTGTGGCGCGAGCGTGTCCAGGCAGACCATCTCGACCATCACCGACAAGGTCATGGACGGGATGTCCGAGTGGCAGAACCGGCCCCGCCTATCAGCGGGTGATCTTTGCGAATCTCTCCACCATGCTCACGGCGGCCGTGGATGACCGCCTGATTGCCGAAAACCCGTGCCGCTCGTCGTCGGTGCGTGCGCCGAAGCTTGACCCTCGCCGGATCGTTCCATGGCCGCGTGAGCGCGTGCTCGCCATTCGCTCGGCACTGCCCGAGCAGTACCGGGCCATGGTGGATTTGGCCGGCGGATGCGGCCTGCGTCAGGGCGAGGTCTTGGGCCTGGCGGTCGATGATGTGGACTTCATCGAGGGAGTGGTTCACGTCGTCCGGCAAGTCAAGCTCATCCGCAACCGCCCGGTGTTCGCGCTGCCCAAGGGAGGCAAGACGCGCACAGTCCCGCTGCCTGAGAGCGTCGCTCGGTCGCTCGAGCAGCACATCAGCGAGCATCCGCCCACCGCCGTGACGCTGCCCTGGCGGGCGGTCGACGGCTCGCCGGTCACGGCATCCGTGCTCTTCCACAGAGGCCAGGGACGCCCGGTGAACCGCAACGGCTTCAACCGCGCGGCCTGGTACCCGGCTCTTGATGCTGCGGGTGTCCCTCGCGGCCGAGAGAGCGGAATGCACGCGCTGAGGCACTTCTACGCGTCCGTTCTGCTGGACGCGGGGGAGAGCATCAAGGCTCTGTCCCAGTACCTCGGGCACCACGACCCGGGCTTCACGCTGCGCACGTACACGCACCTGATGCCCAGCAGCGAGAAGCGGACCCGGGAGGCAGTGAATCGTGCCTTCGCGGACGGCCCGGACACCGATGACGGCCCCACGACGGCCCAGGGGGATGAGGATGCGGGAAACACACAGGTCACGCCGTATGCGGCCTGACTTGCCGGTCTACTGAGTCGGCTCTGCTTCCCGTCCGGCGGGGGCTTCGCGCACCACGGGTGCCCGGAGCCCCCGTCGGCGTCATGAGCAGACCTTGCCGTCCTTCGGTACCGTTCCGTTCAGCACATAGGCGTTCACCGTGGAGTCGACGCAGTCGCTCCCGCTCCCGTAGGCACCGTGCCCCTCGCCCTTCCAGGTGAGCACCACGCCGACCCCCTTGCCCAGCTCGTCCGCCATCCTGCGGGCGCCCTCGTAGGGAGTCGCCGGGTCGCCGGTGTTGCCCACCACGAGGATCGGCGCCGCACCCGGCGCGCTCACCTCCGGGCTGTCGAACTGCCCGGCCACCGGCCAGTCGTGGCACCAGCCCGCCGTGTCCCAGCCCAGGAACGCCCCGAACACCGGCGAGATCTTCTCGAACTCCGCGAGCAGCCCCTCCGCCTCGTCGGGCGTCGGCCGCTGCTTGTCGTCCAAGCACGATATGACCCGTTGTGAGTGGGTCGTCGTGGTGTAGCGGCCGGACGCGTCCCGCTCGTTGTAGGCGTCGGCGAGCGCCAGCAGCTCGGAGCCGTTGCCCTGCTCGGCCGCCTCCAGGGCACTGGTCAGAGCGGGCCAGCTGGACTTGCTGTACAGCGGCAGGATGATGCCGGTGAGCGCGAGTGCCTGGGTCAGCTTCCGACCGGTCGACGTCGGCAGCGGCTTCGCGTCGATCCGCTCCAGCAGGTCGGCGATCTTTTGCGAGCCCTGCTGTGGGTCCTGGCCCGTCGACTCGAGGTAGTCGTCGAGCGCGCGCTGGAATCCCAGGGTCTGGTTCCTGGCGTGGCCCACCGCGTCGGCGCTGGGGTCGACGACCGCGTCCAGGACCAGTCGTCCCACGTTCTTCGGGAACAGGTGGGCGTAGACACCGCCGAGTTCGGTGCCGTACGAGATGCCGAAGTAGTGCATCTTCCGGTCGCCGAGGACCTGCCGCATCAGGTCCATGTCGCGGGCGGTGTCGGTGGTGGACACATGCGCCATCAGCTTCCCGGCGGACTCTTCGCAGCCCTTGCCGAAGTCTGCGGCGTCCTGGAAGTACGCCGTCTTCTCGGTCGGGGTGTCCGGGGTGGGGTCCACCGCCTCGGCGGCTTGGATCTCCTTGTCGCCGCGACAGCGGATGCCCTCGCTGCCGCCCACGCCGCGCGGGTCCCAGCTCACCAGGTCGTACCGTTCGTGGAGCACCGAGACGGTGGAGGAGTACGCCGGCAACGTCGATACGCCCGAGCCGCCGGGGCCGCCGAAGTTGAACAGGAGGGAGCCGATGCGGTCGTCACCGGTCGCCTCGGCACGGATCAGCGCCAGATCGATCGTCGTGCCCTCCGGCTTCGACCAGTCCAGGGGCACTTTGAGCGTCGCGCACTGCCAGTCGTCGCCCGGCGGAGGGGTGTCGGCGGTGGCCTTGCAGTCGCCCCAGTCGAGTTCCTGCGCGGTGAGGGACGGGGGCAGCCCGGACGTGGATTCGCCCGACGAACCGGTGGGTGAGGCGGTCGTCCCCTTTCCGTCGTCGGACGAGCCGCTGCTGCAGCCCGCCGTGAGCAGCGCGGCGGCGACCGTCAGAGCCGTCCACCGTACGAAGCGTGCCATGAACACATCCCCCCTCCAGGGCCGCCCGCACTTTGGTCGCGAACGGCAGTCCCGCCATGGTAGGCCGACCGCGCCGCGCCTGCCGCGGCCTGTGGATAACCTTTTGACCTGCGGCTTTGTCGGGATCCGGGGCCAGTTCAGGAGCAGACGGTGCCGACTGCCGGTACCTTCCCGTCCAGCAGATAGGCGTTCACGGCGCCCTGCACGCATTTGTTCTTGCTGTCGTACGCACCGTGTCCCTGCCCCTGGTACGTCAGCTCCACGCCGACGCCGTTGCCCAGGGCCTGGACCATCTTCCGCGCCCCCTCGTAGGGAGTGGCCGGGTCGCCGGTGTTGCCCACGACGAGGATCGGCGCCGCCCCGGGCGCACTGACGTCGGGGTGGTCGGCGGCGCCCTGCACCGCCCAGTCGGTACAGCTGAGCGTGCTCCAGGCCAGGTAGTCGCCGAACAGGGCGGAGGCGGCGCGGAACTCGGGCAGTTTCCGTTCCACGTACTCGGTGGTGTACCGCGGCTTGTCGTCGGCGCAGTTGATGGCGGCGTTGGCCGCGGTGAGATTGCTGTACTCGCCGTTCTGGTTGCGTCCGTTCAAGAAGTCCGACAGCAGGAGCAGGATCTGGCCGTTTCCGTCGTACGCCTGCTCGAGGCCCTCGGTGAGGTACTCCCAGAAGTCCTGCGAGTACAGCGCCTGGGCGATGCCGCTGGTCGCGGCGGTCTGGGTCAGCTCGCGGGGGAAGATACCCGGGATCGGCTTGCTGTCCAGGTCCTTGAGCAGCTTCGCGATGCGGGCTTTGACATCCTGGGTGCTGTTCCCGACCGGGCAGTCCTCGACCTGTGACACGCAGTGCTCGGCGAAGTTGTCGAGCGCGAGCTGGAAGCCCTCGGCCTGCCCGAGGGAGCCCTGTTCGGGGGTCTCGGTCGGATCGACGACCGCGTCGAAGACGGCCCGGCCCACGTTCTCCGGGAACAGGTGGGCGTAGACGCCGCCGAGTTCGGTGCCGTAGGAGATGCCGAAGTAGTGCAGCTTGTCGTCGCCGAGGACCTGGCGCAAGAGGTCCATGTCGCGGGCCGCGTCCGTGGTGCGCACGTGCGGCAGTATCCGCCCGGATTTCTTCTCGCAGGCGGCGTTGAACTCCTTGACGTTGTCGACGTATTCGGTGCGCTCGATGGCGTCGTCGGGGGTCGCGTCCTGTTGGAAGTAGACGTCGAGCTGCTGGTCGTTCTGGCACCACACCGGGGCGCTGCGGCCGACCCCGCGTGGGTCGAAGCTCACCAGGTCATAGCGGGTGCGCAACGTCGCATAGTCCGCGCCGAACGCGGGCAGCGTGGTGACGCCCGAGCCGCCGGGGCCGCCGAAGTTGAAGATCAGCGAGCCGATGCGCCGGCTCTCCGCGCCGCTGGTCTGCGCCCGGATCAGCGCGATGTCGATGGTGTCGCCCTCGGGGTCGTCCCAGTCGAGGGGCGCCTTCATGGTCGCGCACTGCCAGTCGCCGCCGTCAGGCAGGGGCGAGGGGGCGTCGCCTCCGCCCTGGGCCTGGGCGGGCGCCGGGCAGGCCTTCCAGCTCAGCTCCTGGGCGGTGAGGTCCTCGTCCTGGGAGCCGTCGTCGCTGCATCCCGCCAGCACGGAGGACAGCAGCACGGCGGTGGCGGTCAGAGCGGCGGCGCGCAGACGGGAAAGGTTCGGCATGCATCCATCGTGTGGTCGCGCGGGGCCGGGGGCTCGGGGTGTGGGCCGTTTGAGGTACGCGCGCGTGCGGGGTCCCGCGGCGCGTACACGCGATGGTTCCTACAGCGCGCCCTTGCGTGTCAGGTGGCTGAAGGCCAGCCAGCCCGGCAGCACTGGCAGCCAAAGGGTCAGCAGGCGGAACAGCAGCACGGCCGGGGCGGCGACCTCGCTGGGCAGGCCGACGGCGATCAGGCCGACGGTCAGGGTCGCCTCGACGGCGCCCACACCGCCCGGTGTCGGGGCGGCGGAGCCGAGCGCATTGCCTGCCAGGAAGACCACGGCCACGCTGGCGATGCTGAGGGAGGTCGTCTCGTCGCCGAAGGCGCGGATCGACGCGTCCAGGCACATCACGAAGCAGGCGGTGAGCAGCAGCATGCCGCCGATGCCGGTGACCAGCTTCTGCGGTCGCTGGAGCACGTCCAGCATGCGCGGCACGACACCGGCGAAAAGCGACCGCACGCGCGTGACGACGAATTTCCGCATGAACGGCACCGACGTCACCACGAGCCCCAGCACCGCGACCGTCAGCAGACCCGCGATGACCGTCCGGGACGGCGACAGGGACGGTGTCTTCTCGATACCGGTCAGATAACCGAAGGCCAACAGCATGAGGATGTGACAGCCCAGCCCGAACAGCTGCGACGCGCCGACGCTGGCCACCGCCAGACCCGGCCGCACCCCCGCGCGCTGGAGGAAGCGCGTGTTGAGCGCGACACCGCCCACCGCGGCCGGCGCCACGATCTTCACGAACGACCCGGCGACCTGGGCCGCCACGGTCCGCGGGAACGGCACCCGTTCGGGCACGAACCCCAGCAGGCTCATCGCAGCGGCGACATAGCTGAGTGCCGAGAACAGCACGGCAGCGATGACCCAGCCCCACTCGGCGTTGGCCACGAGCGGCCCGAACTCGATGTGCGTGAGCTGCGTCAGCAGGAAGTACGCGCCGATGGCTCCGGCGATGAAACTGATCAGCGTGCGCGGTCGCACCCGCTCCAGCCGGGCCGGCTCGACCGGTGCCTGCGGCCTGATCCGCAGCACCTCGTGCCGGATCTGGGTGAGCAGATCGTCCTCGCGTGCCTCCTCCACGGCCTCGTCCATGGCCCGCTTCTCTGCCCTGGCCTGCGCACGTACGGCCTTCTTGCCGGGCTTTGCCGGTACGACCGCACTGTCGTCCGCGGGCGCCCCCGCACGGGCCTGCCTGGACTGCCGCGACGCCTCCAGCACCGCCTCCCGCTCGCGCTCGGCGCGCTCCCGGGCCAGTCGCCGCAGGGTCGCGCGTGTGGAGCGGGTGAGCGCGATGGGCTGGAGCATCGGCAGGCAGTCGGCCACGGCGTCGGGGCCGAGCACCGCGACGGCGGAGGCCACTGCCCGCTCGGCGCCGACCCGCAGGGCGAGCGTCGTCATCAGCTGCGCGATGTCCATGCGCAGCAGCAGGTCCCCGGCCGCGATCTCGCCACCGCGCAGATCGGTGAGAATGACCGTGCCGGAACGATCCACCAGGATTGCGTCACCTGCGAGCCTGCGGTGTGCGATGCGCCGGGACTGCAGCGCCTGCACCTGGTGCCAGGTGCTGTGCAGCAGCTCGTCGGAGATCTCCTCCTCGGCCAGCGAGTCGAGGGTGCGGCCGCCGGTGTGCTCGTAGACGAGCATCACGGCGTCAGGGCCCAGTTCGGAGGTGGCGATCAGCTTGGGTGCGTTGGCGCCCGCCGCGATGGCCGCGTACGCCAGCAGTGCCTCCTGCTCCAGCGCCTGCCGCAGCGACTGGAGGCTGCGGCGGGTGGCGAAACCGCGCAGCGTCAGGTTGCGCCACACCCGGTAGAAGAAGCCCTGTGCCTGTTGCTCCCGGTCGACCACTGTGACGTCCAGTGGTGGCCCGTTCTCCAGGGTGACGAAATAGCGCCGACCGCGGTCGCCGTTGTCCGCGGCCTCCGGGGTCTCCTCGCGCGACGCGCTCACCGGGTGGAAGCCGACCGTCCGCAGGCCCGCCATCAGGGTCCGACCGGTGGGCCGGACGTTGGGCGAGCCGACCGCGTACAGCGTGCCGTAGGCGACGGTCCAGCCGATCAGCACCGTCAGGATGATCGAGAAGGGGGTCGTGTAGCCGGTGACGAGCATGGAGAAGGCGTCGAGGAGCAGCACGATCCACAGCACGGCCCGCCAGCGCGGTCTGCGGGACATGCCGACGGCCGTCATGTACGCGATGACCGGGGCGAGATAGCCGTGCACCGGGTCGGTCAGGGCGTTGATGTCGCCGGGGGATGGCTGGGTGAGCGCCTCCTGGATCGAGTCGGGGGCGGCCCGGGCGACCCACAGGTCGGTGGCGAGCGTCACCCCGTGTGCGAGGACCGCCGCGAGCACGCCGTCGGCGATGCGCAGTCCGTCCCGCTTGATCAGCCGTTCGATGGCGAACGCGACCGGAACCAGGAGGATCGCGATGCTGGACGCCAGTCCCGCGATCTTGATGAGCAGGTCGGGTGCCTGACCGGTGCCCTTGGTGATGTCCTGTTCGAGGCCCGAGGTGGTGCCGTGCGCGAACGCGGCGATGGCGATCAGCACGACGATGGCGAGCACGCCGACCAGGAGTCGCATCAGGTCGGAGGGGCGGTGCACGCGCGCGGGGAGCAGCGGTTCGTCGCCCTCGACCTCGTCGATGGGGGTCTCGTCGGCGCGGGCCGCGCCCTTCCCGCCCGGCGGATCGGCCTTCGTCACCGGCTTCTCGTTCGCGTCGGCGGTGTCCGGGCGTGATGACGCATCAGAGGTGCTCTCCGCGTCCTCGGGCCGCACACCCTGCTGCCTCATCGTCTCTTCTTGATCTCGTATCACCAGTCACCGCCCGCACGATGGTGGCATGCCCCACCGACACACGGGGGCATCAGGGTGCAAATGCGGGAGCGCACAGTCTGCCGACGGGCTGCTCCACGGCGAGGGTCACGCACAGTGGCGAGCAGGTCACCTTGTCGGTGCTGTGCGGCAGGATGGGGCGAATGAGCGAGGAGAGTCTTCCTGGGGACGCCCGCCCGGAGTACACCGACGCCCTGCCGGAGTACGCCGAGCGGGTCCTCGAGGTCGCCGAACTGATCCCGGCCGGGCGCGTCATGACGTACGGCGACGTTGCGGAGTGGCTGGAGGAGGGTGGCCCCCGTCAGGTCGGCCGCGTGATGGCTCTCTACGGGGGAGCCGTTCCTTGGTGGCGCGTCGTCCGCGCGGACGGCGTTCTGCTTCCCGGGCACGAGCTGGAGGCGCTCGGCCACTACCGCGCGGAGGGCACACCGCTGAAGGAGGCGAGCCGCGCCGCGGAGGGTCACCTGCCGCGCGTCGACATGAGACGCGCGCGGTGGGACGGCGGCGAACGCGCGGAGGGTCACATCTGACAGCTTCCGCCATTGGACGCGTCCGCGTGTGACGCATGATCCCTTCGGGGGAAACAGGACACGTCTGTGGCATGAAGTACGTTCGAGAGGCAAGAGGCATGCGGGCCATGTGAGTCGCGAGGGAAGAAGCGGAAGCCCTGCTTCCGTCCTTTTCGTCGGCGTAGCGTCGGCTGCGCGTGTCTCCCTCATCCCGCGATCACCGCCCGTCCCGCGCGGCGGACGGCCCACCCGTCATCCGACCATCCCCGACGACGGCGCTCCGCGCCGGCAGGCAGCGAGAGATTGCACACCCACCAGGACCGGCGAACCACGTGAGCTCCTCTTCCTCCATCCGGCGCCCGTCGCACCTGCAGGTGCGACAGGGGAGCCGTGGCGCTTACCGACTGGTGCGTACCCCGCCGGCCCGAACGGGTCCCCCTCGTCTGGACGCGGCACAGCGCGCGGTGGTTGACCATGAGGCGGGACCTCTGCTCGTCCTCGCGGGCCCGGGAACCGGCAAGACCACCACGCTCGTGGAGTCCGTCGCGGCCCGCATCGCGCGCGGAGGGGACCCCGAGCGGATCCTGGTGCTGACGTTCAGCCGCAAGGCCGCCGTGGAACTGCGCGACCGCATGGCGCTGCGGATAGGGGCGGCCCGCGCGCCCCAGGCGACCACCTTCCACTCGTTCTGCTACGCCCTCGTGCGCGCCCACCAGGACAGCGACCTGTTCGTCGAGCCGTTGCGGCTGCTGTCCGGGCCCGAGCAGGACGTGACCGTCCGCGAGCTGCTCGCCGGCCAGCCGGACCTTGAGCGGCTCGGTCTCGCGCACGTGCGCTGGCCGGACGAGCTGCGCGCCTGCCTGACCACCCGCGGCTTCGCCGACGAGGTCCGTGCGGTGCTCGCCCGCAGTCGCGAGCTGGGCCTGGGACCGGACGCCCTGGACGCCTTCGCGCGGCGCATCGGCCGCCCCGACTGGCGCGCCGCGGCAGCCTTCCTCGCCGAGTACCTCGACGTGCTCGACCTGCAGGGCGTGCTCGACTACGCCGAACTGGTCCACCGCGCGGTGCTCCTCGCCCGCCGCCCCGAGGTCGCCCAGCGGCTCACCGCGCAGTACGACGCCGTGTTCGTGGACGAGTACCAGGACACCGACCCCGCCCAGGTCCGTCTCCTGCACGCCCTGGCCGGCGAGGGGCGCACCCTGGTCGCCTTCGGCGACCCCGACCAGTCGATCTACGCCTTCCGGGGCGCGGACGTGAACGGCATCCTGGACTTCCCGCGCGCCTTCCCGCGCGCCTTCCCGCGCGCGGACGGCCGCCCGGCCCCCGTCGAGGTGCTGCGGACATCCCGCCGTTCCGCTGCCGCCCTGCTCGCCGCGACCCGGCTGCTGACCCAACGCATGCCGCTGACCCGCCTCCCCGCGGACAAGGTGCGCGCCCACCGCGAGCTGGCTCCGGTGCGCGACGGCGGCCGCGTCGAGGTCTACACGTACCCGACGCCCGGCACCGAGCTGGACAACATCGCCGACATCCTCCGCAGGGCCCATCTCGAGGACGGCGTCCCCTGGAGCGACATGGCCGTCCTGGTGCGCGCCGGATCGCGCACCATCCCCACGGTCCGCCGCGCCCTCACAGCCGCCGGCGTGCCCCTCGACATCGACGGCGACGACATGCCGCTGCGCCACGAGCCGGCGGTGGCCCCGCTGCTGACGGCGCTCCGGGCGGTCGCCACGGCGGAGTCGGGCCGGGCAGGCAACGACCTGCGCACCCCGGAGCGGGCGGAAACCGCCGAGTCGGCGGATCCCGAAGAGCCCGAACAGCCCACCCCCTGGCTCGACACCGAAACCGCCCTCACTCTCCTCACCTCCCCCCTCGCCGGCATGGACGCCGCCGATCTGCGCCGCCTCGGCCGTGCCCTGCGTGAGGAGGAGCGGGCCGCGGGCAATCCGGTGCCGCCGCCGTCGAACGAGCTGCTCGCGCGAGCGCTCGCCGAACCCGAACGCCTGGTGGCACACGACCCGGCGTACGCGCGCGGTGCCCAGCGCCTCGGCGCGCTGCTGCGCACGGCGCGCGAGCGCCTCGCGGGCGGCGGTACGGCCGAGGAGGCGCTGTGGGACCTGTGGCAGGGCACGCCCTGGCCCACGCGCCTGGAGCGGGCCGCCCGGCGCGGCGGTGCCGCCGGACGCAACGCGGACCGCGACCTGGACGCCGTGTGTGCGCTGTTCGCGACCGCGGCCCGCGCCGAGGAACGCTCCGGCGGCCGCGGCGCCCTCAACTTCCTGGAGGAGCTGGAGGCCGAGGACATCGCCGCCGACACCCTCACGCGGCGTGCCGTACGCCCCGACGCCGTGCGGCTGATGACCGCGCACCGCTCCAAGGGGCTCCAGTGGCGTCTGGTCGTCGTCGCGGGCGTCCAGGAAGGCCTGTGGCCGGATCTGCGCCGCCGCGGCTCCCTCCTGGAGGCCGACCGCATCGGCCGCGACGGACTTGCCGAACCACTCACCCCAGGTGCACTGCTCGCCGAGGAGCGCCGCCTGTTCTACGTCGCCGCCACACGCGCGCGTGAACGCCTCGTCGTCACCGCGGTGAAGGCCCCCGCCGACGACGGCGACCAACCCTCCCGCTTCCTGACCGAACTCGGCGTCGAACCCAAGGACGTCACGGGCCGCCCGCGTCGCCCGCTGTCCGTGGCCGCGCTCGTCGCCGAACTGCGCGCCACGACGGTCGACCCGCGAGTCTCCGACGCCCTGAGGGAGGCCGCCGCACGCCGACTGGCCCGGCTCGCCGCGCTCACCGACGAGGACGGCCGCCCACTCGTCCCGTCCGCGCATCCCTACCGCTGGTGGGGCATGTTCGAGCCGACCGAGTCCAAGGTGCCGCTACGCAACCGCGACCAGCCCGTCGTACTCTCCGGAAGCGCCCTGAACCAGCTGGCCAACACCTGCGCCCTACAGTGGTTCCTCGGCCGCGAGGTAAAAGCCGACGCGCCCGCCACCGCCGCCCAGGGCTTCGGCAACGTGGTGCACGTCCTCGCCGACGAGGTGGCCTCCGGGCGCACCCCGGCCGACCTCGCCGTCCTCATGGAACGCCTGGACTCGGTGTGGGACGCGCTCGCCTTCGACGCGCCGTGGAAGTCGGCGCAGGAGAAGGAGCACGCGCGCGCAGCGCTCGAAAGATTCCTGAAGTGGCACATCATGGACCGCACCGGACGTACGCCGGTGGCGAGCGAGCACGACTTCGACGTCACCCTCGAAGCGGGCGACTACGAGGTACGCATCCGCGGCTCCATGGACCGCGTCGAGGCGGACGGCGAGGGCCGCGCCTACGTCGTCGACTTCAAGACCGGCAAGCAGGCGCCCAGCGCGGCCGACGTGGCCCGCCACCCCCAGCTCGCGGTCTACCAGTTGGCCGTCCGCGAAGGCGCCGTCGACGAGGCCTTCGACGGAGTGCGCCCCGAACCGGGCGGCGCCGAACTGGTCCAGCTGCGCCAGGGCGCCGCCAAGCGGGACGGCGGCGAGACACTGCCCAAGGTGCAGGCTCAGGAACCACTCGAAGGCGAGTGGGCCGGCGAGCTGCTGGCCACCGCGGCAGGCAAGGTGCTCGACGAACGGTTCACCCCGACCACCGGCCAGCACTGTACGCACTGCGCGTTCCGGGCGTCGTGCAGCGCGCGTCCCGAGGGCCGCCACGTGGTCGAGTGACGTACGACACCACATGCGCTGACCTACGCTTCTCCGATCCCGGGAGCCGATGACGGCATCTGCTGTCAGTGCCCGCCGCTAGCCTCTGAGAGTGCCCGCACGTATCACCGATCCCGAGCAGCTCAAGGAGCTCCTCGGGATTCCGTTCACCCCGGAGCAGACGGCCTGCATCACCGCGCCGCCCGCCCCGCAGGTGATCGTGGCCGGAGCCGGATCCGGCAAGACCACGGTGATGGCGGCTCGCGTGGTGTGGCTGGTCGGTACCGGCCAGGTCGCCCCCGAACAGGTGCTCGGCCTCACCTTCACCAACAAGGCCGCAGGCGAACTCGCCGAGCGCGTCCGCAAGGCCCTCGTCAAGGCCGGTGTGACCGACCCGGACGTCATCGACCCGGACAACCCGCCCGGCGAACCGGTCATCTCCACCTACCACGCGTTCGCGGGCCGTCTGCTGACCGACCACGGCCTGCGCATCGGGCTCGAACCGACCTCCCGCCTCCTCGCCGACGCCACCCGCTACCAGCTCGCCGCGCGCGTGCTGCGCGAAGCCCCGGGCCCGTACCCGGCGCTGACCCGCTCCTTCGCGGACCTCGTCAGTGACCTGCTCACCCTGGACTCCGAACTCGCCGAACACCTCGTACGCCCCGAGGACCTGCGCACCTGGGACGCCGAACTGCTGCACACCTTGCAGCGCGTCAAGCTCACCAACGCCGACCTGCGCAAGGTCCCCGAGACGGCCGCCGCCCGCCGGGAACTCACCGAACTGGTCCTGCGCTACCGGGCCGCGAAACGCGAGCGCGACCTGCTCGACTTCGGCGACCAGATCGCCCTCGCCGCGCGCCTCGCCCAACTCCCCGACGTCGGCCGCATCCTGCGCGACGAGTTCCGCGTCGTCCTCCTCGACGAGTACCAGGACACATCAGTTGCCCAACGCGTCCTCCTGGCAGGGCTGTTCGGCGGGGGCACCGGCCACCCCGTGACCGCCGTCGGCGACCCCTGCCAGGCCATCTACGGCTGGCGCGGCGCCTCCGTCGCCAACCTCGACGACTTCCCCGACCACTTCGCCCACACCGACGGCCGCCCCGCCACCCGCCAGGCGCTCAGCGAGAACCGCCGCAGCGGCGGCCGCCTCCTGAACCTCGCCAACGGCCTCGCCGAGCCGCTGCGCGCCATGCACGCGGGCGTGGAGGCCCTCCGCCCCGCTCCCGGCGCCGAACACGACGGCATCGTCCGCTGCGCCCTGCTGCACACCCACGCCGAGGAGATCAACTGGATCGCCGACTCCCTCGCCCACCTCGTCCGCACCGGCAAGGAACCCGGCGAGATCGCCGTCCTGTGCCGTACGGCCACCGACTTCGCCGAGATCCAGGGCGCGCTCGTCGCCCGCGACATCCCCGTGGAGGTCGTCGGCCTCTCCGGACTGCTGCACCTGCCCGAGGTGGCCGACCTGGTCGCCGTCTGCGAGGTGCTCCAGGATCCGGGCGCCAACGCCTCCCTGGTCCGGCTGCTGACCGGCCCTCGCTGGCGCATCGGCCCGCGCGACCTCGCCCTCCTGGGCAGGCGCGCCCGGCTACTCGTGTCCCACGCGCGCGTGGACACGGACGATGACCCCGACCGTCGGCTCGCAGAAGCAGTCGAAGGCGTCGACCCGGCCGAGGTGATTTCCCTCGCCGACGCCCTCGACACGTTCCTGGAGACCCCACTGGAGGGCGGCGGGGACGACGACGGGCTGCCCTTCTCGCCGGACGCGCGCGTACGGTTCGCGCGCCTCGCCGCCGAACTGCGCGACCTGCGCCGCTCCCTGTCCGACCCGCTCATGGACGTACTCCACCGCGTCCTCGCCGTCACCGGCCTGGAGGTCGAACTCTCGGCGTCCCCGCACGCCCTGGCCGCCCGCCGCCGCGAAACCCTCTCCAACTTCCTGGACATCGCCGCCTCCTTCGCCGCGAACGAGAACGAGGCGAGCCTGCTCGCCTTCCTGGGCTTCCTGCGCACCGCCGCCCAGTACGAAAAGGGCCTCGACAACGCCCTCCCCGGCGGCGAGAACACCGTCAAGGTGCTCACCGCGCACAAGTCCAAGGGCCTGGAGTGGGACGTCGTCGCCGTGCCCGGCCTGGTCACCGGGACCTTCCCCAGCAGCCAGGGCCGCGAGAAGTGGACTGCCCAGGCCAAGGTGCTACCCCATGAACTGCGCGGCGACGCCGACACACTGCCCGACATCCAGACCTGGGACTCACGCGGCATGAAGGCCTTCCACGAGGCCATGAAGGACCATCAGCACATCGAGGAACTCCGCCTCGGTTACGTCACCTTCACCCGCCCCCGCTCCCTGCTGCTCGGCTCCGGCCACTGGTGGGGCCCCACGCAGAAGAAGCCCCGCGGACCGTCCGACTTCCTCCAAGCCCTCCACGACCACTGCGCCGCCGGTCACGGCGAGATCGAGGCATGGGCGGAGGAACCCGCCGAGGACGAGGAGAACCCGGCCCTGCACCAGGCCACCGCCGAGCAGCGCTGGCCACTGCCCCTGGACGACACGGCACTGGCCCGACGCCGCGCGGCCGCCGCGACGGTCCTCGCCCACCTCGACGACCTCGCCTCCCACGACAGTGGCCACCCCGCCGCCGTACACGACCCCGACACGCACGACGACCCGGACTGGCCCCCGCCACCGGACGACGAGATCCCCCACGAGGACGAGATCCCTCATGAGGACGAGATCCCTTTCGTGGGGGAAACCGAGGAGAACCCGGCCGACTGGGACTCCTGGGCCACGCACCGCCCCACGGGGCAGCACCGCCCGACCGTCCCGCATCAGGCGACGTCCCCGGACCTCCACACCACGCACGGCGCACGCCCACACCCCCCGGAGCCCGAGCCGAGCCCGCTCACCCCCGAAGAGGCCCGCACCGTCGCCTCCTGGGACCGCGACCTCGACGCCCTCACCGGGGAGCTCCTCCGCGCGCGCGAGTCCGTCACCGAGGTCCCCCTGCCGGCCTCGCTGACCGCCACCCAACTGCTGCGCCTCGCCGCCGACCCGGACGGCTTCGCCCAGGAGCTGGCCCGCCCCATGCCACATCCACCCCAGCCCGCCGCACGCCGCGGCACCCGCTTCCACGCCTGGGTCGAGGCACGCTTCGAAGAACTGACCCTGCCCATGCTGGAGCCGGATGAGCTGCCCGGCACCGAAGCCGAGATCGCCGACGAACGCGATCTGGAGGCCCTCAAGGAAGCCTTCGAACGCACCGAGTACGCCCACCGCACGCCCTACCGCGTCGAAGCCCCGTTCCAGCTCGCCATCGCCGGCCGCGTCGTACGGGGCCGTATCGACGCCGTCTACCGGGACGGCGACGGCGAGCAGGCGACGTACGAGATCGTCGACTGGAAGACCGGCCGCACCCCGACCGCCGACCCCCTCCAGCTCGCCGTGTACCGACTCGCCTGGGCCGAGCAGCAGGGCGTGCCCCCGGAATCGGTCACCGCCGCCTTCGTGCACGTACGCACCGGCGAGGTCGTACGCCCCGACGACCTCCCGGACCGCGCCGCACTGGAACAGCTGCTGCTGGACGAGCCGCCCGGTGACGAACCGCACGACCGGACTGTCACCGCGGGCCGATAGGCTCGTGACCATGAGCCAGACCCCGGACAGCGCCGTCCACACGTACATCGACCAGCACGCTGCCGCCTTCCTCGACGACCTCGCCGAGTGGCTGCGCATCCCGTCGGTGTCCGCCCAACCCCACCACGCGCCCGACGTACGGCGCAGCGCCGACTGGCTCGCCGGCAAGCTCAAGGAGATCGGCTTCCCGACCGCCGAGATCTGGCAGACGCATGGCGCACCCGCCGTCTACGCCGAGTGGCCCTCCGACGACCCCACCGCACCCACCGTCCTCGTCTACGGCCACCACGACGTGCAGCCCGCCGCCCGCGAGGACGGCTGGGACAGCGAGCCCTTCGAACCCGTCGTCCGGGAAAACCGCCTCTACGCGCGCGGGGCCGCCGACGACAAGGGCCAGGTGTTCTTCCACACACTCGGCGTCCGCGCCCACCTCGCCGCCGCCGGCCGCACCACCCCGGCCGTCAACCTCAAACTGCTGATCGAAGGCGAGGAGGAGTCCGGCTCCCCGCACTTCCGGGCCCTCGTCCAGGAGCACGCCCACCGCCTCACCACCGACGCGGTGATCGTCTCCGACACCGGCATGTGGTCCGAGGACACCCCCACCGTGTGCACGGGCATGCGCGGCCTCGCCGAGTGCGAGATCCGGTTGCACGGCCCCGACCAGGACATCCACTCCGGCTCCTTCGGCGGCGCCGTCCCCAACCCGGCGACCGCCGTCGCCCGCCTCGTCGCCGCCCTGCACGACGAGCACGCGCGCGTGGCGATCCCCGGCTTCTACGACGGCGTCGTCGACCTCACCGACCGGGAGCGCGCACTCCTCGCCGAACTGCCCTTCGATGAGCAGCAGTGGCTCCGCACCGCCAAGTCGTACGCCACCCAGGGCGAGGCCGGATACACCACCCTGGAGCGCATATGGGCCCGCCCCACGGCCGAGGTCAACGGCATCGGCAGCGGCTACCAGGGCCCGGGCAGCAAGACGATCATCCCGTCCACGGCCATGGTGAAGCTGTCCTTCCGCCTGGTCGCGGGCCAGGACCCCGACCACATCGAGAAGGCCGTCCGCGCCTGGGCGTCCGACCAGGTCCCCGCCGGCATCCGGCACGACATCACCTTCTCCGCGGCCACACGCCCCTGCCTGACGCCACTGGACCACCCGGCCCTGCAATCCGTCGCCCGCGCCATGAACCGCGCTTTCGGAAAACCCGTCCGCTACACCCGCGAGGGCGGCTCCGGACCCGCCGCGGACCTCCAGGAAATCCTCGGCGCACCCGTCCTCTTCCTCGGCATCTCCGTCCCCTCCGACGGCTGGCACGCCCCCAACGAGAAAGTCGAGCTCGACCTGCTCCTCAAGGGCGTCGAGACCACCGCATACCTGTGGGGCGACCTCGCAGAGCACTGGCGTCATGAGCCCTGACCGATCCACACCGCACGGAGCCCCGCCCCGCACGGGGCACACTGGAAGGGCCGCGCCGCACCACGGAGTCCCGCCGCACCCGGTCGCCTCCTGCCGTACGTCCCGCTGAACCGCCGCCGCATCAACCGTTCCACCGGGGGAGTTGGAAGCACCCGTGACCACCTGGACCGACCACACCGCCGACCGCCCCATCTCGCTCACCGCCCCCAGCGGAATCGACCGTGCCGCACACCACCGCCTCGACGAGGCCTGGCTCGCGGCGGCGTGGAGCCACCCCACAACCCGCTGCTTCGTGGTCTCCGGCGGTCAGGTCCTCATCGACGAGACAGCCGACGGCCGCACCGAACTCGTCATGAGCCCGTCCTTCGAAGCCCCGCTCACCGAGGCCCACCGCTACTTCCTCGGCATAGACGAAGACGGCGTCTCCTACTTCGCCCTCCAGAAGGACGCCCTGCCCGGCCGCATGGACCAGTCCGCGCGCCCCGCCGGCCTGCGCGAGGCAGGCCTGCTGCTCTCCCCCCGCGACGCCGGCCTCATGGTGCACGCGGTCGGCCTGGAGAACTGGCAGCGCACACACCGCTTCTGCTCCCGCTGCGGCGAACGCACCGTCATCGCAGCGGCCGGCCACATCCGCCGCTGCCCTGCCTGCGGCGCCGAGCACTACCCCCGCACCGACCCCGCCGTGATCATGGCCGTCACCGACGAGGACGACCGCATCCTGCTCGGCCGCCAGGTCCACTGGCCCGAAGGCCGCTTCTCCACGCTCGCCGGCTTCGTCGAGCCCGGCGAGTCCATCGAGCAGTCCGTACGCCGCGAGGTCCACGAAGAGGCCGGCATCACCGTCGGCCAGGTCGAGTACGTCGCCAGCCAGCCCTGGCCCTTCCCGTCCAGCCTCATGCTCGGCTTCATGGCCCGCGCCACCTCCACCGACATCGACGTCGACGGCGACGAGATCCACGAGGCTCGCTGGTTCTCCCGCGACGAACTGCGCGCCGCCTTCGACTCCGGAGAAGTGCTGCCGCCCTACGGCATCTCCATCGCGGCCCGCCTGATCGAACTCTGGTACGGCAAGCCACTGCCGACCCGCACCGCCTTCTGACCACACAACGAAGGGGCGGCCGCCCCGGTGAGGGACGGCCACCCCTTCAAGTGAGCCGGTTACGCGCCGATCTTCTGCTTGACCTGCGCCAGCGACGGGTTCGTCAACGTCGACCCGTCCGGGAACAACACGGTCGGCACGCTCTGTAGACTTCCCTCACGCTTGTGGCGGCCAGGGAGGGCCGCCCATGTCTTGGGGAGGGGCAAGGGTGAGCGACAAGCCCAGGGCGCTTGGCGTGGTCCGTCTGTCTGTAGGCAACGAGAACCAGACTGGTGAGGAAACGCAGCGCACACGCATCAGCAAGCGGGCGGACGCCGAAGAGATGGAGTTGGTCGACTTCGCTGTCGACATCGACGTGTCGGCGTCCATCTCGCCGTGGATGCGTCCGTCTCTGGGGGACTGGCTCAACAACAAGAGGGACCAGTTCGACCACATCATCATCCTGAAGATCGACCGCATCGCCCGGTCGGTCCGTCACCTCTCGGACATCATCGAGTGGTGCGAGGCGAACGGTAAGGGCCTGATCTCCTGTGAGGAGGGCTTCGACCTCTCGAAGCCGTGGGGCAAGACGATCGCCAAGATTCTGGCCGTGGTCGCGGAGGCGGAGCTGGACGCCATCAAGGCCCGCAACAAGGCGTCTCGGGAGACCATGCGCAAGACGGGCCGCTGGCCGGGCGGCCTTGTCCCGTTCGGGCGTAGGGCGGTGAAGGGCGAGGAGGGATTCACCCTCGAACTCGACCCCGAGTACGGCCCGACACTCATCGAGATGATCCGGCGCTTCATCGAGAAGCCGAGCTTCTCGGCCGTCGCCGACTGGCTGAACGACCAGGGCGTGCCTACGGCTCAGGACATCGCTCGTATCCGTGCGGCTGCGGGAGAGAGCACGACACGGCTGGCTGACCCGAAGCCGCGCGGAAGCAGGTGGACGGCAACCACGGTGCAGGCCGTGCTGACCAGCCGCTCACTGCTGGGGGAGTACGTGCGTGCCAACGGCTCCGTGGTCCGCAACGACGACGGATCACCCGTCATGCGGTCGGAACCGGTACTGAACGACGAGGAGTGGGCGAAGCTGGCGGAAGCTGTCGCTTCGGTCAAGTACAAGAAGCAGAAGGGCTCCACGTCGCCGACAGTGGGCGTGACGTTCTGCCTGCTGTGCGGGAGCCCGCTCTACTTCGTCAAGGGCAACCCCTCCAAGGGGCAACGGGAGCGGTACCGCTGCCACGGCAACAAGAGCAAGGGCATCGACGCCTGCCCGAAACAGAGGTTCTGGGCCGAGGATCTGTACCCCTGGTTGGAGTCGGCCTTGCTCGGGGAGATCGGCCACCTGGAACGGATGGAGTCGACGACGACCATCGACGACAGCCGTGCGGCGAAGCTTGCGGTGATCGACGGCAAGATGAACCAGCTCCTCAAGGAACTCCAGCAGGACGAGATCAGCGCCGTCGCATACGCCTCGCAGGTCGCGAGCCTCGCCCAGGAACGCGAGAAGGTCACCAGCCAGGAAGGGCCGAAGCCCGTGACTGTGTGGACGGGAACGGGGGAGAGCTACACGGACTGGTGGCAGCGGTCGAGCATCGACGAGCGCCGGGAGTTCCTGAAGAAGCACAAGGTGAAGGCATACGTCCGGCCTGATGTTCTCGCCATCGATCCAGGCGACCTCATCGAGAACATCCGGCAGCAGGGTGTCTCTTGGTGGGACGTCCCCGCCAAGGCTTCTCAGGTGCTTGCCCCGATCGTGCCCGTCTCGCTGTCTGCGAAGCCGTATGAGAAGCCTCCGACGCTCACGGGTGTGGAGTGGGAAATCGTGAGCCGTTGGGAGGACTTCGAAGCGGAACGTGCCGCGCAGCAAGCGAAGGCCGAAGAGGAAGCCAAGAGAGCAGAGGGGACCGACAAGGTTCCGGCTCCCGCCTGACCTGACGAGCGAGCAAGGAAGGCCCCCGACCGTGGGGGCCTTTCCCGTTTCAGCGTGTTGTACGATGCCGGGCCAGGTCGCCGCCGTCGCTCCCGACCGCAAGAGACCGAGTCCAGGCCCGAGGCCCTGGGCGCCCACCTGTGAAGCGTCGTGCCTTCCGCACGGCCACCCCCGCGAAGAAGGGAGACACATGTCCCGCCGTCCGGCGGGGGTCGCCGGCGCACCCGTGTGCGCCTCACAGGAAGGAGCCGCGAACCAGTGGCCATCAGCTTCGGTCATGACCGCCCGTGGGGCGGAGTCTCCCAGCGCGAGTACCAGCGCAAGGCGCAGGAACCCTGGCACCCGCTTGCCTACCGCGTTCACTTCGCTGCCCTCGGATGGGCTGACCGGCAAGGGCATGCAGCGTTCGACCCTGGGAAGCTGGTAGCCCTGCTCGGCAAGGATGGCAAGCCGCTCTCCGGCCAGAGCACGACCAACGCAGTCAACCGGGCCAAGAGGCTCCAGCTCGTCTCGCCCTGGTCGGGGACCGCTTGCCTTGTTCTCCCTCCTCACCTCTTCCAGAAGGGGAAGGGTGCGCCGGTACCATGCCGCGCCCATCAAGACCGGTGACCACACACCGGAGGTGTAGCCAGCACACGCAGTACGTGTAGCGACATGGGCACTGACCTGCGTAAAGGTTCGCTCCCTCTCTTTTCTGTTTGGACCTACCAGTTGCGGCCCCGCAGGGGCCGACAAAGAGAAGCGCCTTCGGCTTACGGCAAGCGAAGGGGGGCGCGGCAGCGCCCCAAGAGACAGGCATCGGCGAAGCGGTAGGCAGGATTGGGCGGCCGTCCGGCCACCACAGTCCGAAGCGTCTACGACCGAGCGGCCACGCAGGGGCCGACAGGAGCATGCCCAAGGGGGGCGCTGCCGCGCCCCACAGGCAAGGGCGTAAGGCTCAGTTCTGTGCGGTCCTGCGCCGTTGCCAAGGGGGCTGAGTACGGCTGTGAACAGGGACTACGCCGTTACCGGCTGGAGTGTCGGCCAGCCTGAAAGACCCTGAAACCGTGGCAGGATTTGAGCTGGTAAGACCCGGCGGTCGGCAAGCACTGGCCAGGGGGTCATACCCCACCCCTCCGCCGCTGCTCTCTACCGTGCGCTGGTGCCGTAGGAGAACCGTCGGCAAAACTCGGTAGCTGTTCGGACCCAGCTCTGCATACGTTCGACCGCATGGCTGACGACTGCTTCGCGCATCCACGGCTCGCCGCGATCTACGATCCGCTCGACCCCGACCGCAGCGATCTCGATGCCTACCTCCGGATCGCAGAAGAGTTCGAGGCACGCCGAGTGCTGGACATCGGCTGCGGCACAGGGGTGTTCGCACTTCTCCTGGCTGACCGCGGGATCGAGGTCGTCGGTGTCGATCCCGCGCCGGCGTCCATCGATGTCGGCCGGGCCAAACCGGGCAGTGAGCGAGTGCGCTGGATCTGCGGTGACGCGACAGATCTCCCACCGTTGCGGGTTGACCTCGCGACGATGACAGCGAACGTCGCCCAGGAAATCGTCGATCCACAGACATGGCAGAAGACAGTGCGGGGAGCCTACGAGGCGCTGCGGCCTGGCGGGCATCTGGTCTTCGAGACGCGCGATCCGGCCAGACGCGCCTGGGAGGAGTGGACCCGCGAAAACTCCTACCGCGTGACGGAGATCCCCGGTGTCGGCTCCGTCGAGAGCTGGGTCCAGCTGATCGAGGTGGGCTGGCCTCTGGTGACGTTCCGCTGGACCTACGGGTTCGCAGCGGATGGACAGGTGCTGACGTCGGATTCGACCCTGCGTTTCCGCGAGCGGGAGGAAGTCGAGCGGGATCTGGTCGCGCACGGATACGTGGTGGATGACGTTCGCGACGCGCCCGACCGTCCAGGAAAAGGGAGTTCGTCTTCCTGGCGCGACGTCCGTGATCGTCGGTGATTCGCGCCACTCGAACTTCGATGACGCACACTCAAGGTTCCATGACACAGGACAACGACCCTGGCGCAGCGTGACCAGTAGCGGGCGTCTCGAAAACCAAGGTTTGTGAGACGAGACGACGGGCGCCCCGGAAGGGGGCGCAGTACTGTTCAAAACCCGTCTCGAAACTTCCGTCTCAGACTTGACTTATTGAGATGAGTTCTGAGACGGTTCCGGCCATGACGACGAACGCGATCACTGGCCGGCTCATCGGTTACGCCCGCGTCTCCACCGATGACCAGGAAGCACAGCTTCAGCGCGACGCACTGACGGCCGCAGGGTGCGCCCGCATCTTCGAGGACAAGGCCAGCGGGAGGAACATCAACCGGCCAGAGCTTACGGCCGCACTGGACTACGCCAGACCGGGCGACACCCTGTGCGTGTGGAAGCTCGACCGCTTCGCCCGGTCGCTCATCGACCTTGTGACCATGGTCGACACCCTTCGAGAGCGCGGCATCGGGTTCAAGGTGCTCACGGGTGCACTGGCCAACATCGACCCCGGTACTGCGGACGGCCGTCTCATGCTTCAGGTGGTCGGAGCCATGGCGGAGTTTGAGCGCAGCCTCATCAAGGAGCGCACCCGCGCCGGACTCGACGCAGCCAAGGCGCAGGGGCGTACAGGCGGACGGCCGTCCGTCGTCGATGAGGACGTGCTCACCGTGGCCCGTGCCAGGAAGGCGAAGGGCGAGAGCGTGAGCGCCATCGCCAAGGCTCTCGGGATCTCCCGAGCCACTCTGTACCGCCACCTGGGCGAGAGCGCCTGAGGCAGGCGCACAGCGGCGCAGACAGGCCCTCGGTTCCAGCCGGGGGCCGTTGTCATGCATGGGCGTCTGACGGGCGTCACGATGCCCGCCCCTGCCGACCACGGGGGGAACCGACAGGGGCAGGCACAGGGGCGCGCGTCGCTCGAACCGCCCCCCTTCCAGCGCACCTCGGTCGTGGTGCTCGCCGTCCCTCAGCGCGCCGGGGGTCTGTCCCTCACTCTTCCCGGACCACCATCGCGAACGATGTGCAGATCCGTCGGAAGCCCTTGTGCCCGCTCCGGCCTGTGTGGCTCATGCACTCCACGTCGACCGCCGCGCCATCCGTCGAGGGCGTGGCCATCCACTTGCAGTAAAGGCACTCCGCTTCGAAGGTCACGTCAGTGTCCGGGTGCTGCGTGATCCTGTGCTTCACGTACCGCATGACGGAGCGCACCGTCACTCGGCCCCGTGGTCTTCCCGCAGGTGCGTACGGAGTACGACGTTCGCATCTGACGCCTTCGAGTAGTCCCCAACCGATCGGGCGTTGGTTCGAGTCACCGCGATACCGAGGCACTCGCGGCAGCCTGCCACAGGGTCCGGCTCCCGGGCTGGAGCTGTCAGGTGCACTGGCTCCGCCATCGTCGTCTTCGGTGTGCTCATCCTGTACGGCCTCCCCGCCTGGATCTCGCTGCGATCCATCCTTGGGGCTCCAGCGAAGCGGCCCTACGTTCTTTCCTGTTGAGGCAAGAACTCGTCTCGGATGCTCTCGACCAGGGCGCGCATGTCATCGCCGAAGAGCGCCACGTCGGCGAACCGCTCGAAGGTGTCGACGTACGTCTGTATGTCCCTTGGGTCCCGTGTCGTGATCTCCGAGTGGAACGTCTCGACGATCACAAGCCGGTCATCGTGGATGCTGAAGCACGTCATGGGGAAGTCCGGCATCCGACCAGCCAGGGGCACCACCCCAACGGTCACGTTGGGAAGGCGGGACAGGGATACGAGCCGATCAAGTTGTACCGCCATCACGACTGGCTCACAGATCAGCCACCGTAGGACGTGCTCACAGATCACGAAGTAGAACGACCGGCCGTCTTCGTAGAGCGTCGCCTGCCGCTCCATCCTCGCTGCCACCGTCCGAGCCCTGGTCTCGTCCGGCAAAGCTGGCGGCAGGGAGAACACCGCCGTGGCGTACTCCGGAGTCTAGAGGAGTCCGGGGATGAGTTGTCCCTGAAACAGCCTGAGAGCGGCGGTGTTGGCCTCGATGGCCTTGATGGTGTTCTGGTGCTTCCACGGGCCCATACGGCGCAGCAGGCGCCACGCTGTGGCCTCAGTGACCTCGGCTCGGGCAGTTGCGAGGAACTGTTCCTTCACTGCGTCCGAGACGCCGAGCGCGGACAGGATCAGGTCGACGTCCTGAACGGTGGGCAGGGTCCGGCCGTTCTCGATCTTCGAGAGCTTCCCTGCGGACATGGAAGCCCTGCGGGCTACCGCGTCACCGGTCAGTCCCGATGCTTCCCGCAGTGCCCGCAGGGCTCTCCCGATCGACTCCGTGGTCAGTGATGCCGCTCCCAGTAGGCCGCGAACGGCACGGCGCGGGTGAGCGCCACGTCGCGGTAACCCTGGTACTCCCTCAGTCGGTCGGTAGGCAGGAGTTCACCGCCGATGAACTTGCCCTCGGGGGTGTAGTGCATGCGGTACACGTCACGGTCGTCGAAGAGCCAGAAGTCGTGATCGGGCAGGCCGGTCACCTTCTGCTCGGCAAGGTCGATGATCCCGATGGACTCCCCGGCCTTGATGTTGCCGGGGTAAGCCGACAGCTCGTAACGCAGGTAGTCAGTCAGAGGGGAGCGCAGGACATGAACGCGGGACACGCTCTTGCCCTTGTCGGTCATCGAGCGCACCCATGGGTTGTCGCTCCACTCCGGGCCCATGTCCTCACCCGCGAGGAACCGAGCGATCTCCTCCCGCTCCTCCTCCACGTCATACACGTCGAGCGTCTCCAGCCGGAACGCGGTCCGCTCGAAGGTCTCGAAGAGACGGCCGAACTCCTCACCGCTGAGCACGGAAGAACTCCTCAAGTACGGCGGCCGGGACCATGACGGCCGTCTCTCCCTCGGGGAGATCGAGCTGTGCCAGCCGCTCAGGGTCGGTGATCACGTAACCCTGCACCACTTAGTCCTTGCCATCGTCCGTACCCCACAGCGTCGGGCACGTGCCGTTCTTGCACTCCGGGTCTCCCGACAGCTTCCGCAGCGGTGTGCCCACGGCTTCCCCCTCAGGTCGACGGTCCTTGTCGCGTTCGATGCTTCTGGCCTTCGGCCAGCACGGTCAAGATCCCCGGCTTTCCAAAACAGGAAAGTCCCCGGAGCGCGCAAACCCCCGATCAGCTCCAGGCCGATCGGGGGTTGCGTATCGCGGGGATCAGACGCCGAGCGCCTGCTTCACCTGGGCAAGGCTCGGGTTCGTCATCACGACCTCAGTGCCACCACTGGAGGGAACTACCTGAACGGTGGGCACCGTCTGGTTGCCACCGTTCGCCTTCTCCACGAACGCCGCGGACTCCGGGTCCTGCTCGATGTTGATCTCGGTGTACGCAATGCCCTCGCGGTCCAGCTGGCTCTTCAGCCGGCGGCAGTAGCCGCACCACGTGGTGCTGTACATCGTCACAGTGCCCGGCATGTCTCTCGCGCTCCTCGGCGGGTCGGGGACGGATGGTCGCAGAGGGGGAACGTACGCGAACGGTCCGCCATTCCCGCCGGGGGTATACGGCAGGACGTGACGCCTGCCGCATTAGTACGACTGCAGGAGTTCGCCTGTGGACAACCGGCTCACCCGCCTCCGGCGACCTGGCAGCATGGCCGTGTGACAGCAGCAACGCACTCCACCGCCTTCCCGCAGTGCCCCGGCAGTGCTCAGTACTCGGCTCCGCCGAGCGGAGCCGACGCGGTGCTCGAAGGGCTCGATCCCGAGCAGCGCGAAGTCGCCACCGCGCTGCACGGCCCGGTGTGCGTGCTTGCAGGTGCAGGCACCGGCAAGACCCGGGCCATCACTCACCGCATCGCCTACGGCGTACGCGCCGGCATCCTGCAGCCCTCCAGTGTGCTCGCCGTCACCTTCACCAACCGCGCCGCCGGCGAGATGCGCGGTCGCCTTCGCCAGCTCGGCGCCACCGGCGTCCAAGCCCGCACGTTCCACTCGGCCGCACTGCGCCAGCTCCAGTACTTCTGGCCGAAAGCAGTCGGCGGCTCCATGCCCCGGCTCGTCGACCGCAAGTTCCAACTCGTCGCCGACGCGGCCGCCGCCTGCCGTATCCGCCTCGACCGGGGCGAGCTGCGGGACATCACCGCCGAGATCGAGTGGTCCAAGGTCACCCAGACGGTCCCCGCCGACTACCCGCTCGCAGCAGCGAAGGCCAGCCGTGAGGCTCCACGCGACCCGGCCGAGATCGTCCAGCTCTATTCCACCTACGAAGACCTCAAACGCGACCGCGCCGTCATCGACTTCGAAGACGTCCTGCTGCTGACCGTCGCCATCCTTCAGGACCGGCACGACATCGCCGAGCAGGTCCGCGCCCAGTACCAGCACTTCGTCGTCGACGAATACCAGGACGTCAGCCCCCTCCAGCAGCGCTTGCTGGAACTCTGGCTCGGCGACCGGGACAACCTGTGCGTCGTCGGCGACGCCAGCCAGACGATCTACTCGTTCACAGGAGCAACCCCCGACCACCTGCTCGACTTCCGTACCCGCCACCCCGGCGCCACCGTCGTCAAACTGGTCCGCGACTACCGCTCCACACCCCAGGTCGTCCATCTCGCCAACGGACTGCTCGCCCAGGCCCGCGGCCGCGCCGCCGATCATCGGCTGGAACTCGTCTCCCAGCGCCCCCCGGGCCCCGAGCCCTTTTACACCGAACACACCGACGAGCCCGCCGAGGCCGAGGGCGCCGCTCGCCGCATCCGCGAGCTCCTCGACGCCGGCGTCCCGGCCGGTGAGATCGCCATCCTGTTCCGCACCAACGCCCAGTCCGAGACCTACGAGCAGGCCCTCGCCGACGCCGGGATCCCCTACCAGCTGCGCGGCGCCGAGCGGTTCTTCGACCGCCCCGAAGTGCGCAAGGCAGGCATCGCCCTGCGCGGAGCGGCCCGCTTCGGCGGTAACGACTCGCTCCTCGACGAGGCCGTTGACCTGCCCTCCCAGGTCCGGGCAGTGCTGTCCGGCGAGGGCTGGACGACCACGCCCCCCGCCGGATCCGGCGCCGTCAGAGAGCGCTGGGAGTCCCTCGCCGCACTTGTGAACCTCGCGCAGGACTTCGCGGCAGCCCGGCCCGACGCCACCTTGAGCGACCTCGTCGCAGAGCTCGACGAACGCGCGAACGCCCAGCACGCACCCACCGTGCAGGGCGTCACCCTCGCCTCTCTGCACTCCGCCAAGGGCCTGGAATGGGACGTCGTCTTCCTCGTCGGAGTCGCCGAGGGCATGATGCCGATCACCTACGCGAAGACCGACGAACAGATCGAGGAGGAACGCCGCCTCCTCTACGTCGGCGTCACCCGCGCACGCTCCCATCTCCACGTCTCCTGGTCTCTCGCCCGCTCACCCGGCGGCCGCCCCAATCGGCGCCCCAGCCGCTTCCTCGACGGACTGCGTCCGGGATCGGCCGCGACCGGGGGCCGCAGCGGGGCCGGGGCCTCTGGTGGCATCGAGCGCGGTCACAGCGGCAGCGGCACAGGTCCCGCCGCGCCGAGACGGACCCAGCGCACCCCGGCCCGCTGCCGGGTCTGCGGACGCACCCTCACCGACGCCGGCGAGATGAAGCTGATGCGCTGTGAGGACTGCCCCTCCGACATGGACGAGGAGCTCTACGAACGGCTGAGGCAGTGGCGCGAGGTCCAGGCACGGCGCAGCGGCCAGCCGGCCTTCTGCGTCTTCACCGACAAGACGCTGATGGCGATCGCCGAGGCCGCCCCTGACGACGAGGGCGAACTGGCTCGAATCCCGGGGGTCGGAGTGCGCAAGCTCAACCGCTACGGGACCGACGTCCTGGCCATCTGCGCAGGCCACGAGCCAGAGGGAGAGGAAGAGGGGACTGATACCAACTCGTCGAAAAAATAGTTTGCGCATGCCCCAGCAATCCCCCTAGGTTCTTAGCCACGGGAACAGCGGCCTTCTCGGAGGCCCTGATTCCGTGTTGTACTTGCATATCCGTCGGACTGGCTCACCCCAGTCCCCCGAGACGCCGAGAGGAGGCGAGTCCAGTGATCAGCATCAAGAACAGCACCACCAGCATCGTCAAAATGACCGATCGCTCGGTCGCCTCCGTGTGCATGCTCGGCGTCTCCAACCTGGGCACCGGTCTGTCCGGCATTCGTGCCGTCCGTCCGGCGTCCTCCCTGTCTCTCGCGGGACTTCCCGTCCGTGAGCGCAATGAGCGACCGACCAAGGCACTGGAAGCGGCAGTAGTGGCACAGGCCAAGGCCTATGCCTTTACGGCGACCGGTGCCGGATTCCGGAAGCAGACGACGCAGCACCACCTGATGTGGGCCTTCCGTGGGCCAGAACCCTGGAGTGATCCAGCCTGATCGGCGATCAGGCCGGCGCCTTCAGGGCCGCGGAACCCCACTCGGGATCCGCGGCCCTTCTGTTTGTCCCGAACGGGATGACAGAGCGAAGGGGCCTCGGGACAAGAAAAGAACCCGGTACCAGCCGCCACCCGGTCCCACAGGACCGGAACGACCAGACGAGGAAGACGACACCGTGCAACTCGAAGCGCACGCCCCGTCCGTACCGCCTTCCGAAACGATCCCCCCGCCCGGCCTCACGGAGGACTCCACCTTGACCCCGCTCACCGCGCTCACCGCGCTCGACGACGCCATCGAGAACCTCGGCGTGCCCGTCCCCTGCCGCTCCTACGACCCGGAGGTCTTCTTCGCCGAGTCGCCGGCGGACGTGGAGTACGCCAAGTCCCTCTGCCGTACCTGCCCGCTGATCGAGGCCTGCCTCGCCGGCGCCAAGGAACGGCGTGAGCCCTGGGGCGTCTGGGGTGGCGAGCTGTTCGTCCAGGGTGTCGTCGTCGCCCGGAAGCGGCCGCGTGGCCGCCCGCGCAAGAACCCGGTCACGGCATGAACACCGCAGGAACGATCGACCGCCCCCTCACGCACGACCCCCAGAAGCAGGCCCCGATGAAGCCGTCCACCAACGAGCCCACCGGCTCCGCGACACCAGACGTCACCACCACCGGCGCGAACGACTCGCGCCAGAACAGGACCCGCGAGATGCAACTCATCCCAGAAGCCCTGGCCCGTGCGCATATGCACGACCGGCTGCACGAGGCGCACCAGGAGCGCCGGGCCCTGCGCCTGGTGGCCGCGCGCCGGATGCAGCGCCGGGCCGAGCGGGCCTCGAGGCGCGCCCGCCGCGCGCTCGCCATGGCCGTCATGCAGTAACCCGGAACACCTGAAGCGGTGGCCTCCCGACCTGAGGAGGCAAAAGCTCCCCGCGGGGGCCGGTCCGTCCGAGCGGACCGGCCCCCGCGGTGCGTTGTGTCCTGCGAACCGTCGGGTACGGCGATATCGTCGCCGGGTGACGAGTCTTCCCGGAGGCAGTGACGACGGCGGCTCTGCCCCGAAGCCCCGACCCATCGTCTGCGCCCGCTGCGGTGCCCAGGCCCGCGGCCCGCAGCCCACCTGGACGTGCTCTGTGGAGCACGGCACTCGCCGCTATTTCTGCGACTCCTGCTCGCGGGAGAACCTCAGGGCGATTGAGGGGCGGTTGGACTCGGCGTGGTGGTAGGGGCTCTGGGGCCCTCCCCCCCCACCCCGCCCCCCAACCCCCTTCAAGTAGCCGAAAACGGCAGCCCAACAGCCCGGCTCACGCCTCCGCCGCAGCCTCCTCCTCGCCCATGCCGTCCTCCTCGTCCACGCCTTCCTCCGCCAGGAACCCCGGCAGCCACTCCTCCAGTTCCTCGCGCAGCCTTACCGTCGCGCCGAGTTGGCACAGCACCCCGATGGTGCTGAGGGTCACCCGGTGTATCAGGAGGTACGCGGGCGGCAGGTTGAGCTGCTTGCCGAGCTGGCAGGCGGGGGAGCGGGGGTCGGCGACGCGGGCTGCCTGGCTGCGCATCCAGCCGCGGGTGAAGGTGAACTCCTCGACCTGGGCGGGCTCGATGATGGGCAGCAGGTAGTCGAGGACCGCGTCGGGGTCCAGCTCGATGGACTGTTTGACGAAGCCCTCCTCGCAGAGCAGGTCGTAGACGGCCTGTGCGTCGCCGTCGAGGGTCATCCGCAGGGAGTGGCCTATGGGCGTGGGCAGGCCGCCCGGGAGGCGGTCGACCGTGCCGAAGTCCAGGACTCCGAGGCGCCAGTCGTCGTCCCCGCCCGGACCGCCGGGCAGGAGGCGGAAGTTGCCGGGGTGCGGGTCGGCGTGCAGGAGGCCGGTGCGGGCCGGGCCGGAGAAGAGGAAACGGGCGAGGAGCTGACCGGCCCGGTCGCGCTGTTCCTGGGTGCCGTCCCTGATGATCTCTGACATCGGAATACCGTCGATCCACTCGGTGATCAGGACCTCGTCGCACTGGTGGACCACGGCCGGCACCAGGACGTCCGGGTCGTCGGCGAACTCCTCTGCGTGGGTTTGCTGGGCCTGCGCTTCCAGGCCGTAGTCCAGCTCCTCGGAGACGCGGTCCCTCAGCTCCGCGATCAGCGGCTTGATGTCCATGCCGGGAATGAGGGGACCCACCAGGCGGGAGAAACGGCTCAGTTGGTTCAGGTCGGACAGCAGGGCCTCGCCTGCTCCCGGATACTGCACCTTGACCGCGACCTCACGTCCGTCGTGCCACACGCCCCGGTGCACCTGGCCGATCGAGGCCGCCGCGGACGGCTTGTCCTCGAACTCCAGGAACAGCTCCTGCCAGTCCTCGCCGAGCCGCTCGCCGAGCACGGTGTGCACGGTGCGCGTCGGCATAGGAGGCGCCGCTTCCTGGAGCTTGGTGAGGGCCACTCGGTAGGGGCCGGCGATCTCCTCGGGCAGGGCCGACTCGAAGACGGACAGGGCCTGCCCGAACTTCATCGCGCCGCCCTTGAGCTCTCCGAGCACTTTGAAGAGCTGTTCGGCCGTCCGCTGCTGCAGTTCGCGGCCGACTATCTCTGCGGATTCGCCGACGATCCGCTTGCCCAGGCCCCAGGTGGCCCGCCCGGCGAAGCCGAGCGGGAGCGCGGCGAGCTTGGCGGTACGGGTGACCGCCTTGCGGGGAAGATCAGACATGCGCCCTCCAGGTCCCAGCCGGTCGCGCCGCGCCCGCCGTACGGCGTAACTCCCTCGGCGACCGTTCCACCGCCATTGTCTCGTGTGCCTCCGCATCCTCCGAGGCGCGTTCCCCCTTACCTCTCTCCGCAGCCCCGCACGGGCATGCGGGATGGGCCCAGACCGGCCGCGCATGCCACTGAAGGCCTGGCAGCGAGACCTCCCAGCGCGCGCCCGCGCTGGAGGGCATCTGGCCGTCGAGGAAGGCGAGTGTGTGTGCGGCCGCCAGCCCGGCGACGGTGGTGGCCAGGGCCAGGTCGCAGGGGCGGACATGGGGCTGTCTGCCCGAGCGCCACTGGGCGACCAGGCGTGGCCAGGTCTGGTCCCGGTCGGTGCGGTCCTCGTGCAGACAGCGGGCGCAGCCCGTCTCGCCGGGCAGGACGAGCGGCCCGACCACGCCGGTTCCCTCGACGACCCCGGCATACAGGTGGGGCGTACCCGAAGTGATGAGTGGTTCTGCGGTGTCCGGGGCGGGGGCGTGCACGGCGACATCGTCGCGTGGGGCGAGGATCACCAGTGAGTAGCCGGGGTCGGCCGCCTCGATCCGTGGCCTGGGGCCGCGGCGGGGTGGGCGGTCCGGTGCGGCGCGGCGCACGGCACGGCGGGCGGCTTCGTCGCGGCGCTCGCCGACGGACTCGGCGGGCAGCCCGCCCGGCGCGACATCCCACGGTTCGACCCGGCCGCAGTCGCGCACGTCCACCTCGCCGACTCCGGCGCCCGACAGCAGGGAGGCCAGGACGGTGCCCACCCGGCCGGCCCCGCGCACCTGTACGCGGAGGGAGCGACGGGCGGCCAGGCGGCTGATCGCGTCGCCGGGTCGGGAGGTGGTCAGGGACAGCGAGGCCACGTCGGGGCGGAGCCGGTCGAGGACCTCTTTCTTCGTGCGTAGTGCGTCGGCGGCCGGGCTGCCTCCCTTGGCGTCGTCGAGCAGTCCGGCCCGGGCCAGCCGCTCGACCAGCGCGTCGACATGACCGTCCGGCAGGTCCATGCGCCGTCCCTCTTCGCGCAGGAGCGGCAGGCCGCGAGTGCCGTTGAGCAGTTCGAGGAAGTGTCCCGTGGCCGAATCCATCGGACCCAGTGTCATCGCGTGCGCCGGTGTCATGCCGAACTGCACGGTGTTGAGGTCGCGCCAGCCGCGCCTGAGCGCGGGCTTCACTTTCGGATGCATGTCAGGCCCCCGTAGCCCCTGGAAGGTCGCGGTCAGGTCCCGGTCCTGGTCCCTGCCCTGCCCCTGCTTGTACCGTTTGTTGCTCTTTACTGCGGTTCGTCGGTGGAGGTGGTCTGTGTTCCGCCGACGAGTGCCAGCATGCCTGGCGCGGCCGTCCGGTGCCGAAAGTTGTCCACAGGCGGGGCATGTTTGTCGTACAAATCAAACGCTCGGTGGGGGATCGGAATCGAACCGTCCCGGAGTCGGGACTTCCCCCGTGTGCAGCGGGTAACGTCGGGGCGTGTCCGCCGACCCACTGCACCGCGCCGGAAAGCCACAGCGCAGCACGACGAGTCCGCCGTCGAGCGGCTCGGGGGCGAGCCCGATCGAGGTGCGCCGGAGTGCCCGTCGACGCAGGACGGTCTCTGCGTACCGCGAGGGCGATCGCACCGTCGTGCTCATCCCAGCCCGGATGTCCAAGGCTGAGGAGCAGCGCTGGGTGACCGTCATGCTCGACAAACTGGCCGCCCAGGAGAGCAAGCGGGCGCTCGGCGACGCCGAACTGGCCGAGCGTGCCGAGCGACTGTCCGCCCAGTACTTCGACGGCCGTGCCCGACCCGCCTCGGTGCGCTGGGTCACCAACCAGAACACGCGCTGGGGCTCGTGCACCCCGTCCGAGGGCAGCATCCGGCTGTCGCACCGTCTGCAGGGCATGCCCGAATACGTCCTCGACTACGTCCTCCTCCACGAGTTGGCGCATCTGCTGGTGCCCGGACACGGGCCCCGCTTCTGGCGGCTGCTGGAGGCGTATCCGCGCACCGAGCGGGCGCGGGGCTACCTGGAAGGCGTGGTCGCCGCCGAGCGGTTGCCGCATCTGCCCGGCGCGCGCGGTGAGTGATCCCCGCCCTGCGACGGGCTGACCTGTCCTCAGCCACCGCTGAGCAGTGGTTCTGTACCGGGTCTGTACCGACTTCGTCCGGTGTCCGCGTTTGCCGTTAGCCTGGCGCGACGCACTCGCATTCCGGATGGGGGACGGTCGTTACGCATGGCCAGGGAATTCCAACGCGGCCACAAGGCCAGGATCAGTGATCTCACCGCGGGCACGGATCTGTACGTAGGTGTGCAGATCTCGGGTCCTGGACTGAGCTTCGACATCAGTTGCTTCGGTCTGGACGCCGACGAACGGCTGTCGGACGACCGGTACTTCGTCTTCTTCAACCAGCCGAAGTCTCCCGAGGAGTCCCTGCAACTGCTCGGTGCCCAGGCGGGCGACACGGAGTCCTTCCGGGTCACGCTCGACCGGATCCCGCCGCAGATCCAGAAGCTGTCGTTCACGGCGACGATCGACGGCGCCGGGCAGATGCCGCAGATCAACCCTGGATACATCCGCATCGTCGCGGGCGGTGAGGAGGTGGCCCGGTACTCGTTCAACGGCTCGGAGTTCTCCACCGAACGGGCCGTCATGCTGGGCGACTTCTACCTGAAGGACGTGTGGCGGTTCGCGGCCGTCGGACAGGGCTTCGACGGCGGGCTGGAGGCGCTGCTGAAGAACTTCGGTGGTGAGGTCGCCGAGGAGGAGACGCCGACCGAGCCTCAGCCGCCCGCCGGTGCCGCTCCCGGGTTCGCCCCGCCCGCCCAGGCCGCCGCACCGCCCGCGTTCGGAGCCCCGGCCGCACCCGCGCCCACCACGGCACCCTCCCCGGCTCCCACGCCGCAGCCCGCAGCGCAGGGATTCGCGCCCTCCGCGGGAGCCACCCCGCCCCCAACGTCGGCGCCCGCACCTCAGGTGCACACTGCGCCGACCGTCGTCGCGCCCATGACCCCGCCCGGCGGCGCCGTGCCACCGCCCGCCCCGGCGCCCGCGCCGCCCTACGGCCAGCCCGGCCAGCAGCAACCCGCGTACGGCCAGCCGGGCCAGCAGCCGCCCCAGCCCTCGTACGGCCAGAGCGCCCCCGGCCAGACCGCCCCGCTGCCCCCCGGCTACGCACAGCCGCAGGCCCCCGCAGGCCCCGCAGGCCCCCACGCCGCCCCCCGGTTACGGACAGCCGACCCCGCCCCCGGGCTACGGGCAGCAGCCCCCCGCCGGGCAGGTCCCCGGTCAGTCGGCGGCCCCCTACGGCGCCCCCCAGGGTGGCGCCCCGCAGGCGCCCGGTGTGGCCGGCGCACTCCAGCAGTTCAAGGAGACGCCCACCGGGCAGCGCTGGACGCAGCAGAACAGGAAGCTCGTCCGCGTCGACCTCGGCATCGGCGGCCAGCCCGTACTCGCCCGGCAGGGCAGCATGGTGCTCTACCAGGGCAAGGTCGACTTCAGCTACAAGGGCGCCGGATTCGCCGGCCGGATCGTGGGCAACGCGACCGGCCAGGAGATGCAGCTGATGCGCTGTACCGGCCAGGGCCAGGTGTTCCTCGCCGAGAATTCCACGATGCTGCACCCCATCGAGCTCCAGGGCGACGGGATCTGCGTCTCCGCCGAGAACGTCCTCGCCTTCGACGAGAGCCTGCAGTACGAGGTCCGCCGGATCGAGGGGCACGGCATCCCGGGCGGCGCGCTGTTCACGATGCAGTTCACCGGCACCGGCACGATCGTCGTCAAGACGCACGGCACGCCCGTCGTGCTGCCGGTCACGCCGACCACGTTCGCCGACTGCAACGCCGTGGTCGCCTGGTCGGCCGCCTCCCAGGTGGTCGTCTCCAGCCAGGTCCGGATGCGCCGCAACGCCTACCCCGGCGACACCGGAGAGAGCGTCAACCTCCAGTTCCGCGGCGCGCCCGGAAACTTCATCGTCGTCCAGCCGTACGAGATCTGAGGGAGAGCCCGTCATGAACCAGCCGCTCGCGGGCTACGCCCCCGCACCCGTCACCGCCCGCATGGAGAACCACGGCAACCACATGCTGAAGGTCGCCATGCAGACCGGAAACGACCTCCTCGCGCGCGTGGGGTCGATGGTCGCCTATGAAGGCTTCATCCAGTACGAGCCCAACCCGCCGGCCGTCCGGCAGATCGCGAAGGACTGGCTCACCGGTGAGGGCGCGCCCCTGATGAAGTGCTCCGGGGACGGCCTGCTCTACCTCGCCGACTACGGCGCCAACGTCGTCGTGATCAACCTCAACGGCGACGGGATCTCCGTCAACGCCACCAACCTGCTCGCCTTCGACGCGCACCTCACGTGGGGCGTGGAGCGGGTCAAAGGGCTGGCGAAGTTCGCCGGACAGGGCCTGTGGAACACCAGGATCTCCGGGCAGGGCTGGGTCGCGCTGACCTCCCGGGGCAAGCCGATCGTCGTCGACTGCGGCGGCGGCGAGGACGAGACCTACGTCGACCCGGACGCGCTCGTCGCCTGGTCGCCGAACCTCAAGGTGAAGGGCAAGCGCAGCTTCAAGGCGCAGTCGCTCATCGGCCGCGGCAGCGGTGAGGCCTACCAGATGGCCTTCTCCGGCCAGGGCATCGTCGTCGTCCAGCCCAGCGAGGACAGCACCGACCGTCTCCGGGTCCGGGGCTGAGGGGGAGCGCCACACCATGCAGAGTCCGCTTTTCGCCCACAACGACCAGCAGACCCAGGAACGCTGGAGCCTGCAGAACAAGCAGATGCTGCGCGTCGCCCTGGAGGGCCACGACGACATCCTGGCCCGCAAGGGCACCACGGTCGCCTACCAGGGACTCGTCGAGTTCGACGCCGAGTACCAGAGCAACAGCCAGTCACGCGCGCGTGCGCACACCGGCGAGGGCCTGGACCTGATGCGCTGCCATGGGCAGGGCACGGTCTACTTCGCCAACCTCAAGCAGCACGTTCACATGGTGGACGTGGATCAGGACGGGCTGACCGTCGACAGCAGCTATGTGCTGGCGATGGACTCCTCCCTGCACCACGAGGTCATCGCCGTCGACAGCCTCTACGGCATCTCCGGCTCCGGGAAGTACCAGCTCAACATCACCGGCCGCGGCCAGGTCGCCCTCATGACCTCGGGCATGCCGCTGATGATGCAGGTCACACCGGACAAGTACGTCAACTGCGACGCCGACGCGATCGTCGCCTGGTCCACCGGGCTGCGCGTGCAGATGCAGGCGCAGACGCACTCCTCCGGGGTGTGGCGGCGCCGCGGCAACACCGGAGAGGGCTGGGAGCTCAGCTTCATGGGCACCGGCTACGCGCTGATCCAGCCCAGTGAACTGCTGCCGCCGCAGAACGCCCAGATCGGCCAGGGTGCCGCCGCGCAGTTCGGCATGGGGCAGCACGGGGCGCGCGGGCAGAACCAGGGGAACGTCTGGAGCTGAGCGGCCGCCCCTTACGCCGGTTCAGATGCGGGCGCGTGTGGCGGCCAGCAGTCGCACCACCGAGTCGTCCGCCACGTCCGCGACCTCGTCGTAGGCGAACCAGCGCAGGTCGAGGGACTCGTCGCTGATGGCTTCCAGAGCCCCGGGCGGGGCGATCGCCGCGTACTGCACGTCCAGATGCCAGGCGCACGGCGTGTGATGGCGGTCCAGACGCACCGGGCCGCTCTGCAGCAGGCGCAGAGAGGCGATGCCCGACTCCTCCACGGCTTCGCGCAGCGCCGCGCCCGCGAGCGTGCTGTCGCTCTGTTCGCAGTGCCCGCCCATCTGGAGCCACATGCGCAGCTTCCTGTGAAGGGTCAGCAGCACGCGCTCGCGCTGCGGATCGACGACCAGAGCACTGGCCGTGATGTGCCCGGCCGTGCAGTCCTTCCACATGCCGTCCGGACGTTCCGCCAAATGGTCGAGGTAGGTCTGGCGCAGCTCGTGCTGGTCCTCGTAGCTCTTGAGTACGAGGACCGCGTCGTCATGCAGGCTCACTCGGCGTCGTCGCCCTTGTCCTCGTCCTTGACCTCGCCCTGGTCCTTCTTCCTGAGGTCCGGCTTGTCCGCCGCCTCGCCGAGCATCTTGTCCAGCTCGGAGAAGTCGATCTGCTCCCGGTGTACGAAACCGTCCGGGTCGTCCAGGTCGGAGGCCGTCGGCAGCATGTCCGGGTGGGCCCACAGGGCGTCCCGGCCGTCGACACCGCGCGCGTCCGTGAGGGACGCCCACAGACGGGAGGCGTCGCGCAGCCGGCGCGGGCGCAGCTCCAGGCCGATCAGCGTGGCGAAGGTCTGCTCGGCCGGGCCACCCGAGGCGCGCCGGCGACGCAGCGTCTCGCGCAGGGCGTCGGCGGACGACAGACGAGGCTTCGCCGCCGCGTGGACCACCGCGTCCACCCAGCCCTCCACGAGCGCCAGAGCGGTCTCCAGACGGGCCAGGGCGGCCTTCTGCTCCGGGGTGTCCTCCGGTTGGAACATGCCCTGCTGGAGGGCGTCCTGCAGCTGCTCGGGGTTCTGCGGGTCGAACTGGCCGACGACGTCCTCCAGCTTGGCCGTGTCGACCTTGATCCCGCGCGCGTACCCGTCGACCGCGCCGAACAGGTGCGAGCGCAGCCACGGCACATGCGCGAACAGGCGCTGGTGGGCGGCCTCACGCAGGGCGAGATACAGCCGCACCTCCTCCTTCGGTACGCCCAGGTCCTTGCCGAACGTCTCGATGTTGACCGGCAGCAGCGCGGCCTTGCCGGCCGGGCCGAGCGGCAGGCCGATGTCGGTCGAACCGACCACCTCGCCCGCGAGCACGCCCACGGCCTGCCCGATCTGCGTGCCGAACATCGCGCCGCCCATCGAGCGCATCATGCCGATCAGAGGGCCCGCCATGGCCTGCATCTCCTCCGGCAGGACATCGCCCATGGCCGCGCCGACACGCTCGGCGACCGGGTCGACGAGCTCCTGCCACGCGGGCAGGGTCGCCTCGACCCACTCCGCGCGGCTCCAGGCCACCGCGGAGGCGGCGCCCGACGGCAGGGACGTGGCATCGTCCAGCCACAGGTCGGCCAGGCGGACGGCCTCCTGGACCGCGGTGCGCTCGGCGGAGCCGACGCTCGCGTCCTTCGAGCCGTCCGACGTGCCCTGGGAGACCGTCTGGCGGGCGATCTGCTTGGCCATGTCCCAGTTCACCGGGCCGCCCTCGTAGGAGAGCATCTGGCCCAGCTGCTGGAACGCGGCGCCCAGATCGGTGGGGTTCAGCGAACCGAACATGGCAGCGAGCGGATTGTCCGCACCGGGGCCGCCAAAGCCTCCGGCGCCGGGCAGCCCGAAACCGAACGGGTTGGCCGGTCCCTGCCCACCACCGCTCTGCTGGTCGTCCTTCTTCTTGCCCTCGTCGCCGTTCTCCGGCTCCTCCGGCGGAAGGCCGAATCCGAATGGGGTGTCACTCACGGGATTCCTCGGCTGGTAAGGCCGCCGGTTCTTTCCGACGGCACGACTGCCCGACAACACCACCCAGCGTAGACACCCGGGGCGGTTCGGGCCTCGGTGCTCCGCCGACTCACGGCCTGCGGCAGGATGGATGCCACCTGGTACGTACGCGTCACTCGCGCTCGTATGTGAAGACAACCGCTGGAGACACCCGGTGAGTTCCCCAGATCCGCAGGTTCGCGCAGCGCGAAACCACTCAACCCCGTCGGCCCTGCGCGGGCCCGTCGTCGCGGTCACCGGCGCCGCGTCCGGCGTCGGCGCGCTGCTCACCGCGCGGCTGGCCGCGTCGGAGGAGATCAAGCAGGTCATCGCCATCGACGAGCGGCGCGGAGAGTGCGCGGCGGCGCAGTGGCACATCCTCGACGTGCGGGACCCGGCGATCGCGGAGAAGCTGCGAGGCGCGGACGTGGTGGTGCACCTGGCGCTCGACCTCGACCTGGAGAGCGACGCGGCCGCCCGGACGGCGTACAACGTGCGCGGCACGCAGACCGTGCTGACCGCTGCCGCCGCGGCCGGGGTCCACCGGGTCGTGCTCTGCACATCGGCGATGGTCTACGGAGCGCTGCCGGACAACGAGCTGCCGCTGTCCGAGGACGCCGAACTGCGCGCCACCGCGGAGGCCACGGGGGTGGGGGACCTGCTGGAGATCGAGCGGCTCGCGCGGCGCGCTCCGCGGGCGCATCCGGGACTCAATGTGACCGTGGTACGGCCCGCGGTGCTGGTCGGCGGCACCGATACCGCGCTGACCAGGTACTTCGAGTCCCCTCGGCTGCTGGTCGTCGCCGGTTCGCGGCCCGCCTGGCAGTTCTGCCACGTCGAGGACCTGTGCAGTGCTCTGGAGTACGCCGTCCTGGAGAAGGTCGACGGGGAACTGGCCGTCGGCTGTGACGGGTGGCTGGAGCAGGAGGAGGTCGAGGAGCTGAGCGGGATCCGGCGCATGGAACTGCCCTCGGCGGTCGCGCTCGGGGCGGCGGCCCGGCTGCACCGGATCGGGCTCACACCGTCTCCGGCGGGGGATCTGGCGTACACGATGTACCCGTGGGTGGTGAGCGGGAGCCGGCTGCATGACGCCGGGTGGCGGCCGCAGTGGACCAATGAGGAGGTGCTTGCGGAGCTGCTGGAGGAAGTTTCCGGGCGGCACACGGTGGTCGGCCGGCGGCTGGGACGCAAGGACGCCACTGCGGCGGGGGCTGCGGGCGCGACGGTGGCGCTGCTGGGTGCGGCGGCTGTGGTGCGGCGGGCTCGGAAGGCTCGGCGGCGGATCTGAGGGGTGCTGTGGGCCGGCGTGGCTGCGTCGGCTCGCTTGCCCCGCGCCGGCGGGTGCCTCCCCCACTCTCGGCTTCGCTCGAGCGGGGGCCCCATCGCCCTGGGGGTCTCCCCAGGCCCTTGAGGCACTGGGGGAGGCACGACTGCCCGCAGCTACGTGGGTCACCTGTATTTCGAGGTGTCTCAGGGGTGAGGCACGATGGAGCCATGGCAGCTATGAACGATCATCCCGGTGAGCAGGGCGCGCAGGATCCCATCAAGCTGATCGGTATCCGCGAGACACCGCTCTCCCTCGACGAGGTCTTCCGGGCCGTCGGGGACGACGCCGCCGGCGGGACCGCGCTGTTCGTGGGGACCGTGCGGAACCACGACGGGGGAGCCGACGTGGACGAGCTCGGATACTCCTGCCACCCGACCGCCGAGGCCGAGATGCGGCGGATCGCCGAGAAGGTCGTCGCCGAGTTCCCGGTGCGGGCGCTGGCAGCCGTGCACCGTGTGGGGGATCTGAAGGTCGGGGACCTCGCCGTCGTCGTCGGCGTGTCGTGTCCGCACCGCGGGGAGGCCTTCGAGGCCTGCCGCAAGCTCATCGACGATCTCAAGCACGAGGTGCCGATCTGGAAGCACCAGAAGTTTTCGGACGGAACCGAGGAGTGGGTCGGCGCCTGCTGAAATCTGTGGGGGGCTCCGTTAACCCTTCCGGTTGCGTAACCGCACCCCTGACGTGAGCGTTGTCGGTGTAGACGGTTGATCTGCTGATCAGTCAGTCGCAGACGCTCATCGGGTTGGGAGGTCGGCATGGCGGCGCTCGCCTGGTTGCTGATTCCGCTTGTGGCTGCGATCGCCGCAGGCTTGTGGGGCAGTTGGGCCAACCGGACCCGCAGGGCGCGCAGCGACGGCCCCGAGCTGGACGGGTACGCGCGCTTCCGTGAGGCCATGGAGAAGTCCCGCACCAGCCCGTGACCGCCAGGACGCCCTGACGGTGCGCTGACAGAAGCGTCCCGTACTGTCGTTCCATGCCACGCCGCACCGCGACGATGCTCGCCTCCACCCTGATGCTGATCGCGCTCCTGTGCGCGGGAGTACTCATCCCCGTGCCGTACTCGGAGATGTCCCCGGGGCCCACGGTGAACACCCTCGGGGACCACGACGGCGAGCCGGTGCTGCAGATCTCCGGCCGCAAGACCTATCCGACGAGCGGCAACCTCAACATGACGACCGTCCGCGTCACCAGCGCCGACTACCGCATGAACCTCGTCGAGGCCGTCTACGGCTGGCTCGCGCACGACAACAAGGTCGTCCCGCACGACACGCTCTATCCGGACGGCAAGACCGAGGAGGAGTCCACCCAGGAGAACGCCGAGGAGTTCAGCCAGTCCCAGGAGAGCGCCAAAGTCGCCGCCCTGAAGGAACTGGACGTACCGGTGAAGTCGTGGGTGATCGTCTCCACCGTGGTCAAGGACTCCCCGGCCGAGGGCAGACTGCACGCCGGTGATGTGATCAAGGCTGTCGACGGTACGACGGTGAAGGCGCCCGCCGATGTCGCCGAACTGGTGACCAGGCACAAGCCCGGCGAGGACGTCGTCTTCACGATCGTGCCCGCCAAGGCGCAGGCCGCCGCCGAGAAGGAGAACCGGACGGCGACGAAGACCGAGAAGGTCACGATCACCACCACGACCTCCGACGACACCGGCAAGAAGCGCGCCATCGTCGGCATCTCCGCGGGCACGGACCACACGTTCCCGTTCACCATCGACATCAAGCTCGCCGACGTCGGCGGCCCCAGCGCCGGCCTGATGTTCGCGCTCGGCGTCTACGACAAGCTCACCCCGGGCAGCCTCACCGGCGGCTCGTTCGTCGCCGGCACCGGCACCATCGACGACGAAGGCGAGGTGGGCCCCATCGGCGGCATCGAGATGAAGACCGTCGGCGCACGCAGCAAGGGCGCCCAGTACTTCCTGACGCCCGCCGACAACTGCGCGTCCGCCGCCAAGGACACCCCCAGCGGTCTCACGCTCGTCAAGGTGAACACCATCGACGACGCGCTCGACGCCCTCGAGGACATCCGCAGCGGCGACACCGCCGACCTGCCGAAGTGCACTACCAAGGGCTGAGCGACAGGGCTCACGCACGGCCGGGGGCGCCCGCACGATCAAGGGCGCCCTCCAGTGCCGTACAGGTGGACCTCACTCCTCGAACGTCGCCGCCAGCGCCTGCGCCAGCCCCGGCACCAGCTTCGAGCCGGTGAGGACCTCCGTCGGCGAATCCTTCTCCCGCAGCCGCAGCGCCGACTCACGCGTACCGTCCCGCAGGACGGCGACCGTCATCCGGACCTCCTGGCGCTCCGGGTGCCGCGCCACCCACTTCGCGAGCGCGGCCTCGTCCAGGTCCTCCGGAACCTGCGCCTCCGCGGACGGCGGCAGCATCAGCCGCTCCACCGTCAGCGCACAGCCGGCCACCGCATCGGGCCAGGCGATCGTGCCGAGGAACTCGTCGAGCGGCTTGTCCGTTGGAACCTCGTCCTGCTCGATCGGGGTGAGACCGGCGGCCTCCTGCTCGTCCCCCAGGCCGAGCTGCGCCGCGAGCGCGGGTTCCTGGGCCCGCAGCTGCGCGGTGTCTACAAGGGCGAAAAGGCGGGCGGGCTGGTCCCAGCCGAGGCCGGAGGCGTACTCGTCGATCTCGAGTACGGCCCGGGTGAGCGGGCTCGCTGCCATGGGAGTGTTGGACATGGTCACAATCCTGCCTCGTTCCCGGCCGGAATCGGGAACCGAGTAAAGCGTGAGTAAGTTGCATAGGTGAGGGCCTACGATCACGGGGCCCATCGAACGGCCCGCGAACACAGGGCCTGACAGACCAACAGCGATTTTCGAGGTGCCACCTTGGCTTTCCAGATGCCGGACCGCGGCGGAGGCCCGACGGGGCCACGGATCAGAGTGGGCCGCCCGTCCCGGCGAGTCCGGACCCTGCTCATGACACTGGGCGTCCTTGCCGTACTCGGCATGGCGTTCACCATGTTCGCGGGCTTCTGGACGGACTGGCTCTGGTACCGGTCGGTGAACTACTCGTCCGTCTTCACCACCACCCTGTGGACCAAGATCGGACTCTTCTTCGTCTTCGGCCTGCTCATGGCCGTCGCCGTCGGATTCAACATCTGGCTGGCCCACCGGCTGCGCCCGCCGCTGAGCGCGATGTCGATGGAGCAGCAGAGCCTCGACCGCTACCGGATGGGCATCGCGCCCTACAAGAAGTGGCTGCTGCTCGGGATCACCGCCCTGGTGGGCCTGATCGCGGGCGCGTCCGCGTCCAGCCAGTGGCGCACCTGGCTGATGTGGGTCAACGGCGTGCCCTTCGGGCAGAAGGACCCCCAGTTCCAGCTGGACGTCGCCTTCTACGCCTTCGACCTGCCCTGGTACCGGTTCCTGCTCGGCTTCGGCTTCGCCGCCGCGATCCTCTCCGTGATCGCCGCCGCGCTCACCCACTACCTGTACGGCGGGCTGCGCATCACCAGCCCCGGCGCGCGCGCCACGGCCGCCGCGACCGGACACCTGTCGGTGCTCATCGGCATCTTCGTCGCGCTGAAGGCGGTCGCGTACTGGCTCGACCGGTACGGCCTCGCGGTCAAGTCCAGCGACTTCAAGGCGACGGACAACTGGACGGGCCTGCGGTACGTCGACGCCAACGCCTATCTGCCGGCCAAGACGATCCTGTTCTGCATCGCCGTCATCTGCGCCCTGCTGTTCTTCGCCACCATCTGGCGGCGCACCTGGCAGCTGCCCCTCATCGGCTTCGGCCTGATGGTGCTCTCGGCGATCCTCATCGGCGGGCTGTACCCGGCGATCGTGCAGAAGTTCCAGGTCCAGCCGAACGAGCAGGCCAAGGAAGCCCCGTACGTCGCGAAGAACCTCAAGGCGACGCGTGACGCGTACGGCATCGAGGGCACCCAGGTCACCGAGTACTCGGGCACGAGCAACACCGAGGACGCGACCAAGCTGCGCAACGACGTCGACTCCACGGCCAGCATCCGCATCATGGACCCGAACATCGTCTCGCCGACGTTCCAGCAGCTCCAACAGATGCGGAAGTACTACGCGTTCCCGACCAATCTGGACGTCGACCGCTACAGCGCGGAAGGCAAGGACCAGGACACGGTCATCGGTCTGCGTGAGCTGAACTACGCGGGCATCGACAAGCAGAACTGGATCAACAACCACTTCCGCTACACCCACGGATACGGCGTGGTCGCCGCCAAGGGCACCACCGCCGACTCCGAGGGGCGCCCGGTCTTCACCGAGTCCGACCTGCCGTCCAAGGGCCAGCTGCCCAGGTACGAGCAGCGGATCTACTACGGCGAGAAGACCAACACGTACTCGATCGTCGGCGGTCCCCAGAAGGAGATCGACTACTCCGACGACAGCGGTGAGAAGACCTACAGCTACGAGGGCAAGAGCGGGATCAACCTCGCCAACCCGATAAACCGGGCCGCGTACGCGGTGGCGCTCAACGAGCCGCAGATCCTGTACTCCGGCGCGATCGGCGAGGGTTCGCGGATCCTGTACAACCGCACACCCAAGGAGCGCGTCGAGGCGGTCGCCCCCTGGCTGACCATCGACGGCGACGCCTACCCGGCGGTGGTGGACGGCAAGATCCAGTGGATCGTCGACGCGTACACGACGACGAACGGATACCCGTACGCCTCCCGTACGACCCTCGGTACCACCACGGCGGACTCGCTGACCGCGACCAACGACCAGCGCGCGGTGGTGGCCCAGCAGAACCAGGTCAACTACATCCGCAACTCGGTGAAGGCGACCGTCGACGCGTACACCGGCGAGGTCAAGCTCTACCAGTGGGACACCCAGGACCCGGTCCTGAAGACCTGGATGAAGGCGTTCCCCGACACGGTGGAGCCGCGGAGCGAGATCAGCAGCTCGCTGATGGCCCATCTCCGCTACCCGCAGGACCTGTTCAAGGTCCAGCGCGAGCTGCTCACCCGCTACCACGTCAAGGACGCCGACACGTTCCTGAGCGGCAGCGAGGTGTGGCAGGTGCCGGACGACCCGACCAACAAGTCGGGCGACGCGGTGCCGCCGTACTACCTGAGCATGAAGATGCCCGACCAGAAGGAACAGGCGTTCTCGCTGACGACGACGTTCACGCCCAACGGGCGCGACAACCTCAGCGCGTTCATGTCGGTCGACGCCGAGGCGGGCACCAGCGGCTACGGCAAGATCAGAATCCTGAAACTGCCCACCAGTACGACGGTCAACGGACCCAAACAGGTCCAGAGCCAGTTCAACTCCGAACAGGACATCGCCGAGTCCATCCGGCTGCTGAGAGGCGGCGACTCGGAAGTGGAGTACGGCAACCTGCTGACGGTGCCACTGAACGGCGGACTGCTGTACGTGGAGCCGGTCTACGTACGCGGTGGCGGACTGAAGTACCCGCTGCTGCGCAAGGTGTTGGTGTCCTACGGCGGCAACACCGCCTTCGAGGACACTCTCGACCAGGCCCTCAACAAGGTCTTCGGCGTGGAGGGTTCGACCCCGACACCACCGGACGAGGGCGAAGGTGAGGACACGACACCGCCGCCGACGTCGGACAACCCCACGGTCCAGGAAGCGCTCAGCGACGCCCAGAAGGCCTTCGAGGCCGGCCAGGAAGCCCTGAAGAACAATGACTGGGAGGCCTATGGCAGGGCCCAGGAAGACCTGGAGGAGGCGCTGAAGCGGGCCGAGAAGGCGCAGTCCCAGGCCGACAACACGGGCGGTGGCGGTGGCAACAGCAGTCCCAAGCCCACCAAGAGTCCCAGTCCCTCTGGCAGTCCCAGCCCCACCAGCAGTCCGAACAGCAGCTGATCGAAGCGGTTGGTAAAGCTCTCCCCGCGTCGTGATACGGTTGCAGAACAACGACGCGGGGTGGAGCAGCTCGGTAGCTCGCTGGGCTCATAACCCAGAGGTCGCAGGTTCAAATCCTGTCCCCGCTACTGAAGTCGAAGGCCCGGATCCTCCAAGGATCCGGGCCTTCGTGATGTGCGAACGCGTGTGCCGACGTGTCGTATCGCCGTGCCGCCGTGGGGAGTTGGCAGAACTGTGTTTGACTTATCTCTCTGTGGGCATGTCGACAAAACGCTGAAGTGACCTCACTGGCTGCGGTATATCAGATGTACCCAGGTTGCAGGTGGTGCGACGATGGACGTTATGGGGGGCAAGGCAACTCTGTTCGAGACAGGGCGATTTGTGCAGCCTTCCGGCCAGGAGGAGACCCGGGACGAAACCGGCGAAGCGGCCGAGGAGGCGCGTCAGCGGCTCGCCGCCGAGGCCGGTGACGTCGAGGCGATGAGCGTCCTCGGCGCCATGCTGCTGCGCCGCGGCGATCTCGACGGAGCCGAACCCCATCTGCGCGCCGCGACCGCCGAGGGCGACCGCGCCGCCGCCAACAACCTGGGCGTCCTGCTGCACCAGCGTGGGTACGCCGACGAAGCCGCCGGGTGGTGGCGGATCGCCGCCGTCGCCGGCAGCGCGGCCGCCGCGCACGCCCTCGGGCGGCACCACCGCGAACGCGGTGACGAACCCGCCGCCGAGTACTGGCTGCGCCAGTCCGCCGAACAGGGACACGTCCTGGGCGCCTACGCCCTCGCCGACCTGCTGGAGCACCGCGCCGACGCCGACGCCGAGCAGTGGATGCGGGTCGCCGCCGAGCGGGGCCACCGGGAAGCGGCGTACCGGCTGGCGCGCACGCTTGATCGCCGGGCGGTACAGGAGGGCGGGGCCAGGTCTGACAACGGTGTCGAGCCGTCTGCGGAGGCGGAGGCCGAACAGTGGTACCGGCAGGCTGCCGCACGCGGCCATCGTCGGGCCGCGCTGCACCTCGGGGCGATCCTCGAGAAGCGCGGCGAGCTGAAGGAAGCCGGGCGCTGGTACCTGACGTCCGCCAAGGACGGCGAGGCGCGCGCCGCCTGCGCGCTCGGCTTCCTGCTCCGGGACGCCGGGGACGAGGAGAGCGCCGCCGTCTGGTGGCTGCGCGCCGCGCAGGAAGGCGACGGCAACGCGGCCAACGCGCTGGGCGCGCTGCACGCCGAGCGCGGCCAGACCCAGACCGCCGAGCGCTGGTACCGGGCCGCGATGGACGCCGGGGACGTCAACGGGGCCTACAACCTCGGGCTGCTCTGCGCCGAGCAGGGGCGGACCGCACAGGCCGAGCAGTGGTACCGGCGCGCGGCGTACGCCGGGCACCGGGAGGCGGCGAACGCGCTCGCGATCCTGCTGCTCCAGGGCGGGGACCAGACCGGGGCCGAGCCATGGTTCTCCAAGGCCGCGGAGGCGGGGAGCGTGGACGCCGCGTTCAACCTGGGGATTCTGTATGCCGGACGGGGCGAGGGCGCGGCCGCGCTGCGGTGGTACGAGCGGGCCGCCGCCGCCGGGCACATCGAAGCCGCGCTGCAGGTCGGGATCGCGCGACTGCGGGACGGGGACGAGCTGGACGCCGAGCGGCATCTTCGGCGTGCGGCCGGTGGAGGGAGTGCGGAAGCCGCCTACCGGCTGGCGGCCCTGCTCGACGCTCGGCGGCCGCCGGCTCCTCAGCATGAGCTGGGGGAGTCGGTGCACGAGAAGTCCGAGTGCGAGGAGTGGTACGAGCGGGCGGCTCATCAAGGGCATCGCAGAGCGCAGGTGAGGGTCGGGATGCTGGCCGCGGCGCGCGGTGATGTCGTCGAGGCGGCTCGGTGGTACCGGGAAGCGGCCGAGGCCGGGTCACGGAACGGGGCGTTCAATCTTGGGCTGCTGTTGGCTCGGGAGGGGAGTGAGCCGGAGGCTGCCGTGTGGTGGACGCGGGCCGCTGACGCGGGGCACGGGCGGGCGGCGCTGCGGCTGGCCCTCGTCTACGCGCGTCGGGGGGAGCTGGCGGAGGGGCAGCGGTGGGCCGACCTTGCCGTGAACCTGGGGCCGGCGGAGGTTTCGGAGCGGGCGGCGCGGTTGCGGGATGCCTTGCGGGAGGAGCTGTCGGCGTGACGGGGTGCCTCCCCCGGAGGGGGGCCACGAATGCCCGCGGGTGGTCGGTGCAGGTAACTGATTTGCTTCCTTCCTCGTCATTGACGTAACGTTGCATTCATCGACGCGGGGTGGAGCAGCTCGGTAGCTCGCTGGGCTCATAACCCAGAGGTCGCAGGTTCAAATCCTGTCCCCGCTACTGAAGGCTGAGGGGCTCGGATCATTCGATCCGAGCCCCTCAGTGCGTTTGAGTGCACGTGCGCAGCAGAAAACCCCGGCACCGTATCGATGCCGGGGCTGGCTGGAAGGCTGTCGTTACGCGCTCGTGCAGTTCGGGCAGAGGCCGCGGTACGTCACCTCGACGTCCGAGACCGTGAAGCCGAAGCGCTCCGTGTCCGGGAGGTCGGCCAGCGGGTTGCCGTTCGGATGGACGTCGCGGATCGCCCCGCACTGGGCGCACACCAGGTGGTGGTGGGGCCGGTGGGCGTTCGGGTCGTACCGCTTGGCGCGCTTGTCGGTGGCGACCTCGAGCACCTCACCGAGGGACACCAGCTCGCCCAGCGTGTTGTAGACGGTCGCCCGGGAGATCTCGGGCAGCTTGGCGACAGCCCGCGCGTGGACCTCGTCGGCCGTCAGGTGGACGTGTTCGCCGTCGAGGACCTCGGCCACAACGCGCCGCTGCGCGGTCATCCGCCATCCACGTCCGCGCAGTCGTTCCAGAAGGTCACTCATAAAGCTCAGCTTAGCAGCTGGTAACCAGTTTACGAATGGGTGTGGCTTTGGAGCTCCACTTGACTTAGACAACATCCATTGTAGGATCGAGCCTGACTTTGGCCGAGGGACAGGAACGGTCAGGAATGACGCAGGAGGCGCACGTGACGCAGGGACCGCTTACGACGGAGGCCGGTGCTCCGGTCGCCGACAACCAGAACAGCGAGACCGCGGGCGTCGGCGGCCCGGTGCTCGTCCAGGACCAGCTCCTGCTCGAGAAGCTCGCCCACTTCAACCGTGAACGCATCCCGGAGCGGGTCGTGCACGCCCGTGGCGCCGGTGCCTACGGCACCTTCACGGTGACCGCCGATGTGACCAGGTACACGCGTGCCGGGTTCCTCTCCGAGGTCGGCAAGCAGACCGAGGTCTTCCTGCGCTTCTCGACCGTGGCCGGCAACCTGGGTGCGGCGGACGCCGTCCGTGACCCGCGTGGCTTCGCGCTGAAGTTCTACACCGAGGAGGGCAACTACGACCTCGTCGGCAACAACACCCCGGTGTTCTTCATCAAGGACGCCATCAAGTTCCCCGACTTCATCCACACCCAGAAGCGCGACCCGTACACCGGCTCGCAGGAAGCCGACAACGTGTGGGACTTCTGGGGGCTCAGCCCGGAGAGCACCCACCAGGTGACCTGGCTGTTCGGCGACCGCGGCATTCCCGCCTCGTACCGCCACCTGAACGGCTACGGCTCGCACACGTTCCAGTGGAACAACGAGGCCGGCGAGGCCTTCTGGGTCAAGTACCACTTCAAGACCGACCAGGGCATCAAGAACCTGACCGCCGAGGAGGCGGAGGTCCTGGCGGGCAAGGACCCCGACTCGCACCAGCGCGACCTGCGCGAGGCCATCGAGCGCGGCGAGTTCCCGACCTGGACCGTGCAGGTGCAGATCATGCCGGCGGCGGACGCGGCGACGTACCGCTTCAACCCGTTCGACCTCACCAAGGTGTGGCCGCACGAGGACTACCCGCCGATCGAGATCGGGAAGCTGGAGCTCAACCGCAACCCGGAGAACATCTTCGCCGAGGTCGAGCAGTCGATCTTCTCCCCGGCGCACTTCGTGCCCGGCATCGGCCCGTCCCCGGACAAGATGCTCCAGGGCCGCCTCTTCGCCTACGGCGACGCCCACCGCTACCGCGTCGGCATCAACGCCGACCACCTGCCGGTGAACCGCCCGCACGCCACCGAGGCGCGCACCCACTCCCGTGACGGCCACCTGTACGACGGCCGCCACAAGGGCGCGAAGAACTACGAGCCGAACAGCTTCGGCGGCCCGTTCCAGACGGACCGGCCGCTGTGGGCCTCCACCTCGGACTTCACGGCCGGCACGGGCAACCACCCGGCGCCGGTGCACGCCGAGGACGACGACTTCGTCCAGGCGGGCAACCTCTACCGCCTGATGTCCGAGGACGAGAAGGAGCGCCTGATCGACAACCTGGCGGGCAGCATCGCCGGGGTGTCGCGCGACGACATCGCCGAGCGGGCGATCGACAACTTCCGCCAGGCGGACGGTGACTTCGGCAAGCGGCTGGAAGCCGCGGTCCAGGCCCTGCGCGGCTGACACCGACCAGCACTGGATCGCTTGCCGCGGCAGCGGGCCGGGTTCCTCGGGGAGCCCGGCCCGTTCCGCGTCTCCGGGGACTGTTCGGAGGGTCAGGCCGGTACCTGCTGCCGGGCCGGTACCCAGCAGCGGATGATGTCGCGGACCGAGACGATGCCGACGGGTTCGCCGCGGTCGAGGACGATGAGATGGCGGAAGCCGCCGTGCGCCATGGCACGGGCCGCCTCCTCCAGGGTCCAGGCCGGGGCGGCGAAGACGACGTCGGTGGTGGTGTGGGCGTGGGACAGCTCCGTGTCCAGGTCCTGGCCCAGGCCCACGGAGTTGAGGATGTCCCGCTCGGTGAGGATGCCGATGCCGCCGGCGTCGGGGTCGAGGACCACGGCCGCGCCGACCCTGCGGGCGGACATCAGGGCGGCTGCCTGGCGAAGCGTGTGGGTGGGGCCGATGGTGAGGACCACCGTGCTCATGGCGTCGCGGACGAGCATGGGATGGAGCCACCTCCTGAGGAAGCCCCGGCTTCGGTCAGTGCACTTTGTTCACCGTTTCACAAATTCACAAGGCCGGGGATTCTCAGAGTGGCAGGCAAAGAGAGGGTCAACAAGAGGGCGTTCAATAACGCTGGTTGAGATACCCCAGCAACTCGTCGTGGAGCAGGCCGTTCGACGCGGCCGCGTTGCCGCTGTGCGGGCCCGGACGACCGTCGAGGCCCGTGAAGGTGCCGCCGGCCTCCGTCACGATGATCGCGTTCGCGGCCATGTCCCAGAGCGACAGTTCGGGCTCGGCGCACATGTCGACCGAGCCCTCGGCGACCATCATGTACGGCCAGAAATCGCCGTACGCGCGCGTGCGCCAGACCTCGCGGGTGAGGTCCAGGAAGCCGTTCAGACGGTCCTGCTCCTCCCAGCCGGACAGGGAGGAGTACGCGAACGAGGCGTCCGACAGCTTGGAGACACGGGAGACGTGCAGCCGGGTGGCGGAGGACAGGCTGCGCCCGGTGAAGGCGCCGTGGCCCTTCGCGGCCCACCAGCGGCGGCCCAGGGCGGGGGCGGAGACGACGCCTACGACGGGCTGGTAGCCGCCCTCCGCCGCCTCCATCAGCGAGATGAGGGTGGCCCAGACGGGGACGCCGCGGACGTAGTTCTTGGTGCCGTCGATCGGGTCGATGACCCAGCGGCGCGGGCCGGTGCCCTCGATGCCGTACTCCTCGCCGAGGATCGCGTCGCGGGGGCGGGCGCGTTGGAGCTGGCCGCGGATGAGCTCCTCGGCCGCCCGGTCGGCCTCGGACACCGGCGTCATGTCGGGCTTCGTCTCGACCTTGAGGTCGAGGGCCTTGAAGCGGTCCGTCGTCGCGGCGTCGGCGGCGTCCGCGAGGACGTGGGCGAGACGCAGGTCGTCGAGATAGTCGGGCATGAGCGAACGGTATCTGGATCTGTTGGTACGGGGCTATGGGGGGCGGCGCGGGAGGGGGCGCCCTGGTGCGCCCCCTCCCGCGCCTGTGCGAACCCTTGACAGTGCCCCCGGGCGCGTCAAATCTGGGCAGGAATTCGTTGTCCCGGGAGGCGATGATGCCTGCAGCGCGGGAGTCCCTGCTGGATGCCGCTTACACGGCGCTCGCCCGTCGGCCGTGGGCCGCGGTGCGGATGGTGGACGTGGCCGCGGCGGCCGGGGTGTCCCGGCAGACGCTGTACAACGAGTTCGGCAGCAAGGACGGGCTGGCCCGGGCGCTGGTACGCAGGGAGGCCGACGGGTATCTCGCCGGCGTCGAACGCGCGCTGGCCACCCACAGCGACGCCCGTGAGCGGCTCACCGCCACCGCGGAGTGGACCACGTCGGCCGCCCGGGAGAACGCGCTGGTGCGGGCCATGCTCACCGGCTGCTGGAACGAACGGCTGCCCGCGCCGAGGCTGTCGGCGGTGCCGTCCTCCTCCGCCATACCCGCGCAGCGGCGCGCCGACGGGCCGCTGCCCTCGCCCGGCGACTTCGTGGCGCTCGTCCGCGACCGCGCGGTGGCGGTGCTGGCCGGTCCCGGCGCGCAGCAGACGGACACCGCCGACCTGGCCCGCTCCTGCGAACTGGTCGTCCGCCTCGCGCTGTCCTGCGTGGCCGCACCGCCTGTCGAGGGCGGGGTCGCCGACCTGGTGCGCGGGGCCCTGTACCGGCAGCCGGTGTGAGCCCTCGGGTCAGTGGGCCGAGCCGGACAGCTGGAGGCCGATGATGCCGATGATCACCAGGCTGATCGAGACGATCTTCAACGTGGACACGATGTCGCCGAGGAAGACCATGCCGTAGATGGCGGTGCCGGCCGCGCCGATGCCGGTCCACACCGCGTAGGCGGGGCCCACGTCGAGCTTTTTCAGGGCCAGTGTCAGCAGGCCGAAGCTGCCCAGTGCGAAGATGCAGAAGGCGACGGTCGGCCACAGCCGCGTGAAGCCGTGGGACAGCTTCAGGCAGACGGCGAAGCCGGTTTCGAGCAACCCGGCCACGATGACCAGCAGCCACGCCATGTGCTGTCCTCCCCGTACGTCCACGTCCTGTGACCGCTTGTCAGGCTTTGCTCCCCCTTGGGATCCGGCCTAGCGATTATGCCCTTACCGGACCCGCCGGGAGGCAAACCCCGCGTGAAGAGAAACAACGCGCGGGTCAGTCGCCTTCCTTGCGCTCCCGCGTGGCCAGCAGCCGGCGCAGCGAGTACAGGCGGGCGGGGTCGGCATGGCCCTCGGCCACCCAGGCGTCCAGCGCACAGTCCGGCTCGTCGTGACTGCACGCGCGCGGGCAGCCCTCCGTGCCCGGTTCCAGGTCGGGGAAGGCGTGGATCACCCGGGACGGGTCGACGTGGGCGAGGCCGAAGGACCGTACGCCCGGGGTGTCGATCACCCAGCCGTCCGTGCCGGACAGCGGGAGCGCCAGGGCCGACGTCGTGGTGTGCCGGCCACGGCCGGTCACCACGTTCACATGCCCGGTCAGGCGGCGGCGCTCCTTGGGCACCAGCGCGTTGACCAGGGTCGTCTTGCCGACGCCGGAGTGGCCGACGAAGGCCGTGATCTTGCCGTCCAGCTGGTCCCGTACGCGGTCCGCCGCCTCGCCGCTGTCCAGTTCCTCGCGGCTGGTGACGACGTACGGGATGTCCAGGTGGCCGTAGAGCTCCAGGAGCTTGTCGGGCGGGGCGAGGTCCGACTTGGTCATGACCAGGAGGGGTTCGAGTCCGCCGTCGAACGCCGCCACCAGACAGCGGTCGATCAGACGCGGGCGCGGCTCCGGGTCGGCGAGGGCGGTGACGATGGCCAGCTGGTCGGCGTTGGCCACGACCACCCGCTCGTACGGGTCGTCGTCGTCCGCGGTGCGGCGCAGCACCGACGTGCGCTCCTCGATGCGCACGATCCGGGCGAGCGTGTCCTTCTTGCCGGACAGATCGCCGACGAGGGCCACCCGGTCGCCGACCACCGCCGCCTTGCGGCCCAGTTCGCGGGCCTTCATCGCCAGCACGATCCGGTCCTCGACGAGGCAGGTGAGCCGGCCGCGGTCGACGGTGAGGACCATGCCCTCGGCGGCGTCCTCGTGCTTGGGCCGGATGTTCGTCCGCGGCCGGTTGCCCTTGCGGTTGGGGCGGGAGCGGATGTCGTCCTCGTCGGTGTGCTTGCCGTAGCGGCGCATGACCTGATCCCCGCGTCCCTACGCCCCGAGCATCCCGGTCCACAGGTCGGGGAAGTCCGGCAGGGTCTTCGCCGTCGTCGCCACGTTCTCGATCTGCACGCCCTCCACCGCGAGGCCGATGATCGCGCCGGCGGTGGCCATCCGGTGGTCCTCGTAGGTGTGGAAGATCCCGCCGTGCAGTGGGCGCGGGCGGATGTGCAGGCCGTCGGCCGTCTCCGTGACGTCACCGCCGAGTTCGTTGATCTCCTTGGTGAGGGCGGCCAGCCGGTCCGTCTCGTGCAGGCGCAGGTGGGCCACCCCGCGCAGGGTGGACGGGGAGTCGGCGAGGGCGGCGACCGCCGCGATGCCGGGGGTCAGCTCGCCCACGTCGCCGAGATCCACGTCGATGCCGTGGACCGAGCCCGATCCGGTGAACTCGAGGCCGTAGTCGGTCAGTTCGCAGGAACCGCCCATCTCGGTGAAGATCTCGCGCAGCCGGTCGCCGGGCTGGGTGGTGCGCGACGGCCAGTCCGGGATCAGCACCTTGCCGCCGGTCACCAGCGCCGCCGCCAGGAACGGCTGGGCGTTGGACAGGTCCGGCTCGATGGTCAGGTCCCTGCCGAGCAGGGCGCCCGGAGTGACCCGCCAGACGTTCGGCTCGCCGCCCGACTCCGGGGTGTCGACCTGGGCGCCGACCGCGCGCAGCATGTCGACGGTCATGCGGATGTGCGGCAACGAGGGGAGCGTCGAGCCGGTGTGGCGGACCTCGACGCCCTGGTTGAAACGCGGGCCGGACAGCAGCAGCGCCGACACGAACTGGGACGAGGAGGAGGCGTCGATCTCGACCGGGCCGCCGTCCAGGGCGCCCCCGCCGTGCACCGTCAGCGGCAGCGCGCCGCGACCGTCGTCGTCGATCCGGGCGCCGAGGACGCGCAGGGCGTCGATCACGCCGTTCAGCGGGCGCTCGTACGACCTCGGGTCCCCGTCGAAGCGGATGGGGCCGTCGGCGAGCGCGGCGACCGGCGGCAGGAACCGCATCACCGTGCCGGCGTTTCCGACGTCGACCGTGGCCGGGCCGCGCAGACCGGCCGGGAGCACCCGCCAGGCCTCGCCGGTGCCGTCCGGACCCACGCCCTCCTCGACAGCGACGCCCATCGCACGCAGGGCACCCGCCATCAGGAGCGTGTCACGGGAACGCAGCGGGCGGCGCAGCCAGCCGGGCTCGGAGGCGAGGGCGGCGAGCACCAGGGCGCGGTTGGTGACCGACTTGGACCCGGGCACGTGGACCGTGGCATCGACGGCTCCGCTCGCGTGCGGGGCGGGCCAGAGGGTGGTGTGTGCGGGGGTTCGGGCCATAGGGCCCACTCTATAAGGACGCTGCAATTCGGGTGCGGCGCCGTTGTGGCTGGTCGTTCCCCCACTCTCGGCTTCTCCCCCACGCTCGGCTTCGCTCGCGCGGGGGGACCCCCATGAGCGGGGGGGACCCCCATCGCGGCGGAGCCGCATATCGATACAGCCCCGCGCCCCTGGGGTTGGCTGGTCACAGCCCCAGTAGCCAACGGCCCCCGCCGATCAGCGAACTCAACGACACCGCGTGGAACAGGAACAGCCACAAGCCCGCCGGTGCGTGCGTCAGACGGGAGAGTTGGTCCGCGTCCGAGTCTCCGGCGCCGCCCCGCCTGCGCTTCGCCTGTAGTTCGAACGCCGGGCGTACGCCCCCCAGCAGCAGAAACCACACCACCGCGTACGCGAACGCCGCCTGCACCTGTGGCCCGGTCAGCCAGGACACCATCAGGAACGTACCGCCGGTCAGGATCACGGTGAGTGCCCCGTACGCGTTGCGGATCATCACCAGCATTGTCACCAGCAGTGCCGTGGCAAGCCACAGCAGCAGTGTGATGCGGCCCGTGGCGAGCAGCGCGGCGCCGCCGAGGCCGAGCAGCGGGGGAGCGGTGTAGCCGGCGGCGGCCGTGAGGATCATGCCGAGGCCGTACGGCTTGCCGCGGCTGACGGTGAGGCCGCTGGTGTCGGAGTGCAGCCGTATGCCGGTCAGGGTCCGGCCGGTCAGCAGGGCGACCAGACCGTGGCCGCCCTCGTGGGCGATGGTGATGGCATTGCGGAAGACGCGCCACAGGCCGTGCGGGACGATCACCGCGAGAGCGGCGACCAGGGTGGCGATCACCACCCACACGTCGGGGTCGGGCTGGGTGCCGATGAGCTCGTCCCACAGAGAGGCGGCTGTAGTGCTGTCCATGTTTCCGGGGCGCTCCCTCTGATCGGCGGAGTCTGGCAGTGTGACACGTATGTGCGGACGGTATGCATCGAGTCGTGGGCCCGAGGATCTCGCAGGAATCTTTGAGATCGAGAAGTGGGAGCCCGAGGAGACCCTGGAGCCCGACTACAACGTGGCACCGACCAAAGAGGTCCACGCGGTCCTCGACCGTCCTCTGAAGGACGTCGACGACCGGCGCCCGGTTCGCCAGCTGCGCAAGCTGAAGTGGGGACTGGTCCCGTCCTGGGCCAAGACGCCCGAGGGCGGCGCCCGGATGATCAACGCGCGCGCGGAGACGGTCCACGAGAAGCCGGCCTTCCGCCGCGCCTTCACCACCCGGCGCTGCGTCCTGCCCGCCGACGGCTACTACGAGTGGGTCACCGGCAAGCAGGAGCGGGACCTGGAGGTCGAGGGCAAGAAGAAGCGGCCGCGCAAGCAGCCGTACTTCGTGCTCCCCGCCGACGGGTCGGTGTTCGCGATGGCCGGGCTGTACGAGTTCTGGCGGGACCGGACGCTGCCCGACGATCACCCGCAGGCCTGGTGGGTCACTTGCTCCGTCATCACCACGGAGGCCGAGAAGAGCCCGCTGGCCGTGGCCCCCGCCGACGGCCCGTACACCCTCGCCGACATCCACCCCCGGATGCCGCTGATGCTCACCCCGGACCGCTGGGACGCCTGGCTCGACCCGTCCCGCACCGACCCCGACGATCTGCGGGAGCTGCTCGCCCCGCCCCCGCCCGGCCTGATGCGCGCCTACCCGGTGACCACGGCCGTCAGCAACGTCCGCAACAACGGCCCGGAGTTGCTCAGGGAGCTCGAAGGCCCCGAAGAGGGCACACTCTTCTGATGTGAGCGAGATCATCGAGACGGACGCCGGTACCGCCCGCATCACCTGGCACAAGGCGCGGAGGGCCAGGCTCGTTCTGGCCCTCGGCCACGGCGCCGGCGGTGGCATCGAGGCGCGCGACCTCGAGGCAGTCGCGGACGTGCTGCCCGGGCACGGCGTGAGCGTCGCCCGCGTCGAGCAGCCCTGGCGGGTAGCCGGGAAGAAGATGGCCCCCGCGCCGAAGACGCTGGACGTGGGCTGGCGCGGGATCTGGCCGGCCCTGGCCAAGCCCGGGCTGCCGGTCGTCGCGGGCGGACGCAGCGCGGGCGCCCGGGTCGCCTGCCGTACGGCGACGGAGCTCGGGGCGGCGGCGGTCCTCGCCCTCGCCTTCCCGCTCCACCCGCCGGGCAAGCCGGAGAAGTCCCGCGCCGAGGAGCTGCTCGGGGCCGGGGTGCCGACCCTCGTCGTCCAGGGCGGGAACGACCCGTGGGGGAAGCCCGCCGAGTTCCCCGAGGGCTCCCACGAGCTGGTCGAGGTGCCGTACGGCGATCATGGCTTCGCGGTGCCGAAGCGGGCGGAGATCAACCAGGAGCAGGCCCTGGAGATCCTCACGGACGCGGTGGTGCAGTGGACCGGGTCACTCGGGTAAAGCATTCGGGAATGCCGGGGCCCCGACCACTGTTGAGGCGGACAGAAGTGCTGATGACCAGCGCCGACGTCGTGGGAGAGGAAGTCCGCCGCATGGGTTCGATCTACTGCCCGAGCCGCAGCAGCCGCACTGACCTGGACTGGACGGTGCTGCACGCGGCCAAGGCCGCTCCTGTTCGAGCGGCGGCGGGTGCGGATCGTCGTCTATCCTCCGATTCTGGTGGGACCGCATTCGGTCTCGCCCGGAATCTTGAGGAGGTGGGTCCGGTCACCGGTACCGACGCAGGGACCGACAACGGCCAGGCGGAGCTGCCCGAGGGCCAGGGCATCAGCGCGGACTCGAGCACGGAGTCGACCGCTCAGCGCAGTGCGCGCTTCGAGCGGGACGCGCTCGAATTCCTCGACCAGATGTACTCGGCCGCGCTGCGCATGACGCGCAACCCGGCCGACGCCGAGGACCTGGTGCAGGAGACGTACGCCAAGGCGTACGCGTCCTTCCACCAGTTCCGCGAGGGCACCAACCTGAAGGCGTGGCTGTACCGGATCCTCACCAACACCTTCATCAACTCGTACCGCAAGAAGCAGCGCGAACCCCAGCGCAGCGCGGCCGAGGAGATCGAGGACTGGCAGCTCGCCCGTGCCGAGTCGCACATGTCGACGGGCTTGCGCTCCGCGGAGTCGCAGGCGCTCGACCACCTGCCCGACTCGGACGTGAAGGAAGCGTTGCAGGCGATCCCCGAGGAATTCCGCATCGCCGTCTATCTCGCGGACGTAGAGGGCTTTGCGTACAAGGAGATCGCGGACATCATGGGGACACCCATCGGTACGGTGATGTCCCGGCTGCACCGGGGCCGCCGTCAACTGCGCGGCATGCTCGAGGACTACGCCCGTGAGCGGGGGCTGGTCCCGGCGGGCGCCGGAGAGTCGAACGAAGCGAAAGGCTCGGGCTCATGAGCTGCGGAGAGCCGCACGAGACGGACTGCAGTGAAGTCCTGGACCATCTGTACGAGTTCCTCGACAGTGAGATGCCGGACGTCGATCGCGAGAAGATCCAGCACCACTTCGAGGAATGCTCGCCGTGCCTGGAGAAGTACGGCCTGGAGCAGGCCGTGAAGAAGCTGGTCAAGCGGTGTTGCGGGCATGACGACGTGCCCACCGACCTGCGGGCCAAGGTCATGGGGCGGATCGATCTGATCCGCTCCGGGCAGACCGTGCCCGAGCACGATGTGACGGCCATGCCCCAGGCGACCCCGCAGGAATCCTGAAACTCCGGGTGACGGGATTCCGCTACGCGGGGTCCCGTCACCCGAACGTGCTAATCGGCCGTCCGTCGGCCGCGCCCTCCCCCTCACCGCCCTAAGCTCCGGAGCCTGGACAGGCACGGTCGGGGGACCGGGGGAGGGGCGTCGTCATGGAGGCGGTTCCGGCGCGCGCACGTGTGTACGTCGCCTGTGTCGTTCTCGGTGCCCTGGTCTGCCTGCTGTCGCTGCCGACGGTACGTGCGTCGTGGTGGGCGATGACCCTGCTGGCCGTTCTGTACGCCGGTGGTGAGTGGCTCGCCCGCAGACGCATCGCCGGCGCCTTCCACCCCGTCCTGCTCGCCGGGGCGTTTCTGCTGCCGCCGGCCGCCGCGGCGCTCGTCGCCCTGCCGGGGGCGTTGCTGTCGCCGGTGGAGCGGCGCCCTGTCGGGCTGCGGCGGATCTGGCGGGCCGCCCAGCTCGCCCTCGCGGTGTGGGCCGCCGCCCGCGTCCATGGCGCGCTCGGCGGGCGGCACGCCGTGGTCGCGCCCGACTTTCCCTACGCCCTTGTGCCGGCCGGGGCCGCCGTGCTGGCGTTCTGCCTGGTGCTGACCGTGCTGGACGGGGGGATTCTCGCGCTCGCCGAGCATGTGCCCGTGCGGGCCGTCTGGCGGGGGCTCTTCCTCCGGTCACTGGCGCCGCTCGCGGTGCACGGCCTCGCCGGGCTGATGATGGCCGTGCTGTGGCGCAGCCCGTACGGGCCGCCCGCCTCCCTGCTCGTACTGCTGCCCATGTGCGTGTCCTGGTGGGCGTTCGCGCAGTACCACCGGGAGCGGGGGGCCCACCAGGCGACGATCCGTGCGCTGGTGCAGGCCGTCGACATCAAGGACGAGTACACGCGCGGGCACAGCGAGCGCGTCGGGCAGGCCTCGATGATGATCGCGCGCGAACTGGGCATGGACGACGAGCGGGTGGAGGTCCTGCGGTTCGCCGGGATTCTGCACGACGTGGGGAAGCTGGGGGTTCCCACGCGGCTGCTGCGCAAGGACGGGCCGTTGACGCCCGAGGAGCGGCGGGTGATCGAGCTGCATCCCGAGTACGGGCACGAGATGGTGCGGGGGATTTCGTTTCTGGGGGAGGCCCGGGCGGCCGTACTGCACCATCACGAGCGGTTGGACGGGAGCGGGTATCCGTACGGGCTCATGGGGAGCCAGATTCCTGAGTCCGCTCGGGTGGTTGCGGTGGCGGATGCGTTCGATGCGATGACGTCCACGCGGTCCTATCGGCGGGGGCGGCCTGTTGCGGCCGCGCTGGAGGAACTTGAGCGGTGTGCGGGGGCACAGTTCGATCCTCGGATGGTTGCGGCGTTGGTGCGGGGGGTGGAGCGGTGTGGGTGGCATCCGGCGGTGACTGCTGACGGCGTGCAGTCCCGTCGTGTTCATCCACCCGCTCCGCCCGTTTCCAGTCGGACAGGGGCGCACCGTTGACCTCTCCCCGTCCGCGCTTCCTCCTCACCCTCATCCATGCCTCCGCGGCCCTCCTCGCCTGCGCCTGCCTCCTTCTCACTCTCTGGACCGGTCTCGAAGAGCGCGGTGTCGCCCTTGCCTTCGGGGTGCTCGTCACCGTCGGGGAGCTGGCCCGGTGGACGGGGCCGCAGGTCAGGGAGGCGGCGCCACTCGGGGCCGCGGGAGCGTTGTCGTACGCCCTGCTCGGCGAGGACGCCGGGAACCCCACCGCACACGGCGTCGCCCAGGTCGTCAGTGTCGTGCTCGCCGCCTCACTGGTCGGATGCGTGCCGCACATCGGCCGCGGGCGGGGGCCCGTGGTCGATCATCTGGGCCGGCGGGTGCTCACCGTGGGGTTCGCCGCCCTGTGTTTCCAACCCCTGTACAAGCAAGGGTTGTTCGGGGACTGGAGCGGGCCCGCCTACGCGCTGCTGCTGATCGCCCTGCTCACGGTGAGCGTGCTGTGCGACGCCGTGCTCGCCGCGGCACTGGCGCACTCCCGTACCGGGTGGCCGTTCGGGCCGCTGCTGCGGGACGAGCTGCGGGCCATGCCCGGCATCGGGTCGGCCGTGTGCGCGACCGGGGCGGTGATGGCGCTCGCGGTCGCCGTCGTCGGGCTGTGGGCGCTGCCCGTGTTCTGTCTGCCACTGCTGCTCGCGCAGGTGTCCCTGCGGCGGTACGCGGCCGTGCGGACCACCTACCGGCAGACCATCGCCTCCCTCGCCCGGGCCACCGAGATAGCGGGGTACACGCCGACCGGGCATGCTCGCAGGGTGGCCGCGCTCAGCCGGGCCGTCGGGCGGGACCTTGGGCTGAGCGAGCCCGAGCTCACCGTGCTCGAGTACGCGGCCCTCATGCACGACATCGGGCAGCTCAGCCTGGTCGATCCGGTGCCGGCCGGGGCCACGGCCGGGCTGCCCACCGCCGAGCAGCGACGGATCGCGCTGCTGGGCGGGGCCGTCGTACGGCAGACCGGGGTCGACCCCTCGGTCGCGGTCGTCGTGGAGCGGCAGGCCGACCCCTACCCGGAGCAGCCGGTCGCCGCCCGGATCGTGCGGGCCGTGAACGCGTACGAGGAGAAGGTGCGCGACGCCGGGCCCGGCGGGCCCCTGACGGCGTTGGAGGAGCTGCGACTGGGGACCGCCGGGGACTACGCTCCCGAGGTCGTCGAGGCGCTGGCCCGGGTGCTGTGGAATCAAAGGGGCGGCGCGGTGGGGGTCCCCCCAGGTGTTTAGCTCTGGGGGAGCCTCAGGCAGGGTGGTGGCGGGCGACGGGCGGGATGGTCTGACCCCGCCTTCGACGGGGTAACCCATGGGTAATGAGCGTCCTTCCAGCCGCACGTGGTTGGATGCGAAGGGAAGGGTGTCCGGGGGCACAGGCCAGCCCACCGAACGGAACTGGCAGGCGGGAATCGTGAGGATCTTCGGCAAGGGACGGCACCGGCCCTCCGCCTCCTGGCGGCAGGCCACCGACCGCGCGTTCACGCTGATCGGGGACGGCCGGTACGAGGACGCGGGCGCGCTGCTGACCCGGGCCGCCGACCTGGAGCCCTGGCTGTCGGAGTCCTGGTTCAACCTCGCCCTGCTGCACAAGTTCCGGCACGACTGGGAGCAGGCCAGGGCGGCGGGCCTCAGGGCCGTGGCCCTGCTCGACCGGGAGACCGGCGCACCCGACTGGTGGAACGTCGGCATCGCCGCCACCGCCCTGCAGGACTGGCCGCTGGCCCGGCGCGCCTGGCAGGCCTACGGGCTGCATGTGCCCGGCGGCGCCACGGCGTCCGGCGAGCCCGTCGGCATGGACCTCGGCAGCGCGGCCGTACGGCTGTCGCCGGAGGGTGAGGCCGAGGTGGTGTGGGGGCAGCGGCTGGATCCCGCGCGGATCGAGGTGCAGTCCATTCCACTGCCGTCCTCCGGGCGGCGCTGGGGCGAGGTCGTACTGCACGACGGCGTGCCGCACGGAGAGCGGACGACTGCCGCGGGGCACTCCTATCCGGTCTTCGACGAGATCGAGCTGTGGGCGCCCTCGCCGGTGCCGACCTGGGTGGTTCTCCTGGAGGCTGACACCGAGGCCGACCGGGACGCCCTGGAGCAGCTGGCGGCCGACGCCGGGTTCGCCGCGGAGGACTGGTCGTCGTCCGTGCGGCTGCTGTGCCGGCTGTGCTCGGAGTCGCGGATGCCGGCGGACGAGGGGGACGGGGAGCACCTGGATCCGCACGATCACAGCGAGCCCGGTCATCCGGGACCGTTGGGCCATCGCACGGACGGGCAGCTGTGGGTGCCCGAGCGCGAGTGCGGGGTGGCTGCGCCGGCTGCGCTGGTGAGAGGGCTGCTGGACGGGTGGGTTGCGGACAGCCCGGACTCCAGGGACTGGCGGGATCTGGAAGAGGTCTGCTGAGCAGTCCCCGTACCCTGTATCAGCATCACACCCTGATTTTCCGAGGAAGGCGTACGTCGGTCATGGCGCAGCAGGACACCGATCAGCAGCACGCGGGCGTGCTCCCCGTGGACGACGAGGGCTTCGTCATCGACACGGAGGACTGCGAGGAGCGCGAGCAGGCATACCGCGCGCGCGGCACCTCGCGCCCCATCACGGTCGTGGGCAACCCGGTCCTGCACAAGGAGTGCAAGGACGTCACCACCTTCGATGACGAACTGCTGAAGCTGGTCGACGACATGTTCGCCAGCCAGCGCACCGCCGAGGGCGTGGGCCTCGCCGCCAACCAGATCGGCGTCGATCTGAAGGTCTTCGTCTACGACTGCCAGGACGACGCGGGCGTCCGGCACGTCGGCGTCGTGTGCAACCCCAAGCTGGTGGAGCTGCCCGCCGAGAAGCGCCGGCTGGACGACAGCAACGAGGGCTGTCTGTCGGTGCCCACCGCGTACGCGCCGCTCGCGCGGCCGGACTACGCCGAGGTGACCGGGCAGGACGAGCGGGGCAACCCGATCAAGGTGCGCGGCACCGGCTACTTTGCTCGGTGTTTGCAGCACGAGACGGACCACCTGTACGGGTACCTCTACATCGACCGGCTCTCCAAGCGCGAACGCAAGGACGCGCTGCGGCAGATGGCCGAGAACGAGCCCCGCTATCCCGTGGTCGCGAACGGCTGACCGACCTCACCACTCTTCTGCGCACGGCGTCTGATCAGGGTTCCCTCCCCGATCAGGCGCCGTTCGTCTGTCCGTCGCACGTTCGATCGCATGTGGTCTGTCGGTGATCCAAAATCAGTCAGCGGAGAGGGGAATTTCGGCACTGTGGGATGGTGAATGAAGCAAATCCGTTCCCAGAACGGTCAGTTGTAGTGCTGAATGGAAGTGCGGGGATACGCAACGGCGCACGCCCGGCACAGCGGGAGGGGCGTGCCCAACTGGCGGCTGAGAGGGGTTTGTTCGTGCCTGCTTTCCCACACAGCACCACATCGACCGCAACAGCGATCGCCATCCCACCGTCGCTGTCTCTCCCGATGATCGAGGCGGCGTTTCCCAGGCAATTGCACCCGTATTGGCCCAGGCTCCAGGAGAAGACCCGCACCTGGCTCCTGGAAAAACGGCTCATGCCGGCGGACAAGGTTGAGGAATATGCCGACGGCCTGTGCTACACCGATCTCATGGCGGGGTACTACCTGGGTGCCCCGGACGAGGTGCTCCAGGCGATAGCGGACTACAGCGCGTGGTTCTTCGTCTGGGACGACCGCCACGACCGTGACATCGTCCACCGCCGGCCGGCGGCCTGGCGTCGGCTGCGCGGCCGCTTGCACGAGGCGCTCGATTCTCCCCGGAACCATCTGCACCACGAGGATCCCGTGGTCGCGGGACTCGCGGACAGTGTGCTGCGGCTGTACTCGTTCCTGCCCCACACCTGGAACGAGCGGTTCGCCCGGCACTTCCACGAGGTGATCGAGGCGTACGACCGGGAATTCCGCAACCGCACCGAGGGAATCGTGCCCACGGTCGAGGAGTATCTCGCGCTGCGCCGGCTCACGTTCGCGCACTGGATCTGGACCGACCTGCTGGAGCCGAGCGCCGGACAGGAACTCCCGGACGGCGTGCGGAAACACCCGGCATATCGGAGGGTGGCGCTGCTGAGTCAGGAATTCGCCGCCTGGTACAACGACCTCTGTTCGCTGCCCAAGGAAATCGCGGGCGATGAGGTCCACAATCTCGGAATCAGTCTCATCACCCATGAGGGGCTGACGCTGGAAGAGGCGGTGATGGAAGTGCGGCGGCGGGTCGAGGAATGCATCACCGAATTCCTCGCCGCCGAACGGGAGGCCGTGCGGTTCGCCGACGGCCTCGACGACGGAACGCTGCGCGGCAAGGAACTGAGCATTGCCGTGCGCGCCTGCCTCGCGAATATGCGGAACTGGTTCAGTTCCGTCTACTGGTTCCACCACGAATCCGGCCGTTACATGGTCGACAGCTGGGACGACCGGTCCACGCCCCCGTACGTCAACAACGAAGCGGCAGGTGAGAAATGACCGTCGAGTCTGTGAAGCCCGACGCCCCGGCACGCGCGTCGGAACTGCGCGAACCGCCCCTCGCGGGCGGCGGTGTCCCGCTCCTCGGCCACGGCTGGAAGCTGGTCCGCGACCCGCTGGCCTTCATGTCCCGGCTGCGCGACGACGGCGACGTCGTCCGGCTGAAGCTCGGCCCGAAGACGGTGTACGCCGTCACCACCCCGGCCCTCACCGGAGCCCTGGCGCTGAGCCCCGACTACAAGATCGACGGCCCGCTGTGGGAGTCCCTGGAAGGCCTGCTCGGCAAGGAGGGCGTGGCCACCGCCAACGGGCCCACCCACCGGCGCCAGCGGCGCACCATCCAGCCCGCCTTCCGGCTCGACGCCATCCCGGCGTACGGGCCGATCATGGAGGAGGAGGCGCATGCGCTGACCGAGCGCTGGAAGCCCGGCGAGACCATCGACTGCACATCCGAGTCCTTCCGGGTCGCCGTGCGCATCGCGGCCCGGTGCCTGCTGCGCGGCGAGTACATGGACGAGCGGGCCGAGCGGCTGTGCGTCGCGCTCGCCACCGTGTTCCGCGGTATGTACCAACGCATGGTCATCCCGCTCGGACCGCTGTACAAACTGCCGCTCCCCGCCAACCGGGAATTCAACCGGGCGCTGGCCGATTTGCATCTCCTGGTCGACGAGATCGTGGCCGAGCGTCGGGCATCCGGTCAAAAGCCGGACGATTTGCTGACGGCGTTGCTGGAGGCGAAGGACGACAATGGCGACCCCATCGGGGAACAGGAGATCCACGACCAGGTCGTCGCGATACTCACTCCCGGAAGCGAAACGGTGGCATCCACGATCATGTGGCTGCTCCAGGTGCTCGCCGAGCATCCGGAACACGCGGACAAGGTCCGGGACGAAGTTGAATCCGTGACCGGCGGGCGGCCCGTCGCATTCGAGGACGTCCGGGGGCTCACGCACACGAACAATGTCGTCGTCGAGGCGATGCGTTTGCGTCCGGCCGTATGGATACTGACGCGCCGCGCGGTCACCGACACGGAACTCGGCGGCTATCGCATTCCGGCCGGGGCGGACATCATCTACAGCCCGTATGCGATCCAGCGCGATCCGCGTTCGTATGCGGACAACCTGAAGTTCGACCCCGACCGGTGGCTTCCGGAACGCGTCAAGGACGTGCCGAAATACGCCATGAGCCCGTTCAGCGTGGGCAACCGCAAGTGCCCGAGCGACCACTTCTCGATGGCCCAGCTGTCGCTGATCACGGCGGCGGTGGCGACCAGGTACCGCTTCGAGCAGGTGGCCGGGTCCAACGACACTACCCGGGTGGGCATCACGCTGCGCCCGCACAAGCTGCTGCTCAGGCCGGTGCCGAGGTGACGGCCGGGCGCGCGTTCAGGCGGCCTCGGGCCCTCTGAACGTGCGCCGGTAGGCGTTCGGGGTCGTCCCCAGCGCCCGTACGAACTGATGGCGCAGCGCGGCCGCGTTCCCGAACCCCGTGCGGCCCGCGATCGCGTCCACCGTCTCGTCCGTCGCCTCCAGCAACCGCTGGGCCAGCAGCACCCGTTGGCGCAGGATCCAGCGGTACGGAGTCGTCCCCGTCTCCTGCTGGAAGCGGCGGGCGAAGGTGCGCGGGGACATCAGGGCGCGGGCGGCGAGCTGCTCGACGGTCACCTCCTGGTCGAGGTTGCGCTCCATCCACACCAGCACCTCGGCGACCGTGTCGCACTCGGAGGCGGGCAGCGGCCGCTCGATGTACTGGGCCTGGCCCCCGTCGCGGTGCGGCGGCACGACCATCCGCCGAGCGATCCGGTTGGCGACCTCCGGACCCTGCTCCTTGCGCACGATGTGCAGACAGGCGTCGATGCCGGCGGCGGTGCCGGCCGAGGTGATCACCGGGTCCTCGTCGACGTAGAGCACGTCCGGTTCGACGATCGCCCGCGGATACTGCAGGGACAGCTCGGCCGCGTGCCGCCAGTGCACAGCACAGCGCCGCTCGTCCAGCAGCCCCGCGGCGCCCAGTACGAAGACGCCGGAGCACACGCTCAGCACCCGCGCACCCCGGTCCACGGCCCGGCTCAGGGCGTCGAGCAGCTCGGGCGGGAAGCTCCTGGACTCGTAGCACGCACCGGCCGGTACGGCGATCAGGTCGGCCGTCTCCAGACGCTCCAGCCCGTGCTCGACCTGCATCGAGAAGCCGGCGTTGGAGTGCAGCACCGGCCCCTCGGCCGAGGCGACCGCGAAGTCGTACACGGGCAGTCCGTCGTCGCTGCGGTCGATACCGAAGACCTCGCAGATGACGCCGAGTTCGAAGGGGTTCACGCCGTCGACGAGGACGGCGGCCACGTTCTGCAGCATGCCCCCAGTGTGCCTCAGGAGTGGCAGTAATTCGATGGTCTACGGCAGACCTGCCACTGTTGGTAAGGAGTATCCGGCGCGACAGTGGTGTCCATGAACACGAACCAGATCGAAGCCCTGATCGGAATGCTGGCCGTCCTCGCACTCTTCGCGATCATGGTCCTCCCCTCACTGATCGGCATCGCCCACGACCGGCGCGTCGACCGACAGCTCAGGGAGGCCCAGGACCACCACAGGGAGAAGGAGGATCAGAAGTCCTCGTCCAGGTCGACGGTGCCCTCCACCGCCACCTGGTACGCCGAGGGACGCCGCTCGAAGAAGTTGGTGAGCTCCTGAACCCCCTGCAGCTCCATGAAGGAGAAGGGGTTCTCGGAGCCGTACACCGGGGCGAAGCCGAGGCGCGTGAGGCGCTGGTCGGCGACGCACTCGAGGTACTGCCGCATCGAGTCGGTGTTCATGCCCGGGAGGCCGTCACCGCACAGGTCGCGCGCGAACTGCAGCTCGGCCTCGACGGCCTCCCGCAGCATGTCGGTGACCTGCTGCTGGAGCGCGTCGTCGAACAGCTCCGGCTCCTCCTTGCGGACGGTGTCCACGACGTCGAAGGCGAAGCTCATGTGCATCGTCTCGTCACGGAACACCCAGTTGGTGCCGGTGGCCAGGCCGTGCAGCAGGCCCCGGCTGCGGAACCAGTAGACGTATGCGAAGGCGCCGTAGAAGAACAGGCCCTCGATGCACGCGGCGAAGCAGATCAGGTTGAGCAGGAAGCGGCGACGGTCGGCCTGTGTCTCCAGACGGTCGATCGACTCCACCGAGTCCATCCACTTGAAGCAGAACTCGGCCTTCTCGCGGATGGAGGGGATGTTCTCGACCGCCGCGAAGGCCGCCGCGCGGTCCTCCGGGTCGGGGAGGTAGGTGTCCAGCAGCGTCAAGTAGAACTGGACGTGGACGGCCTCCTCGAAGAGCTGACGGCTCAGGTACAGCCGGGCCTCGGGGGAGTTGATGTGCTTGTAGAGCGTCAGCACCAGGTTGTTGGCCACGATCGAGTCGCCCGTCGCGAAGAAGGCGACCAGACGGCCGATCAGGTGCTGCTCACCATGTGACAGTTTGGCGAGATCTGACACATCCGAATGGAGGTCGACCTCCTCCACGGTCCAGGTGTTCTTGATGGCGTCCCGGTAGCGCTCGTAGAAGTCCGGGTAGCGCATGGGGCGCAGGGTCAGCTCGAAGCCCGGGTCGAGGAGATTCTGGTTACGGGTGGACATCACTGACAGGCCTCGCAGGACTCGGGGTTTTCCAGGGAGCAGGCGACCGCCTCGTCGGGGACCGGCTGCTGTACGGGGGTGGTGGCTTGCGCCGCGCGGGCGATGCGGGTCGCCGGGCGGGAGCGGAGGTAGTACGTGGTCTTCAGGCCCTGCTTCCAGGCGTACGCGTACATCGAGGAGAGCTTGCCGATGGTCGGCGTCTCCATGAACAGGTTCAGCGACTGGGACTGGTCCAGGAACGGCGTGCGGGCGGCCGCCATGTCGATCAGGCCGCGCTGCGGGATCTCCCACGCCGTGCGGTAGAGCCGCCGTACGTCCTCGGGGATCCAGGCGAAGTCCTGCACCGAGCCGTTCGCCTCACGCAGCGCCTCACGGGTGCGGGCGTCCCAGACGCCGAGGTCCTTGAGGTCCTGCACCAGGTACGAGTTGACCTGGAGGAACTCGCCGGACAGCGTCTCGCGCTTGAAGAGGTTCGACACCTGCGGCTCGATACATTCGTACACACCGGCGATCGAGGCGATCGTGGCGGTCGGCGCGATGGCCAGGAGCAGGGAGTTGCGCATGCCCGTTTCGGCGATACGCGCCCGCAGCGCCGCCCAGCGCTCCGGCCAGGCCGGCTCGACGCCGTAGTGGTCGGGGTGCAGAACACCCTTCGCGGTACGGGTCTTCTGCCAGGCCGGCAGCGGGCCGTTGCGCTCGGCGAGGTCGGCGGAGGCCTCGTACGCGGCGAGCATGATGCGCTCGGCGATGCGGGTGGAAAGGGCCTTGGCCTCGGGTGAGTCGAAGGGCAGGCGCAGCTTGAAGAAGACGTCCTGCAGGCCCATCGCGCCGAGGCCGACCGGACGCCACTTGGCGTTGGACCGGCCCGCCTGCTCGGTCGGGTAGAAGTTGATGTCCACGACGCGGTCGAGGAAGGTGACGGCGGTACGGACGGTGGCGTCCAGCCGCTCCCAGTCGATGCCGCCGGTCGCCGGGTCGGCGAAGGCGCCCAGGTTGACCGACCCCAGGTTGCAGACCGCCGTCTCCCCGTCGTCGGTGACCTCCAGGATCTCCGTGCAGAGGTTGGAGGAGTGGACCACGTGACCCGGCTCGGCGGTCTGGTTGGCGGTGCGGTTGGCGGCGTCCTTGAAGGTCATCCAGCCGTTGCCGGTCTGCGCGAGGGTGCGCATCATCCGGCCGTAGAGGTCACGGGCCGGGATGGTCTTCTTGGCGAGGCCTGCTGCCTCCGCCCTGCGGTACGCCGCGTCGAACTCCTCGCCCCACAGGTCGACCAGCTCGGGCACGTCGGACGGCGAGAACAGCGACCACTGCTCGTCGGTGTCGACCCGGCGCATGAACTCGTCCGGGATCCAGTGCGCGAGGTTCAGGTTGTGGGTGCGCCGGGCGTCCTCGCCGGTGTTGTCACGCAGCTCCAGGAACTCCTCGATGTCGGAGTGCCAGGTCTCCAGGTAGACCGCCGCCGCACCCTTGCGCCGCCCGCCCTGGTTCACCGCGGCGACCGAGGCGTCGAGGGTCTTCAGGAACGGGACGATGCCGTTGGAGTGGCCGTTCGTGCCGCGGATCAGGGAGCCGCGGGAGCGGATGCGGGAGTACGCGATGCCGATGCCGCCGGCGTGCTTGGAGAGGCGGGCGACCTGGTGGTAGCGGTCGTAGATGGAGTCCAGCTCGTCCTTGGGGGAGTCCAGGAGGTAGCAGGACGACATCTGGGGGTGCCGCGTACCGGAGTTGAAGAGCGTGGGGGAGGACGGGAGGTAGTCGAGGTGGCTCATGAGCCTGTAGAGCGCGGCGACTTCGTCGACGGACCGGGGCGTGTCGTCCTCGGCGAGGCCGGCGGCGACGCGCAGCAGGAAGTGCTGGGGCGTCTCGACGACCTTGCGCGTGTGGGGGTGCCGGAGGAGATAGCGGCTGTGCAGGGTGCGCAGGCCGAAGTAGCCGAAGCGGTCGTCGGCTTCGGGGTCGACGAGAGCGTCGAGGCGGTCGGCGTGGATGCGCACGAACTCGGCGGTGCGGTCGGCGATCAGGCCCTCGCGGTGTCCGACGGCGACGGACTCGGTGAAGGACGTGACGCCCTGGGAGGCGGTCTCGGCGGCGATGCTGATCGTCAGCAGGCGGGCGGCCAGCCGGGAGTAGGCGGGGTCCTCGGAGATGAGGCCGGCGGCCGCCTCCGTGGCCAGCTCGCGCAGCTCTGCGTTGACCTCGTCGAAGGCCCCCCGAGCAGACCGGCCGCGCAGCGCGGCGGCGGCGACCCGTCCGGGGTCGGCGTCGGGGAGGTCGGCGGTCAGCTCGGTCAGGGTCCGCAGCAGCGCGGCTCCCGGACCGTCGCTCTCGACCGGAGGCACTGAGGCTGAAGCCGGTTCGGCTGGCGCGATGGTCACGTGGGGCTCTCCCTCGCTCGGCACGGGGCCTTGCGGAGGGCAGGGGGCAGCTCACGAGCGCACACGGCGTCGCGTCCACCGGCCCATTCCACGAGGCCCGGACGTCATGGCACCCGGGCCGGATGGCCGGGCGCACTGTCGGCAGGTCCTCGGACTGACTCTCGTACGACGGCATGCGGGCATACGTGTACGAGTACACCGTTGCGGGACAGTTCCGGATTCGCACCGGATTCCCCTGCGGCGACAGCGAGCATGAGCATACATCTTGTGCCGGGCTCGCGGAGCACCCCCAGATGTTGTGTCCTGCTGGTTTCAGAGCGTCAACTGGTAGGTGAGGAGAGTGATGTCGTCAGGTACGACAGCGGGCCGCCGTGGTTCTTGATGTCGGCGGCCCGCTGCGGGTTGTGGGGGTGTTCGCGCCCACGCGGCGGAGCCGCATGTCGATACAGCCCCGCGCCCCTTAGTTTGGACAGCTCCCCTGCGTCAGTGGCTTGCCCCCGCCGTTGCCGGCGGCAGTTCCGCCTTGACTCCGGGGTCGCCCGCCTCCCCCGTGTAGTCCTCCGGGCTCGTCTCGTCGATGCCCTCCGGGGCCTTGGCGGCCTTCAGGGCGAAGGTGAGGACCACCGTCACGACCAGGTTCAGGACGAACGCCGTCAGGCCGATGTACCCGATCTCCCCGATCCCCGGGATCTCCGCCGACGAGCCGCCGAAGTGCTTCTGCGTCGGCGAGGCCACGCCGTACGCGGCGGCCGTGCCGTAGATCATGCCGACCGCCCAGCCGGCGAGCAGTGCCCAGCGGTGGAACCAGCGGGTGAACAGGCCGCCGACCAGGGCCGGGAAGGTCTGCAGGATCCAGATGCCGCCCAGGAGCTGGAAGTTGATCGCGACGGTCTTGTCCATGCCGAGGACGAAGATCAGCGCGCCCACCTTCACCAGCAGGGACACCAGCTTGGAGACCTTGGTCTCCTGTGCGGGCGTGGCGTCCGGCTTCAGGAAGTCCTTGTAGATGTTCCGGGTGAAGAGGTTGGCCGCCGCGATCGACATGATCGCCGCCGGCACCAGCGCGCCGATGCCGATCGCCGCGAAGGCGACGCCCGTGAACCAGTCCGGGAACATGTTCTCGAAGAGCTGGGGGATCGCCAGCTGGCCGTTCTCCACCTTGATGCCGGCCGCGATCGCCATGAAACCGAGCAGACCGAGCAGACCGAGCATCAGCGAGTACAGCGGCAGGATCGTGGAGTTGCGGCGGATGACGTCCCGGCTGCGGCTGGACAGCACGGCCGTCACGCTGTGCGGGTACATGAACAGCGCGAGCGCCGAGCCCAGCGCCAGGGTGGCGTACGTCCACTGCGAGCCGTCGGTCGGTACGAGCCCGCCCGCGCCCGCCTCGGTGTACTTGTCGCTCGCCGCGGCGAAGATGTCGTCGAAGCCGCCCAGCTTGATCGGGATGTAGATGATCGCGACGGCGATGACGAGGTAGATCAGCGAGTCCTTCACGAACGCGATCAGGGCCGGCGCGCGCAGACCCGACGAGTACGTGTAGGCGGCCAGCACACCGAAGGCGATCAGCAGCGGCAGGTCCTTGATGAACCAGTGCGTGTTCTCGCCGCCGCCGACGCCCAGGACGTCCAGCACGGCCTGGATGCCGACCAGCTGGAGCGCGATGTACGGCATCGTGGCGAGGATGCCGGTCACCGCCACCGCCAGCGACAGGCCCTTGGAGCCGAAGCGGCCGCGGACGAAGTCCGAGGTGGTGACGTAGCCGTGCTTGTGCGAGACCGACCACAGCCGTGGCAGGAAGACGAACATCATCGGGTAGATGAGGATCGTGTAGGGCACGGCGAAGAAGCCGGCCGCGCCCGCCGCGTAGATCGCCGCCGGGACCGCCACGAACGTATAGGCGGTGTAGAGGTCACCGCCGAGCAGGAACCAGGTGATCCAGGTGCCGAACGACCGGCCACCCAGACCCCATTCGTCGAGGCTGTGCTCGTTCTCCGCCTTGCGCCAGCGTGAGGCCAGGAAGCCCATGACCGTCACGGCGACGAAGAAGAGGATGAAGACGGCGAGTGCGACGCCGTTCACGCCGTCCTTCATGACCCGGCACCCCTCTCGGACTTGCGGGCGCGCTGGTCACGCTGCCACAGCTGGTACGCGATCATCGTCAGGACCGTGGAGATGACCACCCAGGCCATCTGGTACCAGTAGAAGAACGGGATGCCGAGGAAGGCCGGGTCGGTCTTGGCGTACGAACCGACCCACAGCATCGCCACAAAGGGCGCTATGAGGCAGAGGGCGATGATGACGCGCACGGGCGTCACCACCGCCGCTCTGTTCACTTCTGGGGCTTGTGACATCTGGCGGCTCCGTCCCCTCACTGATCACCTGGTGCAATGCGCAGGCAATGTAGGTCACGGTGTCGCACATCCGGAAGCCCCTGTTCAGATATCGGTACTCAGCAGCAGCGGAACCCCTGCCTTGGGTCCTTTTCCTGCCGGTCTGTCCGCATTCGCTCGAACTCGCGCCGGGACGGCACCTCCGCCTCCGGATGATCCTTGCGGGCGTGCGCCACATAGCGGTCGTAGGCCGACTCGTCGGTCAGCTCCCGCACGTACCAGTGCACCCCGCTAATCACGCGGCGCAGCAGCACCGAAGGCCGCATGGCGCTCCTCCTCCTTCTCCTCCCGGGTGGGGAACAGCCCGGCCGGCGCGACGATCTTCGACTCGACGTACGGCGCCTCGCTCAGCGTGGACAGCGCGGGGCGCCGGATGTGCCGGATACAGACCCGGGTCGCGTCCACGATCACCACGACGATCAGCAGGGCGAGTACGGCGGACAGGACGCCGTCCACCGTGGAGTTGGTGACGACGGTGTGCATGTCGTCCATGGTCTTGGCCGGCGGCAGGATCTCCCCCCGGTCGATGGCGTCCTGGAACACCTGACGCTGCTTGAAGAAGCCGACCCTCGGGTCGCTGGAGAACACCTTCTGCCAGCTGGCGGTCAGGGTGACCGTGGCGTCCCAGGCGAGCGGAATGCCGGTGATCCAGGCCCACTTGAGGCGGCCGGACTTCACCAGGAGGGTGGTGCAGACGGCGAGGGCGACCGCCGCCAGCAGCTGGTTGGAGATGCCGAAGATCGGGAACAGCTGGTTGATGCCGCCGAGCGGTTCGTGGACGCCCACCCAGAGGAAGTAGCCCCACATGCCGCAGACGATCGCGCTGGTGATGACCAGACCCGGCTTCCAGCTGACGTTCTTGAACGGGCGGTAGATGTTGCCGAGGGTGTCCTGCAGCATGAAGCGGCCCACGCGGGTGCCGGCGTCCAGTGCGGTCAGGATGAACAGCGCCTCGAACATGATCGCGAAGTGATACCAGAACGCCTTGAGGCCTCCGCCGGTCACCTCGGAGAAGATCTGCGAGACGCCGACGGCGAGGGTGGGCGCACCGCCGGTGCGGGACAGCAGGGTCGACTCCTCGACGCTCTCCGCCGCCTTGGCGAGGTCGGCCGGGGAGATCTGGTAGCCCCAACTGCCCACCACCTGCGAGGCGTTCTCGACCGTCGTGCCGATGACCCCGGAGGGCGCGTTCATCGCGAAGTACAGGCCCGGGTCGATGACGCTGGCCGCGACCAGCGCCATCACGGCGACCGACGACTCCATCAGCATGGAGCCGTAGCCGATCATCCTGACCTGCGTCTCCTTCTGGATCATCTTCGGCGTCGTACCGGAGGAGATCAGCGAATGGAAGCCGGAGAGCGCACCGCAGGCGATGGTGATGAAGACGAACGGGAAGAGTGAGCCCGCGAAGACCGGGCCGTCGCCGCGCGAGGCGAAGTCGGTGACCGCGTCCATCTTCAGCGTCGGCAGCGCGATGACGACACCGAGGGCCAGCAGCACGATCGTGCCGATCTTCATGAAGGTGGACAGATAGTCGCGGGGTGCGAGCAGCATCCACACCGGCAGGATCGAGGCGATGAAGCCGTACGCCACCAGCCAGATCACCAGCGTGGAGGGGGCGAGGGTGAAGGTGTCGGCCCAGGAGGACTCGGCGACCCAGCGGCCCGCGACCAGTGCGAGCAGCAGCAGCGCGACGCCGATGAGGGAGACCTCGGCGACCCGGCCCGGCCTGAGGACCCGCAGGTAGAAGCCCATCAGCAGTGCGATCGGGATGGTCATCGCGATGGAGAAGGTGCCCCACGGGGAGGCCGCGAGGGCGTTGACGATGACCAACGCCAGCACGCCGAGCAGGATGATCATGATGGCGAACGCGGCGAGCAGTGCGGCCGCGCCGCCGAACGGGCCGATCTCCTCGCGTGCCATCTGGCCCAGCGACCGTCCGTCGCGCCGGGTGGAGAAGAACAGCACCACCATGTCCTGCACCGCGCCCGCGAAGATGACGCCGACGATGATCCAGATCGTGCCGGGGAGGTATCCCATCTGCGCCGCGAGCACGGGGCCGACGAGCGGGCCGGCGCCGGCGATCGCCGCGAAGTGGTGGCCGAGCAGGACACGGCGGTCGGTGGGGTGGAAGTCGATGCCGTTGTCGAGGCGTTCGGCCGGGGTGGCGCGGGTCTTGTCGACCTTGAGTACCTTGTGGGCGATGAACTTGGCGTAGAAGCGGTAGGCGATCGCGTACGAGCCGAGGGCGGCGGCGACCATCCACGCCGCCGAGACCTCCTCCCCGCGCGAGAGCGCCAGCACGGTCCAGCCGGTGGCGCCGACCAGTGCGACGAGGGTCCAGATGACGATGGTTCGGGCGTTCGCTGTGCGCACGGGTCGTCCTCCCGTCGTATGCGATGACGGGAGGACCGTAGGGCAGGAATGTGATCTGCGCTACACCCTGAGCGCTACTCCTGTGGACGCTTCAACCTCGCGACGAACTTGTAGCGGTCGCCGCGATACACCGAGCGCACCCACTCCACGGGCTTGCCCTCCCGGTCCAGTGAGTGGCGGGAGAGCATCAGCATCGGAAGTCCCACGTCGGTGCCCAGCAGCCCCGCCTCGCGCGGAGTCGCCAGCGAGGTCTCGATGGTCTCCTCGGCCTCCGCGAGATGGACGTCGTACACCTCGGCGAGGGCGGTGTAGAGGGAGGTGTACTTGACGAGGCTGCGGCGCAGCGCCGGGAAGCGCTTCGCGCTCAGGTGGGTCGTCTCGATGGCCATCGGCTCGCCGTTGGCCATACGCAGCCGCTCGATGCGCAGTACGCGTCCGCCGGCGGAGATGTCGAGGAGGCCGGCGAGGGTGTCGTCCGCGGTGATGTAGCCGATGTCCAGCAGCTGTGAGGTCGGCTCCAGGCCCTGCGCGCGCATGTCCTCGGTGTACGAGGTGAGTTGCAGCGCCTGGGACACCTTCGGCTTGGCGACGAACGTGCCCTTGCCCTGGATGCGCTCCAGCCGGCCCTCGACCACCAGCTCCTGCAACGCCTGCCGCACGGTGGTGCGGGAGGTGTCGAACTCCGCGGCCAGTGTGCGCTCGGGCGGGACCGGCGTGCCGGGCGGCAACGTCTCCGTCATGTCGAGCAGGTGCTTCTTCAGGCGGTAGTACTTGGGCACGCGCGCCGTACGGACGGGCGCCCCGTTCTCGTTCTCCGCACTGCTGACGTCAGTGCTCATGCTCCGCCTTCCCGGCTCCTGTACCGACACGACGGACGTCCGTCGGTCACGGCTCACATCGTGGCACGGCTCCGCGCGAGAGGTTCCCCGCACGTTCCGTGATCCCCTCTGTATACCGTTGACGCCTCCGTTGGTCTAGTCCACCACGTCCAAGTGGTCTACCCGAAGTGTGCCGCGCGGAGTCGCTGTTTTCGACGGGTTCTTACTTAAAGGTTCCTGCATATGTAGGTCCCATAACGGCTGGTCGGGGCCTACACGAGACCCTTGACACGCCATATGGTCTGGGCCAAGCTCCCCGTACTGGTCTACACCATTGGTCCAGGTCCCGGCCCCAGGGCGGTACATCGGTCACCGCGGGGACGAGGGGGGTTTGTGGCATCCCTGAGGAGGGTGGCGTGAAGCGCAAGCTGATATCCGCGATCGGTGTCGCGGCGATGATGGTCTCCATTGCGGCGTGCGGGGGCGACAACGGCGACGAGGGCAAGACCGGAGCGGACGGCTATGCGGGCCAGACGCTCACCGTGTGGGTGATGGACGGCTCCTCGCCCGACCAGTGGCAGAAGGACGTCGCCGCGGCCTTCGAGAAGAAGACCAAGGCGAAGGTCGAGTTCGAGATCCAGCAGTGGAACGGCATCCAGCAGAAGCTGACCACCGCCCTGTCCGAGGAGAACCCGCCGGACGTCTTCGAGATCGGCAACACCCAGACCCCGGCCTACGCCAAGACCGGCGGCCTCGCCGACCTCGCCGACCTCAAGTCGGAGATCGGCGCCGACTGGACCGAGGCCCTGAACAACTCCTCGGTCTACGAGGACAAGCAGTACGCGGCGCCGTGGTACTTCGCCAACCGCGTCGTCATGTACAACAAGAAGGTCTGGGCCGACGCCGGCATCAAGGAGACGCCCAAGACCCGCGACGAGTTCTACGACGCCCTGAAGACGATCGGCGAGAAGACCGACGCAGAGCCGATCTACCTGCCCGGCCAGAACTGGTACCACTTCGTCGGCCTGGTGGTCGGCGAGGGCGGCGAACTGGTCAAGAAGGAGGGCGACAAGTACGTCTCCAACCTCGACGACCCGAAGGTCGCCGCCGCCATGGAGACGTACAAGAAGTTCCAGGCCCTCTCCAAGGCGCCCAAGGACAAGGACGAGGCCACCCCGCAGCAGGGCGAGGTCTTCGCCAAGGGCAACGTCGGCGCCGTCATCGCGATGGGCTGGGAGGCCGGCATCGCGATCGAGGCCAACCCGAAGATCGAGGAGCAGATCGGCTACTTCACCATCCCCGGTGACACGGCCGACAAGCCCGAGGGCGTCTTCCTCGGCGGCTCCAACCTCGCGGTCGCCGCGGGCAGCGAGAAGCAGGAGCTCGCCAAGGAGTTCCTGAGGATCGCCCTGAGCGACAAGTACGAGGGCCAGCTGGCCAAGCTCAACGGCGTCATCCCGAACAAGGAGTCGCTCCAGTCCAACCTGGCGGGCAACGCCCCCGCCGAGGCCGCCGCGCCGGCCGCCGCGGGCGGTGGCACCACGCCGCTGATCCCGGAGTGGGCCGCGGTCGAGAACGCGCCCAATCCGATCAAAACCTACATGACCGCCGTGCTCAACGGTAAGTCCCCGGCCGAGGCCGCGGCGCAGGTCGAGGACGAGTTCAACAAGCGGCTGTCGCAGCAGCAGTAACGAGCGCTCCAGCCGGGGCGGAGGCTGGCCCTCGCGGCGGGCCCCGCCCCGGCGATCGTACGTAGGTCGAGAAGAGAGATCGCGAGCATGACCGTGCAGACCGAACGGCCGCCCTCCGGTCCGGTGGAGATCCGCAAGGCGGACGGCGGGGCACCCCCGAGGCCCACGCGGCGCGGCGGCACCCTCGCCCCGTATCTGTTGCTGCTGCCGGCCTGCGCGGCCACCGTGCTGCTGCTGGGCTGGCCACTACTGAAGGACGTACTGCTGTCCTTCCAGAACCTCAACATGGCGCAGCTGATCCAGCACGTCACCGAGTGGAACGGCATCGACAACTACAAGGAGACCCTCACCGGAGAGGACTTCTGGCGGGTCACCCTGCGCTCGATCCTGTTCACGGCGGTGAACGTCGTCCTGATCATGATCTTCGGCGCCCTGATCGGCCTGTTGCTCGCCCGCCTGGGCAAGCGGATGCGGGTCACGCTGATGATCGGACTGGTGCTGGCCTGGGCGATGCCCGTGGTCGCCGCGACCACCGTCTACCAGTGGCTGTTCGCCCAGCGCTTCGGCGTCGTCAACTGGGTGCTCGACAAGCTCGGCTGGCACTCCATGGCCGACTACAGCTGGACCGGCAGCCAGATGTCGACGTTCTTCGTCGTCACCGTGCTGATCGTCTGGATGTCGATCCCCTTCGTCGCCCTCAACCTCTACGCCGCGACCACCACCATCCCGGGCGAGCTCTACGAGGCCGCCGCCCTCGACGGGGCCGGTGCCTGGCGGAGCTTCACCACCGTCACGTTCCCGTTCCTGCGCCCGTTCCTCTACGCCACCACGTTCCTGGAGATCATCTGGGTCTTCAAGGCGTTCGTGCAGGTCTTCGCCTTCAACGGCGGCGGCCCCGACCGGCTCACGGAGACCCTGCCCGTCTACGCCTACATCGAGGGCGTCGGCAACCAGCACTACGGAATGGGCGCGGCGATCGCCGTCCTTACCATCCTGATCCTGCTCGCTCTGACCGCGTACTACCTGCGGATCGTGCTCAAGCAAGAGGAGGACGAGCTGTGAAGCGCTCGCTCTTCGGCCGCCTGTGGCCCAACGCCACGGCCGTCGTCCTGTTCATCGGCTTCGTCTTCCCCGTGTACTGGATGTTCGCCACGGCGTTCAAGCCGACCGGCGACATCATCTCGGACAACCCGGTCTGGTTCCCGACCGACATCACCTTCGAGCACTTCAAGACCGCGACCGACGCCGACAACTTCTGGACGTTCGTCACCAACTCGCTGGTCGTCACGGTGCTCGCGGTCGTCTTCTCGCTGCTCATCGCGCTCGCCGGGGCCTTCGCCCTGGCCCGTATGCGGTTCAAGGGACGGCGCGGCTTCATCGTCGGCTTCATGATGGCGCAGATGGCGCCGTGGGAAGTCATGGTCATCGCGATCTACATGATCGTGCGGGACGCGTCGATGCTGAACAGCCTGGTTCCGCTGACGCTCTTCTACACGATGATGATCCTGCCCTTCACCATCCTGACGCTGCGAGGCTTCGTCGCCGCAGTGCCCCGGGAGCTGGAGGAGTCGGCGATGGTCGACGGCTGCACCCGCGGCCAGGCCTTCCGCAAGGTCATCTTCCCGCTGCTCGCGCCCGGCCTGATGGCCACCTCGATGTTCGGCTTCATCACCGCCTGGAACGAGCTCCCGCTCGTCCTGGTCGTCAACAAGGAGGCCGAGGCGCAGACGCTGCCGCTGTGGCTCACCAGCTTCCAGACCGTCTTCGGCGACGACTGGGGCGCGACCATGGCCGCCTCGTCCCTCTTCGCCATCCCGATCCTGATCCTCTTCGTCTTCCTGCAGCGCAAGGCCGTCAGTGGTCTGACCGCCGGCGCCGTGAAGGGATAACGCCCTCCATGACGACATTCGCCAGCGATACCGACACGCTCACCCGTGACGCGCTGACGGTCCTCCAGCCCGGCTTCACCGGCACCACGGCCCCCGACTGGCTGCTGCGCCGCCTCGGCGAGGGCCTCGCCTCCGTCGGCCTGTTCGGCCGCAACATCGCCTCACCCGAGCAACTCGCCGTCCTGACCGCCCAGTTGCGCGCCGAACGCGACGACGTCCTGGTCGCCATCGACGAGGAGGGCGGCGACGTCACCCGCCTGGAGGTTCGCACCGGCTCCTCCTTCCCCGGCAACCACGCCCTCGGCGCGGTGGACGACGTGGACCTGACGACCCAGGTGGCTGCCGAGCTCGGCCGCCGACTGGCAGCCTGCGGGGTCAACTTCAACTGGGCCCCGTCGGCGGATGTCAACTCCAACCCCGGCAACCCGGTCATCGGGGTCCGCTCCTTCGGCGCCGACCCTGCCCTGGTCGCCCGGCACACCGCCGCCTACGTCACCGGACTGCAGTCCGCCGGCGTCGCCGCCTGCACCAAGCACTTCCCCGGCCACGGCGACACGGCCGTCGACTCCCACCACGCCCTGCCCCGCATCGACGCGGACGCCACCGTGCTCGGCGACCGCGAACTGGCCCCGTTCCGCGCCGCCATAGCCGCCGGTACGAAGGCGGTGATGAGCGCCCACATCCTGGTCCCGGCCCTGGACCCGGACCGCCCGGCAACCCTGTCGGGCACGGTCCTGACGGACCTGCTGCGCCGCGACCTCGGCTACGACGGTCTGATCGTCACCGACGGCATGGAAATGCAGGCCATCTCGGGCACGTACGGCATCGAACGCGGCAGCGTCCTCGCCGTCGCGGCCGGCGCCGACGCGATCTGCGTGGGCGGCGGCCTGGCCGACGACGAGACGGTACGGCGGTTGCGCGACGGCCTGGTGGCGGGGGTGCGCGCCGGTGAACTCCCCGAGGAGCGGCTCGCGGACGCGGCGGAACGGGTCCGCAGGCTGGCGCGGTGGACGGCGACGTCGGCCGCGAAGGCGGACGGTGCCGACAGCGAGGTGGGCCTGCGTGCGGCCCGCCGCGCGCTGAAGGTGACCGGCGCGGACCCCTTCACCCCGCTCACCGCGCCCCCCTATGTCGCCTCCCTCACCCCCGTCGCCAACATCGCCGTCGGCGACGAGACCCCCTGGGGCGTGACCGCCGAACTGGCGGCCCTGCTGCCCGGCACCGAGGCCGGCACCTTCGCGGGGGAGGACGCGGGACCCGCGGCCCTCAAGGCAGCCGGCCCCCGCCGCATCGTGGCCGTCGTCCGCGACGAACACCGCCACCCGTGGATGGCAGCTGCCCTCGACACCCTCCTCACGGCACGCCCCGACACGATCGTGGTCGAGATGGGCGTCCCCCAAGCGGCTCCCCGAGGCGCCCTCCACATCGCCACCCACGGCGCGTCACGCGTCAGCGGCCGAGCGGCGGCGGAGGCTATCGCGGGCGCGTAGCCCATACGACGCGACAGGCGCCGGTGCCTTGGAAGGGAACCGGCGCCTGTAACGCTTTTAGGGGCGCGGGGAACTGCGCGACCAGCCCACCACCGCCCGCAGTCCGCGAATCACCGAACCCAGCAGACCAAACCGCTCTAAATCCCCTGCCACTCCGGCTTGTTGGCATACGTGTGCCGGAAATAGTCGGCGAGCTTCAACTTGGACGCAGCCCCCTCGTCGACGACAACCGTCGCATGCGGATGAAGCTGGAGCGCAGAGGCCGGGCACACCGCGGCGACCGGTCCCTCGACCGTCGCGGCGACCGCGTCCGCCTTGCCCTCGCCGGTCGCGAGCAGCACCAGGTGCCGCGCCTCCAGAATCGTCCCGATGCCCTGTGTGATGACGTGATGCGGCACCTGGTCGATGTCGCCGTCGAAGAAGCGGGCGTTGTCGATCCGGGTCTGCTGGGTCAGCGTCTTGATCCGGGTGCGCGAGGCGAGCGACGAGCACGGCTCGTTGAACCCGATGTGCCCGTCGGTGCCGATCCCGAGCAGCTGGAGGTCCACCCCGCCGGCCTCGCCCAGCGCCCTGTCGTACGTCTCACAGGCCCCCGGCACGTCCTCGGCCGTACCGTCCGGTCCCATGAACGCGTCCATCCCGATGCCGAGCGGCTCCAGCACCTCGCGTCGCAGCACCGAGCGGTACGATTCCGGATGCTCGGCCGGCAGCCCCACGTACTCGTCGAGCTGCGCGATCCGCGCCCGCGAGACGTCGGCGGCGCCGGAGCGCACCTTGGCCGCCAGTGCCTGGTAGACGGGCAGCGGGGTCGAGCCGGTGGCCACGCCGAGCAGCGCGTCGGGCTTGCGCCTGAGCAGCTGCGCCATGGCCTCGGCGATCAGCTCGCCGCCCGCCTCGGCGTCGGGAACGATGACAACTTCCACGCTGGGCCTGCCGATCTGGAGAGGACGCGAAGGGCACCCGAAAGGGCATATGGTTTAGACCAATCTAGCAGGGCTCGGCCTCCCGTCCCAGGCGCGTGTGAGCCCACCGGCCGGCCCCGGCCATGACAGCCGCCCCCGGGGGCGCGCATCGCCCCGCCGCAGGGCCGACCCGACGGAACTGAGCAGGCGCCGCCCGGCTCCGGGGAGTGGAATGGGAACGTCAGGAGAGAGCAGTCAGGACAGAGCCGCCCAGGACCGAGCCGTCAGGACAACGACAGGGCGAAACGCGGAGGACCCCATGACCGCCACGACCCCGTACCCTCACGACCCCCACGCGCCCCACACCGACGTCCCTGGCCGGATCATGGCCCGCGAGATGGCCCAACAGCCGGCCGTACTCAGGCGGATCCTGGACGAGGGCGCCCCGGCCATCCGCCAGGTGGCCCGGGAGATCGCCGCCCGCACACCCCGTTTCGTACTGCTCTCCGCCCGTGGCACCTCCGACAACGCCGCGCTGTACGCCAAGTACCTCCTCGAAATCCGCCTGGGCCTGCCCTGCGGTCTCAGCTCGATGTCCACCACGACGGCCTACGGCGCCCGCCCCGACCTCACCGACGTCCTCCTCGTCACCGTCAGCCAGTCCGGTGGCTCCCCGGACCTCGTGGCCTCCACCCGGGCCGCCCGCGAGGCGGGCGCGATCACCCTCGCGGTGACCAACAACCCGGACTCCGCGCTGGCCGGCGTCTCCGAGTACCACATCGACATCCTGGCCGGACCCGAGAGAGCCCTCCCCGCCACCAAGACCTACACCGCCTCCCTCCTCGCGCTCTACCTCTTCGTCGAGGGCCTGCGCGGCGGCGAGGGCGCCCCCGCGAAGGTGCTGCCGGACCTCGCCGAACAGCTGCTCGCCCGGCAGGACGAGGCACGCGCCCTCGCCGCCCGCTACCGCTTCGCCGAGCGCATGGTGATCACCTCGCGCGGCTACGGCTACCCCACGGCCAAGGAGGCCGCCCTCAAGCTGATGGAGACCAGCTACATCCCCGCCCTCTCCTATTCCGGCGCCGACCTGCTGCACGGCCCCCTCGCCATGGTCGACAACGTCTCCCCGGTCATCGCGGTCGTGACCGACGGCAAGGGAGGGGAGGCCCTCCAGCCCGTCCTCGACCGATTGCGCGGCCGTGGCGCCGATCTGTGCGTCATCGGCCCCCGGAGCCAGGTAGAGCGCGCCGCCGTGGGCTTCGCCCTGCCCAGCGAGGGCGTGGCCGAGGAGGTCCAGCCGGTCCTGGAGATCATCCCCCTCCAACTCCTGGCCTACGAGATCACCATCGCCCGCGGCCAGGACCCGGACGCCCCGCGCGCCCTGGCAAAGGTGACGGAGACCCGGTGAGGGCGGCCCGCTGAACGGCTCGCCCGCCACCCGGCGCGATGATCCTGGGCATGTCGCAACAGGCGCGCAACGGCGCGAGCCGGGCGGAACCGGAAGCGCTCGCGGAAATTGCCATGGCCATCTGGCCCCGCAGCTGAGCCATGCGGGTTAGGCTTCGAAGCGCCAACACCACACAGCCTTCAACAACAACTGCCCCCGCTCCATGGACACGCACAGTGGTCTAGTCCACAATGGGCAATGGTCCACCATGCGCTTGGGGACCAGAAAGAGCCTCCGTCTTCCCCGCACAGGAAGGCGGATCGAGGGACCGGAGCTCTCTGCCCTGACTGCCCCGGCTCCTCATCTTCGGCCGACCGGGACCGCACACCCCGCGGCCGATGTTGCTCCGGGCTGCGGTGCCGGGAGGGTTGAGGGTCCCTCTCAGGCGCCGCGGCCCGCGGGTGTTTCACAGCCCCTTGCGGATTCCGGGCGCTTTAGGACCTGCACAAACCCCCAGGTACGCTCGCAACGTGCCCTCCATGAACGAACTGGTCCGCCAGCACACCGCCCTCGACGACTCCGACCTCGAGTGGCTCCATCTGCTGGTCTCGGAGTGGCAGCTGCTCTCCGACCTCTCCTTCGCCGACCTCGTCCTGTGGGTCCCCACCCGCGACGGTACCCGCTATGTCTCCGTCGCCCAGATGCGGCCCAACACCGGCCCCACCTCCTACCAGGACGACATGGTCGGCCACCTCGTCCCGCGCGGCCGCCGCCCCATGCTGGACGCCGCGCTCGACGAGGGCCGCATTGTGCGCGAGGGCGACCCGGAGTGGCGCGAGGAGGTCCCGGTCAGGGTCGAGTCGATTCCGGTACGACGGGACGGCCGCGTCCTCGGCGTCATCGCCCGCAACACCAACCTCCTCACCGTCCGCACCCCGAGCCGCCTGGAGTTGACCTACCTCCAGAGCGCCTCGGACCTCGCCCAGATGATCGCGGCCGGTGCTTTCCCCTTCGCGAACCAGCAGGTCGACATGGACGCCTCGCCCCGCGTGGGCGACGGACTGATCCGGCTCGACGCGGACGGCATCGTCCAGTACGCCTCCCCGAACGCCCTCTCCGCCTACCACCGCATGGGCCTCGCCGCCGACCTCGTCGGCCATCACCTGGGCCGGACGACCGCCGAACTCGCCCCCTCCCGCGGGCCGGTGGACGAGGCGCTCGCCAAGGTGGCCAGCGGCTGGGCGCCGCGCGAGTTCGAGATCGAGGCCAATGACGGCGTGATCCAGTTCCGCGCGATCCCGCTCAAGCCCAAGGGCACCCGCATCGGTTCGCTGGTCCTGCTCCGGGACGTCACCGAACTGCGGCGCCGCGAGCGGGAGTTGATCACCAAGGACGCGACCATCCGGGAGATCCACCACCGGGTGAAGAACAACCTCCAGACGGTGGCTGCCCTGCTGCGCCTCCAAGCCCGGCGCATCGAGTCCGAGCGGGGCCGCGCGGCCCTCGAAGAGGCGGTGCGGCGGGTCGGCTCGATCGCGATCGTGCACGAGACGCTCTCCCAGAACCTGGACGAGCGCGTGGAGTTCGACGAGATCGCCGACCGGGTGCTGGCCATGGTCGCGGAGATCTCGCCGGGCAAGGTCACCGGCCGGCGCACCGGCCGCTTCGGCATCCTCGACGCCGAGGTCGCGACCCCGCTGTCGATGGTGCTGACCGAGGTGCTGCAGAACGCCCTCGAGCACGGCTTCCGCGAGGGCGACACCGGCACGGTCGAGGTCTCGGCCGTCCGCGGCGGTACGACGAAGGAGTCCCGCCTCCTGGTCACCGTCCAGGACGACGGGGTCGGCCTGCCCGAGGGCTTCGACCCGCGCACCTCCGGCAACCTCGGCCTGCAGATCGTACGGACGCTGGTGGAGGGCGAGTTGGGCGGGACCTTCGACATGGTCCCGGCCCCGGAGCGCGGCACGCAGGTGATCCTGGACATCCCGGTGCGGGCGCAGAAGTGATCAACACGACGACGTGATCAGCACAGCAAAAAGCCCCGGACCTTGTGGTCCGAGGCCAGTGCTCGTTGCTGCTGCTAAGCGCATCGGGGGTACTGCGCGCTGCGGCTCGGGGGCGGGAGTTGCGTACTCGCTGTACGCGCCGCCAAGCTCAGGCTGTCAGCGGGGTGGGTGTGTCAGGCGGAGGCCTGACGAGCCCGGTTGCGGGCGGCGCGGCGCTTCATGGCGCGGCGCTCGTCCTCGCTGAGACCACCCCAGACGCCGGAGTCCTGGCCGGACTCGAGCGCCCACTGCAGGCACTGCTCGATAACAGGGCAGCGACGGCAGACGGCCTTGGCTTCCTCGATCTGCAGCAGCGCAGGACCGGTGTTGCCGATGGGGAAGAAGAGCTCGGGGTCTTCCTCGCGGCAAACGGCGTTGTGACGCCAGTCCATGGCTGCTACCTCTCCTTGAATTACGTGCAGGTTGCTTGTGAATGTGAACGCTTTCACGAATCCCTCAACAAGTGAAGGGCCGACCGCCGGGTTTCCTGGCGTGGTCCTGTGATTTGAAGAGGGGTTCCGGTGATCTGTGGAGGCTGGTGTTGCGGGCCGTCCCGATCGCCATGTAGAGACTCGCAAACCTCGGCGGCGGATACAACCCCTTCCGGAAAGTTTTTTTTGATTCCTCGGTGTCGACTAGGTCACAGCCGTACTTCCATGGGGTGGACCCTGGTCTAAACGTTCGAGTGAAAGGACTTTAGCCCCTTCTGCTCACACAATCACACGCAGTGCACGGCGTACGCCTGTGAACGTCACGCTCGTACGCAGTCCCAGGTGGTCGCCGTCCATCTGAAGGGGCAGCGGCGCCTTCGAATGCAAGGTGAACTCACTCAGGTCGTGCAGGGACACGGAGTGCTTGCCATGGGGTCCGCGCTCGGGGGACGAAGTGAGCAACTGTGTGCCATACCGGGCAACCGCGGCCGTGGACATACGGCTGAGGCCGAACACGTCGAGCCCGGTGTCGAACGAGGCCTTAGGTGACGCGTACATGGGGCGATTGCCGAGAAACGTCCAGGGGGCCGTGTTGGACGCTATGCACAGGAGCAGATCGGTCACGGCGTCCTCGCCGGACTGCTCGAGCGTGATCGTGCCCTTCCGCCGGCTGGGTTCGCCCAGCAGTTGGCGCATCACCTGGCGGACGTAGAGCGCGTGGGTCGACTTCTTGCCGCGCTCGCGCTGTTGCTCGACCCGCCCGACCACCCCCGCGTCGAAGCCGAGCCCCGCGTTGAAGGTGAACCAGCGGGACGGCACCGCCTCGTCCTCGGTGCCGGGCGGGCCCGAGGTCAGCCCCAGTCCGACGGTCCGCTCGCTGCCCTGGCGCAGGGCGTCCAGCAGGGCGCCGGTGGCCTCGACGGCGTCGTTGGGCAGGCCCAGGGCGCGGGCGAAGACGTTGGTGGAACCGCCGGGGACCACGGCGAGGCCCGGGAGGTGGTCCGGGGCGGGGCCGGCGTGCAGGAGGCCGTTGACGACCTCGTTGACCGTGCCGTCGCCGCCGAGGGCCACGACGAGGTCGATGTCGTCGCTCTCCGCCGCCTGCCGGCCCAGGTCGCGCGCGTGCCCGCGGTACTCGGTGGTGACGGCCTCCAGCTTCATCTCGCTGGCGAGTGCGTGGATCAGGACATCGCGCGTACGTGCGCTTGTGGTGGTTGCCGCCGGATTGACCACGAGAAGTGCACGCATGACTGGCAGGGTACCTACTGGGGGGTACCGGGCCCAGACCGGATGAGGGATCCAGCGGGAGATCGAGGCGTGAGCCTGGCCACGGCGGCTTCCTGCCGCGGCCGTGACTCCGACGCGGGCGGTCGCGCCGACTCGGGCGGTACGCCGCGGCCCTCGGCCTCCGCCCCCTCCTCGCCGCCCCCGAGCCTCCACGCGGGGCCCTCCGTGGCGAGGGCTACCCTTCAGGGGTGAGCTCTTCGCAGAACCCCGCGTCCGAAGCCGCCGAAGAGGCGGGTCCCCGTCCCGTCCGGCTGACCGCAGCCGCGGCGCTGACCGCGCTGGAGGGGCTCGCGCTGGTGGTCGGCGGTGCCTGGGTCGCCGTACTCGGGCTCACCGGGCACCCGGACGACCGGCAGCAGGCCGTGACCGGAGGCGTCACCCTGATCGTGCTCGCGTTGCTGCCGCTGCTCGCCGCCCGTGGACTGCTGGGCCGACGCAGCTGGAGCCGTGGCCCGGCACTGATCACACAGATCATCGCGCTGCCCGTGGCCTACAACCTGCTCCAGGCCGACAGCATGGCCATCCCGGCGGGCATCGCGCTGGCGGTCGTGGCCGTCGCGGCGCTCGTCCTGCTGATCAACGCCGAGACGACCCGGGCCCTCGGGATCCGGGGGCCCGGCAACGCGCAGGACCAGAAGTAGCCGCTACTCCTCCACGAGCAGCTTCTCCCGCAGCTGCGCCAGCGTCCGCGCCAGCAGCCGCGACACGTGCATCTGCGAGATGCCGACCTCCTGCGCGATCTGCGACTGGGTCATGTTGCCGAAGAAGCGGAGCAGCAGGATCCGCTTCTCGCGGGGCGGAAGGTCCTCCAGCAGCGGCTTGAGCGACTCCCGGTACTCGACGCCCTCCAGCGCCTCGTCCTCCGCGCCGAGCGTGTCGGCGACGGCCGGAGACTCGTCGTCCGTGTCGGGGACGTCCAGGGACAGCGTGGAGTACGCGTTGGCGGACTCCAGGCCCTCCAGGACCTCCTCCTCCGAGATGGACAGCTTCTCGGCGAGCTCGTGGACCGTGGGGGAGCGGCCGTGCAGCTGCGAGAGCTCGGCCGTCGCGGTGGTCAGCGACAGTCGCAGCTCCTGCAGCCGGCGCGGGACGCGCACGGCCCAGCCCTTGTCGCGGAAGTGCCGCTTGATCTCGCCGACGACCGTCGGGGTCGCATACGTGGAGAACTCGACACCGCGATCCGGGTCGAAGCGGTCGACCGACTTGATCAGGCCGATGGTGGCGACCTGGGTGAGGTCGTCCAGCGGCTCGCCCCGGTTGCGGAAGCGGCGCGCGAGGTGCTCGACGAGCGGCAGGTGCATACGGACCAGCTGGTTGCGCAGTTCCGCGTACTCCGGGCTGCCCTCCTTCAGCCTGCGCAGCTCGACGAACATGGCGCGCGCCCCGCTGCGGTCCTGAGGGTCGTGCTGCGTGGCCTGAGTGGCCTGCGCGTCCTGTGTGGCCGGCGCATCATGCTCGGAGTATCGCTCGTGCTCGCTCATCGTCCCGCCCGTCGCCCTTCCCCGAGCCCTCGCCTCCTCCCCCACTCTCGCCCTCCCTCGAGTGGGGGGACCCCCATGGGCAGGGGGCACCCCGATCCGCCGTTCCAGAGGCGCGCTCTGCACGGCACCTTCCTGAGCCCGCTGCCCCTCGTCCGGGAAGCCGGCCTCCGCCGTGGCGTCGGAGTCGTCCTCCGGGTGCGGCCGGGCCTGCTCAGGGATGCCGTCGATGCCGTCCATGCGTCGGGAACCGCCCGGACCGCTGTCCTCGGCCGGCAGCTCCCGTGTGCTGCGCTCTTCGTCCCGCACCGGCCCGTCCCCGTCCCTCACGTCGGCCCGGGTCCCGCGCCGCGCTGTTTGTAGAGGCTGATCGAAACGGTTTTGTCGTCGTCCACGGCGGAGGAGACCTTGCCCGCCAGGGCGGACAGGACGGTCCAGGCGAAGGTGTCCCGCGAGGGGGCGTGACCGTCCGTGGTCGGCGCCGAGACGGTGACCTCGAGCGAGTCGTCGACGAGCCGGAAGACACAGCTGAGCACCGAGCCGGGCACGGCCTGCTGGAGCAGGATCGCGCAGGCCTCGTCGACCGCGATGCGCAGGTCCTCGATCTCGTCGAGGGTGAAGTCCAAACGGGCCGCGAGGCCGGCCGTGGCCGTCCGCAGCACCGACAGGTAGGCACCCGCAGCCGGCAGCCGGACTTCCACGAAGTCCTGGGTCGCGGGCTCGCCTGCGATCTGGGACACCCTCACCTCCAAGGTGGTACAAGCTTTACGGGGCCGAGGGTCGCCCCTCGGGGTAACGCGATGTGTGGTTCAGCGGTGACGCTACCGCGCTCCCCGGCGTCCTGTCCTCGGGACCCCGCCCCTTGCTGTCACTCATAGTAAACATACGAATACGCACAGTGGCTAGAGGGTGGGCGGCCCCAATTGGGGAGAGCGCGCGCCGGGTTGACGTACCCAGACGTCAGACGGTCGAACCGTCCGGTTCCGGGTCGTCGGCGCACCTCATGCGAGGACGTGGTCGACGAAGCACCACCGCCAGCTCTCGCCGGGTTCGAAGGTCCGCATCACCGGGTGACCGGACGTGTTGTGGTGCTCCGTCGCGTGCCGACCCGGCGAGGAGTCGCAGCAGCCGACGTGACCGCAGGTGAGGCACAGCCGCAGCTGCACCGGGTGCGTGCCGTCCGCCAGGCACTCCGGGCAGGTCTCGGTCAGGGGACCGGGCTCCGGGTGCGGCAGTGCGTCGACATGCATGCATTGTTTCATGATTGCCAGGTTACGACGGCTGTGCGGAAGACCGCGCGGAAAATGAGGGTGGGCGAATTCCATGGACGTGATGCCACTGTTGCTGCTGGTGGCGGGCAGCGCCGCGATCGCGGCGGCCGGACGGCGCACCCCCGTACCGGCGCCGCTGTTGCTGGTGGCGGTCGGGCTGGCGGTCTCGTATGTCCCAGGAGTCCCGGAATACACCCTGGACCCGCATATCGTCCTGCCCCTCATCCTGCCGCCCCTGCTGCACACCGCGGCCACCGACAGCTCCTACCTCGACCTGCGGGCGCAGCTGCGGCCCGTCGCGCTGCTGTCGGTGGGCTATGTGCTCTTCGCGACCTTCGCCGTCGGCTGGGCCGCCTATCTGATCGTGCCGGGCCTGCCGCTGACCGCGGCCCTGGTGCTGGGCGCGGTGGTGGCGCCGCCGGACGCCGTCGCGGCCACGGCGATCGCGCGCCGGGTGGGACTGCCCTCCCGGATCACGACCATCCTGCAGGGCGAGTCCCTGGTGAACGACGCCACCGCGATCACCGCCTACCGCGTGGCCCTCGCGGCCGCCGTCGGCGAGGGCGCCACCTGGGCCGGCGGAATCGGCGAGTTCCTGCTCGCGGCGATCGGCGGCATCGGCGTCGGACTGGTGCTGATGGTGCCGATCCACTGGCTGCGTACCCACCTGAAGGAGCCGCTGCTCCAGAACACCCTCTCCCTGCTGATCCCGTTCGTCGCGTACGCCGTCGCCGAGCAGGTGCATGCCTCCGGCGTCCTCGCGGTCGTCGTGGTCGCCCTCTACCTCGGACACCGCGCGTGGGAGGTCGATTTCGCCACCCGGCTCCAGGAGACGGCGGTGTGGAAGATGGTCGCCTTTGTTCTGGAATCAACGGTTTTCGCGCTCATCGGACTGCAGCTGCCGGTGGTCCTCAGAGGGCTCGGGGAGTACGAGGGTCTGGACGCCGCCTGGTATGCGGTCGCCGTCTTCCTGGTCGTCGTCGTGACCCGGTTCGTGTGGGTGTATCCGGCGACCTTCCTGCCCGGCATGCTGTCGGCGCGCATCCGGGAACGGGAGGGGAGTCCGAGCGGGAAGAGCGCGTTCATCGTCTCCTGGGCCGGTATGCGGGGCGTGGTCTCGCTCGCCATCGCCTTCTCGATCCCGCAGACCCTGCACGGCGGGGAGCCCTTCCCCGGCCGCAACCTGATCCTCTTCCTCACCTTCACGACAGTGATCGGCACGCTCGTCATCCAGGGCCTCACCCTGCCCCCGATCATCCGGCTCCTCAGGCTGCCCGGCCGCGACTTCCAGGCCGAGACGCTCGCCGAGGCCAATGCCCAGGCGCAGGCCTCCCGGGCCGCCGAGCGCCGCCTGGACGAGCTCCTCTCCGACGAACGCAACGCGCTGCCCGGGCCGCTCGCCGACCGCCTGCGCTCGGTCCTGGAACGCCGCCGCAACGCCGTCTGGGAGCGCCTCGGCCAGCCCAACCCCGTCACCGGCGAAACCGCCGACGACACCTACCGCCGTCTCGCCCGCGAAATGATCAGCGCCGAGCGCGAGGTCTTCGTGAAACTCCGCGACGGCCGCTACATCGACGACGAGATGCTCCGCACCCTGCTGCGCCGACTGGACCTCGAGGAGGCGGCTGCCTATCGGGAGGCAACCTAGCCGGGGCCGTTCACGGAAACGGCCGGCCGGTGATCACCGCTGCCAGCGTCGTCCCGCGCGGGAACGCGCCCTCCTGCGCCAGGGCGATGAGTCCGTACAGCATCTTGGCGACATAGAGACGTTCGACGGGCAGTCCGTGGCGGCTTTCGAAGTCGTCGGCGAAGGAGTGGAGTTCGGGGGTGGTGCGGGCGTAGCCGCCGAAGTGGAAGCGGTCGTCGAGCTGCCAGTCGCCGCGCGGGCCGCCGAAGGCCGCCTCCTGGAGGGAGCGTATGTCGGCGGTGAGGAAGCCGCCCTTGAGGACCGGGAAGCCCAGTGCACGCCGGCCGGGGGCCAGTCCCGCCGCGAGGCCGGCCAGGGTGCCGCCGGTTCCGCAGGCAAGGGCGACGACGTCGGCCCGGCCGTGCAGCTCCTCGCCGAGGGCCCGGCAGCCGCGTACGGCGAGGGGGCTGCTGCCGCCCTCGGGGACGACGTACGCGTCCTCGGCGCCGACGGCGCGCAGGACGGCGGCGAGGGTCTCCGGGTCGGTCTTGTGGCGATACGTCGACCTGTCGACGAAGTGCAGACGCATGCCGTCGGCCGCGCACCGGGCCAGGGAGGGATTGAGGGGACGGTCGGACAGTTCCTGGCCGCGGACCACGCCGATGGTGGTCAGGCCGAGGAGACGGCCCGCGGCGGCGGTGGCGCGCAGATGGTTGGAGTAGGCGCCGCCGAAGGTGAGGATCGGGCGGCCCGCCGCCGCAGTGAGGTGGGGCGCGAGTTTGCGCCACTTGTTGCCGATGAGGTCGGGGTGGATCAGATCGTCGCGCTTGAGGAGGAGGCGGACGCCCCGCCGGGTGAGGCGGTCGTCGTTCACTTCCTGCGCAGGGGAGGGGAGCCGCGGGTGCAGGACGGCGAGGTCGGGGGCGTCGGGGCCGGTCACCCGGCCATTGTCGCCCGGTGTCCTATTTCAGCCGGTCGCGGATGCGCTCCCGCATCGACGCCATCGTGAATCCGCGTGGATCCACCTTCCCCGGCTGCCACTCGCGGTGGCCGATGACCGACCGCTCGTTCCAGCCGTGCTGCCGGCACACCGCGGCGGCCGCCCGCTCGATGGCCTCCAGTTGCGCCGCGGGCCAGGGATCCTCGCCGTCGCCGAGGTTCTCGCACTCGAAGCCGTAGAAGTGGCGGTTGCCGTCGGTGTTCGCCTCGTTGTCCGGCGGGAGCGCCCGCTCCGCGATCACCGCGCGCAGGACGTCGTCGTCGCCCAGGCCGGCGTGGTTGGCGCGGCCGTAGCCGACCAGATGGACGGTGCCGTCCTTGGTGATGACGCCGTGGCACAGCGGCCCCGGCAGGCCCGCGTAGCCGTCCCGGCAGAGCTCAACGGTCCGCTCGCTGCCCCGGGTCACCGAGTGATGGATCATCACGCCGTGGACGGGACCCCAGGGGCCCTTGTGATTGCGGTTGTGATGTCTCCAGTCGCCCACTTCGACGACCGTGACGCCTTCCGCGCGCAGGCACTGCAGAAACCTGTCCGCGGACATCGGTGAGGACATGGGCGCCTCCTTCGGTGCGGTGCGACGACCGCCCGTCGCGGCCGCCTCATACCGCTGCTTGTGCCGAAGCGACGACAAGCGGAACCACTCGTTCGCACAGCGTGCGAGCGGATTCGGTCAGCGCCGTGGGCACTGCGCGCCACTCGACAGGATCCCCATGTGTGCCCGCCCGGCGATGATCCATTCCCGCTCTTTCGGGTAATGGCACGAACATGATGCGTGATGGAAGTGTTGCTCGCGGAGATCGGTGCCCGGCGCACACCGCTGCCAGGGCATGACCGGGAGGGCAATTCCTTATGTCGGTAGGCGAAGAGGTCCGCACCGAGCAGACCAGGCCGCAGCAGAGCCTCGGTACGGCGGCCGCGCGGAACCTGGCCACCACGACCAAGTCCGTACCCCAGATGCAGGAGATCAGCTCGCGCTGGCTGCTACGCATGCTGCCGTGGGTGGACGTGCAGGGCGGCACGTACCGGGTGAACCGGCGGTTGAGTTACGCGGTGGGCGACGGACGCATCACCTTCGTGCAGACCGGCGACCGCGTCGAGGTGATCCCCGCGGAGCTGGGCGAGTTGCCGGCGCTGCGGGCGTACGAGGACGAGGAGGTCCTGGCGGATCTGGCCCGGCGCTGTGTGCAGCGCGAGATCGCCGCGGGGGAGGTGATCGCCGGCTTCGGCAATCAGACCGACGAGGTGTACCTGTTGGCGCACGGCAGGGTGGAGAAGATCGGCACGGGCCCGTACGGCGAGGACGAGAGCCTCGGCGTCCTCGCCGACGGGGCGTACCTCGGCGACCAGGCGCTGCTCGACCCGGACGCCATCTGGGAGTACACGGCCCGCGCGAACACGGCCTGCACGGTGCTCGTCCTGTCCCGGCGGGACGTCGAGCAGGTCGCGGAGCGCGCCGACTCGCTGCGCGAGCACCTCCGGCAGCAGCGGGCGATCCCGCAGCAGCGCACCAACAAGTACGGCGAGAAGGAGATCGACCTGGCCGCCGGTCACTCCGGCGAGCCGGACATCCCGCATACCTTCGTCGACTACGAGGCCCGGCCCCGCGAGTACGAACTGAGCGTCGCCCAGACTGTGCTGCGCATCCACACGCGCGTGGCCGACCTCTACAACCAGCCGATGAACCAGACCGAGCAGCAACTGAGGCTCACCGTGGAGGCGTTGAAGGAACGCCAGGAGCACGAGCTGATCAACAACCGCGAGTTCGGTCTGCTGCACAACTGCGAGTACGACCAACGGATCCAGCCGCACGACGGCGTGCCCGGCCCCGACGACATGGACGAGCTGCTCAGCCGGCGCCGTGGCACCAAGATGTTCCTCGCCCACCCGCGGGCGATCGCCGCGTTCGGCCGTGAGCTCAACAAGCGGGGACTGGTGCCGGAGACGATCGACGTCGGCGGCAACCGCATCCCCACCTGGCGCGGTGTCCCCATCTACCCCTGCAACAAGATCCCGGTCACCGAGGCCCGGACGAGCTCCATCATCGCCATGCGTCTCGGCGAGGCCGACCAGGGCGTCATCGGTCTGCGGCAGTCCGGCCTGCCGGACGAGATCGAGCCGAGCCTGTCGGTGCGGTTCATGGGCATCAACGAACAGGCGATCATCAAGTACCTGGTGACGGCCTACTACTCGGCAGCGGTCCTCGTCCCGGACGCGCTCGGCGTACTGGAGAACGTCGAGACCGGCCGCTGGCGGTGACCCAGCCCGCAGACCCGTCGTGTCCCCGCCCGTCAGGGCGGGTACACCTCCGGGTATGCGTCCGACCGGAACGGAAGCGCCACCGTCCGCGGACTCTCCGAGGGGGGATCCCGGTTCCATGACCGAGTCCATGACCGAATCCACGACCGCGTCCTTGGCGGAGGCCGATCAGCGGCCCGCCGGGACGCTCGAGAGAGGGAGTTCCATCGCGACCGACACGGACAGCCGACCGGGGCCGTTCGACGGCCACGAGGCCGTGGCGATCCTGGAGCGTGCGCGGGCGTCGATCGACCCCGAACTGCGCGCGGCGATCGAGTCGCTGCCCGGCTCGATGCGCCGGATCGCGCGCTACCACTTCGGCTGGGAGCACGCCGACGGCACACCCGCGGCGGGCAACGCCGGCAAAGCGATCCGCCCGGCGCTGGTTCTGACGACGGCCGCCGCGCTCGGCGGACCGGGGGCACGGGCGGCGGCCGTACGGGCGGCCGCGGCGGTGGAACTGGTCCACAACTTCACGCTGCTGCACGACGACGTGATGGACCGCGACACCACGCGCAGGCACCGGCCCACCGCCTGGACGGTGTTCGGCGACACCGACGCGATCCTCGCCGGGGACGCCCTCCAGGCGCTCGCCCTGCGGCTGCTCGCGGAGGATCCGCACCCGGCGTCCGCGGCCGCCGCTGCCCGGCTCGCGGCCTGCGTCGTGGAGCTGTGCGAGGGCCAGCAGGCCGACACGGCGATGGAGGGCCGCGGCCCCGCGGAGGTCACCCTCGGCGAGGTGCTCGCCATGGCCGAGGCCAAGACAGGGGCGCTGCTGGGCTGCGCCTGCGCCCTGGGCGCGCTGTACGCCGGGGCGTCGGCGGCCGATGCCGAGGCCGTGGACGCGTTCGGCCGTGAGGCCGGGCTCGCCTTCCAGCTCATCGACGACGTCATCGGCATATGGGGCGACCCGAGCCGCACCGGCAAGCCGGCCGGCGCGGACCTCGCCGCCCGCAAGAAGTCCCTGCCGGTGGTCGCCGCGCTGACCTCCGGCACACCGGCCGCCGTCGAACTCGCCGAGCTGTACGAAGTCCCCTACGACGGCGGGGACCTGGAGCCGACGGTGCTGGCCGTGGAGCGGGCCGGCGGACGCGACTGGGCGCAGGGTCAGGCGTCCGACCGGATGGCGCGGGCGATGCAGAAACTGTCCCGCGCGATCCCGGACCCGGAGGCGGCGGGCGGCCTGCTCGCCCTCGCGGAGTTCGTGACGCGGCGGACCAGCTGAGCGCCCGAACCGAACCCCGGAGCCACCGGGGCGTGCGGCTCCTGACCCCGCACGCCCCGGTCGGCTCCGGCCCTGGCGGGTCCCGCACATCCCCACGGTGCGCGGGACCCGCCCTCTGTCAGTGCCGGCCGCACCGAGGACGGTTCGGCCTGCGCGCTGTGGCTGCCGACACGGACGGCGGCCCCCGCATATGACCATGTGGCGCGAGCCGCACAGCCGTTAGTCCTCCGGCACCACCACGCGTACGATCCGCTCCACCAGCCCTTCCGGCACCCCCACCCCCGGCAGTACGCCCTCCAGTACTCCCGGCAGGGTCAGGTGCTCGATGATCAGGCCGAGCATCGCGAGATAGAGCACGGCGACGGTCTCGTCACCGCCGGGCAGCCCGGCCTCGCGATGGAACCGCATGCCGTCCTCCAGGTCCCCGCGCACCGACTTGGTGTACGACTCGCGCAGGCCGGGGCGCCGGGTGGCTTCGAGGCGTAGCTCCAGGAGGGCCAGGTAGCCGGTGCGGTCGCGGGTCACGCGGTTGATCAGGTCGTGCATGAGGGCGACGACCAGGGCGCGGTCCTTCGGCGCCTTCATCAGCTCGTCGAGCACGTCGGGGTCGGGGGCGAGGCGCAGGTGCAGCCGGTCGTCGATCTGGCGCAACAGGTCGTCCCGGGCGGTGAAGTAGTTGGAGGCGGTACCCACGGGTACCCCCGCCTCGGCGTCCACCGCCCGGAACGTCAGCCCGCGTGCCCCCTCCCGCGCCAGCACCTCGATCCCGGCGTCGACCAGGGCCGCCCGGCGCTCCGGATTGCCGGCCATACGGAATCCCCTCTCCCACTTGAGCCACGCCTCGGAAACATCCTTGCGACCACTACAGTCGAAGTACTACAACTGAAGTGGTCAAGGGAACGAACGCAGCCTACGAAAAGAGACCAGCTTGCGAAAGCTCGTGTACTACATCGCCTGCTCGATCGACGGCTTCATCGGCGACCCGAGCGGCGACGCCTCCTCCATGCTGTCCCTCCTCGACCCGGAGTTCCTCGAGTACCTCACGACGGAATACCCGGACACCCTGCCGACGCACGGCCGCCGCCCGCTCGGTATCGACGACCTGCCGAACAAGCGGTTCGACACGATCATCCAGGGCCGCGCCAGCTACGACCTGGCCCTGAAGGAGGGCATCACCAGCCCGTACGCCCATCTGCGCGAGTACGTCGCCTCGCGCACCCTGAAGGAGTCACCCGACCCCAACGTCGAGATCATCACCGAGGACCTGGTCGGCAAGATCCGCGAACTGAAGGCTGAGGACAGCGAGTTCGACATCTACCTGTGCGGCGGCTCGCAGCTCGCGGGCGAGCTGATCGACGAGATCGACGAACTCGTCGTCAAGACGTACCCGATCGTGCTGGGCAGCGGCATGCCGATGTTCGGCTCCGGCACCGCCGTCCACGAGTTCACCCTGAAGTCGACGCGCACATTCGGCAACGGAGTTCTGGCGAGGACGTACAGCAGGAAGCGCTGAGCCGCCGTCCGCCCTACCCTGAGGACATGGACAGCGAAAAAGCCTGTCCCGTCTGCGGACAGCCAGTCGAAACGGTCATCCGGCGCCACAAGACGCTGGGCGCATGGGTACCGACGTGGGTTGCCGGCCCGTGCCGGAACCCCAAGTGCGAGGCATACGCCGGAGGCGACGCCGAGCCCGTCACCGAGCGGCGGCCCGGCCCGCCCGCGGCAAAGGAGCCCCATCACCTGAGTCAAGCCGAGAAACCCTGAACCGAACTGCCCAGGAAATTCCGGAAGCCGTGTCGAGAATCCGGGGTCGGCTCCGACGTCCCGTACGAGAGCCGCCCATGGGGGGCGGCCGAGCCGAAGGAGCGGACCCATGAAGTACCTGGTCATGGTGCAGGGCACACAGGCGGACTACGAGGCGATGCGGGGCAAGGCCTCCGCGCAGTCCCCGGCCTGGAGCGAGGAGGAGCTGCAGGCCATGTACGCCTACATGAGCGCGATCAACGACGACCTCTCCGAGTCCGGCGAGCTCGTCGACGCACAGGGGCTGGCCGAGCCAGCCCGGACCCGGCTGGTCACGCTCGGTGAGGACGGCAAGGCCGTGATCACCGACGGGCCGTACAGCGAGACCAAGGAGCTGCTGGCCGGTTACTGGGTCCTGGAGTGCGCGAGCCTGGAGCGGGTCACGGAGATCGCCGACCGGGTGACCCGTTGCCCCCAACCGGCCGGTGCCCCCAACTATCCGGTGGTGATCCGGCCCATCATGGACGGCGCGGGGGACATTTGAGCCTTCGAACAAACAACGGCCATCTGAGCCTCCGAGGAACCGCCCGGACGAGATCGAGGACCTGCTGCGCCGGCACGCGCCGCAGGTCCTCGGCGCGGTCGTGCGGCGGTACGGGCACTTCGACGCCGCTGAGGACGCCGTACAGGAGGCACTCCTCGCGGCGGCCGACCGCTGGCCGTCGGACGGTGTCCCGGACAATCCGCGCGGCTGGCTGATCAGGGTCGCCTCACGTCGGCTGACCGACACGCTGCGCAGCGAGGAGGCGCGGCGCCGGCGCGAGGAGCGGGCGGCAGCGCTCACCCCGCCCGACACCTTCATCGCCCCTCCGCCGAGCGCGGACCGTGCCCCGCGCGAGGACGACACCCTCACCCTGCTCTTCCTGTGCTGCCACCCGGACCTGACCCCGCCCGCGCAGCTCGCGCTCACCCTGCGGGCGGTCGGCGGTCTGACGACGGCGGAGATCGCCCGTGCCTGCCTGGTTCCGGAGGCCACCATGGCGCTGGGGGTGCCCCCTCTGGGGGAGGATCAGCCGGGCCAAGCAGAAGGTGCGGGGCGTGCGCTTCGGGCGGCCGGACAACTGGGCAGAGCGACTGCCCGCCGTCCTGCACACCCTCTACCTCATCTTCAACGAGGGCTACACGGCGACCTCCGGCGCGGCGCTCCAGCGGCGGGAACTGGCGGGCGAGGCGATCCGGCTCACCCGCACGGTCCACCGCCTGCTCCCCGACGACGGCGAGGTGGCCGGCCTGCTGGCCCTGATGCTGCTCACCGACGCCCGCCGGGACGCGCGTACCGGCCCGCACGGCGAGCTCGTCCCGCTCGACGAACAGGGCCGCGACCGCTGGGACAAGGCGGCGATCGAGGAGGGCGTCGCCCTGATCACCCAGGCGCTGGCCGGGGGGCGGCCGGGCCCGTACCAACTGCGCGCCGCGATCGCGGCGGTGCACGACGAGGCCCCGTCCGCCGAGGCGACCGACTGGCGGGAGATCCTCGGCCTGTACGACGTCCTGGTACGGCTGGTGCCCGGCCCAGTCGAACGTCTCAACCGTGCCGTCGCCCTCGCCATGGCCGAAGGCACGCGCGCCGGACTGGCCGAACTGGACGCACTCGCATCCGACTTGAGTGCAAGTCACCGTCTGGACGCAGTGCGCGCCCACCTCCTGGAGCGGACCGGGGAGTACGAGGCCGCCCGCGCCGCCTACGAGTCGGCGGCCGCCAGGACGCTGAGCCTGCCGGAGCAGCGGTACCTGCAGGCGCGGGCGGCGCGACTGAGGCCGTAACGTTGCCCCAAGTGCCAGGTGCGCAGGGAGGGTTGGGTGTGACGGAATCCGGGGGCAGACGTCGTACGGCATGGCGGTGGGCCGTGACGGTGTGGGCAGTGACGGTGGTCGTCGGGGGCGGACTCACCCTGTGGTTGCAGGACTCGGCCGAGCCGCCGGAGCCGTACGGCCGGGAGGAGTCGAGCCCGACGCCGACGCCGCTGTCCGAGGAGGACCGGAACACCGCCTGCCGGAGGCCCACGCCCCCACCCCGTGAGGACGGGGTGGTGTACGACTACGCCTGCGTGATCAAGGTCGGCTAGGCAGCCCGCCCGTCTCCGGGTCTCGCCCCGTCAGGCAGTACGTGCCGCCCGCCGGGTCGCGCATCACCGTCCAGTGGGCGCCGCGGTACACCGGCCGTGCGCCGAGCCGCTCGTGCTCGGCACGGGTCGCCTCGATGTCGGCGCAGGCGAGGTCGAGGTGGGCGGAGACCGGCCGTTCGGTGCCGAGCCGCTGCAGCAGCATCCGCACCGGCAGTCCGGGCGGCGGCTTGATCACGTGGAACTCGGGCAGAGCACCCGGCAGGGACTCCCAACCGTCCAGCAGCCCGCTCCAGAAGGCGACTTCGGTGTCGTACGACGAAGGCGGGACGTCGAGGCACACCTGATCCAGCCGGCTGCCGCGCACCACGGGTGGCCGCACCGACTCCCCGTGCCACGGCACGGCACAGAACAACTGTCCCGCAGGCGACCGCAGTACGGCCCACCCCTCGTGCTCGGCAACTTCCTCCGCTCCGAGCTGCACCGCCGACGCGACGAACTCCCGTACGTCGTCGACGGCGAAGTCGAGATGCGCGCCGCCCTGACCGGCGTCGACCCCCTGCACCTTGACGCAGGCGTCCGCTCCCGGGCCGGGCAGCAGCGTGGCGAACTCCTGCTTCTCTCCCCGGAGTTCGGACAGCCGGGTGTCCGTGACCGCCGTCCAGAAGCCGTGGGCCGGGTCCAGGAGTCCGGCGGGGCGGTCGATGAAGGCGTAGGTCCAGCGGATGGTCATGGCCGCGATCTTAAAGTGCTCTCCCGCTGAAGCCGGGAGATTCCCACCTACCTTACGGTGGCGGGCTTGACGCCTCGTGGACGCCTGACGACTGCCCTTCCGGCAGCCGGGCTGAGCGCGTGGCCGCGCTCAGCCTGTCACGCCGATTCCACGCAGTCTTCCTGGCCCCCCAGCCCCGCCGATCAGATCGGCCAGGTGCGCACCGCCACCGCTGACGACGGCGCTGACTACATGGTTTTCCGGCTCCAGGCCGACCACCGGGCTTCCACCAGCACTGGGTAGGACTGTTCACAACTCCTCGCCGCCGCCCCGGAGGTCCCGACGTGACCGAACTGTCCGCCGCACACGACGCCGCCGTCACCGACCGGAACCGCCTCGCCGGGAGCGCCTACAGCAGCGACCGGGACCTCGCCGCACGTCAGGCGCTCTACGAGTGGAAGACGCCCCGTTACGACCTGCCGGGCATGGTCGCCGAGCAGTTGAGCGAGGTGCGCGGACGCGTCGTCGACATCGGCTGCGGCAACGGCACGTACGTCCAACGACTCCGCCGGGACAGGCCCGACCTGGCCGTGCTGGGCCTGGACATCGCTCCCGGCATCCTCGCCGGTGTCCCCGCTCCGGTCGCCGTGGCGGACGTCACCCACCTGCCGCTGGCGACGGCGAGCGTGGGCGCGGCCCTGGCGATGCACATGCTCTACCACGTCCCGCACATCCCCCGAGCGGTCGGGGAGCTGTCCCGTGTCGTGGCCCGCGACGGGCTGTTGGTCGTCTCCACCAACAGCGCCCGCGACAAGCCCGAACTCGACGACCTGTGGCAGCGGGCCGCCGGCGACGTCCTCGGCACCGAACGCGGGCCGGCCCGCATCTCGCTCAGCGCCCGCTTCCCCCTGGAGAAGGCCTCGGCCATCCTGGGCGAGGAGTTCGGGCGTGTGGACACGATCGAACTGCCCGGCACCATCACAGTCCACGATCCCGAGCCGGTCATCGCGCACATGGCCTCCTGCCGGGCGTGGGCGGACCAGCACGACGTGCCCTTCGAGGCCACGATCGAGCGGGCCCGCACGATCCTCGTCGACCACATCGCCCAGCACGGGGCCTTCGAGATCACGTGCCTGGGCGGCATCCTCGTCTGCCGGCACTGAGGGCTGACTCCGTTGTCGGCGTCGGGCGCGTTCCGTAAGGCGTTCAGAGGCGAAGAAGAATCGTTCGGGGCGGGGGATGAACAAACTGACCTCAGCTGCGGTTCATCAGGGCGTCGCGCGTAGGCCTGTCGGCGCTGGTGCCCCTACAGCGTAGGCGTCCACAGCTCGAACCAGATCGTCTTGCCGATACCGCCGGGCCGGGGGCCGACACCCCACTCGTCCGACAGCGCTGCCACCAGGGTCAGACCCCGGCCGGACTCGTCGTCCGGTGATGCGTGGCGAGGTGTCGGCAGCGTGTCGTTGGCATCCGTCACCGAGATGCGGAGACGGTCGGCCTCCAGAGTGCAGCGGGCCCAGATCTCGCGGCCGGGGGAGACCTTCGCGTGACGGTATGCGTTCGTCATCAGCTCGCTGAGCAGGAGTACGGCCGTTTCCGTCACCCCGTCCGGGAGCTTCCAGGTGGTGACCTGGTCACGGAGGAGGGATCGGGCGCGGCTCACGCTGCGGGCGTGGCGGGGGAGGCGCCACTCGATGTCCTTGCGGTCCTCGCGGTCCTTGGGCATGCGCGCTCGGTTCCTTGCGTGTGATTCTCCGTCATTTGCTGTGATCAGGCTGGTGGTTGGCGCGTAGCCTCAGGGAGTGGCGAAGCGGGTACACAGCGCGCTTGTACACGGTGTGGCAGTGGGAGGCGGGTGGGTGCGTGGCTTCCGGGGAGTCCCAGCAGGCGCAGCAGAACTGGCGGTACTGCGGTGGGCAGATCAAGTTGTGGCGGGAGGAGGCGGGGGTCGGTCGCAAGGAGTTGGCCGACGAGGCCGGGTACGACTTTGAGTACGTCAAGTCGATGGAGTGCGGGCGGCGGAGGCCGACGCTCAGGTTGTTGCAGATCGCGGATCAGATGTGCGGGGCGCGGGGGAAGTTGTTGGCCGGGCATGAGTTTCTGAAACCTGAGCCTTTCCCCGCGCGGTCCAAGGAATACATGGCGATCGAGGCCGAGGCGATCACGGTGCAGTGGTACGAGCCGATGCTGATTCCAGGGTTGTTGCAGACGGGGGACTACGCCCGGGAGCTGATCGGCAACGATTGCCCGCTGCTTGACGAGGAGACAGTGGCCGAGCGAGTCGCTGCGAGGCTCCGTCGGCAGGAGAAGCTGACCAGCAAGCCGCTCGCGCTGTTCAGCTTCGTGCTCCATGAGGCCGCACTACGTGCCGTCGTCGGTGACGAGGGTGTGATGCGGAAGCAACTCGAGCACCTCTCGGAGGTGGGCCAGTGGCGCAACGTCTCGATCCAAGTGTTGCCCTTCAAGAGTGCTCCGGCGGCAGCGCTCAGCGGCCCCATCGTGTTGGTGGAGACGGCCGATCACGAGCAGTACGCATTCGCTGACGGGCAGGAGACCGGTGCGCTGTACGGCAGCGGGGACAAACTCAGCATCCTCACTCAACGGCATGGCATGATCCGCATGCAGGCGCTTAGCGTTGAGGAGTCTGCCCGGGTCATCAGGAAGTTGGCGGAGGAGCTATGAGCGCCGAGTTGGCGTGGTTCAAGTCTAGCTACAGCGATTCGTCGGGCAGCGCTTGCCTCGAAGTCGCCTACGTCCAGCGCAAGTCCAGCCACACCATCCATGTCCGCGACTCGAAGCTCGGCGCTCGAAGCCCCCGCTTCGCCGTCCCCGTAGACGCCTGGAGCGCCTTCCTCGCCTACGCCGCCCGCGAAGCCTGAGCCCCGGGCTTCGGGCTGCGAGACCCGAGCTCCTTTTCCAAGGAACGGGCGGAAAGAACCAACCCACCCTCCCGCCCTCCCCGCGCGCCAACTGCCGCCCATACCAGCCGACATGACTTATCGTGATCGGCTTGCGACGCGCCGTCGCGACCGTCTAGCGCTCGCGACAACAAACAACCCCGGTCGGGTGTTAGCAGCACCCGCCGGGGTCTCACCCCAAGATCGGTAAGGACGATCTCGTGGCTTACGAAAACCATAGCGCTGCCCTGCCCGCACCCGCAGCGCATCCCCTGGCCAAGCCCGGCTACGGCAAACGCTCCGCGCCTGATCAGCTGCCGCCCCGCCCTGGCGACTTCGACCACCTCCCCGCCCGCGAGGCGTACCTCGCCGGCCTCCTCGACCGGCTCTGCGAGAACGCCGCCATGGACGCCAAGACCATCGCCAAGGCCCAGCCCCTGTACGGGCAGCAAGCCGTGCGCTCGGCCTTCAACGAGCTCGGCAGGGCTGGGCACCTGCGCCGCATCCGCCGCCGTATCGAAACAGGCGAAGGCGAGAGCGGAACGCGATGGGTCTTCCACACCTACTGGTCCCGTACCGCACGTGACAACGAATGGTGGGCCCGGTTCCTCGACGCTGACTCGGGCGGCAGCCCTGTGCCCGAGGCCGTCCCCAGCGACGTAACATCCCAGCCCGAACTGTCACATCCGCACGGTGACACCCGCCCCTCCACGGCCTACGTCACCCTCGCTCAACTCGGCCTGTATGACCCGCGCTTGGCCCTGACCTCCGCCGATTGTGCGGCCCTGGAGCAGTCGGCTGCCGACTGGCTGGCCCGCGGAATCACCCCCGACCACCTCACGCAAATCCTCGTCGCCGGTCTTCCCGAGCAGGTCCACTCACCCGGCGCCTTCGTCCGGCGCAGGCTCATCGACAAGCTGCCTCCCGAGCGCCCCGCCTCCTCCGAACCCCGCGCACCCTCATGGAGTGCACGGACTGCGGCGTGCCCGGCCGCCCGGAGGCTCTGCCCGGAGGGCTGTGCCGCGCCTGCGACGGAAGGGGCGCAGGCGTCAAGGAAGGCCCGGTCCGGATGCGGCCTTCGGCAGTGCGCGCTCGGGTCACTCAGGTGCGCGCCTCGATCCGCACACCCCAATGCGTGTAGCCGCCACAACCCGCGCGTGCAGCGAGACCCCGTACGCAGACACCGCCGAGCCCGCATCGACGACCAAAGGGCTCACTCCTACAGTGGCGTCTCCACTAGCTCTTCCACTTTGACCTTGGGTGACGGCATGTGGTCCGGCCAGGGCATGGATACGGTTCCGGTGGCTGTCTTCTCGGCGTCCACGGTGCGCGTGGCCCACGTCATGTTGGTGTAGTCGTCGCTGGTGAAGCTGAACCTGATCTTGTATTCGACTGGGGCGGGGCCGTGGTTTCGGATCGTGTAGTCGGCGGCGGCCACGAACTCATCCCCATGCCACTGGGTTCCGTAATCGGTTACCTCCACTTCTGGTGATGCGTCGGGCGGCGGTGGGGTGTTCGTGCAGCCGGTGAGGGTGGCGAGGAGGAGTGCGGCGGTGGTCGCTACGGTTCGTGGTCGCATGGTGCGGCAGGCTAGGGGCAGGCGCCCGGCGCACACAATGAATGCCCTCAACCAGCTTTAAAGAAAGGGCAGTTGGGGGATGGTCGGTTGGCTGGCCTTGAGTCAGTGATCAACGACAGTTCTCAGCCGCACCCGGGACGCCCTCCAGGTCGCTTCCTGCGTTCCGGTTCACGGGAAGCACACAGGCTGCCATGCCTGTGTGCATCTTTCGCGTGACCGTCGCGTTTTGGCCAGTCATTCACATTTTCTTGCTACTTGTGATGATTGAGTGTCTATAGTTGCTGCGCGCTGTCCGACAGGTCCAGACCAGACCATAGCGGGATGCGCACGACCATGCACGGGGGGAATGGCACACACTGAAGTTTCCCCGTGATCTTGGACACGGTTCTGTCACGCGGCGAGGGCGTGCTCTGGTTTCGTTCCGTGGTGGCGCTGGCGGGTCTCGTGGGGCGTGAGGTAGCCCCAGTCGGGATGTCTGCGCAGGCGCCTGCGGTTGTAGTAGGTCTCGATGAATGTGAAGATGTCGGCTCGCGCGCTCGCCCGGTCATTCCAGATGCGGGTGCCGATCTCCTCCTTGAGGACGGCGAAGAAACTCTCGGCAGCGGCGTTATCGAAGCAGATCCCGGTCCGCCCCATGCTCTGCCGTAGCCCCAACTCGCCCAGCCTGTCCCGGAATTGGGCCGAGGTGTACTCCGATCCGCGGTCGGTGTGGATGATGCAGCCGTCCTCCAGGAGGCCCAGGCCGGCAGCCATGTCCAGGGCGTCGACGACCAGGCCGGCGCGGTGATGATCTGCCATGGAGTAGCCAATCACCTCACGGGTCGCCAGATCGAGCCAGGTCGCCAGGTACAGCCAGCCCTCGGCGGTAGGGACATAGGTGATGTCGCCGACCACCCGCAGGCCCGGGGCGGTAGCGGTGAAGTCGCGCCCGATCAGGTCCGGAGCGGGAGCGGCCTTGCGGTCGGCGCGGGTGAGGCTGCGACGCCCGGTGCGGCGGCTGTGACCGGCGATGCGGTGTTCGCGCATGAGCCGCTCGACGCGCTTGCGGTTCACCAGGCGCCCCCGGCGGCGTAGTTCGGCGTGCACCCGGGGAACGCCGTACGTCTTCTTCGACGCGACGTGGATGACGGTGATCTCGTGGACCAGGGCGAGGTCCTCGCGCTCGCGTACCTCGCGGGCCTGCTCTCCGGCTTCCCAGGCGTAGTACGAGGAGCGGGCCACGCCGAGGACGGCGCACAGCAGGACGACGGTGAAGTGGGCCTTCTCCACGCGGATGAACCGGTATATCTCGCTCACCGGTCGCTCTCCTTCGCGAAGAAGGCCGTCGCTTTTTTCAGAATCTCGATCGTCTTGGCCTGGTCGGCGGCGAGCTTGCGCAGTCGCTTGAGTTCCTCCCGCTCGGCCGCATCCAGCCCGCTCCCGGCGGCCACCAACGTCCCCGCTCCGGTCTGCCCGGTGCCGTTCGTCTTCTTCACCCAGCCCCGCAGACTCTCCGAGCTGATGCCCAGTTCCCGGGCGACCTCGGTCACCGTCCGGCCCGAAGACGCCACGAGCGCGACCGCGTCCCGCTTGAACTCCTCCGAGTACCGCTTCGTGTACTTACTTCCCACCTGGCACTGCTTCCTCTGGGCTCACACGTCCCAGTCTCCAGGTGTCCGCGATCAAGGGGAAGCTTCATCTGCCGGATACCGGAGCCCACACCCGGCAGGCGGCGTATGTGATCGGCGGCGCCGACACCACCAGCAAGGTGAGGACTGTCGAGCAGCGCGCCAACCGGTGGGTCAGCCTTGGCGCGTTCCGCTTCACCGGAACACCGACGGTCACCCTCACCAACGCCACCGCTGACGGCACCGCCGATGAGGACATCGCGTGGGACGCGGTCGCCTTCCAGCCCCTTCCCGGCAAGCCGAACCACATGGTGGTCGGGATGGGCGATTCCTACTCCTCCGGTGAAGGAGCCTCCGACTCGGGCGGCGACGACTACTACCCGGAGTCCGACTACTACAACAAGGTGTCAGGTGACAAGTGGAAGAACACCTGCCACCGCTCCCGGCACGCCTGGTCCCGCCGGGCCGTGCTCCCCGGTGAACAGCTCTCGGTTGGGGAACTAGCGGATGGGTGGAGTGCACGCATGGACTTCCAGTTCGCTGCCTGCTCCGGCGCCCGCCACTACAACATTCTCAACAAGCCCCAGTCAGGGGAGCTACCACAGATCCAGCAGGGCTACCTGGACCAGCACACCACCCTCGTCGCCCTGTCTATCGGCGGCAACGACATGGCCTTCGCCGACATCATCACCGAGTGCATCAAGAAGGTCCTTGGCCTCTGCCAGAACTCGTCGATCAAGGAACGCGACCCCGACACCGGTGAGGAAACCGGCGGTACGACGCCCGCGCTGAAGGACTGGGCCCCCAGATGGGCGCACGACACCGTCCGGCCCCGCCTGGCCAGGACCCTCAACGCCCTCCACACCAAGGCACCCAACGCGAAGATCGTCCTCATGGGTTATCCCAGACTCCTGGAGGGCGGCGGTCAGTGCGTGCCCGGCATCGGCACCGAGGAAGGCCCGTGGCTGAACGACATGGGTGACCTCGTCGCCCAGGAGATGAAGGGAGCCGTCGACGACGCCAACGCCCAGTACCGTGCCAACGCGGTCTTCGCCGACCCGCGAGCCGCGTTCGCCGGTAAGGCAATCTGCGGCGACCCGGAAACCATCCACGGCATCGTCGTAACGGGCTACGCCGAAGCGGACAACACCAAGCCTTTGCCGTCGATGAAGTCGTTCCACCCGAAGACCTCCGGAACGGCCCATTACGCGAAGGCGTTCGAGGACGCACTCCGGTAGATCCGGTAACACGTCGGGTGGGTCGGGCAGAATCGTTCTGACCGACCCACCCCAGCCGAAGCAGGAGCCGCCATCGTGGACCTGTACCCGATACGCGCCGCCAAAACGGCCGCTGTAGCGGCTGTGGCAGCGCTGGCTGGATGGAAGGCATTCGAAGCGCTCTACGCGTGGGCAGATCATGCAGCCGACGAGCAGACCTCGTCCGGGGCTGCGAACGATGCCTGGGCCGGCTTCTACCACTACATAGCAGCCGGCTTGGCAGGCATCGTGTTGATGCCGCTAGCGGTGTGGGCAGGTCTGCGTCTCGTCAGGATGCGGGGCAACCACCTTGCCGTGATCGTTTCCGGCTGCGTGTGGTTCGCCGTAGTCGCCCCCCACCTGGTCGACCGTTCCCCTACTGCCTGGGAGGCGGTCTTGTGGGTCTCGGTCCAGACTTTTGCCACGGCCGTCGCGTCCGTTATGCAAGCTGTTGCGTTTCCCGAAAGCACGCAGCGGAAAAGCCCGGTGCCATGATGCGTCCCGTGCGGCGTGTTCTCGCCGAGCCGCTTCGCATCGCAGCAGTAGCGGCTGCCGCCGTTTGGTCTGCGTGGGTGTCGACCAGCCGGAGGAAAGCGCGACGGCTTGCCGCAAGCCGGGAAGCCGACAAGGCCCGCCAAGAGGCCGAGGCCCACTTGCGTGCCATCGCGAGGGCGTATGGCGAGACGACTCCGCTCACCCTGCGTCTCCTCGCCATCGAAGATCACTACCTGCCAGGAACCCCCACGTGGGAATGGCTGAGTCCGTCGAAGTCTGCGTTCAAGGTGTCGTGCTGGATGCGCGTGACCGCCTACTACAGCTCGCCACTGCCGCCCGCGGAGACTATCGGCCGTATCCTTGACGCGGGCGAGCAGCCTCTGTCTCCCATCCCTTTCACCCGCGCCAACACGCCTCTTCCGTCGGCCGACGAGATAGCCCACGCCGGGCACATCCTCACATGGGACCACCCCGGACAGCCCGTCACTGAGCCGGAACGCCTCACCGGCGTATACCGGTACGTACGCGAACCCGCATCATCATCCGTAGGAGAGATCCGCTGGCAGCACGGCATCGTGTTCGCACTGGCCCTGCCGCCGGACTACTACTACCGGATGTCTTGACGGGCGGTCAGAAGCCGGGGATGACCTTCCCCTCGTCACCGACGCGCTCCTCACGCACCTCGCCGCACGCTCCTCCAAGGAGTGGCTGTTCACGATGGAGGAGGGTGAGCCCCTCAACTACCGCCGCTGGAAGACGGAGTGGAACTGCGCCCGCAGGACGCTTCAAGCGGCGGAGAACGAGGCGGCCGACCGCGAAGGCCGCAAGCCCGTCGAGCTGCCCCACCTGGGGACCCACGGCCTGCGCCACTTCTTCGCCTCCGCTCTCATCGCCGGCGGGGCGAGCGTCAAGCAGGTCCAGCTCGTCCTCGGCCACGCGTCCGCTGCCATCACGCTGCGGATCTGCGCCCACCTGTGGCCGGGAGAAGAAGACCGCACCCGGACCGTCAAGGACGCCGTGTTCGGCGGCCTGCGGACCGGGTGCGGACAGGTAGACCAGGCGATCGAAGAAACCGCAGGTCAAGCGGCATGATCGAAGATCAGGCCTTCTTGGTCTCCCAGAAGATCTTGTCGATCTGGGCGATGTAGTCCAGGGCCTTCTGGCCGGTGGCCGGGTCGGTGGACGCCTTGGCGGCCGAGAGGGCCTTCAGGGTGTCGTTGACCAGCTGGTGCAGCTCGGGGTACTTCTCGAAGTGCGGGGGCTTGAAGTAGTCGCTCCACAGCACGGAGACGTGGTGCTTGGCCAGTTCGGCGCGCTGCTCCTTGATGGTGGTGGCGCGGGCCTGGAAGTGCGGGTCGTCGTTGCCGGCCATCTTCTCCTGGACGGCCTTCACCGACTCCGCCTCGATGCGGGCCTGGGCCGGGTCGTACACACCGCAGGGCAGGTCGCAGTGTGCGCTGACCTTGACCTTGGGGGCAAACAGGCGGGAAAGCATGGAGCATTCCTTCCTCGTGATCGTCTTCTCAGGTGGGACATTACTCCCTGAGGGACGGGATTTCGCGAGTGCCCCCATGGGCTTAGGACAAAAGTCCGGGGTGAGACTGAGACTGGTGGAGCATCGAGCAGGGGAGGTGCCGGGGATGCCGGAACTGTCGGAGGAGAGCGAGCGCAGGGGGGCGCTGCTGCCCTTCGGGGCGGCCGAGGTGACCGGTCCCTCCATGGTGCCGACGCTGTTCCACGGGGACCGGCTCGTGGTGCGCTACGGCGCTCGGATCCGGCCTGGTGACGTCGTCGTCCTGCGTCATCCGTTCCAGCAGGACCTGCTGGTGGTCAAGCGGGCCGCGGAGCGCCGTGAGGGCGGCTGGTGGGTGCTCGGGGACAACGCCTACGCCGGTGGCGACAGTACGGACTACGGCACCGTGCCGGAGGAGCTGGTGCTGGGGCGGGTGCGGTTCCGGTACCGGCCGCGGCGGGCCGATCAGCGTTCGCTGCTCGCGGTGCTGCGCTGGGCGCTGTCGGCGGCCCGGCCCGTCTTCTCCGATCGGTCGGCCTCCAGGCGTTTGCGGGCGCGGTAGGCGGCCACGTTGGCGCGGGTGGCGCAGCGGTCGGAGCAGTAGCGCCGGGAGCGGTTGGTGGAGGTGTCGAGATAGGCGTTGCGGCACGGGGCCGCCTCGCACAGACCCAGGCGGTCCACGCCGTACTCCGTGAGGTGGAAGGCCAGGCCCATCGCCGCGATGGCCGCGTAGCCCGCGGTCGCGTTCGACGGGTGGTCCGCGAGGTGCATGTGCCACAGCGGGCGGCCGTCGTCGTCGCGGAAGTCGTGCCCGGAGATCTGCGGGCTCACCGGGAACTCGAGGAGCAGGGAGTTCAGCAGGTCCACCGCGAGCGTCTCGTCGCCGCTGTCGGCCGCCTCGAAGACCGCACGCAGCCGGGCCCGGACCGAGCGGAACCGCGTCACGTCCGCGTCGGTGGCGCGGCGGGCCGCCGACTGGTTGACGCCGAACAGGTCGCGGACGGCCTCGACCGAGGTCAGCGAGTCCTTGCCCCGGGCCGGTTCCTCGCTGTTGACGAGACGTACGGCGTAGTCGGAGTAATAGGCCAGTTCCACTTGTAGTCCTTACGGATGGGCTCTATGGTCGTGGTGCGGTCGCGTAACAGACGATCGTGCTTCCAGGGTATTACGCGTCGTGTCGCGCGACGAGCGTGACGGAGCGGTTCCCGCTGCTGCCGTTTAACCGGGTGTAAGCGCGTATCGGCGAGTGTGGGTGAGTGCCGGTGCTGTGGGTGAAGGTGGGTGGCGGGCTTCGGGGGCGGGTGAAAGGGAGTTTGCCTGTCGAATGCGTGACCTTTGCGGGTGGGGCTCGTTGGGCGGGATGGGATCTTCGGTGGGGTGGGGGTGTCGGGGTGGGCGGGCTGCGGGTCTCGGATATCGACGCGGCGGTGTTGGCCAAGGTCGGTGTGTTCCTCGGCGAGCTGGCCGCGGGTGATCTCGCGGTGCGCTCCCGGCAGGGCCTGGACCACGGCACGGACGCGTGGGCGGCCCGCAAGCGGGAGCTGTCCGGATCCTCGTCGGCCCGCTGGGCGGGCAGCATCACCAAGGCCACGCATGACCAGTGGGCGCTGGCCCGGCGCGGCCAGGTGGCTCACATGGCCTGGCTGCGCGGGCAGATCGCGTCCATCCAGGCCCGGCTGGCCCGCCCGGTGGGCGCCAAGGCGGACAAACGCGACGGGCTCCCGCGCGGGTACGGCTCGCGGGCGGAGTGGCACGCCAAGTCCCGCCGCCTGCACGCCCTGACCGACCGGCTGGCCGGGGTGGAGGCGGACTGGGCGGCGGGCCGGGTGCACGTGGTGCGCGGCGGCAGGAAGCTGGCGCATCTGCGCCACCATCTGGATCAGGCCGGGCTGGACGAGCGGGCGTGGCGACAGCGGTGGCAGGCGGCGCGGATGTTCCTGACCGCCGACGGGGAGTCGGGCAAGCCCTGCGGCAACGAGACCATCCGCATCACCGCCACCGGGCAGGTCACGGTCAAACTCCCGGCCGCACTGGCGCACCTGGCCAACGCCCCGCACGGCCGCTACGTGCTGGACGCCACCGCGGCGTTCCGGCACCGGGGCGAGGAGTGGCGGGACCGGATCACGAACAACCGGGCGGTGGCCTACCGCATCCACCACGATGTGGTGCGCGGCCGCTGGTACGTGACCGCCTGCTGGCAGCGGGCTGCTGTTCCGGTGCTGCCACTGGAGGCGGCCCTGGCGCAGGGGGTGGTGGCGGTGGACATGAACGACGACCACCTCGCCGCCTGGCGCCTGGACATCCACGGCAACCCGGTCGGCGAGCCCCGGCGCTTGTGCTACGACCTGTCGGGCAGCACCAAGCACCGGGACGCCCAGATCCGGCACGCCCTGACCCGCCTGCTGCACTACACCCGCCGGTGCGGGGCGGCGGCGATCGCGATCGAGGACCTCGACTTCACCGACGGCACCAGCCGGGAGAAACACGGCCGCAACAAGCGCTTCCGCCGCTTGATCTCCCGCTTCCCCACCGCGAAGCTGAAGGCCCGGCTGATGGCGATGGCCGCCGAACAGGACATCGCGCTCGTCGCGGTCGACCCGGCCTACACCTCGAAGTGGGGCGCCCAGCACTGGCAGCAGCCCCTGACCACCCCCACCCGTAAGACCACGCGCCACGACGCGGCAGCCGTGGCAATCGGACGGCGCGCCCTCGGGCATCCGATCCGGCGACGGACGACACCGCCCCGTACCCACCAGAGCGATGGGTACGGGCATCGGACCGCCCAGGCCGGACCCGACACCCGCAGGCGTGAGGGACCCCGCCCCCGCATTCCCGGACCACGCACCAGATGCGTGCCGCCCGGAGGCGGAGCGAAAGCGGGCGACCAGCGTGCCCAGCACCGTTCGGGGCACGCGGCTGAGCATGCGTCCTGGCACCAGGACCCACTCCCGCTCAGTTGTTAGGACGGTGCCAATGACGGACATGGAGACCACTGCCACTGGTACTGACTGGCAGGCCTGGCAGCGCAGCTGGGACCGGCAACAGGAGTGGTACATGCCCGACCGGGAAGAACGCTTCCGGGTCATGCTGGACATGGTCGAGGCCTTCACCGGCGACGAGCCGCGCGTCCTCGACCTCGCCTGCGGCACGGGCAGCATCACCGCTCGCCTGTTCGACCGGTTCCCCAAGGCCACCAGCACCGGCATCGACCTCGACCCCGCGCTGCTCGCCATCGCCCGCGGCACCTTCGACGGCGACGACCGTGTCACCTTCGTCGAGGCGGACCTCAAGGACCCCGACTGGCCCGCCCGGCTGCCGTACGAGACGTACGACGCCGTCCTGACGGCCACGGCCCTGCACTGGTTCCGTGCCGAGCCCCTGGAGAGGCTCTACGGGCAACTCGCCGGGCTCGTCCGGCACGGCGGTGTCTTCATGAACGCCGACCACATGATCGACGACACCACGCCCCGTATCAACGCGGCCGAGCGCACCCTGCGGCGCGCCCGCATGGACCAGGCGCAGAAGGCCGGCGCCCTCGACTGGGCCGAGTGGTGGCAGCTCGCCGCCAAGGATCCGGTCCTCGCCGCGCCCACCGCCCGCCGCTTCGAGATCTACGGCGACCACGCCGACGGCGAGATGCCGTCCGCCGCCTGGCACGCACGCGTACTGCGCGACAAGGGCTTCGCGGAGGCGCGTCCGGTGTGGTGCTCGCCGTCGGACACGCTGTTGCTGGCGCTGAAGTAGGTCCGGTAATGCAGGTGTGCTGGCGGGAAAATCCATGAAGCTGCCCACGTCTTTATCGGTCATCAGCTGCATGTCCCCCGGAGCGTAAAAGCTCCAATAGTGCTGGTTTCGGGGTCCGAATAGACCTCTTTGCGCTAGCTCGCGGTTTTGGCCCTTCTTGGCGGATGGGGAAACCTCAGATTTAGCTCAAGATCCTTGAGGGTGTGTAGAACTCCTGAAAGTGTCTGAACGTCTCCTTCGAGGGAGGAGACGTTCCGTAAGGGCCCATGGTCCAGAAGGGGGAATCATGAAGTTCCGCGTGGCATCTTCAATCGTAATGGCTGGCGTGGCCTGTGCAGCAGCGCTGGTGACCGCCTCTCCGGCTCAGGCTGCAACGAGGACATGCCAGGGTGACCAGTGGAAGTACGACGCCTGCTTCGATGGGAGTAACGACGCCTTCTACATCTCGGATTACGTGGCCGATGGTCGCAGAGCTGTCATCAAGTGGAACGCGTACGACGGATCGGGTCGTTCGGGTGAATGTCACGACGCGAATGGCGCCATGAATGGGGCCGTCAAGTGTGACTATGACTTCAGGGAGGGCAACGGAAATTACGTTGCCTTCCAGGGGATGACCCGTGATGGGGCCAATGGCAGGGACGAGGATATCTCCTTCATGGTCATTGGTTACATCACCCCGCGCTAGTGTCTTGTGATCCTGTTCATGGAACCTGAGGCGTCTGTGATCGTTGAGTCTGGTATGGATCTCTCCTCTGAACAGATGGCTGAGCTGCGGGAGTTGGCGGGGTCGCGGGATGTGCCGGCTGTCGTGGCGCTTCGCGCACGGATCGTGTTGTGGTCGGCCGAAGGGCGGCGGCGAAAGGACATCGCCGAGCTCGCCGGTGTGGCACCGCTGACGGTGGACCGGTGCAAGTCCCGCTATGCCGAGCGTGGTGTTGCCGGGCTGGAGGACAAACGCCGGGGCGGGCCGCGAACTCAGGTGCCGCCTCGGGTGCGGGCCCGGGTGATCGCCTTGACGAGGATGTCCCCGCCGGTGGATTCCGGGCTCTCGCACTGGTCGACGCGAACGCTGGCCGACCACTTGAAGCGGCGCGAAGGCATCTCGGTGTCCTGGCACTACGTTGCCCGCATCTGGCGTGAGGAGAATCTGAAACCGCACCGCTCGGGCACCTTCAAGATCTCGAAGGACCCGGCGTTCGCGGAGAAGGTCGCCGACATCGTCGGGCTGTACCTGGCCCCGCCCGGTGGCGCCGTGGTGCTGTCGGTCGACGAGAAGACGCAGGTGCAGGCGCTGGACCGGACCCAGCCGGTGCTGCCGGTGGCCTTCGCGGCCACCGAGAAGCGCACCCATGACTACGTCCGGCACGGCACCACGAACCTGTTCGCCGCGCTGAACGTCGCGACCGGAGAAGTGCTGGGCGAGTGCAAGCCGAGCCGGAACGGCGCGAACTTCCTGGCGTTTTTGAAGAAGGCCGTCAAGCCGCACGCGGGGAAGGAGATCCATGTCGTCCTGGACAACCTCTCCACGCACACCACCCCGGGCGTGAAGGCGTGGCTGGCGAAGAACCCGCACGTCCACTTCCATTTCACTCCCGTCGGGTCCTCGTGGCTGAACCAGATCGTGCGACACGAAAGCCGCTTGAGAAGAGCGGACTCACCGAAGGAGGATCGACTGATGTCGAAGGTGTAGCTCCCGAGCCAGTGCACAGGGCTCGTTCCCGCCTCAGCGTGCGTCGTGAGTAATCGCGGGGTGCGAAGCCTGGGGAAATGCCCAAGGATCCTCGTTCCATCCGGGGGTTACAGGCTGGGAAATGCCGGACGGGTGAATGCGAATGAACCCTTGATGATGCCTCGTCATGAGCACTCTCGCCGATGGGTCGTTTCAGCGAGAGATAGGGACTGGCCGCTGGAAATCGGCAGGCGCCGACTGGGGAAATCTGGCCAGTCGGGAGTGCACCGCCGTCCCCGGGGTGCAGAGGGCCCCCTCACCGGCAGCATCTCTCTCATGCGGAACGTGACAACCCCGATGGAGTCCAGGCAATGCAATTCTGACCTGGTAAGCCAACCGCAAGGAAGGCCCAACTCTCCAGCGGGCGCAGGAAGACCCAGCAAGCGAATGCCGGTCGCCGAAAGGCAACAGGAAACCGGGAACCATGCGCTGACACCTCCGTCGGTGGTCCCCGCATAACTGGCCGGATAGGGGCCGATGTCCCGGCCTGAAAGGGCGCTGACGTGGGTCTGGTGAGCCCGTGAAGAAACGATGACCAAAGACACCTGAACCGAAGGGCAAGTTGGACGCCGTGACGACACACGTGGCTGGGGCGGCGCAAGCCGCTGCGACCGCAGCCGGCATGGCGAACGGACCGGAGGACGAGATCACCGACTGGCCGTCGATCGACTGGCGGACCGTCGAGGACGACGTACGGCGTCTGCGGCAACGCATCTTCACGGCATCGCAGGCAGGAGACCTGGCCAAGGTCAGGAATCTGCAGAAGTTGATGCTCCGCTCCCGCGCCAACACACTCGCGAGTGTGCGGCGGGTCACGGAAGTCAACGCTGGCCGCAAGACGGCGGGCATCGACGGGAAAGTCGTCCTGCTGCCCCAGGGAAAGGCCGAGTTGGCCGACTGGGTCCAGCATGGCGCGGCCCCGTGGAAGCCCAAGCCCGTCAAGCGGGTGTATATAGCCAAGGCGAATGGGAAGCAGCGCCCACTTGGAATTCCTGTGATCGCCGACAGATGCCTTCAAGCTCTGACGCTGAATGCACTGGAGCCCGAGTGGGAGGCACGGCTGGAACCGAAGGTCTACGGTTTCCGTCCAGGCCGTGGCTGTCATGACGCGATCGTTGCCATCCACACGACGGCGAGCGGCAAGAACGCCAAACGCTTGTGGGTGCTCGACGCGGACTTGAAAGCGGCATTCGACCGAATCGACCACGATCACCTGCTCGCGTCATTGGGCTCCTTTCCCGGGAGGGGAATGATCGCCGGATGGCTGAAGGCGGGTGTGGTCGAGAAAGGTTGGTTCACCCCCACGGTGGAGGGAACTCCCCAGGGCGGGGTGATCAGTCCCGCGTTGTTGAACATCGCCTTGCACGGCATGGGAAAGGCTGCTGGAGTCCGCTACCAGAATCTCGGCAGTGATGCCACGATTCTGGCGCGCGATTCTCCGGTTCTGGTCGTCTACGCCGACGACCTTCTCGCCCTGTGTCATTCTCGGGAACAGGCCGAGCAGGTCAAGGCGCGGCTGACTGTGTGGCTCGCGCCCCGGGGCCTGGCCTTCAACGAGGACAAGACGCGCATTGTCCACCTCGATGAGGGCTGCGACTTCCTGGGGTTCAACATCCGACGCTACCGCAGCAAGCTGCTGACCAAACCGAGCAACGCGGCCTTGCGGCGGATCCGGGAACGGCTTGCCGCCGAGGTGCTGGCCCTGCGAGGGGCCAACGCCGACGCGGTGATCGCCAAGCTCAACCCGATCATCAAGGGCTGGGCTGCCTACTACCGGATCGGGGTGTCCAAGCGGGCGTTCAACTCGCTGGACGCCTACGTGTGGAGACTGGTCTACAAGTGGGCCAAGTTCTCCCACCCGAACAAGCCGATGCGCTGGGTGACTGCCCGGTACTTCGCCATGTTCAACCCGTTCAGGCAGGACACATGGGTATTCGGGGACCGCACCAGCGGTTTCTACCTCTACAAGTTCGCCTGGACGCCGATCGTCCGGCACCGGATGGTGCCAGGGAGGGCGTCAACCGACGATCCCGCCCTGGCCGACTTCTGGGCCAAGCGGTGCCGCCGCGGCAAACTCCCGCTGGGCAAGGGCACCTTGCATCTGTTGCAGATGCAAGACGGCCGATGTCCGCTCTGCGGAGGGCTGCTGCTGCACGCCGACCACGAGCCGCAAACTCCCGACCAGTGGGAGCAGTGGCTCAAGGTCACCCGCATCGCGATCCGCAAACACGCGGTCACCGCCGAAGCGGGCAACGGCAAGCCGGACAAACCCGCCGCCTCACGCCTGATACACACCCACTGCCGGCGTCGGCTGGCCACTGGCCCCGGCCGGTGACCAGCACTTCTGTTCGCCCGCGAGCCCAAGGGGCTTGCTTGAGCCGGTTGCCTGGAAAGCGGGCACGGCCGGTTCTGAGGGGGGACCGCTGCAGCAATGCAGCGGTCCTACCCGACGAGATCTGGTTCGGGATCATCACCCGGCAGTCCATCCGCCGTGGCACGTTCTCCAGCGTCAACGTCCTGGTCAAACAGATCCGCGACTACATCAACTCCTGGAACGAGAACGCGAAACCCTTCACCTGGACCGCCACCGCCGACGAGATCCTCGCCAAGGTCCGCCTCGTCCAGACCAGCGTGAAGAAACTCGTCAACAACAACTCGAAGTAACACAATCAGGATCACGAGACACTAGTCTGCGGGCAGGATGAAGAGCTTTGAGGGTGCGAGACTGGTCGTCTCGCACCCTCAAAGATTTACAGCACCTTCGACAGGAACGCCCGGGTGCGCACGTGCTGCGGATTCGTCAGCACCTCGCGTGGGTTGCCGGATTCGACCACCACGCCGCCGTCCATGAAGACCAGGCTGTCGCCCACCTCGCGGGCGAAGCCCATCTCGTGGGTGACGACGACCATCGTCATGCCGGACTCTGCGAGGTCGCGCATGACGTCGAGGACGTCACCGACCAGCTCCGGGTCCAGGGCCGAGGTCGGCTCGTCGAACAGCATCAGCTTCGGGTCCATGGCGAGGGCCCGGGCGATGGCGACGCGCTGCTGCTGGCCGCCGGAGAGCTGCGAGGGGTAGTTCCCGGCCTTGTCGGCCAGGCCCACCCGGTCCAGGAGCTGTGCCGCCCGCTCCCTGGCCTGGGTCTTGCTGGTGCCCTTGACCTGGATCGGGGCCTCCATGACGTTCTCCAGCGCCGTCATGTGCGGGAACAGGTTGAAGCGCTGGAAGACCATGCCGATGTCCCGGCGCTTCAGCGCGACCTCGCTGTCCTTGAGCTCGTACAGCTTGTCGCCCTTCTGGCGGTAGCCGACGAGTTCCCCATCGACGTACAGGCGACCGGCGTTGATCTTCTCCAGGTGGTTGATGCACCTGAGGAACGTCGACTTGCCGGAGCCGGAGGGGCCGATGAGGCAGAACACCTCGCCGGTCTTCACCTCCAGGTCGATGCCCTTGAGGACCTCGACGTGGCCGAAGGACTTGTGGACGCCCTCGGCCTTGACCATCGCGACGGCGGACTGCTTCTCGGGGGTGTTCGTCTTGCTCGGCTTCTCGGTCATGCCGTGGCTCCCTTCCGGCTCGACAGGGAGAGCACGTTCTTCTTGATCTTCTGCCATGGCGTGGGCGGCAGCTGGCGGCTGGAGCCTCGGGCGTAGTACCGCTCGATGTAGTACTGGCCGACGCTGAGAATCGACGTCATGACCAGGTACCAGGCGGCAGCGAGGAAGTACATCTCGACCGGTGCGCCGGAGGTCTGCCCGATGTCCTGGGCGTAGCGGAACAGTTCGTAGAACTGCACTGCCGAGACCAGCGAGGTGGTCTTCAGCATGTTGATGACCTCGTTGCCCGTCGGCGGCACGATCACGCGCATTGCCTGCGGGATGACGATCCGGCGCAGCGTCTTGGAGTGGCTCATGCCCAGCGCGTGCGCCGCCTCGGTCTGGCCCTCGTCGACCGCGAGCAGACCGGCACGGCAGATCTCGGCCATGTACGCGGCCTCGTTGAGGCCGAGGCCCAGCAGCGCCGTCAGGAACGGCGTCATGAAGTCCGACCACTCGTCCTTGTAGAACGGCCCGAGGTTGATGTACTCGAAGACCAGTCCCAGGTTGAACCAGACGAACAGCTGGACAAGGACCGGGGTGCCGCGGAAGAACCAGATGTAGAACCACGCGATGGATGAGGTCACCGGGTTCGGCGACAGGCGCATCACCGCCAGTGTGATGCCGCCCACGATGCCGATGACCATGGACAGAACCGTTAGCAGCAGCGTCTGCCCGACGCCCTTGATGATGCGGTCGTCGAAGAAGTAGTCAGGGATCGCGTCCCAGTTGATCTTGCCCTGGGAGAACGCGTACACGACCGCGCCGAGCAGCGCGATCGCGACGACGGCGGAGACGTACCGCCCGTAGTGCCGGACCGGGATGGCCTTGATGGCCTCCGGCCCGGCCGGGGGCGTGTCGGCCGGGCCCGCCGTCTTGTTGATGTCAGCAGTCACGGGTGTTGCCTTTCAGTGGTCGCTGGTCGCCGACCGAGCGATCACTTGCCGCCGTTGATGGTGGCCTTGTCGACGGCGCCGTCCTCGACGCCCCACTTCTCTATGATCTTGTCGTACTCGCCGTTCGCGATGATCGCGTCCAGGGCCGCCTGCAGGGCGTCCCGCAGCTGGGTGTTGTTCTTGGCGACCGCGATGCCGTACGGGGCGGCCTCGACCTGCTCGCCGACGAGCTGGAAGTCCTTGCCGCCGCCGGAGGTCTGCACCGCGTACGCGGCGACCGGGAAGTCGGAGGAGCCGGCGTCGGCGCCGCCCGCGCGCAGGCGGGTCTGGGCCTGCTGGTCGTTGTCGAAGGCCTCGATGGAGAGCTTCTTGCCCTTCGGGCACTTCTTCGCCTCGGCCTTGGCGAGGTCCTCGGAGACCGTGCCGCGCTGCACCACGATCTTCTTGCCGCACAGGTCGGACCAGGTCTTGATGCCCTGGTCGTCGCCCTTCTTGGTGTAGATCGAGACACCGGCGGTGAAGTAGTCCACGAAGTCGACGCCCTCACCGACCTTCTTGCCGGTGTCGGAGTCGATGCCCTCCTGGCGGTCCTTGGTGTCGGTCATCGCGGACATGGCGATGTCGTAGCGCTTGGAGCGCAGACCGGTGATGAGGGTGTCGAACGTGCCGTTCTCGAACTGGAACGTCACGCCGAGCTGCTTGCCCATGGCGGCGGCGATGTCCGGGTCGATACCGACCGTCTTGCCGGAGCTGTCCTTGAACTCGACCGGCGCGTACGCGATGTCCGAACCGACCTTGATGACGCCCTTGTCGCGGATCTCCTTGGGCAGCTTGTCGGCCAGCGGGGCGGCCGCGGTCGTCGCGGTGTCCGTGCTGTCCGAGCCGCCGCCGTTCTCCGTCTGGTCACCGCAGCCGGTGAGCAGCAGGGCGCCTGCGACCGCGATCGCACCGACCGCGGCTAGCCGGGAACGCGCGGCGGTCGTACGACGGGTGGAGCTGGCGGTCATTGTGGGTTCCTCCGGCGGATGGGTGGAGTTGCCGATGGGTCGACGAGAACACACAGCTTCGGGTGTCGCGACCTCGTGGGATTACCGCATCTTGCCATTCGGACTGGACCATTCAGGTGACCCGCGATGTCAAAATCGGATAACGAGTGACCCTCGAACCGGACCACTCCGGGACATCCCGACCGGATCTTCTACGGGAATCCCTGGTTCCGGCAGGAAGATCTTCGGTGTGTCTCAAGATGTGGCCGTTCGATAGTCGGTGCCGTGTGTTCGTTGAGTGGTTGTCGGCGGTTTGTCGAGGCCTTGTCCCCATATTCAGGCATGAGTCATGTCACTGGCATGTGACCTTCGCGCTATCGACTCGTCGACGACACCCTCCGTCAGGTAAGAAGGTTCTTTACACCCCTCATCCGGGGCTCAGGACGCGTGTGCGGCGCGCCCGTCGCGTATGTGCCCGTACGCATCACTCACCAGGGCCGTACGCGGTGCCCGCCCACCCCTCACCAGGAGTGGTCAACCCTCAAACCATGAAGACTTAAGGGGTAAAACAAAGTGGCAGCGGAGACCGTCAATCCTCGCAGCGACAGTAGTACGGAGCAGGAGGGCGGGGCAGAGCCCCTCGATTCCTTCGATCCGGCGTTCGCGCTGCACCGCGGCGGCAAGATGGCTGTGCAGGCCACCGTGCCGGTCCGAGACAAGGACGACCTGTCCCTGGCGTACACGCCCGGCGTCGCGAAGGTGTGCACCGCGATCGCCGAGCAGCCGGACCTCGTCCACGACTACACGTGGAAGTCGTCCGTCGTCGCCGTCGTGACCGACGGCACGGCCGTGCTGGGGCTCGGTGACATCGGGCCCGAGGCCTCCCTCCCGGTGATGGAGGGCAAGGCGATTCTGTTCAAGCAGTTCGGCGGCGTGGACGCCGTGCCGATCGCGTTGGCGTGCACCGACGTGGACGAGATCGTCGAGACCGTGGTCCGGCTCGCCCCGTCCTTCGGCGGTGTGAACCTCGAGGACATCTCGGCACCGCGGTGCTTCGAGATCGAGCGCAGGCTCCAGGAGCGGCTGGACATCCCGGTCTTCCACGACGACCAGCACGGTACGGCGGTCGTGACGCTGGCCGCGCTGCGGAACGCGGCGCGGCTGAGCGGGAAGGAGCTCGGGGAGCTCAGGGCCGTCATCTCGGGCGCCGGTGCGGCGGGGGTCGCCATCGCGAAGATGCTGATCGAGGCCGGCATCGGCGATGTCGCGGTCGCGGACCGCAAGGGTGTCGTGTCGGCCGATCGGGACGACCTGACGCCGGTCAAGCGGGAGCTGGCCGGTTTCACGAACAAGGCGGGGCTCTCCGGGTCGCTGGAGGCGGCCCTGGCGGGCGCGGACGTCTTCATCGGGGTCTCCGGCGGTACGGTGCCGGAGGAGGCGGTCGCCTCCATGGCCGAGGGCGCGTTCGTGTTCGCGATGGCCAACCCGAATCCCGAGGTGCACCCCGATGTGGCGCACAAGTACGCGGCGGTCGTGGCGACCGGGCGGTCGGACTTCCCCAACCAGATCAACAACGTGCTGGCGTTCCCGGGGATCTTCGCGGGCGCGCTGCAGGTGCGGGCGTCGCGGATCACCGAGGGGATGAAGATCGCGGCGGCCGAGGCGTTGGCGGGGGTGGTGGGGGACGACCTCGCTGCGGACTACGTCATTCCGTCGCCGTTCGATGAGCGGGTCGCTCCCGCGGTGACTGCGGCGGTTGCGGCGGCGGCGCGGGCGGAGGGTGTGGCTCGGCGCTGAGGGTTTTTATGGCCCCGTCCGGTTGGGCGGGGCCATTTTTCTTTTCCCACCCCGCCCACCCGTTCGGATCGTTGAGGGGTTGTGAACTGCTGTCGTGTAGCTGCGCACGAGTGTGTTCTGGCGTGGATGAGTGAGTGCCTGGGCCTTCGCAGAGGTCGGCCGATGGTGTGGGGAACGAAGGTTTGCCGGTCGAATGGGTGACCTTTTCGGAGGGCGGTCGTTGGGTGGGGTGGCAGGCGCTTCGAGCATGCAGGGGAGGGTGACCGGGATGGGCGGGGGTGGGCTGCGGGAGGTGGCGGCGCCGTTCGTGGTGCCCGGCCCGTCGGGGGTGGCGGTCCGTGACCGGCTCAAGCAGCTGACCGAACGGGACGTGGAGGTACTGCGCCTGGTCGGCGGCCATCTCGGCTCGCTCGCCGCCCGCGACCTGAGGGCGCGCTGCGCGGCCGGGCCGGACCACGACAGCCAGGCGTGGGCGGCGCGCAAACGGGACCTGACCGCCGCGTCGTCCTCACGCTGGGCCGGAAGCATCACCAAGGCCACCCATGACCAGTGGGGGCTGGCCCGGCGTGCGCAGCTGGCGCATGTGCAGTCCCTGGAGGCGAGGGTGGCGACGGTCGCGCACCGGCTGTCCCTGCCGGTCGGGGAGAAGGGCACCCGGCACGCGCCGGGCGGCTACCGCAGCAAGCGGGAGTGGCATGCCAAGTCCCGCCGCCTGCACGTCCTCCAAGACCGGCTGACGGCGGCGCGAGCGGACTGGCAGGCCGGTGTGGTGCACGTCGTGCGCGGCGGGAAAGCCCTGCTGAACACCCGCCACCACCTCGATGCGGCCGGGCTGACCGAGCGGCAGTGGCGGGCACGGTGGGAGGCATCACGCCGGTTCCTGCAGGCCGACGGCGAGTCGGGCAAGCGGTACGGCAACGAGACCATCCGCGTCACCCCCGACGGCGAGGTCTCTCTGAAGCTGCCCGCCCCGCTGGCCCATCTGGCGAACGCCCCGCACGGCCGGTACGTGCTCACCGCCCGGGTGACGTTCGCGCACCGGGGCGAGCAGTGGGCCGACCGCATCACCGCCCACCGCGCGGTCGCCTACCGCATCCACGAAGACACCCTGCGCGGCCGCTGGTACCTGACCGCCTCCTGGGCCCTCCCCCCAGCCACCGTCGTGCCCCTGGCGGCCGCCCGCGCACACGGCATGCTCGGCGTCGACATGAACGCCGACCACCTCGCCGCCTGGCGCCTCGACACCCACGGCAACCCGGTCGGCCAGCCGCTCCGGTTCGGCTACACCCTGACCGGCACCGCCGCCCACCGCGACGCCCAGGTCCGCCACGCCCTGATCCGGCTGCTGCACTTCGCCCGCCGCCACCAGCTCGCGATCGCCATCGAGGACCTCGACTTCACCGCCGAGACCACCCGCGAGAAACACGGGCGGCGCAAGCAATTCCGTCGGCTGATCTCCGGCATGCCCACCTCCCGGCTGCGGGCCCGGCTCGTGTCGATGGCCGCCGAACTCGGCATCCCCATCGTCGCCGTTGACCCGGCCTACACCTCGAAGTGGGGCGCCCAGCACTGGCAGCAGCCCCTCACCAGCACCACCAGGAAACCCACCCGGCACGATGCCGCGAGCATCGCGATCGGACGGCGCGCCCTGGGACACCCGATCCGGCGACGGACGGCACCGCCCCGCACCCACCAGAGCGATGGGTGCGGGCATCGGACCGCCCAGGCCGGACCGGGCGCCCCCGGGCGTGAGGGACCCCGCCCCCGCATTCCCGGACCACGGACACGATCCGTGCCCCCGGACGCGGAGCGAACGCGGGCGACCAGGACACCCAGAACCGTTCGGGATGTCCGCAGTGACCAGGAATGGGTCCAACACTCACTCCTGCTCACTGAATAGGATCGGTGGACGTCGCTTGTGGGGGGGGGCTGGGCGCCGTCGGCGGGTGCGGGTGGGGCGCCGTGGGTGGTTTCTGGCAAGTGGGTGTGTGTCACAGGGGCGTACGGTTCCGTTGGGGGGAGTGGGAACCTATCGTCGGGCTCATGTTCGCTGTCTACGCCGCCCGAATCGATCGTGACCAGCCGCTCGCAGGCCTGGAGTTGGGGGAGCGCCCGGCCCCCGAGGCCCGGCCCGGCTGGAGTGTCGTCGATGTCAGGGCCGCTTCCCTCAACCACCACGACCTCTGGTCCCTGCGCGGCGTGGGCCTCCCGGAGGACCGGCTGCCGATGATCCTCGGCTGCGACGCCGCCGGTGTCGACGAGGACGGCAACGAGGTCGTCCTGCACTCCGTCATCGGTCAGACCGGCCATGGCGTCGGCCCGAAGGAACCCCGGTCCATCCTGACCGAGCGCTACCAGGGCACGTTCGCCGAGCGGGTCGCCGTACCGACGTGGAACGTTCTGCCCAAGCCCAAGGAGCTGTCCTTCGAGGAGGCCGCCTGTCTGCCCACGGCCTGGCTGACGGCGTATCGGATGCTGTTCACCAACGCCGGGGTACGGCCCGGTGACTCGGTGCTGGTGCAGGGCGCCGGTGGTGGTGTCGCCACGGCCGCGATCGTGCTCGGCAAGGCCGCGGGGCTGCGGGTCTTCGCGACCAGCCGGGACGAGGCCAAGCGCAAGCGTGCCCTGGAGCTGGGGGCCGTGGAGGCGGTGGAGCCGGGGGCGCGGCTGCCGCAGCGGGTGGACGCCGTGATCGAGACGGTGGGGGCGGCCACCTGGTCGCACTCGGTGAAGTCCCTGCGTCCCGGCGGCACGCTGGTCATTTCCGGCGCCACGAGCGGTGACCGGCCCTCCCATGCCGAACTGACCCGGATCTTCTTCCTGGAGCTGAAGGTCGTCGGCTCGACGATGGGCACCAAGGAGGAACTGGAGGACCTGCTGTCCTTCTGTGCCGTCACCGGGGTGCGGCCTGTCATCGACGAGGTGCTGCCGATGGACCGGGCTCGCGAGGGCTTCGAACGGATGGAGTCGGGCGAACAGTTCGGGAAGATCGTGCTCACCAACAGCTGACGGTGTGCGGGTTCTGCAACGGCCGGTCCGGTCTCGGGCCGGCCGTTTGTGTTGTCAACTGGGGTTGACAAGCGCGGGATGTCAACGTAAGTTGACGTCATGACCGAAGCTACGGAACTCGCCGAGCGTGCCGGTGACCGTGATCCGCGGGTCGGACTGCGGGCCGTCGCCGCGCTGCGCAGGCTGCTGGAGCAGTTGGAGGCCGTTCAGGTGCGCAGTGCGCGCAATCAGGGCTGGTCGTGGCAGGAGATCGCCGCGGAACTCGGTGTGAGCAGGCAGGCCGTACACAAGAAGTACGGGAGGCGATGATGTTCGAACGGTTTACGGAGGACGCCCGTTCGGTGGTCGAGGGGGCCGTCGAGCAGTGCGAGAGGTCGGGGGCGCAGACTGTCGATGCTGAGCACCTGCTGCTCGCGCTGATGGACCGAGGGGCCGGCAAGGGTGCGTTCGCGCTGGCCGCTCTGGGGCTTGCCGAGCGTGCGGAGTCGGTGGCGGGGGCACTGGAGGAGGCCCGACGCCGCGTGGGACTGTCGCAGGCCGAGGCCGACGCGCTGGCCGGGCTGGGGATCGACGTCGCGGAGATCGTTTCGCGGGTGGAGGAGGCGCATGGCGTGGGGGCCATGGCCGGGGACCAGAAGGACAGAGGGTGGTGGGGCGGGCACCGTTCCTTCAGCCAAGGCGCCAAGGACGTGCTCGAGAAGTCCCTGCGTATCGCCGTCGCCCGCCGGGACCGGCGCATCGGCGACGAGCACATCCTGCTCGCCCTCACCGCCCGCCCGGGCGTCGCAGCGGAGGTCCTCGCCGACCACGGGGTCACCTACGAGTCGGTGACCCGCGTGCTCTACGGCGGGGGAGAGGCCAAGACGGGCTGAACGGGGCGGGCGGTTGCGGCGTCCCGGTGGCGCTTCACGGGCCGGCGCTTGCGGGGTGCCGCTGCGCCCACCCTCCCCCACTCTCGGCTTCGCTCGAGCGGGGAGACCCCCATCGCCCCAGCGGCACGGCTGCCCGCAGCTGCGGCGGCTCGCCTGGGCGGCGAGCGGGTCACCCGGGGCGGGGGCCGAGTAGGTCACCTCTGGTGATGCCTACCGCTTCGGTGTCCTCAGTAGCGCCCCGATGTGTGCCGCTGCCGTCGACAGGTGGCGGCGGGCCTCGCGGAGTTGGTCCGCGGTGACGCCGTGGTCGCGGGCCGTGTCGCGGATGTCGTCCCGGAAGCGGTCGAGGAGACGGTCCAGGTCGCGGGCCGGGTCGCCGGTGGAGGTTGTGTCGTGGGCCCAGGCCGGCTCGTAGTCGGCCGGGAAGTCCTCCGGCGTCGTCGAGTGCTCCGGCCCCGCGGTCGACTTGGCGGCGTTGCCTCGGCCGAAGCCGAGGTCCTTGCCGAACTCCATGCCGAAGTCCTTGCCGAACTCGCCGAACTCCTTGGCCAGTTCCGTCAGGCCCTCGCGCACCCCCGTCGGCCAGTCGCCCCGGGCGAAGTGGTCCTGCACCTGCTCCTGGACCCGCTGGGCGATGCGCTGCACCTCCTCCTGCGCCTGCGCCCGGGCCCGGTCCTGCGCCTCCTTGGCCTGGCGGCGGGCCCGCTGGGCCTCCTCGCGCGCCCTGCGGCTCTCGTCCTTGGCGCGCCGGGCCTGCTCCTTCCACTCCTGCTTGACCCGGCGCATCTCCTCCTTGGCGAGGCGCCAGGCTTCCTTCTCGCCGTAGTCACCGTAGTCGCCGAAGTCCCCGGCGGCGCCACGGCCCTGGGCGCCCTTGCGGGCCTCGGTCGCCGCCGCCCGCATCTCGCGCCGCAGGTCGCCCGCCGCGCCGCGTACATCGGCCTGGATCTCGGCGGCCAGCTCCGCCACCGACTCGCGGATCTCCAGCTCCAGATCGGCCAGTTCGCCGCTGCGGTCGGCCAGTTCGGCACGGCCCGCGTCCGTGATGGCGTACACCTTGCGGCCGCCCTCGGTGGTGTGCGTGACCAGGCCCTCGGCCTCCAGCTTGGCCAGGCGCGGGTACACCGTACCCGCCGACGGTGCGTACAGCCCCTGGAAGCGTTCTTCGAGGAGGCGGATCACTTCGTAGCCGTGGCGCGGGGCCTCGTCGAGCAGCTTCAGCAGGTAGAGGCGGAGGCGGCCATGAGCGAAGACGGGGGGCATGTCAGAGCACCTTCTTGTCGGTCGAACCGTCGGCCGGGGCGCTGGACGGGGTCGTGCCCTCGCTCCGGCCGGACGCCGAATTGTCCCCCGAGTCGTCCTGTGGACCGTCCGCCGGCCCGTCCCACGGCCCGTCCTCCACCGGCGGGCGGCGCAGCAGGGCGATGGAGCCGGAGACGGTCGTGGCCTTCAGCCGGCCGCTGCCCGTGCCGAGGCGGCCGGTGATGCGCTTGGCGCCCCACTGGCCGGTGACCCGGAGGTCCTCGAAGGCGTTGGAAACCGCTCCGCTCGCGGTGTTGGCCTCCACCTCCGCGTCCGCCGGATGCGGCAGCCGGATGGCGATCTCGCCGGAGACGCTGGTCAGGCTGACGTCGGTGGGGCTGCCCGCGGGGTCGAGGTCGACGATCATCGATCCGCTCACCGAGTCCGCCTTGACGGAGGAGCCGGCGCCCTCGACGACGGTGAGGTCACCGGAGACGGAGTTGAAGCGCAGGTCGCCGGAGAGGGCCTGGGCCTCCACGTTCCCGGAGACGGTGTCCGCGCGGACCGGGCCCGCGAGCCCCACGAGTGTCGTGTCCCCGGAGACGCCCTTCACCTCCGCACGCCCCTCGACGCCGGAGACCACGGCGGCGGCGCTGACCACGCCCACCTCGACGCGTGTGCTCGCCGGGACCGCCAGTGAGACGACGGCGCTGCGGCGCCAGCCCTTGCGGTCGAGCCACTTCAGGAAGCCCTTCCACGGCAGGTCCTCGTACGCCACGGTGAGCGTGCCTCCCTGCTGGGTGACCACCAGGGGCGGTCCCTCGATCTCACTGACCTCCAGGCGGGCGGAACCTTCGTCCGTCCCCACCACGTTCACCGTTCCGTCGACGATGCGTACGTGAAGTTCGCGCACGGGGTCGTCGAAGGTGAGCTTGCTCGGCTCGGCGACGGACCACTCGGACATGGTGCTGACCTCCTCGACCTGCCGGGCCGCACGCGGGACCGGATGGACGGACCTCGACACGCCATATCGCGTCTTCCGTAAAACACGATATATCGTGGGCGTGGGAAGTCAAGACACTCGTTCTGGTGATCGCCCGTCTCCGAACCGGGACAAATGTCCTAGCGTGTGAGCATGTCGACGGAAGAGTTCTGGGCCGATGCCCGGGCCGATCCCGTGGCCCCCGGTGCCCTGCTGCTCTGCCGGGCGCACGCCCAGGCCGTGGCCCCCGCCGCCCGTCTGCTGCGGACCCGGATGGTGCTCACCCGGGCCGGCGAGAACTGGAGCGTCCTCGTTCCCGAGGGCGGGCCCTGGCTGGACGGCACCGAGCCTGTCGACCGGGTGCTCACCGGCTGGGCCACCGCTCTCGCCGTCGGCGCCCCCTGGCCCGTACTCGCCCTGTGGTGGGACGCGGACCGCGCCGGTTACACACTCGCGTCCGGCTTCCGACGCCCGGTCGGCTACGTCTGGCTCTCGGGCGGCACCCCGGTCGGCGAGGACGAGGCCATGCACACCTTCGCCGCGTGCCTCGGCCTGGACCCGGCCCTCGACGTGCAGTCCCTGGACCGCCTGACGAAACCCGACCCCTCGGCCGACGCCCCGGCCCGCCTGCGCGGTCTGCTCGCCGTGCTCACGCGCGCGGGAGTCTGTCTGCCGGCAGGCCTCAGCCCCGGCGAATCCGCCGACCGCCTCCGCGAGGCCGCCCGCGCCCAGCCGGACGCCCGCACGGTCGAGGGGGCGGGCCGGCACGCGGCGTCCCGCACGGAACTCGACGTCGGGGGCGGCCGCCTCGGCCCGTACCTTCCCTGGTCCGGCGACCCCAGGGCCCGCGCGCTCGCCTTCGCCCAGGTCGCCGCGGGCCTCCCCCTCACCGCCTGGGGCCTACGCCGCCACAGCGGCGGCTGGACCACGGCGGGGGCGCTCCTCCTGGCCCACGGCACACTGGGCCTGGCGTACGATCTGGGCCGACCTCGCGACTGACGGCCGAGCGGGCCGACAAAGCCGAAGCGGGGCGCCGCCCGGGCACCCCGCACTCACCTCGGACGGAACCTACTCCTCGTCCTCGTCGTCCAGCCGTGCCAGCCACGTCGCCAGCCGCTCCACCGGTACCTCGAAGTCGGGGTTCAGGTCGACGAAGGTCCGCAGTTGCTCGGCGAGCCACTCGAACGTGACCTCTTCCTCGCCGCGCCGCTTCTCCAGTTCTTCGATGCCTCGGTCGGTGAAGTACATGTGCTCAGAATATGCGCCACTCGGCCGGTCGGGGGACTCGCACCGGAACCGTCCGTACGGCTAGCCTCGTCGCAGCTCAAGTGTGGTCCGGCTGCGGCCGGTTGGACGGGGCGCAAGCTCGACGGGGGAGCGGCATGAGTCACATCCAGGACATCGAACTGCCCGACGGCACGGTCATCACCGCCCGGATCGGCAGCGCGGACGCCTACGGGGAGCAGGAGGACGTCGGCTTCACCGACGCCGCCCTCGCCAAGGTCGGACAGCTCCAGGAGCTGATCAAGGCCGTCGGCGGCACCGTGCTCGACGCCGCGCGCTCGGCCCGGCCCGACGAGGCCGCCATCAGCTTCGGGGTGGAGCTGACCGCCAAGGAGGGGCTCGCGGTCGCCGTGCTCGCCAGGGGAGAGGCCAAGGCCTCGCTGCAGGTCACGCTGACGTGGCAGTTCGACCGGCAGCCCGCCCAGGCCCCCGCCGCGCCGGACCCGGCCGCGCATGACTGAGCGCACCGAACGCCTGCACGCCCTGGCCAAGGCCGCCACCGTCCACCTGCTGTCCGCCGACGGCGACGACAAGCCGCTGTGGGGCAGCGGATTCCTCGTCGCCCCGGGCTGGGTGCTGACCGCCGCCCATGTGGTGCGTCCGCACCTCGCCGCCCGTCGCGATCTGACCTTCCGGGTGTGCGGCGAGGGCGTCGACGCCGAGGCCCGGCTCGAGGCCTGGCTGCTCACACACCCGGAGCGGCCCGTCGTACCGCTGGAGGAGGACCTGGCCCTGGTGCGGCTCGCGGGCGACGCCGACGAGCACCAGCACGAGTGCGTGTGGCTCGCCGACCGGGACGTACGGCACTCCGGTGCCGTCAAGGTGTACGGCTACTACCCCGAGCCGCCGCACACCCACGCCCGCGCGGTGGACGCCGAGATCAACGGCCACGAGGACGGCTACGGGCTGATCATCAAGCCCGACATCGACTTCCCGGCCGGAGTCTCCGGCGGTCCGCTGCTCGACCCGGACACCGGAGCCGTGGTCGGACTGGTCAAGTCCCGTCGCCGGCAGCAGGACGGCGGGAAGGCGGTCGCCATATCGGCGCTGCGCCGCTTCGGACAGACGTACCGCACCGTCATGGCCGCCCACGACCGGTGGCACGGCACCGAGCCGCTCTCCGAGAGCGGGGACAACTGGATCGACCTGCAGTCCGGTCCCGCGGCCGACGGCGGTGAGCGGTGGACGCCGGACGACCGGCGCACCGCGCTGCGTCTGCTCGCTGCGCTGCCCGCTCCGCCCGACGCGCCCACCGTGGAGGTCCTCGCGAGCCGCGCCCGCAGCGGCCGGCGGTGGCCGGGGCGGACCCCTGAACTGCAGACCTGGCGCGACGGTTACGGCCTGCTCTACGAGGGCCCGCACCCGCTCGACTCGCTCACCTTCCTGCGTTACCTGAAGTTCGTCGAGGAGTACATACGCTGCCGGGGCGGGGACTGTTCGCAGCTTGCCGACTGGATCGACCGGCGGCTGCGCCGGGATCCGCGTCGGGACATGCACGACTTCGTCCGGGACGCACGCCTCCCCGAAGCGGTCCGGCCCACCGCGGCGGACGGACCGGAGCGCATCGTGATCCCCTACCCCGGCCCGGGCGAGGGCCCCACGGTCGCCGTGCTGCTCGACCCGGTGATCGGCTCGCAGCCCACCCGCTTCTTCTGGCAGATCTGGTTCGACGACGGCGACGGGTCCGACGAACCGGAGCTGTGGCAGACCGACGACTCCGTCCACGGCTACCTCCCCGGCGAACTCGTCCAGGCCCTGCGCGGCCCGCTGAGCGAACTGCTGCGCGCCAAGGACCGCGCGGACCTGCCCGTACCGCTCGAAGTGGCCCTGCCCGCCGAGTACTTCGACACCGCCGTGCACCGCTGGCGGTTCGACGACATCGCCCAGCTCGACGACGCCGCACACCTCGGCGCACGCCGCCGGGTGGTGCTGCGCTCCCTCGCACGCCGGGGAGAACCGGACAAACTGTGGGCCGAACGCTGGCAGGCCATGACCGCCCAGCAGCACTTCACCGGCTGGCGCACCCCGCAACGCGGCGTCGCGTCCAGCGCCGGCAGCTATCGCGACGCGGCCTTCGACCACATCCCCGTGATGTGCCGCCCCGCCGGGCGCGGACCGGGCCGGACCGCGATGAAGCTCGCGCTGGAGAACGGGCACGGCGTGGCCCTCTGGCACATCGACGGCCACGCCACCCGCACCTGCGCCGAGGCGTGCGACACTCTCCACGCCAAGGCGGAGGAACTCCTCGGCACCCTCGGCTCGCTGGCCGAACTCCCCGACCGGCTGCGCCACCTCCGGCAGGACATCAGCGAACACTGCGCGGACCGCGCCTGGGCCGAGCCGCTCGCACTCCTGTACGACGACCCACGGCGTCCGCTGCCCGCGGAGGAGACCGAGACCCTGGACGCCCCGCTGTGAGCACCCAGAAGAACATTCGCGGCGGCTGGCCGAAAAGGCCCGTGTATCAGGCCTGTCCTGGGTACATTTCCAGGGGCCCGTTGTGGGTGCACAACGCCCCCGTCGGCCAGGACGTGGACCACCACCGACCGTCGACGAGGAGCGCACCATGAGCGAGTGGTTCGTCTACCAGGGCAGCGGGCGCCCGGATCCGGCCAGGATCAACCGGCTCCCGGCACCGCCCCCGTGGCGCAACTTCGACGCCCCGGTCGTGCCGTACGACGTCCCGAGCCTCGACTCCTCCACCCGCCGCAGGCTCGGCGCCGGCGCCGTACCCCTGCCCGTCCAGGGCGACAGGACCCTCGAACTCGTCAACGCCGCCCTCTACCTGAGGCGCCCCCTGCTCGTCACCGGCGAGCCCGGCGTGGGCAAGTCGACGCTGGCGCACTCCGTCGCGTACGAACTCGGACTCGGCCGGGTCCTGGAGTGGCCCATCGTGAGCCGCAGCGAACTGCGCGACGGGCTCTACACGTACGACGCCATCGGCCGCCTCCAGGACGCCCAGCTCCGGCGTGCCGCCCAGGACAGGGCGGCGGCGGACGGACCGGAGTCCGAGGACATCGGCCGGTACATCAAACTCGGTCCGCTCGGCACCGCGCTGCTCGCCGCCGACCGGCCCCGCGTCCTGCTCATCGACGAGCTGGACAAGAGCGACATCGACCTGCCGAACGACCTGCTGAACGTGCTGGAGGAAGGCAGGTTCGCCATCCCCGAGCTGGAGCGGATCGCCGACCGGACACCGGTGGTGGAGGTGCTCACCGGCGACGGGCGCAAGGTCGCCGTGACGGGCGGTCAGGTACGCTGCCGGGCCTTTCCGTTCGTCGTGCTGACCAGCAACCGGGAGCGCGAGTTCCCCGCGCCCCTGCTGCGCCGCTGCATCCCGCTCGATCTCCAGGCCCCGCGCAACGAGGGCCTCGCCGCGCTCGTCCAGGCGCACTTCGGTGAGAACGCGCACGAAATCCACCGCGACATCCTCGACCAGTTCGTCGAGGCCGAGGCGGACGGCGCACTGCGCCCCACCGACCAGCTCCTCAACGCCATCTTCCTCGCCGTGCACGCCGCCCGGGACGCGGTCCGGCGCGAGGAGATCTCGGCGCTGCTGATGCAGCCCCTGGACCGCGGGCCCAGGTAGCCGATGTCCGCGCCGGCTCCCGGCACCCCGGCCGACGCCGTGAGCGAGGTGCTCACGGCGCTGGTCGCGCGTCTGCGTGACGCGGGCCTCGCCCCGGACGTCGAGGAGCTGGCGGACGCACTGTGGCTGGCCCGCCGGCTGCCGGCACCGGCGCGGCAGGAGCCGGACCGCACGACACCCACCGCACCCGGCACACCCCACGGGCCCGCGGACGGCCTCCCGTCCCTGCCGACCGCCTCGCACACCTCGACCGGCACGCCCGAGGAGCAACGGCCCGACAGCGTCCGGATGTTCGCCCCGGGCTCCGGAGGTGAGGAGACCGGCGCCCGGATGACCCCCGTCCGCGTCCCCGCCGCCCCCGCCCTGCCCGAACCCCTCGCCCTGCAACGCGGATTACGCCCCCTCCAGCGGTACCGCGCACCCGTACGCCCCGTGCCGCGCACCCTCGACGAGCGGGCCACCGCCGAACAGGCCGCCGAATCCGGGCTCGTCCTGCCCGTCCTGCGCACCGAGCGGCGTCGCGAGGCACGCCTGCTGCTCCTGATGGACGTCTCCACGTCGACCGTGGTGTGGCAGCAGGCCCTCGACGAGCTGCGCCAGGTCTGCGAGCGCGCCGGCGCCTTCCGCGAGGTACAGGTGCAGTACCTGCACGAGGACACCCACGGGCGGCCCGGCTACGCCGCCACGCCGGAGCACACCGGCCCGCTGCACGCGCCCGGACAGCTCAGCGACCCGACCGGACGCCGGCTGACGCTCGTCCTCAGCGACTGCGCGGGCCCCATGTGGCGCGGCGGCCGTATCCAGCGGCTGCTGCACGGCTGGGCCGCGACGGCGCCTGTGGCCGTCGTCCAGCCGCTGCCGCAGCGCATGTGGCTGCGCACCCATCTGCCGGCCCGGCGCGGACTGCTGCGGCGGCGCGAAGGGCCCGCCGGAACGCTGGAGTTCCTGCCGGACAAGGGGCCCGTCGAACGGCAGGCGCTGCCCGTCCCGGTGCTGGCGCTGCGCCGCGGCTCGGTGGAGGGCTGGGCGCGGCTGGTGTCGGGCGCCACGGGAGGGTCGCTGGCCACCGCGGCCGGCTGGGTACGCGCCGACCACGCCCCGTCCCGCGCGCGGGTGCGGGCCCAGGAGGACCTGAGCGGTACGGAACGGGTGCGGGCCTTCTGGCGTTCCGCCTCCCCGGAGGCGCGCCGGCTCGCGGTGTATCTGTCCGCGGTGCCGCTGTACCTGCCGGTGATGCAGCTCGTGCAGCACGCCATGCTCGCCGGGAGCGGGCCCGAGGCGCTGTCCGAGGTGCTGCTCAGCGGGCTGCTCCGGCGCCGGGAGGACCCGGACGACCCGCGGGCCGTGCGGTACGAGTTCCTGCCGGGCGTGGCGGGCGAGCTGCGCACCCGGCTGGCCGTGGAGGACGTCGAGCTGCTGTTCAAGCACTGCTCCGCGTACGTGGAGCGGAAGTTCGGGCGCAGCGTGCGCAACTTCCCGGCGTTGGCGGCGGCGTTCCTGCGCGGGGCGGTGGATCCGGGGGCGGCCGACGCGTCGCCGCCGGCCGGCCCGGGCACGGAGGAGCCGGCCGGGCTGCGGGCGTTCGCCGAGGTGTCGGCGGATGTGCTGCGGGAGATCGGCGCGCGGATCCCGGTCGCGGCGGTACTGCCCGAGCTGAGCGCTCAGGAGCTGGTCGGTAAGGGGCGCGAGGCGATCGGGCGGTTCGAGGGGGAGGGGCTGACCCGCGAACTCGACGCCTCGGTGCGGTACTTGCAGCAGGCGGTGGAGGTGTCGCGGACGGGTGCCGAGCGGGAGTCGGCGTCCGTGGAGCTGGCCGACGCGCTGCTGATGCGGTGGCGGGTGAAGGGGGTGGGGGAGGATCTGCGCGATGCCTGGGAGGCCGTGGCTGAGCCGGAGGAGATCGGTGCCCGTGGGCGGCTGGTGCGCGGGCTGGTGTGCTGGGTGCAGGCCGGTGAGCTGAGCAGTCGTGGGCTCGACTTCGAGGGGATTCCCGACAGTCTGCGGGACTGGACGAGGAGGACGGCGTCCGGCAAGGAGGTCGCCGCCCAGGCGGTGCTGCTGTACCTGGCGGACCGTGATCTCGGTCTGGCGATGGGGGACTCGGGGTCGGATCCCGACGCGATGACCCGGATCCGGGTCGCCTCCGAAACGCTGATGCACGTGCGGCGGGCCGTCGCGGAGGCGGGAGTGAAGCACGCCGGGGCGGGTCCCTACCGGGCGGTGGATCCCGGGCACTGGTACCCGGCGCATCTGCAACAGGCCGTCTCGGCAGCCGACATTCGGCTCTCGTACCCGGAGCGGGAACACGCCCTGCTCGTCCGAGGAGGTCTGTGGCTCGACCTGGCACGGCACTACGCCGGGACGGTCCCGCCCATGCCGGAGCGAGCGGCGGAGTCGGTACGGCAGGCCAGGGAGGACTTCCTGGCCGCGCTCACGGGCGAACCGGCCCTTTCGGACGCGGAGCGCTGCCGGGCCTGGCTGGCGGTTGCGTCGGCCGTCGAGCTCGCCGCGTCGGTGAGGAGTTCTGACGCGGGTGCCCCGCTGGTGGACGCGTTGGCAGAGGCGCTGGCCGCCGCGGGTGATGACGAGGCCCTACGGCTCGAATGCCTCCTGCTGATCGCGCGCATGTCCTGGAGCGATTACCAGCATGCCCGCAACGAGGTCCAGTTGGACTCCGCCGTCGAAGCGTGGACGCAGGCCGAACGGCTGCTGGGCGAGGACCACCCCGACCGGCCGGACGTGCTGGCCGCCTTCGGTGCCGCCCTGCTCGAGAAGGCCCGGCTCCAGGAGGCTCCCGACATCGCGAGCCGGGCCGTCGTCGTGCTGCGCGCCGCCCTGCAGGAGACCGCCATGGCCCATCCGGACATCCCGGTGCGCTGGATGAACCTGAGCCTCGCCCACTTCAGACGGTACGAGCTGCAGGAGGTGCTGTCCGACCTGTACGAGGCCGAGTGGCTGCTGGGCGAGGCCATCCGCTGCGCCGATCAGCCCGAGTTTCTCGTACGCTGCTGGACCACCCGCGGTGCCATGCTCATGTCCCTCTACTCCAGGACGGCCACGCTCACGCATCTGCACCGGGCGATCGAGTGCTACGGGCAGGCCGTCGAGCTGGCCCGGGAGGAAGGCATGGACGAGTTGCTGGCCACGGCGCTGCAGAGCCGGGACCGACTGCGAGAGCAGCTCGGCATGATGAGGTCCGGGCAAGCCCGCACCCCCACCACCCGCCCGGACCCCGAAACGGCCCCCGAGTGACCGCACGCCCGGAGGACACCCGCACACCCCTCCCCGACATCCCCAGGCCGGACCGGACCGACCACCCGGTTCTCGCGGCGATCCTCGCCGAACTGCGCACCCGGGACGGGGAGTCCACCGTCGTCGCCCACTACGAAGACGCCCCATGACCACCCACCCCCAGTGGCCGCACGTCGTCCTGGACCCGACGGCGCACCGCCCGACGCCCTTCCGCCAGTTCGTGCTGAAGGTGCACGGCCGCTGCAACCTGGACTGCTCGTACTGCTACGTCTACCGGGGCCGGGACGACGGCTGGCGCGAGCGCCCGCCCCGTACGTCGGAGCCGACGATGCGCCGCACCGCGGCCCGAATCGCCGAGCACGTCCGGGAACACGGCCTCGACCGCATCCGGGTCGAACTCCACGGCGGTGAACCCCTCCTCACCGGCCCCGATCCCGTCCTCGCCTACGTGCGCGCGGTACGGGAGGCCGTCCCCGCCGACTGCCGGGTCACCGCCACCGTCCAGACCAACGGCACCCGTCTCACGGCCGCCGCGCTGGACCGGCTGGCCGGGGCCGGCGTCCGGGTCGGTCTCAGCCTCGACGGAGGACGGGCCGCGCACAACGCCCGCCGTGTCGACCACGCCGGCCGCCCGGCCTGGCCCGCCGCCCGGGCCGCCGCCCGGCGGCTCGCCGCCCGCCCGGAGACGTACGCCGGCATCCTCTGCACGATCGACCCGGCCACCGATCCGCACGACGTCTACCGGTCGCTGCTCGACCTGGACCCGCCCGGCGTGGACTTCCTGCTCCCGCACGCCAACTGGGCCCATCCGCCCCCGGGAATCCCGTCCCGGCGTCCGGGCCGACACCGCCCTGCCACCACGCCGTACGGCGACTGGCTCGCCGCCGTCTTCGACGCCTGGTGGGACGCGGGACGGCTGCGCACCCGCGTGCGGCTCTTCCAGGAGATCGCCGCCCTGCTCCTTGGCGCCCCCAGCAGCGCCGAGGCTGTCGGGCTCTCTCCGATGGCCGCCGTCGTCGTGGAGACGGACGGCGGCATCGAGCAGGTCGACTCGCTCAGGTCGGCCTACGCGGGCGCCGCCGAGACCGGTCTCGACGTCTTCCGGCACTCCTTCGACCGGGCCCTGCGCCATCCCGGGATCGCCGCCCGGCAGGTCGGAGAGCGGGCGCTGGCCCCGGAGTGCCTGGACTGTCCGGTCGGCCGGGTGTGCGGTGGCGGCAACTACGTGCACCGGTACGCGCCCGGCACCGGCTTCCGGCACCCCAGCGTCTACTGCGCCGACCTGGAGCGACTCGTCCGGCACATCGCCGGCCGGCTCGACCGGACGGCGCGGGAAACGACGCAGGACGGAACGTGATGCCGGTGCACATCTCCCAACTGGGCACCCACGAAGCCGTTTTGACGCACAATTGACTAACCTGTGCACAGTCGTGACAGGTTCAGTGAGGGGACTGCAGGATGACGGCGCAGCTCGGACACGTCACGGTGGTCTTCGCCGGGCAGAGCGAATCCTGGGCCAAGTGGATCGACCACCAGATCCGGGCCGCGGGACGCCGCACGACACTGGTGCGCTGGAACCCGCTGCGACGCCCGCCCACCGTGCAGGCCCTCGGCGACCTGATGAGCGCCCCGGGCCGGATACTGCTCGTCATAGACGACTGGTACGAGCGCCTGGAACGCAGCCGGTTCGACGCCTGGGCCGGCGTACTGCGCCAGACGCTGCCGGAGTACCGGGACCGGATCGCCGCCGTCAGCGTCACGGCCCAGCCGATGCCCGAGGCCACCATCGCGCTGGCCCCCGTCGAACTGCGCGGCCTCAGGCCCGAGGTGGCCCGCAGCCGCGTCCTGGAATGCGCGGGAGTACCGGCCCCCGGCGCCCTGATCGACCTGCGCCGCGGCCCCCGCTTCCCGGACGACCCGCCGGAGGTGTGGCGCCGGGTGCCGCGCCGCAACCGCCGGTTCATCGGACGCACCGAGCTGCTGGAGCAGGTGTACGCGACGCTGTCCGCCGCACGCCGGGACGGAGCCACCGTGGCTCTGCGCGGCCCGGGCGGCTTCGGCAAGACCCAGCTCGCCGCGGAGTACGTGCACCGGTTCGCGGGGGAGTACGACATCGTCTGGTGGATCAGCGCGGCCCAGCGCGTCACCGCCCGTCAGCAGTTCGCCGAGCTCGCACCCGAGATGGGCCTGACGGATGCCGGGGACCTGGCGGCCACCATCAAGGCCGTACGGCGTGAACTCGACGACACCGCACGTCCCTGGCTGCTCGTGCTGGACGGCGCCGGCGACCCCGAGCCGCTGCGCGACCTCGTCCCGGAGGGCCGTGGGCACGTCCTGGTCACCACCCATCGCGGCGAGTGGGCCGCGCACGCCGAGACCATCGAGGTACCGCCCTTCGAACGCCGGGAGAGCGTCGCGTTCCTCCGGCGCCGCGCGGCCCGGCTCACCGACGACCAGGCGGAACGGCTCGCCGAGGCCGTGGAGGACATGCCGCTGCTTCTCGACCAGATGGCCGCCTGGCTGGATCTGAACCCGACGGTGTCGGTGAACGACTACATTCGCGACATCCGGGAGGGCCGGCCGGACCGGTTCGGCGTCATGGCCTCCGGCCAGTACCCGAAGTTCGAGGTCGCCTGGGCCAAGCTCATCAACTCCCTGCGCGAAGGGTCCGAACCGGCCTGGCAGTTGCTGAACCTGCTCGTCTGCTTCTCACCCGACGTCGTCCCGGTACGACTGCTGCAGACGGCCCGGCACGGCGACCTTCCGCCCGAACTGGCCGAGCTGATCAGCGAGCCCAGCAGCTGGAACACGGCGCTGCGCAAGCTCTCCGAGATCACCTCCATGCGCATCGAGTACGAGCAGGGCCCCCGTCGCCTGGACACCCAGACCGTCGGCACCCTGCGCATGCACCGCCTCTTCCACCGCTACGTCCGCTCCGTACAGGCCCCCGACGACGCCGAACGCTATTCGGCCGCCGCCCGCAAGGTCCTGGTCTCCGCCGACCCGCGCGACTCCGCCCAGGCCGGCAACTGGGCGCGCTACGCCGAGATCATCCCGCACCTGGAGCCGTCCGGCGCGCTGCAGTCGGCCGACGACGACGTACGGGATCTGGTGCTCAACTGTGTCGAGTACCTGCGGATGCGTGGCGAGTACCACGACGGCTGGTGGCTGAGCCGGCTGGCCGTGGACAACTGGCGGCCCAAGTTCGGCGACACCGACCGGTCCGTGCTCGTCGCGGTCCACCAGCTCGCCAACATGCTGCGCCGACTGGGTCGGTACGCCGAGGCGGAGGAGGTGGGTCGGGAGAACCTGCGGCGGCTGAGCGGCGCCGGGCAGGTCCGGCCCATCGAGCTGATCCGCGCCAAGGACGGACTCGGCGGGACACTGATGGCCCTCGGCCGGTACACCGAGGCGCGCACCCTGTTCGAGGAGGCCGCCGCGAGCGCCGCGGAGGAACTCGGCGGTGAGAACGTCCCGCGCACTCTCAGCATCCGCAGCAACCTCGCCGTCGCCGTCGGCCTGCAGGGCCACTACGCCGAATCGCTCGTCCAGCACCGCCGGATCTTCGAGGCCCGGGTCGAACTGCTGGGCGGCAAGGACGCGGCCACGCTCAACTCGGCGCTGCGCAGCGCCTGGATGCTGAGACTGCTCGGCCGGTACCGGGAGGCGCTGGCCATCCAGGGCCACAACTCCCGCGTCCACAGCCAGGTGCTGGACCGCAACCACAGCCAGACCCTGCACGCCGAGCACAACCTCGCCCTGTGCGCCCGCCGGGACGGGGACCTGCAGTTCGCGCAGGTCATGATGCGCGGCGTCCGGGAGAAGCTGCTGCGCCGGCGCGGCGCCCTGCACCCGGAGACCCTGATGGTCTCCTGCGACTACGCGATGCTGCTGCGCCACCTGGAGCGGACCGCGGAGGCCAGGGAACTCGCCGAGCTCACCGCCGCGCAGTACGCCGCCCAGCTCGGCGAGGCCCACCCCTATGCGATCGGGGCGCGGGACAACGTCACCACCGTCATGCGGGACATGGGAGAGACCCGCAGCGCGCTGGAGCTGTCCCTGCGGACCGTTCAGGAGATGGAGCAGGCGGTCGGCCGGGAGCATCCGTGGGCGATCGGCTGCGCCAAGAACGGGGTGGCCGCGCTCGCCGCCGCCGGGGAGACCGAGTCCGCGGCCGCGCTCGGCCGCGACGCAGCCGAACGGTCCGCCCGGGCGTTGGGCGAGAGCCATGTCCTCACCATCAGCCTGCGGGCCGGTCTGGCCCTCGACCTCGCCGAACTGGGCGAGCCCGAGGAGGCCGAGATCCTGCACCGGGGCGCCGTCACCCGCCTCACCACGGTCCTCGGCCCCGACCACCCCCAGACCCACTACATCCTCGAACGCCACCGCCCCTACTGGGACTTCGAGCCCCAGCCGATCTGAAACGGCGAGGGCCCGGCCCCGAGTCACAGCGACTCGGGACCGGGCCCTCGGTGCCGTAAGGCCTAGGCCTCGAACACCTCACGCACCAGCTGCTCCTGCTCCGCCTGGTGCCGCTTGGCGGAACCCACCGCCGGCGACGACGAGTGCGGGCGGGAGATACGGCGCAGGCGCTCACCGTGCGGGACGTCGGCGCCGACCGCCAGGTCCAGGTGGTCGATCAGGTTGAGGGCGATGAACGGCCAGGCACCCTGGTTCGCCGGCTCCTCCTGGGCCCACAGGTACTTCTCGGCGTTCGGGTACTTGGCGATCTCCGCCTGGAGCTCGGCGCCCGGCAGCGGGTACAGGCGCTCGATGCGGATGATCGCCGTGTCCGTGGCGCCGCGCTTCTGACGCTCGGCCTCCAGGTCGTAGTAGACCTTGCCGGCGCAGAAGACGACCTTCTTCACCGCGGCCGGGTCCGTCACCGTCGCGTCGCCGATGACCGGCTGGAACTGGCCCGTGGTGAACTCGTCCGCCTTCGACGCGGCGGCCTTGAGGCGCAGCATCGACTTCGGCGTGAAGACGACCAGCGGCTTGTGGTGCGGGTTGTGCACCTGCCACCGCAGGAGGTGGAAGTAGTTCGACGGGGAGGTCGGCATGGCGACCGTCATGTTGTTCTGCGCGCACAGCTGCAGGAACCGCTCCGGGCGGGCGGACGAGTGGTCCGGGCCCTGGCCCTCGTAGCCGTGCGGGAGGAGCAGGACCACGCCGGACGTCTGGGCCCACTTCTGCTCCGCCGACGAGATGAACTCGTCCACGACCGTCTGCGCGCCGTTGACGAAGTCGCCGAACTGGGCCTCCCACATCACCAGCGCGTCCGGGCGGGCCAGCGAGTAGCCGTACTCGAAGCCCATCGCGGCGTACTCGGAGAGCAGGGAGTTGTAGACGTTCAGCCGTGCCTGGTCCTCGGAGAGGTACTGCAGCGGCGTGTACTCCTCGCCGGTGCTGCGGTCGATGATCACCGCGTGGCGCTGGCCGAACGTACCGCGCTGCGAGTCCTGGCCGGCCAGGCGGACCGGGGTGCCGTCCAGGAGGAGGGAGCCGATGGCGAGGGTCTCGCCCATGCCCCAGTCGATCGTGCCGTCCTCGACCATCGACGCCCGGCGCTGCAGCTGCGGCAGCAGACGCGGGTGGACGGTGATGTGGTCGGGGATGTTGACCTGGGACTCGGCGATCCGCTTGACGATCTCCGTGGAGACCGCGGTGTTCACGGCGACCGGGAACTCGGCCTGCGCGTCGGGCGTCTGAACCGCCGTCGGCTGTGCGGTGGCCTCGCGGACCTCCGTGAAAACCTTCTCCAGCTGGCCCTGGTAGTCCTGCAGCGCCTGCTCGGCCTCTTCCAGCGTGATGTCGCCGCGACCGATGAGGGACTCGGTGTACAGCTTGCGCACCGAGCGCTTCTTGTCGATCAGGTCGTACATCAGCGGCTGGGTGAAGGCCGGGTTGTCCGACTCGTTGTGACCGCGGCGGCGGTAGCAGAGGAGGTCGATCACCACGTCCTTGTTGAACGCCTGGCGGAACTCGAAGGCGAGCCGCGCGACGCGGACCACGGCCTCCGGGTCGTCGCCGTTCACGTGGAAGATCGGGGCCTCGATCATGCGCGCCACGTCGGTGGCGTACATCGACGAACGCGAGGACTCCGGGGCGGCGGTGAAGCCGACCTGGTTGTTGATGACGATGTGGACCGTGCCGCCGGTGCGGTAGCCGCGCAGCTGCGACATGTTCAGGGTCTCGGCCACCACGCCCTGGCCCGCGAAGGCCGCGTCGCCGTGGATCGCCACCGGCAGGACGGTGAAGTCCGTGCCGCCCTTGTTGATGATGTCCTGCTTGGCGCGGGCGACGCCCTCCAGCACCGGGTCGACGGCCTCCAGGTGGGAGGGGTTCGCGACCAGGCTGACCTTGATCTGCTCGCCGTCCAGGCCGGTGAAGGTGCCCTCGGCGCCCAGGTGGTACTTCACGTCGCCAGAGCCGTGCATCGACTTCGGGTCGAGGTTGCCCTCGAACTCGCGGAAGATCTGAGCGTACGACTTGCCGACGATGTTGGCCAGGACGTTCAGGCGGCCGCGGTGGGCCATGCCGATGACGACCTCGTCGAGCCGGGACTCCGCCGCGCTGTCCAGGACCGCGTCGAGCAGCGGGATGACCGACTCGCCGCCCTCCAGGGAGAAGCGCTTCTGGCCGACGTACTTCGTCTGCAGGAAGGTCTCGAAGGCCTCCGCCGCGTTCAGGCGGCGCAGGATGCGCAGCTGCTCCTCGCGCTCCTGCTTGGAGTGCGGGCGCTCCACACGGTCCTGGATCCACTTGCGCTGCTTCGGGTCCTGGATGTGCATGAACTCGATGCCGGTGGTGCGGCAGTACGAGTCGCGCAGCACGCCGAGGATGTCGCGCAGCTTCATCATCGACTTGCCGGCGAAGCCGCCGACGGCGAACTCGCGCTCCAGGTCCCACAGGGTGAGGCCGTGCTCGGTGATGTCCAGGTCGGGGTGCTTGCGCTGCTGGTACTCCAGCGGGTCGGTGTCGGCCATGACGTGGCCGCGGACCCGGTAGGAGTGGATCAGCTCGAAGACGCGGGCGGGCTTGGTGACGTCGTCGTCGTGCGAGGCGTCGATGTCCTTGAGCCAGCGGACCGGCTCGTAGGGGATGCGCAGGGCCTCGAAGATCTCGTCGTAGAAGCCGTTCTCGCCGAGCAGGAGGTTGGCGACCTGGCGCAGGAACTCGCCGGACGCGGCGCCCTGGATGACGCGGTGGTCGTACGTCGACGTCAGCGTCATGACCTTGGAGATGCCCAGCTTGTTGAGCGTGTCCTGGGACGTGCCCTGGAACTCCGCCGGGTAGTCCATGGCGCCGACGCCCATGATCACCGACTGGCCGGGCATCAGACGCGGCACGGAGTGGACGGTGCCGAGGCCGCCCGGGTTGGTCAGGGAGACCGTGACGCCGGTGAAGTCGTCCATCGTCAGCTTGTTGTCGCGGGCGCGGCGGACGATGTCCTCGTAGGCCTGCCAGAACTCGAAGAAGTTCAGCGTCTCGGCCTTCTTGATCGCCGCGACGACCAGCTGGCGGTCGCCGTTGGGCTTGACCAGGTCGATGGCGAGGCCGAGGTTGATGTGCGGCGGCTTGACGAGGGTCGGCTTGCCGTCCTTCTCGCCGAACGACCAGTTCATCGACGGCATGGCCTTGATGGCCTGCACCATCGCGTAGCCGATCAGGTGCGTGAAGGAGATCTTCCCGCCCCGGGCCCGCTTGAGGTGGTTGTTGATGACGATGCGGTTGTCGAAGAGCAGCTTCACCGGGACCGCGCGCACGGACGTGGCCGTGGGCAGCTCCAGGGAGGCGTTCATGTTCTTCGCGACGGCCGCGGCAGGGCCGCGCAGCGTGATCAGCTCGGGGCCCTCCGGCGCCGTCGTCGCGGCGGCGGGCTCGGCCTTCGCCTTCGGCTTGGCGGCCGGGGCAGGGGCCGCGGCCTTCGCCGGAGCCGATGGGGGTCCCCCCGCGCGAGTGGATTCGAGCGTGGGGGAGGCCGGAGCGGGCGCGGCAGCCGGCTTCGGGGCGGCGGGAGCGGCCGGAGCCGCTGGAGCTGCCTGGGCCGGGGCGGCCGGGGCCGGGGTCTGAGCCGTGGTGGTGGTCTCCGCGGCCCCCGCGGCCGCGGGGGCCGCCGGAGCCGGGGCGGACGGTGCCCCCGGCTTGTAGTCGGCGAAGAAGTCCCACCAGGCGCGGTCTACCGAATTCGGGTCCTGGAGGTACTGCTGATAGATCTCGTCGACGAGCCACTCGTTGGGACCGAACGCGGCAGCGGGGTTCTTGCCCGCTTGATCGGCGTCGGTCGAGATGCTCGATGCGTTACTGGGGGACTGTGGCGACACGGCGGCAACCGCCCTCTTCCGCTTCACAAGGTGATGGACAGCGGGAATCAAGGCTACGCCTCCATGACCGAGAAGGTCAGACCGGGCCCGTTCATCGTCGCGTAAGTCACATCTGAGCACGTGTTTCGGGGATGGAAATGGCGGGAAACAAGCGTGGTTCCGGTGTGAAAGGGATGCGTTGACCCGGACCCGGCGCATACGAGACGCGGGCCTTCGCCTGATCACACGTGTCCTGCAGCGCGGACGCCCGTGGATCTTGTGGCTCCGCTTCGAACTTTACGTCAACTTGGCACGGATGGCAGTCCCGGAAGGGTGATAAGGATCCGGCAACCACGCTCGGATTCGGCCACGCCGATCTTGCCGCCGTGCAGATCCACCGCCCAGCGGGCGATCGCCAGGCCGAGGCCCGTGCCGCCGTCGCTGCCCGGACCGTGCGGCCGGCTGACGGCACCCCGGTTGAACCGCTCGAAGACCCGGTGCCACTCCGACCGCGGAATGCCCGGACCCTCGTCCAGGATCTCGAGCTCCAGCGACTGGGGCAGCGCCCCGCGCCGCGCCTTCACCGTGACCCGGCCGTGCGGCGGGCTGTGCTTGACCGCGTTGTCGATCAGGTTGGCGACGACCTGGTGGATCCGCTCCGGGTCGGCGTGCGCGGTCAGCTCCGGCGGGGACACGTCGAGGTGCAGATGGACGTCCGTACGTGTGTGACCGCCGGAGCCGGAGGCGATGCCCGCGCGCGCGGAGGCGACCATGTTGGCCTCCTTCAGCACCCCGGACAGATACGGCCACACCTCGAACCGCCGCATCTTCAGCGGTACGACGCCGTTGTCCAGACGCGACAGGTCGAGGAGCGTCTCCACGAGACGCCCCAGCCGCTCCGTCTGCTTCAGGGCCGTCCGCATGGTCTCCGGGTCGGCCTCCGTGACGCCGTCCACGATGTTCTCCAGGACCGCGCGCAACCCGGCGATCGGTGTGCGCAGCTCGTGCGAGACGTTGGCGACCAGCTCCTTGCGCTGGTTGTCCTGGGCCTCCAGGTCGTCGGCCATACGGTTGATCGTGACGGCCAGGTCGCCCAGCTCGTCCCGCCGGTTCTCACGGACCCGGCGGGTGTAGTTGCCGTGCGAGATGGAGCGGGCCACCGCGTTCATCTCGTCCAGCGGTGCGGTGAGCGAATGGGCCACGAACTGCGTGATCAGCAGGGTGGCGATCATCGAGAAGACCGTGATGAAGCGCAGCTCGGTCTCGGTGCGCACCGCGATCATCAGCAGCCCGGTGGTGATCAGCACCGAGATGACGACCAGCGCACCCAGCTTGGTCTTGATCGAGAACGGGCGTACGCCGCCCCAGGGCTCCCCGGGGCTCCTCCGTGCGGCCGGCCGCCCCTCGCTCATGGCGTCGGTGTCTCCAGGGCGTAGCCCACGCCGTGCACCGTGCGGATCCGCTCGGCGCCGATCTTCCGCCGCAGCGCCTTGATGTGACTGTCGACGGTACGGGTGCCGGAGGCGTCCGCCCAGTCCCACACCTCGGCCAGCAGCTGCTCACGCGAGAGCACCGCGCGCGGCGTGTTCGCCAGGCAGACCAGCAGGTCGAACTCGGTGGGCGTCAGATGCACGTCCTCGCTGCGCACCCGGACCCGGCGCTGTGCGTGGTCGATCTCCAGCTCGCCCAGGCGCAGGATGCCGGTGCGCGGAGTGGCGGCCGCGACCGCGGCCCGCTCGACCCGGCGCAGCAGCACATGCACGCGCGCGGCCAGCTCCCGGATCGAGAACGGCTTGGTCATGTAGTCGTCGGCGCCGACGCCGAGACCCACCAGCATGTCGGTCTCGTCGTCGCGCGCGGTGAGCATCAGTACCGGCACCGGCCGCTGGGCCTGCACCCGCCGGCAGACCTCCAGACCGTCGAAGCCCGGCAGCATGATGTCGAGAATCAGCAGGTCGGGCTGCCAGGCCTCGGCGGTGTCGACGGCGGCCGGGCCGTCACTGGCCGTCTGTACGAGAAATCCCTCGGCGCGCAGGCGGGCCGCGATGGCGTCGACGATCGTCGCATCGTCCTCGACCACCAGCACCCGGCGCTGTGCGCCCGGGGTGGTCGCCGCCGTGCCGTTGTGGGAGGTGTGTGTCTGCTCCATCGCCCGCCCCTGAAGTGTGCTTTCCGGAATCCGTGGGGTGATCCCATGACTGCGATTGACGCTTGAATGATCGGCGTCAGGGATGCAGCGTACGGGGAGTCACCGCAGCTCGGCTATCCAGGTCGTACGCCGAGATGCACGGCGTCCGGAACGCCTCGGGCAACGGGGATCTCTTCGGTACGCACATACCGGAAACCGGCATTCCGCAAGGATCCTTCAAATTCCGGGGAGGGCTGCGCCGACCACACGGCGAGCACGCCGCCGGGTCTCAACACCCTTGCGCAGCTTGCCAGTCCGGCCGCGGAGTACAGCCCGTCGTTCCCCTCCGTGACGGTCCATCCGGGCCCGTTGTCGATGTCCAGGCACAGCGCGTCGAACGTGGCGGAAGTCTCATTGACGAAGTCGATCAGATCCGCTTCGACGATCTCCGTACGGCTGTCGGCGAGGGCCTCTCGGGACAGCTCGGCGAGCGGTCCGTCGCGGTGCCAGTCGATGACGGCACGCTCGCGCTCGACCACCGTGATCCGGCCCCAGCGGGGGTTCGCGGCAGCGTGTGCGAGCGAGAATCCGACGCCGAGTCCGCCGATCAGCACAGCGGGCGCCGCCCTCCTGTCCAGGGCGTTCAGCGCCGCGTCGACCAGCCGTCGCTCCGATCGTCCGTCGGAGGTGTCCATCAGGAAACAGCCGTTGACGATGATCTGCAGCAGGGTGCCGTGCCGGCGCAGCACGACCTCGCCCGAGGGGCCCTCACGACGGTCCAGGACTTCGGGGATGTCGTAGGTGGTGGCCATCTGCCCATCCTGGCACTTCTCTGACGGCATGTTGACGGAATAACGGATGGGAGTGGCTCGGCTCCCGGCGGTGTTGACACAGAGGTGGCGAAGGGGTCCGGCAGCGGCCGGGGAGTGATCGCTCAGAGCGAACGGGGCCAGGGGAACATTCGGCGGCTCCCGCGCATTGAGTCGGCATAGCTCAACTTGACTGCCTAAGGGGAGATCATGGCTGCTGAGTCAACGGCGTTCACACCGCTCACTCTGCCCGTGCTGCCGCTCGACGGCGAGGTCGTGCTGCCCGGGATGGTGGTCCCGCTGGACCTGAGCGACGCCGATGTGCGGGCCGCGGTGGAGGCCGCCCAGGCCGCTGCCCGGTCCGAGCCCGGAAAGCCCAAGGTCCTGCTGGTGCCCCGGATCGACGGGACATACGCGAGCACCGGTGTGCTCGGCACCGTCGAACAGGTCGGGCGGCTCGCCGACGGTGACCCCGGTGCCCTGATCCGGGGGCGGGGGAGGGTGCGGATCGGCGCCGGGACGACCGGGCCGGGTGCCGCGCTGTGGGTCGAGGGGACCAGGGTCGACGAGAGCGTCCCGGAGCCGCTGCCCGGGCACGTCACCGAACTGGTCAAGGAGTACAAGGCCCTCGCCACCGCCTGGCTGAAGAAGCGCGGCGCATGGCAGGTCGTCGACCGTGTGCAGGCCATCGACGACGTGTCCGCCCTGGCCGACAACTCGGGGTACTCGCCCTTCCTGACCCTCGATCAGAAGATCGAGCTGCTGGAGACCGGCGACCCCGTCGACCGGCTGAAGCTCGCCACCCAGCAACTGCGCGACCACCTCGCCGAGCAGGACGTCGCCGAAACCATCGCCAAGGACGTCCAGGAGGGCGTCGACAAGCAGCAGCGCGAGTTCCTGCTGCGCCGGCAACTGGAAGCCGTACGCAAGGAACTGCGCGAGCTGAACGGCGAGAAGGACGGCGAGGAGTCCGACGACTACCGCGCCCGCGTCGAGGCCGCCGACCTGCCCGAGAAGGTCCGCGAGGCCGCCCTCAAGGAGGTCGACAAGCTGGAGCGGTCCAGCGACCAGTCGCCGGAGGGCTCGTGGATCCGGACCTGGCTCGACACGGTGCTCGAACTGCCGTGGAACGAGCGGACCGAGGACGCGTACGACATCCAGGGCGCCAAGACGATCCTGGACGCCGAGCACGCGGGCCTGGAGGACGTGAAGGAGCGGATCACCGAATACCTGGCGGTGCGCAAGCGCCGTACGGACCGGGGCCTGGGTGTCGTCGGCGGGCGGCGCGGAGGTGCCGTGCTCGCGCTCGTCGGGCCGCCCGGCGTCGGCAAGACGAGTCTCGGCGAGTCCGTCGCCCACGCCATGGGCCGCAAGTTCGTCCGCGTCGCCCTCGGCGGTGTCCGCGACGAGGCCGAGATCCGCGGTCACCGGCGTACGTACGTCGGTGCGCTGCCCGGCCGTGTCGTCCGCGCCATCAAGGAGGCCGGGTCGATGAACCCGGTCGTGCTCCTGGACGAGATCGACAAGGTCGGCTCCGACTTCCGCGGCGACCCGGCCGCGGCGCTCCTCGAAGTGCTCGACCCGGCGCAGAACCACACCTTCCGCGACCACTACCTGGAAGTCGAACTCGACCTGTCCGACATCGTCTTCCTCGCCACCGCCAACGTCCTGGAGGCCATCCCGGAGGCCCTGCTCGACCGTATGGAGCTGGTCCGGCTCGACGGCTACACCGAGGACGAGAAGATCGTCATCGCCCGTGACCACCTGCTCCCGCGCCAGCTGGAGCGGGCCGGCCTGGACAAGGACGAGGTCGTCATCGACGAGGGCGCGCTGCGCAAGCTCGCCGGCGAGTACACGCGCGAGGCGGGCGTCCGCAACCTCGAGCGGTCCATCGCACGGCTGCTGCGCAAGGTTGCGGCACAGCACGAACTGGGCGAGCGGAAGCTGCCGTTCACGATCGGGGACGGTGACCTGCGGGGTCTGATCGGACGACCGCACCACGTACCCGAGTCGGCCCAGGACCCGGCCGAACGGCGCACGGCGGTACCGGGCGTGGCGACAGGCCTGGCGGTCACGGGGGCGGGCGGTGACGTGCTGTACGTCGAGGCGTCGCTGTCCGACCCGGAGACGGGCGCGGCGGGCCTGACGCTGACCGGACAGCTGGGTGACGTGATGAAGGAGTCGGCGCAGATCGCGCTGAGCTTCCTGCGCAGCCACGGCGCCGAGCTGGAACTCCCGGTCGCCGACCTGAAGGACCGGGGAGTGCACATCCACTTCCCGGCGGGTGCGGTGCCGAAGGACGGCCCGAGCGCGGGCATCACGATGACGACGGCACTGGCGTCACTCCTGTCCGGCCGCCTGGTCCGTACGGACGTGGCGATGACCGGCGAGGTCTCGCTGACCGGCCGCGTCCTGCCGATCGGCGGCGTGAAGCAGAAGCTGCTCGCCGCGCACCGTGCGGGCGTCACCACCGTGATCATCCCCAAGCGCAACGAGCCCGACCTGGACGACGTCCCGGCCGAGGTGCTGGACAAGCTCGACGTCCACGCCGTCACCGACGTCCGCCAGGTCCTCGAACTGGCCCTGTCGCCGGCCACGAACGGCGCGGAGCCGGAGGTTCCGGTCGCGGCGTGACGGACGTGACCGGATGGGCAAGGCCCGGGTCCCGTGAGGGAGGCCCGGGCCTTTGCCATGAGTGCGTATTAACCACCTTTACCCCTTGTAGTGTCAAGTCACGAATCTTCGTAACATGACCTTTTTATGCCGTTCCGGCCTACTTGAAGTGCGGCCTTACCGGAAACGCCGGAAAACGAAAAGGCCCCTCCGAAGCAGGAGGAATCTGTGACTCGCACCAAGGAAAACAAGCAGGAAATCCGCCAGAAGCGCGGAATCCGTGTCGCGACCATCGCGGCTTCGGGCGTGGTGGCCGCCGGAGGGATCATCCTCCCGGCGAGCGCGGCCTCGGCGTCCTCGATGCCCGAATCGCCGACCGTGAGCACGGTCGCCACGCATGGCGACCACGGGCACAAGTACTGGCACTGCAAGTGGCACAAGCACCACAAGTTCGGGGAGTGGCACAAGCACTGCAAGTGGCACAAGCACCACGACCACCACTGGTGGAATGACGACCGCGACCACCACTGGAATGACGACCGCGATCATGACTGGAAGGACAGGAACGATCGCGACTGGAAGGACAGGCACGATCGCGACTGGAAGGACAGGAACGATCACGACTGGAAGGACAGGAACGATCACGACTGGAAGGACAGGAACGATCACCGCTGGTAACGGCGGCGACGTCGGCTGATCCTGACAGAACCGCGCCGCGAACCGAACCGCACCGACTCGCTGCCCTGCCGGTCCTCCACCGGCGGGGCAGCGGCAGTGCGTCGTCGACCTGACCGAGGGGAAAGGGCTCCGGACACTGCCGTTGGTCTACGCCTGCGAAATACTGAGAGAGCTGCGGCAATGGCCGGTGGCTGGCAGGAACTTTCAGGATCGGGAAACCGGATCAGGGGACTGACGTGCACGTGGACGGAAACGGCGACGGACATCGCGGCGGAAGCGGCGCGTCGCCGACTGGTGTGGACCAGGAGTTCCTGGCCCTGGAACGCGAGCTGACCGTGTTCCTGCGGCGGGCCCGCGCCAACCAGGGCGAGATGGCCCGCGAGGTCCATCCGGACCTGGAGTCGGCCGCGTACGGACTCCTCGTACGGCTGGACGAGTGCGGCGCGCAGCGGGCCACCGAGCTCGCGGCGTACATCGGCGTCGGCAAGGCCACCATGTCCCGTCAGCTGCGCGCCCTCGAGGAGCTGGGGCTGGTGGCCCGCGAACCCGATCCGGCGGACGGCCGCGCCTGGCTGGTGCACCTCACCGATGAGGGGCGGACGCGGGTGCAGCGGGTCCGGGAGGCCCGCCGGGCGCGGTACGTCAGCAAGCTCGCCCACTGGGACCACCGCGAGGTGGCCGAACTCGCCCGGCTGTTGCACCAGTTGAACACCGGGATGGAGAAGTAGCCCGTCAGAGCTCCGCGTAGACGGCCGTCGCGTCGTCGTGGGTCTTGCTGCGGCCCAGATACGTCCGCTCCTCGCGGTCGGCGGCTTCGAGGGTGCGGACGCGGTCGATCAGCGCCTGCGCCCCCTTCTTGCGTACGAAGGTGAAGAGGTCCGTCCAGTCGCCCTCCCGGAACTTCTCCGTCCACCGGGTCGCCCCGTCCGTCAGTGCCGCCAGGGCGCGGACCTCGCTGCGCGGCAGGACCCCGGTCACCGCCCGTGCGGCCACCGAGGGATCCGCGGCGGCCGTGAAGAAGCCGCCCTCCTTGTTGCGGACGGTGGCGTCGACCAGGGCGTCGGTGGCCAGGCTCGCGCGGGGGAGGCGGGCCAGGCGGTCGTCGAGGTACGGCGTGACCGTGCCGTCGGGGGACTCGACGAGGAGGGCCGAGTCGGCGAGGACCAGATACTCGACGGTCGCCGGGGACCAGCGGGCGAGGGCCACGGTCGCCTGTGGAGTGCGAGGGTGAGAAAGGTCACAGGTTTCGGCGTGGGACTCGGCGGTACGCGCTATGGCGCGGGCCAGGGCGTCGGGCAGGGGGACATCCGAGAGTGAAACGGTCAATTCGGTCAGCGCCCCGCCGAGCCGGGCGGTGTACCAGTGAACGGAATGCAGACAGCCCGTCCCGCTCCTCGGCGGGGTCACTCCGTCCAGCACCACGAGCGAACCGCCCTGTCCGCAGGCGGGAAGTCCGACACTGGCGAAGTCCTCGTTGGGGCGGGCCGGATCAGCCGGCTCCGAAACCAGTTCTGTGCGCATCCGGCCAGTCTGCACGAGCCCTTCACAAGGTCCGCGAAAGGGTGCCATCGGTCGCCGGATCGCCGTAGCGTCGCAGGTCAGGCGCCGGGTTTGGGGTGGAATGGCGGACTCCGGGAAGACGTGGCGGCGAATAGTGCCAAAGCCCGCCGCTCACGTCCAACCGGCCTGCCGTGCGGGGCTGTCGCACACGCCGGAGGAACTTGCCCGTCAACTCCCCTCCGATGTTCACTCCTTCGGGTGGCGGGTCAGGTGATGGGCGACCACTGACCACCGGCACTGGGAGGGTCGGGGACCGGAACCGCACCGGGTGTGCACACCAGTTGACGGAGCGTCGCCCGGGCCCATGGGTACACGAGTCAGGAATGCGAGCACCGGTGCAGAAGAAGAGGCCTCGGCGCACAGGCAAGCAGACGGCCTCCGAAGGGGGCGCGGAGCGCACCCCTGTCGGCAGGGGCCGCCCGACCCACGTACGCAACCGGCTGATCGTGGCCGTGGCCGTCGTGGCCGCCGCCATCGCCGGGGCCGGCGCCCCCTCGGTCATCGCCGCCTCCGGGCAGCTGAGCGACAGCCAGGACCTGGTGACGCTGGCCGGGCAGACCCGGGACGCCCTCGTCCTGGCCCATTCCCTTGCCGACGAACGCGATGAGGTCACCTCCTACGTCGCGGCCGGCCGCCCCAAGTCCAAGGCGCCCTCCGAGCAGCGCAGCGCCCGGGTCGACCGGCAGGTCGAGGAGCTGCGCGCGAACACCGACACCCCCGCCTCGCTGCGGGCGGACCTCGATGGCATCGCGGCCGTACGCAGAGCGGCGCTCACCGGAAAGAGCACCGCTCTCGAAGCGCACGAGGCCTACTCCGACGCCATCGGCGAACTCCACCGGCTCGCCGAGGAACTGGCCGAACAGTTCCCGCCCCGCGCGGGCTCCGGCGCGTACGCCCTCGCCGAGCTCGACACCGCTGTCCAGCAGGCCGCCGCCACCCGCGGACTGCTCCTCGCCGCCCTCAACGTGCCGCGCACCACCCAGACGGTCATCGACCCCGTCACCGGCCTGCCGACCGAGACCGTCGTCTCCTCGGACGCCGACACCAAACAGCGCGCCGCCCTCACCGCCGCCGCCCTGCAGGCCCGGCTGCGCTCCGACGCCGCCCTCGCCGACTTCCACGACACCGCGACCAAGTCCGCCCGCACCTCCTACGACTCCACGGTCACCGGCCCCGAGGTCAACGCCGCCGACCAGTACCTCGCCGCCCTCACCGACCAGCCCACCCTCTCCGACCGCGAACTCGCCACCAGCGTCGGCAAACTGGACGCCGCCCTCTCCGCCCGCGTCGACACCATGCGCGGCGTCGAGTCCGCCCTCTACGAGCGCCGCATCGAGGACCTCGAGGCGCTGCGCGACGACGATGTCACCGAGCTGGAGATCCGCATCGCGATCCTCGGCGTCCTGATACTCCTCGCCGTCGGTGTCGCCACCGGCCTGGCCCGCAGCCTCACCCGCCCGCTCGCCGTCCTGCGGATCGGCTCGGCCCGGCTGGCCGGCGCCGAGGACCCGGCCGCCGAAGAGCCGGTGAAGTTCACCGGCCGCAACGACGAGTTCGCCCAGGTCGTCCGCTCCGTCAACGCCCTGCACGCGCAGGCCGTGGCCCTGCACGAGCGCGTCACCACCCTCGAGTCCGACCGCAAGCACCTCATCGGCCAGCGGCAGAAGACGGCCGACGCCCGCGAGGAACTGCGCGCCGAACTCGACGAGGCCGCCGGCCGGCTGCAGCGGCTGCGCGAGAGCATCGGCGGCACCTTCGTCAACCTCGCGCTGCGCACCCTCGGCCTGGTCGAGCGGCAGCTCGGCGTCATCGAGGGCCTGGAGGAGCGTGAGCAGGACCCCGACCGGCTCGCCACCCTGTTCAAGCTCGACCACTTCGCCACCGTCATGCGCCGGCACAGCGAGAACCTGCTCGTCCTGGCCGGTGCCGAGCACATCCAGCAGCACGCCGGGCCCGTCCCGATGGTCGACGTGGTGCGTGCCGCGGTCAGCGAGATCGAGCGGTACGAGCGGGTCCGGATCGCCGCGCTGCCGCCGCACGCGCACATCGCCGGGTTCGCCGCGGACGACCTTTCGCACCTGCTGGCCGAACTCATGGAGAACGCCACCGCGTTCTCCCCGCCCGATATGCCCGTCGAGGTTTCCGGCTGGCTCCTGGAGAACGGCGAGGTCATGCTCTCCGTCCAGGACGAGGGCATCGGCATGACCGACGAGCGGATGAGCCGCCTCAACGCCCGCCTCGCCGACTTCGACCCCGAGGCCACGTACGACCAGGAGGGCGAGGACGGGCTCGGGCTCGGTCTGTACGTCGTCGCCCGGCTCGCCCAGCGGCACGGGGTGCGGGTGCAGCTGCGCGCGCAGAAGCAGGGCGGGGTCGCGGCCGTCGTCGTACTGCCCCAGGGGCTCCTCGCGCAGGCCCCGCAGTCCGCGGTCCCGACGGTCACACCGGCGGCCGCCGGTACGCACACGTTCTCCCTGCCGGGCGCCGACGCGGAGGCCAACTCCAACGTCCTGCACGGTCGCTCGGACAGCGGTGACCCGCTGGTCGCGCTGGCGGAGAAGGCCGTACAGGCGCGGGACGCGGAGCCGGAGGAGTCGGTAGGGGAGCAGGCGCACGAGCCCGAGGAGACCGGGGCGACCGACGAGTCCACCGAGGCCGTACGGGAGACCGCGGAGGCCGACGAGGCCGTACGGGAGGCCGAGGAGGCGGACGAGGCCGTACGGGAGACCGCGGAGCCGCACGAGAGCGCGCCCGCGCCCGAAGCCCCCGCCGAGACCACGATGGAACTCCTCCTCCCGGAGCCCACGCCCGCGGAACCGGCCACGGCAGTACACCCCGCGGACGCGCACCCCGACGACCCGTACGCCCCCGAGGCCCGCCCCACCGAGCCCCGGCCCGCGGACGCGCACCGTACGGACGCGCCCCCCGCCGACCCCTATTCCATCGGCCCCGACACCCACGAGCGCACCCCCGACGAGGGAGACGAGCCCGTCACCGACAAGGGGTTGCCCAAGCGCACCCCGAAGATCACCGCGCCCGTTTCGGCGCCCCGGCCACGCAGCGGATCCGTCGACGCCGAGGCACTGCGCCGCCGGCTGGGCGGCTTCCGCCGGGGAGCGGAGGCCGGTCGCCGGGACGTCGAGGCGGAAATCGCCGAACACACGGCCGAGACGACGACGCCGGACACAGCGTCCCGGACACCCAGCGCACACGCACATGCCGAAGAAGCCACGGGGGGCACCGTCGAGGAGGCAAGCAGTTGACCGCTCCCAGTACCTTCGGACTGAGCAGTGAGGCCCGCAATCTGCACTGGCTGCTGACCAACCTCGTCGAGGAGGTGCCCGGCATCCTGTCGGTCGCAGTGGTCTCCTCCGACGGTCTGCTGCTGCTCTCCTCCGACCCCGGCCGGAACGAGGCGGCGCGCCGGCCCCGGGAGGGCCGGCCCACCGGTCCGCGCGGCTCCTCCGCCGACCTCGCCACCATCGTCTCCGGCATCGGCAGCCTCACCATCGGCGCAGCCAAGCTGCTGGACTTCGGCGGCGTGAAGCACACGATGGTCACGATGGACGAGGGCAGCCTGTTCGTGATGTCGATCAGCGACGGTTCGCTGCTCGGCGTGCACGGCTCCGCGGACTGCGACATGAGCGTCGTGGCGTACCACATGGCGTTGTTCGTCGGCCGTGCCGGTCACGTCCTGACGCCCGAACTCCGCAGCGAGCTTCGAAAATCCCTGGAGTCCGAACCTACGGGGAGTGCCCGATGAGCAGTACGCCCAAAAAGCTTCCCGTGCGCGGCGGGGACCGCAAGCCCGCCCGTGTGCGCCCCTACTCGCTGACCGGCGGCCGTACCCGCTTCGGGCATGTGCTGCTGGTCGAGACGTTCGTGGCCAGCACAGCCGCCCTCGAAGCGCCTGAGGAACGCAAGGAACTGACGAATGGTTCCCTCACCACCCGGGTGATGCCGGAGATGCGGGCCATCGTCGAACTGTGCCGCCGGATGCGCACGGTGGCCGAGATCGCCGCGCTGCTGAAGATGCCGCTCGGCGTGGTCCGCGTGCTGCTGAGCGATCTCGCGGACCAGGGAAAGATCCGTGTGTACGGAACCGGTCACGGCACGGGCCGGCCGGACCGCGCTCTGCTGGAAAGGGTGCTGAGTGGACTCCGTCGTCTCTGACGCCGCCCGTGGCGTCTCCCCCCTCGTCGAGCCCGACGACAACCTCAAGGCCTGGCAGACGGACCCCACCCGTGCCCCCATCGCCACGAAGATCGTCGTGGCGGGCGGCTTCGGCGTGGGCAAGACCACTCTGGTCACCTCGGTCTCGGAGATCACGCCGCTCCAGACGGAGGCGCTGATGACCGAGGCCAGTGAGGAGACCGACGACCTCACCGCCACGCCCGGCAAGCTGACCACCACCGTGGCCATGGACTTCGGCCGCATCACGCTCGACGACGACCTGGTGCTCTACCTGTTCGGCACGCCGGGCCAGCAGCGGTTCTGGTTCATGTGGGACGACCTGGTGCGCGGCGCGATCGGTGCCGTGGTGCTGGCCGACACCCGCCGGCTGAAGGACTGCTTCCCGGCGCTCGACTACTTCGAGAGCTGCGGACTGCCGTACATCGTCGCGGTCAACCACTTCGACGGCAGCGAGCTGTTCGAGTCGGAGGACGTGCGGGAGGCGCTGACGATCCCGCGCCACATACCTGTCATGATCATGGATGCGCGGCGCCGGATCTCGGTGATCGAGACCCTCCTGGCCCTGGTGGGCCACGCGCTCGACGAAACCCCCGAGTAGAACCGACTTAGGAGTCACCAGCCGCATGCGGAAGATACTCGTCGTCGGAGCCGGCCAGTCCGGACTCCAGCTCGCTCTCGGCCTGCAGTCCCACGGGTACGAGGTCACCCTGATGTCCAATCGGACGGCGGACGAGATCCGCACCGGCCGGGTCATGTCGACGCAGTGCATGTTCCACACGGCCCTCCAGCACGAGCGCGATCTCCAGCTGAACTTCTGGGAGTCCCAGGCCCCGAAGATCGAAGGACTCGGTGTCTCGGTCGCGGCCCCCGGCTCGCACGACCCGGGCCCGACGCAGCGGGCGATCGACTGGGTGGGCACCCTCGACGGGTATGCGCAGTCGGTCGACCAGCGGGTGAAGATGGCCGGCTGGATGGAGACCTTCGCCCAGCGCGGCGGCCAGCTGGTCATCCACGGCGCGGCGGTCGGCGACCTCGACTACTTCTCCCGTACGTACGACCTGGTCCTCGTCTCCGCGGGCAAGGGTGAGCTGGTGTCCATGTTCGGCCGCGACCCGGAGAGGTCCCCGTACAGCGAGCCGCAGCGTGCCCTCGCCGTCGCCTACGTGCACGGCCTGGGCCCGCGCCCGGAGCACCCGGAGTTCGACGCGGTCCGCTGCAACCTGGTGCCCGGCGTCGGTGAGCTGTTCGTCATGTCGACCCTCACCACCTCCGGCCGCGCCGACATCCTGCTCTGGGAAGGCATACCCGGCGGCCCGCTGGACGTCTTCAACGGCGTCAAGGACCCGGCGGAGCACCTCTCCCTGACCCTGGAACTCATGGAGAAGTTCGTCCCCTGGGAGTACGCGCGGGCCACCAAGGTGGAACTGACCGACGCGAACGGCACGCTCTCCGGCCGCTTCGCCCCCACCGTGCGCAACCCCGTAGGCCGCCTGCCCGGCGGCGGTCTGGTGCTCGGCGTCGCCGACGTGGTCGTCGCCAACGACCCGATCACCGGCCAGGGCTCCAACTCGGCGTCCAAGTGCGCCGCCTCCTACCTCGCCTCGATCCTCGAGCACGGGGACAAGGAGTTCGACGAGGCGTGGATGCGGCAGACCTTCGACCGCTACTGGGACACCGCCCAGCACGTCACCAAGTGGACGAACGCCATGCTGGCCCCGCCGCCGGAGCACATCCTGGGCCTCATCGGCGCCGCCGGACAGCTCCAGCCCGTCGCCGACCGCTTCGCCAACGGCTTCAACGACCCGGCGGACTTCGAGAACTTCTTCTACGAGCCGGAGAAGACGGCCGCCTACCTCGCCGAGGTCGGCGGCGCGGCCGAGGCGTAGCCCTCGTCCGACCCGTCCATGGCCCCCTTGGGGAGCTTCGGCGGCGCGTACCGCCGCAAGGGCTCCCCGTCGGGGTCGGGCCGGACGGCCCCCAGGATCGGGTTGGCCGCGATCGGTGAGACCTTGACCTTCGCGCCCGGCCGCGGCGCCTGGACCACCATCCCGTCGCCGAGGTACATCGCCACATGCGTGGCCTCCGGGAAGTACACCACCAGGTCCCCGGGCCGCAGCGCGCTCATCGGGATGCGCTTCAGACGCGCCCACTGCTCCTGGCTGGTCCGCGGGATCGGCGTCCCGGCACTCGCCCAGGCCTGCGAGGTCAGTCCTGAACAGTCGTACGACTTCGGCCCCTCCGCACCCCACTCGTAGGGCTTCCCCAGCTGGCGCACGGCGTAGCGCAGGGCCCGGTTGCCCTCCTGGGTCGGCTTCTGTGCACTGCTGAGGGCGCCGGACGCCATGAACTCCTTCTGCGCCTTGGCGATCCCGTTCTTCTCGAACTCGGCGAGCGCCGCCAGCTGCTCGGCGCTGAGCGAGGCGAGCATTTCCTCCACCGCGTCGAGCCGCTTGCGCACCTCGTCCCGCTGCTTCTTCTGCCGTGCGGTGAGGGTGAGTTGGCGATCGAGGGCCGTGCGGGCCTTGCGGGCCAGCCCGTCGGCCTTACGCTCGCTGCCGGTCAGCTCGGCCACCGTCTTGGCCCGTTCCCGGGCCAACTGGCCGATCACATGCCCCTGCTCGAGCGCGCGCTGCGGATCGCGGGCGAGCAGCAGCCGCACGTACGGGGAGATGTCGGTGCTGCCCTGGTACTGCTGCCGGGCCAGCCGTCCGGCGGAGCTCCGGCTGTCCTGCAGGGCGAGCCGGGCGCGGGCCAGCGCGGTGTCCAACCGGCGGACCTCGGCGCGCTGTTTCTTCAGCTTCTCCTCGGTGGCGTTGTGGGCCTCGGTGGCCCGCTCGGCCTCCCGGTACAGCCGCCGAAGGTCCGTCAGCAGCTCGGCCACGGTTCGCTTCCCGGGTGCGGGCGGCTGCGGTGCGGCGGCCGCGGGTACGGCGGCGAGTACGGCGTGGGCCGCCACGGTCGCCGTACACACCAGACGCAGGAGTCTTCCTGGCACATCATCACCTCCGGTGCGGGCAGCGTCTCCGCTCCGCACCGCGAGCATCCCCGGGTCCGCGCGGGGCGCTCGCCGGGTGTGCGCGGGATGGCGTAGTCAGGTCACCCGTCGGCGTCGTCCGGCTTGCCGCCCGGCGTGGCGTCGGGCTTGGCGTCCGGTTTGGACCACGGCCATGTGAGGCGGCTGCCGCCCTGGTCGCCGCTGGGGTCGTGGACGTACTTCCAGTGCTGCGTGAGCCGGCCGTGTCCCCGCGGCACACGGCGGTAGACCAGCACGGTGGGCGGGCCGCCGTGCGGGTCCGGCACGGGGATGCGGTACGTCTTGGGCGGGTGCCCGGTGAGCCCGAGGAGCACGGGCAGGACGCGGCCGTCCATGGGTCCGCCCTCGAAGGGGGTGTCTTCGCTCTTCACGGGACCAGTCTCAGGTATCCGCCTCGGGTGTCCGCTTCACATGTCCGCTCAGGCGTCCGTCGAGGCGAGGGCCTGTACGACCGAGGCGGTCTGGGGGTCGCGGGCGGCGGTCACCGAGAGCACCGCGACGAACTGCTCCACCAGCCAGTCCCGCAGCTCGTCGACGGGCGGCTGCTTGTTCTCGTCGAGCCAGATCAGCGAGGCCGCCTCCACGGCGGTGATCCACATGCGCACGGTCATCCGCAGTCGGGGGGTTGGTTCCGTGATGTCCAGGTGGCGGAGGATGTGATCGGCCGCGGCCCGTCGTACGCCGTCCACGATGGCGGTCGTGCGGGACGTCTCGACGACGCTGCCGCCCTGGAGGAGGGCGCTGAAGCCGGCGTCGTGCTGGTCGACGAAGGCGAGATAGCGGTCCAGGGCGCGGCGCAGGCGGGGGAGGAGCGGGCCCTGTCTCGGCTCGTCGAAGCACTGCTCGAGTTCCTCGGCGGCGGAGCGCAGGGCCGCCTCGTACAGCTGTTGCTTGCCGCCCGGGAAGTAGCGGTACACCAGGGGGCGGGAGACCCCGGCTGCCTCCGCCACGTCGTCGAGGGAGACGTCCTCGGGGGCGCGGTTGGCGAAGAGGGTGAGGGCGGCGGTCAGGAGTTGGGTGCGGCGTTCCTCTACGCTCAGGCGGCGGTAGGCGGGGGTGGTCGGGGCCATGACCGCAGCGTAATCGTGCCGGCGTTTGAAAGGGCACTCGGCGTTGGGGGCGGCGCGGGGGTGGGTGCGCAGCCCGGCGCCGGCGGGGTGCCTCCCCCACTCTCGGCTTCGCTCGAGCGGGGGGACCCCCATCGCCCACCCGTGCCGCCCTGGGGGTCCCCCCAGGCCCTTAAGGCACTGGGGGAGGCACGACTGCCCGCAGCTCAGGCCAGGAGTCCGGACGACTTCCACAGGTGGCGGCCGACTCCCCGTAGCACTCCGATGTCGTCCAGGAAGTCCGTCAGGCGCTTCGCGCCCGTCTGCATGATCTCGCGGCGGTGGGCGCTTGCCTTGACCTGGGCCATTGCCTCGCGCTTGTCCAGGCCCACGTTCGTGTAGACCTCGGGGTTGATGAAGGCGACCGAGAAGACGCGGGCGAACTCGCCGGAGGTGATGCGGGTGAACTCCTGGGACCACTTGGGGGCGGTCACCATCTGGCGGCGCAGTTCCTCGCGGGCGTAGCGGACGTGGCGGGCCTCCTCGACGACATGGATGCGTGTCACGCCCCGGATCAGTGGCTGCACGCGCTCGTCCGGGAAGGTCAGCCGCTGCATCCAGTCGAGGACCTCCTCACCGAGCAGGGTCGCGGTGAAGGAACCGGGCGTGGTGGAGATGGTCTTGAAGAGGCGGCCGAGCTGCTGGTGGGTGCGGCTCACCGGGTACCAGGGCGTCTCACCGTGCGCTATGAGCCGGGCGAACATCTTGGAGTGCCGGCACTCGTCCTCGATCTCGGTGAGGGCGTAGCGGACGTGTGCGCTCGTCGCCGCCTTGTCGTAGATGTGCCGGACCAGCAGCTGCATCAGGATGAGCTCGAACCAGATGCCGAGCGAGGCGAGCGCGGCGGCCTCGTGCTGGGAGAGCCGGATCCGCTGCTCCTCGCTCATCCGCTGCCACATCGGCGTGTCGTACAGCGACACCAGCTCCGGCGGCCAGAACCACTTGCCCTCCTCGAAGGGCGCGTCCCAGTCGAGTTCCTTGTCCGGGTCGAAGGAGTGCTTGGCCGAGGAGTCGAGCAGCCGCTCGGCCACCTGCTCGCGGTCCTTGAGCAGGCCGAGCGCGTCGCGCAGCCCTTCGAGCGCGTCGGTTTCGGTGAGGGATGTCATGCCGTTATGAGACTGCTTGTCAGCAAGCCCGTCAATCCCCTGCGCGCGACTTGTTGACCCCGCGTCTACTACGTGTGAACCTGCGCAGCATGCCGACCTTCGACCAGTACGCCATGGACCCCGGAGCCCCCCTCTGGTCGGTGCCCGCCACCGGTGCGGCCCGGTTCAGCTGGGAGTACGACGACGGCCGCGACCGTCTTCTGGCCCTGTACCAGAAGGGCAAGGACAAGCAGTGGGACGGGCAGAAGCGGATCGACTGGGATCTGGAGGTCGATCCGTACGACCCGCTCGGCACCCCCGACGAGGCGCTCTCGCTGTACGGCACGAAGCACTGGGCGAAGCTCACCGACAAGGACCGGGGTGAACTGCGGCGGCACTACTCCGCCTGGCAGTTCAGCCAGTTCCTGCACGGCGAGCAGGGCGCGATGATCTGCGCGGCGCGGATCGTCGAGTCCGTTCCCGACCTGGACGCCAAGTTCTACTCGGCGACGCAGACCATGGACGAGGCCCGGCACGCGGAGATCTACGGGCGCTTCCTGCACGAGAAGATCGGGATGCTCTACCCGATCAACGACAACCTCCGGTCCCTGCTCGGCGACACCCTGCGCGACAGCCGCTGGGACATGCCCTACCTCGGCATGCAGGTGCTGATCGAGGGCCTCGCCCTGGCCGCCTTCGGCATGATCAGGGACACCACGAACAAACCGCTGCCGAAGCAGATCCTTGCGTACGTCATGCAGGACGAGGCCCGGCATGTGGCCTTCGGCCGGATGGCCCTGCGGGACTACTACAGGCAGCTCAGCGACGCCGAACTGCGCGAACGCGAGGAGTTCGTCATCGAGGGCTGCTACCTGATGCGCGACCGGCTGCGGGGCGTGGAGGTGCTGGAGAACTTCGGCATCCCGAAGGCGGAGGCCGAGGAGTACACCGAGCGGTCCGAGTTTCTCGCCCTCTTCCGCAAGCTGCTCTTCAGCCGCATCGTCCCCTGTGTCAGGGACATCGGCCTGTGGGGCAAACGCCTCCAGCAGGCCTATGTCGACATGGGCGTCCTCGAGATGGGTGACTCCAACCTCGACCTGCTGATGGCCCAGGACGAGGAGATCGCGGACCGGCTCGACGCCGAGCGCTTCGCGGCCGAGGAACAGGAGCGGGTCGCGGAGGTGACGGAGGCGATCGAAGCGGGCGCCTGCCCCGACTGACGGCTTCTCACGACCCGAGCACCGCCGCCATCACCGCCCGGGCGATCGGCGCCGCCACCCCGGCTCCGCTGATGTGCCCCCGGTGCGCCGCCGCGTCCTCCACCACCACGGCGACCGCGACCCTCGGCTCCAGTTCGTCCTCGGCCTGCGCCCAGGACACGAACCAGGCGTACGGCATACCGGTGTTGCCGATGCCGTGCTGGGCGGTGCCGGTCTTGCCGCCGACCGTCGCGCCGGGGATCGCGGCGTTGGTGCCGGTGCCGTCCTCCACCACGCCCCGCATCAGCTCCCGCAGCCGGGCCGCGGTGGACGGGAGCATCGCCTGGCGGACCGGGCGGGCGCCGGCCGTGGACACCGTCGCACCCCGGTTCGTGGTCGTGCGCTCCACGAGGTACGGCTCCCGCAGCTGCCCGCGGTTGGCCACGGCCGCCGAGACCATCGCCATCTGCAACGGCGTGGCCCGCGTGTTGTACTGCCCGATGGACGACAGGGCCAGCTGCGCCCGGTCGACCTCGGTGTCGAAGCTGCTCGGGGAGACCGGATACGGGATCCGCAGCCCCGTGTCGTTGAAGCCGAACGCCTGGGCGGTCGCCGCCATGCCGGTCACGCCCACGTCCACGCCCAGCTTCGCGAACACCGTGTTGCAGGACCGCCCGAAGGCCACCCGCAGTGAGGCGTTTCGGCAGCCCTGGGCCGCGTTGCGCAGTGGCGTGGTGGTACCGGGCAGGGTGTACGGGTCGGGCGAGCGGGTGGGCCGGTCGACGTGCCTGATCACGCCGGCGTCCAGTGCCGCCGCCGCGGTGACCACCTTGAAGGTCGAGCCCGGCGGATACGTCTGCCGCACCGCCCGGTTCAGCATCGGCCTGGCGGGGTCCTCATTGAGCCCGAGCCAGGAACGGGTCACCGACGGGCCGTTCCCCGACAGCGACTCCGGGTCGTACGACGGAGTGGAGACCAGCGCCAGGATCCGTCCCGTCGCCGGTTCCAGCGCCGCCACCGCACCCGTGCGTGTGCCCAGCCCCCTGTACGCCGCCTGCTGCGCCGCCGCGTTGAGCGTGGTGATGACGTCACCGCCCGGGTTCTGCGCCCGGGTGAGGTCGGACCACAGGGGGAACGGCGAGAGCATAGGGTCGGTGCCGGACAGGGTGCTGTCCTCGGCGTGCTCCAGGAACGACGTGCCGTACTCCTGTGAGGCGAAGCCGGTGACGGGGGCGTACAACGGGCCGTTCGCGTAGGTGCGTTCGTAGCGGAGCTGCTCGCCGGTGTCCTTGGAACCGGTGACCGGCCGGTCGCCGACCAGGATGTCGCCGCGCGGCTGGCCGTAACGGGCGATGCTCTGACGGCGGTTGGCGGGGTTGTCGTCGTACGCCGGGGCCTGGACGACCTGGATGCGGGACGCGTTGAGCAGCAGGGCGACGAGCAGCAGGGCGCAGAAGGCGGCGGCGTGCCTGATGTGCCGGGTCACGGGGCGACCCGCCCGTCGTACTGTCTGCGGGCCGAGTCGCTCACCCGGATCAGCAGCGCCACGATCGCCCAGTTGGTGACCACCGAGGAGCCGCCCTGCGCCAGGAACGGCATCGCCATGCCGGTCAGCGGGATCAGGCCCGTCACCCCGCCCGCGATGACGAACACCTGGAGCGCCACGATCGACGCGAGCCCCACCGCGAGCAGTCGGCCGAAGGGGTCGCGCAGGGCGAGGCCGGCCCGGTAGCCACGCTCGACGAGCAGGGCGTAGAGCAGGAAGATCGCGGTCAGCCCCAGCAGGCCGAGTTCCTCGCCCGCCGTGGCCAGGATGAAGTCCGACTTGACGGCGAAGCCGATCAGGGGGGAGTGGCCGAGCCCGAGGCCCGTGCCGAGCATCCCGCCCGCCGCGAAGGCGAACAGGGACTGCGCGAGCTGGCCCGGGCCCCGGCCGGCGTCGATCGACGCGAACGGGTGCAGCCAGTCGTGGATCCGGGCGGCCACATGGGGTTCCATCCGGCCGACGGCGACCGCGCCCAGCGTCGCGAGCAGCAGACCGACCGCGATCCAGCCGGTGCGGCCGGTCGCGACGTACAGCATGACCACGAACAGGCCGAAGAAGAGCAGCGAGGTGCCCAGGTCGCGTTCGAGGATCAGGACGCAGACGCTCAGCAGCCAGATGGCGACGACCGGCCCGAGGACCCGGCCGGTGGGAAACTGCAACCGCCAGATGCGGCGGCCCGCGTACGCCAGCGCGCTGCGGTTCGCCGCCAGGTACGCGGCGAAGAACACCGCCAGCAGCACCTTCGCGAACTCGCCCGGCTGGATGGAGAATCCGGCGATCCGGATCCAGATCCGGGCGCCGTTCACGGGCGGGAACAGGATCGGCAGGGTGAGCAGGACCAGGGCGGCGGCGACACAGACGTACGCGTAGCGCTGCAGGACCCGGTGGTCGCGCAGTGCGGCGACGACCACGATGAACAGGGCCACCCCGAGGGTCGACCAGACGAGCTGGGCGGGGGCCGCCCGGTCACCCGGCGTCTGCAGGTCCAGCCGGTAGATCAGCACCAGGCCGAGGCCGTTGAGCAGGACACCGATGGGCAGCAGCAGCGGATCGGCGTACGGGGCGCGGAGACGGACCGTCAGGTGGGCGAGCAGCGCGAGGACGCCGAGCCCGGCGCCGTAGCCCACGGCGCCGGGCGGGACGGCGCCGTGCCGGGCGAGGCCGACAGCGCAGTAGCCGTACACCGAGAGGAGTACCGCCAGGACGATGAGGGCGAGTTCGATGCCACGGCGGCGGGGGATGCGGAGCGCGGGAGCGGGTGCGTCCGCTGCCACGGTGGTTCCGGTTCCGGCCTTCGTCATGCCCGGAACTTACCCAAATGAGGAGAGTTGTTCTCTCGTCATGCCGCGCCATCGGCGACCGCCGGGCCCCCGTTCGGCGGAGTCAGAGGAAGCGTCAGCCGCGCCACCGCCCCGCCGTCCGGTGCGTTGCCGAACTCCAGGCGCGCGCCCAGCACCTCCGCCTGCCCGAGGGCGATCGTCAGGCCGAGTCCGTGCCCTTTCGAGCCGCCCTCCGTGCGGAACCGCTGCGGCCCGTGCGCCAGGAGGTACTCCGGATAGCCGTCCCCGTGGTCCCGCACGGTCACCACGGGCCCGTCCACCGTCAGCACCGCCGGCGGCCGCCCGTGCTTGTGCGCGTTCGCGACCAGATTGCCCAGCACGCGCTCCAGCCGCCGCCGGTCGGTCTCCACGCGCGCGTCCTGCACGACGTGCACCCGCGTGTCGGTCCCGGAGGCCCGCACGACCCGGCCGGCCAGCGCGCCCAGTTCCTCGATGGCCAGGTCCAGCCGCTCCCGCCCGGTGTCCAGCCGGGAGATCTCCAGCAGGTCCTCGGTGAGGGTGCGCAGCGCCGCCACCCGGTCCCGCACCAGCTCGGTCGGGCGGCCCGGCGGCAGCAGCTCCGCCGACGCGTGCAGGCCGGTCAGCGGAGTGCGCAGCTCGTGCGCCACATCCGCGGTGAACCGCTGCTCGGCCTGCAGCTTGCCCTGGAGCGACGCGGCCATGGAGTCCAGCGCGGCGGCCACCGCGGCCACCTCGTCCTGCGGCCGGCTCGGATCGCGGGTACGGGCGTCGTTCACGCGCGCGTCCAGGTCGCCCGCGCTGATCCGCCGCGCGACCTGCGCCGTGGCGTGCAGCCGCCGGGTCACCCGGGTCACCGCGAACGCCCCCACCAGTACCGTCGCGCCGGTCGCGAGCGCCGACGACCAGCCGATCGCCTGGTCGAGGCCGTCGATGGTGCGCGCCTGCTGCGAGTAGTCGACGGCCACCGCGAGGACACGGCTGCGGTCGGCGGGGCCCGCCGCCCACATCGTGGGGCGGCCCTGCCGGTCGGCGACCATCGTGCCGCGGTCCCCGGCCGCCGCGAGCTCACGCAGCGGCGCGGGCAGCCCGTCGGAGTCGAGGCCGGCGCCCGGCATCAGCGGATCCCCGGCCTCGTACGCCGCCGTGGCGTCCGCCAGCCGGGACAGCGCGAGGTCGCGGGCCTCGCCGACCGTCCGGTGCGTCACCGAGACGTGCACCAGGACGCCGAGCAGCGCGGCGAGGGCACAGCACATCGCCGTGATGAAGAGGGCGGACTTCACGGCCAGGGTGCCGGCCCAGCGGGGCGGCGTGAGCCTCATCGAGGGCTTGCCGAGGGCGTGGCGGACGGGCGGGGGGAGTCCTTCCGCTTGCCGGTGCGCAGCATCTCGTCATGCGTGAGCAGCATCGCGCGCTGCTCCGGGTCCCAGGTCCACTGGAGGCGGTACTCGTAGCCCGTGACCTCGGACGGCGCGCGCAGGATCAGCGACCGCCCGGCGATCTCCACCCCGCTCAGGGCGTCGTCGTAGGCCATGACCTGCATCAGCCGGTGCTTGTCGACGGTGTAGACGCGGACGGCGGTCAGCTCGCCGGGCAGCAGCCGGAAGCCCAGTGTCAGGTCGTGACGTCCGTCGCCGGTCAGATCCCGGTAGTACGGCTCGAGGACCGGGCACCCGGTCCGGTCCCCGGCCCTGCCGCACTCCGCCATCCGGCGGGCCGTCTCCCGGTACGGCGCCTTGCTCCCCCGGTAGTCGCCCGGGCTCGCGGCGATCTCGGTGCGGACCACCGCGACCGGGTCCACGGTGCGGATGTCGTCGTCCGGGACGTCGACACCCTTCATGACCTTCCTGTCCACCTCGCCGATCTCGAAGGCGGGACTGGACGCCGGCGTCAGTCCGGGCCACAGCCGGGCCGGGCCGACCGCGGTCGGTGTCGCCCCCGCGCCACGCAGCCCGCCCGCGTCACCGCAGGCCGTGGCGGTCGCCGCCAGGAGGACGGCCGCGAGGAGGGCGAGGACGCGCACGGGGGTGGTGCGCCGAGGGAGACGGAGGGGCACTGCGCTCCTGTGGTTCATGGTTCACGGTGGTCTGGCCGCATACACCTTATTCGTGGGGAATTCCTTTTTGCGTATCCGCTCGGTGTACGGACGGCCCACGGCTACTCGGCGAGCTCCTCCAGTAACCGCACCGTCGGCAGCCCCGCCCGCAGATACTCCACGAACAGGTCGTTGTGCAGCGCCCAGGGCGAGCGGCGGGCACGGATCAGCCGGATCGCGGCCTCCACGGAGCTGCCGCCGTGCACCAGGGCGTGGGCGATGACCAGGCCGGAGCGGTTGTAGCCGTGGTAGCAGCGCACGAGGACCCGGCGGCCCTGGTCCAGCGCGTCGCAGACGGCCTCGGCCAGCCGGATCACGCCCGCGAGCTGGGTGCCGTCCAGGGGCCCGTCCGGGATGGGCCACACCTGGTGCTCGACGCCCGGGTCGGGGCCGTGGCCGGGCAGCCGCAGAAGGGTCTGGACGAGATCGAACTCGTCCCGCACGACGGCGAACTCCACCTCGCCCGAACGGCCTGTGAACTCGTGCCCGCCCATCCACAGACCGGGCACGATCTCGTCCCACGGGCTGTCCGGAGCCGGTACGTCGGGGTGCTTCCTGCGGGTACGCAACGGCTCCTCCCGAGGGCCTGCCCAACTCCTCTCAAAGGTAACCGGGTTCTTGCCCCTGGAGCACCCCGCCTGTTCCCATGGTCATGGGGTGATGTGCATGAGCGGACTGCGCGTCGTACCGACCTGGCAACACGGTCGGGAACGGCTGTACGTCTGCCTCACGGACGGCAGGAACATCGCCTGGTACGACCGTGAGGCGGCCCGGGTCAACCTGATCGGCGAGGACCGCAGAGAGGACGTCCTTCAGGCCCTGCGCCCCTTCCTGACCGGCCCGGTCACGGTGGGCCTGCCACCGGTGCCCACCCCGGCCGAGCTGGCCCGTCTCTCCCTGCACCCGGACGACGACCTGGCGCCCAACCGCCCCGGAGAGGCCCTCCTGATCGCCCTGGACCGGAATCCGGGCGGCCTGGTGCCCCGGCTGCGCACCGATCCCCGGCGCCGGGCGCTGGAGGCCGAGCAGACGGTGGGGGAGGCGCTGGACCGGCTGGACGGCGCGGGCTGGCACACCCTGCACTCCATTCCGCTGCCCGGCGGCGACCGCATCCACCACCTGCTGATCGGCCCCGGCGGACTCTTCGCGGTCCACACGCTGTACGCCCGCAAGCAGCGGATCCTGGTCGCCGACCCCATGGTCACGCCGGGGCGGCGGGAGCCGCGGCCGCTGCTGCGCCGGGTGCGTGCGGACGCCGACCGTGCCTCGTACGCCCTGACGGCCGAGGTCCACCCCGTGCTGGCCCTGGTCGGCCCGGCCCGCGTGTCCCTCGACGGGCCGGTGCGCGAGGTCCGCGTCCTGCAGGACACCGACCTCGCCGGGCTGGCGCGGCTCGGGGGAGTCCTGAAACCGGCGGACGTGGAGGCCCTGCACGCGATGGCCAGGGACCGGAACACGTGGGTCAGAGTGTGACCTGCGGTCGGGCAGCGCCGTAGGGGCGCGGGGAACTGCGCGATCAGCCACGGCGGTGCCGCAGACGATCGACGGCACATCGCGGCACCCAGCGGAGCGTCAGGGCAGCCGGCCGGCCCGGCCCCGGTCGAGCAGCGGGGCCAGTACATCGCCGTAGTCCTGCACGCGCGGGGCGATGTCGCCGGCCTGGAAGGTCAGCTGGCCGACGTCCCCGCACGCCTCGACCTCCTCCCAGGTCACCGGCGCCGACACCGTCGGCGTGGCCCGTGCCCGCAGGGTGTACGGCGTCGCCGTCGTCTTCCGGGCGGCGTTCTGGCTCCAGTCGACGAACACCTTGCCCGGCCTGAGGCTGCGCGTCATCCGGTGCAGGACCAGCCGGTGCATCGCCTGCTCCGCCTCCATGGCGAGCTCCTTGGCGTACTCCGACACCTGGTCGGAGGGGGTCGGCCGGATGCCGGCCAGCAGATGAAGCCCCTTCGACCCGGACGTCTTCGCGTACGCGTCGATGCCGTCCGCCGCCAGCCGCTCCCGCAGCCACAGCGCGACCTCGCAAGCCTGGACGACGGTCGCCGGTGCCCCGGGGTCCAGGTCGAAGACCAGCCGGTCGGCCATCGCCGGCTCCTGGATCACCCACTGGTGCGTGTGGAACTCGGTCACCAGGTTCGCGGCCCACATCAGGCTCGGCAGGTCCTGCACGAGCACCATCCGGGCCGGACCTTCCGAACGGGGCACCTCGGCGGTGGTGACCCACTCGGGCGTACCCGGCGGCACGTTCTTGGTGAAGAAGACCTGCCCGTCGGGCCCGTCCGGGTAGCGCAGGAAGGACACCGGCCGATCCCGCAGATGCGGCAGCAGTACGTCGGCGGTCGTCGCGTAGTAGTGCAGCAACTCGCCCTTGGTGAACCCGGTCGCCGGGTGCAGCACCTTCTCGAGATTGCTCAGCGCGACCCGCCGCCCCTCCACCTCTGTGATCGGCGTCATACGATGAGAATCACACGAAACCGGGTGATATCGCTTGATCCCGCTTGATGCCGTCACGAAAGGTGCTGGATGTGCGATCCATATGGAACGGCGCCGTCTCGTTCGGCCTCGTCAGCGTCCCGGTCAAGCTGGTGAACGCCACGGAGAGCCACTCGATCTCGTTCCGCCAGATCCACACGGAGGACGGGGGGCGGATCCGGTACCGCAAGTTCTGCGAGCTGGAGGACCGCGAGGTCAGCGGGGCGGAGATCGGCAAGGGCTACGAGGACGCGGACGGGTCGATCATTCCGGTCACGGACGAGGATCTGGCCCACCTGCCCCTCCCGACCGCGAAGACGATCGAGATCGTGGCCTTCGTGCCGGGCGAACGGATCGATCCGCTCCAGATGGACGCGGCGTACTACCTCGCGGCGAGCGGCGCCCCGGCCGCCAAGCCGTACACCCTGCTGCGGGAGGCCCTGAAACGCAGCAACAAGGTCGCCATCGCCAAGTTCGCGCTGCGCGGCCGGGAGCGGCTGGGCATGCTGCGGGTGGTCGGCGACGCCATCGTCATGCACGGGCTGCTGTGGCCGGACGAGGTCCGCGCCCCCGAGGGCGTCGCCCCCGAGACCGACGTCACCGTCCGCGACAAGGAACTCGACCTCGCGGATGCCCTGATGGACACCCTCGGCGAGATCGACCTCGAGGACCTGCACGACGAGTACCGCGAGGCCGTCGAGGAGGTCATCGCGGCGAAGGCCGCCGGCGAGGCACCCCCCGAGGCGCCCGAGCCGGCGAAGGGCGGCAAGGTCATCGACCTGATGGCCGCCCTGGAGAGCAGCGTCAGGGCGGCGAAGGAGTCCCGCGGCGAACAGCCGGCCGAGGTCCGCGAGTTCCCCCGGCGCAGGACGAGCCGCAGCGCGCCCAAGGAGCCCGCGGGCAAGAAGTCCACGGCGAAGAAGCCGACCGCCAAGTCGACGCAGACGGGAAAGAAGACGGCGGCCACGAAGAGCACCGCGAAAAGCACGACGAAGAAGACCGCCGCGAGGAAGACCACGTCCCGCAAGCGCTCGGCCTGAGCGGACGCCCCGTCAGCGGGCCGTCGAGTTGGCCGTGGGCACGGGCGTCGGGGAACTGGTGTTCACGTCCAGGCCGGGGGGTTCGGTGAGGGCGACGACGGGGGCGCCGGGCTGTGGCGGGGGCGGGGTGACCTGTTCCCTGGGCATCTTCGGCGGGCTGGTCTGCGCGAAGTTCACCTGGTCGAAGTTGACCATCTCGGTCTTCTCCAGAACCGTGATGTGGTCGAGCACGGTGTCGTTGGTTTGGTCGGCCAGCGCCCGGACCAGCGTGTTCTTGGTGCTGGCGCGGATCTTGGCGACGACCGGGAAGATCCCCCCGTGCGCGGTGCGCATGATGTTCACCGCAGTGGTGTCGAACTGCTTGCCGCGCTCCGCGTCCACGGTCGCCACGAACTGCTCCTGCTGCGGCGACGCCACGTTGGGCAGGGTGATGCCGAGTTCGGGGGCGATCTTGCGGCACGTCGCGTCGAGCCGGGCGTGCCCGACGACCAGGTGCTCGCCGGCCTCCTTCATCTCCGGCGTGGTGCCGCGCTCCATCGCCATCATCCCGAGCGGGTACTCCCACAGCCCGGCCGCACGCACCTTGACGACGAAGTCGCGGTCGGCCTCGGTGAGCGGCCCGTACGGGGTGTTGGCGATGACGCGATCCTGGGCGCTCGAAGTGTTCTCGACCCCGAGCATGGCGGGGTAGGCGAGGGCGGCGATGGTCAGGGTCAGTGCGCCGCCCACGAAGACGGTTCCGACCATGCTGCGCGTGATGCGCATTCTGCCTCCTGGTGCGAACGGCTCCGGACGCCAATGGATACGGATCTCAGGCGCCCGGCAATCATCGAGCCGGGTAAAAAACTGCCGTGCGCGGTATGGCATGCATCACAAGGACGTGGGTGAGGCCTCACCCACGTCAGCGGGATTCTTGCGAGGAGCGCGCGCGGAAGTATCGACGGTCACGTCGACCTGCTCTCTCTGTCTGTCAGGTTGGCGACGCCCGGGGCCGTCGGGTTGCTCGGCGGTCAGGTCACGGTCACCGACCAGGCGCCGCGCGAGAGGGTGAGGGCGCCGTCCGGGTCGATCCGGACCGGCGCCCCGTAGACCGGCAATCCGCCTTCGCGGTTGAGCCGGTGGCGGATCCGTTCCAACTCGTCCCACAGGCGGCGGGGGCCGCCCTGGTGCACCGTCGGCGAGTCGAGGAAGCCGGCCGCGGTGGCGCGAGCCCATGAGCCGTCAGGGTGCAGCATCCACACCGTGCGTTCGTCGCCGTCGACCGTGCTGCGGTGGTCGATGCCGGGCACGAGGAGTTCGAGCATCGACATCACCTCCCACGAGTCCGGCACGTACAGCAGCGGATACCGGCTCGTGCTGACATGCTCGCCGGTGGCCCGCGCGATCTTCTCCCACAGCTCATCCGTTGGCCGCTCGTAGTCGTCGCCGTGGCGGGTGCGCATGAACCCCGCGGGGTCAGGCTCGACGCGGCCGACGGCGCCGCCGTCCTCGGTCTTGTCCGCGGTGACGATCAGCCCGGTACCGGCGAGGGTGGTCACGAGACGTCCGCCGGGCCGCAGGGCGGACAACCACGAGGCCGGTACGGGCCGTACGGACACGGTGGACACGATCCGGTCGTACCTCCCAGGAAGGGACCCGGTGATGTCGCAGACAGCCGTCTGTGGGTGCAGGCCGATGGAGTTGAGCCGTTCCCCGGCCGTCTTCACCAAGTGCGGGTCGACGTCCACGCTCGTCACCAGCTCAGCGCCGAGGCGCCGACACAACAGCGCGGTGCCGTAGCCGGTGCCGGTCGTCACCAATACTCGCGAATCGTCGGCGATCACCGCGTGCCGGTACATGGTCACGACCAGACCGGGCAGCGTTGACGACGAGGTGGGTTGCCCCGTCGCGATGTTGGCGCCCAGCTCGGCGTGGTCGGCGTGCTGCGGGCCAATGCGGGTCACGAGCGTCCGGTTCGCGTAGGTCGCTTGCATCCATGCCTCGGGGTCGGCGGGCCCGTCGCGCAACTCCCACGCCTCCGATCCGCGCGCCCACCAGCGGGGCACGAACACGTGCCGCGGCGTGGCGGCGAGCGGCTCGTACCAGCGCGACTCAGGGCGGACCACTTCGGCCGCCAACCGCCGCGCGTGCATCTCCCAGTCCATGTGCCGCCTCCTAGTTGTACGCGGGCCTGCAAGCCGGGGTCTCGGCCGGGGAACAGTCGGAGCCGTCCTTATCAGGGTTGCAGGCCGTCACAACTCCCGGGGAGGGCTGGCACGAGTCCTCTTTGGGGGTACAGGTGTCCGGCACACAGCCGCCGCGCCGACGGGGGATCGACGCAACGACCTGCGCCCACTGCTGCCCGGCGAACACCTCTTTCAGCCCGGCCGTCTTCACGGAGCCGGCGGGGAGGAACCGCCCTAGCACGCAGGGGGTCACGGTGCCGTCCGGGAGGACAGCGGCCTTCCCGTCGGCGCATTGCCCGCAGAGCTCCGACGTGGACGGGATCAGCGTCGTCTTGGCCGCGTTGCCCACGGCACGCACCCGGTCTACGTGCACCTGCTCGACGCCGAGGGCTTCCATCTCGGCGCGGGCCTCTTCTGTGCGCTGCCCGTCGCGCATGTGGATGATGCCGACCTTCAGAGGGATACCGCGCCGTACCGCTTCGGCGATGTTCGCCCGGGTCGAGTCGTGGGACCCGTTGCGGCCGGTGATCTCGTCGTGCTCGACCGGGTCGTCGGAGTAGTACGACGTCCCCAGGCTCACCTGCGGGTGCGCGAACAGCTCCCAGTGTTCGCGCCGCACCCGGTACAGGTTGCTGTACACCTGGACGCCGAGCCCGGAGTTCAGCGCGTACTCGACGAGCTCAGCGAAGTCGGGATGCATGGTCGGCTCGCCGCCGATGAACTGCACCGTTTCCACGCCGAGCGCGGCGGCCTCGTCGATCACGCGCCGCCAGTCCTCGGCGGTCATGGTGCCGTGGCCCTTCGTCGGCCCGGCCTGGGCGTAGCAGTGCGATCCGCAGGTGAGCTGACAGCGGCTGGTGATCTCCAGCTCAAGGAACGTCAGGGGTGCGGGTGTTGCGGGTGCCTCGGGAGCGATCGTCATGTCTGCGTCTCCTTCTTCAGAGTGGCTTGCGCTCAGTGGTCGGCCGTCAACTCCTCGGCGGTCTTGGCCAGGAGCGCCGCGTTCGCGTCGGTGTCGTGGCTGAGGGCCAGGGAGCGGCACGGCAGCCGGGCAAGCTGCTCAGTGAGCGCCTGGGCGCCGGTCGCGATGGTGGGGGTGAGGCCGAAGATGTCCGGGTAGCGGTCTTCGGTCTTCGAGGTGAACACGTCGGCGTCGGTCAGGGCGCGGTCGTCGTCGACGAGGGCCGGACTGGTCTCGGGGTTCACGGCCGGGAAGAGCAGCCCGGCCGCTCTCGCGCCCGTGCTGAGGGTGAGGCCGAGCCAGCTGGAGAGCTGGTCGGGGAAGAACTGCGGCTTCAGCTCCTTGCCGTCCTCGCGCCAAATCGGCTCACGGCGCCCGTCGTGAAGGGCTTCGGTCACCATGGGGTGCTGGGTGGGGTGGAGCTGTCCGCCGGCGAGCACGCGTTCGCGGACCGGGTCGTACAGGCCGGTCGCGTCGAGGAGGCCGAGACCGATCGCTGCGGCCGAAGGCCACGGCAGCACCCGCACGCGGCCGTCCGGTTCGGGACGGACGAAGACACGGTCATTGGCCAGCAGCTGCCAACCGGCGCGGGCCAGCAGGAGGGCGGTGGTGGTCTTGCCCGCGCCCTTGTCGCCAAGGGTGAGGACGGCGTCTCCGTTCTGCGTGGCGGCGGACGCGTGCAGTACGGTCCAGCCGTCGCTCAGGAGCTGTCCGCGGATGAGTTCGCGAGCCAGGCGCGCGGCGGCGACGGCGACCGGCTCGGCGTGGTCGCCGACGATGACCAGGCGGCGGCCGTCGGCCTGGTAGCCGATCCGCTCGTCCGGCTGCACCGCGTACGTGATCCCGTCGAGACGGGCGACGAGGGTGCGGGCGTTCGCGTAGGTGGTTTCGTCGTGGCCGTAGTCGGTGACGAGGCGAGCGATGTCGTCCACTCGGGCGGGGCCGACGTCGGCGAGGACGAGGCCGCCGCCGTCGGCGAAGCCGCCGGGGCCCGGGGTGTCGGTGGTGGCGGCGTTCCACCAGGGGCCGAAGTAGCGGTGCGACCAGTCGGTGACGGCCTCTGTCTGGCTGGCGACCGTGACGGTGGCGGTGTCGGCGTGGATACGGGTTGCGGTCAGGGGCACGCGGGGGCTCCTTGCTCGTGGTGGCTGATCTTGCGGTAGGCGGCTTCGAGTTTCGTGCGGGCGGTGAGCAGGTCCGCCGTCTCGTGGGCGTCCAGCTCCAGGGGCTGCGCGGTCGGCTGACCGGCGCGGATGTGCAACCGGATTCCGAGCCATATGCCCGCGCGGTTGACGGACAGGACGTCGGTTCCGTCCTCCTGTGCGAGGAGCTTGCGGAGCGCGGAGAGGACGGCGGCGGCCGGACCGTGGCGGGTGCGGCCGATACCCGTGTTGATCCGACGGGGGCGGGCGGTGAGTTCGGCGCGTACAACGTCGATGGGCACCGTGCACGGGCGGCCGTTGATGGTGGTGGTTGAGGCGCAGATGACCGCGCCGTCGCCGTGCTCGCCGATCACGTACCCGTCCACCGCTCCGACGGGCACGCGGTGGTGGGCGGCGAGGGCGGCGCGGTAGCGGGCGGTGTCGGTCGCTGACCCGATCCCGTAGGTGGCCGCGCCGCTGATGGTGGCGAAGAGTCGCGCGAGGACATCCACGGGGTTGGTGACCATCACCACGGGCCCGGTGAAGCCGGTGAGGGTGTGGGCGAAGTCGGCGATCAGGGGGGCGTTCGCGGTCAGTCCGGCCATGCGCACATTCCGGCGTGCGGAGTTGGTGAACGTGGCGCGGGGGCAGATCACAAGGGTGTCTGCCTGGTGGAGGTCAGCGGCCGTCGCGGCGATGTCCGCGCGGGCGGGGCTGCGGGCGAGGTGGGCCATGTCGTCCAGATCGGCGGCCAGGCCCACGGCTCGCTCCAGGGTGCGGGAGATGATCAGCAGCCGGTCACACCATGGCTCGCCGACGAGGAGCGCGGCGACGGTCTGTCCGACTGCGCCGGCGCCGACGATGCCCACCGTGTGGCCGGTCATCGGGCCGCCGCCTTGGAGACGGCGCGCAGGGCCAGGCGCCAGGCTGCATCCGGCTCGGTGCCGGCCGCGACGGTGGCGCTTACCTGGTCCAGGAGGGTGCACAGGGCCTCGGTCCGGTCGACGACCGCGCGGGCGTGCTCGGGCAGCGGCAGCGCGGCGGGGGCGGTGAGGTAGGACGACAGGATGTTGACCGTGTCCATCAGCCACGTCACGAGCAGCCGCCGCAGCCACAGCCCGCGCAAGGTGCCGCGCAAGGCGTGGGTCTGGTCGGCCACGAACGCGGCGATGCCGTCGACCACGGCCGCCGGATTGTCGAGGGGCGGCGCGGCGAGAAGTGCCAGGAACGTGCGGGAGACGAGTTTCGGGGAGTCGTGGTGCGCGGGGCCGCGGGCTAGTCCGGGGTCGATGAAAACCGGGGCCTCTGACGGCCCGTCGGGGAAGAGGACGTGTTCCGGTTTCAAGTCGCCGTACACGATGGCTGTCGGCCCGGTCGGAGGCGTGAGGCGGAGTTTCAGCAACCTGGCCACGACAACGCCGAACACGGCGGCGACGCCCCAGCGGGTGCGCTCGTCGAGGCGGTCTACGCCGAGGCGTTCGACGTAGAGGCGGCCGGATACGCCGTTGAACTTCCGGCGGAAGGTGCCGTCAATGCTCCGCTCCGGGATCGGGGCGGCGTCGACCTGGGCGGCAACGGCCGGATGCTGAAGCCCTTCCAGGCCGGTGACGGCCGCGGTGAGCAAGTCCTGTGTCCGGGCGGGGTCTTTGGCTATCAGATCGGCGAGGGTCGGGCCGGTAACGGGCTCGGTGAACAGCACTCCCGCCGTGTAGCCAGAGCATCGGGCCACGCGGACGCCGGCCGCTTCCAGGGTGCGGAGCTGTGCCGTCTCGCGCGCGAGCAGAGACGCGGGAGAGGTGGCGTATGCGGCCTGTGCCGCGCGGACGGCGTCCCAGTCGCCCGCCAGGCCCCGCAGGACAGACACGAGGGACAGGCCAAGGATCGAGTCCTTCGCGTACAGGGTCCTACCGCCGACGGTCGCGCGGTGGACGTACGCGGTGACCGAGGGGACGTGATCGCCGAGGGTCAGCGTCTGTCCGGGCCACAGGTCACACGCGGCGCGGCGAATCCGGTCCGTGCTGAGCGCGAACAGGTCCGCGGGCTTCGGTAAGGCGGTGCCGGTCAAGGTGCCTCCTCGGCGATCAGCGGTAATAGGGGTTGGGCGTGTGCGGAGGGGCGCCCACGTTGTCAGGCGATGGCCGGCTGCCGCTCCATGAAGTAGGCGACGGCCCGCGCCTTGAGGCGCTTCAGGCACGGCTCGCACGCGTAGAACGGGGCGGCCTGCCCGTCCCGCTGCACCGGGCCGAGCCAGAGCACCGGCACCCCAGTGCGCTCGCACCCGAGCCAGCAGTCACCGGTGACCCAATGCCCTTCCACAACGGCCTTCCTTTCCTGGATGTCGCAGGTGGCTCCCGCCGCCCACCACGGGGGCGAGCAGACGACCGGAGCCACCACCCCCGGGGACAAGGCGCGGTAGCCCCAGGGGGGTCTGTGGCGCCGGTCAAGGCACGGCGCGCAGTTGCTTTCGCCGCTCCTCGGCGAGGTCGGCGCAGCTGTCGGTGTGGAGGTAGCCGCGAACGCCGCCGCTCGCCTCCGACGCGAACAGCGCCCGCTCGAACCCCTCGCCGTCGGCGATCGGCTGAGAGCAGGCACCACACAAGCGCCGCCGGACGGCGTCCTCGATCTCGTCTCGGCGTGTCGGCGGACCGAGCGGGCCCGGATTTTCGTGCAGCGTCAGCAGCGCGCGGGCCGTGGTGGCGAGGTCGTAGACGTAGCACGCCTGCGCCGCCGGGTAGGCGTCGACGCCTTCGTCCAACAGCTGGTGCGTGCGCACGATCACGTGCACCGCCGTGCTCCGCGTTATCCCTCGCATGCGAGCCGCGATGTCCGTGACTTCCGGGATGAGGAGCTGCACGTGACCCGTCAGCCTGCCGCGGAACGCGTCGAGTTCCGCGCCCTCTGGCCTGAAGGGAGCCCACAGAACGCCCTCGCACGTCTGCCGGATCGTCGTCGCGTCGATCGGCGCGTGCTCGTTACGCCCCACTACGGGCCTCCGCCGTGGCCAGCCGGTACTGGCCGTACGTGACGAGCTGGGACACCGCCTCTACAGGGCACAGGTCTCCGGGCCCGTCCATCGAAACGCACCAGTAGCTGAAGTGGTGGTCCGGCTCGGTGAACTCCGGCCGCGGCACCCCTAGGTAGGAATCGCGGCCAAGACATTTGGTGCCGTCGAGGTGCCGCCGCTCGCGCCACTCCCGCCGGTCCTGCATGCTCGCTGGCACAAGGGCGTAGTACTGGGCACTGTGCTGGTCGACGAACACGGGGCCACCGCACAGCGCCTCTTCGAGGAACGCATCCACCCTCTCTGCGTCGTCGGTGTCGGCCGCCGCGCGGACCAGGTCACCGTTCATGCGGATCGCCGCGAACAACGCACCACACCGCAGAAGAGCGATCCCGCCCTTCTTCCACTCCATCCGCGCCCGGTCTGCGCTCTGCGCCGACAGCAGGAGCCAGGTTCCCACCGCTACCTCGCGCTCGCGCCGGGTGTGCACAAACACCTCGGCTTCTGGCTCAACTGGGGCTCGTACTGCGTCTCTCACCGGGCAACCTCCGGGCCGCTCGTCCCGTCGCCGCCGATCAGGAAGTTCGCCCACACGTCTTTGCCGCCCTTGATCGAGGAGCACCCGAAGTCGTCGGCGAAGGCCATGACGAGATGCAAGCCACGGCCGCACTCGTCGTCGGCGGCCGGGTAGGAGAGCTCGGGCAGTGCCGGATCGAAGTCCCGCACGCAGACGTTCACAACTCCGGGCAGGCGCGTGACCGTGAGCCGCGCGCTCCGCGTCCCAGTGCGCGCGACAGGCCGTGTGTGCCGCAGGACGTTGGTCAGCAGCTCCGAGACCGTCAGGGCCGCGCGGTCGCTCGTGCTGGCGACGCCCCACAGCTTCAGGTGGTCGCACACGATGGATCTCATGATCGGCACGGCCTCGGGAGTCACGTCGAGGTCTATCGCCAGGTGTCCCGGAGCGCTGCGCGTCGTCGCGCGCACGCCGGTTGCTGGCGTAGCGGGAAGTTCCAAGAGGTCGGCCATCACAGATCCACTCTTCGGTCTGGCGGAATTCTCACCACGGAGGTTCGACTGCGGTGTGTACTGGTGTGGTACCGGTCAGCAACCATTCAGTCAGGCCACGAGACCCGCGTGCAGATCCGGATGCGGAGAGCTGAGATATCCGCATCACGACCCAGGGAACGCTGATGCCGCAGCCAGAGAAAGAGCTCACCCCAGACGCTTCACCAGAGGCATGGTTCGGTGCAGAACTGCGCTACTGGCGTAAGCGTCAACCGGGGTTGCGGGCCGCCCAGTTAGGGCCGATGGTGCAGGTCAGCCCAGATGTGATCTCCAAGATTGAGAAGGGCCAGTACCGGTGCCGGAGGGATCTCGCCGAGCGTCTGGACGACGTCCTCAACACGGGCGGAGTCCTCACGCGCGCGTGGGGCATGGTGTTCGGCGATGCGGACAAAAAGCGGCGCGAAGCGGATAGTGCCCGCCGGGCACTAGCGGAGGGGACCATTCAGCTCCATCAAGGGCGCATCCTGAGCGGAGACAGCTCAGCCCCGCTACCTGAGAGCCTTCCGTCAGTGGACCGACGCGCCTTCCTGGCAGCCACCAGCCTTGCTGCCATCGCCCCGATAGACCTCGCCAGACTCGTATCCCCGACCGCACCGCCCGAGCTCCCGAAGCGGATTCGCCCGACGGAACTCGATCAGCTGCGCCACATCGCCGACGGCATCCACCGATGGGACAACACCCAAGGCGGCGGGGGTCTGGTCGGCGACTTCGCGAGCCGCTCCATGGAATGGGCCGTACGGCTGCTCTCCGTCGACTGCCCCGAGCCGCTGCGCCAAGAGCTCCTCGGCGACGTCGCGCGGCTGGGCATCGTGGTCGGCGCGACGCATTTCGACGCCTACGCCCACGACGAGGCCCGGGTCGCCTTCAAGATCGCGTCCGAATGCGCGGAGGAGGCCGGCGACTGGTGGTTGCGCGCCAAGACGTTCTCCTTCCTGTCACGCCAGGCGACTTGGCTCGGCGATCCGGACGAGGGCCTCACGTACGCGGAGAAGGGCCTGGTCCGTTCCGACCGGCTCACCCCGACGATCCAGGCCATGATGCATAGCGCCCGCGCTCGCGCCTTCGGGAAGCTGCACGACGTGCAGGGCACGATGGCTGCGGTCGGCGCCGCCGACGACGCTTTCGCCCGCTCGAACTCTGCCGAAGATCCGGCGTGGATGCACTACTACGACGAGGCACAGCACCACGGCGATACGGCCCACGCCCTGTTCGACCTGGCCATCCACAAAGACCAGGACCCGGGACGCGCAGCGCAACGGTTCACGACTGCGGTCGCCGGGCACAGCGACGCCTACGCCCGCTCTCGTGGGATCTCCTGTACGAAGCTGGCGTCTCTTGTCATGGCGAAGGGAGACCCGATGCAGGCGGTCGCCATCGGTCACCAGGCCCTCAACGATGTCGGCCGGCTCACCTCGCGCAGGGCAGCCGAGGACATCAAGGAACTCCGCCGATTCGCCGCGCAGCACCGCACCTTGGAGGAGGCGGCGCGCCTGCGGCAGCGGATCACGACTACCTTGCAGGCATGACGATCTCGGCTGTCCCCGCCCGTGCCGTACTGGAAGAAGCCTGCGCTCTCGCGGGCTTCGATCCGGCCGGCGCCGAGCCCGTCCGTATCGCCGAGAACGAGATATGGCGCCTCCCCGGTGGGGTGATCGTCCGCATCGCTCGCGCCGGTCAGTGGAAGGCTGCGGTGCGTGAGGTCCGCGTGGCGCGGTGGCTCGCCGACAACGGGGTGTCGGCCGTCCGCGCGCTGCCGGTCGAGCAGCCCGTCGAGGCGGCGGGCCGCCCGGTGACGTTCTGGGTCGAGCTGCCGCCACATGAGATCGGCAACGTCATGGATGTCGTCACGTTGATGAAGCAACTCCATCCGTTGCCGGTCCCGGATCTTCCACTCGACGAGCTGGACCCCTTCGTGCGGGTGGACGAACGCATCGAGGCCGCGACGTCGCTGTCGGAGGGCGATCGCGCCTGGCTGCGGGATCGGCATGCGGAGCTCCGCGAGCGGTGGGAGCGCCGCCCCGTGGGGCTGCCTGAGTGCGTCGTGCACGGAGATGCCTGGGTCGGCAACGTCGTACGCACCGCGGGCGGGCCCGTGCTGCTCGACTTCGAGCGGGCCTCCGTCGGACCGCCTGAGTGGGATCTCGTATCCACCGCGGTCAAGATGACGACAACCGGCGCGGTCACTCGGGCCGAGTACGCCGAGTTCTGCGCGGCGTACGGTACGGACGTCACGCAGTGGGAGGGGTACGAACTCCTCGCCGGAGCTCGCGAGTTGCGCATGACCACCTACGCGGCCCAGCACGCCGCAACACGCCCCGAGTGGCAGGCCGAGGCCCAATACCGCGTCGACTGCCTGCGTGGCCGAGCAGCACCGCGCCCTTGGCACTGGAAAGGGATCATGTAGTGCCCACGCGCCAACTACTTCGCCGATAGCCGGAGCCGACACCGAGGGGAGGCACACAGAGTGGACGAGCAGCAGATCACTGGCCGCCGGGACCGGCTGTCGCACGGCCGCGATGTGTTGTTCTGCTACGGCTCGCTCCAGTTCGATGCGTACGGCTGATGAACTCGGCGCATCACGGATCTCCTTCGCTGCGATGGATTGGTCCCACTGTTCGGCGCCGCTGGACCTGGGGTAAAGCGACAGATTGTCGACTCGGGCAATTCACCCACGCCTGACTCGCGCCACGGGCCGCGCGCTACGTTCCGACCACCCCAGGCCGTACGTGCAATCCGAGGAGAGCGATGGCGTACACGCCCCCCACCTGGCCCGTCTCCGTCAAGGGCGTGGCCTTGGACAGCCGCCGACGCGTACTGCTGCTGAAGAACGAACGCGAGGAGTGGGAGCTGCCCGGAGGGCGACTCGAACCCTCCGATGCCACACCCGAGTTGGCAGTAGAGAGGGAAATCAAGGAGGAGACCGGCTGGGGGGTGAAGGCAGGCCCTCTCCTGGATGTGTGGATCTACCAGCCACTGCCGGTGACTCTGCCGGACCGGCGAGTCGTGATCGTCACCTACGGCTGCATCGTCCTCACCCCGGACATGACCCCCGTGGTGAGTCACGAGCACAAGCAGCTCGGTATGTTCACCGCTGACGAAGTGCCTGGCCTGACCATGCCAGAGGGATACAAGCAGTCCATCGCCGCCTGGTACGCACGGATGTGACCGGCGATGGACAGCGCGATGGTGGCGCGGCGCTCGCAACACACCCTGTGGCACTGGGCAACCCCACAGGCCATTCCCCTTCTGGCTCGTGCCGCTGGCACCCTGGGCAATCAACTGCTCTTCGACCAGGTAATGCGGGAAGCCGACGCGCTCCTCGACAGCACAGAACACACCTCGCTGTTCAACTCCTACGCTCGGCATGAGATCCGTCTGCGGGGTCTGGTCGCCCACCCCGGACACGGGCGGCTATACAGCTCGCCGAGCAGGGCAGCCCGATTGCCACGACCACCGTCGCGCCCCAGTGGCGCGTCATCGAACTGATCACGGTGGCTCGCGTACGGCTCCTCGCCGACGACCACGCTGGTGCCGCTCAGTGCCTGCACTGCGCGACCGGCGAGGCAATCCGGCAGCGACGAGCTACGCCGACTCCTGGAAACACACCGGAGCTACCGACCTGTGCGCGACTACCTGACACGGTTCGACGAGGCGAGACGGGCGAGAATGCTGCTGCTCGCTGACATCCTCACCCCCGGAGGCGCCCGATCATGAGGCCCACTCCCGCAGACCCGGACGCCTGGAACGCCTACCTCGCCGAGGGCAACCGCACCCAGGCCCGCAAACGCGTAGCCGCGGACGTCCTCCTCCGCGACGGCGACGGACGCATCCTGCTCGTGAACCCGACGTACAAACCGGACTGGGACCTGCCGGGCGGAATGGCTGAGGCGAACGAACCACCTCACATCGCCGCGACACGCGAGCTCAAGGAAGAGCTTGGGCTGGCCATCGAGCCGCGCAGGCTGCTCGTCGTCGACTGGGTCGCCCCTCATGGGCCGTGGGACGACCAGATCGCCTTCATCTTCGACGCCGGCACGATCGGCACTGCCGAGGCTGCCGCCCTGCAGCCCCACGACGACGAGCTCTCCGAGCTCGCGTTCGTAACACCCGCCGAAGCAACCACGCGGCTGCGGAACCGGCTCGCCCGCCGCTTGCGGGCCGCTCTGGAAGCCCTCAACGGGCAAGGCGGCCCGTTGTACCTGCACGACGGGCAACCGGTCTGACGTCCCCCTGCCAGGAAAACCGACCGGCGTTCCGGCGAGCGTTCGGGCACAGCGCAATCATCGCCGCCGCCGTCAGCCGCGCGGACCGGCGCCGGTCGCCGTCACGGCGGCCAGCTCCTCCGCCGTCCGCGGACCGGCGACGCTCTCGCCCAACAGCCCCTGCGCCCGCAGCAGTTCCGCCGCCGCGACGCCCCACGGCAGCCGCAGCCCGGCCTGCCGGAGGAGGTCCGTGCGGGCCAGCGCCGTGGGCGCGGGCCCCGTGCGGACGCCGGACGGGGTGAGCAGGGCCGCGTCGTCGGCCCAGCGCAGCGCGAGATCCACGTCATGGGTCGCCATCACCACGGTCGTGCCGCGCGCACGGAGGGCGTCGAGGGTGGCGAGCAGCCGTTCCTGACCGTCGGGGTCGAGCCCGGCGGTCGGCTCGTCGAGGATCAGCACCCGCGGGCGCATGGCGACGGCACCGGCGATCGCGGTCCGTTTGCGCTGCCCGTAGGAGAGGAGATGCGTGGGCCGGTCGGCCAGCGCGGCGATGTCCAGGGCGTCGAGCGCCTCGGCGACGCGGGAGCGCACCTCGGCGTCGGACAGCCCCAGGTTCAGCGGACCGAAGGACACGTCCTGCGCGACGGACGCGGCGAACAGCTGGTCGTCCGGGTCCTGCACGACCAGCTGGACGGTGGTCCGCAACCGGGTCAGGCCCTTCCGGTCGTACGACACCGGCCGGCCCTGAACCGTCAACTGCCCGGTGTGCGGCCGCAGTCCGCCGCTGAGCAGCCGCATCAGCGTGGTCTTGCCGCTGCCGTTGCGCCCGAGCAGGGCCAGCGCCCGTCCCTCGGGCACCGCGAAGTCGAGGCCGTCGAGCACGACGGGGCCCTCGTCATAGGCGAAGGACACGCCCCGCAGGGCGACGAGCGCGGGCTCGCTCATGACAGCGGCCTTTCCAGTACGAAGGTGAGGGCGGCCAGCGCCGCCAGCAGTGCGGTGCTGGCGGCCGTGAAGCGGACGGAGACCCGGGCCTCGGGCACCAGGACGCGCAGGGTGCCGTCGTAGCCGCGTCCGGCGAGTCCGGTCTGCAGCCGCGCCGCCCGGTCGAAGGCCCGCACGAAGGCGGTCGCGCCGAGCCCGGCCAGGGAACGCCAGGTCGCGGTCCGCGTGGTGTGGCCGAGCCGGGCGGCCTGCGCCTCCCGGATCCGGCGCACGGAGTCGAGCAGCAGGAAGCTCATGCGGTACGTCACCAGCGCCACGTCGACGACCGGCGCCGGTACCCCGGCCTGCACCAGCCGCGGCAGCAGATCGGACATCGGGGTGGTGAACGCGAACAGCAGCACGCCGAGCGAGGCGGCCGAGGTGCGCAGCAGCAGTTCCCCGGCGCGCACCGGGCCCTCGTCGGCCAGGGACACGAACCCGCCCGGGCCGCCGACCTGCACGAGCAGGGTGGCCGCTCCGATCACGCAGAAGCCCAGCGGCACCCGGTACGCCCGCCACAGACGACGCCGGGGCACGCCCGCCGGACCGAGCAGCGCCACGAGCGCCGTCACCAGGACCAGGGCGGCGCCCGGCCAGGGCGGCAGCGAGATCGCGAGCAGGGTGAGACCCAGCCCGAGCACGGCCTTGTCCACGGGGTGGCGGCGGCGCCAGCGGCTGCTGTGCGCCGCCGCGTCGATGGGCAGCACTCAGACCTGCTCGTCGGCGCCGTCGGCGCCCTGCCGCTCCAGCGCCCGCTTCTCGCCCTGCCGACGCCCGCGCCGCAGCCCGAAGTAGTAGGCGAGGACACCCGCGCCGATGGCCGCCTGCAGTGAGAACAACGCCGACTCGATCTCGCCGGAAGGCGGCTCGTACAGGGGCGAGAACCAGGGCTCGTAGTCCGGCTCGATCTCGGTGACGGCCTTCTCCGCCTGCCCGTCGGCGCCCGTGAACGGCTCCTCCTCGTCGTCGCCGAGACCGAGAGCCAGCGGCAGCACCGCCAGCGCGGCGACGAGAAGCAGCAACAGGGAGTTGATCTTCGCGTTCCGGCTCATCGGGCCACCGCCTCGGGGCCGGCCTTCTTGGTGAGGAGGACACCGAGCCGGGTCAGCTCACCCCGGCTCGACTGCACCAGCAGACGCATCACCAGCACCGTGAGCAGCCCCTCGCTCACCGCGAGCGGGATCTGGGTGACGGCGAAGATGGAGCCGAACTTGCCGAGCGCGCCCAGGAATCCGCTGCCCGGGTCGGGGAAGGCGAGCGCCAGCTGCACGCTGGTGACGCAGTACGTGGACAGGTCGGCGACGAACGCGCCGCAGAACACGGCGCCCATCAGCGGCACGTCGTACCGGCGCAGCAGCCGGTACACGCCGTACCCGGCCCACGGCCCGACGATCGCCATGGAGAAGACGTTGGCGCCCAGCGTGGTCAGGCCGCCGTGCGCGAGCAGCAGCGCCTGGAAGAGCAGGGTGATGGTGCCCAGCACCGCCATGACCGGCGGCCGGAACAGGATCGCGCCCAGCCCGGTGCCGGTGGGATGGGAGCAACTCCCGGTCACCGAGGGCAGTTTCAGGGCCGACAGGACGAAGGTGAAGGCTCCGGAGGCACCGAGGAGCAGTGTGCTCTCGGGGTGCTCCCTGACCTCACGGGTGAGTGACCGGACTCCGTGGACGACGAACGGCGCGGACGCGGCGCCCCAGGCGACCGCGTGCGCAGGAGGCAGAAAACCCTCGGCTATGTGCATGGCTCAGCAGACCCTCTCCAGCACCTCGTGGATGGTTGACGTGCCTTGGCCGGTCTCCTGGCTGACGGGTACCACCGCCCGTGCTCCGCCTTCCCGGGTCACAAGGACCCAGTGGCTGCCCGCGAGGGCCGGAGCCGGACTTCCCGATCACAGTGGCGAGGGCCGCACCGGTTTTTCACCGGATTTCCCGTGCACCAAGGCGTGGTGACAGTAGTGCTCGGTCAGGGGTGGAGACAAGCGCACCCCGGGAGGCGTGCGGGCGACGGACGCCCGCTCACGCCCCGCGGGACGCGCCGTCGCCGGCCCCCTCGAAGGCGTCGAGCAGCCGCTCCGCCGCGAGCGTGGCCGTCAACTGCCCGTCCCTGACCCGCTGTTCGAGTTCCGGTGCGAGGGCCCGTACCGCCGGGTCCGCGTGCAGGCGGCCCAGCAGTTCGTCGCGGACCATGCTCCAGGTCCAGTCGACCTGCTGGTCGCGGCGCTTGGCGGCGAGCCGACCGGTGGAGTCCAGGAGGGTGCGGTGCTGCTCCAGGCGCTCCCACACGGTGTCCAGGCCGGTCGACTCACGGGCGCTGCAGTGCAGGACGGGCGGGGTCCAGGCGGCGTCCTTGCCGTGCATGAGGCGCAGGGCGCCCGACAACTCCCGTGCCGCGGCGCGGGCGTCGCGCTCGTGCGGGCCGTCCGCCTTGTTCACGGCGATCACGTCCGCCAGCTCCAGGACGCCCTTCTTGATGCCCTGCAGCTGGTCGCCGGTGCGGGCCAGGGTCAGCAGCAGGAAGGAGTCGACCATGTTGGCCACCGCGGTCTCCGACTGGCCGACGCCGACCGTCTCCACCAGCACCACGTCGTAGCCCGCGGCCTCCATCACCACGATCGACTCGCGGGTCGCCTTGGCGACGCCGCCGAGCGTGCCGGCGGTGGGGGAGGGGCGGATGAACGCCGCCGGGTCGACCGCCAGGCGCTCCATCCGCGTCTTGTCGCCCAGGATCGAGCCGCCCGTACGGCTCGACGACGGGTCGACGGCGAGCACGGCGACCCGGTGGCCGAGCGAGGTGAGCAGGGTGCCGAACGCGTCGATGAACGTCGACTTGCCCACGCCGGGCACCCCGCTGACCCCGATCCGCCGCGCCTTCCCGCTGTGCGGCAGCAGCTCGGTCAGCAACTCCTGCGCCAGCGCCCGGTGCTGGGGCCGGGTGGACTCGACGAGGGTGATGGCCCGGGCCACCGTCGCCCGCTTCCCGTCGAGCACGCCCTTCACATACGCGTCGAGATCGATCACAGCTCGTGTCCGAGGCCGGCCGCCAGCCGCCGCAGAAGGTCGTGTGCCGCGTCCGGGATCACCGTCCCCGGCGGGAACACGGCCGCCGCGCCCATCTCCAGCAGGGTCGGCACGTCCTGCGGCGGGATCACTCCGCCCACCACGATCATGATGTCCGCGCGCCCCTCCGCCGCCAGCTCCTCGCGCAGCGCCGGTACGAGCGTGAGGTGGCCGGCGGCCAGCGAGGAGACGCCCACGATGTGCACGTCCGCCTCCACCGCCTGCCGGGCGACCTCGGCGGGCGTCTGGAACAGCGGGCCGACGTCCACGTCGAAGCCGAGGTCGGCGAACGCGGTGGCGATCACCTTCTGGCCGCGGTCGTGGCCGTCCTGGCCCATCTTGGCGACCAGGATGCGCGGGCGGCGGCCCTCGGCCTCCTCGAAGGAGTCCACGAGCGCGCGGGTGCGGTCGACGGACGGGGACTCGCCGGCTTCGCCTCGGTACACGCCGGAGATCGTACGGATCTGGCTCGCGTGCCGTCCGTACACCTTCTCCAGGGCGTCGGAGATCTCCCCGACGGTCGCCTTGGCGCGGGCCGCGTGCACCGCCAGCTCCAGCAGGTTGCCGTCGCCGCCCGCGGCCCGGGTCAGCGCGTCCAGCGCGTCCCGGCAGGCGGTCTCGTCGCGCTCCTCGCGCAGCCGCCGCAGCTTCTCGATCTGCTGGGCGCGCACGGAGGAGTTGTCGACCTTGAGGACCTCGATCTGCTCATCGGTGTCCACCCGGTACTTGTTCACGCCGATCACCGGCTGCCGCCCGGAGTCGATCCGGGCCTGCGTGCGCGCCGCCGCCTCCTCCACGCGCAGCTTCGGAATGCCCGCGTCGATGGCCTGCGCCATGCCGCCCGCCTGCTCGACCTCCTGGATGTGCTGCCAGGCGCGGCGGGCCAGGTCGTACGTCAGCTTCTCCACGTAGGCGCTGCCGCCCCAGGGGTCGATCACCCGGGTCGTGCCCGACTCCTGCTGGATGAGCAGCTGGGTGTTGCGGGCGATCCGCGCGGAGAAGTCGGTGGGCAGGGCGAGGGCCTCGTCGAGGGCGTTGGTGTGCAGCGACTGGGTGTGGCCCTGCGTGGCGGCCATCGCCTCCACGCACGTCCGGGTCACGTTGTTGAACACGTCCTGCGCGGTCAGCGACCAGCCGGAGGTCTGCGAATGGGTGCGCAGGGACAGCGACTTGGCGTTCTTCGGGTCGAACTGCTTGACCAGCTTCGCCCACAGCAGGCGGGCCGCCCGCAGCTTGGCGATCTCCATGAAGAAGTTCATGCCGATCGCCCAGAAGAAGGACAGCCGCGGCGCGAACGCGTCCACGTCCAGCCCGGCCTCCCGCCCGGCCCGGAGGTACTCCACGCCGTCGGCGAGGGTGTACGCCAGCTCCAGGTCGGCCGTCGCGCCGGCCTCCTGGATGTGGTAGCCGGAGATGGAGATGGAGTTGTAGCGGGGCATCCGCTGCGAGGTGAAGGCGAAGATGTCGGAGATGATCCGCATCGACGGCTTCGGTGGATAGATGTACGTGTTGCGGACCATGAACTCCTTGAGGATGTCGTTCTGGATGGTCCCGGCCAACTTCTCGGGCGGTACGCCCTGTTCCTCCGCCGCCACGATGTACAGCGCGAGCACCGGCAGCACGGCGCCGTTCATCGTCATCGACACGGTCATCCTGTCCAGCGGAATCCCGTCGAACAGCTGCCGCATGTCGTAGATCGAGTCGATCGCCACGCCCGCCATGCCGACGTCACCGGTCACCCGCGGGTGGTCGCTGTCGTAGCCGCGGTGCGTCGGCAGGTCGAAGGCGACCGACAGACCCTTCTGACCGGCCGCCAGGTTGCGCCGGTAGAAGGCGTTGGACTCCTCCGCCGTGGAGAAGCCCGCGTACTGGCGGATCGTCCAGGGCTGGTTGACGTACATCGTCGGGTACGGGCCGCGCAGGTACGGGGCGATACCCGGGTAGGTGTCCAGGAAGTCCAGGCCCTCCAGGTCCTGCCCGGTGTACAGCGGTTTGACGGTGATGCCCTCCGGGGTCTCCCAGAGCAGGTCGTCGTCGCCGGTTGCCTTCTTCACGGCCGTGCGCCACTCGTCGGCGCCCCCTTCGGCGGCCGGGGTCCCCAGCTCGACTCCGGTGAAGTCGGGGATTCCTCCCATCAGGACACTCCCATGCGATCGAGGGTGGCGGAGAGCACGGCAACGGCGTCGCAGCCCGCGAAGACGTAGGCGTCGACACCGCTGTACTGACCGGGACGCCCGGCCAGGAACACATGGCGGGCGCCCGCCTTCCGCAGGTCCTCGGCGGCCTGCGCGGCCTGCTCCTCGTACAGCGCGTCGCTGGAGCACAGGCAGGCCTCGGTGGCGCCGCTGTCCTCGAAGGTGCCCTCGGTGACCGGCTCGATGCCGCCGGCCTGGAACAGGTTGGAGGCGAAGGTGAGGCGTGCGGTGTGCGCGGCGGCGGGGCCCAGGGCGGCGAGGTAGATCCGCGGGCGGCTGCCGGTCGCCGCGAGATGGGCGTCGGAACGGGCGCGCAGTGCCTCGTACGCCTCGTCGCGCCGCACACGCGGCAGCCCGCCGGAGGGGGCCGCGGGAGCGGGCGTACGCTCCACCGGCCGCTCGGCGAGGTGCGGGAACTCGCTGACACCGGTGACCGGTTCGCGCCGCTTGGCGAGCTTGTCGGTACGTGCCGCCCAGGTGTCGGCCAGGTCCTGCCCGAGACGGCCCGAGCGCAGGGCGGCCGCGAGCCCACCGGTCCGCTCGATGCCCTGGAAGAACTCCCAGCCCGCGTGGGCGAGTTCGTCGGTGAGCCGTTCCACGTACCAGGAGCCGCCCGCCGGGTCGATCACCCGGGACAGGTGCGACTCCTCGATGAGGATCGTGGAGGTGTTGCGGGCGATGCGCCGCGCGAACGCGTCCGGCAGACCGAGCGCGTGGTCGAAGGGCAGCACGGTGACGGCGTCGGCGCCGCCCGCCCCGGCGGCCAGCGCGGCGACGGTGGTGCGCAGCATGTTCACCCACGGGTCGCGGCGCGTCATCATCACCGGCGAGGTCACGACGTGCTGGACCTGTGCACCAGGGGCTCCGCACACCTCGGCCACCCGTGCCCACAGCCGGCGCGCCGCCCGCAGTTTGGCGATCGTCAGGAACTGGTCGGCGGTGGCCGCGTACCGGAACTCCAGCTGTGCGCAGGCCTGCCCGACGCTCAGCCCTGCCCCGGTCAGCTCCCGCAGATAGGCGACACCGGTCGCCAGTGACGCGCCCAGCTCCTGCGCGGCCGAGCCACCGGCCTCGTGGTACGGCAGCGCGTCCACGGTCAGCGCCCGCAGCCCCGGATACTCCTCGGCGCACCGCAGGGCAAGTCCGGCCACCGGCGCGAAGTCGAACGGCTGCCCGGTCCGGGCCTCGAACCCCAGCGGGTCGGCGCCCAGGGTGCCGCGCGCCGCATCCCTGCCGACGCCCCGCTCCTCGTACAGCCGCAGCAACTCCCGCGCGGCGGACTCGACCTCGGCCCCGGCGTCCAGGGCGACGGGCGCCAGGTCGAGATACACGCCGTCGAGGACCCGGCCGAGCGACGCCACCGGGATGCCGCCCTCGCCGACGGCCAGCCACAGCGACGTGACGCCGTTCTCCAGGTCCGCGAGGACCGCGTCGGTGTCGGGTGTCGTGTGCCGCTGTCGTACGTCCCAGCCGCCGACCGTGTTGCCCTCGGCGCGGCTGCCGCGCACAAAGGGTGCGAAGCCGGGCAGGCCGGACTCGGGCGCGGTGTCGTGGCCGGTGTACAGGGGGCGGACGCGCAGTCCGTCCTCGAGCGTGGTGGACAGGGCGTCCTCGGCCGCAGCGCCCCCGACTTCCTTGCCCGACTTGAGCAGGACGCCCGCCACGAGGCGTTGCCACTGTTCACGGGTCGCGTCGGAGAACTCGGCGGCCAGGGTGAGCCCGTCGTCGGGCAGGACCGTCATGGCTCGGATGGTAGGCCAGGTGGACACCTGAGCAGCAGAGGACCGGGCTGTGACCTTGTCCTCGCCCGTTCACCCTTGAAGCCCGGGCGGACTCCGTATTACGTCCGGATGTGACCGCGACCACCCGGGACTCGTGTGTGACGCAGGCCACAGAATCGGCCGGGAACCCGCCCCTCACCAGGCCCGACCTCTGTAACCGGTACAGGTCAGGAGGCCGGTGATGGAACAACCACAGCAAACCTCCCCAGGAGCGGGCGTCCAGGCGCTGCGAAGACTGGCGCCACCGCCCGCCCTGTGCGGTTTCCTCCTGCTTCTCGCCCTGGTCTTCACGGTGTCGTACGCCGTCGGATCCGCAGCCGGACCGGTCGCGCCCGGCATGCGCCCCTCCGGCACGAGCAACGGCGTCGAGGACGACCCGGGCACGGGCACGGGCACGGACCCGGAGACCGACGAGATGCCGGGAATGGGTGGCCACTGATGGCCACGGAACCGGCACCCCCGCTGCTCACCACGGACCTGACCGTGGGCGGAATGACCTGCGCGGCCTGTGTGCGGCGGGTCGAGAAGAAGCTGGCCAAGCTGGAGGGCGTGACCGCGACGGTCAACCTGGCCACCGGCAGCGCCCGGGTCAGCCATCCGCCGGACATCCGCCCCGAGGAACTCGTCGCGACGGTCGAACAGGCCGGGTACACGGCCGCACTGCCCGCGCCACCCCGGGAGCGGAGGCGTGCACAAGCCGAGTCCGGGTCCGACTCCGAGGCCGACGCCATGCGGCAGGAGCGGGACCGGCTGCTGATCACCGCGCTGCTCGCGGTGCCGGTGCTGGTGCTGTCCATGGTGCCCGCCTGGCAGTTCCGCAACTGGCAGTGGCTGTGCTTCGCGCTGGCCGCGCCGGTCGCCGTGTGGAGCGCGTGGCCGTTCCATCTGCGTGCGCTGCGCGGGCTGCGGCACTCGACGGCGACCATGGACACCCTGGTCTCGCTCGGCGTCGTGGCGTCCTTCACCTGGTCGGCGTACGCGCTGTTCCTCGGCGGCGCGGGCGATCCCGGGATGCGGATGGCGTTCAGTCTGCTGCCGGACGCCTCGGACGACGGCATGGCCCACGTCTACCTGGAAGCCGCGGTCGCCGTACCGCTGTTCGTGCTGGCCGGACGCTTCCTGGAGGCGCGGGCCCGGCACGGCACCGGGGCCGCGCTGCGGTCGCTGGCGGAGCTCGCCGCCAAGGAGGTCTCCGTACGCGGCGACGATGGCTCCGAACGCCTGGTTCCCATCGAGGAGCTGACGGTCGGGCAGGTCTTCGTCGTACGGCCCGGTGAGCGGGTCGCCACCGACGGCGAGGTGGTCAAGGGCAGTTCCGCCGTGGATCTGTCGCTGGTCACCGGGGAGAGCGAGCCGGTCGAGGTCGCGCCCGGATCCGCCGTGGTCGGCGGGGCCGTCAACGCGGGCGGGCTGCTGCTGGTGCGGGCCACCGCCGTCGGCGCCGACACCCAACTGGCCCGTATCACCCGGCTGGTGACCGAGGCCCAGGCCGGCAAGGCGAAGGCACAGCGGCTGGCCGACTCGGTGGCCGGCGTGTTCGTGCCGGTGGTGCTCGCGCTGGCCGTGACCGTGCTCGGCTTCTGGCTCGGAGCCGGCGCCGACCCGCAGGCGGCGATCACCGCATGCGTGGCCGTCCTGGTCGTGGCCTGCCCGTGCGCGCTGGGTCTGGCGACCCCGACCGCGCTGATGGCCGCCACCGGCCGGGGCGCCCAACTCGGCATCCTGGTCAGGGGACCGCAGTCCCTGGAGGGCCTCGAACACATCGACACCGTCGTCCTCGACAAGACCGGCACCCTCACCTCCGGGCACATGACCGTCGCCCGCGTCACGGCCGTACCGGACGGCCCCGGCCGGGACGAGGTGCTGCGGCTGGCCGCGGCAGTGGAGCAGGGCTCCGAGCATCCGCTGGGCCGGGCGATCGTCGCGTACGCGACCCGCACCCTGCCCGGGGCCCGGCTGCCGGAGGTGGCCGACTTCACCGCCACGGCCGGGCGGGGCGTACACGGCCGGGTCGAGGGCCGGCTGGTCGAGGTCGTCGCACCGGACGACGAACTGCCCGAGGCGCTGACGGACGCGCTCCCCGCCGCGGAGGCCGCCGCGCACACGCCCGTCGTGGTCCGTGTGGACGGGCAGCCCCAGGCGCTGATCGAGATCGGTGACGTCGTACGGCCCGGCAGCTACCGGACGGTGGACCGGCTGCGCCGGCTCGGCGTCGAGCCGGTGCTCGCCACCGGCGACCGGGAGGCACCGGCCCGCGCCGTCGCCACCGCGCTGGGCATCGAGGAGGTGCACGCCCGCTGCACCCCCGAGGACAAGGCCGACCTCGTACGGGAGCTGCGCGAGAGCGGCCGCCGGGTCGCGGTCGTCGGCGACGGCGTCAACGACGCGGCCGCGCTCGCCGGGGCGGACCTCGGCATCGCCATGGGCGGCGGCACGGACGCGGCGATCGGCGCGGCCGACGTGACGCTCGTCCGCGGTGACATCGAGGCGCTCGTGGACGCGGTACGGCTCGCCCGGCGCACCCTGTCCACCATCCACACCAACCTCCTGTGGGCCTTCGGCTACAACGTCGTCACCGTGCCGCTCGCCATGGTCGGCCTGCTCAACCCGATGCTGGCCGCCGCAGCCATGTCGGTCAGCTCGGTCCTGGTGGTCACCAACAGCCTCCGTCTGCGCGCCTGGCAGCCGTCACCCGGCCGGGAGTGTGACCGGGCCGACGGGGAGAGCCGCGGACCGGCTGCCGGGGACGGCGGGCCGTCGCCCGCCGAGAGCCTGATGCCGGCCGGGAGGGGTGACGCATGAGCGGACCGTCCTGGCGGCCCACCCGACGGCGGCTCGCCGACACCCTGCGGGCCGCCGTCGCCCCCGTCGCCGCCTGCGGCATCGCCCTGGGGGCGCTGACCGCGTGGACCGCCGCCGGCAACGCGGGCAGTGGGCCCCGGATCGAGGTCAGCGGGGGGCGGGTCTTCCTGCCGAACAGCGAGAGCGGGGACACCGCGGCGTTCTTCCGGATCACCAACTCCGGAGGCATGGGCGACCGGCTGACGAAGGTGACGTCCTCGGACACCCTGGGCGACGAGGGCACCCTCAGCCGGCACAACATGACCGGCGACGCGGCGGCGACCGGGCAGGCGGTGGACTCCGTGATCATTCCGGCCGGTGAACGCCTCGACATGTCCCCGTACGGCCTCGACATCACCGTGCGGGCGAAGGCGGACTGGCGTACGGGCGACCTCGTACGGTTCACGCTGCACTTCGAGGACAGCGGACGGATCGAGACCCAGGCGGTGGTGGTCCTGCCCACGTCGGACGGGTGGTGACCGCCCGCCCCGGTCCCAAGTGGCCGGATCCGGACGGGAACTTGAGCCGAGCCCGGTCCGACTACTGGTGCGGGTGGCACTCGTCCTCCCGTGTACCGATGGCTCCTGGAGTGGTGTGATGCGTATCCGCGCGTGGTGGGGAACGACGGCCGTGGTGCTCGGCGGCCTGCTGGCGGCGGGCTGCGGCGGCGGGAGTGACGACTCGGCCGGCGACGCCCCCGCCGGGAACTCCGTCTCCGACGGCTACCCGGTGACCGTCACCGACTGCTCCGGCGCCGAGACCACCTTCGACGAGGCCCCGAAGCAGATCGTCACCAGCAACGCCTCCAGCCTGGAGCTGCTGCTCCGCCTGGGCGCCGGCGACCAGGTGATCGGTACCGGCTTCCCGCCCGGCAAGGGCACCCTGCCCGCCGAACTGGACGCGCAGGCCCAGAAGATCGAGGTGATGAGCGAGTACGTGATCCCGAAGGAGAAGCTCCTCGGCTCCGGCGCCGACGTCTTCGTCGACACCTTCGGGGCGATGGACATGGGCGGGATGGCGGACGTGCCCACCGACGAGGAGTTCAAGGCGGCCGGGATCAAACGCGTCTATCTGAAGTCCACCGCCTGCGCGGCCACGGACAAGACCCCGGTGACCGACCTGTCCGCCGTTCAGGACGACATCACCTCCCTCGGCGCGGTCACCGGCACCGCCGACAAGGCCAAGGAACTCGTCGACGGCATGAAACAGAAAGTGGACGCCGTCCAGCAGGCGGTCGGCTCCACACCCGAGGACGAGCGGCCCACGTACTTCTTCTTCGACTTCGACGCCAGCACCAAGCAGCCCGTCGTCGTCTGCAACCGCCAGGTCGCCAACGCGGTCATCACCCTGGCCGGCGCCCGCAACGCCTTCGCCGACTGCGACGGCGACTTCCAGCAGGTCGGCTGGGAGGACGTGATCGCCAAGAACCCGGACTGGATCCAGCTCGGGGTGCGCAACCGGGGCAGCGAGGCCGCCAACGACAAGGCGTTCGACGAGGCGCAGAAGTGGCTGGAGACCAACCCGGCCACCAAGGGCCTCAAGGCCGTCGAGGACGGCAACTTCCTGCGCATCGGCTCCGAGCAGACGACCATCGCGGGCGTCACCAACGCCGACACCGTCCAGCAGATCGCCCGTAAGCTCTACCCGGGCAAGGTCGGCTGACCGTGGCCAATGCCCTGTTGAGCCGGAAGAGCCCGGAAACCCGCACCCAGCCACGCGCCGTGCCCGCCGGGCCGCTCGCCGCGGTCCTGGCCGTGGCACTGCTGCTCGCGCTCACCGCGGCGGTGTCCTGGGGCTCCACGTCCATCCCGCCGGGCGAGGTGTGGGGCGTGGTGTGGCGGCGGCTGTCCGGCGAGCCGCCGCGGCCGGGCACCAACGACCTCATCGTCTGGCAGCTGCGCGTCCCGCGCGCGGTACTGGCGGCCCTCGTCGGCGCCGGGCTCGGCCTCGTCGGTACGGCCGTGCAGGCACTGGTGCGCAACCCGCTGGCCGACCCCTATCTGCTGGGCATCTCCAACGGGGCCTCGCTCGGCGCGGTCGGCGCGATCGTCCTCGGGGTCGGTGCGGGCGGCGCGCTCGGGCTGGGGCTGTCCGCCGCCGCCTTCGCGGGCGCGCTGGCCACTTTCGCCCTGGTGTGGGCGGTGGCCCGGCGCGGCGGCGGCTTCGCACCGCTGCGGCTGGTGCTGGCCGGGGTGGCGATCGGCCAGTTCCTGTCCGGGTTCACCAGCTACCTCGTCCTCCAGGCCGGGGACGAGCAGCAGACCCACAGCGTGCTGTTCTGGCTCATGGGCAGCCTGGGCGGCGCCAACTGGCAGCTGCTCGCCGTGCCCGCCGTCGCGGTGCCGGCGGTCCTGCTGCTGCTCCAGGCCCGCGCCCGCGGTCTGAACGCCCTGCTGATGGGCGACGAGACCGCGGCCGGCCTCGGCATCGACGTCGTCCGGCTGCGCCGGGAGCTGTTCACCGTGACCAGCCTGCTGACCGGTGTCCTGGTCGCGGTGTCCGGCGCGATCGCCTTCGTCGCCCTGATGGTCCCGCACGTCTGCCGGCTGGTCGTCGGCGGCGACCACCGCCGGCTGCTGCCGGTCTCGGCGCTGTTCGGGGCGCTGCTGCTGGTCGTGGTCGACATCGTGTGCCGTACGGCCATGGACACCCAGGAGCTGCCGGTCGGGGTCGTCACCTCGCTGATCGGGGCTCCGGCGCTGCTGTATCTGCTGGACCGGCGTCTGGGGAACGGAAGTTGAGAGATCGGGGTTGCCCACTGTGAGGATCGACGTCGAGGACCTGCACGTCGCGTACGCGGGCCGTACGGTCGTCGCCGGAGCCCATCTGATCGCGGACGAGGGCGAGATCACCGGCCTCGTCGGCCCGAACGGCAGCGGCAAGTCCACGCTCCTGCGCACGGTCTACCGGCATCTGAAGCCCGCCGCGGGCCGGGTGCTCCTGGCCGGCACCGACCTGCGCGAGCTGAGCCCCGTCCAGACCGCCCGGCGCGTCGCGGCGCTCCCGCAGGAGCGGGGCGGCGACTTCGAGCTGACCGTGCGCGAGGTCGTCGCCATGGGCCGTACGCCCTACAAGCGGGCGTTCGCCGGGGAGGACACCGCCGACCGGGACATCGTCGCCCGCGCCCTCGCGGACGCCGGCATGGCCGAGCACGACGGGTGCCGCTTCACCGAACTGTCCGGGGGCGAACGCCAACGCGTCCTGCTGGCCCGCGCCTTCGCGCAGCAGACGGAGATCCTCGTCCTGGACGAGCCCACCAACCACCTGGACATCCGCCACCAGGTGGAACTCCTCGCCCTGCTGCGCGCCCAGCGCCGTACGACCCTGGTGTCGCTGCACGACCTGAACGCCGCCGCCTCCGTCTGCGACCGGCTGCATGTGCTGCACGACGGCGGCGTGGTGGCCTCGGGCCCGCCCCGCGAGGTCCTGCGGCCCGCCCTGCTGGCCGAGGTGTTCGGCGTCCGGGCGGCCGTCGTGGAGCACCCCCTGACCGGCGACCCGCTGATCGCCTTCGACCACCGGTCCCCGGCGGACGAAACGGCGGACGTCGGCACCGCTTGGGCGTAGCTGCGGGCAGTCGTGCCTCCCCCAGTGCCTTAAGGGCCTGGGGGGACCCCCAGGGCGGCACGGGTGGGCGATGGGGGTCCCCCCGCTCGAGCGAAGCCGGGTGTGGTGCCGGGGCACGACCTGGTCGTCAATTTCGCGGCGGAGACACATGTCGACCGGTCCATCGAGGACTCCGGCGATTTCGTCCGCACCAACGTCCTCGGCACGCAGGCTTTGATGCAGGCCTGCCTCGACGCGGGCACCCGCTCAGTCGTGCACGTGTCGACCGACGAGGTCTACGGCAGCATCGCCACCGGCGCCTGGAGCGAGGACGCCCCGGTGTCGCCCAACTCGCCCTACGCGGCGTCCAAGGCGGGCGGCGACATGATCGCCCTCGCCTATGCGCGCACCCACGGGCTGCCCGTCTCGGTCACCCGGTGCGGCAACAACTACGGCCCCTTCCAGTACCCGGAGAAGGTCATCCCGCTGTTCATCACCAACCTGCTGCGCGGCCGCCGGGTCCCGCTGTACGGGGAGGGGAACAACGTGCGCGACTGGATCCACGTCGAGGACCACTGCCGCGGCATCCAGGTGGTCGCCGAGCGCGGCGCGGCGGGCGGGGTCTACCACATCGCCGGCACCGCCGAACTGACCAACCGTGAGCTGACCACCCACCTGCTCGAAGGGCTCGGTTGCGACTGGTCGATGGTCGAGCACGTGCCCGACCGCAAGGGCCACGACCTTCGCTACGCGCTCAGCGACAAGAAGCTGCGCGCCCTCGGGTACGCACCGGCCATCTCCTTCGACCGCGGCATCGCCTCGACGATCGACTGGTACCGCACCCGTTCCGCCTGGTGGGAGCCGCTCGTCGCCGGCCCGGGACCCTACCCGGCGGCACCGTCCGCAGCGCCGCAGTAGGCCGGAAACAGGTAGGCAGCCTACTCAAATGGGCTGATCTGTGTTACCAATTAGTTGGTAGCCAACGTATTGGCAGGCAATCCAGAAGGGACCCCCCGGTGACCAAACTGCTGCTCTCGGTGCATGTGCTGGCGTCGATCGTGGCGATCGGCCCGATCACGGTGGCGGCATCGATGTTCCCCCGCTTCGTCAAGCCGCAGGCCGGGGACGACGACCCGAGCGGGGAGGAGCGCACCCCCGCCACTGCGGCGCTGCTGCACCGGATCTGCCGGGGATACACCGTCGTCGGCGTCGCCGTACCGGTCTTCGGTCTTGCCACCGGCGCTCAGATGGGCGTGCTGGGCGATGCCTGGCTCATCGTCTCGATCATCCTCACCGCGATCGCCGCGGCCCTGCTGCTGATGGCGATCCTGCCCGGTCAGGAGCGGCTGCTCGCCCAGCCCGCCGGTGCGGCGGCGGGTGGCGGCGCGGGTGCGGCCGTGGACACCGCGACCGCGGAGGCGACCCGGTCCGCGGCGGCGCGGCTGGCCATGGTCACCGGGATCTTCAACCTGCTCTGGGCCGTCGTGGTCGTGCTGATGATCGTCCGCCCCGGCTCCACGACCGGCGCCTGAGCGCCGTACGCCCGCAGACGCGCCCCACCTGGCGCAGTCCAGAACGCCGTAGACGCCAATGCGCCAATGCGCCAATGCGCCAATGCGCCAATGCGCCAATGCGCCCAAGACGCCAAAGACGAGGACAGACATGACCCTCTCCAACGCAGCATCCGGTCTTGCCGGAGCCCTGGCCGATTCCGTCGCGGGCCCGGTGCTGCTGCCCGACGACAGTGGTTTCACCGAGGAACTGGCCAGTTTCCAGCTCGGGTTGCGCCACCAGCCGGACCTCGTGGTCGGTGCACGCCGGGTCGCGGACGTCCGGACCGTGCTGCAGCTGGCCGGCGAGCACGGGGTTCCGGTCACCGTGCACAACACCGGACACGGGATGCGCTTCTCCGCCGACGAGGGAGTCGTCCTGACGCTGCGCCGGCTGAACGGCGTCCTGATCGATCCCGCCACCCGCACCGCCCGCGTCGGCGGCGGGGCGACCTGGAACGACGTCATGGCGGCGGCCGCACCGCACGGCCTGGTGCCGCCCAGCGGCAGCCTGGGCTGTGTGGGCGCCGTCGGCTATACCCTCGGCGGCGGGATCAGCCTGCTGGCCCGCTCCGACGGCTGGGCCAGCGACCTGGTCCGCTCGTTCACGGTGGTCACCGAGGACGGCGAGGAGCGGGAGGTCGGGCCGGACGACGCCGAGTGGTTCGCCCAGCTGCGCGGCAGCGGACCGGTGCGGGGCGAGGTCGTCACCGAGATGACCATCGGCCTGCTGCCCGAGGGGCGTCTGCAGGGCGGCGGGCTGACCTTCGACATCGGGGCGACGGGCGCGGAGGGCGACCCGGCGGTGCTGCACGCCTTCCGGGAGTGGACGGCCGAGCTGCCCGACGAACTCACCTCCACCCTGCGGGTGATGTCCTTCCCCGACCTCGACTACCTGCCTCCCATGCTGCGCGGCCGGCGCATCGCGCGTGTCGCGGTCGCGCTGCGCGGCACCGAGGAGGACGCCGAGCGGCTGGTCGCGCCGCTGCGGAAGGTGGCGCAGCCGATCGAGGACACCCTGGCCCCGATGCCGTTCGCCGAGTACCCCCGGGTGCACGCCGAGCCGGACAACCCCGGGCCGTTCATCGGGGAGAACCTCCTGGTCGACGCCCTCGACGTGACGGCCCTGGAGAACCTGGCACGGCTGACCGGACCCACCATGGTGATCGTGAACATCCGTCACCTCGGGGGAGCCCTGGCCCGTCCCGCCGCAGTCCCCGACACCGTGCAGGGCCGCGATGCGCAGTACCTCGTCGCCGCGGTGGCGCCGGTCGACCCGCTCGTGTCGGTCACCCACCCCGGGGCCGCCTACGACCAGGCCAACCCCGGCTGGGCACTGGAGCCGTTCGGCACGGCCAAGGTCGGCGTCAGCCCCGGTTTCAGCGTCGGACCGCGCGGCCGTAGCTGAATCCCGATCTGCACCGCCCGGGCCGGCCGGCATTCCCCCGAGTCGTGCTGTCCGGGCGGTGCGCACAAACGGTCAGGGCGCCCTGTTCAATCTTGTCACCGATGATTCCCGAGCCATATTCTCCAATGCGTCGGACGCCACTCGGGGAAAGGCCTTCAATGGATTTGAAGCCGCAGGTGAACGAGCTCTGGAAATACATCGGCGAAAACGAGGTCAACGAAGAACTGATCGGTGACCTCGCCAATTTCAAGCGAAGCCAGGTGAACTACCGGCTGACCTACTTTGATGTCCGCACGAACGGCGTCCGCTATCTGAAGACGCTCATCTACAATCTGGCCGGCCAGCTGAGCCCGGAGAACTGGGAGCGGCTGCGCCGGATCGAGGGGCGTGAACTCGGGCAGCCGTACTCGGTCACCTACGACGGGGAGTCCGTCTGCCTGGACTACCTGCGCGCCGTGCGCGATCTGGAGTTCATCGAGAAGAACCTCGACCTCGACGGCGGCCGCGTTCTGGAAATCGGTGCGGGATACGGCCGTACATGCCACACGCTGATGTCGAACAAGGACATCGGCGCATACACGATCATCGACCTGCCCACCACGATGGCACTCTCCAGGAAGTACCTGCGGGCGGTGCTGTCGGAGGAGCAGTTCAGCAAGATCACGTTCATTCCCATCGACGATATCAAGACGTCTCTCGGCGATGCGGAATTCGACCTCTGCATCAACATCGACTCGCTCGCGGAAATGGACGTCGAGACCGTCCGCTACTACTTCGCGCTGATCGCGGAACGCTGCCGGCACTTCTACACGAACAACCCGGTCGGCAAGTACATGGACAAGAGCCTCGACGACCACGCCCGCGGCGAGGACGCCATCGCCCGGGCCCTGGACGCGGGGCTGCTGACCGATGTCATCGACGTCCACGACAACCGTGCGGTGCGGGAGCAGGCCCGCAAGTTCGTCGTGGCCTACCGCCCGCACGACAGCTGGCGGTGCGTGGCCGACGAGTGGGCCGCGCCGTTCACCTGGTACTGGCAGGCTCTGTTCCAGGCGCCGGCCGTCGGCCGCTGATGCCGTACGGGGGACCGGCGTCGATCCTCGCCGACGGACCGGTCGCGCCACTCGGTCAGCATTCCCTGCTGCTGCTTCTGCTCCAGGTCGGTGTGCTGCTCGCACTGGCGTTGCTGTTCGGCCGGCTGGCCGTGCGGTGGGGAATGCCCGCAGTGGTGGGCGAGCTCATGGTCGGCGTCCTGCTGGGGCCGTCGCTGCTCGAACGGTTCGCGCCCGCGCTGACCGACTGGCTGTTCCCCAAGGAACCCGGCCAGTTCCATCTCCTGGACGCGTTCAGCCAGATCGGCCTGATGCTTCTGGTCGGCGTCACCGGCACCCAGCTGAACCTCGGGCTGCTGCGCCGGCAGGGCACGACCGCCCTGCGGGTCAGCGTCGGCGGACTCGTCGTGCCGCTGGCCTTCGGCATCGGGGTCGCCTTTCTGCTGCCGGACAGGCTGGTGCCGGGGGACGTCGACCGTGCCGTGTTCGCGTTCTTCCTCGGGGTGGCGATGTGCGTCAGTGCCCTCCCGGTCATCGCCAAGACCCTGTCCGACATGGGGTTCCTCCACCGTCCCGTGGGTCAGCTCATCCTGACGGCGGGGATGGTCGACGACACGGTGGCATGGTTCCTGCTGTCGCTCGTGACGGCGCTGGCCACGGCCGGTCTGACCGCGGGTCACGTCGGGCTGGCGCTCGCCTCGCTGGCGGTCTTCCTGGTGCTGGCGTGCACCGTCGGCCGCATGGCCGTCCGGGCCGTGCTGCGCCGGACGACACGGTCCGCGGAACCCGGGGCCACGGTCGCCGCCGTGGTGGTGATGGTGCTGCTGTCCGCGGCCGGGGCCCACGCGCTGCACCAGGAACCCCTTTTCGGCGCGTTCGTGTGCGGCCTGGTCATCAGCTCCACCGGAGAGCTGGCGCCGAACCGGCTGGCCGCTCTGCGCACGGTCGTCATGGCGGTCTTCGCGCCGGTGTTCTTCGCCGCCGCCGGCCTGCGGATGGACCTGACCGGGCTCGCCGATCCGGTGGTGCTGGGCGCCGCGTTCCTGCTGCTGTTCGTGGCGGTGCTGGGCAAGTTCCTCGGCGCCTACGCCGGGGCCAGGCTCAGCCGGCGGAGCCGGTGGGAGGCGCTGGCCCTCGGGGCGGGGATGAACGCCCGTGGTGTCGTGGAGGTGGTCATCGCGATGGCGGGGCTGCGGCTGGGCGTGCTCACCACTCAGATGTACACCGTCATCGTGCTGATCGCGGTGGTCACCTCGCTGATGGCACCGCCGATCCTGACGCTGGCGATGAAGCGCATCGAGGACACCGCCGAGGAGACCGCGGAACTGAAGTCCTCGGAAGAGAAGACCGCGGACGAGGAGATCCGCGAGAAGGCGTACGGATAGCGAAACAGCAGGAGGTTTCGCCGTCGCGTCCTCAGGCCGTACGGCCGACGCGACGGCGGAACCTCCTGCTCGTGGTCAGCGCTCCCCAGCGCCCGGTGCCTCGATGACCGGCAGCCGGGCGCAGCGTCGGCAGGACCGGGCCGAGCCCGCCACCAGGGCGTGCGAGGTGGCGGCGAGGGCCCCGGCGAACGCGAGCAGCAGCCAGTTGGTGCCCAGGGCGGCCGCGATGGCGAGGGCCAGGGTGGCGACGGCCATGGAGACGCTGGCGACGGTGCCGCCCCATGCGACGGTGAGCGGCAGCCGGTCCGGCGTGGGCAGCCAGCGGGCGAGTGTGCCGGTGGCCGCCAGGGCCACGGCGGCGAGCAGTGCGGCAACGGCCGAGACGCCGGCCAGATGGACGGCCAGCAGCTGGGCCGTGCGCGGCAGTTGCCAGGTCTGGTCATGTCCGGCCTGCCGGACCAGATACCAGCAGGCGATCACGAAGGGGACGGTGAGCGCGACGGCCCGCGCGGTGTGCCGGGCCTGGGCGATCGTCAGCTCGCGCTGCCAGCTCACCACGAGTTCGTCGGCGGTCCCGAACTCCCGCACCGCCTGGTCGGCGGCACGCTGGTACGTCAGCCCCGCGCGGGTGCGTTCCGACACCGCGTCCGTCAGGTCCTCACGCACCTCGGCCACCATGCGTGCCTTGGTGCGCGCCGGGCCGTGTAAGGCGGCGGCCAGGGTGGAGACGTAGTCCTCGATGGGGTCGGTCTGCGGGGTGACGGCGCTCATGTGGCGACTCCGGGCGGCGTGACGGGGTTCAGGACCGAGCCGATGGCGGTGGTGAACTCCTGCCACGCCGTCCGCTCGCTGGCCAGAGTCCGGCGTCCGGCCTCGGTGAGCTCGTAGCACCGCCTGCGGCGTTCGCCGGCGGACTGCCAGCTGCTGCGCAGCAGCCCGATGCGCTCGAGCCGGTTGAGGGCCGGATAGATCGTGCCCGTACGCAGTTCGAGTGCGCCTCCGCTGCGCTGCTGGACGGCGGTGATGATCGCGTAGCCGTGCAGGGGCCCGGGTTCGAGCACGGCCAGCAGCAATCCGTCCAGGTGGCCGCGCACTGCATCCTGTCTCATAAGTCGGCAGCCTACACAATCGGGTATTGGTGTGCTATCTATTGGCAGCCAATGCATGCCGACGACGAAAGGGTCCACCAGTGACCAAGGTGCTGTTATCCGACTCCACCGCGGGAGCGTGATCCGGTGCGTACGTTGCGGATCGCGGCCGGCGTCGAGGCGGCCTCCCTCGCCCTGCTCTTCCTGAACCTGTTCACCGTCCATCTGCAGGTGATCACCTCGCTCGTCGGGCCGGTGCACGGCTCGGCGTATCTCGTCACCATCGGCGCCGCGTGCATGGCCCCGGCCGCGGCCGGGTCGGGTGCCCGCTGGCGCGCCGCCATCCCGGGCGTCGGCGGCCTGCTCGCCCTGGCGCGGATCCGCGGCCGGACCGCGCAGGCCTCGCCGACCGCCCAAGCGGCCCCGGGCGGCTCGCATGGCTGAGCCCGCACCGACCGGCACGGACAGCATCCACGGTCGCCCGGACCGTACGAAAGAGACCGCATCCAGGACCCGACGGGGGAGGACCCGATGACCGCCGGCAGTTCGGCAGCCGCCATCGAGACCGAGGGGCTGGTGAAGACCTACGGGGACAAGCGGGCCGTCGACGGCATCGACCTCGTCATCCCCCAGGGCATGGTCTACGGCGTGCTCGGCCCCAACGGGGCGGGCAAGACGACCTTCGTGAAGATGCTCGCGACCCTGCTGCGGCCGGACGGCGGCCAGGCCCGCGTCTTCGGCCGGGACGTCGTCCGCGAGGCGGACGAGGTGCGCGCCCGCGTCTCCCTCACCGGCCAGTACGCCTCGCTGGACGAGGACCTGACCGGCGCCGAGAACCTGGTCCTGCTCGGCCGGCTCCTTGGGCACGGCAAGTCCGCCGCCCGGGGCCGCGCCGCCCAGATGCTGGAGGCCTTCGTCCTGACCGAGGCGGCCGACCGGCAGGTGAAGACGTACTCCGGCGGCATGCGGCGCCGGCTCGACATCGCGGCGTCCATCCTCAACACCCCCGACCTGCTCTTCCTGGACGAGCCGACCACCGGCCTGGACCCGCGCAGCCGCAACCAGGTGTGGGAGATCGTGCGGGCGATCGTCGGCCAGGGCACCACGGTGCTGCTCACCACCCAGTACCTGGACGAGGCCGACCAGTTGGCCTCGCGGATCGCGGTGATCGACAGCGGCAAGGTGATCGCCGAGGGCACCAAGGGGGAGCTCAAGGCCTCCGTGGGCGCCGGGTCGGTGCATCTGCGGCTGCGTGACGCCACCAGGCGGCCGGATGCCGAGCGTGTGTTGGCGTTGTGCCTGGACGGCATGCCCGTACAGCTCGATCCCGACCCGTTCGCCCTCACGGCTCGCGTGGGCGCCGGGGCCGACGGCTCCGGCGCGGCCGAACTGGCCTCCCGCGCCCTGGCCGAGCTGGCCCGGGCCCACATCGCCGTCGACACCTTCTCGCTGGGGCAGCCCAGCCTCGACGAAGTCTTTCTCGCCCTGACCGGCGACGGCGCCGGCAGTGGCCGTACCGTGCAGGAGGCCATGGCATGAGCACCGCGACCAAGACCGAGGACCGCGCCGACGGTCCCGCCCGGGTCTCCACCGAGTCCCTGGCCGCACTGCTGGTCGCCCCGGCCGGGAAGCGGCCGCGGGCCGGCGCCCCGGCGGCGTCGATGGCCTTCGGCTGGCGGGCCATGCTGAAGATCAAGCATGTGCCGGAGCAGCTCTTCGACGTCACCGCGATGCCGATCATGTTCGTGCTGATGTTCACGTACCTGTTCGGCGGGGCGCTGGCAGGCTCGACCGAGGAGTACATCCAGTTCCTGCTGCCCGGGATCCTGGTGATGTCGATCATCATGACGACGATGTACACGGGCATCTCGATCAACGTGGACATCGCCAAGGGCGTCTTCGACCGCTTCAAGACCCTGCCGATCTGGCGGCCCGCGCCCATGGTCGGCTATCTGCTGGGCGACATGCTCCGCTACACCGTCGCCGCGGCCGTCATCCTGACGGTGGGTCTGATCCTCGGCTTCCGGCCGGACGGCGGGCCCGTCGGAGTGCTGGCGGGGGTGGCCCTGCTGCTGGTCTTCAGCTTCGCCTTCTCCTGGGTGTGGACCATGTTCGGCCTGCTGCTGCGCACGGAGAAGTCGGTGATGGGCGTCTCGATGATGGTCATCTTCCCGCTGTCCTTCCTGAGCAACGTGTTCGTCGACCCGGAGACCATGCCGGGCTGGCTGCAGGCGTTCGTCAACAACAGCCCGGTGACCCATCTGTGCGAGGCGGTACGGGGTCTGATGGCCGGCGACTGGCCGTCGGCGGAAATCGCCTGGGTGCTGGGGTGGGCGGGACTGTTCCTGCTGGTCTTCGGACCGGTCACGATGCGGCTCTACGCCCGCAGGTGACTTGAACGCCTACAACGCCGGTATCGCCGACAACAAGGCGGCGGGCAGCGCTTGAACGCGCTGTCCACCGCCTTTTTTGTGGAATGCGAGCCTCGATTTCGAACGCCTTCCGCCTGATGGTTTCTGTGAGAGGATCCCCGAGCGACAGGCTGAGTGCGACGCGGTCGCAATGCCGTTGACCGACGACCGGCCAGTCCTGCTCGAAGAGCTTTCGTCAGATCTTTTGTTCCTCGCTGCCGGAATTCCGCATGACCCGTGCCCGGGGCATGCGTCGAGACCGCCACCACTCGAGTGCAACGGCTCCGCAGTTTCCGCATGCGACGGACCATTCACAGAAGGGGGAATGCCGTGACCGTCACGGATACGGCCAAAGACACTTCCAGGCCTCCGCAATACCCTTTCGGTCCCGTAGTCCGGCTCGAACTGAATCCCCGTTACTTGGAGCTGTGCCGGACCGAGCCGGTGTCCCGGGTCACCATGCCGTATGGCGGTGAGGCCTGGCTGATCACCGGATACCACGAGATCAAGGAGTTCCTCGCCGACCCCCGGTTCAGCTCCCGCTGGGCCACGGAACCCGACACCGTGCGGGTCACGCCCCTGCCGCTGAGCCCCGGGAACCTGCTCAGCATGGACCCGCCGGACCACGGAAAGATGCGCAAGATCGTCGCGCACGCGTTCCGGCCGCGCATCGTCTCGGACCTCACCGACCGGATGCGGGAGCTGGTCACCACGGAACTCGACGCGATGGAGGAGGCCGGCCCGCCCGGCGATCTCGTACAGCGGCTGGCGATTCCGCTCCCGGTCCGCATGATCGTGGAGCTGTTCGGCGTCCCCTACGAGGAACGCGCGGAATTCCGCAGGTACTCCGATGTCTTCGTGGCCACCTCCGCGCACACCAGGGAGGAGGTGAACGATGCCCGGGACGGACTCGAGCAATTCCTGCGCAAGCTGATCTCCATACGCCGGGCCAGTCCCTCCGACGACCTGATCTCCGTCCTCATCGAGGCGCTGGACGCGGGCAGATGACGGAGGTGGAGGCCGTCCGGACCGGAATCGGCATTCTCATGGCCGGCCACGAGACCTCGCTCAGCATGATCTCCAACGTGTCGTTCCTGCTGCTGGCCCAGCGCGATCTCTACGAACAACTCCTGGCGGACCGCAACCTGTTGGATCCCGCCATCGAGGAGATGCTGCGCATCATTCCGCTGCGCTCGACGGGCAGTTTCCCGCGCCGGGCCTCCGAGGACGTCGAGATCGGCGGGGTTCTCATCCGCAAGGGCGAGACGGTCATCTTCCAGCGGGCCGCGGGCGACCGCGACGAGCGGGTTTTCGAGGACCCGGAGACCATCCGCTTCGACCGTGAGCGCAATCCGCATCTCGGTTTCGGCCACGGCATCCACTACTGCCTCGGAGCGGCCCTCGCCCGCGCCGAACTCAAGGCGGCGATCGGCGGACTGCTCGACCGATTCCCCGGCCTGCGCCTCGCGGGCTCGGTGGACGACGTCCCGTGGAAGCCCGGCCTGATCGCACGCGCCCCGGAATCCCTGCCGGTCACATGGTGATGCCGGTGCCGTCCGGCCCTGGTGAGCGAGGCGAAACCCGCACCGGAGACCGGGCCCAGTGGCTGCTCGAAGTAGACCGGTACGCCTGCGCCGGCTCCGGTCTGTGCCTCGCCACCGCGCACGGCCGGCTGCGCCTGGACGCCGGCCGGGCCCGGGCGGTGGCCGAGCTGACCGACCCGGACGCCCGCGTGATCGACGCCGCGGAGATCTGCCCGGAGGCGATCACGGTACGCGACGCGCGGACCGGCGAGATCATCGCGCCGCAGCAGTGACCGGGCGGTCGAGAAGAACCCGGGGATTCCCGTGATTCCCGTGCCCACCTTTCCCTCAGGAAGGAAGCGCCCTGCCATGCCGAACTCCGAACCGCTGCCCCTCTACGGCAAGGAGTACAAGACCGACCCGTACCCGCTGTACCGAAAGCTCCGCGAGGAGGGCCCGGTGCACCGGGTCCACTTCCCCAGCGGCGTCAACGCATGGCTGGTCACCGGCTACGAGGCCGCGCACAGCGCGCTGAACGACGACCGTCTCGGCAAGAACCACGACCTCGGCAACAGCGCCTGGCGCGAGCGCGCCGCCATCATGCCGGAACCGCAGCACTCACAGCTCCAGGTCCATCTGCTGCACCAGGACCCGCCGAAGCACACGGTGATGCGGAAAATGGTCACCGAGGCGTTCGCCCCCCGCCATGTCGAGCGCATGCGGCCCCGGTTCGAAGAGATCGCCACCGAACTGCTCGACGCGGCCCTCGACAACCCCGATACCGGGGAGTCCGGGGAGCTCGATGTCGTCGGCGTCTTCGCCGCGCACTTCCCCTTCCGCGTCCTCGCCGAAGTGATCGGCCTGCCCGAGGCCCTGGCGGCGCGGTTCGACCGCGACTGGGGCAAGGTCGTGCAGCCCGTCGGCCCCACCGACCCGCAGCGGCCGGTGTACGAGGGGCGCCTGCGCGGGCTGCAGGGCTATATCGCCGAGGTCACCGAGGACAAGCGCCAGAACCCCGGCGACGACCTGCTCACCAAGCTCGTCGTGGCGTGCCAGGAGGGCGCGATCGGCAAGGAGGAGCGCGACTCCGTCGTCTTCCAGCTGCTGGTCGCCGGACAGGAGCCGGTGACCAACCAGATCACCACCGCCCTCGTGGCCCTGCTCCGCCACCCCGCCGAGCTGCGGCGGCTGCAGGACGCCGTGCGGGACGGCGAAGCGGGCGAGCAGGGGCTGCTGGCCCGGGCCGTGGAGGAACTCCTGCGCTACGACAGCGCCTTCGAGCTCACCACCTGGCGGTTCTTCGCCGAGGACGCCGACCTCTTCGGCACCCGTGTCCCGGCCGGCGACTCGGTCATCGTGTCGCTGAGCGCCGCCAACCGCGACCCGGAACGGTTCCCCGACGCCGACACCCTCGACCTGGACCGCACACCCAACCCGCACCTGGCCTTCGGCCACGGCATCCACTTCTGCCCGGGTGCCGCCCTTGCCCGTATCGAACTCCAGATCGCCCTGCGCGCGCTGCTCACCCGGCTGCCCGGACTGCGACTCGCCGTCGCGGACCAGGACCTCGAGTGGATCGGCGCCGTCCTCGCGCGCGGCGTCAACCAACTGCCCGTCTCCTACGGCACCTCACAGGCAGCTCCGGCCACCGGCTGCCCCGTACGGCACCGAACGAACTGAGCGTCCGGCCGCCGTCCCCCGGCCACGTACCGCAGAACTGCCACCCGACGGCATCTCTGCGTCCAGCCTTCAGCGGAAGCGAGTCGATGACCCATGTCCCAGATGTCCACCACCTTCACCCATGCCTCCGCGGCCGAACGCGTCAGCCGCGAGATCCTGGAACTGCTGCTCCCGCACCGCAGGGCCGCCGAGCCCGATCCGCACCTGGACACCGCCCACGACTTCCCGGAGCAGCTGCGCCAGATAGGCGACTTCGTCCGGCGGGACGAACCGGTGATCTTCAGCCTGCCCGGCTTCCCCTGCAAGTCGCCCAACCCGGACAAGGTCCTCAGCCACTTACCGGACCACGGGGAGCGGCTGGCGCTGCGCTTCCTGGGCTCCCTGTGCGCGGAGATCGGCAAGGTGTACGCCCCCGGCGCGAAGATCCTGATCTGCTCCGACGGACATATCTTCGGTGACGTCATCGGCGTCCCCGACGAGCACATCGACGCCTACGGCAGCGAGCTGCGCGCGATGATCCGCGCCGAGGGACTCGACGCGCATCTCGACACCTTCGACCTGAAGGACGTCTACGGCCCCGACCTGTCGTACGACGAGAAGCGCAAGGTCGCCGCCGAGACCCTCGGCCCGTCGGTCGAGGAACTCCGCGAGGAGGTGCGCAGCGACGAGTCCACCCTGCGCATGTACCGCGGCATCACCAAGTTCCTGATGGAGGACGTGGCGGAGTGGGACGGCTCCCGCTCGGCGCTCCAGCGGGACTGCCGCCGCCGCGCCTACGAGGTCATCGTCCGCAGCCGGGCCTGGGGCGAGCTGATCGCCGAGCACCATCCGCGCAACGTCCGGCTGTCCATCCACCCGCAGAGCCGCGGTGAGGCCAAGTTCGGTATCCGGCTGGTCGGCGCGGCCGACGTGTGGACCACGCCGTGGCACTCCGTGGTGCTCCGGCACGCCGACGGCACCTGGCAGCTGATGCACCGCCGGGACGCCGAGCGCCTGGGCCGCGAGGTGTACGAGGACGGCCGGCCGAGCCACTTCGAGGCGACGGCTGCCGACGGGGCGGCCGAGGGGACCGGCGCATGAAGGGGATCATCCTGGCCGGCGGCCACGGGACCCGGCTGTATCCGATCACGCTGGGCGTCTCGAAACAGATGCTGCCGGTCTACGACAAGCCCATGATCTACTACCCGCTGTCCGTGCTGATGCTGGCCGGCATCACCGAGATCCAGATCATCGCCGCCCCGCAGGACGTTCCCGGCTTCCAGCGGCTGCTCGGCGACGGCTCCCGGCTCGGACTGCGGCTCACCTACGCCGAACAGGACAAACCCCGGGGCATCGCCGACGCCTTCGTCGTCGGCGCCGAGCACATCGGCGACGACTCCGTCGCGCTGGTCCTCGGCGACAACCTCTTCCACGGGCCGGGCTTCGGCGAGATCCTGCGCACCAGCGCGCGGGACATCGACGGCTGCGTCCTGTTCGGCTACCCGGTCGGCGACCCCGAGCGGTACGGGGTCGGCGAGGTGGACGCCTCCGGCCGTCTCCTGCGCCTGGAGGAGAAGCCCGAGGCGCCGCGCTCCAACCTGGCCGTCACGGGGCTGTACTTCTACGACAACGACGTCGTCGACATCGCCCGCGGGCTGCGCCCCTCCGACCGCGGCGAACTGGAGATCACCGACGTCAACCGGGCCTATCTGGAGCGCGGGAAGGCCGAGTTCGTCCAGCTGGGCAGGGGCTTCGTCTGGCTCGACACCGGCACCCACGACGCGCTCACCGAGGCCGGCCAGTACGTGCAGATCCTCTCCCGCAGACAGGGCGTGCGCATCGGCTGCATCGAGGAGATCGCCTGGCGCATGGGGTACATCGACGCCGACACCTGCCACCGGCTCGGACTGGCCCTGTCCCACTCGCCGTACGGCCAGTACCTGCTGGAGATCACCACTGCCAAGGAGAAGAGCGAGTGAGCGTCATGCAGGTGCGCACGCCGGCCATCGAGGGCGTCCGCGAGTTCACCCCCCAGGTCTTCGGGGACGACCGGGGATGCTTCGCGTCGCCGTACCAGGAGGCCACGTTCTCCGCGGCCCTGGGCCGGCCGCTGTTCCCGGTCAGGGACATCAGCCACAACGTGTCCGCCCGCGGGGTGCTCCGCGGCATCCACTACACCGCCACCCCGCCCGGCCGGGCCAAGTACGTCTACTGCCCGTACGGACGGGTGCTGGACTTCCTCGTCGACCTCAGGGTGGGGTCGCCCACCTTCGGCCGGTGGGAGGCCACCGAGCTCAGCGGCGCGGACTGCCGTGCGCTGTACATCCCGGTCGGCGTCGGCCACGCCTTCCTGTCCCAGCAGGACGACTCGATCGTCGTGTACGTGATGTCGGAGGGGTACGTCCCCGAGCACGAGCTGGCGGTGTCCCCGCTGGATGCGGCGCTCGGCCTGCCGCTGCCCGACGCACCCGAGCTGCGGCTGTCCGCCCGGGACAGCAGCGCCCCCACGCTCGCCGAGGCGCGGGAGAAGGGCCTGCTGCCCGCCTACGACACCTGCCGTGAAGTGGAGGCCGCGCTGTGGCCGTGACCCCCACCATCGCCCTGCTCGGCGCCACCGGCTTCGTCGGCTCGGCCGTCCTGCGGGAACTCGCCGCCCGCCCGGTCCGGATCCGGGCGGTCTCCCGGCGCCCCGCGGCCGTCCCGCCCGGGGCACGCGCCGACGTCGAGGTACGGGCCGCCGACCTCACCGAGCCGGGCGAGACGGCCGACGCCGTGGCGGACGCCGACGCGGTCGTCCTCGCCACGCTGTACAGCTCGGCCACCGCCACCTGGCGGATCGAGGACGGCGACACGGCCGCCGAGCGGGTCAACGTGGGTCTCGTCCGCGACGTCGTCGACACCCTCGCCGACCGTCCGGCCGGGCCCCGCACGAAGGTCGTGTTCACCGGCGCCGCGTCCCAGGTCGGCCCGACCGGCAAGGCGGTCCTCGATGGCACCGAACCGGACCGCCCGAAGGGCCCGTACGACCGTCAGAAGCTGGCCGCCGAGCGGCTGCTGCTCGACGCCGACGCCCGCGGTGTGCTGTGCGGGACGTCGCTGCGGCTGCCCACCGTGTTCGGGCCCGGCGCCGGGCCCACGGCCCGCGACCGCGGCGTCGTCTCGGCGATGGCCCGCCGCGCGCTGGCGGGGGAACCCCTGACGATGTGGCACGACGGGACGGTCCGCCGCGACCTGCTGTACATCGACGACCTGGCCCGCGCCGTGGTCGCCGGCCTGGACCACGCCGAGGCGCTGGCCGGGCGCCACTGGCTGCTCGGCACCGGCGAGGGCCGGCCCCTCGGGCCCGTCTTCGAGCAGGTCGCCGACCTCGTCGCGGAACGCACCGGGCGGCCGCGCGTACCGGTGCTGTCGGTGCCGCCGCCCGAGCACGCCGAGGCCGGGGACTTCAGCAGCATCACCATCGACGCCTCCGCGTTCCGGTCCGTCACCGGCTGGGAGCCGCGCACCGAGCTCGGCGAGGCGCTGCGGCGGACGGTGCACCATCTCGCGGACGAGACGGATCCGGCCGAACAGGCGGTCGGGGGAGGCCGGGCATGAGCACCGCCGCGCTGCTGCGTCCCCGGGTCGCGGCGGACCTGCCCGCGCGGCTGGCCCGGTCCGCCGCCGTGACCGGGGCGGGCCATCACCTGCGTACGCAGGACGTCACCAGCTGGCTCGCCGAGCGGGCCCGCGCCCACCGCTTCACCGTCCGCCGGGTGCCGCTGGACCGGCTCGAGCAGTGGTCCTTCGCCCCCGGCACCGGTGACCTCGTGCACCGCAGCGGCCGGTTCTTCGCCGTGCGCGGCCTGGCCGCACGGGTCGACGAGGGGCCGTACGGCAGCTGGCAGCAGCCCGTCATCCACCAGCCGGAGGTGGGCATCCTCGGCATCCTCGCCAAGGAGTTCGACGGCGTCCTGCACTTCCTGATGCAGGCGAAGATGGAGCCCGGGAACCCCAACCTGATCCAGCTCTCGCCGACCGTGCAGGCCACCCGCAGCAACTACCAGCGCGTGCACGCCGGTTCGTCGGTGAAGTACCTGGAGCACTTCACGGGCGCCCCGCCCCACCTGGTGCTCGCCGACTCGCTCCAGTCGGAGCACGGTGCCTGGTTCTACCGCAAGGCCAACCGCAACATGCTGGTCGAAGCCGCCGACACCGAGGTGCCGTGCGGCCCCGACCACATCTGGCTGACCCTCGGCCAGCTCGGCGAGCTGCTGCGGCTGGACAACCTCGTCAACATGGACGCCCGTACCGTCCTGGGCTGTCTGCCGCTGCCCGAGACCGAGGCGGGCGCCCTGCACTCCGACCTCGAACTGCTCTCCTGGTTCACCGCCGAACGCGCCCGGCACGACGTCGACGTCCGGCTCATGCCGCTCGCCGACGTCGAGGGCTGGACCCGGGACGCGGACGGCATCCGCCGCCCCGACGGCCGCTTCTTCAAGGTCACCGGTGTCGCCGTCGAGGCCGGGAACCGCGAGGTCACCGGCTGGTCCCAGCCCCTGATCGAGCCCTGCGGCACGGGCGTGGCGGCCTTTCTGTTCCGGCGCCTGGGCGGCGTACCGCATCTGCTCGTGCACGCGCGCGTGGAGGCGGGATACCTGAACCGGGTCGAACTGGCCCCGACCGTGCAGTGTGCCCCACGCGACTGGGAGCCGGTCCCCGCCGCGGACCGGCCGCCGTTCCTGACGGCGGTCCTGCGGGCCGCGGAGCAGGGCGGCGCACCCTACTGGCCTGCGTCAACTCCGGCTCCGTACGCCTGTGAGAGGGGCGGCCGCCACCGGGCGGCCGCCCCGCGTACCTGCGCGTCTTCGAGGTCTCGAACGATGATCGGGTAACCAGTACATTGATCGAGCGCGCCGATCAATGTACTACCATGAGGCTCGCCCCTACGAAGAGCCGGGAAAGGGCGGTGGGTGTCATCGTGAGCAAGCCGCGGAGCAGCGGTCGCGCGAGCTCCGGAGCCGCGCAGAGCGTCTGGCTGCGCCGCCCGCCCACGCCGCGCAACGAGCCGCCGCTGTCCAGGGAGCGCATCACCGGGGCGGCGATCGCCCTGCTGGACGAGGAGGGCATGGAGCGGTTGACCATGCGCCACCTCGCGGAGCGTCTCGGAGTCGGTGCCACGACCCTGTACTGGCACATCGACACCAAGGACGACGTCATCGACCTGGCGATCGACGCCATCTTCGCCGAGGCCCCGCTCCCCGATGGGGACACCGGTAGCTGGCAGGAGAACGTGGTGGCCCTCCTCTCCGGATGCCGGGCCATGCTCCTACGGCACCCGTGGTCCGCCGCGCTGCCGCTGCGTCGCCGGCCGTCGATCGGGCCGAACTTCCTGACCTGGCTGGAGTTCCTGCAGGCGACCCTGGCCCGGGCCGGGTTGGAGGGGCGGCAGGTTCAGGCCGCCTGCTGGGTGCTGTACAACCACGTTCAGGGTTCCACCGCCAGTCAGTCCAGCCTGCGCTGGTCCGGCGCCGAACGGACCGCCGCGCAGGAGCAGTTGAGGATGCGGCAGGAGCAGTACCCCACGCTGGTCGAGTACGAGTACGTGCTGGACGACGCCTGGGACGAGAACTTCGAGCTCGGCCTGAAGTACGTCCTCGACGGACTGCAGGCGCAGATCGCCGCCTCGCGCTGACGCCCGGTCCGGCGGTTACTTCTTGTTGCCGCCGATGTGCAGGGCCTCCTTGACGAAGACCTGGAAGTAGCTGGGTACGCCCTGGGTGGTGATGACCTCGACGGTGGCGCCGACGTTGCGGTTGTCGACGCCTTCGCGGACCAGTGCGTCCGCGAGGTCCTTGCGCGAGGTGAACCAGCCCGGGTGGCGGGTTGTGCTCACGACGTAGTCGGTCGTGGTCGTACCGTCGAAGAGGCCGGCGGGGCGGATGATCGTCCAGTCCAGGTCGCCGGCGCGCACGATCTCCTCCATCCGGGCCGCGTCGTCGTACAGGGGGCGGCCCATCCTGAGCAGCACCGGCACGATCAGCTTCCGGAAGATGAAGGCCTCACCGGGGGCGTCCTCGTAGTTGACGCCGATGGAGCTGACGCAGACCAGCCGCCGGATGCCGTGCGACTGCATGGCCTGGACGACGTTCGCGGTGCCCTCCGAATAGACGGTCACCGGCTCCTTGGTGTACGGCACGCCGACGGTGGAGATGACCGCGTCATGGCCGGCCACCGCGTGGTCCACGGCCTCGGCGTCCATGATGTCCGCGCCGGCCACCCGTAACGCGGCGCCGCTCAGCGGGAAGGCGTCGGGTCGGCGGGTCACGGCGGTGACCGAATGGCCCTCGGCGAGCGCCTGCTCCGTGGCCAGCCGCCCGGTCGGGCCGTTCGCGCCGAAGATGACCAGTTTCACGAGTTCCTCCTGTCGGCCGACTTTGTGCCGGACAACGATCGGGTATTCGTACAGTGATCCAGCTCTAGAACAACGTACCAGTCCCGGATCGGGGGTGAGGAGCGGGGGTTTCGCACTTCGACATGCGGCGCACGCACCTGGACTCGTCCCGGTCGGCCTCGGGCTTCTTTCGCACCGCCGAAGGTGGATTATGGGGTTAGCGAGCGAAGGAGGCCCGTCATGCAGTCCAGAGCCTCGGATTCCGACCAGTGGCTGTACGCTCTCACCCCGTCGCAGGCCGAAGGCGAACGCAACGAACCGGGCGAGCGCAGCGCCATGGAACAGCACCCGGACGTGCCCAGGACCGAACCCTCCCAAGCCGAGGGCGAGCGGATGGAAGACGTCTCGAGGAGAGAGTGAGCCACCGGGACGGGGGCCGTTTTTGCCGGGGTGATCGGGTAACCCGGCGTACATGCGCAATCCCCTGTCGAAGATCGAAGCGCTGGAGGACGCCGACCGCCTCGACCGCATCGCGACCCCCGTACGGACGCGCGTCCACGCGCTCCCCCTCGGGCCCGTACGGGACGCGCTGCGCGGCCGTTGGCAGGGTCACCCGCTGCACCCGGCGCTGGTGCAGGCTCCCATCGGGGCCTGGACATCCGCTGCGCTGCTCGATCTGACCCGCGGCAACGAGCGCGCTGCCCGACTGCTGGTCGCCACGGGGCTCGCCACCGCGGTCCCGGCCGCGCTGGCGGGGGCCGTCGACTTCGCGGACCAGTTTCCCGAGCAGGAGCGCGTGGGCGTGGTGCACGCGGCGGCGAACACCACGGCCGTCGCCTGCTACGCGGCCTCGCTCGTGGCCCGCAGCAGGGGGCGGAGTGGCCGGCTGCTCGGCTTCGCCGGACTGGCGGCCGCCACGGCCGGCGGGTTCCTCGGCGGCCACCTGGCGTACCGGCAGGCGGCCGGCGTGAACCACAGCCAGTCCGTGCCGCACCTGATCTACGAGGGCTGGCATCCGGTCGGTGACCCGGAGGAGTTCCCGCGCGGCAGTGTCGTCCGGCGGATGGTCGGGGAGGTCCCTGTGCTGCTCGTGCGGGACTCCGAGGGCACCGGAGAGCTGCACGCGCTGGCGGACCGGTGCGCCCACCTCTCGGGTCCCCTGTCCAAGGGCGAGATCAGCGACGGCTGCGTGATCTGCCCCTGGCACGGCAGCACGTTCCGGCTCGCGGACGGCGCCTGCGTGGCCGGACCGGCCACGGCACCGCAGCCTTCCTTCGACGTCCGCCTCAACGACGGTCTGGTCGAGATCCGGCTGAGGGAGGGACACGCGCAGTGACGGTGCCGGGTGGCAGGTGGACGTCAGCGAGCGCAGCCGACGTCCAGCACCTCGATCACGTCACCACGGCGGGTGTACACAAGCCAGCACCATTCACCGAACGCTGCGGCCAGATCCGCGACCTGTGTCTCCGGGTCCTCGGCCACGGCCCGGATCAGCGCGATGATCTCCTCATGCACCTCACCCGGGATGTCGAACAGCACGTCAGCGGCCCGTTGGATCATTTGGACTTTCATGTCGACTCCCGCGACGCCAGGAGCACCTACGACCAGGGTTCCCAGACCACGATAAATCCAATTACTCCGTCCGCACCGGCGGCAAGTGGCCGATCCACGCCGACGGGCGCACGCTGGAAACCATGAGCGTGCACCCGTCCTCCGACGCTCCCCGCGTGCTGCCCGCGCTGTCCCCGATGCTGGCGGTGATCGGCCCGCCACCGGGACCGGAAGCCGAGGCCGAGTACGCGTACGAAACGCTCTGGAACGGGGCCCGCGTGATCGCCCACCTGCCGGGGAACGGCAGCCTGCGGCTGGTGGCCGGCAACGGGATGGACGTCACCGCCCAGTACCCGGAGCTCCAGGCGCTGGCCGCTCTGCTGCCCGGGCCGGAGGCGGTGCTGGACGGGGAGATCGTCGCCCGGGACCTCGAGGGCCGCCCGTCCGTGCAGCGGCTGCAGCAGCGCATGAGTCTGCACCACCCGGACGCGATCGCGCACGGCGCCAGGGACCTGCCCGTCAGGCTGATGCTCTTCGACATCCTTCATCTCGGGGAGCCGACCGTGCACCTGCCCTACACCGCGCGCCGCGACCTCCTCGACGACCTCGCGCTGTCCGGACCGGCCGTCGCCGTGCCCGCGGCGTGGCCCTCGATGGCAGCCGAGGCAATGGAGCAGAGCACCATCGAGGGCTACGACGGCGTGGTCGCGAAACGCCTCACCAGCCCCTACCTGCCCGGGCGCCGCTCCCGCGACTGGATCAAGATCAAGCACCTGGACTCGGACACGAACAAGTGATGACCGAGCACAAGGCCGGAACACGTCAGGAGTGGCTCGTCGCCCGGCTGGAGCCCAGTGGCTCGACCGCGCACCACTCGGCCGCAACGAGACCGGTTTCTGGTGGCGCCGCCACGACGAGTACGACAGCCGGTGACGCGTTGGGAGCCTGCACCAGCTCACGGGAACGCCGTGTGACGTCCTGATGGCAAGGACGTCACACGGCGTTCGAGAGGTGCCGTTTACGCGGCGAGGCGTTCGGCGAGCGTCTTCGCCTTGGTGGCCGCGTCCTGGAAGGCGCGGTCGCGGGAGGTTTCGAAGAGCGGCACCAGTTCGGCCATGGCCGGGACGTGCGGGGCCATGGTGAGTTCGGGGACGATGAAGTCCAGGTCGAGGGCGAGCATGTCGGCGAGGGTCGCCGTCAGGTAGTTCTGCACGTACTCGTAGGGCTCCTTCGGGGTGCCGGGGGCGTAGGAGCCGCCGCGGCTGGCGACGACGGTGACCGGGGTGCCCTTGGCGGAGGGGTTCTCGCCCGAGGTGCGGCCGAAGAGGATCACGTTGTCCAGCCAGGCCTTGAGGGTGGAGGGGATCGTGTAGTTGTACATCGGGGCGCCGATCAGCACCGCGTCCGCCCGCTCCAGCTCCTCGATCAGCTTCAGGCGTTCGGCGAAGGCGGCGGCCTGCTCGGGGGTGTGGGCGTCCGGATCGGCGAAGCCGGCCGTGTGGGCGTGGGCGGTGATGTGCGGGACGGGGTGGGCGGAGAGGTCGCGGTAGATGACCGTGCCCTCGGGGTGCTGTTCCTGCCAGGTGGTGCGGAAGGTCTCCGTGACGGCGCGGGAGGCGGAGGCGGAGGCGGGGAACACGGACGAGTCGATGTGCAGCAACGTGGCCATGGAGTGTCTCCGGTGAGGGGTGGCTTGGTAGGGCGGGTGTCCGCGGCGGGTGCCGGGGGGCTCGTGGTCGGTGAGGTGGTCGGTGGGGCCGTGGTCAGGCCGGCGGCCGGGGGCGCAGGACGCCGTCGGGGTCGTAGCGCTTCCACAGGTCGGTAACGCGGGTGCCGGTGGGTCCCGGGTAGGCGCGGGCGAGCGTCGCCTGGTCGGGGGCGCTCTCGAAGTTCACGTAGGCGCCGTCGGTGTGCGGGGCGAGGGGGGCCCAGGCGGCGGCCAGTGTGGCGGGGGCGTCGGGTGGGAACGCCGTGGCGATGACGAGGGTGTTCTGGTGGCGGTGGGCGAACGCGGTGGCCGAGGGGGCCGGGTCGTGGGTCGCGCCGCCGAGTGAACGCAGCTGGATCAGGACCGGGTGGGGGGCGGCCGACGCGGTGACCAGTGCGCGGGCGGTGTCCGGGGTCATGTCGGTGAGCAGCCCGTTGGTCGTGCTGGCGGGCATCTGGCCGGTGTTGGCGTGCAGATGGTGCGGTGGGACCAGCTCCGGGTAGGGGACGACGTGGGCCTGCTGGACCATCACGTCGCCGATGCCGAGGAGCGGTTCGATGGCGTCGCGGATGACGGACGGACGGTCCGAGGCCACGACCGCGGTGATGAACGCGGCGGCGGCGGTGCCCCGCGCGGACAGCGTCACCGCCGTCGACAGCTCGCGCGGTGCCCGCGCCATGACGTCGGCCCAGCGGCGCAGTGTCCGGCCGGCCGGGTCCACCGCGGCGATCAGCTGTGCGTGGCCGACGTCACGCAGTTCCATGGCCTCGATCTCGAAGGCCACCGCGATCCCGGCTCCCGCGCCGGCCCCGCGCATCACCCACAGCAGGTCGGGCTCGGCCTCGGCATCGGCGCGCACGGCGGTTCCGTCGGGCAGGACGACCTCGACGGCACGGACGTGGTCGATGGTGAGCCCGTACTGCCGCACCAGCCAGCCGACGCCGCCGCCGGTGGCGAGGCCGCCGACGCCGACGTTGCCGTGGTCGCCCGAGCTGATGGCGAGCCCGTGCGGGGCGAGCGCCTGGGCGACCTGGGCCCAGCGGGCGCCCGCCTCGACGCGGACCAGGCGGGAGCCGCGGTCGATGACGTCGACCCGGTGCAGCGCGCTCAGGTCGATGACGAGCCCGCCGTCGTTGGTGCCCCGGCCGGACAGGCCGTGTCCGCCGCTGCGGACGGCCACCCGAAGCCCCGTCTGCCGTGCGAGCCGCAGCGCCGCCGCGACGTCGCCCGCGGACTCGGGCAGGACGACGGCGGCCGGGCGGCCGACGGTGGTGTAGGTGGAGCGGAGCGGCCGGTAGCGGCGGTCGCCGGGCGTGACCACCTTGCCCGCGAGCTCGGCCGGCACGGCGGAGAGGGCGGCGTTCATCGCCCGCTCCGCAGGGCGTCGAGGCGTTCGCGCACCGCGGGCACGACCTCGCCGGCGAAGAGCGCGAGCTGCCGCTCGGGGTCGGTGGCGGGCCAGAAGACGAAGGTGTCGAAGCCGAGGTCGGCGGCCCACTCGGTGAGGGTGTCCACCCACCGCCGCACATCGCCGACGAGCCCGGGTCCGTCCCCGTGGCCGCCGATCACGCCGATCACGTTGTAGACGCGCCGCAGCGTCCGCGGGTCGCGGCCCGCGCCGGCGGCCGCCTCGTCGATGATCCGCTGCCGCGAGGGCACCTCCCGCGGCGGGACGTAGATGTTCAGCGGAGCGACCCAGCCGTCGGCCGACCGGCCGGTGACGGCGAGCATCCTGGGCTTCTGGGCGCCGAGCCAGAGCTCGACGGGCTTGGGGGGCACCGGTCCGGCGCGGTAGCCGTCGACGGAGTGGTACGGGCTGTGCAGTCGTACGACGTCCCCGGCCAGGGCCGTGCGCAGCAGCGCCAGGGACTCCTCGGTGAACGCCACCATGTCCTGGCCGCGTCGCGCCGGTCCGCCCATCGAGGCGATGGCGTCGGGGATGCCGCCCCCGCCGACCCCGAGCTGGATCCGTCCGTCGGTGAGCACGCTCAGCGACGCGGCGGCCTTGGCGAGCATCACCGGCGGCCGCAGCTGCAGGTCGGCGACGCCGGTGAGGAAGGAGATGCGGTCGGTGGCCGCCGACAGGTGCGTGATCAGGGTCCAGGCGTCGAGGTGGCCGGGCTGGTACGGGTGATCCTGGACGGCGAGGTAGTCGAGGCCCGAGTCCTCCGCCGTGCGCGCGAGGCGCCGGGTCTGGGCCCATGCCCCGGCGGAGGGGTCAAGGCTCACTCCGAAGGAGAGCGGGCGTCCGTAGTCGGTCATGAGTCCAGGGTGGGCCGGACCGCCCCGCCGGCAAAACAACGGGTAAGGTGCTAATCTTTTGTAAGTGAACTCCATTCATGACGACACCTGCCCGAGCTTCGAGGGCACCCTCGAAATGGTCGGACGCCGCTGGACGGGTTCGGTACTGCAGGCCGCCGCCCAGGGCGCCCGGCGCTTCGGCGAGTACCGGGCCATGATCGACGGCATCTCCGACCGGCTGCTCTCCCAGCGCCTGAAGGAACTCGAGGCCGCGGGCCTCATCGAACGCACCGTCATCCCCACCACACCCGTACAGATCCGCTACCAGCTGGCCCCGGACGGCCAGGCCCTGGTGAACGCCCTGCTCCCGCTCGCGCAGTGGAGCATGCACCGCTCGGGCCCCAGGGGTGCGCGGCGCGTTCCGTCGCCCGCGTAACCTCCTCGTCGGCGAGCGCGGCTCTGCCCGCGGGCAGAGTACTCGGTCAGGACTCCGCGGGTCGTTGCCGGCCGGTCTTCGTGTCCGGGTGGCTGGTGGGCCCCGCGGGGCGGTCAAGCGGAGATCATCGCCCACACGCGTCACGGCTCGGGCACGCCCCTGGGTCGAAGCACCGGGCCCATCCACCACCACACCATCGACGGCGATGGCCTCACCCCGACAGCAAGGCGCCCAGGCCCGTCAGCCGCAGGGCGAACCAGTGCTCGTTGACCAGGACGTACACGAGGTCGGGGGAGGCGGTGGTCAGGTCCCCGACCGCCCCCGGCAGCGGGATCGTGAGAGGTTCTCGGCCGGGCCGGGTCGGATTCCAGACCCGGTGACCTCGTCGCCGGGTTTGTTGGCGACCTTGGCGATCTGCCGGTCGTCCGGTTCGCCGTCGGAGACGGCCCTGGCCCGTCCGCCGTCGAGGTCCACGTCCACCGCCCGCATACCCCTGGTGTGTATTCACTCGGTTGCCTATACCCCTGGGCGTATAGGTTCCCCTCGGGGACGTCCCTCTGGGGGCCATTCCTGGGGAGACTCTCATGAACACCTGGCCGAAGATCACTGGCTTCGCCGCAGCACTCGCCGTCGTGTTGGGCGCGGCGTACGGAGTGGGCAGCCTCGCCGGGTCCGACGACGCGGATACCAAGGCGGGTACGCAGACGAGCCGTGAGGCAGAGGTGGCGGAGGCCGACGGCGCGGGCAATGCCGCAGAAGTACCCGAGGGCTGCAGGTTTCGGCCCACGGCTACTCGATCGACCTGAAGACCCCGCGGATCGAGCGCGGGCGCAGCGCCGAGATCCGGTTCGCCATCCTCGACGCGCAGGGGCGACCGGTCACCGACTATGAGGTGGAGCAGGAGGAGGAGCTCCACCTGATCCTGGCCTCCCGCGATCTGACCGTCTACCGCCACCTGCACCCCACGCGTACCGCCGACGGCACGTGGCGCATGCCCGTGAACCTGCCGACGGCCGGCGACTACCGTCTCTTCGCGGACTTCGCCCCGGCCGCCGAGGACGGTGAAAGCCTCACCCTGGGCACAGACTTGGCGGTCGCAGGGCACTATGAGCCGCAAGAGCTGCCCCAGCAGGTGAGCACCAGCAGGGCCGACGGCTACACAGTCACCCTGCACGGGGACCTCGACACCGGCTCCGCCCGGGACCTGACCTTCGAGGTTCGCAAGGACGGCAAGCCGGTGACCGACCTGCAGCCCTACCTCGGCGCGTATGGGCACCTGGTGGCGCTGCGCGCCGGAGGCCTGGCCTACCTGCACGTCCACCCCAACAGCGAAGCCGGTGGCGCCAGGACGAAGCCCGGGCCGACCGTCTCCTTCACCGCCACCGCGCCCAGCGCCCACACCTACCGCCTCTTCCTTGACTTCAAGCACGACGGCAAGGTGCGCACCGCGAACTTCACCGTCCAGGCGGGCCTCGGCGGCGACACCGTCGCCGAGGAGGCCGAGCACACCGAGGACGGCGGCTCGGCGGAGCACGGGCACGGGTGACGCGATCGAGGACGCCGGTGGGCGGTCTCCGGGCGTCGGTTATGTTCCCGGTCGGACGGACGGCAGGACGGAGGGAGAGGCCATGGCGCAGCACCTGGGGCCGCTGGAGCTGATCGGGGACCGGTGGGTGATCGGGGACCCGACACGGAAGGACGGCCTGTCCATCGTGCTCACGCCCGAAGGTCTGGAGCACCGCCGGCGCGGGGAGGTGGCACCACTGCTCGCCATGGAGTGGTCCAAGTTCGTGGAGCTGAAGGTGCGTGCCGCTTACCGGAGGTGGCATGTCACCCCCTTCGGAGGCTTCGTCGGGGGCTTTGCTCCCGGTGCCGACATGGGCCGCGACGGCTGCTCCCTGCACGGCATCCTGCGCCATCCGTACGAGCCGTGGTCGGTGCGGTACACGCATCATGAGCGCCGTTACACGGGCGGCCACGTCATTGTGCTGAAGGCGCTGTTCAACCAGCTCACCGAGGCGAAGGCGCTGGACCGGCTCGGCGATCCCGAGTGGCTGGGCGCGGCGGTTGCCAAGCTGTCGTCGTACACCTCGTGGTACGAGCCCAAGGGCAACCGTCTGGTGAAGGAGACCATCCAGAGTCTCGGCGCCTGAGCGGTCACCCAAGGCACCCGATCAGTCCGCGGAGGGCCTGGTGGGTCATCCGGTGCGGGCAGCGAGGAGTCGCCGAAGGAGGCCTTGCGGACCCATCCCCGCGGACAGGGCACGGCTGCGGGATCGATCCGTACAGCCCACAACTCCACTCGTACGGGTGAACTGAAGCGGCGACACCTGACGGGCCTAGGCATGATCCTCAGGTGTGATCAACCCGAAAGGGTTTGACGACGCCATCCCGCCAGGAGGCACCCGTGGCAGACGCGAAGCACCGAGCTCGCCGACGACTGACCGGGGCCTTCGTGGCGGCGGTACTCCTCACCGGAGCGCTCGACTCCCCCGCCTCTTCAGGAGGGGACTCCCCCGCCGGCAACCTCGCCGACCTCGTGAACCCGTTCATAGGCACCCGTAACGGTGGCAACACGTTCCCCGGCGCCGCCGTGCCGTTCAGTATGGTCCAACTCTCCCCCGACACCGGCCACTACACCGGCTATGACTGGGACCACTCCCGTATCCGCGGGTTCTCCGCGGTCCACCTCTCCGGTGTGGGCTGCCCCCTCGGCGGTGACCTCCCCGTCCTGCCCACGACCGGAGACGTCACCAGCACCGACAACGCCGTTTACGCCTCGGCCTTCAGCCACGACGAGGAGTCCGCCTCCCCCGGCTACTACCGGGTCCGTCTTGCCGACTACGGCGGAATCACCGCCGAGTTGACTGCGGGCGCGCACACCGGCCACCAGCGCTACGCTTTCCCGGCGACGGAGAAGGCCAACGTCCTGCTCAACACGGGACAGGCCCTGCACAAGGTCACCGACAGCAGGGTGCGCGTCCTCGACGACCGCACCGTCGCCACCACCATCACCGGCAGCGGCTTCTGCTCCCAGGGCACCGAGCCGTACACGGTCCACACCGTCACCCGCTTCGACCGGCCCTTCACTTCCCACGGAACGTGGAGGGGGGACACGGTCACCGACGGCAGCGACTCCTCCTCCGGTCCCGGACGCCGAGGCGCGTACGTCCGCTTCGACACCAGCCGCGGGGACCGCGACGTCGAGGCCGTCACCGCGATCAGCTACGTCGACCAAGCCGGCGCGGCCCGCAACCTCGCCGCCGAGAGCCGCGCCTCCTTCGACGGCACCGCGGCCGCGGCCCGGCGGGCGTGGGAGGTGCGGCTCGCGCAGGTCCGCGTACAGGGTGGCGGCACGGAACGGCAGCGCGCCTTCTACTCGGCGCTCTACAGGGCGCTGCTCCACCCCAACATCGGTGAGGACGTCGACGGCCGCTACACCGGCTGGGACAAGAAGGTGCACCGTTCGCAGGGCTTCACCTACTACCAGAACTGGTCACTGTGGGACACCTACCGCACCCAGGCGCAGTTGCTCGCCCTGCTCGCGCCGCGGGAGTCACAGGACATGGCCCTGTCGCTGCTGAAGGTCGACGAACAGGGCGGCTGGTTGCCCAAGTGGGGCTATGCCACGGTCGAAACCAACGTCATGAGCGGCGACCCGGTCACCCCCTTCCTCACCAACGCCTACCAGCAGAGGCTGTTGACAGGGCATGAGGAACAGGCCTACCGGGCGCTGAAGAAGAACGCGGACGGGGTCCCGCCCGCCGCCTCGCCGTACGTCGGCCGGGACGGCAACCCCATGTACCTGGCCAAGGGCTTCGTGCCTCACTTGCCGAAGAAACCGACGGAGAAGCAGGCCTGGCCCGACGTCCACCACGGTGCCTCCGCGACCCTGGAGTATGCGCTCGCGGATGCGGCGCTGTCCGAGATGGCCCGCGACCTGGGGCATGTGGCGGACGCCCGGCGCTACGCGGCCCGCGCGCAGAACTACCGCAACATCTTTGACCCGTCCACAGGGTTCTTCCGGCCACGGGACGACAAGGGCGCGTTCACGGGCTCGGCCGACCCGGCGCGGAGCGAAGGCTTCCACGAGGGCACGGCCTGGCAGTACCTGTGGCTGGTGCCGCAGGACCTGCCGGGCCTCACCTCCCTCCTCGGCGGCCGCGAGGCGACGGAGCGGCGCCTGGACGCCTTCTTCGCCTACAAACAGCATCTGAAGGACCCGGTGGGCACTGCGCGCGAGGTCTGGGTCAACGACCCTCACGCCTACGACAACGCGGACACGTACAACCCGAACAATGAACCCGACCTCGCCGCCCCCTACACCTATCTGTCGACCGGCAGCCCGTGGAAGACCTCCGACGTGGTGCATGCCGCGTTGTCCCTGTTCACGGACACGCCGGACGGGGTCACCGGCAACGACGACCTGGGGACGATGTCGTCGTGGATGGTGCTGTCCGCGATGGGCTTGTTCCCGGTGTTCCCGGGCACTGGCACCTGGGGTCTGTCGACGCCCGTGTTCGACCAGGTGGACATCGCGCTCTACCGCGGCTGGTACCCGCGCGGCCGCTTCCGGATCTCGGCACCCGGCACCAACGGAACCAACCGCTACGTGCAGTCGGCGCGCCTCGGCACACGTGACCTCGCGCGGACCTGGATCACCACGGACGACATCCGGGCCGGGCGGGACCTGTCCTTCCGCGTCGGCCAGCGGCCGTCGGGGTGGGGTACACGGCCGGCCGGCCGTGCCCCCAGCCGGGAAGTGAACGCTCCGGCCGGGTGAGCGACCCACGCTGGAAGCGCGGGTAGGCAGGTAGCAGATAGTGCGTGCCCCACGTCCACGGGAGGCCGCCATGCAGGAGCAGCACCGTCCATCGAGCACAGCGGGCCCCGTACCCATTCGCGGTGAGGGACGTACGGGCGCCGCCACCCGCGCAGCGGCACCGAGCCGACCACCGCGCGCAGCGCGGTCGGCCTGCGGCTGCTGCTGGCAGTGATCTCCACGCCGGTGTTCATCGCCGGTGCCGTGCTGTTCGGCTGGTGGGCGTCGGAGTCCCGGGGCAGCAGCATCCCGAGCTCCGGGGGCTCTAGGCACTCGCGGTCGTCTGCGCGGTGCCAGCCCTGGCGGACTGGCGGTCGTACTGCGCCGACTGCGCCGCGAGAGGGGCGCCCACCGCTGAGGCCGCTCGGCCGGGACCGGCGCCCCAGCGCCGCAGCCCGGACGAAGCGGCAGACCGAAATGCGCGGTGGCCGGCTGGACGCTCGTCTCTGATCCGCATGAGAGGACATCAGCTTGGGAAGCTTGGGTTTTCCAGCGGTGGTTTCGGGGCTGACCTGCGGCGGAGCGGTGCTGGCGTCCGGCCGGTCGTTGCCGCAGTTCTCGGTGTTCCCCGTGGTTCCCCGTACGGTCTGGCACGGTCTGGCACGACCGCTTCGTCCCGAACTATCGGCTGGGAGGTCAATGGAGTCATGTGGGCTCGTCAGTCGGCCATTGATGGCAGTTGGCGGTCGACTGCGGTCGCAGTGACGACACGCCCCACCTCGTGGACCTCACACCGGCCGAGGTCCGTCGTCTGCTGGCAGTTGAACCCCGCCGCCGTTCTGGACACCGCGAACACGCCCTGAGCTGGTCCCGCTGGAGGCGACGCCACCAAGCACGCTCCCGACTCTGTCATTACATGCGGCGGGGGCACTCGTTCGCGGGAGGGGTCTCCCAACACCACCCCGCACCCGCCGCACCCCCGCTACACTCCTCGCGACTAAGCCGCTGACCAGGCCAAATACAGAAGTACGGCTGGAGTATTAGCCCCTGGTCCGCATGGGTCGGGGGCTTCGTCGTGTCCCAGCCGTACGCCGTCGGCCGCTGGTTGCTAGGGGCCTCGACAGGCAACGTTTGCCCCGTCGCGGCGCCCGGCACGCCCTCTTGCGCACGGACGCCGCTCCTTAACGGGCAAACGTTTCCTGGGGCATTAGGTCGTCCGGGCGTCGTCGTTACTGCGGTAGGTGAACCTGCGCAGGAAGAACTGGGTGATGGCGCCGACGGTGAGTGCGTACAGCACGGTGCCGACACCCACGCTGCCCCCGAGTAGCCAGCCTGCCGCGAGCACGATGAGCGGCCGCCGAACGCTCCCGAACCGGCGTCGAAGTGCTGTCCGTTCTAATGGACAAAGCCAGGCAGGCTACCCCGGAGCCGCCAGAGCCTCCGGAGGAATGGCCAGATGCGGGGTAACGGTCACTTGGCGCGGACATGCAGCTGATGGGCATCGACGTCCAGGTGCCCACCAGCTTTTTCGTCGTGTGGCCACCGGAGGTCAAACCGTCCGCGTTTCCGTATGAGCTCACCGAGTGGGGAAGGCGAGCCGCAGAACGATCTCGCCTTCGTCGATCTCCCCGGTGGGCTCGAACCCGAACTTCTGGTAGAAGGGCCACGGCTCGCCTTCGCCGGGCTCGTAGCTGGTCAGTAGCTCGGTGGCGCCGTCCGCGCGAACCAGGGCGGCGATCTGCAGGAGCGCCTCTCGGCCGATCCCTCGCCCCTGGTACCGCTTGTCGATGAGGAGACGCCAGAGGAAGTGCCGTCCTTTGTAAGGACCGGCCAGCGGTTTCCACGACAGCATCACGAAGCCGACCGGCTCGTCGCCGCGGTACACGGCGCGGTACCAGGGATTGGCCTTCGGTTTCTTTGCCGCCTCCTTGAGCGACTTGGATACGGAGGCGACGAACTGCTTCTGGTCACGTCGGACGCGGAGGGCACGAACGGCATCCCGGTTGTCGTCGGTGATCTCCCGTAGGTGCACGCCTGGGGATCTCATGCCACATCCCTTCCGCATCCGGCAGCTGCGCCATCCGGGCCTACGTGAAGAGCCCCATGCGTACGCGTTGTCGAGGACGCCAGGTTGGACGTCTTCGAAGCGTATTCGACACAGGCGATGTGGAGCGGAACTGGCACGCCGGGCTGTGGCCGCGTCCGAGGCAGCTCCTGGTCGAAATAGCCAACATCTCGTGATGAACCACCGTCCACTGCCGTCGGTCCTGCTCTTCTCTCGGCTGCTGGGGGAGCACTTTGCCGGGACACGGTACGCCCAGTACTTCGCTGCCCCGTCGGCCGATGCCGACCGCGGCTGAAGAGGAGATCTCATGCCCACGACATGACAGGGCCCTCATGGTCACCGGAACCGGTGACGTCCTCCGGGCACCGTTGATGGTGCACGTCTCGGGACGGTTGGGCGCGGCATGGCGCCACGCCGGCCGGGTTCAGGCAAGGCTCGATGACCAGGGACGATGCGCCAAGATCCTGTCCACGAATAGTCCACAGACGGCGTCATAGGGCCGCTCAGGGCGGCATACGCCTGCACATGCACGAAGACCCCGGCCTCAGCGTTTCCGCTGGTGACGGGGTCTTTGGGCACCTCATGCAGGGTGCCCCCGGCAGGATTCGAACCTGCGCACACGGCTCCGGAGGCCGTTGCTCTATCCCCTGAGCTACGGGGGCGTGTCGGTCGCGGCTTCCTGCTCGCGGCGACGGGTAGAACACTACCAGCTCCTTCGGGGTGGTCATGAACTGGTTTCGGGGGGATGGCCAGGACGTCAACCAGGGGTGCGGCTCGCCCGCAGGGGGTGGAAGTGGGGAAAACCCGGACGCGGTGGCCGGTCCGGACCTACTCTCGAGTTGTGCCAGGCGCGTCGGGCCGGGTGCTTGTTGTGGACGACAACAAGGTCATCCGGCAGCTGATCAGGGTCAATCTCGAGCTGGAGGGCCTCGAGGTGGTGACCGCGGCCGATGGTGCCGAGTGTCTGGATGTCGTTCATCAGGTGCAGCCTGATGTGGTCACCCTCGATGTTGTCATGCCGCGGTTGGACGGGTTGCGGACTGCCGCCCGCCTGCGTGCGGATCCGCGGACGCGTGATCTGCCCCTTGCCATCATCAGTGCCTGTACGCAGTACGAGGTCGAGACCGGCCTCGACGTCGGCGTCGACGCCTTCCTCCCCAAGCCGTTCGAGCCCGCCGAACTCGTACAGCTCGTACGGCGGTTGATCGAGCGGAGGGGGAGTGGCAGTGGGAGTGGCGGCAGCGCTGGTGCGATCGGCTCCGGAGTCGGCGGGCTGCTCGGGGCCGCGGAGGCCGAGAGTGCCGGTCGCGCGGGCGGGTGAGCGGCGGCCCGGAGCGCCGACCGGGCGCTGATCCGGCACGCGGATGAGCCGGGGCCCGGCGGGCGAATGGGTGCGGGGACTCGCAGACGGATGAGCCGAGGCCAGGCAGGCGAATGAGCCCCGGCCCGGCAGGCCGTCCAGTCGCGGTCGACCGCAGCAGCCGCCCGCAGCCGTACGTCCACATCCCGGACCCTCTCCCAAACCGGCTCGCCTACCCACCCCCCTCCTCCCATACGCTTGCCCCGTGACCCCCGTCGAGCTCTCCCGCACCGTGCTGCATGCGGTGCGTCGTGCTGTCGACGAAGGGGAGCTGAGCGTGACCGTGCCCGCACGGGCCGTGGTGGAGCCGCCGGGGCCGGGGGGGTGGGGGGATTACGCCACCAACATTGCCCTGCAGCTCGCCCGCCCTGCCGGGCAGCCGCCGCTTCTGGTCGCCGAGGTGCTTCGCCCATATCTTGCCGGGGCGGACGGCGTCACCGGGGTTCAGATCACCGGGCCGGGGTTCCTCAACATCGCCCTCGACGGCGCCGCCTCCGTCGGCCTGGTGCAGCGCATCCTGCGGGAAGGCCTGCGCTACGGGCACTCCGACGCCCTCGCCGGGCAGGTGGTTCAGCTGCACTGTCCTCATGAGGTGCGTGCCGTCGTCGTGGCGGACGCCGCCGCCCGCATCCTGCGCTCCCAGGGCGCCCTCGTCCGCACCAGTTGCACTGCCCGGCCCGAGCCGGAGTGGGAGTCGGTGCTCGGCGTGCGCGTCGACGCCTACGGCGGGCCGGACGCACCGGCACCGCTCGACGCCCACGGCGGATCTGACGCACCGGCACCGGTCGACGTCGTCACCGTACGGCCCGTCCCCGCCCCCACCGATCCCCTCCCCCTCGGCCGTGACGCCGCCCGCTGGGCCCTGCTCCAGCCCGCGGCGCACGACCGGCCCCGGATCAACGCCGATCATCTGGTCCAGCGGGAGGGCAATCCCCTCTTCCGGGTGCGGTACGCCCACGCCCGCAGCCGGGCCGTCACCCGTAACGCCGCCGATCTGGGCTTCGCCGCCGACCCCGGCCGCGTACCGGACGCAGCGCACGTCGAGGCCCTGCTCGCCGACCACCCCCGCATCCTCACCGCGGCCGCCCGCGACCGCGCCCCCGACCGTCTCGCCCGGCACCTCGTCACCGTCGCCGATGCCGCCCTCGCCCTGCTGCCCGCCGTGCTGCCGTGCGGTGAGGAGAAACCCTCGGCCGCCCACCGCGCCCGGCTCGCCCTCGCCGAAGCCGCCGGGACGGTGCTGGCCGGCGGCCTCGCCCTGCTCGGCATCGACGCACCCGACCACCTCTGAGAGAGCCACCGGAAGAACCATGAGCCGTTCCGCACACCCCGCCGGGCCCCGTCACGCCGACGTCCTCCCCGAGGGTCACTACTCCGCCCCGCCGGCCGACCTCAACGCCCTCGACCCGAAGGTGTGGGCGCAGACCGTCGCCCGGGACGGCCACGGAGTCGTGACCGTCGGCGGTATCGACGTCAAGAAGCTCGCCGAGGAGTTCGGCACGCCCGCCTACGTCGTCGACGAGGCCGACTTCCGCGCCCGCGCCCGTGCCTGGCGCACGGCCTTCGGTCACGACGCGGACGTCTTCTACGCGGGCAAGGCGTTCCTGTCCCGGGCGATCGTGCGCTGGCTGCACGAGGAGGGGCTGAACCTCGACGTCTGCTCCGGCGGCGAACTCGCCACCGCCCTCTCCGCCGGCATGCCCGCCGACCGGATCGCCTTCCACGGCAACAACAAGTCCACCGACGAGATCGAGCGGGCCATCAACGCCGGGGTCGGGCGGATCGTTCTCGACTCCTTCCAGGAGATCGTCCGCGTCGCCCACATCGCCCAGTCCCTCGGCAAGCGGCAGCGCGTGCAGATCCGGGTCACGGTCGGCGTCGAGGCGCACACCCATGAGTTCATCGCCACCGCCCACGAGGACCAGAAGTTCGGCATTCCGCTGGCCGGCGGACAGGCCGCCGAGGCCGTACGGCGTGCCCTTCGGCTCGACGGGCTCGAGCTGATCGGGATTCACTCGCACATCGGGTCGCAGATCTTCGACATGTCGGGCTTCGAGGTCGCCGCGCACCGCGTCGTCGGGCTGCTCAAGGACATTCGGGACGAGCACGGCGTCGAGCTGCCCGAGATCGATCTGGGCGGTGGCCTCGGGATCGCGTACACCAGTGACGACGACCCCCGCGAGCCGCACGAGATCGCCAAGGCCCTCACCGAGATCGTCAGCCGTGAGTGCGAGGCCGCCAGGCTGCGCACCCCGCGCATCTCCGTCGAGCCCGGACGGGCCATCGTCGGGCCCACCGCCTTCACGCTCTACGAGGTCGGCACCGTCAAGCCCCTCGACGGCCTGCGGACGTACGTCTCCGTCGACGGCGGCATGTCGGACAACATCCGCACCGCGCTGTACGACGCCGAGTACAGCGTCGCCCTGGTCTCCCGCACCTCCGACGCCGGGCCGATGCTCGCCCGGGTCGTCGGCAAGCACTGTGAGAGCGGCGACATCGTGGTGAAGGACGCGTTCCTGCCGGCCGACCTGGCACCCGGTGACCTCATCGCGGTGCCGGCCACCGGCGCGTACTGCCGGTCCATGGCCAGCAACTACAACCATGTGCTCCGCCCGCCGGTCGTCGCCGTGCACGACGGCGAGGCGCGGGTGATCGTCCGCCGGGAGACGGAGGAGGACCTCCTGCGGCTCGACGTCGGATGACCCAGTCCATGAGGGGTGGAAGATCTCCTGTCTCCACCCCTCGTCGAAATGAAAAAGATGTCTCACGATCCGGACAAATGGCAGAAACTCCCGTCCGGTGAGTGAGACTGGTGCAACCGCATACGGTGAGAGGAAACGAGGTCGGATGATGCGTACGCGTCCGCTGAAGGTGGCGCTGCTGGGCTGTGGAGTGGTCGGCTCAGAGGTGGCGCGCATCATGACGACGCACGCCGACGACCTCGCCGCCAGGATCGGCGCCCCCGTCGAGCTCGCGGGCGTCGCGGTCCGCCGGCCCGACAAGGTGCGCGAGGGCATCGACCCGGCCCTGGTCACCACCGACGCCACCGCCCTCGTCAAACGCGGCGACATCGACGTGGTCGTCGAGGTCATCGGCGGTATCGAGCCCGCCCGTACGCTGATCACCACCGCCTTCGAGCACGGCGCGTCCGTTGTCTCCGCGAACAAGGCCCTCCTCGCCCAGGACGGCGCCGACCTCCACGCGGCGGCCGAGACGAACGACAAGGACCTCTACTACGAGGCCGCCGTCGCCGGCGCCATCCCGCTGATCCGCCCGCTGCGCGAGTCCCTCGCCGGCGACAAGGTCAACCGGGTGCTCGGGATCGTCAACGGCACCACCAACTTCATCCTCGACAAGATGGACTCGACGGGGGCCGGGTACCAGGAGGCCCTCGACGAGGCCACCGCGCTCGGATATGCCGAGGCCGACCCCACCGCCGATGTGGAGGGCTTCGACGCCGCCGCCAAGGCCGCGATCCTCGCCGGAATCGCCTTCCACACGCGCGTGCGTCTCGACGACGTCTACCGCGAGGGCATGACCGAGGTCACCGCCGCCGACTTCGCCTCGGCCAAGGAGATGGGCTGCACCATCAAGCTGCTCGCCATCTGCGAGCGGGCCGCGGACGGGGGCTCGGTCACCGCGCGCGTGCACCCGGCCATGATTCCGCTGACCCACCCGCTCGCCTCCGTGCGCGGCGCGTACAACGCCGTGTTCGTCGAGTCGGACGCCGCCGGTCAGTTGATGTTCTACGGCCCCGGCGCCGGCGGCTCCCCGACGGCCTCCGCCGTCCTCGGTGACCTGGTCGCCGTCTGCCGCAACCGGCTCAGCAACGCGACCGGCCCCGGCGAGTCCGCGTACGCCGCGCTGCCCGTCTCGCCCATGGGCGAGGTCGTGACGCGCTACCACATCAGCCTTGATGTCGCCGACAAACCGGGTGTTCTCGCCCAGGTGGCCACCGTGTTCGCCGAGCACGGCGTGTCCATCGATACGGTGCGGCAGCAGGGCAAGGACGGCGAGGCCTCCCTCGTCGTCGTCACGCACCGCGCGTCCGACGCCTCCCTCAGCGGGACCGTCGAGGCGCTGCGCAAGCTCGACACCGTGCGGGGTGTCGCCAGCATCATGCGGGTTGAAGGAGAGTAACCAGCAATGACCCACCAGTGGCGCGGAATCATCGAGGAGTACCGGGACCGGCTGCCCGTCTCCGACACCACGCCGGTCGTGACGCTCCGCGAGGGCGGCACGCCCCTCGTGCCCGCGCAGGTGCTCTCCGAGCGCACGGGCTGCGAGGTCCATCTCAAGGTGGAGGGGGCCAACCCGACCGGGTCCTTCAAGGACCGCGGGATGACGATGGCCATCTCCAAGGCCAAGGAGGAGGGCGCCAAGGCGGTCATCTGCGCCTCCACCGGCAACACGTCCGCCTCCGCCGCCGCTTATGCCGTACGGGCGGGCATGGTGTCCGCCGTGCTCGTCCCGCAGGGCAAGATCGCGCTCGGCAAGATGGGCCAGGCGCTCGTGCACGGCGCGAAGATCCTGCAGGTCGACGGCAACTTCGACGACTGCCTGACGCTGGCTCGCGCGCTCAGCGACAACTACCCGGTCGCTCTGGTCAATTCGGTCAATCCGGTGCGTATCGAGGGTCAGAAGACGGCTGCTTTCGAGATTGTGGACATGCTCGGCGAGGCGCCCGACATCCACGTCCTGCCGGTGGGCAACGCGGGCAACATCACGGCCTACTGGAGGGGTTACAAGGAGTACGCCGCCGACGGCGTGGCCGGGCGTACCCCGCGCATGTGGGGCTTCCAGGCCTCCGGCAGTGCGCCCATCGTGCGCGGCGAGGTCGTCAAGGACCCGTCGACCATCGCCACCGCGATCCGTATCGGCAACCCGGCTTCCTGGCAGCACGCCCTCAACGCGCGGGACGAGTCCGGCGGTTTCATCGACGAGGTGACGGACCGTGAGATCCTGCGCGCCTACCGCCTGTTGGCCGCCCAGGAGGGCGTCTTCGTGGAACCTGCCTCCGCCGCGTCCGTGGCCGGTCTGCTGAAGGCCGCCGAGCAGGGCAAGGTCGACCCGGGCCAGCGCATCGTGTGCACCGTCACCGGCAACGGCCTGAAGGACCCCGACTGGGCCGTCGCCGGCGCCCCGCAGCCGGTCACCGTCCCGGTCGACGCGGCGACGGCGGCCGAGCGGCTCGGCCTGGCATAACGCCTGCTCCGAGGGTCATCCCCGTAGGGGGTGCACAGGGGGCTTACGACACGCATCGTGCGCCTCCTGTGCGCCCTATGTCGCCACAGAACCTTCCTTCGATAGGCTGTACCTAACCCACCCGCCGCACATGCCGCGGTGCCGCGTCGTCTCCGCAGCCGGACAGCGTCCGGCCTCCCGGCGAAAGGCGGCCGCAGGGTTCGTCGTACGTCATCGAATGTCTTCGACAATCACGCAGCTCAAGGAGAGTCATCGAGCGATGGCCGGTCCAGCCTTCCGCGCCGCCGCCGTACGGGTGCGCGTCCCCGCCACCAGCGCCAACCTCGGCCCGGGCTTCGACGCCTTCGGCCTCGCGCTGGGGCTCTACGACGACGTGGTCGTCCGGGTGGCCGACTCCGGGCTGCACATCGACATCGCGGGTGAGGGCAGCGAGACGCTGCCACGTGACGAAAAACACCTCCTCGTACGCTCCCTCCGCACCGCCTTCGATTCCCTGGGCGGACAGCCGCGCGGCCTGGAAATCGTCTGCGCGAACCGCATTCCGCATGGCCGTGGCCTGGGCTCCTCGTCGGCTGCCATCTGCGCCGGCATCGTTGCCGCGCGCGCCGTGACCATAGGTGGCGAGGCAAAGCTCGACGACACGACCCTGCTCGAACTCGCCACCGAGATCGAGGGCCACCCGGACAACGTGGCGGCCTGTCTGCTGGGCGGTTTCACGCTCTCCTGGATGGAGGCCGGGGGCGCGCGGGCGATCAGGATGGAGCCCGCCGATTCCATCGTTCCGGTGGTTTTCGTGCCCGGGAAGCCGGTACTGACCCAGACCGCGCGCGGACTGCTCCCGCGCACCGTGCCGCACGTCGACGCCGCCGCCAACGCGGGCCGGGCCGCCCTGCTCGTCGAGGCCCTGACCAGGCGCCCGGAGCTGCTGCTGGCCGCCACCGAGGACCGCCTGCACCAGGAGTACCGCGCGCCCGCCATGCCCGAGAGTGCGGCGCTGGTCGAGCGGCTGCGGGCCGACGGCATTCCCGCCGTGATCTCCGGCGCCGGACCCACGGTGATGGCGCTGGCCGACGCGGGAACGGCCGACAAGGTGGAACAGCTCGCAGGTCAGGGCTGGGCCGCGAACCGGCTCGCGCTCGATCTGCAGGGGGCGAGCGTGCTGCCGCTCGCGCCCTCCGGTTCCGATTAAGTGCATGCGATTGCCGGATTTGGAGAGGGGGAATGTTTGTTGGATCCGGTAGTGTTAACCTCAAGTCTGCACCCGACCCCACCATGGCGAGGTGCCTCGTGTCCCAGTCCGGGACAGACATTCTTCCGGGAGCCCCCCAAGCCGCACTGTGTTTTGTACCTCGTACGCGGGCAGTACGTCGTACGCCGACACTGAGCGGTCCGACGGGCACGCTCCGGAACCGGTGCGACCACGCCACGTGACACTGGGTGCCACGGCTCGAGGAAGCGCCATCACCAGATATTTCTTCCGCCGCTTAGGCGGACCACCGCCCCGGCACGGTTCGCACAGCAAGGACCGAAGCCGGACAGCACAACCGGTCGCCGAGCCAGACAGGCCGACGTCCGCTCCAGGGAAGGACCCTTCGTGAGCGACACCACCGATCTGATGGGCGCACGTGTCGAGGAGACCGCTGCCGCGCCCGCCACGGACGCCTCCGCGCCTGCCACCGGTGCCGGCTCCCGGCGGCGCCGCGGTACCGGCCTCGAGGGCATGGTGCTGGCCGAGCTGCAGCAGGTCGCATCCGGCCTCGGCATCAGGGGCACCGCGCGTATGCGCAAGAGCCAGCTGATCGAGGTCATCAAGGAGGCGCAGGCCGGAGGCGGAGCCCCGGCGAAGGGCGCCGAGGCCGCCGAGACCAAGCCCAAGCGCCGCGCCACCTCCAAGGCGCGCACGGGTGAGGACGCGCCCGCCGAGAAGACCGCGAAGGCCGCGAAGAGGGCCGAGGCGCCCGCCGAGAAGGCCGTGGCCCAGCAGCAGATCGAGATCCCCGGCCAGCCGGCTGGGGGCCCCTCCCACGATGGGGGCACCTCCCGCGCGAGCGCAGCCGAGCGTGGGGGAGAAGCCGAGCGTGGGGGAGACGACGCCCCCGCGGAGCGCCGTCGTCGCCGGGCCACCGCCGAGGCCGGCAGCCCCGAGACCGTCACCGCCGAGGCGAAGAGCGAGCCGAAGGCCGAGGCGCCCGCGCAGCAGCAGCCGCAGGGCGACGCCGGTGAGGGCGCCGAGGGCCGCCGCCGGGACCGCCGTGAGCGCGGCCGGGACCGCGACCGTGACCGCCGTAAGGGCGACGATCAGCAGCGCGGTCAGCAGCAGGGCCAGCAGCAGGGCCAGCAGGGTGGCGGCCGCCAGGACCGTCAGCAGGACGACGACGACTTCGAGGGCGGCCGCCGGGGCCGTCGCGGCCGCTACCGCGACCGCCGGGGCCGTCGTGGCCGCGAGGAGATGGGCAGCGAGCCGCAGATCGCCGAGGACGACGTCCTGATCCCGGTCGCGGGCATTCTGGACATCCTCGACAACTACGCCTTCATCCGTACGTCGGGCTACCTGCCGGGGCCGAACGACGTGTACGTCTCCCTCGCTCAGGTCCGCAAGAACGGCCTGCGCAAGGGCGACCACATCACCGGCGCGGTCCGCCAGCCCAAGGAAGGCGAGCGGCGCGAGAAGTTCAACGCGCTGGTCCGCCTGGACTCCGTCAACGGCATGGCGCCCGAACACGGCCGTGGCCGCCCGGAGTTCAACAAGCTGACGCCGCTGTACCCCCAGGACCGGCTCCGTCTGGAGACGGACCCCGGCGTGCTCACCACCCGCATCATCGACCTCGTCTCGCCCATCGGTAAGGGCCAGCGCGGTCTGATCGTGGCCCCGCCGAAGACCGGCAAGACCATGATCATGCAGGCGATCGCCAACGCGATCACGCACAACAACCCCGAGTGCCACCTGATGGTCGTCCTCGTCGACGAGCGTCCGGAAGAGGTCACCGACATGCAGCGGTCGGTCAAGGGCGAGGTCATCTCCTCGACCTTCGACCGCCCGGCCGAGGACCACACCACGGTCGCCGAGCTCGCCATCGAGCGCGCCAAGCGACTGGTGGAGCTGGGCCACGACGTCGTCGTCCTGCTCGACTCGATCACGCGTCTGGGCCGTGCGTACAACCTCGCGGCGCCCGCCTCCGGCCGCATCCTGTCCGGTGGTGTCGACTCGACCGCCCTGTACCCGCCGAAGCGCTTCTTCGGTGCGGCCCGCAACATCGAGGACGGCGGCTCGCTGACCATCCTCGCCACCGCCCTGGTGGACACCGGGTCCCGCATGGACGAGGTGATCTTCGAGGAGTTCAAGGGCACCGGCAACGCGGAGCTCAAGCTCGACCGGAAGCTCGCCGACAAGCGCATCTTCCCGGCGGTGGACGTCGACGCGTCCGGCACCCGTAAGGAAGAGATCCTGCTCGGCGCCGAGGAGCTGGGCATCGTCTGGAAGCTGCGCCGGGTGCTGCACGCGCTCGACCAGCAGCAGGCGGTCGAGCTGCTCCTCGACAAGATGAAGCAGACGAAGTCGAACGCCGAGTTCCTGATGCAGATCCAGAAGACGACGCCGACGCCGGGCAACGGCGACTGAGCCGTCCAGGACACGGCAACCTGTGAGGGCCGCCCCCCGTCACCGAGGTGACGGGGGGCGGCCCTCACAGTCTTCTGTGCAACCCTGTGCCGGGTTTCCCCGTCTGACCGTACGGAGCGACGATGGTGCGGTACACGCCTGTTCCTCACCGCAGGGGGTAACCGACCCGACGAGAACCGAGGAGCACATGTCTGCCGAGAGCACGCCGGAGCCCGGCATACCGGGCGAGCCCGGCACCACCGGCCCGCGCCATCGCGCCTCCGGCCGCCGCAAGTCCCGCGGCAAGGGTCTGCTGATCACGGCCTGGACCGCGGCGGGCATCGTCGTCCTCGGCGGCACCGGCCTCGGGTACGTGTACTTCAAGCTCAACGGCAACATCAACAGCGTCGACATCGACCACGCCCTCGGCGGCGACCGGCCCGAGAAGGTCGACAACGGCTCCGAGAACATCCTGGTCCTGGGCTCGGACACCCGCTCCGGCAGCAACCAGGACCTCGGCGGCGGCGCCGACGACGGCAGCGCCCGCTCGGACACGGCGATGATCGTGCACCTCTACGAGGGCCACAAGAAGGCCAGCGTCGTCTCCATACCGCGCGACACCCTCATCGACCGCCCGGAGTGCACCGACACCGACGGCACCACGCATGACGCCGAGACGAGCGTGATGTTCAACTCCGCGTACACCACCGGCGGCGCCGCCTGTGCCGTGAAGACCGTCGAGTCCCTCACCGGCATCCGCATGGACCACTATCTGGAGGTCGACTTCAGCGGCTTCCAGAAGCTGGTCGACGAGCTGGGTGGCGTCACGGTCACCACGACCGAGGACATCGACGACCCCGACAGTCACCTGAACCTCGAGGCCGGCCCGCACAAGCTCACCGGCGCGCAGGCCCTCGGCCTGGTCCGCACCCGGCACGGCGTCGGCGACGGCTCCGACCTCGGCCGCATCCAGCTCCAGCAGGCCTTCATCAAGGCGCTGGTCGAGCAGGTCAGGGACGTCGGCCTGTTCACCAGCCCGAAGAAGCTGTACGACCTCGCCGACACCGCGACCAAGGCCGTGACGACCGACTCCGACCTGGGCTCGGTGAACTCCCTCGTGTCCTGGGCAAACGGCCTCAAGGGCATCAGCGCGTCGAAGATGCACATGGTGACCATGCCGGTCCAGTACGACCCGGCCGACCCGAACCGCGTCCTCCTGGACGAGCCCAAGGCCCAACAGGTCTGGACCGCCCTCAAGAACGACAAGCCGATCCCGAAGACGGCCACGGAGGGCACGGCAACGGGCGAAGCCAAGGGCGTTGTGAGCGCCCCTTAGGGGCGCGGGGCTGTATCTCTGTGCGGCTCCGCCGCGTGGGCGCGACAAGCCCAAGACGGCCCGCAGGGAACAAACAACAGCAACCCCCGGTTTTGGGGGATGGCCCCAGTCCTGGCAGACTGGTACGTCGGCTCCGGTTCACGCTCCCGCATCCCGCGGCAGCGACCCGGCGCCCTCCCGAAACTAGGAGACACCTTGAAGCGCGACATCCACCCCGAGTACGTCGAGACGCAGGTCAGCTGCACCTGCGGCGCGTCGTTCACCACCCGCAGCACGATCCAGTCCGGCACCATCCGGGCCGAGGTCTGCTCCGAGTGCCACCCGTTCTACACGGGCAAGCAGAAGATCCTCGACACCGGTGGCCGTGTGGCCCGCTTCGAGGCCCGCTTCGGCAAGGCTGCCGGCTCCAAGAAGTAGCGAGCCCCATTTCGCCGGTCCACGGCCGCGCCCTTCTCCGGCGTGCCGGGACCGGCGTTTTTGGTCGCCCGCCCCTTCACCCACGTACGCACCACAGGAGCCAGAGATGTTCGAGGCCGTCGAGGAGCTCGTCGCCGAGCACGCCGACCTGGAGAAGAAGCTCGCCGACCCGTCGGTCCACGCCGACCAGGCCAACGCGCGCAAGCTGAACAAGCGCTACGCCGAGCTGACCCCGATCGTCGCCACGTACCGCTCCTGGAAGCAGTCCGGCGACGACATCGAGACGGCCCGCGAACTGGGCGCCGACGACCCGGAGTTCGCCGCCGAGGTCAAGGAGCTGGAGCAGCAGCGCGAGGAGCTGACGGAGAAGCTGCGGCTGCTGCTGGTCCCGCGCGACCCCAGTGACGACAAGGACGTCATCCTCGAGATCAAGGCCGGCGCGGGCGGCGACGAGTCCGCCCTGTTCGCCGGCGATCTGCTGCGCATGTACCTGCGGTACGCCGAGCGGGTCGGCTGGAAGACCGAGATCATCGACGCCACCGAGTCCGAGCTGGGCGGCTACAAGGACGTCCAGGTCGCGGTGAAGGCGCGCGGGCAGATCGAGCCCGGGCAGGGGGTGTGGGCCCGGCTGAAGTACGAGGGCGGCGTGCACCGCGTGCAGCGGGTGCCGGCCACCGAGTCGCAGGGCCGCATCCACACCTCCGCGGCCGGTGTGCTCGTCACGCCCGAGGCGGAGGAGGTCGACGTCGAGATCAACCCGAACGACCTGAGGATCGACGTCTACCGGTCGTCCGGCCCGGGCGGCCAGTCCGTCAACACGACCGACTCCGCGGTGCGCATCACGCACCTCCCCACCGGAGTGGTCGCCTCCTGCCAGAACGAGAAGAGCCAGCTGCAGAACAAGGAGCAGGCACTGCGTATCCTGCGCTCCAGGCTGCTCGCCGCGGCACAGGAGGAGGCGGAGAAGGAAGCCGCCGACGCCCGCCGCAGCCAGGTCCGTACCGTCGACCGCTCCGAGAAGATCCGTACGTACAACTTCCCGGAGAATCGCATCTCGGACCACCGCGTCGGCTTCAAGGCGTACAACCTGGACCAGGTCCTGGACGGCGACCTCGACGCGGTGATCCAGGCCTGCGTCGACGCGGACTCGGCCGCCAAGCTCGCAGCCGCGTAAGGCATTCACGAGTACACGGAGGACGAGCGTGCAGCAATCATTTGGGGGGCGGCCCCCGAGCGCCCGCAGCGTGCTGCTCGCTGAGGTAGCTCAAGCCACCCAGCGGCTGGCCGACGCCGGCGTGCCCTCTCCGCGCACCGACGCGGAGGAGCTCGCCGCGTTCGTGCACGGTGTGAAGCGGGGCGAGTTGCACTCCGTGAAGGACTCCGACTTCGACGCCCGCTACTGGGAGGTCGTCGCACGCCGTGAGCAGCGCGAGCCGCTGCAGCACATCACCGGGCGCGCCTTCTTCCGGTACCTGGAGCTGCAGGTCGGGCCGGGCGTCTTCGTGCCGCGTCCCGAGACCGAGTCGGTGGTCGGGTGGGCCATAGACGCCGTGCGTGCCATGGATGTCGTCGAGCCGCTCATCGTCGACCTGTGCACCGGCTCGGGCGCCATCGCGCTCGCCCTCGCCCAGGAGGTGCCGCGCTCCCGGGTGCACGCCGTGGAGCTGTCGGAGGAAGCGCTGCGGTGGGCCCGCAAGAACGTGGAGGGGTCCCGGGTCGATCTGCGGCAGGGTGACGCCCTGACCGCCTTCCCCGACCTGGACGGCCAGGTCGACCTGGTCATCTCCAACCCGCCGTACATCCCGCTCACGGAGTGGGAGTACGTCGCTCCCGAGGCGCGCGACTACGACCCCGAGATGGCCCTGTTCTCCGGCGAGGACGGCCTCGAGCTCATCCGCGGCCTGGAACGCACCGCGCACCGGCTGCTGCGCCCCGGCGGCGTCGTCGTCATCGAGCACGCCGACACCCAGGGCGGCCAGGTGCCGTGGATCTTCACGGAGGAACGGGGCTGGGCCGACGCCGCCGACCACCCGGACCTCAACAACCGGCCGCGCTTCGCGACCGCCCGCAAGGCGCTGCCGTGAGCAGCCCGAACCCTTCCCCGCAGCAGTACGTGTACTTCGTGTACGAGGAGGCCCGCTGAAATGGCACGGCGATACGACACCAACGACGCGACCGACCGAGTGACCGGTCTGCGCGAAGCCGCGTCCGCCGTCCGCCGTGGCGAACTGGTGGTCCTGCCCACCGACACCGTGTACGGCATCGGCGCCGACGCGTTCTCCTCCGAGGCCGTCTCCGATCTGCTGGAGGCCAAGGGCCGGGGCCGCAACATGCCCACCCCCGTCCTGATCGGCTCTCCGAACACGCTGCACGGTCTCGTCACCGACTTCTCCGAGCTGGCCTGGGAGCTCGTCGACGCCTTCTGGCCGGGCGCCCTCACGCTGGTCGCCAAGCACCAGCCGTCCCTGCAGTGGGACCTGGGCGACACGCGGGGCACCGTTGCCGTGCGCATGCCGCTGCACCCGGTCGCCATCGAGCTGCTGACGGAGGTCGGCCCCATGGCCGTCTCCTCCGCCAACCTCACCGGCCACCCGGCGCCGGAGGACTGCGACGCCGCCCAGCAGATGCTCGGCGACTCCGTCTCCGTCTACCTCGACGGCGGCCCCACCCCCGGCAACGTGCCGTCCTCCATCGTCGACGTCACCGGCCCGGTACCCGTCCTGCTGCGCGAGGGCGCGATCTCGCCGGACGAGCTGCGCAAGGTCGTACCCGACCTCGAGGTGGCCAGTTGACAGCCCCTGACGCGGGGCGTGGCATAGGCAGCGGGGAAGAGACGACCACGTTCGGGTTCCCGAGGGACACCTTCCGCATCCTCCACGTCAGCACCGGAAACGTGTGCCGCTCGCCGATCACCGAGCGGCTGACCCGGCATTTCGTGCAGGAACGGCTCGGCATCCTGGGCGGCGGGCTGATCGTGGAGAGCGCGGGCACCTGGGGCCACGAGGGCGCGCCCATGGAGGCCAACGCCGAGACGGTGCTGGCCGACTTCGGCGCGGACGCGACGGGGTTCGTCGGCCGGGAACTGCTCGACGAGCATGTGATCCGCGCCGACCTGGTCCTGACGGCCACCCGGGACCACCGCGCCCAGGTCATCTCCATGGGCCACTCGGCGGGCCTGCGGACGTTCACGCTGAAGGAGTTCACCCGTCTGGTGCGGGCCATAGACCCGGCCACGCTGCCTCCGCTGGAGGAGGGCGTGGTCGCCCGCGCCCGCGCGCTGGTGCGGGCGGCGGCCGCTCTACGCGGGTGGCTCCTGGCGCCGACGGCCGAGGCGGACGAGGTGTACGACCCGTACGGGGCGCCGCTGCCGTTCTTCCGCTCGATCGGCGACGAGATACACCAGGCGCTGGATCCGGTCGTCACGGCGCTGACGGGTGTGACGGCGCATACGTGACTCCGGGCGCCTGACCACAGGCCCCACACGGCAGCCGTACAACAGCGGGCGCCCCCGACCACCCCGGCCTACATTGGACCTACGTGACTGTCGACGCCCGGAGTCCACCATGTCGGTCACCCATGCCCCTGAGGGCGCTGTCGATGTACTGCGGCGGCAGGATCCCGAGCTCGCCGAGATTCTGCTCGGGGAGCTGGACCGGCAGGCCACCACCCTCCAGCTGATCGCCGCCGAGAACTTCACCTCGCCGGCCGTCCTCGCCGCCCTCGGCTCGCCGCTCGCCAACAAGTACGCGGAGGGGTATCCCGGCGCCCGGTACCACGGCGGCTGCGAGATCGTCGACGTCGCCGAGCGGGTCGCCGTACAGCGGGCGCAGGCGCTGTTCGGGGCCGAGCACGCCAACGTCCAGTCCCACTCGGGCAGTTCGGCCGTCCTCGCCGCGTACGCCGCCCTGCTGCGCCCCGGCGACACCGTCCTCGCCCTCGGCCTGCCCTACGGTGGCCACCTCACGCACGGCTCGCCGGCCAACTTCTCCGGCCGCTGGTTCGACTTCGTCGGCTACGGGGTCGACGCCGAGACCGGGCTCATCGACCACGACCAGGTGCGCGCCCTGGCCCGTACGCACCGCCCGAAGGCGATCGTGTGCGGCTCGATCGCCTATCCCCGGCACATCGACTACGCCTTCTTCCGCGAGGTCGCCGACGAGGTGGGGGCGTATCTGATCGCCGACGCGGCCCATCCCATCGGGCTCGTCGCCGGGGGAGCGGCGCCGAATCCGGTGCCCTACGCCGATGTCGTCTGCGCCACCACCCACAAGGTGCTGCGCGGACCGCGCGGCGGCATGATCCTCTGTGGCTCGGAACTGGCGGAGCGCGTGGACCGGGCCGTCTTCCCCTTCACTCAAGGAGGGGCTCAGATGCACACCATCGCCGCCAAGGCCGTCGCCTTCGGTGAAGCGGCCACACCGGCCTTCTCGGCGTACGCGCACCAGGTGGTCGCCAACGCCCGGATGCTGGCCGCCGGGCTGGCCGCCGAGGGCATGGTGGTCACCACCGGCGGCACGGACACCCACCTCATCACCGCGGACCCCGCCCCGCTCGGCGTCGACGGCCGCAGGGCCCGCGGGCGGCTGGCCGCCGCCGGCCTGATCCTCGACTGCTGCGCCCTGCCGCACGACGACGCCCGTGGCCTGCGTCTGGGCACCGCGGCGGTCACCACGCAGGGGATGGGGGAGCGGGAGATGGAACGTATCGCCGCCCTGTTCGGGGGGGTGCTGCGCGGCGAGGTCGACGGCAGGCGGGCGCGTGCAGAAGTGCGGGAGCTGGCCGGTCGATTTCCGCCGTACTCCTGAAAGGCAGTAAAACAACCTATGGAACCCCGCGTGCGGGACAAAGAAAAATACCGGCCGTCCCGTGGTGATTTGGCGGGTACGGCCGGTATCTCTATATCAGGTCAGTTGTAGACCCAGCCACTGCAGTCGTCAGGATAGTTCGGAGCGTACTCGCACACCTTCATCCTGACGATGTAGGCGCCATTTCCGCTCTCCACCGTCCGCGGATTGCCGTCGTTGTCCGACTTCCAGTTGTCCTGGTCTTCCGGGTCGTTGCCGTCGACGTCCTGCTTGTTCCAGAGCGTCTTCTTGTTGTGCGGATCCGACGTGCGGATGTACTCGGCCTTTACCCAACGGCCGTCATCCTGGTTGTCCTGGATGTTCATGACCGATTCGGACTGCTCGGTCCAGCCCTTGGCGCCGGCCTTCTGGGCCGAGAGCGCGAACGCGGGGGATGCCGCGATCAGCGCCGTCACGGCGAGGGTGCCGATGCCGATGTAGCGCGCCTTCTTCTTCACAGGAATCTCCGTGGGTCTCAGGCCTTGGCGACCTTGTGGTCGCAGAACCGGTGGCGCCCGTTGGGGCCGTCCTTCAGGCACACCTGGATGGTGACATCGGTGCCTTCCGGGATCTTGACGGTCTTGATCTCGGATTCCACCGGATTGGCGCCGTTGGCGTCCTCGACCGTGCGCGTGACCAGGGCGCCGCCGGAGCGCCAGGTGATCGTGGTGATCGCGCGGAGGCCGTCGGCCTGGTTGTCCCGGGCGCCGAAGGCCTCCGTGTTGATGTCGCCGTCGATGTAGTGCCAGAAGATGCCCGTGCCACCCGGAGTCGAGTCCGTGGTGTTCACGCTGACCGTCGTGCCGGCCGACGCCGACGTGGACATGGCCGTAAAGGCCAGCAATGCCGTACCAGCGAGAGTGGCGGTGCGCAGAGCTGTGCGCAAAGTGAATTCCTCCCCGTTTTCCTGCCTGGTCGGTGATGCACCTGGTCAGTGATGCAAATTCATCCGAGCCGGAATGTTCATGCCAGGTAACTACATGGCGATCACATGGTCAACGGCATAAACGAATCATGGCTGACCGTCCCGTTGTGTCCCCTTATTAACCTCTATGCGTGATCTGCTCAGGCAGGTGTGTGATAGAAAAGCTGAATAGCGAGTGAGCAGGCACCGGGGGGCGTAATGCGGTGGGGCAGACAACACACGGGTTTCTGGGCATTGGCACTCGCTGCTTTCTTCATCTCCCTTTCTGCCGTCGGCTTGGTCGCGGCCGACGCCGCGTCCGAAGGGCGCCTCGAGCGGAGCCTCGCCAGGACGCCACGCTTCGTCTACGCCCATAAGTCCGAGCAGCCCCGCGCCCTGTGGTCCTGGCAGGTGGCCGACATCGACGGAATGCCGTACGACGTGGTGTTCCTCGAGCCCCTGGCAGAGGACGCGCCCCTGCCGCCCGGTCTGGCTCGCTGGCCGGTTCCCGGAGAGGTGTTCCTCTCGGAGGCCCTGCGCGAGGTCGGGGGCGGCGAGTCGATCGCGGCCCGGTACGGGCGGTACGGCGGCGCGATCGCACCGGCGGGGCTCGAGGCTCCGAGCGAGCGCTTCGCCTATGTGCGGCCTGCCGCCCGTGTCCTGGACAAGGACGAGATGCAGGCCGTCAGCGGCTTCGGGGAAACCAGCGGAGACGGGTTCAGCGGACTCGTGGGCGAGCACCTCCACATGCCTGCCATCGATGACTTCCCCCGCGTCTACGTGCTTCTGGTGCTGCTTCCCGTCGGCGTCCTGGCGTTCGGGCTGGCGGGCGTGCCCCGGGCGGGCCGGAGCGGTCCGCGGGCGGTCGCCGTTCCCGTGGTGGCCGGGGGACTGGCGGCGGGGCTCGTGGCGGCATGCGCGATGACCGTGGACGTACCGCTGCCGCTGGTGGAGTTCACGCTCTCCGGCCGGGACTTCCGGCAGGCGTGGCCCCTGGCGGCCGCTGCGGTGTCCGCCGGTTCACTCGCGGTCCTCGCCGTAGCGCTCCTTTCCTCTGTACTCCCTCGGGGAAGGGGACGTCTCGCCGGCCGCGTCGCCGACGTGATCCGGCGCGTCGACGGCGGCCGGTGGGGACTGTGGCTTTTCCCCTTCCTTCTCGTCCTTGTCACGCGCGGCGCCGAGTTGAGTCCCGCCGAGTACCGCGGCATCGTGCAGATCCTGGGTTCGGTCACGTTGCTGGCCACGTTTCCCGGCGCCGTAAGGGCCATGGTCGCGGGCCTCGGCCGGGCCATGTGTGCCTTGGGCGAGCGCGCGCGGCACTCCGGCGGCGCGGCCCTTCTCGCGGGCCGTAGGATGGTGGCTGAGCCGACCGCCGTGTCACGGCCGTTGAGCGCTCTCGCTATGGCCGTGCTCGTTGCCGCCCAGGTCCAGCTCTGGGCCGGTGCGGTCGGCGACACCACCCAAGGAGCCCTCGACACCCGACGTGCCCTGTCGAGCAGCATGCTGCTGGCGGGTCCGTCGTCGTCGGAGGCCCGCACTGCCGCTTTCGTGAAGGTGCTGCCCGGCGAGGCCGTGACGATGGGAGTGATCGCACGCGCTGACGGCGGACGCCTGGACATTGTCGGTTCTTGTGCTGCCCTGAGGGAGACCAGACTCAGTGGCGGGCGCCTCCCCTGCACGACCTCGGCCACGCGGACCGGGACGCCCGTCGTCGATCCGCGGCTGCGGGCGCTGCTCGCCGCGCTGGCCCCGGCGGACATCCCGGTGTACGCGCGCGTGGCGGACGTACCGAAAGAGCTGGCGGGCGCGGACGTATCCGGCGACCACGCTCAGCTGGTCCTGGTCGGTGAGGGGGAAAGGCGGCTGCCCGTGCCGGAGTTGAGTCGCGTCGCCCACCAGGAGCTGGGGACGACCGGTTCGGTGCGGATGCTCGGGGACGAGTGGGCGTGGGGAGCCGCGAGGAAGGTGACGGCCGGACGCTGGGTGCAGCTGCTGTCGTTGGCCGGGCTCACCGCGCTCGCCGCGACCGTGGTCTTCCGTCTGCGCTGCGAGGGGCCGGGCGGCGACTCGGCGGCCCCTACGGGGTCCGCCCATCCGCGCTGGGTGGCATGGTGGTACGTCGCCCCCGCGGGCGTCGCCACCATGGTGTCGGCGGCCCTGTCGGCCTGGTGGATCGCCGCACCGGTGAACAGCGTCTCCATGCCCGGTCCCGGTGCGATGGCGATCGTTCTCGGACCGGCGACACTGCTGCTGGCGACCGCCGCCCTGTTCTGTGTGCACGGGGCCCGCGCACCTTCTCCCGGCCTTGAGCGACGGTCCGAGGCGGAGAGCGCTACGGTCTAAGCTGGCTGCGATCGACTTCGGAACGCCAGGGAGCAGCCCGTGCGTGAATACCTGCTGACGCTCTGCATCACGGCCGCGGTGACGTACCTGCTGACAGGGCCGGTGCGGAAGTTCGCGATCGCGGCCGGGGCGATGCCGGAGATCCGGGCACGGGACGTACACCGGGAACCCACTCCACGGCTCGGCGGGATCGCGATGTTCTTCGGCCTGTGCGCCGGGCTGCTGGTCGCGGACCATCTGCCCAATCTCAACGAGGTGTACGAGCGGTCCAACGAGCCCCGCGCGCTGCTCTCCGGGGCCGCCCTGATCTGGCTGATCGGTGTCCTGGACGACAAGTTCGACATCGACGCCCTGATCAAGCTGGGCGCACAGATGATCGCCGCAGGTGTGATGGTCGTGCAGGGCCTGACAATCCTGTGGCTGCCCATTCCGGGTGTGGGTGTGGTCGCACTGACTCCGTGGCAGGGCACGCTGCTGACGGTCGCAGTGGTCGTCATCACCATCAACGCGGTGAATTTCGTCGACGGGCTGGACGGCCTCGCAGCGGGCATGGTCTGCATCGCGTCCGTGGTGTTCTTCATGTACGCGTACCGGGTCTGGTACGGCTACGGAATCGAGGAAGCCGCCCCTGCGACGCTGTTCGCAGCAATCCTGATGGGCATGTGCCTCGGGTTCCTGCCGCACAACATGCACCCGGCGCGAATCTTCATGGGCGACTCCGGCTCGATGCTCATCGGCCTGGTGCTGGCAGCAGGGGCCATCTCCATCACCGGACAGGTCGACCCGGACAGGATGAACCTGTTCTCGGGTTCGGAGCGCAACACGGTGCATCAGATGGTGCCCACCTACATCCCGCTGCTGATGCCCCTGACAATCATCGCGATCCCGGCCGCCGACCTGATTCTGGCGATCGTGCGCCGCACCTGGCGCGGCCGGTCGCCGTTCGCCGCCGACCGGGGTCACCTGCACCACCGCCTGCTGCAGATCGGCCACTCGCATAGCCGAGCGGTGTTGATCATGTACTTCTGGTCGGCGCTGATCGCGTTCGGGGCGCTCGGCTACTCGGTCAACTCGGCGTCCATGTGGATCGTGCTGGGCATCGTGGTGCTCAGCGCAATCGGCCTGATCCTGCTTCTGCTGCCGCGCTTCACCCCGCGCGCCCCCAGGTGGGCCGAGCACTTCGTACCGCCGCGCTACCGGCGCCGCACGGTCCTCACGGCGCCCGCATTCGACGGGGCCCTGGAGCAGAGTGCTCCGGCCGAGGAGGAAGAGCGCACTCCGGTCGCCGCGGGAGTGTCAGGGGTCAACGGAGCGACCGCCATCGGCACCCGCTCGCGCTTCACCTGGCAACCGGAGGACGCCCCGGCCTTCAGGCCGGGGAGGAATCCGGCTTCCCGCGTAGCGGGGCAGGAGGAGCCGAATCGCCGCCGGGCGATTCGGCGTCCGGAGCAGCGGCGGTGAGAGCGACCTCAAGCAGATGAAGAATCTCGGAGTTGATGGACCGCCGGTCGGCTGCTGCCTGAGCGGTCAGCCGGGCGTGTAGGTCTTCGGGGATGCGCAACGCGAACCGAATCATGATGCTAGTGTGACATCATGACGACATTAGCGACAGTCGGGGACGCCGGGAATGCCCGGTGGACGTTCCGGCTCCGCGTGTCGTCCACCGCCCGCACCGCCCTGATGGCCGAGTGGGACCGGTGCCGCTGGATCTGGAATGAGTGCGTGGCCAAGTCCAAGCAGGTCCACGCCTGGAACAGGACTCGCCCCGAAGGGGTGGACAAACGGACGTGTGGTCCGGCGCAGCTCGACAAGATGCTGACCGAAGCCCGCGCCCGTACATCGTGGCTGCGGGAAGGCTCCTCGGTCCCGCAGCAGCAGCTCATACGGGACTTCGGCAAGTCCAGGGCCAAGGCTCAAAAGGACATCCGCGAACGCGTACCGCAGCATCGCCGAGCGGGGATGCCGAAGTACAAGAAGAAGCGTGAGGCGCCGGCGAGCCTGAACTACACCAAGCGCGGCTTCCGCCTCAGGGGCGGCACGCTCCACCTGGCCGGGGGCATCGTGCTGACAGTGGTGTGGTCGCGGGAACTCCCCGCTACCCCATCCTCCGTGCGCGTCTATCAGGACAGCATCGGGCACTGGTATTGCTCCTTCGTCGTTCCTGCCGAGGTCCAGCCGTTGTCCGAGACCGGTTCGGTGATCGGTATCGACTGGGGCGTGAAGGAGACCGCGACCACCACATCCGACACACACGACCTGCCGCACGCCGAGCACGGCAAGAAAGCCAAGGCCAAGCTGACTCGGTACGACCGGATGATGGCCCGGCGCAAGCCCAAGAAGGGGCAGGCCGCCTCGAAGGGCTACCGCGAGGCGAAGCGGCTGCGGGCCAAGGCGTGCAAGAAGGTCGCCCGGCAACGGCAGGACACCGCCCGCAAATGGGCCAAGACTGTCGTCCGCGATCACGACGCGTTGGCCGTTGAAGACTTCAAGCCGAAGTTCCTGGCCAAGACCACCATGGCCAAGAAGGCCACTGACGCCGCCATCGGCGCCACCAAACAGGCTTTGATCGAGATGGGCCGCAAGCACGGCAGGGTCGTGCACCTGGTACATCCCGCGCACACCACGATGGACTGCGCGCACTGCGGAGCGAGAGCCAAGCACGCACTGCCGCTGGGTGAGCGCACCTACACCTGTACCGCCTGCGGAACTGTGAGCCCACGGGACAAGAACTCCGCATGCGTGATGCTGATCCGGGCTGGTCTGACCCCGGCTGGTGTTGAGGGTGTAAGCCCGCCTGGGGCGCTGCCCCAGGCGGCTGCCTGAGCCAGGAATCCCCGCTCAGCCCTGAAGGAGAGAAGCCCTTCCCTTCAGAGAGGAGGGGAGCATTCAAAAGGTAAGAATCTGACTAAGGCATTGCCCATTCATGGGGGAACGAAGCGCCCCAATACCAGACAAGTCGGCGCTGTTTCTGCACAGGCGCGCACTGTCACCCTCATGTGTGACAGTGAGCACACCTCCAGGTAAAGACCTCATCAAATAGTTTGTGATACGGTTCACGAGAACCCCGGACAGAGTCGAAGGACCGCAGTGCGACGGCCCATTGGCGTGAGGTTCCCTCTCAACCCGGGACTACGCTCGTCCATGACGACACCCTGCCCCCTGTGAAAGCGGAGTTGCCGCCATGCCGTCCAATGACGTCCGGATCCTGGCCCAGGCTGCTGTGCCCACAGCCGCCGTCGGCGCTGTTGCCGCCGTCGTCAGTGGCGTGGTGGCCGGCGGCAAGGGTGCAGTCGGGTCCCTCGTGGCCGCGCTGGTGACGATCCTCTTCATGGGTATCGGTCTGCTTGTACTCCAGCGCACCGCCAAATCGCTGCCGCACCTGTTCCAGGCGATGGGCCTGATGCTCTACGCGGCGCAGATTCTGTTGCTGTTCGTCTTCTTTGCCGTGTTCAAGGACACGACGCTGTTCAATCCCAGGGCCTTCGCGATCACGCTCATCGCGACCACGCTCGCGTGGATCGGCGCACAGACGATCGCGCACATGAAGTCCAAGATCCTCTACGTCGAACCCGACTCCGCGGGCAGCAAGCCCGAGAAGACGGGTCCGTCGTCGTGAGGGGTAGGGCCGGGATAAAGACGCGTTCGACAAGCTGCTATCGTCCGGTGCCAACTGCGGCACTGCGGGCGCGGGCATCCGAGCTGACGCCTGTTCCATCGCGAGGCTCGACGCCGAACCGCCGCCCCCACATCCGTAACACCAGTCCAGTGCCGAACCGCGGCTGCGCGCCGCGCCGACACAACGAGGTTGCCGTACCCATGCGCCACGCTGAAGGAGCCCGCGGTGAGTGCTGACCCGACGCAGGTGCTCGCCTTCGAGACCGACTGCCACATCTTCGACGGCTGTGGCTTCCCGGCTCCCGGCCTGCACTCGTTCCTGTTCGAGCCCCTCTGGGGCGACGCGGACAGCAACCTGTACTTCAACAAGACGATGCTGCTGGCGCTGCTCGGCTCGATCATCGTCATCGGCTTCTTCTGGGCCGCCTTCCGCAAGCCGAAGGTCGTCCCCGGCAAGCTGCAGATGGTCGCCGAGACGGGCTACGACTTCATCCGGCGCGGCGTCGTCTACGAGACCATCGGCAAGAAGGAAGGCGAGAAGTACGTCCCGCTCGTCGTCTCGCTCTTCTTCTTCATCTGGATGATGAACCTCTGGTCGATCATTCCGGTCGCCCAGTTCCCGGTCACCTCGATCATCGCCTACCCGGTGGTGCTCGCCCTGATCGTCTACATCCTGTGGGTCTCGCTGACCTTCAAGCGGCACGGCTTCGTCGGCGCGTTCAAGAACTTCACGGGCTACGACAAGTCGCTCGGCCCGGTGCTGCCGCTGGCCATGACCATCGAGTTCTTCTCGAACCTGCTGGTCCGCCCGTTCACGCACGCGGTGCGACTCTTCGCGAACATGTTCGCGGGACACACGCTGCTGCTCCTCTTCACGATTGCCAGCTGGTACCTGCTCAACGGCATCGGGATCGCCTACGCCGGTGTCTCTTTCATCATGGTCATCGTGATGACGGCCTTCGAGCTCTTCATCCAGGCCCTTCAGGCGTACGTCTTCGTGCTCCTGACCTGCACCTTCATCCAGGGCGCGCTCGCCGAGCACCACTGAGCGCGCACGCCTTACCCAAACCCCGAGACGTCCGGTGGCCAACCCCCACCGGTCCTTGAAAGAGAAGGAAGAACTGGCATGTCCCAGACCCTTGCCGCTGTCACCGGCTCGCTCGGCTCCATCGGCTACGGCCTCGCTGCCATCGGTCCCGGCGTCGGCGTCGGCATCATCTTCGGTAACGGCACCCAGGCCCTGGCCCGTCAGCCCGAGGCTGCCGGTCTGATCCGTGCCAACCAGATCCTCGGCTTCGCCTTCTGTGAGGCGCTCGCCCTCATCGGTCTGGTCATGCCGTTCGTCTACGGCCAGTGATCATCTGATTCACGACCAGCCCACTAGACGAAAGGCACTGACATGAGCCAGCTGCTCATCATCGCGGCCGAGGGGGAGATGGAGAATCCCCTCGTCCCGCCGATCCCTGAGCTCGTCATCGGCCTGCTCGCCTTCGTCATCGTCTTCGGCTTCCTTGCCAAGAAGCTCCTCCCGAACATCAACAAGGTTCTGGAAGAGCGCCGCGAGGCCATCGAGGGCGGTATCGAGAAGGCCGAGGCCGCGCAGACCGAGGCCCAGAGCGTCCTTGAGCAGTACAAGGCCCAGCTCGCCGAGGCCCGGCACGAGGCCGCGCGGCTGCGCCAGGAGGCGCAGGAGCAGGGTGCCGCGCTCATCGCCGAGATGCGCGCGGAGGGCCAGCGGCAGCGCGAGGAGATCGTCGCCGCCGGTCACACCCAGATCGAGGCCGACCGCAAGGCCGCCTCGGCCGCGCTGCGGCAGGACGTCGGCAAGCTCGCCACCGACCTGGCCGGCAAGCTGGTCGGTGAGTCCCTCGAGGACCACGCCCGCCAGAGCCGTGTGATCGACCGCTTCCTCGACGAGCTCGAGGAGAAGGCCGAGGCGTCTCGATGAACGGAGCGAGCCGCGAGGCCCTGGCAGCCGCACGTGAGCGTCTCGACGCGCTGACGGACAACACGTCCGTGGACGCGGCGCGGCTCGCCGACGAGCTGGCCGCGGTGACCGCGCTGCTCGACCGCGAGGTGTCGCTGCGTCGGGTCCTCACCGACCCGGCGCAGGCCGGTGAGGCCAAGGCCGAGCTGGCCCAGCGTCTGCTCGGCGGCCAGGTCGGCGGCGAGACCGCGGATCTGGTGTCCGGCATGGTGCGCTCCCGCTGGTCGCAGTCGCGCGACCTGGTGGACGCCCTGGAGGAGCTGGCGAGCACCGCCGACCTCACCGCCGCGCAGCGGGCCGGCACGCTCGACGACGTCGAGGACGAGCTGTTCCGGTTCGGCCGGATCGTCTCGTCCAGCACCGAGCTGCGGGCCGCGCTGACCGACCGGAAGGCCACCGTCTCGGCCAAGCGGGAGCTGATGCGCAGCCTCCTCGGCGGCCGGACCGCGGCCCAGACCGAACGTCTGGTGACGCGCCTTGTGACCGCGCCGCGGGGACGTAGCCTGGAAGCGGGACTGGAGTCCCTGTCCAAGCTCGCCGCCGAGCGCCGGGACCGCATGGTCGCCGTCGTCACCTCGGCGGTGCTGCTGAGCGACGTACAGAAGCAGCGCCTCGGCGCCGCCCTGGCGAAGCTCTACGGCCGTCAGATGCACCTCAACCTCGACGTGGACCCCGATGTCGTCGGCGGGATCCGGGTGCAGGTCGGTGACGAGGTCATCAACGGCTCCCTCGCGGACCGCATCGCGGACGCCGAGCGTCGGCTGGCGAGCTAGCCGCAACTGAACACGCAGTACGTACTTACGGCCCATGTTGGGCCGTGCAGAGGATTCCTGGGGGTCGCCCCCAGACCCCCAAAGTGAAACTTCGGGCCCAACAAGGAGAGCAGGGAACCCAGATGGCGGAGCTCACGATCCGGCCGGAGGAGATCCGGGACGCACTGGAGACCTTCGTCCAGTCGTACAAGCCGGACGCGGCCTCGCGCGAGGAGGTCGGTACGGTCACCCTTGCCGGCGACGGCATCGCGAAGGTCGAGGGTCTTCCCTCGGCCATGGCCAACGAACTGCTGAAGTTCGAGGACGGCACCCTCGGCCTCGCCCTCAACCTCGAGGAGCGCGAGATCGGTGCCATCGTCCTCGGTGAGTTCAGCGGCATCGAGGAGGGGCAGCCGGTGCAGCGCACCGGTGAGGTTCTCTCCGTGGCAGTGGGCGAGGGCTACCTCGGCCGCGTCGTCGACCCGCTCGGCAACCCGATCGACGGCCTCGGCGAGATCGAGACCACGGGTCGTCGTGCCCTTGAGCTGCAGGCCCCCACGGTCATGCAGCGCAAGTCGGTGCACGAGCCGATGGAGACCGGCTACAAGGCCGTCGACGCGATGACCCCGATCGGCCGTGGTCAGCGTCAGCTGATCATCGGTGACCGCCAGACCGGCAAGACCGCCCTGGCCGTCGACACGATCATCAACCAGCGCGACAACTGGCGCTCGGGCGACCCGAAGAAGCAGGTCCGCTGCGTCTACGTCGCCATCGGCCAGAAGGGCTCCACCATCGCGTCCGTGCGCGGTGCGCTGGAGGACGCCGGCGCCCTGGAGTACACGACGATCGTCGCTGCTCCGGCGTCCGACCCGGCCGGCTTCAAGTACCTGGCGCCGTACACCGGCTCGGCCATCGGCCAGCAGTGGATGTACGAGGGCAAGCACGTCCTGATCATCTTCGACGACCTCTCGAAGCAGGCCGACGCCTACCGCGCCGTGTCCCTGCTGCTGCGCCGCCCGCCGGGCCGTGAGGCCTACCCGGGTGACGTCTTCTACCTGCACTCCCGTCTGCTGGAGCGCTGCGCGAAGCTCTCCGACGACATGGGTGCCGGTTCGATGACCGGTCTGCCGATCGTCGAGACCAAGGCCAACGACGTCTCGGCGTTCATCCCGACCAACGTCATCTCCATCACCGACGGCCAGTGCTTCCTGGAGTCGGACCTGTTCAACGCCGGTCAGCGTCCCGCGCTGAACGTCGGTATCTCCGTCTCCCGAGTCGGTGGTTCCGCGCAGCACAAGGCGATGAAGCAGGTTTCGGGTCGTCTCCGCGTGGACCTCGCCCAGTTCCGTGAGCTGGAGGCGTTCGCCGCCTTCGGTTCCGACCTGGACGCCGCGTCGAAGGCGCAGCTGGAGCGCGGTCAGCGCATGGTCGAGCTGCTCAAGCAGGCTCAGTACCAGCCGATGCCGACCGAGGACCAGGTCGTCTCCGTGTGGGCCGGCACCACCGGCAAGATGGACGACGTGCCGGTCGCCGACATCCGCCGCTTCGAGAAGGAGCTCCTTGAGTACCTGCACCGCAAGGAGCAGGGCCTCATGACCTCCATCAAGGAGGGCGGCAAGATGTCGGACGACACCCTCACCGTCGTCGCCGACGCCATCGCGGAGTTCAAGAAGCAGTTCGAGACCTCGGACGGCAAGCTGCTCGGCGAGGAAGCCCCGGCCGCGCCGAAGGCGACCGCCGCCTCCAAGTGACGTAAGGAAGGGACCTGACTCATGGGAGCCCAGCTCCGGGTCTACAAGCGTCGCATCCGATCCGTCACCGCGACCAAGAAGATCACCAAGGCGATGGAGATGATCGCCGCCTCGCGCGTCGTCAAGGCGCAGCGCAAGGTGCGGGCCTCGACGCCGTACGCGAACGAGCTCACCCGCGCGGTCAGGGCGGTCGGTACCGGGTCGAACACCAAGCACCCGCTGACCACCCAGGCCGAGACGGTCACGCGGTCCGCGGTGCTGCTGCTGACGAGCGACCGTGGTCTCGCCGGTGCCTTCAACTCCAACGCCATCAAGGCGGCGGAGCAGCTGACCGAGCGCCTCGAGCGCGAGGGCAAGCAGGTCGACATGTACATCGTCGGCCGGCGCGGTGTGGCCCACTACAACTTCCGTGAGCGCAAGATCGCGGAGTCGTGGACCGGCTTCACCGACGAGCCCTCGTACGCGGACGCCAAGAAGGTCGCGGTTCCCCTGATCGAGGCCATCGAGAAGGAGACCGCGGACGGCGGCGTGGACGAGCTCCACATCGTCTACACCGAGTTCGTGTCGATGATGACGCAGACGGCGGTCGACTCCCGACTGCTGCCGCTCAGCCTCGAAGAGGTCGCGGAGGAGCAGCCCAAGGGCGAGATCCTTCCGCTGTACGACTTCGAGCCGTCGGCGGAGGACGTCCTCGACGCCCTGCTGCCGCGCTATGTGGAGAGCCGTATCTACAACGCGCTGCTCCAGTCGGCCGCCTCCAAGCACGCCGCCACGCGGCGCGCGATGAAGTCGGCCACCGACAACGCCGGAGAGCTCATCGAGACGCTGTCCCGGCTTGCCAACGCGGCCCGCCAGGCCGAAATCACCCAGGAAATCAGCGAGATCGTCGGTGGCGCGGGCGCCCTGGCCGACGCGACCGCGGGGAGTGACTACTAATGACCACCACTGTTGAGACGGCCACGGCGACGGGCCGCGTCGCGCGGGTCATCGGCCCGGTCGTCGACGTGGAGTTCCCCGTCGACGCGATGCCGGAGATCTACAACGCCCTCCACGTCGAGGTCTCCGACCCGGCGAACCAGGGCGAGAAGAAGACGCTGACCCTCGAGGTCGCCCAGCACCTGGGTGAAGGCCTGGTCCGCGCGATCTCCATGCAGCCCACCGACGGTCTGGTCCGCCAGGCCCCGGTCGTGGACACCGGCGACGGCATCACCGTCCCGGTCGGCGACTTCACCAAGGGCAAGGTGTTCAACACCCTCGGTGAGGTGCTGAACGTCGACGAGACCTACGAGGGCGAGCGCTGGTCCATCCACCGCAAGGCCCCGAACTTCGACGAGCTCGAGTCGAAGACCGAGATGTTCGAGACCGGCGTCAAGGTCATCGACCTGCTGACCCCGTACGTCAAGGGCGGCAAGATCGGTCTGTTCGGCGGCGCCGGCGTCGGCAAGACGGTGCTCATCCAGGAGATGATCTACCGCGTCGCCAACAACCACGACGGTGTCTCCGTGTTCGCCGGTGTCGGTGAGCGCACCCGTGAGGGCAACGACCTCATCGAGGAGATGTCGGACTCTGGCGTCATCGACAAGACCGCGCTGGTCTTCGGTCAGATGGACGAGCCCCCGGGCACCCGTCTGCGCGTGGCCCTCGCCGGTCTGACCATGGCGGAGTACTTCCGCGATGTGCAGAAGCAGGACGTGCTGTTCTTCATCGACAACATCTTCCGCTTCACCCAGGCCGGTTCCGAGGTGTCGACCCTGCTCGGCCGTATGCCCTCCGCGGTGGGCTACCAGCCGAACCTGGCCGACGAGATGGGTCTCCTCCAGGAGCGCATCACCTCGACCCGCGGTCACTCGATCACCTCGATGCAGGCGATCTACGTCCCCGCGGACGACCTGACCGACCCGGCCCCGGCCACCACGTTCGCCCACCTCGACGCGACGACGGTTCTCTCCCGTCCGATCTCCGAGAAGGGCATCTACCCGGCCGTGGACCCGCTGGACTCCACGTCCCGGATCCTGGACCCGCGGTACATCGCGCAGGACCACTACGACGCCGCCATGCGCGTCAAGACGATCCTGCAGAAGTACAAGGACCTCCAGGACATCATCGCGATCCTCGGTATCGACGAGCTCGGCGAGGAGGACAAGCTCGTCGTCCACCGTGCCCGTCGCGTCGAGCGCTTCCTGTCCCAGAACACCCACGTCGCCAAGCAGTTCACCGGCGTGGACGGTTCGGACGTGCCGCTGGACGAGTCGATCGCCGCGTTCAACGCGATCTGCGACGGTGAGTACGACCACTTCCCCGAGCAGGCGTTCTTCATGTGCGGTGGTCTCGAGGACCTGAAGAAGAACGCGAAGGAGCTGGGCGTCTCCTGACCTGGGCCCTGTGCTCGAGTCGTGAGGGGGCGGGCGCGTCCCGCCCCCTCTCTCACGCCTACTAGAATTGACCCAACACCCGGCACAACCGCCGGGTGGTGACCCGAGGAGCCACCCTTGGCTGCTGAGCTGCACGTCGAGCTGGTCGCCGCCGACCGTCAGGTCTGGTCCGGCGAGGCCACCCTGGTCGTCGCGCGCACCACGTCCGGCGACATCGGCGTCATGCCCGGTCACCAGCCGCTGCTCGGTGTGCTGGAGTCGGGCCCGGTGACCATCCGTACGAGTGATGGTGGGACGGTCGTCGCCGCGGTGCACGGCGGTTTCATCTCGTTCGCGGACAACAAGCTGTCGCTGCTGGCCGAGATCGCCGAGCTGTCGGACGAGATCGACATCCAGCGCGCGGAGCAGGAGCTGGCGCGCGCGAAGGCGGAGGACGACGCCGTGGCCGAGCGCCGCGCGGATGTCCGTCTGCGGGCGGCGAACGCGGGGCGCTGACCCTGCGCGCCGTGCTATGACGTCACTCAGCCGCGGCTGGAACCGGAGCAATCCGGATCCGGTCGCGGCTGAGCCAGATGTGGGTGTTTTTTACGTTCCGTTACCTAGGAGACGAGGAGGTCGGTGCCGATGGTCCTCGCTCTGACTGTGTGCGGAATTGTCGTGGCCCTCGTGGTGGTGGGTCTGTTCGTCTTCGGCCTGCGCCGCAGACTCATCCAGCGCTCCGGCGGCACGTTCGACTGCAGCCTGCGCTGGGACGTCCCCGAGAAACCCGACACCGGCGGCAAGGGCTGGGCCTACGGCGTGGCCCGCTACAACGGCGACCGGGTGGAGTGGTACCGGGTCTTCTCCTATGCCCCCCGCCCGCGCCGCATCCTGGAACGCTCCCAGATCGAGGTGGCCGGCCGCCGCGTCCCCGAGGGCGAGGAGGAGCTGGCGCTGCTGTCCGACGCGGTGATCCTCGTCTGTCAGCACCGGGGCACGCGTCTTGAACTCGCCATGAGCGAAGACGCGTTGACCGGTTTCCTCGCCTGGCTGGAGGCGGCGCCTCCGGGGCAGCGGGTGAACGTCGCCTGATGGCTGCTGTGGTCTGACCGGCCGCATCAGCCGGTGCCGCGAACGGCACCGGCTGAACGGGATCCAAATTCTCCACCAGGGGTGCCCATCGCGGTATGCCGGTGTGATCACCCGAGCTCCTGCAGAAAAGCTGCAGGTAGACCGACTGCCGCATCCCCCGGCGAGAATGGGCGGCCCACTGGTTAGATCCATTCCAGTAATCCATTTCCCGGGCAGCAGCCGCAAGGTAATTGGCATATGTCACCCGAATGGCTCAGGTTCATAGCCGCTTCCGGCCGCTGAGGCGGCCGGATCCCTGAGAAACACCGGCCGGATGGATTCCGGAGTGACCTGATTGTCGTAACGCGCTGCGCCCCCTGCCGTACGCCTTCACCCGTCCAGCTCCCACTGGGTGCCAACGGCCCACGCTCCCGATGAAGTTGAACAACAACGACTCCAAGGGAGAACACGTGTTGACCGTGAAGAACGTTCGTGCGCTGGCAGCGACCGCGCTACTGAGTGCTTCGATGGCCGTGGCCGCTCCGCCGGCCACCGCCACGTCCCTGCCCGCGCGTCAGGCGTCGCCGGTGCCGTGCGGGGACGTCGCCGAACTGATCGAGCAGATCAACAAGGCGAACGCCCAGGGGGCAGGATCGATTCTGCTGTCGGCGGGATGCGAGTACGAACTCACCGCTCCGGCCGAGGCCTCAGGCGCCAACGGGCTGCCGACCATCACCGGGAACGTCACCATCACCGGTACCCAGGCCACCATCACCCGCACGTCGGCCACCCCGTTCCGCATCGCCGAGGTCGCTTCGCAGGGATCCCTCACCCTCAACGGGATCACCGTGTCGGGGGGCAGCGCGACCGATGGTGCCGGCACGGCCGGCGGCGGCATCCTCACCGCAGGGAATCTCAGCCTGGTCTCGAGCCGGGTGAGCGGCAACGCCGCTTCCGTCCTCGGCGGCGGTATCGCGGTCGCGGCCGGCGCCACGGCGCGCCTCACCAGCAGCACCGTGTCGGACAACACCGCCGGCGACGGCGGCGGAATCCACGTGGCCTCCGCCGCGCAGCTGACCATGGACAGGGGATCCGTCCACAGCAACACGGCGGATTTCACGGGCGGAGGACTGTTCACCGCCGGCACCACCGTCCTGAACAGCACGGATATCAGGGTCAACAGCACCGAGAACTTCGAAGGCGGCGGCATCTTCGCGGCACTCGGCTCCCTCACCGTCTACGGCGGCCACGTGGAGCAGAACGAGGCCGCCTCAGCCGGCGGAGGCATCGCCAACTACGGCAGCACGCTGCAACTGGTGGCCACGGAGGTGGACGACAACGATGCCGGAAGTGACGGTGGCGGCCTGTACCAGCGGGACGGTGCCGCCAGCCTGACCAGCGGCCAGGTCACCGGCAACGAAGCAGGAGGCCAGGGAGGCGGGATCTTCCGCGCCGGAGGCTCGGTCACCCTGACGGGTACGCGGGTGGCGGACAACGAACCCGACGAGTGCGCGCCCCCCCCGGAGCCGTCCCCGGCTGCCCGGCGTGACCGATGGTCAGGGCCAAGCCCCGGGCAGTGCCCGGGGCTTGGCCCTGACCATCGTGTCCCGACAAGAGTCGGGCCAAGGAACGGAAGTTCGACAGAAGGGGGGAGAAGGGAAAAAAGGGCGAGAACTTACTCCGTTCGAGTGATAGAGGGTGACTGTATCTTGTCACTCGATTGGGCGTATGGCTCACTGAGAGTGTGAACCGGCGGGCTGCCCATCCCCGAGCCGGGGGAACGTTCGACAGGCAGCACTCGCCGGCTTTTCCTTGCCCGGGAGAGACAGCGGAAGCTGCGGCGCACCGGCCATCGTGCGGGGCCAGTGCCGGTTCGTTCCCCTGGGGCGCGGCAGCACCCGCTGAGCGGTGCTCGCCGCATCGGGAACGGGGCGGGAAGAGGCCGCCGTGCCTTCGGCGGTGGTCCCACCTCTGCGACGCGGCAGCCAGTGGCTGGCCCAACCTTGTCGGTTCCTCGCAATGTCCCCACCAACGAGCGAGGAGTGTCCTCATGCCTATCTCTCCGAATCAGGGTTCCACCGGGGGCGGGACCCTGGTGACCATCACCGGCACGAACCTGTCCAACACCAGCTCGGTGAAGTTCGGCGGCAAGTCCGCCACGAGCGTCACCAACGTCTCACCGACGCAGGTCACTGCCGTCTCCCCGTCGGGAACCGGCACGGTCGGGGTCACGGTGACCACCCCGGGCGGCACCAGCAGCCCCGTGCCGTTCTTCTACGTCGGCGCCCCGTTCAAGTCGTCCCTGGACGCCACCTCCGGACCGCTGGCCGGCGGCAACACCATCACCATCAGCGGCACCGGTCTGTCGACGGCCACCAGTGTGTCCTTCGGCGGGGTCACCGCCACGCCGACCGTGACCAGTGACAGCTCGCTCAGCGTCGTCGCGCCGGCGGGCGCGGCGGCCGGTCCCGTGGGAGTGAGCGTGACCACCGCCGGCGGCACCAACAACGGCCTCAGCTACACCTACGTCGACATCCCCGCGGTCACCACCATCAGTCCGGCCACGGGTCCGGCCTCGGGCGGGACGGCGGTCACCATCACCGGCACCAGCCTGGACAGCACGGAGTCGGTCACCTTCGACGGGGCCCCGGCGCCGTTCTCGGTGATCAACGCCACCACGCTGTCCGTGGTCACCCCTCCCGGCACCGCGGGACCGGCCGATGTGGTCGTGACCAACCCGGCGGGATCGGACACCGAACTCGGCGGCTTCGACTACGTCGCCGGGCCCGGCATCTGACCGGTCCGATCGCCTCCGCAACAGGCAGGCGCCGAACCCCCGTCCGGGCGGAAGTCCCCCCTCCGCCCGGACGGGCTCGACTCCGAAGCCCTGCCATGACGTGGCCGCACGCGTCATCGATCCCTCAGTCCTGCGTGAAGGAGTACAGCCATGGCTGCCCCTGTGGTCTCTTCGGTCAGCCCCAGCCAGGGGCCGCCCTCGGGTGGTACCACCGTCATCGTGACCGGAACCGATTTCACGTCAGTGGTAACCGTCCGGTTCGGATTCACCCCCGCCACGTCATTCACCGTCAACAGCAGCACGCAGATCACGGCTGTGACCCCGTCCGGCAGCGGAACCGTGAACGTCACCGTCACCACAAACCAGGGCACCAGCACCCAGTCCGTGCCCTTCACCTATGCCACGACTCCTACCCTCTCGGGTCTGTTGCCGAATCAGGGTCCGGTCTCCGGGGGGACGACGGTGACGCTGACGGGCACGGGCTTCACCGATGTGACGGCGGTGCGGTTCGGCGGGGTGGCGGCCACCTCGTTCACCGTCAACAGCGGCACCCAGATCACCGCGGTCAGCCCGGCCCGCGCCGCAGGCCCGGCCGACGTCACGGTGACCGCTTCGGGGGGCACCAGTAACGCCCTCACGTTCACCTACGTCTCCGCTCCTACCCTCTCGGGTCTGTTGCCGAATCAGGGTCCGGTCTCCGGGGGGACGACGGTGACGCTGACGGGCACGGGCTTCACCAATGTGACGGCGGTGCGGTTCGGCGGGGTGGCGGCCACCTCGTTCACCGTCAACAGCGGCACCCAGATCACCGCGGTCAGCCCGGCCCGCGCCGCAGGCCCGGCCGACGTCACGGTGACCGCTTCGGGGGGCACCAGTAACGCCCTCACGTTCACCTACGTCTCCGCTCCTACCCTCTCGGGTCTGTTGCCGAATCAGGGTCCGGTCTTCGGTGGGACGACGGTGACGCTGACGGGCACGGGCTTCACCAATGTGACGGCGGTGCGGTTCGGCGGGGTGGCGGCCACCTCGTTCACCGTCAACAGCGGCACCCAGATCACCGCGGTGACCCCTGCCCACGCGGCAGGCGCCGCGGCCGTCACGGTGACCACTCTCGGCGGCACCAGCGACCCCGACGACCCCAACGCGTTCTTCTACTACATCGCGTTGCCCACGCTGACCGCCATCGATCCTGCCTCCGGACCCACGGCGGGCGGCACCACGGTCAGGCTCACCGGCAACAACCTCCTCGGTGCGACGGCGGTGCGGTTCGACGGCGTGGCGGCGGCCTCGTTCACCGTCGACTCCGCCACGCAGATCACCGCGGTGACCCGGAGCCATGCCCCTGGTGCCACCGAGGTCACGGTGACCACCCCCGGCGGCACCAGCAACCCCCTCGGCTATGTCTTCCTCGACGTGCCCGTGCTGGCCTCCCTGGTACCGGCCCAGGGGCCGACACACGCCGGTACGGTGGTCACGCTGACCGGCAGCAATCTCGCGGCCGCCACTCGCGTCCAGTTCGGCGCCGTCACCGCGTCGTTCACGGTGGTCTCCCCGACGCAGGTCACCTCCGTCGCTCCGGCAGGGCCCGCCGGGCCGGTCTCCGTCACGGTGACCACGCCCGCCGCCACCAGCAACGGCCGGACGTACACACGGGTCGCTTCGCCAGCCATCTGACCGCATCCGGGTGCCCCGAGCCGGGGGGGAAGCCGGAGCGGCAGGCGAGACCTGCCGCTCCGGCTTCAGGCGTCGGAGTACGGGTGCCCGGGCGTCAGTTCAGCCCGTTGCTGATGGCGTTCACCAGCTCACCGTTGCTGGTGTCTCCGCTGAACTCCCAGAAGAACGCGCCGCCCAGGCCCTGGTTCTTGGCCCAGGTCATCTTCCCGGCGATCGTCGACGGGGTGTCGTACGACCACCAGTTGCTGCCGCAGTGCGCGTACGCGGTGCCCGCGACGGTGCCGGTGACCGGGCAGGAGTTCTTCAGGACCTTGTAGTCCTCGATGCCCGCCTCGTAGGTGCCGGGTGCCGCGCCGGTCGCCGTGCCGCCCGGGGCGGACTGGGTGACGCCGGTCCAGCCGCGGCCGTAGAAGCCGATGCCGAGCAGGAGTTTGGCGGACGGGACGCCCTTGGCCTTGAGCTTGGCGATCGCGTCGGCGGAGTTGAAGCCGGCGGTCGGGATGCCGGAGTACGAGGTCAGCGGGGAGTGCGGGGCGGTCGGGCCGGTGTTCGCCCAGGCGCCGAAGTAGTCGTACGTCATCACGTTGTACCAGTCGACGTACGAGGATGCGCCGCCGTAGTCGGCCGCGTCGATCTTGCCGCCGGAGGAGCCGTCGGCGGTGATGGCCGCGGTGACCAGGTAGTTCGAGCCGAACTCGGTGCGCAGCGCGGACATCAGGTTCCTGAACGCCGCAGGGCCCGAGGTGTCGCAGGTCAGGCCGCAGGCGTTCGGGTACTCCCAGTCGATGTCGATGCCGTCGAAGACGTCGGCCCAGCGCGGGTCCTCCACGACGGCCTTGCAGGACTTGGCGAACGCGGCCGGGTTCTGCGCGGCCTGGCCGAAGCCGCCGGAGTACGTCCAGCCGCCGAACGACCACAACACCTTGATGTGCGGGTACTTGGCCTTCAGCTGGCGCAGCTGGTTGAAGTTGCCGCGCAGCGGCTGGTCCCAGGTGTCGGCGACGCCGCTGACGGACTGCTCGGCGGTGTACGCCTTGTCGGTGGCCGCGTAGGCGTCGTCGAGCACGCACTGGCCGTTCTTGACGTTGCCGAACGCGTAGTTGATATGCGTGATCTTGGACGCGGAGCCCGAGGTCACCAGGTTCTTGACGTGGTAGTTGCGGCCGTAGACGCCCCACTCGGTGAAGTAGCCGAGGTTGACCTTCGAGCCGGGCTGCGGGCCGGGGTCGGTGCCGCCGGTGGTGCGGACCGCACGGGCGCCGGAGACCGGGCCGGTCTGGTCGGCGGTGTCCCGGGCCTGGACGGTGTACGAGTAGTCGGTGCCGGCGGTCAGTCCGGTGTCCGTGTAGGTCGTGCCGGTGACGGTGGCGACCTTGGTGCCGCCGCGCAGGACGTCGTAGTTCTTGATGCCCTTGTCGTCGGTGGCGGCGCTCCAGGTGAGCTTCACCGAGGTGTTGGTGATGTCGGAGGCGGTGGGGGTGCCGGGGGCGCTCGGCGGGTTGTCGCCGGGGACGGTGGCGCCGCCGTCACAACTGCCGCCGTTGAGCTTGCAGTTGCTCGGCGCGCCGGAGCCGGAGCCGTTGAAGCCGAAGGAGACGGAGGCGCCGGGGGCGAGGGTGCCGTTCCAGGACTTGTTCTTGGCGGTCCAGTGGGTGCCGGAGGAGGTGACGTCGGCGTCCCAGGCGGAGGTGACGGACGTGCCGGAGGGGAAGTCCCACTCGACGGTCCAGGCGTTGATGGTGGTGGTGCCGGTGTTCTTGACGGTCCACTTGCCTTCGAAGCCGGTGCCCCAGTCCTGGGTCTTGCTGTAGGTGGCGGTGGCTTCGGTGGCGGCCTGGGCGGGACTGGCGAGACCGACCAGACCGGCGAGCGGGAGCAGCAAGGTCGCGAGCCCTGCCACTGCTCTGTGTCTGAAGCGCATGCTGCGCCTCCTTGTGGGGTTGTTGTCGGGGGCATGACTGAGCCATCAGCCCACAGTGCCGCGAGAATAGAAAGGTCTGGACCATGGGTCAATAGGTCTGGACCACTGCCCCGAAAAGTCCCCTAGATCCCCAACTCCTGTGCCAGCACCGCCGCTTGCACGCGGCTGCGCAGCTCCAGCTTCCCCAGCAACCGGCTGACGTGCGTCTTCACCGTGGCCTCCGCCATGTCGAGGCGGGCGGCGATGTCGACGTTGGACAGGCCCTCGCCCAGGCAGGACAGGACCTCGCGCTCACGCCGGGTGAGGCCGTCCAGGACGGAGGGGTCGGCCCTGGACTCCCGTACGGGCTTGGCGGCGAACTCGGCGATGAGCCGACGCGTCACGGCCGGCGCGATCAGACCCTCCCCGCGCGCCACCGTCCGAACCGCCTCCAGCAGATCCTTCGCGTCGGTGTTCTTGAGCAGGAAGCCGGACGCACCCGCGCGCAGCGCGCCGAACACGTACTCGTCGAGGTCGAACGTGGTCAGCACCAGCACATCGGCGAGCCCCTCGGCCACCACCTGCCGAGTCGCCGACACCCCGTCTAGGCGCGGCATCTGAATGTCCATCAGCACCAGATCCGGCCGCAGCTCGCGGGCCAGCGCCACCGCCTGCTCGCCGTCTGCCGCCTCGCCGACCACCTCGATGTCGGGCGCGCTGCGCAGGATGAGGACGAGCCCGGCGCGGACGGCGGACTGGTCCTCGGCGACGAGCACGCGGATCATTCGGTCACTCCTTCGGCGATGGGGAGGGTGGCGCGTACGGTCCAGATCCTGCCGTCCGTCGATTTCTCGGGCCCGGCTTCGAACGTGCCGCCCAGTAGCGCGGCCCGCTCCCGCATGCCGACCAGACCGGCACCGGAGCCGGGCGCCCGAGGCCTGTCGCGGTCGTCGTACGGGCTGGTCACGGCGATGCTCAGCGAGCCGTCGAGCTGCCGCAGCGCGACCGTGACCCAGCCGGGGCCCGCATGCTTGAGGGCGTTGGTCAGGGACTCTTGCACGATCCGGTACGCGGCGAGTTCCACCGGCGCCGGCAGCCCCTCGCCGTGCCTGGCGTCGAGGGTGACGTCGAGGCCGTTGCCGCGGGCGGTGTCGACCAGGGCGCCGAGGCTGTCGAGGGTGGGTGCGGCGGTGGGTTCGGTGTCGCCGCTGGAATCCCTCAGGAGCCCGATCAGCCGGCGCATCTCCGCGAGCCCCTCGACGCTGTTCTCACGGATGACGCCGAGGGCCTGACGGGTGGTGCCGGGGTCGTCGAGGGAGATCGCGGCGGTGGAGTGGATGGCGATCGCGGAGAGGTGGTTGGCGACCATGTCGTGCAGTTCCCGGGCCATGCGCGCCCGTTCGGCGGTGACGGCCTGGGTACGGTCCATCTCCGCGAGCAGGGCGGTCTGTTCGGCGTGCAGCCGGGCTGCCTCCGCGGCGTCGCGGTGGTTGCGGACGATCAGCCCGGTGGACGCGGGTGCGAACGCCACGACGCCGGCGGCCACGCCGATCAGCAGCGCCTCCGGCACCCGCCACGCGGCGAACGGCACGATCGTCCCGGCGACCGTCAGCAGCCCGGTGATCCACGGGATGCGGCGGGCCGCGGCGGGTGTGCCGTACAGGACGGCCGCGTACATCACGTCGGTGAACATCAGGATCGTGACGAGGTTTCCCTGCGTGACGAGGTCCAGGACGATCGCGGCCGTGGCGGTCGGCAGCGCGATGCGCGGGACGGACCGGCGCAGCAGCTCGCACCCCGCCATCACGGTGAGCGGCACCAGAATCGGCCAGCGCCCGTCCCACAGCACGATCGGCTCGTCGGCCGGCCGCGAGCCCAGGCCGATCCCCCACAGCAGCAGCCCGCCGAGCAGGCCGGCCGCCGCGACGTACACGTCGAAGCGGTGCGGGCGGGGGAGTCGTACGGCCATGACACCATCCAACACGGCGCGTGCCGCGCTCGCCTGATCCCCGGGAAGGGTCCCGGACTGCATCTTTCGATGTACCGCCAGTTCGTCACCGGCGACGACGCGGGCCGCTCGGCCGGACGGGAGCCTTGGGAAGGTGACCGAAAGGAGCGAGCCGTGGTCGTCGCGTTGATCATCGCCTGTGAGGTCGGCTTCTGGGTGCTGCTGGCGCTCGGCCTGGCCGCGCGCTACCTGCTGAGGTGGCGCCGCACAAGTGCGGTCCTGCTGCTGTGCGAGCCGGTTCTGGAGGTGATCCTGTTCACGGTCACGGCGATCGACCTGAAGAACGGCGCCGAGCCGAGCTGGGAGCACGGCCTGGCGGCGCTGTACATCGGCTGCACCGTCGCGTACGGCCACTACACGATCCGCTGGCTCGACGGCCACGCCGCCCACCGGCTGGCGGGGGCCCCGAAGCCGGTGGGGCCGCCGCGCCACGGCATGGCCCGCGCCCGGCACGAGGGCCGGCTGTGGCTGCGGACCGTGCTGGCGGCGGCCGTGGCCTGCGCACTGCTTCAGGGTGCGGTCTGGTACGTCGGCGACGACGGCGACATCTCGTCCCTGCGGGCGTTCCAGGGAGCGGCGCTCCGGGCCGCCGGCATCCACGGCCTGGTCGCCCTCGCGTACTTCATCTGGCCGAAGAAGGCCCCGGAGATCCCGCAGCAGCCGGCCCCCCGGCCGGGACGGGTCTCGTCAGCGTTCGCCGCCGGGGACCCACAGGACGTCGCCCGCGGCCTTGTTGGCCGTCCGCGCGAGAATGAACAGTAGGTCCGACAGGCGGTTGAGGTATGTGGCGGTCAGGGGGTTCATCGTCTCGCCGTGGGCTTCCAGGGCCGCCCAGGTCGAGCGCTCGGCCCGGCGTACGACCGTGCAGGCCTGGTGGAGCAGGGCGGCGCCCGGGGTGCCGCCGGGCAGGATGAACGAACGGAGCTTCTCGAGGCGCTCGTTGAAGCGGTCGCAGTCCGCCTCCAGGCGGTCCACGTAGAACTGCTCCACCCTGAGCGGCGGGAACTTCGGGTTCTCCACCACTGGCGTCGACAGGTCCGCGCCCACGTCGAACAGGTCGTTCTGCACACGGGTGAGGACCTTGACGATCTCCTCGTCCAGCCCGCCCAGCGCGATCGCCGTGCCGATCACCGCGTTCGCCTCGTTGGCGTCCGCGTACGCGGAGATCCGCAGGTCGGTCTTGGCGACCCGGCTCATGTCGCCGAGGGCGGTGGTGCCCTGGTCGCCGGTGCGGGTGTAGATACGCGTCAGATTGACCATGTGGCCAGCCTAGTGAGCCGCGCCGGTGTGATGTCCGTCATGTGAGACGTGACGCGCGTTACTTACCGGTCACACAGCCCCTCACGAGCGCTAGGGTCCGCCGGAGAGAACATACGTAAACAGCGAGTAAGCATCTCAGGGGAGTCGTCAGTGGCACGGAAGCTCGCCGTCATCGGGGCCGGTCTCATGGGTTCCGGCATCGCCCAGGTCTCCGCCCAGGCGGGCTGGGACGTCGTCCTGCGCGATGTCACCGACGAGGCGCTCAGGCGCGGCACCGACGGTATCAAGGCCTCGTACGACAAGTTCGTCGCCAAGGGCAAGTTGGAGGCGCACGACGCCGACGCCGCCCTCGCCCGTATCACCGTGACCACCGACCTGGACGCCGCCGCCGACGCGGACATCGTCGTCGAGGCCGTCTTCGAGAAGCTCGAAGTCAAGCACGAGATCTTCCGCGCGCTCGACAAGATCGTGCGCCCGGAGGCCGTACTCGCCTCCAACACCTCCGCCATCCCGATCACCAAGATCGCGGCCGCGACGGAGCACCCCGAGCGCGTCGTCGGCACCCACTTCTTCTCGCCGGTCCCGATGATGCAGCTGTGCGAACTCGTCCGGGGCTACAAGACCAGCGACGAGACCCTCGCCACCGCGCGGGAGTTCGCCGAGTCCGTCGGCAAGACCTGCATCGTCGTCAACCGCGACGTGGCCGGCTTCGTGACGACCCGGCTCATCTCCGCGCTCGTCGTCGAGGCGACCAAGCTGTACGAGTCGGGCGTCGCGACCGCCGAGGACATCGACCTCGCCTGCAAGCTCGGCTTCGGGCACGCCATGGGACCGCTGGCCACCGCGGATCTCACCGGCGTCGACATCCTGCTGCACGCCACCGGCAACATCTACACCGAGACCCAGGACGAGAAGTTCGCTCCGCCGGAGCTGATGCGCCGGATGGTTGACGCCGGTGACATCGGACGCAAGAGCGGGCAGGGCTTCTACAAGCACTGAAACCGCACACGCCTCGAGGCACATCACACCTCGGAGTGAATTCGGTATCGGTTCGCTTACGGACGGCAACCTCTGGCCGCTCAACACCGTCAGAGGTTGCATCACCGGCATCATCTTTCATCGCGGAGCACACGACGCACGCACGGGGAGCGCATATGCACATCAGGGGCGACCACGACGAGGTGGTCGTCGGGGGCCGTCTCGACGTCCGCAGCGCGGCGGACGCCCGTGCGGTGTTGCACTCGGCCGTCGACGACGGGGTCGGCGACCTCATCCTCGACCTGTCCGAGCTGGACTCCTGGGACGCCACCGGACTCGGGGTCATCATGGGCGCCCACCGGCGGGCCGGCCGCTGCGGCCGACGGCTGGTGCTGCGCGGTGTACCGCCGCAGATGCAGCGCCTGCTGGTGGCCACCCGGCTGCACCGGATCCTGGCGGTCGAGGGCGGCATCGGGCTGGAGTCGCTGCCCCGGGTGTGAAGCCCGGGTGTGAAGCCCGGGTGTGACGCCCGACGCGGGTGTGATCCGGCGGGACGGGCGAGACCCGGGCACCTCACGGCGAACCGCCCGACGCGCACAATCCTCACGAGACTGTGACGTCTCGGACCGGGCGGCACCCCGGACTGTCGTAGATACTGAGCGAAGGTTTAGGGTTCGGTCGCCCGCGTCTGTTCAACCCTCGAGCGGGCCCGGACCAGAAGCGACAGCGCGATGTGCGGCAAGGCCGGGAGGGGCTCGACGCACTCGACGCTTTTGGGGGGCTTGAACCTATGGACCCGAACAACCGGGGACCCGAGGACTACGGCCATGATGGTGACGGCAACTCGCCGCGCCAGCGCCCGCCGAGGGACTCCCTGACATCCGACTTCGGCCAGCACGCGCCCGCACTCGCCCGCACGGTGCAGCTGGTCTCCGGCGACTTCCTGCTCACCGTCAACCCTGTCGACGGCAGCGAGATCGAACTGTGCCCGCCGGGGGAGCGGCCCGGACGCCCGCAGAAGCTGACCGCGGCCCAACGCGCCGAGGTTGACCGCGCCGCCGCGCCACCCGTCCCGCCGGGGCCGGCCCGGCCCGGGCTGCCGCTCCTCGGCCGCCAGGACGAGCGCGAGCGCCTGGTGCGACTGCTCGCCCGCGGCCGCTCCGTGCGCCTGACCGGCCCGGGAGGCTCGGGCCGCACCCGCCTCCTCGACACGGTCGCCGAGGACTGCGCGGACCTCGCCCCCGACGGCGTGGTCCGGCTCACCGGCTTCCACCGCACCGCGAGCGACCTGCTGTACGAGCTCTTCTACGCCGTGTACAGCGCGCCCCTGCACCGGCCGGAACGGGACGAACTGCTCGAACACGTCCGGGAGATCGGCGCGATCGTCGTCCTCGACGACATCGAGTTCGGCGGCGCCGCGCTCGACGAACTGCTGGCCGCCACCCCGGAGTGCGCCTTCGTGATCGGCGCCACCCCGGATGTGCCCGCGCCGTCCGCCGACGCGGCGATCGAGGAGGTCTTCCTCGACGGTCTCGACCGCGCCGGCGGCCTGGATCTCCTCGAGCACGCCGTCGGCCGCTCCCTCACCGAGGACGAGGCCAACTGGGCCGGCGACCTCTGGTTCGAGTCCGAGGGCCTGCCGCTGCGGTTCGTGCAGGCCGGCGCCCTGCTGCGGCAGCGCGACCGGATGCGGGCGGGCGTGGACGCCTTCGACGAGTTCGGCGTCTTCCAGGAACTCCCGGCCGATGCGCCCTTCGACGCTGTCCCCGGAGCGTCCGCCGAAGTACCGCTGCCCTCGCTCGCGGAGGGAGCCGCGCCGGCCGCGCTGCTCGCCTCCCGGCTGAGCGCCTCCGCGCGCGCCACCCTGCGCATCGCCGTGGCGCTCGGCGGCGAGGTGCCGCACCAGGCGCACCTGCCCGCCCTGGTCGGCGACACCCACGCGGACGCCGCGCTGGGCGAGTTGCTCAGCTGCGCGCTGGTCTCACCCGTCGGCTCCCGCTACTGGCTCGCCGCCGGGGTGCAGACCCAGCTGGAGGCCGCCGGATACGCCGACGACCCGGCCAGTCACGTCCTGACCGCCGCCCGGCACTACGCCTGGTGGGCCGGACACCCCTCGGTCACTCCCGAGCGCGTGTGCGCCGAGGCGGACGCCCTGCTCACCGCCCTTGCCGCCCTCGTACCGGCCACGACGCCGCAGGGCGAGGGCGAGGAGAGCGCCGCCGTGCAGCTGGCCCGCACGGCGGCTCCCGCGTTCGCCGCCGGACTGCACTGGAGCGCCTGGGAACGGGCGCTGCGCTCCGGCGTGGAAGCCGCCCGGCTCGCCGGGGACGTCACCGAACAGGCCTACTTCCACCACGAGCTGGGCATCCTCGCGCTGTGCGAGGGCCGGCTGGACCGGGCCCGCGCCGAACTGGAGGCGTCTATCGGGCTGCGCGGCGCCGTCGCCGACAAGCGCGGCACCGTCGCCGGCCGCCGCGCCCTGGCCCTGGTCACCGACCGCGCGGGCACGACACCGGGTCCCGCGTCCCCGCCCGGCGCCTCGCCGGCGCTCGGTGCCATGCCCGTGCTCGGCTCCACCACCGGCGAGGAGGTGCCCGCCGCCCGCTACGAGGAGTCGGCGTCGCCGCCCGGCGGGGTCCCCGCGGCGCTTGTGGAATTCCCGCCCCTGCAGCGGCCCGACGACACGTCGACCCTCGTCACCCACCGCTCGACGCCCGGTACGACGCAGCACCGCGACCGGGGCGGCCTGCGCGGTCTGGCCAAGCGCAACCTCGTCGCGGCCGGCGCGGGTGCACTGCTGGTGGCGGTGCTCGGTACGGTCGTGACGCTCGGCGCCACCTCCAGCAACGACGCCGAGAACCCCTCCGAGCAGGTCGGCGTCAACCCGTCCGCCAGCCAGGGCGTCGGCGAGGAGGGCCTGGGCGCCGACAAGGCGGAGCAGGACGGCGACGGCGACACCGGCCCGGCGACGAGCCGACCGACGGATCCGGGACCGGACGGTACGTTCGGCACCGCGGACGATCCGACGCCGACGGCCACGGAGCCGGACGAGCCGTCCGACGACCCGAGCGGTACGCGGAATCCGGGCGGCGACTCCCCGACGAGCTCCAGCTCGCCGACCAAGTCCCCGACGAGGCCGCCGTCGTCGTCGAAGCCGCCCACCGAGACGTCTCCGACGCCGACCGAGACCGAACCGACCGGGACGCCCTCGGACACCCCGACCCCGACGGAGACGCCCACCGAGACCCCGACGGACACCCCGTCCACCTCGGACTCTGCCAGCGCGACATCCAGCGCCCCGGTGGAGACCAGCACCTCCGCCAGCGCCCCGGAGACAAGCGAGGCAGGCTCCCCGAGTACCTCTGAGTCGGTGATGTGAGGTCGGCCACACGCAAGGGCCGGGTCCGTTGTCCGGAACCCGGCCCTTGACCGTCCTACGACTGTCTCTCAGAAGAGCCGCAACTTGTCGTCCTCGATGCCCCGCAGCGCGTCGTAGTCGAGCACCTGGCAGCCGATGCCGCGGTCCGTGGCCAGGACGCGGGCCTGCGGTTTGATCTCCTGTGCGGCGAAGATGCCCCGCACCGGCGCCAGATGGGGATCGCGGTTCAACAGCTCCAGATAGCGCGTGAGTTGTTCCACGCCGTCGATCTCACCGCGTCGCTTGATCTCGACGGCGACGGTCTGTCCGTCGGCGTCCCGGCAGAGGATGTCGACCGGGCCGATGGCCGTCATGTACTCGCGGCGGATCAGCGTGTAGCCCTCGCCGAGCGTTTCGATGCGGTCGGCGAGCAGTTCCTGAAGGTGTGCTTCCACGCCGTCCTTGATCAGGCCGGGGTCCACGCCGAGTTCGTGCGTGGAGTCGTGGAGGACCTCCTCCATCGTGATGATGAGCTTCTCGCCCGCCTTGTTGATGACGGTCCAGACACCGGCCTCCTCGCCGGTCCCCTCCTTCAGCGTGCAGGGCGGCGACATCCAGTTCAGGGGCTTGTAGGCCCGGTCGTCCGCATGGATCGAGACGCTGCCGTCCGCCTTCACCAGGATGAGACGGGGGGCGGTGGGGAGGTGGGCGGTGAGCCGGCCGGCGTAGTCGACGGAGCAGCGGGCAATGACGAGACGCATGGTCGGCAACGCTACTCGACGGGCACCGGTGCACGCGATTCGCCCACCCGTCTCCCACCACCACCCTCAAACGAGGCCCTGACAGGCCGCCCGGTTTCTCCTGAAGTCACATGTTGTTTAGTGGCCGATTGTGTGCCTATTGGGATCGGCCTGTATTCGCATTCTTCTGGTGCCGTCACCGTCTGTTGCCTACCGTATTAAACGGGAGGTCGCGGTATGTGTACTCAGCGTGTTGACGATCGCGCACTCCCTCATCTGTCCGGCAACCCCTGCTGGTTGGGGGTGCGAGAGGAGAACCCATGTCGCTCGACGTCTCACCGGCCCTACTCGAACAGGCCGAGCGAGGCGAGGTCGACGAAGCTGACTTCGTCGACTGCGTCCGGACCTCCCTGCCCTACGCATGGGAGATGATCAGCTCCCTGGTGGCCCAGCTGAAGGTGGACGGCGGAGAGTTCGCCGACAACCAGACGCCCCCGCCGGACGAGCAGGCGCGCGGTCAGCTGCTGCGTGCGCTCGCGAGTGACGCCATACGCGGCGCGCTGCAGCGGCACTTCGGTGTGCGGCTGGCCTTCCAGAACTGCCACCGGGTGGCGGTGTTCCCGCTGGACGCCTCGGTGGACGAGAGGCTGGCCCGCTTCACCTCGGTCCGGGGCCAGCTGCTGAACCAGTCCCCGGAGCTGCGGGACTGCTGAGGCGCTGAACCGCTTGCTTGCCGCTCCGTACGCGGGAGGTGCGATCTGTACTGGAGCGGCAAGCCTCCCGCACTACGGGGCCGTTCACGTCAGCTGGGGGAGCACCTCGGCCCCCAGCCGCCGTACGTTCTCCTCCGTCGCCGCCAGGTCGCCGGAGCCCTCGACGAGCAGCGCGAAGCGGGAGACGCCGGTGCGCTCGCTGGTGGCGGCGAGCCGGTCGGCGCACAGCCGTGGGGTGCCCACCGGGTGCAGCCCGCAGAGCAGTTCGGTGTACGCCAGCGGATCGCGCATCCGGCGCTCGCGGCCGTCCACCATGACATGGGCGTCCAGGCCCTGCTTCAGCCAGCCCGGCATCGCCTTCAGCAGTGTCTCCGCCGCGTCGGTGCGCCGGTCCGCGATCTGGCAGACACCGGCCGACACATGACCCGCGCCGAGGACTTCGTCCGCCGGCCGCCCGGCGGCTCGCGCATGCTGCCGCCACAGGGCGATCATCTCGGCCTTTTCCTCGTCCCCCACGTGCATGCCGAGCAGCATCGGCAGCCCGCGCTCGGCCGCCATCCGCACACTCGCCGGGGACGTACAGGCGACGAGCATCTCCGGCCCCTCGGTCTCCGACAGGGACTCCGACGGCCTTGGTACGACGGGGACTTCACGGAAGGCGAAGCGGCCGCCGGGGCCCGCGACCGCCGGCTCGCGCAGCCAGCGCACCAGCAGATCGAGTGATTCCGGGTACTCCTTCTCGTACGCCTCCAGGCCCGTCCCGAACACCTCCAGGTCCACCCACGGCCCGCCGCGCCCCACACCCAGTGAGAAGCGTCCGCCACTTGTCACATGCAGCAGCGCGGCCTGCTCGCCGAGCGCCACGGGGTGGGTGGTGGGCAGCACACTGACCGCCGTACCGACCCGGATGCGGCGGGTGCGGCCGAGCAGTAACGCGGCCAGGGTGATCGCCGACGGGCACGTGCCGTACGGCACGAAGTGGTGCTCGGCCAGCCAGACCGAGTCGAGCCCCGCCTCCTCGGCCACCTCCGCCGAGCGGACCGCGCGGTGCAGCGCCTCCCCCTGGCCCTGACCCGGGAACTGGGCCGCCAACACGAAACTTCCTACGCGCATTGCTCTTCCTGCTTCCTTGGCTCCGACACGGAGCTCCCCCACTCGGCATAACCGTCTGACACGTGCCGAGGACACGGCCTGGCGAAGGGATTTGCGGATTGTCAGCAGAATCGGTGGTCGGAGAGGGGGACTTGTGGAGATCGCTGCTTTGCGCGTACCCCTGTCCGGCCCACGTAGGCTGGACACGACCCGTTACCTGTATAGCTCCGAGAGGTGTCCCGTGTCCCCGCGTCGCAACCGAGCCAAGGGCCCGAAGGGGGCCGCCGTGTCCGGCGGGAGCGCCGAGGATGACCGCCCGGGCCGCTACGGCGGCTGGCAGTCGGCGGAGGACTGGCAGGGCGAGACCTGGAGCGTGCGCCATGTGGCGGGGGCGAGCTCCGAGGGCAAGACGTACCGCTGCCCCGGCTGTGATCAGCTGATCCCCTCCGGTGTACCGCACGTCGTGGCCTGGCCCGAGCACGCGGGCGTCGACGACCGTCGGCACTGGCACAAGGCCTGCTGGAACGCACGGGACCGCCGCACCACGCGGGTGCAGCGGTCCCGTAACGCGCCGAAGTTCTAGCGGGGCTACACGTCCCGCTTCTGCAGCAGCGCGTAGGCGCCGACGAACGCGGCGGCCGTGACGCCGAGCATGATCCACAGCGGGTCCCAGCCGGACGGGCCCGACTCGGTGAGTGAGTTGGAGTAGAAGACGCTCAGCTGGTTCGGGATCGAGTACTCGAACAGCGCCGTTTGCACGTCCTCCAGCGAGGACGAGAACATGAAGATCGCGATGACCAGCGGGGCGAGCACCGCGCCGATCATGATCGTGATGGCGCCCGCCGAGTGCCGGACGATCGAGCCGACGACGAGCGAGAGCAGCCCGAGCAGCGCGATGTAGAGCGAGACACCGACCGTGCCCTTCAGCCACTCCTCCCCGGTCGGCTCCCGGGCGTCGCTCAACATGCCGACCTGCGCGAAGGCGACCAACCCGGCGGCGACCAGGGTGACCACGAAGGCGACCGTGAAGAACACGACCGACTTCGCCGCGAGCACCCGCCCGCGTGTGGGGCAGGCGGTCATGGTGGTCCGGATCATCCCGGTGCCGTACTCCGAGGCCGTCGTCAGCACGCCCAGCGTGATGATGCACATGCTGCCGAGCAGCAGCCCGAAGAAGCCGAGGGACAGCGGGTTCTCGTCGCCCAGCTCACCCTCCGCCCCGGAGTTCGCCACCAGCGCGCCGGCCGACAGCCCGATGCCGACGACGAGCAGGACGAACACGCCCAGCGTCCACATCGTGGAGCGCACCGACCTGATCTTCGTCCACTCCGAGGCGAGGGCATGCCCGAGGTGCGTGCGGACGACCGGGATCGGCGAGGTGTAGGTGGGGTTGGGGTACGACGGGCCGGGCGCCGCCTGCCATGCGGGTGCGGCCTGCGGCATCGGGGGCTGGGGCGTGCTCATCGGACGTCCTCGGGCTTGGTCGGGTCGGCAGGGGCGGAGGCGGGCTGCGCGGGGGTGGCGGGCGCGGACTGGGCGGCGACCGGAGCCTGGCCCGGCGCCGGCGGCGCGGACGCCTGCGGAGCCCGGGGCGCCTCAGGGGCCGTCTGCGGCGCCGGCTGCGCGTACGGGTTGGCCGGGCCCGTGCCGGGCGCGGCAGGCGCGCCGTACGGCCCCGACGGCACCGCTCCCGGCTGCCCCTGCGGCATCGCGAACGGCTGCCCGCCCTGCTGGGGCGGCGGCGGGGCGTACCAGCCCGGCTGGCCCTGCCCCGGTACCGGCATCGGCGGCTGTACGCCCGGCGGCAGCGGCTGCTGCAGCCCGGCCTTCTGGTCGATCGTGGAGCGGTAGTCGACGGCCCCCTGCGTCATCCGCATGTACGCCTCCTCCAGCGAGGCCTGGTGCGGCGACAGCTCCCACAGCCGTACGTCCGTGTCGTGCGCGATGTCGCTGATGCGGGGCAGCGGCAGCCCGGTCACCCGCAGCGCGCCGTCCTGCTCGGGCAGGACGTGCGCGCCCGCCTCGGTCAGCGCGACCGTCAGCTTCTCGCGCAGCTGCGGCTCGGTGTCGGGCGTCCGTACGCGTGCGAAGCCGGCCGAGTTCGCCGCGATGAAGTCCTGCACACTGCCGTCGGCGAGCAGCTGCCCCCGCCCGATGACGATCAGGTGGTCGGCGGTCAGCGCCATCTCGCTCATCAGGTGCGACGAGACGAAGACGGTACGGCCCTCCGCGGCCAGCGACTTCATCAGGTTCCGCACCCAGAGGATGCCCTCCGGGTCGAGGCCGTTGATCGGCTCGTCGAACAGCAGCACCTGGGGATCGCCGAGCAGCGCGGCCGCGATGCCGAGCCGCTGGCCCATGCCCAGGGAGAAGCCCTTGGATCGCCGCCTGGCCACGTCCTGCAGGCCCACCACGCCGAGCACCTCGTCCACTCGGCGGGCCGGGATGCCGGACAGCTGGGCCAGCGACAGCAGATGGTTGCGGGCCGAGCGGCCGCCGTGCACCGCCTTGGCGTCCAGCAGGGCGCCGACCTGGCGGGGCGCGTTCGGCAGCTTGGCGTAGGGGTAGCCGCCGATGGTCACATGCCCGGAGGTGGGGTTGTCCAGCCCGACGATCATCCGCATCGTCGTCGACTTGCCCGAGCCGTTGGGCCCGAGGAAGCCGGTGACGGCACCGGGCCGCACCTGGAAGGAAAGATTGTGCACAGCGGTCTTGTCGCCGTAGCGCTTGGTCAGGCCGACTGCCTCGATCATGCTCCGCACCCATCGAAAGGTTCAGGACAGCGGGGCACACGCCCCCCGTAAGGGTTAGGAGGATATCGAGTCGCTGACGGTTCCCTCCAAGAGCGGGTAAAAAACCTTCCACGATTACGCGTCCCGCTTCTTCAGCAGCACGTAACCCCCGACGAGCGCCGCCAGCACCCACAGCACCATGATCCCGAGCCCGCCCCAGGGGCCGTACGGAGCGTCGTCGTCGACCGGGACGACCACCTGCATGATCTTGCTGCCGGCCTGGTCGGGCAGGAACTGGCCGATCTTCTTGGTGGCCGAGACATTGCCCAGGATGTTGGAGATCAGGAAGAAGAACGGCATCAGAATGCCCAGCGACAGCATCGGCGAGCGCAGCATCGCGGCGACGCCCATCGAGAACATCGCGATGAGGGTCATGTAGACGCCGCCGCCGATCACCGCGCGCAGCACACCCGGATCGCCGATCCGGGCGCTCAGGTCGCCGAGCATCGCCTGCCCGAGGAAGAAGGCCACGAAGCTGGTGGCCATGCCGACGACCAGGGCGAGCAGGATGGCGACCGCAAGCTTGCTGAACAGGAACGTGCCGCGCTGCGGTACGGCCGCCAACGATGTGCGGATCATGCCGGTGCTGTACTCGTTGGAGACCACGAGCACCCCGAACACGATCAGCGCGAGCTGACCGAGGCTCATCCCGGCGAAGCTGATGAACGTAGGGTCGAAGGAGAGCCTGTCCCGCGCGTTCATGTTCTCGAACTCGCTCTTCGACAGTGCTGAGATCAGCATGCCGAGGGCGATGGTGACCACCACGGCGAGGGACAGCGTCCACACCGTGGACGCGACAGAGCGGATCTTCGTCCACTCGGACCGGATGACCTGGGTCGCCGCCATGCTCAGCCCTTCCTCCAGGTTTCGCCCCACTGCTGCGCAGGCGTGTCGGAATGCGCGTGGTACTCCACGGACTCCGCGGTCAACCGCATGAACGCCTCCTCCAGGGAGGCCTGCTGCGGGCTCAGCTCATGCAGCACGATCTGGTGCTGCGCGGCCAGCTCACCGATCCGCTCGGGCTTGCCGCCGTCCACCTCGAGCGTCCCGCTGCCGGTCTCGACGACCGTGATACCGGCCCCGTGCAGCACATCGAGCAGCCGCTCGCGCTGCGGGGTGCGGATCCGGACGTAACTGCGTGAGTTCCGTGCGATGAAGTCGGCCATGGAGGTGTCGGCGAGCAGTCGGCCCTGGCCGATGACGACGATGTGGTCGGCGGTCAGCGCCATCTCGCTCATCAGATGGGAGGAGACGAAGACGGTACGGCCCTGCGCGGCCAGCGATTTCATCAGGTTGCGGATCCAGTGGATGCCCTCGGGGTCCAGCCCGTTCACCGGCTCGTCGAACATCAGGATCCGTGGATCGCCGAGCAGCGCGCCCGCGATGCCCAGCCGCTGCCCCATGCCGAGCGAGAAGCCCTTGGCCTTCTTCCGCGCGACCGCCGTGAGGCCCACCGTGTCGAGCACCTCGTGCACCCGGCTCTTCGGGATGCCGTTGCTCTGCGCCAGGCACAGCAGGTGGTTGAAGGCGCTGCGCCCGCCGTGCACGGCCTTGGCGTCGAGCAGGGCGCCGATGTACTTCAGCGGGTCCTTGAGCTGGTCGTAGTGCTTGCCGTCGATGCGGACGTCCCCGGCGGTGGGCCGGTCCAGGCCGAGCATCATCCGCATCGTCGTGGACTTGCCGGCGCCGTTGGGGCCGAGGAAGCCCGTGACGATGCCCGGTCTGACGGTGAACGTCAGATGGTTGACCGCCACCTTCTCGCCGTACCGTTTCGTCAGCCCCTCGAGCTCGATCATGCGGCAACGCTAAAACGGTACAAAGCCCCCTGCCACCGGAGTGGCAGGGGGCTTCGCAGATGTTCAGACGGCGTATTCCGACTGGTTACCGGGTCTGCTGCGCCGGAACCCCGCGGGAGATCGGCTCGTCCTCGGCCGGCGTACCGGCCGCTGCCACCGCGGCGCCCGTGAGGGTCGCCAGCATCTCGCGCACATTGGTCAGCTGCGCGTTGATGGAGTCGCGGCGGTTGGTGAGGGCGGCCAGCTCGCGCTCGGATTCCGAACGGATCCGGTCGGCCTTGGCGTTGGCGTCGGCCACGATGTCCTCGGCCTGGCGCTGGGCCGTCTCCACCGTCTGGCGGGCGCGGCGCTCGGCGTCCGTGCGCAGCTTCTCGGCCTCCAGGCGCAGCTGCTCGGCCCGGTGCTCGATCTCGGCGAGGCGCTTCTCGGCCTTGGCCTGACGGGACGCCAGGTCGCGCTCGGACTGGTCGCGGCGCTTGGCGAGGTTCGTCTCGAAGTCGGCGGCGGCCTGCGCGGCCTTGGCGCGGGTCTCCTCGAAGAGCGCGTCGGCCTCCTCCCGCTTGGACTGCGCGTCCTTCTGCGCCTCGGCACGCAGCTGGGAGGCGTCACTCTTGGCCTTCTCGACGATCCGGACGCCCTCGTCCTCGGCCTTGGCCTTGCGTTCCGCCGCGAACGCCTCGGCGTCGTTGCGCACCTGCTGGGCCGCCGACTCGGCGAGCTCACGATGCTGCTCGGCCGCGCGACGGGCCTCCTCGCGCAGGTCCTTGGCCTCCTCCTCGGCGAGGCGGAGGATCTTCTCGACACGCGCGCCGAGACCGGCGTACGACGGTTCGGCGTCGTTCACCTGGGCCTGGGCGTTCTGCGTTTCGAGGTGGAGCTCCTCGATGCGCTTTTCCAGAGCGGTGATGCGGGCGAGAGCGCTGTCACGGTCGGAGACGAGCTTGGAGATACGTTCGTCCACCTGAGCGCGGTCGTACCCACGCCGCACAAGCTCGAAGCCGTAGGGGGAAGTGTCGCTCATGGGGTTCCTGTCGAATGAGACCGGTGAGGTGATAGGTGGAATCCTAGGGGCCAAGGCGGCGTGTCATCGAGCGGATGCGTGTTTGATCAGGAGAATGACACCTCTTTTGAGTGGCTGACCGTCGGAACGCTTGCCAAAGACTTGGTCAAAAGGACAGAACACCCCTCGAACGGACCACCTGACTACCCGTCCGACGACTTGCCGCCCGACCGCTGTGCGCCCACCGCGGCGCCCGCCTTGACTCCGCCGTCCTTGCCGGATGACGGGGCCTCAAAAGACTCCAACGCTTCCAGCACGTCCTGGACACGGGAGATCTCCGCGTTGATGTCCTCGCGGCGCCGCACCAGGATCTCGAGCTCGCGCTTGCCCTCCTCGACCGTGCGCTGGGCCTCGCGGACCGCCTCGGCCTTGATTTCCTCGGCCTCCTTGACGAGCGCCGACTTCTTCTGCTCGGCCTCCTTCAGAAGTCCCTCGGCCTTCTTCACGGCGGCGATCCGCACCTTGCCGGCCTCGGAGTTGGCCTCCGACACCAACTCCTTGGCCTTCGCCTGGGCCTTGGTGAGCTGCTCCTCGGCGGCCTTGATGAGCGCGTCACAGCGGTCACCGGTCGACTTCATCGTCTCGGCGGCCTCACGGCGGGCCCGCTCGTGCAGCTCCTCGATCTCGGCCGTGATCCGCTCGCGCAGCTCCTCCGCCCGCTCCCGGATCGCGGTCGCGTCCCGGCGCGCGCCGACCAGCAGTTCGTCCGCATCCGTACGGGCCTTCTCCACCCGGGAGTTGCCCTCGACCGTCGCCTCGGAAACCAGCCGGTCGGCCTCCTTGCGGGCCGCGCCCACCATGGTGTCGGCCTGAGCCTCGGCGTCCGCGGTGGTCTTGAGCGCCTGCTGCTGGGCCTCGGTGAGCAGCTTGTCCGCCTCCGCCGTGGTCTCCGTGATGAGCTTGTCGACCTGCTCGGCCGCCTCGGAGCGCCGCTTGTTCGCCTCCTTGCGGGCCTCGTCGAGGGTCCGCTCGGCCTCCTCGCGCGCCGCCGCCGTCAGCCGCTCCGCCTCCGCTGCCGCATCGGCCCGGACCCGCTCCGACTCCGCCCGGATCCGCTCGGCGTGCTGCCGCGCCGACCCGACCGTCTCGGCGGCCTCCGCGCGCAGCCGCTCCGCGTCCCCGCTGGCATCCCCGATCAGCTGCTCGGCCCTGGCGACCGACTCGGCCCGCACCCGCTCGGTCTCCGCGGCCGTCTCCGAGGTGAGCCGCTCCGCCTCGGAGCGCGCCTCGGTGATGAGCGTGTCCGCCTGCGTCGCCGCGTCCGAACGGATCCGGTTGGCGTCCTTGCGGGCGTCCGCGCGGGTGCGCGACGCGTCCTGCTCGGCCTGCGCGATGGTGTCCGAGGCCTCCGTACGCACCCGCTGGGCGTGCTCGGCCGCCTCGGAGCGCATCCGCTCGGATTCTGCGATCGCCTCCGCCATGGTGCGCTCGGCGAGCGCCCTGGCGGCCTCCGTCTCCTCGTTCGCCTCGCGCCGCGCACGGTTTGCGTCGTCGGTGGCCCGTTCCCGCTCGGCGTAGGCGTCGGCGCGGACCCGGTCCGCCTCCTCCTGCGCCTCGCGCCGGGTACGGTCCGCCGCGTGCTCGGCGGCGGACCGCAGGCCCTGGATCTCCTCCTGCGCCTGCTCGTGCAGCCCGGCGACGGAGTCCCGGACCTGCTGGGCGTGCTGCTCGGCGGCCGAGACCATTTCGGTGGCGCGCCGGTCGGCCTCCTCGACCAGGCGCAGGGCCTCGGTCTGCGCCTCCTCCACGCGGGCCCGCGCCACGGCCAGCAGTTCCTCGCTCTGCTCCCGGGCCCGCTCGCGCTCCTGGTCGGCCTCCTGGCGGGCCGAACCGAGGAACTCCTCGGCCTCGCGGCGGCGCCGGGCGGCCTCCTCCTGCGCGGCGGCCAGCGTCTCGGACGCCTCCTGCGCCAGCCGCTCGGCCGCGGCCTGCGCCTCGGCCCGTACCCGGTCGGCGGTGTCCTGCGCCTCCGACTTCAGCCGCTCGGCCTCCGCCGCCGCCTCCGACCGCAGGCGTACGGCGACGGCCTCGCCCTCCGCGCGGGAGGCGGACGCGTCCGACGCGGCCTCGTCGCGCAGCCGTTCGGCCTCCGCCTCGGCCTGCGCCTGGAGCGTGCGGATCCGCTCGGCCGCCTCGGCGCGCAGCCGCTCGGTCTCCTCGGCGGCCTCGCGGCGGAGCCGCTCGGCCTCCTCACGGGCGTCGGTCAGCGCCTGCTCGGCGGCGGCGAGCCGCTGCTCGGCCTCGGTGTGCAGCCGGGTCAGCTCGTCGGCGGCCTGAGCACGGCGGGCCTCCACGGCACGCTCGGTCTCCTCGTGCAGCTCCCGTGCGGCGCGCTCGGCGTCGGCCTTGATGCCCTCGGCCTGCTCGACGACCTCCTCGCGGTGCCGCTCGGCCTCCTGGCGGGTGCGCTGGAGGGTCTCCTCGGCCTGCCGACGCAGCGTCGTCGCCCGCTCGATGGCCTCCGTACGGACCTTCTCGCTGTCCGTCGTGGCCTTCTGCCGCAGCTCGTCCGCGTCCGCCTTGGCCTTGGCCAGCAGCTCCTCGGCGGTCTTGGCCGCCTCCTCGATCTGCTGGACGGCCTCCTTGCGGGCCTCGGCGCGGATCTTCTCGCCCTCGGCGACCGCGTCGGCCCGCAGCTGCTCGGCCTCGCCGCGCAGTCGGCGCGCCTCCTCCTGCAGCTCGACCGTCTTGGCGCGGTACTCCTTGGTGTCGTCCTTCGCCGCGCCCTTGAGCTGCTCGGCGATGTCGTGCGCCTCGGCCCGCAGCCGGTCCGCCTCGGCCTCGGCCTCCCGGCGGATCCGCTCGGCCTCCTCGGCGGCGGCCTTGGTGGTGTTCTTGGCGTCCTCCGACGCCTTGTTGAGCACGTCCTCGGCGGTCCTGGCCGCCTTGGACAGCTGGCCGGCGGTCTCCTCCGCGGCGATCGTACGGGCCTTCTCGGCGGCCTCCGCGACGATCTTCTCGGCCTCGGCGCGGGCGTCCGCGACGACCTGCTCGGCCTCCGCCTTGGTGGTTTCGGCCTCCTTGGTGGCCTCGCTGACCAGCCGGGCGACCTGCTCCTTCGCCGTCCGGGTGCGGGTCTCGTTCGCCGCCTCGGCGCCGGCCAGCGCCTTGGCCGCGGCCTCCTTGGCCTCGGTGACGAGCTTCTCCGCCTCGGACTGCGCCTTGCGCAGCGCCTCCTCGGCCTCCGCCATGCGCTGCTCGGCGGCCCGGCTCAGCTCGGCGGCCTGGCGGCGCGCGGCGTCGGACTCGGTGACGGTGGAGCTGCGCAGCTGCTCGGCGTGGTCGGTGGCCTCCTGCGCCTGCGTGGAGGCGGCGTTCAGCAGCCGCTCGGCATCCGTACGAGCCCGGCGCAGCAGCTGCTCCGCCTCCGCGCGGGCCGACTCGGCCTCGCTCTGCAGCCGCTGCCGTGCCTCAGTGACCAGCCGCTCGGCCTCCGCGCGGGCGGCCGTCATGGCCTGCGCGGCCTCGGCGCGGGACTCCTCCAGCAGGCGACGGGCCTGCTGCTCGGTGCGGGCGCGCAGCTGCTCGGCCCAGGCCACGTTCTCGTTGACGTGCGACTCGACGTTCTGCCGGCGCTCCGCGAGCTCCTGGTCCAGCTGCTGACGGCGGGCCACCGCCTCGGCGTGCAGCTCGGCCTGCAACCGGGCTGCCTGCTCGGCGTGCTCCTGGAGGATGCGCTGGGTCTGCGCCCGGGCCTGGCTCAGCTCGCGCTCGGCGTCGGCACGGATCTGGTCGGCCTGCATCTGGGCGTTGCGCAGCAACTGTTCGGCCTGATAGCCGATGTCGGCGCTGTCATAGGCAGGCCGGGTCATGAGCGTGCGCCGCGCCTCGTGCAGCTTGGCGCGCAGTACCTCGACCTGGTAGCCGAGGTCCTCGGCGTGCTGGATCACCTTTTCCCGTTCGGTCTTCAGCCGTTTCATCTCGGCTTCGAACCGAGTGAGGTGGTCGACGTCAGCCGCCGGCTCTCGCTCCTGGCTCTCGTAGCCCCGCACTGCGCGGTCCCATCCGTCCCCTGGTCGCAAGTCTCTCCAAACGAGCTCCGTCCATCCGCCGAACGGGGCCCCCGGGGAATGGTGTCAGATCAACGACGGAGCATGGGCTGCTGCCCCGACGCTCGTCCCCCGAAACCCGGACCCCGGACATGGCGGTCACCCTGGACAGAGCGGCGACCGCCCCCCAACCCTACCGGCCCATATGTACGAGGGTCAGTGCTCAGGTGACTCAACAGGCGCCGAAGTGACCAGTTCTGTCAGTACGCCATGACAGTCCTTGGGGTGCAGGAAGGTGATCCGTGACCCCATGGAGCCGCGCCGCGGCTCCTCGTACAGAACGCGTACGCCCTTGTCGCGAATGTCCGCGGCCTCGCCGTCGACGTCTGCCGTACCGAAGGCGATGTGGTGGACACCCTCGCCGTTCTTGGCGAGCCACTTCGCGACGGTGGAGTCCTCCCGGGTCGGTTCCAGGAGCTGCAGGTACGAAGCGCCGCCGTCGGACGTATCGTTGATCTTGAGCATGGCCTCGCGCACGCCCTGCTCCTCGTTGACCTCGGTGTGGAACACCTCGAAGCCGTAGGTGGCCCGGTAGAACTCGACGGTCGCGTCGAGGTCGTGGCAGGCAATCCCGATGTGGTCGATTCGCGTCAGCATGGAATCAGTGCAGCGCTCCGGAGGTGGTTACGCAACGTGCGCGCGATCACACCGACAGCCCGATGACGGGGTGGACTACCGCTCAGTACATTCGAAGTAAACCCTCGTTCACTCCTCGGCCCGTGCAGGCCGGTAAGGGGATCGCAGCTCATGACTGGAACGAACAGCACGACCTCGGTGATCGTCGCGGGCGCGCGGACGCCCATGGGGCGGTTGCTCGGCTCGCTGAAGACCTTCTCCGGAGCCGACCTCGGCGGCTTCGCGATCAAGGCCGCCCTCGACCGTGCGGGGATCGGTGGCGACCAGGTGCAGTACGTGATCATGGGCCAGGTGCTCCAGGCCGGGGCGGGGCAGATCCCGGCCCGCCAGGCCGCCGTCAAGGCCGGTATCCCGATGAACGTCCCGGCGCTCACCGTCAACAAGGTGTGTCTGTCCGGCCTCGACGCCATCGCGCTCGCCGACCAGCTGATCCGCGCCGGCGAGTTCGACGTGATCGTCGCCGGCGGCCAGGAGTCCATGACCAACGCCCCCCACCTGCTGCCGAAGTCCCGCGAGGGCTTCAAGTACGGCGCGGTGGAGATGCTCGACGCCATGGCGTACGACGGCCTGACCGACGCCTTCGAGGGCATCGCCATGGGCGAGTCGACCGAGAAGCACAACACGCGCCTCGGCATCGCCCGCCCCGAGCAGGACGAGATCGCCGCCCTGTCCCACCAGCGCGCGGCCGCCGCCCAGAAGAACGGCATCTTCGAGGCCGAGATCACCCCGGTGGAGATCCCGCAGCGCAAGGGCGAGCCCGTCGTCTTCAGCAAGGACGAGGGCATCCGCGCGGAGACGACAGCGGAGTCGCTGGCGAAGCTGCGTCCGGCGTTCTCGAAGGACGGCACGATCACGGCCGGTTCCAGCTCCCAGATCTCGGACGGTGCGGCGGCCGTGGTCGTGATGAGCAAGGCCAAGGCGCAGGAGCTCGGCCTGGAGTGGATCGCGGAGATCGGCGCGCACGGCAACGTGGCCGGTCCGGACAACAGCCTCCAGTCCCAGCCCTCCAACGCCATCCTCCACGCCCTGAAGAAGGAAGGCCTGGAGGTCTCCGACCTGGACCTGATCGAGATCAACGAGGCCTTCGCCGCCGTCGCCGTGCAGTCAATGAAGGACCTCGGGGTATCCACCGAAAAGGTGAATGTCAACGGCGGCGCCATTGCCCTGGGTCACCCGATCGGGATGTCCGGTGCCCGTCTCGTCCTGCACCTGGCGCTGGAGCTGAAGCGGCGCGGCGGCGGGGTCGGTGCGGCCGCCCTGTGCGGTGGCGGCGGTCAGGGTGACGCGCTGATCGTGCGGGTACCGAAGGCCTGAGCGGTTTGTCGCCGACTGTCTCGTGAACGGAGCTGTGATGCAGGACGTCTCCACACTGGTGGCCCAGGCCAGGGAAGGCCGGCCGCGGGCCGTGGCCCGGCTGATCTCCCTGGTGGAGGGGGCGTCCCCGCAGCTCAGGGAGGTCATGGCGGCACTGGCCCCGCTGACCGGCAACGCATACGTCGTCGGTCTCACGGGCTCGCCGGGAGTCGGCAAGTCGACCTCCACGTCGGCCCTCGTCACCGCCTACCGCAAGCAGGGCAAGCGGGTCGGCGTCCTGGCCGTCGACCCGTCGTCCCCCTTCTCCGGGGGCGCGCTGCTGGGCGACCGCGTCCGCATGTCGGAGCACGCCTCCGACCCCGGCGTCTACATCCGCTCGATGGCCACCCGCGGCCACCTGGGCGGCCTCGCCTGGGCCGCGCCACAGGCGATCCGCGTCCTGGACGCGGCGGGCTGCGACGTGATCCTGGTCGAGACGGTCGGCGTGGGCCAGTCGGAGGTCGAGATCGCCTCCCAGGCCGACACCTCCGTCGTCCTCCTGGCCCCCGGCATGGGCGACGGCATCCAGGCGGCGAAGGCCGGAATCCTGGAGATCGGCGACGTGTACGTCGTCAACAAGGCCGACCGCGACGGCGCGGACGCCACCGCCCGGGAACTGAACCACATGCTCGGCCTCGGTGAGTCCCGTGGCCCCGGCGACTGGCGGCCCCCGATCGTCAAGACGGTCGCCGCCCGCGCCGAAGGCATCGACGAGGTCGTCGAGGCCCTGGAGAAGCACCGCGCATGGATGGAGGAGCGAGGCGTCCTGGCCGAACGCCGCCTGGCCCGCGCCGCACGCGAGGTGGAGACCATCGCCGTCACAGCCCTCCGCGAACGCATCGGTGACCTCCACGGCGACCACCGCCTGAGCACACTGGCGGAACGGATCGTCGCCGGCGAGCTGGACCCGTACGGGGCGGCGGACGAACTGGTGAGGGGCCTGACGACCGGTACGTAAATCTAGCCCGTCCGGGGGTGCCCCCTCTGGGGGAGTTTGAGGAAGAGGCCCTTCGGGCCGAAGCGGGGGTATGGGGGCGCAGCCCCCAGGGACGGGAAGGGTAGGGGCGGCGGGGGCGAAGAAACCTCCGGAGCCGCCCCGCCCCCCCACGCCCGTCAGCCGTCGTCGCGGTCGTCACCCTGACCGCCGTCATCGTCGCGCTCGTCGTCCTCCTGGCCCCGGTCGTGACCGGAACGCTCGTCACGGTCGTCCCCGGCCCGATCGTCCCCAACCCGGTCGTCCCCGTCCCCCCGATCCGCCGTAACCACCCCGGTCTTCAGGTCGACGTTCCAGTCCCGCTCCTTACCGGAGGAGTCGGTGACCTCCACGTCCCAGCTCACCCCCCGGTCGTCGTCCAGGTCGACAGACGTGACGACCCCCTTCGCGGAGGCCGCCTCGGCAGCTTCCGCGGCGGTGACGGCAGCCCCCCTGACGGTGGCGCGGTCGTCGTCATCCTCATCGTCGTCCTCGGTGTGGTTGCCAAGCACCCGCCCCGTCGACGCATCGACGCTCACGCTGTACGAGCCGGCCCCCCGCCCCAGCACCTCGACCTCCCAGGCAAGCCGGCCGTCGTCGTCATCGTCGCCGTCCTCCCCGTCGAGGTCGACGGACACGACCGTCCCCGGCGCCGCCTTCAGCGCGGCCTCGATCGCCTGCACCGCGGTGACCGTGCCACCACCCGGCATCGCGTCGTCGTCCTGCCCGTCGTCACCCGCGTCGCTGCTCGGGCCGTCCACCGTGACCGAGGCCGGAGCCGACGGCGTGGCCGACACGTCGGCGCCGCCCCCACCGCCTCCCGCGAAGGCCAGTGCGGAGCCACCGCCGATCACGGCGGCCGCGGTGACGGCGGCGATGACGAGGTTGCGCTTCATGGTGTTCCTCCCCCAATTGGGCTTGCGTTCTTCCGACATGGACCAACCTGCGCCACGGAAGCTGAAGCCCGCCTGAAGCCTCCTGAAGATCACTTCAGGTTCGGTTTGCGACCCTTGGGGCATGCGCCTGCTGATCGTGGAGGACGAAAAACGCCTCGCCCTGTCCCTGGCCAAGGGCCTGACGGCGGAGGGCTACGCGGTGGACGTCGTCCACGACGGCCTGGAGGGACTGCACCGGGCGAGCGAGTCGCCGTACGACCTGATCGTGCTCGACATCATGCTCCCCGGCATGAACGGCTACCGCGTCTGCTCCGCCCTGCGCGCCGCCGGCAACGACGTACCCATCCTCATGCTCACCGCCAAGGACGGCGAGTACGACGAGGCCGAGGGCCTGGACACCGGCGCCGACGACTACCTGACGAAACCGTTCTCGTACGTCGTCCTGGTCGCCCGGGTCAGGGCGCTGCTGCGCCGCCGCGGCCAGCACGGCGCCTCGCCCGTCCTCGACCTCGGTGCCCTCCGGGTCGACACCGTGGCCCGCCGGATCGCCCTGGACGGGGAGGAGATCGCCCTGACCACCAAGGAGTTCGCCGTCCTGGAGCAGCTGGCGGTGCGGGCCGGGGCAGTGGTGTCCAAGCCCGAGATCCTGGAACACGTCTGGGACTTCGCGTACGAGGGCGATCCGAACATCGTCGAGGTGTACGTCAGCGCCCTGCGCCGCAAGCTGGGCGCCGGGCTCATCCGCACGGTCCGCGGCGCCGGATACCGTCTGGAGGCGCCGAGATGAGGCGTCTGTTCAGTTCCGTACGGGCCCGGGCCACGCTCGCCGCCACGCTCGTCGTCGCCGTGGCCCTGGTCGCCGCGGGGGCCGCCGTACTGATCTCCCTGTACTCCAACCTCACCGAGCAGGCCGGGACCGAGGCGGAGCGCACGGCCCGCGAGGTCGCCGCCGAGCTCGCGGGCGGCAGGACCTCCGAGCAACTGTCGCTGGACGACGACGACCGGCCGGTCCAGGTCGTCGCCGAGGACGGCACGCTGGTCGCGGCCACCGAGGGCCTGGAGCGGATCAGCGGCACGGGAACCGGGGCGGTGCGCCCGCAGCCCCAGCCGTCGGCCCCGACGACCAGCGCCCCCGGCGACGACGAGGATGACGACGACGACGATGACGACGACGGCTCGACGGGGAGCGCCACCCTCCGTCCGGGCGAGATCGGCGAGGACGCGAGCTTCACCGACGGCTCGGCGACGGTCGACGGCACCACGGCGGACTACCGTTTCGCCGCCGTGCCGGTCGAGGTACCCGACCGGGGCACGTTCACCGTGTACGCGGGCGGGCCGCTGGCCGCCGAGCAGAGCGCGGTGAGCACCGCGCAGACCGTCATGCTGATCGGCTTCCCGCTGCTGCTGGGCGTCGTCGCAGGCGTGACCTGGCTGGTCACCCGGCGCGCACTCCGACCGGTCGAGGGCATCCGGCGCGAGATGGCCGAAATCACCGCCTCCGAGGACCTGTCCCGGCGGGTGCCCGAACCGGACACCCACGACGAGGTCGCCCGGCTCGCCAGCACCACCAACGAGACGCTGGCCGCGCTGGAGACCTCGGTGGAACGCCAGCGGCGGTTCGTCGCCGACGCCTCGCACGAGCTGCGCAGCCCCATCGCGTCCCTGCGGACCCAGCTCGAAGTGGCCGCCGCGCACCCGGAGTTGCTGGACCTCGACGGGGCCGTGGAGGACACCGTACGACTCCAGCGGCTCGCCGCCGATCTGCTGCTGCTCGCCCGGCTGGACGCGGGGGAGCGGCCCATCAGCGACGCCCGGGTGGACCTCGCCGCGCTGGCCCGGGAGGAGGCCGCGGGCCGGAAGAACGTGACGGTTCGGGCCGAGTCCCTCGAAGTGGCCGGATCCCGCGGTCAACTGGGGCGCGTGTTGGCCAATCTGCTGGACAACGCCCAGCGGCACGCCCGCTCTGCGGTCACCGTGGTCGTACGCCGGGAGGGGGACCGGGCCGTGCTGCAGGTGGCCGACGACGGCGACGGGGTGTCCGCGGCGGACCGGGAGCGGATCTTCGAGCGGTTCGTACGGCTGGACGCGGCCCGCAGCCGGGACGAGGGCGGCGCGGGGCTGGGCCTGGCCATCGCCCGCGATGTCGCCACCCGCCACGGCGGCACGCTCACCGTCCAGGACGCACCGGCAGGCGGAGCCCAGTTCGAACTCCGTCTGCCGCTCGCCCGGTGACGCCTCCCGGTCAGGGGCGGCCGCGGTGCCCACGCAGGTGTTCCGCGATGGGTTTGAGGGCCTTGTCGAGCTCCGTCAGTGCCTCGGGTGACAGCAGGTCGATGAAGTGCCTGCGCACGGACGCCACATGGTGGGGCGCGACCTTCTGCATCGTCTCCATGCCATGCTCGGTGAGGACCGCGTACAGTCCGCGCCGGTCGGACTCGCAGTTCTCCCGGCGCACCAGGTTGGCGTTCTCCATGCGGGTGATCTGGTGCGAGAGACGGCTCTTGGACTGCAGGGTGGCGGAGGCGAGGTCGCTCATCCGCATCCGGAAGTCCTCCGACTCGGAGAGATTCACCAGGATCTCGTAGTCGTTCATCGTCAGGCCGAACGGCTGCAGGTCCTTTTCGAGCTGGTACGTCAACAGCCTGTTGACCTCCAGGTGGGTGCGCCAGGCACACTGCTCCGCATCGGTCAGCCAGCGCGTGGCCGTTTCGGTCTCCATGAATGAAGTCTACCTAAGAAAGTTGAAAGGCGAACTAGTGAGGGTGGCGTGACGGTGCGCACGCGTTCGACGTCACACTCCGCAGACTACCGCTCACAGCCCGAAGCGACGCTGGAGGTCTCCGAGCTGTCCGGGAAAACGCGGTGCGCCGCCTTGCGATCCGTGCCCTCCGGTCACCCCGCCGCCACCAGGTACCCCGGCCTGCTGTGGAGTCGCCCCCGTGGCCTGCTCCGCCATCAGAGCCTCGGACGACTGGAGCAGCACGGTGCCGGCTCCCACGAACTCGAACTGATGCTCCTCTCCGGAGGCCCCGCCGAGGCCCGTCAGTGCACGTAGACCGCCCATTACGCCCGTCATGTAGCCATGGTCGTAGTGGTGGCACGGAGACGGGCAGTCGGCCCAGCCGACGAGCGCCTGCGGATCCACCCGGATCGGGGGATCCATGAACACCACCGGACCGTTAGATGCGGCCACGAACTTTCCGGTTCCGATGAGTGTCAGAAAGCCCGGCACGATCGACTGCTTGAGTGCCAGAGTTGGCTGAAAAGCGAGCAGGTTGCCCGAGCGAATGGTCAGATTGCCGTCCTCCAGGTCGTACGAATTCACGTCGAAGGCCCGGTCGGCGAGGAGCATCTTGCCCGAGCCCTCCGCCACCACCCAGTCGCTCGCGTGCAGAGGCGAATGAAAGGACGAACGGACAAGTCGGTCGAGTCGGCCGTGCCCGATGCCGTTGAAGTCGATCGAGCCGTAGTAGGCGATCATCTTCCCCTTCTGCAGGAACCACTGGGTCCCCTTGAGCTCCACGCAGAAGGTGTACGCGTTGACGTTGTCGTCGGCGGGCAGGGTTGCCGGATCGTGGACGACGGGGCCGGCTCCGGGATGGGTGGTCACAGCTTCTCCTCCGACGCCTGGACGTACACCGCACCGCTGCCGCTCAGCTCCAGCTGGAACGCCTCGCCGGAGCCACGGCCCACCATGTCCCGCCAGCCCAGCGCGGTCGACAGTTTGTTGCGCACGTCGCCGTGGTGGGCGACGTAGGCCTGGGGGTCGACGTGCACGGGACGCTGCGGGGTGATCGGGACCTCGAACACGCCGCCATGGGCCATGACGGCGACGGACCCGTGCCCTTTGAGGGTGGTGGTGAACAGCCCCTGCCCGGTGACCTGTCCCCGGACCATGCCCATGACGCCGCCCTGCGAGCCCATGAACATGGTGCCCTGCTGGAGGGTGCCCTCGAAGGCGAGGAGCCGGTCCGCCTCGACGTAAAGGGTGTCGCCGGCGAGGTCGATCACCTGGACGTGGTGGCCGCCGTGCCCGAAGAGCACGGTGCCGCTGCCTTCGACGGTCATGAGCGGGGTGTCCTCGTCGGCGACCCGGCGCCCGATCATCGACATGATCCCGCCCTGGCCGCCGCTCATGTTGGGCGTGAAGGTCACCTCGCCCTTGTAGGCGAGCATGGCGCCGCGCTGACTGAACAGCCGCTGCCCCGGCATGACGGTCGCCTCGACCATCCTGGAGTTGATCTCACGGAAGGCCATGTCACACGTCTCCCGCGATCGTGTTCCGCTCGCTCGGCTGGACGTAGACGAGCCCGTCCCCCTCGAACCGGATCTGGAAGGCCTCGCCGCCGCCTTCCCCCATGAACGTGCGGAATGTCACACCGGACTGGAAGGACTGCCGCAGGTTCCCCTGGTGCGCGACATACGCGCCCGGGTCGACGGTCAGCGGGTACTGCGCGCTCACCCGCAGCACGACTGCCGGCCCGTCCGACATGATCGCCGCCTGCCCGTGCCCCTCGACGGTGGTGGTGAACAGCCCGTTGCCCTGCGAGGCGCCGCGCAGCCCGGTGAACGACGTGCCCGTGCGCAGGCCGGCCTCGGTCGCCAGCAGATTGCTCGACTCCACGTACAGCTTCTCCCCTCGGAGGCCGACGAGGTTGATCTCGGAGGCACGGTCGGCGAACCAGCAGGTTCCGTGTCCCTTCACCTCCATCATGGTCATCTGTTCACCGGTGATCCGCCGGGTCACCATCCCCCGGATGCCCTCACCGCCGCCGCTCATCTTCTTGAAGGCCATCTGCCCGTCGTACGCGACCATCGAGCCGTTCTTCGCCCTCACGGCGTCCCCGGTCATGTCGACGGCGAGCACCTTGCTGCCTTGAAGTCGGAACATCGCCACGCTTGCGACGGTAACCGGCGAGGGGGCTCGTCGACAGGGCCTGTGGACGGAGACGACCCCGAGGTCCCCCTTACGGGGGCGGCCCCCCAACCCGGCGTCCGGACGGCGTTTGCCACAATGGCCGAGCGTTTGTGCGTCCGTTCACAAAGCGACGAAGACTCTCCCACCGAAGGTGACCCGTGGATCTCAAGACCGCCACCGCCCTCCGCCGCCTCCGTCTGGTCTCGGCTCCGGAGGCCGTGTCCTTCCTCATCCTGCTCGTCTGCTCGGTGCTGAAGCGGACCACGGACTTCAACGCGGTGCCCTTGATGGGCGCGGTCCACGGCTTCCTCTTCATCCTGTACGTGATGTTCTGGGCGGACGCCTGGAACCGCGCGAAGTGGCCCTTCGGCCGGGCTGCGCTCTACTTCGTCCTCTCCGTGCTGCCCACCGGCGGCTTCTTCGCCGAGCGCATGCTCAAGCGTGAGGCCGAGAACGCCGTGATCGCGTCCCGCGCCCGCAAGGAAGGGACCGTGAACGCGTGATCGTCGCCTTCTCCGTGACGCCGCTGGGTGTCGGCGAGGACGTCGGGGAGTATGTCGCCGAGGCTGTCCGGGTGGTCCGTGAGTCGGGGCTGCCGAACCGTACCGACGCGATGTTCACGTCGGTCGAGGGTGAAAGAGTAAAGCTCTGAGGACATGGATCGAGGGGGCTCGGCGCACGTGAAAGGCCCCGCCCGTGCACCTCGGAGAAGCACGCGGACGGGGCCAGGTGCCGACTCGCTGAGCCGTGTTGCTCGCCGTCGCTCAGCGGGTCGGGGCTCTACTCGTCGCGGGTCACGCGGGCATGGTCGGTGAACTCGCGCCGGAACAGCTCGTGTCCGGTGCGTCCGGTGTGCCGTAGCGCCCAGTCCTGGGCGTCGTTCGGGTCGCCCTGAGGGCCGGACGATTCCCCGCACTCGTACGTCACACAGAACAGCTCGGCCGTGATGCCGCCCTCCGGGGCGTGCCGGATCGTGTGGTTGACGTAACGCAGGACGGTCCTCACCTTGTCCACCTCCTGGAAGCGTTCACCTCGCGCACCTTGGCGCGCAGCTCATCGGACGTAGTGGCCTCTCTGAGGGACTGCGGGGGTACGTCCCACTCGATGCCTCCACCAGGTGGGCGGAGTTGCACGTACGGGCCTTCTGAGCCCATGACCACGCCGAGGCGATCGTTCCTGGTGTCCACGGCCAGCGTGCCGACCTCGGGAGCGTCCTGAACTGTCATGAGTGCCCCCGACGGATCACTTCGGCGAGTTTCGACACGGTGTCGGCGTCGGCGCGCCCCATGTCCACCAGGGACAGCCCGGACGTGACGGCTGCCAGGTCCATACGCAGCGAGGGCAATGTGATGCCCGCACCCGCCAGGGCCTCCCGCAGTTCGTCCGCCGCCCTGTCGGCGTGCTGCCATGCGTCGTCTCTCTGCGTCATTGTCACGGTGCTCCCTCGCTCAGCTCACACGTACGGTCCAGAGTCCGCGCATGGGTGATCTCGGACGAGCGGCCTTCTGTAGGCCCGTGTGTAGACCACACTTGGGGCATGCGCGGGGAGACAGCGGCACAGATGATCCGACGGTTGCGGAAGGCGAAGGGCTGGAGTCAGGCCAGGCTGGCCCGTGAGACGTGCCGGGCCGCCGGCGTCGCGTTGGACACCCTGGGGCGCCAGGAGATCTATCGGTACGAGAAGGCCACTCGCACGCCCCGAGAGTGGCTGCCGTTCCTCGCTGCGGCCCTGGGCGTGCCCGTGGTCGAGTTGGAAGCGGCGGCGGCCACCAGGGCGGAGGAGGCGACCCCTGCCACCATCGCCGACTTCCTGCCCGACGGGGACCCGCTGGCGCCCCTGGCCAGCCGACTCGGGCGACGCGTCGGCAAGGCTCAAGTTGGCGACCTGGAACGGCGCGTCCACGGGCTCAGGCTCGCTGACGATGTGTTGGCAGGCGGTGACCTGATGGGGCCCGCTCTGCGTGAACTCCGGTCCGCTGTACGGCTGTTCCGCGAGGGCAGCCACTCGGAGGAGGTGGGGCGCGCGCTGCTCCAGGCCATCGGGGAACTCGCCCAGATCGCGGGATGGATCGCCAGTGACGCCGGACAGCACACCGAGGCTGAGCGGATCTACCGTCTCGGCCTGTCGGCAGCGCACACGGCAGGAGACGCGACCTTGGCGGGCAACCTGCTGGGTTCACTGGCCTACCAGCGCACGAACACGGGGGATGTGCGCGAAGGGCTGACCATGGCCCGCGCGGCCCTGCAAGGCGCCGCAGAGGCTCCGCCACGGGCACGCGCCTTGTACTGGGACCGGGTGGCGTGGGCGCACACCAAGGTGGGGGAGGCCCAACCGGCGATGCGGGCACTGGGAGAGGCGGGGGAAGCCCTGGGGGAACACGGCGGGGAGGAGGAGCCCGATTACCTCTACTGGGTGGACGCCGGGGAACTCCAGGTCATGGAGTCCCGCGTCTACACCGAGCTGCGTCGTCCGCTCCGGGCCGTCCCGTTGCTCCGGGATGTCCTCGGGCGGTACGACGCCACGCACACGCGGGAACTCGCGCTCTACCTGTCGTGGCTGGCCGTGGCCTATGCGGACGCCAACGAGCCCGAGGCGGCGGCGGCGACGGCGGAGCGGGTCATCACGCTGTCCGCCGACGTGGCCAGCGAACGGACGGCGGAGCGAGTGCGGGTCGTGCTGACCAGGCTGGAGGACTTCCGGGACGTGCCGGAGGTCCGAGACGTACTGGACAGTGCCGCATGAGCCAGCGGACGTGAAGAGGGCCACCTCCTCATGGGGGAGGTGGCCCGGAGGTACGCCGACGCTGGCCTACTCGGCGTCGCTCAGCGCCCGGTAGAGCGTCGCGCGGCTCACGCCCAGGGCCTTGGCGATGGCCGTGACGCTCTCGCCCTTGGCGCGGCGGGCCTGGGCGGCGGCGAGCTTGTCGGTGTCCATGACGGTCGGCCGTCCGCCCGTACGGCCCTGCGCGCGGGCCGCTTCCAGTCCTGCGCGGGTGCGGTCCTTGATCAGGGAGCGCTCGAACTCCGCCATGGCGCGCACGACTTGGAGCATGAGGCGTCCGTCCGGGGTGTTCGGGTCGATGCTCGCCAGGGCTCCCGTGAGGACCTTGAAGCCGATCCCGCGTGCCGCCAGGGTGTCCACCATGGTCACCAGGTCGATCAGGGAGCGGGCGAAGCGGTCCAGCTTCCACACGCACAGGGTGTCTCCGGGGCGGAGGTAGTCCAGGATGGCCGCCAGCTCGGGGCGGTCGGTGTTCTTCCCGCTGGCTTTGTCCGTGAAGATCCGGGAGCAGCCCGCCTCCGCCAGAGCGTCGAGCTGGAGCTGTGCCTCCTGGTCGTCGGTGGAGACGCGGGCGTAGCCGATGAGGTGTCCGGAGTTCGTGTTCACGATGAGATCGTCTCATAACTCGTCTCACAATGTCAGGTGCTCCGGCGAAGTTCTGAGACGGGTTTTGAACGCGCTTCCGGGGCTCCCGGGGCCGATGTGGCGGGTGTTTCACAAGCCATCGATTCCGAGACGGCCGCCAGTCGTCACCCGACGTGATCAATCGCAGGCGCCGCGCCCCGAATCGAGGCCAAAAAACTGCCTCTCGTACCAACTTCCTATGGGGGGTCACAGAGGAAGAAGTACGCAGAGGCAGTTTTTTGGCCTCACTCGGCGGGGTGTGGGCCGTCTTCTTGGCGACCCTGGAACCCGTAACGCCTCTGAGTCGCCATACGCTTGCGGGGCGTGATGTTCGGCTGAGGGGGGTGTCCCCCAACCTCACCGACCGTCGGTCACTCGGCGTCAGGCACCTCGCGGCCACTCTCGTGCACGAACGGCCCGCCACCGGATCGGAGTCCGGTAACGTGCCGTGAACGGCACTCGGGGGCTACAGGATTTCGCTCAGGGCGAGCCCGTCCAGCTCCCCCTGTGGCGCCTTCTCTGGCGTTGGCCCCCAGGCTACGGTCAGGCGGTCGGCCAGTTGCTTCGGGTGGAGCGTCACCCGCAATCCCATGCCCGCCAGGAGGCGGGACCGGTCCGGTACGTCGTACATCTCCCAAGCCTGCGCCATGGTCCGTCCGGTGGCCACCTGGACTTCCCGGACGTCGGGGTCATGCGCGGCCCTCAGACGGGCGTACGTGTCTTCGAGGTCCTGGGCCAAGCTCTCCAGTGTCCCCAACATCAGCGGGCCGGCGGTGGCCATGCGTGCGGCCAGACGCTCCGCCTGTTCCTTCGCTTCGAGTAGTTCGGCGGACAAGTCGTTGCCGCCCTCCAGCCGAATGACGGTCTCTGCGTAGGAGCCGAAGGTCGTCAGGAACTCCGCCTCCACGCGGCCGTCCAGCGTCTCCGCGTAGATGGTGACGTGGCCCGCCTTGCAGCGGTACAGGGGGACGCCCTTGTCCGATGTGCCGCCGTTCAACTTCCCGGCGCATCGGTAGCAGGACGCCATGCCGGAACACATGGGCGTGGCGCGGCGCGGGGCACGGTCCTGGCCCGTGGCCAGAGCCAGCATGCGCTCCCGGACTCTGAGCAACTCAGCGGCGGACAGGATCGGTTCGGCGAACTTCGCGGGCGTGATGCCGTCCGTCTCGCAGACCAGTTCGCCCTTGTGCGCGCGCTGGCCTCGCAACGTGGGGGACTTCAGGAGCCGTCGCCACTGAGGCTCAGACAGGTCCGTCATGCGTGCCGTGGCGGCCACCGTGGAGCCGTTGACGAGAGCCGCGACGGCTTTGCGGATCTTCGCGGCCTGGTCGTCGTCGATGGCGAGGTAAGCGGCGCCATCCCGACGCTCGATGCGGTAGCCGTACGGGGGGCGGCCTGAGGACCAGCGGCCTTGACTCCGGCGTGTGGCGTGCCCGTCGGTGATGCGGGACGCGATCACGTTGCGCTCCCATTCGGCGAGCGCTGCCAGGACCGTGGCCACCATGCGCCCGGTCGGAGTCGTCGTGTCGATGGCGTTGTCCGTGGTGGCAACCGACGCGCCGTGCGCTTCGGCCCAGGCGACCAGCCGCAGGAACTCGGACACGGACCTGGCGAAGCGGTCCAGCTTCCACGCCACGACCACGGTGGGGCGGGCGGCCATCAGGGCGGCCATTCCCTTACGTGCTTCCAGCGGCTTCGCACCGGATACGCCGGCGTCGATGTACTCGACGGCGTCCGCCGGGTCGTACCCGTGGGCGAGTAACCAGCGGTGAGCGAAGGACCTCTGGGTTTCAAGGCTGGCGCTGTCGTCGGACTCGCGTGACAGCCGGAGGTAGATGGCGATGACCGCCCGTTGTTCCGTCATGTGCTCCAAGATACGCATGTTCCGGTGAGTAGGACGAGGTCATGGACGTCGTCAGGCGTGCTGTCGCTGCCGTGGAGGAGCGGGCGCCGCGCGTGTCCCTGGTGCTCAAGGCGGATATCCGGCCCGGAGTGATGGACGGACTCACGTCCAAGGTGGAGACGGTGGAGCGGTACCTCGCGGAATAGGCACCGGTCGGACTGGCCGCTGCTAACCGTGCTGCTGTGCGGCTTGGGGGGCCGGGGGGCGCGCAGCCCGGCGCTGCGGGGGTGCCTCCCCCACTCTCGGCTTCGCTCGAGCGGGGGGACCCCCATCGCCCGCCCGTGCCGCCCCAGCGGCACGACTGCCCGCAGCTACGGCGGCACGACTGCCCGCGGCTCGACGCGGTACGTGCCCGCGGGCTGACGAGTTCGACCGAAGGGCGAGACGGGGCTGACCGTGATATGACCGGCCGGTAAGGTCTGGTGTCGTGCCGAAGCCGCTCAGCCTTCCCTTCGATCCCATCGCCCGCGCTGACGAGCTCTGGAAGCAGCGCTGGGGCAACGTGCCGTCCATGGCCGCGATCACCTCGATCATGCGGGCGCACCAGATCCTGCTCGCCGAGGTCGACGCGGTCGTCAAGCCGTACGGGCTGACCTTCGCGCGCTACGAGGCGCTGGTGCTGCTCAACTTCTCCAAGGCCGGCGAGCTGCCGATGTCGAAGATCGGCGAGCGCCTCATGGTGCATCCGACGTCCGTGACGAACACCGTGGACCGTCTGGTGAAGTCCGGCCTGGTGGACAGGCGACCCAACCCCAACGACGGCCGCGGCACGCTCGCCGTCATCACGGACAAGGGCCGCGAGGTCGTCGAGGCGGCCACCCGCGACCTGATGGCGATGGACTTCGGACTCGGCGTGTACGACGCCGAGGAGTGCAACGAGATCTTCGCGATGCTGCGTCCGCTACGGATCGCCGCGCACGACTTCGAGGAGCAGTGACCCGGGGAAAGATCGCCCGGAACGGGCGGATACGCTCGACCGCATGGAAAAGAGCGTGCTGACCCGCTACCGCGTCATGGCCTACGTCACCGGTGTGCTCCTGGTTCTGCTGTGCCTGTGCATGATCGGCAAGTACGTGCTGGACATCGACGGTGCCGCGGACGCCACCCGTGTCGTCTCCATCGCGCACGGCTGGCTCTACGTCGTCTACCTGGTCTTCGCCTTCGACCTGGGTTCCAAGGCGAAGTGGCCGGTCGGCAAGCAGCTGTGGGTCCTGCTGGCGGGCACGATCCCGACGGCCGCCTTCTTCGTCGAGCGGAAGATCTCGGGCGAGCTGGAGGCCAAGGTCGCCCAGGACGCGCCGGCGCCCGCGAAGGCGTGAGCACCCCGCCGTACGCTCACGCGTACGGCGGCCCCTTTCCCCCGGTTACCAGGGCGTTCCGCTGAATCCTCCCTCTGCCGTCGACATTTACTAGGACGTCCAAGTAAATTGGAGGGCATGGACGCTGACGCCATCGAGGAGGGCCGCCGCCGCTGGCAGGCCCGGTACGACGCCGCGCGCAAGCGCGAGGCCGACTTCACCACGCTCTCCGGGGACCCCGTGGAGCCGGTGTACGGTCCCCGGCCCGGGGACACCTATGAAGGCTTCGAGCGGATCGGCTGGCCGGGGGAGTACCCCTTCACGCGCGGCCTCTATCCGACCGGCTACCGGGGGCGTACGTGGACCATCCGGCAGTTCGCCGGGTTCGGGAACGCGGAGCAGACCAACGAGCGCTACAAGATGATCCTCGGCAACGGCGGAGGCGGGCTCTCGGTCGCCTTCGACATGCCGACCCTCATGGGCCGCGACTCCGACGACCCGCGCTCGCTCGGCGAGGTCGGCCACTGCGGGGTGGCGATCGACTCGGCGGCCGACATGGACGTGCTGTTCAAGGACATTCCCCTCGGCGACGTCACCACCTCGATGACGATCAGCGGTCCGGCGGTCCCCGTCTTCTGCATGTACCTGGTCGCCGCCGAGCGCCAGGGCGTCGACCCCGGCGTCCTCAACGGCACGCTGCAGACGGACATCTTCAAGGAGTACATCGCGCAGAAGGAGTGGCTCTTCCAGCCCGAGCCGCATCTGCGTCTCATCGGCGACCTGATGGAGTACTGCGCCGAGCGCATCCCCGCCTACAAGCCGCTGTCCGTCTCCGGCTATCACATCCGGGAGGCCGGGTCGACGGCCGCGCAGGAACTGGCGTACACGCTGGCGGACGGCTTCGGGTACGTGGAGCTGGGGCTGTCGCGCGGGCTTGACGTGGACGTCTTCGCGCCGGGGCTGAGCTTCTTCTTCGACGCGCACGTCGACTTCTTCGAGGAGATCGCCAAGTTCCGGGCGGCGCGCAGGATCTGGGCGCGCTGGATGCGGGACGTGTACGGGGCGAAGTCCGAGAAGGCCCAGTGGCTGCGCTTCCACACGCAGACCGCCGGAGTCTCGCTGACGGCCCAGCAGCCGTACAACAACGTCGTCCGTACGGCCGTGGAGGCGCTGGCGGCGGTGCTCGGCGGCACGAACTCGCTGCACACCAACGCGCTCGACGAGACGCTTGCGCTGCCGAGTGAGCAGGCGGCGGAGATCGCGCTGCGTACCCAGCAGGTGCTCATGGAGGAGACCGGCGTCGCCAACGTGGCCGATCCGCTGGGCGGTTCGTGGTACGTCGAGCAGCTGACCGACCGGATCGAGGCCGACGCCGAGAAGATCTTCGAGCAGATAAAGGAGCGGGGGCTGCGGGCGCATCCCGATGGGCGGCACCCGATCGGGCCGATCACGTCCGGGATTCTGCGGGGGATCGAGGACGGGTGGTTCACCGGCGAGATCGCGGAGTCCGCGTTCCGGTACCAGCAGGCTCTGGAGAAGGGGGACAAGAAGGTGGTGGGCGTGAACGTCCACACCGGGTCCGTCACCGGGGATCTGGAGATTCTGCGGGTGAGTCATGAGGTGGAGCGGGAGCAGGTGCGGGTGCTTTCCACGCGGCGTACGGGACGGGATGACGCGGCTGTGCGTGGTGCGCTGGACGCGATGGTTGCGGCTGCGCGGGGTGGGGGCAACATGATCGAGCCGATGCTGGATGCTGTGCGGGTGGAGGCGACGCTGGGGGAGATCTGTGGGGTGCTGCGGGATGAGTGGGGGGTGTACACCGAGCCGGCCGGCTTCTGAGGTTCCTGGCGTCCGTACGGGCGTCGGGTGGGTCGCGCAGCCCGGCGCTACGGGGCGCCGCTGCGCCCACCCGTGCCGCCCTGAGGGTCCTCCCAGGCCCTTAAGGCACTGGGGGAGGCACGACTGCCCGCAGCTACGAAGACGGCGTCAGCCCCAGTAGCAGCACCCGGGTGAAGCTTCGTACCCAGTCCTCGTCCGCCGGTTCCGCGCTCACCAGGGTGCGGTGGACCACCGCGCCCGCGACCATGTCGAAGATCAGGTCCACCGTGCGGGCCGATTCCGCCGGGTCCGTCTCGGGGGGAAGCTCCCCACGCGCCTGGGCGCGGGACCGGCCCTCCAGGACCAGGCGTTTCTGGCGGTCGACGATCGACGTGCGGATGCGCTCGCGCAGCGCCTCGTCGCGCGTCGACTCCGCGACCACTGCCATCAGGCCGCTCTTGGCCTCCGGGCGGGCCAGGATCGCGGCGAACTGCAGGACGACGCCCTCGATGTCGGCGGCCAGTGAGCCGCGGTCGGGCAGGCGCAGTTCGTCGAAGAGTTCCGCCACCGCGTCGACGACCAGTTCGTTCTTGCCCGCCCAGCGGCGGTACAGCGTCGTCTTCGCAACCCCGGCCCGCGTCGCCACGTCCCCCAAGGTGAGCTTGGACCAGCCCAGTTCGACCAGAGCCGCCCGGGTCGCGGCCAGAATCGCGGTGTCGGCGGCGACGCTGCGCGGGCGTCCGGTGCGGCTGGCGGGGGTGCGGCTCTGCATCCCCCGACCCTAACTGGCCGGTTCTGGGGGCAGTGAGGGAGATCACCGGGCGGCGGTGCCACGCGGGCCTTGCATGGCATTACGCTACGACTCGTAGCGAAAGCTCGTGGACGGCGTACGCGAGCGACGACCACTGGGCGTGGGGTGGGGACCCGGCGCCGCAGACCACGCAGTCGGCCACCCTTCCGGGTCCGGCTTTCACGGCGCTTTTCACACACGCGCGGGAACGGGGGAGGATAGACGCATGCAGCCACGGAACATGTCCATGAGCGGCGTCGTCGACCTCGCCGCGGTGAAGGCGGCCCAAGAGGCCAAGGCGAAGGCGGAGCAGGCGCGCGCCGAAGCAGCCCGGAAGGGCGGGGGCGGGGCCGTCTCCCCGGCCGATCTCGTCATCGACGTCGACGAGGCCGGATTCGAGCAAGACGTCCTGCAGCGCTCCGCCGAGGTCCCGGTCGTCATCGACTTCTGGGCCGAGTGGTGTCAGCCCTGCAAGCAGCTCAGCCCCGTCCTGGAGCGGCTCGCCGTCGAGTACAACGGCCGCTTCGTCCTCGCCAAGATCGACGTCGACGCCAACCAGATGCTGATGCAGCAGTTCGGGATCCAGGGGATCCCGGCGGTCTTCGCCGTCGTCGCGGGCCAGGCGCTGCCGCTCTTCCAGGGAGCGGCCGGTGAGGCGCAGATCCGGCAGACCCTCGACCAGTTGGTGACGGTCGCCGAGCAGCGCTTCGGGCTGACCGGCCTGACCGTCGACCCGGAGGCCGAGCCGGGCGGCCAGGCAGCCCCGGCGCAGGCGCCGGCCGGGCCGTACGACGCCCTGCTGAACGCGGCGGCGCAGGCACTGGACGCGGGCGACCTGGGCGGGGCCGTCCAGGCGTACAAGAACGTGCTCGCCGACGACCCCGGCAACCCGGAGGCCAAACTCGGCCTGGCGCAGGCGGAGTTGCTCCAGCGGGTGCAGGGCCTGGACCCGCAGCGGGTGCGCAAGGAGGCGGCCGAGAAGCCGGCCGACGCGCAGGCGCAGATCGCCGCCGCCGACCTGGACCTGGTGGGTGGTCATGTCGAGGACGCGTTCGGGCGGCTCATCGACACCGTGCGGCGTACGGCGGGCGAGGACCGGGATGCCGTACGTCTGCGGCTGCTTGAGCTGTTCGAGGTGGTCGGCGCCGACGATCCGCGGGTGACCGCGGCGCGCCGGGCGCTTGCCCGCGCCCTGTTCTGAGCGGGGCGGAGGACCTGTTCCGCGGGCCTCCCGGCGCCATGAGGCGGCTGGTGTCCGAGTGACGGAACTGCCGACGGAGGGCCACTGCGGCCGCGCTTTACCAAATCTTGGTAATCGCGGCCGCTGTTACTGCGAGTAAGTCGCGGGCGCTGATCTGTCGGATTCTGTCCAGTGATCAATAGTTTTGTCCTCCCCCTGGTTGCCACCCAGCGTCGCTGAGCGAGACCGAGGGGTCGTTGTTCGGTTATCCGGCCGTTACTAGTGAGTAACGAACCCCCTTGTGCGGGCGGCGAGAATGCACCACGATCGGCGACGCTCGGTCCATTCCCGCACCCCGACAGCCGGTCGGGTCACGGGATTTCCTGGGTCCCCACCGAGCAGAGTCGACGGCAGTGACGCCGGCTCTTGGACAGGGGGGTCTTCGCCCACCGGCGAAGCCTGTCCAGCAAGGTTGTGCGTGATGCGTGTCAGGCGCGACCAGTGGTTGTCGCTCGGGGGTGATCGCCGGTGATTCGGGCACGGTTCGCGCCGCCGAGCGCAGGCGCTCTCCTTCCCGAGGACGTAGCACTTCTCCCATCCCTGCCCCCGCTGAGCCGTCGTCCGAGGGCGAGCCGGGTGCCAGGAGATGTACGTCCGAGAAGGAGGAAATATGGAGTCCCAGGTGCGTGGTGGGACCAGATGGAAGCGGTTCGCTGTGGTCATGGTGCCCAGCGTTGCCGCCACGGCATGCATAGGTGTCGCACTAGCTCAGGGCGCTCTGGCCGCGTCGTTCAGCGTTTCCGGCCAGTCGTTCAAGGTCACGACGAAGCAGCTCGACGGTACGGGCTTCTCGCAGTACGGCGCCCTTGACGAGGGCTACACGCTCGACGGCAAGAAGACGGTTCACCCCGTCGCCGTCTCGGCGTTCAAGTCGGCGACCATCAAGAGCCTGTGCCAGTCGGTCGTCACCCCGAACATTCCGGTGCTCGGGAACGTCAGCCTGATCCTGCGGGCCGGTGACGGCGCCACTCCGGTCAAGGCCGAGAACCTGTACATCGACGTCGCCCAGCTCGAGGCCGACGCGACGTTCCGGGGCATCGACATCGGTGTGGCCGCCAAGGACGCCAGCAAGGGTCCGGGCATGAAGGGCGGCGGCGAGCAGTCGAACCCCTTCGGGTTCGCCCAGCAGGCCGACTCGGTCACCCTGACCGACGTGAAGCAGACGGCGTGGGCGACCACCGCCGGAACCTTCAAGCTCAGCGGCCTGAAGATGTCGCTGTCGACGGGTGTCAAGGAGTGCTACTAGGCACTCTCTGACGGGCGGGGGAGCCGATGGCGCCCCCGCCCGTCCACTCTCCGCCCCAACTGCACCGCATCTGCGCGCAGTACATCTCTCCACCACAGCAACGCCGTTCCAGGGAGCTGTTTTCCATGAGCGCCGAGACTCCTGCCGCGCCCGGCCACGACGAGCACTACCTCCGGGTCTTTCGGCGGAACTTCCGCGCCTGGCGGGGCACAAGGCCTTTCTGGGCCGGCCTGTTCGTCATGCTCGGCGGACTCCCCATCGCCTACTTCCCGTACGCAAACCTCCAGATCGGCCACCTGACGCTGGCGATGGCCACCACCGCGGGTGCCGGATCCCTGATCATCGGCGTGCTGCTCGTCGTCCTGGGCTTCAGCCTCTGGTTCCAGAAGCACGTCCGCACCTTCGCGGGCGTCGCGGCGATCCTGCTGGCGCTGGTGTCCATCCCGGTGTCCAACCTCGGCGGTTTCCTCATCGGCTTCCTGTTGGCCCTAGTCGGCGGCGCGATGGCCGTGGCATGGGTCGAGGGCGCGCCGCCCGCGCCGGAACAGGCGCAGGCGGACACCACGGGAACGGGCGGTGCCCCCGAGGGCGCGGTAGCGCCGGGCACCGCAGTCGCGGACGGGGTGGGCAAGTCCAACGATCTGTCAGGAACGAGCCCCGGCAACGAGGCGAACGGGAGGCACAGTGCCGGCTGACGAGGTGACCCACGGGACTGAAGTGGACGAGTCCCGTGTGAGAACCGGGCCGCGCCACGCGGCACCCAAGAAGCCGCTGTTCACCAGGTTCCACATGCCGGCCGGCAAGGCGATAGCCCTCGCGGCGATGCCCACGGCGGTCCTCATGGGGATGGGGTTCACACCGAAGCTCGCCCTCGCCGAGGACCAGCCGGCCTCCCGGAGCCTGACGGCCGACGAGTACAAGGACTGCGTCGCCGCCCTGGAGGAGGCCGAGAACGGCTCCTCCGAGTCGGCCACGCCGTCGCCCTCGGCGTCGGCGAGCGAGAGCGCGTCCGCGGATGGGGCGAAGCCGAGCCCGTCGGCGTCGTCGGGCGCATCGTCCTCTTCCGGGAGTTCGGGGAGTTCGGACTCCTCGGGCAGCGACTCTTCGTCGGATTCAGGTGCCGACGACGAGGCCGAGCCCACGCCGTCGCCCTCCGCGTCGGAGAGCAAGGAGTCCGAGCCGGCCGGTGACGAGACGTCGTCGCCGTCGCCGTCCGAGAGCGACAAGGGCGTGCTGGAGACCATCGGCGACGCGGTCACGGGCGTCGTCGACACCATCACCGGCGCCGGCCAGGAGACCGCGAGCCCGACACCGTCCCCGTCCGCCTCGGCGAGCCCCAGCGCGAGCGAGGCCCCGTCGTCGGGGAGTTCGGGGAGCACCGAGGACTCCGGCAAGGACACGTCCGACCCCGTCGAGGAGATCACCGACACGGTCGGGGAGACCGTCGAGGACCCCGCCGGTGTGGCGTCCGAGGCGGCCGAGGACGCGGGCGAGGCGGCCGAGGACGCGGGCGAGGTCGCGCAGGAGGCCACCGCCTCCCCGACCCCGAGCCCCTCGGCGAGCTCCACCACGGACGTGGACGACTGCCCGGTCGCCACCGACGAGGAGGGCGGCGTCGACAACAAGGTGCCGCTGCCCGACGACCCCTGGTTCCTGGACGCCAGTTCGCTGCTGCTGAAGGGCGCCGACTACCAGGGCATCGTCAAGGTGAAGACCGCCAACGGCACGGTCAAGGACGTACTGAAGTACGTCATATCGGACGGCACCGACATCGGCGACCTGCACCAGACGGTGAAGGACGAGCAGTCGGGCAAGACGTACCACGTACAGGCGGCCGAGGGCTCGACGTCCACCATCCGCGACGGTGAGACGGTGATGTACACCGAGCGCATCTCCGGCAACCTGCTGGGCGCGATCCCGGTCACCTTCGACCCGGAGCACCCGCCGCCGCTGAACATCCCGCTGATCTACTTCACCAACGTGAAGGTCCAGCAGGCCGGCCAGTTCGGCGGGACCCTGCACGTGCCCGGGCTGCATCAGTACATCACCGACTGAGCGCCCCTCAAGCCCGTTCGGGAGCCGCACACAGCTGAGGGCGCCCCCTGGTCGCAGGGGGCGCCCTCAGTGCCGTACGAGGGCGGTCGCGCGCCCGACGGCGTGTCAGTCGCGGTCGCTGCCGCCGAGGTGGTGGACGCGGACCATGTTGGTGGTGCCGGGGACGCCGGGGGGCGAACCGGCGGTGATGATCATGATGTCGCCCGGGTCGAAGCGGTTGAGCTTGGCGATCTCCTGGTCGACCAGGTCGACCATCTCGTCGGTGCTGTTCACGAACGGCACGACGTGCGACTCGACGCCCCAGCTGAGCGTCAGCTGGTTGCGGGTGGACTCGTCCGTGGTGAACGCCAGGATCTGCTGGGTGGCGCGGTAGCGGCACAGCCGCCGGGCCGTGTCACCGGACTGGGTGAACGCCACCAGGCCCTTCCCGCCGAGGAAGTCCGCGATCTCGCAGGCGGCACGGGCGACCGAACCACCCTGCGTGCGCGGCTTCTTGCCCGGGACGAGTGGCTGGAGTCCCTTGGACAGCAGCTCCTGCTCGGCCGCCTGGACGATCTTCGACATCGTCTTGACGGTCTCGATCGGGTACGCGCCCACGCTCGACTCGGCGGACAGCATGACCGCATCGGCGCCGTCCAGGATCGCGTTGGCCACGTCGGAGGCCTCGGCGCGGGTCGGCCGGGAGTTGGTGATCATCGACTCCATCATCTGGGTCGCCACGATCACCGGCTTGGCGTTACGGCGGCACAGCTCGATCAGGCGCTTCTGCACCATCGGGACCTTCTCGAGCGGGTACTCGACGGCCAGGTCGCCGCGCGCGACCATCACACCGTCGAACGCCATCACGACGTCCTCCATGTTCGCCACCGCCTGCGGCTTCTCCACCTTGGCGATGACCGGGACGCGGCGGCCCTCCTCGTCCATGACCCGGTGGACGTCGTGCACGTCCTTGGCGTCCCGGACGAAGGACAGGGCCACCAGGTCGCAGCCCATGCGCAGCGCGAAGCGCAGGTCCTCGACGTCCTTCTCGGACAGCGCCGGGACGTTGACGGCCGTGCCGGGCAGGTTGATGCCCTTGTGGTCGGAGATGACGCCGCCCTCGATGACGATCGTCCTGACCCGCGCGCCCTCGACGTCCAGCACCTTCAGTTCGACGTTGCCGTCGTTGATCAGGATCTGGTCGCCGCGCGCGACGTCGCCGGGCAGACCCTTGTAGGTCGTCCCGCAGATCGTCTTGTCGCCCGGGACGTCCTCGGTGGTGATGGTGAACTCGTCACCGCGTACGAGCTCCACCGGCCCCTCGGCGAAGGTCGCGAGGCGGATCTTCGGGCCCTGCAGGTCGGCGAGGACACCGACGGCCCGGCCGGTCTCCTTGGCGGCGGCCCGGACCCGGTCGTACCGCCCCTGGTGCTCGGCGTGCGTGCCGTGGCTGAAGTTGAAGCGGGCCACGTTCATGCCGGCCTCGATCAGCGCGACCAGTTGCTCGTGGGAGTCGACCGCGGGGCCGAGAGTGCAGACGATTTTCGAACGGCGCATGGGGGCGATCCTATCGGTTTGTTTCGCTGCGGAATATTCCGTCTGGCGGAAAATACAAAAGGGCGGGATGCCGCTCAGGTGAGGTTCTGTGACCCCTTTACCAGCGCGTACGTCTGTGTCGCGATCTCCAGTTCCTCGTCGGTCGGCACGACCGCCACGGCCACCCTGGCGGACTCGGGCGAGATCAGTCGCGGTGCGTCGCCGCGTACGGCGTTCAGCTCGCTGTCCACCGCCAGGCCCAGCTCCTGAAGGCCCGCCACCGCGGCTTCCCGCACGGGCGCCGCGTTCTCGCCGACCCCGGCCGTGAACGCGATCGCGTCCACCCGGCCGAGTACCGCGTAATAGGCGCCGATGTACTTCTTCAGGCGGTGAATGTAGATGTCGAAGGCGAGTTGCGCCTGTTCGTCACCCTCGTCGACCCGGCGGCGGATCTCCCGCATGTCGTTGTCCCCGCACAGACCGATCAGCCCGCTCTTCTTGTTGAGAAGAGTGTCGATCTCGTCGGCGGACATTCCGCCAACACGCATCAAATGGAAGATGACGGCCGGGTCCATGTCTCCGGAACGCGTACCCATCACGAGCCCCTCCAGAGGCGTCAGCCCCATCGAGGTGTCCACGCACCGGCCGCCCCTGACCGCCGAGGCGGACGCCCCGTTGCCGAGGTGCAGCACGATGACGTTCACGTCCTCGGGGGCCCTGCCGAGCAGCTGAGCCGTGGCCCGGGAGACGTAGGCGTGCGAGGTGCCGTGGAAGCCGTAGCGCCGGATGCGGTGCTCGTCGGCGGTCTGCACGTCGATCGCGTAGCGGGCGGCCGACTCCGGCATCGTCGTGTGGAACGCGGTGTCGAAGACGGCGACCTGGGGCAGGTCGGGGCGCAGCGCCTGGGCCGTACGGATGCCGGTCAGGTTGGCCGGGTTGTGCAGCGGGGCGACCGGGATCAGCCGCTCGATCTCGGCGAGCACGGCGTCGTCGACGACCGTCGGCTCGGTGAAGTGCTTCCCGCCGTGCACGACCCGGTGGCCTATCGCCGCCAGCTCGGACGAGTCGAGACCGAGGCCGTCCTTGGCCAGTTCCGCCGACACGGCCTTCAGGGCGGCCTCGTGGTCGGCGATCGGCCCTGTCCACTCCCGGGCCTCGGCGCCCGTCGGCGTGTGCTTCAGGCGTGAGGTCTCCTCGCCGATCCGCTCGACGAGGCCCACCGCGAGCCGGCTGCTGTCGCGCATGTCGAGCAGCTGGTACTTCACCGACGAAGAACCGGAGTTGAGGACGAGGACGCGGGACGAGCTCACAGCTGGGACGCCTTCTGGTCGGAGGACTGGGCCTGGATCGCCGTGATGGCGACGGTGTTGACGATGTCCTGGACGAGGGCGCCCCGGGACAGGTCGTTGACCGGCTTGCGCAGACCCTGGAGCACCGGGCCGACGGCGATCGCGCCGGCCGAGCGCTGCACGGCCTTGTAGGTGTTGTTGCCGGTGTTGAGGTCGGGGAAGATCAGCACGCTGGCCTGCCCGGCGACCTCGGACTCGGGCAGCTTGGTCGCGGCGACCGTCGGCTCCACGGCGGCGTCGTACTGGATCGGCCCCTCGATCTTCAGGTCGGGCCGGCGCGAGCGGACCAGCTCGGTCGCCTCGCGCACCTTGTCGACGTCGGCGCCCGAGCCGGACGTACCGGTGGAGTACGACAGCATCGCGATCCGCGGCTCCACGCCGAACCGGGCGGCCGTGGACGCCGACTGGATGGCGATGTCGGCGAGCTGCTCGGCGTCGGGGTCGGGGTTGACCGCGCAGTCGCCGTAGACGAGCACCTTGTCGGTCAGGCACATGAAGAAGACCGAGCTGACGATCTTCGCGTCCGGCTTGGTCTTGATGATCTCGAAGGCGGGCCGGATGGTCGCGGCCGTGGAGTGCACCGACCCGGACACCATGCCGTCGGCGAGGCCCTCCTGGACCATCAGGGTGCCGAAGTAGTTCACGTCGGAGACGACGTCGTAGGCCAGCTCCACGGTCACGCCCTTGTGGGCGCGCAGCGCCGCGTACTTCTCAGCGAAGGCGTCACGCAGCTCGCTGGTGGCCGGGTCGATCAGCTGGGCGTCGCCGAGGTCGATGCCGAGGTCGGCGGCCTTCTTGCGGATCTGGTCGACGGGGCCGAGCAGCGTGAGGTCGCAGACCCGGCGGCGCAGCAGCACCTCGGCGGCGTGCAGCACACGCTCCTCGGTGCCCTCCGGCAGCACGACCCGCCGCATGTCGGAGCGGGCCTGTTCGAGCAGCTTGTGCTCGAACATCATCGGCGTCACACGGTCGCTGCTCGGGGCGCTCACCCGCTTCAGCAGATCCCCGGTCTCCACGTACCGCTCGAACAGACCGAGCGCGGTCTCCGCCTTGCGCGGGGTGGCCGCGTTGAGCTTGCCCTCCAGGGAGAACAGCTGCTCGGCGGTGGGGAAGCTGAGGCCGGGCACCGACAGCACCGGGGTGCCCGGGGCGAGGCGGGCGGCGAGGGTGAGGATGTCGTGGCCCGGCACCTCGTTCAGGGTGAGCAGGATGCCCGCTATCGGCGGGGTGCCGGCGCTGTGCGCGGCGAGCGATCCGACGACCAGGTCGGCGCGGTCGCCTGGGGTGACGACCATGCAGCCGGGGGTCAGGGCGCCCAGGAAGTTCGGCAGCATCGCCCCGCCGAAGACGAAGCCGAGCGCGTCACGGGCCAGCCCCGAGTCGTCGCCGAGCAGCACCTTGCCGCCCAGGGCCTGCGAGATCTGGGCGACCGTCGGGGCGGACAGGGCCGGTTCGTCGGGCAGGACGTAGCAGGGCACGGGCAGCCGGTCCGTCAGCCGCCGGGCGATCTCGTCGCGGTCCTCGCGGGCGACCCGGTTGGTGACCATGGCGAGGACGTCGCAGCCCAGCCCGTCATAGGCGCGGTAGGCGTTGCGGGTCTCGGCGAGCACCGACTCGGCGGCCTGCTTGCGCCCGCCCACGACGGGGATGACCGAGGCGCCGAACTCGTTGGCGAGCCGGGCGTTGAGGGACAGCTCGTCCGGGAGCTGGGTGTCGGCGAAGTCGGTGCCGAGGACGAGGACGACGTCGTAGTCCCGCGCGACGAGATGGAACCGGTCGACGAGCGTGGACACCAGCTCGTCCGTCCCCCGTTCGGCCTGCAGCGCGGAGGCCTCCTGGTAGTCCATGCCGTAGACCGTCGCCGGGTCCTGGGACAGCCGGTAGCGGGCGCGCAGCAGCTCGAAGAGGCGGTCGGGCCCGTCGTGGACGAGGGGGCGGAAGACGCCGACGCGGTCCACCTGCCGGGTCAGGAGCTCCATGACTCCCAGTTCGACGACCTGGCGGCCGTCGCCACGGTCGATACCGGTCACGTACACGCTGCGCGTCACGCGTGCTCTCCGTTTCGTCCTCGTCTACGTCACAAAAATCGCCCACCGAGGTGAGCAGAACCCTCTTGACAATACCTCTGGCCGTAGATAATGCGCCCGTCAAGACATCGTCGTGCTGAGGGACTGAGGGACGTGAAACAATCGGCAGTGGCTCACCGGTATCGACAGCGACCTGGAGACACAGCACGATGCGCATCGGAGTTCTCACCGCAGGCGGCGACTGCCCCGGCCTGAACGCCGTGATCCGGTCGGTCGTGCACCGCGCGGTCGACAACTACGGCGACGAGGTCATCGGCTTCGAGGACGGTTACGCAGGCCTGCTGGACGGCCGCTACCGCAACCTCGACCTGAACGCGGTCAGCGGCATCCTGGCCCGCGGCGGCACCATCCTCGGCTCCTCCCGCCTGGAACGCGACCGCCTGCGCGAGGCCTGCGAGAACGCGGCCGACATCGTCAGCGACTTCGGCATCGACGCACTGATCCCGATCGGCGGCGAGGGCACGCTGACGGCGGCCCGGATGCTGAGCGACGCCGGTCTGCCGGTGGTCGGCGTGCCGAAGACGATCGACAACGACATCTCGTCGACCGACCGGACGTTCGGCTTCGACACGGCGGTGGGTGTCGCCACCGAGGCCATGGACCGCCTCAAGACCACCGCCGAGTCCCACCAGCGCGTGATGGTCGTCGAGGTCATGGGCCGGCACGCCGGCTGGATCGCGCTGGAGTCCGGCATGGCGGCCGGCGCGCACGGCATCTGTCTGCCGGAGCGTCCCTTCGACCCGGCCGATCTCGTGAAGATGGTCGAGGAGCGCTTCGCCCGCGGCAAGAAGTTCGCCGTGATCTGCGTCGCCGAGGGCGCCCACCCCGCCGAGGGCACCATGGACTACGGCAAGGGCGAGATCGACCAGTTCGGCCACGAGCGCTTCCAGGGCATCGGTACGGCACTGGCGTACGAGCTGGAGCGGCGGCTCGGCAAGGAGGCCAAGCCGGTCATCCTCGGCCACATCCAGCGCGGCGGCACCCCGACCGCGTACGACAGGGTGCTCGCCACCCGCTTCGGCTGGCACGCGGTGGAGGCCGCGCACCAGGGCCGGTTCGGCCGGATGACCGCGCTGCGCGGCAACGACATCGTGATGGTGCCGCTCGCGGAGGCGGTGACCGAGCTGAAGACGGTGCCGAAGGACCGGATGGACGAGGCCGAGTCGGTCTTCTAGTAACCCGGTCTTCTAGTAACCCGATGCCCGGCTCCTGTCGACCGTCGTCCAGAAGTGCTCGACGATCCGGTCGAGGAGGTCGCGGCCGTGGTCACCGGCGTCGCCGCTGCCGCCGCCCCAGCTGAGGGTGGCGACCATCTGCCCCTGGTAGTCCTGGTGCAGTTGCTGAAGGGTGGCCTCCAGCACGCTCCGGTCCAGGGGCACGATCTTGCCCACCGGACGGACGTACGCCTGCCAGCGCGTGGTCACGGCACTGCGCAGCAGGTCGGCGAGCTTGGCCTCGCGGCCGGTGATGGTGACGAAGTCCGGCAGGCCGAGGTCCAGGACGCCGGCCAGGGCCGTGGTCTGCCGCTCGGTGCCGCGCCACTCGCCGTCCTCCTCCATCCGCAGATACGCGAGGAGTTCGAGCCCGACGCCGCGGGCGACGTCCTCCGGGGCGAGCCCGCGGGAGATGCGGTGCTCGCGCAATGTCCGTGGTCTGCCGATGAGTTCAGCCGGTGAGCACCACAACACGCCCGCGAGGGCGGTGAGTTCGGGGCTGCTGGGGTTGGCGGTCCCGCGTTCCCAGGCGATGACGAGGTCCGGGGTGACGTACGGCAGGCCGTACGAGGCACGCAGGTCGTAGGCGACGTGTTCGGGCCCCATGCCGAGGGCGGCACGGAGTCGGCGGGCGGCGGGGGCGTTGGGGGGACCGGGCTGGTTCGGTAGGGCTGGGGGTCGGCGCACGGGCACAAAGTAGGGGCGCGGGAGAGCGGTGACTACGGTCTGTTCGGCCAGGATCACGGATTGTAGGAAGATACGGTTTCGGCGGTGGATCCGGGGTGGCCGAAGATCGTCTGTCGGGGTGGGCCGGGTGATCGCGAGGATGGCGTCGGGCGGCCCGCGAGGGGCGGCTCGGGAGGAGAGTGTCCCGTGTACGAGGTGAACGGCAAGGTCGAGGGGCATGTGCGCGAGCGTCTGCTGGCCCCGAACTTCTGGCACCTGGCGACCGTCGGCCCCGACGGGGCGCCGCAGGTGTCGCCCATGTGGGCGGATCTCGAAGGTGAGTACGTCATGGTCAACACCGCGATCGGCCGCGTGAAGGAGGAGAACCTGCGGCGCAATCCCAACGTTTCGCTGTCCCACCACGACCCCGGGAATCCCTACGACCGGGTGGAGATCCGGGGACGGGTGGTGCGGTTCGTGGAGGGGGAGGAGGCGGAACGGTCGATGGACCGGCTGACGCGGAAGTACATCGGGGAGGAGCGGTATCCGTGGCTGCTGCCGGGCGAGCGGCGGGTGATGCTGCTGATCGAGCCGGTGAAGGTGCGGCGGGTTGTGGGAGTGGAGCCGTTTCGGGCGGGGATGTTGCCGGAGGGCTGATCAGAGGGTGTCCGACTCTCACCCCTTGACCGCTCCACCCAGTGCGAATCCCCCACCCAACCGCCGCGCAACCAGCACGTACAGCAGAATCACGGGCGTCGAGTAGATGATCGAGAACGCGGCCAACTGCCCGTACACCACAGTCCCTTTGTTCCCGAAGAACTCGTTGATGCTCACGGCCGCCGGCATCTGATCCGGCGTGAGCAGCAGCATGAACGGGACGAAGAAGTTCCCCCACATCATCACGAACGAGAACACCGTCACCACCGCCACCCCGGGCCCCATCAGCGGCAGCACGATCCGCACCAGCGACTGAAGCGACGACGCCCCGTCCGTCCAGGCCGCCTCCTCCAGTTCCTTCGGTACGCCGTCCATGAAGTTCTTCATCAGCCAGATCGCGAACGGAAGTTGAGAGGCCGCGAAGAAGAAGATCGTCCCCTGCATCGTGTCGATCAGGTTCACCTGCACGAACAGGGCGTACACCGGGACCATGATCGCCGTGATGGGCAGGCTCGTCGCGAAGAGGATCGTCAGGAGGAACGGGCGGTTGAGGCGGGACCGGAACCGCGACAGCGGGTAGGCGGCCAGCGCAGCGCAGGCCACCGTCAGCAGCGTGCCGCCGCCGCACAGGAGCAGGCTGTTGAGCAGCGGCGTGAAGGTGACGTCCGGCGTCAGGACCGCGTCGAAGTTGTCCAGCGTGAGGCCGTCCGGGAGCTTCACCTGGAGGTTCGCGTTCGTGTCCAGTGCGGACAGGATCACCCACAACAGGGGGAGGGAGAAGGCGGCGGCCACCACCAGGAGGCCGGCGTCGGCGGCCAGGCGGTGCGTGGTCCTGCGGGAAGAGGGAGTCCGGGGCATGACGTCAGACCTCCGTTCGCAGCAGCCGCAGATAGACCACCGAGAACAACGAGCCCACCACCAGGAGCAGCAGGGCGACCGCGGTGCCGTAGCCGATCATGCTCTTCTGGAAGGCCTCCTCGTACATGAAGAGGGGCAGCGTCTGGCTCTTTCCGCCCGGCCCGCCCCTCGTCATCACCCAGATCAGGCCGAAGACGGACAGGGTCTGGAGGGTGATGAGCATCAGGTTCGTGCCGATGGAGCGGCGGATCATCGGGAGGGTGATGTGCCACATACGGCGCCAGCCGCCCGCGCCGTCGACCTCCGCTGCCTCCGTGATCTCCTTGGGGATCTCGTTGAGCGCCGCCGAGTAGACCAGCATCGAGAACGCCGTGCCCCGCCAGACGTTCGCGAACGACACCGCCAGGATCGGGAGCGTGTACAGCCAGTTCTGCGAGGGGAGATGGAGCCAGTCGAGGATGGCGTTCAGGGTGCCCTCGCGGCGGAAGAAGGCGTAGAGGAGGAAGCCGGCGACGACCTCCGGGAGTACCCACGCCGTGATGACGATGCCGCCGACCAGCGTGCGTACGGGCTTTGAGGCGCGTTGCATCAGTGCGGCCAGGGCCAGACCCAGCGTGTTCTGGCCGATCAGCGCCGAGACGACCGTGAAGACGAGGGTCAGCCACACCGCGTTGAGGAACGCCTCGTCCCCGAACGCCGTACGGAAGTTCTCGAAGCCGATGAACGACTCCTCGGCCTGGCCGGTGAGCTGGAGGTCGGTGAAGGCGATATAGGCGCAGTACGCGATCGGGCCGGCCAGGAAGAGGAGCAGGAGGACTACGGCGAGGGGGCGGGGGCGGGAGCGGCGCGTGGGGTGTGGGGTGGTGGCCGGATCCGGCCTCTTTGCGAGGCCGGGGCCGGTGGCGTGAGCGGTTGTCATGAGCGGGGGCTCATTTCTCGATCACCTGGTTGTCCGTCGCCGACTTCAGCTCCTCGTCGTACGCCTTCGCCGCCTCCTCGACCGACACGTCGCCCGTCGTCACGCCCTCCATCGCCTCCTGGATCGCGGTGGAGACCTTCGGATACGCCGGGTAGGCGGGCCGGTAGTGGGTGGTGGCGACCAGATCGGTGAAGAACTTGATGCCGGGCTGCGCCTGTACGTATGCCGGGTCGGCCGCGACGTCCTTGCGGACCGCGATGCCCGAGTTGGCGATGTACCACTTCTGGGCGTTGGCCTTCGTCTGCATCGTCTCGATGAACTTGAACGCCAGGTCGGGGTTGGCCGCCTTGGCCGGGATAGCCCAGGTCCAGCCGCCGGACATGCTCACCTTGCCGGGGGCCTGACCGTTCTGGGTCGGCATATGGGCGAGGCCGAGTTTCTCCGACCACTCGGGCCATTCGTGGCCGCTGCCCTCCAGCCAGTCCTGCGGGAGCCAGGAGCCGTCGAGGTTGATGCCGAGCTTGCCCTGGGGGAGGAGTTCACCGCGCACACGGGTGCCGAAGTTCGGGTCGAGGGCGTCGGCGACGTCCGGGCCGAGCTTCTCCTTGTAGACCGTCTCGACGAACGCGAGGGCGTCCTTGAAGCCCTGGCTGCCGGCGATCCACTTCTTGGACTTCTCGTCGTAGAGCGGGTCTGTCGTCCCGTCGTTGGTGCCGTAGAGCAGCATCTGGAAGCCCTGCATGGTGGCGGCCTCGCCGGCGGGTTTGCCGGTGTAGACGTTGAGGGGTGTGACGCCGGGGACCTTCTGCTTGATCGTGCGGGCGGCTTCGAGAACGTCGTCCCAGTTCTCCGGCTGCCAGTCGGTGGGCAGGCCGGCCTTCTCGAAGATGCCCTTGTCGAACCAGAGGCCCCGGGTGTCGGTGCCGTCCGGGACGCCGTACGTCTTCCCGTCCTCGCCCTTGGCCGCGGCCTTCGCCGTGTCGATGAACTGGTTCCAGTCCTTCCACTTGGCGAGGTAGGGGTCGAGTGGCTTCAAGTAGCCGCTGGTGATGTCGGAGTTGATGAGGAAGGTGTCCTCGTAGACGAGGTCGGGGGCCGTCTTGGGGGAGCGGAGCATCTGCTGGACCTTGGTGTAGTACTCCGAGTCCGGGGCCTTGATCGGGACGAGCTCGACCTTCTTGCCGGGGTTCTCCTTCTCGAACTGTTTCTTGATGTCCGCGAGGAACGTGTCCATCACCTTGACGGAGTTGTCCGTGGACTGTTTGAAGGAGACCTTCACGGTGTCCGGGTTGCTGCCGGATCCGCTGCCGCAGGCGGTGAGGGAGGCGGCGGTGAGGGCGAGGGCGGTGGTGAGCAGGACGGCGGCGGGGCGCACGGGCATGACCTCCTACGGGCTCACTTCGTTGTGGCGCCGGGATGGCTGCCGGTGAACGTAAGAGGAGTGGTCCAGTCAGGTCAATGCGTCTGCGGCGGATTATGATCCGGCCGCCCCGCAACCCCCCGACGACTACTGGCCCTTGACCCACCGATACTGCAACTCCGGCCGCCCCACGGCCCCGTACTGAGGACTCCGCACGGCCCTGCCCGCATCCACCAGATGCTCCAGGTACCGCCGAGCCGTGATCCTCGAGATCCCCACCACTTCCGCGACCCCCGTCGCCGTGAGCCCGTCGGCGCAGTCCCGCAGGGCCACCGTCACCCGCTCCAGCGTCGGTGCGCTCAACCCCTTCGGCAGCGCCACCGGTGTCGGTGCCCGCAGGGTCGCGAGTGCGCGGTCGACCTCGTCCTGGCCGCTGGCCTCGCCCGCCGCACCCCGGAACTCCGCGTACCGCACCAGACGGTCCCGCAGCGTCGCGAAAGTGAACGGCTTGAGGACGTACTGGACGACCCCGAGCGACACTCCCTCCCGCACCACCGCCAGATCCCGCGCCGACGTCACCGCTATCACGTCCACGTGATAGCCCGCCGCCCGCAGCGAGCGAGCCAGTTGCAGTCCGTGCACGTCCGGCAGGTGCAGGTCGAGCAGCAGCAGGTCCACCGGCGTTCGCTCCAGCGCGCGCCGTGCCTGCGCTCCCGTTTGCGCCTTGCCGACCACGACGAAGCCCGGCACCCGGCCGACGTACATCACATGTGCGTCGGCGGCGACCGGATCGTCCTCCACGACCAGGACGCGGATCGGCTCCTGAAGTGTCATGGCCGGCCTCCCGACGCCGCCCCGCCCGCGGCGGACCGCTCCCGCAACGGCAACCGCACCTCGAACTCCGCCCCGCCCCCGTCGGCCTCCGCCACCGACAGCGCCCCGGCATGCCGGTGCACCGCCTGCCGTACCAGGGCCAGGCCCAGGCCGCGTCCGCCCGGACCGGCCGGCTTGGTGGAGAACCCGCGCTGGAACACCGCCTCCGCGTGCTCCGGGTCCACTCCCGCCCCGGTGTCCGACACCCGCAACACCAGCTCACCGCTCTCCGCGACCGCCGACACGGTCACCCGGGCCGGCACGCTGCCCTGGGCCGCGTCCACCGCGTTGTCGATCAGGTTGCCGAGGATCGTCACCAGGTCCCGGGCCGGCAGGCTCTCCGGCAGCAGCCCGTCGTCCAGCCGGCTGTCCTGAGTCACGACCAGCTCCACACCGCGCTCGTTGGCCTGCGCGGTCTTGCCGAGCAGCAGCGCCGCCAGGACCGGCTCGCCCACCGCCGCCACCACCTGATCCGTCAGCGCCTGCGCCAGTTCCAGCTCCGCGGTCGCGAAGTCGACCGCCTCCTGAGCCCGCCCCAGCTCGATCAGCGACACGACCGTGTGCAGCCGGTTCGCCGCCTCGTGCGCCTGGGAGCGCAGCGCCTGGGTGAAGCCCCGCTCCGAGTCCAGCTCGCCCATCAGCGACTGGAGCTCGGTCACGTCCCGCAACGTCACGACCGTCCCCCGCCGCTCCCCGCCCGACACCGGCGAGGTGTTCACCACCAGCACCCGGTCCGCCGTCAGATGCACCTCGTCCACCCGTGGCTCCGACGCCAGCAGCGCCCCGGTCAGCGGCGCCGGCAGTCCGATCTCGGCCACCGACCTGCCCACGACATCCTCGGTCACCCCGAGCAGCTCCCGCCCTCCGTCGTTGATCAGCGCGATCCGGTACTGCCCGTCGAGCATCAGCAGTCCTTCGCGTACGGCGTGCAGCGCGGCCTGATGGTAGTCGTGCATACGGCTGAGCTCGGCCGCGTTCATGCCGTGGGTGTGGCGGCGCAGCCGGGCGTTGATGACATACGTGCCGACCGCGCCGAGCGCGAGGGCGCCGCAGGCGACCCCGAGCAGGGCGGTCAGCTGGCCCTGGACGCGTTCGCTGATCGCCTCGACCCGGATGCCGGCGCTGACCAGGCCGACGACCTTCCCCCCGTCCTCGACCGGGGTGACCGCGCGGACCGACGGGCCGAGCGTGCCGGTGTAGGTCTCGGTGAACGACTCGCCCTTCAGCGCGGGCTCGATATGGCCCAGGAAGCGCTGGCCTATCTCGTTCTCGTTGGGGTGGGTCCAGCGGATGCCGCGGGGATTCATGATCGTGACGAAGTCGACCTCCGTGTCCCGCATGACGTGCAGTGCGTACGGCTGGAGGGCGGCCGTGGGATCGGAGGTGCGGATCGCCTCCCGGGTGGAGGGCGCGTCGGCGACCGCCCGCGCCACGGCCATGGCCTGGCGGCCCGCGGCCCCCTCGGCCTGGTTGCGGTCGCTGACGTACGTGAAGAGCGCGTATCCGGCAACGAGCACCGCGATGAGCACGGCCTGCATGGCGAACAGCTGACCGGCCAGGCTGCGAGGTCGAGGTGTACGGATGCGCATGTCGTCAGTGTGCCCCCCAGGTTAAGTACGAACTAAATGAACGGAAGGGTGACCGCCCTCACAGGGCGGGAGATAGTCACCGCATCGCGGGAGTGCGTCTCCCGGACTTTCCAGCTCCAGATCCCCCGGACGTGAGCCGCACGCCGGTGATGCCGATGACGTCGTCAAGGAGGGCAGTCGTGACCGGTACAGCCGATACGGCACCTGCCAAGCCCGCCAAGCGGGACCGCACCCACTATCTCTACATCGCGGTGATCATCGCGGTCGCGCTCGGCATCGTCGTAGGCCTGGCCGCGCCCGACTTCGCCGTCGGCCTGAAGCCGATAGGCACCGGCTTTGTGAACCTGATCAAGATGATGATCTCGCCGATCATCTTCTGCACGATCGTGCTCGGGATCGGTTCGGTGCGGAAGGCCGCCAAGGTCGGCGCGGTGGGTGGCATCGCCCTGATCTACTTCACGGTGATGTCGCTGGTGGCCCTCACCATCGGCCTGGTCGTCGGCAACATCGTGGAGCCCGGCACGGGCCTCGCGGTGACCGACGCGATCAGGGAGACCGGTCACGCGCAGGTCGACGCCGAGGCCAAGGACACCACCGAGTTCCTGCTCGGCATCATCCCGACCACGATCGTCTCCGCCTTCACCGGCGGTGAGGTCCTCCAGACCCTGCTGATCGCCCTGCTCGCCGGGTTCGCCCTGCAGGCCATGGGCCCGGCGGGACAGCCGATCCTGCGCGGAGTGGAGCACATCCAGCGCCTTGTCTTCCGCATCCTCGCCATGATCATGTGGGCCGCGCCGATCGGTGCCTTCGGTGCCATCGCCGCCGTCACCGGGTCCGCCGGTCTGGACGCGCTCAAGAGCCTCGCCGTCCTGATGCTGGGCTTCTACGTCACCTGTTTCCTCTTCGTCTTCATCGTGCTCGCCGCGCTGCTGCGGATCGTCTCCGGCCTGAACATCCTCACGCTGTTCAAGTACCTGGGCCGCGAGTTCCTGCTGATCCTGTCCACCTCCTCCTCCGAGTCCGCGCTGCCGCGGCTGATCGCGAAGATGGAGCACGTCGGCGTCAGCAAGCCGGTGGTCGGCATCACCGTCCCGACCGGCTACTCCTTCAACCTCGACGGCACGATGATCTACATGACCATGGCGTCCCTGTTCATCGCCGACGCCATGGGCACGCCGATGTCCCTCGGTGAGCAGATCCCGCTGCTGCTCTTCCTGCTGGTCGCGTCCAAGGGCGCGGCGGGTGTCACCGGCGCAGGTCTGGCGACGCTGGCCGGCGGTCTGCAGTCGCACAAGCCCGCCCTGGTGGACGGCATCGGCCTCATCGTCGGCATCGACCGCTTCATGAGCGAGGCCCGCGCCCTGACCAACTTCGCGGGCAACGCCGTCGCCACGGTCCTGATCGGCACCTGGACCAAGGAGATCGACAAGGAGCGCATGAACGAGGTGCTCTCCGGCCGGCTGCCGTTCGACGAGACGACGCTGCTGGACGACGGTCACGGCGCGGCACCGGACGACACCACCGCGGTGCCCGAGTCGCGCGCGGGCGAGGAGAAGGAACTCGCGAAGGCGTAGCCGCTGCGCCGGGCGGGCCGTGATGGTCCCGCCCCCCTCGACCGCCGGGCGGTCAGGCCCTCCCCCCGTAGGCCTGGCCGCCCGGCCTTTTTTCGATCCTCTGGCGGCCTTGCCCTGACGTCGGCGTCAAGGCTTACGTTCGGAGGCATGCGAATCGGCGAGCTGGCCGAACGGGCCGGGACCACCACGCGGACGCTCAGGTACTACGAGTCGCGGGGGCTGCTGCCCGCGCGGCGCGACACCAACGGACACCGGACGTACGACGAGCAGGACCTCAAGCTGCTGCGGCAGATCAGGACCCTGCAGGACTTCGGTTTCGGCCTGGAGGAGACCCGGCCCTTCGTGGAGTGTCTGCGGGCCGGGCACCCGGAGGGCGACTCGTGCCCGGCGTCTCTCGCGGTGTACCGGCGCAAGGTGGACGAGCTCGACGCGCTGATCGCGGAGCTGGGCGCGGTACGGGAGACGGTGGCCCGGCAGCTCGCGCACGCCGAGCGAGCGCGAGCGAAGCTGGCCGACGAGGCGGTGGTTCCGGGCGGTCCGGAACCGGTGTGCGAGCTGGGAGGGCGGACGCGGTGATCAGGGCAGCGGGTGTGGCCGAGGTGACGGACGCGGATTTCGACGACGAGGTGCTCGGGGCGGAGCTGCCGGTGCTGGTGGAGTTCACCGCGGACTGGTGTCCGCCGTGCCGGCAGATGAGCCCGGTGGTGAGCGCGCTCGCCGCGCAGGAGAGCGACCGGCTGAAGGTGGTCCAGCTGGACGTGGACACCAATCCGGAGACGACGAACGCGTACAAGGTGCTGTCCATGCCGACGTTCATGGTGTTCCGCGGCGGTGAGCCCGTGAAGTCGATGGTGGGCGCGCGGCCGAAGCGCCGACTGCTGGAGGAGCTGTCCGACGTGCTGTGACCTCGGCGGACGTAAAGAAATCCCCCGGGCAATTGCGCCCGGGGGATTTCTCTGCGTATATTCAATGGTTCGCGACTTCACGGAAATGCGGTCGCGAGGAAGCGTAATGAGGCAAGTATATCCGGGCGGGAGCGGAATTGTCAAACATGGATTCGTCAAACGTCGACTTTCCAGACGATGAAATGCGCCGCGAGCAGGAATTCATCGACGACCTGTACGCGCGCGTGGACGCGCTGCGCGGCGACGCCGAGCACTCCGTCACGGACGCGCTCGCCCAGGGCGACAAGCCGATGCAGGCCCGCCTGGAGCGGGACATCCTCGTCGCCGAGCGGTCCGGGCTGCTCGCCGCGCTGAACGCCGTGGACGGCTCGCTCTGCTTCGGCCGGATCGACCTGACCTCCGGCGTCCGCCACCACATCGGCCGTATCGGCCTGCGCGCCGCCGACGCCGACCGCACGCCGATCCTGATCGACTGGCGTGCCGCCGTCGCCCGCCCCTTCTACCTGGCGACCGGCCACACCCCGATGGGCCTGCGCCGCCGCCGGCACATCACCACCGACGGCCGCCGCGTCACCGCCCTGCACGACGAGTTCCTCGACGTCGGTGACGCCACCAGGACCGGCTACGAGGACCCCAGCGGGGACGACGTACTGCTGGCCGCGCTGAACTCCGCGCGCACCGGCCGGATGACGGACATCGTGCAGACCATCCAGGCCGAACAGGACGAGATCATCCGCGCCCCGTATCGCGGAGTACTGGTCGTCGAGGGCGGCCCCGGCACCGGCAAGACGGCGGTGGCCCTGCACCGGGCCGCGTATCTCCTCTACGAGTACCGGGAGCTGCTCGCCAAACGGGCCGTCCTGATCGTCGGCCCCAACCCGGCGTTCCTCGGCTACATCGGCGAGGTGCTGCCCTCCCTCGGCGAGACCGGCGTACTGCTGGCGACGGTCGGTGAGCTGTTCCCCGGCGTGAAGGCGACGGCGACCGACACCCCCGAGGCGGCCGCCGTGAAGGGCCGCGCCGAGATGGCCGACGTGCTCGCCGCCGTCGTACGGGACCGGGAGGCGCTGCCCGACCCGGTGATCGCGATCGAGCACGACCGCGAGATCCTGATGCTCGACGACGGCCTGGTGAGCGTCGCCCGTGAGCGCACCCGCGCCGCCAAGCTGCCGCACAACGCCGCCCGCGAGCACTTCGAGGGCCACATCCTCAACACGCTCACCGACATGGTCGCCGAACGCATCGGCACCGACCCCTACGACGGCTCGAACCTCCTCGACGCCAGTGACATCACCCAGATCCGCGACGAACTCGCCGACAACCCCGAGGTCTGGTCCGCCATCGACCAGCTGTGGCCGGTCCTCACCCCGCAGCGGCTCGTCGCGGACTTCCTCTCCGCGCCGGAGGGCTACGTCAGTGACGCGGACGCCGCCGCCATCCGCCGACCGGTCACCCGGGCGTGGACGGTGGCGGACGTACCGCTGCTCGACGAGGCGGCCGAACTCCTCGGCGAGGACGACCGGGCGGCCCGGGCGCGCGCGGAACGCGAACGGGAGGCCCAGGTGGCGTACGCGCAGGGCGTCCTCGAGGTGTCGTACGCCTCCCGCACCTATGAGTTCGAGGACAAGGAGGAGGACGATCCCGAGGCCTCCGAGGTCCTGTCCGCGCACGACATCATCGACGCCGAACGGTTCGCCGAACGGCACGAGGAGGACGACCACCGCAGCGCCGCCGAGCGCGCGGCGGCCGACCGCACCTGGGCGTTCGGGCACATCATCGTCGACGAGGCGCAGGAGCTGTCCCCGATGGCGTGGCGGCTGCTCATGCGGCGCAGCCCGACCCGCTCGATGACCCTGGTCGGCGACCCGGTCCAGACCGCGGAGGCGGCGGGCGTGGGCTCCTGGTCGAAGATCCTCCAGCCGTATGTCGAGGACCGCTGGGACCACACCCGCCTCGGCGTCAACTACCGCACCCCCGCCGAGATCATGGACCTCGCGGCGGCCGTCGTACGCGCGGAGCACCCGGACTTCGAGCCGCCCCGTTCCGTACGGTCGACAGGGGTACGCCCCTGGGTCCGGGCCACCGACGACCTGCCCGGCGCGGTCGCCAAGGCGGTCGGGGAGCTGACCCCGGCCGAGGGCCGCCTCGCGGTCATCGCGCCACGCGACCTGCACCGGCGGCTGGCCGCTCGGCTGGACGGTGTGACGGCGGGTGCCGAGCCCGACCTGACGCAGACGGTCGTCCTGCTGGACCCGCGGCAGGCCAAGGGCCTGGAGTTCGACTCCGTCCTGGTCGTCGAGCCGGGGCGGTACGGGACCAGCGACCTGTATGTGGCCCTGACGCGGGCCACACAGCGGCTGGGCGTGCTGCACACGGGGGCGCTGCCGCGGGGCTTGGCCGACTCGGTCGGCTGAGACCTAGGCCGGTCTCAGCCACACCGTCGCCAGAGGCGGCAGCGTCAGCCGGATGCTCGCGGGGCGGCCGTGCCATCCCGTGGGCTCCGGTTTGACCGGGTGGGGGTGGGTGACGTCGCTGCCGCCGTACTTCTGCGCGTCGGTGTTGAGGGTTTCGTGCCAGGCGGGGATGTCGTCGGGGACGCCGAGGCGGTAGTCGTGGCGGACGACCGGCGAGAAGTTGGAGACGGACAGGAGCGGTGTGCCGTCGGCGGCGTGGCGGAGGAAGGCGAAGACGTTGTCGTCGGCCGCGTCCCCGACGATCCACTGGAAGCCCTCGGGGTGGGTGTCGCGCTCCCAGAGGGCCGGCGTGTGGCGGTAGACGGTGTTGAGGTCGCGGACCAGGTCGCGTACGCCGCGGTGGTCGGCCTCGGCTCCGTACGCGGGGTCGAGGAGCCACCAGTCGGGGCCGTGGGCCTCGGACCACTCCGCTCCCTGGGCGAACTCCTGGCCCATGAAGAGGAGCTGCTTGCCCGGGTGGGCCCACATGAAGCCGAGGTACGCCCGGTGATCGGCCCGCTGCTGCCACCAGTCGCCCGGCATTTTCGACACCAGTGACCGTTTGCCGTGCACCACCTCGTCGTGGGAGATGGGCAGGACGTAGTTCTCGCTGTACGCGTACACCATCGAGAACGTCATCTCGTGGTGGTGGTACTTGCGGTGGACCGGCTCGTGGCTCATGTACTGCAGCGAGTCGTGCATCCAGCCCATGTTCCACTTCAGCCCGAAACCGAGGCCGCCGAAGCCGCTCGGGCCCTGGTGATGGGTGGCCCGCGTGACGCCGTCCCAGGCGGTGGACTCCTCGGCGATCGTCACCACGCCCGGCGCCCGCCGGTACACCGTCGCGTTCATCTCCTGGAGGAACGCCACCGCGTCCAGGTTCTCCCGCCCACCGTGCTCGTTCGGCGTCCACTGGCCGGGCTCGCGCGAGTAGTCGAGGTACAGCATCGAGGCCACGGCGTCCACCCGCAGGCCGTCGATATGGAACTCCTCGCACCAGTACACGGCGTTGGCGACCAGGAAGTTGCGCACCTCGCGCCGGCCGAAGTCGAACTCCAGGGTCCCCCAGTCGGGGTGAGCCGCGCGCAGCGGATCCTCGTGCTCGTACAGCGGACGCCCGTCGAACTCGGCCAGCGCCCAGTCGTCGCGCGGGAAGTGCGCGGGCACCCAGTCCATGAGCACGCCGATGCCCGCCCGGTGCAGGGCGTCGACGAAGTACTTGAAGTCGTCCGGTGTGCCGAGGCGGGCCGTCGGGGCGTAGAAGCCGGTGACCTGGTAGCCCCAGGAGCCGCCGAAGGGATGCTCGGCGACCGGCATCAGCTCGACGTGCGTGAAGCCGAGGTCCTTGACGTAGGCGGGCAGCTGCTCAGCCAGCTGACGGTACGTAAGGCCCGGTCGCCAGGACGGGAGGTGGACCTCGTAGACGGAGAACGGCGCCTCGTGCGCGGGCAGCTCCGCCCGGCGGGCCAGCCACTCCGCGTCGCCCCACTCGTAGTGCGAGGCGTGCACGATGGACGAGGTGTTCGGCGGGGCCTCGGTGCGGCGGGCCAGCGGGTCCGCGCGCAGCGTCTTCGAACCGTCGGGACGGGTGATCTCGAACTTGTACAGCTCGCCCTCGCCGATCCCGGGTACGAAGAGTTCCCATACGCCGGTGCCGCCGAGCGAACGCATCGGGAAGCCGGTGCCGTCCCAGAAGTTGAAACCGCCGGCCAGGCTCACGCCCCGGGCGTTCGGCGCCCACACCGTGAACCGGGTGCCGGTGACGCCCTGATGGGTCATCGGCTCCGCGCCCAGCGCCCGCCACAGCTCCTCGTGTCGGCCCTCGCCGATCAGATGCAGGTCGAGCTCACCGAGCGCGGGCAGGAAGCGGTACGGGTCCTCCGTGTCCAGGACGGTCCCCTCGTACGCGATGCTGAGCCGGTACCCGGGGACGTCCTGCAGGGGCACCAGCCCGGAGAAGAACCCGTCGCCGTCGTCGTGCAGCTCGGCCCGCAGATTGCCGGCGACCACGGTGACGGACAGGGCGTACGGCCGGAACGCCCGGAACACGACTCCGCCCGGGACCGGGTGGGCGCCGAGCACCGAGTGCGGGTCGTGATGCGTACCGCTGAGCAGACGCTCGCGGTCTCCGGCATCGAGGGCGGGGGAGACGGCGGCCACGACGGGGACCTTCGACGCGGTCGTCTTCCTGGCGGTCGCTTTCTTTGCGGTTGTCTTCTTTGCTGCGGTTTTCTTGGCGGTCGTCTTCTTGGCCGTGGCCTTTGTCGCTGCCGCCTTCTTGGCCGTGGCCTTCTTCGCCGCGACCTTCTTGGCAACAGCCTTCTCAGCAACCGCCTTGCCGGCCGTCGTCTCCTTGGCCACGACCTTCTTCGCCGTAGCCTTCTTGGCAGTAGCCTTCTTCGCGGTCGCTTTCTTGGCCGTCGTCCTCTCGGCCGCAGCCGCCTTCTCCTCGGCCGTCTTCTTCGGATCCGAACCGCTGGCGGGGATACGGGGGGTCACGGGCGGGGCCTCCTAGGAGAAGGTGCGATCAGGTCAGGTGGGAGGAAGCGAGGCGCCGCACCGCCGACAGCGGCACCGGGAGCCAGTCCGGGCGGTGCCGGGCCTCGTAGACGACCTCGTAGACCGCCTTGTCGGTCTCGTAGGCCCGCAGGAGCACCGGGTCGTTGCGTGGATCGCGGCCGTCTATCTCCGCGTACCCGGAGCAGTACGCGGCCCGGCAGGACTCCGCCCAGCCGGGCACGGACGGCCGGACCGAGTGCGCCGCGTAGTCGAAGGAGCGCAGCATCCCCGCGACGTCCCGCACGGTCGGCTGCGGCATCCGCCGTTCGGCCAGCGGCCGGGCCGGCTCGCCCTCGAAGTCGATCAGCGACCACTCTCCCCCACTGCCGAAAGCGTGGGAGGGGCCCCCAGCCGGGGAGCGCAGGCACTGCCCGAGGTGCAGATCGCCGTGGACGCGCTGGGCGGTCCAGGTGTGGCCCTCGGCCGCCAGATCGGCCAGCGCCTGGAACGCGGAGCGCAGGCCGGGCGCGTAGGTCCGCAGTGCCGGTACCGCCTGTGCGGCGGCGTCGAGGCGCTCGAGCATGCCGTCGACCATCGAGCGCAGTTGGATGTGGCCCAGCGTCACGGTCGGCAGCGCGCGGGCCAGCGCGGTGTGCACCTCGGCGGTGGCGCGCCCGAGCGCCCGCGCCTCGGCGGCGAAGTCCTGGCCCTTGGCCAGTTCGCGCAATGCCAGCTCCCAGCCGTCCGCCGCGCCCTGGATGTAGGGCTGGAGGACGCCGAGGACGTACGACTGACCGGACAACTCGGCCAGCAGCCACGCCGTCGGCGCCGGCACCCGCGGGCAGCCCTCGCGGGCCAGCGCGAGCGGCAGCTCGAGGTCGGGATTGACGCCGGGCACGATCCGGCGAAGCAGCTTCAGGATGAACGTATCTCCGTAGACGACCGACGAGTTGGACTGCTCGGCGGTCACTGCGCGGGGCACCAGGCCGGACCGTACCTCCTGCCGAGGGTCCCGTTCGAAGCGGAGGCCGCCGATCCGGGCCCGGGTGCGCAGCGCCTCCAGGAGCAGTCCGGCGGGCCGGGGGTCGTACAGGGCCTCGTACACCGTGCGTCCGGTGAGCGGTCCCTCGGTCACATGGCCGATCAGCGCGGGCGCCAGCCGGGGCGGCAGTGCCTCGCGCTCACCTATCAGGAGCTGGTAGCAGTCACCGGGGCCGGTGCCGTGGGTGAGCGGCTGATGGACCTGGACGAGCAGGTGGTACAGGCCCAGCTTCCCCCCGGCCGGCAACAGCTCGGTGGCCGCCACCAGCGAGAACCCGGTGACCGGACGCCCCTTGCCCGCGAACCAGCGCTGCCGTGGCAGCCATTCCCGCAGCAGGGGGTCCAGTGACGCGAGGAGACCGGGGCCGGCCGTGGCGGGGCGGGTGACGGCTTCCGACATGGCGTGCGTCCTTTCCCCGGGTGGGCGGGGTGTTACTGATGCGTGCCCCGGGCGGAGCGGGAGAAACCGCCCCGCCCCGGAGTCCTACGCGGCGTCCTTGCGGAGCCGGAACCAGTAGAAGCCGTGCCCCGCCAGGGTCAGCAGGTACGGCAGTTCGCCGATGGCGGGGAAACGGACCCCGCCGATGAGCTCGACCGGATGGCGGCCGTTGAAGGAGCGCAGGTCGAGTTCGGTCGGCTGCGGGAAGCGGGAGAAGTTGTGCACGCACAGCACGAGGTCGTCGCCGTGCTCCCGCAGGAACGCCAGTACGGCCGGGTTGGAGGACTGGAGTTCGGTGTACGAGCCGAGGCCGAAGGCGTGGTTCTGTTTGCGGATCTCGATCATCCGGCGGGTCCAGTGCAGCAGCGACGACGGCGACGACATGGACGCCTCGACGTTGGTGACCTGGTAGCCGTAGACCGGATCCATGATCGTCGGGAGGTAGAGCCGGCCGGGGTCGCAGGACGAGAAACCGGCGTTGCGGTCCGGGGTCCACTGCATCGGGGTGCGTACCGCGTCGCGGTCGCCGAGCCAGATGTTGTCGCCCATGCCGATCTCGTCGCCGTAGTACAGGATCGGGCTGCCCGGCAGGGACAGCAGCAGTGCCGTGAACAGCTCGATCTGGTTGCGGTCGTTGTCCAGCAGGGGGGCGAGTCGGCGGCGGATGCCGATGTTGGCGCGCATACGCGGGTCCTTGGCGTACTCCGCGTACATGTAGTCGCGCTCTTCGTCGGTGACCATCTCGAGCGTGAGCTCGTCGTGGTTGCGCAGGAAGATGCCCCACTGACAGCCGGACGGGATGGCCGGGGTCTTGGCCAGGATTTCCGAGACCGGATAGCGGGACTCCCGGCGGACGGCCATGAAGATCCGCGGCATGACCGGGAAGTGGAACGCCATATGGCATTCGTCGCCGCCGGCGCGGAAGTCGCCGAAGTAGTCGACCACGTCCTCGGGCCACTGGTTGGCCTCGGCGAGCAGCACTGTGTCCGGATAGTGGGCGTCGATCTCCTTCCGGACCCGTTTGAGGAACTCGTGGGTCGCGGGAAGGTTCTCGCAGTTGGTGCCCTCCTCGGCGTACAGGTAGGGCACCGCGTCCAGGCGGAAACCGTCGATGCCCAGGTCGAGCCAGAACCTCAGCGCGGAGATCATCTCCTCCTGTACGGCCGGGTTCTCGTAGTTGAGGTCCGGCTGGTGGGAGAAGAACCGGTGGAAGAAGTACTGCTTGCGGACCGGGTCGAAGGTCCAGTTGGACACTTCCGTGTCGACGAAGATGATGCGGGCGTCCTGGTACTGCTTGTCGTCGTCGGCCCACATGTAGTAGTCCCCGTAGGGGCCGTCGGGGTCCTTGCGGGACTCCTGGAACCACGGGTGCTGGTCGCTGGTGTGGTTCATGACGAAGTCGATGATGACGCGCATACCGCGCTGGTGGGCGGCGTCGACGAACTCCACGAAGTCGGCCAGGTCACCGAAGTCCGGCAGCACGGCGGTGTAGTCGGAGACGTCGTAACCGCCGTCGCGTAGCGGCGACTTGAAGAACGGCGGGAGCCACAGGCAGTCCACGCCGAGCCACTGCAGATAGTCGAGCTTGGCGGTCAGGCCCTTGAGGTCGCCGATGCCGTCGCCGTTGCTGTCCTGGAAGGAGCGGACCAGGACCTCGTAGAAGACGGCGCGCTTGAACCACTCCGGGTCACGGTCCTTGGCGGGCGTGTCCTCGAAGGTGTCCGGGACGGGCTCGTTGACAGTCATGTTGTGGGTGACCCTCCGGTCTGCGGGGTGGACGGTCGCAGGACGGTCAGGATGTGCGCGGGCCTGATGCCCGGCTCGAGACGCACATAGTTGGCCCTGCCCCAGTGATAGGTCTCGCCGGTGAGCTCGTCGCGCACCGGCACCGACTCGTGCCAGTCCAGGCCGAGTTGCGGCATGTCCAACGAGACCGTGGCCTCCTGGGTGTGGTGGGGGTCGAGGTTCGCGACCACCAGAACCGTGTTCGATCCCGTCCGCTTGGAGTACGCGATCACCGCTTCCTGGTCCGCATGGTGGAAGTGGAGGTCCCGCAACTGGCGTAGGGCGGGGCTCTGCCGCCGGATGGTGTTGAGCTTGGTGATGAGGGGGGTGATGGTGCGTCCCTCGCGTTCGGCGGCGTCCCAGTCGCGGGGCTTGAGCTGGTACTTCTCCGAGTCCAGGTACTCCTCGCTGCCCTCGCGCAGCGGCGTGTTCTCGCACAGCTCGTAGCCCGAGTACACCCCCCACGTGGGCGACAGGGTCGCGGCGAGGACCGCGCGGACCTCGAACGCCGGGCGGCCGCCGTGCTGCAGGTAGGCGTGCAGGATGTCGGGCGTGTTGACGAAGAAGTTCGGCCGCATGTAGGCCGCCGCCTCACCCGACAGCTCCGTCAGATACTCCGTCAGCTCCTGCTTGGTGGTGCGCCAGGTGAAGTACGTGTACGACTGCTGGAACCCGATCTGCGCCAGGGTGTGCATCATCGCCGGCCGGGTGAACGCCTCCGCCAGGAAGACCACATCCGGGTCCGTGCGGTTGACGTCCGCGATCACCCGCTCCCAGAACACCACCGGCTTGGTGTGCGGATTGTCCACCCGGAAGATCCGCACCCCGTGCGCCATCCAGTGCCGCAGCACCCGCACCGTCTCCGCGACCAGGCCGTCCATGTCCCGGTCGAACGCGATCGGATAGATGTCCTGGTACTTCTTCGGCGGGTTCTCCGCATACGCGATCGACCCGTCGGGGCGGTGACGGAACCACTCCGGGTGCTTGTCCACCCACGGATGATCCGGCGAACACTGCAACGCGAAGTCCAGCGCCACCTCCAGACCGTGCGCCCGCGCCTGGGCCACGAACCAGTCGAAGTCCTCGATCGTGCCCAGCTGCGGGTGCACGGCGTCGTGCCCGCCCTCCGGCGAGCCGATCGCCCACGGCACCCCCACGTCCTCGGGGGCGGGGGACAGGGTGTTGTTGCGGCCCTTGCGGAAGGTGCTGCCGATCGGGTGGATCGGCGGCAGGTACACCACGTCGAAACCCATCCCGGCGATCACCGGCAGCCGGCGCGCGGCCGTGCGGAACGTGCCGTGCGCCCGCTCCGCCGTGCCCTCGGAGCGCGGGAAGAACTCGTACCACGACCCGAACAGCGCCCGCTCCCGCTCCACCAGCAGCGGCAGCGGCTCGCAGGCTGTCACCAACTCCCGCAGCGGATACCGCGCCAGCACACCGTCCACCTCCGGCGTCAACGCGGCGGCCAGCCGGGAGGCGGCGGGCCGGCTCTCGTCCCGCAGCGCGGCGACGGCGGCGAGGAGCACGCGCCGTACGCTGCTCGGCGCCTGGACGGCGGCTTGCGTGTACAGCCGCGCGCCCTCCTCCAGGACCAGGTCGGTGTCGATGCCGGCCGGGATCTTGATCCGGGCGTGGTGCCGCCAGGTGGTGACCGGGTCGCCCCACGCCTCCACGGTGTAGGTCCACAGGCCGGGATCACCGGCGGTGACGGTGGCCCCCCAGCGGTCGGTGCCGGGGGCGAGTTCACGCATCGGCGTCCACGGGCCGGGGCGGCCGTCCGGGTCCTTCAGTACGAGATTGGCCGATACGGCGTCATGGCCCTCCCGGAAGACGGTCGCCGAGACCTCGAACGTCTCTCCGGTCACCGCCTTCGCGGGCCGGCGGCCGTGCTGGACGATGGGGCGGACGTCGAGGACGGGTATGCGCCCGACGGTGGTCGCCTCGCCCGCGGAGGCCGGCTCCGGGACCGGCCGGCCGGCGGCGACGGGGCGCACGGGCTGTGCCTCGGCGCCTTCGGTGCTGCTTTCGGGGCTGCTTTCGGGGCTGCTTTCGGGGCTTGATGTCAGGGGTGCTGACGAGTGGTGCGTGGCGGGCATCACCGCTCCTGTCCGCGTCAACGTGGGTGGGCGGATGGCTGTGGGGAGGTGGGTCGTGCGGGATGTGCCGGTGGGGGCGTACCGCAGGAGCCTTCCCACCCTGTTCGGGTGGGCAATCCGGCACTTTGTTAACTACTCACGCGTATGTCTACGCACAAGACCGGCCCCGTTCGAGACGAACGGGGCCGATACTGGCGTCACGGCTGGAATGTGGCGCTACGACCGCGGTACCTGGAGAAGTTTGTTCGGTGAACCCAGGCCGCGACCGGAGACCTTGCCGGAAACCGCCCCCGCCACAAGCGCCTTGGAAACCTGTGCCGGGGTGGATTTCGGATGGCCGGCCAGATACAGCGCGGCCGCGCCCGCGGCGTGCGGCGACGCCATCGACGTACCGGAGAAGGTCGCCGTGCCGGTGTTGCTCTTGTGGGACGCGGAGGTGATCGCCACGCCCGGGGCGAACAGGTCCAGTGCGGAGCCGTAGTTCGAGAAGGACGCCCGGGCGTCCGTGCGGCTCGTGGCACCGACGGTGATCGCCTGCCGTACGCCCGCGGGGGAGTACAGACCGGCGGGGAGGCCGTCGTTGCCCGCCGCGACGGTGTACGTGACACCCGAGGCGATGGACGTGCGTACGGCGGCGTCCAGTTGGGCGTTGTAGAAGCCGCCCAGGCTGAGGTTGGCGACCGCCGGTTTTCGGGCGTGCCGGGTCACCCAGTCGATACCGGCGATGACCTGCGCGGTCGTACCGGAACCGGCGTTGTCCAGCACCCGCACGGCGACGACCTTGGCCTTCTTGGCGACGCCGAAGCTCTGGCCGGCGACCGTCGCGGCGACATGGGTGCCGTGTCCGTTGCCGTCCCCGGCGGACCTGTCGCCGCCGACGAAGTCCCAGCCGTAACCGGCCCGGCCGCCGAAGTCCTTGTGGGAGATACGGATGCCGGTGTCGATCACGTACACCGTCACTCCGCTGCCCGCCGACTCCGGCCAGGTGTAGCTCTTGTCCAGTGGCAGGTTCGGCTGGTCGATGCGGTCCAGCCCCCAGGACGGCGGGTTCTTCTGGGTGTGGTCGGCGACCACACGGGTGTCCTGGGTGACGGAGGCGACGCGCGGGTCTGCTGCGAGCCGCTTCGCCTGTCTCTCGCCGGCCCGCACCGCGTAGCCGTTCAGGACGGTGCCGTACGTGTGGCTGATTCTCGCCCCGTACTTCTCGGCGATGCCCTTCCCGGCCGCCGACGGAGCCTTCGTTCCCCCCTTCAGCGTCACCAGGTAGCTGCCGCTGACGGCGCCGGTTTCTCCGGCGCCGAGTATCCGTCCCTCCGGCGCGGCCTGCGCGGGCGGAACGGTGGCCGAAAACACCGCGGCACATGTCACCGCGGTGAGGCCACCCGCCCAGCGCAGACGCCGTGTTCGCGTCCGTGCCATGGTCCGAGTTCCCCTCCTCGACTCGGCGTACGGCAACCGCCGGCGACCGCGTGCACCCGCTCGCCGGCCGGTACGCCAGTTGGCAGCCTCTCGTGCGGTGTGAAGCGCCACAAGGAGGCCTGTGGGGGCGGAATCGGCCATATCGGCCATGGCGGACGAGTGAAGGTTGCGGCGGATTCCGGTTGGCTTGGGGCATGACCGGCCGGCAGGGGGACGCTGCCCCCGGGAGTCGGCCACGGCGACGCCGGGTAACCACTACCGTCGATATCGATGACGGGACGCACACCGCCGTGCGTTCTCCTCCGCACGTGACGAGGTGGAATTTGAACCCTCCCGCTTCTGAACGAACGGGATTCCTGGCTCACGCCGCTCGACCGCTCAGCGAGCGATCGAGTCTTACGCGATCAGCACCAGCCGGGTCGGAACCTGCCCGGTTGACGTCAAAGTCAAGGAGTTAGCGCGTGCTTGGTTCTCGCAGCGCACCGGCCGCACTCTATCCGATCATCCTCGGAGGGGCCAAGTGAAGGCGATCCGTCGATTCACGGTCCGACCCGTTCTCCCCGACCCCCTCCGCCCGCTGAGCGGCCTGGCACGCAATCTGCGCTGGTCCTGGCACACGGAGACACGCGATCTGTTCCAGTCCGTCGATCCGGAGCGGTGGGCCGCATCAGGCGCCGATCCGGTACGGCTCCTCGGCAGCGTGCCGCCCGAGCGGCTGGCCGAGCTGGCCGAGGACCGCCGTTTCCTGCGCCGCCTCACCACGGTGGCCGACGATCTCCACGACTATGTCACCGGCGACCGCTGGTACCAGGCGCAGTCCGGTGAACTCCCTGCCGCCGTCGCCTACTTCTCACCCGAGTTCGGCATCACCGCCGCTCTGCCCCAGTACTCCGGTGGCCTGGGCATTCTGGCCGGCGACCACCTGAAGGCGGCCAGCGACCTCGGCGTACCGCTGATCGGGGTCGGGCTGCTCTACCGGCACGGCTACTTCCGCCAGACCCTCTCCCGGGACGGCTGGCAGCAGGAGCACTACCCCGTCCTCGACCCCAACGAGCTGCCGGTGGCCCTGCTCAAGGAGTCCGACGGCACCCCCGCCCAGGTCACCCTCGCCCTGCCGGGCGGCAGATTCCTGCGCGCCCGGATCTGGCTGGCCCAGGTCGGCCGGGTCCCGCTGCTGATGCTCGACTCGGACATCGAGGAGAACGACCTCGGTGAACGCGGCGTGACCGACCGGCTCTACGGCGGCGGCAGCGAGCACCGGCTGCTCCAGGAGATGCTGCTCGGCATAGGAGGGGTCCGGGCGGTACGGACGTACTGCCGGCTCACCGGCCACCCCGAGCCCGAGGTCTTCCACACCAACGAGGGCCACGCCGGCTTCCTCGGCCTGGAGCGGATCGCCGAACTCTCCGATGCGGGGCTGGAGTTCGACTCGGCGCTGGAAGCGGTCCGCGCGGGCACCGTCTTCACCACCCACACCCCGGTGCCGGCCGGAATCGACCGCTTCGACCGCGAACTCGTCGCCCGCCACTTCGGCCCCGACGCCGAACTCCCGCGCATCGACGTCGAACGCATCCTCCAACTCGGCATGGAGACCTACCCCGGCGGCGAACCCAACCTCTTCAACATGGCCGTGATGGGCCTGCGCCTGGCCCAGCGCGCCAACGGAGTCTCCCTCCTGCACGGCAACGTCAGCCGGGAGATGTTCTCCGGACTGTGGCCGGGATTCGACCCCGACGAGGTGCCGATCACCTCCGTCACCAACGGCGTGCACGCCCCGACCTGGATCGCCCCCGAGGTGTTCCAGCTCGGCGCCCGGCAGATCGGCGCCGAGCGCGCCGAGGACGCCTTCAGCGACGGCGGCTCGGACCGCTGGGACGCCGTCGCGGACATCCCCGACCAGGACATCTGGGAGCTGCGCCGTACCCTGCGCGAGCAGCTCGTGACGGAGGTACGGGAACGGCTGCGCGCCTCCTGGCGGCAACGCGGCGCGGGCACGGCCGAGCTGGGCTGGATCGACGGCGTGCTCGACCCGGACGTCCTGACGATCGGCTTCGCCCGTCGCGTCCCGTCGTACAAGCGCCTCACCCTCATGCTGCGCGACCGCGACCGCCTGATGGACCTGCTGCTGCACCCGGAACGCCCGATCCAGATCGTCGTTGCCGGCAAGGCGCACCCGGCCGACGACGGCGGCAAGCGGCTCATCCAGGAACTCGTCCGCTTCGCCGACGACCCGCGCGTACGCCACCGGATCGTCTTCCTGCCCGACTACGGCATGGCGATGGCGCAGAAGCTCTACCCCGGCTGCGACATCTGGCTGAACAACCCGCTCCGCCCGCTGGAGGCCTGCGGCACGTCGGGCATGAAGGCGGCCCTCAACGGCTGTCTGAACCTCTCCGTCCTCGACGGCTGGTGGGACGAGTGGTTCCAGCCCGACTTCGGCTGGGCCATCCCGACCGCGGACGGCGTGGGCACAGACCCGGACCGCCGCGACGACATCGAGGCGTCCGCCCTCTACGACCTGCTCGAACAGCGGATCACCCCGCGCTTCTACGAGCGCGGCCCGGCCGGTCTGCCCGACCGCTGGATCGAGATGGTCCGCCAGACGCTCACCCTGCTCGGCCCCAAGGTGCTGGCCGGCCGCATGGTCCGCGAGTACGTCGAGCGCCTGTACGCGCCCGCAGCCCACGCCCACCGCACCATGGACCCGGACGCGGCACGTGAACTCGCCGAGTGGAAGGCCCGGTTGCGCAGGTCCTGGTACGCGGTGCGGGTCGACCACGTCGAAACGTCCGCCACCACGGCAACGGCCGAGCTGGGCACGACCCTCACCCTCCGCGTCCGCGTCGCCCTGGGCGACCTCGCCCCCGACGACATCGAGGTCCAGGCGGTCTCCGGTCGCGTGGACTCCGAGGACCGCATCGCCGATGCAACGACGGTACCGCTGAAACCGGCGGGTGGCCCCGACACGGAAGGGAGCTGGATGTACGAGGGCCCGCTGTCCCTGGACCGCACGGGGCCGTACGGCTACACGGTCCGCATCCTGCCCGCACACCGGTTGCTGGCGGCGAGTGCGGAGCTGGGGCTGGTGGCGGTGCCGTCGGAGGATGTGGTGGAGGGGGCGGGGGTGTTGATGCGGTAGGGCCTGCCGAGGCACCGCGTCCTGGGCGGCGGGGGAGGGTTCGGGCGCGCCCGAAGACCTCGGACGAGGGGGAGGCCGAGCGGCCGCGGTGCGAGAGTCGGGTGTGGCGACAGGGCGGTCGGGTGATCGTCGTGTCGCCACCGGAGGGACAACAGGGACCGCTGGTAGCAGCTCGGCGTCAGGGGATGTCCAGCACCGCTTTGCCGTGCAGGCGGCGTTCGAGGAGGGCGCCGATGGCGTCGTCGGCGCTGTCCCAGCCGCCGCGCCAGGAGATCTGGGGGTCCAGCACTCTGGCGGCGATCCGGTCCGCAAGCCAGGTCAGGTCCCGGCCCAGCCCCGCGCAGGCGGGCAGGGCGAAGGTGACGATCGACCGGTCGTGGCGACCGCCGTCCCCGAACAGGGCGCCGTACGGGAACGTCTCTCCCTGGTGCGCGGCATGGCCGACCGCGACCAAGGTGCCCCGTTCGACGAGCAGGCCGTACGCGTCGACGAGTTGCTGCCCGCCTACCAAGTCCACGACACCGTCCACCGGTTCGCCGACGTCGAGCGGCCCGGCGACGACCTCGTGGGCACCTTGGGCCCGCAGGCCGTCCCCGTGGTCTCGCAAGGATCCGGTCGAGGCGATGACATGGGCCCCGCCGAGCCGGGCCAGCTGTACGGCGTAGCGGCCGGTGCCGCCCGTGGCGCCGGTGACCAGCACACGGCGGCCCAGGATCGGGCCGAGGCGGTGCAAGGCACGCAGTGCGCTGGCCCCCGCGACAGGGACGGTGCTGATGGCCCCCGGGTCGGCACCGCCCGGCGCCGTACCGATCCAGTCGGTGTCCACGGCGCGGAGCTCGGCCCATGCGCCATCCGTCCCCAGCGTGACCACGGGAGTGCCGGCCGCCGGGCCGGACCCGTCCGCAGCGGCGCGTACCACCACTCCGGCCGCGTCCCACCCGAGGACCGTGCCCTCGGGCGCGTCCTGGAGAGAGAACCTGACTTCGCCGTAGTTGAGGGACGTGGCCGTTACGCGTACCAGGGCCTGGTGCGGGTTGGGCTCGGGTGCGGGGGCTTCACCGAGGCGGAGACCCGAGGGCAGGGAACGGTCAACGAGCAGAGCGCGCATGGCGGAGTGAGGCCTTCCGTAGGAATCGCGATCACGTAGCGAACAGTTATGCCACCAAGTGGCATAAGCGTGCAAGTGGCTTTTGCCCCTCGGATACACTGACGCCATGGAGGACGCCATGACGAAGGGGCTGCCGCTGCGCGAGCGAAAGAAGCTGCGCACCCGGCAGACCCTGATCGACACATCCCTGGAGCTCTTCGGCGAGCGGGGCTTCGGCGGGGTGACCCTCGACGAGCTCTGTGACGCGGTGGACGTGTCCAAGCGCACGTTCTTCCGCTACTTCGCCAGCAAGGAAGACGTGGCCATGGCACCCACGCAGGATCTGTGGCTCGCCTTCCTGGAGGATCTGGAGACCCGCGAGCCCCAGGGCGGTACCGTGCTGGAAATGCTGGAGGAGTCCCTGCTTGCCGCGGTGGACCGCATGGCTGCGGTGGACGGCTGGGCGCATCGCGCGCGGCTCAGCCGTCAACTGGCCGACCGGACCCCCTCGATGGACGCGCACGGTCTGCATTTCTGTCACCGCACGACCCGTACCGCGCAGGACATCCTCCACCGTCGCCTGAACCTGGGTACGTCGGACGATCTGCGACCCCGGCTGGCCCTCGACATGCTTGTGTCCGCCTTCCATCATGCGCTGGATTGCTGGATGTCCCAGGCCTGGCCCGCCTCGCCGAAGGCACCCGCCGGGAACGCTCTGGCCGGGCATGTGCGTAACGCCTGCGCGGCCCTCCCCGGCAGCCTGACCATGACCGTCCACCTGCGAGCGGATTGAGCCAGGTCGAGACGCTCCTCTCTCCACGGCAGGGATGAGCTCAGCGAGCATGCGGGAGCCCCGGCCGGCACGCGGGGAAGCGTGCCGGCCGGGGCTGTGTCAGGGCTCAGCGGTTCAAGTGCCGGTGTTCGTCCAGTACCCGCAGCGCGGGGCTGAGACGGGGCAGTGAGCCCGAACAGCGGGTGTCCCCCGGAAGTGCCCACGAGTGCCAGCACAACAGGCACCACACCGCCCCGGAATGCTCCGGGTCAGGTTCTGCGTTGCCGCCGCACCGCGGGCACTGCCACATGGGGGACCCCCTACGCCGTGACATCGAATTCGCCCAGCTTGGCACCGGTCAGGAAGTCGGTCCACTCGACTGCCGTGAACTCGACCGTATGACCGGACACGGAGTTGTGGACCGCCACCTTGCCGGGAACGTTCGTGGCCGCCTCGACACAGCGCGGGTCGTTGTTGTTGTCCTTGCACGCCGCAGACGCGGGATGTGCCGCCCTGCCTCGCAAGAACTGCTGGACTCTGGCCGAGCGGGCCGGCGATGGAGACGGCGACGCCGGTGGCGCGGCTGGTGGAGGAGCTCGTGTCTTACGGGTGGGTCAGTCGCTCTCCCCGCACAATCGCCGCAGCACCTTCCCGCACCGCCGCGCATACGCATGCTGAAACCCCCGAGTAGCCGGACCGCCCGCTCGGGCGTACCACTTCGCCGCGCGGCTGAAGGCGTTCACGGTCAGCCAGACCGTGCCGTCGCCCGTCCGTTCCACCACGAACGCTTCCTCGCCGCACTCCGGATGGCCGGAAAGCGTGCCGTACGCCCAGCCCACCCGCCGGTACTCCTCCACCGTCCACACCACCCGGCACGGTGCCTTGATCACTCCGGCGAGGGTGACCGTGACGTCGACGCCGGGGGCCGCGCGGTCGGACGACGCGTCGATGCCGACGCCCAGCGCGCGGTGCATCTCCCAGGTCATGACCGCCTCGGCGGCTCTGCGGAAGACCTCCTCGCCCTCGCCGATGCGGGTGCGCACGTGCAGGGGGTGGAAGCCGGGCGGGCAGAAGCCGATCTCCCGGGTCGCGCCGACGGCGTCGTACGTGAAGGACATGGGTCACAAGGGTAGGGCGGCACCCGGGGATGCCTTCGTCCCGGGTGCCGCCCCTCGGCCTTGCGTCAACAGGCCTGCGCTCAGCTCACGTTGACCGCCGACCACGCCGCCGCGACCGCGTTGTGCTCCGTGCTGCCGGAGCCGTACAGATCACGCGCCGCGTTCAGGGTCGCCGTACGGGCGCCCGAGTAGCGGGTCGTCGACGTCATGTACGTGGTCAGGGCCTTGTGCCAGATCTGGACGGCCTTGGCGCGGCCGATGCCGGTGACCGTGGCGCCGTTGGACGTCGGCGAGTTGTAGGTGACTCCGTTGATGGTCTTGGTGCCGCTGCCCTCCGCCAGGAGGTAGAAGAAGTGGTTCGCCGGGCCGGACGAGTAGTGGACGTCCAGGCTGCCCAGGTTCGACCGCCAGTAGTCGGCCGAGTTGCCGTCCTTGCTCGGCTGGTCCATGTAGTGCAGCGGGGTTCCGTTGCCGCGGATGTCGATCTTTCGCCGATGAGGTAGTCACCGGGGTCGGAGGAGTTCGCCGCGTGGAACTCCACCGCCGTGCCGAGAATGTCGGAGGTGGCCTCGTTCGGGCCGCCCGACTCGCCGGAGTGGTTGAGCCCGGCCGTGTTCGACGTGACGCCGTGCGTCATCTCGTGGCCGGCCGCGTCCAGGGACGTCAGCGGCTTGTTGTTGCCCTCGCCGTCCCCGTACGTCATGCAGAAGCAGCTGTCGGACCAGAACGCGTTGGCGTACGCGTTGCCGTAGTGGACGCGGGAGTACGCGGCGACGCCGTCGTTCCGGATGCCGTTGCGGCCGAGGACGGTCTTGCAGTTCCTGCGGGGTGCCGTCGTGCTGGAAGCCGCCGACGGCGGTCTCGTGCGCGAGCGTCGGCTTGCCCTCAGCCGCCCAGATGACCTTGCGGGGGGCCTGGTCGGCCTCGGACCTGGTGGAGCCCTCGGCCTTGGCCGCCTTCAGGGCCTGCTTCTCGGCGGTGGCTTTCGTGATCTCCGGGATGAGACCGGCGACCTTGACGGTGGCCTTCGTCGCCTTGGTGACGCCCCCGGTCGTGCCGGACGCCGACTCGTGGACGACCAGGTCGCCGCCGAGGACGGGGAGGCCGGCGTAGGTGCGCTCGATGGGGGTGCCCCCCTGCCCCTTAAGGGCTAGGGGGGAGGGTGTGGACCGTGCCGTCGGCGTCCTTGACGACGTCCTTGACGACGTCCTTGACGACCAGCTTCTCCTGGGCGCGTACATGTCAGGGCCTCGAAGTGATGTTGGCCGAAAGGCGACTGTCCGGTAAGCGTTTCGGGAATGTGAGCGAGGGCGCCGCCCCGGGGAGTTGAACCACCGGGACGGCGCCCTGTCTTCGGGGAACCCGCGAACAGGCCTACGGGAACGTCAGCTTCCAGCTGTTGATGGTGCCGACGTCCTGGGCCGCCTGGTCCTGGACCCTCAACTTCCAGGTGCCGTTGGCGGTTTCGGAGGACGCGTTGACCGTGTAGGTCTCGGCGACGTTGTCCGCCGAGTCGGAGGAGCTGAAGTTCTTCAGGCGGTACGCCGTCCCGTCCGGGGCCAGCAGGTCGATCACGAGGTCACCGCGCCAGGTGTGCACGATGTCGACCGCGACCTGGAGGTTGGACGGGGCGTTGCCGGTCCGCCCGGTCACGGGGATCGAGGACGTCACCGCGGCGCCGTTGTCCGGAATCGACACGTCGGCGGTGTTCTCGAAGGACGTACCGCCGCCCCCGCCGCCGCCGTCCGGGCGGGGCCCGACCGCGACGCCCGCCCAGGCGTCCTGCACTGCCTTGTACTCGGCGCTCGTCGTGCCGTACAGCTCGCCGGCGACCGCCAGCGTGCCGGTGCGGGCGGCCGCGTAGTTGGTCGTGGACGTGAACTTCGTGGTGAGCGCCTTGAACCAGATCTGTTCCGCCTTGGCCCGGCCGATGCCGGTGACCGGGAGGCCGTCCGCGGTCGGCGAGTCGTAGCTGACGCCGTTGATGACCTTGGTGCCGCTGCCCTCGCTCAGCAGGTAGAAGAAGTGGTTCGCGGGACCGGAGGAGTAGTGCACGTCGATCGAGCCGATGCCCGAGTACCAGCTGTCCTTCGACACGCCGTCCCTGCTCGGCCGGTCCATGTAGCGCAGCGGCGTGCCGTCGCCGTTGATGTCGATCTCCTCGCCGATGAGGTAGTCACCGACGTCGGAGGAGTTGGCGGCGTAGAACTCGACGGCCGCGCCGATGATGTCGGAGGTGGCCTCGTTCAACCCGCCTGACTCACCGCTGTAGTTGAGACCGGCGGTCGCCGAGGTGAGACCGTGCGTCATCTCGTGCGCGGCCACGTCGATCGAGGTGAGCGGGTTGGCGTTGCCCGAGCCGTCGCCGTACGTCATGCAGAAGCAGCTGTCCGACCAGAACGCGTTGACGTAGTTGTTGCCGTAGTGGACCCGCGAGTAGGCGCCCACTCCGTCGCCGCGGATACCGCTGCGGCCGTGCACGTTCTTGTAGTAGTCCCAGGTCAGTGCCGCGCCGTAGTGCGCGTCGGCGGCGGCCGACTCCAGGTTGGAGGGGCTGTTGTTGCCCCAGACGTCGTCGGCGCCGGAGAAGAGGGTGCCGGTGCCGGAGGTGCCGCGGTTGAGGTTGTACGTCCGGTGGTTGCCGCGGGCGCCGTCGGTGAGGTTGTACGTCGACCCGGACTGGGTGGTGGTGAGGTCGACCGTGCCGCTGTACACCGTGTGGCCGGTGCCGCTGCGGACGGCCTCCCACTCGTACAGCTTCTTGCCGGTGGTCGCGTCGGTGATGACGTGCAGCTCCTGCGGGGTGCCGTCGTGCTGGAGGCCGCCGACGACGGTCTCGTAGGCGAGGGCCGGCTTGCCGCTCGCGGCCCAGACCACCTTGCGCGGCCCGCCGCCCGCATCGGGGCTCTTGGCGTCCTCGGCGCGTGCGGCGCCGAGCGCCTGCCGCTCCGCCTGGCCGGCGGCGATGGCGGGCTTGAGCGACGGCACCTCGATGGTGGCCCGGGTGGCCTTGGTGACGCCCTCGGTGCGGCCGTCCTCGGCCGTCCGGACGACCAGGTCGCCGCCCAGGACGGGGATGCCGCCGTAGGTGCGCTCGTAGCGGGTGTGGAGGGTGCCGTCGGTGTCCTTGACGACGTCCCGGACGACGAGCTTCTCCTGGGCGCCGAGGTCGAGTTCGCCGGCGGTGGCCGCCTTGTCGGCGTCGGCCTCGCGGATCAGCGCGGCGCGCTGGGCCGGGGTGAGCTTCAGGGGCAGGGCGCCCGCCTTCGCCCCGGCCGACGCCGACGGTGCCTTCCCCGGGGCGGCGGTCGCGGCGCCGGACTGCACGGCGGCGGCGAGGAGGGCGGAGACGCCGACGAGGACGACGGCGGCGGTTCTGCGGGGTGTGGTGTGGGAGGTGCGTCTGCGAGAGGACCTGCTTCTCAACACTGACTCCTTCTGCATGGCCGCGGATCACGTGGCCAGGGGAGATCCGGACGGCGGGTGGGCCGCCCGGGCAGAACGCGAAACCAGGTGCGGATGGCCGGGGGACAACACAGCGGCGGATCGGTGGGGTTGCCGTGAAGTGCCGTGGGAAGCGTGGCACCGAGGAGCGCTTATTGTCAGGAGCGCGTCAAAAATTTGTCCGGAAATCGTTCGTTGTCCGGGAGTTCACGTCCGGTATACGGACTGTCGGGGTTGTGGATGCGCTACGGCGTCGGCTCCCCGTGCCACGTCCGCCACAGCCTCGCGTACGCGCCGTCCGCCGCCACCAGTTCCTCGTGCGTGCCGAGTTCGGACAGGCGTCCGGCCTCCATCACCGCCACCCGGTTCGCGTCGTGCGCGGTGTGCAGACGGTGCGCGATAGCGATCACCGTACGGCCCTCCAGTACGGCGGCCAGGGCACGCTCGGTGTGCCGGGCGGTCGTCGGGTCGAGCAGGGCGGTGGCCTCGTCGAGGACCAGGGTGTGCGGGTCGGCCAGCACGACCCGGGCCAGGGCGAGTTGCTGGGCCTGTGAGCCGTCGGTGCGCCGGCCTGCCGTACCGAGCTCGGTGTCCAGACCGTCGGGCAGCTCGCGCACCCAGCCGTCGGCACCGACCGCGGTGAGCGCGGCCCACAACTCCTCGTCCGTCGCGGCCGGTTCGGCGATCAGGAGATTGTCGCGGACCGTGCCCAGGAACACATGGTGCTCCTGCGTGACCAGCACGACCTGGCGGCGCAGCCGCTCCGGCCCCAGACCGGCGACCGGCACCCCGCCCACCGTCACGGTGCCCGCGCCCGGCGCGTCGATGCCCGCCAGCAGCCTGCTCAGCGTGCTCTTGCCCGCGCCGGACGGACCGACGACCGCGAGCCGCTCCCCGGGCCGCACCGTCAGGTCCACCCCGCGCAGCACCTCGCCGCCGCGGTCGTAGGCGTAGTGCACGCCGGTGACGTCGATGCGGTCGTCGGCCGGGTCGGGGGAGTCGGCCGGGACCGCCCGCTCCACCCGGGCCAGGCCCTCGACGCGGGCGAAGGAGGCGCCGCTGCTCTGCAACTGCTCGATCCGGACCAGGAGCTGGTCGAGCGGTTCGGTCGACTGCCGCAGATACAGGGCGGCCGCCACCACCGACCCCAGGCTGATCTCCCCGCGCGCGTGCAGCCAGCCGCCGAGCAGCAGCACGCCGGCCACGGGGACGACGTACGCGAAGTCCACGACGATGAAGTACGCGCAGCGCAGGAACAGCGTGTGCAGCCGGGTGCGGCGGGCCGTCTCCAGCGCGTCCCGGCTCGCGGCCGTCCGCCGCTCGCCGAGCCGGAAGGCCTCGACCGTGCGGGCGCCCGCAGCGGTCGCCGCGAGGATCTCGGCGACGTCCGACGTGGCCGCGCCCTCGGCGAGATAGGCGTCCCGGGCCCGGCGCAGATACCAGCGCATCGAGAACCAGATGGGGGTCAGGCACAGTGCCGACAGGGCGCCGAGCAGCGGATCGAGTACGAAGACCGCGCCGAGCAGGAACGCCGCCTGGATGAAGGCGACGAGCAGCTCGGGCCCGGCATCACGCAACGTGGCCCCCACGGCGGCGACGTCGGCCGTGCCCCGGGCCGTCAGATCGCCCGTTCCGGCCCGCTCCACGACGGAGGAGGGCAGCGCGAGCGCCCGCGAGACGAAGCCCTCCCGGATGCGGGCCAGCGTCCGCTCGCCGAACCGGTGCCCCACGTACCGGGCCCAGCGCGCCAGCAGCAGCTGCGCCAGTGCGCACAGCACGATGACGAACGCCAGCCGGTCCACCACTGCGACGCCGGCCCCCGACCGCACCTCGTCGATGATCCGGCCGAGCAGCCACGGCCCGGCGAGCCCGGCCCCGGCGGCCAGTGCGTTGAGGGCGACCGCGACGGCGAAGGCCCGCCCGTCCGCCCGGACCAGCCCCAGCGTGGCCCGCCGTACGTCGGCCCGCTCCGCGACCGGCAGCCGGCCCGGTCCCGCCGTCATCGCACCGTCTCCTCCGCGTCACGGGCCACCAGCGCCCGGTACCCGGGCTCCTCGGCCAGCAGACTCTGATGGCTGCCGCCGGCCGCGACCTTGCCGTCGACCAGGTAGTACACGACGTCCGCGTGGTCGAGCACCAGCGGGGACGTGCTGGTGACGACGGTCGTACGGCCGTCCCGGGCCGCGTGCAGCCGCTCCGCCACCGCGGCCTCCGTGTGCGCGTCCAGCGCGGACGTCGGCTCCACGGCGAGCAGCACCTCGGGATCGGCCAGCAGCGCCCGCACCAGCCGTACGCGCTGCCGCTGCCCGCCGGAGAGGTTGCGGCCCTGCGCGTCGATCCGGGAGTCCAGCCCGTCCGGCAGGCCCTGCACGACGTCGTCGGCGACGGCCGCGTGCACGGCCCGCGCGATCGCCGCGTCGTCCCGATCCCGGCGTCCGCACACCACCTCCCGCAGCGGGCCCGCGAACAGGTCGGCCTCGTGGTCCGCAACCAGGATCCGCGCCCGGACCTGTGGCAACGCGACTTCGTCGAGCCGTCTGTCACCCCAGGTCGCCGCCGAAGGGACGTACCGCCCGAGCCGGTCGACGACGGTCGCCGAGTCGGCGGGCCGCGCACCGGCCAGCGCGGTCAGCCGGCCCGGCATCACCCGGACTCCCGACTCGGGGTCGTACAGCACGGACGGCTCGGCCGGCGCGTCCTCCACGCCGCTGTCCTCCAGGGGCTCCAGCCGCAGAAACCGTACGACCCGCCGCGCGGCCACCAGCCCCCGGCTGACCTGGTTGCCGAACTCCAGGAAGTACGCCACCGGCACCACCAGCACCGCCACATAGCCGTACACGGACACCAACTCGCCCACGGTGATGTCCCCCTGCGCCACCATCCGCGCCGCGAGCCAGGTCACCACGGCCAGGAACACCGTCGGCAGCCCGAGGCCCAGCGCCTGGATCCAGCTGGTCACCGCCCCGACCCGGTAGCCCTCGGCCCGCAGCCGCTGCGAGTCGCGGCGGAAGGCGTCGCCGACCAGGTCCTTGCCGCCCAGTCCGCCCAGCACACGCAGCCCGCCCGCCAGGTCGCCGATGCGCGCGGTCAGTACGCCCTGCCGCTCCCGGTAGGCCGTCTCCACGCCCTGCAACCGGCCCATCAGCGGCCCGACCAGCACGGCGATCACCGGCACGCCCAGCAGCACCACGGCCGCCAGCAGCGGCGACACGGCCAGCAGCAGCCCGGCGACCACGGCGTACGAGACGACCGCGCCCACGCCCGGCCCCACGACGGTCAGCGACGTGCTGATGGTCTGCACGTCCCCCACACCGATCGTGACGACCTCCCCGGCCGCGACCTGCCGCCGCAGCGAGGAGCCCAGCCGCACCGCCTGCCCGACCACGACCTTGACCGTGCGGAAGTTGGCGTCCATCCGCACCCGGGTCATGATGCGGTGTCGCATGATGTCCAGCCAGGCCGTGAGCGCCCCGGCCACCAGCAGGGCGGCGGCCCAGCCGGCCAGCGCGGCCCCGTCGCCCGGCTCCAGCCCGTCGTCGATCGCCCGGGACAGCAGATACGGCACCGCCGCCGCGGCCACCAGCGACACGCAGCCCAGCACCGCCCCGGCGACCGACCGGCCCGGCTGGCTGCGCACCAGCCACCACAGATACCGGCCGCCGCTGCGGCAGTCGGGGCTGCCGGGATCCTCGTACGCGTCGATCATCCGTCCCCGTCCCCGTTCCCGTCGGCGCTCACGTCAGACTGTCCCGCCACGCCCGGTGCAGACCCGCGAACCGGCCGGTCCCGGCGACGAGTTCGGCCGGGCTGCCGTCCTCGACGATCCGGCCGTGCTCCATGACGAGCACGCGGTCGGCGATCTCCACCGTGGACAGCCGGTGCGCGATGACGACCGCGGTGCGCCCCTTCAGCACCGTCGCCATGGCCCGCTGCACCGCCCGTTCTCCCGGGATGTCCAGCGAGCTGGTCGCCTCGTCGAGGATCAGCACCGCCGGGTCGGCGAGCAACGCCCGGGCGAAGGCGACGAGCTGACGCTGACCGGCGGAGATACGGCCGCCCCGCTTGCGGACGTCGGTGTCGTAGCCCTCGGGCAGTGCGCTGATGAAATCGTGCGCGCCGATCGCCTTCGCCGCCCGCTCGATCTCCTCGCGGCTCGCGTCCGGGCGGCCGATGGCGATGTTCTCCGCGACCGTGCCGGAGAACAGGAACGCCTCCTGCGTCACCATCACCACCCCGCGCCGCAGTTCGGGCACCGCGAGGTCGCGCAGGTCGACCCCGTCGAGCAGCACCCGGCCGTCGGAGGGGTCGTAGAAGCGGGCGAGCAGTTTGGCCAGCGTCGACTTGCCCGCGCCCGTGGTGCCGACGACCGCGACCGTCTGCCCCGCCGGGATCGTGAGGTCGAAGCGGGGCAGCACCTCGCCACCGGTGCGGTAGGCGAAGCGGACGCCGTCGAAGACGACCTCGCGGCCGGGGTGTTCGGAGGCGAGGGCCGGGAGCTGCACGGGCTTGGCGGGCTCCGGCACCGACGGCGTCTGCGCGAGTAGCCCGGCGATCTTCTCCAGCGAGGCCGCCGCCGACTGGTACGAGTTCAGGAACATGCCGAACCGGTCGATCGGGTCGTACATCCGCCGCAGATACAGCACCGAGGCCGCCAGCACACCCAGCGCCAGCGTGCCGTCCGCCACCCGGTGGGCGCCCCACAGCACGATCAGCGCGACCGCCGTGTTGCCCACGATGCGCGAGCCGACGACATAGCGGGCCATCTCCAGCAGCGCGTCCCCGTTGGTCCGCTCGTGCCGCCGGTTCAGGACGCGGAACTCGGCGTCGTTGGCGGCCTCCCGGCGGAAGGCGCGCACCGGGCGGATGCCGTTCATCGTCTCCACGAACTTCACGATCACGGCGGCGATCGCGGTCGACCGCTGCCGGTACACCCGCCGCGCCCGCCGCTGGTACAGCCGTACGAGCCCCCACAGCGGCACGAACGACGCCACCGCCACCGCGCCGAGCCCCAGATCCAGCCAGAGCAGGATCGCCGCGACGTACACACAGGACAGGATGACCATCACCAGCTCCTGGAGACCCTCCTCCAGCAGCTCGCGCAGCGACTCGACGTCCGTGGTGGAGCGGGAGATCAGCCGGCCCGAGGTGTAGCGCTCGTGGAAGTCGATGCTCAGCGCCTGGGCGTGCCGGAAGATCCGGCCGCGCAGGTCCAGCAGCACATCCTGGCTGACCCGGGCGGAGGCGGCCACGAACGCGTACTGCAGCCCGCCGGAGGCCAGTGCGCACAGCAGATAGCCGACCGCCACCGCGATCAGCGGCCCCTGGTCGTGGTCGCGGAACGCCGGTACGGCGTTGTCGATGGCGTACGCCACCAGCAGCGGGCCCGCCTGCACGGCCGCCTGCTGGAGCAGCAGCAGAAGCGTGGTCAGCGCGACACGGGCCTTCATCGGCGCGAGCAGGGAACGCAGCAGGGCGGCCGTGGCGCCGGGCGGGGTGGGCAGGACGTCCTTGTCGAAGGGGTCGTCGGCCGTGCGGGGGCGCGAGTCCTCCGGCTCGTCGGCGACCGGGGTGGAGGTGGCGGACGCGGTCATCGGGCTGCCTCCTGGTGCGTCTGGTCCGTCCCGGACATCAGGTGGGCGTACTCGGCGTTGCTCCGCAGCAGTTCGTGGTGCGTGCCGACGGCGGCGATCCGGCCGCCGGACAGCAGCGCCACCCGGTCGGCGAGCAGCACCGTGGACGGGCGGTGCGCCACGATGAGGGCGGTGGTGGCCGCGAGGACGTCCCGCAGCGCGGCCTCGACGGCGGCCTCCGTGTGCACGTCCAGCGCGGACAGCGGGTCGTCCAGTACGAGGAAGTCGGGCCGTCCCACGACCGCCCGGGCCAGCGCCAGCCGCTGCCGCTGCCCGCCCGACAGGCTCAGGCCTTGCTCACCGACCTGCGTGTCCGTGCCCTGCGGCAACGCGTGCGCGAACTCGGCCTGCGCGACGGCGAGGGCGCGGTTCAGCTCGGCGGCTCCGGCACCGTCGGCGGCGCCCATGAGGACGTTCTCCCCGACGCTCGCCGAGAACAGCGTGGGCTCCTCGAAGGCGACGGCGACCCTGGAACGCAGCTCCTGACGGGACATGGCGGTGATGTCCACCCCGTCCAACGTGATCCGCCCGGAGGTCACCTCGTGCAACCGGGGGACCAGCGCAGTCAGCGTGGTCTTCCCACTACCGGTGGCACCGACGAGCGCCATGGACTCGCCGGGGCGGATGTGCAGGTCGATGTGTTCGAGCACGGGGGGCGAGCCGGTGGGGGCGTCGGGGTAGCGAAAGGTGACGCCGTCGAAGCGCAACCCCGCCAAGCCGCGGGCAGTCGTGCCTCCCCCAGAGGGGGGACCCCCAGGGCGATGGGGGTCCCCCCGCTCGAGCGAAGCCGAGAGTGGGGGAGGGTGGGCGTGGGCGGCACCCCGCAACGCCGGGCTGCGCTCCCCACCCCCCGACACCGACGCGGGCTCACCGGAAACCTCCGGCTCCGCGTCCAGCACCTCGAAGTACCGCTCAGTAGCCGTCGCCGCCTCCTGACTCATCGCCAGCAGGAAGCCAATGGAATCCACCGGCCACCGAAGAGCAAGCGCCGTGGACAGAAACGCCACCAGCGTCCCCGCCGACAACCCCCCGTCCGCAACCTGCACCGCCCCCAACACCAGCGCCGCCCCGATCGCCACCTCCGGCAACGTCACGATGACGCCCAGAATCGTCGCCAGCAGCCGCGCCTTGTGCAGTTCCGTTCCCCGCAGCGTCCGCGACAGCTCCCGGAACGCCCGTGCCTGACTGCGATGCCGGCCGAACCCCTTGATGATCCGGATGCCGAGCACGCCCTCCTCGACGACCGTCGTCAGATCACCGACCTGGTCCTGTGCGCGCCGAGCCACCTTCGCATACCGCTTCTCGAAGATCACACAGGTGACGACCACCGGCACGGCGGGCCCCAGGATCACCAGCCCGAGCATCAGGTCCTGCGCCAGCATGATGATCACGCCGACCAGGATCGTCACACCGTTGACCAGCAGGAACGTCAGCGGAAAGGCGAGGAACATCCGCAGCAGCATCAGATCCGTCGTGCCCCGGGACAGCAATTGCCCCGAGGGCCACCGGTCGTGGAACGCCACCGGCAGCCGCTGCAGATGCCGGTACAGATCCGCCCGCATCGACGCCTCGACCCCCGCCAGCGGCCGTGCCACCAGCCATCGCCGCAGCCCGAACAGCAGTGCCTCGGCCAGCCCGAGCAGCAGCAGATACAGCGCCCCGAGCCACACCCCCGCCGGGTCCCGGTCGGCGACCGGCCCGTCCACGAGCCACTTCAGGACGAGCGGGATCACCAGCCCCGTGCAGGACGCGAGTATCGCGACGAACGCGGCGGTGAACAGCCGCGCCCGCACCGGCCGGACATAAGGCCACAGGCGCAGCAGCGAGCGGACGCTGGAGCGGTCATCGGTCGGGGTGGCACGTGTCGTGGGCATCAGTGGCGAGCCTACGGACAGCCACTGACAACGCCCACCGAGTTTTGGCTCGACCCACCCTCGGCAACAGCGCTCAACCCACCTTCGCCCAACAGCCTCAACCCACCTTCAGCAACAGCACCGCCCGCGCCGGCACCGTGATCGTCGCCCCCGCCCGGTGCACCACGCCCGGTTCCTCGCCCTGCTCCTCCCGCGAGGTGTCGACGACCACCTCGTAGTACTCCGCCCAGGGCGGCCCCGGCAGTACGAAGCTCACCGGCCGCTCCCTGGCGTGCAGCACGGCCAGGAAGCTGTCGTCGAGGATCGGCGCCCCCCGCTCGTCGCGCCCCGGGATGTCCCGCCCGGACAGATACATGCCGAGCGTGGCCGCGGGCGCGTACCAGTCCCGTTCCGTCATCTCCGTGCCCCGCGGGGTGAACCAGGCCAGGTCCCTGAGCCCGTCCGCGGAGTGCGCGCGTCCGGAGAAGAACGCCCGCCGGCGCAGTACGGGATGCCGGTGCCGCAGCTCGATCAGCCGGGAGGTCAGCTCGAACAGGGCCTTCCAGCCGGGGTCTTCCAGCAGTCCCCAGTCCAGCCAGCTGATCTCGTTGTCCTGGCAGTACGCGTTGTTGTTGCCGCGCTGGGTCCGCCCCAGCTCGTCGCCCGCGACCAGCATCGGTACGCCGGTCGACAGCAGCAGTGTGGTCAGCAGGTTCCTCAACTGGCGCCGCCTGAGCGCCCGTATCCGCTCGTCGTCGGTCTCGCCCTCGACCCCGCAGTTCCACGCCCGGTTGTCGTCCGAGCCGTCCCGGTTGCCCTCGCCGTTCGCCTCGTTGTGCTTGCGCTCGTACGACACGAGGTCCCGGAGGGTGAAACCGTCGTGCGCGGTGATGAAGTTGACCGAGGCGTACGGCCGCCTGCCGCCCCATGCGTACAGGTCGCTCGACCCCGACAGCCGGTAGCCCATCTCCCGGACGTCCGGCAGCGCGTGCCGCCAGAAGTCCCGTACGGCGTTGCGGTAGCGGTCGTTCCACTCCGTCCACAGCGGGGGGAAGGCGCCCACCTGGTAGCCGCCGGAGCCGACGTCCCAGGGTTCGGCGATCAGCTTCACCCGGCGCAGCACGGGGTCCTGCGCGATGACCGCGAGGAACGGCGACAGCATGTCGACGTCGTGCATGGAGCGGGCCAGCGCGGCCGCCAGGTCGAACCGGAAGCCGTCCACGCCCATCTCGGCCACCCAGTAGCGCAGCGAGTCCGTGATCAGACGCAGCACGTGCGGCTGGACGACGTGCAGGGTGTTGCCGCAGCCGGTGTAGTCGGCGTAGCGGCGGGCGTCGGACTGCAGGCGGTAGTAGCCGCGGTTGTCGATGCCCTTCAGGGACAGCGTCGGGCCCAGCTCGCCCGCCTCCGCGGTGTGGTTGTAGACGACGTCGAGGATGACCTCGATGCCGGCCGAATGCAGGGCGCGCACCATGCGCTTGAACTCGCCGACCTGCTGGCCGCGCGTGCCGGAGGCGGCGTACGCGGCGTGCGGGGCGAAATAGCCGATCGAGTTGTACCCCCAGTAGTTCCTCAGGCCGCGGCGCAGCAGATGGTCCTCGTGGGCGAACTGGTGGACGGGCAGCAACTCGACCGCCGTGACGCCCAGCTTCGTGAGGTGCTCGATGGCAGCGGGGTGGGCCAGGCCCGCGTAGGTGCCCCGCAGTTCCTCGGGGATGCCGGGGTGCAGTCGGGTGAATCCGCGCACGTGCAGTTCGTAGATCACCGAGTCAGCCCACGGCGTCTTGGGGCGGCGGTCGTCCATCCATTCGTCGTCGGGCGCGTCGTCGTGGACCACCACGCCCTTGGGGACGTACGGCGCCGAGTCCCGTTCGTCGCGCACGGTGTCCGCGACCTGCTGCTGCGGCCAGTCGCGGACGTGCCCGTACACCTCGGGTGACAAGCCGAACGCGGCGTAGTCGCCGTCCACCGCGCGCGCGTACGGGTCGAGCAGCAGCTTCGCCGGGTTCCAGCGGCCGCCGGTCCACGGATCCCAGCGGCCGTGCACCCGATAGCCGTACCGCTGCCCCGGCATGACTCCCGGCACGAAGCCGTGCCAGATCTCGTGCGTCAGCTCGGTGAGGCGGTGCCGGCGCTCGGTGGTCTCACCGCCCTCCTCGTCGAACAGACACAGCTCGACCGCCTCCGCCCCGCCCGCCCACAGCGCGAAGTTGGTGCCCGCCACCCCGTCCGGGCCGACCCGGAAACGGGCCCCCAGAGGCGTCGGCGCACCCGGCCACACGGGCACCCTGCGCTGCACGCCGTTCACGGCGGCGGCCGGGCCCTGCTGTCCGGCGGCGCCTTGCTCCGCCACCGCCTCCTGCTCGGCTGCGCTGGACACCTGTCAGCCTCCCACGGCTCATGGAACGACTGGCGAAAAGGGCAGCGGTGTCCCTCCGCATCCCCCCGTCGTGTCGTCCTCCCCACTGTTCTGCCCAGAGCTTGGCTCGCACTCACGTTTCCCCAGGGCGGGCCCGATCGTTGGGCATGTTTGTGAGGCACGTACATGGGCGCGCGCGGCGCGCGAGGGCCGTACTGGCCGCCGTACTGACATGGGCTGGACTGCTGACGGGAGCCGCCGGCTGCACTTCGGGCGGCCTGAGCGGGCTCGGCACGCTCGGCAAACCCCCGACGCCCGAGCACGTCATCAGCATCTCGCCGGACGACGGCAGCAAGGGCGTCCGCCCCGACGAGACGCTGTCCGTACGGGTGCCCGGCGGGCGCCTGGAATCGGTCGACGTCGTCAAGTCCCAGGACGCCCAGGAGACCCCGGTGCCCGGCCGCATCTCCGCGGATGGCCGGCGCTGGACACCCGACGACAAGAAACTCGCGCTGGCCGCCGAGTACACGGTCCATGCGGTCGCCCGGGACTCCGACGGCCGCCGCTCGGCCCGGCACGCCACCTTCACGACGTACGTCCCCGAGGAACGCTTCATCGCGTACGTCACCCCGGAGAACCGCGCCACGGTCGGCACCGGCATGATCGTCTCCCTGGAGTTCAACCGGGAGATCGACAACCGCGCCGCCGTCGAACGCGCCGTCCACGTCAGCGCGAAACCGGCCGTCGAGATCCGCCCCCACTGGTTCGGCAAGGGCCGCCTCGACTTCCGCCCCGAGAAGTACTGGAGCCCCGGCACCCAGGTCACCGTCGCGCTCCGCCTCAGGGACGTCGAGGGCGCGCCCGGCGTCTACGGCGTGCAGTACAAGACGGTCACCTTCACCGTCGGCCGCAGCCAGTACTCACTCGTCGACGCGGCCGAACACACCATGGAGGTCAGCCGGGACGGCGAGCTGCTCGGCACGGTGCCGATCAGCGCCGGGGCACCGAAGACGACGACGTACAACGGCAAGATGGTGGTCACCGAGATGCACGAGATGACCCGGATGAACGGCGCCACCGTCGGCTTCCGCAAGCCCGACGGCAAGAGCGAGTACGACATCCCGGACGTCCCGCACGCCATGCGGCTCACCGACTCCGGCACCTTCCTGCACGGCAACTACTGGTCGCCGGCCGACGTCTTCGGCCGGACCAACGTCAGCCACGGCTGTGTGGGGCTGCGCGATGTGAAGGGCGGCAGCTCGGACACGCCGGCGGGCTGGTTCTTCGACCGCACTCTCGTCGGGGACGTCGTCGAGATCGTCAACAGCAAGGACGACGTGGTCGCTCCCGACAACGGGCTCGGCGGCTGGAACATGGGATGGAATGCGTGGAAAGCGGGCAGTGCTGTGAAGTGACCCTTCGGCACGGCGGCTTGGCGGTCGCACAGGTTGTCGATGTTGGGACGGAACGGTGACACTCGTGCGGCACCGACCCCCCTGGTCATGTGGTTAATATGCGCCGTGCGCGCGGGACGCGCGGGGGAGGCGGGTCCGACGAGGCCCGCACGAGGGCCCGGTCCGGGGCCCGTTGAGGGGAGAACAACTTGAACGTGCGACCGATATCGGGGGCTTCGGTTGACGCGCGCGGGGGGCGCGGACGCAGGCGGCTGCCGGCGTTGATCGCCGGCGCGCTGCTGCTGGCCGTGACGGCGTGCGGCGGCTCGGACTCGGGCTCAGGAGCCGCGTCCGGTGGCGGAAAGGGCAAGGGGGCCGCCACGACCGAGAGCAAGCAGTCCGAGGCGGCCGTCACCATAGCCCCCGAGGACGGCGCCAAGTCCGTCGACACCAGCGGTGCCCTCAAGGTCACCGCAGCCAAGGGCAAGCTGACCGAGGTCGTCGTCAAGGACGCCAAGGGCACCGAGATAGCCGGCGAGATATCCAAGGACGGCGCCACCTGGACGCCGTCCACCCACCTGGCCTCCGCCACCAAGTACCAGGTGCACGCGGTCGCCGAGGACTCCGCCGGCCGGGAGAGCGCCGAGGACTCCGGCTTCACCACCCTGACGCCGCAGAACACGTTCATCGGCCACTTCACCCCCGAGGACGGCTCCACGGTCGGCGTCGGAATGCCCTTCTCCCTGAACTTCACCCGGGGCATCACCAACCCCGAGGACGTCGAGAAGGCGATAAAGATAAAGACCGAGCCGGCCGTCGAGGTCGAGGGCCACTGGTTCGGCAACGACCGCCTCGACTTCCGGCCCGAGAAGTACTGGAAGGCCGGCACCAAGGTCACCGTCGACCTCAATCTGAACGGCGTCGAGGGCCGCCCCGGCGTCTACGGCGAGCAGGCCAAGACCGTCTCCTTCACCATCGGCCGCAACCAGGTCTCCGTCGTCGACGCCAAGAAGCTCACGATGAAGGTCATGCGGGACGGCAAGGTCGTCAAGACCATCCCGGTCACCACCGGCAAGGCGGGCATGGAGACCTGGAACGGCCAGATGGTCATCAGCGAGAAGCACGTGGTGACCCGGATGAACGGCGAGACGGTCGGCTACGGCGGCGAGTACGACATCAAGGACGTCCCGCACGCCCTGCGCCTGACCACCTCCGGCACCTTCCTGCACGGCAACTACTGGGCCGGCGGCGCCTTCGGCAGCTACAACGCCAGCCACGGCTGCATCGGCCTGCGGGATGTGCGCGGCGGCTGGGACAAGGGTGCGCCGGCGGCCTGGTTCTTCAACAACTCGATGCTCGGCGACGTGGTCGTCGTCAAGAACTCCAACGACCGGACCGTGGACCCGGACAACGGGCTCAACGGCTGGAACATGTCGTGGGAGAAGTGGAAGGCGTAGCGGCTTCGGCAGACGGCTTCGGTGGACGGCCCCGGTGTGACGTATGGCACCGGGGCCGGTTGCCGTTAGTCCCCGTTAACCTGACCTGCATGACCGTGAATCTCGAAGTCGCCGAAGGCGTCGGCACCCTCCGTATCGACCGCCCGCCCATGAACGCGCTGGACGTCGCGACACAGGACCGGCTCAAGGAACTCGCCGAAGAGGCCGCGCGCCGCGAGGACGTGCGCGCCGTGGTCGTGTACGGCGGCGAGAAGGTGTTCGCGGCCGGCGCGGACATCAAGGAGATGCAGGCCATGGACCACACCGCGATGGTCCTGCGCGCCCGTGCACTGCAGGACTCCTTCACCGCCGTCGCCCGCATCCCCAAGCCGGTCGTCGCCGCCGTCACCGGCTACGCGCTCGGCGGCGGCTGCGAACTCGCCCTCTGCGCGGACTACCGCATCGCCGCCGACAACGCCAAGCTGGGCCAGCCGGAGATCCTGCTCGGCCTGATCCCCGGTGCCGGCGGCACCCAGCGGCTGGCCCGGCTGGTCGGCCCGTCGAAGGCCAAGGACCTGATCTTCACCGGCCGGATGGTCAAGGCCGACGAGGCACTGACGCTGGGCCTGGTGGACCGTGTGGTCCCGGCGGCCGAGGTCTACGAGACGGCGCACGCATGGGCGGCGAAGCTGGCGCAGGGTCCGGCGCTCGCGCTGCGCGCGGCGAAGGAGTCGGTCGACACGGGCCTGGAGACCGACATCGAGACCGGACTCGCCGTCGAACGGAACTGGTTCGCCGGGCTGTTCGCGACGGAGGACCGGGAGCGCGGGATGCGCAGCTTCGTGGAGGAGGGGCCGGGCAAGGCGAAGTTCCTCTGAGTTCCTCCCGAACTCGCTGGGGAAACGCCTCTGAAGCATTTGCAATTGACGCGGTGTCTGATCCGGTTCCCTCGATGGGGCGGTTTATGGAAGCCTTAAGGCACCTTTAAGCCTGCCTTGTCGAGGGAGCCGGTCCTTTGCCATCAGCCGACCCTTCTTCGCAGGTCGGAGGAGCTGTCAGCGGCCCCGAACTGCCAGCGGCATATGCCGACCGGATCGCCCGGAATGAGGTGTTCCGGGGGGCGTATTCCTCGGGAACGGCCCCGGAGGCCGTGCCGGGCGGCCATGATGGGGGCATGGCGGGGCTCGAGGGCATCGAACAGCCGCAGGGACGCGGCCGTGCGGCCGTGGCGCGCTGGTCGCCCGCGGTCGAGGACGAACGGGCGCTCAAGGCGATCGAGTTGTTCGGCAACCCGACAAAGGCGGAGGTTCCGCTGCCGTCCCGTCCGGAGTCCGCGGCCACCGCGCGCCGGCTCGCCCAGGTGGTGGTTCTGCGCCACTGGGGCCTGCCCCCGAAGGTGACCGAGGACGCCGTCTTACTGGTCTCGGAACTCGTCGGCAATGCCGTACGGCACACCGGCGCCCGGGTCTTCGGCCTCCGTATGCGCCGCCGGCCCGGCTGGATCCGCATCGAGGTACGCGACCCGTCCCGGGGGCTGCCCTGTCTGATGCCGGTCCAGGAGATGGACGTCAGCGGCCGGGGGCTCGACCTGGTCGACAAGCTGTCCGACCGCTGGGGCGTCGACCTGCTGCCCCGGGGGAAGACGACATGGTTCGAGATGCGAGTGGTGGACCGCTGAGAGCGCAGCCGCGTCAACGAGTGAGGAACAGCGCCTCCGACCCCACCGGACGGTAACCGGCCGCCTGGAACGCCCGCAGGCTACGGGCGTTGCCCGCCGACACCTGGGCCCACACGGGCTCGCCCCCGGACAGCTGCCGGGCCGCCGCCGCCAGTTGTCGCCCCAGCCCTCGATGGCGTACCGCCTCCGCCACCTCCACCGCGACCTCCAGCCGCCCGGCGATCCCCCGCCCCAGGACGAGCACACCGCCGTCCGCCGCCCACACCCGCACGTCGTCACGCCGCCTGCGGGAACTGACGACCCGGGGATGGCCGGGGTCGGCGATCTCCGTCAGGGCGAGGGACGGTCCGCCCGGGAGCGGTGAACCGACGGTCATCACGTCGATGGTGTCCGTCCCACGCCCCGTACGCTCCATGAAGGCCGCATGGAACCGCGCGTTCATGGTCGCGGCGAGCCCGTCGCAGTCGACGGCGGCCAGCGTGGCCCGTACCCAGTCCGGGTCCTCGTCCGTGAAGACGACGGAGTGCGCCGTGAAGGCGAGGACACCGGCGTCCCGGGGAGAGGGCTGGGGCACGATCGTGGTGCCGCCGTCCGCGGGCGGGAAGACGCCCCGCGCCGCCGCGTCCAGAATGTCCCGCAGAGTCTCCGCCACGAACGCGCCCCCGCTCCTTGAGTCTCCACCCACTGGAAGGCCCAGACTCGCAGACGTGATCGACAACGACACCGCACTTTTCACCATCGGCGAGCTGGCCCGGGCGACCGGGCTGACGGTCCGCACCATCCGCTACTGGTCCGACGAGGGCGTCCTGCCCCCGGTGACGCGTTCCGCGGGCGGCTACCGGCTGTACGACGCCGGGTCCGTCGCCCGCCTCGAACTGATCCGCACCCTGCGTGAGCTGGGCCTCGGCCTGGACGACGTCCGCAAGGTGCTGGCCGGCGAGCGGACGGTGGCGGAGGTCGCCGCGGCGCACGTGGCGGCGCTGGACGCGCAGATCCGCTCGCTCAAGGTGACCCGTGCGGTGCTGTCGACCGTGGCGCGACGCGGCTCGACCGCAGAGGAGATGACACTGATGAACAAGCTGGCACGGCTGTCGGCCGCCGAGCGGGGACGGATCGTCGAGGACTTCATGGCGGAGATCTTCGAGGGCCTCGACGCGGCCGACCCCGACATCCGCACCAGGCTGCGGTTCGCGGCAGCGGAGCTGCCCGACGACCCGACCCCCGAGCAGGTCGACGCATGGGTCGAGCTCGCCGAGCTGATCCAGGACCCGGACTTCCGGGCACTGATGCGCAGGATGGTCGAGTTCAACGCGGCCGACCGCGGACCGGAGATCCCGGCGGGCACATCCCTGTGGTTCATGAGCCGCCTGGTGCAGCTTGCCGGGGAGGCGCTGCGCCAGGGCATCTCCCCGGATGCCCCGGAGGCCGACGACGTCCTGCGCGGCCTGCTCGGCAACGCCGACCGGGCCGCCGTACTGGACCGCCTGACGGCGGCGTCGAACGCGCGGATCGCCCGGTACCGCGAACTCTCGGCCCTCGTGAACGGCCTCGAAGCCCAGCCCACGTACGAGGAGGAGTTCTCGTGGGTGGTCGCCGCGTTGCGCGCTCACCCGGACCGTTAATCTGACCTTCGTCAGCACAACGGACACAGCATGAGACGAGGGGCGAATCGGTGGCGGACATCGAGGAAGCGCGCAAGCAGTTCGAGCGGATCGACTCGGACGGTGACGGTGTGATCACCGCGGCCGAGTTCAAGACCGCTCTGGCGCAGGGGGGCGACTGGAACGTCACCGAGGCGGTCGCCGAGGCCGTCATCGCCAGCCGTGACCTCGACGGCGACAAGCACCTGTCGTTCGACGAGTTCTGGACGTACCTGAACAAGTGACGCGCGCATGGGGCGTCCCGGCCGGTCCTCGGTTGCGGGCGCCCCTTCGTCATGCCCGGCGCCGGATCTGTACGCTCCGCAGGATCCGCTCGCCTAGGAGACCCGCCGCCGATACTGTCCCGGTGCCAGCCCGAACTCCCGCTTGAAGGCCTTGGCGAAGGCGAACTCCGAGGTGTAGCCCGTGCGTTGGGCGACCAGCCGCAGCGGGGTGTCGTCCACGCGCAGCAGCCGGCTCGCCGTCGTCATGCGCCACCACGTCAGATACGTCAGCGGCGGCCGGCCCACCAGCGCGGCGAACCGGCCAGCGAAGGCAGCGCGGGACAGCCCGGCCCGAGCGGCGAGTTCGCTGACCGTCCAGGCATGTGCGGGGTCGGCGTGCAGGGCGCGCAGCGCTGCCGAGATCCCCGGATCGGCCAGCGCGGCCGCCCAGCCGGTCGGGTGCCCGGTGTCCCGGCCCTCCCCCTGCCACCACGCGCGCAGGAAGTAGAGCAGCAGCGTGTCGAGGAGCGAGGACACGATCGTGTCCGAGCCGGGCTGCGGCTCCGCCAGCTCCGCGCCCAGCAGCTCCACGGCCGCGCGCAGCAAGCGGTGCGCGCCGACCCGGGCGGGCAGGTGCACCACCTCGGGAAGCTCGGTGAGCAGCGGGTGTGCGCGGCTGCGGTCCAGCATGTAGGCGCCGCACAGGAGCACCGCGTCCGGCGTCGAGTCCCGCGCCGGAGCGGGCGGTTCGGGCCAGCGGCCGTCCGGGTCGAGTCGTACGTCCTCCAGCGGTGCGTCCAGCGAGCAGGCCAGGACGTGTCCGCGCCCGTGCGCCAGGAACGCCACGTCTCCCGGGCCCAGCGCGACCGGCTCGCCCCGCGGTGGGATCAGCCAGGCCGAGCCGCGCAGCACCACGTGGAAACCGGCGCCGCCCGAGCCCTCGAAACGCATGCCCCAGGGCGTCTGCAGCTCGCTGAGCACGGAGTGCGGCCGCCCGGTGCGCATCGCGGCGACCGCGTCGCTGAGCACGTCCATGTCCCCACGGTATCCGGCCGGTTGGGTACGGGAGACGGACGGACAGGAAACCGAGACTGCCGGGCATGGATCGTCTCCCGGCCGACTCCTGGCGTCGTTGGCATGACGATTTCCGCACGTGCAGTGCTCTTCCATGAAACCGGTGGCCCCGACGTCCTGTCCGTCGAGAAGGTCGAGCTGCCCGCGCCCGGGCCGGGCGAGGTCCTCGTCGCCGTGGAGGCGCTGGCGCTCAACCGTGCCGAGGCGCTCTTCCGCTCGGGCGACTACTTCTACCAGCCGACCCTGCCGGCCTCCCGCAACGGGTATGAAGCGGCGGGCCGCATCGAGGCGGTCGGCGCGGGCGTGACCACCTTCGCGCCGGGCGACCCGGTGCTCGCGGCGGCCAACTTCGAGCTGAGTGCCCACGGCGTTTACGGCGACCGGGTCCTGCTGCCGGAGACCTCGGTGGTCGCCCGCCCCGCCGACGTGGACGCGGTCACCGCGGCCGCGGTCTGGCTGACCTACTCGACGGCCTACGGCGCCCTCGTCGAGCGCGCGGGCCTGCGGGCCGGCGACCAGGTGCTGATCACCGGGGCGTCCAGCGGGGTGGGTACGGCCGCGCTCCAGGTGGTCCGCCGCGCCGGTGCCGTGCCGATCGCCACCACCCGCACCGAAGCCAAGCGGCGGCAGCTGCTCGACCTCGGCGCGGAGCACGTGATCGTCTCCGACGACGAGGACGTGATCAAGAAGACCCGTCGGCTGACCGGCGGGCGCGGTGCCGAGATCGTCCTGGACGCGATCGGCGGCGCCCACTTCGCCGCTCTGGGCGAGGCGGCCGTGGCGGACGGCACGCTGGTCAGCTACGGCTGGCTGAGCCTGCAGACCGCCCAGCTGCCCATGCAGTGGCCGCTGACCGTGCACGGCTACAACAACCTCGCCCTCACCGGCACCGCCGACGGCCGCCGCCGCGCCGCCCACTACATCGGCTCAGGCCTCACCGACGGCACCCTGCGACCCGTCGTCGCGGAGGTCTTCGACGGCCTCGACCGCGTCCGGGACGCCCATCGCCTGATGGACTCCGGTCGGCACACGGGCAAAATCGTCGTACGGGTCTGAGGGCGCCGGCCCGGATGGCGCAAGGCGGGGAATAGCTCATCCCGATCCGAGGTTGCTGATGCCCATCGGCAGAGCAGGAGCACCGACCCAGGAAGGCCCTGTCATGAAGATCGGCATCATCGGCGCCGGCAACATCGGCGGCAATCTCACCCGCCGGCTCACCGCCCTCGGCCACGACGTCTCCGTCGCCAACTCGCGCGGCCCGCACACGCTGACGGCACTGGCCGAGGAGACCGGAGCCACCCCCGTCCGTGTCGAGGAGGCGGCCCGCGGCGCCGAGATCGTGGTCATCACGGTCCCGGTGAAGGCGGTCCCCCACCTGCCGTCCGGCCTGCTCGACGGGGCCGCCGACGGGGTCGCCGTCATCGACACCGGCAACTACTACCCCAAGGAACGCGACGGCCGGATCGCCGGGATCGAGGACGAGGGACTCACCGAGAGCCGTTGGACGGAACGGCAGATCGGCCATCCCGTGATCAAGGCCTTCAACGGCACCTACGCCGAGGACATCCTGGAGCGCCCCCGCCCGGCCGGCGTTCCCGACCGCATGGCCCTTCCGGTCGCGGGCGACGACGCGGCCGCCAAGCGGGTCGTACGGGCACTGATCGACGAGCTGGGCTTCGACACGGTCGACGCCGGCGGCATCGACGACTCCTGGCGCCAGCAGCCCGACACCCCGGTGTACGGTCTGCGGGCCGGGGTCGAGGCGGTGACCAAGGCGCTGGAGGCGGCGAGCCCGGAACGCCCGGCGGCGTTCCGCGGCTGACCTCGGACGATCTCCAAGGCCGGTGCGGCCCGTCCGGCAGCTCGACCTTCACCGGGTCCCCGGGCCGCACCACGCCCCCGGTCACGACGATGCTCGTGATCCCGTTCTTGGCGCGCAGGGCCCCGTCCGACGACCTGCTTCATGAGCCCTTCTGGAAGCCGTCGATCTGCGCACAGGATCCTTCTCCAGTCGGAACCGGTGCTTCACCGTCGTCCCGGGGTGCACGTCCCCCTCCACTCCGAGCCCGGCGTGCAAGGTGATGCTCTCCCGGTTCGGTTTGGTGTTTGCCCAGGTGGAGTCGTTTCTGTGTGCGTAAGCGTGACCTCTGTGCGATTCCTTCGTTGATCGGATGGTGCGTCAACAGGACTTTGCTGTCGGGGGATTGAGTGAGGGTGTGCGAAGCGGGTGGGGACGGATGGGCCTGCGACAGGTCGTCCGACAGGTACCCACTGACAAATGGGCTGTGCAGGACGCACTACATGCAGCACCGGCGAGGGAGAGGGCTGGCACCCATCAATCGTGACCGTGCAACGGCTGATGGGCGTACATGTTCCTTCAGAGGAGGTGCGAGAGCGGTGTCTTCCGGAGGGTTCTGTACTGGTCACTATCAGCAGCAGAGCAAGGGGAAACCTCTCACGCCGCTGCGCGAGAAGAGGGGCAACGGTGCCGTACAGGCGATGGTCAAGCAGGGAATCGTCGAGTGTCGCAGATGCGGTGAGTACAAGCCCGTGTCGGAGTACTCGAAGCTCAATGCATCGGGCGTTCCGCGGCCGTAATGCAAGCCGTGCAACGCCGAGCACGTCCGCCTCGGGCACTACAACGTGAACAGGGAATTCGTCGATTTATTGCTGCAATTCCAGCAGGGAAAATATGCGGTCTGCGGCGTTGCCAACTCGGGGCAGAGGGCGATGGACATCGACCATGACCATGCGTGTTGCCCGGGGAGGCGAAGTTGTGGTGGGTGCGTGCGAGGCCTCCTCTGCAGCAACTGTAATTTCCATGCCCTGGGATGGTACGAAGCTCTGCCGGCCGAGCTTCGCACTTTCGACCTGTTGAACACCTACCTCGCGGACCCGCCCGCCGAGCGGCTCCGCGCGGAACCGGCGGCCCGTAGCGGGCAATGAGAGCGGGTCAGGCGTCGTCGGCCCACTTTCGTAGCGCGGCCTTGCTCGCGAAGTCGGCCACGTTCTTGTCGATCGGGTCGTCCGTGTACTGGTGGAAGCGCCACTTCGCCTTGATACGGGGCTTGCCCGCCGTCACATAGTCCGCGATCCAGAGGCCGTCGCCTGCATACGACGTCGTGTCGACGGTCAGCCAGTAGTTCCTGTTCGTGTACAGAATGACCCGGCGGTCCGGCCGCAGCTCCTTCACCTTCCTGATGAAGCGGTCCTTCTCCGCGTTGCTCGCATGCGTGCCGTCGCCCGTCGTCTCCCAGTCGACGGCGAGGATGTCGCCCGGTCGGTCCGGGGCCTTGCCGACGAAGTACTCGGCCTGGGCGGTGAGGTTGCCCGGCCAGAGGAAGTGGTAGAAGCCGACGACGAGTCCGGCGTCGCGGCCGCGCTTGGTCTGGGCGGACAGCTTGGGGTTGACGTACGAACGGCCCTCCGTCGCCTTGATGAAGACGAAGGAGAGCCCGTCGGTGTCGAAGGTGGAGGACTGGTACGAGCTGACGTCGATGCCGCGCAGCATGGGCGCTCCCTGGAGTGCCTGTGGGGGAAGGGAGTTGATGAGTCGATGATTCCCCTTTGCGGCGCGGGTGACGCGCTCAGCACTCGATGATGTTCACCGCCAGCCCGCCCCGGGCCGTCTCCTTGTACTTGACCGACATGTCCGCGCCGGTCTCCTTCATCGTCTTGATGACCTTGTCGAGGGAGACGTGGTGACGGCCGTCGCCGCGCATCGCCATGCGTGCCGCCGTGACGGCCTTGACCGCGGCCATGCCGTTGCGTTCGATGCAGGGGATCTGGACCAGGCCGCCGACGGGGTCGCAGGTGAGGCCGAGGTTGTGTTCCATGCCGATCTCGGCGGCGTTCTCGACCTGTTCGGGGCTGCCGCCGAGCACCTCGGCGAGCGCGCCCGCCGCCATGGAGCAGGCGGAGCCGACCTCGCCCTGGCAGCCGACCTCGGCGCCGGAGATGGAGGCGTTCTCCTTGAAGAGCATGCCGATGGCGCCCGCGGCGAGCAGGAAGCGGACCACGCCGTCCTCGTCGGCGCCCGGCACGAAGTTGATGTAGTAGTGCAGGACCGCGGGGATGATGCCCGCCGCGCCGTTGGTGGGGGCGGTGACGACCCGGCCGCCGGCCGCGTTCTCCTCGTTCACGGCCATCGCGTAGAGCGTGATCCACTCCATGGCGTGCGCCAACGGCTCGCCCTCCGCCCGGAGTTGGCGGGCGGAGACGGCGGCACGGCGGCGTACCTTCAGCCCGCCCGGCAGGATGCCCTCGCGGGACATGCCGCGCGACACGCACGCCTGCATCACCCGCCAGATCTCCAGCAGGCCCTCGCGGATCTCCTCCTCGGACCGCCAGGCGCGCTCGTTCTCCAGCATCAGGGAGGAGATGGACAGGCCCGTCTCCTTTGTCAGGCGCAGCAGTTCGTCGCCCGTGCGGAAGGGGTACTTCAGGACGGTGTCGTCGAGTTTGATGCGGTCCGCGCCCACGGCGTCCTCGTCGACGACGAATCCGCCGCCCACCGAGTAGTACGTCTTGGAGAGGAGTTCGGCACCGGCGGTGTCGTAGGCCCACAGGGTCATGCCGTTGGCGTGGTAGGGGAGGGTTTTACGGCGGTGCAGGACCAGGTCGTCGTCGTAGGCGAAGGCGATCTCGTGCTCGCCGAGGAGGCGGATCCGGCCCACGGACCTGATGTCCTCCACCCGCTGGTCGGCGGTCTCGACGTCGACGGTCCGCGGCGAGGCGCCCTCCAGGCCGAGGAGTACCGCCTTGGGTGTGCCGTGCCCGTGCCCGGTCGCGCCGAGGGAGCCGTACAGCTCGGCGCGTATCGAGGCGACCGAGTCCAGCAGGTCCTCGCCCCGCAGCCGGCGGGCGAACATGCGGGCCGCGCGCATGGGGCCCACGGTGTGGGAGCTGGACGGGCCGATGCCGATCGAGAACAGGTCGAAGACCGAGATGGCCACGGTGACTCCTCAGGAACAGGGGTGGAACAAGGTGCGGGGCACCGCGCTCACCTCCCAGTGTGCGCGGTGCCCCGGGAGGCGGGTTACTTCGTCAGGCCGGGGTACAGCGGGTGCTTCTCCGCGAGGGCGGCGACCCGGGCCTTCAGCGACGCCGCTTCGTAGGACGGCTTCAGCGTCTCGGCGATGACGTCCGCGACCTCGGCGAAGTCCTCGGTCGTGAAGCCGCGGGTGGCCAGCGCGGGCGTACCGATGCGCAGGCCGGACGTCACCATCGGCGGGCGCGGGTCGTTCGGGACGGCGTTGCGGTTGACCGTGATGCCGACCTCGTGGAGCCGGTCCTCGGCCTGCTGCCCGTCGAGCTCGGACTTGCGCAGGTCGACGAGGACCAGGTGGACGTCCGTACCGCCGGAGAGCACATCCACGCCCACGGCCTTCACGTCGTCCTTCACCAGGCGCTCGGCCAGGATGCGGGCGCCCTCCAGCGTCCGCATCTGCCGCTCCTTGAACTCCTCGGAGGCGGCGACCTTGAACGCCACCGCCTTCGCCGCGATCACATGCTCCAGTGGGCCGCCCTGCTGCCCCGGGAACACCGCCGAGTTGATCTTCTTGGCGAGGTCCTGGACGGACAGGATCACACCGCCGCGCGGGCCGCCCAGCGTCTTGTGGGTCGTGGTCGTGACCACGTGCGCGTGCGGCACCGGGTTCGGGTGCAGTCCGGCCGCGACCAGCCCGGCGAAGTGCGCCATGTCGACCATGAGGTACGCGCCGACCTCGTCCGCGATCCGGCGGAACGCGGCGAAGTCCAGCCGGCGCGGGTAGGCCGACCAGCCGGCGACGATCAGCTTCGGCTTGTGCTCCTTGGCGAGGCGCTCGACCTCGACCATGTCGACCACACCGGAGTCGTCGACGTGGTAGGGCACCACGTTGTACAGCTTGCCGGAGAAGTTGATCTTCATGCCGTGGGTCAGATGCCCGCCGTGCGCGAGGTTCAGACCCATGATCGTGTCGCCGGGCTTGAGCAGCGCGAACATCGCGGCCGCGTTGGCCTGCGCGCCCGAGTGCGGCTGCACGTTGGCGTGCTCGGCGCCGAACAGCTCCTTGATGCGGTCGATCGCGATCTGCTCGACCACGTCGACGTGCTCGCAGCCGCCGTAGTAGCGGCGGCCCGGGTAGCCCTCGGCGTACTTGTTGGTCAGGACCGAGCCCTGCGCCTCCATGACCGCGACCGGCGCGAAGTTCTCGGAGGCGATCATCTCGAGGGTGGACTGCTGACGGTGCAGCTCGGCGTCGACGGCGGCGGCCACCGCCGGGTCGAGCTCGTGCAGCGGGGTGTTCAGTACGGACATACGGCTACGACTCCTCAGCCGGCGGTGTGGGCGGCGTACTCGTCGGCGGAGAGCAGGTCGGCCGGCTCCTCGGCGACGCGCACCTTGAACAGCCAGCCGCCCTCGAAGGGGGCGGAGTTCACCAGGGACGGGTCGTTCACCACGTCCTCGTTGATCTCGGTGACCTCGCCGGAGACCGGGGAGTACAGGTCGCTGACCGACTTGGTCGACTCCAGCTCGCCGCAGGTCTCGCCCGCGGCCACCGTGGAGCCCACCTCGGGGAGCTGGGCGTAGACGACATCGCCGAGCGCGTTGGCCGCGAACTCCGTGATGCCGACCGTCGCGACGCCGTCCTCGACGGCCGACAGCCACTCGTGCTCCTTGCTGTAGCGCAGCTGCTGGGGGTTGCTCATGGCCTGAATTCTCCTGTATGCGAGGGAGTGCTGGTGAATGGGGGACTGCTGGAACTGCGGATGACCAGGCAATATGTGCCGAGCGTCACGCTGACGTGGGGCCGGTGGCTACTTCTGGCGCTTGTAGAAGGGCAGCGCCACGACCTCGTACGGCTCGTGGCTGCCCCGGATGTCCACGCCGACCCCGGGTGTGCCCGGCGCCGAGTGCGCGGCGTCGACGTACGCCATCGCGATCGGCCTGCCCAGCGTGGGGGAGGGGGCACCGGAGGTGACCTCACCGATCACCGCGCCGTCGGCGACCACGGCGTACCCGGCGCGCGGCACCCGGCGGCCCTCGGCGACCAGGCCGACCAGGACGCGCGGCGGCTCGGAAGCGGCACGCTCGGCGGCCTCGGCGAGGGCCGCACGCCCCACGAAGTCGCCCTCCTTGTCGAACTTCACGACCCGGCCGAGCCCGGCGTCGAAGGGCGTCAGCGAGGTCGACAGCTCGTGCCCGTACAGCGGCATGCCCGCCTCCAGGCGCAACGTGTCCCGGCAGGACAGCCCGCACGGGACCAGGCCGACGCACTGGCCGGCCTCGGTCAGCGCCTGCCACAGCGCGACGGCGTGCTCCGGCTGCACGAACAGCTCGAAGCCGTCCTCGCCGGTGTAGCCGGTGCGTGCGATCAGCGCGGGGACGCCGGCGACGGTGCCGGGCAGGCCGGCGTAGTACTTCAGCCCGTCGAGGTCGGCGTCGGTGAGCGACTTCAGGATGCCGGGGGCCTCCGGGCCCTGGACGGCGATCAGGGCGTACGCGTCCCGGTCGTCGCGGACGTCGGCGTCGAACCCGTCGGCCCGCTCGGTCAGCGCGTCGAGCACCACCTGGGCGTTCGAGGCGTTCGCCACGATCATGTACTCGGTCTCGGCGAGCCGGTAGACGATCAGGTCGTCGAGGATGCCGCCGTCCGCCCGGCAGATCATGGTGTAGCGGGCGCGGCCGACCTTGACGCCGCCGATGTTCCCGACCAGCGCGTAGTCCAGCAGGGCGGCGGCCTGCGGTCCGGTCACGGTGATCTCGCCCATGTGGGAGAGGTCGAAGAGCCCGGCCCGGTTACGCACGGCGAGGTGTTCGTCGCGCTCGGAGCCGTAGCGCAGGGGCATGTCCCAGCCGGCGAAGTCGGTCATCGTCGCGCCGAGCGAGCGATGCAGGGCATCGAGCGCGGTGCGGCGGAGTGCGGTACTGCTCATCGGTCGGTCTCCAAGGGCATGACGGGAAGGTCGTTCCTCCCCATCTGTCATCGGAACCTGAGAGGTTCGCCATGACCGTTTGTTGGTCCTGGCTTGCACCTTGGGTGGGGCCGCTGCACGCAGGGCCCGCTTTTCAGATGTGCCTCGCCCGCGCGGTAACGGGGCCTGAGAGATTCAAGGGAGGGACTTGCTCCTTCGGCGCCCCGACGGCAGTGCTGCCGGGGACTCTCCCGCGCGGATTCAAGCGGCCGGTATGCAGTTGGCGCGGCCATCATTGCATGCATCGGCCGGGTGCGGCAGGGTCACCTTGCCGGGCCTTTACCGGGCCCGCGAACAGCGGCCGCGCAGATTCCGCACAGCCGGGCGGGGCATGCTGTAGCAGCGCTGTTGCAGGAAGGGGACGGAAACAGGAGACATCGAGCATTACCTTCTCTTTACACTCGACGGGGATGGGACTCGTGAACCGCCCCAGGGAGGACGATCACGGTGAACAGGACCACGGCGTACGCCACCACCTCGGGCCTCGCGCTGCCCAAGCAGCCGACCACCCCGGCCAGGGAGGCGTGCGCTTCGCTGCCGTCACCCGTCGTCCGCGACCTGCGCGAGCGGGAGGGCCGCAGCCCGCATGCGCTGCTCTTCGGGCCCCGCGACCTCGTCGTGGTCACGGGCCTGCCCGGCAGCGGCAAGTCGACCCTGATGCGCAGGGCGGTGCGCGGACTGCGCGTCGACTCCCAGGACACCCGCGACCGCTGGGACGGCCGCATGCCCGCCCGGCTGCCGTACGCGGTCTACCGGCCCCTCGTCCGCCTCGCCCACTACGCCGGACTGCGCCGCACCCTGCGCACCGGCGAGGGAGTCGTCGTGCACGACTGCGGTACGCAGGCCTGGGTGCGCGCCTGGCTGGCCCGCGAGGCCCGCCGCCGCGGCGGCACACTGCACATGCTGCTGCTCGACGTCACCCCCGAGCAGGCCCTGGCCGGCCAGCGCGAGCGCGGCCGAGGGGTCTCGCGGTACGCGTTCCTGCGCCACCGCCGGGCCGCCGACCGCCTGGTGCGCCGCACGGAACGCGGTGACCTGCCGCACGGCTGCGGCGGCGCGGTCCTCCTCGACCGGGAGGCGGCGGACACCCTGCGCCGCATCGGCTTCGTGGGCTGAGGGGACCTGCTCGGTGCGGGGCGTTAGCCTTTCAGCCGCAGCAGAGGTACGGAGCAGGCGGTAGGCAGATGGACGACTTCCCGGCGGACTTCCCCCCGGACCTTTCCGGGGGTTTCCCGGCGCAGGCGCACCCCCATCCGCACGGCGGATGGCCCGGCAACGAGTTGGAGGAGGTGCTGTCGGCCTCCCTCGGCGTGCCCTCGGTCGGCGGCCGGATCGTCGAGGTGCTGGGCCGCAGCTTCGTGTGGGTACCGCTGCCGAACGGCGGCGGCCCGCACAGCGGCCCGCTCGACCTGCCCACGCTGGACATCGAGGGCCAGGCCTACGTGCCGGTCTTCAGCTCCGAGGAGCAGTTCCGGCAGGTCGTCGGCTCCCACATGTCGTACACCGTGGCCCCGGCCGTGGAGTTCGCCCGCGGCCTGCCCCCGCAGGCGGGCATCGTCGTCAACCCGGGCGGCGTGGTCGGCATCCCGTTGCCGCCGCCCGCCGTGGCCGAACTGTGCCGGGCCGGGCGCACCCCGCTCGACGGGCTCACGAGCGGCGGCCGCGTCCGCCTCTTCGAGCCCGACTGGCAGGACGACCCGGTCGACTTCCTCGCGGCGGCGTCTGCGGAGTTCGAGGGCATCGGCGTGGTCCTGACGGCCCGTCGCTGCCTGGCGGCGATCGAAACGGCGGACCCGGTGATGTTCGTAGGAGTCGAACTCTCCCAGCGGGAGGGCGATCTACGGGCAGCTCCCTTGGACGCGCTGGGCCGGGCGTTGGGCAAGGTCCCGATGAAGTGGCCGGTCAACCTGGTCCTCATGGACGTGGCGCAGGATCCGGTGGTCACCTGGCTGCGCGAGCGGGTGCGCCCCTTCTACCAACGGGGCCTCTAAAACTTCCCCGAGGGGCAGCCGGCCCAGGGGCGCGGGGCCGTGTCGACATGCGGCTCCGCCGCGTGGGCCCGACCAGCCCAGAACAACCCGCATCCGCAAGACGACACGGAGCCCCGAGCTGTTGGGCGGGCGGGCTTAAGCTAGGTGCTCGAACGAGGGCGTTGCACGAAGGGGCGGTAAAAGGTGAGCGCGAGCGGTACGGCCGCGGCCGGCCAGGTCGAGCACATGCTGCGCCAGGTGACGCCGGGGCGTTACGACGCCTACGAGGCACTGCTGCGCGCCCTCGCGACCCCGTCCTCCGGCCAGATCTGGATGCTGCTCTGGCACGGCCAGGCCGGCTCCCCGGACGCCCAGTACGGAAACATGGAGGTCGAGGGCTACGGCTACGCCCCGTGCGTCACCTCGGCCCAGGAGCTGTCGGCCAGCGGCTGGAACCGCTCCTATGAGGTCGTCGACGGAGTCGACGTCGCCCGCACCCTCTACCCCGACCACTACGGCCTCTGGCTGAACCCGCACGCCCCCGGCGGCGGCGTCGGCATCCCCTGGCTCGACCTGCGCCGGATCGCCACCGGCCTGGACCGACAGCCGGCGGGCCCGCTGCGACTGTCCGAACCCGGCATCCAGATTCCGCAGTTCTATGCCCTTTTGTCGCAGAACGCCCACCGCACCCCAGCCGTCCGCTCGTTGCGCCGCGCCTGGGTGCAGCCCTCGCTCGGGGCGCCGTATCTCGCCATCGGGCTGGATGTGTACGACACCTCGCCGCCCGCTGTCGACTCGGTGCGCGCGATGATGCAGCAGTCCATCGGCGCGGTCCCGGACGGGCTGCCGGTGTCGACCGTCGCGATGTCCGACGAGTACGACCCGGTCGCGATGTGGCTGCGCGCCAATGCCCGCCCCTTCTACGACCGTGAGGCACACACAGCCGCCCCGGTCCAGGCGCCGGCGGCCGGGTACGGCTTTCCGCCGGCCCAGGGACGGTACTGACCGGAACCAGCCCCTGGCGCTCCCGCGGTCCGTACCAGGGCTTCTTCTTCGCGCGTAGACAAGGGTAGAAAGGCGCCCCTTGTCCCAATTGCACAACTTGGTCCCCGTCCGCCCCCCGTTAACCGCTGTCCGGATAACGGAAAACCCAGAACAGCATCACGGTTGTGCATCCATTCACCGTCAAGTCTGGCGACAGATCGCCAAAGCGTTGAAGACTCCCCCTCCGGGGGTGTTCTTCCGCGTCTTCGTCCGGAGGGCGCCCCTGTGTGCGACGGATTGATCACGCCGCTACAGCGGCAAGTGCGGGCCGGCTACCGCCGGTTGAGAGGGGTCCCTGCCAGATGACGGCACCATTGCACGAGCCGACCGCGGAAGCGGCCCCGAGTGCGGCCGAGGAAGCGGCGCTGGTCAGCGGCGACGCGAAGGCCGTACAGGGCCGTTCCTTGGGGCGGATCGCCTGGGAGCGCCTCAAACGCGACAAACTGGCCCTCACGGGCGGCATCGTGGTGCTTCTCCTCATCCTGGTCGCCGTGCTGGCACCGGTCATCACCGGACTGGTCGGGCAGGACCCCGAGGCCCACCACGAGGACCTGATCGACCCGCTCTTCGGCACCCCCATCGGCTCCTTCGGCGGCATCAGCGGCGAGCACCTGCTCGGCGTCGAACCGGTCAGCGGCCGCGACATCTTCGCCCGGATCGTCTACGGCGCCCAGATCTCGCTGCTCGTCGGCTTCCTGTCCGCCGTCGTCGCCGTCGTTCTCGGCACCGTGCTGGGCATCCTCGCCGGCTTCTTCGGCGGCTGGGTCGACTCCGCCATCAGCCGGGTGATGGACGGACTGCTGGCCTTCCCGCAGCTGCTGTTCATCATCGCGCTGGTCTCCGTCATGCCGAACGAGATGCTGGGACTGACCGGCACGGGCGTGCGTCTGTTCGTGATGATCCTGGTCATCGGCTTCTTCGGCTGGCCCTACATCGGACGCGTGGTGCGCGGCCAGACGCTCTCGCTGCGTGAGCGCGAGTACGTCGAGGCGGCCCGATCGCTGGGCGCCGGGCAGCTGTACATCCTCTTCAAGGAGCTGCTGCCCAACCTGGTCGCACCGATCATCGTCTACACGACGATGATGATCCCCACCAACATCCTCACCGAGGCGGCACTCAGCTTCCTGGGCGTGGGCGTCAAGCCGCCCACGGCCTCGTGGGGGCAGATGCTCTCGAACGCGATCGACTACTACGAATCGGACCCCATGTACATGGTGGTCCCCGGCGTGGCGATCTTCCTCACCGTTCTTGCCTTCAACCTCTTCGGCGACGGCGTGCGTGACGCGCTGGACCCGAAGGGCTCCCGCTGAACTGCCGTACCCCAAGCGACCCGTGGCCCAAAGCACGGGGTCTCTCATCTAATCCGGAGGATCCGAGATCGTGACTACCCAACGCACCTCAGGGCGGCGCAAGCAGGCCATGGCCGCTGCCGCCGTGGTCGCCGCGCTGCTGACCACGGCGGCGTGCGGCGGCGGCAACGGCGGCAGCGACGGTGGCTCGAAGGACGGCGCGGCCGGTTTCGACGCCGCCAACAACAAGGTCGCCCAGGCCAACCTGGCCAAGAAGGGCGGCACGCTGAAGTTCGCGGGTGCCCAGGACGCCGACTCGTGGGACACCACGCGCGGCTACTACGGCTTCATGTGGAACTTCTCCCGCTACTACGCCCGCCAGCTCGTCACGAACAAGGCCGAGCCGGGCAAGGCCGGCGCCGAGCTGGCGCCCGACCTCGCCACCGGGCTCGCCGAGGTCTCCGACGACGGCAAGACCTACAAGTACACCCTGCGTGACGACGTGACGTGGGAGGACGGCAAGCCGATCACCTCCAAGGACGTCAAGTACGGCATCGAGCGCGTCTGGGCGCAGGACGTGCTGGCCGGCGGTCCGGTGTACCTGAAGGACGTCCTCGACCCCAAGGGCAAGTACCAGGGCCCGTACAAGGACAAGTCCAAGGACAAGCTCGGTCTGAAGGCCATCGAGACGCCCGACGACAAGACCATCATCTTCAAGCTGCCGAAGGCCAACTCGGACTTCGAGGAGATGCTGGCCCTGGTCTCCGCCTCGCCGGTGCGCCAGGACAAGGACACCAAGTCCAAGTACGGCCTGCACCCGTTCTCCTCCGGCCCGTACAAGTTCGAGTCGTACGAGCCCGGCAAGTCCCTGAAGCTGGTCCGCAACGAGAACTGGAAGCAGTCCTCCGACCCGATCCGCAAGGCCTACCCGGACGCGATCACGGTCAACTTCTTCTCCAACGCCAATGACATGGACCAGCGCCTGATCAACGGCGACTACCACCTGGACATCAACCAGACCGGCATGTCGCCGCAGGGCCGCACCACCGCCCTGAAGGAGCACAAGGCCAACCTGGACAACCCGGTCTCCGGCTACATCCGTTACGCGGTCTTCCCGCAGAGCGTGAAGCCGTTCGACAACGAGCACTGCCGCAAGGCCGTGATCTACGGTGCCGACCACGTCTCCCTGCAGACCGCGCGCGGCGGCCCCATCGCCGGTGGTGACATCGGCACCAACATGCTGCCGCCGTCCGTCCCGGGCTCCGAGGGCCAGAAGTACGACCCGTTCGAGCTCGCCACCGCCAACAAGAGCGGCAACGTCGCCAAGGCCAAGGAAGAGCTGAAGGCCTGCGGCAAGCCCAACGGCTTCAAGACCACCATCGCGGTCCGCAACAACAAGCCGGTCGAGGTGGCCACCGCCGAGTCCCTCCAGGCGTCGCTGAAGAAGGTCGGCATCCAGGCCGAGATCGACCAGTACGACGGCTCGCAGACCAGCGGCATCATCGGCAGCCCCTCCAACGTCAAGAAGAAGAAGTTCGGCATCATCATCATGGGCTGGGGCCCCGACTTCCCGACCGTCCAGGGCTTCGGTCTGCCGCTGTGGGACAGCAGCTACATCCTTGAGAGCGGCAACAACAACTACGCCCTGATCAAGGACAAGACGATCGACGGCCTGTTCGACGACTACGTCAACACGCTGGACGACGCCAAGAAGGCCAAGATCGCCACGGAGATCAACCACAAGGTGATGGAGGGCGGCTACTACCTGCCCTTCGTCTTCGAGAAGTTCATCAACTGGCGCTCGAGCGACCTGGCGAACGTCTACACGTCCGACGGCTACAGCGGCATGTACGACTTCGTCAACCTCGGCCTGAAGAACTCGAAGTAAACCCGGCACACCCGCCGTACGGCACGAAAGGCAGGTGAAGGCCGGCGTGGCGTGACCACGGGCCATCGGACGACCTCCGGTGGCCCGCGGTCCGCGGCGGGCCGAGAGCTGTGCTCACTTACCTCATCAGGCGGCTGTTCGCCGCCGCAGTGATGCTGGTGGTCATCATGGTGGTGGTCTTCAGCATCTTCTTCCTCGTCCCCAAATGGGTGGGCGTCGACATCGCCACGAGCTTCGTGGGCAAGCAGGCCGACCCCGCTGCCGTCGAGGCCGTGCGGACGAAGCTGGGTCTGGGCGAACCGATCTACGTTCAGGTCTGGGAGTTCTTCAAGGGCATCTTCGCGGGCCGCACCTACGCGGCCGGCGGTGACGTCACGCACTGCTCCGCGCCGTGCTTCGGCTACTCCTTCCGCAGCGAGCAGGCCATCTGGCCGGTGCTCACCGACCGCCTCCCGGTGACCCTGGGTCTGGCGCTCGGTGCCGCGCTGCTGTGGCTGGTCTTCGGTGTCGCCGCCGGTGTGCTCTCCGCGCTCAAGCGGGGCACCCTGTGGGACCGCGGCGCCATGGTCGTCGCACTGGGCGGCGTCTCCCTGCCCATCTACTTCACCGGTCTGCTGAGCCTGGCGATCTTCAGCTACGGACTCGGCTGGATCGACGGGCAGTACGTGCCGCTGGAGGAGAGCTTCTCCGGCTGGCTGGGCGGCATGATCCTGCCGTGGGTCACCCTCGCGTTCCTGTACGCGGCGATGTACGCCCGGATCACCCGCGCCACCATGCTGGAGATCCTCGGCGAGGACTACATCCGCACCGCACGCGCCAAGGGCCTGCGGGAACAGGTGGTCATCGGCAAGCACGCGATGCGCTCGACGATGACGCCGATCCTGACCATGCTCGGCATGGACCTCGGCGCCCTCATCGGCGGCGCGATCCTGACCGAGACCACGTTCAGCCTGCCCGGCCTCGGCCAGGCGGTGCTCAACGCCATCAAGACCCAGGACCTGCCCATCATCCTGGGCGTCACCCTGATCACCTCCCTCGCGGTGCTCCTGGCCAACCTCGTGGTGGACATCCTGTACGCCGTGATCGACCCCCGAGTGAGGCTCGCATGACCGAACTCAGCAAGACCGGAGCGGCCGTGGGCGAGCCCACCACCGCTGCCGCCCCGACCGCCTTCCTCGAAGTGCGCGACCTGAAGGTGCACTTCCCGACCGACGACGGCCTGGTCAAGTCCGTCGACGGGCTCAGCTTCCAGCTGGAGAAGGGCAAGACCCTCGGCATCGTGGGCGAGTCGGGCTCCGGCAAGTCGGTGACCTCGCTCGGCATCATGGGCCTGCACACCGCCGGCCAGTACGGCAAGCGCAAGGCGCAGATCTCCGGCGAGATCTGGCTGAACGGCACCGAGCTGCTGTCCGCCCCCGCCGACCAGGTGCGCCGGATGCGCGGCCGCGAGATGGCGATGATCTTCCAGGATCCGCTGTCCGCGCTGCACCCGTACTACACGATCGGCCAGCAGATCGTGGAGGCGTACCGCATCCACCACGACGTCGACAAGAAGACCGCCAAGCGGCGCGCGGTGGAGATGCTCGACCGGGTCGGCATCCCGCAGCCCGACAAGCGGGTCGACAGCTACCCGCACGAGTTCTCCGGCGGTATGCGTCAGCGCGCGATGATCGCGATGTCGCTGGTCAACAACCCCGAACTGCTCATCGCGGACGAGCCGACCACGGCCCTCGACGTGACCGTCCAGGCGCAGATCCTCGACCTGATCCGCGATCTGCAGAAGGAGTTCGGCTCCGCCGTCATCGTCATCACCCACGACCTGGGTGTCGTCGCCGAACTGGCCGACGACCTGCTGGTGATGTACGGCGGCCGCTGCGTGGAGCGCGGCCCGGCCGAGAAGGTGTTCTACGAGCCCCGCCACCCCTACACCTGGGGCCTGCTCGGCTCGATGCCGCGCCTGGACCGCGAGCAGCAGGAGCGCCTCGTCCCGGTCAAGGGCTCCCCGCCCTCCCTGATCAATCTGCCGTCCGGCTGCGCCTTCAACCCGCGCTGCCCGTACGCGGACATCCCGAAGGACGACGTCACCCGCACGGTCCGCCCCGAGCTGACCGAGGTCGGCAGCCGACACTGGGCCGCCTGCCACATGTCCCCGGAGCAGCGGGAGCGGATCTGGACCGAAGAGATTGCGCCGAAGCTGTGAGCGAGGAAAAAGCAGTGAGTAGCCCTGCGCAGAGCGACGGTGCCACGCTGACCGCGGACGCCGCCCCCGGCGAGACCCTGCTGAAGGTGACCGGGCTGCAGAAGCACTTCCCGATCCGCAAGGGCCTGCTCAAGCGGCAGGTCGGCGCGGTCCGTGCGGTGGACGGCCTCGACTTCGAGGTGCGCTCCGGTGAAACCCTCGGCGTCGTGGGCGAGTCCGGCTGCGGCAAGTCGACGATGGGCCGCCTGATCACCCGGCTCCTCGAACCGACGGCCGGCACCATCGAGTTCGGGGGCAAGGACATCACACACCTCGGCGTCGGCGGGATGCGTCCGCTGCGCCGCGATGTGCAGATGATCTTCCAGGACCCGTACTCGTCGCTGAACCCGCGCCACACCATCGGCACGATCGTCGGCGCCCCCTTCCGGCTGCAGGGCGTCACGCCCGAGGGCGGCATCAAGAAGGAGGTCCAGCGGCTGCTGTCGGTGGTCGGTCTCAACCCCGAGCACTACAACCGCTATCCGCACGAGTTCTCCGGCGGCCAGCGTCAGCGCATCGGCATCGCCCGCGCGCTGGCCCTGAATCCGAAGCTGGTCGTGGCCGACGAGCCGGTCTCCGCGCTGGACGTGTCGATCCAGGCGCAGGTCGTGAACCTGCTGGACGACCTCCAGCAGGAACTGGGCCTGACGTACGTGATCATCGCGCACGACCTGTCGGTCGTCCGGCACGTCTCCGACCGGATCGCGGTGATGTACCTCGGCAAGATCGTCGAGCTCGCCGACCGGGACAAGCTGTACCGGTCGCCGATGCACCCGTACACCAAGGCCCTGCTCTCGGCGGTGCCGATCCCGGACCCCTCCCGCAAGTCGGCCAAGAGCGAGCGCATCCTGCTCAAGGGCGACGTGCCCTCGCCGATCTCCCCGCCGAGCGGCTGCCGCTTCCACACCCGGTGCTGGAAGGCGACGGAGATCTGCAAGACCACCGAGCCGCCGCTGCTCGAGCTGCGCCCCGGCCAGCAGGTGGCCTGCCACCACCCGGAGAACTTCGAGGACCAGGCCCCGCAGGACACGGTGCTGCTCACCGCGGCCAAGGAGGCGGCGGAGCTGGTGGCGGACGAGGTGCTCGCGGAGTCGGCGGAGACGAGCGCGGCCGTGGCGAAGGCGGTGGCCGCGGAGTCGGCGGGGTCGGATTCCGGGGAGCCGGCGGACTCGGCCGCGGCGGGCTCGTCGGGTTCGGATGCGGCGGACTCGGCCGCGGCGGGCTCGTCGGGTTCGGATGCGGCGGACTCGGCCGCGGCGGGCTCGTCGGGTTCGGATGCGGCGGACTCGGCCGCGGCGGGCTCGTCGGGTTCGGATGCGGCGGACTCGGCCGCGGCGGGCTCGTCGGGTTCGGATGCGGCGGACTCGGCCGCGGCGGGCTCGTCGGGTTCGGATGCGGCGGACTCGGCCGCGGCGGGCTCGTCGGATTCGGACACCGCGGACTCGTCGGGTTCGGACTCGGACTCGGAGCCCTCGGAGGAGACCGTGACCTCCGACGGCGCCGACGAGAACCCGAAGGCGTCGGACAAGTAGCCGTGTGACGGGGCGTGCACCTTGCTTCGGCAGGTGCACGCCCCCTCGCGCGTCAGAATGTTCGGGTGCTCCAGCAACTGTTCAGCCCTTCCGTCCAGCACACGCTCGACCTGATCGGCATCTTCGTCTTCGCCATCTCCGGCGCGCTGCTGGCCGTCCGCAAGAACTTCGACGTCTTCGGCATCGCCGTCCTCGCCGAGGTCACCGCGCTGGGCGGCGGGCTGTTCCGGGACCTGGTCATCGGGGCCGTACCGCCGGCCGCGTTCACGGATCTGGGGTACTTCGTCACCCCGCTGTTCGCCGCGCTCCTCGTCGTCTTCCTGCACCCGCAGGTGGAACGCATCCAGACCGGCGTGAACGTCTTCGACGCGGCCGGCCTCGGCCTGTTCTGCGTCGCGGGCACGACGAAGGCGTACGAGTACGGACTCGGCCTGCACGCCTCCGCGGCCCTCGGCCTCGCCACCGCCGTCGGGGGCGGTGTGCTGCGGGACGTCCTCGCCAACGAGGTGCCGTCGCTGCTGCGCTGGGACCGCGATCTGTACGCCGTGCCCGCGATGGTCGGCGCCACGATGGTGGCGCTCTGTATCCGCTTCGACGCCCTGACCCCGCTGACCAGCGGAATCGCGGCCGTGATGGCCTTCGTGCTGCGGCTGCTGGCGATGCGGTACCACTGGCGGGCGCCGCGTGCGTGGAACCGGCGGTCGACGGTGCGTGAGGAGGAACCCTCAAAAGCTACCGCTTAGTAATTTTCTGTTGTACCGTACCGGCATGGCTCAGGCATCCCAGGCGACCATCGGCAACAGCGAGTTCGACCGAGACACCGCTGTCACCCGGCGCGCGGAGGGCGTCTACGACATCGACCTCTCGGCCGACTGGACGATCATCAACGCCGTCAACGGGGGCTATCTGCTGGCCGTCCTGGGCCGCGCCCTCGCCGACGCCCTGCCGCACCCGGACCCGTTCACCATCTCCGCGCACTACCTGACCGCCTCCCGGCCGGGCCCCGCGGTCGTCCGCACGCATGTCGTGCGCACCGGCCGGACCCTGTCGACGGGCCAGGCGTCCCTCTTCCAGTACGACGAGCAGGGTGGCGAGGTCGAACGGATCCGCGTCCTCGCCTCGTACGGCGACCTCGAGACGCTCCCCGACGACGTCCGTACGACCGCGAAGCCGCCCGCCATCCCGCCGATGGACCAGTGCTTCGGGCCCGAGGACGGACCCGCCCCGGTCCCCGGCAGTTCGGCCATCACCGACCGCCTGATGCTCAAGCTCGACCCCTCGACCCTGGGCTGGGCCCTCGGCTCGCCGTCCGGCAAGGGCGAGATGCGGGCCTGGTTCGGGCTGAAGGACGGCCGGGACGCCGACCCCTTCTCGCTGCTTCTGGCGGTGGACGCCCTGCCGCCCACCGCCTTCGAACTCGGTATCTCCGGCTGGGTGCCGACGGTCGAACTGACCGTGCACATACGGTGCCGACCGGCGCCGGGCCCCCTCCGGGTGTCCATCACCACCCGCAACCTCGCCGGCGGTTTCCTCGAGGAGGACGCCGAGGTGTGGGACAGCGAGGACCGGCTGGTCGCCCAGTCCCGACAGTTGGCGCGGGTCCGGCTCGGCTGACCGCGTCCGCGGGGTCCTGTCCGTCAGTCCAGCCAGTGTGCGCGGCCGATGCTGATCAGCCGCAGCCGGCGGGCGGCGAGCCGGGTGACGCGCTGCCGTTCCTCCTCGGGGCCCTCCAGGGCCTCGAGGAAGAGCGAGGCCGCGATGAGCATCTGGTCGACGTACAGGCCCGCGAGCATCAGCAGATCGTCGTCGCTCCAGCCCTCGGCCATGGGGTCGGTGACCAGCGCCGCCTTCACCTCCTCGGTGAACCGGGCCAGTTCGTTCTGGATGGCCTCCCGCACCGGCCGGACCCCGCCGTGCTGCTCACGGGCGATGAAACGGACGTGGGAGGGGTACGCGTCCACGTGACGGGCGATCAACTCCACGGCGCGCCTGATGCGTTCGTCGCTGTCGCCCGCCGTGGACACGATCGTGCGGATCATCGGGTGCAGACTGCCCAGTGCCTCCTCCACCAGCGCCACGCCGAGGTCCTCGGTGGAGCGGAAGTGCCGGTAGAAGGCGGTCGGGGCGACCCCGACGGCACGGGTGACCTCGCGCAGGCCCAGGCTGCTCAGGCTCTGGCCCTCCAGCAGCTCCAACGCCGCATCCAGCAGTGCCTGTCGGGTCTTCTGCTTCTGCGCCTGCCGCAGGCCGAGGGTGTGACTCATGCCATGCAGTTAACAACTGTTCTCTGGAATTTAAAAGTCATGGGGCGCGCTAGACTGGGAAGTCAGTGAACAATTGTAACTACAACCGTTCACCGAGCCTTCGGGTCAGAAGCCGCCCGAAGGCATCCGGAGGGGATACCGACCCATGCTGTTCCTCGTCGCCGCACTCCTGCTGCTCGGCCTGGTCATGGGCACCGTCGCCCACGCACCGCTCACCTTCACCGTCGTCGCGGCCATCGTGATCGCCGGCTGGCTCGGCATCTTCGCGCTCCGCGAGCGCCACGGCCGCCGCCGCGCCGCCCGGACGAACTGACCGCCGTCCATCCGACCGATCCGCTCGTCGGGAGCTGACCACCATGCACCTCACCGCACCGGCCACGCGCCGCACCGGAATCCGGGACACCGACGGCATGGCCGTCGCGTCCTTCGTCCTCGGCCTCCTGGGCCTGCTCGTCCTGAACGTCTTCCTCGGCCCGATCGCCATCGTCCTGGCCGCCGTGGCCCTCGCGCGGGGCACCAACCGCCGGGGCCGGGCCTGGCTGGGTCTCGGGCTGGGCGCCGCCGACCTCGTCGTACTCGCCGCGTTCATGCAGGCGGACAACACGATTTCGTGGAGCTTCTGATCCAGGCCCGGTCGTCGGATTCCCGCCTGCCCGGTGGTGACAGGGCCTGGCCGCGACGGCCGGAACTGATCGTGGGCGGCGAGGGGCAGGCCGGGAAGGGGCCGTAGAATCGGCCTCACCATGGCTTATCTCGACCACGCCGCGACCACCCCGATGCTTCCGGAGGCGGCAGAGGCGCTGACCGCCCACCTCGGCATCACGGGCAACGCCTCGTCCCTCCACGCATCCGGCCGTGCCGCGCGGCGAACCGTCGAGGAAGCCCGCGAGACCCTCGCGGAAGCCCTCGGCGCCCGCCCCAGCGAGGTCGTCTTCACCTCCGGCGGAACGGAGGCCGACAACCTCGCCGTCAAGGGCCTGTACTGGGCCCGCCACGACGCCGACCCGGCCCGCACCCGGGTCCTGGCCAGCCCCGTGGAACATCACGCCGTCCTCGACACCGTCCACTGGCTCGGCGAACACGAGGGCGCCAGCGTCGAGTACCTCCCGGTCGACTCCTACGGCCGGGTCCACCCGGACGCCCTCCGTGAGGCCATCGCCCGCAACCCCGACGATGTCGCCCTGGCCACCGTCATGTGGGCCAACAACGAGATCGGCACCGTCCTGCCGGTGGCCGAACTCGCCGCGACCGCCGCCGAGTTCGGCGTACCGCTGCACGCCGACGCGGTCCAGGCCGTCGGCCAGCTGCCGGTCGACTTCGCCGCCTCCGGGCTCGCCGCGATGACCGTTTCCGGCCACAAGATCGGCGGCCCGTACGGCATCGGCGCGCTCATCCTCGGCCGGGAGTACACCCCCGTACCCGTCCTGCACGGCGGCGGCCAGGAACGCCACGTCCGCTCCGGCACCCTCGACGTCCCCGCGATCGCCTCCTTCGCGGTCGCCGGCAAGCACGCCGCCGAACACCGCGAGCGCTTCGCCCGCGAGATCGGTGCCCTGCGCGACGACCTGATCGACGCGGTCCGTACGGCGGTGCCGGACGCGATCCTGGGAGGGGACCCGGTGGACCGCCTCCCGGCCAACGCCCACTTCACCTTCCCCGGCTGCGAGGGCGACTCCCTGCTGCTGCTCCTGGACGCCCAGGGCATCGAGTGCTCCACCGGCTCCGCCTGCACCGCGGGCGTCGCCCAGCCCAGCCACGTCCTGCTCGCCACCGGCACCGACCCGGACCTGGCCCGCGGCACCCTCCGCTTCTCCCTCGGCCACACGTCGACGTCGGCCGATGTCGAGGCGGTCGCCAAGGCCATCGGCCCGGCGGTGGAACGCGCCCGTGCGGCGGGGCTGACCTAGGGCAGACCTAGACCTAGGCCGGCGTCGCCGTCGTAGCCGCCTGCCGTACGAGCTTCATGTACCGGTCCCAGTCCCAGTGCTCGCCGGGATCCGTGTGGTCCGTCCCCGGCACCTCCACGTGGCCGATGATGTGCTCGCGGTCGACGGGTATGGCGTAGCGCCGGCATATCTGCGCCGTCAGACGGGCGGACGCGGCGTACATCGCGTCCGTGAGGTCCTGGGGGCGGTCGACGAAGCCCTCGTGCTCGATGCCGACGCTGCGTTCGTTGTAGCCCCGGTTGCCCGCGTGATAGGCGACGTCCAGCTCGCGGATCATCTGCGTGACGTGGCCGTCCTTGCGGACGATGTAGTGGGACGCGGCGCCGTGGCCCGGGTCCTGGAAGACCCTCACCGCGCTGTCGAAGCTGCCCTGGGTGACATGGATGATCACCATGTCGATCGTGTAGTCGTCCGGCCGGTCCGCCCGCCGCCAGTTCGCCGACGAGGCCGCCACCCAGCGCGCACCCCGGTAGTCGACGGCGCCCGCCACCCGCGGCTTCTCCACCCCGGGCACCTGCCACCACAGGCGCGACAGCTCGTCGCGCGTCAGCACGGCCCCGGTGCCGACCGCGGCCGCGGCCCCACCGAGGATCAGTGACCGTCGCCCGATTCGCCGGCCGGAGCCGCCCTTCTTCTCTTCCATGTGAGCGAGAACGGATACTCGCGGGCTCCGGTTCCCGCGCCCCCGTACCCTGGAAGCGTTATGACTGACACCCCGCAGCGCCCCCGCCCCCTCCGCGTCCTCGCCGCCATGTCCGGTGGCGTCGACTCCGCCGTAGCCGCCGCCCGCGCGGCCGAGGCGGGCCACGACGTGACCGGCGTCCACCTCGCGCTCTCCGCGAACCCGCAGTCCTTCCGCACCGGCGCGCGGGGCTGTTGCACGATCGAGGACTCCCGCGACGCCCGCCGCGCCGCGGACGTCATCGGCATCCCGTTCTACATCTGGGATCTCGCCGACCGCTTCCGCGAGGACGTCGTCGAGGACTTCGTCGCCGAGTACGAGGCGGGCCGCACGCCGAACCCCTGCCTGCGCTGCAACGAGAAGATCAAGTTCGCCGCGCTCCTGGACAAGGCGCTCGCCCTCGGCTTCGACGCGGTGTGCACCGGTCACTACGCGAAGGTCGTGCTGAACGAGGACGGCACGCGCGAGCTGCACCGCGCCTCCGACATGGCCAAGGACCAGTCGTACGTCCTCGGAGTCCTGGACGAGAAGCAGCTGGCGCACGCGATGTTCCCGCTCGGCGACACGGTGACGACGAAGGACGAGATCCGCGCGGAGGCCGAGCGCCGCGGCCTCGCCGTCGCCAAGAAGCCCGACTCGCACGACATCTGCTTCATCGCCGACGGCGACACCCAGGGCTTCCTCGCCAACCGCCTCGGCAAGGCCGAGGGCGACATCGTCGACGAGTCCGGCACCCGCGTGGGCACCCACGAGGGGGCGTACGGCTTCACCATCGGCCAGCGCAAGGGCCTGCGCATCGGCACCCCCGCCCCCGACGGCAAGCCGCGCTACGTCCTCGACATCTCCCCGGTGACCAACACGGTGACGGTCGGCCCCGCGTCCTCCCTCGACGTGAGCGGACTGCGAGCGATCAATCCACGCTGGTGCGGCACCGCCCCCACCGGCCCCGGCACTTACACCGCACAGCTCCGCGCCCACGGCGGCGAGACCGAGGTCACCGCCGAGCTGATCGACGACGCCCTGGAGGTGTCGTTCACGGAGCCGGTCCGCGGGGTGGCCCCCGGCCAGGCGATCGTGCTGTACGACGGGACGCGTGTGGTGGGGTCGGCGACGATCGCGTCTACGGTGCGGGCCACGGCCGGGGTCAACGTCGGCTGACGGTCCTCTGGCCACGTTCTGGCATTCGTCATAAGCTGCTTGATGCGGGTTACCCGCACCAAGTGGCGTGAAGTGACGAACTCGTTCAGCGATCGAACAGGAGGCCCCCATGCTGCTCAGCTTCCGGGTGGCCAACCACAGGTCGATCCGCGACGAGGTCGAGCTGTCGCTGGTGGCGACCGAGTTCAATGAGAGAACCGGCCGTGACACCGGTGTGCGTTCACAAGGGAAGCAGCTGGAGATACTGCCCACGGTCGGCGTCTTCGGCGCCAATGCCTCCGGCAAGTCGAACCTGCTGTTGGCGATGCATTTCATGCGCAAGGCTGTCCGCGAGTCCTTCGCCGACTGGAGCAAGGAGCCGGGCGTACCGCGCGAGCCCTTCGCCCTCGACCCGAGTGCGCGGGACGACACCAGCCTCTTCGAGGTGGATCTACTGCTCCCCACCCGAGGCGAGCGTGTCCGCTATACGTATGGCTTCGAGCTGTCCGACGAGCGGGTGGAAGCCGAATGGCTGCATGCCTACCCCAGCGGGCGCCGTCAGGTGTGGTTCGACCGGGAAGCCGGACGACCCGACTCCGAAGGCGGCGAGTTCCGCATCCCCCGCATGGGACTGCGCGGCGCCCAGGAGACCTACACCAACTTCACCCGGCCGAACTCCCTCTTCCTGACTGTGGCCGCCGCGATGAACCATCCGCAGCTCTCCGCGGTTCACCGATGGTTCCTCGACAACTTCTGGCTCGTGGGCGACGACGTGGCGGCCCGCACTCACTGGACGAGAGACCTGATCAACGAGGCTCATCTCACCGATGGTGACCTGCGTGAGCGCTTCGTCACCCTGCTGCGTTCGGCGGATCTCGGCATCACCGACCTTTCCGTCGACCCAGACACCGGAGATCCGCAACTCCTGCACCGTTCGGCCGCCGGCAGGGACCTACCGTTGGACTTCTGGAATCAGGAGTCACTCGGCACCCACGCCTGGTTCGCCTTCCTCGGCCCATTGCTGAACGTCCTCAAGAGCGGCGGCACGCTCTTGGTCGACGAGCTCGATTCCAGCCTGCACCCCCTGCTCGCGGCGGAGGTCATCCGCATTTTCCAGGACGATGAGGCCAATCCACGTACGGCCCAACTGGTCTTCACAACTCACGATGCGACCCTGCTGGGCCCCACCGTCGCCGAGCGTCCTCTCGACCGGGACCAGGTGTGGATCACCCTGAAGAACAGCACCGGGGAAACCGAGCTCTACCCGCTCACCGCCGCCCGCAAGGTCCGCAACGACGAGAATCTCGTACGGCGCTATCTGCAAGGCGGCTACGGTGGCGTGCCCCGCCTGACCAACGGTGAGGTGGCGCGGCAGCTGGCTCTGCTCGAAGAGGGGCTGAAGGCGACAGCGTGAGCGGTAACAGAGGACAGGGCGAGCGCCGCAAACGCCGCGACCGCCCGGGCGGGGGCTCGGTACGCCGTCCCCTCTCCGCCTACCGGGACCCCTCCCAGCGACTGGTCTACGTGGCCACCGAGGGCGCCAAGACCGAGCGCGACTACATCATCCTCCTCAATCATGCCTATGGCGAGGAGAAGAAGTTCCACCTGCACTTCTGCAAGCACCACGACAACAACGGGCTGCGCCCAGTCGAAGTGGTCGAGCGTGTCCTTGCCGACGCCGACCGGCACGAGGAGAAGTGGGCGCTCTTCGACCGGGACTCGGGTGACAAGACCCCCGAGGAAATCCGGGAGGCCATGCACCTGGCGGCGAAGCACGGCGTGCACGTGGCCCTCTCCCATCCCTCCTTCGAACTGTGGCTGCTCCTCCACTTCAAACAGCACACGAGCCCGGAGAACGGCATGAGCACCACCGTCCTCGGGCGGCTGCGCAGCCACCCGGAGGCCGACGGCTTCGCGGACTACGACACGCAGTCCGGCGACCGGGGCAAAGGGCTGGGAGGCCCGCGCGGGCGCTCGCTGCTCGGCCGAGAGCGGACTGCCGTACGAAACGCACGGAAGCTGGTGGCGCTGTGCCCACACCCGTCCGGCGGCTGCTCGGCCAAGGGCCTGACGGTCGAGAGAATTCCCGGACCGAGGAGCGAGACGAAGGAGACCTACGAGGAGTGGAACCGCCGCACCGGCCACGCGGCCACCTGCGACCCGGTTCGGCGTGATCCCTCGGCCGATGTGTGGCGTCTCCTGGTCAGTCTCGGGATCGGGACGGACGAAACGTAGCGACCGGACGAACGGATTTCGCTCGGCCCTCCGGCCGGACTACGCTTCCGGGGTTCTCCCGATTCCGACGGCGTATGTACGAAGGACTGGCTCACCTTGGCCCGTATCACCCTGCCCCAGCTTGAGCGGCACCTCTTCTCGGCCGCCGACATCCTGCGCGGCCGGATGGACGCCTCGGAGTACCGGGACTTCATCTTCGGGATGCTGTTCCTTAAACGCGCCTCCGACGAGTTCCAGCCCGAATGGGAACGGGTCCACGCGGACGCGCTGAAGCGGACCGGGGGAGACGAGGGCAAGGCCCTGGAGCGGGCCAACGACAGGGACAAGTACCCCCGCGTCTTCTACGTCCCGCCGCGCGCCCGCTGGTGGAGAGGCCCGCACGTCGACCCGCGGACTCCGGGCAACCCTGCCCCTGGCATCAGCGCACTGGTCGAGAAGGTGGGCCAGGGGCTTGACCAGGCCCTGGCGGCGCTCCAGGAAAGCAACGACAAGCTGGACGGCGTCGCCCGCCACATCAGCTTCAACGAAGTCGTCGGCACCAAGCCCCGCTTCACCAACGCCGAACTGCGCTCCTTGATCCGGCACTTCAGCCTCTACCGGCTGCGCAATGAGGACTTCGAGTTCCCGGACATGCTGGGCGCGGCGTACGAGTACCTGCTGGCCCGGTTCGCGGACTCCGCCGGCCAGCGGGGCGGCGAGTTCTACACCCCGCGTGAGGTCGTGCGCATGATGGTGCGCCTCGTCGACCCCAAGCCGGGCGACAGCGTCTACGACCCCTGCGCGGGCTCCGGCGGCATGCTCATCGCCGCGCGGGAGTACGTGGAGGAGAGCGGCGGCGGACCGGACGACCTCTCCGTCAACGGCCAGGACAAGAACGGCCCCTCCTGGTCCATGGCCAGCATGAACATGGTGCTGCACGGCATCCACGAGTTCGACCTCCAGCACGGCGACACCCTCGTCGAACCGCTCCATCTCACCGCGGGCAACAGGCTGCGCACCTTCACCAAGGTCCTCTCGAATCCTCCCTTCTCCCTCAACTACGACGCCGAGCTGGTCAAGAAGGCCGACATCGTCCACGGCAAGCGAATGCACTGGGGGTACGCACCCGAGAGCGGCAAGAAGGCCGATCTGATGTTCGTCCAGCACATGATCTCGGTGCTGGAGCACAACCGGGACGCCGTCGCCGCCACGGTCATGCCGCACGGAGTGCTGTTCCGGGCGGGCAAGGAGCGCGACATCCGAGTGATGCTCCTGGAGCAGGACTGCATCGAGGCCGTGATCGGACTCGGCCCGAACCTCTTCTACGGCACCGGAATCCCCGGATGCATCCTGGTCCTGCGCAGACCCGGCCGGAAGGCCCCGGCGCGCGAGGGCCAGGTCCTGTTCATCAACGCCGACCGTGACTTCCGCGCCGCCCGCAACCAGAACGAGCTGGGTGAGGAGCACGCGGAGAAGATCGTCACGGTCTACCGGGAGTGGCTGGAGGAGCCGGGATACTCACGCCTGGTGAGCGTCGACGACCTTCTGTCCGCCGACGCCAACCTCAACATCCGCCGCTGGGTGGACAATTCACCGCCACCCGAGCCCCAGGACGTACGGGCACACCTCTACGGTGGCGTCCCAACGGCCGAGATCGAGCCCAAGGCCGGCCTGTTCCACGCGTACGGCATCGACATTGCCGATCTCTTCGCGCGGCGGGAGGACGACGAGGATTACGTGGACTTCCTCCCGGAGGGCCCGGAGGCTACCGCGGCCCGCATTCCCGGGCTGGCTGCCCCGAAGGAGGCGCAGGTCAGGGAGACGTACGAGCGGTGGTGGGCGGAGCAGGCGGGTGGTTTCACCGCGCTCATCGGTCACCACGAGCTGTTGCCGCTGCGTGGCCGGCTGGTGAAGGGCTTCACCAAGGCCCTGCGGGACGTCGGCATGCTCGACCGTTACGACGCCGCGGGCATCGTTGCCGACTGGTGGATGGCCGTCCGGTACGACCTGAAGGCGCTGGCGGCCGGAGGATACGACCGGGTGCTCGACGGCTGGGTCGACTCGGTGGAGACCATGATCGAACCAGTCCTGCCGGACGACGACGCCGACGACGACGGGGGGAACGGCGGCGCGGGCGTAGGTGGGAAGGGGAAGGGCCGCGGCCGGAAGAAGACGACGGTCACGGCAGCCGACCGTCGCCGCGCCCTCGACCAGCCGGTCGTACGGGCGCTGATCCCCGAGTTCCTGGACGAGGTGGCCCGCGCGGATGAGAAGCTGGCACGGGCGGACGCGGCCTTGAAGGCTGCTGTAGCGGAACTGGCCGCTTTGCAGCCTCCGTCGGCCGGGGAGTCCGACGAGGACGCGGACGATTCCGGCGATGAGGGGGAGGGAGCGGAGCGCGAGCCCGTGGACCCGGAGGAGATCAAGCGCCTGGAGAAGACGGTGGCCCGCCTGCGCAAGGAGCGCACGGCGGCCTCCCGCCACCGCTCGGCCCTGGACGACCGCTTCCTGAGCGATCTGCGCGCGGCGGCGGAGTGGGCCAAGAAGGCGGCGGCGGGCGGCGCGCAGCGTGTCGTCCTGACGGTCTTCGGCGCCGGGCTCGCCGATCGCCTGGACGCGGCGGTGGCCGCCGGGCGGCGTGAGCTGGTGGCGGCGATTCGGGGTTGGGCGGACAAGTACGCGGTGTCGCTGGAGGAGCTGGAGGGGGACAGCGAGGCTGCGGCGGGGGAGCTGGGGGCTTGGCTTAAGGAGCTTGGGTATGCGCGGTGAGGTGAGGTTGGGGGAGTGGCTGACGGGTGTTGGAACAGGCTGGAGCCCCGTCTGTGACCCGAGGCAGCCCGGCGGCGACGAGTGGGGTGTCCTGAAGCTGAGTGCCGTGACCTCCGGCCGGTTCATCGAGAGCGAGGCAAAGGCACTACCGCGCGCGTTCACCCCACGCCTGGCACTTGAAGTGAGGCCCGGTGATGTCCTGATGGCTCGTGCCAACGGAGTACGGGAACTGGTTGGTGTGGCTTGCACGGTTGGGACGGTTCGCCCGAGGCTGCTGCTCCCGGATCTGGTGTTCCGCCTGACAGCGGACCCGGCTGTTTTGCACCCGGAGTTCCTGGGCATCGCACTCGCCTCTCATGCCGTACGACGTCAGATCGATGACGTGATGCGAGGAAGCAGCGGGCAGTACAAGGTCTCGCAGGCGGACGTACGGGACCTGCGGATTCCGCGACTGGACGTTGACGAGCAGGAGCGAGTTGTCGCCGCCCACGCCGCGTTCGAGCGGCGTATCGGGGTGCTGGAGCGGGCGCTTGACAAGCTGAAGGTGGCCCGATCCGGTCTGGCCGAGGCTGCGATCGATGGCCCGGACGTCGTTCTTGGCGAGGTGCTTGCTGAGAGGCCGAGGAACGGCTATTCGCCCCAGGAGGTGTCAGAGTGGTCCGGCCTCCAGGCGTTGGGCCTCGGATGCCTCACTGACGAGGGCTTCGTGCCGAAGCAGCTCAAGAACGTCCCGGATACTGTGATGGGCCGTCGCTACGTTCTCCGGGACGGCGATCTGCTGATGAGCCGGGCGAACACCCGCGAACTTGTTGGTCTCGCAGGTCGCTACCAAGACGTCGGTAGCCCGTGCATCTATCCGGACCTCATGATGCGTCTGCGTCCGGATGCGAAGCGATGCCTCCCTTCCTACCTTGAACTTGTTCTGCGAGCGCCTGCCATGCGCAGGATGGTGAAGGCCGCAGCGCGAGGTACCAGCGAGAGCATGGTCAAGATCAGCTCGGAAGTTGTCGAGGGCCTTACCGTCCCGCTTCCCGACAGAGAACGGCAGCGGGAGATCGTGAGGACCGTGGCTTCGCTGGACCGTCGGATCGCCGCACGGGCGGAGGTGATCGCCAAGCTCCGGACGGTTCAGCAGGGCGTCGTCGAGGACCTGCTCGCGGGGCGGGTGCGACAGGCGGCGGCCTGAGGGTGCGTCTGGCGGGTCACTTGGGCGGGAGTCCGAGTGCGCCCGCCTTCACGCCGCGCAGGAGCGCACCCAGCACGTCCGGGTGGGTCGCCAGAACTTCGGCGGGGCTCTCGCTCTCGCGGAGGGCTATGCCGTCCTCGGTGGAGGCGACCTCGACGCAGTTGTTGCCGGATGCCTCCGAGAAGGATGACTTGAGCCACTTCAACTCGGGCAAAGTGTGCACCTCTTACAGATTTCGGATGATTTCGTGGATGGCGTCCCTCGATTGCTGCGCATTCAACGCTACCTGTTCGACTGCGTCCAGGCGCCGACGGAAGTTGGTCAGCTGTGTAGGTGAATCGAAGAAGACGGCACCGATCGGGGAATCCACCTGGGCGGTGTCCAGATGGGTGCTTTCGGCCGCGGCGTACAGCACCGAGTCGCCCGCCATGGGGAATCCGCCCGCGCTGAACGGGATCACCTGAAGCGTCACGTTGTCGCGCTCGCTTTCTTCGAGAAGTTGGTGCAGTTGGGCCTTCGCCACGTGACGCCCGCCTACCTGCATGTGCAGGGCGGCTTCGTGGATCAGGCCCGTGTAGGAAACGGCGGGCTCCTTCGTGAGCACTGCATGACGGGCGAGCCGCTGTGCGATGCGCAGTTCCACTTCAAGGCGCGGTAGGGCGGGGATGAAGAGGTCGAAGAGTGCGCGGGCGTGATCCTCGATCTGGAACATGCCTGGAATGTGGGCGGTTTGGAGGGTCCGCAGGGAGTGGGCGTGAAACTCCAGTTCCGCGACGTCCAGAAAGTCTGGCGGCACCTTGCCGCGATACTCGTCCCACCACCCAGTCTTGCGGCCCCCAGTCATCGCGGCCAGAGCCTCGATCAGCGCCGGATCATCGCATTCGTAGATGCTTGCTAGCCGTCGCAGGCGCTGTTCACTGATGCCGAAGCGCCCCGCTTCCACGTTCGAGATGGTTGTTCGGTCGGTGCCGAGCAATTCGGCTGCTCGTGGCGCTGACAGTCCGACGGCCTCGCGAAGGCGCCGAAGTTCGGCCCCGAAACGGCGCTGACGGATGGTGGGGGCCTGACGTGGTGCCATGTCGTCCTCTCCTCACTCGCGCACAGTGTGCACGTCTGCCTTGGTCTCGTCCATCCGCTTTGAGAGTTCAACTCGTTGGATTGAACTAGGTATCACGGGTTGTAATTTGTGCGCTACGGTGTGACCCGTGCCACCCGCTCCCCGCCGGACCCGGAAGCGCACCGCCCCACCCTGCCCACCCGGGAGGCAGGCCGGCGCGGCAGAGACACCGGGATCGTTTGCGGCCCGAACACCGTGTGGCGCACGTTCAGTTGACCCATCACGACCGCGCACCCCAGGAGGTGCCACGTGAACACAAACCAGAACACGAACCGCGACCCGCGCCCGACCACCACCTACGAGACCGAGACCTCGCACCCGACCCCCGTCCTCACCTCATCCCCCCACCTACTCCCGGCCCTTGACCCCCTTTCAGGTCTCCCGCACCCTCCACCCCTCCCCTTCGCCTCCCCCTGGTACTACGAACTGCATTTCCCCTGTGACCCGCGAGGGCCGGGCATCGCGCGGATCACCCTCCGCGCCGTCCTCGACGCGCACGGCCTCGCCCAGCTCACCGACCGCGCGGAGCTCCTCGCCTCCGAGCTGGCCACCAACTCCGTACGGCACACGAAGGGCCCCGCGTCCGTTCGGCTCCAGTGGCAGCACCCCGTACTGCGCGTCAGCGTCTGGGACATGAGCCCCGACCTGCCCCCGACGCCCGGGACGCGGCCCACGGAGGCCGCACCACACGCGGACGGAGGGCGCGGGCTGCTCATCCTCGACGCGGTTGCCGACCGGTGGGGCGGGTGTGCCATAGGGAAGGGGGCGTACGGGCCGGGCGGCAAGACGATCTGGTTCGAACTGAGTCTCCCCGTCTCGCCGCCACCGCCCGCCTCCGAGCTCGCCGCCTGAGGACCTGCCAAACCCTCATGCCGTGGGCTTCGCCCGCACCCGCACGGAATTGGCAGATCTGGGCCACCGGCCGCCCTCGTAGACCCAGGTCAGGCCGTTACCGACTGGCCCAGATCCGCTAATCGCGCTTGTACCATCCCCGCCACTGTCAGTACACCCCACTAGACTCGCCCCTACCTCTGTTTCCCCAGGGGCAGTTGACGCGTGCGATGGCGGACGGGGAGAGCGGGAATGGCGCACCCGGAGTACGAGCTGGTCGAGAGGCCGCTCATTGACCAGCTCGTCGCCATGGGGTGGGAGCACCTCCAGGGCGCCCGGCCAGGGGCGCCGGCCACACGAGCCGGTGACTCCGAGCGTGCCTCCTTCGCCGAAGTCGTCTACGAGGAACGGTTCTTCGCCGCCGTAAGCCGACTCAACCCCGGGCCGGACGGGCAACCCTGGCTCACCGAGGTGCAGTTGAGGAACATCCTCGACCGGCTCATGGGACGTGGGCCGGGGCAGGGGCCGCAGGCGGACCGTGGGGTGGCCGGGAACCTGGAAGTGACCCGGATGCTCCGGGAAGGCGTCAATGCCCGTACGCTGCCCGGCTGGACGAAGGGCCTGCCCGAACACGTACGACTCGTGGACTGGGAGCAGCCGGCCCGGCACGACGAAGACGATCCGCGCGGAAACGATCTGCTGGCCGTCTCGCAGTTCCGCGTCGAGCGGAAGGAGCGGCAGGGCGCGGAGGGCCGGAAGCTCGCCACCCCCGACCTTGTCCTCTTCGTCAACGGCCTGCCCTGGGCCGTCATCGAGTGCAAGGCGCCCGCCGCCCGACTCGGCAGCCACCTCTCGGAGGACCTCGACAGCCGTATCTGCCTGGACCTCGCCGTCGAACAGGTCATCGGATACGCGGGCGTGGACGAAGCCGGGTCCATACCCGAGTTCGTACGGTTCGCCCAGGTCCTCGTGGCCACGGACGGCGACCACGCCGAGTTGGGCACGGTCACCTCCGAACCGGAGCACTTCGCTCCCTGGCGTGCCGTGGAACCGGTCTCCGAGGATCAGGTGCGGGAGGAGGTCGGGGCACCCGAGGGGCGGCGACTCACCGCCCAGGAGACGCTCGTCGCCGGTGTGCTACGGCCCGCCCATCTCCTCACCCTGGTACGGGACTTCACCACGCAGGCGGGGCGTGGGCCTCGTACGGTCAAAGTCGTCGGCCGATACCAGCAGTTCCGCGCCGTCCACGGGATCGCCGACTCACTGCGGGCCCGGCAGGCCGCCCGCGCGGCCGGGCGGGACACGGACCACCGGGGCGGTGTCACCTGGCACACCCAGGGATCCGGCAAGAGCCTCACCATGGCCTTCCTCGTCCGCCACCTGCGCAGTACGCCCGCGCTGGCCGGACACAAGGTCGTCGTGGTGACCGACCGGCGCGACCTCGAGGAGCAGATCCGCAGCAGCCTCGGCGCCGCCGACGAGCGGATCTATCGGTCGAGGTCCGTTAGGCAAGCCCGTCGCTTCCTCGCCGTCGACGTTCCCGACGTCGTGCTCGTCATGCTCCAGAAGGCTCGCCGCGACGACGACGCCTCGTACGACGGGCAGGACGAGTTCCTCGCCAAGGAGCCCGGCGAGCGTGACCACGTCCACAACCGCGTCGCGAACGATGGCCACGACATCGTCGTACTGATCGACGAGGCGCACCGGGGCCAGACTGCTTGGCAGCACGCCCGGCTGCGCGCCATGCTGCCGAACGCCGCGATGCACGGCTTCACTGGCACCCCGATCATCAACAGGGCCCGCAAGACCACCGAGGACATCTTCGGACCCTTCGCCGACACCTACACGCTGCGCGACGCAGAGCGGGACGGGGCCGTCGTTCCCGTGCGCTACGCCGCCGAGAGCGTGTCCCTGGAAGTGCTGGACAAGGCCCGCCTCGACACCGGGTTCGACGAGCAGATCCCCGTCGAGCCGGACCAGCGCCTCCGGGTGCTGAGGAAGTTCGGCCGGCGGAAGGAGGTCCTGGAGTCCCCGGCTGTCATCGCCGCAAAGGCCGAGCACATGGTGTGGCACTGGGCGGTCACCGCGATGAGGGACGGCTTCGGCGCGCAGGTCGTCGCGGTGTCCCGGCGGGCCGCCGTCCGCTACCAGCGGGAGCTGACCGCCGCCCTCAAGCGTCTCGTCGCACGCATCGACGGACTCGGTCCGCTGCTGCACGACCCCGAGGCCGAGGAGTCGGCGAGCGGTGAGCAGCGCGAACTGATCCGGCTTGTGCGGTACCGGGACCTGCTTGCCCGAATCGAGGTCGCCGCAGTGATCTCCGAGAACAGGGCGCGGGATCGGGGCCGCTGGAAGCGCTGGACCGACAAGGCACGCCACGTGGAGTACATCGACCGCTTCAAGCGCGGTGTTCGCGTACCCGATCCGTTCGCCCCGCCCGCTGAGCGCTCCTGGGAGGGGACCGCGCCCGGCCGCGCGCCGCGTCCGGCAGGGAGCGGTGGGGGACCCTGGAACGAGGGCCGTTCGCGCCCGGCGGGGCGACACCGGCCGGGCGAGCCCGAGGAAGAAGCGCCGCTGGGTTTCCTCGTCGTCAACTCCATGCTGCTCACCGGCTTCGACGCCCCGCCCGAGCAGGTGCTCTACCTCGACCGCACGCTGGCCGGCGCGGGGCTCCTTCAGAGCATCGCCCGCACCAACCGGCCTTATCCGGCCAAGGAGTTCGGCCTGGTCGTCGACTACGTCGGCGTCGGCCCCGAGCTCGCCCGCTCGCTCGCCGCGTACGAAGAGGCCCACCTGCGGGCTGTGTTCGGCTACCAGGACGTGTCGTTCGACCACCTGGACCCGGACCACACCGGACCCCAGCCCACCCGCGACCGCCTCTGGCTCCAGGCGGACGCCGCCGCCGACGCCCTTCTGGCGGACCGGCACCGAATCCTCACCGGCCTGCTCACGGAACTCGGGGCCACCTCGTTGGACGACGAGACGCAGCGCGAGGACCTGCTGGCCAGGCTCGCCGACCCGCTGCTGCGCGGCGAGTTCGACGAGCTCGTACGGGACTTCCTGACGGCCCTGGGTGCCGTACTGCCCCGGCCGCACGCGTTGGAGTACGAGGACTTCGCGCGCAGGATCGGCGAGGTGCAGTACCTGGTCCGTGCCCGCTACCTCGACGACCGCGACCAGTTCAGCCCGAGGCGCTACGGCGCCAAGGTGCGCGACCTCATCGCCCGGCATGTCAAGGTGTCCGGCATTGAGGAGCGAGTGCCGCCCGCGACGCTCACCGCCCCCGACTTCCTGGAACGCGTTCTGGCGAATCCGGACGCCCGTGCCAGGGTGTCGTACCTGACCAGTCGCCTCAGGACCCACATCACCGCACACTTGGACGCCGACCGCACCCGTTACGAGAAGTTCAGCGAACGGCTGGAAGAGGTCATCCGGCGCATGGAGGAGGACTTCGAACAGGCTGCGGCCTCGCTGGAGACCCTGGCCCGCGATGTCCTCAACGCAGAGGCGGACGGCGGCGGCACGGAGTCGACCGGCCTCGACCCGTGGACCGAACAGCCCGTGTACGGGCTGCTGTGCCGCGACTACGAGGAGGCCGACGGGCCTGCCGTCCCGGAGACGGTCGACCGGATCAAAGCCGCTCGGGATGTCGCGGCCTGTATAGCGGTCCTCGTACGGTCTCCGAACTTCCAGGCACTCCCGGAGGCGAGGGACCGCGTTCGCCGGGAACTGCGCAACTACCTGGAGGCCGAACTCCACGTCGACTGGGCGGTGACCGGGCCGCTGGCGAATCTGCTGGTGGAACTGGCAGCGGAACGGCACGGTGACTTCCTGCGGTACACGCCGGGCGACGACGGCTGAGCCTGGTGCGGCACTGTCAGTACCGGGTGGTAGGAATGGCCGGTGAGCACATCCGTCCAGCAGGCGATCGCCGCGCTTCCGCTTCCCCCGGGATGGCGGTGGCGTGTCGATCTGCGCCCTCGGCGCCGTTCGCTGGGCATCGAGGTCACACCGGACGGTGAGGTGCTCTTCGCCGTGCCCGCGGAAGCCGATCCGTACGCCGTGGCGGCCGCTGTACGGACCCGGTTGCCGCGTCTTGCAGAGGAAGTCAGACGCCGTCACGAGCGACCTGCTGAACCGATGAAGGAGCTGATCAACGGGACCAGCTTCGCCTATCTCGGGCGGCGGTACCGGCTGCGGCTGGTCCCGTCGGCGGGCGGCCGAAAAGTGCGTTTGCACCGGGGCTGGCTGGAGCTGCCCGAACCGACGAATGCCGAGGAGGGCGCGCGGAACATCGCCGCCTGGTACACGGAACGCGGCAGCGAGTGGCTGCGTGCTCGCGTATCGTCTCTGGAACTGCGTGTGGGTGCGGCAGCACGGGATATCGAGATCGCCGACCTCGCCGATCGCTGGGGCGCGTGTACACCGACCGGTGTCATCACGGTTCACTGGGCCGTCATGCAGCTTCCACCGCCCTTGGTGGATCTCGTACTGGTACATGAGTTGTGCCACTTGAAGGTGCCGGGGCACGGACCTGGTTTCCGCAGGGAGATGCGGCTCGTGCTCCCGGACGCCGAGCGGCGTGAGCGATGGTTCGCCGAAGAGGAACCGCTGTTGTGGCGGGGGCGAGTTGAGTAAACCCTTGACTGACGATTTCCGGAGGTGCTCCGCCAATTGCGTGCTCATTTGGGGATGACGCACCTGAAATGCCGGAGTGTACGAACAACGCGGATCTCTGAATGACACTCCCGGCGTGACAGCTTCACCGACATCCGACCTGCATTCCTCATCCCCCTCAGAACCGTCGACGCCCTCTACTTCCACTGCTGTGGCGGGCAAGCTCCCTTTCAATCGCCGCGTACACATGGTGGTAGAAGTCCTGGATCGCCCGGAGGAACTCGACCTGCTGACGGAGCTGTGTGGCTCCATGCCGTGGCCCGTGCGCCTGCCTCTGTCCGGGGAGACGAGGGTGGAGCCCGCGACGGGGTGGACCTTGCGCATTGTGGAGGCGCGGATTCGTGCGGTTCGTGACGGAGCCGTCGAACAGGCCGTGGCTACGCTGGACCTGATTGCCAGGGACGCGGCTCTATCCGTGCAGTGCAGAGACGCGGCCCTGGTGGAGTCCGTCCACCGTCCCCTGGTCGAGTGGCACATACGGGGCAGGCCGCGCCCTGTGCGTCAACGACTGATACAAGCCGCGCATCTGGCCGCCCGTACTGGTGGGCACGATCAGGACGCGGGGACCGTACGTCTGGTCAGAATTCCTGTGTCGCTGGACGAGTCCCGCCCGCGGCGCCTCGCACGTTCGCGTCGTGCGGCACGAACCGAACTGTCCAGACACGTGTTTTCCAGTCGGCAGTGGGACGCGGGTCGCCATGTGATCAGAGGTCCCAGAGCCCGGACGGGCTGGCAGGTGCTCGCCCTGGCCGGCCTGATCGGCACGTTCGGGCTCCTGGTTCTCGCTTCTGCCGGTCAGTGGGACACGTTCGGCATCGGCACGACCTCGCTCGGTCAGACGATCGTGGTGTGGACGGTGGCGTACGTGCTCATAGGTGCAGTCCTGGCAGTCCGTCGCACCGCTACACACCGCGCTGTGCCGTGGCTGTCGACCCTGGCTCTTCCACTGGCAGTACCTCTCGTGCCGTGGCTTGGTGCTCAAGTTCAGCAGGCCTACCTCAGGCCTTTCGATATGTCACTGGGCACCAACGGCGATGGCCTGGGGAACGTGCGTGCGGGGTTGTGGCTCTTGTTGGTGTTCGGTGGAATGTTGCTGCTGCCCATCGCGTACCTGGGCTGGATTCGCTATCTCAACTCCTCCATCGACGCACGTGGTTCGTGGACGTCGTGGGTCCCGATGTTGTCCGTGGGCGCGCTGCTCGGCCTCGCGCTCGCCTCGGCCGTGCTCTTCACGGCAGGGCAGAGCGGCAAGACAGCTCGCAATGTCGCGACACAGGGCGGTGAGGTGCCGGAGTATTTCGGTCTCCGGGCGGATCACGTGTGCGTGAAACTCGTCTCCGCCGACTCCCCGTTCCTCGGGATACGGCCACCGGAGGACCGGCCTGTGATCACCTTCGGGGCGGACGGCGACCGGATCACTCTCTGGGTGCCTCCTCAGAAGGCCTCAGGTGCTGGCGCGCACCGCACTGGGGGTACGAGCTCGACCATCCGCCTTGAGGATGCCCAGATCAGGAAAGTCGGTGACGCGAAGGTCAGGTGCGTGATGCGGCCAGGAAAGAATAGGTCGCCGTGACACGGCCGCATGCCCGGCCAGAGGTCCGTGTATGTGAGGCCATGGGGAGCATGGGGCACGTTCGTATCGGAGTGACGGGCCTTACCCATGGCCTGTGCCCATGCACCTACGCCGTGAAGAACTCCGCCAGAACCGGCGCGAGGACGTTCGGATCCACCATGTGCGTCTGGCCCTCGAGGACGCGGTACGCGCCCTGGGGAGCGGCGTCCGCGACCGCTCGGGCCGCCTGCCTCATCCAGCCGGGGCTCGCCCCGCCCGCGAGGGCCAGGACGGGCACGGTGATCGTGGCCAGCCGGTCCCGGGGGACGCGGCCGTCGCCCATGACGGCGTCGTCGTACGCCAGGCTCGGCGCAATGGTCTCCATGCCGGACCACAGGGGGGGACTGGCGGGCGCCCTGGATCATCTCCTCGGCCAGGCCGGTCAGCCTCAGGAACAGCTCGACGGCGTCGCCGCGCCGCCCCTGCGCGAGCGCCTCGGTGAGCCGTTCGCTGTACTCGGCGCGTCCCTTCGCCGCGACCTCGTCCATGGCGAACGGCACCTCGTACACGGCCACCTGACGCACCGGCAGCCCGCTCGCCGCCGCATGAAGCGCCAGCGCGCCGCCCGACGAGATGCCGTACAGCGCCGCGTCGCCGCCCTCGGCCTCGATCAGCGCCGCCAGGTCCTCGATCTCACGCTCCACCGTGTACGGCGTCGTGTCGCCGCTCTCGCCGCGGCCCCGGCGGTCGTACACGACGACGCCGAAGCGGTCCGACAGGGGCCCGGCCAGCGGCGCCACCGTGGCGCCCGCCGACATCGCCCCGCTGACCAGGACGACTACCGGGCCCTGTCCGATGCGCTGGTACGCGATGGGGGTGCCGTCGCGCGAGATGGTGTTCTTGTCCATGCCTGTGGAGACTGCCACGGGGCATGGAACTCATCGGTTACGACACTTCTTCTACGTCGTAGAAGCAGAGGTGGTCCTTGATCTCGGCCACGCCCGGCTTCGGGTCCGGGTAGGCCCAGACGAGGTCGGCCGCCCCCGGCAGCGACCAGTAGGAAGCGGTGCCCTTGAACGGGCAGTGGGTGTGGGTCTCGGAGGGCGTGAGCAGATCGAGCCGGACGTCCTCCGGCGGCAGGTAGTACCGCACGGGGGAGCCCGTCTCCCGCAGGATCAGCGGCCGGTCGCTCTCCGCCAGCACCTGCCCGTCGTGGACGGCCCGTACCCGCTGCGTGCCCTGCTCGATGGTGATCGTGTGTCCTTGGGTCATACCGGAGAAAGCGTTCGCCGGCGCCCGGTTCTTCCCGCGTACGGTGGCCCCGTGCCAGGTGGGGGCGCGTCGGCGTACCTCGGGGCGGGCCGGGGCGTTCAGTGACGTGCGAGTGATGCGAGCATGGCGGACATGGCTACACATGTGATCACCGGGGCGGGCTCCGGCATCGGAGCGGCCGTGGCCCGCCGGCTGCACGCGCGCGGGGACGAGATCGTGCTGCACGCGCGTGACGCCGGCCGTGCGAAGGAACTGGCCGCCGAGTTCCCCGGGGCGAGGACCCTCGTGGGTGACCTGTCCGAGCCCGACAGGCTGAGCTGGGCGCTCTCCCACCAGACGCTGCCCGACCGGGTGGACTCCCTGCTCCACATCGCCGGTGTGGTCGACCTGGGCCCGGTCGGCGACCTGACCCCGAAGACCTGGCGCCACCAGCTCAACGTCAACCTCGTCGCCCCCGCCGAACTCACCCGCCTCTTCCTGCCCCAACTGCGCGCCGCCCGCGGCCATGTGCTGTTCGTCAACTCCGGCGCCGGCCTCAACGCACACGCCGGCTGGTCGGCGTACGCGGCCTCGAAGCACGGCCTCAAGGCGCTGGCCGACTCCCTGCGTCACGAGGAGCACGCGAACGGCGTCCGGGTCACCTCCGTCTACCCGGGCCGTACGGCGAGCCCCATGCAGGCCAAGGTCCACCAGCAGGAGGGCAAGGACTACGACCCCTCGAGGTGGATCGACCCCGAGTCGGTGGCGACGACGATCGTGATGGCGCTGGACCTGCCGAGGGATGCGGAGGTCAATGATCTGACGGTGCGGCCGGGGTGGTAACGGCATGGTGAGGCGCCGGCGGACACAAGTCAGCCCGTCCGGCGCTTGAGGACGAGGCCGTTCAGGCCGAAGGGGGCTGGGGGCGCAGCCCCCAGGGACGGGACGGGCGGGGGCGGCGGGGGCGAGAAACCGAGGCCCGCAGCCGCACACCGGCCCCAACGCCATACGTAGGCTTCACCCCGTGAACGAAAACTTCAGCTTCGGCGCGGCCACGGGCGTCGGCTCCATGCCCGGCGGGGACGCGCGCGAGGCCGCCAAGACCGTCACCGGATCCTTCGAGGACTTCCCGTTCCTGCCCGAGCTGCCCGCCCGGGGGCCCGGCGCCGACATGATCGGGCGGACCGCCGGGATGCTCGTCGAGCTGTACGCGCGCGTGGAGCCCAGCGGCTGGCGGATCGGGGACCGGCCGGGACGGGACACCAAGCGCGCCTGGTCGTGGCTCGGCGAGGACCTGGACGCGCTGGAGGAGTTCACGCAGGGCTACGAGGGCCCGCTGAAGGTGCAGGCCGTCGGCCCGTGGACCCTCGCGGCCGCCCTGGAGCTGAGGAACGGCGAGGCCGCCCTCTCCGACCTCGGCGCCTGTCGCGACCTCGCCGCCTCCCTCACCGAGGGACTCCGGCTCCACCTCGCGGAGGTCCAGCGGCGCGTACCCGGCGCCCGGCTCGTCCTCCAGCTGGACGAGCCGTCCCTGACCGCCGTCCTGCGCGGCCGGGTGAAGAGCGCCAGCGGCTACCGCACCCACCGGGCCGTCGACCGGCAGATCGTCGAGGCCACGCTCCGGGACGTCGTCGGCGTGCACGACGGCGGTCCGGTCGTGATCCACTCCTGCGCACCGGACGTCCCGTTCGCCCTGCTGCGCCGAGCCGGAGCGAAGGCCGTCTCCTTCGACCTCTCGCTCCTCACCGAACGTGACGACGAGGCGATCGGCGAAGCCGTGGAAGGGGGTACCCGGCTGTTCGCAGGCGTCGTGCCCAGCACGGACGGCCGATTGTCAGACCCTGCCGGTAGCGTCATGGGTGTTCGGACGCTCTGGCGCAGGCTGGGGCTGCAACCGGGTCTGCTGGCGACGGCAGTCACGGTCACGCCGACGTGCGGTCTCGCGGGCGCTTCCCCCGAGTACGCGCGTCAGGCCCTCGCGCACTGCGTCCGGGCGGCGAGATCCCTCGCGGACAACCCTGAGTAACGGGAGGACAACACGGTGGCCGGCGACAAGCAAGCGGAGTCCACAGCGGTACCCGCCGAGGCACGGGAGCGGCATGCGCAGCTCGCCGAGCAGGTCGAGGAGCACCGCTTCCGGTACTACGTGAAGGACGCCCCCGTCATCAGCGACGCGGAGTTCGACCAGCTCCTGCGCACCCTGGAGGAGCTGGAGGAGCAGTATCCGGAGCTGCGCACCCCGGACTCGCCGACCCAGAAGGTGGCCGGGTCGTACGAGACGGAGTTCACGGCGGTCCAGCACCGCCAGCGCATGCTCTCCCTCGACAACACCTTCAACGACGAGGACCTCGCCGCCTGGGCCGAGCGCATCGCCAGAGAACTCGGCAGCCAGGAGTACCACTTCCTGTGCGAGCTCAAGGTCGACGGCCTCGCCGTCAACCTCACCTACGAACACGGCCGCCTCACCCGCGCGGCGACCCGTGGCGACGGCCGCACCGGCGAGGACATCACGCCCAATGTCCGGACGATCGCGGAGATCCCGGACCGGCTGAAGGGTGACCGCGTCCCGGACCTCGTGGAGATCCGCGGCGAGGTCTACTTCCCGATGGAGAAGTTCGAGGAGCTCAACGCCCGCCTGGTGGTGGCCGGCGACAAACCCTTCGCCAACCCGCGCAACGCGGCGGCCGGTTCCCTGCGCCAGAAGGACCCCCGCGTCACCGCCACCCGCCCGCTGCACATGGTCGTCCACGGCATCGGCGAGCTCAAGGGCTTCGACGGCATGACCCGCCTCTCCCAGGCCTACGACCTGCTGAAGTCCTGGGGTCTGCCCACCGCGCGGCACAACAGGGTGGTCGAGGACATCGACGGCGTACGGGAGTTCATCGCCTACTTCGGCGAGAACCGGCATTCCGTGGAGCACGAGATCGACGGAGTCGTGGTCAAGCTCGACGAGATCCGCCTCCAGGGCCGCCTCGGGGCCACGGCCCGTGCGCCGCGCTGGGCGATCGCGTACAAGTACGCGCCGGAGGAGGTCAACACCAAGCTCGTCAACATCCGCGTGGGCGTGGGCCGCACCGGCCGGGTCACGCCGTACGCCCAGGTCGAGCCGGTGACGGTGGCCGGCTCGGAGGTCGAGTTCGCCACCCTGCACAACCAGGACGTGGTCAAGGCCAAGGGCGTCCTCATCGGCGACACGGTGGTGCTGCGCAAGGCCGGTGACGTCATTCCGGAGATCCTCGGCCCGGTCGTCGACCTGCGCGACGGCACGGAGCGCGAGTTCGTGATGCCGTCCGAGTGCCCCGAGTGCGGTACGGCGCTCAGGCCGATGAAGGAGGGCGACGTCGACCTGCGCTGCCCGAACTCCCGTACGTGCCCTGCACAGTTGCGTGAGCGTCTGTTCTATCTGGCGGGCCGCAAGGCGCTGGACATCGAGCACTTCGGCTATGTCGCCGCGGCCGCCCTCACCAAGCCGCTGGAGCCCGAGGAACCGCCGCTGAAGGACGAGGGCGACCTCTTCGACCTCACCGTTGAGCAGCTGCTGCCCATCAAGGCGTACGTCCTCGACCAGGACAGCGGCCTGCCCAAGCGCGACCCGAAAACCGGCGAGGAGAAGATCGCCACCGTCTTCGCCAACCAGCAGGGCGAGCCCAAGAAGAACGCCCTCGCCATGCTGGAGAACATCGCCGCCGCCAAACAGCGCCCGCTCGCCCGCATCATCACCGGCCTGTCGATCCGTCATGTCGGCCCGGTCGCCGCCGAGGCGCTGGCCCGCGAGTTCCGTTCGATCGACCGTATCGAGCAGGCGAGCGAGGAGGAGCTGGCGAACACCGAGGGGGTCGGCTCGATCATCGCCGCCTCGCTCAAGGAGTGGTTCGCCGAGGAGTGGCACCAGGAGATCATCCGCAAGTGGCGGGCCGCCGGTGTCCGTATGGAGGAGGAGAGCACCGGCGAGGAGGAGGGACCCCGTCCGCTCGAAGGTCTCACCGTCGTCGTCACCGGCACGCTGGAGCACTTCACGCGGGACGGCGCAAAGGAGGCGCTGCAGAGCCGAGGAGCCAAGGTGACCGGTTCGGTTTCGAAGAAGACCTCGTTCGTCGTTGTGGGTGACAACCCCGGATCGAAATACGACAAGGCGATGCAGCTCAAGGTGCCGGTTCTGAACGAAGACGGCTTCAACGTCCTGCTGGAACAAGGGCCTGATGCCGCGTCGGAGGTCGCGCTCCCCGCCACCGAGTAGCGGTTGAAGAACACCCGATCGGCGCATACCAGATGCATACGGGCGGGCGGGGTGCATTCGGGCAATCGTCGACGACCGCTGCCCGTGGAAGCCCTCTGCGGCCTACTGTTGAGGTGTGCACCTGCCGTGCCCGCGGTGCCGTTGAGGGATGTCGGGCATCGGGCCGCGGGGCGTGGGCACCGCCGGCTGTGAGAGGGACGGGAATGGAACCGACCGAGAGCGCCGCCCCGTACTCACGGCTGCGCCGGGTGGCCGACGCCTGGCGAGGGGGACTTTGGACGGCTTGGCGTGCGGACGCGCAGGCGTCGGACCGCGCCGCCGACCGGCCCACCGCGGCGGACGGGTACGACTCCGCCCTCACCGCCGGACTGCCCGGCGCCGACGCCGAGCGGCACCCCCACCTGTCCTGGCCGGCGCTGCCCGCGGCCGTCGTCGCGGCGGCCGGGTTCGCCCTCGGCGCCGGGTTCCTGCGGGCGTTCACCGGCCACCACGCGCTCTTCCCGTCCGGCACGGCCGGCTGGTCGCTGGCCGTGCTGACCGGCGTCATCGTCGGCCACCTGGTCGCGCTCGGCCGCGCCCGCTGGTGGGGCGGCACCGGCTCCGGCGCCGCCCTCACCCTCGCCGTGCTGCTGCTGTACGGCTGGGTGCCGGCGGGGATGGTCAGCCTGACCGTCGTCGTGCTGGTCGGCATAGCCCGGCGCCACCGCTGGCGGCAGGGCGTCCTGCACGGCGCGGTGGACATCCTCGGCATCAGCGCCGGCGCCCTCGTGCTGGCCGCCTTCGGACGCGTACCGTCCGTCGAGAACCCGTGGAACCCCGACACCTGGACCGTCTACACCGCCCCCGAGGTGGTCCTGGTCGCGACCGCCTACCTCGCGGTCTCCCGCACGCTGCTGTGGTACCTGCACGCGCCCCGCACCGGCGGACTGCCCACCATCGCCCGCACCGCCCTGGTCAGACAGGGCCTGGTCGCGGTCGCCCTGCTCGGCATCGCACCGCTGGTCTGTGTGGTCGTCGTCGCCAAGCCGATCCTGCTGCCGCTGTTCGCCATCCCGCTCATCGCGCTCGACTCCACGCTGTGGATGGCCCGCGCCCGGGCGGAGGAGCAACTGCGCGATCCGCTCACCGGGTTGCCCAACCGGCAGTGGCTCCTGGAGCGTATCTGGACCGCACTGGACGACGCCGAGCGCATCGACGCCCGCGCCGCCCTGATGTTGATCGACCTCGACCGCTTCCGATCGGTCAATGACACCCTCGGGCATCTGGCCGGTGACCGGCTGCTGCTGCAGACCGCCGACCGGCTGCGGCTGGCCCTGCCACGCGGGGCGGAGGCCGCGCGGCTCGGCGGTGACGAGTTCGCCGTCTTACTGCCGGTCGCCGACTCCACGACGTCCGCCACCCGGATCGCCCGCGGCCTCGTCGCCGCGCTCAGCTCCCCGCTCGACCTCGACGGCCTCACCCTCGTGCTGGAGGCCAGCGCCGGGGTCGCGGTCTTCCCCGACCACGCTCTCGACGCCGAAGGCCTGCTGCGCCGCGCGGACGTGGCGATGTACCAGGCGAAACGGGACCGTACGGGCGTGGAGGTCTACGAGTCCAAGCGGGACTCGAACACCCCGGACCGCCTCGGCCTCCTCGCCGACCTGCGCCGCGCGCTGGACGCGCACGAGGTCGAGCTGCACTACCAGCCCAAGGTCCGTTTCGACGGACAGGTGGCCGGGCTCGAGGCCCTGGTCCGGTGGGTGCACCCGGAGCGCGGGAAGGTGCCGCCGGACGAGTTCATCGCGATCGCCGAGTCGTCGGGGCTGATGCCGCATCTGACGGAGTACGTGCTGGAGACGGCGCTCGGACAGGTGGCCAAGTGGCGGGCGCAGGGGCTGTTCGTGCCGGTCGCGGTGAACGTCTCCCCACGCGACGTCCACACCCCCGGCTTCGCGGGCTCGGTCGCCGCCCGTCTCGCCCGGCACGGCGTCCCGGCGGGAGCGCTCCAACTGGAGATAACCGAGCACGTCCTGCTGGAGGACCCGCAGCGCGCCGCCGACACCCTCGCCGGGCTCACCGGACACGGCGTGAAGATGTCCCTGGACGACTTCGGCACGGGCTACTCCTCCCTCGTCCACCTCAAACGGCTGCCGGTGAGCGAGCTGAAGATCGACCGCTCGTTCGTGGCCCGGCTGGCGGTCGACGCGGAGGACGCGGAGATCGTGCGGTGCACCGTCGATCTCGCGCATTCCCTGGGGTTGCTCGTGGTCGCCGAGGGGGTCGAGGACGACGAGACCTGGGAGCGGCTGCGCGACCTGCGCTGCGACGCCGTACAGGGATGGCTCGTCGCCGCGGCGATGCCCGCCGAGGAGACCACGGCATGGCTGCGCGCCCGCGGCTCCCGCGGCTGGCAACGCCCGGCGGCCGCCCTCCCCGCCGCCACGGTGGACGATCCGGGCCGGGTCAGCTAGGGGCGGGGCGCCTGCCGCTCCGTGACCGGGCCCGGGGAAACCGTTTAACGGTCTGCCGCCCCCGCCCCATAGGATTGGGCTCAAACCACACACACTCACCCCAGAGGATCGCTGCATGCCTGGCATCACGCGCGAGGAGGTCGCCCACCTCGCCCGGCTGGCGCGTCTGGAGCTGAAGCCCGAAGAGCTCGACCACTTCGCAGGCCAGCTGGACGACATCATCGGCGCGGTGGCCCGCGTCAGCGAGGTCGCCGACCAAGACGTACCGCCGACCTCGCACCCGCTCCCGCTGACGAACGTCATGCGCCCGGACGAGGTCCGCCCGTCGCTCACCCCCGAGCAGGCGCTCTCCGGCGCCCCGGCCCAGGAGCAGCAGCGTTTCAAGGTGCCGCAGATCCTGGGGGAGGAGTAATCCGCATGACGGACATCATCAAGCTCACCGCCGCGGAGACCGCCGCGAAGATCGCCTCCGGCGAGCTCACGGCCGTCGAGGTCACCGAGGCCCACCTCGCCCGCATCGAGGCCGTCGACGAGAAGGTGCACGCCTTCCTGCACATCGACCGCGAAGGCGCCCTCGCCCAGGCGCGGGCCGTCGACGAGAAGCGGGAGCGCGGCGAGAAGCTCGGCCCGCTGGCCGGCGTGCCGCTCGCGCTGAAGGACATCTTCACCACCGAGGGCGTCCCCACCACCGTCGGCTCCAAGATCCTTGAGGGGTGGATTCCGCCGTACGACGCCACCCTCACCAAGAAGCTGAAGGCCGCTGACGTCGTCATCCTCGGCAAGACCAACATGGACGAGTTCGCCATGGGGTCGTCGACCGAGAACAGTGCCTTCGGGCCGACCGGCAACCCGTGGGACCTCACCCGTATCCCCGGCGGCTCCGGCGGTGGCTCGTCCGCCGCGCTCGCCTCGTTCCAGGCCCCGCTCGCCATCGGCACCGACACCGGCGGCTCCATCCGCCAGCCGGCCGCAGTCACCGGCACGGTCGGTGTGAAGCCGACGTACGGGGCTGTGTCCCGCTACGGCATGGTGGCGTTCTCGTCCTCCCTCGACCAGGGCGGGCCCTGCGCCCGTACGGTCCTGGACGCGGCGCTGCTGCACGAGGTGATCGCCGGGCACGACCCGCTCGACTCCACCTCCATCGACGCCCCGGTCCCGCCGGTCGTCGAGGCCGCCCGCAACGGCAGCGTCGAGGGCATGCGGGTCGGCGTCGTCAAGCAGTTCCGCGGCGAGGGCTACCAGGCCGGCGTCATCCAGCGCTTCGACGAGTCCGTGGTGCTGCTGAAGGAGCTGGGCGCGGAGATCGTCGAGCTGGACTGCCCGTCGTTCGACCTGGCCCTGTCGGCGTACTACCTGATCGCGCCGTCCGAGTGCTCGAGCAACCTCGCCCGCTTCGACGGCCTGCGCTACGGCCTGCGCGTCGGCGACGACGGCAGCCACTCGGCCGAGGAGGTCACCTCCCTGACCCGCGAGGCCGGCTTCGGCGCCGAGGTCAAGCGCCGCGTCATGCTCGGCACGTACGCCCTGTCGAGCGGCTACTACGACGCGTACTACGGCAGCGCCCAGAAGGTCCGTACGCTCATCAAGCAGGACTTCGAGCGAGCGTTCGAGCAGGTCGACGTGATCGTCTCCCCGACGACCCCGACCACCGCCTTCCCGATCGGCGAGCGCGCCGACGACCCGATGGCGATGTACCTCGCCGACCTGTGCACCATCCCGACCAACCTGGCGGGCAACGCGGCCATGTCCCTGCCCTGCGGTCTCGCCCCGGAGGACAACCTCCCGGTCGGCCTGCAGATCATCGCCCCGGCGATGCAGGACGACCGCCTTTACAAGGTGGGCGCCGCCGTCGAGGCCGCCTTCGTGGAAAAGTGGGGGCACCCGCTCCTGGAGGAGGCTCCGTCGCTGTGAGTGCACTGACCAAGGCCAAGGGCTTCAAGAAGTCCAAGTCCGGTACGTACCTGTCCATGGCCGCCACCGCGTTCGGCGCGTTCGGCGTCGCCAAGCGGCTGAAGAAGGCCCGCGCCGAGAAGGACACACTGGTCCTGATCGACGCCACCGTGTCCGCCGCCGCGATCGTCACCGGCCTCGCCATCCTCTACCGCGAGCTGAAGCGGCTGGGCGACGACGACGTCCTGCTGGGCTGAGAGGGAAGTTTCACCGTGACCACCACGACCGACCTGGTGTCGTACGAGGACGCGCTGGCGTCGTACGACCCCGTCATGGGCCTCGAGGTCCATGTCGAACTCGGCACCAAGACCAAGATGTTCTGCGGCTGTTCGACCGCGCTGGGCGCCGAGCCGAACACACAGACCTGCCCCACCTGCCTCGGCATGCCCGGCTCGCTCCCGGTCATGAACAGGACCGGCGTCGAGTCCGCCATCAAGATCGGTCTCGCGTTGAACTGCGAGATCGCCGAGTGGTGCCGCTTCGCCCGGAAGAACTACTTCTATCCGGACATGCCGAAGAACTTCCAGACCTCCCAGTACGACGAGCCGATCGCCTTCAACGGCTACCTCGACGTGCAGCTGGAGGACGGCGCGACCTTCCGCGTGGAGATCGAGCGCGCCCACATGGAGGAGGACACCGGCAAGTCCACCCACGTGGGCGGCGCGACGGGCCGTATCCACGGCGCCCAGCACTCGCTGCTGGACTACAACCGCGCCGGCATCCCGCTCATCGAGATCGTCACCAAGCCGATCGTCGGCGCGGGCGAGCGTGCGCCGGAGGTCGCCAAGGCGTACGTCCGTGAGCTGCGCGAACTCATCCGCGCGCTCGGCGTCTCCGAGGCCCGTATGGAAATGGGCCAGATGCGCTGCGACGTCAACCTGTCGCTGATGCCCAAGGGCGCCGACAAGTTCGGCACCCGCAGCGAGACGAAGAACGTCAACTCGCTGCGCTCCGTGGAGCGTGCGGTGCGCTTCGAGATCCAGCGCCACGCGGCCGTGCTCGGCGACGGCGGCACGGTGATCCAGGAGACCCGCCACTTCCACGAGGACACCGGGTCCACCACCTCGGGCCGTGTGAAGGAAGAGGCCGAGGACTACCGGTACTTCCCCGAGCCCGACCTGGTCCCGGTGGCCCCCTCCCGCGAGTGGGTCGAGGAACTGCGGGCCTTGCTCCCGGAGCTGCCGCTGGTCCGGCGCAACCGGCTCCGCGAGGAGTGGGGCATCTCCGCCACCGACATGCAGGCGATCCTCAACGCCGGTGCCCTCGACCCGATCGTCGCCACGATCGAGGCCGGCGCCGACGCCGCGGCTGCCCGCAAGTGGTGGATGGGCGAACTGGCCCGCAGCGCCAACGAGTCGGGCAAGGCCCTCGACGAACTGGCCATCACACCGCAGCAGGTGGCCCGCGTCACCGAGCTGGTGGCCTCCGGTGACCTGAACGACAAGCTGGCCCGTCAGGTCATCGAAGGCGTCCTCGCGGGCGAAGGCACCCCGGACGAGGTCGTCGACAAGCGCGGTCTGAAGGTCGTCTCCGACGAGGGCGCGCTCGGTGCGGCGGTCGACGAGGCCATCGCCGGCAACCCGGCCGTCGCGGACAAGATCCGTGGCGGCAAGGTGGCCGCGGCCGGCGCCCTGGTCGGCGCGGTCATGAAGGCCACACGCGGTCAGGCGGACGCGGCCCGCGTCAAGGAGCTGATCCTTGAGAAGCTGGGCGTCAGCGAGGGCTGACGATCGGCAGGGCCCGCAGGGGGATGCATCGACCTGGATGCATCCCCCTCGGCATGTGCTCAGAGACGGCGCCCCACGACCCGTACGAAGCCCAGGGCGCGGCCCTGGTCGACGCGCAGCATCTCGGCGCACTGGCCGGCCATCCTGACGTGGAAGTCGTCCGTGCTGTGCTCCGCCACGACCTCGCACCACAGCAGCCAGTCGCGCCAGCCGTCGGTGAGCCAGTCGGCAGCCTCGACCTCCACGGCCCCGCTGCGGGTCCAGTGGCGCCGCCACCAGGCGGCCGAGTGGAAGCACCAGAAGTCCGGCTCCCAGAACCGCTGCAGCTGCTCCGGCGGCGCGGTGCCGTCGATCTCCTCGCGCAGCGCCGGTACGACGACACCGATCCGCCCGCCGGGCTTCAGCAGCCGGGTCAGCGTCGGCAGGTAAAGATCGTTCGTGCCGAAGTACTGGTACGCGTCGATGGAGACGATCGCGTCGAAGCTTCCCTCGCCGAACGGCAGGTCGTGCGCCTCGGCGAACACGGGCAGCACCCGATCGGCGACGCCCGCCTCGGCGATGCGCGGGGCGTTCTCGTCGGGCTTGACCCACAGGTCGGCGGCGGTGACCTGGACGTCGTACTCCCTGGCGAGGAACACGGACGTCATGGCCCGGCCGCAGCCGAGGTCGAGGACGCGCGCACCGGGGCGCAGCTCCGCCAGGCCGAGCGCGGGGGCCAGCCACTCCAGCAGCCACAGCGCGTGCGGGCCCATCTGGTTCTCGATGGTCCAGCGGGCGTCGTAGCGGCTGCTGCGCGGATAGCGGGTGTGGGTCAGCCGCCTAGTGAGGTCGTCGGTCGTGCTCGATGTGATGTCGGACATCGGTGAACGGGCTCCTTGAGTCCTGGGAAGAGGAACGGGATGCGTAGGAGCTCGGTCGGACCGTCAAACAATGCACCTGCTTCGGTCGGCGGCGATGTGCCGGGAACGACGGACGGCCGGGACGCTAGCAGCCGGGATACCTCCCCGCATCCGGTTTTTGCGGCGGTACGCGCTACGCTCGCGCGCCATGAGTGGACGCGCTGATTCCGAAACGCCTTCCGAGGCGGCCGAGGTGGAGGACGCCGGCGACCCGGCGCAGGAGGCGCGGCGGGCCCGCTGGGCGGCGGCGGGCACCGGGGCGTTGCTGGCCCTCGTGGGGCTGGCCGCGTCGGTGCTCCGTGTCACGGACGCGGCGCCGGTGCTCGTCCCGGCCGCGTACGCCGTCGGGGCCGGCGTGTGCGCGCTGGCGGCGCTCCTCGGGTCGCGGGGGCGCACCCGGCGGGCGTTGTGGCTGTTGGTCGGCGGGGTGATGGTGATGGCGCTGGGGGACCAGTTCGACTGACGGGCGACAGACTTCGCCCGATTGTCCTGTCAGGTGTCTCCCACCCCTGTGAATAACCACACTAAACGACCAAACGATCAGTTCTGACTGCAAGAGTGGCGGTGCATTGCTCTTGCGTTCTTTGCGGGCTGTTCAGTTCATGGACGACTGTTCCCGGTCAAAGATCCACACATCGTCACTCCGGGAGCTCGTTCGTGGCAGCCCTTGCGCGTTGGTGTGTTCGGCACCGCCTGGTCACCGTTCTGCTCTGGCTCGTCGCCTTCGGCGGGGTGACCGCGGCCGCCGCCGCCACCGGCACGGCGTACTCGAACGACTACAAGGTTCCCGGCACCGAGTCGGGCCGGGCCGACGAGCTGCTGCAGGAGAACTTCCCGGACCTCGGCGGTGCGAGCGGCACGGTCGTCTGGCACACCCAGTCCGGCACCGTGCGCGCCGCCGATGTCGAACAGACGATGACCCGCACCCTGAACGACATCGCGGAACTGCCCGGCGTGGCCTCCGTGGTGAGCCCCTACGACGGCCAGGGCACGGGCCGGATCAGCGCGGACGGACGTACTGCCTACGCCGCCGTCGCCTTCGACGACCAGGCCCAGGACGTCAAGGAGTCCGAGGCGCAGGCCGTCGTGGACACCGCCAAGGCGGCTCAGACCGACGGACTCCAGGTGGAGCTGGGCGGGACCGCCATCGGCCTCACCGACTCCTCCGGCGGTCACCTCGCCGAGGTCGTCGGCGTGGTCGTCGCCGCGGTCGTGCTGTTCCTCGCCTTCGGTTCGCTCGCCGCCTCCCTGCTGCCCATCGCCACCGCGCTGGTCGGCGTCGGCACCGCGTACGCCGGGATCGCGCTGCTCGGACACGTCATGACCGTCGCCGACTTCGCGCCCATGCTCGGCATGCTGATCGGACTCGGCGTCGGTATCGACTACGCGCTGTTCATCGTCACGCGGCACCGGCGCGGACTGAAACGCGGCCTGAGCGTCACCGAGGCGGTCACGGGCGCCGTGGCCACCACAGGACGCGCCGTCGTGTTCGCGGGTGCCACCGTTTGCATAGCCCTGCTGGGCATGCTGATCCTCCGCCTCGGCTTCCTCAACGGCGTCGCCGTCGCGGCGTCGCTGACCGTGGTCCTCACCGTCGCGGCCTCCGTGACCCTGCTCCCGGCCCTGCTGTCCCTCATCGGGATGCGCGCGCTCAGCCGCCGCGAGCGACGCCGGCTGGCCGAGCACGGACCCGAGCCCGAACTGCCCACCGGGTTCGCCGCCCGCTGGTCCGCCTTCGTCGAACGGCACCCCAAGAAGCTCGGCGCCCTCGCGCTCGGCGTCATCACCCTGCTCGCCCTGCCCACCCTCTCCCTCCACCTGGGCACCTCCGACCAGGGCAACAACCCCGAATCAACGACCACCCGGCAGGCGTACGACCTCCTGGCTGGGGGCACCTCCCGCTCGAGCGCAGCCGAGAGTGGGGGAGGCTTCGGACCCGGCGTCAACGGCCCCCTCACCCTGGTCACCGAGGTGTACGGCGCCGAGGACCGGCTCGCCCTGGACAACCTCGACAGCACCCTGCGCGGCACCCAGGGCGTCGCCTCCGCGACACCGGTGACGTACGGCACCGGCGGAAACACCGCGTACCTCACCGTCGTACCGGAGTCCGCCCCGCAGTCGCAGAGCACCAGCGACCTCGTGGACCGGCTGCGCACCGAGGTGCTGCCACGTGCCGAGACGGGCACCTCCCTCGACGTGCACGTCGGCGGTGTCACGGCCGGCTACGACGACTTCGCCGACGTCATCGTCGGGAAACTGCCGCTGTTCGTCGGCGTCGTCATAGGCCTTGGCTGTCTGCTGCTCCTGCTCGCCTTCCGGTCCGTCGTCATACCGCTGAAGGCCGCCGCGATGAACATCGCCGCCGTCGCCGCCTCGTTCGGCGTGGTCGTCGCGATCTTCCAGTGGGGCTGGGGCAGCGAACTGCTCGGCCTCGGCCGCGCGGGCCCCATCGAACCCTTCCTGCCCGTGATCATGGTGTCGGTGCTCTTCGGGCTCTCCATGGACTACCAGGTCTTCCTGGTCAGCCGGATGTACGAGGAGTGGCTCGAGACCGGCGACAACCGGCGCGCCGTCCGCATCGGCCTCGCCGAGACCAGCCGCGTGATCAACTCCGCCGCGGTCATCATGATCTCGGTCTTCCTCGCCTTCGTCCTCAGCGGCGACCGCGTCATCGCGATGTTCGGCATCGCGCTCGCCGCCGCCGTCGCCCTCGACGCCTTCGTCCTGCGCACGCTCCTCGTCCCCGCGCTGATGCACCTGCTCGGCGGCGCCAACTGGTGGCTGCCGCGCCGGCTCGACCGGTGGCTGCCGCGAATCAGCATCGAGCCGCCGGAAAGCCGCGCCGAGCAGGAAAACCTCCCGGATGCCGCTGCCGAGCGTGAGAAGCTCACGGACGTCGTAGAGGTACTGGAGAAGGAGCGGCAGCCGGATGTACGCGATACCTCTGGGTGACGAAGCCGAACTGCGGCCCCTGGAGCCCTGGCACGCCGAGGAGTTCCTCGCCCACCTCGACCGCGGGCGGGACTTCATCACCCGGCACATCCCGTTCGGCGCGAACGCCATCGACCTCGACTCCGCGCGGGCCATCCTCCAGTCGTACGCCGACAAGCGCGCCGCGGACAGCGGCTCCCTGCACGGACTGTGGCTGGACGGAAAACTCGTCGGCGGCGTCCTCTTCCGCGTCTTCGACGCCGCGACCGGCGTCTGCGAGATCGGCTGCTGGCTGGAGCCCGCCGGGACCGGCAGGGGACTGGTCACGCGCGCGTCCCGCGTCCTCATCGACTGGGCGTTCGACGAGCGCGGTATGCATCGCGTGGAATGGCACGCGGCGTCCGGCAACACGGCCAGCATCAACGTCGCCCGAAGGCTCGGCATGACCCGGGAGGGCGTGCTCCGCGAGAGCTACCCCTGGCGGGGCGTACGCCAGGACTACGAGATCTGGGCCGTGCTCGCCCCCGAGTGGCCTGAAGCACGCGCGCGTACCGCTCACAGCGATCATTAAGAGACCTCTCAGACTCCGTCCGTACGGTGCGTCGCATGGGAACCAAGACTGTGGACGAGACCGGCGCCGACACCGGCACCGAGGCGACGACCGACGAGGAGAAGACCGAGAAGGCGGCGGACGCCACCACGACCGACGAGGCGACCGACGAAGCGACCGGCACCGAGGACGGTGACGAGCAGCCCGAAGCGGCGCAGGAAGCCGGCCACTCCGGTGTCGGCCAGGGTGCCGGAGCCGTCGTCTCGGCCGCGCTCGGCATCGTTTCGCTCACCGGCAGCTGGGTCGGCACCGTGGCCTCCGCGCGCGAGTCGCTCATCGGCCAGCTGGAGACCTCGCAGTCCTCCAGCGTCGCCACCATGGTCAGGGAGGGCTACGGCGACGCCTGGAACGCCAACGCGCTCTGGGCCGGGCTGTTCGCGCTGACCGCGCTGATCGTCGGCGTCGTCGTCCTGGCCCGTCCCGCGTTCGGCGCCCCCGGCAAGCCGCAGGCCCCGTGGATCAAGTCGGTCGCCTGGGCCGGCATCTCCCTCGGCGTCATCGGCCTGTTCCTGGCCGTCCTGAAGTACACCGACGTACTCCTGGGCCTGCCTGCCACCGGCTGAGCCGACGCGGACCACGAGGGGTCCCCGGACGTCCTGAGGTACTGACGGACGTGCGAGGACCCCCTTGTACGCGTCGGCGTGCGGCTCAGGAAGCGAGCACGGCGCGGCCCTCGGCGATGATGGCCGCCAGTTCCTCGACCTCCTGCGGGGCGAGGGACGTCAGCGGCGGCCGGACCGGTCCGGCTTCGAGACCCTCCAGGGTGACCCCGGCCTTCACCAGCGCCACCGCGTAGCCCGGAACCCGCTGGCGCAGCCGGACCAGGGGGTGGAAGAAGGCGCGCTGAAGGGCGTCGATCCGCTTCTGGTCCCCCTCCTCCACCGCGCGGTGGAAGGCGATGGAGACATCGGGCGCGAAGGCGAAGGCGGCCGACGAGTACAGCTCCACTCCCAGCGCCCGGTACGCGAGCTGGCTCGCCTCGGCCGTGGGCATGCCGTTGAAGAACTGGAACTGCTTGCCGGTCCCGTCGAGTGCGTCCCGTACGGCGGGGACGATCCGCGCGACGAGATCGAGGTCGCCGGTTCCGTCCTTCAGACCCACGACGGTGGGCAGCTGGGCGACCTCCGCCGCCGTGTGCTCGTCGAACCGCGCGTTGGCCCGGTTGTAGACGATCAGCGGCAGGCCGGTCTCCCCTGCGACTTCCCGGGTGTAGGCGACGAGCCCGGTGGCGGGTGCCTCGACCAGGTAGGGCGGCATGAGCAGCAGGCCGTCCGCACCGGCCTCGGCCGCGGCCCGCGCGAACCGCCGGGCCAGGCCGAGTGCGCCACCGGCCCCGGCGTACACCGGGACGCGTCCCCCCGCCGCGTCGACGGCGGTCCGCACGACCGCGGTGAACTCCTCGAGATCCAGGGCATGGAACTCGCCGGTGCCGCAGGCGACGAACACTCCGCCCGGGCCGGCGTCGACCCCGTCCGCGATGTGCCGACGCAGGGCGTCGAGGTCTACGTCACCGGTTGCGGTGAACGGGGTGACGGGGAAGAAGAGAACGCCTTCGAGCATGGGTGGTTTCCTACTCATCGTGAGGGACAGCGCGGGTGGGGGACGGGGGTGCTGCGGCGACGCTTCCGGCTGCTGCCGGGGCGCGGACCACGTTGCTGAGCGCGTCGCCTCGCTCCAGCCGGTCGATGTTGTCGGCGATCTCTGTCGCGCGAGCGGCGAAGGTGTCGGCCGTGTGGCCTGAGTGGTGTGGGGTCATCAGCACGTTCGGCAGGTCGTGGAAGGGCAGCCGGCTCGGCGCCTCGGGAGGGCCCGACCACCACACGTCCAGCGCGGCACCGGCGATGGTGCCCGAGCTCAGCGCGTCGTAGAGCGCCTCCTCCTGCACCACCGGCCCCCGGGCCACGTTGACCAGCAGGGCCTCGGGGCCCATGGCCGCCAGTTCGGCGGGGCCGATCAACCCGTCGGTGGCGGCGCTCAGGGGGACGGTGACCACCACGACGTCGGAGTCGGCGAGGAGTTCGGGCAGACGGTCGTCGCCGCCGACCCAGTCGGGCCGAAGATCCGCGGGGAACGGCGCGGAGGGGTCGCGCCGTACGGCGCGGATCCGCAGGCCGACCGCCTGGCACAGCCGGGCGACCTCGGTGCCGGTCTCGCCGAAGCCGACGATGCCCACCCGGCGGCCCTGCAGCGTGGTGCCGAAGGGAAGTCCGGGATCGACCGCCACATTGCGCCAGCGTCCGGCGCGCAGCGCGCGGTCGGCTCCCAGGACGTCGCGGGAGAGCATCAGGATCGACATGAGCACGTGCTCGGCGATGGAACGGCCGTGGTGGTGGGTGGTGGCGACCGTGACCCCCGGGTGGAGCGCGTCCATCGGGATGCCGTCGTAGCCGGCGCCGACGACATGGACTAGCCGCAGCCGTTCGGCGCGGCGCGCGTCCTCGGCCCGCAGCTTGGAGCCGACGTAGACGTCGACGTCGGCGATGGCCTCGGAGAGCCGTGCCACGTCCCAGTCGAAGGACTCCAGCCAGATGTGCTGTCCCCGCGTGGAGGCCTTGAGCCGGTCGTGGAAACGGCTCAGGATGCGGTGGTCGAGCATGATGCGCATCAGCCGCTCACCACCGCGGGGTCTTGGTGGAGAACGAGGGTTCGAAGCGGCGGATGTAACCGGTGTCGTCGCGGTCGCGCAGCCCGCAGTCGAGGTACTGCTGGTGCAGCCGGGCGAGGGCGTCCCGGTCCAGTTCCACGCCGAGACCGGGAGCCGTCGGTACGGCGAGGCGTCCCTCGCTGAACCGCAGGGGCGTGGGGTCGATCACGTCCTCGTCCGGCCGCTTCCAGGGCCAGTGCGTGTCACAGGCGTAGGTGAGCCGCGGTGTCGCGGCGGCGAGGTGGGTCATCGCCGCGAGGCTGATGCCGAGATGCGAGTTGGAGTGCATCGACATCCCCAGCCCGAAGGTCCCGCAGATCGAGGCGAGTTGGCCGCAGCGCCGCAGACCGCCCCAGAAGTGGTGGTCGGACAGGACGATGCTCACCGCTCCCCGTGCCACGGCCGGGGCGAGGTCGTCGAAGGACACGACGCACATGTTGGTCGCCAGCGGTGTGGGTGTCCCGCCGGCCACCGCGGCCATGCCGTCGATGCCCTCGGTCGGGTCCTCGAGGTACTGCAGGACGCCGTCCAGTTCCCGGGCGACGTGCAGTGACGTCTCCGTACTCCAGGCGGCATTGGGGTCGAGACGCAGCGGGAGCTCGGGGAACGCCTTGCGCAGCGCTCTGATCGCCGCGATCTCCTCGTCGGGCGGGAAGACACCGCCCTTGAGCTTGATGGAGGTGAATCCGTAGGTGCCGATCATGCGGCGGGCCTGCTCGACCAGCCCCGTGGGGTCGAGCGCGGGGCCCCAGTCGTCGTCCTCCTGGCCCGGGTGTCCGGCCCACTTGTAGAAGAGGTACGCGCTGTAGGGGACCGAGGGGCGCACCGCTCCCCCCAGCAGGTCGCAGACCGGCCGGCCCACGAGTTTGCCCTGGATGTCGAGGCAGGCGACGTCGAACGGTGACATGACCCGGTCCACGGTGCTGCTGCCCGTGACCATGCCGGACATGCCGTCGCCGCCCGTGGTGTCGGAGCCCAGCGCGCGTGTGGTGCGGGCGATCAGGTCGTTGAGGCTCCACACGTCCATGCCGACCAGTTCGTCGGCGGCGCGGCGCAGCCGCTCGAGATGCACCGTGCCGCCGTAGGTCTCGCCGACGCCGCTGACACCGGTTTCCGTGGTGATCTCCACGATGGTGCGCAGTGCGTAGGGCTCGTGCACCCCGACGGTGTTCAGCAGGGGGTGGTCCCGGAAGGCCACGGGGGTCACGGTGACGCCGGCGATCCGCTCTGAGTTCCGCACCATGAATGCCATCCTCATATGTAGTCGGCGTTCTCATTTGTAGACAGCTGTGGGCGACGGTGTCAATGGGCGGCCGCCGGCACCGGGGTGAGGAGAACCCCCTCGGTCATGAACCGCTCGACGTTGCGCAGCACCAGGTCGCCCATGGCCTCGCGGGTCTCCCTGGCGGCACTGGCGATGTGGGGGAGCAGTACCACCCGGTCCGAGTCCAGGAGCGCCCGGGGCACGTTCGGTTCGTCGGCGAAGACGTCGAGCGCCGCACCCGCGATCCGTCCCGCCTCCAGCGCCGCGACCAGGGCCGATTCGTCGACGACGCTGCCCCGCGCGACGTTCACGAGATGGCCCTCGGGCCCGAGCGCCGCCAGCACCGCCGCCGAGACCAGCCCCTCGGTGCCCGCGCCGCCCGCGACGGTGACGACGAGCGCGTCGCACGCGGCGGCCAGCGCCTCGGCGGTGGGCAGATGGCGGTAGGGCACGTCGGGCACCGGGACGCGTGAGCAGTACGACACCTCCGTGCCGAAGCCCTCGAGCCGGCGCGCGACGGCCCGGCCGATGCGGCCGAGGCCGAGGATGCCGACCCGCTTCCCGCTCATCCGGGTGGCCAGCGGAAACGGCGCCGCGGTCCACCCTCCGCCGCGTACGTACCGGTCGGCGGCCGACATCCGGCGCATGGAGTCGATCAGCGCGCCGACGGCCAGGTCGGCCACACAGTCGGTGAGCACGTCGGGGGTGTTGCTGACGTCGATGCCGCGCGCCCGGGCGCGGACCACGCCCGTGGTCTCGTAGCCGACGCCGAAGTGGACGATCGCGCCCAGCCGGGGCAGCGCGTCCATCAGGTCGTTGTCGACCCCGGTCCGCGCGCTGGTCACGGCGGCGATCACGTCGCTGCCGTGGTCGCGCAGGTACGCGGCCGGATCGGGCAGTTCGTGCAGGCGCACCGTGCGGTAGCGCCCGGCCAGGGTCCGCTCCAGGCCGGGGAGCAGGGGCGACACCTGGAGCAAGGTGGCCGGCGAGGTCGGGGAGCTGTCAGCGATTTCGGTCGTGGTTCCGGGAATGGGCATGTGATCTCCTGGCTTCGTCGAGGGACTCAGGGGCGCGCGGCGCGGGCGGTCGGAGCGGCGCGGGACGGATCCGATCCGGCGCATCTCTTGACGCTGCCACGGTGCCGGTTTAGCTTCGGCGTTCACAGATGCGGACCGGGTGCGCAAGTGTAGACAGCTCCTCGCAGTCGCCCGTACGTGGAACGCGACACATCAGCACTCACCGGAGACGAGCCGACGATGAAGTTCTCCGTTTCCCCCATCCCGCCCGCCGGACGAAGGCGGCCCCGCGCGACGACTGCGATGCTCCTGGCGGGCATGGTGCTGTTGTCCAGCGGCTGCGCCGTGGCGGGCAGCGCCGCCGGTGACGCCGGCCGCGCCGACGGCCGCACGCTGCGGGTGGTGCTCACTCAGGAACCACCGACCCTGGAACCCTGCGAGGCCTCACTGACCGGCACCGGCGTCGTCGTCCGGTCGAACATCACCGAGCCGCTCGTCGAACGCGACCCGGACTCCGGCGAACTGCACCCCCTGCTCGCCACGGGCTGGAAGCAGACGGACGAGCGCACCTGGACCTTCGACATGCGCACCGGGGTGACCTTCCAGAACGGCGAGCCGTTCACCGCCGAGGACGCCGCCTTCTCCATCGACCGGGCGGTCAACTCCGACCTCGCCTGCAACGTCGAGGGCTATGTCTTCGGCGACGAGGACCTCGAGGTGAAGGCGGTGAGCGACACCCGGTTGACCGTCACCACCGAGCAGCCCGACCCGATCCTGCCGCTGCGCCTGAGCTTCGTGGAGATCGTGCCGCGCACGACCGACGCCGAGGCCAAGGTCCGTATCCCCATAGGCACCGGCCCCTACGCCGTCAGCTCCTGGCAGCCGGGAGCGGCGATCTCCCTCAACCGCCACGACGACTACTGGGGCGAGGCCCCGGCCTTCCCCCGGGCCCGCTACGTCTGGCGGAGCGACGCGAGCGTGAGGGCTGCCATGATCGACAAGGGTGAGGCGGAGATCGCGGTCGCCCTCGACCCCATCGAGGCGGACAAGGACACGACGGCCTCCTACCCCAACAACGAGACGACCGCGCTGCGGCTGGACGGCCGCGAGCCGCCGCTCGACGACCTCCGGGTACGCCGGGCCGTCGACCTGGCCGTGGACCGCGAGGGCATCATCGACGCCCTGCTCGGCGGACTCGCCGAACCGGCCGGCCAGTTGGTCCCGCCCGGTGTGGTGGGACACAACGACGAGATCCGGTCCACCCGGCAGAACGTGGCCCGCGCCAAGGCCCTGATCGAGGAGGCCGAGGCCGACGGCGTGCCCGTCGACCGGCAGATCACCCTGGTCGCCCGCAACGGCATGTTCTCCGGGGTGTCGGAGACCGCGGAGGCCCTCCAGTACCAGATGCAGCAGATCGGGCTGAACGTACGGGTGCGTATGGCGGACACGGCCACCCAGCTCCAGTACCAGCTCCGGCCGCTGCCCAAGGGCGTCGGCCCCATCGCCCTGCTGATCATGCACGGCAACCAGGCCGGTGACGCGGCCTTCACCACCAGCCAGTACCTGCTGAGCGACGGCCCGCAGTCCACCTTCGGCACCGAGGAGCTCGACCGGCGCATCGCCGAAGCGGGCGCGCTCTCCGGCGAGGAGCGCCAGCAGGCCTTCGCCGATCTGCTCGCCGACCAGAACAAGACGGTCGTTCAGTACACCCATCTGGCCCACATGAGCGGACTGCTCGGCCTGTCACGGTCCATCCGGTACGAGCCGAACTCCGCCACCGGCGACGAGATGCGGCTGGCAGAGGTCAGCCCGGCGAAGGCGAAGCACTGACATGGTTCCTTTTCTGCGCAAACGCATACTCTCCAGCGCCATCCCCCTGGTGTGCGTGGTGCTGGGCGTGTTCTTCCTGGCCCGGATGACCGGCAACCCGGTCGACCTCTACCTCCCGCTGAGCGCCACCGCCGAGCAGCGCGCGGAGTTCTCCGCCGCGCAGGGCTTCGACCTCTCCATCCCGGCACAGCTGTGGAACTACCTAGTCGACGCCGCGCAGCTGGACTTCGGCACCTCGCTCAGGACCGGGCAGTCCGCGACCTCGATGGTGTTGGACGCGTTCCCCGTCACCCTGCAGCTCGCCGGCGTGACCATGCTGCTGGCGATCACCGGAGCGGTACTGATCGGCAGCCTGGCCGCCTACCGGCCCAACTCCCTGGTCGACCGGATCGCCAGCCTGCTGTCGATGACGGCCGCGAGCATCCCCGACTTCTGGTTCGCCGTCATGGGCGTACTGGTCTTCGGCGTGAGCCTCGCATGGTTGCCCACCTCGGGCACCCTGGGCGGGCCCGAGGTCTGGGTCCTGCCCATCGCGACCCTGCTGATCCGCCCGTTCGGTGTGCTGGTCCAGGTGGTGCGCGGCAGCATGGTCTCCGCGCTCTCCGCGCCCTACGTCAAGATCGCTCGGAGCAAGGGCGCCACGCCCCGCCGGGTGATCTTCGGTCACGCCCTGCGCAACGCGGTGACGCCCGTGCTGACCGTGGCCGGTGACCTGACGGTGGGACTGGTCAACGGCGCCGTGATCGTGGAGACGATCTTCGGCTGGCCCGGCATCGGCAAACTCATGATCGACTCCATCCTGCAGCGCGACTTCGCGGTTCTCCAGGCGGCCGTCCTGCTCACCGCGGTGACCATCTTCGCGTTGAACATCCTCGTTGACGTCTGCCACGCGCTGACCGACCCCCGAGTGCGTCAGGCGGTGCCGGCGTGAGCGAAGGAAGCAGCATGACCACAGCAGAGACCTCCGCCGCTGACGGCGCCGCTCCCGTGAACGACGCCGCCCCCGCCCGAAAGCGTCCGCCGAGCTGGTGGCGGTTGCTCGGCCGGGACCGCGTCGCGGCCGCCGGAGCCGTCGTCCTCACCCTGGTCGCCCTCGCCGCCCTCTTCGGCCGGCTGTTCATCGGTGACCGCGCACAGCGCCAGGACCTGGACGCCTCCCTGCGCCCGCCGTCCCTGAGCGACGGGGTGTACGGGCTGCTCGGCACCGACGTGCTGGGGCGCAGCGTCCTGGCGCGCCTGATCGACGCGGCGGCGACGACCCTGTCCGTGGCCGTCCCCACGGTGCTGTGCTCGCTCGTGATCGGATCAGCCCTCGGCCTGTGGGCCGGCTACCACGGGGGACGCCGGGAGAGCCTGGCGATGCGCGTCGCCGACGTCATCCTCAGCTTCCCCTCCCTGCTCATCGCGGTGGTCGTGCTCTACGTCTTCTCGCCCTCCGCGCTGAACATCGTGCTGATCCTCGCCGTGGCCCGCATCCCGGTGTATCTGCGCACCTCCCGGGCGGAGGCGGCCGAGCTGCGGAGCCGGCTGTTCGTCGACGCGGCCCGCACCTTCGGCACACCCAGCCGGCACATCATCTACCGGCACATCCTGCCGATCGCCCTGCCGACGCTGCTGACCGTCGCCACCCTCGACTTCTGCTTCGTGATGCTCACCGAGTCCTCGCTGAGCTTCCTGGGCATCGGAATCCAGCCCCCGGACGTGAGCTGGGGCCTGATGGTCGCCCAGGGCCGGCAGTATCTCCAGACCGCCTGGTGGATCACGGTGCTGCCCGGGCTCGCCATCGTCCTCACCACCGTGTCCGCCACGGTGCTCGCCGCCTGGGCCCGCATCGCCACCGACCCCGCCCAGCGCTGGCGGCTGACGCTGCCCCGCAAGCGCCGCGGTGCCTCCGCCGCCGTTCCTCCGGAGATGATCCCGTGACGACCACTTCCGCCCCCGCCCCGTCCGCCACCGACCCCGCCCTCGACGTCGAGGGGCTGTGCGTGGACCTGAGCACGGCCTCCGGCACGGTGCGCGCCGTGGACGGCGTCAGCTTCAGCGTCCGCCACGGGCGCACCCTCGCCCTGCTGGGCGAGTCCGGCTGCGGCAAGTCGATGACCGCGCTGTCGGTGGTGGGACTGCTCGACCCCGCGGCCTCCGTGACCGGCGGCGCCGTACGCGTCAGAGGCAAGGACACCCTGCGGCTGAGCCCGGCGGAACGCCGTAAGCTGGCCGGTCCCGTCCTGTCCATCGTCTTCCAGGACGCCCTGACCGCCCTCAACCCGGTGCAGCCGGTGGGCCGGCAGATCGGCGAGCCGTTCCGCATCCACCGCGGACTGAGCCGGCGGCAGGCCGAGGAAAAGGCGATCGAGCTGATGACCCGCGTGGGCATCCCCGAGCCGAGGCAGCGGGCCAAGTCCTATCCGCACCAGTTCTCGGGAGGCATGCGCCAGCGGCTGCTGATCGCGATGGCCGTCGCCCTCGACCCCGATGTGCTCATCGCCGACGAGCCGACCACCGCGCTCGACGTCACCGTGCAGGCACAGATCATGCGGCTGCTGCGGGACCTCCAGGACGAGCGGGACATGGCCGTCGTACTGATCACCCACGACCTGGCCGTGGTCGCCCAGCGCGCCGACGACGTGGTCGTGATGTACGCCGGCACGGTCCTGGAACAGGGAACGGTGCACGACGTCTTCACCTCCCCGCGCCACCCCTACACCCGCGGACTGCTCGACTCGGTCCCGGAGGACGCCGAGCGCGGGCGCCCGCTGCCGGCCGTCCCCGGCAGCCCGCCCGAGCTGAGCGCGGTGCCGCCCGGCTGTGTCTTCCAGGCCCGCTGCCCGCTGGTGCGGGAGCGATGCGTCCGGGAACGGCCTTCCCTGCGCACCACGGGCGACGGACGTTCGGCCGCCTGCCACTTCTCCGAGGAGCTCGACCGTGCCTGAGTCCCGCGCCACCACCGCCACTCCCGGACCCCGGGCCGACGGAACCGACGAACACCCGCCGCTGCTGGAGGTCCGCGGCGTCACCAAGAGCTTCGGCAGCGGCCGGCGCCGGCTGACCGCCCTGGACGGAGTGGACGTACAGCTCGGCCGGGGACAGACCCTCGGGCTCGTCGGCGAGTCCGGCTGCGGCAAGTCCACCCTGGCCCGGGTGCTGCTCGGGCTGGAACGACCCGACGCGGGCACGGTGCGGTACGACGGCGTCGACCCCTTCGCCCTGCGCGGCAAGGAGCTGCTGAACTGGCGGCGCCGCGTCCAGATGGTCTTCCAGGACCCCTTCGCCTCGCTCAACGCCCGTATGTCGGCCGCCGATCTGATCGGCGAGCCCTGGCGCACCCACCGGGACGTCGTCCCGGACGCGAAGGCGCGCGAGAAGCGGGTCCGAGAACTGCTGTCCCTGGTCGGGCTGCGGGAGAGCGACGCCCACCGCTACCCCAACGAGTTCTCCGGCGGGCAGCGCCAGCGCATCGGCATCGCCCGCGCCCTGGCCCTGGACCCCGACCTCATCGTGTGCGACGAGCCGGTCTCCGCCCTGGACCTGTCCGTGCAGGCACAGGTCCTCAATGTGCTCTCGGAACTCCAGTCGCGCCTCGGCGTCGCGTACGTGTTCATCTCCCACGACCTGTCCGTCGTGCGGTACATCTCCGACCGGGTGACGGTGATGTACCTGGGCAAGGTCATCGAACACGGCGAGACCGAGGACGTGTTCGAACGCCCGCAGCACCCCTACACGGCTGCGCTGATGTCGGCCGCACCGGTCCTGGACACCTCCCGCGCCACCGACGACCAGGAGATCCAGCTCAAGGGCGAGATCCCCTCGCCCTTCGACATCCCGTCCGGCTGCCGCTTCCGCACCCGGTGCTGGCGCGCCGAGGACCGGTGCGCCACCGAGGTGCCTCCGGCCGTCGTCCGGGAGCCGGAAGGTGCGGGCGACGCCCACACCGCCCTGTGCCACTTCCCGCTGGAGGCGCGGTCTGCGTGGGCATGACCGGCGGGGAGTTCGCCCTGCTCTCCCTCACGGTCGGCATCGGCGCGGTGCTCCAGGTCTCCGTCGGCTTCGGGCTGGGCATGATCGCCGCGCCGGTGTTCTCCCTGGTCGACCCGACACTGGCACCGCCAGTGGTGCTGCTGCTCGCCGTCGGCGTGACGGCGGCGGTGCTGGTGCGCGAACGGGGCGGGGCGGATCTGCGCGGCTGCGGCTGGGCCCTCGTCGGACGGGTGCCGGGAGTGGCCGCCGGCGCAACTCTCGTGATCCTCCTGCCGGCCCGCCACCTCGCGCTGCTCATCGCCGGAGTGGTCCTCACCGGCGTCGCGGTGAGCGCGGCCGGGTACGTACCGCGGCCGCGGCGCTCCTCGGTCCTCCTGGCCGGGATGGCGTCGGGGCTGATGGGCACGGCCACGTCCATCGGAGGCCCGCCCATGGCGATGGTGTGGCAGCGGCTGAGCGGGCCACGGCTGCGGGCCACGATGAGCGCTTTCTTCCTAGTCGGCTCCCTGATGAGCCTGGCCGCGCTGGCGGTGGCCGGCGTGGTCGGAGCGCACACCCTGCAACGCACCGCGCTGCTCACGCCCGCGGCGATCGCCGGAGTACTGCTCGCCCGCCCACTGACCCGCCGGCTGAACGCGCACCACACGCGTACGGTTGCCATGGCGCTCGCGGTCGCCGGCGCGGGGGGACTGGTGGCGCAGCAACTGGGGGCCTGGCCGGGGGCGTAGGCCGGGTCTGCCGGCTCTTAGGTCGGGCTTAGGAGATGTCCCGGTGAACCGGTGGCCGTACTAAGTGCCTTCTAAGGTCCCGCGCCTGCCGAAGATACGGAACTCTCCCGATGCGGCGAACCCCCCTGGGAAACGAAGGTGGAGGCATCGCAATGAGCGATACCGCACACCGACCTCTCCGGGGAGAAGAGATGTACGAGTACGAGCTCCAGCAGATCCGTTCCGCCGAGCTGATCCGCCGGGCCGAGCACGAGCGACTGGTCCGCGAAGCCATACGCAGCGGCCGCGCCGCCCGCCGGGAAGCAGCCGAACGCGCCGCCGCGAACGAGGCGCATACCCGCCGTCCACGACGGCACCGGTCCCCACGCACCGCGTGAGCGCCGCAGGGCCGGGAGACGGATCGAGGGACGGACGCCACCGCGGGAAAACCGGTGCCGCGTTGTCAGACCCCCGTGCGATGCTCGGACTTGTGGAGACCAGGTCCGTCAGTCCCGTCTTCGTAGGCCGCGCCGAGGAGTTGAACACGCTGAACGACGCGCTCGCCCGCGCCAACGCGGGCGAGCCGCAGGCGTTGCTGGTGGGTGGTGAGGCCGGCGTCGGCAAGACCCGCCTCGTCGAGGAGTTCGCCACCGCCGCCGGCCGCAAGGGCGCCGTCGTCGCGCTGGGCGGCTGTGTCGAGATCGGCGCCGACGGGCTGCCCTTCGCCCCGTTCTCCACCGCACTGCGCGCCCTGCGCCGTGAACTGCCGGACGAACTGGCCGCCGCGGCCGCCGGTCAGGAGGAGGAACTGGCCCGGCTGCTCCCCGAGTTGGGTGAGGCAGGCACCGGCCGGCACGACGAGGAGGGCATGGCCCGCCTCTTCGAACTCACCGCCCGTCTGCTGGAACGCATCGCCGCCGACCGCACGATCGTCGTCGCCCTGGAGGACCTGCACTGGGCCGACGCCTCCACCCGCCACCTCCTCGCCTACCTCTTCCGCACTTTGCGCACCGGCCGCCTTGTCGTCCTCGCCACCTACCGCTCCGACGACATCCACCGCCGCCATCCGCTGCGCCCCCTGCTGGCCGAACTCGACCGGCTGCGCACGGTCCAGCGCATCGAACTCGCCCGCTTCAACCGCGCGGAAGTCGCCCGCCAGATCGCCGGCATCCACGCCGCCGAACCGGACCCCGCGCAGGTCGACGAGATCTTCCAACGCTCCGACGGCAACGCCTTCTTCGTCGAGGAACTCACCGTCGCCGCCCACGAGGGCTGTCGCACCGGACTCACCGACTCGCTGCGCGACCTGCTCCTCGTCCGCGTCGAAGCGCTGCCCGAGAGCGCCCAGCGGGTCGTCCGGATCGTCGCCGAGGGCGGCTCCACCGTCGAGTACCGGCTGCTGTCCGCCGTCGCCGGTCTCGCCGAGGACGACCTCATCGAGGCCCTGCGGGCGGCCGTCAACGCCAACATCCTGCTCGCCACATCCACCGGCGATGGCTACCGCTTCCGCCACTCCCTGGTCCGCGAGGCCGTCGCCGACGACCTGCTGCCCGGCGAGCGCTCCCGTCTCAACCGCCGCTACGCCGAAGCCCTGGAGGCCGACCCGGGCCTCGTCCCCGCCGACCAGCGCGTCATGCGCCTGGCCAGCTACTGGTACCACGCTCATGACGCCGCCAAGGCCCTGCCCGCCGTCCTCGACGCCTCCGTCGCCGCTCGCCGCCGGCACGCCTACTCCGAGCAACTCCGGCTTCTGGAGCGCGCGATGGAGTTGTGGGATCCCGCCCCCGGGGACGTCCGGGCCGCACTGCGCCCCACCGGCTACACGGACGTGTACCGCGCTCCGGACGGCGGAGATCAGGCGACAGCTGCGCTGCGCTACCTCGACCTGATGGCCGCGGCGGCCGTCGCAAGCCGTTTCTGCGGAGAACGCGAACGCGCCCTGAAGATCACCAAGCGGGCGCTGCGCCTGCTGGAGGACGAGGACGACCCGCTGCTCGCCGCCTGGTTCTGGGTCCAGCGCTCCCGCCTGGTCCAGGCGAAGGCCCGCGACGACGGCTGGAAGGAACTGGCCACCGCCCAGGAACTGGTCCGCGGACTGCCGCCCTCCGAAGTGCACGCCGAGGTCCTGACCAACGTCGCCGGCTGGTCCATGCTGCACCAGCCCGGCGCCGAGGCCCTCGCCGCCGCCGAGCGCGCCGTGGAGTACGCGCGCATGGTCGAGGCCCGCGAGGTCGAGCTGAACGCCCGCGTCACCCGTGGCGTCCTCCTCGTCGATGCCGGCGACATCGAAGCGGGGCTCGCGGAGATGTACGAGGTCAAGGAGCAGTCCCTGGCCGGGGCCTTCACCCATGTCGCCGGCCGTACGTATGTCAACCTTTCGTCAGAACTCGAAGCCGTCGGCCGCTCCCTCGAAGCCGCCGGGATCCTGGAGGAGGGCACCGGATTCGCCCGGAAGTACGGTCTGCTGGACACTGAGGCGTGGGTCTGGGGCAACCTCTCCGACTCGCTGTTCTCACTCGGCCGCTGGGACGAGTCCGCCGAGGCCGCGTCGAACGCGCTGCGCCGGGGCCACAGCGCCAAGCCCCAGGGCACGGCCGCCCTGTGCCTGGCCAATGTCGCCCTGGCCCGCGGCGACACCGCCGAAGCCGGCCGCCAACTGGCCGCCGCGCGCGGCCATTTCGGCACCCACGACCCCATGCCCCAGCAGTGGCTCCCCCTGGCCTTCATCGCCATCGGCGTCGCCGCCTCGGAAGGCCGCATCCTGGACGCCCGCGGCGAACTCGACCGCGCCCTCGACGCCGGCATCCCGCCCGGCACCCAGCGCTACGGCTGGAAGCTGCTGCTCGCCGCCGCCACCGCCGAGGCCGACAGCCGCAACCTGCCCGCCGCCCGGCAGGGCCGCGAAGAAGCCCTGGAGCGCATCTTCAGCACCGTCAAGCGCCTCGCCACCGGCGCGCCCATCTGGGCCGCCCACGAAAAGTGGGTGCGCGCCGAGCTCCAGCGCGCCGAGGGCATCGCCGGCCCGGACACCTGGTCCGAGGTGGTCACGGCCTTCGAGTGCCTGGAACGCCCCTACGACCTCGCCCGCGTCCGCCACCGCCTCGCCGAGGCCCTCCTCACCACCGGGGGAGAGGACGACCGCGACCGTGCCACCGAACTGCTCCGGCTCGCGCATGCCGTCGCCGACCACCTCGGCGCGCGCCCCCTCGCCGACGCCGTCGGCCTGCTCGCCCAACGCGCCCGCCTCAGCCTTCGCCAGGCCCCGCAGCAGTCACCCGCCGCCGATCCGGTCCAGGCCCTCGGCCTCACCAGCCGGGAACGCGACGTCCTCCGCCTGGTCTCCATCGGCCGCACCAACCGCCAGATAGCGGAGGAACTCTTCATCTCCCCGAAGACGGCCAGCGTCCACGTCTCCAACATCCTCGGCAAGCTCGGCGTCTCGGGACGCGGCGAGGCGGCGGCGCTGGCGCATCGGCTGGGCCTGTTCCCGTCCGAAACCCTCAGCGCTCCAACGGCAGGGTGAGGTCTTCAACTGTTGGCCGTCTCGCTGCGTTTTCCTGCATGAAATCGGGCGTGGTCGCCGGGGTGCGTGTCTTTGTGCGGTGGTCGTTCGTTAGGTCGATCGGATGCGGGGGTGTGTCTGGTTCAGGGGCATGGAGGGGGTGGTGGGTGTGGGCCGGTTGGTGGCGACGGCGACGTGTACCGCGTTCGGTGGTGTGGTCGAGGGCAGTGGTGAACAGGTGGGTCAGCGGCTGCTGTACCGGCGGGTGTCCTTCCTGGCCTCCTTGTGGCAGGAGTTGACCCGGGGCCTGGTGGCTTCCCGGTGGGACGAAGATTCACTGGATGTGCTGGCCGCCGGTGTCGACGGGCAGGGCAAGGATCTGCCGTCCAAGGGGTGGATGGCGATGCGCCGCCTTGGCTGGGCGGGGAATGCTGCGCCTGCCGAGGGGATGTATGTGTCGGACCGAGTGCGCCGGGCGGCCGAGGAGTACGCGGCGCGTACCCTGCGCCTGGCGGTGCACCGGCGTGCCCTGGTGGCGGCGGTCCTGGCGACCTGGCCCGCCGATCCCCGACGACGCACCGGGGCGGAGTGGGCCGCGTTGCAGGCGCTGCTGCCCACCGGGGTCAGTGGGGTGGAGATCCGTAACCGGACCCGGCAGGTGCGCGCGTATCTGGCCGGGCACGGGAAGCTACCCGCCGGGTTGTGCGAGCTGGAGGAGTCACCCCAGGTCGCGGCGCAGGTCCTGCTTGCCGCGATGGACCGCCAGCAGGTCACCCTTCAGCGCCTTGACGAGACCACGGCCCGGCTGCGGGTGAAGCTCCCGCTGTGCGCGGCCCCGGCCTCGGGGCGGGAGTGGGCCTGGCATGTGATCGACCTGCGTCTGCCGGGCACCGTCGACCCGGACGCGGTGCTGCACATCTCCACCCTGCGCCCCACCCGGGCCGGGCGGATCGCAGTGGACCTGCCGCACTCGCGCCCCGCCCCGGCCACCACGGCGTCCGGGCACCGGGTGGCAGTCGGTTTCGACTGGGGAGTGAACACCCTGCTCACCGGCACGGTCGGCCGTCTGATCGGGCGCGCCGCCACGGCACGGGTGGTCACCGACGGCCGCCCTCTGGTCTTCGACGCCACCGTGGTCAGCGCGAAACTGCACCGGCTGCGCACCCACCGTGAACACCTCGCCGCCAAACGCGACCACTACCGTGCCCTCGCGGACCGGCTGGGCTTCCCACACCGGCCCGGTCCTCCCCGGCCCGCCGGTCACCGACTTCCCGCCGTATGCCCGATGTGCGTACGGTCCCCGCCACCATCCCCACCGGGGTGGTCCAGCGTCCGGCGGGGCATGACACCCAGGCACCAGCACCTCACGGTCCGGTGCCAGGTCATGGAGTACCCGCACCATCCCGGCCGGAGCCTGCTCGGGTCGGCCAGGTGCGGCTCTCACGCGGAACCTGTCGGCGGCGCACCCGCGCCGCCGAGCGGACCGGCTTCCACCACCTGCACGTCACCGAAGTCCACACCCTCACCCCGAGGTTCGGACCCCACGATGATCCTGTTGGTTAATTCCGTGCCGTCCGGTGTGACGGCTCGTTGGCCAGGGCGGCGGCCGTTTTGCCGTTCCGGTCGCGGGTGGGGTGCTGGATGTCGATGCAGTCGCGGCCTTGGCCGCAGGTGCCGGGGTTGACCGCGCAGGTGGCTCGCGCGGTCACAGCACGCGGACCGTATCCGCTGGCGATGCGGGTCCGCGATGAGCTGGGCGAGTTGTTCCCGGACGTCGAGTTCGCTGAGGCGTTCGCAGAACGGGGGCGACCGGGCTGGTCGCCGGGCCAGCTTGCCCTGGTGACGGTGCTGCAGTTCGCGGAGAATCTCACCGACCGCGCGGCGGCGCATCGCGTCCGCTACGGCATGGACTTCAAGTACGCGCTGGGCTTGGAGCTGGACGATCCTGGGTTCGACGCCTCGGTCCTGTCGGAGTTCCGCGCCCGTCTGGTGGAGTACAGCCTGGAGGAGAAGGTGCTCGACCTCCTGCTGACCGCGCTGAGGGACCGGGGCCTGGTGAAGGCCGGTGGCAAGCAGCGCACCGACTCCACTCGGGTCTTGGCCGCAGTCCGGGATCTGAACCGGCTGGAGCTCGCCGGGGAGACGCTGAGGGCCGCGCTGGAGACTCTGGCCTGCGCCGCCCCGGACTGGTTGGCCGATGCACTGCCTGTTCGGGAGTGGGCCGAGCGGTACGGGCCACGGACCGACTCGTGGCATCCGCCCGCCTCGAAGGTCAAGCGCGCGGAGATGGCCCTGGTCTACGGCCGGGACGGATTCCTACTCCTGGAAGCGGTCCACTCCCCGGCCGCGCCCGTGTGGCTGCGCGATCTGCCAGCGTTACGGATCCTGCGCACGGTGTGGATGCAGAACTACCATCGCACCGTCACCGAGGCGGGGACGGAGGTGAAGCGGCGGGAGAGCGAGGACCTCCCGCCCGGCAGGCTCCGCCTCGCCTCTCCCTACGACTGTGAGGATGGTCGGGTGCCGCCTCGGGCGGTGGTCTGGCCCGCCCTACGACTGGCCCTGGTGCCCTGGTTGTGATCTGCCGACCACCGTTCGAGGCGGTGCGTGCTGCCGCCGGACCGGTGGGCGTGTCCCGATAGGGGCCTTCGCGACAGGCACCGTCACAGTCCTGACCGCCACACCAGCCCGGCGTCGGCCACCGGTGTTCCCCAAGCGCTCAGGAGACAGGCGACCGTGCCCAGCATGACCCAACCCACCCGCCCCCGTCACCACACGGCCGAAACGCCCGAGGACGTCGTACTCGGAGTGGACACCCACAAGGACAGCCACGTAGCCGCGGTGACCACCCTTACAGGGGCCATGCTGGACACCCGCAGCTTCCCGACCACCCAGGAGGGCTACCGGCAGCTCCTGTCCTGGGCACGCTCCTTCGGGCGGCTCCAGCGGGCCGGCGTCGAGTGCACCGGCTCCTACGGCGCGGCGCTGACGCGCTACCTGCACCGCGAGGGCATCACGGTCATCGAGGTCAACCAGCCGGACAAGGCCACCCGGCGCCGACGTGGCAAGACCGACGCGATCGACGCGGCCGCTGCCGCCCACGCGGTGCTGTCCGGCCGAGCCACCGCCACCGCCAAGACCAGCGACGGTCCAGTGGAGACAATCCGGATGTTCAAGATGGCCAAGGGCTCCGCCATCAAGTCGCGCTCACAGGCAATCAACCAGCTCAAGGCCATCCTGGTCTCCGCAGACCCTGCCCTGCGCGAGTCGCTGACCGGCCTGAGCAACCCCAAGCTCATCCGCAGATGCTCCGAGCTGGAAGCCGCGGACGGGACCGGCCCGGCAGCGGCGGCCCGCCACACTCTCCGGCTGCTGGCCCGACGGATCCGGCACCTCACCGAGGAGATCCACGACCTCACCGCCCGGATCACCACCGCCATCGGTGCCTGCGCACCGAGGCTTCTGGACCGCTACGGCGTCGGCCCGGACACCGCTGCCGCGTTGCTGATAGCGGCCGGAGACAACCCGGGCCGGATGGGCAGCGAGGCGTCCTTCGCCGCACTCTGTGGCGTCAGCCCGGTGGAGGCATCGTCAGGCAAGACCCAACGCCGCAGGCTCAACCGCGGCGGTGACCGCCAGGCCAACTCCGCGCTCTACACCATCGTCCTGGCCCGCCTGCGCTGGGACACCCGCAGCCGCGACTACGTGGAGCGGCGCACCAGCGAGGGCAAGACACGCCGAGAAGCCATCCGCTGCCTGAAACGCTACGTCGCACGAGAGATCTACCAGACGATCACCCGCCCAGGCGGACCGCGGTGACACCAGCATCAGCCGATTGACATCCATAGGGGCATCACCGACGCACGCTACGGCCTCAAGCAAGGCTCCTGGTGGACGGGGTACAAGGTCCACATCAGCGAGACCTGCGACGATCCGGCTCCGGACCCGGTCGACGGCGAACCCGCGCCCCGGATCATCACCAACATCACCAACATCGCCACCACCGACGCCACGGTCACCGACGCGGAAATGACCGAACCGATCCACCAGATGCTGGCCGCCCGTGACCTGCTGCCCGCCGAGCACTACCTCGACTCCGGTTACCCGTCGGCCGAACTCATCGTCGCGGTGAAGCGCAACTTCGGCGTCGCCCTGGTCACCCCGGTGCTGCTGAACAGCTCGCCCCAGGCCCGCGCCGGTACCGGATTCGATCGGACGGCCTTCACCATCGACTGGGACAAGCGCCAGGCCGTCTGTCCGCGCGGGAGCACCAGCACCTGGTGGAGCCCTGCCAGCCAGCGCGGGACGCCGGCAATCGTCGTCAAGTTCGACAAGCAGACCTGCCAGGCATGCCCCGTCCGCGACCAGTGCACCCGCTCCAAGACCGGAGGCCGGTCGCTCTCCCTCCAGCCCCGCGAACAGCAAGAAGCCCTCGACCAGGCCCGCGCCGAACAGACCAGTGAGCAGTGGCGCACCAAGTACGGCACCCGCGCCGGCATCGAGGGAACCATCCACCAGGCCGTGGCGGTCACCGGCATGCGACGCGCCCGCTACCGCGGCCTGCCCAAGACACACCTCGAACATGCCTTCTCCGCGGTCGCGCTGAACCTGGTTCGTCTCGACGCCTGGTGGAGCGGTCACCCGCTCGACCGCACCCGGATCGGCCACCTCGCCCGCCTCGACCTCTCCCTCGTCGCATAACCCGAAGAGGTGCAGCTCTCTCGAAGGGATTGGTTGATCCGGGAGGTTGCAGGTCGGACTGCGGCGGGCCCGGCCGATCGCGTCAGCGTGATCGAGGGCGCTCGCTGGCATCAAGGCCGGATGGGCCGACGCCCCCGACCGGCCCTCGCGGCAAGGTCTACACCGGTGCCCCGACTCCGTGCAGCAGGGTGTCCACCACACGTGCGGCCAGCTGGTCGACGGCGCCGATATCGACGACCTCCCGCCCTTCTTCGGCCGCCTCGTGGATCAGGGCGTAGTAGACCCGGCGGGCCCACTCCAGGTCGGTGTCCGCAGACAGCAGGCCGGCCTCCTGCGCGCGGCGGAAGAGCTGATCGCACTGGGCCAGGACGTCGGCGTGCACTCGCGCCGCCTCGGGGTCGGACGGAGCGGTCCGGCTCATCGCGAAGCTCCAGCCGATCTTCACCTGAAGGACGTTGGCGGTCACCTGGTGCAGGGCAACCAGCGGCGGGGAGGTGAGCGGGCGGGCGGCCTCCACGGCCTGGTGGAACCGCTCGGTCGCCCAGGTCGCCAGCGCCTCGACCAATGCCTCGCGGGTGGCGAAGCGCCGGTGCACGGTGGTGCGGGCCACCCCGGCCGCCGCTGCGATCTGCTCCATGGTCGCCGCCGGGTCGGCGGCCAGCACGCGTTCGGCCGCCTCCAGGATCGTCCGCACCGTCCGCTCCGCATCGGCGCGCAGCGCGCGCCCCCTCGTCTCCATGGACCAGACAGTACATCGAGGACGCCGATCATGGATTACTTGCATCATTGATGTTGCATCTACTAGCTTTACGGCGTCTCTGAAGTCGCGACTGGTTTATTGCCACGACAGGAGTGCATCCATGGATCTGCAGCTGACGAACACCACCGCCGTGGTCACCGGCGCGAGCCGCGGCATCGGACTGGCCACCGTCCAAGCGCTCACCGCCGAAGGCGTTCGCGTGGTAGCCGCCGCCCGCACCATCACCCCGGAGCTGAAGGAGACCGGCGCCCTGGCCATACCGATGGACCTGCTGACCCCCGACGCCCCCGCCCAGCTGATCGACCGTGCCACCACCGAGCTCGGCGACCTCGACCTGCTCGTCAACAACGTCGGCGGCGGCGACGGCGGAGAGGGCCAAACTGGCGGCTTCCTCTCCTTCACCGACCAGCAGTGGCAGCAGTCCCTCGACCTGAACTTCCTGGCCGCCGTGCGGACCAGCCGGGCGGCGCTGCCCAGCTTGCTGCGCCGCCGCGGGGCGCTGGTCAACATCTCCTCCAACGGCGCCCGGATGCCGCATGCCGGGCCCGTCACCTACACCACCGCGAAGGCCGCGCTGACCGCCTTCGGCAAGGCACTGGCGGAGGAGTTCGGACCGCAGGGCGTGCGCATCAACACCATCTCGCCGGGCCCGGTGCGTACCGCGATGTGGGAGAGCCCGGACGGCTACGGCGCGGAGCTGGCCCGCTCCATGGGGGTCACCCAGGAGCAGCTGCTGGCTCAGATCCCAGCCGCGATGGGCATGACCACCGGCCGCCTGCTGGAACCGTCCGAGGTAGCTACGGCCGTCGCCTACCTCGCCTCACCGCTGGCGGCCAGCATGTCCGGCACAGACCTGCTGATCGACGGTGGATCCGTCAAGACCGCCTGACACGACGTTTAGGACGCAGCCCGGCCCGCGGCTTCCCAGCTCAAGCAGGTCCCTTCAGGAGGGCTACACCCACCTGAATTGGCCAGCGGGATCCACGATGGCGACAAACGGCCACGCCGCGCCCGAAAAGCCTGAGTTACTCAGGCGCACACAGGGTCCCAGAGACGCTTACGCTGTAGAGCAACCAGCCGAGGGGGGCCCGTGTTCAACGTCTTCGAGGAACTGTTCGCGCCCGGCCGCAAACACACCCGCGACGAGCAGAACCGTCTGGAGCTGACCCGGGAGGACGTGGGCGACGGGGATCCAGGACGCGGCCCGATCGACCTGTCGTCCGGGAAGGTCGTCGTACGCCCGCCCGAGCCGTCCGAGCAGGAGCCGGCGGAGGACTGAGGCGCCGTACTCAGCTCACCTCCAGTTCCAGGATCCGGTCGTCCCCGCCCTCAGGGGACCCCCGTCCGTCCGTCTCGCTGGTCACCAGCCAGAGCTTGTTGCCGCCCGCCGAGACCACCGTGCGCAGCCGGCCGTACTCGCCCTCCAGGAAGGCCTGCGGGTCGGCCGACGCCTCCGTGCCGTTCAAGGGGATGCGCCACAGACGCTGGCCGCGCAGGCCGGCCATCCATAGGGAACCCTCGGCATACGCGATGCCGCTGGGGGAGGCCTCGTCCGTGGCCCACTGGGCTATCGGGTTGTGGAACCCGGCCTCGTCGGAGGTGCCCTCGACCTCCGGCCAGCCGTAGTTGTCGCCTGGCTTGATCGCGTTCAGCTCGTCCCAGGTGTCCTGGCCGAACTCCGCGGCGAACAGCCGCTGCTTGTCGTCCCAGGCGATGCCCTGCACATTGCGGTGGCCGTACGAGTACACCGGGGAGTCCGGGAACGGGTTGCCCGGTGCCGGTTCGCCCTCCGGGGTCATGCGCAGGATCTTGCCGCCCAGGGATTCCCGGTCCTGGGACAGGCCCTCCTCGCCGCTCTCGCCCGTACCCGCGTACAGCATCTTGTCCGGGCCGAAGGCGATCCGGCCGCCGTTGTGGATGAAGCCCTTGGGGATGCCCCGGAATATCGTGTCCGGTGCGCCCAGCTGTTCGCCGGAGGGCTTCTGCTCGTCGTACAGCATGCGGACGATGCGGTTGTCCGAGGCCGAGGTGAAGTACGCGTAGACCATGTGGTCCGAGGCGTAGTCGGGGGAGAGGGCGAGGCCCATCAGGCCGCCCTCGCCGGCCGGTGACACCCCCGGTACCTCGCCCAGCTCCGTCTTCCGGCCCGTCTCGGTGTCGACCCGCGTGATCGTGCCCCCGTCGCGGGAAGAGACGAGGAGGTCGTCGTCGGGGAGGGCAGCAAGCCCCCAGGGACTGTCCAGGTCCTCGGTCACCGTGCGCACGACCTCGACCGAGCCCTTGGCGGGCGGGGTCTCCTCGGCAGCCTGCCCCGAGGGCGGCGACTGCGCGGCCGTACTGCTCGGTGTGGTGTCTCCTCCGCCGCCGGGGGAACCCCCTCCCTCGTCGTCGGAGGAGCAGCCGGCCGTCAGCAGGAGTGCGGCCGCGGCCAGTACGGCCGTCACAGCTCGACGTTGCACGATCATGGTCCCTTCGACGCGGCGGGTTCTACTTGTCATACACCGCTCGCGCCCCACAGGTTCCCGATCATCCGATCCCGAACCAACGAATCAGGAACCCGCAGGTCAGGATCATTCCCACGATCCCTGCGCCCTCGGCAGCCCCGACACCTCCGTCAGGTCCCGGGCCGACAGGCACAGCCGGGCCGCGTCCGCGTTCTCCGTCACCCAGCGCTCCTGCTTGGTCCCCGGCACCGCAACCACGTGCCGGCCCTGCGCCAGCACCCACGCCAGCGCCACCTGGGCCGGCGTGACGTGCTTGCCGTGCCGGGCCGCCACCCGGCGCAGCCCGGCCACGATCGGCTGGTTCGCCGCCATCATTTCGGCGGTGAAGCGGGGGTGGCGGGCGCGCATGTCGTCGGGCTCGAAGCCCTCGCCGGGCGTCAGTGTGCCGGTCAGGAAGCCGTTGCCGAGCGGCATCGCGGCCAGGAAGCCGATGCCGCGCGCCGCGCACCACGGCAGCAGCGTGTCCAGCGCCTCCGGCGACCACACCGACAGCTCCGCCTCCACCGCGCTCACGGGGAAGACCTGCTGCACCCGCTGCAACTGCCGGATCGTCGCGTCGTGCAGCAGCGTCCCCGACCGCCGCCCGCCGCGCGCCCCCACCGCGCACAACCCCAACGCCCTTACCTTTCCGGCCTGGACGAGTTCCGCCATCGCGCCCCAGGTCTCCTCCACGGGAACCTCGGGGTCGGCGCGGTGCAGCTGGTAGAGGTCGATGACGTCCGTCTGCAGGCGCCTCAGGGACGCGTCGCAGGCCCGCTTCACATACCCCGGGCGGCCGTTGGCCACGATGTGCTGCTCGCCCACCAGCAGGCCGACCTTGGTCGACACGAAGGCATCGGACCGCCGCTCTTTCAACACCCGGCCCAGCAACAGCTCGTTGGTGAACGGGCCGTACATGTCGGCCGTGTCCAGCAGCGTCAAGCCCAGATCGAGCGCCCGGTGCACGGCCCTGAGCGACTCGTCGCCCCGTTGCCGTGACGTGCTGTACGCCCAGCTCATCGGCATGCACCCGAGTCCGACGGCCCCCACCGCGAGTGCCGCCGCGCCGATCGTCCTGCGCTCCACCTGCCCGTAACCCTCCCTCTCCTGCCACCCCAACCTAACCTCTGCACTCCCGTGCCCCTCACATAGCCTCGTGAGCATGACTGCTGACGTGTGGCTGCCCATCCCGCCGGAGGAGATCGAGGGGCTTCCGGAAGGGCCGAACTACCGCTTCTGGGACGGCGGAAAGACCTTCCCCGCGGATCCCGGCGACTGTGCCCTCTATGTCGTCCCCTACATGAAGCCCAGCGAGGTCGGCGTGCGGCCGCTGCCGGGGATGACGTCCGTCGAGGTCGTGCAGACGCTCTCCGCCGGTATCGATCATGTCGAGCCGGGGCTGAAGCACCTGCGCCCGGGGGTGCGGTTGTGCAACGCGCGCGGGGTGCACGAGGCGAGCACCGCGGAGCTCACGCTCACGCTGATCCTGGCCTCGTTGCGCGGGATCCCGGACTTCGTGCGGGCGCAGGACCGGGGGGAGTGGCTCGGCGGGTTCCGGCCGGCGCTCGCCGACAAGAACGTACTCATCGTCGGATACGGGTCGATCGGCGCGGCGATCGAGGACCGGCTCGCGCCGTTCGAGCTTGCGCGGGTGGCGCGCGTCGCGCGCTCCGAGCGCACCACGGCGCGCGGTCCCGTGCATCCGCTCACCCAACTGCCCGCCCTGCTCCCCGAAGCGGACGTCGTCATCCTGTCCACGCCGCTGACGGAGGCCACCCGAGGCCTGGTCGACGCCGAGTTCCTGGCCCGTATGAAGGACGGTGCCCTCCTCGTCAATGTCGCCCGCGGCCCCGTCGTCGACACCAAGGCGCTGCTCGCGGAACTGGACAGCGGCCGCATCACCGCAGCCCTCGACGTCACGGATCCCGAACCGCTGCCGCCCGGTCACCCCCTGTGGCGTGCGCCCGGCGTGCTGATCAGTCCGCATGTCGGCGGGCCCACCTCCGCGTTCCAGCCGCGCGCCAAGCGGCTGCTGGTGGACCAGTTGAGCCGCTACGTGAACCAGGAGCCGCTGCGCAACGTGATCCTTACGACGGGCACGAGCGGAACCTGACCGACCGCCTCGGACCCGCCGCAACAGACGCGACATCCGGTTCGGGTACCCTCCGCAACCTTCCGGAAGCGGTCCGTACCCGCATCCCTGCTGGTGGTCACTGAGCGTAGAGAAGCCCTGTCATTGAGTGACGAGACTGGTGTATCGTCCGGACAGGGGCTGCGCCGCAGACCGTTCGGCGCCGGGGATGGACATTGCAGACTGTGAGGGGGGCGACGGGCGATGCACGGCCTATGGGCGAACGATCCGACGCGGCGGGGCCGCCGACGGCGACCCTGGCGCACGGCCGCGGGCGGACGCGGCCATGGCGCCGGTCACGGCGCACACCACAGCCAATACCACCCCAGGCGCAGCAGCCGCAGGAAGCCGGCACTCCCGCCGCACCGGGACCCGCGGGCGCCGGGAGCGGAGCGGACCGGGAGCGCCCGGTGAACGCGCCCTCGCCGCCCACGACGGTCCTCGACCAGGCGCTGCGGCGACAGCCCGCTCAGGGGACGCTGCTGCCCCGGTCCCCTGCCTCGGGCGCCGGGTCGAGCATGCTCCCCCAACTCCTGTTGGCCCTGGTGTGCGCGGCCTACGCCGTCGGTTCCGCGGTCGGCTGGGGCTCGCACCAGCTCGCCCTGATCATGGGGGACTTCGGGCTGAGTGCCGCCGCGGGCGCGGCCGCCGTGTCGTGCTTCCTCTACGCCCACAGCCGCCGGGTCCGGTTCCGCTCCGCCTGGCTGCTGTTCGCCCTCTCCTCGACGATGGCGGCCCTCGGCAACCTGGTCTGGGGGTGGTACGAGGTCGTCCTGGGACGGCCCGTGCCCAGTCCCAGCTACGCCGACCTGTTCTTCCTGTGCTTCGCGCCGCCCGCGATCGTGGGCCTGCTGGTCCTCGCCAAACGGCCGGTGACGAAGGCGGGCTGGGTCTGCCTCGCCCTGGACGCCTGGCTGATCGGCGGTTGCCTGGTCACCTTGTCGTGGAGCCTCGCGCTCGCCCAGGCGGCCAAGGGCGGCGGACCCGGCGTGGCGCACACCGCGCTGTCGCTCGCGTACCCGCTGCTCGACATCGCCCTGGTCAGCATGGTGCTCGCGCTGCACTTCCGGCGCTCCGGAGCCAACCGCTCCGCGGTGAACACCGCGATCGGCGCCCTCGCCCTGACCGTGATGTGCGACGCCCTGTTCGCCTCGCCGCTGCTCCACGACAGCTACCGCTCGGGGCAACTGCTGGACGCGGGCTGGTTCGCCGGCTCGCTGCTGCTGGCGTACGCACCCTGGGTCGCGCCCCGGCCCGGCCGGCCCGGTGACGAGCCGCACGCGCGCGTGGTGCACGAGCACCTGCCCGGACAGCGCGGTTCCACCCACCCGCACCCGCCCGTGCAGCAGGGCGAGCGCGACCGGTATCCGGCCACTCGGCCCCTCACCTGCTCCCTGGCAGCCCTCACCCCGTACCTCGCCGCCGCCGTGTGCACGCTGGGAATCCTCTACAACGTGCTCAACGGCCGCAGCGTCGACCGCGTGGTGCTGATCACCGGCGGCACGGTCGTGCTCGCCCTGGTGGTGCGCCAGGGGATCATGCTGCTCGACAACATCACCCTCACCCAGGAACTGGTGCAGAAGGAGAACCACTTCCGCTCCCTGGTGCAGGGCTCCAGCGACGTCATCATGATCGCCGCGCCCAACGGCGTCCTGCGGTACGTCTCCCCGGCCGCCGCCGGGGTCTACGGACGGCCCGCGGAGGAGCTGGTGGGCAGCGAACTGGCCGAACTCATCCACCCGGAGGACCTGGGCTGCGTGGTGCACGAGGTGCGCCGCTTCCTCGCCGCCAGCCCTCTCGATGAACCCACTACGCGCATCGAGTGCCGCTTCCGGTCCGGTGGCGGCAGCTGGCTGAACGTCGAGTCGACCGTCAACCGCCACCAGGGCGGCCTGATTTTCAACAGCCGGGACGTGACCGAAAGAGTGCGCCTCCAGGCGCAGTTGCAGCACAACGCCGAGCACGACCCGCTGACCGACCTGCCCAACCGCGCCCTGTTCACCCAGCGCGTCCAGCAGGCCTTGTCCGGCCGTCGCAGCACAGACCGCGGTGCCGCCCTGCGGGGCACGGCCGTGCTCTTCATCGACCTCGACGGATTCAAGGCCGTCAACGACACGATCGGGCACCAGGCCGGGGACGAACTGCTCGTCCAGGCCGCACGCAGACTCCAGGAGGCCGTCCGGCAGGGCGACACCGCCTCCCGGCTGGGCGGCGACGAGTTCGCGGCCCTGATCGTCGGCGACGGCGCCCGTGACCGTACAGCCCGCGAACGGCACATCCTGGAGCTCGCCGACCGCCTCAGGGTGACGCTGTCGCAGCCGTACCTCATCGACGGCAACGATGTCCGGGTCGCCGCTTCCATCGGCGTCGCCTTCGCCGAGCCGGGCCTCGGCGCGGGCGAGCTGCTGCGCAACGCCGACCTCGCGATGTACCGCGCCAAGTCGGCCGGCAAGGGCCGCGTCGAGCTGTACAAGCCGCAGATGCAGCAGGACGTCGTACGCAAGGCGGAACTGGCCACACGGCTGCGGGCCGCGCTGCATGACGGCGAGTTCACGCTGCTGCATCAGCCCGTGGTCTGTCTGGAGGACGGCCGGATCACCTCGGTCACCGCCCAGGCGCGCTGGCGGTCGTCCCAAGGGGTGCTGTTCACACCCGCGGAGTTCCTGCGCGTGGCCCCGCACGCCCCGCACGCCCCGCACGCCCCGCACGCCCCGCACGCCGAGGACGCCGGGGACAGCGAGAAGACGGCCGAGCTGGGCCGCTGGATGCTTCAGGAGGCGGTCGAGCGGGCCGCCGAACGCGGCGCGAGCGGCCACGCCGTGCCCGTGGCCGTCCGGATGGCCGCGCGCCGACTGCTGGACCGGTCGATGCCCCTCGGCTCCGTCGAGGCACTGCTGACCCGGCACGGGCTGCCGTCCGGGGCGCTGATCATCGAGCTGTCGGACATCGACCCCAGGGTGTCCCTGGACGACCTGGAGCGGCGTCTGGGCGCCCTGCGGCGAGTCGGCGTCCGGATCGCGCTGGACGGCTTCGGCAGCGGCTGCCCGGCCATCACGGCGCTCAGACGGCTCCCGATCGACGTCCTGCGGCTCGACCGCGGCCTCGTCGAGAGCGTCGTCGAGTCCGCGCGGCTGCACAAGATCACCAGTGGGCTGCTTCGCATCGCGGGCGATCTCGGGCTGCAGTCCGTGGCCGAGGGCGTGGATCTGCCGGAGCAGGTCGTCGCCCTGCGCGCGATGGGGTGTACGCACGGGCAGGGCATGGCCTTCTCGGGCCCACTGGACGAGTACCGGCTGCGCAGAGCGCTGACGTCCGGCCGCTACCCGGTGCCGCACGGCCCGGCCGAGCCCGCCTTCGCAGGCGGCGCGGGCGTGTACACCGGAGGAGTGACCGCCGGCGGGGTGACCGCTGCCGGAGGCGTGACCACCGGCGGAGTGAGCACCGTCTTCTCCGGCGGAACGACCCTTCGCTCACATAATGAGACTCCCGTCCCACCCACTTGACAGTGGGTGTGCGCCGGGGGGAGGGTCAGTGCCATGCGCACCCGAATTCTCGTACTTGGACAGCGCGTCGGCTGAGCTGGGACCACCGGAGGACGATTCCGGACTCCCCAGCGACCACACCGGCGCGCTCCCCTCGCTTGCCTTACGGCACGAGGGGTTTTTTGTTGCACAGGCACCTGCCGAACAGCAGTCGTACACCGCACAAACCTCGCAAAAACCCTCAGCATCGAGAAGAGAATGCCGATGACCGAGCAGGCCACCGGGGCCCCTCACCCGCAGCCGCGGCCCCGATCCGGAGGACAGCAGTCCGCCCCCGAGCACGTCACGGGCGCGCAGTCCCTCATCCGCTCTCTCGAGGAGGTCGGCGCCGACACGGTATTCGGCATTCCCGGGGGCACCATCCTGCCGGCGTACGACCCCCTGATGGACTCAACGCGGGTGCGCCACGTCCTGGTCCGTCACGAGCAGGGCGCCGGCCACGCGGCCACCGGTTACGCGCAGGCCACCGGCAAGGTCGGGGTGTGCATGGCGACGTCCGGGCCGGGCGCCACCAACCTGGTCACCCCGATCGCCGACGCGCACATGGACTCCGTGCCGCTGGTCGCGATCACCGGGCAGGTCGTGTCCAAGGCGATCGGTACGGACGCCTTCCAGGAGGCGGACATCGTCGGCATCACCATGCCGATCACCAAGCACAGCTTCCTGGTCACCAAGGCGGAGGACATCCCCCGGGCGATTGCGCAGGCGTTCCACATCGCCGCCACCGGCCGCCCGGGACCGGTCCTGGTCGACATCCCCAAGGACGTCCTCCAGGCGCAGACCACCTTCTCCTGGCCCCCCACCATGGACCTGCCCGGCTACCGGCCCGTCACCAAGCCGCACGCCAAGCAGATCCGCGAGGCCGCCAAGCTGATCACCTCCGCCAGGCGGCCCGTCCTCTACGTCGGCGGCGGCGTCCTCAAGGCCGGCGCCACCGCCGAGCTGAAGGTCCTCGCGGAACTCACCGGAGCGCCCGTCACCACCACCCTGATGGCGCTCGGCGCATTCCCCGACAGCCACCCGCTGCACGTGGGAATGCCGGGCATGCACGGTTCGGTCACCGCCGTCACCGCGCTGCAGAAGGCCGACCTGATCGTCGCCCTCGGAGCCCGCTTCGACGACCGCGTCACCGGCAAGCTGGACAGCTTCGCCCCGTACGCCAAGATCGTCCACGCCGACATCGACCCGGCCGAGATCGGCAAGAACCGCGCCGCCGACGTGCCGATCGTCGGTGACGCCCGCGAGGTCATCGCCGACCTGATCCAGGCGGTGCAGAAGGAGCACAGCGAGGGTCACCGGGGCGACTACGAGGCCTGGTGGAAGGACCTGAACCGCTGGCGCGAGACCTACCCGCTCGGCTACGACCAGCCCGAGGACGGCTCCCTGTCCCCGCAGCAGGTCATCGAGCGCATCGGCCGGCTCGCGCCCGAGGGGACGATCTTCGCCGCGGGCGTCGGCCAGCACCAGATGTGGGCCGCGCACTTCATCCAGTACGAGAAGCCCGCGACCTGGCTCAACTCCGGCGGCGCCGGGACGATGGGCTACGCGGTCCCGGCCGCCATGGGCGCCAAGGCCGGCGCGCCGGAGCAGACCGTCTGGGCGATCGACGGCGACGGCTGCTTCCAGATGACCAATCAGGAGCTCACCACCTGCGCCCTGAACAACATCCCGATCAAGGTCGCCATCATCAACAACGGCGCCCTCGGGATGGTCCGCCAGTGGCAGACCCTCTTCTACAACCAGCGCTACTCCAACACCGTCCTGCACTCCGGCCCCGAGGCGGACGGAAAGCAGCCCAGCGCCGGCACCCGCGTCCCCGACTTCGTCAAGCTGTCGGAGGCCATGGGCTGCTACGCCATCCGCTGCGAGGACCCGGCCGACCTCGACAAGGTCATCGAGGAGGCGAACTCGATCAACGACCGCCCGGTCGTCATCGACTTCATCGTCCACGAGGACGCCATGGTGTGGCCGATGGTCGCCGCCGGCACCTCCAACGACGAGATCATGGCCGCCCGGGACGTCCGCCCCGACTTCGGCGACAACGAAGACGACTGAGCCGAGAGAGACCAAGACCCATGTCCAAGCACACGCTCTCCGTCCTGGTGGAGAACACGCCGGGCATCCTGGCCCGGATCGCCGCCCTGTTCTCCCGCCGTGGCTTCAACATCGACTCACTCGCGGTCGGCGTCACCGAGCACCCCGACATCTCCCGCATCACCATCGTGGTGAACGTCGAGGACCTGCCGCTGGAGCAGGTGACGAAGCAGCTCAACAAGCTCGTCAACGTGCTGAAGATCGTCGAGCTGGAGCCGGGTTCGGCCGTTCAGCGGGAACTCGTTCTGGTGAAGGTGCGCGCCGACAACGAGACACGTTCCCAGATCGTCGAGATCGTGCAGTTGTTCCGCGCCAAGACCGTCGACGTCTCTCCGGAGGCCGTCACCATCGAGGCCACCGGTTCCAGCGACAAGCTGGAGGCCATGCTGAAGATGCTGGAGCCGTTCGGCATCAAGGAGCTGGTCCAGTCCGGCACGATCGCGATCGGACGCGGAGCACGTTCGATCACTGACCGGTCGCTTCGCGCGCTCGACCGGTCGGCATAAGAACGGGATCGGGCGGCCGGACGACGACCCGGCCGCCCGTATGCCGAGACCCCCGAACTTCCCTTACCCCCGCCGTCATACGGTGGGACGCAACATCTGCACCCCAAGGAGAGAACCCAAAGTGGCCGAGCTGTTCTACGACGCCGACGCCGACCTGTCCATCATCCAGGGCCGCAAGGTCGCGGTCATCGGTTACGGCAGCCAGGGCCACGCCCACGCCCTGTCGCTGCGTGACTCGGGTGTCGACGTGCGTGTCGGTCTGCACGAGGGCTCCAAGTCCAAGGCCAAGGCCGAGGAGCAGGGCCTGCGCGTGGTGACGCCGGCGGAGGCCGCCGCCGAGGCCGACGTCATCATGATCCTGGTGCCGGACCCGATCCAGGCCCAGGTCTACGAGGAGTCCATCGCCCCGAACCTGAAGGACGGCGACGCGCTGTTCTTCGGTCACGGCTTCAACATCCGCTTCGGTTTCATCAAGCCCCCGGCCGGTGTGGACGTGTGCATGGTCGCCCCGAAGGGGCCGGGCCACCTGGTGCGCCGTCAGTACGAGGAGGGCCGCGGCGTTCCGTGCATCGCGGCCGTCGAGCAGGACGCCACCGGTAACGCCTTCGCACTGGCCCTGTCGTACGCCAAGGGCATCGGCGGCACCCGCGCGGGCGTCATCAAGACGACGTTCACCGAGGAGACCGAGACCGACCTCTTCGGTGAGCAGGCCGTGCTCTGCGGTGGCACCTCCGCGCTGGTGAAGGCCGGCTTCGAGACCCTCGTCGAGGCGGGCTACCAGCCGGAGATCGCCTACTTCGAGTGCCTCCACGAGCTGAAGCTGATCGTCGACCTGATGTACGAGGGCGGTCTGGAGAAGATGCGCTGGTCGGTCTCCGAGACCGCCGAGTGGGGCGACTACGTCACCGGTCCGCGGATCATCACCGACGCCACCAAGGCCGAGATGAAGAAGGTCCTGGCGGAGATCCAGGACGGCACGTTCGCGCAGGCCTGGATGGACGAGTACCACGGCGGCCTGAAGAAGTACAACGAGTACAAGCAGCAGGACTCCGAGCACCTGCTGGAGACCACCGGCAAGGAGCTGCGCAAGCTCATGAGCTGGGTCAACGAGGAGGCGTAAGCCTCGGATCGAAGGGGCCGGAGCGGATTGCTCCGGCCCCTTCGGCGAACCCCGGGTAACGTCGTGTACGAAGACGTTGTCCATCCCGTCCAGCCACGGACGGGTGATCCGTCCGGAGAGGCGCAGGACGACCTCCGCCACGGCACTACACTGCCGTACTACATACGCGTCAGGCCCACAGCGTCGTGCGTCTTCCACGCGGCTAGCCCCTCCTCCGCCTGCGGCCGTCGGGACGGCCGTCCGCACGCATTGGACTTGTGAGGACTCACGTGAGCTCGAAACCCGTCGTACTCATCGCTGAAGAGCTGTCGCCCGCGACCGTCGACGCGCTCGGTCCCGACTTCGAGATCCGGCACTGCAACGGCGCGGACCGCGCCGAGCTGCTGCCGGCCATCGCCGAGGTCGACGCGATCCTGATCCGCTCGGCCACCAAGGTGGACGCCGAGGCGATCGCCGCCGCGAACAAGCTCAAGGTCGTCGCACGAGCCGGCGTCGGCCTCGACAACGTGGACGTCTCCGCCGCCACCAAGGCCGGCGTGATGGTCGTCAACGCCCCCACCTCGAACATCGTGACCGCCGCCGAGCTGGCCTGCGGTCTCATCCTCGCCAGCGCCCGCAACATCCCGCAGGCCAACGCCGCGCTGAAGAACGGCGAGTGGAAGCGCAGCAAGTACACCGGCGTCGAGCTGGCCGAGAAGACCCTCGGTGTCGTCGGCCTCGGCCGCATCGGCGCGCTCGTCGCGCAGCGCATGTCGGCGTTCGGCATGAAGGTCGTCGCCTACGACCCCTACGTACAGCCCGCGCGGGCCGCGCAGATGGGCGTCAAGGTGCTGTCGCTGGACGAGCTGCTCGAGGTCTCCGACTTCATCACCGTCCATCTGCCGAAGACCCCCGAGACGCTGGGCCTGATCGGCGCGGAGGCACTGCGCAAGGTCAAGCCGAGCGTCCGGATCGTCAACGCGGCGCGCGGCGGGATCGTCGACGAGGAGGCGCTGTACTCCGCCCTCAAGGAGGGCCGGGTCGCCGGCGCCGGTCTCGACGTGTACGCCAAGGAGCCGTGCACGGACTCGCCGCTGTTCGAGTTCGACCAGGTCGTGGCCACCCCGCACCTGGGTGCGTCCACCGACGAGGCGCAGGAGAAGGCCGGTATCGCGGTCGCCAGGTCGGTGCGCCTCGCGCTCGCCGGTGAGCTGGTCCCGGACGCGGTCAACGTCCAGGGCGGTGTCATCGCCGAGGACGTCAAGCCGGGCCTGCCGCTTGCCGAGCGCCTCGGCCGGATCTTCACCGCGCTCGCCGGTGAGGTCGCCGTCCGCCTGGACGTCGAGGTGTACGGCGAGATCACCCAGCACGATGTGAAGGTGCTGGAGCTGTCCGCGCTCAAGGGCGTCTTCGAGGACGTCGTCGACGAGACCGTCTCGTACGTCAACGCCCCGCTGTTCGCCCAGGAGCGCGGCGTCGAGGTGCGGCTGACCACCAGCTCGGAGTCGCCGGACCACCGCAACGTCGTCACCGTGCGCGGCACGCTCGGCGACGGCGAGGAGGTGTCGGTGTCCGGCACGCTCGCCGGGCCGAAGCACCTGCAGAAGATCGTCGCGGTCGGCGACTACGACGTCGACCTCGCGCTCGCCGACCACATGGTCGTCCTGAGGTACGAGGACCGTCCCGGCGTGGTCGGCACGGTCGGCCGCATCCTCGGCGAGGCGGGCATCAACATCGCCGGTATGCAGGTGTCCCGGGCCGTCGCCGGCGGCGAGGCGCTGGCCGTCCTGACGGTGGACGACACGGTGCCGTCCGGCGTGCTGGGCGAAGTGGCCGCGGAGATCGGGGCGACGTCGGCTCGGTCGGTCAACCTGGCCTGAGTCGCCATCGTCCGGGGGCTGCCGCCCCGGACCCCGTGAACGGACCTCGTCCTCAAACGCCGGACGGGCTGAGTTGGTCAGCCTGTCCGGCGTTTCGCGTGTCCGGAACCCGCCGCAGCACGACCGCCCCCAGTGCCGCCGCCCCCACCAGCAGCGTCGCCCCCGCGACCGCCGCCGCGTGCATGCCGTTGGTGAATGCTTCCCGGGCCGCCGTCGCCAGGGCGTCACCCGTGCGCCCCGGCAGCTGTTCGGCCACGGCGAGCGCGCCGCCCAGCGTCTCCCGGGCCGGATCAGGAGCCGAGGCCGGGATGTCGTGGCGGTAGACGGCCGTGCCGATGGAGCCCAGGAACGCCATGCTCAGCGCGCCGCCGAACTCCGTGCCGGTCTCCATGAGGGACGAGGCCGCACCTGCCTTCTCCGCCGGGGCGGCGCCCATGGCCAGGTCGGTCACCTGGGCCATGACGGCGACGACACCGCAGGCCAGGACGCCGCACGCGGCCAGCAGCAGCCAGAGGGAGTCCGTGCCGGTCAGGGCCAGCAGCACGTAGCCGCAGGCGGTGACGGCGAAGCCTCCGGACACCACATACGCGCGGGGCACGCCGCGCTGCACGAGCTGTGCGCTGACCGGGGCCGCGAGGCCGATGGGCACCGACGGCAGCAGGCTCCACAGCGCTGCCTCGAGGGGACTCTTGTCCAGGACCGACTGGATGTACTGGGTGGTGAAGTAGGCCGACCCCATCATGCCGAACGCGGCGACGAGGCTGAGGGCGACGGCGGGGCTGAAGCCGCGGCTGCGGAACAGCTCCGGAGAGATCAACGGAGACGGCGTCGTGCGCTGGCGGTGGACGAACAGCGCGGCGAAGAGCAGGCCGACCGTCACCGACATCGTGTAGCGCACGTTCCAGCCCTCCGACGCGATCTCCTTCAGGCCGTAGATCACGGGGAGCACCGCCGCCATCGACAGTGGGACGCTGAGCCGGTCGAACCGGCCGGGCCGGGGGTTCCTCGACTCCGGCAGCAGCACCGGGCCGAGGATCAGGAGCAGCAGCATCGCGGGCAGGTTGACCAGGAAGACCGAGCCCCACCAGAAGTGCTCGACGAGTACGCCGCTCATCACCGAGCCGAGTGCGATACCGGCCGTCATCACGCCCGACCACAGGCCGATCGCCTGCGCGCGCTGGGCGGGATCGGTGAACATCGTGCGGACCAGCGCCATCGTCGACGGCATCAGGGTCGCGCCGCCGATACCGAGGACCGCGCGGGCAGCGATCAGGGTCTCGGCGCTGCCGGCATACGCCGCCACCAGTGAGGCGGCGCCGAACGCGGTCGCGCCGATCAGCAGGAGCCGGCGGCGGCCGATGCGGTCGCCCAGCGAACCCATCGTCATCAGCAGGCCGGCCAGCACGAAGCCGTAGATGTCGAAGATCCACAGCTGCTGGGTGCCGGTGGGCTCCAGGTCCGCGCTGATCGCGGGGATCGCGAAGTAGAGGACGGAGACGTCCATCGAGACCAGCAGGAGCGGAAGCATCAGCACGCCCAGGGCCGTCCATTCACGGCGGCCGGCGCGCGCCGGAGGGTTCGGGTTCGTCGTCATGGCCTTGACTGTACGGGCGTATTAAACGCTTGTCTATGACGCTTGTTTAAGACGGATGTACAGGGCGGCGATACGCTGGTCGCATGGGACACCGTGAGGATCTGCTCGAAGGCGCCAAGCGCTGCCTGCTCGCCAAGGGCTTCGTGCGCACAACGGCGCGTGACATCGTCAAGGAGTCGGGGACCAACCTGGCGTCGATCGGCTACCACTACGGCTCGAAGGACGCGCTGCTGGCGCAGGCGTACATCGAGATGGTGGAAGGGATGTCCGATGCCTTCGTGGGCGCCGGGGGAGAGCTCCGAGGTGAGCCCGGCTCGCTCGAGCGGTTCGCCGAGGTGTGGTCGAACATCATCGGAACCATGCGGGACCCCGGCTCGCTGTGGCGGCTCAGCATGGAGATCGTGGTCATGGGCGACCAGCTGCCCGAAGTGCGGGAGCACCTGGCGCGAGCCCAGCGGGAGGGCGCGCGCGGTATCGTCACGATCTTCCACGGCGGGCGCGAGGAGGACCTCTCGGAGGAGACCGTGGACACCCTCGGCTACTTCTACCTGACCCTGATGATGGGCCTCATGGCGCAGTGGACCTTCGATCCGAAGAGCGCGCCCGAGGCGGAGCAGCTGACGGAAGGGCTGCGCCAGGTGATCGAGGGCGTCAGGCGCAGCTGATCCGCCCGTTCCGCATCTCCAGCACCCGGTCCGCGAAGTGCCGTACGACCGCCTGGTCGTGGCAGATGAACAGGTAGCCGAGACCGAGGTCGTCCTGGAGGTCGGTGAGCAGGTTCAGCACACCGGCGCGGACGGACGGGTCCAGGGCGGAGACCGGCTCGTCGAGGACCAGCAGGCGCGGCTCCAAGGCCAGGGCGCGGGCGATGCCGGCGCGCTGGCACTGGCCGCCGGACAGCTCGTGCGGGTGGCGGTCGCCGTACGAGGGGTCGAGGCCGACCCGGTCGAGCAGTTCGGCGACCTGGGCGGGACCGTCGGTGGCGGTCCAGCGGCCCTGGACCTTCAGCGGTTCCGCCACGGCGTCGCGGATGCGGTGGCGGGGGCTGAGGGAGCCGTACGGGTCCTGGAAAACGGGCTGCATCCGGGGGCGCAGCGGGCGCAGCTCGCGTTCGGTCAGGGACGTCAACTCCCGTCCCTCGAAACGGACCTCGCCGGTGTCCGGGCGGCGCAGCTGGAGCACGGCCATGGCCGTCGAGGACTTGCCGCAGCCGGAAGGGCCGTTCAGGGCGAGGGTCTCGCCCGCGTCCAGGGTGAAGGAGACACCGTCGACGGCGGTGAAGTCGCCGTAGCAGACGACGAGTTCGCGGACCTCGAGCAGAGGGCTCATGCGGGCTGCTTCTCCTGGAACAGGTCGATCGCGGGATGCGGGACGTCGTCCGCGCGGTGGCAGGCCACCAGCCGGTCGTCCAGTGGGCGGGGCTCCGGCTCCTCGTCCCGGCAGGGGTCGGCGGCGAGCGGGCAGCGCGGGGCGAACGCGCAGCCCGCCGGAAGCGCACCCGGCGCGGGCGGGGTGCCGGGGAGCGCGGGCAGGCGGCGCAGGCCGCGCGCGTTCTGCGGGAGCGAGGCCAGCAGGCCCGCCGTGTACGGGGCCCGGGGACGGGACAACACATCCTGCACCCCGCCGACTTCGACCGCGCGTCCGGCGTACATCACCAGCACCCGGTCGGCGTGGTCCCGTACGACGTCCATGTCGTGCGTGACCAGGACGAGTGCGGCGCCGACTGCCTCGCTCCGCTCGCCGAGCACCCGCAGTACCTGCTCCTGGCGCTCCGGGTCCAGCGCGGTGGTCGGTTCGTCGGCGACGACGACATCGGGCTCGTTGATCGTCGCCATCGCGATGACCGCCCGCTGCCGCATGCCGCCGGAGTACTCGTGCGGATACGCCCGCGCGGTGCGGGCGGCGTCCGGGATGCCCACCCGGTCAAGGGCGGCGACCGCCCGGGCCCGGGCCTCCTTGCGGGAGACGCGCTGCACCGACCGTACGGCGGCGGCGAGTTGGTCGCCCACCGGGTGCACGGGGGAGAGTGCGGACAGGGCGTCCTGCGGGACCAGGGCGATACGGCGGCCACGCTCCGCCGAGAGGTCCGGCCGTACGGTCCCGCCGACGGTCGCGCCCCGCGGCACCATTCCCAGCAGCGCCCGGGCGGTCAGGGACTTGCCCGCGCCGGACTCGCCGACCACGGCGAGTACTTCGCGGGGGCGGACGTCGAAGGACAGGCCGCGTACGGCCTCGACACCGTCGAAGGCGATCCGCAGATCGCGCACCGAGAGCAGCACGTCAGACGGCAACGGGCACCTCCTTCGGGGCAGGGGCAGCTTTCCGGACGCGTCTGCGCCCGTTCGTGTACGCCGCTCCCGACACCGCCAGCGCCGCCAGCAGGGCCAGCGCCACCGCCGGGGCGAGGGCGGCCCACGGGGCGCGTTCCACGTAGGCGCGGGACTCGTCGAGCAGCAGGCCCCACTCGGGGGTGGGCGGCTGGGCGCCCAGGCCCAGGAAGCCGAGGGAGGCCAGCGCGAGGGCGATGCCGGGCAGCCGCAGCAGCGCGTGGCGGGCGACGGGCCCGGCGACGGACGGCAGGACGTGGCGGGTGAGGATCCAGAACGGGGTCGCGCCGATGGCGCGTTGGGCGGTCAGGAACGCCGATGCCCGCACCTCCTGCACCAGCGCCGCCGCGTGCGCGGACAGCGCCGGCCAGGAGATCAGAGCGACCGCGAGGGCCGCGCCGCCCGTGCCGGGACCAGCGGCCGCCGCGACCAGGATGCCGACGATCACCGGGGGCAGGGCGTTGGCGATGTCCGCCGCGCCCGCCGCGATGCCGGGCAGGAAGCCCAGCGCGAGCGCCGTCAGCAGGCCGAACAGGCAGATGGCGGCGGATGTACCGACCGTCGAGGCGGCGCCGTGACCGAGCCGGGCGAGCACGTCGCGGCCGAGGGCGTCGGTGCCGAGCGGGTGCGCCCAGGAAGGGGCGGCGAGGCGGGCGGTCGTGTCCACCGTGTACGGGTCGCGCAGCAGGCCCCAGCCGATGGTGAGCAGCAGCACGGCCGCGAGCGTCACCGGTATCGCCGGGTGCGCACGGACCGGGCGGGCCGGGGGCACCGTCAGCCCGGCGTCCCGCAGGGCGGGACCCAGCAGACGGCGCCGCAGCAGCGCGGCCACCGCGCCCGCGACCAGGCCGAGGAGGAGCAGGGCGAGAACCGAGCCCTGGAGCAGCGGCAGATCCTGGGACTTGGCCGCGCCGAGCGCCGTACGCCCGATGCCAGGCACCGCGAACACCATCTCCACGGCCACCGCGCCGCCGGTCAGGCCGACGGCCGCCATCCCGAACTGCGGGACCAGCGGCGGCAGTACGCGCCGCAGCGCCGCGGCCGAGATCCGCGCCCGGCTGACCCCCGCACCCCGCCACAGCTCCACCCACCGCTCGTCGAGCACGGCGGGCAGCGCGTCCGCGACCAACCGCCCGAGCAGTCCGCCCGCCGGAACGCCCAGGGCGATCGCGGGCAGCACCAGGTACTCGGGGCCCGCCCAGCCGGACGTCGGCAGCCACCCGAGCCACACCCCGCACACCAGCAGCGCCACGGTGGCCAGCAGGAACTCGGGCACGGCGGCGAGCATCGCGGCGAACGCCCCGGCCGAGGCGCGCCCCCGCACCAGTACGGGCGCCACCAGCGCGGCACCCAGCAGCACCGCCACGCCGAGCGCCGCGCCCATCAGGCCCAGCGAGACCTGGAGCCCCGCGACCACGGACGGCAGGACGTCCGTACCCGACACCCAGGAGGTGCCGAAGTCCCCGCGCAGCAGTCCGGTGGCCCAACTGCCCAGCAGTGACAGAGGCCCGGCGTCCAGGCCGAGGTCCTCGCGGATCGCGGCCAGGGCCTCCTCGGTCGCCTCCTGCTCGGCCGACCGGGCGCGCAGCACGGTGAGCGCCGGGTCCCGGTGGGAGAGCCAGGGCAGCAGGCCGACGGCGGCGACGACGGCGACGAGGGAGAGGGCGCGCGTCAGCCCTGCCGCGCTGACCGTCCACTCGATCGGGTGATCGTCGTTCAGAGTGTTGCGAGAGCCAGACATGCGCTGGATCCTTGATGTTGATGTGACCGGGCTGGTTCCAACCCGGCTGGTGTCGATCGCGTAAGACTTGATCGCTCGTTGAGCGGCTGAGCGGCGTGAGCCAGGAATCCCCCAGCTTCGGGCCGGGGGAGGGTTCAATTGACGTAGGTGTCCGCCGTGACGAGCTCACGCTCGCGCGGATCGTGGGCGGCGCCGACGACACCGTCGGCGTCGCCCTGGATCACGCGCTCGTGCAGCATGGGCACTGCCGCGTCCGCGGCGAGCACGGCGGCCTCGGCCTCCATGATCGCCTTGCGGCGGGCGTCGCCGACCTTGGTGTCGGAGGCCTTCTTCAGGGCCTTGTCGACCTCCTTGTCGGCGAACTGCGAGAGGTTGAAGGTGCCGTCCGAGGCGAAGTCGCTGTAGAGGTACGCGGCCGGGTCTCCCGAGTCGAGGACGGTGGCCCGGGAGAGGACGAACGCGTCGAACTCGCCCGCGAGCACGTCGGATTCGATGTTCGCGTACTCGCGGACGTCGAGCTTCACCTTGAACCCGGCCTTCTGGAGCTGCTGCTGCAGCGCCGCCGCAATCTCGGGCATCTCGGAACGGTCGGTGTACGTACCGATGGTGATGGCCTGGCCGTTCGGCTCACCGGCGTCGGCGCGCTTGACCGGCGAGCGCAGTTCGGTGGCCCAGGGGAGGGCGGGCCCGAGCAGTCCCTCGGCGACATCGGCGCGACCCTCGTACACGCCCTTCACGATCGACTCGGCGTCGATCGCCTCGCGGGCGGCGGCACGCAGTGAGACGTCCTTGAAGGCGCCCTTCTCGGTGTTGAGGTACAGGGTGTTGGTGCGCGGCATCGGGACCTCGGTGACGAGGTCCTGGTCCAGCACCGCGGCCTGCGACACCGGTATCGCCTCCACGATGTCGGCCTCGCCGCTGCGCAGGGCGGCGGCACGGGCGGTGCCGTCGGGCACGAACTTCACGTCGATGCCGGGGGCCTTGGCCTTCTCGCCCCAGTAGTCGTCGTAGCGGTCGAGGGCGGCCGAGGAGGTGCCGTTGACCTTCGTCAGCTCGAAGGGGCCCGTGCCGGCGCCGACGGGATCGACCGTCCTGCCCTTGTAGGCCTTGGCCGCCAGGATCGACAGCTGGGGGGAGCTGAGCCGCTGCGGGACCAGCGGGTCCTCGGTGGCAGTTGTGACGGTGACCTTGTTCCCGTCGGCCTTCGCGGTCAGCTCCACGCCGTCGAGGATGCGGGGCTTGGGGGAGGCGGTGGCGGCCTTGGTGAGGGAGTTGACGACGGCCTCGGCCGTGAACTCGGTGCCGTCGTGGAAGGTGACGCCGTCGCGGAGGGTGAAGGTCCAGCTCTTCCCGGACTGCGTCCACTCGGTGGCGAGGGCGGGCTGCGCGTTGCCCTCCGCGTCCAGCTTCACCAGGGTCTCGGCGGTGGACCAGCGCGAGAGCTTGAAGGCGTCGTCGGAGAGCGGGGACAGGCCCGAGCGGGGCGGCTGCAGCATTGCTACGCGGATCCGCTTGCCGTCGGCGTCGGCATCGCCGGAACCGGTCGACGAGAAGCATCCAGTGAGCAGGACGGAGGCCGCGACGGCCGCGGGGAGGGGGAGGAAGCGAGCGGGGACGCGCACGGGACACTCCGGGCAAAGGGCTGGTCAATGGTTGAGCGCGACGACCGTAGCATGATGACAATCGTTTTCATAAGTGGGGGTCGATCATGCCGCCCTGGCGGACCGGATCCCTCAGAGGTGTGCCGCCTTCAACGTCATGTGCAGCAACAGCCGGTCCTCGCCGTCGTCCAGGTCCAGGCCGGTCAACTGCTCGACGCGGGACAGGCGGTAGTACAGCGTCTGGCGGTGGATGCCCAACTCGGCGGCGGCGCGGCCGGCCTGGCCCGCGCAGTTCAGGAAGACCTCGGCGGTGCGGGCCAGTTCACGGTGGGCGGGGGAGAGGAGCGGGGTCACCGCGGGGTCGTGGACCGCCTCCGGGGGGAGGGCGGTCAGCAGGCGGTACGGGCCGATGCCGGACCACTCGGCGACCGGGCCCAGGCGAGGCTCGGCCAGCGCGGCGCGCGCCGCGGCCGAGGCCTGCTGCCAGGCGGTGCCCAGCTCGGCGAGGCCGCTGAGCGGCTCACCGACGCCTGCCCGTGCCCCCTCCCTGAGCAGCCGGGACGCCGCTGTCAGCGCCGGGCTGCGGACGTCCGTCGAGCGCAGCCGCACCAGCACCGCCAGGCTCTGCGCCGTCGTCCCCCACGGGACCGTGCACAGGGCCGTCGTGTGCGGCACCGCACGGGCCGACGGCGCGTCGTCCGGGTCGGCCGACGGCCACGGCGTCACACACAGCACGGCGTGCGGGCCCTCGCCGCGCGGACCCAGCGCGGTGCGCAGGGCGGCCACCGCCATGTCCCGCTGCCAGCCGCGCTCGGCGGTCAGTGCCGCCCGCAGCTCCCGGGTGAGGTCGGCGCCGTGCTGCGCCTCGTCGGCGAGCAGTGCCCCGATCCGTCCGGTCACCGCCATCGCGGCCGCCAGCTGCTGCTCGGTCGGCCCGGGCTCGTCCTCCAGCAGCCACACGTATCCGACCACCACACCCCGATGGCGTACCGGCAGACAGATCCGCCCCCGGTACACCCCGGCCTCCGGGGTGGGCGGGATACGGACCGGTCCCGTGGCCCGGGTGATGCCGAAACCCTCGAACCACGTCCGGACGGCCGCCGTGGAGCGCCGGGTCAGGATCGAGCGGGCGCGCACCGGGTCCAGGGCCGACGCGTCGAGGTCGCCCTCGCTGTCGTAGGCACCGAAGGCGATCAGCTCGAAGTCGCGGTTCTCCAGCGTCGCGGGGGCGCCCAGGAGCTCGGAGATCTCGTCGACCAGCTCCTGGTAGTCACCCTCGTAACCCGACGTCACCCGGGCATTCTGCCGCATTTCCCGGCAGCCTTCATACATCTGTCTGAGATCTGTGGCACGGATGCGTGACAGCTGTCGATGGCCGACGATCGGAGGGATCCTTAGGTTTCACGGTGGTTCTCCGTGCCGTACCCGAATGGTCGGGTATCGGCCTTGTGTTGGTTGTTTCCTGGAGGTGCCCCGTGCTGGGTCCCGTGATTCTCGCCGCGTCGCGCAGCGACCGGATGCGACGCCTGATCTCGGCGGCCCCGGTGACGAAACAGGTCGTCGACCGCTTCATCGCCGGCGAGACGGTGGACGACGTCATCCCGATCGTTCAGGACCTCAGCGCCAAGGGCCTCGAGCTGACCATGGACGTCGTCGGCGAGGACATCACCACCCGCGAACAGGCCGCCGCCGCACGCGACGCCTACCTGGAGCTGGTCGACCGGCTCAAGCCGCTGGAGCTCGGCGAGAAGGTCGAGATGTCGGTGAAGCTGTCGATGTTCGGCCAGGCGCTGGAGGGCGGCCACGAGCTGGCCCTCGCCAACGTCCGCCCGGTCGTCGAGGCCGCCGCCGAGATCGGCACCACGGTCACCCTGGACGCGGAGGACCACACCACCCTCGACTCGATGTTCGCCATCCACGAGGAGCTGCGCCGGGACTTCCCGCAGACCGGCTGCGTCATCCAGGCCTACCTCTTCCGCACCGAGGCCGACGCCCGCCGCCTCGCCGCGAACGGCAGCCGCGTCCGCCTCGTGAAGGGCGCCTACAAGGAGCCCGCCGAGGTCGCCTACCAGCAGAAGCACGAGATCGACAAGGCGTACGTCCGTGTCCTGCGCACGCTGATGGAGGGAGAGGGGTACCCGATGATCGGGTCCCACGACCCGCGCCTGATCTCCATCGCCCAGGAGCTCGCCCGGCAGGCCGGGCGCAAGCTCGACGAGTACGAGTTCCAGATGCTGTACGGCATCCGCAGCGAGGAGCACCTGCGGCTGGCCGCCGAGGGACACCGCATGCGGGTCTACACGGCTTACGGCACCGACTGGTACGGCTACTTCATGCGGCGCCTCGCGGAGAAGCCCGCCAACCTGCGGTTCTTCGTCCGCTCGATGATCAGCAAGGGGTGATGCGCTGGATGAGCCGCGACTGTCGGCCGCCGAGAAGTGTTCGGAAGCCGACAGCCGCCGCCCCGCGGCCGGCTGAGCCGGACCCGGTTCCGCGGAAAGGAGTTACGGAACCCGTGACTCCGCCCCCGAGGGGGCTTCTCACGAGCCCGCCGAGGCGAGTTCGTGACGGTCAAGCCCTGACCGCTGCTCACCATACGTAACCGCTTCAGCTCCCCCCGGCTGAAGCCCGGGAATCACTCGGAAGAGGTAACCCATGGACGCTGTGACCCAGGTCCCCACCCCCGTCAACGAGCCGGTGCACGGCTACGCCCCCGGCTCGCCCGAGCGTGCCCGGCTGGAGGTCAAGCTCAAGGAGCTGGCCGAGAACCCGGTCGACCTGCCCTGCACCATCGGCGGTGAGAAGCGGATGGGCGGCGGTGAGGCCTTCCAGGTCGTCCAGCCGCACAACCACAAGGCCGTCCTCGGCACGTACCGCAACGCCACCCAGCAGGACGCGCAGGACGCCATCGACGCGGCCCTCGCCGCCGCGCCGGCCTGGCGTGCGATGTCCTTCGACGACCGCGCCGCGATCATCCTGCGTGCGGCCGAGCTGCTGGCCGGCCCGTGGCGCGAGACGCTGGCCGCCTCCACCATGCTGGGCCAGTCCAAGACCGCCCAGCAGGCCGAGATCGACACTCCCTGCGAGCTGATCGACTTCTGGCGCTTCAATGTCGCCTACGCCCGCCAGATCCTGGCCGAGCAGCCCCCGGCCAACTCGCCGGGCGTGTGGAACCGGCTCGACCACCGCCCGCTGGAGGGCTTCGTCTACGCGATCACGCCGTTCAACTTCTCGGCGATCGCGGGCAACCTGCCGACGGCCCCGGCTCTCATGGGCAACGTCGTCGTGTGGAAGCCGTCCCCGACCCAGACCCACGCCGCCGTGCTGCTGATGCAGCTGCTGGAGGAGGCCGGTCTGCCCAAGGGCGTGATCAACCTCGTCACCGGCGACGGCATCGAGGTCTCCAAGGTCGCGCTCGAGCACCGCGACCTCGCCGGCATCCACTTCACGGGCTCGACCAAGACCTTCCAGTACCTGTGGAAGACGGTCGGTGCCAACATCGAGAAGTACCGCTCCTACCCGCGCATCGTCGGCGAGACCGGCGGCAAGGACTTCCTCGTCGCCCACCCGAGCGCCGACCGCGCCGTCCTCAAGACGGCGCTGACCCGCGGTGCCTTCGAGTACCAGGGCCAGAAGTGCTCCGCCACCTCCCGGGCGTACATCCCGGCGTCGATCTGGAACTCCGGCTTCAAGGAGGAGTTCGCCGCCGAGGTCGACTACCTCACCATGGGTGATGTCACCGACCTCGCCAACTTCATGGGCGCCGTCATCGACGAGCGCGCCTTCGCCAAGAACAAGACCGCGATCGACCGCGCCAAGTCGGACCCGGCCTGCACGATCGTCGCGGGCGGCTCGTACGACGACTCGGTCGGCTACTTCGTCCGCCCGACGGTCATCGAGTGCACCGACCCGGAGAACGAGGTCTTCACCACCGAGTACTTCGGCCCGATCCTCGCCGTGCACGTCTACGAGGACGACAAGTACGAGGAGATGCTGACCCAGATGGAGTCGGTGTCCGACTACGCCCTGACCGGTTCGGTCGTCGCGGGCGACCGCGCGGCGGCGGCGTACACGATGGACAAGCTCCGCTACGCGGCCGGCAACTTCTACATCAACGACAAGTCGACCGGCGCCGTCGTCGGCCAGCAGCCCTTCGGCGGCGGCCGCGCGTCCGGCACCAACGACAAGGCCGGTGCCCCGCAGAACCTGATGCGCTGGACCCTGACCCGCGCCATCAAGGAGACGCTGGTCCCGCCGACCGACTACACCTACCCGCACATGGGCTGACACCCACGCGGCACCGTGAACTCCGCCCCCGCTCCGGAACCCCCCTCCGGAACGGGGGCGGTTTCCATGCGGACTGGCGTCCATGACGTGGACGCGGACCGTCACCACCGACGACGGCGTACGGCTGTGGGCGAGCCGCTCGGGCACGGGCACCCCGCTGGTGCTGTGTCACGGCGGACCCGGCCTGTGGGACATGTTCGAGGACGTGGCGGAGCAGCTCGGGGACCTGGCCACATCCGTCCGCTGGGACCAGCGTGGCTGCGGGCGCTCGCAGCGGTGCGCAGGCCCGTGGACGACCGACCGCTTCGTGGCGGATCTGGACGCCGTACGACGCCACTTCGGCCTGAGGCGCATGGCCCTGCTCGGCCACTCCTGGGGCGCTCAACTGGCGCTCAGCTATGCCCTCGCCCACCCGGAGCGGGTCAGCGCGCTGGTGTGCGTCGCCGGCACGGGGATCGACCCGGACGCCGACTGGCACCCGGCGTACAAGGCGAACTTCCGCGCCCGGCTCGGCGAGCGGCCCGAACGCCTCGCCCGCGGGCAGGAGTTGACGGACCGTCCGCAACTGACCGAAGCGGAGGACCGGGAACGGGCCGTGCTGCAGTGGTCCGCCGAGTTCGCGGACCGTGCACGGGACCTGGAGCACGCCCGCCGGACGGCCGATCCCTGGTTCGGCGTCAACACCGAGTGCGACAAGGCCCTCAACGCCGAACGCAAACGCACCTGGGGCACCGCGGAGCTGCACGCCGCCTGCCGGGAGCTCGACCTGCCCGTCCTCATCCTCGACGGCGCCCACGACATCCGCCCACGCTCGGCCGTGGACTCACTGGAACGGGCACTGCCGCGCGTGCGCCGGGTGGTACTGCCGGATGCCGGGCACCTGCCGTGGGCGGAGGATCCGCAGGGCTTCCGGGGAGCGGTGGCGGACGTGCTGTGAACGGCCCGCCTGACGGCGGTACACCACGCAGTGCCGAATTTCGCGGTGATACTGGCCCGGTGATCGCCCACACCGCCCACACCGCCGACCTCACCCCCGCCGACCTCCGTGCCGCCCGCGCCCTCCTCGACGCCGCCTTCGACGGTGACTTCACCGACGACGACTGGGAGCACGGCCTCGGCGGCATGCACGCCCTCGTCCACGACGACGCCGGCCTCGCCGCGCATGGCGCGGTGATCATGCGGCGCGTACGGCACCGGGACCGATGGCTGCGGGTCGGGTACGTGGAGAACGTCGGCGTACGGCCCGATGTCCGCCGTACCGGCCTCGCCAGTCGGGTGATGGCCGAGCTGGAGCGGATCGTCGACCGTGCCTACGACCTCGGTGCGCTCTCGGCGAGCGACGAGGGTGCCCGGCTCTACGAGGCCCGCGGCTGGCAGGTCTGGGGCGGACGGATCTGCGCGCTCGGCCCGGACGGCGTCGCCCACCTCCCCGACGAGGAGGGGAGCACGTACGTACGCCCGGCGCTCGCGGGCCCGCTCGACCCCGCGCACGAGCTGCTGTTCGACTGGCGGGACGGTGATGTGCTCTGACCGCGAATGGTGGGAAAGCCCAGCTCATGGCCGTGTGACGTACTCCACCGTCTCAGATAGTAGGAAGCCCAAGTAATTGTGGAGACAGACGCTCCGTCCTCGCTTAGCTTTGTAGGAGCCGAACGTCTCGCTCGATCCAGCGAATGGCGGTCGTGAGCCGGGCCCCGTGCAGGCAACCCCTGCGGCACCGCTCCCCGCCCCACCCGGCGTCTCGTAGACCCCTGCCGCACTCCAGGATTCTCGAAGGAGTCGATTTCCCATGGCCGAGACGACCGTCCGCCGCCGAGTCCGCCACGCCTCCCGTATGAGCGAGTCCGACCGCAAGAACGCCGCCGCCGCCCTCCAGCGCGCCCTCGACCGCCGCGACAACGGCGGCGAGACCGGCCACTGAAGGGCCGGCCCCACAGACCGGGAGCCGCACCCGCCGGGGTGCGGCGCGGACCGCTACCCTCCGCGCCGCACCTCGAAATAGTCGATGCGCTCACCGCTCGACGCGAGCGCCGACACCTTCAGCCTCGGGGCCGTACCCGCCTCCGCCTCCACGGAGAGGAACGAGAAGCCCCGATACCGCACCCGCGACCACTCCACCGTCTCCGCCTTCGCGAGCCGCGACCTGGTCCACTGGAAGGTGGTCACGGAGTCCTCGTCGGCGACCCGGCCCTCGTAACTCTCCCTCACACCCGCCGGAAAGCCGTACAGGTCCTTGCCACCGCCGCCCGCCGTGACGTACACGATCCCGTCCCGCCTCGGATCCGTCGACGCGCCGATCGGCACCGGCTTGCCCACCCGGCCGTCCCTGACCGCGTCGGTCCGCTCGTAGACGTGGTTGTGCCCGTTGATCACCAGATCCACCTCGTGCCTGGTGAACAGCGGCACCCACTCCGCGCGCACTCCTCCGTCGGAGGCGTGCGAGGACGTGGAGTACGCACAGTGGTGGAAGAAGACGACCACGAAGTCCACGGCCTTGCGCAGCTCGCCGAGCTTCCTGTCCAGCCACTCGGTCTGCCGGCCGTCCGTGTGGCCCAGGTTGGCGGGGATCTCGTACGACACGTCGTTCGCGTCCAGCGCCACGACACCGACGTTGCCGTAGGTGAACGCGTACACGCCGGGCGCCCTGCGCGGGTCGAAGCCGTTGTCCGGCAGGGAGAAGCGGGCGAGTTGGCCGCCGTAGCCGTCGGGGGAGTACCAGGCCTCCATGTCGTGGTTGCCGGTCGTCACCATCCACGGCACCGACTTCGCCACCGGCTCGGTCTGCCTCATGAACAGGTCCCAGTGCGTGGGGACGTACGCGTCCGAGTCCTTGCCCCGGCCGGTGGGGTTGGCGTAGCAGATGTCGCCGGCGTGGAGGTGGAAGGCGGGCTTCTGGCGCAGCAGCAGCTTGTCGTTGAGGGCCGCGGCCTCGCCGACGCACTGGTCGCCGAAGGCGGTGAAGACGAACGACCGCGCCTTCGCCGGTGCCGTGCGGAACGAGCCGATGGTGGAACGGTGTTCGGGCGAGGCAGGGTCGAAGCCGTCGTGGCCGACGCCGTAGTAGTACGTCGTGCCGGGGAGGAGGTCGTCCAGGGCGGCATGCACGTAGTACTGCTCGACCGCCGCGCGCACGCCCTGCACCTGAGGCGTGTGCAGGTCGCGCACCTCGGCCTCGATCCTGCGGCCCAGGTCGTCGGGGCGGACACCGATCCGGACGTACGGCCTGCGCACCGCGGCGGGCACCTGCCAGGAGATCCGCATCTGGCTCTTGGGGTCGGCGCCGAACGCGAGATGCCGGCCGAAGGGGGCGACGGCGGCACCCGGTGCGCGAGAGGCGGTCGGGCTCGGTGTCGTCCGCGTCGACCCCGCCCCCGAACAGCCGGTCAGCAGTCCGCCCGCCACCGCGCCCGCCGTCACCAGGGTGCGGCGCCGGACCAGCCTGGTGTGCAGGTACTCGTACTGCTCTGCCATGCTCATCCGGCGGGCGAGCTGCGGCGGAATGCCGACATCAGGGGTCTCCATGCGGGTGAACTTCCCAGCACACCCCAACACCCGTCATACGTACGGGTGAACGGACGGCGACACGATGATGCCGCCGCCCGCCGGGGTGTCCGTATCGCGGACGCTCTGTGTCATTCCATGGGACGAGGAGTACGGTGTCCGTATGTCTCGCAGCATCAATCTCGCAGTGATCCCCGGTGACGGCATCGGCCAGGAGGTCGTGGCCGAAGGCCTGAAGGTCCTCTCCGCCGTCCTCCCGCAGGATGTGAAGCTGGAGACCGAGGAGTACGACTTCGGCGCCCAGCGCTACCACGCCACCGGTGAGACCCTCACCGACGCCGACCTCGACGACCTCAAGAAGCACGACGCCATCCTGCTGGGCGCGATCGGCGACCCGAGCGTCCCCTCCGGCGTCCTGGAGCGCGGCTTCCTGCTCAAGCTCCGCTTCGCCTTCGACCACCACGTCAACCTGCGTCCGTCGAAGCTGCTCCCCGGCGTCGCCACCCCGCTCGCCGGCCAGCCGGAGATCGACTTCGTCGTGGTCCGCGAGGGAACCGAGGGTCCGTACACCGGCAACGGCGGCACCATCCGCAAGGGCACCCCGCACGAGGTCGCCACCGAGGTGTCCGTCAACACGGCCTACGGCGTCGAGCGCGTCGTCCGCGACGCCTTCGCCCGCGCCCAGGCCCGCCCCCGCAAGAAGCTCACGCTGGTCCACAAGAACAACGTGCTCACCTTCGCGGGCCACCTGTGGACGAACATCTTCAACAAGGTGGCCGAGGAGTACCCCGAGGTCACCACCGAGTACATCCACGTCGACGCGGCCACCATCTACCTGGTCACCCAGCCCGAGCGCTTCGACGTCATCGTCACCGACAACCTCTTCGGCGACATCATCACCGACCTCGCCGCGGCCGTCTCCGGCGGCATCGGCGTCGCCGCGAGCGGGAACATCAACCCCTCCGGCGAGTTCCCCTCGATGTTCGAGCCCGTGCACGGATCGGCGCCCGACATCGCCGGCCAGGGCAAGGCCGACCCCACCGCCACGGTCCTGTCCGTCGCCCTGCTGCTGCGCCACCTCGGCCACGAGTCCGAGGCGACCCGGATCGAGGACGCGGTCTCCGCCGACCTGGCGGACCGCGTCGGCAAGCCGGCCCGCAGCACCTCCGAGATCGGCGACGCGCTCGCCGTACGAGTAGCCGACTGACCCGCGCCACTCGAAATCTCGCAGATCCAGCAGATCACGCAGATCACGCAGATCACGCAGATCACGCAGATCTTTCGAAGGCCGCCGGGTCGCAATCCGCACCCGGCGGCTTTTCTCTGTCCCTGCCGGGTGCGACCATCAACCCTGGGCCGCATTTCACGCCGTTGTTCTCCCCCAGCTCTCGGCTTCGCTCGAGCAGGGGGACCCCCATCGGCAACCCGCGCGCGATAATCGAACGCGGAGCCGCGGAATGAGGGAATGCTCGGACGTCCTAGCACTGGCCACTGGCAGTACGGGGCGTGAGCGCGGCCCGTCACTACAACCGGTGAAGGACAACCACTCATGACGACGCCCACGATCGAGCTCAAGCCCTCCGCCAACCCGCTCTCCGATGCGGAGCGCGAGGCGATCCTCGCCAACCCCGGCTTCGGCCGCCACTTCACCGACCACATGGTCACCATCAAGTGGACCGAGGGCCGCGGCTGGCACGACGGACAGCTCGTCCCGTACGCGCCGATCTCCCTCGACCCCGCCACGACCGTCCTGCACTACGCGCAGGAGATCTTCGAGGGCCTCAAGGCCTACCGCCAGCCCGACGGCTCGGTCGCCACCTTCCGCCCGGACCAGAACGCCCTGCGCTTCCAGCGCTCCGCCCGCCGGCTCGCGATGCCCGAGCTGCCGGTCGAGACGTTCATCGAGGCCTGTGACGTGCTGGTCCGGCAGGACAAGGCGTGGGTCCCGGCGCACGGCGGCGAGGAGTCCCTCTACCTGCGCCCGTTCATGATCGCCACCGAGGTCGGCCTCGGCGTGAAGCCCGCCAACGAGTACCTCTTCCTGGTCATCGCCTCCCCGGCCGGCGCCTACTTCCCCGGCGGCGTCAAGCCGGTCTCCATCTGGGTCTCCGAAGACCGGGTCCGCGCCGTCCCCGGCGGGATGGGCGACGCCAAGACCGGCGGCAACTACGCCGCGTCCCTCCTCGCCCAGGCCGAGGCCGCCGCCAAGGGCTGCGACCAGGTCTGCTACCTCGACGCGGTCGAGCACAAGTGGGTCGAGGAACTCGGCGGCATGAACCTGTACTTCGTGTACGGCGACCGCATCGTCACGCCGTCTCTGACAGGCTCCATCCTGGAGGGCGTCACCCGCGACAGCCTGCTCACCGTCGCCCGTGACCTCGGCTACGAGGCCGAGGAGGGCCGCGTCTCCGTCGACCAGTGGCAGCGCGACACCGAGAACGGCACCCTCACCGAGGTCTTCGCCTGCGGCACGGCCGCCGTCATCACCCCGGTCGGCACGGTCAAGCGCGACGGCGGCGAGTGGCAGCACTCCGGGGGCGAGCCCGGCGAGGCCACGCTGCGCCTGCGACAGGCCCTGTTGGACATCCAGCGGGGGACGGCCGGGGACAAGCACGGCTGGATGCACCGGCTGGGCTGAGCCCCGGGCCGCGCCTGCGGGCAGCATGGGCTCCGGCCGGGGCGGATTCGCCAGGCCGGGCCCACGCGTCCACGCCGAGTGCCCGCCAAGTTGATGAAGAAGCCCGCCGCGGTCCCGGGGCGGGCTTCGCCGTGGCATGGTGGGATTCCGGTCGGCGCGGGTGGGGGAGGTGGCCTTGGGAGTGACGGGGGAGGCGGCCTTGGAAGCACTGGATTTCTCCGCGGAGATCGGCGCCGGGAGCGGACCCGGCGACAGCGATCCCGGTCGCCCGCACCTGTACGAGATCATTCTGCGCGGACCCGATGGCGCCGAGACGTCCGTCGTGCAGCCGTTCCCGCTGCCGCCCGCCGAACTGCGCATCCTGGACACCACGATCCCGCACGCCGTGCTCAGCTCCTCCGCGCAGCTCCGGCGCGGTGCCACCGACGACGAATTACCGGTACGGGAGCTCGGCCGACGGCTGTTCGACTTCCTGATGGCGGGCGACGGCCGTGCGCTGTTCGCCGCCGCCCGGCACCGCGCGGCCCGCGACGAACGCCCACTACGGATCGTCCTGCGCATCCGCCCGCCCGAACTCGCCCGCCTGCCCTGGGAGTTCCTCTTCGACGAGAGCGAGAACAGTTACGTCTGCTCGACCATGCCCCTCGTACGGCATCCCCAAGTCGGCAGCCCTCAGCGGCCGTTGCTGGTCCAGCCGCCCCTGCGGGTGCTCTGCATGGCGGCCCGCCCCGACGACCGGGAGCCACTCGCGGTCCGCGCCGAACAGGAATGGCTGGCCGGCGCGCTCTCCGGCCTGGCCGACCAAGGGCTGATCGAACTCGCCTGGACCAAGGGGCAGACCTGGCGCGATCTGCGGGCGGCGCTGCGCGGATCCGGAGGACCCTGGCACGCTTTCCACTTCATCGGCCACGGCGGTTTCGACACGGTCGGGCAGGAGGGCACCCTCGCCCTCGCCGACGAGGACGGCGGCACCTATCAGCTGGGCGCTGAGGACCTCGCCATGATGCTGGCGGGCCACCACTCACTGCGCCTGGTGGTGCTCAACGCCTGCGAGACCGGTCGCTCCGCCGACCGCGATCCCTTCTCCAGCGTCGCGGGCGCGTTGATGCGCCGGGGGGTGACCGCCGCGGTCGCCATGCAGTACCCGATCTCCAACCGGGCCGCCGTCGAGTTCAGCCGCACCTTCTACGAGTCCCTCGCGCACCGCCGCCCGGTCGACGAGGCCGTGACGGAGGCCCGCCAGGCGATCCGTCTCGCCCAGCGCCGGACGCTGGAGTGGGGGACGCCGGTGCTCTACATGCGTGCCCTGGACGGGCACCTCTTCGACATCGGCGTCGGCGGGGCGCGCGGCGAGGCTGCCCTCGATGACCTGAGCGCGCTGTACGTGGAGGGTCTCGCGAGCTTCTACAAGCAGCGCTGGGACAGGGCCGTCGAGATCTTCCGGGAGGTGCAGGCCCGGGATCCCGGCTACGAGGACGTGCAGGCCAAGTTCGCGCAGTCCGAACGCATGCGTCGTCTCCATCTTCTCTACGAAGCGGGCCTGGGTGCTGCCGAGGCACAGCAGTGGGACGCAGCCGTGGAACATCTGGAGGCGGTGGTCGCCAGTGAACCGGGTTTCCTCGACGCGGAGTTCCGCTTGGAGGACGCCCGGCGCCGCAGAACGGCCGCGGGGCTGCGTGCGGAGGCGGCGGGTCTGCATGCCGCGGGCGAGTGGGAGGCGGTCGTGGCGGTCGGCACCCGCCTTGCCGAACTCATGCCGGAGGAGCCTGATCCGGATGGGGTGGTGGCGGATGCACGGGGGAGGCTGGCGAATACCTGGCCGGAGGTGGATCGATGGCCGGGAGTGAGTGCCTGGGCCGAGGCCGATTCCCGGGCGAAATCGTGGAAGGCCAGGCGGGAGGCCGACGCGAAGAAGGCTGAGCCCGAGGTCGGAGTGGCTGAGCCCGAGGTCGGAGTGGCTGAGCCCGAGGTCGGAGTGAGGGTGGCCGATTCTCCCGGTGGTGTGGATGAGGCCGGTATGGGAGGGGCCGGTCCGTCACCGGTCCGGTCCGGGCCGGACCGGCTCGCCGGAGTGCACTTCTACGGGGAGCCGTCGGGCCGGAACATCGGCGGCGAGTCCCCGGAGCGAGACGGCGAGGAGAGCGCATGGATCGGGCGGGAGGCCTTCGTCCTCAAGGCGTCGACCCGGGACGTGCGGATCCGGACACCGAGGACGCCGAGGTACTGCGCGTTCAGCCCCGACGGAACCTGGCTGGCCATCGGCTGTAACGGGGGGCAGGTGGTGGTGACCGACATCTACGGCGGGAGAAGACTGCAGCTGCGGCACGGCAGCATGGTCGAGAGGGCGGAAAACGTGATCGCCGGAGAGGCCGACTGGGCGTCGGTGGCACTGTCGCCGGGCGGCGATCGGATCGCGACCCAAGTGCATCCGGCCGTGCGTGTCTGGGACGTCGCCACGGGGACAAAGATCGCGCAGTGGCGGACGAACCGCGGCTGGGGCGGTGCCGCCCTCGGTGCGGAGGGCGGCCACGTCCTGTTCCCGGGGAATACCGCGGGCGCGTTCATCTGGGACGTACAGGCGGACGCGGTCCGTCAACTCGAGGCGCAGACGGCGCCGCTCGGAACCGTCGTCGCTTCCGCGGACGGCACGCGGTTCGCCACCGTCGACCGGCACCAGGGCCGGTTCGCTCGGGGTCCGGGCGCATCAGCGTCGGTGTTCGTGCGGATCTGGGACGCGGCCACCGGCCGACTCCTTTTCGAGCGGGACTGCGGACAGCGCGCACTCGGCTTGGCGTTGAGCCCGGACAACTCCCGGTTCGCGACGTGGAGCGGCCGCGATGTGTGGCTCTGGAGCACGGACGGCAGTGAGGCAACACAGCTCTCCTACGTTCTGCCGATCGAGAAGGTGGCCTACAACCACGACGGCTCCCGCCTCGTCATCGCGGGCAGCAACAACGTCGTGGTGAGTGACCTGAGCACCGGACAGCTGCTGTACTCCCGCCAGTACTTCGGGTGTGAGTTCCACGCAGTCTGTTTCGGCCCCGACCAGCACGCCCGAGCCCTCGTCACCCGTGGCACACAAGCCTGGCTGACCCGCATCGACAAGCCGCCGGAAGAAACCGACAAATTCTGGGGAGCCAGCACATGACCGCCGACGCCACTGCCCAGCCCCCCTACCCCGCCGACCTGTTCGTCGACGAGAAAACCCCGGCCGGCCACGAGGCACCCCTCGTGGAAGCCCTCACCTCGCTGGGGTTCGCGGTCCGGGCCAGAGCCGTACCGACACGGCGTCCCGTCGAGCAGCTGGCCTGGATCATGCTGATCGCCCTCCCGCTGCAGGCCTTTCTCAGCGCGCTCGGGAGCAAGCTGGCGGAGGACACCCATCAGTTCCTGCGCAACGCGATCGCCAAGGTGGGGCGGCGCGATTCCGGGACGTCGGAGCCGTCGGCCGAGACTGTCGGGCCCGTCGTCCTCCAGGACCCGGCCACCGGCCTCCAGATCATCCTCGGCCCCCACCTGGACGAGGAGGCTTACCGCAAGCTCCGCGCCCTCGACCTCTCGCAGTACACCCACGGCCCCGTCCGCTACGACACCGCAGAGGGCCGCTGGCTCTCCGACATCGACGAGGCGACGAGACGATGACCCGTCTTCGTACGTCATCTGCACCGAGTACCACAGTGTTCGCATCCTGAGACGGAGAGTGAGCACGGGGGCGGTCTGTGCCAAACTGCCCTCGTGCTCTCGTTCGCCACGATTATTGGCAGCAGGCGCGCCGGTCCGCAGTGACCGCCACGTACGACCACGTACGGGCGGACACCGTCGTCCTCGACCCGCGCGCAGACCTCTCGCACCCGCGAGAGGTTTTTCGCATTTCTGGCCCACCTTCAGCCGGAGGCACCGCGCGCGGGATCATTGGGGGACGGTGGAGCCGGTCATTCCGGTACAGACCGAGATCCATACATCAGGAGCCTTCAGACCATGACGGAAACCAGCGAGCTCGACGACTCGTTCCACGTCTTCGACACCACCCTGCGCGACGGCGCCCAGCGGGAGGGCATCAACCTGACCGTCGCCGACAAGCTGGCCATCGCACGGCACCTGGACGACTTCGGCGTGGGCTTCATCGAGGGCGGCTGGCCGGGCGCCAACCCGCGGGACACCGAGTTCTTCGCCCGCGCCCAGCAGGAGATCGACTTCCGGCACGCCCAGCTCGTCGCCTTCGGCGCCACCCGCCGCGCCGGCACCACCGCTGCCGAGGACCCGCAGGTCAAGGCTCTTCTGGACTCGGGCGCCCCGGTGATCACGCTGGTCGCCAAGTCCCACGACCGGCATGTGGAACTGGCCCTGCGCACCACGCTCGACGAGAACCTCGAGATGGTCCGCGACACGGTGTCGTACCTGCGCGAGCAGGGCCGCCGCGTCTTCGTCGACTGCGAGCACTTCTTCGACGGCTACCGCGCGAACCCCGAGTACGCCAAGGCCGTCGTCCGTACGGCGTCGGAGGCCGGCGCCGATGTCGTCGTGCTGTGCGACACCAACGGCGGCATGCTCCCGGCGCAGGTCCAGGCGGTCGTCTCCACGGTCCTGGCCGACACTGGCGCCCGGCTCGGCATCCACGCCCAGGACGACACGGGCTGCGCGGTCGCCAACACCCTCGCCGCGGTGGACGCGGGCGCGACCCATGTGCAGTGCACGGCGAACGGCTACGGCGAGCGCGTCGGCAACGCCAACCTCTTCCCGGTCGTGGCGGCCCTGGAGCTGAAGTACGGCAAGAAGGTGCTGCCCGAGGGCCACCTCCGCGAGATGACGCGCATCAGCCACGCCATCGCGGAGGTCGTGAACCTCACCCCGTCCACGCACCAGCCCTATGTAGGCGTGTCCGCCTTCGCGCACAAGGCGGGCCTGCACGCCTCCGCCATCAAGGTCGACCCGGACCTGTACCAGCACATCGACCCCGAACTGGTCGGCAACACCATGCGCATGCTGGTCTCCGACATGGCGGGCCGCGCCTCCGTCGAGCTCAAGGGCAAGGAGCTCGGCATCGACCTCGGCGGCGACCGCGAGGTGGTCGGGCGGGTCGTCGAGCGCGTGAAGGAGCGGGAGCTCAAGGGCTACACGTACGAAGCCGCCGACGCCTCCTTCGAGCTGCTGCTGCGCACCGAGGTCGAGGGCAAGCCCCTGAAGTACTTCGAGGTCGAGTCCTGGCGCGCGATCGTCGAGGACCGCCCTGACGGCAGCCACGCCAACGAGGCCACGGTGAAGCTGTGGGCCAAGAGCGAGCGCATCGTCGCGACCGCGGAGGGCAACGGCCCGGTCAACGCCCTCGACCGCGCCCTGCGCGTCGCACTGGAGAAGATCTACCCGCAGCTCGCCAAGCTCGAGCTGGTCGACTACAAGGTCCGCATCCTCGAGGGCAAGCACGGCACCCAGTCCACGACCCGCGTCCTGATCTCCACGTCCGACGGGGCGGGGGAGTGGTCGACGGTGGGCGTCGCGGAGAACGTCATCGCCGCGTCGTGGCAGGCCCTCGAGGACGCGTACACCTACGGCCTGCTGCGGGCCGGCGTGGAGCCCGCCGCGTAAGGCGCTCGGCGGCGCGGGGGTGCCGGTCCCGGGGAAATCCTCCCCGGGACCGATGTCCTTTTCTGTCCCAGTTCCGGTAGCTTCGAACATATGAAGGCTGCGCTGGTACAAAGGCTTCTACGCCTGTTGATCGTGCCTGTCGCCGCCGTGCTGGCGGCGCTGCTGGTCGCTGCGCCGGGCGCGTACGCGGCCACCGACCTGTCCAAGGTCGCCGAGGCCCTGCGCGAGAGTCCGGTCTACGTGGACCCGGCCGCGTCCGACGTGCTGTCGGAGTCGGACGCCGACGCGCTCGCCGACAAGATCCGGGACGCGGACAAGCCCGTCTTCGTGGCGGTCCTCCCGTCCGATTACCCCACGCAGAACCTCTTCCAGAACCTGCGCACGGAAACCGGCGTCACGGGCCTGTACGGCATCCGGCTCGGCGACGAGTTCGACGCGCGGGCCGACAGCGCCGTGCTGAGCCGCAATGCCGTGTCCAACCTGGTCACGTCCGTGCAGAGCGCGGGCGACGCCAAGGCCCAGCTGAACGACTTCGTCGACGGCGCGCTGCGCAACGTGGGCGGCACGGCGCCGAGCAGCTGGAGCGAGGGCACCGGCGACGGCGTGTCGACGACCGCGCTGATCACCTTCGGTGCGGTGCTGGTGGCCGGTGGCGCGGGCGCGTACACGCTGGTCCGCCGCAACCGCCTCCGCCACGAGGAGGACCAGCGGGCGGCGCTGGAGAAGCTGCGCGTCGTGGTCGACGAGGACATCACGGCCTTCGGCGAGGAACTGGACCGGCTGGACTTCCACCCCGCCGAACCCGGCGCCGACGACGCCATGCGCGCGGACTACGAACGCGCGCTGGACGCGTACGACAAGGCGAAGTCGCTCATGGCGGCCGCGCAGAAACCCGAGGACGTACGCGCGGTGACCCAGTCGGTGGAGGACGGCCGCTTCTCGCTCTCCGTCCTGGCCGCCCGCCGCGAGGGCCGCCCGCTCCCCGAGCGTCGCCCGCCCTGCTTCTTCGACCCGCGCCACGGTCCCTCGGTCGCCGACGCGACCTGGACACCGTCCGGCGGTGCGACCCGCGAGGTCCCGGTCTGTGCGGCGGACCAGGCCCGCCTCGCCGACGGTACCGACCCCATGGTCCGTGAGGTGGACACCGAATACGGCCGCCGCCCGTACTGGGAGGCGGGCCCGGCCTACGGCCCCTGGGCCGGCGGTTACTTCGGGGGCGGCATCCTCCCCGGCCTGCTCATCGGCACGCTGCTCGGCAACATGATGGCCACCCCGGGCTACGCCGCCGACTACGGCTCCGGCTACGGCGACTTCGGCGCCGGTGGTTACGAGGGCGGGGACGTCTCGGGCGCGGACTTCAACACCGACGACTTCAGCGGCGGCTGGGGTGGCTTCGGTGGTGGGGACTTCGGCGGTGGCGGGGACTTCGGGGGCGGGTTCTGAGCCGCGTCTGCTGAGTGTGGAACGGGCCCGGTGCTGGACAGCACCGGGCCCCGTACGTGTACGGAAGCTCAGAGCGTGGCCGCCGCCGAGGCGATGGCGGAGGCGAAGGTGGAGACCTCGGTGTAGACACCGGGGGCGTTGGGCCGGGCGCAGCCTATGCCCCAGCTGGTGATGCCGACCTGGATCCAGGCGCCGGCCGCATCCCTGCGGAACATGGGGCCACCGGAGTCGCCCTGGCAGGTGTCGACGCCGCCCGCCGTGTAGCCGGCGCAGATCTCCTCGTTCGCGATGAGGCCGCTGTAGCCGCTGTAGGAGCGGCAGGTGGCGTCACTGACGAACGGCACGTTCGCCTTGAGGAGGTAGCGCTGCTGGCCGCCGCCCTCGGTGGCGGCACCCCATCCGGCGATGGTGAAGGTGCCGGTGTTGTACTGCGTGGTCGTGGCGATCTTCAGGGTCGGCAGGTTGATCGGCTGGGCGAGCTTGATCAGGGCCCAGTCCTTGCCATTGCCGTTGTAGCCGGGGGCCCGGTAGACCTTGGTGGACCGGACCTGGACGCGACCGCTCGTGGACTGCAGGTCCACGACGCCCGCGGTGGCGGTGATGCTGGTGTTGTTGCCGGTGGCGCCCACACAGTGCGCGGCGGTCAGCACGATCTGCTGCGTGTACAGCGCGCCGCCACAGCCCATCGACAGCCGGACCATGAACGGGAACTCGCCCTGCGCGGCGCGGGTACCGCCGACGACGGGTGCGGGGGCCGCCTGCGCGTTGGACACGGGCTGAAGGCTGACGACCGCGAGCGCGGCCGCACCGGCGACCGCGCATCTCTTGAGGGCCTTGAGGAGGGTTCTCATGCGATGCCTTCCGTGGGGGGTGGGAGAGGAAGCTGGAAATGGCGAGAGCATGCCAAGCAACTGACCCCAAGAGGCCTACTGGCAAGGACACGTCAAATCCTGGTGCTGGATTATGAGAACGCTGTGAGCGCGCACACAAGGGGCACAATCCAGCCAGGCCACCCCGGCCGGGCCGGCGACCTCACTCCGCGTCGGGCAGCGCCAGCCACTCGTCCCAGGTCAGATCCCGCCCGACGAACCGCGGCCGCCGGAACGGCCACTCCTCGGCGATCCATCGCGGCACGAACGCGTCGAGCGCCCGCTCCAGCCGCCCGCCGACCTCACTGTCGACCACCCACCAGGAGATCTCCGCATCGGCCCCGGCCTTCTGCGGCGGATCGATGTAGACGCATCCGCGAAGAGCGGTCCCGTCCTGCGTCTCCACGGTGTAGTTGAAGGACTCGTGCGCGTCGATCTCGGCGGCGTGCCGCTCCAGATCCTCCCGGTTGGCCTCGTACGACATCGTGGCCGAAGGCCAGCCCCACGCCTTCCCGTAGATGGACCACAACCGCTCCCGCGACCCCATCACGGCCGGATAGTCCAACGGCGCGTCCGCCCCGCTGATCGGTCGCAGATGATGCCCGTCCCCGTCGGGGATCTCGACGCGAAGGGGGTGCACGAAGTCGCGCGGCAACCAGGTCATGCGAGCCGGCCGAGGAAGGTGGTCCAGGTGTCGAGGGAGACAGTGAGGACGGGGCCGTCGGGGGTCTTGGAGTCGCGGATGTGGATGGCGGAGGGGTGGGTGGCGACCTCGACACAGTTGCCGCCCTCGTCGCTGCTGTAGCTGGACTTGCGCCAGTCGTAGGCGACTTCTACGCAGTTGCCGCCCTCGCTGCCGCTGTAGCTGGACTTGAACCATGCGGTCTTCATGACTCTCCTAGAAGTCCGTTCAAGAGGCGCACGCTCTCGTCGGGTGAGAGGGCCTGTGACCGCAGCATTCCATACTTGTGGTGATAGTCGCTGACCTCGTCGGGATCATCGACGAGGATGCTGGCGCGGTGCGCCTCCAGGTAGGCCAGGCGCTCGTACTCTGGGGTTTCCAGCAACAACATGGGGCCAGCGAGGCCACAGTGCGGTGTCCGGTCCATGGGCATGATCTGAAAGCCCATGTGGACGGGTTCGGTGTACTCCAGAATCTGGCGGATCTGCTCTCGCATCACTTCCGGCCCGCCGACCTGCCGCCGCAGGATGCTCTCCTCCAGGATGAAGTGGCCCACAGGCGGCCGATCCCGCTGCCAGACCAACTGTCGCTCCATGCGGGCGTTCACCCACTGCTCGGCTGTCTCGCTCTGGATTGCTGGATGCCGGTAGTCGAAGACGGCGCGGCAGTAGTCCCTGGTCTGGAGGAGCCCCGGAACCACCTGAGCCTCGTACGAGAGGATGCTGACCGCCTCCTGCTCGTGATCCACAAGCCCCTGCGCAAACTGCACGATCCGCTCCCGCACCGGCATCTTCTCCACCAGCACGGCCAACACCCCACCCGTCCCCAGCAGTTCGTCGAACTGCTCCGCACGATCCGGCTGAAGCGCGAGCCTCCCCTGCTCGATGGATCTCACGGTGTCCACATGAATGCTCGCCATCTCGGCGAACTGCTCCTGCGTGAGGCGGGCCTGCTTCCGGCAGTGCGCGAGCACCGCACCGACCGCCTGCCACGAACCGACCTTCTTGGGCTTCTTCGCCGAGTGCATGCGTGACCCTTTCCCCCGTGCACAGCCGAAGTCCTCGTAGTGAGCTCGTAGCAATCAGGACTACGACCTCACTCACTGATCCACGATAGTGACTCCCTGTGACAGTGGCCGCATGAACGCACAACCCCAACACCCCCACACCCGCGAGGTGTTCTACCGTCGGGACCGCAGATCGGTGGGCCACGCCCGTGAGTTCACGCGTCAGACGCTCGCGGACTGGGCCATGACCGAGCGCAGCGACGACGTACTGCTCTGCGTAAGCGAGTTGGCGACGAACGCGTTACTCCACGGCGCACCGCCCGGCCGCGGTTTCGCCGTGCGCCTGACGCTGTACGGCGACGGCGTACTGCGCGCCGAGGTTCACGACAGTGGTGCCGGTAAGGTGCACGCCCCGGACGCCCCGTCGGACTCCGAACACGGCCGCGGCCTCCTGCTCGTCGCCGCGCTCGCCGACAAGTGGGGCGTGGGGGAACGCAACCCCGGCAAGATCGTGTGGTGCGAGTTCGAGGGCCGACGGTGACCAGGGCCGCCCAGCGGGCGGCCCTGGTGTCAGGTCACGCGATGCGCGAGGTTCACGCGTTCCGGATCGCCGAGATGTCGAAGTTCAGCTTGATCTTGTCGGAGACCAGGACGCCGCCCGTCTCTAGCGCCGCGTTCCAGGTCAGGCCCCACTCGGAGCGCTTGATCTCGGCCTTGCCCTCGAAACCGACCCGGTCGTTGCCGAAGGGGTCCTTCGCGGCGCCGTGGAACTCCAGGTCGATGGTGAGCGGCTTGGTGACGCCGAGGATCGACAGGTCGCCGGTGATGCGGTACTCGTCGCCGCCGAGGGCCTCCGCCTTGGTGGAGCGGAAGGTCATCGTCGGGAACTCGTCGGTCTTGAAGAAGTCCGAGCTCTTCAGGTGGCCGTCGCGGTCGGCGTTGCCCGTGCTGACGCTGTCCATCTTGACGTCGATGGAGGCGGTGGACTTCGAGGGGTCGGTGCCGTCCAGGTGCAGCGAGCCGGTGAAGTCAAGGAAGGAGCCCTTGACGTTCGTGACCATGGCGTGGCGGGCGACGAAGCCGATCGTCGTGTGTGCGGAGTCGATCGTGTAGTCGCCGGTCAGCGCGGCCAGGTCGGGGTTCACGGCGGTGTTCTCGGTCGAGGTGTTGGCGGTGTCGGAGTTCTTCTTGCCGAAGATACCCATGGTGTGCTCCTCAGGGGACGGGGCTGTTGAGCCTTCATGCTGTTGAAGATTCAACGACATCAACAGAACCGACCGTAGACCTATTCCGTTCAATTTTCAACGTCATCTCTCGGGTGTCGCGGTTGGATCACCGGCCGGGGTGGTACCCGCTGATCGTGTTCTCGGTCGCGGTCCTGGTCGAGCTGATGCGAAGCAGCACGTCAGGCGGGCACGTCAAATGCTGGGAGCGCTTCGCGGAGAGCGCCGCCCGGCTGCCGGAACGCGCGCCGGACGCCCCCGGCCTCGATCTGACCGTCTACTTTCTCGGCGAGCGGGAACGGGTGGAGGCCCTCTCCCCGCACGTACGGTTCGTCATGCTGCGGCCGGCCCTCGCCACCTCCGCCCTGATGTCGGCGGACGGAGCGGAGGACGTCTCCGACCTCGCCCCCCACCATCGCCGGCTGGCCGCCCTGCTGCCCCGGCACGACGTCTGGCATCTGACGCACAGCTTCGCCTACGCCGCCACCGCGGTGCGGCTGGCCCACCGCGCCGCCCGCGACGGCGCCCGGACGCCCCGGCTCGTGGCGTCCGTGCACACCGACGTCCCCGCGCTGGCCTCCGTCTACAGCCGCTACCTCGCCGACCGGTGGCTGCCCGGCGCCCACCGCAGGACGGACGAGTTCCTCTCGGCCCGCGCCGAGACCCTGTTGCGCCGGCGGCGGGACCGGCTCCTGGGCGCCTGCGAACGGGTGCTGGTCCCCACCCCGGCCGGCGTCGCGGAACTCGGGCGGACCCTGGGCGCCGACCGGGTCGCCCTGCTCCGCCGCGGCATCGACCACCGGCGCTTCCGGCCCGACCCCACGGCCAGGGCCCGGCTCGCCCGGGAGTACGGCGTACCGGCCGACCGCCCGCTGGTGCTGTTCGCCGGCCGGCTGGACGCCACCAAGGGCGTGCCGCTGCTCGCCGAGAGCGTATGGCGCCTGCGCGCCCGCGGAACGGCCGTGCACCTCGTCATGGCCGGCTCGGGCGCGGAGGCGGACGCGGTCCGGCGGGTCCTCGGACCGGACGTCACCCTGCTCGGCACCCTCCCGCAGGAACGGCTGGCCCCGGTCTACGCCGGCTGCGACGTCTTCGCCTTCCCGTCCCGCACGGAGACCTGCGGCAACGTCGTCGCCGAGGCGATGGCGAGTGGCCTGGCGGTCCTGCTGCCCGAGGGCGCGCGCACCACACAGTGGCTGGCCGCGTCGGGCCGGGACGGGGTCGTCGTACGACGTGACGACCCCGGGGACTGGTCGGACGCTCTGGGCGCGCTGGTCGCCCAGCCACGGCTGCTGGACGCGGTACGCCACCGCGCCGCGGTCACTGCGCGGGACACGCACCCCTCCTGGGACCGCGTCCTGACCGAGGACCTCCTCCCCGTCTGGACGACGCCCGCCCCCTCCCACCGCAGCGGCGCACCGCGCGCGGCGTGAGCGGGCCGGCTCACGCCGGACCGGCCGCCCTGCGTCCCCGCAGCGCCGCGATCACCGGTGACGAGTCCAGGCTCACGATCCCGGCCGTCACCAGCGCCAGCCCCGTCACCGTGACCGCGCTGACCGGCCAGCCCGTGCGGACGGCCTCCCCGAAGACCGTCGTGCCCACCGTCACGGCGACCACCGGCTCCGTCGCGTCGATCACCGTCATGCTCGCGGCCAACGGTCCCTGCTGAAAGGCGCTCTGGATGAGCAGCAGGCCAACCACACTGGCCGCCACCAGGGCGTAGGTCTGCCAGGCGGACAGCGCGGAGCCGAGCCCGTGCCTCAGGCGTTCCACGGTGGCGGCCAGCAGCACGGACTGGGTGCCCATGACCGCCCCGGCCGCCAGGGCCGTCGCCGACGCCCGCCAGGGCCCGGTCAGCAGCCGGGCGGCCGTCAGCGCAGCGGCGACCAGCGTGGCGGTCGCGCCCAGGATCAGCAGCCAGGACAGCGCTCCCGCTGACTCCGGGTGGCCGCCGTGCGGGCGGGCGGAGAGCAGGGCGAGGGCGAGGCCGACCGCCACGGCGAGCGTGCCGAACCACTCCCGGCCACCGAGCCGCATGCGGTGCAGCCACGCGGACAGCGGCACGGCGAAGACCAACTCGGCGACGATCAGCGGCTGGACGAGGCTGAGCGGCCCGAACGCCAGGGCCAGCGACTGGAATCCGTACGCCACCACGGCCAGTCCGATCCCGCACAGCCACAGCGGCTCCCGCACCAGATGGCCCAACAGGCGCGGGGACAGCGCCTCTTCGTCCGGCCGCCCGCCCGCCGCCCACTGCTGGAGGACGCCCGCGACGGCGAAGCAGACAGCGGCGGCGAGTGAGGCGAGGACGGCGATCGGCATACGCCCGCGCCCGTCCGGTTACTCGGTGGTCCGGCGGCCCGGTGCGCCCTGCGTCGCCCCCCGGGTGTGGACGTACAGCTGACGCCGGTCGGTGACGTCGAGGTGCTGCGGCAGGGGCAGTTCGTAGCGGACGGGCCTGGTGTGATCGGCGATCTGGCGGCGCGGGTTGTAGACCTGGTTGAACTTCCACAGCATGCGGGCGAAGTTCGTCTGCCCGTGCAGCAGGTTGCGGCCGAGCACGCGGGCCGCACCGAAGGCCGTGCGCAGTCCCAGATGCTTGCGGTTGATCACGGCCTGGGTGCGCACCAGCTCCTCGTAGAACCGCTCCAACGGCAGGGCCGTGGGCACCACGGCGTGCTGGATGTCGAAGAGGCGGTAGTCGCGGGTGGTGAGCCGGCGCGACTCGGTGTGCCAGATCTCCGTCCCCGGATACGGCGTCATCACGGTGAAGTGCACGATCTCCGGCACGGCCAGCGCGAACTCCCGCACCACCCGGAAGCGTTCCTCGTCCCAGGCCGGGTCGACGATCAGGTTGATGGCGACCTTGATGCCGAGCCGGCGGGCCGTCCGAAGGGCACGGAGGTTCTCGTCGGGGCTGACCCGCTTGCGGTACAGCTCCAGTCCCTCCGCGTCGATCGCCTCCATGCCGAGGAACATGTAGCGCAGCCCCAGCCGCGCCCACCGCTCGAACACCTCGGGGTGGCGCAGCAGTACGTCGCTGCGGGTCTCCAGGTAGTAGCGCTTGCGGATGCGGCGGCGCTCCACCTCCGCGGCGATGGCGTCCCCGTGTTCGGGCCGGATGAAGGCGACGTCGTCGACGATGAACACGTTGGGCTCCCGGATGCCCGCCAGGTCGGCCGCCGCCGCCTCGGGAGAGGCCTTGCGGTAACTGCGGCCGTAGAACGTCCACGCCGAGCAGAACGAGCAGTCCCAGGGACAGCCGCGGGTGAACTCGACGGAGGCGCACGGGTCCAGTTCGCCGATGAAGTAACGGCGCCGGTTGCGCATCAGGTCGCGCGCCGGGGTGGGGGAGTCGATGCTGTGCACCATCAGCGGCGCCGGACCGCGCCCGTCGGCCGTGACGATCCCGGGCACCCCCGACACCCCGCCGTCGCGGATCGCCGCCAGCAGCGGTGGGACGGCCGGCTCGCCCTCGCCGCGGACCACCGCGTCCACCGCCTCCTCGGCCTGCTCCAGCACCTCCTCGGCGACGAAGGACACACTGTGTCCGCCGAAGAACACGAAGCAGCCCGGTACCGCCCGCTTCACCTCGGCGGCCAGCTCGATCGCCTCCGGGATGTTCGCCAGGTAGTTCAGCGAGACCCCGAGGGCCTGAGGGCGGAAGGACCGGACCTCGTCGCGCAGTTGCCTCCGGCCGGTCACCTGCAGATCCACGACCCGCACCTCGTGCCCGGCGTCCCGAGCGGCGCCCGCGACCCGTTCCAGGCCCAGAGGTTCGAGCCGCAGGAAGATCTCGGAATACATCAGGGCGCTGGGGTGGACGAGCAGCAATCGCATGGTGACCTCGTCACGTGAACCGGACGGAACCGGAGTTGGGGGAGCTTCCGGGGTTTCCCCTTCGTATCCCGGTAAACCGCGCCGCGTACCGCCCGTACCGCCGCCTGGGTGTACCGCGCGGCCCGCAGGAGTGGTCCTGCCGCGTCGGTACGTGACCGATGCGGCCCCCGGCCCGCCGAAGGGACGACCGGGCGGCGGGCGGCGATTCGGGTGAGCTCGCCGCGGACGGACCGCCCCAGAACTGGCGCCGGGGACCGCACAGGCGGTGTCCTGGACTACGTGTCCCGGAAAACCGGACCCACAGCGCAGGGAGACCGACTCGTGACCCACACCGGCTCCGGTTCCACCTACGACCCGAAGGCACGTCCCGTCCTCACTCCGGCGGCGGTGCGCGAACACCGGCCGCCGCACCGCACCGACCGGCCCGTGGCACTCGTCACCGGCGCCTCCTCGGGCATCGGCGCTGCCACCGCCCGGCGCTTCGCCACCGGCGGCTGGCAACTGATCGTCAGCGGACGGGACCGGATCCGGCTGGAGGAGACGGCCGCCGGGACATCGGCCCTCGTCCTGCCCGCCGACCTCGCCGCCCCCGACGGTCCCCGCCTGCTGGCCGAGTCCGCGCTGCGCGCCACCGGCCGGATCGACGTCCTGGTCGCCGGAGCGGGCATCGGCTGGGCCGGCCCCTTCGTGACGATGCCCGCCGCCGCCATCGACCGGGTGCTGGCCGTCGACCTCAACGCCACGCTGCTGCTGGTCCGGGAGGTCCTGCCCGCCATGGTGAGCGCCGGCCGCGGGCGGGTGGTGCTCGTCGGCTCGGTCGCGGGCTGTGTGGGGGTGCGGGAGGAGGCCGTGTACTCCGCCGCCAAGGCCGGTATCGCCGCGTTCGCCGAGGCCCTGCGGCAGGAACTGCGCGGCACCGGCGTGGGCGTGACGCTCGTTGTGCCGGGCCCGGTGGACACCGCCTTCTTCGCCCGCCGCGGCACTCCCTACCAGCGCACCCGCCCACGCCCCACGACGCCCGGCCGGGTCGCCGCCACGGTCTGGGACGCGGTCCGGCGTGGCCGGGACGACGTCTACGTCCCCGGCTGGCTGACCCTGCCGGGCCGGGTGCGCGGCCTCGCGCCCGCGGTGTACCGCCGGCTGCTGAACCGGTTCGGCTGAGGCCCGGTATCCTCGCGTGTCACCCGAGGGATGGCATGCGCCCGACCTGAATGTGGCGTGACTCCCAGCCGACGAGTTTGTACGACCCCTACAAGCCCGAAGCCCTCTGAGCAGTCGGAACGCCTGCATGCCCCCTGGTTCTGTTAAGGGGTACCAGGAAAACACCCCGGAGACTGTACGGAGTCGACGGCCCGCTTTCCTGGTTGTCCTTCGTAAGGTCGCTACATGACCGTTTTGGATGAGGCGACCGGTGAGTCGACGGGCGAGCCGACGGACGCGCGCGGGCGAGTGGCCGAGCTGCACGAGATCCGCGCGCAGGCGGTGGCCGGCCCCAGCGAGAGGGCGACCGAGGCGCAGCACGCCAAGGGCAAGCTGACCGCCCGGGAGCGGATCGAGCTGCTGCTGGACCCGGGCACCTTCCGTGAGGTCGAGCAGCTGCGCCGGCACCGGGCGACCGGGTTCGGCCTGGAGGCCAAGAAGCCGTACACCGACGGTGTGATCACCGGCTGGGGCACGGTGGAGGGCCGTACGGTCTTCGTCTACGCCCATGACTTCCGCATCTTCGGCGGCGCCCTGGGCGAGGCCCACGCCACGAAGATCCACAAGGTCATGGACATGGCCATCGCGGCCGGCGCCCCGCTGGTCTCCCTCAACGACGGTGCCGGCGCCCGCATTCAGGAGGGCGTCAGCGCGCTGGCCGGCTACGGCGGCATCTTCCAGCGCAACACCAAGGCGTCCGGTGTCATCCCGCAGATCAGCGTGATGCTCGGCCCGTGCGCCGGCGGTGCGGCCTACAGCCCCGCGCTGACCGACTTCGTGTTCATGGTCCGCGAGACCTCGCAGATGTTCATCACCGGCCCGGATGTGGTCAAGGCGGTGACCGGCGAGGAGATCACCCAGAACGGCCTGGGCGGCGCCGACGTGCACGCCGAGACGAGCGGTGTCTGCCACTTCGCGTACGACGACGAGGAGACCTGCATCGCCGAGGTGCGCTACCTCCTGTCGCTGCTCCCGCAGAACAACCGGGAGAACCCGCCGCGGGTGGAGTCCACGGACGCCCCCGAACGCCGCTCCGACATCCTGCTCGACCTGGTCCCGGCGGACGGCAACCGGCCGTACGACATGGCGAAGGTCATCGAGGAGATCGTCGACGACGGCGAGTACCTGGAGGTCCACGAGCGCTGGGCGCGGAACATCATCTGCGCGCTGGCCCGCCTCGACGGACAGGTCGTCGGCATCATCGCCAATCAGCCGCAGGTGCTGGCAGGCGTGTTGGACATCGAGGCATCCGAAAAAGCTGCGCGCTTTGTCCAGATGTGTGACGCTTTTAACGTTCCGATCGTCACTTTCCTGGACGTCCCCGGGTTCCTTCCGGGTGTCGACCAGGAGCACGGCGGGATCATCCGGCACGGCGCCAAGCTGCTGTACGCGTACTGCAACGCGACGGTGCCACGGATCAGCCTGATCCTGCGTAAGGCCTACGGAGGGGCCTACATCGTGATGGACAGCCAGTCCATCGGTGCGGACCTCACGTACGCCTGGCCGACGAACGAGATCGCAGTGATGGGCGCGGAGGGTGCCGCCAACGTCATCTTCCGCCGCCAGATCGCCGAGGCCGAGGACCCCGAGGCCATGCGGGCACGCATGGTCAAGGAGTACAAGTCCGAGCTGATGCACCCGTATTACGCCGCCGAGCGCGGTCTGGTGGACGACGTCATCGACCCCGCGGAAACCCGCGAGGTACTGATCAGGTCCCTGGCGATGCTGCACAGCAAGCACGCCGACCTGCCCTCGCGCAAGCACGGCAACCCCCCGCAGTAACCCGGCGGAACCTCTGCGGTACCCCCGCGGAAACCTCATCCACGGAGACTGATCCCATGAACAACCCTGACATCCGCGTCGAGAAGGGCCACGCCGAGCCCGAGGAAGTCGCCGCCATCACGGCGATCCTCCTGGCCCGGGCGGCGGCACGCACGTCCACGACGACCCCGGCACACCGCGGCCGCGCCAAGGCCGGCTGGCGCCGCCTGGAGCGCGAGCCCGGTTTCCGGGCACCGCACAGCTGGCGGTAGAACCGCGCCCCCTAAGGGGCGCGGGGAACTGCGCGACAAGCCACGACGAACCCGCAGACGGCGAACCACTCGTCGGGGCAACCCGGTGGCCGCGCGAACGCAAAAGGGGCGCCCTCTCCGAACGGAGAGGGCGCCCCTTACATGCATCGCGCGGCAGCGCTACCGCAAGCGAGCCATCAAAGCGTGCTCGACCAGCGTGATCAGCGCGGACTTGGCATCTGCGCGGTGCCGGGCGTCGGTGGTGATGATCGGGGTGTCCGGGCCGATCTGGAGAGCCTCGCGGACCTCGTCGGGCTGGTACGGCTGCTGGCCGTCGAAGCCGTTGAGGGCGACGACGAACGGCAGACCGCTGTTCTCGAAGTAGTCCACGGCCGGGAAGCAGTCCGCCAGCCGGCGCGTGTCGACCAGGACCACCGCGCCGATGGCGCCGCGCACCAGGTCGTCCCACATGAACCAGAAGCGGTCCTGGCCCGGCGTACCGAACAGGTACAGGATCAGGTCCTGGTCCAGGGTGATACGGCCGAAGTCCATGGCCACCGTTGTGGTGGTCTTGTCCCCGGTGTGCGTGAGGTCGTCGATGCCCGCGCTCGCGGACGTCATGACCGCCTCGGTGCGCAGCGGGTTGATCTCCGAGACGGCGCCGACGAACGTGGTCTTGCCCACGCCGAAGCCGCCCGCCACCACGATCTTCGCGGACGTGGTGGAGCGGGAAGGCCCTCCGCTAGAGCTTGCGAAGTCCACTGAGCACCCTTTCGAGCAGTGTCACGTCTGGCTGGCCGCCGGCGTTCTCGTCGCCGCCGGGCTGATGGATGGCGACCAGGCCCGCCTCCGCCAAGTCGGCGACGAGGATCCTGGCCACGCCGAGGGGGATCGTGAGCAGAGCCGAGATCTCGGCCACCGACTTGATCTCTCGGCAGAGGTTGCAGATCCGCTGATGCTCGGGCAGCTGACCCTGCATCTGGTGCGGAGCCGCGGTGGTGTGCACCAGCGCCTCGATGGCGAGCTGGTACCGCGGCCTGGTGCGGCCGCCCGTCATCGCGTACGGGCGCACCAGGGGATTGTGGCTGTTCGACGCCCCGCCGGGCGTCGGCTCAGGGGTGCGGCGCTGCGGCTGCACGGGCTGGATGCGCGGCGCGGCCGGCTGGTCGTACGGCGAGGGCCCGGGGCCCTGCGGCGCGTACGGCTGCTGGTGGCTCGGCGTGGAGGGGAAGTTGTACCGGTTCTGGGAACCGTCGTTCTGACCCTGGCCAGGGCCGTACGACCAGTTGCCCGAAGACGAACCGCTTGGGGGTGTTGCCACTTTCTCCTCCTCCGACTGTGCCAGGCACCCATCGCTGTGGAGCCGCGTCCCGAAACCTTACGGCCACGGGACGCGAAAACGCACCGTCTGTCTGTTAGTTGAGAAGGCTTCCCTGGAGCTCCGCACGGAGATCCGGGGTCAGGACCGTACCGGCACGGTCCACCAGAAGGGCCATCTCGTACCCAATGAGGCCGATATCCGCTTCCGGGTGGGCCAGAACGGCGAGCGACGACCCGTCGGAAATGGACATGATGAAGAGGAATCCTCGCTCCATCTCCACAACCGTCTGGTTCACGCTGCCGCCCTCGAAGATGCGCGAGGCGCCGGCGGTCAGTGAGGTCAGACCGGAGGCGACGGCCGCGAGCTGGTCGGCGCGGTCGCGGGGGAAGCCTTCGGACATCGCCAGAAGGAGTCCGTCGGCGGAGACCACCACGGTGTGGGACACCCCGGGGGTGTTGTCCACGAAGTTGGTGATCAACCAGTTCAGGTTCTGTGCCGCCTGGCTCATCGGGCTCACACTAACGCTCCTGGTTGTAGGTGCTGTCAGGACCGAAGCCCTGGCCGTTCGTTTCACTTCCTGCGGTGCGTCCCCGCTGGACACCCCGGCGCAGGTTGCTCAGCCTGCCCCGGACGTCCTCGGGAGCGCGGGAGACCTGGGGGCCGCCCTGCGGGGTCGTCTCCGCCGCGCCCTCGACCAGATTGGCCTTGGGCACCCGCCGCGGCAGGCCGGAGGAGGTGACTCCGCCCGCCTTGGGCTTACGGAGCTGGGAGGCCTGCTGCCACCGCTCGTCGTTCGCCGAGCGCCAGCCGTCGTCGCCGTTGCTCTGAGCCGAGGGGGCCGCCGGTTCCCGGTTCGCGGGCCGGCCCGCACCCTGCCCACCGCCGTTGGACCCGCGACGGGGGAGCCCGGCGTCGGTCAGGTGGTGGTCGGCGGACTGGCCCGTTCCCGGACGGTCGAAGCCTACGCGGTCCCGCTCACTTGCGTCAGCGGCCTGCGGAGATTCCGCTTCGGGAGCGTACTGGTCCGGGTAGCCGTTCCGGTAGCCGTCCCGCTGCTGCCAGTCGCCCTGGTGGGACTGCTCATCGAAGGCCGAGAAGCTCTCCGCGGACCGCGTCGGGGCGGCGGCGGGCTCCTCCTGGGCCGACTCCGCATACGTGGGCTCCGGGTAGCCGCCGTTGGTCGCGAAACCATCGCCCTGCGGCATGCCGTTCGGCGCGTAGTACGGCTCGTCGTACGACGGCTGCTGCTGCCCCTCGTACGCCGTCTGCTCCTCGTAACCGGTCTGCTGTCCGTAGGCCGCGGACTGGTCCGGGTAGCCGTTCTGGCCGTTGTCGTAGGCCTGCCGGCCGTCAAAGCCGTCGCCGTACGCGGGTGCCTCGGTGGGCTCCTGGGTGCCCTGCTGGCCGTGCGTCTGGGCCTCCAGGGCCGCGCGGCGCTCCTCGCGTATCAGGGAGCGGCCCACCGGGTCCAGCTCGCGGATGTCGTCGGGGACCTCGATGTAGCGGCTGTCGTCGAAGCCGAGTTCGGCGGCCGTGCGCATCGGCTGGTGGTTGAAGCTCTCACCCTGGAACTGCTGCTCCGGGATGATCTGCGAAACCATGAACTCCTCGCGATCCGGAGCCTGTTCGCCGCCACCGCCATGCGTGATGGCGTCGGGGAGCATGACCAGCGACGTGGTGCCGGCCTGCTCGCCGGAGGGGCGCAGCTGGACGCGGATGCCGTGCCGGTCGGACAGCCGGCCGACCACGAAGAGGCCCATGCGCTGGGAGATCGCGGCGTCCACGGTCGGCGGGTTGGCCAGCTTGTGGTTGATGTCCGCGAAGTCCTCGGCGGTCAGGCCGATGCCCTTGTCGTGGATCTCGATCATGACCCGACCGTCGGGGAGCCGGGTTGCGGTCACCCGAACCTTGGTCTGCGGCGAGGAGAACGTCGTCGCGTTCTCCAGCAGCTCGGCCAGCAGGTGCACGAGGTCGGTCACGGCGCGGCCGTGGATCTCGGCGTCCGGGACGCCGGATATCTCGATGCGCTCGTACTGCTCCACCTCGGAAGAGGCGGCGCGCACCACGTCGACCAGCGGGACCGGCTGGTCCCAACGGCGGCCGGGCTCCTCGCCGGCGAGGACCAGGAGGTTCTCGCCGTTGCGGCGCATACGGGTGGCCAGGTGGTCCAGGCGGAAGAGGTTCTCCAGCTGGTCCGGGTCGGCCTCGTTGTTCTCCAGGTCGGTGATCAGGGTCAGCTGGCCCTCGATCAGCGACTGGTTGCGGCGCGACAGGTTGGTGAAGATCGCGTTGATGTTGCCCCGCAGCAGGGCCTGTTCGGCGGCGAGCCGGACGGCCTCGCGGTGGACCTGGTCGAAGGCCCGGGCGACCTCGCCGATCTCGTCCGTGGAGGTGATCGGGATGGGCGACACACGGGTGTCGACGCGACCGGGGTCGGTCCGCGACAGCTGGTCGACCAGCATCGGCAGACGCTGCTCGGCAATGCCGAAGGCGGCGTTGCGCAGCTGGCGCATCGAACGGCTCATCTGGCGGGCCACCATGCCGGCCAGGATGAACGCGGCGAGCAGGGCGACCACAACGGCTGCACCCACGATGAAGGCGTCCCGCTTGGCGTCGTCGGCGATGCTCGCGGCCTCGTTCACCGCGGTGTCGGCCAGGTCCGACTCGATCTGGCGGTAGGCGTCGTACTTGAGCGTGTTGACCGCCCACCAGTTCGTCGCGGTGATGCCCTGCTGGGCGAGCGCGTCGAGGTCGTCGGCGGACTGCAGGCCCGAGATCGCCGCGACCATGTCCGTCGGGTCGGCCGGCGGCGCCTTGTAATCCGGGTTCTTGGCCAGCTGTTGCTTGGCCATTTCCTGGCCGTCCGCCCGGATCTGCGCCTCGGCCTCCTTGAGCTTCTGCGCGTCCGCCTCGGTGCCACCGCCGATGTACTCCTCGACGGCGATGCCCTCGAGGTAGGCGTAGGAGGACAGGGCGACGCGCTGCTTGGCCAGGTCGGTGGGCCGGGGGCCGGGCTTGATCAGCAGGTGCGTACCGATGGAGCGTTCCAGCGACAGCGCCGCCTTGGTCAGCGAGATCGCGTAGACCGTACGGCCGTAGCTGGTGATGTTTCCGGTGCCCAGACCGAGCTCGTTGGCGAACTCCATCAGCGGGTGGGCGACGGCGACGTAGCCCTCCTCGGTCTTTACACCTTCGAGCTTGCTCGTGTACGCGGCCGCGCGCAGGTTCTGAAGCTTGGGCTCCGCCTTGCGGAACAGGCTCAGGCGGCGCTTCAGGCCGGCCTTGTCCGGCATGCTCTGCGCCGCCTCGTTGAAGGCGTCGACGGCCTCGTCCGTCTTCTTGCGGGCCTGGGTGACCGTGGAGTCGTCCTGGCCCTTGCCCGTCAGAAGCGGGGAGGCCGTGACGTCACGCTCGTTGTAGAGCGCGTCGCCGTAGGTCAGGGCGGCCCGGACCAGACGCGCGGTGTTCTCCGCGTCCTCGGCCTCCTGCCAGGTGTCGATCGAGCTCTTCACCTGGAAGCCGCCCATGACCAGGCCGACCAGTACAGGGATCAGCAGGATCGCGTTCAGTCGGGTCGCCACCCGCCAGTTGCTCGGGGAGAAACGGCCGCCGCTCGGAGCGGGCGCGGCGGTCTGCTCCGAACCGGGCACAACGGGGGCGGGCGCCGCTCCGCGCGGCGGCGGGGTGAAGTTGCCCCGGGCGGGTGGCTCGGGACCTTTGTTGCTTCGCCTCACTCGACCAACAACCTCTCGGCGGTCGGCACCTACGTCGTGCCGCTGTGTCTCAGAGCCCACTTCGCCAACGACCATCGAGTACGTCTTTGACCTTTGGGCAGTTCAGGCATTCCAGCACGTCGACCTGCGCTCTTCCAAACATGGAATGACGGGGATTCCGAGCGATCCAGGTCCCAGATAAAACGGTCATAAAGAGCGAGCCCCGTCAAAAGACGGGGCTTTTGTGCGCGCAGCGGCACCAGTCGACCGCGACGCGTGGCGGTGCCACCCGATTCCTCTGCCGAAATGTTATGAACACCGAAGCCGACCGTGTCAAAGGGCACAGCCGGCTTCAGCATCCGTACTCATATGCCTACGGCAACTGCCGTACGGCGCTGCCTATTTGAGTGCTACTTCAGCCGGGCCATCAAAGCGTGCTCGACCAGCGTGATCAGCGCGGACTTGGCATCTGCGCGGTGCCGGGCGTCGGTGGTGATGATCGGGGTGTCCGGGCCGATCTGGAGAGCCTCGCGGACCTCGTCGGGCTGGTACGGCTGCTGGCCGTCGAAGCCGTTGAGGGCGACGACGAACGGCAGACCGCTGTTCTCGAAGTAGTCGACGGCCGGGAAGCAGTCGGCGAGCCGGCGCGTGTCGACCAGGACCACCGCGCCGATGGCGCCGCGCACCAGGTCGTCCCACATGAACCAGAAGCGGTCCTGGCCCGGCGTACCGAACAGGTACAGGATCAGGTCCTGGTCCAGGGTGATACGGCCGAAGTCCATGGCCACCGTTGTGGTGGTCTTGCCCCCGGTGTGCGTGAGGTCGTCGATGCCCGCGCTCGCGGACGTCATGACCGCCTCGGTGCGCAGCGGGTTGATCTCCGAGACGGCGCCGACGAACGTGGTCTTGCCCACGCCGAAGCCGCCCGCCACCACGATCTTCGCCGATGTGGTGGCGCCTCTCGGTTCAGAGCTTGCGAAGTCCACTGAGCACCCTTTCGAGCAGTGTCACGTCCGGAGCACCGCCGTTGTTCTCGTCGCCGCCCGGCTGGTGGACGGCCACGAGCCCGGCCTCGGCGAGGTCCGCCACGAGGATCCGGGCCACCCCGAGCGGCATGGCGAGCAGCGCCGACACCTCGGCGACCGACTTCACCTCGCGGCACAGATGGCAGATGCGCTGGTGCTCCGGGAGCAGCCCCATGAGCGCTGCCGGGTCGGCCGTCGTGCTGATCAGTGCCTCGAGGGCGAGCTGGTAGCGCGGCCGGGTCCGGCCGCCGGTCATCGCGTACGGACGTACCAGCGGCTGGTCGCCCTCGTCCCCGTACGGATCTGCGTACGGATCATGAGAGGCGGTGGGCGGGGTCATGAATCCTCCGGGCGGGACAGCAAGTTGGTCAGTCGTGCCGTCTGACGAGGGCCGGTGGGGGGATTGTGGCGGCCGGACGGTGATTTGGTGAGACGGGTGGATCCGGGATCGCTAGTGGAGCAGACTTCCTTGCAGTTCGGCACGCAGGTCGGGCGTGAGCACCGCGCCCGCGCGGTCGACCAGCAGCGCCATCTCGTAGCCGACGAGACCGATGTCGCAGTCGGGGTGCGAGAGAACGGCCAGGGACGAGCCGTCCGAGATGGACATGAGGAAAAGGAAACCTCGCTCCATCTCCACAACAGTCTGTGCCACGTCGCCCCCCTCGAAGATCCGGGAGGCCCCGGCCGTCAGCGAGGTGAGCCCCGACGCGACCGCCGCCAACTGGTCGGCCCGGTCGCGCGGAAAGCCCTCCGACAGCGCCAGGAGGAGACCGTCGGCGGACACGACGACGGTGTGGGACACCCCGGGGGTGTTGTCCACGAAGTTGGTGATCAACCAGTTCAGGTTCTGTGCCGCCTGGCTCATCGGACTCAACTAACGCTCCTGCTGGTGAGTGGGGCTCGGGAAGCTGCCCGTCTGGTCGGACCCGGCCTGACGGCCCTGTGCGATACCCCGACGGAGGTTGGTCAGCCGGCCGCGCACGTCCTGGGGCGCACGCGAGACCTGCGGACCGCTCTGGTGCGGTTGCTGCTGAGCAGTGCCCGGGACGAGGTTCGCCCGGGGCACCCGGCGCGGCAGACCAGAGGTGGTGACACCGCCCGCGGCCGGCTGCCGGACGCGCTCCGCCTGCCGGACGAGATCGTCGTTCGGCGAGCTGCGCCAGGCGGCGGCGGGACGCTGAGGGGCCGCGGAGGCCTGCGGCTGGCGCGGGGCCGGTGCGGAGCGGTTGCCCTGCGGCCGGTCGGGCCGGCGCTGCGGCTCGGGCTGCTGACCCTGCTGGGGCTGCTGACCCTGCTGGCCGTGGAACCAGTTGGTCTCCAGCGTGTCGTACAGCGGCGTATGCCCGTCACCGGGACCTGAGGCCGGCGGCAGCGCCTCCGGCTCCGGGCGGGCGGGCCGCTGCGGACGCTGCGGGGCCGGGGGCCGCTGGGCACCGAAGTCGCTCTGCGGCCACTCGTACTGGCCCGGCGTGGAGAACTGGCCGGTAGCCCCGTTGTCGTAAGCCTGAGGAGCGGGAGGAACCGGGAACTGCCCCGTGGAGCCGTTGCCGTACGCCTGGGGCGCCGGGAACTGGCCGGTGGAGCCGTTGTCGTGCGCCTGAGGTGCGGCGAACTGCCCCGTGGAGCCGTTGCCGTACGCCTGGGGCGCCGGGAACTGGCCGGTGGAGCCGTTGTCGTGCGCCTGAGGTGCGGCGAACTGCCCCGTGGAGCCGTTGCCGTACGCCTGGGGCGCCGGGAACTGGCCGGTGGAGCCGTTGTCGTGCGCCTGAGGTGCGGCGAACTGCCCCGTCGTGGACGAGCTGTTCGGGCCGTTCTGCGCGCCGAAGACATCCGGGCGGACGAACTGGTCGCCGTTCTGCCGGCCGTTCGGGGCACCGGGGCCCTGGCGGTCGTCGATGCGCGGAACCGCCGGCATCTCGGCGGTGGAGCCGGGGCCCTGTCGGTCGTCCACGCGGGGCATCCGGGCCGTCTGCGAGACGTCCGGCTCCTCGTGGCCGCGCGGGGTGTCCAGCGCGGCGCGCGGCACCGGCGGCTGGGCGTTCTCATCGCTCCAGCTCGGCCGGGACTGCTGGTTGCCGCCCGGCAGCTCGGCCCGTGCGCCACCGCGCGGCGGCAGCTGCGGCTGACGTCCACGCCGGCCGCGCTCGGTACCCGCGCCCGCGTCGCCGCGCTGTGGCGGCACGTTGCCGCGGCCGTCCTGGCCCTGCGGGGCACCCGCCGGGGCGGGCCGGCCCTGCTGGGGTGCCGAGGGAGTCTGCGGTCCGCGTGCGCCGCCCGGAGCCCCCGGACGGCCGCCCGAGTCCCGGTCCGGCAGCTCGGCCCGCGGTCCCTGGCCGGCACCGAGCCGGCCACCGCCACCGGACGCACCGGCCCCGAGGGCGCCGCCCGCGGCGGGCGCACCGGCGCCCAGCGAATCGCCGTTGCCACGGCGGGCCGCGGCCACACCGGCGGCAGCCTGCGCCGCGGCCGGGCCACCGGCGCCACCCTGACCCGGCTTGCCCTGCGGCTTCTTGCCGCCCTGGGCGACGTCGACGGGCAGCATGACCAGCGCGGTCGTACCACCGGAGTCGGACGGGCGCAGCTGGATCCGGATGCCGTGCCGCTGCGACAGCCGGCCGACCACGAACAGACCCATGCGCCGGGAGACGGAGACGTCCACGGTGGGCGGCGAGGCGAGCCGCTCGTTGATCTGGGCGAGGTCCTCGGGAGAGAGGCCGATGCCGGTGTCGTGGATCTCGATCAGCACCCGGCCGTCGGGCAGGGCGTGACCGGTGACCTTGACCTTGGTCTGCGGCGAGGAGAACGACGTGGCGTTCTCCAGCAGCTCGGCGAGCAGGTGCACGAGGTCGTTGACCACGCGGCCGGCGACCTGGGTGGTCGGCACCGCGGCCAGCTCGATGCGCTCGTACTGCTCCACCTCGGACGCGGCGGCGCGGAGCACGTCGACCAGCGGGACCGGGCGGGTCCAGCGTCGGCCGGGCTCCTCACCCGCGAGGACGAGGAGGTTCTCGCCGTTACGGCGCATACGGGTGGCGAGGTGGTCCAGCTTGAACAGCGAGGCCAGCTGGTCCGGGTCCGCCTCACGGGACTCCAGTTCGGAGATCAGCGACAGCTGGCGCTGGATCAGGCCCTGGGAGCGACGCGAGAGGTTGGTGAACATCGCGTTGACGTTGCCCCGCAGCAGGGCCTGCTCGGCGGCGAGGCGGACCGCCTCGCGGTGCACGTCGTCGAACGCCGCGGCCACTCGGCCGATCTCGTCGCGGGAGTGCACACCGACCGACTCCACGGACGTGTCCACGTCCTGCGGGTCGGACTCGGACAGCTGCTTGACCAGCTCGGGCAGCCGGTCCTGGGCGACCTTCGTCGCGGTGTCCTCCAGGCGGCGCAGCGAGCGGATCATGGACCGGGCCACCACGAAGGCGCCGACCAGCGACACGCCGAGCACGAGCAGGATCAGCGCACCGGAGATGATCGCCTCGCGCTCCGACTCGCTGCGCAGCTGGCGCGCCTTCTGCTCCATGTCCTCGAGCAGGGTGCGCTCGATGTTCTTCATCTGCTGGATCTTGGTGGAGCTGTCGTCCAGCCAGTCCCGGTAGGAGCGCTTCTCCAACCCGGCCAGGCCGTTCTCCCGCAGTGCGCGGCCGGCGTAGGTGTCGGTGGCCTCGATGGTCGCGTTGTTCTGGTCGATGGGCTTGAGGAGGTCCTCGGCCCCGTCGCCGTAGATGCTGGTGAAGCTGCGCAGTTCGGAGATCTGGCTCTCCAGCGCCGATTCGGCGTACAGGCGGTCGTTCTCGGACAGGTCGCCGACCGTCTTGTTGTTCGCGGGCAGCGCCGCCGCGAGGACCGCGCGCTGGATCGACGCGTACTCCTTGGCGGAGGAGAACGCGGACAGGGCGCGGGTGCGCTGGATCATGTCGGGGTTGCTGGTCGCCTCCGCCATGTCCTGCGAGAGGTCGAGCAGGTGCGTGATGAGGCGGTGGTAGGTCTCCACCGTCTGCGTGGAGTTGTCCTCGGCCTCGTAGGCGTTGCTGCGGATCTCGTTGAGGCCGTTGAGATCGCGGGCGAGGCCGACCAGGCTGTCGCGGACGCCCTGGAGGTTGCCGTCCTTGCTGGCGGAGTCGACCTCCTCGGAGGCGGTGCGGAAGTTCTCCAGCGCCCGGTCCGTCTTGGTCTGGAAGCCCTTGACCGTGGCCGCGCTGGCCGTGGAGCCGTGCGCCAGCGGGCCGGCGGACTGGTCGCGCTCCTCCTGGAGCGCGGCGGCCAGCTCGGTCGCCTGCTTGGTCATCTCCGTCAGCAGCTTCATGTTGTCGAGCTGCTGGATGTCGTCCATGGACTGGTTGATACGCAGTGCGCCGAGCGAGGTGGCCGCGACCACCGGGAGCGCGAGCAGCGACACCAGACGGGTGGAGATGCGCCAGTTGCGCAGGGCTATTCGCGGCCCGGGGCCGCTCGGGCCCTGCGGAGGCTTCACCGTCGGAGCGGGCGCCGGAGTGCCCGAAGGTGCCGACGCGCCGGGGCGCGCACCGCCGTCACCGGACGGGCCCGGGCCCTGGGCGTGCTGGGGCGAGGAACCGCGGTCGGTCCCGCCGTGCGGCTCCGGCTCCGCCGAAGCGCTGCCATCCCTCTTGAAACGTCCCTGCACTAGCGTCGCAACCTCTGGACCAGGCGCCCCTCCGCGAACGGAAGGACGGTGTCGGCGTCGATCGGGAGCGCCCTGAATGCGCACCCGGATGGTCGTGAGTGACCGGCGCTGGACTCCCCCTTCTCGCCGCCACTCGGCGCTGTTTCGCGCCCCCTGCGCGCCGGCTCGATCCTGCGGCGGTCCGTGGAATTCCAGCACAGTGCCGGATCTCCAACAAGGCCAGTTGGTCAGGCTGTGACATCCGTGACACCGCGTGAGGGAAGCGTCACGACACGTAGAGCGACCTCCGCCTTATAGCGGACATTTCTGAGCGAGTCGTCGAGACGGGCGGGGTGTCCCAGTCGCGATGATCAGGAGCGGAATGTTGGCTTCAGGGGGTCAATGTCCGTTTCCTTGGTATGAGTTGCCAGCCTGAATTGACCGGTTTGAGCTCGGGTTCGTGAGCAAACTCACACGCGGCCGCAGGGCGCTGCGTGCCATCCGGTGGGAATCGGATGTTTAGCCTGACGCTTTACAAGAGGCGACCTTCTGCCAACCGGCGCTTCCGGCGCCCCGTACACGACAGGGTTCAGTACAACCGTGAAGACGACGATGATGTTCCGCACGATAGCCAACCCGCGGCGCACGACGCTGGCGCACCTCGACGACGCCGACGAACTGCAGACCCCGGATCACCCGGAGCACTCCGTCGACCTCCCGACCCAGACCGCCAACCCCCGCCGCACGGTCCTGATGGACGTCCCGGCCGGGGCCGCGGCGGCGGAGTAGGGGCAGGCAGACACAGGGCGCCTCGCGATGTCATGCGCGAGGCGCCCTGTTGCGCCCCGGGACGGTGCGCCGCCGCCGTTCCTTCCCTCCAGCCTGATCCGCCGGACAGGCCCCGCCGAGATAGCCTGGAGCGTCAGACTTCAGCCAGCTCAGTCAAGGGGCCAAGCATCCCGTGCGCATCGCCAGGTTCTCCATCGACGGGAACGTCGCCTTCGGCGCGGTCGAGGGCGACAAGCCGGACGAGCTCGTCCTCGACATCATCAAGGGCATCCCGTTCGCGGACTTCGAGCTCTCCGGTACGAAGGTCCCGCTGAGCAAGGTCAGGCTGCTGCCGCCGGTGCTCCCCAACAAGGTCGTGGCCTTCGGCCGCAACTACGCCGAGCACGCGCGCGAGCTGGGCAACGAGGTTCCGGACGCCCCGTTCGCCTTCTTCAAGCCGTCCACCTCGGTGATCGGCCCCGGCGACGAGATCCAGTACCCCTCCTTCTCCGAGGAACTCCACCACGAGGCCGAGCTGGCCGTCGTGATCGGCCGCATGTGCCGCGAGGTCCCGCGCGAGCGCGTCAAGGACGTGATCCTGGGCTACACCTGCGCCAACGACATCACCGCCCGTGACGTGCAGAGGCGTGAGAAGCAGTGGGCCAGGGCCAAGGGCTTCGACACCGCCTGCCCGCTCGGCCCCTGGGTGGAGACCGACCTCGACCCGTCGGATCTCACCATCCAGCTCACCGTCAACGGACAGCAACGCCAGCTCGGCCGCACCAGCGAGATGATCCACCCGATCGAGGATCTGATCGTCAACATCTCCGAGGCCATGACGCTGCTCCCCGGCGACGTGATCCTCACGGGCACCCCCGCGGGGGTCGGCCCCCTCGCTGTCGGCGACGAGGTCTCCGTCAGCATCGAAGGCATCGGCACTCTCACCAACAAGGTTGTCAAGCGTGGCTAGCGCACCCGGCTCCCCCGTTCGCGTACGTTTCTGTCCGTCGCCCACCGGTAACCCCCACGTGGGTCTGGTCCGCACCGCCCTGTTCAACTGGGCGTTCGCGCGGCACCACGGCGGCACCCTGGTCTTCCGTATCGAGGACACCGACGCGGCCCGCGACTCCGAGGAGTCCTACGAGCAGCTGCTCGACGCGATGCGCTGGCTCGGCTTCGACTGGGACGAGGGCCCCGAGGTCGGCGGCCCGCACGCGCCGTACCGCCAGTCGCAGCGCATGGACATCTACAAGGACGTGGCCCAGAAGCTCCTGGACGCCGGCCACGCCTACCACTGCTACTGCTCCCAGGAGGAGCTGGACACCCGCCGCGAGGCCGCCCGCGCGGCCGGTAAGCCGTCCGGCTACGACGGCCACTGCCGCGAGCTCACCGCCGAGCAGGTCGCCGAGTACCAGGCGCAGGGCCGCACCCCGATCGTCCGCTTCCGCATGCCGGACGAGACGATCACCTTCACGGACCTGGTCCGCGGCGAGCTGACGTTCACGCCGGAGAACGTCCCGGACTACGGGATCGTCCGAGCGAACGGCGCTCCCCTCTACACGCTCGTGAACCCGGTCGACGACGCCCTGATGGAGATCACGCACATCCTGCGCGGCGAGGACCTGCTCTCCTCCACCCCGCGCCAGATCGCCCTGTACAAGGCGCTGATCGAGCTGGGCATCGCCAAGGGCATCCCGGAGTTCGGGCACCTGCCGTACGTGATGGGTGAGGGCAACAAGAAGCTCTCCAAGCGCGACCCGCAGTCGTCGCTCAACCTCTACCGGGAGCGCGGCTTCCTCCCCGAGGGCCTCCTCAACTACCTCTCGCTCCTCGGCTGGTCGCTCTCGGCCGACCAGGACATCTTCACCATGGACGAGATGGTCGCGGCCTTCGACATCGCGGACGTGAACCCCAACCCGGCCCGCTTCGACCTCAAGAAGTGCGAGGCGATCAACGCCGACCACATCCGCCTGCTCGATGTGAAGGACTTCACAGAGCGCTGCCGCCCGTGGCTCCAGGCCCCGTTCGCCCTCTGGGCCCCGGAGGCCTTCGACGAGGTGAAGTGGCAGGCCATCGCCCCGCACGCACAGACCCGTCTGAAGGTCCTCTCCGAGATCACCGACAACGTCGACTTCCTGTTCCTGCCGGAGCCGGTCTTCGACGAGGCGAGCTGGAACAAGGCGATGAAGGAGGGCTCCGACGCCCTGCTGCGCACCGCCCGCGAGAAGCTCGACGCGGCCGACTGGAACTCCGCCGAGACCCTGAAGGAGGCCGTCCTGGCCGCCGGTGAGGCCCACGGTCTCAAGCTCGGCAAGGCCCAGGCCCCGGTCCGGGTCGCCGTCACCGGCCGTACGGTCGGCCTGCCGCTCTTCGAGTCCCTGGAGGTCCTGGGCAAGGAGAAGACGCTGGCCCGCATCGACGCGGCACTGGCGAAGCTGACGGCGTAGCGCACACGAGGGGCGGCATCCGGAACGGGTGCCGCCCTTCGCCGTACCCGCCCGGAACCCGCGGTCGCCGGGCTACCGTCGGACCATGAGCATTCAGGCCGTGGTCTGGGACGTCGACGACACGCTTTTCGACTACACGACCGCGGACCGCGCCGGAATGCGCGCGCACCTGGCGGCCGAGGGCCTGCTCGACGCGTACGAGAGCGTCGAGCAGGCCCTCGTGCACTGGCGGCAGGTCACGGACCGGCAGTGGGCGCGGTTCGCCGCCGGTGAGGTGTCCTTCGAGGAGCAGCGGCGCGACCGCGTACGGGTGTTTCTCGGCGAGGAGCTCAGCGACGCCGAGGCCGAGGCCTGGTTCGAGCGGTACATAGGGCACTACGAGGCCGCCTGGGCCCTCTTCCCGGACGTACTGCCCGCCCTGGACGCCCTCGCCGCCAGCCACCGGCACGCGGTGCTCTCCAACTCCAGCCTTCACGTCCAGGACCGCAAGCTGCGCGTTCTGGGCGTGCGCGACCGCTTCGAGGCCGTGCTGTGCGCCGCCGAGCTCGGTGTCTCCAAGCCCGAGGCCGGCGCCTTCCTCGCCGCGTGCGAGGCGCTGGCCCTGCCGCCGCATCTCGTCGCGTACGTCGGAGACCACCCGGAGATCGACGGGCGGGGCGCCGCCGACGCCGGACTGCTGTCGGTCTGGATCGACCGTGGCGGCGCGTACACCAGCGGTGACGCCTCCACCGGACCGCACCGGATCGCCTCGCTCACCGAACTCCCCGCGATCCTCGGCTCGGAAAGCCGTTTTGGAGCCCCGTCCACCTTCAGGTAATGTTCTTCCTGCGCCGCCGGGGAGCGGGCCGAGAGGCCGGAAACCGACAGCGCAAAGCTAGAACAAGATCCCCTCAGGGGCTTGCGTTCCAGTGGCCTATGGTGTAATTGGCAGCACGACTGATTCTGGTTCAGTTAGTCTTGGTTCGAGTCCAGGTAGGCCAGCTCGCAGAGCTCATCTGCAAAGCCCCCGTTGTGTAGCGGCCTAGCACGCTGCCCTCTCAAGGCAGTAGCGCCGGTTCGAATCCGGTCGGGGGTACGGATCCTTCGGGATCAGGGCCCCCGTTGTGTAGCGGCCTAGCACGCCGCCCTCTCAAGGCGGTAGCGCCGGTTCGAATCCGGTCGGGGGTACTGACTGGTCTAAACCACATTGGTCTATGGTGTAATTGGCAGCACGACTGATTCTGGTTCAGTTAGTCTTGGTTCGAGTCCAGGTAGACCAGCTCGGATCTGCGGAAACGTAAGATCCTCGCCCCCGTTGTGTAGCGGCCTAGCACGCCGCCCTCTCAAGGCGGTAGCGCCGGTTCGAATCCGGTCGGGGGTACGCAGGTCGATGGGCCTCCACTTCGGTGGGGGCCCATCGGTGTGTCCGGCCCGACTTCCTGGCCTCACGTCCCGCCGAACCGGCGGCGTGACTCCTCCGCCTCCGCCAGCCGGCGCAGGGCGAGCAGCACCGGCTCGTACAGCACGGTCAGCGCCACCGCCGCCTCCACCTGTTCGTCCGGTGTGCCGCCGTACCGCTCCACCAGATCCAGATCGTGGACGGCGAGCTGCCCCAGCGCGCGGGCGTACGGCTCCAAGTCCTCGATGGCGCAGGGATATCCGAGCCGTTCCAGGGCCGCGATCGCGGTGACGAGCATCCCGAGCGCGGGGGGCGTCACATCGGTCGTGGGGCCGTAGCCCCAGCCGAGCAGCTCCAACAAGCGGTCCGCGCGCTGCCGGGCCGTCTCGGTCGCCGGATCCTCCGCGTCGGCGGACCTGCCGTGCGGGAGGGCCCACACGGCGGTGCCCAGGCGCTCGTTGTGGTCCAGGGAGCCGTCGTCCAGTGCGGCGAGCACGTCTCGCGCGGAGGCCACGGAGACCCCGCCGACCTGGATCAGCGCTCGCACCAGGCGCAGCCGGCGCAGGTGCTCCTCGCCGTACTCGGCCTGGGTGGCGGTGACCCGGCGGCCCGGCGGGAGCAGGCCCTCGCGCAGGTAGTACTTGATCGTGGCCGTGGAGACCCCGCTGCGCTCACTCAGCTCCGCGAGTCGCATGTCCGTCCCGTGTTCGAGTTTCCGCTTGCGCTCCCTCTTGGGGAGTGTCACTATCCAATCATGGATAGCGACGCTATCCAATGACGGGATGGGGGACATCATGAGCAAGCCGATCGAAGGGCGTATGACCGCCGCGGGTGAGGGCGAGATCGTCGTCTTCCTCATCGGGATGCGCGTCAACAGCTTTGCGGCACTGCGGAGTTGGTGGCCGGTCGCCAGGGCCATGCCGCCCATGCTCGCGGAGCTCTCGCGTGAGGAGGGCAGTGGACTGCTGGGGTACCAGTTCCTGCTGGGCTCCCCGCGGGTGCTGTACGTCGTGCAGTACTGGGACTCGAAGGAGAAGCTCCTTGCGTACGCCTCGGCGCCGGACCGGCAGCACCGCCCGGCCTGGGCTGCCTTCAACCGGCGGCTGCGCGCGGGGAAGGGGAAGGTCGGCTTCTGGCACGAGACGTACGTCGTGCCCGCCGGGTCCTACGAGTCGGTCTACGTGAACATGCCCGAATTCGGCCTCGGCCGGGCCACCGGGGTGGTGCCGGTCGCCCGGCGCGGCGACCGTGCGGCCGATCGACTCAAGGTGAAGTGAGCGGGGCGGACATCGGGGGGCGGGCCTGCCGCGGCGTTGAGGCGGGCCCTCCTCCCGATCGCCGGCCGCTGGTCAGCTCGAGCGGCGCAGGGCCTCGGAGAGACGGGCGGCGGCGTCGATGACCGCCTGCGCGTGCATACGGCCCGGGTGGCGCGTGAGGCGCTCGATGGGGCCGGAGACGGAAACGGCGGCCACGACGCGGTTGGAGGGGCCGCGTACCGGTGCGGAGACGGACGCGACGCCCGGCTCGCGCTCGCCGATCGACTGCGCCCAGCCCCGGCGTCGTACGCCCGAGAGCGCGGTGGCCGTGAAGCGGGCGCCCTGCAGGCCCCGGTGCAGACGCTCCGGCTCCTCCCAGGCCATGAGGATCTGCGCCGAGGAACCCGCCTTCATCGTGAGTGTCGAGCCGACCGGGACCGTGTCCCGCAGGCCGGACAGGCGCTCCGCCGCGGCGACGCAGATGCGCATGTCGCCCTGGCGTCGGTAGAGCTGTGCGCTCTCGCCCGTGACGTCACGGAGATGGGTGAGCACCGGGCCCGCCGTGGCGAGGAGGCGGTCCTCGCCGGCGGCCGCGGCCAGTTCTGCCAGCCGCGGGCCGAGAATGAAACGGCCCTGCATGTCGCGCGCCACCATACGGTGGTGTTCCAAAGCCACGGCCAGGCGGTGAGCCGTGGGTCGTGCCAGTCCGGTGGCCGCGACCAGACCTGCGAGGGTGGCCGGACCGGACTCCAGAGCGCTCAGGACGAGGGCCGCCTTGTCCAGAACGCCGACGCCGCTACTGTTGTCCATGAAACGATACTTGCGTCTCACTCTGTGAAACGCAAGTTCAATTTTCGGTGGAACACGCCACTCTGGATGTCACGAAGGCACAGTGGCCCGCGGACCGACGGGCCTGGCGGCGGGCGCCCGGACACGGGGCGCGGGCGTCGCCTCCTCAAGATCTCTAGTTGGGTCGGCGCACCTTTGCCGACCGGAGGGAAAGCGATGGGTAGGACACTCGCGGAGAAGGTCTGGGACGACCATGTCGTCCGGCGCGCCGAGGGCGAGCCCGACCTCCTCTACATCGATCTGCACCTGCTGCACGAGGTGACCAGCCCGCAGGCCTTCGACGGCCTCCGCAAGAGCGGCCGGAAGGTGCGCCGCCTCGACCTCACCATCGCGACCGAGGACCACAACACCCCCACCCTCGACATCGACAAGCCCATCGCGGACCCGGTCTCCCGCGCCCAGCTGGAGACGCTGCGCAAGAACTGCGCCGAGTTCGGCGTACGGCTGCACCCGCTCGGCGACGTCGAGCAGGGCGTCGTCCACGTCGTCGGCCCGCAGCTGGGACTCACCCAGCCCGGCACCACCGTCGTCTGCGGCGACTCCCACACCTCCACGCACGGCGCCTTCGGCGCGCTGGCGTTCGGCATCGGCACCTCGCAGGTCGAGCACGTGCTGGCCACCCAGACGCTGCCCATGGCCCGCCCGAAGACCATGGCGATCACGGTCGACGGCGAACTGCCCGAGGGCGTCACCGCCAAGGACCTGATCCTGGCGATCATCGCCAGGATCGGCACCGGCGGCGGCCAGGGCTACATCCTGGAATACCGCGGCTCCGCCATCGAGAAGCTCTCGATGGAGGCCCGGATGACCATCTGCAACATGTCGATCGAGGCCGGCGCCCGCGCGGGCATGATCGCTCCCGACGAGACCACGTTCGCCTACCTCAAGGGCCGCCCGCACGCGCCCGAGGGTGCCGACTGGGACGCGGCGGTGGAGTACTGGAAGACGCTGCGCACCGACGACGACGCCGAGTTCGACGCCGAAGTCGTCATCAACGCCGACGAACTGTCGCCGTTCGTCACCTGGGGCACCAACCCCGGCCAGGGCGCGCCCCTTTCGGCCACCGTCCCCGACCCTGCTTCGTACGAAGACGCTTCGGAGCGCCTGGCCGCCGAAAAGGCCCTGGAATACATGGCGTTGGAGGCCGGGCAGCCGCTGCGCTCCATCAAGGTGGACACCGTCTTCGTAGGCTCCTGCACCAACGGCCGCATCGAGGACCTGCGCGCCGCCGCCGACATCCTGCGGAGCCGCAAAGTCGCCGACGGCGTACGGATGCTGGTCGTCCCGGGCTCCGTGCGGGTCGGTCTGCAGGCCGTCTCCGAGGGGCTGGACGTCGTCTTCAAGGAGGCCGGCGCCGAATGGCGGCACGCGGGCTGCTCGATGTGCCTCGGCATGAACCCCGACCAGCTGGCCCCCGGTGAGCGCTCCGCGTCCACCTCCAACCGCAACTTCGAGGGCAGGCAGGGCAAGGGCGGCCGTACGCACCTGGTGTCGCCGCAGGTCGCCGCCGCGACCGCCGTGCTCGGCCACCTGGCCTCCCCGGCCGACCTGACCGAAGAGCCCGCCCGTACGCCCGCTGGAGTCTGATCAGTCATGGAAGCATTCACCACCCACACCGGCCGGGCCGTCCCGCTGCGCCGCAGCAACGTCGACACCGACCAGATCATCCCCGCCCACTGGCTCAAGAAGGTGACCCGGGACGGGTTCGAGGACGGGCTGTTCGAGGCCTGGCGCAAGGACGCGTCCTTCATCCTCAACCAGCCCGAGCGGCAGGGCGCGACCGTCCTGGTCGCCGGCCCCGACTTCGGCACCGGCTCCTCGCGTGAGCACGCCGTCTGGGCGCTGCAGAACTACGGCTTCAAGACCGTGATCTCCTCCCGCTTCGCCGACATCTTCCGCGGCAACTCGCTGAAGAACGGGCTGCTCACGGTGGTTCTGGAGCAGAAGATCGTCGACGCGCTGTGGGAGCTCACGGAACAGGACCCGCAGGCCGAGATCACCGTCGACCTGGAGCGCCGCGAGGTGCGCGCGGAGGGCATCACCGCCTCCTTCGAGCTGGATGAGAACTCCCGCTGGCGGCTGCTGAACGGGCTGGACGACATCTCCATCACGCTGCAGAACGAGGGCGACATCGCCACGTACGAGGCGGGGCGGCCCGCGTACAAGCCGCGCACGCTGAAGGTCTGAACCTTCGGACCCCCGCGGCGGTCGAGTTTCGGCCACCCCAAACCCTGGCTGTACCCCCGATCGGACCGATCGGGGGTACAGCCGTTTTTGCGCCCGGACGGTGCCGCGCGCGGCACCGTCCGTTCCTGTAACTTCCCACGTTAGGGCGGTTGTTGTTGGGGTACGCGAGCCTTGACAACGCGGCGTCGACAGGGGCCCGGACGGCCGTTTGAGGCGGCAGTTGCCATCCCGGGCAGGCGACAACTCGCCCCAGATGGCACAATCTGTGCATGGAACACGACGGCCAACTCGAGCTCTATGCGGCGGTCGCGGACCGACTCAAGGAAGCGCACGCAAGGGTGCGCGCACTGCAAGTCCCGGAGGGCGTACGGATGGCGCTGACCCGGAAGCTGCTGGTCATCACGGCCGCGGCCAAGCACGATCTTGCCGATGCGACAAGGCGTCTGGAGCGGTTCACGGCCGACCTCGACGAGGGTCGATTCCCCGAAGAGGAAGCCTGAACAGCCCGGAACCGTCGAGTCGGCTGCGGCACAAGGGTGATTAGCCCGTTTCGTGTTTGATTTGCGGTATATATCTGCCTAACGTGCGAAAAAGCTTGAACACTTTCGTTCTGGCGATGTCTCCGAAGGGGAAGACGTGAACAAGGCGCAGCTCGTAGAAGCGATTGCCGACAAGATGGGCGGCCGCCAGCAGGCTGCCGACGCTGTCGACCATGTACTGGACGCCATCGTCCGAGCGGTCGTCGCAGGTGAGCGGGTCTCGGTCACCGGCTTCGGTTCGTTCGAGAAGGTCGACCGGCCGGCCCGGTACGCCCGCAACCCTCAGACGGGCGAGCGGGTTCGGGTCAAGAAGACCTCGGTGCCGCGGTTCCGCGCGGGCCAGGGTTTCAAGGATCTGGTGAGCGGCTCGAAGAAGCTCCCGCGCGGGGGCGAGGTCGCCGTCAAGAAGGCGCCCAAGGGCAGCCTGACCGGCGGTGCCGCGGCCACGGTCAAGAAGGCTGCCGCCAAGAAGGTCACCAAGGCCGCTGCGAAGAAGGCCGCGGCGAAGAAGGCGCCCGCCAAGAAGGCCCCGGCGGCCGCGAAGAAGGCCGCGGCGAAGAAGGCGCCTGCCAAGAAGGTCACGCCGGCTGCGAAGAAGGCCGCGGCGAAGAAGACAACCGCCAAGAAGGCCCCGGCGAAGAAGGCGACGGCCAAGAAGGCCCCCGCCAAGAAGTCGACGGCGCGCAAGAGCGCCGCCAAGAAGACCACCGCCCGCAAGAGGTAGCGGCGCGGAATTGCTCACGCGCCGGGCCGGACTCCCGTCGGGAGCCCGGCCCGCGGTGTGTTTCGGGGCGATTGAGCAGGGGGGTTTCAGAGCGTCTGGAGTGTCACCAGGGTGATCCGGGGGCTGTCCTCGGGCCCCTCCACCTCGATGCGCACCCGCTGCCCGGGCCGCAGCAGTCTGAGCCCGCCCGCATCGAAGGCGGCGGCGTCGAAGGGCACCGGAGTGCCGTCGTCGAGCAGCACCTGCCCGCTGCGCGTCTCGGCGTCGTACGTGTATGCGGTGGCCTGCATGACGGCAGCCTACTGCCCCGGGATCAGCAACCGCGCTGTGGCCGCTGCCGTACGGGGTCCCACTCCGAGGGCGAGCGCCGCACGCAGATCGTCGCCGGTGTCCACGTCCTGGCGTACCGAATCCACGCCCCCGAGGCCGAGTTCCACCGCGCCGGATGCGCGATGGCGGGCCCGGGAATCCGTGCCGAATGCGGGGAGCAATTCCCGGCCCGGAGCGGCCGCCAGCAGTGTCGTACCGATTGCGGCCGCATCGGGAAGAAAAGCGCGCGGGAATTCCCCGGCCGCCTCCAGCACCCGGGCCAATTCCGGTGGGCGCAGGGCGGGAAGATCGGCGTTCAGGGCGGCGACGGGGCTTTCGGGGCGTTCGGCCCGGACGGTTGCCGCTCCGTGCGCCAGAGCGGCGTTCAGGCCGCCGCTCGGCTCGTCCCTGACGATCCGGGCGCCCAGCGCGGCCAGCTCCCGGCCCGCCAGGGCGTCGTCCGTGACAACTGCCACATCCCGCACCGCCGGGCAGGCCAGCGCGGCGGCCACCGTGTCCTGCGCGAAAGCGAGGGCGAGGCCCGGGCGCAGCCCGTCGCCGGCGGCGTCGGAGAGCCTGCTCTTGGCCCGCGCCAGAGGCTTCACAGGTATCACCAAGGTCCAGTGCACGAGCGTTCGTCCCTCTCTTGTCGCGGCCATTGTCGCCCGGGCCATGGGGCGGGCGGAGACTCGGGCGTACGGTGTGCTCGACAGACAGACGGCCTGGGGCGACACTTGTGCCTCCCCCATGCCCTGGAAGGAAGGTGTCCGTGTGCCCCGCCGCAGAATCGGCTTCTGGTATCGCTTCGCCGCGGTGATCTGCAAACCGCCGCTGGTGGTTCTGCTCAAGCGGGACTGGCGTGGAATGGAGCACATTCCGGCCGCGGGCGGTTTTATCACCGTGGTCAACCATAATTCCTACGCCGATCCTTTCGCGTACGCGCACTTTCAGTACAACACCGGACGGGTACCGCGATTCCTGGCGAAGAGCGGGCTTTTCAAGAAGGGATTCGTGGGCGCCGCGATGCGCGGCACCCGACAGATCCCCGTCTACCGCGAGAGCACGGACGCACTGAGCGCCTTCCGGGCCGCGATCGACGCCGTGGAGCGCGGCGAGTGCGTCGCGTTCTACCCCGAGGGCACCATCACCCGGGATCCGAACGGCTGGCCCATGACCGGCAAGACCGGTGCCGCGCGCGTCGCGCTGAAGACCAAGTGCCCCGTCATCCCGGTCGCCCAGTGGGGCGCCAACGAACTGCTGCCGCCGTACGCCAAGAAGCCGCACCTCTTCCCGCGCAAGACCCACCACGTGCTCGCCGGCCCGCCGGTGGACCTCTCGCCCTTCTACGGCAAGGACATGACCGCGGAGGTCCTCAAGGAGGCCACCGAGGTCATCATGGCCGCGATCACCCGCCAGCTGGAGGAGATCCGCGGCGAGCGGGCACCCGAGACGCCGTACGACCCGAAGCGCGAACGCGTCGAGCAGCGGCGCCGGACCGAGGCGCAGACGCAGGCGCGAGCGCAGGCAGAGGTGCCCGCGCAGGCAGGGGCGCAGGGCAGGGCGGTCGATCCGGCCGGTCGGGAAGCGGCCGGGCAGTTCGGCCAGGAAGAGGGGCAGGGGCAGTGAGCAAGCCGGTCAAGGCGGCGGTCTTCAGCGCGGGTTCGTGGGGCACGGCGTTCGGCATCGTGCTCGCCGACGCGGGGTGCGACGTCACCCTGTGGGCGCGCCGCGCGGAGGTCGCGGAAGCGATCAACTCCGGCCGGACCAACCCCGACTACCTTCCGGGCTTCGAACTCCCCGAGAACCTGCGCGCCACCACGGACCCCGCCGAGGCCGCCGCCGACGCCGACTTCACGGTGCTGTCCATCCCCTCGCAGACACTGCGCGGCAACCTCGCCGCCTGGGTGCCGCTGCTGGCCCCCGGCACCGTTCTGGTCTCGCTGATGAAGGGCGTCGAACTCGGCTCCGCCATGCGGATGAGCGAGGTCATCGGGGACGTCGCCAAGGTCGGCTCGGAGCAGGTCGCCGTGGTCACCGGACCCAACCTCGCCCGCGAGATCGCCGCGCGCATGCCGGCCGCGGCCGTGGTCGCCTGCACCGACGAGGCGGTCGCCCGGCGGCTCCAGGCCGCCTGCCACACGCCGTACTTCCGCCCGTACACCAACACCGACGTCGTCGGCTGTGAACTCGGCGGTGCGGTCAAGAACGTCATCGGGCTCGCCGTCGGCATCGCGGACGGAATGGGCCTCGGCGACAACGCCAAGGGCTCGCTCATCACGCGCGGGCTCGCCGAGACCACCCGGCTCGGGCTCGCCATGGGTGCCGACCCGCTGACCTTCTCCGGACTCGCGGGTCTGGGCGACCTGGTGGCGACCTGCTCGTCGCCGCTGTCCCGCAACCACACCTTCGGCACCAACCTCGGCAAGGGCATGACCCTTGAGGAGACCATCGCGGTCACCAAGCAGACCGCCGAGGGCGTCAAGTCCTGTGAGTCGGTGTTGGATCTGGCCCGCCGGCACGGCGTCGACATGCCGATCACCGAGACGGTCGTCGGGATCGTGCACGAGGGCAAGCCTCCCGTGGTCGCCCTCAAGGAGCTGATGTCGCGCAGCGCGAAGCCGGAACGACGCTGAGCCACGCCGCCCCCGGACGCTGTCTCCCGCCCCTACCAACGGGTACTCTCATCGCGATATGAGCACCGAGAACCTCCCCCAGAGCCCTGAGCAGCCGTCTCGCAAGCCGCGCGTGGCCGTCGTGTTCGGCGGGCGCAGCTCCGAACACGGGATCTCCACGGTCACCGCCGGCGCCGTCCTGCGGGCCATCGACCGGACGAAGTACGACGTCCTGCCGATCGGCATCACCCGGGAAGGCCGCTGGGTGCTCACCGCCGACGAACCGGAGCGCATGGCGATCGCCGACCGCCGCACGCCCGACGTCGAGGGGCTCGCCGAGTCGACCGAAGGCGGCGTGCTGCTCCCCGTCGACCCCGCGATCCGTGAAGTCGTCTACAGCGAGCCCGGATCGGTGCCCAAGGCGCTCGGCGAGGTCGACGTGGTCTTCCCGGTGCTGCACGGTCCGTACGGCGAGGACGGCACTCTCCAGGGTCTCCTGGAGCTGTCCGGCGTCCCGTACGTGGGTTCCGGGGTGCTCGCCTCGGCCGTGGGCCAGGACAAGGAGTACATGAAGCGGGTGTTCGTCTCGTTCGGGCTGAAGGTGGGCCCGTACGTGGTGATCAGGCCGCGCGAGTGGCAGCTCGACGAGACCGGTGCGCGGCGCCGGATCGCCGAGTTCGCGGGGGAGCACGGCTGGCCGCTGTTCGTGAAGCCCGCGCGCGCGGGGTCGTCGATCGGCATCACCAAGGTCGAGTCCTTCGAAGGCCTCGACGAGGCGATCGCCGAGGCCCAGCGCCACGACCCGAAGATCATCGTCGAGGCCGCGCTGCGTGGCCGTGAGATCGAGTGCGGCGTGCTGGAGTTCGAGGACGGCCCGCGCGCCTCCGTCCCCGCCGAGATCCCGCCGCCGGACGCGCACGCGTACTACGACTTCGAGGCGAAGTACATCGACTCCACGCCGGGGATCGTGCCGGCCCCGCTCACCGACGAGCAGACCGCCGAGGTGCGCAGGCTCGCCGTCGAGGCGTTCGAGGCGGCGTCCTGCGAAGGGCTCGTCCGTGCGGACTTCTTCCTCACCGAGGACGGCGAGTTCGTGATCAACGAGATCAACACGATGCCCGGCTTCACGCCCATCTCGATGTACCCGCAGATGTGGCAGGCGAGCGGGGTGGCGTACGCGGAGCTGGTGGACCGCCTGATCCAGGCGGCACTTCGCCGCTCAACGGGACTGCGCTGAACGCCGCCGGGGGCGACCGGCGCTCAGTCCGCAATCCCCTTCGGAATCGTCTTCTTGACGGCCGACGCGAGATCGATGAGCACGGCGGACGCGTCACGTCCCTCCGGCACGGCGACCTCGACGTACGCAAGACGGTTGGCGGTTGTGAAGCGGTACGCCCCGTCGCCCGCGTTCTCCATCAGCCAGTCGACGCCGTTCACGCCCCCGGCCACCGCGTCGGGATCCCGCCCCTCCGCCACCTTCGGGTCGGTCATCTTCGGCGGCCGTGCGACACCGCAGCGCAGTATGATCGCGGGGTTTCCCCAGCCCGCCGTGAGGACGGACCGGGGCTCGGGGTCCCGGCGCTCCAGACCGGCGACCTCACGCGGCAGCGCACCGTCCAGGTTCTGACACAGCTTGGTGACCTCTGTGTCCGGGCTGGGAACCGCGGTGCCCGCGCTGTCGTCTGCTGAGGAGCAGCCCGCGACGGTGATCAACAGGACGGACGCGGACAGACCGATGAGCCGGTGACGGGAAAACTTCACCGGCCAAGGGTAGACGGGGGCTACAGATGGACGACCGGGCAGGTCAGGGTGCGGGTGATCCCGTCCACTTGCTGGACCTTGGCGACCACCATGCGGCCGAGGTCGTCGACGGTGTCGGCCTGGGCGCGCACGATGACGTCGTACGGTCCCGTCACGTCCTCGGCCTGGATCACCCCAGGGATCTTGCTGATCGTCTCGGCGACGGTCGACGCCTTGCCGACCTCCGTCTGGATCAGGATGTACGCCTGTACCACGGAACCTCCAGGGCGGCCACGAGGATCATGTGGGGAAAAGGAACGCCACGGTATCGCGTTGCCGCTCGCCGCGGGGAGACCTGCGGTGACTACGGCACGCGCGCCGCGGTGCAGGCACGACGGATGTTGACGGTCGGGTGGGGCGGATCGGCGGTCACTTCGACCGTATCGAGGACACTGATGACCCGCGACCGGGAACGCACAGGGACAGAAGGGGCGTAAGGGCAATGAAGGGCACTGTTGGTGAGCTCGGTGAGTTCGGGCTCATCAGGGAGCTCACCTCCCGTCTCACCACCACCCCAGCGGTGCGGGTCGGGCCGGGTGACGACGCCGCGGTGGTCGCCGCGCCCGACCGCCGGGTGGTGGCCAGTACCGACCTCCTCCTGGAGGGGCGGCACTTCCGCCGTGACTGGTCCACGGCGTACGACGTTGGCCGCAAGGCGGCCGCGCAGAACCTCGCGGACATCGCGGCGATGGGCGCCGTCCCGACCGCGCTGCTGCTCGGTCTGGTCGTCCCGGCCGAACTCCCGGTGACCTGGCCGACGGAGCTGATGGACGGCCTGCGCGACGAGTGCCAGGTCGCGGGCGCCGCCGTGGTGGGCGGTGATGTCGTACGGGGTGACACGATCATGGTGTCGATCACCGCGCTCGGCGATCTGCGCAACCAGGAGCCCGTGACCCGGGCCGGTGCCCAGCCCGGTGACCTCGTCGCGGTGACCGGCTGGCTCGGCTGGTCCGCCGCCGGGTACGCGGTGCTGTCGCGCGGGTTCCGCTCGCCGCGCGCCTTCGTCGAGGCGCACCGGCGCCCCGAGCCGCCGTATCACGCCGGTCCGGCGGCGGCCGCGTTGGGTGCGACGGCGATGTGCGACGTCAGCGACGGGCTGATCGCCGACCTCGGGCACATCGCGGAGGCCAGCAAGGTCCGTATCGACATCCGCTCCGGTGCGATCGACGTCCCCTCGCAGATGAACGACATCGGGCAGGCGGTCGGGGTGGACCCCCTGCAGTGGGTGCTCACCGGGGGAGAGGACCATGCGATCGTGGCGACCTTCCCGCCGGACGTGAAGCTGCCCGCCCGCTGGAAGGTCATCGGTGAGGTGCTCAACCCCTCGGCACTGCCGCAGGTGACGGTCGACGGGGCGGCGTGGACCAAGGGCGGCTGGGACCACTTCGGGGACATCGAGTCATGAGCGCGCCGCCCAGAGTGCTGACCGTGGCCGGCTCGGACTCCGGCGGGGGTGCGGGCATCCAGGCCGACCTGAAGACGATGCTCGCGCTCGGTGTGCACGGCATGAGCGTGCTCACCGCGGTCACCGCGCAGAACTCCCTTGGCGTGCAGGGCGCCTGGGAACTGCCGGTGGCGGCGGTGCGGGCCCAGTACCGCAGCGTCGTCGACGACATCGGCGTCCAGGCCGTGAAGACCGGGATGCTGGCCTCGGCCGAACTGGTCGAGGTGGTGGCCGAGTTGATCGGCGAGACGGACGCGCCCACGGTCGTCGACCCGGTGGGCGTCTCCAAGCACGGGGACCCGCTGCTGGCGGCCTCCGCGCTGGATTCCGTACGGACGAAGCTGTTGCCGGCGGCGACCGTGGTGACGCCGAACCTCGACGAGGTCGCCCAACTGACGGGTGTACGGGTCGAGTCGGAGGCCGACCTGCGCCGGGCCGCGGCGGCCGTGCTGGCGTACGGACCGACCTGGGTCGTGATCAAGGGCGGTCACCTCCCAGGCGACGCCGTGGATCTGCTCACCGACGGCTCCGAGGAGCACTGGCTGCGCGCGCCCCGGCACGACAACCGGCACACGCACGGCACGGGCTGCACCCTCGCGTCGGCGATCGCGTCACAGCTGGCGAAGGGGCAGTCCGTGCCCGAGGCGGTGGCGGCGGCCAAGGAGTACGTCACCGGGGCGATCGCGGCCGGGTTCGCGCTCGGTGGGGGGATCGGGCCTGTGGACCATGGGTGGCGCTTCAGGGCGGGCGGCGGCGCGTAAGCGCTTGCCCTCAGCTCGATGCCCGTGGCCGCGGATCCGCTTCGGGCACAGCAGAGAGCCGGTCCACACGAGGTGGACCGGCTCTCTGCAGCGAACCAGCAGTGGCCGCGCGCTTAGCAGCTGTGCGTCAGCGCGAGACCTTGCCGGCCTTGATGCACGAGGTGCAGGCGTTCACGCGCTTCGGCGTCCCGCCGACCACGGTACGCACACGCTGGATGTTCGGGTTCCAGCGACGGGACGTACGGCGGTGCGAGTGCGAGATGTTGTTGCCGAAGCCCGGCCCCTTGCCGCAGACGTCGCAGTTGGCAGCCACGGGTCACTCCAAAGACTTCAGATGCACTTACGGTTGATCCCGGCATGCCGGGATCAAGATCTTAGGCTCTTGCGAGCGATCTGAGATCTGAGTGGCGTTGCCAGGGGAATAGCCCGATCGGGATCGGGCAACCGGAGCAGCATACAACGGCTGCGCCCGTACAACGAAACTACCACGGCGGCTCAGGCGTCCGCCCCCGCCCTCTTCCGCCGGGCACCGGCCCCAGGGCTACGCTGCGTCCGACGTCCAGCTCAAGGAGGCGCAGGTGGCGCAGGTGCCGCAGACATTCTTCGATGCTCTGGCGGTGCGTACCTGGTGCGGTCTCGCGCTGGAGGCGCTGGGACGCGCGCGTGAGGAGATCGACGCGATCAACGTGTATCCCGTGGCGGACGGGGACACCGGCACCAATCTGTACCTGACCGTCGAGTCGGCGGTTGCCGCGGTGGAGGCGGTCTTCGCCGCGCACGAGGTCGGCTCCCGGGATCCAGGGGGGCCGTCGCTGGCCGAGGTCACGCGCGCGATGGCGCACGGGGCGCTCATCGGGGCGCGGGGCAATTCCGGGACGATCCTCGCGCAGCTGCTGCGCGGTATGGCGCAGGTGCTCGTCGACGGTGAGGACGCTCAGACCGACGCCCAGAGCCTGCGGCTCGCGCTGCGGCGCGCCGCCGACTCCGCCCGCCAGGCCGTGGCCCACCCCGTGGAGGGCACGGTCCTGTCGGTCGCCTCGGCCGCTGCCGACGCGGCCGGTGGAGCCGAGGGCGACTGCGGGACGGTCGCACGGGCCGCCTACGAAGGGGCGCGGGCCGCCCTCGCCGCGACCCCGGGACAGCTGGCCGTCCTCGGGCGGGCCGGGGTGGTCGACGCCGGGGGACGCGGGCTGGTGGCGGTGCTGGCGGCGCTGGTGGAGACGTTCACGGGGGAGGCGCCGGGCACGGTGGCGGTGTCGGCTTCCGTGCGGCACGCGCGCGTGGGGTCCGACACGTGGCAGGCACCTCGGGGCGGACCGGTCGTCGACGATGCGGCGGAGTGTGCGGACGGGGTGACGGAGGGCGGTCCCGCGTACGAGGTGATCTACCTTCTGGAAGCCGACGACGCATCCGTGGCGCGGCTGCGGCAGCGACTCGACGCGCTCGGGGACTCGCTCGTGGTCGTCGGCGGGGACGGGCTGTGGAACGTCCACGTCCACGTGCACGTGGACGACGCCGGCGCCGCCGTGGAGGCGGGCGTCGAGGCCGGGCGGCCGTACCGGATCCGGATCACGCACTTCGCGGCCGACGACGTGCACACCTCCCGCGGGGAGCGGCCGGCCCGGGAGCGGGCCGAGCGAGCCGTGGTGGCCGTCGTACCCGGCGAGGGCCTGGCCGGGCTGTACGCCGAGGCGGGCGCGACGACCGTGCTCGCGCGCCCCGGGGAGCCGCCCGCGAGCGGGGAGCTCGTCGAGGCCGTACGGCGGGCGCACGCGCGCGAGGTCGTCCTGCTGCCCAACGACGCCGAGCTGCGCCACACCGCGGTCGCGGCGGCCGAGCAGGCCCGTGCGGAGGGCATCCGGGTGGCCCTCATCCCCACGCGCTCCGCGGTCCAGGGCATCGCGGCGCTCGCGGTGCACGAGCCGGAGCGCCGCTTCGACGAGGACGTCGTGTCGATGACGTCGGCGGCGGGCTCGACCCGCTACGGCGAGGTCGGCGTCGCGGAACGCCAGTCCTGGACCATGGCCGGCATCTGCCAGGCCGGTGACGTCCTCGGCCTCATCGACGGGGACGTCGCCGTGATCGGGTCGGACGTCACCGCCACCGCCGAGTCCGTCCTCGACCGGATGCTCGCGGCCGGCGGGGAACTGGTGACCCTCGTCCTCGGCGACGAGGTTCCCGAGTCCGTGGCCGAGCGTCTGGAGGCCCGGGTGAGGGAGGCGTATCTCGCCGTCGACACGGTGGTGTACCGGGGTGGGCGGCAGGGGGCGCTGCTGCTCATAGGGGTGGAGTAGGGCCCATCGGTGGAGGGCCCATCGCTCCCCGCCTCCGTGGGGTTTCGTTCAACGATCCTCCTGTTCCTCCACCACCCGCAGCAGTTGCTCGGCCTCTGCCCGCCGCGCCCGAGCGACGTCGGTCTCGTCGACGGCATCCGCGTACGCGGCCAGTACGGCACGCGCGCGTGCAGCCGCCTCCGCGCTGCGGCCCAGGTCGGCCGCCAGCCAGCCCGCGGCGAGTTCGGCACCGGTACGGCTGTGCACGGTGGCGTCCCCGAGCGAGGCGAACACTGCGACGGCCTGGGCCACTTGGGCCAGGGCCTCCGCGAACGCGGCCTGGATCGAGCCGTCCCCGGCGTCCTCGGCGGACGAGCGGGCCAGCAGGTCGCCGAACTGGCGGTGCGTGTCGCCCAGTTCGGCGGTCAGCCGCTGCTGCGCGTCCTCGTCGGCCGTGGCACCCAGCGCCCGCTCGCACTCGCCGAGGGCGAGCGTCATCAGCTCCCGTGCCGTGTCCGTGCCGTCCTCCGTGCGCAGGGCGAGCCACGCGCGGGCGCGCAGCGAGCGGACCAGACCGTGGACGTTGCCGAGGGAACGCCACAGGTCGCCCGCGCGCGCGTACGCCCGGTCCGCCTTGGCGGGCAGCCCCGCCTGTCCGAGGGACTCGGCGGCGAGGTGGGCGAGGGTCGCGTGGTCCTGCTGCTCGGGCCAGTGCCGGGCGATCTCGGCGGCCTGCAGTCGGCGCTCGGCGGAGGCGCGGTGCTCCCCGAGCTCGCTGAGGCAGTCGCCGAGCCACCACTGGGTCTGGACGATCGCGCCGTCGCCGTGCGTCTCGGCGGTCAGGTCGAGCAACGCCGACTCCAGCACCTCCGCGGCCTCGGCGCACCGCCCCTGCCGCAGCAGGAACCCGCCGAGCAGATGCCGCGCCCAGGCGCCGAACGTCGGGCCCTCGCCGGCCTCGTCGGCCCAGTGCGCCGCTTCCAGGGCGTGCTCGGCGGCCTCCGCGGACTCGCCGCTGCCACCGAGGACCTCGGCGAGCTGCAGGTGCAGCTGGGCCCGGCCGGTCGCCTCCAGGTGCGGTCCGCCGTGCTCCAGGGCCGCCTTCAGCGCTCGCTCGGCCTCCGCCGTGTCGCCGAGGTGGTGGGCGAGTCCGGCCAGCCGGGCCTCGTACTCCACCGCGAACCACGGCAGCCCCGCGTCGACGTACGCCGCCGAGGCCTGCGCGAACAGTTCGGCGGCGACCTCCAGATCCCCGTGGTGCACCGCGAGTTCGGCGAGCATGGCCCGCGCCTCGGCGGCCCGTGAGGCGAGCCGGACGTCGTCCCCGGCGTGCCCCTCCACGAGCGCCAGCACCTCCCGCGCCGCCGCCTCGGCGTCGGCGAGGACGGCCTCGTGCGAGGAGGCAGGGGACGGTACGGCGTCGGCCTCTGCGGCAACGTCGGCCCCCGGCGCCCCGGAGGCCTCGTCCGCCTCCTGCACCCTCCGCATCAGGATCCGCGCCCGCCCCATCAGCACGGACGCGGTCTGCCGGACGCCCGTGGCACCCTCGGCATACAGGGCGAGGACCCGGTCGTAGGGCTCGGCTACGGCCTCGACCGCCTCGGCGACCCGCCCCCCGAGAGCGCGTACGTACGCCGCACGCGCGCGTGCGGCCAGCGCCTCACCGGGGTCGCCCGCCTCGGCGTACAGCTCGGTGGCGCGTTCGAAGAGCTCGGCGCCCTCGGGCCCGAGGTCCATCGCCTGGTGATCGGCGATCTCCGCGCGGTCACGGGCGTCCAGGTCGACGCCCTCCGCGGCCCGGGCGACGGCCGCCCAGGCCTCGACGGCGTTCGGCTGCAGGGCATCCGACAGGCGGCGCGCCTCGGCCAGCAGCGCGGCCAGGTCCGGCTCGTCCCCGCTCGCGGCGGGCGAGGACGCGACGGGCGCCACGGACGCCGGGCGCGCCGCCCGTACGCCCGGAGACAGCCGTTCCGCACGCACGCCCAGGGCAAGCCGCTCCACCAGCGGCCGCTGCCCCATCCGCGCGCGTGCCCACTCACTGACGTACGACGTGCCGTTGCGCTGGTCGAAACGCGCCGCCAGGGCGAGGGCCTCCGCGCGCGCGTGGGCGGCCAGTTCGCGTGCGTTCCATGTCCGGCCGGCCGGTCCCGGGACCTGCTGATCGCCCAGGCCCAGCTCGGTGAGACGGTTCATGAGCAGGCTCACCACGCTCATGAACTCCATTCGGCTGCGCGGATGTCCGGTGTCGGTGAAGTACGCCGGCCGCTCGGCCAGCAGCTCCAGACCGCGTGCCTCGTTGCCGGTCAGCGCGCAGAACTCGACATGGTCGGCGTACGCACCCCGCATGCTCTCCATGGCCCGTACGAGCCGGAAGCCGCGCAGATGGTGGGCGCGTGCCTCGTCCAGGCGGCCCAGCCGCAGCAGGGGCACAAGGGAGGACGCCAGGGTGGTGTGCGGCTCGTGGGCGCAGGTGAACTCGCCGTCCAGCACCGGACCCCACAGCTTCAGCGCCTCGGCGTCCGCGCCCCGTTCCACCTGCCACCGGCCCTGACCCTGCAGCTCGCACGCCTGGCAGTCGGCCATCCTGTCCCGGTCTGCGGCCAGCCACGCGGCGTACGCCCGCTCCGCCCGCTGCACGTCTCCGATATGGGCGGCCACGCTGAACTCGGCGCTGCGCACGGCTCGTTCGGAGTGCCCGGCGAGTCGGTAGCGGTGTTCCATCTCGCCGAGCCACTTCTCGATGGAGGCCAGCGGGATGTGCGGCTGGTCGAGCATGCCGGACGACATCCACTTGAAGACCCAGTGCAGGGAGTGGGTCTCGTACTCGTCGAAGTCCTCGGGCCGCTCGTCCCACATGCGCAGCAGACGCGCGAAGGGGACGAACATCTTGTCCTTCTCGGAGCTGTAGTTGTAGACCTTCAGCTGGTGTCCGAGCGCCTCGATCACGGCGAGCGGGATGCCCAGCTTCTCGGCCTCGGCGAGCAGCTGTTCCGCGCGCGCGTTGCGGGCGGGGCCCTCCGGCTGCTCGGAGTTCTCCGCCATCGCCCGGCGCAGCGCGTCGAAGTCGGTGATCTCACTCATCGGTGACCGTCCCCAGGGGAGTCGGAGTCGCTGTGGGTGGCCCATTCGAGGAGGCCGATGAACGCGCGGTTCAGCAGCGCGGAGTCGGCCGGCCGCAGCGGGCGCTGCGCCATGAGCAGGGCCTGGCCGTACAGGGACTCCGTGGCGGTGCCCACGAGCTCCGGTTCGTTCAGTGAACTGATCCTGCGGATCAGCGGGTTGAGGTGGTTGAGCACCAGACGCGCGCGTGGGGTGCTGCCGCGCAGCGAGCCCAGGATGCCCGCCCACAGGTCGTCGGCCTGCTCCTCCGCGTCCGCGCGGGCCTGCTCGTGCCGGGCCGCCCGGTCGTCCAGATGCAGCGCGGGCACGGACAGGGGGTGGAAGGCCCGCAGGACCACGTCACAGCCCAGCGGGTCCAGGGTGGCCCGCGCGGCCGCCAGAAAGCCCGAAAGGGCCAGCTCCTCGGCCGGGTCCACAGCATCCAGGTGGGCGGTCACCGTGTCGGCGTCGAGTTCGGCCACCACGGTGCCGGGGCGGACCGAGGGCAGCGCCTCGACCAGTTCGCTGTCGTACGTGTAACCGCCGTTGACTACGCCGATGCCCTGCGCGGACGCGATCGGGGCGACCTGCCGGTACTCCTCGACGGTGCGCGTGAAGTGCACCACCGGGTGCCGCAGGGCGAACTCCTCCAGGGACAGCTGCCCGTCGGTCGTCTCGAAGGGCAGCCACGGCAGCATCGTGCGCAGCATCTCCCGGTCGTGCCGCGCAAGGGACTTCACGCCCAGATGGTGCACGGACAGGAACGCCGCCAGCCGCTCCGGATCACCGGCGGCAAGACCCGTCAGCCAGGACCGGATCCGCTCGCCCAGGGCTTCCCGTACGGCGGCCAGCGTCTCGTCCTCGTAGAGCGACTCGCGTGACGCCGTGGGCCGCAGGCTGTCGGTGTCGAGCACACAGCGAACGAAGAACGCCCAGTCGGGCAGCAGCTGTTCGGCGCGCTCGGTCAGCAGCATGCCCTTGAGGTGGACCCGGTGCCGGGCGCGCTGCGCCGGGCTGACCGCGGAGGGCAGGACGTACGCCACACCGCGGATGCCCGCGAGCGGCACGTTGAGGTCGATCGAGTCCAGCGGCGTGAACCCGAACAGCTCGTGACAGTGCCGCGCCAGGGCCACCCTCCGGGTGGCGGGGGAGGGGTACGGCCGGTCCCAGGGCGCCGGAAGGTCGGTGACCGCCTCGTCGTCCACCCGGACGTCGTACGGCAGCAGCGACCCGAAGTCCCGCGCCAGCGCCAGCACCCGCTCCTCGGCCAGCCACTCCCCGGCCCCGGCCCGCGCCACCAGGTGCACAGTGGTCCCCGGTTCGGGACGGGCCTCGTCCGGCAGCGTCCGCACCGTGTACGAGCCGTCGTCGGTCGCCGTCCACTCCACGGGCCGGGCATCGGGCGTGCGGGCACTGCGGCTGACGACCCGGATCCGCTCGGCGACGACGAAACAGGCCAGCAATCCGATGCCGAACTGCCCGAGAAAGTCGGAGCGCGCCTCCTGGATCCCGTCGGCTCGTTTGGAACTGCGGCCGATGGTCGCCAGCAGGCTGTGTACATCGGCCTCGGTGAGCCCGACGCCGGAGTCCTCCACCCGCAGGGCGCCGCCCCCGCCGTACAGCCGCACCCGCGCCGGGGCGTCGGGCTGTTCGGCCCGGCGGGCGGTGATGGCGTCGACGGCGTTCTGCAGCAGCTCGCGCAGATAGACCTTCGGGCTGGAGTAGAGGTGATGGGAGAGCAGATCCACCAGACCGCGCAGGTCGACCTGGAACGTATGAGGTGAAGGGGCTGACTGGGATGCCTGTGAGGTCTGGGAGTCCATCGTCACAGCGCCGGTGGGGGGAGGACGTCGGCGCGGGGTCGGGCGGTCCGGGTGAGGCCGTGACCGCGAAAGGATGGCCGGGGCGCGCCATCCTAAAGCCCCAGCGAGCCGTCTGACCAGGGGTTTCCCGAGACGTATACGGCTGCGCGCCCGGGACCTCTACGGCATTGTCAGTGGTGTGGTGTGCAATGGATCTCGTGCCCGCACTGGAAGAACCACTGAAGAAGGTGCTCGGCCCCGCCACCGCGAAGGTGATGGCCGAGCACCTCGGCCTGCACACCGTCGGTGACCTCCTGCACCACTACCCGCGCAGATACGAGGAGCGGGGGCAGCTGACCCACCTCGCCGACCTCCCCATGGACGAGCACGTCACCGTGGTCGCCCAGGTCGCCGACGCCCGCCTGCACACCTTCGCCTCCGCCAAGGCGCCCCGTGGCAAGGGCCAGCGCCTCGAGGTGACCATCACCGACGGCAGCGGCCGGCTCCAACTGGTCTTCTTCGGCAACGGCGTGCACAAACCCCACAAGGAACTCCTGCCGGGCACCCGCGCGATGTTCGCGGGCAAGGTCTCCGTCTTCAACCGCCGTCTGCAACTCGCTCATCCTGCCTACGAGTTGCTGAAGGGGGACGCCGAGGACGCCGTCGACACCTGGGCGGGCGCCCTGATTCCGATCTACCCGGCCACCGCCAAGCTGGAGTCCTGGAAGATCGGCAAGGCGATCCAGACGGTCCTGCCCAGCGCCCAGGAGGCCGTCGACCCCCTGCCGGACTCCCTGCGCGAGGGCCGCCGCCTGGTCTCCCTCCCCGAGGCCCTCCTCAAGATCCACCGCCCGCACACCAAGGCGGACATCGCCGACGCCCGCGACCGCCTCAAGTGGGACGAGGCCTTCGTCCTCCAGGTCGCCCTGGCCCGCCGCCGTCACGCCGACACCCAACTCCCGGCGGTCGCCCGCAAACCCAAGCCCGACGGCCTCCTCACGGCCTTCGACGACCGCCTCCCCTTCACCCTCACCGAGGGCCAGCAGAAGGTTTCCGAGGAGATCTTCGACGACCTGGCCACGGAGCATCCGATGCACCGGCTGCTGCAAGGGGAGGTCGGAAGCGGAAAGACCCTGGTCGCCCTGCGCGCCATGCTCGCCGTCGTCGACGCCGGCGGTCAGGCCGCGATGCTCGCGCCCACCGAGGTGCTCGCCCAGCAGCATCACCGCTCGATCGTGGAGATGATGGGCGAGCTGGCCGAGGGCGGGATGCTGGGCGGGGCCGAGCAGGCCACGAAGGTGGTCCTGCTGACCGGGTCCATGGGCGCGGCCGCCCGCCGCCAGGCACTGCTCGACCTGGTCACCGGGGAGGCCGGGATCGTGATCGGCACGCATGCGTTGATCGAGGACAAGGTGCAGTTCCACGACCTCGGGCTGGTCGTCGTGGACGAACAGCACCGGTTCGGGGTCGAGCAGCGCGACGCCCTGCGCGGCAAGGGCAAGCAGCCGCCCCATCTGCTCGTCATGACCGCCACGCCCATCCCGCGGACCGTTGCCATGACCGTCTTCGGCGACCTGGAGACCTCCGTCCTCGACCAGCTCCCGGCCGGCCGGTCCCCGATCGCCAGCCATGTCGTCCCCGCCGCCGACAAACCCCACTTCCTGGCCCGGGCCTGGGAGCGGGTGCGCGAAGAAGTCGGCAAGGGCCATCAGGCGTACGTCGTCTGCCCCCGTATCGGTGACGAGGACGAGGACCCGAAGAAGCGCAAGTCCCCGGAGGACGAGGCCGAGAAGCGCCCCCCGCTCGCCGTCCTCGACGTCGCCGGCCAGCTCGCCGGGGGCCCGCTCCAGGGTCTGAAGGTCGAGGCCCTGCACGGCCGTATGCCGCCCGACGACAAGGACGCCGTCATGCGCCGCTTCGCGGCCGGTGAGACCGACGTCCTGGTCGCCACGACGGTCATCGAGGTCGGCGTGAACGTGCCGAACGCGACCGTGATGGTGATCATGGACGCCGACCGCTTCGGCGTCTCCCAGCTCCACCAGCTGCGCGGCCGCGTCGGCCGGGGCTCGGCGCCCGGCCTGTGCCTGCTGGTCACGGAGATGCCCGAGGCGAGCGCGGCCCGCCAGCGGCTCAACGCTGTGGCGGCCACCCTCGACGGCTTCGAACTCTCCCGTATCGACCTCGAACAGCGCCGCGAGGGCGACGTCCTCGGCCAGGCCCAGTCCGGCGCCCGCACCAGCCTGCGCGTGCTTGCCGTCATCGAGGACGAGGAGATCATCGCCGAAGCCCGCGAGGAGGCGGCGACGGTTGTCGCGGCCGACCCGGACCTGGAGCGGCTGCCGGGTCTGCGGACGGCGCTGGAGGCCCTGCTGGACGAGGAGAGGGAGCAGTACCTGGAAAAGGGGTGATCCGGCACCGGCCCACGGGCTGAGAGACTGGAACCGTCACGACACCTGCACACCGACAAGGACCGAGGACATGACCCGCGTGATCGCCGGCCGGGCCGGTGGACGCCGTCTGGCCGTTCCGCCGGGGCACCGGACCCGCCCCACCTCCGACCGCGCACGCGAGGGCCTCTTCTCCACCTGGCAGTCCCTGCTCGGCGGCCCCCTGGACGGCGAGCGGGTCCTTGACCTGTACGCCGGTTCCGGCGCCGTCGGCCTGGAAGCCCTCTCCCGGGGCGCCGGCCACACCCTCCTCGTCGAAGCCGACGCCCGAGCGGTCCGCACGGTCCGGGAGAACGTCAGAAACCTCGGCCTGCCCGGCGCCGAGGTCAGGGCAGGCAAAGCCGAACAGATCATCCGCACACCGCCCCCGGCGGAGCCGTACGACATCGTCTTCCTCGACCCGCCGTACAGTGTCTCGGATCACGATCTTCGCGAGATTCTGCTCACACTCCGCACGGAGGGGTGGCTCGCAGACGAAGCCCTCGTCACCGTGGAGCGCAGCACCAGAAGCGGTGAGTTCGGGTGGCCGGAGGGCTTCGAAGCACTCCGTACCCGCCGGTACGGTGAGGGAACGTTTTGGTACGGTCGCGCCGCCTCTACGTGCGGAGACGCACCGTGACCGGACCGGAGAGCGAGGGATCTCAAGTGCGCCGCGCCGTCTGTCCCGGGTCGTTCGACCCGATCACCAACGGACACCTCGACATCATTGCCCGCGCCTCCCACCTGTACGACGAGGTCTACGTCGCGGTGATGATCAACAAGTCCAAGAAGGGCCTCTTCGAGATCGACGAGCGGATCGACCTGATCCGCGAGGTCACCGCCGAGTACGGCAACGTGCGGGTCGAGGCCTTCCACGGCCTCCTCGTCGACTTCTGCAAGCAGCGTGACATCCCGGCCATCGTCAAGGGCCTGCGCGCGGTCAGCGACTTCGACTACGAACTGCAGATGGCCCAGATGAACAACGGCCTGACGGGCGTCGAGACCCTCTTCGTGCCCACCAACCCCACCTACAGCTTCCTGTCGTCGTCCCTGGTCAAGGAGGTCGCGGCCTGGGGCGGCGACGTCTCCCACCTGGTCCCCCCGCCGGTCCTGGCCGCCCTGACCGAGCGTCTCAAGCAGGACTGAGGGCGCCCGACGCACGCCCGGGACGCGCGCCGCGAGCCCTGATGGCCCGTCATCCGGTGTCCGGGGGGCACCCCGTGGCCGTACAGTCGTCCCGTCCGTCTCCAACACAGCTGTAGAGAGTGGCGAGCAACCGGTGGACGTGCAGAAGAAGCTCGACGAGATCGTCGCGGCGGTCTCCAGTGCCCGGGCCATGCCCATGTCGGCCTCGTGCGTGGTCAACCGCGCCGACCTGCTCGCCATGCTGGAAGAGGTGCGCGCGGCGCTGCCCGACTCCCTCGCCCAGGCCCAGGAGCTGATCGGCGGCCGGGAACAGATGGTCGAGCAGGCCCGTCAGGAGGCCGAGCGGATCATCCAGGGCGCGCACGCCGAGCGTGGCTCGCTGATCTCCGACACCGAGGTCGCCCGCCGCTCCCAGGCCGAGGCCGACCGGATCCTCGCCGAGGCCCGCAAGGAGGCCGAGGAGATCCGCGCCGAGGCCGATGACTACGTCGACTCCAAGCTCGCCAACTTCGAGGTCGTCCTCACCAAGACCCTCGGCTCCGTCGGCCGCGGCCGCGAGAAGCTCCTCGGCACCGGCCCCGGCCTCGACGACCAGGGCTACGAGGACGAGGACGCCCCCGAGCGCAGCCACGACCCGGAGACCCTGCGCCGCACCGCCGACGAGTACGTGGACGTCAAGCTCGGTGCCTTCGAGGCGGTCCTCGCCAAGACCCTGGAGGCCGTCGGCCGCGGCCGACAGAAACTGCACGGCCGGATCGCCACCGACGACCTCGGCGCCCTGGACACCACGACCGTCCAGCACAGCAGCGACGCCGACTACCTCGCCGACCTGGCGGCCATCGCCGACACCCCGGCCGAACAGCCGCCGGCGGCAGTACCGGCCCAGCCGTCGTACGCCCGGCAGGACGCCTACGCGTATCAGCAGTCGCCGCAGCAGCCGCAGCAGAACGATCCGTACGGCTACCAGCAGCAGTACGCCCAGCAGGACCCGTACGGCTATCAGCAGGCCGATCCGTACGCCGCCTACCCGCAGCAGCCCGCGTACGACCCGAACCAGAGCCACCCCGGTTACCAGCAGCCCCAGTCCCAGGCGCTCGACGAGACCAGCCTCTTCGACACCAGCATGATCAGCGCGGAGCAGCTGCGGGCGTACGAACAGGGCCGCGGCAACGGCTGACGCAGCCGATTGGGCCGTCAGCGAAAGGTCCAGTATCCTGGCTCTTCGGTCGCGTGTGCGCTGTGCTGACTTCGTAGACGCCCGCGATCAACGCTGCCCGGGAACACCGAAGGCGGCATACCTGAAGCTCACAGGATCGAAAGCAGGAATGGCTCTGAACGCCCGCCTCGACCACCGCAACCCTCTCGTGTTCGACACACACGAGCTGGGTCGGCGGCCTGGTGCGCTGCAGCGCCTGACCCGCACGATCGACGCTCCGAAGGACCTCGGTCTCAAGGACGTCATCGGAGTGCCGGAAGGCGCACCGGTGGAGCTCGAACTCCGGCTCGAGTCGGTCATGGAGGGTGTGCTCGTCACAGGCACCGCCCGTGCGCAGGCCGAGGGGGAGTGCGTAAGGTGTCTGGAGCCGGTCGAGCTCGAGCTCGAAGCGGACTTCCAGGAGATGTTCTCGTACCCTGACGCCGATGACCGGGGCCGCGTCAAAGCGGAGCCGGCCGACGACGCCGAGGAAGACGAGGACAGGCTCTTTCTCGAGGACGGCCTGTTCGACCTCGAACCCGTGCTGCGTGATGCGGTGGTGCTCGCACTGCCGATGCAGCCGGTGTGCCGGGAAGACTGCCCTGGCCTGTGCTCCGAGTGCGGAGCGCGGCTGGCGGACGACCCGGACCACCACCACGACGCCGTCGACATCCGTTGGGCGGCATTGCAGGGACTCGCCGGTTCACTCGAAGACGGCGATAAGGACGAGATGAGCGGCGCCGAACCGGGCGTCGACGAGAAGCAGGAGAAGTAGCCGTGGCTGTTCCGAAGCGGAAGATGTCGCGCAGCAACACGCGCCACCGCCGGTCGCAGTGGAAGGCTGCGGTCCCCACCCTGGTTGCGTGCGAGCGCTGCCACGAGCCCAAGCAGCAGCACATCGCGTGCCCGTCGTGCGGCACCTACAACAAGCGCCAGGTCCTCGAGGTCTGAGCGGCTGGTGAGAGGCACTGTGTCCACGCCAAAGAAGCAGGCTTCCCGTGTGAGCGGGAGTGCACCGGCGGACAACCAGGCCTCGTCCCACACGCTTCTGGAAGGGCGGCTCGGCTACAAGGTCGAGTCCGCCCTTCTGGTGCGAGCGCTGACCCACCGTTCCTACGCGTACGAGAACGGCGGTCTGCCGACGAACGAGCGGCTGGAGTTCCTCGGCGACTCCGTCCTCGGTCTCGTCGTCACCGACACGCTGTACCGCACCCACCCCGACCTGCCCGAAGGCCAGCTGGCCAAGCTGCGGGCCGCGGTGGTGAACTCGCGTGCGCTGGCGGATGTGGGGCGGACGCTCGAGCTCGGCTCCTTCATCCGGCTCGGCCGCGGTGAAGAAGGCACGGGAGGCCGGGACAAGGCATCCATCCTCGCCGACACCCTTGAAGCGGTGATCGGCGCGGTCTATCTCGATCAGGGCCTGGACTCGGCGGCGGAGCTGGTGCACCGCCTGTTCGACCCGCTGATCGAGAAGTCCTCCAACCTCGGAGCCGGCCTGGACTGGAAGACCAGTCTCCAGGAGCTCACCGCGACCGAAGGCCTCGGTGTCCCCGAGTACCTGGTCACGGAGACCGGCCCCGACCACGAGAAGACCTTCACTGCTGCCGCCCGCGTCGGAGGCGTCTCGTACGGCACCGGCACCGGCCGCAGCAAGAAGGAGGCGGAGCAGCAGGCAGCGGAGTCCGCCTGGCGGGCCATCCGCGCCGCGGCTGACGAGCGCGCCAAGGCGGCGAAAGCCGCGCAGGCCGCGGCCGCCGAGGCCGCTCAGGCGGCGGCAGCGACCGGGACCGCTTCGGCGGCCACGGCAGTCGAAGCCGACGACTGATCGCCGTCATCCAGCACAGCGCAACCCGAGCGCCCGCCCCGCACCCGGGGGCGGGCGCTCGGCTCATACACCGGTTTGTCACGGGGGATGCCATGCCCGAGTTGCCCGAGGTCGAGGTCGTACGGCGCGGTCTTGAGCGGTGGGTCGCCCACCGGACCGTCGCCGACGCCGAGGTGCTGCACCCACGTGCCGTGCGCCGCCACCTCGCCGGCGCCGACGACTTCGTCCACCGTCTCAAGGGCCACCGGGTCGGCACACCGAGCCGGCGCGGCAAGTACCTGTGGCTGCCTCTGGAGGACACCGACCAGTCGATCCTGGCCCACCTCGGTATGAGCGGCCAGCTGCTGGTCCAGCCGCACACCGCACCCGACGAGAAGCATCTGCGCATCCGCATGCGCTTCGCCGACGACCTCGAGACGGAGCTGCGGTTCGTCGACCAACGCACGTTCGGCGGACTGTCGTTGCACGACACCACCTCCGACGGCCTGCCCGACGTCATCGCGCACATCGCTCGTGATCCGCTCGACCCACTGTTCGACGACGAGGCCTTCCACCAGGCTCTGCGCCGCAAGCGCACCACCATCAAACGGGCCCTGCTGGACCAGTCGTTGATCAGCGGCGTCGGCAACATCTACGCGGACGAGGCCCTCTGGCGTACCCGCCTGCACTACGACCGCCCGACGGCGACCTTCACCCGCCCGCGCACGCACCAACTCCTCGGCCACATCAGGGACGTGATGAACGCGGCCCTCGCGGCGGGCGGCACCAGCTTCGACAGCCTGTACGTCAACATCAACGGCGAGTCGGGCTACTTCGACCGGTCGCTGGACGCGTACGGGCGGGAAGGGCTGCCGTGCAAGCGCTGCGGCACGCCGATGCGCCGGCGCCCGTGGATGAACCGGTCCAGCTACTACTGCCCCAAGTGCCAGCGCCCGCCGCGGGTGGCGCCGTAACCGCTACCGAGGGGCGCGTTCCTCGTCGTAGCGCTCGCGCGCCGCGAGGACGTCGTCCATGCGGCCCTCCACGTAGTGGATGAGGGCCAGCAGACGCTCGGCGACCTCGTGGCCCAGCGGGGTGAGTTCGTAGTCCACGCGGGGCGGGTTGGTCGGCTGGGCCTCGCGGTGCACCAGGCCGTCGCGCTCCAGCGCATGCAGGGTCTGGGACAGCATCTTCTCGCTCACGCCGTCGACCCGGCGGCGCAGCTCGTTGAAGCGGAAGGACCCCTCGTGCAGGGCGCCGAGCGTGAGCGCGCCCCAGCGTCCCGTGACATGCTCCAGCGTGCCGCGCGACGGGCAGGCCTTGGAGAACACGTCGTACGGAAGGTTCTGCTCCGCCGTGCGCTCCTGCGTGGTCGTCATTCCTCAAGCGTACTCGAACGCAGCGCTGACCCATAGATTGCGCTAACCATTGGTTAGTGCACCTGGGTCGCTCCTAGTACCCGAAGTTCTGGGTCCACCACGGGCCGCCGGAGCCGTAGTGCACTCCCACACCCAGCGTCTTGAAGTCGCAGTTCAGGATGTTGGCGCGGTGGCCCGGGCTGTTCATCCAGGCGTCCATCACGGCCTGGGCGTCGGCCTGGCCCCGGGCTATGTTCTCGCCGCCGAGGCTGGTTATCCCGGCCGCCTCCGCCCGGTCCCACGGAGTGGCGCCGCTCGGGTCGGTGTGGTCGAAGAAGCCCTGTGCGGCCATGGCGTCGCTGAAGTCGCCGGCGAGCTCGGCCAGCGCGCTGTTCGCGGCCAGCGGGCTGCAGCCGGCCTTCGCGCGCTCCTCGTTGACGAGCTTGAGCACCTCGGCCTCGGCGGCGGACTCCGCGGAGATCGGCGAGGAGGGGGCGCTGGTCTTCTCGGGCGCCTTCGTGGCCGCTTCGTTCCGGGAGGGCGTCGTCTTGGGCTTCTTCGACGGCGTGGTCTGCGTCGGCTCCTCGGCGGGGGCCTTGCCGACCGGCGGGGCCGACGGCTTCGACGTCGAGGGAGACGGGGAGGGGGAGCTGGAACGCTCGGTGTCCCGGCTCGCCGGCGGAGTGGTGTCGCGGCTCTCGTCGGCGCTGCCGGACGTGCCGCCCTGCTGCGTCTCGGTGTTGGTCGGGATGTCGGTGGTCTGCACCTTGTCCCCGCTGCCCCCGCCGAGGGTGTAGCTGTCACCGCCGGGCAGTACACCCGTGGCGACCGCGACCGTGCCGATCGCGACCGCCGCGGAGACGCCCAGCAGGCCGGTGCGGACCGGCGTCACGCCCTTCTTCTTACGGCGGCGGTGCGAGCCGTCCCGGGGCTCGTCGCCGGGCAGGTACCCGTCGCTCGAGAAGACCGCCGTGTCGGCGGCGCGCTCGTGGTCGTCCGGGGCGAAGAGATAGGCCTCGCTCTTCGTCACGGCCTCGGCGTACGCCTCCGGGTTCAGATACGGAGCGATGCCGGGCGCGGCCTGGCCGCCCCCGTACGAGTGCTGCGGGTTGCGGCCTCCCACGGCTGAGCCATGCGTCTCGTTGACCTCCGTGGCGCGGCCCGTGGCGGCGCGGCCGGCGGCGGAGCGTCGGTGGCGTCCCATGTCCTGGCCTTCCTCGTCCTCGCGGTCGACTCGTCCGTCCGTTCGTCCGCACGGTGCGTCTGCGCGATTCGTCCGTGTGCGATCCGTCCGTGCGGTCAAGCAAACTCACTCGATCGAGTGGGTTTCATATGAGATTCATTGGGGCTGGACGGTACCGCATGGCGCTGGGGGAGGAAGTGTCCCTAGAGACATTGGCCGGTTAGGTTGCACCCATGAGCGAGGATGTGCGGCTGGTCGCCTGGGTGCGAGGACGCGTCCAAGGTGTGGGTTTTCGCTGGTTCACGCGCGCCAAGGCGCTCGAGATCGGCGGCCTGAGTGGTTTTGCTCTCAATTTGGGCGACGGTCGGGTCCAGGTGGTCGCGGAGGGTTCCCGCGAGGGCTGTCAGGGACTGCTCGACTGGCTCCAGGGCGACGACACGCCCGGGCGTGTGGAGGGAGTCACCGAGATCTGGGACACACCCCGCGGCGGCTACGACGGCTTCGCCGTCCGCTGACCCGGCAGGGCCGAAAGAGTGGTGCGGCACCGGCGGGGTATGTCACCGGCATCTGCCCCGAGTGGAAACGACCAGGTGGTTGCCAAGAAGCGCTTGCCGTGGCAGGCTCCACACACAAGGATGATCGCCACGCCTTGAGGGCCCCGCAGGAGTCGTCGCGCCGCCGTTTTCCGGCCGTGCACCCCGGGTTGCTCGCCGATACGGGGCGTGATCGTGTTGACCGTCAAACTTTTTGGTGAGACGCTGAAAGCCCCGCGCACCTTAGCTGTTTGGCATGGATGAACGGCAGCACAACTCCACAGTGCCAAGCGGCCGCGGGTGCGAAATCCCTCACGACCCACACCGCATCGGTCGGTCACTCAGTGTGGAGGACCATCCATCATGGCAAAGGCGCTTCTCGGTTACGTCGGCGGCTCCGACCCTCGACTCCTCGCCGAGATGCGACGGCTCCAGCAGCGCGTCCAGGACCTCGAATCCGAGCTCGTACGGATCCAGGCGGAGAACGACGCGCTGGCGGCTGCCGCTTCTCACCACGACAGGATCATGGAGAGCGTCGACGCACACCAGGCGGAGCCTGCGCTCACCTGATCGCTGCATCGCACAACGACAGCAGTGGTTGGGTTGCCCGTATCAACCGCTAAGTTGTCAGAAGTTGCAAGGGACGCTCCGGCGTCCCTTCTTTCTTTGCCCCGCGCATCCTTTCACCCTGTTTAACGTCTGGTGTGCCCTGCACGTTCAGGGGCGAAACCGCGGGTTCATGGAGTGAGACAACCCCGGGAGGTAGAGTCCAGCGGCGTGCACCTCAAGGCCCTGACCCTCCGTGGGTTCAAATCGTTCGCCTCGGCCACGACGCTCCGGTTCGAGCCGGGCATCACGTGTGTTGTCGGACCGAACGGCTCGGGCAAGTCCAACGTCGTGGACGCGCTCAGCTGGGTCATGGGGGAGCAGGGCGCCAAGTCGCTGCGCGGCGGCAAGATGGAGGACGTCATCTTCGCCGGCACCACCGGGCGCCCGCCGCTCGGCCGCGCCGAGGTGTCGCTGACCATCGACAACTCCGACGGCGCCCTGCCCATCGAGTACGCCGAGGTCACCATCACGCGGATCATGTTCCGCAACGGCGGCAGCGAGTACCAGATCAACGGCGACACCTGCCGACTGCTCGACATCCAGGAGCTGCTCTCCGACTCCGGCATCGGCCGTGAGATGCACGTCATCGTCGGCCAGGGCCAGCTCGACTCCGTGCTGCATGCCGACCCCATGGGCCGCCGCGCCTTCATCGAAGAGGCCGCGGGCGTCCTGAAGCACCGCAAGCGCAAGGAGAAGGCGCTGCGGAAGCTGGACGCGATGCAGGCCAACCTCGCGCGTGTGCAGGACCTGACGGACGAGCTGCGCCGCCAGCTCAAGCCGCTCGGCCGGCAGGCCGCGGTCGCCCGCAGGGCCGCCGTGATCCAGGCCGACCTGAGGGACGCCCGCCTCCGCCTCCTCGCCGACGATCTCGTACGGCTGCGGGAGGCGCTCAAGGCCGAGGTCGCCGACGAGGCCGCGCTCAAACAGCGCAAGGAGGCCGCCGAGCAGGAACTGAGGAAGGCGCTCCAGCGCGAGGCGCTCCTGGAGGACGAGGTACGGCAGCTCACGCCCCGCCTCCAGCGTGCCCAGCAGACCTGGTACGAGCTCTCCCAGCTCGCCGAACGGGTGCGCGGCACCATCTCGCTGGCCGACGCGCGCGTGAAGAGCGCGACCTCCGCCCCGCCCGAGGAGCGGCGCGGCCGCGACCCCGAGGACATGGAACGCGAGGCCCACCGCATCCGCGAGCAGGAGGCCGAGCTCGAGGCGGCCCTGGAGGCGGCGCAGCGGGCACTGGACGACACGGTCGCCCATCGAGCCGAACTGGAGCGCGAACTCGCCTTCGAGGAACGCCGGCTGAAGGACGCGGCCCGCGCCATCGCCGACCGCCGTGAGGGACTGGCCCGGCTGAACGGCCAGGTCGGCGCGGCCCGTTCCCGCGCGGCCTCCGCCCAGGCCGAGATCGACCGCCTCGCCGCCGCCCGCGACGAGGCGCAGGAGCGGGCGTTCGCCGCGCAGGAGGAGTACGAAGCGCTCAAGGCCGAGGTCGACGGCCTCGACGCCGGTGACGCGGAACTGGCCGAGCGGCACGAGGCGGCGAAGCAGCAGCTCGCGCAGGCGGAGGCCGCACTCGCCGCCGCCCGTGAGGCGACCACGGCGGCGGAACGCAGCCGGGCCGCGACGCAGGCCCGCCATGAGGCCCTCGCCATGGGACTGCGCCGCAAGGACGGCACCGGCGCCCTGCTCGACGCGAAGGATCGTCTCACCGGCCTGCTGGGCCCGGCCGCAGAGCTGCTGACGGTGACGCCGGGCCACGAGGTAGCCCTGGCCGCCGCCTTCGGCACAGCAGCCGACGCCATCGCCGTGACGACCCCGGCATCGGCCGCGGACGCCATCCGCCTCCTGCGCAAACAGGACGCGGGCCGCGCGGCCCTGCTGCTGGCGGGAGCACTGGAGGACACGGACGGGGGAGCCCGGCGTGGCGACCGGAGCGCCGACGCGGGGGCATCGGGCGGGGTGGCGCCCGCGGAGCGTGGTGCGGGTGTTTCGGGCGGTGCGAAGTCCGGGGAGCGTGGCGCGGATGCTTCAGGCGGGGCGACGACCGCAGACGCCGGTCCCCGGGCCGGTGACGCCTCGCCCCCGGGCGCCGGTGCTCCTCCCGCCGTATTCGGGGAAGCGCGCCCCGATGGTCCGTCGTATGCCGCTGATCTCGTGCGGGGACCCTCCGCGCTCATGCCCGCGGTGCGGCGGCTGCTGCGGGGGATCGTCGTCGTCGGGACGCTGGAGGACGCCGAGGAGCTCGTGTACGCGCGGCCCGATCTCACCGCCGTCACCGCCGAGGGGGATCTGCTCGGGGCGCACTTCGCTCACGGAGGGTCCGCCGGGGCGCCCAGTCTGCTCGAGGTGCAGGCGTCGGTGGACGAGGCGGCCGCCGAGCTGGACGAGCTGGCCGTGCGGTGCGAGGAGCTGGCCGAGGTGCAGGCCGCGGCCGGCGAGCGGCGCAAGGAGGCCGCCGCGCTCGTCGAGGACCTGGGTGAACGGCGTAGGGCCGCCGACCGCGAGAAGTCGGCGGTGGCACAGCAGCTCGGCCGGCTCGCCGGGCAGGCCCGGGCGGCCGCGGGGGAGGCCGAGCGCGGCGTCGCCGCCGCGGCACGCGCCCAGGAGGCGCTCGACAAGGCGCTGCAGGAGGTCGAGGAGCTCGCCGAACGGCTCGCCGTAGCCGAGGAGATGCCGGTCGAGGAGGAGCCTGACACCTCCGTACGGGACCGGCTCGCCGCCGACGGTGCCAACGCACGGCAGACCGAGATGGAGGCCCGGCTTCAGGTCCGTACGCACGAGGAACGGGTCAAAGGGCTCGCCGGGCGGGCCGACTCACTGGACCGGGCCGCCCGCGCGGAACGCGAGGCACGCGCGCGTGCCGAGCAGCGGCGGGCGCGCCTCAGGCACGAGGCGTCCGTCGCACAAGCCGTCGCCTCCGGCGCGCGCCAGCTCCTCGCGCACGTCGAGGTCTCCCTCGCCCGCGCGGACGAGGAGCGCACCGTTGCCGAGGCGGCCAAGGCACAGCGCGAGCAGGAGCTGGCCGCCGCCCGCACCGAGGGCCGCGACCTCAAGGCCGAGCTCGACAAGCTCACGGATTCCGTGCACCGCGGTGAGGTGCTCGGCGCCGAGAAGCGGCTGCGGATCGAGCAGTTGGAGACCAAGGCGCTGGAGGAGCTGGGCGTGGAGCCGGCGGGGCTGGTCTCCGAGTACGGCCCGCATCAGCTGGTACCGCCCTCGCCGCCCGCCGAGGGCGAGGAGCTGCCGGAGGATCCCGAGCACCCGCGCAACCAGCCGAAGCCGTTCGTCCGGGCGGAGCAGGAGAAGCGGCTGAAGTCGGCCGAGCGGGCGTACCAGCAGCTCGGCAAGGTGAACCCGCTGGCCCTGGAGGAGTTCGCGGCGCTGGAGGAACGGCACAAGTTTCTCAGCGAGCAGCTGGAAGACCTGAAGAAGACGCGTGCCGACCTCCTCCAGGTGGTGAAGGAGGTGGACGAGCGCGTCGAGCAGGTGTTCACCGAGGCCTACCGGGACACGGCCCGGGAGTTCGAGGGCGTCTTCAGCCGGCTGTTCCCGGGCGGCGAGGGCCGGCTCGTGCTGACGGACCCCGACAACATGCTCACCACGGGCGTGGACGTCGAGGCGCGGCCGCCGGGCAAGAAGGTCAAGCGGCTCAGCCTGCTCTCCGGCGGCGAGCGGTCGCTGACGGCCGTGGCGCTGCTGGTGTCGATCTTCAAGGCCCGGCCCAGTCCGTTCTACGTGATGGACGAGGTCGAGGCGGCGCTCGACGACACGAACCTGCAGCGGCTGATCCGGATCATGCAGGAGCTGCAGGAGGCCTCGCAGCTCATCGTCATCACGCACCAGAAGCGGACGATGGAGGTCGCCGACGCGTTGTACGGCGTCTCCATGCAGGGCGACGGTGTGTCGAAGGTCATCAGCCAGCGGCTCCGATAACTGCGTGCGATCTACACCTGTCGCGACCTGCGTCTCCAAATTAGTTCAACTTGTGAACGCAAGCATGGCGTGCCTGCGCAAGAAAGTCACAGCAAGGAACCTATTGACTTCGAAACCTGAAGGCATAGTCTCTGCAACGTTGCTTTTACCTTCAGGTTGAAGGGCTCACCCCCACCGCCCGGCAGCGTTGCCGGTGGCCCGAGGAGTTACCACGTGACCAGCACAGCGCAGGCACCTCAGCAAGGAGCCAAGGCGGCACCCCCCGAACATCTCGGGCACGTCGTCTTCATCACCGCCGCAGCCGCCATGGGTGGCTTCCTCTTCGGCTATGACAGCTCCGTCATCAACGGCGCCAACGGCGGCATCCAGGCTCGCTTCGACCTCAGCTCCGGTGCCACCGGCACCGTCGCCGCCTGCGCCCTGCTGGGCAGCGCCGTCGGTGCCGCCCTCGCCGGCCGGATCGCGGACCGCATCGGCCGCATCCGCGTGATGCAGATCGCGGCGGTGCTGTTCGCCGTGAGCGCCGTCGGCTCCGGCCTTCCGTTCGCCGCGTGGGACCTCGCCGCCTGGCGTGTCCTCGGCGGTATAGCCATCGGTATGGCCTCGGTCATCGGCCCCGCCTACATCGCCGAGGTCGCCCCGCCGGCGTACCGAGGCAGGCTCGCCTCCTTCCAGCAGGCGGCGATCGTCATCGGCATCGCCGTCTCGCAGCTCGTCAACTGGGCCATCCTCAACATGGCCGACGGCGAGGAGCGCGGGGAGATCGCGGGCATCGAGGCCTGGCAGTGGATGCTGGGCGTGATGGTCGTGCCAGCCGTGATCTACGGCCTGCTGTCCTTCGCCATCCCCGAGTCGCCGCGCTTCCTGATCAGCGTGGGCCGGGTCGACGACGCCAAGAAGGTGCTCGCCGACGTCGAGGGCGACATCAACCTGGACGCCCGCGTCGCCGAGATCGACGAGGCCATGCGCGGCGACCACAAGTCGACGTTCCGGGACCTGCTGGGCGGCAGGTTCGGCCTGCTGCCGATCGTCTGGATCGGTATCGGCCTCTCCGTCTTCCAGCAGCTGGTCGGCATCAACGTCATCTTCTACTACTCGAACCTGCTGTGGCAGTCCGTCGGTGTCGACCCGTCGAGCTCGTTCTTCTACTCGTTCGAGACCTCGATCATCAACATCATCGGCACCGTGATCGCGATGATCTTCGTCGACCGCATCGGCCGCAAGCCGCTCGCGCTGATCGGCTCGATCGGTATGGGCATCTCGCTCGCGCTGGCCGCCTGGTCCTTCTCGTACCAGAACGGCAACGACCCGCTGCCGACCGCCCAGGGTGTTGTCGCGCTGATCGCCGCCAACGCGTTCGTGCTGTTCTTCGCCCTGTCCTGGGGTGTGGTCGTCTGGGTCATGCTCGGTGAGGTCTTCCCGAACAAGATCCGTGCCGCGGCGCTCGGTGTGGCCGCCTCGGCCCAGTGGATCGCCAACTGGGTGATCACGATCACCTTCCCGGACCTGGCGGAGTGGAACCTGTCGCTCACCTACGTGATGTACGCGGTGTTCGCCTTCCTCTCCATCCCGTTCATCCTCAAGTTCGTGCCCGAGACCAAGGGCAAGAAGCTGGAGGACATGGGCTGACCCGCCCCGTGAACTCGGGGAGAAGGGCCAAGTCCCCGCTGCCCCTCTCCTCGTACTCGTAAGAGACGTGCTGCCCCGGCTCGCAGATCAGGTGAGCAGGGGCAGTACGTCGTCGCAGAACAGGTGCAGGCTGCGCCAGCCCTCCTCCAGCGGCATCCCGCCCACGAGCGGATGCAGGACGAGGTTGTCGAGCCCCTGCGCCACGCACTCGTCCGGCGTGAGGACCCGGTAGACGCCCTCGGCGCGCAACTCGTCCACTGTCGTCGCCGTCGAACGCACCGCCGAGCGGATGCCGGCCGACTGCCAGGAGGCGTACGTCCGCGCCTCGTGCAGGAAATGCCCTCCGTGCGTCGCCCAGGTCCGGTCGGGGTCCTCGGCGAGGTGCAGGAGAGGGGTCTCGGCGGCGGGCATCATGGTCCAGCCCTCGGTGCCGTACTCGACCAGCCGCTCCTTGTAGTAGGCCTCCAGCTCGGGCAGATGGGCGCTGGGGAAGAAGGGCAGGCCGAGGCGGGCGGCCCGGCGGGCGGCGGCCTTCGAGGAGCCGCCGACCAGCAGCAGGGGGTGCGGATCGGAGTACGGGCGCGGGGTGACCCGTACCGTACGGCCCCGGTACTCGAACTCCTCGCCGGTCCAGGCCTTCAGCACCGTCTCCAGCAGCTCGTCCTGCAGCCGCCCGCGCCGCTGCCACTCCACGTCGAACTGGGCGTACTCCTCCGGCCGGTACCCGATCCCCGCGACGGTCACGAGCCGTCCGCCGCTGAGCAGATCCAGTACGGCGATGTCCTCGGCCAGTCGCAGCGGGTCGTGCAGCGGGCCGATGACCGCCGACACGGTGACCGCGAGGTGCCGGGTGGCGCCGAGGACCGCTCCGGCGAAGGTGAACGGCGAGGGCAGCCAGTTGTTCGCGACGCCGTGGTGCTCCTCCGTCTGCACGGTGGTGATCCCCCGGTCGTCGGCGTACGCGGCCATCTCCAGGGCGGCCCGGTAGCGGGCGTGGAGGGAGGCGGGGGTGGCGCCGGGCTCGACGAGGTTGAAACGGACGACCGTGACGGGCATGGGAAGGTCTCCCTTCACCGGGCGGGTGTGGAGGGGGACAGTAGCTGACGGAGTGTCAGACGGCCAGGGTCGTGCTGATGTGCGCCTGACATGACGACGCCTCTTGGAGGAATGCACAAGATGGGCCCGGCGGACCCTCATGGCTAATACTGGACACGTTATGGAAATCGTCATCCTTGCTGTAGTCATCGCCGTGGTCGTGCTCGGCGCGCTCGGCGGGCTCATCGTCGGCAGCCGGCGCCGTAAGTCGCTGCCCCCGCCGCCCACCACGCCCGACATCACCGCCCCTCCGGCCGAGCCGCACGTCGGCGACGAGGCCGAGACGCCGCGCGACGAACCGCGCCGCACGATCGAGGAGGTGGACCTCCCGGACGGCTCGGCCCCGGTCGCCGTCGAGGAACCGCCCCTTCCCGAACTCGAAATCCCCCTCGTCCCCCCGATCGAGGTCCCCGAGCCCACCGCCGGCCGACTCGTCCGCCTGCGCGCCCGGCTCTCCCGGTCCCAGAACGCCCTCGGCAAGGGGCTGCTCACGCTGCTGTCGCGCGAGCACCTCGACGAGGAGACCTGGGAGGAGATCGAGGACACCCTGATCACCGCCGACGTCGGTGTGCAGCCTACCCAGGAGCTGGTCGAACGACTGCGCGAGCGCGTGAAGGTGCTCGGCACCCGCACCCCCGAGGAGCTGCGCGGCCTGCTGCGTGAGGAGCTGCTCACCCTGATCGGCCCCGACCTCGACCGCGTCGTGAAGACCGAGCCGGAGACCAGCAAGCCCGGCATCGTGATGGTCGTCGGCGTCAACGGCACCGGCAAGACCACCACCACCGGCAAGCTCGCCCGCGTGCTGGTCGCCGACGGGCGCAGTGTCGTCCTGGGCGCCGCCGACACTTTCCGGGCCGCTGCCGCCGACCAGCTCCAGACCTGGGGCGAGCGGGTCGGCGCCCACACCGTGCGCGGGCCGGAGGCCGGCGACCCCGCCTCCGTCGCCTTCGACGCGGTCAAGGAGGGCAAGGAGATCGGCGCCGACGTCGTGCTCATCGACACCGCCGGCCGCCTGCACACCAAGACCGGCCTCATGGACGAGCTCGGCAAGGTCAAGCGCGTCGTCGAGAAGCACGCCCCGCTGGACGAGGTGCTGCTCGTGCTGGACGCGACCACCGGCCAGAACGGTCTCGTACAGGCCCGCGTCTTCGCCGAGGTCGTCGACATCACCGGCATCGTCCTCACCAAGCTGGACGGCACCGCCAAGGGCGGCATCGTCGTCGCCGTACAGCGCGAGCTCGGCGTTCCGGTCAAGCTGGTCGGGCTGGGCGAGGGCGCGGACGATCTGGCGCCGTTCGAGCCGGAGGCGTTCGTTGACGCCCTTATCGGAGAGTGACCACCCGGATATCCACAGGTGGTGCAAGAAGCGCCCGCCCCCAAGGTGCAGCTGGGGGCGGGCGCTTTGCCGTGTACGGCTATGGGCGTGACCGGTGCGCCACGTAAGCCAGCGTCCCCAGCAGCAGCCTCGCCGCCGGTGGCTTCGTGGCCGAGTCCAGGTCGGGCGGGCGCAGCCAGCGGACCGGGCCGAGGCCGGCGCGGTCGGAGGGCGGGGCCGTGATGTAGGTACCGGGGCCCAGGCCGCGCAGGTCGAGGCTCGGGTCGTCCCAGCCCATGCGGTAGAGCAGCGCGGGAAGCTCGGACGCGGAGCCGGGGGCCACCAGGAAATGGGCGCGGCCGTCCGGGGTGGCGGTGACGGGACCGAGGGGGAGGCCCATGCGCTCCAGCCGGACCAGCGAGCGCCGCCCGACCGGCTCGGCGACCTCGATCACGTCGAACGCGCGCCCGACCGGCAACATCACCGCGGCGCCCGGCACCTCGGCCCAGGCCTCGGTCACCGCGTCCAGCGTCGCTCCGGCCGGCACCTCGGACGCGAAGTCCAGCGGATGCGCACCCGGCGCCCGGCACTCGGGGCGGCCGCAGGAGCAGACGCCCGCGGCGGCCCGGGCGCCCGGGGCGACGTCCCAGCCCCACAGCCCGGTGTACTCGGCCACGGCGGTGCACTCCGACGAGCGGCCGCGGCGGCGCGAGCCGGACCGGATGTCGCGGATCCCTCGACTGCTGCCGATCGTGAAGCCCATGCCCCCTCCAACGGGTCCGGCGCACCGGTGGTTACGAGACGGAATCGGAATGTGACTCTGCGTCTCCGCCTTCCCGGTGCCGCGCGAATCCAGTCGGCGCCCGGAAGTGCCCCGGGTGGTGCGTCCGACGGTGCGCGCCCCTGTGTGCAGCGCTGCGCTCACTCCTGTCCGTCCTATGTCAAGTGAATCGTCTGGAGGCGACCGGGAGTTCATTCGAAGGGGTGGCGAATGGTGGCGATTCCGGGATCGCCGTGGCTGGAGCAGTGATCGTAGGATTACTTTGAGTGCACACCATCCGGGGCACATGCGCCGGTGGGTATGCCCGAGGCAAGCCGGTTGCTCGTCCGAAGAGTGAGAACCACCGGACGACGGCCGCATCGACGGGCATTCTGATGGGGCTTGGCGCACTTGGTGACAAGCGGTCTGAGGGATGGGGGCGTTCCAGTGGGCGGCAACGGCGGAAGCGGGATGAACGCTGAGAAGCGCCCGAATGAGCTGTTGGGCTCGTGGTTCGTGCGCAGCGGCTGGTCCAAGGGCGAGCTCGCGCGGCAAGTGAACCGCAGGGCACGCCAGTTGGGGGCCAACCACATCTCCACGGACACCTCGCGGGTGCGCCGCTGGCTGGACGGGGAGAATCCCCGCGAGCCGATCCCCAGGATCCTGTCGGAGCTGTTCTCCGAGCGGTTCGGCTGCGTCGTCTCCATCGAGGACCTCGGTCTGCGCACCGCCCGCCAGGCGCCCTCCGCGACGGGTGTCGACCTGCCCTGGACGGGCCCGCAGACGGTGGCCCTGCTCGGCGAGTTCTCGCGCAGCGACCTGATGCTGGCGCGGCGCGGCTTCCTCGGGACCTCGCTGGCCCTGTCGGCGGGCCCGGCCCTGATCGAGCCGATGCAGCGCTGGCTGGTCCCCGCCCCGTCCGCCCCGCAGCCGGAGCCCGCGTCGGTGCCCGCCAACCGCGCGCGCGGGCGGCTGTCCAGGCCCGAGCTGGACCTGCTGGAGACCACCACGGTGATGTTCCGCCAGTGGGACGCCCAGTGCGGCGGCGGTCTGCGCCGCAAGGCGGTCGTCGGCCAGCTGCACGAGGTGACGGACCTGCTCCAGGAGCCCCAGCCGGAGGCCACCACCCGCAGGCTGTTCAAGGTCGCCGCCGAGCTGGCCGAGCTGGCCGGCTGGATGTCGTACGACGTGGGGCTCCAGCCCACCGCGCAGAAGTACTTCGTGCTCGCCCTGCACGCCGCCAAGGAGGCCGGCGACAAGCCGCTCGGCTCGTACATCCTCTCCAGCATGAGCCGCCAGATGATCCACCTCGGGCGGCCCGAGGACGCCCTGGAGCTGATCCACCTCGCGCAGTACGGCAGCCGGGACTGCGCGAGCCCGCGCACCCAGTCGATGCTGTATGCGATGGAGGCCCGCGCCTACGCCAACATGGGCCAGCCCGGCAAGTGCAAGCGGGCCGTGCGGATGGCCGAGGACACCTTCACCGAGGCCGACGACTGGGACGAGCCGGACCCCGACTGGATCAGTTTCTTCTCCGAGGCCGAGCTGTACGGCGAGAACTCCCACTCCTTCCGCGACCTCGCCTATGTCGCCGGCCGCAGCCCCACCTACGCCTCCCTCGCCGAGCCGCTGATGCGGCGGGCCGTGGAGCTGTTCGCGCAGGACGGCGAGCACCAGCGGTCGTATGCGCTCAACCTCATCGGCATGGCCACCGTGCACCTGCTCCAGCGCGAGCCCGAGCGGAGCGCCGAGTTCGCCGACCGAGCCATGACGGTCGCCAAGAAGGTCCGCTCCGAGCGGGTCAACACTCGTATCCGAAAGACCGTCGACACCGCCGCCCGCGACTTCGGTGATCTCGCCGAGGTCGTGGACCTCACCGACAAGCTCGTCGTCGAGCTTCCGGAGACCGCCGAGGCGGTCTGAGCACCCCGCCGAACCCCTGAACTCCGGCCGCGGCCGGCCCTCCCGAACTGCCCGACTCGGCTCCCCCATGCCAGGTCATCGGAAGGCCGCCCGCGGCCGGGCTGGGTTTGTGCTCGCCTCGTGCGCCTGAACCGGCGCCGCTCTCGCGGAGGTGGCCGGCCGCGGTCGGGGTCGCTCAATGGTGGTCATCGTTGAAGGTTGCGCCACGATAACGATCGGCTCGGCCGCCATCCGGCAGTTCATCAACGCGTAACACGCAGGGCGCCTTCGTCACCGTCGCGAAACAACGAGGGGCTTCCACCGAAACGGCGCTGCGCCAATCTCGTGGCCCATAACCGGCCCATCCCTCATGACAGCTCAAGGCTTCGCCCGCACGGGGCCGTATCCAACGACGAGGAGACGCCGATGGCACCAGCCATCACGCTTGCCGCAGAGCCGGAACTCTCTGCCGCCAACACAGGCTTCATGCTCATCTGTTCCGCCCTGGTGATGCTCATGACTCCGGGCCTGGCCTTCTTCTACGGAGGAATGGTCCGCGTCAAGAGCACCCTGAACATGCTGATGATGAGCTTCATCAGCCTCGGGATCGTCACCATCCTGTGGGTGCTGTACGGCTTCTCCCTCGCCTTCGGCACGGACTCCGGCAGCATCATCGGCTGGAGCTCGGACTACGTCGGCTTCACCGGGATCGGCACCGCAGACCTCTGGAGCGGCTACACCATCCCGGTCTACGTCTTCGCCGTCTTCCAGCTGATGTTCGCGATCATCACGCCCGCCCTGATCAGCGGCGCCCTCGCGGACCGTGTGAAGTTCACGGCGTGGGCGCTGTTCGTCGCCCTGTGGGCCACGGTCGTCTACTTCCCGGTCGCGCACTGGGTCTGGGGCACCGGCGGCTGGGCCTTCGAGCTGGGTGTGATCGACTTCGCCGGCGGTACGGCGGTCCACATCAACGCCGGTGCCGCGGCGCTCGGCGTGATCCTCGTCATCGGCAAGCGGGTCGGCTTCAAGAAGGACCCGATGCGCCCGCACAGCCTGCCGCTGGTCATGCTCGGTGCCGGTCTGCTGTGGTTCGGCTGGTTCGGCTTCAACGCCGGCTCCTGGCTCGGCAACGACGACGGTGTCGGCGCGCTGATGTTCGTCAACACCCAGATCGCCACCGCCGCCGCCATGCTGGCCTGGCTCATCTACGAGAAGCTCCGCCACGGCGCGTTCACCACGCTGGGCGCGGCCTCCGGTGCCGTCGCCGGTCTGGTCGCCATCACCCCGGCCGGTGGCGCGGTCGACCCGCTCGGCGCGATCGCGGTCGGCGCCATCGCCGGTCTGCTGTGCGCCATGGCCGTCGGCCTGAAGTACAAGTTCGGCTACGACGACTCGCTCGACGTGATCGGCGTCCACCTGGTCGGCGGTGTCCTCGGCTCCCTGCTCATCGGCTTCTTCGCCAGCGGCAAGGGCCAGTCCGAGGTCGAGGGCCTCTTCTACGGCGGCGGTCTGGAACAGTTCTGGAAGCAGTGCGCCGGTGTCTTCGCGGTCCTCGCCTACTCGCTGGTCGCCTCTGCGATCCTCGCCTTCCTGATCGACAAGACGATCGGCATGCGGGTCTCCGAGGACGATGAGGTGGCCGGCATCGACCAGGCCGAGCACGCCGAGACCGCATACGACTTCAGCGGTGCCGGTGGTGGCGCCTCCCGCACCGCCTCCGCCCCCGCGCCGGTCGCCGAAGCTGCGAGCAAGAAGGTGGACGCATGAAGCTCATCACCGCCGTCGTCAAGCCCCACCGGCTCGACGAGATCAAGGAGGCCCTCCAGGCCTTCGGAGTACACGGTCTGACGGTCACCGAGGCGAGCGGCTACGGTCGTCAGAGGGGTCACACCGAGGTCTACCGGGGCGCCGAGTACACCGTCGACCTGGTCCCCAAGATCCGTATCGAGGTGCTGGCCGAGGACGACGACGCCGAGCAGCTGATCGACGTCATCGTGAAGGCGGCCCGCACCGGCAAGATCGGTGACGGCAAGGTCTGGTCCCTCCCGGTCGAGACGGCCGTACGGGTCCGGACCGGCGAGCGCGGACCGGACGCGCTCTGACACAGAGGAAGCTCTGACACAGAGGAAGCTCTGACACAGAGGAAGAGGAGTCGCTGGGTGACGAGCACGGGCGTACGGACGGAAGCAGAGGACTCGGGACCCAGCGGCTACGCGGCGGCCCGGCTGCGCCTCCTCACGGAGGGGGCGCAGTCCGGGCCGCCGCGCCGTGCCGCCCTGGCCGAGCTGACGGACGACTGGCTGGCCGGGCTCTTCGACGCCGGAGCCGAAGGACTGCGCGGGGTGTCCCTCGTCGCGGTCGGCGGCTACGGCCATGGTGAGCTGTCCCCGCGCAGCGACCTCGACCTGCTCCTGCTGCACGACGGCGGCGACCCCGCCGCGATCGCGGCCCTTGCCGACCGCATCTGGTACCCGGTCTGGGACCTCGGCCTCGCCCTCGACCACTCCGTCCGTACGCCGGCCGAGGCCCGCAGGACGGCCGGCGAGGACCTCAAGGTCCAGCTCGGCCTGCTGGATGCCCGGCACATCGCCGGCGACCTCGGCGTCACGGCCGGACTCAGGACCGCCGTCCTCGCCGACTGGCGCAACCAGGCCCCCAAACGCCTGCCCGAACTGCAGGAACTGTGCGCCGAACGCGCCGAGCGCCAGGGCGAGCTGCAGTACCTCCTGGAGCCGGATCTGAAAGAGGCTCGCGGTGGGCTGCGCGATGCCACCGCCCTGCGTGCCGTCGCCGCCTCCTGGCTGGCCGACGCCCCGCGCGAGGGCCTCGACGACGCCCGGCGCCGGCTGCTCGACGTCCGGGACGCCCTGCACCTGGCCACCGGGCGCGCGACCGACCGGCTCGCGCTCCAGGAGCAGGACCAGGTCGCCGCCGAGCTCGGCCTCCTCGACGCCGACACGCTGCTGCGGCAGGTGTACGAGGCGGCGCGGGTCATCTCGTACGCCAGTGATGTCACCTGGCGTGAAGTGGGGTGCGTGCTGCGGTCGCGCGCCGTGCGGCCGCGCCTGCGCTCCATGCTGGGCGGTGGGAAGCAGGTCGCCGAGCGCTCTCCGCTGGCCGAAGGGGTGGTGGAGCAGGACGGCGAGGTGGTGCTCGCCCGGGCCGCGCGCCCCGACCGCGACCCCGTGCTCCCGTTGCGCGCCGCGGCCGCTGCCGCTCAGGCCGGTCTGCCGCTCTCCCTGCACGTCGTACGGCGCATGGCGGCCGGAGTGCGCCCGCTGCCCACACCCTGGCCCGCCGAGGCGCGCGAACAGCTTGTGACCCTGCTGGGTTCAGGCCGCCCCACGATCGAGGTCTGGGAGGCCCTGGAGGCCGAGGGCCTGATCACCCGGCTGCTGCCGGACTGGGAGCGGGTCCGCTGCCGGCCGCAGCGCAACGCCGTGCACATCTGGACCGTCGACCGGCATCTCATCGAGACCGCCGTCCGTGCCTCCGAGTTCACCCGCCGGGTCAGCCGCCCCGACCTGCTCCTGGTCGCCGCGCTGCTGCACGACATCGGCAAGGGCTGGCCCGGCGACCACTCGGTGGCCGGCGAGATCATCGCGCGCGACGTGGCCGCCCGTATCGGCTTCGACCGTGCGGACGTGGCCGTCCTCGCCACCCTCGTACGCCATCACCTGCTGCTCATCGAGACCGCGACCCGGCGCGACCTGGAGGATCCGGCCACCGTCCGCTCGGTCGCCGAGGCGGTCGGCACGCAGAGCACGCTGGAGCTGCTGCACGCACTGACCGAGGCCGACGCGCTGGCCACCGGACCGGCCGCCTGGTCGTCCTGGCGCGGCTCGCTCGTCGCCGACCTGGTCAAGCGGGTCGCGGGCGTCCTCGCCGGGGATCCCCTCGACGAACCCGAGGCCGCCGCGCCCACCGCCGAGCAGGAGCGGCTCGCCCTCGAGGCGATCGCGACCGGCAGCCCCGTGCTGGCGCTGCGCGCGCAGACCGAGCCGCCGGCGGAGGAGCAGCCGTCCGGCGATCCGGAGCCGCTCGGCGTGGAGCTGCTCATCGCCGTACCGGACCAGGCGGGCGTGCTGCCCGCGGTGGCCGGTGTCCTCGCCATGCACCGTCTGACGGTCCGCACGGCGGAGCTGCGGGCGCTGGAGCTGCCGGAGGGCGTCGAGGGCTCGGTGCTGCTGCTGGACTGGCGGGTCGCCGCCGAATACGGCTCCCTGCCCCAGGCCGCCCGGCTGCGCGCCGACCTCGTGCGCGCCCTCGACGGCTCCCTGGACATCGCCGCCCGCCTAGCCGAGCGCGACGCCGCCTATCCGCGCCGCCGGGGCGTGGTCGCGCCGCCACCGCGGGTGACGGTCGCCTCGGCCGCGTCCCGCCTCGCCACGGTGATCGAGGTGCGCGCCCAGGACGCGCCGGGACTGCTGTTCCGGATCGGGCGGGCGCTGGAAGACGCCGGCGTACGGGTGCGCAGCGCGCATGTGAGCACGCTGGGCGCCAACGCGGTCGACGCGTTCTATGTCACAGACCCGGAGGGCGCGCCCCTGCCGGGCACGGAGGCGACGGGGGTCGCGCAGAAGCTGGAGGAGGCCCTGCGGGGGTGACCTCGCAGCGTCCGGGCGTTCAGCAGGGTGCAGCGGGTGGGGACGACTTTCTTGCGCGGCCGGATACCCTGGAAGACGCTCACACCTGCCCCCGACTCCGAGGACCGACGCCGCCGTGTTCGATACTCTCTCCGATCGCCTCTCAGCGACCTTCAAGAATCTGCGCGGCAAGGGGCGTTTGAGCGAGGCGGACATCGACGCCACCGCGCGCGAGATCCGCATCGCGCTCCTCGAGGCGGACGTGGCTCTGCCGGTCGTCCGGAGCTTCATCAAGAACGTCAAGGAGCGTGCCCTCGGTGCCGAGGTCTCCAGGGCGCTGAACCCGGCCCAGCAGGTCCTGAAGATCGTGAACGACGAGCTCGTCACGATCCTCGGCGGCGAGACCCGGCGGCTGCGGTTCGCCAAGCAGCCGCCGACCGTGATCATGCTGGCGGGTCTGCAGGGTGCCGGTAAGACCACCCTCGCGGGCAAGCTCGGCCGCTGGCTGAAGGAGCAGGGCCACTCGCCGCTCCTGGTCGCCGCCGACCTCCAGCGCCCGAACGCCGTCAACCAGCTGAGCGTCGTCGCCGAGCGGGCCGAGGTCGCGGTCTTCGCGCCTGAGCCGGGCAACGGCGTCGGTGACCCGATCAAGGTCGCCAAGGACTCCATCGACTTCGCGAAGTCCAAGGTCCACGACATCGTGATCGTGGACACCGCCGGCCGCCTCGGCATCGACGCCGACATGATGCAGCAGGCCGCGGACATCCGGGACGCGGTCTCGCCGGACGAGATCCTCTTCGTCGTCGACGCGATGATCGGTCAGGACGCGGTCAACACCGCCGAGGCCTTCCGGGACGGCGTCGGCTTCGACGGCGTGGTGCTGTCCAAGCTCGACGGTGACGCCCGCGGCGGTGCGGCTCTGTCGATCCGACAGATCACCGGCAAGCCGATCATGTTCGCGTCGAACGGCGAGAAGCTCGACGACTTCGACGCCTTCCACCCGGACCGGATGGCCTCCCGCATCCTCGACATGGGTGACCTGCTCACCCTGATCGAGCAGGCGGAGAAGACGTTCAGCCAGGAAGAGGCCGAGAAGATGGCCTCCAAGCTGGCGTCCAAGAAGGGCCAGGACTTCACCCTGGACGACTTCCTGGCCCAGATGGAGCAGGTCAGGAAGATGGGCAGCATCTCCAAGCTGCTCGGCATGCTGCCCGGTATGGGGCAGATCAAGGACCAGATCAACAACCTCGACGAGCGGGACGTCGACCGCACGGCCGCCATCATCAAGTCGATGACCCCGGGCGAGCGCCAGGACCCGACGATCATCAACGGCTCCCGCCGCGCCCGTATCGCCAAGGGTTCCGGAGTCGACGTCAGCGCGGTGAAGAACCTCGTCGAGCGGTTCTTCGAGGCCCGCAAGATGATGTCCCGCATGGCTCAGGGCGGCGGTATGCCCGGCATGCCGGGGATGCCGGGCATGGGTGGCGGGCCCGGCCGGTCGAAGAAGCAGCCGAAGAAGGCCAAGGGCAAGCAGCGCTCCGGCAACCCGATGAAGCGCAAGCAGCAGGAGCAGGAGGCCGCCGCCCGCCGCGCGGCCGCCGCTCAGAGCGGCAACGCCTTCGGAGTGCCGCAGCAGGGCGGACAGGACTTCGAACTGCCGGACGAGTTCAAGAAGTTCATGGGTTAGTCGGCAGTACCTGGTCCACGACACCGGGGGCACCCTCGATCGCAAGGGTGCCCCCGGTGTCGTATGCGCACATGCCGCAGACGCCCGTGTGGCGTAACGTCCCGATATGACCAACCCTGCGCCACCGCGCAAGTCGCCCGAGCAGCCCTGGCGTACCGAGGGCACGCCCGAGGAACCGCCGAAGCCGCCGTCCGGTGGGCGGCGGATACCCGGCGGCTGGTGGAGCCTCGCCCTCACCGCGCTGGTCCTGTTCGTGCTCGTCAACCTCGCGCTGTCGTTCTTCGGCGACGGGGACGAGCCGACGATCTCGTACACGGAGTTCAGCAGGCAGGTCGACGACGGCAACGTCAGCAAGATCTACTCCAAGGGCGACGCGATCCAGGGCCAGCTGAAGAGGGCCCAGGACAACCCCGAGGGTGACGGGACGTACACGAAGTTCAGGACCCAGCGACCCGAGTTCGCGGACGACCGGCTCTGGGCGGACCTGACCAGGAACAACGTCACCGTCACGGCGGAGCCGGTCGTCCAGCAGCGCAGTCTTCTGGCCAACCTGCTGATCTCGCTGGCGCCGATCCTCCTGCTCGTCGTGCTGTGGATCTTCATCACACGGCGGATGCGGGCGGGCATGGGCGGCGCGGGCGGCATGTTCGGACGCAGGGAGCCGCCCAAGCCCGTCGCGCTGGAGTCGGGGGAGAAGCGCACGACGTTCGCCGACGTGGCGGGCATCGACGAGGTCGCGGGCGAGCTCAACGATGTCGTCGACTTCCTGAAGAACCCCGACGCCTACCGCAGGATGGGCGCCAAGATGCCGCGCGGCGTGCTGCTCGCGGGGCCGCCCGGCACCGGGAAGACGCTGCTCGCGCGGGCGGTGGCCGGGGAAGCGGGCGTGCCGTTCTTCTCCGCGTCGGCCTCCGAGTTCATCGAGATGATCGTGGGCGTGGGAGCCTCCCGCGTACGGGAACTGTTCGCGGAGGCCCGCAAGGTCGCCCCGTCGATCATCTTCATCGACGAGATCGACACCATCGGCCGGGCCCGCGGCGCCGGTGCCGGCATGGGCGGCCATGACGAGCGCGAGCAGACCCTGAACCAGATCCTGACCGAGATGGACGGCTTCTCCGGCTCCGAGGGCGTGATCGTGATCGCCGCGACCAACCGCGCGGACGTCCTGGACCCGGCCCTGACCCGCCCCGGCCGCTTCGACCGGGTGGTGATGGTCGCGCCCCCGGACCGGGGCGGCCGCGAGGCCATCCTCAAGATCCACACCCGCGAGATCCCGCTGGCCCCGGACGTCGACCTCACCCGGGTCGCCCGTACGACCCCGGGAATGACCGGCGCCGAACTGGCCAACCTCGCCAACGAGGCTGCCCTGATCGCGGTCAAGCGAGGGCAGGAGCAGGTGACGCAGACCGACCTCTCGGAAGCGCTGGAGAAGGTCCAACTCGGCGCCGAACGCGCGCTGGTGATGCCCCAGGAGGAACGCCAACGCACCGCCTACCACGAGAGCGGCCACGCCCTGCTGGGCATGCTGCAGCCCGGCGCCGACCCGGTCCGCAAGATCACCATCGTGCCGCGCGGAAGGGCACTCGGCGTGACACTGTCGACGCCCGAGTCGGACAAGTACGCGTACACCGAGGACTATCTGCGCGGCCGCATCATCGGCGCACTCGGCGGCATGGCCGCGGAACATGTCGTCTACGGGGTCATCACCACCGGCTCGGAGAGCGACCTCGAACAGGTCACCAACATCGCCCGCGGAATGGTCGCCCGCTGGGGCATGAGCAGACAGGTCGGCCGACTGTCCGCCCTCCCCAACGACGCCCAGCAGACGTACGGCCTGGCTGCGGCACCGCAGACGCTGGACGTGATCGACGGCGAGATGCGGCGGATCGTCGACGAGTGCTACGAGGAGGCGTGCCGCAAGCTGCGCGACCACCGGCACCAACTCGACGCGCTGGCGGAGGCGTTGCTGGAACGCGAGACGCTGGAGGAGGTGGACGCGTACCTGATCGCCGGGATCTCGCGGCTGACGAAGGGTGACCAGGAGGGGTAGGGGGGCGCCCCGCCCCTCCGCGCACCACCTGCATCTCCCGGGCCCTGTCAGGGGGTTCGGGCGATCAGGTAGCGGAACACGTTCGGCATCCACACCGTGCCGTCCGGCCGCCGGTGCGGGTGCAGGGCCTCGGTCAGCTCCTTGTCGACCTGCTCCTGATCCGTCGCCGCGATCGCCGCGTCGAACAGCCCCGTCGACAGCAGCCCGCGCACCGCGCAGTCCAGGTCGGCATACCCGAAGGGGCACGCCACCCGCCCCGAACCGTCCGGCCGGAGCCCCGCCCGCTGGGCGACCTCCTCCAGGTCGTCGCGCAGGGCCGGACGCCAACTGCCCGCGCTGCGTAGCGGATCCGCCAGCTTGCCCGCCACCCGCAGCACGGACGACGTGGCGCAACGCTCCGGCGGCCCCCAGCCGGCCAGCACCACGGGCGCCCCCCGCTCCGCGAGCGGTACCGCCGCGGCGAGCAGCTCACCGAGCCCCTCCGAGTCTCCCGCCAGACACCCGATGGGCTCGAAGGCGGTCACCAGGGTGTACGCGGGCGTCCCGTCCTCGGGCGCCCCGGGAGCATCGTCGAGGAGCCGGACGCCCGCACGCGCGCGCGTGCCCGGTCCTTCCGGCAGCAGACGCTCGCGCGCGAGGGCCCTTCTCTCGGGGGAGGAGGACTCGACACCGGTGATCGCGGCGCCCCGGGAGGACGCCATCAGCAGCGCCAGCCCGGAACCGCAGCCGAGCCCCAGCAGCCGGGTGCCGGGGCCCACGTCCAGTCGCTCGTAGACCGCCTCGTAGAGCGGTACGAGCATCCGCTCCTGGATTTCCGACCAGTCACGCGCGCGTGCAGCCAGGTCCACGCGGGGCGCAGGTACCGCATGAGGCAGTCGCTGCCGCACGAGCGTAGGTGTCATCGAAAGCGCCCCAATCCGCCGAGAGTTGCTGCTGTACCCGTTTCCGTAGCCCCCGTGGCGTACGCCCGCCCTCCCCCGTATGCCAGGAAACTCCGGGCGCGCGACCGCGTCCAGGGGTTGCGGAGCCCGGCTTGTGGGGCGCCCGCGCAAGTGGCGAGAATTCACATTCCGGCAACGTGGGCCCGTACCATCTCGCCATGGCAAAGGCACCCGTTCTCACCCCGCGCGCGGACGACTTCCCGCGCTGGTACCAGGACCTGATCAACAAGGCCGAGCTGGCCGACAACGGTCCGGTGCGCGGCACCATGGTGATCCGACCGTACGGGTACGGGCTGTGGGAGCGGATGCAGCAGGAGATGGACGCCCGGATCAAGGAGGCGGGCGCCCAGAACGCGTACTTCCCGCTGCTGATCCCGCAGTCGTACTTCACCAAGGAGGCCGAGCACGTCGAGGGCTTCGCCCCCGAGCTCGCGGTCGTCACCCACGGCGGCGGCAAGGACCTCGAGGAACCCGCCGTCGTCCGCCCCACCTCCGAGATGATCATCAACGACTACTTCTCGAAGTGGGTGCAGAGCTACCGCGACCTGCCCCTGCTGATCAACCAGTGGGCGAACGTGGTCCGTTGGGAGCTGCGGCCCCGCCTCTTCCTCCGTACGACCGAGTTCCTGTGGCAGGAGGGCCACACGGCACACGCCACGTTCGAGGACGCCCGCGACTTCGCCGCGCACATCCACCGCAAGGTCTACGAGGACTTCATGGTGAACGTCCTCGCGATGGACACCGTCCCCGGCCGCAAGACCGTCAAGGAGCGCTTCGCGGGCGCCATCAACACCCTCACGCTCGAAAGCATGATGGGCGACGGCAAGGCACTCCAGATGGCCACCAGCCACGAGCTGGGTCAGAACTTCGCCAAGGCCTTCAACACCCAGTACCTGTCCAAGGAGGGCAGGCAGGAGCTCGTCTGGCAGACCTCCTGGGGGTCCACGACCCGCATGATCGGCGCCCTGGTGATGACGCACGGAGACGACAACGGGCTGCGGGTGCCCCCGCGCCTCGCCCCCGTCCAGGCGGTCGTCCTCGCGATCAAGGGCGACGATGCGGTTCTGGCCAAGGTCCGCGAGATCGGCGACCGGCTCAGGGCGGCCGGCGTCCGCGTCCAGGTGGACGACCGCACGGACACCCCGTTCGGGCGCCGCGCGGTCGACTGGGAGCTGAAGGGTGTACCCGTACGGATCGAGATCGGCCCCCGTGACCTGGAGAACAACACGGCGATGCTGGCGCGCCGCATCCCGGGCGGCAAGGAACCCGTGGCCATCGACTCGCTCGTACGGCTGCTCCCCACGCTCTTCGAGGAGGATCAGGCGCTCCTGCTGACCCAGTCCCGCGAGCGCCGTGAGTCCCGCACCTCCGACGTGTCGACGATCGAGGAGGCCGTCGAGGCGGCGACCGCCGGCGGCTGGGCGCGCATCCCCTGGGCGACCCTCGGCGAAGAAGGCGAGGCCAAGCTGGCCGAGCACGCGGTGACCGTACGGTGTCTGGTCGCCGAGGACGGGTCGGTGCCGGACGCCGATGACGCACCCGGTAACGTCGCGATCGTCGCGCGCGCATACTGAAGCGGCGAGAGGCGACCGAAACGCCACTTGCGCATCCGCGGACCACACGTTCCCCCGGCGCGCGGACATGTCTACGCGCCGGGTCGTACGTCAGGCTACGTACCGGCTTGGTACGAGCTGTGCGGCTTCTCCGCAGATCAGCGCACCCGCCCTCGTCAGGACGCATCAGCGGCAACTGACGGGTACGTGCGAATTATTTGGGATGCCCCGGAATCGGAACACAGCGGGACCCAGGCTCGTTGTCATTACGTGAGCACGACACCACCTGTTCTCGCCGCAGAGCTGGCACAGGCGTGGGCCGACATTCAGCGGTACCACCCCGAGCTGCCAGATCTTGCCGCGCCCGAATCCCTGATCGGGGAGTCGTCGTCCGCCTGCGGACACGAGCTCTCCTTCGAGCGGCTGCTCCATGAGGCAGTCCACGGCATCGCCGCCGCCCGCGGAATCCGCGACACCTCCCGCGCCGGCCGGTACCACAACCGCAGATTCCTCGCGATCGCCGAGGAGCTGGGCCTGGACCACCGCGAGGAACCGCACCCCAGCAGCGGTTTCTCGCTGGTCACGCTCAACCCCGAGGCGAAGCGGCGCTACCGCACCACGATCGAGCGCCTGCAGCGCGCCCTGACCGCCCACACCGCCGCCACCTCCGCCGACACCTCACGCACCTTCCGCGGCCCGGCGGCCCGCCACGGCTCCTCCGGCGGCGGGGTCCGGGTCAAGGCGGTGTGCGACTGCGGCCGCAACGTACGGGTCGTTCCCTCGGTCCTGGCCCAGGCCCCGATCGTGTGCGGTGGCTGCGGAAAACCGTTCCGCATCCCAGAGGTCGTGGGCGCGGGCGCGGCAAGCTGAGCATTTCCGGCATCTCGTGGGTGCCGGACAGCCGTAGCCGCCGCAGCTGCGGCGGGTTGCGCACCGACGTAGGGTCACGTGGACGCCGGGCGCATACCAGGCATGCCCAACTGCCCCCGGTCGGAAGCGCCCGCAGGGTATGGCAGAATGGCTAGCTGTACTCGACAGCCGCACAGGACCCCTCTCTCCTCCGGCTGACGCGTCCATCGGGCACTCGGGTACCGCAACCCCACGCGGCCGTCTCGCCGTGCCCAACCACGTCAAATCCAGGAGAACCCACTCCCGTGGCAGTCAAGATCAAGCTGAAGCGTCTGGGCAAGATCCGTTCGCCTCACTACCGCATCGTCGTCGCCGACTCCCGTACCCGCCGTGACGGCCGGGCCATCGAGGAGATCGGCAAGTACCACCCGACGTACAACCCGTCGGTGATCGAGGTCGACGCCGAGCGCGTGGCGTACTGGCTCGGTGTCGGCGCCCAGCCGACCGAGCCCGTGCTCGCCATCCTGAAGAAGACCGGCGACTGGCAGAAGTTCAAGGGCGAGCCCGCCCCGGCGCCGCTGCTCGTGGCCGAGCCGAAGAAGGCGCGCCCGTCGTTCGAGGCCCTCGGCGGCGACGACGAGGGCAAGGGTGAGGCGATCACCCAGAAGAAGAAGGCGGAGAAGAAGGACGAGGCTGCCGCCGAGTCCGAGTCGGCCGAGGCCTGAGCATGCTCGAGGAGGCTCTCGAGCACCTCGTGAAGGGCATCGTCGACAACCCTGACGATGTGCAGGTCGCCTCGCGCAACCTGCGTCGCGGGCGTGTGCTGGAGGTCCGGGTCCACCCCGACGACCTCGGTAAGGTGATCGGCCGCAACGGCCGCACCGCACGCGCTCTGCGCACCGTCGTGGGCGCCATCGGCGGCCGCGGAGTCCGTGTCGACCTCGTCGACGTGGACCACGTCCGCTGACGCAACGCAGCACCGGCTCGGGCCGGGGAGGGCCACTCGGCCGTCCCCGGCCCGTGGTCGTACGTACGACAGGAGATCTTCGAAAAGTGCAGCTCGTAGTCGCCCGCATCGGCCGCGCCCACGGCATCAGGGGCGAGGTCACCGTCGAGGTACGTACCGACGAGCCGGAACTCCGGCTCGCCCCCGGTGCCGTCCTGGCCACCGACCCGGCCTCCGCCGGACCGCTGACCATCGAGACGGGCCGTGTGCACAGCGGACGCCTGCTGCTGCGCTTCGCGGGTGTGACCGACCGGACCGGCGCCGAGGCGCTGCGCAACACCCTCCTGATCGCCGAGGTCGACCCGGACGAACTGCCCGAGGGCGAGGACGAGTACTACGACCACCAGCTGATCGACCTCGATGTCGTCACCAAGGACGGTGTGGACGTCGGCCGGATCACCGAGATCTCGCACCTGCCCTCGCAGGACCTGTTCATCGTGGAGCGTCCTGACGGGACCGAGGTCATGATCCCGTTCGTCGAGGAGATCGTCACCGAGATCGACCTCGAGGAGCAGCGGGTCGTGGTCGACCCGCCGCCCGGCCTGATCGACGACCGGGCCGAGATCGACTCCTCCGGGGACGAGTCCTGATGCGGCTCGACGTCGTCACCATCTTCCCCGAGTACCTCGACCCGCTGAACGTCTCCCTGGTCGGCAAGGCACGCGCGCGTGGACAGCTGAACGTGCACGTGCATGATCTGCGGACCTGGACCCACGACCGGCACCACACGGTCGACGACACGCCGTACGGCGGCGGGCCCGGCATGGTCATGAAGACCGAGCCCTGGGGCGACGCCCTGGACTCCGTCCTCGCCGACGGCTACGAAACGGGCTCCCACGCGCCCACCCTCGTCGTCCCCACGCCCAGCGGCCGCCCCTTCACCCAGGAACTCGCCGTCGCACTCTCCGAGCGCCCCTGGCTGATCTTCACGCCCGCGCGCTACGAGGGCATCGACCGGCGCGTCATCGACGAGTACGCGACCCGGATGCCCGTCCACGAGGTGTCCATCGGCGACTACGTCCTCGCCGGCGGCGAGGCGGCCGTACTGGTCATCACGGAAGCCGTGGCGAGGCTGCTGCCCGGCGTCCTCGGGAACGCCGAGTCCCACCGCGACGACTCCTTCGCGCCCGGCGCCATGGCCAACCTCCTGGAAGGCCCCGTCTACACCAAGCCGCCCCAGTGGCGCGGCCGGGAGATCCCGGACGTGCTGCTCAGCGGCCATCACGGCAGGATCGCCCGCTGGCGCCGTGACGAGGCGCTGAAGCGGACGACGGTCAACCGGCCCGACCTGATCGAGCGCTGCGACCCCAAGGCCTTCGACAAGAAGGACCGCGAGATGCTCTCCATCCTGGGCTGGGAACCGGACCCCGAGGGTGAGCCGTACGGCCGATTTTGGCGCCGGGCAGACGGCGTGGAAGAATAGACCGCTGTTGTGCGCCGTCCGGCGTGCGCCCCTGCCACAGGGGGACACGACGCGCGCTCCGACCAGCATGACGCTCACCCGGAAAACCTAGTTTCCGTTGATGACCTGTGGCATCAGCGAAGAAAGCAGACGAAATGTCTCACCTGCTCGACTCCGTCGACGCCGCGTCGCTGCGCAGCGACGTCCCGGCCTTCCGCCCGGGCGACACGGTCAACGTCCACGTCCGCGTCATCGAGGGCAACCGCTCCCGTGTGCAGCAGTTCAAGGGTGTGGTGATCCGCCGCCAGGGTTCCGGCGTGCGCGAGACCTTCACGGTCCGCAAGGTCTCCTTCTCCGTCGGCGTCGAGCGCACCTTCCCGGTGCACACCCCGATCGTGGAGAAGATCGAGCTCGTCACCAGGGGTGACGTCCGCCGCGCCAAGCTGTACTACCTGCGCGACCTGCGCGGCAAGGCGGCGAAGATCAAGGAGAAGCGCGAGAGCTGAGCGCTTCCCGGCGTTCGAAACGGGGCCGGATAGCATCTGGCCCCGATGGACACCGAAGCACAGCCGACGGAGCGCGACCGCTCCTCCCGCCCTTCCGGATCCGAGGAGATCTCGGACACAGAGGGGCCGGAGGAACGGTCGCGTTTCGCGTTGGTGTCGCGGATCGCCGACTGGCTCCCCGGCGGGCGGATCACCCTGACCTTGCTGATCTGCCTGTTGTTTCTGCTGCTGCTCAGCACCTTTGTGCTGCAGCCGTTCCAGATCCCCAGCGGATCCATGGAACGCGAATTGAGGATCGGCGACCGCGTTCTCGTAAATAAGTTGGCGTACCGTTTCGGTGCCGAACCGCGGCGCGGTGACGTGGTCGTGTTCGACGGCACCGGACACTTCGGGAACGCCGACTACATCAAACGCGTCGTGGGTGTAGGGGGAGACCGCGTGGTCTGCTGTGACAAGGAGGGGAGGCTCCAGGTGAACGGCCGGTCCGTCGACGAGTCGACGTTCCTGCACCCCGGCGACAGCGCGTCCACGGTGCCCTTCGACGTCGTCGTGCCCGACGGCACCTTGTTCGTCCTCGGCGACCACCGCAGCGCCTCCAGCGACTCCCGCGACCATCTGGGCTCACCGGGCGGCGGCATGGTGCCCGTCGGTGACGTGATCGGCCGGGCCGACTGGATCGTCTGGCCCGTCGGCCACCTCACCCGCCTGCACCGATCGGGCGCCTACGCGCGCGTGCCCACGGCGGACGGTGCCCATGGGTAACCGCGGCAAACCGCGCGGCGTCCCCAGCAGCGCCGCCGACAACCTGCTGCCCACCGGCACCCGACGGGCCGCCGGCCCGTCCGGCGGCCGCACCCGCGCCGAGCGGCGCAAGCTCCAGCGCAAGGTCAAGCGTCGTCGGCGCCGCTCGGCGATAAAGGAGGTCCCGCTCCTGGTCGGGGTGGCCGTCCTCATAGCCCTCGTGCTGAAGACCTTCCTCGTGCAGGCCTTCGTGATCCCGTCCGGCTCCATGGAGCAGACGATCCAGATCGGTGACCGCGTCCTGGTCGACAAGCTCACCCCCTGGTTCGGCTCCAAGCCGCAGCGCGGTGACGTCGTCGTCTTCAAGGACCCCGGTGGCTGGCTCCAGGACGAGCAGCCCACCCAGAAGAAGGAGGACCCGGTCGTCGTCAAGCAGGTGAAGGAAGGTCTCACCTTCATCGGCCTGCTGCCCTCCGAGAACGAGAAGGACCTCATCAAGCGGGTCGTCGGAGTCGGCGGCGACCGCGTCAAGTGCTGTGACTCGCAAGGGCGGGTCACGGTCAACGGCGTTCCCCTGACCGAGGACTATCTCTTTCCCGGCAACGAACCGTCGGCGACCCCGTTCGACATCACCGTGCCGGAAGGCCGGCTGTGGGTGATGGGCGACCACCGGTCCAACTCCGCGGACTCCCGCTCCCACCAGGACACCGACTACGGCGGCACCGTCTCCGAGGAGGAGGTGGTGGGACGCGCCGTCGTCATCGCCTGGCCGCTCGGCCACTGGACCACCCTGGAGGAACCGAAAACCTACGCTTCCGTGTCCGACTCGGCCTCCGGGTCGACCGCTGCTCCCCAACCGTCGCATAGGGTTGCCTCCGACGATCCGAACGGAACGATCCAGCTCCCGAGCCCTGCGGAACTCCCGCTCGTTATGGGAGTGGTGGGCCTGCGCCGTGCACGGGGCAGGCGGCGGCACAGAGTAAGGAGTTGGCGTGGGGGATGTGGCGGTTGGCGCACGGTCCGGGCACGACGGCGAGGAGCACCGCGGACAGCCCGTGGACGCGGCCCCCACGGCCCCGGACAGCGTCCCTCCCGCAGGGAGTGACACAACAGTGGCCAAGGACGGCAGGGTGACGGACGGGCAGGACCAGGCCGGGGACCAGGGGCCGGGCGGCCCGGCTCCCAAGCAGCCGAAGAAACAGCGCTCCTTCTGGAAGGAGCTGCCGATCCTGATCGGTATCGCGCTGGTGCTGGCGCTGCTGATCAAGACGTTCCTGGTGCAGGCGTTCTCGATCCCCTCCGACTCGATGCAGAACACCCTCCAGCAGGGGGACCGCGTTCTCGTCGACAAGCTCACCCCGTGGTTCGGGTCCGAGCCGGAGCGCGGCGAGGTCGTCGTCTTCCACGACCCGGACGACTGGCTGGCCGGCGAGCCGACGACGAATCCGAACGCCCTGCAGACGGTGCTCAGCTGGATCGGCCTGATGCCGTCCGCGGAGGAGAAGGACCTCATCAAGCGGGTCGTCGGTGTCGGCGGCGACACGGTGGAGTGCCAGGGCACCGGCCCGCTCAAGGTCAACGGCAAGGCGCTGAACGAGACGTCGTACGTGTACCCCGGCAACACGCCGTGCAGCAATGACGACCAGGGCGGGCAGTTCAAGGTGAAGATCCCCGAGGGCTTCATCTGGGTCATGGGCGATCACCGGCAGAACTCCCGGGACTCGCGCTACAACCAGGGCGACGACAACCACGGAATGGTCCCGGTGGACAAGGTCGTCGGACGCGCCATCGTCAAGGCGTGGCCGATCAACCGCTGGGGCACGCTCCCGGTTCCGGACACCTTCGACCAGCCCAGTCTGGGCGGCCAGTCCTCCGCGTCCGCGGCCCTGACCGCCGCCCCGAACGCCCTGGCGCTCGCCGGGGTCGTGCCGGTGGCCCTGTGGCGCCGCCGCCGGCTCACCGTCGCACAGACGCGCTGACCGGCCCTGGTGAAGCCTTCCGGAACTCTGACCTCGGTCGGAGAACCGAAGGGCTGACCCGGTCAGGTACCGCCGGGTAGGGTGCGGGTCCATGGGTGGCGAGAGCGCGACACGTACGGCCCCGCAGCGCGGCGGGGTGAGCAGTGGCCCGGCGGGCGGGCGGATCGGACAGCGGTTGTCCGGGCTGGCGGTCGCGCTGGGCCTTGTGCTGTTCCTCGGCGGATTCGGCTGGGGAGCGGTGGTCTACCGCCCGTACACCGTGCCCACCGGCTCCATGGCACCGACGATCGGCGTGGGCGACCGCGTGCTGGCCGAGCGGGTCGACAGCGCGGACGTGCGCCGCGGTGACGTCGTCGTCTTCAAGGACGTGACCTGGGGCAACGCGCCGATGGTCAAGCGCGTGGTCGCGGTCGGCGGGGACACCGTCTCCTGCTGCCGGGACGGGAAGCTGACCGTCGACGGCAAGGAGATCGAGGAACCGTATCTGCCCGAGGGGCAGGCCGCCGAAGTCGCGAACTTCCCGACCGTGACCGTGCCCGAGGGACGGTTGTTCCTGCTCGGTGACGAGCGGCACGGCTCCCTGGACTCCACCGCCCACCTCACGGACGCCGCCGGCGGCACCGTGTCGCGCGACGCCGTGTCCGCGCGGGTGGACGCCGTCGTCTGGCCCATGGACGGCATGCTGGAACGCCCCACCGGTTTCGAGGTGCTCGGCGACCTGTCCACGCCCGGCCCGCTCCGTACGATGGGCGCCATGATCGTGGTCGGAGCCGTGCTGGTGCTCGGGGGCGCCGCGTACGGTCCGCTCGCGAAGCGCGTGGCGGGCCGTAGCCGTCCGTGGACGGAGTCTGCCGGTGCCCGCTGAGGCGACGGATGCCGGAGCAGGTTCCTCCGAGGGCCTGGGCGGCACCGCCGCGCCCCGGAGGCGAGCCGCGCATGAACACGAGGTGCGCAAGGTGGCCCGGGTCGTGCTGCTCGACCCCCACGACCGCATCCTGCTGCTGCACGGCCACGAGCCGGACGATCCCGCCGACGACTGGTGGTTCACTCCTGGCGGCGGCCTGGAGGGCGACGAGACCCGCGAGGAGGCCGCTGTGCGGGAACTCGCGGAGGAGACCGGAATCACGGCCGTCGAGCTGGGCCCGGTGCTGTGGCGGCGGATGTGCTCGTTCCCGTTCGCGGGCCGACGCTGGGACCAGGACGAGTGGTACTACCTGGCCCGGACGAACCAGACGACGACCGAGGCCCTGGGCCTCACCGAGCTGGAGCGACGCAGTGTCGTGGGTGCGCGGTGGTGGACGTGGCAGGAACTGACCCGGGCGCATGAGACGGTGTATCCGACCAGACTCGCCGAGCTGCTGCGCAGACTGCTCGACGAAGGTCCCCCTGCCAGGCCCAAGATCCTCGACACGGAAATCGTCTAGGGGCTCACGGGACTGGCGCACAATGGTGGGATCGCACGGCTGAAGGGGAACATGCCATGAGCGCCGAGGACCTCGAAAAGTACGAGACCGAGATGGAGCTCAAGCTCTACCGGGAGTACCGCGATGTCGTCGGTCTGTTCAAATACGTGATCGAGACCGAGCGGCGTTTCTACCTGACCAACGACTACGAGATGCAGGTGCATTCGGTTCAGGGCGAAGTGTTCTTCGAGGTGTCGATGGCGGACGCCTGGGTGTGGGACATGTATCGGCCGGCCCGGTTCGTGAAGCAGGTCCGGGTCCTCACATTCAAGGATGTGAACATCGAGGAGCTGAACAAGAGCGATCTGGAGCTCCCGAGCGGGTGATCGGTGGTCGCTGTCGCTCGCGTGGGTGACGACGTTGTCCACAACTGCCGAGTAACCCACCAAGATCCACTTCTTGGCGGAGGATGCGTGACGGTTGGCGCCGGAGGTGGTGCCGACATGAACACGCATCTGGCACGCAGTGCACTGGGCAGGTACGGAGAGAAGCTGGCCGCTCGGCGGCTGGTCACGGCCGGCATGACGGTCCTGGAGCGCAACTGGCGCTGCGGCAGGACCGGGGAGATCGACATCGTGGCGCGGGACGGTGATGTCCTGGTCGTCTGCGAGGTGAAGACCCGCAGGTCGGGTCCCTTCCAGCATCCGATGGCGGCGATCACGCCGGCCAAGGCGGCGCGCCTGCGCGGCCTGGCGGAACGCTGGCTGCAGGAACACGGGGGAGCGCCGCCCGGCGGCGTCCGCATCGACCTCGTCGGCGTTGTCCTGCCCGACCGGGGCGCGGCCGTGGTCGAGCACGCGCGGGGGGTGGCCTGAGATGGGCTTCGCACGTACGTGCTCCGTCGCCCTCGTCGGGGTGGAGGGCGTGGTCGTCGAGGTCCAGGCCGACCTCGAACCGGGTGTCGCCGCGTTCACGCTGGTGGGACTGCCGGACAAGAGCCTGACGGAGAGCCGGGACCGGGTGCGGGCGGCGGTCGTCAACTCCGGGGGTGAGTGGCCGCAGAAGAAGCTCACGGTCGGGCTCAGTCCGGCGTCGGTCCCGAAGGCGGGCAGTGGTTTCGACCTGGCCGTCGCCTGCGCGGTGCTGGGCGCCTGCGAGCGGATCGATCCGCGGGTGCTCGCCGACATCGTGATGATCGGCGAGCTGGGCCTGGACGGACGGGTGCGGCCGGTGCGGGGCACCCTGCCGGCCGTGCTCGCCGCGGCGGACGCGGGCTATGAGCAGGTGGTCGTGCCGGAGTGCGCGGCAGCCGAGGCCTCCCTGGTGCCCGGAGTGTCCGTGCTGGGCGTGCGCAGTCTGCGCCAGCTGATCGCCGTACTGGCGGACGAGCCCGTCCCCGACGAGGAACCGGCCGAACCGGGACGTCCCGACCCACTGCTCGCCGGCCTGCGGGTTCCCGGCACCGGCGCGGCAACGGGCATGCACAGCTCCGGCGCCGCGCAGCACGACCAGGACCACGACCTCGCCGACGTCGTCGGACAGACCTCGGCTCGGACCGCCGTGGAGGTCGCCGCGGCCGGCGGACATCATCTCCTCCTGTCGGGACCGCCCGGTGCCGGGAAGACGATGCTCGCGGAGCGGCTGCCCGCCGTCCTGCCCAGGCTCGGCCGCGAGGAGGCGCTGGAGGTGACGGCGGTGCACTCCGTGGCGGGCCTGCTGCCCCCGGGCAAACCCATGATCGACACCGCTCCCTACTGCGCCCCGCACCACTCGGCCACCATGCAGGCGCTGGTCGGCGGCGGCCCGGGGATGGCCCGCCCCGGCGCCGTGTCGCTGTCCCATCGGGGGGTGCTCTTTCTCGACGAGGCGCCGGAGTTCAGCAGCCATGCGCTCGACGCCCTGCGACAACCCCTGGAGTCGGGGCATGTCGTGATCGCCCGCAGTGCCGGGGTGGTGCGGTTCCCGGCGAGGTTCCTGATGGTGCTCGCCGCGAACCCGTGCCCCTGCGGCCGCTTCTCGCAGACCGACAGCCTGTGCGAGTGCCCGCCCTCGGCGATCCGCCGCTACCAGGCCCGGCTCTCGGGACCACTCCTCGACCGGGTCGACCTCAGAGTGGAAGTGGACCGCGTCACCCGCGCCCAGCTCGCCGACCGCGGTGTGCGGGGTGAGTCCACGGCGACGGTCGCCGACCGTGTCCGGGCGGCGCGGGAGCGGGCCGCAGCACGCTTCGCCGGTACGCCCTGGCGGACGAACAGCGAGGTGCCCGGCCGGGAGCTGCGCAGCCGCTGGCACGCCGCGACCGGCGCGATGGACGAGGCGGAACGCAATCTGGAGCGGGGCGCGCTGACGGCACGCGGAATCGACCGGGTGCTGCGGGTCGCCTGGAGCGTCGCCGACCTCGTGGGACACGACCGGCCCGACGCGACGGACGTCGCCCTGGCGCTGCAACTGCGTACGGGAGTGCCGCGCGGTGTGCCGATGGCCATCGGGGCGCTGACATGAGCGGCGGCGGCGATCCGGACGACGAGCTGCTCTCCCGTGTCTTCCTCACCCGCGTCATCGAGCCCGGTGACGAGGTTGCCGGGCGGTGGGTGCGGGAGTTCGGGGTGGAGCAGGTGGTACGACGCTTGCGGGAGGGCGGGAGGCCCTTGCCGGGGGTGAGTGAGAAACGGTGGGCCGGGCTGCTGGCGCGGGCCAGGCTGGCCCAGCCGGGGCGTGATCTCGGCGTCGCGCGGGACGCCGGCGTGCGGTTTGTGTGCCCGGGGGACGCGGAGTGGCCGGGGCAGCTGGACGACCTGGGAGAGGCGAGGCCGCTCGGGCTGTGGATCAGGGGCCGGCCCAGTCTGCGGATGTGGGCGCTGAGATCCGTCGCCGTCGTGGGTGCCCGGGCCTGCACCGAGTACGGCGCGCACATGGCCGTCACCCTCGCGGCCGGCCTCGCCGAGCGCGGCTGGGTGGTGGTGTCCGGCGGCGCCTACGGCGTGGACGGCGCCGCTCACCGCGGTGCCCTCGGCGCGGGTGGTGCCACCGTCGCCGTCCTCGCCTGCGGGGTCGACCGGCCCTACCCGCGCGGCCACACCCAGTTGATCACCAGGATCGCAGACCAGGGGCTGGTGGTCGGCGAGTTGCCGCCCGGTGATCATCCGACGCCGAACCGGTTCATCGTCAGGAACAGAGTGATCGCCGCGCTCACCCGGGGAACCGTCGTCGTCGAGGCCGCCTATCGCAGTGGCTCACTCGTCACGGCGCGGGCGGCGCAACGGCTGGGGCGTCACACGATGGGAGTGCCCGGGCCGACCACCAGTGGACTGTCGGCAGGCGTGCACGAACTGCTGCGCGGGGACGCGACGCTGGTCACCGACGCGGCGGAGGTGGTGGAACTCGTCGGAGACATGGGGGAGCTGGCCCCGGACCGCCGAGGACCGGTGCTGCCGCGGGATCTGCTGGCGCCCGGCGCACGACGCGTCCTGGCCGCGTTGCCCGCCCGTGGAGCCGCCACGGCCGAAGAGATCGCACGCGGCACGCCGACGACGGAGGATGACGCGATCGCGAGACTGTACGAACTCAGAGCACTTGGTTACGTCGAACGACACGGCGATGGCTGGAAGTTGACACGCCAGGCCATGATCTCCGTTCAAGGCGGTCGGAGCCCGTGCTGACCGTGCGTGTTCGGCCGTCCGAGGGAAAACTCGACGCCCTTGGGAAATCCCGCAGTTGACGGGTCCTGGCGGTCACGGAGAGCGACCGTCATGACCCTACGGGGCACCCGGCGGAACGTATCTGCGCATGGGTTCCGCCCCGTCCTTCGCACACCGCGACTCTTCAGTCACGCTACGCTCACAAGGATCCCGACACAGTCCAGTAACTCGACATCAGACCGACAGCTCCCCCAGGCGCCACCCTTCACGGCAGAACGGCACAAGGCGACGAATGCCCCAGCACACCTCCGGGTCCGACCGGGCGGCGATCCCCCCAGCCGCCCGTGACGGTGGCAGCGTGCGGCCGCCCGCTCCCTCGACGCTCGACGAGTTGTGGCGGTCGTACAAGGCGACGGGGGACGAGCGGTTGCGGGAGCAGCTGATCCTGCACTACTCGCCGCTCGTGAAGTACGTGGCCGGGCGGGTGAGCGTGGGGCTGCCGCCCAACGTCGAGCAGGCGGACTTCGTGTCGTCCGGGGTGTTCGGGCTGATCGACGCGATCGAGAAGTTCGACATCGACCGGGAGATCAAGTTCGAGACGTACGCGATCACGCGGATCCGCGGCGCGATGATCGACGAGCTGCGGGCGCTGGACTGGATCCCGCGGTCCGTGCGGCAGAAGGCGCGCAATGTGGAGCGGGCCTACGCGACGCTGGAGGCACGGCTGCGGCGGACGCCGACGGAGAGCGAGGTGGCCGCCGAGCTGGGCATGGCGGTCGACGAACTGCACGCGGTCTTCAGCCAGTTGTCACTGGCCAACGTGGTGGCGTTGGAGGAGCTGCTGCACGTCGGGGGTGACGGCGGCGATGGGCTGAGCGTCATGGACACGCTGGAGGACACCGCCGCGGACAATCCGGTGGAGGTGGCCGAGGACAGGGAGCTGCGGCGGTTCCTGGCGCGGGCGATCAACACGCTGCCCGAGCGGGAGAAGACCGTGGTCACGCTGTACTACTACGAGGGGCTCACGCTCGCCGAGATCGGCAATGTGCTCGGGGTGACCGAGAGCCGGGTCAGTCAGATCCACACCAAGTCCGTGCTCCAGCTGCGCGCGAAACTGGCAGGCTTCGGGCGTTGACCTGGTCGAACGCCGACGAGGCGACGCGATTCACTCCCGCCCCGGGTGCCGCGTCCGTAAAGTGGTCGACGTGCCAAGGATTCGAGCGGCCTCCGTGGCCGAGCACCGGTCGATGCAGCGAGCCGCCCTGCTGGACGCGGCTCGTTCCCTACTGTCCGAGGGCGGGACGGAGGCGCTGACCTTCCCGGCCCTGGCCGAGCGGACGGGGCTTGCGCGGTCGTCCGTGTACGAGTACTTCCGGTCACGGGCCGCCGTGGTCGAGGAGCTGTGTGAGGTCGACTTCCCGGTCTGGGCGGCGGAAGTGTCGGCGGCGATGGAGCGGGCGCACGGGCCGGAGGCCAAGGTCGAGGCGTATGTGCGCAAGCAGCTGGAGCTCGTCGGGGACCGGCGGCATCGGGCCGTGGTGGCGATTTCGGCCAGTGAGCTGGATGCCGGGGCGCGGGAGAAGATCCGGGCGGCGCACGGGGAGCTGGTCTCGATGATCGTCGAGGCGCTGGGGGAGATGGGGCATGCGGAGCCGCGGTTGGCGGCGATGTTGCTGCAGGGGGTTGTGGACGCGGCCGTGCGGCGGATCGAGCTGGGGGCGGCGGAGGAGCCGGGGGTGATTGCGGAGGCTGCGGTGGGGATGGTGTTGCGGGGGGTTCGGGGCTGAGTGCAGGTGCAGGTGCAGGCCGGTGGGGGTGGTTGGGGGACTCGCCGGCGTTGGCCGGGTGCCGCTGCGCCCACCCTCCCCCACTCTCGGCTTCGCTCGAGCGGGGACCCCCATCGCCCCAGCGGCACGACTGTCCGCAGCTACGTCTACGCCGGTGGTAGCGGTACCCCGAGCACCGGTAGGAGGCGGGACGGTCCACGGTGCAGGAGCCAGGGCGGTAGCAACGACAGTGGGTCAAGGTACGTGGTCTCCCTCAGCAAACCCCAGTGCACGCACGTGACTGTGCAGTGTGAGCCCGTCGGTTCGACCGTGCCGAGCACCTCGCCCCCCTGTACCTCGGCCCCCTTGCGGACCGACGCGTGTACGGGTTCATAGGTCGTCCGCAAGGGCGGGGTGCCGGTACCGGTCAGTTCCACCGACACAACCCCCTTTCCGGCCACCCGCCCCGCGAACGACACCCGGCCCGCCGCGACCGCCCGTACCGGTGTTCCGGGCGGGGCCGCCAGGTCCACGCCCCGGTGGCCCCGGCCGTACGGCGTGGCAGGGGGGTCCCAGCCGCGCAGCACGGAGGGGCGTAACCCCACCGGCCACGTACGGCCGATCACCGGTACCGGGGCGTCCGCCCTCGGCGGCGCTGTCGGCGGCGGGTCGTCCGCCCGGGCCGCGGTGGCCAGGACGGTCAGCGTCAGCCCCAGCAGCATCGCCCACGTCGCTCGTACACCTCGTTTACATCGCATCGCTCGCATGCGAGGACCGTGCCGTACTCCCGCCGATCCCGGCTGAAACCTGTGGATTACTCCCGAGTTGTGGACAGCGGCGTCACCCGGGACCTCCTGGGTCCCGTACACTTCTGATGGCGACCCGGGCCACCGGGTCGACTTCGCACGCCCCGATACCAGGGCCGGCAACGGTCCGGATCAGCGCCCCTCGGTCCCTTTGTGGCAAGGCGCATGCGGGCGTCAGGCGCGGGAGCCGTCCGGCATCCGCGGCACAACCGAGAAACACGAGGAGAACGGCCATGGCCGTCGTCACGATGCGGGAGCTGCTGGAGAGCGGCGTCCACTTCGGTCACCAGACCCGTCGTTGGAACCCGAAGATGAAGCGCTTCATCTTCACCGAGCGCAACGGCATCTACATCATCGACCTGCTCCAGTCGCTGTCGTACATCGACCGCGCCTACGAGTTCGTCAAGGAGACCGTCGCCCACGGCGGCACGGTCATGTTCGTCGGCACGAAGAAGCAGGCGCAGGAGGCCATCGCCGAGCAGGCCACCCGCGTCGGCATGCCCTACGTCAACCAGCGCTGGCTGGGCGGCATGCTCACCAACTTCTCGACCGTCTACAAGCGTCTGCAGCGCCTCAAGGAGCTCGAGCAGATCGACTTCGAGGACGTCGCCGCTTCCGGTCTGACCAAGAAGGAGCTTCTCGTGCTCTCGCGCGAGAAGGCCAAGCTGGAGAAGACCCTCGGTGGTATCCGCGAGATGCAGAAGGTGCCCAGCGCCGTCTGGATCGTGGACACCAAGAAGGAGCACATCGCCGTTGGTGAGGCCCGGAAGCTGAACATTCCGGTCGTCGCGATCCTCGACACCAACTGCGACCCCGACGAGGTCGACTACAAGATCCCGGGCAACGACGACGCGATCCGCTCCGTCACCCTGCTCACCCGTGTGATCGCCGACGCCGTCGCCGAGGGCCTCATCGCCCGCTCCGGCGTCGCCGCCGAGGGCAAGGGCGAGAAGGCCGCGGGCGAGCCGCTCGCCGAGTGGGAGCGCGACCTGCTCGAGGGTGAGAAGAAGGCCGAGGAGGCTCCGGCTGCGGAGGCTGCCGCCGAGGCTCCCGCCACGGAGGCGCCGGCTGCCGAGGCGCCGGCTGCTGAGGCTCCGGCCGCCGAGGGCGAGCAGGCCTGACCGTCCCGTCAGCGTTGACGGCGGGAGCGGTGCATGAAGACCGCTCCCGCCGTTCACCCGTAGGTCAGCGGAGTGTCGTAGATCTGCAGATGCATGCGGATCGCAGAACCCCGCAGATCTTCGATCTTCCAGACTTCGAGAAAGATTCACAGACTCATGGCGAACTACACCGCCGCCGACGTCAAGAAGCTCCGTGAGCTCACCGGCGCCGGCATGATGGACTGCAAGAAGGCGCTGGACGAGGCCGAGGGCAACGTCGAGAAGGCCGTCGAGGCGCTGCGCATCAAGGGCCAGAAGGGCGTCGCCAAGCGCGAGGGCCGCTCCGCCGAGAACGGCGCCGTGGTCTCCATCATCGCCGACGACAACTCCTCCGGCGTCCTCGTCGAGCTGAAGTGCGAGACGGACTTCGTCGCCAAGGGCGAGAAGTTCCAGGCCGCGGCCCAGACCATCGCCGAGCACGTCGCCAAGACCTCCCCGGCCGACCTGGAGGCCCTGCTCGCCTCCGAGATCGAGCCCGGCAAGACCGTCCAGGCGTTCGTGGACGAGGCCAACGCCAACCTCGGTGAGAAGATCGTCCTGGACCGCTTCGCGCAGTTCTCCGACGGCTTCGTGACCGCGTACATGCACCGCACGATGCCCGACCTGCCGCCGCAGATCGGTGTCCTCGTCGAGTTCGACAAGCCGAACGCCGAGGTCGCCAAGGGCATTGCCCAGCACATCGCCGCCTTCGCGCCGAAGTACCTCTCCAAGGAGGACGTCCCGGCCGAGGTCGTCGAGACCGAGCGCCGTATCGCCGAGGAGACCACCCGCGCCGAGGGCAAGCCCGAGGCCGCGATCGGCAAGATCGTCGAGGGTCGTCTGAACGGCTTCTTCAAGGACGCCACGCTGCTCGGCCAGCCGTACGCGCTCGACAACAAGAAGTCGGTCCAGAAGGTCCTGGACGAGGCCGGTGTCACCCTGAAGCGCTTCACGCGCATCAAGGTCGGCATCTGAGTCCGTACAGCGACGGGTACCCGATCCCGATAGGGTCGGGTGCAGTCGTCCGTGTCGCTCGCGCGGGCAGCCCCGCCCGCGCGCGTGGCGGACGACAGCAGATCTGACGAGGAGGCCATTGCCGCGTATGGGATGCAAACCCACCACCGGCAATGGCCTTCTTCGTATGTGCACCACGAGGAGATCCCCATGACCACCAGCGTCGAGAAGAGCGACGACGGCAAAGTACGCGGCCGGTTTCTGCTGAAGCTGTCCGGAGAGGCCTTCTCAGGCGGCGGGGGCCTGGGCGTCGACCCGGACGTGGTGCACGCCATCGCCCGCGAGATCGCGGCCGTCGTACGCGACGGCGCGCAGATCGCGGTCGTCATCGGCGGCGGCAACTTCTTCCGCGGCGCCGAACTCCAGCAGCGCGGCATGGACCGGGCCCGCTCCGACTACATGGGCATGCTCGGCACCGTGATGAACTGCCTCGCCCTCCAGGACTTCCTGGAGAAGGAGGGCATCCAGTGCCGGGTGCAGACCGCCATCACCATGGGGCAGGTCGCCGAGCCGTACATCCCGCTGCGCGCCGTACGGCACCTGGAGAAGGGCCGTGTGGTCATCTTCGGCGCCGGTATGGGCATGCCGTACTTCTCCACCGACACCACCGCCGCCCAGCGTGCCCTGGAGATCGACGCCGAGGCCCTGCTGATGGGCAAGAACGGTGTGGACGGGGTCTACGACTCCGACCCGAAGGCCAACCCGGACGCCGTCAAGTTCGACTCCCTCGGCTACGGCGAGGTCATCACGCGGGACCTGAAGGTCGCCGACGCCACCGCCATCACACTGTGCCGCGACAACAAGCTTCCGATCGTGGTCTTCGAGCTTCTGAAGGAGGGCAATATCGCCCGAGCCGTCAAGGGTGAGAAGATCGGCACGCTGGTGGGTGACCAAGGCAGCCGGGACTGACCGGTGGAACGACCTCGGTTCGCGGGAGGACACCTGTCCGAGGGACGGAGGGAACGGACCCTGGCCAGGGGATGGACAATGACCTGCCGGTCGGGAACCGTGCAGGAAGAAGACGCGACGCAGCCGGCCGTCGGCCCCGACAAGGAACCGCAGCCGGGCCTACTCAAGACACGCAGGAGCAAGTGGTGATCGAAGAGACCCTCCTCGAGGCCGAGGAGAAGATGGAGAAGGCCGTCGTGGTCGCCAAGGAGGACTTCGCCGCGATCCGCACCGGCCGTGCGCACCCGGCGATGTTCAACAAGATCGTGGCCGACTACTACGGCGCACCGACGCCGATCAACCAGCTGGCTTCGTTCTCCGTGCCGGAGCCGCGCATGGCGGTCGTGACCCCGTTCGACAAGAGCGCGCTGCGCAACATCGAGCAGGCGATCCGCGACTCCGACCTCGGCGTCAACCCGAGCAACGACGGCAACATCATCCGGGTGGTGTTCCCCGAGCTCACCGAGGAGCGCCGCCGCGAGTACATCAAGGTCGCCAAGGGCAAGGGCGAGGACGCCAAGGTGTCCATCCGCTCCGTCCGCCGCAAGGCCAAGGACGCCATCGACAAGCTGATCAAGGACGGCGAGATCGGCGAGGACGAGGGCCGCCGTGCGGAGAAGGAGCTCGACGACACCACGCACAAGTACGTCGCTCAGGTGGACGAGCTCCTCAAGCACAAGGAAGCTGAGCTGCTCGAGGTCTGATGAACGACTCTTCCTGGGGAGCGCCGCCGCACGCCGGGTACTGGGCGCCGTCCGACGGGGGGCCTGTCCCGGGGGCCGCCCCGGCGGGTCCCACGTACGATGCGCACAACGCGCAGCAGACTCGCCCCATGCCCGTCGTGCCCGACGTGTCCGCCCACGGCGGAGACCAGGACGACGACCGGGGGGCCGCTCGGCTGGGCGGCCCCTTGTTCCGCGACGAGAGCCCGACGGCGCAGCCCCATCCGGCGGTGCCGCAGAATCCGGAGCCCATGCACGACGCCCCACAGCCGGCGCCCGCACCGCAGAAGAAGAGCGCGGGCCGCGACCTGGGCGCCGCGATAGGGGTCGGAGTCGGACTCGGCGCGGTGATCGTCGCGTCTCTGTTCATCGTCAAGGCGGTGTTCGTCGGGGTCGTCGCGGTCGCCGTAGTGGTGGGCCTGTGGGAGCTGACCAAACGGCTCGACGAGCGCAAGGGCATCAAGGCGCCGATCGTGCCGCTCGCGGTGGGTGGCGCGGCGATGGTCGTCGCCGGGTATGTGCGCGGGGCCGAGGGCGCCTGGGTGGCGATGGCGCTCACCGCGCTCGCGGTCCTGGTCTGGCGGATGACGGAACCGCCGGAGGGTTATCTCAAGGACGTCACCGCGGGGGTCTTCGCAGCCTTCTACGTGCCGTTCCTCGCGACATTCGTCGCGATGATGCTGACGGCCGAGGACGGTCCGCGCCGGGTCTTCATGTTCCTGCTGCTGACGGTCGTCAGCGACACGGGTGCGTACGCCGTCGGCTGGCGCTTCGGCCGGCACAAGCTCGCCCCGCGCATCAGCCCCGGCAAGACCCGTGAAGGGCTGCTCGGCGCGGTCAGCTTCGCCATGGTGGCAGGGGCGTTGTGCATGCAGTTCCTGATCGACGACGGCATGTGGTGGCAGGGTCTGCTGCTCGGCCTCGCAGTCGCGGCGAGTGCCACGCTGGGCGACCTCGGCGAGTCGATGATCAAGCGGGACCTCGGCATCAAGGACATGGGCACGCTGCTGCCGGGCCACGGCGGCATCATGGACCGGCTGGACTCGCTGTTGCCGACGGCTCCGGTGGTGTGGTTGTTGCTGGTGCTGTTCGTGGGGTCCGGCTGATCGCCGCTCCTGTCCTGCGGAGGCCTGCTGCCCTCGGGGGTGGCGGGCCGTTTCCGTTCAAAACCCGGTGCCCCGCCCGCGGGCGCCTGAGTACGCTCGTCGAGCCCCGGGTGCTGACAAGCTCGGGGCACTGACCGGCGACCGCGTCCACCTGGCTGCTGCTTGTGGCGGGGTCCGTCTGATGGCGGGTGGTCGCCGGCGCGCGGGGAGGGTGTGCGGTGTCGGTACGTTCGTTGCCGACATGAGTGACAGAACCGAATCCGGGACGCGGCCGTGCCGTTGGTGCGGTACGCCGGTCCCGCAGCCGCGCCGCCGGTGGCGCAGGCGGCGGTACTGCAGCCAGGCACACCGTCGCGGGTACCGCGCTCTTGAGGCGGTCGCGCGCTTCTTCGACAGCCTGTAGGCCGCCCTGCGTCTGGGGAAAATCGCCCTCCCCAATTGATCTGCGACACTGGTACAGCCATGCCTAAGCCCGGAGAACTCACTTTCGTCGCCCCGCGCGGAGCCAAGAAGCCGCCGCGGCACCTTGCCGATCTCACGCCTGCCGAGCGCAGGGAAGCCGTGGCCGAGATCGGCGAGAAGCCGTTTCGTGCCAAGCAGCTCTCGCAGCACTACTTCGCGCGGTACGTGCACGACCCGGAGCAGTGGACCGACATCCCGGCCGGGTCCCGCGCGAAGCTGCGGGAGGCGTTGCTGCCCGAGCTGATGACCGTCGTACGGCATCTGTCGACCGATGCGGACACCACCCGCAAGACGCTGTGGCGGTTGTTCGACGGGACGCTCGTCGAGTCGGTGCTGATGCGGTACCCGGACCGGGTGACCATGTGCATCAGCTCGCAGGCCGGCTGCGGGATGAACTGCCCGTTCTGTGCGACCGGGCAGGCGGGGCTGGACCGGAATCTGTCCACCGCCGAGATCGTGCACCAGATCGTGGACGGGATGCGGGCGCTGAGGGACGGCGAGATTCCCGGCGGTCCCGCGCGGCTGTCGAACATCGTCTTCATGGGCATGGGCGAGCCCCTCGCCAACTACAAGCGCGTCGTCGGCGCGATCCGCGCCCTCACCGACCCCGAGCCGGACGGGCTCGGGCTGTCGCAGCGCGGGATCACCGTGTCGACCGTCGGACTGGTGCCGGCGATCCACCGCTTTGCCGACGAGGGCTTCAAGTGCCGGCTGGCCATCTCGCTGCACGCGCCCGACGACGAGCTGCGTGACACCCTCGTCCCCGTCAACACACGGTGGAAGGTGCGGGAAGTCCTCGACGCCGGGTGGGAGTACGCGGCCAAGTCGGGGCGCCGGCTGTCCATCGAGTACGCGCTGATCCGGGACATCAACGACCAGGCCTGGCGCGGTGACCGGCTCGGCCGACTGCTCAAGGGCAGGCCTGTGCACGTGAATCTGATCCCGCTGAACCCGACACCGGGCTCGAAGTGGACGGCCTCACGGCCGGAGGACGAGAAGGCGTTCGTCGAGGCGATCGCCGCGCACGGCGTGCCGGTGACCATCCGGGACACCCGAGGTCAGGAGATCGACGGGGCGTGTGGTCAGCTGGCGGCCACCGAGCGGTAGTCTGACGCCGTACACATCTTCATATTCCGACAGGGGAGCGCCACAGCGCTGAGAGTGCGGGACAGTCCGCAGACCCTCTGAACCTCGCCCAGGTCATTCTGGGTAGGGAGATCGGTCGTCACTCAAGCTGTTGCGCCCTGCCCGGGAGCCGTCCGAAGGTCCCCGGGCAGGGCCGCGTCTCTTCCTGGTCAGCCAGGAGGAAATCGGTGAACAACACCAGGAAGTTCACAGCCGTGGTCGTCGGGCTGGGCCTGATCACGCTGCCAGTGCTGTCTGCGTGCGGGTCTTCTTCCGAGTCCGGCAGCGGGGGCTCCGGGGACTCCAAGACGGTCACCCTCGTCAGCCACGACTCGTGGGCCGTGTCCAAGGGCGTGCTGGCGGACTTCGAGAAGCAGTCCGGATACACGGTGAAGGTCCTCAAGGACGGCGACGCCGGGCAGGCCGTCAACAAGGCGATCCTGACCAAGGACAACCCGCAGGGCGACGTCTTCTTCGGCGTCGACAACACGCTGCTGTCCCGCGCCCTCGACAACGGCCTCTTCCAGCCGTACGAGGCGAAGGGCGCCGACTTCGTCCTGCCCGAGTACCGGGTCGACCAGGACAAGCACCGGGTCACGCCCGTCGACACCGGCGACATCTGCGTCAACTACGACAAGGCCTACTTCACCGAACACAAGCTGGACCCGCCGCAGTCCTTCGACGACCTGACCAAGCCCGCGTACAAGAACCTCCTGGTCACCGAGAACGCCTCGACCTCCTCGCCCGGCCTCGGCTTCCTGCTCGGTACCGCCGCGAAGTACGGCGACGACGGCTGGCAGGACTACTGGAAGAAGCTCGAGAGCAACGGTGTGAAGGTTGTCGACGGCTGGGAGCAGGCGTACTACGAGGAGTTCTCGGGTTCCTCGAGCGGCCGGAAGGCCGGCGGCGACCGGCCCCTCGTCGTGTCGTACGCCTCCTCCCCGCCCGCCGAGGTCGTCTTCGCCGACCCGAAGCCGAAGACCGCGCCGACCGGCGTCGCGACCGGCACCTGCTTCCGGCAGGTCGAGTACGCGGGGTTGCTGAGCAACGCGCGGAACACCGAGGGCGGCAAGGCGCTGCTCGACTTCCTGCTCACCAAGGAGTTCCAGGACGACATGCCGCTGAACATGTTCGTCTACCCGGTGCGGGAGGGCGCCCAGGTGCCGGAGGAGTTCGTGAAGTACGGGCCGCAGGCCGAGGATCCGCAGACCATGGACCCGGCCGAGATCGCCGCCAACCGCGACCAGTGGGTCAAGTCGTGGACCTCGCTCGTACTGAAGTAGCCCTCAGGAAGCGCGTCACGAAGGGCGGCGCGGCGCGGCTCGGGCTCATCGCACTGCCCGTCGCGTTCTTCGCCGCCTTCTTCGCCTACCCCGTGGCTGCGATCGTCGCCCGCGGGCTGAAGGCCGACGGGGGCTGGCAGCTCGGCAGGATCGCGGACGTCCTCGCGCAGTCAGACATCCGCCACGTGCTGTGGTTCACCACCTGGCAGGCGCTCGCCTCGACCGCGCTGACGCTGCTGGTCGCGCTGCCCGGTGCGTACGTCTTCGCCCGCTTCGACTTCCCCGGCAAGCAACTCCTGCGGGCAGTCGTGGCCGTGCCGTTCGTGCTGCCCACGGTGGTCGTCGGGTCGGCGTTCCTCGCGCTGGTCGGGCGTGGCGGGCTGCTCGACGAGCTGTGGGGTGTACGGCTGGACACCACCGTGTGGGCGATCCTGCTGGCGCACGTCTTCTTCAACTACGCCGTCGTCGTACGGACGGTCGGCGGGCTCTGGGCGCAACTCGACCCCCGGCAGGAGGAGGCCGCCCGGATGCTCGGTGCCTCGCGGCTCTCCGCCTGGCGCACCGTGACCCTGCCCGCGCTCGCGCCCGCCGTGGCCGCCGCCGCGCTGATGGTCTTCCTGTTCACCTTCACCTCCTTCGGTGTGGTGCAGATCCTGGGCGGGCCGACCTTCTCGACCCTGGAAGTGGAGATCTACCGGCAGACCTCAGAGATCTTCGATCTGTCGACGGCCGCCGTCCTCACGATCATCCAGTTCCTGGCGGTGGGCGCCGTCCTCGCCGTGCACGCCTGGACCGTACGGCGACGGGAGACCGCCCTGCGCCTCGTGGACGCGTCCGTGACCGCGCGCTGGCCGGAGGGGATGGGCCAGTGGGCGCTGCTGGCCGGTGTCCTCACTTCCGTCGCCGTGCTGCTTGTGCTGCCGCCGGCCGTGCTGGTGCAGCGGTCGCTGGACGCGCCCGACTTCGCCTACTACCGGGCGCTGACCAGCGAGGACGACGGGGCCTTCCTCGTCCCGCCGATCCACGCGATCGGCAATTCGCTCCAGTACGCCGTCGTCGCCACCGCCATCGCCGTGCTGATCGGCGGACTCGCGGCCGTGGCACTGACCCGAAGGGATGCCGGGCGGTTCGTGCGCGGGTTCGACGCGCTGCTGATGCTGCCGCTGGGCGTGTCCGCCGTGACCGTGGGCTTCGGGTTCCTCATCGCCCTCGACGAACCGCCGCTGGATCTGCGCAGTTCATGGATCCTGGTGCCGCTCGCGCAGGCGCTGGTCGGGGTCCCCTTCGTCGTACGGACCATGCTGCCCGTGCTGCGGGCCGTGGACGCGCGGCTGCGGGAGGCGGCGGCGGTGCTCGGGGCGTCGCCGTGGCGGGCATGGCGCGAGGTCGATCTGCCGATGGTGCGGCGGGCGCTGCTGGTCGCGGCCGGATTCGCCTTCGCGGTGTCGCTCGGGGAGTTCGGGGCGACGGTCTTCATCGCACGGCCGGACAACCCGACGCTGCCGGTCGCGGTGGCGCGGTTGTTGGGCCGGCCCGGTGAGCTCAACTACGGGCAGGCGATGGCCCTTTCGACGATTCTCATGGTGGTGTGCGCGGTGGCGCTGCTGGTGCTGGAGCGGTTGCGGACCGACCGGACGGGGGAGTTCTGATGCTGCTGAGCCTTGAGGGCGCGACCGTACGGTTCGGCGGGCGGGCCGCGCTCGACCGCGTCGACCTGGACGTCGCCGAGCACGAGGTGGTGTGCGTGCTCGGGCCGAGTGGCAGCGGCAAGTCGACGCTGCTGCGGGCGGTCGCCGGGCTGCAACCGCTGCATGCCGGACGGGTGGTGCTCGACGGGCGGAACCAGGCGGGCGTGCCCGCTCACAAGCGGGGCGTGGGGCTGATGTTCCAGGACCATCAGCTGTTCCCGCAGCGGGACGTGGGCGGCAATGTGGCGTTCGGGCTGCGGATGCACGGGGCGTCGAAGGGGCAACAGGACGAGCACGTACGGGAGTTGCTGGAGCTCGTCGGGCTGCCGGGTGCCGCGCGTCGGGCCGTCGCCGCGCTGTCCGGAGGTGAGCAGCAGCGGGTTGCGTTGGCCCGGGCGCTGGCGCCGCGGCCACGGCTGCTCATGCTGGACGAGCCGCTCGGCCAGCTGGACCGGTCGCTGCGGGAACGGTTGGTGGTCGAACTCCGGGAACTGTTCGGCTGGTTGGGGACGACCGTGCTCGCGGTGACGCACGACCAGGGCGAGGCCTTCGCGCTCGCCGACCGGGTGGTGGTGATGCGGGACGGGCGGATCGCGCAGTCCGGTACGCCGCTCGAGGTGTGGCAGCGGCCGGCGGACGAGTTCGTGGCCCGCTTCCTGGGCTTCGACAACGTGGTCGCGGCGACGGTGAGCGGACAGGCCGCGGACACGCCGTGGGGCAAGCTGCCGGTGCCCGAGGGGGCGGCGCAGGGGGCGGGCACGGTCCTCGTACGGCCCGCCGGTGTACGCCTCGTGCCGGCCGACGCCGGGCTGCGCTGCACGGTGGCCGCGCGCACGTTCAAGGGCACCCATGTCGCCGTACATCTGCAACCCGAGGGCGCCCCGCGGCTTGAGGCGGCGTGTGCGCTGCGGGAGGCGCCGGAGGTGGGGGACGCGGTCGGGGTCGAGTTCGACGTGGCCGAAATCGTCGTGCTCCCGTGATCGACCGCACCGTAGGGTGCCGCCCATGACGCACCTCGCACACGACCGGTACTGCGACGAAATCGCCCACCAGATGCGGTTGCTGAGGTCCGTGGTGACCTCCGGAGCCGCTCTGTCCGCCACCGTGCCGACCTGCCCCGACTGGTCCCTGGAACAGCTCGTACGACATGTGGGCCGCGCCCTGCGCTGGGTGGAGCTGCTGGTGCGCACCCGGTCCGCGGAGGACATCCCGGAGGATCAGGTACTGGGAGGCGGCGGGCCGGAGACCGAAGGGGACGCGGCCGCGCTGGACGCCTGGCTGGCCGAGAGCGGCGAGCTGCTCGTCGGCACCCTGCGGGAGGCCGGGCCGGACGCCGAGGTGTGGGGCTGGGCCGGGATCCGCAACGCCGGTTTCTGGGCCCGCCGGATGACCCATGAGGTCACCGTCCACCGCGCCGACGCCACGCTCGCCGCGAAACTGCCGTACGACGTCGCGCCCGACGTGGCGGTGGACGCGATCGACGAGTGGCTGCAGATCGTCGAGTTCGTCCAGCGGACGGCTCCGCACGACGCGGTACAGGATTTGCGTGGGCCGGGCCGGAGCATCCATCTGCACGCCACGGACACGGGGCCTCAGCTGAACGCCGAGTGGGTGATCGAGCTCACCGCGGACGGGGTCGCCTGGCGGCGCGGCCACGAGAAGGCGACGGTCGCGTTGCGCGGCCCGCTCACCTCCGTTCTGCTCGCCTTCTACCGCCGGCTGTCGTTGGACAGCCCCGAGGTGGAGGTCCTGGGGGAGCGGGAGTTGCTGGAGTTCTGGCTGGAGCGGGCGACGTTCGGCTGAGACGCGTGTGGCCCGCCCCGGGAACGGGCCGGGCCACAGCCGGTCGGGCCGGACGGAGGATCAGCGGTCGTTGCTCGCCCCGCGGCGGCGCATGCCGAAGAACACCGCGCCGCCGCCGACGGCGACCAGGGCGGCCGCGATGCCGGCGATCAGACCGGTGTTGGAGTCGGCGCCGGTCTCGGCGAGGTTGGAGTCACCGGCACCGGCCGCGGGCGACGGAGCGTTGCTCGCGGTGTCCGCGGGCGCGCTGCTGCCGCCCTCCGAGGCCGTCGGGGTCGGGGTGTCGGACTCGGCCGGGGCCGAGGGGGTCGCCGACTCCGACGGCGTCTGGGACGGGGTCGGGGTGGGGCTGGGGGTCTCCTCGGTCGTGCAGGCGGTGGCCGGGGTGACCAGGTTCGGCTTGATGTCCTCGTCGACCTGGTTGCCGGCCTTGACGTGGATGCGGTACGTCGCGCCCGGCTTCCAGTCCTCGGCGAAGGTGATCGTGACACCCTCGCGGGAGCCCTTGACCACCTGCTTGCCGACGAGCCGCTCGTCGGCCCCGTTGTTCTCGAGGTAGACGGAGACGGTCGCCGGGGTGCCGGCCGGGTCCTTGTCGGTGACCGTGATGACGCCCTTGGTGCCGTCGCACTCGGCCGCGGCCGAGAACTCACTGATGTTGCAGGCGAGCGCGTTGCCCGCGGCGCCGAGCGCGAGCGCGGCAGAGGCGGAGACGACACCGAGGATGCGCACGGAACGGCGTGCGTTACGGCGAGTTATGGACACGTTTGTCCTTCATGGGATGCGCGTAATGCGGGGGGTTTGAGGGGGAGATGAGGCGACAGCGCCTGCCGATGCTCACCACCCCCAGGAGACTCACAGGTTTATAAGCGCTCCATAAGGAGTGTCAATCCGTCTGCGCATCATGACGATTGGCTTTGCCCGCTTATTAACCGCCGAGACGTTTCAACGCCGCCGGAGCCTCCTCGATCCCGTCGACCAGGGCGATCCGGGCCTCCATCGAACGCTCCCGCGCGAGCGCCCGGAGCAGCGGCCATGTCGGCAGCTTCTCCGTCCAGTGGGCGCGGTTCACCAGGACCATGGGGGTGGGTTCGCCGCGGGACTCGTAGTAGTTGGGGGTGGCGTTGTCGAATATCTCCTGCACGGTGCCGGCGGCACCCGGCAGGAAGACCACGCCCGCGGTGCAGCGGGCCAGCAGGCCGTCCTCACGGGTCGCGTTGGCGAAGTACTTGGCGATGTGCGCGGCGAACGGGTTCGGCGGCTCGTGGCCGTAGAACCAGGTGGGGATGCCGACGGAGGGGCCGCCGTCCGGCCAGCGGCCGCGCACCTCGAAGGCGGCGCGCGCCCAGTCGGTGATGGACGGGGTGAACCTCGGTGCCTTGGCGAGGAGTTGGAGGGCGTCCATGAGCATCTCGTCGCCGTACGGAGCGGCGTACGCGCCGAGGTTCGCCGCCTCCATCGCGCCGGGGCCGCCGCCGGTCGCGACGGTGAAGCCCGCGCGGGCCAGCTCCCGCCCGAGGCGGGCCGCGCCGGCGTAGGCCTCCGTGCCGCGAGCCATCGCGTGACCGCCCATGACACCCACCACCCGGGCGCCGACGAGGAGTTCGTCCAGCGCGTCGGAGATGGCGTCGTCGTGGACCGCGCGCAGCATGGACGCGAAGACGTCGCCGTCCGCCTTCGTCTCCTGGAGCCAGGCGTACGACAGGGCGTCCGGTGTGGCCTCGTAGCCCTGGTCGAGCGAGTCGAACAGCTCGTCGGGGGTGTAGACGAAGCCGCGGTACGGGTCGAAGGGGAGGTCCGGGACGGGCGGGAAGACCAGGGCGCCGGCGGCGCGCACCCGGGTGGCCGCCGCCTCGTCCATCGGACAGCCGAGGAAGACGGCGCCCTTGGTGTCGACGGACAGCAGTGCGTCCGTACGGCCCGTCAGATCGACGGCCTGGACGCGGAAGTGGGCGAGGGTTCCCTGCTCGGCGACGACCTCGTCGAACTCGGCGAGAGACTCGATCTCGCGGTCGTGGGAAGCGGTGTGGGGCGCGTGGGCGGGTGGTGTCGGCTGCACCCGCCCATGCTAGGCATGCGTGCCGCTCAGCCCTCGACGGCCGCCGGGTCCATCCACATGACCTCCCAGGTGTGGCCGTCCAGGTCGTCGAAGGCGCGGCCGTACATGAAGCCGTGGTCCTGGACCTGTTCCGACGCCGTGCCGCCCGCCGCCACCGCCTTCTCGACCAGCTCGTCGACCTTCTCGCGGCTCTCGGCGCTCAGACAGATCAGCACCTCGCTGGTCCTCGTGGCGTCCGCGATCTCCTTCTTCGTGAACGTCGCGTAGAACGGCTTGGTGAGCAGTATCGCGACGATTGTGTCGCTGATCACGACGGATGCCGCGTTCTCGTCGCTGAACTGCGGGTTGAGCGTGTAGCCGAGCTCCGTGAAGAACTTCTTCGAGGCGTCGAGGTCGTTCACGGGCAGGTTCACGAAGATCATCTGCTGGTACATGTGTCGTCTCTCCCATCGGGCTTGTGCCGTTCGGTGGGGTAGACCCGAGGGCCGTCGGAGACTCATCGGCGGCCGGAGAATTTTTTCCGTACGAGCTTCAGCGGGCCAGTGGCCGGGCCGCGAGCTCGGCGACGAACAGGGCCAGCGGGCCGAACACCGCGAGGAGGGCGCCGGCGCGGAGGGTGGCGGCGCCGCGCAGCATCGTGGCCGGGGCGCCGAGGCGCAGCAGGGCGGCGGTGGTGTCGGCGCGGGCGTGCTTGGCCTCGACGGCGGCGGTGAGCAGGGTGGCGAGCGTGCAGCCCGCGACGAGGAGGACGCCGAGGGTCGTCAGCGGGCCGAAGGCCGGGCCGTCCGGGTCCTGCAGGGTGGCCACGGCGTACGCGGCGGACCCGGCCGCGCAGACGACGCCGACGGGGCGGCCGATGCGGGTGGCTTCCTCCATGAGGACACGGCCGGCGAGGAGGCGCACGGCGCCGGGACGGGCTGCCTGGAGGAGGTGGCCGCAGAGGTGGGTGAGGCCTGGGCCGGCCAGGATCAGGCCCAGGGCGGCCAGGGCCCAGCCGAGGAGCAGGCCTGCGGGGCCGCTGGGTGGGCTGCCGGGCATGGAGAGGCCGGTGGTGCTGGTGTGGGCGGCGTAGGCCTCTGCGGCCAGGCCGGCGGCGAGGGTGGCGATGCCCCAGGGGAGGGTGGCGGTGGGGTGGGGTGGGGTGCGGGTGGGTGTGGGTGCGGTCGGGGCGCCGGGGGTACCAGGTGCCCAGTGTGCGGCTGAAGGGTTGGTCGCGCTGCCCGGCGCTTGCGGGGTGCCTCCCCCAGAGGGGGGACCCCCAGCGCCCACCCGCGCCGCCCCAGCGGCACGACTGCCCGCGGTTGGGCGGGACGGGCGGGACGGGCGCCGCGGCTCTCTGGGGCGTAGGACCAGGGCGACCGACAAGGACGCGGCTGCTGGGACCAGGGCGAGGAGGGTCAGGGCTGCGGGGAGGGGGAGTGGGGTGCCCGCGGCGAGGAACTCGGTCGCCGCTCCGTCGAAGGGCATGCCCGTGAGGTCGCCGCGCAGGTGGAGGAAGAACAGCAGGGCCAGCATCGAGCCGAGGGCCGTGGACAGGGCCGTCGTCGTGGCCGAGAAGGCCATCTGGCGGGCCGGGCCGAGGCCGATCGCCGAGAGGCCGTCGCGCGGCCGGGTGCAGGGATCGGTGCGGGCGACGGCCACCGCGAAGTGGACCGTGGCGGCCGCCGGCACCGCACACCAGGCCAGCCGGAGGACGGATGCGGCCGGCGTGTCCGGGTGGCTCATCGCGTGGCCGAGGGTGCACAGCAGGAGGAAGCCGGTCCCGGCCGACGCCGCAGCCACCAGGAGACGGCGCAGCTGGACGGCCGGGTGGGCGCGGCGGGTCAGACGGAGAGCGAGCACGCGGCCCGGCCTTCCGTCTCGGAGACGGGCGGCAGGTGCACGGTGTTCACGCGCCGTCCGTCGAGCAGGGAGACCGTGCGGTCGGCGAGCGCGGCGGTTTCCGGGTCGTGGGTGGCCAGGACCACGGTGATGCCGTGCGAGCGGGCCGCCGTGGTGAGCGTACGCAGCACGTGCCCGCGGTCGGCGCGGTGCAGCGGGGCGCTGGGCTCGTCGGCGAACAGGACCGTCGGGGAAGGGGCCAGCGCACGGGCGATGCAGACCCGCTGTCGCTCGGCCTGGCGCAGTTGGTGCGGGCGTCTGCGGGCGCGGTCACCGATGTCGAGGCGCTCCAGCCACTCCAGGGCGACCTTCTTGGCGCGTCGGCGGCTGGTGCCGCGCAGCATCAGGGGGAGCGCGGCGTTCTCCCAGACGTTCAGCTCGGGGACGAGGACGGGGGCCGGGTCGATCCAGCCGAAGCGGTCGCGGCGCAGCCGTTCCCGGGCGAGGGGACCCATCCTGTGCACGGGGACGCTGTTGAACCACACCTCGCCGCTCCCGGCCCGCAGCAGTCCGGAGAGGCAGCCCAGGAGCGTGCTCTTGCCGCTGCCGCGCGGGCCGCTGACGGCGAGGATCTCGCCCTCCTGGACGCCGAGCGAGACGCCTTGCAGCGCAGGGGAGCCGTCGTGGTGCTGGAAGTGCAGGGCGCGTGCCCAGAGCACGTCGTTGTCCGGCGGGGCCACCATGGGCGTACTCCTCAGTTGATCCGCTTTCCTGTGCCAAGTCCCCCAAGCGGGGGAACGAAGGCTGGGCCGATCGGTCACTGGCACGCTAGGTACTCAAAGGAGCCGGGCCGGACAGCACACAGCCCCGGGCCGCCGTTTCTCACTCGAACGGACGGCACCGGGGCCGTAGTTGATCACAGCGTCAGTTGATCAGAGCTTTGTCCACGCCTCCGTCAGCGTCGCGCGCAGGATCTGCTCGATCTCGTCGAACGTCTCCTGGTTGGAGATCAGCGGCGGGGCGAGCTGGACGACCGGGTCACCGCGGTCATCGGCACGGCAGTACAGGCCGTTGTCGAAGAGGGCCTTGGAGAGGAAGCCGTACAGGACGCGCTCGGTCTCCTCCTCGTTGAAGGACTCCTTGGTCGCCTTGTCCTTGACCAGCTCGATGCCGTAGAAGAAGCCGTTGCCGCGGACGTCGCCGACGATCGGCAGGTCGTGCAGCTTCTCCAGGGTGGCGCGGAACGCGCCCTCGTTGTCGAGCACGTGCTGGGTGAGGTTCTCGCGCTCGAACAGGTCGAGGTTGGCGAGGCCCACGGCCGCGGAGACCGGGTGGCCGCCGAAGGTGTAGCCGTGCAGGAAGGTGTTGTCGCCCTTGTAGAACGGCTCGGCCAGGCGGTCGGAGATGATGCAGGCGCCGATCGGGGAGTAGCCCGAGGTCATGCCCTTGGCACAGGTGATCATGTCCGGTACGTAGTCGAACTTGTCGCAGGCGAACATCGTGCCCAGGCGGCCGAAGGCGCAGATGACCTCGTCCGACACGAGCAGCACGTCGTACTTGTCGCAGATCTCGCGGACCCGCTGGAAGTAGCCGGGCGGCGGCGGGAAGCAGCCGCCGGCGTTCTGCACCGGCTCGAGGAAGACCGCGGCGACGGTGTCCGGGCCCTCGAAGAGGATCTGCTGCTCGATCTGGTCGGCGGCCCAGCGGCCGAAGGCCTCAGGGTCGTCGCCGAAGATCGGGGCGCGGTAGATGTTGGTGTTCGGGACCTTGTGCGCGCCCGGGACGAGGGGCTCGAACGGGGCCTTCAGGCCCGGCAGGCCCGTGATGGACAGGGCGCCCTGCGGGGTGCCGTGGTAGGCGACCGCGCGGGAGATCACCTTGTGCTTGGTGGGCTTGCCGGTGAGCTTGAAGTACTGCTTGGCGAGCTTCCAGGCGGTCTCGACCGCCTCGCCGCCGCCGGTGGTGAAGAAGACCTTGTTGAGGTCGCCCGGCGCGTGGTGGGCCAGGCGCTCGGCCAGTTCCACGGCCTTGGGGTGGGCGTAGGACCACACCGGGAAGAACGCCAGCTCCTGCGCCTGCTTGAAGGCGGTCTCGGCGAGTTCCACGCGGCCGTGACCGGCCTGGACCACGAACAGACCCGCGAGACCGTCGAGGTAGCGCTTGCCCTTGTCGTCGTAGATGTAGGTGCCCTCGCCCCGGACGATGGTGGGAACGGGGGAGTTCTCGTACGAGGACATGCGGGTGAAGTGCATCCACAGGTGGTCGTACGCGGAGCGGCTGAGGTCCTTGGTACTCACGGTTATCGGGTTCCCCACATATAGGTCTGCTTCTTGAGCTTGAGGTAGACGAAGCTCTCGGTGGAGCGCACGCCGGGCAGGGCCCGGATGCGTTTGTTGATGACGTCCAGCAGGTGGTCGTCGTCCTCGCAGACGATCTCGGCGAGGAGGTCGAACGAGCCCGCGGTCATCACCACGTACTCGACTTCCGACATGCCGGTCAGCGCGTCGGCCACGGACTCCGTGTCGCCCTCGACGTTGATCCCGACCATCGCCTGCCGGCGGAAGCCCACGGTGAGCGGATCCGTGACGGCGACGATCTGCATCACGCCCTGGTCGAGCAGCTTCTGGACGCGCTGGCGCACGGCCGCCTCGGACAGGCCCACGGCCTTGCCGATGGCGGCGTACGGCCGGCGGCCGTCCTCCTGGAGCTGTTCGATGATGGCGAGGGAGACGGCGTCCAGCTGCGGACTGCCGTTCCTGGGATCGCGAGAGGACTCGCGGGAGGACTCACGGATGTCGCGTGAGTTCCTCTGGTCTGCGCTTCGACTGGCCACGAGCTCACTCTGCACGAGGACTCGTCGGTTTCGCAAGGCCAGATCGATGAAATCCGTTGTCTGCGAGCTTGAAGCTTGCGGATTTCGCAGGTCTGGTGCGTCGGGGGGTGTTGAAACCGTGGGCTTACGGATTAGGGTGGGTGTCTCAGTGATTGGACACCCGAACTTGGAGGGCCGGCAGTGAGCACCGAGCTGCGTCGTCTGCGCAACTACATCGACGGAGAGTTCCGGGACGCCGCCGACGGACGGACCACCGAGGTGGTGAACCCCGCGACCGGCGAGGCGTACGCCACCGCGCCGCTGTCCGGGCAGGCCGACGTCGACGCCGCGATGGCGGCCGCCGCCGCCGCGTTCCCGGGGTGGCGGGACACCACGCCCGCCGAGCGGCAGAAGGCCCTCCTGAAGATCGCGGACGCGTTCGAGGAGCGTGCCGAGGAACTGATCGCGGCCGAGGTGGAGAACACGGGCAAGCCCATCGGGCTGACCCGCTCCGAGGAGATCCCGCCGATGGTCGACCAGATCCGCTTCTTCGCGGGCGCGGCCCGGATGCTGGAGGGCCGCTCGGCCGGCGAGTACATGGACGGGATGACCTCGATCATCCGCCGTGAGCCGGTCGGCGTCTGCGCGCAGGTCGCGCCGTGGAACTACCCGATGATGATGGCCGTGTGGAAGTTCGCCCCGGCGATCGCCGCGGGCAACACGGTGGTGCTGAAGCCCTCGGACACCACCCCCGCGTCGACGGTCCTGATCGCGGAGATCCTCGGCTCGATCCTGCCCAAGGGCGTCTTCAACGTCATCTGCGGCGACCGCGAGACCGGCCGCATGATGGTCGAGCACCCGACCCCGGCGATGGCCTCCATCACCGGTTCCGTGCGCGCGGGCATGTCCGTCGCCGAGTCGGCCGCCAAGGACGTCAAGCGGGTCCACCTGGAGCTGGGCGGCAAGGCGCCGGTCGTCGTCTTCGAGGACACCGACATCGCCAAGGCCGTCGAGGACATCTCCGTGGCGGGCTTCTTCAACGCCGGGCAGGACTGTACGGCCGCCACCCGCGTCCTCGTCCACGAGGCGATCCACGACGAGTTCGTGCAGGCCCTCGCCAAGGCCGCCGCCGACACCAAGACCGGCCAGCCGGACGACGAGGACGTGCTGTACGGCCCGCTGAACAACCCCAACCAGCTCAAGCAGGTCGCCGGCTTCATCGAGCGGCTGCCCGCCCACGCCAAGGTCGAGGCCGGCGGTCACCAGGTCGGCGACAAGGGCTACTTCTACGCTCCGACCGTCGTCTCGGGCCTCCAGCAGGACGACGAGATCATCCAGAACGAGGTCTTCGGCCCGGTCATCACCGTCCAGTCCTTCACGGACGAGGACCAGGCCACCGAGTGGGCGAACGGCGTCGAGTACGCCCTCGCCTCCTCCGTCTGGACCAAGGACCACGGCCGCGCGATGCGCATGTCCAAGAAGCTCGACTTCGGCTGCGTGTGGATCAACACGCACATCCCGCTGGTCGCCGAGATGCCGCACGGCGGCTTCAAGAAGTCCGGTTACGGCAAGGACCTCTCGGCGTACGGCTTCGACGACTACACGCGGATCAAGCACGTGATGACGTCGCTGGACGTGTAAGTCGCCGGTTGAACGCGGCCCCGGACGGAGGACGGACCGTCCGGGGCCGCGGTGTGTCCGGGGTACTCCGTCGAAGTGTTTTGAACATGTTCAATTCCAGGACTGCGCTCCCCTCATGAGCGACAGAGCCGCCCTGTTGAAGGGCATCCGTGCCTGGCTGGTCTTCTTCATCGTCTGCCTGGTGCTCAGCGGCGCCACGGCCTTCCCCCTCGTCCACGAACTTCGCTGGACCGAGGACCTGTTGCGCGCCCTGTCCGTGCCGGAGCACCTCCCCGGACTCATGGACTGGATCGAGCGCGTCCGGCGCGGGCTCGACGCCGCCGACGCCGACTACCCGTTCCTGCTCTACGGCACGGACTGGCTGGCCTTCGCCCACCTCGTCATCGCGGTCGCCTTCTGTGGCCCCTACCGCGACCCCGTCCGCAACATCTGGGTCGTCGAGTTCGGGATGATCGCCTGCGCGGGGATCATCCCGCTCGCCCTCATCTGCGGACCGATCCGCGACATCCCCTTCTGGTGGTCGGTGATCGACATGTTGTTCGGCGTCTTCGGGGTGATCCCGCTGTACGTCGTACGGAAGAAGATCAAGCGGCTGGAGGCGCTGACGGCGCCTTGGACACCTCCAGCCGCCGCCGTCGTCAGCGGTTGAACGCCGGGAAACTGAAGCGCTGGACGATGGCCAGGCCGTCGCCCTTCGCGTCGGTCGAGTTGACGGAGTAGACCAGCGTCCGGGACAGGTCACGGGTGGCCGCCACGACCGTGTGATAGCCGGGGCGGGATCCCGTCTTGCCCCAGATTTCCCGCCCGTTCAGCTCGAAGCGCTCCAGGCCCATGCCCATCGTCGCCCCCGGCAGGTCCGGGACCGTGAACATCTGCGTCAGCTGCGGCTCGGGCACGACACGGCCGCGGAACAGGCCCACCAGCAGCCTTTCCAGGTCCGCCGTAGTCGAGATCATGTCGCCGACCGCCCAACGGTCGGACATGTTCCAGTCCGTCACGTCCACCAACTCTCCGTCGATCCAGTCGTACCCGCGGTTGTGCGGGCCGTGGACGCGGGGGTCCGGGCCGGCGGGGAAGGAGGTGTGCCGCATGCCGAGGGGGCGGAAGATCCGTACGGCCGCCTGGTGGGCGTACGAGTCACCGGTGACCTTCTCGATCAGCATGCCCAGCACGGTGTAGTGGATGTTGCCGTACCGCTGGTGTTCGCCGGGGGCGTGCTCGGGGTCGGGTCCCTTGGCGACGGACGCGGCGACGACCTCGGCGGGTGTCAGGGTCTCGAAGCGGTGTGCGTAGCCGTCCTTGTCCGTCTCGCCGAGGGACGCGCCCGGCTGGAGTCCGCTGGTGAAGTCCAGCAACTGTCGTACGGTGATGGGCGCGAAGTCGTCGGTGAGCAGCCCCGGCAGGTAGTCCTGCACCGTGCCGTCGAGGGAGATCCGCTTCTCGGCGACGAGTTGCAGCACGATCGCCGCGGTCACGATCTTCGTCGTGGAGCCGGCGCGGAAGCGGGCGTTCTCGAGCGCCGGGGCGCCGGTTCTCATGTCGCGCACACCGGCCACCCCGCGCCAGCTCCCCTTGCCGCCCACGCGGATCAGCGCGGCCGTCGCGTCCCGGTCGGGCAGTCCGGCGATGGCGGCGCACAGGGCCTTGACGTCGGGGCCGTCCTTCGGGGTGTCCTCGATCGCCTGCGCGGTGCACGACGACGCGGGTCGCGCGGAAGCGGTCGCGGCCCCGGCCAGCGGCAGCGCGGTCAGGGTCAGGGCGAGCGCGGAGGTGAGGAGGACGGGAAGCGGGCGTACGGGCATCTGCTGCTCCTGAAGTCGACGGGACGGCCGGCGGGAAGGTCCGGCGAAGGTGCGTGATCATCGTCGGGGCGGTACGGTCCCGTCCGGATCGTCGGTGAGGAGGGGCTCGGACCCTGACGGACCCCGGAGCAAATGCCCTGTACAACAAGGGAGTTGTAAGGGATCGCCCTTACGGGCCCTCGCCCGGCGAAAAGTGTTATCGCCGCCCCCTTCACCGCGTCTCCACTCGCGTCCCCCCGTCCCCCACACCCGGGAGCCGCTCCATGCCTCGCCCGTACCGGAAGCGGAATGTGATCTCCAACATAGCCAACAGTGCAGGTCAGGCTGAGAAGGTGCGTACGGGCAGCAAGTGAGCCGGGAGAGGACGTACGTGGACGAGGGAGCCGGCAGGCAGTGGCGCTCCACCATCGCGGCGGCGCAGGCCGGTGACCGGCATGCGCTGGACAAGCTGGTCGAGGGCTGGCTGCCGCTGGTCTACAACGTGGTCGGGCGCGCCCTGAACGGCCATGCCGACGTCGACGACGTCGTCCAGGAGACCATGCTGCGCGCTGTCGACAACCTCGGCTCGCTGCGCGACCCGGACAGCTTCCGTTCCTGGCTCGTCGCCATCGCCATGCGGCAGATACGGGACCGGGCCCGCCGCAAGCAGCCCGCTCACCTCGACGAGTCGGCCGCGCACGAGGCCACCGACTTCGCCGAACTCACCGTGCTGCGGCTGCAGTTGGAGGGGCAGCGGCGTGAGGTCGCCGAGGCGGTGCGCTGGCTGGACGACGAGGACCGGCAACTGCTGTCGCTGTGGTGGCTGGAGGTCGCGGGCGAGCTGACCCGGCGCGAACTGGCCGCGGCGGCCGGGATCAGCCGGCAGCACGCCGCGGTGCGCGTCCAGCGGGTGAAGGAGCGGCTGGAGACCGCGCGCGGCATCGTACGGGCGCTCGACGGCGCCTGCCCCGACCTGCGCGAGCTGACCGCCCGCTGGAACGGCCGTCCCGACTCGGTCTGGCGCAAGCGGCTGGCCCGGCACATCAGGGGCTGCGGCTACTGCGGCGACACCCGCGAGGCCGTCGTACCGGCGGAACGGCTCCTCGTCGGCATCGCGCTCGTCCCGATCCCGGTCGGCTTCACGCTGTCGCTCGCCCTCGGCGGCAAGACGGCGGTCGCGGCCACCGCCACGGCGACCTCCGTCGGCTGGTCCGCGAAGGTGATGGCCGCGATCACCCAGCCCGCCGTTGCGGTGACGGCCGGCGCGACGATCGTCGCGGGCGGCGCGTACGTCGTCACCCAGACCCCCGACGCCCCGCCGCGTGCGGTCGCCCCGACGGCGTCGAGCACGGCCCGACCGCCGTCGTCCCCGGTCCCTTCCGTGACCCCGTCGGCCACGCCTTCACCGTCGCCGTCGGTGACGCAGCGGAAGGTCGAGCTGTACGGCACGGTCGTCGACGCCGTCGACCGGGCCCCGGACCCGAACGCCCGCCCCGCGGCCCTGCCGCACCGCCCCGAGTCCGGCATCACCAGCACCTGGGGGGCGAGGGCCGTCATGCAGCACCGCGGCGAGAGCGTAACGCTCAGCGGGCAGGGCTATGTCCTGGTGCGCTGGCAGATCGCGCCGCACGACCGGCCGGGCGGGCTGACCATGCCGACCTGGACCGGCCTGAAGGGCAAGATCTTCCACGTTGCCTCCGGTGGCGGCCGCCGCATGGACGACGTCACCGGGGAGGCCGCCGACGGCGACCCCGTCACCGGCATGGGCGGCCCGGACACCGGCTACACCGTCCTGCCCGACGGCACCCAGCAGATGTGGCAGAACGAGTACTTCTACGTCGACGGCACCGTCACCCTCAACCAGAACGAGCGCGGCGCCTCCTACGGCCTGACCGTCTTCCCGTCGAGCTGGAACGCCGTGAACGAGGACATCAACTCCGGGCCTCCTGAGGGCGCGAAGCGCTACGGCCTCGTCCGCGACACGGGCAAGGACGACACCCCCGTACCGCAGTACGTCACCCGCACGACCCCGGCCGACCCGGCGACGGTCCCTCAACGGTCCCGCGTGTAGCGCGGGTCAACGGAACGTGCGCAGCGCGCACAGGGCGTCGATGCGGTTCGTGGTGATCGAGTCGACGCCCATGCCGAGGAGCCGGCGCATGGCGCGTCGGGTGTCGGGGGTCCAGACGGAGAGCAGGTAGCCGTCGCGGTGGACGCGGGCCGCGAGGTCACGACCGACCAGTGAGAAGCGGTAGTTGAGCCAGCGCGGGCGTACCGCGTCCAGCAGCGCGGGACGCGGTGGCGCCAGCGTCGTCCAGGTCAGGGCGATCTCGGCGGCCGGGTCGGCGGCGCGCACGGCGAGCATGGCGGAGGGGCCCGCGCAGTAGTACACGCGGTCCTGGGCCCCGCAGTCGCGCACGACGTCCACGACCCGGCGCGCCGCTCGCACATCGGGCGTGCCCGGCAGGTCGAGCATCACTCGGCTCCCGTCGGTCGCCGTGAGCGCTTGGGCGAGCGTCGGCACCGCGCCGTTGGTGAGCCCGTGCACCTCGTCCGCCGACAGCGACAGCAGCGGCCGGTCGTGCTCCCACAGCCGCTTCAGCGTCTCGTCGTGCAGCAGCACAGGGATGCCGTCCCGGGTGAGCCGTACGTCGATCTCGACGGCGTCCGCGCCCAGTTCGAGCGCGGTGCGCAGCGAGTCGACCGTGTTCTCGGGATGGTGGTAGGGGGCGCCGCGGTGGGCCACGGCGGTCACGTTCGGCATGGGCTCAATTCTGGTGGTGGGTCAGGACGCGAACCAGGACGAGGTGTAGGTGTCGATCTCGGCTGCCAGGCTCGCCTTGCCGGCCTCGTCCAGGAAGGATGCCTCGACCGCGTTCTTCGCGAGGTCGGCGAGACCCCGCTCGTCGAGGTCGAGGAGCCGGGCGGCCACGGCGTACTCGCTGTTGAGGTCGGTGCCGAACATCGGGGGGTCGTCCGAGTTGATCGTGACGAGGACGCCGGCGCGGGTGAACTCCTTGATCGGGTGCTCGTCGAGGGTGCGGACCGCGCGCGTGGCGATGTTGGAGGTCGGGCACACCTCCAGCGGGATCCGGTGCTCGGCGAGGTGCGCCAGCAGCTTCGGGTCCTGCGCGGAGCTGGTGCCGTGCCCGATGCGCTCGGCGCGCAGGTGGGTGAGGGCGTCCCAGACCGTCTCCGGTCCGGTGGTCTCGCCGGCGTGCGGCACGGAGCGGAGTCCGGCGGCGATCGCGCGGTCGAAGTACGGCTTGAACTGCGGCCGGGGTACGCCGATCTCGGGCCCGCCGAGTCCGAACGACACCAGTCCCTCGGGGCGCACCTTGTCGTCGGTGGCGAGCCGTGTGGTCTCCTCGGCGGCCTCGAGACCCGCCTCGCCGGGGATGTCGAAGCACCAGCGCAGTACGGTCCCGAAGTCGGCCTCGGCCGCCTTGCGGGCGTCCTCGATCGCATCCATGAAGGCCTGCTCCTCGATGCCGCGCCGGGTGGAGGAGAAGGGAGTGATGGTCAGTTCGGCGTACCGCACCTGCTGCCGGGCCAGGTCCCGGGCCACCTCGTACGTCAGCAGCCGGACGTCCTCCGGGGTGCGGATCAGGTCGACGACGGACAGGTACACCTCGATGAAGTGCGCGAAGTCCGTGAACGTGAAGTAGTCGACCAGGGCCTCGGGGTCGGTGGGCACCTTGGAGTCGGGGTGACGGGCGGCCAGTTCGGCGACGATCCGGGGGGAGGCGGAGCCGACGTGGTGCACGTGTAGTTCGGCCTTGGGCAGTCCGGCGATGAAGGCGTGCGGGTCGCGGACGCCGGGGACGGCGGATACGGCGGCGTGGTCGGTCAAGGTTCCTCCCCGGGAACGGCGTCCCCGGCCGCGGGTGGCGGCGGGACGCGGGTGATCGGCTGATCGGTGACTCGGGGATCATCGTATGCCGGGCCCACACGGCAGATGCCAGGGCCGTAGCATGCTTCACGGCACGCACGACAGAGGGGATCCCCGCGCATGTCCGACGACAGGCAGCCGCCGGCAGCGCCGGAGGCCAACGCCGCGCCCGCGTCGGCGGGCCGGGACGACGGCGTATCCGGTGCGGCGCCGAGCGGTGGGGCGCCGAGTGGTGCAGTGCCCAGTGATGCGGTACCCCGCGACCCGTGGGCGCCGCCGGAGCGGTCGGCGTATGACGGGGCGCCCGAGGTCGTGTTGGACAGCGGCGCCATTCCGGAGGTCCAGCAGGACCGGGACACGGCGTTCGGCATATCGCAGGTCGGCGAGGCGGTGCCCCTCGTGCCGTCGGACGGGGAGGCCTCGCCATCGCCGCGGACCCCGCACGATGCGGACACGGCCCGGCAGGGCACAGCGCCGCAGGTTCCCCTCGACAAGCACCCCGCCGCAGCTCCCAGCCCTGAGCCGAACCCCTGGGCACCCCCGGCGAACGACGTCATGGGCGGCCCCGGCGACACGATCGCGTCGAGCGGACCCGCCACCCCGGCCGGCCCCTCCGTCCACGACCAGCAGACGATCACGTCCCTGCCCGCCGCGGACAGCCCCCCGGCAGCCCAGGCCCCGCAGGGATGGGCAGCTCCGACCGCTCCGTCGACGGGTGCACCCCAGCAGGCGTGGGCCGCCCCGACCGCGCCGCCCAGCTCAGGCGGCCCGCACGATGCGTTCCCGCCGTCGGCCTCCACCGCCGGCAACCCGTTCGCCGCGCCCACCGCAGGCGTCCCGCACCCCCAGGACGGCGCCGTCCCGCCTCCGCCCATAGCCCCCAACGGCCCCGGCCAGGTCCCGTACGGCTACCCCGGCGGCCACGGCTACCCGGGCGGGCCCGGCTACGGCGGCCCGCTCACGCACGGCGCCCAGGGTTACTACGGCTGGCCCGGTGCACAGGCGATGCCCAGCAACGGGCTCGGCACGGCCGGGCTCGTGGTCGGCATCGTGGCCGCCGCCGGCTTCTGTCTGTGGCCGGTGGCGATCATCCTGGGCATCCTGGGCGTGATCTTCGGCGCGGTCGGCCGCAGCAGGGCGAACCGCGGCGAGGCCACCAACCCGGGCCAGGCTCTGGCCGGGATCATCTGCGGCACCGCGGGCATCCTGCTCGGCGCAGGCTTCGGCATCCTGGTGCTCGTGACCCCGTAGAACTACGCCCCTGCAGCGCTCCCTTCAGCGCTCCGCAGCCTCTCCCGCGCCTCCATCAACGCGAACCCCAGGAGATTCGGCCCCCGCCACCGCTCCGGATCCGACGCGGCCTCGTCGTCCGCGGCGAGCCCGATGCCCCACACCCGGTCCACGGGACTCGCCTCCACCAGTACCCGCGCCCCGGTGTTCAGCAGATACTCACGCAGATCCGCATGCGCGCCGAACTTGTGGACGCTCCCCTCGACCACGATCCCGAAGCGCTCGCGCTCCCATATCGACTCGTCGAAGCCGCGCACGAGCCGCCCCGCCTTCTTCGCCTGCGCGGGATGCGCAGCCGCCAGCACCCGGCGCTCCGCCTCCGCGTCCTCGAACAGCCGCGCCTTGGCGGCCATCATCCAGTGCTCCGCCGTCGCGTACTCCACCTCGTCCACCGTGAACGGCGACGGCCACCACTGGCTCAGACAGCTCGGCCCCCCTCGCCCGTCCGACCGTGGCCGGTGCCCCCAGAAGTGCAGATACTTGATGTGCGCCCCCGCGCGGACCTCCCTGACCAGGGCGTCCAAGGAATCGATCTTCCCCGTGATCCTCTCCATGCATGCGAGTCTGGCAGGCACCACTGACAGTCCGTCCCTCCTTTTCCATGCCGACTCGACACCTGGTCGACAGATTCCGTCGCGTAACCAAAAGGCAACAACGGAATCACTTGTTGGACGCCCTTGGCTCTGTCAGGATCGGCACTCAAATCGAGCTGGAGCTACGCCACCTACCCCGTGGACACCGGGGCGACGGCGGAGGAGAGCGACATGCACAAGCCGGGCAGGACCACCCCGGAACGATTCCCCGTCCAGGACCGTTTCGCGGACGGCGCGCAGTACATCGCCGGCCGCCTGACGAAGGGCACATCCGGTCGTACGCACACGGTCGTCGACCCGGCTACAGGTGAGGACGTCTTCACCTATGACCTGGCCGGCCCGGACGACGTGGACGCGGCCGTCGCCGCCGCGCGCGACGCCTTCCCGGGCTGGTCCGGCGCGACCCCCGGCGAGCGTTCCGACGCGCTGCACCGCTTCGCCGCTGTACTCGCCGACCGCGCAGAGGACTTGGCCCACGCCGAGTCCCTGCAGTGCGGCAAGCCGCTGAAGCTGACCCGTGAGTTCGACGTGCCGGGCACGATCGACAACACCGCCTTTTTCGCGGGCGCCGCACGGCACCTCCAGGGGCAGTCCGCCGGCGAGTACTCCGGCGACCACACCTCGTACGTCCGCCGTGAGCCCATCGGCGTCGTCGGCTCCATCGCGCCCTGGAACTACCCCCTCCAGATGGCCGCCTGGAAGATCCTCCCGGCGATCGCCGCGGGCAACACGATCGTGCTGAAGCCCGCCGAGCTCACCCCGCTGACCTCCCTCCTCTTCGCCCAGGCCGCCACCGACGCCGGAATCCCCGACGGTGTCATCAACATCGTCACCGGCACCGGCGAGGAGGCCGGCGAGCACCTGGTCGGCCACTCCGACGTGGCCATGACCTCCTTCACCGGCTCCACCGCCGTCGGCAAGCGGGTCGCCGAGATCGCCACCGCCACCGTCAAACGGCTCCACCTGGAGCTGGGCGGCAAGGCGCCCTTCGTGGTCTTCGACGACGCCGACCTGGAGGCGGCCGTCCACGGCGCGGTCGCGGGCGCCCTCATCAACACCGGGCAGGACTGCACGGCCGCCACGCGCGCGTATGTGCAGAGGCCGCTCTACGAGGCGTTCGTCGAAAAGACCGCCGAACTCATGGAAACCGTCCGCCTGGGCGACCCCTTCACCCCGGGCACCGACCTGGGTCCCCTCGTCTCCCACACCCAACGCGACCGCGTCGCCGGGTTCGTGGAGCGGGCACGTGCCTACGCGCGCGTGGTGACGGGCGGCGAAGCACCGCAGGGGGATCTCGAGAACGGCGCGTACTATCGCCCCACCCTTGTCGCGGACGCGCCCCAGGACAGCGAGATCGTCCAGTCCGAGATCTTCGGACCGGTCCTCGTCGTCCTGCCGTTCGACACCGACGACGAAGGTATCCGGCTCGCCAACGACACCCCGTACGGGCTGGCCGCGTCCGCCTGGAGCCGGGACGTCTACCGGGCGGGCCGCGCCACCCGCGAGATCAAGGCGGGCTGCGTGTGGGTCAACGATCACATCCCGATCATCAGCGAGATGCCGCACGGCGGGTACAAGCAGTCCGGCTTCGGCAAGGACATGTCCGCGTACTCGTTCGAGGAGTACACCCAGATCAAGCACGTCATGTTCGACAACACGGCGGTGGCCCGCAAGGACTGGCACCGCACGATCTTCGGGGACCGATAGCCACAACAGGCCGCCTGACCCGCGGCCGCCGACCCTCCCGAAAGGGCACCACGCGCATGGAGCAGTACGAGCCCGACCGCCTGTCCGCGGCCCAAGCGGCCGCCATGCGGCGCAGCCTGCGCAGCGGCAGGGCCTCCCTCACCCGCCGTTCCCTGCTGCGCGCCTCCGCCGGCGGCGCGCTCGCGGTCGGCGGCCTCGGGGCGCTGAGCGCCTGCGGCATCCCCCCGGCGGCGAAGACGTCGGGCGTGTCGTCCGAGGACCACTCGGCGAAGGAGAAGACCGTCACCTTCTCCAACTGGACCGAGTACATGGACGTCGACGAGAGCGAGAAGCGCCACCCGACGCTCGACGAGTTCAAGCGGCGCACCGGTATCACGGTCAAGTACACCGAGGACATCAACGACAACGTCGAGTTCTTCGGCAAGATCAAGCCGCAGCTCGCGGCCGGCCAGGACACGGGCCGCGACCTGATCTGCGTGACCGACTGGCTTGCCGCGCGCCTCATCCGCTTCGGGTGGGTCCAGAAACTGGACCCGTCCAACCTGCCGCACGCGTTCGCCAATCTGTCCCAGCAGTTCCGCAGCCCCGACTGGGACCCGGGACGGGCGTACTCGTACCCCTGGACCGGCATCTCCACGGTCATCGCCTACAACAAGAAGGCGCTGGACGGCGTCGAGGTGAAGTCGGTCTCCGACCTGCTCGACAATCCCAAGCTCAAGGGCCGCGTCGGCTTCCTGTCCGAGATGCGCGACAGCGTCGGGATGACGCTGCTCGACATGGGCAAGGACCCGGGCAGCTTCACCGACGACGACTTCGACGCGGCGATCGCCCGCCTCCAGAAGGCCGTCGACCAGGGCCAGATCCGCCGCTTCACCGGCAACGACTACACCTCGGACCTCACCAAGGGTGACTTCGCGGCCTGCCTCGCCTGGGCCGGTGACGTCGTCCAGCTCAAGGCCGACAGCCCCGACGTCGACTTCCTCATCCCGGACAGCGGATACATGACGTCGACGGACAACCTGCTGGTGCCCAACAAGGCCCGGCACAAGACCAACGCCGAACGTCTCATCGACTACTACTTCGAGCCGAAGCCGGCCGCGCAGCTCGCCGCGTACATCAACTACGTGTGCCCGGTCGACGGGGTGAAGGCGGAACTCGCCGAGATCGACGAGGATGCGGCGAACAACCCGCTGATCATTCCCGACCAGGAGATGGCCGCCAAGTCTCGTGCCTTCCGCTCCCTCAGCTCGAAGGAAGAGACGGCCTACGAAGAGAAGTTCGCGAAGCTCACAGGGGCGTGACGACGATGACGACGACCAACAGCAGCGGCGACGTCCGCCTCTCCGGAATCAGCAAGACCTACGGCTCCTTCACCGCCGTACACCCACTGGACCTGACCGTGCCGCAGGGCTCCTTCTTCGCCCTGCTCGGCGCGTCCGGCTGCGGCAAGACCACCACCCTCCGCATGATCGCGGGCTTGGAGGAGCCGACGTCGGGCACCGTCTCGCTCGGCGAGCAGGACGTGACCCGGCTGCCGCCGTACAAGCGGCCGGTGAACACGGTCTTCCAGTCCTATGCCCTCTTCCCGCACCTCGACATCTTCGAGAACGTCGCCTTCGGCCTGCGCCGGCGCGGCATCAAGTCGGTGAAGAAGCAGGTCGAGGAGATGCTCGACCTGGTCCAGCTGGGCGAGCAGGCCCGCAAGAAGCCGCACCAGCTCTCCGGCGGCCAGCAGCAGCGCGTGGCCGTCGCCCGTGCGCTGATCAACCACCCCAAGGTGCTGCTCCTCGACGAGCCCCTCGGCGCCCTCGACCTGAAGCTGCGCCGTCAGATGCAGCTGGAGCTCAAGCGCATCCAGACCGAGGTCGGCATCACCTTCGTCCATGTCACGCACGACCAGGAGGAGGCCATGACGATGGCCGACACGGTCGCCGTGATGAACGCGGGCCGCGTCGAGCAACTCGGCGCCCCCGCCGACCTGTACGAGAACCCGCGGACGACCTTCGTCGCCAACTTCCTCGGCACCTCCAACCTGATCGAGGCCGAGGTCGACACCAGGAGCGGCGAGGAGATCGTCCTCAAGGCGGGCGGCGGCAAGCTCACCCTGCCGTCGGAGCGCTGCTCGGCGCCCACCACGACCGGTGGCAAGGTGCTGGTCGGCGTACGCCCCGAGAAGATCTCCCTCACGCACGCCGACGATGCCGGCGAGATCCCGGACGGCCGCAACCGCGTCACCGGCAGGATCGCCGACGCCAGCTTCATAGGCGTCTCCACGCAGTACGTCATCGACAGCCCCGCCGGCCCCGAACTCGCCGTCTACGTCCAGAACGTCGACCGCGACACACGTCTCGCCCCCGGCGCCGAGGTCGTCCTGCACTGGAGCCCGGCGCACACCTTCGGCCTGGACGCGTCCCAGGACATCGAGGCGGGCGTGGAGAAGGTCGAGGAGGAGACCTCCTGATGGCCGCTGTCACCGAAGCGCCACCTCTGGCGCCCGTTCCGGCGAAGAAGCCGCCACGCAAGAGGGGCCGCTGGACGCCGTACCTGCTCCTGCTGCCCGGCATCCTCTGGCTGCTGGTCTTCTTCGCGCTGTCGATGATCTACCAGGCCTCCACGTCCGTGCAGACGGGCTCCCTGGAGGAGGGCTACGAGGTCACCTGGCACTTCGCCACCTACTGGAACGCGCTGTCCGAGTACTGGCCGCAGTTCCTGCGCTCGGTCCTCTACGCCGGCACCGCGACGATCCTGTGTCTGCTGCTGGGCTACCCGCTGGCGTACCTGATCGCGTTCCGCGCGGGCCGCTGGCGGAACCTGATCATGATCCTGGTGATCGCGCCGTTCTTCACCAGCTTCCTGATCCGTACGCTCGCCTGGAAGACGATCCTCGCGGACGGCGGCCCGGTCGTCGGCGCCCTGAACTCCCTGCACGTCCTGGACGTCACCAGCTGGCTCGGCATCACCGCCGGCGACCGGGTGCTGGCCACCCCGCTGGCGGTGGTGTGCGGTCTGACGTACAACTTCCTGCCGTTCATGATCCTGCCGCTCTACACCTCCCTGGAGCGCATCGACGGCCGGCTGCACGAGGCCGCGGGCGATCTGTACGCGCGCCCCTTCACGACCTTCCGGAAGGTCACCTTCCCGCTGTCGATGCCGGGCGTCGTCTCCGGCACCCTGCTGACGTTCATTCCGGCCGCCGGTGACTACGTGAACGCCGATCTGCTCGGCTCCACCGACACCCGCATGATCGGAAACGTCATCCAGTCGCAGTTCCTGCGGATTCTGGACTATCCGACGGCGGCGGCCCTCTCCTTCATCCTGATGTTCGCGATCCTCATCATGGTGACGCTGTACATCCGCAAGTCCGGCACGGAGGATCTGGTTTAAATGGCCTTCGTCAACTGGCTCAAGCGCCATCTCGTCGTCATTGCGGGACTGTTCACGCTCGGATATCTCCTGCTGCCGAACGTCGTCGTCACGGTGTTCTCCTTCAACAACCCGAAGGGCCGTTTCAACTACGAGTGGCAGGAATTCTCCACGGAGGCCTGGACCGATCCGTGCGGCGTCGCCGATCTGTGCGGCTCGCTCTCGCTCAGCCTCCGGATCGCGCTCTGGGCGACGCTGGGCGCGACGATCCTGGGTGCGATGATCGCCTTCGCACTGGTGAGGTACCGCTTCCGCGCGCGGGGGGCCGTCAACTCGCTGATCTTCCTGCCCATGGCCATGCCCGAGGTCGTCATGGCGGCCTCGCTGCTCACCCTCTTCCTCAACATGGGTGTTCAGTTGGGATTCTGGACGATCCTGATCGCCCACATCATGTTCTGCCTCAGCTTCGTCGTGACGGCCGTCAAGGCACGGGTGATGTCGATGGACCCGAGGCTGGAGGAGGCCGCCCGTGATCTGTACGCCGGCCCGCTCCAGACCTTCCTCCGGGTCACCCTGCCGATCGCGGCACCCGGAATCGCCGCGGGCGCACTGCTCGCCTTCGCGCTCTCCTTCGACGATTTCATCATCACCAATTTCAACGCGGGCTCGACCGTCACCTTCCCCATGTTCGTGTGGGGCTCCGCGCAGCGCGGAACGCCCGTTCAGATCAATGTCATCGGTACGGCCATGTTCCTCATCGCCGTACTGCTCGTACTGACCTCCATGGTCATCAGCAGCCGACGCGCCAGGCAAAAGGCATAAACCCTGTAGGGAGTTGAAATCATGGCCCCAAGCGCCATGAGCCCCAGAAACAACTGGACGAAGTCCCTTTCCGAAGCCCAGCCGGTCCCGTACTGGCTGGACGACCCCGGCAGGCCCCACCCCGAGCCCGCGCTCGCCGGCGCCGAGACCTGCGACCTGCTGGTCGTCGGCGGCGGATACAGCGGACTGTGGACCGCACTGGGCGCCAAGGAGCGCGACCCGCAGCGGGACGTGATCCTGCTGGAAGGCCGCGAGATGGGCTGGGCCGCCTCCGGCCGCAACGGCGGTTTCTGCGCCGCCTCCCTCACCCACGGCCTGCCCAACGGCCTCGCCCGCTGGCCCGACGAGATCCACAAGCTTCAGGAGCTGGGCGCCCGCAACCTCGACGAGATCGAGGCAGCGGTCGCCCGGCACGGAATCGACTGCGACTTCGAACGCACCGGCGAGATCGACGTGGCGACCGAGACGTACCAGGCGTGGGAACTGCGCGACTGGTACGAGGAGATGGAGCACAAGGGCCTCGCTGAGGACGTGGAGTTCCTGGACGCCGAAGCGGTGAAGGAACAAGTCGACTCACCGACCTTCCAGGCGGGCCTGTGGGACCGCCGCGGCGTGGCCATGCTCCACCCCGCCAAGCTCGTCTGGGGCCTGAAGCGGGCCTGCCGTGACCTCGGCGTACGCATCTACGAGCACACCCCCGCCCTCACCCTGAAGCCGTACGGCGCCGGCATGGCCGTACGCACCCCCTACGGCGAGGTCCGCGCCCGCAGGGTCGCTCTCGGCACGAACATCTTCCCCAGCCTGGTCAGGCGGGTGAGGTCGTACACCGTCCCCGTCTACGACTACGCGCTGATGACCGAGCCGCTCACCGCCGAACACCTCGCGTCGATCGGCTGGAAGAACCGGCAGGGCCTCGGCGATTCGGCGAACCAGTTCCACTACTTCCGCCTCTCCGCCGACAACCGCATCCTCTGGGGCGGCTACGACGCCATCTACCCGTACGGCGGCCGGGTGCGCGCCGAGTACGACGACCGCCCGGAGACGTACGCCAAGCTCGCCGGGCACTTCTTCACCTGCTTCCCGCAGCTGGAGGGCGTCCGCTTCACCCATGCCTGGGGCGGCGCGATCGACACCTGCTCGCGCTTCTCGGCGTTCTTCGGCACCGCGCACGGCGGGAAGGTCGCGTACGCGGCGGGCTACACGGGCCTCGGTGTGGGCGCCACCCGCTTCGGTGCCGATGTGATGCTGGACCTGCTGGCGGGGGAGCGCACGGAACGCACGGAGCTGGAAATGGTGCGCAGGAAGCCCCTCCCCTTCCCGCCGGAGCCCTTCGCGTGGACCGGTATCGCCCTCACCAAGTGGTCGCTGGCCAGGGCGGACGCGCACGGCGGCCGGCGCAACCTGTGGCTGCGGGCGATGGACCGGCTGGGCCTGGGCTTCGACAGCTGACCTGGGTCACTCCGACTTGGAATCGGGAGTTCCAGCGGACGCTCGACGGCTGCTTCGGCTGACGACCATCACGAAGCAGCCGATCAGCACCGCACCGAGGCACCAACTGGCCACGACGTCCAGTGGCCAGTGGTAGCCGCGCCGGACCAGCCCGAAGCCGACGCCGAGATTGACGGCGACGCAGCACAGCGCGAGGGCGCGTCTGGCGTACGTGCCGTGCAGCAAGGGGAGAAGGAGCAGGGTCGCACAGCCGTAGGCGACGACTGCGGTCGCGGTGTGGCCGGAGGGGTAGTAGCCGGTGGCGGGCGGGACGACCGGGGTGCCCGGGCGGTCGGTCAGCTCCTTGAGCGGGACGACGAGAGCCGGGACGAGCGCCATGAGGACGGCGGCTGCTGCGCCCGGCAGCCACCAGCGCCCCACCCTCGCGGCCCACGCTCGGCGGGCGGCGTACACCGCGGCGATCGCGAGAACGGGCACGGCCACCTGCACATTGCCCAGATCGGCGAGGAGTTCGGAACACCGGTCGGGCTGGACCAGCACACGGCTGATCCGCTCGTCCAGCCCCACCAGCGGCCCGTCCGCGACGACCTGCCAGGTGATCAGCACGAAGAGAACGACGGGCAGGGCGAGCAGCAGAAGAACAGGGAGCACGGGGAACAGCTTCGCAGGGGGCCGATCGGGTTCAGGAACCGCCGCCCGCGCAGTAGTAGGCGCCAGCTGTCCAGACCACTGGCGTCGGAGGTTCCCTGCCCCGGACACGCTGAAGGGCCGGCACAAAGGGGGGTGTGCGCCGGCCCTTCATGGGCGTACCGCTCCCAGGCGGCCGTCCGGACCGGAACGTCGCGCGCCCCGGGGGGTCTGGGGCGGGCGACTGTCCGATCGGTGAGGAGACCCGGAGCCTTCAGGCACCGGTTGTGTGCGCGAGGGCACGACCAGGTCGAAGCTGGGGATGCCCCGGCCTGATGTCGCCCACAGTCCCCTGTGGGCGGGGTGTATCTCTCATCTGGGTAGAACCTACGACAGGGGGTGCGGGTGCGACAGACGGAATCCCGTCCCACCATCCACCTCGCACACGTTCTTCACACGCTCTGCCGTAGGCGGCCCCGGCGCCGGAATCGCGCCGGGGCAGGGCTCAGATGCGGGCGAAGGCCTGCTCGATGATGTCGAGGCCCTCGGTCAGCAGGCCCTCGCCGATCACCAGCGGCGGCAGGAAGCGCAGCACGTTGCCGTAGGTGCCACAGGTCAGGACCAGCAGTCCCTCGGCGTGGCAGGCCTTGGCGAGCGCGGCGGTGGCCTCCGGGTTGGGCTCCTTGGTCGTACGGTCCTTGACCAGCTCGATGGCGATCATCGCGCCGCGGCCGCGGACGTCGCCGATGATGTCGAACTTCTCGGCCATGGCGGTGAGGCGGGCCTTCATGACCGCCTCGATGTTCTTCGCCCTGGCGTTGAGGTCGAGCTCCTTCATCGTCTCGATCGACCCGAGTGCGCCGGCGCAGGCGACCGGGTTGCCGCCGTACGTACCGCCCAGGCCGCCCGCGTGCGCGGCGTCCATGATCTCGGCGCGACCGGTGACGGCGGCCAGCGGCAGACCGCCCGCGATGCCCTTGGCGGTGGTGATCAGGTCCGGGACGATGCCCTCGTCCTCGCAGGCGAACCACTGACCCGTACGGCAGAACCCGGACTGGATCTCGTCGGCGACGAAGACGATGCCGTTGTCGGCGGCGAACTGGCGGATCGCGGGGAGGAAGCCCTTGGCCGGCTCGATGAAGCCGCCCTCGCCGAGCACCGGCTCAATGATGATCGCGGCGATGTTGTCCGCGCCGACCTGCTTGGACATCTGGTCGATGGCCTGCGCGGCGGCCTCCGGGCCGGCGTTCTCCGGGCCGGTCGGCCAGCGGTAGCCGTACGCCACCGGCACCCGGTAGACCTCGGGCGCGAACGGGCCGAAGCCGTGCTTGTACGGCATGTTCTTCGCGGTCAGCGCCATGGTGAGGTTCGTACGGCCGTGGTAGCCGTGGTCGAAGACGACGACGGCCTGGCGCTTGGTGTAGGCGCGCGCGATCTTGACGGCGTTCTCGACGGCCTCGGCGCCGGAGTTGAAGAGGGCGGACTTCTTGGCGTGGTCACCGGGCGTCAGCTCGGCGAGGGCCTCGGCGACCTCGACGTACCCCTCGTACGGCGTGACCATGAAACAGGTGTGGGTGAAGTCGGCCAGCTGCGCGCTCGCCCGGCGTACGACGGCCTCGGCGGACGCGCCCACGGAGGTCACGGCGATGCCGGAACCGAAGTCGATCAGCCGGTTGCCGTCGACGTCCTCGATGATGCCGCCGCCCGCACGCGCGGTGAACACCGGCAGCACGGAGCCCACGCCCTGGGCGACCGCGGCGGTACGGCGGGCCTGCAGTTCCTGCGACTTCGGGCCGGGGATGGCGGTGACGACGCGGCGCTCCTGCGGGATTGCGGTCATGAGGGCTCCCTGATGATCTTGCGTACCGGCATTCCGGGTGAACCAGACGTTCCGGGTGGGGATTTTCGGACGCTTGCCTTCTTTCTTCGCAGGCTAGAGCCGCGGATCGGACCTGGGCATGCTCCATGTGGGCGTTGTCGCCGGAACGGGTTGTCCGTGGTGGACATGGCGCGGCGCGAACACATCACCGCAGGCCCGGCCGCGTAAGCGGTGAACTCCCCTTGGGAGGGCGTTAGATTGACTCGCTGATGGTGGACGGAGCGGCTGGTCAGGGGGCAAGAGCGATGGACAGCGACGGGACGCGGGACACGCGGGGCACGCATGCGAATCCTGTGCCCCGGCCGGCGACGCCGCCGGATCCGCCCGCGGTACCGCCGCGGCCGACGCACGCGCCGGCGCACCCGGACGGGTCGGCCTTCCTCGCGTGGCTGCGCACCACGCGGCCGGAGGCGGCGCCGGGAGTGTGGCGGTTCGGGCATCAGCCTCGGCCGGAGGAGGAGCCCGAGCAGATTCCGGCTCGACAGCTGTTGACCGGGGCGTTGATCGCGTTTCTGGTGGGGTGGCTGATCTGGTCGCTGTTGTGGAACGGCTACCTCGGCGGCTGGTGGCTGCTGCCCTTGTACGCGATGATCCCCGATTCCTGGGCCGAACCGCACAGCTTCGGTGCCGTCGTGGTCGTCTACGCGTACTACGTGATCATCGCGCTGATCATCATGATCGGCGTGGGCCGGCTCGGCCGGTGGAGCGAGATCTGGCGGCGCTTCGGCCCGCCCGCCTGGCGCCGTACCACAGGCCCGGCGGCTCAGCGGCCGCCCGCCCCCGAACAGGACCCCGCCGAGTGGCCAGCGCTGCGCGCCGCCGGTGCCGTCGACGCCGCCGACCGGCTCGCCGCCGACGCCCGCACGGGGCTGATGCGGGACGTCGACCACGCCCGGATCGCCCGCGCCTGGCAGGGCGTACGCAGCGGCCGGCACAGCCTCGCCACCTTCACCGGCGCGGTCCTCAAGGACGGCGCCGCCGCCTGCCTGCACCCCTCCGGCGAACGCGACCTGCCGACCCGGCTCGCCCGCCACGACCTGCTCACCGGCCAGGTCCGCCTCGGCACGACCGCCGACGACGCGCGCAACCCGTACGCCTACCGCGGCACCGGCCTCGCCCTCGGCCCCGACCTGCTCGGCACCTCACTGCTCGCCGTCGGCCCGGCCGGCTCCGGCAAGACCGGCACCGTCGTGCGCCCGCTCGCCGAGTCGCTGTGCCTGCAGGCGCTCGCCGGCCGGGCCGCCGTCGTCGTGGTCGGCGCGGCGGGCGCGGGGCTCGGTCCGGCCGAGGCGTACGACGTCGTCGTACGGATCGGGAACCCGGAGTCCGTGTACGACCTCGACCTGTACGGCGGCACCACCGACCCCGACGAGGCCGCGGCCGTGCTGGCCGAGGCGCTGGTCGGGGACCTCGCCGACCCGCACCCGGGCAGCGACAGCCGCCGCTCCACGACGGTCCTGGCGCAGCTCCTCGGACCGTTCCGCGCGGTCCACGACCGCTTCCCCTCCGTACCCGAGCTGCGGCAGCTGCTCGACGGCGCGCCCGGACCGCTCGCCGCACTGCGTACCGCCCTCCAGGACGCCGGGCAGGAGCCGCTGTTGCGGGAACTCGACGCGCGGGAGCGGCAGATGGGCCACCCGGGCGATGTGGGCGGGGTGCTGGCCGACCGGGTGGCGCTGCTCGACCGGCCCGCGTTCGCGGGTTTCTTCGACACGTCCGGGCAGTCGCGGCCGTTCTCGCTGAAGGCCCTCGACCACCCGGTGCGGGTGCGCATCGACCTGCCCGAGCGGGGCCACGCGGATGCCTCGCGGATGCTGGCGCGGCTGGTGCTGGCGCAGTTCACGGCGAGCGTGCCCGCACGGGAGGACCGGTCGCTGTTCGCCTGCCTGATCCTGGACGACGCGACGGGCGTGGTCACTCCGGAGGCCGTACGGGGCATCCAGCGGCTGCGGTCGGCGGGCGCGGGCGCCGTACTGACCCTGCGCACCCTCGACGACGTACCGCGCCCGCTGCGCGGCCCCCTGCTCGGCGCCACCGGATGCCGGGTGGCGCTGTCCGGCCTCACCCCATGGGACGGGCAGGACTTCGCCGAGGTGTGGGGCAAGGAGTGGACGGAGACGCGGGACGTCACCGACCGGCAGATCATCGCCGAGACGCCGGCGGGCAAGGCCGTGCACATGCTGCGCCGGGTCATCACCGGGAAGGCGCCGACCGCGCGGGCGGTCACCGTCCGCCAGGTCGAACGGGAGCGGTGGTCGGCGTCCGAGCTCGCGCACGGGGTGCCGCCGGGGCATGCGGTGCTGTCGCTGACGAACCTGAAGGGGGAGCACGCGCCGCCGCTGCTGGTGGATCTGCGCGACTGAGGTTTTCACGGGCACCGGGACCGTACGGTGAGGCAGAATCGACACAGGTCGTTCATACGTGGCGGCCAAAAGATCACAACGACCAGCCGATCTCCCGAACACAACCGCAGACCGACCTGAAGGCCCCATGCCCCCGACGCTCGCCTCCCTCGTCCACCATTCCGCGCTCAAACTCACCGTGCGGGCGGGCGAGGACCGCCTCGACGTGCCCGTCCGCTGGGCGCACTCCAGCGAGCTCGCCGACCCCGTCCCGTACATGGAGGGCGGGGAACTGCTGCTGATCACCGCGCTGAAGCTGGACGCGGAGGACCCGGAGGCGATGCGCCGCTATGTGAAGCGGCTGGTCGGAGCGGGGGTCGTCGGGCTGGGCTTCGCCGTCGGGGTCAACTACGACGAGACGCCGAAGGCCCTCGTCGACGCGGCGGAGGAGGAGGGGCTGCCGCTCCTCGAAGTCCCCCGCCGCACACCCTTCCTCGCCATCACCAAGGCGGTGTCTGCGGCCATCGCCGCCGACCAGTACCGGGCGGTCACCGCGGGCTTCGCGGCCCAGCGGGAACTCACCCGGCAGGCGCTGACGGACGGTCCGGAGGGGCTGCTCACCGGGCTCGCCGCCCAGGTCGACGGGTGGGCGGCGCTGTTCGACGCCTCGGGTGCCGTCGTCGCCGCCGCGCCGGAGTGGGCCGCCCGCCGGGCCGCCCGTCTCACCGCCGACGTGGAACGGCTGCGCGAGCGCCCCGCTCCGGCGAGTGCCGTGGTGGGCGGACCCGAGCACGAGGACCGCGTCGAGCTGCACACCATCGGCACCGGTCGCCGCCCCCGCGCCGCCCTCGCTGTCGGTACGGCCGCCGCCCTCGGCACCGCCGAGCGCTACGCCCTCCACTCGGCCATCGCCCTGCTCACCCTGACCACCGAGCGCTCCCGTTCCCTGCAGGCCGCCGAGCAGCGGATCGGCGCGGCCGTGCTGCGCATGCTGCTCGCCGGGCAGCCGGACCACGCCCGTGGCGTCGCCGGCGACCTGTACGACGGCCTGCTCGACGCCCCGTTCCGGGTCGTCGTCGCCGACTGCCCGTCCGGGCAGGCGGGCCTCGCCGGGATCGCGGAGGCCGTGGAGGCGGCCGCGGCCCGGTCCGGGGAGGCGGTGCTGGTCGTTCCCGAGGGCGAAGGGGAGCGGCTGGTGGTGCTGGCCGCGGACGGGGGCGCGGCAGTCGCGGCCTGCGGGGAGTACGCGACGGCTCGGGAAGCGGCGCGGGCGGGACAGGAACAGGCGGCGGGGGAGGAGGACGACCTGGTCGTCGGCTTGTCGGCGCCGGCCGGACCGATCGCCGCGGCCGCCGCGTACAAGCAGGCCGAGCAGGCCCTGTCGGTGGCCCGCCGCCGGGGCCGGGTCCTCGTCGAGCACGAGCAGCTCGCGGCGGGCTCGGTCCTGCCGCTGCTCGCCGACGACGCGGTGCGCGCCTTCGCCGACGGTCTGCTCCGTGCCCTGCACGAGCACGACGCCACCGGCCGCGGCGATCTGGTCGCCTCCCTGCGGGCCTGGCTCTCCCGGCACGGCCAGTGGGACGCGGCCGCCGCCGACCTGGGCGTCCACCGGCACACCCTGCGCTACCGGATGCGGCGCGTGGAGGAGATCCTCGGCCGGTCCCTGGACGATCCGGACGTACGGATGGAGCTGTGGCTGGCACTGAAGGCGACGTCGCCCGAGTCCTCGTAGCCCCGACCGGGCCAAACCGGCGTACCCACCTCCGCCACTGCTACGAATCGGACAAGCGCCCCCGCGCCCGTGCCGCCCTACCGTGGACGACGACATACACGAGCACCACCAACCACCATCAACGCGGAAGGGCACGGGCCACATCATGACCTCCACCCACGCCTTCTGGCTCGCCGGCCGTCAGGCCACCGGCGAGGACAGCTTCGACGTCACCTCCCCGTGGGACGGCCGCATCGTCGGCAAGGTCAGCGTGCCGACCGCGGACCAGGTCGAGGAGGCCGTGGCCGCCGCGTACGCCGTCCGGGACTCCTTCGCCGCCACGCCCGCCCACGTCCGCGCCGCCGCCCTCGACCACGTCAGCAAGCGGCTGATCGAGCGCACCGAGGAGATCGCCCGGCTGATCTCCGCCGAGAACGGCAAGCCGATCAAGTGGGCCCGCGGCGAGGTCGGCCGCGCCGTGTCCGTCTTCCGGTTCGCCGCCGAGGAGGCCCGCCGCTTCAACGGCGGCGAGGCGCAGCGCCTCGACACCGAAGCCGGCGGCCAGGGCCGGCTCGCCCTCACCCGGCGCTTCCCGAAGGGCGTCGTGCTCGGCATCGCGCCGTTCAACTTCCCCCTCAACCTGTGCGCCCACAAGGTCGCCCCGGCCATCGCAGCCGGCGCCCCGATCATCCTCAAGCCGGCGCCCGCCACTCCGCTCTCCGGCCTGATCATCGGCGAGCTGCTCGCCGAGACCGACCTCCCGGCCGGCTCCTGGAGCATCCTCCCGGTCCCCAACGAGGCCATGCCCGCCCTGGTCCAGGACGAGCGCCTCCCGGTCATCTCCTTCACCGGTTCCGAGAAGGTCGGCTACGCGATCATGGACTCGGTGCCGCGCAAGCACTGCACCCTGGAGCTGGGCGGCAACGGCGCGGCCGTCGTCCTCGCCGACTACGCCTCCGACGAGGACCTCGACTGGGCGGCGAACCGCATCGCCACCTTCTCCAACTACCAGGGTGGCCAGTCCTGCATCTCGGTGCAGCGCGTGATCGCCGACGCGTCCGTGTACGACCGCCTGCTGCCGCGCATCGTCGCCGCGGTCGAGGCCCAGGTCACCGGCGACCCCTCCGACGACACGACGGACGTCGGCCCGCTGGTCAGCGAGGACGCCGCGAAGCGCGTGGAGTCCTGGGTCGACGAGGCGGTGACCGCCGGCGCGAAGCTGCTCACCGGCGGCAAGCGCGACGGCGCCTCCTACGCGCCGACCGTCCTCACCGACGTACCGGCCGACGTCACGATCGCCTGCGAGGAGGTCTTCGGCCCCGTCCTCACCGTCCAGAAGGTGAACGGCGAGACCGAGGCGTTCGCCGCCGCCAACGACTCCAAGTACGGCCTCCAGGCAGGCGTGTTCACCCACGACCTCCAGGCCTCCTTCCGCGCCCACCGCGCCCTCGAGGTCGGCGGCGTGATCATCGGCGACGTGCCCTCCTACCGCGCCGACCAGATGCCGTACGGCGGCGCCAAGCAGTCCGGCGTGGGCCGCGAGGGCGTGAAGTTCGCGATGGACGACTACACGTACGAGCGGGTGCTGGTCCTCACCGGTCTGGCACTCTGACGACATCCACAGTCCGACGGCCGGAGCCTGCTGTGCGGAGGCTTCGGCCGTTGTCGTACCCGCCCATTCCGACGTGCGGAAACCGTCAGGTGCCGTCGGCGGCGTGTCCCGGGCGGGGGCGCATCAACCGCAGATCCTCGCCCCAGGCGTCCAACGTGGACCCATGGCCGGCGTCCCGGGCCACCGCCTCAACCTGTGCGAAAAGCCGTCGTTGCACGTCCACGTCACCCGTGTCCGCGATCTGTCCGATCGTGGCCAGCAACGCGCCCGTGTTCCATTCCGGAAGTGGGAACCTTTCCAGTTCCCACTCCAGGTACTTGTTGTAGGGGCGCGGACGACGCTCGAGGGCGAACAGCAGCTCCAGCAGGAAGCCGATGCTGTCGGCCGCGTCGAGGCGTGCGGCGAGCAGGTGGCCGTCGCGGGCGTTCTTGACCGACCGGTAGAGGGAGTTGGCATAGGCATCCAGCCAACCAGCTGCCGCTCGCGACGCCTCACCGACGTCGAGTCGTCCTTTGGCGGCGATGATCTTTGCGATCTCGCCGTCGAGCCTGTCGAGCAGGACGCGGCCCCGAGCGAGGGCATACCGCTCCCAACCACCGAGCCGACGGAAGCTGTCCACCGTCATGACCATGAGGTCCAGCTTGGTGGAACGATGGCCATCGAGATCTGTGAGGTCGGTGTTCGCGTCGTCGGCGAGGATGACGTAGACATCGTGATCGGACTGCTTGGTGGCCATGCCGTCATGGGCCTGGGAGCCCTTGAGAACAAGCCCGACGACGTCGGGATCGGCGACGGCTCGGGCGACAAACGCCTCATAGGTCAGCGGCTGCACGTGGTGATCTCCAGTCGGTTTGACGGGTGAGCATGCCGTGCCGTCCTCGCCGTCACACCGACAGGAGGGGGCCGCTCCGTCCGCGGCGGCCATGGCGCCACCGCCCAGAAGATCAACGCACGTCCGGCACCCTACCCACCCCCGGCAGTTACTGACAGCCCCTTTTCTTCTGTGCAGCTACTGCTTCGCGGCGCAGTCGGCGAAGGGGGGGGCCGGGCGTGAAGCAGCAGAGTCACAGCGCCTGGCGTCAGCCCTTCTCGCCCATCGCCGCGCGGAGCCAGTCCAACGACCCCGTCTCCAGCACCGTGTCAGCGATCGCCTGCCCTGACTTGGTGACGATCCGGCCGCGGCTGTTGTCGATCCACCGCTGAGCGTTGACGTAGCCCTGGTCCCGGTACTCGATGCCCTGGATCATGCACTCCAGCTTGTCGGCATCGCGGGCGCAGACAGCTTCCAGGGACTCCTTTGCTTCGTACTCGGCGACCAGTTCTTGCACGACCTGGGCCAGTCCCTCGGGCATACCCGAGACCTGGTCTGCCGTGATGTCCCGCGGGTCGGCCTCGCCCTCGGTGTACTTCTTGCCGAGATGGTTCACGTCGCCGGTACGCGTTTCCTGGGAGTCGTGCCACACCGCGAGGAACGCCGCCCGGGCCGGGTCGGCGCCTTCGAGCTTCGCGATGATCGTCGCGATGAGGGACGTCCGCCACGAGTGATCAGCGACCGATTCCGGGTCCTTGACACCCGCCATCCACCATCCAGTCCGCTTGGCCTGCTTCAGCGTTCCCGCTTCGAACAGGAAGCGCGCAACCGCCTTCATCTCCTCGGACACCGTCGGGCTCCTCTCACGCAGAACGGCTACAACGCCTGACCTCGGCGCAGCTCGCGGATCATGCAGTTGTACAGCGGCGCCTCCTCCCACGGGTGGGACACACCGACATTCTGGTAACCCCAAGCCGCGTAGGCGGACTGGGCCGGCGCCGCCTCTGGCTCGGGCCGCATCGTCAGCGTGATCCGCTCGGCGCCCAGGCCTTCGAGGAGCCGGGCGTGGAGCTCGGCGGCGATGCCGCGCCGACGCCACGGCTTCCGTACTGCGAGTTCGATGATCACGAACGTACGCCGGCCATCCTCGCGGGTGAAGTCGTCCGGGAGAGTGACGTCCTGGAGGTTCTTCCACCAGCGGGTGTCAGGGGCGAGGTAGTAGCCGTAGGTGAAGCCGACGACGTCCTCCTCATCGCGGGCGAGGACAAGGCGCATGCCGGGACGCTGGGCCTGCACCTGGTAGTGGTCGATGAACTCGGCGACGTCGCGGGGTCCCTCGCAGTAGGGCGGCTCAACGTAGACCTCCTCGTAGGCGGGGAGGAACGTGTCAAGCTGGGCGGCTGCGTCCGGTCCCTCGTAGCGCTCGTACGTGATCTCAGTCATCAGGCTGCTCCCTCTCGTCCGCGTAGTCCCTCAGCGTGCCGGCGGCCTCGCCCCTCTTCCCCTCTGTCTCAGTCGGCAGAGTGAGGGGGAGAGGGGAAGCCGAGAACGGCTTCCCCCGCGTCCCCGGGCTGCCTGATGAAATGCCGCCCGCGACCGGTCGTGTCTCGCGCGCGGGTGCGCGCGGGCACCGCGTCCCACCGGCACCGCGCCCGGTTCATCTGGGAACGTCCCATGCACGCGTAACCGGTTCCGCCCCCTCCCGCGCGTGAGGGCAGTCGACGTCCGTGACCGGTCGCTGTGCCCCTACGCGCGCGAGGTGCCTGCCCGGTGTTCAGTGCAGATCGAGCAGCATCACGTCATGGAGGTCCGCGCCCTCCCACGGTCGCGCCTCGCCGACCTTCCGGTACCCCCACCCCCGGTACGCGGCCGACGCCGCCTTGCTGTCTGGGTGGACGTTGAGCAGCATCCGCTCGGCCTCGATGCCCTCGAGCAGGGTCTTGTGCAGGCGCCGCGCGATGCCCTGCCCGCGCCACGGTCCGCGTACGGCAAGTTCCATGAGCCCGAAGGTGCGGCGTCCGTCCTCGCGCCGCATGTCGTCGGGTACGGGCTCGGTCAGTTGGTCCCACCACCGGGTGTTCGGACCGAGCGGGTAGCCGTACGCCATGCCGACCGGCTCGCCGTCCTCGGTACGGGCCAGGGTGGCGCGGAAGGTGGCTTTTCGGGCCTGGGAGCGGAAGCGGCGGAAGGTGGCCGCGACGTCGTCGGCGGTCTCGTTGTACGGCGGTTCCGCGAACGCCTCAGCGTAGACCAGCCTGAACGCGTCCTCGGCCTGAGCCGCGGCCGGTCCGTCCATGCGCTCTATCCTGATGGTCCCTTGCTGCGTCATGTGGTGCCTCCTCGGACGGCTTCGCGGATGCACTCGCCGCACTCGCGCGCCGCAGCACTGTCGACCTTGGCCGCGGACCTCTGAAACTCCCGGATCTTGCCGAGCAGGCGAGGAGAGGAGATTCCGCCGCACACGGCGAGAACGGCGCTCATCTCCGCGCACGCTTCGTCGACCTCCCCGGCGTCGAGGAGTACACCCGCGAGTTTCACGCGGTACGAGGCGCTGTTGCGGGCGAGGTCGCCGCCGATACCGCGCACTGCGGCGCGCAGGAACGGCACGGCGCGCCTGGGCTGCTCGGCCCGCACGTACATGTCCGCCGTGGCGTAGTCGACCTCGAACGGGCCCACGAACTGCGCCCAGTTGGGCACCTCGGCGTCCGTGTCCGCGTGCCCCTGGTGACTGACTGCCCGGCTGAGGGCGCGGCGCGCCCCGGACAGGTCTCCCGTGTGGGTGGCCACGTTGGCATCTCGTAGCGCGATCACCAGATGCACCGTGTGTCCGGCACCCGCGCGCGTGGCGAGCCGGTAGGCGTTCTCGACCGCGCTCGCGGCCTCCCACGCCCGGTCTGCCTTGATCGCGAGGAGTACAAGCGTCTCCAGCACGGAGACCTGTAGCAACGGGTTGTCGACGAGTTGCGCCGCCGCGAGTGCTTCCATGCAGGCGGCGCGGCCCTGATCAATACGTCCGCCGTCGTAGCCGTACCACGCCCGGTGGCCGTGCAGTTCGGCGAGCATCGTCTGTAGCTCACGGCCAATACGGCCGGTGTACGAGGCAGCCCCGAGGGCGCCCGTGATCTCGTCCTCGATGCGGTGCGCCTGCGTCATGGCCGGCACACTGCCCGCCGTGTGGTCCATCTGGTACAGCCCGTCGAGCCTCGCACGTAGTCGGGCGATGTCGGCCGCGCCGATCCTCGGGCCCGGCCGAGCAGGAACAAGGGCCGCCGCGGCGAGCGCCCCGGCGTCGGCGACGAACGTCCTCCGCTTCACCTCTTCAGGGTCGCTGATCGGCGCCGAAACCGTCACACGATGTGCGGGGACGTCGAACCCCATCTCGGTGAGCGGTACGCCGAACATGGCCTCCAACACGGTCTGCTGACTGGGGTGGGGGAGCGGCGGGGGGTTCTCGCGCTCCCAACGGCGGAGCTGCCGCACGCTCACCGACGCGTCGACACCGAGGTGCGCGGCTTCCCGTGCGAACGCCGTCACGAAGGATTCTTGCGTGTACCCGGCGGCATGCCGTAACCGCGCCAGTCTGCTCACGCTCGTGTCGGCCATGCGTTTCCCCCTGCGACCACGGACTGCCCTCTCACGGCAGTGACTTGGCCTATACAGCGAAGGCGAAAACGTCCGCCTAAACGTCCGGTCGCTCGTTGCCCGCAGCGCCGCCCGAGCCGGTGCACTGGTCCTACGCCACTTCAGCACCCGTTCTGAGCTGCGGAGAGGACGCACGCATGCCGCGCCGAAGACGCTTTCCCCGCCATCAGCCCCTAAGGAGAGAGCAACAACGATGCAACACAGTCCCACATGGACCCGCAACCTCAGCGAGCCGAAGCTACTCGCGGCCGGTGAGGACTGGGACGCCGTCCGCGTGTCGGCCGACGTAGCGGTGCGCGCGGTCCGCGACTTGGAGGCACGCGGCGTTCCGGTCGGGCCGGTGTTGCACGACCTGTGCAGTGAACAGGCGTACTTCCTCACCCCACCCGGCACCGCGCAGGACTGGGAGCAGGACGGAACGCGAGCGCTCGGCTCGGGCTCATGGGTCGTCCTCGCCCCGCCCGAGTGGGACGGCCTGTTGCGGTGGGTGCGCGACCCGACGGACGGCCCCGCCCACACCCCGGCCGACGACCTCGCAGCCGCCCTGGCCGACGCCATGGCCACGGCAGAGGAGGCGGCGCGGTGAACCACGCAGAACAGGTCCGCTACGCCGGGCCGAGCCCACTCGAGAAGAGCGGCTACCGCACGGGACTGCACTGGAACACCAACAGCCGCGCCCGCGCGCGGGCTGCCGACACGTCGCCGTGGGTGGAGGGGACGACAACTCCGCGCGTACTGCTCAGCGGAGCGAAAGTCGGCCGGGTTCTCACGGAGTGCTTCAACTACGTCAGAGACCCCGAGGCGGTGAGCCGATGACCCGGCAGGCAATCACTCACCCCCGGATCGAGGAGATCGCCGCCTGGCTGCTTCAGGCGGCCCGGAACGAGCGTGCGCACGGCCGTTCCCGCCTGGCGCAGATGGAGGGGACGCGTTGACGGACACGGACGAGCGGCCCGTCGACGTCGCCACGACAAGGCGGCACTACGAGGCTGGATTTCAGTGCACGTCCTACGCGGAGGCGGAGCGGCTGCACGATCACCTGGTCGGCGACGTGCGGCGTCTCATCCCGGAGGTGGAAGCGCTGAAGCCGGGCGTGCAGGGCGACGGGCTCTCCCTGCTGGAACTCGTCATCAGACGGGCTCGCGAGCACCTGGAGATGGAACCCGAGAGGTGGCAGTCGGCGCCTGTCGCCCAGGTCTACGACCTCGCCACCTGCACCCGGGCGTTGTTGACGCTCTACGAGTTCCCGGGCCTGGTCAGCGAGGCCCCCACAAATCCCGTCGGCGGCCGCAGCTGTCTCGTGCATGTACAACTCGCAGCCGAGCAGGCGCTGTGCACATTGCAGTTCGCGTGGAAACCTCTGGCTGATGGGAACCATTTTCATATACGGTGGGACCTGACGACGCAAGCTCGCCGTCCCCGAAGGGGCCCGGCACCGATGCCTTCCGGTGCCGGGCCCCTTCTCTGTGTCGGCCTCGTCCGGACCCTCAACCGGAGAAGCCGACGTGCGCGAGCCGTAGTGGGCCGCGCAGTCTGAGGTGGACGTCGTGTACGCCCTCGGCGACGATGCCGGCGTCCACGGTGGTGTAGTCGTACGGGCCCGAGGGGGGCGTCTGCAGAGTCGCCAGGGTCGGTCCGCCGTCCAGGGACAGCTCGATCGTGCCCTCGCCCGCCACCTGGACGGTCACCTCCGTCACGCCGGGCCCGAAGTCGCAGGCTCGATAGATCAGTTCGCCGGTCCCACCCGCCACTGGCGTCACCGCATCGCCGGATGTCTTCGTCCGGTCGACGATCTCGGTGCCGCTCTGCTCGTCGAAGTCGGCCGCTTCCAGGCCCCGTTCGGCGACGGGACGCGGCGCGGCGGGCTCGCCGTCGAGCGTCACGGTCGTGCGAAGGCGGATGTCCTCGCTCGACGCGCCGATCAGCAGGTCGTACGGCCCCGGCTCCAGGCGCCAGCTGCCGTGGGCGACGTCCCAGAACTCGAAGGCGGTCAGCGGCAGTTCGAAGGTGAGCTCCGCCGTCGCGCCGGGGGTCAGTGTGATCCGCCGGTGCCCGAGCAGCTCGCGGCGTGGCCGGACCACCGACGGATCGGCGGCACGCGCGTACAGCTGGGCGACTTCGTCGGCGGTCACGTCACCGGTGTTGGTGAGCGTGAACGAGACGTGCACAGTGTCGCCCTCGACGCGGGCCTGTACATCCGCGTAGGAGAAGGACGCGTACGACAGGCCGTGCCCGAAGGGGAACAGTGGTGTCCCCTCGAAGTACAGGTAGGTCTGCCGGCCGCCGATCACGTCGTAGTCGAGGAGGTCGGGCAGGTCGGCGTCGTCGGCGTACCAGGTCTGCGGCAGACGTCCGGCAGGGGAGATGTCGCCGGCCAGGACGCGGGCGAGGGCCGTGCCCGCGGCCTGGCCACCGTGTGCGGTCCACAGCACGGCCGGGAGGGGGCCCGGGTCGATCGCGTACGGGTATGCGGAGACCAGCGTCAGCACCGTGTGCGGGTTGGCCGCGCGGGCGGCGCGGAGGATGCGCTCCTGGTGGGCGGGCAGCCGCAGCGTCGTACGGTCCTCCGTCTCACGGCCGTTGATGTGCGGGTCGTTGCCGGCGACGACCACGACCACGTCCGCCTCCGCGGCGGCCCGCGCCACCGCGTCCTCGCCGCGCTCGGCGACGACCAGTTCGAAGATCTCCGGGTTCTCCTCGGCAACCTTCACGCCGTCGGCGGCGACAGAGACGGGGTGCCCCGTGCCCAGGTGCCTGAGGAGGTGACCGTTCTCGTGGGTTTCCAGGCGGAATGTCTCCTGGACGATCCAGCCGCCGGGCTGGTCGGCGGAGGCGCGCAGGTAGCCGTCGTCCGCGACGGAGAGGTAACGGCCGTCCGGTGCGCGCAGGGTGAGGATGTCCTCGCCCCAGTCGACGAGGGCGAACTCCGTGCCGGTGGCGTCGGTGGTCAGCGGCGGGAGGTCGGTGCGGCCGGCGAGCAGCGCCGGGTCGAGCGCGCCCTCGGCGCCGCGGACCTGGTCGTCGGCCTCCTCGGCGGGCGGCACATGGAGGAAGGTGCCGTCGCCCGTCCTGAGCAGCACCCGGTCCACGCCCTCCGCGAACTGCACACGCTCGGTGCCGAACCGCTCGTACAGGCCCTCCAGAGGGGTGGACCGGTGCAGGAGGGTGCCGCTGTACCAGTCGAGTTTGCACTCGTCGGCGAGCAGACCGACGACCGCGATGCGGGTGTCGGGGGCGAGCGGGAGCAGACCGTCGTTCCGGAGCAGGACGATCGCCTGCTCGGCGGCCTCCTGGGCGAGCGCACGGTGCTCCGGGGTGTCGAAGGCGCCGGTTTCGTCGTATCCGTCGAACTCGCCGAGCCGGAAGCGGACCGAGAGCTGGCGGCGGACGGCGGTGTCGATGTCGGCCTCGGTCAACCGGCCCTGAGCCAGGGCGCCTTGAAGGCGGGCGACGATCTTCGTGCTGTCCGTGCCGTGGTCGGTGAAACTGTCCACGCCGGCGAGCAGCGCGGCCGCGGTCCCCTCTTCGTGCGTGTCGAAGTAGTGCTCGAAGTCGACCAGGTTGGAGGGCGCGCCCGCGTCCGAGCAGACCAGCAGGTCCTCGTCGGTCCACGTGCGCAGGTGCTCGCGCAGATACGGCGAGACGTGGTTCGGGCGGCCGTTGACCAGGTTGTACGCCGGCATCACCCCGGCCACCGCGCCCGCCTCGGCGGTCTCGCGGAAGGCCCGCAGATCGTACTCGTGCAGCACGCGCGGGCGGACGGACGACGACGAAGTGGCCCGGTCCGTCTCGTTGTTGTGCGCGAGCCAGTGCTTGAGGACCGGTGCGGTGCGCCAGTACGTGGGGTGGTCGCCGCGCAGACCGAGGGTGTAGGCGGTGGCGATCGCCGAAGTCAGCTTGGGGTCCTCGGAGTAGCCCTCCTCGTTACGGCCCCACAGCGGGTGGCGCAGCAGATTCACCGTCGGCGACCAGACGTTGAGGCCGACCCGCTCGTCCCGGGCACGCATCGCGCGCACCTCCTTGGACACCGCGTCGCCGACCCGGCGTACGAGATCCGGATTCCAGGTCGCGCCCAGGCCCACCGCCTGCGGGAACACCGTCGCCGGGCCCATCCAGGCGACTCCGTGCAGCGCCTCCTGCCCGGTGCGGAAGGCTGCGATGCCGAGCCGTTCGACGGCGGGCGCGAACTGGTGCAGGAAGGAGACCTTTTCGTCGAGGGTGAGCCGCGACAGCAGATCGTCGATGCGCTTCGCGAACGGCAGGTGCGGATCGCGGAAAGGCGGCGTAGGCGGCGTTTGTGCGGTCACGTGGGGTTCCCCTTGCGATGGAGCGGCGAGGCGCTTTCGAAGCGCTTCGATGCTCATTCGGCGTACGGGCGGGTGTCAAGACACCTCGGGGCAACAACTCCGGCTTCCCGTCGACATTGCATGGCGCATATGAGGTCGGTTCGATACCCCAAACCTCGGAGGAATGTTGGGAGCGACCCTTGTGCACCCCCGGGTGTTCACTTAACCTCGCAGCAACATCGAAGCGCTTCGACGACGAGGGCTCTGCCGCCGGGAGGTGCGCATTCCTCGGCATTCGTCGGAGGACCGCTTCAGCTCAGCCAGTTCCACTCGAGACACCGCAGCCGACGGCCACCGCCGGGTGTCCTGGTGCGCCACGAAGGGTTGACGCAATGACGCCGAACGCCGCTTCCGCCTCCTCCGCGCCGAGCCGGAGAAACTTCCTCGCCTCCACGGCGGTCGCCGCCGTCGCGGTGGGCGGGGGAATGCCTCTGCTGGCCGCCTGTGGCGGTTCGGGCGGCGGGTCGCGTGAGGGAACCACGTCGGGCAAGGACGCCAAGAAGCTGCTGCCGGCGTACGTGGCCAGCAACGTGGTGGCGCCGGACATCCCGTCGAAGAACGGTTCGTCGATGGGCTTCACCGCCAAGCTCGACGTCGCAACCCTCAAGACCTCGGTCCCGAAGAAGCTCGGCAAGGGCGGCAAGGTCACCATCATGTCGCCGTTCTGGGGTTCGCCGCCGAAGGGGAACAATCCCTACTACACGTCGATGAACGACCTGATCGGCGTCGACGTCCAGTGGCGGAACCAGGACGGCAACATCTACGACCAGAAACTCGGCGCGGTCCTCGCCTCCAGCGCCATGCCGGACGTGGTGGTCGTCCCCGGCTGGAACATGATGGGCAAGATACCCAGCGCCATCATCGGCAAGTTCGCCGACCTCGGCCCGTACCTGTCCGGCGACAAGGTCAAAGAGTACCCGAACCTCGCGGCGATCCCGACCGACGCCTGGCAGCGCTCCATCTTCGGCGGCAAGCTGATGGGCCTGCCGATGCCCGCCTCGTCCGTCCCGAACATCGTGCCCCTCTACCGCCAGGACATCTTCGACAAGGAGGGCTACGAGGTCCCGCGCTCCGCCGACGAGTTCATGGCCCTGTGCAAGGAGATCACCAACGCCAGGGCCAAGCGGTGGGCCTGCGGTGACATGAAGTGGACCGCGTTCGGCAACTTCGGCGTGCTCGGGGGCGGTGAGAAGCCGCTCTGGTGGAACATGGTCGACGGCAAGCTGATCAACCGCATCGAGACCCCGGAGTACCTGGAAGCCATCGAGTGGACGCGCAAGCTGTTCGCCGCCGGAGTCGTCCACCCCAACTTCAAGCTGGGCAAGAGCCAGATCGCCGACCCGGCCCCCAAGTTCGCCGCCGGCGAGTTCCTGATCTGGAACAACAACATCGTCAACTGGTACGCGCAGCAGGCCTCCCTGGCCACCCAGAACCCCGACGTCAAGGTCTGGGGCATGGACATCTGGGGCCACGACGGCGGTGACCCGACGCTGTACGCCCAGAACCCGGCCGGCATCTTCGCCTTCGTCAACAAGAAGGCCTCCGAGTCCGTCATCCGCGACGTCCTGGCGGTCGCCAACGTCACCGCGGCGCCGTACGGCACCAAGGAGTGGATGATGACCAACTACGGCGTCGAGGGCACGCACTACACGATCAAGGACGGCGTCCCCGTCAAGAACGACAAGGGCAACAACGAGGTCGTCAACGCCTATGTGATGGTCGCGAGTCCCGCCGCGACCACCGCCCACCCCGACCTCCCGGACTACACCAAGGCCATGGTCGAGTGGGAGCAGCGGATGGGCGCCTTCACCAAGAAGTCGTCGTTCTGGGGCCTGCAGATCACCGAGCCCTCCCGCTACACCAACCTCGTCAACGACTTCGAGCAGCTCGAGGACGACATCATCCGCGGCCACAAGAAGATCAGCGACATGCAGCAGGCCATCTCCGACTGGAAGAGCAAGGGCGGCGACAAGCTGCGCGACTGGTACAAGAAGCTCCTCGACGAGAACGGCTCGGCGGCGAACTGACCAGGCTCTGAGGCAAGGAGAACGGCCGTGTCCCACAGCACGGTGCCTCGGAGCAGTGCCGAGGCCAGCACGCCGGTGAAGACCCCGGTGGCGTCCGACGACGCCACCGGTCCCCGGAAGGAACGAGGCTCGGGCAAGCTGAGCCTCCGGCACAGGTTCAGACGCGACCGCGCCCTGATCCTCATGACACTGCCGGCCATCGTGCTGGTCCTGGTCTTCAACTACCTGCCCATCCTCGGCAACGTCGTCGCTTTCCAGGACTACGACCCCTACATCAGCGACAACGGCATCGTCTCCATCCTGAACAGCCCCTTCGTGGGCCTGGAGAACTTCCAGCGGATCTTCGAGGACTCGGCCTTCTGGAACGCCGTCGAGAACACGCTGGTGCTGTTCTTCGTCCAGCTCGTGCTGTTCTTCCCGATCCCGGTCCTGCTCGCGCTGCTCATCAACAGCGTGGTCCGGCCCCGGGTGCGGGCCGTCGCGCAGGCAGTTCTCTACCTGCCGCACTTCTTCTCGTGGGTGCTGGTCATCGCCGTCTTCCAGCAGATGTTCGGCGGCGCGGGGATGCTCTCCCAGCTGCTCAGGCAGAACGGGTACGACGGCCTCGACATCATGACCAACCCGGACACCTTCCCCTTCCTGCTCACCGCGCAGAGCGTGTGGAAGGACGCCGGGTGGGGGATCATCGTCTTCCTCGCCGCGCTGGCCTCGGTTCCTCAGGACCACTACGAGGCCGCCGCGATGGACGGCGCCGGACGCTGGCGCCGCATGTGGCACGTCACGCTTCCCGCCCTGCGCCCGGTCATCGCCCTCCTCCTCGTGCTGCGCGTCGGCGACGCCCTGACCGTCGGGTTCGAACAGATCCTGCTGCAACGCGACGGCGTCGGACCGGACGCTGGAGAGGTCCTCGACACCTTCGTGTGGTGGAACGGCGTGCGCAACCAGGACTTCGGCTACGCGGCCGCCGCCGGCCTGATCAAGGGCGTGGTCAGCATCGGCCTGGTCCTCGCCGCGAACAAAGTGGCCCATCTCATGGGCGAGCAGGGGGTGTACAAGAAGTGACCGCCGTCATCGACAAGCCGGTCAGCAAGCCCCGCTGGTGGACGGCGCCGCCTCGGCCGGCGTGGGAGGAGCCGCCTTCCAAGGCCGGGCTCGCGGGCAAGGGGCTTGCCCTGACGTTCGCCTGCCTCGCGGTTCTCTTTCCGCTGTGGATCGTCGTCGTCACCAGTCTCTCGTCGCGCAAGACGATCGATGAGGCGGGCGGCCTGGTCATGGTGCCCAAGGGCATCACCTTCATCGCCTACAAGGAGCTGCTCAGCGGCGGCCAGGTCACCCGCGCCGCGATCATCAGCATCCTGGTCACCCTGGTCGGCACGCTGTTCTCGATGGCGGTGTCCGTCCTGTGCGCCTACGGCCTGTCCCATAGCGGGTCCCTCGGCCACCGCTGGATCCTGATGACGCTGCTGGCGACCATGTTCTTCAGCGCCGGCCTCATCCCCACCTACCTGCTGGTGCAGTCCCTCGGTCTGACGGACAGCTATCTCGCGCTGATCCTGCCGAGCGCGATCAGCGTCTTCAACATCCTGGTGCTGCGTGGCTTCTTCATGGGGATCTCGCAGGAACTCATCGACAGCGCGCGCATCGACGGCGCCGGGGACTTCCGGATTCTCTGGCGGATCGTCATGCCGCTGTCGCGGGCGGTTCTCGCGGTGATCACGCTGTTCTACGCCGTCGGGTACTGGAGCGCCTGGTTCAACGCGTCGCTCTACCTGAACGACCAGGACATGATGCCGTTGCAGAACGTCATGATCCAGCTCGTGCAGAGGCAGGAAGCGCCGGTCGGTCTGAGCCAGGCCATCAGGACAGGTCAACTGTCGGGGCTGGCCATTCAGATGGCGGTCATGGTGATGGCTCTGCTGCCAGTGGCTGTGCTTTCGCCCTTCGTCCAGAAGCACTTCAAGAAAGGCATGCTCACCGGAGCGGTCAAGGGCTGAAGCCCGAGCGGGTGGGTTCGGGGAGGTGCGGTTGTCTTTCGGCCGCGGGTTGTTCGTGGCTGGTCGCGCAGTTCCCCGCGCCCCTAAGGTCTCTCCCCTCCCCCAATCTGCAGAACGAGGTATGTCATGTGCACGTCCCGCCCCAGCAGGCGAACGGTCCTTGCCGGTACCGCGGTCGCCGCGCTCACTACCGTCTGGGTCATCGAGGACTGCGCGCATGTGTCCGGGGCCGAAGCCACGACGGCCCCGGACACATGCGCCTATGGCACGCTGATCTGCCGCTGGCGTAACGCCGTCGGCAACGGAACCGGCGTGCTGTTCCACCGTTCCTTGGCGGTGAGCAGGAAGCCCACTCACTGGCACGCCCCGAACGGTCTTGGGCGCACTGGTCGTCCGCTTTCGCATCCCGGGCGGCGACACGGATCGCGTCCGTGGTCCGAGCCGGGTGGGCAGAGTCCCTCACGACCTGGCCATGTGGACGCGGCCAGAGGCGACGGGGAGGCCCTGAACCATCTCGCTGGTGGAGCAGGGGCCCCGCACGCTGACACCGCACCCGGCGTCCCAGATCGCACGGTCACGGTATCCCGAGCCTTGCTTGGCGCCCCAAGGCAGATGGCTGACTGTCACGCGATTGAGCGAAGCCGTCCTGAACGAGGCGCCGCCTCAGCAGCCTTGAGCTCCTTCCCGGCCATCCCCAGCGCCACCGGCCAGGGCGTCACCCTGCTCGTCGCGGCCGGGCGGGCCGTCTACGCCGGCTGGGGTGACGGGGACGGGACGTCTCCCCACCTGTACCGGACCACCGACGGCACCACCTGGAACCCCGTTCCCGGACAGCCCACCGGTACGCACGCCAAGGTCCCGATCCGTGCCGCCTACGACCGCCACACCCGCGCGCTGTACGTGACGTACGCCAACGCCCCCGGTCCCAACGGCCAGTCCGACGGCAGTGTGCACAAGCTGGCCACCGTGACCGGCACGTGGACCGATGTCACGCCGGTGAAGCCGGGCGGCACCGCCCCCGACGGCGGCACGGACGCCTTCGGCTACGGCGGCGTCGCCGTCGACGCCCGTCGCCCCGGCACCGTCGTCGTGTCGACCAACAACCGCCGGGCCGCCGTCGACACGCTCTACCGTTCCACGGACGGCGGTCGCACCTGGACGTCCCTCAAGGACTCCGCTGTCTTCGACGTATCCGAGACTCCTTACCTCAAGTGGGGCGAGGACCAGCCCAAGTTCGGCTGGTGGATCCAGGCCCTCGCCCTCGACCCGTACGACTCGCGCCACATCGTCTACGGCACCGGCGCCACTCTCTACGGCACCCGTGACCTGAAGAACCGGGCCCCGCAGATCCGCGGCCTGGAGGAAACGTCCGTGCGCCAGCTGATCTCGCCCCCGGTCGGAGAGGCGCACCTGATCAGCGGGCTCGGGGACATCGGGGTGATGTACCACGAGCGGCTCACGGCGTCCCCCTCCCGCGGCATGGCGACGAACCCCGTGTTCGGGTCGGCGACGGGACTCGCGCAGGCCGCGGGCAGGCCGGCGTACGTCGTGCGCACCGGGTGGGGCGATCACGGCAACGGTGCCTACTCGAACGACGGGGGCCGGACCTGGGCGCCCTTCGCGGCCCAGCCCGACATCGCCAAGAGCGCACCGGGGCCGATCGCCACCAACGCCGACGGCAGCGTGCTGCTGTGGTCCTTCGTGCACTGGGACGGCACGAAGTACGCAGCCCACCGATCCGCCGACAACGGCGCGACCTGGTCCGAGGTCTCTTCCTTCCCGAAGGGCGCCACGCCGGTCGCCGACCCGGCCGACCCGACGCTCTTCTACGCGTACGACACCGACACTGGAACGCTATACGCCAGCACTGACAGTGGCCGTTCCTTCACCGCCCGTGCAACGGGACTGCCGTCCGGGGACAGCCAGTTCAAGATCGCTGTCGCGCCCGGCCGTAGTGGCGACCTGTGGCTCTCCGCCAAATGGAACGGCCTGCATCGCTCCACCGACGGGGGCGTCACCTTCACCAAGGTCGACAGCTGCTGGGCCTCGTACACCGTCGGCTTCGGCAAGGCCGCCGACGGCGCCGACTGCCCCGCGATCTACCAGGTGGGCTCCACCGAGGCCATCACCGCCGTCTACCGCTCCGACGACGAGGCGAAGACCTGGGTGCGGATCAACGACGACGCCCACCAGTGGGGCTGGACCGGCGAGGCCATCACCGGTGACCCGCGCATCCACGGCCGCGTCTACCTCGCCACCAACGGGCGCGGAATCCAGTACGGGGAGCCCGTCTGATGCCGACCGTTTCTAGCGTTGCTGACCACTGTTGGCCAACTCGCCATAATCCGGGCAGGTAGCCCGGTGACCTCGCGAACGGTCTTCGAGGTCGGGGAACAGCGCGAGTTGGTCACCTCGGCTCCAGCAGGTCTTCTCCCCTCCGTTTGGGGTGCCTGGGGTCCTGGGCGGGCTCGCGGTCCCGCGCGGCCTGGGAACGAATACGGTCTGGCCGGTAGCTCTCCGGGTCACGATCCTCTGGTCGTGGCCGGTCACACCTGGCCGACGCCGGATTCGGCATCCCAGGCCACGCCTGCCGATCGCCACAGCGGCACCGTGGTGCCGGGTGACGGGGGTCTTGGTCTGCTGCTGGAGCGGGTTCTTCCAGTACTTCTCGCCCCAGATGCTGGTGTAGGCCGGATCGACGGCGATCACGACCAGGCCCTGGTGGTAGGCCATGCCGCGCAGCCGCTCGCGGAAGCGTGCGGTGGGGATACCGGCGACGGTGCGGCGGAATTTCTTGCCGCGCTCGCCGCGGCCCATGGTTTCCCGCCCGGCGGCGCGGGCGTCGTCGAAGCCCAGGTTCTCCACCACGATGGCGGCGCAGTGGTGCTGGCGGGCGATCGTGATGAGCTGAGTGATCGCTGCCCGCAGACGGCCGTCTCGCTGCGAGGCTTCACCTGTCAGGTCGAGCGGGACGGTCAGGGGCTCGCCGATCGGGTTGCCGTGCGCATCGAGGACGTAGGCAGCCAGGTGATCAGCGTTGAGGTCGGCCCCGAGTGTCTTCTCGCCGAACGCGCGGATCTCCTCGGGGCTGGGCAGCACTGCCTTGTCGGCCGACCACGAGGCATCCAGGTACCACCGCCCGCGGACGGGATCGTGCGTGATGTCGTAGCGCACGGGCCGGTTGGCGCTCACGCGGTCGAGCCATTCCTCACGGCGGTGATGGAAACCGGCGGTGCAGCTCAGCTGGTACCGGCCGCGTGGAGTGTTGGCCAGGTGCCTGAGCGGCTCGGGCAGCACGATGGTGACGGTGCCGTCGGCGGGGTCGACGGTGATCGTGTAGTTGCCGTGCGGGGCGCCGGACTCGCCGTCAGCGGTCAGGAACATGCGTTCCGTTTCCCACCGCTGACGCCACTCGGTCTCGGTGAGCTGCGCGTCGGCGAGGTTGTGCCGCACCTTGGCCAGGCGCCGACCGCCGGACACAATGCTCGGCCGGCCCTGCTCGATGCGCTGCTCAACGGCAGCGAGCCGTGCCTTGAGGACCTGCAGACGGCGCTGCTTGTGCCACCGCTCGGCCTGGTCCTTGTAGCCGCGTACCTTTCCTTTGCGCTGCCCGCACGGCACCTCGATGCGCTGGCTGACCGTACGGACGGCGCGGCGCAGACCGGCCCGCTCGTCGTACAGGCACCGCAGGGAGAGCTGGTACTGGTCCTCACTCGCCCTGGTCATGGCCCCGGCCCAGCGGGACGAGGACACCACCGTCAGCGTCTTCTTTCGCGCCGCCCGCCGGGTGTCCTTCGCTTTGACCTTGCCGATACGCACCCGCTCGGCGAGGTCGGCCCGCTGATGGCGGCCCAGGTGCTCGCCGACTTCCCGCAGAACCTTCTCGTCATCCGGGGGCAGGCGCAGACGGTCCCGAATCCGGGCACCGCCGGGCGCGGCAACGGTGAAGGGAGCCACGATCGTACGCAACTCACGCTTCCTCCCCCGCTTACGCGCCACCGGCCACCTTCTCCCGCCCCGTCACACCGAACCCGGCCGCCGTAACCGATCATGCGTTCCACGCATACCCAAGACCACGAAAACCGATCCCGTTCACCCTGGCGAGGGACAAGATGACCGGCCACGGCCAACAACCGAATCAACAGTTTGCAATCCGCAAAGGCCCCGCGCTCTCCGACGCCACCCGCGGCCGCATCCTCTTCGGCGGCGACTACAACCCCGAGCAGTGGCCCGAGGAGACCTGGCTCGAGGACGTCCGCCTGATGAAGGACGCCGGCGTCAACTCCGTCACCCTCGGCGTCTTCTCCTGGGCGAAGCTCGAACCCGCCCCCGGACAGCGCGACTTCGCCTGGCTCGACCGCCTGATGGACCTGATGCACGATGCGGGCATCGGCGTCGTCCTCGCCACCCCCACCGCCTCACCACCCCCCTGGCTTGGCAGGCTCCACCCGGACACCCTGCCCCGCGACGCCGACGGCCGCGTCGAGCACTGGGGCGGCCGCCAGCACTTCTCCCACTCCAGCGCCACCTACCGCCGCCACGCCGCCGCCATCACCGAGGACCTCGCCGCCCGCTACGGCGCCCACCCCGCCCTCACGATGTGGCACATCAACAACGAGTACTGCACCTCCGACTACGGCGACGAGGCCGCCGAACGCTTCCGCCGCTGGCTCCAGGACAGATACGGCACCCTCGACGCCCTCAACACCGCCTGGGGCACCGCCTTCTGGAGCCAGGGCTACGACACCTGGTCCGGCATCCTGCCCCCGCGTCACGCGCACTATCTGAAGAACCCCACCCAGGTGCTCGACTTCCGGCGCTTCACCTCCGACATGCTCCTGGAGTGCTACGTCGCCGAGCGGGACATCGTCCGCCGGCACTCCCCGCACATCCCGGTCACCAGCAATTTCATGCCGCTGTGGATCGGCCAGGACGCCTGGCGCTGGGCCGAGGAGGAGGACGTCGTCTCCGTCGACCTCTACCCGGACCCGCGGGACCCGCTCGGCGCACAACAGGGCGCGCTGGTCCAGGACATGACCCGCTCCCAGGCGCGCGGCCCCTGGATGCTGATGGAGCAGGCGGCCGGTCCTGTCAACTGGCGTGGTGTGAACCACCCCAAGCCGCGTGGCCTCAACCGGCTCTGGTCCCTCCAGGCGGTTGCGCGCGGTGCGGACGCCGTCTGCTACTTCCAGTGGCGGCAGTCCCGGCAGGGCGCGGAGAAGTTCCACTCCGGGATGGTCAGTCACGCGGGGGAGCAGGGCCGTACCTTCCAGGAGGTCAAGCAGCTCGGCGCCGAGCTCGCGAAGATCGGTGCCGAGGTGACGGGGAGTCGTCTGGAAGCCGATGTCGCGATCCTGCACGACTGGCACTCCTGGTGGGCCGGCGCCCAGGAGGGCCGCCTCTCGACCGAGGTCGACCACCCGGCCGTCCTGGGCGCCTGGCACCGCGCCCTCTGGGAGGCGCACCTCACCACCGACTTCACCCGTCCCGAGCACGACCTGTCCGGCTACCGCCTCGTCGTCGTCCCGCAGCTCTACCTCCTCACCGACCCGGCGATCGAGAACCTCCTGACGTACGTCCGCGAGGGCGGCACCCTCGTCTGCGGCTTCCTGACCGGCGTCGCCGACGAGGACGACCGGGTGCGGCCGGGCGGTATGGACGGCCGGCTGCGTGAGCTGTTCGGCATCCGCACCCTGCACGAGTGGTGGCCGCTGGACGCGGGGGAGACCGCCGAGTGCGACGGCTTCCGCGGCACGCTCTGGTCGGAGGAGATCGAAGCGGCGACGGACGCCGACGAGACGATCCCCTACAAGGGCGGCGAACTCGACGGACTGCCCGCCGTCCTGCGCAGGGGCAGCGCCTGGTACGTCTCCACGCTCCCGGAGCCGGACGCCCTGAAGGGCCTGCTCACCCGCGCCGCCGCCGAGGCCGGCGCCCGACCGGTCGTCGACGGCCTCCCCGCCGGGGTCGAGGCGGTACGCCGCGGTGAGCTGCTCTTCGTGCTCAACCACGGGCGCGAGCCGGTCACCGTCCCCGTCCCGGGCACCCTGCACGACCTGCTCACCGACACGTCCGTCACCGGCGAGGTCCGCCTGGACCGCTACGGAGTGGCGGTGCTGAAGCCATGACACGGTCCGGCCCCGTCCACGGCACCTGGGAACCGCACCCGGCCGCCCGCTGGGAGGACGCCTTCCTGAGCGGCAACGGCCACCACGGCGTCCTCGTGTTCGGAGATCCGAACGACGACCGTGTCATCGTCACCCACCACACCCTCGTACGCCCCAACGGCGGCGAACACGCCCGGCCTCCGCACCTGGCCGCCGGACTCCCCGCCCTCCAGGACCGTATGCTCGCCGGTGACCTCACCGCGGCGGAGGGCTTCACGGACGGACGGCCGCTGCAGTGGGTGCAGCCCTTCCATCCCGCCTTCCAGCTACGGCTGCGCAGACCGGCCGGGGACGCGCACGACTACCGGCGGCATGTCGACTTCACCACCGGCGAGGTCACCGCCCGCAGCTACGACTGGACCAGCCGTGTCTTCGTCTCCCGCGCCGACGACGTGATCGTCCAGCAGATCGCGGGCCCGGGACTCACGCTCGACATCCACCAGGACCACCAACTCCCGGGCGCACCGGCCGCACTGGCCCTCAGCCACGGCTCCCTCCTCACCCCCGAGGGCGCCGCACTGACTCTGCGCGCGGGCTACCCGGGCAGCGACCGCGCGTACACCGGAGTGACCCTGGTCGCCGTCACGGGCGGCACGGCGACCCTGGTCCCGCCCGGGGTGCGCGTCACGGGAGCCGAGTCCGTGCTGCTCCTCACCCGGGTGCGCCGGCACACCGGCGAGCTGGACGTGGTGGAAGAGGCCCGGGCTCTGCGTGAGCTCCTCACCGAGCAGCCGTACGACGATCTCCTCGACCGCCACGCACGCCTCCACCGCACCGCCTACACCCGCGTCACCCTCGACCTGGCCGCCGACCCGGCCGAACGCGACCTCCCCGGCTCCGAGCTGATCGAACGCCCGCAGAGCCCGGCCCTCCTCGAACGCCTCTTCGCGGCCGGCCGCTACCACCTGCTCTCCTCCAGCGGTCTGAACCCGCCCCGCCTCACCGGTCTGTGGACCGGCGACTGGAACACGGCCTGGTCCGGCGCCTTCACCACCAACGCCAACCTCAACCTCCAGACGGCGTCCGCCGCCTCCGCCGCGCTCCCCGAAGTTACGGAAGCCCTGGCAGCCCTGATCCAGCGTCAGCTCCCCGACTGGCGGGAGAACGCCCGCGCGATCTACGGCGCCCGAGGCGTCGTCGCGCCCACGCACACCGACGGCGAGTCCGGTTTCACGTACCACTACAGCCGCGAATACCCCCTCCATCTGTGGACCGCCGGCGCCGACTGGCTGCTCAAGCCCCTCGTCGACCACGACGAGACCCGCGGCGAACGCGATCCCCGTACCGCCGCCGTCCTCGCCGAAGTCGCCCGGTTCTACGAGGACTTCCTCACCCGGACCGACACCGACGGCCACCTGGTCGTCGTCCCGTCCTACTCGCCCGAGAACCGCCCCGCAGGCGCGAGCTGGGGCTCGGTCAACGCCGCCATGGACCTCTCCGCGGCCCGGCACGCCCTCCGCACGGCGGCCGAGTACCACCCCGGACAGGCCCCCCGTTGGCGAGCCCTCGCCGACCGCCTCCCGCCCCACCGCATCAACGCCGACGGCGCCCTCGCCGAATGGGCCCGGCCCGGCCTGGAGGACACCTACGACCACCGGCACCTCAGCCACCTCTACGGCGTCTGGCCGCTCGACGAGATCGACCCGTACGACACCCCCGGCCTGGCGGCCGCCGCCCACCGGGCGCTGGAGTTGCGCGGTGCCGAGAACGACTCGGCGCACGGCCATCTGCACCACGCCCTGATCGCGGCCCGGCTGCGGGACAGCGAGCGGGTCGCAGGGGCGCTCGCGAGTGTCCTGGACGGCGACTTCTTCCACGCCTCCCTGATGAGCGCCCACTACCCCCACCGGAACGTCTACAACGCGGACGCCGCCCATGCCCTCCCGGCGGTGCTCATCGAGATGCTCGTGCAGTCGACGCCCGACCGGCTGGTCCTGCTTCCCGCGCTGCCGGCCGGCCTCCCGGCGGGCGAACTCCGGGGAATCCGCACCCGGTTCGGCGCCGAGCTCGACCTCACCTGGAGCCCGGACGACGCCACCGCCGTCCTGCGGCCCACCCGCACCCACCGCATCGAAGTCAGGACTTCCTCCGGCGCGCAGCCGCTCGACCTCGTCGCCGGAGAGGCCTGCGTCCTCACCCTGGGGGCGCAGGAGACCCCGTAATCCCCCCACCCATGGAAGGGACACCATGGCATCAAGCACGCTCGGCAAGGTCACCAAGGCCCTGCTGGCCCCGGCCCTCGCGCTCGGCGCCACCGTCGGCCTCGCCTCCGCCCCCGCCCACGCCGCCGTCTGGAACTCCTGCGACCAGTGGGGCAACACCAACCTGAACGGCTACACGCTCTACAACAACATCTGGGGCAGCGGCGCCGGCAGCCAGTGCATCTGGGCAAACTCCGGCACCAACTGGGGAGTCTGGGCCAACCACCCCAACACCGGCGGCATCAAGTCCTACCCCAACTCCAAGAAGGTGATCAACAAGACGATCACCTCCCTCGGCTCCCTCACCAGCAACTACAACGTCACCGTCCCCTCGTCCGGCGCGTACAACACGTCGTACGACATCTGGGACACCGACTACGACTACGAGATCATGCTCTGGGTGAACTACAACGGAGCCGTCGGCCCGCTCGGCACCTCGCAGGGCAGCGTCACCCTCGGCGGCCACACCTGGAACGTCTACAAGGGCAACAACGGCGCCAACGAGGTCTTCTCGTTCCTGCGGACCTCCGACTCCAACTCCGGCACCGTCAACATCCTCCCGATCCTGAAGTGGATCAAGGACACCAAGGGCTGGATGGGCAACGAGACCATCGGCGACGTGCAGTTCGGCTACGAGGTCACCTCGTCGTCCGGCGGCCTGGACTTCATCACCAACAACCTGACGGTCAGCAGCAGTTGACCACACGCCCGGGCCGCCCCGTTCCCCCATGCGGCGCCGGCCCGGGCCCCATGTCCCTGATCACCATCAGTCCTCATCCGGGACGACCTCGGCCCCGTTCCGCCCGCGCATCCGGACGAAGACCGGGTTGGCCGCGACGGTGGCCGTCTCCAGGCTCTCGGCCTCCTCGGCCTGTCCCTCGGCCCGCAGGGCACGGACGACGTCGTGGATCACGGCTGCCTCGTTCCACTCGTAGTCCCCCGACCGGTAGACCTCGAGGGCCGCTTCGAAGTCGGCGTAAGCCTCCGGGTAGCGGCCGAGGTCCCTGTGGGCGACTCCGCGCAGGTGGTACGCCATGGCCCCGGCGTAGGCGTCTCCCGTGCGCCCGGTCACCTCGATGGCGTGGGTCAGCGGTTCGAGGGACTCCTCGGGCCTGCCCTCCTTCAGGTGCAGCCAGCCCACGTCCCGCTGGGTGTGGGCGTACCACATCTCGTCGCCGATCTGCCGGAAGATACCGAGCGCCGTCCTGGCCGTGGCGGCGGCCTCGTCCAGGTCGCCCCTGCCTGCCAGGACACGGATCTTGGCGTTGGTGACCCGCCCGACCCAGCGCCGCTCACCCATCGGTCCGAAGATCTCCTCCGCCCGCCGGTAGCAATCAAGGGCGTCGTCACGGCGGCCGAGGAGGCGGTAGATCTTACCGAGGGCGTAGAGACAGGCCCCTTCCCATCTGCGGTCGTTCAGCACCCGGAAGTCGTGGATGGCCGATTCCAGCAGCGGCGCCGCCTCCTCCGGCCGGCGCAGGTATCCGAGGGTCTCGGCCAGGGTGCGCCGCAGTCGGGCCCGCGCTCGGAGATCACCGACGCGGTCGGCCAGCCGCAGCGCCTCCCGCTGGCTCTGCTCCGCGAGCTCCGGCTCGCCCCGCCATCTCTGGAACTCGCCCAATTTCTCAAGGGAGTTGAGGACATGCCAGGAGTCTCCGGCGGTCCGCAGCCGGTCCGTCGCCGCGGTCATGTGCCGCAGGGCCTCCCGGAAGTCGTTCTTTGCCGCGTGCGCGCGGGCGACGACCATCTCGTCCCTGGCCCGGTCCACCGGGTCCGTCGTCCCCGCGGCGTCCGCGTCGCCGGTCACCAGCAGCGTCAGCGCCGTGTCCGGCGCGCCCTCGGCCAGCGCCGCCGACGCGCGGGCGCGGCGCAGGCTGCCCAGTACCCGCGGCCTGGTCTCGGACGGCGCGCTGAACAGCCAGTCCGCGGCGCCGGCCGGGAGGGTGATGTCGTCGAGGAAGTACGACAGGGCCTCGCCGATCTCGGCCACCTCCGCGTCCATACCGAGACTCCGGCCCCGGCCGATGGCCCACAGGAGCCGTTCCCGCTCGCCCGAGACCCAGGTGGCGGCCGACAACCGGTCCAGGTCGCCGACCCGCTCCGGGGAGACCTCCGCCGCGAGTTCCGGAGCACGCTGTGCGGCCAGATGGACGACGGCGTCCCGGACGGCCCGCACCAGACGGGCCTCCAACCGCCGCCGCTCGTCCGACGGCAGATGCTCGTACTGCTCGGCCGCGTAGACCCGGATCAGGTCGTGGACGCGATAGCCGGTGTCCGCTCCCGTGTCCGCTCCGTCGCTGTCCTGGACCTCCATCAGGCTGACCTCGATCAGCTCGTCACAGGCCGCGACCGCAGCTCCCGGGGCCCCCGCGACGGACGCGAAGTGCCAGTCGGTGAGCCGTCCGACCGGCAGCGACGCGATCAGCCCGAAGGCCGCACGGGTGGACTCCTCGAGTTCCTGGTAGGTGAAGCCCAGGCACGCCTCCAGGCTCTTGTCGCCGTGGACGAGTTCCCGCAGCCGGTCCCGCTCGTTCACGAGGCGCTCCTGCATCGCGGCCAGGCTCAGATCCGGCCGGAGCTTCAGCTTGGCGCCGACGATGCGCAGCGCGAGAGGAAGCCGCCCGCAGAACCGCGTGATCTGCAGGGCGACGGCCGGGTCGGCGGCTATACGGTCCTGCCCGGCCCAGTGCGCGAGGACGCCCAGCGCGTCGTCCTCGTCCGGGAGGACGACCTGAACGGGAGGGCGAGTGACATCCAGGTCGGAGAGCGACTTGCGGCTGGTGATCAGTACCGCGCACCCCGCTCCCACCGGGAGCAGCGGCGCCACCTGCTCGGCGCTGTGAGCGTTGTCCAGCACGATCAGCAGCCGCCGGTCGTTGGTCAGGGTGCGCAGGAGCGCAGCCCGGTCCGCGACGCCGGCCGGGATGTCCTCGCGCGCGACGTCGAGCCGCAGCAGGAGCCGCTCCAGGGCGTCGGCGCTGGTCCGGGGCTCGTCGCCGTCGCCCCGCAGTTCGAGGTACAACTCGCCGTCGGGGTACTCGCCCCCCACCCGGTGCGCCGCATTGAGGACGAGCGTCGTCTTTCCGGTACCGGGCGCCCCGTGCACGACGATGATCTTCGACTGGCTGTGCACGGCGTCGACGGCCAGGGCCCCGCCCGTCGGTGCCGGAACGTCCCGGAGCACGGCGAGTAACCCGTCGAGCAGGACCTCCCGCCCCACCCAGGGCGCGGTGCCCGGCAGTTCGTGCCGCGGCACGCTCTGCGCGGCCGCCGGCCCGACCTGCTCCGGCTGGGTGCGCACCGTGTGGTACCAGGCGAGGCCGCCGACCAGTACGGCCGCCCCGCCGCAGACGGCGACGGCGGTCGTCCCGGCGAAGAGGTCGAAGATGATGTCGCCGGTCATGCTCAGCGCGGCCGTGCTGCCGACGACAGCACCGGCGACCCAGTACGGCGCGCGACGTGAACTGACCTGCTCCGCCATGGAATTCCCCCGTGAAGTCAGCGTGGCGTATGCCGATGATGCCACGAGCACGAGCCCCGAAGACAGCAGCTTCACCGCCATCCGCGCCGGGTTGACGCGCGGTCACCGAGGGGAGCCCCGCGGCCAGTACGCCACCCGGAAGACCCGTGTGTGCAGGCAGGCACGGTAGGGGACGCCCGGCGGTGAACCGCAACGGAATTCCCAGCCTCCCGTCCGGGTGCGGCGTGGACAGTTCCAGCAGGCCGTCCGGCACGGGCCAGGGCATGTGACGGGGGTGCCGTGCCGGAGGACAGGATCTCCCACCGCCGAGACATCAGCGCGCTGCAGCACCGCTTGTATATGTCGTCTGCGACATATGCCGTTGCGGAGTGGATGCGCTCTTCCACCATTGAACTCGAGCCCGAGGTCCGGGACTGGCTGGAAGCCCTGCCTGCCAAGCACTTCCTCAAGGTCGATGAGTACGTTGGGCTACTCGCCGAACATGCTGCCGCACTCGGCGAGCCCTATGCCCGGTATTTCGGCGACGGGGTCCGTGAGCTGCGTCCCACCCTGGACGGTGCCGCCATGCGTATCACCTACTGGGAGGAAGGAGAGGTAGAGCAATGAGCCACATACTCACCCACCATGGGGCCGCGCACCGCGTTCAGCGACACGGCCAGGAGGCGAGTCAGTGCAAGGCGGCAGAGCTCCGGTCGATGACACCCACCGCCTGCCCAGGTGTCGGGGCGGGCAACGCCCACCACCCAATGGACCTGGCCACGTGGCACTCCGCACCGGCCCGGGCCGGGTCCTCAAGGGCCCGAACTGAGCCGCACCAGCAGCACTCCGGGCGTACCCGGCAGTGACACCCGCAGTCCCTCCCCGTCCCAGACCGCCGAACCGGCGGCCGGAGCCGACGGGTGCAGGATCTCCATACGGACCTCGCGGCCCGCCAAGTGCCCGAGCCCGAGCCGTACTTCGTCCTCACCGCCCCGGCGCCACACCGACACGTACGACGGCCCGTCCGGCACCCCCATCCCCAGCGCCACCCACTCGTCCGTCCACCCCGGCAGGCCCAGCGGCCAGAAGGGTTCGGCCCGTGCGAGGTCCCCGCGGATCGCCTTGTACGTGCCCACCGCGTCCCGTACGAGCCCGAGTTGGTGCTCCGACATGCGGTTGAGGTGGCCCGAGAGGTGGATGCGGCCGAGCAGTGCCCCGCCCAGCGTGAACGTGATCAGGTCGTCGTCGAACTCGGGCTGCGGGTAGGCCCAGACGGCGCTCTGCTCGGGCGGGACCGCCGTCGGAGCCGCGGCGGCGATCGGCGGGTAGCGCAGGGGATCCTGCTGGTCGCTGGTGGACTGGAGCTGGGTGACGGCCAGCGTGGCGCCGTCCATCCGCATCCCGCCCGAGGCGCAGTTCTCGATCACCAGCCCCGGGTGCCGGTCCAGCACCTCGGACAGCCAGTCGAGGTACGCGTGGGCGTGGCCGAGCAGCCCCGCGCCGGGTGCGAGGTCTCCAGCGGCCCCGGTGCCCGGGTCGACCACGATGTTGTAGTCCAGCTTGAGATAGCCCACTCCCCAGTCGCCGACGATCCGGTCCACCGTCTTGTCGAGGTGCGCGCGGGCAGCGGGATGCCGCAGGTCCAGCTGGTGGCGGCCCTGTTCGGCGATGCGCACACCGTCTCGCTGGAAGAACGCCTCGGGCGGGAGCGCGGACGCGACCGGGCTGCGCACCCCGACGACCTCCGGTTCCAGCCACAGCCCGGGCACCATGCCACGCTCCCGGATCCGGTCCAGGACCGCCGCGAGCCCACCGTCGGGGAAGCGGCGCGAGGAGGGCAGCCACTCGCCGACGGCGTCCCACCAGCCCTGTGTGTCGTCGTCGTACCAGCCGGAGTCGATGCAGAAGTACTCCGCGCCGGCCTCGGCGGCCGCGTCGATCAGCGGCAGCAGCTTCTCGGTCGTCGGGTCGCCCATCAGCGTGTTCATGTAGTCGTTGAAGACGACGGGCAGCGCGGTGTGGTCCGGGTGGGGGCGGCGTACGGCGCGGCGGTACGAGGTCAGGGCGCCCAGCGCCTCGTCGAAGCCGCCGCCGAGGGCCAGCGCTCCCGGCACGGTCGTGAACTCCTCACCCGGCGCCAGCCGGACCCGCCACTGGTGCTCGGCGTCCGTGGGGCCGTTCAGCGCCAGATGCGTCCCGTGCGCGCGTTCGCCCAGGTCCCAGCGCCAGCCGGCCGGTGACTCCACCTGCCACAGCCAGGTCCGGCCACCGCCCCGTTCCGTCAGCGCCCCCATCGCCAGATGGCCGTCGGTGGGCCAGCTGCCGCGCCCGGCGAGGACGAGGGCGGCCCGGCTGTCGTGCTGGTGGGCGTCGACGTTGATGTCGGCGACCGTGTCGCGCAGCGGCTCGGTGTACCAACGGCACTCCGCCAGCCAGTCGTTGCGGGCCCGGTGCACATCCAGCGTGTCGGGGGACGGCAGCCCGCCGAGCAGCAGGCTGCTGACGGACTGGACGACGAGAGCTTCCGTCCCGTCGTTGCGGAGCCGGACGCGGGAGCGCAGGACGGGCACTCCGGTGGGTGAGGACAGCTCGGCGAAGGCCGTCAACCCGGTTGTCGGGTCGTGGAGTTCGACGGTCAGCCAGTCCCAGCCTCCGCGTGTGCCACTGCGGTGATCCCGGTGACGCAGCCGTGTACCGAAGGCGGTACCGGTGAAGCGCGGTCCGGACCACCCACTCCCATGGCCCAGGGCGGTCAACTCGACCAGCGGCAGAGCGGATTCGGGGTCAGCCGATCCGGCGCCATCGGGAACTGCCAGTCGAACCAACCGCAGTGTCCCGTCCGAGGCGGTCGCGAACTCGGCCTCCAGGCCCGAGTGCCCCCAGGAGAATCCGTTCCGCGTCGCATCCGCCGTACCGGTCAAGATGTTGCCCCCTCCCGGCCTCGCTCGCCGGCGCGGCCCGCTTCCGTCGCGTGAATCCATCGTTACGGTCTCTTGACGCCCCATGTGTGACCGGTCACAATCCTGGCATGAATGTGACCGGTCACACAAGCCGCCCGGCGAGCATCAGGGATGTCGCCGGCGCCGCGGGTGTCTCGTACCAGACCGTCTCCCGGGTGATCAACGGCCATCCCAGCGTCAAGCCGTCCACTCGGGAACGCGTCCTCGCGGCCATCGACGAACTGGGCTTCCGGCGCAACGCCACCGCCCTCGCCCTGGCCAGCGGCCGCAGCCGCGCCGTGACCGTGCTCACCGCCAACACCACCCACCACGGCTACGCCTCCATCCTCCAGGGCATCGAGGAGTCCGCCCGCGCCGCGTCCTACACGATGGCGATCGGCGTCCTCGAATCGGCGGAGGAACCGGCCGTCGCCGCCGCCGTGCAGCGCGCGGCGGACGCGGGCGGCGGGCTGATCGTGATCGCCTACGATCCCGCCGGCGTACGGGCCCTGGGCGCCGTCCCCGCCGGACTGCCGGTCGTCGGCGTGGTGGAGACTCCCGCCGGCCGGCCCGACGACGACCGCCCCTGGGTGTGGACCGACGACCGCGAGGCCGCCTACGAGGCGACCCGGCATCTGCTCTCCCTCGGCCACGACACCGTGCACTATGTCGCCATACCGTCCAGCACCCGGCGCACCAGCGCCCGCACCACCGGCTGGCGGCAGGCGCTCAGGGAGGCCGGAGCGCCCGAACCGCGCCCCATGCAGGGCAGTTGGGGCCCGGCCGGCGGCTACAAGGCGGGCCTGCGGCTCGCCAAGGCCCCCGACGTCACCGCGATCCTGTGCGGCAACGACGACCTCGCGCTCGGGGTGCTGCGCGCCCTGCACGTCAGCGGCCGCTCGGTGCCGGACGAGGTCAGTGTGGCCGGGTTCGACGACGCTCCGCACTCCGCCTATCTGACCCCGTCGCTGACGACCGTACGCCTGGACTTCACGGGCCTCGGGCGGGCCGCGTTCGCCCTGCTGCACGGGGTGCTGGAGGAGTCCGCGCCGATCGCCCCGCACCCCGTCTCCGTGCCGGAGCTGGTGGTGCGGGAGAGCTCGGGGCCGCCGCCCGCCCGCGACTGACAGCCCGGTACCGCCCGTCCTGAATCCCTGTTCGCGAAAGGCACTCGAGGTACGTGATGACGAGAAGAGCCCTCCCCGCACTGGCACTCATATGCATCTCCGCCCTGGCCGCCACCGCGTGCAGCGACCCCACCGCCGGCGGCTCCGGCACGGAGGGGAAGCAGACGGCGGTCGACCCCACCGCCCGCCTGGACGGCGTGAAGCTGACCATGTGGACCGCGCAGAACACGGTCAACGCTCCCAAGCAGGTCATCGACGCCTTCGAGAAGGCCACCGGCGCCCAGGTGGAGACGCAGGCGATCCCGGACCTGTACGAGCAGAACGTGCCGACCAAGCTCGCCTCCGGCGACCGGCCGGACCTGATGTTCTGGCAGCCGTCCATCTCGACGCTGCCGTTCATCCAGCCCCAGCAGAACCTGCTCACCCTCGACGGGGAGGAGTGGGTCTCCCAGCTCGGCGACACCGAGAAGTCGCTCGGCGTCATCGACGGCAAGCGGTACGCGGCGATCGTCACCAGCCCCGCCATGCTCGGCGTCTACTACAACAAGGACGTCTTCAGGGAAGCCGGGCTGAGCGAGAAGGACTTCCCCCAGTCGTACGACGACCTGCTGCAACTCGCCCACACCGTCAAGGACAAGACCGACGCCGCCGCCTTCTACGAGGCCGGCGGCGACAAGTGGCCGATGCAGTGGCAGATGCAGGTCCAGCTCACCGACCTCGACCAGCAGTGGTGGGCGGGGCTGAACCAGAACAAGGAGAAGTGGACCGACCCGGTCGTCGTCGGTGCGATCAAGAAGTACAAGGAGAAGCTGCTCGACGCCGGACTCGCGCAGAAGAACTACCGGACCGGCACCTTCACCGGGCAGGCCGACGCGCTGTGGAAGGGCGAGGCCGGCATGGTCCTCAATGTCACCTCCTTCCAGACCCAGCTCCAGGCCAAGTACTCCACCGCAGAGATCGACAAGAAGATCGGCTGGTTCCCGGTCTCCAACTCCTCCGCCACCGGCATGTACTCGCCCGACCAGACCAACGGTGTGGTCGCCTTCAAGACCGGCGACGAGAAGCGGCAGAACGCGGCCCGGCAGTTCCTGGCCTTCTGGCTCGGCCCCGACTACGCCGACTACATCAAGGCGATGAAGATCCCGTCCGTCCAGCCGTCCGTGCCCACCCCCGACGGACTGCCGCAGACCTCCAAGGCCCAGGTCGCCGCCCTGCCGACCGCCATCGGTGTCTTCCAGGCCAAGGCGATCGTCGCCCCGGACACGCATCTCTACCTCGCCGACATGATCTACGGCAAGAAGAGCCCGCAGCAGGTCGCCCAGGCCATCCAGGACCAGTTCGCGCAGGTGGCCGAGGCCCAGGGCGCCCCCGGGTTCTGACCATGGTGGACACGGTCGTACGTACCGAGCCCGCGCCGATGACGGGCGCGCCGAAAAAGGTGGGCCGGCTGCCGCGCGCAGCCGTCCACCACCCCTGGTGGTTCGCGCTCCCCGCGATCGCCGTCTTCGCGGGGTTCTTCCTGGTGCCGAACCTGCTCAACTTCTACTACCCGTTCACCAATTGGTCCTCGTACCACGCGGACATCGCCTTCACCGGCCTCGACAACTTCCGGACCATCGCCGAGGACGGCTCACTGCTGCGCGCGATCCGCACGACTCTGATCTACGCCCTGCTGGCAGCGCTGTTCCAGAACGGCTTCGGGCTCGGGCTGGCCCTGCTGCTGGAGGCGGACACCCGCTTCAACCGGTTCTTCCGCGCCGTGTTCTTCCTGCCCGTGCTCATCTCGGCGCTCGCCACCGGCTATGTCTTCCAGGCCCTCCTCGACCAGGACGGCGCTGTCAACTCCGTCCTCGGTACGGACATTCCCTGGCTGGGCTCGACCACCTGGACGCTGGTGCTGGTCACCGTCATTCACGGCTGGAAGTGGATGGGCCTGTCCATGCTGATCTATCTCGCCGGGCTCAAGGGCATCCCGGGGGACATGCTGGAGGCCGCGAAGTGCGACGGCGCCGGTCCCTGGCGGACCTTCCGGTCGGTGCGCTGGCCGATGCTCGCCCCGGCCGTCACCTTCAACGTCACCACGGCGCTGATCGGCTCGATGAACACCTTCGACATCGTGCAGGCCACGACGGGCGGCGGACCCGCGGCCTCCACCGAGGTCTTCAACATCTACATGTTCCGGATCTTCGGCCAGGGCCTGTACGCGCAGGCCTCCGCGATGAGCCTCGTCCTCTTCCTGGTCGTCGTCGCTGTCGCGATTCCGCTGGTCATCGGCCTGCGCCGAAGGGAGCAGATGCTATGACCCCGGTGGTGTGGCGGTACGGCCGACCGGCCCTGGTCGTCCTGCTCGCCGGGCTCGCCGTCGGCGTACCGCTGTGGCTGGTCCTCGTCACATCGGCCAAGCCGCAGGCCGAGGCCATCAGACCGAACCTCGACCCGCCGGAGCACTGGCAGCCCGGCAGCAACTACGAGGACGCCGTCGCCCAGGGCGAGATGCTGCGCGGCTTCCTCAACTCCCTCCTCGTCGTGGTCCCTTCGGTCGTCCTCGTCCTGATCCTCGGCGCGGGCGCGGCCTGGGTCTTCGCCCGCCGCAGGTCGAAGCTGGTCTCGGCGGCGTACGCGCTGTGCATCAGCGGACTGCTGCTGCCGCCCGCCGTCATCACCATCGTGATGGAGCTGCGGCAGCTCGGACTGGCCAACACCCGCCCCGGGATGATCGCCGTCTACACCGGCATGTACCTCTCCACGTCGATCTTCTTCATGACCGGCTTCATCCGGGCCATCCCCATGGAGCTGGAGGAGGCCGCGCGGATGGACGGGGCAAAGCCCCTGCGGATCTTCCTCCGTATCATCCTGCCGCTGCTCAGGCCGGTGATCGCCACCGCGACGATCATGGTGATGCTCTACGCCTGGAGCGACATCTTCTACGCGTTCTTCGTCCTCGGCGGCGGAGAGCGGGCGACCCTCCCGCTGAACCTCTACAAGGTCGCCAGCGCCCAGCTCTACCTCAACAACTGGCATCTCGTCTTCGCGTACGTCGTGGTGATGAGCCTGCCCATGGTCGCCGTGTTTCTGGTGGCCCAGCGAAAGATCGTGTCCGGAATCACCAGTGGAGCCGTCAAATGACCGGAGGTCCAGCAGCGTGAGCACCCGCACCGGATCCCGCACCAGAACCGCCCTGGTCACAGTCGCCCTTGGAGTCGCCACCATGGCAGGCACCCTCCCCGCCGCAGATCCCGCGGCCGCCGCCGACCCGCAACGCCTCACCGTCGACCTCGCCGCGTCCGAGGGGCCGGTGATGCGCGGCGCCAACGGCGCGCTCTACGGCCTCAGCGACGACGGCGTGCCGAGCGACGCGGCCCTGGAACCCTTGAAGATCACCAGCATCTCGCAGAAGCCGGAGGGCGGCGCCCAGCACCCCAACGGCGACGCGCTCACCGTCTCCAAGTCGTTCTTCCGCAACGGCGGCGGCGAGATCAACGTGATGATGCAGGACATCTACGCCAAGTGGCCCTACGAGGACCTCGGCATCGACGACTATCTCCCCAAGGTCGACAAGATCGTCAAGGAGGTCTCGGCCGACCTGAACAGCGACCGCTTCATCTACATCCCGTTCAACGAACCCGACCAGATCTGGTACAAACTGGGCGTCTCCGACCAGGCGCAGTACGAGGCCAACCGGGACCGCTTCTTCAAGGACTGGAAAACGGTCTACCAGCGCATCCGCGCCATCGACCCCGACGCGAAGATCGCCGGCCCCAACGAGGCGGCGTACCACACCCGCCTGCTGACCGACTTCCTCACCTTCGCCCAGCGCGAGAACGTCCTGCCGCAGGTGATGACCTGGCACGAGCTGGGCTCCGGCTCACTGCGCGACTTCCAGGCCCACTACGACGACTACCGCGCCATCGAACGCCGACTCGGCATCGCACCCCTGAAGATCAACATCGACGAGTACGCCAACCGCCGCGACCTGTCCGTCCCCGGCCAGCTCGTCCAGTGGGTCTCGATGTTCGAGCGGAACAAGGTGTACGCCAACCAGGCCTACTGGGACGCCGCCGGCAACATGGACGGCAACGTGGTCCGCTCGAACATCCCCAACGGCGGCTGGTGGTTCTTCCGCTGGTACGCGGGCCTGACCGGCGACACCGTCAAGGTGACCCCGCCGCAGGCCAACACCATCGACACCCTCCAGGGCCTGGCCTCCCTCGACACCGAACGCCGCCAGGCCCAGGTCCTGCTCGGCGGCTCCGCCGGCGACTCCGACGTGGTGGTGCGGAACGTCGCCCGGAACCTCTTCGGCCGTACGGTCACCGCGACCGTCGCCGAGGCCGCCTGGTCCGGCTACGAGGGTCAGCATGCGACGCCCCGCGTCCTCGCGCGGACGAAGCTGACAGTGGCGGCCGACGGCACGGTGACCGTCCCGCTGCGCGGCATGCACAAGATGTCCGCCTACCGGATCGTCCTCACCCCCGGCGGCTCCGGCACCCCGTCCGCCGCCACGGCCTTGTGGTCGGCGTCGTACGAGGCCGAGGACGCGGCCATCACCGGCGGCCAGGTCTACACCCAGGGCACGGTCGGCAACGCCAACGGCTACGCGGCCTCCGGCACCAAGGACGTCGGCTCGCTCAACACCGCCTCCAGCAAGGTCGACTTCACGGTGACCGTGCCCGAGACCGGCACGTACGACCTGGCGATCCTCTACGGCAACCAGTCGGGCGCACCCGCCACCCAGCAGCTGTCCATCGACGGCGGGGAGCCGGTGACGGTCAGCTACCCCTCCACCGAGAACTGGACCTACCGCGCCAAGAAGGACGTCACCGTCCGCCTCGCGGCCGGCACCCATGTGCTCACCCTGGCCAAGGGCGACGCCGAGGTCACCCTCGACCGCATCGACCTGACCGCCCGGACCGGCGAACCTTCGGCGTCGTACGAGGCCACCCTCGCGGACATCAGCGGCAGGCCGTCCTACGACTACTCCTCATCGGCCGGCGTCGGCACGGGCGCCCTGGTCCTGCGCTCCGGCGACAAGGCGGTCTTCGACGTCTACGCCCCGCGCGACGCCTACTACACGGTGGTGCCGAGGTCCTCGGCGGCGGTGCAGCTCACCCTGCACGGAGAGACGGTGACGGCGGCACCCGGCCGACCCCTGCGGCTGTACCTCGTCGCGGGCAACAACCGCATCGCGACGACCGCCCAGAACGCCTCCGTCCGCTCCCTCGACGTCTCCGGCGCCGGCTCCACCACCGGCACGCTCTCCTACGAGGGCGCCTCGGCCACCCTCGCTGGCGGCGCCCGGCTCGTCGACTCCGCGCACGCCTCGGCCGGGTCGTACATCGGATGGCTGGGCAACAGCCCTGAAAGCACCGCCGAGTTCACCGTGGACGCGCCCAGGCCGGGCCGCTATCTGCTGGTCGTCCACTACGCGCACAACGACCGGCGCGACAACGGCCACGCCTACAACACCGACATCATGTCCCGTACGGCGGACATCACGGTCGGCGCCGACGCTCCCCGCCGGGTCACCTTCAAGAACACCTGGAGCTGGGACGACTACTGGACGCTGGGCGTCCCTGTCGACCTGAAGCAGGGCGCCAACAGGGTGACGTTCGGCAACGCGAGCGCATGGGCGCCGGACATCGACCGGATCGAAGTCGGCCGGATCGTCGGCTGAGGGACGTCCGCAGGGCCTCGGCCACCGCGTCGCCGGTGGCCGAGGCCCTCCTCCTGCGTGCCCCCGCCGCTACTCGGCGACCGGCAGCGCGGCCCCGTCCCGCAGGAACAACGGGATACGGTCCAGCGGGGCGTCGACCGTCACGGCCGCACCGCCCTCGTACGTCTCACCGGTCCACGCGTCCGTCCAGGTCGCGCCCGCCGGGAGATAGGCCGTGCGGGCCGTGGCGCCCGCCGTCAGCACCGGCGCGACCAGCAGATCGCGGCCGAAGAGATACGCGTCGTCGACCGCCCAGGCCGCCTGGTCCTCGGGGAACTCCAGGAACAGGGGCCGCATCACCGGCAGGCCCTCCTCATGGGCCTCGCGCATGACGTCGAGGATGTACGGCTTCAGGCGCTCACGCAGCCACAGATACTTCCCCAGGATCTCGGCCGCCTCCTCGCCGTACGACCAGACCTCGTTCGGGCCGCCGGTCATCTCCGGGCCGAGCGGCATGCCCGGGTCGCGGAAGCCGTGCAGACGCATCAGCGGGGACAACGCGCCGAACTGGAACCAGCGGACCATCACCTCCTGGTACGCCGGGTCGTCCGGGTCGCCGCCGTGGAAGCCGCCGATGTCCGTGTTCCACCACGGGATGCCCGAGAGCGCGGTGTTGAGGCCGGCCGCGATCTGGCGGCGCAGGGTCGCGAAGTCGGTGCCGATGTCGCCGGACCACAGGGCGGCGCCGTAGCGCTGACTGCCTGCCCACGCCGAGCGGTTGAGGGTGATGATGTCGGACTCGCCCGCCGCGAGCAGGCCCTCGTAGAAGGTGCGGGCGTTCTCGGCCGGGTACATGTTCCCGACCTCCAGGCCCGGGCCCGCCCAGTAGCGCAGGTTCTCCTGGAAGCCGGGCTTCAGCTCCGGCTCGCAGGCGTCCAGCCAGAAGGCCGTGATGCCGTACGGGGAAAGGTAGTTGTCGCGTACCCGCGACCACACGAACTCCCGGGCGTCCGGGTTGGTGGCGTCGTAGAAGGCGACCTGGACGGTGGAGGCGACCTCCTTGTCCGGCCAGTCGGCGTGCGCCATCGGGCCGTACTGGGTGCCGATGAAGTAGCCGCGCTGCTCCATGACCGGATGGTTCTCGCTCAGCGGGGACACCGACGGCCACACCGACACGACCAGCTTGATGCCGAGCTCGTCCAGCTCCCGCACCATCGCCGCCGGGTCGGGCCACTCCTTCGGGTCGAACTTCCACTCGCCCAGGTGCGTCCAGTGGAAGAAGTCGCAGACGATGACATCGATGGGCAGGCCGCGGCGCTTGTACTCCCGCGCCACGGCGAGGAGTTCGTCCTGGGTGCGGTAGCGCAGCTTGCACTGCCAGAAGCCCGCCGCCCAGTCGGGCAGCATCGGCGTACGGCCCGTGGCCGCGCTGTAGCGGCGCTGGGCGTCGGCCGGGGCGCCGGCGGTGATCCAGTAGTCGATCTGGCGGGCGGAGTCGGCGACCCAGCGGGTGCCGTTGTGCGCGAGCTCCACGCGGCCGATCGCCGGGTTGTTCCACAGCAGGGTGTAGCCGCGGCTGGAGGTCAGCACCGGGATGCCGACCTCGGCGTTGCGCTGGACCAGGTCGAGGACCAGGCCTTTCTGGTCCAGCCGCCCGTGCTGGTGCTGGCCGAGGCCGTACAGCTTCTCGCCCTCGTAGGCGGCGAACCGCTGCTCCAGGCGGTGGTGGCCGTTGCCGACGGCGGTGTAGAGGCGCGGGCCGGGCCACCAGAAGTGGGCGCGTTCCTCGGCGAGCAGCTCTTCGCTGCTGGAGGTGTCGAGGAACCGGATCAGGCCCTCGGCGTCGACGTGCACGGTCAGCGCGCCGACGGTCAGCCGGCCCTCCCCGTCCACGATCTTGACGGTGCTCTCGGTCGGCGGGGCCTCGTCCAGGAGCGCGCCCGGCAGTCCCTCCAGGACCGGACCGCCGAGCCGCGCCCGCACCCGGACCGCGTCCGGCCCCCACGGCTCGATGCGTACGGTCTCCTGGCGGCCGCTCCACTCCAGACCGCCGTCCCGCTCACGGAACGTGCCGACGGTGGGGGAGGACTGGGCCAGGCTGACCTTGGGCTGATTTTCGGCAGGCTGATTCACTTGGGGGCTCCTGTGAGGAGTGCAGACAGGGAGGTGCCTTGAAGGGGGGTGGTGCGACCGGTGTCAGGACCGTCAGGATCCGGACGGAACCGGTCCCGAGCTCGCCCGGACCGTCAACTCGGGAGCGATCAGCACGACCTCGTCACTGCCCCGCCCGTCCAGCTTCGCGACCAGGTGTTCCACGGCGTGCCGGCCCATCTCCTGCGCCGGGATGGCGACCGACGTCAGCCGCACCGACGCCTGGGTGGCGACCTGGTCCGGGCAGATCGCGACCACCGACACGTCCTCCGGCACGGCCCGGCCCTGCTGGCGCAGCAGCGCGAGCAGCGGCTCGACCGCCGACTCGTTCTGCACGACGAACCCGGTCGTCGCCGGACGCTCGTCGAAGACCCGGGCGAGCGTCACCGCCATCGCGTCGTACCCGCCCTCACAGGGGCGGTGCAGCACCCGCAGCCCCAACTCCCGTGCACGGGAGCGAAGTCCGTCGAGGGTGCGCTCGGCGAAACCGGTGTGCCGCTCGTACACCGCGGGCGCCTCGCCGATGACAGCGATGTCGCGGTGACCCAGCTTGGCGAGATGCTCGACGCAGAGCGCGCCCGTGGCCGCGAAGTCCAGATCGACGCAGGTGAGCCCGGTGGTGTCGGCGGGCAGTCCGATCAGGACGGACGGCTGGTGGGTGCCGCGCAGCAACGGCAGCCGGTCGTCGTCCAGCTCGACGTCCATCAGGATCATGGCGTCGGCCAGCCCGCTGCCGGTGACCCGGCGCACCGCGCCGGGGCCCTCCTCGCCGGTGAGCAGCAGGACGTCGTAGCCGTGCGTCCGGGCGGTGGTGGCCACGGCGATGGCGATCTCCATCATCACCGGCACGTACATGTCCGTGCGTAGTGGAATCATCAGGGCGATGATGTTCGACCGGCTGCTCGCCAAGGCGCGGGCGCCGGCGTTCGGGTGGTAGCCCAGCTCCCGGATGCTCTGCTCGACCCTGTGCCGGGTGGTCGCGGAGATGGACCGCTTGCCGCTGAGGACATAGCTCACCGTGCTCGCCGACACTCCGGCGTGCTGGGCGACCTCGGCGAGGGTGACCATCCAGCTCTCCAAGCTTTGTGAAGCGCTTCGACAGTGCGCATTGCGAACAACGGCGGGTGAGGGTGGTTCGACAGTAGCTCCAGCCGGGGTGGGTGTCCATAGTGTGTCGAAGCGCTTCGACAATGATTTTCGGCCGGTACGGCAACCTTGGCGCGCCCGGCGGCCACTGAAGGGACGTACGCGCACCGTCGCCCGCAGGACCCCCATGCAACACCGTCGTCCCGCCTGTCTCGCAAGGCGAAGGCCCTCCTCGTCGGCGCGGAACGGTCGCACCCGGCTGCCGGGGGCGTCACCGTCGCCCGCGCCGGCGAGGAGAGCAAGAAGCGCGCGGACTTCGCCGCGCTCGGCAAGTACTACGTCACCTTCTCGGCCGTGTACAGCTGAGCTCGTCGGCTCGGCTGTACACACCTCGTCGCGCTCCCGACTGCCCCCTACGACAGGACGGTCACGGGTCGCATCCACCCTCTGGTCACAGGGTGCGGGTACGGTGACAGGCACCCACATCGGGCAGCGCCCGATGGCGACGGCCCGGTCAACGCCACGTACAACCGTGTCCCCGGCCATAGCCGGTTCGTGCCTTCGAGGGGCTTACGGGCTGTCACTGCGACGCTACCGCCCAGCAGGCCTCTCCCGGGCCGGAAGTAGTCATTCTCGGCGACCAGCGGGACGCATGTTCGGGCGCTACGGCGCCCCCGGCAAGTAGGGCAGCGCGAGCCTGGGCGGCGCGATGTGGGACATCTACCAGGGCGACATCGGCTGGAACGTCTACTCCTTCGTCCGCCGCACCAACACCACCAAGGCGACCCTCAACCTCGACGACTTCACCCAGGCGCTCGTTCGGCGCAAGCCGATCGGCAACGACAAGTACGTCTCCGGGATCGAGGCCGGCACCGAGGTTTTCCAGGGCAAGGGCCGCCTTGACACCAAGGCGTACTCCGTCGACATCGGCTGAACGACTGCGCGCGGGGTGGTGGCCTCGCCCCGGATCGGGTACATACGATCGAGTAGCACCCGTCGGTAACCAAATGGACCCTGATCCCGATTCGCGGCGAGGTGAGCCTCATGTCCGCAGCTCCCACCCGACCCACCGTCACCGAACGTGAGGCCCGCCAGGTGGCGGAGGCGGCCCGTGAACAGGACTGGCGCAAGCCCAGCTTCGCCAAGGAACTGTTCCTCGGCCGCTTCCGCCTCGACCTCATCCATCCCCACCCCCTGCCCGCCGCCGACGACGTCCAGCGGGGCGAGGAGTTCCTCGCCAAGCTGCGCGACTTCTGCGAGACGAAGATCGACTCCGCCCGCATCGAGCGGGACGCCCAGATCCCCGACGAGGTGATCGACGGGCTCAAGGAGCTCGGCGCCCTCGGCATGAAGATCGACACCAAGTACGGCGGGCTCGGCCTCACCCAGGTGTACTACAACAAGGCGCTCGTGCTGGTGGGCTCGGCCTGCCCCGCGGTCGGCGTACTGCTCTCGGCGCACCAGTCGATCGGCGTGCCGCAGCCGCTGAAACTGTTCGGCACGCAGGAGCAGAAGGAACGGTTCCTGCCACGCTGCGCCCGCACCGACATCAGCGCCTTTCTCCTGACCGAGCCCGACGTCGGCTCCGACCCCGCCCGGCTGGCCACGACCGCGGTGCCGGACGGGGACGACTACGTCCTCGACGGGGTGAAGCTGTGGACCACCAACGGGGTGGTCGCCGACCTGCTGGTGGTCATGGCCCGGGTGCCGAAGAACGAGGACCACAAGGGCGGCATCACCGCCTTCGTCGTGGAGACCAACTCGCCCGGCATCACCGTGGAGAACCGCAACGCCTTCATGGGCCTGCGCGGCATCGAGAACGGCGTCACCCGCTTCCACCAGGTCCGCGTCCCCGCCGCCAACCGCATCGGGCCGGAGGGCGCCGGCCTGAAGATCGCGCTGACCACACTCAACACCGGGCGGCTTTCCCTGCCCGCGTCGTGCGTCGGCGCCGGCAAGTGGTGTCTGAAGATCGCCCGGGAGTGGTCGGCGGCGCGCGAACAGTGGGGCAAGCCGATCGCCGAGCACGAGGCGGTCGGGGGGAAGATCTCCTTCATCGCGGCCACCACCTTCGCCCTGGAGGCTGTGACCGACCTTGCCTCGCAGATGGCCGACGAGGACCGCAACGACATCCGCATCGAAGGGGCGCTCGCCAAGCTGTACGCCTCCGAGATGGCCTGGAAGATGGCCGACGAACTCGTCCAGCTCCGCGGCGGCCGCGGCTTCGAGACGGCCGAGTCCCTGCGGGCACGCGGCGAGCGCGGGGTGCCGGCCGAACAGATCCTGCGGGACCTGCGGATCAACCGCATCTTCGAGGGCTCGACCGAGATCATGCACCTGCTGATCGCCCGCGAGGCGGTCGACGCCCACCTGTCGGTCGCCGGAGACCTGATCGACCCCGACAAGACCCTGCAGGACAAGGCGAAGGCGGGCGCGAACGCCGGTGTCTTCTACGCCAAGTGGCTGCCGAAGCTGGTCGCGGGACCGGGCCAGCTCCCCTCGTCCTACGCCGAGTTCAAGCACGGGATCGACCTCTCCCCGCACTTGCGCTTCGTCGAGCGGCACGCCCGCAAGCTCGCCCGTTCCACCTTCTACGCCATGTCCCGCTGGCAGGGCCGGATGGAGACCAAGCAGGGCTTCCTGGGCCGGGTCGTCGACATCGGTGCCGAGCTGTTCGCGATGAGCGCGGCCTGCGTACGTGCCGAGCTCCTGCGTCGCCGGGGCGAGAACGGCCGCGAGGCCTACCAGCTGGCCGACGCCTTCTGCCGCCAGGCCCGCATCCGCGTCGACGAGCTCTTCGGCCGCCTGTGGACCAACACCGACGACCTCGACCGGCAGGTCGTCAAGGGCGTCCTGGCGGGCCGCTACGAGTGGCTGGAGCACGGCGTCATCGACCCCTCGAGCGAGGGCCCGTGGATCGCGGACGCGACCCCCGGACCCTCACAGAAGGAGAACGTGCACCGACCCGTCAGGTGACTCAGATCACTCAGGTGCGGGTCGGCTGAGGCTCATCGGCCGGATCAGCGAAACGTGTTGGCCCTGTTACAAGGTGTGACGTGCATGCCCGGCGCCCAGGCGGCGTCGGGCACCCTCCTCGGTGAGGTCGTGAGACTTGGCCGATCAGTGTCCGGACAAGGATGTCGTCCGAAGTCATGCGACGGCCGGCCCCCCGCCGCACCCACCCGAGGGACACCCTGTCCGGACGGACATCCGTTGCGGCAACAATGGGGGGATGAGCGACAGTCCAGCCCCCCTCGCCGACCCGCACCTCGTCTACGACCCGGTGACGGCAGACGGCCCGAAGGACGTGGTGATCCTCGGCTCCACCGGGTCGATCGGCACCCAGGCCATCGACCTCGTGCTGCGCAACCCCGACCGGTTCCGGGTCACCGGACTCTCCGCCAACGGCGGCCGGGTCGCCCTCCTCGCCGAGCAGGCGTTCCGGCTGCGGGTCCGGACCGTCGCGGTCGCCCGCGAGGACGTCGTACCGGCGCTGCGCGAAGCCCTGAGCGCCCAGTACGGCGCCGGAGAGCCGCTCCCCGAGATCCTGGCCGGCCCCGACGCGGCCACCCACCTCGCCGCCTCCGACTGCCACACCGTCCTGAACGGCATCACCGGCTCCATCGGCCTCGCCCCGACCCTCGCCGCCCTGGAAGCGGGCCGCACCCTCGCGCTCGCCAACAAGGAGTCGCTCATCGTGGGCGGCCCGCTGGTCAAGGCCCTCGCCAAGCCCGGCCAGATCATTCCCGTCGACTCCGAGCACGCCGCCCTCTTCCAGGCGCTGGCGGCCGGCACCCGGACCGACGTACGCAAGCTCGTCGTCACGGCGTCCGGCGGCCCCTTCCGCGGCCGTACGAAGGCGGAGCTGGCGAACGTCACCGTCGAGGACGCCCTGGCCCACCCCACCTGGGCCATGGGCCCGGTGATCACGATCAACTCCGCGACCCTGGTCAACAAGGGCCTGGAGGTCATCGAGGCGCACCTGCTGTACGACATTCCCTTCGACCGCATTGAGGTGGTCGTGCACCCGCAGTCGTATGTCCACTCGATGGTTGAGTTCACGGACGGATCCACGATCGCCCAGGCGACGCCCCCGGACATGCGCGGGCCCATCGCCATCGGCCTCGGCTGGCCGGAACGCGTCCCCGACGCGGCCCCCGCCTTCGACTGGAGCAAGGCGTCGACCTGGGAGTTCTTCCCGCTCGACAACGACGCCTTTCCGTCCGTCGACCTCGCCCGGCACGTCGGCGAGCTCGCAGGCACGGCCCCGGCGGTGTTCAATGCCGCCAACGAGGAGTGCGTGGAGGCGTTCCGCAGTGGAGCGCTGCCGTTCAACGGGATCATGGAAACCGTCACGCGGATCGTCGACGAACACGGCGTCCCGCGCACGGGAACCTCACTGACCGTGTCGGACGTCCTCGAAGCGGAGACCTGGGCGCGTGCCCGGGCCCGGGAACTGACAGCACAGACGGCCACCGCGGAGGCGCGTGCATGACGACCCTGATGATGATCCTCGGCATAGTCGTCTTCGCGGTCGGCCTGCTGTTCTCGATCGCGTGGCACGAGCTGGGGCACCTGTCCACGGCCAAGCTCTTCGGCATCCGCGTTCCGCAGTACATGGTCGGCTTCGGCCCGACCATCTTCTCGCGCAAGAAGGGCGAGACCGAGTACGGCATCAAGGCCATCCCGCTCGGCGGCTACATCCGCATGATCGGCATGTTCCCGCCCGGCCCCGACGGCAGGCTGGAGGCCCGCTCCACCTCGCCGTGGCGGGGCATGATCGAGGACGCCCGCTCGGCGGCCTTCGAGGAGCTCGGGCCCGGCGACGAGAACCGCATGTTCTACACGCGCAAGCCGTGGAAGCGGGTCATCGTGATGTTTGCGGGCCCCTTCATGAACCTGATCCTGGCGGTGGTGCTGTTCCTCACCGTCCTGATGGGCTTCGGCATCTCCCAGCAGACCACCACCGTCAGCTCGGTCTCCCAGTGCGTCATCGCGCAGAGCGAGAACCGCGACGACTGCCAGAAGTCCGACCCCGCCTCCCCGGCTGCGGCGGCCGGCCTCAAGGCGGGCGACAAGATCGTCGCCTTCAACGGTGTGCGCACGGACGACTGGAACGAGCTCTCCGACCTGATCCGCGCCAACCCCGGCAAGGAGGTGCCGATCGTCGTCGAACGCAAGGGCGAGGAAGTCACCCTGCAGGCGAAGATCGCCACCAACCAGGTCGCCAAGAAGGACTCCAGCGGCCAGATCGTCCAGGGCGAGTACGTCACCGCCGGCTTCCTCGGCTTCAGCGCCGCCACCGGCATCGTCCGGCAGGACTTCGACGATTCCCTGGTGTGGATGGGCGACCGGGTCGACGAGGCCGTCGACTCACTCGCCGCCCTGCCCGGGAAGATCCCGGCTCTGTGGAACGCGGCCTTCGACGGCGCCGAGCGCGAACCCGACTCCCCGATGGGCGTGGTCGGCGCGGCCCGCGTGGGCGGCGAGATCTTCACCCTCGACATCCCGCCCACCCAGCAACTGGCCATGGCCCTGATGCTGGTCGCAGGCTTCAACCTCTCCCTGTTCCTCTTCAACATGCTCCCGCTGCTGCCGCTGGACGGCGGGCACATCGCGGGCGCGCTGTGGGAGTCGCTGCGCCGGAACGTGGCGAGGGTGCTGCGCAGGCCGGACCCCGGTCCGTTCGACGTGGCGAAGCTGATGCCGGTGGCCTATGTGGTGGCCGGGGTCTTCATCTGCTTCACCCTCCTCGTCCTCATCGCGGACGTGGTCAACCCGGTGAGAATCTCCTAGTCACCCGGCGTTGGCGGCGGCCCGGCATGATGGGGGTCCCCCCGCTCGAGCGCAGCCGAGAGTGGGGGAGTGCCGGGCCGCCTTCCATCGAGTGGGTTTCGACGGGCGTGGTGTGCTGGCGCACAAGCCCGTGCCGTAATCTCGAAGCCTGGAGCCCGCTGCTGACGGGACCGGACCTTGATCCACGACTTGGGGTTGCACAGCAGATGACTGCGATTTCTCTCGGCATGCCGTCCGTTCCGACCAAGCTCGCCGAGCGCCGGAAGAGCCGGCAGATCCAGGTCGGATCCGTGGCGGTGGGCGGAGACGCGCCGGTGTCGGTGCAGTCGATGACCACGACCCGTACGTCGGACGTCGGCGCGACCCTCCAGCAGATCGCCGAGCTGACGGCGTCCGGCTGCCAGATCGTCCGCGTCGCCTGTCCCACCCAGGACGACGCCGACGCGCTCGCGACCATCGCCCGCAAGTCGCAGATCCCGGTGATCGCCGACATCCACTTCCAGCCGAAGTACGTGTTCGCCGCGATCGAGGCCGGCTGCGCCGCGGTCCGGGTCAACCCCGGCAACATCAAGCAGTTCGACGACAAGGTCAAGGAGATCGCGCGGGCCGCGAAGGACCACGGCACGCCGATCCGTATCGGTGTGAACGCGGGCTCGCTCGACAGGCGGCTGCTGCAGAAGTACGGCAAGGCGACGCCGGAGGCGCTGGTGGAGTCGGCGCTGTGGGAGGCCTCGCTGTTCGAGGAGCACGACTTCCGGGACATCAAGATCTCGGTGAAGCACAACGACCCGGTGGTGATGATCGAGGCGTACCGGCAGCTCGCCGCCCAGTGCGACTACCCGCTCCACCTCGGCGTCACGGAGGCGGGCCCCGCCTTCCAGGGCACGATCAAGTCGGCGGTCGCCTTCGGCGCACTGCTGTCGCAGGGCATCGGCGACACGATCCGGGTGTCCCTGTCCGCCCCGCCCGCCGAGGAGGTCAAGGTCGGCATCCAGATCCTGGAGTCGCTGAACCTCAGGGAGCGCGGTCTGGAGATCGTCTCCTGTCCGTCCTGCGGGCGCGCCCAGGTCGACGTGTACAAGCTGGCGGAGGAGGTCACCGCCGGCCTCACGGGCATGGAAGTGCCCTTGCGCGTCGCGGTCATGGGGTGTGTGGTGAACGGCCCCGGCGAGGCCCGCGAGGCCGACCTCGGCGTGGCCTCCGGCAACGGCAAGGGGCAGATCTTCGTCAAGGGCGAGGTCATCAAGACCGTCCCCGAGTCCAAGATCGTCGAGACGCTCATCGAGGAGGCCATGAAGCTGGCCGAGCAGATGGAGCAGGACGGGGTGACGTCGGGCGAGCCGTCGGTGTCGGTGGCGGGCTGAAGGTCGGCTTTTCGGCGCCGGTCGGCATATCTCAGCCCGTCGTGGGGGTCCCCCCGCTCGAGCGAAGCCGAGAGTGGGGGAGATTGAGGACAAGGCCCGTTCAGGGCCGAAGCGGGGGCCTGGGGGCGGCAGCCCCCAGGGGCGGTGCGGTGGCCGACGCTCACCTTCAAGCGAGCGGTAACCATCACAGGGCGGCGCGGCAAAGCTTCCGCAGGTACAGTGCGGGGACCAGCAGATCCGACCCTGAGGCCCCGCCCGTGCTGACCCAGACGACCTCCCGGGTCCTCGAACCGAGCGACCTGGACGCCGCGCTCGCCGTCCTCGACCGTGAGCCCGTCGCGAACGCCTTTGTGACGTCCCGGGTCCAGGTCGCCGGACTGGACCCCTGGCGGCTCGGCGGCGAGATGTGGGGCTGGTACGAGGACGGCATGCTGACGTCCCTGTGCTACGCGGGCGCCAACCTCGTCCCCATCTGCGCCACGCCCCGCGCGGTTCGCGCCTTCGCCGACCGGGCGAGAAGGGCGGGCCGCCGCTGCTCCTCCATCGTGGGCCCCGCCGAACCCACCGCCCAGCTGTGGCGTCTCCTCGAACCGCAGTGGGGCCCGGCCCGCGAGGTCCGCGCACGCCAGCCGCTCATGGTCACCGACCGCATGCCCGCCGACATCGCCCCGGACCCCTACGTCCGCCGCGTCCGCAAGGACGAGATGGAGACGATCATGCCGGCCTGCGTGGCGATGTTCACGGAGGAGGTCGGCGTCTCCCCGCTGGCCGGTGACGGCGGTCTCCTCTACCAGGCCCGCGTCGCCGAACTCGTCGGCTCCGGCCGCTCCTTCGCCCGCCTCGACGAGCACGGCAAGGTCGTCTTCAAGGCCGAGATCGGCGCCGCGACCGACCGCGCCTGCCAGATCCAGGGCGTGTGGGTGGCCCCTGAGTACCGGGGGAGGGGCCTTGCGGCTCCCGGCATGGCAGCGGTCCTGCGCTACGCCCTCACCGACGTCGCCCCGGTGGTCAGCCTGTACGTCAACGACTACAACACGGCGGCGAGGAGGACGTACAGGAGAGTGGGTTTCCAGGAGGTCGGTGCCTTCACGAGCGTCCTGTTCTGAACCGACCCAGGAGCGCGGGGAACTGCGCGATCTGCCCCCACCCACCTGCACCCGGACGACGACAGCAACCCCCTGTACGCTCCCCCCATGCGCTTCCCCGGTCACGACCCCCACCACCGTGAAGACATCGTGATCGGCCCCCTCGACCTCCCGTCCAGGGTGGACGAGGCCCTCGCCGTCCAAGCGGTGGCGTTCGGCCTCGGCGCCGACGAGATCGCCGTACGCCGGCAGATCGTGCTGCGGCACATGACCTACCCGGGCGCCCGCGCCCTCGGCGCCACCACCCCTGACGGACGCCTCGTGGGTTTTGTGTACGGCATGCCCAACGACCGCACCCACTGGTGGTCCACCATCGTCGAGCCCTACCTCCGCGCCCAGGGCCTCGACGACTGGCTCGACAACTCCTTCGTGATCACCGAGCTGCATGTGCACCCGCGCTACCAGAACCGCGGCATCGGCCGTGCCCTCATCACCGCGATCACCGACACCGCCGACGAGCCCCGCTCCATCCTCTCCGCCATCGACACCGACAGCCCGGCCCGCGGCCTGTACCACTCCCTCGGCTACGTCGACCTCGCCCGCCAGGTCCTCTTCCCCAGCGCCCCCAAGCCGTACGCCGTGATGGGCGCACCCCTCCCGCTCCGCCGCCGCGGTTAACCGATTTCCACCGTCCCGCACCGCCCGGCTAACCTCCTTGCCATCACCCTTACCCGGCAGGAGTACGAGAACGATGGCGAACGCACCGGTCCAGCGCATGTCCCAGTTGATGGCGAAGACGCTGCGCGACGACCCGGCGGACGCCGAGGTCCTCAGCCACAAGCTGCTCGTCCGCGCCGGCTACGTCCGCCGTACCGCCGCCGGGGTGTGGACCTGGCTGCCGCTCGGCAAGAAGGTCCTCGCCAACGTGGAGCGGATCGTCCGTGAGGAGATGGACGCGATCGGCGCCCAGGAGGTGCTGCTCCCCGCCCTGCTGCCGAGGGAGCCGTACGAGGCGACCGGCCGCTGGGACGAGTACGGTCCCGAGCTGTTCCGTCTGCAGGACCGCAAGGGCGGCGACTACCTCCTCGGCCCCACCCACGAGGAGATCTTCACCCTCCTCGTGAAGGACCAGGCGTCCTCGTACAAGGACCTGCCGGTGATCCTCTACCAGATCCAGACCAAGTTCCGCGACGAGGCCCGGCCCCGGGCCGGCATCCTGCGCGGCCGCGAGTTCCTGATGAAGGACTCCTACTCCTTCGACCTCGCCGACGAGGGCCTCGCCGAGTCGTACGCCCTGCACCGCCGGGCCTACCAGAAGGTCTTCGAGCGCCTCGGCCTCGACTACCGCATCTGCGCCGCGACCGCGGGCGCGATGGGCGGCTCGAAGTCGGAGGAGTTCCTCGCCCCGGCCGGCGCCGGCGAGGACACCTTCGCGGACTGCCCCCACTGCGACTTCGCCGCGAACACCGAGGCGATCTCGTACGAGCTCAAGCCGGTGGACGCCTCCGACGTCCCGGCCGCCGAGGAGATCCCGACCCCGGACACCCCCACCATCGAGACCCTCGCCGCGTCGCTCGGTGTCCCGGCCTCCGCCACCCTGAAGAACCTCCTCGTCAAGGTGGACGGCGAGATCGTCGCCGTCGGCGTCCCCGGCGACCGCGAGGTCGACATGGACAAGGTCGAGGCACACTTCGCCCCGGCCGTCGTCGAGATGGTCACCGAGGCGGACTTCGTGACCCGGCCGGACCTGGTCCGTGGTTACGTCGGCCCGCAGGGGCTGGGCGAGAAGGTCAAGTATCTCGCCGACCCGCGCGTGGCACCCGGCACCTCGTGGATCACGGGCGCCAACAAGGAGCACACGCACGCCAGGAACGTCGTCGCGGGCCGTGACTTCGAGGTCGACGAGTACGTGGACGTGGTCGTGGTCCAGGAGGGCGACCCCTGCCCGAAGTGCGGCACCGGCCTCAAGCTGGACCGCGCCATCGAGATCGGCCACATCTTCCAGCTGGGCCGCAAGTACACCGACGCCCTCAAGCTCGACGTCCTCGGCCAGAACGGCAAGCCGGTCCGCGTGACGATGGGTTCCTACGGCATCGGCGTCTCCCGCGCGGTGGCCGCCCTCGCCGAGCAGACCGCCGACGACAAGGGCCTGTGCTGGCCCAAGGAGGTCGCCCCGGCCGACGTGCATGTCGTCGCCGCAGGCAAGGCCCTGCAGACCGAACTCGCCCTCGAGGTCGCCGAGAAGCTCGCCGCGGCCGGCGTCCGCGTCCTGGTCGACGACCGGGCAGGCGTCTCCCCGGGCGTGAAGTTCACCGACTCCGAGCTGATCGGCGTCCCGCAGATCCTGGTCGCCGGCCGCCGCTCCGCCGAGGGCGTGCTCGAGCTGAAGGACCGCAGGACCGGCGAGCGCGAGGAACTCCCGGTCGACGAGGCGATCGCCCGCCTCACGGCGTGACCTTGCGGCCTCCGGGGACGGACGGCGGAAGCTGCTCGTCCCCGGAAGCGCCCGGCGGGCCTCACAACCAGCCCGCGAACTCCAGCAACAGTTCCCCGTCCTGAGTCCGCCCCACCCGGCGGGCCCGCACCCCCGACTCCACGGCCCGGAACAGCGTCCAGCCGCGCAGCCGCTCCTGGTCGACGTCCAGGGACTCGGCGAGGCGCTTGACGCGCCGACGGGTCGTCGCGGAGCCCGAGGGCGATGCGATCAGGTCCTCCACCCGGTCGCGGACGAGGCGGGCCAGATCGAACGCGCACTCCCCGACCACCGGGTCCGGCCCCACCGCCAGCCACGGCATCCGGTCCCCGGCGAGCACCTTGCTCTGCCGGAAGGTGCCGTGCAGCAGCCGGTGCTCGGGCGGTGCGCTCAGCAGCTCCGCACGGGCCGCGAGCGCCGCATCGATCAGCGGCGCCGCTTCCGGGTCGGCCGCGACACTCGCCCGCATCGCCTCGGCCTGCCGCCCGGTTCGTTCGGCCACGGTCTCGAAGGTGTGCTGTTCCGGCGGCGCCACCCACAGCCGCCGCAGCGTGCCCGCCGCCTCCAGCAGCGCTTTCGCTTCCGGCAGCGACCGCACCGACACATCCGGATGCAGCCGCTCCAGCAGCAGCGCGCCGTCGTCGGCGACCGGTTCGAGCAGCTGTACGGCGCCCAGGCCGCCCCAGTGCGCAAGCGCGGCTCTCTCGCTCTCCGGCCGGGCCCGGGGCGGGGCCAGCTTCAGCACCGCGGGCGTCCCGTCCGCCCGCCGCACCAGCAGCACCAGGCTGCTCCGCCCGCCCGGCACCTGCACGCGTTCGACGGTCAACTCGCGTAGAGCAACGGCCCGTTGGGCGACCTCCGGCAGCTTCTCCAACCAGGCGTCACCGTCCGGTGCCGTCTCACCGAGCGCCCTGACCAGACGCTGCGGCGGTTCGAAAGCCATACGCGAGTCGATTCCTTTCTGTACGGGTCACGGCGCCGAAAGCGGTGCCGAGGCCGGGGGAGTGGCCGTTTCCGGCCCCGGGTTCGTGGCCGCCCGCTCGGCGAGACCAGGGAAGGCTACGCTCCCGCCGCGCCAGCGCACCGCCCGCACCGCCGCCTCCCGCAGCGCTGCCGCGGCCGTGCCCCGCAGCCCGCCCCCGGCCGCCCGCACCAGGTCGGAGTACACGCCGGCCACGCGTTCCTCCAGCTCGGCGGCGAGTCGTACGGCCGTCGTCGAGTCCGTCACCGGGAACGGCAACGCGTATCCGCCGGCCGCGGCGACCGGCTCACCGCCCAGGTCCCGCACCTCGCGCACCAGGGCGTCACGCCGCGCGCGATGGGCGTCGTACGCCGCCCGCGCCTGAGTGCGCCGACTTTCGTCGATCCTCCCGCCGACCACCCCGTACCCGTACACGGCGGCGTGCTCGGCGGCCAGCGCCGCCTGGAGCGCCCGCAGCTCTCCGTCCTCCGCCTCGCTCATCTCTCACCCTCCGTCAGCAGGTACGCGTGCGCCGCCCCGGCCGCCGCCACCGAGGCCAGCAGCCGTGCCAGCTCGCCCGGCAGGTCGAGCAGCGCCTCGGCCCGCCGGTCCGCGAGCGCCCGCTCGGCGCCCGCGAGCCGCGCGAGCGAATCCTTCTCGCTGCTCGGCACCGGGGACGGTGCCGAGGACGGTGCGGAGACCGTGGGCGACGCCTTCGCCCTCGTGTCCCCGAACGCCTCGGCATGCCGCGCGGTCTCGTCCCGCAACGGCCGCAACCGCTCGGCCAGCGCGGGATGTACGGCCATCACCGCGTCGTACTCATCCACGAGTCCGCTGCTGTCCCGGGCCGCACGCGCGCGTGCCCGGTCGGTGACGGACGGACTGCCGCCGGTGACGCCGGAGTCCTCGGGCCCGCCGGAGCAGCCCGTGAGGAACGCGACGCCCGCGGCTGAGGCGAGCAGGGTCCTTCTGCGCGGTCCCGAAGGGGTGCGCGGAGACAGGGGAAACGGCACGGCTGACGTCCTCGAAGGCTCGTACGAAAGGACAGGGCGGCACGCCCGTGATCACCGTACCCGCGCACACGTGTCCGACCACTCATCGGCACCGCTCGGACACAGGTGGACGGCAACACTCCCTGCGACCGGATACCCTTTGACCAGACACGCGACCAACCCACAACAGCACACGCGGCCGAGGAGTCACCCGGATGAGCACCACCCAGAGCGAGAGGCTGCGAGAACTGCTGGAACCGCTCGTCATCTCCCAGGGCCTCGATCTCGAAGAGATCGCAGTGGACTCCGTCGGACGCAAGCGGGTGCTGCGCGTCGTCGTCGACTCCGACACCGGAGCGGACCTGGACCGGATCGCCGATGTGAGCCGTGTGCTCTCGGCGAAGCTCGACGAGACGGACGCGATGGGCGAGGGCGAGTACACCCTCGAGGTAGGAACCCCGGGCGCGGAACGCCTCCTCACGCAGCACCGGCACTATGTGCGCGCCACCGGCCGGCTGGTGAGATTCCAGCTGGCTGAGGGCGAAGAGCTGGTGGCCAGAATCCTCACCGTCGACGACGAGGGCGTCGACCTCGAGGTACCCGGGATCAAGGGACGCAAGCCCACCGCGCGCAGGCTGCCCTTCGAGGACATCGCCAAGGCGCGCGTCCAGGTCGAGTTCAGCCGCAAGGACAAGAAGGACATGAAGGAAGAGGAGGAGGCGTAGCCGTGGACATCGACATGAGTGCCCTGCGGGGCTTGGTTCGGGAGAAGGAGATCTCCTTCGACCTGCTCGTCGAAGCGATCGAGGCGGCCCTCCTCATCGCCTACCACCGCACCGAGGGAAGCCGCCGACACGCGCGCGTGGAGCTCAACCGGGAGACCGGACATGTGACCGTGTGGGCGAAGGAGGACCCCGAGGACCTCGAGGAGGGCCAGGCGCCCCGCGAGTTCGACGACACCCCGTCCGGTTTCGGCCGGATCGCCGCGACCACCGCCAAGCAGGTCATCCTGCAGCGGCTGCGCGACGCCGAGGACGACGCCACGCTCGGTGAGTACGTCGGCCGCGAGGGCGACATCGTCACCGGCGTGGTGCAGCAGGGGCGCGACCCCAAGAACGTGCTCGTCGACATCGGCAAGCTGGAGGCGATCCTGCCGGTGCAGGAGCAGGTGCCGGGCGAGACGTACCCGCACGGCATGCGGCTCCGCTCGTACGTCGTACGGGTGGCGAAGGGCGTGCGCGGTCCCTCGGTGACCCTGTCCCGGACGCATCCCAATCTGGTGAAGAAGCTGTTCGCCCTGGAGGTGCCGGAGATCGCCGACGGGTCGGTCGAGATCGCGGCCATCGCGCGTGAGGCCGGTCACCGCACCAAGATCGCCGTCCGCTCCACCCGGTCGGGTCTGAACGCCAAGGGCGCCTGCATCGGCCCCATGGGCGGCCGGGTGCGCAACGTGATGGGCGAGCTGAACGGCGAGAAGATCGACATCGTCGACTGGTCGGACGATCCGGCGGAAATGGTGGCGAACGCGCTGTCCCCCGCGCGGGTGTCCAAGGTCGAGGTCGTGGACATGGCGGCCCGCTCCGCGCGTGTGACGGTGCCGGATTACCAGCTGTCGCTGGCGATCGGCAAGGAGGGGCAGAATGCCCGGCTTGCGGCCCGCCTCACCGGCTGGCGGATCGACATCCGTCCGGACACCGAGCAGCCCGGGGAATAGATCCAGGCCGCAGGGCGCTAGGAACACGACAGATCCGTGTGCAGCAACTGTTCGATCTCTGCCCCAAAGGGGTGAGGTCGGTACGGGGAGGTAGACTTAACCGTGTCTGGCCGGACGCCTGCCCGAGTATGCCCTGAACGCACGTGTGTGGGGTGCCGGGAGCGAGCGGCCAAGACGGATCTGCTGCGCATCGTGGCGATCAAGGACGCATGTGTCCCTGATCCTCGCGGTACGCTGCCCGGCCGGGGTGCGTATGTGCACCCCGTCCTGGTCTGTATCGACCAGGCGGTACGCCGCCGGGCGTTCACGCGGGCGCTGCGCGCCCCGGGTGCGCTCGACACAAAGGCGTTGCGCCGGTACGTCGAGCAGACAACAGTTGCTGAGCAGGCAACACCGTAAGAAGCGTCGTGCGGAACCCCGTGCGGCCCTGGTACCTCGCGAGTCGAAAGCAGGTCGAGATTGCGATGAGCACTCGATGAGTACGCGATGAGTACGCCCATGAAGTAGCGACGGTCCGGCCGCAACCCGGACCTAAAAGGAGCGAAGTGGCTAAGGTCCGGGTATACGAACTCGCCAAGGAGTTCGGGGTTGAGAGCAAGGTCGTCATGGCCAAGCTCCAAGAACTCGGTGAATTCGTCCGTTCGGCGTCTTCGACCATCGAAGCGCCCGTTGTCCGCAAGCTGACGGACGCCCTCCAGCAGGGCAACGGAGGCGGCAAGTCCGCCCCCGCACGCAAGGCTGCCCCGGCGAAGCCGGCAGCCCCCTCCCCGGCGCAGGCTGCCCGTCCGGCCGCCCCGCGCCCGCCGGCCCCCAAGCCGGCCGCCGAGAAGCCCGCGGCTCCTGCCGCGCCGGCCACTCCCGGCCCCCGTCCCACTCCGGGCCCGAAGCCCGCGCCGCGGCCCGCCCCGGCGTCCCCGGCTCCGACCACGCCCGAGTTCACGGCGCCCCCGTCGGCTCCCGCCGCACCGGCCGCCTCCCAGGGCTCCGGTCCGCGTCCGGGCGCCCCGCGTCCGGCCGGCCAGGCCCCGCGTCCGGGCGCCCCGCGTCCGGGTGGCCCCGGCCAGGGCCGTGGTGACCGCGGCGACCGTTCCGGCGCCCCGCGTCCGGGTGGCGGCGCCCCGCGTCCCGGTGCCCGTCCGACCGGTCCCCGTCCGGGCAACAACCCGTTCACCTCTGGTGGCTCCACCGGCATGGCGCGCCCGCAGGCGCCCCGTCCGGGCGGCGCCCCGCGTCCGGGCGGCCCCGGTGCTCCCGGCGGCGCCCCGCGTCCGCAGGGCCAGGGCCAGGGCGGTCCCCGTCCCCAGGGCGCGGCGGGCGGTCCTCGTCCGCAGGCTCCGGGCGGTCCGCGTCCCACCCCGGGCGGCATGCCCCGCCCGCAGGGCGGCGGTCCGCGTCCCGGCGGTGGCCCCGGCGGTCCGCGTCCGAACCCCGGCATGATGCCGCAGCGTCCTGCTGCCGGCCCGCGTCCCGGCGGCGGTGGCCCCGGTGGCCGTGGTCCCGGTGGCGGCGGTCGTCCCGGTGGCGGCGGTCGCCCGGGTGGCGGCGGCTTCGCCGGTCGTCCCGGCGGTCCCGGTGGCGGTGGCGGCGGCTTCGCCGGTCGTCCCGGCGGTCCCGGTGGCGGTGGCGGCGGCTTCGCCGGTCGTCCGGGTGGTCCCGGTGGCGGCGGTGGCCGTCCCGGCTTCGGTGGTCGTCCCGGTGGTCCCGGTGGCCGTGGTGGCACGCAGGGTGCCTTCGGTCGTCCCGGTGGTCCCGCGCGTCGTGGCCGTAAGTCGAAGCGGCAGAGGCGCCAGGAGTACGAGGCCATGCAGGCCCCGTCGGTCGGCGGCGTGATGCTGCCTCGCGGCAACGGCGAGTCCATTCGCCTGTCGCGCGGTGCGTCGCTCACCGACTTCGCGGAGAAGATCAACGCCAACCCGGCGTCCCTCGTCGCGGTCATGATGAACCTCGGCGAGATGGTCACCGCGACCCAGTCCGTCTCCGACGAGACGCTGGAGCTCCTGGCCAGCGAGATGAACTACACGGTTCAGATCGTCAGCCCCGAGGAGGAGGACCGCGAGCTGCTCGAGTCCTTCGACATCGAGTTCGGCGAGGACGAGGGCGACGAGGAGGACCTGGTGGTCCGTCCGCCGGTCGTCACCGTCATGGGTCACGTCGACCACGGTAAGACCCGACTGCTCGACGCCATCCGCAAGACGAACGTCATCGCGGGCGAGGCCGGCGGCATCACCCAGCACATCGGTGCCTACCAGGTCGCGACCGAGGTCAACGACGAAGAGCGCAAGATCACCTTCATCGACACCCCGGGTCACGAGGCGTTCACCGCCATGCGTGCCCGTGGTGCGAAGTCGACCGACATCGCGATCCTGGTCGTCGCGGCCAACGACGGCGTCATGCCGCAGACGGTCGAGGCGCTCAACCACGCCAAGGCGGCCGACGTCCCGATCGTCGTCGCGGTCAACAAGATCGACGTCGAGGGCGCCGACCCGACCAAGGTGCGCGGTCAGCTCACCGAGTACGGCCTGGTGGCCGAGGAGTACGGCGGCGACACGATGTTCGTCGACATCTCCGCCAAGCAGGGTCTGCACATCGACTCCCTGCTGGAGGCCGTGATCCTCACGGCCGACGCCTCGCTCGACCTGCGGGCCAACCCGGTCCAGGACGCGCAGGGCATCTCGATCGAGTCCCGTCTCGACCGCGGCCGTGGTGCCGTGGCGACGGTCCTCGTCCAGCGAGGCACGCTGCGGGTCGGTGACACGATGGTCGTGGGCGACGCCTACGGTCGTGTGCGCGCCATGCTCGACGACAACGGCAACAACGTCGCCGAGGCGGGCCCGTCGACGCCGGTCCAGGTCCTGGGCCTGACCAACGTCCCGGGCGCGGGCGACAACTTCCTCGTCGTCGAGGAGGACCGTACGGCCCGCCAGATCGCGGAGAAGCGTGCCGCCCGCGAGCGCAACGCGGCCTTCGCCAAGCGCACGCGCCGTGTCTCGCTCGAGGACCTGGACAAGGTGCTCAAGGCCGGCGAGGTCCAGCAGCTGAACCTGATCATCAAGGGTGACGCTTCTGGTTCCGTCGAGGCCCTGGAGTCCTCCCTGCTCCAGCTGGACGTCGGCGAAGAGGTCGACATCCGCGTCCTGCACCGCGGCGTCGGTGCGGTCACGGAGTCCGACATCGACCTGGCGATGGGCTCCGACGCCATCGTGATCGGCTTCAACGTCCGTGCGGCCGGCCGCGCGGCGCAGATGGCCGAGCGCGAGGGCGTGGACGTCCGCTACTACTCGGTCATCTACCAGGCGATCGAGGAGATCGAGGCGGCCCTCAAGGGCATGCTCAAGCCGGAGTTCGAGGAGGTCGAGCTCGGTACGGCGGAGATCCGCGAGGTCTTCAAGTCGTCCAAGCTGGGCAACATCGCGGGTGTTCTCATCCGCTCCGGCGAGGTCAAGCGGAACACCAAGGCCCGCCTCATCCGCGACGGCAAGGTCGTCGCGGAGAACCTCAACATCGAGGGCCTGCGTCGCTTCAAGGACGACGTCACCGAGATCCGCGAAGGGTTCGAGGGCGGTATCAACCTCGGCAACTTCAACGACATCAAGGTGGACGACGTCATCGCGACGTACGAGATGCGGGAGAAGCCGCGGGCGTAATCGCGCCGACGGTTTGTGCTGGCCGGCGGGACTTCGGTCCTGCCGGCCAGCGCGCCGTGTTCTGGGGGCTCCGCCCCCGGACCCCCGGCCTGTGCGGGCGAAAAGAATCCCGTCGAGCCATCCGCCCGTTCGTTGTACCTTTCTTGATGTCCCTGCCGACTGAACAGCGGGGCCATCGATCCCGTACCGGCGGGTGAACCGGTTGCATACATGTATGTGGGGACGCTGTCCTTCGACCTGCTTCTCGGCGACGTACGGTCGCTGAAGGAGAAGCGCTCCGTCGTCCGTCCGATCGTCGCGGAACTCCAGCGGAAGTACGCCGTGAGCGCGGCCGAGGTGGATCACATGGACCTTTATCGCAGGGCCCTCATCGGTCTCGCGATGGTGTCCGGCGACGCGGGGCACCTGACGGACGTACTGGACCGGTGCGAGCGGCTGGTCGCCGGCCGCCCCGAAGTGGAGCTGCTGTCCGTGAGACGCCGCTTCCACGGCGACGACGACTGACCGAAGAACGTAGACAGGAAAGAACGGGAGACGGACCAGTGGCCGACAACGCGCGGGCTAAGAGGCTGGCGGACCTCATCCGAGAGGTGGTGGCCCAGAAGCTGCAGCGCGGGATCAAGGACCCGCGGCTCGGCTCGCACGTCACCATCACGGACACCCGGGTGACGGGCGATCTGCGGGAGGCGACCGTCTTCTACACCGTGTACGGGGACGAAAAGGAGCGGGCGGCCGCGGCCGCCGGTCTGGAGAGCGCCAAGGGCATCCTGCGCTCCGAGGTCGGCAGGGCGGCCGGTGTGAAGTTCACGCCGACCCTGACCTTCGTCGCCGACGCCCTCCCGGACACCGCCCGGACCATCGAGGACCTCCTCGACAAGGCGCGCGCCTCCGACGAGAAGGTGCGAGAGGCGGCCACCGGCGCCGCATACGCCGGAGACGCCGACCCGTACAAGAAGCCGGGTGACGACGAGGACGACACCACCGAATGACCCAGAAGCACACTACGCCCGACGGCCTCGTCATCGTCGACAAGCCGTCGGGCTTCACTTCGCACGACGTGGTCGCCAAGATGCGCGGCATCGCCAGGACGCGCCGCGTCGGCCACGCCGGCACCCTCGACCCGATGGCGACCGGCGTCCTCGTCCTCGGCGTCGAGAAGGCGACCAAGCTCCTCGGGCACCTCGCGCTGACCGAGAAGGAGTACCTGGGCACGATCCGCCTGGGCCAGACGACCGTGACGGACGATGCCGAGGGCGAGATCACGGGGTCGGTCGACGCCTCGAAGGTCACCCGGGAGGCCATCGACGCCGGTATCGTCAAGCTGACCGGCGACATCATGCAGGTACCGTCCAAGGTCAGCGCCATCAAGATCAACGGTGTGCGCTCCTACAAGCGGGCGCGGGAGGGCGAGGACTTCGACATCCCGGCCCGCCGCGTGACGGTGTCGTCGTTCAGCGTGTACGACGTCCGGGACGCCGTCGCGGAGGACGGCACGCCCGTGCTCGACCTGGTCGTGTCGGTGGTCTGCTCCTCCGGCACCTACATCCGCGCCCTCGCCCGCGACCTGGGCACCGACCTCGGCGTCGGCGGCCACCTCACCGCGCTGCGCCGGACGCGCGTCGGACCGTACAAGCTCGACTCGGCCCGTACTCTCGACCAGCTCCAGGAGGAGCTGACCGTCATGCCGATCGCCGAGGCCGCGGCGGCCGCGTTCCCGCGCTGGGACGTGGACGCCAGGCGGGCCCGGCTGCTCACCAACGGTGTCCGGCTCGACATGCCCGACGTGTACGCGGGCAGTGGCCCGGTGGCCGTCTTCGACCCCGAGGGCCGCTTCCTCGCGCTCGTGGAGGAGCAGCGGGGAAAGGCGAAGAGCCTCGCCGTCTTCGGCTGACGGCTCGGGACTGCCCGTGGAGCGGCGGTCACGGGGTCGTGCACTCCCGCCGCTCCACGGTCCCCCTCGGTTCCCCCATCCCTAGGGTGTATCCAACGACCCCTTCCCGTTCACCCGTCCGGGCAGGCGCTCGGAGTGAACCGGGGGAGTGCAAGGGGGCGCGTTGGGCCCGCGATCTGTCCGTCTGATCATCCCGCCCCTACCGTCGAATGCAGGGCACGTGTACGACGGGGAGGTTCGACCATGGCGGTACGGGGCCGGCGGACCGCACCGCAGGCCGGCTCGCGTGAGAACACCGGGCGCGCGCCACATCACGACGCCCTTGTACGCATCCACGACCTCGCCGGACGCCCGCGCGGTACCGGTGTCGTCGCCGACCACCACGGCACGGTCCTCACCAGCCACGAAAGCGTCGACGGGCTGACCCGCCTCGTTCTCCACGACGCCGGGGGCCGCAGCTGCGTCGTCACCGCCGACGCCGTGACCCCACTGCCCGAGCTCGACCTGGCTCTCGTACAGACCGAGGGCCTCGGCGCGAACCCGCTCCCCGTCACCGTGCGGGACCGCATCGAGAGCGGCACGTATGTGCGGATCGCCGCCGGCGGCTGGCGTGAGGCCCGTGTGCTGGGCGCGACCAGCGTGACGTACACGGCCACGGACCGGTTCCATCTCCTCGACGATGTACTGGAGTTGGCGATGGGCACAACCGGTAGGGACGCACTGCGGCTGGGCGGCGGCGCGGCAGGGGGACCGGTCGTCGACATCACGACCGGCGCCGTGGTCGCGATCCTCGGCACCGCCCTGCAGGCCGGTCACCGCGACACCGGCTTCGCCGTTCCACTGCACCGCACCGAGAGCGGCCCACTCGCCGACCTGCTCGCCCGCAACGCCGCGACGGTGCCTGCGTACGGGGCCGACCTCAACCTTGCCGGAGTGCTGGAGCTGACGGGCACGTCGGTGGGGCAGGACGGGCCGGGCGGGGCGGTTGCGGGCCGCCTCGGGCGGGTGGACGGTGGGGCGTACGAGGGCCGCCTTGGCGGGGTGGGTGCCGGGGCGTTTGCGAGCCGGCTCGGCGTGGATGATGGGGCGTTTGTGGGCCACGCCAGCCGGGTGGGCGTCGGCGCGTTCGACGCGGTTCAGCCGGTCGAACGGGTCGCGACGATGCGGGAGTTCGCCGCGTTCACCGCGGGCCCGGCCGTCGTCCTCGGGCTCGTCGGGTCGCCGGGCAGCGGTCGTACGACGGAACTCGCGGCCCTCGCCGACCGCCGCAGCCGGGGCGCGGAAGCGGCGCCCACGCTGTGGCTGCGCGGCTCCGACCTGAGGGACGACGACGCCTCGGTGGCGGACGCCGCCCGCCGGGCGCTGACCCGGGCGGCCCGTATCGTGGCGGCGTCCGGCGCCGCCCTGCCCACCGATCTGCGGCATGCCGATCCCGACGGCTTCTCGGTGGATGGCGATGACGCCGATTCCGGGAGCCTGTGCGGCGATCCTGACGCCCCCGACCCCGCCGACCTGGGCGACATCCGGCCCGAACGGGTCGCCGCCCTGGCTCGTGCCGCGGGCCGGCCCCTGTTGTTGCTGCTCGACGGTCCCGAGGAGATGCCGCCGGTTCTGGCTCACCGGCTGCCCGAGTGGACGGACGGGACGGTGAGGTGGCTGCGGGAGACGGGGGCGCGGCTGGTGGTCGCGTGCCGGGCGGAGTACTGGGAGCGGGCGGGGGCGGAGTTCCCGCGGGAGTTCCTTCATACGGGCGGGCAGTACGACGAAGGCCCCGGCAACCTTCCGCCCTGCGTCCACCTCGGCGACCTGGGCGAGGCCGAGGCCTGCGAGGCCCGCGCCCGCTACGGCCTGCCCGAGGATGCCCTCACCGGCCCCGATGCCCGCCACCCCCTCACCTTCCGCCTCCTCTCCGAGGCCCGCGCCGCCCTCCCGGATGCCCCCGTCGCCACTCCCGTGGACCGGCACGACGTCCTCTCCGCCTATCTCGACCTGATGTGCCTGCGTGTCGCGGTCCGGCTCGCCGCCGAGAACGGCCTGCGCGGCACCGCCGTACGGCGCCTCGCGGCGAGGGTGGCCGGGCAGGTCCACGAGGCCGCCCGGCGCAGCCTCGGCCCCGGACAGGGCGAACTGGACCGGGAGTCGTTCGAGGCCGTCTTCCCGTGGGGACCCGCACCCGCTCGGCTCGGCGGCGGAGCCGGCTGGGCGGCCGCCGTCCTCACCGAAGGCCTCCTCGTCCCCGCCGGCACCGGCTACCGCTTCGCGCACGAGGAGCTCGCCGACTGGATCCAGGGCACACACCTCGACCTCGACGAGGCCCTGCGCGCCCTGGTCCACCGCCCCCTCACCCCGCACACCCCGCACCCCCTCCCTGTTCCGCACCACCGCATCGGCCCCGTCGTCCAGGCCCTCCTCCTCGTCGCCCGCCAGCAGGGCACCCGCCAACTCGCCCGCCGCCTGGAGGAGCTGGTGCAGGCCCTGAACGCCGACCCGTGCTCCTGGTGGGCCGCCCGTCTGCTCGCAGAGGTCCTGCGCGGGGTGCCGGACGCCACGCCGTACGTCGGTGCCCTGCGGCTGCTTGCCGACGGCATCGCCGACTGGCGGCGGCAACAGCGGCCCGTGCCCGGGGAGTTCGGGCCCGCCTTCTGGACGGACCTGCCGCTGCCGGAGGCCGAGCGTCTCGACCTGCTGCGCCGGCTCGTCCGCGCCGACACCACCGCCGGTGGCGCCCGGTACCTCGACGCGGCCGCACACCTCCTCGCCGCCGACCCCACCGCCGTACAACCGCATCTCGCCCGCTGGTTCGACGACGAGCGGCCGTTGCCCGCGACCCCGCACGCCACCGTTGCCACGGCCGCACAGGCGCTGCTGCACACGCACCGGCACCGGGCGCTGGACGACCTCACCGAGGTGCTCGTGGACAGCGCGCACCCGCGCGGCGACGAGCTGCTCGCCGTACTCGCCGAGGAGGAGCCGTCCGCCGTGTGCCGGGCGGTCGACCGGTGGGCGCACGACGAGCGGCCCGCGCGGCGGGTGGCGGCGGTGGCGTACGGACTGCGCGCCGCCCCGCACGCGCGCACCGAGGCCGACCGGCAGCTCCTGCGCTACGCCGCCCTCACCCTGCTCGCCCGCCCCGCCGACGGCACGCTGCACGGCGGCGCGCTCGGCATCCTCGTACGGGATCCGCGCACCCGCGCCCGCCACCTTCCGCGGGCGCTCGAACACTTCGCGGCGGGCGATCCCCAGCTGCCGCCCAGCGCGCTGGCCGCGGCCCTGTCCACCCACCCGGAGGCGGTCCTCGACGCCTTCCGCATCCGGCTGCACCGGCCGGACGCCGGGGCGGCGCTGCTCGCGCTCGCCGACGTCACGACACCGGCGCTGGCCCGCCGGGTCGCCGATCTGGCACGGGAAGCCGTGGCGCGACACCCCGACCGTGCCGCGTCCGTCGCCGCGTACGTCGACCGGCGCCTCGACCAGGGGACCCTTGCCCGGACCGTACTGTTCCCGCTGGTCACCGGCGTACTGGACGGCGGACCGGAGCCGGTGCGGACGGCGCTCGCCGCCGTGCTCGCCGGCCCCGGCCCCCTGCGCCGCGAACTGCGCGCCTTCCTCCTCGCCCACGAGTGCACGCCCGCCGTCCTGGAGTCCCTGCTGCGCGCCGCCGCCCGGCACGACGCCGACGACCTGGGCGACCTCGTCCACCACACCGGCCTGCTCCTGGTCCGCACGCCGGACGGAGCCACCCGCTTCGACCGCGCCCTCGTCGACCTCGGCCACGAGGTGCCGGGCTTCGCCGCACGGGCCGCGGGCTGGCTGGCCGACGCCCCGCAGGACTGGGCCGTGGTGGTCGGCCCCAGCACCCGCCGGATGATCGAGAACCTGGCCGGCGTCCGGGTCCCCGCATGACCGGGGACCGGCACGTGCGTCAGGTCACAGCTCCCATGCCGATGCGGGCCGGACACCCGCGGCATGGCACCCTTAGACCTGCGTAAGAGGTAGACGGCAAGTACCGACACGGGTTCGAGGAGCGGTCACAGTGCAGCGCTGGCGTGGCTTGGAGGACATCCCCGAGGACTGGGGACGCAGCGTCGTCACCATCGGCTCCTACGACGGTGTCCACCGCGGACACCAGCTGATCATCCGGCATGCCGTGGAACGCGCCCGCGAGCTGGGCGTTCCCACCGTCGTCGTCACCTTCGACCCGCACCCCAGCGAGGTCGTCCGCCCCGGCAGCCACCCCCCGCTGCTCGCCCCGCACCACCGCCGCGCCGAACTGATGGCGGAGCTGGGCGTGGACGCGGTCCTCATCCTCCCCTTCACGACGGAGTTCTCGAAGCTGTCGCCGGCCGACTTCGTCGTCAAGGTCCTGGTCGACAAGCTGCACGCCAAGGCGGTCGTCGAGGGCCCCAACTTCCGCTTCGGCCACAAGGCCGCGGGCAACGTGGACTTCCTCGCCGAGCAGGGCAAGGTCTACGACTTCGAGGTCGAGGTCGTGGATCTGTACGTGACCGGCGAGGCGGGCGGCGGGGAGCCCTTCTCCTCGACGCTGACCCGGAGCCTGGTCGCCGAGGGCGACGTCGAGGGCGCCGCGGAGATCCTCGGGCGTCCGCACCGGGTCGAGGGCGTGGTCGTGCGCGGCGCCCAGCGGGGCCGCGAGCTGGGCTTCCCGACGGCGAACGTCGAGACGCTGCCGCACACCGCCATCCCGGCCGACGGGGTCTACGCGGGCTGGCTGCACGTGGAGGGCGAGGCGATGCCGGCCGCGATCTCGGTGGGCACCAATCCCCAGTTCGACGGCACGGCTCGCACGGTCGAGGCGTACGCCATCGACCGGGTGGGGCTTGACCTGTACGGGCTCCATGTCGCCGTCGACTTCCTGGCCTTCGTACGCGGGCAGGCGAAGTTCGACACCCTGGAGGCCCTGCTCGAGCAGATGGCCGACGACGTGAAGAAGTGCCGGGAGCTGGTCGCGGCGGCGCAGTAGTCGGGCGTACGACGCCAGTAGTCGCGCGTACGACGCCGAAGGGCGGCCGGTGCCTACGGGGCACCGGCCGCCCTTTATGTGGTGGCTGCGGTTACTGCTGGGGCGGTTGCTGACCGGGCTGCGGCTGCTGGGGGTGGCCGGGCTGCGGGTAGGGCTGGGCGCCCGGCTGCTGGTACGGCTGGCCCGGCTGTGGGTAGGGCTGGCCGGGCTGCGGGTATGGCTGCGGCTGGCCGGGGTGGGCGGGGGGTTGTCCCGGTTGACCCGGCTGCGCGTAGGGCTGACCCGGCTGCTGGTACGGCTGTCCCGGCACGGGCTGGCCCGGCATGGGCTGACCTGGCATGGGCTGACCTGGCATGGGCTGGCCCGGGAGCGGCGGCGCGGCCACGGGCGGCGGGTTGCCGTCGCTCGTCCACAGACCGTGCATCTGCTGGTGGCGGACGAAGTCCTCGGCGACCATGGCCGCGAGGTTGAAGTACGCCTCCCGTACCTTGGGCCGCATCATGTCGAGGTCGACCTCGGCCCCGGCGGCCAGGTGCTCGTCGAAGGGAACGACGACCACGCCCCGGCACCGGGTCTCGAAGTGCGTCACGATGTCCTCGACCTTGATCAACTTGCCGGTCTCGCGCACACCCGAGATGACGGTGATGGACCGGGAGACGAGGTCCGCGTACCCGTGCGCGGACAGCCAGTCCAGTGTCGTACTGGCGCTGCTCGCACCGTCCACGGACGGCGTCGAGATGATGATGAGCTGGTCGGCGAGGTCGAGCACACCGCGCATGGCGCTGTAGAGCAGACCGGTGCCCGAGTCGGTGAGGATGATCGGGTACTGCTTGCCCAGGACGTCGATCGCGCGCCGGTAGTCCTCGTCGTTGAAGGTCGTGGACACGGCCGGGTCGACGTCGTTGGCGATGATCTCCAGACCGGATGCGGCCTGCGAGGTGAACCGCCGGATGTCCATGTACGAGTTGAGGTACGGGATCGCCTGGACGAGGTCACGGATGGTGGCCCCGGTCTCGCGGCGTACGCGGCGGCCGAGCGTACCGGCGTCCGGGTTGGCGTCGATCGCGAGGATCTTGTCCTGCCGCTCACTGGCGAGGGTGGAGCCCAGTGCGGTGGTCGTCGTGGTCTTGCCGACGCCGCCCTTGAGGCTGATGACGGCGATGCGGTAGCAGGACAGCACCGGCGTCCGGATCAGCTGGAGCTTCTGCAGCCGCTCGGCCTCTTCCTTCTTGCCGCCGAACTTGAACCGCGAGCCCGCGGTCGGCCGGCCGCTCTTCGGCTTCTGCCGCTTGTTGTTGAGCAGTCGGTCGGAGGACAGCTCCACGGCCGCGGTGTAACCGAGCGGCGCGGCACCGGGATTGGTGGGCTGCCGCTGGTCATGCTGCACGGGCTGCGGCCACGCAGTGCCGGCTCGGGGGTCTACGGGCGGCTGGTGCGGGGCTTGGGGCTGCTGCGGAGGCTGGGGCTGCTGTGGGATCTGCGGGGCGAAGCCCTGCGGGGTTCCTTGAGGGGCGCCGGCCGGGTTCTGGGCGTCGGGCTGCGGCTGCGCCGGCTGTGCGGGCACGCCGGGGTGCCCCTGCTGCCCGGGCTGCTGCTGCGGGAAGCCGTAACCGCCGGGTTGGGCGGTGGAGTTGGGGGCGGGAGGGGTGTTGGGGGTGGCGCCGGGCGGGGGGAAGCCGTAGCCGCCCGGTGTGGTGGCCGGGGCCTGGGGGGCGGAAGGTGCTTGTACCGGCTGGGGGTTGGCGGCAGTGGGGGCTGGGGCGCCGGGCTGGGGGAAGCCGTAGCCGCCCTGGGCGTTGGGCACGCCGGGGGGCGGGAAGCCGTAGCCCGGCTGAGGGTTGGGTGTGGGTGCGGAGCCCGGCTGCTGGGCGGCCGGAGCCGGGGTGCCGACCGGCGGGAAGCCGGGGGCGGGCTGCGGTGCGGCGGGCGATGGGGCCGGCGGCGTCGGTGCAGGCGGCGGAGTCCAGGCGGCCGGCGCGGGCTGCGGCGGCCGCGGCTGGAAGGGCGGCTGCTGGGGCGGCACGGGCGGCTGCGGCTGCGCGGGCGCGGCTGGTTCCGCCTGCTGCGGCTGGGGCTGCGCGGGCCACTGGGCGGCGGGTGCCGGGGCCGCGGGCTGGTACGACGGCGGCAACGGCGGCAGCCCGACCTGCGGCGCCGGCGGGGGCGTCCAGGCCGACGGCGTGTCCTGCGGCGCGTCGGACGGGGCCGGTACGGCGTCCTCTGGGGTGCTGTCCTGGGGTGCGTCGTCGTGAGGCGTCGCGTCCGAGGGCATCTCATCCGCAGGCGCCGCATCCGACGGCGCAGCGTCGGCCGGCACGGCATCGGACGGTTCGGCAGCCGCGTCGTCGGAGAACTCGGCGTCGGACGGCTCGGCGTCGGCGGGAGCGGCGTCCTCCGTCTCGCCGTCCGCGGCTGTCGCCTGTCCGACGACCTCCGCCTCGGCATCCTCCGGTTCCGCCCCGGCAGGCTCCGCGCCCTCCAGGTCGACGTCCACGGAGGTCACGTCGTCGACGTCGTCCGCGGCAGCGGCGGCAGCGTCGTCCTCGTCAGCCGCGTCGCTCGCGTCCGTGATCTCTTCGGAGGCCTCTTCCTCGACGTCGGCCGGGGAGTCCGCCTCGTCCTCGCCCACCGCGACCTGCGATGCATCGGCAGCGGCCTCTGCCTCAGCCGCGGCAGCAGCCCGCTCCTGGATCTCCCGCTTCAGGGCGACCGAGGAGAACCGCATGGTGGCGCCGCTCTCCAGGTCACCGTTCCCGGAGTCGGCCTCGTCCGAAGCCTCCGCGGCCTCCGCGGTCTCCGAGTCCGCCGGCGACGCAAACCCACCGACCGGAATGCTCGGCACGGCCGCAGGAGAGGTGGGATCAGCAGAAGCGCCGTCCCCGGTCTCCGCCTCGGGCCGCTGCGGCTCGAACCCACTCCCCACCGGAAGCCCGGGCACGCCGGCCGGCCCACCGGTCGGCGGCGCGGGCGGCGTGTACGGCGCCCCGGGAGCCGGCGCCGGAGGCGTGAAGGGAGCCCCGGGCGCAGGCGCCGGCGGAGGAGGTGTGAAGGGCGCTCCAGGAGCGGGCGCAGGCGCGGACGCGGGCGGAGGCGGTGTGAAAGGAGCCCCCGGAGCCGAGTGCACCGGCGGAGTCAACCCGGGCAGGTATTCCGGCGCTGAAGGCGCCGAAGGAGCCGAAGAGGAGGGCGACGGAGAACCCGCGGAAGGCGACGACGAGGACGAAGCCGACGACGAACCCCCCGAGGCATTCTGCGTGTACCAGGCAGGCGGCGCATAGTCGATGGTGAACTCGCCCGTCGTCTCGACGGCGGACTCCGCGTCGGGCTGGTCATCGCCGGGCGTTGCCCAGCCCCCGCGGATCCCGTCCCGATCGCTGCTCACAGTTCCTCCTGGTGTGGTCGAGCACCCTCATGCCGTGCTGGGGCGACCAGTTCTTGTCGTCCGTACGTGTTCGAGGTCGTCCGATCCACCGGCTCTCCCCCTGCAGACGCCGACGCCCGCTCCACGGGTTCTGGCGTCGCGCCAGGTCCCAGCCTAATCACCACAGGGCGACCCGGCAGGGCCGTCCACCCTCATCGCCCGCCCGCGACAGACGCAACCTGTCAGCTACAACCGTACGCGCCACCACACCAGCAAATAAACCGGGAAATAACGGCGCCAGGCCGCTCACGATTGGACATGAAACCCCCTCAACCACCCCATGACGGCCAAGGAGTCGAACCGTCAGTCCCTCAGTCCATCCGCCGCGCCGTACCCAACAATCCGATCTCGGCGTCCGTCGGCTGCGTCATCACGTATTGACGGTCCCGTTCCGTGCACCACAGCGTCACGCCATCGGCGAGCGTCGGCAGGGACTCGTACTCGGCGCGGGGCAGTCCCGTCACACGCCCTATCTCCGCCGCTTCGTCAGGTGAGACTCGCTGCACGCCGACGAGACGCGCCTGGCGGAGCAACCGCGGTGCGACCGGGCTCAGATACGGCAGGAGCGTCAGCACCGACTGCCAGGGCGCCGACGCCACGCGCCCGCGCGGTGGACGCATGCCGCAGTCACGGATCACGAGAACAGGCCCGCCCGCAGAGGCACCCTGCGGGGGCACCCGCCCCACGTCGTGCACGGTCATCCCGGACTGGCCGCCGCCCACCGCCTGGACCACCTGCGCCCATTGCTGTGCCCTGCCGGTCTCCACGGTCACTCGCGCTCCGGTCGCCGCCGCCCGCAGCGCCAGCACCTGCGCCGTCCACAGACCGCCGATGAGCACGATGTCGTACGGCGTGGGACGGTTCACCCCGAGCACGGCGGGCTGACCCTCCGCGTTGACGCCCACCACGACGCCGTCGTCCCCGATGGGCAGGGACAGCGCGTCGACCTGCTCCACGGGCAGCGCATGCCGCGAGTGCCGAGGGCCCAGCAGGCCGAAGCCCGTGCGCAGGCGCTCCGCGAAGCCGGTGCCCTGCGCGCCGTCGGCACCCGCCGGGGAGGTACGGGTGGATGTCGTCATGGCCATCAGCGGGCACCTCCGAGCGGCAGAGTGGCGAGAACGCCGGGGAGTTGTTCCCGGTCCAGACGTGCAAGGCCCGTCCGCATCTGCCGTGCGCAACGCTCGAGGTCACGCCGCGACGTGGCCAGTTCGCTGCTGCTGCGGCCGGTGATCCGCACATGCCCGGTGACCGAGACGTCCTGCCGATCACCGCGGGCCAGCGTCAGACTGAACGTCGTCGCCAGCGCGGGCACCGCCGTCAACTGCGCCACCAGCTGCGGCAGTCCGACGCCGGAGGAGCCGCCGAGCGGGGGCCAGCGGCGCACCCAGTAGGTGGTGTGCCGGCGGTTGTCGCAGCGCCAGCTGCGGCTGGACTCCTCGGTCCGCCGCCGGGGCGCTTCGCTCTGCCCGGCCTGGGCCGTCACCATCGGGTTGGCGCAGGCCGAGGTGGCGATGGCGGAGGTCACCTCCTCCTCCGTGAGCACGCTCACCCGGAACCCGGCACCTGTCAGTCGGCTCGACAGATGCTCCGCCGACCGCACCAGGCACTTCTGCGCCCCGACGAGCCCACCGCCGCGCGCGGCCACGGCCTCCGGACACAACTCGGGATCCAGCTTCAGCGCGATCCACATGATGCGGACCGCGGGGGAGGCGGTCCCCGCCTGGAGCTGTGTGTAGTTGGTCACCACGACCGACTGCTGGGGCAGATGCGGTGCGGGCGCGGGCTGGGTGTGCACCACGATCTGCGCCGACTCCAGACGTATCCCGTCCACGTCCAGGACGTCCCGCACCAGCGCCACAGGCAGCGGTCTGAGGCTGCGCTCGGCGCGCAGGGCACCGGCGTCCGCCTCCACCTGGAGCACCGCGGTCAGGAAGCCCCCGTCGCCCACCATGCCCACCGGCCGCTGGTCGCGGTCGTCGCCGCGGCTGTAGCTGTACGTGCGCAGGCTCGGGTCGCACTCGACGGCGGGCGCCAGCCCGGCGTCGGTGCCGGGCGGTACCGGCGTGTTCCCGGCTCTCCGGCGGCGGGACCGTAGGGCCTGCACGCCGGCCAGCCACTCGGGCAGGGAGCGCCCACGGTGTCGTACGACCGCAAGCACCACGAGAATCACGGCGACGACGGCCGCCGGCACCAGCGCATACGTGCCGATGACCCAGCCGCACGCCACAAGCGCCGCCGCCAACTCCAGCAGGACCAGCCGCTGCACCGCGAACGAACCGCCGCGGCCCGAACGCCCCCTCAGCTGGAGCGTGACAGCACTGCCGACGGCCGCGGCCGGACCCGTCGTACGAGGCGCGGCGGGCGCGGGGCCGTGGGAATCCGGCCGGCCGTCGCCACCCGATCGCGCCCTCGATTGCGATCGCGACCCGGCCCGCGGTGCGGAAGCCATCACTCCAAACCCCCCGAACTCTCCCGAATTCCCTTGCGCTCAGGGCCCTTGAGGCCCGTAGCACCCTACCCGTGCCACAGGCACTGCCACGCAACAGGCATAGTAGGGGCCGGGTCTGACAACTGAGTCACCAGAGGCAACCATGGGCGGGGGGACGGATCTTCACGGGTCCCCCATGGCTCCGCAACGGGGAGTGAGCGGACACAGATGGCATCACGGCGCGATGAACTCAACGCCTACACCTTCGCGAAGCGCCGCACACTCGCGTCGTTCCTGCAACCTTCGCCGTCGGGTTCGGAGGAGGGCGCACCGAAGCCGCTGAGCGCGGTCTGGCCCGGCGTCGTCGTCGGCGTGGTGATCCTCGCGGTGTTCGGCGCCATCGGCCTGTTCAGCCCCACGGCGCCCAAGGGCTGGGACTCGCCGGGCGAGCACGTCATCGTCGCGAGCGACTCGACCACCCGCTACGTCGTGCTGAAGACGGACGGCAAGAAGCAGCTGCACCCGGTGCTCAACATGGCGTCCGCCAAGCTGCTCCTGGACCCGAACAAGAACAGCATCATCACCGTCGACGAGAAGGTCCTCGACAGCGGCAAGCCGCCGCACGGCGCCACGATCGGCATCCCGTACGCCCCCGACCGGCTGCCCTCCGACGGCGAGGCGGAGACCGCCAAGCGCTGGGCGGTCTGCGAGCGCCCGGGCGACGGGGGCCGGGCCATCCAGAAGGCGGCGTTCGTCCTCGCCGAGAAGGAGTGGTCGAAGACCGAAGGCGGCAACAAGCTCTCCGGCGGCGACCTGATGTACGTCGTCGCCCCGGACGGCAAGACGCAGTACGTCGTCGACTCCCGCGGCTCCGCGTACCAGCTCGCCAACCCGACCGACAAGGAACTCCTCAAGGCCCTCGACACCCAGGGCCGTGACCCGCAGCGCGTATCCCAGGAATGGCTCGACACCCTGCACAAGGGCGACCCGGTGTCGATCCCGACGATCACGGAGGGCACGCCGGGCGAGCCCGCGGGCGCATCCGACAGCCTCGGGGAGTACGACAAGGTCGGCATGGTCATCAAGGCCTATGACGGCACGCGGATGCAGTACTACGTCGTGCTGCCCGGCGAAGTGGCCCGTATCTCCGAGTTCACGGCCACGCTGCTGCTCAACAGTGGCGACCTCGTCGCCGTCGGCCAGGCGGGCGAGGCGCAACAGGTCAGCCCCGGCGCCGTCGTCGACAGCACGACGTTCCTCGGCGACAGGAAGTGGCCGACGTACAGGCCGAAGACGGTCAACACCGGCGCCGGCACCACCACCGGCCGCAACGCCGTCTGCAACGTCCTGCGCTCGGTGAACGCCGACAGCGGCGCGACGACCCTGTCCACCTGGGTGGGCACCGAATTCCCCGCGCAGCTGCCCACCGGCTCCTCGAGCGCGTACGTCACCCCCGGCTCCGGGCAGCTCTACCGCCAGTTCAAGGGCACGGAGACCAAGGCAGGCAGCGTCTTCCTGGTCACCGACACCGGCCTGCGCTACGCCCTGCAGTCCAACAGCGACAGCGCCACCGACGACAAGGGCATCGGCACCTCGGCCGAGCAGCGCAAGCAGGAGCTGAACGAGGCCAGGATCGCCCAGACACGGCTCGGCTACGAGAAGGTCGACCCGACGCCCATCCCCGCGGCGTGGTCGACGTTCCTGCCGACCGGCCCGCGCTTGTCGGAGGCTGCGGCACGTCAGCCGCAGGGTTCGTAGCGGTGCGTGTGGAGAACGAACTCATGCTGAATTCAACCGACTTGAAGCCCAAGGTCCGTACGACCGTGGCGGCTCTCCTCGCCACGACAACTCTCACGGCGACGACTCTGTTCGTCCTCCCGGCCCCCGCGGCACGGGCGGACGACAGCGGCCAGTGCACCTTCCCGTCCAAGAAGTACGAGGGCCGCCCCTGGGCGCTGCAACGCGTCAACCTCGACGAACTGTGGGCGCAGTCGAAGGGCGAGGACGTCCAGGTCGCCGTGATCGACACCGGGGTCGATGTCAAGAACCCGCAGTTGAAGCCGGCCGTCGACGCGTCCAAGGGCAAGAACTTCCTCCCCCCGAAGAACGCCAAGGGCGAGAAGATCGAACGCGGCAACGCGCAGGGCACCACAGATCTCGTCGGCCACGGCACGCGCGTGGCCGGCATCGTCGCCGCTCGCCCCGCCAAGGGAACCGGCTTCGTGGGCCTGGCCCCCGAGGCCACGATCATCCCGATCAAGCAGAATGACGCGGAGGGCAACGGAACGGCGGACAGCCTCGCGGACTCGATCCGTTACGCGGTCCAGGCGGGCGCCGACGTCATCAACATCTCCCAGGACACGGCCAACGCCGTCGAACCGGACCCGCGCCTGAAGCAGGCGGTGGACTATGCCCTGGCCCAGCGAGTGGTCGTCGTGGCCTCCGCGGGCAACGACGGCCTCGGCGGCAACGTCAAGGTCACGTACCCAGCGTCGTACGAGGGCGTCCTCGCGGTGGCGTCCTCGGACCGCAACAACGAGCGGGCCCCTTTCTCCCAGTCCGGCGAGTTCGTGGGCGTGGCGGCACCGGGCGTCGACATGATCTCCACAGTCCCCGGCAACGGCCACTGCTCCGACAACGGCACCAGCTTCTCGGCCCCGTACGTCGCCGGCGTTGCCGCCCTGCTGAAGGCCAAGTACCCCAAGTGGACGGCCCAGCAGATCGTCGCCCAGATCCAACAGACCGCGGAACGCTCCATCCCCGGCCACGACCGCCTGGTCGGCTGGGGCGTGGTCGACCCGGTCAGGGCCCTGACGGACGTGGACCCGGCGAACCCGGTGGAGTCCCCCAGACCCGAGAACGGCGTGGCGAAGGGAGAGGCACCGTCGGTGGCGCCGGTGCACTTCGGGGAGACGCCGGAGGAGCGGAACACGCGGCTGGGCACGTACGTGGTCGTGGGGGGCCTGGTGCTGGTGGCCGGCCTCGGGGGGACGGCGGTGGCGATACGGGATGCGCGGCGGCGTCGGCGAGGCATAGGAGACACGGCATGCTGACAAAACTGTCGGTAATCCTTTTCGTCCTGTCCGCGGTGCTGGTCGCCATGGCCTGCGTGAAGGCGGACCGAGTCCGCGCGTGGCGCGAGTCGCTCAATCCGTCCGCGCCCGAGGTCCCTGATGTGGCGTTCGTCGTCGCTCGCATCATCCTGGTTGGCGTCGCGGTGGGCGGCGTCGTCGTGGGAATCCAAGGCCTGACAGTCGAGGACGACTCGAAGTGGAGCGACAACGAGCTGACAAGCGCGGTAAGGGGCGCCACGGAGGCACTGGACGGCAGCTTCACCTACGGCAGCTCGCTGGAGGGCGACGCCCCTGCCGACTTCGAGGGCGAATACGCCACGAACATCGAGGACGAGGTCGTCGAGCACGGTGGCGGCGACGCCCCCCAGTTTGGCGTGGAAGCGGCGGTTACCGGCCAGACGACGTCCGACGAGGCCTACTACCGGATCACGGCCAGTGGGGCGGGGGTGTCCTTCTGCATGCACGTCAAGCGCACACACGAGGGTTACATCGAGACGGTGGCACCTGGACTCTCGGGCGACGCGGCGGTGGTGAAGGAGCCGAAGTACACGTTCGCGGTGTCGAGCCGTGTGGGGGAGTGCTGATCTCCGCCGCCGAGGGACGGGGGGAACGGGAGCGATGGGACGGATACCGAAGAGGCTGCGGCTTCCCCTGGCCGGGGTCCTGGCGCTGGGCCTGCTCGCGGCGGCTGGCGTGACGCTGATGCCGGGCGACGAGGGCGGCCATCTCGCCGCCAACAGGGCCCAGTTGAAGAAGGCCTGCGGAGGCCTGCTGCCGTACGACGAACTCCGCGACCACGTACCGGACGACGTACGAGGAACGCTCGACCAGTACGGCACCCTGCTGCAACCCGGTCAGGAGAGTCGCTCGCTGCTGAACTGCACCCTGGACTGGGAGGAGCGCGGTGGTGTGCACGTCGAGGCCGCGACGCTCGTCAACCACCTTCCGTACGAAATGAAGACAGAGGACCTCCTGGCGCCGGGCTACGAAGCTCCCGGCGTCACAGGCCGCGAAAGCGACGACAAGGGCAGGCCCTGGATCGTCGCGGAGTGCCCGAAGGGCCTGACCGGGCGCGCGCGCCCGGCGTCACAGATGTACGTCTCCGTGGGAATGGACAAGGTGCCCGTCCGCACGGAGTTCCGCATCGCCGTACATGTCGCCAACGCCATAGCGGAACGGCAACACTGCGGAACCACATCCACGCCGTCCGGCACTGCGTTGAATCTCCCCAGCCAGGTGATCGACACCTACGAGGAACACGACGCGAACGGCGGTCCGGTCGACGAGGGGGATTACGACGGCATCCGCGTCGACGAGCCGGGCCGGGGCGCCAAAAAATGCGGATGGATGTCGGCCAAGGGATCGGCACCCGTGCGGGGCACCTGGACCACGACAGGCGATCTCCAGCAGTCCCGCCTGCTGAGCGTGTGCCGGGCCGATCGCCGGGCCGACGAATACGGCGACTACACCGACCCGCAGCCGGCCGACCTGGAGCCTGTCACTCTAGACGCCACCAGCTGGGTGGGTGAGCTGGGGCGCAGCGCGTACCGCGACTACGAGCGGGACGGCGAGTACCCCGGCTTCGACGACGAGTCGGACACCATCAGGGACGACGACGCGGAACTCGCCCTGTGGGCCCGCTCGGAGTGCGCGGGCGGCACGACGTACCACCGGGTCTCGGTGCGTCCGAACCTCGATGAGCACTCGGTGGACCTCGAGTACGGCGGGATTGACCTGACCCGCTCCCAACGTGCCGAACTCTCAAGTGCTGCAAAGAAATTGATGAGCAGTTACCTGAACGCCCCCGACGGATGGCCGAAGGCACAGGACTGCCACGGCACGAAGCTGCTCGGGGAGGTGGAGCAGTGGAGGTGAGACGAAAGCGGATCATCCGCAATACGGCACTCGTGACGGCGGGAGCGCTGGTGGTCCTGGGCGGGTCGGTCTGGCTGTACGGCATGAACGACCGTGAACTGGGCCGCGCCTGCGGAGGCATGCTGCCCGTGGACGATGTCCGTGCGGTACTGGGTGACGACCGCCTGGACGTGGAGAGCAGATCCGGCGACGGAATCGACACCTGCGAGGTGAGTGCGAGCACCGACGGCGGGGGCAGTACGAAGGTGAGCATCGTCGACACGACGTGGATCGGTGTGTACAGCCGGCTCTCCGTTTCCTTTGCCGGGGTCCCTGCCAATGACATGCTCCCCGTACCGATCGGAAATGGCTGGTTGGGCCTCTTCGCCGCGGACACCGCTCCCATCAATGACGGTGAGGCAACAACCACACTGCTCCTGACCTGCGGCGAGGGCAGCTCGAAAACGTCGGCGGGCAAGCCGGTCAAGGGCCTGGCGGTGACGGTCGAGACGGAACTCGACACGACCCTTGACAACCCGGCCAACCGCCCCGCCCACATACGCATTGCCACGGGTACGGCAGCGAAGGCGGCCAAGGCGTACGGCTGCGTGACCCACCTGGGCCAGCGCCGGGTCCGCACGGTCGGACTCCCGGTGACGGAAGAGGAGTTCGAGCCCCTGTCAGGTGCTTCCGGCACGTGCCTGGGCATCCGCCCGACCTCCGACGTCACGACGGCCTGGGAGACCGCCCGCGACAGAGCTCCCCTTGAGAAATGCCGCCTGGGCGACGACGGCGTGGGCAACCACCGCTACTCCCTGGTGGCTTACTTCGGCGCGTACGCGGCTCAACTGAAGGCCGGCTACAAGGAAGAGCTCCGGTACACCTCGGACCCCACACCCGCCGACGCACCCAAGGGGCGACTTCCGGGAGACGGATCCTACTGGGGGTCCGCCGCGTGCCCGGCCGACGCGGAGCGGGCGGTCTTCATCGTGTCCCGCACACGGGACACTGACGGACAACGGGCAACGGAAGCGGAGCGCGAGTACGCGAGAACCGCCCTCCGAACCTTCGCCGAACGCTCTTCGAAGGCGCATGGCTGCTTGGCGCCTACAACTCCGTGACTCCGGGCAGACGGTTGGGGAAACCGAGTGCCAAGGCGGCGGCGAGTCGGGGTCCCGTCGGCCTCACAGCTTGCCGAAGATCACGCTGCGCCAGGTCCAGCCCGACTTGAGGATGGCGTCCTGCAGGGGGTTACGCAGGTCCGCACCGTTGAAGCGGAAAGTCTCCGTCGCTTCGAGGCCGCCGTTCTCCCCGCGTTCGATCGTGTAGTGGCGGGAGACGGTCCTGTCGGGCCCACGCGAGTACGCCCCTGAAATCTCGAGCCTCGGCGGATTCCCGACCCGGGTGACCTCCCACGATTCCTCGAGGGCGCGCACCTCCTGGTTCTCCGGGACCAGGCGCATACGGATCCGGACGGCGCGAGTCAGTTGGGACTGGACGAAGATGGCCTGCCAGGCGGGCTCCGCCATCCGCCACTCCGCCATCAGGTCGGCGCCCTCCGCGGCGCCGTTGCGGATGATGTACGGGACATCGGGTTGGTTGACGCCGAGCAGGGCTGCCCGCACCTCCTCGGCCGAACGCGGCGCGACACCGTCGTCGGGGTGCTTGGTTCCGGTCAGCTTGTCGAAGAGGCCCATGAGGTCAACCTATCCGGCATCCGGGTGCGGGTGCCGCGCGACGAACGCGGCACGCGGTGCGCCGGCCTCATCCGGTGGTGCGGGGCGCCAGCCTTCCGGCAGTTCGAACTGGATCGGTACGGGCAGGGCCGTGGGCATCTCGGGCCATCCTTTACGGCAGTGCATCTGCGGGGACGTGCATCAGAACAGGCTGCCGACCCCATCGGCGACCCACCCGGCTGCGTCCCCCACGGCGTCGGCGATCTTCCCCGGGTCGACGGTGACCTCGAAGCCGACGGCGTCACCGAGGATGGGGGAGACGCCCACTTTGGGGGCCCAGTGCCATGTGCGGTTGGCGTCCTTGCTGAAGTTCAGGGTTGCTTCCGCGCCAGGACCGGCTCATCCCTCGGCTGTGGCGCCCACTCCGATTCCCTCGATGTCCACACCTCCGGAGACGCCCGCCTTCGCACCCGCGAACGCCTCACCGCCCAACTGCACACCATCGAGACCGGCCCCGCGTAGGCTTCGGCCTCCCCGGCGAGCTTCATCGGCCCGTTGGTGAGCGAGCCCTCCGCGCTGGCGCGGCCGAGGTCAGCATGCGCCTCGGCCTCGCCCAGCTTGCCGGCCCCGGTGTTGGGCCCGGTGACCGATGTCCCGACGCCGGGGCCGGAGGCCTCGCTCTCACCTTCAGAGACCCACCCGTCGGTCTTCGTGGTGGCCTTGGGATCCGGCTTACCGGCCTTCGCCAGGTCACCCACAGCCGAGGCGTTGAACCCGCCGATCCCGATACCGTCCGTCGAAACATCGCTCGTCGCACGGGCCAGCGCCCGCTTCACGCTCTGGTCGGCCTCGTCGACGGCCTTGACCGCCTTGGCGATGCCGTCGGTCCAGCCCTGTGCCTTCTCGCGGGCGTCGGCCAGCAGTTGGGGGTAGTCAGGGTCGTGATGGAGGGCGTACTGGGGCAGCGGTGCTCCGGGCATGTTGGAGGGGCGTGTGCGGGACGGTTGCGCATCCAGCACCGCTGCCCTTAGGTGATCTTGGTGAGATAGGGGCCTCGGTCTATCAGTTTTGCGCGGTGAACCGTATGAAGGCGGCCCACCCCTGAAAGGAGACGGACAGGACCTTCCACGTCCTGTCCTTCGAGTCGCGGACATGCACGATGCCGGAGTGGGACGCGACCTCCACGCAGTCGCCGCCCTCGGCGCCGCTGTAGCTGCTCTTGAACCACGCCAGTTCATCGGCGGTACGAGTGGTCGGTTCGGCGTTCATAGCCCTCCCAGCAACTTCTCGATGTTGGCCAGCGACTCACGTGGGGTGAGGGCCTGCGCTCGGATGATCCCATAGCGGGCGGCGAGGGCACGGACCTCTTCTCGATCTGTCACCAGTGTGCTCTTGCCCTGCGCTTCCATGTAAGCGAACTGGTCGCCGCCCTGCCGGGTCAGCACCGTGAAAGGGCCGTCGACTCCCGCATTGTCCTCCCGGTCGCGGGGCATGACTTGGATTTCGACATTGCGCTTCTGGCCGATCAGCAGAAGCTGCTCGAGCTGGCCGCGGCGCACGGCGGGCCCGCCCAGGCCGCGCGTCAACACGTACTCCTCCATGACGAAGTTCAGCAGCGGTGCCGGCCACCTACTGAAGATCTCCTGCCGGGCCAATCGAGCTGCGACACGCTGCTCGATCGTGGCCTCGTCCAGAAGGGGCCTGCGCATAGCCAGCAAGGCGCGCATGTACTCCTCGGTCTGCAGGAGCCCCTTCACGATGTGCGTGTCGTAGGCGCACAACTCAACCGCCTCCGCCTCCAACCGCGCCGCATCCCGAAAGAACGCCGGATACTGCGCCTGTGCCACCACCTCCTTCCCCGCCTTCAAAACCCCGCCTGCATCCAGGACTTCGTCTGCTCGGTCGATGAACTTCGGCGGCGGAATCCGCCGCCCCTGCTCGAACGACGCAATGGTCGACGCCGAATACCCCGTCAGCGGTCCGAACCGAACCCGGTCCATCCCTGCCCGCACCCGGCACAACTTCAACTGCTGCCCGAATACGTGCAGAAGCGCCACTCCGAACTCGGCGTCGGGCAACACACCCGCATCCGCGTCCGAGACTGACTCGCCCTCCGCCGCCCGCTCCCGCTCCCGCTCTTCCAAGCCCTGCCACCCCTTACAGCGTCGTCGCACCCCGCCTGCCCGCGCCAACGCGGCGGCCCGGAACCGGTCACGCCCCAAGCCGCGTACAACGCCGACCATGCCGCGTACGGCCCGCCCATGTCACAGCGTTACGCCTGGTCAACGCTACGCACACGACGAGACCGTATGCGTCATGAATCAGGCAACTCACTCCGAAGAGCACCCGTCGCAACGCTGCCTGCATCCAACGGAGTTCGCGATGTGCTTCACATCCACCCCACGGGGCGCGCGGCTCGCCCGCCGACTCGTCGCGCACAGGCTTGCCGACTGGGGTCACCCTTACGACTCCGACGCCAACGAGACCGTCACCCTCATCGCCGCCGAACTCGCTGCCAACGCCATCCGTCACGGACACGTCCCCGGCCGCGGCTTTCACCTCCGGCTGAAAGTCACGCCGTACGTCCTCCGTGTCGAGGTCGCCGACACCCGCGGCGAGCGCGTCCCCGACCCGATCGTGCCGAGTCCGCCGGCCTCGGACGCCGAGTCCGGTCGCGGCCTGCTCCTGGTCGCGAGGCTCGCGGACCGTTGGGGGGTGACTCCCCGCGAGGCCGCCCCAGGCAAGTGCATCTGGGCGGAACTCGACATGCCGAGATGTGTCACGGCAGGCCTCCGTGAGTAATCCGAGGCGTTGCGATTTTCGCAAGCGGCGGTTACTGTGCGTGTATGGACGAGACTGTGATCGACCGTGTGCGCAGGGTCATGGAAGCAGCTTCAATGAGCCAGGCTGCGTTCGCCGAGAAGGTGGGCCTCACACCCGACAAGCTGTCCAAATCGCTCAAGGGCGTGCGCCGCTTCACCTCGCTCGACCTCGCGTTGATCGCCGAGGCGGGCGGCAGGACGGTGGACTGGCTGCTCACGGGGCGTGAACCGTCGCGCCCCTCGTTGGCCGCACGGACGGCGGACGCGACGGCTCCCGGACGGGAGCACGTGGGTGATATCGCGAGCCGGTTCACCGCGGCGTACGAGGTGCTGGAGCTGCTGGGGCGATTGCCGAAGCTGCCCCCGCTCCCCACCGTGCGTACGGATCTCGCGCGTTACGTCGATCAAGGGGAGAAGCTGGCTCATGATGCTGCCGCATCCCTCAAGCCGACGGACGCCCACTGGACCGTAGCCGATCTCGAAACCGACGCTCTGATCACAAGGTGCTCCGAGACCTTCGGCGTGGACATCGCAGTCACGCAGCTGCCCGACGGTGTCGACGGACTCGCGTGGCACACGGACACTTTCCGTCTCGTCCTCATCAAGCCCACCGAGATTTGGACCCGGCAGAGGTTCACTTTGGCGCACGAACTCGGCCACATCCTGGCCCGGGACGCTCAGGAACCGGTGGTCGAGTCCGATGTGGCGCCGGGCCGCCAGAAGGATCTGACAGAGGTGCGGGCGAACGTATTCGCCTCAAATCTGCTGATGCCTGCACCGGAAGTCACGCACCGCTTCCAGCAACTGGCCGACAGCCAAGGCGGCCTCAGTGACGAGGCATTTTCCGCGCTAGTCGTCGGTTTCAAGGTCTCGCCGAGTGCCCTGGCCGCACGCCTGAGCCAACTCGGCCTGATCGGCGCAGAGTCGGCACAGCACTACCGCGGCCTCACCACCCAGATCTGCCACCTGCTCGCCGGAGCGACAGACGCCTTCCAGCGACAGCTCGCCTGGGCTGCCGCCGGGAGGTTCCCCGTGCGCGTCGTATCGGCTCTGTACAGGTGCTACGCCGACGGGGAGACCACCCTCCGTCCCCTCGCAGCCCTCTTGCGAAGGGACGTGGACGAGCTGCACGACATCCTCGACCCGACGCAGCCCGAGGTTCCGGAACCGACAAGCGGTGAGGCGGAAGAGGGAGACCTGGTCTTTCAGCCATGAGAATCTGCTGGTTCCCGGACAACACGGTCCTCTGCAACTTCGCCTCCGTCGACCGCTTACCGCTCCTCGAAAAAGTGCTGAACGGCCGCGGACGCTGGACCGAGGCCGTGGCTTACGAGGCCAAGCAGTCCGCCAGGTACCTTCCGCCGTTACGAGGGCTCAAGGAAGCAGGCTGGCTGGGCGACCCCATCGAGATCACCGACTCCCGGGAGCTGACTGAGGTCGACCGCGTACGTCGAGCCGTCTTCAACGGGCCCGCGTCCGCGCCGACGAAGCACCTCGGTGAAGCCGAGACATGCGTACTGATCACCATGCGGACCGAGTTCCGCGACTCCGTGTGGATCACCGACGACCGGTCGGCCGGCGCGTTCGCGCGCCGTCGCGGCATCACCACCAAGGAGACATTCGACCTGATGAACGGGGCCGTAGTCGATGGGCTGATCAGTGCCGTGGATGGTCACGAACTCCTTGACCGAATGCAGGCAGCCGGGCGCCATTTGCACCGTGTTTCGACATGTCCTGAAGATCTCATGCGCTAACCCGAAAGGGGCCTGATGGAGCGTCAACTGCACCGCTAAGGGTCCTCAACACCCGGCAAACCCCAGACAGTCGTCGAGGACGTCATGGCGGTACTGAAGCTGGCATAAGCCGTGCCGGACGGTGGCGATGAGATTCGTCGCGGTATGGCGGGTCGCGTTCAGGGGGACATGCCTATCCGATTGATCGCACGTGCCGACGAGTTACGTCACTCCTGAACCGCGCTCGCCTTGCAGGTGGCAGAGGCCTCGACCTCGCTTGTGAAGGACGTGATGAGGCGTTTCATCGCGTCGGCATCGCTGTGTTCGGAGCCCTGTGCCTGAACCGCTGTGTACAGCTCTTGGCCGTACTGGGTGTCGACGCAGCCGTCTGTCTTGCCGAACGCTTCGTTTCCTGAGTAGCGGAATCTGCCACCCTCGGCTGAATGATCATGGTTTTCGAGGGACTGGCTATATGCAAAATAGGAGGTATTCTTCCCTTCTTCCAGCCATGCCTGTGTCGTAGTGACGATGAGTTTCTTGTCGATGACCACCTCGCAAGTCTTGACCCCAGACGCGGCTTTGTTTCGAACGTCAATGTCGCGTCCTGCCGGAAGGAAAGAGGCGAGATCGTCGGATTCGACAGCAACCCCGCACAGTGCGTCGGGGATCGAGTAGTCGCGCTTCTGCTCATTTCCGCCGCACGCTGAGAGTGTGAGGATGAGGGCTGCAATCGCTGAGATGGCCGCCACGCCGCGTTGCTGCGAAGCTGTTTGGCGATATTTCACAAGAACCCCTCTGTCGGGCGAGGATCGTCAGAAGGCCCCGATGCTTCCCGGTGCTTGACCCTGAAGAATGGCGCGTGCATTGAGATATCCCTGTTCTGCGGCGTCTCGTGCCACCAAGCCGGCGTCTGTCGCATCGACTGTGTGGTATTTATCCGCTGCGTTTCGGGCTGCGTCTTCCATGATGGTCTTATTTCTTACCTGCCCATCCTGCCAGAACTGGCCCCCAGTTTTCTGGGCATCGTCCATGGCATGGCCTTCGGCGTCCTTGAATACCGATTCAAGGATCATGCTGGTCGCGGTTCCGGTCCCACCGGCGATCATCGCGCCGACCCAGGGGGTTGCGACGAAGGATGTACCCACTCCGACGACGGCGCCAACGGTGCCGGAGATCAGGTTCTTCCTCTGTGCCACTGAGTGCTCATACGCCTTGTTCTTGTCCGAGGCTTCCTGTCCGATGGCCTCCTGGGCACCCAGCGCGAGTGTGCCGGACACCTCGCCGGACCTTCCCGTAATCTGCTCGATGAGGAGTTTCTCGTCGTCGGACAGCCGTTGTGCCGCTGGCAGGTCCGGGCTCAAGTGGTAGTCCAAGAGTTTGCCCATGTACGCTTTCTGGCCCACTTCGACTGCGGCGTAGCCTTCCGGGTTCTGTCCAACAGCGAAAAGGAGTTTGCTCACAGCAATGTGCTCCAGTTTCGCCTCGGAGCCGTTAACCGGATACAGCTTCTCTACCTCTTGCCACTTTTCTGAATTCGGGTCCCTTTCCACATCGGTCATGGAACGATTGAGGTCCGGCAGATACTCCGAAGTGATCTGTCCGATGCTGTCGGACATGTATCCGTTCTTCGTCAGACGCTCAGGGTCGTCTGCAATCGACGCGACCAGACTCTCCATGAGCTTGGTTTGCTCCCGATTGTGCGCCGGCGTGTCCGGGGTGGGCAGCTCACCCGCCGGGTGCCCCGTGGTGGCCGCCTCCAGAGCCAACGCGAGATTGTTCTGGCCTGTGTGGAGATCGTCGCCCTTGAAGTTGGTCTCCTGAGGCCAGTCCCGTTCCTCGAAGAGGTACTGGAAGTTGGACAGCGTGACCTTGCCGGGCTTGTCGTCGTCGTCCTTGTCTTCTTCGAAGGGGTTGTCCGGATCGTTATGGGAGATGAACTCCTGATTGAAGAAGTCGGTGGCCGCGTCGGGGCTGTTGGAGAGGCCCTTCAGGTAGCCGGTGAACGGATCTGACCCGCTGTCCTCACCAATTCGGTTCAACGTTGGGGACGCGCCCATCTCCCGCCACACCGTGTTGGCGTGCTCCCCGTTGCCGGTGAGCTTGCGCTCGGTGGCCATGAGCTTGGTTCCGTAGTCCTTCAGGAACTGGTCGTCGTAGTCCCCGGTTCGCATCAGGTTGCTCATGACCTGGAAGCCCATGGGGCCGCCCTGGTTGCCGTGGATCAACTTGTCGCCGTTGTCGATCATCGTGCGCTTCCACTCGGTCATCGCTACCGAGTCGATCTGCGTTGCGTTGGCGAGGGTCGTCCCGAGGCTGCGTTGCAGGTCGTCCAGCTGGTCGAGGCGCTCCCGCCCCAGCTCGTAGTTGCCGTGGTAGGGATCGCTGACCCCAGCCCAGAACTCCAATGTCTTCTGGGGCCCGAGAGTCGTGGCGAACCGTTCGGCGAAAAGATCGTCGTTGCCGTACTTCTTGAGCCCGGCGGTGAGTTGGTCGAACTCCTCGACGGTGAGGTCCTCGGGGTTCTTCCGCGCCAGTTTCGCCAGCCTCTCGGCCTGTTTGATGGCCTCTGCCGCGGCGTCCCGGCTGGAGTAGTTGGCATCCGAGAAGCCAAGCTTGCTCTGGTCGGCGATGGCAGTGAGAACGGTCTTGGCCGAGTTGTCGCTCTCCGTCGCCTTGTCCAGGATCTTCTGCAGCTCGTCGCGGAGTGTGGTGATCTCGGTCTGGTTGTTCTTGTCCTGCTGGGCTCGTCCCTCCGGCGGGACGTTCGAGGTGACGGTGAATCTGCCCTCGTACCCGATGACCATGAGGTTGTTCTTCCGGCCGCCCTCGATGGCGTCAACGAGCTGCTGGTGAAAGAGCTTCAGCTCGTTCCGTGTGTCCTCGAGAATTTTGTGGATCGTTCTCGCCTGAATGTGCGCGTCGGTGAATTCTTCGGCCGTCTTGCCGATGAACTCCTTCGTCACCTGGGCGTCCACGCCGGCCCAGTCCGCCTTGTTGGCGGCCTGGCGCAACTCGTCCTGGGCATCCTTCTTCAACGTCTCGAGGTCATTGACCAGGGTCGACCAGTCCTTGACGGCATCGTCGAGCAGCTTGAAGTTGGCGTTGCGCAGAGTGTCGAGGTCCATCGGTCTCTATCCCCAGAGGTGTCGAGCAGTGGCTGAGTGAGTCGGTGAGGTCGTGCCGGTCCGGGCAGTGACGGCGGGGTTCGCCGTCGTCCGCCTCATCCGCGGCTACTCGTCCTTCTTCTTCTCGCTCTTCTCTCCGTAGATGGGATTCTTCTCGCCGGGCTGACCAACCCGTTCGTCGAAGCCGGCGTCGAGTGTGGCGATACTGCTCATCTGCCGCACGATGTAGTTCTCGCCGGCGCCATGGATCTTCTTGCTGACCTGCAGGTGGTTCGTGATCTGCGCGCAGGCGTCCATCAAGGACTTGAGCTGCTCCTCCCACCGGTTCGACACATGCTGCAGCCCGGCCCCAAGCGCAAAACCCTGCTTCGACAGATCGCCGGCTGCGGAGTCGCTGGTGGGGACAGCGACGCGGGCCTTGTCCCATAGCGCGTTGTACAAGGTGTGCGCCGACTTGCTGATCTTGGTCAGCGAGGCGTTCGGAACTTCCAGGCGGCCGTAGTGGGTGGGCCCCCCGGCAATGCCGGGCGAGCCGTCACCCGGGTCGAGCTGATTCAACTGCATCTGCGTGGACTGCCGTTCGGCCGCCTGGGCCTTGAGCTGCTCCCACTCGTCCCATGCCATGCGTGACCCTTCCCCCGTGCCGCTCTGGCCACCGGAGCGCGTGTCAGGTGGATGCCGCGGTTCCGGTGCGCTGGTTGCCAGCCAAATTAGCAAGCCGGTTCAGGGGAGATCAGGGGCAGTGCTGTTGTGTGTGCTTTGTTCGGTGTGAAAGTTCGAAGGAGAGGCCAGCTGAGGGAGGCGGACAGTGGCAGGGCAGGACAGGACAGGGGTGCGGGGTGGCGGGTGCGGACTGGCTGTCGAGGCGTCGAACACGTCGCTGCTTGATGGAGTTTCGCAGCGAAGGGGCAAATGGGGCAAAGGTGCAGGGCACTGTAACTGGGTTAACACACACCTCAGTTGGAGCGGATGCGTTGGGTGACTACAGTGGTACCTGCGATGTGAGGCTCGACTTGCTTTGCGATCGTAGGGGCGAGTGGTCGGTTGGCCTCAGCCCATCGGCGTACGGGGAAACGGGGAGGGAGCACCATGCTTCCGGCAGACATGGTGGGGGGCGTGTCCGCTGCCAGGGCGGCGGACCTGGAGGCCAGTGGTGAGGCGCTCAGCGACTTCGTGTCGCGGGTGGACACGGTGCTTCGGGACCTTGAGGAGTCGGCCGGCAGTCCGACGAAGGTAGGCGCACAGACGATCAAGGAGTCGTCCCTGAGTAGCGGGCTGGCGAGCCTCTTCCCTGAAGCGCAACGGTTGTTCGCTCAGTACAACAACGTGCACGAACAGCTCACCTCCTTGTCTAAGACCCTGCATCTGCAGATCGAGGCCATCGGTATCGCCGTCAAGGGGGCGTCTGTCGGCTTCGACAACCTCGAAGAGGGACAGCGCCGCCGGTTCTGGGCGATCCAGTGGGAGATCGAGCAGATCCAGGATAGGGCGAGCGTCGAGCATGCCGGCAACGGCACCGGCCTGAAGGCGTGACGATGACCGACGAGCAACGCAAGGCAGACCTGGAGCGTGTCTCCAATCAGAACTCCTTCGCAGACGTGGCCCGGATCGTCGAGGAGCCTCACGGCGGCGGGCTGTTCAGCAGGTTGGTGACCGACCCTCTGCATGCAGTGGTTGGGTCCACCCGCCAAGGGAAGGCCGTATTCGACAGCACAGACTTCGATGCAAAGAATCTCGACCTCAACGAGATGATCGACCTGGTCGAGCAGACGAACCCTGAGGACCTGGAGTCGTCCGGCAAAGCCCTGTGGGACGCACGCGACGCCATCAAGGCGGCAGCGGACGAGCTTGACGGCCGTATCAACAAGGTCCGTTGGGTCGGACGGGCCGGCACGGCATTCCGCGAGTGGGGCGGTTCACTCGTCACGAGCACGCAAGACCTGAGTGACTTTGCTGGCAAGGCGGGCGATCAGATCACCGCTGCCGCGGTGGGGCTCGCGTCGGTACGCAAAGCCATGCCGGCGCGTGACCCGAACAACCGGAAGCGCCCTGAGAGCTTCACCGACGCCGAGAAGGCTGCGAACAAAGAAGACTACGACGCTGCCGTAAAGGTGGAGAAGGACCGCCAAGAGGCGATCAACCAGATGAATCGGTTGGCGTCCTACTATGCGGTCTCAAGTCAGCAGCTCCAGGTCTTGCAGGAGAAGCCTCCGACGTTCAAGCCGATGCCGAATGTCGGGGTGCCTGAGCCTGAACGTTTGCCAGGCTCTGGTCCTGGCGGGTCTGCCTCATCGGGTGACGGCGCGGTGGCAGGCACAGGTCATCATGCGCAGGTTGAATCATCTGGGCGTGCCGGAACGTACGGCACAGGTGATGCACCGTTCCCTTCGACATCCGCCAAGGGGACGGTCACGTACCCCGAAAGTCCTGTCGGCACGAACATCGACAGCGTCGGCACTCTGCCACCCACCACCACACCCGCGACTGGGCATACGCTGCCAGTCACCGGAACCCCACCCACGGTGAGCGGCCAACCCGGCGTGCTTGAGAATTACGGGCCTCAGATCCCGAATCGTGCGTCCGGCAGGACTACGGGCGGAACGAGCGGTCTTCGCACCCCTGCCTCCGCTCAGGGCCGCACTCAGCCCGGCTTGACCAACTCCGTCACGGGGCGCACCACGGGGCCGGGTGGCACGAGCCAGATGGGGCGTCCCACGGAGACTGGCCAGCCGGTTGCCAGGGGGAACGGCTCCGGTTCGAAGCCGTTCCCGATGGGGCAGGGGGGCGTGACCGGTGGCACACCCCGCGCCAGCGGTACGACAGGACCACGAGCCAACGTCGGCCCGGCTACTGGCGCGGGTCGTGCGAACGGTGTGGTCGGGGGGCGACCTGCGACCCCGGGTGGTACTGCGGCGAAGGGAGGGCCGAGGATTCCTCGTGGCACGGTGATCGGCGCTGGTCCGACGGCCAATCCCCGGCCGTCGACCGGTGGCCCCGGACAGCGTGGCGTTTTCGGAGCACCTCAGTCGGGCGTAAGGCCCGGTACTGGCGCTGGTGGTGCTTCTAGAGGCGGCACCACAGGCGGGTCTAAGCCTGTGAGTAGCAGTCCGACTGGGCGCAATTCCGCCATCCACACGGAACGGAATGGCATGACGCGCGGTGGCACGGGCCTCGTGCGTGGGCCTGGTAACAAGGGCAAGCCGGGGGACGAGAGAAACGCGCAGGGTACAGCGCGTCCGGACAACTTGGTCGAAGGCGAAGAAACACACCTGCCCAACAAGCCCCGGCGCGATGTGCCGCCGGTCGTCAACTGAGCACTAGCGAGGACTAAAAACGCCATGAAGTCAGGGACCAGCCGACGAGCCGAGCGGGCTGCGCATCTCGCGACATGGTGCGGTAGACGAGTGCGTGCTGCGAGCGCGATCGTCGGCACCCTGGCTGCCGTGAGTGTGGGACTGGCTCCAAATGCCGCTGCGGCTGACGCCCAGTCGAAGCAGTGGTACTTGGGGCCGATGCAGGTTGAGCAGATGTGGAAGGTCAGCAGAGGGGAGGGCGTCAAGGTCGCCGTCATCGACAGTGGCGTGAACGCGAATACACCCTCGCTGAAAGGACAAGTCCTCGTCGACGAAGTCCCCGAGGCGGTCAACTTCCGTGCCACTGACGACTACTCGGGCCATGGCACCACCATGGCCGAATTGATTGCAGGTACGGGCGCGGGCGGGGGCCTCCAGGGACTGGCGCCTGGCGCAAAGATCGTCCCGTATCGAGTGCAGCTCGAAGGGCTCAAGGATGGGGCGGAGAAGGAGAAGACGCCCTTGTCCTGGGAGGCGCTGAGGGCTGCAGCCGACACCGACGCCAAGATCATCAACATGTCCATCGGGGGCATGACCAGTGAGGAGGGCGAGGCAGCGGTCAAATACGCTGCTTCAAAGGGCAAGCTGCTCGTTGCCGCCGTAGGCAACGACGGCCATCCCGATATGCCGGCTGCTTACCCCTATGTAGTCGGTGCTGCGGCAGCTGACTCAACGCTCGCCATAGCGAAGTTCTCGAAAGAATCGTCACAGGGCTTTGCCGACCTCGTGGCGCCCGGTGTGGCGATCCCTCGGTGGTGCGACGTGACATTCCGTGCGTACTGTGATGCAAGCGGAACGAGCCACTCGACCGCCCTCATCTCCGCCGCCGCCGCCCTGATCTGGTCCGCCCACCCCGGCTGGACGGTTAACCAGGTCACCCGCGCCCTGATCGACACGGCAGGCCGCTCGTGGCCGAAGGACGAGCCGAGCAAGTACGCGGGCTATGGATTCATCCGCCCTCGCCTGGTGCTGGAGAACCCTAACTACGACGCAGGCGCACCGAACGTTGATCCGCTGGCGAAGGTGAACGGCGGCGATCTGTTGGCCAAGTCGGCGGACAAGGACGAGAAGGCCGACGAGACGTCGCCCTCCGCGTCCACTTCTGCATCAGCTGCGTCACAGGCCCCGGAAAAGGGTTCGACCGGCGGCACCTCCGCGGCAGGATCAAGCGCGGAATCCGCCGACGACAGCAACACCCTGTGGATCGCCCTGGGCGCCGCAGCCACAGTGATCGTGATCGGCGGCGCCGGTGCGGCCGTCCTGCGGGCACGGCGTGCGGGATGACGTGATCAGCCGCTCGAGCCACGTGGCCAGGTGCCTCATGGGCCACTGGGTACGGGCCTCCGCAGCGTCATCGCCCGGTTGAGGCGATGACGCGGGACCAATCGACCAGAAAACAGACAGAGGAAGGGAAGGCTGGTCATGGCTACGGACCAGAAGCTTGAAGATGCAGCAGTAGTCAAGCTGCAGAAGCAGATGTACGAGAAGTACGAGAACATCCGGAAGCGGGTGCATGGGCTTCAGGGCGTCATCGACGGCCTCGAGGGCCAGTGGCACGGTATCGGTCGTGCGGAGTTCGACCGGAAGCAGTACGAGATCAACGAGTCGCTGAAGAACATCGGCGTCATCCTCGGCGATGTCATGGAAGCCATGACCACGGCACGCAACATCAAGGACAGCAAGGAAGACGAGGTGCGCGCGTCGGTCAACCGGATCAACGTCAACGACGGGGCTCCCACGGTTCAGCCCTCTGCTTTCAACTCGATGTGAGACGCGCGGGAACCGAGGACATCGGTTCACGACATCGGACATCGGTAGTTCACCGCACATCACCGGCACACGCGAGCGAGACGAGGTAGGCAGACATGAGCCGTAACAATGACGGCCTTTCCGTCACTTATGACGGGCTGGACTTCGCAGCCACCACGATTGGTAACGAGGCGAAGCAGCTCGAGCAGGATCTGCAGGAGCTCCGGCAGATGGTCGAGAACAGCCGACAGTACTGGGCGGGTCAGGCCCAGGGGCAGTTCGGCGAGAAGCTGCGCCGTTGGGACAAGGAAGCCAACGACATCCACCAGGCGCTGATGGGTATCGGCCACGTCGTCGGCCAGTCCGGCGGTACGTACATGGAAGGCGACAAGAAGGCGGCCAGCTACTTCCTGTAGACCGCATTCTGGCCGAGTGTGGCTGTCGAGGGTGGGTGTGCGCGGGAGACACCCACCCTTCTTCTTTTCTGGCGCCCGAAGTCCGCCGCCGCTGCGACCGCAGGGGCGCCTGTTGATCCACCCGCTTGTTCGGCACGGGATTCGACGAGCCGGATCCAGGGATCGGAGACGGCACCGCTGACTCCGCCCTGGCCGACCAGCCGCACGACCTGTGTCGATGCGTCAGCACTTACTTGACTCAGCCGCGGCCCTCAGCCCGCATTCTCCTCCACCAAACCGACCTGAACGAGCGGCTTGCCCCGCTTGCGCGAAACAAACCCCCCCCGCCCCGCAGGCATAGCCCGTGGCCGCACCCCGCCCAGCAGGTCGCCCTCGCCCGGGTCACCGGCGAGCACCACACCCTGCGCCCCGAGTTCCTTCATGCGCTGCATGAACGGCTCGTAGCCGGCGCGGCCCGCGCCCGCTGTCGAGCGGGCGATGATGAAGCGCACGCCCACGTCCCGGGCGAACGGCAGCAGTTCCGTGAGTCCCGACAGGGGGTTGCCGCTCGACGTGGACACCAGGTCGTAGTCGTCGATGACGATGTAGACCGTCGGACCGCTCCACCAGCTGCGGTTGCGCAGCTGTTCCGGTGTGACGTTCGCCGTCGGTGTGCGGCGTTGCATCAGGTCGGCCAGGGCGTCCATGTGGTGCTGCATCTGGTTGGACATGGGGATGTACTCCGCCAGATGCGAGTTCGGCGTCACGCCGAGCAGGGAGCGCCGGTTGTCGACCACGAACAGCTTGCAGTCGTTGCCGTCGTAGCGCTCGGTGAGGCGTTGGATGAGCAGTTTCAGCAGGTTGGACTTGCCGGACTCGCTTTCGCCGAAGACGAGGAAGAACGGGTCCTGGTCGAAGTCCACGAACACCGGCTCGAGGTTGTCCTCGTCGAGCGCGAAGGCGATGCCTCGGTTCGGGAAGCGGTTGCCGGGCGGGAGGTGGGTCGCGGCGAACTCCCTGGGCAGCAGGCGTACTTCGGGGGCGCCCGGCTGCTGCCAGTGCCGGGAGACCTCGGCCGCGAGGGCCTGCGTCGCCTCGGCCAGGTCCGTGTCGGAGGACAGGCCGTCGATCCGCGGAACCGCCGCCATGAAGTGCTGCTTCTGCGGGGTCTGCCCGCGGCCCGGTACGCCCGTCGGCACATTGGCCGCGACCTTGCGGTCGAACTCGGAGTCCATGGGGTCGCCGAGCCTCAGCTCCAGGCGGTTCATCAGGTGGTCCTTGAGGTTGGAGCGGACCTCCATCGAGCGCGAGGCGGTGAGGATCACGTGGATGCCGTAGCCGAGACCGCGCGCGGCGATGTCCACGACCACCGGCTCGAGGCCGTCGTAGTCCGAACGGAAGTTGCCCCAGCCGTCGATGACGAGGAAGACGTCGCCCCACGGCTGGTCGGTCGTCGAGATGTCGCCGCGTGCGCGGCGGGCACGGAACTCCGCGATGGAGGAGATGCCGGCGGTGCGGAAGTACTCCTCGCGGCGCGTCATGATGCCGTACACCTCGGCGACCGTACGCCGGACCTTCTCCGGGTCCAGGCGCGAGGCCACTCCGCCCACATGCGGCAGGCCCGCCACGGCCGACAGGCCGCCACCGCCGAAGTCGAGCCCGTAGAACTGCACTTCCTGCGGGGTGTGCGTGAGCGCGAACGAGGCGACGATCGAGCGCAGCAGGGTCGACTTGCCGGACTGCGGGCCGCCGAGGATCTGCATATGGCCGGCCGCGCCACCGAAGTCGGTCCACAGCGGGTCGCGCCGCTGCTCGTACGGCTTGTCGACCAGGCCGACGGGGATGACCAGCCGGCCCGCGCCCTCATAGCCGGGCTGGGTGAGACCGCGGCCCGGCACCGCGGCCAGGCCTGGCAGCAGCGCGTCCAGCGACGGCGGGCTGTCCAGCGGGGGCAGCCACACCTGGTGGGCCGCCGGGCCCTGCGCCTCCAGTCGCCGCACGATGACGTCGAGCACGGTGTCGGCGAGCGCGTCGTCCGGCTGGTCCGGCTCCTCCTCCGGACGCTGCTGCGGCACCGCCACGTACTGCACCGGGACCTGGGCGGCCGTGAACAGCACGGGCCGGCGGTCCACCGGGAGCGGGCCGCCGAACGCCGCTGCCTGCTGGGAACTCGAGCGGTACACCCCGGAGACGTACGCCGCCTTGAAGCGGACCATCTCGTCCGTACCGAACTTCAGGAAGCCGGAGCCGGGGACGTTCGGCAGCTCGTACGCGTCCGGGACGCCGATCGCGGCGCGCGACTCGGCCGCCGAGAACGTCCGTAGACCGATCCGGTACGACAGGTAGGTCTCCAGGCCGCGCAGGCGCCCCTCCTCGAGGCGCTGCGAGGCGAGGAGCAGGTGCACGCCGAGCGATCGGCCGATGCGGCCGATCTGCACGAACATCTCGATGAAATCCGGCTTCGCCGTGAGCAGTTCGCTGAACTCGTCGATCACCAGGACGAGCGAGGGGATCGGCTGCAGCGGGGCACCGGCCGCGCGGGCCTTCTCGTAGGCGTGGATGTTGGCGTAGTTGCCCGCGTCGCGCAGCATCTCCTGGCGGCGGTTGAGCTCACCGCGGATCGAGTCACCCATGCGGTCGACGAGGGTCAGGTCGTCGGCGAGGTTGGTGATGACCGCGGCGACGTGCGGCATCTGGGCCATGCCCGCGAAGGTCGCACCGCCCTTGAAGTCCGCGAGGACGAAGTTCAGGGTCTCGGAGGAGTGGGTCACGGCGAGACCGAGGACCAGGGTGCGCAGCAGCTCCGACTTGCCGGAACCGGTCGCACCGACGCACAGGCCGTGCGGGCCCATGCCCTCCTGCGCCGCCTCCTTGAGGTCGAGCATCACGGGCCGGCCGTCCTCGCCGACACCGATCGGAACCCGCAGCCGCTCGGACTGCGAGCGTGGCCGCCAGGTGCGCCTGGGGTCGACGGCGGCCGCGTCACCGAGGTTGAGCAGATCCGTGAACTCCAGGTTGGCGAGCAGTGGTTCGTCGTCGTCCCCGCCCGACGCCATCCGCAGCGGCGCCAGCTGCCGGGCCAGGGCCTCGGCCGCCTCGTACGACAGGACGTCGGGCGTGCCCTCGTAGACCATGCCGTGCGCCGATTCCAGGCGCAGCTCGCGCGGGTGTACGACGACGGAGAGGTCGCCGCGTCCGGACGTGAGGTCGCCCGGCACCACCTCGAGGACCGTGACGCCCTGCAGGCCCTCCGGGCTGGCCAGCAGCGAGGTCGGCGGCAGCGAGACACCGTCGAGGACGACCACCACGTGCGGCTGCTCGGGAACCGGCGGCGCGGCCGGGTGGAAGCGCGGGCGACCCTGGAGCCGGGCGTCCAGCTCCTCCTCCAGCGCGACCGGGTTGGTGGTGATCAGGCGCAGGCTGCCGGCGCCGTCCGCCTCGCCCCGCGCCTGTACGTGCGGCAGCCACTTGGCCCACTCCCACTCGGGCGCCAACTCGCGCGCGGTGGCGACGGCGATGATGAGGTCCTCGGGGGAGTGCAGCGAGGCGAGAGAGGCCGTCACCGCGCGGGCGGCGCCGCGCACGGTGACCGGCTCGCCGCTGATCGACACGTGGTAGAAGGCGCGCAGCGAGACCGCCATCGGCAGGTCCTCGAGGGTGCTGTGCGTGGCCAGGAAGCGCTGCATGGCGCCCGCTGTCAGCGGCTCCAGCTGGTCCACGGGCGCGCTCTGCGGCGGGATCAGGGGAGTGGCCAGGGCCTGCGCCCCGAGGCCCACGCGCACCTGCCCGAAGTCCTCGTCACCGGCGCGGCGTTCCCACACCCGGCTGCCTTCGGCGACCAGCGCCCACAGTTGCTCCGGTGAAGGGTGCAGGTAGTACTGGGCGTCGCGCTGGGTCTTGGCGGTCTTCTGGGCGTCGCGGCGGGTCTGCGACAGATAGCGGAGGTAGTCGCGGCGGATGTCGGCCAGCTGACCCTGATTGCCCCGCCGGTAGCGGATCAGCATGGCGATGCCCATGGCGATCGTCGAGGCCACCATCACCATGCCCATGATCTTCATGAAGGGCTGGGCCTGGGGGTTGAAGAAGAACACCACGGACCCGCCCATGCCGAGCATGGGCAGGAGCTGCATCAGGGCGCCTTCCTGCTGCCCGCGCGGGAGCTCCGGCGGTGGCTGCAGCACGACCTCGTCCGTGGGCACTCCCTTGGGCAGTGCCCGCGGTGGGCGCTTGACGACGATGTGGCTCACTTCGCACCAATTCCCTTGCCGCACCGATCCGTTCCGTCCGCCGCCCCGTGTCCGGCGAACGTCGATCGCGCAGCGCGATCCTACTGACAACCACTGACAACAGCGGGCGGTAGGGTGCCCATGAGACGTATGAGCAGTTGCGAATCGGCCCGGGAAAAACGGGCAATCCGCAACGCTTCGCTACGAGTGCTCCCTGCTGATCCCGGGCAACGCGGCGCATGTGACCGGTGGCGCGGGCGGCGGGGCGCAACGTACACGGGAATCTTTACAGGCGGTCGTACGCTCGGCGCCGCGACCGCCGTCACCACCGACGAGGGGGAACAGCAGGTGAGCATGACGGCCTCCGCGCCGGCCGGCGCGACCGGCGGAGCGGGCACCGGAGCCCCTTCCGGGGCGGGAACCGGGTTCGGGTTCTGCCGGGTCACCATTGTGGCGCCCGACAGCCGCATCGACGTGGCGCTGCCCGACGACGTACCGGTCGCCGACCTCTACCCGGAGATCCTTCGGCTCTCCCGGCAGAGCCCCGCCGAGGGCGCCCCGGTCGGCTACCATCTCGTACGCCGTGACGGCACCGTCCTCGACGGCTCCCGCTCCTTCGCCGCCCAACGCATCCTCGACGGCGAGCTGCTGACGCTGCGTCCGTTCGCCGAGTCGCTGCCACCCGCGGTCTTCGACGACGTCTCCGAGGCCGTCGCCTCCGCCGTCACACAGGACCGCACGCTGTGGAGCGGCGCGCTCACCCGCGCCGCCGGCCTGGTCGCGGGCGGGATCCTGCCCGCGTTGCTCGCCTTCGTGGTCTGGAGCTCCCAGATCCGTCACGACATGCACGGCCTCCAGGGCATCCTCGCCGCCGTCACCGGTGTCCTGCTGACCACCATCGCCTGCGTCCGCGCGCGGGTGTACGACGACCGGGGGTCGGCGATCGCCCTGGGGCTCGGCGCCCTGCCGAACATCGCCGTGGCGGGCTCCGGACTGCTGCCGCTGTCGGAGGGGCAGGGCATCGGACGGCTGCAGTTCCTGCTCGCGTGCGCGGCGGTGCTCGTCGCCTCCGTCGTCCTCACGCTGGTGTCGCCGGGCGGTGACGGCCCCTTCGTGGCGTTCGTGTTCGCCGCCACGATCGGTCTGCTCACCACGTTCGTCGCGATCCTCACGGATCTGAAGCCCATCGAGACGGCCGCCGTCTGCGCCCCGCTCGCGGTCTGCGCCCTCGCCTTCCTGCCCGGCCTGTCCATGCGCTTCGCGCGGCTGCCCATCGGCTTCGAACCGCCCAACCCCGCACGCGGCTACACGACGGAGGAGACCGCCGCGCAGGAGCCCGTCGACGCCGAGCGCATCGCCGCCCAGGCCCGCCGCGGCCACGAACTCCTCGTCGGCCTCGTCGGCGGGTGCGCGCTCGTCACGGTCGGCGCGTCGATCGTCCTCGGCTTCTCCAGCAACGTGTGGGCGCAGCTCCTCGCCCTGGCCACGGGCGTCGCCATGCTGATGCGGGCTCACCTGTTCCGCTACACCGCGCAGGTCGGCGCCACGCTCGCCGCCGGTCTCGCCGCCCTTGTCTTCCTCGGCCTCGGGCTCGCCCTGAACCCGCCCGTGGAGTACTGGCGTGACGCCCTCCAGGGCGACACCGCCGGCCTCGACATCCGCACGGTCTGGCTCGCCGCCGCCATCGCCGGGGCCACCGCACTGGTGACCGCGATCGGCCTGATCACCCCGCGCAGCGGTGTCACCCCCTTCTGGGGGCGCTTCATGGAGATCGCCGAGACCTTCGTCCTGCTGACCCTGGTCCCCCTGGCGCTCGCCGTGTTCGACGTGTACGCGTCCGCCCGCTCTATGGCCGGCAACTGAAGCCGACAGTGGGGGGCGGCACGCGCGCGTGCCGCCCCCCACTGTCGTTTCACTCCGACGCAAGCCCGCCATTGTGCGGCGCCGGCTCCAGGTCGAACTCCCCGTCCCGCGCGCCCAGTACGAACGCCCGCCACTCCGCCTCCGTGTACCGCAGCACGGTGTCGGGGTCGAGGGACGAGCGCATGGCCACCGCGCCACCGGGGAGGTAGGCGATCTCGACGCGCTCCTCGTGCTCCTCCGTGCCCGGCGCGCTGTGCCACTCGACGTCCGAGATGTCGAGCGCGTAGAGCTCGTCCCGCTCCCGCTCCTTGCGCGCCTTCATCTCCGCTTCCGTCTCCGCCATGCCGAAGCGACCCCTTCCCGACGTACGAACGATCCGATCACTCACCCTAGTGGCCGAGCCCGGGCCGGCCGGGCGGTTCGGGGAGCGGGGGACAGGCGGTCACCAGCTGCTGGTACCCTGAGTGACGGCCGTTTGTGTACGCACCCCCGGAGCGCCGCTCTGGAGGCCGCGCCCAGCGGATCCCTGCCTCCCGAGTAACGGAAGCTCCCCCGCGATGAAGACCGGGGGCACTCGGTGGCCACTCACAGACTATGAGGAGTACGCGTGTCGCTCGACGCCGCTACGAAGAAGCAGATCATCTCCGAGTTCGGTACCAAGGAGGGTGACACCGGCTCCCCCGAGGTCCAGGTCGCTCTGCTGTCCCGTCGGATCTCCGACCTGACGGAGCACCTCAAGACCCACAAGCACGACCACCACTCCCGCCGTGGTCTGCTGATCCTGGTCGGTCAGCGCCGCCGGCTGCTGCAGTACCTCGCCAAGAAGGACATCCAGCGCTTCCGTGCGCTGGTCGACCGCCTCGGCATCCGTCGCGGTGCGGCGGGCGCCAAGTAAGACGCCGCGAAGGGAGCGGTTCCCACTGTTGAGGGGGCCGCTCCCTTTGCCGTACGTGCGGAAACGTGCACAGTGTCACTGCCCCTTTGTAGTGTGGTAGCACAACGCAAGACGTACGACACAGCGTGATGCCGCGTACCAACAGGGGTATGGCGGGATCACAAGACGAACGAGGAGAAGCGCACCTCGCCGCCGCCGGTCCTCGGTAGTGGCCCCCGGGGGAAGCGAGCCCCGGGTGCTTCGATCGAAGACCGGCCCGCACCAGACGGCGCGCTTCTCCGCCACCGTCCCCCCGCCATCACAGGCGAGGAGGGACGAAGACGAGGAGAAAACACTAGTGGAGAACGAGACCCACTACGCCGAGGCCGTCATCGACAACGGCGCCTTCGGCACCCGCACCATCCGCTTCGAGACGGGCCGCCTGGCCAAGCAGGCCGCCGGTTCCGCCGTGGCGTACCTGGACGACGACACCATGGTGCTGTCGGCCACCACCGCCTCCAAGCAGCCCAAGGACCAGCTGGACTTCTTCCCGCTGACGGTCGACGTCGAGGAGCGGATGTACGCGGCCGGGAAGATCCCCGGTTCCTTCTTCCGCCGTGAGGGCCGGCCCTCCGAGGACGCCATCCTCACCTGCCGCCTCATCGACCGCCCGCTGCGTCCGTCGTTCAAGAAGGGCCTGCGGAACGAGATCCAGGTCGTCGCGACGATCATGGCGCTCAACCCCGACCACCTGTACGACGTCGTGGCGATCAACGCCGCTTCCGCGTCCACGCAGCTGGCCGGTCTGCCCTTCTCCGGCCCGATCGGCGGCGTCCGCGTCGCGCTGATCCGCGGCCAGTGGGTGGCCTTCCCGACGCACACCGAGCTCGAGGACGCCGTCTTCGACATGGTCGTCGCGGGCCGCACCCTGGAGGACGGCGACGTCGCGATCATGATGGTCGAGGCCGAGGCCACCGACAAGACCATCACGCTGGTCGAGGGCGGCGCCGAGGCGCCGACCGAGGAGATCGTCGCCGCCGGTCTGGACGCTGCGAAGCCGTTCATCAAGGTCCTGTGCAAGGCCCAGGCCGACCTCGCCGCGAAGGCCGCCAAGCCGACCGCCGAGTTCCCGATCTTCCTCGACTACCAGGACGACGTCCTGGAGGCGCTGACCGCAGCCGTCCGCCCGGAGCTGGCCTCCGCGCTGACCATCGCGGGCAAGCAGGAGCGCGAGAGCGAGCTCGACCGCGTCAAGGCGCTCGCCGCCGAGAAGCTCCTGCCGGAGTTCGAGGGCCGCGAGAAGGAGATCTCCGCCGCGTACCGGTCGCTGACCAAGCAGCTGGTCCGTGAGCGCGTGATCAAGGAGAAGAAGCGCATCGACGGCCGCGGTGTCACCGACATCCGCACGCTGGCCGCCGAGGTCGAGGCCATCCCGCGGGTACACGGTTCCGCCGTGTTCGAGCGTGGCGAGACCCAGATCCTGGGCGTCACCACCCTGAACATGCTCCGCATGGAGCAGCAGCTGGACACCCTCTCCCCGGTGACCCGCAAGCGCTACATGCACAACTACAACTTCCCGCCGTACTCCACCGGCGAGACCGGCCGCGTCGGCTCCCCCAAGCGCCGCGAGATCGGCCACGGCGCCCTCGCCGAGCGCGCCCTCGTGCCGGTCCTGCCGACGCGCGAGGAGTTCCCGTACGCGATCCGCCAGGTCTCCGAGGCGCTGAGCTCCAACGGCTCGACGTCCATGGGCTCGGTCTGCGCCTCCACCATGTCGCTGCTGAACGCCGGTGTGCCGCTGAAGGCCCCGGTCGCCGGTATCGCCATGGGTCTGATCTCCCAGGAGATCGACGGCGAGACGCACTACGTCACCCTCACCGACATCCTCGGTGCGGAGGACGCCTTCGGTGACATGGACTTCAAGGTCGCCGGCACCAAGGAGTTCGTGACCGCCCTCCAGCTCGACACCAAGCTGGACGGCATCCCGGCCTCCGTGCTCGCCGCCGCCCTGAAGCAGGCCCGCGACGCCCGTCTCCACATCCTCGACGTGATGATGGAGGCCATCGACCGGCCCGACGAGATGTCCCCGAACGCGCCGCGGATCATCACCGTGAAGATCCCGGTCGACAAGATCGGTGAGGTCATCGGCCCCAAGGGCAAGATGATCAACCAGATCCAGGAGGACACGGGCGCCGAGATCACCATCGAGGACGACGGCACGATCTACATCGGTGCCGCCGACGGCCCGTCCGCCGAGGCCGCCCGCACCACGATCAACGGCATCGCCAACCCGACGATGCCCGAGGTCGGCGAGCGCTACCTCGGTACGGTCGTGAAGACGACCACCTTCGGTGCCTTCGTCTCCCTGCTCCCGGGCAAGGACGGCCTGTTGCACATCTCGCAGATCCGCAAGCTGGCCGGCGGCAAGCGCGTGGAGAACGTCGAGGACGTGCTCGGCGTGGGCCACAAGGTCCAGGTCGAGATCGCCGAGATCGACTCCCGCGGCAAGCTCTCCCTCATCCCCGTGATCGAGGGCGAGGAAGCTGCCGAGGACAAGAAGGACGACGCCGACCAGTGACGTCCCGTAGCTCCAAGGCGACGGCCCGCACCTCTTCGGAGGCGCGGGCCGTCGCCCGTACCCAAACCCTCATCAAGGGCACGAACGGCATCGGCACCGTCCGCAAGACCACCCTCCCCGGGGGCCTGCGCGTCGTCACCGAGACCCTGCCCTCCGTGCGCTCCGCCACGTTCGGCATCTGGGCGCACGTCGGCTCCCGCGACGAGACCCGGTCCCTGAACGGCGCCACGCACTACCTGGAGCACCTGCTCTTCAAGGGCACGCAGAGAAGAAGCGCCCTGGACATCTCCTCCGCCCTCGACGCCGTCGGCGGCGAGATGAACGCGTTCACGGCGAAGGAGTACACGTGCTACTACGCGCGCGTCCTCGACGCCGACCTGCCGCTCGCCATAGACGTCGTCTGCGACATGCTCACCGGCTCGCTGATCCTCGAGGAGGACGTCAACATCGAGCGCGGCGCCATCCTCGAAGAGATCGCGATGACCGAGGACGACCCGGGTGACTGCGTGCACGATCTGTTCGCGCACACCATGTTCGGCGACAACCCCCTCGGCCGCCCGGTCCTGGGCACGGTCGACACGGTCAACGCCCTCACCGCCGACCGCATCCGCCGCTTCTACAAGAAGCACTACGACCCGACCCACCTCGTGGTCGCGTGCGCCGGCAACATCGACCACAACAAGGTCGTACGACAGGTCCGCGCCGCCTTCGAGAAGGCCGGCGCCCTCACGGACCCCGACGCCACGCCCATCGCCCCGCGCGACGGCCGTCGCGCCATCCGCACCGCCGGCCGCGTCGAGCTGCTCGGCCGCAAGACCGAGCAGGCCCATGTCGTGCTCGGCATGCCCGGCCTGGCCCGCACCGACGAGCGCCGCTGGGCCCTGGGCGTGCTGAACACCGCGCTCGGCGGCGGCATGTCGTCCCGCCTCTTCCAGGAGGTCCGCGAGAAGCGCGGCCTGGCCTACAGCGTGTACTCGTACACCTCCGGCTTCGCCGACTGCGGCCTGTTCGGCGTGTACGCGGGCTGCCGGCCCTCGCAGGTCCACGACGTGCTGAAGATCTGCCGCGACGAACTCGACCACGTCGCCGAACACGGCCTGCCCGAGGACGAGATCGCCCGAGCCATCGGCCAGCTCCGCGGCTCCACGGTCCTCGGCATGGAGGACACCGGCGCGCTGATGAACCGCATCGGCAAGAGCGAGGTGTGCTGGGGCGAGCAGATGTCCGTCGACGACATGCTGGCCCGGATAGCCTCGGTCACCCCGGACGACGTCCGCTCGGTCGCCCGCGAGATTCTGGGACAACGGCCCTCCCTGTCGGTCATCGGCCCGCTGAAGGACAAACAGGCGTCCCGGCTGCACGAGGCCGTCGCCTGACCCCCGTATCCGGTAAGGAAGCAAGATCATGAGCAAGCTGCGCGTGGCGGTCCTCGGTGCCAAGGGCCGGATCGGTTCGGAGGCGGTACGAGCCGTCGAGGCCGCCGAGGACATGGAACTGGTCGCCGCTCTCGGCCGGGGCGACAAGCTGGAGACGCTGGCCGAGACCGACGCCCAGGTGGCCGTCGAGCTGACCACCCCCGCCTCGGTGATGGGCAACCTCGACTTCTGCGTACGGCATGGCATCCACGCCGTCGTCGGTACGACCGGCTGGACCGACGAGCGCCTCGCGCAGCTCAGGGGCTGGCTGGCCCAGTCCCCGGAGACCGGCGTGCTGATCGCGCCGAACTTCTCCATCGGCGCCGTGCTCACCATGAAGTTCGCGCAGATCGCCGCACCCTGGTTCGAGTCCGTCGAGGTCGTCGAGCTGCACCACCCGAACAAGGTCGACGCCCCCAGCGGCACCGCCACCCGCACCGCCCAGCTCATCGCCGAGGCCCGCCGTGCCGCCGGCACCGCCCCGGCGCCGGACGCCACCGTCACGGCCCTGGACGGCGCGCGCGGCGCCGACGTCGACGGCGTCCCCGTGCACGCCGTCCGCCTGCGCGGTCTGCTCGCGCACCAGGAGGTGCTGCTCGGCGGCGAGGGCGAGACCCTCACCATCCGGCACGACTCCCTGCACCACAGCAGCTTCATGCCGGGCATCCTGCTGGGCGCACGCCGCGTGGTGACCACTCCGGGCCTGACCTTCGGCCTGGAAAACTTCCTGGACCTGAGCTGACGCGAGCCATGCGAGCCAAGCTGTCCTACGCCCTCACGGCCGCCGTCCTGGTCTTCTACTTCGTCCTGGTCGGCAGCCGCGGGGTGCTGCTCATCAAGACCGGCACGTTCCTCACCGTCACCTTCGGTGTCGCGGTGCTGATCCTGCCGGTGATCGGCCTGTGGTTCCTGTGGAAGAACACCCAGTTCGTCCGCAGGGCCAACCAGCTCTCCGCCGAACTCGACGCCGAGGGCGGCCTGCCCGTCGACGAGCTGAAGCGCATGCCCAGCGGCCGCATCGACCGCGACTCGGCCGACGAGGTCTTCGCCCGGCGCAAGGCCGAGACGGAGGCGGCGCCGGACGACTGGCGCGCCTGGTTCCGCCTCGCCGTCGCCTACCACGACGCCCGCGACACCCCCCGCGCCCGCAAGGCGATGCAACGGGCGATCGCCCTGCACGAGGGCAGAACGCCTTCCAGCGCCTGAGCCGGAGAGTCAGGCGCCCCGCCGATACTCGTCGGCCCACGCCTCCACCGAGTCCGACGCACGGTCGAACGCCCCGGGCCGCGCCAGGAAGTCGGCGTTGTGCGTGGTCATCAGCGGCGGCACGTCGTCCGCGGCCCGGTCCTTGCGTACGAGGAGCAGGGCCTGTCCCTGCACGGTGCGCGGCAGTCCGAACCAGCGCACCGGCTGCTGAACCGTCCGCACGGCGACGACCTGGTCCCACCGCACCGTACGCGTGAGGAGAAAGCCCACGTGCCGCAGCCCGTGGGCGCTCACCCACACGCCCATGCGCAGCAGCCGCAGGGCACCGGCAATGACCACCAGCGCGATGCCGAACACCACCCCGGCGGACGACAGCGTGCCGGTCAGCGCGATGATCACCGCCGCGAACAGCACGTACGAGGCGAGCAGCAGCCAGATCGCGGCCGTGCCCACGCGCCAGGGCCCGGGACGGTAGGGCCGCCGCCAGCGGTCGCGATCGTCGAACGGCAGCGCGACGTCGTCCGCTGCGTCGAAGGCGCGGTCGGCCGTCAGGAAGGGCAGGGGCACGGCTGGTCCTCACTCAATCCATGCATGGGCTGTGCCGGTGAGGTTATCGACCTGCGCCCCCGCTCACCACCCTCGGGGGTCCGTCCGAGTCAGCTCCGGCTCAGCGCCCTTCGGACGCCTGGGACTGCTGCGGGTGCTCGGCCGAGTGGTCGAGCTCCAACGCCGGCATGCCGATCACCAGGGAACCCACCAGCGCGGCGACGATGGTGAGCCCCATGAGCCAACGCCCGGCTATCTGCCCGGCGGTGGCCCGCTCGCGGGATGGGGGAGTGACGTTGCTACGGAACCTGTCGGCTTCGGCGAGGAAGGCGAACGGCACAGGTTCGCGCCGACGGTACATCGGTGCTGCTTCTCCTCTCAGGGCTCGAACGCATCACTGTCACCAACACAGACGAGCGAGTGCCCCAAAAGGTGCCCGGCTTCGCCGAATTCGCAGAAGTTGCCGACGTTCGCCGACGAATGTCGAGGCCCGGCACCGAACGCCCCGATGTCAGTGCCGGGCCGTAGAGTGGGCGCCGCCCGAGAGAAGTGGATGGAAGGGACCCTCCAAGCCGTGACCGACACCCCCGCCGACGCACCCCAGGAAGCCCCGGACCTCAAGCCGAGCTTCCGCAGCGACGTCACCGTCGAGCTGGTCAAGCACACCGCCTCGGACGCCGACGTGCTGTTCGCCGCCCGCGTCTCGACCGCCGGCGAGCAGTCCCTGGACGAGCTGAACAAGGACCCGGAGCGCTCCAAGGGCTTGATCAACTACCTGATGCGGGACCGGCACGGCAGCCCCTTCGAGCACAACTCGATGACGTTCTTCATCAGCGCCCCGATCTTCGTCTTCCGCGAGTTCATGCGGCACCGCGTGGGCTGGTCGTACAACGAGGAGAGCGGCCGTTACCGCGAGCTCCAGCCGGTGTTCTACGTCCCCGACGAGTCCCGCAAGCTGGTCCAGGAGGGCCGCCCTGGCAAGTACCGGTTCGTCGAGGGCACTCAGGCCCAGCAGGAGCTGGTCGGCCGCGTCATGGAGGACTCGTACCGCCAGGCCTACGAGGCCTACCAGGAGATGCTCGCCGCCGGCGTCGCCCGCGAGGTCGCCCGCGCGGTCCTCCCGGTCGGCCTGTACTCCTCGATGTACGCCACGTGCAACGCCCGCTCGCTGATGCACTTCCTCGGCCTGCGCACCCAGCATGAGCTGGCCAAGGTCCCGTCCTTCCCGCAGCGTGAGATCGAGATGGTCGGCGAGAAGATGGAGGCAGAGTGGGCCGGCCTCATGCCGCTCACGCATGCCGCCTTCAACGCCAACGGCCGCGTGGCGCCGTAACGCACATGCGCTTCCCCGCTCGCCGAGCACAGATGTACGGACCAGCCGGGCGAAGTGTCCGTATTGCGGCATTTGGAGAAGTTCATCTAGCCTGATCAAACGGACCCGGCACTGCTTGAACCCCCGAGCAGGCAGTGCCGGGCTCCATCTTTATCCTGACTTATCCGGCTCCCCGAGGGCAGACCCCGCCGTGAGCAACGAGTAGCGTGTAACCCATGGCTCCGACCTCCACTCCGCAGACCCCCTTCGGGCGGGTCCTCACCGCCATGGTCACGCCCTTCACGGCGGACGGCGCACTTGACCTAGACGGCGCGCAGCGGCTCGCCACGCACCTGGTGGACGCAGGCAACGACGGCCTGATCATCAACGGCACCACCGGCGAGTCCCCCACCACGAGCGACGCGGAGAAATCGGACCTCGTACGAGCGGTCCTGGAGGCAGTGGGCGACCGCGCCCACATCGTCGCCGGTGTCGGCACCAACGACACCCACCACAGCATCGAGCTGGCCCGCGCCGCCGAGAAGACCGGCGCGCACGGCCTCCTCGTCGTCACGCCGTACTACAACAAGCCCCCGCAGGAAGGCCTCTACCGGCACTTCAAGGCCGTCGCCGACGCCACCGAGCTGCCGGTCATGCTGTACGACATCCCCGGCCGCAGCGGCGTCCCGATCAACACGGAGACACTGGTCCGCCTCGCCGAGCACCCGCGGATCGTCGCCAACAAGGACGCCAAGGGCGACCTCGGCCGCGCCAGCTGGGCCATCGCCCGGTCCGGCCTCGCCTGGTACTCCGGCGACGACATGCTCAACCTGCCGCTGCTCTCCGTGGGCGCGGTCGGGTTCGTCTCCGTCGTCGGTCATGTCGTCACGCCCGAACTGCGCGAGCTCGTCGAGGCCTACACGACCGGCGATGTCCAGAAGGCCACCGAGATCCACCAGAAGCTGCTCCCGGTCTACACCGGCATGTTCCGCACCCAGGGCGTCATGACCACCAAGGCCGCCCTCGCCCTCCAGGGCCTGCCCGGCGGCCCCCTGCGTCCGCCCATGGTCGAACTCACGGCCCAGGAGATCGAGCAGCTCAAGATCGATCTTGCCGCCGGCGGGGTACAGCTCTGACATCAGACTTCGCCCGACCGGGCGTGTACGGACTTCACAACTGAATACGCGGGCCACCGGTGCCTGCACTCCACAACGACAACTGCTTCTGCACGAACGTCACGCGCGCCACGTGCCCAACCGGTACGTGGCGCGCGTGGTGAGGAGAGTCTTTTGAGTCATCCGCATCCTGAACTCGGCCCGCCCCCGCCGCTCCCCGAAGGCGGCCTGCGGGTCACCCCGCTCGGCGGCCTCGGCGAGATCGGCCGGAACATGACGGTCTTCGAGTACGGCGGCCGCCTGCTGATCGTCGACTGCGGAGTGCTCTTCCCCGAGGAGGAGCAGCCCGGAATCGACCTGATCCTGCCGGACTTCACCTCCATCCGGGACCGCCTCGACGACATCGAGGGCATCGTCCTCACCCACGGCCACGAGGACCACATCGGCGGCGTCCCGTTCCTGCTCCGCGAGAAGCCGGACATCCCACTGATCGGCTCCAAGCTGACCCTCGCTCTCATCGAGGCCAAGCTTCAGGAACACCGCATCCGGCCGTACACCCTCGAGGTGGCGGAGGGCCACCGGGAGCGCATCGGCCTGTTCGACTGCGAGTTCGTCGCGGTCAACCACTCCATCCCCGACGCCCTGGCCGTGGCCATCCGCACCCCTGCGGGCATGGTCGTCCACACCGGCGACTTCAAGATGGACCAGCTCCCGCTGGACAACCGCCTCACCGACCTGCACGCCTTCGCGCGGCTGAGCGAGGAAGGCATCGACCTCCTCCTCAGCGACTCCACGAACGCCGAGGTCCCCGGCTTCACCCCGCACGAGCGCGACATCTCCAACGTCCTGCGCCAGGTCTTCGCGTCCGCCCGCAAGCGGATCATCGTGGCGAGCTTCGCCAGTCACGTCCACCGCATCCAGCAGATTCTGGACGCGGCCCACGAGTACGGCCGCAGGGTGGCCTTCGTCGGCCGCTCCATGGTCCGCAACATGGGCATCGCCAGGGACCTCGGCTACCTGAAGGTCCCCCCGGGCCTGGTGGTCGACGTCCGGACACTCGACGACCTGCCGGACAACGAGGTGGTCCTGGTCTGCACGGGCTCACAGGGCGAGCCGATGGCGGCCCTGTCCCGCATGGCCAACAGGGATCACCAGATCCGCATCGTCAACGGCGACACGGTCATCCTGGCGTCGTCCCTCATCCCCGGCAACGAGAACGCGGTCTACCGCGTCATCAACGGTCTCACCCGCTGGGGCGCCAACGTCGTCCACAAGGGCAACGCCAAGGTCCACGTCTCCGGCCACGCGTCGGCGGGCGAGCTCCTGTACTTCTACAACATCTGCAAGCCGCGCAACCTGATGCCGGTCCACGGCGAATGGCGCCACCTGCGGGCCAACGCGGAACTCGGTGCCCTGACCGGTGTTCCTCACGACCGCATCGTGATCGCCGAGGACGGAGTCGCCGTCGACCTCATCGAGGGCAAGGCGAAGATCTCCGGCAAGGTCCAGGCGGGCTACGTGTACGTCGACGGCCTCTCGGTCGGCGACGTCGGCGAGCCGGCCCTCAAGGACCGCAGGATCCTGGGCGAGGAGGGCATCATCTCGGTCTTCGTCGTCATGGACTCGTCCACCGGCAAGATCACGGGCGGCCCGCATGTCCAGGCCCGCGGCTCGGGCATCGAGGATGCGGCGTTCGTCGATGTCATCCCGAAGATCACGGAGACACTGGAGCGCTCGGCCCAGGACGGCGTCGTCGAGCCCCACCAGCTGCAGCAACTCATCCGCCGCACGCTGGGCAAGTGGGTCTCCGACACGTATCGGCGCAGGCCGATGATCCTCCCGGTCGTCGTGGACGTCTGACCCGCGTACGACCCCTCGTACGCGTGAACCGGGAGCGGGGCGCCTCGATTTGCATCGAGGCGCCCCGCTCCAGTACGTTTACGGCTCCGCCTCACGGGGAACCCGGCTGCTTCGCGCAATCGGAGACAGTCTCCGAGTGGGGTGGAAATTCCGACTCAGAATCTCTGATAAAGTCGGAGCCGCCGGAAAGGGAAACGCGAAAGCGGGAACCTGGAAAGCACCGAGGAAATCGGATCGAGAAAAGATCTGATAGAGTCGGAAACGCAAGACCGAAGGGAAGCGCCCGGAGGAAAGCCGCGAGAGAGTCTCTCGGGTGAGTACGAAGGAAGCGTCCGTTCCTTGAGAACTCAACAGCGTGCCAAAAGTCAACGCCAGATATGTTGATACCCCGTCCATCGGATAACCGATGGTCGAGGTTCCTTTGAAAAACACAGCGAGGACGCTGTGTGCGAGGGGACTATTCCTCCTCTCGCACCGCTCTCGTGGTGTTGCACCGGATTACCGGTAAACATTCACGGAGAGTTTGATCCTGGCTCAGGACGAACGCTGGCGGCGTGCTTAACACATGCAAGTCGAACGATGAAGCCCTTCGGGGTGGATTAGTGGCGAACGGGTGAGTAACACGTGGGCAATCTGCCCTTCACTCTGGGACAAGCCCTGGAAACGGGGTCTAATACCGGATACCACTCTCGCAGGCATCTGTGAGGGTTGAAAGCTCCGGCGGTGAAGGATGAGCCCGCGGCCTATCAGCTTGTTGGTGAGGTAACGGCTCACCAAGGCGACGACGGGTAGCCGGCCTGAGAGGGCGACCGGCCACACTGGGACTGAGACACGGCCCAGACTCCTACGGGAGGCAGCAGTGGGGAATATTGCACAATGGGCGCAAGCCTGATGCAGCGACGCCGCGTGAGGGATGACGGCCTTCGGGTTGTAAACCTCTTTCAGCAGGGAAGAAGCGCAAGTGACGGTACCTGCAGAAGAAGCGCCGGCTAACTACGTGCCAGCAGCCGCGGTAATACGTAGGGCGCAAGCGTTGTCCGGAATTATTGGGCGTAAAGAGCTCGTAGGCGGCTTGTCGCGTCGGTTGTGAAAGCCCGGGGCTTAACCCCGGGTCTGCAGTCGATACGGGCAGGCTAGAGTTCGGTAGGGGAGATCGGAATTCCTGGTGTAGCGGTGAAATGCGCAGATATCAGGAGGAACACCGGTGGCGAAGGCGGATCTCTGGGCCGATACTGACGCTGAGGAGCGAAAGCGTGGGGAGCGAACAGGATTAGATACCCTGGTAGTCCACGCCGTAAACGGTGGGCACTAGGTGTGGGCAACATTCCACGTTGTCCGTGCCGCAGCTAACGCATTAAGTGCCCCGCCTGGGGAGTACGGCCGCAAGGCTAAAACTCAAAGGAATTGACGGGGGCCCGCACAAGCGGCGGAGCATGTGGCTTAATTCGACGCAACGCGAAGAACCTTACCAAGGCTTGACATACACCGGAAAGCATCAGAGATGGTGCCCCCCTTGTGGTCGGTGTACAGGTGGTGCATGGCTGTCGTCAGCTCGTGTCGTGAGATGTTGGGTTAAGTCCCGCAACGAGCGCAACCCTTGTCCCGTGTTGCCAGCAGGCCCTTGTGGTGCTGGGGACTCACGGGAGACCGCCGGGGTCAACTCGGAGGAAGGTGGGGACGACGTCAAGTCATCATGCCCCTTATGTCTTGGGCTGCACACGTGCTACAATGGCCGGTACAATGAGCTGCGATACCGCGAGGTGGAGCGAATCTCAAAAAGCCGGTCTCAGTTCGGATTGGGGTCTGCAACTCGACCCCATGAAGTCGGAGTCGCTAGTAATCGCAGATCAGCATTGCTGCGGTGAATACGTTCCCGGGCCTTGTACACACCGCCCGTCACGTCACGAAAGTCGGTAACACCCGAAGCCGGTGGCCCAACCCCTTGTGGGAGGGAGCTGTCGAAGGTGGGACTGGCGATTGGGACGAAGTCGTAACAAGGTAGCCGTACCGGAAGGTGCGGCTGGATCACCTCCTTTCTAAGGAGCACTTCTAGGCAGCCGCAAGGTTGTCCAGAGGCCGGTACATCAGCGAACGTCTGATGCTGGTTGCTCATGGGTGGAACGTTGACTACTCGGCACACTTGGTCGTCTTCTCCTGCCAGTACTGCTCTTCGGGGCGTGGAACGTTGAGGGAAGCGGGGAGTGTGTCGGGCACGCTGTTGGGTGTCTGAGGGCACGGCCGCAAGGTCTGTCTTCGGATGCCGGCCCCGGTGAAGCGCCACGTGGTGGTGTGTGACGGGTGGCTGGTCGTTGTTTGAGAACTGCACAGTGGACGCGAGCATCTGTGGCCAAGTTTTTAAGGGCGCACGGTGGATGCCTTGGCACCAGGAACCGATGAAGGACGTGGGAGGCCGCGATAGTCCCCGGGGAGTCGTCAACCAGGCTTTGATCCGGGGGTTTCCGAATGGGGAAACCCGGCAGTCGTCATGGGCTGTCACCCGCTGCTGAACACATAGGCAGTGTGGAGGGAACGCGGGGAAGTGAAACATCTCAGTACCCGCAGGAAGAGAAAACAACCGTGATTCCGGGAGTAGTGGCGAGCGAAACCGGATGAGGCCAAACCTACGACGTGTGAGACCCGGCAGGGGTTGCGTCGTGGGGGTTGTGGGATCTCTCTTCTGTTGTCTGCCGGCAACAGGACGAGTCAGAAACCGTTGATGTAGGCGAAGGACATGCGAAAGGTCCGGCGTAGAGGGTAAGACCCCCGTAGTCGAAACGTCAGCGGCTCGTTGGAGAGACACCCAAGTAGCACGGGGCCCGAGAAATCCCGTGTGAATCTGGCGGGACCACCCGCTAAGCCTAAATATTCCCTGGTGACCGATAGCGGATAGTACCGTGAGGGAATGGTGAAAAGTACCCCGGGAGGGGAGTGAAATAGTACCTGAAACCGTGTGCCTACAAGCCGTGGGAGCGTCGGACATCAGCTTGCTGGTGTCTCGTGACTGCGTGCCTTTTGAAGAATGAGCCTGCGAGTTTGCGGTGTGTTGCGAGGTTAACCCGGGTGGGGAAGCCGTAGCGAAAGCGAGTCCGAACAGGGCGTCTCAGTAGCATGCTCAAGACCCGAAGCGGAGTGATCTAGCCATGGGCAGGTTGAAGCGGAGGTAAGACTTCGTGGAGGACCGAACCCACCAGGGTTGAAAACCTGGGGGATGACCTGTGGTTAGGGGTGAAAGGCCAATCAAACTCCGTGATAGCTGGTTCTCCCCGAAATGCATTTAGGTGCAGCGTCGTGTGTTTCTTGCCGGAGGTAGAGCACTGGATAGGCGATGGGCCCTACCGGGTTACTGACCTTAGCCAAACTCCGAATGCCGGTAAGTGAGAGCGCGGCAGTGAGACTGTGGGGGATAAGCTCCATGGTCGAGAGGGAAACAGCCCAGAGCATCGACTAAGGCCCCTAAGCGTACGCTAAGTGGGAAAGGATGTGGAGTCGCAGAGACAACCAGGAGGTTGGCTTAGAAGCAGCCACCCTTGAAAGAGTGCGTAATAGCTCACTGGTCAAGTGATTCCGCGCCGACAATGTAGCGGGGCTCAAGCGTACCGCCGAAGTCGTGTCATTGCAGCATGAGGGCCAACGCCCGCTGTGATGGGTAGGGGAGCGTCGTCTGCCGGGTGAAGCGGCCGCGTAAGCGAGTTGTGGACGGTTGACGAGTGAGAATGCAGGCATGAGTAGCGATACAAACGTGAGAAACGTTTGCGCCGATTGACTAAGGGTTCCTGGGTCAAGCTGATCTGCCCAGGGTAAGTCGGGACCTAAGGCGAGGCCGACAGGCGTAGTCGATGGATAACCGGTTGATATTCCGGTACCCGCTGTGGAGCGTCAAACATCGAGTCCGGTGATGCTAAGCCCGTGAAACCGCCGTGTGCGTCTTCGGACAAGCGCGGAGTGGTGGAGCCGGTGACCCGAGCTGGTAGTAGGTGAGTGATGGGGTGACGCAGGAAGGTAGTCCATCCCGGGCGGTGGTTGTCCCGGGGTAAGGGTGTAGGACGTCACGTAGGTAAATCCGCGTGACACATAGTCTGAGACCTGATGCCGAGCCGATTGTGGTGAAGTGGATGATCCTATGCTGTCGAGAAAAGCCTCTAGCGAGTTTCATGGCGGCCCGTACCCTAAACCGACTCAGGTGGTCAGGTAGAGAATACCGAGGCGTTCGGGTGAACTATGGTTAAGGAACTCGGCAAAATGCCCCCGTAACTTCGGGAGAAGGGGGGCCACACCCGGTGATGAGTCTTGCGCTCTGAGCTGGGGGTGGCCGCAGAGACCAGCGAGAAGCGACTGTTTACTAAAAACACAGGTCCGTGCGAAGCCGTAAGGCGATGTATACGGACTGACGCCTGCCCGGTGCTGGAACGTTAAGGGGACCGGTTAGCTCACCTTCGGGTGGGCGAAGCTGAGAACTTAAGCGCCAGTAAACGGCGGTGGTAACTATAACCATCCTAAGGTAGCGAAATTCCTTGTCGGGTAAGTTCCGACCTGCACGAATGGCGTAACGACTTCTCGACTGTCTCAACCATAGGCCCGGTGAAATTGCACTACGAGTAAAGATGCTCGTTTCGCGCAGCAGGACGGAAAGACCCCGGGACCTTTACTACAGTTTGATATTGGTGTTCGGTTCGGCTTGTGTAGGATAGCTGGGAGACTGTGAGCCCTGGACGCCAGTTCGGGGGGAGTCGTCGTTGAAATACCAGTCTGGTCGTGCTGGATGTCTAACCTGGGTCCGTGATCCGGATCAGGGACAGTGTCTGATGGGTAGTTTAACTGGGGCGGTTGCCTCCTAAAGGGTAACGGAGGCGCCCAAAGGTTCCCTCAGCCTGGTTGGCAATCAGGTGTTGAGTGTAAGTGCACAAGGGAGCTTGACTGTGAGACCGACGGGTCGAGCAGGGACGAAAGTCGGGACTAGTGATCCGGCGGTGGCTTGTGGAAGCGCCGTCGCTCAACGGATAAAAGGTACCCCGGGGATAACAGGCTGATCTTCCCCAAGAGTCCATATCGACGGGATGGTTTGGCACCTCGATGTCGGCTCGTCGCATCCTGGGGCTGGAGTCGGTCCCAAGGGTTGGGCTGTTCGCCCATTAAAGCGGTACGCGAGCTGGGTTTAGAACGTCGTGAGACAGTTCGGTCCCTATCCGCTGTGCGCGCAGGAGTCTTGAGAAGGGCTGTCCCTAGTACGAGAGGACCGGGACGGACGAACCTCTGGTGTGCCAGTTGTCCTGCCAAGGGCATGGCTGGTTGGCTACGTTCGGGAGGGATAACCGCTGAAAGCATCTAAGCGGGAAGCCTGCTTCGAGATGAGGACTCCCACCCACGTGATGGGGTAAGGCTCCCAGTAGACGACTGGGTTGATAGGCCGGATATGGAAGCCCAGTAATGGGTGGAGTTGACCGGTACTAATAGGCCGAGGGCTTGTCCTCAGTTGCTCGCGTCCACTGTGTTGGTTCTGAAACCACGAACAGCCCCACGCCGCCACGCGTGGTGCGGCGTTCACAGTTTCATAGTGTTTCGGTGGTCATAGCGTGAGGGAAACGCCCGGTTACATTCCGAACCCGGAAGCTAAGCCTCACAGCGCCGATGGTACTGCAGGGGGGACCCTGTGGGAGAGTAGGACGCCGCCGAACAAATCTTGAGTGGGTTGGACCCGGAACTTCCGTTCCGGGTCCAACCCTTTTTTGTTCTGCGTCACTTGAAGTTCACGTTGCGCAACCACGATCCGCAGCATGGGTACTGCTGCAATGCTCAGGGCCGCCGGCATCGGAGTCGGTGACGAGGTCATCGTGCCGGCCTTCGGGAACGTCGAGGTCTCGGAAGCCGTGGCTCTGGCCGGTGCGCTCCCGGTGTTCGCAGACATCGACCCGGTGTCGTACTGCCTGGACCCGTCGGCTGTCGAAGCGGTCGTAACTCCGCGTACCGCGGCGGTCGTTGTCGTACACCGCTTCGGTCGGCCGGCGGATGTGGCGCGGCTGCACCGCGTTGGGCAGCGGCACGGAATTCTGGTGCTGGAGCAGGGGGAGTCCGAGTCGCCGTACGACGAGGTGGCTCAGCGACGGCAGCGGGCCGCTTATCTCGATGCCAAGTTGAAGAGTGTGTACACGCCTGATGGCGGTGTCGGGCACACCTACCGGCAGTACGTCGTGCGGGTGCCGGGGAACGGGCGGCCGGACCGGGACGCCTTCGCGCGGGCAGTGCGGGCGAGGGGAGTTGAGTGCCGCGTTCCGGTGAAAACTCCGGTGCATCGGCTGCCTGGGTTCCGGCAGTGCGTGTCCTTGCCGGAGACCGAGCGAGCGGCGGCAGAAACGCTTGCGCTGCCTGTGGAAGGGGCTTTGACGAAGCGGGACATGCAGCGGATCGTGTCCGCGTGCAATGCCCTGGGTGGCCTGTTGCAGCCGGCCTTCTGACCGGTCTTGTGTCGGGCGGTCGTGGTTGGGAGCACAGGTCTGTTCGGGGTATGATCTATTCCGTTGCCGCGAGGGAAACCTCGGCAAGGCGACCGGCCCCTATAGCTCAGTCGGCAGAGCGTCTCCATGGTAAGGAGAAGGTCAACGGTTCGATTCCGTTTGGGGGCTCCACTACAAAAGGCCTTCGCCCTTTCGGGCGGAGGCCTTTTGGTTGTTCAGGCGTTGTTTCAGGCTCTGTTCAGTTTCAGGCGCCGTTCAGACCGTTGTGGAGACCCGGCACGCGCATGGCCAGGATCGCCATGTCGTCGGAGGGGGCGTCCGTGGCGAAGCGTTCCACGGCGCGCATGACGCGGGCCGCCACCGCGCCCGCCGTGAGGCCGGTGCAGGTGGTGAGGACGTCGGCTAGGCCGTCGTCGCCCAGCATGCGGGTGCCCTCGCGTCGTTCGGTGACGCCGTCCGTGACGCAGAGCAGGACGTCGCCCGGGTCGAGGATGACGGTCTGCTCGTAGAGGTCCAGGTCCTCCAGGACACCGAGGAGCGGCTGAGGCTCGGCCGCGGTCTCGACCGTGCCGTCCTGGCGCAGGCGGAGCGGCAGCGGGTGTCCGGCGCACACCACCTTCAGCTCCGCGCCGCCGTCCTCCTGCGGGCGCATCTCGCCGTACAGGAGCGTCAGGAAGCGGCTGCGGGCGCCCTCGTCGAGGATCGCGGAGTTGAGGCGTTGCAGGACCGCCGGGCCGCTGAGGCCCTCGCGGGCCAGCAACCTCAGCGCATGGCGGGCCAGGCCCGTGACCGCCGCCGCGTTGGGGCCCGTACCGCAGACGTCGCCGATGGCGAAGCCGTAGGCACCGTTGCGGATGGGGAACAGGTCGTAGAAGTCGCCGCCGACCTCGTTGCCCTCGCCGGCCGCGCGGTAGATGACCTCGACCTCCACGCCACCGATCTCGGGGAGCTCGGGCGGCAGGAGGCTGCGCTGGAGGGACTGGCTGATGGCCACGCGCTCCGAGTAGAGACGGGCGTTGTCCAGGGCCAGGGCGGCTCTGCGGGACAGGTCCTCGGCCAGTTCCAGGATCTCCTGGCGGAAGTGTTCGTCGGTCGGCTTGCCCAGCGTCAACATGCCGATGACGCGGTTGCGGGCCACCAGGGGGAGGACGACCGTCTCGCCGCCCACGGCCGAGGCCGTTGCCAGGGTCGGACCGATTCCCCCGCTGACCGTGGCTGGTTCACCGAGGCCCAGGCTGCGCATGGACGTGCGCAGCGCCGCCTGGTGGGCGGCTTCCGCGGGGGCCGACCAGACGCGGGCGCCCGGGGTGGGGACCGGGTCGGGTGGGGCGATCTTCGACAGGAGGGACTTGATGCCGTCGATGAGTTCCTCGTCCTCGTGCAGGACGTACGACAGATACGGCTCCGAGGCCTGGTCGGCGATCGTGTAGACGGCGCACCAGGTGGCCAGCGTCGGGACCGTCATCTGGGCCATGAGGGCCAGTGTCTGGTCGCGGTCCAGGGTGCCGGCCAGGAGGTCGGAGGCCTCGACGAGGAAGCTGAGGGAGCCGCGGCGCAGGCGTTCGAGTTCACCCAGGCGGGCCGATTCGACGGCCAGGGCGATGCGGTCGGCGGCGAACTGGAGGCGCAGGGCCTCCTCGTTGGAGTATCTGCCGGGCGCCTCCGCGGCGACGCCGAGGGAGCCGGTGAGGCGGCCCTCGACCTTCAACGGGACCGTGACCACCGAGCGCATGCCGGTGCCGTTCAGCAGCGGTACCGCACCGGAGACCGCCGTGAGGTCGTCATGGACGGCCGGCATGCGGGCGGAGCCGTAGCGGCCGGGGCCCGCCTCGACGGGGACGCGGGCGAAACGCTGGCGGGCGGAGGGCAGGCCCGTGGAGGCGCGGACCTCCAACTCCGTTTCGTCGTCGGTGGCGAGGAGCAGGAAGGCGGAGTCGCCGTCGAGCATGTCGCGGGCGCGTTCCACCGTGCGCTGGAGGAGGCCGTCGAGGTCGTCCGGGGCGGGGGAGCCGATGAACACCTCGAAGGGGTCGGTGTTCTGGCCCTCCGAGGAGGTGCTCGTGTCAGATGCCGGCAGGCGCATCGGCGTCTGCAGGACGGCGCGTTCATGGTCCCGTACGAGGAGGCAGACCGTGGAGGGCTCGCCGGCCGTGTCGCGGACGCGGAGGTGGGAGGCGTAGACGGGAATCACCCGCCCGTTCGCGTTGCGGATGCCGTAACTGCCTTCCCAACGGGAGAGTTGGAGGGCCTCCGCGATGCCCGTGCTGGTGCCGGGCGTGTGCGGCCAGGCCGCGAGGTCGGTGAGGGGTTTTCCGGTGACCTGTTCCGCCTGGTAGCCGAACAGCTCCTCGGCGTCGTCGTTCCAGGCCGAGATGGAGCCGTTCCGGTCGATCTGGATGACCGCCACACGGACGCGGCCGTCGGCCAGCGGGAGCAGGTCGGCCGGGAGGGACGGGCCGGCGGTGCGGGTGCCCACCGCGCGCTCGGGGAGGTCGAGTTGGAACCAGACCTGTTTGTGCGTCGGGGTGTACTCGACGCCCCAGCGGCTGGCCAGGGCCGCGCACAGCTGGAGGCCGCGGCCGCCCTCGCGGTCGGGGCTGCCCATGTTGACGGGCGAGCCCTGGAGTGGGACTTCGCGTTCGGGGTAGTGGTCGGCGACCTCGATGCGTACGCCGCCCTCGGTGCGCAGACACAGGACGTCCGCGGTCGTACCGGCGTGCACGACGGCGTTGGTGACCAGCTCGCTGGTGAGGACCACCGCGTCGTCCACGATGTCGGCGTAGCCCCAGCCCTGGAGTGTGTCGCGGACGAAGGAGCGGGCGGAGGCGACCGAGCGCCCGACGGGCTCGAAGCTGGCGGCCGCGCGCGCGGTGATCACAGAACTCCTCGACCTGCTTTCTACGTGCTGGGCCCCGTGGTCGACCGGCTCCCGTCGCGTTTGCGACGGCAGGCCGCTCGTCGGCCGGGGGTCCGGGGGCTGTCCCCCGGGAATCAGTCCGGTGGTCATGTGTGCGGCCGCCCCTCCGATGCCCGCTCGTTCTCGTGCCACCGCCCAGGCCGGACGGACCGGCGCGGCTGGACAGCCGCATGCAAGGTTACTTACCTTCGCCATCCATGCGTGTGCCGGTCTGCAGTGTTTCCGTCCGGAGGGTGTGCGGACGATGTGCGAAGCTGCCGAACTGTTATGGCCTGGTTCGGCAGGGGTGAAACACTGGGCAGGCTTCTGGTGGAGGTCCTGGCAGGCCGAGAGTGTGTTCCGCGTATGGCGGGCAGCAGCCCTAGGTGCGGCCGGTACCCCTGGTAGTGATACCGGCCCGGTACCGCCGGGCCGGTATACGCAGTAGTAACCGGTACGCCGAGCAGCAGTACCCGAGCACAGCAGTAACGGTCGATCCCCGCGGGAGGGACACAGTGGAGTCTGGCGCAGCGACGCGGGGCACTAAGCCGCGTGCGAAGGGCGGACAGTCCCCGAGCAACCGGAACGGGACCACTGAGGTGGACACGGCTGCCCTGAACCGGCTGCTCGCGGCTCTTGTGTCGATGCGGAACGGAAACTTCCGCAAGCGGCTCACGGTGTCCGGGGACGGCGTGATGGCGGAGATCGCGGCCGTGTTCAACGAGGTGGCCGACCGCAATCTGCACCTGACGGGTGAGCTGTCGCGCGTGCGCCGCGTGGTGGGACGGGAGGGCAAGCTCACGGAGCGGCTGGAGACGGGCGCCTGCGAGGGGTCCTGGGCGGCCGCAATCGACGCCTCGAACGCCCTGGTCGACGATCTCGTATGGCCGGTGTCCGAGGTCAGCCGGGTGCTGTCCGCGGTGGCGGACGGTGATCTGCTGCCCCGGATGGAGTTGCGGACGCAGGCGCCCGACGGGAGCGGGCACCCGCTGCGCGGGGAGTTCCTCAAGGTCGGGCGGACGGTCAACAACCTGGTCGACCAGCTGTCGACGTTCACCGACGAGGTCACGCGGGTGGCCAGTGAGGTGGGCACCGAGGGAAAGCTGGGCGGGCAGGCCCAGGTGCGCGGGATGTCGGGTTCGTGGAAGGACCTGACGGAGTCCGTCAACACGATGGCATACCGGCTGACCGCTCAGGTGCGGGACATCGCGCTGGTGACGACGGCGGTCGCCAAGGGTGATCTGTCCCGGAAGGTCACGGTTCACGTGGCCGGCGAGATGCTGGAGCTGAAGGAAACCGTCAACACGATGGTGGACCAGCTCTCCGCGTTCTCCTCCGAGGTGACCCGGGTCGCCCGAGAGGTGGGGACCGAGGGCGAGCTGGGCGGTCAGGCGCAGGTGCCCGGCGTGGCCGGTGTGTGGAAGGAGCTCACCGACTCCGTCAACACGATGGCCGGGAACCTCACCGCCCAGGTGCGCGGTATCGCGGAGGTGACGACCGCGGTCGCCAGCGGTGATCTGTCGCGCAAGGTGACGGTGCAGGCGCGGGGCGAGGTCGCGCAGCTCGCCGAGACGATCAACCAGATGACCGAGACGCTGCGGATCTTCGCCGACGAGGTCACGCGCGTGGCCAACGAGGTCGGTGCAGAGGGACGGCTCGGCGGGCAGGCGAACGTGCCGGGTGCGGCGGGAACATGGAAGGACCTGACGGACTCCGTCAACACGGTGTTTCGGAACCTGACGACTCAGGTGCGGGACATCGCCGCGGTGACGACGGCGGTGGCCAACGGTGACCTGTCGCAGAAGGTCACCGTGGACGTGGCCGGCGAGATGCTGGAGCTGAAGAACACCGTCAACGGGATGGTGGACCAGCTGTCGGCCTTCGGTTCCGAGGTCACGCGGGTGGCGCGGGAGATCGGTGACGAGGGTGAGCTGGGCGGGCAGGCGCAGGTGCCGGGTGCGGCAGGGACGTGGAAGGACCTGACGGACTCCGTCAACACGGCGTTCCGGAATCTCACCGGACAGGTGAGGAACATCGCCCAGGTGACGACGGCGGTGGCCAACGGTGATCTGTCGCAGAAGGTCACCGTGGACGTCTCCGGCGAGATGCTGCAGCTGAAGAACACCGTGAACACGATGGTGGACCAGCTGTCGTCGTTCGCCGACCAGGTCACGACCATGGCCCGGGAGGTGGGCACCGAGGGGCGGCTCGGCGGGCAGGCGCGCGTGGAGGGCGTCTCCGGTACGTGGAAGGAGCTCACCGACGCCGTCAACTCCATCACCGGCAACCTGACCGCCCAGGTGCGGCAGATCGCCCAGGTGACGACTGCTGTGGCGCGGGGTGATCTGTCGCAGAAGATCACCATGGATGTGCGCGGGGAGATTCTGGAGCTGAAGAACACCGTCAACACGATGGTGGACCAGCTGTCGTCCTTCGCCGACCAGGTGACGCGGGTGGCCCGTGAGGTGGGTACGGAGGGCCGGCTCGGCGGTCAGGCGCAGGTGCCCGGCGTGGCCGGTGTGTGGCGGGACCTGACGGACTCCGTGAACGGCATGGCCGGCAACCTGACCGCGCAGATGCGGCAGATCGCCCAGGTCGCGACTGCTGTGGCGCGGGGTGATCTGTCGCAGAAGATCACCGTGGACGCGCGTGGCGAGATTCTGGAGCTGAAGAACACCCTCAACACGATGGTGGACCAGCTGTCGTCCTTCGCCGAGGAGGTCACCCGCGTCGCCCGCGAGGTGGGCACCGAGGGGAAGTTGGGCGGTCAGGCCGAGGTGCAGGGCGTGTCCGGCACCTGGAAGGACCTCACCCAGTCCGTGAACTTCATGGCGAACAACCTCACCGTGCAGGTGCGCAGCATCGCCGACGTCACGACCGCGGTCGCCAAGGGTGACCTGTCGAAGAAGATCACCGTCGACGCCAAGGGCGAGATCCTCGAGCTCGTCACCACCGTCAACACGATGGTGGACCAGCTGTCGTCCTTCGCCGACCAGGTGACCCGGGTGGCCCGCGAGGTGGGCACCGAGGGCATCCTGGGCGGCCAGGCTCATGTGCCGGGTGTCACGGGCATCTGGAAGGACCTCAGCGACAACGTCAACCTGATGGCCAAGAACCTCACCGTTCAGGTGAGGAACATCTCCCAGGTCGCGGCGGCCGTCGCCAACGGTGACCTGACGCGGACGGTGACGATCGAGGCGCGTGGTGAGGTCGCTCAGCTCGCCGACACCTTCAACACCATGGTGAAGACCCTGAGCTCGTTCGCCGACCAGGTCACCAAGGTGGCCCGCGAGGTGGGTACGGACGGCATCCTGGGCGGGCAGGCGCACGTGCCGGGCGTGGCGGGCACCTGGAAGGACCTCACCGAGTCCGTGAACCAGATGGCGTCCAACCTGACCGGGCAGGTGCGCAACATCGCCATGGTCACCACGGCCATCGCCAAGGGTGACCTCACGAAGAAGATCGACATCGACGCGCGCGGTGAGATCCTCGAGCTGAAGACGACCATCAACACGATGGTCGACCAGCTGTCCTCGTTCGCCGAGGAGGTCACCCGCGTCGCCCGTGAGGTGGGTACGGAGGGCCAGCTGGGCGGCCAGGCACGCGTGCGTGATGTCGACGGCACCTGGCGTGACCTCACCGAGTCCGTGAACGAGATGGCCGGGAACCTGACCCGGCAGGTGCGTGCCATCGCGCGCGTGGCGACCGCGGTGACCCGTGGCGACCTGAACCTGAAGATCGATGTGGACGCCTCCGGCGAGATCCAGGAACTTCAGGACTACATCAACAAGATGATCGCCAACCTGCGCGACACCACGATCGCCAACAAGGAGCAGGACTGGCTCAAGGGCAACCTCGCCCGTATCTCCGCGCTGATGCAGGGCCGCCGTGATCTGGAGGACGTGGCCTCACTGATCATGAGCGAGCTGACGCCGGTGGTCTCCGCTCAGCACGGCGCGTTCTTCGTCGCGATGCCGCTCGGCGACGGTGCCGGCAAGGACGACCAGTTCGAACTGCGCATGCTGGGCTCGTACGGCTACTCGATGGGATCCATGCCGACGTCGTTCCGGCCGGGGGAGGCGCTGGTCGGCACGGCCGCGCAGGAGAAGCGCACGATCCTTGTCGAGAACGCCCCCAGTGGCTATCTGAAGATCTCCTCCGGGCTCGGCGAGGCGCCGCCCGCGCAGGTGATCGTGCTGCCGGTGCTGTTCGAGGACAAGGTGCTCGGCGTCATCGAACTGGCGTCGTTCACACCGTTCACGCAGATCCAGAAGGACTTCCTCAACCAGATCGCCGAGATGATCGCGACCAGCGTCAACACGATCTCCGTCAACACCAAGACGGAGGTGCTGCTGAAGCAGTCGCAGGAGCTGACCGAGCAACTGCGTGAGCGGTCCGCCGAGTTGGAGAACCGGCAGAAGGCCCTCCAGGCGTCCAACGCCGAGCTGGAGGAGAAGGCCGAGCTGCTCGCCCGGCAGAACCGCGACATCGAGGTGAAGAACACCGAGATCGAGGAGGCGCGGCAGGTCCTGGAGGAGCGCGCCGAGCAGCTCGCGGTCTCCATGCGCTACAAGAGCGAGTTCCTCGCCAACATGTCGCACGAGCTGCGTACGCCCCTGAACTCGCTGCTGATCCTGGCCAAGCTGCTCGCCGACAACGCGGACGGCAACCTCACCCCGAAGCAGGTCGAGTTCGCCGAGACGATCCACGGGGCGGGCTCCGACCTGCTCCAGCTGATCAACGACATCCTCGACCTGTCGAAGGTCGAGGCGGGCAAGATGGACGTCTCTCCGACGCGGATCGCGCTCGTCCAGCTCGTCGACTACGTGGAGGCCACGTTCCGGCCGCTGACCGCGGAGAAGGGCCTGGATCTGTCCGTACGGGTGTCGCCGGAGCTGCCCGCCACGCTGCACACCGACGAGCAGCGGCTGCTGCAGGTGCTGCGCAACCTGCTGTCCAACGCGGTGAAGTTCACCGACTCCGGCTCGGTCGAGCTCGTGATCCGTCCGGCGCGCGACGACGTGCCGCAGAAGATCCGGGAGCAGTTGCTGGAGGCCGGTTCACTGACCGATCCGGACGCGGAGCTGATCGCGTTCTCGGTGACCGACACCGGCATCGGCATCGCGGCGAGCAAGATGCGGGTGATCTTCGAGGCGTTCAAGCAGGCGGACGGCACGACCAGCCGCAAGTACGGCGGTACCGGGCTCGGGCTGTCGATCTCGCGGGAGATCGCTCAGCTGCTCGGCGGTGAGATCCATGCGCAGAGCGAGCCGGGCCGCGGTTCGACGTTCACGCTGTATCTGCCCCTGCACCCGAGCGAGCTGCCGCCGCACGGCTACCAGCAGCCCGCGCTTCCCCCGGGGGTCGGCGAGCTCGGCGAGGGCTGGCCGGAGTTGTCCGAGGCGGTCGTCGAGACGCCGGCCGAGGTGAAGTCGTACCGGGAGACGCAGAACGGTGCGGCCGCCCTGTTCCGGCGGCGCCGCAGGACCACGCCTGTCGCTGAACAGCGGGCCCTGCCGCAGGCGCAGTGGCCGGCCGGCGCGGAGGACGTGGACGCGCAGGCGCGCGGCGGGATCCGGTTCGGCGGCGAGAAGGTGCTGATCGTCGACGACGACATCCGTAACGTCTTCGCCCTCACCAGCGTCCTGGAGCAGCACGGGCTGTCGGTGCTGTACGCCGAGAACGGCCGGGAGGGCATCGAGGTCCTGGAGCAGCACGACGACGTGGCGGTCGTCCTGATGGACATCATGATGCCGGAGATGGACGGGTATGCGACGACCACGGCGATCCGTCGGATGCCGCAGTTCGCAGGGCTGCCGATCATCGCGCTGACGGCCAAGGCGATGAAGGGCGACCGGGAGAAGGCGATCGAGTCGGGCGCCTCCGACTACGTCACGAAGCCGGTCGATCCCGATCATCTGCTCACGGTGATGGAGCAGTGGATGCAGGAGGAATGAACGGTGGATGTTCACCTCGAGTTGCTGACTCAGGGTGTTGGTAGTCGTGTACAAGTACGGGATTCGGGGAACCTTCTGGTCTCCCCCTACGTTTCTGCTACGTGCACAGTGACATCACGGTGACAGGGTGTGGCGACAGGCGGGGTACGGCTACGATGACCGGCACGAGGATGGGCGGCGTAACGGAGTCGTCCCACGGGGCGGCGCCCGGTGCACTGCCGGGGCGAGGAGGGCGGGCCATGGTGCAGAAGGCCAAGATCCTCCTGGTCGATGACCGGCCGGAGAATCTGCTGGCGCTGGAGGCGATCCTCTCTGCGCTCGATCAGACGCTGGTGCGGGCATCGTCCGGGGAGGAAGCGCTCAAAGCACTGCTCACGGACGACTTCGCGGTCATTCTGCTGGACGTCCAGATGCCGGGAATGGACGGTTTCGAAACCGCCGCCCACATCAAGCGGCGTGAGCGGACGCGGGACATCCCGATCATCTTCCTCACCGCGATCAACCACGGTCCGCACCACACGTTCCGTGGCTACGCGGCGGGCGCGGTCGACTACATCTCCAAGCCCTTCGACCCGTGGGTGCTGCGGGCGAAGGTCTCGGTGTTCGTCGAGCTGTACATGAAGAACTGCCAGCTGCGGGAGCAGGCGGCGCTGCTGCGGCTCCAGTTGGAGGGCGGCGGCAAGGGCGCGATCGGCGGCGGCAAGGAGCCGGCCGGTCTGCTCGCGGAGCTGTCGGCGCGGCTCGCGGCCGTGGAGGAGCAGGCCGAGGCGCTGTCCAAGCAACTCGACGACGATTCGGCGGACGCGGCGGCGGTGGCGACGGCGGCCCATCTGGAGCGCAAGCTCACGGGGTTGCGGCGAGCGTTGGACGCGCTGGAGCCGGGTGCGGGCGGCGCGGCGTCGGTGCCGTCGCAGAACTGACGTCTGCGCGGGGCCAGTTGCCTGGTGCCCGCGCCGCGGTCGGCGGCGCGGCGTTCATGAATGCGTCACTCCTACGTGAACTCGCGTCAGTTTCACGCCTCTGCAAGGGCGACACGAACGGGTGAAGCAGTGGGCACGCGTGTCCGCTGTCGTCTCCACCGGTAATCTCACACCTATGGCCTCACGTCCCTCCGCAGCCAAGAAGCAGCCCGCGAAGAAGGCTGCCGGTTCCGCGAAGGCTCCGGCGAAGAAGGCCGCTGCGAAGAAGGCCCCGGCGAAGAAGGCTCCCGCCAAGAAGGCCGCGGCGAAGAAGCCCGCGCCCAAGCCGGCACCCAGTCCGACCGGAGGCGTCTACCGGCTCGTCCGCGCGATCTGGCTCGGCGTCGCGCATGCCGTCGGCGCCGTCTTCCGCGGCATCGGACAGGGTGCCAAGAACCTCGACCCGGCCCACCGCAAGGACGGCATCGCCCTGCTGCTCCTCGGCCTGGCGCTGATCGTCGCTGCGGGCACCTGGTCCAACCTGCGTGGCCCGGTCGGCGACCTCGTCGAGATACTCGTCACCGGCGCCTTCGGCCGGCTGGACCTGCTCGTACCGATCCTCCTCGCGGTCATCGCGGTGCGTTTCATCCGGCACCCCGAGCAGCCCGAGGCCAACGGCCGCATCGTCATCGGCCTGTCCGCGCTCGTCATCGGCGTGCTCGGCCAGGTCCACATCGCCTGCGGCTCTCCCGCCCGCAGCGACGGCATGCAGGCCATACGGGACGCCGGCGGCCTCATCGGGTGGGGCGCGGCGACTCCGCTGACGTACACCATGAGCGAGATGCTCGCGGTACCGCTGCTCGTACTCCTGACGGTCTTCGGTCTGCTGGTCGTCACGGCCACCCCGGTCAACGCCGTCCCGCAGCGGCTGCGGCTGCTCGGCACGAAGCTCGGCCTCGTCCGCGACCCGGCGGACGAGGAGTTCACCGACGACGACGAGCGGTACGACGACCAGTGGCGCGAGGCGCTGCCCGCCCGCCCCCGCAGGCGCGGGCCGGCCCCGCAGTCGTACGACCCCGAAGGCGCGGAGCAGGAGGCGCTCTCCCGGCGTCGCGGCCGTCCGAGGCGCTCCGCTGTGCCGCAGCCCGAGACGGACCGGCAGATGGACGCCGTGGACGTCGCTGCGGCCGCCGCTGCCGCGCTCGACGGTGCCGTGCTGCACGGCATGCCGCCCTCGCCGGTCGTCGCCGACCTCACCCAGGGTGTGAGCGTCGGCGACCGCGCGGAGACCACACCGACTCCGACGCCGGTCCCGGCCGCGCGCCCCCAGCAGGAGAAGCTGAAGGGCGAGGTCCCCGACCTCACCAAGGCGCCGCCCCACGAGACCCGCGACCTCCCGCCGCGCGCCGAGCAGCTCCAGCTGTCCGGCGACATCACGTACTCCCTGCCGTCCCTCGACCTCCTCACGCGCGGGGGCCCCGGAAAGGCGCGCAGCGCCGCCAACGACGCCGTGGTGGCCTCGCTCACCAACGTCTTCTCCGAGTTCAAGGTCGACGCTGCCGTCACCGGCTTCACGCGCGGGCCGACGGTCACGCGCTACGAGGTCGAACTCGGCCCCGCCGTGAAGGTCGAGCGGATCACCGCGCTCACCAAGAACATCGCGTACGCCGTCGCCAGCCCCGACGTGCGGATCATCAGCCCGATCCCCGGCAAGTCCGCGGTCGGCATCGAGATCCCGAACACCGACCGCGAGATGGTCAACCTCGGCGACGTGCTGCGGCTGGCGGCGGCCGCCGAGGACGACCACCCGATGCTGGTCGCGCTCGGCAAGGACGTCGAGGGCGGCTACGTGATGGCGAACATCGCGAAGATGCCGCACGTCCTCGTCGCCGGAGCTACCGGTTCCGGTAAATCCTCGTGCATCAACTGCCTGATCACGTCGGTCATGATGCGCGCGACCCCCGAGGACGTCCGCATGGTCCTGGTCGACCCCAAGCGCGTCGAGCTCACCGCGTACGAGGGCATCCCGCACCTGATCACGCCGATCATCACCAACCCGAAGCGGGCCGCGGAGGCGCTCCAGTGGGTCGTACGGGAAATGGACCTGCGGTACGACGACCTGGCGGCGTACGGCTACCGGCACATCGACGACTTCAACGAGGCCGTACGGAACGGCAAGGCGACGGCGCCGGAGGGCAGTGAGCGGGAACTCCAGCCGTACCCGTACCTCCTGGTGATCGTCGACGAGCTCGCCGACCTGATGATGGTGGCGCCGCGCGACGTGGAGGACGCCATCGTGCGCATCACGCAGCTCGCGCGCGCGGCCGGCATCCACCTGGTGCTCGCCACGCAGCGGCCGTCGGTGGATGTGGTCACCGGTCTGATCAAGGCGAACGTGCCGTCGCGGCTGGCGTTCGCCACCTCCTCACTGGCGGACTCGCGGGTCATCCTCGACCAGCCGGGCGCCGAGAAGCTGATCGGCAAGGGCGACGGACTGTTCCTGCCGATGGGCGCGAACAAGCCGGTGCGTATGCAGGGCGCGTTCGTGACCGAGGAGGAGGTCGCGGCCGTCGTCCAGCACTGCAAGGACCAGATGACGCCGGTCTTCCGGGACGACGTCACCGTCGGCAGCAAGCAGAAGAAGGAGATCGACGAGGACATCGGCGACGACCTGGACCTGCTGTGCCAGGCGGCCGAGCTGGTGGTCTCCACGCAGTTCGGCTCGACCTCCATGCTCCAGCGCAAGCTGCGCGTGGGCTTCGCCAAGGCCGGGCGGCTGATGGACCTCATGGAATCGCGGAACATCGTCGGGCCGAGCGAGGGCTCCAAGGCGCGTGATGTTCTTGTGAAACCCGATGACCTGGATGGCGTGCTCGCATTGATCCGTGGGGAGTCTGAAGCGTAGGGAGACGGGTGTCCTACGGCCGTCGTGCGGTGTGTTGTTCGATCGTGACTCACCCGTAAGCGATCATTGAGCAACCGTTTCCCCCCGGCGTACGTCAAGTTGAGGGAACCGCAAAGCACCTGCCCCACCATCAGTCAACACTCGACCCGTCATCAGGATGTCCGGCCATTCGGATGGCGTACAAAGTCCCGTCGCCCGGTTGCCCCACCCTTTCGTACCCCCCCTAGACTGAACCTCCAGCACAGGTGGCTACACGCTCGAAAGGCGCCCCCGTGTCCATCGGCAACTCCCCTGAAGACGAGCGTCCGTTCGAAGACGTATCCGAGGAAGCCCGCCCCTCCATCGGCCGCGCCCTGCAGCAGGCGCGCATGGCCGCCGGGCTGACCGTCGACGACGTCAGTACCGCCACCCGAGTCCGCATCGCCGTCGTGCACGCCATCGAATCGGACGACTTCGCGCTCTGCGGTGGCGACGTCTACGCCCGCGGGCACATCAGGACCCTGGCCAGGTTCGTCCACCTGGACCCGGCCCCACTCCTCGCCCAGTACGACGCCCAGCACGGCGGGCGGCCGGCGCCGACACCGGCGGCACCCCTCTTCGAGGCCGAGCGCATCCGCCCGGAGCGGCGGGGGCCCAACTGGACCGCGGCCATGGTCGCCGCGATCGTGGTCGTGATCGGCTTCGTCGGGTTCACCGTGGTCAAGGGCGGCGACACTGGCACCGGCTCCGAGACGCCGGTCGCCGAGGGATCCAAGCCCTCGTCGACCAAGACGGCCTCGCCCTCCAACGGCAACAGCAAGCCGACCGAACCGAAGCCCGACCCGACGGAGAGCGCCATCGCGGCCGCGCCCCAGGACAAGGTCACCGTCCAGGTGAGCGCCGTCGGCGGCCGCAGCTGGATCTCCGCCAAGGACCACAACGGCCGGCTGCTCTTCGACGGACTCCTCAAGCAGGGCGAATCCAAGACCTTCCAGGACAGCTCCAAGATCAACCTCGTGCTCGGCGACGCCGGCGCGATCCAGCTTTATGTGAACGGCAAGAAGATCGAGAGCGACTTCCAGCCGGGCTCCGTGGAGCGGCTCACCTACACGAAGGGCGACCCGCAGGTCGGATAGGCATCTGAGAGGCGTGTCGTCGCTACGGGGTTGGCCATGATCGGCCAACCCCGTCGTCGTGGGGTGGTCGACATGGGGTGTCAGCGGGACGAAGTAGTCTTGAGCCCATGCCTGAACGCCGTACCGTCGCACTCGTCACCCTTGGCTGCGCCCGTAACGAGGTGGACTCGGAGGAGCTCGCAGGCCGTTTGGAGGCGGACGGCTGGGAGCTCGTCGAGGAAGCCGGGGACGCCGACGTCGCCGTCGTCAACACCTGCGGCTTCGTCGACGCCGCCAAGAAGGACTCCGTCGACGCCCTGCTGGAGGCCAACGACCTCAAGGGACACGGAAGAACCCAGGCCGTCGTGGCGGTGGGCTGCATGGCCGAGCGGTACGGCAAGGAGCTCGCCGAGGCGCTCCCCGAGGCCGACGGCGTGCTGGGCTTCGACGACTACGCGGACATCTCCGACCGGCTGCAGACGATCCTGAACGGCGGCATTCACGCCGCGCACACCCCGCGCGACCGGCGCAAGCTGCTGCCGATCAGCCCGGCGGAGCGGCAGGATTCGGCGGCATCCGTCGCACTGCCGGGGCACGCTCCGGTGGACCTTCCCGAGGGTGTCGCTCCGGCCTCCGGGCCACGGGCGCCCCTGCGGCGCCGGCTGGACGGCGCCCCCGTCGCCTCCGTGAAGCTGGCCTCGGGCTGCGACCGGCGCTGCTCCTTCTGCGCCATCCCCTCCTTCCGCGGCTCCTTCATCTCGCGCCGCCCGAGCGACGTGCTGAACGAGACGCGGTGGCTGGCCGAGCAGGGCGTCAAGGAGATCATGCTGGTCTCCGAGAACAACACCTCGTACGGCAAGGACCTGGGCGACATCCGGCTGCTGGAGTCGCTGCTGCCGGAGCTGGCGGAGGTCGACGGCATCGAGCGGGTGCGCGTGAGCTACCTCCAGCCGGCCGAGATGCGCCCCGGGCTGATCGACGTCCTGACTTCGACGCCGAAGGTCGCGCCGTACTTCGACCTGTCCTTCCAGCATTCCGCGCCCGACGTGCTGCGCGCGATGCGCCGCTTCGGTGACACCGACCGGTTCCTCGAGCTGCTCGACACCATCCGCAGCAAGGCGCCCGAGGCCGGTGTGCGCTCCAACTTCATCGTGGGCTTCCCCGGCGAGAGCGAGGCCGACCTGGCCGAGCTGGAGCGGTTCCTGAACGGCGCACGGCTGGACGCCATCGGCGTCTTCGGCTACTCCGACGAGGAGGGCACGGAGGCGGCCACGTACGACAACAAGCTCGACGAGGACGTCGTCGCCGAGCGCCTCGCCCGCATCTCGCGACTGGCCGAGGAACTCGTCTCGCAGCGGGCCGAGGAGCGCGTCGGTCAGACCGTGCGCGTGCTCGTGGAGTCGGTGGACACCGAGGACGGCACATACGGCCGTGCGGCGCACCAGGCGCCTGAGACGGACGGCCAGGTGCTGCTGACGAGCGGCGAGGGCCTGCGCATCGGTCGTATGGTCGAGGCGAAGGTGGTCGGTACGGAAGGTGTCGACCTGGTGGCCGAGCCGTTGCCGGGCGCGTTCGTCGGCGGTCGCGCCGGCGGTCTCCCGGGCAGTGAGGAGGCGGGCAGATGACCGGAGTACCAGCGTCCGCCGCAGGTGGCTCCGCCAAGGCGAACGGTGCCGCGGCCTCCTCGAGAGGGACCGCCGCGCGCGGGGCCTCGAAGGGGAAGGGGGCAGCCGCGGGTTCCACCGGATCGGGCGCTTCCGGCGCGCAGGACGGCGTGAAGTCGGCGCGTGGCGGGAAGATCGCCGCCGCGGCCGTCGACCAGGCCAGCGTCTGGAACATCGCCAACCTCCTGACCATGCTCCGGCTGCTCCTGGTGCCGGGTTTCGTCGCGCTGATGCTGGCCGACGGCGGCTACGACCCCGCGTGGCGTTCGCTCGCCTGGGCGGCCTTCGCCATCGCCATGATCACCGATCTGTTCGACGGCCATCTGGCGCGCACCTACAACCTCGTCACCGACTTCGGGAAGATCGCCGACCCCATCGCCGACAAGGCGATCATGGGCGCGGCGCTGATCTGTCTGTCGGCGCTGGGCGATCTGCCGTGGTGGGTGACGATCGTGATCCTCGGGCGGGAACTCGGGATCACACTGCTGCGTTTCTGGGTCATTCGGTACGGCGTCATCCCGGCCAGCCGCGGCGGCAAGCTGAAGACGCTCACGCAGGGCGTGGCCGTGGGGATGTACGTGCTGGCGCTGACGGGGTGGCTGGCCACCCTGAGGTTCTGGGTGATGGCGGCGGCGGTCGTCCTGACCGTGGTGACCGGGCTTGACTATGTGAGACAGGCCATTGTGCTGCGCAGGCAGGGAATGGCCGAGCGCAAGGCTGCGTTGGAGGAGACGGAAACGTGAGTTTCCCGGCCGCGGAAGTGGTGCGACTACTCACGGTGAGGGGCGAGACGGTCGCCGTCGCCGAGTCGCTGACGGGCGGCCTGGTGTCGGCGGAGCTGACGGCGGTTCCAGGGGCGTCCAAGGCGTTCCGGGGCTCGGTGACGGCGTACGCGACTGCGCTCAAGCACGAGCTGCTGGGCGTCGACGCCACTCTGCTGGCTCAGCGTGGAGCGGTGGATCCGCAGGTCGCGGTCCAGATGGCGATCGGCGTGCGGAAGGCGCTGGGTGCCGACTGGGGCATCGCGACCACCGGTGTCGCCGGTCCGGAACCACAGGACGGGCAGCCCGTCGGGACGGTTTTCCTGGCCCTGGACGGGCCCTTCGGACCGGGTTCCGGTTCCGCCGGTGGCGGAAAAGTGGAGCCCCTGAGGTTGAACGGCGACCGCACGGAAATTCGTATGGAGAGTGTACGGAGCGTACTCGCACTGCTTCTGAGGGAGCTTGCGGGCGAACAGACCGGGAATGAGCGGGCACAGGATACGGAACGGAACGGGGGGTTTTGATGTTTGCAGCCCTGAGTGAACACGACATCGCTCCCCGCACGGCCGCAGCGCAAGGCGGTACGGTGGGGCGTGAAGGATGCGGCTACGCGGTCCGAGGAGGGAGCCACCGATGATTCTGCTCCGTCGCCTGCTGGGTGACGTGCTGCGTCGGCAGCGCCAGCGCCAGGGCCGTACTCTGCGCGAAGTCTCCTCGTCCGCCCGAGTCTCACTCGGCTATCTCTCCGAGGTGGAGCGGGGGCAGAAGGAGGCTTCCTCCGAGCTGCTCTCCGCCATCTGCGACGCGCTGGACGTACGGATGTCCGAGCTCATGCGGGAAGTGAGCGACGAGCTCGCCCTCGCCGAGCTGGCCCAGTCTGCTGCGGCCACACCCAGCGAGCCCGTACCCACGGCGGTTCGTCCGATGCTGGGTTCCGTGTCGGTGACCGGTGTGCCGCCGGAACGGGTGACCATCAAGGCGCCCTCCGAGACGGTCGATGTGGTCGCGGCGTGACGTACGCGCGCGTTGGACGCGTGGGCTGACGCCCACGCCGTAGGAATCGTGTGATGCCCCGGCCGGGGCTTCCCGGGGAGATCCCCTGGGGAGTGCCGTCGGGGTTTTCGCATGTGCGGGGTCTTGCCTCGGGTTCGCTTTGGTTCCCGTTCGGGTGCGTTTGCCGGTCCCGGGTGCCGCGTTCATCGTGGAAGGACATGCCGGGCGAGCCAACGGAGGTGCGATGTACGTCGTCAAGAGCCCCCTGTCCGATGCACATCTGATGACCGTCTCCGAGGCGCTGCAGGGCGCACTCGTCGATCTGGTGGACCTCGCCCTGGTGGCCAAGCAGATCCACTGGAACGTCGTGGGGCCGCGCTTCCGGTCCGTGCACCTTCAGCTCGACGAAGTCGTCGACACCGCGCGAACCCACTCCGACACCGTTGCCGAACGGGCCTCGGCCCTGGGCGTCTCGCCCGACGGGCGCGCCTCGACGGTTGCCGTCGGCAGCGGCATCGGGGCGCTGAACGGCGGCTGGATCCAGGACGGGGACGCCGTGGGGATGCTCGTCGAGGCCCTCGGGGCGCTGATCGGACGGATGCGGGAGCGGGTGGCCGTGACCGCGGAGGCGGATCCGGTGTCGCAGGACATCTTCATCGGGATCACGGCGGATCTCGAGAAGCACTACTGGATGTTCCAGGCCGAGAACGGTTGACCGGGGATGCGCCTGCCCGGTGAACCGCCGGCTGCCCGCAGCTCAGCCCGTCCGGTGCGAGTGGCACGCGAGTCGTTCCGGACGTGAGGACGGGCTTGCCGGCGTCGAGCTGGAGGTGACGGGGCCATGGCGGCGCGGACAGTGCGCTGGGGGGCGGTTCTGGGGCTCGGGGCGGTGTGGTGGTGGGCCGTGCTGCGGCTTGCGGTGGCGCCGGACGCGGGGGCGCTGGAGGGGACGGTCGCGGCCGGGGGGTGGGGGTTGAGCCTGTTGCCGGTGCACTGTGCGCCCAGGGCGCGGGCGGCCGGGGCGCTCGGGGTGGCGCGGTGGCGGAACGCCTTGCGGACCAGCGCTACCAGGGCATCGCCACACCCCCGTTCGGACGCAGGATCTGGCCCGTGGTGAAGGCCGATGCGTCGGAGGCCAGGTGGAGGACCGCATGGGCGACGTCCTCCGGTTCGCCGACCCGGCCCAGCGGCGACATCCGCGCCATCACCGCCTCGGTGCGCGCCTGGGCCGCGTCGTCGTGGCGGTCGGTCATGGGAGTGCGGATCCAGCCCGGCGCGACCGCGTTCACACGGATGCCGGACCGGCCCAGCTCCGTCGCCAGCGTCTTCGTCAGCTGTACGACGGCCGCCTTGGCTGCGCCGTAGCACAGCAGGCCGGGGCCGCCGGTGTCGACGGCGCCGGACGCCATCGTGATGATGCTGCCCCTGATGTTCCGGTCGAGCATCAGGCGGGCCGACTCCTGGCAGGCGTACAGCACGCCCTTGAAGTTGACGTTCAGCACCCGGTCGAGGTCCTCGTCCCGGGTCTCCAGGACCGGGCTGCTGTGCATGATCCCGGCGATCGCGGCCAGCACGTCCAGCCGCTCACAGGACTCGACGGCCTGTCTCATCTGGGTGCGGTCGGTGACGTCGAGGTGGTGGGTGCGGGCGGTGCCGCCGTGGTCCTTGATCCGGGTCGCCGTCTCGTGCAGGCCCTGCGCGTCGCGGTCCGCGCAGTGCACGGTGGCGCCGGCCCGGGCGAGCAGGACCGCCGAGGCGCGGCCGATGCCGCCGGCGGCGCCGGTGACGAATGCGGTGCGTCCGGTGAGGTCGTACGCCTTCACGGCCATGCTGGGACGGTACGAGCATTTCTGACGGCCCGTCAATTAGTACGGTGCCGGGTTCCGTCTCGTACGCGGGGTGCCGGACGTCGGGGCCGGGCCTGTCTGGCAGGTCGGGCACCAGTAGGTGGGGCGCTCGCGGGAGCCGTCGCCCTGGTCGGCGACGCGGACGGGTGTGTGGCAGCGCAGGCAGGGGCGGGGTGCGCGGCCGTAGACGAACAGGTCCTGGCCGCGGCGGCCCGTCGTGGTGCGGACCGGGCGGTCGCGGTTGGCCTCCAGGAGTTTCCTGGCGAGGGCCGGGAGCTTGGCTGTGCGGTCGGCGGGGAGGTCGCCGACCGGGAGCCAGGGGGTGGCGCCGTGCAGGAAGCAGAGCTCGCTCTTGTACACGTTCCCGATGCCGGCGAGGTTGCGCTGGTCCAGGAGGGCTTCGCCCAGGGGGCGGGCGGGGTCTGCGAGGAGGTTGGCCAGCGCACGGTCCGGGTCCCAGTCCGGGCCCAGCAGGTCGGGGCCGAGATGGCCGACAGCGCGGTCCTCGTCGGCGGTACGGAGGAGTTCGAGGACGGGGAGGCGGTAGCCGACGGCCGTGCGGTCGGCAGTGCCCAGGATCGCGCGGATCTGGTGTGCCGGGCCGCCGGTCCAGCGCCGGCCGCTCGCGTACACCTTCCAGGAGCCGTTCATCCGCAGGTGCGAGTGCAGGGTCAGGCCGCCTTCGATACGGGCCAGGATGTGCTTGCCGCGCGGGGTGACGTCCAGCACGGTACGGCCGGTGAGGTCGGCCGTCGCATATTTCGGCACGCGCAGGTCGGAGCGGGTCAGCACCTTGCCCGCGAGGGCGCCGTGCAACCGCCTCGCGGCCTGCCAGACCGTGTCTCCTTCGGGCATGGATTCAGGGTGGCACGGGGGAGAGGGGCGTGTGCGGGGTCGCGTTGTGGGACGTGGTTCACGCCCGTAGGCGTAGGCCTCTCGGTGTTGCGACGAAGCCTGCTGTTTCCAGCAGGGTGCCTATCGGGGACGTCAGGGCAGGGGTGCCGTTGATGCGTTCCACCGTGACCGTGCCGAGGGAGCCGGCGCCGGCGGCTGCGGCGAGGGCCTCGGCGGCCGTGCCGAGGCGTGGGTCGTCGGCGGGTGTGAGGTCCGGGGCGGTGGGCCAGGCCAGCAGGGTCTTGCCGCCGCGTTCCATGTAGAGGGCCGGCTCGCCGTCGACGAGGACGACGAGGGAGCCCGCCTTGCGGCCCGGCTTGTGCCCGGCGCCTGTCGGGGGCTCCGGCCAGGGGAGAGCGGCGCCGTAGGCGTTCGCCGGGTCTGCGGCGGCGAGGACGACGGCACGGGAGGCGGCGGACGGGCGGTTGCGGCGGGCGGGGGAGCCGGGGGTTGTGCGGCCGCCGTTCTGCCAGGAGGGGGCGCCGGATGTGGGCAAATCCCGGGGTGAGACATAGTCGCCCGGTGAGGGATGGGGGAGCGGGGAGTCGGCGTCCAGGGGGTCGTACACCGGGTCGGCCTGGTAGGCATGGTCGTCGAACGGGCCGAGGGCGTCGGCGGCGGTGAAGTAGCCGTCGGTGACGCCCTCGGGGGCGCCGGTCCCGAACTGCGGGTCGGGCAGCCCGTCGCCCCGGTCGCGGGCATTGGCCACGGCCCGCAGGCGGTCCACGGCGCCGTCCATCGCGAACTGTGCGGCCCCGAGCCCCTCGACGACGTAGCCGCGCCGTGCCTGACCGCTCTCCTCGAAGACGGACAGAATGCGGTACGTCGCCGAGAACCCGCCCTCGACGCCCTCCGCGGCGACCGCTCCCCGGGTCACGACACCGTGCCGGTCGAGGAGTGTGCGGGCCAGGGCGTGGGCGCGCACGGTGAGGTCGGGTTCGTGGGCCGGGAGCAGGGACCAGCGGCCGGCGACGGTCGGCGGGCCGCTGCGGGAGGCGGGGCGGGCGGCCGCGGTCAGGGAGCCGTAGCGGCCCCGCGGCACCGTGCGTTTGGCGCGGTGTGCCGTGGAACCCGCGGTGCGGCCGGAGCCGAGCAGGGAGCGCAGGGGCGCGAGGGTGTCGTTGGTCAGCCGGCCGGACCAGGCCAGGTCCCAGACGGCGTCGGCCAGTTGGGGGTCCGTGGCCTCGGGGTGGGTGGTGGCACGGACCTGGTCGGCGATCTGGCGGAAGAACAGACCGTAGCCGCCGGAGAGGGAGTCCAGGACGGACTGGTGAAGGGCAGTCAGCTCCAGCGGGTGCGGGGGCGGCAGGAGGAGCGGGGCCGCGTCCGCCACGTACAGGGACACCCAGCCGTCCTTGCCGGGAAGCGCGCCGGCTCCGGCCCACACCACCTCGCCGGCGGCGGTGAGTTCGTCGAGCATCGCGGGGGTGTAGTTCGCGACGCGGGACGGCAGGACGAGCTTCTCCAGGGCGGAGGCGGGCACCGATGCGCCCTGCAACTGCTCGATGGCGCGCACCAGTCCGTCGACGCCGCGCAGCGCATGGCCCCTGCCGATGTGCTGCCACTGCGGCAGGAACTGCGCGAGCGCGGCCGGCGGGACCGGCTCCAGCTCGTGCCGCAGCGCGGCCAGGGAACGGCGACGCAGCCGGCGCAGTACGGCTGCGTCGCACCACTCCTGGCCGATGCCGGCGGGGTGGAACTCTCCCTGTACGACCCGCCCCGACGCCGCCAGCCGCTGCAGGGCGCCCTCGGTGACGGCCACGCCCAGGCCGAAGCGGGCCGCGGCCGTCGTGGACGTGAACGGGCCGTGGGTGCGGGCGTAGCGCGCGAGGAGATCGCCGAGGGGGTCCTTCACCGGTTCGGTGAAGGCTTCCGGGACCCCGACCGGCAGTGCCGTGCCCAGTGCGTCGCGCAGGCGGCCCGCGTCCTCGATCGCCGCCCAGTGGTCCGCCCCGGCGATACGGACCCGGATCGCCCGGCGGGCGCCCGCCAGCTCCTTCGCCCACTGCGGTTCGGCGCCTCGCTCGGCCAGCTCGGCGTCCGTGAGCGGGCCGAGCAGCCGCAGCACATCGGCGACGCCCTCGGCGTCCTTGACGCGCCTGTCCTCGGTGAGCCACTGCAGCTCCCGCTCCAGCTCGGTCAGCACCTCCGCGTCCAGCAGCTCGCGCAGCTCCGCCTGGCCGAGCAGCTCGGCGAGCAGACGCGAGTCGAGCGACAGGGCGGCGGCCCGGCGCTCGGCGAGCGGCGAGTCCCCCTCGTACAGGAACTGGGCGACGTACCCGAAGAGGAGGGAGCGCGCGAAGGGGGACGGCTCCGGAGTGGTGACCTCGACCAGGCGGACCTTGCGGGACTCGAGATCGCCCATCAGCTCGACGAGCCCGGGGACGTCGAAGACGTCCTGGAGGCATTCGCGCACCGCCTCCAGGATGATCGGGAACGAGCCGAACTCACCGGCCACCTGAAGCAGTTGGGAGGCGCGCTGGCGCTGCTGCCACAGGGGGGTGCGCTTGCCCGGGTTGCGGCGCGGCAGCAGCAGCGCGCGGGCGGCGCACTCGCGGAAACGCGACGCGAACAGGGCCGAGCCGCCCACCTGGTCGGTGACGATCTGGTCGACCTCGCCCTTGTCGAAGACCACGTCCGCCGCGCCGACCGGCGCCTGCTCGGCGTCGTATTCCGTGCCCACTTTCATCGGTTCCCGGTCGAGCAGGTCCAGGCCCATGAGGTCGGCGTCCGGCAGGCGCAGCACGATGCCGTCGTCGGCGTGCATGACCTGTGCGTCCATGCCGTACCGCTCGGAGAGCTTGGCGCCGAGGGCGAGCGCCCAGGGGGCGTGCACCTGGGCGCCGAAGGGGGAGTGCACGACGACCCGCCAGTCGCCGAGCTCGTCGCGGAAGCGTTCGACGACGATGGTGCGGTCATCGGGGACGTGGCCGCAGGCCTCGCGCTGTTCGTCCAGGTAGGACAGGACGTTGTCCGCCGCCCAGGCGTCCAGGCCGGCTGCGAGCAGGCGCAGCCGGGCGTCCTCCTTGGTGAGTGAGCCGACCTCGCGCAGGAACGCGCCCACCGCACGGCCCAGTTCCAGTGGGCGGCCCAACTGGTCGCCCTTCCAGAACGGGAGCCGCCCCGGGACGCCGGGAGCGGGGGAGACCAGGACCCGGTCGCGGGTGATGTCCTCGATGCGCCAGGAGCTGGTGCCGAGCGTGAAGACGTCCCCGACCCGGGACTCGTAGACCATCTCCTCGTCGAGCTCGCCGACCCGGCCGCCGCCCTTCTTGGGATCGGCACCGGCGAGGAAGACCCCGAACAGGCCACGGTCCGGAATCGTGCCCCCCGAGGTGACGGCGAGGCGCTGGGCTCCGGGGCGGCCGGTGATCGTGCCGGCGATGCGGTCCCACACCACGCGCGGGCGCAGTTCCGCGAACGCGTCCGACGGGTAGCGCCCGGCGAGCATGTCGAGGACCCCGGTGAACGCCGACTCCGGGAGCGACGCGAAGGGGGCGGCCCGGCGGACCACGGCGAGCAGGTCGTTGACCTGCCAGGTGTCCATCGCCGTCATGGCGACGAGCTGCTGGGCCAGGACGTCCAGGGGGTTGGCCGGGACCTTCAGGGACTCGATCGCGCCGGTGCGCATCCGCTCGGTGACCACGGCCGCCTGCACCAGGTCGCCGCGGTACTTGGGGAAGACCACGCCGGTGGAGACCGCACCGACCTGGTGGCCCGCGCGACCGACGCGCTGGAGGCCGGAGGCCACGGACGGCGGAGACTCGACCTGGACCACGAGGTCCACCGCGCCCATGTCGATGCCGAGTTCGAGGCTGGAGGTGGCGACCACGGCGGGGAGACGGCCCGCCTTGAGGTCCTCCTCGACAAGGGCCCGCTGCTCCTTCGACACCGAGCCGTGGTGTGCGCGGGCGATGACGGGCGGGGCGCCCTGGGCGGCACCCGAGCCGCCCATGAGTGCGGCGGGGGCGTGGTGCTCGTCCAGGGGCTCGCCGGTGGCCCGCTCGTACGCGATCTCGTTGAGCCGGTTGCACAGGCGCTCCGCGAGGCGGCGGGAGTTGGCGAAGACGATGGTGGAGCGGTGGGCCTGGACGAGGTCGGTGATGCGCTCCTCGACATGCGGCCAGATGGACGGGCGCTCGGCGCCCTCGGAGCCGTCGGCCACCGGGGAGCCGCCCAGTTCGCCCAGGTCCTCGACGGGGACCACGACCGAGAGGTCGAACTCCTTGCCGGACTCCGGCTGAACGATCTCCACCTTGCGGCGGGGGGAGAGGAAGCGGGCGACCTCGTCGACCGGGCGGACCGTCGCGGAGAGGCCGATACGGCGGGCCGGCTTCGGCAGGAGTTCGTCCAGGCGCTCCAGGGAGAGAGCGAGGTGCGCGCCGCGCTTGGTGCCGGCGACCGCGTGTACCTCGTCGAGGATCACCGTTTCGACGCCGGACAGCGCGTCGCGCGTGGCCGACGTCAACATCAGGAACAGGGACTCGGGGGTGGTGATCAGGATGTCCGGTGGTCGGGTGGACAGGGCGCGGCGCTCGGCGGCCGAGGTGTCGCCGGAGCGGATGCCGACCTTCACGTCCGGCTCCGGCAGGCCGAGGCGCACGGACTCCTGGCGGATGCCGGTCAGAGGGCTGCGCAGGTTGCGCTGCACGTCCACGGCGAGGGCCTTGAGCGGGGAGACGTACAGGACGCGGCAGCGCTTTCTGGGGTCGGCCGGGTGGGGGGTCGAGGTGAGCTGGTCCAGGGCCGCGAGGAAGGCGGCCAGAGTCTTGCCGGAACCCGTGGGGGCGACCACCAGTACGTCCGATCCCTCACGGATGGCCTGCCACGCGCCCGCCTGGGCCGCGGTGGGCGCGGAAAAGGCCCCCGTGAACCAACCGCGGGTCGCGGGGGAGAAGCCGTCGAGGGCTCGGTGCCCGGAGCTCGCCATGGGTCCATCCTGCACCCGGCCACTGACAATGCGGCTGACCTGCGCGTTTGCTGCGTCGGGCCGGGCGGTGCCGGAGAATGGAGTCATGACGGGTACCGGCGAGCGGGCGCGGCACTGGCAGTACGCGGAGCTGCCCGGTGTTGATCTGCTGCGGGCCCGGTACATCCGGAAGACGTTCGTGCGGCACACGCACGAAAACTTCGTGATCGCCGCCATCGCCGACGGGGTGGAGGTCTTTCACCACGGCGGGGGCGATCAGTACGCGGGTGCCGGGGCGCTGGCCCTGGTCAATCCGGACACCCCGCACACGGGGCGGGCCGGGGTACCGGAGGGATGGCGGTACGGGGCCGTGTATCCGTCGCCTGAGGTGGTGTCGGACATCGCCGCGGAGACGACCGCGATACGCGGTACGCCGGGGTTCGTCCGGCCCGTGCTCGACGATCCGTACGCCGTGAGCCTCGTGCATCAGGTACTGCGCGCCGCCGACGAGGGCAACGCGCTGGCGGCCGACACGCTGCTGCGGGTCGCGGTGACGCGGCTGCTGCGGTTGAACGGCGGAGCACTGCCGCAACGCCGGGTGCGGACGGCGGGAGCGCGGATCGCGGCACTCGCGCGTGAGGTGCTGGAGGAGCGGATGGCCGAGCCGCCGACCCTGGAGACGCTCGCCGGGAACCTCGGCACCAGCCCGTTCGCGTTGCTGCGGGCGTTCCGGGAGGTGTACGGCATGCCGCCGCACGCCTGGCTGACCGATGCCCGGGTGCGGCGGGCGCGCCGGTTGCTGGACGCGGGGACGGCGCCCGCCGAAGCCGCCGTCGCGGTCGGGTTCACCGACCAGCCGCACCTGAACCGGCACTTCAGCAGGATCGTGGGCGTGCCTCCAGGGGCGTACCAGCGGGAGCGCAAGAACGTACAAGACGCTCCGCGACAGCTGCACCTACCGTCCGACGTGTGGCAGAACGGACAGCTCACGCAGACACGCACGCAGACATACCGGCCGACCGCGGAGGAAGGCCGGACACCGCCGTCGTACGGGACGCCCTCGGGGTCGGAGTCGCCGTAGGACTGTCGGGGTTCGCCTTCGGGGTGACCTCGGCGGGCAGCGGGCTCAGCTTGGTGCAGACGTGTGTGCTCAGCCTGCTGGTGTTCACCGGCGCCTCCCAGTTCGCGCTGGTGGGGGCGCTCGCCGCGGGCGGGAACCCGCTCACGGCGGCTGCGGGCGCCTTCTTCCTGGGCGTGCGCAACGCCTTCTACGGGCTGCGGCTGTCGCAGTTGCTGGCCCTCCCGCGCGCGGTGCGCCCGTTCGCCGCTCAGTGGGTGATCGACGAGACGACGGCGGTCGCCCTGGCGCAGCCCACGCGGCGCAGCATCCGGATCGGGTTCGTCGTGACCGGGCTCAGCCTGTACGTGCTGTGGAACCTGACCACGCTGCTGGGTGCGCTGGGGGCCGAGGCCCTCGGCGACACGGCCACCTGGGGGCTGGACGCGGCCGGGCCCGCGGTCTTTCTGGCGTTGCTGGCGCCGATGTTGAGGACCGGGACCGAGCGAGCCGTCGCCGGACTCGCCGTGGTCCTGGGGCTGGGGCTGCTGCCGGTGCTGCCCGCGGGCGTGCCGGTGCTGGCGGCCGCCCTCGCGGCGCCGGCCGTGCTGTTCGTGGAAGGACGCCGAGAGTCACGAAAGGGATTGCGTTGAACACCTGGATCGCGATCGGTGTCACCGTCGTCGGCTGCTACGCCGTCAAGCTCGCCGGACTCCTCGTCCCGGCCGGTGTGCTCGAGCGGCCCCTCGTCAAACGGCTCGCAGCACTCCTCCCCGTCGCCCTCCTCGCCGCCCTCACGGCCCAGCAGACCTTCGCCGACGGGCGGGCGCTCGTGCTGGACGCGCGCGTGGCGGGGCTTGCCGCGGCGGCGCTGGCGCTGTTCCTGCGCGCCCCGTTCCTGCTCGTCGTCGCGGCGGCGGTCGTGGTGACGGCGGGGGTACGGGCGATGGGTGGGTGAGGCGAGCCGATGGGGCGGCGGGACATCCGCGGTCAGCCAATGGGCCGGCCGTAGGCCCTGAGGGTGCGCAGTGCCTCGATCGTCACCATGGGGCGCGCCTCCAGCGCCGGGGCGGGTGCCCACTGACGCCATCGGATCGGCCAGCCGCCGTCCTCCTGCTGTTCGCTCGCGAGGAAGTCCAGGGAGCGGTTCATCTCGTCGTCGGTGAACCACGCGCGCGCGAGGGACTGCGGAGTCTGCGCGTAGTCGTGCGGGAAGTGGTGCTCCCCGGGGGCGTAGCCGGGGGCCACGGGGTAGGCGTCGGGCTTCTCCGGGTCCAGGACCGCGAGGCTGTGCTCGCGCACCAGGCGGCCCAGGCGGTCGGCGGCCGCCTCTGCGCGCGGGCGGTCGGGTGCCGAGTCCAGGAAGGCCACGGCGGCCTCGATCTCGTAGGGGTGGGACTGCTCCAGGGACTCGACCGTCTGCCAGCAGAAGTCCGTGGCCCGGAACAACCAGGCGTGCCAGACCTCGTTACGGTGCAGCAGGCCCACCACCGGCCCGGTGGCGAGCAGTTCGCTCGGAGGGTCGTCGACGACCGGCACGAAGGGGGCGGTCGGATAGCCCCGCTGGCTGGGATGAATCGCCGGCAGTGCGCCGTCCGCCGTGGACACGGAGGTCAGGTACCGGCACACACGCTCCACCCGCTGTCCGCCGCAGCGCCCGAGGGAGTCCAGGACGCGCAGGGCGTGGGAGGTGTGCAGCGGCTGGCTGACCGGGCCGCGCAGATCGGGTTCCAGGGCGTGACCGTATCCGCCGTCCTGGTTGCGGTAGGCGTCCAGCGCGGTCTCCACCGGGTCGGCGCCGCCGTGCAGGAAGTGGTAGGCGAACAGGCGCTGTTCCAGCACGCGCGCGGTGAGCCGGACGAAGTGCTCGGCGCGGAAGAGCGGGGAGTGCGCCGGGGGCGTAGGGGGGAGTGGGGAAGCTCCAGTTTCGGCCATGGGTCAGACCGTAGGGCGGAAAGCGTTCTCGGCAAGCGGTCCCGGCTCGGGCCCACCCTCAGGGGCGGGATACTGGTGTCATGAGGTTGACGGTCTTCTGGGAGCGGATGGCGGAGCACTTCGGTACGGGCTACGCCGAGACCTTCGCGCGCGATCACGTGATGTCGGAGCTCGGCGGGCGTACCGTGCACCAGGCGCTCGACACCGGCTGGGAGGCCAAGGACGTGTGGCGAGTGGTCTGCTCGGTCATGAACGTGCCACAGGAAAAGCGCTGACCGGTCACGAAGATCGCAGGACCGCACCCGATTGTCACCGGTGTGGGCGAGACTTGCACCGTGGCACCCATAGATGAGACCGGGCAGGCAGCCCAGCAAGCATCCCCCTCCGGTACCGCGCCGCCCGCCCGGCCCCGCGGCCGCGCGTCGGGCGCACGCATGCCGCGTTGGCTGCCGCGCGCCATGGTGCTGGCGCTCGCGCTCATCGCCGTGTTCCAGCTGGGCAGCTGGGCCTTTCACCAGCTCACCGGCCTGCTGATCAACATCCTGATCGCGTTCTTCATGGCCCTCGCGATAGAACCCGCGGTGAGCTGGATGGCCTCGCGCGGTATGCGCCGAGGGGCCGCCACCGGCATCGTCTTCCTCGCCGTGATCATCGCGTCCGCGGGCTTCGTCACGCTGCTCGGCTCCATGCTCGCCGGCCAGATCATCACGATGGTCGAGGGATTCCCGGGCTACCTCGACTCCGTCATCAACTGGATCAACGCGCACTTCAACACCGACCTGAAGCGGGTGGACGTCCAGGAGGGCCTGCTCCGCTCCGACTGGCTGCGCAACTACGTGCAGAACAGCGCCACCGGCGTCCTGGACGTGTCCACGCAGGTCCTCGGGGGGCTCTTCCAGCTGCTGACGATCACCCTGTTCGCGTTCTACTTCGCCGCCGACGGACCGAGACTGCGCCGTGCGATCTGCTCAGTGCTGCCGCCCGCGCGGCAGGCCGAGGTCCTGCGGGCCTGGGAGATCGCCGTCAACAAGACCGGCGGCTATATCTACTCGCGCGGCCTGATGGCACTCATCTCGGGGCTCGCGCACTACATCCTGCTGGAGAGCCTGGGCGTGCCCTACGCGCCCGTGCTGGCTGTCTGGGTGGGGCTCGTCTCGCAGTTCATCCCCACCATCGGCACGTATCTCGCAGGTGCCCTGCCCATGCTGATCGCCTTCACGGTCGACCCCTGGTACGCGCTGTGGGTGCTGGTCTTCGTCTTGATCTACCAGCAGTTCGAGAACTACATGCTGCAGCCCAAGCTGACCGCCAAGACCGTCGACATCCACCCCGCGGTCGCCTTCGGCTCGGTCATCGCGGGCACCGCTCTCCTCGGCGCGGTCGGCGCGCTGATCGCCATCCCGGCGATCGCCACGCTCCAGGCGTTCCTCGGGGCGTATGTGAGGCGGTACGACGTCACGGACGACCCGCGCGTGGACGGGAACCACAGACGGGAGCCGGGGCGGCCCGGGGCGCTCACGCGCACGCGACGCCTGTGGGAGCGGCTGCGGGAGACGGAGCGGAGCTCGACGGCGGAGCGTCAGTAGGTGAGGACGGCCCGCACCGCGGCCCCGATGACGGCGGCCACGTAGCAGCTGACCGCCCGGGGAAGCAGGGCGGGAGCGGGCTGTCGGCACCGGAGCCAGGGGCCGTTGTCGGTGCGCCGACGTAGTCTCGGAAGTGCCGCGTGGTGCGCTTGACACGAAAATCGAACATCCATTCTTATGGAGGCTCCGGCGAGGCTCTGGACGGGGATTTCCGCAGGGGTTTGAGGGGGAAGTGCCCGAGTTATCCACAGGCCGGACCCGCGTCGGGGCGCATTGTCAGTGGCAGGCGTTAGCGTCTTTGACGTGAAGCGATCGACTCAAGCAAACCGGGTGGAACCCATGGCAGGCACCGACCGCGAGAAGGCCCTCGACGCCGCGCTCGCACAGATTGAACGACAATTCGGCAAGGGCGCGGTCATGCGCATGGGCGAGCGGTCGAAGGAACCCATCGAGGTCATCCCGACCGGGTCGACCGCCCTCGACGTGGCCCTCGGCGTGGGCGGCCTGCCCCGTGGCCGTGTCGTGGAGATCTACGGACCGGAGTCCTCCGGTAAGACGACCCTGACCCTGCACGCGGTGGCGAACGCCCAGAAGGCCGGCGGCCAGGTCGCCTTCGTGGACGCGGAGCACGCCCTCGACCCCGAGTACGCGAAGAAGCTCGGCGTCGACATCGACAACCTGATCCTGTCCCAGCCGGACAACGGCGAGCAGGCGCTGGAGATCGTGGACATGCTGGTCCGCTCCGGTGCGCTCGACCTCATCGTCATCGACTCCGTCGCCGCGCTCGTCCCGCGCGCCGAGATCGAGGGCGAGATGGGCGACAGCCACGTGGGTCTGCAGGCCCGTCTGATGAGCCAGGCCCTGCGGAAGATCACCAGCGCGCTCAACCAGTCCAAGACCACCGCGATCTTCATCAACCAGCTCCGCGAGAAGATCGGTGTGATGTTCGGCTCCCCGGAGACCACGACCGGTGGCCGGGCACTGAAGTTCTACGCCTCGGTGCGCATCGACATCCGTCGCATCGAGACCCTGAAGGACGGCACGGAGGCGGTCGGCAACCGCACCCGCTGCAAGGTCGTCAAGAACAAGGTCGCGCCCCCCTTCAAGCAGGCCGAGTTCGACATCCTCTACGGCCAGGGCATCAGCCGCGAGGGTGGCCTGATCGACATGGGCGTGGAGCACGGCTTCGTCCGCAAGGCCGGAGCCTGGTACACGTACGAGGGCGACCAGCTCGGCCAGGGCAAGGAGAACGCCCGCAACTTCCTGAAGGACAACCCCGACCTCGCCAACGAGATCGAGAAGAAGATCAAGGAGAAGCTGGGAGTCGGCGTACGGCCTGAGGAGCCCGCCGCCGAACCGGGCGCGGACGCCGCGGTTGCCACCCCCGCGGACGACGCGGCCAAGGCGGCACCGGCGGTGGCGAAGACGGCCAAGACCAAGGCCGCGGCCGCCAAGAGCTGACCCCGTGACACGGCGAACCGACTGGCCGGAGCACGCCTACTCCGGCCCCCCACACAGACCGGAGCCGGCGAGCGCGGGCGACGGAGGCTTTGCCGGGCACGGTGACGATGAGTCGGAGGGAGGCTCGCACCCCGCTGAGGGCGTGAGCGGCAGCGGTCGGCTTCGCGGCGACCGCACAGGGCACGGCGAGGGCGGTTCACGACGTGGGCGTGGACGCCGTCGGCGCGGCTTCGGAGAGCCGTCCGCCGAGGACGGGGACGCCTTCTCCTCGTCGAGGGCCGAGAAGGGGGAGTCCTCAGGGGACCCGGCTGAGCGGGCGCGGGCGATCTGTCTGCGCCTGCTCACCGGGACCCCGCGGACACGGAAGCAACTTGCGGACGCTCTGCGCAAGCGGGAGATCCCGGACGAGGTTGCCGAGGAGGTGCTGTCACGGTTCGAGGAGGTCGGGCTGATCAACGACAGCGCGTTCGCGGACGCCTGGGTGGAATCCCGGCATCACGGCCGGGGGCTGGCCCGCCGGGCGCTCGCCCAGGAGCTGCGGACCAAGGGGGTCGACTCCACGCTGATCGACGAGGCCGTCGCCCAACTCGACTCCGAGCAGGAAGAGTCGACCGCGCGTGAGCTGGTTGCCCGCAAACTGCGCTCCACCCGCGGCCTCGACCGCGACAAACGACTCCGCCGCCTTGCGAGCATGCTCGCCCGCAAGGGCTACCCCGAGGGCATGGCCCTGCGAGTGGTCCGGCAGGCGCTGGAGGAGGAGGGCGAGGACACGGAGTTCCTCGGCGACGAGGGGGGCTGACGCATGTGCCGCGCGCCGGTGACATCCAGAATCCCCGGAACTGCGAACCACGGTTGCACAGCCCACAGCCTCGGTGCGGGAGCAGCTGTGCAAGGGGGCGGGGCGGGGCCCTGTGGCACGGTAGACGCGCGGGGGCGCCGATCGCGTCCAGGGCCGCCCTGCCCCACCCACTCTCGCCGAGCCGTGGTGCCCACGCCACGCTCTGTCTACGACGTCACCGGAAGCCCCGCCGCCCGCCAAGCCTGGAACCCGCCCACCAGGTCGGTCGCCCGGTGCAGCCCCAGCCGGTGCAGGGAATCGGCCGCCAGGCTCGAGGCGTAGCCCTCGTTGCAGATCACGACGACGCGCAGGTCGTGGCTCGTGGCCTCGGGGAGGCGGTGGCTGCCATGGGGGTTGTGCACTGCTGTCGTATGACGGTGTACGGGTGTGTTCTGGCGTGCATGAGTGAGTGCCGGGCAGCGGAAGATTCCCTTCAGGGAACGCTGGTTCGCCTGTCGAATGCGTGACCTTTTCGGACGTTGGTCGTTGGGCGGGGCGGCGGACTGGGTTGTTCCTGGCAGGAGGGTGATCGGGGTGGGGGTGCTGCGGGAGGTGGCGGCGCCGTTCGTGGTGCCCGGCCCGTCCGGGGTGGCGGTCCGTGACCGGCTTAAGCACCTGACCGCCGACGATGTGCGGGTGCTCCGCTTGGTCGGCGACCACCTCGGCTCGCTGGCCTCCCGTGATCTGAAGGCACGCTGCGCGGCCGGGCTGGATCACGACGGCGATGCGTGGGCGGAGCGGAAGAGGGTGTTGACCGGGCAGTCCTCCTCGCGGTGGGCGGGGTCGATCACGAAGGCCACGCACGACCAGTGGGGTCTGGCCCGGCGGGCCCAGCTCGCACATGTGCAGAGTCTGGAGGCAGGGGTGCGCACGGTCGCCCACCGGCTCTCCCTGCCGGTGGGGGAGAAGGGCGACAGGCACACGCCGGGCAGCTACCGCTCGCGGCGGGAGTGGCATGCCAAGTTACGCCGCCTGCGCGTCCTTCAGGACCGGCTCGAAGCGGCACGGGCCGACTGGCAGGCCGGCATCGTGCACGTGGTGCGCGGCGGGAAACAGCTGCTGAACACCCGCCACCACCTGGAGGCCGCCCGGCTCACCGAAGCCGAGTGGCGCCGGCGGTGGCAGGCCGGGCGCCGGTTCCTCGCCGCGGACGGCGAGTCCGGCAAGCGGTACGGCAACGAGACCATCCGTGTGACCCCCGACGGTGAGGTGAGCATCAAGCTCCCCGCTCCGCTGGCGTATCTGGCGAACGCCCCGCACGGCCGGTACGTCCTCGCCGCGCGGGTGGCGTTCGCGCACCGGGGCGAGCAATGGGCCGACCGCGTCGCCACCAACCGGGCCGTGGCCTACCGCATCCACGAAGACCCGGTGCGCGGGCGCTGGTACCTCACCGCCTCCTGGACCATTCCGCCGGCCATGGCCGTGCCGCTCTCGGCGGCCCGCGCGCACGGAATGATCGGGGTCGACACCAACGCCGACCACCTCGCCGCCTGGCGCCTCGACCAGCACGGCAACCCCATCGGCGCACCGCTGCGGTTCGGCTACGACCTGTCCGGCACCGCCCCCCACCGCGACGCCCAGGTCCGCCACGCCCTGATCCGCCTGCTGCACTTCGCCAGGCGCCACCACCTCGCCATCGCTATCGAGGACCTGGACTTCGGCGCGGAGAAGACCCGCGAGAAGCACGGACGGCGCAAGCGCTTCCGCAACCTGATCTCCGGCATGCCCGTGGCGAAGCTGCGCTCCCGGCTGGTGGCGATGGCCGCCGAACTCGGCATCCCCCTCATCGCCGTCGACCCGGCCTACACCAGCAGGTGGGGCGCCCAGCACTGGCAGAAGCCCCTCACCAGCAAGAACAGGAAGACCACACGTCACGAGGCGGCCAGCATCGCCATCGGACGACGCGCCCTCGGACACCCGATCCGGCGACGGACGGCACCGCCCCACGACGACCAGAGCGATCGTCGCGGGCATCGGACCGCCCAGGCTGGACCGGGTGCCCCGGGGCGTGAGGGAACCCGCCCCCGCATCCCCGGACCACGCACACGATGCGTGCCGCCCGGATGCGGAGCGAAAGCGGGGGACCAGTGTGCCCAACACCGTTCGGGGCACGCGGCTGAGCCTGTGCAACTCATGCTCAGTCTTTAGGAACGGTCGAGTCGCCACTCCAGTTCGTTGCGCTCCACGACGAAGGCGCAAGGCGCCCACCGAGTCGGCGTGGTCATGCCAGCCGGTGCCGGGCGCCAGCCGATCAACGAGTACCCGCCGTGGCCTCTTCCGGGGCCTTCGCCGTGCCGCCGAGCGTGGCCTCGGCCGCCGCGTACAGGTCGGCCGGGCGTACTCCGTTCAGGGCCGTGACGAGGTGTCCGTCGGGCCGGACCAGGAGCACGGTGTGGGCGGCGGCGCCCGGATAGCTCTCGGCGACGAGCAGCTCGGCGGGATGCGGCAGCGCGGTGACCGCAGCCGCGAGCCGGGGCATGATCCCCGCGGTCACCCAGTGCTTGCGCTCCCACACCCCGGTGCCTGGGGCGATCAGGACGACGAGCAGCGCGCCGCGGCCGAGCCGGTCGCGGAGCCGTACGAAGGAACCGTCCTCGGCGGTGACCTGTACGTCCGTGACGGGTGCTCCGGGGGCCGTGTGGACGGGTGCCGGGTCCTCGAGGTAGCGAGGGGTGAGCGGGGAGTCGGCGTAGGTGCCCGGGGCGCCCAGCGGACCGCGTCCCAGGTGTCCGTCGGTGAGCAGCGCGTCATGGCCGCGGGCGGTGCCGGGGACGTACGAACGCAGGCTCCCGCTGCCGCGGAGGAGCGGGAGCACCTGGTCGGCGTTGCGTAGCCGGGCGGCGACCACCGCGCGGCGCTCGGTCTGATAGCTGTCCAGCAGCGCCTCGTGCGGCCCGTGGTGCCAGGCCAGCGCCAGCTTCCAGGCGAGGTTGTCGGCGTCCCGGAGCCCCTCGTCCAGACCGTGCGTGCCCAGCGCGCCCAGCAGGTGGGCGGCGTCCCCGGCGATGAACACCCGGCCGACCCGCCAGCGGCGGGCCAGCCGGTGGTGGACCGTGTGGACTCCGGTGTCCAGGAGCTCGTACGACGGTGTGGGGCCGTCGGTCCAGCCCGCGAGGGTCTCCCGGATGCGGGCCACCAGCAGCTCGGGCGTGACCAGGTCCTTGCCGGGCGGCAGCAGCCAGTCCAGCCGCCAGACGCCGTCGGGCAGCGGTCGTCCGGTGATCTCCCCGCCCGAAGGTCCCGACGTCCGCCACGGCGGCATCCGATGGAGCAACGCCCGACCGGGCCACGGAAGTTCCGCCCGCAGCGCGGCGACGGCGTACCGCTCCACCGCGGTGCGGCCGGGGAAGCGGATGTCCTGGAGCTTGCGTACGGTCGAGCGGGGACCGTCGCAGCCGACCAGGTAACTGCCGCGCCACCACGTGCCCTTGGGGCCTCGAGTGTGCGCGCTGACGCCGGAGGGCTCCTGCTCGATGGCGTCGAGGCGGCTGTCCACGGCGATCTTCACGAGCCGCTCGTGCGCGAGGGCCGCGCGCAGGGCGTTGGTCAGGACGTGCTGGGCGATGTGCAGCGGGGCGAACTCGACGGGAGGCGCGGCCTCCGCACCGTCCGGGCCCCCCTCTCCCGCGTCGCCGAACGTGACCTCGCGCATCACCTGCCTGCGCCGCATCGACCGCCATCCGGCCCAGCGCATCCCCACCTCGGCCAGCGGCACCCCGGTCAGCCGTTCCATGAGGGCGGCGGTGTCCTCACGCAGCACAACCGTCCGCGCGAGCCGCTGTTCGTCCTTGCCCGGCCCCTCGTCCAGGACCACGGACGGCACTTCCTGACGCGCGAGCGCCAGGGCGAGCGTGAGCCCGACGGGCCCCGCTCCGACGATGATCACCGGGTCCACGGCGCGCCGCTCCCCGTTCCCAGTGGTGCCTCGACGGACGTATGTGAACAGGAGGTTGGAGCAGGGTGCACGATCACAGAACGTATGCAACCCATTGCCGGTGCTTGCGTCAAGTGACGAGGGCAGTGGCGATCATGCCACTGCCCTCTTGCCTTCGACGATCAGTGACTGGCCGTCAGATCGTGCCTCCGGCGCCGGTTCCGTAGGTACCACCGACCTCGGCAGCGTTGAGCTCCTCGACGTCCTCCTTGCCGAGCACCGCACCCGTGCTCCGCTTGCTGCGGCGAAGCCTGCCCTCGAGCCAGCTCGCGAAGCTGGTCAGGATGAAGTTGAGGACGATGTAGATGACAGCCACCACGATGAAGCTCGGGATGACGTTGGCGTAGTTGGCGGCGAGCGTGCCCCGCGTGTTCAGCAGCTCGGTGAATCCGAGCAGCACGCCACCCAGCGCGGTGTCCTTCACGATGACGACCAACTGGCTGACGATGGCCGGGAGCATCACCGTGACCGCCTGCGGCAGCAGGATGCTGGTCATCGTCTGGCCCTTGCGCAGACCGATCGCCTTGGCGGCCTCCGTCTGGCCCCTGGGCAGGGCGAGGATGCCGGCCCGGACGATCTCGGCCAGGACGGAGGCGTTGTAGAGCACCAGGCCCGTGACGACCGCATAGAGGGGCCGGTCGTCACTGGCGACGTCCGTGGAGCGGGCGTAGAACTCGTTGGCGAACAGCATCAGCAGCAGCACCGGGATCGCCCGGAAGAACTCGACCACCGCGCCGACCGGAACCCGCACCCACCGGTGGTCGGACATGCGTGCGATGCCGAAGACGGCGCCCAGCGGAAGGGCGATGATCATGGCGAGCGCCGCGGCCTTCAGGGTGTCGCCGAGCCCGGGCAGCAGATACGTCGTCCAGGCCTCGGACTCGGTGAACGGCTTCCACAGTGCCCACCGCAGCTGGCCCTTGTCGTCCATGGTCTGCCAGATCCACCACAGCAGCAGGGCGAGCAGGGCGAAGAAGACCACCGAGAGGATCAGGTTGCGCCGCTTGGCCCGGGGGCCGGGGGCGTCGTAGAGAACGGAGGTCACCGCTTCACCGCCAGTCGCTTGCTCAGCCAACCGAGGAACAGGCCGGTGGGCAGGGTCAGTACCACGAAACCGAAGGCGAAGATCGCGCCGATGAGCACTGTCTGAGCCTCGTTCTCGATCATTTCCTTCATCAGGAGGGCCGCCTCCGCCACACCGATCGCGGCCGCCACGGTCGTGTTCTTGGTCAGTGCGATCAGTACGTTGGCCAGCGGGCCGATGACCGAGCGGAACGCCTGCGGCAGCACGATGAGCGAGAGGACCTGGCTGAAGCTCAGCCCGAGGGCGCGGGCCGCCTCGGCCTGCCCGACGGGCACGGTGTTGATGCCGGAACGCAGCGCCTCACAGACGAAGGCGGCTGTGTAGGCGACGAGACCGAGGATCGCGAGGCGGAAGCCCTGGAGTTCGAAGTCGTCGGGCGCGCCCATCGTCACCCCGAAGATGTCGGCGAGGCCGAGCGAGGTGAAGACGATGATGACGGTCAGGGGGATGTTCCTGACGATGTTCACATAGGCGGTGCCGAAGCCGCGCATGAGCGGGACCGGGCTGACCCGCATGGCCGCCAGCAGGGTGCCCCAGATCAGGGAGCCGATGGCCGAGAAGACGGTGAGCTGCACCGTCACCCAGAAGGCGCCCAGCAGGCTCGGGTCGTCATAGTCTGAAAGAAAGTCGAACACGATCTCCCGCGCTTCCGGGTGTGTGACGTACGTGGCGGACGCGGCGCGCCGCCGCTGTGAGCACAGCGACGGCGGCGCGCCGGTGAAACTCCGCGTTACCTGCGGGCATCCGCGTAACGCGCGGATGCCCGCTCACTGGACAACCTGAGGGTTACTGAACGATCTGCCCGGTCTTCGGGGCGGGCTCGTTCTTGTAGTTGGCCGGGCCGAAGTTCTCCTTGATCGCGGTCTCCCAGGCGCCGTCGCTGACCATCTTCTCCAGCGCGTCGTTGATCTTGTTGACGGTCTCGGTGTCGCCCTTCTTGACGCCGACGCCGTAGTTCTCGTTGCTGAGCTTCAGGCCGGCGAGCTTGAACTGGCCCTTGTACTGGTCCTGGGCGGCGAAGCCCGCAAGGATCGAGTCGTCGGTGGTCACCGCGTCCACGGCGCCGCTCTGCAGACCCGCGATGCACTCCGAGTAGGTGCCGTTCTGCTTCAGCTGGGCGTCTGGAGCGATCTCGTCCTTGACGTTCTGCGCCGAGGTCGAGCCGGTGACCGAGCAGAGCTTCTTGCCGTTGAGGTCGGTGCCCTCGGCGATGTCCGAGTCCGCCTTGACCAGCAGGTCCTGATGGGCCAGCAGGTACGGGCCGGCGAAGTCGACCTTGGCCTTGCGCTCGTCGGTGATCGAGTAGGTGGCCGCGATGAACTTCACGTCGCCGCGAGCCAGCGCGTTCTCGCGGTCGGCGCTCTTGGTCTCGACCCACTCGATCTGGTCGGCCTCGTAGCCGAGCTCCTTGGCGACGTAGGTGGCCACATCCACGTCGAAGCCGGAGAACGAACCGTCGGGCTCCTTCAGACCGAGACCCGGCTGGTCGTACTTGATACCGATCTTGATCTTGTCGCCGCCACCCGAGCCCGAACCCGAGTCGCTGTCGCCGTCGTCGCCGCCACACGCGGTTGCGGTCAGGGACAGGACAAGCGCGGCGGCCGCCGCGGCGGTGACCTTGCGGAGCTTCATGGTGAACATCCTTTGCGTGGTGAAGGGGACGCGGGCCGTCCAGTGCGGGTGACGCAGCTCGTCGCGGACGCGACGGGCGCGGTCAGTGGTGCAGGATCTTCGACAGGAAGTCCTTGGCGCGGTCGCTGCGCGGATTGCTGAAGAACTGATCCGGCACAGCCTCTTCGACGATGCGGCCGTCTGCCATGAACACCACACGGTTCGCAGCCGAGCGGGCGAAGCCCATCTCGTGCGTGACGACGATCATGGTCATGCCGTCGCGGGCGAGCTGCTGCATGACCTCGAGGACCTCGTTGATCATCTCCGGGTCGAGGGCCGAGGTCGGCTCGTCGAAGAGCATGACCTTCGGGTCCATGGCCAGGGCGCGCGCGATCGCGACACGCTGCTGCTGGCCTCCGGAGAGCTGGGCGGGGTACTTGTCCGCCTGTGAGGCCACGCCGACCCGGTCGAGCAGGGCGCGTGCCTTCTCCTCGGCCTTCTTCTTGTCCGCCCTGCGAACCTTGATCTGGCCGAGCATCACGTTCTCGAGCACGGTCTTGTGCGCGAAGAGGTTGAACGACTGGAACACCATTCCGACGTCGGCACGCAGCCGGGCCAGCTGCTTGCCCTCCGCGGGCAACGGCTTGCCGTCGATGGTGATCGCGCCCGAGTCGATCGTCTCCAGGCGGTTGATGGTGCGGCACAGGGTGGACTTCCCGGACCCGGAGGGCCCGATGACCACGACGACCTCGCCGCGGGCGATCGTCAGATCGATGTCCTGGAGCACGTGCAACGCGCCGAAGTGCTTGTTGACACTCTTCAGGACCACGAGCTCACCGGTCGCGGCCACATCTTCCTTGGCCACCGATACTTCGGTCATCGCTCTCAGGCTCCGTCCTCCTCGCGGTTTCGGAGGACAGTAGCTACCCTACGCGACCTGCGTCATTACATCTGAGGCGAATTTGAGCATCACGATCCGGTAGCAGCCGGACACGTGTCGTAGCACTTGTGAACGGAGCACGTATCGGCCGGATAACGGAAGCCCTCCGCAACCGGAAGCCTCTTGACGCCGTCCTCACCCATCAGCGTGACTGCCTTGGTGCACGCGCGCGCGTGCACACGTTTTGTACACCGACAGACCGTACTGCCGATGAACCGGAGGAGGCCGGGATGAGACTGCTCCTCGTCGAGGACGACAACCATGTCGCCGCCGCCCTGTCCGCGGTCCTGGCTCGGCACGGTTTCGACGTCACGCACGCGCGCAGTGGGGAGGAGGCCCTCCAAGCGCTCGTCCCGGAAGGCCCCGGATTCGGTGTCGTGCTGCTCGACCTCGGCCTGCCCGACCAGGACGGATACGAGGTGTGCAGCAAGATCCGCAAGCGCACCAGCACTCCGGTGATCATGGTCACCGCGCGCTCCGACGTCCGCTCCCGCATCCACGGCCTCAACCTGGGCGCCGACGACTACGTGGTGAAGCCGTACGACACGGGGGAGCTGCTCGCCCGCATCCACGCCGTCAGCCGGCGCAGCGTCCCCGAGGACGCCACGGGCAGCAGCGAGAGCGCGCTGCACCTGGGCCCCGTGCGTATCGAACTGCCCACCCGTCAGGTCAGCGTGGACGGTACGGTCATCCAACTGACCCGCAAGGAGTTCGATCTGCTCGCCCTGCTCGCACAGCGACCCGGGGTGGTCTTCCGCCGGGAACAGATCATCAGCGAGGTGTGGCGCACCAGCTGGGAGGGGACCGGACGCACCCTGGAGGTGCACGTCGCCTCACTGCGCGCCAAGCTGCGCATGCCGACGCTGATCGAGACCGTACGCGGCGTCGGCTACCGGCTCGTCGCCCCGGCCGGGTAGCGGGGCAGGGTGCGCACACGTCTCCTGCCGCTGCTCATCGTCCTGATGGCAGCCGTACTGCTGGCGCTGGGCATCCCGCTCGCCGTCAGCGTGGCAGCGGCCCAGCAGCAGAAGGTGGTCGTCGACCGGATCGACGACACGGCGTTCTTCGCGGCCCTCGCCCAGTTCGTCACCGCCCCGCCCAGTGGATCCCGCCGCACGGACCCGGACGAGCGCCTGGAGACGCTGAGTCGCGAACTCGAAAGCTACTACAAGGTCTACGGCATTCGTGTCGGTGTCTTCTACGCCAATGACGCCCCCATGGCTCATGCGCCGGCGGACTGGTACCTCCCCCAGGAGGGCGAGGTGCGCAACGCATTCGACGAGGCGCTGCTCAGCCGGCGCAGCGACGACCCCAAGCAGGTGTGGCCCTGGCAGCGACACCGGCTCGTCGTCGCGTCTCCGGTCATCCGGGACGGCGACGTCGTCGCGGTCGTGGTCACCGACTCGCCCACGGGCCAGATGCGTTCACGGATCCTGTCCGGCTGGCTGGTCATCGCCGCGGGCGAGACGGCCGCGATGCTGCTGGCCGTCGGCGCCGCCCTGCGGCTGACCGGCTGGGTGCTCAGACCCGTCCGGGTCCTGGACGCCACGACGCACGACATCGCCACGGGACGCCTGAAGTCCCGGGTCGCGGCGGCCGGCGGACCGCCGGAACTGCGCAGGCTCGCCCGATCGTTCAACGAAATGGCGGACAACGTCGAGGCCGTGCTGGAGCAGCAGCGCGCCTTCGTCGCCGACGCCTCGCACCAACTGCGCAACCCGCTGTCCGCACTGCTGCTGCGCATCGAACTGCTTGCCCTCGAACTCCCCGAGGGCAACGAGGAGATCGCCTCGGTCCAGGCCGAGGGCAAGCGCCTGGCACAGGTCCTCGACGACCTGCTCGACCTGGCGCTGGCCGAGCACGCCGAGGCCGACCTGAGCCTCACGGACATCGGCGCGCTGACCGCCGAGCGCGTCGCCGCCTGGGCGCCGACCGCCGAGGCCAAGGGCGTCCGGCTGGTCGGGGACTGCCCGCCCACAACCGCCTGGACGGACCCGGTGACGCTGTCCAGCGCACTGGACGCGGTGATCGACAACGCGGTGAAGTTCACGCCGAAGGACGAGTGCGTCGAGGTCACCGTCGCCTCCAACGGCGACACCTCGACGATCGTGGTCGCCGACGGCGGACCCGGCCTGACCGACGAGGAGCTCACCCGCGTCGGCGACCGCTTCTGGCGCAGCAGCCGCCATCAGAACGTCAAGGGCTCCGGCCTCGGCCTGTCCATCACACGCGCCCTGCTCGCGGCGGCCGGCGGCTCCATCGCGTACGGCCATCATGAGCCGCACGGGCTGACGGTGACGGTGACCCTGCCGAGGACCGGACCTACGGCTTGACCGAGCGGTAGTAGCGCCGGGCACCCTCGTGCAGCGGCAGCGGGTCGGTGTAGATCGCCGTGCGCAGGTCGACCAGCTGGGCGGAGTGGACGTGGGCGCCGATGCCGTCGCGGCTCTTGATCACCGTGCGGGTCAGCCACTCGATGAGCTCGGGATCCATGTCCTTGCGGGTGATCAGCACGTTGGACACCGCCATCGTCGGCACGGTGGCCCCGTTCTGGGCGGTGCCGTACGCCGACTCCGGCATGTTGGTGGAGCGGTAGTAGTGGGTGGCCCGGCCCTGGCGGTGCAGCTCGGACACGAAGTCGGCATCGATCGGGACGAACCGGAAGTCGAACGTGTCCGCGAGCTGCTTCAGACCGTCCGTCGGCAGTCCACCGGACCAGAAGAACGCGTCGATCTCGTCCCGCTTCAGCCGGTTCGGCCCGGTGTCGATGCCGTCGGACAGCGGCGTGATGTCCTGCTGCGCGTCGATGCCCGCCGTCTTGAGCACCCGGGTCGCGATCAGTCGCACACCTGAGCGGGGAGGCCCTATGGCGACCCGCCGGCCGCGCAGGTCGGCGACGGACTGGATGTCCGAGCCGCGCGGGACGACGAGATGCACATAGTCGTCGTACAGGCGGGCGACCCCGCGCAGCCGGTCGGCGCCGGGCCCGTTGTTGAGCTCGTACGTCTCCACCGCGTCCGCCGCGGCGATCGTGAAGTCGACCTCGCCGGTCGCCACGCGCGCGACGTTCTCCTGCGAACCGTCGCTGGTCATCAGCCGCACCTCGAGGTTCGGCATGTCCTTGGAGAGCTCGGTGCGCAGCAGGGTGCCGTACCGCTGGTAGACCCCGCGCGGCGTGCCGGTGCTGAAGGTGATCGTCCCGCTCGGCGGCTCCTCGCCCAGCGGCAGCAGCCACCACAGCAGCAGCCCGAAGGCGACGAAGCCGGCGGCCGCGCCCTGCAGGGCCCGGCGTCTGCCGATACGGGACAACACCTTGGACATGCGCGCGATCCTGCCAGCCCGTACGCCGTGCTGACCAGGGCCGGAATCACACAGGGTTGTCACAGGCGGCCGTTAGAGTCGGCGTATGAGCTCCTCGCCCGCCGACCTGGTCCGTGAATTCCATCTCGCCTTCGGCCTCGACGTCCGCACCGCCCCGACGCAGATCCCGCAGGCGCTGGCCGCGCACCGCGGTGAACTGCTGGCGGAGGAGGCCGCGGAGGTCGCCGAGGTGTCGGTGACCGGACCGCTCGACCGGCTCGCGCACGAACTGGCGGACGTCGTCTACGTGGCGTACGGCACGGCGCTCGTGCACGGCATCGACCTGGACCAGGTCATAGCCGAGATCCACCGTTCCAACATGACCAAGCTGGGCCCCGACGGCCAGGTCGCCCGCCGCGCCGACGGCAAGGTCCTCAAGGGGGAGCACTACGAGGCGCCGGACGTGACGGGGGTCCTGCGCCGCCAGGGGTGGGAGCCCGGCGGCGCGTGAGCGGGCGGGGCGGCTCAGCCCCCACCCTCAGTCCCCCACCGGTGCCTCCGTCCTGGCATCCTCCGGCGGCCGTACCGGCCTCGGCGTGTCCTTGCCGCCCCGGAAACGGCGGCTCCATCGCATGGCGAGCGGCTCGGTGTACCGCGCGGTGCTCGGACCGAGGACCACCAGGATGAGGACGTACGCCGTGGCCAGGGGGCCCAGCGACGGTTCGATGCCGGCGGTGACCGCCAGCCCGGCGATCACGATGGAGAACTCACCGCGGGCCACCAGAGCTCCGCCCGTGCGCCAGCGGCCCCGCACGGAGATCCCGGCCCGCCGGGCCGCCCAGTAGCCGGTGGCGATCTTCGTGAGGGCGGTGACGGCGGCCAGCGCCAGGGCGGGCAGCAGGACGGGCGGGATGCTCGCCGGGTCGGTGTGCAGCCCGAAGAAGACGAAGAAGACCGCGGCGAACAGGTCCCGCAACGGACTCAGCAACGTGTGAGCGCCCTCCGCAACCTCGCCGGACAGCGCGATGCCCACCAGGAACGCGCCCACCGCCGCGGACACCTGGAGCTGCTGGGCGACACCCGCGACGAGGATCGTCAGGCCCAGCACGACGAGCAGCAGCTTCTCCGGATCGTCGCTGGAGACGAATCGCGAGATGACCCGGCCGTAGCGCACGGCCGCGAACAGGACGAGCCCCGCCACACCCAGCGCGATCGCCAGCGTCACGCTGCCGGCCGCCAGCCCGGCCCCGGCCACCACCGCGGTGACGATGGGCAGGTACACGGCCATCGACAGGTCCTCCAGGACGAGGACACTGAGGATCACCGGTGTCTCCCGGTTGCCGATCCGGCCCAGCTCGCCGAGCACCTTGGCGATCACTCCGGACGACGAGATCCAGGTGACGCCCGCCAGCACCACGGCGGCCACCGGACCCCAGCCCAGCAGCAGCGCGGCGGCGGCACCCGGAAGGGCGTTGAGCGCGCAGTCGACGAGCCCGGCCGGATAGTGGGCCTTGAGGTTGGTGACGAGATCGCTGGCCGTGTACTCGAGGCCGAGCATCAACAGCAGCAGGATGACGCCGATCTCGGCGCCGGTGGCGATGAACTCCTCACTCGCTCCGAGCGGCAGCAGTCCGCCCTCGCCGAAGGCCAGCCCGGCCAGCAGATAGAGCGGGATGGCGGAGAATCCCAGCCGGCCGGCCAGCCGGCCGAGCAGACCGAGGCCCAGGAGGAGGGAACCGAACTCGATCAGCAGGATCGCGGAGTGCACCGGTTCACTCCCGCCCGAGTATCGCGGCGGCGGCCTCGACGCCCTCGCGGGTGCCGATGACGATGAGGGTGTCTCCGCCCGCGAGCCGGAAGTCCGGCGTGGGGGACGGGATCGCGTCGGCCCGGCGCAGCACGGCCACGACGGACGCGCCGGTCTCGGTCCGCATCCGGGTGTCGCCCAGGACCCGCCCGTTCCAGTGGGAGGTCGCGCCCACCTCGATGCGCTCGGCCACCAGGCCCAGGTCCGTCGTGTAGAGCAGGCTGGTGCTGTGGTGGGACGGCTGCAGTGCGTCGATCAGCGCGCCGGCCTCGGCGCCGGTGAGCCGAAGCGACTGGGCGCAGGAGTCGGGGTCGTCGGCCCGGTACACGTTGACCGACCGGGTGCCGTCGCGGTGGGCCACCACGGACAGGTGGCGGTGTTCCCGGGTCACCAGGTCGTACTGGACCCCGATCCCCGGCAGCGGCGTCGCCCTCAGGCGTGGAGCAGACACGTTTCTTCCCCTTGTTGATCGTTCCTGCGCTCCGGGGCTTCCCGGCCCCGGAACACTGCGCCGAGCCGCCATGCTGTCATCCGCCCGTACGGTGGTGACATGGGTGTCAGCACGGATGGACGGGGCCGGCGAGGAGCGGAGAGGCTGGTCACGGCGGCGCCGTCGGCTGAGGCGGGAGAGCGGTCGGCCGACGTTGCGTTGCCGAACGTCATGACCGGGAGAGGAGTCACCAGAGGCGTGTCGCTGTTCTGGCGGATCTTCTCCCTGAACGCCGCCGGCCTGATCGTGGCCGCCGCCCTGCTGCTCGGCCCGGTCACCGTGTCGACCCCGGTGCTGCCTGGCGAGGCGCTGGTCGTCGTCGGCGGGCTCGCCGCGCTGCTGGCGGTCAACGCGGTCGTGCTGCGGGTCGGGCTGGCCCCGCTGGCCGCCCTGGGCCGCGCCATGGCCACGGCGGACCTGCTACGGCCGGGCACCCGGGCCGAGGTCGCCGGCCCCGCGGAGGCGGCGACGCTCATCACGACGTACAACACGATGCTCGACCGACTCGAGACCGAACGCACCACCAGCGCCGCCCGCGCGCTGTCCGCCCAGGAGAGCGAACGCCACCGCATCGCCCGTGAACTCCACGACGAGGTCGGCCAGACCCTGACCGCCGTGCTCCTTCAGCTCAAGCGGCTCGCGGACCGGGCCCCCGACGAGCTGCGGGACGAAGTGGGCCACGCGCAGGAGGCCACCCGCGCCGGTCTCGACGAGATCCGGCGTATCGCCCGCCGCCTGCGCCCCGGTGTCCTTGAGGAACTCGGCCTGGTCAGCGCCCTGCGCGCGCTCGCGACCGAGTTCACCGCGCATGGACTGACCGTGCGCCACGACGTCCACGGCGATCTCCCTCCGCTCCCCCAGGGGACCGAACTGGTGGTCTATCGGGTTGCCCAGGAAGGCCTCACCAACACCGCCCGGCACTCGGGTGCCGACCGCGCCGAACTCCGGCTCGAGCCGGTGGCGGACGGTGTCGAGCTCCTCGTACGCGACAACGGCACTGGTCTCGGTGCGAGGCCGGAAGGAGCCGGAATCGGCGGGATGCGTGAGCGTGCGCTGCTGGTCGGCGCGGTGCTCACCCTCGAACCGGCGCCCGAGCAGGGCACCGACGTACGTCTGCGGATACCGCTCACGGCCGGGAGTCGCTGATGTCGTCCCCGATCCGGGTTCTGCTCGCCGACGACCACACGCTTGTACGCCGTGGGGTGCGCCTCATCCTGGACGGCGAACCGGATCTGACGGTCGTCGCCGAGGCGGGCGACGGCGCCGAGGCGGTCGCGCTCGCGGGCGCGGGCGAGGTGGACCTGGCCGTCCTGGACGTCGCGATGCCCCGCATGACCGGCCTGCAGGCGGCCCGGGAACTCTCACGGCGACTGCCCGCCCTGCGCATCCTGATCCTCACGATGTACGACAACGAGCAGTACTTCTTCGAGGCCCTGCGGGCCGGGGCCTGCGGCTACGTCCTGAAGTCCGTCGCCGACCGTGACCTCGTCGACGCCTGCCGGGCGGCGATGCGCGACGAACCGTTCATCTACCCCGGCGCCGAGCGCGCCCTCGTCCGCTCCTACCTGGACCGCCTGCACCGCGGAGACGGCCTGCCCGCGCGGGCCATCACCGAGCGCGAGGAGGAGATCCTCAAGCTCGTCGCCGAGGGCCACTCATCCAAGGAGATCGGCGGGCTGCTCTTCATCAGCGCGAAGACGGTCGAACGCCACCGCGCCAACCTCCTGCACAAACTCGGCATGCGCGACCGTCTGGAACTCACCCGCTACGCGATCCGCTCCGGGCTCGTCGAGCCGTGACCGCTTGAAATCGCCCGGGACGCCGTGGTTATCGGCACTCATGGCAGTGCCGCATCGTCCGGCGGGAAGCCGTATCGCCCCAGCAGCCGGACGAAGCAGGCCGCGCTCAGCACTCGCAGCGGCTCCAGCCCCGACGCGGTGCGCTCGAAGCACACCACCTGCTCGTGTCCGCCCGGCCCGATCGGCTGCACCAGCCGGCCGCCCGGCCGTACCTGCGCGACCAGCGGCGCGGGCACCTCCGGGAACGCAGCCGACACGAGGACCGCGTCGTAGGGAGCGCGGTCCGGCACGCCGCCGCTACCGTCACCGACCCGCAATTCCACGTTCCGTACGCCCTGGCGGGCGAGATTCGCGCGCGCCTGCGCGGCGATGTCGGGCCGCATCTCGATGCTGACCACGTCAGCGGCCAGCCGGGCGAGCAGCGCGGTCTGGAAGCCCAGACCGGTACCGACCTCGAGGACGTGTTCGCCCCCGCTCAGAGCAAGGCTCTCGATCATCATGGCGGACAGTGACGGCTGCGTGGTGACCTGTCCCTGCCCGATTGCAACGGGTCCGTCCTGGTAGGCGGCGGCCACCTGACCGGGCGGGACGAATCCCGCCCGGGGCGTCGTTCGCACGGCCTCAAGCAGCCGCTCGTCCCTGATCCCGGCGGCTCTGAGGGCTCGCACGAGGTCCTCGGGCTTCCTGGGGGCGGAATTCACGGGCGGGTCACCACACCACCAGGCTAGGCGCCCCGACCGGTCAGTTGGTGAAGCGTTTGACGAAGGCGAGCGCGGTCTCGGCGACCTCACGCCAGCCGTTGTCGATGGTGAGGGCATGGCCGCGCTCGGGCATTTCGGTGATCTCGGTCACGGCGTGCTCGTTGCGGGCCTGCTTCTTGTACGAGGCGTTCGCGATGGCCCACGGCACGGTGTGGTCCTTCTCGCCGGAAATGATCAGGAGAGGGCCGCGTTCGGGTGCGAGGGTGTCGACCTTCACCTCGGTCCACGGGTTGATGTTGGCGGCGGCCGCCTGGAACAGCGGCTCGCCCGGCGCGGGTACGGCGAACCGCTCGTACAGCTCCTTGGCCTCCTCCTCGCTCACCGCGTTGGCGAAGGAGTAGCGGAACTGGTCGTAGGTGAGCGGCACCGCGCGGTGGTAGTTCGCCGGGTTGCCCAGGACGGCGCTCGCGGCGCGCAGCGACGAGATCGGCAACGGCAGCACACCTCGGAAGGGCGCAGGGTCGATGGCGACGGACGCTGCCGACAGCCCGCGGCCGGCGATCATCTGGGTGATGAGGCCGCCGAAGGAATGGCCGATGACGACGGGCGTGCGCTCCAACTTTCCGATGAGGTCCGCGAAGTGGTCGGTGACCTGACCGACGCTCTTGCCCGCGAAGACCTCGGGGTGCGCGTTGGCCTCGGCCACGGTGTCGGGGTCGTCGGGCCAGCCGGGGGTCAGGGGCGCGTATCCGGCCTCTTCGAAGACCGCCGCCCAGCGGTCCCAACTGCTGGGCAGCAGCCACAGACCGTGGACGAACACGACGGGGGTGCGGTCGCCCGCGTTGATGCGCGCGATCTGCTCGAGGTCATTGACTGTCGACATGGAGCGGTCCTCACTCGGGAAGGGCGGCACGGGCTCAGGCTGAGGTGACAGTGCGCGCGGCGGCCTTGATCAGACCGGCCACCGCGCGCGTCCGAACGGCTGTGGAGCGGGATCAGGCCGCACGCTATGACGGCACGGTTCGCGCGGATTGCCTGTGCGCGCACAGCGTTGTGCCGTCGGTGAACGGAAGCGGACCGCCGCGTTCGGCGTCTCACAGCCGACGCCGCACGGTCAGTTCACGGCGGCGGAAGGGGCTCTCCCAGGACCGCCTACTCTTGAGGCATGACCAGCAGCAGCGACCGGAGCCCGGCAGTGGACGTTCAAGCACCCAAGAGCTACGAAATCCGCACCTACGGGTGCCAGATGAACGTCCATGATTCCGAGCGACTGGCCGGTCTGCTGGAGGACGCCGGCTATGTGCGCGCGCCGGAGGGGTCGGACGGCGACGCGGACGTCGTCGTCTTCAACACCTGCGCCGTACGCGAGAACGCCGACAACCGGCTGTACGGCAACCTCGGCCACCTCGCGCCGAAGAAGGCCAAGCGGCCCGGCATGCAGATCGCGGTCGGCGGCTGTCTCGCGCAGAAGGACCGCGACACCATCGTGAAGAGGGCGCCCTGGGTGGACGTCGTCTTCGGCACGCACAACATCGGCAAGCTGCCGGTCCTGCTGGAACGCGCGCGCGTCCAGGAAGAGGCGCAGGTCGAGATCGCCGAGTCGCTCGAAGCCTTCCCGTCGACGCTGCCGACGCGGCGCGAGAGCGCCTACGCGGCCTGGGTGTCGATCTCCGTCGGCTGCAACAACACCTGCACCTTCTGCATCGTCCCGGCGCTGCGCGGCAAGGAGAAGGACCGCCGCCCCGGCGACATCCTGGCCGAGGTCGAGGCGCTGGTCGCCGAGGGTGTCTCCGAGATCACGCTGCTCGGCCAGAACGTCAACGCGTACGGCTCCGACATCGGCGACCGAGAAGCCTTCAGCAAGCTGCTGCGGGCCTGCGGGAAGATCGAGGGCCTGGAGCGCGTCCGCTTCACCTCTCCGCACCCGCGCGACTTCACCGACGACGTCATCGCCGCCATGGCCGAGACGCCGAACGTGATGCCGCAGCTGCACATGCCGCTCCAGTCCGGTTCGGACACCGTCCTGAAGGCGATGCGCCGCTCCTACCGCCAGGAGCGCTACCTGGGGATCATCGAGAAGGTCCGCGCCGCCATCCCGCACGCCGCGATCACCACCGACATCATCGTGGGCTTCCCGGGCGAGACGGAGGAGGACTTCGAGCAGACCCTGCACGTGGTGCGCGAGGCCCGCTTCGCCCAGGCGTTCACCTTCCAGTACTCCAAGCGCCCCGGCACTCCGGCCGCCGAGATGGACAACCAGATCCCCAAGGAGGTCGTCCAGGCGCGCTACGAGCGTCTTGTCGCCCTCCAGGAGGAGATCTCCTGGGACGAGAACAAGAAGCAGGTCGGCCGCACCCTGGAGCTGATGGTCGCCGAGGGAGAGGGCCGCAAGGACGGCGCCACCCACCGCCTCTCCGGCCGCGCCCCCGACAACCGCCTGGTCCACTTCACCAAGCCGGAGCAGGAGGTACGCCCTGGCGACGTGGTCACCGTCGAGGTCACCTACGCCGCCCCGCACCACCTCCTCGCCGAGGGCCCCGTCCTCGACGTGCGTCGCACGCGCGCGGGTGACGCCTGGGAGAAGCGGAACGCCGCTCAGGCGGCCAAGCCGGCCGGTGTGCTGCTCGGGCTGCCGAAGGTCGGCGTGCCCGCGCCGCTGCCGGTCGCCTCCGGCAGCGGCTGCGGCTGCGACTGACCTCGCACCTCGGCGGAGCAGGTCCCACGCGCGCGTGGCACCCTCTTCGGAGCTACTCTGCCGATCATGCTTGTCGCCGCCGCAGTATGCCCCTGCCCGCCGCTCCTCGTGCCCGACATCGCATCGGGTGCCGTACCCGAGCTGGATGCGGCTCGTGCCGCGTGCACGGACGCCGTGGGGCTGCTCGCCGCCGCCCGGCCCGACCGGCTGGTGGTCGTGGGGCCCGAGCCGGCGGGCGGCGCCGAGTCGTACCTGACGTATCCGGAGGGCACCCGAGGCTCGTTCCGTGGCTTCGGCGTGGGACTCGACGTACGGCTGGGCCGGGAGAAGGCTGCCGACGCGGATGTGCAGCGTGAGCTTCCACCGTCGCTCGCGGTCGCGGCATGGCTGCTGGAGCGGACCGGATGGTCGGACGCACCGATCGAGGGACTCGGCGTGGGGGAACCGCTCGGGCCCGAGCGGTGTATCGATATCGGAAGGGACATCGCCGCGCGGGCCGAGCGGGTGGCCCTGCTGGTGATGGGCGACGCCAGCGCGTGCCGTTCGCTGAAGGCGCCGGGCTATCTCGACGAGCGGGCGGAGCCCTTCGACGCGGTGGTCGCGCGTGCGCTGGGGGCGGCGGACGTCGCGGCCCTCGAGGCGCTGGACGTGGGACTGGCGCGGCAGTTGAAGGTGTCGGGCCGGGCGCCCTGGCAGGTGCTCGCGGGCGCGGCCGAGGGCACCGGGCTCGCGGGCGCGCTGCTGTACGAGGACGCGCCGTACGGGGTGGGGTACGTGGTGGCGGCCTGGTCGTAGGAGGCGTCAGGAAACAACGGGGGCGTGCGGAAACGCGGCAGAGGCGTGCGGAAACGGCGGACGGCCGGGAGCGTTCTGCTCCGCGGCCGCCCGTCGTGTGCCGTGTGCCCTTCAGGAGACCGGCGGTGGTGGGCCCGGCGGTGGTGGGCCCGGCGGTGTGGCGGGGCCTTCTCCCGGGTCGGTACGGTCCTTGTGCGCGAGTCGGTCCATGGCGCCCTTGGCCTTGTCGGTGCCCGTGTGGATCCTGTCGCTGTACTTGCCCTTGGTCCGCTCGTCGACGACCTTCGCGGCCTTGTCGATGCCGTGCTGGATCTTGTCCTCGTGCTTCTGCGCGAGATCAGAGACCTTGCCCTTGGCGGGGGCGAGCTTGGCCTTCAGATTGTCCAAGAGTCCCATGGTTCACCTTCCCTCGCGGGAACTCTACGTGTGGGCGCCCTCGTCGGCCTCGCTGTCGGCCGCCTTCCCGGCCGACTGCTGCTGGGGGATCCCGACCGCCTCCGGGCCGGTGCCGTCGCCCTCGTCCGTCGCCGTGGCCGTCTCCGTACCGGCCCCGGCTTCCGCCTCCGTCGTCTCCTTCGCTTCCCCAGCCTCATCCGCCTCGGACCCCGCCGACGGCGTGTCGGCCTGGGTCTCGGCGGTCGCCGCCTCCTCCTTGGTCTTCGACCTTCGGAGAAGTCGCGCAAAAACGCCCATATCAACTCCATACGTTACTCGTGCGGGCGAAATCCCGCGTAGCCCGGTGCGTCCGGTTGCATCGCCCCGGTCACCGCCTCTGTGCGCTGGCGGCGAGAACCTCGCAACGGGCAACGACCCCGGACTCCCGCCGTCACGTAACTCGTTCGAGGGCGGGGCAGGAGGTTTGCGAGACTGGTGCAGTGAGTAGCGCACCCCCCACCCCCCGTGTCATCGCCGTCGTCGGACCGACCGCGGCAGGAAAGTCCGATCTGGGCATCCACCTAGCCCGGGAACTCGGTGGGGAGGTCGTCAACGCCGACTCCATGCAGCTCTACCGAGGGATGGACATCGGCACCGCCAAGCTGACGCCCGAGGAGCGGGCCGGCATCCCGCATCACCTCCTGGACATCTGGGACGTGACCGTCACGGCCTCCGTCGCGGAGTACCAGCGGCTCGCCCGGGAGCGGATCGACGCGCTGCTCGACCAGGGCCGCTGGCCGATCCTGGTCGGCGGGTCCGGCCTGTACGTCCGCGGGGCCGTCGACAACCTGGAGTTCCCCGGCACCGACCCCGAGGTCAGGGCCCTGCTGGAGGAGGAACTCGCACTGCGCGGCTCCGGCGCGCTGCACGCCCGTCTCGCTGCCGCGGATCCCGAAGCCGCGCGCGCGATCCTGCCGAGCAACGGCCGCCGTATCGTCCGGGCGCTGGAGGTGATCGAGATCACCGGCAGGCCCTTCACCGCCAACCTCCCCGGCCACGACTCCGTCTACGACACCGTGCAGATCGGCGTCGACGTGGCGCGTCCCGAGCTGGACGAGCGCATCGCCCGCCGGGTCGACCGGATGTGGGAGGCGGGGCTGGTCGAGGAAGTGCGCGCACTTGAGGCGCAGGGGTTGCGCGAGGGGCGTACGGCGTCGCGTGCGCTCGGCTACCAGCAGGTTCTCGCGGCGCTCGCCGGCGAGTGCACGCTGGACGAGGCGCGGGCCGAGACCGTCCGTGCCACCAAGCGCTTCGCGCGCCGTCAGGATTCGTGGTTCAGACGGGATCCCCGGGTGCACTGGCTGAGTGGGGCTGCGGCGGATCTCACGGAACTTCCGCACCTCGCTCTGGCGTTGGTCGAACGACCGGTTACAGCCTGATCACGTGATGGCATCGGGACGCTCCGGCCGTCATCCGGGCCTCCGGTGCCGTGCCATCATCGAGCTTCGATCGACCAAGTGGAGTCCAAGTTGGGAGGGCGCGTGGCGATGGAGGCCGGCCCTCGCGACACCGCACAAGGCCCCGAGCGCGCCACCACCGAGCGTGGCGAACCGGAGCGGGACGCCGACGGCCGTCTGAGCCCCGACGGGCTCGACGAGACACCGGACGGCATGACCGACGACGGCCCCGAACCCGACGAGATGTTCGTCGGCGGACCCGAGGTCGAGGTCGAACTGCGCCCCCAGCGCCGGCTGCGCCTGTGGCAGCTCGCGCCCATCGTGGGCCTGGCCGCGCTCGGCTCCCTGATGTTCGCGTTCCCGCTGGCCTTCGACTTCGGCGACAGCGGGGCCGTGATCGCCATGCTGGGGCTGCTGATCTGCTCCTGCGCGGCCGGCTGGGGCATGATGGCCGCGCGCAGGGTGGGCTACACCTGGCCGGGGCTGCCGCAGCGGGGATCGGGCCGACGCCCGGACTGGCGGGTGGTGCTGGCCTACATGATCGTGGTCGCCGCCGTGGTGGTGCTGGCCGTCTGGCGAGTGGCCCGGCTGCGCTGACCGGCTGGCCACTGCGTGACCGGGTGGGTTGCTCCCGCTGACGAGCTGGGCCGCCGCGTGACCGCGTGGGTCGCTCCGCGACCACATGCCGCGCGAGACGCGGCCCGCGCGATGTGACGTGGGCTGCGCGCCGGGACGTGGGCCGCGCGCCGTGGCCTGGGCCGCCCGGTGACCCGGGCCACGTGCCGTGACCGTCTGGCCCGCCCGTGATCCCCGGCTGTCGTACCCACCCCGTACGATCGAGGAATGAGCACGCGGATCGCCTTCCTCAAGGGGCACGGCACCGAGAACGACTTCGTGATCGTCCCGGACCCCGAGAACACCCTTGACCTGCCCCCGGCCGCCGTCGCCGCCCTGTGCGACCGTCGTGCGGGCATCGGCGGTGACGGGCTGCTGCACGTCGTGCGGTCCGCCGCACACCCCGAGGCCAGGGAGATGGCGGCCGAGGCCGAGTGGTTCATGGACTACCGCAACGGCGACGGATCCATCGCGGAGATGTGCGGCAACGGCGTGCGTGTGTTCGCGCGCTACCTCCAGCATGCCGGGCATGTGGCCGAAGGGGACATCGCCATCGCCACGCGTGGGGGCGTGAAGACCGTGCACCTCGCCAAGGACGGTGACATCACTGTCGGCATGGGCAAGGCGCTGCTCCCCGACGGGGACGTCACGGTGAGCGTGGGCGAGCGCAGCTGGCCCGCGCGGAACGTGAACATGGGCAACCCGCACGCGGTCGCCTTCGTCGAGCACCTCGCCCAGGCCGGCGACCTGTTCGCGCCGCCGCCGTTCAGCCCGGCCTCCGCCTACCCGGACGGGGTGAACGTCGAGTTCGTCGTCGACCGCGGCCCCCGGCACGTTGCGATGCGCGTGCACGAGCGCGGCGCCGGCGAGACCCGCTCCTGCGGCACGGGCGCATGCGCCGTCGCCGTGGCGACCGCCCGGCGCGACGGCGCCGACCCGGCCGTCACCGGGACTCCGGCGACGTACACCGTCGACGTCCTCGGCGGTCGCCTCGTGATCACCGAACGGCCCGACGGCGAGATCGAGATGACCGGCCCCGCGGTGATCGTCGCCGAGGGCGAGATCGACGGGGAGTGGCTGGCGGGCGCCGTCCGCTGAAAGGGCGGCCCTGGAGCGCGTGTTCGACGCCAGGCCCGCCCCAACTCACGCTGTTGGCAGCCGCAAACCTCCAAACCCTCGCTCGAATGGGTGATCCGTTTCACGCTCCGCGAGAGGCGGTCCGTCGCGCGTGATGGGCTCGGTAGCATCAAGCACCGGCCCGGACGGGGGAGAAGACGCCGACCCCTGAGCCGTGTCCGCCATGGGGCACCCCGTTCGCCGGTCCACGCAGCCGGAGGTGCCCATGAGTGCGGAGGCCACGAACCCTGCGAGCCCAGGCGCGGTGACGGGCCCCGCGACAGGCCCGGTGGCGCCCGCGGCGCCGCGCCGCAGGTCGCTCCCCCGGATCGACCTGCGCCGACTGGGGCGCGCCGCGCTGCTCGGCTCCGCCACCCGCGACCGGCTGCCCGATGCCATCGGCCACGTGGTCGACGCGCACCGCGCCCACCACCCCGACGCCGACCTGGAACCCCTGCGCCGCGCCTACGTGCTCGCGGAGTCCTCGCACCGCGGCCAGATGCGTAAGAGCGGCGAGCCGTACATCACGCACCCGCTCGCCGTCACCCTGATCCTCGCCGAACTCGGTGCGGAAACCACCACGTTGACCGCCTCTCTCCTCCACGACACCGTCGAGGACACCGAGGTGACCCTCGATCAGGTCGGCGAGCAGTTCGGCGAGGAGGTCCGCTATCTCGTCGACGGCGTCACGAAGTTGGAGAAGGTCGACTACGGGGCGGCCGCCGAGCCCGAGACCTTCCGCAAGATGCTCGTTGCCACCGGCAACGACGTCCGCGTGATGTCGATCAAACTCGCCGACCGGCTGCACAACATGCGCACGCTCGGCGTGATGCGCCCCGAGAAACAGGCCCGGATCGCGAAGGTCACCCGGGACGTTCTCATTCCGCTCGCCGAACGGCTCGGTGTCCAGGCGCTCAAGACCGAACTCGAGGACCTGGTGTTCGCCATCCTCCACCCCGAGGAGTACGAACACACCCGGGAGTTGATCGTCGAGAACGCGGCGCGCCCCGGCGACCCCCTCGCCGAGATCGCCGACGAGATGCGCAGCGTGCTGCGCGAGGCCGGCATCCAGGCCGAAGTCCTCATCCGGCCCCGGCACTTCGTCTCCCTGCACCGCGTCTCCCGCAAGCGCGGCCGACTGCGCGGCACCGACTTCGGCCGCATCCTGGTCCTGGTGAACGAGGACGCCGACTGCTACGGCGTCCTGGGCGAACTGCACACCTGTATGACGCCCGTCGTATCGGAGTTCAAGGACTTCATCGCCGTACCGAAGTTCAACCTGTACCAGTCGCTGCACACCGCAGTCGCCCTTCCCCGGGCTCGACCGGACTCGCCGGGGGGGACCGCCATGGATCGCCAGGTCGTCGAGGTCCTCATCCGCACCCACCAGATGCACAAGGTCGCCGAGGCCGGCGTCGTGGCGCTCGGCAATCCCTACGCTCCTCCTTCGGAGGAGCAGTCCCCGGCCGACGGCGAGCGCGTCGACCCCACCCGGCCCGGCTGGCTCTCCCGCCTCCTCGACTGGCAGCAGTCCGCGCCCGACCCCGACACCTTCTGGTCCACCCTGCGCGAGGACCTCGCCCAGGACCGCGAGATCGCCGTCTTCCGCCCCGACGGCGGCACCCTCGGCCTTCCCGAGGGCGCCACCTGCGTGGACGCCGCGTACGCGCAGTACGGCGAGGACGCGCACGCATGCATCGGCGCCCGGGTCAACGGCCGCCTGGCGACGCTGAGCACGGTCCTGAAGGACGGCGACACCGTCCAGCTCCTCATGGGCCAGGACCCCGCCTCCGAGCCCTCCCGGGAGTGGCTGGAGCACGCGCACACGCCCGCCGCCCGCATCGCCATCCAGCGCTGGATCGCGACCCATCCGGCGCCCGCGACAGCGGACGCCGAGACGCCGACCCGGACACCCCCCGTCGCCGAAGCCGCCCCCAGGCGTGCCGTCGACGACCCCGCACCGCGCACCGCAGCCGACGCCGTCGTCGTCGACCGGCCCGGCGCGAGCGTGCGGCTCGCCGGCTGCTGTACGCCTGTACCGCCCGACGAGGTCACCGCGTTCGTCGTGCGCGGGGGAGTGGTGACCGTGCACCGCGTCGGGTGCGCCGCGGTGGCCCGGATGAAGAGTGCGGGGCGCGCCGAGGTCGGCGTGCGCTGGGGCGACACCGCCGAGTGCCGCGTCACCCTCGTCGCCGAATCGTTCGGCCGACCCCATCTCCTCGCCGACCTCACCGAGGCCATCGCCCTCGAGGGCGCCGAGATCGTCTCGGCCACCGTCGAACCCCCGAGCCAGCAGCGCGTACGCCACACGTACACGCTCCTGCTCGCGGACGCGGCCCAGCTGCCCTCCCTCATGCGCGCGATGCGCAATGTGCCGGGGGTCTACGACGTGAGCCGGGCGCAGCATCACGCGCCGACGTGGTGAGGCTCGCGGGGCGTGCACGGCGTGAGCTGCCGCGCCCGGGCCGGCTCCGAGGCCCCTTGAGTCATGTACAGAGCCTGTTCGGGTGGGCCTCGGCGCGCGTCGTCGCTGTGCGGTACGGGCGTGCTGGTAGCCGTGGGGTCCATGCTGCTCACCACCCCTGACAGGGCTTCCCTGTCCGGCGCCGCCGCGCCCCGACTTCGCACCAGGTCCACCAAGGCCACCCGAGGTGTCAAGGCGGCGCTGCTCGCCTCCGCCGTGTCCGTGTGCCTCGTCGCCGCGAGCACCCCGCCGACCCCGCTGGGCGTCGGCGACCGTCTCTTCCCGCACCTGGGGAACCCGGGGTACGACGTGGCGTCGTACGACCTCTCCCTCACCTACTCCGGCACCAATGACAAGCCTCTCCAGGCGGTCACCACGATCGACGCCTGGACCACCGCCCCGCTGGAGCACGTCAACCTCGACTTCGCCCGCGGTGCGGTCCGCTCGGTCGAGATCGACGGTGAGCCGGCCACGTACGCGGCGGCCGGCGAGGACCTCGTGGTCACGCCGGAGAAGCCGTTGTCCGGGGGGCAGTGGATGCGGATCACGGTCCGGCACACCAGCGACCCCATGCCCGTCGGCGGCCGGGAGGGCGGCTGGGTGCGCACCGCCGACGGACTCGTCATGGCCAACCAGGCCGACGCCGCCCACCTGGTGTTCCCGAGCAATGACCACCCCTCCGACAAGGCACTGTTCACCATCCGGGTCACCGCGCCAAAGGACTTCACGGCCGTCGCCAGCGGCCTGCCGACCAGCGTGGAACGGGTCGGCGCCGCGACCAGATGGACGTACCGGACCCAGCACCCCATGGCCACCGAACTCGCTCAGGTCTCCATCGGCCGCTCCACAGTGCTGCACCGCAAGGGCCCGCACGGACTGCCCGTCCGGGACGTCGTGCCCACCGAGCACAAGGCGTCCCTCGAACCGTGGCTGAAGAAGACGCCCGACCAGATCGCCTGGATGGAGAGCAAGGTCGGCCGCTACCCCTTCGAGACGTACGGCGTCCTCGCGGCCGACGCCTCCACCGGCTTCGAACTCGAGACGCAGACGCTCTCTCTCTTCGAGAGAGAGCTCTTCACCGATCCGGCCTTCCCCAAGTGGTACGTCGACTCGATCATGGTCCATGAACTGGCCCACCAGTGGTTCGGCAACAGCGTCGGTCCGCGCACATGGTCCGAGCTGTGGCTCAACGAGGGGCACGCGACCTGGTACGAGGCGCTCTACGCGGAGGAGAAGTCGGGCAAGTCCCTGGAGGCGCGGATGCGGGCGGCGTACGGCGCTTCCGACCGCTGGCGCGCGTCCGGCGGCCCGCCCGCCGCCCCGAAGGCGCCCGAACCCGGCAGCCGGCTGGGCATCTTCCGGCCGATCGTCTACGACGGAGCCGCCCTGGTCCTCTACGCCCTCCGCCAGGAGATCGGACGCCCCGCCTTCGAGCGCCTGGAACGAGCCTGGGTCAGCCGCCACAAGGACGCCACGGCGACCACCGCCGACTTCGTGGCCCTCGCCTCCCACACCGCCGGACGCGACCTGAGCGGCTTCTTCCAGAAGTGGCTCTACGGCAAGAAGACCCCGCCGATGCCAGGTCACCCGGACTGGAAGCAGACTGCGGCTCCGAAGGCGGCCCCCTCGGCCCCGATGGCGGCCCGCACGGCCGCGAAATAAGACGGTGACGAGACGGGGCGTGCCGTGCGACCATCGTCAGGTCGGCGGCACGGTCCACCACCTCACGCCACGGGCACGGGTCACGGGAATCTCCCGGGGTACTCATGCGTTGTGGAGAGTGACGGACCGACTCCGAAGCCTCTGCTTCCGCCCCGTCGCCGCACAAGGATTCCGCATCGACGTAAGGACCCAATGACCTCCTCTTCTTCCTTTTCCCAGGACACCAAGCGCCTCGCGCACGACTACCCCGAAGGTCTTCGGGCCGATGCCCTGATGGAAGAGGACGTCGCCTGGAGCCACGAGATCGACGGAGAGCGGGACGGCGATCAGTTCGACCGCTCCGAGCGCGCGGCTCTGCGACGTGTCGCAGGCCTCTCCACCGAGCTCGAGGACGTCACCGAGGTCGAGTACCGCCAGCTCCGTCTGGAGCGCGTCGTGCTCGTCGGAGTCTGGACCTCGGGGACGGTGCAGGACGCGGAGAACTCCCTCGCGGAGCTCGCCGCCCTCGCGGAGACGGCGGGGGCGCTCGTGCTCGACGGCGTGGTCCAGCGCCGCGACAAGCCCGACGCGGCGACCTACATCGGTTCCGGCAAGGCCGAGGAACTGCGCGACATCGTGCTCGAAACCGGCGCGGACACCGTCATCTGCGACGGTGAGCTCAGCCCGGGCCAGCTGATCCACCTCGAGGACGTCGTCAAGGTCAAGGTCATCGACCGTACGGCACTGATCCTGGACATCTTCGCCCAGCACGCCAAGTCCCGAGAGGGCAAGGCGCAGGTCGCGCTCGCGCAGATGCAGTACATGCTGCCGAGGCTCCGCGGCTGGGGTCAGTCGCTGTCCCGGCAGATGGGCGGTGGCAAGGGCGGCGGTCTCGCCACCCGTGGCCCCGGTGAGACCAAGATCGAGACGGACCGGCGCCGGATCCGCGAGAAGATGGCGAAGATGCGCCGGGAGATCGCGGAGATGAAGACCGGCCGCGAGATCAAGCGCCAGGAGCGCAAGCGCCACAAGGTGCCCTCGGTCGCCATCGCGGGCTACACCAACGCAGGCAAGTCCTCGCTGCTCAACCGCCTCACCGGGGCCGGCGTCCTGGTTGAGAACGCCCTGTTCGCGACCCTGGACCCGACCGTCCGCCGGGCCGAGACGCCGAGCGGCCGGCTGTACACGCTGGCCGACACGGTCGGTTTTGTACGGCACCTGCCGCACCACCTGGTCGAGGCGTTCCGTTCCACGATGGAGGAGGTCGGCGAGTCCGACCTGATCCTGCATGTGGTGGACGGTTCGCACCCGACTCCGGAAGAGCAGCTGGCGGCCGTGCGCGAGGTGATCAGGGATGTCGGCGCCACCGACGTACCCGAGATCGTCGTGATCAACAAGGCCGACGCGGCCGACCCGCTGACGCTCCAGCGGCTGCTGCGGATCGAGAAGCGTTCCATCGCCGTCTCGGCCCGCACCGGTCTGGGCATCGCCGAGCTGCTCGCGCTGATCGACAACGAACTGCCGCGGCCGTCCGTCGAGATCGAGGCGCTGGTGCCGTACACGCACGGCAAGCTCGTCGCCCGTGCACACGACGAGGGCGAGGTGCTCTCCGAGGAGCACACCCCGGAGGGCACCCTGCTCAAGGTGCGGGTGCACGAGGAACTGGCGGCCGAGCTCGCGCCGTACGTCCCGGCGCCGACCGCCTGAGCCGGTGTAGCGCCGACGGACTGAAACGGATGGGCCCGCCCCTGGTGTGAGGGGCGGGCCTTCGTCATGGGCGCGTCATCGACCGCCGTATGTCTCGCTCATGTTCTCGTACAGCGACTGGGCGTCCCGCCCGAGCTGCGGGCCGGCGAGCCAGGTGTTGTCGGCCGGGCCGATCGACGTGTTGGAGACCAGCTTGGTCTCGCCGTCCACGACCCGGAACCAGCCGCCGCCGGACGAGCCGCCCGTCATGGTGCAGCCGATGCGGTACATCGTCGGCAGGGACGGGCTGAGCGAGAACCGGCCCGGCTCGTCGATGCACTTGAACATCTTCAGACCGTTGTACGGCGAAGCCGCCGGGTAGCCCCAGGCGCCCATCTCCCTGGCCTCGGCCGCGGACGGGGCGGAGAAGTCCACGTCCAGTGCCGCGCCGACCGTCTCCTCCAGGGACTTGGCGCCCTGCTCCGGCTGCACGTGCAGCACGGAGTAGTCGTACGCCGCGCCCGCGCCGCCGGTCTGAGAGCCGCCCTCGATCCAGCCGTTCGACGTGGACGCCCAGTCCGCCCACCAGTTGCCGTACGGGGCGATCTCCGTGGCGTTCGCGCTGCCCAGCTCGGCCTCGGACTTACCGAGGTCGTTGTAGGCCGGGACGAACACGATGTTGCGGTACCAGCCGCCGCTCTGGCCTGCGTGTACGCAGTGGCCGGCCGTCCAGACGAGGTTGGACTTGCCCGGATGGTTCACGTCCTTGATGACCGTGCCGGAGCAGACGCTCGGGCCTTCGGGCGAGTCGAAGAAGACTTTGCCGACCGGTGCCGCGTTCTGGTGGTACGGCGTCTTCTCGGCCGTGGCCTCCACAGGCGCGGGCTCGGGATCGCTGACGCCCTGGCCGGCCGACGCGTCTTTCGTGGAGACCGTCTTGTCGGCCTCCTTGGCGGACTGCATCCGCTCGGGCTTCCAGAGGCCCTCGATCACCGGGTTGACGAAGTCCTTGGCTTCACTGAGCCACTTGTCCTTGTCCCAGTCCTGCCAGCCGCCGTCCTTCCAGTCGTCGACATCGATGCCGTGCTCCTTGAGCTGGTCCGCGATGTCGGACGGGATCCGGACCCCGCCGTCGGCGTTGCCGCCCGCCTGGGAGGCGGTGGCGCCGGGCTCGCCGCCCGCCGTGTCCTCCCCTGAACCGCCGCAGGCGGTCGCGGTGAGCGCCAGGGCGGCGACCAGGCCGCCGACGGCGAGGAGCGTGCGACGCCGACCGCGCCGGGGAGAGGCGGGCGTACGTGTGGAACGCATGGTGCGATGACCCCCGTTGAAATGTGCGTGTGTCATGTACTTGTCATACCGACGGAGATCTTCCTCGTCGGCAACACTCCACTATGCCCGTGGGGTTGAGGGCGAACGGCGGTGGGACGGTGAAGGTTTCCCATACGCCGTCCCGCCGCCGCCCGCGCTACGAGGCCGTCACCGGCCCGCGAACTTCCCGCTGACCGCGTCGAAGACGCCCTTGGCCTCCTCGCCCAGCCGCGGTCCCGCCAGCCAGCCCGAACTCACCGGACCGATCGAGGTGTTGGATACCAGAGCGGGCTTGCCGTCCGATCCGGTCGCGACCCAGCCACCGCCGGACGAGCCGCCGGTCATCGTGCAGCCGATGCGGTACATCGTCGGGTCCGACGCGTTGATCGACAGGCGTCCCGGCTTGTCCTGGCACTGGTACAGCGTCTGGCCGTCGTACGGCGCCGCCGCCGGGTAGCCCGTCGCGGTCATGCTGTCCACATCCGGCACGGTCGGGGCCGCGAAATCCACCGGGAGGGCCGAACCCACCGTCTCCTCCAGGGACTTGCCGCCGCTGCCCTCCTCCGGCGTCACATGGAGGACGGCGAAGTCGTACGCGGCTCCGTCCCCGCCCGTCGCACCGCCCTGCTCGATCCACTGGTCCGAGGTCTGCACCCAGTCGGCCCACCAGACACCGTACGGAGCGACCTTCTCCTTGGTGGCACTCTGCAGCTCCGCGGCCGACATGGCCGCATCGTTGTACGACGGCACGAACGCGATGTTGCGGTACCAGCCGCCGCTCTTGCCGGCATGCACGCAGTGACCCGCCGTCCACACCAGGTTCGACTTGCCCGGGTTGGCCGGGTCCTCGACGACCGTCGCCGAGCAGACCATCGTGCCTTCGGGCGCGTCGAAGAGCAGCTTCCCCGCCTCGGGCGCGTTGTCGTGGTACTTGGCCGGCACGGCCTCCGCCTCGACCGGCGCCGGCGTCGGGTCGGTTACGCCCTGGTCACCGGAGAGGTCACCCTCGTCGACGCCCTGGTCCGGCTCCTCGGCCTCGCGCATCCGGTCCGGGTTCCACAGGTCCTCGATGATCGGGTTGATGAAGTCCTCGGCCTCGCGCAGCCAGTCGTCCTTGTCCCAGTTCTTCCAGGCACCGTTCTGCCACTTGTCGAGGTCGATCCCGTGTTCCCTGAGCTGGTCCTTGATGTCGTCCGGGATCGTGATCCCGCCGTCGCCTTCCGCCGTCGCCGAGGCCGACGCCTCAGCGTCCGCCGTGGGGTCGCCCGACTCGCAGGCGGTGGCCGTGAGCACGAGCGCTGAGGCCAGGGCAACGGCGGCCAGTGCGGGGGAGGTTCCGCGGCGCGTGCTCCCCTCCCGGCGAGCGGTGAACGACGGCCGTATGGATCGCATGGTGTTACTCCCCCTGGTGGTGAAAGGAATCGACGCTGCGGCCGCGACCCGGACCGAACTCACGCCGAGCTCAGGCCGATCTCACGGCTCTCTGGGAATGGCACCCCACACTATGCGCTCGCAGTGGGGGACTTCCGACGGAACGGCAACGGTTTCGCTACGGGCTGTCTGATCTGGCAATTCGTCCGAAGTGCTGCCGATTTGACGTCCTCCCGCGACCGGTGGGGGAGTTGCTCCCCTACGGCTTCGGGGCGGCCGGCGAGCTGCCGGGGTTGGGCACTGCCATGACGAGGGCGAAGCGGGCGGCCGGGTCGGTCCACCAGTGGCGGACGGTGAAGCCGTCCGCCTTGAGTCCGGCGATGAGGGCGTCGCGGCGGAACTTGCACGACAGTTCGGTGCGCAGGTCCTCACCCTCGGCGAGGTCGAGGGTGAGATCGAGGTCGGGGATCTCGCGACCTGATCCGCCGGACCGGCCCTCGCCCTCGTGGGAGGCGCCGCGCCCGTGCCGACCCCGGTGACCGGCTCCGACTTCAGCATGTCGCTGCACGATGCCGAGGCCGTCGCTGAAGCCGTCGGCGCCGGCGTGCGCAAACCGGTGGTGGCGCAGGCCCGGGAGCGGCCTTCGCCGGCCGAGCCGCCTGAGCTGTGGCCTGCGCAGGTGAAGGATCTTGAAGCAACCCGTAACCCGGTGGCTGGGCCGCGGTTGGTAGCGGTGGGAAGGGGAGCGGGGTTGGTCCGGTGCGCCTGGGATGCAAGGTCGGTCTCGGGGCGATGCCGCCTGGTCCCCGAGGGTGCGTCCCGGTTCTGGGTGGGACGGACAGGGCCGGTGTGCTGTCGGGCGTGGGACTGGTCGGGCCGGTCGCTGTTCGACGGGCGCCGGGGGCCGTCCCCGCTGGGCGAGGCGGGAGCGGGCTCAGGAAAGCGAAGGGGGGCGTTCGAGGACCGGATGAGGAGAACGCGAGACCAACTCGTCGCCCTACCGCGGGAGGACAGGGAGCCATGGCCGTGACCGAGGGAACCCTGTGCCGCCAGCCGGCGTGCGAGTCGGCAGCGCGGACCTATCCCCGTGCCCTGCCGATCGTGCCGGTGCGGGCGCGCGGGCTGACCATCGAGGGCGCGGACGGGCGCCGCTACCTGGACTGCCTCTCGGGCGCCGGAACTCTTCCCCTGGGACACAACCATCCGGTCGTACTCGAGGCGATCCGCAAGGTCCTCGACTCGGGTGCACCGCTGAACGTCCCCGATCTCGAGACCCCCGTCGAGGACGCCTTCGTCACGGAGCTGGTGCGCACCCTGCCGCCCGGGCTCGCCGAACGCGCGCGCGTTCAGATCTGCGGACCGGCCGCCACGGACGCGGTGGAAGCCGCGTGCGCACTGGTACGGGCCGCGACCGGGCGGACTGACATCCTCGCTCTCACCAGTGGCCGGCAAGCACTGACTCCCGGCGTCCGCTACTCCGGCGAGACCGCCGAGAACCCCGGCGACGCCCGAGCCATACGAGGTGCGTTCCCGCCCTTTCCGCAGGACCACCGCCTTCCGTTCGACGTCAGCGGTCCACACGGCACCGAACATGCCGCCCGATGTATCCGGGCCCTCCTCGACGACCCCTCGGCGGGGGCGCCCAGCCCCGCCGGAATGCTCCTCGAACCCGTCCAGGACGAGGACGGGTTGATCCCCGCGCCGGACGCCTGGATGCGAGCGGTGCGAGAGATCACCACAGCCCGGTCCATCCCGCTGATCGTCGACGAGGTCCAGACCGGGGTCGGAAGGACCGGTGCCTTCTGGGCTGTGGAGCACAGCGGGGTGACGCCCGACGTGATGATCCTGTCCGAGGCCATCGGCGGCAGCCTGCCGCTGGCCGTGGTGGTCTACCGCGACGACCTTGCGGGCCGCCAACCCGGTGCTCACACCGGCCCGTTCCGCGGCAACCAGCTGGCGATGGCCGCAGGCATGGCAACCCTCGCCCACGTCCGCGGGCACCGGCTCGTCGAACGAGCAGCCACACTCGGCTCCCGCATGCTGTCCCAACTCCGCGGATTTGCCCGCGAGTTCCCCTGTATCCGCGAGGTACGCGGCCGGGGTCTGATGATCGGCCTCGAACTGGTGACCTCGGCGGCCTCCGATGCGGCGGCTTCCACAAGCTTGGGCCCCACCCACGACCCACGCCAAGCCGCCCCCGAACTGGCCGCCGCTGTCCAGCGGGAGTGCCTCCGCCGGGGCCTCATCGTCGGCCTCGGCGGCCGTCGGATGAGCGTCGTACGGCTGCTCCCTCCTTTGACCATCAGCGACGAGCAGGCGTCCGCCGTACTCGATCGCCTGTCCGACGCCCTCACGGCGGCGTCCCGCGGTAGCACCCGTCAACACCTGGGCGACCCGACGCCCCACGCGCACCGCCCGCTCCACAGCCACCCCGATCACGCCGAGCAGATTCGGTAACGGGAGCGCCGATGCAGCTGGGCACGACGCCGATGCACCTGAGTACCCACGCACGCCCGCGCCCCAGCACCGCCTGCTCCTCCCACACGACCCAGAACGACCTCGCGAGGAACCGACGTGACCACCGCACCCACACCTGACGGCCGCCTCCGCACCCCCGCGCGGCGCGGGACGCAGACCCCGGCTGTGCCGACGAGCCCAAGTCTCCCTGGGCAGCACGGCGGTGCTCAGGAAACCCAGCAGCAGCACGACCACACCACCGACCTTCTGGACCACCCCGACGCTGACACCGCGGCCCAGGCGGCGTCGGTGGAGAACCTGCTGCGCTGCTGGGTGCGCGAAACCGGCCTCGCAGCTCCCGACCACGACACCCTCCGTATCCCCTTGCCTGCCAGCAGCACCGTTCTGCTCGTCCCGGTGCACTACTGGTCACCGACGGGCTGGCACCGCTTCGGCCTGCCGTATCTCGCTGACGCACACCAATCGGCCCCGCCTCTCGACGCGGTCACCGTCGCAGCCCTGCTGGCCCGGGAGTCGATCAGGGGCCAGCCCCCGAAGCGCACATCCCCGGGGACGGGGACCGGCACGCCCGCCGCACCACCCGCTTCCATCCCCACAACCATCTCCGCACTTCCCACCCCCGTTTCCGCCCCCACACCCACCGAGGGCACCGATCTCGTCGCACGCGTCGCCGACTCCGTCCGCCGCGTCGTCACCTTCATCAGCGATCGCAGACAGGACCCCGCCGACAGGCCCGACCTCTTCCTGGCAGCCGAACAGGCACTCCTGCTCGGACATCCCCTGCACCCGACCCCGAAGAGCCGCGAAGGCCTCACCGAAGCCGAAGCACGGCTGTACTCACCCGAGTTGCGCGGCTCCTTCCCCCTGCACTGGATCGCTGCCGCTCCGTCCGTACTCGCTGGCGACTCGGCCTGGACCGAGCGCGGCCGTCTGGTTTCCGCTCCCCAGCTCACGACCCGCCTTGCCGGAGCCGACCTGCCACTGCCCGACGGCTATGCCGCCCTGCCGCTGCATCCCTGGCAGATGCGCGAGATCCGGCACCGCCACGACATCGCGGCCCTGCTCGACGCGGGGCTGCTCCGGGACCTGGGGACGCACGGTTCCCCTTGGCACGCCACCTCCTCTGTCCGAACCGTCTACCAGTCACACGCCCCAGCCATGCTCAAGCTGTCCGTGGGACTACGCATCACCAACTCCCGCCGCGAGAACCTCCGCAAGGAACTCCACCGGGGTGTCGAGGTCCACCGCCTGCTGCGCAGCGGCCTGTCCCAGCAGTGGCGGGCCGCACATCCGTGCTTCGACATCGTCCGTGACCCGGCCTGGCTCGCCGTCGACGCACCGGACGGCAGTCCCGTGCACGGGCTCGACGTGATGATCCGGCACAACCCGGTCACCCCGTCGGACGACGTCTCCTGCGTCGCTGGACTCGTCGCACCTCGGCCGCACGCCCAGCCAGGCTGCGCCGGCCATCCGCAGTGCGCCACGCCGCCGATGCGGTCCCGACTGGCCGACCTCGTCATGCGGATCGCAGCCCGGACCAGCCGGTCGCGTGGAGCGGTAGCGGCCGAGTGGTTCCTGCGTTACCTAGAACAGGTCGCCCGTCCCGTGCTGTGGATGGACGGCGAGGCGGGGATCGCCCTCGAAGCCCACCAGCAGAACATGCTGCTCGTGCTGGACGGCGACGGGTGGCCGGCGGGCGGCCGTTACCGCGACAACCAGGGCTACTACTTCCGTGAGTCCTGGCGTGCGGAGCTGGAGGCCCGGCTGCCGGGCATCGGAGAGCGCAGCGGCACCTTCGTGTCGGACGAGACCACAGACGAGCGCTTCGCGTACTACCTGGCGATCAACAACGTGCTCGGCCTCATCGGTGCGTTCGGATCACAGCGACTCGCTGACGAAACCCTGCTTCTTGCCGCCTTCCGGCGCTTCCTCGAAAGCGCTGCTTCCGGCCCCGACCGGCTGCGCTCCTCGCTTCCCGCCCGGCTTCTCGACTCATCCGTCCTGCGCTGCAAGGCCAACCTACTGACCCGGCTGCACGGCCTCGACGAACTCGTTGGCCCGGTGGACAACCAGTCCGTCTACGTCACCATCGCCAACCCCTTGCGTTCCTGACCACTCATGCCTGACCACCGACGCGCCCTTGCCCGACCACTGCCCGAACCCGGTCAGTTCTGATCACTGCCACTCCCTTCATCCACGAGGAAGACGCCCCCGCCTCCTGAGAGGAGCCTCTCGTGCCTCCGACCGACGCGAGCGCCGACGCTGGTGCCGCACCTGTCACCGACCGGGACCCCGGCGCCGGCGCAAGCACCGGCAAGCCTGCGGACGCGGATGGCGAGGACACTTTGGACCTCAGCCTCCCTGCAGAGCTCATCTCGCTCCTCGCCATGGAAAGGACCGACGCAGACAGGGGCGAGGCCCGAGGGATGGCACGGCACACAGCAGTCACCACTGCTCTCCGCGACGATCTGCTCGACCACGTGGACGATTGGGGACCCACGGACACACCCGCGGGTGTTTTCCAACTCGTCCCCGTGCGGGTCGAACGGGATCTGCCGCTCGTCGGCCGCTGGATGAACGACCCCGCCGTAGCCGCGTTCTGGGAGCTGGCCGGGCCCCCGAACGTGACCGAGGATCACCTGTGTTCCCAGTTGGCCGGCGACGGACGCAGCGTCCCATGCCTCGGCGTGCTGGACGGCACGCCGATGAGCTACTGGGAGATCTACCGGGCCGACCTCGACTCGCTCGCCCGTTACTACCCCGCCCGGCCTCATGACACCGGTATCCACCTCCTGATCGGCGATGTCGCCGACCGTGGGCAAGGCATCGGCCGCATGCTGCTCAGAGCAGTCGCCGACCTCGTTCTCGTCAAACGGCCCGCCTGTGCACGTGTCGTTGCGGAACCCGACATTCGCAACACCCCCTCCGTGGCTGCCTTCCTCAGCGCCGGTTTCCGGTTCGCCGCCGAGATGGACCTGCCTGCCAAACGGGCCGCTCTCATGGTTCGAGACCGGTCCCTGCGTGATCTGCTGTAGCGCTGTGCGATGCCGCCATCACTTTTGGTACACCGTCCGCCGCGATTCGGTTCCCACTCGGTCCGAACTTGTTCGAGCCCAGATGGAAGTCCCCGTGTCTCCCAACCGAGGCCCGCACACCGATCCCAAAGCGACCTCGGGTCCAACCGGCCGGTCCCGGATGTCGCACCCAACCGAATCCCAACCGAACCCGGCCGCATCCAACCAATCCGAACCGATCCCAGCCCGGAAACCCGACGCATTGACCCCACCAGTCACCCCCGCAGCGATCACCCGTTTGTCAGTCCCGGGCCGTAGGGTGGACGAGCTATGACGAAGCCCTCACTCCCCGAACTCCTGCATGCCGCCGTCACAGCCGTCGGCGGGACGGAGCGCCCCGGCCAGGTGACCATGGCCGAAGCCGTCGCGGAGGCGATCGACGACGGTTCGCATCTGCTGATCCAGGCCGGCACCGGTACCGGCAAGTCGCTGGGCTATCTGGTGCCCGCGCTCGCGCATGGGGAGCGGGTGGTGGTGGCGACCGCAACCATCGCGCTGCAGCGCCAACTGGTACAGCGGGACCTGCCGCGCACGGTGGAGGCGCTGCACCCGCTGCTGCGCCTCCGCCCGGAGTTCGCGATGCTGAAGGGCAGGTCGAACTACCTCTGCCTGCACCGCCTTCACGAGGGCGTCCCGCAGGACGAGGAGGAGGGCCTCTTCGACCAGTTCGAGGCGGCAGCGCCCACCAGCAAGCTGGGTCAGGATCTGCTGAGGCTGCGCGACTGGTCTGACGAGACCGAGACCGGTGACCGTGACGACCTCACACCTGGTGTCTCCGACCGCGCCTGGGCTCAGGTGTCTGTCTCGTCGCGGGAGTGTCTGGGCGCCTCGAAGTGCGCATACGGCGCCGAGTGCTTCGCCGAGATGGCCCGCGAGCGCGCCAAGCTCTCCGATGTCGTCGTCACCAACCACGCTCTGCTCGCCATCGACGCCATCGAGGGCGCCCCGGTCCTTCCGCAGCACGAGGTGCTGATCGTGGACGAGGCGCACGAGCTGGTCTCGCGGGTCACCGGCGCCGCCACGGGTGAGCTCACCCCGGGCCAGGTCAACCGCGCGGTGCGGCGCGCCGCGAAGCTCGTCAACGAGAAGGCCGCCGACCAGTTGCAGACCGCCGCCGAAGGCTTCGAGCGGTTGATGGAGCTTGCCCTGCCCGGGCGCCTGGAAGAGATCCCGGAGGACCTCGGATACGCGCTGACGGCGCTGCGCGACGCCTGTCGTACGGTCATTTCCGCCATCGGCGCGACCCGCGACAAGTCCGTGCAGGACGAGGACGCCGTCCGCAAGCAGGCGCTGGCTTCGGTGGAGACGGTGCACGACGTGGCGGAGCGCATCACGCACGGCTCGGAGTGGGACGTCGTCTGGTACGAGCGCCACGACCGCTTCGGCGCCTCTCTGCGCGTCGCCCCCATGTCCGTCTCGGGCCTGCTGCGCGAGAAGCTCTTCACGGACCGCTCCGTCGTCCTCACCTCGGCGACCCTGAAGCTGGGCGGCGACTTCAACGGTGTCGGCGCCTCCCTGGGACTCGCCCCCGAGGGCACCGAGGGCGAAGACCTCCCGCAATGGAAGGGGGTCGACGTCGGTTCGCCCTTCGACTATCCCAAGCAGGGCATCTTGTACGTCGCCAAGCACCTGTCCCGCCCTGTGCGAGACGGTGACCGGGCGGACATGCTCGATGAGCTGACGGAGCTCGTCCAGGCGGCCGGCGGGCGCACCCTCGGTCTGTTCTCGTCGATGAGGGCGGCTCAGCTGGCCGCCGAGGAGCTGCGTTCCCGCATCCCCGAGTTCCCGATCCTCCTTCAGGGCGAGGAGACCCTGGGCGAGCTGATCAAGAACTTTGCGGCCGATGCGAAGACGTGTCTCTTCGGCACGCTGTCGCTCTGGCAGGGCGTGGACGTCCCCGGCCCCAGCTGTCAGCTGGTCGTCATGGACAAGATCCCGTTCCCGCGGCCGGACGACCCGCTGATGAGTGCCCGCCAGAAGGCGGTGGAGGACGCAGGCGGCAACGGCTTCATGGCAGTGGCGGCCACGCACGCGGCGCTGCTCATGGCCCAGGGCGCCGGTCGCCTCGTACGAGCGTCGGGAGACCGTGGTGTGGTCGCCGTGCTCGACCAGCGTCTGGCCACGGCCCGCTACGGGAGCTATCTGAAGGCGTCACTGCCCGACTTCTGGTACACGACGGACCGTAACCAGGTCCGGAAGTCGCTGGCCGCGATCGACGCGGCGGCGAAGCAGGCGGAAGTGACGTGACGAGCGATGGCGGGTTGGTCGGCCTCCTCGCGCGAGGAGGCCGACCAACCCGCCATCCAAGTCCATCCGACCCGCCATCCAAGTCCATCCGGCGACTGGGTCCGCACAGCACAGGACCCCGGAACCGGCGCAGGGGTCCCGGGGCCCGGTCAGGGGAGGGCGGTCGTCACATGGCCGCCCTTGGTCGGCGTCACACCCGCCGCAGCACCGCGACCACCTTGCCCAGAATGGTCGCGTCGTCGCCGGGGATCGGCTCGTACGCGGAGTTGTGCGGGAGGAGCCAGACGTGGCCGTCCTCGCGCTTGAAGCGCTTGACGGTGGCCTCGCCGTCGAGCATCGCGGCCACGATGTCACCGTTCTCGGCGACCGGCTGGCGGCGCACCGTGACCCAGTCGCCGTCGCAGATCGCGGCCTCGATCATGGAGTCACCGACAACCTTCAGAACGAACAGCTCGCCGTCGCCGACCAGCTGCCGAGGAAGGGGAAAGACATCCTCGACCGACTCCTCGGCGAGAATCGGCCCACCGGCGGCGATGCGGCCGACCAGCGGGACGTATGACGCGGCGGGCTTGCCCGCGGTGTCGGTGGGCTGCACGGAGGCGGCCTGGTCGGAGCCGCGGACCTCGTACGCGCGCGGGCGGTGCGGGTCGCGGCGCAGGAAGCCCTTGCGCTCCAGGGCCATCAGTTGGTGTGCGACGGAGGACGTGCTGGACAGGCCGACCGCCTGGCCGATCTCCCGCATGGACGGCGGGTAGCCGCGCCGCTGCACGGAGTCCCTGATGACCTCGATCACCCGGCGCTGCCGGTCGGTGAGCCCCGAGCTGTCCGCCCGGATGCCTGGAGGTCGGCCCGGCAGGGACCGCTTGGGCCCCTCGGGATTCGCGGCTTCGTTCATCGCATGCACCGGCTCGAGTCGGCCCTGGGAGCGGTCCTGGGCAGTGATGGTGGCACTGTCTGCGGTGGTGGTCACGTCGGCCCCTCTCGATGGTCTCCCTGCAGCACAACGGTAGTTGCTTTCGAAAGGTTGCGCCAAACACACGTTCGAGTGAAAAAATGCGAATCGCCGGACGCGATCGCATGCCTGGGTGTATGGCTAACGCGGTGCCCTGCGGACAAAAGCGCCCATTGCTGTACTCTTCACCGCCGGGTGGTGCCCTCGTGGGGTGTGGTCCAGTCTGCCATCCAGCGCCCCGTCAACCGGGTAGCGGCCCCCGTCTGTGCGGGAGTCCCACGGCTTCTCCCTGTGGCGCCCACCGTATCTCCCCACGGGCTGCCGCGGTACGTCTGCCCGGCTCCGTGTCCGGCGTGGCGCACGCGCGCGTGGCGCGTGATGATTCCGCGCCCGACACGCGTGACAGGGTCGATGTAAGAGCCAATCCCCACATCTAGTGGTTGGATAGCAGTAGCGGCCCAGAAGTTGTGGTCCCCCCGGTCTTCGAGCCTCTGTTGATCGCCTATGCTTGTGGTCGCTTCGAGGGGCCCAAGGGCCTGCTGAGGCTATTGAGTCTGCTGTGAGGAGGGTTGGAGTTCATGCACTGCCCCTTCTGCAGGCACCCCGACAGCCGTGTTGTCGACAGTCGTACGACCGACGACGGCACGTCGATCCGTCGGCGCCGCCAGTGCCCTGACTGCTCCCGTCGTTTCACGACCGTGGAGACGTGCTCGCTCATGGTGGTCAAGCGGTCCGGAGTCACCGAGCCTTTCAGCCGTACCAAGGTCATCAATGGCGTGCGCAAGGCATGCCAGGGACGGCCTGTCACCGAGGACGCACTCGCCCAGCTCGGCCAGCGGGTCGAGGAGGCGGTGCGCGCCACCGGGAGTGCCGAGCTGACCACCCATGACGTGGGGCTGGCCATACTCGGCCCACTACAGGAGCTCGACCTCGTCGCCTACCTGCGATTCGCGTCCGTCTACCGGGCGTTCGAGTCGCTGGAGGACTTCGAGGCGGCGATCGCGGAACTCAGGGAAAAGCCGGAACACCCCGCCGCGGACGACGAAGACGGCGGCCAGGGGAGCCAGGAAGACGACCGCGGGTCCGGGGGGACTGCTCAGGTCCCCGAGCCCGCAGTCGCCGCCGACTGATCGACGGGGCCGGTCCCGGACGTGGCTCCGGATCCGGCCGGTCGGCGGCGATGAAGGCCTGTTGCGGGCGGCAGCGCGAGGACCCGCAACACAAGACAGAACACCGTGCCACGGGAACATCCGGGCACTTCAGGGCGTTTTAGCCCGTACAGGGAGGCGGCATGACAGAGACGGCGAGCGGTCCGGCACGGAGTTCCCGCGCCAAGGGCGCCAAGGCGACCAAGGGGCTGCGTATCGAGCGCATCCACACCACCCCCGGCGTACACCCGTACGACGAGGTGGCCTGGGAGCGCCGTGACGTCGTCATGACCAACTGGCGCGACGGCTCGGTCAACTTCGAGCAGCGTGGCGTCGAGTTCCCCGACTTCTGGTCGGTGAACGCGGTCAACATCGTCACCAGCAAGTACTTCCGTGGTGCCGTCGGCACCCCGCAGCGCGAGACCAGCCTCAAGCAGCTGATCGACCGCATCGTGAAGACGTACCGGAAGGCCGGCGAGGACTACAAGTACTTCGCCTCGCCCGCCGACGCCGAGATCTTCGAGCACGAGCTGGCGTACGCCCTCCTGCACCAGATCTTCAGCTTCAACAGCCCCGTGTGGTTCAACGTCGGCACGCCCCAGCCGCAGCAGGTCTCGGCCTGCTTCATCCTGTCCGTCGACGACTCCATGGAGTCGATCCTCGACTGGTACAAGGAAGAGGGCATGATCTTCAAGGGCGGCTCCGGTGCCGGCCTGAACCTCTCCCGCATCCGTTCCTCCAAGGAACTGCTCTCCTCTGGCGGCAACGCCTCCGGCCCGGTCTCCTTCATGCGCGGTGCCGACGCCTCTGCAGGAACGATCAAGTCCGGTGGCGCCACTCGCCGCGCCGCCAAGATGGTCATTCTCGACGTCGACCACCCCGACATCGAGGACTTCATCGAGACCAAGGTCAAGGAAGAGGAGAAGATCCGCGCCCTGCGCGACGCGGGCTTCGACATGGACCTCGGTGGCGACGACATCACGTCCGTCCAGTACCAGAACGCCAACAACTCGGTCCGAGTGAACGACGAGTTCATGAAGGCGGTCGAGCAGGGCGGCAAGTTCGGCCTCCGCGCGCGGATGACCGGCGAGGTCATCGAGGAAGTCGACGCCAAGTCCCTGTTCCGCAAGATGGCCGAAGCCGCCTGGGCCTGTGCCGACCCGGGCATCCAGTACGACGACACCATCAACCACTGGCACACCTGCCCGGAGTCCGGCCGTATCAACGGCTCGAACCCCTGCAGCGAGTACATGCACCTGGACAACACGTCCTGCAACCTCGCCTCGCTGAACCTGATGAAGTTCCTCAAGGACGACGGCAAGGGCAACCAGTCCTTCGAGGTCGAGCGCTTCGCCAAGGTTGTCGAGCTCGTCATCACGGCGATGGACATCTCCATCTGCTTCGCGGACTTCCCGACCCAGAAGATCGGCGAGAACACGCGCGCGTTCCGTCAGCTCGGCATCGGCTACGCCAACCTCGGCGCCATGTTGATGGCGACCGGCCACGCGTACGACTCCGACGGCGGCCGCGCCCTGGCCGGTGCCGTCACGTCCCTCATGACCGGTACGGCCTACCGCCGCTCCGCCGAACTCGCCGCGGTCGTCGGCCCGTACGACGGCTACGCCCGCAACGCGTCCGCCCACAACCGCGTCATGAAGCAGCACGCCGACGCCAACGCCGAGGCCGTCCGCATGGACGACCTGGACACGCCGGTCTGGGCCGCCGCCACGGAGGCCTGGCAGGACGTGCTGCGCCTCGGCGAGAAGAACGGTTTCCGTAACTCCCAGGCGTCCGTCATCGCCCCGACCGGCACCATCGGCCTGGCGATGTCCTGCGACACCACCGGCCTCGAGCCTGACCTCGCCCTGGTCAAGTTCAAGAAGCTGGTCGGCGGCGGCTCGATGCAGATCGTCAACGGCACCGTCCCGCAGGCCCTGCGCCGCCTGGGCTACCAGGAGGAGCAGATCGAGGCGATCGTCGCCCACATCGCCGAGCACGGCAACGTGATCGACGCCCCGGGTCTCAAGCACGAGCACTACGAGGTGTTCGACTGCGCCATGGGCGAGCGGGCCATCTCCCCGATGGGCCACGTCCGCATGATGGCCGCGATCCAGCCGTGGATCTCCGGCGCCCTGTCCAAGACGGTCAACATGCCGGAGACGGCGACCGTCGAGGAGGTCGAGGAGATCTACTTCGAGGCCTGGAAGATGGGCATCAAGGCCCTGGCGATCTACCGCGACAACTGCAAGGTCGGCCAGCCGCTCTCCGCCAAGACCAAGGAGAAGGAGAAGGCCGAGATCACGGAGAAGGCCGAGGCCACGATCCGTGAGACGGTCGAGAAGGTCGTCGAGTACCGCCCGGTCCGCAAGCGCCTCCCGAAGGGACGTCCTGGCATCACCACGTCGTTCACCGTCGGCGGCGCCGAGGGCTACATGACCGCCAACTCCTACCCGGACGACGGTCTCGGCGAGGTCTTCCTGAAGATGTCCAAGCAGGGATCGACCCTCGCGGGCATGATGGATGCTTTCTCCATCGCCGTCTCGGTGGGCCTGCAGTACGGCGTGCCGCTGGAGACGTACGTCTCGAAGTTCACGAACATGCGCTTCGAGCCGGCCGGTATGACGGACGACCCGGACGTGCGGATGGCCCAGTCGATCGTCGACTACATCTTCCGCCGCCTGGCGCTCGACTTCCTGCCCTTCGAGACGCGTTCCGCGCTCGGCATCCACTCCGCCGAGGAGCGCCAGCGTCACCTGGAGACCGGTTCGTACGAGCCGCTGGAGGAGGACGTCGACGTCGAGGGTCTGGCCCAGTCGGCGCCGCGCGCCCAGGAGCTCAAGGCCGTCGCCACGCCGAAGGCCGACATCGAGGCGGCCAAGCCGGCTCCGAAGCAGGCCCACACCAGCGCCGAGCTGGTGGAGATGCAGCTGGGCATTCAGGCCGACGCCCCGCTGTGCTTCTCCTGCGGTACGAAGATGCAGCGGGCCGGCTCCTGCTACATCTGTGAGGGATGCGGCTCGACCAGCGGCTGCAGCTGAAGTCTGAGCGGAATCGCGTGGGTTGCAGCACTCGACGTAGCGCCTGTACGTCGTTGATCAGCGCCTGGTGAGTCTGGTGAAGGGGATCAACCACTGGTTGGTCCCCTTCACTGCGTCGAGGCGACCAGGCGCTGCATACCCGTACGCCTGGCACCAGCTATGAAGGACGCCCGGGGGGTGGTCAAGGGTGAGGGGCGTCCGCCGGACTTGGCGGGCGCCCCTCGTCTTCGTGCGGCCGGCTGAAGAGACGTCAGGGCTTGAGGGGCGCGCCCATCGTCCTCGTGAAGGTGGCCGGATCGTCCTCGAAGCCATGGACTCCGGCGTGGAAATCCCACACGCGCGTGTCGTCGCGCACGAACTCGGCGACCTTGGCCGCCGTGGAACCGAGGACCTCTCCGAAGTCGTCCACGGCCAGGTCGGTGTAGCCCTCGCGGATCCGCAGGGCCGGGTTGATCACGCTGACGAAGGTCCGGCGTGCCGGACGCTGCTGGATGATGACGCCGACCACCACGCGCGCGTAGCGGGCATCGAGCCGGTCGAGCTCCGCGGTCAGGATCTCGTCCCAGCCGAAGCCCTTGCCGTCCTTGCTGTCCCGGTTGAGGTAGATGGTGCCGTCCGGGGAGCGGCTGTCGAAGTGCACCACATAGGCGGGATCGCCGTACGGGTCGCTCGCCAGGTAGGTGGCGGCGACTATGTCCATGTCGGTGGGTGGCTGCCCCACTGGACTGGGGTCCCACTTCAGCGCGATCTCGACCTTGTGGATTCCCTTGCTGATGCCGTTCATCAGTCGTCCCCCTTCCCCGAGTGCCCGCAGCCCGAACTGCGGGGCGGCCAAAGCCGGTTGTCCATCCTGCCACGCGCGCGGAGAAGCGTGCGCGGTTCCTGTCCGCGCGAGGGTGACCGGCGCCACGCTCCGTGGCCTTACGATGGCGCGGTGCTGGTCAAGTGGATTCGCTGCACCGTGGTGGACCGCCGCGGGTTCGAGCGGGGGCAGCGAAAGTGGGCGGGGCTTCTGGGGGAGCCGGGATTTCGGGGACAGGGCGGGGGCTGGAGCCGGGGGCGTCCTGCGGTGGCCCACATCTTCGCGTTCTGGGAAAGCCGTGCCTTCTACGACTCGTTCATGGCCCGCTCCCACGACCGGCTTGCGGCGGCTCAGTCGGGAACGTTCAAGGACGCCCAGGTCAGGTTGTTCGACTACCGCTTCGATGTGAAGACCGGCTTCGAACCGCGCTTCACGGACGCCGACCTGGTCCGGGTGGCCCTCTGCCGTGTCCGCAAGGAGCGCGTCGAGAACTTCACGCTGATGCAGGAGAAGGTCTGGAACCCCGCGATGGCCGGCTCGCCCGGGATGATTCGTGGACTGTTCGCCGAGGCGCCGGGGCACGAGTTCATGGTTCTGTCGATGTGGCGGTCGGCCGCCGAGCACGGCAAGTACCGCACCGAGCGCGTGGAACGCCTCGCTCTGCGGGCCCAGACGGAAGCGGACGTCGCCGCGCTCACGGGCGACATCGTGGAGCTGGAACCGGCTTGGACGGTTTGATTTCTGGACGCGCCAATCGTGCGCCCTGTGTGGCGCATGGTGCGGGAACTGTGTGACCTACGCCGTATGGTGCCCGTCCGAGTGCTCGACATGCCGTCACCCGATCTAGTGTTTTGGCATGGCACGACCACGGCGCATCGTCCTTGTCCGGCACGGCGAGTCAACGGGCAATGTCGATGACTCCGTGTACGAGCGTGAGCCCGACCACGCGCTGGCCCTGACCGAGCGGGGCTGGCGGCAGGCCGAGGAGACGGGTAAGCGGCTTCGCGAGCTGTTCGGGCGCGAACGCGTCAGCGTGTACGTCTCCCCGTACCGCCGGACACACGAGACACTCCGTGCCTTCCACCTCGACCCGGACCTCATACGCGTGCGGGAGGAGCCCCGGCTGCGCGAGCAGGACTGGGGAAACTGGCAGGACTGCGACGACGTACGGCAGCAGAAGGCCTACCGCGATGCGTACGGGCACTTCTTCTACCGCTTCGCACAGGGTGAGAGCGGCGCAGACGTGTACGACCGGGTCGGCGGCTTCCTGGAGAGCCTGTACCGCAGTTTCGAGGCCCCCGACCATCCACCGAACGTGCTGCTCGTGACGCACGGTCTGGCCATGCGGCTGTTCTGCATGCGCTGGTTCCACTGGACGGTCGCGGAGTTCGAGTCGCTGTCGAATCCCGGGAACGGGGAGATGCGGATGCTCGTTCTGGGGGACGACGGCAAGTACGTGCTTGACCGGCCGTTCGAACGCTGGCGAGATCCGGAACCGTACGGGATCAACGGATAGAGTGGCAGGGCGATGACTGACTCCTCTCCCGACGGGCGCCTGGACCGCGCCCTGGGCAGCTTGCGCGGACTTTCGGTGGGGGACGCGCTGGGCTCCCAGTTCTTCGTGCCGGTGAACTACCCGCTGCTCAAGCGCCGAGAGCTGCCACCCGGACCCTGGCCGTGGACGGACGACACGGAGATGGCCTGTTCCGTGGTCGCCGTGCTCGCCGCCCACCGGCGCATCGACCAGGACGCACTGGCCCGCTCCTTCGCGGAGCACCACGACTTCGACCGGGGGTACGGACCCGCAGTCAACCGGCTTCTCAGGCTCGTCCGGGAAGGTGGTGACTGGCGGGAGCTCGCCGCCGCGCTGTTCAACGGGCAGGGATCCTGGGGCAACGGCGCCGCGATGCGGATCGCCCCACTGGGCGCCTGGTACGCGGACGACCCGGAGCAGGCCACGCACCAGGCCGAGATCTCCGCGTACACCACACACCAGCACCGTGAGGCCGTGGTCGGCGCCATGGCGGTCGCAGCGGCCGCCGCCCTGGTCGCCGCTCCCGGCGGGCCGCCCAGTGCCGAGTCGCTCCTGGACGACGTCATCGCGCTCGTGCCGAAGAGCGCGGTCGGCGCAGGTCTGCGTCGCGCCCGGGACATGCTCGACTACGGCGACGCTGCCACGGTCGCGGCCGTGCTGGGCTGCGGACGGCGTACGACGGCTCATGACACGGTGCCCTTCGCCCTGTGGTCGGCGGCACGCACCCTCGGCGACTACGAGGCGGCATTCTGGACGACGGTGCAGGTCGGCGGGGACGTGGACACCACCTGCGCCATTGTCGGCGGCGTGATCGCCTCGGGGAAGGCGGGGACGCCGCCGGCGGAATGGGTGGGGCGGACGGAGGCTCTGCCGGACTGGATGTCGGTGTCGGCATAGCGCGGGCTGTGTCCCCCTGTCACCGACGCGGCTCGCCACCGAGTTGGCTCAGCCCTTCGAAACTCTCTGTGCATTCCGGGAACTCTCTGTGACCGCGGGCTCGTTGTAGTGGCATCTGCTGTGCGCAGACTGCACATCGGTACACACGAGCGCTGTAGGGGTGGTCATGGAGGTGTTGCCGGTGCTGTTTCTCCTGCTCGGTGTTGCGGCCACCGCGCGGAGCGTCCATTTGCTGGTTCCGTCGGACGCTGCCGCTGCGACTCCCGGTTGGTGGGGCGGTGTACGGAGGTCCGGACCGCCGCTCCCGCCGTCGGTCCGCCGGACAGGTATCAGTCGTGCGCGGCCTGTCGCGGGCCGGCCGGTCGGCCGCGGACGCACCCCCGTGGCGCCCGTCGACCAGCCGCCCAGACCGGCCCGCACTCGTCTTCCGTCAGCCGCCCATAGGGCCGGCAGTACCGGCGAGCGCATCCAGGTCGCTCTTGCGTACCCGGATCACCCACCACGCGGTGACGGTGGCGAGGACGGCCATGGCAACGGCCGGGATGAACGCCGTCGAAATACCCTGTGCGAGCACCTCATGCCCCCAGGGCGCGGGCAGCTGGTGCGTCTGCGCGAACTCTGCCTTCTGCGCGGCCGAGCCGTCGGCGAGGAAGTGCGGAATCTGCTTCTCCGCCTCGTCCTTGCTGGCCGCGCCGAACACAGTGGTGAGGATGGACAGGCCCAGCGAACCGCCCACCTGTTGCGTGGCATTGAGCAAGCCGGACGCGGCGCCCGCCTCGTGCTGGGCGACACCGGAGACCGCAGTCACCGTCGCCGTGACGAAGTTCAGGCCCATGCCGAAGCCGAACACCAGCATCGGGCCCAGGACTCCGCCTGCATACGAGCTGTTGGGGCTGATGAACGTCTGCCAGGCGAGCCCTACCACTACGGCGGCCGAGCCGACGAGCATGAACGGCTTGGGGCCGAGCACGGGGAGGAAGCGCTGCGAGAGACCCGCTCCGACCACGATCGCGACTGTGATGGGAAGAAAGGCCAGGCCTGCCTGGATCGGGCTGAACCCCAGCACGTTCTGCACGAACAGAACGATGTAGAAGAACATGCCGAACATGGCCGCTGCCAGGCTCAGCATGATCACGTATGTCCCGGAGCGGTTGCGGTCGGCGAACATCTTCAGCGGGGTGATCGGCTCGTTCGCCCGCATCTCGATGAACACGAAGGCGACCAGCAAGACCAACGCCGCACCGAAGGACGCGAGGGCCACATTGTCCCGCCAGCCCTCCTCCGCCGCGCGGATGAAGCCGTACACCAAGGACGCCATGCCTATGGTCGAGGTCAGCGCGCCCGCGATGTCGAAGCGCCCGGGGTGTCGTTCGGACTCGCTTATGTAGAGCGGTGTGAGTACGGCGATCAGTACACCGATCGGTACGTTGACGAAGAGCACCCAGCGCCAGTCGAGCCACTCCGTGAGCATCCCGCCGGCGAGCAGACCGATGGCGCCACCGCCCGCGGACACGGCGGCGAAGACACCGAAGGCGCGATTCCGCTCCGGCCCCTCGGCGAACGTGGTGGTGATCAGGGCCAGCGACGTCGGCGACGCGATCGCGCCACCCACGCCCTGCAGAGCACGCGCGGCCAGCAATTGCCAGGGTTCTTGGGCGATTCCGCCCAGCAGCGAGGCGAAGGTGAACAGCAGGATGCCAGCCATGAAAACCCGGCGCCGACCGAGGATGTCACCCGCCCGGGCGCCGAGCAGCAGCAGACCGCCGAAGGTCAGCGTGTACGCGCTGACCACCCAGGTGAGGTCGGTGGTGCTGAACTCGAGTGCGGTTTGAATGTGCGGAAGCGCGATATTCACAATCGTCGCGTCGAGGACCACCATGAGCTGGCAGGCCGCGATGACGGTGAGCGCGATGCCGGGATGGCCCTGCCGACGGGCAGTACCCGGTTTCCGGTCTTGGATCAATGGAGAGGTCGTCACTATGGTCCCCCACAAATAGCTTAGTGAACGCAAGCGTTCACTATCGCCGCCAACGGTAGTGACTCCCCAGTAGTGAACGCAAGCGTTCACTTAAGTTGCCATCGCGTCGCGCCGTCCCCGCCGCTGCTGCGTGGCACGTCCCCCTATCCCCAATCCCGCTTCGAATCCCCGCTTCCCTGTTCGTTGGAGACACTCGGATGGTTACTTCGCGCTGGACGGCCGCCCCTGCTCAGGCGGCCACTCCCCGTCGGCGCGGTGCCGTACTCGAACGCGCGATCCTCAAGGCCGCGCTGGAGCAGCTCAGTACGGTCGGCTGGAACGGCCTCACGATGGAGGGCGTGGCCGCCGGAGCCCATACCGGCAAGGCTGCGGTCTACCGCCGCTGGCCGTCCAAGGAGGACCTCGTCGCGGACGCACTTCAGGCCGGACTGCCGCGCATTGATGCTGCCCCCGACCTGGGAAGTGTGCGCCAGGATCTGGTGGCCCTGTGCCGCCAAGCGCGCGACGCCATGTATTCGCGGCCCGGCTCGGCCTTGCGCTCTGTGATTCACGAATGCGACACCCTGCAAGCTGAACGCTTCCATGACGTGATCGTCGAGGGTGTCGTGGAGCCAATGATCAGTCTGCTCCGCGAGGTGATCAACCGTGGAATCGAGCGGGGTGAGGTCCGATCCGACGCTGCGAACGGATACGTCTACGACGCCATCCCGGCGATGATGATGTATCGGTCAAAGGTATGCGCGAGCGAATGGAGCGACCGGGACATCGAGGAGATGGTTGAGCAGTTGATGGTTCCGCTGCTCCGGCAGACGGGTGTCTGACACCGGGTTGTTCGGCTGTCAGCCCGGCTCCGGGTGACCGGGGTGTCGTAGGCAGTTGCGGGCGGCGTAATCTAAGGGCGCCATGCCGTACGAACCGCCTACTCACACCGTCGAGCGCTCCCTTCGCGCCACGACCGGAGCGAAGATCATTGCCGGTGTCGACGAGGTGGGGCGCGGCGCTTGGGCCGGTCCTGTCACGGTCTGCGCGGCGGTCACCGGACTGCGCCGCCCTCCCGGGGGTCTCACCGATTCCAAACTGCTCACGGTCAAACGACGGACCGAACTCGCCGAGGAACTGCGGAACTGGGTGACCTCGTACGCCCTGGGGCACGCCTCTCCGGAGGAGATCGACGGCGTGGGCATGACGGCGGCGCTGCGGCTCGCGGCGGTGCGTGCCCTGGAGGGGCTGCCGGTTCGGCCCGACGCGGTGATCCTTGACGGGAAGCATGACTATCTCGGAGCCCCGTGGAAGGTCCGTACGGTGATCAAGGGTGATCAGTCGTGCGTGGCCGTCGCTGCGGCTTCGGTGATCGCCAAGGTTCAGCGCGACAAAATGATGGCCGAACTGGGTATCGACCATGCAGACTTCGGTTTTGCGGACAACGCCGGGTATCCGTCGCCCGTGCACAAGGCCGCACTGGCGGAGCGGGGCCCCACCCCGTACCACCGGTTGTCGTGGGCGTATCTTGATGCGCTGCCCCAGTGGCGGCACCTCAAGAAGGCCCGCAGCTGGGCGGACGGGAGCGTTCCGGAGATCGAGGGCCAGCTCGGCTTCGATTTCTGACGGTCCCGGTCGCACGTATGTGCCACCCACCGGCGCAAGCCGTACCAACGTTTGATAGACATCAACTCATGCCTCTCATCCCCGAGGAGCCTCAGATTCACGAGAGTGCCCAGGGTCCCCGCGCCACGCCGGCCAACGGCCGCACCGCGCCGACCCCCCGTCCCGTACCCGGCCCCCGCCCCGCGGCTCCGCCGCGTCCTGGTCGTCCCGGCCCTCTCCGGCCCGCGCAGCAGGCGCAACGTACGCCCCACGGGGGTGCGCCCAAGCCCGGGCCTGCAGGCCCTGCAACCCACGCTGCCCTCGCTCGGTCCTCGGCGACCCCGCAGATCCAGCTGATCCCGGCTTCGGCCGAGGGTGCGCTCGACGCTGCAGAGGAAGCCGTGGACCTGCTCCTGGAGTCGGGTCGTGCCCCTGGTGACGTGCTGGTGATCACCACCGGTGAGCCGCACCCGTGGGCCGCCCACGAGCTGTCCTTCGGCGAGGCGTCCTACTGGGCGCAGCACGATGCGCGCGACGACGTCTTCTATGCCGACGCCGCCGTGGCTGGTCGTGCCGCGTCCCGGCCCGTGGTCGTGGTCGCCGTCAACGGTGGCTCCGACGCCGCTGCCGCCGGCGCCCTGCCGCTGGCTCTCGGCCGGGCCAGCGCCCTGCTGATCGTCTGCGGCGACCCGCAGCAAATCAACTCGCTGCTGGGCGCGGGCGTCTGAGCCCGCCCCGGCAGGTCCCGGGGCGGGCCCGCGCAGGAGCCGCCCCGTCGGCTCGGCGGCTGCACGGCGGTGACTTCGGCATGCGCGGACGACTGGGCGGGCGTGTGCCTCCGGCCGGTCGGCGCACGTACTCGGTCGGTGCGTCTGGTCAGGCGCCGTAGTGCCTGTGACCGGACCTGATGTCCGCCGACTTCAGCGGGCCGCCGCGCGGCGCAGGACCTCGGAGGCGGCACCACCGGTGCGTGGCGGTGGGGCCGGTGCCTCAGACGTGGCAAAGGGCTCGGGTGCCGAGTCGGCGCTGGGGCGGCGTCCGCCGCGGCCCTCACCGAGGACCTGCCAGCCGTCGCGCGTGAGCGTGATGTAGGCACCACAGCGCAGCCCGTGCAGCGTGCAGGCGTCACGCAGGCCCCACATCCATGCGCCGTCCTCCTCCGTCCAACGCGCGTCGCCCTCGCGGCAGTAGAGCAGCACGGCGGTGCGCACCGGAGTGCGGCGGCGCAGATCGTGCGGGATGACCCGGCGCAGTTGGGCCAGCAGCGCGTTGCGGAACATCCAGCCGTCGGCGGGGGCCGGACGCCGAGTGAACGAGGCACTTGCCCGCAGTCGTTCGTCGGCGTCGAGCACGGCCACGATCGCCGTTGCCGGCCTGGGGTGGTGCCGTGCGTGCAGTCCACTGACGACCTCACGGGGGTTGCGCAGCAGGGGAATACCGGCGGCAGCCCACTCCGCGGGTTCCAGCAGGCGGGCCACGGGGTTGGTGGAGGCGGCGGACAGGTCGGCTGACGTCGACGTGGATGCCGCGGAGGACGGAGCGAATCCGAAGGTCACGATCCTCCCTTCGGCTACGCGCCCACACTGCGGGCGGGGTCTGGTTCGGGGGAGCGCACACCGCAGCGGAGCCGTACCTGATCACGGATGAGCCGTGCGGGGAGCGGACTTCAATTCTTCCTGTCGAACTGGGATGCGGCAACGAGCAATTGGGGCCGCCGACCCTTAATGCGCGGACTGTGGCTTATATCCGTACCCAGTGGGGTGTTGAGTAACGCCTGGGTGGACGGCACAGGTACACCTGGTCAACTCTGCACGCCCAGAACCAGAGGCAGCACCTCCTGCGCGCCGGCACGCCGCAGCATGCGCGCCACGACCGCGAGGGTCCAACCCGTCTCCGTGAAGTCGTCCACGAGGAGGACGGAGCCGCGGTTCTCGGTGAGCGCTGCGCTGAGGGGTGGCGGTACGGTCAGCGCTCCGTCGAGTGCCTTGAGGCGTTGGGCGCTGTTGCTCCGTGAGACCGGGGAAGCGTCGACCGCGTACTCCACCGATCCCAGCAGCGGCAGTCGGCCGACCTCCGTGATGCGCGCACCCAGAGAGTGGATCAGCACGGGGCGAGTGCGGGAGGCGACGGTGACCACGCCGATGGGACGAGCCGGGGCGTCAGCCGCCCCCGAGGCCCAGCCCCCGGGCCCTTTTGCCCAGTCGGCCAGTACGCCGACCACGGCCCTTGCCACATCGTCCGGCACGGGACCGTCAGGTGCCTGCGGGGCGAGGACCGGCCGCAGCCGGTTGCCCCAGCCGATGTCCGACAGCCGCCCCAGCGCCCGCCCCGAGGCGGCTTGTTCACCGGCCGGGATACGCCCCTTGAGATCGATTCCGATCGCCGGCAGTCCCGTCGGCCACATACGGCGAGGTTCCACCTCGACGCCCGCCCGCCCCAGGTCGACGCGCGCGGCGTCCAGCGCGCCGGTCGACGTGTCCGCGGCGAAGCGCGCGCCCGCGCAGTTGTCGCAGCGCCCGCAGGGTTTGGCACCCTCGTCGTCGAGCTGGCGCTGCAGGAACTCCATGCGGCATCCCGTCGTCGCCGCGTAGTCACGCATCGCCTGCTGCTCGCCCCTGCGCTGCCGGGCGACCCAGTCGTAACGCTCCGAGTCGTACGTCCACGGCTGCCCCGTGGCGACCCAGCCGCCCTTGACTCGCCGTACCGCACCGTCCACGTCGAGGACCTTGAGCATGGTCTCCAGGCGGGAGCGGCGCAGCTCCACGAGTGGTTCCAGGGCGGGCAGCGACATGGGCCGCTCCGCGCGCGCGAGGACGTCCAGAGTGCGGCGCACCAGGTCTTCGGAGGGGAACGCAAGGGAGGCGAAGTACTCCCAGATGGCTTCGTCCTCCTTCCCGGGCAGGAGGAGGACCTCGGCGTGCTCCACGCCGCGACCGGCGCGCCCGACCTGCTGGTAGTAGGCGATGGGGGAGGACGGTGAGCCGAGGTGAATGACAAAGCCGAGGTCGGGTTTGTCGAAGCCCATGCCGAGGGCTGACGTGGCGACCAGCGCCTTCACCTTGTTGGCGAGCAGATCGTCCTCGGCCTGCTGGCGTTCGGCGTTCTCCGTCTTTCCGGTGTACGAGGAAACGGTGTGCCCACGGTGGCGCAGAAAGGCGGTGACCTCCTCGGCGGCGGCCACGGTGAGCGTATAGATGATCCCCGAGCCCGGCAGCTCGTCGAGGTGGTCTGCGAGCCAGGCCATCCGGTGCGCGGCGTCCGGCAGCGGCAGCACACTGAGGCTCAGGCTCTCCCGGTCCAGTGGGCCGCGCAGCACCAGGGCGTCCGACGTGCCACCCGTGCCGAGCTGCTCAGCGACGTCCGCCGTCACGCGCGCGTTGGCAGTGGCGGTCGTGGCGAGTACGGGCACACCGGTCGGCAGATGGGTGAGCATGGTTCGCAGCCGGCGGTAGTCCGGACGGAAATCGTGGCCCCAGTCGGAGATGCAGTGGGCCTCGTCCACGACGAGAAGGCCGGTCGCGGCCGTGAGTTCGGGGAGCACCTGATCCCGGAATTCCGGGTTGTTGAGCCGCTCCGGGCTGACGAGTAGGACGTCGACCTGGCCGGCGGCGATCTCCGACTGAATGGCGTCCCACTCCTCGGTGTTCGAGGAGTTGATGGTCCGTCCGTGGATTCCGGCTCGGGCCGCGGCCTCGACCTGGTTGCGCATCAGCGCCAGCAACGGAGAGACGATCACGGTGGGGCCGCTGCCGCGGGCCCGCAGCAGTGAGGTCGCCACGAAGTAGACCGCGGACTTACCCCACCCCGTGCGCTGGACGACCAGGGCCCGGCGGCGGTCGGCGACCAGCGCCTCGATCGCCCGCCACTGGTCCTCGCGCAGCCGGGCCGCGCCTGTGGCGTCCCCGACAAGGCGGGCGAGGACCGCGTCGGCGTTCGTGCGGAGATCCGCGTTGCTCGTGTGCTCCATGCGTCCCATACAACAGGACGGCACTGACAAACGGGCTGGGCGTGGGCGGTCGGGCGCTGGGGACATCTGGGCCGTGCGAGTGCGATGGCGTCTGCCGTGGATGTGCGGCGGGCCGCGGTATGACGTGTCCCTGACTGGACTTATCCACAGGCGCAAGCGGAATTCTGCGATCCGCGAGATCGTCGGCGCATGACGAACCACGGCGAAACCACTGGATCCTTCGAAAACGATGACACCACCGGGCGGGAGGGACGACAGCGCCCCAACAGCCATGGGGCGCCCGACGGCCACACACAGCACCTTCACCACACCGAAAAGGTCGAATCCGCCGCGTACGACGCACCTGCCGACACGCATCGCGTCACGCTGCGCACCCCGGCCGAGCTGGCCGATGCCCTGCCGTACCTGCTCGGTTACCGCCCCGAGGGCAGCATCGTGCTTGTCGCCCTCCACGACCGTGACGGACGCGGCAGGTTCGGCGGCCGGGCCCGGCTCGGTATTCCGGAGAATCCGGACGACTGGGTGCCCGTGGCCTCGCAGCTGGCGCACGGGCTGGTGACAGGAAGCGAACGCCGAGGTGCCCGCCCCGAACAGATGGTGGCCTACCTCTGCCAGGAACCGGGCAAGGGCGAAACAGGCAGGCAGGTCATGGAGCGGCTCCGCCCGCTGGCTCAGAACCTGCGCGTGGAGTGCGGCCTCCTCGACGTACCGGTGATCGAGGCCCTGTGCATTTCGGACGGCCGCTTCTGGTCGTACTGCTGCGAGAACGAGCGATGTTGCCCCGTCGAAGGCCTGCCGATGGGAATGCCCGGCACCTCCGTCCTCGCCGCCGCGGCCACCTACGCCGGGATTCAGGTGCGCGGCACCCTCCGTGAGCTGCGGGCGAGGCTCCTGCCTTGGGAAACCGCCGCAGCCCTGGAGCAGGAGGTCGCCCTGGACACCGCCAGCATGTCCCTCGTCCCCAGGATCCTGGACGAATCCAGTCGCGTGTGTGTGGCCGACGAGACATTGCAGCTGGCCGAACGGGTCATGAGCCGTCTCGTCGCGGCGCCGCCCGTCTCCGGCGCGCTCAGGGCGGACCTTCGCGACGACGATCTGCTCGGACACCACGAAGCCGCAGCGCTGATTCTGGGCCTGCAGGACCGCACCACCCGCGATCGCGCAGCCGAGTGGATGGAGGGCGACGAAGCCGCCCCCGCACTCCGGCTCTGGCGTGCGCTGGCCCGCCGCTGTGTCGGACCCTATGGCGAACACGCCGCGGCGCCTCTCACCCTCGCGGGCTGGGTCGCGTGGTCGACCGGGGACGACATCGAGGCCCGGGAGGCGCTCGCCATGGCGCTGGGTGCGGACCCCAGCTATCTGTTCGCCCGCCTCCTGCACCAGGCCGTCAACGAAGGACTGGATCCGGAGTCGATCCGCCGCTGCCTGCGCGCGGAACGCGAGGGCAGTGCTCGTGGCGCAGCCGAGCGACTTGACAGGCCCCAGGACACCGAATCCGCGGTGAGCCGCGACGCCGACGGATCCGAACCCGCGCCCACGCCCGGGACGGCTACGGGACCGACGTCTCGGCAGAAGCGCCCAGCACTTCCCTCCGGTGTCAGCGGGCGCCCCTGCTCGTCGGGGGTGTCGGCATGCGAGGACAAGGGGAGTGCCGGCAAGCCTCGTGCAACGCCGAAGGGTGGCACGGGGCCGGGGACAGGGCGGAGCGGCGGTACACGTCCGCGCGCGGTCGGGAAGGCAACGCTGCGGCGTCGCGGCGCCCGTAAGTGGGGCGTGGGTTCTGGTGGCAGCCGTATCGAGGGGGACGCGTGAGCGACTGGCGGGAGGGTACGGGTATGCGTCGTTGGACCGGCGCCTTCCCGTCGGGGGAGAGGAAGCCGCCCCCCATGCCCCAGCCGACGCCCACGATCCAGGGCCATACCTCGCAGCCGGGGCGCCGTGGCGCTGTGGCCTGGCCCTGGCCGCAGCTCGGATGACGCTGCCACTCGGCACCCGGCTCGCAGCGGGCACGTTGTGCTTGGTCGCCCGCGTGCAACTCGGGGGCTCTGGCCGGCAGGCCGGAATGATTCCCGGGCCGCGCCGGGATGCCGGCGAGCACTTGCCGCCGGGCTGCACCGGCACCGAGGCCACGCTGCTCTTCCCCGTGTTGCTCGCGGAGGCCCGTCGATGGGGACTGCCGGAGAACGAAACGGAAGAGCTGCTGCCGACGGCAGAACATTGCCTCGCCTGGCTGCGGACCACGGTGGGCGACGGCGCATACCGTGGTCCGCAGCCCGGTGGTCCCGTGCGTTCCGAGACACAGGCGCATGCCCACCGTTCGGCTCTGCTCGGTGCCGACCTGCTCGACGCGTGCGGCAGACCGGGCGGCGCCGGGTTGCGGGAGTGGGCCTGGGCACTGAGGTCGGCCTTCCGGGAGGACTTCTGGCTCGACGGTCTCGGGGGCGGCGGGTCGGCAGCCGTCCGCACGCCGGACGGCCGCTCCGTGCCGCACCTCGGGGCAGCCGCCGTCCACCTGCTCGACACCCCGGCCTGCTGGGCGGGGGAGAGCGAGCGCCCGGGCTGCTCGACCGGGTCCAGACCGAACAGCTGGCCCGACTCCTCGGCAGCCCGGCACTGGATTCGGGCTGGGGGCTGCGCGGACTGGGCGTCCGGGAAGCGGGCTACAACCCGTTCGGCCACCGCGGCGGCGCCGTGCGGGTCCACGAGACGGCTGTCGCTGTCGCGGGCCAGGCTGCCACCGGGTATGAGAAGGAGGCGAGTTCGCTGCTGCGAGGCATCCTCGCGGCGGCCGAGACCTTCGGCTACCGGCTGCCCGAGATGTACGCCGGAGAGCCGCAAACCAACGGGAGCGCCCCTCTTCCCCACCCCGCTGCCTGCCGCCCCGCAACCACGACGGCGGCATCAGCTGTCCTGCTGCTCACCACCCTCGTCGGCATCCGTCCCGATGCCCCGGCGGGCACCGTCACACTGCGTCCCATGCGCAGCGCGCCGCTCGGCGAGGTCGGCCTGACGGGACTGCGGGTCGCGGAGGCCCCCTTCTCCGCACGGGTCAGCCACCTCGGCCTCGCCATGGTCGAGGAAGCGGCCGACGCGGCGACCAGGCGTGCGACCCGCACGTCAACGACCGTGACCTCGAGTGATGCGTCCGCGCACGACGGCCGGGAGCTGCGGGGAGACCCCTGCTGCACGGATCCGGACCAGCCGCCGATGCGGCCGACGAAGGGAGTGTTTATCGTCAGGCAGACGACTATGATCGCGACATGCCCTACGACCCGTCAGCCTTTCCGCCCTTTGCCGTCACCGTGGACCTGGTCGTGCTGACCGTGCGCCGCCATGCTCTGTGTGCGCTGGCGGTACGCAGGGGTGAGCCGCCGTTCCAGGGGCGCTGGGCGCTTCCCGGCGGCTTCGTGCGGGCCGACGAGGATCTGGCGCAGGCCGCCGCACGCGAGCTTGCCGAGGAGACGGGGTTGCGCGTCCATGATCCCTCCGTCCCTGCCCAGGACAACGGCGCTCATCTGGAACAGCTCGCGACGTACGGCGACCCCAAGCGGGACCCCCGGATGCGTGTGGTCAGCGTCGCCCATCTCGCGCTCGCCCCCGACCTGCCCGCACCGCGCGCCGGCGGCGACGCCAGCAACGCGCGCTGGGCGCCGGTCGAGGAACTGCTGCAACAGGGCGGCTACGGCCGCGACGGCGAACCGGTGGCCCCACTCGCTTTCGACCACGCCCAGATCCTCTCGGACGGCGTGGAGCGTGCCCGGTCCAAGATTGAGTACTCGTCCCTGGCCACGGCGTTCTGCCCGCCCGAGTTCACCGTCGGCGAGCTGCGCCGCGTCTATGAGGCGGTGTGGGGTGTGGCGCTCGATCCCCGCAACTTCCACCGCAAGGTGACGGGCACGCCCGGCTTCCTCGTCCCCACCGGCGGTACGACCACACGTCAGGGCGGCCGCCCGGCCCAGCTCTTCCGCGCGGGCGGTGCCACGCTCCTGAACCCGCCGATGCTGCGTCCGGAAGTGTGACGCCGGCTCCAGCCAACGGGCAGCCGACCGGAGGTGCACGGAAGGGCCAACACGGGTTGATCCATCCGATCACGCTCGTGTACTGGAGTCATTGATGCCCGAAAAATCCGAAATGGCCCGCTATCTTGCTACAGGTGATCCAGGCATTCGGACTGACCAGCAATCCCCGCAAGGGCCTTCCGCCTGCCGTCGACGACGTCTCCTTCGAAGCGCGCGCCGGCTGCGTCACCGCGCTGCTCGGCGACCCTGGTGCGGGTAAGACGACCGCGCTCAGACTGATGCTCGAACTCCAACAGGGTCGCGGAGTCACCTACTTCAGAGGCCGCCCGCTCCATCGCATCGCTCATCCCTCGCGCGAAGTCGGTGTCCTGCTGGGCGATGTGCCGGGGCACCCGGGCCGAACGGTCCGCAGCCACCTCAGGATGCTGTGCGCCGCCGCCGGGATCTCGGTCCGGCGTGCCGACGAAGTCCTCGAGGTGGTCGGTCTCGTCAGCCTGAGCGAGGAACGACTCGGCACGCTCTCCCGAGGCATGGACCGCCGGCTCGGCCTGGCCTGCGCCCTGTTGTCCGATCCCCACACCCTCGTGCTCGACGAGCCCTCCGACGGACTCTCGGCGCGGGAGAGCCGCTGGCTGTACGGCATGCTGCGCGCGCACGCGGGCCAGGGCGGTACGGTCCTGGTCACCACGGCCGACCCCAAGGAGGCCGCGCGTACCGTGGACCGCGTCGTCACGCTGGAGCGGGGCAGGCTCGTCGCCGACCAGGAGGCGACCGAGTTCGCCCGTACCCGGCTGCGGCCACGTGTCGCCGTTCGCAGTCCGCAGTCCGCCCGGCTCGCCGCCTTGCTCACCAGGGAGGCCCGGACGGCGCAGCGCTCCGTCGAGGTCGTACAGGAACGCGGTAATCGTCTCTCCGTGTACGGCAGCACCTGCGCCGATGTCGGCGAGACGGCGTACCGGCACAGCATCCTCGTGCTCCAACTCGCCGACGAAATCGGAGACATGGGGCCGGGCGCGGGAGCGGCCGCTCCGGAGGAGCCGCAGGCGGTCCATGAGCGGTCGGCCACCGCGGAAAGGCCCGACCCGGAGACGTGCCGGACGGCCCACCTTCCGCAAGGGCCTGACGGTTCGTCATGCAGCCGCACTGCCACGCACTCGGCAACTGTCGACAAAACGCCTCCCGATGCGACTCCGGCGACAACGCCCGCCACCACCCCCTCGTCGGGCAGCCCCACGCCCCACGCCACAACGCCGCACGCCGACGCCGACCCCGACGCGGACTCGGTCCCCGGCCCTCGGTCGGATGCCGCGGCTTCCCAGGGCACGGTCGCCACCCCCTCGGCCGGCCACACCCCGCACGCCGACGCCGATCACGGAGCGGACTCGGTCCCCGGCCCTCGGTCGGATGCCGCGGCTTCCCAAGGCACGGTCGCCACGTCCCACGCCACGACGTCCCCCCCGGCCGGCCACACGCCACACGCCGACGCCGACCACGGAGCGGACTCGGTCACGGCCCCCCGGCCGGATGCCGCCGCATCCCAGGCCACAGCCCGCACGTCGCCCCCCGCCCCGTCCTCGACGACAAACCACTCACCCAACCACTCACCGCACCCCGACGCGTCGACAGGCCCGGAGTCACAACGCCCCACATCCGTGGTCACGCCCTCCGCGAAGCAACCCGCTCACCCCACCCCCACTACTGCCCACCGCCCTCCACCCGCCGCTCGCGCCACCCCATCCGCCGCTCGCCCCGCCTCGGCCGCCACCGACCCGGCCCCCTCGCCCGCCCACCTCGCCCCAACCGCCCCTCATATCCCCGACGCCCTCCCTCCGCTCCCACCCCCCATCTCCGTCCGCCCAGCTCCCAGCCCCCTCCGCCCTCTGCGATACGAGCTGCGGCGGGCCGTCGGAGTGAGTACCGGATTTGTCACCGGGGCCGTCGTGCTCGTCGTGTCCGCGCTGACCGCCGTATTTCTCGCCGGCGTCGGACACACACCACAGGCACGCCTCCTCGCCGCATGGCCGCAGCAAGTGCCGCTGCCGCCCGCGGCGCTCGGTGCGGGCCTGCTCGGGGCGCTGGCCTTCGGAGACGAGTTCCGCTACCCCGCACTGGCGGCGGACCGCGGCACGGTGCCCCGCCGGCTGGGGCTGCTCGCCGCCAAGCTCCTCGTCTCCGCGGCCACTGCGCTGATCCTGGCCGTCCTCACGTTGGGCTGCGACGCCGAAGTGCTCTATCTCGTATACGGACGGGAGCTCGTGCGGGTTCCCTCGGACTGGCTCTCCCTGACCGCGAGTTGGCTCGGGCTCACGGTGGGATGTGCCTGGGCCGGTGTGCTGGCCGCCGGCGTCTTCCGGTCCGCAGCGGGCGGGCTTGCCGCAGTGGTCGCCGTGCCGATTGTCGTCGTACCCCTCGTACAAAAGGCCTTCGAGGGGCCTTCCGTGCGGACCGCGGCCGGTCTTCCCATGCGGGCGCGCGAGCTGTTCCTGCTGCAGTGGCCCTTCGGGGGAGAGCGCTATCTGTCCGCCTTGGCCCGGGTGATTGCCCAACCCGTGGGCGGCGCCCTGACATTGTCCCTGACCGCTCTGCTCTGCGCGTTTCTGCTCATGACCCTACGGAGCAGGACCCGATGACCACCGTCCGCACCCTTCCGGTCCCGGACTGTGCACAACTCCCTCGGGAAAGCCCATTTCTTTCCGATAAGGCGTCAATTGCGACGGGGTGAGCGATCACCCTTTCGTGTGCTTTTCACCAAAGACCTCAAGGCAGTTGAAGAGGGCGCCGACAAAGGATCCGTGAGTACCCTTGCGCACACCATGATGACCCCCGCCCGCTCCGCAGACTCCGGCCTCTCCGGCCCGGGCGAAGCCGACCGCTACCCCTACGCCGAGGCCCCTGCCCCCGACCGCGTCGGCGCCCCCGCCTGGGAGGGCGCGGACCCCGAGCTGGGCCGTGCGGGCCGGCGCGCCGCGGGCAGCCGCGGGCGCGGACTGCACGGCCAACTCGTCCAGCAGCTGGGCCAGATGATCGTCTCAGGCGACCTCGGGGCCGACCGTCCGCTGGTGCCCGAGGAGATCGGCCAGCGCTTCGAAGTCTCCCGCACCGTCGTCCGTGAGTCGCTCCGCGTCCTGGAGGCCAAGGGCCTGGTCAGTGCCCGCCCCAACGTGGGCACGCGCGTGCGTCCCGTCAGTGACTGGAACCTGCTCGACCCGGACATCATCGAATGGCGGGCCTTCGGGCCGCAGCGTGACGATCAGCACCGCGAGCTGAGCGAGCTACGGTGGACGATCGAACCGCTCGCCGCGCGGCTGGCCGCCGGGCACGGACGCGAGGACATCCAGCAGCGGCTGGCCGACATGGTGGAGATCATGGGCCACACCCTGGGACGGGGTGACGCGCTCACCTTCGCTCGCGCCGACGCCGAGTTCCACTCGCTGCTCATCCAGGTCGCGGGCAACCGCATGCTGGAGCACCTCTCCGGCATCGTCTCCGCCGCCCTCCAGGTGTCGGGCGGCCCGGCCACGGGCTGTGACCGGCCGAACGAGACCTCCCTGGCCCACCATGGCCGCATCGTCGACGCCCTGGCCACCGGCGACGGTGCCGCGGCCGAGGCGGCGATGCGGCAGCTGCTCACTGTCCACCCCGAGGTGGAGCGCGTGGTGCCCGCCCCGCGCGAGCACTGACCGCACACCGCGGGGCGTCGCGGCCGAAAGGTGTTTCCTTCCCCGGCATCTCTCGGCCGGCGAGTCGTCCTCCGTCGGACTCCGCAGGATCCTTCTCGATCCTCGGGGTCCGGCGGCGCGACGCGGTGAGGCCTTGAGGTCCGACGGTGCGAGCGGCGCGGTGACGCCTTGAGGGTGATGCCGGTCGAGGACGCCCACTGGGTGACCTCTCTGCACCCCCAGGTGTCCCTCTCTGTCTGCGTCTGACCGTTTTTGAGCGCTTACGTGGTGTGACTCGGGCCACGCGGATTGGGCGTAACGCTCGCGGCGGCACCGCGATGACCTAAGAGGTGACAGCCGCGGAGGGAATACGGACGCCATTCATGGCGCTGTGCATCTTCCCGGCCCCCGCCCGCGCCGTCGGCCATCCCCAGTCGGCGGTCGGCTCCTGTCCGCCGTGGACGGGGCCGAAGTCGTTTTCCAACATTCCGAGAGGTTGTTCGTGTCGGCCAGCACATCCCGTACGCTCCCGCCGGAGATCGCCGAGTCCGTCTCTGTCATGGCGCTCATTGAGCGGGGAAAGGCTGAGGGGCAGATCGCCGGCGATGACGTGCGTCGGGCCTTCGAAGCCGACCAGATTCCGGCCACTCAGTGGAAGAACGTACTGCGCAGCCTCAACCAGATCCTCGAGGAAGAGGGTGTGACGCTGATGGTCAGTGCCGCAGAGCCCAAGCGCACCCGCAAGAGCGTCGCAGCGAAGAGTCCGGCCAAGCGCACGGCCACCAAGACGGTCGCGGCGAAGACGGTGGCGGCCAGCAAGGCCACCGCCTCCACGGCTGCCCCCGCCGCGCGTGCCGTCGACGATCCGGCCGAGGAAACAGCGCCTGCGAAGAAGGCCGCTGCCAAGAAGACGACCGCCAAGAAGGCGGCCGCCAAAAAGACCGTCGCCAAGAAGGCGGCGCCCGCGAAGAAGACCGCCGCCAAGAAGGACGACGCCGAGCTCATCGAGGAGGAGGTGCTCGAGGAGGCCAAGGGCGGCGCGGAGGAGCCCGAGGGTACCGAGAGCGCCGGCTTCGTGCTGTCCGACGAGGACGAGGACGACGCTCCCGCCCAGCAGGTCGCCGCAGCCGGTGCCACCGCCGACCCGGTCAAGGACTACCTCAAGCAGATCGGAAAGGTCCCCCTGCTCAACGCTGAGCAGGAGGTCGAGCTGGCCAAGCGCATCGAGGCGGGTCTCTTCGCCGAGGACAAGCTCGCCAACTCCGACAAGCTCGCGCCCAAGCTCAAGCGCGAGCTGGAGATCATCGCCGAGGACGGCCGCCGCGCCAAGAACCACCTCCTGGAGGCCAACCTCCGTCTGGTGGTCTCCCTGGCCAAGCGCTACACCGGCCGCGGCATGCTCTTCCTGGATCTCATCCAGGAGGGCAACCTCGGTCTGATCCGCGCGGTCGAGAAGTTCGACTACACCAAGGGCTACAAGTTCTCCACGTACGCCACCTGGTGGATCCGTCAGGCGATCACCCGCGCCATGGCCGACCAGGCCCGCACCATCCGTATCCCGGTGCACATGGTCGAGGTCATCAACAAGCTCGCGCGCGTGCAGCGCCAGATGCTCCAGGACCTGGGCCGCGAGCCCACCCCGGAGGAGCTGGCCAAGGAGCTCGACATGACCCCGGAGAAGGTCATCGAGGTCCAGAAGTACGGCCGCGAGCCCATCTCCCTGCACACCCCGCTGGGCGAGGACGGCGACAGCGAGTTCGGTGACCTCATCGAGGACTCCGAGGCCGTGGTCCCGGCCGACGCGGTCAGCTTCACGCTCCTGCAGGAGCAGCTGCACTCCGTCCTCGACACCCTGTCGGAGCGCGAGGCGGGCGTCGTCTCGATGCGCTTCGGTCTCACCGACGGTCAGCCGAAGACCCTCGACGAGATCGGCAAGGTGTACGGCGTCACGCGTGAGCGCATCCGCCAGATCGAGTCCAAGACCATGTCGAAACTCCGCCACCCGTCGCGTTCGCAGGTGCTGCGGGACTACCTCGACTAGGTCACGGTCGTACGACGTTGAAGGCCCGGCACCCCTAGGGGCGCCGGGCCTTCGACGTGGGGCGGAGCGGGTGCGGCGCTCCGTCTACTGGATCACTCTGGGTTTCCCATGGGCACCCCAGAGTGAGGAGTACGCATGCGTCGTCCCTTTGTCCGTGCGCTGGCCCGGCCGCTCGTCCTGGCGGCCGCCCTGTCCGCGATACCGCTGGCTTCCGTCGCCCCGGCGGCCGCAGACGGCATTGTCGTGGGCGGCTTCCCGGTCGATGCCTCCGAGAGCCCCTGGGTGGTGGCCCTGTCCAGCCGTGACCGGTTCGGGGGTACGCGGTCGGGACAGTTCTGCGGCGCTGTGGCGGTCGGCCCGAAGACCGTTCTCACGGCGGCCCACTGCCTTTCCGAGGACGCGCTGGGGGCACCGCCGGAGCAGACGCGCGACCTGAAGGTCATAACGGGGCGTACGGATCTGCGCTCGGCCGAGGGCCGGGAGATCCCCATACGCGAAAGCTGGGTGAATCCGAAGTACGACAGTGAAAGCAACGCCGGGGACTTCGCCGTGCTCACCCTCGCCGAGTCGCTGCCGCGCCGCGCGGTCATGGGTATGGCCGCGGCGGGCGATCCGGCATACGAAGCCGGTACCGGCGCCATGGTCTACGGCTGGGGCGATGTCACAGGGGCCGGGGACTACGCCACCGGACTGCGGGCCGCACGCGTGCACGTGCTGCCCGACACCCTCTGCGAGGAGGTCTACCCCGGCATGGGCGGCGGCGCGTATCTGGCCGACGCCATGGTGTGTGCGGGGGAGAAGGTGGGCGGCCGGGATGCCTGCCAGGGGGACAGTGGGGGGCCGCTGGTCGCCCAGGGCAAGCTGATCGGGCTTGTGTCCTGGGGGAGCGGCTGCGGACGGGTCGGCAGCCCGGGTGTCTACACGCGGGTGTCCGACGTCATCCGGAGGCTGGGCTGGGAGAGCGCCGCACAAGAGTCGAAGTAGGGGCTCTGGCGGAGCCCGAGCGGGACCGCCTGGGACGAGGACGGGCGGCCGACCCCTGACAGCAGGGGCGGCCGCCCGGTCACCGGCATGTATCGGGCTGGCTCGTCGTGGACGGAGGGTCAGCGCTCTTCTTCGGTAGCGGTGCCCGGAACGGTGGTGAGGCGTTCCGTCTCGTCCTGTATCTCAGCGGCGATCTTCTTGAGTTCCGGCTCGAACTTGCGGCCGTGGTGGGCGCAGAAGAGCAGTTCTCCGCCGCTGAGCAGGACCACGCGCAGGTACGCCTGGGCGCCGCAGCGGTCGCAGCGATCAGCGGCCGTCAGCGGGCTCGCGGGGGTCAGAACAGTAGTCACGTCGCCTCTTCTCTAGCTCGACGAGCTGTCGTACCAGGGTCAACATCCAACCAGCCCGAAAACGTTCCCGCTCGCGGCTTTTCCTCGAAAAATTTTTCCGAGGCGGCTGTCTGCTGCCGGTTGGCGGCGAATGTGCCGTATTGCGTGTCTATGTGTCTTACGGGTTCGCGCAGTCTGTCGGTGTCGGTCCTCCCGGCTGGCTTGCCGGTTTGTTCATGAGGACGTGCCCGGAGCCTAAATGGTTCATGCCTCGAAGGGAACGTGATGTGTGCTTCACTCCATCGAGGGATCGAACGTGTATGCGACTCTGGACTAGTCTGAGTTCGGAGCGAGGGTGGCGGTACAACGGCTCTACCAGGCCTCGGTACCCTCTGAGCGGCAACCGAAGCCGTGCCCGTACCCAGATGGGCCCCCAATGAAATTCAGCGAGGAGCGAACCGCGTGACCGCCGAAACGTCCGTGCCGTCCACAGCGCTGCTGGCAGGAGCAGACCGGGACGGTTCCAACTACACCGCGCGGCACCTGCTCGTCCTGGAGGGGCTGGAGGCCGTTCGCAAGCGACCTGGCATGTACATCGGCTCGACGGACAGCCGTGGCCTGATGCACTGCCTGTGGGAGATCATCGACAACTCCGTGGACGAGGCCCTCGGCGGGTACTGCGACCACATCGAGGTGATCCTGCACGACGACGGCTCGGTGGAGGTGCGGGACAACGGCCGGGGCATTCCGGTCGATGTCGAGCCCAAGACCGGCCTCTCCGGTGTCGAGGTCGTCATGACCAAGCTGCATGCCGGCGGCAAGTTCGGCGGCGGCTCGTACGCGGCCTCCGGCGGCCTGCACGGCGTCGGCGCCTCTGTCGTGAACGCCCTGTCCGCCCGGCTGGACGTCGAGGTCGACCGCGGCGGCCACACCCACTCCATCAGCTTCCGGCGGGGCGTCCCAGGCGCCTTCGCCGCGCTGGGACCGGACGCGAAGTTCGAGCCGAAGGGCGGCCTGCGCAAGGCGAAGAAGATCCCCAAGACCCGCACCGGCACGCGCGTGCGGTACTGGGCCGACCGCCAGATCTTCCTCAAGGACGCCAAGCTCTCCCTGGAGAACCTGCACCAGCGCGCACGCCAGACGGCGTTCCTGGTGCCGGGCCTGACGATCGTCGTCCGGGACGAGTACGGCCTCGGCGAGGGCGGCAGCAAGGGCGAGGAGTCCTTCCGTTTCGACGGCGGCATCAGCGAGTTCTGCGAGTTCCTGGCCACCGACAAGCCGGTCTGCGACATCCTCCGCCTGACCGGACACGGCACCTTCAAGGAGACCGTCCCCGTCCTCGACGAGCACGGCCAGATGACTCCCACCGAGGTCACCCGCGAGCTGGGTGTCGACGTCGCACTCCGCTGGGGGACCGGCTACGACACGACCGTCAGGTCGTTCGTCAACATCATCGCCACGCCCAAGGGCGGCACCCATGTCGCCGGCTTCGAGCAGGCCGTCACCAAGACGGTGAACGAGGTGCTGCGCGCCAAGAAGCTGCTCCGCGTCGCCGAGGACGACGTCGTCAAGGACGACGCCTTGGAGGGCCTCACCGCGGTGGTCACCGTCCGCCTCGCCGAGCCGCAGTTCGAGGGGCAGACCAAGGAGGTGCTCGGCACCTCGGCGGCCCGTCGCATCGTGAACAACGTGGTCTCCAAGGAGCTCAAGGCCTTCCTCACCGCCACCAAGCGGGATGCCGCCCAGCAGGCCCGCGTGGTCCTGGAGAAGGTCGTCGCCGCCGCGCGCACCCGCATCGCCGCCCGTCAGCACAAGGACGCCCAGCGCCGCAAAACGGCACTGGAGTCCTCGTCGCTGCCCGCCAAGCTCGCCGACTGCCGCAGCGACGACGTGGACCGCAGTGAGCTCTTCATTGTCGAGGGAGACTCCGCGCTCGGCACCGCCAAGCTCGCCCGGAACTCCGAGTTCCAGGCACTTCTGCCGATCCGCGGCAAGATCCTCAACGTCCAGAAGTCGTCCGTCACGGACATGCTCAAGAACGCCGAGTGCGGCGCGATCATCCAGGTCATAGGAGCGGGGTCGGGCCGGACGTTCGACATCGACGCGGCCCGCTACGGCAAGATCATCATGATGACCGACGCCGATGTGGACGGCTCCCACATCCGCTGCCTGCTCCTGACGCTGTTCCAGCGCTACATGCGGCCCATGGTCGAGGCGGGCCGGGTGTTCGCCGCGGTGCCGCCGCTGCACCGGATCGAGGTCATCCAGCCCAAGAAGGGCCAGGACAAGTACGTCTACACGTACTCGGACCGTGAGCTGCGCGACAAGCTCATGGAGTTCCAGAGCAAGGGCATCCGCTACAAGGACTCGATCCAGCGCTACAAGGGTCTCGGTGAGATGGACGCCGACCAGCTGGCCGAGACGACCATGGACCCGCGTCACCGCACCCTGCGCCGGATCAACCTCTCCGACCTGGAGGCCGCGGAGCAGGTGTTCGACCTGCTGATGGGCAACGACGTCGCCCCGCGCAAGGAGTTCATCTCCAACTCGGCGGCGACGCTGGACCGGTCGCGTATCGACGCGTGACCGCTGTGCTGGGCCAGAGCCGGGGGCGGGTGACTGTCGTCCTCGGCTCCAGCAGCGGATTCGGTCACCTGATGGGGTGAAGGGCAGAGGGAAGAAGAGTCAGGGATCTTCCCGGTCTGTCCATGCTTGGGCATGCACGCAAGCAACGATCGTTCCTGCGAAGGCGGGAGCGGTCCCGAGAGTCCGTTCGAGAAGACCGAGGATCGCTACCCGTACGACGATCCCTGGTACGACGCCCTGGCCTCCGGCTGGGGCGATTCAGGTGGCGCGGCGGAGCCCGTGGCGCCCGTTCCGGCGGCGCGTACGGGAGGGTCCGAGCCCGCGGACCGGGCGGTGGCCGCGGGCCAGGTCTACCTCGAAGTACAGCGCAGCGCTGCCTTTCAGGAGGTGCGCAGCCGGTACCGGAGGTTCGTGGTGCCGGCGGTGGCCGGCTTCTTCGTCTGGTACGTGGCGTACGTCGTCGCGGCGACGACGGCTCCGGGACTGATGGCCCGGCCCGTGGTGGGCGCGGTGAACGTGGCGATGCTGGCCGGGCTCGGGCAGTTCCTCAGCACCTTCCTGCTGACCTGGGCGTACGCCCGGCATGCACGTCTGCGCAGGGATCGGGCCGCGCTCGAACTGCGCTGGGAGACCCAGGAACTGGCCCGCAGCCTGCGAGGCGGTGCGTCGTGACGGGCAATCATCAGACGCTGGCGCTGCTGCTGTTCAGCGGGTTCGTCGCCATCACGTTGGGGATCACGGCCTGGGTGAGCCGCAACCGGCATGGTTCGGCGGAGGAGTTCTACGCGGGCGGACGTCTCTTCTCGCCCATGGAGAATGGTTTTGCCATCGCCGGCGACTACATGTCGGCCGCCTCTTTCCTGGGCATCTCCGGGCTCATCGCGCTCTTCGGCTACGACGGGCTGCTGTACGCGGTGGGCTTCCTGGTGGCGTGGCTCCTGGTGCTGTTCCTGGTCGCCGAACTGGTGCGCAACTGCGGCAGGTTCACCCTGGCCGACGTCGTCGCCGCGCGGATGCGGGAGCGGCCGGTGCGGATCGCGGCGGGAACCTCCTCCGTCACCGTGTCCGTTCTGTATCTGGTGGCACAGATGGTGGGTGCGGGCAGCCTGGTCGCGCTGCTGCTGGGCGGGACGAGCGAGGCGGCGCAGTCCTGGACCGTCATCGGTGTCGGGGCGCTCATGGTCGTCTATGTGTCGTTGGGAGGGATGCGGGCCACCACGTGGATTCAGATCGTGAAGGCGGTCCTGCTGATGGGCGGGGCGATCGCCCTGACCGTGCTCGTCCTGGTGAGGTTCCACGGTGACTTCGACCACCTGTTGCGTTCGGCGGCGGAGCGCAGCGGTCACGGGGACGCGTTCCTGGCGCCGGGGCTGACGTACGGCGGGGACTGGACCGCCCGTTTCGACTTCATCAGCCTCGGTCTCGCCCTGGTGCTGGGGACGGCCGGGCTGCCGCACATTCTGTCCCGGTTCTACACCGTGCCCACCGCGCGGGCGGCGCGGCGTTCGGTCGTGTGGGCGATCGGGCTCATCGGCGGCTTCTACCTGATGACGATCGTCCTCGGTTTTGGTGCGGCGGCGATTGTGGGACCTGAGGCGGTACGAGGCTCGAACGCGGCCGGTAACACGGCGGTTCCGCTGCTGGCACTCGACCTGGGCGGCGGCGCGGATTCCACCGGAGGAACGGTTCTCTTCGCGATCGTCGCCGCCGTCGCCTTCGCCACCATCCTCGCGGTGGTCGCCGGAATCACGCTCGCCTCCTCGGCGTCCGTGGCCCACGACCTCTACGCGTCACTGCGCCGTCGGAAGGCCGAGCAGCGCAGCGAGGTGAGCGTTGCACGGGTGGCCGCGGTGGGCATCGGCGTGGTCGCGATCGCGCTCGGCATCCTCGCCCGCGACCTCAACGTCGCCTTCCTTGTGGGGCTCGCCTTCGCCGTCGCCGCGTCCGCCAATCTGCCGGTGCTGCTCTACTCGCTGTTCTGGCGTGGCTTCACCACCCGCGGCGCGGTGTGGGCCGTCTACGGCGGGCTCGTTCCGGCCGTGGCGCTCGTGCTGCTGTCACCGGTCGTGTCGGACAGCCCCGAATCGCTGTTCCCGGGCCTGGACTTCCAGTACTTCCCGCTGCAGAACCCGGGCCTCGTCTCCATCCCCCTGGGCTTCTTCGCGGGCTGGCTCGGCACGGTCACCTCGGCGGAGGCACCGGACGAGGCCAAGCACGCGGAGACCCAGGTGCGGTCCCTGACCGGGGCGGGTGCCGTGTAGCAACCGGAACCCCTCCCTACCGTGTCATCAGGCGCGGGTCGCCCACACGTAACGGTGCTCCGGGCGGCCCGCGTCGCCGTACTTGAGGGTCAGCGTGGCCCGTCCCGTGCGTTCCAGGAGCTTCAGATAGCGCTGAGCGGTCTGACGGCTCACCCCGGTCCGTTCGGCGATCTCCTGGGCCGACAGAGGGCCCTCGGCGTTCATCAGGGACTGCCGTACGAGCTCCGCGGTGGTGGGGGAGTGCCCTTTGGGCAGATCCGGCTCCGACGACGCGGACAGCGCGCCGAAGATGCGGTCCACCTCGGCCTGTTCCGCCTCACCGCCGCTGTCGAGGGTCCGGCGCAGCTCCGCGTACGCCTCCAGCTTGGCGCGCAGCCCTGCGAAGGCGAACGGCTTGACCAGGTACTGCAGCGCGCCCTGCCGCATCGCCGCCTGGACCGTCGAGATGTCGCGAGCCGCCGTGACCATGATCACGTCCGTCTGGTGGCCGCGTCGGCGCATCTCCTGCACGACCGCGAGACCCGTCTCGTCGGGCAGGTAGTGGTCCATGAGGACCAGGTCCACCTGAGGCAGCGCCTCCAGCTGACGCAACGCCTCGGCCGCGCTGTGCGCCTCTCCGGCGACACGAAAGCCCTGCACCTTCTCGACGTACGCGGCGTTCACCCGCGCGACCCTGGTGTCGTCGTCCACGACCAGGACCTCGATCATCGCGACTCCTCCTCGGCGGCGGCCGGTTGAGCTGACGGCACGGTGAGGGCCGGTTCCGGGTCCGGTTCGGCCAGCGCCTCGGGCAGGACGACGGTGAACTCGGCGCCGCCGCCCGCCGCCTCGCCCACGGTGGCCGACCCGCCGTGCCGCTCTGCCAGTCTGCGGACCACGGCGAGCCCGATGCCCCGCTCCCGGTGCGCGGGCGGCCGCTTGGTGGACCACCCTTCGGTGAAGATCAACTCTCGCAGCTCCGGCGGAACTCCGGGCCCCGTGTCCCGCACCGTGAGCACCGCGGTACGCCTCTCGGCGTGCAATTCGACCTCCACGCGCGCGTGCGGCGTGCCCGCGACGGCGTCGAGCGCATTGTCCACCAGGTTGCCGACGATCGTGACCAGCCCCCTGGCGTCGATCACCCGGTCCGGGAGCCGGGTGTGGCCCGAGATCCGCAGCGCGACGCCCCGCTCGGCGGCGACGGTCGCCTTGCCGACCAGCAGGGCGGCCAGCAGCGGGTCCTTGATCTTCTCGGTGACCTGTTCCGCTGTGTCCCGGTGGGCGCCGACGACCTCTCCGACGAACTCCACGGCGTCGTCGTACATCTCCAGTTCCAGCAGCCCGAGAAGGGTGTGCATACGGTTGGCGTACTCGTGGTCCTGGGCGCGCAGGGCGTCGATCAGGCCGCGCGTGGAGTCCAGCTCCCGGCCGAGTTCCTCCAGCTCGGTGCGATCGCGCAGGGTGGCCACGGCGCCGCCGTCACCGGTCGGCATGCGATTGGCCACCAGGACGCGCCGGCCGCGCACGGTGAGCAGGTCGGTGCCCGTGACCCGGCCCGCCAGCACGTCGGCCGTACGTCCCGCGCCGAGCGCCTCGTCGGGGGAGCGGCCCACGGCCTGGTTCCCGATGCCCAGCAGGCGCTGCGCCTCGTCGTTCAGCAGGCGGATGCGGCCGGTACGGTCCAGGGCGACGACACCCTCCCGGATGCCGTGCAGCATCGCCTCGCGCTCCGCCAGGAGGCCCGCGATGTCCGAGAAGGCCAGGTCCCGGGTCTGCCGCTGGACCCGCCGGGAGATGAGCCAGGCGGCCAGCGCGCCGACGGCCAGGGCACCGCCGGCGTACGCCAGCAGCTCGGGGATCGCGTGGATGAGCCGGGCGCGGACACTGTCGTAGGCGATACCGACCGAGACGGCTCCGACGATGTCCCCGTCGCCGTCGCGCAACGGCACCTTCCCGCGCGCGGAACGGCCCAGGGTGCCCTCGTCGATCTCCATGACCTCCTGGCCGGCCAGCGCCTCGCTGGGGTCCGTCGAGACGTGCCTGCCGATCTCCGCGGGCTCGGTGTGCGACCAGCGCACGCCCCGCCGGTCCATCACCACCACGTACTCGGCCTTGGTGGCCTTCCGGATCCGTTCCGCCTCCCGCTGGACCGGCCCGTCAGCCGTCGCGGGCGTCCGCTGCAGCTCCCCGGCGAGCTGCGGCTGGGCCGCGGTGGTCTGCGCGATCGCGAGCGCTCGCCGCATGGCCTGGTCGTCCAGCTGGTCACTCAGCGGTGCGAGGAACAGTCCGGTGGCGAGCACCGCGACTCCCGCGGCGATCGCCACCTGCATCAGCAGCACCTGCGAGAACACCCGGCGTGGCAGGCCGAGGCGCAGACGGCGCATGGGGTGAGTCCGGCTCATACCCATGACGGTACGTGGGGGAACGGTTCTGCCGTAGAGGGAGGTGTGGACCTCGCGTCCGGGCCGGCCCGGGCCACCCTCGGGCGGGCCGGGAGGTCAGCTCGCGAGCGCCGTCGGTGTCAGTTCGCGCACGGCCACCACGTCCATCCGCGCCGGGGCGCCGAGGACCGAGGTTCCGCAGCTCTCCGGGCGGGGCGGCAGAGACGCGCCCTGGGCCACCACGACCCGCCAGTGGCGTCCGTCGGTATGCGCGACGGTCACCTCCCAGCGAGGCGCCGCACCGTCCGTCCGTACCGCGTTCTCGGTCCGTACGACGCTCAGCGCGTCCGCCGCGAACTCCCGCACCGCCGTACGCACGGCCAGCTCGGCTGCCTGACCGGGCCGTTCCCAGGCCGAGCTCCCGCGGCACCCCTCCAGGACGATCCGGCCCTCCTGGACCCCGTGCAGGACCTCCTTGACGGTGTGTGTCTCGGCGCGGCCGTATGCGTAGCCGTACGGCAGGACGAGCACGGTCGGCGAGAAGCGATGACCGCCCAGATGAGTGACCTCCCAGATGCCCCCCACCCCGGAGGTGGCGAGCTCGGTCGCGAGGGGACGGCCGAGGAGGGCGCAGCAGCGGTCGCGCTTGCCGTTGGTGCAGACGAGCGCAAGCGGACCGCCGGTGTGCGGGCGGCCTTGAAGCGCGGTGTCGAAGGTGCGGTGGTCACCCGAGCCGAGCGCGCCGAAGTCGAGGTCGAGCAACCGCTCCGGGTCGGCGGTCGTGGCCGTGTGCAGCCACGCGTTGCCCGGCGTGGTGTGGGCCGCGTACAGCCGGCGCACCGCGGGCGTGCCGCAGTCGGCGTGGCGCCCGGGACGGCGGATGAGCGCGATCCGTACGCCCGTGCCCTTGGCGGCCGCCTCCAGGGCTCGGCCCAGTGCGGGGTCCAGGTGGCTCGAAGTGAGCGCCCTGGCGCCCCACGGGCCCGGCTGTTCCAGCAGGAGCCAGGTCCTTGCTGTGGCCGCGGTTCCGGAAATGGGCTCGTCGAAGTCCCGCGAGACGGTCGCGCACGTACTCACAGAGGTGAGCCTAACCTGACTTCGTTCGGGGTGGCTTCCGGCCCCGCTCGTGTCCTACTCCGGCAGGGGCTGCGGCGGCTTTGCGCCCGCGTAGTGTCCGCTGGGACGCATCCGCAACGGCCGCTCCCGGTACTCCTCCAGCGCGTGGGCGATCCAGCCCGCCGTGCGGGCCACTGCGAAGATCGTCTCCCCGGCAGTGGCCGGCATCGCGCAGGACGTGGTGAGCACGGCCAGTGCCAGGTCGACGTTGGCGTGCAGCGGGGTGTGACGGGCGGCGGTGGCTGCCACGTCCCGGGCGGCGGCCAGGGCGGGCGCTGCCTGGGGGATGTCCTCCAGGAGGCCGAACAGGGCACGCGCGCGTGGATCCTCGCCGGGATAGAGCCGGTGCCCGAGCCCCGGGATGCGGCGGCCGACCCGGAGCTCTTCCGCGACCACGGGCGCCGCGTCGCCCTGGTCGAGGACGTCGAGCAGCATCCGATGGGCGAGCCCGCTGGCCGCCCCGTGCAGAGGGCCCTCGATCACGCCGAGTCCGGCGGAGACGGCGGCGTAGGCGTGTGCGCGGGCGGACGCCGCCACGCGCACCGCGAGCGTCGACGCGGCCAGGTCGTGGTCGACGAGCAGGCCGAGTGCGGTGTCCAGGGCGCGCAGCGACGCCTCGTCGGGGTCCCGCCCGCTGAGCCGCGCCCACAGACGGTGCGCCAGTGGACCCTCGCCGCGGTGGGCGCGGCGCACGGGCGGGAGGGCGGCGACGACGGTGGGGATCAGGACGCGTGCCGTACCCAGCACGGCTTCCTCGGAGAGGTCGAAGCGCAGGGGGTCCGCGGTTGCCGCGGCGATCACGGCGACGCGCAGCCGGTCGGTGGCGCCGGTGTATGCATCCTCGGCTTCCCGGCGCGGAGCGCCAGGGTATCGCTGCGGGGTAGGAAAGCTCACACCTGGCGCTGCTGGTTCTCGATGTACTGGCGTACGACGGTCAGGGGTGCCCCGCCGCAGCTTCCGGCGAAGTACGAGCCGGACCAGAAGCGTCCGCCCCACAGGTAGCGGCATACGTGGGTGTCGTATTCCTTGCGCAGCAGGCGGGCGGAAACGCCCTTGAGGCTGTTGACCAGCTTGGAGAGCTGGACCTTGGGCGGGTAGTGCACGAGCAGGTGTACGTGATCGTGCTCGCCGTTGAACTGCTTCAGTTCGGCCTCGAAGTCGGTGCACACGTCCCGCATGATCCCCTCGCACCTGGTGAGCATGGCGTCGGTGAAGACGCCGCGCCGATACTTCGTGACGAACACCAAGTGGACGTGAAGGTTGTGGACGACGTGACGGCCCGTGCGCACATCGGGGTTTGGATTCCAGCGAGGCGACATAAACCGAATGTTACAGTGATCGCATGACCACGGAACGTGCGCAGGAGAAGCGGCAGTTCGGGCACCGTGCCCGGCTGGCGCTGAACCCTGCGCAGGTTCGGCTCATCGACGCGCAGGCCCATGCCGCCCGTACGACGTGGAACCTGCTGCACGACCTGTGGACCATGACGCCGAAGTGCCAGCGGTCCCTCACGCGCATGGACGCGGCGATCCGGCAGGCCCGCAAGGAGATCGACTGGCTCAGCCTCCTGCCCGCGCAGGCCGCGCAAGCGGTGCTGAAGACGTACCTGAAGGCGTGGAAGAACTGCTGGGACCAACGCGCCGAGGAACCGAACTTCAAGGCCCGCATCCGGTCGGTGATGAGCGTGGACATCCCCCAAGGCCGGGACCTCCAGGTCAAGCGGGTGCACCGCCGGTGGGGCATGGTCAACATCCCCAAGGTCGGCCGGGTCCGGTTCCGCTGGACCCGCGACCTGCCCGTGGGGAAGCATGCCGGCAAGGACAACCGGATCACCGGAGCCCGCCTGGTGAAGGATGCACTGGGCTGGCACATCGCCTTCCGTATCCAGACCCTGGAAACCATGCCCGAGCCCCACCAGGGTCCGGAAGTCGGCATCGACGCCGGAGTGAACATTCCCCTCGCCCTGTCCGACGAGAACCACCAGGACCACGGACGATCGCCCCGCCTCCCTGACGGTGCGGCCGACCGGGACAAGTGGCTCAACCCGGACGAGAAGGCCAAGCTGCTCCGCCTGGAGCAGCGGGCCGCGCACCGCAAGAGCTTCCGCAGGCCTAAGGAGCGCAGCTCCAACCGGCTGCAGAACACCTACGACCAGATCAAGCAGCTCCGCGCAAGAGCCACGCGCCGCGCCGCTGATTGGCAGCACCAGACCACCACCGCCCTCGCCCGCACCTACGGCACGGTCGTGGTGGAAGCCCTCAACATCCCGAACATGCTCAAGTCCGCCAAGGGCACCGTCGAGAACCCAGGGAAGAACGTCGCGCAGAAGTCCGGCCTGAACCGCTCCATCAGCCAGGAGGCATGGGGCCGCACCGTGACGATGCTGACGTACAAGACCGCCCGATTCGGCGGCACCCTGGCCAAGGTCCCCGCCCCGAACACCTCCCGTAGGTGTTCCGCGTGCGGCTTCATCACGCCCGGCAGCCGGGAGAGCCAGGCCGTGTTCGTGTGCAAGAACCCGGACTGTGGATGGTCGGGCAACGCCGACTGGAACGCAGCCCGGAACATCTTGCACCTTTACCGGATGGGCCACGCGCTCATCCCGGCTGCCGGGAGGGCAGTCGCCAGGCGCACTCATGGCGTCAAGCCCGCCACCGCAAGGTAGGCAGGAATCTCCTTCCTGAGTTTGCGAAGGGAGGAGAGCACTTCAACACTACCGCCAGTACTCCGGCCGCCGTCGAACTCGCGCAGTCCCGCGCTTCGAGGATGTCTGGCATCTCTTGGTCCACGGTGAGCTGCCGGACGGCGAACGCGGTGCCGCCTTCGCCGCCGAGACGGCGGCGCTGCGGCAGCTGCCCGACGAGGTGTCGGCGGCGCTGCCCGCCATCGCGGCGGTCGGCGGACGCTCCGGCCCGCTCGCCCGGGCTGCGTACTGCGCTGTCCCTGCTGGGCGCGGCGAAGGACTTCCGCCCCGTGTACGACATCGACGCGGACCGGCGCCGCGCGGACACCGTCGTGGCGGCCGCGGCCGTACCGACCATGCTCACGGCGTTGCACTGGCTGGGGAAGGGCTTGAGCCGGTGCCGTCGCGCGAGGACCTGTCGTATGCGGCGAACACGCCGAACTCAAGCCCGGCCGCGAACTGCACACGATGGGACGACATAGGGACGTCACGGAGACGGATTGCCAGGCTGTTGCGCCTCGTGGATCGCCAGCTCGAAGATCCTGAACAGACGTCCTTCGTCGCTGTCGGGTGGCAGTATCTCCTTGGCGCCGCGTGTGGCGATCCAGTAGCGGTGGAACGCAGGGCTCTGGACCAGGGTCCGCACACGGGCGATCAACTCGGCGTCTGTGATCTCCCCCCACTTGTAGACGAGCAAGAAGTGGCTGAACGTCAAGTTCGCGAAGAGGTTCTGGCGCAGTGTCTGAGGCGGTTCTCCAGGAAAGTCGTTCCAGACCTCTGCCAGGGTGGGGTCTTCCATCGCCATCTGAGTCAGCTGCACATGCAGGGCACGTAAGTCCGCCTCGGCGCTCCGGCGCAACTCGTCGCGGATGCGGTGAGCTCCTCGCGCTGCAGCGAAAGCTCGTGGCGCTGCATGCGTAACTCGCGTTGTTGCAGGAGGAGGGTGATCACCAGCAGGATGAGCGCCAGGCCCGAGAAGACAGCGCTTACCCCGCCGAAGTAGTCGCCCATGGAGCTACGCTCCACCGCGGTCTGCCTGCTGCCGTTCGCCTCTTCGACGCCGCTGACGAGCCAACCGCTCACCACGACGGACGCGGCACCCACGAAGGCTGTGCCGACGATCAGGGCCGTGCTCCATCCGCAGGCCACGAGCACGGAACGTCATATGAGCCGGCGCGTTGCCATCGACCCTCCCCTTGGTCTGCGGAATCCTTCCCGGGCTCCCACGAGTGAAACGACGGAATGCCGTGCTTGGCGCAGGCCAGGGTTCCGCAAGCGGCCTGAGAAACGCGTGTGGCCTGGTGCCGTTCCGGCGCCAGGCCTCATCGGGGAAGGTCGGGCAGTTGGGGGGTACCGGGCTGCTCGCCGAGTTGCTCCCGGCTCGATCGACGGTTGGTGCGGCCGGGGGGAGGACGGGACGAGGCAGGGTGGGCTCGTTCTCGTACGGTGTTCAGGCGTCGGGGATGTCTGCCTTGGCGCGAATCAGGGTCTCGCGGCTCACGATGACGATGCGCTCGTACTCGGCGCGGGAGGCGTCAGCCGGGAGTTCACGCTCAAGTGCCTCGGTGGCCTCGGCGCCGATGACGGCGAAGTTGCCGTCGCTCAGTTCGAACACGTCCGGGCAGTTGGCACCTGAGGCACTGCCACGGGCACTCGGAGGCACACCGATGCGGCGCACGATCTTCAAGGGTTCGGGTCCTTACGGAGGAATAGGGTACGGATCCGTGCAGAAATTGGGCACAGCGGAGGGCAGTAGAGTAGCGGCCTCATGTGTCGCGTGTGGCTGGATGGGTCAAAAGTCACTCGGACGGGGGGTTGCCCACCACCCACCACTCGTCCGTGTCCGCTTCGTCGAGGTCTCTGATCAGGCCGTCGACCATGCGGCCGATCCTGGCCTCGTCGGACGAGGACTTCAGGGTCGCCCGCTGAGCTTTCGAGGCCTCCCAGTACTCCCGGAGTACGGGACTCTGGAAGATCTCGCGCAGATGCCCGTACAGCTCCTCCTGGTCCAGGATCCCGGCACGGTACAGGTGGTAGGCGTTGACATACCAGGCGTTGGCGTAAAAGAACTGGCGTCGCTTCTCCGCCGGGATGCTCTTGTCGTACGTGTCGATCACCGCGGCGAGCGACGGATCGTCGATCGCCTTCGCTAGCAGCTCCCAGTGCATTCGCTGCTGGTGTGCCAACGCCCTGCGCCGGGAGCCCAGCTCCTCCAGTTCCAGCCGCCGTTCCTTCAGGCGAGTTTCCTCCAGGCGCCGTTGACGCGCTGCCAGGGTCACCGTGGCAGCGGAGAGCATCAGGGCGGCCGCGGCGGTGCGCAGCCTCCGCATGGGGAACTTCCGTGTGGCCATGTAAACAACCCCCGATTCAGGCGACGTCCGCCGGTCGTCGGGGTGCGGGTGTCTGCAGGGGGACCGGCGAGCAGTGGGCGGCGCTTGCCGTCTCCCAGAGTGCCGAGCGGCTCTGATCGGCGGGGAGGCGGAGAGGAGGCGCACGGAAGGAAGCGAGGGTCGCACGAACCGGCGCCTTGCCGAACGTCTGCCCCGCAAGCGCTGCTAACAATCGTTCACTTCGCGGGGATTCTTCGTGCTCGTATCCTGGGGCGGCATTCAATCCTCGTAGGGTGCGCCGGACCGCGAACCGGTGCACGCGTAGGCGTGAGAGAGGTCGCACGGTGGGGGAGCGTCCGAGCCCGCAGCAGATCCCAGTCGTCGTACTCGCCGGATTCCTGGGCTCCGGCAAGACGACGCTCCTCAACCATCTCCTCCACCGCAGCGGCGGCAGCCGTATCGGCGCGATCGTGAACGACTTCGGGGCCATCGAGATCGACGCGATGGCCGTGGCCGGTGCGCTGGGGGACTCCACGGTCTCCCTGGGCAACGGGTGCCTGTGCTGTGCCGTCGACGCCAGTGAGCTGGACGTCTACCTCGAACGGCTGGCGCGGCCCGGCGCCGGTATCGACGTCATCGTCATCGAGGCCAGCGGGCTCGCCGAGCCACAGGAGCTGGTGCGCATGGTGCTGGCCAGCGAGAATCCCCGCGTGGTCTACGGCGGCCTCGTCGAGGTTGTGGACGCCGCCGAGTTCGACGACACCCGCGCGAAGCACCCCGAGATCGACCGGCACCTCGGCCTGGCCGATCTCGTCGTGGTCAACAAGATCGACAGGACGCCCGACGCCGGACACGCCCTCGCCCTCGTCCGCTCCCTCACCGACGGTGCCGCCGTTGTCCCGGCGACGTATGGCCGCATCGATCCGGAGTTCCTGTTCGACTGCCGACCGTCGCAGGAGCGCATCGGGCAGCTGTCCTTCGACGACCTGCACGACCACGATCGCGAGGGCGAGCACGGCGACCATCTGCACGCCGCCTACGACAGCCTGTCCTTCGTCTCCGACGTGCCGCTGAACCCGCGCAGGTGGATGGAGTTCCTCGACAGCCGGCCCGAGGGGCTGTACCGGATCAAGGGGTACGTCGACTTCGGCGCCCACGACCCCCGCAACCGCTACCTCGTGCACGCCGTCGGCCGGTTCCTGCGCTTCTACCCCGAGCCCTGGGCTGCCGGCGCCGACCGTCTCACCCAGCTCGTCCTCATAGGCTCCGACATCGACGCCCACACCCTCGGCAAGGAACTCCAGGCGTGCAAGAGCGACGCCCCACACGCCGACGAGCAAGGCATGTGGGGCGTCCTGCGCTACGTCCAGAACTCCGAGGAACCGGATTCCGAGGATCCGTCCGAACCGTCGCCCTAAGCCGGCCCCGCCACCGACGCCACCGGCTTCGCCAGCGACACGCCCGAGCCGTCGCGGCGCGGGTCGAGCTCGGGGAGGTCGGTCGGCGAGCCGTTCTTCTGCGCGGCCCGCGCCGGGGTGGCGCCCGCCCAGGCGAAGGACAGGCAGTCCTCGCCCTTCAGGAACCGCTGGCAGCGCACGCCGCCGGTGGCGCGGCCCTTGCGCGGGTACTGGTCGAACGGGGTCAGCTTCGCGGTCGTCTGGACGGAGTCGTCCAGCGTGCCGCGCGAGCCCGCGACCGTGAAGACGACCGCCTCCGCCGCCGGGTCGATCGCGGTGAAGGAGATGACCTTGGCGCCGTCCGTCGGCTTGATGCCCGCCATACCGCCTGCCGGGCGGCCCTGGGGGCGGACCTGCGAGGCCTGGAAGCGCAGCAGCTGCGCGTCGTCCGTGATGAAGACCAGGTCCTCCTCGCCGGTGCGCAGCTCGACCGCGCCGACGATCCGGTCGCCCTCCTTGAGGGTGATGACCTCCAGCTCGTCCTTGTTGGCCGGGTAGTCGGGGACCACGCGCTTGACGACGCCCTGTTCCGTGCCGAGTGCCAGGCCGGGGGAGGACTCGTCGAGCGTGGTCAGACAGACGACCGTCTCGTCGTCCTCCAGGGAGACGAACTCGGCGAGCGGTGCGCCTCCGGCGAGGTTCGGGGCCGTCGCCGTGTCCGGGAGCTGCGGAAGGTCGACGACGTTGATCCGGAGCAGGCGGCCGGCCGAGGTGACCGCGCCCACCTCGCCGCGGGCCGTGGTCGGCACCGCCGAGACGATCACGTCGTGCTTGGTGCGCCGGGCGTCGGCGTCCTCCGCGAACGGCTCGCCGTTCGCCGTGCGGGCCAGCAGGCCTGTCGAGGACAGCAGCACCCGGCACGGGTCGTCCGCCACCTGGAGCGGTACGGCGGCGGCCGGGGTCGCCCCGGACTCCAGCAGGACCGTACGCCGCTCGGTGCCGAACTTCTTGGCCACTGCGGCCAGTTCGGAGGAGACCAGCTTGCGCAGCTCCGCGTCCGACTCGAGGATCCGGGTCAGCTCCGCGATCTCCGCGGTGAGCCGGTCCTTCTCGGCGTCCAGCTCGATGCGGTCGTACTTGGTGAGGCGGCGCAGCGGTGTGTCCAGGATGTACTGGGTCTGGATCTCGCTCAGCGCGAAGCGCTCCATCAGGCGTTCCTTCGCCTGCGCGGAGTTCTCGCTGGAGCGGATCAGGCGGATCACCTCGTCGATGTCCACCAGCGCCGTGAGCAGGCCCTCGACCAGATGCAGCCGGTCGCGCTTCTTGCCGCGGCGGAACTCCGAGCGGCGGCGCACGACCTCGAAGCGGTGGTCGAGATAAACCTCCAGGAGCTCCTTCAGGCCCAGCGTGAGGGGCTGGCCGTCCACCAGTGCGACGTTGTTGATGCCGAAGGACTCCTCCATGGGTGTCAGCTTGTAGAGCTGCTCCAGGACCGCCTCCGGCACGAAACCGTTCTTGATCTCGATCACCAGGCGCAGCCCGTGCTCACGGTCGGTGAGGTCCTTGACGTCCGCGATGCCCTGGAGCTTCTTCGAGCCGACCAGGTCCTTGATCTTCGCGATCACCTTCTCCGGGCCGACGGCGAAGGGCAGCTCGGTGACGACGAGGCCCTTGCGGCGTGCCGTCACGTCCTCCACGGACACTGTCGCCCGCATCTTGAACGTGCCGCGGCCCGTCTCGTAGGCGTCGCGGATCCCGGACAGGCCGACGATCCGGCCTCCGGTGGGCAGGTCGGGGCCCGGGACGTGGCGCATCAGGGCGTCGAGATCGGCGTTCGGGTGCCTGATCAGGTGGCGGGCGGCCGCGACGACCTCGCGCAGGTTGTGCGGCGGCATGTTGGTCGCCATACCGACCGCGATGCCCGAGGAGCCGTTGACCAGCAGGTTCGGGAAGGCGGCGGGCAGGGCCACCGGCTCCTGCTCCTGGCCGTCGTAGTTGGGGGTGAAGTCGACGGTGTCCTCGTCGATCGACTCCGTCATCAGGCTCGTCGCCTCGGCCATGCGGCACTCGGTGTACCGCATCGCGGCCGGCGGGTCGTCGTTGCCCAGTGAGCCGAAGTTGCCGTGGCCGTCGACCAGCGGCACACGCATGGAGAAGGGCTGGGCCATGCGCACCAGGGCGTCGTAGATGGAGGCGTCGCCGTGGGGGTGCAACTTACCCATGACCTCGCCGACGACGCGGGCGCACTTCACATAGCCGCGGTCGGGGCGTACGCCCATCTCGTTCATCTGGTAGACGATGCGGCGGTGGACGGGCTTGAGACCGTCACGGGCGTCCGGCAGGGCCCGGGAGTAGATGACCGAGTACGCGTACTCGAGGAAGGAGCCCTGCATTTCGTCCACGACGTCGATGTCGAGGATCCGCTCCTCGTACGAGTCGTCGGGCGGCGGGGTCTTCGTGCTGCGGCGGGCCATCGCTGCCGGCTCCTCCTGGTTTCTGGTCGCTCGCCTACGGGGCGCTCAGGTCGCTGTCGCGCCCCTTCGGCTCACGCTTGCTGAAGCGTTCGACGGATCTGACGCGGTCCATTGTGGACCGCGCCACTGACAACGCGGACCCTGGACCCCGTCGTCGGCTGCCCGGCCCCGCGCTGCCCGCAGGCTACGCCCTCGCGCCGGGTGACCCGCTTCTCGCTCTCGGCGTACGGGCTCCGGGAACTTCACACCTGGTCGGCGCGCTTGCATACAGTGGCAGGACGGCAGGAAATCGGCGGTTTCACCGACCGCACCGCGATCGAAGGGACGTACATGCCCATGGGTCACACGGCCACAGCCCAGGCAGGCTCCGGCGGCCTGACAGCGACCGAGCACCGCCTGGCCAATGGCCTGCGCGTGGTGCTCTCCGAGGACCACCTGACCCCGGTCGCGGCGGTGTGCCTCTGGTACGACGTCGGCTCGCGCCACGAGGTCAAGGGACGTACCGGTCTGGCTCACCTTTTCGAGCACCTGATGTTCCAGGGCTCCGCGCAGGTGAAGGGCAACGGGCACTTCGAGCTGGTGCAGGGCGCCGGCGGCTCGCTGAACGGCACCACCAGCTTCGAGCGCACCAACTACTTCGAGACCATGCCCACCCACCAGCTGGAGCTCGCCCTCTGGCTGGAGGCCGACCGGATGGGCTCGCTGCTCGCGGCTCTCGACGACGAGTCCATGGAGAACCAGCGGGACGTCGTCAAGAACGAGCGCCGTCAGCGCTACGACAACGTTCCCTACGGGACCGCTTTCGAGAAGCTGACCGCCCTCGCCTACCCGGAGGGCCACCCGTACCACCACACGCCCATCGGCTCGATGGCCGACCTGGACGCCGCGACCCTGGAAGACGCGCGCGCGTTCTTCCGCACGTACTACGCGCCCAACAACGCGGTGCTGTCCGTCGTCGGTGACATCGACCCGGAGCAGACGCTCGCCTGGATCGAGAAGTACTTCGGCTCCATCCCCTCCCACGACGGCAAGCCGGCCCCGCGCGACGGCGCGCTGCCCGAGATCATCGGCGAGCAGCTGCGCGAGATCGTCGAGGAGGAGGTCCCGGCGCGCGCCCTGATGGCCGCCTACCGGCTCCCGCACGACGGCACGCGCGCGTGCGACGCGGCCGACCTGGCCCTCACCGTCCTCGGCGGCGGCGAGTCGTCCCGCCTCTACAACCGGCTCGTACGGCGTGACCGTACGGCCGTGGCGGCCGGGTTCGGCCTGCTGCGGCTGGCCGGAGCGCCCTCCCTGGGGTGGCTGGACGTGAAGACCTCCGGTGACGTCGAGGTGCCGGTCATCGAGGCCGCCATCGACGAGGAGCTCGCCCGGTTCGCCGAGGAGGGCCCCACGGCCGAGGAAATGGAGCGCGCCCAGGCCCAGTTGGAGCGCGAGTGGCTGGACCGGCTCGGCACGGTCGCCGGCCGCGCCGACGAACTGTGCCGGTACGCCGTGCTGTTCGGCGACCCGCAGCTCGCCCTGACCGCCGTCCAGCGCGTGCTGGACGTCACGGCCGAAGAGGTCCAGGAGGTCGCCAAGGCCCGCCTGCGCCCCGACAACCGCGCGGTGCTCGTCTACGAGCCGACCGCCGCCGAAGCTGCCGAACCCACCGACGACCACAACGAGGAGGCGGCCCAGTGACCGAGCTCGCCACGATGGAGTTCCACCCCCAGCCCCGGGCGGGCGAGGCCAGGCCGTGGGCCTTCCCGGCGCCCACGCGCGGGACGCTCGACAACGGTCTGACGGTCCTGCGCTGCCACCGCCCCGGTCAGCAGGTCGTCGCCGTCGAGGTGCTCCTGGGCGCGCCCCTGGACGCCGAGCCGACCGGCCTCGACGGCGTCGCCACGATCATGGCGCGGGCCTTCTCCGAGGGCACCGACAAGCACTCCGCCGAGGAGTTCGCCGCCGAGCTGGAGCGCTGCGGCGCCACCCTCGACTCGCACGCCGACCACCCCGGCGTCCGTCTGAGCCTGGAGGTCCCCGCCTCCCGCCTGGCCAAGGCCCTCGGCCTGCTCGCCGACGCCCTCAGGGCGCCCGCATTCGCCGACAGCGAGGTCGAGCGGCTCGTGCGCAACCGCCTCGACGAGATCCCGCACGAGCTGGCCAACCCGTCCCGCCGTGCCGCCAAGGAGCTCTCCAAGGAGCTGTTCCCGGCGACCTCGCGCATGTCGCGGCCGCGCCAGGGCACCGAGGAGACGGTCGCCGCCATCGACTCCGCGGCCGTACGTGCCTTCTACGAGAAGCACGTCCGGCCCGCCACGGCCAGCGCAGTCGTCGTCGGCGACCTCACCGGCGTCGACCTCGACGCGCTGCTCGGTGACACCCTGGGCACCTGGACCGGATCCCCGGCCCAGCCGCGCCCCGTGCCGCCGGTGACCGCCGACGACATCGGCCGGGTCGTCATCGTGGACCGCCCCGGCGCCGTGCAGACCCAGCTGCTGATCGGCCGCGTCGGCTCCGACCGGCACGACCGCGTGTGGCCTGCCCAGGTGCTCGGCACGTACTGCCTGGGCGGCACCCTCACCTCCCGCCTGGACCGTGTCCTGCGCGAGGAGAAGGGCTACACCTACGGCGTGCGCGCGTTCGGCCAGGTGCTGCGCTCGGCGCCCGACGGCAGCGGCGCCGCGATGCTCGCCATCAGCGGCTCCGTCGACACGCCGAACACCGGTCCCGCCCTGCAGGACCTCTGGACGGTGCTGCGCACGCTCGCCGAACAGGGTCTGACCGATCCCGAGCGGGACGTCGCCGTACAGAACCTCGTCGGGGTGGCGCCGCTCAAGTACGAGACCGCGGCGGCCGTCGCTAGCACGCTGGCCGACCAGGTCGAGCAGCATCTGCCCGACGACTACCAGGCGACGCTGTACCAGCAGCTCGCCGCGACGGGCACCGTCGAGGCCACCGCGGCGGTCGTCAACGCCTTCCCGGTGGACCGTCTCGTGACCGTCCTCGTCGGCGATGCGGCGCAGATCAAGGAGCCTGTCGCGGCCCTCGGAATCGGCGAAGTCACCGTCGTCACGGCCGAGTAGAAGGCCTGACAGCGGCACGCGCGCGTAGGGGCCCTGGTGACGAAAGAGTCACCAGGGCCCCTTTATGTCCCAATTGAGGGAGAGGTTGCCTGTCTGACCTGTGGCATGCGCTACAAAAGCCGTGTTCCGTTTGGGGATTGAAAGATGCCCCGTTTAGCGTCTTCCGGGCTGTCCGTCAGGCAGTGCGCCGCGCCCGCGGCACCGGACAGTCATCGCCGAGTCCCCGAACGGCGCGAGCCAGGGGAGCCGGGGACCCAACGATGCAGTCCCTGGGGTGAATCGGACGCCCGCGCGCAGCGAGGGGGTCCGTAGGAGACCTTCCTGCTCCGAACCCGTCAGCTAACCCGGTAGGCGAGAAGGAAGGAAAGGACCAGCCACTTCATGGCGTTCACCCGCGCCACCGGGAAGCATCGTCGTCCCAGCCGGATGCAGCGCACGACCGCCCGCGCCGCGGGCGTCGCCGCGCTCACCACCACCGGCGTCGTCGGCACTCTGGCCGCCCCCGCGCTCGCCGCCGAGCCGGCGCTCGAGGAGACCGGCCTGCTGCCGGTCGTCACCATCGGCGACTCGGTCGCCGACCAGATCGATGCCCAGGCGGCCGCCCAGCGACAGGCCGCCGAGGAGGCCGCCGCCGAGAAGGCGGCCGAAGCGGCCGCCGAGAAGCGCGCGGAGGAGCGGGCCAAGGAGGCGCGCGAGGCCAAGGAGCGGGCCGCGCGTGAGGCCGAGCGCAAGCGTCTCAACACCTATGTGCTGCCGATCACCAGCTCCTATGTCTCCACCGGCTACCAGTCCGGCGGCTCCCTGTGGTCCTCCGGCAGCCACACCGGTGTCGACTTCCACGCCGCGAGCGGCACGCCCGTCCACGCGGTCGGCTCCGGCACTGTCGTCGAGGCCGGCTGGGGCGGGGCGTACGGCAATCAAGTCGTGATCAAGATGAACGACGGTACGTACACCCAGTACGGCCACCTGTCGTCCATCGCCGTCTCGGTCGGCCAGACGGTCACCCCGGGACAGCAGATCGCCCTCTCCGGCGCCACCGGCAACGTCACCGGAGCACACCTGCACTTCGAGGCCCGTACGACCGCCGAGTACGGCTCGGACATCGCCCCCCTGGCCTACCTCCGCTCGCACGGTGTGAACGTCTGACGACAGGCGGCTGCGCTGCCCGAAGCCCTGGCTCCCCGAGCCGGGGCTTTCGGCGTTTCAGGGGTCTGTTTGTCCAAAAAATATCCATGGATTCCGGCCCGCCATCGGAAATTCCGGCTCTTTGCAATAGAGTCACTGAACACACGTCAATCGTCGACGTTTCACGGGGATTAAGGCGGAGGTCGGTCATGCGTATTCCGGCGCACTCGGTGTGCACGGCGATCCGGGACGACATCGTCGCGGGTGTCTACGAGCGTGGCGGCCGGCTCACCGAGGAACTCCTCGCGCGCCGCTACGGCGTCTCGCGCGTCCCCGTCCGGGAGGCCCTGCGCACCCTGGAGGCGGAGGGCTTCGTGGTGACCCGGCGGCACGCGGGCGCGTGCGTCGCGGAGCCCACCGAGCAGGAGGCCTCCGACCTGCTGGAGATGCGCATGCTGCTGGAGCCGCTCGGCGCCGCCCGGGCCGCCCAGCGGCGCACCGAGGCCCACCTGAAGGTCCTGCGCGGTCTCGTCCGGCTGGGCCAGGAGCGGGCGAAGAGGGGCAACAGCGAGGATCTGCGCTCGTTGGGCGGCTGGTTCCACGAGACGCTCGCCCAGGCCTCCGGAAGCCCCGCGCTGATCGCGATGCTGACCCAGCTGCGGCACAAGATCGCCTGGATGTACGCCGTGGAGGCGCCGGCCAGCCCCGTGGAGTCCTGGACGGAGCACGGCGCGATCGTGGACGCCGTGGCGCGCGGCGACGGCGAGCGCGCGCGGGCCATCACGGCCCTGCACACCGAACGCGCGACCGCCGCGCACCGGCTCCGGTTCGCCGGCGGCCAGGATCGCACCGACCGTGTGAGGACTTCGCAACACCCCGTAAACATGTCCAGCCTTCGGCATTAACATATGCGCCGTATACAAAGAGGAGATATTCGGTGGCGGTGCATTTCCGCTGCCCTTTTCTGGCGCGCCGGGAATTCACGCCCGCGCGTCAGAGGCATGCCCATGTGGAATGCGTCGCACCCGCCGTGGAAAACGCGTGAGGCCGCTGCGGGAAATGACGAAGCCGCGCCGCCCGGGAAGGGTGACGCGGCTTCACTGACCGCCGTGCGGGCGGTCAGACGGTCTCGGGCAGCTCCTCGAGGCCCTCGGAGACCAGCTTGGCCAGGCGGTCGAGGGCCGCGTCGGCGCCGTCGGCGTCGGAGGCCAGGACGATCTCCTCGCCGCCCTCGGCGCCCAGGCTGAGAACGGCCAGCATGGAGGCCGCGTTGACGGGGTTGCCCCCGGCCTTGGCGATCGTCACCGGGACGCCTGCGGCCGTGGCGGCTCGGACGAAGATGGAGGCGGGGCGGGCGTGGAGGCCCTCGGCCCAGCCGACGTTGACGCGGCGCTCAGCCATGTGATGCTGCCCTTCAGGTGTTCAGGGTTGTCTAGACCAGTTTCCCATATCGTGAAGCATGCCCGGAGCGGTCCTTCGTCCCGTCCGGAGGTGGCGTCGGACCGCGGCCTCGGTCCGACTCCCGTCCTTGCACAGACTGCCTCGCGCCGTTGTCGTACGCGAGCCGTACTCTGGGGCGCATGCAGAGCTCGTCGGAGCGGCACGAGTACCCCGCCCACTGGGAAGCCGACGTGGTGCTGCGCGACGGCGGCACCGCGCGCATCCGCCCCATCACCGTTGATGATGCCGAGCGCCTGGTCAGCTTCTACGAGCAGGTCTCGGACGAGTCGAAGTACTACCGCTTCTTCGCGCCCTACCCGCGCCTGTCCGCCAAGGACGTCCACCGCTTCACGCACCACGACTTTGTGGACCGGGTGGGACTCGCGGCCACCATCGGCGGCGAGTTCATCGCCACCGTACGCTATGACCGCATCGGCGCCGACGGCCTGCCCGCCTCCGCGCCCGCTGACGAGGCCGAGGTCGCCTTCCTGGTGCAGGACGCCCACCAGGGCCGCGGTGTCGCCTCCGCCCTCCTCGAACACATCGCCGCCGTCGCCCGTGAGCGCGGCATCCGCCGCTTCGCCGCCGAGGTGCTGCCCGCCAACAGCAAGATGATCAAGGTGTTCACGGACGCCGGATACACCCAGAAGCGCAGCTTCGAGGACGGCGTCGTACGCCTGGAGTTCGACCTCGAACCCACGGACCGTTCGCTCGCCGTGCAGCGCGCGCGTGAGCAGCGCGCCGAGGCACGGTCGGTACGGCGGCTGCTGGCGCCCGGCTCCATCGCCGTCGTCGGCACGGGCCGCACACCCGGCGGCGTGGGCCGCAGCGTCCTCGGCAACATCCGGGAAGCCGGCTTCACCGGCAGTCTGTACGCCGTGAACAGGGCCCTGCCCGAGGGCATCAAGGAACTCGACGGGCTGCCGGCGTACCGCTCGGTGCGCGACATCGACGGGCCCGTCGACCTCGCCGTCGTTGCCGTCCCCGCGGAGTACGTGCCCGAGGTGGTCACCGAGTGCGGCGAGCACGGAGTGCAGGGCCTCGTCGTGATCTCCGCCGGCTACGCCGAGAGCGGCCCCGACGGACGGGATCGCCAGCGTGCGCTCGTGCGGCACGCGCGCGCGTACGGCATGCGGATCATCGGGCCGAACGCCTTCGGGATCATCAACGCCTCCCCGGACGTCCGCCTCAACGCCTCCCTGGCTCCCGAGATGCCGCGCCCCGGACGGATCGGGCTCTTCGCGCAGTCCGGGGCCATCGGCATCGCACTGCTGTCCCGGCTGCACCGGCGCGGCGGAGGGGTCACCGGAGTCACGGGTGTGTCGACGTTCGTCTCGTCCGGCAACCGGGCGGACGTGTCCGGCAACGACGTACTCCAGTACTGGTACGACGATCCGGACACCGACGTCGTCCTGATGTACCTGGAGTCCATCGGCAACCCGCGCAAGTTCACCCGCCTCGCGCGACGGACGGCGGTGGCGAAGCCGCTCGTCGTGGTGCAGGGCGCGCGCCACGGAGGTGCCGCGCCGCAGGGCCACGCCGTACGGGCGACGCGGCTGCCGCACGCCACCGTGTCCGAGCTGCTGCGGCAGGCCGGTGTGATCCGGGTGGACACGATCACCGAGCTGGTCGACGCGGGGCTGCTGCTGGCGCGGCAGCCACTGCCGGCGGGGCCGCGGGTGGCGATCCTGGGGAACTCCGAGTCGCTGGGGCTGCTGACGTACGACGCGTGTCTGTCCGAGGGGTTGCGGCCGCATCCTCCGCTGGACCTCACGACGGGGGCTTCGGCGGGGGACTTCCAGGCGGCGTTGTCGCGGGCGCTGGCGGACGACACGTGCGACTCCGTCGTGGTGACCGCGATACCGGCGATCGGGGAGGCGTCGGTGGGGGATGCGGCGTTGGCGGAGGCGTTGCGGTCGGCGGCGGCTGCGGCTCCGTCCAAGCCGGTGCTGGTGGTGCATGTGGAGCTTGGGGGGCTGGCGGAGGCGTTGTCGGCTGCGGCGAGTACTGCACCACAGGCCTCTTCCACTGGTCCCGGCGTTGATGCAGGGCGGGGGTGGGTCGCGCGGCCCGGCGCTGATGGGGTGCCGCCCGCGCCCACCCGTGCCGCCCCAGGCGGTACGACTGCCCGCGGCCGGACGGGGAACATCCCTGCCTACCCCGCCGCCGAGCGTGCCGTCCGTGCACTCGCCGAAGTCGTCAAGTACGCGCAGTGGCGGCGGGACGCCGCCGAGCCCGGGAAGGTGCCTGAGTACGAGGACATCGACGAGAAGGGCGCCGCCGAGCTGATCGGCGGGCTGCTCGCGCGCGGGCAGGGGCTCACGCTCGGTACGGAGGAGACGTGCGAGTTGCTCGGGAAGTACGGGATCAGCGTCCACCGCGCCCTGCCTGCCCCCACCCCTGACGCCGCAGCAGCAGCCGCCGGCACCCTCGGCTACCCCGTGGCCCTGAAGGCCACCGCTCCGCACCTGCGTCACCGCGCGGACCTCGGCGGCGTACGCCTGGATCTGGCGGACGAGGAGCAACTGCGACGGGCGTACACCGAGTTGACGGAGCTGTTCGGGACGCCCGAGGAGCTGCGGCCGGTGGTACAGCGGATGGCCCCGCGCGGGGTGGACACGGTCATACGGACGGTGATCGATCCGGCGGCCGGAGCGGTGCTCTCCTTCGGGCTGGCCGGGGCGGCCTCGCAGCTGCTCGGCGACACGGCGCATCGGCTGATCCCGGTCACCGACCGCGAGGCGACCTCGCTGATCCGTTCGATCCGTACGGCACCGCTGCTGTTCGGCTGGCGCGGTTCGACGCCCGTCGACACACCCGCCCTGGAGGAGCTGCTGCTGCGCGTGTCCCGGCTGGTCGACGACCATCCCGAGGTGGTCGCGGTCACTTTGGAGCCGGTCGTCGTCGCCCCGCACGGTCTGAGCGTGCTCGGCGCCTCCGTACGCCTGGCCCCGCCCCCCGCCCGGGACGACCTCGGCCCGCGGACGCTCCCGGTGTACTGAGGGGCCCGGGGTGACCGAGCGGTGCCTCGCAGTCAGTCGGTCCCCGTAGGATGGGCCTCATGGCCAAGACAGGTACGACGACCCAGGGGCTGCGTGCGGCGATCGAGCGCAGCGGCTACTACCCGGCCCTCGTGGCCGAGGCGGTGGAGGCCGCCGTGGGCGGCGAGCCCATCCGGTCGTACCTGGTTCACCAGGAGACGACGTTCGACCAGAACGAGGTCCGGCGGCATGTGACCGTGCTGGTCCTCACCGACAACCGCTTCATCGTCAGCCACACCGACGAGCAGGCCGCGGACAGCACCTCCCCGACGCCGTACGCCACGACGTCGACGGAGTCGGTGAAGCTGGGCCGGATCTCGTCGGTGGTCGTCAGCCGCGTCGTCGCCAACCCGGAGTCGTACGCGCCGGGCACACTGCCGCGCGAGGTTGTGCTGACCATCGGCTGGGGCGCGGTCTCCCGCATCGACCTGGAGCCCGCTGCCTGCGGCGACCCCAACTGCGAGGCCGACCACGGTTACACGGGCAGTTCGACGGCGGACGACCTCAGCCTGCGCGTCAGCGAGGCCGGGGACGGACCGGAGACGGTGCGCCAGGCGCTCGCCTTCGCTCAGGCCGTCTCCGAGGCGACCGCGGGCCTCGACCGCTGATGGCGCAGCCCGCCGCCTGGGAGGACCACCCGGAACCCCTCGCCGTCGACTCCGCCCCCCGGCCCGAATACGGCACAGGCTCGCTCGCCGACCTGCTGCCGACGCTGGCCGCGGGCATGGGCGTGCCGGACATGACCGCCACGATCACCGAACTGACCCCTGCCGACCGGGTCTGTGTGTTCCTGATCGACGGCCTCGGCTGGGAGCAGCTCAGGGCGCACCCGGACGAGGCCCCCTTCATGACCTCGCTCCTCGCCGCCTCCCGCGGCGGTACGGGCCGTCCCCTCACCGCCGGATACCCCGCGACGACCGCGACGTCCCTCGCCTCGGTCGGCACCGGCCTGCCCCCGAGCGCACACGGCCTGCCCGGCTACACCGTGCGCAACCCGGCCACCGGCGAGCTGATGAACCAGCTGCGCTGGCAGCCGTGGACCGAGCCGCGCGCCTGGCAGCCGTATCCCACGATCTTCGACCTGGCCCAGAAAGCGGGTGTGCACGCCGCGCAGGTCTCGTCCCCCGCCTTCCAGAGCACCCCGCTGACCAAGGTCGCGCTCAGTGGCGGAACGTTCCACGGGCGGCTGACCGGCGAGGAGCGCATGGACTTCGCCGCGGAGCAACTCGCCGCCGGGGACCGGAGCCTGGTCTACACGTACTACGCCGAACTCGACGGCGCCGGTCACCGTTTCGGCGTCGCCTCCGACACCTGGCGCGGCCAGCTCATGTACGTCGACCGGTTGGTGCAGCGGCTGGCCGAGCAGCTCCCGCAGCGCAGCGCGCTCTATGTCACCGCCGACCACGGCATGATCGACGTGCCCTTCGACGAGCAGCACCGCATCGACTTCGACGAGGACTGGGAACTGCGCGCCGGGGTGGCCCTGCTGGGCGGCGAGGGCCGCGCGCGGCACGTGTACGCGCTGCCGGGCGCCGAGAACGACGTACTGACCTGCTGGCGTGAGGTGCTCGGCGAGCAGTTCTGGGTGGCCTCGCGGGACGAGGCGATCGCCGCGGGCTGGTTCGGCCCACCCGGCGCATGCGACGACCGCGTGTACGCGCGCATCGGCGACGTGGTCGCGGCCGCCCGCGAGGACGTACTGATCATCGCCTCCGAGCGGGAGCCGAAGGAATCGTCGATGGTCGGCAACCACGGCTCGATGACCCCCGCCGAGCAGCTGATCCCGCTGCTCGAAGTACGCTCCTGACACCCCTGCCCCGTCGTTTCGCCGAAAGGTGCTCAACTCCCCATGCCCGAGCTGGTCTTCTTCTCCGGAACGATGGACTGCGGGAAGTCGACGCTGGCTCTCCAGATCGAGCACAACCGCTCCGCGCGCGGGCTGCAGGGCATGATCTTCACCCGCGACGACCGGGCCGGCGAGGGCAAACTGTCCTCGCGCCTCGGCCTGGTGACCGACGCGGTGGAGGTCGTCGACGGCATGGACCTGTACGCGTACCTCGTCGACCACCTCTCGCAGGGCGGCCGCGCCGACTACGTCATCGCGGACGAGGCACAGTTCCTGGCGCCGGAGCAGATCGACCAACTCGCGCGCGTGGTCGACGATCTGGGCCTGGACGTCTACGCCTTCGGTATCACGACCGACTTCCGTACGAAGCTCTTCCCCGGCTCCCGGCGCCTGGTGGAGCTGGCCGACCGGGTCGAGGTGCTCCAGGTCGAGGCCCTTTGCTGGTGCGGCGTCCGCGCCACGCACAACGCCCGCACGATCGGCGGTGAGATGGTCGTCGAGGGCGCCCAGGTCGTCGTCGGGGACGTCAACCAGGCGGACACCATCGGGTACGAGGTGCTGTGCCGGCGTCATCACCGGCGTCGTATGACCGCCGCGACGGCCCGCGCGGCCGCGCTGTCGCCCGATGTGCTGCCGGTGTCGCTGGCCTGAGTCGTCCGCTTCCGCCTCAGCGCCCGCTCTGGATCAGCGAGAACCTTGCGCCCTCCGGGTCGGCCACCGTGGCCATGCGCCCGTGCGCGCTGTCGTGCGCCGGTTTGAGGACATGCCCGCCGAGATCGACGAGCCGGTCGACCGCCGTGTCCATGTCGGTGACCTCGAAGTACGTCAGCCAGTGCGGACCCCGGTCGCGGGGAAGGGAGTTGCCCACGCCGTGGATGCCGACGACCGGGCGGCCGTCGAGGCGCAGGGTGAGGTAGTCGTGGTCGGCGGAGACGACCGGCTCCTTTTCGTAGCCGAACACCGTCTCGTAGAACTTGGCGACGCTCTCGGACTCTAACGTGCGCAGTTCGTGCCAGGCCGGGGTGCCCGGCACACCGGCGATGCCGGTGCCGCGGTGCGCAGCCGCCTGCCACACGCCGAAGACGGCACCCGACGGGTCCGAACAGATGGCGAGGCGCCCGGCCTCCTCCGCGTCGAGCGGACCCACGCCGAGGGTGCCGCCGCACAGCCGTACCGTCTCGGCCGTCTGATCCACGTAGTCGGAGGCGAAGTAGGGGGTCCAGGCGATCGGCAGGTGCCGGTCCGGAGGAAGCCGGCCGATGCCCGCCACCTCGCGGCCGTCGAGCAGCGCCCGCACATAGGGGCCGAGTCGCTGGGGGCCGGGACGGAACTCCCAGCCGAACAGCGATCCGTAGAACTCCTGGGTCGCTGCCACCCCGTGCACCATCAGACTCACCCAACAGGGCGTGCCGGGCGTGTACCGGGCGTGTGCTTCGCCGTTCCCGCCGGCCGACCCCCGTGCTTCGGTCATCGTCACCCTCTCCTCGGCCCCTCGCGGTGGCCGTGTCGCCTGCGCTCTCCGGACCCCGTGCCGATGCTCGCACCGCCCTCGGTGTCGCGCGCTCCGGGCGCGCCGCCGCATCCTGGCCTGCCCGTGCTCGGAGGATGCCCGATCTGCGGTTTCTCACCTTGTCCAGGCGATTGCTCCCGGGTGTCGATCGGCTGTACAGCATGTGCCCGATCCCGTACGCCTTGTGATCGAACCTGTCCGGCCGAGCAGAGTAGTCGGACATGGACGATGCGGCCACCCCATAGGCGAGGATGGTGGCCATGAACGCCATCATTTCCGCATCCGAACTCGCGGGCGTCCTGGCGGGCGCGAACCCGCCCGTGCTGCTGGACGTCCGTTGGCAGTTGAGCGTGGCCAAGGCGGCCGGTGAGCCGCCGTTCGACGGGCGGGCCGAGTACCGGGCCGGGCACATCCCCGGCGCGGTCTTCGTCGACCTCGACCGGGAACTGGCGGGGGCGCCGGGCGAGCGGGGCCGGCATCCGCTGCCCGACCTGGCCGAGTTCGGCGCTGCGATGCGTCGGGCGGGTGTGTCGTCCGGGCGGCCGGTCGTCGTGTACGACGGTGGGCAGGGCTGGGCTGCGGCCCGGGCCTGGTGGCTGCTGGGGTGGACGGGGCATCCGGATGTGCGGGTGCTCGACGGGGGACTGCCCGCGTGGGAAGGTCCGCTGTCGGTGGAGGAGCCGACGCCCGAGGAAGGCGATTTCCAACCGGTGCCCGACCCTGAAGGGTTCCTCGACGCGGACGCGGCTGCCGCGCTGGCCCGCTCTGGTGTGTTGTTCGACGCGCGAGCGGCGGAGCGGTATCGCGGGGATGTGGAGCCGATCGACCGGGTGGGCGGGCATATTCCGGGGGCGGTGTCGGCGCCTACGACCGAGAACGTGGGGGCGGACGGGCGGTTCCTGCCTGCGCAGGAGCTGCGGGCGCGCTTCGGTGCGCTGGGGGCGCACGACGGTGCGAAAGTCGGCGTGTACTGCGGCTCGGGTGTTTCCGGGGCGCATGAGGTGCTGGCGTTGGCGGTCGCGGGGATTCCGGCGGCGCTGTACGTGGGGTCGTGGTCGGAGTGGTCGTCGGATCCGTCGCGGCCGGTTGCGGTGGGGCCGGAGCCGCAGTAGCGGGCGTTGCGGCTGGGCGGACGGGCGTGGTGCGCTCGCCTGCGCTGGCGGGGTGCCGCTGCGCCCACCCGTGCCGCCCCAGCGGCACTACTGTCCGCAGCTACGTCTGGTACAGCAGCCGCGGCCACCTGTGCCGCCCTGGGAGTCCCCAGGCCCTTAAGGCACTGGGGAAGGCACGGTTGCCCGCAGCTAAGTCTGCTGCTGCGGGCTCTCGTTTTCGTGCGGTTGCGTACTACTCCTGCTTCTTCCGTCGTGTCCCGAACACGATCTCGTCCCAGCTCGGGACCGCCGCTCTGCGGCCGGGGCGGACGCCGTCGGCCTCGGCCTGGCGGTCGGTGGCGCCGACGAGGCGGTCGCGGTGGCTGCCGACGGAGCGCGGCATCAGGACGTCCGCATAGGCGGACCCGGCCGAGGCGGCGGGAGCCGGGGGCTCCTCCGCCGCGGGCGGCTCGGCGGGTTCCTCCGCAGGCTCCGGCGACGGGCGCTCCGGTACGACGAGGTCGCCCCTGAAGCTCGGCACCGCCTCCAGCAGGCTGGTCAGCGAGTCCCGCTCGCCCGTGCTCTCCTCGGCAGGCTCCGGCGACGGGGCCGGCAGGACCGGCCGCTCCCGATCCGGGGCACGCTCCACCGAGCGGTCGCGCGGCAGCCGTGCGATACGCGGGACGAAGGGAAAGCTGGGCTCGGGCGTGCCGAGGTCGTCGGACTCGCCGATCAGCGAACGCGCCTCGTCGTCGACGGCCTGGACGAGCCGCCGGGGCGGGTCGTACGTCCAGCTCGCCGAGTGCGGCTCGCCCGCGACGCGGTAGACGAGCAGGACCTCCCAGGTGCCGTCGTCGCGGCGCCAGGAGTCCCACTGCACGGTGTCCTTCTCGGCGCCGCGCAGCACCAGCCGTTCCTGCACGGCCTCGCCGAGCAACGGGCCGGAGTTCTCGCCGGGGCGACGCACCGGTGTCTTCCGGGCGCGCTCGGCCATGAAGGCACGCTCGGCCAACACGGGGCCCTCGAACCGCCGTACGCGATCGACGGGGATACCGGCCATCTGGGCGACCTCTTCCGCGGTCGCACCCGCACGTATCCGCGCCTGGATGTCTCGCGGGCGGAGATGGCTCTCCACCTCGATCTCGATCTGGCCGAGGCGGGGACGGTCGCCGCGCACGGCGGCGCGGAGCCGTTCGTCAATCGGAAGCGTGTACTCCGTGCTGTCCGCAGCCTTCAGCACCAGCCGTGTGCCGTCATTCGAGACGGCCACGACACGCAGTTCGGGCATGGGGACCTCCCGGGTGGTGCCTGCCGACGTCACGTGCGTCGCTGCTTCCGCTAGTCGAGTGTGGCCTGCCCGGGTGCAGCCTGCCACAACCTTGCCGAGTTGCCCGGCGTGTCGGGCGCGGGCCCTGGATCGCCGTTATGGCACGGTTACCTATCCGCAACGCTAAGTGACAAAATCCGTCACCCTGTGCAACAAGCCCCCTCCCGGCGGTCCTTGAAGGCCCCGGACACCCTGGCGGGAGACCGGACCCAGGGCTCGCAACAGTACTCCATTCGGACCACGTGCGTGGATTGCCGCGCCGCCAACTTCGTCCCGGGGGCCGTACTTGGCCGCAGCCGGCCGGATTTCTCGATCACAAACGTGGCGTACTTCACGGATTCACCAGAAACGGAACCAGCGGTTTCGTCGGTACGTGTCCGGGTCCGAGGGCGGCACCGGTGACTGTCCGGACGCCGGCCACCACGCCCGCTACGACCCCAGAACCCTCCGCAAGTAGTCGTTCTGGAACCGCCGTTCCGGGTCAAGCCGATCCCGCAGCGCCGTGAACTCGCCGAAGCGCGGGTAGGCCCGGGCGAAGTACTCCGCGTCCCGGGTGTGCACCTTGCCCCAGTGGGGTCGCCCCTCATGCGCGGTGAAGATCCGCTCGGCGGCTGTGAAGTACGCCTGATAGGGGGTGCCTTGGAACATGTGGACGGCGATGTACGCGGTGTCCCGGTCCGATGCCGTGGACAGCGTGATGTCGTCGGCCGGGGCGGTGCGCACCTCGACGGGGAAGCTGATCCGCAGGCGTGAGCGGTCGACCATCGCCTTCAGCTCGCGCAGCGTCTCGACGGCGGCCTCGCGCGGGACGGCGTACTCCATCTCGACGAAGCGCACCCGGCGCGGAGACGTGAAGACCTTGTAGGGGATGTCCGTGTAGGTGCGCGCGGACAGGGCCTTGCTGGAGATCTGGGCGATGGCCGGGATCGTGGCCGGCGCCGCGCGGCCGACCCAGTTGGCCACCTGGAAGACGCCGTTGGAGAGGAACTCGTCCTCGAACCAGCCCTTGAGCTGCCCCACCGGCCGCTCGGGGCCGGCGCTGCGGTTGTTGCGCTTGGTGTTGGTGCTGCCGGTGTGCGGGAACCAGTAGAACTCGAAATGCTCGTTCTCGGCCCAGAGTTCGTCGAAGGTGCTGGTGACCCGGTCGAAGCTCATCGGCTCCTCGCGGGCGGTCAGCAGGAAGATCGGCTCCACGGCGAAGGTGATCGCGGTGATGATGCCCAGCGCGCCGAGGCCGATACGGGCGGCGGCGAAGACCTCCGGGTTCTCCTTCTCCGAGCAGGTGAGCACCGAGCCGTCGGCCGTGACCAGCTCCAGGGCCTTGATCTGGGCGGCGATCGACGCCGACTCACGGCCTGTGCCGTGAGTGCCGGTGCTGGTGGCCCCGGAGACCGTCTGCTCCATGATGTCGCCCATGTTGGTCAGCGACAGACCCTCACGAGCCAGGGCCATGTTGAGCCTCTTGAGCGGCGTGCCCGCCTCGACCGTGACGGTGCCGGCATCCCGGTCAATGTTGCGTATGCCCGTCAACAGTTGAGGGCGAATCAACACACCGTCGGTCGCGGCGATCGACGTGAACGAGTGGCCGGTACCGACCGCCTTCACCTTCAGGCCGTCCTCCGCAGCCCGCGCCACTGCCGCGGACAGCTCCTCCACGGAGGCGGGCATGACCGCCCGTACGGGCCGGGCGGTGACGGTGCCGCCCCAGTTACGCCACGTGCCGTTCTTCCCGCTCGCTGTGCTGCTCAACGGTGCCTCCCCGACCCGGAGCCGGCTGCTTGAGCCGGCGGTACCCGAGGAAACCGACCGCGACCGCGACGGCCCCGGCCACCGCCGGAACCCCGTACCCGGAGCGCGCACCGGCCGCGTCGATCACCCAGCCGGCCACGGAGGAGCCGAGGGCGACCCCCACCGCGAGCCCGGTACTCACCCAGGTCATGCCCTCGGTCAGTTGCGCGCGTGGTACGTGCTCTTCAATCAGGGACATCGTCGTGATCATCGTGGGAGCGATGGACAGGCCCGCGACGAAGAGCGCCACGGCCAGAAACGGCAAGTTTCCGACCAGTAGGAGGGGGATCATACTCACGGCCATGGCGCAGACGCCCAGGAGCCAGCGAGGTTCGGGCGCCCCCTTGAAGTGCAGCAGCCCGAAAACGGCTCCCGCCACACAGGAGCCCAGCGCGTACACCGCGAGTACGACGCTCGCGGCGCCCTTGTGGCCCTGCTCCTCTGCGAAGGCCACCGTGACCACGTCGACCGCCCCGAAGATTGCCCCGGTCGCCACGAAGGTGGTCACCAGTACCTGCAGACCGGGTGAGCGCAGCGCGCTGCCCCCGCCGTGCCGCTCGCGCGGGTGCGGCGCGGGCTCGGTGGCCCGCTGAGCGGTGAGCCAGAAGACACCGGCCGCGAGGAAGCAGGCGGCCAGCAGCGGGCCGGCCTCCGGGAACCACGCCGTGGACAGGCCGATGGAGATGATCGGCCCGAAGATGAAACAGATCTCGTCCACCACGGACTCGAAGGAGTACGCGGTGTGCAGTTGCGGCGTGCCGCGGTACAGGGCGGCCCAGCGTGCCCGGATCATCGCGCCGATGCTCGGCACGCAGCCGATGGCCACACAGAACACGAACAGCAGCCAGTCCGGCCACCTGTAGTGCGCGGCGAGCAACAGCCCGGCCGCGCCCAGCAGCGCTATCAGGGTCGCCGGGCGGAGCACCCGCCGCTGCCCGTACTGGTCCACCAGGCGCGAGACCTGCGGGCCCGCCACCGCGGCCGCCAGCGCGATCGTGGCCGACAGCGCACCCGCCAGCCCGTACCGCCCGGTGAGCTGCGAGACCATCGTGACGACGCCGATGCCCATCATCGACAGCGGCATACGGCCGAGGAATCCCGCGGCGGAGAAGCCCTTGGAGCCTGGGGCGGCGAACAGGGCGCGATAGGGGCTGGGCACTGGGTCTCCGGCGGCTCGGTACGGCGTATCGGCCGGCGTGACGTGGCCGATACGGCTGCGGTAAGGCATAAAGGTGGCTGATACAGCTTACGAGTCGGCTGCCGTCCGAGACACCCCGGGAGGAGGCCAAGAACACGTCGGTCACCCGCCGTTTCCCGGCTGTCAGTGCCGGGTGGCAGGATCGACTCATGCCAGACGCGCTCGATGCCACCCCCTACGACGCCTTGCTCCTGCTCTCGTTCGGCGGCCCCGAGGGGCCGGACGACGTGGTCCCGTTCCTGGAGAACGTGACGCGCGGGCGCGGCATCCCCAAGGAACGCCTGAAGGAAGTCGGGCAGCACTACTTCCTGTTCGGCGGGGTCAGCCCGATCAACGACCAGAACCGCGCCCTGCTGGACGCCCTCCGCAAGGACTTCGCGGACCACGGCCTGGACCTGCCGATCTACTGGGGCAACCGCAACTGGGCCCCGTACCTCACGGACACCCTGCGCGAGATGATCCGCGACGGCCGCCGCCGCATTCTGGTCCTGGCCACCAGCGCCTACGCCTCGTACTCGGGCTGCCGGCAGTACCGCGAGAACCTCGCCGACTCGCTCGCCGCCCTGGACGCCGAGGGCCTGCCGCTGCCGAAGATCGACAAGCTGCGGCACTACTTCAACCACCCAGGCTTCCTCGAGCCCATGATCGAGGGCGTGCTCCGGTCCCTGGCCGACCTCCCCGACAACGTCCGGGACGGAGCGCACATCGCGTTCACCACCCACTCCATCCCGAACTCCGCCGCGGACAGCTCCGGCCCCGTCGAGGACCACGGCGACGGCGGCGCGTACGTCAAGCAGCACCTGGACGTCGCGCAGCTGATCGCTGACGCCGTCCGCGAGCGCACCGGCGTCGACCACCCCTGGCAACTGGTCTACCAGTCGCGCTCCGGCGCCCCGCACATCCCGTGGCTGGAGCCCGACATCTGCGACCACCTCGAGGAGCGCCACGCCGCGGGCGTCCCGGCCGTCGTGATGGCCCCCATCGGCTTCGTCTCCGACCACATGGAGGTCCTCTACGACCTCGACACGGAGGCCGACGCCAAGGCCGAGGAACTGGGCCTGCCGGTGCGCCGCTCGGCCACCGTCGGTGCCGACCCGCGGTTCGCCGCCGCGGTCCGCGACCTCGTCCTGGAGCGCGCCGCCGTCGAGCGCGGCCAGGAGGTCACCCCCTGCGCCCTGGGCGCCCTCGGTGCGAGCCACAACCTCTGCCCGGTGGGCTGTTGCCCGGCCCGCACCCCCCGCCCTGCCGCCGCAGGCGCCGACAGCCCCTACGCGTGAGGAGCACCGTGACCGACACGCTGCACACGGACCTGCTCCAGCTCGCCCGGGAGGCCGCCCGCCGGGCCGGCGAGCTGCTGCGGGACGGGCGTCCGGCCGACCTCGCGGTCGCCGCCACCAAGTCGAGCCCCATCGACGTGGTGACGGAGATGGACATCGCGGCGGAGAAGCTGATCACCGACCTGATCTCCGGCCACCGTCCCGACGACGGCTTCCTCGGCGAGGAGGGCGCCTCCAGCGAGGGCAGCAGCGGCATCCGCTGGGTGATCGACCCCCTGGACGGCACGGTCAACTACCTCTATGGGCTGCCGACCTGGGCCGTCTCCATCGCGGCCGAACAGGACGGCGAGATCGTCGTCGGGGTCGTCGCGGCCCCGATGCGCGGCGAGGCCTACGGTGCGATCCGCGGCGGCGGCGCCTGGGCCACCGGTGCCTGGGACGGCGAGCGCACCCTCGCCTGCCGCCCGGCGCCGCCCCTGGACCAGGCCCTGGTCTCCACGGGGTTCAACTACGTCACCGGGGTCCGCACCCACCAGGCCGACGTGGCTCGCAGGCTGATCCCGCTCCTGCGCGACATCCGGCGCAGCGGATCGGCCGCCGTCGACCTGTGCGACGTCGCCGCGGGCCGCCTCGACGGTTACTACGAGCGCGGACTGAACGCCTGGGACTTCGCGGCCGGCGACCTGATCGCCCGGGAGGCGGGCGCGCTGACCGGCGGACGCCCCGGAGAGCGCCCGTCACGCGACCTGACGGTGGCGGGCACTCCGGGCGTCTTCGAGCCCCTCCAGCGGCTCCTGGAGGACTTCGGCGCCTGGCACGACTGACGAGTCAAAAAACTACAGCGGGCCCCGGCGATGGATTCGCCGGGGCCCGCTGTCGTACGTGTGAGCCGGTCAGACGCCGGACGCGCCGACTTCCACGCCATGCTCGGCGGCGAGGCGGCGCAGGTCGTCGAGCTCGCCCTGCTCCACCTCGACGAGGAAGTCGTCGCCCTCATCACGAGCCCGCGTCAGGTCGGACTCGGTCGCCCTTATGCGCTGCAGAAGTCCTGCGGTGAAAGCGTCCATGCTGCGCCCCCTCGTCCTGGGTCGTGGGTCGGTGGCACGGGGGTGTGCCTTCGGGAGGGGCGATCACGTCTGTGGGTGCCCAGCGCTGCCCTGCTGGGCGGCGACGGTGCCGGACACCCACGCCCACTCTGCGGAAAGCGGACCGCGGTGTACCGCATGGTGCTGCGGCACAAGCAGAGCGTGATCGCGGGGTGTATTCGGTCCTCCCCCCGCTCCCTTCTGCGGAAACCTCAACCGGAGGAGAAAATCTCGCATTCCCGGATCCGGCAACCCGTCCGCGCGGGCTTCGCGCAGGGTCCGCCCGGTGCCCGCTCCGCCGTCTTACTGCCCACTTATGGCCGAAAAGGGCAGGATGGAGGTCAACACACCCCCGAAGACCCCTGCCCGCGTGTGCTCAGGCGCTACGCGGGTGGACACAGGAAGGACAAGCGACGTGCGCGTACTCGTCGTCGAGGACGAGCAACTGCTCGCCGATGCGGTGGCCACCGGACTGCGCCGGGAGGCCATGGCCGTCGACGTCGTGTACGACGGTGCGGCCGCCCTGGAGCGCATCGGCGTCAACGACTACGACGTGGTCGTCCTCGACCGCGACCTCCCCCTGGTGCACGGCGACGACGTGTGCCGCAAGATCGTCGAGCTCGGCATGCCCACGCGCGTGCTGATGCTCACGGCGTCCGGCGACGTCAGCGACCGGGTGGAGGGCCTGGAGATCGGCGCCGACGACTATCTCCCCAAGCCCTTCGCGTTCAGCGAGCTGACGGCACGCGTGCGTGCCCTCGGCCGGCGCACCAGCGTGCCGCTGCCGCCCGTCCTGGAGCGCGCCGGGATCAAGCTCGACCCGAACCGCCGCGAGGTCTTCCGGGACGGCAAGGAGGTCCAGCTCGCGCCCAAGGAGTTCGCCGTCCTGGAGGTGCTGATGCGCAGCGAGGGCGCCGTCGTCTCCGCGGAGCAGCTCCTGGAGAAGGCCTGGGACGAGAACACCGACCCGTTCACGAACGTGGTGCGCGTGACCGTCATGACCCTGCGCCGCAAACTGGGCGAGCCGCCCGTCATCGTCACCGTCCCGGGCTCCGGCTACCGGATCTGATCGACCGTGGCAGCGAACCCCGCGCCTCCCCAGGCGCCCCCGAAGCCCACCTGGGACCCCAGGAAGCCACCCCCGTTCCCGATCCTGCGCCCGACCATCCGGATAAGGCTCACGCTGTTGTACGGCGGCATGTTCCTGATCGCCGGCATCCTGCTGCTGTCGATCATCTACCTGCTGGCGGCGAACGCGCTGAACGTGGGCAGTGACCTGCCCTTCAAGATCCTCTCCGGCCAGGTGGCGAGTGAGGCCTGCAACTTCCCGTCGCAGCCGACCGCCACCGAGCTCAACCACGCCATGAACGACTGCGTCAACGAGCAGCGCCAGCACGCCCTGGACAATCTGCTCAGCCGCTCGCTCCTGGCGCTCCTCGGGCTCGCCGTGATCGCCTTCGCCTTCGGCTATGCCATGGCCGGCCGTGTCCTGTCGCCGCTGGGCCGGATCACCCGCACCGCGCGCGCGGTGGCCGGCTCCGACCTGTCCCGCCGGATCGAGCTGGACGGACCGGACGACGAGCTGAAGGAGCTGGCCGACACCTTCGACGACATGCTGGAGCGGCTGCAGCGGGCCTTCACCGCACAGCAGCGCTTCGTCGGGAACGCCTCGCACGAGTTGCGGACCCCGCTGGCGATCAACCGCACGCTTCTCGAGGTGCACCTGTCCGACCCGAGCGCGCCGATGGAGTTGCAGCAGCTCGGCAAGACGCTGCTGGCCACCAACGAGCGCAGCGAACAGCTCGTCGAGGGGCTGCTGCTGCTCGCCCGCAGCGACAACCAGATCGTCGAGCGCAAGCCGGTGGACCTCGCCGAGGTGGCCTCGCAGGCCATCGACCAGGTGCACGCCGAGGCGCAGGCCAAGGGCGTGCAGATTCGCGGCAAGCGCGAGCGCGCGGTCATCCAGGGCAACGGCGTCCTGCTGGAGCGGATCGCCCTGAACCTCGTGCAGAACGCCGTGCGCTACAACATCCACGAGGGAGGCTGGGTCGAGGTCACCACGGAGATCCAGCACGGGCAGGCCGTCCTGGTCGTCGCGAACACCGGGCCGGTGGTGCCGGCGTACGAGATCGACAACCTCTTCGAACCGTTCCGGAGACTGCGTACCGATCGCACGGGGAGCGACAAGGGCGTCGGCCTCGGCCTGTCCATCGTCCGGTCCGTGGCCCGGGCGCACGGCGGGCATATCGCGGCGCAGCCCCGGGAGGGAGGAGGGCTCGTGATGCGGGTCACCTTCCCGATCTGAGACCATGGAGCCGACACACCCGAGGAATGTTCGCTTTGCGCGGAATTTTCGGGGCACCCGTCCGGCTGTCCTATGTGTGATCGATCACAAGGGCGATTTTCAGGCCATCTACTCTCCGTGATCATTTAGCTGCCGGAAAGCCCAAAAAATCCGGGTTTTCCAGGGGCTTGATCACGGGAAGTACACGATGAGGCCCCTTTGAAGTGCGACATTCGGACCGTGTACGGTCCCGATCGCCATCCAAGCCGATCACTCGTGAGGAGTCCGGTTGGGTGTCGATTGAGTAACAGACCTTGATGTGAGGCAAAATCTCCGCCTCGGGTCGGGCACAAGTCCGGCCTCTCACGCGTTACGTGCGCTGGAGACACCGCAGACACCCGGAGGGGGAGAGCGACATGGCAACCGACTACGACACCCCACGCAAGACCGACGACGACGTCGACTCGGACAGCCTGGAAGAGCTGAAGGCCAGGCGGAACGACAAGTCCGCCTCGGCGGTCGACGTCGACGAATTCGAGGCCGCCGAGGGCCTGGAGCTTCCCGGCGCCGACCTCTCGAACGAGGAACTGGCGGTCCGTGTGCTGCCGAAGCAGCAGGACGAGTTCACCTGCATGAGCTGCTTCCTGGTGCACCACCGCAGCCAGCTGGCCCGGGAGAAGAACGGTCAGCCGATCTGCCGCGACTGCGACTGAGGCGGGGTCGGCCGTGACTGGCTCGACCCCACCTCGGAAGCGCCGCTTCCACTGGGGAGCGGACCCGGGGCCGTCCGACGGCCCTCACGGCGTGCGTGACGACGAGCGAGGCTCCTCCGGTACGGGACTGCCGGTCCCTGCGGAGTCAGCCTCGCTCGAACCGGCCGGTGACCGGGCCGACCTCCCGGTACCGGCTCAGGGTCCCACCCCCGTCGCCAGGATGGGGGTCCCCCCGCTCGAGCGAAGCCGAGAGTGGGGGAGGGCGGCGGTGATCCGGGACAGGGCCAGGGACCTGGCCAAGGCCGGCGTCCGCAAGAGCGGCAGCGGCGCCAGGGCGGGCCTGGCGTATCTCGCCGACCGGATCATCGAGATCGCCCCGCGGATCCCCGTACGGGACCTTGCGACGCTGCGCAGGCAGTTCCCGGGCCTCGGGCCCGAGCAGCTCGCGGACAAGCTCGTGGCGGGCGCGGCGAACGCGTCGGCGACGGTCGGAGCGGGAGTCGGCGCGGCGGCCATGCTTCCCCTGCCGCCCGCGATGCCCACGGAACTGGCGGCAGAGGTCACCGGGGTGGCCGCGATCGAGCTGAAGCTGATCGCCGAGCTCCACGAGGTCTACGGCGTGCGGCCGCCGGGCAATCTGAAGGACCGCAGCAGCGCGTATCTGAAGTCCTGGTCGGACGAGCGCGGCATCGACCCCATGAAGCCGACCACGGTCAATGCGGCTCTCGGCGGTCAGATGAAGCGGGAGCTGCGGCAGCAGATCATGAAGCGCATGATGCGCAATCTGCCGAACCTGATGCCGTTCATGGTGGGAGCCGCGGTGGGCGCGGTCATGAACCGGCGGGACACCAGGAAGGTCGCCGCGCGGATCCGGACGGACCTGCGGAAGATGCAGGTGCCGTGGGACCGGCTGTCGGAGCTGCCGCCGCTGGAGCGGCCCGCGGATGCGCTGCCGATCGAGAAACCCCTTGAGGAGCCCGGGCGTCCGGGCCCGAACGCGACCGAGTGATCGGCGTAGTCGGCTACGCCGTACACGCCGCCTTGGCTGCCCTGATGGCCTCCGCCAGCCGCTCGGGCTCACGCGTCGACAGGTACAGGTACGGCGTCGGGTCGGCCGGGTCGATGACCTCCACGCGCAAGGCCGTGGGGATGTAGGCGCGCAGCAGCAGGAAGGCGCGGGTGTCGGCCTTGTGGGTGCGCCAGGCGCGGGCCTCCTCGGGCTCCAGGATCTCCGCCTCGCCCAGGGCCGTGACCGGGATCTTCGCCTCGCCCGCGATCAGAGAGTCGTTCACCACGCGGATGCGGACCGAGCCGTACGAACTCGCCGCGACCGCCGCGACCGCGGTGCCGCCGGCCAGGCCCCCCAGCATCGGCAGGATGCCGAAGGGCAGCAGGATCAGGGCCATCGAGACCCCGGTCAGGAGGCTGACCAGCCACCAGGAGCGGGGCGCGGTGAGGCGTTCTTCGTACGGGGCGGCGGAAAGCTGCATGGAATCAAGCTTGGCACGGTGTCCGCGGGGAGGCAGGGTCAGGGGGGCCGGGGTGAAGCGCCGGGTAAGGTCTGCGGCTGTGAGTGGTACATCCGCAGCTCTGGAGCCTCCCGTCGGCGCGACGAAGCCGGTGCGGCACCCCGACGCTCCCGCACCCGGCGAGCTCCTCGGCCCGCACTACGGTGAGTGCTTCGGCTGCGGCGGCGACCAGCCGCACGGACTGCACCTCGCGGCGCGGGCCGGCGAAGGGGTGTCGATCACCGCCGAGTTCACCGTGCGGCCCGAACACCAGGGCGCTCCGGGCCTGGCCCACGGCGGAGTGCTGGCGACCGCCCTCGACGAGACCCTCGGCTCGCTGAACTGGCTGCTGCGCACCATCGCCGTGACCGGACGGCTGGAGACCGACTTTGTGCGTCCGGTGCCGGTGGGGACCACGCTCCAGCTGGCCGCCGAGGTGACGGCGGTGGCGGGGCGGAAGATCTACTCGAGGGCCACCGGACGCATCGGCGGCCCCGACGGGCCCGTCGTCGTCCGCGCCGAGGCGCTCTTCATCGAGGTCGAGGTCGACCACTTCATCGACCACGGCCGCAAGGAAGAGATCCAGGCCGCCATGAACGACCCCGACCAGATCCGGCGCGTCCGCGCCTTCGAGGTGAACCCGTGAGCCGCGACCCCGTGAACGTGCTGATCCGGCGTGTCGATCCGGACGTACCGCTTCCGACGTATGCGCACCCCGGCGACGCGGGAGCCGATCTGCGCACCACCGAAAGCCGTGAACTGAAGCCGGGTGAGCGGGCCGTACTGCCCACGGGGGTGTCTGTGGCACTCCCGGAGGGGTACGCGGCCTTCGTGCACCCGCGTTCCGGTCTCGCCGCCCGCTGCGGCGTGGCCCTCGTGAATGCCCCGGGGACGGTTGATGCCGGGTACCGTGGGGAGATCAAGGTGATCGTGGTGAATCTCGACCCGCGCGAACCCGTGCGGTTCGAGCGCTTCGACCGGATTGCCCAACTGGTCGTCCAGCAGGTCGAGAGGGTCCGCTTCCAGGAGGTGGCGGAGCTTCCCGACTCGGCACGGGCCGAGGGGGGCTTCGGGTCCACCGGCGGCCATGCCGCCGTGGACGGCGGGCGCGGCACAAACGGTCAGGCCGCCATCGGCGGCAACGCGGGTGGGAATCGATACGCTTCGGTCGTATCCGACCGGGAAGGACAGTGACGTGTTCGGACGTCGCAAGAAGAAGGGTGCCGCCGAGGACGCGGCCGGCGAGGCCGAGCAGGTCGTCGACAGCGTCGACACTGAGGCGGACGAGGTCGAGCGCGAGCGGGTGCGGCTCGAGCCGGAACCGCGGCCCGACGGGCCCTGGGACAGCACCGAGGTGCGGGACCCGGCCGAGGGGCGGGTGGACCTGGGTGGTCTGTTCGTGCCGGGCGTCGACGGCATGGAGCTGCGGGTCGAGGTCGCGGGCGACGCGATCGTCGCGGCGACCGTCGTACTGCGGGACAGCGCCATCCAGCTGCAGGCCTTCGCCGCGCCCAAGCGGGAGGGCATCTGGGGCGAGGTGCGCGAGGAGATCGGCTCCGGCATCACCCAGCAGGGCGGCATCATCGACGAGGTCGAGGGCCCGCTCGGCTGGGAGCTGCGGGCCCAGGTGCCGGTGCAGCTGCCGGACGGCACGGGCGGCTTCCAGGTGGTCCGGTTCGTCGGTGTGGACGGGCCCCGGTGGTTCCTGCGGGGTGTGATCTCCGGGCAGGGTGCCGTGCAGCCGCAGGCCGCCGGCCTCCTGGAGCAGATCTTCCGGGACACGGTCGTGGTCCGCGGCGACGGACCGATGGCGCCCCGCGACCCGATCGTCCTGAAGCTGCCGAACGACGCGCAGATGGTCCCCGAGGGCGTCCAGCAGGACGACCAGGCCGGTTCCCGCTTCTCGGGCGGCATGGGGCAGCTGCAGCGCGGGCCGGAGATCACCGAGGTTCGTTAGACGTCAGCGCACGCAGGGCCGCATCCCCCGGAGGGGTGCGGCCCTCGTCGTGTGCGAACGCTTGAACGGGTGGGCGTCGCTTCGTGATACTGGCGCCCGGATCACGGGGGAGGCGACATGAGCCAGGTGGTCACCGAGACCATGGTGCGCGTCGAGAACGTCCACAAGTCGTACGGCGAGGGAGCCGCCGCCGTGCACGCCCTGCGCGGGGTCTCCTTCGACGTCCCGCGCGGTGAACTCGTCGCCCTCAAGGGGCGCTCGGGGTCCGGGAAGACGACGTTGCTCAACATCGTCGGCGGCCTCGACGAGCCGGACCGGGGGCGGGTCGCGGTCGACGGGCTCGATCTGTCGGGGCTCGGCGAGAACGGCCTGCTGGAACTGCGCCGGGACCGCATCGGCTTCGTCTTCCAGTCCTTCGGGCTCATCCCGATCCTCACGGCCGCCGAGAACGTCGGCGTACCGATGCGGCTGCGCCGGGCCGACCCGCGGGAGCGCGAGGAGCGCGTCGAGCTGCTGCTGTCCCTGGTCGGCCTCGCCGACCACGCCGCCCAGCGGCCCGGCGAGCTGTCCGGCGGTCAGCAGCAGAGGGTGGCTATCGCCCGGGCCCTCGCCAACAGCCCCTCGCTCCTCATCGCCGATGAGCCGACCGCCCAGCTGGACGCGGAGACCGGTCACGCGGTGATGGAGCTGCTGCGGGCCGTCGTACACAGTGAAGGCGTCACGGCGCTGGTCGCCACGCACGACGCGACCCTGCTCGACCTGGCCGACCGGGTCCTGGAGCTGAGCGACGGAGCGGTCGTCGAACGCTAGTTCGTTCAGCGGGGTGCCGTCAGGGTTCTGTCAAAGACGCCCCCGGCCCTCCCGGCCGCCCCATTTGCCCGGAACGTTGGCCGTAAGGTCGACGCTGCGTACGCGCAGTTTGCAGAAGACGGACAATGAGGCCATGGCACGCGGCAAGCTTCGGATCTACCTGGGTGCGGCACCGGGGGTGGGCAAGACGTACGCGATGTTGTCCGAGGCGCACCGGCGGGTGGAGCGGGGCACGGACTGCGTGGTGGCCTTCGTCGAACCCCACGGCCGGCCGCGCACCGAGGTGATGCTGCACGGGCTGGAACAGGTGCCGCGCAGGGAACTCGAGTACCGCGGCGGGGTGTTCACCGAGATGGACGTGGACGCGGTCCTCGCCCGGCGGCCGAGGGTGGCCCTGGTCGACGAGCTGGCGCACACGAACATCCCCGGCTCGCGCCATGCCAAGCGCTGGCAGGACGTGGAGGAGTTGCTGGCGGCCGGGGTCGATGTGGTCTCGACGGTGAACATCCAGCATCTGGAGTCGCTGGGTGACGTGGTGGAGTCGATCACGGGGATACGGCAGCGGGAGACCGTCCCCGACGAGGTGGTGCGGCGGGCGGATCAGGTCGAGCTGGTGGACATGTCGCCGCAGGCGCTGCGGCGGCGGATGGCGCACGGCAACATCTACCAGCCGGACAAGGTGGATGCGGCGCTGTCGAACTACTTCCGGCCGGGCAATCTCACCGCGTTGCGGGAGTTGGCGCTGTTGTGGGTGGCGGACCGGGTCGACGAGTATCTGAATCAGTACCGCAGTGATCACCGGGTGTCGAGGATCTGGGGTTCGCGGGAGCGGATCGTGGTGGGTCTGACGGGGGGGCCGGAGGGGCGGACGCTGATCCGGCGGGCGGCGCGGCTGGCGGAGAAGGGGGCCGGTGGTGAGGTGCTGGCGGTCTACATAGCGCGCGGTGACGGGCTCACGGCGGCCTCGCCGAAGGAACTCGCGGTGCAGCGCACGCTGGTCGAGGACCTCGGCGGGACCTTCCATCACGTGGTCGGCGACGACATACCCGCTGCCCTGCTGGACTTCGCCCGCGGTGTGAACGCCACCCAGATCGTGCTGGGTTCGTCGCGGCGCAAGAGCTGGCAGTACGTGTTCGGTCCGGGGGTGGGGGCGACGGTCGCCCGGGAGTCCGGTCCCGATCTGGACGTCCACATCGTCACGCACGACGAGGCCGCCATGGGGCGCGGGCTGCCGGTGGCGCGCGGTGCACGGCTGGGGCGGGCCCGGATCATCTGGGGCTGGCTGGTCGGCCTGGCCGGGCCGGTGATCCTGGCGGTCCTGCTGAACACCGTTCACCTCGGCCTCGCCAACGACATGCTGCTGTTCCTGACGCTGACCGTGGCGGCGGCCCTGCTCGGCGGGCTCTACCCGGCGCTCGCCTCGGCGGCCTTCGGAACGTTTCTGCTCAACTACTTCTTCACACCGCCGCTGCACCGGCTGACCATCGCCGACCCGAAGAACATCGTCGCCCTGGTGATCTTCATAGGCGTCGCGGTGTCGGTGGCGTCGGTGGTCGACCTCGCGGCCCGGCGCACGCATCAGGCGGCCCGGCTGCGGGCGGAGTCGGAGATCCTGTCGTTCCTCGCGGGCAACGTGCTGCGCGGCGAGACCAGCCTGGAGGCGCTGCTGGAGCGGGTGCGTGAGACCTTCGGCGTGGAGTCGGTGGCGCTGCTGGAGCGCGAGAGCGACGTGGCGCCGTGGACGTGCGCGGGCCGGGTGGGCCTCGGCGGCCCGGTGGAACGGCCCGAGGAGGCGGACGTCGACATGCCGGTCGGCGACCACATGGCCCTCGCGCTGACCGGACGGGTGCTGCCCGCCGAGGACCGCCGGGTGCTGGCCGCGTTCGCCGCGCAGGCCGTGGTCGTCCTGGACCGCCGCCGGCTCCGGGAGGAGGCCGACCGGGCCCGCGCGCTGGCCGAGGGCAACCGCATCCGCACGGCCCTGCTGGCGGCCGTCAGCCATGACCTGCGGACGCCCCTGGCCGGCATCAAGGCGGCCGTCTCCAGCCTGCGGTCCGACGATGTGGCGTGGTCCGAGGAGGACCAGGCCGAACTGCTCGAAGGCATCGAGCAGGGCGCCGACCGCCTCGACCACCTGGTGGGCAACCTGCTCGACATGTCCCGCCTGCAGACCGGCGCGGTCACGCCGATCATCCGCGAGGCCGACCTCGACGAGGTGGTGCCGAGGGCGCTGGGCGGCGTGCCCGGGGACGGCGTGGAGCTGGACGTCCCGGAGACGCTGCCGATGGTCGAGGTCGATGCCGGACTGCTGGAGCGTGCCGTGGCCAACGTCGTGGAGAACGCGGTCAAGTACAGCCCGCCGGGTGCGCCCGTGCTGGTCGCCGCGGGTGCCCTCGCGGACCGCGTCGAGGTCCGGGTCGTGGACCGCGGGCCGGGCGTTCCCGACGAGGCGAAGGAGCGGATCTTCGAGCCGTTCCAGCGTCACGGCGACGCCCCGCGCGGTGCCGGCGTCGGCCTGGGCCTCGCGGTCGCCCGGGGCTTCGCCGAGGCCATGGGCGGCACCCTCGACGCCGAGGACACACCCGGCGGCGGCCTCACCATGGTGCTCACCCTCCGCGCGGCAGGAGCGCGCCCCGTGCTTCTTTCCTCCGCACCCCGAGAAAGGCAGGCTCAATGAACCGGGTGCTCGTGGTCGACGACGAGCCGCAGATCGTTCGCGCCCTCGTGATCAACCTCAAGGCGCGCAAGTACGAGGTCGACGCGGCCCAGGACGGGGCCACCGCCCTCCAGCTCGCCGCGGCTCGCCACCCCGACGTCATCGTCCTCGACCTGGGGCTGCCGGACATGGACGGCGTCGAAGTGATCAAGGGCCTGCGCGGCTGGACCCGCGTGCCGATCATCGTGCTGTCCGCCCGGCACTCATCCGACGAGAAGGTCGAGGCACTCGACGCGGGCGCCGACGACTACGTCACCAAGCCCTTCGGCATGGACGAACTGCTGGCCCGGCTGCGGGCGGCCGTCCGCCGCGCCGAGCCCACCGGCGCCGGCGAGGACGAGGTGATGGTGGAGACCGAGGAGTTCACCGTCGACCTCGTCGCCAAGAAGGTCAACCGCGGCGGCAAGGACGTACGGCTGACCCCCACGGAGTGGCATCTGCTGGAAGTGCTGGTGCGCAACACCGGCCGGCTGGTCAGCCAGAAGCAGCTGCTGCAGGAGGTGTGGGGACCGTCGTACGGGACGGAGACCAACTACCTGCGCGTGTACATGGCACAGCTGCGCCGCAAGCTGGAGGCCGACCCGTCGCACCCGAAACACTTCGTCACGGAGCCGGGGATGGGATACCGCTTCGAGAATGAGCTTCCGAGCTGTGACAAAGGGGTTACGTGACTGTCGGTGCACCCCGGTAGGCTTCAGACATGAGTGCTGTTCCTCGTTCCGAAAAGCCGGTGGGCCGGTTCCGGCGCATGCTTGACCGGCTCTCCTCTTCGCAGGAGGACCTGGAGTCCGAGGAGCTGCGGGAGGACGCCGAGACCGCGGGCTGTACGCGGATCGGTGACTGCCACGACCGGCAGATCGTCACGGTTACTGGTACCTTGCGCACGGTCACGCTGCGTCCGCGCGCGGGAGTCCCGGCCCTGGAGGCCGAGCTGTTCGACGGCTCCGCCGCACTCGACGTGGTGTGGCTCGGCAGGCGCTCCATCGTCGGGATAGAACCGGGGCGCAAGCTGATCGCATCGGGCCGGATCTCGATGAGCCGGGGCCGCCGGGTGCTCTTCAACCCGAAATACGAACTGAGACCCCTCGGACGGGAGTAGCCGGTGACGTCGCTCGACAAGCCGACTGAACACACCGAAGACACCGATCAGGACGCCCGCGCGGTCACGGAGGCCGCGCTGTTCGAGGCGTTCGGCGGCGTGCGGGGCATGGTCGAGACGGTGCTGCCGGGCCTGCTCTTCGTGACCATCTACACGATCAACAAGGACCTGCACCTGTCGGCGATCGCCGCCCTGGGCGTGTCCCTGCTGCTCGTCGTGGTCCGCCTGGCGATGAAGGACACCGTCAAGCACGCCTTCAGCGGTGTCTTCGGCGTGGCCTTCGGCGTCGTCTTCGCGATGATGACCGGCAACGCCAAGGACTTCTACCTGCCCGGCATGCTCTACACGCTGGGCCTGGCGCTGGCGTACATCATCACGACCCTGTGCGGCGTCCCGCTGATCGGCCTGATGCTCGGCCCGGTCTTCAAGGAGAACCTCTCCTGGCGCACCCGCAACCCCGGCCGCAAGAAGGCGTACGCCAAGGCCAGCTGGGCCTGGGGCCTGATCCTGCTCACCAAGTGCGCGATCCTCTTCCCGCTGTACTGGTGGGCCGACACCACACAGCTGGGCTGGGTGCTGGTGACCCTGAAGATCCCGCCGTTCCTGCTGGCGGTCTGGCTGACCTGGGTCTTCCTGGCCAAGGCGCCGCCGCCCATCGACGTGTTCGCCGAGATGGAGGCCGAGGAGCGCGCCGAGCAGGAGCGCCGGGCGTCCGCTGCGCGGTCGGCCGAGTAGGCACACGGACTGGAAAACGAGGGCGCCCGGAAATCACCGGGCGCCCTCAGCCGTCGTACGGCTCGCTTCGGCTAGCTCGTCGCGTCTTCCCGCCGCACCGACAGCAGATCCTCCAGCTGCTCCTCCCGGGCCGGCGCGGCCACGAACAGCAGCTCGTCGCCCGCCTCCAGGGAGTCGTCCCGAGTGGGCGTGAGGACACGGGTGCCGCGGATGATCGTGACCAGGGAGGTGTCCTCCGGCCACTGCACATCGCCGACCTGGGTGCCGGCCAGGGCCGACTCGTCCGGCAGGGTCAGCTCGACGAGGTTGGCGTCGCCGTGGCTGAAGCGCAGCAGGCGGACCAGGTCGCCGACGCTCACCGCCTCCTCGACCAGGGCCGACATCAGACGCGGGGTGGAGACGGCGACGTCCACGCCCCAGGCCTCGTTGAACAGCCACTCGTTCTTGGGGTTGTTGACCCGGGCGACGACGCGCGGAACGCCGTACTCCGTCTTGGCCAGCAGCGAGACGACCAGGTTCACCTTGTCGTCGCCCGTTGCGGCGATGACGACGTTGCAGCGCTGGAGCGCCGCCTCGTCCAGGGACGTGATCTCGCAGGCGTCGGCGAGCAGCCACTCGGCCTGCGGGACGCGCTCGACCGAGATGGCGGTCGGCGCCTTGTCGATGAGCAGGACCTCGTGGCCGTTCTCCAGCAGTTCACCGGCGATCGACCGGCCGACCGCGCCGGCTCCGGCAATGGCGACCCGCATCAGTGACCGCCCTCCTTCTCAGGGCCCTCGGCGAACGCCGCCTCGACCTTCTCGACGTCGTCCGAGCGCATCATCACGTGCACCAGATCCCCCTCCTGCAACACCGTCTGCGAGGTGGGCAGGATGGCCTCGCCGAGGCGGGTGAGGAACGCCACGCGGACGCCGGTCTCCTCCTGCAGCCTGCTGATCTTGTGGCCGACCCAGGCGTTGGAGGCGTGCACCTCGGCGAGCTGGACGCCGCCGGTGGGGTCGCGCCACAGCGGCTCGGCGCCGGACGGCAGCAGCCGGCGCAGCATCTGGTCCGCCGTCCAGCGGACCGTGGCGACCGTCGGGATGCCGAGGCGCTGGTAGACCTCGGCGCGCCGGGGGTCGTAGATACGGGCCGCGACGTTCTCGACGCCGAACATCTCGCGGGCCACGCGGGCGGAGATGATGTTCGAGTTGTCACCGCTGGAGACGGCGGCGAAGGCGCCGGCCTCCTCGATTCCGGCCTCGCGCAGGGTGTCCTGGTCGTAGCCGACCCCGGTCACGCGGCGGCCGCCGAACGAGGATCCCAGGCGTCGGAAGGCGGTGGGGTCCTGGTCGATCACGGCGACCGTGTGCCCCTGTTGCTCCAGGGTCTGGGCGAGAGCGGAACCCACTCTGCCGCAGCCCATGATGACGATGTGCACGACCGTCCTTCCGATATCAAGTTGCTGACTTGCCTTGATTTAGGGTCTCAGACCGGCCACCAAGCTACACACGCACGGTCCGCGGAGGGCACCCCCGTGCACGGTTTGCCCAGATCAGCGGCGGCTGATGCTCCACACGCTGAGGACGGTGAGGATTCCGAGGCCGACGAGTGCGGCGGTGGCGCCGATCAACTCCGCGGTCGCAGACATGGGACCTCCCACGGTTTCTGACATAAGGGTTTTGTCATATAGGCATGAGGGCCCTCGTGTCGGCCGGACCCGTGGCCTGACCGGCCCGGTATTCACTCGTGGGGCAGATGCCGGGAAGGCGGGTGGGCGAAGCCCTGTTCGAAGCCTTACGATCCTCTGTTGTGTCCAAACTGACCGACGTGCCCAAACGGATCCTGATCGGGCGCGCACTGCGCAGCGACCGGCTGGGCGAAACGCTCCTGCCGAAGCGCGTCGCACTTCCCGTGTTCGCCTCCGACCCGCTGTCCTCCGTGGCGTACGCGCCCGGAGAGGTCCTGCTGGTCCTCTCCATCGCGGGCGTGTCGGCCTACCACTTCAGCCCCTGGATCGCCGCCGCGGTCGTCGTGCTGATGTTCACGGTCGTCGCCTCCTACCGGCAGAACGTGCACGCCTATCCGAGCGGCGGCGGCGACTACGAGGTGGCGAACACCAATCTCGGCCCCAAGGCCGGCCTCACCGTCGCCAGCGCCCTGCTCGTCGACTACGTCCTGACCGTCGCCGTCTCCATCTCCTCCGGCATCGAGAACCTCGGCTCCGCGATCCCCTTCGTCGTCGAGCACAAGGTGCTCTGCGCGGTGGCCGTGATCCTGCTGCTGACGCTGATGAACCTGCGCGGGGTCAAGGAGTCCGGCACGCTCTTCGCGATCCCGACGTACGTCTTCGTCACGGGCGTCTTCGTCATGATCATGTGGGGTGCGTTCCGCGGGCTGGTGCTCGACGACACCATGCGGGCACCGACCGCCGGGTACGAGATCAAGGCCGAACACGAGGGCCTCGCGGGCTTCGCCCTGCTCTTCCTGCTGCTGCGCGCCTTCTCCTCCGGCTGTGCCGCGCTGACCGGCGTGGAGGCGATCTCCAACGGCGTGCCGGCCTTCCGCAAGCCCAAGTCGAGGAACGCGGCCACCACGCTCGCGCTGATGGGCCTGCTCGCCGTCACCATGTTCTGCGGCATCATCGGGCTGGCCATGGCGTCCAACGTCCGGATGGCCGAGAACCCGGCCCACGACCTGCTCGACAAGGGCGTCCCGGTGGGCTCGGACTACGTCCAGAACCCGGTGATCTCGCAGGTCGCCGAGGCCGTCTTCGGCAAGGGCAGCATCCTGTTCCTCGTGCTCGCCGCAGCCACCGCGCTGGTGCTGTTCCTCGCCGCGAACACCGCGTACAACGGCTTCCCGGTGCTCGGCTCGATCCTCGCCCAGGACCGCTACCTCCCGCGTCAGCTGCACACGCGCGGCGACCGCCTGGCGTTCTCGAACGGCATCGTGCTCCTGGCCGGCGCGGCCGCACTCCTGGTGTGGGTCTACGAAGCCGACTCCACGCGTCTGATCCAGCTGTACATCGTCGGCGTGTTCGTGTCCTTCACGCTCAGCCAGACCGGCATGGTCCGCCACTGGAACCGCCACCTGGCCACCGAGCAGGACCCCGCCAAGCGCCGCCACATGATCCGCTCCCGCGCGATCAACGCGTTCGGTGCCTTCTTCACCGGTCTCGTCCTGGTCGTCGTCCTGGTCACCAAGTTCTCCCACGGCGCCTGGGTCGCGCTGCTCGGCATGGTGATCTTCTATGTGACGATGACGGCGATCCGCCGCCACTACGACCACGTCTCCCAGGAACTCGCCGCCCCCGAGGGCCCGAGCGACGACAGCCTCCGACCCTCGCGGGTGCACTCCGTGGTGCTGATCTCCAAGATCCACCGCCCCGCCCTGCGCGCCCTCGCCTACGCCAAGCTGCTGCGCTCGGACACCCTGGAGGCGCTCAGCGTCAACGTGGACCCGGCCGAGACCAAGGGCCTGCGCGAGGAATGGGACCAGCGCGGTATCGACGTACCGCTGAAGGTGCTCGACTCGCCGTACCGGGAGGTCACCCGGCCGGTCATCGACTACGTCAAGAGCCTGCGCAAGGAGTCCCCGCGCGACGTGGTCTCCGTGATCATCCCGGAGTACGTCGTCGGCCACTGGTACGAGCACCTGCTGCACAACCAGAGCGCGCTCCGGCTGAAGGGCCGGCTGCTGTTCACGCCGGGGGTCATGGTGACCTCGGTGCCCTACCAGCTGGCGTCGTCCGAGCTGGCCAAGAAGCGGGCCGGGAAGCGGCAGGAGTGGAACGCTCCGGGTTCGGTGCGGCGTGGTCCGGCGCAGGTGCGGCCGAAGGAGCCCAACGCCAAGGACTGACGTGTGCAGGAGCACGTAGACTGGTGGGCTGTTGTCCAGCCGTAGTCCTTCTCATCTCTGGAGTCACCCCGCCATGCAGGCAGAACCGAAGAAGTCGCAGGCGGGGTCCCTGGCCGGGCGGGAGTACGAGGTCGAGATCGGCCCCGTCGCCCACGGCGGCCACTGCATCGCCCGCACCGAGTCGGGCCAGGTCCTGTTCGTCCGGCACGCGCTGCCCGGCGAGCGGGTCGTGGCCCGGGTGACCGAGGGCGAGGAGGGCGCGCGGTTCCTGCGCGCGGACGCGGTCGAGGTGCTCTCGGCGTCCAAGGACCGCATCGAGGCGCCCTGTCCCTACGCCGGTCCCGGCCGCTGCGGCGGCTGCGACTGGCAGCACGCGAAGCCGGGTGCCCAGCGGCGCCTCAAGGGCGAGGTGATCGCCGAGCAGCTGCAGCGGCTCGCGGGCCTGACGCCTGAGGAGGTCGGCTGGGACGGCACGGTGATGCCGGCCGAGGGCGACAAGCTGCCTGCCGGGCAGGTGCCGCAGTGGCGGACGCGGGTGCAGTACGCGGTGGACGCCGACGGCCGTGCGGGCCTGCGGCGGCACCGGTCGCACGAGGTGGAGCCCATCGACCACTGCATGATCGCCGCCGAGGGGGTCAGCGAGCTCGGCATCGAGAAGCGCGACTGGACCGGCATGGCCTCGGTCGAGGCGATCGCGGCGACGGGTTCGCAGGACCGCCAGGTGATTCTGACGCCCCGGCCGGGCGCGCGCCTGCCCATCGTGGAACTGGACAAGCCCGTGTCCGTGATGCGGGTGGAGGAGAAGGACGGCGGGGTGCACCGCGTCCACGGCCGGCCCTTCGTCCGTGAGCGCGCGGACGGGCGTACCTACCGGGTCGGGAGCGGTGGCTTCTGGCAGGTCCATCCCAAGGCCGCGGACACGCTGGTGACGGCCGTGATGCAGGGCCTTCTCCCGCGCAAGGGCGACATGGCGCTCGACCTCTACTGCGGCGTCGGCCTGTTCGCGGGCGCGCTCGCCGACCGGGTCGGCGACCAGGGCGCGGTCCTCGGCATCGAGTCCGGCAAGCGGGCCGTCGAGGACGCCCGCCACAACCTCGCCGACTTCGACCGGGTCCGCATCGAACAGGGCAAGGTCGACTCGGTCCTGCCGCGCACCGGAATCACCGAGGTCGACCTCATCGTCCTGGACCCGCCCCGAACCGGGGCCGGCCGGAAGACGGTCGAGCACCTGTCGTCGCTGGGCGCGCGTCGCATCGCGTACGTCGCGTGCGATCCGGCGGCACTGGCGCGGGATCTGGGGTACTTCCGGGACGGGGGGTACCGGGTGCGGACGTTGCGGGCGTTCGATCTGTTTCCGATGACCTCGCACGTGGAGTGCGTGGCCATTTTGGAGCCTGCCGCGAAAAGCCTCTGACCTGCTGGTTCTCGGCTTTTTGAGGTTCCGGGTGGGTCGGTCCGACCTGTTTCCTAAGTGCATGACGTGAAGCGCGTCGTATGCTCACGTACGCCGCTGACCTGCCGTTCCATGGCGTCGTGCCGGGATGACGGGTGAATCTCCTCCGTTTCGGCCCGGACGGCGGCAGATCGTTTCGACGCTGAGATGACGCTCCTTCTGACGTGCTGTCACCTTGCGGCTGGACCCATTGAGTGATCTTCTCGCTGGTGAAGCGCTCGTATGTGAGACCTGCGGTATTCCGTGGGGTCTGCTCGGCGAGGAGATCGTCAGTGCCCGCAGGAGCACCTGCCGATGTGAGGCCGAGAGCGTGTCTCTTTGGTGGGTTGATCAGTTGATCGGATGTGTCCGTCCGATCAGTGATCACCGATGCGATGTGGGACCGGATCGAGCCGCTGATGCCGGCGGATCCGGTTCGCGGGCGGCGATGGGCCGACCACCGCCGCACTCTCGCGGCCATCGCGTGGAGGTACCGCACCAACTCGCCCTGGCGGGACCTTCCCGACGAGCTCGGCTCTTTCCAGACCGCTCACAAGCGGCTGATCAGATGGGCCCTCGATGGCACCTGGGAGAGGATCCTCGCCGCGCTCCTGGCGGCGGCGGACGCCGACGACGACCTCGACTGGACGGTGTCGGTGGACTCCACGGTCGTCCGGGCCCACCAGCACGCTGCCGGAGCACTCAAAAAGGGGCGGCCCACTCCGACGAGCCCGCCGATCACGCGCTCGGACGCTCCCGCGGCGGACTGAGCACCAAGGTCCACCTGGCCGCAGACGGCCGTGCACGGCCCCTCGCCTTCACCGTCACAGCAGGCCAGGCAGGTGATGCACCCGCATTCGAGACGCTGATGTCCCGCATCCGTGTGCCCCGTACCGGCTCGGGTAGGCCCCGGACCCGGCCCCTGGCGGTTCTGGCCGACCGCGCGTATTCCTCACGTGCCATCCGCAGCCACCTCCGGCGCCGGGGCATCCGTGCGGTCATCCCGCAGCCGTCCGATCAAGTCGGCCACCGCCTGCGGCGAGGCCGACTCGGTGGCCGCCCGCCCAGTTTCAACAGCGAGGCGTACAAGCAGCGCAATGCCGTCGAGCCGCCCAGCCAACACGTTGCCTCAAGCAGTGGCGCGGCCTCGCCACACGGACCGACAAGCCCGCAATCGCCTACCAGGTCGCACTTCACCTCGCGGGCATCCTCATCTGGACCCGACGCTGGCCGAAGACAGAACCTAGGTTTCGCGCCCGATGGAGGTCATGACCAGCAAAGGGTCGATGGGGTGGTGCGGGGCCTGGTGTTCGAGGTCCACGTCCAGGACCGGGGTGTCCGCGAAGAACAGCAGTTGGATCTTGCCGCGCTCGGCGGCCTGCGCGTACCGCACGAACTGGTCCATGTCCGTGTAGCTGGACAGGTTCGCCCCGGGCAGGCGCCATGCTCCGGGTTCGGCTCCGTAGCCGCTGGTGAACTGCATGCACAGGAGCATCTGTCGGTTTGTCATGGTCGCTCCTCCAGACTGGGCGAGAGAAAGCGGAAGGAGCCTCCGTTTACTTCCCCGACAATACGGAGGATGCCTCCGTATTGTCAAAGGAGCGCGGTGTGGCGGCTGACAGGGGTGGCGGACGTCGAGGACCAGGGCGCGCAAGTGGAGCGCGGGCATGCCGAACCCGGCCGTAGCGCTCCGCGCGAGAGGAGCCGTAGGGGGACCTCTCGCACGGGGTGTGCACCGCGGCCGGTGGCAGGTGTTGTCACCGGTGGGCGGCGCGGTTCATCTCGACGACGTCCTCCAGGGTGGGATTGGCCCCGAGGGCGGCGAAGCGCTCCGGCATGCTGTCACGGACGGCCGCGTCCTTGACGCGATCGGCCGCGGCCAGGGCTGCCGGCAGCTCCTCCAGGGTCAGTTCGGTGCAGTAGGCGGGGCCCATCGGCTGCTGACGCCAGGAGTCGGCCAGTGTGCCGGCGTCGTAGGGGTCGAAGCCGGTGTCGTCCACCAGGCGCATGGCCACGCGCTTGGCCTCCTCGGAGTCGCCGGCGACCGGGATGGCGATCCGGCCCTCAGTGCCCGCCGGAACACCCTTCGTCCGCTGGGTCTCGGCCAGGGCGGCGTTCCATGCCTTGACGACGGGGCGCCCCAGGAGTTCGGAGGTGTACACGCTCTCCACCGCGCCGTTCTCCACGGCCTCGATCCGCCCGTTGAGGTGCGGGTAGTAGTTGGAGGTGTCGATGACCACCGTCTCGGCGGGGACGGAGGCGAACGGATCGGCCGGCTGTCCGGCCACTCCGAAGGGGATGGCCAGGATGACGGCATCCCTGCCCTTGACGGCGTCCTCAAGTGCCACGGCGCGGGTACCGGTCTCCAGGACCTCGGGCGCGACGGCCTCGGGGCCGCGGGCGTCCGCCACCTCGACGTCGTGACCGGCTCCGCTGAGCTTGCGGGCGAGGTTGCCGCCGATCACGCCGGCACCGATAACGGAAATTTTCATGATTTGTCCTTCAGGAGGTCGCACCGCCCCCAGGGTGGTGCAAAGTGATCACTGTGGGATGGAGGTGCCGGACACCGCCCGGAGCTTTCCGGGCGTTCCGGTGATCGACAGGCGGGGGCCTACGCCTGGGTGTCCCGTTTGCGGTAGCCGGCGGCGATGAGCGCGCGAACGCGGTCCAGCGACTCCTCTTCGGCGGCGCCGGCACCCTTGAGCCAGGCGACGGAGAGGGCCGCGAGGAACAGGTCGTACCCCTTCACCGACTCGCGCACGTACCCCGTCCGCTGAGCGGCCTGCACGTACTCGTCGGTAGCGGTGATGACCGTGTCACAGGGGAGCGTGAGCGGGTTGTCCGGATCCTGCGCCCTGGCCGCGGTCATGAGCGGCTCCGGCAGTCCGCTGAACGCGCTGAAGTACTCCTCCAGCGCGCGCAACCACTGTTCCAGCGCTGTGTCGGCGTCGCCGAGCTGCGCGATCTCCGCCTGGCGGGCCACCAGCTCCTCGGAGCGCGCCTGCAGCACGGCCGCCAGCAGCGCTTCCCGGGTGGGGAAGTGCCGGTACAAGGTGCCAGGCCCGACGCCCGCCTCCTTGGCCACCGCCTCCAGGGACGTGCCGACCCCATACTTCAGGAAGTGATGCTGTGCCGCTCCCAGGAGGGCGGCACGGTTGCGCTGGACGTCCGCACGGGGCTTGCGACCCTGCTGTCCACCGGCATTCATACGCCCTCCTGGCACTTCCTAAAACGGAGGCTACCTCCGTACTGCTTCCACAGTAAAGCGGAGGCACCATCCGGTCAAATGGCGACTCTCCCGCGCCCTCCTCCGGACACTGTGGTCAGGGGCTACGGCCGTGAACACTGCCAGGCGGCAAGGCAGGGAGCCCAGCTGTTCCCGGCAAGCTGGGACCAGCGCTGGGCGGTCGCGGGACTGATGCCGAAGAGGTCTGCGGCAACGATGGACGGCAGGTCGGTGACGGCTTCCATCAGCGCTGTGTTGCGTGTGGCGCGTACAGGAAGCCCGTGTCGCCTCATTTGGTCGGCCAGGCGTGCAGGGTTGCGGGGGCGGCCGGGCGCGGCCCCCGGCGGAAGGCATCGGGGGCTCGGGAGGGCGGGGGCTCGGGAGGGCGGGGGCTCGTCGAAGTGGGCGATCTGCTCGTCCACGAGATGGGCCGGCGCCGGTGGGGCAGGGTTAAATATGGAAACCGATCGGTTTACGGTGAGCGTGAAACCGACCGGTTTCCCGTGTTGACGGTGGTCTGAACGTGATCTGGGAGCCGTCGCCGACGGCAGATGGTCAGGAGCGCACCGCCCTCAGTCGGCCGTGTGCGCCGGTGGTTTCCGAGGGACGCCGGCCTGCGATGGCACTGTCCGGTCTCCTCTCGATATGGCTGTGCTGTCGAGACCGGAGTAAGTCATGAGTGGGATTCATCCCTTCCGCGTACTGCGTGCCAAACCTCTGCGGATCGCCAATGGCGTCATCACGGGCCTTCTCGCGCTGCTGTTCACGGTGTTCTACGTCGGCGCCGACATCGATCCGGTCGACCATGTGAAGAAGCTGCCCGTCGGGCTGGTCAACGCCGACAACGGAGCCGGCGCCGGCAGCAAGCAGGCCAACCTGGGGGCGCAGATCACCGAGTCGATCAAGAAGTCCACCGCGGGTGGGGGCAAGATCGACTGGAAGGTGATGGACGAGAAGAAGGTGAAGGAGGAACTCGGAGAGGGCAAGCTGTACGGCGCACTCGTCGTCCCCGCCGACTTCACGGCCTCCACCTTTGCGTTGACCGGCACCGCGACCACCGTGGCTCCGGCCCGCCCGACCCTGACGGTGCTGACCAACCAGTCCGCTGGCAGCCTGGGCTCCAGCCTGGCCCGGTCGGCGACGACGCAGGCGGCCGAGAGCGCCTCGCTCCAGGTGGGCAAGGAACTCATCGCACGGACCGGGCAGGCGAAGCTGCCGGCCGCGGCGCGCATCCTGCTCGCCGACCCGGCCGCCGTCACGGTCGAGGACGGCCATCCGCTGGACTCGCACAGCGGCCTGGGACTGACGGCGTTCTACTACGCGCTCGTCCTGGTGGTCTGCGGCATGCTCTCCGCCAACGTCATCAGCGGACAGGTGGACCACGCCCTCGGCTACACCCACAACGACATGGGCCCGCTGCGCCGGCACCGCCCGCTGATCCGGGCGACCCGGGTGCAGACCCTCGCCATCAGCAGCACCCTCATGATCGGCCTGTCCCTGCTGATGGGCGCCCTGGTCACCGTGGGCGCGGTCGGCATCATGGGGATGGCCGCCTCCCACCTGCCGCTGCTGTGGCTGTACTCGGTGTGCGCCATCGCGGTCTCCGGGATCGGCGCGCTCACCCTCCTCGCCGTCTTCGGCACCCCCGGCATGCTGGTGGTCACGCTGGTCTTCATCGGGATGGCGGTGCCGACGGCCGGCGCCACCACCCCCATCGAAGCGCTGCCCGGCTTCTACCGCTTCCTGGCGGAGTTCGAGCCGCTGCGGCAGATCACCGGCGGCGTCCGCTCGATCCTCTATTACGACGCCCAGGCCGACGCCGGTCTGACGCGGGGCTGGGTGATGATGGCCGTCGGCCTCATGGCGGCCGCGCTGTTCGGCTTCGGCGTGACGGGCTAGTGCCGCGGCAGGCAACGTTCGCCCCGTCGCGACGCCCGGCACGCCCTCTCGCCGCACCGGCCGAAAGCCCAAGTACGTCCAGTACGAGGACTTCCGGCCGGCACGCCGAGAGCACGCACCGGACGCCGCTCCTTGACGGGCAAACGTTGCCTGCCGCGGCACTAGTAGGGCTTTGTTAGGTCCTGTGGTGGGGTTCGGGTGCTGGTGCGGGTTGGCCGCATATCGAGCAGGCGCCGGTCCAGGTGGCCAGGAGGGCCTGGAGTTCGCGGAGGACCGCGTAGAGGGTCAGGCCGGCGCAGGGGCTTTTGGGTCGAGCCTGAGCATGGTGCAGAAGGCCTGGGCGAGGGACGCGAGGGTGACGTGGCGGTGCCAGCCGAGGTAGTTGCGGCCCTCGAAGTGGTCCAGGCCCAGACCGTCCTTGAGCTCGCGGTAGTCGTGCTCAACTCGCCATCGGATCTTGGCGATTCGTACCAGTTCGCGCAGTGGGGTGTCGGCGGGAAGCGTCGAGAGCCAGTAGTCGGTTGGCTCGGCGGAGTCGGGTGGCCACTCGACGAGCAGCCAGCAGTCGGGCAGGGAGCCGTCGGCGGCGCGGCGGATGGTGCGGTTGGCCGGTCGGACCCGCAGGGCCAGGAACTGCGAGCGCATCTCGGCGTTCGGGTTGCGTCTGGTGGCCTTGCTGCCCTGGCGCCAGGTGACGGTGCGGGTGGCCGCTCGGCCGACGGCCAGGGCCAGGGCGCGCAGGGTGGTGTGCGGTTGGGGGTAGGCGGACACGGGAGGGCGGCCCTGCCCGGAGTACGGCGGGCGTTGGGGTGTGGCATTGCCGGGGTGCGCGGTCGTGGTGGCTTTGACCGCGACCGCGTAGGTCAGGCCGCGCTCGGTCAGGCCCTCGCGAAAGCCGGTGGCGTCGCCGTATCCGGCGTCGGCGGCGACCGGAAGGTCGGGCAACTCCCAGTTGTCGCGCACCTCGTCGAGCATGTCCAGCGCCAGGCGCCACTTCTCCCGGTGCCGCTCGGTGTCCGGGATTCCCGCCTTGGCGCGGCGGCGCCGGATCGCCTCGGCCATCAGCGCGTCCTCGCCGTACTTGGTGTCGTCCCAGCTCTCGGGCAGGAACAGGCGCCAGTCGACAGCCGATGACGCACGGTCACTGACCAGGTTCACACTGACGCCGACCTGGCAGTTGCCGCGCTTACCCAGGGCGCCGCAGTACATCCGCGCCACCCCCGGTGAGTCGTAGCCGTCCTTGGGGAAGCCGACATCATCGATCGCGTACGCCTCGGGAGAAATGTGCGCGGCAGCCCAACGGGCCAGCCGCTCACGGACCTTGGAGTAGTCCCAGGTGGACGATGAGACGAACTGCTGCAGCTGCTGGTGGTCCACGCCCAGGCGCTCGGCCATCGGCTGCATGGACTTGCGCTTGCCGTCCAGCATCAGCCCGCGCAGATACAGCTCGCCCTTGGCCCGCTGGTCCCGACGCGCCAGCGAACCGAGCATCTCCGCCGCGAACGCCTCCAGGCGCGGGCGGACCGTCTCCATCTCCTCAGGTGTCACACCTGACAGAACATCACAATCTACCTGACGATGATCAATCGGGGTACCTAACAAAGCCCTACTAGTACGACCGCAGGGGGCTACACCGCATCCCCGTCGAGACGAAGCCCGGGAAGACCGCCGCCCTGACGTAGCGGACCCGTGACCCACCCGGACGGGGCTGCGGTGCGGAGTGGCCCCGGTGTGCGTCGCCCTGCTGGACGGCAGGCGCGCACACCATCAGGGCTCGGCGACGGTACCTTTCCCCCGGGGGCCGTCGCCGAGCCTCTGTGCGGCCTTCAGGTGTCCGCTCCGTCGCGTGGGCAGCACCGGTCGTCCCGGCCAACCGCGGAAACCGATCGGTTTATATTTCGCCGGAATCGAGTTAACCTCACACTATGAGCACCGAAGTGAAGGCAAGTCCCCGAGAGCGACTCCTGGAGGCGGCGGCCACACTCACCTACCGAGACGGCGTCGGCATCGGCATCGAGGCGCTGTGCAAGGCGGCGGGGGTGTCGAAGCGGTCTATGTACCAGCTGTTCGAGAGCAAGGACGAACTGCTGGCGGCGAGCCTGGAGCAACGCGCTTCCGCCTTCGTGGCGACACTGCTGCCCGCGACGGACGATGGCCGCTCACCCCGCGAGCGGATCCTCCACGTCTTCGAACAGGTGGAACTGCAGGCGGGTGCGCCCGAGTTCCGAGGCTGCCAGTACCTGGCCGTCCAGATCGAACTCAAGGACCAGAGCCATCCCGCGAGCCGGGTGGCCCACCGCGTCAAGGGAAACCTGACGGCCTTCTTCCGGGCCGAGGCCGAACAGGGCGGAGCGAGCGATCCCGACCTGCTGGCCCGACAGCTCAGCCTGGTCTTCGACGGCGCCAGCGCCCGCGCGGGGATCGGAGCCGACACCCTCACCGGGCTCATCGCCCCCACGGTGGCCACCCTGCTCGATGCGGCAGGCGTGCGCTGACGCACCACCTTTTCGAGCAGGCCCGGCGACCGATGCGCTCTCAGGGCTGACGCCTGTCTCCGGCAGTCGGAGCAGCTCCGACGGATCACGGCTTTGCTTCCCGGCAGTCGGGGGGAAGCCCGATGGCCGTAAGGGTGTTGATGAGCATGCCGTGCGCGAGGAAGGCCGTGGCCTCCTCGGCATTTGCGCCCAGCGGCAGGCGCACGGCTTCCCAGAGGCTCATCCAGCCGGCGCGGACGAGCTCGCCGATCTGGTCATCGCCCTGTGCCTCGGCGGCTGCCACGAGGGCGTATCCCTGCATCTGCATCAACAGCGTTTCCGGGTGCGCGGAGACCAGTCGCGCGTAGGCGTTCACCATGGCGTGGAGGGCCTGCTCGCCGCCCTCCACCCCTTCGGCTGCGCGCTCGAAAGCCAGCCGGGTGTCTTCCATGCTCCGCGTCAAGGCTGCGATGAAGATCGCCCGCTTGCCCGGAAAGAGCCGGAAGAGGTACGGCTGCGTGACACCGACGCGCTTGGCGATCACTTCGGTGGAGGTGCCGTAGTAACCCCTGAGTGCGAACTCGGCGATGGCCGCGCGGATGACACTCTGACGTCTCTCCTGTGCGCTGATCCTGCCCATGCCGCCATTCCTGCCGGGTGCCGGTCGGGGTGCTCCCCGGACTTGCAGCCGGAAACCGATCGGTTTACGGTAGCAGAAACCGATCGGTTTCTCAGTGAGTCCGGGAGTCCATGATGAGCACGCATCGGCCGGTGGCACTCGTGACGGGTGCATCATCCGGCATCGGGAAGGCAGCCGCGCTCGCGCTGGTCGAAGCGGGGTTCGACGTGGTCGGCACAAGTCGTGACACCTCCCGCGTCACCCCGCTCGACGGCGTGACCTTCCTCGACCTCGACGTGACCAGTGACGCGTCGGCCACCGCCGTGGTCCAGCGGGTGGTCGACCGGCTCGGGCGGATCGATGTCCTGGTCAACAATGCCGGCGTGGGCTTGATAGGGGCGGCCGAGGAGAACTCGGTCGCGCAGGCCCAGGTCGTCTTCGACGTCAACGTCTTCGGCGTGATGCGCATGGTGCAGGCGGTCCTGCCGCACATGCGCGCCCGTGGACGCGGACGCATCATCAACCTCTCTTCCGTGGTCGGCTTCCTCCCTTCGCCTTACATGGCCGTCTACGCCGCGTCCAAGCACGCGATCGAGGGGTACTCCGAGTCCCTGGACCATGAGATCCGCGGGCACGGCGTCCGGGCGCTTCTCGTCGAACCCGCCTACACCAGCACTGGTTTCGAGGCCAGCAGCCCGCGGCCCGACACGCCCCTGCAGGTCTACGCGGACCAGCGGCGCGCCTTTGACCGCATGATGCAAACAGCGATCAAGGACGGCGACGATCCCGCCGTCGTCGCCAAGGTGATCGTCGCGGCGGCGACCGACCCGAAGCCGAAGTTGCGCTACACCGCCGGCCCCCTGGCCGGACGTGCCAGCGCACTGCGCCGCATCGCCCCTGCCGGGGTCTTCGACAAGCAGATCCGCAAGCTCAATCGGCTGGCCGGCTGATCCTGCCCGCACCCAGCACACCCACGAGAAAGCGACGCACAGGAGCGGCACATGGCGCAGATCCAGATCGACTTCGACGTTCCGGCGCAGATGCGTGACGGCACGGTGCTGCGCGCGGACGTCTACCGGCCCAGCGGCAGCGGACCGTGGCCCGTACTGCTCACTCGGCTGCCGTACGGCAAGCACACGCCCGTTATGGCCATGATGCTCGATCCCTCGGCGGCGGCGCGGCGCGGCTTCATGGTCGTCATCCAGGACACCTGCGGACGGTTCGCCTCCGAGGGGGAGTGGGGGCCGTTCACCTACGAGGAGAGCGACGGCTACGACACCGTACGGTGGGCCGCTGCCCTCTCCGGCTCCAAGGCTCCGTCGGCATGATCGGTGGCAGCTACTTCGGCAACACCCAGTGGATGGCGGCGCTCTCGAAGCCGCCGGAGCTGAAGGCGATCGCACCGATGATCACATGGTCCGATCCGGACGACGGACTGTGGACGCGCGGCGGCGCGATCGAACTCGGCATCACCGCTCCCTGGTCCCTCATGCACGGCGCCGACACCCTGATGCGCCGTCACCGCACCGACCTCGACGGGCTCGTGAGCAGCATCACCGGGCTCGTGCAGGAACTCGACGGCCTCGCGACCGCCGGTTCCGGGAAGTTGCCCGCCGGAATGTTTCCCGCGTTCGCCCGGCACGACCTGCCCTAGCTCGGCTACGAGCGTTCCCGGCGGGAGCCCGACTGGGCACGGTTCTGCCGCGTCGCGGGTCGTCACGACGAGGTCGACCTGCCCACCTTCCAGGTCGGCGGCTGGTACGACATCTTCGGCCAGGGCACGCTCGACAACTTCACCGCCATGCGCGGGGCCGGCCGGTCCGCCACGCTGATCATGGGACCCTGGGCCCACACCAACTGGCAGCACGTGGTCGGTGACGTCAACTTCGGGTTCGGCGCGAACTCCGATTTCATGGGCATGCGGGGACGCCTGCACGACCTGCAGTTCGACTGGTTCCGGCGCACGATCGGCGACGGCGAGGCGCCGGAGCCGGACACGGGCAAGGTGCTGCTGTTCGTCATGGGTATCAACCAGTGGCGCGGGGAGACGGAATGGCCGCTGTCGCGGGCGGTGGACACGGACTTCCACCTGCGCGCGGACGGATGCCTCACCCCTGAGCCACCGTCCACCGCCGAGCAGCCCGAGGAGTTCACCTACGACCCCATGGATCCGGTGCCCACCACCGGCGGCGCGCTCCTCATGTCCGACGAGTTCCGCCCCGGGCCGCTCGACCGGACGGCCGTGGAGGCGCGCGAGGACGTCCTGGTCTTCACCACCGAACCGCTCGCCGAGGACGTCGAGGTGACCGGTCGCGTCCGGGTGGTGCTCTTCGCCGCCACGGACGGGCCCTCGACCGACTGGGTCGCGCGCCTGTGCGACGTGGACGAGCACGGCGTTTCCCGGAATGTGGCCGACGGCGTCGTGCGGGTACGGGCGGCGACACCGGGCGAGGCGGCCGAGCACGTCGTGGATCTGTGGTCGACCAGCATCGTCTTCCGGGCGGGTCACCGCATACGGGTCCAGGTCACCTCCAGCAACTTCCCGCGCTGGGACCGCAATCTCAACACTGGTGAACCCGAGGAGAGCGCGACCACGGCCCGAGTGGCCCGGCAGCACATCTTCCACGACTCCACCCGGCCGTCCCGCATCGTCCTGCCGGTGGTTCCGGCCCGGTAACAAGCGCTGCAGGTCCCATGGGTGAGGTGGTCGACGCCATCTAGCCCGGATCGGCCTTCGCCAGGCCGCGGCCTCATTCGTGGACGGGGCCGCACGGGGACCTCGACGCGGCCGAGTGCTACGTCCGTAGAGCCGCCGCATGTGGGCTGATCGTCTCCCGGCAGCTCCCCGGGCGCGGGCTGGGACACCCGGAGGGTGCGGCCTGTCCGCGCATGTCCTGCCCGTTGGCCCCCTGCGGACTGGACGACGGCCTGGGACACACGGCTACTTCACTGATCAGTCACCCGAGGCGGTGGGCCAACCGCCGCACCGATCCCTGCAGCGGTGACCTCGCGCCCCGAGTCCCCGTCGGTGCCGAGGCCGTCACGGCCGCCCGAGTGGCTGCCGCCCCTGACTTCCCCGTGCTGCCGGAAGCTGGTCGCTCCTGATCGCCGACCCGGGTGGGCCCGTAAAGCCGCTGGCGGGGCATCCATGCGACGCCGAGCCGTAGGGCGGCTACGCCTCATTCGCCGCCGGACTCCGGACCAGGTCATCGCTCCCCGTGGCTGCTGACGAGACGCAACTATGACCCGACTTGCGCGAGGAAACCGATCGGTTTACGGTGAGGGAAACCGATCGGTTTCCAAGCTCTTGGGGGTAGTCGTGACCGCAATCGAAGGCGCCACCGTTCTCGTCACCGGAGGCGGCCGGGGTATCGGCAAGATGCTCGTCGAGGAGCTCTACGGACGCGGAGCCGGCAAGGTCTACGCCACGGCCCGTGATCCGCGCACGGTGACGCACCCCGATGCCGTTCCGCTGGCTCTTGAGGTCACCGACCCCGCATCTGTGACGGCCGCCGCCGAGCAGGCCCAGGACGTCACCATCCTGATCAACAACGCCGGCGCCTCGGTCCGCGCCTCGTACCTCGACTCCCCGATGGAGGAGGTGCGCCGCGACCTGGAGACCAACTTCTACGGGCCGCTGCTGGTCACCCGGGCCTTTGTTCCGGTCATCGAGCGCAACGGCGGGGGCCACCTCCTCAACGTCCACTCCGCCCTGTCCTGGCTGGCCGACGGCACGCCCTACGGCGCCTCCAAGGCCGCCCTGTGGTCGCAGACCAACTCCCTGCGTCTGGAGCTGCAGCCGCGCGGCATCGCGGTGACCGGGCTCCACGTGGCCTACGTGGACACCGACATGACGTCGGGCCTCGACGCACCCAAGGCCGACCCCCGCGACGTCGCCGTAGCCGCACTCGACGGCATCGAAGCGGGGGCGCACGAGGTGCTGGCCGACGACACCACCCGCTGGGTCAAGTCGCAGCTGTCCGCCGATCTGGAAGCCCTGTACCCGCAGTTGAACAACTAGTACGCACTCACCGATTTCAAGGTAATTCTCATGGAAAGTTCGCTCACCCACCGCTTCGTCGACGTGAACGGGGTCAGACTGCACATCGCCGAGCAGGGGCAGGGGCCGCTGGTCCTGCTGCTGCACGGCTGGCCGGAGAGCTGGTACTCCTGGCGTCACCAGTTCGGGGCGCTGGCAGCGGCCGGGTACCGGGTCGTCGCCCCGGACCAGCGCGGCTACGCCCGCAGCGAGCAGCCGCCGGACGTCACCTCGTACACCCTGCTCCACCTAGTCGGCGACGTCATCGCCCTGATCGAGGAACTCGGCGAGGAACAGGCGGTCGTCGTGGGTCACGACTGGGGCGCACCCGTCGCCTGGACCGCGGCGATGCTGCGCCCCGACAAGGTCCGTGCGGTGGCCGGGCTCAGTATTCCGCCGATCCTGCCCGGCGGGATGGTCCCGCCCTCGATCACCCGCACCCAGTACGGCGAGGGCTTCTACCAGGTCTACTTCCAGCAGCCGGGAGTCGCCGACGCCGAGTTCGCCAAGGACGTCCCGGAATCCTTCCGCCGCCTCCTGGTCGGTGCCTCGGGCGACAACCCGCTTGGCAAAGAGCCCCGCCCGCTGGTCATACCCGACGGCCTGGGCCTGCTGGACACCATGCCGGTCTCGCCCGACCTCCCGGTCTGGCTGACCGAGGAGGACATCCAGGCGTACGCCGAGGACTTCGCCCTCCATGGCGAGCAGGCGTTCACCGGAGCCTTCAACTGGTACCGGAACATCGAACGCAACAACGAACTGCTCGCTGCTTTCAGGGGGCGCGGGATCGACGTCCCCGCACTGTACGTGGTGGGAGACCGCGACATGGTCACCTCGCTGCGCGGCCCGGACGGGGGCAGCTCGCTGAGCGACATGCTTCGGGGCGAGGGCGGTTCGGGCAACCCGCTGACCGCTGTCGCGCCTCAACTTCACGACGTGGTGGTGCTTTCGGGCTGTGGGCATTGGACGCAGCAGGAGCGTCCGGCGGAGACCAACGCCGCACTCTTGGCCTTCCTCGCCCACATCGACGGCCTCGCGCCCCGATGACACTGCGCAGAATCCGCCTGGCCGGCACGGTTCGGCGGGAGGAGGGCCCAAGGCCCGCGTGGAGGCGGCCATCGAGCCAGGCGGCTTCGCCGTCATCGACCGCTTCCGGCGGGCATGGTCACGTCCGCGAGTGCGACCGAGACCCTGGCCTGCCACCTCGCCGAGCAACGGCATAGACGCCCCAGGCGACCGGAGCGGCGCATAACGATCGCCGGCCACATCCCGTGGCTTTCCGTACAGCTGACTCACCGCAACCAGACAGAGGAATCATCGATGTCAGAGCGCAATCCCATCCTGATCACCGGAGCCGCCGGCCATATCGGCGGTGTGAGCCGAACGATCGTCGACATGCTGCTTGAACAAGGGCACCCGGTGCGCGCGTTCGTGCGGCAGGACGACGACCGCGCGCAGGCACTCCGCCAGGCCGGCGCCGAGGTCTTCGTCGGAGACCTGCTCAACATCGCCGACGTGACCGCCTCGCTGAAGGGCGTCCGCCGCATCTACTTCAGCATGAGCCTGTCGCCGTACTACACCGACGCCGTAAGCCTGATGGCCGCGGCGGCACGGGCCAAGGGCGACATCGAGGTCTTCGTCAACATGTCCGAGTACGAGCAGTCGTTCATGACGTTCGAGAAGATGACCGCGCCGGACGAGGAACGGCGTGCATGGCTCGGCGGACTCGTCGCGGACTGGTCGCCGCAGCAGCGCGCCCACTGGGTCGCCGAGCGGGTGCTGGAGTGGTCCGGCCTCCCGACCGTCAACGTACGGGCGGCCATGTTCGTCGAGAACCCCCTGATGACCTGGCTGGCACTGGGCCCGCTGAGCAACGGTGAACTGCGCCTGCCCTTCGGTAACCACCGGATCGCGCCCATCGCGGGTTACGACGTGGGGGAGGTGTGCGCGAAGATCCTGGCCGACCCCGCGCCGCACATCTCGAAGTCCTACGAGCTCAACGGTCCGGAAGTGAAGGACATGCACGGGTTCGCGGAGGACTTCGCGGCCGTGCTGGGACGCCGGGTCACCTACGTTCCCGAAGAGGTCGAAACCTGGAACGAGACCTACGTGGACCCTGCCCTGGCCGAGTTTCCGCACACCGCGGAGCACATGAAGACCCTGACCCGGCTGATTGGCGGCGGCGGATACCGCGGCGTCAGCGACCAGCTCCAAACCCTGCTCGGGCGGCCGCCGAAGACCGTGCGCTGGGCGCTGGAGAACCATCCGCGCATCCAGAAGCTGGCGACTGGCTGAGTCGCCGAGCGGTCGAACTGCGGTCATGAGCGAGGAGACGAGCGGTGATGTTGCCGGGATCTATGGAGGAACAACCTTCACACTGGCAGTTGGAACGCGTCGACTTGGGAGAAGTACCCTACGCTGCGGCGCAGGCGGACATGGCCCGCTGGGTTGAGGAGCGCAAACAGGGCCTCGCTGCCAACCGGCTCTTCCTTCTCACGCACCCGGCGGTGATCACCTACACCGCCCGGACGTCGAACGACCAACTGCCCGACGCGGACTCAGCCATCGCCCTGGTGCAGACAGACCGCGGCGGGCATGCCACCTACCACGGTCCCGGCCAGCTGATTGGCTACCTCGTGCTCAACGTGCGCGAGCTCGGTCCCCGTGGTCTGATCCGCCGCGTGGAGCAGGCGCTGATCGACGCGCTGGACACCCTCGGTTTCCCAGCGATCCGCCGCGAGACGCCGCCGGGATCGGAGAGCCTGGTGGGCGTGTGGACCCCCGATCACCGCAAACTCGCCTCGATCGGCATGCGCATCAGCGGAAGCGTCTCCAGTCACGGCTTCGCCCTCAACATCGACCCCGACCTGAGCGTCTACACCACCTTCACCGCCTGTGCCCTGCCCGGCGTCCGGATGACTTCCCTGACCGAACTCGCCGCCGAACGCGGCCTGCCGACCCCAACCCACACCGAGGTGCGCGACGCGGTCGCACGAGCGGTCACGACGCACCTGACACCACGCTAGTGCCGCGGCACTAGAAAACAGGAAAGGATGCCCGATGGCCAGCAAGAACAAGCTCGCCGACCATCCCACAGTCGTCAAAGTTCGCCAGCGGCAAGATCGCGCCGTCACCCGGCCCGCCGAGCCGCTGGATGCGTCCTGGCTGCGGCAGCTGTGTCTCGACGCGGGTGCGGACGATGTTGGTTTCGTGGAGATCGACCGGCCAGAAATCGCCGACCAGCGAGCGGACCTGGAAGCCGCGCTGCCGGGTGTCCGAGTGCTGATCAGCTTCGTGACCCGGATGAACCGGGAGAACATCCGCACCCCAGCGCGCTCGGTGGCCAACCTGGAATTCCATCACACCGGCGACCACTCCAACGAGGTCGGCCGGCAAGTGGTCGGCAAGCTGGAAGCGATGGGCGTGCGCGCCATCAACCCCGCGATGGGTTTTCCGATGGAGATGGACAAGTTCCCCAGGAAGACGTGGGTCGTCGGGCACAAGCCGGTCGCCGTGGCGGCCGGACTCGGCAAGATGGGCATCCACCGCAACGTCATCCACCCCAAATTCGGCAACTTCATCCTGCTGGGCACCATCCTCATCGACGCCGAGGTCAGCGACCTCTCCCAGCCCATCGAGTACAACCCCTGCCTGGAATGCAAGCTGTGCGTGACAGCCTGCCCGACCGGGGCAATCGCGTCCGACGGTCACTTCAACTTCTCCGCCTGCTACACGCACAACTACCGTGAGTTCATGGGTGGCTTCGGCGACTGGGCCGAACAGGTCGCTGAAAGCCGCAACGCCCACGACTACCGGTCGCGAGTAAGCGACAGCGAGAGTGCGTCGATGTGGCAGAGCCTGTCCTTCGGCGCCAACTACAAAGCGGCCTACTGCATGTCGGTGTGCCCGGCCGGCGAGGACGTCATCGGCCCCTGGTTGGAAAATCGCAAGTCACACCTGACCCAGGTCGTGCGCCCACTGGTGGACAAGGAAGAGACCGTCTACGTCGTCCCGGGTTCCGACGCCGAGCAACACGTGGCCAAACAGTTCCCGAACAAGCGGACGAAGCACGTGGCGATGAGCTTGCGAGCGAACAGCATCGACGGTCTGATGGAAGGCCTGCCGCTGATCTTTCAGCGCGAACAGGCCAAGGACATGTCCACCACCTACCACTTCACCTTCACCGGCGACGAGTCCAGGCAGATCACCGTGACCATCCGCGACCGCGAACTCCATGTCACCGACGGACATCACGGTGAGCCGGATCTCAAGATCACCGCCGACACGGCCACCTGGCTGCGTTTCCTCACCAAACCGACGTTGCTGGCGTGGGCACTGGTCCGTCGCCAGATCAAGTTGCAGGGCTCTCCTCGACTGCTGCGCGACTTCGGCCGTTGCTTCCCGTCCTGATCAGTCAGAAAAGGACGCATCACCGAATCATCACTGTAAGAAATGGAAGGCCGATCATGAGCACACTCAGCACCGAAGTCGAACTCGACCTCGTGTTGGAACGTAAGGAAACGATCGCCGAAGGTGTCGTGCTGCTGACACTGCGCGACCCGGAAGGCCGTCCGCTGCCGGAATGGCAGCCGGGAGCCCACATCGATCTGGTACTGCGAGCCGACCTGGTCCGGCAGTATTCACTGTGCGGGGACCCGGGAGACCGGTACCGCCTTCAGGTCGCGGTGCTGCGTGAACCGGAAAGCCGAGGCGGGTCGAGCTACGTGCACGACCTGCTCACGGAAGGTGAGTCGGTACGCATCCGCGGGCCACGCAACCACTTTCCGCTCGTGAAGGCCAAAAACTACCTGTTCATCGCAGGCGGAATCGGGATCACCCCCATCCTGCCCATGGTGGCAGCCGTCAACGCGACCCGCGCCGACTGGCGCCTCGTCTACGGGGGCCGCACCCGAGCTTCGATGGCGTTCGGTGAGACGTTGCAGCGGGCCTACGGAGAGCGGGTGAGCCTGCGGCCACAGGATGAACACGGGCTGCTGGACCTGCCTTCGCTACTCGGCAAGCCGCAACGGAAGACAGCCGTCTACGCCTGCGGTCCGGAACCGCTGCTCGCGGCGGTCGAGGCCGGCTGCGAGAAGTGGCCGAGCGGATCTCTGCACCTGGAGCGCTTCGCCCCGAAGAAAGACGTCACCGCCGGGCCGCAGAGCAGCTTCGAGGTCGAGCTGGCCCAGTCCGGCAGGACGCTGCTGGTCTCTGAGGACATGTCCATTCTTGAGGCCATCGAAGCTGCCGGTGTGCCGGTGATGACCTCCTGCGAGGAGGGAATCTGCGGAACCTGCGAGACGAAGGTGTTGTCCGGGGAGATCGACCACCGCGACTCGGTCCTGGACGACCAAGAGCGCGCCGCAGGCGACACCATGATGATCTGCGTCTCCCGAGCCAAGGGCGACCGCCTGGTCCTCGACCTCTGAAACTCCTTGTCTCCCGATCGTGACGCTCGTTTGACGCTCCGAGGGCCTGAGTGCCCGCCAGAAGAGCCGGAAAATGCGGTCTGAACCGGGGTTTCTTCGTCCCGTGTCTCATATGGCATGTTTTCGATGACGCATCATGTGGAGTGCGTGGCGATTCTGGAGCCTGCTGCAAAGAGCCTCTGACCTGCGGGTCTTCTGGATTGCCCGGGCGTGGCCGGGTGCGTTTGACCTGTTTTCCGAAGTCCACCGCGTGGAGCGTGTCGCAGGCTCCCGCCACGTGTCTCACCTGCGGCTTCGCGCAGCGGGGCGCGGGTGGGGAGCGCTCTGCCTCGACTCCGTGAGGGGCGGCCGGGGGAAACGTCTTGACGCTCGTTCGACGCTGATTCTGGCGGAGCGTCATGACGCTCGCTCGGCCGGCTGTCGAGACCAACTCGAACATCGCGCCGATGCACGTCCGGGCTGCGGGCTGGGCCGGCAAATTTTCTCGCCCGCCGGTCACAGGCTTGACCTTGACATAGTGACAAGGTGTCCCCTGGGTGCAGGAGGTGGTTTCGATCAACCCGACAAACGGAACCCCGCAGAACGCCCGCGTGGCGGACGCCCTGAGCGCCGAGGACTCGTCGGTCCGTCTACAGGCGGCCCTGGCGGTCGGCTCGACCCCCGACCCTGGCTTCCTGGAGACGCTCGTCGAGCGGTGCGCGGTCGAGCCGGACTTCTTCGTGCGGGACATGCTGTCCTGGGCGCTGACCCGCCTCTCGCCGGAGATCACCCTGCCCCGGATTCGCCAGGAACTCGCCTCCGAGCGCACCCAGGCCCGCAGCCAGGCGTTGCACACGCTCTCCAAGATCGGCAACAAGAGCGCGTGGGCCTGGATCACGCGCGACATGCTGCGCGATGCCGACGACGAGGTCGCGCGGACCGCGTGGCGCGTCGCGGTCGTCCTCGTGCCCGAGGACGAGAAGAAGTACCTGGTCGACGAACTGGTCATGCAGCTCGGCCGCGGCGACCGGAATGTGCACCTGAGCCTGAGCCGGGCCCTCGTCGACCTCGGTGACGTGACCAAGCCCGCTCTGGACAAGGCCGCGGCGAGCCCCGACCCGGCGGTGGCCGCCCACGCTCGTGCCACCGAGCTGCTCCGGCGGAACCCGGAGACCGGTTTCGACGCGGCCATCGACGAGGCGAAGCGAGTCGTCACACTCGGCCCGGAACGAGCCGTTGCCGCCGCCGCGGCCGCGTCGGGAGTCGTCGAGACCGCGAAGACCACCGACGCCGCGGAGACTGCCGAGCCCACGGAGACGACCGAGTCGACTGAGGTTGCCGAGGCCGCGAACGCTGTGGAGACCGCGGAGTGCTGATCGGCGAAGTGGCCCGTCACTCGGGGGTGAGCACCCGGATGCTCCGGCACTACGACGCCCTTGGGCTGGTACGACCGACCGGTCGCACCGTCGGCGGCTACCGCGAGTACTCCGCCGAGGACGTCCGCAGGATCTTCCACGTGGAGGGCCTGCGGTCCCTCGGGCTCTCGCTCAAGCAGATCGGGCGGGCGCTGGAGGATCCGGCCTTCACGCCGTCCGCCTTGGTCAGCGACCTCATCCGGTGGACGGAAGACCGCTTGGAGCGGGAACGGCAGTTGCTCGATCGGCTCCGCGCGATCGATGCGTCGGCGCCTATGGGCTGGCAGGACGTCCTGCGCATCGTCGAGCTCATGCAGGGGCTCGACTCGACCAGTGCCGCGCGCAGGCAGCAGGCCGTTCTGGCCCGGCCGGGGGGCGTGTCGGTTCCCGCCGAGGTGCTGGCCGGGGCGGTCCTGGCCGAATCCGATCCCAACGTCGCGGGCGCCCTGCGCTGGGCGCTCGCCAGATCGGGCGGCGACGGCGTGGCGGCACTGACCGCCGGCGTGCACTCGGAGGACGTCGACATCCGGCGGCGCGCGGTGCTGGCGATCACCGAGATGGCCGAGGCCCCTGGGGCGACCGCGGTGCTTGCGGACGCGCTCGGGGACCCGGACACGACGGTGCGCAGGTACGCGGCTCTCGCGTTGGGCAGGCGTGGCGTGACCGGGGCCGTGCCGACACTCGTCGGCATGGTGGTCGAGGGCTGCAACGACGTCGAAGCGGCGGAGGTCCTCGGAACGCTGTCCCAGGACCCTGGGTGTGCGGACCGGATTCTGACCGCGCTGGTCGATGAACTCGCCGCGCCCTCCGCAGACCCCGCGACGCGGATTCGTCTGACCCAGGCGCTGGTCGAGCTGCCGGGGACCACCGTGCAGGAGATCCTGCGCCAACTGGCCCACGACGACGACCGCGCCGTCGCCCTCGTTGCCTCGGCCTTTGTCACGGTTCTCGACGAGCGGTCTCCCGAAGACCGAGGCGACGAGGATTCCTGACTGCGCGCGGCCGAGGCGCTGCGGCACCCTGTCCCGACGGTATGCAGCCCCTGGATCGGAGGCGGCGACGACTTCCTAGCGGTCGTCACCACCCTGTTGGTGCGAATGACCACACAACCGGATGTGACCATCGACCTCCAGCGGGCAGGGCCGGGTCCTCGGAGTCAGGCAGTGGCACCACCAGCTGGCTGATCCGATGTCCAGTACGTGCCAGGGCAAAGACGTTGCGAGTCCCCCCAGAGCGCCAGTGGCTGTTCCCGTGGAGGCTGGGGCTCGCGGCAGCAAGGTGTCCGCGTCGGCGTAGCGTTTCGGGGAGACGGGGACAGCCTGCACCTTGCTTTTGAGCGGGGTCTACTCAAGGGGACTAGACGGGCAGGCTCGCCGGGCAGGAACACCACCGCCCAGCCGTCGCTGAGGAGATTCCGCGCCCAGGCAGCTGACTTCGGTGCGGCGAATGGCGGCACGCTCCTTGTGTCCGTGCCCTGCCCCCATAGGAAGGACTCGCGCCACTCTCTTTCGCCTTGCCATCCTCCAGGCGGCTCGTTCTGCCCTGAGCAGGAGGATCAGGCTGTCGGCCGTGACGCTCGTTTGATTCTCGGCGTCCGCGCCCGAAAGGTCCCTCGGTGTGGGGTGCTGTGGGCTGGAGGGCATGGCTCCATTGTGGCGGCCGGACAACGGTCACGGGCCTCATGCGTGATCTCGGCGACGACCGGCTGCTGTGCCTCGGTCACTCGGAGATCCCACGGACCGCGGATGTCGGCGACGGCCCCGGCGACAGCGCTGTCGAAATCGTCGGCGTCGCCGGGGAAGCCGTAGCCCATGACGAGGGCCGCGCGGAGTTCGCCGATGGTGCGCATCGGAGGCAGGTGAGGCGGTTCGGAGGCTGCCGGGTGCGTGGTCATGGCGATGCCGGCTCCTTCTTCGCGATGTCGGTTTTCACCGAACCTGGGCGTGCCCGGTGTTCACCTGATCTGCCGTTCTGTCTCCGCGCCGTTCGACCCGTTCACGCCCAGCTTGGTCCGGCTGCGCTCGTTGGCTTCGGCGAGGCGGGCGCGGAGCAGTTCGGCGGGGGTGAGCGGCTGGATGCGGTGCGGGTCGGCGTCCCATTCCCGGCCGCCGGAGAGGGGGCGGAGCTGGAGGTACGGCCCCTCGTGGCCCATGACGATGCCGATGCGGTCGCGGGTGGGGTCGTAGACAGCGGTGCCGGGTGGGGGAGGGGCGGACTCGGACTCGGGCGCTGGGGTGGTCATTCGGCGGCGCCCTTGGCGATGACGGTCGCGAGCGCGAGGGCGACGGGGGCGGAGCAGACGCCGAGGTGGACGAGGGCGTAGCGGGCGCTGGCGGGGGTGCGGGTGCCTTCTGCGGTGCCCTCGGTGTCGTCGGGGAGCGGGTCACTCCACGGGGTGCGGACGTCCATCGCGGGGAGCTGGATGCCGACCTGGGTGAGGGCAGCGGCGAGGGCGTCGCGGGCGGCGGTGGCTTCCTGGAGCTTAGGGATGAGTGCGCGGGTGCCGGGCGTGGTGGGGTTCGGCATGTGCGTCCTTCTGGCAGGGGGGTGGGGTGCTGGTTGCTCATTCCTGGTTCGGCTGCGTCGAGCACGTGCGGTGAATTACCGTGTGTAGTCGGCGCGTTACGAGAATGCCGTCAGGTGAGCCGGGACATGCCGTGGGCGGGGTCCCGTTCCCCGCCGGATGGTGCACGTTCCACAACTTCCACAAGTACGTCTGCGTAGGGAGGGAGCCGCGATGCCGCAGCGACGCGTCGTCACGGGCCGCAGTCAGGAACCGCGCCAACGGTTCGCCGAGGAGTTACGGCGACTGCGGGCCGACAAAGGGGACAGCCTGCGGCAGCTCGGTGAGCGGCTGGGGTGGGACTGGTCGCTGTTCGGCAAGATGGAGAAGGGGGAGACGCTGGGCGGGCCGGAGGTCGTCCAGGCGTTGGACCAGTACTTCGGGACGCCGGGGATGTTGCTGGCGTTGTGGGAGTTGGCTCGGGCGGATCACACGCAGTTCCGCGAGCAGTATCGGCAGTACATGGCGTTGGAGGCCGAGGCGGTCAGCTTGTGGCACTTCGCCGTGAGCGTGTTGCCGGGGTTGTTGCAGACGCCGGGGTATGCGCGGGAGGTTCTGGCTGCGGGTGGGCTGAAGGGGGAGGAGTTGGAGCGGCAGGTCGAGGCTCGGATGGGGCGGCGGGAGCTGCTGGAGGGGGAGGATGCACCGCCGTTCCGCACGATCCTGTCGGAAGCTGTCCTGCGGACACCGCTGCGCAACGGGTCCGCGTGGCGAGAGCAGTTGGAGTACCTCGCAGAGATGGCCGAGCAGCCGAACGTGACCGTGCATGTGCTGCCGTTCAGCGCTGGCCCGTACGGCCTGGACAGTACGGACGTGTGGTTCCTGAGGCTGCCGGATGGGCGTACGGTGGCCTACACCGAGAACGCACACCGCGGCGAACTGATTGAGGGGTACGGCCCCGTCGAGCGCCTGCAACGTGCCTACGATGCGGTGCGCGACATGGCTATGTCCCCCGCCGAGTCGCGGAAGTTCATCCTGCGCATGTTGGAGGAAGTACCGTGCGACCCCTCACCCTGAACGCCGTGACCTGGCGCAAGAGCTCCTACAGCAACTCGGATGGCGGCGCGTGCGTCGAGATCTCCGACGACTTCGACGCCGTCGTCCCCGTACGTGACAGCAAGCAGATGAACAGCCCTGTGATTGCGTTCGCGTCTGATGGATGGGCCGCGTTCGTGACGGCCCTGAAGAAGGGCGAACTCGGCACTTGACTCGCCCCTGACCAGCGGGCTCAGCGCTGCTCGGCCAGGTCCTTCTCCAGGGCGTCTGCCGTGGCGTTCAGCGCCGTCACCAGGGACTGGAGGGTGTGCGGGTCGTAACGCACGCTGGGCATCGACACCGACAGGCTGGCCAGCGCGGTGCCGTCCCGGCCGCGCACCGGTACGCCGACGGCGACGAGACCGCGTTCGGAACGCTCCTTGTTGACGGCGAACCCGTTGCGACGCAGACGCCTCAGCTCCGCCCGCAGCCGGGCGAGATCCGGGCGATCGGCCGGACGGTCGCGGTAACGCTCGGGGGCGTAGACCTCCTCCAGTTCGTCGTCGGTGAGGTCGGCGAGCAGGAGCAGCCCCGCCGTCGTGCGGTGGGCCGGGAACACCATGCCCTCGCGGGAGCCGACCCGCAGTGCCTGCCGGCATTCGACGCTGGCGATGAACCGGGCCGTGTCCCCGGTGCGCACGAGCACCCGCGAGTGGTTGCAGGGCAAGATGTGGGACTCCACCACCCCGGTCGGCCCGTACCTCGTCACCCCCGACGAGTTGCCGGGCGGGGTCCGCCCGTCGCTGGACGTGCGCCTGCTCGTCGACGGCGAGGTCATGCAGTCCGACTCCACCGGCGACCTGCTCTTCGACCCGGTCGACCTGGTCGAGTACGTCTCCACGATCGTCCGCCTCAACCCCGGGGACATCATCGCCACCGGCACCCCCGGCGGCGTCGGCCACGCCCGCAAGCCCGAGCGCTACCTCCTCGGAGGCGAGACGGTCGTCACCGAGATCCAGGGCATCGGCCGCCTGGAGAACCGGGTCGTCAAGGAGCAGGCGTCCTGATGCGCCGGACCTTCGACGACGCCCGCCGCTGGGCCCGGCTCGGCACCGAGCTGATGCTCAAGGCCGCCGCCGGTCTCGACGACGACGGGTTCGCCGCGCCGAGTGCCCTGCCCGGCTGGAGCCGGGCACACGTGGCGGCGCATGTCGCCGCCAACGCCGAGGCGCTGTCCAACCTGGTGCACTGGGCCGCCACCGGCGAACCCACACCCATGTATGCCTCGCCCGAGGAACGCGCCGCCGGCATCGAACGGGGCCGTGCCCTGCCGGCCGCCGAGCTGACCGTGTGGCTGCGCGGCTCGGCGGACGCGCTGGAGACGGGGATGGCCGCGCTCGGCGAGGAGCAGTGGCGCGCGCAGGTCGTCACCGCGCAGGGCCGGACCATGCCGGCCACCGAGGTGCCCTGGCTGCGTTCCCGTGAAGTGTGCGTGCACGCCGTCGACCTGGCGAACGGCGTGTCCTTCGCCGACCTGCCGACCGACTTCCTCACCGCCCTGTGCGACGACGTCGTGGCCAAGAGCGCCGCGGCCCCCGGCCCGGCCATGACCTTGCGGGCACCGGCCACCGGAGCCGCCTGGGACCTGCCGGGCGACGGCGAAGCCGCCCTGATCACGGGCGAACTGCACGACATCGCGGCCTACCTGACCGGACGGGACGCCGGCCCGCTCACCGCCGACGGCACGCCCGTCCCCACGCTGGGCGCCTGGCTCTGACCCCGGGCCTGCCTCGCGACCGAAAGAACAGATCATGAATCCTGAATCCATCCCCGTCGGCCGGCCCGACGTCCTCGTGGTCGGCGGCGGCATCGGCGGCCTCAGTTCCGCCTACGCCCTGGCCCACCAGGGACTGCGCGTGCGCGTCCTCGAACGGGCCAAGGAGTTCGGCGAGGTGGGCGCCGGCCTGCAGATCGCGCCCAACTGCACCCGCATCCTCGCCGAGTACGGCCTGCTCGAGGAGGCCAGGACTCTGGGCGTCGTCCCGGAGAACATGGTGATGCGTGACGCGCTCGACTCCCGGGAACTGACCCGGCTGGACCTGCACGACCTCGAACGCCACTACGGCCACCCGTACATGGTCATCCACCGCAGCGATCTGCACGGCATCTTCCTGCGGGCCTGCCGGCGGGCCGGCGTCGAGCTGCTGACCGACCGGACCGTCGTCGACTACGAGCACACGGACGGCGGCGCCCTGATCCGCCTGGAGGACGGCAGCACCGAGGAGGCGCCGCTGGTCGTCGCTGCCGACGGGCTGCACTCCGTGGCCCGCCGCAAGCTGGTCGGCGACGACGTGGTCAGCTCCGACTACGTCGCCTACCGCGCGGCCGTCCCGATCGAGCAGGTCCGGGACAACGGCATCGCGGAGAAGGACGTCACCGTCCACGTCGGCCCGCGCTGCCACTTCGTCCAGTACGCGTTGCGCGGCGGCGACATGTTCAACCAGGTCGCCGTGTTCGAGTCGCCCAAGGCCCTGGCCGGACGAGACGACTGGGGCACGCCCGACGAGCTCGACGCGACCTTCGAGCGGACCTGCGACACCGTCCGCAAGGGCATCCCGCTGATGTGGCGCGACCGCTGGTGGCAGATGCTCGACCGCGACCCGATCGAGACCTGGGTGCACGGCCGGATCGCCCTGCTCGGCGACGCCGCGCACCCGCCGCTCCAGTACATGGCACAGGGTGCGATCATGGCGATCGAGGACGGCTGGGTCCTCGCCCGGCACTACGCCCGGCTGGCCGAGGCCGCTCCGGGGGGCACCCGACCGGACTGGGACGCCGCGCTGACGGCGTACGAGGCGGTCCGGGTGGAGCACTGCCGCCGGGTGCAGACCACGGCCCGCGCCTGGGGAGAGCTGTGGCACCTCGACGGAGATCCCCGGCACCGGCGCAACGCGATCATGCGGGCGCGGGACACGTACGACTACTCCTTCACCGACTGGGTGTACGGCCCGACCGCGCTGACGCCGGACGAGGAGCCGGAGATGTTCACCCCGATTCCGCTGTCCTCGGCGGTCGTCGAGGACTCGGAAGGCGAACCACTGACGGTGACGGGGAACGGCACACCGTGAGCGACGCCTATCTCATTTCCGGGACTTGAGTCCGGCCGTCCGTTCCCTGCCCCTACCGTGGAACCCTGGACGACCGGGGCAGCTGCGGAGGGGGTAGGAGGTCGTGCGCAGGGTTCCCACAGAGATGTTCCGGTTCACCACGGGTGAGCGCGCCGATCTGTACAACGCGGTACTCGACGCCTTCGGCGTCGCGGGGGAGCATCTGGAGACGGCGCTCGGACTGGATGGCGTACGCGAGCGACTGCGCACGGTGGGCCGGCTGGCGGCGGTCGAGGACCAGGAGCTGCACGAGGCGTTGACGCAGCTGGTGCGCTGGGGGCTGCTGGACGTGATCCAGAACCATGCGGAGAACTACCGCACGGCTGAGGAATACGAGCGGCGCAACCTGCAGTACTCGCTGACCCGGCGCGGCGAGGCGGCACTCGCCGGGGTGCGGCACGCGCTCGATGTCCTCGCCGCGACGGGGGCGCTGCAGAGCGCCGTCCTGGAAGCGATCACCGACCGCCTCGACGAGCTGTGTCTCCTGGCCGGCGAGCCCGCCTCGGCCGACCGCCGGATCTTCAGCGCGCTACGGGAGCTCGAGGGCCACCTCGAGGCCCTGGTGGAGAACACCAAGGCGTTCAACGGTGAGTTGCAGCGCCTGCTGCGTGCCGAGGGCGCGGACCTGGGCGTGTTCCGTGAGGTGAAGGCCGCCACCGTCGCGTACCTGCAGGAGTTCCTGGTCAACCTGGACCGGCGCGGACATGCTGTGGCCGCGGCGGTGGCGTACGGCGTGTGCTCTTCCCGGGAATGGGAGAGCAGCGCTACGAGTCGCTGCTGACCGCCCTCCTTCAGCTGCGCCAGCCCAAACTGTCGGAGCGGCTCGACCCGTCCCTGCTCTCCACCCTCCTGTCGCGGTCTCTGCCGCCGCTGGGCGAAGGCGAGATCGCCGAGCTCGCAGAGGGCTTCGAGCGGCTGGACCGACAGCGCGAGCACCTGAAGCGGCTCGACGAGGAGGTGGCGGCTGCCGAGACTGTCGCATCCCGACAGCGCGGCTACGCGCGGCGAGTGCTCCGCGCCGGCTCCGCCGCCCTGATCTCGGCGACCACCGAGATGGACAACCTCACCCGCGTCGCCCGAGCGAGCGCCCAGGAGCACGAACAGGCCCTGGAAGAGCGGGAGTCGGCCCAGGCGCGGCGGGAGGAGCACGAGCGGCGCGGGCACGCGCTGGAGGAGACCGTCGAGGGGCTGCGGGAGAGCGACGCCTACAAGCGCGGCGAGGAACTCGACCGGCTCCGCCGCCGTACCGACGACGCCGAGGCCACTGCCCGGCGGTCGCGTGCCACCGCGGAGCTCCTGCGAGGCCGCGCGGAGGGGGACCGGGCACGGGCCGACGAGGCCGCACGCCGCGCTCGTACGCGGAACGACCATGCCCACGAAGCCGCCGAGGACGCCCGCCGGTCCGCTCGGGCGGCGGGCCTGGAGTCCGTTCACCATGAGGCGAGGGCGCTGCTCGAAGGGGTGCGCTCACGCGCCGACACCGACGAGAGCGCATCGACGGACAGCAGGGCGGGTGACGACCGGTCCCGGCACGCCCGCCAGCTGTTGCGGGGGGCGGTCAGCTCCCGGCGGGAGCAGATCAGGCTCATCGCCGAGGCGATGGACACGCACGAGCGTGCGGTGCGCGACCGCAGCTCGGCCGAGCAGACGTTGGAGCAGACCCGCACGCGGCTCGCGGAGGCCGTCGCCCTCCGGGACGACGCGGCCCGCGCCTGGGAGGACGCCCTCGCCCGACAAGCGGAGCGGTTGCGTTCCTGGGCCGAGGGCTGCACGGAACTGCGGATCACCGATCGCGAGGAACTTGCCGCCCGGGCGGGCTCCGAGACCGAGGTGATGACCCTGGTGGACGCCGCCGTCCGCAGGGTGGAACGGGAGATCGCGGAAGGCGAGGCCGACGCCCGGACCGCCCACCAGGGTCTGCTGGACGAACGGACCGGGCTCGTGGGGGAGGTGGAACGGCTGCGCCGGGAGACGGACCTGCCCCCCACGCCTCCGCCGACCCGGACCGCGGACCGCTCCGCCATGGCGGGCGCGCCGCTGTGGCGGCTGGTCGCCTTCCACGACTACGTCCCGGCCGCCGTACAGGCGGGAGTGGAAGCCGCGCTCCAGGCATCAGGTCTGCTGGACGCCTGGGTCAGCCCGCACGACGGCGTCACGCTGCCCGCCCACGACACCCGCGCCGAGGCGACGCTGGCCGTGCCCGTACCGGGCCCGAGCCTGCTGGAGGTGCTGCGTCCCGAAGAGGAACTCCCGGTCCCGGCCGCGACCGTCACCCGCCTCCTCGCCGGCGTCGCGTACGGCACGCACCTGCCCGACGGCCACCCGGCCGCCATCGCAGCCGACGGTGCCTGGCGGCTCGCCCCCGCCACGGGAACCTGGAACAAACCGGAACCCGCGCACATCGGCGCCCTCGCCCGACAGCGCGCCCGGGAACGCCGCATCGCCGAACTGACCGACCGTATCGGCGAGGTGAACGCCGCACTGGCCGCACTGGACGACCAGCTGCGCGCGCTGGCCGCACGCAGGGCCTGCCTCGACGAGGACCGTGCGGCCCGCCCGGCTCACCGGGAGCTCGATGCCCGGCTCCGCGACTGGGATCGTGCCGAGGAACGGGTGGCCGCACGGGACGATGCCGTACGCGAGGCCGTGGCCCGCCTGGAACAGCGCGAGGAGGACGTGGCGGCCGCCCTGCGCCGGTTGAGCCGGCGGTCCGCCGAGCACGGCATGCCCACCGACCGCGGCCTGCTGGGTGAACTGTCCACCGCCGTCGACGCGTTCCGGGACACCGCCGACACCTGGGTGGACGCGTGCCTCAGCGCGGCGGCGGCCGCCGAGAGCGCCGGGCAGCTGGCTGCCCAGGCGGAGCGTTCCGCCCAGGCCGCCCGGGAACAGGCCGAGGAAGCGGCGGGCGCGCAGGCCGAGGCCGACGGGCTGCGGGCGCGACTCGAGGCGGTGGAGTCCACCGTCGGCGAGGACTACCGGCAGGTCGTCGCGCGCGTCGCCGACACGCGGGCCGAGCTCGTCCGCTGCCGTGACGAGGCCCGACGCGCGGGCGAGGACCTGCTGCGCCTCGAAGGGCGTATCGGAGAACTGCGGGCCACCAGTGAACAGGACGCCGAGCGGAGGGAGCAGGCCGTCGCAACTCGGGACGGTGCGGCACGCCGGTTCCGGCACCTGTGCCTGCTCGGCCTGGCCGAGGACGCCGGCATCACCCTGGAGCTCGGTGCCGAGGACGGCGCCAAGGCCACCCTCGAGGCCGCCCGCGCGACCGCGGCGAAGTGGCCGGACACTTCGTACGCCCCACGCAATCTGGGCGACGCCGCCAACCGCCTGTCCGAATCCGTCCACCAGGCTCGTCAGCACCTCGGCGCCCGTGCCGACCTGGACCTCGAGACCGACGACGACGTTCAGCTCTTCACGGCCGCACTGGACGGCGTGCGCGTCGGGGCAACGGGCTTGCTGAGGACGCTGACACAGGAGCGCGACGGCAGCCGCGACGACATCAGCGCCGCCGAGCGCCGCCTGTTCGATCAGATTCTCACCGGCGACATCCGCCGCCACCTCGCGGCCCGTATCCGCCAGGCCCACGAACTCGTCGACCGCATGAACGGTCACCTGGAGCGCGTCCGAACCGCCTCCAACGTCGCCGTCCAGCTGGTGTGGCAGGTACGCCCGGATCTGCCGGACGGCACGCGCACCGCCCGCGAGCTGCTGCTCAAGGACCCGGGCCGGATCACCGAGGCCGACCGCGAGGCACTGCACGACTTCTTCCGCTCCCGCATCGATCAGGCCAAGGACACTGATACCGCGGCGAGCTGGGAGGGGCAGCTGGGCGAGGTGCTCGACTACACGGCCTGGCACCAGTTCACCGTCCGGCTCGACCGCGCGAACGGGGCGGGCTGGCAGCCACTGACCAAGAAGCTCCACGGCGCGCTGTCCGGCGGTGAGAAGGCCATCGCCCTTCACCTTCCTCTGTTCGCCGCCGTCTCCGCCCACTACGAGGCCGTGCCCGAGGCACCCCGCCTGATCCTGCTGGACGAGGTCTTCGTCGGGGTCGACACCGTCAACCGCGGACAGGTCTTCGGCCTGCTCGCCGCGCTCGGCCTCGACCTGATGCTCACCTCCGACCATGAGTGGTGTACCTACGGCGAGCTGCCCGGTATCGCCGTGCATCAGTTGCTCACCGGTGCGGACGGAGACGATGCGGTCACCACCGCCCGATTCGTGTGGAACGGGACCGAACTCGTATGACGCACACGGGAATGACACAGGGCGAGGGTGTGCTGCGCCGCCCCGATCTGCGTCCGTTGTGGCTGGCCGTCCACGACCGGCTCTCCTCCGGGCGACCCGTCGCCCGCGTACGCGTCGGACCGCTCGACGAAGCTCAGCGTGCGGCCCTCGCCGACCTGCTCGGCCTGGAGCGGCTGCCGGACGCACGCCCCGCCGTCCCGCTGGCCCGCCTCGAGGAGGCGGTGGCCGAGCTCTGCGGCCGCACGGTGCATGACGTCGTCGCCGAGCTGGTGGGCCCGCTGGGCGACCGCGCGGCCGAGCGGCGCCGACAGGGCGACGAACGGGCCGAGTTGTGGTCGTGGTTGGCAGGCCACGACATCGTACGAGCCCAGCCCGCCCTCGCCGACTGGTCCGCCTCCTGCCGGACGGCAGGCCTGGTCGGCGGCTCACCGGAGCGCACCCGGGAGCTGCTCACGGCCGCGCTCGCCGTGCTGGAGGCGCTCCCTGCCCAAGGGGAACCCCTGCCTGCCTTCGCCGCACGGGTTCTGAACGGCGACTCCCACGCGCTCGACGACGGCACCCGCCTGTCCTCCCTCGTACTGCGGGCATTGGCGGCGGTCCATGGCATCGACGCGCCGCAGTCCGCGCAGGACCGGCGCGCCCTGTGGGCCCGCGCGGGCATCGCCGACGACGAGTTGTCCACCACCGTCCTGGCCGCCGGGCTGCGCCTCATGGGCGACGGACCGCTGGCCCGCGTGGTGCGCGTCTGCACCCGAGCCGGACAGGCCGCCAGCCTCACCCTCGCGCAGGTGCGTGGTCCGGGTGAGTTCGCCCTCGCCGCGGCGCCCGAGCCAGTCGTCCACGTCACGGAGAATCCCAGCGTTCTGGCCCTCGCCCTGCGGCGGTTCGGCCCGCGGTGCCCGCCGATGGTCTGCACATCGGGCTGGCCCAACAGCGCGGCCATCCGCCTCCTGCGCCTGCTCGCGGACGACGGGGGCGAGCTCCGCTACCACGGCGACTTCGACGGCGAGGGCATTCGCATCGCCGCCTACGTCATGGACAAGACGCCCGCCCGGCCCTGGCGCATGACGGCGGCGGACTACCTCACCGCCGCTGCCCGCGCACCGGGTGGTCCCGGTCCGGGGCGACTGACCGAGGCGCCCTGGGATCCGCAGCTGGCATCCGCGATGGCGGACCACGGCACCGCCGTGGTCGAGGAACTCGTCGCCGACATGCTTCTGGCAGACCTTGCCGGTTTCGCCGCGCGGGACGACACGAGCGGCGGCTGACAGCTTCTCCCAGTAGCCGCGCAGCTCTGCGTCTCCAGCATGGCGTGCATGATCTTGTCGGAGTCCGGTGTGTCCGGCCGGCCGAAGTCGCCGTAGGTGTTGATGTTCCTGTCGGAGCGCCCCCCTCGGCGCAGTGCGGTGGCCGGGTACCGCCATGGCAGGCAGCATGCAATCCGGCCAGGCCATAACGGCGTGAATCGGTCATATGTGCGGCCGGGAGAGGATTCCATGCCATGAGCGACGCGCAGCAGCAGTACCGACCGCACAAGCGCCCGCGGCACCGAGCCCCGAGGGCTCTCACCGCTTTAGCCGCCGCCGGTGCCTGTGCGGTCGCGCTCGCCGCCTGTGGCGACGGCGACGGCGACGGCGGCGGTACCACGTTCACTCCGCGCCCGTCGCCGCCGGCCACCGAGTCGTTCACGGGCAGTCCGCCCGCGCCCCTCGCGTCGGCGGCCCAGTCCGCGATCGAGTCCGCGCGCGCCTCCGCATCGGCCGCGGCGTCGTCCGCCTACGCGCGGGCCTCGGAGTTCGAGGCGTCCGTGTCGGCGGAGATCGCGCGTGCCAACGCTGCGGCCGAGGCCGAGTTGAAGGACGTCAAGGGCCGGGGCAACGCGACGTCCGATGTCTCGCTCACCGGCAAGCCGCGATCCGAGACGGGTGGCCTGCTTGCCGTGGTCGTGAACATCACCAACAGCACGGACAGCACCGCCTCCTATGCGGTCCAGGTCGACTTCCACGACCCCGACGGGAAAGTCGTCGAGACCCATTTCGTGGGCGTGGAGGACCTCGAACCCGGGGAGCGGGCCCAGCCGCTCGCCATCAGCCGCAAGCCGCCCGAGCCGAGGCTGACCGCCGAGATCGCCAAGGCCCAGCGCTACTGAACGTGAGGTCGGCCCGGTGGCTGATGGCCGCCTAACCGGTGCTTAAGCCCCGCCCCGGACGATGAACGGACCCGCCGCCGCGTACGGGCAGTACGGGTCCCGAGCGCGGTCGCCAACAGTCCGGAGACAGGGGTAGGGACAGCAGATGAGAATCGCAGTCACGGGGTCGATCGCCGAGGACCATCTCATGGTCTACCCGGGCAGGTTCACGGAACAGTTCATCGCCGAGAGCCTGGACAAGGTGTCGCTCTCGTTCCTGGTCGACGAGTTGGAGATCCGTGCCGGGGGAGTGGCGGCGAACATCGCCTTCGGCCTGGGTTCGCTGGGCCTGCGTCCCCTGCTCGTGGGCGCCGTCGGGCCGGGCTTCGAGGAGTACCGGGCGCGGCTGGAGCGACACGGCGTCGACACCGGACCGGTCCGGGTGAGCGAAACCAGGCACACAGCACGGTTCGTCTGCACCACGGACCGGGACCACAACCAGATCGGGTCCTTCTATGCCGGCGCCATGAGCGAGGCCCGGCTCATCGATCTGCGGACGGTGCAGGAGCGAACGGGCGCCCTCGACCTGGTCGTCGTATCGCCCAATGACCCGGAAGCGATGGTGCGGCACACCCGCGAGTGCACCGAACTGGGCATCCCCTTCGTCGCCGACCCCTCGCAGCAGTTGGCGCGCATGGCGCGCGACGACGTCCGAGCGCTGCTGGCGGGACCCGAGTTCCTGTTCACCAACGAGTACGAGAGCGTGCTCATCCAGGAGCGAAGCGGCTGGACCGAGCAGCAGATCCTCGGCCGGGTGGGCGGCTGGGTGATCACGCGGGGTGCCGAAGGCGCCGTCGTCCAGCGAGCCGGGCACCGCCCGGTCGTCGTCAAGTCGGTGCCGCCGTCGGGCGCGACCGAGCCCACCGGCGCGGGGGACGCCTTCCGGGCCGGCTTCCTCGCGGCCGTCGCCTGGGGGCTCGGCCAGGAGAGCGCCGCGCGGCTGGGGAGTGCCCTGGCCACCACGGTTCTGGAGTCCACCGGTACACAGCAGTACACGCTGTCCGGTCCGGATCTGCTGGGCCGGATCCGCGACACCTACGGCGTGTCCGCGGTGGACGGGCTCGCCGCTCGTCTGGCGGCGCGGCGATGACAGCCGCGGCCCCGCGGAGCGGATCGGGGTCCGGCTGTCCGAGGAGTTCCGGAGAACGACGATGACGACCTTCTCCTTCGAGTTCTTCCCCCCGAAGACCGAGGTGGGCGAACGCACCCTCTGGGACACGATCCGCCGTGTGGAAGCACTGCGTCCCGACTTCGTGTCCGTCACCTATGGAGCGGGCGGCTCGTCCCGGGACCGGACCGTGTCCGTCACCCGGCGTATCGCCGCCGAGACCATCCTGCGGCCGGTCGCCCACCTCACCGCGGTAGGCCACTCGGTCGCGGAACTGCGCCACATCATCGGCCAGTACGCGGACGCGGGCATCCGGGACGTCCTCGTGCTGCGGGGCGACCCGCCCGGTGATCCGAACGGCCCGTGGACACCTCACCCGGCCGGATTCACCTACGCGCGTGAACTCGTCGAACTCGTACGCTCCCTGGGGGACTTCACCATCGGGGTGGCCGCCTTTCCCGAAGGGCATCCGCGGTCGCCCGACCGGGAGAGCGACCTCCGGCACTTCGTCGCCAAGTGCCGGGCGGGCGCCGACTACGCGATCACGCAGATGTTCTTCGACGCCGAGGACTATCTGCGGTTGCGTGACCGGGTCGCGGCCGTGGGCTGTGAGACCCCGATCATCCCCGAGATCATGCCCGCCACGGACGTGCGCCAGATTCGCCGCTTCGCCGAACTGTCCGGCGCAGCCTTCCCCGAGGACCTGGCCCACCGGCTGGAACAGGCCCGCCACGAACCGGACACGGCCCACCGCATCGGTGTCGAGTACGCGACGGCCATGGCCGAGCGCCTCCTCGCCGAGGGTGCCCCGGGGCTGCACTACATCACCCTCAACCGGTCCACGGCGGCACTGGACATCCACCGGAACATCCAGAGCGCAGCAGCCTCGGTGCCGGCACCCCGCCCCACATCCGGAGCGTGAGCCCGGCGCCGGGCGACATGGGCAGCGAGCCCCCTGACACGGACCGGGAACGGGCCGTTGGCGGGGGCTCTCGCTGTGTTGCAACGTGCGTCCACTGTGGCCTGTTTCAGCAGCTCTTCCGCGATTTCAGGCCACTGCCGGGTCCGTGGTTCGCGGGAGTGCCATCATGCGGCTGAGGGGGTCTGGGATACGGGGTGGCCGGGTTGGGCGACCAGGTTGACGTGGCAGGACGTCGTTGACACAGCCGTACTCCCATGCCACCATTTAGATAGCTCGCTACGTAATTAAGTTACCGCCTCGACATCTAGGCGCGGTGCTCCGTCTGGCTGACGCGCCGCTTGCTGGAGGAAAGTCGTAGTGCTCCCAGACCAACACCACTTACGCGATCCCGGGCACACACGACCCACATCCGTCGTCGTGCTGGGCGGCAGTCTCTTCAGTCGGATCGAGACCGTGTCGACTCTCGGCAAGGAGGAAGGATTCTCCGCAGCGGGGTATGCCGCCGACCCGGGCAAGGTGCAACGGATCATCACCGAGCGCCGGCCCGACATCGCGGTGGTGTTCGGCGCCGACGCGCTTCCCCTCATTCACGCGGTGGCGGCCAGTACGCCCCGGCCGCGCCTCCTCGTCGTATCGCCCACCCACAAGCGTGGGGAAGGGGATCTCACCCGTGCCCGCATCGCCGGAGTCGTGGTCAACCGGACCAGTCACGCGACCCTGATGCCCGCGCTCAGGCTGCTGCGCTCCGGATACCTGCTCATCGCGGAACACCGCCAGTCGGGCCAGACGGTGCCCGCCCAGCGGCGTCCGCCGTGGCGGTTCGACCGGCTCACCGCGCGGGAGACCGAGGTCGTCCAGCTGATGCTGCGCGGCTGGAGCAATGTGGAGATCGCCGAAGCACTGGACCTGAGCGAAGCCACCGTCAAGAGCCATGTGCACAGCCTCATGGGCAAGCTCGAACTCAAGAGCCGGATCGACGTGATCACCACGGCCTACCGAACCGGTCTCGTACGCCCGGGCAGCCCACGGTTCACGCGGATGCCCCGCGCGGCCGCCGGCCGGCTCTGACATCCCCTCAGTACTCACCAAGAGAGATGAGCGAGATCATGGCCACGACCACTCGGCCCCCGGTTTCACCCTTCCTGAAGTTCGGCAACAAGATGATGCAGATGTTCCACTCCATGGGCATGCCCGTGGGGCCCATGCACCTGCTGCGCGTCAAGGGCCGGGTGTCCGGCCGGGAGTTCACCAACCCGGTGGCTCCGGTGAAGATCGACGGCGACATGTACATCCTCCAGGCCTTCCCCAAGTCGGACTGGGTGAAGAACGTCCGCGCCGCCGGCCGGGGCACCATGATCCGCGGCCGCAAGGCCCGGCCCGTGCAGCTGATCGAGGTTCCCGAGGCGGAGCGGGGGCGGATCGCCCGCGAGTTCCCGACGCAGGTTCCGATGGGTGCCGGCATCTTCGTGAAGAACGGTGTGGTCGCCGACAAGAGCCCCGAGAGCTTCGAGCGGGCGGCCTCCGGAATCCCGATCTTCCGGGTCGTTCCCGTCTGACGGTCCGAACGGAAGAACCCGGCACGGCGTCCGTACCGTGCCGGGTTCCTCGTGTGCTCCGGGGGGCTGGGCGTGGGGGCGGCGAGGGCGAAGGGCCCTGAAGGCGAGCGCCGTTCAACCCGCCGTGCGTACCTCGCACAGCGGGGCACCCCGCGACACACCGGTCCCCGCGGACACCTTGATGGCGTGCACCACGCCGGGACGGTGGGCCTTGACGGGCTGCTCCATCTTCATCGCCTCGATGACGAACAGCACGTCGCCCTCCGAGACTTCCGCGCCCTCGGTGGCGGACACCTTGACCACCGTACCGACCATCGGACTGGTCAGGACCGTGCCGTCCGATGCCGTCGTCGCCGACGAGGGACGCGCCTTGCGTCGCACCGCGGATCCGCCCGAGCGCACGGTGGTCACCGCCTTCGGTGCCGCGAGTGACTCGGGCAGCGCCACCTCCAGCCGGCGCCCGCCCACCTCGACGGTGTAGGTCACCTGCTCGGGCCGCTCGGCGGTCTCGGCCGGGTCACCCTCCCACGGGTCGATCCGCAGCGCCGCCTCCGACTCCAGCCACCGCGTGTGCACGGCGAGGCCGACGGCGGGGTCGCTCGCGGTGAACTCCGGGCTGTCCAGCAGCGCCCGGAACAGTGGCAGGGTTGTCGGTACCCCGTCGACCTCGAACTCCCCCAGGGCCCGCCGCGCCCGCGCCAGCGCCTGCCCCCGGTCGGCGCCGGTGACGATGAGCTTGGCGAGCATCGAGTCGAAGGCCCCGTCGACGACGGCGCCCTCCTCGATCCCGGTGTCCACCCGGATGCCGGGACCGGCCGGCGTGCGCCACCGGGTGACGGTGCCCGGGGTGGGCAGGAAGCCGCGCCCCACGTCCTCGCCGTTGATCCGGAACTCGACCGAGTGGCCTCGCCGGTCCACCGGGTCGGTGAACCCGAGCGGTTCGCCCGCGGCGATGCGGAACTGCTCCTGGACCAGGTCGATCCCGGTGATCTCCTCGGTCACCGGATGCTCCACCTGCAGCCGGGTGTTGACCTCCAGGAACGAGATGGTGCCGTCCTCCCCGAGCAGGAACTCGCAGGTGCCCGCACCCACATAACCGGCCTCGGCGAGCACCGCCTTCGACGCGGCGCGCAGCGTCTCCTCCTGTTCGGGGGTGAGGAAGGGCGCGGGCGCCTCCTCGACCAGTTTCTGGTGGCGCCGCTGCACGGAGCAGTCACGGGTGGAGACCACCACCACGTTGCCGTGGCTGTCCGCGAGGCACTGCGTCTCGACGTGCCGTGCCCGGTCCAGGTACTTCTCCACGAAGCAGTCGCCCCGACCGAAGGCGGCGGCGGCCTCGCGGGCGGCGGACTCCAGGAGTCGGGGGATCTCCTCCAGGGTGCGGGCCACCTTCAGTCCGCGACCGCCGCCTCCGCCCACCGCCTTGATGGCCAGCGGCAGTCCGTGCTCGCGGGCGAAGTCGAGGACCTCGTCCGGGCCGGTGACGGGACGGTCGGTGCCGGGTGCGAGCGGGGCCCGGACCCGGCGGGCGATCTCGCGGGCGGCCACCTTGTCGCCGAGCTGCTCGATCGCCTCCGGCGGCGGGCCGATCCAGGTCAGGTTCGCCGCGCGCACCGCCCGGGCGAATCCGGCGTCCTCGGAGAGGAAGCCGTAGCCGGGGTGGATCGCGTCCGCGCCGCACTCGGCGGCGGCGGCCAGGATCTTGCCGACGTCCAGATAGGTGTCCGCGGCCGTGTTGCCGTGCAGGCCGTACGCCTCGTCGGCGAGCCGGGCGTGCGGCGCGTCCCGGTCCTGGTCCGCGTACACGGCGACGGAGCGCAGCCCCGCGTCCCGGCAGGCCCGGATGACGCGCACCGCGATCTCGCCGCGATTGGCCACCAGTACCTTCTCCATGCGATGTGCTCCCGTTCTCGGGTGACGTGGAGCCACGTCAGACGAGGCTCATTCCGACGATCGCCGCGGCGAAGCCGACCAGGGCGATCCAGGTGCGGTGGCGGTTGGCGCGAGCCCACCGGCTGCGGGTCTCGGCCCAGGCTTCCGGCAGCCGCTCGGGTTCCCAGGTGTCGATGATCCGGTTCATCCGGACGTTGGACAGTTCCGACACCAGCGCGACACCGACGAGTCCCGCCTCCGCCACGGCGAAGGCGAGCTTCGCGTCCGCGCCGGGTGCCAGGACGATCAGCAGCAGACCGACACCCAGCGCGATCTTGTCGATGGTGGGCATGAGCGGGTCGAAACGGGGGTCCAGGAGCCGGTGGACCTGCACGTACCGCCGACCCGGCAGATCGGCGAGCATGGGGACCACCGCGATCTCGACGGCGACCAGTACGCCTGCCAGCGCACCGCTGAGCAGGATGAGCAGGGCCGCCAGGGCGTCGACGAACATGGGTAACCGGCTCCTCGGTCGTCAGTAGTCGAAGTTCATCATCAGGCGGTAGGTCCCCTTCTTCGCGAAGGTCCCGAAGAACGCGCGCATGAACAGATCGCGCGCCCCGCACACCAACGAGCCGCGCCACTTGCCGAGTTCGCCGATCCGGTACGCGCCGCGCACCATCGCCTCCACCCGCTCCCGGCGCAGCTTCTCGTACTGTGCGATGGCGGTCCCCAGATCCGGCTCGCGGGCCAGCAGCCCGGACAGCACGACACCGTCCTCGATGGCCTGGCCGGCGCCCTGACTGAGGTTGAGGGTCATGGCGTGCGCCGCGTCACCGACCAGCACGACCCGTCCGTGGCCCCAGGCCGCGTCACGCGTCGGCGGACGGTCCGCGATGTCGATGGGCAGGATCGCGTCCTCGCGGGTCGCCGCCAGGATCCGCGGAATGGGGTCGGGCCACTGCGCGTACGTCTCGCACATCACGTCCCGCTTGGTCTTGCGGAACATGTCGAAGGCGGCGCTCGTCTCGTCGGATGTGATCGCGTCCCAGTAGACCTCGCGGTCGTTGAGCCGGCAGTAGAGGAAGCGCAGTCCGTTACGCCCCCACAGGTTGAAGAAGGTGCCGCTGGGGACGACGTCCTCGCCGGGAAGCTCGGCGATCGCCTGCCACGCCGTGTAGCCGGCGTAGCGGGGCGGCAGGTCGTGGCCGTGCCGCAGTGTGCTGCGTACGGCCGACCGCATGCCGTCGGCGCCGATCAGTACGTCGGCACGCTCCACGGATCCGTCGGCGAACCGGGCGGTCACCCCCTCGGCGTCCTGCTCGAACCCGACGCACTGGGCGCCCATCACGACCGAGTCACCCGCCTCCTCCAGGAGGAGGGAGTTGAGGTCGGAGCGGCGCAGCGCCACGGCGGGCGCGCCGATGCGCTGCGCCTCGGGCCCGATCTGCCAGCGGGCCAGGGTGCGGCCGCTGTCGGAGCGGAACTCGTGGACGAGTATCTCCGAACTGACCTTGGCGACCTGGTCGTCGAGGGACAGCTTCCGCAGGGCGACGAACGCGTTGTGCCACAGCATGAAACCGCCGCCGGTGAGCAGCCGGCTCGGTTCGGTCCTGCGCTCGAACACCTTGACATCGACGCCGGCCTGCCGCAGACCGATCGCCGTGGTGAGGCCGCCGATACCGGCGCCGATCACCAGTGCCTTCTGCACGGACATGGCGATCCCCTCAGCCGGCCGCGGGCAGGTCGCCCGGGGTGCGGTACGACTCGAGCGTGGCGCGCACCTCGTGGATCGAGCGCCGGAAGGAGTCGGCCCAGTACGGGAACATGGCGGCCGACTGCCGCATGTGCTCGGGGTCGTCCGCCCACGTCCGGAACAGCTCCTCCGACTCCCACTCGGCGATCAGCGCGTACTTCGTGGGGTCGGAGGTGTCCCGCACCAGTTCGTCCCGCAGATGGCCGGGTGTTCCCCGGACCTTGCTGGTGACCTCGATGTACGCCTTCTCGAAGGCCTCGAAGTCCTCCGGCCCGATGGTCGCGGTCATGATGACGCGGATGCTCATCGCGGAGCCGTTCCTTTCTCGGTCGGTGAGGTCTCGCTCGGTGCGGGCGAGGCGATGTGGGCCACCACCTCGAAGAGGGTCTTCGTCGCCGAGTCCCGGAGCTGATCCAGCGCGGCGGACAGCGCCTGCCGGTCCTCGCTGCGCTGGTAGCGCGCGAGGTGCTCGGCCGTCTCCCAGTCCGCGGTGATGGTGTAGCGCAGGGGGTCCTCGGCGCCGCGCAGCATCGTCTGGCCGATGGAGCCGGGGTAGCGGCTCGCCACCTCGGCGGCGTCCCGCCAGGTCCGCTCGAAGGCATCGGTGCATCCTTCGCGGACGCGCATGTCCAGTGCGGTGCGGATCACGGCCGCCCCCAACCGCCGGTGCGGTGCCCGGTGAAGGGCTGCCAGACGGGTCGCTCGGGCCGGACCGCAGGCGGTTCGGTGGACGGGTCGCCGAGCCGGGCCACGAGCAGGGCCACCACCGCGGCCGTCTCGTGCGCGTCGGGTGTGCCCCGCACGATCCGCAGCACGTCCGGGGCCGCGGTCACGCGTTCCACGAGTAGAACTCCTTGGCCATCGCGTCGGCCGGACCGCGCCAGGTGACCGGGTCGTAGGCGGCGATGTGCGGCTTCAGCTTCTCGTTGACGTCCTGGAAGAGGTGGTGGCCGCGCGCCTCCTCGATCCGGCCGCCGATGTCGCCCTCGGAGCCGATCAACTGGAAGTAGAGGCCGTGGAACTGGAAGAGCCTGCGGTGCTTCACCCCCACGAGACGGGGGAGTTCGGTGGCGTCCGACTCGGCCCAGATGTCAGAGACGACCCCGCTGTCCTCGGGGGCCATGCGCGCGACGATGAGCGTGTACTGCATGAGCACTCCTTTTCCCGGTGGCCGATCGGTCCCCGACCGCCTGGCGACATCCTCGATGTCACGGATAAAGCCGTTGTGAGGGGGCGACAAACGGCCCGGCGGATCAACCAATTAGGTTGCTGGCTAACATTTTTGGGCTATCGTGGCCATGGGCTGCCGCTGTGATCCCCCGCCAGCGGCAGCCCTCTCATGCGATTCGACCTGTCACGAGCCTCACCATGACCAGGAAGGCACGGCATGATCACTCGAAGAGCACTGCTCGGGGCGGCCGGGGCGGGGGCGCTGCCCCTTTCCCTCGGGGCCGCACCGCCCTCGGCCGGGCCGCGGGGCACGGCGGACTGGGACCGGCTGCGGGCCCACCTGAAGGGCCGTCTGGTGCTCCCGGGGGACAGCGCCTATCCGCTGGCCAAGCAGCTCAGCACCGCCGAGTTCGACAGCATCCACCCGCAGGCCGTCGCCTACTGCGCGAGCCCCGCCGACGTGGCGCTGTGCCTGGCCTTCGCCCAGGACGAGGACATCGCGCTCGCCGCCCGCAGCGGCGGTCACAGCGCCGCCGGATACTCCACCACCACCGGCCTCGTCATCGACGTGTCCGGGCTCGCAGGGGTGAGCGTCGGCCCGGACCGCGCGACGCTGGGCGCCGGCACCCAGCTCGTCGACGCGACGAACGCGCTCGCTCCGCACGGCCTTGCCGTGCCCGGCGGGTTCTGCCCCACCGTGGCCCTCGGCGGTTTCCTGCAGGGCGGGGGCACGGGACTGCTCACCCGTTACGCCGGCATCGCCAGCGACACCGTGCGAGCCGCCCGGGTGGTGCTCGCGAACGGACGGCACGTCCGGGTCTCGCCCGACCGCCACGCCGACCTGTACTGGGCGATCCGCGGAGGCGGCGGCGGCAACTTCGGCATCGTGACGTCGTACGAAATCGACCCCCTGCCCGTCACCGAGCTCTCGCGCGCCACCCTGGAGTGGAGCTACGACGCCGCCGTCGACGTGCTCGACGCCTGGGCGCGCTGGATCGTGGACGCCCCGCGCACGGTCGGCGGCTCCGCGGTCGTGGCCCTGCCCGACGCGGCGCCGGGCAACACCCCATTGGTGTCCGTCCTGTTGGGCTCGATGGGCGGACCGGAGGTGCTGGCCGCGGAGGCGGCACGGCTGCTCTCCGCGGTCGGCCGGGCCCCCGCCCGGCAGCAGACCACCACCAAGCCCTACGTCACCGCGATGATGGAGCAGTACGGCTGCGGCGACTACTCCGTGCCGCAGTGCCACCGGACCGGCTCCAACCCCGAGGCACGGCTGCCCCGGGCGGCCTTCGCCACGGAGCGCAGCCGGCTCTTCGACGGGCCGCCGGCCCGCACCATGTGGGAGGACGTGGTCGGACTGTTCGACCAGGTCCGGGTGCCGGGACAGCGGCATCTCCTCCAGGTGGGCGCCCTGGGCGGGGCCGCCAACGACCCGGGCCGCACCGACACCGCCTACGTCCACCGCGACACCCTGTTCAACGTCAGCTGCCTGGGCGTGATCGCCGTGGGCCCCGTGGACGCATCGGCGCGGGCCGCCGCCCGGCAGTGGGCGGACACCGGTTTCGGCGTCCTGGACCCGCACGCCAACGGCGAGACGTACCAGAACTTCATCGACCCGCGGCTGGAGAACTGGCGCTCCGCGTACTACGCGGAGAACTACGCCCGCCTCGTCGAGGTCAAGCGCAGGTACGACCCGTACCGGCTGTTCCGCTTCCCGCAGAGCATCGGCTGAGCCAGGACGAGCGGCCCACCGGAGCCGGGGGCCGCTTCTCCTGTGTGCGGGAGTGTCACGCGGCGAGGCGGGCGCGCTCCTCCACCCGGCGGCGGATCAGCGCCAGTTGCAGCGAGGAGTTGGTGCTGATGCGGGCCGTCATGGTCTCGGTGTCGACCGGCGCCTGCGGCTTCATGGCGAAGTCCTGGACCCAGCGCATCTCGACACCCCCCTCGACCTTGCGGTACGTCCAGACGATGTCCATGAACTCGAACGGGCCGGTCTCGACCCGGCGGGCGCGCACCGTGCCCGTCTCCGGGTCCAGGGTCCGCTCCGACACCCAGCTCCACACCGTTCCGTTCTCGTCGGGGTGCATGCTGAGCCGGAAGGTCACGGAGTTCTCGGCGGTCTGCAGGATCTCGGCCTTCGCGTACTCGCTGAACAGCTCGGGCCAGGCGGCGACATCGTTCGTCTGCCGCCACACCTCCTCGTAGGGGGCGTCGATGACGATGCTCTGCTCGGTGTGGCCCGCCGTCAGCAGGCCGGCGTCGACCAGCCGCCGGTTCAGGGCGAACAGCAGCGCGGTGGCGCTCTTGCTGTGGTCGGCGCCGCTGTCCGGCTCCAGGCCGTAGCGCTGCTCCAGCTCGGCGACGACGCCGAGCACGCCGAGCGAGTCGACGCCGAGGGAGTCGAAGGACACCGTCTCGTCGAGGAGTTGGTCGGCGGTGAGGCCCGCACCCGAGGCACGGTTGATCAGTTCGGCGTACTCGTCAAGGGAGATCACGGTGACGGTCACGGTGGGGTGTGCCTTTCTGTGAGTTCATGAGTCGGAGGTCCTACACGGACCGGATGACGACGGCCGCGTTGAAGCCCTCGAAGCCGCGCGCCAGCACCAGCGCGGTGCGCACGGTCGCCTGACGCGTCTCGCGTACGACGTCCAGGTCGATGCCGGGGGCGAGCTCGCCCAGGCTCGGGGTGCCGGGGACGACGGAGTCCCGGATGGACAGCAGCGCCATCGCCACGTCCAGCGGTGCCCCGCCCGCATGCAGGCGTCCCACGAGGCACTTGGGCACCGTCACCGGCACCCCGCGGGCACCGAAGACCGCGCTGATCGCCTCGGCCTCGGCCCGGTCGGCCTCGGGCACTCCGAGCCCGTCGGCGAAGACCACGTCGACCTCGGACGGGTCGACCCGGGCATCGGCCAGCGCTCGCACGATCGCCCGCCGCAGTCCGCGCTCGCGGCCCGAACCGGGACGCGGGTCGAAGGTGGCGGCGTAGCCGGCGAGCACTCCGTAGCCCGGACCGGCGTCGCGGGCGCGTACGGTGTCCTCTGCCTCGAGGATGAAGATCGCCCCGCCCTCGCCCGCGACGTATCCGTCCGCCCCCGCGTCGAAGGGCCGGTAGGCCCCGACCGGGTCCCGCCTTTCCGTCAGCAGCCGGGACGTGGCGTGACAGGCCAGCGCGTAGGGGCCGAGCGGGGCGTCCGTGCCGCCGCTGACCACCGTCGTCGCGTCGTCGACCAGCGCCCGACGGGCCTGGCCCAGCGCGTCGAGACCGCCGGCCTGCTCGCCCACCAGCACCCCGCAGGCGCCCTTCATGCCGTGCCGGATGGAGATCTGGCCGGTGGTCGCCGCGTAGAACCAGGCGATGGACTGGTACGGCCCGACATAGCGCGCGCCCTTGTCCCACAGTTTCTGGATCTCGCGCTGACCGAACTCGTTTCCGCCCGACGAGGTCGCCGTGATCACCGACATGTCGTACTCGTCGAGGGCCGCCGGATCGATCTCCGCGTCCTCGAGCGCGCGTGCCGCGGCGACCAGGCCGAGCTGCGTCCACCGGTCGGTCTGCACCATGAGCCGGCCGTCGATGCTGTCGCGCGGCGCGAAGTCGGCGACCTGGCCGGCCAGATGGACCGGATATCCGGAGGCGTCGAAGGAACTGATCGGCCCGATGCCGCTGACACCGTTGAGGGTCGCGTCCCAGAACTCCTTGGTGGTGGAACCGTTCGGGGCGATCGCTGACACACCACTGAACACGGTGCGACGGTTCTTGGTCATTCCGTCACTTCCTGCTTGCCAGGCCGGGCCGGGCCAGCAGCATCGCCGACTGGAAGCCGCCGAAACCGCTGCCCACGCTCAGCACGATGTCGTTGACGTTCTTGCGCGCGGCCAGCGGCACGTAGTCGAGGTCCAGAGCCGGGTCCTGGTGCTGCAGGTTGGCCGTGGGCGGGACCGTGTCGGTCTCGATCGCCAGCGCGCAGGCAGCGACCTCCAGGGCGCCGATGGCGCCGAGCGAGTGACCGATCATCGACTTGATGGAACTGACGGGAACCCGGTAGGCCGCCTCGCCCAGGGCCTTCTTCACCGCCGCCGTCTCATGACGGTCGTTCTGCGCCGTGCCGGAGCCGTGGGCGTTGACGTAACTGATCATGTCGGGCGTGACGCCGGCCCGGCGCATGGCGATCTCGATCGCCTCGGCCATGTCGAGCCCGTCCGGCTTGAGCCCGGTCATGTGGTAGGCGTTGCTGCGCTGCGCGAACCCGATGATCTCCGCGTAGCCGTGCGCGCCCCGGCGGGCCGCGTGCTCCCGGCTCTCCAGGACCAGCACCGCGGATCCCTCGCCGAGCACGAAGCCGTCCCGGTCCCGGTCGAAGGGGCGTGAGGAGTGCGCGGCGTCCTCGTTGTTGCGCGAGGTGGCGCCGATGGCGTCGAAACAGGCCACCGTGATCGGGGAGATCGGGGCGTCGGTCGCCCCGGCGATCACGACATCGGCGGCGCCCTCCGAGATGAGCTGCACCCCGTGGCCGACCGCGTCGAGCCCGGAGGTGCAGCCGGTGGAGACCACCGTCGTCGGCCCCTCCGCGCCGGCCGTCCACGCCACCTCCACCGCGAGGGTGCTCGGAATCAGCGCCCGGTAGAGGTGGTCGGTGGCGAACTCGGGCGAAACCTCCCAGTTCTTGCCCGAGTCGCTGACCAGCACGTACTCGTCCTCGAGCCGGGTGGTGCAGCCGACCGCACTGCCGATGCTGACGCCCACCCGCTCCGGGTCGGCCTGCCCGGGCTCCAGACCGGCGTCCGCGAGGGCCTCGCGGGCGGCGACCACGGCGAACTGTGCGCTGCGGTCCATGCGTTCCACCTCGTGCGGCGTCAGCCCCGCCGCGGCGGCGTCGAAGTCGACCTCCGCCGCGATCCGGGACTGGAAGCCGGCGGCGTCGAACAGGGTGATCCCACGCGTCGCGGTCCGGCCGGCGGTCAGCAGATCCCAGTAGGCCGCCCGGCCGACGGCACCCGGGGCCACCACGCCCACCCCGGTGACGACGGCTCCCCAGTCGCTCATCGCGGCTCTCCCGCGGGGGCCAGCTCGGGGAAGGGCAGGTCCTCGGTGTCCACGTGCCCGAGGTCGGGACGCGGGGCCAGCGGGCCCAGGTGGTAGACGAGCTCCGCGGCCTCGGTGCCCTTGTTCTCCAGCCGGTGCCGGACCCCGATCGGGACGAGGATGCCCTCCTGGGGGCCCAGCTCGATGTCCTCGCCGTCGAGCCGCATGACGATCCGTCCGGACAGCAGCAGGACGAACTCCTCCGAGTAGGGGTGGTAGTGCTCGCTGATGTACTCGCCGGGCTCGAGCCGGGCGTGGCCCATGAACCCGCTGGTGGCGCCCACGTTCGCGGGTCCGAGCAGGGTGCGCAGCGTGCCGCCCCGGTGCCGGTTCACGGGCACCTCGCCGAAGGCGACCTTGCGGAAGCTCTTCCGCGCGCTGTCCGTGCTCTCGTTGCTCATGAGACGTGACTCCTCAGGGTGTCGGGTGCGGTCACAGCGGCGAGTTGCCGTGCTTGCGCTCGGGAAGGGTGACCCGCTTGGAGCGGAGCATCTGCAGTCCGGTGTGGATGGCCGACCTGGTCTCGCGCGGGTCGATGACGTCGTCGACGAGGCCGCGCTCCGCTCCGTAGTACGGGTGCATCAGGGTGCGCTGGTACTCCTCGATCAGCCGACGCCGGGTGTCCTGCTCGTCGTCGGCGTTCTGGATGGCCCGTCGGTGGATCACGTTGGTCGCCGCCTCGGCGCCCATCACGGCCACCTCGTTGGAAGGCCAGGCGAGGGAGAGGTCGGTGCCGATGGACCGGGAGTCCATGACGATGTAGGCCCCTCCGTACGCCTTGCGCATCAGCACCTGGATGCGGGGCACCGTCGCCTCGCAGTACGCGTACAGGAGCTTGGCCCCGTTGCGGATGATGCCGTTGCGTTCCTGGTCGACACCCGGCAGGAAGCCCGGGACGTCCACCAGCGTCACCAGCGGGATGTTGAAGGAGTCGCAGAACCTGATGAACCGGGCCGCCTTCTGCGAGGCCTCGATGTCCAGGACGCCGGCGAGGACCATGGGCTGGTTGGCCACCATGCCGACGACCTCGCCGCCGATCCGGGCGAGACCGATGACGACGTTCCCGGCCCAGGCCTGCTGCAACTCCAGGAAGTCGCCGTGGTCGACGATCTCCTCGATCACCTGACGTACGTCGTAGGGCTGGTTGGGGGAGTTGGGGACGATGTCGAGCAGACGGTCACAGGAGCGGTCGACCGGGTCGGCCGGGGCTTGTGCGGGCGGGAACTCCCGGTTGTTCGAGGGCAGGTACGACAGCAGCCAGCGCAGCGTCTCGAACGCGTCGTCCTCGTCGTCGTGGACGAACGTCGCCTGCCCGGACTCGGCGTGCACGTCCGCGCCGCCGAGCCCCTCCAGGCCGATCTCCTCCCCGGTGACCGCCTTGATCACGTCGGGCCCGGTGACGTACATGCTCGCCGTCCTGCGCACCATCAGCACGAAGTCGGTGAGTGCCGGTGAGTAGGCCGCGCCGCCGGCGCACGGTCCGAGCATCACGCTGATCTGCGGGATCACCCCCGACGCCGCGACATTGCGGCGGAAGATGCCGCCGTACCCCGCGAGGGCCATCACGCCCTCCTGGATGCGGGCGCCGGCACCGTCGTTGAGTCCGATCAACGGAGCGCCCGCACTCTGCGCCAGATCCATCACCTTGTGGATCTTCGCGGCGTGGGCCTCGCCGAGTGAGCCACCGAAGATCCCGAAGTCGTGCGCGTACACGAAGACCTTGCGGCCGTCGACCGTGCCCCAGCCGGTCAGCACACCGTCCGTGTAGGGGCGTTTGGCGTCCATCCCGAAGTCGGTGGCCCGATGCCGGCGCAGCATCTCCAGCTCGGTGAAGGAACCCGGGTCGAGCAGCCGCTCGATCCGCTCCCGCGCCGTCAACTTGCCCAGCCGGTGCTGCCGCTGGGCCGACTCCTCGTTCAGGCCCTCCACCACGCGCTGCTTGATGACGGCGAGTTCGGTGGTCCGGTCGATGAGCCCCTCGGCGGGCAGTCCGGCCGGGGCATCGAGTTCCTTCTCCCGCACCTCCGTCACAGCAGTGCCATGCCGTTGATCGTCCGACACGCCACTCACGCTCCCTCCAGCAGACGCGCTTCACGTGGCCGGCCCGATCGACCGGCACCCGTCGGAGTCTGCTGCGGCGAAAAAAAGTTCCTATTAGTCCGCCGCAAAGCCGAGGGACTTCGACGCCGCTTATTCGGCGCTTTATCGGGGCCGCCGATACTCGTGGCAGCCGAATGACCGGAAGGAAAGGGCGGACAATGACTGCGACGCGCGGACGCGTAGTCCACCTGGACGGCGTCAAGCCCATCAAATGGGCTGGTGAGACGGGGCGTTGGCTGCTCCGTGGAGAGGATACCGGTGGTCTGTATTCCTTCTTCGAGGTGACGACACCGCCCGGGGGCGGACCGCCGTTGCACATTCACGAGGACGTCGACGAGTCCTTCTACGTCATCGACGGGGAATACGAGATCGAGCTCGACGGAGAAAAGCACAAGGCGCCGGCCGGCAGCCTGGTGTACGGGCCCCGCGGGGTGGGGCACGCCTTCGTCAACACCTGGCACAGGCCGAGCAAGATGCTGTGCATCGCCACCCCGGGTGGCGTCGAGAACTGGTTCGAGGAACTGGGCCGGCTGATCGACGGTCAGGGCCCGCCGGACTGGGAGAAGATGCAGGCGCTCGCCACCAAGCACCACATCGTCGGGTTCCGTCCCAAGCGCGGTCCGCTCGCGGCGGGCGGCGGCCGGCCGGGCGGTCCGGGCGGTCCGGGCGGTCCGGGCGGTCCGGGCGGTCCTCCCGAGGGTGGACGTCCGGGCGGTGCTCCCGGTGGTGCACCCCTGGGACGGGGCTGAGCCATGGCTGGGAACTCGGCCGACCTCGTTGTGGAGACGGTCGCGGGCGTCGCCGTCATCCTGACCGCGGGCTCGCTGCTCGTTCCGTTGCTGCGGCGCGTGAAGCAGCCACCCGTGATCGCCGAGATCCTCGCGGGGATTCTGCTGGGTCCCAGCCTCCTGGGCCTCCTACCAGGAGACCTGCCCGGGCTTCTGTTCCCGGAGGAGGCTCGCTTCGGACTGTCGAGCATCGCGCAGGTGGGCATCCTGCTCTTCATGTTCCTGGTCGGCTGGGAAGTCGACCTGAGGCAGATACGGGCCCGGCGGAACACGGTGCTCAGCATTTCCCTGTCGGCGATCGTGGTGTCCTTCGGCGCGGGCGCCGCCCTGGCGGCCTGGCTCCACTCCCGCCACGACAGCGTGGACGGCCACCATGTGGGACAGCTGTCCTTCGTCCTCTTCATCGGCACCGCGATGTCCATCACGGCCTTCCCGGTGCTTGCGCGGATCATCCTCGAACACCGGCTCCAGCACACCCGCGTGGGAATCCTCGCGCTGGCGAGTGCGGCGGTGGACGACGTGCTCGCCTGGTGCATCCTCGCGTTCGTCTCGGTCGTGGCGGCTTCCTCGGGCTCCGGCCAGGTGGTCACGGTCGTCGTCGGCTCGCTGGTCTACCTCGCCGTGCTCGCGGTCGTGGTACGTCCGCTGTTGCGCCGTCTGATCGACCGGATGACCCGCAACGACGTCGTCTCACCGCGGCTGCTGCCGATCATCGCGGCAGGTGTCTTCGTCTCCGGATACGCCACGCACGAGATCGGACTGGACGCGATCTTCGGTGCGTTCGCCTTCGGCCTGGCCATGCCACGTGGCTCGATGAAACTGCTCAAGTCCCAGGTGGGCGTTCCGTTCGAGCAGGTCACCACGCTGCTGCTGCCCGTCTTCTTCATCACCACCGGGCTCGCGGTCGACGTCACCGGACTCGGCGGGACCGGGCTGCTGGAGCTGCTCGCCATCGTGGCCGTCGCCTGCTTCGGAAAACTGGCCGGTGGTACCGGCGCGGCACGCCTCTCGGGGATGGGCTGGCGGGAGTCCTGGTCCATCGGCGTCCTGATGAACACCCGCGGACTGACCGAGCTGATCATCCTGAACGCCGGTGTCCGGATGGGCGTCCTCGACAACCAGATGTTCACGATGATGGTGCTGATGGCGCTCGTGACCACAGCTCTGGCAGGCCCGCTCGTCCCGCGCAAGTCCTACGCGCGCAGCGACGGCGACGCAGAACTGCCGCTCGCGGAGGAAGCCCTTCCGGGGGCCAAGTAGACCAAGTGGGCTGCGCCCTCCGCCGGCCCTGCCACCGCCCCGTTCCCGTACCCCCGTCCGGCCAGAGGGAGACCGACGATGTCCTACCCGTACAAAAGCGCCTTCATCACCGGTGCGTCGAGCGGCATCGGCGCCGAGTTCGCCGAGCAACTGGCCCGCCGCGGCGCCGATCTGACGCTCGTCGCCCGGCGTGAGACCAGGCTCAAGCAGCTCGCCTCCAGACTCTCCGAGCAGTACGGGGTGTCGGCCGAGGTGCTCGCGCTCGACCTGGGCGACGAGAGCGACCTGGAGATCGCGGCCGGGCGGGTGAGCGAACCGGGCCGGGCGGTCGACCTGCTGGTCAACTGCGCCGGCTACGGATCCACCGGCTACTTCCGGGATCTGCCGCGGGAGCGCGAGACCCACCAGATCCGGGTCAACCTGCTGGCTCCGGTGGTCCTCAGCCACGCGGTCCTGGGACGGATGAGCGAGCGTCGGCACGGCGGAATCCTCAACGTCTCGTCCATCGTCGCGGCGCTGCCGATGCCGAAGTCCGCGGTCTACGGGGCGTCCAAGGCGTTCCTCGGCTCCTTCAGCGAGAGCCTGCACCTGGAGGCGCGCAGCAGCGGCGTGCACGTCACCACCGTACGGACGGGTCTGGTGCGCACGGAGTTCCACGAGGCCGCAGGTATCGACACCGCCGGGCTGCCCAAGCTGGCCTGGATGACTCCCGAGCAGATCGTGGAGCCGTCGCTGCGGGCCGTCGCCAAGGGCAAGGCCTTCGTCACGCCCGGCGCGATGAACCGTTCGCAGCCGTTCTTCCTCGGCGCCCTGCCGCGCCCTGTGTTGCAGGCGATGGTGCGCCGTATGTACCGAGTGTGAACCGGCGCTCCACACGACCGGGCCCCGGCCGCGTTCGCGCGGCCGGGGCCCGGTCGTGTCGTGCTCAGGCGCGTCGGTGAGCCGGCGCCGCGGGCTCCTCCTCCCCGCCGTTCAGGACGGTGTCGTTCATGTCCACGAGACCCAGCTCATGGGCGAAGATGACCAGGCAGAGCCGACTGCGCAGGCCGAGTTTGCGCATCAGGCGCTGGACGTGGGAGCGCACGGTGTTGCTGCTCACCCACAGCCGGGCCGCGATCTCGGCGTTGTTGCGGCCGGTGCCGACCAGGGTGAGGACCTCACGCTCCCGGCGGGACAGACCGCCCAGCGCGGACTGGGTGTCGTTGTTCAGTGTCCATTCGAACGCCAGTCGGCCCTCGCTCAGCCGCTCGTCCTCGATGATCTCCTCGGACACGACGATGTACCGGTTAGAGACCAGCACGGCGGCGTCGGCCAGTTCGCGGTCCGACGCGGAGCTGAGGATCAGCCCGTAGGCACCGAACCACATCACGCCGGCCAGTTCCTCGAACGGTTCCTCCACCACGAGCAGCGTCGGTGCGAACACCCCCGCGAGGTTGGACGCGACCCGGCGGGTCAGATTCAGACTCTCCCGGTCTGCCGCCAGCACGGCCACGTCGGCGGCTTGGAACTCCCCTCGGCCATGAGGCAGGACGCTGAACCCGTCGAGGGCCGCGAAGCGCAGCTCCAGAGCGGTTCTCCGGGACGCGTCATGACTCATGACTATGACCGCTACCAATGGACTCCCCCTGTCCAGTCGTGAAACGCCGCGGTGGCCAGACACGCGCACACGCAGGCGTACGGTACGACTCCGCACGATGTCATACGAAGGGCTACCGCAAGGTGATGATGCGACGACGCGCTCAACCGCCGACCGGTCGGCGGACGCCCGCCTTCTCCAGCCGCGGGATGACCTCGGAAGTGAAGAACTCCAGTTCGCCCAGGTAGTCGACGAAGGACAGCGCGAGGCCGCCGAGGCCGGCGCGGACGAACGAGACGATCGTTGCGGCGATGTCGTCGGGGGTGCCCACCAACGGCAGTCCGCCGTGGCCGGCGGCGAAGCGGGGCCGGAACATCCGGATCTGCGCCTCGCTGAACGACTGCGGGTTGATGCCCTGACCGCTCATCACCGTGTCGACGCCCTGCCAGTCGGCGTTCTCCTCGGCGTAGTACCGGAGGAACTCTTCCGCCTCGCTCCGGGTGGGCCGACACACCACATACGCGTTGGACATGACCGTCACCCGGCGCCCGCCGTGCTGCGCGGCCGCCCGCTCGACGCCGTCGACCAGGGCGGAGCCCCGCTGCGGGTCGAAGGCCGCCGTCAGCAGGAAGTCGGCGTTACGGGTGGCGAAACCGCGCCCGGCCTCCGACACCGCGGCGTTGATGACCGGCAGCCTGCCGGCCACCGGTCTGGGACTCGTGTGCAGGCCGGTCAGGGCGGGGAAGAACTCGCCGTCGTGGTCGAACGGTTCCTCGCTGCTCCACAGCGTGCGCACCACGTCCCACCACTCCTGGGCGTGGGCGTAGCGCTGCGCCGGGGAGCCTGGCAGGTCGAGGCCGAACGCCTCGTACTCCGCCTGGTACCAACCGGCCACGATGTTGAGTCCCGCACGCCCGTCACCGATCCGGTCGACGGTGGCCAACTGCTTGGCCGCGACGACGGGCGGCAGCAGCGCGCTGTGGACCGTGGCGAACACCGAGATGCGCTCGGTCACCGCCAGCATCCCGCCGGCCCAGGTGATCGTCTCCAGGACGCTGTCGTGGAAGGTGGTGCCGGGCCAGCCGATCCAGCGGCCCACCGGAAGCAGGAAGTCGATCCCCAGCTGGTCGGCGAGGACCGCGAGAGCTCGGTTGTCCGCCCAGTTGCCCGACCAGCGTTCGGGGATCGTGGTGATGGCCAGGCCGGATGACGCGTTGGGTGCGAACAAGCCCAGCTTGAAGCCGTTGTCGGCGAACATGCCGTTCTCCATGGGACAACCCTCCCGTTCGTACGGACCGGTCCCCTCGGGGGCCAGCGCGAACGGGCCGGGACCGTACCGGCGGCGGGGCAGGGTCCGGCCGTGGCACCGTTGTTCCGGACCCTTCCGCTGCGTTCGCGTGACCCGTGAGGTCACGAGTACGGTGGCACATCGCAATTAAGCCGCCATAACACCGCGGCACCGATGCCGCCGGAGCAGGCACGAAGAGCAGGTCGGCCCGCTCAGCCGATCCACGAGTCCCGCGCCTGGTACGCGGGCAACCAGAGGGTTTTCAGAGCCGTGCGCATCGGCATCGGCATGAAGGAGTTGATCCTTCGGACGTTCTCGGGTGTGGCCTCGTCCAGCAGCCAGGGGAAGAATTCGGCCGCTCCGGTGAGCCCGAGGCTCTCGCGCTGGTCGGCGGTGAAGGCCTTCCACTCCTTTTTCGAGAGCGCCTCCTGGACGTACGGGAGACCCTCCTGCTCCTCATGCTCCAGATGCGAGACCAGGCAGTCGCCGAACTCACCGACCGCCTGCTCGAGCGCGGCGGAGTCCGCCTCCGGATCCGCGAACGCGGCGTCCACACGGGCGATCAGCGGGTCGATCCGCTGGTGCTCCGCCTCCAGCTCCGCCAGCGTGGCGAGGGTGTCCGGGCGGTGGGCGAGGCCCTTGGCCATCCGGGGCCACAGGTCCCGGTCCTCGCCCTCGTGGTGGATGTGCAGCTGGGTCTTGAAGATCTCCCAGCCCGTCTCGACGCGCTTGCGCTCGAGCGGCCCGGACTGTGCCCGGCCGGCCGCGGCCTTCTCCAGCCGCCGGATGTCACGGCGGAAGGCGTCATGGCTGACCAGCATGATCGTGAGGTCGACGTAGCTCTTGGAGGTCTTGGCGTTCTGGGCGTTCTGGGCGTTCTGGGCTTTCTTGGCGTTCGTGGCCATGTCCTGTGCACTCCGTTTCCTCATCGGCTGCTCATGGGCGACGGCGGCCGGCCGGATGATCCGGCCGGCCGCCGCCGGGACTTCGGTCGAGGTCAGGCGCGCTTGCGGCCGACCACGGCCGTCGCGTGCGCGGGCAGCCGGAAGACGGACTCGACGTCGAGGCCGGCCTCCTCCATCCAGCTGCGGCACTCGGCCGCCGTGTACTCGTTGCCGGCCGGGGACTGGAGCATCATGGTCAGGCTCATCAGAAGGGTGTCGGCGTCCGTGCGGGCGTCGTCGATCATCGGGTCGTAGACGATGACCGCGCCACCCGCGGGGACCCGCTCGGCGGCCTGGGCGATCAGGCTCTTGCGGGCCTCGACCGGGCAGTCGTGCAGTACGTTGCCGAAGACCACCACGTCGGCGGACGGGATGTCGTTGACGTAGAAGTCGCCTCCGTGGAAGCCGACCCGGTCCGGCACACCGCGCTCCTGCGCCAGTTCCTCGAGGAACGGCTTCATGACAGGGCGGTCGAACACCCCGCCGGTGAGGTGCGGGTGGGCCAGCAGCAGGGTGCACGCCAGGTTGCCGCGGGCGCCGCCGACGTCCACGAAGGACTTGTGCTGCGACCAGTCGTACTGCCGGGCGAGTTCCGGGCCGATCGCGCCGTTGAGGCTGTCCATGGCCGACAGGAACTGCCGCAGCCGCTGCGGGTCACGGAAGATCTGGGCGAACGGCACCTTGTTGGCGTCCTGCCCGTGGGCGTCGCCCGAGCGCAGCATGTCCGCCAGGCTCTCCCAGCCCGCGCCCATGAAGTCCGTGGTCATCTGCAGGAAGCCGCCGACGTAACCCTGCTGACCGGGGATCAGGTGCCGGCCCGCGGCGGGGCTGTTGCGGTAGACGCCCGCCTCGTCACGGGCCAGCACCCCCAGGGCGACCAGGGCGTCGAGGAAGTCGGGCACTCCGCGCTGGTGCAGGCCCAGCCGGCCGGTTATCTGCTCGGCGGTACCGGATTCCTTGCTGAGCGCTTCGAACAGGCCCAGCTCCATCGCGGTCAGCAGGAGCTTGCTGCGCATGAACGACCAGCCGACGAGCATGATGTCGAAGGCGTCGTCGAGGGGCCCGTCGACTCCCCCGGCCGTCGCGCCCGGCTGGTTCGGGGTGCTCGTGTGCGTGCTCATCTCGTTGTCCTTTCGGTTCGCGATTCAGGCGGTCCACATACCGGCGTGCTCCAGCGCCGCCCGGTCCGAGTCCAGAACGATCTGGTGGACCAGACGGAGTTCGTCGCCCGGCTCGATGCCGAGCTCGTCCACGAGACGTCGTCTCATGTTTCGGTAGACCTGCAATGCCTCGCCGCTACGACCCGACAGGAAGAGCGCGATCATGAGCAGCCCGTGCAGGCGTTCGTTGTAGGGATTCCTGGCGATCAGTTCGCGCAGCCGGGCGATGGCCTCGCCGCGGCGCCTGCCCAGGCGCACCTCCAGGGTGATGCGTCCCTCCTCGACCGCCATCCAGGACTCCTCGAGCCGGGACGCGGCGCTCTGCAGGAGCATTCCCTCGCGCAGGCCGGCGAGAGGCGCGCTGCGCCAGAGGTTCGCGGCCGCCGCGAAATGGCGTAATGCGGCCTCCTCGTCGTGCGCTTCCAGAGCTGTTGTGGCGAGTTCGTGATGCCGGTCGAATTCGACGACATCAAGCATTCCCTCATCAATGGAGAGACAGTAGCCGGGCGGTTCGCCGATCAGGCAGATTCGGCCGTTCGCACTGCTGTCGTGCAGCATCTTCCGAAGCTGCGAAATGTAGACCCGCAGTGCCTGCAGTGCGGTCCGAGGAGGGCCCTGCGGCCACAGCTCATCGATGAGGGACTCGATCGAGAGAACTTGGCGGTGATTCACCAGAAGGGTGGCCAGTAGTACGCGCAGTTTATGTGCCCGAGGCGTCAGAATGCGGTCCCCGTCGTGCACCTGCAATTGCCCCAACAGCTTGAATCGCATGATTCAATTACCCCCGTGTTCGGCTGATCACTGGTACGTATTTATTTTGTGCATTGCGCCGGCGAAGAAGGCCAGCGGCTTGCCTTCGCGGCGCAGCAGTCCGATGTCGATCACGCGGCCGATCACGATCACGTGGTCACCACCTGGAACCTCCTGTTCCACTTCGCAGGTCGCATAGGCCAGCGAGTTGGTGAGCACCGGGCTCCCGCCCCGGCCGGGCACCGAGTTGACCTTGAGGAACCGATCGACGCCGGAGGCGAAGAGAGCGGCGATGTCCCGCTGCTCCTCGGACAGGATGTTCACGGTGAACGAGGATCCGACGCCGAGCGCGGCACGGAACGAGGACCTGCTGTGCAGGCAGAAGAGGGCGAGTGGGGGATCGAGGGAGAGCGACGTGAAGGAGTTCACGGTCACTCCGAAGAGCTCCCCGGAGTAGTTTGCGGTGATGACCGTCACGCCGGTCGTGAAGCGCCCGAATATGGCACGCAACTCACGCTGATCGATGATGTTGGCGACGTCTTTATCGCCGTCGGTTGCCTGGCCTACCATCACGCTGTTCCTCCTGTGTTACATCAAGAGGGCGAATTGCACCGGAGCGGCCGGACGGAGTCTGGTCCCCGTGCTGGGGTAGATTTATGCTCGAGGTGCGGTGATTAGGTCTGCGCTTTTCCGTGAGACCGAAACTATCACGATCACGTCGAGGGCATATCCAACCGCGGGATGAATAAGCTGCGGAATGCCGGGGCGCGGCGGGGGTGGACATGGCTGCGGCTCAAGGCATATGCCTTGAGCCGCAGCATGCGTCGGAGGCGGCTGGGCGCCGGCCCGCCGGTCAGAGCATCGCGGTGCCCCCGTCCACCAGGAGGTAGCTGCCGGCGAGGTACGAGGAGCGCTCGGAGGCGAGGAAGAGGATCGACTCCGCGACGTCGGACGGCACACCGTTCCGCTTGACGGCCGTCCGCTCGGCGTTGGCCGTCCGCACGGCCTCCGGCACGCTCGACGACAGGCCGCTGATGATCAGCCCGGGCGCCACCATGTTGACCCGCACTCCGGCCGGCCCCACCTCACGGGCGAGCGTGCGGACCGCGGCCTCCAGTGCCGACTTGGACATGGAGAGCGCCCCGAACCCCTCCGGGGAGCGTCGGGACAATGACGCTCCCACGGCGACCACCGCGCCGCCGTTGCCGCGGTCGACCATGCCCGGCACCAGCGCGTGCACGGGGTTGAGGAAGGCCTTCAGCTGCGCGTCCACCACGTGCAGGGCGTGCTCCGGCGGGGTCTTGAGCATCGGCCCGGGCCGAGCGGTCCGCCCGTCGACCCCGGCCGCGTTGGCGATCAGGATGTCGATCGGCCCCACCTCCTCCGCGGCCCGCGCGACCATGCGGTCCACCTCCTCGGCGACGGTGACGTCAGCCTGCAGCGCCACCGCCGTGCCGCCCTGGGCCCTGATCTCGTCGACCACGGCGCGGGCCGCCTCCTCGTCGGCGCGGTAGTTCACCACCACACCGGCGCCGTGCCGGGCGAGCAACAGCGCGGTGGCGGAGCCGATCCCGCTGCTGCCTCCGGTCACCAGTGCGGCCTTGCCGGTGAAGTCCTCATGTCGAACTGCGTCCATCGGGCGTTCGTTCCCTTCGTGTGTACGGCTGGGTCAGTGCCTGGAGCCCGCCTGCAGTCGGCGGAGCGGGAGGAGAAAGACGAGCAGGAAGACCAGGGCGTAGACCACCAGCTCGTAGCGGAGGCTGGTCTTCATGGAGCCCGCGAAGTGCCGCTGTGCGGTGTCGGTGAGCGTGGTGTTCACCAGGCGGCCCACGGCCGGCTTCCCGGTCCGGCGTGCCTGGTCGGTCAGCGTGGTGCAGCTGGGCGGAGCCTCGGTCCGGTCCCCGGCCTCGGCCCGTGCCGTGAAGCAGTCGACCAGGGAGCGCTCCAGGCTTCGCGCGGTCTGCACCGGTACGGACAGCTGCCTCAACTCGGCCCGGAAGTGGGGCAGTCCGTCATGGACGGCGGCTGAGGCGTTGCCGCTCAGCAGACCGAAGAAGATCGCGCCCAGTACGGCGACCCCGAGCGCGTTGCCGGACTGGCCCACCATGGCCTTCACCCCGGCCGCGGATCCGGCGCTGGGGCCGACCGCCTCGGCCAGCACGACGTCGTTCACCGTGGTCACGATCACGCCGAGGCCCAACCCCACCACGAGCCCGGCGGGTGCCAGCCGCCAGAAGGACAGGTCAGTGGGGTAGGCGCTGAGCGTGGCCATCAGGGCGATCATCCCGAGGATCATCACGGCGGCCCCGAGCTGTACCACCCGCTTGCCCAGCCTGGGCATGAGCGGGATGGCGATCCCGGAGGCGAGACCCGTGCCGAACGCGATGGGCAGGAAGGCCAGTCCGGTTCGGAGCGCTGACCACTGGTACCCCGCCTGCAGTTCCACGGCCAGCACCAGGAAGAAGGCCGAGATTCCCGCGAAGCTCATGAACTGCACGACCAGGCCGGTGCCGAAGGACCCGCCGCGGAACAGCCCCAGGTCGATCACCGGCCATCCGCCGCGCTGTTCGAGTCGGCGCTGGTGCAGCAGGAACAGCAGGACGGCAGGTGCGGAGAGGGCGAGCAGACCCCAGATCCACCACGCCCAGTCGGCGTCCCGCCCCTGGATCAGCGGGAAGACGACCAGGGTTACGGCGAGGGTGCCCAGGACGGTGCCCCACAGGTCCAGCCGGGGGCGCTGCTCGGACCGCCATTCGGTCACCAGCAGTCTCGCCCCGATCGCGGCGAGTACCCCGATGGGCACGTTGATCAGGAAGATCATCCGCCAGCCGGTGCCGAACAGGTCCAGTTCGATCAGCGCCCCGCCGATCAGTGGCCCGGCGATGCCGGCGAGTCCGGTCACGCCGCCCAGCGCACCGAACGCGGCGGCGCGGTACCTGCCGGTGAAGGTGACGTGGACAAGCGCCTGGACCTGCGGGAACATCAGGGCCGCGGCGAGCCCCTGGAGCAGCCGGAACAGCACGATCTGCGGGCCGCTGGAGGCGATGCCGCACAGCAGTGACGCGCCGGTGAACGCCAGCACGCCGTAGACGAAGACGCGTCGACAGCCGTAGATGTCGCCGAGTCGTCCGCCGGCCACCAGGCCCGCGGCGAAGGTCAGTTGATAGCCCGCCAGGATCCACTGCACCTGGGCGTAGCTGGTGTGGAAGGAGCCCTGGATCTCCGGCGATGCCACCGTGACCACGGTGACGTCCAGCAGTTCCATGAAGGCGGCCAGGAGGATGACGGCGAGGCCGAGCCATGCGCGTCGCGACGGTGGTTCGGTCCCGGCCGGGGCTGAGGGGGCAGCGGCTTCGGTACGTAACTCACTCACGTTGGCTCCCGCTGGTTGCCGGTCCGCAAAATAGTTAGTACCCTAACGAATTAATTGATTCATGGTCAACCTGCTTTTGCTCGCCGGAAGGACGGCGGGGGATACTCACGGTGAGCAAGGGACGAGCGGAGGCGCGGGTGCCGCGGCACGACACGAATGGGGCGGACGCCGGTCCGATGTGGCTGCGTAGCAGCATCGCCCCCAAACTACGACTGGTCGCGAAGGAGTCGCGCGCGTTCTTCGAGGCGGAGCTCGGCAGATCCGGCGTCACCTTCGCCACCTGGACCGTGCTGGCCACCTTGAAGCTCGAGGGGCCGATGATCCAGCGCAGACTCGCCGAGTACCTGAGCATCGAGGGACCGACGCTCACACGCCATCTGGAGACGATGGAGCGCCGGGGAATCGTGCTGCGGACGCGGAGCGGTGCCGACCGCAGGGCGGTCACGGTCGAGCTCACCCCGGAGGGCGACGCGATGTACTCGAAGATCGAGTCCATCGCCCTGCGCAGCCATGAGCGGATGCTGGAGGGAATCAGCGACAGCGAGATCGCGCAGCTGAGCCGGCTACTGGAGAAGATCCTCGCCAACGTCACGACGGAATGAGCCGTAGGGGCCGAGTGGGCCGGTGCTGCTGTCATGCGTTCGCCTCACTCCGCCGGGTCCGCTCACCGCTGTCCCCACCCATCTCAGGGGAGTCGGATGAAGCGGCCGTCAAGCAGACGAAAAAGGGCCGGCTGTCTCCCCCCGACGGGGAGGCAGCCGGCCGCTCGGCGGGGCCCTACTCGGTGATGAAGTCACCCATCATGGCCATGTCCTCGTGCTCCAGGTTGTGGCAGTGGAGCATGAAGGGGCCCGCGTAGTCCGTGAAGCGGACGACCACTTCGACGGCCTCGGCCGGACGCAGGTCCACGGTGTCCTTCCAGCCGTGGTCGAACGCTCCGGGATCCCGGTTGTTGCGCGAGACCACCTGGAAGTGGTCCAGGTGGAGATGGATCGGGTGGTGGAAGTTCGTGGTGAACCGCCACACTTCGGTCTGTCCCAGCTTGGGCCGGGCCAGCGCCCGACCGGGCTGGTACTCCAGGTCGTTGATGGTCCAGCCCTCGGCCGAGCCGCGGAAGTGGAAGTCCCGGGTGACCGAGGCTCGGCCCGGATCCAGCGAGACCACCTCGCTCAGCTTCTCGGGCACCGTCGTGTCGTCCGCGGGCGACCCCGACCCCACGTCGAAGCGCATGACCTCGGCGGTCGTGCCGTCTCCGAAGCGGTTCAGCAGGCGCACCTTGGTGCCCGGCCGGTACCGGGAGAAATCGACGACGACGTCGAAGCGCTCGGCGGGGGCGATCTCCAGGGAGTCGTGACGGCGGGGGCCGGCCAGCAGCCCGCCGTCGCTGCCGATCTGGACGAAGGCGTCGCCGCCCTCCGGCTGCGGGTCCAACTCCAGTTTGTACAAACGGGCGTTGGACGCGTTGAGGAACCGCAGTCGATAGCGGAGCCGCTCCACCTCGTGCACCGGCCAGGGCGCACCGTTGACCAGCACCACGTCACCCAGCACGCCGTTCATATAGGCATCGGTGACGCCCGGAGTGTGGAACTCCGGATCCACCAGGGGATAACGGAACGATCCGTCCTCCGCAAAGGACCGGTCCGTGATCATCAGTGGAATGTCACGATCGCCGCCCGGCAGTGGCAGCCGCTCCTCCTCGTCGTCGTGGACGAGATGGAACCCGGCCAGGCCCATCCACACGCTCGCCCGGGTGTACCCCATGCGGTGATCGTGGTACCAGAGCGTCGCGGCGCGCTGCTTGAGCGGATAGGTGTAGCTCCGCACGCCCTCGGCCAGGTCCATCGTCCCGTGGTCCATGGACATGCCGTGCTTGCCGCCGGCCATGTCCTGGGCCGCACGATGGGCGTCGTAGGAGCCGTTCGCGGGGAGGATCAGCGAGGTCGGATAGCCGTCACTCGCCGCCGGGGTGTGTCCGCCGTGCAGGTGCACGACTACCGGCTGGTCCAGCTCGTTGCGGTGCCGGACCACGGTGCGCCGCCCGGAGCGGGAGACGATGGTCGGCCCTGGGAACGTACCGCCGTACGTCCAGGCCTTCGTCCGCAGACCTGGCAGGATCTCCAACTCGGCCACGCGCTGGGTGATGTCGTACGAGTCCGTGGTGCCGCTGGTGGAGGCGGGCTCCAGCACCGGCGGTACGGGCAGGGGGACCTGGTAGGGCTCGGGCAGTTTCGCCGTGCTGCTCAGCAGTTCGCCGGGCTTGCCCTCGCTGAAGTAGGAGCGCAGCAGCGGCCATCCCGCCAGCGTCACGGCTCCCACGCCGAGAACGGCGCCGCCCGTGCCCAGGAAGGTGCGGCGCCTCACGAGACCAGCTCCGACTCACGCTTCGGCGTGCCGGAGGGGTTTCCGGGCGGCAGTGGTGTGGTCATCACGCGCTGGGAGAGGACGGCGACGGCGGCGACGATGATCACGCCGAGCAGCACATGCGCGGCCACGCTGCGGTTCAGGCCGAGCGCCATCTGGCCGATGAGCGCGAGCAGCAGCACGACCGAAGTGCCGAGGATCGACGAGGGTCCGCCCGCCCGGCGCACCAGGAAGGCGGCCACAGCCATCAGCAGGGCCACCACCACGATCCCGCGGGCCAGTACGCCGTGCATCTGCAGCATGTCGAAATGCCCGCCGAGGAAGCCACCGGCCAGGGCGACTTGGGCGATGAGGAGCACGGACTGGAGCAATGCTGCTATGCGTAGGCAGAGGAGGGAACGACGTAAGGACATACGAATACCCCGTGTTGTGGATTACGGCACTTGTGACATGCGGAAGTGCACACAGTCGTAGGACTCGGTAATCAAACCGTCTGGCTGCCCAGGGGCGCAAGCCCGTCCTGTCGAGTGTGCGGTGAAGAGGAGATTAAGCGCGCTGTCAGTTCTGGTTTAAGCCGGCGATTCCCTTGTTTCCCCCACTTGTTGTGCTGCCTACGCTCGTGCCCGGCACTGCATCCGATGAAAGAGGCGGCTGCCGCCTCATGTGCTGGAGGGCGTTGCGATGCTGACGCACACAGAAACACCTTGGATACGGCGGCTGGTCGCGGCCCCGGACAGCTCGGTCCGCGTGGTGTGCTTTCCGCACGCGGGCGGGTCCGCCAGTTACTTCCGCCCCCTGGCGATCGAGCTCGCCCCGCATGCCGAGACCCTCGCGGTTCAGTATCCCGGACGTCAAGAGCGGCGTGCGGAACCGCCGTTGGAAAGCATCGTGGAGCTCGCCGATGCGGCGTTCGAGGCCCTGCGACCTGCGGTGGAGGGGCCCTTCGTGTTCTTCGGGCACAGTCTCGGTGCCCTCGTCGCCTTCGAGGTGGCCCTGCGTTTCCAGCAGGTTTCCGCTCCCGGTCCCAGGCGTTTGTTCGCATCAGCGGTTTCCGCGCCGTCGGTTTTCAGACAGCCGACGGCGCATTTCGGTGATGACGATGCACTCGTCGCCGAATTGTGCAGACTCGGCGGCACCGATCCCGCCCGCCTGTCCGCGGCGCAGATCCGCGCGATGTCACTGCCCGCCGTGCGGGCCGATTACCGGGCGGTGGAGAAGTACCGGCCGGCTCCGGACGCGCGGGTGACCTGCCCGATAACCGCGCTGGTCGGCACGCACGATCCGATCGTCTCGCTCCGGGACTCCGCGGCATGGCGGGCCCACACCACGGCCAAGGGCGAGCTGCGCGTCTTCGAGGGCGGGCACTTCTATCTCGACCACATGGTGCGGGACGTGGCCGCGACCGTCCTGAACGCGTGGTGAAAACCGTGTGAAACCGGCTGGTCGCCCGGCGATTCACGGCAGGCCGTCACCGTGCTTTCGCGGTGCTTTATCGGCCGTCCGTACCGTCGAAGCGTCATCGGTCCCGTGATCTTGCGCGGACGGTGACGTCCGGCAGATCCCGCCCGTCCGGCGGGTGAATTCACGACTCATCACTGGGAGCCGATCGATGACTACCGGAACGGGCCAGGTCAAGCCGGCCGACGTATGGCGTGAGGCTGACGACGCGAAGAAGTTCCTCGACCAGGCCGCGATCGTGCTGGCGTCCGTCAAGAGGGAACTCGACGACATGCTGCGCGTGACCACCGGCAGCCATGTCCTGGACGTCGGCTGCGGCACCGGCGCCGATGTGCGGGCGATCGCGCGGCGGGTCGGCCCCGGCGGCAGGGTCGTGGGGATCGACTCCAGCGAGCAGCTGATCGCGCAGGCGACGCCGGCCGGCCCCGGGGCCGCCGAGGTCGAGTTCCTGCACGGCGAGGCGGGTTCGCTGCCGTTCGCCGCCGACACCTTCGACGCCGCTCGCGCGGAGCGCGTCATCGAGCACGTGCCCGACCCCGCGGCGGCCGTCGCCGAGATGCTCCGGGTGGTCAAGCCCGGCGGGCAGGTGCTGATCACCGACCCCGACCACGGACTGTGGGCACCGGACCTGACGGACCGTGACCTGACCCGGCGGATCATGACCTGGTGGGGCGAGCATGTGCCCAACGCCTGGGTGGCGCGCCAGCTGCGCAGGCTGCTCATCGAGGCGGGCGCCGTCGACGTCACCGTCAAGCTCCTGCCCGTGGCGCTGACCAGCCTGGCCGCCGCCGACGCCCTGACCTGGGTGGGCAAGGCCGCCGCGGCCGCCGCCGCGCAGGGCATCGCCGAGGAGACCCGGGCCCTGGGCTGGGGCGAGGAGATCCAGCGCCGTGACGCCCAGGGCACCTTCCTGATGCTCGGCACCTTCGTCGTCGTTTCCGGGACCAAGAAGTGACCGGCGCCACCGCGGCACCGGAGCACGCGCGGCTCGCCGAGTTCTGGTTCGCCAAGGGCTGGGCCGAGGGCGATGTGAGCGTCGCCGGGGAGGTCTTCGCGGACGACTTCGTACTGAACGGCAGGAAGGTCGGCCCGGACGGGCCCCGCCGGAGCGTGCGTGCGGTGCACAGCGCGTTCTCCGACATCGGCGTCACCTTGGACCTGGTCCTGACGGACGGCAGCCATGTCGTGACGCACTACACCACGACCGCCCGGCACACCGGTGTGTACCGGGGGGTTCCCGCCTCGGGACGGTGGATCAAGGTCTCCGGGATCGTCATCTGGGAGATCCGCGACGGCAAGGTCGTGCGGGACTGGAATGTCTTCGACACCGGCGAAGTCGTCGCGCAGATCACCGCCCCGGCCGCTGACGGCAAGTGAGGAAGAGGAGACCGACATGACGCGATCCGGCGCGGTCGAGTACGACTACGACGTCATCATCCTGGGCGCGGGCAGCGCCGGCACGGTCCTCGGCGCCATCCTGGCGCGCCAGGACGTCCGGGTGCTGCTCATCGACGCCGCGGTGCATCCGAAGTTCGCCGTGGGGGAGTCCACGACTCTGTACACCCTGAAGGGGTACCGGCAGCTCGCCGAGCGCTACGGCATTCCGGAGCTGGAGTACCTGACGTCGTACGAAGGGGGCCTGCACAACATCGGCCCGACGTCCGGGGTCAAGAAGCACTTCGGCTTCATGCTGCACAAGGAGGGCGAGGAGCCCGACCCCCTGGAGGTCAACCAGTTCAGCCCGCCCTCCAAGGCGCTGCAGACCGGGCACCTGTTCCGGCAGGACACCGACGCCTTCCTCTTCCACACCGCGATCAAGTACGGCTGTGCCGTACGACAGGGCTTCCGGGTCGCCGACCTGGAGCTGGGCGAGGACCAGGTCGCCGTGGCCGACGCGGCGGGGGAGCGCTTCACCGCCCGCTACCTCGTGGACGGCAGCGGCTTCCGCTCGCCGGTGGCCGACAAGCTCGGGCTGCGGGAGGGACCGGACGCCCTCAAGCACCACTCGCGGTCCCTGTTCACGCACATGATCGGGGTGAAGCCGACCGACGACGTCCTGCGGATGGAGCCGGAGGACCTGCCGCCGATCCCCTGGGTGCAGGGCACCATGCACCACATGTTCGAGCGGGGCTGGATCTGGTCCATCCCGTTCAACAACGAGCCCAGGTCGAAGAACCCGCTGGTGAGCGTCGGCCTGACCTACGACGAGCGGCTCTATCCGAAGCAGGAGGGGGTGACCCCCGAGGACGAGTTCCGCACCTTCGTCAAGCGGTTCCCCGCGGTCGAGCGGATCTTCGCCGACGCGGTGACGGTCCGCCCCTGGGTCTCGACCGGCCGGCTGCAGTACACCTCGAAGGAAACCGTCGGGCACCGCTGGTGCCTCATGTCGCACGCCGCGGGCTTCCTCGACCCGCTCTACTCGCGCGGCCTGACCAACACCACGGAGATCATCAACTCCTTCGCCTGGCGTCTGCTGGACGCCCTGCGCGAGGACGACTTCGACGTGGAGCGGTTCCGCTACGTCGACACCCTGCAGAAGGGTCTCATCCGCTACAACGACCAGCTGGTCAACGCTTCGTTCATCGCGTTCTCCGACTACGAGCTGTGGAACGCGGTCTACCGCGTGTGGGCGGCCGCCGAGGTGCCGATCAACCTCCGCTTCGACCGGTTCATCGAGCGCTACCGCAAGACGCGGGACGACCGTGTCTTCCGGGAGATGGAGGACGTGCCCTACCCGGGCCTGCTGCTTCCCGACCAGCCCGAGTACAAGGCGGTCTTCGATCAGATGGTCACCCTGTGCGACGCCGTCGACCGGGGTGAACTCCCCGCCGCCGTCGCCGGCCGACGGCTCATGGCGGCCATCGAGAACTCGCCCGGCATCCTGCGCGGCATCGGCATCGAGGACAAGAACCGCCGGTTCATGTTCCCGGGCATTCCGGAGCTGAAGGCCATGTCCGCATGGCTGCTCGACGAGGCTCCCGAGGAGATGCGCTACCTCGCCCCCATGGAGTCGACGGCCGGCGCGAGCGGCGCGTCCGCCCCGCGCGAAGTGATCATCCCGGAATAGGCGGGGGAGCGGGCGCGTCATGCCGGACAGAGAGCGCGAAGCGGACGGGGAGAGCCCGTCCGGCGGTCCCGGCGAGGACAAAGGGGAGAGCCAGGGGTACTTCGCAGCCCTGTCCCGAGGAGTCGTCGTCTGCGGGACGTGGTTCCTGACCACCGTGTACGAGGGGCTCAAGGCCGCGGGTCTGATGTGGGTGCACCCGCCGCCGCCCGAAATCTCCGCCGCGCAGCCGGAGTCGCCGGCACCACTGCTCGACGCCCCGCCCGACGGGCATCCGGAGCGGCTGAGCAGCCATGTGCCGCTGTCCCCCGACGAGATCGACATCTGGGCGCGTTTCTACACCGACCCCTGATCAGCGCCCCGGCGGCCCGTGCCGCCGGGGCCACCACCCTTCCCTCGTACCCCCTCGCACCCCCTCACACTTCGCAACGGAGCACACGATGGCCAAGCGGCTGTTCACCTCGGAGTCGGTGACCGAAGGTCACCCGGACAAAATCGCCGACCAGATCAGTGACGGGATCCTCGACGCGCTGCTCAGCCGGGACCCGACCGCGCGTGTCGCGGTGGAGACGCTGATCACCACGGGCCAGGTCCATGTCGCCGGTGAGGTCACCACCTCGGCGTACGCGGACATCGCCGCGCTGGTGCGGCAGACCGTGCTGGAGATCGGCTACGACTCGTCGGCCAAGGGGTTCGACGGCGCGTCCTGCGGGGTCTCGGTGTCGATAGGAGGCCAGTCGCCGGACATCGCGCAGGGGGTGGACACGGCCTACGAGACACGAGTGCAGGACCCCGGCGCGGGCGACGACGAGGCACTCGACCGGCAGGGCGCCGGCGACCAGGGCCTGATGTTCGGCTACGCAAGCGACGAGACGCCGAGCCTGATGCCCGTGCCGATCGAGCTGGCGCACCGGCTGTCCCGCAGGCTGACCCAGGTGCGCAAGGACGGCACCGTCCCCTATCTCAGGCCCGACGGCAAGACGCAGGTCACCATCGAGTACGACGGCGACCGCGCCGTACGTCTGGACACCGTCGTCGTCTCCACGCAGCACGCCGCGGACATCGACCTGGACACGCTGCTGACGCCCGATGTCCGTCAGCATGTCGTCGAGCCGGTGCTGTCCCAACTGGCCGAGCAGGGAATCAAGTTGGAGACCGACTCCTACCGTCTCCTGGTCAACCCGACCGGACGGTTCGAGATCGGCGGCCCGATGGGCGACGCCGGCCTGACCGGCCGGAAGATCATCATCGACACGTACGGCGGCATGGCCCGCCACGGCGGCGGCGCCTTCTCGGGCAAGGACCCGTCGAAGGTGGACCGGAGCGCGGCGTACGCGATGCGCTGGGTCGCCAAGAACGTGGTCGCCGCCGGACTCGCGCGACGCTGCGAGGTGCAGGTCGCGTACGCCATCGGCAAGGCCAGGCCCGTGGGTCTGTTCGTCGAGACCTTCGGTACCGAGACGGTCCCGGTGGAGCGCATCCAGCAGGCGGTCACGGAGGTCTTCGACCTGCGCCCGGCCGCCATCGTCCGGGACCTCGACCTGCTGCGTCCGATCTACGCGCAGACGGCCGCCTACGGCCACTTCGGCCGTGAGCTGCCCGACTTCACCTGGGAGCGGGCCGACCGCGCCGCCGCCCTGCGCGAGGCGGCGACGAAGTAACGAGGCCTGCCTGTTCGGAGCCGCACGATCTTCAGGAGGAGTGATGAACGAGGAGCAGGAGGAACAACTGCTGGACCGTGAAGAGGTGCGGGAAGAGCTGTTGGTGCCCGTGCTGGGGCTCGCCGGCGTGGAGGAGGAGCCGATCGAGCCCCATATCGTCCGCGGTATCGACTGAGCCGAACCGGCCACATCTCCACCCCACCATGCCCAGCGCAGTCCCGCGGCCCGGCCGCGCGACTGCGCTGGGCGCGTTGGCGGGATGCGTGGTTTGCCCTGGATTGATGGGGGCTTTGCCGCCTGCTGGGACCGTCTATGGGTCGACCCGAGACTTCAGTGAGGCGAAAATGACCAAGCCCGGCAACGAAGAACTGCAGCCACCGCCACTGCGGAACGTCCGTTCCCTCACCGGTCTGCGGTTCCTGATGTCGATGACCGTGTTCATCTCCCATCTGGCGGTGCTGATGCCCGTTCCGCACGTCAACGACGTGCTCGGGCTCGCAGGTTCCGGCGGCACCTTCTTCCTGGTGCTGTCCGGGTTCGCGCTGACCTGGAGCTTCCGGGGCAACGACCGGCTGGGGTGGTTCCTCGGCCGTCGCATGGCGCGGATCTGGCCCACGTTGGTGATCGCGCTCGCGCTGCCCCTCGGTTTCGCGCTCGCCGACCCCGCCACCGACGCCGCGCACATGATCGGCGCCGCCGTGGCCGCGCTGTTCTTCGTGCAGGCGTGGATACCGCCAGTCGTGCTCGAGTCGACCAACCCCGTGACGTGGATGCTGTCGTGCGTCGTGTTCTTCTACGCGATCTTCCTGTGGGTGGGCCGGTTCGCGCTGCGGCGCACCCCCCGGCAGCTGCTGTGGCTGGCCGGCCTGACGCTGGTCTACGGCTGGGTGATCAGGATCGCCCTGTGGGCCGCCTACCCGCCCGGCGAGCCGCTCGCCCTGGAGGACGCGAGTGGTCTGACCTTCGGCATCTACTCCCCGCTGGGCCGTATCCACGAGTTCCTGTGCGGTGTCTGGATGGCGGCGGCGATGCGGCGGGGCCTGAAGTTCCGCTTTTCGGTCGGCCAGGTGTACGCGGCCATGGCGGTCGTGCTCGGCGTGATGCTGGCGATGAGCGGCACCTCGGTGCGCAGCGAGGTGCCGCACGACCCGCTGGACCTCGTCATGGCACCGATGTACGCCCTTCTGCTGGCCGCCTACACGCAGCGCGAAGTGGACGGCCACGGCTCGCTGTTCAGCAGGCCCGCCCTGGTGGCGCTCGGCAAGACGTCCATGGGCGTCTACCTGTTCCACTTCACGGTGCTCTTCACGGTCGCGGCGATGGTCTACCCCGACAAGGAGATGGTGGACTTCTTCCTCGACCCCGTCACACCGGTCAACGCCCACTGGCTGTGGGGCGCCGTCAGCCTCGCGGTCTCGCTCCTGGTGGGCTGGCTCGTGCACCGCTTCTACGAGGATCCGATCGAGCGCAGGCTACGGGCCTGGCTCGCCACCCGCGCCGAAAAGCGCAGGTCCGCCGAGGTACCCGCGGAGAAGGGCGAGCTGGTGAGCTGAGCTGTCGACGCAGAACGCCTCCGGCCGCCGCCCGCCGAACTCGCGGGCAGCGGCCGGAGGCGTGCAGCACGGCCGGCGCGTGGAGCGGCGTCGTCAGTCCGCGCCCGGGGTGATCAGGCCGGACTCGTAGGCCACGATCACCAGTTGGGCCCGGTCACGCGCGCCGAGCTTGCCCATGATGCGACTGACCTGGGTCTTCGTGGTCAGCGGGCTCACGCCCAGGGCGTCGGCGATCTCCTTGTTGTTGAGGCCGCGTGCCACCAGGGTCAGCACCTGGCGCTCCCGGGCGGTCAGCATCGTCAGACCGGCGACGGGGGCGGAGCGCGGTGCCGCGTCGGGGGCGCGCAGCACCTGGGCGATGAGCCGGGCGGTCGGGCCCGGGGAGAGCAGGGCGTCTCCGGCGGCCACCGTCCGGATGGCCTCCAGCAGTTCGGCGGGCTTGGTGTCCTTGACGAGGAACCCGGAGGCGCCGGCGCGCAGCGCCTCGATGATGTGGTGGTCGGTGTCGAACGTCGTCAGCGTCAGCACCTTCACGCCGGCCAGGTCCTCGTCGGCGGCCAGCAGCCGGGTCGCCTCGATCCCGTCGAGGTCCGGCATGCGGATGTCCATGACGACGAGGTCGGCCCGGGTGGAGCGGGCCAGTTCCACGGCCTCGTGGCCGGTGCCGGCCTGGCCGACGACCTCCATGTCCGGGGCCGAGTCGACCAGCATGGCGAAGGCGGCCCGTACGAGCGTCTGGTCGTCGGCGAGCAGGACACGGATGGGAGCGGTCTCGGTCACTGGGCACCGCCACCGGACGGATCGAGGCGAAGGGGTCTGCCGAACGCGGCCGTCACGGACGGGCGTGCGGAGGCCGCCGCCCGGGCGCCGGCCGGGGTTGGCTCGGTCGGCTCGGCGGACGCGGCGGACAGCGGAGAGGTGGTGAAGGGCAGCACGGCCCGCACCTCGAAACCGTCGTCCCGGCGCGGCCCGGCCTCCAGCGTGCCGCCCACGCTGCGGGCCTGTTCCCGCATGCCCACGAGGCCGAAGCCGGGCGGATGCGCCGAGGGCACGACGGGTGCGGTGCCGCGGTTGGTGACCGACACGTGCAGGGACCCGGTCCGCTCGCGCACGGTGAGGCGGATCGCAGGGTTCGGGCCGCCGTGCCGTACCGCGTTGGTCAGGGCCTCCTGCACGATGCGGTAGGCGGCCGCGCCGACGGCGGCCGGCGGTTCCGTCTCGGCGACGTCCAGGCGCACCGTGGCTCCCGCGGCGCGGGCCGTGGCGACCAGGTCCGACAGGGCGTCGAGGCCGGGCAGCGGGCCGCGCGTGTCGTCCGGTCCCGACCTGAGGACCTGCAGGGTGGCGCGGAGTTCGACCCGCGCGGCACGGCACGCCTCGGCGATGTCCTCGAGCGCCTGGGCGACGGCCGCACGGTCCAGGCGATCGGGATCCTGCTCCAGCACGTGCGCGGTGACGGAGGTGCGCACACCGACGAGCGTGATGCTGTGCGCCAGCAGATCGTGCAGGTCGCGGGCGATCCGCAGCCGCTCCTCGATGACCCGGCGGCGGACCTCCTCCTCGCGGCTGCGTTCGGCGCGTTCGGCCCGTTCGAGGACGGCGGCGACGTGTTGGCGGTGGTAGCGGATGCAGATGCCGAGGACGAGGAAGGCGATGATCCACCCGGAGACGCGCAGCGCGGCGGTGCCCTCGTTGAGGCCCTGCGCGAACTTCACCGCGAGCATCAGTCCGACCACCCCGGCTCCGGCGAGCGCGGAGCGCAGGACGGGACCCGTGGAGGCGATGGTGTACAGGGCGGCCATCGAGGCGGCCATCAGCGCCCCGTGGTCGTAGTCGAGGGCGTGGTAGGGCACCAGAAAGGCCGTCAGGGCAAGGAACGAGCGGATCGGCGCCGTACGCCGCCACACCATCGGGATGTGCGCCGCCAACAGCAGCAGCCAGCCGAAGGCGTCGGGCGCACGGCCGCTGGTCCCGCCGATCTGCGTGACGACCACGGCGCTTGCGGCCATCGCCGCCGCGAGCAGACCGTCGTCGACCATGACCCGGCGGTTGCCGGGCACAGCCCTGCCCAACCGCCGTAACGTGTCACTCACATTCACACCGCCATCCTCTGTCGAAGGGGCGCCCCTCTGAAAGAGGGACGCCCCCGGTCGGCGAACCGTCACGCGGTGGGGGACAGTTCCCGCTCGACGGAACGCGCCGCCGGCCGCCGGGACAGCGGACCCGGCCACCAGACCTTCCGGCCGAGCGCGAGGCTCGCCGAGGTCACGAGGTACGTACGCACCAGGAAGGTGTCCAGCAGCACACCGACCATGATCGTGAAACCGAGCTCGACGAGCTGCACCATCGGCATGTTGGTGAGCACCGCGAACGTCGCCGCGAGCACCAGGCCCGCCGAGGCGATCACGGATCCGGTCGTCCGCAGCGCGGTCAGCGCGGCGACTGAGGGTTCGGCCCCGTCCAGGCATTCCTCGCGCATGCGGTGCATCAGGAAGATGCCGTAGTCCACCCCGAGGGCGACGAGGAACACGAAGGACAGCAGCCCCAGTCCGGGGTCGGTGCCCTCGAAGCCGAACAGCGGCTCGAAGACCAGACCCGCGATGCCCAGCGAGGCGCCCCACACCGCGACGACCGCCGCGAGCAGGATCAGCGGTGCGACCAGGCTGCGCAGCAGGGCGATCAGGATGAGCAGTACGGCGGCCAGGACGATGGGCACGACGACGACACGGTCGTGGTTGTTGGTCTCCTTCAGGTCGAGCTGCTCGGCGCTGGGGCCGCCCACGTAGGCGCCCTCGCCGTGCAGTTCGCTCCGCAGCTTCTTGATCGTCTCGGACTCGGCGGGGGTCTGCGGAACCGACTCGGTGATCACGGTGATCTCGGTCCAGCCGCCGCCGGACCGCCCGAGCTCCGCGTTCTCGACGCCCGACGTGCCACGCACCGTGCCGAGGATCGCGTCCGCCTTGTCGGTCGGCGCGGTGACGACGACGGGTTCCGTGCCGCGCTCGGGGAACGCCTCGGCGAGCGTCTTCATGGCCACCACCGAGTCCGGCGTCTCGGTGAAGGAGTCCTCCTGCTTGAGACTGCCGGGGAGGTTCAGCGTGCCCAGGGTCAGCGCACCCAGCACAACGACACCGCCGAGCAGGACCGTCACCGGTCGGCGGCCCGCGGAGCTGCCCATGGAGGCGAACAGCGAACGGCGCTCCTTGGGCTGTGAACCGTAGGCCGGCACCACCGGCCAGAACACCCGGCGGCCCAGCAGCACGAGAAGGGCGGGCAGCAGCGTCATCATCGCGACCAGCGCGCACAGCACGCCGACGGCACCGAGCGGCCCCATGCCGCGGCTGCTGCCGAGGTCGGCCGCGAGCAGGCACAGCAGACCGGCGGCGACGGTGCCGGACGAGGCGAGGACGGCGGGGCCGCAGCCGCGCAGCGCGGCCCGCATCGCGTCGTACGGGTGCACGACGCGCCGCAGTTCCTCGCGGTAGCGGGCGACGATGAGCAACGCGTAGTCGGTGCCCGCGCCGAACGCCAGGATCGTCATCACGCTGGAGCTCTGGCTGCTGATGGTCGTCCCGAACAGTTCGTGGAGGCCGTACGCGACGCCCATCGACATGAAGTCGCCGATACCGGCGACGATGAGCGGCACCAGCCACAGGAACGGGCTGCGGTAGATGAGGACGAGCAGGATCGCGACGATGGCGGCGGTGGTGTAGAGCAGCGGACCGCCCAGGGAGCCGTACACCTCGCGAGCGTCGGTGGAGATGGCGTCGGGGCCGCCGACCTTCACATCGAGTCCGTCACCGCCACGGGTGATGTCCCGCACACCGGCGACGAAGTCGTCACGGGCCTCGTCGTCCTGACCGGGCGCGGTGGTGCTGACGGGGTACATCACCGTGGTGCCGTCCTGGGACGTCACGGCCTGCGGCTCGGCGCTGAGGTCGAAGTCGCCGTCGACCTGCGCGATCTGGTCCGCCGCGGTGGTGCGGTCCACTTCGGTGAGGCCGCCGTCGCGGTGGTAGACGACGACGATCGAGGTGGCCTCACCGCCCGGCAGACTGTCCTGGATCCTGGCCACCTGCGTGGAGTCCGCGCTGGTCGGCAGATAGTCGACCGCGCGGTTCACCTGTACGTCCGAGAGCTTGCCCGAGAACGGGGCGATCAGGACCAGTAACCCGACCCACAGGCCGAGCACCGCCCAGGGCAGCGCCCGTCGTCGTTTGCCGCTCTCGCTCTGCTGCGCCGCGCTGCCCATGTGGCCAGCCTCCTTCTGGATGTCCGCCGTTCAATCAAAAGTTGTGAGCGCATCCAGGCTTCCGCAGCGAAAGGCACGCTGCGTCGCGCAGAAGGGGGAAACGGGCGGTACTCCCCGGGGCGTTCCGGGGGTGGCAATACACCCACGGGAGTACGTCGGCGAGAGTACCGGCGAAGAAAAGCAACACGCAGAAATGGCAGGGCGATTCGAGTGGCCGAGCCGAGGAATGCCGATCAATTCGCATTCCCGGAACGGCACCGAATTTCATGAGTACGTCGACGGGCGGCTCGGCGGTAATGCGTCGGAATCGTCGGTCAAGGCATCGGAGCCAGGACGCGTCGGGTTCGGCGGGCGGGCCGGCGCAGCAGGCCGACGGCGGCTCCCACGGCCAGTCCGGTGCCGGCGAGTGCGAGCGCCTTGGCGGTACGGCCCGGAGGCGCGGGGCGGGTGCCGTACCCGCCGTCCGGGGCGCCCGGCAGCGCGGAGGCCAACAGCTCCGCCAGGTGGACCGCCTCGTGGCCGGCGCTGTCGAACTCGTGGATCTGCATACGGCAGCTGAAGCCGTCGGCCAGGACGGCCGTCTCCGAGTCCGTCTCGCGCAGTCCCGGCAGCAGTACGCGTTCCGCGCACGCCCGGCTGACCTGCAGGTGACCCCACTCGAAGCCGAAGTTCCCGGCCAGCCCGCAGCACCCGGACTCCAGCCGCTCCACATCGGCCCCGGCGCGCTGCAGCAGCTCCCGGTCGGCGTCCCAGCCCAGCACCGCGTGCTGGTGACAGTGCACCTGCGCCAGCGCCCGCGCGCCCGGCACCTGAGGCGGCGCGTAGCCGGGGCTGTGCGCGGTGAGCAGCTCGGCCAGGGTCACCGTCTGGCTGCGTAGCGTCTCTGATCAGCTAAGTGATCCTGTGTGATCCGCAGGTTGTGGGATCGGTTGGATCGTTTCCCACCGTGGTGGGGTGGCGTGGGCGTGCAGGTGGAATCCCGCGCCCAGTACTGCCCCTCTCGGCCAGTGTCGGCGGGTGGTGGGTGTGCTGATCGTCGTCACGCCCTGGTGCCGGTGGGCTGCGCGGGGCAGCCGCGTCCGGCCCGGTGGTGCGTGTCCCTCCGGACGCTTGCCCGCCGGACCCGAGGGGCCGGTGGGGGAGGGTGCCCTGCGTCGCCTGGGCGCGGGGCGTGAGGTCCTGCACCGGGTGGGCCCGGTCTTCGACCGGTCCCGGCGAGTGTGTGGGGTGGCCGGTCCGACCACCGCGGTGGCTTCGAGTGCGTCGACCACGTTGCGGATGGCCATGGCGCCGCTGGCGCGGTCGGTGGCGGTCTTGGTCTGGTGGGTGAGTCCACGGGCGGCGATGCGCTGCCACGCGCCCATGTCGCGGTCGCCCTGCCAGCCGCACTCGGGGTTCGGGCAGGTGGCCCATTTCCAGCCGGGTGTGGCGGGCCGGTCGGGGGCTTTTCGGTGGCGCAGCGGGACCAGGCAGCGGGGGCAGTGCCGGGAAGTATTGCGGGGCGGGACGGTGACCACGGCGATACCCCCCTCGGCGGCCAGGTGCCGCATCCGGTCCACGATCTGCCCGCGGATCTGCTGGGACAGGCGGGTGTTGAGGGTGCGGCCCATGCCCCGAGCCTCCAGCGAGCGGAGGTCCTCGATGTAGATGACGCTCGCACCGGCGGTGATGGCCTGGTCGACCGTCCACCGTGCGGCGGACCAGGCGAGGGCGTCGTTGAGGTTGGAGCGCCGGTCCGACACGTGCCGGATCTCCTCGGCCAGCACGGCGTGCCTGCCGGTCAGACGATGCCCGTCGGTGTCGTTGATGAGCCGCTGGTAGTGGTCGGCTTTGGCGTGCAGGTACTCGGACTCGCACCGCAGCCGGTGCTGTTTGGCCAGCACACCGGCCGCGCGGAACTGGGCACCGGCCCCGACAGCGGTGATCGTCCCGTCGTCGTGCAGCCGGACGGCGCCCGCGCTGAGCAGGGTGTTCAGGCCCCAGTCCACGCCGAGTGCGATCGTGTGCCCGGTGCGCCGGGCCTTCGGCACGGCGTGGGTGTAGGCGAGGTCGGCGTGGACCCGGCCGGAGCGGGTGCGCAAGGTGGGCAGGTGCAGTACCGCGCCGGGCGGGACGGTCGGCGGGAGTGTGATCGGGCAGGCCACCCACGTCCAGTCCCGGTAGGAGCGCGGGGCGGGGCAGGTGGGCAGTTGCAGCCGCAGCAGCGCCCGGCCCGGATCGTCGGCGCGGGCGAGGGTGGCCTGCTGCCCGTCACAGGCCGACAGCAGCAGCATCCGCGCCGCGTCGGGTGCGGCCTCCAGCTCGAACACGTCAGCCGGCATGCGGCCGCGCCTGTGCTGGAAGGCGGCGATCTGCCGGGTCCGGGACCTGATGATGCTGGAGGGCAGGTGCCGGCCGTCGGGGACGGCCTCACGGACGGCATCCCACTCGCCCGGGGTGCGCCTGCCTGGATCGGCGGGCCACGTCGCGAGGACTCCCGTGGTCAGATCGGCCCGCCACTTCGCCGACCGCAGCAGGCGCCCGGCCTGCTCCTGGGCCATGCGCATCATCCGGTCATTGACACGGACACCCTCCGGCGGGCTGATCGTCCAGCCCAGGCGCCGCAGTGCCATCCACGCGTTCGTCGGCAGCGCCCTGCCCCCGGCATCTACACCAGCGGCCAGCGCGTCCACGTCGGCGGCGTTCCAGCGCGCGGCCAGCAGCCCGGCAGCCATGCGGGACACCAGATCGGCCGCCCACCCGACCCGCTCCGCCAGGGCCGCGGCCGACAGCACCTCGCCCGTCTTCTCCACCACGCCCGTCCGCAGCAGGCCACGGGCACAGGCGGTGCGGACCGTCTCGCCCTCACCGAGCGGCAGCCTCCGACTCACCGGCCCCCCTTCCCTTACCCGTGGTGCTGTCATCCGATCAACGACACACCCACGGAAAGGTCACGCATTCGATCCACGCACTCATATACGACACCGGTATCAGTGCCTGCCCCATGACACACCACTACGGATCACTACGGATCCCAAAGGAAACACGGGAGCCTGCGCACGTCGTGGTCCCCGGGGAAGAGCTCTCCGGCGTCGGCCGGAAGACGGCCGTGCAGCTCGGTTCCAGGCCGACCACCAGCTCGCCGGCCCGGAGATGCCCGGCGAGGCGCCGCACGGTGCGGGCCAGGATGCGCTCGGCGGTGCCCAGTTGGCTTGTGGGGATCCAGGTTAGCTCGCAGCACAGCGGCTCGTCGGGGACGACGACCTGCCAGCCCGCGTGCTCCAGCAGCCGTACCGCCGCCTGGCCGATCTCGTCGCCGTAGGTGTCACGGAGGGCGCGCAGGGCGCGGTACACGGCGGCCTGCGGATCGCCGCGACGCTCGATCCCCGCGTATTCCTCGTCGCTCGTCTCCCCGCACCAGAACCGGGTGCCGTCGTACAACAGCACCTCCAGCCGGGCGATGTTGTCGACGACCTTGCCGGTCGCCTGGGCGGTGGCGCCGCACGAGTTGTTGCCGATCATGCCGCCGATCGTGCAGTTGGCGTGGGTGGCGGGCTCCGGGCCGAACCGCAGACCGGTGGGCGCGAGGTGCCGGTTGAGCTCGTCCAGCACGATGCCCGGCTGGACGACGCAGGTGCGCGCCTCCTCGTTCACGGACTCGACCCGGTTGCAGTACTTCGACCAGTTGAGCACCACGGCAGTGTCCGTGCACTGTCCGGCGAGGCTCGTCCCGCCGCCCCGCTCACCTGCGCCGATGAGGTGCCGTTCCTTGAAGCCGGCCTGATCCGCTGGACAGGCCCTACTCGGCGCGCGCCTCGCCGGTGAGCCTCGGCAGCAGGCCGGACAACGCGTCCCGTTCGGCCGGTCCGACGCAGGTGGCGAGGGCCTCGGTGACCGTCTCCGCCAAGGCCCCGGACGCCTCCTCCAGCAGGTGCCGGGCCTGGTCCGTGACGGTGACCTCGATGCCCCGCCGGTCTCCGCAGGCCGACCGGCGGGTGACGAGACCGGCGCGCTGGAGGCAGGCGATCTGGTAGGTGAGCCGGGTCTTGGGACGGCCCAGCAGCTCCGCGATCCGCGTCATGCGCAGGCCGCCCTCGGGCTGCTCGGCGAGCAGGCACAGCACCAGGAACTCGTCGTGGGACACGTCGAGCCGTTCCTTCACCACCGATCGCAGCCGCTGCTCCACGGCCCCCGTCGTGGCCCGCAACAGCATCCAGGCGCGCAGCTCCGGCGGCAGCAGGCCACCGCCCTGCGCGGACGGGCATGCGGGCAGGTCAGCGGGGTGCTTGGCGGGGTCGGCCATGGTTTCGAGTGTACCTGTCGTCCAATTTTGGACGAGTAAGTTGTTCAGATTTGGACAGTCCGCTGGCGTGAGGTCATCCAAATTTGGAGTACTCATTCGGAGTGCCCGGTCGACAGGAGAACGATCATGAGTGTCGCCGTGGAAACCGGCATGTGGCAGCTCGACACCACCGCCTCCACCGTCGCCGTGCGGCACAAGACGTTCTGGGGCCTGGTCACCGTCAAGGGCGCCTTCGGGACCGTCAGCGGCCGGGGCGAGGTACGCCCCGACGGCACCGCCATCGGCACCCTCACCCTGGACGTGGCCTCCCTCGACACCAAGAACGCCAAGCGCGACACGCACCTGCGGTCCGCCGACTTCTTCGACGCCGACAACCACCCGGAGATCACCTTCGTCGCCCGCGAGGCCGAACTGCGCGACGGTGACAAGGTGCACGTCGGCGGTCAGCTCACCGTGCGCGGCATCAGCAGGCCTCTGACCTTCGTCGCCCGCCTCCTCGGAGCCGACGCCGAACAGGTCACGTTGGATGCGGAGTTCACCGTGGACCGAAACGAGTTCGGCATGACCTGGAACCAGCTGGGCATGATGGGCGGCCTGACCACGATCGCGACCACGCTCCGCTTCACCCGCGCCGCCACCTGAGGGAAATAAGCCGCAACTCCGGAGGAAAGGGCCACAGAATCGTCGCAGACCGTGTCGCTGTTCGGCCGAACGGGTGACTTGCCGTAAGAATTGCCTGGTGCAGGCGACGAGTGCGAGTCAGATCGGGGGGAGCCGGTGAACAGCCACGACGTCACCGATGAACAGTGGGAAGGACTCGCCCAGGTCGTTCCGTTGCGCGGCCGCGACGCCTGGCCGTCCGCCGTGGACCACCGGGCGCTGCCGGAGGCGGAGACCGAGACGCGCCGTCGTTTCGTCGTGCTCCGGGTCAATGTGTTCGGGGACGCCCGCGAGGTCGCCGAGACGCTGATGGCGGGCATCCCGGTGCTGCTGGACCTGACCGGCGCCGAGACGGAGGTCGCCAAGCGGGTCCTGGACTTCAGCACGGGCGTCGTCTTCGGCCGGGGCAGCGGAATGCACCGCGTGGACCGCAACGTGTTCCTGCTGACGCCGCCCGGTACCGAGGTGCAGGGCCTGATGGAGGGCGCGGGTGTGTCCGGCCCGTGAGGGTCGGCGCACACCGGGCGGGCGCCCCCTGTGGGTGACATCGCCCCCGTAGGGTCGCCCGATCGTAGGAAGGTCCCGGAGGCGGAACGGTTCGTCCGATCATGGAGTCCTACGGTCCGGATATGGCCGTGTCATCCATGACGTCCGCGTCCGGCACCTCCACCCCGCCCCGCCCCGGGTCGCCGGACCGGCCGCACGTCACCGAGCTGCGACTCTCCGCCTTCGCCGGACACCGCGGTGCCGTACTCCCGCTCGGCCCGCTCACCCTGCTCGCGGGACCCAGCGGCTCCGGCAAGACGAGTGCGCTGCGGGCGTACGACGCACTGGCCCGGCTCGGTGGTGGAGCCGAACTCGGCGAGGCGTTCCCCGCCCCGGCCGCCTGCGTGCCCGAACGCGCCCGGCCCGACGCCCAGCGCCGCCGCGGCTTCCGCATCGGCTGCACGGCCGACGGCCCCGAGGGCCCGGTCCGGCTCGACGTCGCCGTCCAGGCCGAACCCGACCTGCGTGTCGTGGGGGAGCGGCTGTCGGCCGACGGCGTGGTCCTGTTGGAGACCGCCCTGCGCGACCCGGGCCGGCGCGCCGTACAGGCCGCCTGGCACACGGCCGGCTCGGCGCCGGTGACCCGCGCCCCGCTGCCCGACGACCGGCTCGGCACCGCGCTGCTGCCGCTGCGGGTGGCCGGCAAGACCGACGGACAGCGGCGCGTCCTCGCTGCCGCCGAACAGATGGTCGTCGCCCTGCGCTCCGTTTTTGCCTGCGACCCGCGGCCGGAACGCATGCGCATCCCCGTGCCGATGGGCTCCGGCCGGCTGCTCGGCGGCTGCGACAACCTGGCCGACGTCCTGTGGCGCACCCGCGCGGAGTGCGCCCGGCGGCATGCGCAGCTCGTCGCCGCAGTGCGCGCGGGATGCGCCGGAACCGTCGCGGAGGTCCTCGCCGAACCGCTCGGCGACGGCACGGTCCGCGCGGTGCTGGACCGGGGCGACGGCATCCGGACCGCCCACGAACGGCTCGGGGACGGTGAGTTGAGATACCTCGCCCTGACCCTGGTGCTGCTCACCGGGCCGGGCGTCCTGGAGGTCGACCCGGTCGGCGAGGTGCCCGCGGCCCTGCAGACGCTCACCGTGCTCGCCGACGGTTTCGACCGCGCACTCGACCCACGGCAGTGCGGCGAACTGCTGCGGCTGGCGGCGCGGATGTGCGAGCGCGGCCACATCCGCCTGGTCGGCGCGGTGAGCGACGCGTCCTGGGCGGCGGGGACGGACGGAGTCACGGTGGTACACCTTGACGCGTGAGTGAAGAACTGGACGTGGCGAAGCTCCAGCGCAGGCTGGCCGAGTTCGCCGCCGCGCGCAACTGGCAGCGCTACCACACGCCCAAGAACCTCGTGGCCGCGCTCAGTGTGGAGGCCTCCGAACTGGTCGAGATCTTCCAGTGGCTGACGCCGGAGGAGTCGGCCCGCGTCATGTCCGACCCCGACACCGCGCACCGCGTCACGGACGAGGTGGCCGACGTCCTCGCGTATCTGCTCCAGCTGTGCGAGGTGCTCGGCATCGACCCGCTGGCCGCGCTCGACGCGAAGATCGACCGCAACGAACGGCGGTTCCCGGCACCGGACGGGCCCTGACCCCGCTCCGGTTCCGGGGGCGGGAGTCGCAGGCTCCACTTTCACTCTCCGCAGTCGAAATCTGAACCGCATCCGAATTGTTGTCCACAGATTTCCGTCTTCCTCTGGCTTTTCGCCTCACACTCCCTCACTCTGGGTAGTGGACAAGGGAGTTCGGGCGACGTGCTGAGAGCGCGGCGGGACAGACGGGGGCAGCGCATGGATGCGGTGCGGCTCATCCTGACGAGCAGGCGTGCCCTGGCGGCAAGCGGCGATATGGCTCAGATCATGACGGAGGTGTGGCAGGCGCAGGCCCTGGCCCAGGCGATAGGCAGTCGGTTCGCGGTCTTTGGACCGCCCGAACTGCGCGGTGAGGCACTGGGATTGACCGAGCTGGCGGGCAGAGGCTGCGGCGTGCTCGACACGCCGGAGCTCGACACGGGTGAGCTGCGCGCGGCCCAGCTCACCGAGCTGGGCGACGCCCGGCAGACTCTGCTGCACCTCGGCGGCCTGCTCGGCGAGGTCGGCATCGCCCTCGTCGGCATCGCCTGCTCCGTGCCCGACGAGGGCACCTACTGGCAGTGCATGGAGGCCATCGACGCGGCGGACGAGTCGCGGGACCGGGTGCTGGAGATGCTGCGCAAGCTGGCGGACCGGGAGCATGTGGTGCCGGAGCGGGAGGCGGGCTAGCCAGGTCGGACATGACGGCCTCCTCGGCGTTGGGACCAATGACGCCGTGCGGAGGGCGAGGGGGCAGGATGGAAGCATGGATCTTCGAATCTTCACCGAGCCCCAGCAGGGGGCGACCTACGACACCCTGCTCACCGTGGCGAAGGCCACCGAGGACCTTGCCTTCGATGCCTTCTTCCGTTCAGATCATTATCTGAGGATGGGCTCCGGGGACGGCCTGCCCGGCCCCACGGACGCCTGGATCACCCTCGCCGGCCTCGCCCGTGAGACGAAGCGCATCCGGCTCGGCACGCTGATGACCGCGGGCACCTTCCGGCTGCCCGGCGTCCTCGCCATTCAGGTCGCCCAGGTCGATCAGATGTCCGGCGGCCGTGTCGAATTCGGCCTGGGCGCCGGCTGGTTCGCCGAGGAGCACGCCGCGTACGGCATCCCCTTCCCGAAGGAGAAGTTCGGCCGCCTCGAGGAGCAGCTGGAGATCGTCACCGGGCTGTGGGCGACGGAGGTCGGCCGGACCTTCGACTTCCACGGCAAGTACTACGAGCTCAAGGAGTCGCCGGCGCTGCCCAAGCCCGCCCAGCCGAAGATCCCCGTACTCATCGGCGGCCACGGTGCCACCCGCACCCCGCGGCTGGCCGCGCAGTACGCCGACGAGTTCAACATGCCGTTCGCCTCCGTCGAGGACAGCGAGCGTCAGTTCGCCCGGGTCCGCGCCGCCGCGGAGGAGGCCGGCCGTAAGGGCGACGACCTCGTGTACTCCAGCGCCCTGGTGGTCTGTGTCGGCAAGGACGACCAGGAGGTGGCCCGCCGCGCCGCCGCGATCGGCCGTGAGGTCGAGGAGCTGAAGACCAACGGCCTGGCCGGCACTCCGGCCGAGGTGGTCGACAAGATCGGCCGCTACGCCGGGATCGGCACCCGGCGGATCTACCTCCAGGTCCTCGACCTGCACGACCTGGACCACCTGGAGCTGATCTCCTCCCAGGTCCAGTCGCAGCTGTCGTAACACTCGTACGACCGATCGACGACCCGGCGGATCCGGCCGTGCAGCGCGATCCGCCGGACCGGCGGTCATGGCTTGCGTGCAACTCCTACGTACAGCGGGATTTCTTCACCGCCGTGCCGGTCACCGAGCTCGGGATGCCACTGAGCCGCGAGCACGACGCCGGGGTCCACCAATTCGAGACCCGTGAAGAATCCGGAGAACTCACCGCGCGAGCGCACCTGCGCCGGCGTGCCGCCCTTGCGGTACACCTCTACGACCCGCTCCCAGGTCTCCGGGTCGAAGTCCCCCGTCGCATGGGAAAGCGTCAAGTAGCTTCCGGGCGCGAGTGGTTCGAGCAACTCACGCACGATCCGGCCGGGCTCGTCCTCGTCCGCCACCAGATGCAGGAGAGCCACGAGGGACAGCGCGATCGGCTCCGTGAAGTCGAGGGTCTCCCGTGCCGTCGCGAGGATCTTTCCCGATTCCCGTACGTCGCCCTGGACGTAGGCGGTCTTTCCCTCTGGTGCGCTGTGCAGCAGGGCTTCGGCGTGCCTGAGGACGATCGGATCGTGGTCCGCGTACACCACACGAGCGTCCGGGACGATGCCCTGCACGATCTGGTGGAGGTTCGGCTCGGTCGGTATTCCGGTTCCGATGTCGAGGAACTGGCGGACACCTCGCTCGGCCAGGAGCCGGGAGGCGCGGTGCATGAACCAGCGGTTGGTCCGCGCCATGTCCCGGACGGCGGGGAAGAGGGATATGACCTGCTCGGCCGCTGCCGAGTCGACCGGATAGTTGTCCTTCCCGCCCAGGAAGTAGTCGTACATACGGGCAGAGTGGGGCTTACTGGTGTCGATGCGGTCCGTGCCTGACCCGGCGTCTGTCACTGAGGCCTCCGCTTCTGTGCGTGCCTGGGCGCTCATGCCGTCTGTCCCCCGAACGCGCCCGGTCGGCCGGGAGGCTAGCGAAAATTCCCGAGTGCTGCCGATGCCCGCTCTGTACGGTGTGCGTATCCGCAGTTCAGACCACTACTCCGAGGCCAGTCCACCGTGTTTCTGACGATCAGCACCACCGGCACCCCGGAGCGCCCCGCCACCGACCTCGGCTTCCTGCTGCACAAGCACCCCGAGAAAGCGCAGGCGTTCTCCACGTCCTACGGCACCGCGCACGTCCTCTACCCAGAGGCGGACGCCGAGCGCTGCACGGCGGCGCTGCTGCTGGAGGTCGACGCGGTGGCGCTGGTCCGGCGCGGGAAGGGCAAGGGCCGGGGCGGGGCGCCCGACGCCGCGCTCGCGCAGTACGTCAACGACCGCCCCTATGCCGCATCTTCGCTGCTGGCCGTGGCGCTGAGCGCCGTCTTCTCCAGCGCGATGCGGGGAGTGTGCAACGCCCGGCCCGAGCGAGCCGTACAGCCGCTGCCGCTGCGCATCGAGATACCGGCGCTGCCCGCCCGGGGCGGGCCCGACCTCGTACGACGCCTCTTCGAGCCGCTGGGATGGGCGGTGACCGCCGACCCGGTGGCGCTGGACAGTGAGTTCCCGGAGTGGGGCGACTCCCGGTATGTGCGCCTCGTACTGGAGTCGGAGGTGCTGACCCTCGCCGCGGCCCTGCGTCATCTGTACGTCCTGCTCCCGGTTCTCGACGACGCCAAGCACTACTGGGTCTCCTCCGACGAGGTGGACAAGCTGCTGCGGGCCGGTGAGGGCTGGCTGCCCGGCCACCCGGAGCAGAAGCTGATCACCAGCCGCTATCTGTCCCGCCGCTGGTCGCTGACCCGGCAGGCCATGGAACGGCTCGAACTGGTCCGGCTGGCCGAGGCCGACGACAGCGAGGTCGAGGACCTCGACAACGCGGTCGAGGCCGAGACCGAGGAGGCCGAGAAGCCCACGCCGCTCGCCGTGCAGCGGCGGGATGCGATCGTTGCGGCCCTGCGTGCGTCCGGAGCCGCGCGGGTTCTCGACCTCGGCTGCGGTCAGGGCCAGCTGGTGCAGGCGCTGCTGAAGGACCCGCGGTTCACCGAGATCGTCGGCGTGGACGTGTCGATGCGGGCACTGACCATCGCCTCCCGGCGCCTGAAGCTGGACCGCATGGGGGAGCGGCAGGCCTCGCGCGTCACGCTCTTCCAGAGCTCCCTCGCCTACACCGACAACCGGCTCAAGGGGTACGACGCCGCCGTGCTCAGCGAGGTGATCGAGCACCTCGACCTGCCCCGGCTGCCCGCGCTGGAGTACGCGGTGTTCGGCGCCGCCCGACCCCGGACGGTCCTCGTGACCACCCCGAACGTCGAGTACAACGTCCGCTGGGAGTCCCTCCCGGCCGGTCACGTCCGGCACGGCGACCACCGCTTCGAGTGGACGCGGGACGAGTTCCGCCAGTGGGCCGGAAAAGTCGCCGAACGGCACGGCTACGAGGTGGAGTTCGTGTCCGTCGGACCCGACGACCCCGAGGTGGGGCCGCCCACCCAGATGGCCGTTTTCTCCATGAGCACAGCCACGATCAGGACCACGAAGGAGGAGAAGGCCGCATGACCGTCGACACCGAGGGGCGTACCCTGCCCGTCACCGACCTCTCCCTCGTGGTGCTGATCGGCGCCTCCGGCTCGGGCAAGTCCACCTTCGCCCGTCGGCACTTCAAGCCGACCGAGGTGATCTCGTCCGACTTCTGCCGCGGGCTCGTCTCCGACGACGAGAACGACCAGGGCGCCACCCGGGACGCCTTCGACGTCCTGCACTACATCGCGGGCAAGCGCCTGGCAGCCGGCCGCCGCACGGTCGTCGACGCCACCAGCGTGCAGCCGGACGCCCGAAGGAAGCTGATCGAGCTGGCCAAGCAGTACGACGTGCTGCCCATCGCCATCGTGCTCGACGTGCCGGAGCAGGTGTGCGCCGAGCGCAACGCGGCCCGCGTCGACCGGGCCGACATGCCGCGCCGGGTCATCCAGCGGCACACCCGCGAACTCCACCGCTCCCTGCGCCACCTGGAGCGCGAGGGCTTCCGCAAGGTGCACATCCTGCGCGGAGTGGAGGACGTCGAGAACGCCACGATCGTCACCGAGAAGCGCTTCAACGACCTCACTCACCTCACCGGCCCCTTCGACATCATCGGCGACATCCACGGCTGCTCCGCCGAACTGGAGTCGCTGCTGGGCAAGTTGGGGTACGTCGACGGAGTGCACCCCGAGGGCCGTACCGCCGTCTTCGTCGGTGACCTCGTCGACCGCGGGCCGGACAGCCCCGGTGTGCTGCGCCGTGTGATGTCGATGGTGACGTCGGGCAACGCCCTGTGCGTGCCCGGAAACCACGAGAACAAGTACGGGCGTCACCTCAAGGGCCGCAAGGTCCAGCACACGCACGGGCTCGCCGAGACCATCGAGCAGATGGAGAGGGAGAGCGAGGAGTTCCGGCAGCAGGTACGGGAGTTCATCGACGGGCTCGTCAGCCACTACGTCCTCGACGGCGGCAGGCTGGTGGTCTGCCACGCCGGTCTGCCGGAGAAGTACCACGGCCGGACGTCCGGCCGGGTCCGCTCGCACGCGCTGTACGGCGACACCACGGGCGAGACCGACGAGTTCGGGCTGCCGGTGCGCTACCCGTGGGCGGAGGACTACCGGGGCCGGGCGGCGGTGGTGTACGGCCACACTCCGGTCCCGGAGGCCACCTGGCTGAACAACACCATCTGGCACAACATCACCCCGTCAGCCACGAACACCTCACAGGACAGACCGTCGTTTGGCGCTGCTGCCTGAGTCCAGCGGGGAGTAACCGCAGGTCAGTGAGCTGCCGCAGCGTTCGACTGCGCTTCTGACGGGTCAGCGTCCAGCACTTCGGATGGCGCCGGGATGCGCACGGCCGGTACCTGGGGAGCGACTGGGGAGATCTTTTTCATTCCCCCCTCAAACCAGTTCTGCATAGCCGTCCGGCCCCGGCCGTCAGCCTCGGGCATCATGTGCGCGTAGATCCGGAGTGTGATCGACGGATCCGCGTGGCCCAGCCACTTAGAGACTGACACGACAGACTCGCGCGCGTCCAGCTGTACCGAGGCGAAGGTGTGCCGCAGTGAGTGGAAGCCCATCTCCCTGTCCTCGGCGTACCGCTTCACCGTCCGGAACCGCCCCGGCTTCCCCGCGATCGGCCGCTTCAGTACCTCCGGCGGAGCAATGAGGCCCGCAGCCTCCAGGGCCGGCTTCCACACGGTGTCGTTGAAGTATTCCCGCCTCCAGGCTCCGCCGCGCACTGCAGTGAGGAGCAGGTTGAACGTGCGGGGCGCCCGCTCCTTGATCTCCTTCTCCGTCTCGCCGTCCGCAGGATCCCCCCACGGAAGCGTCACCGCAGTCGCCGGCCACCGCGCGAGGTGATCCCTTACCTGCCGCAGCAGATGCGGCGGCACCGGCACGGAGCGGGTCTTGCGCCCCTTCGGCAAAGCGAAGATCAGCTTCGACCCGACCTTCTTCACCTGCCTCTGCACATGAATGACCATGGCGTCAAAGTCGACGTCTTCCAGGGCCAGTCCGAACACTTCCCCCTGGCGCAGGCCGGCTCCGACCCCGAGGTCAACAGCGAGGCGTGCACGCTCGTCGATCGCATCCCGTACCTGCAGGACGCGCTCCCGCGACCAGGCTTCCGCACGGGGCTCAGGGCGGGCCGGTGGACGCACGGTCTTCTGGGAACGGCAGTAGTTCTTAGTAATGCGCTCGTCATCAACTGCGGCCTGAAGGATGGCGGACAGCGCGCCCCACACATCGTTGACCGTGCCCGGTCCCAACTGCGCGTTCAGCGTCTTCAGCCACACCCGCAGCTGCGGCGTCTTGATCCCATTCAGCGGCTTCGCGCCGAGGTGAACCAGGATGTGGTTCCACACCTTGCCCCTGACGGTCGCCCTGGTGATCGGGTCCCGGTAGTTCTGGTTGGGCCACCAGTGCTCGACGACGTAGTCACGCAGCAGCAGCTTGCCGTCGCGCGGGTCAATGAACTCGCCACGAGAGGACTCGTGTTGCGCCTTGGCCAGCCAGGCTTTGGCGCCGTCCGCGCCGGTGAGCTTGTCGAAGCTCCGGTCCTTCACGCCTGGGACGCCAGCAACGCGGTACCGCTTGCCCTGATTGCAGCGGTCGGTGGGGATGGTGCGTTTGCCGTCGGGGCCCTTCTTGTACCAGCGGTCCTCGATGTAACCGGCCATGCAGTACCCCCTGGTGGCGCTGAGTCAGGCAGCGGCGCTGCCCGGTGAGTCCATGGTCACGATCTCACCCTGCCACAGCTGGAACCACTGGCCGCCGGCCAGGAAGCGCTCCGTCGAGGGGTTCATGGCCTTCGCGAACTGATCCGCCGTTGCGGAGCTGGCGACGTGCACCACCACGAGGCCGCAGGACTCACGGACCTCCACGCATTTGCGGAGGTCGATCTGGTCGTCCGCCTGGTAGGTGACGGTGAGCGGGCTGTCGGGGGAGTTGGCGCTGATGATTCGGCCGCGCCAGATCTGGAACCAGTTGCAGTTGGCGAGGAACCGCTTCAGCGCGACGGTGAGGGCGGCGGTGTACTCGTCGGCGCCGGAGTCCCGTTGGATATTGACCCTTACCTGGCCGCGGGATTCCGTTATGTCGACGATCTGTTCAGGCATCAGCTCTGTGGTGGCTTCGTACACAACGCGCAGCATGAGGCGCCCTCCCATTGATGCGGTGCGCTTGGGCGACGTGTGCCGGTGCGCACGGTTGTGGAAGGGTACGCCGCGTGAACAGATGGCGACAATCCGTTCAAGGGAATGTCTACTTAGGGACTTTTTCGGCCATCTGTCGATGCTGCTCAGCGATGTCTGCTACTCGCTTTCGCGCCGCGCCCGCTCGTCCGCCTCGATCATCGCCCGCCAGCGGCGCAGTTCAGACTCGGGCATGTCGCCAAGGTGGGCGACGATGATGCGCACGTCGTCGTTGTAGCCGGCCAGCTCTGTCGCCTCGTATTCCAGCCACTGCGCTGCAGCGGCGGCCTTGACGCGCCTCGCGCTGACGTTTAGGGCGTTGGAGAGGGCCTTCAGCTGGGCTGGGCTGGGAGCGTTGGCCGGCGGGTTGGCGACCAGGCGCTGGAGGTAGGGCTTGGACAGCTTGGTGCCGGTCTCGGAGTCGACGGCCCGGTCGGACATCTTCTGGTAGGAGAGGCCGCGGTCGTTGGCGTCCTGGATGAGCTGCGACAGCGCACCGCGGGGACTCGGCTCACCCAAACCGGTCGCCCGGTCGGGAACCGCTGCCGTCATGTCCTCTTCCTCTCGCGTCACGTCAGATACCAGCTGTCTCTGTGGGGGTCGGCGTGCTCGGGAAAAGTACCAGCTCAGTCCCTACAACCATCCTGGATCCGAGACACTTCGTCTACAGATCGATATTAACCAGCCAAGAACTTTGCCGATAGCTGGCGGTCGACCGTCTCGGATCTGTAGACGAATCGGCTCGACTGTGCTTTGCTCTGTTAGGCAAACAGTTCCGCACCACTCGGGGGAATCGTGAGCCGACGCTGGTCCCTGCGCAGCATCCCGTTCTTCAGGCACTGCATGCTCAACCCCGGCCGGGGAGAGTCCTTCTCCGTCCGAGGCCTGGCTGAAGCCTCAGGCGTGAGCCAGGGAGTCATAGACAAACTCCTGGCCGGAAGGCAGCGCACAGCCGACGTGCTCGACGCGATAGCCCTCACGGAGGCCCTTGGAGTCGCCATCAACGTCCTTTTCGCGGCCCCGTCGTCTCCGGACCTGAACCGAACGTCTCGAACCCCCACCCCTGCGAGCGAGGAATAGACCCATGCCGAACAAGCCCAAGCCCCCGCCGAAGGGCTGGCTCTGGAGTGAAGACGCCGCCGACTACCTCGGCGTCCACGTCGTCACGCTCTACCGCTGGCGCCGCGACGGCACCGGCCCGAAGGGCGTGCGCCACGGGCTCCGCCGCTACAAGTACAAGATCAGCGACCTTGACGCCTGGATGAACGGCGAAGGCACCGAAGACGACCGAGCTCAGCCGGCCCGTACCCCCGCCGCCGCCTAAGCGGCTTGAGCCCCGCCCACCGGCCGCTACCGGCAGCCGGGGCCCCGCGGCCTAGCCGCGCGATCCACCCCTAGAACCCTGAAGAAACAGGAGTGAACCGTGAGTTCATCTTCCCAGAACCCTGACCGCGACGCGTACATCGCTGGCCTGCGGCAGCTCGCCGACTGGCTGGAGCAGCACCCGGACATCGCCGTGCCTTACGTCAAGGAGATCAGCGTCCCGTTGACGACCAACCAGCGGGTCGCGGAATTCGCGACGGCTGCCGGTGTAGGCGTCGAGACGGACGAGGACGGCAACGCCAAGGCCACCGTTCAGTTCGGATTGCTCACCTACTACGGCTTCGGCTACGCCGATTTCCCGTCGTTCAACGAGCAGCTCGCCGCGGACCGTGCCCGTAGCTGGGCGGAGCGCAACGACATGGTCATCCAGCCCCGCGAGGGCGGTGCCCGGTGACCGCCCCGACTCCTTCCCCGCTGACGGAGCAGCTGGACTCCAACATCACCGAGATCCAGGTGTTGCCGGGCTTTGGTAACCGGCTTCAGGTCCTGTTCCACACCGGCGAGGGCCTTCCGACGCCGCTGAAGGGCGCGGTCGCTTCGGTGACCGTGTACGGCGACGGCCGCATCTCCTACGAGCCCATCGAGGAGGTGACGGCATGAGCGTCGACATCTCCCGCCTGGACGTGCCCGCCGCCGCGGTCGAGGACGAGGCCGCCCGCCTGTGGGCGGAGCGTGACCGCCGTATCGCGAAGGCCCGGTTCGCGGCCCGCATGGACCGTCTGGCCGACCTGCTCGCCCATCCCGAGTACGCCGCCAGCGGCAAGCCCGCCCCGGCCGGTGAGCGCGCCGAGCTGCGGCACCTCCTCATCACCGCCGACGCAGACGACACCACCCGCCCGTTCGTCGACCTCCGGAAGGGGAGGACGCTGTGACCGACTACCCGGAGGAGCGGGCAGCGCTCCTGGAACTGCACGACTGGGACGAGCTGGTCTTCGGCGGCTTCTACTGCCTGCACTGCACGCCCGATGATCCCGACAGCCTCGACGACCCGATCTCGTGGCCGTGCCAGCCGCTGCGCGAGGCCGGCGTCACCGACGACGAAGCCCGAGGGCTGATCCTCGCGCACCGGCAGAAGGTCGCCGACGAGTACCAGGCGAAGCTCGAAGCCGAGAAGCAGGAAGGCCAGCGCAAGGCCGACGAGTTCAACCGCCTGTACCCGGTCGGCACCCCGGTCATCGCCTACCCCGGCGCCCGGCCCGAGGGCCACCGCGACGCCCGCCGCCTGCTGACCCGCACGCGCAGCAAGGCCACCGTCCTCAGCGGCCACACCGCCGTTGTCTGGGTCGACGGCCACAGCGCCTGCATCGCCCTCACCCACGTCGACCCTTTCCGGGCGACGGACAACAGTCCGGAGGCGCGCGCGGCCCGCTGGGTGCCGAACAACCCGCGCCCGCTGTGCCGGGACTTCCAGCCGAAGCCGGAGCCGTCGGAGTTCTGGTGCGCCACGTGCGGCTGGAACGAGCCGATGCACGACGACGAGGACCGGCGGGCCGCGATCGCCGAGGCGCTGAAGTGCCTGCCCGCACCGAAGGAGGTGGCGTCGTGATGCACACCCCGACCCAGCTCCTGGGTCTGACGATCGCTCTCGGCGACAACCCTGACGCGATCGAGCTGGACGTCCGCAACGGCCACTTGACGATCGTCCTCGGCCCGGACGCGGCAATCGTCCTCGACCTCGCCGACGACGACACGATCAACAAGCTCGCCACGGTCGCCGCCGAGGCCCGAGTCGTGAAGCGCACCCGCGACATGTGGCAGGTGGCGTGATGGTGACCCTGTCCGTGACCCGCTACCGCATCGCGAACGTCCTCAACCGGGCTGCCGACATCGTCACCGTCGACGGCTGGTACCCGGCACGACGCCCGGTAATGCGCGCCATCGATGCCGCCGCCGGCTTCATCCCCGGCAACGGCAGCCCGGACGCCGAGGACACGACGCTGCAGGCGTTCGACGCCCTCGCCACCCACCTGCAATGCCCGGTCGGCACATGGGAGCGCATCCCCGGCCTCACCGCCGGAGACGTCGCACAGGCACTGCGTGAAGCAGCTCGGGCGGTGACCGGATGACCGCCAACGCGCCGTTCCTGGCCGTCCTCCTCGGCCTCATCGAAGTACTGCGCCTCCAGGTCGACGACCTCGGCCACCGCGTCGAGCTGTCCCGCGTCGGCAAGAAGAAGGCGGGCCGCGAACTCGACGGCCGCACCTGGGACGAGTTCCCCAAGGCGGTGGCGTCGTGACCCTCAACCTGATCCCCGCCGCCCTGAAGGGCCACGGCCGCCGCCGCGCTGTCGACGAGGTCGGCAGGCTGCGCGAGGACAACATCAAGCTCCTCAACCGGCAGGCCGCCGCCGACGACTACTTCGCAATCCTCCAGCAGAACCGCCGCGAGGTGTACGAGGCGTGGCAGTTCGCCGAGCACGGCCGTCAGGCGGCCGAAGCGATCGTCGTCGACCAGGAGCGGCAGATCCGCGACCTCAAGCGGCAACTCGCCGACACGCAGCGGCGCCTGGACATCGGCGTCAAGGCCAACGCCGCCGCCGACCAGACGCAGCCGATCCCCGTCATCACCCCGGTGCCGCTGCACCAGGCGCCGATGGCCGTCACCGACCCCGGCCACGTGCCGCCGTCGTGGGCGCGCGGCAGGAAGGAGAACGCCTGATGCCCAGCTACAAGCCCTGCAACCCCGGCAGCAAGCAGCCCCGCCGCCGTGGCCACAGCCCCAGCACCGGGGTGATGCTCCAGGGCCGCGCCGCCGGCCTCGGCCACTGGGACGACGAGATCCGCTCCGACGGCGGCAAGAAGAAGCTCCACCGCATCGTGCGCGCCCGGGAGAAGGCCGCCCTGCGCCGTGCGATCGGCACGGGGGAGGAGCCGTGCTGAACACGCCCATCCCCAGCGACCTGTGCGCCGTCCACCGGGAGATGTTCCGCCAGTACCGGGAGAACCACTACAGCCCGTGGAAGCCGCCCGAGTGGCCGGGCGGCAGCCATATCAAGGACTGCCGCGTCAGCCACAAGGAACGTGAGGCGGACTGGGACCGCAAGAACCTCCAGATGATGGAGGGGATCGCGGAGACGTGCAGGTCTGGTTGGTCGCCTCAGTGCGGTGACGCTGTCGTGCCGGAGGTGGCGTAGATGGCGGTCAAGGCGAAGACCGTCTACATCGCCGTCTGCGACCTCTGCGGCGCCGCCTACGGCGAAGACGAGCAGTGGGAGTACCACTTCGACACCCCCAACGACGCACTCGCCTGGGTCGAAGGCGGCACCGGCTGGCTCAAGGACGGCGACCAGCTCATCTGCGACGCGCCCGACGACCGCCACGACCAGGCCCGCATCCCCGGCGTACTCCTCTGACCCGCCGCTCTCGCCGGATGAAGCCCGGCCGGCGAGGCGGCGCCACAACGCACGAACCCCCGGACGACGCAACCGCCCGGGGATCCGACACCAGCATCCCAGGAGTACCCGAACATGACCGAGTCCTACGACGCCCAGACGAAGCGCATCACCGCACTGCACGAGTACGAGCGCGTCGCCAAGGCGCACGCCCTCGGAAACGCCAGCGACGAGGACCGCGCAACGGCCCAGCAGGCAGCCCTCGACACCGGAGCCGACTACAACGCCCTCTACTGCGCCGCCACCGGGTTCATCCCCGAGAAGATCCGCATCGGCGACTACCCGCACCCGGTCGGCACGATCGTGCGGGGCACGGGCGGCCTGCACACCGTAGTCGACCGGGACGGATGGGCGTTCTTCGCCTGCTGCACCGAGCACCACACCGAGGGCCGAGCCAGCGGCTACTTCCCCCAGATCAGCCACGGCCGCCACCTGGCCCGCGTCGAGCCCGCGACCGTCGACAGCTACGACTGCCCGTTCCCCAACGGCTTCTTCGGCTGACCTCCGCCTGATCCACAACCGATGACCGCGGCGCGTCGAGCCCCCCACTCCGCGCCGCCACCCAGGGCCTCCGCCCCAACCCACCCCCCGGACGGGGCGGAGGCCCGCCCATCAGCACACCCTCAGGAGCGTCACATGAGCATCAGCAGCCCCACCATTCCGCCGGATGTCGCAGCGCACGTCCTCGCCCACTACGGCCGCGGCGGATACCCCGCCGGCGACTGGGCTGAGTCCCTCATCAGCCTCATCTCCCGCGCCGACGACATCAACCGGGACCGGTTCGCCGCCGGCTTCCCCGAGTACGTCGCAGCCATCACCGCCATCAAGTACGACCCGCAGGGCATCGAACGCCTGCAGGACATCGCCGCCGGCCGCTGCACCCGCTGCAAGAACGACGACGGGCCCAACACCGCCGACGGCCGGTGCGAGGCGTGCGCCCGCCCCATGCCCCTGGACGGTGTGGCGTGACCGACCCCAAGCACGCGCGCGACACCGACAACGGTCGCTACTACACCGACCCGGCCGGCGGCCCCGACCTTGTGTCCGTCACCAACGTCCTCGACACCTCGGTCAACAAGCGGGCTCTGATGCCGTGGGCCGTCAAGGTCACCGTCGAGTGGATCCTCGACAACCGCATGGAGGTCGCCCGCCGCGCCATCACCGACCGGGCCGAACTCACCAGGCAGATCAAGCAGATTCATCGCGACGCCCGTGACACCGCGGCCGACCTCGGCGACCGCATCCACAAGGCCGCCGAACTTCGCCTCCTCGGCGCCCCGATCCCGCACGACCCCGAAGTGGCGCCGTACCTCGCCCAGTTCGATCTGTGGCTGTCGTACTGGGGTGTCGACCTGAGCGAGCACGTCGAGGCCACCGAGATCACGTGCCTGCACCGACGCCTCGGCTACGCGGGGACCGCGGACCTCATGATCTGGCTGCCCACCGGTAAGGGCGGCGCCCTCGAGCTGTGGCTGATCGACTTCAAGACGTCGGCGACCCGCCCCGCGAAGTCGGTCTACCCGGAGAACACGCAGCAGCTCGCCGCGCTGCGCTTCTGCGAGTCCGTCCTCCTGCCGGACGACACCGAAGCACCCATGCCGAAGATCCAGAAGGCCGGTGTCCTCAACCTGCGGGCCAAGTCCCACGCCCTCGTCGAGATGCCCGCCGGCCGCGACGCCCACCGCGCATTCCGCGGCGCCCTCGCCAACGCGCTCTGGCATCACGCCGCCCCGTCCACCTATCCGGCGCTCCTCGCCCCCGGCCAGCCTGCCCCGGCGCGGCGCCGCACTACCCGAAAGGCAGCCTGACCATGGGCTCGCGACTCCGCAACATCCAGGCCCGCGCGGCTGAACACGGCCGCCTGCGCACCGGTTACACCCAGGGCAACCGGCCCATGCGGTCGGCGACATGGGTCGTCACCTCGCACTCCGAGGAGCACGTCCGCACGGCCGCTGAGCTGTGGGGCGGCGCTCCGGAGCAGTGGACGCCGCTCAACTCGACGATCACCCAGTGGCGCGTCATCACGAAGGCGTCCTCCATCGAGGCGCTCATCACGCCCGGCGACCCGCTGAACCAGTACAACGAGATGTGGTCCAAGGGCGGTTGCCAGCGTCGCTGCGACGGCGAGACGGAACTCCTGACCCGCCAGCCCTGCATCTGCGCCGCGCGGTTCGGTGAGGACTGGCACCAGCAGAAGAAGGGTGTCGTCTGCTCGACCACGTCTCGCCTGAACGTGATGCTCCCGGACCTGTCCGGCATGGGCATGTGGCGCGCCGAGACCCACTCCTTCTACGCCGCATCCGAGTGGGGCGGCATGGTCGACATGGTCCTCGCCGGGACCGACGGCCGCGGCTTCGTGCCGGTGACGCTGCGGATCGAGCCGCGACAGGTGGTCCGGGACGGGGAGACGAAGAAGTTCCCGGTCGTCGTGGTCGAGCTGCGTGGGGTCACCCCGCGGCAGGCGCTGGCGGGGCCGCTGCCAACCGCGGTCGCTCTGGACCCGGGCCGCAGCGGGCAGGCGGTCGCCGCCATCGAGGCTCCCCGCCCGGACTACCTGGCCCTCGCGGAAGGCGCCCTCACCCCCGACGACGTCGGCGATGTCTACCGCCAGGCGCACGCGGCTGGCCACCTGAACGACCAGTTGATCGCCGACCTCAAGGCCATCGCTGACCGCAAGAAGGCGGAAGAGGCCGGACCGGACGAGGACGGGGTCTACCCCGCCGAGCTCGTCGACACCACCCAGCAGTAGCCCGCACACACGCCGGCCGCCCCGCGGGCAGTGCGGGGCGGCCACCCCAAGGAGACCAACGCCATGACCAAAACCGCAACCCCCGCCGAGCAGGCCCGTATCAGCCGGGAACTGCAGGCGTTCATCGACTCCGTGTCCGAGTGGGACAAGGCCCTCATCGAGCAGGCCATCGAGATCTTCGGCGCCGACGGTCGGCCGTTCTCCATGAACACCTTCCGGGACCTGCTGCCCGAGATGGCCCACCACACCGCCGGGCTGGTGTTCCTGTCGATGGTCAACCGCAAGCCGAAAGCCATCGTCGAGATCGGCCGCGTCCGCTCCAGCTCCGGCCCGACCCACAACAAGGAGATAAAGGTCTACGTCCTCGCGCAGTACGCCACCTGGAAGGCGGTTGCGTGATGCAGGACGTGTACCTCTTCTGCGGCGTCTTCGGCCTGCTGTTCAGCCTGGTCGCCGTCATCGCCACCATCGCCGACCGCAGGCACCGGAGGCGGCGATGACCCCCGAGCAGATCGACGGCCTCATCAACGCCTGGGTGAAAGTCGACAACGCGATCGACACTTACGGGCCCGGACTGTTCGCCGCAGCCGTCGCATTGGCCACCTGGTGGGCACTCCGTCGGGCCGCCGACTACCGGGCCCGACGCCGCACCATCCGCGCCACCCGCCGCCAACTTCAGCGCGAACGCCAGCAGATGGCCCGCCTCGCCGCCGCCATCCAGGCCGCACCCCTCATCCCCACCCAGCCCGGCCACGACGACAACCTGCTCGCCCAGTGCTGGAACGCCTGGAACGCCGAACCCCGGAAGGAGAACCCGCAGCCGTGACCACCGCCGCCAAACCCCTGCCGCCGCACGGCAGCTACGCCCGCGCCAACGGAAGCCCCGGCTACCGCAAGCCCTGCTATTGCGAACCGTGCGTGATAGAGAAGCGGCGGGCCCGCAAACGGAGCAAGGTCAACCGAGAGCTCGGGCGAAGCCGCTTCACATCGACCGCTCGCGCACGGCAGCACCTCATCGAGATCCACAAGACGATGGCCTGGAGCGACATTGCCGCCGCCTCCGGAGTCGACGACCGCAGCCTGTGCCTGATCTACAGCGGCCGGCGCGAGCGCATCTCACTCGTCACTGAAAGGAAGATCCTCGCTGTTCAGGCCGAATCAGCGAGCCCTGGTCAGTACGTCGATGTGACCGGCTCCATGCGCCGCATCCGAGCCCTCATGAGCATCGGGCACTCCGGTCGGGTCATCGCTGAAGCCGTCGGAAGTTCGCAGGCCCGCATCCATCTCATCGCCGCCGGCAAGCAGGCCACGATCCGCCGCGGGCTCGCCTTGCGCATCGAAGCCGCCTGCGAGCGCCTCGCCCAAGAGCCCGTCGAGGACAACCACTTCACGCGTCGCGTCCGCAATGGAGCTGCGCGCAAGGGCTGGCGGGATCCGCAGTGGTGGGAGGACTACGGGCACATCGACGACCCGACGTTCGACCCGGACAAGGCCGATCGCGTCCTCAGCTTCCACGAGCGGGCCCGCCTTCGCCGCGAGGAGATCGAGCACCTCGCCTGGTGCGGCCACGAACCGGACCAGATCCTCGACCGCCTCAACGGTGAGGTCTCCATCTCCACCGTCCGCCAGATCGTCCAGGAATGGCGCACCGGCCAGAAGCGTGACCGTCGCCTCAACACCGAAAGGACCGCCGCCTGATGTCCCGCGCACCCAAGCAGAAGACCCGCACGGCCACGCACCGGCCGGCCGTCAAGCAGCGCCGATTCCGCCACGACGAGTACGTCGCGGTCGACCTCTTCAGCGGCTTCGGCGGCCTCACCGAGGGCATCAAGCGCGCCGGATTCACGACGATCATGGCCGCGAACCACAACGAGTACAAGGTCCAGGTCCACGAGGCGAACCACTCCTACGCCGAACACTGGATCGCCGACCTTGTGAACCCCGAGTCGTCCGACTACCACTCGGTGCGCGACCTCCCGGCAGCCGATCTGCTCGTTGCTGGCGTGAGCTGCGTCAACCACTCGCAGGCCAACACGCTCAAGGCCTACGCGCAGGGCCTGACGCTGTTCGGGATGGACGACCCGGACTACGAGGACAGGGTCACCCGCTCGGAGCGCGACCGCGCCACCGCGAACTGCGTGCTGCACTACACGCAGACGCACCGGCCGCGGATGATCCTCGTCGAGTGCACGACCGAGCTGCAGTCCTGGGGTCCGCTCCTGCCGGGCAGCAAGAAGATCGGCGACGGCAGCACCTACCGGTGGTGGCTCAAGCAGTTCGACCTGCTCGGCTACAACGGCACCGTTCGGTTCCTGAACTCCCAGTTCTTCGGTGTCCCGCAGTCCCGCAACCGCGGCTACTGGGTTTTCGTCCACAAGTCCCTGCCCATGCCGGACCTCGAACACCGGCCCGTGTCCCGCTGCCACCGCTGCGACAAGGACGTCGAAGCGGTCTGGACCTGGCGCACCGGGATCCCGCCGACCGGGAAGGTCGCCTACGGCGAACAGTACGAGTACCGGTGCCCGTCCTGCCGCAGCGCGGTAGTCCCGCCCATGACCCCGTCGATCACCGCGCTCGACCTCACCGATCTCGGCACCCGAATCGGGGACCGCCCGATCAAGACGTTCAAGGACGGCCACCGCGGTCCGTTCGCTGCATCGACGACTGCCCGCATCGAACGCTGCCGCCAGAAGTTCGCCGACTTCCCGGCCATCCTCATGCCCGCCAAGGGCGTCCACGGCTCGGAACGGCTGCTGCTGCAGCCGCTGGCAACACAGACCAGCCAGCAGGAAGCAGCGCTCCTATCCACCGGCCCCACTCTGTGGGATGAGGCGACGCTCGCACTCGCCGTCGACAACTACCAGGGCGCACCGCGAGGCGCCGGTGAGCCACTGCCCACACAGGTCGCCTCCGAGACGCTCGCGCTGGTGACCTCTGGGGTCATCCCGTACCGCAAGCACACCGTGCCCGCGGTGCACACGGAGCCGATGTCGACGTTCACCTCCGAGCAGATCCCCGGACTGCTCACCGCGGCCGGCTGGTTCAAGCAGAACGGCCCCACGGGCACCGAGACCGCCGCCCACCCCGTGACCGATCCGCTCGGCACACTCACGTCCCGGGACACAACGGCACTGCTCACGGCCACCTGGGGGCCCGCACTGTCGCAGGTGCCATTCGAAGAGTGCTTCTACCGCATGATGGCCGCCCACGAGATCGGCCGCGGCTGCGGCTTCGACGTCGACTTCCGCGATTACCGAGGCACCTTCACCGTCTGGGGCTCGGCCCGCGATCAAGTGGACGGCTTCGGCAATGCCGTCAGCCCGCAGGTCGGCACCTGGATCGGGGAACGACTGCGCGCCGTCCTCCACACCCCCCAGGACCGCGGCCCCGAGCTCGTCACCGCCGCCTGACCAACCACCCGCACACGACAAAGCCCCGCCGAAAGGCGGGGCCCGGAGGAGAGGAGGAGAGATGTCAGTCGGGTTCGTAGTCGGCGAAGCGCTTGGCCTTGGCCGCGTCTCGCTCCTCGAGCTCCATGAGCTTGCGGGCCATCTGCTCGAGGAACTCCTGCGTGGTCGCGGGCTGCGGCCGTTCGCCGGCCACGAAGTGGAACGCCTCCACCTTGCGGCGGTCGGACTGTGCGGCTTCGAAGGCGCCTGGCGTGACGAGGTAGGCGCGGCGACGGCCGCGGACGGTGAGGGCGCTGACCAGCCCGTCTTCACGGACCTGCTCGATGAGTCGCGTCAGGAGGGCGCGCGCTCGGGTGAGCGGCACCTCCTGAATTCCGTCCTCGGCAATGCGGGGCTCCAGGTCAGAGGCCATGTCGAGAGTGTAAGCCATGGTGATTCCTTCCATTCTTTCCAATCTTTAAAGTAGTATGGCAGCGGAGGACCGGCGCTGCCAACAAGCCCCGCCCTTTGATCAGTTGCGACCGAGAGAAGACACCCGTGGGAATCCGCCTGATCGTCGAGGTGCTCACCAGCGCACCCGAGGCCCTGACGCACCGGGAGAAGCTGCTCCTCGTCGTCCTGGCCGAGGACGCCAATGACGACACCCGCATCACGTGGAACAGCGTCGAGCGGCCGGAGGTGCTCCGCGGCGCCAAGCTCAGCCGTGCGCAGCTCTACGCCGTACTGAAGTCGCTGACCGCCAAGGGCGCTCTCGAGAAGCTGACAGCTGGCCAGAAGAACGGTGCCGCCAAGTACAGGATCTCCAAGTTCCCCGAGTCTCAGTGTCCGCAAATCCCTGACACTGAGCCCCCGTCTCAGGGTCCCGGAAACGCGGACACTGACGCCCCTCAGCGTCCCGAAAGTCCTGACACTGACACAGATGCTCAGTGTCAGGGAATCGCTGACACTGAGCCGTCTCAGTGTCAGGAAATCCCGGACGTCAGTGTCAGGGAATCCCTGACCCCTACCCCTCTTAACCCCTCAACTACTACCCCTCTAGCTAGCAAGCAGGAGGGCCAGCCCGACGCACTCGGCTACGGCATCCCCGAAGCCGCGCGTCCCCTCGTCGACGGGATCACCGCAGCAGGCGTCTACGTCCGCTGGCCCTTCAAGGGCAACTCCTGGTTCCCCGTCCTGGCGATGATCAGCAAGAGCGGCGTCACGGCCATGGTCGACCACGCCCTGAAAGCCGCCTCCCGGACCGACGTCGAGTCCGCGAACTACTTCCTCAAGGGCTGGGGCGAACTCCCGCCGCTGCCCGGACCGGACGTCGAACGGCCCAAGCTCCGCCCCGTCGGCTCCAAGAAGCACACGCCGTACCAGCCCCCCACCGACCCCTCCGTCTACGAGAGCGGATTCCACACCCATGCCCGATCCCAAGCCTCTGGCGAGTGAGGCCGTCATGCAGCGCATGCAGCAGATGCTCGAAGCGCGCGGCCTCGGCCACATCACCGCTGGCCCCATCGACGACACCCCGACCCCCGACGAGCCCGGCCACCCGGAGTACCACCGCCGCCAGCGCGCCACCATCGCCGTTAGCCGGTGGAAGACCGCGACGCCGTACCGCTACCAGGAAGCCGAAGCCACCCACCCCCAGGTGGTCGCCTGGGCAGGCCGGGCCATCGACGACCCGCGGACCGCCGGGATCCTTTTCCTGACCGGCCCGTTCGGCACCGGTAAGACGCACCAGGCCTACGGCGCGCTCCGCCGCATCGCGGAAGCCGGGCCCGACCGGTTCGAGCTGCTGGCGCTGACCGCTCCCGACATGTACGCCCTCATGCGCCCGGGCGGCAGCGAGAAGGGCGCCGAGTACGAGGTCAAGCGGCTCATGCGGATACCGCTGCTGCTGATTGACGACCTCGGAACCGAGAAGATCAGCGAGTTCACCGAGGAAGCCACCTACCGGATCCTCAACGAGCGGTACAACGAATGCCGACCGCTGATCATCACCAGCAACCTGCCCGTCGCCAACCCGAACGGCACAGACCTCCACGACCAGCTCGGCGCCCGCATCACCTCCCGCCTCGCTCAGACCACCACCGTCGTCGCCCTCGGCGGCAACGACCGCCGGCTCGGGGTGGCGTGATGAAAACTCAGCCGATTCTCCGCCTCCTGTCCCTCGGTGCTGGCGTCCAGTCCACGACGCTGCTGCTCCTTGCCGCAGAGGGTGCCCTGCCCAAGCTCGACGGCGCGATCTTCTCGGACACCGGGTGGGAGCCCCGCGCTGTTTATGAGCACCTTGACCGGATCGACCGCGAGGTTGCCCAGCCTGCCGGAATCCCGATCTATCGCGTGTCCGTCGGCAACATCCGCAACGACGCCCTCAACCCCGAGCACCGCTTCGCGTCGATGCCGCTATTCGTCAAGAACCCTGACGGCGGCGACGGCATGACGCGGCGCCAGTGCACGTCGGAGTACAAGCTGAAGCCGATCAAGGCGCAGGCCCGGCGGCTGCTCGGATACCCGCACCCTCGGCCGGTGCCGCGCGGCGTGTACGCCGAGCAGTGGATCGGCATCAGCCGAGATGAGTTCGGCCGCGCCAAGGACTCCGGCATCAACTACCTGAAGTCGCACCACCCGCTGCTCTACATGGACGGCGCCGCCGACGGCCGCGAAGGCTGGACCCGCGACGACTGCCTGCGTTACCTGCGGGCCAGCGGCTGGGATTCCACGCCCAAGAGCGCATGTGTCGAGTGCCCGTTCCACGGCAACCGGCAGTGGCGCCTTCTTCGCGACACCTGCACCTGCGGCCATCACCGCGACCAGCACGTCGACATCGACGGGCGCCTGCTGTGCGACGTCTGCCCACACGACCACCCGCGAGTCTGCGCAGAGTTCACGGCCCCCGAGTGGGACGACGCCGTCGACTTCGACGCCGCCATCCGCTCCGGGAACGCCCGCGGCAACGCCAACGGCAAGCCCCTGCTCGGCGAGGCATACCTGCACCGCTCCCGGCTTCCGCTCGACCAGGCGCCCATCGACCGTGTCACCGCCCACGAGTGGGCCAGCAAGCAGACCGACATCTTCGGTCAGATCGCTGATGCCGAGTTGGAGCAGGGCGACCCCGACGGCTGCTCTCCGTGGACCTGCCGATCCGGCCAGCCCGTCACCGAAGGAGAGGCCGCGTGAAGTCCGCCGTCGCTATGCCGGTGCTGCCCATCGGTACCCGCGTCTGGATCACCTGGATCGGCAAGGACCGCCATCACCGCGACTTCGGAGTCGTGGCCGCGAACTGGCCCTGCGGCGTGTGTTTCCACGAGGCCGACCAGTCGCAGACCGCCTCAGTCGAGCAGATCGAGGAAGCCGGAAGCAGGTGCAGCCGACCCGGCATGTACCGGGTCCGCACCGACCGCGGCCGGGACGTCCTGGTCACGCCCCACGACGCGCGAGTCCTGTGCATCCCTGTCGCTGATCGGGGTGAAGCATCGTGACCGCCGAGCAGATCCCGGACGACGACGGCATCCAGGTCGAGGACATGAAGGCCGTTCGCCGTGAGGGCCGCGGGGAGCTTCGGGCGCTGATGCGGGCGCAGATCCAGATCGGTAAGTCCCGCCGCGAGGACGCCCCCAAGCCGGCCGCCCCACCGTCTCCGCCCGGCCACCGTCCCGGCGCCTGGCCGACCGGCACGTCCCCGCCCGGCCCGCCTCCGGAGTGGTCGCTGCCGAAAGCGGCCTGGGATGCGGCTGTCCGGCACTACCGCAACACCGAGCACTTCCCCGACCAGCCCTGCGACTGCGGCAACTGCCCGCCTGAGGAGACCCGATGACCCTGCACGCCGGTGCCCCGATGCCCGCCGAACTCCGCCACCAGATGCGCGCCAAGCAGCGCCCCGCCCGATCCGTGCCCTGCCCGCACTGCGGGGCTGCTGCCCACCGGCCGTGCGTCCTGCGCACTACCGGCCGCCAACTGCCGCAGCCCCACCCGCAGCGCGTGTCCGAGTGGGCCCGCACCGTCGCCTGCTGCCCCGACTGCCAGGTCGAACCCACCACGCCGTGCCACGACGAAGGGCGCGCCCGCACCACCGTCCACAACCGCCGCTACCAGGAAGCCGAGGCCACCGCCGCGTGAGCGCCAACCTGCCCGCCATCCGACCCCGGTGCCGACAGCACGGGCCGATGGAGCTCCGCCCCGGCTACACCGCCGAGCAGCAGTGGTGCGGCACCTGGTACGCCTGCGCCGCGCACCGCTGCCAGACCGCCACGCTGATTCCGTCCGCGGCTCTCACCGCGCAACTGACCGCCCAGGCAGGTGCCTGATGGATGCCTACGAGCGCCTGATGGCGGAGGCGATCCCCACCGGCACGTTCGGCCACGCCCGGCCCGCCCGCCGCCGCAACGCCGAGCCCGCACCCGCGTGGACGCCAGAGGAGCAGGCCGCCCACCGGGCCGCCCTCGAAGCCGAACTCGACGCCTACGACAAGCGCCCCCGACGGCCCCGCCTGCGGGTCATCGACGGCGAGGCCGACCGTCCCGCCGCCTGATGTCGCCCGTTGATCCCCGCCCGCCCCGGGAGCCCGTGACACCCCGCAGCCACCCCACCCCCGCACCGACACGAAAGGCACCACGATGACCGACCAGACCCCGCTCACCGACGAGCAGCTCGACGAGATCGACGCCCGCCGACAGGCCACCACCGCAGGACCGTGGGGCGTATACGAGAGCGGCAGCATGATTGACATCGCTGCCGACCTGAAAGAGACCGGCTGTGGCTACCGGGCCCGCCGCGAGATCTGCCGCCTCGAAGACGAGCCCCTCGATAACGACCCGACGCACCGCGAGTGGACGGCCGAAGAGGACTGGGCGCAGGTCCAGGCCGACGCGGAGTTCATCGCCCACTCGCCGGAGGACGTGCGTGTGCTGCTCGCCGAAGTCCGCCGCCTGCGCGCCGCCATGGAGGAGATCCGGCACCTGCACAAGGACTCGCCGATGGGCCCCTGCCCCGTCTGCATCGACGCTGACGCGGTCGCGGCGGGCGGTGACGGCCTCGTGCCCTACCCGTGCCCGACAGGCCGTCTCGCGGGCGCACAGGACTGCGACCCGCCGCACATGCGCGTCGCCGCTCCTGTTGTGGCTGCCGTGTCGTCTGCCGCCGAGAACGGAGACCAGCCGTGACCTACCCGCCGCCCGACGACCGATTCCGCCACCTGCTTGCCCAGCGGATCAACTGCCACGTCGACACCTGGAAGCTCGCGTTCTTCATCGCTGGAGCCATCGTCGACGACCCCGAGATCCGCGCCGAGCTCGACCGCGTAGCCGCCGCCCATGCCGCGGGGCAGCCCTGCGGGGACCGGAACTGCCGCGCCTGCTTCACCGCGGCGACCGACGGCCCTCCCGCCCCGTGACCACCCGCGAGACCGGCCGCCCGTGTTGGAGCCACGGGCGGCCGGCCACCCCGATCCCACCACACCCACCAGGAGCTGACCATGACCGACCGTCTCACCCTCAACCGCGCCCAGCTCGCCGCGCTCCTCGCCCACCACGCCGACGTCCTCGCCGCACGCTGGCGCGCCGTTGCCCCTGGCGCTGGCGCCTGGGAGGTCGCCGCCGCCTTCAGCCTCACGGCTCACGCCAATGAGCTGACCGCCGACAGGGAGACGCCGGCCGTCGCCGAGCTCCTCGACTCGATCATCACGTGCCCTATCGAGCAGCCGGCCGCCGTGGAGCCGTCCGACCAGCCGCGGCTGTTCCACCTCCAGCGCGACCACGACGTCTCCGGCGTCTCCGGTACCGGCCGCGTCGCCAACGGCGTCCTCTGGCCCGACGGGACCGTGTCGCTGCGCTGGATAGGCGACCGGCCGTCCACGGTCCACTGGGACCGCCTGGAGGACGCCGTACACGTCCACGGCCACGGAGGCGCCACGCGGATCGTGTGGGCCGACGAGCAGCCGCCTTCCAACCGGGCCGCCGGCCTCCGCGAAGCCATCGCCAAGGTGCGCGCGATCCCTGTCCAGTGCACCGGCCTGACCGGCCCCGTCTGGTTCGGGCAGGGCTGGAACGACGCCATCGGCGAGTTCGAGGAGATCGCCGACCGCATGGCCGACGAGGCGCAGCCCGCCACAGAGACGCAGCCTGAGTCCTGCGCGCACTGCGGCAAGGACATCCTGCGCATCAGCGGCACCCTCACCGAGTGGTGGGTCCACGACCCGGGCGGCCACACGATCTGCTTCCCGCAGCAGGCAGCGAGCAGCCCCCGCGCCACGCCGAAGCCCGCCGCCGGGGCGCGGCAGGACGGGGCGCAGACGGAGGCCGCCAACCCGCGCACCGTCTGCGTCTGCGGCCACACCCGAGCCGAACACGTCACCGTCAGCGGACGCCTGCTCTGCGACGTCTGCGAACCCGACAGCACCGAGAACCTCGTCTGCAAGGAGTTCGAGGCCCTGTGATCGCTGAGGCCATCGACACACTCATCACCCTCGGCTGGGCCCTCGCCGCTGTCGCTGCGGTCGTGTTGCTCGCCGGGACCGCGGTCGGCGCGTGGGCCGTGCGCGGACTGTGGCGGACGGTCAGGGCGCGGCAGGCCCGAGAAGCCCGCTGTACGCCCGTCTCCCGCCCGCAGAGCCCGCTTCGGCTCCCGCGCGGCATCGAAGACGCCCCCAGAGCCTCACAGAGGCCTTCACGCCCCGCGCCCTCGTGGGCGCACGCCGACCACCACCGAAAGGAAGCAGCATGACCCGCGGACCCGCCCGCATGCCCCTCACCCCGAGACAAGTCCAAGTCCTCACTGCCGCAGCAACCGGAGCACCCCTCCGCGAAGTCGCCAACCAACTCGGCATCACCCGCGAACACGCAGCATCCCTGCTCTCCGGCGCCTACCAGCGACTCGACGTCACATACCTCCCCCGCGACCAACGGCGCGCCGCCGCCGTCCGGGCCGCCGTCCGGCGCGGACTCATCGCCGACCCCGCCCACGACGCCGGGCCGTCGGTCCGCGAAGCGGCGCGGGATGACGCCGCCTACTGGGCCGCCCACTACGACGCCTGACCGCCCCGCCCGCACCACCGAGGAGCACCGAGATGGAAGCCGCCCCGACGCCCGCCTGCACCATCTGCCTGCGCGCCCTGTACGCCGACGAGTTGACGCACCAGGCGTGCCGCCCCTGCACCGACCGCGTCGACCAACAGCTGCGCGCCCTCGCCGGACCCGACGGGCTGTACGCCCGGCTCAGCGCCTCCCTGACGCCCGGCAGCAGCAGCGGCGGGCCGGCCGTCTCCGGCAGCCGCACCGCGCCGATACCCGTCCGGCTGGACCCGCTGTCGCTCGCGGCGAGGGGCGGGGTGGTGACCATCCTGCAGACGTGGTTGATCGACTGGCACGACCTGCTCGGCTACCGGCACCCCCGCTGGGAAGGCGGCCTCCAGCAGCAGTGCGATCAGGTCGTGCAGCGGCTGCGGGTGCTGCTGCCGTGGGCGGCCGAAGCACACGGCGCGTTTTCAGAGTTCGCGCATGAGCTGGGCCAGCTGCGGCGGCAGTGTGAGGCGGCCACCGGCGGCGAGAAGCCGACGCGCAGGTTCGGTGTCGCCTGCACCTGCGGCGCCACCCTGAAGATCACCATCGAGAGCCCCGGGAAGAAATGCGCAGCCTGCGGGGCGCAGTACGGGCTCCAGGAACTGCGACGGCTCCCGCTCGCCGAGAGGCGGGCGGCGTAGTGAAGGCCCCGGCCATGACGGTCGGGGCCTTCCTGCTACGGCCAGTACAGCTTGACGTCGTCCTGCGAGACCCGTGGCCGCACCACCTTCGGAGGTTGCACCGCATATCCCAGAGCCCGCAGCACCTCCGCCGCAGCTTCAGGCGCGTCGCGGACCGCCGACATCAACTGGATCTCCCGCCAATTCCGCAAGTGCTCGTCGATCACCGTGCGCCACTTCTCTGCCGTGTCGACCGCGAACTCGCGCTTCAAGAACAGCAGAACGTCCTCCAACGCCGGCCGCATCCGGTGGCCACCCACAGGCAGATGCATCTCCGACAGACGCGGCAGTTTCCGCCGGCGGTACCCCTGCCTGGGCCGTCCAGCGTCAGCAAGCCGCAGCAGATAGGCCATCTCGTCGCGATGCGCATGCACCTGGATGTGCGCCCCAGGTGGCTCCTTGCTGCTCCGGACATACTCGAAACGGATCAACGGATCGGAGATCCCGGCATAGTGGACGTGGATATCTGCCTGATCCGTTGCCAGGAACGTGCTACTCCCGTCCCAGCAGCAGTAGTAGCGCGCCATCAGGCTCAGCACTGGCTCGCCGTTCACGGAGATTGGGATACGCAGCACCTTCTCGTCCGCCGATATCGGCGAAACCCGTACCCGCTGCCCCATGTTGAGGGCAGCAAAACGCGGGGTGTCCTCACCCAGAACACCCCGCGTCAGAGCAGTCAGATCATCCGCGAACGCGGTCGCCAGCTCGTCGAGCCTCGACATCCCCTCGGCAGTCACCGTCGAGAAGGTAGTCGATCCCCTCGATCGTGTGCCACACGTCCAGCTCATCCATCGACAGGCTGTACACCTCGGCCCGGTCCCGCAGTTGCTCATAGGACATGCCGACCTCGGCCAACAGCCTGGCCCGCTGCTCGCGTAGCTGCTCCGGCGTCCTGTGAATCACCGTCGTCATAGCGAACCCCCAGTTCGTTGCTGACCGCCAGTCAAGCAGCACCCACTGACAACCAGCTAGGCACCCCGCAGATACAGCATCCGACCGAGTGAAGCCCACTGGATAAGTACCCGCAAGACCGCTAGCGAAAGCGCAGGTCGCAGCGTCAATCCCGTCACAGAAGGGAGCCCCGGCCGCATTACTCCGACCGGGGCTCCCCTGGGACTTGCTGCCGTCAGGCGCGCGACACCTCGAGCGGCGCCGGCACCGGCGGGGCGTCCAACCCCAGCCCCTCCGCGAGCAGCATCCGCGCCGCGGTGTCCCGCTCGAAGCGGCTGCGGCCCGGCGGCATCGAGAGGATCAGCGAGCCGTCACGGCGCTGAACGAGCGCGCCGAAGAACGTGGGGTCGGTGATCGAGCTGTCGGTCAGTTCCACGCCGTGGGCAGCGAGCAGGTCGGGGAGTGGCGCATCCAACAGGTGATCGGTCGCCAATCGGGGCGACGGTAAGGGCGCCGTGTGGGTAGCCTGCATAGGTAACTCCGATCTGGACAGGTTGGGTTGCTGGTCAGCGAGCCGCGAACTCGCTGGTCGAACTGGCCGGACGGTCGCCACCGTCCGGCTGTTCGCGTTCCTGGGGCCTGTTCTATTCACTCACTCGGGTGACGAGCGCACCAGACGCACAATCGAGTGAGAGCTGGGCCACAACTTCAGTGGGGGAGTACCTCGTCGAGGTACTCCTGGACCGGCCCGTAGAGGCCGTAGGGCACCAGGTCGGGGATCTCCCCGTGGCTCACCCAGAGCACCTTGTCGAGTTCCTCCTCGTCTGCGACGCGGGCCTTGCCGTCGACGACCTCGCACGCCGTGTACGCCATGAACGCCCCGCTCTTGGGGTGCACACGGTCCCCGATGTACTTGACCGGCTTCACGGTCAGGCCGGTCTCCTCGAGCGTCTCCCGGACGGCCGCCTCCTCCGCCGTCTCACCGTCCTCGACGCCGCCGGCCGGGAACTGCCAGGAGAGCTCGCCCTCCTTCACGCGGCGGCGCACCATCAGGACACGCTCCCCGTCCGTGATGATCGCGGCGCTGACGTCGGGCTTCTTCGTCTCGGTGGTCATACCGTTGCCTCCAAGGCGTCCAGGATCGGCGGGTAGATGCGGTCGGTGGGGATGTATCTGGCGAGGTCCCCTATGGGAGCCCACGCGACATCGACGTTCTCGGCGGAATCCCCGTTGACCGCCTCGCCGTGCACGTAGTCGCAGATGAAGTAATCGCACATTGCGCGCGTGATCGGATGAAGCCGTTCACCCAGGTGCTCCCGGACTGCGCAATGCACGCCCGTCTCGTCGAGGGTTTCCCGCACGGCCACCTTCTGCGCCGATCCGCCCGGCTTCACGATGCCGGCAGGGAACTGCCAGGAGATGTCCGCACCGTCCTGCCTGCACACGAGGAGCACGTCACCGCCCCGCCGGACCACAGCGATTGCCACGCGCAGGGCCTGCGCCTGGGGCTGCTGAACAGATGGGCGCGACAAATGGATGAACCGCCGACGCACCGCATCACCTGCCCTTTCGTAAGCCGTGTCCAGGATTCGCTGCGTCTCGTTCTGCGGAATCATGCGCGGGTGTGCGCGCCAAGCGGCGACGCTGCGCACCGACACTCCGAGACGGTTCGCGAACTCTTCCTGGGTCATCTGGAATGCGTCTTGGAGCCAGGCGGCTTTCCGCCCGGTCCATTGCTGCTGTACGTCGTCCACTATCGGCTCCCTGGCCGCAGTCGTGGGCTCTCCTGCATTGGGTCTGCATGGTGCCTGCATGCCCGCTGCGTGATCACTGCATGTTGCTGCATGGGGTCTTCATGGTCTGGGCGCGCTCGCACGCGAAGACTCGATCCCATGCAGCCTCGGTCACTTCCCCATGCCGAACTGGTGGGCGCGCTGGTACGTGACGCCCCCCATGATTTCCCCGATCTCCTTCCACGTCTTGTTCTCCGCTTTGAAGCCCTGGGCGATCTCTTGGCGCTGGCGTCTGCGGAACATCTCGAGCTCGCGTTCCAGGTACGTGGCGAGGTCGACGTATGCGGCCCAGCGCTCATGAAGGTCGGTGATCGCGCGCAGCTGGTCCTCGTAGCGGGTGAAGGGAGCGTCGGGGGAGTCGGCCATGACGTGAGGGTACGGGCGATCCGACACCCACTCAAGACACAACTAGAAGAGTTGAGTTGTCCGCTTGACGCGGCATCGCGAGCCCTCTACGGTCGTACCAAGCCGCTCAAATCTCGATTTGAGACCGGCCCCGCTGTCCACTCTCACCGGACCCAGTCCGCGGGCGACGCACAAAAGAAGACGGGCCGGACAACGCGACTCTCACCTCGCGTGCCGGCCCTAACCACCAGGTTCTGACAAGGAGACCCTGTGGCTACGACCGATCTTACGTCGGCGCTCGAGCGCGCCGACCACGCGGGCACCGCCCCGCTTCCGCCGGCCGCTGTCGAGGCGATGCACCGCCCGGAGCTGGCGCTGACCGTCCCGGCTGAGGTTGTTGCCGCGGTCACCGTGCACGAGTCGGCTGCCGTCCGTGCCGCGGAGCTGGCTGCGAAGGCTGCGACTGGCGTGGACTTGCCCGCGCTGGATATCCGCGCGTGGGAGTTCGCCGAAGAGCTGATGGCCGGCGCCCGTGCCACGCTCGCCGCCGCCGGCCGCCTCGACCTGATCGGGGTGGCGTGATGGCGACGAAGCATTCGCACGGCCCGAACTTCGGCAAGAAGGTCGACGGCTGCCCCCGGTGTGACGATCTCAAGGCGGGTGCCGAACCGGTCCGCTGGGCGATGTCCCGCCGGGAGCAGGACGAGCTGCGTGCTGCGGAGATCCGCGCGCACGACTGCAAGGCGTCCGGCTGCTCCATCGTCTGCACGTTCGGGGACTGGTGACCGCCATGAAGGCTCGCCAGATCCTGGACCGCTTCCCGGCCGGTAACCCGCGTGGCTCCTGGCCGGCGGAGGAGCGGGCGCAGCAGCTGCGAGAGCAGGGGCAGCCCGCCGACGTGGTCATGGACCTGCCGTCGGACAGCTTCCTCGTCGTGGTCCCGGGCGGTGAGTCGTGACTGCCTACGACCCGTTGCACGGTCCGGATGACGTGACCCCGGAGCCCGCGACGCTGGACGTCGAGATCGCCGTCACCCGTCGGATCCTCGACGAGACGGTCGGCCTGAACATCCACTCCGGGCGCGACATGCTGCAGGCGGCCGTCGCACTGAACGCCCGAGTGCGCGCCCTGCTGGCCGCGATCGAGGCCGAGCGAGGTGGGCGGCAGTGACGGACAAGGAGCGCGACGCCCTGCGCCGCAAGGTCGCCGAGACCAACCGGCGTAGCGAGTCCCGGCCGAAGTAGGCCCCCAGTCCGCCGCGGGTGGCGGTGAATCCCCCGTCCCACCGCCCGCGGCTTCCAACCCCATTCGTCCCGGCATGACCAACCGAGGAGATCAGCCATGCCTGCTTCCGGCGAGATCGTCGAGCCCGGCCGCTACGACTACGACCTGACCGTCAAGTTCCCGAGCGTCTACATCCCCGAGCACACGCCGCCCGCGTTCCGGAACGCCTACGCCCAGCAGACGACCCGGACGCGCTGGGTCTCGGGCCAGTTCGACCTGACGGAGCACGTCGGCCGCGAGGCGCTCCGCGACCACTTCGTCCGCCAGGTCTGCGCGGACGTGGACCTGAACATCGTCGACGTCACCCGCTTCGACCTGACTCCCGTCTCCACCTGACCCCCCTGTTCCTGCTGACCCGGAAGGGCCGATGACCTATGTCTCCGTACCTGATTTCCGACGCCGATCTGGCTGCGACGACCGAGCTGGGCAAGCTGCGCCGCGACCGCACGACGGTCGCCGAGGCCGAGGCTTCGAACGCTGCCGAGATCCACGCCGACTACGTGCGGGCCCTCGCGGCCGGTGACGGCGAGCAGATGGCGCTGATCCGCGACCACGCCTACGCCATCGACCCCGACCTGGTCGCCGAGCTCGACGGCTTCGACTACCCGGCCGCCGCCTGACACCCAAGTCCATTCCCAACCAGAGAGGAGCCCGCCATGGGCAGCACCACCGAATACTTCCAGATCGCCACGGACCGGGGCCTGTTCCGCAAGGGCGAGACCGCGCCCCACGGAACGGTCACCACCTCGATGGGCGCCGACATGATGCCCGTCGTGGAGTCGTACAAGGAGGACGGCGACTGGGTCGACATCAAGCTGTCCGGCGGCTACACGCTCAGCCTCCACCAGACCCGGATCAACTACATCCTCACCCGCGACCCGGCCGCCGCCTGAATCGCTGACCCGCCGCCCTGGCGGGCGGCCCCGAGGACGACCAATAGCCACCGGACCCTGAAAGGAACCCACCCAGATGAGCGACTACGAGCGCGAGATCCGCAAGCTCGCCGACTACCACGCGGAGCAGGCCACCGAGCTTGAGCGGAACAGCAGCGACGACGCCTACTTCACCGGCGTCGAGGGAGCACGCCGCGAGGCCGACCGCGCCCGGGCCATTCAGAGCCACCGTCGTAAGGCTGCCGAGTTGACCGCCGAAGCGGCCCGCCTGACCCCCTGATCCGCCGGGCGGCGGTCGTCCCCCGTCTCGCCGCCCGGCACCCCGGCTCTGGCCGGGCCCGAGGTCGCCCCGCACCCCACCCCACCCCTCAGCGGGGCGGCCCCGAGCACGACCAGCACCAACTCAAACCGATCACCGAACGAAAGGAGCCCAACATGGGCCTGTTCAGCAAGAAGGCCACCACCGCCAAGCCGCTCAGCGACGCGGAGTTCAAGCGGCGCCTGGCCGAGATCGAGGCCCGCGGCGAGGCGGAGCGCAAGGAGATCCGGAAGGCCGTCGAGAAGCGCGGCCGGGAGTGGAGCTTCCTGTCGACCGGCATCGACCTGGACGACTGACCGGCTGACCGCGTCGCCCCGTCCATCAGCCGCTGACCGACTGCACGGAGGAACCGTCATGACCGAACTGTTCGAGACCGTCCGTTACACCGCCGACGTGGTCGTCACCACGACCAACGGCCACGTGCTGTTGATCGAGCGCGACTGGGAGCCGTTCAAGGGCCAGTGGGCGCTGCCCGGAGGTCACGTCGACCCCGGTGAGACGAGCCGTGCCGCCGCTGCCCGTGAACTCGCCGAAGAGGCCGGCGTGTACGCGGCGCCGGAAGAGCTGACCCAGATCGGCGCGTTCGACGAGCCCGGCCGTGACCCGCGCGGCAGGTACGTCACTGTCGCCTACCAGCTGACCGTCATCCCCGGAACGATCATCGAGGCCGGCGATGACGCGACCAACGCCCAGTGGTGGCCCCTGAGTGATCTGCCGGCGCTTGCGTTCGACCACGCCGACATCATCAGCGCGGCCGTGGCGTCCAGCAGTACCTGAGGCCCTGCCGGAGGCCGCATCCCCGGGTGCGGCGCCCAGCACGACCAGCAGCAACCCCATCCATCCGATCCGAGAGGACTGATCGTCATGCCCCGTACCAGGATGCCGTTCGGTGTCACCGCCCAGTTCCCCAACCGGTCCGGCGCCATGGTCAACGTGGCGGGCTGGGCCATCCACGAGTGGTACTGCGACGGCTGCCCGGCCCGCAGCAAGCGCGGAGGCTCAACCGACCAGGCCGAGATCGCCCGACAGGCGCAGGCCCACGCTGACGCGTGCAGCGGAATGCCGAAGTGAGCGCCATGCCTGGCACGAAGAAGCTCAAGTGCTGGCTCTGCGGGCGCCCCGGCGCCGTCCAGGAGCGGACGCTCCTCGGTTTCAAGAAGCCCGTATGCCCGCCCGGTAAGGGCTGCTCCTTCCGACCGAAGCGGTAACTACCACCCAGCTGAAGGGATTTGATCCGCCATGACTGCCAGCCCGCCGAAGGTGAACGGCGCTGTCCGTCCGCCCGTGCCTGTGCTGGGGGACTGGCAGCCCATAGAGGCCACCCCCACCACCGAGGCCAACACCCCCACACCCGACACCACCCACCCTGAGCCGCAGGTCGACAGCGACCTGGTCGCGCAGGCCAAGGCCGAAGCGATCCGCGCGAAGGCGTGGGCCGAGGCCGAGGAGCAGCGGCTCAAGGCCGAGGCCGAGGCTGAAGCGATCCGCGTCAAGGCGGAGGAAGAAGCCCGGAAGCTGCGGCTCTCCAACGACCGGCAGGAGCGCAAAGCCCGCGAGGAGGAGGCGGCCACGCAGGCGCGGATCGCTGAGCACAACCGGCGCCGCGACGAAGCCGACCGCGCCCGCGAGGACGCCGCCCGGCAAGCCGCCGAGCAGCAGCAGACCGAGGAAGCCCAGGCCGCCGAGGTTGCCCAGGCTGAGGATCGGTGGCGCGGCTACGCCCTGAAGTTCTACATCGTCTGCGCGATCGTCGCCCTGCCCGTCCAGGTCGCCGCGTTCTACAACCCGAGCGCGCTGTGGCTGATGGCCGCGCCGCTCATGCTCGAAGGCGGCGCCTGGGTCGTCCTCAAGGGTGCCGCTGCCGCGGTCGCCGCCCACCGCCCGCACTGGCACTACCGGCTCATCGCGTGGGCGCTCGCGTTCATCGCCGCCGGCATCAACCTGTGGCACGGACTGCACGCGTTCGACCCGGCGACCGCGATCGGTACGGCGTTCGCCTCGATCGCAGGACCCGGTGTGTGGGATCTGCACGAGCACGGCCGGATCCGGAAGCGGGACGGCGTGCTGACCCGCCGCGAGCGCAAGGCGGCGGAGAAAGCGGCCAAGGAAGAGGCGCGGCAGAAGGCCGTCGAGGAGCAGCGCCGGGCCGCCGAGAAGGAGGCCGCCGACAAGGCCGCTGCGGAGGCTGCGAAGCAGCTGGCCGAGCGGCGCGCGGAGCTCTTCCCGAAGGTGTGGGATCACGCCGAGAAGCTCGCCACGGACCTCGGCGCGACGACTGTCACTCAGGCGATCTGGGAGCGCGCCAAGCTCGACGTCGAGGGCGCCAAGCCTGGCGAGTCCGCAGAGGTTCTGCGGATGCGCAATGCGGCCGAGGCGAGGGTCGAAGCGGCCCGCCAGAAGCGCCCCGTGAACGGATCGTCACAGCAGGTCGCATCGCAAGTGCCCGCGGCCAAGAAGCCCCGCGTCTACAACCCGCCCGCGCGCCGCGGAGTGCGCACCAAGGGCGACGTGAAATACGCGCCCGGCGCCAGCCGCCAGGCCTCCATCGCAGCCCGCCAGGCCGCTGCCAAGAACTCCCGCCCGAACGACAACTAACCCACTCATTGGAGAGATCAGAAATGAACACCACCATCCGCCGAATCGCCGTCTCGGGCACCGCGGCCGTCGCCCTCCTCGGAGGCGCCGCCGCGACCGCGTCCGCCGACACCAGCGAGCACCACGCCACCGTCGTCGCCATCGCCCGCACCGACACCCAGCCCGGCAGCGCCGACGGCATCACCAACGACCTGACCCCCAACGGCGGGGTCGGCGCGCCGCTGCAGAACCCGGTCACCGGGCAGATCCCGGCAGGCACCAACGAGCAGATCCAGACCCAGGCGTCCGGCGCGGCGATCGGCACGGGCGTCATGGCGATCGCCGTCCTCGGCCTGATCGTGTTCTTCCGGGTCAAGGGCGGCCACCTGAAGCCCGGTGACGCAGTCGTCGTCACCCTTCTCGGCGTCGCCCTTGCGGGAACCGTGATCGGCGGCATGGCCGATCAGATCACCGACTCCGGGATCGCCTCCCTCGGCGGCATCCTCAGCGGCCTCTAACCCACCCTGCGGGGCCCGTGCCGGGCCCCGCCCCCACCCACGGAAGGAATCAGGCCAGTGGCCACCGAAGTGCAGCCCGACCACATCGAGCAGCAGCCCGTCGAGGAGGCCGCCGAGCCCACCCGCAAGGACCGGATTCGTGCGGCCTTCAAGGAGCAGCGCGGCCACGTCGCCGCCCGCACCCGGGACTGGCTGGCCACCGGCGACCTCGACCACGTCGACGTCATCCAACTCGCCACCCAGCAGAAGCAGAAGAAACACGACGAGAAGATCGCCCAGCAGCAGCGTGCCGTCGCCCACGCGCACGCCCGGTTCGCCATCGCCAGGGCCCGCTCCGAGCAGGAGGCCAGCAGCGTCAACCCGAGCGCCCTCGCCCGCACGGCCGGTGAGGTTGCCGAAGCCGAGGCCCGGCTGGAAGCGCTCAAAGCACAGCCTGTTCTGCCACCCACCGACCGCGAGATCAGCAAGGCCAGGCACGGGAAGAAGGCGGGCCGCGCCGCCCTGCTTGCAGGGGGCGGTGTCGCCTCCCTGCCCGCTCTCGGTACCGCGATCGAGCAGGCCGCGAGCGGTCAGCCGCTGCTGCTTGCCGCGCTCGGCACCGCGGCCGGCTACGGCTGGTACCTCGTGAGCCGCCCTTTCGACGCCGGCCAGCCTGTACCTGCCCCGAACACGGAGATGCAGCTGGCCGAACCCGTCGACCTGGTGAAGCAGGAGCAGCCTGGAATGCGGGAGTTCAACGCCCCGCCGCCGCCCGCGCTCACGGTTGAGGAACTTGACCAGGCACTCCGCAACATCGGCGAAGTCCGTGGCGAAGAGCAGATCCAGATCCTGGCGGTGCCGCAGCGCGACAAGGACGGCAACACCACCGTCGTGTTCGACCTGCCGCCCCGCACTACCGTCGCCGAGCTGAAGAAGAAGCTGCCCAAGCTGGCCGGTGCGCTCGGCCGCGACGTGTCCATGGTCGACGTCCAGAAGGCAGGCACGGAGGTTCGCACCTCGCTGTGGATGACCGACCGGGACCCGTTCGAAGACGCCCGTCCGTCGCCACTGCTCAAGAAACCGAGCCAGCTGGACGCCTGGAGGGACGGCGTTCCCGTCGCCTGGAACAAGCGAGGCATCACGATCCGGCTGGCGATCACCAACAAGTCCTATGTGATCGCAGGCATGACGCGCTCCGGTAAGGGTGTTGGTGCATCCAACCTCGTCGTCGGCGCTGCCTTCGACCCGCGGATCAACCTGCGGATCGTCGCCGGAAAGAACAACGGCGAATGGGACCCCTACGCCAAGACGGGCGTGGCCAGCACGTACTTCAAGCCCAGCCCGGAGCGGCTGCTGGCCCTCCTCAACGCCCTCCTTGCCGACAAGGACCGGCGCGAGCTGGATCTCGGCAAGCTCGGCAAGAGCAAGATGGTCGCACCCGTCATCGAGCAGGTTGGCGGCATGGAGATGCTGGTCATCGACGAGGTGGCCACGTACACCCGCCCGGGCAAGCCGCTGCGGGACGAAATCCTGGAAGCCCTCATCGAGTTGTCCGCGGTCGCTGCCGGGGCCGGCATCATCCTCGTACTGATCACCCAGTACCCGGAGGCTGACGTCATCCCGCAGGCGCTCAGCATGAACTGCGGCGCCAAGTGGGCGATGCGTGTAGAGAACGCCACCCAGTCCAATGCGATCCTCGGAGCCGGACAGGCCAGCGCCGGCCGGGACGCCTCCAAGTTCGACCCGCCGCGGCCGGGCTTCGGCTGGCTGGTGGACCCGTTCGCCGGGGTCACCGACCTTGCTCGCTCGTTCGACCTGGACGAGGACGAGCGCGGCGAGATCACGATGCTGCTGCAGAAGGCAGCCAAGATCCGCGAAGGCGCGGGTCGTCTGGCCGGGCAGTGGGAGGACCCGATCGAGCGGCACCTCCTCAACGCGACCGGCCTTTCCTCGGCGGCCGGCGGTCCCAAGCGGGACGGCGTCCCGGGTCGGAACGTCCTGCACCACACGCCGGAGCAGCGCATGCAGATGGACGCGCTGCGGGGTTGCCTGAAGGCCATGGACGACCTGCAGCGGGATGTGGCGCAGCTGCGGGAGATGGCCGAGCTCATCGGCGGCGGCATGACCGAGATCCGGCTCAGTCAGCTCCTGCGGGATGCCGGGGCCGGAGGAACGGTCAAGGTCGACATCCCGGGCCTCGGGCGCCGTAACGGCTACCAGAAGGCCGACATCGCCGACGCGCTGAGCCTCCTCGAAGGCAACTGAACCCCGCCCGCTATGTGAACTTTGCGCCAGGCTGTCTGCCCAGACATCACCCGTAATGCCCCGGTCTGTCCACCCGGACAAGCCGGACGGCACCCGGACACCGCCCGGGCCGTGTCCGCCCACCGTCCAACCCCGACCGGGGTGCATACCGGGGCAAACGCGCCCCTGTCCGCCTCGTAAACCACCGCAAACCGGAAACGGAGACCCGTCATGCCCAAGACCTGGCAACCCAGCGACGCGAAGCGATTCGCCCGCGAAGTCAAGCTCAACAAGCCCTACTACATCGTCTACAACATGGCCACGAACCTGGCCCCCTACGAGGACTCGAAGACCTACAGCGAGATCGTCTTCACCGACCGGCTGCCCTTCACCGGCAATCCGTGCACCCGCGGCGGCACCTCCGCCGTCGGCATCTGCCAGCGCTTCGGCCCGGTGTACGACACCCCGCCCCGCGGCATGCGCAACATCGCCGGCCCCGCCCCCCAGGTCGCCGGACCGGTCCCCGAAGGCTACGAGGCGTACCTCGACGAGGCGGAGATCCGCGGCCTCGAGAAGCAGGTCCGCGACGGATCCAACCCGCGCATCCGCCGCCCGCTCGGCGGCTGGCGCGTATGAGCCGGGGCGCCCCGCAACGCCTGGACAGCACCGGGGCGCCCCTCCCACCCACCACGCGCGAACGCGCAGAAGGCAGCACCACATGACCACGCACGCCCCGACCGCGGCAAGCCCGCCGCAGGCCCCACCCGAACTCGACCTCGACGCTCGGCTTGTCCTGCTCGGCGCCCTCATGACCGTGCGTCTCGATCAAGCCGCGGTCGCCTTCGAGGTACGCACCGCCCACATCCCGGGCGCCGCCCCCATCCCCGAGATCTCCGCACCTCTGCCGATCACCCCGACCGCCGCCCCCTGCCCCTACAGCACCCCGATCGCTGAGCTGCTGCACCGCGCCCGGGTGCGGATCGAGACGGACGGCTGGTGCCGGGACGCCGCCTTCGACGAGCAGGGCGCCGTCTGCCCCATCCGCGCCATCCGCCTCGAAGCCGCCAGCCGCCGCGACGCCGACGACGCCTGCGTGCTCCTCCTCGAAGCCATCCAACGCGACTTCCGCAACGCGGAGACGATCCCCTCCTGGAACGCCCAGCAGACCAGCCCCGCACCCATCCTCCTCGCATTCGACCGAGCCGCCGAACTCGCACACGCGCGCAACCTCTGACCCAGAAAGGACCACGACATGGCCAAGCAGCCCACCCCCGAAGAAATCCGGGAAGCCGGCCGCCAGCTCCAGCGCGGCGGAATCCTCGGCCGCGGCAGCAGCAAGAAGGCCGATCAACTCATCGAGGAAGCCGTTGCCGCCGGAGCAGACCGGCAGCAGATCGCGATGGAGATTCTTGCGGCAGCAGCCGACTGCCAACCCCGACCGTGGGCGCGCTAGTCCACAACGGCAGGGCCCCGACCGCCATCGGTCGGGGCCTTTCGCATGGGTACGGCGCGGGCGATCCAGCCGCGGCCGGTGCCGGCGATCGCGGCCGTACACAGATCGCACACAAATAATCAGCTCAGATCACTTCCGTTTGCCGTACAACCGCGGGGCGCGCTCGCGAGTCCTTCACACGTCAGTCACAACTGCCTAAGGATCCAAATGACCCGCAGACTCGCCGCCACCGCCGTCGCTGCCGCCATCACGGCAGGCACCCTGGCGGCCGTCGCCGCCCCGGCTCAGGCCGCCGAGTACTCCTCAGCACTGAAGATCCGCGGAGCCCAGTACGACGCCCCCGGCCGGGACTCCAACAGCTGCTCCACCGGCAACACCGACGAGGAATACCTGACCATCAAGAACTACTCGTCCACGGCGACCATCAACCTCAAGGGCTACGTCGTCAAGGACGCCGCCGGCAACCGCTTCGCCTTCACCGCCAACCACTACCTGCAGCCCGGCGACTACGTGAAGCTCCGCGGCGGCAACGGCACCGACTCCGACGCCAACAACGTCGTCTACCGCGACAACTGCAACTTCATGTGGAACAACGACAAGGACACGATCTACCTGTACAAGCCGTCCGGCAGCCGCGCAGACGTCCACGCCTACACCAAGAGCGCGAACGACGCCGACGGCAACGGGTACATCAACTTCCACAGCTGAGCCACAGCCAGGCAGTCGCCCGCTGGTACCACTGCTGGATGAGGCCGTAGCCGTCAAGGCTCTTGCTTGACCGCGTCGATCACCGTATGTCACAGTGCCCCCAGGGCAGGACACGTGTGCCCGCAAGCCTCTAGGCCCCCAGCTACTGCCGGGGGCCTTTTGCATGTCCGGGGGAGGCGCCATGGACGTGACCGAGCTGTACCCCGACGACCTGGTCTTCGAGGACCAGGCCGTCGCCGAGACCGGCGTTCCCGGCACGGTGATCCGGCAGTGGGCGCGCCGCGGGAAGATCCACCGCTTCCAGGGCAACGGACAGTTGACCGGCCAGGGCCACGAGTACAAGACCATGTACGCCCTACCCGAGATCCGCGAACGCGCCCGCACCTACCGGCCCATGCCACAACGCGCACCCCGCGCCGCCTGACCCCCCGCCGTCCGCAACGCCCCCGTCACGGACGGCGGGGCTTCCACACGTCCGGGTCACAACACGGCCACAGCGTCGCCGCAGTGGCTCCGCGCGGCGCATGATGCCCCCTCAGCGACACAACGTCCTTGGGGGGACCATGAAGACCCGCACAGCCGCCATAGCCGCCCTCCTTGCCCTCGCAGCCCTGACGGCCGCATGCGGCAAGTCCGAAGAGGAGATTGCAGCGGACTGCCAGAAGGCGCTCGCCAACACGACCGTCGGCGTCGGAGATGAGCGGCCCGAAGCCTGCGAGGGACTGTCCGAGGACGACTACAACGCCCTGGTCATCTCGCAAGGGCTGAGGGACAGCGGCGTCATCGACGAGAACGGCGATGTCGACATGGGTGAACTGCTGGACGACGACCAGTAAGGAGGTGGCGCCCGTGGCCGGCAACCCGCGCAACGGGCGCCCCTATCGGCGGTTGTGCGAGCAGCAGCGGGCCCTCGGTCTTCCCTGCTGGTGGTGCGGTGGGCAGATCCGCTACGACATCACAGGCCCGCTCGCCGGCCGTCACCGCGACGCCTTCACCCTCGACCACGCCGTGCCGCTCAGCCTTGGCGGTGACCTGCTCGACTTTGCCAACGCCCGCTCAGCGCACCGCCGCTGCAACTCGGCCCGGGGCAATCGCACTGACATCAAACGCCAGCCAGTGCGGTCGTCACGGAGGTGGTGACGCTGCGTGCTGTACGTCGTTACCGGTCCTCCCGCAGCGGGTAAGAGTAGCTGGATTACCGCACGTGCTCGGGCAACGGACATCGTCATCGACCTCGACCGCATCGCTCTCGCCCTTGCCGGTCCTGGCGCACCCAGCTGGCAGCACGACGAGACCTTGCTGAAGGTTGCGCACCGTGCACGGTTCGCTGCCATCGACGAGGCGGTCAAGCACCGGGACACCGTGGATGTCTACCTCATTCACACGATGCCCAGCCCCAAAGCGCTCGCTCGGTACCAGCGGCTGGACGCTGAGGTAGTCGCCGTGGACCCAGGACAGGACATCGTCATGCAGCGCGTGCGGGACATGCGTGACCCGGCCATGACCGCAGTGGCCACCCGCTGGTACCGGCAGCACGCACGGCGCAAGCTCGGTCGCTCGGCAGGACGCCAAGCCTCCCGCACCTGGTAGCCCTGCGTACACACACGTCTGGTCACCCACCGTGCACCCCGCCCTGGCGCAGGGTGGTAGGGCAGGGCACCCCGGCCCGGGCAGGCCGGCCCACCCCGACAGGCCCATGGTGCGAACGGTCAGCGACCAGAGGCGAAGTGGTCACGCTCAACCCAGTCACATTCAGCAATCGTTGCGCTGAGCTGCGACGATGCGGTGTGGCCAGGGCAAGGGGAGGGGGGCCTTGAGTCATCGTGGATTCCGAAGACCGGGCGACCCAAACGCCCTTGTCGCCCGATTTTTTGCGCGGCCATTTTGAAAGCCTATTTCGGCGAAGCGAACTCCAGCGATTTAGCGGACGTCACTCAGCGTGACGTAACGCTCTGTCACCGTCGGGGGTGATCGTGAACGTCGCCGACAAGATCGACGCCGAGCTTGACGATCTGCACGCGCACGGCACTGCTCCCGGCATGGCGGCCGTAGCCCTCGAACTCGCCCGCGCGATCGACGGCTCGGACGCCCCCACGGCGAAGGCGGTCGCCGCCCGCGAACTCCGCTCGATCATGTCCGACCTGCGCAAGCTCGCCCCTGTCGGGGAGGAGGGGGACGCGGTCGATGACATTGCTCAGCAGCGAGCGAAGCGCCGAGCAGCTGCCCGCGAGCAGGCTTCCAGCGGATGACGGCCGGATGTACGGCTGGCAGGAGCCGCCAATCCAGATCGCTCCGCCATCAGTGTCGACCGCGGGCCAGGAAGCGATCGACCTGGCGGCGAAGGCTGGGCTGAAGTTGGACCCGTGGCAGCAGCACGTGCTGCGCGTCGGCATGGCGGAGAAGGCGGACGGCAGTTGGGCGGCGTTCGAGGTGGCCGTCAACGTCCCTCGCCAGAACGGCAAGGGCGGCATTATCGAGGCCCGGGAGCTGTGGGGTCTGTTCGTCGGCGGCGAGGAGCTGATCCTCCACTCGGCGCACGAGTTCAAGACGGCGAAGAACGCGTTCCGACGGATCGAGCGACTGATCCGCGGGTGCCCTGACCTGCATAAACGCGTGAAGCAGTACCGGCAGACCGTGGGCGAGGAATGGATCGAGCTGCACGACGGAGCGATGCTGCGCTTCATCGCCCGCTCCAAGGGCTCGGGTCGAGGCTTCAGTGGGCACAGCAACATGCTCGACGAGGACATGATCCTGGGCGACGCGGAGATGGACGCCCTGCTGCCCACGATGGCCGCCATCGAGGACCCGCAGATTTGGTATCTCGGCTCGGCTGGCATCGGCGCTGCCTCCGTGCAGCTCGCGCGTCTGCGCCGCCGGGCTCTCAAGGCGATCGAGGACGGCGTGCCGGACCCGTCGCTGGCCTACATGGAGTGGTCGGCCAACCCGCACGTCAAGGAGTGCCCGAAGGACTGCACCGCCCACGACGACCCGGCCTCCGACGAGGCCGTACTGAAGTCCAACCCGGCGGTCGGCTACCGACTGTCCCTGGGCAAGGTGGCCAACGAGCGGGCCACGCTCAGCGCGGAGGGCTACGCACGCGAGCGGCTCGGCGTGGGCGACTACCCGTCCGACGAGGGCGACGCCTGGGCCGTCATCGGCAAGGACGCCTGGGAGGCCCTGGCGGACGGTGACAGCCAGCCGGCCGATCCTGTGGCGTTCGCGGTCGATGTCACGCCGGAGCGCTCGAACGCGTCGATTTGCGTGGCTGGCCATTACGGCGGCGGCGTGCACGTCGAGGTCGTGGACAACCGGCCTGGCACTGCATGGGTTCCTGAGCGCCTGCGCGAGCTGGCGGAGCGTCATGGTCCGCGCTGTGTGGTCATCGACCCGGGGAGCCCGGCTGGCGCGCTCATCACCGACGTGACTGAGGCGTTGAAGGTCGACCCGGACGAAGAGGTCGGCGAGGACGAGGAGCCGCGGCTTCTGGTGCCGATCGTGCAGATGAAGACCCGGGACGTCGTTCAGGCCACTGGCCAGTTCTATGACGCGGTGGCCGCGGGTCGTGTCTCGCACCTCGATCAGGCGCCTCTGTCGACGGCTCTGGCGGGCGCGAGGAAGCGAGAGCTCGGCGAGGCGTGGGCGTGGGCCAGGCGTGGCGTCGGAGTGGACATCACGCCGCTGGTCGGCGTGACAGAGGCGCGTTGGGGCCTCTTCGTCGAGGTCGAGGGGCCGGAGGAGGAGGTGGAACCGTGGGCCGAATTCGGATGACACCGGCGGGCCGTGCCCGGGCGGGCGTGCTGGCGGGCGGGGCGATGGCGGCGGTGGGCTCCGGTCTCGGGCTCGGTCTCGCGGTGGGCCTGGTGGTGGGTGGGGTGCTGTTGGTCGCGTACTGCCTGCTGCTCGCGAATGTGGACGCCGATGATGGGGGTGGCCCGTGACGAGCCTGTGGCGGGCCGCTCGGGGCCGCACGGAGACGCGGGCCATCAGCACCATCGACGACTACGCGCTGGCGCTTCAAGAGGCGCTGGGCTACGGCGGCTGGTCAGCGCTGGGCATCACGCAGACCCAGCCCGGCCAGGCCGCGGAGAAGGCGTCGGGAGACCTTCCCGGATATGCGCAGTTGTTCGCTACGAACCCGGTGATCTGGGCGTGCATGGTGGCCCGGCAGATGGTGTTCTCAGCACCGAGGTTCGTCTGGCAGCGGCTGAACAACGGGTCCCCGTCGCAGATGTTCGGTACTCAGGATCTGCGGCTCCTTGAGGAGCCCTGGACGGGCGGCACCACGCAGGACCTGCTGTCCCGGGTGATCCAGGACGCCGACCTGGCGGGCAACAGCTACTGGACGGGCGCTGACGACGAACTGGTGCGGATGCGGCCCGACTGGACGTACATCGTGCTGGAGCGCCGCATGATGCGCGGTGGGGTCCTCGGCTGGCGGAAGGTCGGATACGTCTACCAGGAGCCTGGCGAGGAGCCGGTGCCGCTACTCGCGGATGAGGTGGCGCACTTCGCGCCGGTGCCGGATCCGCTCGCCACGTACCGGGGCATGTCGTGGCTGACGCCGGTGATCCGGGAGACGCAGAACGACGGCCTGATGGCCACGCACAAGCGGAAGTTCCTGGAGAACGCGGCCACTCCGAACATGGTGGTGAGGCTGGCCCGGGAGGTCAGCCCGGACGCTTTCGCCAAGTTCAAGGCCAAGATGGAGGCCAACCACCGCGGCGTCGAGAACGCGTACAAGACGCTGTACCTGGGTGGTGGCGCTGATGTGACCGTCGTCGGCGCCGACTTCCAGCAGCTCGATTTCGCGAAGGTTCAGGGCGCTGGCGAGACGCGCATTGCGGCCGCCGCGGGAGTGCCGCCGATCATCGTTGGCCTCTCTGAGGGCCTACAGGCTGCGACCTACAGCAACTACGGCCAGGCCCGCCGGCGCTTCGCCGACGGCACGATCCATCCGCTGTGGCAGAACGCAGCCGGGAGTTTCGGCCGTCTGGTGCGGCCGTCGGGCGGGGGCTCGTCCGGCGCTGTGCGGCTCTGGTACGACGCGCGTGACGTGCCGTTCCTGCGTGAGGACGCCCGGGATGCAGCCGAGATCCAGGGCACGCAGTCGCGGACGATTCGCACGCTGGTCGACGCCGGTTACACCCCTGAGTCTGTCATGGCCGCGGTGACGGCCTCCGACTGGTCCCTGCTCGTTCATACGGGCCTGTTCTCCGTGCAGTTGCAGGCGCCCGGGACGGCCGGGCCTGCTGCTCTTCCCGCTCCGACCGAGGAGGGTTCTTGATGCCCACTCTGACCGCTACGGTGCGGGACCTGGAGAGGTCCGCGCCGTTCCAGCTGCTGCGCGCCGAGGGGGGCGAGGGGGGCGACGGCCGCACGCTGTCCGGCTATGCCGCCGTGTTCGGCGAGCCGACCCTGATCGACTCCTGGGAAGGCGTGTTCACCGAGACGATCCGCAAGGGTGCCTTCCGTAAGACGATCCGGGAGAACACGCCGGTCATGCAGTTCGATCACGGTCGGCATCCGCTGATCGGGAGTATTCCGATCGGCGCGATCACGGATCTGCGGGAGGACGAGCAGGGCCTCTATGTGGAGGGCCGCATCACCGATAACTGGCTGATGCAGCCGATCCGGGATGCGATCTCCGAGCAGACGGTGAACGGCATGTCGTTCCGGTTCGAGGTAGTCCGCGAGGAGTGGCGGGACGCCAACGGCAAGCTCGTCAAGCCCGAGGAGGTCCTGGACCTGTTGTGGATGCCGGGCGACCGTGGGCCGCTGCAGCGTGAGCTGATCGAGCTGAAGTGCCGCGAGCTTGGGCCCGTTGTCTTTCCGGCCTACGGCGGCACCAGCGTGTCCGTCCGGGCTCGGGACATGGCGGCCGGGCTCGTCCACAACGACAGCATGACCCGCCAGATCCGCGCCTCGCTGGCACGCGACGCTGCGACCGTGGCACCCCAGGTGCCCGACGATCCGCAGCTCCGCCGCGAGGTAGCTGCCGCGCTGCTCTACCAGCAGCCGGACCACCAGACCCGCGAGGCCGCGCCGCTCTCCGACGAGCACCCGAACCCCGCACGCCCGACTGGCGCGCCGCCTGAGCCTGGGCACCCGCCGACCCCCAGCACCACCGACGCGCCGCCCGCCGATGGGCACCCGTCGCCTTTCCCGCGCACAGCCGCCCTCCGGGATCAGATTCGCGAGATCACCGGCCTTATGGGCGAGCGCCTGGCGCTCATCGACGAACAGAAGGAGAAGAGCTGATGGAGCTCTCCCACTCCCAGGCGGTCATCCGCCTGCAGGACATCAAGGCTGAGCTCGAGCGGCTCGGCGAGAAGGACGACCTGACCACGGAGGACGAGCAGTCCTTCGATGAGCTCACCCGCGAGTTCGCCGAGGTCGACAACCACCGCCGGCAGCTGGAGCGCAAGTCGGCCCTGGAGCGGGTCCGCTCGGCGACGAAGGCGACCGAGCGTGGCCCGGCCGCGCTGAAGGTGGAGGGCGGGACGCCGACGTCGTCTCGCGACGGCTACGACCTCGACCCGGTACTGCACCCGGACTCCGTCGAGGACTGCCGGTTCCGCAACCCGTGGGACCTGTCCGAGGTGCGCACCTTCGGCCAGTCTAAGGAGAAGGTCGCGCAGGAACTGCGGGCCCGTGCCCTGTCGGCCATTGAGAAGATGGGCGGCGCCAACGACGCTGTCCGCTCGGCCGCAACCGGCATCATCGAGAAGTTCGATGACGGCGAGTCGCGCATCGCGAAGCTGGTCCTGGCGGCTTCCAGCCCGGAGTACCTGCGGGCGTGGTCGAAGGTCGCGGCCGGCCGCGGGCACATGATCTCCCCCGAGGAGCAGCGCGCCCTCGAGCGGGCCATGAGCCTGACCGACAGCGCGGGCGGCTACCTGGTGCCGTTCCAGCTCGACCCGACGGTCATCATCACCGCGAATGGTTCCCGCAACCAGATCCGGCAGGTTGCCCGTCAGGTCGTCGCCACCGGCGACGTGTGGAACGGCGTCTCCTCCGGCGCGGTGTCCTGGTCGTGGGATGCGGAAGGAGCCGAAGTCTCGGACGACTCGACGACGTTCGCGCAGCCCACCGTGCCGGTGCATAAGGCGGCCGGGTTCGTGCCGATCAGCATCGAAGCGCTGGAGGACGAGGCCAACGTCACGCAGGAGGTCGCGCGTCTGCTGGCGTTCGGCCGTGACGTGCTCGAGGCCGCGGCGTTCACCACGGGCACCGGCTCCGGCCAGCCCACGGGCATCGTCACCGCCCTGACCGGCACCAGCTCGGTCGTCACGTCGACCACCACGGACGTGTTCGCCGCGGCGGACATCTACAAGGTCGACAACGCCCTGCCGGCCCGCTACCGCGGGAACGCGACGTGGCTGGCGAACCGGGCCGTGTACAACCTGGTCCGCCAGTTCGACACCAGCGGTGGTGCGCAGATGTGGGAGCGCATCGGCGCCGATGTTCCGCCGCAGCTGCTCGGGCGCCCGGCGCTGGAGGCGGAGGACATGGACGGCGTCGTCAACGCCACCCAGGACAACTACCTGGCGGTGTACGGCGACTTCCAGAGTTATGTCATAGCCGACCGGGTCGGCATGACGGTCGAGTTCATCCCGCACCTCGTGGGGGCGAACAGGCGGCCGACCGGCCAGCGCGGCTGGTACGCGTATTACCGAGTTGGTGCCGACTCGGTGAACGATGGGGCGCTGCGCCTCCTCAACGTGACCTGAGTCACAGTCAACTTCGCGATGGAAGGCCCGGATTCCCAGGAGTCCGGGTCTTCCGCATGCCCGAGGGAGAGAGGACCCATGCGGCAGACCCTGTACAACACCGCCCGAGCGAAGGCGACTCTGGCGATTGCGCTGCGCACCAACGGCACCGTGAACGGCACGGGCGTCGATCTCCACGAGAACAAGGACGCTTCCCGGTCGGCGATGCTCATCGTCCACTCCGGGACCATCACCGACGGTTCGCACGCGGTGACCCTGCAGGAGTCCGACGACAACTCGACGTTCACGAACGTGGCGGCTGCCGATCTGCAGGGATCCAACCCCACTGTGACGAGCACGGACGACGACAAGATCTATGAGGTCGGCTACGTGGGGTCCAAGCGGTACCTGCGCGCGTCCGTGACCACCTCTGGCGCCACGACTGGCGGCACGCTCGGCGCGGCCATTGTGCGTGGGTTCGTGCGCCGTCCGCCGATCTCGCGAAGCTAGGAGAGACAAGTGGCGATCAAGCGCTGCAAGAGCCCGTTCAGCGTCTGGAAGAACGGTGTCCCGCGCGTCATTACGGGCGGGCAGCTCGTGGAGGACACCGACCCCGTCTACAAGGGTCACGAGCACCTCTTCGAGGACGTCGAGACGTTCGTTTCCGACCGCGCCGCCCAGGTGGAGCAGGCAACAGCCGACCCTGGGGAGCCGCGCGACCTCACCCCGCCCGCGGCGGCGGACAGTAAGAGCGGCGACGGCGAGAAGCAGCCGCCCCGGCGCGGCCGCCGCACCACCAAGTAGGGGAGTGGACGGTGCCGTTCGATCTGGGCGCCACGGTGCGCCTTACCGGAGAGTGCCGGGATCCGGGCGGCACGCTCACCACGGCAACGACAGCCGTCGTGACGATCACACTCCCGGACGGGGCCGCCGTCACGCCGGCTGTCACAGAATCGGACACAGGCCAGTACCAGGCCGATTACGTGACGACCGTCCCGGGCCGGCACTCGGTGCGCTGGGTTTGGGCCGAGCCGGCCGCCGCACATACGGACGTGTTCGACGTGCAGGAGGCTGCGCCCCCGTCGATCCTGTCGCTGGCCGACGCCAAGAAGCACCTCAACATCACCAGCACGCGGGATGACGACGAGATCCGGTTTTGGAACAACGCCACGACGAAAGCCGTGGAGTACTACGTCGGCCCCGTCATCGCCCGCTCCTTCACCGAGCAACACCAGGTGCGCGACGCCCGCACGGTCGTGCTGTTGAAGACACCCGTCCTCGAGCTCACTGCCGTCGACTCCGTGCTGACGGGCGGCGTCGCCTACGACATCGACGGCTTGGACGTGGACGGCGCCACCGGCGAACTCTTCCGGATGGACGGCGGCCGACTGTCCGGGCGGCTGCGTGTTACCTACCGGGCCGGGCGCACGGTCGTTCGGGAGAACATCACCGCCGGGGCGCGCATCATCCTGGAGCACCTGTGGCGCACGCAGCGGCCCGCCCGTGGTGGTCTGGCCGGTGGTGGTGAGGACTACAGCGTCACCGAGCCCATTCCGGGTCTTGGTTACGCCGTGCCGAACCGCGCGCTTCAGCTGTTGGAGCCGGATCGACTTCCCCCGGGGGTGGCGTAGTGGGATCCCGTGTTCCCGAGGTCATCGACCGCCTGGTGGCTTTCGGCGCGGCCGATGCGGAGCTGACCGACGTGCGTGTGTCGGATGGCCCGGAGGTGACCGAGGACGCCGCGATGGACTGGCTGATCGTCGGGTTCGACGGCGACCCGAACGGCGACTTCCAGGCTGCCCAGTCCCTGGGCGGCTGGTCGGACCTCGGCAGGGGCCGGGAGGAGCAGTTCCAGATCACTGTGGCGGCGATCGCTCAGCGCGGCGACACCGATGTACGGGCGGCCCGCGCGCGGGCGTATGCGATCGGCGCGCGAGTGGAGGCCTGGCTGCGCGCCGATCCGAGTATCGGCCTGGCCTCGCTGGAGGCCGCCATCGAAGCCACCCAGCTCACGCAGGACCAGACGAACCAGGGAGCGCAAGTCGTACTGCTGCTGACGGTGGCCGGCCGCGCATTCACGTAGAAGGGAGCCGCGCGGTGGGCGTGCGGATGAGTCACGACGGGATCGAGCAGGAGATCGAGGTGCCGGAGATCTCGGTACCGGTGTACGAGCGGTCGGGCTGGAAGGTCGTGGACGACCAGGCCAGCGAGTCCGGGGAGAAGACGGCCGCGGCGAAGGGCCGTCGGCGTGAGGCAGGAGAGAACTGATGGCGACTCCGATCAACGCGTCGGTCCGCTACTACCGGCGTGGTGTGACCCGCGTCCTGTGGGTGCCGACGATCGCGAACAAGAATTCGCCGACCAGGGCGGAACTGACTGCAGGTACGGCGTTGGAGGCCGAGACCGGCGCCATGTCCGGGTGGCAGACCACGTCCGGGACCGTGCCCACCCCCGCTCTGGGTAGCCGGTTCACGCCGGTTGTGGGCGGCGAGATCACGGCCTCCGACAGCTCGCTGACGTTCTGGGCGTCGAAGGACGGCGACGACGTCCGTAGCCTCCTGGTCCGCGAGGCAGACGGATTCATTGTGTGGATGGACGAGGGCGACGTGCCCACGCAGACCATGGACGTCTACCCGGTCACTGTCACCTCGCAGGCCAAGGTCCGCGAGCTCGACACCGCGGCGCAGATCATGGCGCAGTTCGCGATCACGAGCGAGCCCGCCGAGAACGTCACCATCCCCGCCGCGAGCTGACGATGCCGAGTTCGGTACGGATCCTCGGCACCGGGCAGCTGGTGGACTTGAGCCGCCGCATGCGGGGCGGTGGAGGTCCGAGGCTGCGGCAGAACTTCAGCCGCAGGATCCGGCGAGCTGCTGAGCCGCTGTATAAGGATCTGCAGGACGCAGTGCGAACGATGCCCTTGCAGTCCGAGGGGCGGAAACGAAACCGAGACGGCCGTATGCCGCACGGGGGTGCCTCGCCCACAACGCGCCCATTCCGGCAGATGCTCGCTGGCAGTGTCCGGCTCTCTGTGCGAACGACGAGCAATCCGGGCGCGCGCATCTGGATCGACCGCAGCCAGATCGAACCGAAGGCCAGGAACGTGCTCAACCAGATCAACAAGGACGGCAGGTTGCGGCACCCCGTGTTCGGCAATCGCAAGCGCTGGGTGAACCAGAGGTCTCAGGCGGGCTGGTGGTCGCGCAGGGTGCAGGCTGGCGTGCCGCGGATGCGGGCCGAAGTCGAACGGGTCCTCGGCGACGTCCGCCGCGACCTTCAATGAGAGCAGGGACGATCAATGATCATTTCGTGCAAGAAGGACGACGGCAGCGTGGAACGGGTTTCGACCGACGACCTGTCGGCGCTCGAGGCGGCCGCCATCGAGGAGGCCATGGGCGACACCCCGTGGCGGGCCATCGAGGACCGGCTAAGGGCGCAGGACCCCACTGCGATGCGGGCGGTGCTGTGGGCGTTCCGGCGGCGTGAGCAGCCCGGCCTGGCGTTCGCCGAATTCGACGTACCCGGCTGGCGGCGGCGCCTGTCGGCGCGCATCGAGCGCGCTGAGATCGACGAGGTCCTCAGTAACATCATGGCCGAGGCCCTCGCCAAGTCGGAGGACTCCGCGATCGACGCGGTGGTGCCGCACCTGCGCAAGCTCGCCGACAACCGGAGCGACATCGACGCCGCCCTCGACGCGCTGGGAAAAGGCCACTTGGTGCGCCACCGCCAGGACTCCGAGGGCTGATCACCGAGTACCGGTGGCTGCTCGCGCACTACCTGCACATCCGCCCCTGGGAGATCCGCCGCCTGTCCGCCGAGGACCTCGAATCGGCGGTGGCCTGGCTGCAGCACCACGTCGCTACACGCTGAGGAGGTGACCGGTGGCCGAGCGCCTGACCTTCACCCTCACCGGCCGCGACGAGTTGTCCCGCGTCCTGAACGGCACCGCCGACAGCGCCGACCATCTGCGGCTGCGGATGGCCGGCCTGACGGCCGATGCTGACGGGAACCTGCGTGACCTGCAGGGCCGATTCGTCTCCGTCACGGACGCGCAGCGGCGACTCGCCGGGCAGACCGACGACACCGCCCGCCGCTTCCGCGGCCTGTCGGATGAGACCGGGAAACTGGGCGAGTCTCTCCGGGCGAACCTGATCAGCCTCGCCCCGGCCGCGATCCCGGCGGCCGCCAGCCTGGCGGGGACTGCGGCCACGCTGGCAATCCAGTTCGGCGCCGTCGCCCTGGCGGCGGGCGCCTACGCGCTCGCGCTGGGCCCGCAGATCTCCGCGATCGGTGAGGCGGCCGACGCGCAGAAGAAGTACGAGGCGGCCGTCGAGACTTCCGGGGCCACCTCGGAGGAGGCCGTCAAGGCGCAGGCTGAGTACCAGCGCCAGCTGGAGAAATTGCCGCCGGCCACGCGTGAGGCGGCGGTGGCCGTCGGCCTCCTGAAAGACAACTATCAGGAGTGGTCCGACTCCCTGGCCGACGACGTCATGGCCCCGTTCACCAAGGGCATCGCCGTCACCAACGCGCTACTGCCCACGACGACGGATCTCGTCCAGGGTGCGTCCGGCCAGTTCGACCGGCTGATCACCCTCGTTGGCGGCGCCATCAGCACGCCAGGGTTCGACGCCCTGAACAGCAAGGTCACCACCTTCGCCAACGACACCCTGGACCAGGGCGTCGACAACCTGACCATCTTTCTGGCGAAGCTCGACAGCGGCGAGTACGACGACAGCGGCCTGTCCGAGTTCTTCGACTACGCGCAAGCGCAGGGGCCCCTCGTCTGGGACACGCTGGAGAACGTGGCCGAGGCGCTGCTGCACGTCCTCGAGGCCGGATCCGGCGTCGGTGTCAGCATGCTCGAGGTCATCAACGCCCTGTCAGGGATCGTCAGTGCGGTACCGCCCGAGGCGATCGCCACGCTCCTGCAGCTGGCCATTGCCATCAAGGCCGTGAAGCTCGCGGCTGTGGGAGCGAGCGCTGCAGGTACGGCCATGGCCGCGCTCGGTGTTCAGATTGCAGCCGTGCGCGCGGCGGCAGCAGCGGCGCCCGGCCCGCTCGCCGCCACGACCGCGGGGATCGGCGCCCTTTCCCGTACCGCCAAGTTGGCCATGGCAGGCACCGGGCTGGGCTTGTTGCTCATCGGCCTCGACTACCTGTCGTCCAAGAGCGAGAAGCCCAAGGTGGACGTCGACAAGCTGGCGACGTCGATCACGGAACTGGGGCAGTCAGGCGAGGTGGGCGGCGAGGCCCTGCGCGCCTACGGCAAGGACCTCGGCGGCCTGGCGGACAGCCTGCAGAAGGTCGTCGACCCGGAGGGCCTGGACCAGGTTCAGCAGTCGATCGTCAGCTTCTTCGGCACGGACTCAACCCCGGTGAAGCAGGCCAAGGAGGACATTGACGCCCTCGACAAGGCGCTGGCCAGTCTCGTGTCGAACGGGCAGGCCGACCTTGCTGCGGCAGGCCTGGACAAGATCATTGCCTCGCTGGAGAAACAGGGGTTCACGTCCGAGGAAGTCAAGGGCCAGCTCAACGACTACAAGGACGCACTGGCGGGGCAGCGCCTCGAGCAGGAGTTGACCGCCCAGAGCATGGGGCTGTTCGGGGAGCAGGCCCAGACCGTGCAGGCCAAGCTCGATGCGCAGAAGGCGTCCGCGGACGGCCTGCGCCAGAGCATCCAGGCGCTGAACGACATCAACCGGCAGGGCTTGGCCGGCATGATCGGATTCGAGGCGGCGATCGACGCTGCGTCTAAGGCGGCGCAGGAGAACGCTGGCGTCCTCGACATGCAGGGCGGGCAGCTCGTCCTCAACACGGAGAAGCAGCGCACCGCCGCCCAGGCCCTCAACGACCTCGCCGCGAAGACCGACGAGGCCACCGCGTCCGCCCGGGACTCGGGCGCTTCGTGGAACGAGGTGTCTGGCATCTACGAGCGGGGCCGGCAGCAGCTCATCAAGAATGCGATGCAGATGGGCCTCAACCGGGAGGAGGCCAGAGCGCTGGCCGATCAGATCCTCAAGACGCCGAACAAGACGGCGTTCCTGAAGGGCGATGTTGAGGACCTGAAGCGGAAGATCGCCGATGCGCGGGAGCGACTGCGTAAAGCGCCGAGCGAGAAGAAGGCGCATATCCGGGGTGAGATCGAGGACCTGAAGCGGAAACTCCGAGAGGCTCAGGATCGGATCAACGGCCTGCACGGCAAGACCGTGATCCTCAACGTCGACGCGGTCGCCAGCCGCAATGCGAAGAACCTGGCGGGCTACGCGTCGGGTGGCCTGATCCACAGGGCAAACGGTGGCCTCATCCCCGGCTTCCCTGGAGGCGGTCCGGTCATCGGTCCGGGCACCTCCACCTCGGACTCGGTCCTGTTGTGGGGATCGAACGGCGAGTACATGGTGCGCGCTGCGGCCGTCGACAAGTACGGGCTGAAGTTCATGGACGCCCTCAACGAGGGGCGCCTGCCCGTGGGCCGTCCGGCGCGCCCGGGCCTGCCCGCGGCGCCCGCCGCGGCGGTGGCCGGCTCCGACAGCGGCCGGCCGCCGGTGACGTACAACGTGTATCCGCGCGCCTCGGTGATCAGTGTGGAGGACCTGCGGCTGATTCAGCGGCAGGAAGAGGCGCGGCAGCGCGTGGGGAGGCCCGAATAAATGCCCCTGGTCACAGCACCGGTCGTCACCCCTGAGGAGCCGACCACACCGCCGGTCGATCTGCCCGAGATCGGCTACGCGTCGGTCACGTACATCGATCCGGCTGGCACCCGGTGGCCGATGACGGATGTGACCGCAGACTGGTACACCCTCGCCGAGGGCGTGTCAGGGCTGGGGGCGGCGCCGTACACGCTGACGTCGGATCCGCACCCGCGCGGCGGTGCCCGGCTGCGGCATGTCCAGCCGCGGCCGCGCACCATCGTGTGGCCGGTCCTGGTCAAGGGCACCGACCACCTGAAGTTCACGGCGAACTGGCGAGCAATGGCCAGGGCGTTCACGCGGACACTGCGCCCGACCGAGGGGCCGGGCACGCTCGAGGTGGCGCGCCCGGACGGCACCGCTCGCCGTATTGACGTGTACTACAGCGACGGCTGGGACGGGCGCGGGCAGACCGCGACGGGCATCACGTGGGACTCTGCGGTCGTCACCCTGTGGTGCGAGGACCCGTACTGGGTGGATGCCGAGCCGGTGACGGTGCACCGGGAAACCGGAACGCAGGTCGACTACCTGGTCCCCTTCCCGTCCGTGTCGTCGTCGCAGGTCCTCGGGGCCACAACGGTGGTCAACCCGGGCGACGTCGACGTTTGGCCAGCGTGGACGATCACCGGCCCCGCCTCTGTCATCACGTTCACCCGCGGGGACACCGGCGACAGCTTCACCCTCGACATGGCCGACACCGTGCACGGGCCGCTACTGGCCGGCGAGACCGTCACGGTGTCCACCGACCCGCCGCGCGTGCGGTCCGGAACCGGCGAGAACCTCGTCGCCGGGCTGAACTGGCCCTACGCCGTGCTGTGGTCGCTGCCGCCTGGAGAGACACCAGTGACCTTTCAGCTCGACGGCGCTGCGGCGGGTAGCGCCGTCGACCTGACGTTCTATCCGAGGTACGAGACGGCATGACGATTCAGCTGCTGGTCACCGACCGCAACCTGAACGTGCTCGGTGACCCGCTCGCCGGGTGGACCAAGCTCGAATGCGATCTGAATTTCAACAAGCCTGCCTCCGGGCAGGTGACGCTGCCGGCGTTGCCTGAGTACATGCAGCTGCTGCAGCCCGGCCGCCGCATGGTGGTGATCCGCGACGGCAGTATCTGGTGCGCGGGCCCGATGGAGCAGCCGCAGGCCTACACCTGGGATCTCGGGCAGAACGCCGGCCCGGGCACCGTCACCGTTGCCTTCAGCGATGACCTGGCGCGGGTCGCCGGGTACCTCACCTATCCGAACCCGGCCCTCGCGTTCGAGGGGCAGACCACCACGGCTGACGTGCGGTGGTCACGCCAAAGCGTCAACGCAGAGCTCATCATCCGCGCCTTGGTAGATGAGAACTGCGGGCCAAGCGCGCTGACCACGCGACGGATTGAGGGCCTGGTCCTCGATGCCGTCGCCGGGGTCGGCACCAACAGGTCCATCACCACACGGTTCGAGCCGCTGCTCGATGCATGCCGCAGGGCGGCTGCCTGGAACCGGCTGGGCTTCAGGACCAGGCAGGTCGGCGACGAGATCCGGTTCGGGGTGTACGCGCCAGTCGACCGCACTGGGAGCGCCCGCTTCTCCTCCGGGCTGGGCAACCTGCGATCCGTCGCCTTCACCATGGCTGCCCCGCTCGCGACGAGCGAGCTGGTGCAGGGCGGCAACGACCCCAAGCAGCCGCCGCTCGAGGGCGAACCGCCCAACGCCCGCGTATACGTGGAAGTCGAGTCCGGTTCACAGGCCGACTGGTACCGGGTGGAGAAGCTCATCGAGGAGAGCGGCAAGGACGACAGCGACGGCGAGCTCACGCAGGCCGGGACGCTCGCCCTGGGCGACGACAATCCCCAGGCATCGCTCGCGACCGTGACCGTGGACACCGAGGACCTGAAGGCCGGCCGCGACTTCGGGCTCGGCGACCGGGTCACGGTCGTCCTCCCGACTGGCCTGGAAATCTCCGACGTCGTCCAGACCATCCGGCTGGACGCCACCCCCGACGACGGCGAGCTGGTCACCTCCGTCATCGGCGACTCCGACAAGACCACCACAACGGCCACGGTGCGCACCGTGCGAGACCTGGCCCGCAGACTCGGACGACTGGAAGCGAGGTAGCCGTGGCTCAGGACTCCTGGCCCAGCCCAGCCCACAACAGCCGGGCAGTAACCGATCTCGAGAACGAGAAGATGGCTGCCCGGTTCAGCGACAACGGCGTGTACGGCACCCCCACCGACGCCGCCGTGGTGTCCGCGGGGACCGGCCTGTCAGTGACCATCCGCGCAGGCGTCGAGGGATCCCTGCGCGGCCACGCCTGGACCTCTGGCGCCACCGCCGTCACGCTGCCCGTCACGGCCAACTCCAGCGGACAGACACGCATCGACCGTGTCGTGCTGCGCCTCGACCGGTCCGCGTGGACGGTACGCGCGGCCGTCAAGCAGGGCACTCCCGGGGCGGGTGTGCCTGCCTTGTCCCAGTCGACGGGAGACACCGGCACCTACGAAATCCCGCTCGCCGAGGTCACCCTCCTCAGCGGCGCCGGCACGGTCACCGTGACCCGCAAAGAGCTGTACGTCGGGACTCGCGTGCGCCCGTGCACCTCCTCGACACGCAACCCGCTCCCGGTACCAGGAGAGATCAACTTCGAGACCGACACCGGGCGTGCGGTGCAGTGGACAGGCAGCAGCTGGCGGTCCGTCTTCGACGACTCGGGCGTCATCAACGTCAACGCGCCCACAGCGGCCTGGTCCAACGAGGTGGACTGTGTCCTGGAGAAGCGCAACGGCAACGTGCACCTGCGCCTCGGCGCATTCAAGCGGGCAGGCGGCACCCTCGCCGACGACATCGAATCCCGCCTCCCCGCGATCATCCCCGCCGCATACCGGCACCCGACCCGCGACCAGTACGGCCTGGCCTACATCACCGGCGTGAACATCGGCCGCTTCATCGTCTACTCCAACGCTTCCACCAGGGCCGGTCAGGTGTGGCTGGTGAACAAACCGACCATCAGCAGCGGCGACTCTGTGTTGCCGATGTCCGGACTGAGCTGGGTGGTGGACTGATGGCACGGCAGGAGTTCGGCGCCGGCATCGCCGACTACGTGGTTCAGCCCAGTGACGGCCTGTGGAGCATCGCCCCCGGCGCGACCATCACCTTCTGGTCCGCGGCCGACGGCGGTACCCAGTACACCGACCTCCTTGACGAACTGAACGCGCCGGTCACGCAAGTGACCGCGGACGCACAGGGATTCATCCCCACCTTCTACGGCCCGGATGGCATCACCGGGATGTGGGCGGACGCGGGCGGTTCCAGCCGCGCGTGGATGGAGGCCCACAACGTCGGCGACAGCGAGGAGGCGTCGGCCGGATCGGTGCGGGACTGGCTGAACGTGAAGGACTTCGGCGCGCAGGGCGACAACGTCACCGACGACACGCTCGCCATCCAATCCGCGCTCGCGGCCTGCCCGATGGGCGGCATCGTCTACCTGCCCGCGGGCGCGTACCGCACGTCGGCTCCGCTGACGATCCCGCCCGCGGTGACGCTGATGGGCACGCACACCAACCTGATGACGGTGGTCGGGCTCGTCGATCCGCCGTGCTACATCGCGCCCTTGCCCTCATTCGTCGGCGACGCTGTGCTCAAGTTCCTCGACCAGGCCGAGGGCGGCTACTCCACCATCTCAGCCGAGCACCGCATCCTGAACGTGATGATCGACGGGTCGGCGGCCGCCACCCCGGGCATCGACGGGATCCTGGCCAAGGGAAACATTCAGAACGTCGGGCTCCGGGACGTGACCATCCGCAAGGTCACCGGCGCGGGCATCAACACCCAGTTCAACGCTGGTTTCTTCCCCTACTCGTGGCGCTGCCACCGGGTGATGGTCGACAACTGCGGCTGGCACGGCATCCACGTGCAGGTGATGACGGACATCACCCTCATCGACTGCCAGGCCATCGGCAACGGCGCCAACGGTTTCGAGATCAACAACGCCGCGAACTCGCAGATGATCGGCTGCCGCGCGGAGTGGAACGCGAACAACGGGTTCCACATCACCGGCGACTGGGCGACCGGCACCGGCTCCGGCGGCATGCTGCTGGGCGACTGCAGCACCGACCGCAACGGCTTCAACGGCGTCCTGGTCGACGCGACCGGCAACCCGCCGATCCAGATCGAGAACCTCCACACCCGGCGCGACGGCCGCAACGGCGGTGCCGGCGGCGGGAATTATGCGGGCCTCGCCTGCAACGGCGCCACCGTGCCCGTCCTCGTCGGCATGGTCACCTGCTACCCCGGCACCGACGACAACGGCACCCAGACCAACTCCCCGCAGTTCGGGGCCAGGTTCACCAACTGCGAGTACGTATCCGTCGCCTCCGGATTCCTGCACGCCGCGAATGCGGGCTGGTCCGACGGAGGCGGCAACACCGTCTTGCGCAGGGGCCTGAACATAGCCGAACGCACCGGCACCACTGCGGCGCCTGTCGACGCGTTCGCTGGGCCGACCGACGTCGCCGGGAACCTGAACGTCGGCGGCTACCTCGCCGCAGCGTCCGGCCAGTCCGGCGGCGTGTGGAACATCTGGGACGCAACCCCGAAGGCGCTGAACCTCGGCACGGCCGGCGGCGGCGTCGCCATCAAGGAAGGCGCCAACGCCCGCATGGGCGTCGCCACGCTCAACGGCACTACCGCCGTGACCATCGCCAACACCTCGATCACCGCCAACACTCGCATCTTCCTGACGATCCAAACACCCGGTGGGACGCCCGCCAGCCCGTACATCTCAGGGCGCACGGTGGGCACGAACTTTCAGATCAAGTCCACCGGCGCCAGTGACACTTCCGTTGTCGCCTGGGCCCTGTTCGAACCCGCATAAGGAGCTTAATGACCACCACATACGTCGATGACGAGCAGATCTACACATTCAATGCGGACGGTCCCACGTTCTTCGGGTCGTTCACTCTGCGCCTCAGCACGCGTGGCACCGGCTTCAACTACTCGGAGGCCGACGTGGACGCCGCCATTCAGGCCTTCACCGACTCGCTCAACGCCAGCGGGCACGAGCACATCGACAGAGTCACTAAGACCATCTCGGCCGCCGGGATCAGCGACTGGATGTACGAACCCGCGTAGCACAGAGCCCGCCCACCTCGCCCCGCCCCGCGCCGCCGGCCGGGGCCTTCTGCATGTATGGAGACCTGATGGCCACACCTCTGCCTGCGGCCACGTTCCTGGCCGTGCTCCGCGCCGAGGGCGTGACGGTCCGCGAGTACCGGTCGTGGCGCACCCATGAGCGGGACGACGAGACCGGCAAGACCTTCGGGCCTGTGCACGGGGTGGTCATCCACCACACGGCCGGCCGGGACTCGCTGGCGCTCTGCTACAACGGCACCGCATCCCTGCCCGGGCCCCTGTGCCACACCCACCTGAGCAAGAGCGGCGTGGCCACCATGGTGAGCGCTGGCCGCGCGAACCATGCGGGGACGTTCGCGGCCAATGCCCACCAGGCGGTCCTGAACGAGTCGTCGACGCATCCGCGGCCGGATGCGGCGGAGCCGATCGACGCGAACGACTGCTACTACGGCATCGAGATCGAGAACCTCGGCGACGGCCGCGACCCGTATCCGGCCGTGCAGTACGAGGCGGCGGTGCGGTGGGCGGCGGCGATCTGCCGGGCGCACGGCTGGACCGCGAACTCGGTGATCGGGCACAAGGAAGGCACCCGCAGGAAGATCGACCCCTCGTTCGCGATGGACGCCTTCCGCGCGGCCGTTGATGAGCGTCTCGCCCACGCCGCCGACTGGAACCCCAACGACCCCGACGAGGAGGAGCCCGTGGCTCTGACAGCTGCCGACGCCAAAACCCTTTGGCTGACGGACGGGTTCGTGAAGAACCCCAACCCGGACACCGCCAAGGACAACCCCTACATTGCCCCGGCGACCGGCCTGCAGAACATCGAGATCATCGCCCGCCGCACCGAGGCGAAGCTCGCCGCGCTGCAGGCCACGAACGACAAGCTCGTCCAGGCCGTCGCGACCCTCGCCGCGAACATCGGCGACCTCGACCCGGCCGCGATCGTCGCCGAACTCCGCGCGGAGCTCGAATCCATCAACATCCGCATCGACGTCCCCGACGCTTCATGATCCTCAACCTCACACCGCACCCGATCCGCCTGTACTGGGCCGAGCGCGAGGACGGCATCGACGACCTCGAACCGCATCTGCGCGAGGTCATCGAGCCCGAGCCCGTGCCCGCCCGGCTGGCCACGATCGAGCTGGGCGGTGGCATCGCCTTCGAGATGGTGGAGTTCGGGCACGCCCAGAACCTCCCACCGAAGCGCGACGGCTACCAGTACATCGTGCCCCTCGTCGTCGCCCTCGCTCTCGCCGACCGGCGCAGCGACCTGCTCGTCCCCTACCGGGAGGTCCGCAACTCCAGCGGAACCGTCATCGGCTGCCGCTCGTTCGCGCAGCCCGTCTGAAACGAGAACCATATGAAGACCTTCGGCAGGGAGCCCGCTCTCCTCATCGCCACGATCAGCGCCGCGCTGTCGCTGCTCGTCACCTTCAACTTCGGCCTCAGCAACGAGCAGGCGGGCGCGATCGTCGCCGTCATCTCCGCCGTGTTCGCCGCGGCCACCGCCGCCATCACCCGGCCCATCGCACCCAGCGCGTTCACCGGTCTCGTCGCCGCCGTGGCCGCACTCCTCGCCGCCTACGGGCTGGAGCTGTCCGCGGAGAAGGTCGGCGCGCTGAACGCCGTAGTCCTCGCCGCGCTCGCCCTCATGACCCGCGGCCAGGTCTCCCCGGCCGGCCCGACCACGAAGAGCGTCTGACCCTGCCAGATATGCGCGACCGGAAGGGCGCCTCATGGACGCCGCCATGGTTACGGCGATAGCCGCTCTCGTCGGCGGGCCCGTGGCCGCAGTGGCAGCCATGTACGGCACGAAGGGCGCCAACCGCGCGCAGCGGGAGGGCGGAGTCATCACCGGATACAACTCGCTGACTGACCAGCTCCAGGAGGAACGCAAGGAGCTGCGCGCTGAACTCGCTCAGGTGCGCTTGGAGCTGGCCACGGAGAGGGCGGAAGTCACCCGCCTCAAACTGCTGGTGCAGCAGCTCGGGGGTGACCCGTGACACGCGCGGAGAGCCTGCTGTACCGGCGCCGTCACCTCCTGTGGATTGTTGCGGCGCTGCTGTTCCTCGGCGGTGCTATCGGCGTCGTGTGGCTGCAGGGGCAGCAGCAAGTCGACCGTCTCTCCGCCGAGTACGCGCAGACCCGTGCCGAGGCCGACCTCCGCGGCGACGCGGTAGCCACCCTCGCCGGAGACGTGCGGGCGCTGCGCGAGCAGGTCAAGGCCGAGGGCGGGACGCCCGTTGCGCCCGACCCGACGAAGGCTGTCGAGGGCCTCCCCGACCGCGCCGAGGTGCCGGTGCCGATCCCGGGGCCACCCGGCCCCAAGGGGGATCCGGGCGAGTCGGGCAAGCCCGCGCCCACCATTACGCCGTCGCCTGGCGCGTCCGGGGCCCCGGGGCGACCTGGCGCGGACTCCACAGTGCCCGGTCCCGAAGGGCCCCCAGGCGATACAGTGACCGGCCCTCCAGGCCCTCAAGGCGAGCGCGGTGAGCAGGGGATCCAGGGCGAGCGCGGCGAGCAGGGTCCGCCCGGCCCGCCGCCGTCGGGATGGACGTTCGTGTACAAGGGCGCCACCTACGAGTGCACCCCGGACGGCGACGGCTCCACGCACTACACGTGCCGCCAGACCGGCGGCGGCGACGACGATCCACTCGTCCCGCTTACTGCCGGCCTCGACCCGACCCGTCGCCAGTACCCGTAGGAGACGCCCATGCCCGACCCGATTCCCTTGCAGCCGCGCCGGGATGACACGGCCGCGGACATGCGGTCGCTGGTGCAGCTGGGGGAGGCCCCGCCCCAGCCCGTACCCGCACCGGCGACCAACCCGTTCCAGGAACCGGTGTACGACCCGCCCCTCGAACCCCTGTCGGACGAACCCGCGTGACAGACGCCCCCGCAGCCTTCGGGCTGCGGGGGCGCTCTGCTACGTCCTGACACAGGGGCGCCCGTCGACTCTTTACCGAGTCATTACCAGGGCATCAGAGGGCCGCTAGACCCCCGCACACACACGCGTCCCTATAGGGGTAAGTCGGCGCGATTTGTGGGGGATTGCGCGCAATGCCGGGAGCAGGGCAGCATCAGAGTTACCCCAACCCGCTCCACCCGCCCAGGAGTTCACCGATGACCGCCACCTACCAGGACCTGCCCGTCTACAGCACCGGCAGCGCCCCCACGCACCTCATGACCCGTGCTCAGCTCCGGGACGCAGGGCGCCGACTGCGCCCCGGCCAGAAGGCCCGCCCGCGGGCGTGGCTGTACTGCATGCCCCGCCACCACCACGCCCCGCTCTACACACTCGAACAGACCACCGCACGGCCCAAGTCGACCCCTGCCCAGCTCTCCGCACTCGCCGCCGGACGGGCGATCTGGTGGAAGCAACGGTCCTGCCCGCACTGCGACGGCATCCACAAGGGATGGTGCGAGCAAGAGATGGTCGCGATGTTTCGCCAGGACCACGACGCGGCTGCCCTGTGGGCGCGCAGGGTCCTCGAGGATCCGGCCTCAGTAGTCCTGGACACGGAGACCACCGGCCTCCACGACGGGGCGCGCATCGTCGAGATCGCCGTCCTCGGCATCGACGGCAGCGTTCTCCTCGACAGCCTCGTCAACCCCGGTGCGCCCATCCCGGCTGAGGCAACCCGCATCCACGGCATCACCGACGACATGGTCAAGGACGCCCCCAGCTTCAGCGACCTCCTCGTCTTGCTCACCACGGCTCTGCACAACCGCAAGGTCATCATCTACAACCGGGAGTTCGACAAGCGCCGCCTCGCCGTCGAACTCCACCACCACTACCGCACCCGCTACGTGAACCTGGAGAAACCCCGCAACAGCCGGCGGCGCATCCACCCCGCGGCGCGCGCCTGGCTGGCTGCCCAGACGTGGGAGGACTGCGCTATGCAGTCCTACGCCGAATGGTGCGGCGACTGGACGTGGGACTACGAAGCGCGCGACGACGAGCCGCTGTACCGGCAGGGCGACTACCGGTGGCAGTCCCTGCCCGGCGCAGGGCATCGCGCGGCCGACGATTGCCGGGCCGTCTTGGGGGTGCTCAAGGAGATGACGGCTAGCGCATAACGTTCCCTGAAGCGCACCCGGTTGGGGTGTAGCCGTCCGTGACTGTCCATCAATCGATCGATTGCTGGCTAGTTGAACAACGGGAGGATGAAACGGGCATACCTGCACTGCGAGTTGTCCAGAAAGGGTGCGCAGAAAGTCTCAATGTTCATATACCAACGATGACCCTTTGTTGGACAATGGGTCCATGGAACCCGACCCCTCAGACCTCCTCGCCCCAGTCGGTGGCGGCGGCGCCCTCATCGGGTACGCCCGCGTCAGCACCAAGGGCCAGAACCTCGACCGGCAGATCGCCGCCCTCCAGTCCTGCGGCTGCCAACGGATCTTCTCCGACAAGAAGTCCGGCAAGAACGCCGAACGCGAGGAACTCCAGAAGGCTCTCGACTACCTTCGACCGAACGACACCCTCGTGGTGCCGTCCCTCGACCGCCTGGGCCGCTCCATCCAAGACCTCATCAACATCGTCGGCAGCCTCCGCAAGGAAGGCATCGGCTTCCGCTCCCTGCACGAAGCCCTCGACACCACCACCCCCGGCGGTCGGCTCGTCTTCCACGTCTTCGCCGCCCTCGCCGAGTTCATCCGCGAACTCATCGTCCAGGGCACCCACGAAGGCATCGCCGCCGCACGCGCCCGCGGGCAACGGCTCGGACGTCCGCCGGCCATGACGGAGGAGCAGATCCGCCACGCGCGTGCGCTGCTCGCCGACCCCGAGGCGTCCATCAGTGCCATCGCGAAGCTGCTCGGAGTCAGCCGCACCACTGTCTACAAGTACGTGCCCGAGCTCCGCGCAGGCGGGCGGACTGAACTCACGGCCAATTCGGAGGCGACGCGATGACCGTTCATGAGGACCTGGCCGAGTCGGTCTGGCAAGACATCCAGAAGGATCACAACGCTGTTGCCGCGATGTTCAGGCTCCGCAACCGACATATCCGCGGAGAGATGGACGAGGGCGGAATCCATGGGACGGGCTACGCCGATGCTCTTGGTAGCTCGGCTCGGTACCGACCCGAGAAATGGCCCCTCCACCAGCACGCTGCCTTCGTCGAGCTCCACGCCCTCATCGGTGCTGGAGACGTGACCTACACGTGCATCAGTACCGGCGGGACCCCAGGGGCCGACGCAGACCGCACCGGCAACGCGGCGAAGCTAGCACAAACCCATGACCGGTTCACGGCAGAGCTCGACATGTGCCAGAACGGCGCGGACTCTGACGGCACGCTCAGCTGGAGCGGGCCGCTGCGCGTGAGCCGACCGACGGGTGCCTTCTTCTACCCGAGCGCGTGCAGGAATGCGCAGCAGTCGATCCTGGTCTACCCGACGGAAGTGCGCGAAGGGCGTGCCCCGCTGGAGGTGGGCGACTCGTGGCCCTCGCGCACCCTCATGCATCTGCAGCAGTACGGCGCGGTTGCCCGTTGGCCCTACGGATCAAGGCTCATCTGGCTCTTCCTCGACTTCAACCGTCACTTGTAGCCGCCTGTCCCATGCCACACTGGCCGTAGGCCCCGCCAAGCATCCCCCGTCTTGGCGGGGCGTCTGGCATTCTGGGGGTAGCTCTGACGCGCCGTGCATGGTGCTCAGTGGTCGTGGTGGCGGTCTCCGTCGCGCGACGGCCAAACCCCGAGCGCCCGGCCGTCTGGTCGGGCGCTCGCGCATGCCATCCTGGCCGCATGCAGCCCGGCCGCTTCCACCTCACCCTGACCACCGCCGGCCGCCCGGCGGCGCACGGCTGGTGGGGGAGCGAGGAGACCGCGCGCCGCAAGTTCGCGTCGTGGGTCGGCGACTGGGGCAGGCCGGGCGCCCGCGTCACCCTCGTCGACGAGGAGACGGGCGAGACGTTGACGACGTGGCCCGGCGAGGCGTGACCGTCTGCCATGCTGGCGGTATGACCGAGTCGTGGATCGACCACTTCCCTGAGCCCGCCGCTGACGCGGTTCACCTCGACGTGGTGATGGACGACGACCTCGGAGTCATCGTTCGAGCCGTGACGAGCGACGGCCGCGAGGCCACCGCTGCCGAGAGTTGGTGACTGATGGCCTACCGCCCGTACCCGAACGTCGACCGCGCGCTGAAGCAGCTCGACCGGCACTACCCGGATCCGCCCGCGATCGAGATGCCTGAGGGGCTGCGCCTGCTGGCGAAGTCGTTCGCGCAGCTGCGGGCGAACACGCGGCGGGCTGCCAAGCAGGGCTTCGGGGCAGGACGGTACGTGCTGTCCACGCGTCGCCCCGGCGTTGTCAGTGCCGCCTCGTAAGCTGATCGCACTATCAACCCATGCTGGCTGCGTGAGTTGAGCTCCGCCCCGTCTGGTCACGCAGGCGGGGCGCGCTGCTGTCAGCCCGCCCCGTGCCTGACGGCCTTCTTCAGTGCCATCTCCACCACGTGCCGGTCGTGCCCGGCCGCGGTGGCGAACGCGGTCACGCCCTCCTGTACGGGCGGCGGCCTGGTCGGGGGTGAGGGTCCCGGCCTGGATCGCAGCCCAGGCGGAACGCTCCAGCTCCAGCAGGTTCTCGGGGAAGTCGATGGTGGCCACGGCCGGATCCTACGTGGCGGCGTCCGCCATACTGGACGCGCGGCCTCGCACTAGGTGAGAGCTGTTCCGACGCCAGCGGGCAACCGTGAAGAGTGCTGAGGAGGGCAGCCGCCGCACAACCCACCCCGCCCCTTGCGGGCGGGGTTTCTTCACGCCGCGGTCGTCATCTCCTCGTGCACGGCCCGCACCCACTCATCCCGCAGCCGCTCGTACCGCTCCCGCGTAGGCCCCCACAGCCACGTCCCGGTCTCCGCCATCAGCGCGCGGATCTCCTCATTCACCACGGCAGCCGGGCGCACACGGCCACACGGCGGGGGAGAGGGAGGCATGCCGAGATCGTATCGGCCGGGTCGGACAGCGGGCTATGAGATGGAGCGGTCGACGACGAAGATGCCCATGCCGGTGACCGTCTCGACGAGCCCCTCGTCCTTCAACACCTGCGTGGCTTTCCGCAGTGTGTCGCGGGCGACGCCGTAGGTCTGCTCCAGCTCCACCATCGACGGGATGCGCCGGCCCGGGGGAATCGTTCCGTCCTCGATCTGCCGCCGGAGGTCGTCGGCGATCTGCCGGTACGGCGGCACGGGCCCTTCCCTGTCGATGATCACGCCTGGACGGTAGGCGACGCCCCCTGACCTGCCATAGCTACCCACGGGGGTAGTAGGGGGTAGTACGGTCAATGGAGCACACAGAGACCCCCGCGACCGCGGTCACGGCCCGGGGGCATGGCCGACGATCGGAGCGTCGACGTGGACGAGGGTAGAGACGACACCCCCAGCGCGGGAAGGCGACATCCCCTCGCATCCGCCGGAAGCAGGCTCAGCCCCCTGCAGCAGGCCTGGAGCGAGTACGTCACCCACGCCACGCACTGCCCTGTATGCAGGGACATCGACCGCGGACGCTGCGACCAGGCCGAGCAGCTGTGGCACGCCTACCGCGAGCAGGGCGACGACGCCTACCGCCGGCTCCACGGCGAGACGGCATGACAAGCCGTTAGCTGCGGATTCCGTACCCAACCGGTACTAACTGATCGTTCAGTCGTGCCTCACAGGAAAGCCCTGGCCAGAGCATCAAAGGTGAGCATTCGTCAATATCGTGCACTGTATGAACTGTGTGTAGATAAATGCAGATCAGGCATTCCGTTACTGCGGGTTTCGTGCTCAAATCTCGGTGGACGATCACTGCGTCCGCGCAGGTCACCCGTGAAGGAGGTCGGTCACGTGCACACGCAAGGCGTGAGCGACGAGCAGGAGATGGCTCAACTTCATCTCATGGCCGGCTTCCATGCGCTGGATCGTCGACCGGTCCAGGCCCGAGGTGTGAGCCAGGCTCTCCTGCGTCATGTTCTGGTGCAGCCTGCGTACCCGGATGCGGTCGCCGACGGCCCGGCGGGCGTCGAGGATCCATGCGGGTTGATCGGCTGGCACTCGAGCAACGCTTTACCGACCATGATCATAAGTCAGCAGCAGATTTGCGGCATTCTCCGATCATGAAAGCTGTGCGACGGACGGCGCGGTCCTCCCCGTAGGGCAGGCGGAAGCGTCACCGCGCCTCCACCGCACCACCACTGCCACCCCCCACTGGCAGCCCTGCGGTCTGGCATATGCCGCAGGGCTACAGGTACTGTCAGCGTTCGAACGTCTGTTCACGCCTTCGAGTGAACGGCCCGACGCCCACGCATCCCACAGAGCGGCCCGGGCATCAGGGCCACACCCCCCGCTTACCACTAGGCCAACTCACTGGGAGACCGACATGGACCGCCAGCAGATCCTCGACCTCTACGAGTGGGACGACGGCGTCTGCTTCCGCCACCCCTCCAAGGGGGAAGTGCTCACGGCCCACGTGAAAACGATCCGGCCCCCTGCCGGTGGAATTCAGGATGTCCGGGCCTGCCAGGAGTGCGTGATGGCCATGGAGGAGGAGCGCCGAAGCGTTGCCGCCCGGAGAGGGGCGCCTTACAGCCCGGGGGGCCTGGCCGCCGAATAGCCCCTGAGGGAGTCCTGGCTGGGGGATGAATCCTGGGGAGTGTCTGGGGAGTCGGGTGGGTGGGGGAGCCCTCGGGGAGCGTCAGATTACTCGGTTGCGCTACGCAATGTTCGTCTAAGTTCGCCAATGTCTTGCTGGTCAGAGCCCTGAGCGTGGTCGCCGGAAGTGAACCCCCACGTCGACCACCTTGTATGTGGCTGAACAACACCATCTGCTTGGATACGGGCGCCGTCTTCGGCGGCAAGCTCACCGCGCTGCGCTGGCCGGAGCGGGAACTGGTCGACGTACCGGCGGAGCGCGTCTGGTACGAGCCGGCCAAGCCGCTGAGGTCCGAGGCACCCGGCGGGCATGACGGCCGGCCGCTGGACCTGGCGGACGTGCACGGCCGCAGGGTGGTGGAGACCCGGCACGCCGGCCGGATCTCGGTCCGCGAGGAGAACGCGGCGGCCGCGCTGGAGGTCATGAGCCGCTTCGCGGTCGACCCGCGTCTGCTGCCGTACCTGCCGCCGACCATGGCACCGACGGCGACCTCGCAGGTCGACGCCCGCGGCGGAGCCGCTGATGAACACTTCCTGGAGCACCCGGCCGAGGCGTTCGCGCAGTACGCGGCGGACGGGGTCGCGCGGGTCGTGTGCGAGGAGAAGCACATGGGCTCGCGGGCGGTGGCGCTGGTGTGCCGGGACGCGGATGCGGCGCGCAAACGGTTCGGCGTCGACGGGGCGACGGGGTCCCTCTACACCCGTACCGGCCGTCCCTTCTTCGACGACGTGTCCGTCACCGAGGAGATCCTCGGCCGGCTGCGGTCGGCGGTCGACGCGGCCGGTCTGTGGGCGGACCTCGACACGGACTGGCTGCTGCTCGACGCCGAGCTGATGCCGTGGTCGCTGAAGGCGTCCGGGCTGCTGCGCAGTCAGTACGCGGCGGTCGGCGCCGCCTCCGGGGCGGTGTTCCCGGGCGCGCTGACCGCGCTGGAAGGCGCGGCGGCCCGCGGCGTCGACGTGGCCGGCCTCCTGTCCCGCCAGCGTGAACGGGCAGCGGACGCCGCCGCGTTCACCGAGGCGTACCGCCGCTACTGCTGGACCACGGACGGCCTGGACGGCGTCCGCCTGGCCCCGTTCCAGATCCTCGCGGTCCAGGGCCGCAGCCTCGCCGGACTGCCGCACGACGAGCAACTCGCCCTGCTCGACCGGCTCGTCGAGCACGACGGCAGCGGACTGCTCCAGACCACCCGGCGTCTGTATGTCGACACCGGCGACCCGGAGTCGGTCCAGGCCGGCATCGACTGGTGGCTGGAGATGACCGGCCGGGGCGGCGAGGGCATGGTCGTCAAACCGCTCGGGGCGCTCGTGCGGTGGGGGCGCCCCCGCTCGAGCGAAGCCGAGAGTGGGGGAGGAGAGGGACGTCTGGTGCAGCCCGGCATCAAGTGCCGTGGCCGCGAGTACCTGCGGATCATCTACGGTCCCGAGTACACGCGTCCGGACAACCTGGCCCGGCTGCGGCAACGGTTCCTGAACCACAAGCGGTCGCTGGCGATCCGCGAGTACGCGCTCGGTCTGGAGGCCCTGGACCGGCTGGCCGAGGGTGAGCCGCTGTGGCGGGTGCACGAGGCGGTGTTCGGGGTGCTCGCCCTGGAGTCCGAGCCGGTGGACCCGCGGCTGTAGTCCTGCTCCGGTCGCTGAGCCGGCCCGCGTCCTGGAGGCGGGCCGGCTCCGCGGGCGCTGAGCACGGGGCACATGAAAAGGGGGGTGAACAGGAGCGCGAATGGTCAGGATGGAGGCATGGGATTCCATGTCGACTCCGAGGCCGGGCGGCTGCGCCGCGTCATCCTGCACCGGCCCGATCTCGAGCTCAAAAGGCTCACGCCCAGCAACAAGGACGCCCTGCTCTTCGACGACGTCCTGTGGGTCCGCCGGGCGCGGGCCGAGCACGACGGGTTCGCCGACGTGCTGCGCGACCGTGGCGTCACCGTCCACCTGTTCGGCGATCTGCTCACCGAGGCCCTGGAGATCCCGGCGGCCAGGAAGCTCGTCCTGGACCGGGTCTTCGACGAGAAGGAGTACGGGGTGCTCGCCACCGACCACCTCCGTGCCGCCTTCGAGGGCCTGCCCTCGCGCGAGCTGGCCGAGGCCCTCGTCGGCGGCATGACCAAGCGGGAGTTCCTGGAGGCGCACCCCGAACCGACCTCCGTGCGCTTCCATGTCATGGAGCTCGACGACTTCCTCCTCGCACCCCTGCCCAATCACCTCTTCACCCGTGACACCTCCGCCTGGATCTACGACGGGGTCTCCGTCAACGCCATGCGCTGGCCGGCCCGTCAGCGCGAGACGGTGCACTTCGAGGCGATCTACCGGCACCACCCGCTCTTCCGCGACACGGGCTTCCACGTCTGGTCCGAGGGGCAGGCCGACTACCCGTCCACCATCGAGGGCGGGGACGTCCTGGTGATCGGTAACGGCGCCGTCCTCATCGGCATGAGCGAGCGGACCACGCCACAGGCCGTCGAGATGCTCGCGCACAAGCTGTTCGCCGCGGGCTCCGCGCAGACCATCGTGGCCCTCGACATGCCCAAGCGGCGCGCCCTGATGCACCTCGACACCGTGATGACGATGGTCGACGGTGATGTCTTCACCCAGTACGCGGGGCTCGGCATGCTTCGCTCGTACACCATCGAACCGGGCGTCGGTGAGAAGGAGCTCAAGGTCACCGACCACCCTCCGGAGCACATGCACCGGGCGATCGCCGCCGCGCTGGGCCTGAGCGAGATCCGGGTCCTGACCGCGACCCAGGACGTGCACGCGGCCGAGCGCGAGCAGTGGGACGACGGCTGCAACGTCCTCGCCGTCGAGCCGGGCGTCGTCGTCGCCTACGAGCGGAACTCCACCACCAACACGCACCTGCGCAAGCAGGGCATCGAGGTGATCGAGATCCCGGGCAGCGAGCTGGGCCGGGGCAGGGGTGGGCCGCGGTGCATGAGCTGTCCGGTCGAACGGGATGCCGTATAGGAATCCCACCGGGTGCATAGAAATGTCGACAGTCGTATAGACTTCCAGGAATCCGTGTACCCGTAACTCTGGAGCGCCCGATGGCGACAGCCCCGACCTCACTCGCCGGCCGCCACTTCCTCAAGGAACTGGACTTCACCGAGGACGAGTTCCGCGGCCTGATCGAGCTGGCCGCCGAGCTGAAGGCCGCCAAGAAGGCCGGGGCCGAGACCCGGTACCTGCGGGGAAAGAACATCGCGCTGATCTTCGAGAAGACCTCGACGCGCACCCGCTGCGCCTTCGAGGTCGCGGCCGCCGACCAGGGCGCCTCGACCACGTACCTCGATCCCTCCGGTTCGCAGATCGGGCACAAGGAGTCCGTGAAGGACACCGCGCGCGTCCTCGGCCGGATGTTCGACGCCATCGAGTACCGGGGCGACAGCCAGGCCGACGTCGAGGAGCTGGCGGCGTACGCGGGCGTGCCCGTCTACAACGGACTCACCGACGACTGGCACCCCACCCAGATGCTCGCCGACGTGCTCACCATGACCGAGCACAGCGCCGAACCGATCAAGGAGATCGTCTTCGCCTACCTCGGCGACGCCCGCTTCAACATGGGCAACTCCTACCTGGTCACCGGCGCCCTGCTCGGCATGGACGTCCGTATCGTCGCCCCGAAGTCCTACTGGCCCGCCCAGGACATCGTCGACCGGGCCCGCGCGCTCGCCGAGACCAGCGGCGCCCGCATCACGCTCACCGAGTCCCTGGACGAGGGCGTCCGGGGCGCCGACTTCGTCGCCACGGACGTCTGGGTCTCCATGGGGGAGCCCAAGGAGGTCTGGGACGAGCGGATCGCCGCCCTCAGCCCGTACGCCGTGACCATGGACGTCCTGCGTGCCACCGGCAACCCGGACGTGAAGTTCCTGCACTGCCTGCCCGCCTTCCACGACCTGGGCACCAAGGTCGGCCGCGAGATCCATCAGCGGCATGGCCTCGAGTACCTGGAGGTCTCGGACGAGGTCTTCGAGTCCGCCCACTCGGTCGTCTTCGACGAGGCGGAGAACCGGCTGCACACCATCAAGGCCGTGCTGGTGGCCACGCTGGCCTGACCCGGCGCCTTATGCTGTCCGGCGGCCCGGAGCCACCCCTTCCGCGGCCGCCGCGCGACCTGACCCGGTCGCACCCGCACCACCAGAAACGAACACCACCCGTATGCCCCGCATCAAGTCCCCCGCCCTGCTGGTGGCCATTCCGGCGCCGACCGCGAAGGCCACGGCCTGAAGCGCACCATGGGCCTGTTCCAGCTCATCTGCTTCGGCGTCGGCGCCATCGTCGGCACCGGCATCTTCGTCGGCCTGTCCGACTCGGTCGCCCAGGCCGGCCCCGCCGTCGTCGTCTCCTTCGTGCTCGCCGCGATCACCTGCGTGTTCACCGCGTTCGCCTTCGCCGAGCTGGGCGGCGCGATCCCCGTCTCCGGCTCCTCGTACTCCTTCGCCTACGCGGGCCTCGGCGAGACCACGGCCTTCCTGGTCGGCTGGTGCCTGCTCCTGGAGTACGGCGTGTCGGTGTCCGCCGTCGCGGTCGGCTGGAGCCAGTACGTCAACGAACTGCTCGACAGCCTCATCGGCCTGCAGCTGCCCGCCGCGCTCTCCGCGAGCCCCGGCGACGGCGGGGTCGTCAACCTGCCCGCGGTCCTGGTCATCGCCATGGCCGCCGCCCTGCTGGTGCGCGGCGTTCGCGAGAGCGCCCGGGCCACCGCCGCCATGGCGGCGCTCAAGCTCGCCATCCTCGTCGCGTTCTGCGCGATCGGCTTCAGCGCCTTCCAGGACGGCAACCTCGTGCCGTTCGCCCCGGCCGGACTGGCCGGCATCGGCGCGGGCACCACGGCCGCCTTCTTCTCGTACATCGGCTTCGATGCGATCACCACCGCCGGTGAGGAGGCGAAGAACCCGCGCCGGGACATCCCGGTCGCGATCCTCGTCTGCATCGGCCTGGTCACCCTCTGTACTGCGCGGTCGCCCTGGCCGCGATCGGCGCCATCGGCGGCGACGAGGTCGGCGGCCGGCCCGCCGCGCTGTCGTACGTCGTCGACCAGGTCACCGGCTCCGGCGTCGGCGGCACAGTGATCGCCTTCGGCGCGGTCGTGGCCATCGCCTCGGTGGTGCTGGCGGTGATGTACGGCCAGAGCCGCATCCTGATGTCGATGTCCCGGGACGGGCTCGTCCCGCGCGTCTTCGAGAAGGTGTCGCCGAGGACCGCCACGCCGGTCGCCGGCACCCTGATCATCGCGGTGGTCTTCGCCGTCCCGGCGGCCTTCGCGTCGCTGGACTCCGTGGTCAACCTGTGCACCATCGGCACGCTCGCCGTCATGGCCGTGGTCAATGTCGCGGTGATCGCCCTGCGCCGCCGCGAGCCGGACCTGCCGCGCACCTTCCGGGTGCCGCTGTACCCCGTGCTGCCGCTGCTCGGCGTCGGCTTCTGCCTGTACCTGATGTACGAGACCGGCCGGGCGACCTGGATCCAGTTCGCGGTGTTCCTCGCGGTGGGATTCCTCGTGTACGTCGGCTACGGGCGCCGCAACTCGCGGCTCGCCCAGGTCACGCCGGACGAGGCCGTCGCTGACGAGGTACCGCAGGCAGTCTGAACCACACCGCCTTGCCGGACTCGGTGGGGCGGTGACCACAGGAGGAGCTGAGGGTACGGATCAGCAGCAGACCGCGCCCATGCTCCTGCCACGGGTCGGGCGGACCGTCGCCGGGCCGGGTGAGGTCGCCCGGCGGCGCCGGGTCCGGGTCGTGCACCTCCACCTGGCAGGCGGTCGGCAGCAGCTCGACCACCAGCTCTATCGGGGCGCGGCCGGCCGTGTGCTCCACGGCGTTGGCGACCAGCTCCGCCGTGAGCAGCTCCGCGGTGTCGCTGTCGGCGCCGTGCTCCAGCTCGGCCAGCGCGGTGCGGACCAGCGCGCGAGCCACGGGCACGGCCGCGGCGGAGTGCGGCAGTGCGACACGCCAGGAGGCAGACGGCAGGGGCGGCACGAAGTGCCTCCGTGAGGGGAGGTGGTCGGGCGGCGGGTGGGCAGAGGGGCGTTCGTGCAAGGCGAGTCCGTTCATGGAGCAGGCTCCTGGGGCCGACATTCAGGCTGTCCTGCTTTCAACTTCAGGAATGGTACGACGCCCTCGAAACGCGCTCACGACGGGCGTCGCCCGGGACCTTCGGCCCCGTATGACCGGCTTACCCGGGTGAACGGACGGTCTCGCACAGCTGCTCCCGCTGTTACCACGTTATTGATCTTCGGTGACGTATGTGACGGAAGCGCACCCCTGGGATCAGGACCGTGACCACGGCTTATAGCGCCATCGTGACGGTAGTCACAGATTGGTGATAGCGTCTTGGGTAAGAGGTCTTGAGGCAGTGCCCGCCCGAGGAGGCCGCACCCCATGAGTCCCTTCACCGGCTCCGCCGCACCCACCTCACGCTGGCGCCATCTGCGCGTCGACCGCACCGACGGCATCGCCACCGTCACTCTCACCCGCCCCGAGAAACTCAATGCCCTCACCTTCGGCGCCTACGCCGACCTGCGCGACCTGCTCGCCGAGCTGGCCCGGGAGCGGTCCGTGCGCGCCCTGGTGCTGGCCGGCGAGGGACGCGGCTTCTGCTCCGGCGGGGACGTCGACGAGATCATCGGCGCGACCCTCTCGATGGACACCGCCCAGCTCCTCGACTTCAACCGGATGACCGGCCAGGTGGTGCGGGCCCTGAGGGAGTGCCCCTTCCCGGTGATCGCCGCGGTGCACGGCGTGGCGGCCGGCGCGGGGGCCGTCCTCGCCCTGGCCGCGGACTTCCGGGTCGCCGACCCCACCGCCCGCTTCGCCTTCCTCTTCACCCGGGTCGGCCTGTCCGGCGGCGACATGGGCGCCGCGTACCTGCTGCCGCGGGTCGTCGGACTGGGCCACGCCACCCGCCTCCTCATGCTCGGCGAGCCGGTGCGGGCACCGGAGGCCGAGCGGATCGGCCTGCTCAGCGAGCTCACCGACGAGGGCAGCGCCGACGAGGCCGCCCAGGCCCTGGCCCGCCGCCTGGCCGAGGGCCCGGCACTGGCGTACGCCCAGACGAAGGCGCTGCTGACGGCGGAGCTGGACATGCCACTCACCGCGTCCGTCGAGCTCGACGCCGCGACGCAGGCCCTCCTGATGAACGGCGAGGACTACGCAGAGTTCCACGCGGCGTTCAAGGAAAAGCGCCCTCCAAAGTGGCGGGGGAGGTAGGGGATGTTCTCGGCCGAGGGGACTGCGCCGACCTCAGGGGCGCGGGGAACTGCTCGACAAGCCACAACGGACCCGCAGCCGCTCCATGAGACCAACCACCCCCTACGAGTCGCGATCATCGGCGGCGGCCCCGGAGGGCTGTACGCCGCCGCCCTCCTCAAACGCCTCCACCCCGAGCGTGAGCTCACCCTCTGGGAACGCAACGCCCCCGACGACACCTTCGGCTTCGGAGTCGTCCTCTCCGACGAAACCCTGGGCGGCATCGAACACGCCGACCCGGTGGTGTACGAGGCCCTGCAGCAGCACTTCGTACGGTGGGACGACATCGACATCGTGCACGGAGGCACCCAGCACACCTCCGGAGGACACGGCTTCGCCGCCCTCGGCCGCAAACGCCTCCTCGAGATCCTGCACGACCGCTGCCGCACCCTCGGCGTAGAGCTCCGCTTCCGCACCGAGGCCCCGCACCCGGCCCGGCTCGCGGAGACGTACGACCTGGTCATCGCCGCCGACGGCGTGCACAGCAGCACCCGCGAGGCCTACGCCCACATCTTCCGGCCCCAGGCGGCAGCCCACCGCTGCCGCTACATCTGGCTCGCCGCCGACTTCCCCTTCGACGCCTTCCGCTTCGAGATCGCCGAGACCGAGCACGGCGTGATGCAGCTGCACGGCTACCCGTACGCGGCCGACGCCTCCACCGTGATCGTCGAGATGCGCGAGGAGGTGTGGCAGGCGGCCGGGTTCGCGGAGCTCGACGAGCAGGAGTCGATCAACCGCTGCGCCAAGATCTTCGCGGACGCGCTCCGCGGCCGACCCCTGCGCTCCAACAACTCGACGTGGACCACCTTCCGCACGGTCGTCAACGAGCGCTGGTCGCACGGCAATGTCGTCCTGCTCGGCGACGCCGCCCACACCGCCCACTTCTCCATCGGCTCCGGCACGAAGCTCGCCGTCGAGGACGCGCTGGCGCTCGCGGCCTGTCTGGAGGAACAGCCTTCGCTGCAGCGGGCGTTGGCGGCGTACGAGGAGGAGCGCAAGCCGGTCGTCGCCTCCACGCAGCGCGCGGCCAGCGCCAGCCTGGAATGGTTCGAGAACCTGGAGCTGTACCTCGGCCGGCCGCCCCGCCAGTTCGCCTTCAACCTGCTCACCCGCAGCCGCCGTGTCACCCACGACAACCTCCGGCTGCGCGACGCGCACTTCACCGAGGCCGTCGAGCGCGAGTTCGGCTGCCCACCCGGCACGCCCCCGATGTTCACCCCGTTCCGGATGCGCGGCCTGACCCTGCGCAACCGGGTCGTCGTCTCGCCCATGGACATGTACTCCGCCACCGACGGCGTCCCCGGCGACTTCCACCTCGTCCACCTCGGCGCCCGCGCCCTCGGCGGCGCCGGACTGGTGATGACAGAGATGGTGTGCATCAGCCCCGAGGGGCGGATCACGCCCGGCTGCACCGGCCTCTACACCGGCAAGCAGGCCGAGGCGTGGAAGCGGATCACCGAGTTCGTGCACACGCAGGCGCCGGGCACCGCGATCGGTGTGCAACTCGGCCACTCCGGGCGCAAGGGCTCGACCAGGCTGATGTGGGAGGGCATCGACGAACCGCTGCCCGACGGCAACTGGCCGCTCGTGGCCGCCTCACCCCTGCCGTACAAGCCGGACAGCCAGACCCCGCGACAGCTCTCCCGTGCCCAACTCACCGATCTGCGCGAGCAGTTCACCGCCGCAGCCTGGCGGGCCGCCCGCGCGGGCTTCGACCTGCTCGAACTGCACTGTGCCCACGGCTATCTGCTCTCCGGCTTCCTCTCCCCGCTGACCAACCTGCGCACCGACGCCTACGGCGGCTCCCTCGCCAGACGGCTCCGCTTCCCGCTGGAGGTCTTCGACGCCGTACGGGGCGTGTGGCCGGAGGAGAAGCCGATGACCGTCCGCATCTCCGCCACCGACTGGGCCGAGGGCGGGACCACGGCCGAGGAGGCCGTCGAGATCGCCCGGGCCTTCGCCGCGCACGGCGCCGACGCGATCGACGTGTCGACCGGGCAGGTCGTGGCCGACGAGCGGCCGGAGTTCGGGCGGTCGTACCAGACACCGTACGCGGACCGCATCCGTCACGAGGCGGGCATCCCGGTGATCGCGGTCGGCGCGATCTCCTCCTGGGACGACGTCAACTCCCTGATCCTGGCCGGGCGCACGGACCTGTGCGCGCTCGGCCGCCCGCACCTCTACGACCCGCACTGGACCCTGCACGCCGCCGCCGAGCAGGGCTACGAGGGGCCGGGCGTCGCCTGGCCGGCGCCGTACCGCGCGGGCAGCCGGCGCCCCCGGACCGGACGCACGGACGCCCCCAAGCCCCGCCTCACGCTCGGGAGTTGAACTCCACCGTGCCCGCGTCACACGCCGACGAAGGCCGCGCCGGCGTCCCTCAGGCGTTCGTGCAGGCCCCGGAACACCGCGGCCGAGCGGACGCCGGGCCAGTTCGCGGGCAGCAGACGCGCGGGCAGGCCGGGGTCCGTGTAGGGCAGATGGCGCCAGGAGTCCAGGGCGAGGAGGTAGTCGCGGTAGGCCTCCTCGGGCGGGGTGTCCGTGCGCCGCTGCCAGTCCTGCAGCACGCGCGCGTGCCGGTCGAGGAACGCCTCGTGCTGCTTGGCGATCGCGGCCAGGTCCCACCAGCGGGCGACCGCCTCCACGGTCGGCGCGAAGCCGAGGTGCTCGCCGCGGAAGAGGTCGACGTACGCATCGAGGCGCAGCCGCTGGAGGGTGTGCCGGGTCTCCTCGTACAGCCGGGCCGGGGCGATCCACACACCGGGCGCCGCCGTGCCGAAGCCGAGGCCGGCCAGTCGGGAGCGCAGCACGTGCCGCTTCTGCCGCTCCGACTCGGGAACCGAGAACACCGCGAGTACCCAGCCCTCTTCCTCGGGCGGCGCGGTCGCGTAGATGCGCCGGTCGCCGTCGTCGAGCAGCTGGCGGGCGTCCGGAGAGAGTTCGTAGCCGGCCGCGCCCTGCTTCGTGCGGGCCGGCACGAGCAGGCCGCGCCGTTTCAGCCGGGACACCGACGAGCGCACCGAGGGCGCGTCCACCCCGACCGCGGCCAGCAGCCGGATCAGCTCGGCGACGGGTACGGGGCCGGGCATGGAGCGGCCGTACGCGCCGTAGAGCGTGACGATGAGAGACCGGGGAGCGTGCTGGTCGGACACGTTGATCATCTTAGGTCGTGCGGATCACTGCTGGTCACCCTCGGTACGTAGGCGGAACCTCTGAAGTTTTCCGGTCGCCGTGCGCGGCAGGGCGTCCAGGAAGACGATCTCGCGCGGGCATTTGTACGGAGCCAGTTCGGACTTGACGAAGCCACGCAGCGCCTCGGCGTCCCGCTCGGCGCCCTCCTTGAGGACGACGAACGCCACCACGGCCATGCCGCGTGCCTCGTCGGGCCGCCCGACGACCGCCGCCTCCACCACGTCCGGATGACGCAGCAAGGCGTCCTCGACCTCCGGTCCGGCAATGTTGTACCCGGCGGAGATGATCATGTCGTCCGCGCGGGCGACATGGCGGAAGTAGCCGTCGCTCTCGCGGACGTAGGTGTCGCCGGTGATGTTCCAGCCGCCCCGCACGTACTCGCGCTGCCGTGGATCGGCGAGATACCGGCAGCCGACCGGTCCGCGCACGGCCAGCAGCCCCGGCTCCCCGTCGGGCAGCTCGCGTCCCTCGCCGTCCACCACGCGCGCGTGCCAGCCGGGGACGGGCAGACCCGTCGTGCCCGGCCGGATGTGCTCGTCGGCCGCCGAGATGAAGATGTGCAGCAGCTCGGTGGCGCCGATGCCGTTGATGATGCGCAGGCCGGTGCGCTCGTGCCAGGAGTGCCAGGTGGCCGCGGGCAGGTTCTCGCCCGCCGAGACACAGCGGCGCAGACAGGTCACGTCGTGTCCGTCGAGCTCGCCGAGCATGGCGCGGTACGCCGTCGGCGCGGTGAACAGTACCGACACCCGGTGCTCGGTGATCGCGGGCAACAGCTGTTTCGGCCCCGCCTGTTCGAGCAGCAGCGCGGTGGCGCCGGCCCGCAGCGGGAAGACGACGAGACCGCCGAGACCGAAGGTGAAGCCGAGCGGGGGACTGCCCGCGAACACGTCGTCCGTGTGCGGGCGCAGTACGTGCCGGGAGAACGTGTCGGCGATCGCCAGGACGTCCCGGTGGAAGTGCATGCACCCCTTAGGGCGGCCGGTGGTGCCGGAGGTGAAGGCGATCAGCGCCACGTCGTCGGCCGCGGTGTCCACGGTGGGATACGGGGTGTCCGGCGCCGGGCGATGCAACAGGTCGTCCGGGGCGTCACCGCCGTACGTCGTGATCCGCAGCCCCGGGATCTCGGCCTTGGCGAGGTCGTCGACGGCCCGGATGTCGCACAGGGCGTGCCGCACCCGCGCCATCTCGCAGATCGTGCTCAGTTCGTGCGGGCGCTGCTGGGCCAGCACGGTGACGGCGACCGCGCCCGCCTTCAGCACCGCCAGCCAACAGGCGGCCAGCCAGGGCGTGGTCGGGCCGCGCAGCAGGACCCGGTTGCCGGGGGCGATCCCGAGGCCGGAGGTGAGGATGTGCGCGAGCCGGTCGACGCGGGCGCGCAGCTCGCCGTACGTCCACGGCTCGCCGTGCGGGGTGCGGAACGCCGTGCGGTCGTCCGGGGGGCCGTGGAGGAGTTCGGCGGCGCAGTTCAGCCGTTCGGGGTAGCGCAGCTCCGGCAGGTCGAAGCGGAGCTCGGGCCACTGGTCGGGCGGCGGGAGATGGTCGCGCGCGAAGGTGTCGACGTGGGCGGAGCGGGTCAGTCCGGCCATGGCGGTTCGCCCCTTGCCTGGTGGGCGTCGGGTGGGCTCGCACAAGGAGCGTAGCGCGTTGGTGACGGCAGTCAATGTCGCGCGATACCGTCGAGGTGTCACGCCCCGGAGGGAGGACCGGCAGTGCCCGCATTCTCGCTCGAACCGGACCAAAGCGCCTGGTGTGCCGAGCTGCGCACCCTCGCCGCCGAACGACTGCGCCCGCTCGCCGAGAAGGGTGAACCCGGGCACGTCAACCGGCCGCTCCTCGCCGAACTCGGCCGGCTCGGGCTGCTGCAGCGGCTGTTCACCTCCGGCGCGCTCGACCTCTGCCTGATGCGTGAGTCCCTCGCGTACGCCTGCACGGAGGCCGAGACCGCGCTCGCCCTCCAGGGCCTGGGCGCCCACCCGGTGCACGCCCACGGCACCCCGGCCCAGCGTGCACGTCTGCTGCCGGGGGTGATCGAGGGCACCACGGTCGCGGCCTTCGCGCTGAGCGAGCCGGGGGCGGGGTCGGACGCGGCGGCGCTGTCCCTCGCCGCCGAGCCCGACGGCCCGTCCCGCTGGCGGCTCACCGGGGAGAAGTGCTGGATCTCCAACGCCCCCGAGGCCGACCACTACACCGTCTTCGCGCGGACGACACCGGGCGCGGGCGCACGCGGGGTGACCGCCTTCCTCGTGCCGGGCGACCGGCCCGGCCTCACCGGCACCGGCCTCGACATGCTCTCGCCGCATCCCATCGGAGCCCTGGACTTCGACGCCGTGCCGGTGACGGCGGACGACGTGCTCGGCGAGGCCGACCGCGGCTTCCGCGTCGCCATGGGCACCCTCAACCTCTTCCGGCCCAGCGTCGGCGCCTTCGCGGTCGGGATGGCGCAGTCTGCGCTGGACGCGAGCCTCGCCCACACCGCCCGCCGGGAGGCCTTCGGGGGCCCGCTGAGGGACCTTCAGACCGTGGCCCACCGGGTCGCCGAGATGGCGGTCCGGACGGAGGCGGCCCGCCTGATGGTGTACGCGGCGGCGACGGCATACGACGAAGGCGCCGACGACGTCCCGCAGCGCGCCGCCATGGCGAAACTGCTCGCCACGGAGACCGCCCAGTACGTCGTCGACGCGGCCGTCCAGCTGCACGGCGCGCGGGCGCTGCGCCGCGGGCATCTGCTCGAACACCTCTACCGCGAGGTGCGCGCACCGCGCATCTACGAGGGGGCCAGCGAGGTCCAACGCGGCATCATCGCCAAGGAGTTGTACGCGAGTCTGGAGGCGACCCCGTGACCGCCGAGCGCATCGACCCGCCCGACCTCTCCCCGGCCACCGGCTTCTCGCACGCCGTCGTCGCCACCGGATCCCGCCTGGTGTTCCTGGCGGGTCAGACCGCCCTCGACACCGACGGCAAGGTCACCGGGGCCACCCTTCCCGAGCAGTTCGAGAAGGCGCTGACGAACCTGCTGACCGCGCTGCGGGCGGCGGGCGGCACCCCGTCCGACCTCGCCCGTGTCACCGTCTATGCCACGGACGTCGCCGCCTACCGCGCCCACGCTGCCGAACTGGGCGGCATCTGGCGGCAGTTGGCGGGCCGGGACTACCCCGCGATGGCGGTCGTCGAGGTCGTACGGCTGTGGGACGAGGAGGCGATGGTGGAGCTCGACGGGTTCGCGGTGCTGCCGTAGGAGGAGTCCCAGCCACCTCGGTCAGAACGGATAGTGGGCGTGTTGGGTGGCCAGCGTCACCCAGCGGGTGTTGGAGAACGCCTCGATGCCCCAGCGTCCGCCGAACCGACCGTACCCCGACGCCTTGGCGCCGCCGAACGGGGCCTGCGGCTCGTCGGCGACGGACTGGTCGTTGATGTGCACGATGCCGGTGTGGACACGCCGCGCCACGCGCAGCCCGTGAGTGCCGTTCTCGGTGATGATGCCGCACGTCAGGCCGTTCTCGGTGTCGTTGGCCAGCGCGACGGCCTCGTCGTCGGTGGCGAACGGCGTCACCACGCAGACCGGCCCGAACGCCTCCGCGCGATACAGGTCCATGTCCTCGGTGACGCCGGACAGCACCGTGGCCGGATGCACCGCTCCCTCCGGCGCGCCGCCCCCGACGAGCACGGTGGCACCCTTGTCGGCCGCGTCCTGCACCAGTGCGGCGACCCGCTGAGCCGCGCCGGCGCTGACGAGCGGACCCACAACGGTGTGCGGGTCGCCGGGGTCGCCCGCTTGGAGCGAGGCGACATCACGCAGGGCACGGCCGCGGTCGGCGCCCCGGAGGTGTGGAAGGCGCTCACCGGTCGGGCCGACCCGGCCGACGCGTCCGTCGTCATCGCGTCCCGGTTGCCGAGGATGACCGCCGGGCTTCTCGTCGGCGCCGTACTCGGCATGGCGGGCGCCGCCCTGCAGGCGGTCAGCCGCAACGTCATCGCCTCGCCCGACACCCTCGCCGTCAACGCGGGCTCCTACCTCGCTCTCGGTGTGGCCGCCGCCACCGGCGTCTCGCTCCCGCTGCTGGCCTCCTCCGGCGTCGCGTTCGCCGGCGGCCTCGCGGCGGCGGCCGTCGTCCTGGGCCTGTCCGGCCTCGGCGCCGGCACCGTACGGCTCGTCCTCGCGGGCAGCGCCCTCACCCTGGGCCTCACCGCCGTCACCGAGGGCCTGCTTCTGCTGTTCCCCCAGCAGACGGAGGGCCTCTACCAGTGGAACCAGGGCAGCATCGCCCAGAACGGCTTCGACGGCGTGCTGCAGATGGCCCCCATCGGCATCGCGGGCCTCGTCGGACTACTGCTCCTCGCCCGCCGCGTCGACGCCCTGGCCCTCGGCGACGACGCCGCCCGCGGCCTCGGCGTCCCCGTCCGTGCCACCCGCGTCACCGCGGTCGTGCTCGCCGCCCTGCTCTCCACGGCCGCCGTCACACTCGCCGGACCCATCGGCTTCGTCGGCCTGTGCGCCCCCGCCCTCGTCCGCCCCTCGCCCGCAGGTTCCGCGCGTTCACCCGGACGCGTTCGAGCCTGCCGGTCGTGGGTCTCACCGGTGCGGCCTTGGTGCTCGGCTCCGACGTACTGCTGCGCGCCGTCGTGCCCGCGGACACCGCGGTCGCCGTGCCGACCGGCGTCGTCACCAGCCTCGTCGGCGCCGTCTTCCTGATCGTCATGGCCACGCGGGTCCGCGACACGGCCGGAGCCACCGCACCCGACCGGCTGCGCATCAGGAGCAGGACCGTCTTCCTCGTCACCACCGCCGTCCTGGCGGCCGTACTCGTCGGCGTGGCCATTGCCGCCGTGCTGCTGGGAGACAGCAAGCTCCTGCTGGGCGACGTGATGAACTGGGCGCAGGGACGGGCCGGTCAGACCGTCACCTTCGTCCTCGACACCCGGGTGCCCCGCGTGCTGGCCGCCCTCCTCGCGGGCGCGGCACTCGCCCTCGCGGGAACCCTCGTCCAGGCCGTCACCCGCAACCCCCTCGCCGAGCCGGGCGTCCTGGGCGTCTCCGGCGGTGCCGCGCTGGGTGCCGTACTCCTCGTGACGACCGTCCCGTCCGTCGGATCGTGGGGCGTGGCCGGAGCGGCGTTCGCGGGCGCCGCGATCAGTTCCGTCCTCGTCTTCGGGCTCGCCGCGCGAGGAGGATTCCAGCAGAACCGGCTCGTCCTCGTCGGGTTCGGCGTCGCCACCGGGGCAGCCGCCCTGATCAGCCTTCTCATCATCCTCACCGACCCGTTCAACGCGACAAAGGCGCTCACCTGGCTGTCGGGCTCCACCTACGGGCGGGCCCTTCCCGACGTGGCGCCCCTCGCGGCCGTCCTCGCCGTCGGCGTGTTCGTCGCGGTGCTGCGGCGGACCGAACTCGACCTCGTGTCGCTCGACGAGGACACCCCGAGGCTCCTCGGGCTCAACCTGGCACGGGGACGCCTCGGCTTCCTCGCCCTCGGCGTCCTGCTCAGCGCCACCGCCGTGGCCGCCGCCGGCACGATCGGCTTCGTGGGGCTCGTGGCACCCCACGCCGCCCGTGCCCTCGTGGGTCGGCAGCACGCCCGCGTGGTGCCGGTCGCGGTGCTCCTCGGCGCCATCCTCGTCTGCACCGCCGACCTCGTGGGCCGCACCGTCATCGCACCGGCCCAGCTCGGCGCCGGCCTCATGACGGCGGTGATCGGCACGCCGTACTTCCTCCATCTGCTGGTACGCAGCCGCCGGTAGGGGGAAATACGGCACCTCGTCGGGCTACTCCAGTTCCGCGAACGTCTCCACCGCCCGGGTCTTGCCGGTGACGATGACGACGTCGCCGGGGTGGACGACCGTCTCGGCCGTGGCGTGCGTGAAGTCGGCGCCGGGGCGTTTGATGCCGACGATGGTCACGCCGTACGTACTGCGCACCCGGCTCTCGCCGAGCGGCACCCCACCGACGACCTTCGGGGCGAGGGTCTTGATGAGGGCGTAGTCGCTGTCGAAGGCGATGAAGTCCAGCATCCGGCCGGTGACCAGATGGGCCACGCGCTCGCCCATGTCGTGCTCGGGCAGGACAACATGCTGGGCACCGATACGTTCCAGGATCCGACCGTGCTGCCGGGTCGTGGCCCGGGCCCAGATGTGGGGGACGGCCGCGTCGACGAGGTTCGAGGTGGTCAGGATGCTGGCTTCCAGGTGGGTGCCGATGCCGACCACCACACGGGAGAACTCACCGACGCCGAGTTGCTGCAGCGCGGCGGGGTCGGTGCAGTCCGCGGTGGCGGCGTGGGTCAGCTCGGCGCCGACCTTCTGGACGAGCCCGGCGTCGGCGTCGATGCCGAGCACGTCCCAGCCGCGTCGCATCAGCTCGCCCGCCACGGACCGTCCGAAACGGCCCAGACCGATGACCGCGACCCTGGAGTCGCGGGCCGGGCGACGGTCGGCGGCGGCGCTCCGACGCCGGTGCGCACGACGGAACCTGAAGTGGTCAGCCAATGACGGGTCGCTCCTCGGGCAGGGTGTAGCGGCGGTCGCGCCGGCGCAGGGCGAGCGCGCTGGCGAGAGTGATCGGGCCGACGCGTCCGACGAACATCAGGACGATGACGGTGAGTTGGCCCGCTGCGGGAAGGTCGCCGGTGATGCCGGTGCTCAGGCCGACCGTGCCGAAGGCGGAGACGGCCTCGAACAGGACCGCCTCGGCCGACTCCTCGGTGACGGCGAGCAGAACCAGCGTGCCGACCATCACGAGACCCACGCCCAGCAGCGCCACGGTGAGGGCCTGGCGCAGTGTGGCGCCGGAGAGCCGGCGGCCCATGATGTCCGCGTCGGCGTACCCGCGGATCTCGGCATGGATCGCGGCGGCCAGCACCGCGAACGTGGTGACCTTGATGCCGCCGGCGGTGCCCGCGCTGCCGCCGCCGATGAACATCAGCACGCAGATGCCCAGCAGGGTCGCCGACTCCATGGCACTGGTGTCCACGGTGTTGAAGCCCGCGGTGCGCGCGCTGGCAGCGGTGAAGAACCCGCTCAGCAGCTTGTGCCCCCAGCCCATGGGGCCGAGGGTCCCGGTGTTGCTCCACTCCAGACCGCAGGTCAGGGCGGTGCCGACGGCGAGCAGGATCCCGTAGGTGACGAGGGTGAGCCGGGTGTGCAGGGACCAGCGATGTCTGGTGCTGCCCGCAGTTGCGTTGCGGCTGCGCAGCAGTTCCAGCAGCACGGGGAAGCCGAGGGCGCCGAGCACGCAGGCCATGGCGATCGGCAGCAGGATCCATGGATCGTGCGCGTAGTCGACGAGGTTGTTGTCGCGCAGCGCGAACCCGGCGTTGTTGAAGGCGGAGATCCCGTAGAAGATCCCGTGGTGGACGGCTTCACCGGGCGCCACGCCGTGGCCGAAGCGGAGACGGACCGCGACCACGGCGGCCGTGGCCAGCTCCACGGCGAGCGTGGTGCCCGCGATGCCCAGCAGCATCCGGCGGATGGCACCCACGCCGAGGCCCCCCGTTTCCGTCTCCGCCTGCGTGGTGAGCTGCGCCCGCAGCCGCAGCCGGCCGGAGACGAGCAGGGCCAGCAGCGACGCGAACGTCATGATGCCGAACCCGCCGATCTGGATCAGCGCCAGGACCACGCCCTCGCCGAACGGGCTCCAGTGGCTGCCGGTACCCACGATGGACAGACCACCGCTGGCCGCACCCGTGGCGGTGAACAGGGCGGTCAGCGCGCCGGTGTCCCGAGCGGGGGCGGTGGCGCCCGGCAGCATCAGCAGGGCCGCACCCAGCGCGACGACCAGCGCGAATCCCAGCACGACACCGCGGGTGGGATGAACGGCCAGCCGGGACCACCGGGCCTGCTTCGCCCCCACGGCCACCAGCCACCTCCGATGTCCCGACGCCACATTTTCGGCCGCGGCCCGTCGCACGGCATGGTGGCCGAAAGCGGCCACCCCACCCCGCACAGCATCCCCGCACCAACCGGCGTACGGAACGCGGCACGGCGTCAAGAACGTCAAGAAGTCGCCGAAACCGCCCATGGCTCTGGCTGCCCGCGTCCCTCGGCCTCAGCTTCTACACCGATGCCGTGCGCGTCGAGGTGAGCTGCACCGCAGCCCGCTTCTCCTCCGCAGCGGCACTGACCGCCTCAACCGCGATGTTCCGGCAGAGGAGATCGCGGCCGGGGGAGACAGGTGGCGCCTGACCCGCACATACGGCAGGAGACCCCTGTATCCGCCATGCCGCCGCCTCCCACCAGCGATACTGGACGCATGGATGCGACGACCACCGCCCCCCGCGCCGAGGTGCTGCGGGACCGCTACCGCAGCCGGCTGCCCGAGCGCCTGCAGGAGCTGGCCGGCCCCGTCGAGGGCACCGTCGACCTGCCGCTCCACATCGTCTGGTCCGGGCGGACGAGCTACAGCCTGGACCGCCCGAAATCCCGCATGACGCTCTACCGGACCGTCCTCGCCGAGGGCCTGCGCGAGGACCTGGCGGCCTTCCTTCACCACCGGCTGCTCACCGAGCAGTGGCCCGTTCTGCGTCGCTTGGTCAGTCCCTACATCCGCGAGGTCTGGGAGGACGCCTTCCCCGAACTGCCCCGCACCGCTCCGGCCGACACGACCGCCGCGTGAAGCTCACCCCGCTCCACGAGCGTCTCCTTGCCGACATCCTCGACCTCGGCTCCCCCTATCCTCTGGTCCTCACCGGCGGATACGCCGTGCAGGCCCACGGCCTGGTCGAACGCTTCAGCCGCGACCTCGACGTCGCCACCGAGAACCCCGCCCCGATGGACGAGATCGTCGCCTCCCTCACAGCCGGCCTCACCGCGCGCGGCTGGCGGACCACGCATGTCCAGACCGACCCGCTCAGCGGCCGGTTCCTCGTCACCGACCCGGACACCGGCGAGGAGTGCGAGGTCGACGTCCTCAAGGAGGCATTCTGGGCCCCGCCTGCCCAGACCCCCTACGGCCCCGTACTCTCCCTCGACGACGTGATCGGCACCAAGGTCCGCGCCCTCGCTGACCGCGGCACCGTCCGCGACCTCATCGACGTCCAGGCCGCTTCCCGCCACCGCTCCACCGCCGACCTCGAATCCCTCGGCCGCCGCCGCGCCCACGACGAGTTCAGCCTCGAGGATCTCCGCGACCGGCTCACCGGCGCGGACTGGTATGAGGACGAGGACTACGCCGCGTACGGGCTCACCTCCCGGCAGATCGAAGAGCTCAAGACGTGGGCGCTGGAGTGGGCGGAGGATCTGGGAGCGCGGATCCACGACGAGAACGCCTGACAAGAGGCGTACCCCGCTCCGGTCGGCTTGATCACCCGCAGCTCGGTGGTGCCGAGAGCTCGGCCCGGGCGGTCTTGCCGCTGGACGGGCAGGGCACGCAGTCCCAGTGGTCGGCGAGGGCGGCGACGAGCGACAGGCCACGCCCGCTGGCGAGAAGCGCATCGGGCGGAAGGATCTGCGGGTACAGGTCCCCGCGGGCGTCGGTGACTTCCACGCGCAGGCGTCCGGCCGACGGGTTGAAGCGGGTATGAGCCGGAAGCAGCGGCCGGGCAGACGGCCGTGGAGGACGGCGTTGGCGGCAAGCTCAGTCATGTCAATTACGCGGCCGCGCATCAGGCCGTGCTGCGGGGCTGGGGAGCGCGCTGATGGCGGGACCGCAGCCGGGGACACAGGGCCCGGGGCCCGGCGGGCAGAACGGCACCATCGACGTCAAACCGTCCGATCTGTTCCGGGTGTCCAACGGGGTCGCCGGACAGCAGACACCCATGGACAAGGGCGCCAAGAATCTCGTCGACGAGCTCAACAAGTATCCGGATGCAGGCGGTTACGGAATCGCGCCCCAGGCGTTCGCGGCCTCGTACGTCAAAGTGGGGAACCGCTTCCTCGAAGTGTGGGCCAAGAGTGTCGTGAGCATCGGCGGCGCGGCGGTCGGCTTCACCACCACGCCAACAACTACGCGAAGGCGGAGGCCGCCAACGATCCCTCGGGCGCGACGAAGGCGGTCACCCAGGCGCCACCGCAGGTCATCGACAAGCCGCCGGTCTACGGTCCGGTACCAACCTCAAATGGGGTGACGACGACGGCGGCGACGACTTCATCCGAAGCCTGCTGGAATGGGTGCCGGAGCCGGTCAGGGAAGTCCTGCGCCCGATCGTGAAGCACGCCTTCCGGATGGGGAAGGTCGCGGACGTCTACCCCTATCCGCAGCAGCACTACCTCAACTCGCTGTCCAAGGCGTGGATGGCGATGACCACCACGCTCTCCATGTCCGAGAGCGCGCTCACCGGGAACGTCAGCAGCATCACGCAGCAGAGCAACAGCGAATGGCACGACGCCATGCGGCAGTTCTGCAGCGCGCTGTGGGGGACCACGGCGTGGGGCACCAGCACCGAGGGCTATGAGTGGAAGCACGACTCCGCCTCGTCGCAGACCGCCTCGCATCCGGTGATGACGGTGCTCTTCGACATCGCGCAGAAGGTCAGCGACCTGCTGTACGAGTTCGCCGAAGCGGCCGTCTACGTCAACGGCGAAGTGTGGGACGTCTATGTGGAGGCGATCAAGGACGCGATCCCCAAGGTGGAGGTCAACCTCAAGGACGGCGTCGGCATGGACGACGTCAAGGGCCTCATCAAGGGTGTGGTGAAGGGGGTCGCCAAGGGGGCCAGCCAGCTCGGCGCGGGCATCGTCCTCAACATCGACACCGCCAAGCTCAACGCGATCGTCACCGAGTACAACCGGCGGGTGAACGCGCTGGTGCCGCGGCTCGACGCGCTGATGGGGCCGCTGGACGAGGCCTATCGCAGCGCTCCGTCCTTCCACGCGGAGGAGGCGCGGGCGCAGGCCTTCGGCGCCCGGGCGCTCAACGAGTTCAAGACCGAGCACAAGTACATGGTCCCGGGCGAGGACCCCAAGGACCACTTCTATCCGCTGGACCTGGCCAGCCAGGAGGGCATCCACGGCAGCCATGGCGTCGACAAGCACATCGGACTCACCGACGACCAACTGAGGCAGCGTCTGCGGGACCAGGGGAACGCCCCGTCTGCCTCCTCGTACAAGGACCTGGCCTCCGCGCAACGCCTGACGCAGATGGCGCTCGACGACATCGACAACGCCGACCGCGTCGACAAATGGATTGAGAGGGTGGAAGGCGGATGGCTAACAATCCGAACTGGAACCCTGACAACTCGAGCCTCAGTCCGCCTCTCACACTTACCGTGAATGAAGCGACCGGACGTACCGTGGAGCGCGGCGACTACGCCTCGCACGGTATGAATGCCTCGGCGAGTGAGGTGCATTCTGTGCAGGTCGCGCTGAAGTACAAGAGGGGTATCGACCCGCCTTTCGTCGTTGTCACGTCGTACCTTGTCAGTCCTTAGCGGATCGCAAGTTCATTGGTGATTCATGTTCATGACTACGAGGACGGTGACAGCTTGATCGTGCACACCGCGCGTCTCTTCATCGACGGCCCGATGAGAAGGGTCCTGGAGCTCGCCGCCGCGGTGCGGGATTCCGGGGGATCGCTGTCCCTCGACGCCGAGCTGCGGCGTTTCATCCGGACTACGCGCGCGACCGTCGCCACGGACTGGGTGTGCCCGCTCGCCACCGTGACTGCGCTGCTCGACCATGTCGCCGGTCTCTGTGCCGACGGCGCAGGAGCCCCGCCCCGGGAATTCCGGCAGCTTCTGGAGCGAGCTGGCGCCGGAGCGGACGCTGCCGCGTACCTGCACTCCCTGGCGGAGAAGCTCCGAGCCCTGGAACAGGACCCGCAGGACGACTACGATGAGCTCCCTTTGTCCCGCTGGGAGATCGACGTCAGATTTCCCCAGCTTTCCGGATTCGGGGTCAACTGGGTGTACGAGGGGGAATTCGCGACCCTTGAGGAGTCCCTGGAGGCCGCGATCGATTCCGAGCATCCCTACTGCGGTGAGTTCCTGGCTCCGCTCGCCGCGGAGGCCCAGTCCGCGCTGGTGCTCTTCCCGGGGGAGCGGGCCATGCAGGACGGCTTGTCCCCCGTCGTAGGCTGGGCGACCCCCCAGGCGCTACGTGACCTGCTCCAGGCCGTCGACGACCACATGCAGCAGGAACACGTCGCACTGCCCTGACCCGACATCCATCAGAGGTCCCGTCTGCCATGCCGTCCGTGAACCGGTCCGCCACCTATCCCGACCGTGAAACCGCCCAGTGGGCCACGCAGCAGGTCGTCACCGCCAACGAGCAGCTCATCCACCGCTGGCTCGCCCAAGGCACTCGCCCACGCCTGACCATCGAGGCGTCCTGGCCGTCGAGGCCGGAACCGGTCGGCCGGGTGCTGTTGCAGGCGATGATGCTGGCGGGGCGGGAGCCCGTCGATGTGCGTGCCGCGCGGGTCGTGCTCAGGCGGGACCCGTCCGCCCCGCACGGTTTCGTCGTCCATGCCACGTTCCCCGTCTACCTGTAGCCAGTCCACCGCCGATCATCCGTAAAGGCCGATCCCCGTGCCCCTGAGCCCTCTCGAACACGACCGCCGCTACGGCGAACTGGACCAGGTGGTCCGTGCCTACGTCGGGCAGCCGGCGGACGACACCCCGGACGCGCCCGGCGAAGCCTTGACGGCCTACCTCCGGTATACCTGGCACACCCGGCCCTGGGCACTGGCTGTCGCCGAACGACAGGTGCGGGAGTACGCCGAGAACCCGCCCGGACGGCTCCGGCTGCGACTGGGCGAGTTCTACGCCATTCCCGACGTGGGCCTGCCCGAAGGCGAGGTCCAGGAGTGGCTGTTCACCCTCGCCGACCACCTCAAGCGCAGCGTCGAGCAGGGTGAGGTGCCGCCGCCCGCCACGCCCGCCACCCACTGGGAGCGGCATGCTCGCTTCCCGGAGCTGGGCCAGTTCCTCGGCGGATGGTTCTCGCAGGACATGCCGGACGAGTTCGCGGACCACGACGCGGCCGTCGCCGACTACCGGGCCGCCACGGACCCGCGGCTTGTCGCCCGCCTAGTCGGTGAGCTGTACGAACTGCTCGCCCTCGACCTCGACGAGTCCGACTACGCGCTGGCCGTCGGTGAGCTGGGCATGGAGGTTGACCCGCCCGCCCCGTACACCCCGAGCGGCTGGCTGGCCCACGTGGCCGACCGGCTCGCGCAGCCGATCGCCGAGTACGGGTCGTCGCCGCGGGCCGGGCAGGAGTAGCCCGGACTCTGCCGACACCAGGTCGACGACAAGGTGTTGTCGCAGTCCAGAGGTACCGGATCACACCGACCGCCGTCAGGCGAACAGAGCGAGGCCCCGCGACCATCGCTAGAACCCAAGCCGAGAAGAGTGACGGGGCCTCGGTCGAACGAGAACGCGTGGCGTTTTCGCCGATCTGTCCTGCTCGCTAGATGTCCCGGAAGATCTCGATCTGCGCCCCGATCGAGTTCAGCCGCTCCGCCAGATCCTCGTAACCCCGGTTGATGACATACACGTTGCGCAGTACGGACGTGCCCTCCGCCGCCATCATCGCCAGGAGGACGACGACCGCGGGGCGCAGGGCCGGCGGGCACATCATCTCGGCGGCGCGCCAGCGGGTCGGGCCCTCGACCAGGACGCGGTGCGGGTCCAGCAACTGGAGGCGGCCGCCGAGGCGGTTGAGGTCGGTCAGGTAGATCGCGCGGTTGTCGTAGACCCAGTCGTGGATGAGGGTCTTGCCCTGTGCGGAGGCCGCGATCGCCGCGAAGAACGGCACGTTGTCGATGTTCAGACCGGGGAACGGCATCGGGTGGATCTTGTCGATCGGCGCCTCCAGCTTGGAGGGCTTGACGGTGAGGTCCACCAGTCGCGTACGGCCGTTGTCGGCGACGTACTCGGGCGTGCGGTCGTGGTCGAGTCCCATCTCCTCCAGGACCGCGAGCTCGATCTCGAGGAACTCGATCGGCACCCGACGCACCGTCAGCTCCGACTCCGTGACGACGGCGGCGGCGACCAGGCTCATCGCCTCGACCGGGTCCTCGGAGGGCGAGTAGTCGACGTCGACGTCGATGTTCGGCATGCCGTGCACGGTGAGCGTGGTGGTGCCGATGCCCTCGACCTTGACGCCGAGCGCCTCCAGGAAGAAACACAGGTCCTGGACCATGTAGTTGGAGGAGGCGTTGCGGATCGTCGTCACGCCGTCGTGGCGGGCGGCGGCCAGCAGTGCGTTCTCGGTGACCGTGTCCCCGCGCTCCGTCAGCACGATCGGGCGGTCGGGGCGGACGGAGCGATCGACCAGCGCGTGGTACTGGCCCTCTGTCGCCGCGAGGTCCAGACCGAACCGGCGCAGCGCGATCATGTGCGGCTCGACGGTCCGGGTGCCGAGGTCGCAGCCGCCGGCGTAGGGCAGCTTGAAGCGGTCCATGCGGTGCAGCAACGGGCCGAGGAACATGATGATGGACCGGGTGCGGCGGGCCGCCTCCGCGTCGATGGAGTCGAGGTCGAGGTCGGCCGGCGGCACGATCTCCAGGTCGATGCCGTCGTTGATCCAGCGGGTGCGCACGCCGATGGAGCCCAGTACCTCCAGCAGGCGGTACACCTCCTCGATGCGGGCGACCCGACGCAGCACCGTGCGGCCCTTGTTGAGCAGCGAGGCGCACAGCAGTGCCACGCACGCGTTCTTGCTCGTCTTCACATCGATGGCCCCGGACAGCCGGCGACCGCCGACCACCCTGAGATGCATCGGGCCCGCATAGCCCAGGGAGACGATCTCGCTGTCCAGGGCTTCACCGATACGGGCGATCATCTCAAGGCTGATGTTCTGGTTGCCGCGCTCGATGCGATTGACGGCGCTCTGGCTGGTTCCGAGCGCCTCGGCAAGCTGCGACTGTGTCCAGCCCCGGTGTTGCCGGGCGTCACGGATGAGCTTGCCGATGCGTACGAGGTAGTCGTCTGCCATGGGGCTGAGGTTATCTCAGATATGAGATGGCGCCCATTGGGGGGTCCATTCGGGTGACGGCACGTCAACGTCGCCGCGTGGAACGGCTTCCACGCCATCCGAAAGTTCTGGATAAATCCACTGATGTCGTACGACGTCCTGTGCTGCTGCGCGTTCGACGCGGCCCATGTGTGCGTACCTTCCTTCGGGGTTCCGTCGGGCGAACCCGGCCCTCCTCGGTTACCCCCGCTCGGCGTACCGAAAGGTGGCCGCCGGAGAACATCGCAACGAGGCCGGGCATGACCATCCCGGCCGCATGTACTAGAGTTATCTCGACATCGAGATATCTGCCGAGGTGCACCGCAGCCGCGCGGCATCACCGGTCTGGCGGTAAGGGTTACCTAACTTAGCCTTACCTTAGCGGATCGGCCAAGATGCCGTGGCGGCAGGATCGTGGTGGTACGCGCACATCAATGAAGGAGACTGTCGTGTCGGCGAACAGCTTCGACGCCCGCAGCACGCTGCAGGTGGGCGACGAGTCGTACGAGATCTTCCGCCTGGACAAGGTGGAGGGCTCGGCCCGGCTCCCCTACAGCCTTAAGGTCCTGCTGGAGAACCTGCTCCGCACCGAGGACGGCGCGAACATCACCGCCGACCACATCCGCGCCCTCGGCGGCTGGGACTCGCAGGCCCAGCCCTCGCAGGAGATCCAGTTCACGCCGGCCCGCGTCATCATGCAGGACTTCACCGGCGTTCCCTGCGTCGTCGACCTCGCCACCATGCGCGAGGCCGTCAAGGAGCTCGGCGGCGACCCGGCGAAGATCAACCCGCTTGCCCCTGCCGAGCTGGTCATCGACCACTCCGTCATCGCCGACAAGTTCGGTACCAACGACGCCTTCCAGCAGAACGTCGAGCTGGAGTACGGCCGCAACAAGGAGCGCTACCAGTTCCTGCGCTGGGGCCAGACCGCGTTCGACGAGTTCAAGGTCGTCCCGCCCGGCACCGGCATCGTCCACCAGGTCAACATCGAGCACCTGGCCCGCGTCGTCATGGTCCGCGACGGCAAGGCCTACCCCGACACCCTGGTCGGCACCGACTCGCACACCACGATGGTCAACGGCCTCGGCGTCCTCGGCTGGGGCGTCGGCGGTATCGAGGCCGAGGCCGCGATGCTCGGCCAGCCGGTCTCGATGCTCATCCCGCGCGTCGTCGGCTTCAAGCTGACCGGCCACCTGAAGCCCGGCACCACCGCGACCGACCTGGTGCTGACCATCACCGAGATGCTCCGCAAGCACGGCGTGGTCGGCAAGTTCGTCGAGTTCTACGGCGAGGGTGTGGCCGCCACGAGCCTCGCCAACCGCGCCACCATCGGCAACATGTCGCCGGAGTTCGGCTCCACCGCCGCGATCTTCCCGATCGACGACGAGACCCTGAACTACCTGCGCCTGACCGGCCGCTCCGAGCAGCAGGTCGCGCTCGTCGAGGCGTACGCCAAGACGCAGGGCATCTGGCTGGACCCGGCCGCCGAGCCGGACTTCTCCGAGAAGCTGGAGCTCGACCTCTCCACGGTCGTCCCCTCCATCGCCGGTCCGAAGCGCCCGCAGGACCGTATCGTCCTGGCAGGCGCCGCCGAGCAGTTCAAGGTCGACGTCCGTAACTACGTCACCGACGAGTACGAGGCGAGCAAGGAGTCCTTCCCGAGCTCTGACGCCCCCTCGTCGATCCCGAACGGCGCGCCGTCCAACCCGGTCCCGGTCACCGCCCCCGACGGCACGACCTACACGCTGGACCACGGCGCCGTGACGGTCGCCGCCATCACCTCCTGCACCAACACCTCCAACCCGTACGTCATGGTCGCCGCCGCCCTGGTGGCCAAGAAGGCGGTCGAGAAGGGCCTGACCCGCAAGCCCTGGGTCAAGACCACCCTCGCCCCGGGTTCGAAGGTCGTCACCGACTACTTCGACAAGGCGGGCCTGACCCCGTACCTCGACAAGGTCGGCTTCAACCTCGTCGGCTACGGCTGCACCACCTGCATCGGCAACTCCGGCCCGCTGCCGGAGGAGGTCTCCAAGGCCGTCAACGACCACGACCTCGCCGTCACCTCGGTCCTCTCCGGCAACCGCAACTTCGAGGGCCGCATCAACCCCGACGTCAAGATGAACTACCTGGCGTCCCCGCCGCTGGTCGTCGCCTACGCGATCGCCGGCTCCATGAAGGTGGACATCACCAAGGACGCCCTGGGCACGGACCAGGACGGCAAGCCGGTCTACCTGTCCGACATCTGGCCGTCCGAGGCCGAGGTCAACGACGTCGTGGCGAACGCCATCGGCGAGGACATGTTCAACAAGTCCTACTCCGACGTCTTCGCCGGCGACGCCCAGTGGCAGGCGCTGCCGATCCCGACCGGCAACACCTTCGAGTGGGACCCGGAGTCGACGTACGTCCGCAAGCCCCCGTACTTCGAGGGCATGACGATGGAGACCACCCCCGTCTCCGACATCTCGGGCGCGCGCGTCCTCGCCAAGCTGGGCGACTCGGTCACCACCGACCACATCTCCCCGGCCGGGGCCATCAAGGCCGACACCCCGGCCGGCAAGTACCTCACCGAGCACGGCGTCCAGCGTCGTGACTTCAACAGCTACGGCTCCCGCCGCGGCAACCACGAGGTCATGATCCGCGGTACGTTCGCCAACATCCGCCTGCGCAACCAGATCGCGCCGGGCACGGAAGGCGGCTACACCCGCGACTTCACGCGGGCCGCCGAAGGTGAAGGGGGTGCCCCGGTCTCCTTCATCTACGACGCCTCGCAGAACTACCAGGCCGCCGGTATCCCGCTGGTCGTCCTGGCCGGCAAGGAGTACGGCTCCGGTTCGTCCCGCGACTGGGCGGCCAAGGGCACCGCACTCCTGGGCGTCAAGGCCGTCATCGCCGAGTCGTACGAGCGCATCCACCGCTCCAACCTCATCGGCATGGGCGTCCTGCCGCTGCAGTTCCCGGAGGGCCAGTCCGCCGAGTCCCTCGGTCTGACCGGCGAGGAGACCTTCTCCATCTCCGGCGTCACCGAGCTCAACGAGGGCACCACGCCGCGCACGGTCAAGGTCACCACCGACTCGGGCGTCGAGTTCGACGCGGTCGTCCGCATCGACACCCCCGGTGAGGCCGACTACTACCGCAACGGCGGCATCATGCAGTACGTGCTGCGCCAACTTGTCGGTTCTTGACCTGACGTGAACGAGCGCCCTGCCCCTGCATCTCGCGGGGAGCGGGGCACTCGCGCTCGACGGGGCGGAAGACGCCGCCTGTGACCATGATCGCAGGCGATCTGTTCCCGGAGCGGAGCTGCGCATCCTACGACGACGAAGAACCCCGCACCTGGTACCAGGTGCGGGGTTCTTCTGTGGGGTGTTCACGAGTGTCTCTGACCAGGCGGGACAGAAACGGTTGAAGATCGCTTCCCAGTCAGCCGAAGATCGTTGTCCCGTCTTAAATGATCTGGTTCGGTGTTGGGCTGCTGACGTTGCCCTTGCCGAGAACTCCGTCCGTGCAGTTCAGGCGGCATGTCGGTACTCGTGGAGGGTGCCGCCGAGGTGGTCACGTCGGCGTATGTCGAGGTGGGTGAGCTGCTCCAAATCGGTGATCGGTGGGGGCAAGGCGTGCAGTGGTCGGGCGTTGGCGATGCCCTGGTGGGGCCGGTGGGAGTTGTAGTGCTGCTCGAACTCGCGCAGGGCGTGGAGCAGATGGTGCTGGTTCCAGATCAGGGTGCGGTCCAGCAGCTCGTGCCGGCAGGTCTGTACCCAGCGTTCCATGAGCGCGTTCATGCGCGGTATCCGGACGCCGGTCAGCACGACGTCGATCCCCGCGTCCTTGAGGACGGTGTCGAACAGGGCGGGGAACTTGCCGTCGCGGTCCCGGATGAGGAACCGTGCCCGGCAGCCGGTGTCCTCGAGGTCCATGACGAGGTTCTTCGCGGCCTGTATCACCCAGGAGGCGGTCGGGTGTGCGGTGGCGCCCAGGACCCGGATGCGCCGGCTGGCGTGCTCGAGCACGGCGAACACGTACAGCCGCGTCCCGGACAGAGTGATGGTCTCGAAGAAGTCGCAGGCCAGCAGGGCATCGGCCTGGGAGCGCAGGAAGTCGGCCCAGGTCGTTACGGCGCGTTCGGGTGCCGGGTCGATCCCGGCATCCTTCAGGATCTCCCACACGGTGGAGGCGGCCACCTGCACGCCCAGGACGAGCAGCTCACCGTGGATGCGCCGATATCCCCACCCGGGATTCTCCCTCGCCAGGCGCAGGATGAGAGCGCGGATCGAGCGCACCGTGCGTGGCCGTCCCGAACGTTTCGGACGGGAACGGGCCGCATGGCGGCGCGCGAGAAGATCACGGTGCCAGCGCATCACCGTGTCCGGCCGCACCAGCAGCCGCACCCCGCGCAGCACCTCCGTCGGCAACCGGCGCAGCAATGCTGCCAGGAACGCGCGATCGCCCGGGGCGAACCGCACTCTCCGGCCGTCGAGTTGGCGCTCCAGTACCCCGATCTGATGGCGAAGAGCGAGGATCTCGGCGTCCTTGCCATGGTCGCTCATCGGCAGTAGGCGCAGCAGGGCGAACACGTTCGTCACACCCAGGTAGGCCAGTCGCAGCAGCACGGCCGGCCATCATGCCGGGGCGACCACCAGCCGCGCGAGTACCCTGCCCCCCAGACAGACCCTCACCTGCATGGATGAGGTTTCCGGCAAGCACAACGCCCACATCGGCGTCACCGCCACCGTCTACGCCCACGTCCGACTCCGCCTCCAGCGCCACGCCATCGACATCCTCAGCACCGCACTCGACGGCACGACAGACACCAACCCGGCCCACGACGACGGCGACGACACGCCACTCTGCGCGGCCCCCTTCCGCTGACGTTGCCGTCAACTACTGCCGTCAAGCACCCCAGAAGCCCCGCCAGAGATGCTCTGGCGGGGCTTCAGATTTGCGCTTGCACCCAGACTCTTACCTCCGGGTGGAGCTACGTCAGCGCATCGATCATCTGGTGAAACCAGAGGGACATAGCGATCCCATCCTGACGCGGATCGTACGAGGCGCCGGCCGTCTCAAGCCAAACCTCAGCCAAGCCGTCCTCCCCCATACCCGAAGCTACGATCTGCTCCAGGGATGCTCGCAATTCTTCGACTGTCTCAGGGGGTTCGACCTCCCGAAACTCCGTCAAAATTTGAATCGGCTCTTCCGCTTCAAGGTCGTAATCCTGATGGAAATACGCCTGCGCAAGGTAACGCATCGAGTCCGCCTTCATTACGGCATCGGGTACGAGGTCACGATGTGGTAGCCGTTAGGCATTGAGGGATTACGTTGGAGCACTGTGGTCACACCTGTTGGACTGAGGGTGCTTTGCGTGGCACGCTCATACACCCTTCCCCCGGAAGCATCCATCGGACCATTAATCACGAGTCGATTCCCTCTCCCTGCGAGCCACTGATTGATGCCTGCCTGATTAGCGGCGAGATTACCACCGGTCGCCCTATTGGCCGCAGCGAGGTCAGTAAACGTCGAGGAGTATCGGATGTTGCGTGCGGCCAGTTCAGCATCGGTTTTGCCGACATGCCGACTGATTGCGTGCCCCCCCGCGGCCTCATGCGCAGCAAGATCGCAGTTGCTGTTGTGAACCAGAACCGGCGTCTGCCCCGCCAGCACATAGTACGTGTGCTACGCGATACCCCTCTACCTGCTTCTTCGCAGGTCAGCGCGTGATTTGCGCTCCGCTGGTGTCCGTGGTCGTGCGGGGGAATCCGTGGGTGTTGCCGTCGCTACTGCCGTCAGGAGTCGGGCGGCTTGTGCTGGTGCCATTTCTCGCTCCGCCGGTCACCGCGGCGTTTGTCGGGCCACCGTGTATGCGGTGGGGCCAGTAAGCCCTGTCCCTGTGCCGTCGAGCATGTCCAGGACCTCGAAGCCGGCGCCCTCCGCGTAGCGTTCGAGCTCCTGGGGGAACAGGACACGCCTGCGGATCTCATCTCGGGCCTCGTCGCCCGAGGGGAGCATCCAGTGCCGGTGCATGGTGTTGATCTGGGTCCGCAGGTCCCACGTGTGGCGGATGGTGACGGTCGCGGATCCCGTCGGGGTGTCGACCGTGGCGGTGGTCGGCTCGGTCCGGGTGATCGGGGCGACGGGGGAACACAGCACGAGCAGCGCTCCTGGCCGGGCGTGGGCGGCGAAGGTGGCGAAGACCTGGCCGATGTCGTTGTTGTCGTGCACGTAGGCGAGGCTGTTGCCCATGCAGGTCACCGCGTCCATGCGGCTGCCGAGTCGTGCGGTGCGCATGTCGCCGGTGCGGATGTCCAGCCCGGGCCGGGCCTGGTGGGCGTAGTCGACCATGCCGGGCTGGAGGTCCACGCCGATGCACTCGAAGCGCTTGGCGAGGATCTCCAGGTCGCGGCCGGTACCGCATCCGAACTCGACCAGGGTCCGGGCGTCCGGCCGGTGCAGCTCGATCAGGGTCTGGCACATTCCGGCGCTGGTGCTGTCGGACTGGACCACGTCGTAGAGTGCCGGATCGCGGTACAGGAGGTTTGTGGCTTCCACGTGCTCGGCTTCCGTGTTGGGGCTGGTCACATGAGGCTTCGCAGTCCAACCTCCAGGGCGAGCACATCGCACAGCAGATCGGAGACGACCGGCGCGGAGTCGGCGTTCCTCCGCGCCTTGGCGAGAGCCTTGCCGTCAACGTAGCCGAGGTCCACCAGGATGGACTCCTTCAGCATGTCGTCCAAAACCGGCAAGCCGTAGGAACGTAAACCCTTCTCCAGGACGGCCAGGAAGTTCTCCGGTTCGGTCGGCGCGGCCACCCACTCGGGCAGCCCGGCCCGCCGAATCCGCTCGCGGAACAACGCCTTGCCGCGCTTGTGCTCAGGTGGTAGCTGCTCCATGAACCGCACGATCCGCGGGTGCGCGAGCGGACTCACCGGCCAGATTCCGGCCCGGAGGAAGCCGGGGTTGTGCATCCCGAACGCCATCAGGGTCGGTACGGGCAGCACCGGGATGGGGGCCATGTGCTCGTTGACCTCGGCGAGCGCTCGGATTGCTTTGTCGCCGAGCCACGGCACGGGTTCCGGCGTCGGCAGTTCGGCGTGCGTCCTGGAGTGGTGGGCGTTGACTTCGTCCCCGCCGCTGCCCGTGAACATGACCTCGCACCGCCGGGCGGCTGCCTGCTCGCGCACGACATCGAACGCCTCCTGGTAGAAGGCTCCCGCCGGATCGTGCGGCTTGCACAGATCGCGCACGCCTCCGGCGCAGAAGGGTGGGTGCTGCATGGCGGGGGTGGCCGTGTCTCGGAAGCCGCAGTGCTCCAAAAGGGCCCGACGCCGCTCGCCCTGTTGCCTGCCGGTGCTCCCTCCCACCAGCAGGCCGAAGCTGTACACCTCGGGGAAGCGGGCTGCTTTCACGGCTAGAGCGACGTTCCCGGAGTCCGCGCCGCCGGACAGCTCAACACCCACACATCCGGTAGCCGTCGGCGCCTGGCGGATCACGTCGGTCAGCAACTCGTCCAGAGCCACGAGGGGATCAACGCCGGGCCGCAGCGTACGCGGCTCAAGTACGTGTTCGGTGGGTTCGGGGTAGTGGACGCTGAGTCCCGAAGGGGTGAACGTGGCCGCTGCCCGTTCGGTGAGGCGGTAGACGCCTTCGAAGAGCGTCTCGGACGTGTAGCGGTGCTGCCTCGTCAGCGTGCGGGCGACAACGCGCGGCACCAGGCGGTCGGCCTGCATATACGGTCGCAGTAGTGTCAGGTCCCAAGAGGCATGGAGCTCGCCGACCTTCTCTGCCAGGTAGAGCGGGGCTATGCCGAAGACACCCGCCGCCAAGCGGGCTTGTCCGGGCTCCATCGTGAGCGCGACGAAGTCGGCCTCGTCCCGCTTGCACTCCTTCACGCGGACCCGTACGCGCGGCGCCTGGTCGTCGTTGACCTCCATGACCAGAGTGGACACGTTCGCGGCCTCGATCCAGCTCTCGCCATTGATCCAACGGCCGCCCTGTGATCTCCACTTGGGCTCCTGGAGATCGGCCAGGCGCAGACGCATCGACAACATGTAGTCTCCTTCCGATGTCGTGCGGCGGGGCGGGGCCGCGAACGGCCCCGCCCCGCCTGGCGTCAGCCCTGGATCACTTACTGCAGTGGTCGCCGTTGTTGTCGCCACCGCCCGGCATCTTGTCGAGCAGCGCGGCCTCGACGGCCGGGACTCCGGTGATCAGGTCGCCGGTGAACAGCTCGTCCACGTTCATCGCTTTCTCCCTTACGGTTTTCAGTGGACTCCGCGGCGGATGCTGCGGAGTTGGACCCGTCCGGCTGCCGGACCCTTGCGAAGAAGGCAGCCGGACGGGGTACCCACCGCCTCCGACGGCGGGCCCTCCCTCATCACAGGTGGGGAGCCTGGATGCGTGACGGGGAGGAGTCAGGTGGGTGGGGATGCGGCGGCGACGCCCAGCACGAAGCCGACCGATCCCGAGATGGTGATGATCAGGAGTGGTCCGGCGTAGCGGCCGACGGCTGCGGCTAACCGGTTCACAGCCGCTCTCCACGGCTGCGCTCGTTGGCCTCGCGTACTGCGACGCTCAGCTTCTCCGCGCCGCACTCGGGCGTGGCACTGCCGTGCTGCGGGCAGCGACACGGCGAGAACCGATTCGAACCCGGCGGCAGGTCTGCGCCCTCGTAGGTGTCGATCCTCAACACCCCGTCCATGCCCCGCTCCTCGGTCATCCGGGCCAGACGGGCCCGCGCTTCGCTTCTCATCCCTCAGCCCCTCAGACGACGGCTGCGGCGAGGTCTCGCCGTTCCCTGCTGTCTCTACGCAACCGCACGGCCACGCTCAGCGGTACCGTTGCCGCAGCGTCAGGACTTGAAAGCCTTGAAAGTTCGCAAGGGCATGGGGAGTTGAGGGCATGGCCAAGCGTGAACCGAACGTGGCGCTTGGGCGCCTGCTCGCCGAGAGCCGTTGGACTCACCGCCAGTTCGCGCGGGCGGTGAACCGCGTCGGCACGGAGACCGGAATCCCTCTGCGCTACGACGAGTCGGCGGTGAGCCACTGGCTGGGCGGCACCGTCCCTCGGGGTGCGGTGCGCGCATGCATCCTCGAAGCCCTCTCCCGCCGCCTCAGCCGCCCCGTCACCCATGCCGAGGCCGGGCTGCCCGTTCCACACGATCGCTCCTCCGCGGCTGCGGATACCGTGGAAGGGGTGATCGACCTGGGGAGGCTGGATATGGACCCGTCCCGCCGCAGTGTCCTGGGTGCCGGCCTGTTCTCCGTGGCCGTCACCATTCCCGGCTGGCCTGATGTAGTTGGGCGTGCCGATGCCATTCAGTCTGGCCGCACGAGTCGCATCGGCATGAACGAAGTGGACATGGTCATCGCCATGACCGAGCGTGTTTCGGAACTGGACGACGAGTTCGGCGGCCGTCACGCACGCCCCATGGCGGCCTCGTTCATGGTCAACACCGTGGCCTCCTACCTGCGCGCCGACGCACCCGAGGACGTACGCAAGGCGATGCTGTCCGCCGCCTCGGACCTGCTCTACCTGACCGGCTACATGGCCGTGGACGAAGGGCTGCACGGTCTCGCACAGCGCTACTACGTCAAGGCCCTGGAGCTGGCGGGCGCGGCCGAGGACCACCTGACGTACTGCACCACCCTGCGGGGCATGAGCGTCCAGGCAGTCGACCTCCGCCACGGGGCGAAGGCCATGGAGCTGGCCGACGCCGCTGCCGCCGCCTCCCCGAAAGCCGGACCCCGGATGCTGGCCTTCCTCGTCGGCCAGCAGGCACACGCCGCCGCGCAGACCGGCGACCGTACGGGCGCGCTTCGCTACATCCGGGAGGCCGAGGCGGCCATGGACCGTGCCGAGTCACGCGGCAAGGCGTTCGGCTCGTATGACCCTTCTTCGCTCAACTACCACGTCAGCCAGGTACGTTACGAACTCGGTGACAAGGCCGGAGCCGTCGACGCCATGCAGCAAGCGGACCGGCTCCGCCCCAGCGTGTACCAGCGCACACGAGTACATCGTCGTGGCCTGTTGGCAGAGCGGCAGTTGGAACTCGGCCACCTGGAAGCGGCCTGCGCCACCTGGCACCAGGCCCTCGACGACTACCCCAAGGTGCAGTCCGGCCGAGCCGACGAGCGCGTGAAGGCGATGTTCGGTCTCCTGCGCCCTCATCTGAAGAACGCGACGGCGCTCGACCTATACGACCGAGCACGGACGATCGCGCCACCGTCGCTGGTCGCCTGATCCCCGTCGAACCTTCAAGCTCGGCCACAGAAAGTCAGCCACGACGGCGGGTGCGCCGAGAGATCACCCGCCACGTGTGCTTCCAGCAACCCCGCACCGTCCTCAACCACGCCGCTTCCTTCCGTCACGGCATCCGCCCTGCTCCTGCGTGGCCGTGTGGCAGCGGGCTGGGCTGCTCGATCTGTGGCCTCGCCTGTGACCGCACGCCGGCGACGATCGCGGCTTTCGGCTGCCGCGGCCTGACGTGGTGCTGTGCGGCGTTCGGCGGAGTCGGCCTGGCGGCGCCGCTACGGGCCGATGCTGTTGCTTCCGGGATCGGGGTCGGCTCGCTTGCCTGCCACTGCGCGCCGAGTGGCCGGTGGGCGTCGCCAGCGGGGCGGCAGACAGGAGCGGGCGGCGGTCACCGGCCGCCGGCGCGCGGCGGCCCGCGCCAGCGGGACGCCCTTCTTGATCAAGTAAAGAAACTCTGAACAGCTCACCCTGCGGCGCTGCCTCGTGTCCCGCCGCTCTGCCGCGTGCGGCCGGTTCAGCGTCGGCGTCTGCCTTCGTTCAGCCGGTCGTGCAGTCGCTGGGCTTTGGCGGCGTTCTCTTCTGGCGTGTAGTTGCCGCTGAGGCGCTTGCGTTGTTCCACGACGGCGCGCATGGCGTCGCGGTGGGCGGTGGCGGCTTCGAATTCGGTGCTGGCCTTGGTGAACCGTTCCTCGGCGGCGGCGAGTTCGGCGGCTACCTCGTCGTCGGTCTTTCCGCTGAGCCGTACCGCTTCCTCGTCCGCCCGGCGCTGGGACGTCATCTCCTCCAGCGTCTCGTTGTAGCGCTTGAGGAACTGATCGCGCGGGCTGAGCTGGCGGACGAAGACGCCCCGGCCCTGCACGGAGTAGATCAGCCCCTCCTCCTTGAGGACCCGCAGGGCGTTCTGCGCGGTGGAGTTGGCGATGCCGTACTGAGCTTGCAGGTCGCGGGCGGAGGGGAGCTTGGCACCAGGCGCGAGCCCGCCGTCCTGGATCTGCTTGCGGAGCTCGTCCGCGGTCCGCACGTAGGGAGGGCGGGGATCGTCAGCGGGACTGTCGGCGGTCCTCCAACCGCGCCGGAGGTCACCGAGACCGGTGTACTCGGGGTCGGACTCGCCGGGATCGGCCTCGTCTTCCTCTGCTGCGGCCACCTGCGCTTCGGTGGGCACCATCGGCTTCGGCGCGCGTACGTAGCTGCCCCGGCCCAGGACGGAGTAGATCAGGCCCTCCTCCTTGAGCAGTCGCAGAGCGTTTTGGACCGTGGAGCTGGCGATTCCGAAGCGCCGTTGCAGGTCGCGCGCGGCGGGAAGCCGCTCGCCCGGGCGCAGCTCGCCGTCGTGGATGGCGGCGCGCAGGACGTCGGCGGCCTGGACGTACGGCGGCCGGGGGTCCTCTCCCAGGGGCAGCTTCATGGCACGAGGGTAGCGGCGTCAGCACTCGCGGCACACCCGGGCGTCCTCGGCGTTCTAGCCGTATCACTGTAGCGATACGAATCGAGTGTTGCGGGTGTAGCGAGTGTGCCGCTATGGTCATGGCGAGTCGATCAAGCGACTCCATCGAACGAGGATGTGGTGGCATGGCCATGTCTCGAATCCGTGTTGCCCTGCTGGCGTCGGCGGTGTGCATCGCGGGCACCGACCCGATGCTGAAGATCAAGGACCAGCAGACCGGGGAGGTTGCCACCGACCGGGAGACCGGTGCGTCGCTGTACACGGTGAGCGTGATGCTCATGGAGGACGGCCGGGCCGAGGTCCTGAAGATCACGGTTCCGGAGACGGGCCTGGCGGCCGGCCTCAAGCCGGGTGCGATGGTGCGGCCGGTGGAGCTGTTCGCGACCCCGTGGGCGCGGATCTTCAACGGTCAGCTCTCCGACGGTGTCGCCTACAGGGCCGCCCGTCTGGAGCTGGTGACGGTGGAGGCGGCCCAGTGATCCGCTTCGAAACCCCCGTACTGGAGCGGGAGTTGTTCCCGCTCCGGCCCCTGCCGGGAGCCGAGGGCAAGGCCGCGTTCGCTGTCTCGGCGGCGGTGCTCGATCTGTTCGGCCTGAGCCCGGAGCACGCGGCCCGCCTCGACCTGGGCCACATGCTCCGCCTGATACGCGAAGAGGGGGCGTGACGTGGAAGCCGTGATGGGATGCGCGCCGGACGCGCTGCTGGTCGCGGTCGTGCTGGCCGGTGTGTGGCTGCTGGTGACGGTGCTGCGCTACGTGCGGGCCGACCGGGGCACACGGGTCAGCATGCGGCAGGCCGTGCGGGTTCGCTGGGGCTGGGTACGCCTCGCGCGGATGGCCGGGCTGACGGTCACCGACAAGACGCCGGGCCTACTCGCGCAGATCACCGCGTCCAAGGACGGCCCCGCTCCCACGCCTCGGGTGCTCACGCCCCGGATCAAGGTGAAGCCGGACCGGTTCGGTGTGATCGTCCGGGCCCGGACGCTGCCGCAGGTCGGGCTGGAGGAGTACCAGAAGTCGGCGCGGTTCCTGGCCGATGCCTGGCGGTGCACACGGGTCTCCGTCCTGCCGGACGGCCCCGGCCGGGTGGTGATCCGGGGCGTGCGTTCCGACCCGCTGACCACGCCGACCGCGCACCGTCCCACCGGCCGCCCACCCACGGACCTGACCTGCTGGGAGTTGGGCGTGGACGAGTACGCCGCCCGGGTGTGCGTGTCCTTGGCCAACGTGCCCGGGGTGACCGTGGCCGGCGTCCCCGGTGCGGGCAAGACCTCGGGGGTCAACAAGTTCGTCTGCGACTTCGCGCCGTCGGCGTCCGTGCAGATCGCGACTGCGGACGGGAAGGTCTCGCGGGCCTCGGAGGGCGACTACGCCGACCTGGTCAAGCGGATGTTCGCGTTCTGCGGGGACGATCTCGACGAAGCCAACGCGCTGTTCAAGCGTCTGGTGGAGTTGCGTAAGCGGCGCTCTGCGGCCATCCGTGACGTGCTGGGCGTGAAGAACATGTGGCATGTCGGCCCCTCACCGGAGTGGCCGCTCACGGTCCTGATCATCGATGAGGCGCACACGTTTTTCCGCGAGTACAAGGGCAGCGATGCGACCACCAAGCGGCTGGCCGCGCTGACGGCGGAGAACGCCCGGCTGGTGGAGGACCTGGTCAAGAAGGGCCGCAGCGTCGGCATCCTGGTGATCCTGATCAGCCAGAAGACCACCGGCGACGCCATCCCCACCTTCATCCGTGACGTGTGCCCCGTCGGGCTGTCGTTCGCGCAGAAGACGGTGGAAGCCGCGGTGGCCGCACTCGGCGAGGACATTCGCAACTGGCCCGACGCCAGCCCCGTGACCTTGCAGGACCCCGCCTACGTCGGCGTCGCGGTGATGGCGATGCAGGGCCGCCCCGGCTACACCCGCATCCGCACCCCCTACGTCTCCGACGCCGACGCGGCCCGCGTCGCCGAAGAGACCTCGCAACTGACCGCCGACCCGGACCTGTGTCTCGACGCTCTTCTCCGCTCGACCGGCCGGACGACGACCCCCTTGCCGTCGCTCACCAAGTAGCCCTGAAGAGCCACGCCAGAAAGGAGGTTGAGGACATGGCGAAGGAACGGTTCACCCGGCGCACCGTGACCGTGGTCATGGCGGTCATCGCGGCCCTGGCCTTCGTCTTCTCCTTCGGTAACGTCTGGGCGCTCGCCCTGCGGCTCGGAGTTCCCCGCCCGATCGCGCCGCTGATCGCCCCCATGGTGGACCTGTCCGTCGTCGGGCTCCTGGTCGCGCTGCGCTTCCTGGCCCTGCGCGGCGTGTCCAAGGCGGAGTTGCGGGCCGGCACCCGGCTGCTGCACCTGTGCGGACTGCTCACCCTCGCCCTGAACACCGCCGAACCCCTGCTGACCGGACGCTACGGCCGCGCCTGCCTGGACACCGTCGCCCCGCTCCTGCTGCTCGGCTGGGGCCACGTCGGCCCCGCCTTCCTCGCCCAGTTCCACACCCTCACCCGCCCTGTCCCGCAAGTGGAGGCCACCGCTCCCGTCTCTGAACCGGTTCCCGACGAAGCACCCGCATCCGAGCCCCCGACGCCCGGCCCGGTCGTCGCCGCCTCCCCGGCCGAGGAGCCGCGGATCGCCCCGGCTCCAGCCGCCGCTGTCGCCAAAGCGGCCCAGCCCGCCGCTGGCCCGACCCTGCCGGCCGCCCTGCTGGACGCGGCCCGGCGCATCGCGGACGCCCACTGTGCCGAGCACGGGACACCGATCACCGCCGCTCACCTGGGGACGCGCATGGGCGTCGCCCTTCCGGTGGCCACCGCGGCGCTCGCTCAGCTCTGAGTCCCGGCCCTCGCTGCCCGAATCCCCCTCGCCGCACCACGCCCGCCCATGGGCCTGGTTCGTCATGCCCCGAGCAGTACCAACAAGCCTTCCTGCCTGGCTAGTTGCTGCTCGGGGCCACCCACCCGAACAGAAGGGACACGCCCCGAATGGTCACCCTGGACCTGCGCCACGTGGCAAGCCCCGCCGTACGGGACCTGCTCCACCTGGTCAACCACCCCGACTTCGACCGCGCACAGCAGCAGATCGAACGCCTCGGCGGCTGCACCGAACCCGTCCGCCTGACCGGCCAGAGCACCACCGTCGACACCACGACCGGTGAGGTTCTGCGCACCTACACCGCCTCCGACGAGCCCACCGGCAGCCTGCTGACCACGTGCGGCAACCGCCGCGCCTCACGCTGCCCGGCCTGCTCCCGCCTCTACGCCGCCGACACCTACCACCTCATCCGCGCCGGCCTCTCCGGCGGCAAGACCGTCCCCGACGCCGTCCGCACCCACCCCCGCGTCTTCGCCACCCTCACCGCCCCCTCCTTCGGCCCTGTCCACAACCGCCCCGACGCCCGGCCCTGCCGCTGCGGAATCCGCCACGAGCCCACGGACCCACTGCTCGGCACACCGCTCAATCCGGCGACGTACGACTACACGGGTGCAGTCCTCTTCAACGCCCACGCCGGAGCCTTGTGGGCCCGCTTCACCACTTACCTGCGCCGCGAGCTCGCCGCCCGGCTCGGCCTCACCCAGAAGGCCGCCCGCGCCGTGCTGCGGGTCTCCTTCGCCAAGGTTGCCGAGTACCAGAAGCGTGGCCTGGTCCACTTCCACGCCGTGATCCGCCTCGACGGGCCCGACGGCAGCACCCAGCCCCCGCCCTCGTACGCCACCGTCGCCGTGCTCACCGACGCCATCCGCGCCGCCGCACCGCGCGCCCGCATCTCCGTCACCTCGGACGCGGTTGGGGAACGCGAACTCACCTGGGGCCAGCAGCTCGACGTACGCGAGATCGCCGCCTTCGGCACCGAAACCGAACTCACCGACCATGCCGTCGCCGCCTACGTCGCCAAGTACGCCACCAAGTCCGCCGACGCCTCCGGCACCCTCGACCGCGCCCTGTTCTGCCGCCCCTGCCAGGGACGCGGCGCCACCCTCCTGCCCCACGGCACCCCGCTCCCCTGCACCACCTGCGACGGAACCGGACAGGGCCGGCCCCTGCCCCGCCTCGCGGTCACCCGGCACGTGCGGCAGATGATCCGCACCTGCTGGGAGCTGGGCATCCTGCCGGAGTTCGCCAATCTGAAGCTGTGGAAGTGGGCCCACATGCTCGGCTTCCGCGGCCACTTCTCCACCAAGTCCCGCTCCTACTCCACCACCCTCGGCGCGCTGCGCGACGCCCGCCGCACCTGGCGTACCGAACAGGCCCGCGTCTACGCCGGCCTGCCCGAGCACGACCCGGACACCACACTCGTCCTCGGCCACTGGGACTACCTCGGCTCGGGCTACAGCCCCGGCGCCGCGCTCCTCGCAGCCGCCGTCTGGCACCGCCGGGAACTGGAACGCCGGTTCATCGCGGAAGGGGGCTGCGGATGAACGCGCAGGAACCCGCCCCGACCCGGCGGGGACTCAGTACGCCGGAAGAGCTGCTGACGGTCCCCCAGGTCATGGCCCGCCTCCAGCTCGGCCGCTCCGCCGTCTACGACCTGCTCCGCACCGGGCAGCTCGCCTCGATCACCCTCGGCCGCGCCCGCCGCATCCCCGCCCACTCCCTCACCGACTTCATCCGCGCCCGCCTCGAACAGGAAGCTGCCTGATGGCCACGCCTCGCGACACCCCCGCCTCCCGCCGAACCCGCGCCAACGGCGACGGCACCGTCTACCAGCGCAAGGACAGCCGCTGGGAAGCCGCCGGATACGTCCTCGCCCCCGGCAACACCCGCCACCGCGTCCGCGTCTACGGCACTACGCGCAAGGAAGCCCTGGCCAAGCTCACCGAGAAGATCGCCGCCAGCAACCGTGGCCTCCCCGTGCCCTCCGCACAGGGCAGCGTCGGCGCGTACCTGACGTACTGGCTCGATGCCGTTGCCGTCCACCACCTCCGCGAGAACACGCACACCCGATACACCGCCTGCGTCAACCGGTACCTCGTCCCCGGCCTGGGCAAGAAGAAGCTCGCCAAGCTCTCCGCCAAGGACGTCCGCACCTGGCTCAACCAGCTCCGCACCACCTGCCAGTGCTGCGCGCGCGGCATCGATGCGGGGCGTGATGAGCCCCGTTGCTGCGCCACCGGATCATGCTGCTCCAAGCGGCTCTCTCCTTTGACGCTGACCTACATCCACTCCGTACTTAAGTCCGCCCTGGAACACGCCGTGCGCGAGGAGGAAATCCCGCGCAACGTCGCCCGCAACGTCCGCACCGGCACACCCCGCCCCCGACGCTTCGAACCCCTCACCGCCGACGAAGCCCGCCAGTTCCTCACCGCCGCGCGTGGACACCGGCTCCATGCCCTGTTCGAACTCGCTCTCCACACCGGACTCCGCAAGGGCGAACTCCTCGGCCTCCGCTGGGAAGACCTCGACCTCGAACGGGGCACGGCCGCCGTCCGCCGCACCTTGCAGCGCACCAGCACGGGCGGACTCACCACGTTGCCCACCAAGACCCGGGCCTCCGAACGCCGCATCGCCCTCCCCGCCCGCTGCCTCCAGTCGCTGAAACACCATCTTGAGCAGCAGCAGCGGGAGCGGGAGGCCACAGGCACCACGTGGCAGGACGACGGTCACGTGTTCACCACTCCCCAGGGCAGACCGATCGACCCGACCAACCTCACCCGCGCCTTCACCACGCTCCTCCGCATGGCCGGCCTCCGCCGCATCCGCTTCCACGACCTCAGACACTCCACCGCCACCCTGCTCCTGGAACAGGGCGTCGAACTCGTCGTGATCAAAGAGCTCCTCGGCCACGCCCACATCGGCGTCACAGCCACCGTCTACGCCCACGTCCGACTCCGCCTCCAGCGCGACGCCATCGACACCCTCAGCACCGCACTCGGCTCCCCGGAGGCCACCGAGACGGCCAACGGCGATGGCGACGAACCGCCGCCCTGCTCCGCCCACGTCCGCTGACGTTGCCGTCAGCTACTGCCGTCAAACACCACGAGGCCCTCCCGAAAGCTCGGGAGGGCCTCGTGGCAATGGTTACGAGAATTCCGCCAACCATTCCCAGTCGCCGGGCCGGGACCGCAACCGACTGAATCCCTGTTCGAGACAGTCACTCAGGCTGGAAGATTCAGCACGAATAAATCCCTGCTCGCCCAGCCCTGGACCCGACATCACCAAAGTCCAGGGCTCGCCACCTTCTGCCATCCTCTCGTCGTCCACCTTGAGGATCACGGTGACGCCTGAGCGGCCCAGCCTCTCCATGAGCTGCTCAATATCCATCCCTTGAACTCCCATCAGTAACCCCTCAAGGCTGCCGAGATGTCGCTGACGTCGTGCAGCTGACCTTTGCCAACTCTGTCGATGACGCTTCGAAGGTCGGCAGAGGTTGGGCCGCTCGTGACCCGGTTCCGACGCATCAGCTCTTCCACGACAGCCTGGGCGGTGCGCTTGTTTCCATTGTTGAACATGTGGCTACCGGCAATATCGCGAATTACGACGGCCGACTTGTCCCAGAAGCTGTTGTATCGGCTGGCGTTAGCCATGGTGTTGGCCGGTGAACCACTAAGCAGGGTTTCACCACCGAAACCACGATTGATATCGGCGATCTCGTCAGGGGTCACACCTGCCTTGAAGCCGCCGGTCAGCGGGCAGTTGGAATTGTGAACGAGGACCGGGGTCTGCCCTGCCAGCACATAGTACGTGTGAAGGTCGTCGACAGTGAGGTTGTAAGTCCTCGCATGCTGGGTGTACGCCCTGTTTCCCGTGACGAGGACGACATCGCCGTCGTCGGTGAGCAGGGTCATGCCGGGGGTGAGGGCGCCAGCCTCGATCCACTGCTGCTCCGACGGTGACCAGAAGGGGTGTTCATGAGTCGCCGTCAGCTCGTCCACACCGTCTTCGGTGGCTATGGAGAGCTCGTTGAAGTACTTGTCGTCCTCGGTAACGATGAGGCGGGTGACCTCGCGCGGACCGGTTTCACCGGTTTCCGGGTCGGTCGCCTGGACCTCGTCGCCGAGTTCGACGTCTTCGATGTCCTTGGTGGTGCCATCGGCCATGAGGACGTTGGTGCCGGGCAGGAAGCACTTGCAGCCAGCCTTGTTTCGGGAACTGCCGCGAAGACTTCCTGGCCGATGAGCGAAAACCGCCGCTAGAGCGCTGGGGACTTGATAGTTATCGCTGGTGATGTCGTAGCCGTAGCCTGCGACCCACTGGTCGAACTGAGCTCCGTAGTCACAGCCGGGCGCTCCGGGGCCGCCATTTCCGCGGCAGTCGCTGTCGAAGATCCAGCCGAAGTATTCCGCCGTGTGCGGAACGTTGCTGACGGCCCCGTAGAACAATTCACCAACCGTGGAGCAGGCTCCCGCAAGGAATCCCCAGGATGCGCAGCCCTCGGAGTCACCCGGTCCCTTCTTCACGTTCGAGTGCGGTGTGCTGCCGCTGCTGGTGTTCCCGGAGCTGTCGGTGCTCGCCGTCCCACCGCCGTTGTAGCTAAGGCCCTGCTCGGCGTACTCCGCGTTGGCCGACGGCTTTGGCTTGCCCGGAACGTGCCCCGGTGTGGTGTTCTGGTACCCGGGCCCCGGGCGCGTCGGGCAGTCGATGTCCGCACACATGCCGGTCGGGTCGGCGGTGGTGACCGGGTTGTTGTTGGCGTAGGAGTAGCCGTTGAGTGACTGGTGTGCGTCCGGGATGAGGAGCGGGTCGACGCTGAGGAACTGGCCAATCACCGGGTCGTATTCACGCGCGCCGATGTGCGTCAAGCCCGTGGAATCGTCGGCTGGTTTGCCCAGGAAGGCCTTGTCGTCGGGCCAGCCGGTCGCCTTGGTTCCGCGGCTGCCGCCGAAGGGCGAGGTGTAGCGCTTGGTGACCGCGTAGGTGCCTGCTTCGAGGGCGGTGCTTGAGGTTCCGTGGTGGTCGCTGGCGAGGAAGCTGAGTTTTGTGCCCGAGACCCCGCTGGTCGCGGTTCGGACGGCGATGGTCTGACCGTTGGCCGCGTAGTAGCGGGTACCGGTGAGTGTCTTCGTGGTGCCCTTGGCCGTGAGGCGGACTTCGGTGCCGCCGCCCAGGTAGAGGACCGTGTCGCCGTCGCCCTTGGCGCGGCGGATGAGCAGTTCGCCGTCTGCGTCGTAGAGGTAGCCGGTTTCCTTGGTGCCTTCGGTGAGGGTGGTGAGGTCGCCTTCGGTGTTCCAGGCGAGCGTCTGCTGGCCTGTTGGGCCGGGGCGGGAGGTGGTGTTGCCGGCGCTGTCGTAGCGGTAGCTGGCGGAGCGGGCGCCGGTCGTCTTGTCGAGGGTGTGTGGTTTGTTGTCGGTGGTGTCGTTGTCGTTGTAGGTGTAGGTGGTGGTTTGGTTGTCTGTGGGCGTGTGTTGTGTCTCGGTTTTGCGCTGGCCGCTGTCGGTGTAGGTGTACGAGGTCCAGTACGGTGCTGCCCCGTCGATGTTGGAGATGGTGCGGCCGGTTGCCGCGCAGTCTGCGGTCTTGGGGGTCCAGGCTTCGGTCATGCGGCGGTGGCCGTCGTAGGTGAAGCACTGGTAGTCGGCCTTGGTGGTGCCGCCCTGGGTGGTGGCGTCGAAGACCGAGGTGACGTTGCCGGCGTCGTCCTGGGTGTACTTCAGTTCCTGCGGCATGTAGCCGTGGACGTCGTCGGTGACGAAGGAGCGGGTGAGGCGGCGGGTGCCTGGCTCGTAGTCCCAGTTGAGGTAGGCCTTCTTCGCGGAGCTGGTGGGGTCGGTGCCCACGGTGAGCTGGCGGAGGTCGCCCTGGGGGGAGAAGGCTGCGCCCTGCAGGTAGCTGGTGGTGCCCGTGGAACTGATCTGGTGGCCGGTGGCGTTGTACTTGTAGGACACCGTCTCGGCAGGAAGGCCGCCCGCTGCTGGGGATGCGTGCTGGCTGATCGTGCCGTCGGCGTTGTAGCCGGTGGTGAACGACAGGGTCTTCGGAACGAATTGCCCGGCGACCAGTGGTTCGGTGTCGGGGAGGATCAGCTGGTTGCCGGTGGGGCGGTAGAGGCTGTCGTAGGCGGTGATCTTCCGGGTGTAGGCCTTGCCGGGGGGAGTCAGGCCGCCGTCGTAGCGGACCGAGCTGTCCAGCTGGCCCTTGGCCAGGGTGTCGAATGTCCAGGCTGCGAGCTTGTTGGCGTCCGTCTTCGTGGCCTGCCACGTGCCGGTCATGCGGCCGAGCACGTCGTACTCGTACAGCAGCTTCTTGCTGCTGTCGTCGTTCGGGGTGGTGCTGATGCTCTGGTCGAGGGCGTTGTACTCGGTGGCGGTTTTGCCCTTGTCCGGGTCGGTGGCCGTCACCTGGCGGCCGAACAGGTCGTAGGTGTACGACCACGTGGTCTTGTCCGGAGCTGTGATCGTCTCCTGCTGTCCTGCCGGCGTGTAGGTGTAGCTCGTTGTGGTGGAGTCGGTGCCGGTCGGCTGAGGGCCTGCGTATTCGCGGCGTTCCGTTGTCTGTCCGAGCGCGTTGGTCACGACTGCGGTGGCCTGGCCGCCGCTCGGGGCCGTGGTGGTGGCGGTGTCACCGGTGTAGGTGGTGTTGATCGTCCAGCGCGTCGTGCTGTGTGTCTTGGTCACGGCCTTGATCGGGCGGGCCGCTCCGTCGTACGTCGTGTCGATCTGGATCGGGGCCTGGCCTTCGGAGGTTTCCACCGGCGTGGAGGCGGGTGTCGAAGTGCTGTCCCAGATGTCGGACTGCTGGCTGACCGCAAGGCCCCGTGTGTCGTAGAGCGTCAGCGAGATGAGCCGGCCGCCCTGCGGGGTGGGTGACTGTGTCTGCCTGGTGCGCAGCAGTGAGTCGTAGAAGGTGTAGCTGGTGTTGTAGCCCGAGCCGTCGCCCTTGATGGTGGCGGTGGACACCCAGGACATGGCGGCGCTGGTGACGTTGTAGTTGTAGACGTAGTTCGGTGTCTTGTTCAGGACTTTGAGTCGGTCGGGCAGCCACACCTTGGTGACGCGGCCGAGGCTGTCGTACTCCGACTCGGTGACCTTGCTGTTCGGGTCGGTGACCTTGCGGGTGGCGCCGGTGGCGAAGTCGATTGCGGTGGTCGTCTTGTGCAGCTTGGCGTTCTCGACGACGGTCGACGTCAGCGGGCCGGTCGCTGCGGGTGTGTAGGTCGTCTGCGCGATCTGCAGGTCGTCGGTGTTCTTGACGAGGAGGGGACGGCCGAGCGTGTCGTACGTCGTCGTCGCCACCTTCTGCCAGAGGGGGGCATCGTCGCCGCCGTAGCCCTTGGCGCGTGCGGTCCATACCGGCTCGCCCGTGGTCGGTTTCTGGCTGGCCGACCAGGCTGTGGCGGTCGTGTCGTCGTACACGGTCGCCGTGTCGGAGACGACGTCGCCGGGACGCGTCGAGTCTGCGGGCAGGTCCAGGGACGAGTCGGCGGTGGTGCAGGGCTTGGCCACCGTACGGCTCCGGGAGACCAGGGAGTTGATGCCCTTGTCGTCGTTGCGGGCGTACCAGGTGCGGGTGCACTTCTCGTCGCCGGTGACTTCGGCGTCGCCCTGGTCCTCGACGGTGGCGGCCATGCCGTAGTCGTCGTAGGTGGCTTTCACCGTGTGCACGCGGTCGCGCGGCGTGATACCGCTGGTGATGTTGGTGCGGGTGTGGGTGGCGCCGGTGCGGACGTAGTACGCCTCGGTGTCCGCGTACGACTTGTGCTGGGTGGCGGTCCGCTTGGACCACGGATCGTTGATCGTGCCGCCGACCTCGGCCGTGCCGTTGTAGGTGACGCTCTCGCGGGTGAAGCCGGCGTACTGGTCGGCGTCGGTGACCGCACCGGCCTTGATGCCGGAGACCTCCACCGTCTTGCGGGCATCCGGGTCCGGCGTCTTGCCGTCCGGGCCGAGGACCCGGTCGCCGTGCATGCCGCGCAGGTAGACGCTGACCGTCTTGCTCTGGGTACCGGTCGAGATGCCGACCAGGTGGGTGACCCTCTGGAAGCCGCGCCAGACGGACCAGGTGCGCTCCTTGGCGGGCGTCAGCGGGTCCTCGTTGTAGTGCCAGGCACCGCCGGCGGAGGAGTACTGGTAGGCGTGCTGCACCGCCTCCGAGCCGCCGCGCGGGTCGGTCGTCGACACCGAGCTGACCGGGTACTTCTGGAACCAGTCCAGGATGGGGACAGTCTCCCCGTTGGGTGACCAGTACACCGGGTAGCAGCGCTTGGTGTTCTCGTCGACCTTGGGCATGGTCTGGCCGGCGACGCAGTCGGCGTCCAGGTAGGTCACGATCGTCTGCGCGCCGGTCTCCGAAGTGACCTTCTTCAGGCGCGGCTTGTAGAACGGCAAAACGTTGTCGGTGCCGTCCACGCGGTTGGCCCGCATCTCGTGCGTGAATGTGACCGGGTCCAGCGAGAGATCTGTCCCGCGTTTGCCCGTGTGCCGGATCTCGTCGAGCCAGAGCGACTCGTCGGTCGAGTCGCCGGTGTCGCCCGGGTCAAGGTAGTGCTGCTTGAGTGCCCAGGTGTCCACCGGCTCGAAGGCTGGGGTGGAGGCTGCTGCGTTCCACGCGAAAGTGGTGATGTCCGTCAGCCGCTTGCGTGTGAAGAAGGTCGGGCCAATGTTGCCGGTGCACGTGTCGCCGTCCTTGCAGATCGCGTCGAACGGTACGTCCGGCCAGCTGTCGCGGGTGTCTTCGGTCAACGAGTCGCAGTTGCTGATCGAGGGGTCGCAACGCTCGGCGTGGGAGAAGACGACCTTGTTGGATGCGGCAGGCGACGCGGAGAACAACGCGCCTGCGCGCTGGCCGTAGCGGATCTCCTTGAGGTAACCGCCTCGGGTGTATGCGGTGCCGGTGTTGCCGTCGCCGAGCTTGTCGTAGTTGTTCTGTTCGGCCGTGTACCAGTACGACATGGCATTGCCGTGGGTGTCTGCCACGTAGTCGAGGTTCCAGCGCCATGCCTGGGTCTTGGCCCGGCCGGAGAACGACGACCCGCTGCTGTAGCCGGGCTCGGTGTCGTCGTCACCGAAGACGGGGACGGTCCAGACCGAGTTGGTACGGTCGTCGGCCCCGGCGCCGTCGAGCTTGTTCAGGCCGAAGACGTACTGGGTGCCGTGACCCGTGGTGACGGTCCAGTATTCGCCCTTGCCGTCGCCCTTGCCATCGACGATCGGATCACCGTCGTCACCGTTGTCGGCGCCCGTGGAGTGCGTCACGGTGGAGGCATCGTCGTTCTTCAGACGCCACTTGCCACTTGTGTCGTCCTTGACCAGCTCGGTGGCCTTGCCGTTGAGGACCAGCGAGGCATTGTCGTACTTCCAGCACAGGTCGTATTTGTCTGTCTGGCCGTCGTCGTCACAGGAACCGTACTTTCGCTCGATGTACGACGAGGTCAGGTCGAAGCCCTCACCGATCTGGCTTCCCTGGTTGTTGGTGTTGCCTGTGCGGCCATCGACGCTGCCGGAGTCGTACGAGATCGACAGTCCGGGCTGCGGACCGGCCGCGGCCGGCGGCATGCGCAGTGGATAGGACCAGGTGAAGGAGCCTGATGAGCCGCCGGCCTCCCAGGTGGACGAAGCGGAGAGCGGGGTGGCTTTGTAGTCACCGGCCTGCGAACTGGTGCCTGCCGCCAGTGCCAGCATGGTCGGCTGACTGCTGTCCGACAGGGTCAGCGACGCCGAAATGCTGTTTTGCGCACGCTGGTTGTCGGAGTCGATCTCGGTGCGCTTCCGGCATGTGGCCTGGGCGGGGTGATCCACGGCGCAGCCGGGCAGGCGGAACAGCCGCAAACGTCCCGCCCAGTCGCCGCCATACGCGGAGGCGAAGGCGGAGTAGTCGATGCCCAGGCGGGTCGTGCCGCCGTCCCGAGAACCGGTGACCTTCAGGACCACGCCTTTGACGCCCAGCTTTGCGGCGGTCTTCTGGTCCAGAACCTGAACGGTGACGGACCTTGCCGCCTCGCCCTTGCCGGGTGCGGTCAGCGTAATCGGCAAAGACCCTGGATCTGCCTTGGCTGTGCCCGTCGCCGGGACCGTCAGCGAGGCTGTGCCGGCTGTCGGCCACGTTGCCTTCTGCTGCTGGTCATGACGAGCCCGGGCGATCGCTGCCTGCTCCGCCTCGTCCAACTTCTTCGCCACTGCTGCAGCCTTCTTGTTCACCTTGGCCGTGAACGGGGTGACCTTCGCCGAGCGGGCGGCTGCTAGCTCAGGCTTGCCCAGCGGGTCGACGTCCGCTGCGAACGCGACGGGCGTGAGCAGGCCAGGAACCAGGGCCAGACCAGTCGCCGCGGCGAGACGCCGGACCCACCGTTGTCTGATTCCGCCCCTGCGGCCGGGTTCGGGCCAGGGTATGCCGAAAGGATTCATGTGGCTTCTTCCTGCCGACGCCCGGCCGCGTCGCGGCCGGGCACGTGCCGTTGATACGGGTGAAAGGAAGGAAAGGAAGGGTGCGGTGCCCCCGTTGCCGCCGGGCCGGTGTGCTCATTGCACATCCCGCCCCGCGGCTACGGGCTCAGACGCTGTCCGGGGTGTTCAGGACCTGGGAGCGGACTTGGTCGGCGGTCATGGCCCCAGTCCAGATCCGCAGATCCTGCAGGCCACCGGGCAGGTAATTGCCTGTGCTGCCAGATGTGGTGCCGCGCCCCAGGCTCAGCTCGCCGCTGCCCTGCTGCGGGCTGGAAAACCCTGCCGTCTCGCCGGCCTGCTGGTCGTATTCACCGACGAACAGGTGCAGCTTGCCGTAGCGGGTTTCGGTCTTGGTGCCGTCAGCGGGGTCGATCCACTCCCAGGTCTCCTGGGCGTTGAATGCGCCAGTGATCTGCACCCATGTATTGACTTCGGCCAAATCACCGGCGGAGACTTCGGCGCTCTGCGTGACCTTGCCGTCGGTCCCCACCGCAGTGCGGGTGAACTTCCACTGGTAGACGTCGTCCGCAGGCTTGACCACCCACAGGGCCCACGAGGACTCCCCCGCCATGCGCTGAGCAGCCACCTGCGCCTGAGAAGCCGTCTCTCAACCGATCTTGGAACGTGCAGATCGAACGGAGTTCCTGGTCGGGTGATCTTCCGGCCGTACGCGCATGAAGGCAGGGCCTCCTGGTAGCTCGGGGGTGCGACCCCAATCCGAGCGGTTCCCGGAGGCCCTGTTGTCGTTGTTGTACGCGCCCGAGCCCGCCCACTTCAACTCGCCCGCCGTGTCGTGCGATTGCCTCGCGCACGTGTACGGCAACGCGGCCGATCATCCCGATCGGGTGCGCCGGTATCCGTCGGACATGACGGACGCGGAGTGGGCAGAGGTCCGGCCGTTGCTGCCGGTGCCGGCCTGGCTCCAGGGCAGAGGCGGGCAGCCCGAGGGGTATTGCCACCGCCAGATGCTGGACGCGATCCGCTATTTGGTCGCGGGCGGGATCTCCTGGCGGGCGATGCCCGCGGACTTCCCCGCATGGGGCCGGGTTTACGCCTTCTTCCGCCGCTGGCGCGAGCACGGGCTGATCGCCGAGTTCCACGACCGGCTGCGCGGGAGGGTCCGTGAACGCGAGGGCCGCCAGGCCGAGCCCACGGCGGGGATCATCGACGCGCAGTCGGTGCGGGCCGCCGCGACGGTGCCGGCCTCCTCACGCGGCTACGACGGCGGGAAGAAGGTGCCGGGCCGCAAACGGCACATCGTGACCGACTGCCTCGGCCTGCTCCTGGTCGTTTGCGTCACCGCCGCGAACATCGGCGACCGCGACGCCGCGGCCGGCCTGCTGCAGCGGCTGCGCCGCCTGCACCGCGACATCACCCTGGTCTGGGCCGACGGAGGCTACACCGGCGGCCTCGTCGACTGGTGCCGGGACAAACTCGCCCTGACCTTGGAGATCGTCAAGCGCACCGACGACATGACAGGGTTCGTGGTGCTCCCCAGACGCTGGGTGGCGGAGCGCACGTTCGCCTGGCTGATGAACTCCCGCCGTCTGGCGAGAGATTACGAGACGCTGCCCGCTTCCAGCGAGGCGATGATCCGGTGGTCGATGGTCACGCGGATGAGCCGGCGCCTGGCGCGGCCACGGGCCGCCGGCCGGCGCTGAACATCCCCGACGCCTCCTGCAGCAGCCACCCGCGCTCCGCCAGGCGCCTGGCCTTCGAGCGCACCCCCTCGACCTTCGCCGGTGTCGTCCCCAGGCCCAGCTGAACCGCGACCTCCTTGGCCTTCGCCGGTCCCTCGCCCGCTGAGCGCCGCTCCTCCAGCACGCCCAGAATCCGCTGGTAGTCCGGCGCCAGCACCGTCACCGGCAGCCCGTCCCGCCACGGCGGCACCGTCGAGCCCGGCACCGGCACGGTCGATGGCGCCCTTTCCTGCTCCGCCCCGCTCTCCGTCACCGCAGTGGACTCGGCCGCAGACACAGCCAGGGCCTCGAGCAGCTCCTCCCGCGCGATCACCCGCCGGTCCAGCTCGATCTCCGCGGCCTCCAACACCTCAGCCAGCCGAGCGGCTTCCTCCCGCAGACCCTCCACCCGCACCCGGGCAGCCGCCTCCCGCTCCTCCAGCATTCCCAGCACCGACGCCACCGCGCACCCCTCGGTCATGAAGCGGACACAAGACGCCGCATCCCTCCCTCACCCCGAGCGAAACCATTCCTGACCAGCAAGGATCAACCGATCACGTTCGGTTGAGAGACGGCTTCTCAGAGTGCAAGGGAATGTCCTCCTCTGGCTGCCCTCAGGCCACCGCACACACGCACATCCCACCCAACTGACCGGCCTTCCGCTCTCGTGTCGTAGCACGGGCCACAGGTCCTCGGAGGCTGGGGGCAGCTCGAACTTCGAGTCGCCCTCAGCCCACCATGGCTCCCGGTACTCGTCGACGAACGTAACCGTGTGGATCCGAGACGGACCGTAGGCCGCTTGGGGCGCGGCGCGGCTGACCCGCGTCGGTCAGCGTGCGTGTGTCACAGAATTTGAGCCCGAGAAGCTGACGCAGGCAGTCCGTAGAGCAGAACAACTGACGCCTCGTCAGCTGGCCGGATCACGGGATCTGCCTTTTCCGCTCCATCGACTTTGAGCCGTACTCGCAAATGATCGGGTGGACTTGAACATCGGCGCAGGCGGTCACGTGAACATGGGCATGGAACCCTCTACCCCCGCCCTTCCTCGAGCCGAGCGATCACCCTCCGTGACGGCGCAATTACCTGTACCCGCCGCGGCAGCTCATGCATCGCGGTTGGCCTGGCTGGACGCGCTGCGCGGCATCGCGGCACTCGTTGTGGTGTTCGATCACTCGTCGTACTCGTTCATGGCAGAGTTCCGGCGGGAACTGATGCCGGATTTCAACACCAGCCGGTACGGCATCATGGTGTTCTTCCTGGTCAGCGGCTACATCATCCCAGCATCGCTGGAGCGCCGGGGATGCGTCCGCACTTTCTGGGTTGGACGGTTGTTCCGCATCTACCCGCTGTGGGCCGCGGTCGTCACCGCGGTCCTCGCTGCCAACCTGGTGGGTATCGCGCAGGTCCGCGACTTCGGCGGCCAGAGTGCCGCGTCCGTGGCAGTCGCCCATGTCACCTTGCTCCAAGAGCTGCTGGCGACACCCAACCTGCTTCTTGTCCTGTGGACGCTGTCGTATGAGATGGCGTTCTATCTGCTGGTCGTTGCTCTTTTCACGGTCCGCCTGCACCGGCGATCGGCGGAAGTATCCGTCACCCTGGCCGTACTCGCCGCCGTCAGCGTGCTGGCGGGTGTCACGCTGCCGGCCTCCGCCCTGTCGGGTGCCCTGGGCGCCGGCCCGCTCATCGCGCTCGCCTCGATCGCCATGGTGGTCGCCATCTGCTGTGCCAGCGCCAAGGCGCCTGTCCTTCGCGTGTTCGGGGGCGTGCTGGGCGGCGTGCTGGCGCTCGTCCTGGTCCCCTTCAACGGCGGGGTCCCCATGTGGGAAGGGCTGGTGATTCTCGCGGTGATGTTCCTCGGCACCGCCATCTACCGGGCCCAGCACGGTGAGAGCACGTGGCGGTATGCGGCCTGCGCCGCCATCGTTGTGGTCGCCTGTGCTGTGGGGAGCGCGTACAGGTACGGCGACGGGAGCAATTTCACCCGCCGTGGTTGGACAGTGGCATTCCTGCTGGCCGTGCTGACCTTCGGCGCCGGGCTGGCGTTGAGGCGCCGGCGGCTACCGCGCTGGCTGATCGGGCTAGGGACGATCAGCTATTCGGTCTACCTGGTGCATCCGGTGCTCCTGGCGGTGAACGACGGCACCATCGGCAGGTGGCAGCGGGACAACCCCCTGCTGGAAGTCGCGTTCTATGCCGTGCTCCTGCCCCTGTGTGTGCTGACCTACCGCTATATCGAAGCGCCGGGCCAGTCATGCGGCCGGAAACTGGCAGGTCGCATGCAACGGCCGTGATGACGGACCGTGCCGCGAGCGCGCCGCATGCTTGCCTGGAGCACGCGGCGCCCCGTGACCGACAAGGTCCGGGGCGCCGTGACGGCAGATCCTGCCAGGGGAACTGCTCAGTTTCGCCCAGAGCCCCGACCGCACGCGAGAACGGGTGCGCGATGGAGCCCTCGAAGGTGGGGGGGGGCGGTCAGTGCGACAGTATCCAGCCCTGGTTCGCCGATCCATCGCAGCGGAACTGGGCGGCCTGTGCTGAAGTTCCCCCCGCTGCCCGGACAGCCTGATACTGGGACGGACGGTCCCGGAGGAAGCAGTTCCAGGTAGTGAGCAAGAAGAGCAATACGAGCAAGCGGTACACGGCCGAGTTCAAGCGCGACGCGGTGGCCCTGGTGTACTCGTCGGGCAAGACGGTCACCGAGGTCGCCCGGGACATCGGCGTCAGCGCCGAGGGACTGCGGAACTGGGTCAACCAGGACAAGACCGACCGTGGGCAGGGGCCGGCGGGAGCGTTGACCACGGCGGAGCGCGAGGAACTGGTGCGACTGCGCCGCAAGGTCCGCGAGATGGAACAGACCATCGAGGTGCTGGGAAAAGCGACCGCCTTCTTCGCGAACCACAAGACGAAGTAGACGTAGCCGCGCGCTACGCGTTCGTCGACGTGGAGAAGGCCGGCCCCGACCGTCCGGACGGCTACAGCGTCTCGTTGCTGTGCCGGGCTCTGAAGATCTCACGCTCCGGCTACTACGCCTACCTCGCCGCCCGTCCGGCCGCTGCCGCCACAGCGCGCGAGGAGGACGAACTGGTGGCCGAGATCCGGCAGATCCACGAGGAGTCCCGCCGCGCCTACGGCTCCCCGAGGATCACCGCGGCCCTGCGCCGCCGGGGACGCCGGATCAACCGGAAGAGGGTCGAGCGGCTGATGCGCGAGCACGACATCCGCGGGATCACCCGCCGCAAGCGGCGCAGCCTCACCAAGGCAGACCGTAAGGCGGCACCCTCCCCGGACCTGGTCGGACGCGACTTCACCGCTGTCGAGCCGGGCACGAAGCTGGTCTCCGACATCACCTATCTGCCGACGTTGGCCGGCTGGTGGTATCTGGCGACGGTCATCGACCTGGCTACTCGCGAGGTGGTCGGGTACGCGATGGCCGACCACCACCGCGCCGAGCTGGTCGTCGACGCCCTGAAGATGGCCGCCGGCCGTGGCGCCCTCAAGCCGGGCTGCATCGCGCACTCGGACCGGGGCTCGGAGTACACGTCGCGCGAATACCGCATGCTGATACGGGAGTTGAACCTGAGGCAGAGTATGGGAAGAACGGGCTCGTGTTACGATAACGCCGCGGCCGAAAGCTTTTTCGGACTGCTGAAAGCGGAGATCGGAACCACCGTCTGGGAGTCCCACGAAGCGGCCCGCGCTGACGTCTTCCGCTTCATAGAGGTCGAGTACAACCGCACCCGGCTGCGCAAGCACCCCGTGTACGGCTACGTCACGCCGCTCGAGACTAGAACCCTGACGGCCCACGACCTCACCCCCGCAGCGTAACCATCCGCTGTCCAGGTCCAGGGGGGAACTTCAGTGCACCGTTGGCTGTACTTGCACCTGAAATACCCAGGCACAAGCCGCTCTTGCGATTCTTCAGTGCGAAGTATTCCCCGCTGTAAGCGTCGTCGTCCTTCACCCAGTCCTGGTTGGTGTCGCTGGATCCCCTCGCCGTGATGGCCGCCGCGCCTACAGCGGTGCTGGCACCGTCGCTACCGAGATTCAGCCCCGACTCGAAGTTCTCGAAGCTGCGGTAGGGCTCGTCCAGGACAAGGAACCAGTCCTGCAGGTTGACGCCAACCTCTCTTGGCTGCTGGACAACCCTGGCGCCGTTAGCAGAGCTCACGGCCTGCAGGACCTTTCCGGACTTGAGGTTCTTGATCGTATTGGCTTCCTGGCGGGGCTGCCTCAAGTCTGAAGTTCCACCTCGGACACGGTCCCCTCGCCGTCCAGGACCAGACGGTACTTCTCGTACGGACCCGGTGACCCCACGGAGAACGCGCGGGTCTGTCTGTCCCAGGTGAAGGACTCCCCGGATCGCTTGTCCAGAGTCCGCCATGTGGTCCCGTCGGACGAGCCCTGGAGGGTCCAGCCGGTCGGGGCCTTCGTGTGGTCGGCCGACGACGTCAGCGTGTACTGCACGGCCCACTCGCACCCGGGCATCGGCAGCTCCACGGACGTCACGCTCGCGTCCGTCGCGGACGTGTTGTCGAACAGGGGACCCGCGCCCCGGAGCACGTCCGTGCGGGGCGTCGGCACCTTGTCGCCCTGGGTGATCGACACGGGCGCGGCGTCCCTGCCCGTGCCCCACTTCGAGGGCTTCGGGCCCATGTCGAAGTCCAGGACTGCGCCTTTCGCGAGCCGTGAGTGGGGGAGTGAAGTCGACGACCAGGTACGGCCGTTGACCTTCAGGCCCTGGACGTAGACGTTCTTCGCGCTGTTCTTCGGGGCCCGGACCACCAGGTCACGGCCGTTCTCCAGATGGACGGTGGCCTTGGTGAACAGCGGGGAGCCGACCGCGTACTCGCCGCTGCCCATCACCAGGGGGTAGAAGCCGAGGGCGGAGAAGAGGTACCAGGCCGACTGTTCGCCGTTGTCCTCGTCGCCGTGGTAGCCCTGGCCGATCTCGCTGCCGGTGTAGAGCCGGGACAGCACCTCACGGACGTATCTCTGCGCCTTCCAGGGCTGTCCGGCCGCGTCGTACATGTAGATGGCGTGGTGGGCGACCTGGTTGGAGTGCCCGTACATGCCCATCCGGACGTCCCGCGCCTCCGTCATCTCATGGATCACGCCGTTGTACGAGCCGACGAACTCCGGCGACGCCGTCTCGGGCGTGCTGAAGTACTCGTCCAGCTTCTCCGCGAGCCCGGACCGGCCGCCGTACAGGTTGGCCAGGCCCCGGCTGTCCTGCGGGGCGGTGAAGGCGTAGCCCCAGCCGTTGGTCTCGGTGTAGTCGTAGCCCCACACGCGCGGGTCGTACCTCGAGGACTCCACACGCCAGTTGCCCTGGGCGTCCCTGCCCTGGAAGAAACCGGCCTCGGAGTCGAAGAGGTTCACGTACTTCTGGGCGCGGTCGAGGAAGTAGGCGGATTCTTCCTTGTAGCGCTTGTCGCCCGTCTTCCGGTACAGGGCCCGCCCCATCTGTGCGATGCCGTAGTCGTTGAGGTAGCCCTCCAGCGCCCACGACAGGCCCTCGTGCGTGTCGGTGCTGGTGTAGCCGAGGAAGGGTGAGGTCACCATGCCCTTGCGGCCCACGCCCGACGACGGCGGCACCACCGTCGCGTTCTTCACCGCCGCGTCGTACGCCGCCTTCGCGTCGAAGTCGACACCCTTGACGTACGCGTCCGCGAAGGCGACGTCCGAGGACGTGCCGGTCATCAAGTCGGCGTACCCCGGCGAGGACCAGCGGGAGGTCCAGCCGCCGTCCTTGTACTGCTGCACGAACCCGTCGACCATCTCGCCCGCCTGAGAGGGTGTCAGCAGCGAGTACGCCGGCCAGGTCGTCCGGTACGTGTCCCAGAAACCGTTGTTGACGTACACCTTGCCGTCCACGATCTTCGCGCCGGTGTGCGTCGGCGTGTCCGGGCCGGGCATGGGCGAGAACGGGGAGGCGTACTGGTACTTCGAACCGACCTTCTCGAAGCCGGAGTTGGGGTAGAGGTACAGCCGGTACAGGCTGGAGTACAGCGTCGTCAGCTGGTCCGGCGTCGCGCCCTCGACCTCGACCTTGCCGAGCAGCCGGTCCCACTGCCGCTGGGCGCGGTCCTTGACCTCCTCGAAGGACATGCCGTCCGGGATCTCCTGGCGCAGGTTGTCCCTGGCCTGGTCGACGCTGATGAGGGAGGTCGCGAGCCGCAGCGTGACGGTTCGGTCGTCGGCCTTGAACCGCAGGTACCCCTTGACCCCGCTCGACGCCCCGTCCGTCACCTGCTTGTCGAACACGCCGTAGACGAAGAGGCGGGTCGCTCCCGTCGACAGCCCGGACTTCACGTCGGAGTAGCCGGTGACGATCCCCTTCTCCTTGTCGAGCGTGAGGCCCGCCTGGTCCGTCACGTTGTCGAAGAGGACGCTCGCGTCGTCGCCGGGGTAGGTGAAGCGGAGGACCGCCGCGTGGTCGGTCGGCGCCATCTCGGTCTTCAGCCCGTTCTCGAACCGTACGCCGTAGTAGTACGGCCGCGCGGTCTCGTTCTCGTGCCGGAAGGCCAGCTCCCGTGCCTCACGGCCGTTGTCCGGGGTTCCGGCGGCGGCGGACGGCATCACCTGGAAGGTCTGCCGGTCACCCATCCAGGGGCTGGGCTCATGGCTGGCGCTGAACGCCTGGATCGTCGGCAGGTTGTCCGCGTTGTTCGCACGTGCATAGTCGTACAGCCAGCTCAGCGAGCCCGCGTTGGTCACCGGCGTCCAGAAGTTGAAGCCGTGCGGCACGGCGGTCGCCGGGAAGTTGTTGCCGCGCGAGAAACCGTTGCTGGAGTGGGTGCCGCGGGTGGTGACGGCGTAGTCCGACAGGTGCGCCTTCGGCTTCTCAGGGGCCCTGACCTTCAGGGACACGTCGTCCACCCAGCCACGGAACTTCGCCGGGCCCGCGGGGGAGTCGTACGCCACCAGGATCCGGTCGACGGTCTTGCCCGCCGCGACCGAACCGATCCGCGAGACGACGTTGTTCCACTGGTTGACGTACAGCACCTTGGCGGCGCCCTGCCCTCGCGGCGACAGTGCGAAGCCGTGCTGGTCGGTGGCGCCCAGGTCGCTCAGGTGAGTGCCGTCGGTGAACGCCAGGTCCACCGAGACGTTGGTGGCGTCGTAGTCGCGGTCGCCGTCCGTCATCGACGGGAAGATGCGGTACGAGAGTTCGGTGTCGCGGCCGACGGCCACGTCGACGTCGAAGACCTTGTTGTACGAGTACGCCCGCCCGTCCGCGGTGTGCCGGCCGGCGTAGCGCAGCGCCCGCTTGCCGGTGAAGCCCGCGCCCGCCTTCGCGGTGGGCGAGCCGCTCGGGCCGCGGTCGACCAGCGAGAGCATGTCCTGCGGTACGGGGCCGTCATCGCCGCCTGTGGAGAACTGCACGTCCGCGAGCTGGAGGATGTCGCCGCCGTGGTTCCTGGTGACGTCGAGCCGGTAGTGCCGGTACTCGGCGGCGGCGGTCTCGGCGATGTCGTACGTCTTGGTCTGGAAGCGTTCCGGGAAGGACTCGCCGGTGCGGGTGTCGAGGGTCTTCCAGTCCTTGCCGTCGGTGGAGCCCTGCAGGGTCCAGTCCGCGGGGTCGCGTTCGTCGTGGTCGTTGGCCGAAGTGAGGGCGTACCTGGTGATTTTGGCCGGCTTGTCCAGGTCGAACTCGACCCAGCCGGTGGGCTCGAACGTCAGCCACTTGGTGCTCGGCTCCGTGTCGACGAGGTTCTCCTTCACCTCGCCGGCGCCGGTGTTCTCGCCGCTCGCCCGTACGTCGGTGACATGGTCGGTCACATTGCCCGGAATGCCGCTGCTGTACCCGCCGTCGACGCCCGCGGCGCGCTTGCTGCCGTCCGGTGCGGTGTCGACGGTGTTGAGCCAGTCCGGGGCCGGCTCCCCGGCCTCGAACGAGGACGCGAACTCCCGGTCGGCGGTGGGTGCTTCCGGCACCGCGACTGCCACCCCCTGTGAGCCCACGGCCAAAGCAAAGGCGGTCGCCGTCACGACCGCCGGACCCCATCTGTGCCGAACTCTGTGCTGCATGAGCGAGCACCCTCCCTGCACCACGCTGGACAACGTTGTCAACTTTCGTGCGCAAGATCCAGTAGTGGCTCAAGTAGTCAGTGCTGTCAAGGTGGCTGCGGCGTTCGGGCTCAATCTCGCGGATTTTTCCGGCAAGGCGCCCACAGGCAGCTCATATTTCCGCGAGGTCTCAACTCGGAAAAGCCGACGGCCAACCTTGCATTCGATCTTGCTCTGTTGGCGGGAAGTGGACTATACCTGTCGGCGTCCGTAGCCGTTCGACGGTGGCCGGGCACAGGTGGTTGCCGTGCCTGAACGCACTAACCACCGAGTACCCCCAGCCCTGGCCCATCAAGTACGAAGCACTTCCCGCACGACTTGTACGTCCTAGCTTGGCCCGACTGCGGTGCCGGGGAGGTTCCGGTTCACCGCCTGAGTCCTGAAGGCGAGGACTTGAGCGTGACTCCGCCCACCGCTGAAGCAGCGAGCTTCCTGCGTCGCCGACTAATCGGCGCAGAGGGCCAGCCCGGCCCTGTTGAGGATGCTCAATGCGCCGACGTGGTCCGCGTTGGCGGCGAATCCGCACGCTGCGCACTCGAACTTCGCTTGGCTGGTGCGGTTCTCCTTGGCAACGTGCCCACACTCCGGGCAGGTGCGGGAGGTGTTGTGGGCGTCCACGGGGATCACGCGGCGACCAGCGCTCTCAGCCTTGTTCGCCAGGATTCCGAGGAACAATCCCCAACCCGCATCGAGGATGCTGCGGTTCAGCCCGGCTTTGGCGGCGGCCTTGTTCGGAAGGAACACACCGTCGCGCCTGGGGTCGGGCTTGGGCGCGGGCCTCTTGGTCATGCCCGCCGTGTTCAGTCTCTCGTGGGCAATCACGTCATGCTTTCGCACGAGTGCGCTCGCTGTCTTGTGGTGATGGTCGAGCCGCTGACGTCGCACCTTCCTATGCAGCTTGGCGACCTTCCGAGCCGCGGCGCGGTGCTTCTTGGTCCGGCGCTTCGTGCGCTTGGGGAAGGTGTCCAGAAGCCGCTGTGCCTCCGCCAGCTCCTTGGCGGACTTCTCCATAAGGCGTGGGTTGGTGACGTGATTGCCGCTCGAGTCGGTGAAGAAATACACCGTGCGCATGTCGATGCCGACGATCGATCCTGTGGCCGGAAGCGGCTTGGCAGGTACGTCGTCACAGGCGAGAATCACGTACCAACGGCGGCCTTCCCGCTTGACACTCACCGTTTTCACCCGACCGGGTACGGGTCGGTGCTGGTGGACCCGGACATGTCCGACGCCTTGCAGGCGTACTCGGGTCTGCGTGTCGTGCGGGGTGGAATCCCAGCGGCAGCCGTCGCCGTTCTTCGGGAACTCAACGGTATCGAAGTGTCCTACGCCTTTGAACCTGGGGTATCCGGCCTTCTCGCCTTTCTTGATACGACTGAAGAAGGCGGCGAACGCTTTGTTCAGCCGACGAAGGGTTGCCTGCTGGGAGGAGAACGACCAGCGTGCCTGGCCCGGGCCGAAGTTGCGGATCTCCGAAAGCTGGGCGGATTGCTGTCCGTAGCTGATGTTCGTCTTCGACGCGTGCTGATAAGCGTCGCGCCGCTCCTGAAGCGCGGCGTTGTAGAGGGCGCAGTGATCCCGGAGCATGTCCCGGAGCGCCTGCTCCTGGCGCACGGTGGGTCGAAGAAGGAATTTGCAGGCGCGTCTCAAGCGATCGTCTCCTGGCTTTCCTTCAGGGGACGTTCCCACTGCGTCTCGATGTACTGCTGCACTGTCTTCACAGAGACGGCGCCGACCGAGGCGGCGAAGTACGACGACGACCACAGTGTGGGCAGGCGGCTCTTCAGGTGCGGGAATTCTTCCCGTAGTACGCGGGAGGTGAGGCCCTTGAACTGGTTGGCCACATGTGAGGCCGACGCCTTCGGATCGTGCTTGAGGAACAGACGGACATGGTCGGGCAACACATCGAGTGCCACGATATGCCACCCCCGTTCGTCAGCCTTCTGCTCGATCAGTTCACGAAGACGTTCCGCGACCTGGCCGTCGAGGACTGGTCTGCGGTACTTCGAGCACCACACCACATGCAGCCCGAGGTCGTATACGCCACCAGAGAACCGGCGAGCCTTATTGGTCGCAGACACGTGATCAATATACACATGCCGCAGGTCTATTGCGGGTGCCCTCCGGGAACATGGCCGGAGTGATATTGCGGCGCTTCGCACCGCACGGACAAGGATTCGATTAACCGTTGGCCAAAGCCGGCGGTCTCCTTGAAGGTAGGTCTGATGGGATCCACTTCCGATGTCAGCAGCGCAGAGGGTGTAAAGCGCCGCGATGTGATCAAGCGTTCTGCCGCGCTCGGTCTGATCTCCGTACCGACGATGAGCTTCCTGTCCGCGTGTGCCAGCAGCGGGGGAGATGACGAGGACAAGGCCGAAGCGGGCAAGAAGACCGAGAAGAACCCGCTCGGCGTCAACGACAGCGCGCAGATGGAATTCGTACTGTTCGACGGTGGCTTCGGCAAGGAATATGCTGAGGACGCCGTGAAGATCTACGAGCAGAACTTCCCCAAGGTGGACGTGAAGTTCTCCGCCACCCAGAAGATCCAGTCCACGCTCCAGCCCCGCTTCAACCAGGGCACCCCGCCGGACCTCATCGACAACTCCGGTGCCGAGCAGATGGACATGGGCGTCCTCTCCAGCAAGAACCAGCTCGCTGACCTCACGCCGCTGCTGGACGCCCCGTCGTACGACGACCCGAACAAGAAGGTCCGTGACACGCTGCGCCCGGGCATCGTGGAGATGGGCCAGTTGGACGGCGATCCGGTCTGGATCATGTACTACGCCTACACGGTGTACGGCGTCTGGTACTCGCAGAAGGCCCTGGACTCGCTCGACGAGCAGTACCCGGAGACCTGGGACCAGATGCTCGCGGTCTGCGAGAAGGCCAAGAAGAAGGGCATGGCGGGCTGGACGTACGCGGGCAAGTACCCGTATTACATTCCCTTCTCGCTCTACCCGATGATCGGCAAGGTGGGCGGGGTGGAGGTGCTCGACGCCATCGACAACCTGGAGCCGAACGCCTGGAAGCACCCGGCGGTCAAGGCGTGCTTCGACGCCTACTATGAGCTCTACCAGAAGGGCTACATCCTCAAGGGCACCCCCGGCCTGGACCACATCCAGTCGCAGACCGCCTGGGCCCAGGGCAAGGCCCTGTTCATCCCGAACGGCTCCTGGGTGGAGAACGAGTCGGCGAACGTCATCCCCAAGGACTTCGACCTCGCCGTCTCCGCGCCCACCGGCATCGACTCCTCCGACAAGCTGCCCTTCGGCACCATCTGGGCCTCCGGCGGTGAGCCGTTCATCGTCCCGGCCAAGGCGAAGAACACCGCGGGCGGCATGGAGCAACTGCGCGTCATGCTGAGCGAGGCGAGCTCCAAGAACTTCACCAGCAAGGTCAAGTCGCTGACCGCGTACAACGGCGGTACCGACGGCATCACCCTCACCCCGGGTCTCACGTCCGGCGTCGCGGCGCTGGACAAGGCCGGCGAGAACGTGGTGAATCCGCGGATGCAGGACTGGTACGTGCAGCTGCAGAAGGAGAAGATCGGTGTGGCCGGTCTCGGCGAGATGATGGCCGGTCGCCTCACCCCGGCCGAGGCCATCAAGAAGATCCAGGGCTTCGCCGACGAGACCGCGAAGGACACGTCGATCAAGCACTACAAGCACCAGTAGGTCCCGTGAGGATCAGTCACCAGCGGCTGCACCCGCGCGCAGATCGGGGTCGATAGCAATGCGGCACGGCAAGTACCGGTTCATCGTGGGGTTCCTCGCGGTGCCCCTGGGGCTGTACGGGCTCTTCGTCGTCTGGCCGTTCATCCAGTCCATTTACTACTCGTTCACGGACTGGACCGGTCTGAGCCCTGAGTTCAAGATGGTCGGCTTCGACAACTACGAAAGGATGCTCGACGACGACATCTTCTGGAAGTCGTTGCAGCACAGCCTGTTGTTCGCGTTGTTGTTGCCGCTGGTGACGATCGGTTTCGCGCTGTTCCTCGCCTTCATGATCAATGTGGGCGGACGGCGCAGAAAAGGTGGCCCGGCGATCACCGGTGTCCGCGGTTCCTCGTTCTACAAGATCGTCTACTTCTTCCCGCAGGTGCTGTCGATCGCCATCGTCGCGCTGCTGTTCGCCTTCGCGTACAACCCGGACAGCGGAGCGATCAATTCGATCCTGCGCGGGATCGGGCTCGACAGCGTCCAGCCGCTCTGGCTGGGCGACCCGAACCTCGCCCTGTGGGCCGTGATGGCGGTGATCGTCTGGTCCACGGTCGGCTTCTTCGTGGTCCTGTTCTCCGCGGGCATGGCCTCCATTCCGGCCGATCTGTACGAGGCCGCGCTGCTCGACGGCGCCGGCCGCGCCAACACGTTCTTCCGGATCACCCTGCCGCTGCTGTGGGACACCGTGCAGTCCGGCTGGGTCTACATGGGCATCCTCGCCCTCGGCGCCGAGTCCTTCGCGGTCGTACACATCATGACGACCGGGCCCGGCGGCCCCGACTATTCGACCACGGTCATGGTTCTGTACGTGTACCAGAAAGCGTTCCGTGACGGGCAGGCCGCCTACGCCACCACCATCGGCGTCGCCCTGCTCATCGTCACGCTGGCCTTCGCCGCGGTCGTGATGCGGCTGGGGCGGCGCGAGCGGCTGGAGTTCTGACAGATGAAGACAACCGAGACCTCCGCCCCCGTACCGGCCGAGTCCGGTGTGCCTGTGAGTAAGACCCGTGTACCGGCCGAAGTGCCGTCCAGGGAGAAGAAAGAGGGCACCGTCCTCAACGCCTTCTCGCACGGCATTCTCATCATTTGGGCGTTCATGGTCGTCATGCCGCTGCTGTGGGCGGTGATGACGTCCTTCAAGGACGACAGCTCCATCTTCGGCTCGCCGTGGTCACTGCCGGACAAACTGCACTTCTCGAACTGGTCGCGGGCGTGGACCGAGGCCAACATGAGCGACTACTTCCTCAACACGATCCTGGTGGTGGGAGGTTCGCTCGTTGGCACGCTGGTGCTCGGCTCGATGGCGGCATACGTTCTCGCCCGCTTCGACTTCCCGGGCAACCGCTTCATCTACTACCTGTTCATCGGCGGCATGAGCTTCCCGATCATGCTCGCGCTGGTCCCGCTGTTCTACGTCGTCAACAACATGGGCCTGCTGAACACGATCCACGGCCTGATCCTGGTCTACATCGCGTATTCGCTGCCGTTCACGGTGTTCTTCCTGACGGCGTTCTTCCGCACGCTGCCGACATCGGTGGCCGAGGCGGCCTTCGTCGACGGCGCTTCCCATACCCGCACGTTCTTCCAGATCATGCTCCCGATGGCCAAGCCCGGCTTGGTCAGCGTCGGCATCTTCAACTTCCTGGGCCAGTGGAACCAGTACATGCTGCCCACGGTTCTCAACACCGACCCCGACAAGCGGGTCCTCACCCAGGGCCTGGTGCAGCTGGCCGTCAGCCAGGGTTACAAGGGCGACTGGTCCGGCCTCTTCGCCGGTCTGGTCATGGCGATGCTGCCGGTGCTCGCGGCCTACATCGTTTTCCAGCGCCAGGTGGTACAGGGGCTTACGGCGGGGGCGTTGAAGTGACGCGTGGTGGGGTTGTGACCGCGAATTCGGCGCCACGCCCTCGGTCCTATCTGCCGTGCTGTTCGCAGGCGTGACGATTGCGATGATCCCGATGCTGGTGGTCTGTCTGTCCTTCCAGCGCCAGGTGCAGGCGGGTCTGACCTCGGCAACCCTGAAGTAGCGTTCCGTAGCCGATTGCACGCACACCGCTTCCGTGCCGGGGGGTGGTGTGCGTGCTGTGTGCACGATCCCGGAAACTGTTCAACCTCTTGACGGGAGGCACCCCGTGCGGCTCAGCTTAGAGTTCACTAGTTGGACATAGACGGGGCCTCATCGAGGCGGTCCCGTGCGCAGGAGGTCGTCGTGGAGACTCCGGGGTCGCAGTCGTCGCTGCACCGAGCCAACCTGGAGCGGGTCGTACGAGCCGTGCGGCTGGCGGGATCCCTCACCCAGGCGGAGATCGCAAGGACGACCGGACTGTCCGCGGCGACGGTCTCCAACATCGTCCGGGAGCTCAAGGACGGCGGAACGGTCGAGGTCACGCCCACCTCGGCGGGTGGCCGGCGGGCCCGCAGCGTCTCGCTCAGCGGTGACGCCGGGATTGTCATCGGGGTGGACTTCGGGCACACGCATTTGCGCGTCGCGGTCGGGAACCTCGCCCACCAGGTGCTGGCCGAGGAGTCCGAGCCGCTGGACGTGGACGCCTCCGCGGCGCAGGGCTTCGACCGGGCGGAAATGCTGGTCAACCGGCTGATCGCGGCGACCGGAGTGGACCGCGGCAAGATCGCCGGGGTGGGCCTGGGCGTCCCCGGCCCGATCGACGTGGAGTCCGGGACGCTGGGCTCCACCGCCATCCTGCCCGGCTGGACCGGCGCCAAGCCCGCCGAGGAGCTGCGGGGGCGGCTCGGCGTACCGGTGCACGTGGACAACGACGCCAACCTGGGCGCCCTGGGCGAGCTGGTCTGGGGCAGCGGCAAGGGCGTGCGGGACCTGGCGTACATCAAGGTCGCCAGCGGTGTCGGCGCCGGCCTGGTGATCGACGGGAGGATCTACCGGGGTCCCGGCGGCACAGCAGGTGAAATCGGGCATATCACACTCGATGAATCCGGGCCCGTCTGCCGCTGCGGAAACCGCGGCTGCCTGGAGACCTTCACGGCCGCGCGCTATGTGCTCCCACTTCTCCAGCCCAGTCACGGCACCGACCTGACCATGGAAGGGGTCGTACGGCTGGCGCGGGACGGCGACCCGGGCTGCCGTCGGGTGATCGCCGACGTCGGCCGTCACATCGGCAGCGGAGTCGCCAATCTCTGCAACCTCCTGAACCCGAGCCGCGTGGTGCTGGGCGGCGATCTCGCCGAGGCCGGTGAGCTGGTGCTGGGGCCGATCAGGGAGTCCGTCGGCCGCTACGCCATCCCGAGCGCGGCGCGTCAACTCTCCGTTCTTCCGGGGGCGCTTGGGGGCCGTGCGGAGGTGCTCGGGGCGCTCGCCCTCGCACTCAGCGAGATGGGCGATTCAACCCTTTTGGACGGCACGCCGACTGCCGCGGTACCCGCCTTCACTTAGAGAACGGATGGCACCGTTGCCAACCCGTTAAGGATTTACTTCTTGACGTCGCACGTGTGGCCGAGTTGACTTCCAGCCACCTCGGCCGCAACGACGCGGCCTCGTCAGGGAGGTTATGAAGTGAACACGCGTATGCGTCGTGCCGCAGTCGCCATTGCCGCGGGTGCGATGGCCGTTTCTCTCGCCGCCTGTGGCAGCGCTGAGGAAGCGGGCGGCGGCGACAACGACTCCACCGGCTCCGCCGCCAAGGGCGACGACATCAAGGTCGGCCTCCTCCTTCCGGAGAACCAGACCGCGCGCTACGAGAAGTTCGACCGGCCTCTGATCGAGCAGAAGATCAAGGAGCTGACGAACAACAAGGCGGAGATCCAGTACAACAACGCCAAGCAGGACGCCAACCTGCAGGCGCAGCAGGTCGACACCATGATCACCAACAAGGTGGACGTGCTGATCCTGGACGCGGTGGACGCCAAGGCCATCAAGAACTCCGTGCAGAAGGCCGTCGACGCCGGCATCGAGGTCGTCGCCTACGACCGCCTGGCCGAGGGCCCGATCAGCGCCTACACCTCGTTCGACAACGTCCAGGTCGGCAAGACCCAGGGCGAGGCCCTCCTGGAGGCGCTCGGCGACAAGGCCAAGGACGGCCAGATCGTCATGATGAACGGCTCCGTCACCGACCCGAACGCCGCCCAGTTCAAGGAGGGCGCGCACTCCGTCCTCGACGGCAAGGTGAAGATCGGCAAGGAGTACGACACCAAGGAGTGGAAGCCGGAGAACGCCAACTCCAACATGGAGTCCGCGATCTCGGCACTCGGCAAGAAGAAGATCGTCGGCGTCTACTCCGCCAACGACGGCATGGCGGGCGGCATCATCACCGCCCTGAAGTCGGCCGGCATCGACGTCCCGGTCACCGGCCAGGACGCCGAACTCGCCGCCGTGCAGCGCATCGTCACCGGTGAGCAGTACATGAGCGTCTACAAGCCGTACGCCCCCGAGGCCGAGGCCGCCGCCGAGATGGCCGTCGCGCTCGCCAAGGGCGAGTCCCTGGACTCCATCGCCAAGGACAAGGTCTCCAGCGACAGCGCCAAGGATGTTCCGTCGGTTCTGGTCCCGGTCACCTCGCTGACCAAGGACAACATCAACGACACCGTCATCAAGGACGGCGTCTACACGGTCGACGAGATCTGCACCGGCAAGTACAAGTCGGCCTGCGCCAAGATCGGCCTGAAGTAAGCAACCGCAAGTCCCTTTGAAAGTACGGGAATCACCCAGGAACTCGTCCTTGGATTCCCGTACGGGACTGCAGTTCTCCAGGCTCCTCCGGCGCCCCGCGTACACACAGCCCCGCAAGCTCGTGCGGGGCGCCGGACGGAACATCCCCCCAGTCTTCTGCACAACCTCCCGCCGGGTCAGGCGGCGAAGGAGATGGTTCACGTGTCCGCTACGCCCGTGCTGGCGTTGCGCGGGGTCTCCAAGCGGTTCGGTGCCGTTCAGGCGCTCACCGACGTAGAGCTTGAGGTCCACGCCGGTGAAGTGGTCGCCCTGGTCGGCGACAACGGCGCCGGAAAGTCCACGCTGGTCAAGACGATCGCCGGCGTGCACCCCATCGATGAGGGCGTCATCGAATGGGAAGGCAAGCCCGTTTCGATCAACAGGCCGCACGACGCCCAGGCCCTGGGCATCGCGACGGTCTACCAGGACCTCGCGCTGTGCGACAACATCGACGTCGTCGGCAACCTGTTCCTCGGCCGTGAGCTGCGGAAGTGGGGCGTCCTCGACGAGGTCGAGATGGAGCGCCGCTCCCAGGAGCTGCTCAAGACGCTGTCGATCCGCATCCCCAGCGTGCGCATCCCGATCGCCTCGCTCTCCGGCGGTCAGCGCCAGACCGTGGCCATCGCCCGCTCCATGCTCGGCGAGCCCAAGCTGGTCATCCTCGACGAGCCCACCGCGGCCCTCGGCGTCGAGCAGACCGCCCAGGTCCTCGACTTGGTCGAGCGGCTGCGCGAGCGCGGCCACGCCGTGATCCTGATCAGCCACAACATGGCCGATGTGAAGGCCGTCGCCGACAAGGTGGCGGTGCTGCGCCTGGGCCGCAACAACGGCGTCTTCGAGGTCAAGACAACCTCGCAGGAGGAGATCATCTCCGCCATCACCGGCGCCACCGACAACGCCGTGACCCGCCGTGCGGCGCGCACGACCGGGGAGGTTTCCCAGTGAGCATCGACAAGACCTCCACGTCCCCGCAGGACGAGACCGTCGTCGAGAACCCCGAGGCCGCCGCCGCCGCGGTGACCGCGGTCGACCCGCGGCTCCTGGTGCGCGAGCAGGGCCTCGCCGGCTACCTCGGTGAGTTCAAGCGCAAGATGAAGGCGGGCGAGCTGGGCTCCCTGCCCGTCATCGTCGGCCTGGTCGTCATCTGCGTCGTCTTCCAGTCCCTCAACTCGGCGTTCCTGTCCGCGCAGAACATCAGCGACATCACCGTCACGATGGTCGGCACGGGCATGATCTCCGTCGGCATCGTCTTCGTGCTGCTGCTCGGCGAGATCGACCTGTCCGTCGGCTCGGTCAGCGGCGCGTCCAGCGCCATCGCGGCAGTGATGGCGGTCAACCAGGGCTGGCCCGAGTGGCTGGCGGTGCTGTTCGCCGTCGGCGCGGGCGTCGTCATCGGCGCGGCGCACGGCTTCTTCTTCGCGGTCCTCGGCGCTCCGGCGTTCGCGGTCACCCTGGCCGGTCTGCTCTTCTGGCTGGGCTTCATGCTCCAGACACTGGGCGAGAACGGCACGATCAACCTCGACAGCGACGGCTTCATCGGCCAGCTGACGACGTACTTCTTCACGGACATCGCCGCCGCGTACGGCCTGGCGGCCGTGGTGACCGCGGTCTTCTTCACCACCTCGTTCCTCGGCAACCGGCGCCGTGAGGCGGCGGGTGTCCCGTCGCGGCCGCTGAGCGACACGCTGCTGCGAACAGGGCTGCTGACGGTGGTCTCCTTCGCCGCGGCGTTCATGTACAACCAGTACAAGGGCCTGCCGCTGGCCACGGTGATCTTCCTGGTGTTCCTCGTCGGCACGGACTTCGTGCTGCGGCGGACGTCGTACGGGCGCAAGGTGTTCGCGCTCGGTGGCAGCGTCGAGGCGTCGCGTCGTGCGGGTATCAACGTCACCGCGGTGCGGATCTCCGTCTTCGCGATCTCCGGTGGGTTCGCGGCGATCGGTGGTCTGTTCCTGGCGTCGAAGATCGCGTCTGCCAACCAGAGTGCGGGTACGGGTGACCTGCTGATGAACGCGATCGCTGCGGCCGTGATCGGTGGCACCAGCCTCTTCGGTGGGCGGGGCCGCACCTGGAACGCTCTTCTCGGTGTGCTGGTGATTGTTTCGATCCAGTACGGGCTTCAGCTGGAGTCCATCGCCGAGCCGGTGAAGTACATGATCACGGCGGGCGTGCTGCTGACGACGGTGGTTATTGACTCCATCACTCGTCGTACGCAGAAGACTGCCGGTCGAGCGTAGGAGTAGGCGGCGTGACTGTGCCCGGTACCAATGGGGGTACCGGGCACAGTCACGCCGTAAGAAAGCCCTGAGCTGGGTAGAGCCGAACGCGTGATGTATGACGCACCGCCCCGGCGTCGGTCGCCTGGGCGGAACATTAGACTCGTCAGGCCCGGCAACAGCTCGAACAGCTCTACTGCAAGGAGGCACGGGTGCCGCTGCTGACCCGCATCAGGGGACCGCGCGATCTGGACCGGCTCAGCCTGGAGCAGCTGGACCAGCTGGCAGAGGAGATCCGGACCTTCCTCGTCGAGGCGGTTTCCAAGACCGGCGGCCACCTCGGCCCCAACCTCGGTGTGGTCGAGCTGACCATCGCCCTGCACCGGGTCTTCGACTCGCCGAAGGACAAGGTGCTCTGGGACACCGGCCACCAGTCCTACGTCCACAAGCTGCTCACCGGCCGTCAGGACTTCAGCAGGCTGAAGATGAAGGGCGGCCTGTCCGGCTACCCCTCGCAGGCCGAGTCCGAGCACGACGTCATCGAGAACTCGCACGCCTCGACCGTCCTCGGCTGGGCCGACGGCCTCGCGAAAGCCAACCAGCTGCGCAAACGCGACGACCATGTCGTGGCCGTCATCGGTGACGGCGCGCTCACCGGCGGTATGGCCTGGGAGGCGCTGAACAACATCGCCGAGGCCAAGGACCGCCCCCTCGTCATCGTCGTCAACGACAACGAGCGGTCGTACGCGCCCACCATCGGCGGCCTCGCGAACCACCTGGCGACGCTGCGCACGACCGACGGGTACGAGCGCTTCCTCACCCGCACCAAGGAGATCCTCGACCGCACCCCGGTCGTCGGCAAGCCCCTCTACGAGACCCTGCACGGGGCCAAGAAGGGCCTCAAGGACTTCATCGCCCCGCAGGGCATGTTCGAGGACCTCGGGCTGAAGTACGTCGGCCCGATCGACGGCCACGACATCGAGGCCCTGGAGTCGGCGCTCGCCCGCGCCAAGCGCTTCGGCGGGCCGGTCATCGTGCACTGCCTCACCGAGAAGGGCCGCGGCTACCAGCCCGCCCTCCAGGACGAGGCCGACCGCTTCCACGCCGTCGGCAAGATCCACCCCGACACCGGCCTGCCGATCGCCACGAGCGGTGCCGACTGGACCTCCGTCTTCGGCGACGAGATGGTCAAGCTGGGCGAGGAGCGTGAGGACATCGTCGCCATCACCGCCGCCATGCTCCAGCCGGTGGGCCTCGACAAGTTCGCCAAGCGCTTCCCCGAGCGGGTCTACGACGTCGGCATCGCCGAGCAGCACGGCGCCGTGTCGGCCGCGGGCCTCGCCCACGGCGGGGTGCACCCCGTCTTCGCCGTCTACGCCACCTTCCTCAACCGCGCCTTCGACCAGGTCCTCATGGACGTGGCCCTGCACAAGTGCGGCGTCACCTTCGTGCTCGACCGCGCCGGCGTCACCGGCACCGACGGCGCCTCCCACAACGGCATGTGGGACATGTCGATCCTCCAGGTCGTCCCCGGGCTGCGGCTGGCCGCACCGCGGGACGCCGAGCAGGTCCGCGCCCAGCTCCGCGAGGCCGTCGAGGTCAAGGACGCCCCGACCGTCGTCCGTTTCTCCAAGGGCGCCGTCGGCCCCGCCGTACCCGCCGTCGGCCGCGTCGGCGGCATGGACGTGCTGCGCGAGCCCGGCACCACCACCCCCGACGTGCTGCTGGTCTCCGTCGGCGCCCTCGCGCCGATGTGCCTGGAGATCGCCACGCTCCTCGACAAGCAGGGCATCTCCACCACCGTCGTCGACCCGCGCTGGGTCAAGCCGGTGGACGAGGCCATGGTCCCGCTCGCCGAGCGGCACCGCGTGGTCGTCACCGTGGAGGACAACTCCCGGGTCGGCGGCGTCGGATCGGCCGTCGCGCAGACCCTGCGGGACGCGGGCGTCGACGTCCCGCTGCGGGACTTCGGCATCCCGCCGCGCTTCCTCGACCACGCCTCCCGCGCCGAGGTCATGGCGGAGATCGGGCTCACCGCCCCGGACATCGCCCGCCAGGTCACCGGGCTGGTCGCCAGGCTCGACGGACGCTACGAGCGGTCCGCGGCCGACGAGATCGAGGCCGCACGCGACTGAAACCGTTCCTACGGGCTGAGCGGGAGTGGGTCCTGTTGCCAGAACCCGTGCTCAGCCGTGTGCCCCGAACGGTGTTGGGCACACTGGTCGGCCGCTTTCGCTCCGCGTCCGGGCGGCACGGATCGTGTCCGTGGTCCGGGGATGCGGGGGCGGCTTTCCTCACGCCCTGGGGTGCCTGGTCCGGCCTGGGCGGTCCGATGCCCGCGACGATCGCTCTGGTCGTCGCGGGGCGGTGCCGTCCTCCCCCAGTGCCTTAAGGGCCTGGGAGGTACCCCCAGCCGGATCGGGTGCCCGAGGGCGCGTCGTCCGATCGCCACGCCTGCGGCGTGGTGACGGGTGGTCTTCCTGGTCTTGCTGGCGAGGGGGCGTTGCCAGTGCTGGGCGCCCCACTTGGAGGTGTAGGCGGGGTCGACGGCGATGAGCGGGATGCCGAGTTCGGCGGCCATCGACGCCAGCCGGGAGCGTAGTTTCGCCACGGGCATGCCGGAGATGAGCTTGCGGAACTGCTTGCGTCTGCCGTGCTTCTCCCGGGTCTTGTCCGCCGCGAAGTCGAGGTCCTCGACCGCGAGGGCCAGACCGTACCGCTTGGCCCAGTGCAGCAGCCGGATGAGGGCGTGGCGGACCTGGGCGTCACGGTGGTCGGCGGTGCCGGCCAGGTCGTAGGCGAAGGTGCGCGGGGCACCGACGGGGTTGCCGTGCTCGTCGAGACGCCAGGCGGCCAGATGGTCGGCGTTGGTGTCGACACCGACCAGGCCCCTCGCGCGGGCGGTGGCCAGAGGCACGGTGGTGACCGGGGGAACGGTCCATGAGGCGGTGAGGTACCAGCGGCCCCGGGTCACGTCTTCGTGGATGCGGTAGGCGACGGCCCGGTTCGCGGCCACGCGGTCGCGCCACTGCTCGCCCCGGTGCGCGAACGCCACCCGCGCGGCGAGGACGTACCGGCCGTGCGGGGCGTTCGCCAGGTGCGCCAGCGGCGCCGGGAGTTTGATCGAGACCTCGCCGTGGGGGGTGACGCGGAGGGTCTCGTTGCCGTACCGCTTGCCGGATTCGCCGTCCGCGGCGAGGAACCGGCGCCCGGCCTGCCACCGTCGGCGCCACTCGGCTTCGGTGAGCCGGGCGGCCTGCAGGTGGTGGCGGGTGTTCAGCAGCTGCTTCCCGCCGCGCACCACGCGCACGAGCCCGGCCTGCCAGTCGGCCCGCGCCGCGCCCAGCCGGTCTTGGAGGACGTGCAGGCGGCGGGATTTGGCGAACCACTCCTGCCTGCTGTGGTAGCCGCCCGGAGCGTGCTTGGTGCCCTTCTCGCCCACGGGCAGGGACAGCCGGTGCGCGATCGGCCGTACCCCGGCTTCAAGGTTCTGGATGTGCGCGAGCTGAGCCCGGCGGGCCAGCGCCCACTGGTCGTGGGTGGCCTTCGTGAGGCTCCCGGCCCAGCGGGACGACGACTGCGTCGTGAGGATCCGCTTGCGCTCGGCCCAGGCGTCGGTGTCGTGGTCCGGCCCGGCCGCGCACCGGGCCTTCAGGTCACGGGAGGCCAGCGCGTCCAGATGGTCGCCGACCAGGCGCAGCACCTCCTCGTCCACGGCGGTCAGGTGCTTGAGCCGGTCACGGACCGCCACCCCCGAGGGGCCGGGCACGACGAACGGCGCCGCCACCTCCCGCAGCCCGCCCACCCCGCTCCCCCCTCAACCGGCACCGAAGAACCCGTCACCGCACCCAACGACCACCACCCGAAAAGGTCACCCACTCGATGTGAGAACTCACGTTCCCCTCCCCGGGGAGCACACCTGCCGCAGCCCGGACACTCACTCATACGCCCCAGAACATGCTCGTACGCTGCCATGTGAAGTTCCCCCCGCTGCCCGGACAGCCTGATACTGGGACGGACGGTCCCGGAGGAAGCAGTTCCAGGTAGTGAGCAAGAAGAGCAATACGAGCAAGCGGTACACGGCCGAGTTCAAGCGCGACGCGGTGGCCCTGGTGTACTCGTCGGGCAAGACGGTCACCGAGGTCGCCCGGGACATCGGCGTCAGCGCCGAGGGACTGCGGAACTGGGTCAACCAGGACAAGACCGACCGTGGGCAGGGGCCGGCGGGAGCGTTGACCACGGCGGAGCGCGAGGAACTGGTGCGACTGCGCCGCAAGGTCCGCGAGATGGAACAGACCATCGAGGTGCTGGGAAAAGCGACCGCCTTCTTCGCGAACCACAAGACGAAGTAGACGTAGCCGCGCGCTACGCGTTCGTCGACGTGGAGAAGGCCGGCCCCGACCGTCCGGACGGCTACAGCGTCTCGTTGCTGTGCCGGGCTCTGAAGATCTCACGCTCCGGCTACTACGCCTACCTCGCCGCCCGTCCGGCCGCTGCCGCCACAGCGCGCGAGGAGGACGAACTGGTGGCCGAGATCCGGCAGATCCACGAGGAGTCCCGCCGCGCCTACGGCTCCCCGAGGATCACCGCGGCCCTGCGCCGCCGGGGACGCCGGATCAACCGGAAGAGGGTCGAGCGGCTGATGCGCGAGCACGACATCCGCGGGATCACCCGCCGCAAGCGGCGCAGCCTCACCAAGGCAGACCGTAAGGCGGCACCCTCCCCGGACCTGGTCGGACGCGACTTCACCGCTGTCGAGCCGGGCACGAAGCTGGTCTCCGACATCACCTATCTGCCGACGTTGGCCGGCTGGTGGTATCTGGCGACGGTCATCGACCTGGCTACTCGCGAGGTGGTCGGGTACGCGATGGCCGACCACCACCGCGCCGAGCTGGTCGTCGACGCCCTGAAGATGGCCGCCGGCCGTGGCGCCCTCAAGCCGGGCTGCATCGCGCACTCGGACCGGGGCTCGGAGTACACGTCGCGCGAATACCGCATGCTGATACGGGAGTTGAACCTGAGGCAGAGTATGGGAAGAACGGGCTCGTGTTACGATAACGCCGCGGCCGAAAGCTTTTTCGGACTGCTGAAAGCGGAGATCGGAACCACCGTCTGGGAGTCCCACGAAGCGGCCCGCGCTGACGTCTTCCGCTTCATAGAGGTCGAGTACAACCGCACCCGGCTGCGCAAGCACCCCGTGTACGGCTACGTCACGCCGCTCGAGACTAGAACCCTGACGGCCCACGACCTCACCCCCGCAGCGTAACCATCCGCTGTCCAGGTCCAGGGGGGAACTTCACATGCGACAGCGGTTCACGGGTGTGAGTAGTTGAGGTATAGGAAATCCCGGTGAGATTGATCTTGGTCGGCTAGCACACCTGCCGGGGGCCTCGCTGAGGTTCCCGGAAAGATCGTCGGGCGGGTGGTGACGCTGGCTACGGTCCGGCCGTGCCGGTGGAGTTTCTGACTGATGAGCAGGCCGAGGCGTACGGGACGTTCACCGAGGTGCCCGCGCCCCCGGAGCTGGAGCGGTTCTTCTTCCTCGACGATGACGACCGTGATCTGATCGCGCTGCGTCGTACGGACGCGCACCGACTGGGCATGGCGGTGCAGATCTGCACGGTCCGCTACGTCGGCCGGTTCCTGGGCGAGGACCCGCTCGCAGTGCCGTGGGAGGCCGTGGAATACCTGGCCGGGCAGCCCGGCATCGCCGACGCCTCGTGCGTGAAGCGGTACGCCGAGCGCCGGTCGACGGTGTACAAGCACGCGGCCGAGATCCAGAAGCGGTTCAAGTACCGGGACTTCACCGACGACGAGGACGTGGCCCGTCTCTCCCCGCTCAAGGACTGGCACATCAACTTCCTGGGCCGCTACCTGTTCAACATCAAGGCCAACGGCCCCGACCAGGGACTGCGCCCCTTCCGGGACCCGGACGCCTCTGAGGACGGCGAGAACGAGGACTGACCGCGCTGCGAGTGGCCGGGTTCGAGTGATGCCCCTAGAAGCCGAAGGAGTTGTGCGGTTCGGTGTCGATGCGGAACATCCGGGCCAGCTGCCCGATCACGCCGTCGGAGTGCGGAGTGATGTGGCCCGCATACGCCAGGTCATGTGCCGACCTGCCCCCGAAGTAGAGCGAACTAAGCGCCGGCACTGTGATGGTCAGGTCCGCCTCCCGGTCAGTGGCAACGCATGTCACCGAGGCACCGCACGCGCGGAGGAGCCATGTCCGGTTGTTTGCCGAGCACATTCGGTCGTCATCGATGGTGAACGTCAACTCGCCGGCCGTGTCGTACGAACGCTGTGTCAGGGCGAGGGGAACGTTGAGAAGGCGCGCCCACAGGTTGTCCGACTGACGGGTGATGCGCATCGCCCGTGGGTTCGCGAGCATCCACCGCAGTGGTTCGTCGCGCGGACGACCTGGCGCCACGATGGTCCTGGTGAGATCGAAGTCGACCAGCAGGCTCCACAGGGCGCGATAGGCCACCGGGTTCGTCGCCTCCAACGCCTCGACGACGAGCGTTCCTGCATTCGCGACTGTCGAGGACCACGGCAACCGAAAGTTGGCAACGCCGTCCACATCGCCATGCTGGTCACGGTGGACGAGATATCGCAGCGGTCCATTCGTGCCGTCTGCGCTGTCGGACAACCCATCCCAGCGTCCGGGCAAGGGGGTGAGCTCACCGACACGGTTTACACGCACCTCCGCGTGCACCACAGGCCAGAACTGCTTCGCCTGCGCGGCGTCGACCAGCTCCAGCGAACCCGGATCGGGCGCTGCCGGAAGGAGGGCGGCTTCGTGACGGTCCAGCTCCCACCGCGCGCGATAGGTTGCCGGCGAAAACCCGAATCGGCCGTAGATGCTGCCCTCGCTCGCACTGAGCATTGCCAACGGCTCACCCCGGTCCAAAGCCGCATCGAACATGGCCTGCATCATCCGCCGCAGGTAACCGCGGCGGCGGTGTGTAGCGATAACCCCGGTGGCAGTGACGCCGGCCATCTTGACCGTGCTCCCGCCGGGTACCGTCACGTCGAAGGAGATGGTGGCCGATGCGCCGACGCACGCGCCGTCGGTGAACGTCGCAATCGGATGGAAAGATCCGTCCTCGGCGTCAGCTTCTGCCCACTCCTCAAGCTGTTCGGCGGTCGCCGGAGTGCGCTGTGGAGGCCACGGCTCCGGACCACCGTGCCATGCGGCATCAGCCGGCTCCCACTGCGGCAACCCGCTCGTATAGGGCAAGGCCCGGTAGTACGCGTACATCTCATCTCGCCGTGGCGGGCGCACCTGGGTAGCCATGGCCACCAATGGAGTCACAACCATCGCTTACAGACAACCGATTACTTGCTCGCAGAGCTACTAACCTTCAAGAAACCTTCGTTTGTTGAAGACCGCCGGGCAGGCAGCCGGACGGTCCTCAGATCCTTCAAAAACCCCCGTGCAACAACCTCGGATCACCGTTTTCTGACAGGATTTCGGGCGTGACCACGCCACGTGAACCCGCCGCGTTCGACCTCCTGGTCGCTGCCCGCCGTCCGGACCGAGATCCGCATCGGCTACGCCCGGGTGTCCACCGGCGGACAGAAGCTCGACTGCCAGATCGACGCCCTCACCGCGGCCGGCTGCCGCCGGATCTTCGCGGACAAGAGGGCTGGCAAGGACGACCTGCGGCCCGAGCTGAAGGCGTGCCACGCCTTCCTCCAGCCCGGCGACACCCTGGTGGTCCCCGCGCTCGACCGCTACGGCCGCTCGCTCTAGGACCTGGTGACCATGGTCGGCTAGCTGCGGAGCTGGGAGATCGGCTTCACCTCGCTGCATGAGCGCCTGGACACCACCACCACCGGTGGGCGCCTGATCTTCCACGTCTTCGCCGCGCTCGCCGAGTTCATCCGCGAGCTGATCGTCTCCGGCACCCGCGAGGGCCTGGCCTCCGCCCGCGCGCCCGTAGCAGGGTCGGCGGCCGGCCCACCGTGGTCAACGCGGACATCATCCGGGCCGCCCGCGACATGCTCCCCAACCCCGAGCACTCGATCACCTCGATTGCCAAGCTGCTCGGGGTCAGCCCCGGCACCCTCTACAACCACATCCCCGATCTGCAGGAGCTGCGGGCCGGCCGCGTCCCGGCCGCTCCATCACCTCGATCGCCGCGCTCCTTGGCGTCTCCCCGGGAACCCTCTACAACCACATCCCCGACCTGCGCGAACTGCGCGCGGGCGCCCTCCCCCGCCAGCTCGAAGCGCCCGCGAGGTAGGTGAACCCCAGCAAGATCAATCTCACCGGGATTTCCTGTACCGTAACTACTCACGCCCGGTTCACAACCCCTGAATGGGTCGGTTTCACCACGGTGAAGAGTGGTGAAACCGGCCCATCAGCGTGAAACCGCCCACGCCGGGGCATACGCACTACGCCCCCTCTCGATCATGTCGAGAACGGCAAGCGTGGGAGGTACGCCGTGAGCAGCACCCTCTTCCGGACGAAGAAGGTCGAGCAGTCGATCCTCGATACCGAGGAACCCGAGCACGCGCTCAAGAAATCCCTGTCCGCCCTGGACCTGACGGTCTTCGGCGTCGGCGTCATCATCGGCACCGGCATCTTCGTCCTCACCGGCACGGCCGCGAAGAACCACGCCGGACCGGCCGTGGCGCTGTCCTTCGTGGCGGCCGGCGTCGTCTGCGCCCTGGCCGCGCTCTGTTACGCGGAGTTCGCCTCCACCGTCCCGGTGGCCGGCTCCGCGTACACCTTCTCGTACGCCTCCCTGGGCGAACTGCCCGCCTGGATCATCGGCTGGGACCTCGTCCTGGAGTTCGCGCTGGGCACGGCGGTGGTGGCCGTCGGCTGGTCCGGCTACATCGCCTCGCTGATGGACAACGTGGGCTGGCACATGCCCGAGGCGCTCGGGACCCGGGAGGGCGCCGAAGGCTTCGGCTTCGACGTCCTCGCCGCCGCCCTGGTGCTCGTCCTCACCGTGATCCTGGTGCTCGGCATGAAGCTGTCCGCGCGCGTCACCTCGCTCGTCGTCGCCATCAAGGTGACCGTCGTCCTGGTCGTGATCATCGCGGGTGCCTTCTTCATCACGGCCGACAACTACAAACCGTTCATTCCCGAGGCGCAGCCCCAGGCGGCGGGGAAGAGCCTGGAGTCGCCGCTTATTCAGCTGATGTTCGGCTGGGCGCCGTCCGACTTCGGCGTGATGGGCATCTTCACCGCCGCCTCGGTCGTCTTCTTCGCGTTCATCGGCTTCGACGTCGTGGCCACCGCCGCCGAGGAGACCAGGAACCCGCAGCGCGACATGCCCCGCGGCATCCTCGGCTCCCTGTTCATCTGCACCGCGCTCTACGTCCTGGTGTCGATCGTCGTCACCGGTATGCAGCACTACAGCCGACTGTCGGTGGACGCCCCGCTCGCCGACGCGTTCAAGGCCACCGGGCACCCCTGGTACGCGGGCTTCATCAGCTTCGGCGCCGCAGTCGGCCTGACCACCGTCTGCATGATCCTGCTGCTCGGCCAGACCCGGGTGTTCTTCGCGATGAGCCGGGACGGCCTGCTGCCCCGCTTCTTCTCCCGCGTCCACCCGCGGTTCAAGACCCCGCACCGGCCGACCATCCTGCTCGGCGTCCTCATCGCGATCCTCGCCGGATTCACGCCCCTGCAGGAACTCGCCGCGCTGGTGAACATCGGCACCCTGTTCGCCTTCGTGGTCGTCGCGCTGGGCGTGAACATCCTCCGCAGGACCCGCCCCGACCTGCACCGCGCCTTCCGCACCCCCTGGGTGCCCGTGCTCCCGATCGTGTCCGTGCTGGCCTCCCTGTGGCTGATGCTGAACCTGTCCGCCGAGACCTGGGTGCGGTTCGCCATCTGGATGGCGATCGGCTTCGTCGTCTACTTCCTCTACGGCCGCTCCCACAGCCGTCTCGGACGCCACGAGGAGACCACCGTCGCCGAGGCGATGAAACCGGCCCGCGGCGACGAGCAGTGACCGTCGCAGTTTGAGGCTCCGGCCCCGTATGTCCTGTTTCAGTGGGGCATACGGGGCCGGATAGCGTACGGCGTATGCGCGCCGAGTCCCTCGCCCCGCCACGCTCCGTGTCCGCACCGGGGGAGAAGCACGGCTACTGGACCCGGCTGCTGCCTCTGCTGGCCGGGCTGGCCTGTCTCACCCGGGTCCCCTCCTTCATCCGGCCGCTGTGGAATCCCGACGAGGGCTATCTCGCCGTACAGGCGCGGATGCTGGCGCACGGGGGAGAGCTGTACGAGACGGTCGTGGACCGCAAGCCGCCGCTCGTGCCGTGGCTGTACGAGGGGATGTTCGCGGTCGCCGGATCCGAGTCGCTCACGCCGGTCAGGGTGCTGGCAGTGCTGGCCCACCTGCTCACCGCCGTCCTGCTCGCCTCGCACGCCCGGCGCCGCTGGGGCGACCGCGCCGGCCGCACCGCCGGCCTGCTGTACCTGCCGGCCTCCGTGGGGCTCAACCCCGAGGACGCGCAGGCCGCCGGCTTCGAGGTGTTCATACTGCCCTGCACGGCCGCCGCGATGTGGTGCGCGGACCGCCGCCACTGGGGAGCCGCGGGGGTGGCCGTCGCCTGTGCCTTCCTCACCAAGCAGACCGGGGCGGCCGTACTGCTGCCGGTGATGTGGCTGTGCATCCGTGCGGGCGGTGGCTCGCGGGGAGGGCTGTTGCGGCTGGGCGCGGGGGCCGTGCTGCCGGTGCTGGGCGCGACCCTGGTCACCGACCCGGCCGGCTTCCTCTTCTGGACGGTCACCGGATCGGGGGCGTACGCCTCCTTCAGGGGCTCCGAACTCCACGTACTGGGCCGGGCCCTGGCCAACACCGCGATCCTGGCCGTGGGGTGCGCGGGCCTGATCCCCCCGGTCGTGCGGGTGCTGCGCATCGCCCGCACCGGCGCTGCCGACCTGTGGCTGTGGTTCGCCGCGTCGGCTGGGGCGGTGCTGGCCGGCTTCCATTTCTTCGGCCACTACTACCTGCAACTCCTGCCGCCGCTGGTCCTGTTGGCGACGGCCGCACTGCACATCCTGCCCCGCGAGCGCCTGATCGCCGCCGTCCTCACCTCGGCCTGCTGCTGCACCCTCTTCCTGGCCTGGGGCCTGCTGGCCCCCCGCACCGAACTCGCCCACGCCCAGCGCCTCGCGGACGCCACCGCACGCCGCACCGACCCCGGCGACCGCGTCCTGATCTGGGGCATGCACCCGGAGACGTACTGGCTCGCCGACCGCACTCCCGCCAGCCGCTACCTCACCGCCGGCCTCCTCACCAACTACAGCGGCGGCCGCAACGGCCCCCAGGTCGGCGAGAAACACGCCGTAGAGGGAGCCTGGCCGATCTTCCGCGCCGAGTTGACCGCACATCCCCCCGCTCTGATCATCGACGACTCCCGAGGCAAGCCGTACGCACCGGAACGCCTGCCGAGCCTACGGCGGTTGCTGTCGGCGGGATATGAGGAGGTGGGGGAGGTGGACGGGGCGGTGCTGTACGCCCGAGTGGGTTAGCTGCGGGCAGTCGTGCCTCCCCCAGTGCCTTAAGGGCCTGGGGGGACCCCCAGGGCGGCACGGGTGGGCGCGGCGGCACCCCGCAACGCCGGGCAGCGCGACCCTTGCGCCCACACCAACGCCGGGTCACCCGCCAACCCTGCTCACCTCACGGCACGCGGCCCCACGACCTCCGCCCCCAACTCCCCGACCCGCCGCCGCAGCTCACGGTCCGCCGTGACGACCAGGCAAGAGCGTTCGCCGGCCTCCGCCACCAGCTCAACGATCCGATCGTCCCCACTCCCGCCCGCCGCCTCGACCCGTACCCCCGCTACGGACGCCACCCCGCGGGCGGCCCCCTCCACCACGAGAACGATGTCCACAGGCTCCGCCCGCCCCGGCACCCCATCCGCCGCCAGCCGATCCCGCAACCGCTCCGCCGCCCCGTGCCGGTCCCGCCACCAGCCATCAGGCACCGAACCGACCACGTTGGCAGCGTCGACGACGACCAGGAGTGGCGCACTCATGCCACCCAGGGTCGCACGAGCCGCCGAGAGGGAACCCGGCAGACCCGATTAAAGTGGGGGCGTGTCAATGGTCCGTGCAGTGAACGGCGACTGGCTCATACGCGGCCGTGACGGGCGGCTCAGCGCCTACGCCCCGAGTGACGAGGCCGCGTGGTGCTGGGCCGAGCGCCATCCGGGCGGCGCCTGGCTGCCCTCCCGAAAGGTGGGCGGAGACCAACGTCTGCACCCCGGGCTCGCCGTCGGCCAGGGCGCCGACGGATACGCGCACCTCGTCGCCTGGCGGCCCACCGCGGGCGGCGAGGCGGGCCTGGTTCACTCCACGCACTTCCGCCCCCACCTCGCCGCCCTCGACTGGATGCCGATCGGTCACCCCAACAAGAAGGGCGAGCGGACCGGGATGCCCGCCGTGGCCGTCGACGCCGAAGGACGCGCCTACGTCTTCGTCCGCAACCGCGGCAGGGGCGTCCACACCATCAACCAGAAGGAGCGCGGCGGCTGGAACGGCTGGCACGACCTCAAGGGCTCCAAGGTGGACGAGGAACTCGTCGCCGTCACGGGGGGGTTGGGACGGGTCGAGGTGTACGCCACCAGCCCCGCGGGCGTCCTGCGCTGGTTGCAGCAGGAGCCGGGCGCCCGTCCGGTCGCGGCCGACCCGCTGCCCGTACGGGTCGAGCCGGGCACGCTGAGCGCGCTGCCCACTTCGAAGGAGTACACGACGCTGTTCTACGCGGACCCCGAGGGCATGCTGTACGCCTGGCGTCCCGGCAGTGAGCCGATCGCGCTGGTCGCTGCCGCGGGGCCAGGGCCCGTGGCGGCCCTGCGCTGCGTCCTCGATGGCCATGACTGCACCCTGCTGGCCCAGCATTCGTCCTCCGGAAGGGTGGCCTTCGCGGCGTATCCCACCGAGCAGGAGACGGCGGGCCTGTGGTGGACCGAGTCCGGACCCCAGTTGCCGGCTGGCGCGCGGGTCGCGCTGGCGGAGGACACCGAGGGCCGTGTCGTCGCCGCGACGGCGACACCGGACGGCCGACTGCGGCTGACCCGGCAGAAGGACGAGCCGGGGTTGGCGTTGACCGCGTGGCAGGTTGTCTGAGCGGCGTGTGGTGCCGCGCGGCGGGCGCCCGAGGAGGAACGACCTGGAGCTGTACATGAAGGAGGGCCCCCGCACACCGCGGAGGCCCTCTTCACTTACGCCGTACGGCCGTTACACCGGAACCGATGCCACACCCGGGGCCAGGAACCGCTTCCCGTTCACCCGCTCGGAGACACCCTCACGGTCCAGGTACGGCGTGATGCCGCCCAGGTGGAAGGGCCAGCCGGCACCCGTGATCAGGCAGAGGTCGATGTCCTGGGCCTCGGCGACGACGCCCTCGTCGAGCATGAGCCCGATCTCCTGCGCCACCGCGTCCAGCACCCGGGTCCGCACCTGCTCCTCGGTGAGGACGGTGTCGCCCTGCTTCAGCAGCGCGGCGACCTCGGGATCCAGCTCGGGCTTACCGCTGTCGTAGACGTAGAAGCCGCGCTTGCCCGCCTCGACGACCGCCTTGAGGTTCGGGGAGACCGTGAAGCGGTCCGGGAACGCCTTGTTGAGCGTCTCGGAGACGTGCAGGCCGATCGCCGGACCGACCAGCTCGAGCAGGACCAGCGGCGACATCGGCAGGCCCAGCGGCTCGACCGCCTTCTCGGCGACCTCGACCGGCGTGCCCTCGTCGATGACGTTCTGGATCTCGCCCATGAAGCGGGTGAGGATGCGGTTCACGACGAACGCCGGGGCGTCCTTCACCAGAACCGCCGTCTTCTTCAGCTTCTTGGCGACACCGAAGGCGGTGGCCAGCGAGGCGTCGTCGGTCTGCTCGCCGCGGACGATCTCGAGCAGCGGCAGGACCGCGACCGGGTTGAAGAAGTGGAAGCCGACGACCCGCTCGGGGTGCTGCAGCTTCGACGCCATCTCCGACACCGACAGGGAGGAGGTGTTGGTGGCAAGGATCGCGTGCGCCGGGGCGACCGCCTCGACCTCCGCGAACACCTGCTGCTTGACGCCCATTTCCTCGAACACGGCCTCGATGATGAAGTCCGCGTCCGCGAAGCCCTCGGCCTTGTCCAGGACACCGGAGACCAGCGCCTTGAGGCGGTTGGCCTTGTCCTGGTTGATCCGGCCCTTGCCGAGCAGCTTGTCGATCTCGGCGTGGACATAACCCACACCCTTGTCGACGCGCTCCTGGTCGATGTCCGTCAGGACGACGGGCACCTCGAGGCGGCGTAGGAAGAGCAGGGCGAGCTGCGAGGCCATGAGGCCCGCGCCCACGACGCCGACCTTGGTGACCGGACGGGCCAGCGACTTGTCCGGAGCACCCGCCGGACGCTTGCCGCGTTTCTGCACCAGGTTGAACGCGTAGATACCGGCGCGCAGTTCACCGCCCATGATCAGGTCGGCGAGGGCCTTGTCCTCGGCGTCATAGCCCTGCTGGAGGTCGCCGTTCTTGGCGGCGGCGATGATGTCCAGGGCGCGGTAGGCGGCCGGGGCCGCGCCGTGCACCTTGGAGTCGGCGAAGGCACGGCCGCGCTCGACGGCCTGGTCCCAGGCCTCGGTGCGGTCGATGACCGGGCGCTCGACCTCGATGTCGCCCTTGAGGACGGAGGCCGTCCACAGCAGCGACTGCTCCAGGAAGTCGGCGCCCTCGAAGATCGCGTCGGCGATCCCGAGGTCGAAGACCTGCCGGCCCTTGAGCTGCTTGTTCTGGTTGAGCGAGTTCTCGATGACGACGCTGACCGCGCGGTCCGCGCCGATCAGGTTCGGCAGCAGCGTGCAGCCGCCCCAGCCCGGGACCAGGCCCAGGAACACCTCGGGGAGCGAGAACGCCGGGACGGCCTTCGAGACGGTCCGGTACGTGCAGTGCAGACCGACCTCGACGCCGCCGCCCATGGCCGCGCCGTTGTAGTACGCGAAGGTCGGCACGGCGAGGCCGGCGAGGCGCTTGAAGACCTCGTGGCCGCCCTTGCCGATGGCGAGCGCGTGGTCGTACTCCTTCAGCAGCTCGACGCCCTTGAGGTCGGCGCCGACCGCGAAGATGAACGGCTTGCCGGTGATGCCGACGCCGACGATGTCGCCGTCCGCGGCCTCCTTCTCGACCTGGTCGATGGCGGTGTTGAGGTTCGCCAGCGAGGCCGGGCCGAAGGTGGTCGGCTTGGTGTGGTCGTGCCCGTTGTCCAGGGTGATCAGGGCGAACCGCCCGGCCTGGAAGGGCAGATCGAAGTGGCGTACGTGCGCACTTGTGACGACCTCGTCCGGGAACAGCTCGGCCGCACCCTTCAACAGCTCAGCGGTGGTGCTCACTTGTCCCCCTCGAAGTGCGGGTTCTCCCAGATGACCGTCGCGCCCATGCCGAAGCCGACGCACATGGTGGTCAGGCCGTAGCGGACGTGCGGCTGCTCCTCGAACTGGCGGGCCAGCTGCGTCATCAGGCGGACGCCGGAGGAGGCCAGCGGGTGGCCGAAGGCGATGGCGCCGCCGTACTGGTTGACGCGCTCGTCGTCGTCGGCGATGCCGTAGTGGTCCAGGAAGGCCAGGACCTGGACGGCGAAGGCCTCGTTGATCTCGAAGAGGTTGATGTCCTCGATCGACAGACCGGCCTTGGCGAGGGCCTTCTCCGTGGCCGGGATCGGGCCGTAGCCCATGACCTCCGGCTCGACGCCCGCGAAGGCGTAGGAGACCAGGCGCATCTTGACCGGCAGGTTGTTCTCGCGGGCGAAGTCCTCGCTCGCGATGATCGACGCGGTGGCGCCGTCGTTCAGACCGGCCGCGTTGCCGGCGGTGACCCGGCCGTGGACGCGGAACGGGGTCTTGAGGCCCGCCAGGTTCTCCAGGGTGGTGCCCGGGCGCATCGGCTCGTCGGCGGTGACCAGGCCCCAGCCCGTCTCGCCGCCCTCGGGGTTGGTGCGACGCACGGAGATCGGCACCAGGTCCTGCTGGATCTTGCCGTTGGCGTACGCCTTGGCGGCCTTCTCCTGCGAGCGCACCGCGTACTCGTCGGCGCGCTGCTTGGTGATGTGCGGGTAGCGGTCGTGCAGGTTCTCCGCGGTCATGCCCATGAACAGGGCCGACTCGTCGACCAGCTTCTCGCTGACGAACCGCGGGTTCGGGTCCACGCCCTCGCCCATGGGGTGGCGGCCCATGTGCTCGACACCACCGGCGATGACGGCGTCGTAGGCGCCGAAGGCGATGGAACCGGCGGTGGTCGTCACCGCGGTCAGGGCGCCGGCACACATGCGGTCGATGGAGTAGCCGGGGACGGACTGCGGGAGGCCCGCGAGGATGCCGGCGGTGCGGCCGAGGGTCAGGCCCTGGTCGCCGATCTGGGTGGTCGCAGCGATGGCGACCTCGTCGATCTTCTTCGGGTCGAGACCCGGGTTGCGGCGCAGCAGCTCCCGGATCGCCTTCACGACGAGGTCGTCGGCGCGGGTCTCGTGGTAGATGCCCTTCGGGCCCGCCTTGCCGAACGGGGTGCGGACGCCGTCGACGAAGACGACGTCCCTGACGGTACGAGGCACGATGGCTCTCCTCCAGGGTGCGGGACTGCACTGCTGCGGCACGCTGAGCGCGCGCTCAGGACCCATGCTACTTATGAGTAACGTAACTGCCCAGTCCTGTCGGCGTGAGCGGCGAAGGTCACACGTACGGCGGTCCGGGCGCCGGCCTCGTCCGAGCCGGTGAGCCCCCTGTCCCGGACAGCCGGAGAGGCCGCAGGGATGGCGGAATCCCGCCGTTGTCCTCATGTCATGGGCACCGCAGGATGAGGCCCATGGGGTATGAGGGACCGACGTCCTGCGCCGGTCCGGACTGCCCCGCCCCGAGACGCTGGCTGCCTTCGTCCGCACCGGCGCCTACCCGAACGCGGTTGCGGTTCAACTCCCGTGCGCCCGGGCCACCGTGCCGCGCACCTGTCTCGAACCGCTCGGCGAGGGCCTGTACCGCATCCAGTGGCACCATCCCGACGAGGGCATGGGCTGCCTGACGGTCATGACCACCGGCCCGGTCAAGGGCATGCTCGAACCCCGCGACGACTGTGCCCACGCCACTCGGTTCCACCTGGCGACCGCCGGCCCGGAAGACAGCGGGACGTACCTGCTGCGTCCGGCCCACGGCACCCGCTGCGTCGGCATCGTGGACGACGACGCCGCCGAAGGGGCGGAAGCCGTCGAGGAACGATGCACGGGCAGCGCCGATCAGCGGTTCGTCGTAGCGGCGGACTGACGGCGCGGTTGTCCGGGCCGGAGCACGGACAGGCGGCTGACCAGGCCGGACAGCCGTGTGCTGTCCGGGACAGCCGCGAGCTCTTGTCCCGCCCCGGGCCATTGCAGCAGCGTCGGTGCTTGCCCGATCGGGCACAACCACCACCTCTGCGAGGAGACACTCATGCGTCCATGGACCCGCGGTGCGCTCACGGCCGCCGTCGCGGCCGTGAGCACCGTCGGCCTGTTCGCCGGGCAGGCGGCGGCCGTCACGCCTGTCGGCGCGTGGAAGGGCAACACCTACAGCGCTTCCGACATCGCTGGCTCGCACACCTGGGGCGACTCGTACGTGAGCGGCAGTCGCGTGTACGTCTCCGGATACGTCCGGGACACCCTGTCGGACGGCCACGGCGCGTGCCTGAACATCCGCACCTGGTACAGCGACAGCCCCTTCCCGCGGGACGAGTTCGTGGCCGACACCGACGGCAACAACTCCAGCTACAAGCCGTTCAGCTTCAACTACGACGCCGGCACCGTCGAGTACGTCGACATCCAGGAATGCCTCACCGAATCGGGCAGCGTCCACGACGAGGCACCGGGCTGGCAGGCAATCGTCTCGCCCTGACCGCACACCGACAACACCACTCTTCGGATGGGAAAGGAACGATCATGCGTCTACGCCATGCCCTCGCCAGTGCCGGACTCGGGGCCGCGCTCCTGGCGGGTGTCGTCACCGCGCCGGCGAACGCCGAGACCGCCCGTGCCGCGGCGAGTGACTGCAACTGGGTCCCCAACGAATGGGACCAGGGAAGCCCCGGCGCCCGCACCACGGCCGACGCCGTCGCGCACGACGGCCCGTACGGCAAGTGCCCCGGCTACAGCATCGGCGCCCGCTGGGTCACGCCGAACTGCGTCTACTACAACGAGCCCTACCACAACAAGTGGTACTACACCGACTGGGGCTGGATCTACAGCAAGTACCTGAGCTTCCCGTACGGCGCCCCGACCCGCACCTGCACCCCCTGACCCGCTCGACAGCACCCCGGCCGGGGTCCCGCGCGGGCCCCGGCCACCGGGCGTCAACTCCGGGGCGGCGCCGTCGATCCCCTCGGGGGCAGCACCGGTGTCGGCACGGGATGCGACCCCTCCCCGTCCCCCGTGATCACCCCGAACAACGTACGGCACCGCCCACGACGACCAGAGCGATCGTCATGGGCATCGGACCGCCCAGGCCGGACCGGGCGCCTGGAGGCGTGCAACAGGACTCACTCCCGCTCAGCCCGTAGGAACGGTACGGGATGTCGCGGTCCGGCGCGGGAAAGTGCAGGGCCCGCACCCTTCCCCCACTCTCGGCTTCGCTCGAGCGGGGGGACCCCACCGTGGGCGCGACCAGCCACAACGGGCTCGCAGCCGCCCCACGACAGAATCCCCTACGGCGCCTTGGCGGACAACGCAGCCACCAGAACCGGCGTGACCAGCGCCACCTGCCATGCCCGAGCCCCATGTCCGACCAGCGCGGCAGCAACGGCCTCCCCGTCGGCAGGCTTCGGCGGCTCCCAGCACAGGCGCCGCACGGTGTCCGGCGTGATCAGGTTCTCCTGAGGCAGGTTGAGCTGCTCGGCCAGCGCCGACACCCCGGTGCGCGCCGCAGACAGCCGAGCCGCGGCCGCCGGATCCTTGTCCGCCCACGCCCGTGGCGGCGGCGGCCCGGCCACCGGCTGCCCCGGCTGCGGCAGCCGGTCCTCCGGCAACGCCTTCGCACGATCCACCGCGGCCTGCCACTGCTCCAGCTGCCGCCGCCCCACCCGGTGCCCGAACCCGTTCAGGGCCGACAGAGCGTGCACATTCGACGGCATGGAAAGCGCGGCCTCGACGATGGCCGCGTCGCTGAGAACCTTGCCCGGCGATACGTCTCTGCGCTGGGCGATCCGGTCCCGCATCTGCCACAGCTCCCGCACGACGGCCAGCTGCCGACGACGCCGTACCTTGTGCATTCCCGACGTACGACGCCACGGATCCTTACGGGGCTCGGGCGGCGGAGCCGACGCGATCGCGGTGAACTCCTGCCGGGCCCACTCCAGCTTGTCCTGCCGGTCCAGCTCCTTCTCCAGGGCGTCGCGCAGATCGATGAGCAGCTCGACGTCGAGGGCCGCGTACCGAAGCCAGGGCTCGGGGAGCGGGCGGGTGGACCAGTCGACCGCGGAGTGCCCCTTCTCCAGGACGAAGCCGAGTACGTTCTCGACCATGGCCCCCAGGCCGACCCGCGGAAACCCGCAGAGCCGCCCGGCCAGCTCGGTGTCGAACAGCCGCGTGGGGATCATGCCTATCTCCCGCAGGCACGGCAGGTCCTGGGTGGCCGCGTGCAGCACCCACTCCACGCCGGACAGCGCCTCGCCGAGCCCCGACAGGTCGGGGCAGGCGGCGGGGTCGATCAGCGCGCTGCCCGCGCCCTCCCGGCGCAGCTGCACGAGGTAGGCGCGCTGTCCGTACCGGTAACCGGAGGCGCGCTCGGCGTCCACGGCTACCGGGCCGGAGCCCGCGGCGAAGGCGGCGATGACCTCCGCGAGGGCGGCCTCGTCCGCGATCACGGGCGGAATGCCCTCGCGCGGCTCCAGCAAAGGGATCGGTGACAGGTCGGGCGCCCCTGCTGCAGAAGTTCCGCCGTCGTCCGGAGGGGCGCCCCCGGTGGTTCGCAGTGAAGTGTCTGCTGCGGTGTCTTGGGCGTCGGTCACCTGTCAAGGGTATCCGTGGATGGACAGCGCCCGCCGACGGAACGTTCCGTCGACGGGCGCGCGAGGGTCGTAAACCAGTCAGGTCGGTGCGGGACGGGGTGCACGACGGGCGGGGGATGTAGGGCGGATCAGCGGCAGATCCGGTTCACGTCCGGGTGGGTGGCGGGGGTGGCGGGGGTGGCGGGGAGGGGCGGCTCGAAGGATCGGGGTGCGGTGGGGTCAGTGGATGATGCCGGTGCGCAGCGCCACCGCCACCATCCCGGCGCGGTCGCCCGTGCCGAGCTTGCGGGCGATGCGGGCGAGGTGGCTTTTGACGGTCAGGGCGGACAGGCCCATCGAGACGCCGATCGCCTTGTTCGACTGGCCTTCGGCGACCAGCCGCAGCACCTCCACCTCGCGGCCGGACAGCTCGCGGTAGCCACCCGGGTGACTCGGGGCACCCGGGGGGCGGCGGTGCAGACGGGCGGCGGCCGCGCCGATGGGAGCGGCACCCGGTCGGGTGGGGAGCCCGACGTTGGTGCGGGTGCCGGTGACGACGTAGCCCTTCACACCGCCCGCGAGGGCGTTGCGTACCGCGCCGATGTCGTCGGCGGCGGACAGGGCGAGACCGTTGGGCCAGCCGGCGGCACGGGTCTCCGACAGGAGCGTGAGGCCGGAGCCGTCGGGCAGATGGACGTCGGCGACGCAGATGTCGCGGGGGTTGCCGATGCGGGGACGAGCCTCTGCGATGGACGAGGCCTCGATCACATCGCGCACACCGAGCGCCCACAGATGGCGGGTGACGGTGGAGCGGACGCGCGGGTCGGCCACGACCACCATGGCGGTCGGCTTGTTCGGGCGGTAGGCGACCAGGCTTGCGGGCTGCTCGAGGAGAACGGACACCAGGCCTCCTGGGGTGCGGGACGGGGTCGGCTCGTAGGGGGTGAAGCCGGGACGAACCGTGCTTTCAAGGTCACAGACGTCTTCGGCACCAAACCCGTCTGCCTTTAGAAAATGATCGCGATCCGGTGAGTAACAATTCGTGCAATTCGGACGCGCGGTCGATCATTCGAAGATCGAACGGCTTCAGTTCGCATCGCGGTACGGCCGAAAGTGGTCGTATCGCCAAAGGGATCGGCCTGAACGGCCCAGCCGGGTGACGCTCAGCGCGACTGCGGGCCGCGCCGCTGGGGCAGCGTCACCACCGACGCGTCGCCCGGACCGGCCGGCGGCAGGCCGGCCACCTGCGCGAGCAGATCGCACCAGCTCGCCAGATGCGCCGCCGTGTCCGGCGCCCCGCCCAGGCCCTCCCGCGGCGTCCACGAGGCACGGATCTCGATCTGCGAGGCGGACGGGCGCGCGGACAGCCCGCCGAAGTAGTGGGAGCTCGCGCGCGTGACCGTACCGCTCGCCTCCCCGTACGTCAGACCGCGCGCCTGCAACGCCCCCGTCAGCCAGGTCCAGCACACCTCTGGCAGCAGCGGGTCGGCGGCCATCTCCGGCTCCAGCTCCGCGCGCACCAGTGTCACCAACCGGAAGGTGCCCTGCCAGGCGTCGTGCCCGGCGGGGTCGTGCAGCAGGACCAGCCGGCCGTCGGCCAGGTCCTGGTCGCCGTCGACGACGGTGGCCTCCAGCGCGTACGAGTGAGGGGCCAGCCGCTGCGGCGCGCGGGTCGGCTCGACCTCGATCTGCGGCCGCAGCCGCGCGGACCGCAGTGCGTCCACGGCGGCCCGGAAGGGCAGCGGAGTCGTCTCGCCCGAATGCAGGTCCTCCTCCTTCGGGTCGTCCGTTCCGCCAGCGTCGTCCGACAGTCGTCCCTGAGCCGCAGCCATGCGGTGCAGATTAAGCGGAACGGGGGCTCAGCGCAGGGTAGACACCCCGCCTCGCCTGTTGGTGCTGGCCACGCCGGGGGCTGCCGCCCCCGGACCCCCGCTTTTCGGCCTGAACGGCTTCGTCCTCAAACTCCCCCACTCTCGGCTTCGCTCGAGCGGGGGGATCCCCACGACGGGCTGGGTGGTGCCGGCCGGCGCCGCCAAGCCCGTCGTCCGACCTGCTCCGCCGCCGTGCGAAACTTGCTCCGTGAGTGCGAACGGAAGCCCCATGGGCAAGCAGCCGACAGCGACGTACGACTCCGCCTTTCTGAAGGCGTGCAGGCGCGAGCCCGTGCCGCACACACCTGTGTGGTTCATGCGGCAGGCCGGGCGCTCTCTGCCGGAGTACCGCAAGGTCCGCGAGGGCATCCCGATGCTCGAGTCCTGCATGCGGCCCGAGCTGGTCACCGAGATCACCCTGCAGCCGGTGCGGCGGCACAACGTGGACGCGGCGATCTACTTCAGCGACATCGTCGTCCCGCTCAAGGCCATCGGCGTCGACCTCGACATCAAGCCCGGCGTCGGCCCGGTCGTCGAGCGCCCGATCCGTTCCCGCGCCGACCTGGCCCAGCTGCGCGATCTGACCCCCGAGGACGTGTCCTACGTCACGGAGGCGATCGGCATGCTGACCGCCGAGCTCGGTCAGACGCCCCTCATCGGCTTCGCGGGTGCCCCGTTCACCCTGGCGAGCTACCTCGTGGAGGGCGGCCCGTCCCGCACGTACGAGAACGCCAAGGCGATGATGTACGGCGACCCCGAGCTCTGGGCCGACCTGCTCGACCGCCTCGCGGACATCACCGCCGCGTTCCTCAAGGTGCAGATCGAGGCGGGCGCGAGCGCGGTCCAGCTCTTCGACTCCTGGGCCGGCGCTCTCGCCCCCGCCGACTACCGGCGCTCCGTCCTGCCCGCCTCGGCGAAGGTCTTCCGCGCGGTCGAGGCGTACGGCGTCCCGCGCATCCACTTCGGCGTCGGCACCGGCGAGCTGCTGGGCCTGATGGGCGAGGCCGGTGCGGATGTCGTCGGCGTCGACTGGCGGGTCCCGCTGGACGAGGCCGCCCGCCGGGTCGGTCCCGGCAAGGCGCTCCAGGGCAACCTCGACCCGACGGTCCTGTTCGCTCCGCAGGAGGCCGTCGAGGCCAAGACCCGCGAGGTCCTGGATGCGGCGGCGCAGCTGGAGGGCCATGTCTTCAACCTCGGCCACGGTGTCATGCCGTCCACGAACCCGGACGCCCTGACCCGCCTCGTGGAGTACGTCCACACGCGGACGGCCCGCTGACTCACCACGCCTGCCGGGGCCGTGCCCGCCTGCCGAACAGCAGGCCGCGCGGTTCCGGCGGCGGTGGCGTGCCCCGCTTCAGCGGCCAGGCGAGCAGCATGCCGGCGAGGAAGCCGACGATGTGGGCGGCGTAGGCCACGGTGCCCGCGTTGGACACGCCCTCGCCGGAGGAGTACACCGCCTGGAGTGCGAACCAGAAGCCCAGCACCAGCCAGGCCGGCAGGCGCAGCGGCAGGAAGATCAGGAACGGCACCAGGACCCACACCCGGGCCTTCGGGTACAGCACCAGATAGGCGCCGAGGATCCCCGCGATCGCCCCGGACGCGCCGATCAGCGGTTCGGACGAGTCGTCGTTGAGGAACGCGAAGCCGTACGAGGCCGCGTAGCCGCACGCGGCGTAGAAGAGCGTGAACCGCACATGGCCCATGCGATCCTCGATGTTGTTGCCGAAGATCAGCAGGAAGAGCATGTTGCCCAGCAGGTGCAGCCAGCTGCCGTGCAGGAACATCGCCGTGAGGACGCTGAGTTCCGGCGACTTGTCGTAGCCCGGCGGGCCGACCACGCAGCCCGGGCCCTGCGGGCCCAACGCGATGTCGCCGGTCGGCACCAGCCGCGGCATCTGATGGTGAATCAGCTCACGTGGCACCACGGCGTATTGATCCAGGTAGACCTGGAGATGACACAGCTGCGCCAGGCCGCTGTCGCCCGCCACGGAACCCGCCATGCCGGGCATGGACAGGAACACGACGACGTTCGCCACGATCAGCGCGTATGTCACCCAGGGCGTGCGGCGCGCCGGGTTCACGTCATGGACGGGGATGACCACAAGGAAGTAGTGCCCCCGATACGACCGCCGAACCGGTGAACACGGCCGTCCGGGCGTGCGTATGTCTTCTCGACCGGCCGCGGCACGGCGAGGCGCGTCGCGGGACGACGTGAGGAACAGGCGATGAACGACCGAGTTACTCCTGCGATGCAGGCCACGCCCGACGGCGAGGCACAGATGGCGCTGGTGGTCCACCTCCCCTGGGAGGACGTCGCCCGGCTCGGCCAGGAGGCCGGCCGGCTGGCGCAGCAACTGCAGCGCCCGGTGACGCTGGACGAGGCGGTGAGCCACCGGTTGCGCTCCGTCTCGCCGGGGGCGCATGCGAAGCCGGCGGGGGCACAGCCGACTGCCATGCCGTCCGCCGCATCCGTGTCGTCGCTACCGTCACGCCCGCCGGCGGAGCAGGCACGGCAGGCGATCGACAGGATCAACGGCACGGCGTAGCGCGGGGTGGGGCAACGTCCCTCTCAGGGGCGCGGGGCTGCGTCAATGTGCGGCTCCGCCGCGTGGGCGCGACCAGCCCCCACTACCCGCACCCGGCGAAGAACCCGCACCCCTACGGCGCCCCCCGAGAGACTTTCCCCGCAGCCTTCCGCGCAGCGACCAACACCGGATCCCACACCGGCGAAAACGGCGGCGCATACCCCAGATCCAGCGCCGTCATCTGCTCCACCGTCATTCCAGCGGTCAGCGCCACCGCCGCGATGTCCACCCGCTTGCCCGCCCCCTCCCGGCCGACGATCTGCACGCCGAGGAGCCGCCCGGTGCGGCGCTCGGCGAGCATCTTGACGGTCATGGGGGAGGCGCTCGGGTAGTACCTGGCGCGGCTGGTGGACTCGATGGTCACCGTCTCGAACTGCAGCCCCGCCCGCCGGGCGTCCTTCTCGCGCAGCCCGGTACGGGCGATCTCCAGATCGCACACCTTGCTCACCGCCGTGCCCACCACGCCGGGAAACGTGGCGTAGCCGCCGCCGACGTTCGCACCGATGATCTGGCCGTGCTTGTTGGCGTGGGTGCCGAGCGCGATGTGCCGTTCGCGGCCGGAGACGAGGTCGAGGACTTCCACGCAGTCGCCGCCCGCCCAGATGTTCTCGTGCCCGCGTACCCGCATCGCCAGGTCCGTGAGCAGCCCTCCGTGCTCGCCGAGGGGCAGTCCCGCCGCCTTCGCCAGCGCGGTTTCCGGGCGTACGCCGATGCCGAGCACGACGACGTCCGCCGGGTACTCGGCGTCCGCCGTGGCCACCGCCCGCACCCGGCCGTCCTCACCCATGTGCAGCTTGGTGACCTCGGCGTCGTTGACCATGGTGATGCCCATGCCCTCCATGGCCCGATGCACCAGGCGGCCCATGTCCGGGTCGAGGGTGGACATCGGTTCCCTGCCGCGGTTGACGACCGTCACCTGGAAGCCGCGGTTGATGAGCGCCTCGGCCATCTCGACGCCGATGTAGCCCGCGCCGACGACGACCGCACGCCGGCCACGCGTGCCTGTGAGGGTGTCCAGGAGGTCCTGGCCGTCGTCCAGGGTCTGCACCCCGTGGACGCCGAGGGCGTCGATGCCCGGCAGGTCGGGGCGGATCGGGCGGGCGCCGGTGGCGATCACGAGTTTGTCGTACGCCGTCCAGGACTCCGCCCCGGAATCGACGTCACGCGCGCGTACCCGCCCTCCCTCGACGTCGATCTCCGTGACCTCCGTGCGCAGACGCAGGTCGATGCCGCGCGAGCGGTGCTCCTGCGGAGTGCGCGCGATCAGCTCGTCCCGGTCGGAGACCTCGTCGCCCACCCAGTACGGGATGCCGCATGCGGAGTAGGAGGTGAAGTGGCCGCGCTCGAAGGCCACGATCTCCAGCTCGCCCGGGCCCTTCAGCCGACGGGCCTGTGACGCCGCGGACATCCCCGCGGCGTCACCGCCGATCACGACCAGGCGCTCTGCCCCGTTGCTGCCACGGCTCATGCTCATGCGGACACGCTACGGGGACCGGGCTTTTCAGTCCTGCTCGCCCCGCTGCTCCTCCCGGGCGCTCTCCGGAGCAGGCCGGGCGGTGGGCAGCGGACCCAGCGCCGTCATCGCGGTCTCCGCGGCCGGGCGGCCCGACAGCCGGGGCCGTACGAGGCGCAGCCAGAGCAGGACGAGCAGCGCGGCCAGGGCGGCGAACGGCAGCACCGCGGCGACGGCCACCACGATCCAGCGCAGCATCGCCACGAACGCGTCCCAGCCGCCCGTCAGCGCGTCCACGAACCCGGGATCGTCGTCGCCCTCGGCGGCCTTCTTCACCGGCGTCTCGGACAGGGAGAGCGTGATGGTGGCCAGGCTCGTACGGTCCTTCAGGGACGCCTGCTGGGCGAGCAGCGCCTCCAGGTCGGCCTGGCGGCCGCTCAGTTCGCTCTCCAGCTCCACCACGTCGCTGAGTTTGGTCGCCCGGTCCATCAGCTCGCGGATCCGGGCGACGCTGGCGCGCTGCGTCTTGATCCGGCTCTCCACGTCGACGACCTGGTCGGTGACGTCCTGTGCCTTCGCGGTGCGGTCGAGGAGCTTGCCGGCGCCCTCCAGATCGGTGAGGACGTCCTCGTAGCGGTCGGCGGGCACGCGCAGGACCACGCGGGTGCGCTCGTTGCCCTTCTCGTCCCGCGTGGTGGTCTCGCTGCCGACGTAGCCGCCGGCGTTCTCGGCGGTGGCGCGGGCGTCGTCCAGAGCCTTGGGCACGTCCTTGACCTGCACGGTCAGGGACGCGGTGTGGATGATGTCGCTCGTGCCGAGCCGGGGCGGCGCGGTGGCGCGGCCGGAGTCGGCACGGCCGCCGCTGTCGGGGACGCCGGCCTTGGAATCGGCCTGGGCCGCGGCCTCGCCGGCACTGCTGTCGCTTCCGCTGTCGTCCGCGCCGGTGCAGCCCGTGAGGGCGAGGGCGGCGGCGATCAGGATCCCGGCCAGGGCCTGGACCGGCCGTCGTACGGAACGTCGTGCGCGCATGTGGGTGCATCCCCCCGAGGGTCGTGACGACTGACGCTTCTTCGACGCCGGGACAGGGCGGGACGTTTGACCGGGCCGGTCCCGATGCGGTCACGGTCGGGACTCGGTGGGGCCACGGGGCCGCGGCGGGACTGTCAGTGGGGTCTGAGAAGGTGGAGCCATGAACGGAGCACGCACGGACGCCGGGCATGTCGTCGTCATCGGAGCCGGAATCGCCGGGCTGGCCGCGGCGCACCGGCTGCTGGCGCGGGGGGCGCGAGTGACCGTGCTGGAGGCGTCGGACCGGGTCGGCGGGAAGCTGCTGCCCGGCGAGATCGCGGGCGTGCGGGTCGACCTGGGCGCCGAGTCGATGCTGGCGCGCCGGCCCGAGGCGGTGACCCTCGCCCACGAGGCGGGGCTGACCGACCGGCTCCAGCCGCCGGCGACCGCGTCCGCCTCGCTCTGGACCCGCGGCGCCCTGCGCCCCATGCCCAAGGGCCACGTCATGGGCGTGCCCGGCACCGCGTCCGCCCTCTCCGGAGTCCTGTCCGACGAGGGCCTGCACCGCATCGAGCGCGACGCCGACCTGCCCCGCACCGAGGTCGGTGACGACGTGGCGGTGGGGGAGTACGTGGCGGCGCGGCTCGGCCGCGAGGTAGTCGACCGCCTGGTGGAGCCACTGCTGGGCGGGGTGTACGCGGGCGACGCGTATCGCATCTCGATGCGGTCGGCCGTCCCCCAGCTCTTCCAGGCCGCCCGCACCCACACCTCGCTCACCGAGGGGGTGCGGGAGATCCAGGCCGGGGCGGCCGCGGCCCAGCAGAGCGGGCCGGTGTTCATGGGCATCCGGGGCGGCGTGGGCAGTCTGCCCCTCGCCGTCGCGGAGTCGGTGCGCGCCCGCGGGGGCGAGATCGTCACCGGGACACCCGTGACGGAGCTGCGCCGGGAGCCGGCCGCCGGGTGGCGGATCGTTGCCGGCGACCGGGTGCTGCACGCCGACGCCGTGATCGTCGCCGCGCCCGCGCCTGCCGCAGCAGGGCTGCTGCGCGCAGAGGCCCCCGCCGCCGCCGCTGAGCTCGCCGCCGTCGAGTACGCGTCCATGGCCCTGGTCACCCTCGCCTACCGCAGGACCGAGGCGCACCTTCCCGAGGGCAGCGGTTTCCTGGTGCCGCCGGTCGACGGGCGGACCATCAAGGCGTCGACGTTCGCCTCGCAGAAGTGGGGCTGGATCGCCGACGAGAACCCGGACCTGGTCGTGCTGCGCACCTCCGTCGGGCGGTACGGCGAGACGGAGATCCTCCAGCGCGACGACGCCGGGCTCGTGGAGGTCTCGCGCACCGACCTGCGCGCGGCGACCGGCCTGGCGGCGACCCCCGTCGAGACCCGCGTCACCCGGTGGTCCGACGGCCTGCCCCAGTACCCCGTCGGCCACCACGCGCGCGTGGCCCGCATCCGCGAGCACATCGGCAAGCTGCCCGGACTGGCCGTGTGCGGCGCGGTGTACGACGGCGTGGGCATCCCGGCGTGCATCGCGAGCGCGTACGCCGCGGTGGACCAGGTTCACGGCGACCTGGGCGCTGTGCAGGAGCTCACCGCGAACCCGGTGCAGAGCCTGCACGGCGGAGCGGGAGAATAAGGGACATGAGTGACGACGCCCCCACCACCGGCCCTGCTCGGATCCCGAACAAGGGCAAGCTGGCCAAGGACCTCAACGAGGTCATCCGCTACACCCTGTGGTCCGTGTTCAAGCTGAAGGACGTGCTGCCCGAGGACCGCGCGGGCTACGCCGACGAGGTCCAGGAGCTGTTCGACCAGCTCGCCGCCAAGGACATCACCGTCCGCGGCACCTACGACGTCTCCGGGCTGCGCGCCGACGCCGACCTGATGATCTGGTGGCACGCCGAGACCAGCGACCAGCTGCAGGAGGCGTACAACCTCTTCCGCCGCACGAAGCTGGGCCGCGCCCTGGAGCCGGTCTGGTCGAACATGGCGCTGCACCGCCCCGCCGAGTTCAACCGCTCGCACATCCCGGCGTTCCTCGCCGACGAGACACCCCGCGACTACGTCAGCGTCTACCCGTTCGTGCGCTCCTACGACTGGTACCTCCTGCCCGAGGAGGACCGCCGCCGGATGCTCGCCGACCACGGCAAGATGGCTCGCGGCTACCCGGACGTGCGCGCCAACACGGTCGCCTCGTTCTCCCTCGGCGACTACGAGTGGATCCTCGCCTTCGAGGCCGACGAGCTGTACCGCATCGTCGACCTCATGCGCCACCTGCGCGGCTCGGAAGCCCGGCGGCACGTCCGCGAGGAGGTGCCCTTCTTCACCGGGCGCCGGAAGTCCGTGACGGAGCTGGTCGCAGGCCTCGCCTGATCAGTGTGTGGGCCGGGTGGCCGTTGCCTTCGGGGTGCGGCCGCCCGGTGTCGTCGGCTTCGGTTCCGGGTGCGGTGCGCAGGCCGCCCGGCCCGACGGGAGACGGCCCTGCAGCAGGTACGCCTCCATGTGGCCGTTGACGCAGGGGCTCGCGCCGCCCGCGATGCCGTGCGTGCCGGCGTCCCGTTCGGTCACCAGGACGGAGCCCGACAGCCGGCGGTGCAGTTCGAGGGCGCCCTTGTAGGGGGCGGCCGCGTCCCGTTCGGCGGCGAGGATCAGCGTCGGCGGCAGCTCACCCGGCGCGGTCCGCACGTCGAGGGGCTGCTGACGCGGCGCCGGCCAGTAGGCGCACGGCAGGTTCATCCACGCGTTGTCCCAGGTCTCGAACGGTGCCACGCGCGCGAGCCGGGTGTTGTCCCGGTCCCAGACCTTCCAGTCCGTCGGCCAGGGCGCGTCGTTGCACTCGACGGCCGTGTAGACCGCCCTGGAGTTCTCCGCCTCCACCGCCTTCTCCTCATGGGGCGCGGCCAGGTCGACCAACGGCCGCGGATCGCTCTTCAGATAGGCCGACAGCGCCTCGGCGCGGCGCGGCCAGAAGTGGTCGTAGTACCCGGCCTCCAGAAACATGTTCTGCAACTGCCCCGGCCCGACCTTGCCGCCGGCCGGCTCGGCGGCGAGCCGCGCCCGTGCGGTGTCGTAGCTGCGCTGCACCTTCCCCGCAGTGGCGCCCAGCCCGTACACGGTGTCGTGCCCCGCGATCCACGCCTTCAGGTCCGCCCAGCGCCCCTCGAACGCGGCCGACTGGTCGAGGTTGTTGCGGTACCAGATCTGCGCCGGGTGGGGGTTCACCGCGGCGTCGAACACCATGCGCCGTACGTGGGAGGGGAACAGCGTCGCGTACAGCGCCCCGAAGTAGGTGCCGTACGACGCGCCCACGAAGGTCAGCTTCTTCTCGCCGAGCGCCGCGCGCAGGACGTCCAGGTCGCGGGCGTTGTTGAGGGAGTGGTAGTGCCTGAGCGCGCTTCCGGACCGCTGGGCGCAGCCGCGGGCGTAGGCCTTCGCCCCCGCGATGCGCTCCTGCTTGTACGACTCCGAGGGGTGCGTCGGTGCCTGCGAGGGCGCCTTGAAGTAGTGCTTGGGGTCCTGGCAGGACAGAGGTGCGGAACGGCCTACGCCGCGCGGGGCGTAGCCGACCAGGTCGTACGCGGCCGCGAGGCGCTTCCACTCGGGGAGTCGACCGAACAGCGGGAAGAGGAAGCCGGAGGCGCCCGGACCGCCGGGGTTGTAGACCAGGGCGCCCTGGCGCGGCACCTTGCGCTTGCTGTTGTGCGGGTCGCGGTGGGTGGCCCGCACTCTGCTGACGGCGAGTTCGATCTGCCTGCCGTGGGGGTGTGCGTAGTCGAGCGGCACGGTGACCTTGCCGCACTCCATGGTCTCCGGCAGGTCCTGTGCGTCGGGGCACTTGCCGAAGTCGATGCCCTCGGCCTGTGCGCGGACGGCAGCCACGGCGGTGCCGCGCATCTCGGCCGCCATGTCCGGGGCGCCGGGTGCGCCGCCGGCCGGGGCGGCGACGAGCGTGGTGAGGAGCAAGGAACCGGCGGCCGTGTAGAGGACGGCAGCTCTCATCGCGTATCCCTTCGGAGCGCGGCAGCGACAAAAGGGATGTTTCGGTCGGTTGCGGGTGAAGGCAAGCACCGACCGGCCGGTGTCGGCGCCAATGCGCCCGTACGCCCCCAGGCGCTGTCCGGCCGGGGAGAACCACGGTGAGTACGGGTGGGCCTCGATCCGGGCGGGAGAGGCGGGGCCCCGGCTGAGGCCCGGTCAGCGGCGGAGCAGTACCCGACGGGCGCGGGCCATGCGGGAGCGTGGACGTGGTGTCGCGCCCGCCCGGTCCAGCCACCACTGGCGCAACTCCCGCCGCGCGCGGGCGTCTTCGGGCCGCTCGCCGAGCAGCAGCTGCTCGGCGAAGTGCAGTGCGTCGCGCCGGTAGCCGCTGGTCATCGGGTGCCGGTGGGCGTACGCGAGGAAGGCGGGCCGGTAGGCGTCACCGAGGATCTCCGGCAGCTCCGGCGCGACCTTCGCCACCACGTCCGCCCGCTTCCCGGCCAGCGTTCGCGCCTGCACCCCGACTCGCACCCGGTCGAACCCCTCCGGCACGGGCGTACCGGCGACGAGCGCGGACAGCAGCGCGGCCTGCGCGAGGCCGAGCCGCTGGCGAGCGGGGTCGGAGGCCTGCGTCGAGGCCGCCGGCCTCGCTGTCGGGAGAGCGGCTCGGTCCGGCTCACCGCCCCTTGCCCGCCCCTCCTCCAGGGCATCCCGAATCGCCACCAACTCCCGTTCCAGCTCCACCGGTTCGGGGAAGTTCTCGTCCCGCTCCAGCAGCACTCCCGGCGGTGAGACACGGGACGCGAGGTCGGTCAGGATGTCGAGGACCGGCTGCGGGACCGGGTGGGCGTGGCTGTCGTGCCAGACGCCGTCGCGCTCGAAGCCGCCCGCCACATGGACGTAGGCGAGGGCCTCCAGCGGGATCTCGACGAGCGCCTTGGCCGGGTCCTCGCCGCGGTTGACGTGGTTGGTGTGCAGGTTCGCCACGTCGATCAGGAGCCGTACGCCGGTGCGGTCGGCCAGCTCGTACAGGAACTGACCCTCGGTCATCTCCTCGCCCGGCCAGGAGATCAGCGCCGCGATGTTCTCCACGGCGAGCGGCACGGGCAGCGCGTCCTGTGCGATGCGCACGTTCTCGCACAGCACGTCGAGGGCGTCCCGGGTGCGCGGCACCGGCAGCAGATGCCCGGCCTCCAGCTGCGGGGACGCGGTCAGCGGGCCGCCGGCCCGGACGAACGCGATGTGCTCGGTCACCAGTGGCGAGCCCAGCGCCTCCGCCCGCTCGGCGAGGGCCGTCAGCCGTGCGGGGTCGGGCCGCTCGGCGGCGCCGAGGCCCAGGGAGACGCCGTGCGGGACGACCGTCACCCCGCGCTCACGCAGCCGCAGCAGCGCGTCGGGGAGATGGCCGGGGCAGACGTTCTCGGCGACGATCTCGACCCAGTCGACGCCCGGCATGGCTTCCACGGCGTCCGCGATCTCCGGCCGCCACCCGATTCCGGTCCCCAGTCGCTCCATGGCCCCCTCCTTCACGTCCGATCTGCCACCTGGATCCGCTGTGTCGTCTCCTTCGACGGCCCGCTGTTCCGGCGTGAGGGGGGTATGGCCCCGGCCCCGGGGCACGAACCCTTCGGCGCGCACGTTCAGAGCAACATTTGAGGTTGGCGTGGCCGGCGCCAGGAGGTACGGACGGGAGACCCCGGACGTTCACGACCGGCCACGGAACGCTCAGCGCAGCGCCGGATGGTCCGCGACCACCGTGCAGGAACCGGGAGCGATCTCAATGAGGTGCAGGGTGTTGCACTCTGCTGTCATCTGCTAATAGTGCTATTGGTCCTGGCTGCTACTGGCCCCACGGGCGCATGCTGCTCCGTGTCTTTGCCGCGGGCGCGGCACGATCGCGCGGTGTGAGCGGAAGGGGCCCCGGTCAGGGGACGACGGACAGACTCCGCTTCGCAGAGGCCGCCACGTGTCGGCCCTCGCCATCGAAGGTGGTGAGGGTGAGCCCGAACAGGAGCCGTTTCATCTCCTCACTGGTGAGCCCGAGCTCGGCCGCGACGGACGAAGGGCGAACACGCTTCAACCCATCCCAGGTCCTTGAACAGGATGAACTGCGGGATCATCGTGATCTGCGCCGGAATCATCCTCGTCGCGATGACGACGAGGAACAGCGCGTTCTTCCCAGGGGCCCTCAGGCGCGCGAACGCGTAGCCGACCAGGCCGCTCGAGACCATCTGGCCGATGACGGAGCCGACCGAGATGATCACGGAGTTGATCAGGAACCGGCCCATCGGCAGATCACTGCCGAAGATCCGGGTGAAGTTCGCCCAGTGGAACTCGTGCGGGAAAATCGGCAAGTTGTGCCCGGGGGCGGCGCAACTAATCATGAAGCGGACCGACTACGAAACAGCCGCATCTATCTCGGCGTAGCGCAGAGACTTGCAGCGCTCCATCACAGATCGCAAGGACGCAGGGTCTTGGCCAGTGATGTGCTTCACGTGGTGCGACAGGATGGCTTGGTATCCCTCAGCAACTGCCACTTCAGCTGACACCAATTCATCGCTGGCCCACATGTGCCCGTCCGCGCTCGGCGGCATATGCGGGTCATAGGTGCGAGGAATGCCCACGGAGTCAAAGAAGGAAAGGCGCTCTTCGGCCGACACCGGGACATACCGAATGGAGACGCCGTGCACCTCCGAGCCGATCCTCGCGACGTCATGGAAGGTCAACAGCTCGGTGCCGGTGATCTCGTAGACGGCGCCGGCGTGTCGCTCGTTCTGCAGCAGGCAGGTTGCAGCACTGCGAGCGACATCGCTCTTCGCGACTGGCGCCAGGAACCCATCGCCCGTCGCCTGCTTCATCAGCCCAGTCGCCGCCGCAGGCGCCAGAAGAACGTTACTTACGATTTCAGAGTAGAGAGAATTCCTGAGAATCGTATAGGCCAAACCTGATCCTTGGAGGTCAAGCTCGGTTTGGTAGTGGTCTTTGGCCGACAGAGCCGGATTCTTCGGCTGAACGCCTCCCACCGAGGTGTACACAACATGACGGATGCCGGCCCGTTGCGCCGCGGCGATTGCGGTCCGGTGCCCGGAAATCCTTCGTCCGAGGTTCATTCCGCTGATGAGGAAGAGTGTATCTGCGCCACTGTAGGCGGCGTTCAGGGACTCAGGATCCCGGTAGTCGCCTCGACAGACACGGAGCCCTTGCTCCGCGCGTCGGCCGAGCTTCTCCGGGTTGCGCGTCACCAGCGTCAGTTCGACACGTGGATCAGCGTTCAGAAGCAGATCAGTGACACGGCGCCCCAAATCCCCCGAGGCCCCGCTGATGACAATCCGGCCCATGGTGTGTCTCCTGTGCCTGTTCTTTGGCGACCCCGAAAGCCGCGGACGTGGCTCCGGCTGGTCGATGCAGCAGCCCGGACTCCGGGCTCTTGCCGCAGACGCCGCGGCTTCCGGGCGGGTGAGGGAAGCCCATGGCCACTGGATGACCACGGGCCTCCGTTGATCACTGCGCGGCGGAGCCGCTGTCCTGGCCCACGTAATGGACGACTCGCGGCCTGGCGACGCAGTGCGGCGCGACCGCCTCGGCGAACGCTTTCGCCTGCGGGCTCTCGGGGAAGATCTCGGTGTGGTCTTCGAGCCGTTCCCAACCGACCCGGAGCAGGTAGGTGTCGGGGTGGTCGGCACTGAGTTGTTGACCGGACTAGCGGGCGACACGCCGGGTGTGAGTGCATCCCCTGCATGGCCTAGTCGGTAGACGTTGCGCATCCGAACGATGAAGGAGCGCAACAGAGTTGACCGCAGCATCTCGTGACATCCAGTTGATCACCCTGCCGCGTTGGGGGCGGGTGGCTGAGGGCATAGGGGCGGTGCCCTGGCTGGTCTTCGATGAAGAGGGAAGGGCGGTGGAGCCGATCCGGAGGTTTCTGGTCGACTTCGTCGCTCGTGACAACCGGCCTGGCAGCGTCCGCAGCTACGCATTCGACCTGCTGCGCTGGTGGCGATGGCTTCGCGTGGTCCAGGTCGAGTGGGACCGCGCAACCTCAGCAGAGGTCCGCGACTTCGTGCTGTGGCTGCGCATCGCGACGAAGCCGCGGACGTCAGCCCGTACGCAGTCGGCGGCGACCGCGGGAACGACCAACACGATCACGAAGAAGCCCTACCTGGACGACCTCTACAAGCCGCGCACGATCCGGCACAGCAACGCCGTGATCCGCAGCTTCTATGAGTTCTGGATCGAGTCGGGCAGCGGACCGCTGGTCAACCCGGTGCCGCTGGCCCGGAGCGTGAGGCGGCGCCCGCACGCTCATCACAATCCGCTGGATCCGTACGGCAGCGAGGGTCGGCTGCGCTACAACCCCAAGGTCCCACGGCGCCGGCCCCGGCAGATGCCGGACGAGCGATGGAATGAGCTGTTCGGGGCCCTGCGCTCCAACCGGGACCGTGCGATCCTCGCCCTCGGGATCAGCAACGCCGCCCGTGCCTCCGAGCTTCTCGGAGTCCGCGGTGTCGACGTCGACTGGGGCGACCAGCTGGTCCGCGTCGAACGCAAGGGCTCCCAGGCCGAGCAGTGGCTGCCCTCCAGCCCGGAGTCGTTCATCTGGCTGCGGCTCTACCAGAGCGAGGGACCGCCGCTGGATCCGCAGGCCCCGTTGTGGTGGACGCTGCGCCGACGCGATCACGGCGAGGGGCTGGCCTATCAGCCCATGAACTACGAGGCCCTGCGCGCGGTATTCCGCCGGGCCAACGCCCTGCTGGGCACGAACTGGTCGATGCATGACCTGCGGCACACTGCCGCGCTGAGGATGGCCCGGGACAAGCGCCTGACATTGCGAGACGTGCAGACCATCCTCGGGCACACGCACTTGAGTACGACCGCCGACATCTACCTGGTCGAAGAAGAAGAGCAGGTCATCGCCCGGGTCCAGGAGTATCTGGCCGACCGCGAGGAGCGCGCAAAACACCCCGCGCCACCAACCGCCGTCGCCTCGGGCTACGAGGCGAGCGACTTGGCGGTGCTGTTCGGGGGTGCTCAGGCATGAGCTACTCAGGAGGACGCCGCGCCAACCGGACCCGACTCGCCGGCACCGGCACGACGCCGCCACGGCCGCTGTTCGTCGAACACGACCTCAAGTCCGACAAGAACCGCGTCGGTCCGCACGACCAGCGCACCCGCGACGAAGTGCTGGCCCTGCTGCCCGCCTCACCGCTCTGGCCGCGCAACAAGTACCGCCGCGGCCTCGATCCTGGCGTCAGGATCCTGGCCTTCACCGGCCGGATCCTGGACTGGCTGGAGACTCACCCCGGAGACGGCTGGCAGGCCCGGTGGCACGCGGCCGGCGCCGACGAGGACAAGGAGATCGTGCACGCTGGCGTCCTGGGCGACGACCAGCGGGACTCCCAGCGCAACGGCGTGATCTCCGGGATGAACCACCTGATGGTCAACCGGATCGTGCTGCCGGGCTACGGCTTCCTGCGCGGCTACAAGGCCACGCGGCTCTTCAAGAATGTCCAGCAGCTCTTCCCCGACGGCAAGCTGGAGCAGATGCGCCGCTACGGCGCCGAGGTCGGCATGACGGCCCGCCACATCGACGAGGGCCTGCGCCTGATCTCGTCGATCATCCTGCACACCGGCCGGGACCTCGATCAGCTCACCGCGGAGGACATCTTCTACCTGCGGGCCCGCGCCCGGCGCGAGAACGGCGAGGCATACGTCGGCACCCACAGCGCCTGGGACCTGCTGCGCGGGGCCGGCGTCATCCAGTCCAAGGACACACTCAAGGGCGCGCTCCGGCACGGGCAGCGGCCGACCACCGAGCTGGTCGACTCCTACAACATCCAGTCCACCCAGATCCGCAATGTGCTCGTGCGCTACCTCGAAGAACGTCGACCCGGCGTCGACTACGGCACCTTCCGTGGACTGGTACGCGAACTGGCTGGCGTCTTCTGGGCCGACATCGAAGCCCACCACCCCGGCATCGACACCCTGCGGATTCCCGACGACGTCATCGACGGCTGGAAGCAGCGGCTGGTGACCTACACCGACAAGAGCGGCCAGGTCCGAGAACGACGCTCACGCATCGACGTCATGATGCGCATCCGCGGGTTCTACCTCGACATCCAGGAATGGGCACACGAAGACCCGTACTGGGCCCAGTGGGCCGTGCCCAGCCCCATCACCCGGGGCGACGGCGCCGGCAACCACAAGATGGTCAAGCAGACCACCGCGCGGATGCACCAGCGGGTGCGGGAACGGCTGCCCCACCTGCCGGTGCTCGTCGAGACCGCGGAGCGAGTACGCCGCGAGGCCGTCGCGCTGCTGGACGCGGCGCGGGCCACCCCGTTCAACGAGATCTTCGAGCACGACGGGAAGCGCTACTTGCGGGTGCTGCCCGCGGTCAACCAAGTGCCCAGCCGCCTCGACCACGGCTCGCCACACGTCTACATCAAGGAAATCGGCAGCACCGGCCGGCGGATCAACCAGAGCGTCGTCGAGGACGACGCCTTCTGGGCCTGGGCCGTCATCGAGACCCTGCGGCATACCGGCGTCCGAGCCGAAGAACTCACCGAGCTGACCCACCTGGCACTGGTCTCCTACAAACTCCCCGACCAACTCCCCGAGAAGGGCGAGGTCGTCCCGCTGCTGCAGATTGTGCCTTCCAAGAGCAACGAGGAACGACTACTGCTGGTCAGCCCCGAGCTGGCCAGCGTCCTGGCCACGATCATCAAACGCCTACGCGACGCGAACGGCGGGAAGATCCCACTCGTCGCGCGCTACGACTCCCACGAGCGCGTCACCGGCCCCCAGCTCCCGCACCTCTTCCAGCGCCGACCCTACTGGCAGCCGCAGGTCATGAGCGAGGCCGCCGTCAAGCGGCTCCTGGACCGCACCCTGGAATGCACCGGCCTGCGGGACCGGGCGGGCGAGCCGCTGCGCTACACACCCCACGACTTCCGAAGGATGTTCGCGACCGAAGCCGTCACTGGTGGCCTGCCCGTCCACATCGCCGCACGCATCCTCGGACACAAGACGCTGACCACCACTCAGGCGTATCTCGCGGTCTTCCAGGACGACTTGATCAGGACCTACCGCAGCTTCCTCGACCGTCGTCGCGCCGCGCGTCCCCAGGAGGAGTACCGGGAGCCCACTCCGCAGGAGTGGCGCGACTTCCAGCAGCACTTCGAACTCCGCAAGGTCTCGCTCGGCACCTGCGGTCGCCCCTACGGCACCCCCTGCAAGCACGAACACGCCCCATTGACTGAACGAACAGTGGGAATTGGGCAGTTCAGGGGGCGGATGCTGCCTGCGGTCACTACGGTCACCGGTCGTGATGGACGATGCTCCCAAGCGGGATCTGGCGACGTTGGTGGTTCCTCGGTGGGGCCGCCTGGTGGAGACCGGCGATCGGTACGAGCCCTATCGGCTCATCGACCCCGACGGTGTGACGGTTGAGGCGGTCGCTGTCTATTTCCAGGAGTTGCTGGCGGCTGGGAAGGCTCCGTCGACGGTCCGCTCCTACGGGATGGATGTGCTCCGGTGGTGGCGGTTTCTGCAGGCAGTGGGCATTTCTTGGGACCGAGCGACCCGGGCAGAGGCCAGGGACTTCAGCCGCTGGATTCAGCTGACGGTCAAACCAAGGCGAGGTAAGACTTCGGCTCGGAGGTCGGTACAGATCGGCAACGCCCCGAACCCTGTGACGGGGAAGCCATCGGCCGGCCCCGGCTACGCCCCAAACACCGTCGCGCACAGCGAGACCGTGCTGCGACGCTTCTACGACATCCACCGCGACGCGGGGTCGGGTCCGCTGCTCAATCCGTTCCCGCTGGATCTGTCACGTCGTTCTGGTCGGCCACACGCGCACCGCAATCCGATGGACGGCTGGAAGCCGGAGCGGGTGGGGCGCTACCGCCCCAGCATTCCGCGGCGCATCCCGCGCTCGATTCCCGACGAGTGGTTCAACTCGCTGTTCGCTGCGCTGCCCTCGAACCGGGACCGGGCCCTGGTCGCGTTCTGGATCTCAACCGGAGTACGGGCCTCGGAGCTGATTGGCATCCGCCATCGCGATGTCGACCCCGGCCAGCAGTTGATCAGTGTGGTCCGGAAGGGCTCGCGGGCGGTGCAGCAGGTGCCGGCGTCGGCGGACGCGTTCGTGTGGTTGCGTCTCTATCAGCAGGACGTACACGGTCAGGTGCCACGTGGTCGTACGCAGCCGGTGTGGTGGACACGACGACGTCCACTGCGGCCGCTGACCTATCACGGTGCCCACCGGATGTTCGAGCGGGTCAATGCCTCGCTCGGCGCCGACTGGACCCTTCACGACCTGCGGCACAGCGCGGCCGCCCGCATGGTGCGCGACCCGAAGCTGACGTTGGCCGACGTGCAATGGGTGCTCGGACATGCGCATTTGTCCGCCACGGAGCTATATCTGACGCCGCACAAGGACGAGGTCGTGGCCGGGGTACTGGCCCATCACGCACGTCAGGCCCGTGAGTACAGCCAGCCGGTGCCGCCGCCTCCGGCGCCGGGATACGACCCGGCGTCGCTGGACGTCTTGTTCGGTCGGTCGTCGTGACCTCCGTCGCCAAGCACGTGACCCGCAAGCCGTTGGAGGTCTCGTACGCGACGGCAGAGCAGGCACAGGCGAGGAACAGCCAGTTGCGGGCGCGCTTTCCGGCCCGGCCGGCCGAGCCGTGGTGGCCGCAGACTGCACAGTCGATGGAGGAGACGCTGCGGCGACTGACGGCGCCGCCGTTTCTCCCGGCGGTCAACGGGACCCGAGCTGGTCGTCGACGCGGGGTGACCAGGCTGCTGCGCTGGCTGTCGAGTCTGCCTGGGGAGACCTGGCAGCAGCGGTGGGCGGCCAGCGGCGCGGAGGATCTGCCCGGAGCTGCCTGGGTGGAGCTGCCGTTGCGGTGGCTGCGCGAGTGCGGGCCCTCGCCGTTGCATGACCGCGAGGACCTGTCCTCGGGGCTACTCATGCTGATCTGCGGAGACGTCATCCGTCCCGGTCTGCCGTGGATGCTCACCCGCACGCATCGGTATCTCGCCTCCGTCATGGCCGAGGTCCGGGACCCCGACGGGTTCGCGCGCCTGCGCCAGCTGGCCGAGTCCGGGCCAGCGAGCTCGCGCAAGGACGCCCAGATCGCCGCGACACGCATCGCGACCCTGCTGGCCTGCAAGGGCGGACTGATCCGCGACATCACGGTCGGCGACTGCGTGGAACTCGTCGATGCCCAGCGCCAGGTTCACGCTCGCGGCGGGCAGAAGAAGATCGACTTCTATCTGCGGCTGCGGGCTTTGGGGATCTTCCCCGAGGGGGCCCCGGCCACGATCCGGGCATTCGGGCTCGCCCTGGGCCAGTTGAGCATCGACGAACTGGTGGACCGCTACCGGCTCCAGTGCCGGCCGGTCCGCGACCTGATCGTCGACTACCTGCGGGAGCGGCAGCCCTCGCTGGACTTCGCCAGCCTGGACGCGATCTCCCGCACTCTCGCGGGCTTGTTCTGGGCCCGGATCGAAGCCCTGGCGCCGGGGGCCGACTCGCTGCGGCTGCCGCCGGCAGTAGCCCGCGAGTGGAAGGAGGAGCTGAAGGTCAAGAAGCGCACCGTCACCGGGCCCGATGGGAAGAGCATCGAGGTCTCCAGCCCACGGCTCAATGCCAAGGACGAGCTCATGCGAGTCCGGGCGTTCTACCTCGACATCGCACAGTGGGCAGTCGAGGAACCGGCCCGCTGGGGGCCATGGGCCGTGCCCTGCCCGATTCGCGATGACGAGATCCACAAGGCGAAGGACCGCAAGCAGCGCAAGGCCCGGATGGACCAGCGCACACGCGAGCGGCTGCCCGTCCTGCCCGTGCTGGTCAGCACCGCCGATCGTCGGCGACGCGCGGCCGCCAACCTGCTCCAGGCGGCGAAGAACACCGAGCCCGGGGCCGTGATCCCCGGCACCGACGGGGCACTGCGCAGAGCTATCGCACCCAAGGCCGCAGGCCACCTGACCTGGGCCGAAGAGACATCCGGCGGACGGCGGCGGAACCTGTCCTACCAGGAAGAGGAGGCGTTTTGGGCGTTCGCCGCGATCGAGGTTCTCCGCCTGACCGGCATCCGCAACGAGGAACTTCTGGAGCTGACGCACCACAGCGTCACCCAGTACCGGCTCCCGTCCACGGGCGAAGTCGTGCCGCTGCTGCAGATCGCCCCGTCCAAGACCGACACCGAACGACTCCTGTTGGTCAGCCCGGAACTCGCCGACGTCCTCAGCACCATCATCAGCCGCCTGCGCAGCCCCAGCGGGGCGATCCCGTTGGTGGCCTCCTACGACGTCCGTGAGAAGGTCTGGAACCCGCCAATGCCGCTGCTGTTCCAGCGCGACATCGGCTCCGAGCACCGCGCGTTCACGCCGACCGCGATCCGAAAACTGTTGATCAATGCCCTGGCCGTCACCGGCCTGACCAACGCCGACGGCGAGACTCTCACCTTCTCGCCTCATGACTTCCGAAGGATCTTCGTCACCGACGCCATCATGAACGGCCTGCCGCCACATATCGCCCAAGTGATCTGTGGGCACAGGAACATTGACACGACAATGGGGTACAAAGCGGTCTATCCCGCCGAGACGATCGAGGCCCACCGCGCGTTCATCACCCGCCGACGAGCCTCTCGCCCCAGCGAAGAGTACCGAACCCCGACAGAAGAGGAATGGGACGCTTTCCTCGCCCACTTCGAGAAGCGAAAGGTGTCCATCGGCACCTGCGCACGCGCCTTCGGAACCCCGTGTGTCCATGAGCACGCTTGTGTCAGATGCTCACTCCTGCGACCAGATCCGGCTCAACGGGCACGGCTCGACGACATTCGCGACAACCTCAATGCGCGCATTGCCGAGGCTGAGCGCGAAGGTTGGCTCGGCGAGATCGAAGGTCTGCGAATCAGCCTCGCCGGAGCGGAGGACAAGCTTGCGCAGATCGACCAGCGGGGCTCGCAGGTTATCGACCTGGGCATGCCGGAGCCACCACGATGCTGAGGATGCGACGCGGTTCAGGCTATGAGCAGGCGGAGGCCGAGATCTGCCGCGTCGAGGTCGGCGAGGTCGCTGTTGCGCCCGGCCCACCGGCCGGAGTCGAGGTCGTCGCTGAGGCTTCGTACCGCCCGCTGCTCGGCCTCCGGCCCGACCCTCGTCCACACCGACATCGCACGGCGCACGTGATCCTCCAGATACGCCCCCGGTCGGCGCCAGTACGCCTCGAACAGGCCGTCAGCGCAGTCCCACGGGATGGGCACCGGCTCAGCGCGGGCGCCGATCGCGTCGGCCATCCCAGCAAGCGAAGGAAATTCTGCGAGGACGGCGGCGAACTCGGGCAGGTAGTCGCGGGTAAGCCAGAACCGGTCCTGCCATCCGGGCTCGTCGGTGTCGAACGTGAGCACCACCACGCGGCGGGCCACGCGCCGCATCTCGCGCAGCCCCGCTATCGGGTCCCCCCAGTGGTGAACGGTGGAGACGGCCATCGCGACGTCGAAGGAGTGGTCCTCGAACGGCAGGCTCTCCGCGGCGGCGGCCACGCACGGCGCCGAGCCGGCAGGCCGCTGCGACCGCATGACCGCCGATGGCTCCACCGCTGTCACGTCCCGGTCGCAGGGCTCGTAGGAGCCGGTGCCAGCCCCGACGTTCAGCACCGTCTGCGCGTCCCCGAGCGCGTCCCAGATCTGCGCGGCGATCCGCGGGTCGGTGCGGCGTGTCGCGGTGTAAGCGCCGCCGATCGCGTCGTACAGCCGTGCGCCGAGCATCTCCAGTTGCTCCTCCGGCGTCACCTTGACTCCCTTCGCCCGTGCCTCGAGTTCTCTGTCGATGGCCGCCACCATGGCATCAGCGTGATCGCGCCGTTCCAGCAGCAGGCCGCGCAGTCGGCGCAGGTGCGCGACCGCGTCGGTGGACGGGTCGCCGACCAGGTCCGCGACCTCCCGCAGTCCGAAGCCCAGGCGCCGGTAGGCAAGTACCTCGCGCAGTCGTTCCACGTCGCTGCCCGAGTAGGCCCGGTACCCGGCTGCAGTTCGCGCCGACGGCCGTACGAGCCCGATCTCGTCATAGTGATGCAGCGTGCGGACGCTCACGCCCGCCAACTCGGCCACGCGTCCCACGGTCAGGTGCTCCTCCACGGCACCGACTATGCAGCCTGACGCCACGTGAGGGTCAAGCGCCTCGCTTCTGGCAGCGAGAGCCGAACGCGGAACAGCGAGTCCGAGGCGACTGCTGCAAGCCACGGCGGGCCAGATCGCCCCTCAGTTCAGCACCGCGGCGAACCCACCCAGTTAGTTCAGAGAAGCCTGCATCCGCTGCCCAGTCCTCCAGATGGACCCCCGCCAGAAGCCCCGCCTCATCGAGATCATCCAAAACCTCCGTGAACGCATCCGCGAGGCCCGCGCCAACGCTGGCTCGGCGAGGTCGAGGGACTTCAGGTCAGCTTCGACGCCGCGATGGCCAAACTCAAGAGCCTCAAGGACATCCCCACCGACGGACGCCCTCAACTGGTTGACCTCGGCATGCCCGTCTTCACTGACACGGCAGCTGTAGTTCGTGATCACGCCGCTGCAGTGACCTCGTTCCAGTAGCGGTGGCAGGTGGCGGCCCGGTGTTGGTGGCGTCGTCGCCAGTGTGACCAGTGCAGGACGTGTTGGGCGTCGGTGACGGGCTGCGGCAGGACGAAAGCCCGTAGAAGCCGCAGGAGTTCGGGTCGGGTGAGGGCGATCATCGGTTCGTGCTCGGTGTCGGGCTCACCGCTTTCGGTGTCGCCGGGGTGCCGGGCGGCGGCCACGGCGAGAAGGGAAGCGGCGATGAGGCTGATCAGACTCCAGCGCATCCAGGAGTTCCAGCAGGTCGCCTGCCCTTGGTCGAGCCCGGCCAGGGACTTCGCGGCCTGGAAATCTTCCTCTACGCGCCAGCGACAGCAGATGACTTCGACGAGGTCGGACAGGGTGACGGGGGTGGTGGAGTGGCAGCGATAGAAGGAGAGTTCACGGGTGTAGCGGTGGCGGCGGACAAGCAGGAAGCTGTGGCCCGTCTCGTGCCCCTGCGGGATGTCGTCGGCGGTCACCTCGATCATTACCCAGTCGTAGTGGCGGTCGCCCTTGGTGCCGTGGCCGGTGCGGATCCGCTGCCAGGCCCTGCGGGGCAGCTTCGCCAGCACGCCGGCGGTGTCGAACCGGCCGGCCGGGGTGGTCACACGGTGCGAGGCGGGTACGGCGACGGCGTAGTCGAAACCGAGCTCGCGTATGCGTCTGCGCAGGTCGACGCCACCGTAGACCTCGTCGGCGGCGACCCAGCGAGCCGGGAAGCCCTGAGCGCGGGCCTGGGCGAGCATCGCGGCGGCCAGCTGCGGCTTGGTCGCGAAAACCAGCTCGTCGGGCACCCCCGTAAGCAGCCGCCGTTCCTCGTCAGCGGCCCAGTCCCGGGTCAGGTACAGGGCGCGGTCAATCAGCGCGTGCCCGGCCGGGCCCACGTAGGTCAGATGGACGGCGACCTGGCACAAGCCGACACCGCCCAGCGCGCCAGAGTACTGATGGGCGGCGCCCACCGCATCGGTCGAGGACTTCGCGTCGCCGGTCTCGTCGACCACCAACATCGCCTGGTCATCAGCGAGATGTCCCACAGTGAAGGCGGCAAGACGCGCACGGACCGCCTCGTCGTCCCACACCGCCCTGGACAGGAAGTGCTGCAGCCGGTGCGGACCGCAGTGCCCGAGCGCCTCGGCCAGCGTCCAGCAGTTGATCCGCTCCAGCCCCATCAGTACCGCCTCGACCGTCTCCCGCAGCGTCCGCCGCGTCTCACGGCGTGGAAAGCAGTCCGCTACCAGCCCCATGGCCGCCCCGAAGCCGTCCCGCCACACCGCCTGCGCTACCGTGACCTCCACGGCCACCGCGTCCTGATTCGTCGTCACAAACGGTCATGATCACGGTGGCCGTACCCATGCCCGCAAGCAGCCTCGTGGAACCGCTGACCAGCCCGGATCCGTTACCGATCACGAACTACAGCTGCCGTGACTGACGACGCACCACCGCCTCAGCCAGATGAGTAGGTGTTTTTCTTCCTAGCGCGTTGAAGCACGGCGCTCCGAGATCCAGATGGAAGGTAGATCGAGCTTGCTCATTGCGACGGATCGTCGTTGCGGAGGGCCGGTGCCCGAGGTCACAATGCGTGGAGGTGCCGGGTGGTCATCCCGGCGAAGTGTTGGAGGCGCTGCTTGTGAACACCGCACCGCGGTGCGCCTCGCCATGCGCGCCAGACGCTGACCACTTCGCTTCGCCCACCGGCTGACCTGCTTCATTCACGGTGGGCGCTTCCCCTTATGGGAGACCACCGTAGTGTCCGAAGACTTCGGGACGGTTGATCGCCGTCCTCTGGCAACGGTTCTTGCCGCCAACCTCGTTTCGATCGCCGGGAATTGCCTTACATACATGGGCGTGCCGTGGTTCGTGCTGCAAAGCACGGGCAGCGCCGCCAGGGCCGGGATCGTCGCGTTCTGCACACTGCTGCCCGCAGTGCTCGCTGCGCTCGTCACCGGTCCGGTCATCGACCGGATGGGCCGACGGCGGGTGAGTGTCGCCTCGGATCTCGCCTGCGGGGTCGCCGTTGCGGCGATCCCGCTGCTGCAGTTCGCCGGCATCCTGCAGTTCTGGATGCTGTGCGTGCTGATGGCGATGACAGGGCTGTTCCGTGCGCCGGGTGAAACCGCTCGCGGCGTCCTGGTGCCCACGCTCGCCGAACGCGCCGGAATGCCGCTGACCAGGGCTGCGGGGCTGTACGACGGTGCGGCACGCTGCGCGGCGCTGACGGCATCCGCTCTCGGAGGGGTGCTGATCGCCGTACTCGGAGCCGAGAACGTCCTGTTGGTAGATGCCGCGACCTTCGCCGTGGCCGCGCCACTGTTCGCGTTCGGGGTGCGCGGCCTGCCCGAGGCGCGGGCCCAACGACGGGCCGAGCCGGCGTCGCTGCGTGTCTACCGTCGTGAACTCGCGGAAGGGTATCACTTCGTGGCGGCCACGCCGTTGCTGCTGGGCCTGTGCCTGATGACGCTGGTCACCAGGGGCCTCGACCAGGGGTGGAGCGCTGTGCTCCTACCCGTGCATGCCCGTGAGGAGCTTGATGGTGCCGTCGATCTCGGTCTGCTGAACGCGGCGTTCGGGGTTTGCGCTCTCACGGGGGCGCTGGTCTATGGGGCGGTGGGCAGCCGCTTTCGGCGGTGGCCCGTGTTCACGATCGCTTTTCTCATCGGGGGCCTGCCGCGCTTCGTGGTGGCCGCCTTCACCGACACCTTCACCCCGCTGGTCGTGATCATGGCAGTTGAGGGCCTCGCCTTCGGTGTGCTCAACCCCATCATGGCCACCGTGACGTATGAGACGGTGCCGGAGGAACTGCGCAGCCGCGTGCTGAGCGCGACAACGGCCTCGGTGCAGATGGTCACTCCGCTGGGCGGACTGGCCGCGGGCTCCCTCGTGGATTCGGTCGGCTTGTCCTCCACGCTGCTGGCGGTTGGCGGTGTGTATCTGCTCGCCACGCTGTGCCCGGTGATCTTCCCGGCCTGGAGGCAGATGGACCGTATCGGTTCTCCCCGCGCCAGGGCGGAGGGCTCGCTGCCGCAGGGTTCGGGGGCGAAACGGGTGTAGTCACGGAGACGGCCGTCTCGGCGCTGCTCACGAACACCTGACGTCGGTGCTCCCCGTCGCGGTACTCAAGCGGGGGGCCCGGCCTTCTTAGTCCGGAAAAGGGAAGCAGCTCGGCGGATCGGCACCCGGGTGCCTCCAGCAACAGATGCCTGGCCGACGCGAAGTCCGCTTCGAGCCGGGCCCCGGCCCCGGGGCGGATGCGGAGTTCGGCGTGCTCGTAGATCATGCGTCCGCTTCACCCCTTTGCGAGCCGCCCATGTCGACGAATCCGCCGCGCAGGAAGATCAGCGGTGGATCGGTGGCCCGCAGTTCCATCGATTCGACCCGGCCGACCACCTGGTAGTGATCGCCTATGAGGTCGACCTTGAACCTGGTGCACTCCAGGGTGACGATCGCCTCGTCCAGCAGCGGGACACCCCGGTCCGACACGCTCCACTCCACGTCGAGGAAGCGGTCTTCACTGCGTCGGGAGAACGCCCGGCACAGCGCGCTGTGGCCGTGGCCGAGGATGTTGACGCCGAAGTGGCTCGCCTCGTAGAGGCGGGGCCAGGTCCTGGAGGAGCGGTCGACGAAGAAGGCGACGAGCGGCGGGTCCAGCGAGACCGAGGTGAACGAGCCGACGGTCATCCCGACCGGCCCGGATCTGGCGTTCGCGGTGACCACGGCCACGCTGGTCGGGACGTGTCCGAGGACGCGCCGGTAGTCGACGGCGTCGTCGACGGCGGACGGGCCGCTGGGAGGCGTGGCGACGGATGGTGTGGTCTGCATGGTCGTCGTGCTCACAGAGCGATCGTCGGCTCGTCGTTGCCCAGCAGCAGCCGGCCGTAGGCCTCCCTGCCGATCTCGGGGGTCACGAGGGCGTGCCGGGCGGCGGTCTCCGCGTCACGCCAGATGCGGCTGAGCACGTTGGCATCGGCGAAGGATCCGGCACCGTTGGCGGTCAGCAGCGTGTCGATCTCTTCCTTGATCAGTTCGGCGATTACGCCGGTATCGTTGCGGATCCGTCCCCGGTCTCCAGGTCGAGCAGCCGGCCATCGGTGGCGGCCTCGTCGATGTCGAGGCAGATGCGGTTCAGCGCGAGCTCCGCCAGATGCAGCTTGGTGGCCGCGTTCGCGACGCCGATCTGGTGGGTGGGTGAGAGCTTCGCCTGCTGGTAGCTGGTGTAGGCCACCGGCTTGAGGGGCAGCTTGGCCCGGGTGATCTCAAGCGCGTGCCGGCCGAGACCGATCTGCGGTGCGGCAAGGATGGCGGAAGCGACTGCGTCGAAGGCCATCGACGCCATCCGCTCATCGGTGTACGGCGTGAGGTAGCGCGATTCGAGCATGTCCTTGACTCGCTGCACCCGGTGCTCAGGCACGAAGTGGTCCTCGACCACGATGGTGTCACTGCCCGTGCCCTTCATCCCGGCGATGAACCACGTCGGCTCGATCGTGAAGGCTTCCGCGGGAATCAGCGCCATCGCCATCGCCATCGGGTCGTCGCCCTCGATGGTGATTCCCAGGCTCGCCCAGTCGGCGGCGAAGGAACCCGAGGCGTATGGCCAGCGACCACTGATCACGTAACCGCCTTCGACCCGCTCCGACTTGCTGCCCGGGGAGAAGATGCCGCACACCTTTGCCTTCGGGTTTGCGCCGAACACATCCTCCTGCGCCTGCGCGGAGGAGGTCGCGACGAATCCGGTGGCGACCGTCATCAACGCGGCGATCCACCCGGTCGACCCGTCCCCACGGGCCACCTCCGCCACCGCTTCGACGGCGGTGCGCAGCGTCGCCCCGTGGCCGCCGTACCGCTTGGGCACGAGCAGGCGGAACACATCCGCGTCATCCAGCGCCTTCACCACCTCCGGGGCCACTCGACGCGCCTCGGAACCCTGCGCGGCGTACTCGCGGATCAGTGGGACCAAATCGGTGGCGCGGCCCACCAGTTCAGCGTCGGGGCTGCCGAGATCCGACATTACGGCGCTGGACGACATTGTCATGGTGCCTGCTTTCTTAGAGCGTCGTGGGTCGATGGATGTCATGACCGACGTCGACCGCACGGAGGGATGGCAGCCAGCATGCGGATGCGCTCCGAGGGGTGTAAAGACAGACACTTCACCAGGAACTTCATGCCTGCGATGCATCAGACGCATGACTCCGCTCCCGGAGGACCGAACACGGCGTGACCCGCCCTGGCCCGGACGAGCCGGAGACCCCGCAGTTTCGCCGCGCCCAACCGTCTTCCGCGCCCTGGAGGAAATGCACCGGCATCGCGCGTTGCCACCTCTGCCTCGACGGCGACGTGATGAAGGTCATCCGGTCGGCGTCCACCCCCCTCCAGATCCCGGTCCGCGACCTGTCGTCATCCCCAGGACCGTCTGCGTCGAAGCCGTCGTGGAGCGACTGCCGGGGCGAAGACGAGCGGCAGTCCGCCCGGCCTGGTCTCGGAGCAGGTCGGTAGACGCCTGCAGGGCGCACGAACCCGGCCGACAGACCTCGCTCCATCACTTCGGCGACGGCGCTGTCGGCAAGCCGCCCGGAGTCGGCGGCGTACCGCCTGTGCAGGTGTCGTGAAACAGGGTCGGGGCCATTGTTGCTGTGGGCCGCTCGATGGGCTTCAGCCTTCAGGGCATGGCCAAGACCCGTGCCGGGAGCCATGTCCCCGACCGCGACGCTCAGTTCCGGCACATCAACGCCACGGCCGAGCGGTTTCTGGCCCAAGGTCTGCCGGTAGTGAGCGTGGATGCGAAGAGGAAGGAGCCGATCGGCGGCTTCGCCCGGGCGGGCCGCACCTACCGCCCCAAGGGGGCGCCGATCACGGCACCGGACCACGACTTCGTGGACCCCGACACCCCGATTGCGATCCCGTACGGCGTCTACGACCTGGGACAGGACACCGGCTGGGTGAACGTGGGCACCGACCGCAACACCGCGGCCTTCGCAGTGGAGTCCATCCGCCGCTGGTGGAACCAACAGGGCCAGCAGGACTACCCAGACGCATCCCGGCTGCTGATCACCGCCGACTCCGGCGGGGCGAACTCCGCCGACTCCCACCTGTTTCAAGAAGGACCTGGCCGCCCTCGCCGACGAGTGCGGACTGACCATCACCGTCCTGCACTTTCCACCCGGAACATCGAAGTGGAACAAGGTGGAGCACCGCCTGTTCTCCCGGATCACCCACAGCCTGCGCGGACGGTCCCTGACCAGCTACGAGGGCCTGCTCCAGAGCATCGCAGCCACCCGCACCAGCACCGGCCTGACCGTCAACGCCGCCCTCGACGAGAACGACTACCCCACCGGCCGCACGCTCACCAAGGACGAGCGCAAGGCGGTCCTGCAGCGCATCCAGCGGGATGCCTTCCACGGGGAGTGGAACTACGCTATCGCCCCATACGGTCCCCAGATGGCACCGCCACCCGAGCCGGACCGGGCGAAGGCACCGCCGATCCCGGCCGAGGCCACCTTCCTGCTCACGCACCCCGCCCTGACCGGCATGTGCCGCGAGCTGTTCGACCGGCTCGTGGAGGAACTCGAACCCTGTCGCCGGGTCCTGGCCGAGGCGGAGCGGGAGAAGAGGAAGGGCCTCAATCGGCGCGGCTACAACCCCGGCTTCGGCTTCCTCGACCACCGCCACCGCGTCCTGGCCGCCGTCCTGAGCCGCCGCAACACCGTCACCCTCACTCTGACGGCCCGACTCCTCGGCCGGGACCGCAACACCCTGAGCTACCACGCCCACCGAACCATGCCCCTGCTTGCCTTCGCCGCGGCCCCCGACATCACCGCAGCCATCACCCAGCCCCGGCGAACCCACCCACCCCGAACGATCGACGCCCTCCAGAACGCGATCGCTGACTACGAAAGCAACATCAAGTCAGGCAGTAGATAGTTGACGGCTCCTGAACCGCTTCCAGTTCATTGAGGACCACCACCGCGCCTGGGGCGTGAAGCGGTTGTGCGCCGTGCTGGAGGTCGCCCGCTCCAGCTTCTACAAATGGCGGGCCGGCCGTGAGGCCCGTGCCGCGCGCGAGCGGGCCGAAGTCGTGCTTGCCGAGCGGATCCGGGCCGTGCACGCCGAGTGGGACGGCACCTACGGCCGCCCCCGGATCACCTCCGAGCTACGCGACGAGGGCGAGCGTGTGAACCACAAGCGCGTCGGGCGGGTGATGCGGAAGTTCGGTATCGCCGGGCTGCGGCTGCGCAAGCGCCAGGTCACCACCGTGCCCGAACCGTCCGCCACCCCGGTGCCGGACCTGTTCCAGCGCGACTTCACCGCGAGCGCACCGAACACCAAGTACGTCGGGGACATCACGTACTTGCCTGTGGGCGACAGCGAGTTCCTGTATCTGGCGACGGTGATCTACTGCTTCTCGCGCCGCCTGGTGGGCTGGTCAATCGCCGACCACATGCGCACCGAGCTGGTCACTGACGCGCTCCGGGCTGCCGCCCGGACGCGGGGCAGCCTGGCCGGCGCCGTTTTTCACAGCGATCACGGGGCGCAGTACACCTCCCGTCAGTTCGCCGAAGCATGCGCCGAGTTGGGGTGCGGCAGTCGATGGGAGCGGTCGGCACCTCGGCGGACAACGCGTTGGCCGAATCGTTCAACGCCGCTCTCAAACGCGAGACACTGCGCGGTGCCCGCCGCTTCGACGGCGCCCGCGCCTGCCGCTTGGCGGTCTTCCGCTGGACCACGCGCTACAACACCCGCCGACGACACTCGGCGAACGGACAGCAGGCACCGATCACCTACGAACAGCAGTCAGCTACCCTGACACTTGCCGCATAACGACACGAACAAGTGTCCACCCTTCGGGGACAAGGCCCCTGGTTTTCCCATGGACCGATGCCCAGGAAAAGGCCTCCCTGTATGCCAGGGCTCTCTGTCACGACGATGGATTCCGCAAGGCGCCTTCGCACACGAAAGGCCGCCTCCGACACATGGCGAATCGCGACTCTGACGGAGAGAACATGCGTGACTACACCAAGCTGTACATCGACGGCGCCTGGCGCGAGCCCCTCGACGGCTCAGTCGTCGATCTGACCGACCCCGCGACCGGCGAGGTGTCCGGCCGGGTGGCGCTCGGCGCCGAGGCCGACGTCGACCTGGCGGTCGCCGCGGCCAACCGGGCATTCCCCTCTTTCTCCCGGACCACCCGCCAGGAGCGTATCGACCTGCTGGAGCGGATCGCCGACGAGTACGAGCGGCGCGCCGAGGACATGGCCCAGGCGGTCACCGCCGAGCTGGGCTGTCCGCTGCCGCTGTCCCGTGCCATGCACGTTGCCGCCGGGCTGATCCAGTTCCGGGCCGCTGCCCAGGTGCTCAAGACGTTCGCGTTCACCGAAGACCGTGGCACCACCCACATCCGCAAGGAAGCCATCGGCGTGGCGGCTCTGATCACTCCGTGGAACTTCCCCGCCCTTCAGCCGGCCGGCAAGACCGCCTCGGCGCTCGCGGCGGGCTGCACCGTCGTCCTCAAGCCGGCTCAGCTGGCTTCGTACTCGGCTGTCGTCCTGGCCGAGATCCTGGAGGCCGCCGGCGTCCCCGCAGGTGTCTTCAACCTCGTCACCGGCCGCGGCTCGGTGATCGGAAACGCGCTTGCCTCGCACCCCGACGTCGCCGTCGTGTCCTTCACCGGCTCGGGTGAGGCCGCGCTCCAGGTGAACGCCGCCGCGGCCAAGAGCGCCAAGCGCGTGGCCACCGAGCTCGGCGGCAAGTCGCCGCAGGTGATCATGCCTGATGCGGATCTGGACGTTGCAGTCGACACGGTGCTCACCTGGCTGATGGCCAACACCGGCCAGATCTGCAGTGCGCCGAGCCGGACCCTGGTGCCGCGCGAGCGGCTGGAGGAGTTCCTGTCCGTGCTGCTCCCGCGGGTGGAGGCGCTCCAGGTCGGCGACCCGCGCGCGGAGGGCACCGACATGGGCCCGCTGATCTCCGGCGAGCAGTGGCGGACCGTCCAGCACTACATCCAGGCCGGCCTGGATGAGGGGGCCCGGCTGCTCACCGGAGGCCTGGGCAAGCCGGATGGCCTGGAGAACGGGCACTTCGTCAAGCCCACGGTGTTCTCCGGGGTCACCAACGACATGACCATCGCCCAGGAAGAGATCTTCGGCCCGGTGATGTCGATCATCACCTACGACACGGTGGACGAGGCTATCCAGATCGCCAACGACACCCGGTACGGCCTCGCCGGTTATGTCACCGGCAGCGATCTTGCGGACGCCGCGGACGTCGCGTCCCGGATCGAAGCGGGCTACGTGATCATCAACAACGCCGAGTTCGACTGGACCGCGCCCTGGGGCGGTTACAAGGAGTCGGGCAACGGCCGCGAATGGGGCCCCGACGGCATGCAGGAGTACCTGGAGACCAAGGTCGTCCTGGGCCGCTGACGGCCGACGCTGGATTCCCACCGGAGATGGCAAGAGCATGAACGTCGGCAAGCTGGCCGCCCCCGAGACCCGGGGGCGCCGGCACCCCACCCAGCATCACCGGCCGCACCGCCCCTGGCACTTCAAGACCGTGGTCGCGATCGTCTTCGTGGTCATGGCCGCCAGCAGCGCGCCGTCTCCGCTGTACGGTCTCTACCAGCAGCAATGGCACTTCGGCACGACCACGTCGACGATCGTCTATGCCTGCTACGCCGTCGGCGCGGTCCTGACCCTGCTGCTGGCCGGGGGCCTGGCCGAGCACCTGGGCACCCAACGGACGATCGTGGTGGCACTGGCCACCATCGTCGTCAGCTTCCTGACATTCCTCCTGGCCACGGGGGCGTGGGCGCTGTGCCTGGCCCGCCTGATCCAGGGCGTCGCGGTCGGGTTGCTCACCAGCAGCGCGGGCTCGGCCCTGGCCGACCTTCACCGGGACCGCAGTCACCAGGCAGCGGCGGCGGCCAACAGCGCGGCGACCTCGACAGGCATCGCGCTGGGCGCGGTGTTCTCCGGCCTCGCCGTCCAGTTCGCTCCCGCGCCGCTGGTCGCCCGTTCGTCGTGCTGACCGTCCTGTCCCTCGGCGGTCTCGCCCTGGTGCGGGCGATTCCCGCCTGGCAGATCGCGCCCGAACGGCTCAGGCCCTGGCGCCCCCGGGTGCTGCGGCTGGGTGCGGAGCCGCGCGGGATCCTGCTCCGGGTGGCCCCCATCGTGACGGCCGGCTGGGCGGTCGTCGGGCCTGACCTTCATGGGGTCCACGAGCACCGTGACGGCGGCGATGATCGCCAAGGGCTACCCCCAGCTCCTGCCGGGGTTCTTCGCCCTGGCCTACCTGGCGGTGAGTGTGCCGGTGGTCGCCCTGGGCGCCGCTGCTTCCCGCTTCGGCGTCGCCGCCGCCTTCTCGGGGTTCGGACTGCTCGTGGCACTGCTCGCCATGGTGGCAGGCGCCATCGCTGTCCGCCGGGGTCGGCCCAGCCGGGAAGGGCCGCTGCTGGCCACAGAGAGCAGTAAATGCTGCTCCCATCGCAGCGATACGAAAATTCGCTGCATCTGACCTGATTTTTCTAACATGGAACGAATGAGAGGTAGTGGCATGGCCACTTGGTTCATCACTGGCGCGTCCCGCGGTTTCGGCCTGGAGATCGCACGCCAGGCACTGGAGCGGGGCGACAAGGTCGTGGCGACGGCCCGCAGGCCCCAGGACGTACAGGACGCGCTCTCCCAGTACGGGGACAGCCTGCTCGCTGTCGCCCTGGACGTCACCGACGAGGCGCAGGCCCGTGAGGCTGTCGAGGCAGCCGTGGAGAGGTTCGGGACGATCGACGTCCTCGTCAACAACGCAGGACGCGGTGTGCTGGGCGCGGTGGAGGAAACGTCCGACGCAGCGTTCCGCTCGGTCTACGACACCAACGTCTTCGGTCTGGCCAACGTCACCCGCGCCGTACTGCCGGTCATGCGCCGGCAGCGGTCGGGCCGCGTTCTCAATCTGAGTTCCATCGGGGGCTTCGAGAGCGTGGCGGGCTTCGGCGTCTACTGCTCGACCAAGTTCGCCGTGGAGGGCCTGTCCGAGGCGATGCGCGCCGAACTGGCGCCGCTGGGGATCCAGGTCACGATCGTGGAGCCGGGATACTTCCGCACCGACTTCCTCGACGCCACCAGCCTGCTCACGGAGGGCCGGCTCATCTCCGACTACGCCGACACCGCCGGCGCGGTGCGCCAGGCCGTCCCCGGGCTCAACCACGCCCAGCCCGGTGACCCGGTCAAGGGAGCCACGGCCATCCTCGCCCTGGCCGACGCCGCCAACCCGCCGCTGCGCGCCCAGCTCGGCAGCGACTGCGCCTCGGCCATGGACCGTAAGATCGCCCAGCTTCGCGAGGAGACCGACACCTGGCGGGAGCTCGCCCTGTCCACGGACCATGACGACGTGACGGTCAGCATCTGACCCGCCGTATGACGCGCAGGGATCGAACGAGAAGGAGACTGCCGTGACAGAACTCGGTGAATACCTGCGCGCCTGCCGCGCCCGGGTCACTGCGGAGCAGGTGGGGCTGCCCACGTCCGGGCACCGCCGGGTGCCGGGACTGCGGCGTGAGGAACTCGCCTCGCTGGCCGGCGTCAGCGTGGACTACATCGTGAGGCTGGAACAAGGCCGCGTGAAGTCCGCCTCGCCCGCCATCCTCACGGCCCTGGCCCGGGCGCTTGAGCTGCGCCCCGACGAGGAGGAATACCTGCTGCGGTGCGCGGCCGAAGCCGGCATCTCCGACCGGGCGAAGCCGGCCGCACCGAGAAACCAGCAGGTATCGCATGCAACCCAGGTCCTCCTGGACAGCATGGTGAACGTCCCGGCACTCGTGCTCGGACGCCGCATGGACATCCTGGCGTGGAACAAACTGAGCGCCGCGCTGTTCACCGACTACTCCAGGCTGCCGGCCAAGCGGCGCAACCACATATGGCTCACCTTCCTCGATCCCGAGGTCCGGGGGCTGTACGCGAACTGGGAGCAAGTGGCCCAGGAGTGTGTCGCCTACCTCCGCATGGACGCCGGCCGTTACCCGAACGATCCCGAACTCGCCCGTCTCGTCGGGGAACTCTCCGTGAAGGACCCCGACTTCCGCCGATGGTGGTCCGACCACAGGGTGCGGGCCCAGCGGCATGGCCGCAAGGAGTTCGTCCACGCGATCGCCGGGGAACTGAGCCTGGACTTCCAGGTGCTGGATGTGCGGGGCTCCACGGACCAGAGCCTGCTCGTCTACACGGCGGAACCGCACTCGCCCAGCACACAGGCCCTGACCTTCCTGGCGGGCTGGGCCGCCACCGAGCTCCCCGCCCGGCCGACGGAGGCGGCAGGACCGCCCCGCCGTCCTGAGGAAGCACCTGCGGCGGGGGAATCCAAGGACGGGGCGTAGCGCATCAGCGGGACGGCCGGGCCGAAACACTTGGGGAGCAGAGTGTGCGACAATCTGCTCCCCAACGTTCGTGTGGGTGTAACCCGTATCACAGGGGCGAAGAGTAGTGCGGCGAGGGGGCCAAGGTCTTTCCCTACGGCTCGACCTGCAGCATGTGAACCGCCGCCGTGGCTACCGCTCGCTGGGCAGCGATGAAGTCGACGATGTCCGTTTCGGGGTGAGGTTGGGGTGGGCTGCTGGTCGCGGGCCTTGGTCGGTTACTGCTTCCTGGCGAAGCTGCCGGTGTCGACCTCGGTGAGGATGCCGAGCTTGACCAGGCGTTTCAGCTTGGCGCGGGTGCCTTCGGTGTTCTTCGGCAGCAGTTCGTGGTGGAGGGCTTCGCAGACATCACGGGCCCTCAGCGGGCCACTGGCGTCGTTGAAGACGGCGAGGATGCGGGGGTAGTCCGGGTGGTCGGGCAGGTCGGGTGAGGCAGTCAACTCGTGCGCTGGGTAGTGGTGGAGGCGGATCAGCGCAAGACCACCCCCAAGATCACCGAGGACCGGGCTCGGATCGAGGGCCGCTGCGGCGCCCTTCTACATCACGGCTGGGGAAGACCCTTACCACAACCGCACACCGCTCGCGTGAGTGCACACAAACTCGCCGTCACCACCCCACCGGCAGTGAGACGGCCTGGTCTGCCCAGAACCATCAACAACCAGCAGAAACACCGCCCTCGACGAACCCAGCCCTTCAGGAATGAGCATTGCTCGATACATGTGGGCGGTGGTGTGCTGGCACCACCGCCCACGGTCGACCTCTGCGGGCGTGCGCGCGGAAGGCGACGCAAGGATCAGTGCGCCCGCGCGCCGGCGGGCGTACTCTCCGCGTCGGGTTCGGCCGGCGCGGCACGTGCGAGGCCCTTGAGCTTCCCCACCGGCATGCGGTACCCGATCGCGGCCGCGGCGCCCGGCCAGCGCAGCAAGGCGCGGCCGTCGGCGCGGTCGCCGTCGACGACCTCTGGCGGTGACGACTGCGGGAAGGTTCCGGCGAACTTGAGGTCGAGGCCGAAGGCCTCCGTCCAGCCGTAGAAGATCGGGTCGAACGGCGGCGCGTCGGCGTCGAGCAGGGCTCCGGCAGCGGCGGCGCCCTGCGTGAGCGCGTTCGTCCACGTCACGTCGCGGCGCAGTGATCCGTCGGCGCGCCGGGTCACCGGGACATCGCAGGCCGCGACGATCCCCGGCGCCACGCGGCAGTGTTCGTCGACGATGAACCCGATGCCGGGAAGGGAGTGCTCCGGAAGGAGGGCGGTCTCCGCCTCGGTGCCCAGTGCGGCCGCGACGAGGTCGGCGTCAAGCCGTTCGCCCTCGGCCGTGATCACGCCGCCGTGCGAGAACGAGCCGCCGCGCGTCGTGATGATCCGCACCCCGTGCTCGCGGGCGCGGTCGCGGAGCGTGTGCGCCAGGTCGCCGATCTTCGCCTCCAGGGCGCCAGGCCGTATGACCATCGCCGTCTCAGCTCCGGAGTCCCGCGCGGCGGAGGCGAGTTCGTAGGCGAGGAAGCCCGATCCGACGATCACCGCGGAGGCGGCGGTGCGCAGCCGCCGCCGCAGCAGGGACCGGGCGTCGTCGAGCGTGGCGAGCACCGCGACGGAGGCGTCCTTCGGCCTTCTCGGCCGCGATCCCGTGGCCAGCACCAGCCCGTCGTACCGGAGGCGATCCCCGTCCGAGGTGTCGACATGGCGGGCGACGGGATCGACATGCACTGCGCGCATGCCGCTGCGTACCTCGGCCCCCGCGACATCCAGGGCGAGGTCCTCGTGTTCGGTGTGGCCCTGCAGGAAGACCTTCGACAGCGGTGGCCGCGAGTAAGGGCCATAGGGGTCGCCACTGACCATGACGACCTCGCCGTCGTGCCCGAGATCGCGCAGGGCCACGGCGGCCGCCGCGGCCGCCGGGCCTCCGCCGACGATGACGACGCGCGAGAGGACCGCGCGTGTCACGCGTCGGCCCGCACGAGCAGCGCGGCCACCGGGCACACCCGGGCACCGGCGGACGCGGCCTCCTGGTCGGGCGCCGACACGTCGCGGCCGACGTGCTCGAACACCACGTAACCCTCGTCGTCGATGCCACGAGCCCCGGTTCGGCGCGGAGCGCGGCCCACTGGTCGGGCCGCTCCGCGAAGATGACGAGGAGATGGGAGATGGCCGTGGCCGTGGTCTCCAGCGAAGGGCCGATGTAGTCGATGAACAGGAGCGGGCACTTCTCCGCGGGGATGACTCCCTGGTCGGCGGCCTCGAGCACGGCCGCACCGAGCGTCCCGGGCATGAGTTCCCGGTTCGCCGCGAGCTCATGGGCGAATTCGACCATGAGCTGGGTCATCTCGAGGTTGTGTGGGGTGCGTTCGGTATCGGGGCCCAGCAGATCGGTGCCCACCTTCGCCCATTCGTAGAGGTGCTCGCGATTGCGTTCGGGCAGGCCGAGGAAGTCGGGGATGACCGCCATCGGCATCACCTGGGCGAGCTCCGCGACACCGTCGATCGCACCCTTCTCGACGACCTGGGTGACCAGGTCCCGTGCCTTCTTCACGACTTCGTCGGTGCGCGCGGATGGCCCGGGGCTGCAGCCCGGAGGCGACGACGGAGCGCAGCACGTCGTGTTCCGGCGGATCGCTGACGAGCGTGTTCCCCTGCATGATCTGGTTCAGCACGGGGTTGAACCCGATGCCCTGCCCGGAGATGAAGGCGTCGTGGTCCGCGAGGACGGCCTTGACCTCCTCGTAGCGCACGACCGCGTACGCGTCGGGCTCCCGGACCTGGACGACGCCGCCCAGCTCGCGCAGCCGGTGGTACTGCTCGTAGCGGACGTGCCGATCCGAGGACGCGAACAGGTCGATCTCGGACGTCGGGGTGGTCGTCATGTCTCCTCCTGGTCAGAGCGACAGCGTCGGCTCTTCGTGGCTGAGCAGGAGCCGCCCGTAGGCTTCCCTGCCGATCTCCGGGGTCAGGTAACCGTGCCGGGCGGCGATGCTGGAGTCCTGCCAGATCCGGCTCAGCACGTTGGCCTCGGCGAACGAACCGGCGCCGTTGGCTGTCAGCAGCAGGTCGACCGCCTTCGAGACCAGTTCGGCGACCGCGCCGGTGTCGTTGCGGATGCGCCCGCGGGTGAGGAGGTCCCGTGCGGCGCAGGCCTGGTCGAGGTCGAGGCTGATCCGGTGCAGTGCCAGCTCCGCCAGATGTAGGTTGGTCGCGGCCTTCGCCACCAGGGTGTGGTGCGTGGGGGAGAGCCGCGCCTGCTGGTAGGCGGTGTGGGCGACCGGCTTCCCGGGCAGCTTCGCACGTGTCACCTCCAGCGCGTGCTTGCCGATGCCCAGCTGAGGTGCGGCGAGGAAGAGGGCCGCAGCACCGGGCAGTGACACCGACGTCAGGCGATGCTCCTTGTCCGAGGAGAGGAAGTTCGCCTCGGCCATGTCCTTGAAACGCTGCACCCGGTGGTCCGGTAGGAAGTGATCCTCGACGACGATCGTGTCGCTGCCCGTGCCCTTCATCCCGGTCATGAACCAGCTCGGCTCGATGGTGAACGCCTCGGCGGGGATGAGGGCGGCGCCCAGTGGATCGTCGCCCTCGAGCAGCAGACCCAGGATCGCCCAGTCCGCCACGAACGAGGCCGAGGAGTACGGCCAGCGACCGCTGACGAGGTACCCGCCGTCGACACGCTCCGACGTGCTGCCCGGCGTGAAGACGCCACCCACCTTGGCCCGAGGGTTCGCGCCGAAGACCTCCTGCTGTGCCTGCTCCGAGAACGTCGCGGCATATCCCGCGCCGGTCATCAGCAGAGAAGTGATCCATCCCGCCGACCCGTCGCCACGGGCGACCTCGGAGACGACGTCGACCGCGGTGCGGATGGTCGCATTGGCGCCGCCCCAGCGCTGGGGAACGAGCAGGTGGAACAGCCCCGCGTCCTCCAGCGCCCGCACCACCTCGGGCACCACGCGCCGGGACTCGTCGCCCTGCGCGGCATGCTCGCGGATGAGGGTGACGAGCTCCGTCGCGCGGGTGACGATCTCGCCGTCGGGGGACGACGGATCGGTGGGGGCGGTCATCGCTGACTCAGCCACAGTGAGACCTCCATTGGTCACGGGTCAGCGCATGTCGGCTTTGACATTGCTGACCCCGCCAGCTTGGAGAATCCGGGGGGACAGGGGCAATGAGCAGGAACTTCGCCCTGAGGATGCATCTGGTGCATGACGCCGGGCGACTCCCGTCGCGGTGCGTCAGGCCGCGGAGCGTTCCGAACCGCCCGGGGCTTGGGGACCGCCCTGCTCGCGACGAAGCTCAGGAAGCGACCGGGGTGACGGGCCGTCCCTGCCGATCTGCAGGGACGGCCAGGAACTACCGTCCAATCGCGGTGAGTTGTGCAAGGGTCACACCACAGTCAACGCGAGTCGGCACCCCAACCGCACGATGCGCAATGCAATACGACGGAAACGATCGGCGCTGAGGCGCCTTCCTCAGCGCCGTCCAAGCCAGCCCAGCAGCTCAAGTGGACCAGCATCGAGGCAGGGCGTCAGCCGAGCGGTCCCCAGAAGGTTTCGCCGCCGTAGGTGTCGGAGAGCGGCGTCAGCGTCTCGGGCCACACGTCGGCCTGCACCTTCCGACGCTCGTCCTCCGGCCGCACGCGGCCGTCCCAGCCGACCTGCTCCATGTAGTAGTACAGCTGCATCACATGACCGTCGGGGGCAACGGCGTGGATCACGTAGTCGATCCCCTTGTGGATCTCCGGCGGCAGGTCGATCAGCTTCACGCCCTTCTCCTCCAAGAACGCCTTCGCCGCGCGCAGCTGCTCGTAGGAACCGACCTGTACACCGAAGGAGAGCAAGGTGCTGTCCTCCCGCGTACCGAGCACGCGGCGCAGTTCCACTGGGAGGAGTGTCAGGCTGTGGTGCTCTGTGTTCGCCCGCAGGAAGAGAACGCGGTGGCCGGCGATCTCGGATTCCTCGCTCTTCTCCAGGCCGAGGCGCTCGGTGTAGAACCTCTCCGCGGCGTCGATGTCCTGGACAAAGATGCTCACCGGTCCGATCCGCACCGGCTTGAACGGCCGAGCGAGCAGGATGCCACCGACGTCGTACGTCTTCGGCAGCTCGTCGACCCAGCGGTGACCAGACGTCAGATCGACGCCCTCCGCTTGGGCTTCGGCGAGCTCGGTCGACTCAGATTTGTACGGCAGTTCCGGATGGTCGTTGGACCACGGCCACATCACTTCGGGCTTGCTCAGGCCGTCCCAGCCGACCTGCTCGATGCCGTACTCCAGCTCGTTGGTGTGGCCGGTCGGGTCCGGGAAGTAGGTGTGCCAGTTCGAGCCGGGGTCACGGCCGTAGCGTTCGATCTTCTGCCCGAGCTCGTCCAGCCAGAGCCGCGCTTCGACGACCTCGCGGAGGCTGCCGACCTGCCAGGTGATCTGGTTGACCGTGATGTCGGGACGGGCCGGCGGCTCCCCGTGCTCGACCCACGGGCGCGGCATGAGCACGAAGGTGTGGTGGTCGCTGTTGTGCCGGAGGAAGTAGATGCGCTTGTCGGGGACACCGTCGAGCCAGGGGCCCGGGTCGTATTTCCCGAGATCGAGCGTGTCGGCCACCGCGAACCCGAGCAGGTCCCGGTAGAACTTCGCCGACTCGGCGGTGTTGTCGACGCTGATGCCGAAGTGGTTGAGTCGCCGGATCTTGAAGGGCCGGTCGTACAGGACGCCGCCGACGTTGAACTTCTTCGCGGTCATGTGCTCACTCCTCAGCCGGTCGGCTTGACGACTTCGTTGCGGATGGTGCCGATCAGAGTGGAGGAGACCTCAACGACGTCGCCGGGCTTGACGAACAGCGTGTCCGGGAACGAGCCGTCGGTCTCCTGCCGACTGGAGTCGACCGCGGTGCCCTTGGGCGTGCCACTGGCGATCAGGTCACCGGGCCACAGGGTCGTGTCCCTGGACAAGTGCTCACCGAGGGCGGCGAAGGAGTGCACCATGGAATGCGTATTGCCGCTCTGGCGCAGTTCGCCGTTGACCCGGCATTCGATGGGAATGTCCTGCGGATCGATTCCCTCGTTCACAACGATCCAGGGCCCGATCGTGGCAGAGGTGTCGAAGTTCTTCGAGTAGGCAAAGTCGGGGCCGAAGGAGACGTTGTCCCTCACCGACCAGTCGTTGAACAGGGTGTAGCCCCACACATGCGAAGTGAAGTCATCGCTCTTGATATCGCGGCCACCCTTGCCGATCACGACGGCCACCTCCGCCTCGTAATCCAGCCGCTGGGTGCGTGCCGGGTAGCGCAGCGGATCGCCGCTCGCGGAGACGGCGCGATGGTCCTTCACGAAGAACTTCGGCCCTCCCGCGAGGAGACGGTTGATGGTCGCCTCGAGGGCCCTGGCGCGGCTGGAGCGCAAGCTCGGTGTCCAGCTCTTCGACCGTCACCAGAACCGGCTGCACCTCAACAAGTACGGCGAGCTCTTCCGAGCCCATGCCGTGCGGGCGATGAACGAGATCGCGCAGGGAGAGGAGCGGATCACCACCCTTGTCGACCCGGAGCGAGGGGTGGTGTCCCTGGGATTCGTCCACTCCTTCGGCGGGTGGCTCGTGCCGGAGTTGCTGACCCTCTATCGCGACATCGCCCCGAGCACCTCCTTCGAACTCAACGGCGCCGCCGCTGACGCCGTCGTCGACGACGTGCGCAAGGCCGCGTCGACATCGGATTCGTCGCCCCCCGACCTGTCGCCGATGATCTCGAGTGGATTCCGCTCGGTCGCGAGGAGCTGTGCCTCAGCGTGCCGCCTGGGCACGAATTCGAGGGCCGCGACCAGATCGCCGTCGCCGACCTCGCCGACGAGCCCATGGTGGCGCTCAAGGTCGGATACGGGGTGCGGCACGTCACTGACCGGCTGTTCCTGGAGGCCGGCCTCAGCCCGCGGATCGAGATCGAGGTCACCGAGCTCTCCACACTGCGTGCGCTCGTGTCCGCCGGCATGGGAGTCGCCCTCGTGCCGGCCCCGCAACCCGGGCACCCCTCTGCGACCCGGAGCATCCCGCTCAGCGATGCGGGTGCGTTCCGGCCCTACGGCGCGGTGGCACGCCAGTACGGCCCGAGTGGCCGCGCCGCCAGGCGCTTCCTGACCTTCGTCGCAAGCAGGGCGGTCGCCGAGCCTCCGGGCGGTTCGGAACGCTCCGCGGGCTGATGCGCTGCGCCGGGAGCCACTCGACGTCATGCAGTGGACGCATGGTCAGAGCGAAGTTCCCATTCATTGCCCCCTTTCCCTCAGACTCTCCAAGCCGGCGGGGTCAGCAATATCAACGCCGATATTCGTTGACCCGTGACCAATGGAGGTCTCACTGTGACAGGGTCATCGATTGCCGCAACCACCGACCTGTCGACCCCCGACGCCGAGGTCGTCGCCCGCGCGACGCGAACTGCCGCCAGTCGGCGCCAGCAGATGAGTGCGCATCCCAGAGGAAAGCTTCGTGGATGTCATCGCGGATTTCCCAGTGGATCCGCAGTCGGCGGAACCAGTGCAGATGGGCAAATGCACGCACGAGGGCTGTTCGTACGATCCCCGGATGTACTACGACCACACGCGGGAAGCGGAACTCCTACCCTCCGTAAGGGAGTTGCGGGCGACCGCAGGCGAGTTCCTGACCGGGCTCGAAGCTGGCGAAGCCGACTTGAGCGAAGTGACGAGACAGCTCCTCTCAGGGATCAACGAGGTACAGGCGCGACTGCGCGAGGGATGGCTCTACGGGCTGTACGACCAGCGCAACGGTGGGCTCCATTACATCGGGCACACCAAGACCAGACCGGATGCGCGGATGGATGGGCACTTCAGAGCCCACACGGCCGTCGGCGATCGGCTGATCGCTGGCCTGTGCTGCCGGAGACGCCGACGCACAGTAGCCCGCCTACGGCCGTCGTTCGCGCGGGAGAGGGCAGAAGCGACGGCCCCCCTCGACTACAAGAGTTTTGCCGGGGGCGATCTCCGTGAACCCGGCGTCGCGGACCAACGGCAGCCCGATGGAGGTGAGTTCACGCCAACGGGCCGGGTCGGCGGTGCGCACGGCCAGCGGGAAGCCCGCGTCCCGCCAGGCCGCGCGCTCCTCGTCCGACAGCTCCCACCAGGCGAGCTGGGCGCCGTGACCGGCCTGGGCCATGGCCTTGCCGGCCGACATCTCCACGTCCGGGTTCAGCCACAGCACCGGCGCGCTCCGGTCCGCCTCGACGGGCGGCTCCGGGTCGTCGAGGTCGGTGCCGGAGACCTGGAGCTTCGCCAGCTCCTTGGGCCAGCCGTCGAGCGGAACCGGCGGAAACACCCGTACCTCCGCCGCCTTGCCCGTGACCGTGATGCCGGGCAACGCCTCCGACCGCCGCCACTCGGCGCCACGCGCTCGCCGCACCACCTTGCGGATCCGCGCGTCCTGCCAGTCCCGCATCGCCTGCGCCCACTCGCCCTCACCCAGCGACCGCTCGTCACTCAGCATCACCAGGACGGCACGGGCGGCCGTCTCCAGGGCGTCGGTTCGGGCAGGCGGCGCCCCTCGCTCGATCCGCACGACAAGCGGCAGCACAAACTGCGGCGCGGTGTCGCGTGCGCTGGGCTCGGACCGGAAGGGGCTGTCATTCAGTTCGCTGGTCACGCCGTCCAGTCTGCCAACCTCAGGGGCGCAGGGCGGTATCGGTGTGCGGCTGAGCCGCGTGGGCGGCCCCGATCAGCTCGGACACCTTCACGAACCGGTACCCCTGTCGGCGCAGCTCCGGCACGATCACCCGTACCGCGCGCTCGGTCGTCGGGGCCGCGCTGCGCGTGCAGTGCAGTACGACGACCGACCCCGGCCGTACGCCGTCCAGCACGTCCCGGGCCACGGCGTCGGCGTCCGTCGCGAACGCGTCCCCGCTCACCACGTCCCACTGCACCGCGGTCAGGCCGGCTCCGCCGAGCGCGCGCAGTGCCCGTCGGTCGTAGCAGCCGCCGGGGAAGCGGAAGTACGGCTTCGGATCCGGTACGCCCGCCCTGCGGAAGGCGGCGTACGCCCGCTCCACGTCCGCCCGCATCCGGTCCTCGGCGACCGTCGGCAGCCCGTAGCAGTCGGGCGTAAAGGCGTAGTGGCTGTAGGAGTGGTTGGCGACCTCGAAGAGGGGGTCACGGCCGATGCTCCGGGCCTGGATGGGGTACTCCTCCGCCCAGCGTCCGGTCATGAACACGGTGGCCGGCACCTGCAGCGACCGCAGCGTCGCGATCAGCGAGGGGTTGTCGAAACGTTCGCCCGCGGCTGCGCGAGGACCCTGGTCGGCGGTCATGTCCGCGTCGAAGGTGAGCGCGACCGTCCTGCCCTGGGTGCGCGGCCCGTTGGTGAAGACGGGGGTGAGGCCTTCGGGGCCCTGGGCGAGGGTGGGCGCACGGGGGTCGACGGCCGACGGGCCCGGGCGGGCCGGGCGGGGCTGCGGGCGCTCGGTGCCGCCGCAGCCGACGAGGGCGGCGCCGAGTACGCAGACGGCGGTGAGACGTCGTACGGGAAGGATCACCGAATGAACATAAGCAGAAAAGCATATAAACAGGGCATTCGGTCCCTTGGTGTCCCTTCGATGTCACCCGCTCAGCTGTCGTCGATCTCCGGAACCACGCGCGTGCCGTCCGCCTCTCGTGCCGTGGAGCGGGAGTGGTCCGGCGTGTGGGTCTCCAGGAAGCGCAGCAGCTCCACCGGGAACGGCAGCACGAGCGTCGAGTTCTTCTCGGCGGCGACGGCCACGACCGTCTGCAGCAGCCGCAGCTGGAGCGCGGCGGGCGTGTCCGCCATCTGCTGTGCCGCCTCGGCCAGCTTCTTGGACGCCTGGAACTCGGCGTCGGCGTTGATGACCCGGGCCCGCCGCTCCCGGTCCGCCTCGGCCTGGCGGGCCATGGAGCGCTTCATCGTCTCCGGCAGCGACACGTCCTTGATCTCGACCCGGTCCACCTGCACGCCCCAGCCCACGGCCGGGCTGTCGATCATCAGCTCCAGGCCCTGGTTGAGCTTCTCGCGGTTGGACAGCAGATCGTCCAGCTCGCTCTTGCCGATGATCGAGCGCAGCGAGGTCTGGGCCATCTGGGAGACCGCGAACTTGTAGTCCTCGACCCTGATGAGCGCGCTCGCCGCGTCGACCACCTTGAAGTACACGACCGCGTCCACGCGCACGGTGACGTTGTCTCGGGTGATGCCCTCCTGGGCGGGCACGGGCATCGTCACGATCTGCATGTTGACCTTGTACAGACGGTCGACGATCGGGATGATCATCGTGAATCCGGGCGGACGCACGGAACCTTTGAGCCGGCCGAGGCGTAGCACCACACCGCGTTCGTACTGCTTGACCACCCGCGCCGCTGCGGCGAGATACAGCGCGCCCGCGGAACCGACCGTCGCGGCCACGGTCAGGAGTTCGTCGAGCATGACGACCCCCTCACCCGGAGGAGCGTAATGAGTGAAAGCCTTCTCCTGTAAAGATATGCCCGGTCTCGGGTCCGGGGCCATGGTCGGTCCCGGACCCGATACCGGGCCCCGGTCAGGGCGAGGTGACCTTGACCGGTTCGGTGCCGGAGGCACTGTGCCGCTCGGCCCAGCTCTCCAGCGCCGTACGGCAGGCGTGGTCCAGGTGGTGGAGGCCGGACAGGTTCAGCTCGATCGGCCGGTCCTGGGGCAGCGCCTCCAGACTGTCCAGTATCTTCGGCAGCTGCAGGAAGGTCGCGTTGCCGGACAGGTACGCCTGGACCGGTCCGGCGCCCTTGTCTATGACCTCCAGCTTGATGTGCGAGGCCTCCCAGGCGGTCTTGGCGACCGACAGGGCCAGACCGATCAGGACGCCCTCGAACATGTTCACGGCGACGATGGCCACCGCGGTGACGACGAGGATCAGCGCCTCGCCGCGGTGCGTCCGCCACAGCGACGCGATCTGCCGGAACGGGATCAGCTTCCAGCCCGCGTGGACGAGGATGCCGGCCAGCGCGGGCAGCGGGATCAGTGCCAGGGCGCCCGGCAGCAGCGCGGCGAACAGCAGCAGCCAGACGCCGTGCAGGACGCGGGAGGCCTTGGTCTTCGCGCCCGCCTGGACATTGGCCGAGCTGCGCACGATGACCGCGGTCATGGGCAGTGCGCCGAGTGCCCCGCAGACCGCGTTGCCCGCGCCCTGCGCCATCAGTTCCTTGTCGTACTGAGTGCGCTCACCGTCGTGCAGCCGGTCCACGGCTGCCGCGCTGAACAGGCTCTCCGCGGAGGCGATCAGTGCGAAGGCGAGGACGGTGCCGAGAGCTGCCGGGCTCGCCAGCTCGCCGAAGGCGTCGGCGCCCGGCACCTGGACGGCGTCGAGCAGGCCCTGCACCTCCACGGTGGCCACCGGCAGATCGAACGCGAGCGCGGCGAGCGTGGCCAACACCACCGCCGCGAGCGCACCAGGCACCGCCCGCACGGTCTCGGGCAGCCGCTTCCAGAGCACGACCACGGCCACGGTGCCCGCGCCGATCGCGATCGAGGCCAGTGCCGTGGTGCTGCCCACGGCCTCGACGAACGCCTCCGGCAGCCCCGTGATCTTGTCGATGCCGGAGGCCGGGGCCGTCATGCCGGCCGCCGCGTACATCTGGCCCGCGATGATCACGAGCCCGATGCCGGCCAGCATGCCTTCGACGACCGAGACGGAGATGGCCCGGAACCAGCGCCCCAGCTTCAGGGCGCCCATGACGAGTTGGAGCACTCCGGCGGCGAGCACGATCGCGCCGAGCGCGGGCAGCCCGAACTCGCGGACCGCTTCGAAGACCAGCACGGTGAGCCCCGCGGCCGGTCCGGACACCTGCAGGCTGCTGCCGGGCAGCAGGCCGGTGACGATGCCGCCCACGATGCCGGTGACCAGACCGAGTTCGGCCGGGACACCGGAGGCGACGGCCACGCCGACGCACAGCGGCAGCGCGACCAGGAAGACGACGATGGAGGCGCCGAAGTCCTGCTTGAGACAAGGGTATTTGTGGGGGCTTTTCTGGGGGTGTTTGTGAGGAGAATTGGTCATGACGGGATTCACAGGGCCTCGAACGCGTCGGTGGCTGCGCGGTGTTCGCGCACGGTGCCGGTGTGCACCTCGTAGTACCAGCCGTGCAGCCGCAGCCGGCCGTCTGCGAGCCGCTGCTCGACGCACGGATAGGAGCGCAGGCGCAACAACTGGGCCAGCACGTGCTGTTGCACCGCTTCGGCGACCGTCGGGTCCGCCGGATCGGCGGACTTGGGCTCGTCGGCGGCGTGCGCCAGCCAGTCGCGCACGGCAGGTACGGCATCGAGGTCGTCGCCGCGCACCAGCGCGCCGACGGCACCGCAGTGCGAGTGGCCGCAGACCACGACGTCCTGGACGCCGAGCACCTCCACGGCGTACTCGATGGTGGCCGCTTCACCGGTGGGGCGGCCGGAGGTGTACGGGGGAACGATGTTGCCCGCGGTGCGCAGCTCGAACAGCTGGCCGGGGCGGGCGCCCGTGATCAGGGCCGGTACGACCCGGGAATCGGAGCAGGTGATGAACAGGGCCTCGGGGGACTGGCCCTGTGCGAGCTGGGCGAACTCCTCAGGGCGCTGTCCGAACGTGCGGGCGTTGTCGATGAGGGGCTGCATGATGTGGTGATTCCTCCTGGCGCGCCGTCAGGGCGCGTCGGGCGAGCAGGACAGAGGTGGGGGGGGGACTGCTCTGCTCTCAGCAGCGGAAGACCTGAAGTGCCGCTGGAGAGTGGGCTGTCGAGGGTCTCGACGCGTGGTCGTGTGCGACGCTGCGCACGCTCGCGTCGGATTCGGCCCCCTGATCCCGCGCCGGCAGCGGGCGCTCGGGCGCGCAGGGCGCGGAGTCGACCGCGCGGTGGCGGTCGCGGATACGCAGGGGACCGGTCGGGTCCCCGAACTGCGTGTGGTGGTGGCAGGCGGCGTTCTCGGCGCGCAGCGCCTTGCCGGAGGGGGTGGTTCCGGACTGGGCCGCGGCCTCTGCATGACGGGCTGTGTGCGCATGTGCGAAGGACGCCGTGGACGTGAAGAACGGGAGGGTCAGCAGGAGGGCAGTCAGGACGGAGTGCAGCGTGCGGGCCGTCCTACCTCGAAACATGAGCCTCCCTCCGGTTTGTTCACGTCTCTAGTCCGCACCAACGGTTGGTCAACGGTTGGTCAAGAAAGACATTAACCCTGCGAAGTTGTTTGCAGGGTTAACTCGACGTTTCGACTCGAAGAGAGCCTCAAAAGCGAGGGTTATTTGGCGTGATCCAGCCCTTGAATCCGAGGGGTTGGTCCGCTACGGGGCGTCGACCAGGCGCTTGGCGTCCCGGGCCAGTGCGGTCAGCCGGGAGATCGCGCGGAAGTACTTCTTGCGGTAGCCGCCCTTCAGCATGTCCTCGCTGAACAGCTGATCGAACGGCAGTCCCGAAGCCAGGACCGGAACCTCCCGGTCGTAGAGCCGGTCCGCGAGGACGACGAGCCGCAGCGCCGTCGACTGGTCCGGAATCGGCCGCACATCCGTCAGGCACACCGCCTTCAGGCCGTCGGTCAGGGCGCCGTAACGGCTGGGGTGGACCCGGGCGAGGTGGTCCAGCAGGTGCGGGAAGTCGTCGAGCGAGGCGCCCTCCGTGGCGTACGCCGCCTTTGTCACCTGTTCGTCCGAGTACGGGGCCGGAGCCTGAGGCAGGCCGCGGTGGCGGTAGTCCTCGCCGTCGATGCGCAGGGTGCGGAAGTGGGCGGACAGGCCCTGGATCTCGCGCAGGAAGTCGGCCGCGGCGAAGCGGCCCTCGCCGAGCTTGCCCGGCAGGGTGTTCGACGTGGCGGCGAGCGCGACGCCCGCGTCGACCAGCTTGCCGAGCAGGGTGGAGACCAGGACGGTGTCACCCGGGTCGTCGAGCTCGAACTCGTCGATGCACAGGAGGCGGTGGCCGGACAGTGTCCGCACCGTCTGCTGGAAGCCGAGAGCGCCGACGAGGTTGGTCAGCTCCACGAACGTGCCGAACGCCTTCAGCGCGGGCTCGGCCGGGGTGGCGTGCCACAGGGAGGCGAGCAGGTGGGTCTTGCCGACGCCGTAGCCGCCGTCGAGGTAGACGCCGCGTGGTCCCGCCGGGGTCTTGGGAGACCTGGACTTGCCGAACCCGAAGAATCCGCGCCTGCCCGTGCCGGGCACTCCGCCGAGGCCGGTTGCGAAGCCATCGAGGACCCCCACCGCCTCGCTCTGGCTGGGCTGGTTCGGGTCCGGGATGTACGTGCTGAAGCGCACCGAGTCGAAGCGGGGCGGGGGCACCATCTCGGTGACCAGGCGATCCGCGGGGACATGCGGCTCGCGGGCGCACAGGGAGAGCGGGCCGGCTTCGGCTATCGGGCTCCGCCCGGCGGCGGTAGAGGTGGACACGCTTACCCATGCTAAGGGGTGGCTCGGCTGCGGGCTGCGGGCTGTATGTGGCCGGACCCACGCGGGGGACCGCGGGCCGGCAGAGCCCCGCGCCCGCGGGTCGGCCGTGGCTCCGTCGGCGGACAGTTCCTCCTCCGCGTGGAACACTGCACCGCATGCGACGCCTGTTCCCTGTGACCGACCAGACGGACGACCGCGAGTGGAGCCTCGCCGAGCTGGCCGCGGCCTATGCCTATCCCGAGCCCGGGCCGGGAGAGCCGGTGGCGTGGGTGCGGGCCAACATGGTGAGCACGCTCGACGGCGCCGCCCAGCACGACGGTCGCTCGCAGCCCATCTCCAACGCCACCGACATGCGGATCTTCGGTACGCTCCGGGCGCTGGCGGACGTGGTCGTGGTCGGTGCTGAAACGGTCCGTCAGGAGGGGTATCGCCCGGCACGCGCGCGTGCGGAGTTCGCGGGGCTGCGCAAGGCGGCCGGGCAGGGGCCCGCGCCCGCGATCGCGGTGGTCACCGCGAGTCTGGATCTGGACTTCTCGCTTCCGCTGTTCACCTCGCCCCTGGTTCCGACCCTGATCCTCACGGGCGCCGCCGCGGCCCCGGACCGGATCGTGGCGGCCGAGAAGGCCGGCGGCCGGGTGGTGGTCGCCGGTGACGGCGTCGGAGTGGAGCCCGCCCGGGCCGTACGGGCCCTCGCCGAGCTGGGGTACACCCGACTGCTGACCGAGGGCGGCCCACGGCTGCTCGGCCAGCTGGTGGCCGCCGGGGTACTCGACGAGCTGTGCCTGACCGTGTCCCCGATGCTCACCGCGGGGGACGCACAGCGGATCGCAGGGGGGCCGTCGGTGGCGGTGCCGCAGCGTTTCGCCCTGGCGTCCCTGCTGGAAGAGGCCGGGTTTCTGTTCTCCCGTTACTGTCGGTCCTGAGATCGGCGGAATCATCCGTTCCTTTTAGCTTTCGCCGGGCACACTAGGGCTCGCAGTACCCGTGCGATCACGGGGCAGGATGGTTTCCGCAGGGCCTGGTACGGCCCACGGAGGAGAAGGGGCGCCTGGTGTTCACAAGCGTTTTGATGATCGAGAAGGCCCTGACGTCCGCCGACGTGGAGTTCGTCACCACCTTGCACGGGGACGAGCCGGTCACCTTCCACGTGCTGCTCCAGCCGCGCGGCGAGCAGGCGGACCGGTTGCTGCGCGCCATCGACGACCTCGCCCTCGGCGATCTCGACGAGGCGGTGCGCGAGGGTGAGACGCCGGAGGGGGAGGAGGCCAGAAGCGAGGGGCAGCGGGCGCTCGAGGTGTCCCTGCAGGCGCTGCGGGCCTCGGGCAGCGAGGCCGAGGGGCGGCTGATCGAGGCCCACCCGCTCGATGTGCTCAAGGACCTCGTCGAGGAGACCGGTGCCGACGAGGTGATCGTCCTGACCGATCCCCACTACGTGGAGGAGTTCTTCCACCGGGACTGGGCTTCCCGGGCCCGGCACCGGGTCGGAGTGCCGGTGCTGAAGTTGTTCTCGCACAGCAAGGTGTAGTGAGGTGCTGTCGGCCGCAGGCAATAGGCTGGGGCCCGCGTTCGCTCGCGGGCGCTGATCGTCGCATTCGGATCTTGGGGAGATACACGCATGGCACCCGGCCTTCCTACCGCCATGGACCGACCGCACTTCATCGGCATCGGCGGCGCCGGGATGTCGGGCATCGCGAAGATCCTCGCGCAGCGCGGTGCCAAGGTCGCCGGCAGCGACGCGAAGGAGTCGGAGACCGCCGAGGCGCTGCGCGTGCTGGGTGCGACCGTGCACATCGGGCATGCGGCCGAGCACCTCGCGGACGACGCCAGCTGTGTCGTGGTGTCGTCGGCGATCCGTGCGGACAACCCGGAGCTGGCCCGGGCGGCCGAACGGGGCATCCCGGTGATCCACCGCTCCGACGCGCTCGCCGCCCTGATGGACGGCCTGCGCCCGATCGCGGTCGCGGGCACGCACGGCAAGACGACCACCACCTCGATGCTGGCGGTGTCGCTGTCCGAGCTGGGCCTGAACCCGTCGTACGCCATCGGCGGCGACCTCGACGCCCCCGGCTCCAACGCGCTGCACGGTGAGGGCGAGATCTTCGTCGCCGAGGCGGATGAAAGCGACCGCAGCTTCCACAAGTACGCGCCCGAGGTGGCGATCGTCCTCAACGTCGAGCTCGACCACCACGCCAACTACGCGTCGATGGACGAGATCTACGAGTCCTTCGAGACGTTCGCCGGGCGGATCGTGCCCGGCGGGACGCTGGTGATCTCGGCGGACCACGAGGGCGCGCGGGAGCTGACGCGGCGGCTGGCCGGGGCCGTGCGGACGGTGACGTACGGGGAGGCGGACGACGCCGACGTACGTGTCCTGTCGGTCGTGCCGCAGGGGCTGAAGAGCGAGGTCACCGTCCTCCTGGAGGGTGCGGAACTCACCTTCACCGTCTCCGTCCCGGGCCGCCACTACGCCCACAACGCGGTCGCCGCCCTCGCGGCGGGCGCGGCCCTCGGCGTGCCGGCCGCGGAGCTGGCCCCGGCGCTGGCCGCGTACACGGGCGTGAAGCGGCGCCTGCAGCTGAAGGGCGAGGCGGCCGGCGTTCAGGTGATCGACTCCTACGCCCACCACCCGACCGAGATGACGGCGGACCTGGAGGCGATGCGCGCGGCGGCGGGCGACGCGCGCATCCTGGTCGTCTTCCAGCCGCACCTGTTCTCCCGCACCCAGGAGCTCGGCAAGGAGATGGGCCGGTCCCTGGCCCTGGCGGACGCCTCCGTGGTTCTGGACATCTACCCGGCCCGCGAGGACCCGATCCCCGGCGTGACCAGCGAACTGATCATCGAGGCGGCCCGCGCGGCCGGCGCGGACGTGACACCGGTCCACGACAAGGCGGAGGTGCCCGAGGTCGTGGCGGGAATGGCGAAGGCCGGTGATCTCGTTCTGACCATGGGCGCGGGCGATGTCACCGACCTCGGCCCACGCATCCTGGACCGCCTGTCGAAGTGAGGGGCTGAACGCTCATGTCGTACGACGTCGAAAAGCCGGACGAGCAGTGGCGTGCGGAGCTGACGCCGGCCGAATACGCCGTACTGCGCGAGGCCGCCACCGAGCCCGCGTTCACCGGCGAGTACACCGACACCAAGACCAAGGGCGTCTACTCCTGCCGGGCCTGCGGTGCCGAGCTGTTCACCTCGGAGACGAAGTTCGAGTCCCACTGCGGCTGGCCGTCCTTCTTCGACCCGAAGGACACCGACGCCGTGGAGCTCGTCGAGGACCGCTCGTACGGCATGGTGCGCACCGAGGTGCGGTGTGCGCGGTGCGGATCCCATCTCGGGCACGTGTTCGAGGGTGAGGGGTATCCGACCCCCACGGACCAGCGGTACTGCATCAACTCGATCTCCCTGAGGTTGCAGCCCGACGGGGAGTGAGCGCACGTTGTGGCGTGCGTCACGCAAGGTTTAGGGTTGAAGCGCCTGGAGGATCTCCCCACACGGCGAGCCGAACGACGGTGTGCGCCGGGGTCTCCTCCAGGTGAAGGAAGTGGTCCCGTTGTCGGTCGCATGGGACGACATCGGCGGTCTCGTCGATGCTCATGAGCGGTTCCTGGCCGGTGCACGGGTCGAGTCGGACGTACGCGACTCGGTGCTCGACTCCTGGAAGCGGTGCCGGTTCGCGGGGCTCGAGCCGCACCGGCTGCTGATCCCCTACGCGCCGGACCTCGCGGTCGAGGACCCGCTGCTGCGCGCCGCCGAACCGGTGCTCAAGCGTCTGACCGCGTCGTTCGAGAAGGTGAGCATGGCGGTCGTGCTGTGCGACGGGCAGGCCCGCCTGGTCCAGCGGCACGGCGGTGACCGGCAGTTGCTCGCACTGCTCGACGAGGTGAACTTCGCCCCGGGCTTCTGCGCGTCGGAGGAGGTCGCCGGCACCAACGGCGTGGGCACCGCACTGGCCGAGCGGCGGCCCGTCTACGTCGTCGGCCGTGAGCACTTCGCCGACTGCCTGTCCCTGTTCACCTGCGCGGGCGCACCCGTGCGGAACCCGCTCAGCGGACGTATCGAGGCCGTCCTCGACCTCACCTGCCTGAGGGACGAGGGCGACCCCGCCATGGTGCGGCTGGTGCACGATGCCGCCCTGGACATCGAGACCCGGCTGCTGGAGCAGACGACGGAGCGGGAGCGGGCGCTGCTCGCCGCGTACCGGCGGGCCTCGCACGCCGCGGACGGCGGCGACGCATGGCCGCGGCAGCCCGAGCAGGCGCCCACGGGCGCCGAGGCCCTCCACGACGGCGCGGACCTCGGCCGGCTCGATCTCGCCGTGCTGCGGGAGAAGGCCGAGGAGCTCATCGCCTCACCACACCTCACCTTCGACAAGGTGGCCCTCTCCGGTGGCCGAGTGGCGATCCTGCTGCGCCGGCCGATCAGGGGTGATGCCGGTGAGATCGGCGTCGTGGTCGAGGCCCGAGTGCTCGGCGGACCGCGCCTGCGGCACGTGGAACTGGCAACGGACGACCCCGCCGCGCCCGGGGCAACGCCCGTATCCGCCGCCCTCCCGACGGTGACCGCCGTGCCGGTCCCGACGCCGGGGGCTTCCGCCGCGTCGGTCACACCTGGTGTGGCGCCGACTTCTGGGTCGGGTTCGTCTGCTGTGTCGGCGTCTCCTGCCGAGTCTGCATCTTCTGCCGCGCAGACGCCTCCTGCCGCATCGGCACCTTCTGCCGCGTCGGCCCATGCTGCCGTATCGCCGCCGTCTGCGTCGGATGCTCCCGCCGTGTCACCGTTCCTGGCGGCGTCGAGTACGGTTTCCGTGCCGTCGGCGTCGGCCGTCGTCATGCGGACGGTCGTCTCCGCACCGGCCGACCCGGCTGCGCCCGCTGTCTCCGTGCCGGAGGCACTGGCTGCGCCCGCTGTCCCCCCGCCGGAGGCGCCCGCTGCGCCCGCTGTCCCCCCGCCGGAGGCGCCCGCTGCGCCCGCTGTCTCCGCGTTCACCGCGCTGCGGGAGGACGCCGGTGACTCGGCCGCCGACGGCTGGCTGTTGCTCGTCGGTGAGCCCGGTGTCGGTCGGCTGGCCGTGCTGGCGCGCAGGCGGCTCGAGCTGTTGCACGATGCCGGCGTCCGGATCGGAAGGACCCTCGACGTCGCGCACACCGCGGAGGAGCTGGCGGAGGTGACCGTTCCGCGGTTCGCCGACTTCACCGCCGTCGACCTGCCCGACTCCGTGCTGCGCGGCGAGGAGCCGGGGCCGCTCGGCGAGGACACCGCGCTGCGCCGGGTCGCACTGGGCGCCGTACCCGAGGAGTCCCCGTTGCAGGAGACCGACGGAGCGGTCCACTACGGCCCGGCCACGCCGCAGGCCCGCGGTCTGGAGAGCGGCCAGTCGGTGCTGGAACCCGACCTGGCCGCGGCCGAAGGCTGGCACGGCCAGGACGCGGAGGGGACCGAGCGGATGCTCGCGGCGGGCGTCCACTCCCTGATCACCGTGCCGCTGCAGGCGCGCGGCGCAACCCTGGGCGTGGTCAGCTTCTACCGCTCGCGGCAGCCCGCCCCCTTCGAGGACGACGACCTGTCCCTCGCCCAGGAACTGGTCGGCCGCGCCGCGATCTGCATCGACAACGCTCGCCGCTACACGCGCGAGCACACCACCGCTCTGGCCCTGCAGCGCAGCCTGCTGCCCCGCGGGCGTCCCGAGCAGAGCGCGGTCGAGGCCGCCTTCCGCTATCTGCCCGCGCAGGCCGGCGTCGGCGGCGACTGGTTCGACGTCATCCCGCTGTCCGGCGCGCGGGTGGCGCTGGTCGTGGGAGATGTCGTCGGCCATGGTCTGCACGCCGCCGCGACGATGGGCCGACTGCGTACCGCCGTGCACAACTTCTGCTCCCTGGACCTGCCGCCCGACGACCTCCTCACCCACCTCGACGACCTGGTCGGACGGCTCGACCGCGGCGAGGGCTGGGCGGTGGAGAACACCCACCCGGACGCGGGCATCGTCGGCGCCACCTGCCTGTACGTCGTCTACGACCCGGTGTCCCGGCGCTGCAGCCTCACCCGTGCCGGGCATCCCGCCCCGGTGGTCGTCGCCCCCGACGGCACCGTGGAGTTCGTCGATCTGCCGTCGGGGCCGCCGCTCGGGCTCGGCGGGATGCCGTTCGAGACCGTGGAGCTCGACCTGGCCGAAGGCAGCCAGCTCGTGCTGTACACCGACGGCCTGATCGAGGACCGGCTGCGCGACATCGACACCGGCCTGGAGCGGCTGCGTACCGTACTGGCCTGCGTCGGCCGGCCGCCGGAGGAGACCTGTGACGCGGTCCTCGACGCGCTGCTCGCGGACCGGCCGAGCGACGACGTGGCCCTGCTGGTGGCCCGTACGAACGCACTGGGGCCGGAGCGGGTCGCGCAGTGGGAGCTGCCCAGCGATCCGGCGGTGGTCTCCCGCACCCGTGTGGCGGTCACCGACCAGATGGCCGCCTGGGGGCTGGACGACATGGCCTTCACCACCGAACTCGTCGCCAGCGAACTCGTCACCAACGCCATCCGGCACGCGACCGGCCCGGTCCGGCTGCGGCTGCTGCGCGACCGTGCGCTGATCTGTGAGGTCTCCGACGGCAGCAGCACCTCACCCCGGCTGCGCCGCGCCAGGACCGAGGACGAGGGTGGGCGCGGGCTGTTCCTCGTCGCCCAGCTCACCGAGCGCTGGGGGACCCGCTACACCACGGACGGCAAGGTCATCTGGACGGAACAGCCACTGCCCTGAGGCGTCAGCCGGCGGACTCGGCGGCGTGCGGGCTGATCACGCCGAAGGTCACCAGGGCGATGATGACCAGGCCGAGGGCGATGCGGTAGTGCACGAACGGCATGAAACTCCTGGTCTCGATGAACTTCATGAACCAGGCGATGACGGCGTACCCGACGGCGAAGGCGATGAGAGTGGCCAGCAGGGTGGGACCCCAGGTGGCGTGGCCGCCCTCGGTGGCGTCCTTCAGCTCGTAGAGCCCGGAGGCGAGGACGGCCGGGATGGCGAGCAGGAAGCAGTACCGTGCGGCGGCCGCCCGGGTGTAGCCCATGAACAGGCCGCCGCTGGTGGTGGCGCCGGACCGGGAGACACCGGGGATCAGTGCCATCGCCTGGCACAGGCCGTAGATCAGGCCGTCCCGGACGGTGAGGTCGTGCAGGGTCTTGCCCTCGACGACGGTGCGGTGGCGGCCGCCGGCCTCGGCGCGGGCGGCGACGCGGTCGGCGATGCCCAGGACGACGCCCATGGCGATGAGCATGGTGGCGGTCAGCCTCAGGTCGCGGAAAGGGCCCTCGATCTGGTCCTTGAAGGTGACACCGAGCACCCCGATGGGAATCGAGCCGATCACCAGCATCCAGCCCATGCGGGCATCCTGGTCCTGGCGCGTCTTCCGGTCCACCAGGGAGCGGCACCAGGCGCTGATGATGCGGCCGATGTCGGCGCGGAAGTAGATGAGCACGGCGGTCTCGGTGCCGATCTGCGTGATCGCCGTGAAGGCCGCGCCCGGGTCGTGCCAGCCCGAGAAGGCCGCGACGAGCCGCAGGTGCGCGCTCGAGGAGATGGGCAGGAACTCGGTCAGGCCCTGGACCAGGCCGAGGATGACGGATTCAAACCAGCTCATGGGGCTTCAGCCGTTCAGTATGTCGACGTCCGGACGTCGGGAGGTCTGGACGCCCGCAGGTGGTTGCCCGGGGGAACCTGTGCGGTATGTGTCTGTTAAGCGCGTTTTAAGGTGTTCGGTGTGGCTCGATGGCTCCAGTCCTTCCGAAGACCCCCGATGGTGCACGCCGTCGGCCGTGCGGACGCGTCCGCTGCCGGCACCGGCGTGTCGTCGCGGCTGACGACGCTGCGGTCGACCGCGGCCGGGATCGGCACGACGCTGGACGAGGAGACCACCTGCTCGGAGCTGACCAGCGCGGTGTCCGACCTGATCGGCGGCGCCGCGGCGATAGTGCGGGGCGGTACCGAGACGGAGCCGGCGTACGAGGCGGTCAGTGGCGACGCCGCCGTACTGCCGGACATCAAGTGGGCCGCGGCGGTGGTCCGCAGGGTGGGCAGCCGGGTCGGACGGCACGAGGCCGGCCCGGCGCTCTGTGTACCGTTCGCCAGCGGCGAGGACCACTACGGCGTCCTCGTGTGCGCCCGGCAGGAGGGGGTTTTCACGCGCTCGGAGACGGACGCCCTCGCCCTGCTCGCCGAGCGGGCCGCCTCGCACGTCCGGCACGCCCGGGAGCATGACCGGATGGGCCGGATAGTCGGCGATCTTCAGCGCGCGCTGCTCGCCGAGCCCGGCCGGCCGCATCCGAACCTGGACGTCGCGATCCGCTATCTGCCCGTGGGGCACCGCGCCCTGGTCGGCGGTGACTGGTGCGAGACCGTCCGGCTGGACTTCGGGCGGACGCTGCTCGTCGTCGGTGATGTGATGGGGCACAGCATTGAAGCCGCCGTGGACATGACCGCCTACCGTTCGGCCCTGCGCTACATCGCCTCCGCCGACCTTCCTCCGCACCGGGTGCTGCGCCAGCTCGACGACATCGCCTCCAGCGAGTCCGACCGCCGGCCGGCCACCTGTCTGATCGTGCGTGTCGACCCCAACCGCGGACAGGTCACGCTGGCCAGCGCCGGCCATCTGCCGCCCGCGGTGATCGACGGCAAGGGCGACACGTCGCTGATCCCGGTGCCGGTCGGCCCGCCGCTGGGTACGGGACTGGGCGGTTACGAGCCGGCCACGTACGAGCTGGACGCCGAGAGCGCCCTGATGCTGTTCACCGACGGGCTCGTCGAGCACCGCGGCGAGGACATCGACCAGTCCCTGGACCGACTGGCGAGGCTCCACTTCAACGCTTCGGAGGGGGTCGAAGGCATCCTCGACACCGTCCTGGCCCGCCTCGACGCCCGGCACGCGGAGGACGACGTGGCCGTCCTGGCGGCCCGGCTGCGGAACCGGCCGTCCCCGGTGCACGAGGTCTTCGGGCACGCCTGAACGTTTCCACCACGGTCGGGTTCCTTACGAATCCGGGACATCCGGGGGCGGCGGTGCCACCTGCCGGTACCGAGTGCCAGGCTGGCGGCATGGAACAGCAGTCGTACGGGGCGCGGGTTCTGGTCGTCGATGACGACCCGACCGTCTCCGAGGTCGTCGCCGGGTATCTCGACCGAGCCGGATACGTCGTGGACCGGGCCGGTGACGGCCCCGACGCGCTCGCGCGGGCCGCCGTCCACTGGCCGGACCTGGTGGTGCTGGACCTGATGCTGCCCGGCATGGACGGCCTCGAGGTGTGCCGGCGGATGCGGGACCGCGGACCCGTGCCGGTCATCATGCTCACCGCGCGCGGCGACGAGGACGACCGGATTCTCGGCCTGGAGGTCGGTGCCGACGACTACGTCACCAAGCCGTTCAGCCCCCGCGAGCTGGTCCTGCGGGTGGAGTCGGTACTGCGCCGCGCCCGGCCCGGCCGGCAGCCCGCCGGCACCCTGCGGACCGCCGGACTCACCGTCGACCCCGGCGCCCGGCGCGCCGCCAAGAACGGAGTCGAACTCGCCCTGACCCTCAGGGAGTTCGACCTGCTCGCGTTCTTCCTCCGGCATCCCGGACGGGCGTTCGGCCGGGAGGAGCTGATGCGCGAGGTGTGGGGCTGGGACTTCGGTGACCTGTCCACGGTGACCGTCCATGTGCGGCGGCTGCGCGGCAAGGTGGAGGACGATCCGGCCCGGCCGCGGTTCATCCAGACGGTGTGGGGCGTCGGTTACCGCTTCGACTCCGCCGACGGGGAGGCGTGAGCCGTGCGTGACACCCTGCTCATCGCCCTGTTCGCCTTCCTCGGCGCCGCCGCGGCCGGGCTGCTCGGGGCGGGCGTGCTGCTGCTGATCCGCCGGCGCTCACTCACCGCGCACCTCGCCGTGGTCGTCGCCGTCGCCGTCGGTGCCATGCTCGCCGGCACGCTCGCGGTGGCGCAGGCGATGTTCCTGTCCCGGCACGACCTGACCGTCGTGACCACCGTCGTCGCGATGGCCACCGTGGTCTCGATGGCCACCGCGCTGCTGCTCGGCCGCTGGGTGGTCGCCCGCAGCCACGCCCTCACCCTCGCCGCCCGCTCCTTCGGCGACGGCGGCGACTTCACCAGCCCCGACGGCCCGGCTACCGCTGAACTGGCCGCGCTGAGCCGGGAGTTGGAGGCAACCAGCCGTAAACTCGCCGAGTCCCGGGACCGCGAGCGCGCCCTGGAGAGCTCCCGGCGCGAGCTGGTCGCCTGGATCTCGCACGACCTGCGCACCCCGCTCGCCGGACTGCGCGCGATGTCCGAGGCACTGGAGGACGGTGTCGCCGCCGATCCCGACCGCTATCTGCGGCAGATCCGCGCCGAGGCCGAGCGGCTCAACGACATGGTGGGCGACCTGTTCGAGCTCTCCCGCATCCACGCGGGGACGCTGGTGCTGAGCCCGAGCCGGATCTCGGTGTACGACCTCGTCGGCGACGCCCTCGCGGGCGCGGACCCGCTCGCCCGTGAGCACGGCGTACGGCTCGTCGGCGACCGGGTCGAGCCGCTGCCGGTCGAGGTGGACGGCAGGGAGATGAGCCGGGTGCTCGGCAATCTGCTGGTGAACGCGATCCGGCGGACCCCGGCCGACGGTACGGTCGCGGTGGCCGCCGAACGTTCGTCCGACGGTGTGGTCCTGTCCGTGACGGACGGCTGCGGCGGTATCCCGGACGAGGACCTGCCGCGCGTCTTCGACACCGGCTGGCGCGGCACCGACGCGCGGACGCCACCGGCCGGGGCCGGGCTGGGGCTCGCCATCGTGCGGGGCATCGTGGAGGCCCACCACGGCCGGGCCGCCGTACGCAATGTCACCGGTGGCTGCCGATTCGAGGTGACGCTCCCGACGGCCGACACCTGACGCGCCCGCCGGTCGACCGTCTGCCGGCGCTTCCAGAGCAACAGCAGCGGCGACGAGCCGGCGTCCCTGGGCAGCGGGCCGGACGGCACACACTGCCGTTACAGCACCTCGGACGTCACCTACTCCTGAACCTTCCTGAACCCGGAATACTCCTGAACCGGGAGCCGGACGGTGAACACCGTCCTCCCCGGTTCGCCGGCCAGCTCGATCGTGCCGCCGTGGGCCCGCACCAGTGAGCTCGCGACCGACAGCCCGAGCCCGCTGCCGCCGCGGTCGCGGCTGCGGGCCTTGTCGACGCGGTAGAAGCGGTCGAAGACCCGCTCCCGGTCGGCGGCCGGAATCCCGGGTCCCCGGTCGGTGACCCGGACCAGCGCCGCGCCGGCCGTCACGGAGGTCTCCACGCACACCTTTGTGCCGGCCGGCGTGTGCACGGCGGCGTTGGTGAGCAGGTTGTCCAGCACCTGCCGGATCCGCTGCTGATCCAGCCGCAGCCGCACCGGCCCGTCCCCGGTCGTCACCGTCAGCGGGTGGCTCGGGTGCGCGGCGCGGAAGGCGTCCGCGGCCTGCTCGACCAGCTCCACCAGGTCGGCGTCCGCGAGCCGCAGCGGGGCCTCCACCTCGGCGGCGTCCAGCCGGGCGAGCAGCAGCAGGTCGTCCAGGAGGAAGCCCATCCGGGCGGCCTCGGCGCGCAGCCGCGCCAGATGCTTCTCCCGTTCCTCGGGCGCGTTGGCGGCCGCGTACTGGAACAGGTCCGCATAGCCCCGTACCGACATCAGCGGCGTCCGCAGTTCGTGCGAGGCGTCCGCGACGAACCGGCGCAGCCGCTGCTCGGCCTCGGCGCGCACGGCGAGGGAGTCGTCGATGTGCTCCAGCATGGTGTTGAACGCCGTGCGCAGCTCCTCCACCTCCGGCCCGCCGCCTGGGCCGTCGGCCCGCAGCGGCAGCCGCGCCGCCGACTCGGTCAGATCGTGCGAGGCGATGCCGTGCGCGGTGTGCGCCATGTCGCTCAGCGGCTTCAGCCCGCGCCGCAGCATCCTCCGGCCGAACACCACCAGCGCCAGCAGGGCCAGCGCGAACGTGATCACCTGGATCGTGATCAGCTGCCGGACGGTGTCCTCGATGTCGTCCATCGGGGCGGCGCTCACCAGGACCACCCCGGGTTCGACCTCGCAGGCGCGCAGCCGGTAGGTGCCCGCGCCCCTGAGATGCGCGGTGCGCAGGAGTTCCTGGTCCGAGGAGGCCTGGGACCGGGCCAGGGCGGTGAACTCGTCGAGGTCCTTCGGCAGGTCTGCGGCGTCCTCGGGTCTGCGGAGCACGGGGGTGCCGCCCGACACGTCGTACACGGCGTAGAACCAGCGGTAGTACTTCTTTCCCTGCAGCGTGCCGTGATCCGCGATGCTCTTGGACTGGGCGAGCTGGCCGATCTGCAGCTGCTCGTTGAGCTGGGCCGACAGATAGTCCCGCATGTACGTCGTCAGGGCCGTGCCGACGACGGCGAACACGACCAGCGCCAGGGCGCCCAGGCCCAGCGCCAGCCGGGTGCCCAGACGGAGCCTGCGGTACGTCTGCCGGAGCCGGCGGATCACTCGGCGGCCCGCCGGATCACGTATCCGAAGCCCCGGACGGTGTGGATCAGCGGGGAGCCGGTGTCGTCGAGCTTGCGGCGCAGCCGGCTGACGACCAGCTCGACGACGTTGGAGCGGCCGCCGAAGCCGTACTCCCACACATGGTCGAGGATCTGCGCCTTGGTGAGCACGGTCGGCGACTTGCGCATCAGATAGCGCAGCACCTCGTACTCGGTCGGAGTCAGCGTCAGCAGTTTCCCGCCGCGCCGCACCTCACGGGTGTCCTCGTCCATCGTCAGGTCCGCCACCCGCAGCACCGACCGCTGGAAACCGGGCCCGGCGGTGCGCCGCAGCACCGTCCGCAGCCTGGCCATCAGCTCCTCCACGGCGAACGGCTTGACCAGATAGTCGTCACCGCCCCGGGTGAGCCCCGCCACCCGGTCGGATATCCCGTCCCGCGCGGTGAGGAACACCACCGGCACCATCGTCCCCGAACCGCGCAGCCGGTCCAGGATGCCGAAGCCGTCGATGTCCGGCAGCATCAGATCCAGCACGACGATGTCCGGATGGAACTCGGCGGCGCGGCGCAGTGCCTCGTCGCCGGAGTTCGCCGTAACCGCCTCCCACCCCTCGTAGCGGGCGACCGTGGCGACGAGGTCGGCGATGGGCGGGTCGTCGTCCACGACCAGGAGCCGTACTTTTTCCACCCGTTCATAGTGCGCCAACCGTTCTCCCATGCCAGACCAGGTGACCACCCCCGCCCACATCGATATCCACTTGAAAGTCGTACGACAGGAATTCGACAGCTCCCGCCAGCGAAGCTCGGAGTCCTTAAGGCCCCGATCAAGGAGTTGCCTTCCGTGACGACAGTCCAGTCACCTCCCGCGCCCACCGCGGCGCTGCGCCCCAAGGTGGTGGCCCGCACCGGTCTGTACGCCGTGCTGGCCGCAAACGTGGCCGTGGTCACCGTCTTCTTCGTCCAGGCAGGGTTCGCCTCCAACGCGCTGATCGTCCTGGGCCGGCTGGCCGGGCTGTACGGCGCCCTCCTCATGGCCTTCCAACTGCTGCTGGTGGCCCGGCTGCCCTGGCTCGACCGCCGGATCGGCATGGACCGGCTGACCCTGTGGCACCGCTGGGCCGGCTTCTCACTGCTGTGGACCCTGCTGGCCCACGCGGTGTTCATCACCTTCGGTTACGCCGACTCCTCGGGCCTGGACCCGGTGAACCAGCTGATCGACCTGACCGAGACCGTCGAGGGCGTGCTGCGCGCGGTCGTCGCGCTGGCGCTGATCATCGTGATCGGCCTGGTCTCGGCGCGGTTCGCCCGACGTCGGCTGGCCTACGAGACCTGGCACTTCATCCACCTCTACACCTACATCGCCGTCGTCCTGGCCTTCTCGCACCAGGTGGCGGTCGGTACGACCTTCGTCGCCTCGCCGACGGCCACCGCGTATTGGTGGACCCTGTGGGCCGTCGCGCTCGGCTCGGTCGCCCTGGGCCGCGTGCTGCTGCCGCTGTGGCGGAACTACCGGCACCAACTGCGCGTCTCGGCCGTCGTCCCCGAGAACGACAACGTCGTCTCGGTCTACGTCACCGGCCGCGACCTCGACCGGCTGCCCGCGCGGGCCGGCCAGTTCTTCCTGTGGCGGTTCCTCACCCGCGGCCGCTGGTGGCAGGCCAACCCGTTCTCCCTGTCGGCGGCCCCGGACGGCCGCACCCTGCGCCTGACCGCCAAGGCAGCCGGCGACGGCACCGCCGCCCTGCGCCATCTGAAGGTCGGCACCCGGGTCTTCGCCGAAGGCCCCTACGGCGCCTTCACCACCATGCACCGCACCCGCCCCGACGCCCTGCTCATAGCCGGCGGCGTCGGCGTCACCCCCATCCGGGCCCTGCTGGAGGAGCTGCACGGCCACGCCGTGGTGATCTACCGCGTGTCCAGCGACCGGGACGCCGTCCTCTACGACGAGCTGCGCGACCTCGCCCGGGCCAAGGGCGCCGAACTGTATCTGGTCACCGGCCCGGTCGCCCCGGACAAACTGGCGCCCGGCGAGCTGGCCCGGCTGGTCCCGGACGTGGCCGACCGCGACGTCTACGTCTGCGGTCCGCCCGGTATGACGGCCACGGTGCTGCGCAGCCTGCGCGAGCTCGGCGTACCCAAGCCGCAGATCCACTTCGAACGCTTCAGCCTGGCCGGATGACGGGGACGAGGTACCTACCGTGAAACGAGCACTTCCTGTCCTGGTCCTGACCGTCGCCGGACTGATCCCCGTCTGGCGGTACGTGCCCTCGGACGGCACGACCACCACCGAGGCCGCCCAGCCGGCCGCGACACCCTCCGCGGCCTCCACCGCGGGCTCCCCGGACACCTCGGCCCAGATCGTCGTCGCGGGCTCCACCGTCAACACGGAGAAGGGCGCCGTGCAGGTGGAGGTGACCTTCGAGGACGACGCGATCACCGCGATCCGGATGCTGAAGCAGCCGAACCACCCGCAGACCACGGCCGCCGTGCCGACGCTGATCGAGGAGACGCTGCAGGCGCAGAGCGCGGACATCGACGCGGTGTCCGGCGCGACGATCACCAGCGAGGGCTACAAGGAGTCCCTGCAGGCCGCCATCGACGCGAAGGGCGCCTGACATGCAGCGGGTCGAGCACGTGATGGGCTTCCCCGTCTCCCTGCGGATCGACGACGAGCACGTCCCCGCCGGGCTCACCGACGCCGTCTTCGCGTGGCTGCGCGAGGTCGACGAACGGTTCAGCCCCTTCAAGGACGACAGCGAGGTGTCCCGCCTCGACCGGGGCGAGATCGCCCTCGGCGAGGTCAGCGCCGACCTCGCCGAGGTGCTCGACCTGTGCGAGCAGTACCGCCTCGCCACCGGCGGCGCCTTCGACGCCCGCCTGCCCGGCCGCGGCCTCGACCCGTGCGCCGTGGTCAAGGGCTGGTCGGTGCAGCGGGCGGCGGAGCTGCTCACGGCCGCGGGCGTACGGCGGTACTGCCTGAACGCCGGGGGCGACGTGGTCGTCGCGGGCGGGCCATGGCGGGTGGGCGTACGGCACCCCGACCACGCCGACCGGGTGTGCACGGTCCTGGAACTTGACCACGGGGCAGTCGCGACGTCCGCGCTGTACGAGCGGGGCGAGCACATCGTCGACGGGCGCACCGGACGTCCGGCGACCGGCCTGATCAGCGTCACCGTCGTGGCCCCGACCCTGACGGAGGCGGACACCGCGGCCACCGCGGCGTTCGCGATGGGCGCGGAGGGCGTCGCCTGGGCGGCCGGACGGGAGGGCTGCGAGGTGTACGCCGTGGACGCCCGGCGGCGGGTGCGGCGTACGGCCGGGCTGCCCATGGCGGCATGACCGTCGGGGGGGGACTGCAACCGGTCAGCACGCGACGCAATCCGTCGAAGTCCTGCAACACAACCGGTCTAGACTCTCCCCGCAACGGCCCGCCGCCATGGCGAGAGCGGGCAGCGACGGCCAAACCCGAAGGGCGTTCGGCGTTTTGATACGGATAGATTCAGTCACCAAGCGGTACCCGGACGGCACGGTGGCGGTCGACCGCCTGTCACTGGAGATACCGGACCGTTCGATCACGGTCCTCGTCGGGCCGTCGGGGTGCGGCAAGACCACCACCCTGCGGATGATCAACCGGATGGTCGAGCCGAGCGAGGGCCGCATCCTCCTCGACGATGTCGACATCATGCAGCAGCCGGTGAACACACTGCGCCGGTCCATGGGTTACGTCATCCAGAACGCCGGCCTCTTCCAGCACCGCACGATCGTCGACAACATCGCCACCGTGCCCCGCATGCTCGGCTGGGGCAAGGACAAGGCTCGCTCCCGGGCCCGGGAGTTGATGGAACGGGTCGGCCTGGACGCCTCCCTCGCCAAGCGGTACCCCTACCAGCTGTCCGGCGGACAGCAGCAACGCGTCGGCGTGGCCCGGGCGTTGGCGGCCGACCCGCCCGTGCTGCTCATGGACGAGCCGTTCTCCGCCGTCGACCCCGTGGTCCGCAAGGGCCTGCAGGACGAACTCCTGCGGATCCAGGATGAGTTGGGCAAGACCATCGTCTTCGTCACCCATGACATCGACGAGGCCGTCAAGCTCGGCACCATGGTCGCCGTGATGCGCACCGGCGGCCGGCTCGCCCAGTTCGCGCCGCCCTCCGAGCTGCTGTCCCACCCCGCGGACGCCTTCGTCGAGGACTTTCTCGGCGCCGACCGCGGCATCCGGCGCCTGTCCTTCTTCCCGTCCGCCGGGCTGGAGTTGCTCACCGCGCCGATCGTCGCCGTCGACGCCACGGCCGAGCAGATCGCCGCGCGCGACACGACGGACGTCCCCTATCTCCTCGTGACGGACCTGGACGGCAAGCCCCTCGGCTGGAGCGAGCCGCGGGAGCTGGCCGCCGGGAACATCGCGGTGGACCAACTCCTGCCGTACGGGCGGCCGTTCGTGGCAGGCACGGAATCGCTGCGGGCCGCGCTCGACTGCGCCGTCCTCTCGCCCACCGGCTGGGCCGTCGCCGTGGACGGCGAGGGCCGGGCGGCCGGGGTCGTCTCCCAGCAGACCATCGGTGAGGCGATCCGTGGCGCCCACGCCGAGCGACGGGCCGACGGGACGGCCGAGACGGCCCAGAAGGTCGCGCGATGAACGAACTCTTCGACATGCCCAGCGACATCCAGCAGGGTTACTTCGGCGTGGTCGCACTGCACCTGCGCGAAGCACTGCTTCCGGTGCTGGCCGGGCTGCTCGTGGCGCTGCCCGTCGCCCAGCTGTGCGTGCGGCTGCGCTGGCTGTACCCGCCCGTGCTGTGGGTGACGACCGTGCTGTACGCGATCCCGTCGCTCGCCTTCTTCGTCGTCCTCATCGACTACACCGGCCTGAGCGAGCTCACGGTGATGATCCCGCTGGCCGTCTACAGCCTGGTGGTGCTGGTCCCGGCGATCGTGGACGGTGTGCGGTCGGTGCCGCAGGAGACGCTGGCCGCCGCCACCGCCATGGGCTTCGGGCCCGTACGACGCTATGTCCAGGTGCAGTTGCCGATCGCGGCGCCCGCGATCATCGCCGGGTTGCGGGTGGCGTCGGTGTCGAGCATCTCGCTGGTCAGCGTCGGCATGCTGATCGGCAACGAGGGAGCCCTCGGCAACCTGCTCAACAGCGGCATGATCTACCACCAGGAGCGGCTGATCTGGCTCTCCGTGGTGGGCACGGCCGTCCTCGCCATCCTTGTGGACGCCGCACTGATCGTCCTGCGGGTGCTGGTGACGCCCTGGATGCCGCGCGGCGCCCGGAAGAACACGCGCACGACCGCAGTGCAGGAGGCCGCCCGGTGAACGTCCTGAACCACATCGACGCCTTCTTCAGTGACAGCGCCCACTGGCAGGGCTACGACGGCATCCCGACGCGCGTCGTCGAGCACATCGAGTACACGCTGCTGGCGCTCGGCATCGCCGCCGCCGTCGGACTGCCGATCGGCCTGCTCACCGGGCACACCGGACGCGGCGGCAACACGCTCGCCCTGGTCGCCACCGCCGCCCGTGCGCTGCCCAGCTTCGGTCTGATGGTGCTGATGTTCGTGCTGCTCGGCCTGGGCATGGCCCCGGTGATGATCCCCCTGGTCGTGCTCGCCGTCCCGCCCATCCTGGTCACCACCTACGAGGCGATGCGCTCCGTGGACCCCGCGCCGGTGGACGCCGCTCGCGGCATGGGCATGGCCGAGGCCGGGGTCCTGTTCCGGGTCGAACTGCCGGTGGCCCTGCCGCTGATCCTGAGCGGACTGCGCTCGGCGGCCATCCAGATCGTCTCGACGGCCACCATCGCCGCGTACGTCAGCTTCGGCGGCATCGGCCGCTACATCATCGACGGCCTCTACCAGCAGAACTACGAGAAGGTCGTGGGCGGCGCCACCCTGGTCGCCGGGATGGCGCTGGCCACGCTCGCGGTGTTCTGGGCCATCGCCCGCCTCGCGGTGTCGCCCGGCGTGCGCCGCAGCAGCTGAGTCACCCCTCGGTGCGGGCCAGCGCCAGCTCCAGCACGACGAGCAGCGCGTCCCGCACCGAGCCGCGCTCCCGAGCGTCGAACACGATCACCGGGACGTGCTCGGCGACGTCCAGTGCCCAGCGGACCTCCTCCAGGGCGTGCTCGACCTGACCGTCGAAGGCGTTGATCGCCACGGCGAACGGGATCTGCCGGTGCTCGAAGTAGTCCACGGCGGCATAGCAGTCGTCGAGTCGGCGGGTGTCGACGATGACGAGCGCGCCGACCGCCCCCTCGACGATGTCGTCCCACATGAAGCCGAACCGGTCCTGACCGGGCGTGCCGAACAGATACAGCTTCAGCGTGGGATCGATGGTGATGCAGCCGAAGTCCATCGCGACCGTGGTCGTGGTCTTGCGCGGGGTGTGGGAGAGGTCGTCCACCCCCGCCGCGACCTCGGTGATGGCGGCCTCGGTGATCAGCGGCTCGATCTCGGAGATGGCGCCGACGGTGGTGGTCTTGCCCACGCCGAAGCCGCCCGCGATCACCATCTTCACCGGCAGCGGCGGCCGTACGGCCCGCTGCGCGGCCGCGCCGACGGTGAGCGGTTCAGTCGGTGTCACGGAGTACCCCCCGGGAGTCGGGGATGGCGCGGAGGCCATCGATAACCCTTCGCAGGACGGACGCGTCGTGGATGACGGCGGCGTTCGGCACATACACCGCCAGATGTCCGGCGGTGCGCAGGTCCTCGGCGAGGACCCGGACGACGTTGAGATGCAGCCGCAGCCGGGCCGCGATCTCGGCGATGGACTGCGGCTGCTTGCAGGCGGCAACGATGTCGTGCTGCTCGAAGGACAGCCGGTCGAGCGCGTCGAGCCCCTCGGCGGTGGCGATGACCTGGGTCTCGACCGGGATCGTCCGGCCGGACGCGGCCTCGCCCGCGCCCGCCACCCGGCCGGCGGTGACGAGGAACGGCCGTACGGCGGGGACGTGTCCGGCCGGGTCGGGGCCCGGGGGCGTCAAGCCGTCCGCCATGGGGTGTCTTCCTCCTCGACCGGGCGGTGACCGGTCAGCCCGTCGACGGGACGCCGACGCTGTTCTTCAGTTCGAGCACGAGCTGGGGGCTGAGCGCGGCACCGGCGCGGTTGGCGAACAGCGTCATCTCGTAGGCGATGTTGCCCAGTTTGGCCTCCTTGTCGGCGACCACGCCGAGCACGGCGCCGCTGCCGATCGCGGAGACCAGGACATGGCCGCCCTCCAGGTCGATGATGACCTTGTTGAGAGCGCCCAGGCCGTAGTTGCCGGAGGCGCCGGCGGCGAGGCTGGTGAGGCCGGAGACGATCGCCGCCAGCCGCTCGGAGTGGGCCCGCTCCCGCAGCTGTGCCACGGCGATGAGCAGGCCGTCGGAGGACACCGCGATGGCGTCGACAACGCCCGCGGTCTCGGTCGCGAAACGGTTGAGCAGCCATGTGAAGTCGGCTGCGGCGGCCCGCAGTTCGTCCGGCGTGGAGTCTCCCGTGGGAGTGCCACCTGTCGACGTGCTCACTGCTCCGCTCCTTCCGGGAGGTGGTTCTGGTCGTGCGAGTCGCTGGGTTCGCGGGTTCGGTCTGGAGCGCGGCTGTTGCCGCCGCCCTCGTTCGGGGTGTCGCTGTCGCGGTGGGCGCGTTCCACGGCCGCCTCGAACTCCTCCAGGGCGCTGCGGACCGCTTCCGCGTCGGCGGGGGCGGCTGCCGGACGGGCGGCCGTCTGCCGGTCGGCCTCGGCGGTCGTACGGAGCGTGGCGCCCCGGACGCGGCGGCGCAGCGGGCGGGAGCCGTCCGGGGCCGTCTCGGTGCGGGCCTTCGGGATCAGCGGTTTGTCGTCGCCGACCGCGGGTTCGCGCCGGGGGACACGGCGGGGGAGCGGGGTGGGGTCGTCCGCGGGGGCGTCGTGCTGCGGACGTGCGGTGTCCCCTGCGGCGTCCACCGGGTCCCCCGGTACGGCGGCTGAGGGCCGCGGCCCGGCTGCCGGAGCCGGGACGGTCGCCGTCCGCGCACCCGCGCGGTCCTCCGCCGTACCGCCGGAGGCCGGCGCGCTCATCGTGAGCAGCAGCGACGAGGGGATCGTCACCTCGGCCGTCACACCGCCCCCGGGCGTACGGGACAGGGTCACGCCGATCTCCCAGCGGCGGGCCAGGTTGCCCACCACGAACAGGCCGAGCACCTTCGTCGGTACCAGGTCGAGCCGCTCGCGCCGGATCAGCCGGGCGTTCTCCTCGGCCAGCCGCTCGGCGCTCATGCCCAGCCCGTGGTCGGCGACGGTGATCGTCGCACCGGAGTCGCCGCCGCGCACGGTCACCTCGACGGGGCTGCCGGCCGGGGAGAACGACACGGCGTTCTCCAGGAGTTCGGCCACCATCAGCGTCAGGTCGCCGACGATGTCCGGCTCCACCACGATCTCGGTACCGGCGTGCAGTTCGACCCGCTGGTAGCCCTCGATCTGGCCGAGCGCGGCCCGTACGACGTTGGTGAGCGCGGTCGGCCCGGAGTCCAGGACGGTCTCGCGGATACCGGCGAGCAGCATCAGGCTGTCCGCGTTGCGGCGCAGGCGGACCGCGATGTGGTCGATGCGGTAGAGGCGTTCGAGGAGAGCGGGGTCGGTCTCGCCCCGCTCGACGGCGTCGATGAGGGCGAGCTGCCGGGTCGTGAGGTTGCTGACCCGCCGGCCGACGTTGCCGAACATCTCGGCGACGTTGCGCCGGCTGAGCACCTGGCGCTCCAGCAGGGCGGCCGCGGTGGTCTGCACATGGTTGAAGGCCTCGGCGAGATCGCCGATCTCGTCCTTCGCCGTGACCGGGATCTCGCGCAGCCGGGGTGGCGCGTCGTCCTCGGCGTCGTCGTCGGCCACCCGGTCGAGCTCGCGGCCGGCGACGTCGGCGACCTGCCGGGCGGCCCCCGTGAGGGCCTGCACCGGACGGACCACCGAGCGGCGCACCGCCACCGAGAAGGCGCCCCAGAGGACGAAGCCGAGCAGGGCCAGGCTCAGCAGCCAGGCCGCGTTCCACAGGGCGTCGGTGGACGCCTCGTCGGCGCGGTCGGCGATCTGGTCGATGAGCGAGGCGGTGATCTTCAGCCGGCTCTCCGACTGCTCGCGGTAGGCCGGGTAGGCGGACAGGGCGAGGGTGAGCTTCGCCCGGGTCACGGCCGGCGACTCGGACTGCAGCGAGCTGGGGTCGATCTGCAGCTCGGCGTACTGCCGCAGGATGGTCGCCTGCGCGGGGCTGTGCTCGATGCCGCGCAGTTCCTCCGCCTGCTCGTCGGTGGCGAACCGGCCGAAGCGCTCGGCCTGGTGGTGGTACAGCTCGTACGCCCCGACCGCGCTGATGAACTCGATGAGCGCGTTGGAGTCGCCGGTCGTCGCCGAGAACACCGAGGTCTCGAAGGAACTGTGCGCGGCGTCGGCGCGCAGCAGGGAGTCCAGCAGGTTGCCGGTGAAGGTGGCCGCGAGGGCCGTGTTGCGGTCCAGGCCGAGGCCGTCGATCAGGCCCTTGGAGGCGTTGGTGTACGCCGGGTCGATGTTGTCGGCGGGCAGATAGCCCTGCTCGATCGTCCGTCGCAGGTTGCCCAGGCCGCTGACCTCGCGCAGCGCCTGCGCCTCGGTGTCCGGCAGCCGGTCGCCGAAGGTGCTGCGCACCTTGTCGACCTGGACGTCGACCGCCTCCTGGGCCTCGCGGTAGTCGGACAGCTGGGCCTTGATGCCGCTGCCGCCCGCCTCGTGCCGCACGGACAGCAGGATGGCCCGCTGGTGCTCGGTCTCCACCCGCTCGACCAGCTCGGCGACCTGCGCGCTGCTGCGCACGAGCCGAGCCGCGTCCGCCGCCGTCCGCGCCTGGCTCACCTGGTCGGAGATGAGGTAGCCGAGCAGTACGGCCAGCCCGGCGAGCGGCACTCCGACCAGCACGTTGAGCTTGCGGCGGAACGGCCAGCGGTCGGCGAAGCCCCGTATGCCACCCCTCGCTGCGGCTTCGCTCCGCTCGTACGTGGACACCAGGCCTCCTTCGTGGGGTGTCGCACGGCGCGCGAAGAACGCGCGTGTCCGTTCGCGTTTCGTTTTGATCGGCTCCGGCTGGTGTACACCGACACCGGTGCGGTCTGTGTCGCCGCTGTGACCGGAGAGCAACTCCGGTGAGACTATCGCCTCTTGGGTGGTGTGATCGTGCCACTCCAAGTCAAGAATCCGTTACAACCCGCTCCGCTTGAGGAGGCGTTCGTTCTCGGTTCCTTCACAACAGGTCACTCATCGAAGCCAATTGGTGACCTGGGCGCTCTTGACTGATCGAGAACTCGCTGGATTGGATCGGCGGGTGCGGTGTGTCCGCACCCGTACGCCGCACGCACCCGCACGTCCCGCCAACGCCAAGCTTCCCCACCACATCCTCAGCCCGGAACGGGAATTGTGACTTCTACCGTGAAGAGCAGCTGGTCCAGAACACGTCACCGCGGCGCGGCCGCCGTCGCCCTCGCCGTCGCGGCAGCGCTGGTCGCGGGCTGCGGCTCGTCCTCCGACGACGAGTCCGACAACCCGCTCTCGGAGGGCAAGGCGGACGGCGACACCGTCGTCGTCGGTTCCAACAACTTCGCCGAGAGCATCCTCCTCGCCGACATCTACGGCGAAGCCCTGAAGGCCAAGGGCATCAAGGTCGAGTACAAGCCGAACATCGGCAGCCGTGAGACCACCTACGGCCTGCTCAAGAACGGTTCCATCGCCGTTCTGCCCGAGTACAACGGCTCGCTCCTGGCCTACCTCGACCCCGACGCGGAACAGAAGTCGGCCGAGTCCGTGAACGCCGCGGTCAAGTCCAAGCTGGACTCCAAGCTGACCCTGCTGGAGTCGGCGCCGGCCGAGGACAAGGACTCCGTGTCCATCAACGCGGAGACCGCGAAGAAGTACGACCTCACCGCGCAGTCCACGCTCGCGGACCTGAAGGACATCGCCCCGGAACTGGTCATCGGCGGCTCGCCCGAGTTCCAGACCCGGCACCAGGGCCTTGTCGGGCTGGAGAAGGAATACGGCCTGAAGTTCAAGTCCTTCAAGGCTCTCGACGCCGGCGGCCCGCTCACCCAGGCCGCGCTGACCAAGAACACCGTGCAGGCCGCGGACATCTTCACCACCGACCCGACCATCACCAAGGAGAAGTTCGTCGTCCTGCAGGACCCGAAGAACCTCTTCGGGTTCGCCAACGTGACCCCGCTGGTCTACAAGAGCGGGCTCTCGCAGGAGGGCATCGACGCGCTCAACGCGGTCTCCGCCAAGCTCGACACCAAGACGCTGCTCGACCTGGACTCCCAGGTGCAGCTGGAGAACAAGGACCCGCTGGACGTGGCCAAGGCCTGGCTGAAGTCCGTCGGCCTGAACTGACCAACACCGGGCTGCTCCGCCTCGCCGTGCCCCGCGCCGCCCTCGGGCCCGCGGGGCACGCCTGGTGCATGGCCGACCGGCCCTCACTGCACAGCGGTTCACCGCCGCCGTAGCCGCAGGGCCAGAGCCGCGCCGCCGGCGAGGGCCAGCACAGTGGCGGCGCCGCCCGCCAGCAGGGGTGCCGAGGGGCGGAGGGGCGTCGGTCGGCCCGCCCGGTCGTCATGTGCGGAACGCCGGGAGGTGGTCTCGCACCCAGTGCCGGTAGGTGCGGGCGGGACGGCCGAGGAGCGCTGCGACCGTCGGGTCCACGTGCCCCTTCGTCCCGTCCCGACCCCGCCTCGCGCTCTCCAGCAGGGCGTGGGCCACGGGCGCGGGGTAGCGGGCCAGGAGTCCGCCCAGTGCCTGGTCCTCCGCCAACTCTGCGAAGGTCAACGGCCGTTCCAGCAACTCCGCAAGGACCGCCGTCTGTTCCACGGGACTCACCGCCGCGGGACCGGTGAGCGCGTACGCCCGCTCCGCGTGGTCCTCCGGGGCCGTCAGTGCCCGTACCGCGACGTCGGCGATGTCCCGTGGATCCACCGTCGCGTTCGCCGCGGTGCCGTACAGGGCGCGCACCGTGCCGTCCTCGCGGATCGGCCGGGCCCAGCTCAGGGTGTTGGACATGAAGGCACGCGGCCGCAGCAGGGTCCACGACAGACTCGAGGCGCGCAGCAGCCGCTCGTTCTCCCGCTGCCACCGAGTGATCAGATCGGTGGCCCCGGGGTCGGTCACCGCCTGGGCCGAGAGCTTCACCACATGATCGACGCCCGCTGCCTCGGCGGCAGTCAGGAAGTTCTCGTCGTGGGTGTGTGTGAGGGGGTTCGCGGTGACGAGCAGCGCGGACCGCACGCCGGTCAGCGCCGCGCGCAGCGCGCCGGGGTCGTCGAGGTCCCCGGACACCACCTCGGTGTGCGGGCGCACGAGCGCGGCGGCGCGGTGCGCGGTGCGGGTCAGCAGGCGTACGGGCTCGGTGTGGGGCAGGCGTTCGGCCACCAGCCGTCCGACGGTTCCGGTCGCCCCGGTCAGCAGGATCACGACGCGGGAAGGTCGAGCGAGGCGAGGACGCGGGCACCGCGGTCGGCCTTGCTGTCGAGGCCCAGGAGCAGCCCCGGCACGGCGATGCTCGGCAGGATGTGGCCCCACAGCACGGACAGCCGATGCCCGAGGTCGGCCCGGCCGCTCAGCGCCCGCGACATCAGCTGCAGGCCCGCGAAACCGCCGACCAGCAGGTCGACCGTGTCCCGCGGCTCCACCGTGGGCAGCAACTCACCCCGCTCGCGCGCCTGTTCCATGAGCACCATCAGACGCTCGCCCCACTGCCGGAACGGCCCGCTGTGATCGACACCGGAGGGTGTCGCCTGGTCCACTGTCAGCCGTACGCTCCCCCGCAACAGGGGGTTGGTCAGCAGTCGTTCGCCGACCACGAAGGTCATGTCGATGATCTCCTGCAGTCTGCAGGGCTGTTGGGGGACCGCCCCGAACGGCACCTGCTCGTCGAGAACCGCCTGGGCGAGGGACTCCTTGGAGGGGAAGTGGAAGTACAGCGCGCCCTTGGTGACTTCGGCCCGCTCCAGCACCATGGCGATGGTGGTGGAGGTGTAGCCGTGTTCGTCGAAGACCGCGCCGGCGGCTTCCAGGATCGCCCTGCGTGTTCTGATGGCGCGCTCCTGTTTCGCCATGAGAGACCCTCCCCGGCGCCCCCGTTGGCCGGTTCTGGCCGTGGGCGCCACGATCGTGCCGGAACTGCCCCGATCATAGAGTGCTACGGAGTGATCTCATTGAAAACAAACCGGTCGCCTCGTATTCTGGCGCTCACTCGCAGCGGATGGTTCACCGTCCGCCTGGCCTTCGGGGGACCGTAGGAGAGACATGCCTCAACCGCTTGCCGAGACTCCGACCCTGATGGCGACCGTTCCCCGGCAGTTCGTCCACCGCGCGGCCGTCGCCGAGACCTTCCTCACCGGCTGGAACCGCAGCGGCGCCGACCGTTTCTCGGTGGCCGCCCAATGGCCGCGCGCTCACGGGTTACACGTGTCGTCCGACCGTTCCGCGTATGAGCCACTGCTCGTCGTGGAGACGATCCGCCAGGCCGGAACCCTGATCACGCACACCGAGTACGACGTGCCCCTGGGGTACCACTTCGTGCTCCAGCAGTTCGAAGTAGACACGTTTCCCGAGCACTTGACGGTCGGCCCGATACCGGCCGAACCGCTCGTCGAGCTCGACTTCTTCGACGTGCGGTACCGCGGCGGCCGCCCGGCCGGTGCCCGCTACACCGCCGAGGTACTGCTCGACGGTGCCCAAGTGGCCTCCGCCCGCGTCGCCTTCACCTGCGTCGGCGACTCCGTCTACCGCAGGTTGCGCGGCGGCCGTACCCCGGACACCGTGTCCCCGCCGCCCGTACCGCCCGGACTGCCGGCCGACGCCGTGGGCCGCGCCCTGCCCGCGGATGTCGTGCTGGCGCCGACGGAACACGACGACCGCTGGCAGCTGCGGATAGATACCGCGCATCCCGTTTTCTTCGACCACCCCCTCGACCACGCACCAGGCATGCTCCTGCTGGAGGCGGCCCGCCAGGCGGCCTGGGTGCGAGCGGCGAAGGCCGGCTCGCCCGCCTCCTTCCACGCCGTCTTCCATCGCTACGCCGAACTGGACGAACCCGTCTGGATCGAGGCCGTGGAAGAGCGGGACACCGGGATACGGATCGTTGCGACACAGGGGGAGTCGACGGTCTTCGAGTGCCTCGTGGGAGCCGTCGCCGGGTGCGCTATCGTGTGAACAGGGAGAAACAAACGGCGTAACCCGTTTTTATTTCAGGGGAGTCCAGCCGATGGCGAGGCAGTTGCGAGCTGAACAGACCCGCGCGACGATCATCACGGCCGCCGCCGATCTGTTCGACCGTCACGGCTACGAGTCGACCAGCCTGAGCGACATCGTCGAGCACGCCCAAGTCACCAAGGGCGCCCTGTACTTCCACTTCGCGGCGAAGGAAGACCTGGCCCACGCCATCATGGAAATCCAGTCGCAGGCCTCGCGGCAGCTCGCCCGCGAGGTGGACGGCCGGGACTGCGCGTCGCTCGAAGCCCTGATACGCATCACCTTCGGCCTCACCCGGCTCACCGTCGAGGGTCCGGTCGCCCGAGCAGGCCTCCGGCTCGCCACCGGCGGAGTGGGGGTGCGGCCACCGATGCAGCATCCCTTCACCGAGTGGCTGGAGATCGTCTCGCGCAAACTGCTCGGCGCCGTCAAGGAGTCCGACATCCACCCCGACGTGGACGTCGACGTCGTCGCCCACTCGGTCGTCAGCTTCTTCGTCGGTATACGTGTCACCGGCCGCACCCTGGAATCCCTGCTCCGGCTGCCCCGCCGGGTGACCGAGATGTGGTACGTCCTCATCCGCGGACTCGTGCCCGTGACCAGGCGCCCGCGCTATCTCGGCCTCGCCGTACAGCTGGAGCGGGAGATCAGAACGGCATGAGCGGCGCGGTACGGTGAGCCGCATGCCCGCCTCCGCGCCCCTGATCCTCGGCAACGAACCCGGCTCCTTCCCGCACAGCGTGCTGGCCGAACGCCATCCCGCGATCATCCGGCAGGTGCGGGAGGCCTTCCCGTACGGCCCCGACCGCCGGCGCGCGCTCGACGCGCTGCTCGCGAGCTGCACCAAGGGCGTGATCGAACCGCTCCCCGCCGACGCGCACGACCGGGACCGCTGGGCCGCCTGGGGGCTCGACACCTACGCCGGGCGTTCCTGGTTCGACGTACCCTGGCTGTGGTCAGAGAGTTACTTCTACCGCCAACTCCTTGAATCTGTCGGATACTTCGCCCCCGGCCCCTGGCAGGGCATCGACCCCTTCCGCCCCGACAAGCTCGCCGAGCTCGACGCCCCGCAGACGGACGAGGAACTCGCAGCGCTCGACGCCCTGGAGGACCGCCCGGCCGGCGAACGGGACCGGGCCCTGTTGCACGGCTCGCTCTGGGGCAACCGCGCAGACCTGGGCTTCCGGCTGTCCGCCGGCGGAGCCGACACCTCGGCTGCCGTCCCCGGCCTGGTCGCCGACGACAGCGAGACCCTGTGGTCGCTGCTCCCGCCCTCCGGCGCGGGCACCCTGTGCCTGATCGCCGACAACTCCGGCCGCGAGCTCGTCCCCGACCTGCTCCTCATCGCGCATCTGCTCGCCGAGGGCCGCGTCGAGCGGGCGGTCCTGCACGTCAAGCCGCACCCGTACTACGTCTCCGACGCGACCCCGGCCGATGTGCTCGACGCGCTGCGCCGGCTGACGGTGGCGCCGGGCGCGGCCCGCGGCTACGGGCGGCGGCTGTGGGCGGCGCTGATCGACGGCCGTCTCACGGTGCGGGCCCATCCCTTCTCCTGCGGCCCGCTGCCGTACGCCGAGATGCCCGACGACCTGCGCGCGGAGTTCGCCGCCGCCACGGTGACGATCGTCAAGGGCGACCTCAACTACCGCCGCCTCGTGGGCGACCGGCTGTGGCCCCCGACCACGCCGTTCCCCGACGTCACCGGCTGCTTCCCCGGCCCGGTCGCCGCTCTGCGCACCCTGAAGTCCGACGTGATCTGCGGCCTCGACGCCGGTACCGAGGCCGCGCTGGACGCTGCGGAAGGCCCGCGCTGGCGGGTCGGCGGCACGCATGCCCTGATCCAGGCCAGGGCATGAGGCCGCGTCAGGTCGTGTGCCCGGGCCATGGCCGGTGGGCGGTGGCCCGGGAAGGGCGCGCGGACCGACGATGTCGCGCCCGGTACACCGGAGCGGCGGTAGCCCCTCGCGCGACCGCACTGTTCCGGCGCCGGCAGCGGTAACCGGCTCAGCCCAGGCGTACGTCCTGCCACACCAACCGGTGGTCCGACGTCGGGACCGGCCAGCCGCTGCCGACGAGGCGGTACAGCGGGTCGTCGGACGTCGGCCAGAACACACCGTTCGAGACCGGCGTCAGCCCCTTGGAGGGGATGACGTAGTCCACCCGGAGGTTGCCGGGCGCGGTGTCGGAGAAGTCGGCCGTGTCGTAGGCCGGGTTGCCGGTGTGCGCGGTGTTGGCACCGCCCTGGAGCCGCGCGGCCTCCACACCGCCCGCGCTCGAGGGTGGCGTGGCCGGCAGATTCACCGCGGGGTGGTCGAGCAACTGCCGAATGGCGTCGCCGTAGCTGTCCCCGTCGTACGGATCGGCGTTCTGGTCACCGGCGATGACGAAGCGCGCACCGGGCCGCAGCCCGCCGCGTACGCCCTTGTCGTCGTACAGGTAGGACAGCGCCTGCGCCCGCCGATGTAGTCCGCCCACAGCCGGATCTCGTCGTGGTTGCGCCGGCCGTTGCGGTCCTCGACGCCGTCGAAGGTGGGCGGCGTCGGGTGCGAGACGAGGAAGTGCACGGTCTCGTGGCCGATGCGGACCGGCACGTCCCAGTGGCTCTTGGAGGACAACCGGAAGACCGCCTCGGCCTCGTCGCTGTAGTAGTCCTTCGGGAGGAGGTTGTCCGGCATGTCCTTCCACAGGAAGCGCTGGAAGGTGCGCACCGCGCGCGTGTCGATGGGGTACTTGGAGAGCACGAGCATGCCGTACTGGCCGGGGAACCAGCCGTACCCGAAGGCGTCCTGGCCGTACGCGTCCGAACCGGGCGTCGTGACCGCGCCGCCCCGCCCGTCGAAGTCGACCCCGGAGGCGACGCCCGTGTTGACCGGGCCCGTGTAGTGGTACCGGTAGTGGACCGGGCGGGCGCCGTTCTGGCTCATGGCCAGGTAGTCGCGCCGGAACAGGCGCGCCGCCGTGCCGTCGGCGTCGTAGTCGAACTCGTTGATCAGCAGGACGTCCGGGTCGACCCGCTGGATGGTCTCGGCGGCATTGCGCGCCTGCACGTCGTCCGCAGCGGACAGGTCGGTGACGAGCGCGCCCTGAGTGTCGCGGTTCAGCGAGGCGTTGAACGTGGCGAACCGCACCGTCCGCCGGGGACCGGTAGCCGACGCCGGGAACGCCGCGGTACCGGCCAGCGCCGCCCCGGCGAGCGAGGCGAGCGCGGCGCGGCGGGAGAGGTCTCTAGGGTGGTCCATCGGGACTCCGGGAGGTCGGGGACATGTGAATTTCCGTAGTCTGCGCGCGTAGAGATGAACGCCACAAGTCCCGTCGAGAACTCCCGGATTCACCCCCGATTCATCTCGAACGAAGTCGATTCACCTTGAGTCTTGCGAGGGTGTCCCGGCGTTCACGCCGGGGAGGAATCGCATCCCGTGACGGCGGCGCGGAGCGTCGCCGTGTCCGGCCTCCCGGGGCGCGGAGCGCCCGCAATACCCCGGCGGAGCCGCCGGGGGGAAGCGAACGTGTGTGCCCGTGTTCGCTGGTTGTGGTGACTGTGGCGTGATGAGGGCACGGGTGTGCGGGTGTCGCACGTACGGTCTCCTCGCGGAAGTCGGGGTGAGCGGGTGTGGCGGGGATGATGGCGTGCCGGTGGTGAGGGAGGCCGGGGAGGGCGGGCATGCCCGGTACACGTACCGGCTGCGCGTGTCGTCGACCGCCCGCACGCGGTTACTGGCGGAGTGGGACCGGTGCCGGTGGGTGTGGAACGAGTGCGTGGCCAAGTCCAGGGCCGTGCACGCGCACAACACGGCGCACCCCGAGGACAGGCTGACGTGCGGCCCGGCCCGGCTCGACAGGATGCTGACCGAGGCCCGCGAGCGCACCCCGTGGCTGCGCGCGGGCAGTTCGGTGCCGCAGCAGCAGACCATCCGGGACTTCGGCAAGGCCCGCGCCAAGGCGCAGAAGGACATCAAGGAGCGCCTGCCCCTCAGGCAGCGGGCCGGGATGCCCGGGTGGAAGAAGAAGCGCGAGAGCGACCCGACGCTGAACTACACCCGGCGCGGCTTCCGTCTGAAGGGCGGCCGCCTGCACCTCGCCGGGAACATCGTGCTGACCGTGGTGTGGTCGCGGGCCCTGCCCGCTGCCCCGTCCAGCGTGCGCGTGTACTGCGACAGCGTCGGCCACTGGTGGACCTCCTTCGTCGTGCCCGTCGAAGTCCAGCCGCTGCCGGAGACCGGCCAGGTGATCGGCGTGGACTGGGGCGTGAAGGAGACCGCGACCACCACGAGCGACGCCCACGACCTCCCGCACGCCGAGCACGGCCGGAAGGCCCAGGCGAAGCTGTCGCGGTACGACCGGATGATGGCCCGCCGCAAGCCCGCCAAGGGTCAGGCGGCCTCCAGGGGCTACCGCGCGGCCAGGCACCTGCGCGCCAAGGCGCACCAGAAGGTGGCCCGGCAGCGGCAGGACACCGGCCGTAAATGGGCCAAACGCGTCGTATGTGACCACGACGCCATCGCGGTGGAGGACTTCCGGCCGAAGTTCCTCGCCGGGACGTCGATGGCGCGCAAGGCGGCCGACGCCGCGATCGGCGCCACCAAGAAGGCTCTGCTGGAGATGGGCCGCAAGCACGGGCGCGACGTCCGCCTGGTGCATCCCGCGCACACCACCATGGACTGCGCATCGTGCGGAGCGAGAACCAAGCACGCACTGCCGCTGTCGGAACGCACCTACACCTGCACCGCATGCGGAGCCGTGTCCCCCAGGGACAAGAACTCCGCCCGCGTGATGCTCGTCCGGGCTGGTCTCAACCCGGCTGGTGCCGAGGGCGTAAGACCTCCGGGAGCGCCGCTCCAGGAGGCAGCCTGAGCCAGGAATCCCCCTCGTTCACGAGGGGGAGGATTCAAGCGATGGTGTGATCATGCCCGGGCCTACGGATGCCCCCGGTAGGCCACGGGTAGAGCCCGGCCATGACGCAACAGCCCTTCGAACTCCCGCACTTCTACATGCCGTATCCCGCGCGGCTGAACCCACATGTCGACAAGGCCCGGGCCCACTCGACCGTGTGGGCGCGCGAGATGGGCATGCTCGAGGGTTCCGGGATCTGGGAACAGTCCGACCTCGACGCGCATGACTACGGCCTGCTCTGTGCCTACACCCACCCCGACTGTGACGGACCCGCCCTCTCCCTCATCACCGACTGGTACGTGTGGGTTTTCTTCTTCGACGACCACTTTCTGGAGATCTTCAAGCGCACCCAGGACCGCGCCGGCGGCAAGGCCTACCTGGACCGGCTGCCCCTGTTCATGCCGATGGACCTGTCGACCGAGGTGCCCGAGCCGCAGAACCCGGTCGAGGCGGGCCTCGCCGACCTGTGGGCGCGCACGGTGCCCGCCATGTCCGTCGACTGGCGGCGGCGGTTCGCCGTGGCCACCGAGCACCTGCTGAACGAGTCCTTGTGGGAGCTGTCCAACATCAACGAGGGCCGGATCGCCAACCCCGTCGAATACGTCGAGATGCGCCGCAAGGTCGGCGGCGCGCCCTGGTCGTCGGGGCTGGTGGAGTACGCGACGGCCGAAGTGCCCGCGTCCGTCGCCGGGTCGAGGCCGCTCAGGGTGCTGATGGAGACGTTCTCCGACGCGGTGCACCTGCGCAACGACCTGTTCTCCTACCAGCGTGAGGTGGAGGACGAGGGGGAACTCAGCAACGGCGTGCTCGTCCTGGAGACCTTCTTCGGCTGCACCACCCAGGAGGCCGCCGACACCGTCAACGACATCCTCACCTCCCGGCTGCACCAGTTCGAGCACACCGCCCTCACCGAAGTGCCCGCACTGGCCCTGGAGAAGGGCCTCACCCCCGAGGAGGTCGCCGCGGTCGCCGCGTACACCAAGGGGTTGCAGGACTGGCAGTCCGGTGGCCACGAATGGCATATGCGCTCCAGCCGGTACATGAACGAACGCGCCCGCGCCACCTCGCCCTGGCAGGGTCTGACCGGCCCCGGCACGTCCGCCGCCGACGTCGGCGCGCTGCTCGCCACGGCCGGCGCCGAGCGTCTTCGCGCCTATACGCACGTGCCGTTCCAGAAGGTCGGCCCGTCCCTGCTGCCCGACTTCCACATGCCCTTCCAGGTGGAGCTCAGCCCGCACCTGGACGACGCCCGCCACCGCCTCACCGGCTGGGTGCAGCGCATGGGCATCCTCCAGGAGGGCGTCTGGGATCTGGACAAGCTCCGCGCCTACGACCTCGCTCTGTGCTCGGCGGGCCTCGACCCGGACGCGACCCCCGAGGCCCTCGACCTCAGCGCGCAGTGGCTCGCCTGGGGCACGTACGGCGACGACTACTACCCGCTGGTCTACGGCCACCGCCGCGACCTGGCCGCCGCCCGTCTCACCACGGCACGCCTGTCCGCCTGCATGCCCGTCGACGGCGAGGAGGCCCCGGTCCCGGCCAACGCCATGGAGCGCGGACTGATCGACCTGTGGGCCCGGACGACGGCGGGGATGACCTCCGAGCAACGGTGCACCCTGAAGTCCGCGGTGGACGTCATGACCCAGAGCTGGGTGTGGGAGCTGTCCAACCAGCTCCAGAACCGCATCCCCGACCCGGTCGACTACCTGGAGATGCGGCGCGAGACCTTCGGCGCCGACCTCACCATGAGCCTGTGCCGGATGGGCCACGGCCCCGCCGTACCGCTGGAGGTCTACCGCAGCGGCTCCGTCCGCTCCCTGGAGAACGCCGCCGTCGACTACGCCTGCCTGCTCAACGACGTCTTCTCCTACCAGAAGGAGATCGAGTACGAAGGTGAGATCCACAACGCGATCCTTGTCGTCCAGAACTTCTTCGGCTGCGACTACCCGGCCGCGCTGGGCGTCGTCCACGACCTGATGACCCAGCGCATGCAGCAGTTCCAGCACGTGGCCGCGCAGGAACTGCCCGTCGTGTACGACGACTTCGACCTCTCGGACGAGGCGCGCGCGATCATGCAGGGCTATGTGGTCGATCTGCAGAACTGGATGGCGGGCATCCTGAACTGGCACCGGGAGGTCGACCGTTACAAGGCCGACTGGCTGGCCCGGCGCGCCCACGGCTTCCTCCCGGACCGGCCGCCCGCCCTGCCGGTCAGCTGACCTCCCGTACCCGCTCCGCGGTCTGTTCGGCGAGCTCCCGGACGCCGTTCGCGGCGTTCTCCGAGAGCTCGCCGAGTATCGCGTCGGCGGCGGTGAGGACCGTACGAGCGTCCGCGGGAAGGCCTGCGTCGGCCAGGGCGCGGGTGAGGGCGTAGTGCTCCTCGGCGATGAAGCGGCCGAGGTTCACGCCGCGCCAGTGCCGGAAGGAGTCGTCCCCCGGGTCCGCCAGGATGTCCCTCAGGGATCTCAACGTGCTGGCGGCGTAAGGAAGTTGCCCGGAACCGCGTTCCAGGCGGGCCTGGGTCAGGCGGGCCGAGACGCGGTCCCACGCCGTGTCCTGCAGGGTGGCGTAGAGGCGCTGGGCGCGCAGCGCCTGGAGGAGGTCGCCCGCCCTCTCCAATTCGCGGGCGAGCGAGCTGAGCCGCGATGTCTCCAGCCGTTTCGGATCCCCGGCCCGCCGGAGTGTGCCCTGGTCCATGACGATCTCGTCGAGCCTGCGGATCAGTGCGACCCGGGCGATTTCCGTCATGCCCTGGTCCAGGGCCAGTTCGGTCCAGGTGCACAGCGGCTCGTCGGCGGGGTCCGTACCGAACAGCGAGTCGTCCAGTTCCTGGGCCCAGCGCAGCAACTCGGCGGCCCCCGCTCCTGGTTGGGGAATCTCGCTCAGACCGCAGTGCGTGTCATAGTCCGTCTCGCGGACCTCATGCAGCAACGGCAGATCCGAGACATCGCCCCGCAGCCCCACCAGCACGGCCGCGAGCCGTAGTTCGTCGGTCATCGACGAGGACGCCTCGTGCCGCATCAGATGTCGCAGCAGGCCATGGTCGCCCTCGACGCGGTCGAACTGCGCGGCCCGCAGAGCGAGTCGGCGACGTACGGGATCCTCGGGCACCGCGTCCCACACCGCCCGGTCGCCCGCCCGCAGCAGGGCCAGGTCGGCACGTCCCTGCGCGAGCACCGGCTCCCACAGCGGGGGCCGCGGATGGCGGTCGAGCAGGTCGTACGCGCACAATTCCTCCCCGTTGAGCAGCAGGAAGTCGGGCTCGGTGCGCAGCAGGGCGGCATGCAGCAGGCCCACCAGCTCGACGGGGGAGCGCTCGGGCAGGCCCAGTGCGGTGCGGAGTTCGGCCCGCTCCGCATCGATGGAGTAGTCCTCGCGGATCTCGTCCTCGATCTCCGCGATCCGCGCGAGGATCGTCTTCTCGCCGTCCTCGGGCGACAGATCCATGTAGTCGTGCCAGCCGGGCAGACCGATCAGTATCTCCAGCGCTTCGTCCACGCTGGAGCCGATGATCCCCGCCGAGCCCTCGGAGTCCGCGTACAGCACGGAGCCGTCGGCGCACACGAAATAGGTGCCGCCCGTGTCGTCCCCGGCCACCGCCTCCAGCGGTCCGCCCGAGGCCAGGCGGACCGGCTCGACGTGGTCGTGGTCGGCGCGGGCCAGGTCGAAGTTGAAGGGGAACGTGGCCAGTTCGGCCAGCCGGGCGTCCTGCCTGAGGAGCCACAAGGCATGATCGGTCATGTCACAGAACGTAACAGCGACCACTGACAACGGGACGTGCCGCCCGGCTCACACGGGCTGACGCATGTGCTCCACCGCGGCCCGGGCCAGCGCGCGGACCATCGGATGCGGGCGCGAGCCGTCGCCGGACAGTTCCGGCTGGAAGAGCGAGGCCAGAAAGAAGGGGTGGCCCGGGAGTTCGGCGATCCGGACGTGGCCGTCCTCGTCGTGGCCGGAGAAGCGCAGCCCGTGGGCACGCAGGGTGTCGAGGTGGCGGGTGGGACCGTACGCGCAGAAGTAGCGCTCGACCGTCCGCTCGGAGCCGATCACGGACTGGGCGAGCGAGCCCGGCTCGATCGTCACGACGGCTTCGTGGCCGACGAGCGAACAGGCCAGCGGCTCGATGAGCGGGTCCGCGGCGGCGGGGTCGTTCTCCGCGTGCGCCACGCGCGTCAGACCGCAGACGTCACGGGCGTACTCGAGGAGGGCGTGCTGGAACCCGCCGCACGTGCCCAGGAACGGAATGCCCTCCACCCGCGCGGTGCGGATCGCCGTGAGCACACCGGCCTCGCTGCGGTACGGGCTGCCCGGCAGCACCCACACCGCGTCGAAGCCGCGTACGGCGTCGGGGTCCTCGGCGTCCTCGGAGGGGATCCAGTAGGCGTCGAGGACGAGCCGGTCGCGTTCCGTGAGGGCGTCGAGGAGAAGGGGGATACGAGTGTGCGAGGCGACGTTGGGGGAGCGGTCGCCGACCAGGGCCAGGCGGGCTGCTGTGTTCGTCATGGCTGTCATCCTGCGTTCGACCCGAGGTTCACGTCCAACGATGATTTCTGCACGGTCGATAAGCGTTGCTGATGCAGTGGGATCCTGAGGGGCATGGACCCGCACCTCCTGCGTACGTATGTCACCGTCGCCCGCGTCGCCTCGTTCTCCGAGGCCGCGCGGGAACTCGGCTACACCCAGTCGGCGGTCTCCCAGCACATCGCGGCGCTCGAACAGGACCTGGGGGCTCCGCTGCTCACCCGCCGTCCCGTCGCCCCCACGGCGGCCGGCGAGCGACTCCTCGAACACGCGGGTCCGTTGCTGTTGCGCCTGGACGCGGCGCGCGCGGACGTCGTACGGATGGCGGCCGCTCCCGCGCACGGCCTGACACTCGCCGCCGCGCCGACCGCGCTCGGGCCGCGGATCCTGGCCGCGCTCCCGGCCGCGGGGGTGACCCTGCGGGTGCTGTCGCGGGACGGAATTCCGGCGACCGTCGCCACCGGCGCCGCGGACCTCGGCCTAGTCGACGGCCTCGCCGCCCCCAGCGATCCGCTGCGGCTGCCCGACGTGGCGCCGCTGACCACGTACGGCGTGGGGGAGGAGCCCGTGTGCGTCCTCCTTCCCACCACGCAGCCGCTGGCCCGGCGCTCCGGCCTGCGCCTGGGCGACCTCGCCGACGCCCGCTGGCTCGACGCCCCCGACGCAGGGCTGCCGCTGGCCCACCTCCGGGCCGCGAACGGTGGCCATGGCTTCCGCCCGTCCTTGCGCTACGACGGCACGGACGTCCGCACCCTCACCGCCCTGGCCGCCGCGGGCCATGGCCTGACCCTGCTGCCCCGCTCGGCGGGAGAGGCGGTGGCGGGCACGGTCGCCGTCCCGGTCACCGAGCCGCGGGTCGTCCACCGCACGGAGCTGGTGCACGCGGGCTCGCCGCGGGGAGCGGCGGCAGCGGTCGTGGAGGCGTTGACCGCACGGGGGTGAGCCACTATGGCTTCCCGTTCTTGACCATGGGTCAGTCTCACTCGTTCGTGGCTCGTTGTGCGCCGGTGCGCCGGGTAGTGCACCACCGGAGGCGAACCATGAAACAGACTGCGTTGCGTCCCAAGCCGATGCCCGGTCGGGAGCCGGGCGGCGGCACCGGATCGAAGCCCGCCCGAAGGCCGCACGCCGCGCGCCGTCGCGGCCGACGGCTCACGACCCTGCTCTTCGGCCTGTTCATCGGAACGGTGCTGGTGCTGTCCGGCGTCGGACTGGGCACGGTGAGTGCCACGGTGATCGGCATGAGCAAGCTCGCCGAACTCCAGCGACAGGCGGGGCCGACCGGGTCGGCGGCACCGGGGGCGCGTATCAGCCCGTCCCTCTCGTCCCGCCCGAGCCCGTCCATGCCCATCACGACGACGGCCCCCTCACCACCGGCGCCCACGGGGGCGACCCTGGCCGTGGAGGTCGTGGACGCCGAGAAGTCCGGGGCCCTGGTCGTGGGGGTCCACGTCCCGGGACCCGGCTTTGCGGCGGGCCTGGTGCGCGGGGACGTACTCCTCACGTTCGACGGCACTCCCGTCGAGTCGGCGTCGGACCTGGTCCGCGCGGTGGGTACGGCGCGGCCGGGGGAGGCGGTCACGGTGACGGTGCGGCATGAAAGCGGGGGATACCAGCAGTTGACGGTGGTCCCCGGTGTCGTCACGTGACCACGCGGAAGTGGCTGGTCAGTCGTCCTGCGTCGTCCAGGACGTGAAAGGCCAGCCCGACCGGCGCGTCCCGGTCGGCGACCTGCTCGCCCTCCCAGGGCAGCCGCAGCGTCCATGTCACACCGGGACCGACGACCAGGGGCCGTCCGGCGAACGCGGTGGCCGCGGGGGTGTGCGCGTGCCCCGTGACGAGCCCGGCGATCTCGGGGCGGCGCTCCATGAGGGCGGCCAGCCGGTGCGGTTCTCGGAGCCGGTAGGAGTCGGGCAGCGGGTGATGCAGCGCGACGGGCGGGTGGTGGAAGGCGAGCAGCACCGGAACGGTTCCGTCGAGCTCGTCGAGCGTCGCCTCGATCCAGTCGTACGTCTCGTCGTCCAGTGCCCCCTCGTCGCTGCCGGGGATGCTGGAATCGCACATCAGCACGGCGGCGTCGTCGAAGACGTGCGCGCCGTTGACCGGTCCCTGGGCCGCGGGCCGCCCCAGCAGCGCCTTGCGGAACGGCTCGCGGCGGTCGTGGTTGCCCGGGCAGGTCAGGACCGGGAACGGCGCGTCGCCGGTGTCCAGGCCGAGGATGCGGGCGGCCTCCTCGTACTCCGCCTCCGTGCCGTGGTCCGCGATGTCTCCCGTCACCAGCAGCGCGTCCACGTGACCCGGCAGTCCCCACAACCGGTCGCGCACCCGCTCGGCGCGCTCCGTAGCCCGTGGGCTTCCGTCCAGATGCAGATCGCTGATGTGGGCGAGTACGAGCACGGGTGGGGCCTCCCTGGAGCGCGGATTAACGGAATGGCTGCATCTAAGCATTAGATGAAATGGGTGGGCAATGTGAAAGCGTTAGCGGATGGCCTGGGCGTGGCCGGTTTCCGGCCCGGAACCCCGGCTCACCGGCTCGCGCGGCCCCCTCCGGCCGGGCAGGATGCTGCCCGTGGTACCCGCACGGCTCGAGGAGGCCCGGATGACCGGCAGTACGGTTGCGCCCTTCACCGCCGACGACTACCGGGCCCGTATGGAGCGCGCCGCGCGGGCGGCCGCGGACGCCGGGCTCGCGGGGCTGCTGGTGGCGCCGGGGCCGGACCTGGTGTGGCTCACCGGCTATGCACCCACGGCGATCACCGAACGGCTCACCCTCCTGGTCATCGCCGCCGGGATGGATCCCGTCCTCGTCGTCCCCACCCTCGAGGCCCCCGACGCCGCGAAGGCCCCGGGTGCGCCCGCCCTGAGCCTGCGCGACTGGACCGACGGCAAGGACCCCTACGCCGCCACCGCCGCCCTCCTCGACGCCGCAGGACACTTCGGCGTCAGTGACAACGCCTGGGCCATGCATCTGCTGGGCCTGCAGAAGGCGCTGCCCGGCAGTTCCTATGCCTCCCTCACCGAAGCCCTGCCGATGCTGCGCGCCGTCAAGGACGCGGCGGAGCTGGAGCTGCTGGCGGCCGCGGGAGCGGCCGCAGACGCAACGTACGAGGAGATCCGGAAGGTTCCCTTCGCCGGCCGCCGGGAGTCGGACGTCGCCCGCGACCTCGCCGATCTGCTGCGCCGGTTCGGGCACGCCCAGGTCGACTTCACCATCGTCGCCTCGGGCCCGAACGGCGCCAACCCGCACCACGAGGTGGGTGACCGCGTCATCGAACGCGGTGACATGGTCGTCCTCGACTTCGGCGGCCTCAGGAACGGCTACGGCTCCGACACCTCCCGCACGGTCCACGTCGGCGAACCGACCGAGGAGGAGCGCCGGGTCCACGACATCGTGCGCGAGGCCCAGGAGGCCGGCTTCCGCGCGGTGCGGCCGGGAGTCGCCTGCCAGGAGGTCGACCGGGCCGCCCGCGCGGTCATCGCCGACGCCGGGTACGGCGAGTACTTCATCCACCGCACCGGACACGGCATCGGCGTGACGACCCACGAGCCCCCGTACATGATCGAGGGCGAGGAGCAGCCCCTCGTCCCCGGGATGTGCTTCTCCGTGGAGCCGGGCATCTACCTGCCGGGCCGCTTCGGCATGCGCATCGAGGACATCGTGACGGTGACCGAGGACGGCGGCCGACGCCTCAACGACACCACGCGCGAGCTGGTCATAGTGGACTGACCCCAGCCCAGGAGCCCCCCGTACGAACCCGAGTGACGACGGTCCGACCATGACCCAGGCACCGACACCCACCGCGGACACCGTCCGCCGACTGATCCTTTCCCTGCTCAAGGAGGGCGCGGGCGCCGCCGGCCCCGAGATCCGGCCGGTCACCGAGGCCGGCGGGCACGCCACATGGTGGGTCGGTACCCGCCATGTGCTGCGCCTCGCCCCCGACCGCGAGGCCGCCGCGCAGCAGCGCCGTGAACTGCGGCTGCGCGACCTCGTCCGCCCGCACGTCCCGGTCGCCGTGCCGGTCAGTGTGGCGCACGGCGAGTGGGCGCCGGGGCTCACCTACACGCTGGACACCAAGGTGCCCGGCGGCTCGGCCGCGGAGCACGACGTGTCCGCCGTCGGCGAGGCCGATCTGGCCGGACTGCTCACGGGGCTGCGCGAGGTGCCCGTACGGCAGGCGGAGACGCTCGGTGTGCCGCGCGTCTCCCCGCGCTCCCTGGAGGCCCTGCGCCGGGCCGCCGTGCGCGCCGCCGGACGCCTCGCCGCGGCCGACGAGTTCGACGCCGGGCTCCTGCGCCAGCTCACCGGTCCCGCGGCGGTCCAGCTCGCGGCGCAGCCCGGCACCACGGTCCTCGTCCACCATGGCCTCACCGGCGACCACCTCGTGGTCAGCGCCGACGGCCGGGTGCGCGGCGTCCTCGGCTGGGCCGACGCGGTCGTCGGCGACCCCGCCGAGGACATCGCCGGACTCGCCCAAGCCGTGGGCTCCCCGGCCGCCGTGCGCGCCGCCACCCTCGCCGGATACGGCGCCCGCCCCTGTCTGCGCGGTCTGTGGCTCGCCCGCTGCGACAGCGTCGTACGGCTCGCCCAGCGCCTCGCCGGCCGTGGCGACGACCCGCCGGCCCTCCTGAGGACCCAACTGCGCCACGCCTGGGAGGCGATCCTCCTGGAACGCGTGACGGAACTGCGCGAGGACGCCACGGACGACGCGCTGTAGCGCCGCCTGTGACGGGGCCGCGCGCCCGTACGACGCCCTCAGCCGCCTGGCAGGCGCGCGTGGCCCGGCGCCGTGCTCACGGCTGCGCCACCACCACGCACGACTCCCCGGGCACGCGCAGCGCACCTTCCCCGTCCGGGGTCCCGACCGGTTCCCACGCGGCGAGGACCTGGGCCGGACGGGTGCCCAGGGGGATCGTGGCCGTCTCCTTGCCCAGGTTCACGGCCACGCAGACGTCGCCGCGCCGGAAGGCGAGCCAGCGCCCCTCCTCGTCGTAGGCCACCTTGATGACGGAGAGGTCGGGATCGGTGAGGTCCGGCTGTTCGTGCCGGAGCGCGATGAGCCGTCGGTACCAGGCCAGTACGCGCGCGTGGGGCTCGTTGTCGGGTTCGGACCAGTCGAGGCAGGAGCGGTCCCGGGTCGCCGGGTCCTGTGGGTCGGGCACGTCCTCCTCGGCCCAGCCGTGCGCCGCGAACTCCCGCCGCCTGCCGCGCCGTACCGACTCCGCCAGCGCCGGATCGGTGTGGTCGGTGAAGAACTGCCAGGGTGTGCCGGCCGCCCACTCCTCACCCATGAACAGCATCGGCGTGAAGGGGCCGGTCAGTGTCACCGCGGCGGCGCAGGCCAGCAACCCGGGGGACAGGGTGGCGGAAAGGCGGTCTCCCTGGGCGCGGTTGCCCACCTGGTCGTGGGTCTGGCTGTAGCCGAGCAGCCGGTGTGCGGCCACGCGCGTACGGTCCAGCGGACGCCCGTGACGCCGGCCCCGGAAGCTGGAGTACGTGCCGTCGTGGAAGTAGCCGCCCGTCAGCGTCTTGGCGAGCGCCTTGAGGGGAGCGTGTGCGAAGTCCGCGTAATAGCCCTGGGACTCGCCCGTCAGCGCGGTGTGCAGGGCGTGATGGAAGTCGTCGTTCCACTGCGCGTGCACCCCCAGCCCGCCCTTCTCGCGGGCCGTGATGAGCCGTGGATCGTTCAGATCGGACTCGGCGACGAGGAACAGCGGGCGTCCCGTCTCGGCGGCGAGAGCGTCCACCGCGGTCGACAGCTCCTCCAGGAAGTGGCACGCGCGCGTGTCCGCCAGCGCGTGCACCGCGTCCAGCCGCAGCCCGTCGAGCCGGTAGTCGCGCAGCCACGCCAGCGCGCTGCCGACCAGAAACGCCCGCACCTCGTCCGACCCGGGAGCGTCCAGATTGACGGCGACGCCCCACGGAGTGTGGTGCCTGTCCGTGAAGTAGGGCCCGAACTCGGGCAGATAGTTCCCGGACGGGCCGAGGTGGTTGTGTACGACGTCCAGGACCACGCCCAGACCGAGTTCGTGCGCCCGGTCGACGAACCGTTTCAGCGCCTCGGGCCCGCCGTACGGCTCGTGGACCGCCCACAGTGACACCCCCTCGTATCCCCAGCCGTGCCGCCCGGGAAAAGGGCACAGCGGCATCAACTGGACGTGTGTGACCCCCAGTTCGGCGACATGTCCGAGCCGTTCGGCAGCCGCGTCCAGGGTGCCCTCGCGCGTGTACGTGCCCACATGCAGCTCGTACACGACCGCACCCTGCAGCGGGCGGCCCGACCACTCGGTGCGCCATCCGTAGCACCCGTGGTCGACCACCGCGCTCAGGCCGTCCGGGCCGTCCGGCTGCCGGCGCGAACGCGGATCGGGCCGTACGGGCCCGTCGTCCAGCGCGAAGCCGTACCGCGTACCGTCGCGGGCCTCTGCCTCCCCGGTCCACCACCCCGCTCGTTCCGGATCTCGCTCCATCGCGCGCGTGGCGCCGTCGCAATGGAGCGTCACACGGCCGGCCTGTGGTGCCCACACCTCGAACTGCACGGACGGTTCCCCTTCGTCTGCTCACCGTGATGTAGCCCGACCATCGTGCTTCAAACACGATCAATCCGCTTGTGAATACCCCTTTTGCGGCGGGTGTCGTCAGGTACGCGCGGGTGCTGGCCGTTTCCCCGATTTCTGGACACCCGGGGTTCACTGACCGACAATCACGAGCGTGACGTCGTCCTTCGAGTTCCCGACCTATCCCGCGCGGCTCTCCGACGCCGAGCGCGACAAGGCACTGAAGCGCTTGCGTGACGGCGTCGCCATGGGCCGTCTCTCGCACGACACGTTCATCCGGCGCATGGAACTGGCACTCGTCGCCCGACGCTCCGACGAGCTCGCCGTCCTCACCGCCGATCTGCCCACCGAGGGACGCCTGTCCCGTGTGGTGTTCGGCACCGTCGAGGCGGTGTCCGGCTTCACCGAGCGGCTGCGCCGGGCCTGGCAGGCCGAGCGGCTGCCCAAGCTGCTGCTGCCGCACCCGGCGGCCGGGCGCCCGCTGCGCATCGGCCGCGACCCCGGCAGCGGCCTCAGACTGAACCACGAGACGGTCTCCCGCGTCCACGCCGAACTCAGCCGCCAGGGCGGCATGTGGGTGCTGCGCGACCTCGGCTCGACCAACGGCACGACGGTGAACGGACGGCGGGTCATCGGCGCGGCCGTCGTCCGCGAGGGCGACCAGGTCGGCTTCGGGCAGATGGCCTTCCGGCTCGCGGCAAGCTGAGCGGGGCCCGACGCCGCCCTGGGGCACACCCCCATGTCGGCCCGGCCGCCGCGGTGTTGACGTACCCCTGATCTCGTGACTGACTGTGCGTACACCACACACATCAGGTGAACCGACGGCACCACGGAGGTGTGCCCTGCCGCCACTCCTCCGCTATCCGACCGTCGACGAGCTGGAGGCACGAGCGGCCGCCCTCGTCGCCCGCCACCTCCGTACCGCCCGGCTGCGCCGCATCGGCGTCTCCCGCGCGGGCACCCCCCTGCACCTGCTGTCCCTCGGGCACGGCCGCCGTCAGGCCCTGGTCGTGGCCGGACCGCACGCCAACGAGCCCGTCGGCGGCGCCACCGTCCTGCGCCTGGCCGGGCAGGTGCTCGCCGACCGCAGCCTCACCGACGGCGCCGACGTCACCTGGAACCTGCTGCTGTGCCTCGACCCCGACGGACTGCGCCGCAACGAGAACTGGCTGGCGGGTCCGTACAGCCTCGAGAAGTACTTCCGGCACTTCTTCCGCCCCGGCTTCCTGGAACAGCCCGAATGGCTGCCCGAGGGCGCGGACGGAGCCGTCCTGCCGGAGACGCGTGCCCTGCTCGCCCTCCAGGACGAACTGAAACCTTTCTTCCAGGGCTCCCTGCACGGTGTCGACATCGGCGGCGGCTTCGTCGAGCTGACCCGCGACCTGCCCGGCCTCGCCCAACGCGTGGCCCGCGCCGCGGCCCGCTTCGGCATCCCGCGCGAACTCGGTGCCTACGACACCCTGTACTGGCCGAGCCTGGGACCCGCCGTCTACCGGATCCCGTCGCCGCGCCGGGGCGATCTGGCCGCGGCCATCACCGAGGCCGCCGTCGAGTCCACGTGGTACCACCCGCACCGGCACGGCACGGTCACGGCCGTCGTGGAGGCGCCCATGTGGGGTGTGGCGGCCGTGGAGGACGGCTCCGTGCCTGCCGACCCGGACGGGGCGCTGCGCACCGTCAGCCGCACGCTGCGCCACGACACCCTGCTGCTGCGGCGGCTCCTCGCGCGCGTGCGCCCGCATGCCGCCGCGCTCCCGGACGCCGCACGCCTGCTGGCGCCGGTCGACGACTACCTGCTCGTCTGCCCAGGACTTGCCGACGCCTGGGACCCCGACCGGGGTGACCGGGCGCGCCCGCTGCCGCCGCTCAGCAGCGCCCACCTGGCCGCCCTGCGCATCGCCGGGCGGCGCCTTGCCCTGCGGACGGCCGGACTGCTGCACCAGCTCGCCACCGCCACCGGTGACGACCCGGCCGGTGTGCTCCCGGAGCTGGACCCGCTCCTCGACGCGTGGTGCGCCGACTACCGTGACGACTGCGGGGCCCGCTGGATCCCCATGCAGCGCCAGGTCGAGTACCAGTCACAGGTGGTGCTCGACGCGTTCGAACTGGCCCTGCGGCACGCGTCCGCGACCTCCCGTTCGGGTGATCCGGGCTGGGGACCCGAGCCGGTCGTGCCGATGCATCGGGAATGACGCACACCCTCACAGCGAACGTAGTACGGGGCGTTCTGCCTGCGGCGGCCGCCCTGCTCGTCGTCGGCGCGACGCCCGCACAGGGGACGGTCCAGGAGGCCCGCACCGGCGACTGGCTCTACCTCACGGTCACCCGGGGCGACGCCCGGTCCGGCGAACCACGAAGCACCCTGCTGCGGTGCGACCCGCCCCAGGGACACCGGCGGGCCGCCGAGGCCTGCAACCAGCTCGATGCGGTGGACGGCGACATCGGCCGTATCCCGCTGAAGGACGGCTACTGTCCGATGGTCTACGCGCCCGTGACCGCCCACGCCCGCGGACGGTGGAAAGGACGGCCGATCGAGTACCGGGAGACGTTCACGAACAACTGCGCACTGGCGGCCCGTACCGGTGCGGTGTTCGTGCTGGACCGCTGACGCCGGTGGGGAGAGCTCGGCACGCGCGCGTGGAGCGGCGTCGCGACGCCTCGGCGGCAGGGCTTCAGCCCGATCGTTCGCGCGCATGGAGGGCCGCCGCGACGACCGTGCGGGACTGGTGCTCGACCTGGTGCTCCAAGGGCACCCAGCGGGCGCGGAAACGCTCGGCGAAGGCGTCGCTCCACATCGCGACGAGCCGCTCGAGGAGTGGTGACGCGCGGTCGTCGTTCTCCTGAAGGACCCGCAACAGCATCGCCGCGGCACGCAGCGGCAGCCGGCGGGCGAACGCGTCGACGCTGCCCACGTACGCCCTCGTGTGGTCGGCGGGCGGTGTGTGCATCCAGTCCGCGGCCAGGCCCGGCACCAGCTCCAGCGCCCACCTCGCGGCCCGCAACAGGGGCCCGTCGACACCCTCCAGACGCGGCTGCGCCTCGTTAAGCACCCGCTCCACCTCCAGGGTGTCCCGCAGCAGCCGGCTCGCGAGGCGGCGCATCGCCGCGGCCGGCGCCGGATGCGGAGCCGGGTCGTCCACCAGGTCGCTCGCCCACATCGGCACCTCCACGACCGCGGTCAGACCGCCGTAGCGGTGCACGTGGTACCAGGTGCTGCGCCGTGCGTCGTCCGGCATGCTCGGGTACGCCGCGCCCGAACCGGGATCCGGCATCACATGCACCCCCGGGCCCGCCGTGGGCCAGCCGGCGGCGTCCGAGGCGCCCGTCTCCACCGGAATGTGCAGCTCCGCCGCCGACTTGGCGAACGGCTCGGCCAGGCCCGGGATGTCCTTCGTCAACTGCACCCAGCTGCCGCCCAGATCGGTCCCGTGCAGGGTCACCTGGAGGTACGGGTGCAGCTCGTCGATGACCCCGGTCAGGGCGCGCGTCTCGGGCGGCAACCGGTCCGGCGGCAGCACGGCCGGCGACCACTCCGGCTGCTCCGGGCCCGCGGGCCGGAAGAAGCCGAGGTGGTAGTCGAGCAGGCTGCGCGGCGCCGGTGTCACGTGCAGGCTCGCCCCGTCCGGGTCCGCGCACAGCAGGAAGTGCCAGGACACACCGGAGCGCAATGGGCGTTCCTGCACGACCCGTTCGGCGAGCGCGAGAAGCGTGGAGCCCCCGGTCGGCTCGTTCGCGTGGGCGCCCGCGACGACCAGGACGGCGCGCCGGGCGCGGCCGACGGACAGCAGGCGCAGGGGGCGGCCGCCGCGGGAGACGCCGACCTGCCGAACGACACACAAGCGGGGGTGCTGAGCGGCCAACGCCCGGGCGGACGACACGATTTCGGTCACGGTGGGGTAGCGCAGCTCCGGCAGGAGACTCACCCCCGTCATGTTTCCGCCCGGCTTCGCACCCGCAGTACCGCACGGTCTCCGTGCGGTGTCAAGGACGTCGTGGGGGAGGCGCCAGGGGGCTCCCGGAGGCACGCCGGCCGTGTTAACGGCTCCGGCGCCGAACCCATGGCTCCGCGCGCCCTTCAGCCCACCCTCTCCAGCAGGGCGACCGGCAGTGGCGCGAAAAGGTCGTCCACGCGCGTGTGCCCGGTGAACTCCCGCTCCGGAGCCAGTACGTCGGCCCAGCGACCCGGCGGCAGCGTCAGCCGCGTGTCACGCCAGCCGCCCGCCTCCGCCAGCCGCAGCGACAGCCGCGTGACGGCGGTGACGACCTCCCCGGAGCGCACGTACGCCACACAGTGGGACGCCGCAGGCCCCTCGGCGGTCAGTGGCGCGTACGTGGCCGCGTTCCCGAACACCTCCGGCCGCCGCCTTCGCAGCCGCAGCGCCGCCCCGGTCACCGCCCCCTTGTCGCCCAGATCCCCGGGCGGGAACCCGACGGGCCGGCGATTGTCCGGATCGACCAGCGCGCGGTACTCGCCCTCCGTGCCCTGGTACAGATCCGGCACCCCCGGCATCGTCAGGTGGATCAGCGCGGTGCCGAGGACGTTCGCCCGGATGTGCGGCTCCAGCGTGGCGCGCAGGGCGTGCACCCGCTCGCCCGGGGCGCCGCACGGCCCCGCCGCTACGAACGCCGCCACCGCCTCCTCGTACGGGGGCTCCTGTTCCGTCCAGCTCGTGTACAGCCCGGCCTCCCGGATGTGCTTGAGCAGCGCCCGCTGCACCCGGTCCGGATCCGCCGGGCCGAGTCCGAACACCGTCTGCCAGGCCGCCCACGCGAGCTGGGCGTCCGGTACGCCTTCGCCCGTGCGGGTCACCTCGGCCAGCGTGTCCGCCCAGCGCTGCGGACACTCGGTGAGCACGGCCAGCGCCGCCCGCACGTCCGCGCTGCGTTTGGTGTCGTGCGTGGACACCACGGTGCAGGTGCCGGGCCAGTCGCGCTGCACGCGCGCGCAGTGGGCGTGGAAGTCCTCCGGAGGCATGGCGGGGTTCCCTGGGTTCCCGCCCACCTCGGTCGCCGACAGCAGCGGCACATAGCGGTAGAACGCCGTGTCCTCCACGGACTTCGCGCGCAGCGCCGACGCCGTCTGCGCGAACCGGGTCCGGAACTCCAGATGGTCCGGACCGTCACCGTGGCACCCGAGCACCAGGCCGCGTACCACGTCGACCGCACCGGCCTCCTCGGGCACGACGAAGGCCGCCCGGGCCTGCGCGGCGGCCTCCTCGGTGACGACGGAAGCGGCATCGCCGGACTCGTACGGCCGGTACACCTGCAGCCGCACCAGCAGCTCCCGCAGGGCGGTGTGCAGCGTCCAGGGCGCGCGGTCGCGCAGCGCGGGGTCCGGCGACGTGACGCACAGCCGGCTCGCCACCCGGGTCAGCCGGTCCACCTCGGCGGCCAGCTCGTGCTCGAGCACCCGGTACGCGGCGCGGCGTACCGTCGCCTCCCAGTTCCCGCCCCGGTCCGTCTGGGGGGCGGCGAACCGCCGGTACTGGCCGAGGAGTTCCCCGGCGCCCGAGGGGTCCGTGAACAGGCCGTCGACGTGCCGCAGGGCGTCGTAGCCCGTGGTGCCCGCGACCGGCCAGGAGGCCGGCAGGTGCTCCCCGTCCGAGAGGATCTTCTCCACGACCGTCCAGCGGCCGCCGGTCGCCTCGTGCAGGCGCCGCAGGTAGGCGTCGGGATCGGCGAGCCCGTCGGGGTGGTCGATGCGCAGCCCGTCCACCACACCGTCGTGCAGGAGCTGCAGGATCTTTGCGTGCGTGGCCTCGAAGACCTCCGGCACCTCCACCCGCAGCCCGATGAGCTCCGAAATGCTGAAGAACCGCCGGTAGTTGAGCTCGGTGCGGGCCAGCCGCCACCACACCGGGCGGTACCACTGTGCGTCCAGCAGCTGCGGCAACGGCAGCTCCTCGGTGCCCTCGCGCAGCGGGAAGGCATGGTCGTGGTAGCGCAGGACGTCGCCGTCGACCTCCAGACGGTCGATCTCGGCGCCGAGCGGCTGCCCGAGCACCGGCAGCAGCACCTGACCGCCCTGCGCCTCCCAGTCGATGTCGAACCACCGCGCGTACGGCGACTTGGGTCCCTCCCGCAACACCTCCCACAGGGCGCGGTTGTGCCGCGGGGCCATGGCCATATGGTTCGGCACGATGTCCAGCACCAGCCCCAGCCCGTGCTCCTTCGCGGTGCGGGCGAGCGCGCGCAGCCCGTCCTCGCCGCCCAGCTCGGCGCGCACGCGCGCGTGGTCCACGACGTCGTATCCGTGCAGTGAGCCCGGTACGGCCTCCAGGACGGGGGAGAGGTGCAGATGCGAGACGCCGAGCGAGGCCAGGTACGGCACGGCCGCCGCCGCGGCCCCGAACGGGAACTCGGGCTGCAGCTGCAGCCGGTAGGTGGCCGTGGGCACTACCGGGTCAGGACGCTCAGGTGTCATGGAAAGCTACGTACCCGCCCCGCAGGGTTTCCTGTCATCGTCCCCTGCGCGTGAGTGACGAGCACCGCAGCGGGGCTCTCTGAGCCCACACCTAGGCGGGCCGCTGCAACACCGTGAGACTCCGGTCCGGCAGTGTCAGACGGTCGCCGGCAGCCACCTTCGTGTCCGTGCCGGGCGGTACCGCGTCGGGTCGGGCGGTGTCGACGACGACGTGCCACTGGCGTCCGTGATTGACCGGCACGACGAAGTCCAGCGCCTTGGGTGAGGCGTTGAACATCAGCAGGAAGGAGTCGTCGGTGATGCGTTCCCCGCGCGCACCGGGCTCGGAGATCGCGTTGCCGTTGAGGAACACCGTCAGCGCGGACGCCTGGGCGGACTCCCAGTCCCGTTGGGTCATCTCCCGGCCCTCCGGCGTGAACCACGCGATGTCGGACAGGTCGTCGTGGGTGCCCTCCACGGGCCGCCCGTGGAAGAAGCGCCGCCTGCGGAAGACGGGATGGTCCTTGCGCAGCCACACCATCGCGCGCGTGAAGTCGAACAGGTCGCTGCCGTCCTCGGGCCACACCACCCAGGACAGCTCGCTGTCCTGGCAGTAGGCGTTGTTGTTGCCGCGCTGGGTGCGGGCGAACTCGTCGCCGTGGCTGATCATCGGCACACCCTGGGACAGCATCAGCGTGGCGATGAAGTTCCGCATCTGCCGGGCCCGCAGCTCCAGCACCGCGGGGTCGTCGGTCTCGCCCTCCGCGCCGCAGTTCCAGGACCGGTTGTGGCTCTCGCCGTCGCGGTTGTCCTCGCCGTTGGCCTCGTTGTGCTTGTGGTTGTAGGAGACCAGGTCGTGCAGGGTGAAGCCGTCGTGGCAGGTCACGAAGTTGATGGAGGCGAGCGGGCGGCGGCCGTCGTCCTGGTAGAGGTCCGAGGAGCCCGTGAGACGGGACGCGAACTCCGCGAGCGTGCGCTGCTCGCCCCGCCACAGGTCCCGGACGGTGTCGCGGTACTTGCCGTTCCACTCCGTCCACAGGGGCGGAAAGTTGCCCACCTGGTAGCCGCCCTCGCCCACGTCCCACGGCTCGGCGATCAGCTTCACCTGCGACACGACCGGGTCCTGCTGCACCAGGTCGAAGAACGACGACAGCCGGTCCACCTCGTGGAACTGGCGGGCCAGGGTGGCGGCGAGGTCGAAGCGGAAGCCGTCGACGTGCATCTCGGTGACCCAGTACCGCAACGAGTCCATGATCAGCTGCAGGACGTGCGGGGACCGCATGAGCAGGGAGTTCCCGGTCCCGGTGGTGTCCATGTAGTAGCGGGGGTCGTCCGCGAGACGGTAGTACGACGGGTTGTCCAGGCCCCGGAAGGACAGCGTGGGACCGAGGTGGTTGCCCTCGGCGGTGTGGTTGTAGACGACGTCCAGGATGACCTCGATCCCGGCCTCGTGCAGCGCGCGCACCGCCGACTTGAACTCCAGGACCTGCTGCCCGCGGTCGCCCCAGGAGGCGTACGCGTTGTGCGGGGCGAAGAAGCCGATGGTGTTGTAGCCCCAGTAGTTGTTCAGGCCCATGTCCACCAGACGGTGGTCATTGACGAACTGGTGTACGGGCATGAGCTCCAGGGCGGTCACGCCCAGCCCGGTCAGGTGCTCGATGACCGCCGGATGGGCGAGTGCCGCATAGGTGCCGCGCAGTTCCTCCGGCAGCCCCGGGTGCCGCATCGTCAGGCCCTTCACATGGGCCTCGTAGATCACCGTGTGGTGGTACTCGGTGCGCGGCCGCCGGTCGTCGCCCCAGTCGAAGTACGGGTTCACCACGACCGACGACATGGTGTGCGGGGCGGAGTCCAGGTCGTTGCGCCGGTCGGGTGCGCCGAAGGGATAGCCGTAGACCTCCTCGCCCCACTCGATCGAACCGCTGATCGCGCGCGCGTACGGGTCGAGCAGGAGCTTCGCGGAGTTGCAGCGCAGACCCCGCTCCGGGGCGTACGGGCCGTGCACGCGGTAGCCGTACCGCTGCCCCGGCATGACGCCGGGCAGGTACGCGTGCCGCACGAACGCGTCGCTCTCCCGCAGCTCCACCGCCGTCTCGGAGCCGTCGTCGTGCAGCAGACACAGCTCTACTCGGTCCGCGGCCTCCGTGAAGACCGCGAAATTGGTGCCGGCGCCGTCGTACGTGGCACCGAGTGGATACGCCTCTCCAGGCCAGACCTGCATGGATACGACTCTTTCAGCTCGCGCGTGCCGCCGGTGGCGCCTTGGCCTCGAGTCTCCCCGAAAGTGATGGAACCTCCTATGACTTACGTCCCTCTTACCGAGTGACCAGTGCATACGCGGTATGCCGAACCAGTGGGGCAAACACGTACTCCCGTGAAGTCTGGGGGAGTAGGGGGAAGATGTGCGCACGATAGTGCACCGCCATCTGGGCAAGGTGGTGGCCGGTGCGGCCATTGCGGTGGCCTCGACCGCCGTGATGGTCGGAGTCACCCTGCCGGGGACGGCAGGGGCCGACGAAACGGGAGGAAACAAGGCGGGCGGCCAGGCGGCCGCCGCGCAGCAGCTGGGGCAGGACGAGCAGGGCGCGGCCGTCGCGCCGGGCATCGTCGAGGAAGCCCCCGCCGAGGGTGACGAGGGCAGGGGCCGTGACCCGCTGACCGACGACGAGACGGAGCGGGTCGCGAAGCTCGCCCTCAACCGGCAGCTGTTCAACGCCAGTGAGGACGTCGACGGGGACCGTGGCCCGCAGCAGCTCGGCGTCGAGCTCGCCGAGCCCGAGACGAGCGAGCTGGACGACCCGAACGCGCCGCGGCGCGCCGACGTGACGTACTACGACTACAAGGACGACACCCTCGTCACCAGGACCGTCAACCTCGACACCGGCAAGGTCGAGCAGACCTCCACCCACCGCGGCGTGCAGCCGCCGCTGAGCCGTGCCGAGGAGACCGAGGCGGCTCGCCTGCTGCTCGCCGACCCGTTGTCCGCGGGACTGAAGGGCGACTACAAGGACGCCATCGGCAAGGAGCTCACCTCGCCGGACCAGCTGCAGCTGAACAGCATGATCTTCAAGGCGGATCCGGGGATCAGGCCCGCCGCACTCGCCGCCTGCGGCGAGCACCGTTGCGCGACGCTGTCCCCGAAGGCCACGAACGGCCCGTGGATCGACACCCGGGACCTGGTCATCGACCTGAGCACCCGCAAGGTCGTCCAGATCGACCGCGGCTGAGCCGCCCGTCCGTTCGCTTTTCCAACTTGCTTCTCCTGTAAGGGAGTCACTTCTTCATGCGCGTGAACAGATTCAGCCGTGCCCGCAGGCGGACGGCCCTCGGCCTCGCCGTCGCCGCGCTGGCCGCCGGCGTGACGACCGGTGCGGGCCCGGCCACCGCCCAGCCGAAGGCCGCCCCCACGGCGGCCGCCGACTGCAGCACCGCCTACCGGATCGAGCAGAAGCTCGCCTCCGGCACGACGTGGCGAATGTGCTGGCGCTTCGAGAGCAAGGCCGGGATCGTCCTGGAGAGCATCTCCTACCAGCCGCCCGGCGAGTCCCGCCCGATCAAGGTCCTCAACAGCGCCAGGCTGGCCCAGATCCACGTGCCGTACGACGACGGCCTGAGCGAGTACAACGACCTGACGCGGTACAACTTCGGCAACGGCCTGATGAACCTGACCGCCGCGGAGTGCCCCGGCGGCACGATCAAGACGGTCAAGGTCCCGAACACGTCGTACTACGAGGGCCACCCGAACATCAAGGGCCTGTGCACCACGACCCGTTCCCGCGGCCACGCCTACCGCTTCCTGAACGCGGACCAGGACGGAAAGGTCTACCAGGCACAGGGCAAGGACCTGCTCGTCTACACGGTCAACAAGGTCGACTGGTACGAGTACATCACCGAGTGGCGCTTCCAGGACGACGGCACCATCAACATGAACGTCGGCGCGACCGGCAGCCTCTCGCCGTGGGACTACGACGCCGGCGACGGCCGCAGCTGGCCGATCGGCAAGGGCTCCGCGGCGAAGGCGGACAGCCACAGCCACAACGTCTTCTGGAAGCTCAACTTCGCCCTCGACGGCTCTTCCAAGACGAAGGTCGAGCAGTACGACTCGAAGGTCAGCGCCCCGGCCGGCCAGGGCGCGGGCCCGACCGCCAAGACCACCCGTACCAAGGTGACCAAGGAACTGGCGGGCGACATCAAGAACATGCGCTGGTGGCGCGTGGTGAGCACGGCGGGCAAGAACAAGGACGGACACCCGCGCTCCTACGAGCTCGTCCCGGGGCCCACCAGCAAGTACTCCGGCCGCTCCTTCACCAAGCACGACGTGTACTTCACCGAGTACAAGAAGTGCGAGCAGTACGCCAGCGAGAACCAGCCCGGCTGCGGCGCCGGAGCGGGCAGCTCCGTCGACAAGTTCGTGAACGGACAGACCCTCACCCGCCCCGTGGTCTGGATGAACATCGGGTTCCATCACATAGCCCGGGACGAGGACCAGCAGCCGATGCCGGTCCACTGGCAGGGCTTCTCCATCGCCCCGCGCGACGTGACCGCTATGAATCCGCTCACTCCCGCCGCCCTTGCCGGGCAGAACGGCAACTGGAACAGCGGTAGTTGAGAAACGAGCCTGTCCATCCGGCTGCACCGCCGACCGCTCCCGGAGTACCCTTCCTTGATCGTTGAGACGGGGAGTGCTCGGGGGAGCGGAAGGCGGTGCGCGGGTGGGCTCGGGAGGGCTGGAGCTGCCCCCTGGTGACGAGGGTCACGAGGGGAACTCCACAGACGTCCCGCCCGGCACGGTGTCCCTGGCCCGGCCGATGGAGACCCACTCCATCGGCCCCGAACTGGACTGGGACGCCGACGCCTGGCGCGAGGTGCGTACGCGCGCCCAGCGGGCCGGCCGCGCCTACATCTGGTTGAACCTCGTCGAACAGCGGCTGCGCGCGATCGTGGCCGCGGTGCTGCGCCCCATCTACGAACCCGTCCACGGCGACGACTGGGTGGTCGCCGCGGCCGGGCCGGCCGGGCAGGAGTGGGTGCAACGCGCGGTCGCCGTGCGCGAAGTCAGCCGCCGCAAGGGCTACTTGCTCGACCCGGCCGACGACAACGTCCTCAGCTTCCTCACGTTGCCGCAGCTGCGCGAGCTGATGGTGCAGCACTGGCCGTGCTTCGAGCCGTACATCGACGAGCGCCGGGACGTCGAGCTGGCGCTGGACGAGCTCGAGGTCACCCGGAACGTCGTCTCGCGCAACCGCGCCCTGTCCGAGGCGGTGCTGAACCAGGCCGAGCGGGCCTCGGCGCGCCTCCTCGAGATCCTCGGCACGGGCGGCGACATGCCGTCGGCGCGCAGGCTGCCGGTCGACGCGGTCGAGGACCTGGTCGGCGACCGGTACGCGGACGTGGTCGCCGTGCACTCCGACCGGGTGCGGCTGCTGCGCCAGTTCCCGGCCGAGGACATCTTCGGCGGGGCACGCCGGCTCGACGCCATCGGGATCGGCCTCAACCTGCTCGTGCAGAACTTCTCCGGTCGGCGGCTCGTCCGCCTCGCGGAGGCCGGATGCCGGGTGCGGCTGCTGTTCCTGAACCCGGCCTCCAGCGCGGTGAAGCGGCGCGAGCGCGAACTCGGCATCAAGCGGGGTGAGCTGAGCCGCGCGATCGAGATGAACATCCTGCACATGCGCCGGGTGCGGTCCCGGCTGCGTGACCCGGGTGCCTTCGAGATCCAGGTCTTCGACGAGACGCCCCGCTTCACGGCGTACCTCGTGGACGGCGACGGTTCCGACGGCATCGCGGTCGTGCAGTCCTATCTGCGACGGACGCGGGGGATGGAGGCGCCGGTCCTGGTGCTGCGCAACGGCAGCAGGGTGGTCAAGTCGGACGAGATCGACGAAGGCGGGCTTTTCCCTACGTACCGCGAGGAGTTCGAGCTCATGTGGGCGGATTCGCGGCCCGTGTCCTGACCTGTCCCACCGCGGAAGCGGAATGCGGCCCTCTGATTGTCAGTGGCGCATGGGAAGGTGGAGGCCACTGGGGGAACGCACCACCAAGAAGGGGGGCCGCCCATGGGCTGGCACCGGGAGCTGCTGATCGGCTTCGACCTGGAGACGACCGGGACGGATCCGCGCGAGGCGCGCATCGTCACGGGGGCCGTGATCGAGGTCAGGGACGGGCAGCCCATAGGGCACAAGGAATGGCTGGCGGATCCGGGCGTGGAGATCCCGGCGGACGCGGTGGCGGTCCACGGGATCAGCAACGAGCGCGCGGCCGCCGAGGGGCGCCCCGCCGACCAGGTGGCGGACGCCATCGCGGACGTCCTCGTGGCGTACTGGAAGACAGGCGTGCCGGTCGTCGCCTACAACGCGGCCTTCGACCTGAGCCTGCTCTCCGCCGAGCTGCGGCGGTACGCACTACCGTCCCTGCGCGAGCGCCTGGGCGGCCTGGATCCCGCCCCGGTCATCGACCCGTACACCATCGACCGCTGGGCCGACCGCTACCGCCGCGGCAAGCGCAACCTCGAAGCGGTCTGCCGGGAGTACGGCATCACACTCGACTCCGCGCACGACGCCTCCGCCGACGCCCTCGCCGCGGCCCGGCTGGCCTGCGCGATAGCCACCCGCCACCCCAAGATCGCGGCCCTCGGCCCGGCGGAACTGCACCGCCGCCAGATCGAGTGGTACGCCGAGTGGGCGGCGGACTTCCAGAGCTTCCTGCGCCGCAAGGGCGACGCGACGGCGGTGATCGACGGGACATGGCCGCTGAGGGAGCCGGCGGGGGAGCCGGTGGCGGGCGAGACGGTCTGAGGCCGGACCGAAAGGCTGACGGTCAGGTGACGCCCTGAGGGGCGCGGGGCTGTGACGATATGCGGCTCCGCCGCGATGGGGGTCCCCCGCTCATGGGGGTCCCCCCTCGAGCGAAGCCGAGAGTGGGGGGAGAAGCCGAGAGTGGGGGAGCGACCAGCCACATATCACCGGCAGTCGCCCTACAACAGAAAGCCCCCGAACCTCAGGCGCTCAAAACGAATACCACCGCACCGTCTCGTCCCCCTCCCGCAACGAAGCCACCCGCCGCCGAAACTCGACCAACGCCTTCGGATTGCTGGGCGCATGCTGAGCCACCCACGCACAACTGGCCGTCTCTCGCGCGCCGCGCAGCACCGAACACCCCTCCCACTCCCGCACATCCCAGCCGTATGCCTCGACAAACGAGTCATAAGCCGTCGCAGGCACCCCGTATCGGTCACGGGAAAGCACCATGACCACCAGATCGTGCTCACGCAGATCGGCGGAGAAGGTCTCCAGGTCGACCAGGGCGGGACCGTCGGGTCCGACATGGACGTTCCGAGGGAGCGCGTCCCCGTGAATGGGCCCCGGCGGCAGATGAGGCGGCAGCCCACCCGCTGCCGCCGCGAACCCGTCCCGCCGCTCACGCAGATACGCCGCGTCCGCCGGATCGATCGCGTCGCCCGCCAGCCGCAGCCAGCGCTCCACTCCGCCCAGCAGCTCACGGGGCGGTAGCTCGAAGGAGGGCGTGGGAAGGGTGTGGACGACCCGTAGCAGTTCGGCCAGATCCTGTGGCTCGGCGGGCCGTACCGGATCGGGCAGCCGGTGCCACACGGTCACCGGGTGCCCCTCCACCAGCAGCGCCTCGGGTTCGGCCGCCCGCACCGCCGGTACGCCCGCCTCGGCCAGCCACACCGCGATGTCCAGTTCGCGCCGCGCCCGGTCAAAAAGCTCCGCGTCACGGCCCACCTTGACGACCAGGTCACCGGCGGCGAACACCGCGTTCTCGCCCAGGGCGAGCAGCCGCGCGTCCCGCGCCGGACCGGGCAGTACCCCCGCCGCGACCAGTACGTCCCGCGCCCGTGCCTCGTCCATCCGTCCGCCTCCGTGTGGTCGTACGCCTCCGTGAACGGCGTCGGGTTCCCGCCATCCACCGGCCAGTCTCGCATTCGCACAGGTCGGGGCCGTGTGCACGGTGCCTTGACGAGGCCTGCGGCCTTCACGACCATGACGGGGCCCACCCGAGCCGCGCAAAGGGGCTGATTCCGTGACATTGGTGACCGAGGCGGAGAGATCGGTGAGACGCGCGCCGGGCAGCAAGAGGCAGCGGCGCGGCACCGATCACGGCGCCTGGTTCCTCGTACTCCCCGCGCTGATCCCCATCCTGATCCTGAGCGTCGGACCGCTGCTCTACGGCATCCTGCTGGCCTTCACCGACGCCCAGTCCGGACGGACCCAGCCCACCCAGTGGATCGGCGGTCTCAACTTCCGGGATCTGCTGCACGACACGCTGTTCTGGGAATCGTTCCGGATCGGTCTGGTCTGGGCCGTCGGCGTCACCGTGCCGCAGTTCCTGCTGGCGCTCGGCCTCGCCCTCCTCCTCAACCAGGACCTGCGCCTCAGGTGGCTGGCCCGCGCCCTCGCGATCGTCCCGTGGGCGATGCCCGAGGTCGTGGTCGGCGTCATGTGGCGGCTTGTCTACAACCCCGACGCCGGCATCCTCAACGAGACGCTCCGCGACCTGGGCCTCGGCGACGGCCGCGACTGGCTCAGCGGGCTCGGCACCGCCCTGCCCGCCGTGATCGTCGTGGGCATCTGGGCGGGGATGCCGACCACGACGGTCGCCCTGCTCGCCGGCCTGCAGAACACCCCGCGCGAACTGCACGAGGCGGCGGCCGTGGACGGCGCAGGCGCCTGGCGCCGCTTCCGCACGGTCACCTGGCCCGCCCTCAGACCGGTCGCCCTCGCCATCACGGCACTCAACCTGATCTGGAACTTCAACTCCTTCGCCCTGGTCTACGTCCTCACCAGCGGCGGACCCGGCGGCCGAACCCGTCTGCCCATGCTCTTCGCCTATGAAGAGGCCTTCCGTTACGGGCAGTTCGGCTACGCGGCCGCGATGGGATGCGTGATGGTCGCGGTGATCTCGATACTCCTGGCCCTGTTCCTGGTGGGCCGGCTCAGGGGAGGTGACGACGCATGAGGACCAGCCGAGCGGGCCGTGTCGGGCAGTACGTCGCACTGCTCGCGTACCTCGTCTTCCTCGCCTTCCCCTTCCTCTGGCTGATCTCCACCGCCTTCAAACCACCGCGCGAACTGGGCAGCCTGCACCCCACCTGGATCCCGAAGGATCCCACCCTCGCCAACTTCCGCCAGGCCTTCGACGAACAGCCACTGCTGCACGCCGCCCTCAACTCCCTGATCGCCGCGCTCTGCGCCGCCCTGATCGCCGTACTGCTCGCGACCCCGATGGCATACGTCATGGCCCGGCACCGCACCCCGCTCGCGCGGGCGGCGACCGGCTGGGTGGTCGTCAGCCAGGCGTTCCCGCTCGTGCTGGTGATCATCCCGCTGTTCCTGGTCCTGAAGAACCTGCGGTTGATCAACTCGGTGCCGGGGCTGGTCATGGTGTACGTCGTGTGGGCGCTGCCGTTCGCGCTGTGGATGCTCGCCGGGTACGTCCGCGCGGTGCCGCGCGAGCTGGAGGAGGCGGCGGCCGTCGACGGGGCCGGGCGGTTGCGGACGCTGGTGTCGGTGACCGCGCCGCTGCTGGCGCCGGGGATCGTGGCGACGGCTCTGTTTGCCTTCGTCACTGCGTGGAACGAGTTCTTCTTCGCGCTCGTTCTGCTGAAGACCCCCGAGAAGCAGACCCTGCCGGTCGTCCTCACGCACTTCATCGGCGCCGAGGGCGTGGCGGACCTCGGCCCGCTGGCCGCCGCCGCGTTCCTCGCGACGTCGCCCTCGCTGGTCGTGTTCGCGGTCATCCAGCGACGGATCACGGGCGGCATGCTCGCCGGGGCGGTGAAGAACTGATGCGTACGAGACTGCTGTTGGCCCTGGTCCTGACTCTGCTGCTCGCCGGATGCAGCGGCGACGACGGTGGCGGTTCCGACGGCCGTATCACCCTGCGCTTCCAGTCCCTGGCCTGGCAGGAGGAATCCGTCGAGGCCAACAAGGAGCTGGTGAGGGAGTGGAACGCGACCCATCCGGACGTCAAGGTCGAGTACATCCAGGGAAGTTGGGACAGCGTCCACGACCAGCTGCTCACCTCCTTCGAGGGCGGTGAGGCCCCGGACATCATCCACGACGCCTCGGACGACCTCGCGGACTTCGCGTACGGCGGCTACCTCGCCGATCTGACCGACCTGCTGCCGCAGCGGCTCAAATCCGATATTCCAGAACACAGTTGGGATACGGCGACCTTCGGGGACGGGATCTATGGCGTGCCGTTCCTCCAGGAACCGCGGGTGCTCGTCGCCAACGCGAAGTGGCTGAAGGAGGCAGGCGTACGCATTCCGACGCCCGAACAGCCGTGGAGCTGGGCCGAGTTCCGGACGATCACCGACCAACTGAGCGGGAACGGCAAGTACGGCGTCGCCTGGCCGCTCAAGGAGCCCGTCTCGGCCACCCTCAACCTGTCGCTGTCGGCGGGGGGACAGCTGTTCCACCGTGGCGCCGACGGCAAGGTGGCCGTCCGTTTCGAGGCGGCCGACGAGGTGATGCCGCGCACCGTCCACGACCAGGTCAACACCGACCACAGCGCCTCACCCACCACCCTGGGCAGCGGTGGCTCCGACACTCTGCCCGGCTTCTTCGGCGGCAGGTACGCGATGGTCCCGCTCGGCTTCTCCTACCGCCAGCAGATCGTGCAGCAGGCGCCGAAGGGCTTCGACTGGCAGGTGCTGCCCGCCCCGGCGGGCGCCGACGGGCTCACCCAGGGCGTCAGCCCCCAGACGCTGTCCATCGCCGAGGACAGTCCGCACAAGCGGGAGGCGGCGGAGTTCATCGACTTCCTGCTACGGCCGGAGAACATGGTGCGGCTGGCGCTGGGGGACTGGATGCTGCCCACCGGGACCGAGGCTTTGAAGGACCCGGCCCTGCACACCACCGAGAACGACTGGGCCACCGGCACCGCCCTCGCCGAGCACCTGCGCTCGGCGCCCGCGCAGTCCGTTCGGGGCTACCCGGAGTGGAAGGACAAGGTTGCCACGCCCGCCTTCCAGGAGTACTACAGCGGTGCCATCGACCTCGACGAGCTCCGCGAACGGCTGGAGGAGGACGGCAATCTGGTGCTCGCCCGCTATCAGCGCTGAGCAAATCAGGGCGCGGCAGCGGCGGAAAACCCGTTGCCCGGCACTCCTCACCCACCTAGCGTGCTGCTCGTGGGTATCAACGCGATCTACATCTCCGGTCACGGCCGGGGCTGCACGTACTCCATCCGGATGCGCCGTGGCCCCGCAGCCCTGACCGGCCCGGGAAGCCACGTCCGCTGACCGTCGTACGCCGACCGTAGTCCGTCGATCGTCCGCGGTGCGGATTCGCCTGCCGTTCTTCCCTCTGTCTTCCGGTCAGGGCCTTCGTCTGCCCTCTTCACCCTCACGGAAGACAAGGACCGCAGGCCATGGCCCGCCCCACCCGCGTTTCCCGCGCGCTCTCGCAGAACTTCCTCGCCGACCGAGCCGCCACGGAGCGCCTCGCCCGGCTCGCCGTACCGAACCGGCGACACGCCCCTCTGCTCCTCGAAGTCAGCGCGGGCAAGGGCGCGTTGACGGACACGCTCGCCCCGCGCTGCCGGGAGCTGATCGCGTACGAGATCGATCCCCGCCTCGTTCCCGGGCTGCGCGCCCGCTTCTCCGGCATGCCCCAAGTCCGCGTGGCCGCCGGTGACTTCCTCGCAGCACGGCCCCCGCGGACGCCGTTCTCCGTCGCCGGAAACGTGCCCTTCTCGCGCACCGCAGCCGTCGTCGACTGGTGCCTGCGCGCACCCTCCCTCACCGACGCCACACTCCTCACCCAGCTCGAGTACGCCCGCAAGCGCACCGGGGACTACGGCAGCTGGACCCAGCTGACGATCCTGACCTGGCCGCGCCACGAGTGGCGGCTGGTCGGCCGGGTCGGGCGGCACAGTTTCCGGCCCGTGCCGCGCGTCGACGCCGGGATCGTCCGCATCGAGCGCCGCCGCACCCCGCTGCTCGACGCCGCCGCGTACGCGGGATGGCGCGACCTCGTCGAGCTGGGCTTCACAGGGATCGGCGGCTCGTTGCACGCGTCGCTGCGCCGGACCCGCCCCCGGCGCCGGGTGGACGCGGCGTTCCGTGCCGCGCGCCTGGATCCGGGCGTGCTAGTCGGCCAGGTGGCGCCACAGCGCTGGCTGCGGCTGTACGAGGTGCTGGGGCCGTGAGAAGAACGAGTTGCACGAGACGTATCGTCTCGCCTATGGTCTTGGCCATGACCCACATCGCCATGTTCTCCATCGCCGCCCACGGCCACGTGAACCCGAGCCTCGAGGTGATCCGCGAGCTCGTCGCGCGCGGGCACCGGGTGACGTATGCGATCCCGCCGGTGTTCGCGGAGAAGGTCGCCGAAACCGGTGCCGAGGTGAAGCTATGGAACTCGACGCTGCCCTCGCCCGACGACGACCCGGAGGCGTGGGGCAGCACACTGCTGGACAACGTCGAGCCCTTCCTCGGCGACGCCATTCAGGCGCTGCCGCAGCTGATCGAGGCGTACGAGGGCGACGAGCCGGACCTCGTCCTGCACGACATCGCCTCCTACCCGGCCCGGGTGCTGGCCCACCGCTGGGGCGTGCCCGCGATCTCCCTCTCGCCGAACCTGGTCGCCTGGGACGGCTACGAGGAGGAGGTCGCCGAGCCGATGTGGGAGGAGCCGAAGAAGACCGAGCGCGGCCGGGCCTACTACGCCCGCTTCCAGGGCTGGCTGGAGGAGAACGGGATCACCCAGCATCCCGATCCGTTCGCCGGCCGCCCGGCCCGTTCCCTCGTCCTGATCCCCAAGGCGCTGCAGCCCAACGCCGACCGGGTCGACGAGTCCGTGCACACCTTCGTCGGCGCCTGCCAGGGCGGCCGCAGCGCGGAGGGCGACTGGCAGCGGCCCGCCGACGCCGAGAAGGTCGTGCTCGTCTCGCTCGGGTCGGCCTTCACCAAGCAGCCCGACTTCTACCGGGAGTGCGTCAAGGCGTTCGGTGAGCTGCCGGGCTGGCACCTGGTGCTTCAGATCGGCAAGCACATGGACCCGGCCGAGCTGGGGGACGTACCCGAGAGTGTCGACGTACGCTCCTGGGTCCCGCAGCTGGCGATCCTCAAGCAGGCCGACCTGTTCGTCACGCACGCCGGTGCGGGCGGCAGCCAGGAGGGCATGGCCACGGCCACCCCGATGATCGCCGTACCGCAGGCCGTCGACCAGTTCGGCAACGCGGACATGCTGCAGGCGCTCGGCGTCGCCCGCCATGTGCCGGCGGAGCAGGCCACCGCGGAAACCCTGCGCGAGGCGGCGCTCGCGCTCGTCGACGACCCGGAGGTGGCCCGCCGACTGAAGGACCTCCGGGCGGAGATGGCGAAGGAGGGCGGTACGCAGCGGGCGGCCGACCTCATCGAGGCCGAACTCCGGAAGTAGCAGGCACAACTGAGGGCCCGTTGGTTCCCCCGGAACCAACGGGCCCTCGGCGCAAGGCGCAAGGCGGGTCAGACCCCCACCCGTTCCCCCTCCACCGCCGGCGGCCGCGGCTGCGCCACCGCCTCGGCCGACTCGTCGTGCGTGAGGTCCGGCAGCCGGTTCAGCCACTTCGGCAGGTACCAGTTGCGCTCACCGAGCAGCGCCATCACCGCCGGCAGCAGCACGCCGCGGATGATCGTCGCGTCGATCAGCACCGCGGCCGCCAGGCCCACGCCCATCTGCTTCATGGACTGCATGGACAGCGTCCCGAAGATCGCGAACACGGCGACCATGATGACGGCGGCGCTGGTGACGACCCCGGCCGTGGTGACCACGCCGTGCGTGATGGCGTCCCGCGTCGTACGGCCCCGCAGTCGCGCCTCGCGGATCCGCGAGACCACGAACACGTGGTAGTCCATCGACAGGCCGAACAGGATTACGAACAGGAACAGCGGCAGCCAGCTGACGACGGCACCGACGCCCTCCGCGCCCACCAGCGAGGCGCCCCAGCCGTGCTGGAAGACGGCGACGAGGATGCCGTACGCCGCACCCACCGACAGCAGGTTCAGCACGATGGAGGTGACCGCGATCGTCAGTGAGCGGAACGACAGCAGCATCAGCAGGAACGCGAAGACCACGACGAACACGAAGACCGGGACCACCGAGCCGACAAGCTGGTCGTTGAAGTCCTTCGACATGGCGACCCCGCCGGTGATCGGCGCCTGAACGCCGTCGACCTTGCCGAGCGTGTCCGGCCGTACCTCGTCGCGGAGCTTGTCCAGGCTTGCGCCCGCCTTGTCCAGGTCGGAGCCGCCCACCAGCGGGACGTATACGAAAGCGACGTTCTCGGCGTCGTCCAGCTTGATCTCGACCGGGCCGCGCGAGGCGCCCGAACTGACGGCCTGCTCACGGAAGTCGGCGAGGGCGGACCGCACCTCGGACGCGTTGATGTCGTCGGCCTTGACGACCACCTCGGCAGGTTCGGAGCCGCCCGGGAAGGCTTCGTTGACCCGGTTGTACGTCTGCACGATGGGCAGCGAGTCGCCGAACTCCTGGTCCAGGGTGAGGTTCTGCGTCTTCATGCCGACCGCGGGGGCCGCGATCGCGAGCAGCGCACCGGCCGCTACCACGACGGAGACGACGGGCCTGGCGAGCACGCCCCTGAGCACGGCCGTCCAGAACCGGCTCTCCCCGGAGCCGTTGCCCTGACGACGACGGCGGCGCAGGAACGGAATCCGCCCCTTCTCCACCCGTCCGCCCAGCAGCGACAGCAGCGCGGGCAGCACGGTCACGGATCCGACCATGGCGACTGCCACGACCATCAGCGATGCCAGGCCCATCGCCTCGAACTCGGCGAGCCCGGTGAACAGCATGCCGGCCATCGCCACGCACACCGTGACACCGGAGACGATGATCGCCCGGCCACTGGTGGCGGCGGCGACCCTCAGGGCGGTCTGCGCGTCCCGGCCGGCCTCCCGTTCCTCACGCTCGCGGCGCAGGTAGAACAGGCAGTAGTCGACCCCGACGGCCAGACCGACCAGCAGCATCACGGAGTTGGCGGTCTCGCTCATCGGCATCACATGGCTGACGAGGCCCATCAGACCCATCGTCGCCATGATCGCGGTGATCGCCAGCAGCACCGGCAGCAGCGCCGCCACCAGCGCGCCGAAGGCGATCAGCAGGATGCCGAGAGCCACCGGTACGGCGGAGTACTCGGCCTTCTGGAAGTCGTCGCCGAACGCGTCGTCGAACGTCTTCATCATGCTGGCGCCGCCGATCTCCTCGATCCGCAGCGACTCGTGCTTCTGCTGGACGTCCTCGACGGCCTTCAGCACCGGCTCGATGCGCTCACCCGCGGTGTCCGACTCCCCCCGCATGTCGAACTGCACCAGCGCGCTGCGGCCGTCCTCGGAGATCGTCTTCGTGTCGTACGGCGTGGTGATGTCCGTGACCTCACCGGTCGCGTCGACGGCCTCGACGACGGCGGTGACGGCGGCCCGGAACTCCGGGTCCGTCGCCTTCACGCTGCCGTCCCTGGACTGGATCAGCACGGTCTCGGCGGCCGGTTCCTCGATGCCGGCGTCCTCGATGATCCTGGCGGCGGTGTGCGTCTCGCCCTTGAGCTGGTCGCTGTCCGCGACGTCGACTCGGCCCGCCGCCGAACCGAGCCCCATCGCCAGTACGACGAACAGCACCCAGATTCCGACGGCCGCCCATCGGTGCCGGGCGCTCCAGCCGCCTGCCCGGGCGGCGAGTCCCCGCACCCGTGTTTCTCGGTTCCCCATGACGGGCTGCCCCCTCGTGAGCGGCGGCGGCCCCCTGCCGCCACCTTTCGCTTCGAAGGTATGGGCCGGATAAAGCCATCTCGTCGTGCTGCCCGGTGAAGCGCCGGGCGCCCGGGTCCTCCCGACGGCCCCCCTCCTCTCACCACTGGGGAGGACAGCGGCCCCTTACATCCATCGGGAGTTGTCGGGGCCGGCGATCAGGGATCCCCTTCGCACCGTTTGTGATTACGAAACCTTGTTGAACAAGTCACAGGTACGTGTAGGTGTTGATCCGGGCCCGCCCATCGGCCAGAGTTTCGCGCAACCCGCACCACAGGGACGCGGCCGTCGTGCCCGCCCCCACGGGGCACGACGGCCGCTTATGGTGTGCGGGTGACGACGACGTATGCGGCGCTGCTGCGCGGAATCAACGTGGGCGGCGCCAAGAAGATGCCGATGGCCGAACTGCGCACCCTTATGGAGAGCCTCGGCTACGACGGTGTACGCACGTATCTGCAGAGCGGTCAGGCCGTGTTCACGAGCGAGCACGGCGACGAGGAGTCCCTGGCCACCGAGCTCACCCGGGCTGTCGAGCAGAAGTTCGGCTTCGGCGTCGAGGTGATCGTGCGTGACCACGCCTACCTGAAGGCGATAGCCGAGGACTGTCCCTTCCCGGCCGCCGACCTGGAGGCCAAGCAACTCCACGTCACGTACTTCTCCGTGCCCGTCGACGCCGAACGCTTCGCGGAGATCGACCAGGCCGCCTTCCTCCCCGAGGAGTTCCGGCTCGGCGACCGCGCCCTGTACCTGTACGCACCGAACGGCCTCGGCCGGTCCAAGCTCGGCGAGTACCTGGCCAGGCCGCGGCTGAACAAGGGCCTGATCGCCACGACCCGGAACTGGAACACGGTCGTCAAGCTGGTGGAGCTCACCGAGCCGACGGCAGGGTGACCGTGGCCGCCGCCCGGGCGGCCCTCAGGCGCCGACCACCGCCCGCAGCGGCGTCCGCGCCCCGTCGTACCGTTCCAGCAGCACCCGTGCCACCTCCGGCGCCGGGCCGAGGACATCGGCGAGTACGTCCGCCTCGGCCGCGCCCCGTGCGATGCGGTCCGGCAGAAAGCCGGGGGCCAGGACGTACGGGGCGACGGCGATCCGCCGGCAGCCGAGCGCCCGCAGTTCGCGGACCGCGTCCTCGGTGCGGGGAAGGGATGCGGAGGCGAACGCAGGTCGCACGGCGCACCAACCGGTGTGCCGCCACTCCCGCGCGATTTCTGCGATCACCGCGATCGCCTCCGGGTCGGTGGAGCCCGCCGAGGCCAGCACGACCCCGGTCGAGGGCTTGTCGGCCGGCGTCAGGCCCGCCTCGTACAGTCGGCGTTCGAGCGCCGACAGCAGCAGCGGGGAGGGACCCAGCACCTCCGCCTGGCGGATCCGGAGCTGCCGCGGCGCGTCCCGCAGGACCGCCGGGATGTCGGCCTTCGCATGGAACGCCCGGGTCAGCAGGAGGGGAAGGGCCACGACATCGCGGACACCCTCCGCTGCGAGAGACTCCAGTACGCGCTGCACGGACGGGACGTTGAAGTCCAGGAAACCGGTCTCCACGCGCAGCCCCGGCCGCAGCGACCGTACCCGCCGCACGAGGGCGTGCACGGTCGCGGCGTGCCGCGGGTCGCGGCTGCCGTGGGCGATGACGAGGAGTACCGGGTTGCGCATGGGATCAGCTCTTCGCCAACAGGCCGCGGCTGCGCAGCACCCGCCGCTCCAGCGGGCTGAAGATCAGCAGGTCGATCGCGATGCCGACGACCAGGATCAGCAGGATGGCGAGGAACACCATGGACATGGAGCTGGTGTTGCGGCCGTTCTCCAGCAACTGGCCGAGTCCCACACCGAGTTCCGGCGAGGACGCGATGATCTCGGCGGCCATCAGCGACCGCCATGAGAACGCCCAGCCCTGCTTCAGACCGGCCAGGTAGCCGGGCAGCGCGGCCGGCATCACGATGTGCCAGGTGCCCCTCAGGCCCGTCGCGCCCATCGTGCGGCCCGCCCGCAGGAACAGCGGCGGCACCTGGTCGACACCGGAGACAAGGCCGTTGGCGATGGACGGGACGGCGCCGAGCAGGATCACCGCGTACATCATCGAGTTGTTCAGGCCGAGCCAGATCACGGCCGGCGGCACCCACGCCACGGACGGCAGCGACTGCAGACCCGACAGGATCGGCCCGATCGCGGCCCGTACGAACCTCACCCGGGCCACCAGCAGGCCCAGCGGTGTGCCGATCGCCAGCGCCATCAGGAAGCCCAGCAGACCACGCGAGACGCTGGTCCAGATGTAGTCCAGAAGCGTGCCCTGCAGCCAGGCGTCCTCGACCTCGCCCCACACGTCCCCGGGGGAGGGCAGCTTGCTCGGGTCGTCGACGATGTTGAACGAGACCAGCGCCTGCCACACCAGCAGCACCAGCACGATCGCGGTGACCGGCGGCACGATCTTCTGCGTGAAGGTCGTACGGAACGGTGTACGGCCCGTCTGGACCGTCTCCAGGGCGTCCAGGCCCGCCTCGAGCCCGGCCAGGTCGTTGCCGTCCTTGACGGCGGGCGTTTCAGTGCTGGCCATGGCGGCGGATCTCCCCACGCAGTTCTTCGGTGATCTCCAGGGACAGCTCCGCCACGGCGGCGTCCTCGATACGGCGCGGCTGCGGAATGTCGACCCGCCACTCCCGGGCCACGCGACCGGGACGGGAGGAGAGCAGGACGACGCGCTCGGCGAGCCGGACCGCCTCGCGCACGTTGTGCGTCACGAACAGCACCGACAGCCCCGTCTCGCGCCAGATCCGGGTCAGTTCGTCGTGCAGCACGTCACGGGTGATCGCGTCCAGCGCCGCGAAAGGCTCGTCCATCAGCAGCAGCCTGCTGTCCTGGGCGAGCGCACGGGCCAGCGCGACACGCTGGCGCATACCGCCGGACAGTTCGTGCACCCGCTTGCCGTACGCCCCCTGCAGCCGGACCAGCACCAGCAGCTCCTCGGCGCGGCCGCGGCGCTCCGCCTTGGGCATGCCGCGCAGTTTCAGGGCGAGTTCGATGTTCTTGCCCGCGGTCAGCCACGGGAACAGGGCGTGCTCCTGGAACATCAGGGCAGGCCGGCCGTCGGTCGTGATGTCACCGGCGGTCGGCCGGTCGAGGCCCGCCACCAGGTTGAGCAGCGTCGACTTGCCGCAGCCCGAGGCGCCCAGGAGGGTGACGAACTCGCCGGGCGCGACATCGAGCGTGATGTCGTCGAGGACGAGCTGCTGCCCGGCGGGGCCGGCGAAGGACTTCGAGACATGCTCGATGCGTGCGGAGTACTCGACCGACGTACCGGCGTCGGCGGCCTTGGCGAGGGCGGTTGCCATGGTCGTCACCTCCTGGGAACTCAACGGGGCGTGGGATTACTGGGCGCCGAGACCGGCGTCGTCGACGGTCGGCTTGCCCTCGGCGGCGAGGACCTTGTTGAGCAGCGTGAGGTCGTAGATGCCGTTCAGGTCCGGCTGCTCCAGCAGCCCTGCCTCGACGGCGTGCTCGGCCTCGGTGTCGAGGGTGGCGGCGAGGGGGTCGTCGGTGATGTGGATGGACTCCCACGCCGGGTCGAGCACCTCGGCCGGCAGCTCCTTGCCCGAGTCCACCTTGAGCTGGGCGTTCGCGGAGGCCTTGGCCTGGTCCGGGTTGGCGTTGATCCATGCGTTGGTCTTCACGGACGCGCGCAGTACCGCCTCGACGGCCTTCGGGTGATCCTTGAGGAACTTCTGCGACACGATGATGTTCGTGATCACGAACTTCTTGTCGGGCCACAGGTCGGCCTCGTCGAGCAGCACCTTCGCGCCCTCGGCGACCAGCTTGGACGCGGTCGGCTCCGGCACCCACGCGCCGTCGATGGAGCCCGACTTGTAGGCGTCCGGCGTGATCTTGTTGTCCGTGCGGACGACCGAGACGTCGCCCTGGCCGCTCTCCGCGTCGACCTTCCAGCCCTGCTCGGCGATCCAGTTGAGGAACGCCACGTCCTGCGTGTTGCCGAGCTGCGGGGTCGCGATCTTCTTGCCCTTGACGTCGTCCAGGGTCTTGATCTTCTCGGGGTTGACCACCAGCTTCACGCCGCCCGACGCCGAACCGCCGATGATCCTCAGGTTCTTGCCGCCCGACTTGATGTATCCGTTGATCGCCGGGGACGGGCCGATCCAGCCGATGTCGATGGACCCCGAGTTGAGCGCCTCGATCTCGGAGGGGCCGGCGTTGAAGGTCGCGTACTCCGCCTTCGTTCCGCCCAGCTCCTTCTGGAACAGCCCCTCGTTCTGGCCCACCAGCGCGGTCGCGTGGGTGAGGTTGCCGAAGTAGCCGATCTTCACGCTGTCGAGACCGTCGATCTTCTTCGCGCCGGCGACGACCTGCTGCTTGGTGTCGTCCTGCGTCTGGGAGCCGTAGCCGCAGCCGGCGAGCGCGAGGAGGGGGAGTGCGGTTATCGCTGCGAGAGTGCGGCGGAGGGCGGTGGTGGCAGGCACGGGAGGTGGTCCTCTCGTTGGCCCGGCGGGTCACGGTCTGTCAGGTCGTGGCCGGGAGGTCGGCAGGTTTTCGGCGGCGCGCCCGGGGCGCGTGCGTCATCGCGCACATCACGCACATCGCGCCACCCCGCCCTGCCCGCTGCCGAGGGCGCCACTGCCGACGCGGCCGCCCTCCTTCGCGAACGTGGAGAAATAGTCCGTGGAGTTCATGATCAGAAGTCCCACCCGTCGTCCTCGCCCTCGTCCCGGACCGGTTCCGGGGAGGCGAAGGACTCGCCGACCATGCCCGCGGTGAGCGTGGTGCCGTCCGCCGGGTCGATCAGGATGAACGAGCCCGTGCGCCGCGAGTCGGCGTAGGAGTCGACCGGCAGCGGCTCGGCGGTGCGGATCTTCACCCGGCCGATGTCGTTGGCGACGAGCTGCCCCGGGTGCGGGTGCAGGGACAGGTCGTCGAGCGTGAGCCGGGACGGGATGTCCTTGACGATCGCCTTGACCGTGCGGGTGCCGTGCTTGAGCAGGACCCGGTGGCCGACGGTCAGCGGGGCGTCGGCGACGTGGCAGACGGTCGCCTCGATGTCCTGCGTGGTCGGCGGCGCGTCCTTGCTGGGTACGATCAGGTCGCCGCGGGAGATGTCGATGTCGTCCTCCAGCAGGAGGGTCACCGACTGTGTGGTCCAGGCGACATCGACGGGCTTGCCCAGCAGGTCGATGCCGGAGATCTTCGTCGAGCGGCCGGAGGGCAGGACCGTGATCTGCTCGCCGACGTGGAACGCACCGGCCGCGATCTGGCCCGCGTAGCCCCGGTAGTCCGGGTGCTCGGCGGTCTGCGGCCGGATCACGTACTGCACGGGCAGGCGGGCGTGGCAGTGCGCCAGGTCGTGCGCGACCGGGACGGTCTCCAGGTGCTCGAGGACGGTGGGGCCGCCGTACCAGTCCATGCTCGCGGACGGCTCCACGACGTTGTCGCCGTTCAGCGCCGAGATCGGGATCGCGGTCACCTCGGGGACGCCCAGTTCGGTGGCGTACGCCGTGAACTCCTCGGCGATCGCCGCGAACACCTTCTCCTCGTAGCCGACGAGGTCCATCTTGTTGACGGCGAGGACGACGTGCGGGACGCGCAGCAGGGCGGCGATGGCGGCGTGCCGGCGGGTCTGCTCGACGACGCCGTTGCGGGCGTCGACGAGGATCACGGTGAGTTCGGCGGTCGAGGCGCCGGTGACCATGTTGCGGGTGTACTGCACATGGCCGGGGGTGTCGGCGAGGATGAACCGGCGGCGCGGGGTGGCGAAGTAGCGGTAGGCCACGTCGATGGTGATGCCCTGCTCGCGCTCGGCGCGCAGACCGTCCGTGAGCAGCGCGAGGTCAGGACCTTCCTGGCCGCGGCTCGCCGAGGCGCGCTCCACGGCCTCCAGCTGATCGGCGAGGACCGACTTGGAGTCGTGCAGCAGCCGGCCGACGAGGGTGGACTTGCCGTCGTCGACGGAGCCCGCGGTGGCGAACCGCAGCAGGGTGGTGGCCGAGAGCTCCTCGGTCGTGATCGTGCTCATGCTTAGAAGTACCCCTCGCGCTTGCGGTCTTCCATCGCGGCCTCGGACAGCTTGTCGTCGGCCCGGGTGGCGCCCCGCTCGGTCAGGCGGGAGGCGGCGATCTCGGCGATCACCTTCTCGATGGTGTCGGCGTCGGAGTCGACGGCGCCGGTGCAGGACATGTCGCCGACCGTGCGGTAGCGGACCTGCCGCTTCTCGACGGTCTCGCCCTCCTTGGGGCCGCCCCACTCACCGGCGGTCAGCCACATGCCGGACCGCTGGAAGACCTCACGCTCGTGCGCGAAGTAGATCTCCGGCAGCTCGATCTCCTCGCGGGCGATGTACTGCCAGACGTCCAGCTCGGTCCAGTTGGACAGCGGGAAGACGCGGACGTGCTCGCCGGGGGCGTGCCGGCCGTTGTACAGGTTCCACAGCTCGGGGCGCTGGCGGCGCGGGTCCCACTGGGAGAACTCGTCCCGCAGCGAGAACACCCGCTCCTTGGCCCGGGCCTTCTCCTCGTCCCGGCGCCCGCCGCCGAACACCGCGTCGAACTTCTCGCTCTGGATCTTCTCCGTCAGCGGAAGCGTCTGCAGCGGGTTACGGGTGCCGTCCGGGCGCTCCTTGAGCACCCCGCGGTCGATGTAGTCCTGTACGGACGCCACATGGAGGCGCAGCCCATGTGCGGCCACCACACGGTCGCGGTAGTCGAGGACCTCGGGGAAGTTGTGCCCGGTGTCGACGTGCAGCAGCGAGAACGGCACCGGCGCGGGCGCGAACGCCTTCAGCGCCAGATGCAGCATGACGATGGAGTCCTTGCCGCCGGAGAACAGGATCACCGGCCGCTCGAACTCGCCCGCCACCTCCCGGAAGATGTGCACGGCCTCGGACTCCAGGGCGTCCAGATGCGAGAGGGCGTACGGGGTGTCCGTGCCCTCCTCGATCGTGGCGACGGTCGTCATGCCAGTCCCCTTTCGCTGAGCAGGGCGTACACCGACGCCGCGGACTCCTGCACGGTCTGGTTCTGCGACTCGATCCGCAGGTCGGGCGACTCGGGCTCCTGGTACGGGTCGTCGACGCCGGTGAGCCCCTTGAGCTCGCCCGCGGCCTGCTTGGCGTACAGGCCCTTCACGTCGCGCTCGCTGCACACCTCGACCGGAGTCGCCACGTGCACCTCGACATACGCCGTGCCGTTCGTCTGGTGCCGCTTGCGCACCGCGTCACGGCTGTCGGTGTACGGCGCGATCACCGGGACGAGTGCCTTGACGCCGTTGCGGGCGAGCAGCTCGGCGACGAAGCCGATGCGCTGAACATTGGTGTGCCGGTCCTCGCGGGAGAAGCCGAGGCCCGCCGAGATGAACTCGCGGATCTCGTCTCCGTCGAGCACCTCGACGAGGTGGCCCTCTTCGCGGAGCCGGCCGGCCAGCTCGTACGCGATCGTGGTCTTGCCGGCACTCGGCAGACCCGTGAGCCAGACGGTGGCTCCGGTCGTCACGTGTGTCTCCTGAATCTGTGTCATGGTCAGCCGTGCAGCCCACACTCGGTCTTGGCCCGCCCGGCCCAGCGGCCGGCCCGCGCGTCCTCGCCCTCGAGGACCCGGCGGGTGCAGGGGGCGCAGCCGATGGAGGCGTATCCGTCCATCAGCAGCGGGTTGGTGAGGACGCCGTGTTCGGCGACGTAGGCGTCCACGTCGTCCTGGGTCCAGCGGGCGATGGGGGAGATCTTCACCTTCTGGCGCTTCTCGTCCCACGCGACGACCGGGGTGTTCGCCCGGGTCGGGGACTCGTCGCGGCGCAGTCCGGTCGCCCAGGCGTCGTAGGTGCGCAGGCCCTGTTCCAGCGGCTGGACCTTGCGCAGGAAGCAGCACAGGTCGGGGTCCCGGTCGTGCAGCTTCGGGCCGTACTCGGCGTCCTGCTCGGCGACCGTCCGGCGCGGGGTGAGGGTGATGACGGTGACGTCCATCACGGCTTCGACCGCGTCCCGGGTGCCGATGGTCTCCTCGAAGTGGTAGCCGGTGTCGAGGAAGACGACGTCGACTCCGGGCATCGCGCGGGAGGCGAGGTGGGCGACCACCGCGTCCTCCATCGAGGAGGTCACGCAGAACCGCTTGCCGAAGGTGTCCGCGGCCCACTGGAGGATCTCCAGCGCGGAGGCGTCCTCCAGTTCGCGGCCCGCCTGCTCGGCGAGATCCTTCAACTCCTGGGTGGCACGGTCTTCCTGAGCAGTCGTCATTTCCGGTCCCCTCCCGTCGTGTCGTGCTGGAGCCCGCGGGCCAGCAGCCCGAGGAACTTCAGCTGGAATGCGCGGTTGCACGCCGCGCATTCCCAGGCGCCGTGGCCCTGCTCGCTGGGACGCAGGTCCTCGTCGCCGCAGTAGGGGCAGTAGAAGGGAGCGGCACGCTCACTCATGAGAGGGCCTCCTCGGAGGCGCGGGCCGCCCAGGTCGCGAACCGCTCGCCTTCCTCGCGTTCCGCCTGGAAGCGCTTCAGGACGCGTTCCACGTAGTCGGGCAGCTCCTCGGAGGTGATCTTCAGACCGCGCACCTTGCGGCCGAAGCCGGCCTCCAGGCCGAGGGCACCGCCCAGATGCACCTGGTAGCCCTCGACCTGCTCGCCCTGGTCGTTCATGACCAGCTGCCCCTTGAGACCGATGTCCGCCACCTGGATACGGGCGCAGGCGTTCGGGCAGCCGTTGATGTTGATGGTGATCGGCTCGTCGAAGTCCGGGATCCGGCGCTCCAGTTCGTCGATCAGGGAGGCGCCGCGCGCCTTGGTCTCGACGATGGCGAGTTTGCAGTACTCGATGCCGGTGCAGGCCATGGTGCCGCGCCGGAACGGCGAGGGCTTCACCGTGAGGTCCAGCGCCTCCAGACCCTCGGTCAGGGAGTCGACCTGCGACTCGTCCACGTCGAGCACGATCATCTTCTGCTCGACCGTGGTGCGGACCCGGCCCGAGCCGTGTGCCTCCGCCAGGTCGGCGATCTTCGTCAGGGTGGTGCCGTCGACCCGGCCGACGCGCGGGGCGAAACCGACGTAGTAGCGGCCGTCCTTCTGCCGGTGCACGCCGACGTGGTCGCGCCAGCGCTCCACGGGCTGCGCGGGGGCCGGGCCGTCGACCAGCTTGCGCTTGAGGTACTCGTCCTCCAGCACCTGCCGGAACTTCTCCGCGCCCCAGTCGGCGACCAGGAACTTCAGGCGGGCGCGCGTACGCAGGCGCCGGTAGCCGTAGTCACGGAAGATCGAGATGACGCCCTCGTAGACGTCCGGGACCTCGTCCAGTGGCACCCAGGCACCGAGCCGGACGCCGATCTTCGGGTTGGTGGACAGACCGCCGCCGACCCACAGGTCGAAGCCGGGGCCGTGCTCGGGGTGGTCGACGCCCACGAACGCGATGTCGTTGATCTCGTGCGCCACGTCCAGCAGCGGCGAGCCGGAGATCGCGGACTTGAACTTGCGGGGCAGGTTCGAGAACGCCTTGTTGCCGATGATCCTGCGCTGGATCTCGTCGATGGCCGGGGAGCCGTCGATGATCTCGTCGGCGGCGATACCGGCGACCGGCGAGCCGAGGACGACGCGGGGCGTGTCACCGCATGCCTCGGTGGTGGACAGGCCGACCGCCTCCAGGCGGTTCCAGATCTCGGGCACGTCCTCGATCCGGATCCAGTGGTACTGGACGTTCTGCCGGTCGGTGATGTCGGCCGTGCCGCGCGCGAACTCCTGCGAGATCTCCCCGATCACCCGCAGCTGCTGGGTGGTGAGCCGGCCGCCGTCGATGCGCACCCGCAGCATGAAGTACTCGTCGTCCAGCTCCTCCGGCTCCAGGATCGCGGTCTTGCCGCCGTCGATCCCGGGCTTGCGCTGGGTGTACAGGCCCCACCAGCGCATCCGGCCGCGCAGGTCGTTGGGGTCGATGGAGTCGAAGCCGCGCTTGGAGTAGATCGTCTCAATGCGTGTCCGCACATTGAGACCGTCGTCGTCCTTCTTGAACTGCTCGTTGCCGTTGAGCGGGGTGAAGTGTCCCGCGGCCCACTGGCCCTCACCGCGGTGACGGCTCACCTTGCGGCGGGGAGTCGCGGCGGCAGGGTTCTGCGGGGTGGCGGCCATGGTTATAGGTCCTTCGGGACAGGCGGGAAGCGGCTCTGACCTGCGCGTACGGCGCATGTGGGCATACGGGCGCATCGTTGCGCAGGGGCAGACAGAAGGGGGGAGAACGGCGTTGCTGGAGAGGTCTCAGCCTGCCGGACAGATGGCGCTGGACATGCGGCCGAGGTCGACGTGCCGCCGACTCACCAAGGCAATTCCAGTTCCAGACATGACGGAAGCGTGTCATGGCGATCTGGACAGAGTCCAGCTTCGTCCATCATGCGGACACCCTTGTCTCGGATTCCGGAACAAGGGTGTTGTCGCTCACATGACGCGAACGCCGTCTTGTCGGGCCAGGTCAGACAGGGTATGCCCCGGGCCAGGGACCGGGCGCTGCCACCTCCGGCTCCTCCTCGACCTTCGTGTCGAAGAGCTGGAAGCCGCGGCGCAGGTAGTTGTCCATCGCGTACTCGCCGTCCTTGCTGCAGGTGTGCAGCCACACCCGCTTCGTCGACGCCAGGCCCGGCCAGCGGTCCGCCAGGTCCCAGGCGCGCGCGGTGCCGTACGACAGCAGGTGTCCGCCGATGCGTCGCCCGCGGAAGGCGGGAACCAGCCCGAAGTAGACGATCTCCACCACCCCGTCGTCCTGCGGTTCCAGCTCGACGTACCCGGCGGGCGTGCCCCGGTCGTAGGCCACCCAGGTCTCCACCCCGGGCCGGTCGAGGTACTCCCGCCACTGCGCGTAGGTCCAGCCGAGCCGGTCGGTCCAGCGGATGTCGCCGCCGACGGACGCGTACAGGAAGCGGCTGAACTCGGGCGAGGGCACCTCGGCACGGACGATCCGGATGTCGCCCTCCGGAGCGGCGGCCGGGAGCAGGTCGGTGGGTGCACTCTGCTCCAGGGACCAGGTGGTCACGGGGATGTTCGTCATGCCGGACAGGGAATCATCCAGCCCAGCGCCCTGTCGACAGGCCCTAGTCCAGCGCCCGGTCGATCGTGTGCAGCGGCAGCGAGAACAGCATCCGCCCCGACTGCGACCAGACCTCGCCGGTCTCCTCCCAGTGGGACAGGGACTGCGCGGGGCCGCTCCAGCACTGATACGTCTCGTCGGTTCCGCACCGGGCCGCCTGCGCGCCGCTCGGGTCCTGCCGCCACAGCGTCCCGTGCCCGTCCTGCTCACCGGCCGCGCGGGCCAGGTACCACCGGTCGCGGTAGGAGAGCACGCCCCGGACGTCGGTCGTCTTCGTCTCGTAGGCCTCGTAGGGGCCGGTGGTCAGGAGTCCGGCACCCGACGGGTCGTCGCTGAGGGAGTAGCGCCACAGCCGGGTCGGCCGGTCGTCGCCCGCCGGTACCGACTCGCTCGCGACCAGGCTGTCCGGCGTGGTGCTGCGGTCGAGGGAGAGGCCGCCCATGCGGGTCCCGCCCGGCAGGCGGTACGAGCCGACGGCGGGCAGCACGTATCCGATGCCGCGTGCCGCCGGGCCGCCGGGTGTCCGGTCGGTCGTGGCGTCGGTGCCGGTGGTGGTGGCGCGCTGGACGCGGTCCAGGTCGTACACGTACAGGGCGCGCCCCTCGTCGCCGGTGACCAGCAGCTTGTCCTGGTACCAGACCATGCCGGACAGCGGCGACAGGAGTGGGCGGTTGTCGCGGCCGTCGGCGGCGGGGACGGCGAGCAGCACCCAGGTGTAGGAGAGCCGGCCGGGGTCGCCCGCATCCACGAAGGCGACCCGCGCGGCGCCCCTGTGGTCGCTCCAGCCGGAGAGGATCACCCGGTTCGCACCCCAGCGGCCGTCGTCGTCGGCGTCGCCGGAGGTGGTGACCGCGCCCGGCCGCCATCCCCTGGTGTCGTCCTCGGCCCAGCAGTGGGCGCGGGTGGCGGCGGGCGAGACGGGCAGCGCACGGCGCTCGGCGCCGGTGCAGTCGACTGCGGGACGCAGGGTGTGGTCGGCGTCCGCGAGGACGGCGCCGACCCCGACGGTGCCGCCCGCCGCCGAGGCCGGCGACGGGAGCGGCTCCTCGTGGAGGCGCAGTGCCTCGAGCGAGACGTCGGAGGGGAGCGGTTTCAGGGCGCCCGGATCGGTGCCGACCGTGGCCTGGGAGGCGCTGATCAGGGTGGCGGCGCCGGTGAGCGCGAGGGCGGTCCCGGCCAGGAACGCCCGCAGCGCCCGGCCCTGCTTGCGTCGGCGGTGTCTGCCGCGATGCTTCATCCGTCCTCCCGAGGCGGGCCAACTGCGCCTGGTGATCCGTGCGTTGGTCCAGGAGCAGGTGGGGTGACCCGTAGGGGATGCTACGGCAGGTCACCGGCGTCGCGGACGAAGACCCCGTAAATCCGCGGAAGATGCCACCTCGTGACCTTACCGACGCACCCTCGGGTCAGGGCACGGTCGTCGCAGGTCAGGGAACGGTTGCCGACGCCCGGGCCCGGACCACCGCCGGTGCGGTCGAGTGCGGCAGCAGCTCGCGCGGGTCGGAAGGCAGGATCACCTCGATCTCCACACCCTCACGGAAACGGTACGGCCGGTGTTCCAGAAAACTCCCGAGGTACCGCCGGACCCGCGACAGCTCGGCACGCACCGTCACCGTGCGGGCCGGATCGCCGAACATGTCCTGCGCGAGCTGCGCGGCGCTGCGGCCGGCCGGGCGCTGGGCCAGTAGGAACAGCAACTCGCTGTGCCGCGGACTCAGTTCGTGCGTCCAGGAACCCGCGCTGCCGGACACCGTCACCGACCAGCGGCGCGGCTGTCCCAGGTCCAGCACGATCCGGGTGGCCCCGGGCGGCACCGGCTCGTCGGCCGTCCGCACCAGCCAGCCCTCGGCGAGCGGCTCCACCGTGCACAGCCCGAGCGCCGGCAGCCACCGGCGGCCCGCCGACAGCGACTTGGGCAACCCGATCCGGCTGGTGTACGGCATCCCGGTCACCGTCGCGGTCCAGCCGTCCCGGTCCACCACCAGCGCACGGCCGGTCAGCCGGGCGAGCACCGGTGCGCCCACCGCGCGCAGCCGCTCCAGCGCACTCAGATGCAGTTCACGCAGCCGCGCCTCGGCGAGCTTGGCCACCGAATCGACCCAGGCGAGGGTGGCCGGATGCATCGTCTCCAGCGGGCCGCTGACGTCCACCACGCCGATCAGCCGGCCGTCCCGCGGATCCGTGATGGGGGCGCCGGTGCAGGTCCACGAGGCGTGTGAGCGCACGAAGTGCTCCGCGGCGAACACCTGCACGGGCCGCCGTACCACCACCGGGGTGCCCACCCCGTTGGTGCCGACGACGCTCTCCCGCCAGTCGGCGCCGAGCAGGAACCCCAGCCCGTCCGCCTTGCGCAGCACCGCCGAACTGCCCTCCCGCCACAGCACCCGGCCCTCCGCGTCGGCGACCACCATGATGTGGTGAGCGGTGTCCGCGACGGATACCAGCCCTTCCCTGAGCGCCGGCAGCACATGGCGCAGCGGGGACTCCTCGCGGCGCCGCCGGATCTCCTCCGGCGACAGCAGCCCGGATCTGAAGTCGTGCTCCGGGTCCACCCCGCTGCGCTGCATACGCCCCCAGGACTCCCCGATGACCGGCCGAGGAGCGAGGTGTGTGTGCTCTCCGGAGAGGGCGGCCTCGCGCATCTCGCTGAGCACCCGTGCCGCCCGCGCCGCGTCGACGGTGGCGAGCTGCGTCACGTTGATCGGCGACCGCGTCACTGAGTCCTCCCTGGATCGACCCCTGGTGTGCGACCGGTGTCGACCCCTGCGGGCCGCGGTTTCCGGTCGCGCCCTGATGGTCCGTCCCATACTGCCGCCCATTGGTGACGGAGGGGCACACTCCGGTCACCGAGATCGGAAAGTTGCAACCCCTTGCAACCCTGGTGAACAGCAGTACGGTGATTGAAACTTGAGCGACGTCGCCCGTGCGGCGCTCATGGCCTCGAGCAGGCCAGGTGGGCAGGGGTGGTGCCGTGTCGGCGCAGCACCACCCCTGCTGACGTGCTGGGTCACGAAAGCGGTTGCGCCCGGGTCACCACCGACCTCAGGTCCAGGGTGTGCGGCAGCGTCCCGAACGCGCTGCCCCAGTCGCCGCCCAGCCGCGAGGCGCAGAACGCGTCGGCGACCTCCGGGGGCGCGTACCGCACGAGCAGTGAGCCCTGCAGCACCACCGCGAGCCGCTCGACGATCCGACGCGCCCGCGCCTCGATGCCCTCCAGATCGGCGAGTTCGGTCAGCAGGTTCTTGATCGCGCCGTCGAGCCGATGATCGGCGCCACGCGCCTGGCCGACCTCCATCAGATACGCGTTCAACGCGGCCGGCTCCCGCTGCAACGCCCGCAGCACATCCAGCGCCTGGACGTTGCCCGCGCCCTCCCAGATCGAGTTCAGCGGCGACTCGCGCACCAGCCGGGGCAGCCCCGACTCCTCCACGTACCCGTTGCCGCCCAGGCACTCGGCCGCCTCCACCGCCACCGGCGCACAGCGCTTGGTCACCCAGTACTTGGCGGCCGGCACCGCCAGCCGCAGAAACGCGCGCTCCTGCTCGCCTCCGTCGTCGTACGCGGCCGCAAGCCGCAGCGCGAGCGTCGTCGCCGCCTCCGACTCGAGCGCAAGATCGGCCAGAACGTTGCGCATCAGCGGTGCGTCGATCAGCTTTCCGCCGAAGGCCTCGCGGTACGTGCAGTGGTGGATCGCCTGCGCGACCGCCTGCCGCATCAGGCCTGCCGAGCCGAGCACACAGTCGAGCCGGGTCGCCGCCACCATCCCGATGATGGTCCGCACCCCGCGCCCCTCCTCGCCGACCCGGCGCGCCCAGGTCCCGTCGAACTCGACCTCGCTCGACGCGTTGGACCGGTTGCCCAGCTTGTCCTTCAGCCGCTGCAGGAGGAACACGTTGCGGGTGCCGTCGGGGAGCACCCGCGGCACCAGGAAGCAGGTCAGCCCGCCCGGCGCCCGGGCCAGCACCAGGAACCCGTCCGACATCGGCGCCGAGCAGAACCACTTGTGCCCGGTCAGCTCATACGTCCCCTCCTGAGCAAGGGGCCGGGCGACGGTCGTGTTGGCGCGGACGTCGCTGCCGCCCTGCTTCTCCGTCATGCCCATCCCGAACAGCACCCCGGCCTTCTGGTCGGCGGGCCGCAGCTCACGGTCGTAGACCATGGACGTCAGCCGCGGCTCCCACTCGGCGGCCAGCTCGGGGTCCGCGCGCAGGGCGGGCACCGCTGCGTGGGTCATCGACAGCGGGCAGCCGTTGCCCGCGTCGACCTGCGACCAGACCAGGAACCCGGCCGCCCGTCGCACATGCCCGCCGGGCCGCACCCAGGCCGCGGTCAGGCCCGCCGCGACGCCCTTGCCGAGCAGCCGGTGCCAGGCCGGATGGAAGTCGACCTCGTCGATCCGGTGGCCGTAGCGGTCATGGGTGCGCAGCCTCGGCGGGTGCTCGTTGGCCTGCACCCCCCACTCCTGTGCCTGCACCGACCCGGCGGTCCGCCCGAGGGCCGCCAGCTCGCCGAGGACCTCGTCGAGCAGGGTCGGGTCGAGGTGCCGTTCGACGGCGGCCACCAGGGCACGGTCGGCGGTGAAGACGTCGTAGCCGACGAGCGGTGGGGGCTGGTTGGTCACGGTGTGGGTGCTGCGTGCCATGTGTGCGAACCTACCGCGCGGTACGGGCGGGGTCACCCCGCGGACACGGCAGCCCTCGGCCCGCCGTCCCACCAGGGTGAACCGGGCCCCGCACGGCGGATACCTTTGGTTTGTGCAGTCAGCAAGTGAATCCCCCGCGCCGTCCGGCCGTCTCCACCGGGCGCGTGCTCTCTACCGGAACGTCTCCAAGCGCAGGACCGCCTGGCTGCTGCTCAAGGACACCGTCAACTCCTGCATCGAGTACCGCATTCTCGGTCTGGCCGCCGAGGCCGCGTTCTTCACCCTGCTGTCCGTGCCGCCGCTGCTGCTCAGCCTGATCGGCCTGCTCGGCTACGTCGACGACTGGACCGGCACCGACACGATCTCCAGCCTGGAGACCAACATCCTGGAGGCCTCGCGCACCGTCCTGTCCGACAAGGGCGTGACCCAGATCGCGCAGCCGATCCTGGACGACGTGATGAAGGGGGGCCGCCCCGACGTCATCTCCATGGGCTTCCTCTTCGCCCTGTGGTCCGGCTCCCGCGCGGTGAACGTCTTCATCGACACCATCACCGTGATGTACGGCCTCGACGGCGTCCGCGGGATCGTCAGGACCCGCCTGGTGGCGTTCCTGCTGTTCCTCGCGGCCCTGCTCATCGGCTCGGTCGCGCTGCCGCTGATGGTGGCCGGCCCGGACGCGGTGGTGCGGATCCTGCCGTGGTCGACGACGGTCGTGCAGGTCCTGTACTGGCCCGTGGTGATCGTGCTGTCCATCGCCTTCCTGACCACGCTCTACCACGTGTCGGTGCCGGTGCGCTCGCCCTGGGTGGAGGACGTCCCCGGCGCCCTGGTCGCCCTCGCCATGTGGGTGCTGGGCAGCTTCCTGCTGAGGATCTACCTGACGAACACCATCGAGGGCGCGACGATCTACGGCTCCCTCGCCGCCGCCGTCGCCGTGCTGCTGTGGATCGGCGTGTCCGCTTTCGCCGTCCTCGTCGGTGCCGCCGTCAACGCGGCCATCGACCGGGTCTGGCCCGCCGCCGCCACGGCCGCCGCCCGCGCCGCCAACGAGCGGATGCGCGAGGCGCAGGTCGCCGAGTACGTCGCCCGCGCGGCCGCGGCCCGCGAGCACGACCCGGACCCGGACGACCCCGACATGCCGTCCGAGTTCCCGGAGCGCTGGTCCCGCTTCCTCCCGCCGGAGGACGTGACCTCCCGCCTGCGCACGCAGGTCAAGAGCACGCACAAGGGGGGCGGGGAGACGCCGCCGCAGGAGTAGAGCCGCTGGGCGCTCAGGCCCTCCACGTCCCCGCCGCCGCGGCCTGAGCGGCGAAGTCCGCGAAGTCGCGCGGCTCGCGCCCCAGCACCCGCTGGACGCCGTCCGAGAGATGCGAGTTCCGCCCGTCGAGCAGCGTCTCGAACACCTCCACGAGCAGCTCGACCTCCTCGTCCGGCACACCGAGTCCGGCCAGATACTCGCCGTACGCGCGTGGCGGGACGGGCTTGTACGTCAGCTCGCGCCCGGTCGCCTTCGCGATCTCCGCGACCGCTTCCCCGAACGTCAGCAGCCGCGGCCCGGACACGTCGACCGCCTTACCCACGTACCGGTCACCCGCCAGCAGCACCGCCACCACCACGTCGGCGATGTCCCGCACATCGATGAACGGCTCGCGCACCTCACCACCGGGGAACACCAGCTCCCCGCCCAGCCGCAACCCCTCCACCAGCGGTCCTTCGCTGAAGTTCTGCATGAACCACGCGGCCTGTACGACCGTCCAGTCCGCGGCCGACTCCCGCAGCGCCTCCTCGGTCGGCCGCGCCTGCTCCTCGCCGCGCGCCGACAGCAGCACCAGCCGCCGTACGCCGAGAGAGACCGCTTCGTGCGCGAGCAGCCCGACCGCCCGCGTGGCCGCCGCCGAACCGACGTCCCCGGGGTGCACGAGGTACGCAGCGTCGGCGCCCCGCAGCGCCTGCGCCCACGTCGACCGGTCCGCCCAGTCGAAGCCCTGGGCGCGTGTGGCGGGCCGCACCGTCAGCCCGGCGGCCTGCGCGGCCCGGGCGACCCGGCTTCCCGTACGACCGGACGCACCGGTCACCACCACTGTCATGTCCGTTTTCCGCGTCATACGTCCAGTGAACTGCCGCCGGGCGGCAAGGGCCCATCGCTGAACGGCTCATTCCCATATCCGCAGGCGGCTCAGATGGTGGGAGTGGAAGCCGCCGGGCCTCAGGGGCGGGCGGCGTAGCCTGGCGTACGTGTACGCGGAGCGGGCGTCCAGGGTGAGCGGGGCGGTGGTGTGGACGAACACGCCGACCGGGTCCGGTGCGGGGCGGGTCCTGCCCGACGGCTGCATGGACCTGCTCTGGAACGACGGCAGGCTGCTCGTCGCCGGCCCGGACACACACGCGCACGTCACCGACGGCACGGCCGGCCCCTGGGCGGGCGTCCGCTTCTACCCGGGCACCGCGCCCGCCCTCCTGGGGATGCCCGCGTACGAGGTCCGCGACCGGCGCGTCGAACTCGCCGACCTGTGGCCGGCCGCGCGCGCACGGCAGCTCACCGCGCGCGTGAACGCGGCCGCCGATCCGGCCGGCGGGCTGGAGGACGTGGCCCTGCGTCTCGCGGCCGACGCCGAGCCGCCCGACCCCCTGCTGCGGAAGGTCGTCGCGGCCCTGGACGCGGGCCGCCCGGTCGCCGCCACGGCCGACGAACTCGGCGTCGGTGCTCGCCGGTTGCACCGCCGCTCACTGGCCGCGTTCGGCTACGGCCCGAAGACGCTGGCCCGCGTGCTGCGGCTGCAACGGGCGCTGACGCTGGCGAGGCAGGGCGTGCCCTTCGCGGACACGGCGACCCGGGCCGGGTTCGCGGACCAGGCCCATCTGTCCCGGGACGTAAGGGACTTGGCGGGAACGACGCTGGGCGAGCTACTCGTCGGCTGACAGCAGCGGCGCGAACAGGTCGACCCCGTTGCCGTCCGGGTCGTTCAGGACGGCGTAGCGCTGACCCCAGAAGGCGTCCCACGGCTTGAGCTCGCCCCGGTAACCGGCACCCACCATCTCCTCGTACACCGCGTCGACCTCACCGGGCCCGTCACACAGCAGCGCGAGCGAGGCCCGGCCGCCCCCGACGGGCGGCTGCCACCCGGGATGGAAGGACCGCACACTCTCCTCACTGTCCAGCAACAGCCGCAGCCCGCCGGGGAGCTCGGCCTCGGCATGCGGCTGCTCCTCGGCACCCTCGGGGAACGCGAACCCGAGACGACGGTAGAAGACGACAGAGGCGGCCATGTCGGAGACGACCAGGCCGATGGCATCGAATCGTGGACTCATGGGGCCACCGTAGGCGGCACCGGGAGGCCGGGTCTTGAACGAATCGGACACGGCGGGACGGGGCTGAGTGCCTGACTGCGATGACGCGGACGGGGCGGCGTACGCCGACGCGGTGTCGGAGTACGCCGCCCTGGGGTGGGACGAGTTGCGGGAGGCGGCCCGCGCTGTCATGGCGGTTACTTCGGGCCGCGGTTGAACAACGCCATCGACCAGCGGTAGCCGAGCGCGGACAGGCCGACGCACCAGACGATCGCGATCCACCCGTTGTGGCCGATCTCGGTACCGAGCAGCAGGCCGCGCAGGGTCTCGATGGCCGGTGTGAAGGGCTGGTACTCGGCGATCGGCCGGAACCAGCCCGGCATCGTGTCGGCCGGGATGAAGGCGCTCGAGATGAGCGGGAGGAGGATCAGCGGCATGGCCATGTTGCTGGCCGCCTCGGGGTTCGGGCTGGCCATGCCCATGCCGACCGCGATCCAGGTGAGCGCCAGGGCGAACAGCGCGAGCAGTCCGAATGCCGCCAGCCACTCCAGGGCCGTGGCGCCTGTGGAGCGGAAGCCGATGGCCACGGCGACGGCACCGACGAGGACCAGGCTGGCGAGCACCTGCAGCACGCTGCCGACGACGTGCCCGATGATCACAGAGCCGCGGTGGATCGCCATCGTGCGGAAGCGGGCGATGAGGCCCTCGGCCATGTCGGTGGAGACGGACACCGCGGCCCCGATCACGGTGCTGCCGACGGTCATCATCAGGATGCCCGGGACGAGATAGGCGAGGTAGTCGGAGCGGTCCGCGCCGCCGCCCCCGATGCCGGCGCTCATCACGTCGCCGAAGATGTAGACGAAGAGCAGCAGCAGCATGACCGGCGTGAGCAGCAGGTTCAGGGTCAGCGACGGGTAGCGGCGCGCGTGCAGGAGGTTGCGGCGCAGCATCGTGGACCAGTCGCGCACGGCGAGGGAGAGGGAGCTCATCGGACAGCCTCCTTGGGCTCGTTGGGCCGGCTCGGCACGGTGGAGCCGGTCAGGGCGAAGAACACGTCGTCGAGATCGGGGGTGTGCACGGTCAGCTCGTCCGCCTCGATGCCGGCCGAGTCCAGCCGGTCGAGGATGGCGCGCAGCTCGCGCTGGGTGCCGTCGCTGGGGATCTGCAGTGCGAGCGCCTCGTCGTCGCGGGTGGCCCCGCGCAGCGCGACGGCGGCGGACTGGTAGGCGGCCGGGTCGGTGAAGCGGAGCCGGACGTGCCCGCCGGGGATGAGCCGCTTGAGCTCGTCGGCGCTTCCCTCGGCGGCGATCTTGCCGTCGTCGAGCACGGCGATGCGGTCGGCGAGTTCGTCGGCCTCCTCCAGGTACTGGGTGGTGAGGAAGACGGTGACGCCGTCGGAGACGAGTTCGCGGATGATCTGCCACATGTTGTGGCGGGAGCGCGGGTCGAGGCCGGTGGTGGGCTCGTCGAGGAAGATGATCCGCGGGTTGCCGACGAGGGTCATGGCGATGTCGAGGCGGCGCTTCATGCCGCCGGAGTAGGTGGAGGCGGGCTTCTTCGCGGCCTCGACGAGGCCGAACCGCTCCAGCAGATCGGCGGCGACCCGCTGCCCCTCGCTCCGGGACAGGTGGTGCAGGTCGGCCATGAGGAGCATGTTCTCCTCGCCGGTGATCAGGCCGTCGACGGCGGAGAACTGGCCGGTGACGCCGATCGCGGCGCGCACGGCCTGCGGGGCGGCGGCCAGGTCGTGGCCACCGACGTGCAGGTCGCCGGCGTCGGCGGTGATGAGGGTGGAGAGGATCTTGACGGCGGTGGTCTTGCCGGCGCCGTTCGGGCCGAGCAGGGAGAAGATCGTTCCTTCCGGGACGGTCAGGTCGATGCCGTCGAGCACGACCTTGTCGCCGTATGACTTGCGCAGCCCGTGCGCCGCGATGGCCAGGTTGGTCATGAGGGGAGCTCCTTGAGGCTCAGAGGCTGCGGGCGGTGATGTCGCCGTAGGCGGTGGTCGCGTGGATGTCGAGTTCGGCGGTGCCGTCGTTCTTGAGGGCGTTGCTGACGCGGCCGTAGTCGGTGCCGGCGTCCAGGGCGGCCGAGACGCCGGCGGCGGCGCCGACCGAAATGTCGCCGGACTGGGTGCGGAGCACGACCGTGCCGCGCACGGCCTCGGCGATACGGATGTCGCCCCTTGCGGTGCTGATCTCCGCGGGGCCGCCCAGCCGGCCGACCTCGACGTCGCCGTCGATCGCAGTGAGGCGGACGCTCGCGGCCTCGTCGATCTTGATCTGGCGGTATGCGCCGTCGAAGACGACGTCGCCGAGGCGTCCGACGCCGCGGAGCTCGGTGCCGTCGGCCTTGGCCTCGATGCGGGAGCCGGCGGGCAGCTGGATGGTCACCTCGATGGCCCCGGAGGGGCCGAAGGCCTGGTTCTTGGCCGGTGCGGCCTCGATCCGCAGGACGCCGTCGGCGTAGGTGACGGCGGTCCGCTCAGCGGTCTTGGTGTCGCGGCTCTTGGAGGGGTTGGCGGGCAGGACCTCGACGGTGGTGTCGGCGCGGTCTGCGGCGATGAACCGGATGCGTCCGGCGGGGATGTCCAGGACGGCGGAGATCGGGGCGGGGGTGTCGAACTTCTGCATCGTGCTCTCCTTCGACTCGTTGTTTCCGATGACGGAAAGCTACGTTGCATTCAAAGATTCGGCAACGTATTCGTTGCAAATAATTGCCATCAATGCAGGTAGAGGCCGGAAATTCGTTGCAATGGTCTTGAATGTAATGCAACAACAGCCATCTGCTCGTTGCAATGAATTGAAGGTGAACGCTATGGTGGAGGCACGCAAGGAGTACGAAGGAGACCGCGATGCCCGGAGGCAGACTCACCCAGCAGGAACGCCAGCAGATCGCGCTGGGACTGGCCGACGGCCTCGCCTACGCCGAGATCGCCCGACGCCTCGACCGCCCGACCTCGACCGTCACCCGCGAGGTCATGCGCAACGGCGGCCCCACCGCCTACCGCGCCGACCTGGCCCACCGCGCCACCGAACGCCGCACCCGACGACGCAGGCAGACCCCGCCCCGGGGATCGCAGGCGCCCGAGCAGACCCATGGACGCGACGCGGAGGCCGTACGCGAGTACGAGGAGACGCTCACCACCGTCTTCATGCAATCAGGCACGCCCAAGATGATGGCCCGGGTGATGGCCTGCCTCTGCATCAGCGACGCGGGCAGTCTCACCGCGTCCGAACTCGTCCAGCGCCTCCAGGTCAGTCCGGCGTCCATCTCCAAAGCGGTCGCGTTCCTCGAGGGCCAGGGCCTCATCCGCCGGGAACGGGACGAACGCCGCCGCGAGCGCTACGTCGTCGACGACGACGTCTGGTACCAGTCCATGATGGCCAGCGCCCGCGGCGTCGCCCAGATCGCCGAGACCGCACGGCAGGGCGTCGGCATCCTCGGCCGCGACACCCCGGCCGCCGGCCGCCTCGAGAACATCGCCCGCTTCCTGGACTTCATCTCCGAGAGCACCGCCCGCGCCGCGGACCAGGCCCGCGACCTCCTCCACGCGAAACCCGAAACGCCCTCAGGCGCCACTGCCGAGCCAAGTTCAGAACGCGGATAGACAACCGTCTTGATGGTCACAGCCAGTGCTGCCCGCGCCGGATCCTTCCACCTGGAAAGACAAGCTGAGTGCCGGGTAATCCACTTGCCCGCGCCCGCCCGCCTCCCTAACGTCGCCGCATGGTTGACGCGATCTTCGGGCACCCACGACTGGCCGCGATCTACGACGTGCTCGACTCCGACCGCAGCGACCTCGACGCCTACCTCGGCATCACCTGGGAGTTCGCCGCACGCCGGGTGCTGGACATCGGCTGCGGAACGGGCGTTTTCGCGCTGCTGCTGGCCGACCGCGGCATCGAGGTCGTCGGCGTCGATCCCGCGCAAGCCTCCCTGGACGTCGCCCGCGCGAAACCGGGCGGCGACCGCGTCCGCTGGATCCACGGCGACGCGACCGCGCTTCCACCGCTCCAGGCGGACCTCGCGACGATGACCGGCAACGTCGCCCAGGCCGTCGCCGACCCGCAGGTGTGGCGGACAACCCTGCGGGCATCCCACGCCGCCCTGCAACCGGGCGGACACCTGGTCTTCGAGACCCGCGACCCGGCCCGCCGCGCCTGGGAGGAGTGGAACCGGGACGCCACCCACCGCGTCACGGACGTCCCTGGCGTCGGTGCGGTCGAGAACTGGGTCGAAGTGACCGACGTCGACGGGCCGTTGGTGACCTTCCGCTGGACCTTCGTGTTCACGACGGACGGCGCACGCCTGACCTCGGACTCCACCCTGCGGTTCCGCTCACGCGAGGAGGTGGAGGCGGATCTTCTCGACGCAGGCTTCACGGTGGACGACGTCCGGGATGCTCCCGACAGACCCGGGCGGGAGTTCGTGTTCGTGGCACGCAAGCCGGGTGGAGCGCAGCGGATACGACGATGAGTGGTTTCGGTCGAGCGCTCCAGCATCGCGTCCGGTTCGAGGTCGGCGCCTCCCGCTTGCCCCTGTCCGAGGATGCAGCGGCCGCCACTGCTTGTGCTCGGCGACACGGACCGCGTCGTGTCCCGGACCGGGTGTGAAGCGGCCCGACAGCCACGGGCGCTGACAAGCGGTCCGGATCTGCCCTCGGACCGGACCACTCACCGCGTGCTACTTCTCGCTAGGCCGCTTGGCCCGCCGGGTGGAAGTTGATGCGTTCACGGACGACGGGGAAGCCGGCCTTGGCGAAGTTCGCGGCCATGGGGAAGTTGCCCTGGTCCGTCGCTCCGCTGACGAACTCTGCACCCTCCTGGACGAGGAAGTGGGTGCACTCGGCGAGGAGGTCGTAGGCGTAGCCGTGACCGCGCTGTTCCGGGACGACTCCGATGAAGCCGATGGTCGGGCCGGAGGGGTTGTGGGCCGGGATGTGGATGCCGGCCAGGTCGCCCTCCGGCGTGTGCGCGATCTGCCACCACTCCCGTGGGGAGGGGCACCAGTGGAAGAAGTCGAGTTCCTCCTGGGCGGCCTGGTCGAGGCCGCCCTCCTCGACGGCCCTGAGCGCGTGGGCGTCCAGGGTGACGGAGTGGATGCGGCGCAACGCGTCGAAGAACACGGTGTCGTCGGGTTCGGCGCTGAAGCGCAGGCGTCCGGGCCGCGCGGGCAGACCTCGCTCCGGGGTCCAGCGGTACAGGAAGCGTTCCACCAGGAGTTCGTACCCGGCGGCTCGTGCGGCGGCGAAGCGTGCCTCGGCGGCGGCGCGCAGATCGGGATTGTCCCGCCAGCCGCCGGGCAGGTTGAGTTCGAGTTCGACCTGCCAGGGAGCGGAGCGCAGGAGTTCGGCCCCCGCCTCCTCCTCGCCCTCGGCCACGTCGAACCAGTTGATGTTGACGGGCTCCGAGTCGTCGGGGCCGCCCCACCATGCGCCGCGTGCGACGACCTCGCCGTCGCGCAGGGCGACGCGCTTCCAGTCGGGGCGGAACCGGGTACGCCGATGGCCTTCACGGGCGCCCAGTGGGTCGGGGAGTGCGTCGAAGAGATGGGCGTCGCTCGCGGAGAGCGCGCGGATGACCGGATCGGTCATGTATTCCTCCGGGATACAGGCTGCTCGGAGCGCTCCCGGTCAGAACTCACGAACCACGCCGGGACAGCGGAAGAGGGAGCGCTGGAAAGGTGTGAACCGCACGGCACTCGCCTCCTTCCGTCCATCTCAGAGCGTGGAGCCACACAGTACGTGATCTTCCGCGGGTCCGTCCACGGATTTCCGCGGCCCTTGAAAAGAGGGGTTCGCGGGACGATGCAGAGCACGGAGATCTGCCTTCCACATGCCCCTGACAGTAGCCTTGGGGCGTGGTCCACAACGCGATGGCCCTCACGTCGGCGTTCTCGCATGCGGCACCCGAGGGGGCCCAAGGGAACGAGGCGCGGTGGATGTTGATCGGCGGTTGCGTCGTCGGAGCCGCCGCACTTCTGGTCAGCGTCGTGCTCTTCAGGGCGTACCGCAAGTTCGACGCCAGCATCCTCGATACAGCCCGCAGGGTCGCCGGCGACATCGCAGCGTGGGGGTTGTTCGTCGCCTTCATGGGCGGAGGGATCTGGCTTATCGAGGTGCGAAGGGCGCCGATCTCCAGCAGCACCGGCACCAGCACGTACCTCGTCCTGCTCGCCGCGACGGCCGGAATCGCCGTCGTCCTGGCCGGATGTCTGGCACTGACCTTTGCTCCGTTCTCGAGCGACCTCGAACGAACAGGGCAGCCTCTGCCGCAGTTTGTCGCCGGGTACGCGCTCGTGGTGGATCTCGTCATCGCGGTGATGGCGGCGCTGGGTGCGCTGGACGTCACCCACCTGAGCTTGATCGAGACCGTGGTCTGGGCACACGTCGGCGTCGGACTCGCCCCGCTCGCTGTGGGGTTCGTCCTCCTGTTCGTGTTCTTGGTCGCCTCTGCCTAGCCCCGTCCCCTCAGTCGAACCGCACCGGCCCCCGCGGTGTGTCCACCGTGAAGGTCAGGCCCACCGGGCCCTTGGCGAGGGTGAGTTCCGTGTCCAGGGCGGTCAGGAGGGGGCGGAGCGCGGCCGGGTCGGGGGTGGTGGCCGAGAGGGTCAGTAGGGGAGTGGTGGGAAGGTCCGACGCCGTGGGGTGAGGTGATGCGCCCCAGTCGATGAGGAAAGGGACCAGGCCGGAGGGGTGGGCGGACGCGCCGTCCGTCAGGCGCCACTGCAGGAGTGTGCCGTCGGGGGTACGGCGGCTCATCGGGAGCGGCGGGCCGGGGTCGTAGCCCCGGGCACGGGCCGCCGTGATCGCCGCGTCGAGGTCGGGAGGGCTGATGGCCCAGGTGAGTGTGCGCGGTCCCGGCAACTCGTCGACGCCGAAGGGGCGCGGCCCGTCGGGCGTGGACTGTTCCGGGTCGGGCCCGATGATCTCCAGGTAAGCGGTCCGCCCAGACCGACCAGATAGTTGCGGGTCCCGAGGCCGACGTGCGTGCCGCCGACCGCCGGTGTCACACCGGTACGCCGGGTGAAGTCGGCAACCGTCGCCGCCAGATCGGGAGTTGCGAGGACGAGATGGTCCAGGTGTGCCGGAATCGTGTTCATCGTCACCGAGGCTACGCAATCCCCGCTCAACTGTGGAACACCTGTGCGGCAGGATGGGTGCATGATGCGTTCCGTACGTGCGCTGCCCCTGGCGGCCCTGCTGATCCCCGTGCTGCTCACCGGCTGCGGCACCGAGAAGGAGCCCGCCGACCCGGCGGAAATCGCCTCCCGCGCCTCGGCGTTGGGTATCGCGCCGGAACACGTCTACGTCACCGAGGCGGACGGTTTCACCCTCGCCCAGCAGTCCGTCGGCGTGTACGGCGGCGACGGCTTCTCCGCCGTGTACGTCTCACAGCAGGCCGGCGCGCAGATCCAGCTCACCGTCGACCGGGGCACCGTCAACTCCGCCAACTGCCCCGACTGCGCGCGCGACGGTGACGCCTGGCTCCGCAGTGCCGGGGAACAGCGTGAGTACGCCGTACCGAAGGACGGCCACGTGCTGCGGGTCAGCGGCGGTCCCGGCGTCTCCCGTGACGTGTTGCGGGAGGCCGCCCTCGGCGCCCACCGCCCGTCCGCCGCCGAACTCGACACCCTCCTGCCGGCCGCCCCCGACGTCACGGAGCCGGTGGAACGCGGCGATCTGCCTCCGGCGGGCGACGGGGCGCCCAACAACGACGTGGGAGCGAGCGGCTGACCGAACCGACTCAACAACCGGGGTTGTCGGCAAGCTTCAGGAAGGCGGTCCAGGCAGAGGGGGCGACGGTGAGGTGGGGGGTGGTGGGGGTCTTGGAGTCGCGGATGTGGATGGTGGTGGGCTGGAGGGCGACTTCGATGCATGCGCCGCCTTCGCTGCCGCTGTAGCTGGACTTGAACCACTCAAGCGCGGTGCCGCTCATTGCTCTCCCAGAAGACGGTTCAGCAGGTCCCTCGTGTCCTCCGTGGTGAGGGCCTGTGTCCGCAGCATCGCATACTTCTGATTGAGGATCGCCACTTCATTCGGGTCAGCGATCAGCTGGCTGCCGCGATGCGTTTCGGTGTACGCGAGCCGCTGGTGATCAGGGGTCTCCAGCAGGATGAACGGCCCGTCGAGCCCGGCGTGTGAGGTGCGTCCCAACGGCAGGACCTGCAAGGTGAGACCGGGCAGTTCGGCGTACTTCCTCAGGTGTAGCAGTTGCTCGACGTACACGTCCTTCCCGCCCAGTCGGTCCCGAAGTGCCGCCTCCCAGATCACGAAGCTCGTCGTCGGTGGCACCTTGCGGTGCAGGATCTCCCGCCGCTCGATGCGCGCCGCCACCAACTGCTCGATCTCGTCCTCGTCGTAGACCGGCACACGGCTGCGGAAAACTGCCCGGGCATACGCCTCCGTCTGGAGCAGGCCAGGGATCACCAAGCCCTCGTACCACCCGATCGCGATCGCCTCCCGCTCCCGGTCCAGATACTCCTCCGCCCACAGCGGGACCAGATCCACCTCCGGCATCCTGCTCAACGCAGTCGTCAACGCGCCCTTGGTCTGCAGGAATTCGTCGAGCTGCTCGGCGAGATCCGGCTTCAGCGGCCGTCGGCCCTGCTCGATCGAGGCGATCTGCTGCTCGCCGACGACGAACCGCTCGCCCAGCGTCTTCTGCGTGAATCCGGCGGCCTCGCGATAGAGGGCGAGCAGCGCGCCCACCATCTTCATCGCCGAGGCGTTCCTCCGTGACCGTCGAGTCGTGCTCATGCGGTCCAACTCCCCACCCGCGCGCGTACGTCCACCGGCGTGCACCCGTACAAACCGGCTGTACGAGCGCACGCACTGTTTCATGATGGCTACATTCTGTGACTCTCGTCACGTGAACGCAGAGATTCCTCACCCGTCCCCACGCGAACGCTTCTACCGCCGCGAACGTCAGTCCGTCCCCGCCGCCCGCGCGTTCACGCGCCAGGCACTCGTCGACTGGGGTGTGCGGGAACGGGCGTACGACATCGTGCTGTGCGTCAGCGAACTCGCCACGAACGCCCTCGTGCACGGCGTACCGCCCGGCCGCGGTTTCCTGCTCCGGCTGTCGTACGACGACGGTGTGCGCGTCGAGGTCCACGACAGCGGGGACGGTGTGCCGAACGCGCGGGAGCCCGGCGAGGGCGAGGGCGGGCGCGGGCTGCTGCTGGTGTCGGAGCTGGCGGACAAGTGGGGCGTGGGGGAGCGGGATCCGGGGAAGATCGTGTGGTGTGAATTCGCCGATCGGTGAGGGGCGTTCAGAAGTTGTTTGGATCCCACGCTTTGGCGGGTCTGCCGTCCTGGCGTGGTCTCGCCTCGCCGCGCCCCCTCGCACAGCAGCCTGATCACGAGGCAGCAGGTCAGAACGCCTGGAACTCTTCGAAGGGCGGCTCGAACGAGGGGTCAGGCAAGCGAAGCGCCTTGCAGCGGGTCGCTGGTCTGGCCTGGGGATCGGCGACAACCGCCGTCCCCGTTCCACTGGGGAAGGCGTCGGGAATCACCGTCCAGCCCAGGTTCCGCTCGTAGTAGTGAACGGCGGTTCGCACGGACGGTGCCCAGTCGTCGTCGATGGCGATGAGCCCGCCGGGCCGGACGATCTTGCGCAGGAAGTAGAGATCGACGAAGACTTCGTGAAACCGGTGACTGCCGTCCACGAATGCTGCGTCGGCGACGAGGCCTTCGGTGAGGAGTTGTGGGAGGGCGATCGACGATGGAGTGAGCATGAGCGCGGCGATCGAGTCCAGCCCCGCAGAGCGCAGCAGATCCCAGCCGGCATTGGACCATGCGCTTTCTTGAAACGGGTCGATAATGACGTGCCGGGGATGCGGCGGGTTGACAGTGATCAGCGCCTCACCGATCGCGAGCGCGGAACTGGCGTACGCGAGACCGACCTCGACGACCGTCTGGGCGCCCTCGGAGATCAGCAGGTCGCGTAGCTGGTCGCAATCGCGTTCGGGCACCGTGACCGTCTCGAAGTCTGCCTCCCGGTCCCGCCTCCACGGCGGACCCTCCTGCGCGAGCCGGCGGCGTACCTCGCGGACCTGTGTCCTGCGTTCCTCCGTCTTGCTCGTGTCGACCACCCCTCCACGCCAAGACAGCACTTCGCCCGAAAGGGAGGGATCGACAACAGCTTCTCCGAGGCGGACCAGTTCCAGCGCCTTCCGCAGGTTGTACTCGGCGATGCCCGCCATGGACGCCCGGTCGGGGAAGTCTCCGTCGAGCAGTCGCAGTGGGCCCGCCGTCAGCGAGAGCCGCTGTGCCAGCGTGTAGAGCGCGAGCCGGTCCTCGTCCAGTCCGTCCACGCCCAGGGGCCGATAGGCGTCGTGCAGGCGGATCCGCAGAAAGACGTGCTCCCACTCGACGTCGAAGTACATCGAGCCCTCGATGTCGATCAACACCGGGTGCCCGTCCGTGTCCACCAGCACATGGTCGGGCCCCAGTTCGCCGTGCACGACCGCGTACTCCGTGCGCGGTCGCACCGCCGCCGCCAGGCCCAGCAGTCGCTCCTCCAGCCGATCGCGGACTCCCGCGATCCGCGGATCACGCGACGCCGCCTCGGCGAGGTCCCGCAGCGCACGGTCCAGGACGATCCCCTCGCACGATGTCCCGCGCGACGATCCTCCTCCGTCGACCACGGCCACCTTGCCGTACGCGGACGCCCGATGACGACGCATCGCCTCCAGTGCCTCCCCGAGCCGGGCCATGACCGGGGCAGCCGCGCGTGGGTCGCGCGCGAGAAGCTCCTCCAGGTTCTCGCCCCGGAGGTCCTCGACAATCGCGAGGTCGGCCGGGAAGTGGGCGCCGTCGCGGTCGACGAGACGGATCGCCGGGACGCGGACGCCGAGTGCGTCCAGTCGCGCGTGCGCGGCCTCGAACAGGTCGAGTCCGAGACCGGGCGAGAACGGGTCGGTGAGGTCGTCGTCACCCTCGGCCGCAGGCCAGTAGTTCTCGGCGTCGTCCCACAGGTAGGCGATCACGGTCGTCGCGTCGTCCATCACCAGGCGGTACACGCCCTTCTTACTGCCACCCGCGACCCGCTCAACCCCCTCCAGCCGCCGTCCGCCGCCCAGCGCGGCCCGCGCCGCACCCGCCAACTGCTCCCGCATCACTGCCCTGAGTACCACGTTCCGAACCGCCTCTCCGCCGCGACGACCCGCGCACCCTACGGGAGCATCGACGCGGGGGCGATCGGGTTATCCCGCATCTGAGTGCGCGCCGACCGGTTCACGGTGAGTGTTCGCGCGCCCAGACGGTCGTCTGCACGGAGACTGACCACACGGGGCCGTACCCGCACTCTGGGTCAAGAGCCCTTGATCAGCTTCTTTACCTCGAGAGGAAGCTCGTTATCGGAGTCGACGGCGACGAAGAGGACGTCGTCGGGTGCGTCGTCCACCGCGATGGCGATGCTGGGGTCCACCCCCTCGATCTCGTAGGCGACCGTCGAGTCTGGCGATGCCTGGCCGCGCCCGTCATCCGGCGAATCGTCGCACGGCGGAATGAGAGCCGGCCCCAGCTTCTCCCCCACCTTGAATTCGGCGTTGGCCATGTCCGAGTACATGCGCTTGTCGTACTCGACTCGGAACGCGCAGGCCGCCTCGGACTCGCCGCCGCTCGGCGATGCGCAGGCGGCGGACACCGCGACGGTTACCGCCGCCACCAGGGCCCTCACGATTGCGCTCCGCCCGAGCGGAACTACGGCTTTCACCTGGATACCTCCTCCCGGAGCGTCAGCTCCTGATCAGTAGATGCTGCGGAGGCCGAGGACATCACCGTTACCAAGGGTCCTCGCCCTTACTGCTGGTCACCTTGCAAGTAGGCCGACGAGGCCGGGAACGCGCTCAGTTACGGTGCTGTGCCTACTCGGGTAGGGGCAGCAAGCTGCCGCTCCAGCGCTCTTCGTCGTCCCCGGCCGGCGTCACGCGCAGTCCGAAGGCGTTCTCCGCGAGAGCCAGGACGCTGTACGGCGGAGCGGGTTGCCCGAGGGTGAGGCCGAGTGGGCGCATGAACTCGTCGAGCCGCTGTGGGTCCAGGCCGGTCGGCTCGATCGGCTGAAGAGTGTGGAAATCGACGATGATGTCGCCGTCGACCGCGTACTTGAACCAGTGCATCGGCTTGTCGTTGTGGTACAGCGCGACGGTCTCTGTCCCCTGTGAGACCGTGGACAGGACCCTCTCGTCCAGCCCGTGGCTGCCACCCTGCTCCCACGCCCATGTCCACGCGCCGTCGGTGCCGGTCGTCACCACCGGCTCGTCCTCGTCGAGCAGGGTGTCGCCGAAGTCGTCGGCCAGTTCCGTGGAATCGCGCAGCGCCAAGGTGTCCGGATCGATCCCCATGCGGGTCAGCAGCTCGGTGGGAGGCAAGCCTTTGGCGAAGGTGAGCGTGTGGATGGGGATGTCTGCGCGGAGGTGGTCCAGGCCACGGCTCGTATCCGTACTCGTCATGCCCCAGATGCTGTCACGCCTCGCTGACACGCAACGTGTTGCTGCGTCATCGCCGGGCGCCGGATGCCGACCACCGGCGATCCGAAACTTTCGGATCTTCTCGGCGTAGGGGGACGGCCGCCCGGGCCGTCTACGCTCAGCGCCATGGTCCCCCGACTCCTCGTCCACACCCGCACCGCCGCCTACCGGCACGACTCCATCCCGGCCGCCGTCGCCGCCCTCCGCGCGCTGGGGGACTTCGACGTCCATCACACCGAGGAGCCCGCGGACCTGGAGATCCCGCTGGACGGATACGCCGCCGTCGTCTTCCTCTCCACCAGCGGCGAGGTCCTGACGGAGGCCAGGCGGGAACGGCTCGCCGCGTACGTGGAGTTGGGCGGCGGATTCGTCGGCGTACACGCGGCCGCCTGCACCGAGTACGAGTGGCCGTACTACGGCGAACTGCTCGGCGCCCGGTTCGACCGGCACCCCGAGTACCAACCCGGTAAGGCCCTCGTCGAGGACCGCGATCACCCCGCCACCCGCCACCTGTCGGCCGTCTGGGACTTCACCGACGAGTGGTACGACTTCCCCAACTTCTCTGGGGGAGCGAGGCTGTCGTAGTGGTGTGCACCTCGGGTTTGTGCAGCTCAGCCACTGGTACTCGAAATCTAGCTAATGCAACAGCTGTGGTGCTATCGCTGGCTGGAGTGTCGCTGATGGCAACTGAGTGATCTGCCGACGCTCGACGATTATCTAGTGCTGTCAACTGTCTCTACAGGTCAGCTCACTGGAGGTATGTAAGAAGCCATCCGCTTACCGCTCGGCAGGCTTGATCAGTCGAACACGGTTCCTGTTCGGGTGACCTCTCGGCGGTCGGGGCATAACGGCAGGGCCTCCTGGTAGCTCGGGGTTGCGATCCCAACCGAGCAGCACCAGGAGGCCCTGTGTCGCAGTCTTTCGTGCTCGCGTCTCTGGAGTCCAACGCGCCATCTCCGGCGCGTGACTGTCTCGCGCACAGGTTCGGCAACGCGGCGGACGGGCCGGACCGCGTGCGGTGTTACGGCTCCGACCTGACGGAGGCGGAGTGGCAGGTCATCCGGCCGCTGCTGCCGGTCCCCGCGTGGCTTCAGGGGCGGGGCGGGCGGCCGGAGGGCTATTGCCACCGCGTGATGTTGGACGCGGTCCGCTATGTAGTCGACAACGGCGTCAAGTGGGTCAACCTGCCCTGTGACTTCCCGCCGTACCGGCGGGTGCACGCGTTCGCCCGCCGCTGGCAGGTGACGGGCTTGCTTGCCGAGCTCCACGACCGGCTGCGCGACAAGGTGCGCCAGAAGGAAGGCCGTGAGGTGGACCCGACGGCCGCCATCGTGGACTCGCAGTCACTGCGGGCAGCGGCGAACATCCCGCGCTCGACGTCCGGGTGGGACGGCGGGAAGAAGGTGGGCGGCCGCAAGCGGCACCTGGTGGTGGACTGCCTCGGCCTGGTCCTGGCCGTCGTGGTGAGTGCGGCCAGCGTGCAGGACCGCGACGCCGCACTGCCCTTGCTGGAGCGGCTGCGCACCATGTACTTCTCCATCCGCCTCGTCTGGGCGGACGGTGGCTATGCGGGTCGGCTCGTCGACTGGGCGGCCGAGAAGCTCCAGCTCACCCTTGAGATCGTCAAACGCACCGACGACACCAGCGGGTTCGTGGTGCTGCCGCGCAGGTGGGTGGTGGAGAGAACGCTGAGCTGGCTGATGCGCTCGCGCCGCCTGGTGCGCGACTACGAGACGCTGCCCGCCATGCACGAGGCCATGGTGCTGTGGTCCATGACCATGCTCATGAGCAGCCGCCTGGCCGGGCGCCGGCCAGGCGCCTTCAGCCGGCCGGCGCCCCGAGCGGGGTGAACACCCCCGGCCGCACCTGGAGCGCCCACCCCCGCTCCACCAGGCGTTTCGCCTTCGACCGCAGCCCCTCGACCTTCGCCGGAACCGCCTGAAGGCCCAGGGCTGCGGCCAGCTGCTGGCACCGCATACCCTCCCGGGCCGCATCCGACTCCAGCACGGACATGATCCGCTGGTAGTCCGGAGGCAGGACCGTCGCTGTCATGCCCTCGGCCCGTCTGGGCACCACCGACCCCGCCACCGCACTCACCACCGGCTCCGCGACCGCGACAGGCGGCTCCGCCAGCACCTCAGCCACCGTCACACGGGCATCCGCCAGACGCTGAAGTGCCCGCTCCGCCTCGCCGAGCGCGGCCTGCACCCGCTCGGCCTCCTCCCGCAGCCGTGCCACCTCTTCCCGGACCTTCTTCTCCCGGGCCTCCAGCAGACCGAGCACCGACGGCACCAGCCACCTCCATAAGCGAAACGAACGGACGAACCACGCCCATCTCTCCCGCCGCCAGCCGGAGTTCATGCCCACCCAGCCCGAACCAAACGATCACGTTCGGAAAGCGGATGGCGTCTAAGGAAAGTTAGGCATGCATGGGCAGGTACCTGTGATTGCGGGAGGGGGTGGCTTCGCTCAACTGCCCACGTCGAGGCCATGGTTCGTGGTTCAACTGGTGGGCCGTACTTCCACCGGCCGTGAGGACGATCCTGATCAACCTCCGGGGCAACATGCGGACCGTTGAAGCCAACACGCAGGCCTGGCAGGCCATGGCAGGCCTGTTGATGAAGTTCCTGCGCTCCGATCCATGAAGCCCGCGAACATCGGCCTCACCTATTGGCCCATCGAAGGCCGAACCGGAAAGTTCCTGTTTTTCGACCGCGTCGCGGAACAGGATGGCTGGGCCTGGATGCGCGTGATCGGGCCATGGAGAGCAGAAGAAGCGTCCGGGACAGACTCCCAGTTCAATGCAGGTTTCACTACGTACAGTGACGCACGTCGCGACATGCCGAGTTTCGACCCGAGCGTCGCACGCAGGATCTGACCGCCGCGACAAGCGTATGGGCTCCACTACGTTGACCGCGTGGAGCCCTTCGCGACTGCCGGGGCGCACGGAAGATTTCGGTGGGCGGCGCTGTGACCTGGACTTGAAATCCTCCGTGCGGCGGCCCATGACGGTTCGAACGAATTGGTCGCTTCAGGCTCCGGGGAAGCTGCCGCGCCCTGTCGGCCCTTGGCTGTGGGAGCGCTGGGTCAGCGTTTAACGCGGTTGCGCACGGCCAGGACCGCCAGGCCCAGAAGGACGGGCTCACTCACCCGGGACGCCATCTCGATGTAGGTGCCGGTGGTGGTCAAGTCCTGTCCCGAGGAGCGAAAGACCACCGAGTTGAGCGTGACGTTCAGGGCCTTCTCGAAGCGCTCGCCGGTGAACCTTTCCCCCGTGGGGTTCTGGGGATCAGCCTTGTCGATCTCGAAGGTGACCTTGCCACCGCCGGGCGGCACGGTGCCGGTTGCTTCCTGCTTCGGGGAATCCTTGGGGATCCCGAAGCCCATCAGTCCTCCGTCGTCGTCCCCGCTCGCGCCCCCGCGTCGATCCCGTGCTGCTTCACCCAGTTCCGGAGCGTCTCGCGGGAGCCGATGCCCAGCTTGTCGGCCACCGCCTGCAGGGCGGCCGTCTCGTTCGGGTGGTCGTCGCGCACCTCGGCGACCATGCGCACCGCACGACGGCGGAGCTCAAGCGGGTAACGGGAAGGTCGTGCCATGACTCGATCCTTTTATGAAATCGAGTCTCTATTCGATCCGGGGCGGTTCAGTACAGCTCACACGACTTCGCCCGCTTCCTGCTGGACCAGGAGACACAGTTCCACCAGGCCTCGGAAACCCAGCGCCGACACCAGCCGCAAAGTAACCGCTGGGTAGCTAGGCGGAACCCTGGACCCGAGAAGCCGCGTACTACCTGCATAACGCGGACCACTCACTGGGTCAGGGATGGATAGGCGAGCGTCCAGTACTGGTAGGTCGAAAGGCGCCTGCCTTCCTCGCTGTCATCGTCCACGTTGTTCGCCGGGGGGCAGAAGCGAGCTATCAGCAGGGTCTTGTGATCGGGAGAGAACGAGGTGCTGAATTGCACCTGTTTAGGAAGATTCGTCGTTGACGGGCAGGTAGCGCGGAAGGGGGCAGTGGCCAGAGTTCGGCGGGAAACAGGCTCCCAGAAGATGAGACGCGCGTTGTGCAGGACCTGCAGGACGGCCACCAGGCGGCCGTCGTCGGCTACCGGCTGGAGCCTGAGACTGGGCTGGGTGCTGATGGTCTTGTCGGCGATGATGCCACCAAGCCTCGGGGAAGGTTGCCCGGGAACAGCCGAGGCGTTCGACAGCGGGCTGGTTGTGCGATGGTCCAGCAGGAGGGCGTGGCTCCGCGTGGTGTAGAGGATGCGGCCGTTGCCGATCAGAGCCCTTCCCGTGCTGGGGAACCGAACTTGGCGGACCATGCGCAGCGTGGACGCGTTGTAGATGTTCACGCCTTGCTCGGATGCCGCGATGAACTCGGTGCCAACGAAAGCCATGCCGTCGGTGCCGAATTCGTCCAGCCAACGGGGGGAGGCGTCGCCGTGCAGGTCGTAGATGCCGATCGCGTCCGTCTGCGCGGCAACGCGGCTTCCTGTGGGATCGATGGCGAGCCGGTCCGGCGCCAAGCCACGGGCTACGGGAGAGCTTGTCCAGATGCGGCGGCGGATTACGGGGGAAGCAGGGTGGGTGGTGTCGACGACGACGAGTTCGCTGCTGGAACTGGCAGCCGCGAGCCACCGTCCACGTGAGTCGAAGGCCAGTTTCACCACCCGCCCGGCCAAGTCGATGATCCGTCGTGGGCCAGTGTGCGCCGACGTGGCGTAGATACCGCCGTCCTCGGTTCCGTAGACGACGATGCTGTTGTTGCCCGCTGCGACCGAGATGACCCGTTCCCCTGCCACGGTCTGCGGTAGTGGGCGCAGACGCGGAGCGGCCAGCTGCTGCAGTCTGGTGTCACCGGGAGGGCCATCGGACGCTCCTTGCGCGAGCTGCAGGACGATCAGCGGGATAAGCACTCCAGCTGTCACCGCCACGGCCAGTAGCGTGATCACGGTGCGTTTGCCGAGCACTCGCCCGGGGACCCGTTCGGAACCCGCGCTCCCGGCCTTCATGACGTCCCGCTCTGTTGGCTCGCGGAGGTCCCTTGGTTGTGCCAGCCCCCTCCGTTCGGATCCAACTCCCAGAGAGGCATGGCGTCGGGACGGGTCACGGTGGTGAAGGGCCTTCCGCCGTCGTCCCCTATGACGACCGTGCGTTTGTGACCGTCCTCCACGAGATCGACGGCGAGTTTCCACTGGGCAGCACCGTGGGTGATCTCGGCCGTGACCAGGAAGGTCTCCAGGTCGCCGGCGGGCACGGTGAACTCCGGCGGGCGGCTCGCGCCGTCCTTGTCGTACATGCCGTAGGGCTGGGACTTGTCGAGGTCGATGCTGACCGAATAAACCTCTGCCTCCCCCTGGGTGCGGCACCCGGCCTCGACGACCTGAGCGACGGGTCTGCGGGAGATTACCTCGGCCCGCATGCCGGTGATCAGAAGCATGCTCGAGCCGCTGTTGCTCACCGTCAACTGCATCCTGGTGCGGTCTCCGTCCACTCCTCCCCGGGCCCGCGCCCAGCTCCAGAAGCCCGCGCACCCGTCATCGGGTTCGCTGCCGTCGAATCGCCCGGCAGGAATGAGCTGCATGGCCTGCTCCTCGGCATCGATACGCAGTGGGTCAGTCTCCACGGACAGGGAGACCTTCGACGACTCGGGCCACAGGTTCAGCGCTCCCGTGAACACAGCTGTGACGGCAGCGGCACACACTGTGGTAACGATGGTCGACGCGGCCAGTCCCGGAACCGTGCGCAGCCATCTGCCCACGCGTCCGCCGCCCCCTGCCGACGCGGCCTCGTCCTGGTCGGGTGCAGGTGTCGGGGGATCACCGCCGCTATCGCCCGGATCCGAGGTGGACGACGAGTCGTCACTTCCGGACCCGGCTCCGGCCACATCCGGGCGGGCGACATTGCTCGCGGGCACTACGTCGCCGCCATCCGGAAGTACCGGTACCGGGTCCGGATGCTCATCGCCGTTCTCTCCCTCAGCAGCCGGTAAACCTGCAGCCACCTTGACCTCCCCCTGAGTCATCTTCCCAGCCGTCCGAGCCCCGCGCGTTCAAAGGCACGACGTGGCAGATGACGCTCGGTCTCCGACGCGACACCATCACCCATCGATCCCGTTACGCCTGGCTACTCGGCGGTACTTTGCGATTGGTGTCCGCGCAAAAATCCGAAGCCGTCATCACCAACTCGTCGCCTTGTGCCCGCTGTTCGCCTGGGCCAAACGGGCAGGTTTCATCTTCTGCAACCCCACCAGCCGAATCAAGGCCGGGCAGCGCCAGAACGGGGTGCTGCAACCACTGGTCCCCGCCCGGGTCGACCGGTGCGTCACGGACTGACACCGCGAAAGCTACCCACTGGTTGCCTTGCGGCCTGTGTCTGAGCTGGGACTACCAGGCCCACCACCACTGTTGGGGCTTCAGCCACAGCATCGAAGTCGCCGCGCTCCTGCTCGTCGAGCACCGCCAGCCCGATGACGTCTGGCGCCTGTGGCGGGCGATCACCACCAGCTTCGACACCTGGTGCGGCCTCCCACACCGGCTGCTGCTCGCCGGGGGAGGAACCGCCCGCACCGTCGCCCACGTCGCTGGTTCCAGCCACGAACAGCGCGACAACCTGCTGCAGCATCTGCACGAGATCCCGGAGGTGACCGAAGACGATGTCACCGCGCTCATCGCCGAACGCCGCCGGTACTACTCCGACGCCCTCTGCGAGCTGGACGCGACCGCCCGTACCACCACCTGAATCCGCAGGTCAGCAGGGTCGGCAGGCGCCATTTGGGGCTGGTGACATGTTCGTTAATGGCACCCGAACACTGCCGCAGCTGGCGTCATCGGGCCTGGTTCAGTTCCCGGGTCAGTTCCCGGTTAGCCGCCCGCGCGGCATCGAGTTCCTCGGTCCGCTCATCGAGCTGGCCCCTTGTGTCGGCCAGGTGTTGTTCGAGCAACGTGATGCGGCGTTGAAGCTGGTCGCCCTGAGCGAGCCCCTGGGCGTCACCCTGCTCGGCCGGCTCGTCGACCCCGCTGCGGTGGAGCTGGCCGAGACGTCCGGAGTGGTGAAGGTGGAGCGGGACGGCCGGCGGCTCGAGGCGAGGCTCGCCCACCCGCTCTACGGCGAGCTGCAGCGCGCCCGCCTCGGGCAGCTCACGGCGCGCAGACTGCGGGGTTCCATCGCGACGGCGCTGGCCGCCACCGGATGCCGGCGCGTCGATGACACCTTGCGGCGGGCCGTACTCGCCGCGGATTCCGATCTGGAACCGGACGCCGCACTGCTCACCGATGCCGCGCACCGCGCCATCCAGATGCTCGATCTCCCGCTCGCCGAGCGGCTGGCCCGGGCGGCGGCGGAAACCGGCGGATTCGAGGCGAGGTCGGCACTGGCTCACGCCCTGTCATGGCTGAACCGGGCCGACGAGGCCGACGCGGAGTTGACGGCGCTGGCCGGCCTCGCGTCCACCGAGCAGCAGCGCCTCGCGGTGGCGGTCCCGCGTGCGGCCAACCTGTTCTGGACCGCCGGCCGGCCGGCGGAGGCGGAAGCGGTGCTGGAGGAGACCACCAGTCGCCTCAGCGATCCCTTCTGCCTCGATGTGCTGACGGCTGTGCGGGGCTCCTTCCACGTCTTCCAGGGACGGCCACGAGAAGGAGCGGAGGACGGGGCGGCGGCGCTCGCCCGGGCGGACCTGCCCGACCTGGCGGTCGTCCTGGCGTCCTTCGGCGTCGTCGGCGGCCTGGGCGCCATGGGCCGTACGGACGGACTCGGCTCCGTCGCGCCGCGCGCATATGCCGCAGCCGCGCGGTCCTTCGACGCAGCCGCTCCCGCCCTCGGCCTGTGCGACCTCCACATGACCGGGCTGCGCCTGGCCGGCCGGCTGCACGAGGTCGAGGAACTCGGTCGCGCCCGGCTGCGGGCAAGCCGGGCCGTGCACGGGCCCATGCAGCTGATGGCTGTGGCGCTGGCGGGGCACGCGGCGCTGTACCGGGGGCAGTTGCGCACCGCGGTACGCCGGTTCCGGGAGGCTCGTGCCGGGCTGGTTCCCACGGAGACCCAGGGCTTCGCGTTCCGCTGCCTGGTGAACCTGGTCCAGGCGCTTGCCATGACGGGCGACGCGGCCGCGGCCCGTCACGCACTGGACCGGACGGAGACCGAACGCCATCCTGCCGCCGTCTTCTTCGAGCCGGACCTGGTGCTCGCCCAGGCGTGGACGTCCGCAGCCGAGGGCGCGGTCACCGAGGCGGTCAGGCTCGCGCACGATGCCGCGACGCTCGCCGCCGACCGTGACCAGGTCGCGTACGCGATGTACGCGCTGCACACCGCCGTGCGCTTCGGCGACCGCACCTCCGCCGCCCGGCTCGCCGCGCTGGCCGGGAAGGTCGACGGGCCGCGCGCACCGGTCGCCGCCGCCCACGCCGCCGGGCTGGCTGCGGGCGACGCCGATGCCCTGCTCGCAGCCTCCGCCGCCCTGGAGGAGATGGGGGATCTGGCGGCGGCCGCGGACGCCGCCGCCCAGGCGGCCACCGTCCACAGCCGCGCCGACCGGCGCACGGCGGCGCGTGCCGCCGCCGCACGGGCGCACCGGCTGGCCGAGGAGTGCGAGGGTGCCCGGACTCCCGCGCTGATCACTGCCGCCCGGCCGTTGCCGCTCACCGACCGGGAGCGTGAGATCGCCATGATGGCGGTGCACGGTCTGAGCAACCGGGACATTGCCGCGCGGCTCGTCGTCTCGGTGCGCACGGTCGAGGGCCATCTCTACCGTATCTACGGCAAGTTGGGCGTGGCGGGCCGCGGTGATCTCGCCGCCTTCCTGTCGTCGGCGGGTACGGACACCTGAGAGGTGCGTACGCACCGAAGCGAGTAGCCGACTACTCGTGCGCCGGCCCGGTCCGCCTCGGATCCTCGAGTCGGCGGGAGGACTCTCCCGCACAGGCACGAACTACTCGTCGTCGCCTGACAGGTGGGACCGGAAGGACATGATGGGCGCGACATTCCGATCGCGGGGGGAACGCTTCGGCCGCACGGCGTTCCGTGGGCTCGCCGCGGTGGTGGCGATGCTGCTGGGGGTCACCGTACTGACCGGGTGCCCCGGCCCCAAGTCGAAGGTGATGGCTGTGGGCCGGGGCGTGGTCGGCGCCTCGCCGTTCTCCAAGGTGCTGCTCGGGGCCGACCTGGCCATGAGCGCCGTGGAGGCGCTGTCGGGCGGGGACAAGAGCGGGAACACGCCGGGGCTTTACGGCGGATCCCGCAAGAAGGTCACCTGCCTGAAGGACCAACTGGTCGACTTCCTCAAGGACCCCGGCAACAGCGACAAGGCGAAGGCTTGGGCGAAGGTGCAGCGCATCGAGGTCGATCAGATCGAGAAGTTCATCGATGATCTGACCCCGGTCGTGCTGCGCAATCCCACGCTGGTCAAGAACCACAACTACCGCAAGGGCAAGGCCGTTGCCTACGAGGCACTGCTGGAGGCGGGGATCGCCGTACTGATCGACCTGTTCGGACGGCCGGTCGTGAAGTGCAACTGCGGCAACCCGCTGGCGGCGCCGGACCACGGCATCGACGAGGTGGAGGTGGACTTCGGCAAGGGGCGGACGAGGACCTGGAAGGGTGACTACGACAAGGACAAGGTCGTGACGGTCAAACAGCCCGAGGACTCCTCCGGGCTGGAGAAGGTGGCCCTGGTCGATGTGGACGCCCCGGACCGGGGGATCGAGCGGCCGGTCGGTACCGACGGCGGCCAGGACACCGCACTGCCCGCGGACCCCGATGCCGAGACGGCGGGGGACGTCATGGTTCCGGATGTGCTGGGCAGCTCGCTCGATGAGGCGACCGGGCGGCTCGAGGACGAGGGCTTCGTGGTCGAGACGGTTGAGGTACCGGCCGACGGTGCCGCGTCCGGCACGGTGGTCGGTCAGGAGCCGGCCGGCGGGGGGACGGCGGCCGAGGGGGCGACCGTGACCCTGCACGTGGCCGCCGAGGACTCCACGCAGTCCCCGGAGGACGGTGTCCTGGTCCCGGACCTGGCCGGCCGACCGGTACCGGAGGCGTTCGCGGAGCTCGAGGCGTTGGGACTCATGCCCGTGTACGGCCCGGACTCCGCGCAGTCCGCCACCGCCCTCGTCCAGCAGACCGATCCGGCGGCCGGGAGCAGTGTGGCCCCGGGAGCCACGGTCACCGTGACGGCCGCGGAGGAGGCGCCCGGCGACCCGACCGACGACCCGGGAGCCGGGGACGGAAACCAGGAACCGGACGGCACGGCGGACGCGGGGTAGCCCTCGCTCCAACCGCCCGCTCGCCGCCCGACGGCCACGTGCGAGTCGCACGAGAGACCAGCCCCGGCGCCGCCCTACGGGGGAGCGGCGCCGGGGCCCTCGCACGAGGATGATCCGCCGGACAGTCCCTACCCGCGCAGCCGAGCCGTGCTTGACCGTTCCACCAGGCGGGTCGACAGTTCCGTGCGGGTGCTCTCCGGGCGGTCGCCGGCCATCATGCGGACGAGCAGGCGCAGGGCCGTGGCCGCCATTTCCGAGATGGGCTGGCGGACCGTGGTCAGGGGAGGGGAGGCCCAGCGGGCCTCGGGCAGGTCGTCGAAACCGACCACACTGATGTCGTCCGGGATCCTCAACCCCCGCTCGGCCATGGCGTCGTACACCCCCAGGGCCATACGGTCGGAGCAGACGACGACGGCCGTCGGCGGCTCGGGCAGGTCGAGGAGTTCGCGCATGCGTCCGCGGGCGACGGCCTCGTCGAACCCGGCGTGTCGCACATACTCCGGGCGGTGCCGCACCCCGGCCGAGGCGAGCGCCGAGCGGTAGCCCGCGATCCTGGCGCTGCTGCACATCGTGCGGCGGTGGCCGGCGATGACGGCGATGCGTTCGTGGCCGAGGGACAACAGGTGCTCGGTCGCCGTCACCCCGCCCTGCCAGTTCGCCGCGCCCACCGACACCACGCCGGGCGGTGGTTCGTGCGCCGGGTCGATCATCACGAAGGGGATGCGGTGCTGTGCGAGCCACGCGTACTGGGGCTCCGTCAGTTCGGCCAGGTTGAACAGCACGCCCGTCGAGCCGCGCGCGGTGAGCTTGTCCAGCCAGCCGCGCTCCGGGCGGCCGGAGCGGCTGCGGGCGAGGCCTGCCGAGACGACCACGTCCAGGCCGGCGTCGTGCGCCGCCTGCTCCACGCCGTGCAGCACCGCACCGGACCAGGAGCTGTCCAGCGAGTGCACGACGAGGTCGACCAGGCGGGGCGCCTTCGCCGCGTCGAAGCGCGGTCTGCGCACATAACCGAGCCGGTCCAGGGCCTCCGTGACCCGGCGGCGCGTCTCGGGCGCCACGTCCTCGCGGCCGTTGACCACCTTGGACGCGGTCGGCACCGACACCCCCGCCTCACGGGCCACCACCGCCAGCGTCGGCCCGGCCGGAGCGCTCGCACTTGCCGTACGGCCCATCGGAAACCGCCCCTCCGGCCCGCCCGAGGGCCATCGAAAGTCGCGACCAGCACTGCTTTCGTGGTCGGCACACCGACCTCGGGATAGAAAGCGCTTCCTACACTAAGCGTGCGGCACGGAGACGTGAAGACACCGGAATCGCAGGACTGCGAAGACCTGCGCCTGCTACGGCGTGCAGGTCAGCCGGAAGCCCTGGAAGTCCGCAGTGAAGGACGCGTCGACGAGGTCGCGGGCGTGGATCCCGGCCATGGCGCCGGTGAAACGCAGCCGGGAACCGTGGTCGTCGGACAGCCGGCTGAAGTCGAGCGGTGGTCCGATCGGGGTGGGGACCCCGTTCCGTACGTACCAGAAGCGAGCGTCGGCGCCGTCGATCGTCACACCCAGCGTCACCGGCGCCTCCACGTCGACGACCGCCACCTGCCGGGCGCCCTCCTCGTCGCGCTCCACGAGGCTGAGCACCGTCCGGCCGCCGCCGCCCCGCCACTGCTGGCCGCGCTGCGGCTCGCCCTCCGGTTCCACCCAGGTCAGGTCGAGGCTGAGGTACGCCTCACTGTCGTACCGCAGGACCAGCCCGGCGGCCTGCGTGAAGCTGCGCGGCCGGGCCTCGACCGTGACCTCCGCCTCGGCCCGGTGCTCCGTGATCCGCTGGGCGAGCAGACTCTGCGCCCACCGCGACTCGGGACCGTGGCGGCCGCGCAGCCGGATCCAGCCGGGGCGGCTGGTGATGTCGGCCCAGGAGGGATCCGGGTGCTCGCGCAGGGAGCTCCACGGCCATTCCAACTCCCCTGGATCAGCCACGACTTGGAGATCCGAGGAATGCGTCGGTACGTCCACCTCGACCGCTGGATGCCACCCGCCGTGGGCCAGCCTCGGCCACCCCTCAGCGTCCCACACCACCCGCTGGATCGCCGTCTCCCGGCCGAGCGTGCAGCGCGGCCCGTGCGGCGTCCGCAGCGGGCGTGCCGTCAGATGGCTCAACAGCCAGGCACCGTCCGGGGTTTGCACCAGTTCGCCGTGCCCCGCCTTCTGCAACGGCAGAGCCGGGTCGTCCCGGGAGGTCAGCAGGGGTCGGCTGTCGAGTTCGTACGGGCCGGTCAGGGCGCGGCTGCGCGCCACCAGCACGCCGTGCTCGAAACCGGTGCCGCCCTCCGCCAGCACGAGGTAGTACCAGCCGTCGCGCCGCAGCACCTTCGGGCCCTCGATCAGCCGGTCCTGCTGAAGCAGGAGGTGAGTGCCGCCGACCGGGGCCAGTGTCTCCCGGTCCAGCTCCGTCAGCACGATCCCGGCGAAACGCCGGCCGCCGGGGCGGTGGTCGTTCTGGAGGTTGAGCAGCCACAGTCGGCCGTCCTCGTGGAAGAGGGCGGGATCGAAGCCATGGCTTGCGACCCGCCGCGGGGTCGACCACTTCCCGGCCACGTCGGTGGCCGTCGTAACGTACGTGTCCAGGTCGAAGTACGGCGTGCCCACCGAGCGTACGACGGAGTAGACCACCCAGAAGCGGTCGCCGTCCCAGCTCAGTGACGGCGCCCAGACTCCGCCCGAGTCGGGCACCCCGGTCAGCGAGTCGTCGGGGACGGCGCCCCGCACATGGCCCGCGTACTCCCAGTGCGCGAGGTCCCGGGACCGGTGGATCGGGATCGTCGGGAACCACTCGAAGGAACTGGTCGCCACGTAGTACCAGTCGTCCACCCGGACGATGGACGGGTCCGGGGCGAAGCCGCGGATGACGGGGTTGTGCAGCAAGGTCACTTCAGCGCCCCCAGCGTCACGCCCGTCCGCCAGTAACGGCGCATCGCGATCATCATGATCGCCATCGGGATGATGGACAGCAGCGCGCCGGTCAGGACCAGGCTGGTCAGGTCGACGCCCGACTCCAGGCGTTTGCCGGACCAGTTGTACAGGCCCAGGTTCAGCGTCCAGTTCTCCTCGCCGCGCAGGACGGTGAGGGGGAGGAAGAAGGCGTTCCAGGTGTTGACGAAGGCGAGCAGGAAGACCGTCGCGCCGCCCGTCGTCATCATCCGCAGCACGATGCTGAAGAAGATGCGCAGCTCGCCCGCGCCGTCGATGCGGGCCGCCTCCAGCAGCTCGAAGGGGACTGTCGACTCGGTGTACACCTTGGCCAGGTACACACTGAACGGGTTGATCAGGCAGGGGATCAGCATCGCCCAGGGGGTGTCGACCAGGCCGATCTCCGAGAACATCAGATACAGCGGCAGGGTCAGCAGGGCGATCGGGATCAGGAACGAGCCCACCACGCACGCGAACACCAACTTGCGGCCGGGAAAGTCGAATCGGGCCAGGCCATAACCCGTGGCGAGGGCGACGAGTGTGCCGCCCAGGGAACCGACGCCCGCGTACAGCAGCGAGTTGGCGGTCCAGCGCAGGAAGATGCCGTCCTCGTACGTGAAGAGCTGCTCCAGGTTGTCCCACAGGTGCCAGCCGGAGAACCACAGGCCGTTGCTCTGGTAGAGGCCGGTGCGGTCCTTGGTCGCGGCGACGATCAGCCACCACACCGGGAACAGGCTGTAGACGCTGGCCAGGACCAGGCCGATGAGAAGGAAGCGCTGCCCACCCCGTGACCGGGCAGCGCGGTCGGGGTGGCCCAGGCGGCGAACCGTGCGCGTGGGCGGTTTCTTCGTACGGTCCTCGGTGAGCACCATCAGTCGGCCTCCCTCGAGGTGAGCCGGTAGAACAGGAAGGAGGCGACGCCGAGGATGAGGGCGAGGAGGACCGACAGGGCCGCGGCGTAGTGGTAGTTGCCGGCGTTGAACGCCTGGTTGTAGATGATCATGATCGGGGTGAAGCTGTCGTTCACCGTCTGCGGGGTGACGTTCCGGAAGAGCGCCGGCTCGTTGAAGATCTGCAGCATCTGGATGATCGAGAGCATCCCGGTCAGAACGAGCGCGCCGCGCACGTACGGCACCTTGATGCTGAGCGCGATCCGGCGCTCGGAGGCTCCGTCCAGGCGGGCCGCCTCGAAGAGTTCGCGCGGTACGGCCTGCAGGGCGGCGTAGATGATCACCATGTTGTAGCCGATGCCGTGCCAGGTGAGCAGGTTGCCGATGGACGGCCAGACCATGGACGGGGCGAAGAAGTTCCAGTCGAAGCCGAGCGCCTCACCCAGCGGGGTCAGCGGGCCGACCTCGGGGCTGTAGAGGTTGATCCAGACGAGCGCCGCGACCACGCCCGGGATCATGTACGGCACCAGCAGCAGGATCCGGAAGCGGCCGGCGGCGCGCGACGTGAGCGCGTCCAGGAACAGCGCCAGGACCAGGCTGATCAGCAGCATCACCGGGATCTGTACGCACGCGAACAGCACCACGCGCAGGACGGAGCCCATGAACGCGGAGTCGGTCAGGCCCTGTCGGTAGTTGTCGAGGCCGGAGAACGTCTCCGTGGAGCCGCCCAGGCCGAGGCCCGAGCTCTGTTCGGTGAACAGGGACTGGTGGACCGCGTACCCGATCGGGAGCAGGTACAGGAAGACGAAGCCGAGCTGGAAGGGCACCGTGAAGGCGGCGCCCTTCCAGCGCAGGGAGCGGATCATCGGTAGCTGCCTCAGCCCTTGACGCTGATACCGCGGGACTTCAGGTCCTTGACCGTCCACTCCTGCATGTGTGCCAGGAGGTCGGTGACCTTCTGTTCCTTGTTGACGACCTTGGCCCAGCCGGCCTGCATCTCCGTGAACATGGCGGTCCAGTTCGGGCCGAAGGTCCAGTCGGTGGTGACGGTGTCGAGGCTGTCGGTCACGGTCTTCTGCGCGGGCTCGTAGTTCTTGCCGAGCAGCTTCTCGGAGATCGACTCGCCGACGTAGGCGTCGCTGTCGGCGAGGGCCGGCATCACGCCGTTGCCGGTCTCCGGGCTCGCCATCGTCTTGACCGCGCCCGCGTCGGTCGACATCCACAGCGCCGCCTCGGCGGCCTGCTCCTGGTGCTTGCACTGCTCGGTCACCAGGGTCACGCTGCCGGTGAGGTTGGTGCCGGCGGGCGTCTTGGGCGCCTCGCCGTTGAACGTCGGCCAGGGGGAGAGCGCCCAGTCGCCGAAGGACTCGGTGAAGTTCTGCACCATGCCGGCCATCTGCCAGGTGGAGATCTGCCGGGTCGCGGTGCCGCCCTTGTCGTAGTTGCGTTGGACGGCGGCGTAGTCGGCGAAGGAGAGCTTGGAGTTGAGGTCGTTGTCGATGATCTCCTGGATCACCTCGGCGGCCTTGAGGGTGCCCTCGTCCTGGAAGTTCACCTTCCAGGAGTTGCCGTCGACGGCGTACCAGTGCGCGCCGGCCTGCATGGCGAGTACCTCCAGGGTGCTGGGGTCCTCACCGGCGTAGTTGGTGATCTTGATGTTGTGCTTCTTCAGCTCCTTGCCCGCGGCGATGAAGTCGTCCCAGGTCGCCGGGGGCTTCAGGCCGTACTTCTCGAAGATGTCGGTGCGGTAGATGGTGAACTGGGGCGCCGAGCTGGTCGGGACGCCGTAGAGCTTGCCCTGTACCTGGGCGCTCGCCCACGAACCGGGGTTGAACTTGTCCTTCTCGCCCTCGACGTACTGGGTGATGTCGGCGAGCGCGCCCTCCGCGACCCAGCTGGTCACGTACTCGGCGGTGTTCTGCACCAGGCAGGGCGCGTTGCCCGCCTTGACCGCGTTGGTCAGCTGCTTCTGCATGGTCAGCTGGTCGGTGACCTTCGTGTACTTGAGCTTGACGTCCTTGTGACTGGCGTTGAACGCCTTGACGACCGTCTCCTGGCCGTTCGCCCAGCCCCAGAAGGGGAGGGTCACCGGGCCGGAACCCGAGGAGTCTCCGGAGTCGGAGTCGGAGTCGGAGCCGCCGCAGGCGGCGAGCAGACCGGTGAGCGCGACACCCGCGACTGCGGCGCGGGTGAACCTTCTCCGGGGGCTGGTGATGTTCATCTGACCGTGTTCCTTCGGAAAGTAGGCGTCTCGCAACGGGAGGACGCGGCGGCTCGGTACTGGCCGGCGAGAGCGGTCTGAAAACCGTCGGCTCGGCGGGCGGGGGCGGCCAGGCAGAAGTGATAGAAACCGGTTGCTGGGAAGGTAGGCCTTAGCCCCGGGCTCTAGCAAGAGGTCTGCGGCAATTTGTTTGGGTGGAATCGTGGAAAACGTTTACGGAAACAGGTCCGGGCCGTCGGGCGGCTAACCGCGCCGGCGGGGCGGCTGTACCGAGTGGCGTACGACAACATGGGTGCCCAGCACCAGATGCTCCCCGTCGGCCCCCTTGCGCCGCCCTGCCCCGCCCTCGCGCCGGTCGGCCACCGCGCGCAGGGCGACCCGGCCCATCTCCTCGTACGGCACGTGCACGGTGGTCAGTTGGGGGGTGAGCTGGGACGCCAGCGGGATGTCGTCGTAGCCGACGATCGACACGTCCTCCGGCACGCGCAGCCCGGCCGCGCGCAGCGCCTGCATGGCGCCCGCGGCGACCACGTCGGTGCCGGCGAGCACGGCGGTGAAGTCCACCTTCTCGCGCAGGGCCGTCTCGACGGCCTCGTAGCCGTGCTCGTAGTCGTACGGGCCGTGCCGCACCATGCCCGGCTCGAACGGCACGCCGTACGCCTCGAAGGCGCGCCCGGCGCCGCGCAACCGGCCCTGTGCGGTGGTCAGTTCGGCGTGACCCGGCAGCACGAGGATGTCCCGGTGGCCGGCGGACAGCAGGTGGCTGGCCATCGCGTAGGCGCCGGACTCGTTGTCGTAGTCGACGGTCGTCGCCGGGACGTCGCCCTCCAGCGGCGGCCGGCCGACCAGGACGAGGTGGGAGCCGGCCGCGTCCAGGGAGCGGGCGAAGCGGGCCATGCGCAGCTGGTACTCGTCGTAGTCGTAGGCGCCGCCGAGCAGCACGACGGCGGCGACGCCCTGCTGGCGCATGAGGTTCACCAGGGCCAGCTCCCGCTCCGGGTCGTCGCCCGTGGTGCCGACCAGCGAGAGCCAGCCGCGCAGCGTGGCCGCGCCCTCGACGCCCTTGGCCACATGGGCGAAGGCGGCGCCGGTGATGTTGTTGATGAGGATCGCGACCGTAGGGGTCCCGCCACCGGCCAGGGAGCGGGCGTGGGCGTTGGTCACGTAGTCCAGGTCCCGGACGACCTTCATCACCTTGCGGCGCAGGTCGTCGGAGACCGGGTAGTTGCCGGACAGCACGCGCGACACGCTCGCCACGGAGACGCCCGCGCGTTCCGCCACGTCCCGGATCGTCGCCCGGCCGGCGTCGCCCGGTGCCTTGCGCTGACTCACCGTTGCGGCTCCTTCACCGTCGTGACCCGAACACCGGGGCGGGCGCGCTCGCCTCCGGTGCGGAAACCGTATCCCATCGTTCCTCCAGGTAGGACGCCTGTGGACAACCCTCGTGCGGTGGGCGTCAGGCGACCCGGGGCAGGTCCGCGTGGCGCACCTCGTGGGCGAGGGGCAAGCCCGCGGCCAGGCGCTCCAGTTCCTCCACGACGATGCGGCCGAGGCGCTCGAGTTCGTTGCCGAGCGAGCCTGCGATGTGCGGGGTGAGGAAGACGTTGGGGAGCTGGTAGAGGGGCGACTCGGCGGGCAGCGGCTCGGGTTCGGTGACGTCGAGAACCGCGCTGAGGCGGCCGGAGAGCAGCTCGTCGGTGAGGGCGTCGTGGTCGACGAGGGCACCCCGGGAGGTGTTGATGAGGACGCCGCCGTCGCGGATGAGGGCGAGGCGTTCGCGGTCCAGCATGTGCTGGGTCTCGGGGATGTCGGGAGCGTGCAGGCTGACGATGTCGCTGCTGCTCAGCAGCTCCTCCAGGGAGACGGACCGGGTGCCGAGCGCGGCGGCCTCCGTGGCGTTCACGTAGGGGTCGTGGAGCAGGACCTCGAAGTCGTACGGGTGCAGCAGCTCGAGGAGTCTGCGGCCCACGCGCGAGGCGCCGATGACGCCCACGCGGCGACCGACGTTGCCGATGGCGGCGGTCTCGGCGGGGGTCGGGTGGGTGTGCGTGGCGCGGAAGCGCTCGCGGTGTGCGAAGGCGTCCTTGCCGGCCAGCAGGATCATCGCGAGCGTGTACTCCGCGACCGGCAGGGCGTTGCCGGTGACCGCGCTGGAGACGGTGACGCCGCGCTTCCACAGGGCCTCGCCGACCAGCGAGCGGACGGAGCCGGCGGCGTGCAGGACCGCGCGCAGGCCGGGTGCCGTGGTGAGGGTGTCCTCGTCGAGGTGGGGGCAGCCCCAGCCGGTGATCAGCACGTCGGCGCGGGCGAGCTGGGCTGCGGCGCCGGGGGCGGTGAAGTCCCGTACGACGAGCGTGGGGTCGATCTCGGCCGTCTGCTGCAGCCGTGCCACGAGGGGCTCGGGGAAGAGCAGCGGGAGATGCACCGGATCCATGGCGAACACGGCCCTGGGCAGCTGGGCGCTGGGCATGGCTCTCCTGAGAAGCGAGGGGTGGTCGGAAACATTTTCTGAAAGCGTCTTCTACCGTAGATCCGCTGTCGACGGGGGGTCAATCGTCGGGATGGGGCGGAAGATCCGCAAAGTTTTCGGGTCGCGGGCCGCGGACGCCGATGTGGCGAAGGGGGGATGGTGGCCGGCGTGTCCGCTCTGCGAGATTGTCGACAACCGGTTGCCGGGGCGGCCGCCCCGTTTTACGCCCCGTGCGGCGGTCCTGGATTCCCGCTGGTCAGCGGCCAGTTCAGGCTCACCGTCGGGCCTCATGAAGCGTGTCATCGGCGTTTCGCGGACCTTTCGAATTTCTGCGAGGACTCTTGACGCGCCCTCCGGACGGGCCGAAGCTCTGGCCACTCGGTCATAGCAACCGGTTGCTACTTGTTACTGCGGCCAGATCCGCGATCCGGCCGTGCCGTGCTCCCCGAACCAGAAGGTGAGGCCCCCATGCCTTCCCACGCCGGTGCTCCCCCCAGCCGCCGCCGGTTTCTCGCCCTGTCGGCCGGCGGTGCCGTGGCCGGTGCGGCGGCGCTGAGCGGTTGTGCGATGCAGGTGTCCTCCGGAGTCAGCGGCTCCGGAGAGACCGTCACCGTGATGGTCAACTCCGGCGACATACTCCCGGAGCAGGTCCAGCAGGCCAAGAAGGACCTCGGCATCAAGATCGTCCTGGTGAAGTACGACATCACCAAGCTGATCGCGATGCTCACCAGCGGCAACCCACCCGACCTGGTGCGCGGCGTCGGCGCGGTGGACCTGCCGTTCTTCGCGGCGCGGGACGTGGCCGAGGAACTGGACCCCTACTTCGCCCGGAGCAACGTCCTCAGACTCGACGACCTGGACCCTGTCAACGACCTGTGGCGGTTTGACGGCCGCACCCAGGGCAGGGGCCCGCGCTACGGCATGGCGAAGGACTTCTCCCAGGACTCCATGTACTGGTACAACGCCGCCGCCTTCGACAAGGCCGGTGTCGACTACCCCCCGGAGACCGAGCCAGTCACGTACGAGGAGTGGCTCGACAACGCCAAGCGCCTCGTGCAGCGCAAGAACGGCCAGACCACCGTGTTCGGCGGCAGTTTCAACGGGCTGACCCGGTCCACGCTCCTGGCGACCATGACGGCGTCCGCCGGCGGCAGCCTCTTCAACGACGACTTCTCTCAGGTCGACTTCACCACGCCCGAGGCCCGCAAGGCCCTGGCCTGGTACATCGACTACTGCAAAACCAAGGTCGGGACGAGCCTCATCCAGCCCGACCCCAACGGCTGGGACGGCCCCACCTACCAGGCCGGGCGGCTGGCCATGTCGAACTCCGGCTACTGGATGGGCGGCATGATCTACCCCGACAAGAAGCTGGCGGAGGTGTCCCGGCTGGCGCCCGCCCCGTTCTTCGCGGGCGGCGAGCGGATCAGCGCCTGCCAGGGCGGTACCGGCCTGTGGATGCCGCGCGGGGCGAAGAACAAGGACGCCGCATGGCGGGTCTTCGAGTGGTTCTTCGGCGAGGATCCGGCCAAGGGGCGCGCCTCCGGCGGCTGGGGCATCCCCACCTTGAAGTCGCTGCGTTCGCTGATGCCCGCCCAGGAGGACTACCAGAAGCGGGTGCTGAAGGCACAGAACAACGAGCTGAAGCATTTCTCGGTCGTCTCCTTCACTCCCTACACCAGGGCGGACGCGATCGACGCCCTCTTCAACCAGATCGCCCCCGCCGCGATGAACGGCCAGATCTCCGTCGACACCCTCGCCGGGCGCCTCAACTCGGCCATCAACGAGCAGATGAAGCGCGGTAAGGAGCAAGTGGGATGACGGTCGACCAGATCTCCTCCGTCGCGGACCGGCCCGGCGCCGGCGCGCACGCCGGACGCGCACCGGCCACCGGCGGGCCGCGGATCTCCATGACCGCGCGCAGGCACCGGGCGTTCTACATGTTCACCTCGCCCTGGATCATCGGGTTCCTGCTGCTGACCATCGCGCCGATGGTGTACGCGCTGTGGCTGAGCTTCACCACGTTCGACGGCATCTCACCCCACTGGCGCTACGTCGGACTCGGCAACTACCGCGAGCTGCTGAACGATCCGGTGACCTGGGACGCACTCGGCCGCGCGGGCCTGTTCGCCGTGACCTCGGTGCCGTTGTCGATCATCGCGGGGCTGGCCCTCGCGGTCCTGGTCAACCGGCCGATCAAGGCGCGCGGCCTGTTCCGCACCCTGCTGTATCTGCCCGCCGTGGTGCCGCCGGTGGGCGCGGGCCTCGCCTTCAAGTTGCTCTTCGACCAGAACTCCGGTGCCGCCAATGGTGTCCTGACCATCTTCGGTATCGACGCCGTGGGCTGGCTCGCCGACCCCTACGCCCGTTACGTGCTGCTGATGACGGTGCTCTGGGGCGCCGGAAACGTCATGATCATTTCGCTGGCCGGCCTCCAGGACGTACCCCGGGAACTCCACGAGGCCGCCCGCATCGACGGGGCGGGCGCCTGGCGCACCTTCCGCAGCATCACCGTGCCGCTGCTGTCACCCGTCCTGCTCTTCCAGACGGTGACCGGAATGATCGCCTCGGTGCAGACGATCATGCCGCTGCTGCTGGCACCGCTCGGCGACACGAGCGGTATCACCACGGTCCCGCAGTCCAACTACCTGTACATGATGCACGTGTTCGCGCAGTACTTCGCGCTCGGCCGCTACGGCTACGCCTCCGCGCTGCTGTGGGTGCTCTTCGTCCTGATCCTCGTCGTGACCGGACTCATCTTCAAGTTCACGTCCGGCGCGGTGTTCTACAACGTCGACCCGGAGGCGAAGAAGTGACCGCCACCAGTGTGCCGCCCAAGTCATCGACGACCGATGTGCGCGTGCGGGTGCGTGTCAAGCGCCTGGTCCTCTACACGGTCCTCGTCTCCGTCACCGGGCTGTTCCTCGGCCCCTTCGGCTGGCTGGTCCTCTCCGGCCTGAAGACCCAGGGCGAACTGGCCGCCTCGCCCGTGCACTGGCTGCCCGAGGTCTTCCAGTGGCACAACTTCGCCGATGCCTTCAACCAGATCGACTTCCTCGGCTACGCCCGCAACTCCCTGATCATCGCCCTCCTCTACGCCACGCTCGTCACCTTGAGCTCGGCCTGGGTCGGCTTCGGCTTCGCCCGGCTCGACGCGCCCGGCAAGAAGGTGCTGTTCGGCATCCTGCTCGGCTCGATGATGCTGCCCCAGATGGTCACCCTGTTGCCGACCTACCTGATCTTCGCCAAGGTCGGCATGGTCGACACGTACTGGCCGTGGGTGCTGTGGGGCCTGTCCGCGGCGCCGTATCTCGTCTTCCTCTTCCGGCAGTTCTTCGCGGGCATGCCGCGCGAGCTGGAGGAGGCCGCGATCGTCGACGGCTGCGGGTACACGTCGATCTTCTGGCGGATCTTCCTGCCGCAGTCCTGGCCCGTGCTGTCCGCGAGCTTCATCATCGCCTTCACGTGGACCTGGGGCGACTACATCGCCCCGCAGCTGCTGCTGTCCACCGACCGCACCACGCTCGCTGTCGCCGTGATGACCACCTACGTCAATGAAGGCGGGACGCCCGTCCCCGAACTCCAGGCCGCGGCCTCCGTGATGTACGTCGTCCCCATCCTGCTGATCTTCCTCGTCGCCCAGCGCGGCTTCGTCGCCGGGATGTCCACCTCCGGTCTCAAGTAGCCCTCTCAACTCCGCCTTTTCTTAGGGAATGTCACCATGAACGAAACCCAGAGCACCGGCCTGACCCGGCGCACCGTCATCCAGGCCGCGGGAGCCGCCGCGGCGGCCTACTCCCTGATCGGAGCGGCTGCAGGCACCGCGGCAGCGGATGAGGACAGACCGGAGGCCGGCGACCGGCTGGTGATCCACCCCGTCCCGGGCGCACTGCCGATCAACACCACCTACGTCGTCAAGGCCCGCACCCCCGGCGGCCAGTGGAAGCCGGTGCCGGTCCTGCGCGCGGGGACGAAGACCATCAACGAGAAGACCGGCTCCGGCATCATCCGGCACACCTCGGTCGCCAGCCTCGACTTCACCGGCACCGTGGAGGTGCAGGTCACCTGGTCCAAGGGCACGATCCCCTCCGCGCGGATCCGCCCGCTGTCGTACGACATCGCGCACGAGGTGAGCGGCGACACCATCACCTTCAGTCTCACCGAGCCGCGCAACCTCTCGGTCGAGATCGACGGTGACATCTACGGCAACCTGCAACTGCACGCCAACCCGATCGAGAAGAGGCGGCCCGAGGAGGACGACGAGGACGTCATCTACTTCGGCCCGGGTATCCACACCGTCCCGAACAACGTGCTGCAGGTGCCCAGCGGGAAGACGGTCTACCTGGCCGGCGGCGCCGTGCTGAAGGCCCAGGTGTCGTTCAACAAGGTCGAGAACGCCCGGCTGATCGGCCGCGGCATCATCGCCGAGACGGACGGCGGCACCACGGTGGCGTTCTCGAAGAACATCGAGATCGACGGCATCCTCGTCATGAACCTCAAGACCGGCTACTCCTGCACCATCGGCCAGTCGAAGCAGGTCACCGTCCGCAACCTGCACTCCTACAGCAGCGGCCAGTGGGGCGACGGCATCGACGTGTTCAGCAGCGAGGACGTCCTGATCGAGGGCGTCTGGATGCGCAACAGTGACGACTGCATCGCCATCTACGCCCACCGCTGGGACTACTACGGCGACTGCCGCAACGTCACCGTCCGCAACTCCACCCTCTGGGCGGACGTCGCGCACCCGGTGAACATGGGCACGCACGGCAACCCGGAGAAGCCCGAGGTCATCGAGAACATCGTCTTCAGCAACATCGACGTCCTCCAGCACCGTGAACCGCAGGTCCTCTACCAGGGCTGCTTCGCCCTGAACCCCGGCGACAGCAACCTCATCCGGAACGTGCGCATCCAGGACGTCCGGGTGGAGGACTTCACCTGGGGCCAGCTGTTCAACATGCGGGTCATGGCCAACCGGTACAACGCCACGCCCGGCCGGGGCATCCAGGACGTCTACGTCCGGAACCTGACCTACGACGGCAAGAACGCCATCATGCCGATGGTCGTCGGCTACGACGCGGACCGCGCCATCAAGAACCTCACCTTCCAGAACCTGCAGATCAACGGCACGGTCATCCACGACAAGATGCGCAAGCCCGGCTGGTATCTGATCCCGGACATGGTCCCGATGTTCGTCAACGAGCACGTCAAGGACCTCCGCTTCCTGGACGCCGCCACGTCGGCCGCCACCGTGGCACCCGAGATCACCAGCGCGGGCGAGGTGACGACCACCAAGAAGCGGATCTTCAACCACCTCGTCACCGCGACCGCGCTGCCGACGTCGTTCGGTGCCGAGGGGCTGCCGGAGGGCCTGAGGATCGACGAGAAGACCGGACTGATCTCCGGGACCCCGCAGGAACGCGGCACCTACACGGTCACTGTCTCGGCCACCAACAGCGCGGGCACGGCCACCAAGGCCCTCCAGATGACCGTGCAGAACCCGTAAGCCAGGAGTTGATCCGTGCCTTCCTTCAGCCGACGGACGCTCCTCGGCACGGCGGGACTCGCGGCCGTGGCCGGCGGCGGACTGCTGTCCGCCGCCGCCACGCCCGCGTGGGCCCAGGCCGCCGAAGCGGCGTTCGCCTTCGCACACCCCGGTCTGCTGCACTCCCGGGCCGGCCTGGCCCGGATGAAGTCCGCGGTGGCGCAGGGACGCAACCCGATCGCCTCCGGCTTCGCCGCGCTGGCCGCCGACTTCCGTTCCCAGCACACCTACGCCGTCCGCAACACCGGACAGATCACCACCTGGGGCCGCGGCCCCACCGACAACACCAGCCAGGCCGTCACCGACGCGGCCGCCGCCTACCAGAACGCCCTGATGTGGGCGGTCACCGGCGACGTACGCCACGCCGACAAGGCCCGCGACATCCTCGACGTCTGGGCCGCCTCCCTCACCGGCATCACCGGCGCCGACGGCCAACTCGGCGCCGGGATCCAGGGCTTCAAGTTCGTCAACGCCGCCGAGATCCTGCGGCACACCGGCTACGACGGCTGGCCTCAGGAGTCCGTGCTGCGCTGCGAGCGCTCCTTCACCGACGTCTGGTATCCGGCCCTGTCCGGCTACTGCCTGTACGCCAACGGCAACTGGGACATCGCCGCACTGCGCACCATCCTCGCCATCGCCGTGTTCTGCGACAACCGGGTGCTGTTCGAGGACGCCCTGCGGTTCGCGGCCGCCGGGTCCGGCAACGGCTCGGTGCTGCACCGCATCGTCACCGCCGCGGGTCAGGGCCAGGAGTCCGGCCGCGACCAGGCCCACGAACAGCTCGCCGTCGGCCTGCTCGCGGACGCGGCCGAGGTCGCCTGGCAGCAGGGCGTGGACCTGTACGGCTTTGCCGACGACCGGATCCTCGCCAACTTCGAGTACTTCGCCCGCTACAACCTCGGCGACAACTCCGTACCGTTCACACCCGACCTCGACCGCACCGGCAAGTACATCAAGCTGACCGTCTCCGACCGGCAGCGCGGAGCGATCCGGCCGCTGTGGGAGATGGCGTACGCGCACTACGCGGGACGCCTCGGCAAACCCGCCCCCTACACCGAGGAGGTCATCTTCCGGGGCACGGACGGAGCACGCGTGGTGGAGGGCTACCAGGAGGACCACCCGGGCTGGGGCACGCTCACCTACGCCGGGACGGAGACCGCCTCACCCGCCGCGCCGACGGCACCCGCCGGGATCACCGCGGTCGGCGACGACCACGCCGTGACCGTGTCCTGGCTGCCGTCGGCGTGGGCGACCGGCTACACGGTCCGGCGGGCCACCAGCCCGGAGGGACCGTACGAGCGGCTCGCGTCCGGGGTCGGGGCGCCGAGGTTCACGGACCACGACGTCCGCCCGGGACGGACGTACTACTACACGGTCACCGCCACCAACTCCCTCGGCACGAGCGCGGCTTCCGCCTGGACCGCGGCCACCGCCGGCCTCCCCGAGCCCTGGTCGACCCGGGACCTGGGGAACGTGAGGATCCCGGGCTCCGCCGCCTTCGACGGCGAGCGCTTCGTGCTGGAGGCGAGCGGCACCGCGGACACCTACCGGCTGGCGCACCTGCCGCTGCACGGCGACGGTGTGGTCACCGCGCGGATCGTGTTCCCGCTCAGCTCCCAGTACTCCAAGATCGGCGTCACCGTCCGCGACTCCCTCGACCCGGACGCCGCGCACGCCTCGATGCTGATCCAGGGGCTGCCGCTGCACACCTGGAGCGGCGTGTGGAGCGTCCGCCCGTCGGCCGGGGCATCCGTCTCCGGCACCGGCAGCACGCCCGTGCCGCCGTCCCAGCAGCAGGCGATCACCAGCGCCGCGGCGTTCCCGATCTCCGACCTCGGCGCGCTGCCGGAGTCGGCGACCCCCCTTCAGGCGCCGTACGTCGAGGGCGCCGGCGACGGCTACCGGCTGCGGATGCCGTACTGGGTGCGCGTGGAACGCAAGGGCCGACGCTGCACCGGGTCCCTCTCCCCGGACGGCATCCGGTGGACCGAAGTCGGCTCCACCGAGGTCGAGTTGGGGCGTGCGACGTACGCGGGTCTCGTCCTCACCTCCTGCCTGGGCGTCGACGAGGCGTACGCCGAGACCGGCACCGGTGCCTTCGACAACGTCAGCGTGACGTCGTCGGCCACCGGCGAGGTCTGGCACACGCCACGCCCCACGCGTACCGCCACCGACCTGCGGGCGGCCACCGGCGCCGACGCCGTCGAGCTCAGCTGGAGCGACCCGGACCTCTCGGCCACGTACACGGTGCTGCGGGCCACGGACGCGGCAGGCCCGTACACGACGCTCGCGAACGGTGTCGGCCCGGTCGGCTTCGGCACCCGCATCCGGTACGCGGACGCCACCGGCAGACCCGGCGCGACGTACCACTACTCCGTCGTCAAGACCAACTCCGGCGGACGCGGCCCGCGTTCGGCTCCGGCGCACGCCGAGATGCCGACTCCCGCCAAGCCGGAGTTCGTCTCCCAGGACACCGCCTTCGCGAACCGGGGCGACGAGTTCCGTCATCTGCTGAGGGCCGCGCACGAGCCCGTACGGTTCACCGCGCGCGGCCTGCCCGACGGCCTGCGCCTCGCCCCGCGCACCGGCCTGATCTCCGGAACACCCACCGAGAAAGGAGAGTTCACGGTCACGACCACCGCGGCCAACGCGGCGGGCACCGCCACCTCCACCCTCACGCTCACCGTCGGCACCCCACCGCCCGCACCCTGGTCGTACGGCGACCTCGGCGACGTCGTACTCGACGAGCGCGAGCTCGGCGCCTACGGCGTGGTGTACGTCCGCACCCCCGGCAGCACCGCATACGAAGACGGGACCTTCGTGGTGCGCGGTGCCGGAACCGATCTGACCATCAACAACCAGGGAATGACAGGCCAGTTCGTACGCCGCCCGGTCACCGGCGACTGCGAGATCACCGCCCGGCTCGTCTCCCGCACGGGCGCGAGCGGCGACCGGGTGGGCCTGCTGATGGCCAAGTCCCTGTCGCCGTTCGACCAGGCCGCCGGGGCGATCGTCTCCGGCGGGACGACCGCGCAGCTCATGCTGCGCACCACCGTGGCCGGCCGGTCGACGTTCACCGGCAATGGCACGGCCCAACTCCCCAGCCTGCTACGGCTGAAGCGCGTCGGGACCGCCTTCACCGCAGCCCTGTCCACCGATGACGGCGTCAGCTGGACCCCCCTCGCCGAGGGAGAGATCCCCGGCTTCGGCGACGCCCCCTACTACGTGGGCCTCGTGGTCTGCTCCCGCAGCCCCCTGGTCCGCAGCACCACCGAGTTCGACGAGGTGAGCATCACCGCCATGTAGATCCTCCAAGAAATGGAGATGCACGAATGAGCCGCACTTCCCCCCACAGGCACCTCCACACACCAGAGTTGAGCCGCCGCGGTCTGCTGAAGACCGCCGGCGGCCTCACCGCCGCCCTCGCAGTCGGCGGGTCCGCGGCCGTGCTGACGGGCAGCACGGCCGACGCGGCCCCCGCGACCTTCACCCACCCCGGCATGCTGCACAACTGGGGCGACATCAACCGGGCCAAGGTCAGGGCAGCCGCGGGCAACGACCCCTGGCTGTCCGGCTGGAACCGGCTGACCGCCAACTCCCACTCACAGTCCACCTGGACGCCCCGCCCCACGGCCACGATCATCCGTGGCGGCGACGGCCAGAACTACCCCCAGCTCTACAACGACATCCACGCCGCCTACCAGAACGCGCTGCGCTGGCACGTGGGCGGCACCGCCGCGAACGGCGACTGCGCCGTGCGCATCCTCAACGCCTGGTCGTCCACGCTCACCGAGATCACCGGCAACGCCGACCGGTACCTGGCCGCCGGCCTCTACGGCTGGCAGTTCGCGAACGTCGCCGAGCTCATGCGCGGCTACGCCGGGTTCGACCTCAACCGGTTCAAGACGATGATGCTCAACGTCTTCTACCCGCTCAACGACCGGTTCCTCCGCGAGCACAACGACGCCTGCATCACCAACTACTGGGCGAACTGGGACCTGTGCAACATGGCCTCGATCATGGCCATCGGGATCCTGTGCGACGACGGCGCCAAGTACGACCAGGCCGTCAACTACTTCAAGAACGGCGGCGGCAACGGCGCCATCCGGCGCGCGGTGCCATTCCTGTACTCGAACGTCGAGGGCTACGATCTCGGCCAGTGGCAGGAGTCCGGCCGCGACCAGGCGCACAGCATCATGGGCATGGGCCAGATGGGCGCCCTGTGCGAGATGGCCTGGAACCAGGGCGACGACCTGTACTCCTACGACGGCCGCCGCTTCATGAAGGCCGCCCAGTACGTCGCCAAGTACAACCTGGGCATGAACGTGCCCTTCACCACCTACACCTGGGGCAGCGGCCAGAACTGCGCCCAGCAGTCACAGACGGTGATCAGCTCCGCTTCCCGCGGCCAGGTCCGCCCCGTCTGGGCCATGCTCCACTACCACTACAACCGGCGCCTGTACCTCGACGACAGGTACATCTCCCAGATGTGCTTCTCGGTCGCCCCCGAGGGCGGAGGAGGTGACTACGGCTCCACCAGCGGCGGCTTCGACCAGCTCGGCTTCGGCACGCTGATGTACGCCAAATAGGCGCTGAACCGGCTCGTGCACCGGAATACCTCCGAGCGATGTGATGCTCTGATGTGAACGGTGCACGAGCACGGCGAAGGGCTGGTGGGCGGATGACCGCAGCAGACCTGACGGGCCCCGTGGTGAGCACGCCGTACGGGGCGGTACGCGGCCGGTACGAGCATTCGATCGCGGTGTTCCGGGGCATCCCGTACGCCGCACCCCCCTTCGGGCCGCGCCGTTTCCGGCCCCCGGTGCCGCCCGAGCCCTGGGACGGTGTGCGGGACGCGGGCGCCTTCGGGCCGACGCCGCCGAAACCGCCCTACTCGGAGGCTTTCGCCCAGTACCTGTCGGACCCGGTGGTCCCCGGCGACGACTGCCTCAACCTGAACGTATGGACCCCGGAGCCGGGCCCCGGCGTCCGGCTCCCGGTCCTGGTGTGGCTGCACGGCGGGGCCCTGACCAGAGGTTCGTCGTGTGTGCCCGTGTACGACGGACGCACCTTCGCCCGCGACGGGATCGTCCTCGTCTCCCTCAACTACCGGCTCGGAGTGGAGGGCTACGGACTGTTTCCCGACGCCCCCGCCAATCCCGGCCTGCGCGACCAGCTCGCCGCCCTGCGCTGGGTGCACGAGTCGATCGAGGCCTTCGGCGGTGACCCCGACCGGGTGACCCTCTGCGGACAGTCGGCGGGCGCGATCAGCATCGGCGCCCTGATCGCCGCCCCGCAGGCGCAGGGTCTGTTCCGGCGCGCGGTCCTGCAGAGCGGGCCGCCCGAGGCGGCCGAGCGGGACAAGGTACGGCGGATGGTGCGCCGGATGGCAACCCGGCTGAAGGTGCCCGCGACCGCCGAGGCCTTCGCCGCCGTCGACCGCGAGCTGCTGCTGCGCATCCAGGCCGAGGTAGGACGGCTCAGCAGCCCCGTGCTGGGCGGGCCGGCCTTCGGGATCGTCGTCGACGACGACATCGTTCCCCGCGATCCCCTTCAGGCCCTGGTCGAGGGCCGGGTCGCCGAGGGCGTGGACCTGCTCATGGGCTGGACCCGCGACGAGTACCGGCTGTGGCTCGTGCCCGGCGGGCTGCTGGAGCGCGTCGACCGGCTCGGCGCGGTCGCCCTGGCCGGCGCCATGGCCCGCTGCCACTGCGGCCACGGGGTCCCCCGCGGCTACCGGGCCCTGCGCCCCGAGGCCGGCACCGCGGAGATCGTCGGCCAGCTGGTCACCGACCACCTGCTGCGCATTCCGCTGCACCGCCTGGCCGACGCCCGTCCCGGATCGTCGTACGTCTACGAGTTCGCCTGGCCCTCCCTGTTGCCCGGCCTCGGCGCCTGCCACGCCCTGGAACTCGGTTTCGTCTTCCACACCGGCGAGGTGCCCGAGGCGGCCAAGCTGGCGGGCTGGGGTGCGCCGACCGAGCTGGCCGACGCGATGCACCAGGCGTGGGTGCGGTTCGCGGCCGACGGCGACCCGGGCTGGGAGGCGTGGGACGCCACCCATCCGGTGCGGATCTTCGGCGAAGCCGAGCCGGCGGAGGCCGATGATCGGGGGGCGGCGGGGGAGCAGAGGGCGCTGAGAGAGCCGTACACCGTGTACGGCCCGCGCGACCGCGAGCTGGCCCTGTGGACGGCCGACGCCACGGCTCGGGAATCCGCGCCCCCGGCCGTCACTGCCGACGGTGCGGCCGCGCGCCGTGCGGAACTGCGGTCGGTCGCACGCCTGCTCCGTCGCTCGAGCGGCGTCCGTCGGCAGTGACCGAGGCCGGACTACGGGCGACGGGGGCTTCAGCCCACCGCCCGCACCGAGTCCCGCACCACGACATGCGTGCCCAGCAGCAGATGCTCGGCCGGGGCGTCCGCGGTGTGGCCGAGGGCGGTGCGGACCGCGAGGCGGCCCAGTTCCTCGTAGGGGACGTGCACCGTCGTCAGGGCGGGGTGCAGGTCGCGGGCGAAGGGAATGTCGTCGTAACCGGCCAGCGAAACATCACCGGGGACGTCGAGGCCCGCCTCGTGCAGAGCGGTGAGCGCGCCCGCCGCGACCATGTCGGTGGCGGCGACCACCGCGGTGAACTCCAGCCCCTCCGCGAGGGCTTGGCGCATCAGCTGGTGCCCGGAGTCGCGGGTGAAGTCGCCGTGCAGGAGCAGGGCCGGATCGGGGTCGACGCCGCGGGCGCGGTGGGCGGCGAGGTAGCCGCGTTCGCGGCCCAGCGCGGTGCTGTGGTCGGGTTTGCCGCCGAGGAAGAGGATCCGCCGGTGGCCCTGGGCCAGGACGTGCGCGACCAGGGCGTAGGCGCCGCCCTCGTTGTCGTACTCGATGACCGTGACCGGCGCCCCCGGGCCCAGCGGCGGGCGGCCGCACAGGACGAGCCGGGAACCCGCGGAAGCCAGTGAGTCGGCCATCCGGCGGGTGCGCTCGCGGTACTCCGGGGTGTCGGCGCCGCCGCCCACCAGGATCACCGCGGCGGCCCGCTGGGCGCGCATCATCTCCACGAAGTCCAGCTCGTGCCGGACGTCGCCCTCCGTGCTGCACACCAGGCACAGATGACCGAGCCGGGTCGCCTCGCGCTCCACGCCGTGCGCCATGTGCGCGAACGACGGACCGGTGATGTCCTCCAGGACGAACGCCAGCGTGGGCGTCCCGACGCCCGCGACCGCCTTGGCACGCGCGTCGGCGACGTAGTCCAGGTCGCGCACGGCCCGCATCACCCGCGTACGGGTCGCCGAACTCACCGGGTACGCCCCGCCGAGCACGCGCGACACCGTCGACGCGGACACCCCCGCCCGCAACGCCACGTCCCGGATCGTGCTCCGGCTCGCGCTCCCACTCTTGCGCGTCATACCCCACCCCGCCCCTCTCCCCGATCCCTGCGCCCCCTCCGGGAACTGCGGCAACAACGATGGAAACCGGTTCCCGGTGCGGTGAGGCTAGCAGCGCGGAGGGGTCAGGACGAGGTGAGCGGCGGGAGGGGGAAGGGCCAGGACGCCGACGGCCGACGAACCGTCGGTCAGGCCGTCAGCGTGCGCGCGATCGACGTGATCGCCTCCGGCCCCACCCGGCAGCACCCGCCGATCAGCCGGGCCCCGGCGGAGCGCCAGCCCTCGACCTGTTCGGGGGTGAAGGTGGAGCGGCCGCTCCAGGCGCGGGCCTCCGCGTCCCAGCTCTCGCCGCTGTTGGGGTAGACGACCACCGGCTTGCCGGTCACCCGCGCCGCCGTCTCCGCCGCGGCGTCCACGTCCTCGGGCGCGCAGCAGTTCACGCCCACCGCGATCACCTCGTCCACGTCGGCGGCCGGGGCGAAGGCCTCCTCCAGCGGCTGCCCGGCGCGGGTGCGGTCGCCGGCCACGGTGTACGACAGCCAGGCCGGCACCCCGAGTCCGCGCACCGCCCGCAGCAGGGCCGTCGCCTCGTCGGCGTCGGGGACCGTCTCCAGCGCCAGGACGTCCGGCGCGGCGGCCGCCAGCACCTCCAGGCGGGGGCGATGGAAGCGTTCCAGCTCGTTCACCGTGAGCCCGTAGCGGCCGCGGTACTCCGAGCCGTCCGCCAGCATCGCCCCGTACGGGCCGACCGAGGCCGCCACCCACAGCGGGCGCGTGACCCCCTTCGCCCGGGCCTGCGATCTTGCATCCCGCGCCAACTCCACGCTCAGGCCGATGAGTTCGGCCGCCTGCTCGCGGCTGATCCCGCGCTTGCCGAATCCCTCGAAGGTGGCCTGGTAGCTGGCGGTGATCGCCACGTTCGCGCCCGCCAGGTAGTAGGCGAGGTGCGCCTCGATGATCGCCTCGGGGCGCTCGGCGAGCAGCCGCGCCGACCAGAGCTCGTCACTCAGATCGTGCCCGGCCGACTCGAGCTGGTTGGACATGCCGCCGTCGAGGACGACCGTTCCGGCGGCGAGGGCGTCGGTAAGGCTGAGCGGGTTTTCGCTGGTGTCGCTGGTCATGTCACGACGCTAGTCGACGGGGTGGACGGCAGCCGATTGAGTCCAGTAAGTGAACAGGTCGCCCACCATGCGGGATGCCGGGTTACGATCACGCCCTCCCAGCCCCCTCCCACCCGTACGGGAAGCACGATGACCGCCCCCAGCACCACCGAAGCCTCCGACACCGAGGCGAAGCCGACGTCCCCCCGCCGCACCTTCGGCCTCACCGCTGCCACCGCCCTCGTCATGGGCAACATCATCGGCGGCGGCATCTTCGCGCTGCCCGCCACCGTCGCCCCGTACGGCACGGTGAGCCTGCTCGCCTTCCTCGTCCTGTCGGTCGGCGCGGTGCTGCTCGCGCTGCTCTTCGGCAAGCTGGCCCGGCGCAGCCCGGTCACCGGCGGGCTGTACGTCTACCCGCGCGACGCGTTCGGCGAGTTCGCGGGATTCCTGTCGGCCTGGTCGTACTGGACGATGTGCTGGGTCAGCATCGCCGCGCTCGCCGTCGCCGTGGTCGGTTACGTCGACGTCCTCATCCCCCTGCACGGCAATCACGCCCTGGAAGCGGTGGTCGCCCTCGCCGCGCTGTGGCTGCCGGCCGCGGCGAACTTCGCCGGCACGCGTGCGGTCGGCGCGGTCCAGGTGATCTCCACGATCCTGAAGTTCGTACCGCTGCTGCTCGTTGCCACCGTCGGCCTCTTCTTCGTGGACGCCGACAACTTCGGCCCGTTCAACGCCTCCGGGCAGAGCGTTTCCGGCGCGCTCGCCGCCTCGGCCGCGCTGTTGCTGTACAGCTTTCTCGGCGTGGAGTCGGCCGCGGTCAGCGCGGGCGAGGTCCGCGACCCGGAACGCACGGTGGGCCGGGCCAGCGTCCTCGGCACGCTGGCGTCCGCGCTTGTCTACATCCTCGGCACAGTCGCCGTGTTCGGCCTGGTCCCGCACGACCGACTCGTCGACTCCGGCGCCCCGTTCGCCGACGCGGTGAACGCGATCACCGGCGGCACCTGGGGAGGCACCGCGATCGCACTGGTCGCCGTCGCGTCGATCGTCGGCTGCCTCAACGGCTGGATCCTGCTGGCCGCGCAGATGCCGTACGCCGCCGCCCGCGACGGACTCTTCCCGACGCCGTTCGCCCGCGTCGGCAAGGGCGGGGTGCCCGGCTTCGGCATCTGGGCCTGCGCGGTCCTCGGCACGATCCTGATCGCCCTCAACTACACGGCGGGCCCGGACACCACCTTCCGTGTCCTCGTCCTGATCACCACGTTCACCGGCTGCGTCCCGTATCTCCTCTCGGCCGCCGCCCAGCTCTACTGGCTCGCCAAGGGCTCCCGCGCACACATCAGCCCCGCCCGCCTGGTCCGCGACCTCCTCGTCGCCGCCCTCTCGTTCGCCTTCGCCTTCTGGCTGATCGCGGGCGCCGGCTATGCGGCCGTCTATCAGGGCGTGCTGTTCCTCTTCGCCGGTATCCCGGTGTACGTGTGGCTGCGTGGACGCCGGGAGGCCAAGGAGCTGGGGGAGACCCGCCAGGCGGACAGTGAGCCTGGCGCGGCATGCCAGGCGTCGACCGGTCGGTGATGCCCCCTGTACATCACCGACCGGTCGACGCGGACCAGGGGTCACCCGCGCGCGGCGTGCCGTCCGCTGCGCCGCCGTCCGCGGCGGGTGCGACGCGTCGCCGGGACCAGAAGGCCGCCCAGCATTCCGGCGGCGAGGACATACGGCCACCGGCCCAGCCCGGAGTCGTCGGCGGCGCTCGCGGCGCGCGTGTCCGGTGTCGACGCGTCGGATGCGGGTGTGTCGGCGGCCGGGGACTTTGACGCGCTCTTGGTGGCGGCGGCGGTGAGGACAACGTCGTTGCCGTCGCCGCCCCGGTAGGTGATGCGGTAGACAGTGTCGGCGAGCTTCACCCTGGCGCCCTCGCGCAGGCCCTCGAAGGCGCCCTTCGTCGTTCCCCGGCCCTTGTTGTCGAGGACCGTGATCTTGCGCTCCGGGTCCCTCCCGGCGGCGGACAGGTCGAGGTCGCCGACCAGCCGCACCGCCCCGCCGGCCACCTTCAACGGCTTGGCGCCCAGGACCAGTTGACCGGCCGCGCGCTGCGTGAAGCCCCCGGTCACCGTGAGCCCGCCCGTGACCACGCCCTCGTTGGTCACCGCCCCCTTCACCGTGCCCTTGCCGGTGAGTGTGGTCGTCACCCGCAGCCCCGACGCACCGACGTCCAGCCGCGCGCCCGCCGACGTCAGCCGGATCGCCCTGCTCTTCGTGAGCGTCGCCCCCGAGCGCAGCGCCAGCGTGCCCTTCCTGACCGTCGTCGTGCCGGTGTACGTCACCCCGTTCCCGGCCAGCGTCGTCGTCGCCGCGCCCGACTGCACGAACGCCCCCGAGCCGCTGACCCGGGACAGCGAGGTCGGCGTCGACGCGTTCCGCACCACGAGCGTCCCGTCGTTCACCACCCGGCACAGGTCGCCGTCCATCCACAGCGAGCCGTCACCCTGCGCCGACCCCAGCCGCAGCACCGCGCCCTTCTCGACGGTGGTCGAGCCGTCGTAGTACTGCTTCGCCGCGAAGGTCACGTCGTTCCCGCGCGTTCCCGCGATGACGACATCCCCGACGCCGGGCGCGGCCAGCGTGTCGTGGAACCGGCCGCCGCCGATGGGGGCGCCCAGCGTCACCGGCCCGTTGTAGTCGAAGGTGAGCAGGGAACGCGACCGAGCCGCCAGCAGGTTTATGTAGACCGTCTCGGCGGTCCCCGGCATGAAGATCTTGTTCGTCGTGCCGTCGCCCCACTGGACGTTCGCGCCCTTGATATTCGTGCCGCGCTTGTTGACGTTCTTGCGCGCGGGCGTCCAGTTCAGGGCGGGGTCGCTGAGCGAGGGGTCGGTGTCGCCGCCCTGGTCGGACCAGCTGTACTGGCCGGTGAGGACGACCTTGCTGCCCGGCCGCGACTGGACGTTGATGTCGCTGCCGTACTCACGCTGGTAGAAGTCCATGCCCATGGTGACGGTCCGACCCAGCGGGGTGTCCACGGTGTACGTGCCCTGGTTGAGGATCTTGCGTACGTTCGGCAGCGACGTCGCGAACTCCGGCCGTCCGGCGTTGACCTGCGTACCGTTGTCGATCACCCCGGAGAAGGGGTGGGTGCCCGACAGGTCCCAGGTGCCCCAGAGGAACCTCGGCTGGGTGATCAGCCCCGAGCCGCTGATGGTGCCCAGGTTGTAGGCACTCTTCAGGGACAGCCGGAGCGTGCCGTCGACGCGGATGTTGTCCTGGTTCAGCCGGAACGCCGGGGTGTTGTACGGGAAGTGGCCGATCAGCCCGCTCGTGCCGCCGTTGCCGTACTGGAGGGTGGCGCCCCGCTCGACCGTGACCGCGGGCGGGTCGGGGTCGGTCGTCGTGACGTACGGGTGGTTGCCGCCGAGGACGCTCACCTTCTGCCGCCGCCGGGACTCGGGCAGCGTGAAGTCACTGTCCCTGGTGAGGATCAGCGTCCCGCTGCCGCGCACGGTGAGCGTGCCCTCGCCGCGGAAGACGCCGTCGTACGTCGTCGTCCCGGACGGGACGGTGACGACCGTGTCGCCGGTGAGCGTCACGTCCCGGTCCGCGAGCACGTCCGCGGTGACGTCCCGCGGGCCTGCGGCCGCCGCCGGGGGAACGGTGACCATGAGGGCGACCGCCGCGAGGGCGCCGGCGGCCGCTGCTGTCCTGTGGATTTGGCTGCGCACCTGGGGGAGACGGCGGGAACCGGCGGCCGATAACAAAAACTTGCGCCTTCAATCTCCCCGTTCTTTTGTCCCCCCGGACCCGTTGACCTCCTCGTAACACACCTTTACCTTTTCGGCGTTCGGAATGACAGATGTCGTACGAAATCTCGAACCGAAACCTGTGAGACGACCGAGAGGCAGTCCGCATGAGCCGCGCCGACGACCTGCCCCCCACCCCCGACCGCCGACTGGTGCTGAAGGGTGCCGCCCTCGCCGCGGGTGCCCTGGCCGCCGCACCCGCAACGGCCCTGGCAGCCACCCCCACCGCGAAGCCGAAGGCAGCAGGCCCCTACGTGAATCCCCTCGTCCCCCACCGCGCCGACCCGCACATCACCCGCCACACCGACGGCTTCTACTACTTCACCGCCACCGCCCCCGAGTACGACCGCATCATCCTGCGCCGCTCCCGCACCCTGAACGGCCTCACGACCGCCGCCGAGTCCGTCATCTGGCGGGCGCACCCGACCGGCGACATGGGCGCCCACATCTGGGCGCCTGAGATGCACCGGATCGACGGCAAGTGGTACATCTACTTCGCCGCCGCGCCCGCCGAGGACGTGTGGCAGATCCGCATCTGGGTCCTGGAGAACTCCAACCCCAACCCCTTCCGCGGCACCTGGGTCGAGAAGGGCCAGATCAAGACGGCCTGGGAGACCTTCTCCCTGGACGCGACCACCTTCACCCACCGCGGCACCCGCTACCTCGCCTGGGCCCAGCACGAGCCCGGCATGGACAACAACACGGCCCTGTGGCTGAGCAAGATGGCGAACCCCTGGACCCTGACGGGCCCCCAGGTCCGGCTCTCGACCCCCGAGTACGACTGGGAGTGCATCGGATACAAGGTCAACGAGGGCGCGTACGTCCTCCAGCGCAACGGCCGCGTCTTCATGACCTACTCCGCGAGCGCCACCGACCACAACTACTGCATGGGCCTGCTCACCGCCCCCGCCGACAGCGACCTCATGAACCCGGCCAACTGGTCGAAGTCCCCGACCCCGGTCTTCACCACCAACGACACCACCAAGCAGTACGGCCCGGGCCACAACTGCTTCACAGTCGCCGAGGACGGCCGCACCGACGTCCTCGTCTACCACGCCCGCCAGTACAAGGAGATCAACGGCGACCCGCTCAACGACCCCAACCGCCACACCCGCGTCCAGACCCTGGGCTGGAAGCCGGACGGCACCCCGGACTTCGGCGTTCCCGTCGCCGACACCGCGCTGCGGCGGGGGGCGTGAGATGAGACGCGCGTACGCGATCCTCCTCGCGCTGTGCTGTGCCCTCGCCGGTGCCCTGGTCACCGCCGCCCCGGCGAACGCCGCACCCCAGACCGTCGCCAACGGCACCCAGTTCACGGACACCTCCGGCAACCCCGTGCACGCCCACGGCGGCGGGATCATCAAGGTCGGCTCCTACTACTACTGGTTCGGCGAGCACCGCAACGCCGACAACACCTTCCGGTACGTGGACGCCTACCGCTCCACCGACCTGAAGAACTGGGAGTTCCGCAACCATGTCCTGACCCAGTCCACCCACCCGGAGCTCGCTGTCGCCAACATCGAGCGGCCGAAGGTCATGTACAACGCGTCCACCGGCAAGTTCGTGATGTGGATGCACAAGGAAAACGGTTCGGACTACAGCGAGGCCCGCGCGGCCGTCGCCGTCTCGGACACGGTCGACGGAAACTACACCTGGCAGGGCAGCTTCCGCCCGCTCGGCCAGCACATGTCCCGGGACATCACGGTCTTCGTCGACACCGACGGAACCGGTTACATGGTCTCCGCCGCCCGCGAGAACTACGACCTGCACATCTACCGCCTGACGAGCGACTACACGGGCATCGCGACCCTGGTCGCCGACCCCTGGCACGGCGGACACCGCGAGGCCCCGGCGCTGTTCAAGCGCAACGGGGTGTACTTCATGCTGACGTCGGGCGCCACCGGCTGGAGCCCCAACCAGCAGCAGTACGCGACGGCCACCAACCTCGCGGGCCCCTGGTCGGCGATGACGAACGTCGGCGACTCGACGGCATACGGCTCCCAGACCACGTACGTCCTTCCGGTGCAGGGAAGTTCGGGCACCTCGTACCTGTACCTGGGCGACCGCTGGGGCAACTCCTTCGGCGGCACCGTCAACGACTCCCGCTACGTCTGGCTCCCGCTGACCTTCCCCACCTCGACCTCGGTGTCGATGTCCTGGTCCCCGGAGGTCACCATCGACGCGGCGGCCGGGACGATCAGCGGGACGAGCGCCACGTACGACACGCTCATCGCCCGGCACAGCTCCAAGTGCGCCGACGTGACCAGCCAGTCGCTGTGGCAGGGCGCCCAGATCAAGCAGTACGACTGCAACGGTGGCAACAACCAGAAGTACTGGTTCAAATCCGTCGGAAGCGGTTACTACCGGCTGATGGTCAGGAACAGCTCCCTGTGCGTGCAGGAGAACGCGAGCACGGTCACCCAGGAGAACTGCAACGCGTCGGCCACCAACCAGCAGTGGTCGCTCACCACCACGGGCAGCTACGTGAACGTCAGGTCCCGCGCGACCGGCGAGTGCCTGGACGTGTCCGGCGCGTCCACCGCCAACTCCGCCGCGCTCATCACGTACACCTGCAACGGAGGCACCAACCAGCAGTGGACGCGCGGGACATGACCGTCTTCGGGATCAGGCCAGCAGATCGATCGCGTCGATCGACGTGCCCGCGCTGAGATAGCCGGTCGCCCCCGAGCCGCTCACCACATGGATCTTCAGCGTGTTGTACGCGCCGGTGTCCGTCAGCCAGGCGGACGCCGGCACGCTGTAGGTGAACGTGTGGTTGTTGCCCCGGTATGAGCCGTTGGTCAGCGACCGCGTGTTCGGCTGGGTGGGCGGCGAGGGGATCGCCGACGTCCAGGTGTCGTTGACGACGACCTGCGGCCGGCCGTTGGCGTAGGCCGTCGTCACACCGATCCGCAGGGTGTGCGCGGCGGCGGCCTGCGCGGCCGTCAGCCGGAAGTACACGATCAGCCCGCTGTTGACGTCCTTCCACAGGTAGCAGGGGAAGGCGGACGTCTCGCTGCCGCCGCCGATCACCACGTTGCCGGTCCAGGAGGCGGCCCGGACGTCGGACGGATGCGCGTACGTCATCAGGTCCGCGTTCTTGAAGCCGCTGGGTGTGCCGTTCCAGTCGCCGATCCGCCAGATCGCGCTTGCGTTGCTCGGGTCGTTCGACGACGGGATCGCGATCGTGTTGAGGGTCGTCGTCGCGCCCGTGCTCACGGTCACCGACGAGGTGTACACGGCGAGTTCGCCCTTGAAGACGGTCAGCGTGTACGTCCCCGGAAGGATCTCGCCGATGGAGAAGTAACCGTCCGAGGCGCGCGCCGAACCCCAGTACTGCGCCGCCGAGTTGGCCAGACCCACCGTGTACGGGTACGCCGTGTCGCGCCCGCTGATGCCGACGCCCGCCACCCGACCCCGGCCCGCGGCGCCCACGTACCCGGAGATTCCGAGCGAATCCGCCCACGGGGTGGTCAGCGTGCCCGGGAACAACGCCGAGGACGGTGCCCCGCCGTCCGTGAAAGCGATGACGTACGGCCCCTGGAGACCGAAGCGCTGGGCCTCCGTCTGGTTCTGGCCGTAGTAGAGGATCTCGTACAGACCGCCGCCGTCCGCGCTCTGGTGGCGCAGGAGGGAGCGGTAGAACGGGCCGCCGGAGGCCTTCTCGTGGTTGCTCCGCACGATCCACAGGCCGACGCCGCCCGCCGTCCAGCCGATGTAGTCGTAGTCCATCACCCGGAGCTTCGAGTAGTGCTTGGAGCGGGTCTGGCCGTCGGACTTCGCGAACACGTCCGAGGCCTCGATGGCGGTGGGCGCGTAGGTGTAGGAGTCGGGCTCGTCGTTGAGGAACAGGCCCTTTCTGACGCGCAGGATGTAACGGGTTGCCGAAACCGAGGTGTCGGCCTTGTTGGTCCACAGGTAGATGTTGTTCTCGCCGCTGCGGGCCGCGTAGTAGTGCCTGAGCGTGCCGTACGTGACGGAGATCAGGATCGTCGAACCGGACTGCCTGATCGTCACGGTGGAGCTGCCGAGGCCGGACTCGATGTGCGAGTTCATGCCGCCGTAGCCCTGGTACTCCGCGCCACGGTAGACCAGCGAGGTCAGATCACCGTTGGTCTTGCTGACCTTGAAGACGAGGCTGGCGCCGGTGTCGACGACGTAGTTCGAGCCGTCGTCGCTCCAGCCGAAGGCAGCGGCGGACGCCGACTGGGCGAGCGGGCCGGCGAGCGCCGCCGTGCCGGCGGTGGCGGCGGCGCCGAGGACGAAGGTGCGGCGTCGGACCGGTCGGTTCACGGATCCGGACATGGGGGTGCCTCCTTCGGGAGGTGCGGGGGGTGCGGGTGCATCGCAGGGTGACAGTCGAACCGAATTCGCGAAAGGGCTTTCGCAGAAGGATCGTCGTCCGCCCCGCGAAATCGAGTTCAGGGACTAGAAAGCGCTTGCCGAGAGCGGTACGGTCCAGCCGCTGGGCCTTGTCGACCTGTCGGAGGAGTCGCACATGAGACGTTTCCACCTCGCCGTCCTGGCGGCGGTCACCCTGAGCGCCGGCCTGACGGCCGTACCGGCCCACGCCGCCCCCGAGGGCGACTCGGGGGCGGCCAACTGCACCGCCACCACCTGCCACTTCGACGTCCCGCCCGGCACCTACGACGTCCAGGTCCTCCTCGGCGGCGAGACGGCGTCCAGCACCAGCATCGGCGGCGAGACCCGGCGCGCCCTGCTCCCCGAGACGGCCGTCGCGGCCGGTGAACGCGCCGCCCGCAGCTTCACGGTGAACGTCCGCACACCCGAGGGCGAGCCCACCGGCTCCGACGGCACCCCCGGCCTCGACCTCGCCATCGGCGGCTCGGCCCCCGTCCTCGCCGACATCCGCGTCACTCCTGCCCGGCACGCCCGGCAGATCTTCCTCGTCGGCGACTCCACCGTCTGCGACCAGCCCGGCGACCCCTACTACGGCTGGGGCCAGCAGCTGCCGCAGTACCTGCGCAAGGGCCTGTCGGTCGCCAACTACGCGGATTCCGGCGAGAGTACGGTGACGTACCTGTCCGACACCCGGCTCTGGGCCACCGTCCAGCCGCAGATCCGCTCCGGCGACCTCGTGCTCGTCCAGCTCGCCCACAACGACAAGACGACCGACGAGCCCACCTACCGGGCCAACCTCGAGGCCCTCGTGGACGGCGTCCGCGCCAAGGGCGGCCGGCCCGTCCTCGTCACCCCCATCGTGCGACGCTGGTTCAACGCCGACGGCACCCTGAACAACGGCACCGCCCTCCTCGTCAACGGCCTCGGCGTCGACCACCCGGCCGTCATCCGCTCGGTCGCCGCCGAACGCGACGTCCCGCTGATCGACCTCACGGCGAAGACGAAGGCGCTGGTGGAATCGCTGGGCGTCGAGGGCTCCAAGGCGCTGTACCTCTACAACGAGAAACGGGACAACACCCACACCTCGGTGCGTGGCGCCACGGCGTACGCCGAGCTGGTCCGTGATGAACTCGTCGCCCAGCATCTGGTGCCCGAGGGCAAGGTGAGGGTGGGATAAACCCCTGGGCCGCCCTGACCGGAACCGGGGCGGCCCAGGCCCAGGTGGAAGGAAACCGTTTCCGATGGATCTGCCCAAGGACGACCGCGCCCTCAGCCCGCACACCGGCTACACCCGCGCCCACTGGGAGGCGGCGGCGGACGCCCTGCTCGCCGCGGTGGCGCCGTACGCCACCGAGGACCACGCCCTCTACCACTTCCCCGGTGACCGTCAGAGCTGGTCGGGCCGCCTCTCCGACGGCCTGGAGGGGTACGCCCGTACGCTGCTCCTCGCGGCCTTCCGCAGGGACGAGACCGCGCTCGAGCGGTACGCCGACGGACTCGCCGCCGGGGTCCGCGGCGTCTGGCCCCGCATCGAGGACCGCAGCCAGCCGCTCGTCGAGGCGGCCTCCATCGCCCTCGCGCTGCGACTGACCAGGCCACTGCTGTGGGACCGCCTGGACGACGGCGTACGACAGCGGGCGGCGGCCTGGCTCGGCGACGCGCTGACCGCCGAGGCCTGGCCCTGCAACTGGGAGCTGTTCCCGGTCACGGTCGCCGGTTTCCTCCAGGAGATCGGTCACGAGGCCGAGGCGTCCCGCGACGCGATCGACCGCGGCCTGGAACGGATCGAGAAGTGGTACGTCGGGGACGGCTGGTACACCGACGGCGACGGCCGCAAGTTCGACTACTACAACGGCTGGGCGATGCACCTGTATCCGGTGCTGCACGCGTGGCTGGCGCAGGACGCCCGGCTGCTCGACCTGTACGGCGGCCGGCTCTTCCGCCATCTCGACGACTACGCCCGCCTGTTCGGCGGCGACGGTGCCCCCATGCACCAAGGCCGGTCGCTGACCTACCGCTTCGCCACGACCGCTCCGCTGTGGCTGGGCGCGCTGACCGGGCACACGCCGCTGTCGCCGGGGGAGACGAGGCGACTGGCCTCCGGAGCGCTGAAGTACTTCCTGGACCGGGGAGCCGTGGACTCCCGAGGCCTGCTCACGCTCGGCTGGCACGGCCCCGACTCCCGCGTCCTGCAAGGCTATTCGGGCCCCGCCTCACCGTACTGGGCGAGCAAGGGCTTCCTCGGCCTGCTGCTCCCGCCCGACCACGAGGTGTGGACTGCCGCGGAGGAGCAGGGCCCGGCCGAGCGCGAGGACGCGGTCACGGCGATCGCCGCCCCCAACTGGCTGCTCCAGTCCACGCGTTCGGACGGCGTCGTCCGTCTCCACAACCACGGCAGCGAGGACGCCCGCTACGACCCGTACTACACGCGCCTCGCGTACTCGACGGTGACGGAGCCGTCGGCGTCGTACGACAACAGCCTGATCGTCGGCGACGACCCGAGCCGTACCGGCATCGAACCGCTGGGCGTCGGCGAAGGGTGGGCGGCCTCGCGGCACAGGGCGTCCTCCGGCGCTCGGGTGACGAGCGTTGTGCTGACACGCGGCGCTGTGGAGGTGCGCGCCTTCCTTGTGGCGGGGGCGGAGCCCGGCACCCCGGTGCGGGTGACCGGGTGGGCCGCGCGGGACGGTGTCCGGGCCGAACTGCTGCCCGCCGTCGGCCTCGACGACGACCTCACCGGCGTCACGGGTCAGGAGGCCACCGTCTTCGTCGCGCTCGCCCGGCTCACGGCCGAGCAGGATCCCGTTCCGCTGAAGGAGACGGTGTCCGTGCGATCGGACGGCGAGGGGGAGGTGCGGGTCCGCTGGAGCGACGGGCCGGAGGTGGGCGTGCGGTTGGGTGACTCCGGAGGGGGCGAGTGGCTCAGCGTCGCGGCCGGGGCGGACGAGTGACCGCAACGAACGTCGCCAGGGCCGCCGCGGTCCAGAGTGCGTAGACGGCGTACTCGGCCCACAGCGATTCGGAGTCGGGCACTACGGCATACGCGAGCCGGTCGACGCCCCAGCCGACCGCCAGCGCGGCGGGACGATTGTCATCGCCCCGGCCGCTGGAGGACGAAAGAGTCCGGGGAGCAGGGGATCAGGAGACCAGCGGGATGTCGTCCGACGGCAGACCGAGGCGGGCGCGGCCGACGCGGCGGGCTATCGGTTCGGGCATGCTGTTGCAGACGTGTGTCCACATGGTGGCGGCGTCCCGGAAGTAGCGCTGCATGCGCTCGCCGTCGCGTGCGTGCCGGGAGCCCGCCGTGCGGAACAGGAGGCCCTGCAGTGCTTCCCAGGCCATGCGCCCGGCGGTGAGGTGGACGAGCGCGAGCCGGTCGTCCACGGCGGTGGTGAAGGGGCCCGGCCCGACACGTTGTCGGCACAGGCCTCCATCCAGTCGTCGGCGGTGGCGCGCATCGCGGCGTCCGCCGTGCGGATCGCGGCCAGCGCCTCGCCGAGGTGGCGCTGGTAGTCGTGGAGGTCGGCGCGGGTGCGGCTGGGGTCCATGATGAGCCGCCGTTCGGAGATGATCGGGGCGTACTCGTCGGCGGCCGCGTACGCGGTTCCGATCATCAGGGCGGCCATCTCGCCCTGGAAGAAGCTGGCCGGGCGCCCTGCGTACATCGCTTGGCCGTGCAGCTCCGAGCCGACCGTGCCGCCCTCCACGGGCAGGTCGAGCAGGATGCCCTCCAGGGTGTGGTGGGTGGGGATGCGGGCCTCGTCGAAGCGGAGGCTGTTGGAGCCGCTGCCGCACAGGCCGAGGGTGCCGTACCAGTCGTCGAGCAGCGTCCAGGACGAGCGCGGCGCGACGAACAGCACACGCGGTCCGGGCCATTTCGCCCTCGCCCAGCGGCACCTTCCGGCTCACCGGCACTCCCCCTTGCCTGCCCCCACGCCGATGTGTTCGTCCGCGTCTGCGACGTCGATACCGCAGGCCGCTCGACGAACATCTGTGACGGTCTCAGCGGCGTCGCACACGCCGACGAACTCTCAGGCGTCACCGTCACCCGACTCGAAGCCGCGAGCCAGCACGTGTTCCACGACCCCGACCACCCTTCCACCATCAGCCTGCCCACCCGAACCCTTCTCACGGAGTGAGGCGGGCGATCCTCAGCTTCGTCGAGGTCGGGGACGCGCCGGTGAGCGCGGTCGTGTACGACGGTGTGACCGGGGCGTACGCCCACGTCAGCGTCCCGTCCTTCTGGACCGCGATGTCGCCCGTGAGCCGCGCGTTCACCACCTTGTCCGCGCTCTGGAACTTCCCGTTCCAGTCGATGAGCCTGAGGTGCGTGCCCGTGAAGGTGCCGGTGCAGGTGCCGCTCGCGCACTTGGCGTTCTTCAGGGACTCCCAGGACAGCAGGAGACGGTCCTTGCCGTACGGGGCGATACGCACGTTGATGTGTTCGGTGCCCTTCGCACCGGTGAGGTAGATCGCCTTGCCGGGGCCGGAGTTGCGATTCTTGAGGAAGGCGACGGCCACCTGGTGGGTGCTCGTCCTCGGCTTGACCGTCCAGCCGCGACCGCTCGCGTCGTCCGGGTTCTTCTTGGCGGAGGCGGCGCCGCGGGAGGCGAAGGCGGTCGCGTAGCGGCCGGTGGAGGACTTGACGAGATCGCCGGTACGGCCGGCGAACGTCCCGCCGCAGTACCCCGCCCAGCACTGCTCGCGCTGCACGACCGGTGCGGTGTCCGGCGCGCCGATGCCCGTCGACACGAACAGACCCGAACGCCAGTCGTCGAAACAGAGGGAGGTGAACGCGCCGGAGGCCTCGGCGTGCAGTGCGATGCCCTCGTTGTGACTGCACCCCCAGCTCCAACCGCCGCCGAGCTTGGTGCCCTTGGCGCTGACGTACGTCAACTTGTCGCCGTAGTGCCCGTCGGCGAAGCCTCCGGCGCCGTGCACGACGAAGTACGCGCCGTACTTCTTGCCGTTCCAGGTGAGTTGACCGTCGAGCAGCGGGGCCGTGTCATTGGTGGAGGTGCCGGTGAGCTTGGTGGTCCAGGTCTTCTTCCCGCCCGCGTAGCGGACGATCGCGGCCGCCGTCTCCTTCCACTTGTTGGTGTCGGAGACCCGGGTGAGCAGCGCGAAGCCGTCGTTGTGCGCGACCAGCCCGCCGACCTCCTTGGCGCCCTTGACGACCGTGTCCGCCCCCGAGCGCTTCCCGGCGGAGGTGAGCGGGGTGACGTGGATGCCGTCCGAGGCGGGCCAGGCCACGCGCAGGGTGCCGTTGGGGGCGACGGCCGTCGCCGTACGTGTCCACTCGCGGGTGTTGTTGTAACCCGCTGACAGGTAGGGGAACTTGGCCGGCAGGCTCACGGCGGTGCTGGTCACGGCGAGACCGTCGGCGGTGGTCGTCGCAGCCCCGGCTGCTGCGTACCACGCGCCGACCAGAGCGGCGGTGGCGGCGAGACCGCCGATCCGGGGCTTGCGGGCTCCCCGCATACGGCGGTGACGTGTGGTGGGTCTTGCTGAAGTCATGCCTTCCTGTCGTCACCGGAGCAGGAAAGGTTGCCGCCATTGCCTGCTCTTGCGTTGCCTGGATCATCGGCGTGCCCAAGAATCCCCGCACGACTTCCAGAATCCGCCACACGACGATCGACTGCACCCACGCCTACGAACTCGCCTCTTTCTGGTCGCAGGTCCTGGACCTCCCCATGCACGAGGACGACAAGCCCGGCGACGCGGAGGCGCTGATCGAGGGTGCGGGCCTCCTCTTCATCACCGTGCCGGAAACCAAGACCGTCAAGAACCGCGTGCACCTCGACCTGCAGCCGCAGGACCGCACCCGCGACGAGGAGGTCGACCGCATCCTCGCCCTCGGCGCCACGCTCCTCGACGACCGCCGCAACCCCGACGGCACGGGCTGGGCCGTCCTCGCGGATCCGGAGGGCAACGAGTTCTGTGTGGAGCGCAGCGCGGCCGAACGCGGGGACTGACGGCTTCGCGCACACTTCGGTCGGCGCCGAAGTGAGGTGCCCCTAGCGTGGCGGCATGACCGGAACCGTCCGGGAGGACTCCGCCGTGGGTGACTTCGCCGCTCTCCATCATGCCGCCGAGCCCCTGCTGCTCCCCAACGCCTGGGACCACGCCTCGGCGCGGATCCTCGCCGGGCAGGGCTTCGCCGCGATCGGGACGACCAGTCTCGCCGTGGCCGCGGCCGCGGGACTTCCCGACGGTGCGTCCGCGACCCGCGACGAGACGCTCCGGCTCGCCCTCGCTCTCGGTACGGAGCCGTTCCTGCTCTCCGTCGACGCGGAGAGCGGTTTCAGCGACGATCCGGACGAGGTGGCGGAGTTCGCGCGGGAACTGGCGGCCGTCGGGGTCGTAGGCATCAACCTCGAAGACGGGCTCGGGCCGGTCACCCGTCATGCCGCGAAGATCGCCGCCGTCAAGTCGGCCGCCCCCGGACTCTTCGTCAACGCCCGCACCGACACGTACTGGGTCGGCGACGGCGACCGAAGAGAAACGCTTGCCCGCCTCGACGCCTACCAGCAGGTGGGAGCCGACGGCGTGTTCGTCCCCGGCCTCACCGACCCCGCCGAGATCACCACCTTCGTACGGCACCTCGACGCCCCACTCAACATCCTGTACTCACCCACCGGCCCCACCATCGCCCACCTCACCGACCTCGGTGTGCGCCGCATCAGCCTCGGTTCGCTGCTGTACCGGCGGGCCCTGGGCGCCGCTCTGGAGACGCTCGCGGACGTACGGGCGGGCCGCCCGCCCCACGGCACGGTGCCGACGTACGCCGACGTACAGGCGTTCAGCGGCTGCCGGTCCCCGGCCGGGCGGAGTGAGACCGGGGACACTGCCTCGTGGCGGGCGGACTGGTAGAGTTGAGGTTTTCGTGGGTATCAGACCCTTTGGACTCAACTCCGGCTGTCGACCCAGGGACCGAGGGACCGAGGAAGCTATGGCCATGGACATCCCCGGCGAGATGCGACTGGCGGCCGCCGTCGTGGTGGACAAGCAGGGGCGGGTGCTCCTGGTGCGGCGTAGTGAGACGGAGCGGTTCCTGCCGCGGGTGTGGGGTGTGCCGTGCGGGAAGCTGGAGCCGGACGAGAGTGCGGCGGACGGCGCGCTGCGCGAGCTGAAGGAGGAGACCGGGCTGCGTGGCGAGATCGTGCGCAAGGTCGGCGAGTCGTCCTTCGTGAGTGACTACCGGGGCCACGAGGTCAAGAGCTGGCAGGAGAACTTCCTGGTCCGCCCGCTGTCCCTGGACGTGACCCTGCCGCAGCCGGACCAGGCCCACGCATGGCTGCGGCCCGCCGAGCTGACGAGCGTCGCCATCGACGACTACAACCTCGACGTCGTACGACAGGCCCTCACGAGCTCCTGAGCAGCTCCGCCAGCCCGCTCAGCGCCCCCAGGTACTCCCGCACATCCAGCGGGACCTTGGCGACCGCTCCGGGATGCGGGCCCGCGGCCGTGAACACGTCGGTGTGCGGGCGCCGTCCGCTGCCCGTCTCCAGGAACAGCGTCACCGTCGGTACGTCCGTGCCGCACCAGGCCCGGTGCAGGGTGTGCGCCGGCAGGGCGTAGGCGCTGCCTGCCGCGAACTGGCCCGTCTGCGTCAGCCGCAGCCGAGCCGGACCCGCCGGCTCCAGCCGCCAGTCGGACGACCGCTCCGCCAGGGACTCCTGGTAGCGCGCGGCTTCGATGCCGCCGTCGTCCCGCACCTCGTACAGCTCCATCGCGAGCCTGCCGCGGACGACGTAGGAGGCCAGCGGTGAGCGGTGGTTGTGGATGTCCTCCTTGCCGATCGCGCCCGCGCCCGGATGCCACACATGCGCGCGCAGCATGCGGCGGGGGCCGCCGTCGATCAGCAGCAACTTGTCGAAACCGAGTACGTGGCGGTACGACAGCCGGGCACAGCCCTCGGGATCGCCCTCCCCGGAGGCGAGTTCGGCGATCAGCTCCAGCAGGCGGTCGGGTGAGCCCAGTTCGGCGATCACGGAGCGGGCCGCCACCACCTGTTCGTGCTTGGGCAGTTCACCGTCGAGCGCCCTGGCCAGCAGTTGCCGAGCCGCGCGGACCTGGTGACCACCCATGCATCATCCCCCAACTCCCGTCCATGCCGGACGGGTTCAGTGATCCGGCTGATCCGGCTGATACATCCATACGGCATGGGCGCGCAGCGCGCAAAGACCTTGATAGGTCATCCAGATCGGCTTGCGCAGGTCGGTGCCGTCACCGCGCTCCCAGGTCCAGATGCCGTCGGTCTGCCCGGCCCACACCGCGGCGACCGCGCCGTCCAGCCGCTCCCGCCACTCCGTCTCCAGCCCGTCCTCCTGGGCGATCCGCCGGGCCGCCGGGGTCAGCAGGGCGCGGACCACCCAGGCGGCCGTGAAGTGCCGTACGTTCAGCACCTCATGGCGCGAAGGGTCGTCGGTGCGCGGGCGCCGTACCTCCTCCCTGAGGTTCTCCAGGTCGAGGCAGCCGTGGTGGGGTGCGTCCGGGCAGGCCAGCAGCCAGCGGACCCCGTCCTCCCGGGCGGCGCGGGCGCCCGCGGTCTCGCCGAGGACACGGGCGGTCCGGTCGAGGGCGACCACGGCCTGCGCGGTGTGCAGCGGGGACGGCGGGCCGTGCGGCGGGTCCAGCCGGTAGCCCCAGCAGCGCAGGTGCGCGCGGCCCGGGTCGCTGATCGCGCCGTCGACGATCGCCTCGCGCAGCCGGGGCAGTACGGCGGAGGCGGGCGCGGCGCGCAGCAGTCCGCGCAGCACGGTCGTCACGACATGCGTCGACTCCCGTCCGGCGCGGTCGAGCTCCGGAGTGAAGGCGGCCGTGCAGCGGGACACCTCCAGCGCGACTGGTGTGGCCTATTACAGCGGCGCCGATTATGTGAACCGTAAGGGCTGCACGCGTCAGCAGCACGGCGGAAACCTGGCGGGCACGTACAAGCTGCGTTCCCATCGGTGGATCTCCGGCTCCTGCGGCTGAGCCGCCCGGCCGGGCCGAGGCGGCTCCCAGTCGGAAGCCGCCTCGGCCCCCGCAACTATGCGATCGGCGCGTACAGCGCACCCAACTCGTCGATCTCGTCGCCCGCGCGGCCACCGCGAGACGGCGTCCCGCGAGGAGGTCCTCGAGTCCTGGACGCCGGGGGCCGACCTCATTGTTCTGCGGATCTCCTTGCGTTCGAGTCGCCCGGTCTGACCAGCCCCGTCTCATACGCCAGCACCACGGCCTGGGCGCGGTCCCGAAGCGTGAGCTTGGCGAAGATGCGGGCCACGTGGGATTTCACCGTGGCCTCGCTCAGGGTGAGCCGGTCGGCCAGTTCGGTGTTGGACAGGCCGCGGCCCAGGAGGGTCAGGACCTCCAGTTCGCGGGGTGTCAGGGCCGCCAGGTCGGTGTGTGCGACCGGTGAGTGGGCCGGGGTCTCCGTGGCGAAGCGTTCCACCAGACGGCGGGTGATCGAGGGGGCCAGGAGGGCGTCGCCCGTGTTCACCAGGCGTACCGCCGCCGCCAGGTGTTCCGGCGTGACGTCCTTCAGGAGGAAGCCGCTCGCTCCGATCGACAGGGCCTGGTAGACGTAGCGGTCCAGGTCGAAGGTGGTCAGCATCAACACCCGGCAGTCCGGGGCCTGTTCGAGGATGCGGATCGTGGCCTCCAGGCCGTCCATGTTCGGCATGCGGATGTCCATCAGCACGACGTCCGGCCCGAGTTCGCGCGCCATCGACACCGCCTCCGCCCCGTCGGCCGCCTCTCCCACCACTTCGATGCCGCGGGCGGTCAGGATCAGCCGGAAGCCGGTCCGGATCAGTGTCTGGTCGTCGACCACGAGGACACGGGGGCCTCGGCCGGCTTCCGGTGTCCTCACGGGCGGTCCAGGGGAATGCGCGCCCGGACCCGGTAGCCACCGCCCAGGCGGCGACGGGCGTCCAGGTCGCCGCCGTAGACCGCGACCCGCTCCCGCAGACCCAGCAGACCGCGGCCTGTGCCCTCACGGTGGCGCTTCGGTGCCGGCCGGGCCTGCGCATCGCCGGTCAGCACGCTCGGGCCGCTGTTCAGCACCTCCACGCGCAGTGCGTGGTCCGCGTACCGCACGGTGACCTGTGCCTGGCCGCCGTCGCTGTGTCTGAGCGCGTTGGTCAGCGCCTCCTGGACGATCCGGTACGCGGTCACGTCGATCCCCTGCGGCAGCGGGCGCGGCTCCCCGGAGATCCGCACCTCGACCGGCAGTCCGGCGAACGAGATCCGGTCGACGAGCGCACCGAGGCGGTCGAGGCCGGGCTGGGGTGAGAGATCCGGCGCGGTACCGACATCAGCTCCATCACCATCCGCTTCCTCCGCGTCCTCGCCGCTCTGCGACGGCGCCAACAGGCCCAGCAGATGCCGTAGATCCGTCATCGCGCCCCGGCCCGCGTCCTCCACGGCCCGCAGGGCCGTCGCCGCCTCGTCCGGCATCGTGCCCAGCACCTCGCGGGCGGCGCCGGCCTGCACCACCATGAGGCTGACGTTGTGGCTGACGATGTCGTGCAACTCGCGGGCGATGCGGTCGCGTTCGGCCGCGATCGCGGCACGGGCCGCGCTCTCCCGCTCGCGTTCGAGGAGCCAGCCGCGTTCCCCGACGGCCGCCTGCCAGCGGCGCCGCGTCCGCACCAGCGCCACCGTCAGCCCCGCCACGGCCGCACACGCCACCCCCAGCGCCGCCAACAGCCCGTTCGACTCCCACTCCCACACCCGTTCACCCTGGCAGACGATCACCGGATCCGCATCGGCCTGTGGATGCAGGGGCCTGCATCTCCAGGATGAGGCGCGGCCGATGTGCCATCCGGGGAGGGATGTTCAGGCGCGGGTCCGCCTCTTAGCGTCCTGTGCATGGTCATTGAGGGCAGTAGGGGAGAGGCCGCCGCCGTCGTACGGCTCGACGGTGTGCGCAAGGAGTACGGCGAGACGACCGCGTTGGACGGGGTGTCGTTGCAGATCCGGGCCGGGGAGGCCGTCGCGGTGATGGGGCCTTCGGGATGCGGCAAGTCCACCCTGCTCAACATGATCGCCGGCCTGGACCGTCCGACGGGCGGCACGGTCGTCGTGCACGGAGAGAACGTGGGGGAGTTGAGCGAGAAGGGGCTCGCCCTGTACCGGCTGCGCCGGATCGGCATGATCTTCCAGTTCTTCAACCTCATCGACGACCTGTCGGCGCTCGACAATGTCGCGCTCGCCGCGCAGCTGACCGGCACGCCCGCCCGGCAGGCCCGTCGCCGCGCGCTGGATCTCTTCGAGGAACTCGGCATCGCCGATCGCCGCAACGCCTACCCGGCGGTGCTCAGCGGCGGCGAGCGGCAACGCGTCGCCGTGGCACGGGCGTTGATGAACCGCCCCGCCCTGCTGCTGGCCGACGAGCCGACCGGCGCCCTGGACAGCCGGTCCGGCGAGCAGGTGATGGACCTGCTCCTCGACCTCAACCAGATCGGCCAGACGCTGATCCTCGTCACCCACGACGAGCACCTCGCCCGGCGCTGCGCCAGCCGGCTGGTCGAACTCGCCGACGGCCGGGTGACCGGCGAGCACACCCTGGAGCCGTCCGCATGAGGGCGGTGTGGCAGGCGGCCCGCGCGGCGGTACGGCGACGCAGGCTGCAGACGCTCGTCATCGCCCTGGTCACGCTGACCTCCACGGCCGCGATGGTGGTGGCCCTCGGCCTGCTCGACGCGGCCTCCGCCCCCTTCGACAAGGCCTTCGGAAAGCAGCGCGGCCCGCACGTCGTCGCCGCCTTCGACCCGGACAAGGTGTCGGACGCCCAGTTGACGCGGGCGGTCCGGCGGCCCGGTGTCGAGGCCGCCGCCGGGCCCTTCGCCCAGGCCACCGTCGAACTGCCGAACAACGGAGGCATGAACTTCGGCCTCGGCAGCGAGATCACGGTCGTCGGCCGCGCCGACCCCGACGGCCCCGTGAACCGGCTCGACCTGTGGGCGGGCCGCTGGGCCACCCGCTCCGGCGAGGTCGTACTGAACCGGGATCCGGGCTGGACCCCGGACGACCTGGGCAAGAAGATCCACGTGCCGGAGGGCCCGCCCCTGACCGTCGTCGGCTTCGCCTTCGACCTGAGCCGGACCGCGGACGCCTGGGTCGTGCCCGACCAGATCGGCGCCCTGCACCCGACGACCACTCAGGTGCTCTTCCGCTTCGCGGACGCGTCGTCGGAGGAACGGCTGCGCGGACAGTTGGCCACGGTGACCGAAGGGCTCCCCGCGGACGCGCTGACCGCCTCACGGTCGTATCTCACCCTCAAGGACCAGGTGGGCGGCTCGGCCCGGGCGTACACCCCCTACCTGATGGCCTTCGGCATCCTCGGTATCGCGGTGGCGGTGCTCATCATCGGCAACGTGGTCAGCGGCGCGGTGATCTCCGGCTTCCGGCACATCGGCGTGCTCAAGGCCATCGGGTTCACGCCGGGGCAGGTGGTCGCCGTCTACCTCACGATGATCTCCGTCCCGGCGGTCATCGGCTGCGCGGTCGGCGCGGCCCTCGGCAATCTGCTGGCGCGGCCCTTCTTCGAGTTCGTGTTCATGGGGCCCGACGCCGGGGTGTTCCACGACAGCGCGTCCATCGCGCCCTGGGTGAACACCGTGGCCCTGCTCGGCATGCCCGCCGTGTGCGTCCTCGCCGCGCTCGCCCCCGCCGTGCGCGCACACCGCCTCTCGGCGGCGCGGGCGATCAGCGAGGGCACCGCACCTCGCGCCGGGCGGGCCCTCGGCATCCAGCGCCGACTGGCGAGCAGCAGGCTGCCGCGCTCGGTGAGCCTGGGCATGGGCCTGCCGTTCGCCCGGCCGGGCCGCAGCGCCCTCACGCTCGCCGCCGTGGTCCTCGGCGTGACCACGGTGACGTTCGCGACGGGCCTGGCCACCACGATGACCCGGTTCGGTAACGCGGGCCAGGGCGCCTACCAGGTCACGGCGTACGCCTTCAACGTCAAGGACGGCAAGGAGATCAAACCGGAGCACGACGACCTCCAACTCCAGTCGCTGCTGCGCTCGTTGCCCGGCGCGCTGGAGATCACCGCCCGGGCGAACACCGACGTGCGCGTTGCGGGTTCGGCACACGAGGTCGAGCTCGAAGGCCGTCGTGGTGACCGGCTCCAGCTGGACGGCGTACTCACCGAGGGCCGGTGGATGCGCGGCACCGGCGAGATCGTGGCCGGATCGGCCTTCCTGCGCCAGAACGGTCTGCGGGTCGGCGACCGGCTCGTCCTGGAGAAGGGCAATCGGGACGAAAGGGCGGTCGTCGTCGGGGAGTTCATGGAGAGCAACGCCCGGCGGATCGTCGCCGACTGGTCCACGACGACGGCCCTGTCCCCGTACGAGAAGCCCATCGCCTACCACGTGAAGCTCCGCGACGGAGCCGACCCGGCCGCCTACGTCCGGGCGGCCAGAGCTGCCGACGCCGGAATCAGCCCCACGGTGAACGACTCCAACTCCATTACGCAGACCATCGTCGGCTCGGCGTCGGTGCTCACCCTGATGCTCGCCGTCGTCGCGTCCCTCGGAGTCTTCAACAGTGTCGTCCTCAACACCCGTGACCGACGCAGGGACTTGGGCATGTTGAAGTCCATCGGCATGACGCCCCGGCAGGTCACGGTGATGACGGTGACGTCGATGGCGGTGCTGGGCGCACTCGGCTCGCTGCTCGGCATCCCGCTGGGCGTGCTGGGCCACCAGTTGGTCGTCCCGCGGATGGCGGAAGCGGTGGATCTCACCCTGCCGTCGTACATGACGGACGTCTGGCAGGTCCCCGCGCTGAGCGGCCTCGCCCTCGCGGGGCTCGCGATCGCGGTGCTGGGGGCGTTCGTTCCGGCGCGGAGGGCGGGGTGGTTGACCATTGCGGAGGTGCTGCGCAGTGAGTGAGGCCGCGAACGCCGTACGGCATCGAGCCCCGCCCCGACGGCGTGTGCAAGTTCGTCCGGGCGGAGCTCCGGCTGCCCCGGCCGGTCAGATGATCGGCGTGTACAGCACGCCCAGCTTGTCGATCTCGTCGCCCGCGCGGCCGGTGAAGCCGACGATCTGCCAGCCGGACGGGGCCGTGAAGGTCTTCGTGTCCGTCGTCGCCGTACCGGCCGACAGGGTGCGGCCCCTGTCCGTCGTGAACGCCGCCGAGAAGAGCCGCGTACGGCCGTCCTTCTGGCCCTGCGTCAGCTTCACGGAGGTGAGGTGCTCGCCGGAGGCCAGGGTCAGGGACGTCGCCGTGCCGCCCGTGCCGCCGTGGGACAGGACCCTGCCGCCGTCGTGCGTCAGCGACACCGCGTCCAGGCGGGTGCCGCCGCGCAGGGTCAGCGTGCGGGGCGACGGGGTCGTCGGCAGGTCGTCCGCGTCGTTGAAGGCCGTGCCGTGCGGGCCGCCGAAGAAGTCGCTCGCCTTCAGGGACGGGTTCACGGTGTAGGAGAAGCCGACAGTGTGCGGGAAGTGGTCGGAGAGGTGCTCGCCGTCGGAGCGGAGGAAGGACGCCCACTCGTTGTTGTAGCGGGTGGCGTCGAGGGTGACGAGGTCGCTGCCGCGGTAGAGGACCTTGTCCACCACCTCGCAGTCGTTCGTCGGGGCCGCCGCGTCGCAGACCAGCGCGTCGCTGCCCTGCGCGGGCGGCGTACCGTCCTTGACCAGGTCGACCCACGGGTCCTTGAGGCCGTTCTCGCTGACGAGCGTGCGGATGTTGTCGCCCGTGCGCGTGTACCGCGTGTTGGTGTCACCCATGACGATCACGGCGTTGCCCGCCGAGTTGGCCTGGATGAAGTCCGACAGTTGCTCGATGTTGGCGCGGCGGGCGGCGAGGGCCGCGTCCGTCACGTCGGCGTTGGTGTGGACGTTGTAGAGGTCCACGAAGACGCCCTCGGCGAGGCGGACGCGGGCGAGGGTGAAGCCCTTCGGGGTGAGGCAGTCGGCGTTGGTGCAGTCGTTCCAGTCGACGCGCTGGAAGTCCTCGAAGGTGTAGTCGGAGAGGGTGTTCAGGCCGTCGCCGATCCCGGCGCCGCCGCTGGTCGCGGTGCGGTAGGGGTGGTTGTCGTTGGCGTACAGCGACGCGTGGTAGTTGAAGTCCTCCTGGACGTTGACGATGTCGTACCCACCGAGTCGCTGCCCGATCAGCGGGGTGTTGGTCTCCGGGTCGCTGTCGCCGAGGCCCAGGGGCAGGCCCGCGATGTTGTACGTCAGGACGTTGAAGGTGCCGGTGGCGGCCGCCTGGGCGGGGGTGGTGGTCGCGGTGAGGCCGGTGAGGGCGAGCGCGCCGGCGGCGAGGGTGCCGAGGAGTCTTCTCATGGGGGTCTCCGGTCGGGGAGCGAGGGAAAGGTGAATGACGCTCATGTTCTAGTCCAACCAGAGTGACGTACAAGGTGAGTTGAGGGAACTGCGCATGACGGTGCGAGCCGCCGCGCTCTCGTCGCCCACCGCACACCCCACGGTCGTTCAATGTTCATCTTCCGCCTCGATTCTCCTCACGCGGCGCAGCAGCGCCGTAGGAGGCAGCCACCGCCGAAGGCAGCGGTGGAGTGAGAGAGGCGCATCATGGGGCACGGTCACAGTCACGGACCCAGGCATCACCATCACCACCACGACCACGAGCACGCGGGGCTCCCCGCCGCCTTCGACACCTCCGTGCCCGACGAGGCGCTGAACCCCGAGCAGCAGTCGCGCCGTTCGCTGCTCCGCCGCGCCGGTCTGCTGGGCGCGGGTCTGGCCGCCGGCAGCGTGCTGGCCGGGACCGCCGGAGCCACCCCCGCAGCCGCAGCCACCGGCGGGCGCCGGACGAACGGCTTCCTCTGGCTGGCCGGCGACCACCACATCCACACCCAGTACAGCAACGACGGCAAGTACCGCGTCGTCGACCAGGTCCGCCAGGGCGCCAAGCACGGCATGGACTGGCTGGTCATCACCGACCACGGCAACGCCACACACGCCAAGATCGGTGTGGAGAAGGTCAACCCGGACATCCGCGAGGCCCGTGAGGCCTACGAGGACACCCTCGTCTTCCAGGGCCTGGAGTGGAACATCCCGGCCGCCGAGCACGGCACGGTCTTCGTGCACCCCGGCAAGAACGAGGTCTCCGTCCTCAAGCAGTTCGAAACCGATTACGACGGCAGCGTCAAGGGCGCCTCCGACTCCACGCCCGCCAACGAGGCGCTCGCCGTCGCAGGCCTCGCCTTCCTCTCCGACCAGGTGCGCCGGCGCAAGGTCAAGGACGCGCTGATGCTCGCCAACCACCCGGCGCGGCGCGGCGTCGACTCCCCGCACGAGATACGCGCCTGGCGTGACGCGACCCCCGCGAGCCACCAGATAGCCGTCGGCTTCGAGGGCGCGCCCGGCCACCAGGCCGCCGGTATCCCGGCACCGCTCGGCATGGCCAGGGCCCGCGGCATCTATGACAACAACCCCAGCGCCAACTCCTTCGCCGGCTACCCGCTGGAGAGCTACCGCACCTGGGGCGGCTTCGACTGGATGACCTCCACTGTCGGCGGCCTGTGGGACAGTCTCCTCGCCGAGGGAAAGCCCTGGTGGATCACCGCCAACTCCGACTCCCACCAGGTGTACGCCGACACCGCGATGCGCGGCCCGAACAGCGACTACAACGCCAACGGCAAGTACGAGGACCCGGTCTACGGCGGCAAGATCGACCTCACCCAGGGCGACTACTGGCCCGGCTACTACAGCCGCACCCACGTCGGCGCGGACGGCTTCTCCTACGCCGCCGTCATGGACGGCATCCGCGCGGGCCGCATCTGGGTCGACCACGGCCAGCTGATCAGCGGCCTCGACGTCCGGGTGTCCGGCGGCAGCCGCTGGGCCACGCTGGGTGGCGCGCTGCACGTCCGCAAGGGCACGAAGGTCACGCTGACCGTGGACGTGGCGTTGGCCGGTGGCCCCAACTGGGCTGGCTTCGTTCCGCAGTTGGCCCGCGTCGACGTCATCCAGGGCGATGTCACCGGCGAGGTCGCCGACAAGGACACCTTCACCGCGCCGACGGCCAAGGTCGTGAAGTCGTACGAGGTGAACAAGTCCACCGGCACCGTCCGGCTCACCTACGAGCTCGGCCAGGTCGACCGCCCCGTCTACGTCCGCCTGCGCGGCACGGACGGCAACCGCACCGCCGTCGGCCCGATGGGCGCGGCCGTGGACCCCAACGGCCCGGCTCTGGACGTCGTCGGCGACGCCGACCCGTGGACGGACCTGTGGTTCTACTCGAACCCGGTGTGGGTCCTGCCGTCGTGACGCCGTACGTCCTCACGGTGGACGCGGGGACGCAGGACCTGCGCGCGGCCGATCACCTGCTCCTGACGCTGGCGGCCGAACTCGCCCTCCCCGAGGGCACGTTCGGCTGCACGCACCTGGTGCGGGACGACCGGCCGCGGGTGGCCCTGTCCTTCGCGGTCGAGTCGGAGGCGGTGCTTGCCGCCACTCGGGAGTGGCTGCTCGCGAAGGGCTACGAGGTGACGGACGGTGCCCCCGACGAGATCGGGCGTGCCGTGCTCTACCCCGGCTCGGAAGCGCTCACCGGCACCTTGTCGATCGCGGAGCTGCTGTCCCGCTCCGCGATCGACCGCGTGACGGTGCTGGGCGCCGGCGGGGAAACCGCGTCAGAGACCGCTGTCGTCACCCGGGATCACGTACGCCCGCAGTGGCGGAACGGCGAGCTGGTCCTGCCCGTCATGCCCGCGGTGGGCGGCACCGTCGTCCCGTTCGAGGTCCCGGATCCGACCCCCTGCTGCGCCGACCACTGACGTTGCGCGTTCGGGTTGAGCCCGTTCGACAGGCCGGTGTACGCCGGCTTCGCCACATAGTTCTCGTTGTACGGCAGCGCGGCACCGTAGCCCGGGAACGTGCCCGGGACCCAGGAGTGCTTGTCCGTGATGCCCCAGACGGTCACCCCGGCGCAGCGCGGGACGCCAAGGCAGTTCTCGCTTGCCGTCTTGCAGTCGGTGGACTGCCGGGCGAGTTCGGCGGAGTCGGCGGGGAGGGGGATGCGGATGTCCAGTTCGGTGATCGCCACCTCGAGGCCCAGATCGGAGAAGCGCTTGCGGTTGGCCTTCATCGAGCTCGGCACCTGGCCGACCGTGAAGTGGGACTGGAAGCCGGTGCCGTGCAACGGAACGCCCTGGGAGAGGAGTTGACTGGCCAGGTTGTAGAGGGCGTCGCTCTTCGCGTTGTCCGCCTCGATGTTGTAGTCGTTGATGTACAGCTTGGCGTTGGGGTCGGCGGCGTGTGCCCAGCGCAGGGCGTTGGCGATGTAGCCGGTGCCGAGCTTGCTCTGCCACAGCGAGTTGCGCATCGAGCCGTCCTCGTTGAACGCCTCGTTGACGACGTCCCAGGCGTAGATCTTCCCCTTGTAGCGGCCCACGGTCGTGTCGATGTGCTTCTTCAGGATCGTGTTCAGCTCGGAGGCGGAGAAGTTGCCGTTCGCCAGCCAGGACGGCAGCTGGGAGTGCCAGACCAGTGTGTGGCTACGCCCTGGTTGTGCGCGGCCGCGTGGTTCACCAGCCGGTCGGCGGCCCCCCCAGTTGTAGCTGCCCCGGCTCGGCTCCAGCGCGTCCCACTTCATCGCGTTCTCCGCAGTCACCGAGTTGAACTCCCGGTCCAGCACGGTCGTGTACGCCGACTCGTTCTGCAGCGGCCCGTCGGCGACCGCCGCCCCGATCCTCACCCCGCGGCCGTCGGCGTAGCCGCGCAGCGTGGTCGCGGCCGACGCGTCGGGCGTGAGCCCTGGCAGCGCTACGGCCGCCGCGGCGACCAGCCGTGGCTGTGAGGTTGCCTGTCCTGTGGATTTTGACCGCCTGGCGGTCACACTCCGATGAAGCTCACGGTTTCTGTCATGTCCGCCCGCCCGGTACGCAGCCGTGGCACGCCTTCCTTCTCGAATCCCACCGCGACACCGCAGAACAGCACGAGCCCGTCATCGGCCCCGACCGTCTGGCTGACGGTCTTGCGATACATCGTCCACATCACCTGGGGGCAGCTGTGCAGCCCTTCCGCCCTCAGCAACAGCATGACCGTCTGCAAGTACATCCCCGCGTCCCCCCACTGCCCGGGCCCCATCGTCCGGTCGAGGTAGCAGAACAGTACGACCGACGCCCCGAACGCATCCGAGTTCAGGGCAGCGATCTTCATGGGCCTGTCGACGTCGTCGCGCTCGATTCCCAACGCTTTGTACCGCTGGGCAGCCGCGGCGGAAAAACGGTCCAGATACGGCGAGGTCAGTTCGGCCGGGTACATCGGATACTCCCGCTCATCACCCGGATCACCCGACAGCGCCCTGGCCGTCGCGCGCCTCTTCAGTTCGGCCAAGGGCTCGCCGGTCACGACATACACATGCCACGGCTGGAGGTTCCCACTCGACGGAGCCCGCGTCGCTGCGGCCAGCACTCGTTCGAGTACCTCTTTGGGCACCGGCTCATCGCTGAACGCCCGCACGGCCCGGCGACTGTCCACGGCTTCATACACATCCACGCCTTCTCGTCCTCTCTCCCAACGACAACCAACCACCTCGCTACCGTCTTCAGCACGCACAGGAGAGCAACAAATGGGCTCGCCACCGCCGTGACCGGCACCTACCCGAGCAGAACACCGCTGCCGCCGACTTCGTCGGCGGCAGCGGTACGACACTCCCGGCAATACCTTCGAACCACCCGCGTTGCGCGGCATCGCGGCAGTCGTCGGCGATCGGGCGAAGGCGGCAGCGGCAGGACAGGCGGGCGGGACGGCCCGGTGGGGAAGCCGGCGTACAGCGAGCCTCGGATCGCACCGGGCCGTCACGGGTGGAAGGCTGGCTCAGCGGCGGACGACCTGGGGTGCGGTGTCCTCAGTGAATCCGTTCGTGTCGGATCCGTATGGGGATGCAGCCTTCGTGCTGGTGTCTCCGCAGAACGAGGCCTCCAGCGTTCCACCGAGTGTCGCGTTGACGGTTCCGTTGTTGGAAGTGTTCGCCAGCGAGGTCATGCTGCGGGCGCCGTCGGCGGTGGTGAAGGCGTAGGTGTAGTAGCCCTGCACGGTACCGGTGTGGCCGTAGACCGTGGTGCCGCAGGACAGCTTCCTGGCGCGCAGACCCAGACCGTAGGACTGGCTGCCGTCCGCGTTGACCGGAACCATGGTCATCATCTGCTCCAGCTGCTCGGCGGGGAGAAGCTTCCCGGAGACGAGCGAAGAGAAGAAGCGGTTCAGATCTGCGGCGTTGGAGATGACCGCACCTGCGGACTGCCCCCACGAGACGGTCTGCTCGGTGGAGTCGACCAGGGGCAGGGCGGTGTCGTCCTGACGGAGGTAACCGCGGGCGTAGGAGCCGGAGATGGTTGTCCGCGGGTGGACGTAGGAGGTGTTCCTCAGCCGTAGGGGACCGAAGATGCACCCTGTGCTACGGCCGTCTTCTGAACGGAGCGCACCGCAGCGGTGTCCGGGGTGGGAAGGGCGGAGCTGTCCGCGACGGCCGGGGAGGCCGCCAGGGTGGCGATCACGGTGGAGCAGGCGAGCATCATGCTCACGTCTTTGATTCGCATCCGAATCTTTCTGATGTGAAGAGTGGGAAGGCGCCCCGCGGGCCGGGCGCCCCCTCCGAATGCCGTATCCGCACGGGCGGTCGAGCCAAAGCACGTGGAGTCTCGTGCGGTTGGGCGGGCGCAGAAGGGGGCCGTGGTTCTCGGCCTGTGCGGCACCGCAGACATAGTAGTACGTTCAACAGTGTGATCCATAATGTGTGATGTCAGCAGATGATGCGTGCCGTGATGGCCGAGGGATCTTGGCCAGGGGGATCGGACTCGGCGGTGGTGCCGCCGCCACCCCTGCTCTTCGCCGCTCCCACCAGGGGGATGTGCTGAATGTCGGTATTGATCCGGTGCTCCGCGCGGGGAGAGTGCCGATGCGTTGCCGTCATGCATCGTTCATGCGTGGGCGTCCATGGCTGGTCACAACGTGTGTCCTGTCGGGCCGCTTCCACGTCCGAACGGCCTGTTGTGATGCGCCTTGCGCTGCGGTGCAGATCGACGATTCTTCACCCGCTTGGAGGACCTGGTGGACGCCAGTGATGAGGCCGCACGCGGCTTGACCGACATTGAAGGATTCCTGTTCTGGGAAGCCCACCGCCGTACCGCTCAAAGCCGTGCGGCCGAGTTCGCCGCACGGGTTGCCGGGCTGAGCGAGGGACAGAAAGCCGAGATCGAGCGGTGGTACGTGGAAGAGCAGATCCGGGTTTGCCGGATGGTGGCGCATCACATCACCGAGCACATCACTGCGGTGGAAGATCACCACGCCAAGCGCTATGCACGGCTGCGCCGGAGCGCGTACATGGCGACAACCCTCATCATCATGATGATGCTCGGCCTGTGTAGCGCGATGATCATCGCTGTCGTCGGCTGACCGAGCAGACTGAAACCGGGTAGCGCCCGACCGGTGATCGCCCTGCGCAGAGCCCGAGCGGTCGTCCACCGATGGTTCTTCACCGTCGTGGTGTGGCCTTGCCAGGTGTTCCGCCAGGCACAGTGACTACTAAAGACAGTGTGATTCTTGTCATCACACTGTTTTCCGGCTCACCGGCGGACGGCACGGCTTGACGCCCTGCGGCAGCAAGGGCTCCAGCCGGGCCCATTCGAGGGCGGCGCGCTCCAGGGCTGCTCGGCCTACCCGGCCGCCGGTCACTGGCATTACGTGACCTACGGCCTGAGCGAGCTGTACGCCCCGCACGAGGACGACGATCCGGAGTGGTCGGGGTGGGGCTTCGAGCTCACGCTGCGGGTGCGGCGCGGCGCCGAGGAACGGCCGCCTCAGTGGCCGTACGGGATGCTCCAGGAAGTCGCGAAGTATGTGAACGGCAGCCAGGTCCTGCTGGAGGACGGCCACCGGATCGACTTCCGGCAACCGGTCACAGGACACCCGCATCTGGAGGACGCGCCCGCCACCGCCCTGACGGTGTTCGCCTTCACAACCGATCCGCAGCTCGGCACGATCGACCCCCGTTCGGCAAGGTCGCCTTCCTGCAGGCCGTCGGCGTGACGGCCGAGGAGAAGGCGGCGATGGTGGAGACCAGCACGGCGGAGGTTCTGCGGACTCTGGCCGCCGACAACCCGCTGCTGGTCACCGACCCGGCACGCGCGCTCTGATCAGGTCCCGATACGGTCCAGCTCCACGCCGATCGCCTGGCGCAGGGCGGCGTCGTGCCGCGGCCTGAGCGCGTACCGCTCGTCGGTCCAGTTGTCGCGTGGGCCGCTGCACCGCCGGATCGTCCACGAGCAGCACCGAGTACCCCGGCAGGAACTGCACGTCCCCGATCACCGCGAAACCCGCGTCCAGCCTCCGCAACACGGTCGGGTTCGCCCCGGTCAGGGCGCTGCCGATCCGGTCCTTGCGCCAGTCGTCGTTCATGACCGGCGACTCTACGCGTGCGGGTTGAGCCCGTTCGACAGGCCCGTGTACGCGGGCTCGGCCGCGTAGCTCTCTTGGCGCGACCAAGTCAATTCGCGGCGGTCACGCGCCGTCGCCCGGCGGGCTGCCGTCCACCGACAACTCCGTACGGCGAGCTCTGCGCGAGGTCTCCCACGACCTCGGCACAGCGATCAAGGAGGTGCGCCGGATCACCGACCGGCTCGGTCCTGCGCCCCTGGGCGAACTCGGCCTCAGCGGCGCCCTCCACCAGCTCGCCGACGCCTTCGACAGTCCCGGCCTGACCGTCAGCACCCGGCTCACCCCCTCGCCCCTGCCACCCCTCCCGGCGGCCGTGGAAGTGGCGGTCTATCGGATCGCCGCAGAGGCACTCACCAACGTGATGAAACATGCCCACGCCGAGCACGCGGAACTGCGCGTACGCGTCGGCACCCACGTGCTCACGCTCACCGTGGTGGACGACGGAATCGGCTGCGACCCCATCCAGGACCACCCCCATGGAGTCGGACTGCGGTCCATGACCGACCGGGCAGCCGAGATCGGCGGACGGCGCACCATCAACCCCGTCGGAGACGGCACCAGGGTCTTGGCTGTGCTGCCCCGTTCACCTTCGGTGTCGGACTGGCGTTGCGCCGCCGGCGAATACCGCGCCCGCTGATCGGACTGGGAACGATCAGCGGGCACTCATCCGTTCACTCCCGCGTAGTGCCTCAGGCTCCAGCGCCACAGGAGTCTCGCACCGACGTACCCGAGTGCGCCCAGCAGCGGTGACGCCGCCGCCAGCCAGTACGGGACGCTGGTGTCGTGCCCGGTCAGGACCGCCGCCGGGAAGTACGCGACGAAGGCGAGGGGGAGGCCGTACGTCAGTAGGCCGCCCACCGCTCTCGGCAGGACGTTCAGCGGGTAGCTGCCGAACGTGCCGAGGAGTTCCTCCAGCCAGCGGCCCCAGTAGTCGGCGGCCGGGAAGCGCAGCGACGCGCAGGCCACCACCGTGAACAGGGCCGCCTCCAGGAGCATGCCGCCGAGGACCGCGGCGATCAGATAGCCGATCCGGCCCGCCGTCCAGTCCAGGCCGGAGCGGGCCAGCGCGCCCCACATCAGGCCCGCCGCGACCGTCAGGTCACCGATCGCGTTCGTCGGGAAGAACTCCAGCTGGACCTGGCGGTAGACCGGCATGGGGCGCAGGAGGTACACGTCGATCCTGCCCTCCTGGATGTGCCGGCCCAGACCGTGCACCCGGCCCAGGAACAGCACGAACAGCCCGTGCGCCAGCATCCGCGTCGCCGGGATCAGCAGCACGTCCGAGCTGTCCCAGCCGCCCATGCCGGTGAACCGGGTGAGCAGCACGGTGGCGAACACGATCACCGAGACCTGCCAGACCGCGCCGATCGCGATCATCATCAGGAACTCGGAGCGGTACTCCAGCTGCGCGCGGAAGTTGAGGCGGGTGATCCGCCAGACGATACGCACCGCGTTCACCTTGTCAGCCTCCCTGCGAGATCACACGCCGGGCCGCCCGCCGCCACACCAGCCGGGTGAACAGTGCCAGCGCCACCACCCATGCCGCCTGTACGGCGAGTTCGGCTCCCGCCTCGGACAACGGGATCCGGCCCACGTACAGCGACAGCGGCACGTTCAGCGTCGCCTGGAAGGGCAGGAAGCCGCTGAGGGTGATGAACCAGTCCGGGAAGAACCACAGCGGCGCGTACACCCCGGCCAGCAGGTTCTGCGCGAAGATCAGGATGAGCATCGCGGCGCCGTTGCGGAGCGTGAAGAAACACAGCTGGTCGATGACGAGCATGACGTAGTACAGGACCCACTGGCCGAGCAGCATGCTCAGCACGAACACGGCTGCCGCGCCCGCGGATTCGGGGGCTTTGACGACACCCGCGGCGAGGCACACGGCGTATCCCGTGAGCGCCCAGGCGAGGCCGTACAGCTGCTCGCCCAGCGCCCGCAGCGCGTAGTAGCGCTGCGGCGGCAGCGGGCGCAGGTACCAGTACACGATCGTGCCGAAGTGCATGTGCTGGAGCACGGTGTCCCGGCCGGCGTACTGGTCCAACTCCCGTAGCCTCAGGGCGAGTACCGCCATCACGGCGTACGTCACCGCCTGGTCGCGGTCGAGCCCGGCGGTGCTGCCGGTCCCTGCGTACAGGCCCTGCCACAGGGACCACACCAGCACCACCTGCACCGTCAGCCGAAGCAGGGCCCCGGTGATGCGCGCAGGGGTGTGCAACTCGCCGAGCGGCGTGACCCGAGCGGCGCGCCAGGCGTGCGCCATCGCCATCACGCGTCCCCCGCCTGGACGTACGCCGCCCGCATCACGTCCTCCAGGTCCGCTTCGTCTATGGCTATGTCGCTCACCTCGTACCGCTCGATGACCGCCTTCAGTGCCTGGTGGACGGTCGGCGCGCCGGGACCGTCCGGGCCGAAGACGACGCGCGGGCCGTCCTGCCGCACCAGGGTGATGCCGGGCAGCGGTACGACATCGGTGTGCGCGTCGGCGAGCGTCGCCCGGACCTGCCAGGTGGAGCCGAACTTGCGGCGGATCTCGTCGAGGGTGCCGTCGAGCACCAGGCGGCCGTGGTTGACCAGGACCACCCGCTCGGCGAGCCGCTCGACCTCCGTCATGTCGTGTGTGGTGAGCAGGACCGTACGGCCGCGCTCCTCGACCTGGTGCCGGAGGAACTCCCGCACCTGTTCCTTGACCACCACGTCCATGCCGATGGTCGGTTCGTCGAGGAAGACGACCTGTGGGTCGTGCAGCAGGGCGGCGGCGAGGTCGCAGCGCACCCGCTGGCCGAGGGAGAGGTGCCGTACGCGAGTGTCCCAGAAGGAGGACAGGTCGAGGAGGTCGTCGAACTCCCGCAGGCGTGCGGCGTGTTCGGCCTTCGGCACCTCGTAGATGTCTCGCAGGATCGCGAACGACTCCCGCACCGGCAGGTCCCACCACAACTGGGTGCGCTGCCCGAACACCGCGCCGATGTTGCGGGCGTTGCGCTCCCGCTCCTGGTACGGCACGACTCCCGCGACCCGGGCCTCACCGGCCGTCGGGGTGAGGATGCCGGTGAGCATCTTGATCGTCGTCGACTTGCCGGCGCCGTTCGGGCCGAGGAGAGCGAGCAGTTCACCGGCGGCCACGTCGAAGGTGACGTCGACGACGGCGTGCTTGGCGACCCGCTCCGGGTTGACGAGGGAGCGCAGCGCCCCGGCCAGGCCGGGACGCCGCACGGTGGTGTGGAAGGTCCGGGTCAGGCCCCGGACCTCGATATTGCCACTCAATTGACCTCCGAGAGGACGAAGGAGAACTCCGCGGGCTCCGCCCGCAGGAAGTACTGCGGCAGCGGGCCCGGGCCGCACGACTGCGAGCCGATGCCGTGCTGGCCGTGGTCGAGGTTGACCCACACCGTGTCGCCCGGCGTGAGGTCGGTGCGGTGGCGGGCGGCGTCCAGCTGCTCCGTCGTCCAGCGTCGGGCGGTGAACCAGAACTCAGGGTCGCCCTCGATGCGCAGGCCGCCGATCTCCATCCAGCGGACGTCGGCACGGGCGCCGTTCTCCTGCGGGCGGACGTACGGCGTCTGCAGCTCGTCGACGGTGGAGTGCCAACGGCCAAGCATCGAGGCCGACTTGGTGTCCGGGTAGGCCTCGCCGGGACCGCCGCCGAACCACTTCACCCGGTCGGCCTGCGCGAGAGCGAACCGGATGCCGAGCCGGGGCAGCGGTACCGTCCAGTCGCCCTCCGGCGCCACGGACACGGTCAGCCGCAGCTTCGTCCCGTCGGAGGTCCAGCGGTACACCGTGCTCAGGCCCACCTCCCAGGCGGCGGGCGCCACCCGGGTCCGTACCGTCAGCGCGTCGTCGCCCAACTCCACGGCGTCCAGGCGGTGTTGCATGCGGTGCAGCCCGTACTTGCGCCACAGCATCCCGTACCGGGTGTCGGTCTGCCACTCGGCGCCGTCGTCGTTGTCGGTGGGCGCCCGCCACACATCCAGGCGCAACGCGCTCACATCGACGCCGCCGATGGTCTTCAGCGTGCCGGTGCGGGCGTCGAAGGAGGCCGGGCCGAGGTAGATCAGCTCCTCGCTCGCGGTGGGGCGGTCGGTCGCGGCCACCGCGGGCAACGGACGGGCGGAGACGGGGAACTGCCCCCACGCGACCTCATGGTCCTTCGGGCCCCACGCCGTGTCCGACGCCAGCAGCGCCCGCACCGTCCACTGGGTCTCCGAGCCGCCCCGCGCGTCGGCCGGCGGCTCGGGCAGCTTCACGTCGGCCGACTCGCCCGGCGCCAACGCCGGCACCGACAGCGCGCCCGCCTCGACCGTCTCGCCGTCCACCTGGTACGACCACTCGAAGGCCAGCGCCGACAGGTCGGCGAAGTCGTACTTGTTGGTCACGCGTACGGTGCCGTCCGCGCCGTCGCCCTCGATGCCGACCGGCTCGATGACCTTCTTGTACTCGACGAGCCCGGGGGAGGGCGTCCGGTCCGGGAAGATCAGCCCGTCGCAGACGAAGTTCCCGTCGTGCAGCTCCTCACCGAAGTCGCCGCCGTAGGCGTAGCCCAGCTCGGGGTGCTTGATGCCGTGGTCGATCCACTCCCAGATGAAGCCGCCCTGCAGCCGGTCGTACGACTCGAACAGCTTCTGGTAGTCGGCGAGGCCGCCGGGGCCGTTGCCCATGGCGTGCCCGTACTCGCACTGGATGAAGGGGAGTTCACGGCGCTTGCGGGTTCCGCCGTCGAGCTTCCGGCCGATCTTCTCGACCTCGTCGTGGAAGGCGTACATCCGTGAGTACACGTCCGTGTCACGGCAGTTCCAGTCGCCTTCGTAGTGCACGAGCCGGGAGGAGTCCCGGCCGTGGATCCACTCCGCCATCGCCGTCAGGCCGCGCCCGGTGCCGGCCTCGTTGCCGAGGGACCAGAACACGACGGACGGGTGGTTCTTGTCGCGCTCGACCATGCGGGCCGCGCGGTCCAGCAGGGCCGGCGTCCAGCGTTCGTCGTCGACGGGGTTGTCCCGCCAGGACTGCTCGACGAAGCCGTGGGTCTCCAGGTCGCACTCGTCGATGACCCACAGGCCGTACTCGTCGCAGAGGTCGAGGAAGGCCGGGTGCGGCGGGTAGTGCGAGGTGCGGACGGCGTTGAGGTTGTGCCGCTTCATCAGCAGCACGTCCTCGCGCATGGTCTCCAGGTCGAGGGCGCGGCCCTTCTCGGGGTGCCACTCGTGGCGGTTGACGCCCTTGAAGAGGATCGCCTTGCCGTTGACCTTGATCAGGCCGTCCTCGAGGACGACCGTGCGGAAGCCGATGCGCAGAGGAACGCTCTCGCCTTCCGTGACCAGCCGGCCGTCGTACAACCGAGGCGTCTCGGCGCTCCACGGCTCGACCGCGACCGTCATCGACTCGCCGGTCGCGACATCGATGTCCAGGGCGGGCACGGTGACCCGGCCCTCGACGTCGGAGTCGACGCGCAGGGTGCCCTCGCCGGTGACGTGGTCGTAGGAGGCGTGTACGAAGAAGTCGCGCACACTACCCGTCGGGCGGTGCAGCAGGGTGACGTCACGGAAGATGCCCGGCAGCCACCACTGGTCCTGGTCCTCCAGGTACGAGCCCGCCGACCACTGGTGGACCCGCACAGCGAGCACGTTGCCGGCCGGCTTCAGCAACTGCCCGACGGCGAACTCGTGAGGCAGGCGCGAGCCCTTGAACTCGCCGAGCTCCGTGCCGTTGAGCCAGACGCGGGCGCAGGATTCGACGCCGTCGAAGCGGAGGACGGCGCCGCCGTCCGACGGCCAGTCGTCCGGGAGGTCGAAAACCCGGACGTGGTCTCCGGTGGGGTTCTCGGTGGGGACGCGCGGCGGGTCCACCGGAAAGGGGTAGAGGTGGTTGGTGTAGATGGGCGAGCCGTGACCCTGGAGGACCCAGTGGCCGGGGACGGCGACCTCCGCCCAGGCCCCGGCGTCGTACCCGGGCTCGGCGAAGGAGTCGTCCTCGGCGCCGGCGGTCGGCGACAGGCGGAAGCGCCAGGTGCCGTTCAGCGACAGGGATTTGGCGTCCGAGGACGCGTACCAGGCGCGGGGCGGCAGGGCCCCGCTGCCCGGTGCGACGTCCTCGACGTAGTCGATGGCGGTGGTGGTGCGGAAGGACATCGGTCTCCTAGGTCAGCCCTTGATGCCGGTCTGCGCGACGCCCTGGACCAGCCAGCGCTGCAGGAACAGGAACACGAACACCAGGGGCAGGATGGAAATGGCGGTGGCCATGAAGATCAGATGGAAGTTCACGGTCTGGTTGGTCATGTACGAGGAGAGCGCGACCTGCACCGTCCACGCCTCCTGGTCCTGGCCGATGACCAGGGGCCACAGGAAGGCGTTCCAGCCGCTGATGAACGTGATGGTCGCGATGGCGGCGAAGAAGTTCAGCGAGTTGGGCACGACGATGCGCCAGTACGCGCCCCAGTAGCCGAGACCGTCCACGCGTGCCGCCTCCTCCAGCTCCTTGGGGAACCCCAGGAAGTACTGCCGGAACAGGAAGCAGGTGAAACCGCTGAACAGCCCCGGAATGACCAGTCCGCGCAGTGTTGACACCCATCCGAGTGACGAGACGAGCACGAAGCTGGGGACGAAGGTGACAGCGGTCGGGACCATCAGGGTCACCAGAACGGCGTAGAAGATCTTGTTGGCGTGCTTGTACGGGATGCGGGCGAGGCCGTATCCGGCGAGCGAGCACACCAGGAGGGTGCCGATGGTGTGCAGGACGCCGACAACCGTGGAGTTCCACAGGGACTGGGCGAAGGGGACCGTCGGGTCGTCGAACAGCTCGGTGAAGTTGCCCCACTGGATGTCGGTGGGGAAGAACTTCCAGTTCTCGCCGGTGATCTCCGCGTCCGTGGACAGGGCATTGCGGACGATCAGATAGAAGGGGACCAGGAAGAGGAAGGCTGCGATACCGGTTGCGATGTACAGGCCCGTGGAGCCGAGGACACCGCCGCGCTTGATCTTGCGCGGCTTCCCGACGTCGGGCGTAGTGGTGGTCACTTGGACTCCTCACCCCTTCCGAAGCCCATGATCCTGCCCTGGAGCAGGGTCACCATGCAGATGAGCAGGGTCAGGATCATCGCGCCCGCGCTGCCGGCGCCGTAGTCCTGGTTCTCGCCGAGGGCCGTGTAGTACAGCTCGACCAGCGGCGGACGGCCCCAGGTGGTCTTGGCGAGCAGGTTGAAGAACTCGTCGAAGGCCTGGTAGGCGGCGACGAGCAGCAGCAGGATCACGGCCGTCGAGGTCGCTCGCAGCTGCGGCAGGGTGACGTACCAGAAGGTCTGCCAGCCGGGCTTGGCGCCGTCGATGGCGGCGGCCTCGTACAGCTCGTTCGGGATGTTCTGCAGGGCCGCCAGGAACAGGATCATGTAGAAGCCGGCCTGGAGCCAGAGGCGTACGGTGACGATGACCAGCCAGTACCAGGGCGGGTCGGGGTTGGCCAGCCAGGCGATGTTGTCGATGCCGAACCAGCTGAGGACGGTGTTCATCAGGCCGAAGCGGACGCCGCTGAAGATGGACATCTTCCAGATCAGCGAGGCGGCGACGAAGCTGACCGCCGTCGGCAGGAAGAACACCGACCGGAAGAACGCCTTCATGAACCGGATGCGGTGCACCAGCAGCGCCAGGCCGAGCGAGAGCGCCCAGGTGATGGGTACGACGATCGCGGCGAAGACGGTGAAGGTGACAAGGGAGTCGACGAACTTGTCGTTCGTCAGCATGTACTTGTAGTTGTCGAAGCCGATGAACTCGCTGGGCGTGACCGTGAAGCGGGCCTCGAAGAAGGAGAGGTAGGCGCTCCAGCCGATCGGGATGTAGACGAAGATCACGAGCCCGATGAGGAACGGGCCGGTGAAGAGCCAGAAGTTGAGGGTGCGGCCGCGGATGCCGCGCCGCCGCGGGACCGAGGGGGTCTGCGCGGCGGCGGGGCTCTTGGCGACCCCGGGCGTGGTGGTGGTCGACATGTCGTGGTCCGTCCGCCGGCCTATCCGAACAGCTTCTTCAGTTCGCGGTTGACCGTCTTGTCGGCCTTGTCGAGCGCGGCCTCCGGGTTACCGCCCTTGCGGACCGAGTCGGCGATGACGCCCTCCAGGGCGACGATCATGGCCTGGGTCCAGGCCGGGTTGTCGAAGTGGCCGAACTCGTTGAAGAGCTTCACGCCCTCGGCGGCCAGACCCGACTTGAGCTTGTCGGCGGACTCGGCGAGCGAGGTGCGCGGCGGGATGTGGAAGCCGTACGACAGGGCCCAGTCCTCCTGGTACTCCTTCTGGTCGATCCACAGCCACTTGACGTACTCCTTCGCCTCGTCGAGGTGCTTCGACTTGGCGTTGACGAACATCGACCAGCCGCCGTTCACCACCGCGGGCTTGGCGCCGTCCGCCGAGGACGGGAACGGGATGATGCCGACGTCGTCACCGAGCGCCTGCTGGATCACCGGCATCGCCCACATGCCGCACCACTGCATGGCGACCAGGCCCTGGGTGAGCGCCGACGGGTCCCACCAGTCGGCGGGAGCGTCGAGCAGCATGTGGCCGCTCTTGAACATCGTGCGGAGCTTGGTCAGGCCCTCGGCGACCGCGTCCGTGTGGTACGCGATCTGGTTCTTGTCGTCGAGGGTGTCGGCGCCGGCCGACCAGATCAGCGGGTTCATCACCGGGGCGATGGTGTTGCCGACGAAGACGCCCTTGACCTTGTCGGTGGTGAGCTTCGCCGCCGCCTCGACCAGCTCGTCCAGCGTCGCCGGGGGCTCGATCCCCGCGTCTTCCAGCATCGACTTGCGGTAGTAGAAGAACTGCGGGTCGTCGATCATACGGACGCCCCATATCTTCCCGTCGATGGTGTGCGAGGCGATGTCGGCCTGGTTGAAGTCGTCCTTGACCGGGTTGATGATGTCGCTCAGATCCGCCACCTGCCCGCTCTTGATGAGCTGGATCTGCGGGTGGAACTCGAAGACGTCGGGCGCGTTGTCGGTGAGCAGGGCGGAGAACAGCTTGCTCTCGAAGTTGGAGCCGGTGATCCACTGCGTGGTGACGTTCGCCTTGTCGTAGGCCGCCGCGTACTTCTTGATGGCCTGCTCGGTGCCGGCCTCGCCGTACGCGTGGAAGTACTGCACCAGGTTCGTGCCCGAACCCGACCCGCCCCCACGCCCGTTGTTGCTCCCGCAGGCCGCCAGCCCGCCGGCGGCGGCCAGGCCCATGGCGGCCCGGAGTACGGATCGGCGGTCCCAGTTGGTGTTGCTGAATGCCGACATGCTGACGTCCTTGTCTCGAGTACGGCTGCGGCTCGGTTGGCTCAGCGCCAGATGGCTCAAATGGACTTGCGGTGCGGGACGTTAACCTTCGGCTAAGGCTTCAGCAAGGGGTTGGTCGAAGTCTGTTCGAAGCGTTGCGCAAGGTTCGGGATGCCGAACGTGACCAGTCGGCGGGCCGCCGCACCGGGCGGCCCGCCGACCCTCACGAGGGACGAAACGAGGGACGAAACGAGGGACGAATCGAGGGATGAACTACTGCCGGAACCAGGCCTGGTTGGTGCCGCCCGTGCAGCTGTAGAGGATCACCCGGCTGCCGTCGGCGGTCGACTGCCCGCTGACGTCCAGGCACTTCCCGGACGCCTCGCTCACGATCTGCCCGTTGCCGTTCAGCAGCCAGCGCTGCGTGGCGTCACCGGTGAACTCGGCGGCGGTCGTGAGGCCCGAGGCCCCGGCCGTCAGATACCCGACCGCGCCCTTCAGGCCGCCCTTCGCGTCGTACGACCACGACTGCTCGGCGCCGCCCGTGCACGTACCGATGGCGGCCCCGGAGGCGTCCGCCGCCAGGCACTTGCCGGACTGCTGGCCCTGCCAGGCGCCGGTGACGGCCGAACTGCCGCGGCCCTTCTGGTCGAAGACGTACGTCGTGATGGAACGGGCGGGAAGCGTTGCCGAAACGGTCGATCCGCTCACCGCCGGTTTCGCGACGTTCGCCCAGTTCTCGTCCGCCGAGGTGCGCACGGCCTTGCTCGCCCGCAGCGGCGTCCTGCTGTTGAAGTTCAGGTCGAGGGCGGTTTCCGCGGCGTTGTGGTTGTTGACCACGACGACCCACTTGCCCTTGCTGTCGTATGCGCTCACCTCTACGCCGCTCGGCGCGCCGGTGACGTTGTGCGCGATGGCACCCGGCTTCACGAACTTGCTGTACTGGCCGAGCGCGTAGTAGCGCTTGGTGAAGTACAGGGTCTGGTTGCCGTTGGTGGCGTAGTTCGGGTCGTAGTAGATCAGGCCGTCGTTCCAGCCCTGGTCGTTCTTCGCGTACGGGTCGGTGCCGATCATCTCCGACAGGGCGACCCACCAGTGGAACGCCGAGTCGTGGGCGACGGCGAAGTCCTTGTGGATGATCCGGGAGAGGTTGAGGCCGCCGTCGATGGTCGGGTCGTACTCCTGCGCCCAACCGGTGCCGCCCTTGCCGAAGCAGCAGATCTCCGTCGACCAGGACGTCTTGCCGACCGACTTCGACGTCTCGTAGACCCTCGCCCGGTTGGCGTCGGACGGGTTGTCGTACGTGTGGTGGGCCAGCTTGTCGACGTACTGCGCCGTGCCCGGCTGCGAGATCCACTGCGGGACCTCGTCGTTGAACTTCACCGTGCTGGTCGACTCGTCGGCGATGATGCCGGTCTTCTGGTGCCGGGCCTGCTGCTCGGCGCCGAGCGCCCGCACGATGTCGTCGCGCTGGGGGACGTCGACGAGCATGCCCTCCTGGCCGCAGCTGTCGAAGCTGTTCGTCGGCTCGTTGAAGGGGCTGATGTAGTCGAACTTCGCGCCCTGCGCGGCGAAGTGGTCGGTGACGTCGGCGATGTAGTCCGCGAAGTCCTGCTCGTTCTCCGCCTTCAGATAGCCGCCGCAGCTCTTGCCGTTGGTCTTCCACTCGGCGGGCGCGCTGTTGACGAAGGCGATCAGGTCCTCGACGCCGTAAGCGGCGGCGTACTTGAGGAACGTACGGCCGCCCTTGTCCTTGCTCCAGTCGTACGTTCCGTCGTCGTTACGGAAGTCCTCGGGGGCACGCGACGGCGTGGTGACCGCCGTACCGCCGCCGCCGATGTTGTAGCGGTAGCTGCTCAGGTCCAGGCCCTGGGAGGAGAACAGCAGCTTCGCCACCCGGGCCTGGACCTTGGGGTCGAAGTTCTTGAGATCGTTGACCCACCAGGCGCCCGAGGCGCCGATGTTGTCGATCGTCTGGGCGGCGTGGGGGGAGACTTCGGCGGCGGGTGTGGAGTCTGCGGCGGTCGCGGGTGGTGCGGGTATCAGGGCTCCGGAGACAGCCAGTGCGGCCGCGGCTGTCGTGAGGATCGATCTGCTGGTGCGCAACGTGCATCCCTTCCGTCGTCATGAAGGTGGTGCGGTACGGCTCCTTGCGGGGGCGGTGCGTCGTGCGGTCCTCTGTCCGACTGACTGCAGGGCCCCTTCGAGCGCGAACGTCGCCGCGCCGAGGGAGACCGGGTCGGTGGGGATCGGGGAGAGGACGATCTCGGTGGCGGCCAGCGGCCGGCGCAGCGCGTGCCGGGCGACGGCCTCGCGCACTTCGGCGAGCAGCGGTTCGCCGAGGGTGGCCGCGACCCAGCTGCTGAGCACGACCACTTCGGGATTGAACAGGTTGACCAGGTCGGCGATGCCGGCGGCCAGATAACGGGCGGTGTCCCGGACGACCTTCACGGCGACCGGGTCGTTCGCGGTGACCGCGTGGGCGAGGGCGTCGATGGTGGCGGTCTGGTCCTCGGGGTGCAGGAGGGTGCTGCCGGGGCTCAACTCCCGCAGGTGCTGCATGATGCCGGGTGCGCCGACGTAGGTCTCCACGCAGCCGTGGTTGCCGCAGTGGCACAGACGGCCGTCCAGCACGAGGGTGGTGTGGCCCCATTCGCCGGCGCTGTTGCTGACGCCCCGGTGCAGTCCGCCGCCCAGCACGAGCCCGGCGCCGACCCCGGTCCCGAGGTTGACCACGACGGCGTCGCCGCGGCCCCGCGCGGCCCCGAACCACAGCTCGGCCACCGCGCAGGCGCGCAGCGGGTTGTCCAGGTAGAGGGGGTAGGCGATGTGCTCGGCGAGCAGATCGAGCAGGGGCACGTCGTGCCAGTCCCAGTTGGGTGCGTACTCGGAGATGCCGGTGTCGCGGTCCACCTGCCCCGGCACGCTCACCCCGACGCCGAGCACCCGGGCGCCCTCGATCCCGGCCTGCGCGACCACGGAGCCGACGGCGGCGGCGACATGGCTGACCACCTGCTCCGGGCGGCTCTCGCCGGGCCGCATGTCCTCGTCGGCGCGGGCCAGCACGTTCAGCGCGAGGTCGAACAGCTCGACATGGACGTACGTCTCCGCGATGTCGACGCCGATCAGCGCGCCGCCCGACGCGTTGACGGCCACGAGCCCGCGCGGCCGACCCCCCGCCGAGTCCTCGAACCCGACCTCGGTGATCATCCCGAGGTCGAGCAGTTCCCCGACGAGCGTGGCGACCGTGGCGAGGCTCAGGCCGGTCGCGGCGGCGAGCTCCTGCCGGGAGGTGGGGGACGTGGCGATGATCTGGCGCAGCACCTCGTAGCGGTTCGCGGTGCGGATGTCGCGTGACGTGCGCTTCACCGGAGTCTTCACCGGAGCTGCCCCCATCCCTTCCAGACCAGGCCGGGACGACGTCGGCACCGGCGCGGCGCAAGGCTATGGGCTGCGTCGGCTTTCGACAAGGGGTTAGGAAAGGGGGTGTAGAAAGTCGGGGAGTCAGTCGCGCAGGATGGCCTGGACGAAGGCGTTGGTGAACTTCCCGGCCGGATCGAGGTCCTTCACCAGCGCACGGAAGTCCCCCAGTCGCGGATACCGTTCCCGCACCACCGCGCCCGGCACCGCGAACACCTTCCCCCAGTGCGGCCGAGCCTCGAAGGCCTCCAGCGTCTTCTCCACCCGCCGCACCACCGGCAGCACGGCCGCCGTGTCCTCGACCCAGGTGAAGTGCACGGCCACGGAGTCACGTCCGTACGCCGGGCTCAGCCACTGGTCGTCAGCGGCGACCGCCCGCACCTCGCAGGTCTGCACCACCGGCGCCATGACCGTACGGATCGCATCGAGCGCGTGCAGCGCGTCGACGGCGTACGCGCGCGGCATCAGGTATTCCGACTGCAACTCGGCGCCGCTGCTCGGCGTGAACTCCGCCTTGAAGTGCGGCAGTCGCTCGTGCCACGGCCCGGGCACGCCGAACTGCTCGGTGCAGTTGACGGCTGGCATCCCCGGCACCGGGTGCAGCGCCTCGGTCGCGGGCGCCGCCCAGGAGAAGCCGGGCAGCGGCTGGTCCGTGCGCCGCTTGACCCACACCTGCCGGAACCCCGGCTCCCGCCAGTCGGTGAACAGGCTCACGCTGTACGCCACCGCCATCACCGTCTCGAAGTCCAGCCCGGCCAGCGGCAGTTCGGTGAACACGTGCTGCTCGACCTCGAACACCGGCTCCAGATCCAGGGTGAGCGCGGTGACGACCCCGAGCGCGCCGAGCGAGGTGACCGCACCGCCGAACCGCTCCTCACCCCGGCCGATCGTCACCGTCGTACCGTCGCCGGTGACCAGCTCCACCTCCCGTACGGCAGCCGCCAGCGGTGCGTTGCCGACCCCCGAGCCATGGGTGCCGGTGGCCACCGAGCCGGCCACCGAGATGTGCGGCAGGGACGCCATGTTGGGCAGGGCGAGACCGTGGTCGTGCACCCGGCGGGCCAGTTCGGCGTACCGGACGCCACCGGAGACCCGTACCGTACGGGCCGTCGTGTCGACGTCGACCTCGGGCGGGAGGGCGGCCAGGGACACCAGCGCGCCCTCGGCGCCGGGGTCGGCGATCTCGTTGAACGAGTGCCCGCTGCCCAGCACCCGCACCCGCGCACTGTCCGCGACGAGCGAGCGCAGCGCGGCGAGCGTGCGCGGGCGGTGCAGTTCCTTGGCGGTGTACGTGATGTTGCCGGCCCAGTTGGTCACGGTCGCGGTCTCGGTCATGCGGTCGGCCCTTCCCGGGGAATCTAGATCGCGTAAGTCTATCGGTGGCAGATACCGCTTTCTGAAACAGAGCCAGTTCGAGGATCGGGGTGACGCTGCCCGTTGCCGGTGCCGCACGATTTCCCTCGCATTTCCTCGTACAGAGTCTTGCCGGTCCCTGGAATACGCCCCTAGCTTCCGTAGAGAACGGTTTCTACGTGTGCTGCCCCAGCGACCGACTGCGAGGTTCCCGCATGCCCGTCACCAGAAGATCCGTCCTGGCCACGGCCGCCGCCGGCACCGGCACCCTCGCGCTGACCGGCTGGTCCCCGACGACGGCCGCCGCAACGCCGGAGGCGTCCCTCGCGGAGTCCGGGCAGTCCGACACGGCGGGCTCCAGACGCCTCGACGTCATCGACTTCGGTGACCCCGGCTCCGAGGCCGTGCACGGCTTCCAGGGGCCGGACACCGCGGTCGTCGACGGCAACGCGGGCGACCGGGCTCGGGTGGCCAAGCCGCTCGCCACGCCCGACATCAAGGGTGGCGACCTCCGCTTCACGCTCAAGGTCGACCCGATCCACCAGAACTACCTCACGGTGAAGTTCTGGGGCGGCGACACCTCGGCGCACAAGACGATCGCGTACATCAACGGCGAGCAGATCGGCTACCGCCGCTCCGGCGACTACGAGGCCCTGAACACCGGCACCAGCCGCCCGCTGCCCGGGCGCTTCTTCTACGCCACGACCATGCTGCCGCTGGAGCACACCCGCGGCCGGACCCGGGCCGAGATCACGCTGCGGACGTACGACACCTCCTTCAGCAGAAACGTCACCGCGGACTCCCGCGGCTACTACCGGGCGTACACACACACGGGTGCGTACCTCGACCTCACCGGCGACCCCCAGGCCGACTTCACCCCGCCCACGGACACCGTCGCCGACCTCGACGACACGGCCAAGCAGGCCCTCGTCGACGGGTATGTGGCCGACCAGGTGAAACTGTTCAACTCCCTGTCCGCGAAGGTCGACGCCTCGCCCTCCGGCAACATGTCCATCGTCCGGTACGTGGAGGAGCTGTTCTTCTACGCCGGCGCCGTGGCCCGCGCCTCCTGGTGCCCGGCGAAGACTCCCGAGGAGAAGAAGGCCGCGCTGCTGCGCGTCTTCAAGTGTGTCGACAACCACACCAAGGACTACTACGGCAACACCGAACTGCTGGCCTGGGGCGGCCACCAGGGCGACTGGGGCGGCTACTACGGCGCCCTCGGCCAGGCGCTGTACCTGGTCGAGAACGTCATCGCCGACAACGATGTCTACGGCCGTGAGGCCTTCGAGGCGTTCCTCGACGAGCCGTTCACCACCGGCACGGAAGAGGGCGAGACGTCACTCAAGGACGTCGACTGGGACGGCGGCCCGCTGACCCGGCGCGGCGCCTGGGAGCGCGTCCTCAAGGCCAACTTCGACTACGCCCGCTCCCGCCTGTCGTACATCTACAACCAGGTTCTGTACACCTACGAGGGCGCCTGGGAGGCCCACGAGGGCCTGCGGGTGATCGGGTCGCGCTTCTACGAGGGCAAGGCGCGCAGCCACCGCATCGCGGGGGAGGCCCTGGGCTGGGAGCCGTTCCTCGGCGAGGAGGTCCTGGTCGGCCCCGAGGGGCAGGAACTGGACCTGTTCCATTCGCTCTTCTACCACGACCGGCAGGCCCGCTGGACGGACGACTACGTCAAGTACGTCATCAAGGGCCTGGCCAAGTCCAAGCTGGACAAGGACGACAACGTCGTACGCCGCCTGCCGCTCGGCAAGCACTACACGACCATGACCGAGGCCGGGCACACCCGCGAGAACGGCTACGTCGCCAACTACGGCGAGGCCACCAACTACCTGCCCGAATGGTTCCACCGCACCTGGGGCCACCAGGGCGACGAGGAACTCAACGACCGCATCCTGCAGACGGCACTGCGCAACCTGCACGCCCGCTCCCATGCCCGTATGACCGACCTCGACGACAATCTCAAGCGGTTCATGCGCATGGAGATGGTGATCGACGAGCGCAACACCAACTACCCCGGATTCCCCGGCTACGTTCTGCGCATCTCCGAGGGCAAGATCCTCCACTACGTCTCCCTCGCCCGGCACATCGCCGAACACCCCGACCGGTACGCCGGGGACAAGTGGAAGACCACGCGCGCACACGCCCGCGAGGCCGTCGGCCTCGCCCAGCAGCAGCTCGCCGACCACCAGTACTTCAGCAACTTCTCCTCCGTGAAGGGAAAGTACAAGTACGACCTCGAACTCGCCGAGACCTGGGTGTACTTGAAGGCACACGAGCCCACGGGAATCGTCCACCCGCACACCGACTTCGCCTACTACACGCCCGCGGAACTCTCGGCGCTGGGCGTCCGCGAGAGCGACTACGAGCGTTTCGCCTGGGTCGACCTCGACTGCATGTTCGTCTCCCTGCGCGACGGCGACCTGCATCTGTGGGGCCACCTCAACGAGCGCCAGCGCGGCTTCGCCCGCAACGGCCGCCTGCACGTCCGGCACGCCGACCGCGACCACATCGTGCAACTCCAGACCAACGGGCGCTTCCAGTACGAGGACTACTGGGCCCGCATGGACAACGTCGACGTCGACTTCATGGAGGACCAGCAGACCCGCGACGGCTCCGCACCCCAGGCCCTCGCCGGCGAGATCGCGCCGATCACCTACCAGCCGGGCGTCGGCACGGTCCACCGCGAGAACTTCGAGGCCGACCACGCGTACTCCGGCTACCCGGACCTGCTGACCGCCCGCTACGGCCGGTACCTCTTCGTCTTCAACACCACGCGGGCGGCGTACGGCAACGAGCGGACGTACGAGGTGGAGGTGGAGTCGGCCGGACCGGCCGTCCTCGACCTGGTGAGCGGCAAGGAGCTGCCGGTGCGGGACGGCAGGGTGAGCGTGCCCCCGAAGACGGCCCTGGTCCTGAAGCTCGCCTCACCGGCGATCGCCGAACTCCCACCCGCACACGTCGACTTCGTCCACACCCTGCCCGGCGACGGCTCGGTCACGGTCACCTGGCAGACCGCGGCGGGCGCCACGCACTACGAGGTGCGGCGGGCGACCCGGCGCCAGGGGCCGTACGAGCTGATCGCCGCCCGGGTGGCGGGCCGGCACTTCGTCGACGAGTCGGCGCGCAGCGGAAGGACGTATTTCTACACGGTCACGGCCGTCAACCCCCAAGGAAACGGCTGGACCTCGCACACCATCCGCACGGAAGCGGAGCCCTCGGCCTCCTCCGGCCTGAGGAACTCCGGCTGGCGCGACGACGCCCTGTTCAAGGCCCGCCCGGGCAGCGCGGCCGTCCGCGGCTCGACGATCCGGGTGCTCGGCGCACACGGAGACGGGCTCGGCGAGGGCGACGACTACCAGGCGCTCTCGCGGGACATCGACGACCAGTTGCACTACGTCAGCCGCCCGGTGCCCGGCAGCTTCACGCTCACCGCACGCGTGACCGGCGCACGCGGGCCGCTCAGGGGCCTGATGCTGCGCGACCGGCTCGCGGCGAACACCCGGCACATGTACTTCGGCGCCGACGCCGACGGCACCCTCGTCTTCCACAACCGCACCCGCGACAGCCGCCACGACTGGCAGGACGACGTGCGGTCACCGATTACCAGGAGGCTCGACGGCCGGACCCTGGCGGCCACCCCCTACCTCCGGCTGGTGCGCGACGTCAGCACGCACCACGTCCACGGCCAGGTCTCGGCCGACGGCGACACCTGGGTGACGGTCGCAAGCCTCTTCACCCCCTTCCCCTACGCGGTCCACGCGGGCCTCGCGGCCACCGGCGACGCCATGTTCGCCAAGGTGGCCGTGGACCGGCGCAAGGAGAACGCGGTGCTGGTATCCGTCGAACGGGACGCCGACACGGTCACCGTCCGCTGGAACAAGCCCGAGGACGCGCTGACGTTCACGGTCGCGCGGTCGGCGGACGGTGAGACGTGGGAGACCGTGGAGTCGGACACGCGTTCCTTCGCGTACGAGGACACGGGGCTGCGGCACGGCGAGCGGTACTACCGGGTTTCGGCGGCCCTGGTCGACGGCGGCACCCGCACCTCGGCTCCGGTCGTCGCGGTCGCCGAGACGCTGGCCGACGTGCTCGCCAGGGCCCGCAGGACGGACCCCGCGGAGTGGACGAAGAAGAGCTACGCCGCCTTCACGGCCGAGCTCGACCGCATCGAGGGGGACACCGGCACGGACGAGGACGCCGGCATCGACGCGGTCTACGCGGCGTACGAGCTCCTCGTCTCCCGGGAGACCCGGCTCCGCCGGACGCCGGTCACCGCCCCGATGGTCGCCGCCTCCACCATCGAGTGGCCGGGCCGCGGGACCACTGCCTCCAACGGCTGGAAGGCCTTCGACGGCGACCCGACGACGTACACCGACACGCTCGCCGCGGAGAGCTGGATCGACATCGACGCGGGCGGCGCCGGACCGCTGGTCGTCGACAAGGTGCGCATCCTGCCCCGCGCCGGGTACGCGACCCGGGCGACGGGGACGGTGCTGCGCGGCTCCGCGGACGGCGGCACGACCTGGACCGACCTGCACACGATCGGCGCGACGAGCGAGGGCACGTGGTACGAGGCCACGCTGGGCGCGACCGCCTCGTATCCGCTCCTGCGTCTGTACGACGGGCACAACGGGCGGTGCAATCTGGCCGAGGTGGAGTTCTGGTACTACGCGGGCGAGGAGGACTGAGCCCACCGGCGGAGCCACGGGGCGGCTCGTCACCGGACCCGCCTGCACGCATCCCTGGGCAGGGGGCATACCGTGAGGAGTCGAACGCCGCACCAGGAATCACCGCAGGGAGGAGACACGGGATGGGCAGCCGCACCGCGCTCGTCGAGGATCTGATGGAGCGCTTCCCGCACGTACCGCGGGAAGCCGTCTTCAAAGAGGACCTGCTCCGCGGAGGTGTGGCCTTCGATCCGTCCGCCCTCAGCGACAACGAGGGCGGGGAGGTGAAGCCGAAGTCGTACTTCATCTTCTCCTTCGACCACGGCACCCTGCCCGAGCTGGGTGAGGCCGCGCTGCGCCGCCCGCCGGAGGAGATCATTCTCACCGGCGGCCCGTACGACCTGCGGCGGACCGTCGTGTCCGTGCGCGTGAACCCGTCCTCGCCGTACCGCGTCGCCGCCGACGACGAGGGCCTGCTCGGGCTCTACCTCGACGGCAAGCGCATCGCCGACGTCGGTGTGCCGCCGATGCCCGAGTACTACCGGCACACACTCTCCAACGGAAAGTCCGTCATGGAGGTCGCCCCGACCATCCAGTGGGGCTACCTGATCTACCTCACCGTCTTCCGGGTCTGCCAGTACTTCGGCGCCAAGGAGGAGTGCCAGTACTGCGACATCAACCACAACTGGCGCCAGCACAAGGCCGCCGGACGGCCGTACACGGGCGTGAAGGACGTCGAGGAGGTCCTCGAGGCCCTCGAGATCATCGACCGGTACGACACCGCGAAGGCGTCCACCGCCTACACGCTCACCGGCGGCGCGATCACCAAGACGGTCGCCGGACGGGACGAGGCCGACTTCTACGGCCACTACGCCAAGGCCATCGAGGAACGCTTCCCGGGGCGGTGGATCGGCAAGGTCGTGGCCCAGGCGCTGCCGAAGGACGACGTACAGCGCTTCAAGGACTACGGCGTACAGATCTACCACCCCAACTTCGAGGTGTGGGACCGGCGTCTGTTCGAGCTGTACTGCCCGGGCAAGGAGCGCTACGTCGGCCGCGACGAGTGGCACAAGCGCATCCTGGACTCCGCGGAGATCTTCGGCGCGCGCAACGTCATCCCCAACTTCGTCGCGGGCGTGGAGATGGCGGAGCCCTTCGGCTTCACGACGGTCGACGAGGCGATCGAGTCGACCACCGAGGGCCTGCGCTTCTTCATGTCGCACGGCATCACGCCCCGGTTCACCACCTGGTGCCCCGAGCCCACGACCCCGCTCGGCAAGGCCAACCCGCAGGGTGCGCCGCTGGAGTACCACATCCGGCTGCTTGAGGCCTACCGCGCCACCATGGACGACTTCGGTCTCTCCTCGCCCCCCGGCTACGGCCCGCCCGGACCCGGCCGTGCGGTCTTCTCGGTGAGCTCCTTCATGGACAGTCTGCCCGCGCAGGAGCCGGCAGAGGTGTGATCCTGTGACCCGGATCGATACGTTCCGGGTTCCTGTCCGTATGAGTCACAGAGCACCGTTGCGTGGGCGGGGGAACACAGGGCGGATTTGAATACGCGGCTTGTCAGTTGTGTCGGAACCGTGAAAAGCTCTTGACCCGCCCCGAGGTTCCCCCCAACTCCCTTGCCAACATGGTGAGTTGACCTCGCATGTGGATGCAGGAGACTCATGCCCGACCTGCCGACCCCCCAGGACGCCGCCGAGGCCGCGCTGTTCTCCGAGTGCTGGGACACGGTGCTCTCGTACGCCGACCTGTGCACGTCCGGCTCCGCGGCGGCGACACAGCTCGCCCGGGAGGCGTTCGCACACGGTATACGCGAGGCCCGCTCCGCCGACTCCGGAACGCACCGGAACGGTGGTCGGCGGGCCCCCCGACTGCCGCGGATCGCCCTGCTGCTGACCGCCGTCCGCACCACGGCGGCCGACTGGGAGAGCCAGGGCGAGGGCCACCGCCTCGACCCCGAACTGCGCCTGTGGCTCAACTCCGAGCAGGCCGCCCGCTACACCGGACCGCCGCTGCACCGCCCGCTCGCCCTGCGTGCCCTGCGCGACATGCAGGGACCCGACGCGGAACTGCTGTGGCTGGCCGAGGTGGAGGCGCTGCCGCTGCCGGTGGTGGCCCGCCGGCTCGGCCTCGACCCGTCCGGCGTCGCCGAGGAACTCACCGAGGTCCGCGGCCTGTTCCGGGACCGCTGCCTGAGCAACCACCTCGACACGCCGCTGAGCCCGCAGTGCCGCAGCTACGCCCGGCTGCTCGACGCGATCACCCGCTCGCCGATCGCCGACACCCCCGACGACCTCTCCCGGCACCTCGCCCGCTGTGTGCAGTGCGCGGAGGCCGCGTCCTGCCTGCGGCTGCACGGCGGCGCACTGCCCGGCGCCCTGGCCGGCGGAGTCATCGGCTGGGGCGGCCTCGCCTACCTGGAACGCCGCCGCCGGGCCGCCGAGGTCCGCCTCGGCGCCGGCCGCCCCGACGCGGGCGACCCGGACGACGAGGCGGCGCGGGCCGGTGCCGACAAGGCACGCGTCCTGCGCAACGGACTCCTCGTCGCCGCCGCCCTCGTCTCCCTGCTCGCCCTCGCCGTCACCCTGATGCCCCGCGGCGGCACCGGCGACAATGCCGCGGCATCCGGCGACGGCGCCGACCGCCAGCCCGTCGCCGACCCGCGCCCCTCCATACCGTCCGCCGACCCCCGCCCCTCCGACCCGGCGTCCGCATCGCCCGAGCCGTCGGACCGCAAGGGGTCCGACCCGCCGACACGGCACGAGGACCCCGACCCGGAACCTCAGGGCACCTCCACCTCCACCACTCCGGCGGACACCGGCCCGGCCGATGACGAACCGGCCGCCTGCCATGTCCGGTACGACCTCGTCGGCCAGTGGCCCGACGGCTTCCAGGCCACCGTCACCGTCACCACCGAGCACGCCCTCGACGACTGGCGGGTCGCCTGGTCCTTCCGGGACGGCCAGCGGATCGGCCAGATGTGGGACGCGAGCTTCACCCAGAACGGCGCGCGCGTCGTCGTCGACGCCGCCGACTACAACAGGTCCGTCCCCGCCGACGGCAGCATCTCCTTCGGCTTCCTGTCGTCCTGGCGCGGCAAGAACTCACCGGCGTACGGGTTCACGTTGAACGGACAGGACTGCACGAGGGCCTGATCCGGCCTCTCGACCGGGTCCAGCGTCCTAGGCCAGGCCTAGGCCGTTTCGTCTGGATTACTGAGCCTGACGTCATCAACGTGTGCGTCCCCCCGAGGTGATCCGGATGGCCAAGGTCTCCGCAAAGGACTGGCGACGGCCGATGAGTTTCTCCATGATCCACAGTCATAGATCACGGTTGGCGCGCCGCAGCCGCGCGTGCGGCCGAAGTGTGCACCGACCGAATCTGCTGCCAGCCAGACACGAGACACCGAGGAACCCTTCAATGCGTACCCTGATCAGCACCGCTTTCATCTCGCTCGACGGCGTCGTTGAGGCCCCAGGCGGCGAGCCTGGCTACCGGAACGCCGGGTGGACCTTCAAGGACGTTGAGTTCCTGCCCGAGGCGTTCGACATCAAGGGCAGGGAGCAGAAGGAAGCCACCGCGATGCTGATGGGCCGGACCAGCTACGAGGCATTCAGCCCGGTCTGGCCCGACATGGCGGATTTCGCTGACTACAAGGTGATGCCGAAGTACGTTGTCTCCACCACCCTCACCGAGGACGACCTGGTGTCGGACTGGGGCGAGACGACGATCCTGCGCTCGCTCGACGAGGTTGCTTCGCTGAAGGAGACCGAGGGTGGCCCGATCATCCTCCACGGCAGCGCTTCCCTGAACCAGGCCCTTTCGGACGCCGGCCTGATCGACCGCTACCACCTGTTGGTCTTCCCGCTGCTGCTCGGTGCGGGCAAGCGGTTCTTCAGCGCTGCGGACAAGGACGCCCAGAAGCTGAAGCTCGTCGAGCACGAGGTCTACGCCAACGGTCTGCAAAAGCAGGTCTTCGACATAGTCCGCTGACCGTGCTCTCGCACTCGTCCTGCTGTCGCGTCCCCCGGACGTGGCACTCGCCGGAAGGACCTGCTCGGCGGGTGTGGAATCACCGCGCAGACCACAGGAAGATGCCCGCGATGCGGAGCCCGGCCAGGTAGATGGTCGCGGTCTTTTCGTATCCCACGCCTCCGAGATGAGCCGAAGGATCTCGGTCTCGTCGTTGACGACCTTGCGGGAGAACACCCTCTGGCCTTTGGTGTCGACGGCGACCGCCCAGTGGTGGCCCTTGCTGGCATCGATGCCGACCCATATGCGTGCCTGACGCGCGCTCAACCATGTGCTCCATTCCTCGTGACCAGCCTCTTCAGGCCCGAGGAACACTCCGCCGACAGTTCCTTAACCGGCGATGGCCGCAGCTCTCAATCAGCAGTCGGAGCGTCCCGGAGGACTGGGCGGCCAATCCTCCCGAGCCATCAACAGCAGAATCGCATCAGCCATACCCGGTCCTCCCGGACCGCCTCAATTCTTAAGGAATCGCATCCTCGTGGCTGCGGCGCGGAGCGGCCGGGTGGTGGCCTTGTGACTGAGTGCTTCAGTTGGCCAGTCTGAGCGTCACAGTTGGCCGGAGGATAGCGATCGATTCAGGTAGCTGATGTCGGTTTCGGCGAAGTCGACCGCGATGCCGGGTTGAGCGGCTGTGCTGGACTCGTGGAGGTTTCATCGGGGCCCTGCGGGCCAGTGTGGTCGCATACGTGCGGGCTGGATGAGCTGATTGCGCCGTACGTGCTGGATGAGCAGGTTGCTGGGCGGCTGGAGGTCGGCGAGGGCTGGTCTCGGCGGTGGAGTGCGGTGTGGAAATCGTCGGATGCCGATGTCGTCTGTGCGGTACGCGAGCTGGCTGCCGTTCCGACCAGCATCACGGTGCCGGTACGCCGATTCGCGTGGCGGGCTGATCAGCGTCACCGTCCTGGGCTGAAGTACATGCAGGCCACGGGCCGGATGCATGGCTTCGAGAGCTTGGCTGAGCGTCGGCTGTTGTTGGCCGTCGACTTTGCGGTGGCTGCGGACGAGGTGTTGTCGCAGCCGTTTCGTCTGCGGTTTTCCTCGAAGGACGGCAAGGGGGAGCACACTCCGGACTTCCTGCTGATCAGTGGCGGGGGTGGCTGGCTGCTGGACGTCCGCCCCGCCCATCTGGTCAAGGAGCGGGACGTGCTCCGGTTCGCCGCCGCCCGGCAGGCTGCGGAGGCTGCGGGCTGGCGGTATTCGGTGGTGACCGGCTGGCGCCGTGAGGTGATGACGGGGCTGGAGACGCTGTCCGCCCGGCGGCGGCCGTTGACGGACCCGCTGGGGCTGGGCGACCGGTTGCGGGATCTTGTCGCTGAGCGTCCCCGGCGCCTGGGTGAACTCGTCGAGGCCACCACGGTCCCGCCGGTCGCCCGGGTGCACGTGGTGTATCTGCTCTGGCATCGCAGGCTGGCGGTGGATCTCGCTGCACCGCTGGGAGACGCCTCGTGGATCTATTCCTGCGGGAGGGGGTGATGGACATGGCCCGGCAGCGTCCCCGGCGTGAGGAACTTGATGGTCACGATCTGGAGCGGGCCGAGATCCGGTTAGCCCACCTGCTGGAGGTGGAGACCGGGTTTCGCAGCGGGAGCCCGTTTTGGCCGCTGTCGGGGGAGCCTCGACCTGAGTATGACGGCTCAGCATGAAGACCAAGGAGCGGATGATCCACCAGTACGTGAGGGAGAAGTTCGGGCCCGCGGTGACGGTTCCGCACTACAGCACGCTGGCCGGGGTCTGGAAGGAGTGGTTCGGGCCGCAGGGAGCCCGGCAGCGGTATGTCCGCTCGGCGGCGCTGGAGACCGGCAAGGCGAGGGTGACGATCACTCGTCCCGGGCAGGTCGTGGTGCTGGACACCACTCCGCTGCCGGTGAAGGTACTCGACGACGTGTTCTCCGCTCCGATCTCGGTTGATCTGACGCTCGCCTTGGACGCCCATACGCATTCCCTGGTCGCCTTCCGGCTGACTCCCGTGTCGGACTCGTCGGTGGAGGTGGCCATGCTGTTGCGGGACGTGCTGCTGCCGTTGCCCATGCGGCCGGGCTGGGGTCCGGAGATGGAGTGGCCCTATCCGGGTGTCCCGGCTGCCTTGGTGGCCGAGTTTGCTGGTCATCCGGTGGCCGGGCGGCCGTTCTTCGCGCCGGAGACCGTCACCAGTGATCACGGGAGCGTCTACAAGAACCATCACCTGGTGCGCGTCGCCCGCAGGTTAGGGATCGATCTGCTGCCGGCCCGAATGATGCGGCCGAGTGACAAGGCGGCCTGCGAGCGCGCCTTCGCCGGGATCCAGTCGCTGCTGCTGGAGCTGCTGCTCGGCTACCGGGGGGTGGATGTCGCGGACCGGGGCGTCGACCCGGAGGGGGATGCGGTCTGGACGGTCCAGGAAATGGAGCACCTGCTCGCCACCTGGATCGTGAAGGTCTTTACCGACTGTGGTTTGTGCTGTTCGTGATGTCCGTTCGAGTCTGTGGCGTGGACGTCATGGGCTTGTTTACCGACCGGGTTCAGGACGTTCGTCATGTTCTGGAGTCGGTACGGAGGACGAGTGGTACGGCAGCTTGTGGTCGGGGACTTGCGGGTCCAGCGGATCGAGCGGAAGGGCGGACGGAGGTCGTGGACGATCGTCTGGCCGGAGGGCACGCTTCACGCCGAGGCGGACCGGTTCCTGCGCGTCCATGACGGCTCGGGCACGCAGAAGACTTACGCGTACTACCTGGTGGATCATCTGCGGTGGCTTGAGCGCGAGTGCCTGGCCTTCGCGACGGTCCAACTGCGTGACCTGGAACGGTACATGGGTATCGTCGGCGCCGAGGTCCGCATGCCGCTGGGTGAGCCGTGGCGGGTGGGCAAGCGCCCCTACGGCCGCTCGGCGCTGTCGATCGCGGCGTCCTGTCTGAAGGGCTTCTACCTGCACCAAGCCTCTCTCGGCGTCAACGTCGAGCTCGGTGAGAAGCTCGACGGCACGCGGCTGCCGTCAAGGGTGGACCGTCGCCGCTCGTTCCTCGGACACGTGAAGTCGGCCATGCCGGCGAACCCGCTCGCGCCGAAGGGTCCGTACCGCAGGCACCCGAAGATGCTGCCCGACGGGGCGAGGGAGAAGCTGCTGGAGACGGTGCACTCGGCCCGGGACCGGATGGTGGTGACCTGGCTGGCCGACGGCGGGCTGCGGATCGGCGAGCTGTGCGGACTGCACCTGGCCGACCTGCACCTGCGGGAGAACGCGGCCTGCAACGAGTGCCGCAGCCCTCACCTGCACGTCTGCCACCGCCCTGGCAACCCCAACCGGGCCGAGGCCAAGACCAAGCACCCCTGGCAGGTCGAGCACGGCACGGTCACCGGCGGGCTGATCAAGCGGGTCAGCCCGGAGATGGTGCACACCTACTTCGAGTACCTCACCAGCGAGTACCCGCGCGGCGCCGGGCACGGCATGCTCCTGGTCCAACTGCAGGGCGCCCGCGCCGGACAGCCGTGGGCGCCGGTGGGGGCCCGGCGTTCTGCCAGCTGTCCGCGCAGCGGAGGCACCTTCGACGACATGCGCCGAGCCGGTCTGGAGCTGAGCACCTTCCTGGAACTCCACGCTCCCGCAGGCGGCCACGACCCACGGGCGCTGACGGCCGAGCACATGCACCAGTTCGTCGCCGACCAGCGGCAACGCGAACGGGACGGCCTCGTCTCGCTCGCGGCCAGAGGCGTCCACGGCAAGCCGTCGATCGTTACCGCCAACACCCGACAGCGCGTCTTCCACCGCACCCGGCGGCTCCTGCGCGGAGCCCTGGAATCGGGAGAGGCCGAACGCCTCGGCCTGGACCGGGCCTTCATCACCGCCATGCCCGCCCCGGGGCGGATGGTCAGCCGCGCTCGGCCGCCGTTCGCCGACGGCGTCGCCCGCGCGCTCGCCGACGAGACCAACCTGCGCAGGCTCGCGGAGACCTACGACCCCTTCGACCGCGGCCTGCGGGACGCCTGGGAGACCATCATCGTCACCGGCCGCCGCTGCAGCGAGGTACTCAAACTCCGCCTGGACTGCCTCGGCCGCTACGGCGGACTCCCCATGCTCTGGCACGACCAGACCAAGGTCGGCAACTACGACCAGGCGCTGAGGATCCCTGAACGGGTCCACCAGCTCCTGCAGGACCGCCAACGCAAGACCCTCGCCTTGTTCGAGACCCGGAACAACCGGCCGCCCACCGCCGGGGAACGGGCCCAGATGGCGCTGTTCCCGACGAACCAGCGCAACCGCAACGGACACACGCCGCTGTCCTACAAGTGGTTCCACAAGGGCTTCAAACTCTGGATCGACGAGCTCGACATCGGCCGCTGGGTCCCCCACCAGGCCCGCCACTCGCTGGCCACCAGCCTGCTGCGGGCCGGGGCGAGCCTGACCCACGTCCGCCGCTACCTCGGCCACGTCTCCGAGCGGATGGCCGAGCACTACATCCACCTGACCCAGTCCGACCTGGAGGACGTCCTCCAGCACGTCTGGGTCACCGGCCCCGGCACCGCCAACCCCGGAGAACTCCTCACCGAGCCGACGACCCCGCTCACCCGCGAGCAGGCCCAGACCCTCGCGATCGACCTGTCCCGCCGCAGCACCCCTGCCGAGGGCGGATTCTGCACCTTCCAGCCCGTCGTCGACGGCGGCGCCTGCCCCTTCAACCTCGACTGCCACAACTGCGACAAGTTCGTCCTGTCCGGCGCCGACCTGCTCTACTGGCGGCGCAAACGCGAACAGTGGCGGCTGCTGGCCGAGGGCGCCCCCGACGACGCCACCGCCGACTACCTCCACCGCTACTTCGAACCCACCGCCCGCGCCATCGACGGCCTGGAGAAGGCCCTGGCCGGCCTCGGCCTCCTCGACGACGCCCTCGCCCTGGACCTGCGCAAACCCCAGGACTACTTCCACCGCGTGTGGTCCACCGCCTTCCGCGCATCCGACCTCGCACACGCGGGCGGCGACGAGCCAGACGAGTACAGCGATACGTGCACAGCCGAGGACACCGACCCCGAACAGGACGCCGCATGAACACCGTCCCCGAACCCCGCACCGCCGCTGCCCTGGCCGCCCGCCGCAGCAAGACCGACACGGCCCTCCTACGAGTCCGCGAGTCCATCGCCCGGCTCCAACGGGAGAAGGCCCAGGTCAGCGTCGCCGCTGTCGCCCGGCGGGCGAACGTCTCACGCACCTTCCTCCACGCCAACCCCGAGGCCCGGGCCGCCATCGCCACCGCGATAGCCGAGGCAGGTGACCGCCGGACCCGGATGCTCGCCGAGCAGGACGACGAGCGCGAGGCAACCTGGCGCGAGCGCGCGCTGAACGCCGAGGACGCGCTCAAGGCCGCCCAGGCCGAGATCCTCGCCCAGCGCACCCGCATCGGTGAACTCCTCGGCCAGATCAGGGACTTGCAAGCCGAGTGGACCGAGGAAGCCATCCAGCGGATCACCACCGAGAACACCACCCTCAAGCAAAGAGTCCGCCAGCTGACCGCCGACAACCGCACCCTCGACGAGCGGCTCAAAGCCGCCCGATCCAACCTCCGCTTCCAGGACCGGCGCGTCGCCGACCTCGAAGCCCGCCTGTCCGACCTCACAGATCAGGACACTAAGTGGTCTGCTCCGGAAGTTCTTCGGGGGTTGATCAAGCTGCGAGGGTGACCGAGGATTGTTGCTGGTGATCGGCGGTGTGCCGGTCGAGCCTGGCCAGCAGATCGTCCAGGTCGGAGGTGGTGAACTTCCACTGGAACGGCTGTGCTGTGGCGTTGTAGCGGTCTTCGAAGGCTCGGAGCCGGTCCCCGATATGGGTGAGGTCGGTGAAGTCGTTGGGCGAGACGACCTTGCGTTGGACGACGGAGAAGTAGATCTCCACCTGGTTCAACCACGAAGCGTGGACTGGGGTGTGGACCATGACCGCGTTCGGGAATGTGCTGGTCAGCCGGTCGGCGGCCTTCTGCCCGCGGTGGGAGGAGCCGTTGTCCACGATCCAGAACACCCGTTTGGCGCTCGCGTAGGGTTCCTGGCTCATGACCTGGGCGACCAGGTTCATGAACGGCTCGATGCCGGTGCGCGGCTCGGTGCGGCCGAACACCCGGGCTTGGTGGACGTCGTAGGCGGCGAGGTAGGCCAGGGCGCCGCCGCGGCCGTAGGTGTGGTTGACCCGCATCGCCCGGGCCTGTCCGGGGGCGAGCGTGGGGTGGCAGCGACAGCGGGCCTGGATGGAGGTCTTCTCGTCCGCGCTGATGACGTACTCGTCCGCGTCGAGCGGCCGCCCCTGCCAGGTGCGCGCGTACAGGTCCAGCACACGCTCGGCCTTGGCGCGGAAGTCGGGGTCGGTGATGAAGATCCAGGAGCGGTACTGCCAGGGCTTGAGTGCGTCCTGGTCCAGCCAGCGGCGCACGGTGGAGGCCGACACGGCCGGGGCGATGCCCCGCTGTATGGCCTCGCGGGCCAACTCCGGGTACGACCAGCGCGCCAGCGGGGTGCCGGTCTCGGCGGGCAGTTGGCAGGCCAGCGCCTTGACCTGGGCGGCCTGCAGTGCGGTGAACGCGGGCGGTCGACCGGGGCGCGGGCGGTCGGCCAGCCCGGACATGCCCTCTTCGGCGAACCGGCACCGCCAGGTCCGCACGGTGTCCACATGCAGACCCGTCTCGCGGGCGATGCGCGCGTTGGAGCGGCCCCGTGCCGCGTGGAGCACGACGTGCGCCCGCATCCGGCTCTGGTGGGGAGTCTTGTGGCCGTAGGCCATCTTCTTCAGCCGGTGCCTCTGCGAGGCGGTCAGCGATATCGGGCAGGCAGCAGCAACGGGCAAGGCAGGCAGGCCGATCAGCAGAAGTGGATCTTACCGGCTGGAGCCTGCCGCACCACTGACGCGGGCGACCAGGCAGGATGACCCCATGCCCACCGTGCCTCGACCAAGACCTCCCTCACCCAGAAGCTGATCGCGCGAGCCCGTACCGCCTGGCCCAAGCTCGCCGGCCTGGACGTCCGCTACCGCGGCCAGTTCGCCTACGTCGACGGCGAACTCGCCGACGGCGAGTCCATCAAACTCATGCGTCTGCGCTACGGCGGCTCCGCCAGCACCTGGGGCTTCGCCCTCTACCTCGCCAGCACCGACAAGTACGAAGACACCATCCTGCCCACCGGCAGCTTCGCCGGCACCCCCGAAGAAGCCCTGGACTGCGCCTGCGGCCTCTACCTCACCGCCCCCGGCATCTGAGCCCGGATCCATCATCGTTGATCTCGACTACGACGAGCTTGTCACCCGCGATAAGGCCAACCTCGACATCACGTGGCTGCGCGCCGAGTCCCTTGAGGACCTCGACAACCTGCCCGCGCCCGAGGTCATCGCCCGCGAGATCGTCGAGGACCTCACAGCAGCACTCGAGGAGTTCGCCACCGTCGCGGCGGCCATCGAGAGCGCCGGCACTCAACAAGAGGAGCACACCCGTGACAGACGCGATGTCCTTCCTGCTCGAACGCCTGCATGCGGCCGGCCTGACCGACGTCGTCGCGGCCGAGCCAGCCACTGGAGGCCTCGCCGCGACCGCCGGGCTCGCGCGCTGCGGTGACGGCACGTCGGTGTTCGTCAAGGCGTTCGGCGAGCCGCCGTCGGACGACGCCTTCGCCGCGGAGGCCGAAGGGCTCACCGTGCTGCGCGAGGCGGGCGGCGTCGCCACGCCTGAGATCATCCTCGCGGACCGCGACTTGCTCGTGCTGTCCGTGCTGCAGCCCCGGCCGGGCACCGAGGCCTTCTGGGAGCAGCTCGCGCATGCGCTCGCCCACCTGCACACCACCACGCGGTACCCCCGATTCGGGTGGCACCGGGACAACTGGCTGGGCCGTCGTCGCCAGGTCAACACCTGGGATGACGACGGGTTCGAGTTCTTCGCCCAGCACCGTCTGCTGCGCTGGCTCGGCGAGCGTCGCGTCCAGGAGGCGCTCGACGCCGCGGACCGGGCGGCGCTGGAGCGGCTGTGCGACCGGCTGCCCGAGCTGCTGCCGGTCAGGCCCGCGTGCCTGACGCATGGCGACCTGTGGGCGCTGAACGTCATGGCGACCCCCGACAGGCGGCCCGCGCTGATCGACCCGGCCGTGTCGTACACGTGGGCCGAGGTCGACCTGGCCCACCTGTGGACGACGGCGCCGCCGCCCGAGGCGCACGTGTTCTTCGAGCTGTACGCCGAGCTGACCGGGCTCGACCGCGACTGGCGCGAACGCATGCCGATTCTCCAGCTACGCCAGCACCTGGCCGTGATCGCCCAGTTCGACCCCGACTGGGGCGCCGCCGATCTCGTGCGCGCCACGCTCGCCCCGTTCCGGCAGCGGCCCTGAGCTCAGCTGAGTAGAAGCCAGACACAACACCGGCTCCGGAGTCAACCCCCGAAGGACTTACGGAGCCGACCACTAAGTAGCCAGTTTCTGACCGGTCACGGACACAGCGATGAGTTTTTCCGGCCCGGAGAGTCTCACCACAGTTATCGATCAACACAGGAGGAACACGTGGCTCAGCTACTGAGAGTCCAGAACTTCAACGTCTCGAGTGACGGCATCGGCGCCGGTGAGGACCAGAGCCTCGAGCGTCCGTTCGGCCATGTCAATCCCGAGAGGCTGTTCGCCTGGGCCGGCGCCACGGCGAGCTGGCCCATGCGCACCGACCCCGGCGGGAGCCGGGGCCTCGACGACTACTTCACGCGGGACTACGCACGCAACATCGGTGCCGAGATCATGGGCCGCAACAAGTTCGGCCCTCAGCGCGGGCCCTGGCACAACCAGGAGTGGCGCGGCTGGTGGGGTGACGAGCCCCCGTTCCGCACCCCGGTGTTCGTCATGACTCACCACAAGCGTCCGTCGTTCACGCTCTCCGACACCACGTTCCACTTCGTCGACGGCGACCCCGCCACGGTCCTCGAGCAGGCGCGGAAGGCGGCGCAGGGCAAGGACGTCCGGCTCGGCGGCGGGGTTACCACCGTCCGGGAGTTCCTGGACGCCGACCTCGTCGACACCATGCATGTGGCGGTCTCGCCGGTGAAGCTCGGGTCCGGGCTACGGCTCTGGGAGTCGCCCGATGAGCTGCTCGACCGGTTTCACCTGGAGGTCGTGCCCAGCCCGAGCGGCGTGACGCACCACCTGTTCTGGCGCAAGTAACACCAGGGCCCACTCGGGGATGCCTCGGACATGGCCCGTCCACCGTTCCGGTGGACGGGCCATCCCACGAGCCCCGCAACGAGTTACGGCCACGACCCCACCCCGTCTTCGCGAACATGTAGTCTATGAATCGCCGCAGTTCAGAGCCGGTGCACGAGTTCCTGCGGTCGGTAAACTGGACGACATCACCAGGCTTCGCATGCACCGAGCAGACGACCAGGACACCCTCGATCTCATCCGGGCCTTCATGAGTATGCACGTCACGCTCGTCCTGATCGGAGTCGACATCCCCGCCTCGGGGCTCCTGCAGGAAGGAAGCCCCGACCCGCGCACCGGCCAGTGGCGTCTTCCTGCCTCCCAGACGGCCAAGACCCACGGTCTGGAGCCGACACAGACCGAGCGCCGGTTCGACCTGGTGGAACTCGACCGCTTCCGCTACGACTCCCCGCCCCAGATCGCCGCCTGGGTCCAGCACCTGGCTGGCCTCGAAGACCAGCTCCGGCTGCTGAAGGCCAAGCCCGGCATGCTCACCGACGGACACATGCCCGAATACCTCTTCGACCGCACCAAAGGCGTGGTCGGCCTGTTGGAACGGCTGATCGAGGACGGCTGCCAGGAGGCCCTGGACACCGGAGAGGAGTGCCTGAGCGAAGCCTTCCTCGACGGCATCGACATCAACGTGTCCCACGCTCCCGGACGGGACGCCGACGCCGGTGAGATCCCGGCAGTCCCCCCGGTCGCCACCGCCGTCGCCCGCAGAAGACAGCCGAAGAAGAACAGCCGTCCCAGGCCCTCCACGGTCTTCGACGACCACGGCCCCGCCGCCGAGAGCGGTGGGTGAACCATGCGGCACCGGCCCCTTCCCCGCAGCCTGAACCCCACGCCCGGCGAGGCCCTGCCCAGCTTCCTGCTGCGGCTGTCCTACCGGCTCAGCGTCAAACCGCTGGATCTGGCCGAACACTGCGGCCTGCTCGGAGCCTCCCGCGTCACGTTCCCCAGCCGGCACCTGGTTCAGCTCGACGCCGAAACCGCCCAAGCCCTCGCACGCAGCTGCCGCCTGAGCGTCGCCGAAGTACACGATCTGACACTGGACCGGCAGGCTCCCGGGTTCCCGCCTCTTCGTCTCAACTACCTGGGCAGAAAGCGCACGTTCGAGACCATGGTGGCCGAAGGCTGGTCTTTCACCCGCTTCAGCCGGTACTGCCCACAGTGCCTGAGCGACCCAGAACACGGCAGCATGACCAGCTCCTGGCCGGGCATCTGGCACCTCCCCATGGCCTTCGCCTGCCCACGACACCACCGCTACCTCGACTGGCGCTGCCCTGCCTGCGGCAATCCCGCCTTCTCGGCCGGCATCACCGCCGCAGGCCGCTGGCGGCCCGCTCAGCTGATCCCCAACCCCACCACGGTCCTCCACCCGGCCCAGTGCCGCAGCCGCATCGACGACCATGACCACATCAACCAGCCGCCACCGGCTTGCGGCCAGCGACTCGACCGCCACATCAGCCCCACCATCCGCCCTTCCCCCGACGCCCTGCACCTGCAACAGGTGCTGCTGGAACTCGCCACGGCCCTGGCCGACCCGCACCGGGCCGTGAGCGCCGCCGAGCAGTTCACCGACCTCCGCGCAGCCATGCTGCTGATCTGCGGCACCTGGCCCGCCACCGCCGAACTCTTTCCGCAGGCCGCAAACCTGGACGCCATCGACACCGACGTCGACCAGCGGCTGCGACGTCTCGCCGCACGAAAGACGAAGGTCACCCACCTCGCTCGCGCACTCGACACGCCGCCCGCGGACTCCGTGGCCTGCGCTGCCCTGATGCTGCTGGCCCGGCAGGTCCTCGCAGGCCCTGACCGGGCCGAGCACATCGGCGCCCTCCTCTCCCGCTGCACCAGGCAGTGGCCGGGACGACTCAAGCTCCTTCGGCTGGAACCACACTGCTCGGCCGGCCTGCGCACCACGTTCCAGCCCGGCCTCGATGGCCTCCGTCCGGTCAGCACCGACTACCTGGCCTTCTTCCCTCAACCCGCCACCCACCAAGGGAAACTGGACGCCGCAGCGATCCCTCAACGACTTCCCGACGCCTGGATGGAACCCCTGCGAGCACTCGGCGCCCCCATCCGGCCTCTCCGCCGCGACGCCGCCATCCGACTGGTGCAGATGGCACATGGCGGCACCCGCCGACAAGCGACTCTCTACCTCGGGTTCACCGCCTCCGTGGGCACGAACACGAGTGCTCAACTCCGCTCATGGCAGTCGAGCGACGACAACGCACGAAAGTACGCAGATACCCTGGACCGTCTCGCCAACGAACTCGTGGCGGACGGTTCCCTCGTCAACTACCAGCACCGCCGAGCCCGTCTGCAGGACTGGGTCCTCCCGCCCGACGACTGGAAGAAGATCATCGAGGCGGTCGTCCGGCGACTGGAGCCAGGCCAGCGTCACCGCATCCGATGGGACCGGGCACGACACCTGGCCGCCTCGGCGATCGTCTGGGCACAGGTCACGCAGGGCGAATGGCAATGGGCACCCATGCTCCAGAGCCGACCAGACGTCGGCCTCATCGAGATCAAGAGGACCAGATTCAGCGCCTACGAACTCACCCTGCCCGTCTTCCCGAGCAGAGGACCCGGCCTGCTCGCCCGCCTCCTGCACGACGCACTCCACGAGCACGCGGGCAGGCTAGCTGGACGGGTAGACCGTCTCGGCGAGAAGCGGCGCTGAGCCACCAGATGTCAGAGGGTGGTACGTGAGTTGATGTCCGTTCGGCCCTTTCGACAAGGGTAAGCGGGCTGGCCGCGACGTCGCCGGGAGGCTACGGCCACGGCTGGGTGAACAAGCCCTGCTCGGTCTCGACCAGGATTCCGCGGTCGGTCACGCCGCTTTCCCGAGGGACACATCCTCGGGGATCGGGGGCTGACGCCGCGGCATGAGCAGTATCGTTCCGGCGGCCAGTGCGACGGTGACGCAGCACAGGTTCATCATGGTCACGATACCCAGCGCCTCGCTCAGCAGTGAGCCGGCCACCATGCCCGACAAGGAGGCCGCCGCCTGTAGAAATCCGTTGGTGGCGCTGACCCTGCCCAGCATGGCGTCAGGGGTGTGACGGGCGACGAACGTCCCGCTTGTGATGGCGAAACAGACCATGGGCGCCCCGATTGTGAGGAACAGTGCGGCGCTCCACCCGATCACAGGGGTGTTGAATGTCGCCGCGAAGGTCACGGCGAGCGCTGTGAGAGAGCCCACCAGCACTGTCCGGTCGGCGAACCTCCGGGCGAGTGCGCGGCTGAGCGGCACCCCGAGCAGGAACCCTGCACCGAAAGCCCCGAAGAGCAGGCCGAGGATCTGTGGTGAGGCGTGCAGGACCCGGTCCATGTACGGGATGAGGCCGACGTTCACGGCGGACGTGGCGATCGCGAAGAGAGCACCGGCTGCCGCCAGCGCCACCAGCCACGGGCTGTGGCGTATCTGTGCGACTCCGTCGCGGATCTCGGCGACCAGCCTGCGTACCTGCCCGCGCCCCGCCCCAGTGCTTCGGCACGCCGTCGTCCGCGGCCGGTAGCGGACCATCGAGAGGTACAGTGCCGAACACGCGTAGCTGATCGTGTCGATGGCGACGACTGCCGTGAAACCCAGTACGCCGTACACGGCCCCGCCCAACGGGCCGCCGACGAGCCGGATGGAGCCGGCGATCAGGGCGCTCAGGGAGTTCGCCGCGTGGAGGTCGCCCCCACGGCCGACCAGTTGCGGGAGCAGGGCGGCGGAGGCCGGGTTGAACAGCTGGCTCAGGGACGACTCCAGGACCAACGCGACGTAGATCAGCCACACCTCGTCCGGACTGTCCACCCACAGCATCAGCGAGACCGCCACCATCCGGACCAGGTCCGCGGCGATCATGACGCGCAGCCGGTTCCAGCGGTCGACGAGCGCCCCGGCCAGCGGGCCGAGGACCAGCGCCGGGACCGTTCCCGCGGCCAGCGAGAACCCCGACGCCATGGCGGAGCCGGTCAGCTCCAGGACGTAGTACGGGACCGCGAGGAGCAGGAACCAGTCGCCAAGGCTGGACAGCAGTTGACCGGACGCGAGAAACCGGTAGTCCCGGATCCGCAGCACACTGAACAAGACTGTTCCTTCGGGATGGAGGCCCGGGCCCGGGCCCGGCAGCCGACGTGGCCACGCCTGAGCGGCGTCAACCCCGCCCAGACGGCGGGTGGATGAAGACCAGCGCGTACCGCCCACTGGATTCCTTCAGACGGACCAGGTTCCCCCCACTTCAAGCAACTCCCTTTCGGTCGGTTACATGCACAGCCGACTGACTGGTGCCGTGTGATCACCTCGACGGAAGCGCCCCAAGCAAAACGTACAGGACGTACAGAATTTGCGATACGTAGAGGGCCCATGAGATTCAGTGACGCATGCCCGGTCCGAGCTAGCGGAGCTGATCAACCGCGTCCTCTACGGCGGGGAGCGCGTCGTCCTGACCCGCCACAGCAAGCCGCTCGTCGCCTCGTGTCGGCCGCCGACCTGGAGCGACTCGAATCCGCCGGACAAGGCGATTGGCACGGTGTCCGTCATCCTGGACGCCCCGTCCCCTCACAGCGAGCCGAACCAGTTCGGCCTAGTCGCCGACCAGCCATCTTCTTGGCGCGAACCTGCCATCGCGGCCGGCGGGTGTTCCGGCGCACCTAAGCTCGGTTCCATCGGCGTGATCCACGCAGATCTCCGCAGGTGTGCCACGGCGCCGGGCCGATCGTGGCTCGAACAAGACCGGGCCGGGACGGAGCTGACAATGACCGGTACCCATCCGGACCGAGCCGGCGGCCGGGACCCGGGGATCATCGCGGTACTCGGTGCGTTCGTACTCAACGGCGCGCTGCTTGGCTCGTGGGCCCCTCGGGTGCCGGCGCTGGCCGCGCAGATCGGTGCGGAGGAGGGGGCGCTGGGGCTGTCCCTGCTCGGTGCCAGCGTAGGTATGATCGCCGCTTCGCTTCTCGCCGGTCGGCTTTGCGCGGCGTTCGGCGCTCGCATCGTGATGACGGTGTCCGGCGTTGCCGGGTCCGCAATGCTTCCGGCTCTGGGACTGGCGAGGTCGCCCGCGACGCTCGGCCTGCTGCTGATCGTACTCGGCGCAATGGTCGGCGTGATGGACGTGGCGATGAACGTGTCCGGCGTGACAGCGATCCGGCGGACCGGCCGGGCGATCATGCCGCTGTTCCACGCTGCCTTCAGTTTCGGCACGCTGGCCGGTTCGGTCGGCGCTGCGGCCGCGGCCGGACAAGGATTGGCACCGAGCCGTCATTTTGTCATCGTCGCGGTGATCTGCGGCGGCGTCACCGTCGGCATCGCCCGCTGGATTCCCGTCGAGGAACTACTGAGGGTGCCCGCAGAGAGCGGGCGCGCCGGGCGGGCACCGTTCAGGCGACCGGCGCTGTGGCTGCTCGGCGGCGTGGCACTGTGTGCCTCGATAGCCGAAGGAGCGACCGCGGACTGGTCGGCGCTGTTCGGTGTGCAGGAGCGCGGTCTCAGCGAGGCCACCGGCGCCCTGATCTACTCGTGCTTCTCGATCACCATGGCGTGCACCCGCTTGTGCGGTGAGACGATCCAGCGTCATTGGGGCGCACCACGGATGCTCATCGGGGGTGCGGCGATCGGTGGGCTGGGGCTGGTCACCGCGGTCATGGCGCCGTCGCCGGCGCTCACCTTCGCCGGCTTCGCTGTCGCTGGTGTCGGTCTGGCATACGCGTCCCCCGTCGTCATGGAGTTGAGCGGCGCGGCCGGGCGACGGGCCGATGGGGGCGGTGGTGAGCGCGAGGTCGCGTTCGCTACAACCATTGCCTACAGCGGGTTCTTGCTCGGCCCTCCGATGGTGGGCGGCATCGCCGAGCTGACCAGCCTGCCGGTCGCGCTCGGCGCTGTCGCGATGCTCGTGTTGTTGATCGGCCCGCTGACTCTGGCCGCGGGTACTTTCCGGCGCCGGGAGTTGTCGTCGGCCGAGGAGTCAGCGGCGAACCCCGCCCGGGGCACAGCGATCCGGCGCAAAATCGGCTGAGCCCGCCGCCACGGTCGTGGGGGTTCGTCGTGATGTGCAAGCGCTGCGTCGTCGTGATGTGCAAGCGCTGCGTCGTCGTGGAGTGCGTCCGCGTGTACGCGCGTGGCCCCAAGTAGTTCCAGAACCTCGGTGACGTTGCGCCGGGTCGATACTGTCCAGGCCGCCTCCACTTCGTCGTAGTGACGAGTCGTCACGAAACAGCCGAGCATGTCAACGCTGAGCGCCGAAGTGGCCAACTGAAGCACTCAATGGCCAACTGAGGCGCTCAGTCACATGGCCTTCCCCGGCGGCCGGGGAAGGGGGAGAGATACGGATGGCGAACGCGTGATCGATTGATTCGCTCAATGGGGTGAGCGGCTGCGAACGCGTGGTGGTGCTTCGCACGGGTGTGCAGCGTCGTTGATCGTGAAGTTGGTGGTGCAGGTCAGACTCCCGCCGACGCCCGTGCAGGCGGCGGCACTTGAGGCGACCCTGCGCGCCTGCAACGAGGCGGCCACCTGGGCCAGCGAGGTCGCGTTCGACAAGGATGTGAAGCGGAACTTCGCGCTGCGCGAGCACACCTACGGCGAGGTCAAGGCCCGGTGGCGGCTGGGCGCGCAGGCCGCCCAGCACGTGATCAAGAAGACGTGCGACGCGTACGCCACGCTGAAGGTCAACCGGAAGGCCGGGAACCTGGGCAAGCCCGGCTCCCAGCGGTACCGGAAGGCCGCCGGAAAGCCGGTCGCCTTCCGGCCGCAGAGCGCGCAGCCCTGCGACGACCGGATGCTGTCCTGGCAGATCCCCGACCGCCGGGTGTCGATCTGGACGGTTTCGGGGCGGGTGAAGGACGTGGCGTTCACCGCCGCCCCCGAGCAGCTGGCCACCCTGGCCCTGTACCGCAAGGGCGAGTCCGACCTGGTCTGCCGGGACGGCATGTGGTTCCTGAACGCCACCTGCGAGGTCCCCGAAGCACCGCCGAACACCGAACCGGTGGACTTCCTCGGCATCGACCTGGGCATCGTGAACATCGCCACCACGTCCGACGGCGAGATCCTGGCCGGGCGCGAGCTCAACCGCATCCGCGAACGGGTACGGCTTGCAAAGCCCCAACGGGCCACCCTCCACAGCTGGTCGTTTGCCCAGCTGGGGGCGTTCATCGCGTACAAGGCCCGCCGCGTGGGGGTGCCGGTGGTGTACGTCGATCCGGCGTACACCTCGCGCACCTGCGCCGAGTGCGGGCACGTGGACAGGGCGAACCGGGTCTCGCAGGCCTGGTTCGCGTGCCGGAACTGCGGATTCGTTGATCATGCAGACCGATGGGGGCACCTCCCGCTCGAGCGAAGCCGAGAGTGGGGGAGGCTCCCGCAACATCCGCGCTCGCGCGTGGGAGTTGTGGCGACGCGGGGCCCAGTCAACGGCCCCTGCCCCACCTCCGGAGCGCACGCGCGGGGCGGGCTGGACGCAAACGCAGCATCACACCCGGTGATGCCCGTTGTGCAAGCCCGTCTCTTTAGCGACGGGCAGTTGAGAGCACGCCCTCCAGCGTGAGCAGCTGCACCTTTCGGTCGAGACCGCCCGCGTAGCCGGTCAGTGCACCGTCGGCGCCGATCACGCGGTGGCAGGGGCGGAGGACCAGCAGCGGGTTGGCGCCGATCGCGCCGCCGACGGCCCGTACGGCGGCCCTGGGGGCGCCGATCCGGGCCGCGATCTCGCCGTACGTGGTGGTGGCGCCGTACGGCAGTGAGTCCAGGGCGGCCCACACCCGCTGCCGGAACGTGGTGCCGTCGGTGTGCGCCGGCAGCCGGAACTCCTTGAGCTCGCCGGCGAAGTACGCGGCGAGCTGCTCCTCGGCCTCGCGAAACAGCCCGGGGTCGTGCCGCCAGCCGTCCCGGACGGTGCGGCCGCCCTTCTGGCCGGGCACGGACAGGGACGTCAGTGTGCCGCTCGGGTCGGCGGTGAGGAGCAGCTCGCCGAGCGGGCTGTCGACGGTGGTCCAGTGGGTCGGGGTGGTCATCGGTACTCCAACTCCCCTGCTGTGCACAGGTGTTGTACGGCATATGAGCGCCAGGGGCGGCAGCTGTCGGGAACGTCCGTGTCGGGCGGCGCCACGTCGGGGTCGCCCAGGGCGCGGGTGCGGATGGCGGCGACGGTGGCGTCGTCCAGGCCGGGCAGGGCGAGCAGTGCCGCCTGTGCGTCGTCCCGGTCGGCGCCCGGGTCGAGCCGTACGGCGCCGTCGGCGAGGGCCGCGGTGAGCGCGCCCAGGGTGCCGCCGGGCTCGGCCTCCGCGAGGACGGCCGGTTCGGGGAAGACGTGGGTGAGGGTGCCGCACGGGACGTCGAGGGCCTTGCCGTACCGCTGTACGAGCTGCTCCGCCGCCGGTCCCACCAGCGCGCGGATCGCCAGCTCCTCCGGGTCGGCGGCGCCCGGCGAACGCAGTCCGGGCCGCGCGGCGACCAGCGGGGCGAGCCGCGGGTCGGCGCCGAGCCGCTCGTCGACGGCGTACGGATCGGCGTCGAGGTCGAACAGCCGCCGCAGCCGCTGCACGGCCGTGGTGAGGTCGCGCAGGTCGGTGAGATGCAGCCGCGCGTCGAGCCAGCCGCCCCGGTGGCGGGCCGACCCGGAGCTCCCCGGCCGCTCGTCGACCGCGACGATTCCCGTGCCGTAGGGCAGGTGGAGCGTACGGCGGTAGGTGCGGCCGCCGGGCACCCCGCTCACCTCCTCGATGCCGGGCACCGCCTCGCGGGCCAGCAGGTCGAAGACGGCACCGGCGTGGTACGGACCCCGGTGGGCGAGCCGCAGCGGAATCCCGGCGCTCGGGGTGTCCGCCCGCCGGGCCGGGCGGCGCTGGGGCGCGGCGGCGCGCAGTTCGCTCGGTGTCGACGCGTACACGGCGCGGATCGTGTCGTTGAACTGGCGCACACTGGCGAACCCGGACGCGAACACGATCTGGGTGACGGGCAGATCGGTGGTCTGGAGCAGCACCCGCGCGGTGTGCGCCCGCTGGGCCCGGGCCAGCGCGACGGGGCCGGCGCCGAGCTCGGCGGTGAGCTGGCGCTGCACCTGCCGGGCGCTGTAGCCGAGCCGCGCGGCGAGGCCGGCGACGCCTTCCCGGTCGACGACGCCGTCGCCGATCAGCCGCATGGCCCGCCCCACGACGTCGGCCCGCGCATTCCAGTCGGCCGAGCCCGGCACCGCGTCCGGCCGGCACCGCCGGCAGGCCCGGAACCCCGAGCCCTGCGCGGCGGCGGCCGTCGCGAAGAACCGCACGTTGTGCCGTTTGGGCGTCACTGCGGGACAGCTCGGCCGGCAGTAGATGCCGGTCGTCTCGACGGCGAAGAAGAACGCCCCGTCGAATCGCCCGTCCCTGCTGCGCACGGCCTCGTACCTGCTGTCTTCGTCCATCACGCTGTCCAGTCTCCGCCGTGGGGAGCGGAGCTGCTGGCGGAAATCGGACGTGACGTTGGTCTACATCCAGCGCCCCCGCTTCGCCTCCATCGCCGCGCGGCCCTCCGCGCCCTTCCGCTTCCAGTCCTTGCGGATCTCCGCACGCAGCCGCGCGTCGGTCTTGGCCACGATCCGCTGGTTCTCCCGCAGGAGCTTGCGGTAGCTCTCCAGCCGTCGCACGGGCAGTTCCCCGGAGTCGATGGCGCCCAGCACCGCGCACCCGGGCTCGGACTCGTGGGCGCAGTCGTGGAAGCGGCAGCGTTCGGCGAGCTCCTCGATCTCGGAGAACACCTGCCCGACCCCGGTCTCGGCGTCCCAGAGGCCCACACCCCTGAGCCCCGGTGTGTCGATCAGCACACCGCCGGTCGGCAGCAGGAGCAGGTTGCGTGTGGTGGTGGTGTGCCGGCCCTTGCCGTCCACGTCCCGCGTGGCCTGCACGTCCATCACGTCCTCGCCGAGCAGCGCGTTCGCGAGCGTCGACTTGCCCGCGCCGGACTGCCCGAGCAGTACGGACGTACCACCGGAGACGACCGCCGCGAGGACCTCGAGCCCGTCCCCGTCGACCGCGCTGACCGCGAGCACCGGCACGCCCGGCGCCGTCGTCTCCACGTCCTGGACGAGATGCGCGAGCGTCACCGCGTCCGGCACCAGGTCGGACTTGGTCAGGACGACGACCGGCTGCGCCCCGGATTCCCAGGCGAGCGCAAGAAAGCGTTCGATACGGCCGAGGTCGAGGTCGACGGCGAGCGACACGGCGACGATCGCGTGGTCGACGTTGGCCGCGAGGATCTGCCCCTCGGACCGCTTGGAGGAGGTGGAGCGCACGAAGGCGGTACGGCGTGGCAGATACGTCCGTACGTAGCGCGGGTTGCCCGCGGGTTCGACGGCGACCCAGTCGCCGGTGCACACGACGCGCAGGGGGTCGTGCGGGGTGACGAAAGCGGTGTCGGCCCGCAGAACGCCGACGGCGGTGACCACGTCGCACTGACCGCGGTCCACCCGGAGCACACGTCCGGGCAGCAGCCCTTCGGAGTCGTACGGGGCGAACATCTCCGCCCATGCCTCGTCCCAGCCGTAGGGAGCGAGCACGGCGGAAGCAGAAGTGGAAGTCAAGGGTGACCCTTCACAAGGGTGGCCCCGGCGGGCGCGCGGATGTGCGGCGCGCGAAAGGTGTCGGGTGTCAGCCGGTGGCCACGGAGGTGGACTTGATGAACTTCTGGATGCGGGCAGCGCCCATCGCAGTGACAGCCATCGGTCGACACCTCCTCAACGCACACTCGACGGTACGGCGGTGGCCGTGGGCCATCGCCTGATACGCCGTAACCCTAACCGGGCGCGGGGGCGGCCCGTCAAAGTGTTTTTCAGCCCCAGATCACCACACCCAGCCACGCGCCCATGATCAGCAGGCAGGTGAACAGCTCCGCCAGCACACTGGAGCCGCCCGAGCGCATCGCCGTGCGCAGAGCCGCGCGCGCCTCGCCGTGCCGGCCCAGGCGGAGCCGTTCGCAGACGTAGATGCCGGCCATGAAGCCGGGGATCGCGCCGACCACGGGGACGAGGAAGAAACCGAGGAACGCGCCGACTCCGGCGTACACCGCCATCCGTGGTGTGGCGCCGCTCGTCCGCAGCTGACGGGGCGGCAGCGCCCAGCGCACCACCTGCGACACGAGCAGCGCGACGGTGGCGCCGACGAGCATGAACCAGGCGGCCGGCCGCGGATCCAGCAACGCCCACCACATGACGGCGGCCCACACCAGCCACGACCCGGGCACGCCGGGCACCAGCACTCCGCACAGGCCGAGCAGCATGACCACTCCGGCCAGCAGGAGCTCCCACACTCCCATCTGCCCAGCGTGCCGGAGCCCGCCCGAACTCGCAGGTCCCCGGACAGGACCTTTATCGGTCCCGCGCCACCCAGCCCCGCTCGTACGCATGCCAGCCCAGCTGCAGCCGGGTCGTCACCCCGGTCAGCTCCATCAGCCGCTTCACCCGGCGTTGCACGGTCCGCAGGCCCAGGTCGAGCTGCTTCGCGACGCTCGCGTCGGTCAGCCCGGCGAGCAGCAGCGACAGGATCTCCAGATCGGTGCCGTCGGGACCGTCCGGGTCCTGCACGGTGACGCCGGACTCGCCCATCCGCAGCGGCAGCGCGTCCCGCCACACCGACTCGAACAGCCCGGACAGCAGCTCCAGCAGCCCGCTGGCGTGCACCACCAGCGCGGCCGGTTCCGCGACCGGCGAGGTGAGTGGCACCAGCGCGAGCGCCCGGTCGGCGACCACCAGCTTCGTCGGCACCTGGTCCACCACCCGCACCTGCTCGTCCCGGCCGAGCGCCGCGCCCAACTCGGTGAGTCCGTGCGGCTGGTCGAGTACCGACCGCTCGACCACGACCCGGTAGCGCACACCCCGGCCGGCCGCCTGCTCCTCGGCGTGGTTCTCCATCCCGGTCACGGCCACCGGGTTGCCGGTGACCAGCGCGCACACCTCGTCACTCGCGCCCAGCTGCAACTGCAGGAACCGCTGGGTGACCGCCGCCGCGCCGATCACCACCTCGACCAGGTCGTGCACGGCCGGCTCGGCCGCCGCCGCCCGGTACTCCTCGGCGAGCAGGGCTGCGGCCAGTTCCGCCTTCTCCAGTTCGTGCCGCTGCTGGGCGAGCAGCGCCCCGAGCGCCACCCCCGGCGGGGCCGCCACCCAGCGTCCGGGCCGCCCGGAGGACTGGGCCGCCAGCCCGTGCCGCTCCAGCCGGCGCAGCGCCCGCTCGGTGTCGTACTCGCCGAGCGTCAGCCGCCGGGCGAGATCGGGTACGTCAGCGGCGCCCACGGCCACCAGTGCCCGATATGCCCCCTCGTGCGTCTCGTCCAGCCCTATCGCCGCCAGCATCAGCCGTCGTCCCTCCCCGGAAACCAGACCCCGCGGTGCGGTCCGTGGCGGAAACCGGCCACGGCGCAAAACCGCCTGGGCACATCATCGCCGCACCTCCCGCAACTCTGCCAAGGTGGGGCCACCGGCGCAGACGGGGGGCCGGGTCTCCCGACGTCGCCGGGCGGCTCTCCTGTGGGGGGTGGAGCCGCCCGGCGGCCTCTCCCGCATGTCCGTTCGACAGCTCACCCGACGCGTGGTCCGGTGCGGAGTGTCGCGCCGCATTTTCCGGATGCCCCGTTTTCATGCGGCCCGTGCGGTGGACAATTGGGGGCATGAGCCAGCAGGGGGGAAGGCCCACCGGTCACTCCGACGACTGGTGGGGGCAGCTGTACGACGACTCCACCGAGGACACGGGCCCCACACGCACACCGGACTCGCTGGACGACCGCTTCGCCTCCGCGGCCGGAGCAGTGGGCGACGCCGACGGCAACCGCACCCACCACCCGGACACCCGCGTCCCGGAACCGAGGGACGGCTCGGGCGTACGCCGGCGTGCCCCCTGGGAGCCGCCGACCGCCGCACCGCCGGGTCCGGACACCGTCCCGTCCGCGCCCCAGGGCCCCACCGCCTCGGCGACGGGGAGCGGTACCTCGGCAGACACCCCGTCCACGACCACCACCGCACCCTCACCCCGCGAACCCTCCGACACGCCCCCGGACGGCCCCCCGCAGCCGACCGCCCCCGCCAGGCACGTCACCCCGACCCTTCATCACGTCGGCTCCGGCCCACCCACCTACGAGGCCGAGCCCACCGCCCTCCCTCCCGCCGATCCCGACGACCTCGGCGATCTGGTGGCCGACACCGTGCTGGACGGCGCCCGGTACGGGGCCTGCACCCTGCGCGCGGCCTCGGTGCGTGGGGACTCCGCGCGGTACCGGGGCGAACCGCGTCGCGACTCGCTGCTCACCGCGCGCTTCGGCAGCGGCGACGAGGCGCTGGTGCTGGTGGCGATGGCGACCGGCGCGCGGGCCACGGCCGGGGCACACCGCGCGGCCGCCGAGCTGTGCCGGTGGATCGGCCGGGCGGTCGGCCGCAGCCACCCGCGGCTCACCGAGGACATCCGGGCCGGCCGGCGCGGCGACCTGAAGTCCGGACTGCACCGTCTGACCGACCGCAGCCTCGGCAGACTCCGCGCCAGCGCCGCCGAACAGGGCCTGAAGCCCGACGAGTACGCCGCCACCCTGCGCTGTCTGCTCCTGCCCGCCGACCCCGAGTGCCGTACCCGCGTCTTCTTCGGCGTCGGCGCGGGTGGACTGTTCCGGCTGCGTGACGGTGCCTGGCAGGACATAGAACCCAAGGTCACCGAGGTGACCGGCGAGCCCGTCGTGGGCTTCGGATCGCTACCGTCCGAGACGCCGGAGGGGGACCGGCTCACCATGGACCTCGGCATCACGACACCGCCGACCCCGTACGACCCGCCCCCCGAGCCACCCCGCGAACCCTTCCGCTTCCGCGCCTCCGTCGCCCGACCGGGCGACACGCTCCTGATGTGCACCGGCGGCCTCGCCGACCCGCTGCGCGGCGAGCCGGAGCTGCCCGCCCATCTCGCCGAACGGTGGTCCCACCCGGAGCCGCCGGGCCTCGCCGCCTTCCTCGCCGACACCCAGGTGAGAGTCAAGGGCTACGCCGACGACCGTACGGCGGCGGCCGTCTGGGAGGCGCTTTAGGGCCGCTTCAGGGTCTGTCCGGCGGCGCGCCACGGCGTACGAAATCGGCCAGTCTCCCCGAACACCCGGTCGTTGACGATTCCGCATGACTGGCCCGTTGCCGACGGGGCATGGATCTCCGTGAACGTGTTCGAGCAGGAGGGGAACCGACATCGGTACGCGGGCGGGGGACATGGAGAGGCAGGCACGAGGGGGCGCCGCCAAGGAGCGGGCACAGGCGCCCCAACTGAGGCGCAGACTAGGCCGGGCGGACCTGCGGGCGGTCCCACAGGCCCGCAGGGAACTGCGTGAGCTGTTACGACACTGGGGAGGACCTGGCAGGTCCGAGACGGCGGAGCTGCTCACCAGCGAGCTCGTCACCAACGCGATCGTCCACACCGACCACGACGCGGTCCTGACGGCCACCGTCGAACCCGGTGGACTGCGGGTGGAGGTACGGGACTTCGTGGCCCGCCGGCCCCGGCTGTGCGCACCGAAGGCCGACGAGGGGACGCACGGAAGGGGCCTGGTGCTGGTGCAGTCCCTCGCGGACGCGTGGGGCGTACGGCCGCACGCGGTGGGCAAGTCGGTGTGGTTCGAGCTCGACGCGGACGCCGCATGACGAACGGGACGGGGGCGCGGCCACGTCGCGTGCGCCGCGCCCCCGTCCCTGCGCCCCTGGGTGCGGCGTTCTAGCCGAACTGCTGCTCGAGGTCCTTGAGCTTGCGCTCCAGGGAGTCCAGGCGTGGCAGGGCCATGGTGTCGTCTTCCGCGGTGAGGTCCACGGTGACTGTCTCAGAACCGCTGCGCACGGGCTGGAGCGAGGGCCGTGCGCGGACGGGCAGTTGCTCCGGCGCCGATATGGCAGGCTCCGCGGAGAGCCGCTCGGCGCCCTGCTCCACGGCGGGCAGTTCCACCTGCCGGCCACCGCCGCGGCCGACGAAACCCCGGCCGTGGCCCCGGCTGATCGCCTTGAGCTGGGCCCGCTCCAGCCGCTGCTGCTCGCGCCGCCGCAGCCGGGCCTCCTCCTTCTGCCGCCTGTCCTCGCGCACCTCGTCGACCGCCTCGTCGAGGGTGCGCACGCCTTCCAGAAGCATCAGCGACCAGGCCTTGTACGTCTCGCGGGGCGCCCGCAGCCAGCGGACCACCCGGATCTGCGGCAGCGGACGCGGGACCAGTCCCTGTTCGCGCAGGGCGGCCCGGCGGGTCTGCTTCAGCGCTCGGTCGAAGAGCACGGCGGCCGACAGGGACATGCCGGCGAAGAAGTGCGGGGCACCCGCGTGGCCGGCGCCCCGGGGCGCGTGCACCCAGTTGAACCAGGCCGCGGCGCCCGCGAACGTCCATACGAGTATCCGGGAGCCGAGCGCCGCGTCACCGTGGCTGGCCTCGCGCACCGCGAGCACGGAGCAGAACATCGCCGCGCCGTCCAGACCGAACGGCACCAGATACTCCCAGCCGCCGGAGAGGCCGAGGTTCTGCTGGCCGAAGCCGACGAGGCCGTGGAAGGACAGGGCCGCAGCGACCGCGGCGCAGCAGAACAGCAGCACATAGGAGGCCGTGCCGTAGATGGCCTCCTTGCGCCTGCGGCGCTCTTCGGCACGCTCCCACGAGTCGTCCGCGCTCGTGTCCTTCCCCGCGGCCGTCTTGCCGCGCCGGAGCACCGCCACCGCCGCCAGCATGCCCAGGAGCAGTACGGCGCCCGGAAGCAGCCAGTTCAGCGATATGTCGGTCAATCTCATCTGGGGGTCCCTTGCATTGGGATAGGGCGTAACGCCCGCCATGGTGGCCCAAACCCGCCGGTCCTCAGGGGGTTTCGGGGCAAGAGGCCGCCAACGAAGTGCAAGGGGATGCCTGCGGCGGCGTTCAGCTCGAACTGCCGCTTGAGGGATGGGAGTTGAGTTCGATTAAGGAGTTGTGGGCACGGCCTCAACCGGCCGCGGTCGCCGCCAGTTTGACGACCCGTTCCGCGTCGCAGGTGCGCGGACAGGTGATGCACGTGTCCTCGGGGCGGAGGGTGTAGAACATGCAGCAGCTCGCCCGGTCCCGGGTGGGCAGCGACTCGCCGTTCGGCCCGGTCAGCTCGCGGAACGCCGCCGAACCGACGTACGGCTTCGTGGCGCCCGGCAGCAGCAGCTCCAGCTCGCGCTTCGCCCGCTCCCGCTCGCCGAGGAGATCGGCGACGTACCAGAGCCCCTCCACGATCTCGTCGGTCGCCGTGGCCCACAGCGCGCGTCCGCGTCGCCGCATGCGCGGGCCGAAGGCGGCGAGGACCGGTTCGAAGTGCTCGGCGACCGCCGCCCGCAGCTCAGCCCGCAGCGCCTCCTCGTCGGCGACCACGGTGGCGCCGGGCAGGGCGGCGGCCGGGTCGCCGGGCAGACAGGCGAAGCCGTCCGGGCGGACCGCCAGGCGGCCCATGGAGAGGCCGGGGGTGGTCCGGTTGTGCGAGACATGCGTCACGGGAAAGCGGGGGACGCGTCGGTGCAGGAACCATGGCACGGTGATCAGCAGGCAGGCCGGCCAGGCGTACCGGTGCAGGCCGAAACTTGCGACCACATCCGGGCGGGCCTGCTGTCCGTAGTCCCTCCGTACCTGTGCGTCGTCCCAGGCCAGGAAGGTGTCGAGGCCGGTCCCGCCTGCTGCGAGCGAGGCGGCGGTGATCCATCCGTCACCGCTCGGGAGGGGATCACCGGTGTCCAGCTCCGTGATGACGAGCCCGGGGAGGACCTCGGTCAGACGGGCGTACGCGTCCGCGACGGCCGAACGGGGCACAGGCATACGGGATCACCGATTCCCAGTGGGTTGAAGGTAAGCCTTACCTTACCGAACCCCAGTCCGGGTTTGAACCGGTGGCTTCTGCGCCTAAGGTGCTTGACGGACGAGTAACAAGCCGCCGTAATGACCCAAGTACCGAAACAGGTACCGAAACGTCCGGAGGAGGACCCGTGAAGCAGGGCACGCAGGGCTCCGCCGAGACGGGCGTTCCGGAGTTTCCGGCCCCGGCGGTGCGGGTGCCGTCGCAGCCCGGGGCTGCGGACGTCGACCGGGAACGGGCCGGCTCGGCCGGTGCGGTGCGCGGTGAACACACGCATAGTGAGCAGCCCGTCCCACGGCCCTTCGCCGAGCGGGCCCGGCCCGTGGTCCAGCGGGCCTCCGTGCGCGGGCAGATCCTCGACGCCCTGCGGACCGCGCTGGTGACGGCGGAGCTGCGGCCCGGCGAGGTGTACTCGGCACCGGCGCTCGGCGAACGGTTCGGGGTGTCCGCGACACCCGTCCGGGAGGCGATGCAGCAGCTCGCCCTGGAGGGCGCCGTCGAGGTCGTGCCCAACCGCGGCTTCCGGGTGGTCCAGCGGGACGCCCGGGAACTGGCCGAACTGGCCGAGGTCCGGGGGCTGATCGAGGTTCCCGTCATCCTGCGGCTGGCACGTACGGTTCCCGCGGAACGCTGGGCGGAGCTCAGGCCGTCGGCCGAGGCAACGGTCCGCGCGGCGTCGTCCGGCTGCCGGGCGACGTACGCGGAGGCCGACCGAGCCTTTCACCGGGCCGTGCTGTCGCTCGGAGGGAACGAGCAGTTGGTGCGTATCGCCGACGACCTGCATCGCCGGACGCAGTGGCCGCTGGTGGGAGCCGCGGCCTCCCTCGGCCGTTCGGACCTGGTCGCCGATGCGGCCGAGCACGCGGCCCTGCTGGACGCCCTGATCGCACGGGACCTGGACGCCGTACGGGCACTGGTGCGGGTGCACTTCGCCGGTACGCGGTGAGAGCGCGGCGGCACCGGACCGCGCGGCCCACCCACGTCCGGCGCCCCGCCTCCGTCTACGCCGTCGCCGCCGGCGGTGCCAACTGCGGCTCCAACCACGTCGGTACGCCCCCGAGCAGCCGGAACAGCCGACGGGCCTCCTCCCGCAGCCGGGACGCCTCCGGCTCCGTCTCCGCATCGGCCAGGGACACCAGCGCCGGCGCCGTACCGACCAGGTAGCCCAACTCCTCCCGGATCCGCAGGGACTCGGCGAAGCCGTTCCGGGCTTCGGTCAACTCCCCCTCCCGCAGGGCGAGTCCGGCAAGGTGCCGCCATGTGAAGGAGAGCAGCAACGCGTCGGCATGCGCCGCCGCCCCCGTATGTGCCCGCCGGTACGCCGCCCGCGCGGCCTGCGGCGCGTGCGCCAGGTTCTCGGCGAGCAGCCCGCGCCGGAAGTCCAGCAGCGCCCGCCCCGCGGCCCCCGGAGGGATCAGCGCCGCCGCCCGCCCCAGCGCGGCCCGCGCCTCGTCGGCCCGGTCCCGCACCCCGTGCAGCGTGGCCGCGTAGGCAAGTTGCCCGCGTTCACAAGCGGCCGCCCCCCGCTCCTCGTCGGTGTGGGCCAGCGCCTCCGCCGTCCGCAGCGCGTCCTCGGCCTCCTCCCACCCCTGCTCGGTGTACAGGCACCGTTCGACCAGCAGCGCGGCCCGCTGGAGCGCTGCGGCCGCGGTGGTCGGCGGCAGCAGGGCCGCCGCGTCGGCCCAGCACGCCCGCGAGCGCAACCGCCATACCGCGGTCTGGAGGGGATCGTCGTCTGAGGTCGTTCCGGTACCAGACATGGCGGTATGCGCCACGTTGCCCTCCCCGAGCACGCCATTGAGCTGTTGAGTGGTGGCCGCATTCCAGCACCAATTCAGCTGCCCGGCCAAGGGGGCGGGTGAAGGATTTCACAAAGTCATGGGCTCCTCGGGCCCTTCGGGTTTCAGCTCATCCGCAACGCCAGGAAGAAATCGAGCTTGTCCTCCAGGCGGGACAGGTCGCGGCTCGTCAACTGCTCGATTCGTCCGACCCGGTAGCGCAGTGTGTTGACGTGCAGGTGCAGGCGGGACGCGCAGCGCGTCCAGGAGCCGTCGCACTCCAGGAACGCCTCCAGGGTCGGGATCAGTTCGGCGCGGTGCCGGCGGTCGTAGTCACGCAGCGGGTCCAGGAGGCGGGCGGTGAAGGCGCGGCGTACGTCGTCGGGGACGAAGGGGAGCAGCAGGACGTGCGAGGCCAGCTCGTGGTGGCCGGCCGCGCAGACCCGGCCGGGGCGGGCCGCCGCCACCCGGCGGGCGTGCCGGGCCTCCTCCAGCGCCCCGCGCAGGCCCTCGGCCGAGTGGACCGCCGCGCTGACGCCGAGCGTGACCCGGCCGTCGTCGTCGAGGCCCGCCGACAGGGGGTCACGTACGGAGGCCAGGAGCGCGTCCGCCAGGACGCCGGTCTCGGAGCCGTCGTGCTCCGTCGACACCGCCGGGAGGGGGACGAGTGCGATCGCCTCGTCGCCCGTGTGCGCCACGGCTATGCGGTCGGACGGCTCGGGGCCGGTGGCGAGCGGGTCGACCAGGATCTCCTCCAGGAGGGACTGAGCCACCGGCCCGCCCTCGATCCCGTCACCGTCCCACTCGACCCGAGCGACGACGACCTGCCAGTGCGGTGCGGTGCCGAGGCCGGGCAGCAGGACCGGGGCGGCGACGCGCAGGCGGGCGGCGATCTCGGCGGGTGCGGCGCCCGTCTGGACCAGTTCCAGCACCTCCTGGGCCAGCCGTCGCCGCACCGTGCGGGCCGCGTCCCGGCGGTCCCGTTCGACCGCGATCAGCTGGGTGACGCCGTGCAGCAGGTCGAGCCGCTCCTCCGCCCAGTCACCGGCGTCCGCCTCCACGGCGAGCAGCCAGTCGGAGAGCACCGTCTCGCGCACGTCCCGGGAGCCCTGCGGGGAGCGGCCGCTGCTGCGGATGGGGAAGAGGGAGTACGTCGTACTGCCGAGGATCATCCGGTGCGGGCCGCGGCGGCCGGTGCGGGCGGCCGCCAGGTGCTCGGCCGCCAGCTTCGCGCACGCCTCCGCGGGCAGCCCGGGCCCCCCGGCCTTCGGGCCGGCGATCAGCCGTCCCGTCGGCGCCAGCACCCAGGCACGCAGATCCAGGTCCGAGCCGAGCAGGTCCAGGACCACGTCCGGGCCACCACCCGCCGGGCCCGAGGTCATCATCCGCCGGTGCCGGTCCACCACGGCCGCCAGGTCCCCGGCACGCTCGCCGGAGACCTGCCGTACGACGTGCTCGGTGATCGTCGCGAAGGCCACCGACTCGTGCACGGCGAAGAGGGGGAGCCGGTGCCGGGCGCAGGCCTGGACGAGGTCCTCGGGCACATCGCCCAGCTCGGCCTCACCGGCCGCGAGGGCTGCCACGCCGGCCTGCACCAGGATCCGTACGAAAGGCTCTGAGTCGGCGGCGCCCCGGCGCCAGGCCAGGCCCGTCAGCACCAGCTCGCCACCGGAGAGGTAACGGCTGGGGTCCCGCAGGTCGGTGGTCATCACGCCCCGCACGGTGCGGTCCAGCTCGTCCTCGCCGCCGAGCAGCTTGAGGCCCAGCGCGTCGGTGTCCAGCAGTGCGCGCAGCCGCATTCTCGTCGCCGCCGTTCTTTGTCTCGAAAACTACGATGGATCTTGACGGGTCCGTCGGTGAGAGGCCCGTTCGGTGGGCGGTTGAGCGGTGCTCGCCGTCTCCCGTGCTGTGTCCCTGGTCACTCGAGTGTCCCTGCACGTTTCCCCAGGAAAACCCGGAGGTTACTGATGACCTCCATTCATACGAATCTACAAGATGACCGCCTTGGCCAGCCAACTCCTTCATGGTTTCGGTGACTGACCCTGCCGGAGTACGGCGCTGTGTACTGATGTCAATCCGCGTTAAGAGCACATGAACGAGCCGGGCCCGCCGCACACGGATTGGCTCAATCTGTACGACTCACGAGACGAAGAAGAGAGCCGGTCATGGACTTCCTTCGCCCCGCCAGCTGGGAGGAGGCGCTCGCCGCGAAGGCCGAGCACCCCACCGCTGTGCCGATTGCGGGCGGCACCGATGTGATGGTCGAGATCAACTTCGACCACCGCCGGCCCGAGTACCTCATGGACCTCAACCGCATCGGCGACCTCTCCGAGTGGGAGGTCGGCGAGGACTCCGTGCGCCTGGGTGCCTCCGTCCCGTACTCCCAGATCATGGAGAGCCTGCGCGCCGAGCTGCCGGGCCTCGCCCTCGCCTCGCACACGGTCGCCTCCCCACAGATCCGCAACCGCGGCGGCGTCGGCGGCAACCTCGGCACCGCCTCCCCGGCCGGCGACGCCCACCCCGCCCTCCTCGCGGCCGGCGCCGAGGTCGAGGTCGAGTCGGTGCGTGGCACCCGCCTGATCCCCATCGACGAGTTCTACCAGGGCGTCAAACGGAACGCCCTGGCGCCCGACGAGCTGATCCGCGCCGTGCACATCAAGAAGGCCGACGGGCCGCAGCAGTTCTCGAAGGTGGGCACGCGCAACGCGATGGTCATCGCCGTGTGTGCCTTCGGGCTCGCGCTGCATCCGCAGACGCGGACCGTCCGTACGGGGATCGGCTCGGCCGCCCCGACGCCCATCCGGGCCAGGGCCGCCGAGGAGTTCCTGAACGCGGCGCTCGAAGAGGGCGGCTTCTGGAACAACGGAAAGATCATCACCCCGTCGGTCGCCAAGCAGTTCGCGGACCTGTGTTCCGCCGCCTGCAACCCGATCGACGACGTCCGGGGCACCGCGAGCTACCGCCGGCACGCGGTGGGCGTGATGGCCCGCCGGACGCTCACCTGGACCTGGGAGTCGTACCGCGGCACCGCCGCACGCACGGAGGGAGTCGCGTGATGCGCGTCAGTTTCACGGTCAACGGCCGCCCGCAGGAAGCCGACGACGTGTGGGAGGGCGAGTCCCTGCTGTACGTGCTGCGCGAGCGGCTCGGACTGCCGGGTTCGAAGAACGCCTGCGAGCAGGGCGAGTGCGGGTCGTGCACGGTCCGGCTGGACGGCGTGCCGGTGTGTTCGTGTCTGGTCGCCGCCGGTCAGGTGGAGGGCCGGGAGGTCGTCACCGTCGAGGGCCTGGCGGAGTATGCCCGGCAGCGGACCTGTGGCTCCGAAAAATGTGACACTTCTGCGGAATGTGGCACATCTTTGGATGAGGCCAAGGGATGGCAGGCCGCGTCCGCAGCCGACTCGCAGACCGGCGAAGGTGCCCGACTCGCCCCCATCCAGCAGGCCTTCATCGACGCCGGCGCCGTCCAGTGCGGCTTCTGCACCCCGGGCCTGCTGGTCGCCGCCGACGAGATGCTGGAGCGCAACCCGAACCCGACCGACGCGGACATCCGCGAGGCCCTGTCGGGCAACCTGTGCCGCTGCACCGGCTACGAGAAGATCATGGACGCGGTCCGCCTCGCGGCCGCCCGGCAGGGAGAGGCGGTCTGAGCATCATGCCCACCAATGGCGCTCCCACAAAGATCACCCAGGGGTCCCGGACCAAGGGCGGCATCGGCGAGTCCACGCTCCGCCCGGACGGCACCCTCAAGGTCACCGGCGAGTTCGCGTACTCGTCCGACATGTGGCACGAGGACATGCTCTGGGGCCAGATCCTGCGCTCCACCGTCGCCCACGCCGAGATCGTCTCCATCGACACGAGCGAGGCCCTCGCGACGCCGGGCGTCTACGCCGTCATGACGTACGACGACCTGCCGACCGAGGTGAAGAACTACGGCCTGGAGATCCAGGACACCCCGGTGCTCGCCCACGGCAAGGTACGCCACCACGGCGAGCCCGTCGCGATCGTCGCCGCCGACCACCCGGAGACCGCCCGCCGCGCCGCCGCGAAGATCAGGGTGGAGTACCAGGACCTTCCGGTCGTCACCGACGAGGCGTCCGCGCTCGCGCCGGACGCGATCCTCGTCCACGAGAACCGCGACGACCACCACATCGGCCACGTCCCGCACCCGAACATCGTGCACCGCCAGCCGATCGTCCGAGGGGACGTCCGGGCGGCCCGGGAGCGCGCCGACGTCATCGTCGAGGGCGAGTACACCTTCGGCATGCAGGACCAGGCCTTCCTCGGCCCCGAGTCCGGCCTCGCGGTCCCCGACGAGGACGGCGGCGTCCACCTCTACATCGCCACCCAGTGGCTGCACTCCGACCTGCGCCAGATCGCGCCCGTGCTCGGCCTGCCCGAGAACAAGGTGCGTATGACGCTGGCCGGCGTCGGCGGTGCTTTCGGCGGACGCGAGGACCTGTCGATGCAGATCCACGCCTGCCTGCTCGCCCTGCGCACCGGCAAGCCCGTCAAGATCGTCTACAACCGCTTCGAGTCCTTCTTCGGGCACGTCCACCGCCACCCGGCGAAGCTCCACTACGAGCACGGGGCGACGAAGGACGGCAAGCTCACCCATGTGAAGTGCCGCATCGTGCTCGACGGCGGTGCGTACGCCTCCGCCTCCCCGGCGGTCGTCGGCAACGCCGCCTCCCTCGGCATCGGGCCGTACGTCGTCGACGACGTCGAGATCGAGGCCCTCGCTCTCTACACCAACAACCCGCCGTGCGGGGCGATGCGCGGCTTCGGCGCGGTCCAGGCGTGCTTCGCCTACGAGGCGCAGATGGACAAGGCGGCCAAGCAACTCGGCCTGGACCCGGTGGAGTTCCGGCAGCTCAACGCCATGGAGCAGGGCACGATCATGCCGACCGGGCAGCCGGTCGACTCCCCGGCCCCCGTCGCCGAACTCCTGCGCCGCGTCAAGGCGATGCCGATGCCGCCGGAGCGCGAGTGGGAGAGCTCCGAGGGCGTGGACGTACGGCAGCTGCCCGGCGGTCTGTCCAACACCACGCACGGCGAAGGCGTTGTACGCGGTGTCGGCTACGCGGTCGGCATCAAGAACGTCGGCTTCTCCGAGGGCTTCGACGACTACTCCACCGCCAGGGTGCGCATGGAGGTGGTGGGTGGAGAGCCCGTCGCCACCGTGCACACGGCCATGGCGGAGGTCGGCCAGGGCGGCGTCACCGTCCACGCGCAGATCGCCCGCACCGAGCTGGGCGTCACCCGGGTGACCATCCACCCGGCGGACACGCAGGTGGGCAGCGCCGGTTCGACGTCGGCCTCGCGGCAGACGTACGTCACGGGTGGCGCGGTGAAGAACGCCTGTGAGCTCGTCCGCGAGAAGGTCCTGGACATCGGCCGCCGCAAGTTCGGTCCGTACCACCCGGCCTGGGCGACGGCGGAGCTGTTGCTCGAGGGTGGCAAGGTCGTCACCGACGGCGGCGAGGTACTGGCCGACCTGGTGGACGTCCTCGAGGACGAGGCCGTGGAGGTCGAGGAGGAGTGGCGGCACCGTCCGACCGAGGCCTTCGACCTGCGCACCGGCCAGGGCAACGGCCACGTCCAGTACTCCTTCGCCGCGCACCGCGCCGTCGTCGAGGTCGACACCGAGCTCGGCCTGGTCAAGGTGATCGAGCTGGCCTGCGCCCAGGACGTCGGAAAGGCACTCAACCCGCTGTCCGTCATCGGCCAGATCCAGGGCGGTACGACCCAGGGCCTGGGCGTGGCGGTGATGGAGGAGATCGTCGTCGACCCGAAGACCGCGAAGGTGAAGAACCCTTCCTTCACGGACTACCTGATCCCCACCATCCTCGACACCCCGACCATCCCGGTCGACGTCCTCGAACTCGCCGACGACCACGCCCCCTACGGCCTGCGCGGCATCGGCGAGGCACCCACCCTGTCGTCAACTCCGGCCGTACTCGCGGCGATCCGCAACGCGACGGGCCTGGAGCTGAACAGGACGCCGGTACGCCCGGAACACCTGACGGGAACCGAGTAACTCCGGCCGCCGTTGCGGGCAGTCGTGCCGCAGGGCGGCACGGGTGGGCGCAACGGCACCCTGACGCCGGGCCACAGCTCAACCACGGCCACCCACCCCGGCGCCGGTTGCAAGTCCAGTACCACGTCCGTCTCGGGCCGTCCCCCGGGTCGTGCACATCCCAACCCCCTATGAACCTTGGGAGACGGCACCATGACCCAGCAGTCAGTGCAGCCCAGGACCACAGCCGAAGACGCGGGTGAAGGCACCCGCGTCCCGGCCGGCCGGTCCTGGCTGGACCGGTACTTTCACATATCCCACCGAGGATCCACGCTCGCGCGCGAAGTCCGCGGCGGCGTCACCACCTTCATGGCGATGGCGTACATCCTCCTCCTCAACCCCCTGATCCTGTCCGGCAAGGACGCCGCCGGGGACACGCTCGCCCAGCAGGCCCTGATCACCGCGACCGCGTTCGCGGCGGCCCTCACCACACTGCTGATGGGCGTCTTCGGCAAGGTCCCCCTCGCGCTCGCCGCCGGCCTCTCCGTCTCCGGAGTCCTCGCCTCCCAGGTCGCTCCCCAGATGACCTGGCCGCAGGCGATGGGCATGTGCGTGATGTACGGCGTGGTCATCATGCTGCTGGTCGTCACCGGCCTACGCGAGATGATCATGAACGCGATCCCGCTGCCGCTGAAGCACGCGATCACCATGGGCATCGGTCTCTTCGTCGCCCTGATCGGCTTCTACAAGGCCGGCTTCGTGCACCAGGGCGAGGCGACCCCGGTCACCCTCGGCCCCGCCGGTGAACTCGCCGGCTGGCCGGTCCTGCTCTTCGCCGTGACCCTGCTCGCGATCTTCATGCTCCAGGCGCGCGGCATCCCCGGCGCGATCCTGATCGGCATCGTCGGCGGCACCCTGCTCGCCGTACTCCTCAACACACTGGACGTCATCGATCCCGGGCAGTGGGCGAGCGGTGCCCCCGAACTGCACGGCAGCGCGGTCTCGATGCCGGACTTCTCGATCTTCGGCAACGTCGAGTTCGGCGGCTGGGGCGAGGTCGGCGCGATGACCGTCGGCATGATCGTGTTCACGCTCGTGCTGGCCGGTTTCTTCGACGCCATGGCGACGATCATCGGCGTCGGCACCGAGGCCAGGCTGGCGGACGCGCAGGGCCGGATGCCGGGTCTGTCGAAGGCGCTGTTCATCGACGGCGCGGGCGGCGCGATCGGCGGCGTCTCGGGCGCGTCGGGCCAGACGGTGTTCGTCGAGTCGGCGACGGGGGTCGGCGAGGGCGCTCGTACGGGCCTGTCGTCCGTCGTCACCGGACTGTTCTTCGCGGCCTGCCTTTTCTTCACCCCGCTGACGGCGATCGTGCCGGGTGAGGTCGCGGCCGCCGCCCTGGTGGTGATCGGCGCCATGATGATGATGAACGCCCGGCATGTGGACTGGTCCGACCGCGCCACCGCGATCCCGGTCTTCCTGACCGTCGTGATCATGCCGTTCACGTACTCGATCACCGCGGGTGTCGCCGCCGGTGTCATCTCGTACGTCGCCATCAAGGTCGCCCAGGGCAAGGCACGCGAGATCGGCGCCTTCATGTGGGCACTGACCGTGATCTTCGTCGTCTACTTCGCCCTCAACCCGATCGAGAGCTGGCTGGGCGTCCACTAGCCACTCATCCAAGTGCCCTCCACACAACCGCCGTTAAGGAGACCGAGAGATGCTGGACATCGCCGAAGAGCTGCACCGGTGGGTCGAGCAGGGACGCGACTTCGCGGTGGCCACCGTGGTGGCCGTCGACGGCAGCGCCCCGCGTCAGCCCGGCGCCGCCCTCGCGGTGGACGCCGACGGCACGGCGATCGGTTCGGTCTCCGGCGGGTGTGTGGAGGGCGCGGTCTACGAGCTGTGCGGGCAGGCGTTGCAGAACGGTGAGCCGGTCCTGGAGCGCTTCGGCTACAGCGACGAGGACGCCTTCGCCGTCGGGCTGACCTGCGGCGGCATCATCGACATCCTGGTCACACCGGTACGGGCGGACGATCCCGTCCGGCCGGTGTTCGCGTCCGCACTGTCCGCCGCCGCGCGAGGGGATGCGGCGGCGGTGGCGCGGATCGTGACCGGCCCGGCGGAGCTGACGGGCCGTGCGCTGCTGGTCCGCCCCGACGCCTCGTACGAGGGCGGCTTCGGCGCCCATCCGGAACTGGACCGCACGGTCGCGGCCGAGGCGGGCGCCTTCCTGGATACCGGCCGCACCGGCACCCTGGAGATCGGAGAGCGGGGATCTCGTTGTGGAGCACCGCTCACGATTCTCGTCGAGTCGTCGGTCCCCGCCCCCCGGATGATCGTCTTCGGGGCGATCGACTTCGCGTCGGCACTGGTCCGCATCGGCAAGTTCCTCGGCCATCACGTCACGGTGTGCGACGCCCGCCCCGTCTTCGCGACCCGCACCCGCTTCCCCGAGGCCGACGAGATCGTCGTCGAGTGGCCCCACACGTACCTGGAGCGCACCGACGTGGACGCCCGCACGGTCCTGTGCGTCCTCACCCACGACGCCAAGTTCGACGTACCCCTGCTGAAGCTCGCGCTGCGCCTGCCGGTCGCGTACGTCGGCGCGATGGGCTCCCGCCGCACCCACCTGGACCGCACCGCACGCCTGCGCGAAGTCGGCGTCACCGAGCTGGAGTTGGCGCGCCTGCGCTCACCCATCGGCCTCGACCTGGGTGCCCGTACACCGGAGGAGACGGCCCTGTCCATCGCCTCGGAGATCGTCGCCGACCGGCGCGGCGGCAGCGGGATTTCACTGACCGGCGCGCACACCCCGATCCACCACGACATGCCGTCGGCGTCGGCGGGACGGATCGAGTCGGTGGCCTGAGCGGCCGTCCGGCCGGCGCCCTGACCGGCCGTCGGACGCCGTCACGGCCGCCGCAGCAGCCGGTTCACCGCCCGGCCGAACACCGCACGTGCCGCCCGCTCCAGGGCCGGGTCGAACATGCCGGGCAGAAGGCGGAGCCGGAGTTCCTCCCGCCAGAGCACGCGCGTACGGCCGCCGGGGCCCGGACGGACCTCGATCTCCGCCCAGCCCCGCACGAGTCGGCCGCGTTTCTCCAGACGGCACAGGCCGGGGGTGTCGTCGTCGGTCGGCGGCTGCCAGACAGTGACCTCCATCCGGTCGGCGAAGGCGAACGGGCCGATGCCGGAGCGGGCGACGAGGACCGTGCCCTCGTGTGTCGGTGGGGGAGTCGTCACGGTGACGCGGGTCATCGGGACCACCTCGCCGTGGCGGGGCCAGTCGGTGAGCCGGTGCCACGCCTCGGGCAGGGGGAGGGGCGCTGTGCGTTCGAGGAGGAAGGTGGCCACGGGAGGATCCTAAGACTTGTCCCGTATGTCACCCCGTAGGGTGTCAGCCCATGGCGAGAGCTGCTGCGGGATGCAGCCGGGGCGGGTTCCGGGCGCTCCAGCGTGGTCACCAAGTGGTGCCTCATCTGGGGTTGCTCGGTCCCGCCGTACGGCGATTCGGTGAGCAGAGGTCCCGCGTTGGCGCGGAACTGCCACGCGACCAGCACCCCGAGAGGTGTTCTGGCGCGGTGTGGTTGACTCACTCAGGGCTTCTTCCAGCCCTTCTTTGAAGATGATCTGCGCGTGCCGGGACATGCTGCTGTCCAGGTGCGCGGTCTTTGGAGCGTCCGGATCATCGAGCCGCACGAAGGCGGCGAGGGCAGCGGACACGAGGTCGCGCTTGCCGACGAGCCCGCACGCGATGCACTTGTGCTCCCGGTCCCGGAGCGATTTGTTCACGCGCTCGCCGCACAGGCAGTGCTGTGACAGGGCGGTGGACCAGGTGGAGGCCCGTACGAGCCGCCCGCCAGCCGCCCGGCATTCCCGGTCGAGCGCGGAGATCAGCATGCCCGGTGTGGTCCGGGAAAGGCGCTTGCCCCACAGCCGGTACCAGGTGCGGATGTCGCAGTCCTCCACCGTCAGGTGCGGGCCGTGGACAGCGATGATCTCGCGTGCGATCTGGCGGGCGCGGTGGCTGCGGTGCTCCGCCATCGACGCGGCGTGCTCGGCCTGGCGGGCGCGCATCTCCCGGTGGTTCGCCGACAGCCGGTCGTGGCGGAACGCCTGCTTCGGTACTCCGTTTGACCGTGCGGCGCGGGCACCACCGGGCACAGCGACCTGCTTGGCCGGGAGCCCCTTCGCGGCCCGCCGCTCCGCCCTGCGGGCCTGCTTCTTCGACAGCGCGTACTGTGCGGCGTTGGTGGCTCGACGCGACCGTTCGAGGGCGCGGGCCCGGCCCCGCCGCTTCCTCGCCTCCTTCTCAAGCCGGGCGCGCTCGTCGTCGGTAAGCGTGATCTCGGAGGACTCCGCCCTGCCCTTGGCAGGCTCCAGGCCGGCGGGGAAGGAGACAACGGAGAGGTTGGACACGTTGCCGTCCACCCCGCCGACACGATCAAGCTGCGCGGCCTGCTCGCGCATCTGCTGGACGGCTGGGGAGGCGTATCCGGGGCCGAGGACCATCAGATGCGCCTCATAGGCCCAACCGCCCGGCGCACTGGCCTTGCGGCGCCGTACGAGATCGACCTTGTGCCAGCGTCCGGGGCCGGCAAGGAAGTGCTCGACACGCGCCCACTGCGTCGGCCCCTGCGGCACCCTCACAGGCAGCACGAGGTCACCCCGGCTGGAGTCCGGACCGCCCGCGAAGACGATCGCCAGCGGCCCTGTGTGGTCCCACCAGTTCGCCTTGCGCATGCCCGGCTTCCCCGAAGCCGTGTTCTTACCCGTGGGCACCTTGCCGTCCGGCACGGTCGGCTTCGGCATCCGGCGCGGCTGCATCAGCTCATGCTGCCCGCCGTCGGTGTAGGCCATGGCGTGCCCGTGGAGGGTTCCGACGAGCCGGAAGGTCTCCCACTTGTTCGCGCTGGTGTGCGAGCGGGCGCGGCCCGGAATCCGGGTGAAGTCGTGCCAGCGGCCCACACGAGGGCGGCCGTGCCGCTTGCCCGTCGAGTCGGCGAACAGGTGCCGCTGCACCCCGTTCCACACCTCATCGGCCATGTGCATCGCCAACGCCTTGGAGGCGTGGTGTCTCAGGTGCCCGGAGTCTTCCAGGTGCTTGTAGGCGCACCGCTCCAGGGCCTCACGGGACAGGCCGAGGCGCTGACGTACGGCCTTCGCACCATCGCGGTCCCGCTCGTGCTTCGCCGCCCAGTACGCATCGGCCTTGGCGCGGGCGTCCCGCTGGACGGCCCGCTTGATCGACCACATCGAGCCGAACAGCTTCTCCAGCCGGTCAAGGTCGCCGGAGTCGGTGACGGCCAGCGGCAGCACCATCACCGACACCATCCCGTCGTCGGGCTTGATCCACTTCGGGGCCTTGTTCTTGCCCCGGAACTTCCTGGGCTTCTGGGCAGCCTGCATGACCGTCACCTCCCCTCACAGAATTAGCTGACTTACAGCACATTATGACATGGGTTCAGCTAAGCCAACTCCGATAAAGTGCAGGTCATGGCAGCGACGATTCCCGGCTACTGCAACGCCCAGCAGACCGCCGAGCACCTGAACATCACGGTCCAGCACGTCTACAACCTCAACAGCGGGGACAACGACTTCCCCACCGCCGTCTACGTCGGCCGCACCCCGCTATGGCCCGTCGAACAACTCGACGCCTGGCGGGCCAGGCATCCCGCCAAGGCGAAGGGTGGTGCCGAGTAGTCTTCGTCTCCGAGCCGTCACCGCACGGCCCGTCACCTCAAAGACGACGGCTGCCCGAAACCATCGCCTGCGGATCACCACCGTGACCGACGACGACCTGTCCGCTTTCACCGGCCTGCGCCCACCGCAGTTCCGGGGGTTGGTGGATCGCATGTGGGCCGTGCGTCCCGACCGTCAGCGGGGGAGGGCGTGGAAGCTCAGCTTCGCGGACAGAGTGCTGTTGATCACCACGGCATACCGCACCAACTTGACCGACCGGCAGCTCGGCCCACTGTTCGGCATCTCGAAGTCGGCGGTGGACCGCGTACTGCACGACCTCGCGCCCGTGCTGGCCGGGCTGCTGGAGGAGCCGTCGGCCGACCAGCGGGAGTTGTGGGTCGTGGACGGCACACTCATTGCCGTGCACGACCACACCCGCACCGCGAAGTCGAAGAACTACCGGCGCAGCTCGAACGTGCAGATCGTGGCCCGCGCCAAGGACCGGCGCGTCGTCGCGGTCGGCAAGGCGTGGCCGGGCAACCGAAACGATTCGCTGGTCTTCCGCGAGCCCCTGTCCCAGGAGCTGCCCGAACACCGCCGGCTGTCCGGCGACGGCGGATACCGGGGCTCCGACATCATCCGCACCCCAGACCGAGGACCAGACGGGAAGATCATCCGCGACGCCAAATACAAGCGCTTCTCCAAGCGTCGAGCCGTCACCGAGCACACCATCGCGAGGCTGAAGGACTGGCAGATCCTCCGCCAATGCCGGAGACGGGGCGACGGCATCGACTACACCGTGCGCGGGGTCGCAGTCCTGCACAACCTCGAGGTAGAAATGCAGGTCAGCGCATTACAGGACATCTCTTAGGCAGACCGGCCCGAGGCCTGGTCCGTGGTGTTCCGAGGGCAGGTCCTGCAGGTTTCAGGCGCTTTCGTCCGCGAACGGGCCGTTGGCGGTGAAGGCGAGGCCGGCGAACCGTTCGCCCATGCGGCGATGGGTGGCGGCGTCCGGGTGGAGTTCATCCGGCAGGGGGAGTTCGGCGTGGTCGGCCTCGCCGTAGAGTGCGCGCCCGTCGAGGTGGTGCAGGTTCGGGTCGTCGGCCGATCGCTGCTCCACGATCCGGGCCAGCTCGTCCCGGATGAAGCCCAGCGTGAGTTTCCCGCTCGCGCGCTCCGCCGGGTCGCCCGCGGCCCGGAACCGCAGTCGCCCGGCGCTGAGGGCGGTGAAGTCCGGGACGCTGGGGCCGGGCGTGTCCTCGTGGATGGGGCACAGGATGGGCGAGACGACCAGCAGCGGCGTGGTGGGGTGGCCTTCGCGGACGGTGTCGAGGAAGCCGTGGACGGCCGGGGTGAAGGCACGCAGGCGCATCAGGTCGGTGTTGACCAGGTTGATGCCGATCTTGACGCTGATCAGGTCGGCGGGGGTGTCCCGCAGGGCGCGCGCGGTGAACGGGTCGAGCAGGGCGCTGCCGCCGAGCCCGAGGTTGATCAGTTCCACGCCGGCCAGTGCGGCGGCGCGGGCCGGCCAGGTGGCGGTGGGGCTTGCGGCGTCGGAGCCGTGGCTGATCGAACTGCCGTGGTGCAGCCACACCTTGCGGCCCCGGTCCGCTGCGGGCTCGACGGGTGCGTCGGTGCGCAGGGCGACGAGTTCGGTGGTCTCGTTGTGCGGCAGCCAGATCTCGACGTCCTTCACCCGGTCGGGCAGGCCGGTGAAGTGGAGGGTGCCGGGCGGGCCCGGCCGGCTCTCGGCGGTGCCGGTGGCCATGTCGATGGTCAGGGTGTTGCCGCCGGTCACGCTGCCCTGGCCGGCCAGGCGGCCGTCGACGAGCAGGTCGTAGATGCCGTCCGGGCGCGGCGGGGCGCCCGCGTAGACCCGTTTGGTGGGCAGCGTGTCCAGTTCGACGGCGGTGGCCTCGGTGCGGAGGACCAGCCGTACGCCGGAGGGCTGGGACTCCGCCATGGCGAGCTGTCCGTCGGCGCACTGGGCGCGGGCCCGGGCGGGCAGCCGGTGCGGCAGCACACCGTGCGCGGTGTGTTCCAGTTCGAGGGCACCGCGCAGGAGGTCCGCGGTGATGGGCGTGGTGATCCAGGTGGGGTGGGGGTGCATGGCCTCGGCCTGTTGATGGAGGGGGGCGCTCGGATCGAGGTTTTCGGGAGGTTCCGGGTCAGGGCGTGGGCGGCCAGTTGCGCAGAAGGGCGTCGAGGGCGTCCAGGATCCGTGTCCAGGACTCCTGCGCGTCGGGGGCGCTGTGGCTGAATCCGCCTGCCGTCTCCAGGCTGACGTAGCCGTGGAAGACGCTGCCCAGCAGGCGGACCGCATGGGTCTGGTCCGGCTCCGTCAGGTCGTAGCCGCGCAGGATCGCCCGCGTCATCTGTGCGTGTCTGACGCCGGCGCCGGCCGCGGCCGTCTCGGGGTCGAGCCTGAGCTGCGCCGCGGCGTAGCGCCCGGGGTGCTCCCGGGCGTAGTCGCGGTAGACGTCGGCGAAGGCGATCAGGGCGTCCTTGCCGGCCCGCCCGGCGAGGGCGTCGGCGGCCCGGTCGGCGAGTTCCTCCAGGGCGAGCAGGGCGATCCTGGTCCTGAGGTCCTGGGAGTTCTTCAGATGCGAGTACAGACTCGCGACCTTGACATCGAACCGTCTGGCCAGCGCCGAGACGGTCACCTCGTCGAAGCCGACCTCGTCGGCCAGTTCCGCCCCGGCCAGGGCCAGGCGTTCCGGGGTCAGTCCTGCACGTGCCATAGCCTTCCCATCATTCGACAGATTTGATTATGCAGCCGCCTAATACCTTTAGGCAAGTCGCTCTGCCGGTTCGTGGCGGAGCGCCACGTCCGATCCGTAACTCTGGGTAATGCTTTGGGTGACGTACAGTTGAGCCCTGGACGGGGCGGCCGGAGGGGGGATGACGTGCCGTTGGAGTCGGTGCGGTTCGCGATCCTGGGGCCGGTCCGCGTCTGGCGTGCGGGGCAGGAGCTGCGCCTCGGGCGCCCCCAGGAACGGGCTCTGCTGGCCCTGCTGCTGGTTCGGGCGGGTCAGCCCGCCGCCGTCCACGACATCGTCACCGCACTGTGGGGTCCGAACCCACCGCACAGCGCCGTCAATGTGGTCCGCCGTCATGTCGGAACGCTGCGCCGCCTGCTGGAGCCGGCGCTGCCGACCCGCTCGGAGGGCCGCTGGCTGCACCGGGGCGCCGGCGGCTACCGACTCGTCACCGACAGCGACTCACTGGACCTCCTCCACTTCCGCAGGCTGCGCGAAGAGGCCCGGCAGGCCGCCGCGGACGGGGCGTACCCAGGGGCCGTGGAGCTCCTCACGGAGGCACTGGCCCTCTGGCAGGGGCAGGTCGCCTCCGGGATCCCGCCGGAGGCACGTGCGCACCTCGCACTCGACGCACTGGAACACGAGTACCTCACGGCCGTACGGGAGGCCGCCGACGCCGCCCTGCACGCCGGTGTGCCGGACGCGGTCCTGCCCGTACTCCGCAGCGCCGCGGCCGACCACCCGCTGGACGAACCCCTGCTGGCCAGGCTGATCCTCGCCCTGGCCGGCACCGGTCTGCGGCCGGAGGCGCTGACCACCTACCAGGCCGTCAGCGCACGGCTCGCGGACGAGCTGGGGATCGACCCCGGTCCGGAACTGCGCGACGCCCACCGAGCGGTCCTGGCCGGCGCACCCGCCCCGGCCGCCGGGGCCGGTCCTCCCCCCGCCGCGCGGACGGCCGCCCATCCCGTCCCCGTACAACTGCCGCACGAACTGCCGGTCTTCACCGGCCGGCGGGCCGAGCTGGACCAGGCGCTCGCGCTGTTCGCCGACGACGCGCGGACGGCCGGGACGGTGGTGATCGGTGCGATCGGCGGGATGGCGGGTGTCGGCAAGACCACGCTCGCCGTGCATCTCGCGCACCGGATCGCCGACCAGTTTCCCGACGGTCAGCTCTACGTCAACCTGCGGGGCTTCGACCCCTCCGGGGCGATCATGGAACCGAGCGAGGCGGTGCGCGGGTTCCTGGACGCCCTGGGCGTGCCGCCCGAACGCATTCCCCGCCACGTGGACGCGCAGACCGCGCTCTACCGCAGCGTGCTGGCCGGACGCCGAGTCCTCGTCCTGCTGGACAACGCGCGCGACACCGACCAGATACGGCCACTGCTGCCCGGCACCCCCGGCTGTCTCACCATCGTCACCAGCCGCAACGAACTGTCCGGCCTGGTGGCCGCGCACGCGGCCCATCGGCTGACCCTGGGTCCGTTCGACGCCGACCAGGCACGGGCCTTCCTCGTCCGCCGGCTGGGATCCGAACGCGTCACGGCCGAGCCCAGGGCGGTGGACGAGATCACCCGGCTGTGCGCCGGACTGCCGCTCGCGCTGGCCTGCGTCGCCGCGCGCGCCGCCGCCCACCCGCACTTCCCGCTGTCCGCCGTCGCCGCCGAACTGCGTGAGGCCCACGGCAGCCTCGACGCCTTCGCCAGGACCGACACCTCCGCGGACGTCGGCACGGTGTTCTCCTGGTCCTCCCGTGTCCTGACGCCGGAAGCCGCCCGGCTCTTCCGGCTCCTCGCCCTGCACCCCGGCCCGGACTTCACGGCACCGGCCGCGGCCGCCCTGGCCGGCCTTCCGGTACGGCGGGCACGGCTGCTGCTGGCCGAGCTCTCCGGCGCCCACCTCATCAGCGAGCACGCCCCCGGCCGCCACACCTTCCACGACCTGCTGCGCGCCCACGCCGCCGAACTCGTGCACGCCGAGCACCCGGAGGCCGAGCGCCGCACGGCCGCGCACCGCCTCTACCAGCACTACGCGCACACCGCCCACACCGCCGGTGCGCTGCTCGCGCCGAACGGGGATCCCGTGCCCCAGCCGACCCCGGCAGACGTGCAGGACGTACCCCCCGAGCCGCTCGCCGACGACCACCACGCCCTGGCCTGGCTCACCGCCGAACACCCCGTACTGCTCGCCGTCCTCGACGCGGCCGCCGGCTCCGGTCACGACCGGCTCGCCTGCCTGCTGGCCTGGTCGCTCGAGCCGTACTTCGACCGGCGGGGCCACTGGCACGACGGGCTGGCCGCGCAGCGCATCGCGCTCGACGCCGCCCTCCGGCTGAGCGACCGGGCCCTGGAGGCCCGGGGCATGCGCGGACTGGCCCGGGCCGAGGGCCGACTGGGCCTGCACGACCTGTGCCGCCCCCGCCTCGACCGTGCCCTGGCCATGGCCACCGAACTGGGCGACGCCGTCGGCCGCGCGCACACCCACCGCAGCCTGGGCTGGGAGAGCGAGCAGCAGGGCGATCTCGCCGGTGCCCTCCGGCACAACCAGCTGGCCCTGGACCTCTTCCGGGCCGCCGGCCACCAGGCGGCGGAGGCCGGTGTCCTCAACTCCGTGGGCTGGTACCACGCCCAGCTCGGGGAGCACCGTGAGGCGTTGCGCCACTGCTTCCGGGCCCTGACCCTCCTGCAGGAACTGGGCGACCGCTACGGACAGGCCGCCACCTGGGACAGCATCGCCTACGCCTACCACCACCTGGGCCGCCACCCGCAGGCCCTCCTCGGCTACCGCAACGCGCTCGCGCTCTACCGGGAACTCGGGGTGCCGTACATGGAGGCCGAGACCCTCAGTCACCTGGGCGACACCCATCTCGCGACCGGCGACCTCCCGGCAGCCCGCGCCTCCTGGCAGCAGGCCCGCGACCTCTTCACCGCCCTCGGACACCCCGGCGCCGACCGGGTCGCTGCCCGGCTGGCCGGGCAGCAGGGCCACGAGCAGGAGGAACATGTCGGCCCCGCGTGACGGCGGGCGCTTCTACGCTGTGCGGGGGCGCGGCCGGTCCGGCGCCCGATGGTGCGCGGCGGCCAGACGGAGCTCACAACGATGATGCGGTTCGAGGTGCTGGGGCCCCTACGGGTGTGGCACGGGGAGCGGGAGCTCGATCTCGGGTATCCCCAACAGCGCGCCCTGCTCGGTCTGCTGCTGGTGCAGGCCGGCCGCCCGGTGCAGTTGAGCGAGATCGTCGACGCGCTGTGGGCGGGCAGGCCGCCGGCCACCGCACGGAACGTGGTGCGCCGTTACGCCGGTTCGCTGCGGCGGCTGCTCGAACCGGGACTGCCGCCGCGGGCGCCCGGACGACGCCTGCTGCGCCGCACCGGCGGCTATGTGCTGGAGGCAGAGACCGACGAGGTCGATCTGCTGCGGTTCCGCGACCTCACCCGGCGGGGCAAGCGGGCCGCCGTCACCGGACGGCCCGAGGTGGCGGCGCGGCACTTCGCCGACGCGCTGAGCCTGTGGCAGGGGTGGGTGGCGATGGGCGTGCCCGCGGCCACGCGCGAGCACGCGCCGTTCGCCGACGTGGAGCGCGAGCTGGCGCACACCACGCAGATGGCGGCCGACGCGGCACTGCTGTGCGGCCGTACGGAGCGCGTTCTGCCCAGCCTCCGCCAGGCCGTCGAACTCGACCCGCTCAACGAGTCGTTGCACGCCAGGCTGGTCCTGTCGCTGGCGGCGTGCGGACTGCAGGCGGAGGCACTGGCGGCGTACGACGACGTCCGCCGCCGGCTGGACCAGGAACTCGGCGTCTCTCCCGGTCCCGAGCTCGGCGCGGCCCACACCCGGGTGCTCCGTCAGCAGGTGCGGCCGCTCGACCGGCTGACGCGGACGGCCGGCCCAGCGCCCGGCACGGTACGGCCGGACCCCCTCGAGCCGTACGCCCGGCCCGCCCAGTTGCCGCCCGACCTCACCGTTTTCGCCGGCCGACGAGCCGAACTCGCCACCCTCACCGACGTTGCGGCGACCTCCGCCGGAGCACCCGCGACGATCCTGATCAGCGGAATGGCGGGCATCGGCAAGACCGCGCTGGCGGTGCACTGGGCCCACCAGGTCGCCGAACGGTTCCCGGACGGCCAACTCCACATCGAGCTGCGCGGCTTCGACCCCGCCCGGCCGGCGCTGCACCCCCCGCAGGCGCTGCGCATGATGCTCGGAGCGCTGGGCGTGCCCCCGGACCGCGTCCCGGAGGAGGACTGCGTGGACGCGCTCGGCGGCCTGTACCGCAGTGTGCTGGCGGATCGGCGGATCCTCATCGTCCTCGACGACGCCGCCGATGCCGAACAGATACGCCCGCTGCTGCCCGCCTCGCCGGGCTGCCTGACCGTGGTCACCAGCCGTAACGCACTCGCCGCCCTGATCGCCTCCGGCGCCCACCCGCTGCGCCTGGAACCGCCGTCCCCGGCGGACGCCCGCTCCACGTTGGGCCTGCGGATCGGACCCGCCCGCCTGGCCGCCGAGCCCGAAGCGGCCGACGAGATCGTCGCCCGGTGCGGCCACCTGCCCCTGGCGCTGGCCGTGGTCGCCGCACGCGCTGCCGGCCGCCCGGACTTCCCGCTGTCCGCCATCGCCGCCGAACTCCGTGCCTCCCACGGCAGCCTCGACGCCTTCTCCGCCGTCGACGGCGCCACCGACCTCAGGGCCGCCTTCCTGTGCTCCTACCGGCTTCTGCCGCCCGAGAGCGCCCGGCTGTTCCGGCTGCTGTCGCTGCACCCCGGCCCCGACATCGCCCCGGCCGCCGCCGCCACCCTGGCCGGCCTCCCGGCCCGCCGGGCCCGGCTGGTCCTCGGCGAACTCGCCGACGCCCACCTCGTCACCGAGCATCCGCCCGGCCGCTACGCCCTGCATGACCTGCTGCGCGCCTTCGCCGCCGAACTCACCGAGACGTACGACGACGCCGGTCGCGCGCCGAACCCGGGGCAAGTCCGGAAGAGTCCGCTGAAAGAGGCCGTGTCACTTCCTTGTCACTTCTTTTGCACACCGGCCGACCTACGCTCCGAACTGAGCGGATGACGGCCTGACCAGGGCACGGGGCAACCCCGGCCCGCGACACCGTCGCCGCTTCACGCACAGACGATTTCGGCTGGCCTCGGAGGCGACGGCGGATGATGTCCCATACCAGCACCATCGAGGCTCGGAACGAGGAGAAGGGAGCGCCACGGCGGACGCCGCTGCGGCAGGACAGGCAGGACAGGCAGGACACGGTGTGCCGGATGTCCGGGGGCCTCGACATCGTCGTCACCGACGCGCCGGCCACGGACCTGCCCAGGGAGAAGCGGCCGCACCCGTCGCCCGGCCCGGCGGGCGACGATCCCCGCCCGGCCCGGCGGCCGCTCCGGCTGACCGCCCGGGCCGGCGGCGAGTATCTCTTCGTGGGCATTCGCGGCGGCACACCCACCCCGCAGGAATCCGTGAATGTCTCCCTCGGCCCGGGGGACATCTGCTTCTACGACGTCCACCACCCGACGACGCTGGACTTCCCGGAGCGGTTCCGCACCAAGGTGTTCCTCGTGTCGCGTGAATCGCTCGGGCTGGAGGAGTCCGACGTGCACCGGCTCATGAGCACGCCGGTGGCCCGCACCTCCCGCCTGGGCGCCCTGCTGTCACCGTTCCTGTCCGACCTCGCCGACACCGCCGCCGCGTCCCGCCCTCCGGTCGGCGAGCTGCTCGCCCGGAACGCCGTGAACCTCCTGGCCACCCTCGCCGTGGAGCAGCTGGGCGGGGACGGGCCGGGCACACCCGACGCCCCGTCACCGCTGATGACGCGGATCCGGGAGTACGTGGAGCTGCATCTGGCGGACCCCGACCTGTCACCGGAGACGATCGCCGGCGCCCACTACATATCCGTCCGGTACCTGCACAAGCTGTTCAAGGACGAGGGCACGACGGTCGGCCGGTGGATCCAGCGCCGCCGACTCGAGGAGTGCCGACGTGAACTCATGCTGCACGCCCGGGGACACCGGACCATCGCGGCGATCGCCAACCGCTGGGGCTTCCTGAGCGCTGCCCACTTCAGCAGGGTCTTCCGCGCCGCCTACGGCATGTCTCCCAGCGAGTGGCGGGACACGGCAGGCCGGGCCGCGCGCGCCGACCGGCGCTGATCCGCCGGGCCGGGTACGGCGCCGGGTACGACGAAGCCGTCACGGTCGAGCGGATCGACCGTGACGGACGGGACATCGCGGACTGGTGCGCCCCGCAACCGGCGGCGCCCGCGCCTCAGGACGGCGGCCGGGTCCAGGCGGGACCGGAGGCCGAGAGGCGGTAGGCGGTCACCGAGGTGACCGCGATCAGCAGCAGCGACAGACCCAGCGCGAGCACCAGGTGGTCGTGCACCAGGAGCAGGCCGCCGACCAGCGCCCCGAGGAACATCGCCAGCACGGACATGACCCTGCGCCCGGGCCGGGGTGCCGCGCCGCCGGCCGGGTGGGAGTCCGCGGCCAGCCCTGTCAGGGTCAGTGTCAGGACGGTGGTGGTGAGGTCCGGGACGCCCAGGCGCCGGGCGACCGCGTTCTGCAGACCCATGGCGAGGCCCAGGAACACGATCAGGGTGTACTGGACGCCGGTGCCGACCCTGCCGTCCGTCACCGCGGCGACGACCAGGGTGACGGCGACCAGAACCGTCTGGAGGGCCGTGGCCGCCCCCAGCAGGTGGCCGCGGTGGGCGGCGAACCGCGTGCCCAACCGTCCGCCCGCGAGCGCGCCGAGGAGGAACGCCACGAGCGAGACGACCGAGGCGGGTGCGGACAGACCGTCGGCGCCCGCCAGCGCGAAGCCCAGGAAGACCACATTGCCGGTCATGTTGGCCACGAAGACGTGCCCGAGGGCCAGGTAGCTCACCGCGTCGACCACGCCGGTGACCACGGTCAGGGCCAGCATCAGCGGAGGCAGCGGACCGTGCCTGTCGCCTGCGCGCGGCACGATCGTGCGGAAGGCGTCAGTCAGCAGCGCGCGCATACCGGTTCCCTTCCGGAGCGGCGGCCGGGCGGTGCAGCATCGCGCGGGTGAGCAGGCCGTTCAGTGGTCCGGCCAGGATCGCGGTCACGGCGATCCACACCGGCCAGGGCGTCAGGCCGAGCGCGTCGTCCACGGACCAGCGGCCCGGCCCGGTCAGGGCCAGCGCCGCGCAGACGACGACGAGGACCAGGGGGTACTCGTAACCGTCGTTCTGCACCCACAGCCCCTTGGGCCACTTGACGGTGCCGGCGACCGTCATCACGCCCATCGCGGCCATCGCCGCAAGGGGCGTCAGCAGCCCGGCCGTCAGGAACAGACCGGCCCCGATCTGACTGCCGCCCGCGGCGATCGCGGTCAGGGGGCCGCCGCGGAATCCGTCGCGGCGGAACTCCTCGGTCCCGCCCGCCAGTCCGTTGCCTCCGAGGAGGTGACTCACCTTCTGCACGCCGTGACTGGCGATGAGCAGCCCCACCACCAGCCGGAGGACCAGCAGTCCAGCATCCATCATGTTCCTGCCTGTTCCTGACGTTCCGTCGTGTGCCGTGCGTCAGCCGGCGGCGTGTGCGCCGATGACGGCCTGGGCGTAGACGATGCCGAGGCCGTACGCCCCGCCGTGCTCCTTCACCACGTCGGTGACGGCCCCGTACGTCTCCGTACGGGCCCAGTCCCGCTGGAGCTCCAGCAGCACCTGCACCCACGTCACCGGAACCGCACCGCCCTGGACCATGCGCTGCACGGCGTGCTCGTGGGCCTGCGGACTGACACCGCCGGACGCGTCGGTGACCACGTACACCTCGTAGCCCTGGGCGATCGCGGACAGCGTGGGCAGGACGACGCAGACCTCGGTCCACAGTCCGGCGATGACGAGCTTCTTGCGCCCGGTCGCCTTGACGGCCTCGACGAAGGCGACGTCCTCCCAGGCGTTCATGGTGGAACGGTCGATGATCTTCTGGTCGGGGAAGACCGCGGCCAGCTGGGGCATGATCGGGCCGGAGAAGGACTCTGCGGCCACGGTGCTCAGCACGACCGGCACGTCGAACGTCCTGGCGGCCTTGGCCAGGCCCACGGTGGAGTTGATGATCGCGGAGCGGTCGCCGCTGCCGGTGCCGAAGAACATCTGCGGCTGGTGGTCCACGAACAGCACCGCGCAGTTGTCGGGGGTCAGCAGGTCGGGGCTGGGAGCCGCGGTGACCTCGGCGATGTCGACCATGAGAAGTGAGCCTTTCGGTGTGAGTGCCGGCGCGGACGGCCGCCCGCGCCGTGTTGAAGAACCGTCCGGTGGACGGAGCCTGGGGTGGTGTCCCGGCCGGGGCGGCCCAAGCGCCCGGCCCCTGCCGGGAGTTCGCAGGAGTCAGAGAACGAAGCAGGGATCCGTCAGCGGGATGGCGGTCTCGGGGGTGAGGCCGCGCCGGGCGCGCCACTGACGGTGCCGCTCCGACTCGGCGATCGCCTCGCCGAGCAGTTCGGCCTGACGGGCGCCGGTGATCCCCGCCCGGGGGATGGCCTGGTAGCCGCCGAAGTGGGCCACGGGGCTCCACTCGGGACTGACGGGAGGCAGTTCCTCGTCGAGGCCCTCGTACTCGGCGGCGGCGTACACGATCCGGCCGCCGGTGACCGTCAGCAGGGACTCGATGTGGGCGATGTCCGGCTCCGCGACCGTGAAGTAGTCGTCCGACAGGACCGCCAGGTCGGCGTAGCAGCCGGGGCGCAGGACGCCCTTGACGTCCTCCTCGCCGGTCAGCGCGGCGCCCGCGCGGGTGAACATCGCCAGTGCGGTCTGCCGGTCGACGCGATTCTCCGGCGGACGCAGGGCCAGGTCGCCGGCGGTGCGGCCGCTGACCAGCCAGTGCAGGGCCACCCAGGGGTTGTAGGTGGAGACCCGGGTGGCGTCGGTGCCGCCGCCGACGGTCAGCCCGCGTTCCAGCATGGCCCGGACCGGCGGGGCGTCCGCGGCGGCGCCGGGTCCGTAGCGGCGCAGGAACGCCTCGCCCTGGAAGGACAGCCGGTTCTGCACGGACATCGCCCCGCCGAGGGCGGCGATACGGTCGAGGCTGTCCGCGGACACGGTTTCCGCATGGTCGAAGAGCCAGCGGTTTCCGGCCGGGAAAAGCCCTTCCGCGGCCAGTTTCTCGAAGACCGTGAGATCGCGGCGAATGGTCTCGTCATACGTGGCGTGCAGCCGGAATCCCCAGCCGTTCTCCATGAGGAGGCGCACCGCCTTCTCGAACTCCGCCTCGTAGTCGGGAGTGAGTTCCGGACGGGGCTGCGTGAAGTTCTCGAAATCCGCTGCCGCCCAGGTGAGGTTCTCGCCCGCGCCGTTGAGCCGTAGCCATGCGTCCCCGTCCTCGGGGCGGGCCATTTCCGTCCAGCGGGCGAGGTCGTCGATCTCCTGGCCGGGCGTCTGCGGGAAAAGGTGATAGGCGATACGCAGCGACAACTCACCGGCCTCGGCCAGTTCGATGACGGTGCTGTAGTTGTCGGGGAAGTTCTGGAATCCGCCGGCGGCGTCGATGGCCGAGGTCAGTCCGAACCGGTTGAGTTCGCGCAGGAAATGCCGGGTCGAGGTCTTCCGGTGCTCGCCGTCCAGCACCGGCGCCTTGGCCAGGGTCGAGTACAGGATGAGCGCGCTGGGCGCGGCCAGCAGCATGCCCGTCGGCTCCCCGTCCCGGCCGCGCACGATCTGGCCGCCCTTGGGATCGGGGGTGTCCTTCCTGAATCCGGCGGCTTGGAGCGCCGCCCGGTTGAGCACGGCCGACTGGTACAGGTGCAGTACGAACACGGGCGTGTCCGGGGCTGCGGCGTTCAGTTCGGCGACGGTCGGCAGCCGCCGTTCGGCGAACTGCTCGGCCGACCAGCCGCCCACCACCCGCACCCACTGGCCCTTCGGGGTCCGGGCCGCCTGCTCACGCAGCATCGCCAGGCCCTGCCGCAGCGTGGGAACGCCGTCCCAGCGCAGTTCCAGTACGTAGTTCAGGCCGCCCCGGATCACATGCAGATGGGCGTCGTTGAGGCCGGGCACCATCCGGCGGCCGAGCGCGTCGACGACCTTCGTGGCCGGGCCGATGTGCGGGGCCATGTCCTTGTCGTCCCCGACGACCGTGATGACGCCGGCGCGCACGGCGAGCGCCTCGGCCTGCGGGCGGTGCGGGTCACCGGTGTGGATCTTCGCGTTGCGGACTACGAGTTCCGCGGCATCGCCGATGGCTCGGGGAACCAGCCCGCCGACGGGTATGGGTGACACCTTTCGCAACCCCCTTGGGAAGGTAAGAACTTGGGGACGTAAGAATTCGGTTTCCCACCGGCGCTCAGCCTGCCCCGGAAAAAGGGACTCCTGTGTTCTGTCCGTGCACTTGATTCGTCCTCAGAGCGCACAGGCCGCCCCCCTCACCGCCGTTACCCGGACCGGCGGAAGGATCTTCGTGCGCTGTGGGACCAGCCGTGGTGCGCTGGTGGACAATTTCCCACCGCCCGGCGGATTTAGCGTGGCGATCGGCGGCACCGGAGTGCTCTGCGTACGGCCCGGGGTCGTTTCACGCCGGAAAGCCCGGCGTATCGCACGACACACCAGGAGGCACACATGTCCGATGCCGTCGAGCCGGTCCAGCCGGTACTGGAACCCGCGGCAGCCGCCTTCGCGGAGGCCACAGCCAACCCCCCGTACCTGTTCGACCTGCCCCCGGCGGAGGGGCGCAAGGCCGTCGACGAGGTGCAGTCCGGCCCGATCGAGAAGCCGGAGATCGACGAGGAGTGGATCACCGTCTCGGGTGGTCCGACGGGCAGCGTCCGGGCCCGCATCGTCAAGCCCGCCGGCGCCGCGGACACCCGGCCGGTGATCCTCTACATCCACGGCGCGGGCTGGGTGTTCGGCAACGCCCACACCCATGACCGCCTGGTCCGGGAACTCGCCGTCGGCGCCGGCGCCGCCGTGGTCTTCCCCGAATACGACCTCTCTCCCGAGGCCCGCTACCCCGTCGCCATCGAGCAGAACTACGCCGTCGCCCAGTGGGTCGTCCAGCAGGGTGCGAGCAAGGGGCTCGACGGCTCCCGGCTGGCCGTCGCCGGCGACTCCGTGGGCGGCAACATGACCGCCGCGCTGACCCTGATGGCCAAGGAGCGCGGTGACGTCCCGCTGGTGCAGCAGGTGCTGTTCTACCCGGTCACGGACGCCGCCTTCGACACCGGTTCGTACCACCAGTTCGCAGAAGGCTACTTCCTGCGCCGCGACGGCATGCAGTGGTTCTGGGACCAGTACACGACCGACGAGAGCGAGCGCGCCCAGATCACCGCGTCACCGCTGCGCGCCACCACCGACCAGCTCACGGGCCTGCCCCCGGCCCTGGTCATCACCGGCGAGGCGGACGTGCTGCGGGACGAGGGCGAGGCGTACGCGAACAAGCTGCGCGAGGCCGGCGTCCCGGTCACCGCGGTGCGCTTCCAGGGCATCATCCACGACTTCGTGATGCTCAACGCCCTGCGCGGGACCCACGCCGCCGAAGCCGCCATCACCATGGCCGTCACCACCCTGCGGGCCGCGCTGCACACGGCCTGAAGCCGGCAGTTCCGAGTATCCGAGGAGACACAGACATGAGCACGTCCACACCCACGGTGGTCCTCATCCACGGCGCGTTCGCCGACGCGGCGAGCTGGACCGGGGTCATCGCGGAACTGCAGAAGGAGGGCGTTCCCGTGGTGGCTCCGCCCAACCCGCTGCGCGGCCTGGCGTCCGACGCCGCCTATATCGCCTCCGTCGCCGCCCAGATCGACGGTCCCGTCGTCCTGGTCGGCCACTCCTACGGCGGTGCGCTGATCACCGTGGCCGGTGTCACGGAGAACGTCGTCGGACTGGTCTACGTCGCGGCCTACGTCCTGGAGGAGGGCGAGAGCCTCGGCGAGCTGCAGGGCAGGTTCCCCGACTCGCCGCTGGTCAGCAACCTCAGGCAGGCCATGTACCCCGTCGAGGGCGCGGACCCTGCCGTCGAGGTCACCATCACCCCCGAGGCGTTCCCCGCCATCTTCGCGGCCGACGTCCCCGAGGCCGTCACCAAGGTGCTCGCGGTGGCGCAGCGTCCGCTCGCCGCCTCGGCCTTCACCGAGACCGCGGCTGCGGCGGCATGGAAGACCAAGCCGTCCTGGGCGGTCGTGGCCGGGGCCGACCAGGCCATCGATGCCGAGGTCCAGCTGTTCGGCGCGAAGCGGGCCGGGGCCACCGTCGTCGAGATCGAGGGCGCCTCGCACGCCGTCGCGGTCTCCCAGCCGAAGAAGACCGCCGACGTGATCCTCGACGCGGTGCGCGCGACGAGCTGACCGCGCGCCACCCCGGGCCGTGCGGACGCGATCCCGGATCACGTCCGCACGGTCACCGACGTACGACGAACCCCCGAACCGCAGGAGGCGGACCCATGACCACCAGCTCCCCGCACGTGAGCAGCCAGCCGTGGCCGGCTCGGCCTGGTCGTGCACGGCGGGTGGGCGGAGGCCGTGGAGGCGGCCCGTGCGGTCCGGGCGTGGTGCGAGGAGCACGGCGTGCGGTGCGCGGACATCGATGTCTGGGCCGAAGGACGGCGGCGCAGTGCCCAGGAGGAGGTCGATGCCGCGGGCGACCCCGACCTCATCGTCACCCTGGGCGGCGACGGCACTTTTCTGCGCGGCGCCCGGCTGGCCGCCGAGCACGACGCCCTGGTCCTCGGGGTAGACCTGGGCAGGGTCGGTTTCCTGACGGAGGTCTCCGCCGCCACGGTGCGCTCGGCGCTGGACGCGGTGCGTGAGGGCCGGTTCGGGATCGACAGCCGTATGCTGCTCACCCTGCGCGCCTCCTGCCGTCTGCGAGTGCCGGCGAGCATGGAGGCCCTGATGCAGTACGGCCGCGGGCCGCTCCTGCCGTCTCCGCAGGTGATCCCCGACTGCCAGGTCGACGACGAGTGGGGCATCCCCCTGAAGGTCGTCGCCCTCAACGACGTCGTTCTGGAGAAGCTCTCCAGGGACCGCCAGGTCTCCGTCGGCGTCTACGTCTCGGGCCGGCTCCTGGCGTCCTACTCCGCCGACGCCCTGCTGGTCGCCACGCCGACGGGCTCCACCGCCTACAGCTTCGCCGCCGGCGGCCCCGTCGTCTCGCCCCGCGCGGACGCCCTGGTGTTCACGCCGGTGGCGCCGCACATGGCGTTCAACCGCTCGGTCGTCACGGCCCCCGACGAGCCGGTCGGCCTGCGCGTGCTCGAAGGGTCGGGCCAGGCCGCGGTCAGCATCGACGGTCAGGTGCGGGGGGTACTCAACCCCGGGGACTGGATCGGCGTGTACGCCGCCCCGCACCGGCTGCGGGCCGTCCGGCTGGGCCCGATGGACTTCTACGGCCGGCTGCGCGAACGGATGAGGCTGACCGACGCCCCGGCCGCGGTCGCCGACGAAACCCCCGCGCCGCTGTGGTCGGTGACGACCCCTCCACCAGGAGACCTCGCCCATCTGACGCTGCTCACGGTCCCGGGGGAACAACCCGCCACGGGCTGACGTACGCGTTCTCCGTAAGAGCGGCATTACCGATGTGTGTCACGGGTGTTGACGCCGCGCCCGGAGTGAAGCCATCCTCGCCGAGGCGAAATCCCGCATGATGTTCGCCATTTCGAACGTTGGCGGCGTCGCGTATCACCATGGCGCCACACAGCAAGGAGAGTGACGGCGGCCTCGCTGTCGAACCGGTTCGAAAGGAGCGGCAGCGAGCGGCGTCGAACCGGTTCGACAGACCCACGTATCGACTCACAGGAGCTGCAACCGATGGTGCAATCGAGAGCAAGACGGGCGCGCCCGGGCCCACGCGCGCTGGTCGTCACCGCACTGGGCGCCGGCCTGCTGGCCACGGGCCTGACGGTGCCGGCCGCGACCGCCGCCGAACTGCCGGCGCCGAAGCTGCACTACACCTTCGACGCCGACGACCTGAGCTCGGGAAAGGTCACTGACAGCTCCGGCAACGGGCTCGACGGCTCTCTCGTCAACGGCTCCACCGCCGCCCTGGTCGACGGCGCGGACGGCGGCTCGGCGCTGGACCTGCCCGGCGGGGCGCCCACCTCCAACGGCGCGTACGTCCGCCTGCCCCGTGAAGCGGTCGGCGCCGCAACCGACCTGACGGTCTCCGCGCGCGTGAAGTGGGGCGGCGACAAGTCGTCCTGGCAGCGGATCTTCGATCTGGGCACCGACACCACCAAGTACCTCTTCAGCACTCCGTACAACGGCAACGGGCTGTTCCAGACCTCCGTGACCACCGGCGGTGGGAGCGCGGAGGCACAGGTCCGCGGCTACGCGCCGCTCCCCGCGGACAAGTGGCAGACCGTCACCGTCACCCTCGACAGCTCCGCGGGCCGGCTCACCACCTACCTCGACGGCGTGCCGGTCTCCTCCGCCGAGACCGGCATCAAGGCCAAGGACCTGCTGGACAGCTCGGCCACGGCCGCCGGCTACATCGGCAAGTCGTTCTGGCCGGATCCGCTACTCAAGGGCGCGGTCGACGACTTCACCGTGTGGCACTCGGCGCTCAACTCAGAACAGGTGGCCGACATGGCCGGGAACGTCCCCACCCTGCAGGAGCTCTCCAAGACGTCCTTCGAGGCCCGTACGACGACCGGGACCGCCCCGTCCCTGCCCGCCGCCGTCCGCTCCTCGTACTCCGACGGCTACGACCGCGACACCCCGATCACCTGGGACGCCGTACCCGCCGACCAGTACGCCCAGCCGGGCACCTTCACCGTGGCGGGAACCGCCGCCGGACGCGCGGTGAAGGCGACCGTCACCGTGGTTCGCGAAGGCCAGCTCAACGTCGACCTCGGCTCGGACACCGGCAAGTTCCACGGCGGCGCCTCCGGCACGCTCTATGGCGTGTACGGACCGGACGTCCCCACCAACAACCTCATCGAGGGCATGGGCCTGCGTACGGTCTCCACGAAGGCGCAGGACGGACCCCAGCACCCCGGTGCCGACGCGCTGGAGGTGGTCAAGCCGCTGGCCGACTCCACCGACGGTGACGTGTACATCTACATGACCGACATCCACCGGGGCTTCCCGTACCAGTGGCCGGGCGACACTCCCGAGGAGAAGCTCAAGCTCTACCGGGAGAAGATCGCGGGGCAGGTCGACCAGGTCCTGCAGCTGCCGAAGGAGTACCAGGACAACATCGTCTTCGTGCCGTTCAACGAGCCCGAGGGCAACATGTTCGGCACCGGCGAGTGGAGCTACAACAAGGTCAGCTGGCTCAACGACCCGGACGACTACTTCGCCGCCTGGGACGACTTCTACCAGCTCATCAAGGGCAAGATGCCCGAGGCCCGCATCGCCGGCCCCAACACCAGCGTCCTCTACGACCAGGTGCAGGGCTTCCTCACGCACACCCTGGCCGCCGGCACCCTCCCGGACGTCATCACCTGGCACGAGCTGAGCCACCCGGAGGCGGTCCGCGAGAGCGTCGCCAAGTACCGGGCGTGGGAGAAGGACCTGTTCAAGGGCACCGACCGCGAGGGCACCCAACTCCCCGTCAACATCAACGAGTACGCCTTCAACTACCACACCTCGGTCCCCGGCCAGATGATCCAGTGGGTGTCCGCGATCGAGGAGTCCAAGGTGGACGCCGACATCGCGTACTGGAACATCGACGGCAACCTCTCCGACTCCGCGGTGCAGTCGGGCCGCGGCAACGGCCAGTGGTGGCTGCTGAACTCGTACGCCTCGATGAGCGGGCACACGGTGAAGGTGACCCCGCCGTTCCCGGGCGAGAACTACACCATGCAGGGCGTCGCCACGCTCGACGAGAAGAAGAAGCAGTCCCGGCTGATCTTCGGCGGCTCCACCGGCAAGGGCCACATCACCTTCGACAACGTCCCGAAGAAGATCTTCGGGGACCGCGTCCACGCCTGGGTGAAGGAGATCGAGTGGACGGGCCAGGTCGGCGACAACTCCGGCCCGAAGCTGCTCTCGGAGCAGAACCTGAAGGTCGGTGACGACGGCAAGGTCGTCGTCGACTTCGGCGACGGCGCACTGCCGAAGCTGAAGGAGTCCTCGACGTACGAGATCGTCCTCAGCCCGGCCGGGAAGGCGAAGAGCACGCAGTCCCCGCCCGTGCGCTGGCAGAGCTCGTACGAGGCGGAGGACGCCGCCCACACCGGGTCCGGCTACTCCAAGAACGGCCCCGAGGGCTCGCCCCGAGACGTGTCGAAGTTCTACACCTCCGGCGGCTACGACGTGGGCGGCCTGCGCACCGGCTCGGACGTCACGCTCGACTTCACGGTGGACGTGCCCGAGGACGGCACGTACGACCTGAGCGTCTTCGCCAACTCCCTCAACACCTTCGACAAGGTGAAGGAGCAGGGGCCCACCAACGTCTTCCTGCGGGTGGACGGCAAGGCGGACAGCGAGCAGGAGCTGTACCTGCCGCTGGGCTACAAGTGGGTGGTCTGGGACCACACCGACACCAAGGTGAAGCTCACCAAGGGCAAGCACACCCTGACGCTCGCCGCGAAGAGCGCCGACGGCAAGCGCGCCACCAAGGGCGACGCCATCGTCGACCGCCTGACCCTCTCCCTCCCCGAGGCATCGGCGAACACCCAGGTGTACGAGGGCGAGCTGGCCTGGCCGGCCGGCGGGGCACGGCCCGTCTACGACCTGCCGAAGAGGGCCGCCACCGGCTCGGGCGCGGCCCGGCTCGCCAAGGGCCAGACCGCTACGTTCTGGGTCTATTCGCCCGCCGACCGCGAGGCCACCCTCAAGGTCGACACCCTCGCCGGCTCTGGCGCCCGGCTCTCCGTCAACGGCCACGACGTCCTGCGCCTGGCCAAGGACAGCAGCAGCGCGGCGGTCTCCCTCTCGGGCGGCGTCAACAAGGTGACGCTGACCGGAGGTTCGTCCACCACCCTCGTCGACCGCCTCACGGTCACGCCGACCGAGGGCGCGCTGCCGGAGCGCACGTACGAAGCTCAGGACGCCGAGCTCGCGGGCTCGGCCACGCTCAGCCCGCTCTCCCTGGCCACCGGCGGCACGGCAATCACCGGCATCGGCGGCGACCCCGGCAACGGCAACACCGCGACGTTCACCGTCGACGCCGACCGGAGCGGCCTGTACGCGATGCGCATCCGCTACTCCAACCCCGAGCAGTCCGAGGCCACCCACTACAACCCCGACCCCCTCGTCCGGCACGCGGACATCACGGTGGGCGGTGGCAAGCCGCGGCGCGTGACGTTCCCGCACTCGTTCCACGAGAACAACTTCTGGGAACTCACCGTCCCCGTCCGCCTGGAGAAGGGCGCCAACGCCATCACGTTCAGCTCCGAGGAGCTGCCCAACTTCGACGGCGAGACGTACGCGTCGGACACGTTCCCGGGCGTGCTGCTGCGCTCGAAGTACGCGCCCCTGATCGACAGGATCACGGTCGCCAGGTTCGCGGCCCCACGGCCGTGAGGTGAACGGCCCCACGGCCGTGAGGTGAACGGCCCCACGGCCGTGAGGTGAACGGCCCCACGGCCGTGAAGTGAAAGGACAAGGGAGTCAGAGTGGTCACGATCGGCGACATCGCGCGCGCCGCCGGGGTTTCCCGCAGCACCGCCTCGTACGCACTGTCGGGCAAGCGGTCCATCTCCGCCGAAGTCCGGCAGCGGGTGGCGGACGCGGCGCGGGAGCTGGGCTACACCCCCAACGCCGGTGCCCGCGCCCTCGCCACCGCGGAGACGATGGTCCTCGGTCTGCTCGCCCAGTTCCACGAGGACGAGTTCGCCCCGGCCATGCTCCAGTACATGCTGGGCGTCTCCGACACCGCGCGCGAGCTGGGGTACGACACCCTGCTCGTCACGGAGGCCGACGGAGCCCGCGCGCTGCGCCGGATCACCAGCTCCCGGATGGTCGACGGCGTCGTCCTGCTGAACGTCGCGCAGGACGACGCCCGGCTCCCGCTCCTCAGGTCCGCACCCCAGCCAGGGGCGCTGGTCGGGCTGCCGGGCGACTGCTCCGGCGTGGACGTCTTCGACCTCGACTTCGAGGCGGCCGGCCGGCTGATGGTCGACCACATGCACCAGCTGCGGCACCGGGAGCTGATCCTGGTCTCGCAGCCCGAACACGTCGTCCAGCGCGGCGGCGCCTATGTGTGGCGGCTGCAGAACGCGGTGGTGCAGCAGGCGCGGGCCCGCGGCATCGAACTCCACGCGGTCTTCGGCGAGTCGCGGCAGCCGGAGGTCGGACGGACACTGCACGCGCTGCTGGACGCCCACCCGGCCGCGACCGGCCTGCTGCTCAACAACGAGGCGGCCGCCGCGGCGCTGCCGTCCGTCCTGCACGCCCGCGGTCTTGGGACACCACGGGACCTGTCGGTCATCGGCCGCTACTCCGACGAGTTCGCCCGCACCTTCTCGCTGCCCTTCACCTCCATCGAGAGCGCACCCGACCTCCTCGGGGAGATGGCCGTGCGGCAGCTCGTGCGCCGGATCGTCACCCCGCAGGCCAGGGACGAGCCGCACGTTCTGCGGCTCCTCACGCCCGAGCTCGTCGACCGCGGGAGCACCGGCGTGCCCTCCGCACCACCCAGCACCTCATGAGTTCAAGGAGAAAGACAGTGAGAGACCTCCCGAAGCCCTTCCGCGCCGCGGGCGTGCTCGGCGCCGCCCTCGTCCTCATGACCGGCGCGGTCGCCTGCTCGTCCAACACCGGCAGCGGCGGTGGCAGCCAGGCCGACGACACCTACACCTGGTGGGACCCGTACCCGCAGCACAACAAGTCGTCCGACTGGGCGGGGCGCGTCACCAAGTGTGGTGACGAGGCGGGCGTCACCATCAAGCGCACCGCCTACGACACCACGGCGCTGACCAACCAGGCCCTGCTCGCCGCCCAGGAGGGCACCTCGCCCGACATCATCCTGCTGGACAACCCCGCCGTCTCGACGCTCGCCGACACCGGCATGCTGACCACGATGGAGGAGTTCGGCCTCGACACCTCCGAGATCGACGAGAACCTGCTCGCGGCCGGTGTGGTGGACGGCAAGGAGTACGGCATCCCCATCGGCGCCAACACGCTCGCCATCTACTACAACAAGACCGTCCTCGAGGACGCCGGCGTCGACCCCGCATCCGTCAAGGACTGGGCGTCGCTCACCGCCGCCCTGAAGAAGGTGAAGGACGCCGGGCACAAGGGCATCACGTTCGCAGGCATCGGCACCGAGGAGGGCTCGTTCCAGTTCCTGCCGTGGTTCTGGGGCGCTGGGGCGGACCTGCGCGACCTCGACTCGGCCGGGGCCGTCGAGGCGCTCGACCTGTGGACCGGCTGGCTGAAGAACGGCTACGCACCCAACTCCGTGATCAACAACTCCCAGAACACCACCTGGGAGGAGTTCCTGACCGGCGACTTCGCCTTCGGTGTGAACGGCACCTGGCAGGTCAACAGCGCCGCGCAGGCGGACTTCCCGACCGGCGTGATCCAGATACCCGGCAAGGACGGCGGGGTGGCACCGACCCCGACCGGCGGCGAGTTCATCACGACTCCCGTGCAGGACGACACGGCCCGGTACGAGGCCACCAAGAAGATCGTGGAGTGCATGACCACCCCGGAGGGCATGGTGGAGACGGCCACGACCTTCGCGTACTACATCCCGCCGACCAAGGCCGGACAGGACAAGCTCCTCGCGGACAAGGCCGAACTCAAGCCGTGGGTCGAGGCCGTACGCACCGCCAAGGGACGCACCAGCGACGACCTCGGGACCGACTACCCGAAGATCTCCGAGCCCCTGTGGACCGCCGTGCAGCAGGCCCTCAGCGGAAGCAAGAGCGCCAAGGACGCGCTCGGCGCGGCACAGGCGACCGCCGAGGACGAGGTCGGCTGACCGCCGCCCGAGGAGCCGTTTCATGAACATGTCCACGAAGTCCGCCCCGCAGGCCCGGGAGGCCGGCGGGGCGGCGGCCGGCGAGCAGCCCTCCGCCCCGCGCCCGCGGATCCGCGTGCGCGGGCGCTCCACCCAGTGGGCCGCGTTCGCGTTCCTGGCCCCGCTCATCGCCTACCTGCTGGCCTTCTACGCCTACCCGCTCTACCGGAACATCGACCTCAGCCTGCACGACTACACCGTCAGGTCGTTCGTGCAGGGCGGCGCCGAGTTCACCGGTCTGGCCAACTACCGCGACATCATGGGATCCGAGGCGTTCGGCCCCGCGCTGCGGAACACCCTTGTCTTCACGCTCGTCTCGATCGCCGCGCAGTACGCCATCGGCCTCGCGCTCGCCGTGTTCTTCCGCGACAACTTCCGCCTGTCCGGGGTGCTGCGCGGCATGTTCCTCGTCCCCTGGCTGCTGCCGCTGATCGTCTCCGGCTCCACCTGGTCGTGGATGATGAACAGCGACAACGGGATCGTCAACGCGGCCCTCGAGGCGTTCGGCATCGGTCAGATCAACTGGCTCACCGACCCGGGCTGGGCGCTGACCTCCGTGATCATCGCGAACATCTGGCTCGGTATCCCGTTCAACCTCGTCATCCTCTACTCGGGCCTGCAGAACATCCCGCGCGAGTTGTACGAGGCGGCGGCGCTGGACGGGGCGAACGCCTGGCAGCAGTTCCGGCGGGTGACCTTCCCGCTGCTCCGCCCCGTCTCGGCGATCACGCTGCTGCTCGGTCTGGTCTACACGCTCAAGGTCGTCGACGTGATCTGGATCATGACCACCGGCGGTCCGGGCAGCGCCTCGACCACGCTGGCCGTGTGGTCCTACCGGGAGGCCTTCGGCACGGGGCTGCCCGACTTCTCGCCCGCGGCCACGATCGGCAACCTGCTCATCCTCATCGCCCTGGCCTTCGGCTTCCTCTACCTCCACCTCCAGCGTCGACAGGAGCGGTCATGACAGCGCCGACGCCCTCGGTCACGCCCCGGCACCCCCGGCGCAGGCCCTGGTGGAAGACGGCCCTGGGGGTCTTCCTCACCGCGCTCATGCTCTTCCCGGTCTACTGGATCTTCAACGTGTCCCTGACCAGGACCGAGGACATGCGGTCCGACCCGCCGCACTGGTTCCCGTGGGACCCGACGCTCGAGGGCTACGCGAACGTCGTACGCGACCAGTTGCCGGCCCTGACCACCAGCCTCGGCATCGGCCTCGGCTGTGTGCTGCTCACCCTGGCGATCTCCGCGCCCGCCGCCTTCTCGCTGGCCAAGCTGCGCCCGCGGGGCGCGGGCACGGTCAACTTCCTGCTGCTGGTCGCGCAGATGGTCCCCAGCGTGGTCATGGCGGTGGGCTTCTACGCCATCTATGTGCGGCTCGGCTGGCTCAACTCGGTCTGGGGCCTGATCATCGCCGACTCCACGATCGCCGTGCCCTTCGGCGTCATGGTGCTGACGGCGTTCATGTCCGGCATCCCCGGCGAGCTCATGCAGGCCGCGAAGATCGACGGGGCGAACACCTGGCGGATCTTCCGCTCCGTGATCCTGCCGCTCAGCCGCAACGCCGTGCTGACGGTGTCGCTGTTCGCGTTCCTGTGGGCGTGGTCGGACTTCATCTTCGCCTCCACGCTCGACCGCAACGGCGACGCGATCCCGATCACCCTCGGGATCTACGCCTACATCGGCAACAACACCACCGAGTGGAACTCGATCATGGCGACCGCCGCTGTCGCCTCCGTCCCCGCGGCCGTCCTGCTGGTCGTCGCCCAACGCTTCGTCGCCGGCGGCGTCACCGCGGGCGCCGTCAAGGACTGACTGTGCGGACAACGACTGTGGGGACATCGACCGTGGGGAAACCGACTGTGAGGAACAAGAGTTCATGGTGAGCTTCCGACCGTCCCCGACCGCCCTCGAGGTACGGCACCGCCACGAGGTCCTGACCATCGAGGCCTGGGGCGCCGACAGCGTCCGCGTCCGCGCGGCGCAGCACCGGATCCCGGCAGAGAGCCACGGCGCCCTGGACAACCAGCCCCCGCCGTGCGACCTCCCGCAGATCACCGCTGAGAAGGACCGGGCCACGTTCGTCCACGGCGACCTCACCGTGCACGTGGACTTCGACCGGCGAGCCGCCTACCCCGAGCCGCTGCTGACCTTCACGCGCACGAGCACGGGAGACGAGCTGCTGGCCGAGAGCCGCGAGCACTTCTGGCTGCCGGGAGCCCGGGTCTTCACCGCAAACCAGTGGGGCACCCACGAGGTGCACCAGCAGTTCGCCGCGTACGACGGCGAGCGGTTGTACGGCATGGGGCAGCGCACCCACGGCCGGCTGGACCTCAAAGGGCTGGCTCTGGACCTCGTCCAGCGCAACGGCGAGGTGAGCATTCCGTTCGTGCTGTCGAACCGGGGCTACGGGCTGCTGTGGAACCTCCCGGCCGTCGGCCGCGCCGAGTTCGCGCAGAACGCCACGCGCTGGCAGGCCGGCCAGGCACGCGAGATCGACTACTGGTTCACGGCCGCCCCGACACCCGCCGGCATCCTCGCCCGCTACGCCGACGCGACCGGGCACACACCCGAACTACCCGAGTGGGCCAGCGGTTTCTGGCAGTCCAAGCTGCGCTACCGCGACCAGGACGAGCTCCTCGCCGTCGCCCGCGAGCACCGGCGCCGAGGCCTGCCGCTGTCCGTCATCGTCGCCGACTACTTCCACTGGTCGGCCATGGGCGACTACCGCTTCGACAAGAGCGAGTGGCCCGACCCCAAGGCGATGGTCGACGAGCTGTCCGAACTGGGCGTCGAGCTCATGGTCTCGATCTGGCCGACGGTTTCGCCGCTGTCGGAGCACTTCGCGGACTACCGCGACCGCGGTCTCCTCGTCGGCACCCACCAGGGCGTGGAGTTCCACCAGACCATCCAGGACAAAGGCATGGCCGCGCCGATGCCGGTGGCGTTCTACGACCCCACCAACCCCCGGACACGGCAGTTCGTATGGGACCTGGTCCGGAGCAACTACCGCGACCTGGGCGTCCGCGTGTTCTGGCTGGACGCCTGCGAACCCGAGCTGAACCCGGCGCACCCCGGACACCTGTCCCTGTACGCCGGGCCCGGCGCCGAGGTCGCCGGCATCTACCCGCGGGACAACGCCCGCCTGTTCGCCGAGGGCATGGCGGCGGACGGGGAGCCGACGGTGCTGCTGTGCCGCTCGGCCTGGGCGGGCGCGCAGAAGTACGGGGCGGCGCTCTGGTCGGGCGACATCCCCGCCACCTGGCAGTCCCTGCGGCAGCAGATACGGGCCGGGCTGAGCACCGCTGTGTCCGGCATCCCGTGGTGGACCACCGACATCGGCGGCTTCCACGGCGGCGACGCGCGCGATGCGGCCTACCGGGAACTGATGATCCGCTGGTTCCAGTTCGGCGTGTTCTGCCCGCTGTTCCGCCTGCACGGCGACCGCGAGCCACGCAACCCCACCTCCTTCGCACAGACCGGCGGTCCCAACGAGGTGTGGTCGTACGGAGAAGAGGCGTACGACATCATCTCGGGCCTGCTGCACCTGCGGGAGCGGCTGCGCCCGTACATCCACGAGCAGATGCGCACGGCCGCGCGTACCGGGCTGCCGCCGATGCGGCCGCTGTTCGTGGACCATCCGGAGGATCCGCACACCTGGGCGGTGGACGACGCGTTCCTGTTCGGCCCGGACATCCTCGTCGCGCCGGTGACGCAGCCAGGGCAACGGTCGCGGGAGGTGTACCTCCCGGCCGGCACCCGCTGGGTCTGTGCCGGGAGCGGCGAGGTCCACGAGGGCGGCCGCACCGTGACGGCGCCCGCACCCATCGACCACATCCCCGTCTTCACCCGCGAGGGCGCGGACGTCCCCCTGACCGCATGAGGAGAACCACGAACGTGACCGTGCAGGAGAGCACGACCGGCGCCGACCCCAAGGGCGGCCGCCCGGTACTCCCCTCCCGGGGCCGGCAGCGACCGCTCGGCATGGGCGAGACGACGCTCACCGGCGGATTCTGGGCGACGCTGCAGCAGACCAACGCCACGGCGACCCTGGAGCACTGCGAGCAGTGGATGGAACGCCTGGGCTGGCTCGCCAACTTCGACCGGGTCGCCGACGGCACCACAGGACCCGACCGGGCCGGCTGGTCCTTCGCCGACTCCGAGGTCTACAAGCTCATCGAGGCCCTGGCGTGGGAGCACGGGCGTTCCGGCGATCAGGTCTACGACGACGCCGTGCGCCGGCTCACCGCACGCATCGCCCGCGCCCAGGACGCGGACGGCTACCTCAACACCTGCTTCGGGCACGCCGGCCGGCAGCCCCGCTACAGCGACCTGGAGTTCGGCCACGAGCTGTACTGCACCGGGCACCTGCTGCAGGCCGCCGTCGCCCGGCTCCGCACGACCGGGCCCGACGAGCTTGTGGCCGTCGCCCGCCGGGCCGCCGACCACGTCTGCGACACCTTCGGCCCCGACGGGCTGCAGGGCATCTGCGGCCATCCCGAGATCGAGGTCGGACTGGCCGAGCTGGGGCGCGCGCTGGGCGAGAGCCGCTACGTCGAGCAGGCGCGGCTGTTCCTGGACCGCCGCGGTCACGGCACCCTGAAGGACATCCCGCTCGGCCGCGCCTACTTCCAGGACGACGTGCCGATCCGCGAGGCCGACGCCTGGCGCGGCCACGCCGTGCGCGCGCTGTATCTGTCGGCCGCGGCCGTCGACGTCGCCGTGGAGCAGGACGACCAGGAGCTCCTCGCCGCCATCGAGCGCCAGTGGGCGAACGCGGTGGCGCGGCGGACCCATCTGACCGGCGGCATGGGATCCCGGCACCAGGACGAGGGGTTCGGCGAGGACTGGGAGCTGCCGCCGGACCGCGCCTACTGCGAGACCTGCGCCGGTGTGGCCTCGGTCATGGTGTCGTGGCGGCTGTACCTCGCCACCGGAGACGTCCGGTACGCCGACCTCGTCGAGCGCACCTTCTTCAACACCATCGCCACCTCGCCGCGTTCGGACGGGCGGGCGTTCTTCTACGCCAACCCGCTCCACCAGCGGGTGCCCGGCGAGACCTCCGACGACGATGCCGTGAGCCCCCGCGCCGAGGGCGGTTCCCGCGCCGCCTGGTTCGACGTGTCGTGCTGCCCCACCAACGTCGCCCGCACGCTGGCCACCTGGCACACCTACCTCGCCACGGCCGGGCGGCACGAACTGACGCTGCTGCAGTACGCCGGCGCCCGGATCGAGGCCGAGCTGGGGGACGGGCGGTCCGTGTCGCTCGAGGTCGAGACGGACTACCCGCAGGACGGTCTCGTGACCGTGCGGGTCCTGCGGGCGCCCGAAGGGCCGGTGACGCTCCGGCTGCGCGTGCCCGCCTGGGCCCGGGGCGCCGAGCTCGACGAGGGCGGGCGCCGACGCCCCGTCCCACCGGGCCCGGCCGTCGTGGACCGCGAACTCGAGCCCGGGGAGGAGATCCGGCTCCACCTCCCGATGGCCCCGCGCTTCACCTGGCCGGATCACCGCATCGACGCCCTCCGCGGCTGCGTCGCCGTCGAACGCGGCCCCCTCGTGTACTGCGCGGAATCCGTCGACCTCCCGGTCGGCACCGAGCTCGACGATCTGACAGTGGACACCCGCGCAGCGCCCAGGTACCACGAGGGCCGCGTCACGGTCAGGGCCTCCACGAACCACCGGAACGATCCCGAACCGGCCTGGCCGTACGGGACTCCCGCCGACCTAGGCGGAACGGGCAGTACCGCATCCATGGACCTCGCCCTCGTCCCGTACCACCGGTGGGCCGAGCGGGGACCGACGGGCATGCGCGTCTGGCTGCCCGTCGCCCGCCCGTCCTGAACCGTCGGCATTCCAGCCGGCAGGCGGTGCGCCGGAACGGCCCCACCTGCCGGTCCGGTCGTCAGTGGTGGGCGTGTACGACGGCGTGGCCCTTGCCGCGGCCGATCATCCACTTGTTGACCGGGGTGGTGATCACGAAGGCGACCGCGAACCCGCCCAGCAGGGCCGACCAGAACAGCCCGTCGGACAGGTGGGCGTCCATCGCGCCCGGGGTGAGAGCGATGATGGCGTTGTCGACGAACTCCATCACGGCGATCGAGACGGTGTCGGCGGCCAGCGCGACCTTGATCGCGCTCCGGAGGTCCAGGCCGGCCCGGAGGACCGCGAACAGCGTGAACGAGTAGCCGAAGAGGAACGCCAGCGCGATCAACCCTATACCCCCCTGGGTATTCCGCAGGCGGCTGCGTGTGCGGGGCTCGGGGGTCGCGACTACGTTGGTGGCTGCCTGACCAGGTCAAGGAGGGGTGCTCATGCCCCTGGGGCCCCACGCCTACGAGTTCTGCGGTGCCGTCCTCTTCGCGGGCCGGCGACACCATGCCTTCGCCCGCCTCGCCGAGCTCAGCGGAGCCGAGGCCGGAGGCCGTGTCCTGGACGTGGGTGCGGCACCGGCTGCCTCACGCGGCACATGGCCGCCCGGGTCGGGCCCGAAGGTGCGGTGACCGGGGTGGATCCGTCACCGCCCGTACTCGCCTACGCCCGCCGCAGGAGCCACACCAGCCGGGACCGCCGCAGTGCCCCCTGCGTCTGTCAGGAGGGCATCGCCGAGGCCTTCGATCTGCCCGACGCGTCCTTCGACACCGTCGTCACCAGCCTGATGCTGCACCACCTGCCGGGGGAGCTTCGGCCGGTGGCGCTGTGCGAGATGCTGCGGGTGCTGCGGCCGGGCGGTCGGCTGCTGGTCGTCGAGTTCCGGCCGCCGAAGAGCCGCCTCGGCTGCCGTCCGGTGCACCCCACGGGTGGGCACGCCATGGCGGACCTCCGCGTCGACCTGCTGGCCGGACTCATCGCCGACACGGGCTTCGAGGTGCGGGGGAGCGGTGACGTCCGGCCCTGGCTCGGTCATGTGCAGGCTGTGCGGCCCGGGGGTGGGGAGTCCGGCCATTGAGGGTAGGTGGGGGGCAGGACGCGTACACCCACTCGGTGAGGACGGGTGCCATGAGTGGAATTCCGCGCTGGGTCGTGCAGGCCGTCGGTGTGCTCGCGGCCCTGGCCATCCTGTTCTGGCTGGGGACCGAGGCGGTCAGGAACTTCTGAGTGAAGGCTGACCGGTGGTTGCTCACGGGCGGCTGGTCAGGTAGCCGCCCATGGAGGTGAAGTACTCCGTCGCGCCCAGCTCCCGGCCGTCCTCGGTCCGTACGCGCGTGATGGCCAGGCCGTGGTTGCGGCCGGTGCGCGCGTCGGCCCCGGCGACGATCACCACGCCGTCGCCCTCGCGATAGAAGATCCGGCCGGGCGTGCCGCCGTAGCGGCCCTGGGACACCACGGCGGCGAGGACCTCGAGTCGCCTGCCCTTGTGGAAGGTGAAGGCGCTGGGGTACGGCTCGGACTGGGCGCGGACGAGGCGTTCGAGGTCCTCCGCCGGCCAGGTCCAGTCGATGCGGATGTCCTCGGTGGACCGCTTGTGGAAGAAACTCGCCTGGGACCGGTCCTGCTTGGTGAACTCCGTCTGCCCGGCGGCGATGAGGTCGAGCGCGCCGATCGTGACCGGGGCGATCAGGTCGACGGTCTTGTGGAAGAGGTCCGTGGCGGTGTCCGTCGGTCCGACCGGCACCGCCTCCTGCCGGACGATGTCGCCGGCGTCGAGCTCGTCGTTCATCATGTGGGCGGTGACGCCCACTTCGGGCTCGCCGTTGATCAGTGCCCAGATCAGCGGGGAGAAGCCGGCGTACTTCGGCAGCAGCGAGTCGTGCACGTTCAGCGTGCCGTGGCGCGGCAGGTCGAAGATGCGCGGGGGGATCCACGTCCGCCAGTTGTTCGCCACGATGATGTCCGGGTCGGCCTCCTTGAGACGCTCGAACAGCTCGTCGTCGTCAGGGCGGTTGCGGATCAGCACCGGAACGCCGTGCTCCTCGGCGAGGTCGGCGACGGAGTCGCTCCAGATCTTCTCGTACGCGTGCTCGCTCTTGGGGTGCGTCACGACCAGTACCACGTCGTGTTCGGAGTCCAGGAGGGCTTGCAGGGTGCGGTGCCCCCAGGTCTGGTAACCGAACATGACGACCCGCATGGGGTTCCTCCTCGAGGCAGGGGCTGACCGACCAGGGACAAGTGAAGCAAGGCTTACCTTAGTTTGCAACGGCTGTGCAGGACGCCCCAGTTGGGGAGCGTCGATGCCCGGCCGGTCCGGTTTGCCCTATCGACAGCCTCACAGGTTTAGCTTAGGCTCACCTAAGTTAGGGGCCGCTCCGTCGGCGTGCCCACCTCTCGTACTTCCCCCACGCACGACAGGCGACTGCCCCGCACGATGGGAGTGACATGTCACAGGTTCTTCCTGCTGACGCACCACTGGTCCACGACCTCATTGGCATCGGTTTCGGACCGTCCAATGTGGCCATGGCGATCGCACTCAGCGAGCACAACGCACGCGCCGGCAGGCATGAGGCGATCACCGCTCACTTCTTCGAGCAGCAGCCGCGCTTCGGCTGGCACCGCGGCATGCTGATCGACGACGCGACCATGCAGGTGTCCTTTCTCAAGGACCTGGTGACGCTCCGGAACCCGGCCTCCGAGTTCAGCTTCCTCTGCTACCTGAAGAGCAAGGGACGGCTGATCGACTTCATCAACCACAAGAACCTCTTCCCGCTGCGGGTGGAGTTCCACGACTACTTCGAGTGGGCCGCAGCCAAGGTCGACGACATGGTCTCCTACGGTCACGAGGTCGTCGGCGTCGCGCCCGTCGTCCGGGACGGGACCGTGGAGTACCTGGAAGTGACGGTCCGTTCGGGGGAGGGACTCGTGGTCCACCGGGCCCGCAACCTCGTCATCGGCACCGGGCTGCGGCCGCTCATGCCGGAGGGCGTGGAGCGCGGCGAGCGCGTCTGGCACAACTCCGAACTGCTGGCGAAGGTCGACGAACTGGAGGGCACCTCGCCCTCCCGGTTCGTCGTCGTCGGCGCCGGGCAGAGTGCCGCCGAGAACGTCGCCTACCTGCACCGCCGCTTCCCCCGGGCCGAGGTCTGCGCGGTCTTCTCCCGCTACGGCTACAGCCCTGCCGACGACAGCAGCTTCGCCAACCGGATCTTCGACCCCGGGGCGGTCGACGAGTACTTCGCCGCACCCGAGAACGTCAAGCGCCGCCTGATGGACTACCACGGCAACACCAACTACTCCGTGGTGGACATCGACCTGATCGACGACCTGTACCGGCAGATGTACCAGGAGAAGGTCCTCGGCACGGAGCGGCTGCGCTTCCTCAACGTGTCCCGGCTCACCGACGTCAAGGAGACGCAGGGCCTGGTCCGTGCCACCGTGAAGTCCCTCGTCACCGGCGAGGAGACGCTCCTCGACGCGGACGTCGTGGTCTTCGCCACCGGCTACAGCCCGGCCGACCCCCTCGGCCTCCTAGGCGAGGTCGCGGACCGCTGCCTCCGCGACGACGAGGGCCGGGTCCGCGTCGAGCGTGACTACCGCATCGCGACGGACCCCGGCCTGCGCTGCGGCATCTACCTGCAGGGCGGCACGGAGCACACGCACGGCATCACGTCGTCCCTGCTGTCCAACACCGCGATCAGGGTCGGTGAGATCCTGGACTCGCTCCTCGACCGGGGCCTCAAGTCCGCTTCGGACGAGGCCCGGACGGTTGCCGACGGAACCGGCAGCACGGCCCGTTAGTCCGCCCACCGGTTCGCCCCCACACCGCCGCGCCCCGCCGGGTGGCATCACACCCGGCAGGCGCGGCGGCACCGTGCAACCCCGTGAAACCAAAGGGATAACGTACGTCGACATGGGCACGACTGCAGTGGAGCGCCCCGCTCCCAAGGCCACAACACAGGCTCGTCGGCGGCGGGTTGTGGGTTTGGGCACGCTTGTGGTGATCCTCGTGATCGCGGGGGCGGTGTCGTTGGCCGTCGGTGCGCGCGCGTTGAGTCCTGCCGAGGTGTGGCACGGGTTGTTCGCGGCGCCGGACTCCGACCAGCGGCTCACCGAGATCAGGCTCATCGTGCAGACCGTGCGGGTGCCCCGGACGGTGCTCGCGATCGTGGCGGGCATCGCCCTCGGGGTCGGCGGGGCGTTGATCCAGGGGTACACGCGCAACCCGATCGCCGACACCGGCCTGCTGGGGGTGAACACCGGCGCCTCGTTCGCCGTGGTGTCGGTGATCGCCCTGTTCGGGCTCTCCAACCCGTTCCAGTACGTCTGGTTCGCCTTCCTGGGGGCGGCGGTCGCCGGTGTCGTCGTGTTCGGACTGGCGAGCATCGGCCGGGGGGCAGGCAACCCGTTGACGCTCGCACTGGCCGGGCAAGGGGTCACGGTGTTCCTCCTGGCGATGACCACGGCGGTCGCGCTGTCGGACAAGGCGGCGCTGAACGGGCTGCGGTTCTGGAACGCGGGCTCCGTGGCCGGTGTCGGATTCGACGTCGTCTGGCCGGTGACCGCGTTCATCGCGGTCGGGCTGATGCTGGCACTGACCACGCTGCCCGCCCTCAACCTGCTCAACCTGGGCGACGACGTGGCGCGGGGGCTGGGAGTGAACATCGCGCTGAGCCGGACCATCGGCATCACCGCCATCACGCTGCTCGCGGGCGCGGCGACGGCGGCATGCGGCCCCATCGCCTTTCTCGGGCTCATGGTGGCCCACGTGGCCCGGTATCTGACCGGGCCGGACTATCGCTGGCTGGTGCCGTACGCGGGTCTGCTCGGCGCCGTCATCCTGCTGGTCTGCGACATCGTGGGCCGCCTGGTGGTGCGGCCGGGCGAGTTGGAGGCGGGTGTCCTCGTCGCTCTCCTCGGCGCCCCGTTCTTCGCGGGTCTGGTGTGGCGCGGAAAGTTCAAGAGCGCATGAACGGGACAGAGTTGAAGCCATCGGTGGCGCCGGGCGTGCGGCTCGGTCACGTGTCGTTCGTATGGCGGCCCTGGATCGTCCTCGTGACGCTGCTGCTGGCGGCGGCGACCTTCCTGGTGTTCTGCCTGTCCATCGGCATCGGGGACTTCCCCATCAGTCTGCCCCGGGTGATCGCCACGATCATCGGCCGGGGCGAACAGGTCGACGAGTTCGTGATCATGGACCTGCGGATGCCGCGTGCCCTGGCCGGGCTCGTCGTGGGCATCGCGCTGGGGGTGTCCGGGGCGATCACGCAGTCCATCGCGCGCAATCCGCTGGCCAGTCCGGACATTCTGGGGATCACCGGAGGCGCCAGCGCGGTCGCGGTGTTCCTGGTGACGGTGTCGGGCGGGACCGCCGCGGCGATCGTCGACTTTGTGGGCCTGTCCGCGGCGGCGCTGGCGGGCGGTCTCGGCACGGGTCTGCTGGTGTACTTCCTGGCGTGGCGGCGCGGGATCGACGGCTTCCGGCTCATCCTCATCGGCATCTCGGTGAGCGCCGTGATGGAGGCGATCACGACCTGGCTGCTGGTCACGGCCGACATCAGGGACGTGGCCCAGGCCCAGGCGTGGCTGGTCGGCTCGCTGGACGACCGCTCGTGGGGCGAGGTCCGGATCGCGCTCTGGGGCACGCTCGTCCTCCTGATCGTCGTGTCGTGTGTCGCGTTCCAGTTCAAGCCGCTGCACTTCGGCGACGAGGTCGCCGCGGGCCTGGGCGTCCGGTACTCGATGGTGCGGGCGGTCCTGCTGCTGTGCGCGGTCCTGCTGGCCGGTGTGGCGGTGAGCGCGGCGGGCCCGGTCCCGTTCGTCGCGCTGGTGGCGCCGCAGGTGGCGACGCGTCTGGCGAGGTGCCCCACGCCGCCGATGGTGGCCTCCGGCATGGTCGGAGCGCTGCTGCTGATCGGCTCGGACCTGGTCGCGCGCACGGCACTGCCGATCACTCTCCCGGTCGGCGTGGTCACCGCCGCGATCGGCGGCCCCTTCCTCGTCTATCTGCTGGTACGGGCGAACCGCAGATAGCTGATACAAAGTTAGGCAAGCCTAAACAAGGGGGCCTTGTGGTCGCTCAGTCCATCACCAAGACCGAGTCCGGGGTCGAGGACGCCGCACGGCTGGCAGCCAGGGGTGTCACGGTCGGGTACGGCGCCCGGACCGTCATCGACGAACTCGACGTGGCGATCCCGCCAGGGGTGATCACCACGATCATCGGCCCCAACGGCTGCGGCAAGTCGACCCTGTTGCGGACCCTGTCGCGGCTGCTCAAGCCGGCCAAGGGGACGGTCGTGCTGGACGGCGACGACATGGTCAAGCTCAAGACCAGGGACGTGGCGAAGAAGCTCGGCCTGCTGCCACAGGCACCGGTCGCGCCCGAGGGGCTGACGGTGTCCGACCTGGTCGCCAGGGGCCGCCATCCGCACCAGAGCTGGCTGCGGCAGTGGTCGTCGGACGACGCCGCCGTCGTGGAGCGCGCGCTGGCCATGACCGGGGTGTCCGACCTGGCCGACCGCCCGGTCGACTCACTGTCCGGCGGGCAGCGCCAGCGCGTCTGGATCTCGATGACCCTGGCCCAGGGCACCGACCTGCTCCTGCTGGACGAGCCGACCACCTACCTGGACCTGGCGCACGCGATCGACGTGCTCGACCTGGTGGACGACCTGCACGAGTCGGGGTGCACCGTGGTCATGGTGCTGCACGACCTCAATCTGGCCACCCGCTACAGCGACAACCTCATCGTGATGAGGGAGGGGTCGATCCTGGCGCAGGGGCACCCCCGTGACGTGATCACCGCCGGGCTGCTCCACGAGGCGTTCGGATTGCGCGCCAAGGTGATCGACGACCCGGTGGGCGACCGGCCGCTGATCGTGCCGATCGGCCGCGCCCACGTCCAACTCGACTAAACCGCTATAAAGTTACAGAAGTTAGGCTAGGCTAACCTCACTCGCTCACGGTACGGTTTGCCTGCCCTCAGGCGGGGTGCAGTGGACAGCGCGACAGCAAGGGGATTCCGGATGCTCCTCAAAAGAACGACGCGTATGAAGCCGTTGCGGCGGTTGGCGGCCGTACTGTCCGCCGCGGCTTTCGGCGTCGGCCTCCTCGCGGGATGCGGTTCCGACTCGTCCGACTCGTCCGACTCGGCGGACAACGCGGGCGACAGCACCTCGACCGCCGCCGGCGCATTCCCGGTCACCGTGGAGCACGCGTTCGGATCCACGAAGGTCACCAAGGCTCCCGAGCGGGTGGTCACCGTCGGTTACACGGACGACCAGAGCGTCCTGGCATTCGGCATCAAGCCGGTCGGCATGACCGACCAGTACCCGAATCCGGCGGGTCAGAGCCCCGACATCAACACCCAGTGGCCCTGGGTGAAGGACAAGTGGGGCGACACCAAGCCCGAGGTCATCATGAAGAACGGTGACTCCGGCCCCAACTACGAGAAGATCGCCGCCCTGCGCCCGGACCTGATCATCGCGGTCTACTCCGAGATCGACCAGGCCGCCTACGACAAGCTCTCCAAGATCGCCCCGACGGTGGGCCGTACCAAGGCCGAGAAGGAGCCCTTCAGCGCGCCCTGGCAGGACAACGCGCTCCACATCGCCAAGGCACTCGGCAAGGCCGAGGAGGGCGAGAAGATGGTGGCGGACATCCAGGGCCAGCTCGACGCGGCCAAGAAGGCGCACCCCGAGTTCGCGGGCCAGACCGCCGTCGCGCTGTCCTGGTACGAGGACTCGGTGGCACCGTTCACCTCCACCGACGTGCGCGGACGGCTGGTGACGGGCATCGGCTTCACGTACCAGACCGAGATCGACAAGGTCGCGGACGGCAGCTTCTACACCAAGCTCTCACCCGAGCGCATCGACCTGCTCGATGTCGACCGCATCTTCGTCATCAACGACAAGGCGGACACGGACGCGCTGAAGAAGTTCAAGCTGTTCGCCAACCTGGACGCGGTGAAGAACGGCAAGGTGTCGTACCTGCTGGACAGTGAGGGCCCGGCGGTCGGCGCGGCCATCTCCCAGGGCACCCTGCTGTCCATGCCGTACGCGATCGACGAACTCGTCAAGTCGGTCGAGTAGGTGTGAGCACCACCGTTACACGCGTCGCCCCGGCGATCCTGCGCACGGCGACCGGACGCGAGGCCACCCGATGGGTCGCGGCGCACTGCCGCGAAGTGCCCTGGCTGACGGTCGCCACCGTGCTCACCACGGTGGCCGGTGCGGCGCTCCAGGTGCTCCCGGTGCTCCTGCTCGGCCGGGTGGTCGACGGGGTGGTCGAGGGCGAATCACAGTCGGTCCTGGTCACGATCGGGGCCCTGATGGCGGCCGCCGCGCTGCTCGGCGCGGCGGCCACCGCGGTGTCGACGTACCTGATCGGGCGGCTGGGCGCGGATCTGCTCGCGCGGCTGCGCGAAGGCGCCGTCCGGGCGGTGCTGGGGATGCCCAGCGCACGGATCGAGCAGGTCGGCCGCGGAGACGTACTCTCCCGGGTCGGTGACGATGTGGCCGTCATCTCCAAGGGCATCCGCACGGCCGTCCCCACGGTGTTCTCGGCTGGAGTGCTGGTCGCCATCGCCACGGTCGGCATGTTCGGACTGGACTGGCGGCTCGGCCTGGCGGGCGCCGGCGCGCTGCCCGCGTACGCGCTGGCCCTGCGCTGGTATCTCCCCCGGTCCGCCCCGCTCTACCGGAAGCAGCGGCTGGCCCAGGCCGATCGTGCGCAGGCGTTGATCAGCGGTCTGAACGGGATCGACACGGTCCGGGCGTACCGCCTCGAGGAGGCCTTCCGCGAGAAGGTCACCAGTGAGTCGTGGCGGGTGCGCAACTTCGGTATCGAGGTGTTCCGGTTCTTCGGCCGGTTCGTCGGCAGGGAGAACCGCGCCGAGTTCATCGGGCTGGTCCTCATCCTCGTGGTGGGGTACGCCCTGTTGGAGGCCGATGCCGCCAGCCTGGGCGAGGTGTCGGCGGCCCCGCTGCTGTTCCACAAGCTGTTCACCCCGCTGGGCCTCATCATGTTCACCTTCGACGAGGCACAGAAGTCGGGCGCGAGCCTGACCCGGCTGGTCGGGGTCCTGGGGGAGGACGCGGAGGACCGGCTGGTGGGCGACGCGTCCGTCGCGTCGGCGAACGCAGGGCCGTACCCGGTGACGGTGGAGAGGCTGACGTTCAGTTACCCCGGCACCGACGAGCCGGTCCTGAAGGACGTCAGCCTGACGATCCCGGCCGGTGGTTCGCTCGCCCTGGTGGGGGCGACGGGCGCGGGCAAGACGACCCTGGCCGCCCTGATCGCGGGCATCGGAACCCCGCAGGCCGGGTCCGTGCGCGTCGGGTCGACCGACCTCGCCGGTCTGGACGAGGCCGGGGCGCGGGCCTTGGTGAGCATCCTGACGCAGGAGACGCATGTGTTCTCCGGCCCGCTCGCCGACGACCTGCGGCTGGCTGCGCCGGAAGCGACCGACGCCGAGCTGATGGACGCGCTGCGCACGGTCGGCGCCGACCGGTGGGTCGACGCGCTGCCCGAGGGGCTGAACACCCTGGTCGGCGAGGGCGGCGAGCGCCTGGACGTCACCAAGGTCGCCCAGATCGCCCTCGCCCGGCTGGTGTTGGGCCGGTCCCCGGTGGTGGTGCTCGACGAGTCGACCGCGGAGGCCGGCAGCGAGGGCGCCGCCGAGCTGGAGCGGGCCGTGCTGGCCGCGTGCCAGGGCCGGACCACGTTGTTCGTGGCGCACCGGCTGACCCAGGCGATGGCGGCGGACCGGATCGCCGTGCTGGACGCGGGGCGCGTCGTGGAGCAGGGAACTCACGAGGAGTTGGTGGCTCTGGGCGGCCGGTATGCGCGACTGTGGCGGGCCTGGCGAGAAGGCAGTTAGGCAACCCTAATTTAGGTGAGAGCTAACTTTCATTCCTTGGAAGGGATGCTGAGGCTTCGATGATGGAACCGAGCACTCGTCTCGTACGGCTTTCTCCCGCGCGCCTGGCCGACGTACGCCGGCGAACCGGCGACTTCTCCGACCGGACCATCACCGAAGCATGCGCCATCGGGCTGTCGTACTGGGCGACGGGCCGGAGTCCCGACGGCATCGACCTCACCCCCGGCACGCTGTTCGCCGACGTCCTCGCGTGGGTCGACAACGGCGGGGCCGGGCTCGGCGGTTGGGAGGTCGGCGCGGACGGCCGGAGCATCACCGTCCCGGAAGGCGTGGCGGCCGCCGACGCGCAGCTCGCACTGGACGACCTCGCCGACTTCCCGGACCGGCCCATCGGCACCATCGCCCCGGCCGGCGTCGCGACGAGGCTCGAGGCCCTGGCCGAGTGGAACGACACCCAGGCCGACCGGGTCCGCCCGACCATCGTGGAGATGTTCCGCGAGCAGGCGCGGACCAGGCCGGACGCCGTCGCCATTGTCGACGAGCACCGATCACTGACCTACCGTCAGACGACTGAGCTCTCCAGCCAGTTGGCTCACCATCTGCTCGAACGCGGCCTCGCCGCCGAGCAGGTCGTCGGCATCTCACTGAGCCGCTCCGCCGACATGGTGATCGGGCTGCTCGCCGTGCTCCAGGCGGGTTGCGCGTTCGTGCCGCTCGATCCACAGTGGCCCGCCGCGCGCCGAGCCGTCGTCATCGAGGACGCCCGGGTCGTGGTGCAGCTCAACGCCTCGGGCGAGCACGACCCGGCTGAACCGGCAGCCGTGGCCGTCGACTTGGGCGACTGGCGGTTCGGTTCCTACCCGACCGAGGGGACCGGGGTCACCGTCCTCGGCGACGCCCTGGCCTACGTGATCTTCACGTCCGGTTCGACCGGGCGGCCCAAGGGCGCGATGATCCGGCACGAGGCGATCAGCGAGCGCCTGTTGTGGCAGGTCAACGAGATCCTGGGCTTCGGCCACGATGACGCGTCGCTGTTCAAGGCGCCGCTGTCCTTCGACATCTCCATCAACGAGATCTTCCTGCCGCTGGTGTCCGGCGCCCGGCTGGTGATCCTGCGGCCCGGCGGCGAACGTGACCCGCACCACCTGCTGAGCGTGATCGCCGAACAGCGCGTCACTTTCACGTACCTGGTGTCCTCCATGCTGGACGTGCTCCTGGAGATCGCCGGCGACTCCGGGCGCCTGGACAGCCTGCGGCACGTGTGGTGCGGCGGCGAGGTGCTGACCCCGGAGCTGTACGAACGGTTCCGCACCAAGCTCGACATCCCCATGTACCACGGCTACGGCCCGGCCGAGACGACGATCGGCGTCTCGCACGTCATCTACCGGGGCGCGGCGGAACGCCTGTCGACATCGATCGGCAGGGCCAACCCCAACACCCAGTTGTACGTACTCGACGACGAGCTGCGCCCGGTCCCGGTCGGGGTCGGCGGCGAACTGTACGTGGGAGGGTTCCTCCTGGGGCGGGGGTACGTGGGTGCGCCCGGCCTGACGGCGTCCCGCTTCGTCGCGAACCCCTTCGCGAACGACGGTTCCCGGCTGTACCGGACCGGTGACCTCGCCCGGTTCGACCCGGACGGGTCGCTGGACTTCCTCGGCCGGGCCGACAACCAGATCAAGATCCGCGGTATGCGGCTGGAGATCGAGGATGTCGAGGTCGGTCTCGCGGAGCACCCCGGAGTACGCCACACCTGCGTCGTCGCGAAGAAGAACGCGGCCGGCGGCACCTACCTGGTCGGGTACGTGATCCCGGCCGCCGGGAGCGAGGACCTGCGGGCGGACGAGGTCAAGACGTGGGCCGCCCGGCACATGGTCGAGTACATGGTGCCCGCCCACCTCGTCGTGATGACGGAGTTCCCGCTCACCGCGAACGGCAAGCTCGACCGGAACGCGCTGCCGGAGCCCACGATCGGGACGGGCTCGCTCGTACAGCCCGCCACTGACAACGAGCGCGCGGTGTGCGCGGCGGTCGCGTCCGTGCTACGGCTCGAAGAGGTCGGCGTCGACCAGGACTTCTTCCAGCTCGGCGGAGACAGCATTCTGGCGATCTCGCTGCTGAGCGCGCTGCGCGACGCCGGTCTCTACGTCACGGCACGGCAGATCTTCGCCAACAGCACCGTGGGGGCGCTGGCGGCGGTGGCGAGCCGTGAGGACGTCTCCACGGTGGACCACGGCGATGTCGCGACCGGTTCCGTCGTGGGCTCGCCCATCGTGCAGTGGCTCGGTGAGACCACGGACGCGATCGACGGCTTCGTGCAGTCGGTGGTGCTGAACACCCCGGCGGACCTGACCGCCGACGCGCTCGACGCGATCCTCGCCGCCGTGGTCCGGCGGCACGACATGCTGCGCGCCAAGCTGGTGCGCGGTGACCACTGGAGCTTCGACATCCCGGAGGCGGACCAGGCCGTCGCCAGGTGGCAGGAGAGCGACGGCCCGGTCGAGGAGTGCGTCGCGCTCGCCACCGAAGGGCTGGACCCGGCGGATGGCGTGATGCTGCGGGTGGTCTGGCGCCGCGAGGCACGGCAGTTGGTCCTGGTCGCCCATCACGTGGTGATCGACGGCGTGTCCTGGCGGATCCTGATGGAGGACCTGGCCACGGCGTGGCGGCAGTTCGCCTCGGGCGCGCCGATCGAGCTGCCCCCGGTGGGCACGTCGTTCCGGCGCTGGACGCAGCTGCTGGAACGTGCGGCGTTCGACGCGGACAGCGCCTACTACTGGCGTCCCCTGCCGGGAGCGGACGCGCCGATGGGCAGACGTGCGCTGTCCGAAGCCGACACCGTCGCGCGGGAGCGGGTGCGGACCGTCTCGGTCGGTCCCGATGTCACGGCCGCGCTGCTGGGCGAGATCCCCGCGAGGTTCCACGCGGGCGTCAACGACGTCCTGCTGACCGCCCTCGCCGTCACCCTCGCCCGCCGGCGCCGCGACCTCGGGCAGGACCAGACGTTCGCGCACATCGAACTCGAGGGCCACGGCCGCGAGGGACAGTTCGTGGCGGGCACCGCCGGCTTCGAGCCGGAACTGTCGCGGACCGTGGGCTGGTTCACCACCCTGTTCCCGGTGATCGTGGACCCCGGCGCGGCGGCCGACTTCACGGCGCCCGAGTACCTGGCCGCCGCGCTCAAGGCGGTCAAGGAGGACCTCGCCCGGGTGCCGGACAACGGCATCTCCTACGGTGCCCTGCGGTACCTGACCCACACCGAGTTCGACGCGCCCGCACCGCAGGTGCTGTTCAACTACCTCGGCCGCTTCGATGCGGGCGCCTCGGGTGACTGGCAACTTGCCAGCACCACAGGTCAGTTGGGCGAGAAGCGGGACCCGAGGATGCGCCTGCCGCGTCCCCTGGAGTTCAACGCGATCGCCGAACCCGCGGCGAGTGGCGAGTACGAGCTGGTCACCACCATCTCCTGGCCCGACGGGATGTTCACCGACGAGGACATCGCGACCATCGGCGAGTACTTCCGGGTGGCTCTGGCCGGGCTTGCCGCGCTCGACCAAGGCGGCCACTCGCCCAGCGACTTCGGCCTGGTGCCGCTCACTCAGGCCGACGTCGACGCCCTGGACGGCCTCCGGCTTCGGGACATCCTGCCGCTGACCCCGTTGCAGGAGGGCCTGTACTTCCACTCGGTCTTCGACGACGACTCGGCGGGCGCCTACGTCGAGCAGCAACTGCTGACGCTGGACGGAGAGGTGGACCCCGACCGGCTCGCGGCGGCGGCCACCCGGTTGCTCACGCTGTACCCGAACCTGGCCGCGCGGTTCGTGGCCCTCGCCGACGGCCGTGTGGTCTCCGTACTGGAGAGCGGTGTTCAGGCGCCGTTCACCACGCTGGACCGCCCCGGCCTCACCGACGACGAGATACGCGACTACGCCGAGCGGGACCGCCGCGCCGGGTTCGACCTGGCCACCGGCCCGCTGATGCGGTACACGCTCCTCCGCGTGGGCTCCGGCCGCAATGTCCTGGTGCAGACCGTGCACCACATCATCGCCGACGGCTGGTCGGTGCCGCCGATGCTCCGCGCGCTGCTGGCCGAGTACCACGCGCCGGGGAGCGTCCACCCGGTCGGCGGCTTCCCCGACTACGTGCGCTGGCTCGCCGGCCGCGACGAAGACGAGAGCGACCGGGTGTGGCGCGAGCAACTCGCCGACCTGCCTGGCCCTTCGCTGGTCGCCGAGGGGCACACTCCGTCCGACCGGTTCGCCGACACCGCCGTGGAGCCGGCGGACGACATCGACGCGGCCGCCCGGTCGGCCGGCGTGCCGCTGAGCGTGGCCGTGCACAGCGCCTGGGCGGTGACGCTGGGCGGCATCCTGCGCGGCAGGGACGTGGTGTTCGGCTCCACGGTGTCCGGGCGCGACGCGGAGGTGCCCGGCATCGAGGACATGGTGGGTCTGTTCATCAACACGATCCCCGTACGCGCTCGTTGGACCGGTACGACCACGGCAAGTGACCTGCTTGCCTCGGTACGGGAGCACCAGAGCGCGGTACTGCCGCACCAGCATGTCTCGCTGGCCAGGATCGGCCGCCAGGCCGGCGCCGGCGGCCCCCTGTTCGACACTCTGGTGGTGTTTGACGTCGCGACCGATGTGGACGGTCTGCGAGGGTCCGGCGATGAGCTGGTCATCACCGACATCGTGAACGAGGGCGCTCCGCACTACCCGTTGACGCTGGTGGTGGAGCGGGCGGTCGACGGTCGTCCGCGCTTCAACCTGATCTACGACGGTGAGCTGTTGGGGGAGGCGAGCGTCCAGGAGATCCTGCGTACGTTCACCTCGACCCTCACCGGCCTGCTCACCCGGCCGGACGCCCTGGTCGACGACCTGGCCTCCGAGGACGCCCGGCGTCCCGCGCGGATCGCCCAGACGACCCTGGGCGGACTGTTCGACGCCGCCGCGCACCGCGACCCGACCGCCACCGCTGTCACGCAGTGCGGTCTCGACGGCGGTAGCCGGTCACTGACCTACGGTGAACTGGCGGACGCAAAGAACGAGTTGGCCTCGGCCCTGCGGGCGGCCGGGGTCGGGCCGGGCAAGCGGGTCGCCGTCGCCGTCCCGCGTTCCCTGGAGCAGGTCGTCGCCCTGGTCGCGATCGTCAGCGCGGGCGGCGCGTACGTGCCGCTGGACCTGGCCTACCCGGACGAACGGCTGGAGTACATCCTCGCCGACGCCGCTCCGCAGGTCGTTCTGGTGGAGCGTGAGCAGCGGGACCGCTTCACGGGACTGCTGGCCCGGGCGGGCGTGTCGGCGCGGGTGCTCGTGCAGGGGGATGAACCGCCGGTGGGGGACACCACCGAGCCCGAGATCAGCTGGCACGACCCCGCGTACGTGATCTACACGTCCGGATCGACCGGCCGGCCCAAGGGTGTCGTCGTCCCGCACTCCAGCGTGGTGACGCTGCTCGCGAACACCCAGCCCGACATGGACTTCGGGCCGCACGACGTATGGGTCCAGTTCCACTCCTTCTCCTTCGACTTCGCGGTCTGGGAACTGTGGGGCGCGCTGGCGTACGGCGGTGAGCTGCTGGTGCCGGAATACGGGCTGACCCGCTCCCCGGTCGACTTCCACCAGCTGGTCCGCGAGCGCGGAGTGACCGTGCTCAACCAGACCCCGTCGGCGTTCTACCAGTTCATCGAGGCCGACCGGCATGCCGACCGGCCGGTCACCGCACTGCGCCGGATCATCTTCGGCGGCGAGGCGCTGGATCTCGGGCGGCTGCGCGGCTGGGTCGAGCGGTACGGCACCGGTTCGCCCGAGCTGGTCAACATGTACGGCATCACCGAGACCACCGTCCACGTCACCCACCGGGTGCTGACCGACGAGGACTTCGCCTCAGGCGACGACGTCAGCCCGATCGGCGGTCCGATACCCGGCCTGGTCACCTATCTGCTCGACGACCGGCTCCGGCCGGTGCCGCCGGGCCGGGTGGGCGCCATCTACGTCGCCGGCGACCAGGTGTCGCTCGGCTACCTGGGCATGCCGGGGCTCACCGCAGGACGGTTCGTGGCGAACCCGTTCGCGGGCGACGGCTCCCGCATGTACCACACGGGCGACCTCGCCCGCCGCACGCTCGACGGCGAGCTGGAGTTCGTCGGCCGCGCCGACGACCAGGTCCAACTCAAGGGCTTCCGGATCGAGTTGGGCGAGGTGGAAGCCGCGATCAGGGAACTCGACGGCGTGGTCGATGTGGCCGTCACCGTGGCGGACAGCGGCGACCACCTGGTCGCGCACGTCGTGGGCCGGGCGCCTGGCGACTTCACCGAGCAGCTGTCCACGAAGCTGCCCGTGCACATGGTGCCGGGCCGGGTGCTGCCGGTCGACGCGCTGCCGCTGACGGTCAACGGCAAGCTGGACCGGAAGGCCCTGATCGCACGGGCAGCACAGGATGACGCCCCGGTGGCCGTGAGTGACTCCGCGCTCGCCGCCCTGGTCGGCATCTTCGCCGACACCCTGCCCGGCTCCGACGTGGACGGTGACACCGACTTCTTCCGCGCCGGAGGCGACAGCATCCTCGCCATCACCGTGATCAACCGGGCCAGGGCGCTCGGCCTGCCGATCGCGCCCCGGGACGTGTTCCTGCTCAGGACACCGCGCGCGCTCGCCGAGCACCTGGGGACCCTCGGGACGAGCACACCGCCCGCCGCATCCGCCCCCGCCTGCCGCGAGGACGGCCCGCTGACGCCGACGCCGATCATCCTGCGCCAGCGCGAACTGGGCGAATCGCTCGCCCGGTTCGCCCAGGCCAGGACGCTGGTGGCCCCCGAGGGCACCGGGCTCGCCGACGCCGAGCGCGCCGCGAACGCCGTCGTGGCCGCACACCCGGCCCTCCGGCTGCGACTGCGTGTCGAGCACGGGGTGTGGGCACTGCGCACCGAACCCGCCCGCGAGGTCACCGTCGTACGACCGGACACGACCGATGCGAAAACGGCGGCGAACGAAGCCGCCGGACGGCTCGACCCCGAGTCCGGGGACGTCATCGCGTTCTCGTGGCTGGAGGCGAGCCGGACCCTGGTCGTCACCGTGCACCACCTCGCCGTCGACTCGGTGTCCTGGCTGATCCTGCTGGACGACCTGGCCACTGCCCTGCGCGGGGAGCCCCTGGCGCCGCCGACCACGTCGTACGCCGAGTACGCCGAAGCACTGACGCTCCAGTCCGCCCAGGCCGTCGACGACCTCGGGCACTGGGTCACCACGCTCCAGGCACCCGCGCTGCTGCCCACGGTCGAGCGGCTGCGCGAGACCACGGTCGTGCTCCCTCCCGAAGTGAGCGACCGCGTGACACGTACCGCGCCCGCCGCACTCGGCGTCGGCCTCACCGAGTTGCTGTGCGGCGCGCTGCGCACCGCGCTGACCCACATCCAGCCGTCGCCCACCGATCTCGCGATCGAGCTGGAGCGGCACGGCCGGGTCCCGGTGCTCGAACACCACGACTACACCCGCACGGTGGGCTGGTTCACCTCCATCGCGCCCGTACGGCTCACCGCGCACACCGACCCCGTCGCCGCGGCGCGCGAGGTCACCGAACGCCAGCCGGACGAGCGCGCGCACGTCGCCTACGGCCGGCTCAGGTACCTCAACCCGCAGACGGCCCCGCTGCTGAACGCCCGCCCGCAGGTGCTGTTCAACTACCTCGGCCGGGGCAGCGAGTCCCAGGCCCTGCACATCACCGGCGGCGACCAGGGCAGCCCGTACGCCGTCGAGGTCAACGCGTGGCTCGACGAGGCCACCGGCAGCCTGCACGCGGCCTTCACCCTCGCCGAGGGCATCCCCGACGAGCTCACCGAGCACTGGCGGAGCGCACTGGAACGCATCGCGGACGCCTCCGCGACAGCCGAGCGCACCGCACCGGTCACCCCGCTCCAGCGCGGTCTGTTCTTCCAGGCCCAGATGGCCGGCACGGCCGGACACTACGTCGCGCAGAGCTGGTTCACCTTCGACCGGCGCCTGGACACCGACGCGCTGGCCGAGGCGACGGCGTACGTGATCGCGCGGCACCCGGTCGTGGGCGCCGGCTTCACGACCGACGACGACGGAAATCCGGTCCAGGTCCTCAGCGCGGGACGGCAAGTCACCGTCCGTGCGGTCGAGTTGGCGACGGACGCGGAAGTCGAAGCCCTGCGCACCCGCGACCGCGACACGGGATTCGACCCCGGTGAGCCACCGCTGATCCGGCTGACCGTGGTCCGTCTGCCCGACGACCGCGACGGCCTGCTGCTGAGCTACCACCTGCTGCTGTGGGACGGCTGGTCCCGCGAGATCGTGCTGCGGGACCTCTTCGACGCCTATCAGGCCGTCGTAGCGGGCGAGCCGTGGGACACGACCCCGGCCACGCCGAGCTTCGAGGACCACGCCCGGGCGCTCGACGCCAAGGACCCCGCCGTATCGGAACGCTTCTGGGCGGATCACCTGTCCGGCCTCCCCGGCCCGACGCTGCTCGCCGGACCGGCGCCGTCCCTCTCGGACGACCTGCCGCGCGCGCTCGTGCACACGCTGTCCGCCGAACAGTCGGACCTGCTGCGGGACGCGGCCAGGGCGCACGGCGTCACGCTGAACTCGGTGCTGACCGGCGCGTTCGGCCTCCTCCTCGGCGCCCACACGGGCCGCAGCGACGCCGTGTTCGGCGTGACCGTCTCCGGCCGGGAGGGCGAGGGGCTGTCCGACATCGTCGGCGTGCTGCTCAACACCGTGCCCATGTGGACGCGGGCCCGGCCGCACGACACGGTCCGCGCGTACCTGCCGGCCGTGCAGGCGGCCAGGGTCGAGGCGATGGAGCACGAGCACCTCGGCCTTGGCGAGATCCAGCGGGCCAGTGGGCACGACACCCTGTTCGACAACCTGTTCGTGCTCCAGAACTTCCTGGACATGGACGCGTTCGCCGAGATGAACGCGCGGCACGGCATCACCTCGGTGAAGGCCGATGACTCCACGCACTACCCCTTCACCTGGGTCGTCACGCCCGGCGACCGGCTCACGGTCAAGCTGGAGTACCGCGACGAGGACACCGAGAACGCCCGGCGTCTCCTCGACGACTACCTGCGCGTCCTCGAGGACCTGGCCCGGTCGACCGGACCGGTCGGCGCGCTGCGGGGGCTGGGGCCGGAGCCCGAGCCTGCCGAACGCACGGACGTCGGCACGGACACCGTCGTCGACCGGTTCGACCAGGCGGCGGACCGTGATCCGGAGCGGATGGCGCTCGTCGCGCACGGCTCGACCATGACCTTCGCCCAACTCCGGGACCGCAGCCGCGCGGTGGCGGGTGTGCTCGCCGGGCGCGGCATCGGCCCCGAGAGGACGGTGGGCCTCGCGATCCCGCGTTCCCTCGACTCGATCGTGGCGCTGTTCGCCGTACTGCGCGTCGGCGCCGCGTACGTACCGCTGGAGCTGGACCACCCGGACGAGCGGATCGCCTCGATCGTCGCGGACGCCCGCCCGGACGTGATCCTCACCATGAGCGCCGTGTCGCCTCGGCTGACCCCGCTGACCGGCGACCTGATCGAGCTGGACCGCCCCCTGCCCGCCGCCGAGCCGTATCTGACGTTCGCGCCGGACGACCCCGACCGCCTGCGGCACCCCGCCTACACGATCTACACCTCCGGATCGACCGGGAAGCCCAAGGGCGTGGTGACCGAGTACGCCGGGCTCACCAACATGCTGATCAACCATCAGCGCCGGATCTTCGAGCCGGTGCTGGCGGAGCACGGCCACCGGGTCTTCCGGATCGCGCACACCGTGTCGTTCGCGTTCGACATGTCGTGGGAGGAGTTGCTGTGGCTCGCCGACGGGCATGAAGTGCACATCTGCGACGAGGAGTTGCGCCGTGACGCGCCCCGGTTGGTCGAGTACTGCCTCGAGCACGGCATCGACGTCATCAACGTGACCCCGACCTACGCGCAGCAGCTGGTGGCCGAGGGCCTGCTCGACAACCCGGCACGACGGCCGGCGCTGGTGCTGCTGGGCGGCGAGGCCGTCACCCCGACGCTGTGGCAGCGGCTCGCGGAGACCGAGGGGACGGTCGGCTACAACCTGTACGGACCCACCGAGTACACCATCAACACCCTCGGCGTCGGCACCTTCGAGTGCCAGGACCCGGTGGTGGGCGTCGCGATCGACAACACGGACGTGTACGTGCTGGATCCGTGGCTGCGGCCGCTGCCGGACGGTGTTCCCGGCGAGTTGTACGTGTCCGGCATCGGCATCGCGCGCGGCTATCTCGGGCAGCCCGCCCAGACCGCGCACCGCTTCGTCGCCTGCCCGTTCGGCGAACCCGGCGAGCGCATGTACCGCACCGGGGACCTGGTGGTCCGGCGGCCCGACGGGAACCTGATGTATCTGGGCCGCACCGACCAGCAGGTCAAGATCCGGGGGCACCGGGTCGAACTCGGCGAGGTCGAGGCCGTGTTCGCGGCGCACCCCGCGGTGCGGTTCGTCGCCGCGGTCGCCCAGCCCGACCCGCAGGTCGACGGCGCCTACCGGCTGGCCGCCTATCTCGTCCTCGACGGCTCCGACCTGGCGGCGGTCGCCGCCGAGGTGGGCGCCGGGCTGCCGGACTTCCTGCGCCCGACGCACTACGCCCAGGTCGACAGCATCCCGCTGACGGTCAACGGGAAGGCTGACACCAAGGCGCTTCCGGAGGCCAAGCCGCTCGGCGCGCTGACCACGGCGGGGGAGCGCGGCCCTCAGACCGAGACCGAGACCGTGGTGTGCGAGTTCTTCGCCGAGGCACTGGACCTGGACGACGACGAGGTGAGCGCGGTGAGCGACTTCGTGTCCCTCGGAGGGCACTCCATGCTGGCGGTGCGGCTGATCGGGCTGCTCCGCCGGGAGTACGGTCCTGTGATCACGATCCGCGATCTGTTCACCCTGCGAACCCCGGAAGCGATTGCCCGCCACCTCGATGACAACTCCTGACACGCAGCGGCCCCGCCCGGGGTCCGACATCCTCCGGACCGCACTGCGCCGCAACATCGGCGCCATGGCCTGGGGCACCCTCCTCATGGGTCTGTACCAGGCGGGGGAGACCGCGTTCCCCATCGCGCTCGGCCTGATCGTCGAGCACACGATGCGGGACCGGAGCCTCGGCGCGCTCGCCCTGTCGATCGGCGCGCTGGCCGTGATCATCACGACGGTGTCGCTGTCGTGGCGGTTCGGGATGCGCATCCTGCAGAAGGCCAACACGACCGAGGCGCACCGCTGGCGGGTGAAGGTCGCGGCCTGCGGACTCCAGCCGGTGGCCAGGGACGTGGACCTCAAGTCCGGCGAGGTGCTGACCATCGCCACCGAGGACGCCGACCAGACCGCCGACATCATCGAGGTGGTGCCGCTGCTGATCAGCTCGCTGGTCGCGGTGCTGGTCGCGGCGATCGCGCTCGGCCTGGCCGACATCCGGCTCGGCCTGCTGGTGATCGTGGGAACCGTCGCGATCCTGTCGATCCTGAGCGTGCTGTCCAAGCGGATCGGCTCCAGTACCCAGGAACAGCAGGCCCGGGTGGCGCGGGCGGGCGCGAAGGTCGCCGACCTGATCACCGGCCTGCGCCCGCTGCACGGCTTCGGCGGCAACCACGCGGCGTTCCTGTCCTATCGGAAGGTCAGCACGGAGGCGAAGCTCCAGGCGATCACCGTCGCCAAGGTCAACGGCGCGTACGCGGGCGCCGCGCTGGCCCTCAACGCGGTCCTCGCCGCCGCCGTGACCCTGACGGCGGGCTGGCTGGCGTTCAACGGCCGGATCAACATCGGGGAACTCGTCATGGCCGTGGGGCTGGCGCAGTTCATCATGGAGCCCCTCAAGCTGTTCTCCGAGATGCCCAAGTACGTGATGATCGCGCGCGCTTCCGCCGAGCGGATGGCGCTGGTGCTGACCGCACCGCCGGTGACGACCCCGGGGCATCAGCGCCCGGCCACGGGCGGAGACCTCGAGATCGACTGCGTCCGCTACGGGACCCTGCGGAATCTGAAGTTCCATGTGACCGCCGGCGAGTTCGTGGCGATCGCCCCCTACCAGCCGCGCGCGGCGGTCGACCTCGCGTCCATCCTGGCTGTGAATGTCCCGCCCGACGCGTACGAGGGAATGGTGCGGGTCAGCGGGCAGGAGCTCGCGGACCTCTCGATCGAGGCGGTCCGCGAACACATGCTGGTGAACCCGTACGACGGCGAGATCTTCGCGGGCACCCTCCGCACGAACATCGACCCCTCGGGCACCAGCCGAACGGTCCCCGAGGCCGTCGAGGCATCCATGCTGACCGACGTCGTCGCCCTGCACCGCGAAGGACTCGACTACGCCGTCCGCGACCGCGGCGCGAACCTCTCCGGGGGCCAGCGCCAACGACTGTCCCTGGCCCGCGCCTTGGCCGCCGACACGGACGTCCTCGTCCTGCACGACCCGACGACGGCCGTCGACGCGGTCACCGAACAACTCATCGCGCGCAACGTCGCAAAGCTGCGCCGGGGCCGCACCACCATCGTGATCACCAGCAGCCCGGCCCTCCTGGACGCCGCGGACCGTGTCCTCGTACTGGACGACGGCGTCATCACAGCCGAGGACACCCATCGCAACCTGCTGGCCACCGACGAGGAGTACTGCTCGGCGGTGGCGCGGTGACCGCGCCCCTCAGGGGCGCGGGGAACTGCGCGACAAGCCCCCACCGGCCTGCAGGTCTATTCACCGCCCTGCCCGCGGAGCGCCCAGCGCCCACGCGACATCCCTGAGCAGCGCGTGCCGCCAGCCCGCTCGGTCATGCTCCGATGCCGACCGCGAAACCCGCACGGCCGCCCCGGCCTGTTCGGCCAGGGTCTCCACCAGCTCGCAGTGCGGCAGCATCCGCGTCTCGTGTTCCCCCACGTCGAACGCGACCCGCAGCCCGGACAGGTCGGGGCGCTCCCGCAGGCGCGCGGCGATGGCTCCGCCGACCGGGCCACCCAAGGGGTCCGCCAGGTCCATGGCGTCGCGTGTCCACCAGAACGACCCCGACTGGCAGGCGACGCGAGACACCAACTCCGGGTACTCCAGCGCCGCGTACATCGCGCTCAGCCCGCCGAGGCTCTGCCCGGCGACCACCAGCCGCTCCCGGTCGGCGGGTACGCCGCTCTCCGCCACCAGCGGCAGCAGTTCGTCCCGGATCGCCTCCCACGGCTCGGGCCTGCACCCGAACTCGGCCGCCCTGTCCTTGGCCGGAAGGAAGACGAGGGTGACCGGGGGCATCTCGCCACTGGCGACGGCCGAGTCGAACGCGGTCATGGCCGGGTGCAGGTACAGCCAGTCGTCCCCGTCGAGCAGCAGAACCACCGGTCCGCCGCCGCCCGCCGGGTGGACGCGCACCGTACGCCGCCCGCCGAGTCGTTCGCTGCTCCAGCGGAGCCGGGTACGCGGCAGGGGAAGGACGTCGGCCGCGCCGACGAGGGGCCAGTGCGGCTGGGCCGGGGCGTCCGGGGTCGCGGCGATGGACCGGTCACCGCCCGCACCGACCGGGTTGAACGGGTCGGCGTACGCCTCGTCGCCCACGAGGAACTGGTAGGTCACCCACAGCCGCGCAGGCATGCGCACCTCGGCGTACCAGCAGTCCGTGTCGCCCCATCGCCGCAGGGGGACCGGCTCCGACCAGCTCTCGAAGCCGATGCTCGCCGCTTCCGACCCGCGCCGCAGGAACAGGGTCACCCAACCGTCGCCGTCGGGAACCGACGCCGGTGTCCTCGCAGTCGCCCAGAACTCGTCGGTGCCGGGTGCGCCGGACAGTCCGAACGCGACGAAGGCGTCTTCCCCCACCAACCTCATGAACGTCTCCTTGTGGAGCGGAAACCGAGAAGGCTAAGCTCATTTTGATTAGGCGAGCCTAACCTAATTCTCCAGGAGGCCACCGCACATGAGCACCAACCCCTTCGACGACGCCGACGGTCGTTTCCTCGTCCTCGTGAACGACGAGGGCCAGCACTCGCTCTGGCCGTCCTTCGCGGACGTACCCGGGGGGTGGACGATCGCCTTCGAGGAGAACACCCGGGACGCCTGTCTGGAGTTCGTCGAGGCCAACTGGACGGACCTGCGCCCCCGTTCGCTCGCCGAGTCCATGGACGCCTGACGCCCGATGCTCAGCACCAGACTGACGAACGCCCGCTTCCTCACCATGGACCCCGGCCACCCCGTCGCCCACGACCTGGGCATCTGGCGGGGTCGGATCGTCGGCCTGGACGAGGCCGTGACCTCCCTGCCCGCCCGCGAGGTGATCGACCTGCAGGGCGCCACCGTGCTGCCCGGGTTCATCGACGCCCATGTCCACCTGGCCTGGACCGGGTTCAAGCAGAACACCCCGAGCATCGCGGGGTGCACACGGATCGACGACGTGCTCGCCATCGTGGAGGAGGCCGTCACCCGGAAGGGCTCGCCCGGCGCCTGGGTGAGCATCGCAGGCTACGACCAGCGGACCCTGGGCCGTCATCTGACCGCCGCCGAACTGGACAAGGTCAGCCACGGGCACAAGGTGTTCATGCTGCACGACTCCGGGCACGGCTGCGTCGTCAACTCCGCCGTACTCGACCTGCTCCCCGCCGACATCCCGCACGAGAACGGCTTCCTCGCCGAGGGCGCCATGGGCGCCGCCCGCGCACTGCGTCTGCCCCACTCCCAGGAGGAACTGGCCGAGGCGATCGGGCGCGCCGCCCGGACCTGCCTCGCCGAGGGCGTCACGGCCTGCGCCGAGGCCGGAATCGGCGGCACCCTCCTGGGCCACAGCCCGGTCGAGCTGGGCGCCTACCAACTCGCTGGCGAATCAGGCCTGTTGCCGTTGCGTGTGCAGCTCATGGTGTCCGCCGACCGGCTGCACCCGGTCGCCGCACACGAAGCCGACGGGATTCCCCGGGCCCTCGACCTCGGCCTGCGCACCGGCTTCGGCAACGACCGGCTCTCCGTGGGCGCACTGAAGATCTTCACCGACGGCGGCATGATGGCCCGGACCGCCGCGCTCAGCAGCCCGTACGAAGGGCTGGACCACACGGGCCAGTTGCAGGACGACCCGGACGTGCTCGCGGACATGATCGTGGACGGCCACCTCGCCGGGTGGCAGCTCGCCGTCCACGCGATCGGCGACCGCGCGGCCGACATCGCCCTCGACGCCCTGGAACGGGCCCAGCGCCTCCGGCCGCGCCCCGGCGCCCGGCACCGCATCGAGCACGCCGGCCTGATCCGCCCCGACCAGCTCCCACGCTTCGCGCAGCTCGGCATCAGTGCGGTCGTCCAGCCCAACTTCCTGCGCTACTTCGGCGACGACTACGCGGCGATCATGGGCGAGGAGCGAGCCCCGTGGCTCTACCGTGGCAGGGCGTTCCTGGACCACGGCATCACCCTGGTGGGCAGCTCCGACCGCCCCGTCACGGACGGATCCCCGCTGCGGGCCATCCAGTTCATGGTCGAGCGCGCCTCCGAGTCCGGCCAGGTGATCGGCCCGGACGAGGGCATCACCGTCGACGAGGCGCTGCGCGCCTACACGGTCGCCGGCGCCTTCGCCTGCCACTGGGAGGACAGCCTCGGAAGCCTCACCCCCGGCAAGCTCGCCGACCTGGTCGTACTCGGCGACGACCCCCGGCGCGTCGACACGTCACGCATCGGAGACATCGAGGTGGTGGCGACGTACGTCGACGGCCGCGAAACCGACGGGTCGGCGTGATGAGCAGGAAGGCGGCGGTCGTGGAGAGCTACGCGCACCTCTGGGAGGAAGATGGGCTCCCGCGTCGCTGGGTCGTCTGGAACACGGCCGGCGAGACCCTGGTCTTCGACAGGGAGACCAACTGCCCCGTGGACATCGGCGACGAGTCGGTTCTGCACGAGGTTCTGCGCAGGATGCGCGCAGCGGGCGTACCCGAGACCGACGACTATCCGGGCCGCCCGTGCGCGGAGGGCTGACCGGGCCGCATACGCTCCTCGCGCCGACGTTCTCTGTGCGCGTCGCCCGCCTGCGCGTGCACCCGGCCGGACCGGGGGAGGGCCGCAGGCCCGCAGGCGTTGTGTACAACTTCTGCGTGGCCGGGCAGAGGCAGGGAAGCGGAGTGGGAGCCGGGCTCCTGCGCGCCGTGCCGGCCTGTTCCTCCGGTACGGCTTCACGCCCACGACTGCGCGCCTGGCACCCCGGTCCTGGGCAGAGTCCCTGGACCCACGGCGCAATGCGCAGCTCCTCCTGACGGCCCGCTGCCGCGCGCGATGTGGTCACGCGTTCTTCGGCTCCCTGTGCAGGAGAAGACCGCGCAGCAGACCGTCCGTCAGGCAGACCACGCCGCTGCGTGCGGCCCACCGGAGGGCCAGGGCGTGCTCCTCGGCGGGGAAGTCGGCCACCGCGTCGGCGACGACGAACGGCTGGATGTCGTTCATGAAGGCGTCCGCCGCGGTCAGCAGGACGCCGAGGTGCGCGTACACCCCGCAGATGATCAGCTGGTCGCGGCCCTTCGACCGCAGCAGTCGGCCGAGACGGCTGCGCAGGAAGGCGTTGTGGCGCACGTTCGCCAGCAGATGCTCACCGGGTCGAGGCGTGAGGGGCTCCACGATCGCGGCGGCGTCCGGCTCGTCCCCGACCCCCGGCCCCCACATGTCGGCGACGAGCCCGCGCTGCCCCGGCGGCGGTGGGTGCAGGCCGCGTCGATCCTCCACTCCGACGGTGACGCCATGGACATCGCGGTCGTGGACGGGCGCATGGTCGGGGTCCGCGGCCGGGCGGACGACCGTGTCAACCGTGGCCGGCTGGGGCCGAAGGACCTCTTCGCGTGGCAGGCCAACGCCTCACCGGACCGTCTGACCAGGCCGCTGGTCCGGCAGGACGGGCGTCTCGTCGAGTGCGACCGGGCCACCGCCATGGAGCGGATCGTCGCCCGCTCGCGGGAACTGCTCGACGAACGCGGTCCGGGGTCGATCGGGTTCTACACCACCGGGCAGCTGTTCCTGGAGGAGTACTACACGCTCGCGGTGCTGGCCCGGGCCGGGATCGGTACCAACCACCTGGACGGCAACACCCGCCTGTGCACGTCCACGGCCGCCGAGGCGCTGAAGGAGTCCTTCGGCTGCGACGGGCAGCCGGGCGGCTACGACGACATCGACCACGCCGACGTGATCGCACTGTTCGGGCACAACATCGCCGAGACGCAACCCGTGCAGTGGATGCGCATCCTCGACCGGCTGGAGGGCGCCGACCCGCCCCGCCTGGTGTGCGTCGACCCGCGCCCCACACAGGTGGCCCGCAGGGCGGCCGTACACCTGGCTCCGCGGGCCGGTACGAACGTGGCCCTGCTCAACGCGCTGCTCCACGAGATCATCCGCACGGACCGCGTCGACCACGACTACATTGCGGCGCACACCGTCGGCTTCGAGGAACTCGCGTCCCGGGTGAAGGAGTGCACCCCCGAGTGGGCGGCCCGGATCTGCGACGTACCGGCCGCGCGGATCGGCGAGGCGGCGGAACTCCTCGGTACGGCCGGCAGGCTGCTGTCCACGGTGCTGCAGGGGGTCTACCAGTCCCACCAGGCCACCGCAGCCGCCGTACAGATCAACAACCTCCACCTGATCCGCGGCATGCTCGGGCGGCCGGGCGCCGGCGTCCTGCAGATGAACGGGCAGCCCACCGCCCAGAACACCCGCGAATGCGGCTGCAACGGCGACCTGCCGGGCTTCCGCAACTGGCAGAACGACAGCCACGTCTCCGACCTGGCGCGGGTGTGGAACGTCGAGCCGAAGACGATCCCGCACTACGCTCCGCCCACCCACGCGATGCAGATGTTCCGCTACGCGGAGCAGGGTTCGCTCCGGATGCTGTGGATCAGCGGCACCAACCCGGCGGTGTCGCTGCCGGAGCTGTCCCGCATCCGCTCGATCCTGGCCCAGGACCGCCTCTTCGTCGTCGTACAGGATCTGTTCCTCACCGAGACCGCCCAGCTGGCCGACGTGGTCCTGCCCGCGGCGACCTGGGGCGAGAAGACCGGCACCTTCACCAACGCCGACCGCACCGTGCACCTGTCCGACAAGGCCGTCGAACCGCCCGGCGAGGCCGAACCGGACCTGGACATCTTCCTCGACTACGCCACTCGCATGGACTTCCGCGACAAGGACGGCGGGCCACTGATCACCTGGCACGACCCGGAGTCCGCGTTCGAGGCGTGGAAACGGTGCAGCGCCGGCCGGCCGTGCGACTACACCGGCCTGACCTACGACAAGCTGCGCGGCGAGAGCGGCATCCAGTGACCGTGCAACGAACAGGCCCCTCAGGGCACGCAACGCCTCTGCACCGACGGGATCAGCTGGGCCCACCCGGACGTCTGCGAGACCTACGGCAAGGACCTGGTGACCGGTGCGACGGACGATGTGGTCGAATACCGCTCCCTCAACCCCGACGGCAAGGCCATGATCAAGGCGGCCGCCTACCTGCCGCCTCACGAAGAACCCGACGAGAAGTACCCGTTCCAGCTGACCACCGGCCGGACCGTCTACCACTTCCACACGCGGACGAAAACCGCGCGGACGCCCCAGCTGAACGCGGCCGCTCCCGACGTGTGGGTGGAGGCGTCCGCCACGGACGCGGCCACGCTCGGAATCGACGAAGGCGACCTGGTCGAGGTCACCACACCACGCGGCGCCGTGCGAGGGCGGCTGCGGGTGACCGACATCCGTCCGGGACTGCTGTTCGTCCCCTTCCACTACGGCTACTGGGACACCAAGGCCGGGCACGGCCCGGACGGCGACACACCCGCGCGTGCCGCGAACGAGACGACGATCACCGACTGGGATCCCGCTTCCAAGCAGCCGCTGTTCAAGACCGCCGCAGCCGCGCTGCGCCTCGTGGAACGCGGGGACGGCCACACCGCCCCCGCGCCGACCACCACCGCGTCCGCCCCCTCCCGCGCCGACGCCGTACCGGCCACCACCGGCGGAACGTCCGCCCTCGCGGGCCAGGCGAGCGACGCCAGCGGTAAGGAGGACACCGAGTGAACGGCATCACCCTCACCCTCCGCGCTCTCCACGACGGCGAGAAACACCTCGCCGAGCAGCTGACGACCGTGGCCGAACGCCATCGCACCGACCACGAGGTCCACCACGTCGCCACCGACCTCGCCGGCTGGTCCCGAGATCACATCCAACGCCTGGCCACCGCCGCCCACGAGCACGGCCTCGACCTCGGCGACGCTCCCGGGGCATCCTCCGTGGGCGTCCTGTCGACGCTCCGGGAGAAAGCGGCCGAAGCGGTGGGCCACCGCCCCGAGCGCCACCGCCCCGAGCCCGGTCTGCTGCTCCTGCGTGATCTGCGGGAGCTCCATCTGGGCGCCACGGAGAACTCCCTTCACTGGGAGATGCTCGCCCAGGCCGCGCAGGCCACCAAGGACGACGAACTCCTCGCCCTGGCCTCGGCATGCCATCCACAAACCCTGCGGCAGATGCGCTGGACCAACACCATGATCAAGAACCTCTCGCCCCAAGTCCTGACGAGCCTGTGACAATCAGGCACAGGGCACCAGGGGCCGGGGCGGGCTCATCCGCGCTCGCGGAGGTACGCCTCCAGCTCTGCGGCCCCGGTCAGCATCGCCCGCCCGCGGGCGGACAGCCGACCACGCCAGTCGCACAGTGCGGCCTCCAGCGGCTCCAGCCCGCCGGCCGCCCGCACCTGGGCGATCAGCGGGGCGATCTGCTCCAGCAGGTAGCCGCCCCGCCTGAGCTGGTGGGCCAGCCGGGCGTCCCGTACGTCGGCCTCGTCGTAGACGCGGTACCCGGTCCGCGGATCGCGGCGCGGACGCACCAGCCCGGCGCGCTCCCATTTGCGCAGCGTCGCGGGCCGGATTCCGAGCTTGTCTGCCAGCGGCCCGATGAACGTGCCGCCGGGCCCGGACACCGCGGCCGGCTCCGATCCCACACCGGGCTCGGGCGCAGTGGTGGGCTCCAGGTCGCGGAGGGCGCTCTCCACGGCCTGGAGGGTCCGCCGGTCGTCGAGGAGCTCGGCGTGGCTCTCGTCGATGAGGCGGAACGCCTCATCGACCGCGCCCTGGTTCACGGCCCGCATGATCGACGTCGCCGTCCGGTGGCCGTGGCCGGGCACCAGGGCAAGAAACGCGCGCAGGGCCCCCGCGTGCAGCGAGGTATAGGTGCGGTAGCCGTGGGGTGTGCGACCGGCGGCCGGAAGGATGCCGGCCTCCTCGTAGTTCCTGATCGCCTGCGTGGACAGACCGTGCCCGCGCGCCAGATCAACCGGCCTGAGTCGCTCGCCGTTTTGAAGGTTTCGTCCCATGGGCCTGCCGATATCACGGGGAAGTTTCAACCGAAGGTTCAACGATACCGTTGAAGGCATGGCTACTGACATCAAGGGCACCGCCCATGCCGTCGAGGCTGCCGCCGTCATGAGGCTGCTCCCGGCCCGGCCTCGGCTGCTCGCCCTGGGCGAGCCCACCCACGGCGAGGACACTCTGCTCGACCTGCGCAACGAGCTCTTCCGGCAGCTCGTCGAGCAGGAGGGCTACCGGACGATCGCGATCGAGAGCGACTGCATGATGGGCCTGGTCGTGGACGACCACGTCACCTCGGGAACGGGCACCCTCGACGAGGTCATGGAGCACGGATTCAGCCACGGCTGGGGCACCTCGGCGGCCAACCGGGAGTTCGTGCGCTGGATGCGCGCCTACAACGACGGCCGGCCGGCGTCCGAGCGGCTCCGTTTCGCCGGTTTCGACGGCCCGCTGGAGATCACCGGCGCCGCGAGCCCCCGGCAGGCCCTCACCGCACTCCACGGCTACCTCGCGGCCCGGGTGGACGCGGACCTGCTCCCCTGCACCGCGGAAACACTCGACCGCCTGCTCGGCACCGACGACCGGTGGACCAGTCCCGCCGCGATGATGGACCCGGCCCAGTCCGTGGGGCAGTCGGCCGAGGCCGGGGAGTTGCGGCTGCTTGCCGACGATCTGGTGGCGCTGCTCGACGCGCAGACGCCGCACCTGATCACGGCGACCTCGCGGGACGACTGGGACCGGGCGCGCCTGTACGGCCGCACCGCCACCGGCCTGCTGCGCTACCACTACTGGATGGCCGACACCTCACCGGCCCGCATGACCCGGCTGGTGGGCCTGCGGGATTCGATGATGGCCGCCAACCTGCTCGCCATCGCCGAGCAGGGACCGGCGCTGGTGCATGCCCACAACGGGCATCTCCAGCGGGACAAGAGCACGATGCGGATGGGCGACCTGCCGGTGGAGTGGTGGAGCGCCGGCGCGCTCGTGAGCGCCCGTCTGGGCGAGAGGTACGCCTTCCTGGCCACGGCCCTCGGCACGATCCGGCACCAGGGAGTGGACACGCCGCCGCCGGACACCCTCGAAGGACTCCTGTACGCGCTCCCGGAGGACCGCTGCGTCATCGACGTCCCGCGGCTGGCCACCGCCCTCGGCGACACGCGGCCCGCGCCCCGCGTATCCCCCTGGTTCGGCTACTCCCCGCTCGACCCGGCCCACCTGGCGGACAGTGACGGCATCGTGTTCGTCAAGGACGTCCCGCAGAGCTAGTGCCACCATCAGCAGTCCGGCCTGTCGGAGCGCCTCGGATGCACGGGGAGGCGTCCCGGCCGTCAACGGCGCATACGACCGCCCAGCGCCGGCCGCCCCAGGACGCCAGCAGGGGGGAAGGCTCGCGAACGCCGGTCAGCGGTCCTTGCCCACGGCCTTGCGTACGGTATCCCGGGTGCGGTCGACCAGGGCGGCGAGCGGGCCCAGGGTGAGGTTCTTCGCCGCGGACTCGGTGCCGGGGTGGGGGTGGGTGGGGGCCATGGCCTCGGCCGCGCGCAGGGCCGTGGCCATGGATGCCAGGCGGGCCTTGTCCGCGTGGCGGCGGATGTGGTTGAACTCGTAGCGTTCCTCGGCCCGGGCGTGGGCCATCACGTCCAGGCGCAGTGCCTGCAGTTCGGGCAGGAACGTCGGCTCGTCGACGTCCATGCCGTCCAGGCGGGACAGCAGCTCCTCGGCCTCCCGTTCCTCGGTCAGCCGGTCGTCGACCACCTTGTCGCCGTCCGGCACGGAGCTGCGCGTGAAGGGGTGCACGACCTCCTCCTCGGCCGTCTCGTGCACGGCGAGCAGGCGGACCAGGCGGCGGAAGGCGTCCCTGCGTTCGTCCCCGGTGGTCTGCTCGACCTCGTCGAAGAGGTTGCGGATGTCGCCGTGCTGGCGCATGAGCAGGGCGACGACGTCGGCGTCCGATGCGGTGATGCCGGCCATGTCCGTCACCTCTCCCGGGATGCGACGTCGGGGTGCGGGCCCTCGGTCTGGCGCCGGTACTCGCCGCCGAGCAGCTCGCGGTGCTGGGCCATCACCCGCTCGCTGGGCGGCTCCTCACCGCCGCGGATCTGCTCCTGCATCAGCTCGAACCGCTCGTGGGCGTCCCGGACGTAGCCCGTGCCCAGGGTGGTCAGGTCCATCTGGGTGTCGAGGAGGCCGCGGACGAACTGCTTGTTCTCCTCGAAGGTGAGCACGTTCGGCAGCTCCGGTGCGAGGATCTCCTGCGGTTCGCGGCCGTCGTGCCGGCGCATCAGCTCGCAGGCGAGTCGGAGGTGTTCGAGTTCCATGTTCAGGTGAAGTTCCCAGATCGCCTTCACCTTCGGGTCGGACTCCTGCTCCATGAAGGAGTGGTAGAGGTAGCACTCGTTGTACTCGTGGTTGACGAGCCGCTCCCACCACGTCTCGCCCGGGTCGACCAGCGACTCGTAGTGGGTGACGTGCTCCTCCTCGATTAGGCCGATCTCCTGGTAGAGCCGGCGGGCGATCGGCTCCATGTACTGGGGGCCGACGTTCATGTAGAAGTTCATGGTCTGCTGCTCCGCCGACATGATCGTCAGCGCGTGCAGCTTGGACAGCGGGTTGGTGGTCGAGCGGTCGTAGGGCTCGCGCACGTTGTCGTGCGGGTGGCGGTGGTGGAACTTGGTGGGCCGGCCCGGCATCACCTCGGTGAGGCCGTCGACGACCGACTCCGCCTTGCGGTGCTCGATCATCTCGTAGAGGTTGGCGTACCGGAACAGGTGGTCGAAGTCCTCCAGCACGCCGAACTCGTACGCCTGCCTCAGGTACGCGTCGGGCTCGTGCCGGGCGACCCAGCCGGTGAGGTCGACCGCGACCTGCTCGTAGGCGATGGTGGTCTCCAGGACGGAGGCGAGGCCGGGCAGCAGCCAGTTGACGGCCTTCTGCTGCTGGTGCTCGACGTAACGGACCTCGGCCAGCTGCCGTTTGACCCCGGGGTCCGGGCAGTGGCGGGCGAACTGGTGGCTGAAGAGGATCGCTTCGACCTCGATGCCGTTCATCGTGATGATCCGGCAGCGGGTGTACGGATCGGCGTGGTCGGGATCGATCGGCTCGACGTCCAGCTCCCGCCAGCTGCGCAGCTGGCGGTCGAGGGGGATGCCTTGGTGTTCGAGGGGGTTGAAGCCCGTGAAGGGTCTCCTCGGCTGACGGCCGGTACCGGGCCGTCGCCGGGTACCCACCGCCGTCCGGAGCCAACCGGCGAAGACGGCGGCGATCGGGCGGGATCAGCCAGTCGGCGGACGGCGTGGCGTTCGGCGGGTGGCTGGTACGGGCGGCAGTGGGCACGCGCAGGACGCGGTGGATCGCCGTGCGCAGTGCCGCAAGGATCCACGGGCCGCAGACCCCTCGAGCCCCCGCGGCGCCGGTCGCGGACGAAGGTTCTCAGGCGCCGAGCTGTGTCACAGCGGTGTCCAGACGAGCGGCAGTCTCCTTGAGATCACGCCGGGACGGTACGTCGGTGCCGAGCTGGGCGACGAGGTCGTCTCGGGCGATGATCTCCACGGCCCCTCGGTACCGTTCGCTGTCCAGCGCCGACGCGGGAACGACCTTGACGGTGCCGGCTGTGACGATCAGTGCGGGGTCATCGGCGTCGGATGCGAGCAGGGCCTCGATCTGCTCAGGCGTGATCACGAGGGTGCGTCCTTCCCGGCTTCGAGCGGTGGGGCGGGGGACAGCAGCGCCGTTGCGGCCCTGTCGTGCAGGGAATCCAACGTCTGGATCTGCTGCCCCGCCCTTTGCCGCAGCTGCTCCAGCCGGTCGGAGTCCAGCCGTGAGTCCTGTGCCGCCGTGGAGAGCAGGGCGCGCCAGAGCAACGCCTTGCCCTGCACCCCCAGCCGCAGTGCTTCGAGCTCAACCAGCACGGTGAGTCCGGAGCGACGCAGCAGGCGGCCGTTGGGCTTCACACGCCCGATCTTCTCGCCCAGCCATGCCCCGTAGACCATGTAGTGCTTTACGGGAACATCGAGGTCTGCCAGGAGCCGCAGCAGAGCCTGCCGGTCCTGCGAGATCTCCGCCGCCAGGGTCTTCAAGTCGTCGCCGTATCCCGAATCTCCGTGCTCCTGGACCATGCGCCGGGCGAGCTCTGCGCCGGCCGTCGCACCGGCCAGGTGATCATTGAGATAGATGTCCAGCCTTCTTTGCCGCGTCCCACCATCGCCGGTGCCTGATGCTGACATGCTCATGGTTTCCCCCAGGGTTCTCGAACCTGTCGATGGTGACCGAGTGCCCCGGCTGCGCCAGGCAACCGCTGTCCGGCGATCGAACGCTCAACTCCAACCCTCGACGCGGGGGGCATGGGCCGGTCCACGCAGTTATGTCGGCCGTACTGTCATGCCGCGACCGGCCCGACTCCGGCGCGTGTGACGGGCCCGGGCACGTCCGTCGGCCGTGTACCAGCCCACCCCCAGCACCACGGCCATGGCCGCCTCCACCACGTCGCCGCCGTAGTACATCCACTGGACCCCGCTGTGCAGGTCGGCAGTGGTGAAGCCGGTGCCGGGCGCCGGCACGGCATACAGGGTCTTGGCCAGCACACCGTGTGCGGCGCCGGCGGCGAGCAAGGTTGCACCGCGGACGGCGTAACTCCAGCGGCGGCGTACCGGATCGAGCTGACACACGGCGAAGGCGAACAGCAGCCCGGCCGCCAGCATGTGCGCGTGCACCACGCCGTGCAGCACCGGCTGGTGTCCCATGGCCGCGAACAGCTCTGTGCGGTACAGCAGCCACAGGCCGCCCACATCCAGCAGTGCCGCCAGCGGAGGGAAGACGAGCCAGCCGGCGGGACGGGAGTGCGCGAGGGCCAGCAGGAACCGTCGCGCTCGTCCGGGCGCGAGGGCCCGCAGGGCGAGGGTGAGGGGGCGGGCCAGAACGAGCAGCAGCGGGGCGGCCATGCCCACGACCAGGTGCTGGAGCATGTGCCCGGTGAAGGGGCCTCCCGGCAGCCCTCCCACCGCCGCCCAGGCCGTTCCGGTGCCCCCAGCGGCGAACGACACATCCCGCCACCGCGGCCAGGCGTCCCCGCGGCGCCGCAGACGCCCTGCGGACAGCACATAGGCGACGGCCACCAGCAGCGCAGCCACGGCGGTGAGCAGCTCGGCCGTCCCGGGGCCGGTGGCCGGGCCCGGGTGGACGTGCGAAGGGGTCACGATGCCGACCCGGCCCCGCTGCGGCGGGCCGCATGCACGGCGAGGACCACGCCGACGAGCAGCAGGATCAGGCCGGTGATGTTCCACGCCCAGTCGTAGGGGGTGACCTCCACGCCGTAGCGGATCTGGTGCAGGCGCAGCAGCTTGTGGTCCACGATCCCGTCGAACAGCTGGAAGATCCCCAGGCCCAGGAAGAACCCCGCCCACGCGTGGGCCGGTGCCAGGGCCTGGCGACGGCGCAGATCGGCGTGCAAGAAGAACCCGGCGACCAGCGCCAGCAGCTCGGCGCTGTGCAGCAGTCCGTCGGACAGCAGGCCCACGCTGGTGGTGGAACGGTCGTAGAAATGGTGCCAGCCCAGGATCTGGTGAAAGACGATCTCGTCGACCGCGGCCATCACCGCCGCTCCGATCAGCGCCCACACGGCCATCGACCTCCGGGGCTCAGGGCGCGCGCCCGAGGCGGCGTTCGACTGGGCCGATTCCTTCATGGGCATCTGCCTTCCTGCTGTGCAGGGGCGCCGGCTGCTGCCCGCCACGACGGCGCAGTCGATGGCTGCAAGCCCGCCGATCGCGGAGAACGAGCACACAGAACGCGGCCACGAACGCCAGTGCCCGGATACCCTGCACATCCAGCGCAGCGTTCGGACCAGTGGTACTGATGCCCTCGGCAGCACCGTGGGGCCTCAGCCGGACTGCCCCATGGCCTTCCGGACCGCGTCGCGTGTGCGGTCGATGACGGAGGCCAGCGGGCCGACTGCGATGTTGGCTGCGGCGGTCTCCACTCCCGGATGCGGGTGGGTGGGGGCCATGGCCTCGGCGGCTTTGACGGCCGTGGCCATCGCGGAGAGCTTTCCGGCGTCGGTGTGCTCTTTGAGTCGGGTGAACTCTTCGCGTTCTTCCGCTTCTGCATGTGCGATCACTGATTCGCGAAGGGCGAGGAATTCGGACATGAAGCCGGGGTCTTCCGGGTCCACGTCGTCCAGGCGGCTGAGCAGTTCCTTTGCCTGCCGCTCTTCCTCCAGCCGTTCGGCGACGACCCGCTCACCGCCCTCGAAGGCGCCGCGGGCCGTCGGGTGGACGACCTCTTCCTCCGCGGTTTCGTGGACCGCCAGCAGTCGCACGAGGCTGCGCCATGCGTCACGGCGCTGGTCGCCCGTGCTGTTGTGTACCTCGTCGAACAGTTCGCGGATGGCCACATGCTGGGTCTTCAGCAGGGCCACCACGTCGTCGTCCGGTCCGATCTGGGAAGTCCGGTCTGTGTCGGTCATTTCCTGTCTCCCTGTGCGGACTGAGCCGGGCTTCAACCCGGTCGGTGTTTCCTTGCCATCCCCGGCGCGGCGGCTTGCGCGGCGCAAAGGGACGACATTTCACCCGCCCGGAGGGAGTGACACACCGGTGAGTGGCCGAGTCGCCGGTACGGCGTCCATACGCCAAGCCGTCGCTTCGCCCCTTTGGTCCTGGTCCAGCCTTGCCCCGCTGTCCTTCGTCTCGGCCTGTCCCTCAGGGAGCGGACGAGTCATGGACCGGGCCCACAGTGCCGGGATCGCGTTGATCGGCGGTGAAGGCAACGCCTTGCCGGTGGAATCAGGAAGCGGCGACCGGTGGAGCGTCCCGTGTCCTGCGCCATGCGAGGCCTGGTCCTCTCGGCCATGGGCGTCCGTCCGGGGCGGTGGGCCGACGGGTGGTCGGCGGCCGGGGCGAACGCGGCATGTCGCTGGCCGGGGCCGGTGGGGCCGGCCAGGGCGTCGGCGACGGCTCCGGTGGTGAAGGCGTGGACGGCCTTGTGCAGCAGGCCGACGGCCAGTTCCCGTCGAGACCAGGTCTGTGGCGGGGCGCCGACGCAGGTGGCGTTGGTCAGGATCTGGTCGTTGGCGAGCCGTACGACGGCGAACTGGGCCGAGGCCCACGGCCCACGGAGCCCGGCGTGCGCCATGGCCGAGCGCAGGATGCCCAGGAGGGCGCCCTGGCCGAAGTGCATGGTCAGATTCACCCACTGCGGCTGCCGGCCGGGCCGCTCGCTCATGCCGGTCAGGCGTTGGAGGACCCGTGCCGGAACGTGAGAGTCCGGTCGGCCGGTGAGGCGCTGTTCCGCATTCTCCCCCAGCGTCACTCAGAGCCCGACGCCCGCCTGCCCTGCGGCCGCTGCCCGGCCACCATGGCGCCCGGACCCTGCGCAGCCCGCTGCCCGCCTCGCCGGAACGCTGCCGGGAGAAGTCACGCCCATCGTGTCGGCTTCCGCTACGAGGTCTCGGATGCCCGGACAGAGGAGTCCGGCCGCGTGGCGTGGGTACTCGTCCCTGCGCACTCGGGCATCACGCAACCTCGGAGGTGCCAGGAATGACTACCTCTCCCCGGTCATCCATAGAAACCCATCCCGACATCCTCGACATGCGCGCGCGCCACGAGATGGCGGAGCGCGCAGCGACCACTCCCCAGGCGCAGTCCGTGGAGACGCTGGCTCTCCTCACGGGCCTGTATCTGGCGGCATCGCCGTGGATCGCGGGGTTCAACGGCCTCACGACACTGGCCGTCAACAACCTGATCGTCGGCATCGCCTACGCCGTCCTGATGAGCGGTGGCTTCGGGCGTGCCTACGAGCGCACGCACAGCATGGCGTGGGCGGCCTGTGCACTTGGTGCATGGACCATCATCGCTCCCTGGGTCGTCGCAGGTGACGTCAGCACTACGAGGTCCATCGTCAACAACGTCATCGTTGGCATTGTCGCCCTGCTGCTGGGACTGGCAGCCAGCGCCGCCGCCCGCTCAACCCGCTCACCTCGGTCAACCGGCCGAGACCGCGGCATGCCGACTGCCTAGAGGCCCGTCGGCCAACCTGCAGGCAACTCCTGTGATCCCGCCGCCCGCCGCCCGCCGGCGACGGGCGGGCAGGTACGCCCGGCTCCGGCGACACCGCGTCCCACGACCGGCGCCCCGGTGGTGGGCCACGTGCGCTTCTGCGTGGCCGATGGGTCCGGCCGATGTCCAGACCCATCGGGGGCTTCCGTGCGTGCTCAGACGGGAAGCGGGGTGAGCAGGTACCACAGCGTACTGATGGCGCCGACGCAGGCCATGACGGCGCAGGCGCATGCGACATGGCGTTTGCGCAGGTCGCGTCGGAGGACGGCGTAACGGTCTTCGTACTCCTGGCGGAGCTCGACGGCCCGTTGAGCTGTGGCCTGCAGCATCCGGCGGGTGAGGTCGATCCGCTGCTCGATGTAGTGGTGTGTCACCTCCTCGGCCTGGGCCGTGGTCAGCCAGGGCATCCTGGCGCACAGCGCCTTGGCCTCCCGGCGCGCGTCGCGGTGGTGGGCCTGGGCCAGGAGGTATCCCTCGGCTTCGGCGGCGAGGGCCGAGGCATGGTCGGCCTGCGAGTGACTGCCGCTGCCCTGGATCATGACCGTTCGCCTTCGTGTCCTGCGGCGTCGATCACGTCGCGCCGACCGGTGAACGCTTTCTGTTCGAGTTGGGCGATGTCGGGGTGGTGCAGGTCGAAGGCGGGGGATTCAGAGCGGATGCGAGGCAGCGCGTGGAAGTTGTGGCGGGGCGGCGGGCAGGAGGTGGCCCACTCCAGGGAACGGCCGTAGCCCCAGGGGTCGTCGACCTCCACCCGCTCGCCGTACTTGGCGGTCTTCCAGACGTTGTAGAGGAACGGCAGCGTGGACAGGCCCAGCAGGAAGGAGCCGATGGAGGAGACGGTGTTGAGGGCGGTGAAGCCGTCGGCGGCGAGGTAGTCGACATAGCGGCGGGGAAATCCCTCGGCGCCGAGCCAGTGCTGGACCAGGAACGTGGCATGGAAGCCGACGAACAGCGTCCAGAAATGGATCTTTTCCAGGCGCTCGTCGAGCATGGTCCCGGTCATCTTCGGCCACCAGAAGCTGAAGCCGCCGAACATCGCGAAGACGATGGTGCCGAAGAGCACGTAATGGAAGTGCGCGATCACGAAGTAGCTGTCGGTGACGTGGAAGTCCATCGGCGGCGAGGCCAGGATCACTCCGGACAGGCCGCCGAAGAGGAACGTGACGAGGAAACCGGCCGCCCACAGCATCGGCGGCTCGAAGGACACCGAGCCCCTCCACATCGTGCCGATCCAGTTGAAGAACTTCACGCCGGTCGGTACGGCGATCAAGAAGCTCATGAAGGCGAAGAACGGCAGCAGCACCGCTTGGGTGGCGAACATGTGGTGGGCCCACACCGTTACAGACAGTCCGGTGATGGCGATGGTGGCCCCGATCAGGCCCGTGTAGCCGAAGATCGGCTTGCGGGAGAACACCGGAATGATCTCGGTGACCACGCCGAAGAAGGGCAGCGCGAGGATGTAGACCTCTGGGTGGCCGAAGAACCAGAACAGGTGCTGCCACAGGATTGCCCCGCCGTTGGCGGGGTCGAAGATGTGCGCGCCGAACTTCCGGTCCGCCTCCAAGGCGAGCAGGGCCGCGGCCAGAATGGGAAAGGCGAGCAGGACCAGCACCGAGGTGAGCAGCACGTTCCAGGTGAAGATCGGCATTCTGAACATGGTCATGCCGGGGGCGCGCATGCAGATGATGGTGGTGATGAAGTTGACCGCGCCGAGGATGGTGCCGAACCCGGACAGCGCCAGCCCCATGATCCACAGGTCGCCCCCCAGCTGAGTGGTGCGCTCGCCGCCGCTGAGGGGGGTGTAAGCGGTCCAGCCGAAGTCGGCGGCGCCCTCGGGGGTCAGGAAGCTGCCGAGCGCGATCAGGCCGCCGAAGAGGAACAGCCAGTAGGAGAGCATGTTCAGGCGCGGGAAGGCCACATCCGGGGAGCCGATCTGCAGAGGCATGATCGCGTTGGCGAAGCCGGCGAACGTCGGCGTCGCGAACAGCAGCAGCATGATCGTGCCGTGCATGGTGAACGCCTGGTTGTACTGCTCGTTGGACAGCAGTTGCAGTCCCGGCCGGGCCAGCTCCGCCCGGATCGCCATCGCCAGCGCGCCGCCGATCAGGAAGAACCCGAACGACGTCATCAGGTAGAGGTGGCCGATCTTCTTGTGATCGGTCGTGGTCACCCAGGTGATGAGCACCTCGCCCCGACTGCGGCGCTTCGCCGCCGGTACTGGAGCAACCGGTTCAGCATGTGTCGCCATCAAGTCCCTCAATCGACAGCAATCGGTGCATATATGGGTATGGCGGAGGCAATGGGGCCTTGCCGCGCAGGTCCGGTCTTGTTGTTGGGCAGCGCGTAACCGTCCCAGCGGAAACTAGTCCTGCCAAATCGTCATAACCACCTGCATCAGCTGCCTTTGGGCTGAACGGTTGACTTATCCATTAGTTCGTGTGGAATGTCTGGTTATGCTCAGGTGAGGACTGGGTGAGCCGTACGGGCTGCTCGATCCACCGGCGACGAGTTTCCCGCTGTTGGAAGGGAGGCGAAGCCGACAAGGACGATCCGTCCGTACGGCTGGCATCAACCTGTTCCACATAGCCGCGGTCGTCGGTGCGGTGCTGCCGCAGATCCGCCCACAGCCCCTCGTCGGCCCCTCATCGTGCGTCACTCCTGGCGTTGCTCTTGCCGGGGGCGGTGCGCAGCCAGGCGGCGATCCATCCGGTCTGCATCGCGGCGTCGAGGAAGTACGTGGGCCGGATCCGGCCCTTGGGTACGTAGATCAGATCGATGGCCAGCAAGGTGAGGGAGGTGCCCAGACCGATGCGGCGGGCATGGGCCGGGCCCTGCGGGGCCGCAGCCGCCGCGAGCTGGGCGACGCCGGCGGAGACCAGCAGACCGCCCGTCGTCATCTGCAGCCAGACGTCGGTCTTCGGGCCGAACACCCACTCGAAGCTGCGCAGATGCAGCAGTGGCCACAGCCCGCCCACGACGTTGAACGCGCCGTGCGCCACCGCGACCGTGTCCGCCCGCTCCGGCACTCTCGCCCTGCCCATGGGTCATCCCTTCGTCTGCCGGGTCGCCCGGGTACCCGGCCGACCCGGCAGGGAAACGAAGGTCACTGACCCAACTCCACCGTCGTCGTGACCCGCGTGAGGGTGGGATTGCGGGGCACCGAACCGAACCCGAAGCGCACCGGCGGATCGACGGGCGCCATCGCACCGAGGTCGAGGCCCTCGAAGACCGCCGACACCGCGCCGACCGGCCGCAGATCCCGCACGCCGTACCACTCGCGGCGGCCCGCACCGGCACGGCCACGGGTCCGCACATGGGTCGGCAGCAGGCGGGCGGGCCAGTCCGTCAGCGCAGCCCAGACCGGGCGGGCGGCGAGTACGCCGGGCACGGCCCGCAGCAAGATCCCCGGGAGCCCTCGGCGACCGGCGGTGAAGCACAGGTCGAGTGGGCCGGCGGTGACGGTCCAGGTGCCGTGCGCGATGCTCACGTCGACCGGCACGACGCGCACCGTGTCGAAGGTGTAGGTGCCGCGCACGAAGTCAGCCGTCCGGTGCGAGGGGGCCAGCAGCAGCCGTTCCCCGTCGGCCCGCTCGATCATCACGTCGCTGAACGGCCCGAACGGCGACCGGTGCCAGTGCCCCAGCACGATACGCGTCCCGGACGAAGTGCCCATGCCTGTGATCCAGCCGTCGAAGCGCAGCCGCGGGCGCCGTCCGGGTGCGCCGCGTGTGCGGCCCATGGTCCTACTCCCCGTACAGACCTGGCGTCGGAACACACGGCCTGGACGCCCCGAGCCGCACGTGCCGTACTCCTTCGGAGAAGTGCACCACGGGCTCGGCGCTGGGCGCGGGAAGCCCTGCCGCGGTGGTCAGGGTCTCCTCGAACACGTCGATGACGGCGTCCCTCAGCGGCCAGGGCTCATGTTCGACCGGCGTCTCCCAGAGCATGCCGAATCGGCGTGTGTACGCCCGCCAGCGCGAGGTCAGCCAGACGTCTCGCTCGGCGGGCGTGATCGGTTCGCCGGGCCGGACGACCAGGCGGTAGGACGCTCCGCCGACCCATCTCGACCCTTCATAGGAGACGGCGTCCCCGTTGACGGAAACACGCAGGGTGCCTGGATTGTACGGCGCGCCGACGGCCCGGGCCGCCAGCATCAGCGGGCAGGCCACCTCGATGCACAGGAACCACAGCCCGTCCCGCCCGGCCCGGCGCCGGACGTAGGTTCGCAGGTTGGTCTCCGCGAACGTCGGCAGCCCGGGCAGCACTGCGGGTACGCCGGGAGGGCGCAGGTCCGCCATGACGAAGGAGGTGAGCCCGACCCACGCCACACCGTCGTATTCGTCCACGACCAGTTCCTCGGGCAGCAGCGCCTGGACATCGTCCGGTGGGAAAGGCCAGTGGACGAACGTCTGCCTCAGCCAGCGGGCCCCGAGTGCGGGAACGAACACCCGCTGCTCGGCTCCATACGCGACCACACACGGCGAGTCCCACGTCGTGGTCAGCCGAAACGCCCGGCCGGACTTCTCGTGGTGGCAGCGCGGGTGATCCGTGCCCCTGTCAGCCGTTCGGGGACCTTCCGCTGCCGTGCAGGATCGGTCTGGTGTCCGGCGGCTACCGGAAGGCCGCCGAAGAGGCAGAGCAGCGGTGACCGCGGCGGCCGGGGCCGCGGTCGGACCACCCATCGGCGGCGAGGGTTTGCGCGGAATGTCACCCAGGGTCCCGGACCGAGTGGGAGGCGACGCGCATGTTTGGGCACCCGGCCGTGGCGGCAACGGGCACAGCGTAGCCGGTGGGCGCCATCGCACCGTCCGACTCATGCCCGCACCATGCGGGTTGCCCCCACCGCGGCGCCGGCCGCTCGACGGCCGCCCTGCCTGACGGGCGCGTGCCGCGACCGCTGCACGACGGGCGCCTGACGACCGAGGAAGAGCCGCGCGCCGATGGCACCGCTGCAACACCCTCTACAGCCAGTCGCGCTTCTTGAAGACGACGTACAAGCTCGTGCATACCAGCGCCATCAGCAGAATCGCGAAGGGGTAGCCGAACGCCCAGTGCAGCTCCGGCATGTGCGCGAAGTTCATCCCGTAGATCGTCCCGACTAGCGTCGGGGCGAACAGAATCGCCGCCCAGGCCGAGATCTTCTTGATCTCCTCGTTCTGCTCGAACCCCGCCTCCGCCAACGCCCGCATCTCCGCGTTCTGTTGCTGGGTCACCAGGGTCGCGTTGACCGTGAGGATGTCCGTCAGGGCCTGGCGGAAGCCGTCGACCCGCTCGCTGGTGTGGGTGACGTGGTCGGCGACGTCCCGCAGATACCGTTGCAGTTCCTCGTCCGTGCCGTACTTGGCGAAGCCTGCCATCAGGCCGTGCAGCATGCCGACGAGGGGGCGGGTGGCGCGCTGGAACTCGACCATTTCACGGGAGAGTTCGTAGATGCGACGGGAGACCGCGGGGTCGCCGCCGAAGACCTCGGTCTCGATCTCGTCGATGTCGTTCTGGACGCCGGCCACGACTGGCACGTAGCCGTCGACCACCGCGTCCAGTATCGCGTACAGCACCGCCTCCGGGCCCAGTTTCAGCAGCTCGGGCGTCTCCTCCATGCGGTGGCGCACCGCCGACAGGTCGGGGGCCGCGCCGTGGCGGACGGTGATCACGAAGTCGGGGCCCACGAAGACGTGCAGTTCGCCGAACTCGACCTCCTCCGGCGCGTCGAGATACCGGGCCGCCCGCAGCACGACGAACAGCGTGTCGCCGTAGCGTTCCAGCTTCGGGCGCTGATGGGCCTCCATCGCGTCCTCGACGGCCAGCGGGTGCAGATCGAACTCGTCGGCGAGGGAGAACAGTTCTCCCTCGGTGGGGCGGGCCAGACCGATCCACGCCATGCCCGACGGCTGCTCGCGCAGTTCGCGGTAGGTGTCGGCGAGGCCGGCGGGGGAGGAGACGCGGACGCCGTCCTGGTAGACGACGGCCTGGACCACGCTGGGGATCTCCGTGGGCAGCGGCTCCGGGGCCTCGGGGGCGGGGGCCGGGGTCTTCGGCGGCTGGGTCGGGGGGAGGGCGCGGCGCCAGCCGGACCTTCTGGAGTTCTTCGCGGCGGGTCGGGCGCGTCGCTTGGACATCGCGCTGCCTCCCGGGTCTGGCCTGCGGATGTGTGATCGTTCAGCAGGATCGTTCAGGTTCAGCAGGATATACGGGGCAGACGGTATCGGCGGGGCGGTCGGCCCGGGGGCCGGTGAGAGTTGCGGACAGAAGCTGTCCCGAGGCCGCGTTAGCGTGCGCGGCATGACCAGGACGAAGCCCGTCGTGACCGCCCCCGTGCTCGGCACCCGCGCCCTGAACCGCGCGACCCTCGCCCGGCAACTGCTGCTGCGGCGCTCCCCCTGTCCGCGGCGGCGGCCGTGGAGCACCTCGTCGGCCTCCAGGCCCAGGAGGTCAGGCCTCCGTACTACGCGCTCGCCGCCCGCCTCGACGGCTTCACCCTCGAGGAGCTGTCCGGGCTGCTGGCCCGCCGCGCGGCCGTCCGTATCGTCACCCTGCGCTCGACCATCCACCTGCACACCGCCGACGACTGCCTCACCCTGCGGCCGCTGGTGCAGCCCGCCCGCACCCGGGAGCTCAGCCTCTTCCGCAAGGGGCTCGCCGGCGTCGACCTGGACCGGCTCGCCGCGCTCGCCCGTGACCTGGTCGAGGCCGAGCCGCGCACGATGGGGCAGCTGCGCGAGGCCCTGCTCGTCGAGTGGCCGGACGCCGACCCGCAGGCCCTGGCCGTGGCCGCCCGGTGCACGCTCCCCCTCGTCCAGGTCACCCCGCGCGGGCTGTGGGGCCGCAGCGCCCAGGTCGCCCTCACCACCGCCGAGCACTGGCTGGGCCGCCCCGCCGAGCCCGCCGCCGGACCCGACACCGCCGTGCTGCGCTACCTCGCCGCCTTCGGACCCGCCTCCGTGAAGGACATGCAGACCTGGTCCGGCCTGACCCGGATACGCCCCGTCTTCGAACGGCTCCGCCCCGGCTGGTCACGTTCCGCGACGAGCACGGCGTCGAGCTCTTCGACCTCCCCGACGCGCCCCGTCCCGACCCGGACACCCCGGCCCCGCCGCGCTTCCTCCTGGCGGTGCGGAGCACCGCCGCATCACTCCGAAGAGCGTTTGGTACGCTCGCCGCATTGTCGGGGACGACAACCAAGTCCCCAACAAACCGAGCAAGTCACGTACTTGCTCCGGCGGCCGGAAGGGTCGTCGCCGGGCAGGCATGACCTGTCAAACTCCCCGGAGCGATCCAGGGGAGAATCTCCCGGATTTATCCGGGAGAGAACTTCAATACCCGCTCCTCGTCGACGCTTTCCTTGCCGGTGTGTGGCGGCCCCGAACGCGTGGAAAGGGGGCGCTGCGGGCCGCTCGTGGAGGCCCGCAACGCCCCCCGGTCACTCACCTGAGGGGTACTCAGGAACCCTTGGCCCGGCTACGAGTTGACCTGCGCGGTCACCAGGCTCGAGAAGGTGGTCAGGCGGGTGTAGATGCCCGGGTAGCCGGCGGCCGCGCAGCCCTCGCCCCAGGAAGTGATGCCTGCCAGGACGCCCCCGATGAGCAGGGGACCGCCGCTGTCGCCCTGGCAGGTGTCCACGCCGCCGGAGGTGTACCCGGCGCACACCATGTCGCTTGCGACGAAGTCCGAGCCGTACGAGCCGGCGCAGCTGGAGTCGGAGACCGTCGGGACCGTCGCGGTGCGCAGCTGGTTGGAGGAGCTGCCGCCCGAGGAGGTGGTGCCCCAGCCGAGGACGCGGGCGGTGGTGCCGGCCGCGTGGACCGAGGTCTGCGAGGAGGAGACGTACGGCGCCGTCGTGTACGGCATGGACGTCGACAGGGTCAGGACGGCGACGTCGTCGCCGTTGGTGACGTCCGTGTAGCCCGGGTGGATCCAGATCTTGCTGACCCGGCTCACCGTGCCGTTCGTGCCGTTCAGGTAGGTGCGCCCGCCGACCACGCGGACGCTGCTGGTGGTCTCACCGACCATGCAGTGCGCGGCGGTGACGACCTTCGTGGGGGAGACCAGCGTGCCGCCGCAGAACTGGTCCTGCGAGGCGTCCGTGATCTGCATCATGAACGGGTACGCGGTCGTGGTGGTCGTCGTGCCGCCGACGATGGGCTGCGGGGCGGCGACGGCGGCGGGGGCGGTCAGCAGCGCGGTCGCGGCGGCGGCAGCGGCCGCCGTGAGGACGGCGGCGGTCTTTCTGAGACGGGTGAGCCCGAGCATGAGTCTCCTCAAGGGGTTGCCGGTGGGGGGTCGCGCGGGTGTGGGGGGTTGAGCACGGGGGTCTCGGAACAGACCCCCGCGTGCCCGGCGAGCGGCACGCCCTTACGCTAGAACTCGGAACGCTTCCCTCCCAATGAGGGAACTCCCTAGGGGAGTTGGGAAGGGAAATCCCTCGGTTCCCCGCAACAGGCCCTGCGCGGGCTGCACTTGGTGTACAGCTTCACTTCGCGTACGGCTTGATTTCGCGTACGGCCCTCACCTGGCGTGGCGCCCCGCCGCGAGTCTGACGATGTCCACCCGCGATCGGATCCCCAGCTTGCGGTAGACCCGGGTGAGTGTGGCCTCGACCGTCTTGACGCTGATGAACAGACGTCCGGCGATCTCCCGGTTGGTCGCGCCCTCCATGACGAGCGCGGCGACCTGACGCTCCATCGAGGCCAGCCCCTCCAGCGCGTCGAGCGCGGCGGGCGCGGCCACCGGGACGGCCGGCCGGACAGACGGGCCCGCGGCGGCCGCCGCGTCCACCTGACGCAGCCAGGGCAGCGCCCGGCACCGCCTGAACAGCCGCGCCGCCTCGTCGTACGACGCCGGGCCCGGACGCCCGGCGCGCAGCCGCGCCGACTCGAAGGCGGCCCGCGCCTCCTCGAGCCCGTAGCCCAGCTTGGCCAGCCGGTCCTGAACGGACGTCAACTGGGCGAGCGCCGCCTCGTGTTCACCGCGCGCCGCGCGCACCAGCGCCTCGGCCCGGTCGAGGACGGCCAGCACGCTCTCCCGGCCGAGCCGCATCGCCTGCTCACGCGTCACGTCGATGACGTCCTGCGCCTCGGCCGGCTCACCGATGCGCACCAGCGCCTCCGCGAGGTCCCCGTGCCAGCGGCCGCGCGCCGGGTCCGTCACGCCGAGCCCCTGCTCCAGCTCCCGCACCCGGCGCAGCGACACGACCGTGCCCTGGGCGTCCCCGGCTACCAACTGGACGTAGCCGAGGGCGGCCAGGGCCCGGGACATGTAGATCTGGTCGCCGTCCTCCTCGGCGTGCTGCACCGCCTCCCGGGCCAGCGCCAAAGCCCTGTCCACATCCCCGCCCGAGGCCTCTGCGATGGAGGTGAGCACGGCGGAGGCGACCTCGCCGATGCCGGAGTCGCGGGCCAGGCGCAGGCTCTCGCGGGCCAGGTCGAGAGCCCGGCCGCAGTGGCCCGAGCGCAGTTCGGTCTCGGCGAGCAGGCGCAGGAAGTGCACCTCGCTCTCGACCATGCCGCGCCGCTGCACCTCGCGCAGCAGCGCGGTCACGGTCCTACGGGCCTCGGGCAACTGGTCGCTCATCAGCAGCCAGCGCAGGCGCGTCGAGCCCGCGCCGTTGTGGTGGCACGCCACCTGCGGATCCTGCGGCTCCTTCAGCGCCCGCTTGATGGTCGCGGGCGCGCCCGGGTGGCCCATCAAGGTCTCGGCCTGCGCCTGGAAGGCAAGCGCCAGCAACTCGGTTCGCCGGTCGCCGGCCCGGGCGGCCAGGTCCGCCGCGTGCGCGGCCTCCTCCCGGCCCTCCGCGAAGTCGCCCTCCACCACCAGGGCCCGCCACGCCAGCTGGTAGTGCACCAGGGCGAGCAGCCGCGGATCGTCGCCGGCGTCGGCCAGTACCTGCGGGAAGACGGCGTCGACCTCCCCGAGGGCCTGCCCGGCCGCCTCGATCACCACCATCCAGGCCCGCACCCGCTCCGCGGGCACCGTGGCCCGGGTCAACACCTCGCGGGCGATGTCCCGGGCGAGGTCCACCTCACCGGCGGTGATCGCGTCCTCGGCGGCCTGCAAGCGCTGGTCGTCGGGGCCGGGTACGCCCTCGGCCGGTGTGTGCCGGCCGGCCAGCAGCCCGAGGGACGCGGCGACAGACGGTGCCCCGCGGTCCCGGGCGAGCGCGGCGGCCTCCGCGAGCCGCGCCGCCACCTCCGGGTCCGTGCCGGTGGTCGCCAGGGCCAGATGCCGGGCCCGCTCGATCGGATCGGAGGCCGCCGTGGACAGCGCCGCGTGCGCGGCGCGCCGCTCCTGCGCGGATGCCTCCGCGTACAGCGCGGCCGAGATCAGCGGATGCGTGAAGCGTACGGCGGGCCCCTCCGGCTCCGTGGCCAGCAGCCCGAGTTCGGCCGCCCGGGCGGTCTCCGCCTCGGCGCTCTCCCGGCCGGCCGCGTGCAGCAGGGCAAGCGTGGGGCGGGCGCCCGCGCTGGCCACGAGGAGGGTGTGCCGGGCCTCGTCGGACAGCATCCCCAGCCGGTTGAGGACGAGGGCCCGCAGCGAGGTCGGCACCGGCAGCGGCTCGCCGGGCCGCGGCGGGGTCGGGTTCTCGGCGAGGGCACGGCCGAGTTCCAGCGCGAAGAGCGGGTTGCCGCCGCTGGTGCGGTGGATGTCCCGGACGGTGGAGCGCGGCAGGTCGGTGTAGCCGCGGTCGTCGAGCAGCGCGGACACCTGGGCGCGGGAGAGCGGGCCCAGACGGACGGCCAGGGTGTCCGGGGGAGAAGCGCGCAGATGGCGGTCGTACTCCTGGCCCTGGGTCCGTACCGCGTACAGCACCTGGACCGGGGTGTCGCCGAGCCGGCGGGCGGCGAAGCCGAGGAGTTCGGCACTGGCCGGATCCAGCCACTGCACGTCGTCGGCGACGATCAGGACGGGACCGTCGGCGGCGAGCGCGCGCAGCGCGGACAGCACCGCCAGACGCAGCGCGAGGCCGTTGCGCTGGAGGGTGGACTCGCCGCGGCCGGTGAGAGCCGACTCCAGGGCGGTGCGCTGGGCGGCGGGCAGCTTCTCGGACACCTCGTCGAGGACCAGACCGAGGAGGTCGGCCATGGCCAGGAAGGGGAGATGGGATTCGGACTCCGTGGCGGAGCAGCGCAACACGGTACGGGCCGCTCGGGCGTAATCCGCGGCCAAAGACCGCAGGACGGTCGACTTTCCTATTCCTGCGGGCCCGTGGAGCAGCACACTGCCCCCACGGCCGAGCTGCTCACGCGCCGCCGTGAACGGTTCCTCCCGGCCGATGACCAGGTCGGGGCGGCTTCGGGCAGGCTCCTTGAAGTCCCGTCGCACGGTCACCGCTCCCTCCGTGTGTCGTGTTCGGGCCAAATTCTAGGCAACGATTCGTTGAAATTCGGAGCGGCGACGTGGTGAGGGAACTAACAACCTCGATGTATAGGCAAATTCAGATGAGCGTTGAATGACTGGGAGGGCTCGTCCGCTGCAGCAGTGCCCCCGCTCCGGTTCGGGGTAGTGAGACCTGCGTCATGGATTACACGTCGGCAACGAGCCGCCCGGCAATGGTCCGGTAACGAGGAGGACAGATGACGACGGCGACGCAGCAGTTCCGCACGGCGCGGGACTTCCTGCTGGAGCACCGCGAGGACTACGCCACCGCCTACGAGGGCTTCGCCTGGCCTCGCCCCGAGTACTTCAACTGGGCGCTCGACTGGTTCGACGTCGTCGCGGCCGGAAACGACCGCACCGCCCTGCACATCGTCGAGGAAAACGGCCGCGAGACCCGCCTGTCCTTCGCGGAGCTGGCCGAGCGCTCCGACCGGACGGCCAACTGGCTGCGCGAGCGCGGCGTCCGCGCCGAGGACCGGATCCTCGTCATGCTCGGCAACCAGGCGGAGCTGTGGGAGACCGCGCTGGCCGCGATGAAGTTGCGCGCGGTCGTCATCCCGGCCACCCCGCTGCTCGGCCCCGCCGACCTGCGCGACCGCGTCGACCGAGGCCGCGTCCGGCATGTCGTCGTCCGCTCCGAGGACACCGGCAAGTTCGCCGAGGTGCCCGGCGACTACACGCGCATCGCGGTCGGCGGGGCGCCGGCGGGCTGGCAGCCGTACGAGGACGCCTACGCCGCCCCCGCCGGCTTCACGACCGACGGCCCCACCCGGGCCGACGACCCGCTGATGCTGTACTTCACCTCGGGGACGACCGCCCGCCCCAAACTGGTCGAGCACACCCACACCTCGTACCCGATCGGGCACCTGGCGACCATGTACTGGATCGGCCTGAAGCCCGGCGACGTGCACCTGAACATCTCCTCGCCGGGCTGGGCCAAGCACGCCTGGTCCAATCTCTTCGCCCCCTGGAACGCGGAGGCGACCGTCTTCATCCACAACTACGACCGGTTCGACCCGGCCCGGCTGATGACCGAGATGGACCGGGCGGGGGTGACGACCTTCTGCGCCCCGCCCACCGTCTGGCGCATGCTCATCCAGGCCGACCTCACCCAGCTGCGCACCCCGCCGCGCGAGGCGGTGGCCGCCGGAGAGCCGCTCAACCCCGAGGTCATCGAACAGGTCCGCAGGGCCTGGGGCGTGACCATCCGCGACGGTTTCGGGCAGACCGAGACCGCCGTGCAGGTCTCCAACAGCCCCGGCCAGCCGCTGAAGACCGGCTCCATGGGCCGCCCCAGCCCCGGCTACCGCGTCGAACTCCTCGACCCGGTCACCGGCGCACCGGGCGCGGCCGAGGGCGAGATCGCGCTCGACCTGTCCATGCGACCGGTCGGCCTGATGACCGGCTACCACGGCGACGCGGACCGTACGGCGGAGGCGATGGCCGGCGGCTACTACCGGACCGGCGACATCGGCGCCCGGGACGAGGACGGACACATCACGTACGTCGGGCGGGCGGACGACGTCTTCAAGGCCTCCGACTACAAGATCTCCCCGTTCGAACTGGAGAGCGCGCTGCTGGAGCACGAGGCCGTCGCCGAGGCGGCCGTCGTGCCCGCCCCCGACGAGCTGCGCCTCGCTGTGCCGAAGGCGTACGTCGTCCTCGCCGACGGGTGGCAACCCGGACCCGACACGGCGAAGGTGCTGTTCGAGCACTCGCGCACCGTCCTCGCCCCCTACAAGCGCATCCGGCGCCTGGAGTTCGGTGAACTGCCCAAGACCGTCTCCGGCAAGATCCGCCGCATCGAGCTGCGCGAGGCCACGGCCGCGGGCTCGCAGAACGAGTACCGCGAGGAGGACTTCCGGTGACTCCGGAGTCGTCGCACATGTCGTAGACCCGCGGGGCCGGCGAAATCCCGTTCGCAAAGGCGGCGTTGACGTCTGGACGGATCAACTTCCTCGAGTGGCTGCTCCGTCCAGGTACGCCACCGCCTGTACCGGCGGGATCATGGTGAACATCAACCCGCGCCCACCGCGCACGACCGGCGTGTTTTTCTTCCTTGTCCGACCGCCCAGCGCACACCGATCGTTGCACGCCGGTGCCGTAGGCCGTGTCGGCGCCGCGCGCGGCGTGTGCGCTCGGCTGTTCGGGGGGATTGCTGTTGTGCATCTGGCGTGGCGGCGCCCGTCGGGCGCGTACTTGTGAGACCGACCGGGGCCGCCCATCTCACTGTCGGGGGATGGCGGTCAGTGGTGCCCAACTTCGATCACCGGCGGTAGCAGCCCCCAGCAGTGCGGCGACAAGAGGCGGCCTCGACCAGCCTCGATCTCTCTGGAGGGCCGCATTCATGCCTGGCACTGTAACCCTGGTCTCCACATCGCCGAATCCATCGGTCTTCGGTCAGCCGGTGACGCTGACCGCGACCATCATCCCGCTCGGGGCGGGGACTCCGACGGGGACGGTCACCTTCACCGTCACGGGCGGGCCGACCGTGACGGCGCCCGTCGTGGGCGGTACCGCGACAGCGACGGTCAGCAACCTGCCCGTCGGAAGCCTCCCGGTCACGGCCACCTACAGCGGTGACGCCAACTTCACCTCGTCGACGGGGGCCAACGTGCAGGTGGTCCTCAAGGCGTCCACCCGGACGACGGTGACCTCCTCGCCGGACCCGTCCGTCTTCGGCCAGCCGGTGACGATCACGGCGACGGTGGCACCGGTGGCGCCCGGTGCGGGGACGCCGGCGGGCACCGTCACCTTCGTCATCAGCGCGGGGCCGACGCTGACGGCGCCGCTGGTGGGGGGAACGGCGACGGTCACCACCAACACGTTGAGCGTCGGCCCGCACACGATCACCGCGGTCTACGGCGGGGATGCCAACTTCCTGCCGTCGACGGGGACGGACACGCACACGGTCCAGGGCAAGGCGGCCACCACCACGACAGTGACCTCCTCGCCGGATCCGTCGGTGGCGGGCCAGCAGGTGAGCTTCACCGCCACCGTGGCGCCGGTGCCCACGGGGCTGGGCACGCCCACAGGCACGGTGACCTTCACCTTCGGCGACGGGTCGCCGCCGACGACGGTCCCCCTGGTGGGAGGTACGGCCACGGTCAACCACACCTACACCAGCGCCACCGGCAGCCCGTACTTGGTCACCGCGACCTATAGCGGGAACGCCAACCTCGACCCCTCCACGGGCACCGACACCCAGACCGTGCTGCCGGCCACGACGACCACGACAGTGGCCTCGTCGCCGGATCCGTCGGTGGTGGGTCAGCCGGTGAGCTTCACCGCGACGGTGGCGCCGGTGGCGCCCGGTGCGGGGACGCCGACGGGGACGGTCACGTTCACCTTCGGGGACGGGTCGCCGCCGGTGACCGTGCCGCTGTCCGGTGGCACGGCCACGACCACGCACGCCTACACCAGCACTACGGGCAGCCCGTTCACGGTGACGGCCACCTACAGCGGCAGCGGGAGCTTCACCCCGTCGTCGGGCACGGACACCCACACCGTGGGTGCCTCGGACACCACCACGACGGTGACTTCTTCGCCGGATCCGTCGGTGGTGGGGCAGCCGGTGAGCTTCACCGCGACGGTGGCGCCGGTGGCGCCGGGCGCGGGTACGCCGACGGGCACGGTCACCTTCGACTTCGGTGACGGCAGCCCGGCCGAGACGGTGACCCTGGTGGGCGGCACGGCGACGGCGTCCCACACCTACACCTCCACGACCGGCAGCCCGTTCACGGTGACGGCCACCTACAGCGGCGACGCCAACTTCACCGGCTCGACGGACACGGACACCCACACCGTCAGCCCCTCGGCCACGACCACGACGGTCACGTCCACGCCGGACCCGTCCACGGTCGGCGAGGAGGTGACCATCACCACGACGGTGGCGCCGGCGGCACCGGGGACCGGCACACCCACGGGTGACGTCACCATCAACTTCGGTGACGGCAGCCCGGCCGAGACGGTGACCCTGGTGGGCGGCACGGCGACGGTCACCCACACCTACACCTCCACGACCGGCAGCCCGTTCACCATCACCGCCTCCTACGGCGGGGACGCCAACTTCACGGGCTCGGCCGGTACCGACACGCAGACGGTGACCCCGGCGGAGACTGAGGTCACCGTGGTCTCGGATCCGGATCCGTCGGTGGTGGGGGAGCAGGTGTCGTTCACTGCGACGGTTGCTGCCGTCGCGCCGGGGGCGGGGTCCCCGACAGGGACGATCACCTTCGACTTCGGCGACGGCAGCGCGCCGGTGACGGTACCGGTCGCGGGCGGTACCGCGACGGTCACCCACACCTACACCACCACGACCGGCAGCCCGTTCACCGTCACCGCGGACTACAGCGGCGACGCCGACTTCCAGCCCGCCACCGGTACCGACACGCAGACGGTGACCGCGGCCGGGACGGAGGTGACCGTGGTGTCGGCTCCGGATCCGTCGGTGGTGGGGGAGCAGGTGTCGTTCACTGCGACGGTTGCTGCCGTCGCGCCGGGGGCGGGGTCCCCGACGGGGACGGTGACGTTCGCCTTCGGTGACGGCAGCCCCACTGAGACGGTGCCGGTGGCCGGTGGTACGGCGACGGTGACGCACACCTACACCAGCACCTCCGGCAGCCCGTACGCGGTGTCGGCGGTGTACAGCGGTGACGGCAACTTCACGGGCTCGACGGGTACCGACACGCAGACGGTGACCGCGGCCGGGACGGAGGTGACCGTGGTGTCGGCTCCGGATCCGTCGGTGGTGGGGGAGCAGGTGTCGTTCACTGCGACGGTGGCGCCGGTGGCGCCGGGGGCGGGGTCCCCGACGGGGACGGTGACGTTCGCCTTCGGTGACGGCAGCCCGACCCAGACAGTGCCGCTCGCCGGTGGTACGGCCACCTCCACCCACACCTACACCAGCACCTCCGGCAGCCCCTACCCCGTCACCGTCACCTACAGCGGCGACGCCAACTTCAGCACCTCGACCGGCAACGACACCCAGACCGTCGAAGCGGCGGCAACCACCACCGAGGTCACCACCAGCCCCGATCCCTCGGTGGTCGGCCAACCCGTCGACATCACCGTGGTGGTGTCCACCGAGGCACCCGGCACCGGTACTCCGACCGGAGACGTGATCGTCAGCTTCGGGGACGGGTCACCCACCGAGACAGTGACACTCGTGGGCGGGACTGCGACAGTCACCCACACCTACACCAGCGCCGTGGGCAGCCCGTACACCGTCACCGCCACCTATGCCGGCAACGCCGACTTCAGCACCTCCACCGGCACCGACACCCAGACCGTCGACATCGCCGGAACGACCACCACGGTGACGTCGACTCCCGACCCGTCGGTCTTCGGCGAGCAGGTGACGATCACCGCCACGGTGACACCCACGCCGCCCGGAGCCGGTACGCCCGGCGGGACGGTGTTCTTCGTCATCAGCGGCGGACCGGTGCTCAGCGCTCCCGTCACGGGGGGCACCGCCACCGTCACCACCGCCGCCATGACGACAGGCCCCCACACCATCAGCGCCATCTACACCGGCAACAGCAACTTCGGCCCGTCGGTGGGCACCGACACCCACACGGTGAACCCGTCGCCCACGACGACCGAGGTGACATCGGCACCCGACCCGTCCCTGGTCGGCGAGCAGGTGACCGCCACGGCGACGGTGACCGCGGACGCTCCGGGTGCGGGGACGCCGACGGGCACGGTCACCTTCGACTTCGGCGACGGCTCCACGCCGGTCACCGGAGTCGTCGTGGGCGGGACGGCCACGGCCACCCACAGCTACGCCACGGCGACCGGCAGCCCGTTCACCATCACGGCCACCTACGGCGGAGACACCAGCTTCGCAGGCTCCTCGGACACCGACTCCCACACCGTCGGCGCGTCGGACACCAGCACCACGGTGGCCTCCACACCTGATCCGTCGGTGGTCGGCGAGGAGGTGACGGTGACGGCGACGGTGACCGCGGACGCTCCGGGTGCGGGGACGCCGACGGGCACGGTCACCTTCGACTTCGGTGACGGCAGCCCTGCCGGGACGGGGACCCTGGTGGGCGGCGTGGCCACGGTCACGCACGCGTACGCCACCACGGCGGGCAGCCCGTACACCATCACCGCGACCTATGCCGGGAACGGCAACTTCAACTCGTCCACCGGAACCGACACACAGACCGTGGGCCAGGCCGCGACGACCGCCACCGTGGCGTCCGCTCCTGATCCGTCGGTGGTCGGCGAGGAGGTGTCGGTGACGGCGACGGTGACCGCGGACGCTCCGGGTGCGGGGACGCCGACGGGCACGGTCACCTTCGACTTCGGCGACGGGACGGGGACGACCTCCGCGACGTTGACGGGCGGGGTGGCCACGGCCACACACGTCTACACGGATTCGGCGGGCAGCCCGTACACCATCAGCGTCTCGTACGGTGGGGACGCCAACTTCGCGGGGGACACCGCGACGGACACCCAGACGGTGAACCAGGCCGCGACCACGGCGGCGGTGACGTCCGCTCCTGATCCGTCGGTGGTGGGCGAGTCCGTGTCGGTGACGGCGACGGTGACCGCGGACGCTCCGGGTGCGGGGACGCCGACGGGGTCGGTCACCTTCGACTTCGGCGACGGATCGCCGGCCGTCACCGAAACCCTCGCCGGAGGAACCGTGACGACCACGCACGTCTACACGGACCTGTCGGGGAGCCCGTACACCATCAGCGTCTCGTACGGTGGGGACGCCAACTTCGCGGGGGACACCGCGACGGACACCCAGACGGTGAACCAGGCCGCGACCACGGCGGCGGTGACGTCCGCTCCTGATCCGTCGGTGGTGGGCGAGTCCGTGTCGGTGACGGCGACGGTGACCGCGGACGCTCCGGGTGCGGGGACGCCGACGGGCACGGTCACCTTCGACTTCGGCGACGGGACGGGGACGACCTCCGCGACGTTGACGGGCGGGGTGGCCACGGCCACACACGTCTACACGGATTCGGCGGGCAGCCCGTACACCATCACGGCGACCTACGGTGGGGACGCCAACTTCGCCGGGGACACCGCGACGGACACCCAGACGGTGAACCAGGCCGCGACGACCGCCACCGTGGCGTCCGCTCCTGATCCGTCGGTGGTCGGCGAGGAGGTGACGGTGACGGCGACGGTGACCGCGGACGCTCCGGGTGCGGGGACGCCGACGGGCACGGTCACCTTCGACTTCGGCGACGGGACGGGGACGACCTCCGCGACGTTGACGGGCGGGGTGGCCACGGCCACACACGTCTACACGGATTCGGCGGGCAGCCCGTACACCATCACGGCGACCTACGGCGGGGACGCGAACTTCGCCGGGGACACCGCGACGGACACCCAGGTCGTTGACGCCGCCTAGCAACCCAGGCACAGCAGCTGAATGCCGCCGTGGGCGGTCAGGCGCCCGCGGCGGCATTCAGTTCGTCGGCGACGGCGTTGACCGGCCGTGAGGTGCCCGTCAGGTCGAGGACGAACAGGGCGATCCCGAGGGCGTCCGCGCGTGCGCGGGCGTCTTCGGCGTATCCGCAGACGGAGAAGTACACGCAGTCCGCCGACTCCGTCATGGCCGTGAGCCACAGGCACTCCACGTCGCGGAGGGTGGCCGGGCGCGCCGACGGGTCGACCTGGGCCAGCAGGCCGGGGGCGGCGAGCCCGATGCCGGACGGCGGCCGCTGGTCGGCGCGGCGGAGATCCCGGTGGCCGAGCCGGCGCAGGTGGAGGGCGGCGGCGGTGACGGCGTCGAGGGCGGTACGGATGGTCACGGAACCCTCGGCGGGGCGTGGGGCGGTGCCCGCCCTGGCGACCGGGATCCGCAGCACCGTCCCGCAGGGGCAGCCCAGTTCCGGGCGCGGCCACTGACCGGCGCGGTCACAGGCGGGACAGCGTACGGTGACCCACTCGTCGTCCCAGGAGCGGTGGGTGACGGGCGTCGGGGTGCCGTCCCGGTCGAGCGGAGCCGTCACGGACGCCCCGCACGCGCACGGATAGGACGGCGCTGAGTAGAGATGCGCACGCCGACAGGCCGGACAGCGCACCGACACGCTCACGGACATGGACCCATCGTCCTTCAGCACACCCTTGCCTGTCCGCCGCTTCGTCCGTCTCTTGACGGGCTCCGGCCGCCCACCTACATTACTTTCAGATAGTAGAAGTTGGATTCCGCAATGCGGAAGAAAAATCTGGAAGTGCTCACCGCGGGGCGCGACGGGAGTGCGAATCCGACAGCCGAAGCTGGAGTACTAGATGGCTCGAATGACCGCTGCCCGTGCGGCAGTTGAGATCCTCAAACGCGAGGGTGTCGCCGACGCGTTCGGTGTCCCCGGTGCGGCGATCAACCCCTTCTATGCCGCGCTCAAGGCCTCCGGCGGCATCACCCACACCCTCGCCCGGCACGTCGAGGGTGCCTCCCACATGGCCGAGGGCTACACCCGCACCCACCCCGGCAACATCGGCGTGTGCATCGGCACCTCCGGACCGGCCGGCACCGACATGATCACCGGCCTGTACTCCGCGACCGGCGACTCGATCCCGATCCTGTGCATCACCGGCCAGGCCCCCACCGCGGTGATCCACAAAGAGGACTTCCAGGCCGTCGACATCGCCTCCATCGCCAAGCCGGTGACCAAGATGGCGGTCACCGTCCTGGAGGCCGCGCAGGTCCCCGGCGTCTTTCAGCAGGCCTTCCATCTGATGCGCTCCGGCCGCCCCGGCCCGGTCCTGATCGACCTGCCGATCGACGTCCAGCTCACCGAGATCGAGTTCGACCCGGACACGTACGAGCCGCTCCCGGTCTACAAGCCGGCCGCGACCCGCGCCCAGATCGAGAAGGCGATCGGGATGCTGAACGCCGCAGAGCGCCCGCTGATCGTCGCCGGCGGCGGCATCATCAACGCCGACGCCGCCGAACTCCTCGTGGAATTCGCCGAACTGACGGGCACTCCGGTTGTCCCGACCCTGATGGGCTGGGGCGTCATCCCCGACGACCATGAGCTGAACGCCGGCATGGTCGGCCTGCAGACCTCGCACCGCTACGGCAACGCCACCTTCCTGGAGTCCGACTTCGTCCTCGGCATCGGCAACCGCTGGGCCAACCGCCACACCGGCAAACTGGACGTCTACACGGCCGGCCGGAAGTTCGTCCACGTGGACATCGAGCCGACCCAGATCGGCAAGATCTTCGCCCCCGACTACGGCATCGCCTCCGACGCGAAGGCCGCACTGCGCCTCTTCGTCGAGGTGGCGCGGGAGTTGAAGGCGGCGGGCGCGCTGCCCGACCGCTCCGTCTGGGCCGCCGCCGCGCAGGAGAAGAAGGCGAAGCTCCAGCGCCGTACACACTTCGACAACATCCCGATCAAACCGCAGCGCGTCTACGAGGAGATGAACAAGGCCTTCGGCCCGGAGACCCGGTACGTCACCACCATCGGCCTCTCGCAGATCGCCGGCGCCCAGATGCTGCACGTCTACCGGCCGCGGCACTGGATCAACTGCGGCCAGGCCGGCCCGCTCGGCTGGACCGTCCCGGCCGCGCTCGGCGTCGCCAAGGCCGACCCGGAGGCGTCCGTCGTCGCCCTGTCCGGCGACTACGACTTCCAGTTCATGCTCGAGGAACTGGCCGTCGGGGCGCAGCACAAGATCCCGTACGTCCATGTCCTCGTCAACAACTCCTACCTCGGCCTGATCCGCCAGGCACAGCGGGCGTTCGAGATCGACTTCCAGGTCAACCTGGAGTTTGAGAACCTCAACTCGCCTGAGCTGGGCGTCTACGGCGTCGACCACGTCAAGGTCGCCGAGGGCCTGGGCTGCAAGGCGATCCGGGTGACCGACCCGAACGAGCTGGGCGCGGCCTTCGAGGAGGCCAGGAAGCTGGCCGCCGAGTTCCAGGTGCCGGTGGTCGTCGAGGCGATCCTGGAGCGGATCACCAACATCTCGATGTCCGGCACCAACGACATCAGCAACGTGGTGGAGTTCGAGGAACTCGCGACGGAGCCCGGGCATGCGCCGACGTCGATCAGGAAGCTGAAGGTCTGACGCCTGTCCTGGACAAACGGCAGCGAGGGGCCGCGCACCCGCCGCGAGTGGGCCGGCCCCTCGTCGTCGTTGTCGGGTTCAGTCCCCGCCGCCTCCGCCACCCCCGCCGCACCCGTATCCGCCGCCTCCGTAGTGGTAACCGCCGGATTCGCCGTCGCCCTGGCCCGGTGCTTCCTCCGCGCCGAACGTCCGGCGGAGGTCGTTGCCCCGGCCGAACGGGAAGCGCCCCTCGTCAGCGAGCACGCTCCGGCCGACGAGCCCCGAGGCGTGGGCGAAACGCGGCAGGAGGGCGGTCAGGGCCCGGTCGCCGAACAGCGCGGCCGCGAGCAGCAGCTCCTCCTCCACCAGCCCGTCCGGGTGCGCGGGGAGCGGGTGCCGCTCGCGGAGGGCCGCCAGGTGGCGGCGGGCGGCGCGGGTCGGGCCGGGCAGCGTCGAGCGCAGGAGCCCGACCGCGGCGAGTTCGCCGCGCATCCGCGCCAGGGCGCGACGTACCACCGACCGGCCGAGCAACTCCCGTATGCCGGCGGGCCGGTAGAGGCCGACGCGTACCGCCTTCTCCAGCGGGTGCAGTGGGGCCGGGGCGTCCGCGCCCGGCGGCGTCGCCTTGCGCAGGGTCCCCGGTCGGCCGGCTTCGACGATGCCCCGCAGATGCAGCGCCAGCACGGCGACCGTGACGGCGGCGCGCGGGCCGCCCCGCAGCAGCGCGATCTCGTGCGGCTCCAGCCGGTCCGTCGTTCCGTCACCCATGACACACCCCCGACCCCACGGGGCCCGCCACCCCCGTGCCGGCGGTCCCATGTGAGGGGTATCTGCCCGCGTCGGCGCGGGGGCGAAGCATCCCGGGGCGGGTTCAGAGGTTGATTTGAGGGTGCCGTAGCCGGCGTACGTCCCTTGACGTACACGCGTCATTCGGTGCCGGGCTGCTCGTGATGCTCCGACAGCCCGGGCCAGTCGTCCGGGCCGCCGCCCTGCCATTCGATGAGGTCGCTCTCCTCGACCTCGATCGTGTCCAGATCGGCCAGACGCAGGATCTCGACGACGTCGTCCAGGTGAGTGGCGATGCCGAGGGTCTCGTCGCCCGAGGTGACCCGGCGGGAGCCGTCGAGGGCAGGGGGGTGCACGACGACGTGCGGGGGCTGTGTGGGGTGTGCCATGCCTCCAGGTTGCTGCGGGCGGGGCGAATCCGCACGTCAGCCGGGAGGGCGGGCGGGTGTGTGACGTTGTGGCCGTCCGGCGGTGCGAGGCTGGGCGCGACAGGACGTTCGCGCCGCCGGACGGAGTCGGTGTGGCTGGGACCGCGGCGGTGCGACGGAACCGGGGCGCCTTCCCTCAGGTCGAGAAGGGAGCCTCGGGACCTTCACCACCGCACTGGCTCGCACGCCGCCGCGGTCCTCGCCTGCCCGCCCCGTCCGAGCGACCACCCCTCATTCGGGTCGCTCGGTCTCGGCGGGCTGTGCGCCCGGGATCCGACCTCCCGTCAGATGCCGGACGCAGTACAGGGGGCGTGGGTTCCGGGCGGTGCCGTCGCCTGGGCGCGACAGGACAGGTGTCGGCGGCGGCGCCGCCCGGAGGTTTCAGAGTTGGGCGCCGGAGAGGCGCTCGACCGCGCGCAGCAGCGCGGAGTGGTCCAGGCCGCCGTCGCCCTGCGTGCGCAGGGAGGCCACCAGCTGGGCGACCACGGCACCGACCGGCAGGGCCGCGCCGACGGTGCGGGCCGCGTCCGTGACGATCCCCATGTCCTTGTGGTGCAGGTCGATACGGAAGCCCGGCTTGAAGTCCCGGTTGAGGAAGTTGTCCTTCTTGCGGGTCAGCACGGTCGACCCGGCCAGCCCGCCGCCCAGGACGTCCAGCGCGGCCTTCAGGTCCACGCCGGACTTCTCCAGGAAGACCACGGCCTCGGCGCAGGCCTGGATGTTCACGGCGACGATCAGCTGGTTGGCGGCCTTCACGGTCTGGCCGGAGCCGTGCGGACCGCACAGCACGATGGTCCTGCCGAGCGCCTCGAAGATCGGCTTCGCCTGGTCGAAGTCGGCCTGCTCGCCGCCGACCATGATGGACAGCACGGCCTCGATGGCGCCGGCCTCACCGCCGGACACGGGGGCGTCCAGGACGCGGATGCCCTTGTCCTGCGCCGCGGCGGCCAGGTCGACCGACGTCTGGGGCGTGATCGAGGACATGTCGATCAGCAGGGCGCCGGACCGTGCGTTCTCGAGGATGCCGTCCGGGCCGTAGGCGATGGCCTCGACCTGCGGGGACGCGGGCACCATCGTGATGATCACGTCGACGTCCCGGACCGCCTCGGCGATGGAGGCGGCGGCGGTACCGCCGGCGGCGGCCAGCCGGTCCAGCTTCTCCTGCTCCAGGGTGTAGCCGGTGACGTCATAGCCCGCCTTGATCAGGTTCTCGGACATGGGGGAGCCCATGATGCCGAGGCCGATCCAGGCGATCTTGGGGCGGTTGCTCATGATGGGAGTGCCTCTCTCACTGCATGTGCAATATCAGGGGGTCAGCGGGACAGCCAGTCGAAGGCCTCGGAGCTCGGACGGTCGCCCGGCTTGTACTCGAGGCCGACCCAGCCGTCGTAACCCGCCTTCGTCAGCTGGTCGAGGAGGTCCTCGAGGGGCAGCGAGCCCGTGCCGGGCGCTCCGCGTCCCGGGTTGTCCGCGATCTGGACGTGGCCGGTCTTCGCCGCGTACTCCTCGATCACCGTCGGCAGGTCCTCGCCGTTCATGGACAGGTGGTAGAGGTCCATGAGGAAGCGGGCGTTGCCCAGACCCGTCGCGTCGTTGACCTTGTCGACGATCCCGACGGCGGTCGGCGCCGAAACCAGCGGATACCGCGGCGACTCGGGCTTGTTCAGGGCCTCGATCAGCAGGATCGCGCCGATGCGGTCGGCGGCGCGGGCCGCGAGGGCCAGGTTCTCCAGCGCGAGGGCGTCCTGCTCGGCGGGGTCGACGCCCTCGACCCGGTTGCCGTAGAGCGCGTTGAGCGCCCTGCAGCCCAGGGAGGCGGCGAAGTCGGCGGCCACGTCGATGTTCGCGCGGAACCTCTCCGACTCCACGCCGGGCAGGGACAGGGCGCCGCGGTCCGGGCCCGGGAGCTGTCCGGCGTAGAAGTTCAGGCCGGTGAGCTGGACGCCCGTGTCCTCGATCGCCTTCTTCAGGGCGTCGAGCTCGGACTGCGCGGGGGTGGGGGAGTCGACCCAGGGCCACCACAGCTCGACCGCGGTGAAGCCCGCCGCGGCGGCCGCCGCCGGGCGCTCCAGGAGCGGGAGTTCCGTGAAGAGGATCGACAGGTTGACGTTGAAGCGCTGCTCTGTGAATCCCATGGGGTCGGCGCCCCTTCCCTGCTATTTCCGTATTGCGGAAGTTTATTTCTGCTTAATGGAAGCCTGCCCGGGATGGTCGAGGGCTGTCAAGAGCGACCAGCAAAAAAGGCGCCCCCGCGCAAAGGGCGCGGGGGCGCTGCGGAGACGGTGGCTCAGAGTGCGTCGACGGCGCTCACCTTCCATCCCTCGGACGTGCGGGTCATCGTCATCCGCACCCGGTTCAGGTCCACCCGGGAACCGGTCACCTGGGTGCTCCTGGTCACCTGGTTGACGAAGAGCAGGACCACCGCCTCGTCCGCCGAGGCCGACACCACGGAGGCCGCCGCGGCGCCGCCGGCCGGCTCCGCGACCGTTGCCTTCACCACCCCGTCGTACTTCTTCGCCGTCGGCCCGACCACCGTCCGCGTCGTCTTCCCGTACTCGTCGCGGAACTTGCCGGTGAGGTGGGCGCGCGCCGCGGTGAAGTCACGGTCCAGATGCCGGTGGTCGTACGAGAGCACGACGGGCGCCGCCTTCCGCGCGGCCGCGAGCGCCTGCGCGCGTGCCTGCTCGGCCTGCACGCCCTCCCGGTAGTGCACCCCGAGCACGGCGACGGCGACCAGTCCCGCCACCAGCAGCACGCACAGGATCGCGGTGAGCAGCCCTCTCCGGGAGCCGTGCACGGCCGCCGTCTCCTCCAGGGCGTCCGCGTCGAAGTCCTCCGGCGACGGCTCCGGCGGATCGTCCCAGCCGTCCGGGGGCTCGATGACGACGGTGCGTCCGGCGAGCGGCCTCAGCTCTGCGACGGCGGTCGCCGGGCCCCGCTCCGCACGTTCCGCGCGCTTGGCCGCCGCGCGGGCCGCGGCCGTCATCGTGTGCCGGGTCGGGGAACCGGAGCCGCGGCCTCGGGTGGTGGTTTTCGCCACGGTCTTACTCCTCCACTGGGTGATACGGCAGGGGGTCAGCCCACGAACTCGACGTCGGAGGTCAGCCAGCGGCCGCCCTCGTGGACGAGGTCGAGCTGCAGCCGGTAGGTGCGCGCCTCCCCCTTGGGCACGGCCGTGTTGGTCACCTTGCTGTCGGCGACCACGAGCACGCGGGCCGAGCGCTCGTCGGAGCGGACGATGCCCGCGTCGAGGACCTGGCCCTCGGACACGGACTTGTTCTGCGCGACGAGCTCGGTCAGCTCCTCGGTCTGCGCGGCGAACTCCTTCCTGAAATCGCCGGTGGCCCCCTTGAGCACGTTGGCGCTGTCCCGGTCGTAGCGCCGGTAGTCGAGCGAGGTGAAGTTCAGCGCCGACTGCCGGGCCGCCGCCAGAATGTCCTGCCGGCGCTGCTCCGCCGCGCGCTGCTCGTAGAGGCGGCTGCTCAGCCAGAGCGCCGACGCCGTGCACAGGACGGTCGCCACGACGAGCCCCACGGACAGGGCCCTGGAGCGTCCGGCCCGTGTGAGAAAACTCCGGGTCGCATGGAAAAACACGAGCCCGCTCATGCCATGGGTCCGACGAGCAGCCATTGCCACGACTCCTTTCCGAAGACGGTCTGCTGGCCGCCCGTCGAGCCGATCTCGACGGGCGTTCCGTCCGGGCCGGTGAGAGTTCCGGTCTCCGGGTCGTACGGCGTGACGTACGCCGCCTGGTCGGTGGCCCCGCCGCGGGACGACGCCCCGGGCGCGTTCTGCGCGCCGCGCACCGAGGTGGCGCTGCCACGCGGGGCCGTGCAGCGCGCGTCGGTGTTCGCCTCGCGCGTGCTGGTGTCCGCCGGGTCGCGCCGGGCCGTGCCGTACCCCTGGGTGCAGGGCGGCGGGTCGTCGGCGTTCACCACCAGGCCGAAGTGGGTGGTGCCGTCACCCGGAATGACGGTGTAGCTGCCCGCGACCACCACCGGGAAGGTGACCAGGGCCTGCTCCACGCCGGGCAGCCGCGCGAGCGTGACCTGCCCGCCGCTGATCAGGTTGGCCAGCAGGACCGACAGCCGCGGCTCGATCGACTTCAGCAGCGAGTTGAGCTCGACCGCCGCCGGTTCCGCGTTGCCGATGAGTTTGCGCAGGTCCCCGTCGCTCGACTTCAACTCCTCGGTGAGCAACGCCAGATCGCGCGAGAACGCCTTGATGGACGAGCCCTGGTCGGCCTGCGTCTTCAGCACCTTCCGGGAGTCCTCGATCAGCGAGATCGTCTCGGGAAGTGACTCGGACGCGGATTCGACGAGCGCGTTGCCGGAGTCGACCAGCCTGCTCAGGTGCGGTCCGGTGCCGGAGAAGGCCTTGCCCAGCTCGTCGACGGTGACCCGCAGATCGTCCTTGCCGACCGAGTTGACCAGCCGGTCGAGGCTGAGCACGAGGTCCGTCGTGGGCAGCGGCACGCGCGTGCGGCCGCGGGGGATCGTGCTGCCCTGAAGCAGATACGGCCCGCCGGAGGTACGCGGCTGGAGGTCGACGTACTGCTCGCCCACCGCCGAGCGGTTCGCCACCACGGCGAGGGTGTTCGCCGGGATGCGGGGCGCGCCGTCCTCGATGTCGAGCGAGACCGAGACCCCGCTGGCGCCGGTCAGCCGCAGCGCGCCGACCCGGCCCACCGGGACCCCGCGGTAGGTGACCTCGGCGCCGGTGAAGATGCCCCCGGAGTCGGCGAAGTCGGCCTGCACGGTGTAGCCGCGGCCGAGCATGCTGTCCACCAGGCCCGTGTACTCGGCGCCGACATAGGACACGCCGACGGCGGTGACCGTGGCGAAGGCGAGCAGTTGGGCCTTGACCGTACGTGTGATCACGGCTGTATCCCCTTCAGCATCAGCTCCGCGAGCGCGAGGTCGATCCCCGGCGGCAGGCCCCGGTGGGTGCCGTATCCGGCGGTGCACACCGGCGGGCACAGCAGGTCGCCGCCGGACGGTGCGGAGGGGGTGGCGGGCGCGTCGGGCAGACCGGGCGTGGGCGTGGGCACGCTCGGCAGGTCGGGGAGATCGGGGACGTCGGGAAGGTCCGGAGGATCCGGAAGATCCGGTGCGCTTGGGGCATCGCCCTTGTCATCCGGCTCCTCCGTCAGGTTGCCGTAGAGGCTCGCCAGATCGAGGTCCGCGGTGACGCTGAGGTTGACGTAGTCGCCCTTGATGGCGTCGACCGCGTTGCGCGGGAAGGGGTAAGTGGTGAGCAGCTCGAGGGAGTTGGGCAGGTCGTCGCCCGCCTTGTTGAGCTGTTGCAGGATCGGCCGCAGCTGCTTCAGGTTGGCGACCGTGTCGTCCCGGGATGCGTTGACCACCTTCGTGCCGGTCTTGCCCAGCTTCGACAGAGCGGTGAGCATCTTCGTCAGATCGCGCCGCTGATCCGCGAGCACCTTGAGCGCGGGCGGCATCGTCTCGACGGCCTTGGCGATCGTCTTCTTCTCCTTCCCGAGCCGCTTGGCGAGCCGGTCCACGGCCTTCAGCGCGCGGACGATGTCCCCCCGCTGGTCGTCCAGGCCGCCGAGGAACGTGTCCAGCTCCTTGAGCAGGGACCTGACCCGGTTCTCGCGGCCGTCCAGGGCCTTGTTCAGCTCCACGGTGATTGTCTTGAGCTGGGCCACTCCGCCGCCGTTGAGCAGCGCGGACAGGGCCGACAGCACCTCCTCGATCTCCGGGTTGCGGCCGCTGCGGCTGAGCGGGATGCGGTCGCCGTCGCGGAGCCGGCCCACGGGGGCGGTGCCGGGCGGGGCCGACAGCGCCACGTACTTCTCGCCGAGCACGCTGGTCTGCCTCAGCTCGGCGACCGCGTTGCCGGGAAGCGTCACCGAGTCGGCGACCCGCAGCCGTACGCGCGCATGCCAGCCCTCCAGCTCCACCTTCTCGACGGCGCCGACGGTCACGTTGTCGACCTTGACGGCCGACTGCGGCACCAGGTCGAGGACGTCACGGAACTCGACGGTGACGCGGTACGCGCGGCCGTCCGAGGCCGCGCCGCCGGGCAGCTCGATGTCGTACCAGCCGTTGAACTCACAGCCGGACAGCAGCAGCGAACCGACCGCCGCCCATGCGACCGCACCGCCCTTGCGCAGCCCGCTCATGCCTCGCCCTCCAGGATTCCGCCGAGGGTCCGGTCGACCGTGCCCGACACCGCGGGCTCGCTCGGCACCTCGGGCAGCGAGTCGAAAAGCTTCTGCAGCTCCGCGCAGTCGGGGTTCTCGCCGCCCTCGTCGCCGGTCGTCCGCAGTACGGAGCACAGCAGGGCGGCCGGATCCTGCGGGTGCTGCGGGTTGTTGCGGGTGTCGAGGGTGCCGGAGGAGGCGTTGTAGGCGTTCTGCAGGTTCGACAGACCCGTGGGGGCGACCTCCAACAGCTCCTCCAGCGCGGCGCGTTGGGTGACGAGCACCTTGGTCACCTTGCTGAGGCCCTTTACGTTCGAGGTCAGCGACTTCTTGTTCTTCTTCACGAACGCGGACACGTCGCCGAGCGCCGTGCCGAGGTTGCGCAGCGCCGCCGCGAGGTCCTTGCGTTCCCCGGCCAGCTGCTCCGCCACCTTGGCGAGGCTGGTGTTGAACGACCGCACGCTCTTGTCGTCGGCCGCCAGCGCCGCCGTGAACACCTGCAGGTTCTCCACGGTGCCGAACAGGTCCCCGCGCCCGTCGGACAGCGTGGTGACCGCCTCCGAGAGGTCCTTGACGGTCTGGTGGATGTTCCCGCCCTGGCCCTGAAGGTTGTCCGCGCTCACCCCGAGCAGCCGCGACAGGGAGCCGTCCTTGTTGGCGCCGTCGGGGCCGAGCGCCTCGGCCGTGGTGTGCAGGCTGTCGAAGATCCGGTCCAGCTCGACCGGCACGGCCGTGCGCGACTCGGGGATGACGGCGCCGTCCCGCAACACCGGACCGCTCCGGTACACGGGCAGCAGTTGCACGTAGCGGTCGCTGACCACCGAGGAGTTGATGATCGCGGCCTGCGCGTCGGCCGGCACCTTGCGCCCCTCGTCGTACTCCAGCTCCACCCGCACCCGGCCGCCCTCCGGCGTGATCTTCCGGACCTCGCCGATCCGGACCCCGAGGACGCGGACGTCCGAGCCGGGGTAGATGCCGACGGTGCGCGGGAAGTAGGCGGTGACCTGCACCTTCTCGGGGCGGGGCCACAGCACGAAGGCGAGCCCGGCGACCAGGGCCAGTACGAGAAGCAGCGCCAGACGTTTCCTCATCGCGAGCCTCCCGTGCGCGGCACCACCGGGGCGGCGACCAGGTTCTGGACGTAGGAGTCGAACCAGCGGCCGTTGCCGAGGGTGTTGGTGAAGACCCGGACGTAGGGGGCGAGCAGCTGGACGCTGCGGTCCAGGCTCGACTGGTTGCGTTCGAGCATCTCGACCACGCGGTTCAGGCCCTTGAGCGCGGGTCCGATCTCCTTGTCGTTGTCCTCGACCAGGCCGGAGAGCTCGACGCCGAGCGCGGCGGAGGACTTCAGCAGCTTGCTGATGGCCTTGCGCCGCTTGCTGATCTCTTTGAACAGCTTGTCGCCGTCGTCGACCAGGGCGGTGAAGTCCTCGGAGCGTTCGGCCAGTACGCCGGTGACCCCGTTGGCGTGGTCGAGGAGCTCGCGCAGCGCCTTGTCGCGCGAGGCGACCGTCCGGGAGATCTTCGACAGGCCCTTGATGGACGCCCGCACCTCGGCGGGCGAGTCCTGGAAGGTGGTGGAGATGGTGTCCAGGGCCGTCGCCAGCTGGTCGGTGTCGACCTCCTCGGTCGTGGTGGTCAGATCGCTGAACGCCTGCACCACGTCGTACGCCGGGACGGTCCGCGTCAGCGGGATCTCACTGCCGGGCGCCAGCTGACCCGGCCCCTTGGGGTGCAGCGCGAGGTACTTGGCGCCGAGGATGGTCTGCACCCGGATCGAGGCCCCGGTCGCGGTGCCGAAGTCCGGGTCGCCCTTGACCTTGAAGGTGACCTTGACATGGTCGCCGTCCAGGTCGACCTCCTCGACCTTGCCGACCTTGACCCCGGCGATCCGCACCTCGTCGCCGGGCTTGAGACCGCCCGCTTCAGCGAACGCCGCGCTGTACGTCTCGCCGGCGCCGATCACCGGAAGGGAGTCGGCGTTGAACGCGGCCACGGTCAACAGCGCGAGGGTGGTCAGACCGACGGCGCCGATGGTGACGGGGTTGCGCTCACGGAAGGGGGTGAGGCGCGGTCGCCCTCCGATCCGCGGGAGCCGGAGGCGCGGCAACCGCGGCGGATCGATGCGCACCTTGACCAGCGGCTCCGGGCGAGGCCTGCGTTTCCTGCGCAGCGGGATGGTCATCCTGCGCACCTCGCCCTCGCCACGTGCATCTCCGGAGTGAGCACCTGCTTCGTCTTCGGCAGCACGATCCGGCCGTCGAAGTCGCAGAGGTAGAAGTTGAACCACGAGCCGTAGGACGCCGTCCCGGTCAGCTCGTTGAGCTTGTTCGGCAGCCGCTTCAGGACGCCCTCCACGGTCTTCTCGTTCCTGTTCAGCGTTCCGGTGAGCTCGGTCAGCTCGGCGATGTCGTCCTTGAGCGGCGGGCGGGCGTCCGCGAGGAGTCCCGACGTCGCCTCCGTCAGGTCGCCGATGCTCACCAGCGACTTCCCGATGGGCTTGCGGTCGGCGGACAGCCCCGAGATCACCCGGCGCAGCTGCTTGAGCAGCCCGGAGAAGCGGGTGCCGCGCTTGTCGAGCGTCTCCAGCACGGTGTTGAGGTTGTCGATCACGGAGCCGATCAGCTGGTCGCGGCCGGCGAGTGTGGTGGTGAGCGACGCCGTGTGCGCGAGCAGGCTGTTGACCGTGCCGCCCTCGCCCTGGAGGGTCTTGATGATCTCGGTGGCGAGCTGGTTGACGTCCTGGGGGCTGAGCGCGGCGAACAGTGGCTTGAAGCCGTTCAGCAGCGCGTTCAGGTCCAGCGCGGGCTGCGTCCGCGACAGCGGGATCGTGGCGCCGGGCCGCAGCCGGGTGCCGTCGCCCGCACCTTCGGTCAGGGCGACGTACCGCTGCCCGACGAGGTTCCGGTAGCGGATGACCGCGCCGGTGCCGGTCAGCAGCGGGCGTTTCTGGGTCACCGTGAAGGTGACCTCCGCCCGGGTCCGGTCCTTGATCCGGATGCCCTCGACCTCACCGACGCGCACCCCGGCCACCCGGATGTCGTCGCCCTCCTCCAGGCCGGTGACGTCGCTGAACACCGCGCGGTACGTGTGCTGGGGCGTGAAGGAGAGGTTGCCGATGGTGGCGGCGAGCAGGGCCGTCGCCAGGATCGTCACCAGCGCGAAGAGGCTGAACTTGATCAGCGGTCCGGCGGTCCGGCGCGCCTTCGTCGTGCCGCTGCTCATGCGACGCTCACCGCCGTCCCGCGCGCCATCGGCCCGAACAGCAGCGTCGCGACCGGCGGCACCTCGTCGGCAGGCACGCCGAGCACGGGTGCCACGAGCGAGCCGACGGCGCGCTGCTCGGCCCGGGTACCGGACACCTCGGACGAACTCGCCGCGGCCGTACCGTCATTGAGGTGGGGCTTGGGTCCGGGCACCGGAGGGTGGGGCATGTCGCGGCAGTCCGGCCCCGACCGCTCGCCGTAGTGGGGCTCCTCACCGGGTTCGTACGCCGGTTGCTGCCGCACCACTTCGAGCGTGATGCGCATCTTCCCGCCCCGGAACGCCTCCTCGGAGGCCTCCTCCTGCCGTACCAGGCCGTCCAGGAGGCAGGGGTACTCGGGTGAGTAGCGGGCGAACAGCTCCAGCGTGGGCCGGGAGACCCGGCCCAGGGTGATCAGCCGGTCGCCGTTCGCGGCGAGGAAGCCGTCCGCCGTGCGGGCGGTGGTCGTGGTCGAGGTGAGCGCTGCGGCCAACTGTTCCTTCTTCTCCACCAGAGTGCGGCTGGTCGTGACCGTGTTGCGGAGGATCTTCATCAGGTCGGGCGCCGCGTCGCCGTACACCTCGGCGACGTCCGCGAACCGCGCGATGTCCTCCTTCAGGGACGGCAGATGCGGGTTGAGCTTGCGCAGATAGGCCTCCACGCGCGTGAGGTTGTCGCCGATCCGGTCGCCGCGCCCTTCGAGCGCCGTGGCGAACGCGGAGAGGGTGGCGTTGAGTTCGCCCGGCTTCACGGTCCGCAGCAGCGGCAGCAGGTCGTTCATCAGCTGCTGGAGCTCGATGCCGACGCGGGTGCGGTCCTGGGTGATGACGTCCCCGGCGCGGATCGACCGGGCGGACGAGCCGGCGGGGACGACCAGGTCGACGTACTTCTCGCCGAACAGCGTCTTGGGCAGCAGCCGTGCGTGCACATCGGCGGGGATGTACGAGACGTGCTCCGGCTTGAGCGCGATGTCGAGCGTCGCCTTCGTCCCGTCCGCGCGCACCTCGCGCACCTCGCCGACCAGCAGCCCGCGCAGCTTGACGTCGGCACGCCGGTCGAGCTGGTTGCCCAGGCTGTCCGCCTCCAGCGTGATCCGCACGACCGGCGTGAACGCCTGCCGATAGACGGCGACGGACAGGGACAACAGCAGGGCCAGCACGGCGATGAACACCAGCCCGTACACCCGCAGTCTCACCACTCGCACCCGGCTCACCCCGCTATCCGTACGGTCGTGTTGGCGCCCCAGATCGCGAGGCTCAGGAAGAAGTCCAGGACGTTGATCGCCACGATCGAGGTCCGCACGGCCCGTCCGACCGCGACGCCGACGCCCGCCGGGCCGCCGCTCGCGTAGTAGCCGTAGAAGCAGTGCACAAGGATGATCACGACGGCGAAGACGAGCACCTTGCCGAAGGACCAGAGCACGTCGACCGGGGGCAGGTACTGCTGGAAGTAGTGGTCGTAGGTGCCCGTCGACTGCCCGTAGTAGCCGGTGGTGATGGTGCGGGCGGCGAGGTACGAGGACAGCAGCCCGACCACGTACAGCGGGATCACGGCGACGAACCCGGCGATCATCCGCGTGGTCACCAGGAACGGCAGCGACGGCACGCCCATGACCTCCAGGGCGTCGGTCTCCTCGCTGATCCGCATCGCGCCGAGCTGCGCGGTGAACCCGGCGCCGACCGTCGCGGACAGCGCGAGCCCGGCCACCAGCGGGGCGATCTCACGGGTGTTGAAGTACGCCGACAGGAACGCCACGAAGTTGGAGGTGCCGAGCTGGTTGAGCGCGGCGTACCCCTGCAGGCCCACCTCGGTGCCGGTGAAGAACGACAGGAAGGCGATGACGCCGACCGTGCCGCCCACCACGGCGAGCGCGCCCCGGCCGAAGCTGACCTCGGCGAGCAGCCGCAGGATCTCCTTCTTGTAGCGGCGCAGGGTCCGGCCCGTCCACGCCAGCGAGCGGCCGTAGAAGGAGAGTTGAGCGCCCAGGTCCTCGAGGGACTTCAGGGGGCGGTCGAGAAGTCTCATCGGCTAGCCCCTCTGCGGAACGACCTGGAAATACACCGCGGTCATCACGAAGTTCGTCACGAACAGCAACATGAAGGTGATCACCACCGACTGGTTCACCGCGTCGCCCACGCCTTTCGGGCCCCCCTTCGCGGTGAGTCCCTTGTACGAGGCGACGATCGCCGCGATCGCGCCGAAGACGAGTGCCTTGATCTCGGCCGCCCACAGGTCGGAGAGCTGGGCGAGGGTGGTGAAGGAGGCCAGATACGCGCCCGGTGTGCCGTCCTGCAGGACGACGTTGAAGAAGTAGCCGCCCGCCACCCCGACCACCGACACCAGGCCGTTGAGGAGCACCGCCACCACCATCGAGGCCAGCACGCGCGGCACGACCAGCCGGTGGATGGGGTCGATGCCCAGCACCTGCATCGCGTCGATCTCCTCGCGGATCTTCCGCGCCCCCAGGTCCGCGCAGATCGCCGTCCCGCCGGCGCCCGCGATCAGCAGCGCCGTGACGATCGGCGAGGCCTCACGCAGCACCGCGAGGACGGAGGCCGCACCCGAGAACGACTGCGCGCCCAACTGCCGGGTCAGGCTGCCGATCTGCAGGGCGATGACCGCACCGAAGGGGATGGAGACCAGGGCGGTCGGCAGGATGGTGACGCTGGCGATGAACCAGGCCTGCTGGATGAACTCCCGCACCTGGAACGGCCGTCGAGGCAGGGTCCGGACGACGTCCAGAGCCATCGCGAAGAGGCTGCCGGAGTGGCGCAGCGCGCCGACGGGGTTGAGGCTCATGCGCGTGCCACCTCCTCCTCCCGCTTCGCGATGGCCTGCCAGCGGGGTGGCCGGGAGATGCCGGGGCTGGGCAGCAGCCGGGGAGTGAGGTGCTCGGGATCGGTGGTCTCGCCGATCTGGGCCAGTTCCTGCTCGACCTGGGCGGCGTCCTTCTCCTCCGCCATACCGATCGGTCCCTGCATCCGGCCGTTCAGGAACTGCCGTACGACCGGTTCGTCGCTGGTCAGCAGTTGGTCGCGGGGCCCGAACATCACCAGCTCGCGGCGGAACAGCAGCCCGATGTTGTCCGGGACCTGGCGGGCCGAGGCGATGTCGTGGGTGACGATCAGGAAGGTCGCGTCGATCTGGGCGTTGAGGTCGACGATCAGCTGGTTGAGATACGCGACGCGCACCGGGTCGAGCCCCGAGTCCGGCTCGTCGAACAGGATGATCTCCGGGTCGAGGACCAGCGCCCGCGCCAGCCCGGCGCGTTTGCGCATACCGCCGGAGATCTCCCCGGGCAGCTTCTCCTCGGCCCCGATCAGACCGACCATGTCCATCTTCTCGAGCACGATCCGCCGGATCTCGCTCTCCGGCTTGCGGGTGTGCTCGCGCAGCGGGAAGGCGATGTTGTCGTACAGGTTCATCGAGCCGAACAGCGCGCCGTCCTGGAACAGCACGCCGAACAGCTTCCGCACCTCGTACAGCTCGTGTTCACGGAGCTTGGTGATGTCCCGACCGGCCACCCGGACCGAGCCGCGGTCCGGCTTGAGCAGTCCGACGAGCGTCTTGAGGAACACCGACTTGCCCGTGCCCGACGGGCCGAGCATGACCGAGACCTCCCCGGCGGGCAGGGTCAGCGAGACGTCCTGCCAGATGACCTGGTGACCGAAGGACTTGGTCAGCCCTTCCACACAGATCTCGACACCCATCCGGTTCACCCTTCGTCCGTGCAGTCACCCGTGGAGCAGCTCCGACATCTGCTCTACGGGGAGGGGCGGGGCGTCCGTCGCGGCGAAGGCGAATTTTTTTTGCGGATGGGTTTGAGAAGGGTTACGGCAGCGGGTCCACGGGTGCTTCGAGCGTGGCTGAAGCAGTGGGGTGGTCCGGCACCTCTGGAAGATCCGGCACGTCCGGGGCCGCCGAGACGCGGGGCAGCTCGGGTACGTCGGGCACTGCGGGCACCTCAGGCACCGCGGGCACCTCAGGCACCGCGGGCACCTCGGGAGTCGGCAGCTCCGGCCCCGAGGAGAGGGGGACCTCCGGCAGGGACGGCACGGACAGCGGCAGCAGCGGCCGGTCGCCCGGGGTCCGCGTCGCCTCCGGGGCGCCGGTCCTCGAGGCGGTCGGCAGCTCGCGCGCGTCCGGGGATGTCCCCCCGCCCTCGCTGTCCGCCCGCTGCCACGCCTCCGGGACCGGAGAGACGGAGGGCCGCGGCGCCGTGCCCTGCCCGTCCCAGTCGTGGGCGTACGGCAGGACGAACCCCGCCACCGCCAGCGTCGCCGCCGTCCCGGCCACTGCCGCGGCCTGCGCGTGCGATGCCCCGCGCGGCCTGCCCCGGCCCCACAGGAACAGGGCGAGACCGAGCGTGCCTGCCAGCGAGTTGCGCAGTGTCCGGCGGGCGCGGGCCAGCAGCGACTCGACCGTCCGGTAGCTCAGGCCCATCCGTACGGCGACCTGGCCGACGTCCAGGTCCTCGGACTTCAGCCGGAGCGCCTCCGCCTGGCGGGCGGGCAGCTCACCGCTGCGGACGGCGAGCCACTTGGCCTCGGCCCGGTCGCACACCGCCTCCTCGACCGGCACCGGACCGGGCGCGATCAGCGTCGGGCTGGTACGCACCTCGGCCTCGCGGTTGACCTGCCGGTACCGGTCCACGCACAGCCGGATCGTCACCGTCGTCAGCCAGGCGGCCAGCCGTTCGTCGTCCAGGTCGGGGCGTTCGGCCGCGCGCAGCATCGCCTCGTGCACGGCGTCCTCGGCGTCCTCCAGGGACATCGACCTGCGGCGGGCCACCTTGAGCAGATGCTCGCGGTGGCTCCACATGCGTTCCCACCGGTCGTGGGCCGCCTGTATCTCCGCGGGCATGTCCGTCGTCGCCATCAGGGCCCCTTCGCGCTCACCCGCCGGTCATGTGCGCCCGGCGGGGGGCGACATTACCGCCCGGTAGTCGCGGTTGTGGAGGGGGCTGCGACCCTTGGGTTCTCATCGTTGCCGGGGAGCGGAGCCGTGCTGGGCAGCATGTCCTCGGCGGGCGGGGCGACTTCGGGGTCGGGGAGCGGTACCAAGGGGGCCGCCGATTCTTCGGCGGACGGGCTGCTGTGCGTCGGCCGTGGCTCGGAGGGGCTCGGGGACGGGGACGGCGTACCGGAACCCTCGCCCGCCGGGCGGGCTGGCGGCGTCGGTGACGCCTCGCGCCGCACCGGCGGGGAGGACTCGGGCTCCGGGCTCGCACCGCCCGCCGCCACGGCGTCCGGCACCACCCGATGCCCTTCCAGGAAGTACGCGAACCAGGCCCGCACCGTCCGCAGATAGGCCCTGGAGTGGTTGTAGCCGAGGATCGCCGCGTCCAGGTCGCCCGGCACGGACAGGTCGCGCCCGCCGGCGCACAGGTAGCGCCCGGCGGCGAGCGCCGCGTCGAAGATGTTGTGCGGGTCGGCCCGGCCGTCGCCGTTGCCGTCCGCGCCCCAGACCGCCCAGGTCGACGGGATGAACTGCATCGGGCCGACCGCGCGGTCGTACACCACGTCCCCGTCGTACGCCCCGCCGTCGCTGTCCCGGATCAGGGCGAAGCTGACGCCGTCCAGCCGGGGGCCGCGGATCGGCGTCAGGGTCGTACCGTCCGCGTCCACCCTCCCGCCGCCCGCCTGCCCCGACTCCACCTGTCCGATGGCGGCCAGCAGCTGCCACCGCAGCCGGCAGCCGGGCGCGGAGTGCGCGAGCCGTGTCTCGGCCCGCCGGTAGGCGGCGAACACGCTCGCCGGGAGCGCGCCACCCACCTGTGCTGTCTCGGCTGTCTCGGCCTTCCGCACCCGCAGTGGAGGGAGCTCCATGCGGAACGGCGTGTCCCCGGACACGCTGGGCCCGCGCCCGGCGGCGGGTTCCGCGGGCGCCGCCGCCCGCGCCGATGTCGTCCCAGGCGCCTGCGACGCGGTCAGCGCCGCCATCGCCGCCGCCGCGAGTGCCGTACCCCTGATGCCTCTGACCCTGTGCCCTGCCACGTCGCGGTCCCCTCCCTGTGGTTTCTCCTCGTCTGCTCTACGGGGCAGTGAGGGCGGTCCGTCGCAGAGATCCCGTGCCGGTGAGGACTGCCCGAAAATCCGTGCAGGGCGTTAGGTTGAGCGCGTGCGACTGAGAGTGGAATTCACGACCGAGCCGTTCGACCTCGACGAGGCACCCGCGCACGCGCTGGTGGCGCGTGAGGTCGTGGAGACGGCGGAGCTGGACGCGGTGGACGTCGGTCCGTTCGGCAACACCGCGGAGGGCGGGGCCGACGCCGTGCTCACCGCGGTGGACGCGCTGCTGCGCAAGACTCTCGAGGCCGGCGCCACCCGGGTCTCGCTCCAGGTCAACGTGATCGCGGAGGGCGAGAAGTGAGCGAGGACGAGCCCTTCATCACGGCCGTGAAACCGCTGGTCGACGCCATGGGCGGCGAGATGCTCCCGCCGGACGAGGCCGGCCCCGACGACGTCGTGCTCTCCTGGGAGGGTTCCGATGTCGTCGCCGTACGCCTCCCGCAGCTCGCCGACTCCCTCGATCACATCCTCGCCGCCATGGAACGCAAGAAGGGCAAGCCGCTGGCCGAGCTGGACCGCAAGTCCAAGCAGGAGGTCGTACGGATACTGGAGGCGCGGGGCGCCTTCTCCGTGCGGCACGGCGTGGAGACCGTGGCGAGTGCGCTCGGCGTGAGCCGCTTCACGGTCTACAACTACCTGAACCGCGAGAAGAACGTCTGAGGCGGCCTGCTCAGGTTCCGTTACCGCGAATTTTCAACAAAGTGTTGACGTCTCGTCGTCGCAGGGCGTTAGCTATCGGCACGCCCGTTCAGCACGAAGGCCCTTCGCGGCCACGGAGGCTCCCGTGACGTCGAATTCCACGCCCCCGGGCCTGGCCCGGTTCAACGCCCTGGAGGAGCACGCGGCCTACGCCGCTCTCCACGAGGCGTGCGCCTCCACCACATGGGCCAAGCGGCTGCTCGCCGCCCGCCCCTACGCCACCTCCGACGACCTCTACGCCGCCAGTGACGCCGCGATGGCCGAGCTGACCGCCGTAGACCTGGAGGAGGCGATGGCCGGGCATCCGCCGATCGGCCGCCCCAAGCCGGGCGACCCGACCTCGGCCCGGGAGCAGCGCGGCATGGCCGGCGCCTCCGCGGAGCTCAAGGCGGAGATGCTCGAACTCAACCTGGCCTACCAGGACAAGTTCGGCCATGTCTTCCTGATCTGCGCGACCGGCCGGACCGGCGAGCAGATGCGGGACGCGGTCAAGGAGCGGATCGGGAACTCGCCGGAGCGGGAGCGGGAGATCGTCCGCACCGAGCTGGGGAAGATCAACCGCATCCGACTGGCCAACCTCGTAGAGGAAGATCAGACATGAGCACGAGCACCACCGCCTCCGTGTCCACCCACATCCTGGACACCAGCATCGGCCGCCCCGCCGAGGGCGTCGCCGTCCGCCTCTCCGCCCGCGCCGGGCAGCGCGCCCATTACGGGCAAGGAGGGGACTGGCAGGCGCTCGGCGGCTCCGCGACCGACGCGGACGGCCGGTGCAAGGACCTGCCGGCGCTGCCGGAAGGGACGACCCATGTACGGCTCGACTTCGTCGTCGAACCGTACTTCGAGAAGTTCGCGAAGAAGCAAGCCGATGCGCAGCAGGACGCCCCCGCGAATCGGGACAGCGGTGCCGTGTTCTTTCCGGAGGTGGCCATCACCTTCGCCGTGAAGGCCGGCGAGCACTACCACGTACCGCTGCTGCTCAACCCGTTCGGCTACTCCGTATACCGAGGGAGCTAGCAGACACCATGACCGACATTTCCCGCCCTGCCCGCCCTGCGATTCTGGGACAGAACCAGTACGGCAAGGCCGAGAACCGAGTCGTCAAGATCACGCGGGACGGCGCCACCCACCACATCAAGGACCTGAACGTGTCCGTGTCGCTCTCCGGCGACATGGACGAGGTCCACTACTCCGGCTCCAACGCCAACGTCCTGCCGACCGACACCACCAAGAACACGGTGTACGCGTTCGCCAAGGAGCACGGCATCGAGTCCGCCGAGCAGTTCGGCATCCACCTGGCCCGGCACTTCGTGACCTCGCAGGAGCCGATCAGGACGGCCCGTATCCGCATCGAGGAGTACGCCTGGGAGCGGATCGACAACTCCGGGAAGGGCGAGCACTCGTTCGTCCGCAAGGGCCAGGAGACCCGGCTCGCCCAGATCACGTTCGACGGCTCGTCGTGGGAGGTCATCTCCGGTCTCAAGGACCTGACCGTCATGAACTCGACCGACTCCGAGTTCTGGGGCTACGTCAAGGACAAGTACACGACCCTTCCCGAGGCGTACGACCGCATCCTGGCCACCTCCGTCACCGGCCGCTGGCGCTTCAACTGGTCGGCCGACGAGCAGGAGATGCCCGACTGGGACACGTCCTACGAAGAGACCAGGACGCACCTGCTCCAGGCCTTCGCCGAGACGTATTCGCTGTCGCTCCAGCAGACCCTGTACCAAATGGGCACGCGCATCATCGACAACCGCAGCGAGATCGACGAGGTCCGCTTCTCGCTCCCGAACAAACACCACTTCCTCGTCGACCTGGAGCCGTTCGGGCTGAAGAACGACAACGAGGTGTACTTCGCCGCCGACCGCCCGTACGGCCTGATCGAGGCCACCGTCCTGCGGGACGGCTGCGAGGCGAGGATCCCGGTGGACCTCACCAACCTCTGATCAACCCCGTATTTCGGCACCCGCGGCCGGGGAACACGGTTTTCAGAAGGCCCCCCGGCCGCGGCACTCAAAACTCCCAGGGTCCTGCCGTGCCCTTTCCACATCAGCGCAAAGGACGAACCATGGCAGCAGACCGGCGCATCGTCATCGAGAACTGCGCGATCGCGACCGTCGACGCGAACGACACCGAGTACGCGAACGGTTACGTCGTCGTCGCCGGCAACCGCATCGAGTCGGTCGGCGCGGGCAGGGCCCCCGAGGGCCTGGAGAACGTCGACCGCCGTATCGACGCCTCCGGTCACCTCGTGACCCCCGGCCTGGTCAACACCCACCACCACTTCTACCAGTGGATCACCCGGGGCCTGGCCACGGACCACAACCTCTTCAACTGGCTCGTCGCCCTCTACCCGACCTGGGCACGCATCGACGAGCAGATGGTGTACGCGGCGGCCCAGGGCTCGCTCGCGATGATGGCCCGCGGCGGCGTCACCACCGCCATGGACCACCACTACGTCTACCCGCACGACTCCGGCGACCTGTCCGGCGCGATCATCCGTGCCGCCCGCGAGACGGACGTCCGCTTCACCCTCGCCCGCGGTTCCATGGACCGCAGCGAGAAGGACGGCGGCCTGCCGCCGGACTTCGCCGTCGAGACCCTCGAAGGCGCGCTGGCCGCGACCGAGGAGACCGTCAACAAGCACCACGACGCCTCCTTCGGCGCGATGACCCAGGTCGCCGTCGCGCCCTGCTCACCGTTCTCCGTCTCCACCGAACTCCTCCGGGAGGGCGCCGAGCTGGCCCGCCGCCTCGGCGTACGGCTGCACACGCACGGTTCGGAGACGGTCGAGGAGGAGAAGTTCTGCCACGAGCTGTTCGGCATGGGCCCGACCGACTACTTCGAGTCCACCGGCTGGCTCGGCGAGGACGTGTGGATGGCGCACTGCGTCCACATGAACGACTCCGACATCGCCGCCTTCGCCCGCACGAAGACGGGTGTCGCCCACTGTCCGTCGTCCAACGCGCGCCTCGCGGCCGGCATCGCGCGCGTCCCCGACATGCTGGCGGCCGGTGTCCCGGTGGGCCTCGGCGTCGACGGTACGGCGTCCAACGAGTCCGGGGAGCTGCACACCGAGCTGCGCAACGCGCTGCTCATCAACCGCCTCGGCGCGCATCGCGAGGCCGCCCTGAACGCCCGGCAGGCGCTGCGGCTCGGGACATACGGCGGCGCCCAAGTCCTGGGCCGTGCCGCGGAGATCGGCTCGCTGGAGCCGGGCAAGCTGGCCGACCTGGTGCTGTGGAAGCTGGACACCCTGGCCCACGCCTCGATCGCCGACCCGGTGACGGCGCTGGTCTTCGGGGCGGCGGCTCCGGTCACGGCCTCTTTCGTCAACGGCCGTCAGATCGTCGAGGACAACCGCCTGTTGCACGTCGACGAGGACGCGATCGCGCGCTCGACGCGGGCGGAAGCGCAGCGCCTGGCGCAGATCTCGGCGCAGGCCTGATCGCCGTACTGAATCTCCTTACTGCATACGGCACTTGATCTCCGGCCGGGAGGGACGGCTCCCGGCCGGCAGCCGTGGACCCGAGCGGGGTCCATGGCGGCCGTCTCCGGGGCGCGCGTCGGACGCGTGCGCCCCGGTACGGTCACCGTTCCCCTCCCTGAGAACGGGTCCGTCCTGGTCCCGCACGACCACACGCATCACCTCCATGAAACCCACGTCAACGCCGACGTGTCAGCCGCTCGGAGGAGCCGCCGTGTCCGATCAGCCAGTCGACGCGACCCACCCCGTCGACGAGAAACTCCCCGCCCTGAAAATGGCGACCACCGGCCTGCAGCACGTGGCAGCCATGTACGCGGGCGTCGTCGCCCCACCCCTGATCGTCGGCGCGGCCATAGGCCTGACCGCCACCGACCTGACCTTCCTCACCGGTGCGTGCCTGTTCACCGCGGGCCTGGCCACCTTCCTCCAAACCCTGGGCATCTGGAACATCGGCGCCCGGCTGCCGTTCGTCAACGGCGTCACCTTCGCGGGCGTCGCCCCGATGACCGCGATCGTCGCGCCCACCGAGGACAAGTCGGATGCGTTGCCGATCATCTTCGGCGCGGTGATCGTGGCGGGTCTCCTCGGTTTCCTGGCCGCCCCCTTCTTCAGCAAGGCGGTGCGCTTCTTCCCACCGGTGGTGACCGGCACGGTCATCACGCTGATCGGCATCTCGTTGCTCCCGGTCGCCTTCGGCTGGGCGCAGGGCCCCAACCCGGCGGCGGACGACTACGGTTCGGCGACGAACCTGGGCCTGGCGGCCGGGACCCTGCTGATCGTGCTGCTCCTGCGCCGCTTCACCCGGGGCTTCGTCAAGCAGATCGCCGTGCTGCTCGGCCTGGTCGCCGGCACGTTGGTCGCGATCCCGTTCGGCGTCACGGACTTCGGCCCGGTGGCGGACGCGGACGTCATCGGCTTCCCGACCCCGTTCCACTTCGGCGCACCGCAGTTCCAGCTCGCCGCGATCATCTCGCTGTGCGTGGTGATGGTGGTGTCGATGACCGAATCGACCGCCGACATGTTGGCGTTGGGTGAGATCGTCGACCGCCCGGCCGACGAGAAGACCATCGCGGCCGGCCTGCGCGCCGACACCCTCGGCTCGGCGATCAGCCCCCTCTTCAACGGCTTCATGTGCAGCGCCTTCGCCCAGAACATCGGCCTGGTGGCGATGACGAAGATCCGCAGCCGGTACGTCGTCGCCACGGGCGGCGCCTTCCTGGTCCTGATGGGCCTGTGCCCGATGGCCGCGTCGCTCATCGCGGTCGTACCGCGCCCGGTGCTCGGCGGCGCGGGCGTGGTCCTGTTCGGCTCGGTCGCGGCCAGCGGCATCCAGACCCTGGTCCGGGCCGGCCTGGACAAGGACAACAACGTCCTGATCGTGGCAGTCTCCCTGGCCGTCGGCATCATCCCGATCACGGCCCCGGAGTTCTACCACGCCTTCCCGGAGACCGCGAGGATCGTCCTGGACTCGGGCATCTCGACGGGATGCGTGGCCGCGGTGGCGCTCAACCTCGTCTTCAACCACCTCGGCAAGGGCCGGGACGCGCAGGACGTGACCCATCCGATGGAGGCGGGGGAGGAGATCACCGGGGCGGCGACGACCCGGGCCCCGGCCACTTCATGAGGTTGGCGAACAGCTCGGCCTGCTCGACGGCGTCGTCCAGCGCATGGTGGGTGTGGCGACGCCTCGACAGCAGCTCGCGCGGCATCGTGCCCTTGGCCACCGCCCGCAGGGGCAGGCCCGCCTTCGTGCCCGCCGATCCCGAGGGGTGGACGGCCGCCGGGCTTTGATGCCGCGCGGTACAAGAAGCACAACACCGTCGAGCGGGCGGTCGGATACCTCTACCTCGGCACAGTGACCGCCGCCGCGCTCCTCGTCTGGCTCCGGCCGTGAGCGAAGATGTCGAGGCTACGCCCGGGTGCCGGTGTGCAAGACGGCGAACACCCCCCGGGCGCGGGAGCCATCCGGCAGCTGCCAGGAGCCGCTGACGTGGCCGGTCGCTCCCTGTGGAGGAGCAAACGGGCCGTCCGGGGCGGGCTGCAGGACCCGGTGCAAGCGGAGGGTCGTGCCATGCGGCGTAGCCAGTCCGGTGCCTTCCTGATCGTCGGTGACGGTGACGGTGACGGTGGCGTCCGTGGAGGTGGAGCCTTCACCGGTGCAGGAGGCGATGACCTCCCGGTCGGGGACATCGCTGATGTTCTGGTCCTGGGCCTGCACCCGCCCCTCGATCAGGGCCAGCAACTGGGCGACCAGCACGGGGTCGTAGCAGCAGTCGTAGGCCCAGCGCTGCCCCAGCACACCGTGCTCCATGGTGCCGAGGAGGGCGTGCTCCGCCCCGTCGAGCGGGGCGCCGCGATAGGTGAGCGCACCAGGTAGGTGATCAGGTGAGGGCCGGAGGCGTCGGTGACCACGATGAACTCGATGCCGACCTCGCCTTGCGGGTCGTCCAGCCGGAAGCCGCCGGCCTTCGCCAACTTCGGTTCGCCCGCGCCACCGCGGTACCACGGGCGGGAGGGCAGCCAGGAGGTGAGCAGTTCCAGCTTGGTCGGCTTGAGGACGGTGTGGTGGATGACGACCATGCCAGAGGATCTCTTCCCTTGAGCAGATGCGATGCACGAAATTGTGACAGCCGCCGACAACGGAAGGGCGCACAACCCTCGGCGTATTGAGCCCAGTTACTGACCTTCACGGCGTAGCGTGATCATGGGCGAGCCGGAGGGCTCGGTTCCGCTGTTCATCAGGCGATTCCGTGGCATTTTCAAACCAGACGGACTTCCGGGTGTGAAAGCGACCGAGACGGATGGCCGAGCCTCCGCCCCGGAGAAGGTCATTCGCCGCCTACGGGATGAAAGCCCTCAGAGCAGGGCAGGGACGAGCGTCGCGTATAGGGCCTGACCTGCATAAACGCCTCGTCGTCGGCGTGATGTGCAGCGGTGCGACGGGGCACGTCGGGGTCGCCGTCGAGGTCAAGGACGCCGTCGGGAACCCGTTCGTGGTGGCCGCCTCCACCACGGATGTCTCTGCGAACGGCAGCGCGCAGCAGGTCGTTCAGGTGCCGGTCGCGGTGAGCAAGGTGTGCGTGACGGTGACGCACTGCGTGCCGTGACCGTGCGGTTGTCGGGCCCGCGTCCCCTGCGGTGTTGGCGCGGGCCCGCCCGCGTGCTGAGGCGGCCCTTGACCGGGGGCGCGGCGCGTGAACGGAAATCGGCTGACGGGTGGGATGCGAGGGGTCCGCCCGCAGCGGCAGCACTCCTGGGTCAGCCCGGGCAGCAGTTCGGGGCTAGAGAACACCGCGCGCTTCCACGCCGGCGGCCCAGTTTCTGGTCGGTCTCCCGCGCCAGCAGCGGCTTGGCCTCATCTCCCGCCGCGCTGGCGCGGGCAACCGCTTGACCGCCGCCGACATCCGCTTGCCCCAGAAGCGGCACCCAGGGCAGACGCCCCCTTCAAGAACACATCGGCGGATCGAGGTCCTAACCTCGCCGCTCCCGTTACCTCTGCCGAACCCCACGGCGTCCGGCGCTGGGGGCGTGGGTTAGATTTCGGCACGCATCGCGCGAGTCCGGCCGCGGAGAGGGGCAGGTATTTGTCGACACATGAGTCCGCGGGCTCCGAGTGGCAGCGGCTGTGGAGCCACCGGGAGGCGCTGCTGAAGGTGGCGCGACGCCGGTCCGTGAGCATCGAGGACGCCGAGGACGCGGTCCAGGAAGCGATGGCCCGCGCCGTGGAGAACCCGGAAGTCGATCGTGAGCGGCTGGGTGCCTGGCTGACCTCGGTGACCGTACGGCTCTGCGTCGACCGGCACCGGCAGCTGAACCGGGACGCGGCGCTGGGCCTGCGTGCACGCTCCGTCCTGACCGGCCCTCACATCGAGTCCCCCGAGGACACCGTGTGCGACAGGGCCGAAGCGCAGTGGCTCGCCCTCCAGAGCACGGCACTCCCCCGGCGCCAGGCGGAGGCGCTGCACCTGAAGGCACAGGACCTCGACGTGACACAAGTCGCCCAGCGGATGGGGCTGACGTACAAGGCGACCGAATCCCTGCTGGGGCGGGCACGGCAGACCCTGCGCGCAGCGCTGGCGACGACGCTGGCCCTCGTCATGGGCCTGTGGCGGGGCCGTCCGCGGGTGGACGGAGGATCGTCGGCCGCGGCGCCCGCGACGGCACTGGCGTCCGCGGGCGTCGCCGTGGCGATCGCGGGCTTCGTGCTGGTGGCGCCCGCGGAGGTTGAGGGTCCTCCGGTTCCCCGGCCGTCCCTGTCCGGCCCTGCCGACACGGCGGCCTCGCTTCTCCTGGACGAGGCGGGCTCGGCGAAGGCCGGCGAAGGGGCCAATGCCGCCGACCCTGCCGGACCCGGCATGCCGGAGGAGGTGCGGTCGGCGGGCGCGACGGGCGGTGCCGTACCGGCCGAGGCCGCTCCCGGGCAGGGTACGGACGGCGGGCCTGCCGGGGCGCCGTCCGGTCCGCAGCCGGCTGCCGGCCTCCCGGCCCTGCCCGAGGCTCCGGCGCCGGACCTGCTCGTGGTCCCGGAGGCTCCGGCGGCGGGCCTGCCGCCGCTGCCAGGGGCACCCGACCTGTCGGCGGACCCGGTCCTCCCCGCCCTGCCGGTCGTACCGGTGCCATCCGAGGAGCCCGTCCCCCTGCTGCTGTCCTGATCCGGCCGCCCCGCAGGCTCGGAAGGATCTCCGAGAAGATTTCCGACTTCTCCGGGGTCGAGTAGGAACCGCGCAGAGAGTGCAGTTTGGTGTCACATGATTTGACACCCCGGCTGAGCTGACTGTTCTCTGTGCCGCGTGGATGAGGTGAGTGACCCGCGGGTGGGGTTCCTGCGCTCGGATGTGGAGCGGTTCTGCCAGCAGTTGGACGGGCTGGCCCCGGCGCTGCGGATGCGGCTGCTGGGGGAGCTGCGCAGCGCGCTGGTGGGCGCGCTGGACGAGGCCCGGGTGGAGGCGATGGCGGCTGCCGCGGATGAGGGGTGGGGGCTGCGGCGGATCGGGACGTTCTGCGGCGTATCCCACGAGCAGGTACGGCGACTGCTGGCCGAGCGGCAGGCCGGGGGCGGCCGGCCGGTCAGCTGACGACGGTCTCCCGCGTGGTGCGCAGGGGGCGGAGCTTGCCGGCGGCGAGTTCGGGTGAGAGGCGGAAGTGGTAGCGGCCGATCATGCGGATGTGGTCGTGTCCGAGCGGGGAGAGGCGGGCGAGGTCGGCGTCGGACACGTGGTGGCCCTCGGCGCGGAGCTGGTTGACGGCCTCCTGGATATACACCGAATTCCACAGAATGCAGGTATTTAGGACGAGTCCCAGGACTGATAGCTGATCTTCCTGACCTTCTTTGTACTTCTGTCTGAGTTCGCCCTTCTGGCCGTAGAAGATGCGGCGGGCGAGTTCGTGGCGAGATTCCTGCCGGTTGAGCTGGTTGTTGATCTTCCGGCGGAAGAGTTCGCTGTGGTAGTAGCGGGCGAGGAAGGCGGAGCGGTCCAGGCGGCCGATCTGCATGACCGCGCGGCCGAGCGGGCTGGGGCGGCCCTGGCCGGCGAGGACGGGCAGGATCTGGGAGGCGCGGACGGTGCCCTCGCGTAGGGAGCCGGCGAGGCGGAGCAGATCGTCCCAGTGATCGGTGATGGTGCGCAGCCGGATACGGCCGCCGGTGAGCGGGTTGAGGGGGCCGTAGTCGGCGGTGGGATCGGCGCGGTAGAGCAGGGTGTGTCCGGCGTCCGCGAGTCGTGGAGAGAACTGGTAGCCCAGGAGCCGGAACAAGCCGAAGATCATTTCGGAGGCGCCTGCGGTGTCCGTGGCGATCTCAGTGGGGTTCAGCGAGGTGGGCTGGTCGAGGATGCCGTCGAGCAAGTAGAGGCTGTCGCGGCGGGTGCCGGGGATGACGATGTGGTTAAAGCCGCTGTACTGGTCGGATAGGTAGTTGTAGAGCGTGATGCCGCGGGCGGCGAAGTACTTCGGGTTCGGCCCGGAGTTGAGGACCCGCAGAGGGGTGGCGAAGCGCAGGCCATCGGCGGAGGCGAGTTCACCGCCGCCCCAGTGCCCGACGATGGGCAGGGTCGCCTGGTAGTCGACCAGGACCGCGTTGGCCAGGCGGAGGGTCTCGGCGCGCAGGTAGTTCTGCTCGACCCAGAACAGCTGGTCGCGGGAGCGGCCCGGCTCGTCCTCAGAGACCATCGCCTGGATTCCGATGTTGCACGCCTCGGCCACAAGAACCGCTGCCAGCGAGACGATCAGATGCTCGGCGCGGCTGCCGGCCTCGGAGACGTGGTGGAAGTGGTTCAGGAACCCGGTCCAGGCGTGGACTTCGAGGAGGAGCTCGGGAAGGTCGACTGTGGGGATGCGGGCGTCGACCGCCTCGCGTAGGTCTTTGAGGCTGGCCGGTTCGGTGAGCTTGTCCAGGCCGGTGAGCACGAGGTGGTCGCGCATCTTGCCGTTCTCGGTGCGCTGCTCGATGCGGACGTGCGGGTTGTCGGCGAGCCCGGCGGCCAGGCGCCGGTAGTCGCCGTCGAGTTCGCGGCACCACTGGTTCAGGTCGACTCCGGGCTTCTCGGACAGGCCAAGGCTGCGGCACACCCGGGTGCGGGCGTTTTCCCAGGCCACGTCTTGCAGTAGGGCTTTGCGGGGGTCGCCCCACTTGTCCAGGCCGGGCACGAACACGTCGTGGCGGCGCAGAGCGCCGCGCAGGGCCTCGGCGGTGCCGACGATCCAGGCGTGCTTGTCGACGCCGCCGGCGTGCTCGCCCTCGGTGGGGAATACCCGGGTCTGCCAGGTGGGTCCGAGGTGCTCGACGGGGACGGAGGGAAACAGTTCGCTCTGGCGGCTCTTGGCCAGGGTCCGCTCCAGCTTCGGCAGGAACTTCAGCGCCTCCATGAGCGGGCCGGCCTCTTCGACGCTCTCCAGGCCGAGGTGCTTCGCCAGCCGCCGCAGGGGCTGGTTGATGGTGCGGTAGCGGGCGGTCAGCTCGGCGGCGATGGTCTCCGCTTCGGGCCGGGCGAGTTCGCCGACGGTGCGCGCGGCCTGGTGCATGGCGGTGATGTCGAGCAGGTCGAAGCCGCTGCGGACGTCGCTGTCGGGGTCGGCGGCCGAGTGGCTGAGGGTGATCCATGCCTCGCGCAGCATCAACGCGGCGGCGTCCAGGTCGCCCAGGGTGCGCATCCGCTGCTTGGCGGCGTGGTTCGCCGAGGCGCGGGCCAGGTCGGACATCAGTATGTCGAAGACCTCGATCGCCTCGTCCGCGGCCCGGTTCCGCGTCGCGGCGGCGAACGCCACCAGGGTGGCCATCCGCCGCGGTTCGGCGAGGTCGGCGACCGCCTTCGCGCGCACAGAGCTGGCATAGCGCGACAGCGCCGTGAGTCGTCCGGCGGGGATGCCGGAGAGATCCCAGCCGGACGCGCCGAGCTTGTTGAGCTCGATGAACCGGTCGATGGCCTTGCCCGCGCCGGGGCCGGTGATGTCGCGCGGAGAACGCCGCAGCCGGTCCAGTTTGGAGGTGCGGCGGCTGTCCTCGACGGGCAGCAGCGCGGTCAGGGCGGCGCGCTGGGCGGCGTCGGGTTGGGCGGCCAGGGTGCGCCAGGTCTTGCGGTTGGTGTGCTCGCGGATGGAGCTGACCAGGCGTTCGAGGACGGTGGCGCCGGGCAGCAGCACCTTCTTCTCGACCATGTGCAGGGTGGCGAGGTCGAACAGGGCGATGGGGCGTTCGTTGCCCGACCAGCACCGGTCCCATAACCAGCGGACCAGCTTCCACCAGGCGTCGCCCTTCAGGTCGGTGTAGCCGTAGGCGTCCTTGATGGCCTGTCGGTGGTCGAAGCGGGTACGCTCGGAGCCGTACCCGGCCAGCACCGAGGCCGGGTGGCCGAGCTGGTCGGCGACGTACGCGACGACCTCGGCGGGCGCGTCCTCGGGGTTGTCCAGGAAGGCGCCCAGGAACCGTACGGTGCCGAGCTGGACGCCGTACCCGAGCTGCGACCTCGCACCCCGGCAGGCCATCGCCCGCCGCCTCGCGTCGCGGTCCAGCAGGAAATACCCGGCCAGCTGCCCGTCGTCCGGCACCGTGGTGAACGTGCCGTAATTGCGGCGTTGTTCATCCGTCAGGAACGCCACCAGCCCCGCCCCTCCTCATCGCTTCCCCCATGCTGTGACGGCGCTCACCTTAAGTCACTTGATCATCAGGGACGCAACCGGGGGTACCGCAGCACCCTCCAGGTGCCCGGAGCCGGACTGTAGAGCAGCGAATCGACCCCGGTGCTTTTCGGCGTCCTGAAGCGCGCCGACGCCCTCGCCGACCGCATGTTCCACGCGGCGATCGACCTGCGGGACGAGGCAACCGTGGCCCTGCTGCTGGCAGGTGAGACCGAGCAGGACCGCCAGGCGGTTGCCCGGTATGCCGGCACTCTCACCCGGGCCCGCCGCAGTCGGCCCGGGTTGAGGGTCGCAGCGGTGCACGACGACCTCGCCCGCCGACTCCTGCTGCGGGTGTTCTGATCATTTGTGCAGGTGGAAAGCATTCGTGGAGCCTGGCTGACATGTCCATCGCGAATTGGTCACGTAGTGACTCTTGAGTTGATCTTGCGTGTGCAACGTGTGATCTTGATCTGCGAACGCAGGCAGCGCTCAGCTGACCTGCTCGGAATAAGGGGGGAACTTCCCTATGCGTTTGAAGAGTCTGGTTACTGCTGCTCTCGTGGCGGGCAGCGCGCTCGCGATGGCCGCGCCCGCGTCCGCCGCTGAGATCTACGCGTCTCTCGACGGGGCCGGCACGGCCCGGACCTGGTACTCGCGTACCGTCGCCGAGGTGTGCGACCAAAGCGCCGACAACCACGATGTGGCCGTTGAGTACTACCGGGAGACCAGCGCCAGCACCCTGCGTACCATCTGGGTCGGTACCGGCTACTCAACCTGCAACAGCAGTGGGTCAGGCAGCAATATTCTGAAGCTGCGGATCCGCGAGCAGATGATCGCCGGTGAAGACCGTTACGGGTCGTGGCACTACTGATCCGTAGCTGACAAGGCGCCGCTGTCGACGTGCACTTCGGCAGCGGCGCCACCGTTGCTTTGCTCGTCCCCCGCTTAAGGAACCACATGGCGCCTCCATCCGTCCCTGCAGAACAACTGGTGCTGTCCGCGAGGGGCTTGCGCTATGAGATACCGGGCCGCACGCTTCTCGATGCCGCCGAACTGAGCGTGGCTGCTGGTCATTCGGTAGCCGTGACAGGACCTTCCGGCAGCGGCAAGTCCACGCTGCTCATGTGCCTGCTCGGACTTGCGGAGCCCAAGAGCGGGTCTATCGACATCGCCGGTGAGGACATCACACGCATGCGGGCCGGCCGAGTGGCCAAGCACCGTCGGGACAACATCGGCATGGTGTTCCAATTTGCCGAGCTGCTTCACGAGCTGTCGCCCGTGGAAAACGTCGCACTGGCTGCACTCCTTGCCGGCCGGGACCGCAAGGATGCATTCCGCCGCGCTGAAGAGTTGCTGGACGAGCTCGGTGTGCCGGCGCGAGGCACGGCCACGGCGGACCTGTCGGGCGGCGAGCGCCAGAGGGCTGCTGTGGCGCGCGCGCTGGTCAATGAACCCGCTCTTCTGCTTGCCGATGAGCCCACTGGTGCGCTCGACGAAGAGAACCGCGACAGCGTGGGGCAGCTCCTGTTCTCGCTCCCGCAGCGGTGGAACTGCGGCCTGCTCGTGGTGACCCACGATCACAGCATCGCGGCGCGCGCGGACGAGCACTTGGAGCTGCGCCAGGGCAAGCTGCTGGCCGTGCGTTCGGAGGCAGCGGCCACGTGAAGAAGCAACGTACCTCGTCACCCCTGGGGCTGACGGCCGCTTTGCTCCGCATCGGCCGCAGTGCCGCGAGGGGCGCGGAAAGCGGCAGGCTGCGGCTGGTGGCTCTGTGCGTGGCCACCTTTGCACTGGCCATGTCGTTCGCAGCCTGCGCTGTGGTCGCTGCAACCTACGAAGGCCGGGAGAAAGCCCAAGTCGCGCGCAGCCCCCAGGTGGTGCCTGAGAATCAGAAAGACAAGGCGATCGCCCGGTGGCTCGAGAGCTCGGACACGATCAACGGCGCGCAGTACACCGTCATCTACATCGAGCCGCTGACTGACGACGCTCCGCCGCCGCCTGGGCTGCGCCGCTGGCCTGCTCCTGGCCATTCCGCGCTGTCCTTCGGTGCCGAGGTAGCCGGACTGACCGAAGGCATCACATCCCGGTTCGGTGAGATCGACAACCGCATTCAGCCAGAGGGCCTGGCCAGCGACGCTGAACCGCTGATCTACGCACGCCCCGCCGAGTCGCTGACGGAGGGCTTCTACGTCTCTGCGTGGGGCAATGAGGAAGGCGTCGTCTTCGGTGAACCGCTCACGATCCAGCCGGCGAAGAGCTTCTACATCCTCATTACCGTCACCTGGCTTGCCCCTGCCGCCGCCCTGACGGTGATTGCTGCACGCACCGGCTCCGCCATGCGCGACCGCCGACGCGCAGTGCTGCACGCGATCGGCACCGGACCTCGGCACCGGCTTTTGATCGACCTGGGAGAAGCCGGCCCGCCGATCCTGGTGGGAGCAGCGCTCGCCACCCTGACCATCTGGCTCTACCAAGGCACCAGCTGGCCGCTGCCGAAGGTCAACTACGTGATGACCGCCAGCTACCTGGAGCCGTACCTCGGCATCCTGTACAGCTGCGTGGGCCTGGCAGCGCTGGTCGTGGCCGTGGCAGCCATGTTCCTGCAGCCGAGGGCTACCGCTGCTGGGAGCACGAGGCCCCGCCAGCGCCAGCAGCGCGCTCTGCTGCGCAGCGCCACGTGGCTGTGCCCGCTGGCGTTCGCTTTCGCGTTCATCGGCCCAAGCCTCTTGGGTGCCAAGGACAACGAGCTGCTTTTCCTGCTCCCCTACTCCATGGGAGCGCTGACCGCACTGATTCTGCTACCTGCCGCCCTGGCAACGCTCACCATTCGGTTTGGGCAAGCCCTTGCGTGGTGGGGACGGCGTTCACGTCGGCCTGCGCCCCTGCTTGGTGGACGCTGGATCGCGGCCAGCCCCGCAGCGATAGCTCGCGTCATCACCAGCATTGTCCTGCTTATGGGCATTTCAGCACAGCTGTATACCTGGAACAACCGTGTTACCGAGTCGGATCTCGCCGCCAAGCAGGTACAAGAGGCGCTCGGCTCCTCCGTTGTCCGAGTCGAAGGCGTTGACCGTAATTCCGTCAAGCGTCTGCATACCTTCATCGACGCCCTGCCAAGTGATACAGAGGTTGTCGGTGTCTACATCGGCAGCGTCCCCGGCCAACAAGTCGGCACCCAGGTCGTGGGAAGCCGTGCTGCTATCGAAATGGCAGGCTTTTCCGCACCCGCCGGCTCCGAGGCGGCCCCCCTCGCGGCTGGCGACGCCACCTCAGCCCGTGGCCGCGCCCTGCTCAAGGGGCTGTCCATGACTGGCGACAGCTCCATCGCTGCTCGCGCGGGAGAGATCGACACCGTTGAAAACCTCGTGTCCCTTCAGGTGATAGCTCCTGCAGGCAGCCGCCTTGCGGAGTCAGAGATCAAGCAGGTCGCGAACAACAAACTGCTTCCTGGCTGGCGGGCCAGCGTGCCGGGCACGGAGTGGACTGCGACGCTGGCCACGTACCAGGAACACAGTTGGTGGCTGCCGTTGTTTGCGTTGGGCACGATCGCCATCCTTGCCTTCGCAACGTGCCTGGCCAACATGGGTGAATTCCTGCGATTCGCCCGTTCCTTGGCGCCTATCACTGTGATCACCGGTTCTCGTCGGCCCTTCGTTTCGACCACGCTGCTCGTCTTCCTCGGGGCGTTCGGTATCGCCCTCACTCTGGGAGCAGCAGCAGCCGTCCTCCTTACGGTGCCGATGCTGGGTGCACCTGTCCACGCCAACGGTTTGCCTACCACCCTGGTGATCACCAGCATCCTCATCGTCGGTGCGATCGCCCTGGTTATGACGCTGTGGGCAACGCGCGTCGCGCTGCGGGAATCGGGACGATGGCGCCCCACGGCTGAATAGTCCCGACGCAAGGGATCATCAGCGCGCACCCGTGCAGCAACGGCCCGCCCCGCGCTCCTTCCGCGGCGCGGGCCGTCTGCCATAGACCTGGGCGACATCTGGCGCCAGTGCCGCCCCCGGCCTCGTCCGCCGCCACATGGGCAACCTCACCGACCGGGACATCCGCCTCTGACACCTGGTCGCGGCCACCGTCATCGCGGCAGAGATCGCACTGCCCCGGCGCTGCTCATCCCGCAGACGATGCCGATTGCCGTCGCCACCGGCATCGGGACGCACACCGCCTTCACCTGCCTCAAGCCCCGCCAGCTCATCACCTTCTCTGGCCTCACAGTCGGCACCTACTTCGCCTTCGCCGCCTGACCCTCCCCCTCCGGGTCCAACCACGCGGCCGAAGCCAGGCCGATTGTGGAGGTCAACCAGAACGCGTCGGAAACGCGCCGTCGACCCGGGACGGCTGGCCGTCACCTCTTCCTCATCGCCGCGTCGATCCGGTCGGCATACGCGCGGTACGCCTTGCGCCCGGCCGGTGTGGAGTCGCCGCCGGCGAGGGCGGCGCTCTGCTTCAGCGCGGCTTGGTGGAGCGCGAGCGGAGCGGTGACGCGCACCGAGTAGCCCTGCCCGCGGCGGACGGTCCGGCCGCTGCGCAGTGCCTCGTGGACGGCGGTGTCCCGGGTGCCCTCAAGGTGGTCGGCGAGCAAGCCGGGCAGGTCGATGGCGTGCGGCGGCTCGGGCGCCTGCTCCTGGTCCTCGACGTCGGCGGCCATACCCTCGAGTTCCTCCAGGACGTCGCCGCCGGCGCGGGCGCCGGCCGCGTCGAGCACCCTGCGGATGGTCTTGGGCGCGACGTCGTGCTGCCGGGCGAGTGCCTTCACCGCGGCGCCCTTGGCGTACGCGTCGACGACGTCGGCCGCCTGGTCCGCGTCGAGCGCGGCTGGGCGCCCCAGCGTCTTGCCCGCAGCCTCGGCGGCGGCGACGCCTTCCTTCGTGTTCTCCGAGATCATGTCGCGCTGGAACTCCAGGACCCCGGCGAGCATGGTGACGAACAGCTTGGTCTGCGGGTCGTCGGCCGCGAGATCGAAGCCGGACCATGCGCCGGTCGCGATGTGCAGGTGCAGGCCGCGTCGTTGGAGGACCTCACGGATCTGGATGACGTCCTTGGTCGAGCGGAACAGCCGCGCGGCATCCGCGATGCGGAGGGTGTCGCCGACCGCTGCCTCGTCGAGCAGCCGGCGGAACCCGGATCGGTTGATCGCGTAGACGCGGGAGGACGTGGCCGGGTCCTCGTACCTGGGCGCGCCGGACTTGAGCAGACTGTCCAGAGCATGGAGTTGGCGAGCATTGGTCTGCTTGTCGGTGGAGTGTCGCAGATACAGACGGTTCGTCACGTATCATCCCTCTTCGCTCATCCGGCGGGCGCCGGATCGCGACCATAAGGGGGCTAAATGGGGAGGCGCAAATGTGGAGCGAACCCGATTGGATCGGCACGCCGATTTGCCCCGCTGTGCCCGGATCGGATCATTGGATCAGCGAAGGGGGTTCAAACGACCGTTTCCGCCCCCATCCGTCATTCGATCGGCGCCGAGACGATCAACCGGCGCCTGGCCAGGGTGTCACATCATGTGACACCAAACTGCACTCCCTGCGCAGTTCCTACTCGACCCCCTTCTCCGCGAGGGACCTGCCTCCCCCGTGCGTAGAGCAGGTGACACAGCGCCGGGCCGAGGCCCGGTGAGCCACACCAGCGGAGAGTCAATGGCATACACAACGAAGGGCGGACGCCGCCGGAGGCGGGGACCCCTGCTCGCGCTCTCGGTCTCCATCGTCTGCGCCCTCACTATCGGCGCGCCGCCCGCTCATGGGGCAGTCGAGGAGACCAGCCTCGGCAGGCGGTTCAACGACGGCCTCGACACCCGGCTCAGCGCCACCGCGTTCCGCGACGCGGCACGCTCGCTCGGCTACACGGGCACCAGCCACACCGCCGGGCGCAGCGCGGACGACGCCTGGGTGGACGGCCTGGATGCAGGCGTTTTCGCCTTGTTCGGGCATGCGAACGGCGGCATCTTCCAGACAGACGAGGGGCCTTCGGACGATCAGGACGCGATCCTCGCCGCCGGTCGTACGCAGGACCTTCTACCGCTCTACGCGAACCTGCGGTTCTTCACCGAGTACCTGCCGTACAACGATGTGGACGACATGCGTCTGCTCGTCCTCGCGGGCTGCGACACCTCGCTGACGGGGCAGCTCGGGAACTTCAACGAGGTCGCCGTCTCCCGCGGTATCGACTCGGTCATCAGCTTCTCCGACCTGGTCATGTACCCGGCCACCACGTCAGGCACGCTGCCGAGCGCGACGAATTACTCGGGCAACTACTTCTGGAACCGGTTCTCGTACCACGTCACCACCGGCGTGAGCGTGTCCACTGCGCTCGCACGGTCCCGCTCCGACCTCGTCGCGAAGGAGGGATCAGCGGACGGCTGGGACAGGTACGTGATCCGTGGCGCCGTGGCGAACCCTGGCGCGGTCACGCTCAAGCCGGCCCGTGCCGGTGAGCCGTTGAACAGCAAGCCGGTCGCCACACCGGCGTTCTCGTCCCCGGCGTCCTTGACACCCGTCGCCACCACCTCCTCGCAGGGTCCCGCGGGCGAGCCGCTCACGGCGGTACGCAGCGCCGAGGGCGTCGAGTACCGGACGGCCGCGGACGGCTCGCTGTTCGATCTCGTCGGGACCCCGTCGACAAGCGGTGAGGCGCTGCTCGGCGCGGCCGAGGTCCGTGCGGCCGCCGAGGAGTTCGTGGGGCGCAATGTCGCTGCCTGGGGGCCGGACTGGGAGCTGGTGGCCGAGGAGGCCATCAGCCATGTTGAGGGCGACGCCGTGACGCTGCTGCGCTGGCGTCCCACCGAGGCCGGGCACCCCGGGGCGCGCGAGGTGACGGTCGAGATCGACCGCCGTACCGGCGCCGTCACCTACCTGTCCGCCACCCACGGGACCGCGGACACGACGGGCTTCGCGCTCACCGCCGAGGAGGCTCTCGCCGCCGCCCGGGCCGCGATCGGCGACCAGCGGGGCACCGCCATCGCGACGCCCGACACCTGGAACGCCTCCCGTTGGACGGTCACCGTCGACCGCGGACTCACCGGCCGGCCCGGCGCCGAGACACCGAATGTGGAGCGCGTCGAGCTCGACGCCCGCACTGGCGACGTCCTTTCCCGCACCAAGAGCTGACAAAGATCCCAGATTTCGGAGCAACACATGACGTTTCGACAGCTGAGCCTGTGGAGCGCGGTCGCGGCGAGCTGCCTGGCCCTGACCGTGCTGCCCGCCACGACGGCGAGGGCGCAGGCCGAGGCCCCCGACTCACAGACGACGGTCTCGGCGACCGCTGCGCAGGTGCAACCGAAGGTGACACGTCTGCTGTTCGCCGTCCCCCAGACCCTCGACGAGCTCAAGGTCTCCCTGTCTGGGCTCAACCCGCTGCTGCTGCGCTACACCGGTGACTTCGGCGGCGGATCCCAGCCCGGTCCCGGCGTCCCGGCGGACCAGGCCATCGAGAGCATGCGCCAGAGTGTGACCGCGGAGTACGGCGTGGAGCCGCTGGTCTTCCTCGTGGTGGTGGACGGTGAGATACCCTCGGCCCGGCTCTCGGCCCTCGCCCCGGCGCTTGCCGAGACCACCGTCTTCGACTCCGATGCCGCGACGGTGGAGCAGCTTCCGCTCGGCACCCTCGAGAAGGCCGCCGATGCCACCCGGGACCGGGAGACGCTGCTGGGCCGCCGTGCCGCGGTGCTCGCCGCCGTCGAGGCGAGCCGGCAGCAGCCCGCCGCGGAACAGCAGACGACCGCCCCGGGCGAGGAGCCCGCTTCGAGCGCGGAGGAGCCGACCGTACCAGCCAACATCGGCAAGGCGTGGGCGCCCGTCTCGGTGGAGATGCAGGCGTACCGCTATTCCGCGAGTGCGAAGCCGCGTCACTTCCGGCACTACATGCGCTGGAACTCCACCACTGACCTCGCCGCCTTCGGCGACGACTTCGGCTACGAGCACAACCTGTCGCTGTACAACTACGACCTCGTGGACATCTTCCCGCGCCCGTACTGCGCGGACAGCGCGTACACGGAGTTCTGGGCGGCCTGGTCGACGGGCTTCAAGTGGAACGCCGTCGACTACGGCTGGAACTTCCCGAGCAGCTCTGTCGCATACTGGGACTGGGACGACACGACCGACTCCTGCCAGAAGCTCGACTTCTCCGTCGGAGTCGGCTACCCGAAGAAGCTCACCGCGGGTGTGACCTACAACTTCTGGATCCACGCCGAAAAGGGCGCGAAGACCAGCTCTCCCTACGCACTCGCGGGCCAGAAGCTGAGCAACGACTGCAACGACGCGGGCATGGACCCCGGCAGCTCGTGCATGGGCCTGAACTACACGCGTCCCGGTTCCGACACCGAACTCATGGTGAACAGCAGCCGCAACTGGCATGTGCCGAGCTGCGCGGAATGGGTCCGCGGCGGCTCCCCGACCGCGCGGGCCAATGGCACCTTGGGCTGCCCGGCCAACAGCTGACCCCGCCCTCCGAGGAAGATGAGCGCATGACCACACACGACCAGCAGGGCCGGCACACCCACGACCACGACCGCCTCCTGCGCAGGGTGGGTCTGGCGGCGGCGCTCGGGCTCGCCGCCCTGGCGGCATTGCTGTGGTTCGTCGCCGACGCCACCGCCACCAAGGAGTGTTTCGACACCGGCTACGGACTGGGCGACAGCATCAGCATGACCGAGGAGGGCTGCGAGGTCACCGTGCGAGCCGCCGACGGGGTACGCAGCGCCGTGCTGCCCACCCTCAGCGAACCGTTGGCGACGGCTGCCCTGGTCACAGCGGTGGGGAGTGCCCTGCCTCCCACCATCTGCCTGTGGCTGGCGACCCGCCGCCCACGCTGACCGGCCGACCGGTGGCCGTGGCACAGCGTGTCGCCCGGCTCGCCCAGTCCGGCCTGGCCGGGCGGGCGGCGGGCGACGCGCTGCCCGCGTCGCCCAACTGGGGCGCAGCTCACCTGGTTCCTGCACCACGAAGGGCCCGGCAAAACGGTCCGCGCCGCCCTCCCACCGGGCCCAGTGGACCTGTAATCCCACCCCACCCCTGTGGCTCCGCCCGTTCCAGCGACAGCCCCGCCATACGCCCATCCCTTCCTCGACGCATAACGCAGCTCAAGGCGGGGACGGGATCCAGCTCCCGGCGTCAGGCAGCCACACCCCTCCCCCAGGCAGCCTGACACCGGGGTTCACGTGCGTTCGCCCGCGTCCGCAAGGCGGCGAGCGGCGGCCGCCACCAGGACCACGACGTCGGCGCGGCTCAGCAGTCCGGGGCGCAGGACCCGAGCGAGCAGGAGCTTTCGGAAGCTGCGGGCCCCGGCCCAGGGGCGAGCTCATGAAGGGTGAGACGACCCTGGTCATGTCCGCCGTCAACGACCTCGGGCGGGAGGGTGCGCAGCGCATCTTCGGCGCCGGCCTGGTGCGGCGTGCCCTGCAGCTGGCGAGCGGCGCCCGCAGCTCGCTCATGACCATTGGACGCCGGTAGGAAGCGGCCGCGACCCAGCCGGCTGTGCACGCGAGAACGGGACTCTTTTGTCGACGACTTCGGGAGTCACCTCGTGCCCCGCTCGCGTGATCAATGTTGATGAGTTTGGGAGCCACTGCCCCCTTCCCAGCGGGCCGAGTGTGGCCGTCGCTCGCCGCTGCTCCAGGTCGTTCGACCGCTACTGCGCACGCCACCGCCGTAACCACCCACACGCCCCCCTGCCGACCCGCTGGGAGTACGAACACCGGCGCACCGGCGCCAGGAGGCCCATCCGAGCAGCCGCTGCTGACCCACTGGGGTGCCGTGCCGGCCGTTACCGGCACGGCACCCGACACGCACCCTGACCCCCTTTACTGACTTCGGCTGGTCAGGATGACGTTGGATCGTCGAGGGTCAGGCCAGTGCCGACTATGAAGCCGTCGAGAGTGTCCGGCCGGTACGGAAGGCGTTTGAGTCGGTTGGGTACGAGGGCCTCGAGTCGGTCGAGGGCGACCACGGCCAGGTTGGCCAGGCTGCGCTTGACGTGCGCCCACACCCACTCGACGGGGTTGAGGTCGGGCGAGCAGGCGGGCAGCAGGAACACCGTCAGCCAGGCCCGTTCGGCGATCAACTCGGGTCGGTGCAGGTCGCGGCGGTGGCGGAGGCTTCAGCGGACCCGGCAACGGGTCAACGCAATGCAGCGGGGAGAGCAGGCGGAGTGCCCGGTGTGCGGGCGGTCGTGGACGGTGGGGGTGGAGCGGTCGAAGGCGGCCGTGTACTGCTCGGACCGCTGCCGGGTGAGGGCCTGCCGACAGCGGCGGGCGTCACGGAACGGCGTTACGGAAACGCCGTAGCTGAACGCCTCCCGAGTACCTCGAACACCCCTTGTTCTGCGGAAGAGTTGAGGCAATCGCCGGGTGCTCCGAGCGCCCCTGGTTCACGCTCTGCCCCGGCGTGTCCCGCCCGCGTCACCGTGGACGGTGGCCGGAGTCGGCGCCCCGTTGACCGGTCACGTCGTGGCGGCCGGACCCGGGCAAGGGCGGTGGTCACTATGGCCGACGTGGCCGACCGGATCGGGAACGTCACCCGGCAGCGTTACGAACAGCTCGTCACCCAGGCGAAGGAGCTGGTCGCGCAGGTCGCCCGCGCGCAGTTCGCCCTGGGGGACATGGCGCTGGAGATCGAGCCCATGCGTTCGGTGGGCGGGGCGATGCCGAACGGCACGGACGACCTGTTCACGGTGACGGAGTCGTTGCAGCTGTTCGCGGACGACATCGGCGTCGAGCGGCGGACGGTGGAGGACTGGCGCTACACCGCCAACCGCTGGCCGAAGGCCAGGCGCAAGGATGGCGTGTCGTTCACCGTCCACCGCATCCTGGCCTCGGTCGTGGACGATGACGAGCGGTGGGCGGCTATCGAGGACGCGCCGTTCAACCCGCGCACCGGCGCCCGGCAGTGGACTCCGAACGGTGCGAAGCGCGTCGTCGGCCAGCGTGTCGACCGGCCCGTCACGGTGGACGAGAAGGTCGCGGCGGTCGCCGACCTGACCCGCGACGACGAAGTCGCCGCCCCGGTCGCCACCGACCTGTTGAAGCGGCCCGCTGTGACCGAGCACGTCACCCCAGCCGAGAAGGTGCGGGTCGTCAACGAGCTGACCAGGGACGACACCCGTTGCCCAGCAGGTGACCACGGACCTGCTGCGCCGCCCGGCCGTGGCCCGGAAGACAATGAGGGACGACACCGCCCGGATGCTCGTCAATCGCGCTCAGTTCGACAACTCCCACGAGACCCGCGACCGGATCCGCGAACGCACCCCGGCGGTTCGCGCGATCGAGCACACCATCGAGCACCTCGACTTGGTCGGCTCCTGCCACAGCTTCGTGGCCACCCTCGGCCGGCTGGTCCCGCAGCTGCGCGGGCAGCAGTTCACCGACGACGAGCGCGAGACCGTGCGCCGCCAGATCGGCCGCGTTCGCGCGGCGGCGGACTGGCTCGAAGGCGCCCTCGACAACGGCGAGTTCACCCTGGACGAGCAGCTGGTTCAGCTCCTCAAAGGCGAGGAGTAGCCATACCACAACGCCGGGAGGCGCGGCCGCTGGCAGAGCACTACGGCGACCTGGTCCGCGTCGCCCTGGTGGAAGCACGCCCCGCAGGCCTGCACACCTACCAGCTCATCGCCGCCACCCGTCTCATCCGCTCCCAGGTCGGCCGAGGGGTGAGGCACATCCGTGAAGTTCCACCCTGGGGCTGGACAGCCTGATACTGGGACGACAGGTCCCGGAGGAAGCAGTCCCAGGTAGTGAGCAAGAAGAGCAACACGAGCAAGCGATACTCGGCCGAGTTCAAGAGGGACGCGGTCGCGTTGGCGTTGTCGTCGGAGAAGACGGTGACGGAGGTCGCCCGGGACCTGGGCGTGAGCCCGGAGGGCCTGCGGGGCTGGGTGAAGCAGGCGAAGATCGACCGGGGCGAGGGGCCGGCGGGTGCTCTGACCAGCGACGAGCGCGAGGAACTGTGGCGTGTGCGCCGCGAGCTGGCCGAGGTCAAGAAGGCGAACGAGATCTTGGTAAAAGCCGCGGCCTTCTTCGCGAAGGAGATCGTGAAGTAGGCGCCGTGTGCCTCTTCATTGATGCGGAGAAGGCCACCGAGGGCAACCCCGATGGCTACAGCGTTGCGCGGCTGTGCCGCGTGCTGGGCGTCAACCGCTCCACTTACTACTCGTGGCTCGCCGGCCGGGAGACCGTCGCCGAGCGGCGGCGGGCCGAGGACGAGCTCACCGAGGAGATAAGGGAGATCCACGGGAAGTCCCGCGGTGCCTACGGTGCCCCGCGTGTGACGGCGGTCCTGCGGCGCCGGGGCAGGCGGATCAATCGGAAGAAGGTCGAGCGGATCATGCGGGAACGCGACATCCGCGGTATCACCCGCCGCAGGCGCCGTAGCCTGACGAGGGCCGACACCAAGGCCGCCCCCTCACCGGACCTGGTCGGCCGTGACTTCACCGCCACGGAGCCCGGCACAAAACTGGTCTCGGACATCACCTACCTCCCCACCCTCGCCGGCTGGTGGTACCTCGCGACGGTCCTCGACCTGGCCACGCGCGAAGTGATCGGTTACGCCATGGCCGACCACCACCGGGCCGAACTGGTCGTCGACGCCCTTCGGATGGCCGCGGGCCGCGGCGGACTGAAGGAGAACTGCATCACGCACTCCGATCGCGGTTCGGAGTACACCTCGCGTGAATACCGCACGGTGATACGGGAGTTGGGTCTGAGGCAGAGTATGGGACGAACCGGCTCATGTTACGATAACGCCGCTGCCGAGAGCTTTTTCGGTCTGCTGAAAGCGGAGATCGGCACCACGGTCTGGGAGTCCCACGAAACCGCCCGAGCCGATCTGTTCCGCTTCATCGAGGTCGAGTACAACCGCACCCGCCTGCGCAAGCACCCCGAGTACGGCTACGTCACCCCGCTCGAAACCAGAGCTCTGGCGACGCAAGACCTCACCCCCGCAGCGTAACCACCCGCTGTCCACGAACAGGGTGGAACTTCACGTGTCCGCCTACCCCCAACCGCACACCACCCTGCGCGCCCTGGCCCTGGCCGTCGGCCGAGCGGCCACCCGCACCGTCACCTGGCGCCAGGGCAGCAAGGCCACCAGACGCAACCCGAACGCCGAGATGCGCTCGCAGTTCCTGGCCCTGCGGGTCCGACCGGCCAACCGCACCATCCGCCGCGCCGCCGACGGCTCCCTGCCCGACTGCTGGCTGCTCGTCGAGTGGCCACCCGACTCCGCCGAGCCAACCGACTACTGGCTCTCGACGCTTCCCGCCGACACCCCACTGCGCGAACTGGTACGAATCGCCAAGATCCGATGGCGAGTTGAGCACGACTACCGCGAGCTCAAGGACGGTCTGGGCCTGGACCACTTCGAGGGCCGCAACTACCTCGGCTGGCACCGCCACGTCACCCTCGCGTCCCTCGCCCAGGCCTTCTGCACCATGCTCAGGCTCGACCCAAAAGCCCCTGCGCCGGCCTGACCCTCTACGCGGTCCTCCGCGAACTCCAGGCCCTCCTGGCCACCTGGACCGGCGCCTGCTCGATATGCGGCCAACCCGCACCAGCACCCGAACCCCACCACAGGACCTAACAAAGCCCTACTAGAGCCCGAACAGGCTCGGGTCCGATGCCAGCTCTTTGAAGACCTCCCGGGGATCGGTGACCAGTCTGCGCTCCTCGAGTTTGAGGAGGCCGCCGACCGCCGTGATCTCGGCCGCCACCGTGCCGTCCGTCTTGCGGATCGTCTGCTCGATGCGGAACGTCTTGCCGCTGCCCCAGTCGAAGGCGCACGTCACCTCGACCTCGTCGCCCGCGAGCAGCTCACGCTTGTAGCGGATCGTCGTCTCCAGGGCCACCGGACCCACGCCCTTGCCGATGAGACCGGCCTGGCTGATACCGGCGGCCTGCAGTAGCGACCAGCGGGCGTGCTCCGCGTAGTTGAGGTACACGGCCTGGTTGAGGTGCCCCTGCACATCCGTCTCGTATCCCCGGACGGTCACCGGAACGGAAAACGGCTCGGTCACGACTTCCCCTTCTCCTGCCGCAGTTGGTGGTTCAACCGATCCTCACATGTGCCCCTTACATCCGTCGCGGAGACGCCAGGAGATAGCGAGCCCTCGTCCGCGGCTCCGTGTACTCGCCGACCTGCCAGCCCGCCTTCTCCAACGTGACCGCGCAGGCCCGGAGCCCCTCGGGATCCGGTTCGCGGACGGCCACCGCCTCCGGCTGCGGGGTCGCCCGAACCCGGTAGCCCGCGGCATCCGGCTCCGGCCCGGCCGGGAGGTGCCCGGCCGCCTCCAGGGCGAGCGCGGCGGCCTGCACCAGATGCCTACGCTCCCACCCGCACGGCCGGTCCATGGCACCGTCCGGATTGGTCATCCGGCGCAGCTCCAGCAGCCCCTGCCAGGCGCTGTGCACCTCACGGACGCGCGCCGGACCCATCTCCGGGGCGCCCTCCTCACCGCCGATACGGGCGGCGAACACACCGGTGGCGGCGGGAGCCTCCGCTGCAGGCTCGGGGGGTTCGGGTGCCGCCTCCCGTATTCGATGCCCCGCCGGCGTCAGAAAGTGATCGTGCGGCGGCCGCGGATGCCGGAAGGCGAGCCCCCGCTTCACCAGCGCCGCGAGCTGTGCCTCCGTACCGCGCAGCCGCCCGGTGACCGGATCGGCGGCGTCGATGACACGCCGCTGCGCGGCGGTGGGCGGTCGTGTCACGGCGTGCCCCTTCCCGGCGCTGGTCACTGTCCCCATCGCTTCGAAGGCTACGACGACGGTCTGACATTCCACCCGGCGATCACCGGCCGCCCGTGCTCCGTGCTCAGCCGGCACAGCGTGCCCGTCGCCAGCTGGAACAGCGCGCCGGCCGCCGGCGACAGCCCCAGCCGCCGCGCCGTCAGGACCCGCAGGAAGTGCCCGTGCGACACCAGCACCACACACCCCTCGGTGTTGGCGAGCGCGGCGTCCACCTTGGCCAGCATCCGGTCGGCACGCTCCCCGACCTGCTCCACGCTCTCGCCGGGATGCTCCGGCGGCCCGGGCGGCACCCCGTCCGCGAACAGGAACCAGCCAGGCCGGTCACGCTGGATCTCGACGGTGGTGATCCCCTCGTAGCCGCCGTAGTCCCACTCCGCGAGATCCGCATCGACCCGTGGGCCATGCAGCCCGATCAGCTCCGCCGTCTCCCGCGCTCGCTGCAGCGGGCTGACGAACGCGGCCCCGATCCGGTGCGAGCGGATCAGCGGCACCAGCGCGCGTGCCTCGTCCCGCCCGTGCTCGGTCAGCGGCACATCGGTCCGCCCGGTATGCCGCCCGGACCGCGACCACTCGGTCTCCCCGTGCCGGACGAGAAAGAGATCACCCATGCGGCACAGGCTAGGGCCTGTCCGGCGGATCAGGTCGCAGGGAAGCGACGGTGACTGATCGGCGCAGGTAAGCGGGGGCTGGTGCGTCCAGCTGCAAGGCGGAGGAGGGCGGCGACGCGATGGGGGTCCCTCCCGCGCGAGCGAAGCCGAGCGTGGGGGAGTCGGCAACCGACGACAACGCGGCAGATGGGCGTGCCAGCCCCCGTGTCTGCGACAGGATCCGTCGGACAGGCCCTAAGAGCCTGCTACTGCCGGTACCCGGACAGGAACCGCCCGATCCGCCCGATCGCCGCCTCCAGATCATCCGCGTGCGGCAACGTCAGGATCCGGAAGTGATTTGGCGTCGGCCAGTTGAAGCCCGTGCCCTGGACAACCTGGATCTTCTCCCGCAGCAGCAGGTCCAGGACGAACTTCTCGTCGTCGTGGATCTTGTGCACCTTGGGGTCGATGCGCGGGAACGCGTACAGCGCACCCTTGGGTTTCACGCACGACACGCCGGGGATCTCGTTGAGCTTCTCCCAGGCCACGTCGCGTTGTTCGCGCAGCCGTCCGCCCGGCGCGGTCAGCTCGTGGATGGACTGGCGGCCGCCGAGCGCGGCCTGGATGGCGTACTGGGCGGGCGCGTTGGCGCACAGCCGCATGGAGGCCAGCATGGTCAGACCCTCCAGGTAGTCGCGCGCGTGCTGCTTCGGGCCCGTCACCACCAGCCAGCCCGAGCGGAAGCCCGCCACCCGGTACGTCTTCGACAGGCCGCAGAAGGTCAGGACCACCAGGTCGGGCGCGAGCGCGGCGGTCGAGTGGTGCACAGCGTCGTCGTAGAGGATCTGGTCGTAGATCTCGTCGGCGAACACCATCAGGCCATGCCGGCGGGCGAGGTCGAGGATGCCCTGGATGATCTCCTTCGGGTAGACCGCGCCGGTGGGGTTGTTGGGGTTGATGATGACCACGGCCTTGGTGCGGTCGGTGATCTTCGCCGCCATGTCGTCCAGGTCGGGGTACCAGTCGGCCTGCTCGTCGCACAGGTAGTGGACCGCCTTGCCGCCCGCGAGGGTCGTCACCGCCGTCCACAGCGGGAAGTCGGGGGCCGGGATGAGGACTTCGTCGCCGTCCTCCACGAGTGCCTGTACGGCCATGGAGACCAGCTCGGAGACGCCGTTGCCGAGGAAGACGTCGTCGACGCCGATGTCCAGGCCGAGGGTCTGGTAGCGCTGGGCGACGGCGCGGCGGGCGGAGAGGATGCCGCGCGAGTCGGTGTAGCCGTGCGCCTGCGGGAGCATCCGGATCATGTCCTGGAGGATCTCCTCCGGCGCCTCGAAGCCGAAGACGGCGGGGTTGCCGGTGTTGAGACGCAGCACGCTGTGCCCCGCCTCCTCCAGCGCGTCGGCCTGCTCGATCACCGGGCCGCGGATCTCGTAACAGACCTCGCTGAGCTTGCTCGACTGCCGGAACTCCATGCGCCCCTCCGGTATCTGGTGTTGCTTGGTTTTACCAAGTTTCAGCTTGGAAAGTCCAACGACACGTCTAGACTGCGTCGCATGCCACCTCGCCGAAGCTACGACCAGTACTGTTCCGCAGCCCGTGCCCTCGACGTCGTGGGCGACCGCTGGACCCTGCTGATCGTCCGCGAACTCCTCGCCGGCCCCCGCCGCTACACGGACCTGCACGCGGATCTGCCGGGCGTCAGCACGGACGTACTCGCCTCGCGGCTGAAGGACATGGAACGGGACGGGCTGTCGACACGCCGCCGACTGCCGCCGCCCGGTGCGGCCTACGTGTACGAACTCACCGGGCGGGGACGTGAGTTGCTGCCGGTGTTGCAGGCGCTGGGCGCGTGGGGTCAGGCCGAGTTGGGGGAGCGGCGGCCGACGGACGCGGTGCGGGCGCACTGGTTCGCGCTGCCACTGCTGCGGGCTCTGGAGGGTGAGGGGCTCGTCGAAGTGCGGCTGGAGGAGGGGGACTTCCATGTGTACGCCGGTGCCGTGGACGGTCCCGTGTACGGTGACGGGCCCGCCCCCGCCGAGCCCGACGTGCGGCTGGTGCTGGACACCGACACCTGTGCGGCCGTGGGGCGGGGGGAGTTGAGCGTGACGGAAGCGGTGCGGGACGGGCGTATCACCGTGACCGGCGACGGGACGCTCGCCAAGGCACTGCGCGAGGCGTAGCGAAAGGCCCGCCGCACCGGCGGGTGCAGCGGGCCTCATCGGCAGGGATCAGGCCCTCGGGGGCCGCCCCGAGCCGCGCGTCAGCGCATACCCGCCGACGCCCGCGAGCGCGGCCAGCACACCGCCCACCGCCGTCCACACCCACCGGTCGGACCACCAGCCCGACGCCCAGCCGTCCTCCGGCTCGATGCTCGACAGAACGGCCGACGCCGACGAATCCTCCTCGGGCCGGGCGGCGGCCCCTGGCACCAGCGGCTCGGCCAGCGAGCCGTCGACCGCCGCCGATCCGCCGATGTCCTTGCCGTCCACCCGCACCTCGGTGCTCACTGGCAGACCCAGGTCGGACGTCGGCAGGCCCACCGCGGTGAGGCGGATGTAGTACGTGCCGGGCAGCGGGTCGTTCGCCCACGGCTCCGACCAGGCGCGGACCGGACGCAGCGTGCAGGCCAGCTCCACGGAGGACGTGTTCGCCGCGGCGGTGCGCGTCTGTGGTCCGTACTGGCAGGCCTGGCGGCGGCGCAGTCCGTCGTGCACGTCGATCTGCCAGGTCTCAGCGGCGTGCGTGTCCGGCAGCTTCACCGTGGCCTTGACGGTCGGGCGCTGTCCGGCGTCCGCCGGGAACGACCAGTACAGGTAGTCGCCTGCTGAGGCGTTCGCCGTGGCTGTCCGACCCTGGTCGACCTCGGTCGCCGTACGGAACGACGTGCCCGCCTCGGTCGGGGCCGAGCTGTCGCCCGAAGGGGACGGCGTGGAGTCGGCCACCGCGGGAGCAGCGGCCAGCCCGAGCGTCAGCAGGGCTGCGCCCAACATCCTCGTAGTATGCATCAGTTGGTCCTCCAGACCGCGACCCGCCAGCGCGACAGCCAGCCCCACAGCAGACCCCCGACGAAGCCGGTCAGCACCAGGATGCCGAGCAGCCACCAGCCGCGCCCGAGGCCGAAGGCGGCCACGTCGCTCGACGGCGACGGTCCGTCCACCACGTCGATCGTCAGCTCCAGCGGCAGACCCGGCGTGGTCTTGACGCCGGCGACCGCCGAGAAGGAGTGGGTGAGCTGGAGGCACACGGTCTCGGCGGCGGGCTTGTCGGCGTCATCGTCGTCGCCCTCCCGCTTCGGGTAGCGAAGTCCCGTCGAGATCACATCCGTACGGCCGTTGCCCGCCGCCTCGCCGCGCACGATCTCCCGGCCGTGCACAGTGACCGCACGCAACAGCACCCCGTAGCCGGGATTCACGTCCCGGTCCGCCGACGCGCTCACCGAGGCGCGCAGCTCCCGGCCCGGCAGTACGTCCACCCGGTACCAGCGCTGCTGCCCGAACTCCGCGCGGTCGGTGTACAGGCCGGACTCCAGCGTCGGCGCCTTCGCGCATTCCGGGGCGCCCTCCGTCGCCACCGGCGTCACCACCGGATCGGCGGCGCGGTCGACCAACTGGTTTACCCGGTCGGTGAGTTCGTCGGTGTGCTCCACCGAGGTGTACGTGCCACCGGTCGCCTCGGCGATACAGCTGAGCTGCTGCCGCATCTTGGTGTTGGGCACCAGGCCCAGCGTGTCGATGGTGAGGCCGATGCCCTTGGCCGCGATCTCGCGGGCCACCTCGCACGGGTCGAGCGGGGCGCAGGTGTCCTCGCCGTCACTGATCAGCACGATGCGCTTGGAGCCGGTGCCGCCGTCGAGGTCGTCGGCCGCCTTCAGCAGTGCCGGCCCGATCGGGGTCCAGCCGGTCGGCGCCAGGGTGGCCACGGCCGCCTTGGCCTCGGTGCGGTCCAGCGGGCCGACCGGGTAGAGCTGCGCGGTGTCCTTGCAACCCGTCTTCTGGTCGTCGCCCGGGTAGTCGGCGCCGAGCGTGCGGATGCCGAGCTGCACGTCCTCGGGCGTGGCGTCCAGTACCTCGTTGAACGCCTGCTTCGCCGCGGCCATCCGCGACTGCCCGTCGATGTCCCGCTCCCGCATCGAACCGCTGACGTCCAGTACCAGGTTGACCTTGGGCGCGGCGGCCGTGGTCTCGTCAGCGAGCGCCGCGGACGGGAGAGCGATCCCGGCCGTCAGCGCGGCGAACAGGACGCAGACTCCTGCCACCCGCCGTTGTCTTGTGATCATCGGCGGATCTTATGGAGCAGTGGTGTCCCGCACCAAAACGGAAGATCACAGAAGGGGATTGGGCAGCTCGGCCCACCGGTCCCCGGGCCGGCCCGGGGACAGCCGCATCAGCGTCAACGCCTTCGCGGGCATGGGTTCCTCGCACAGTGCGACGAGATCCGGGGTGCGCGGCAGATCCCGTACGGCGGTCTCCAGCGCGGCCCGCAGGGCCGTCCCGGACCCCGCCGTCCCGGCCAGTGCGCCCGCCACCAGCGACCCGAACAGCTTGCGGCGCAGGGCCGGCACGTCGTCCGTGAGGATGCGGGCGGGCAGCTCCGGGACCGGGATGCCGTGCCGGGCCAGCCGGGCCGGGCTGACCCGGATGTCGGCGAGGTCGCGGTACACCAGCCGCAGCGGGGCGCCCGTCGCGGACAGTACGACGAGGAGGTTCTGGCCGTGCGCCTCCAGGGCCACGCCCAGCTCCAGCAGCCGCAGCCCGACCGTGACGGCCAGCCGGGTGAACTCGCCGAGCCAGGCGGTGGATTGCGGCAGCTCGGTGGTCGCGAGGGCGGCCACCGGCAGCACCCGCTCACCGGACCCGGCGTACTCCTGCGGCGACTCGCGCAGGACGGCCCCGAGATCGGGTGAGCCGTCCGTGACCGCGCCGAGCGTGCGGGTGACGTGCAGCAGACCGTCCGCGTGCGCCGCCATGTCCTCCGCGAACGCGGACAGCGTCATGGAGGCGGCGATCGACCCGACCGAGATGTCCCGCACCGAGGACGTCAGGCGGGCGCTCAGCGCCGTCTTGACGTGCGGTCCGCCGTCCAGGGCCAGCGTGCGCAGGGACATCAGCGGGTGTCCGGTGAGCTGTGCCTCGCACGGCCGCTTCAAAACATGCGCCGCCTGCCACGGGTGCACCGGGACCAGCACCCGTCGCCCGTCCCGCAGGGCGTCCGGCCACTCACCGGTGACCAGGCACGCCTCCGCCGGGACCGGCACCAGACCCAGCCCCACGCGCGGCCCGTGTTCGGGCGCGTAGGCGAGCTGCTCGGCCACCGAGAAGCCCGGCCGGGAACGGCAGTTGGGGTGGAACGGATGACCGTCCACCACCCGCTGCTCCCACTCCCAGTCACTCGTGGGCCACTCTTTCGGGTGCGCCGGCCGCCCGGCCCGCGACAGCGCCAACGATGCGACACTGTGGTCGAGTTCGGCCACGAGGTCGGCTCCGTGCGGTACGGCGAGGTCCGTCATCAGCCGTGCCGGACGGTCGTACGTCACGTCGTCCAGCCGTACGGCGGTGACGTACGCGGCGGTCGCGTACGGATCCGGGGCCGGCCCATGCAGTCGGCGGCCGTCCCGAAGGCGCAGGGTGAGGCCGTCCCGGTCGGGGGTGCGGTCCTCGACCCAGGTCAGCGGCTCATGGGTGAGCGCCCGCCACAGCCGGGTCAGCACGGCCGCCCGGGCGCCGGGCAGCTCGGCCGCGTACCGCGCGGCGAGGTCCGGGCGCAGGACGGACAGCTCGTCGGCGACCTCGGCCTCGGCGGTGGGGGAACGGTGCACGGGCGGGCTCCTCGGAACGGGTCGGGCGCGGGCAGGGCGGTCACGGCGGGCTGTGACGACAGCGATACTGATCGTCTCCGCACATATGAACCGTAGGGAACGAGTGGAACGCGTGGACCCCATCCTCCCGCCCGTCGGCGCAGCCGCCCCAGCACGTGACGACGTCGCCGACCGGGCCGACGCGTATGCGGCGGCGCCGCTGCTCAACTGCCTGCTGCGCGAGGTGGCGCTCCCGCTCCCGGGCCGGCCGGGGGTCCACCGGCTGCCCGGCGTGGACCGGCTGCTGCGGGTGCGTGGCGGGCGGCGGCCCGCGGAACCAGAGCTGTACACGGCCGGCCGCTGGCATCGCCTCGACCACGCGGAACTCGTCAAGCTCGTGGCCGAGGAACTGCGCCGGCACACGGGCCTGTCCAACCACGAGCTGCCCGCGGAGATGCTCGACAGCCGCAACGCCGTCGCCGCCCTGCTCGCCGCCCGCGCCCGCGCCACCCCGCCCGACGACCCCTACCTGCGCTCCGAGCAGTCCCTCGTCACCGGCCACCCCCACCACCCCGCCCCCAAGGCCCGCGGCGGCGGCCCGGTGGCAGGCTGGCTGCCGTACGCCCCCGAGGCCCACGCCCGTTTCCCGCTGGTCCTGCTCGGGCTGCGCGAGGACACCGTCGTCGAGGAGGGCGACACCTCGGCGCTCGACGCCCTCGGGCAGGCCCCGCCCGGCTACCGGCTGCTGCCGGCCCACCCCTGGCAGCTCGAGCTGACCGCCCGCGACCTCGCCCCGGCCTTCGCCGACGGCCGTCTGATCCGCCTCGGCACCACCGCGTTCCCGACCTGGCCGACAGCCGCGATCCGCACGGTGTACGCCCCCGAGCGCGACCTGTTCCTGAAGTTCAGCCTCGACGTGCGGATCACCAACGACGTACGGCGGCTGTGGCGGCACGACCTGCTGAAGCTGCGCCGCATCGACACGGCGGTGACCAGGGCCTTCGCGGGCGGCCCGGCGGCCTGGCTGACCGACCGCGGCTACCGCACCGCAGGCTTCGCCTTCGAGGAACTCGCCGTCCTCGTCCGTGACGGAGCGCGCGGCCATGTGCTGCCCGGCGCGACCCCGTTCCTGGCCGCCGGGCTCGTGGAGGGCTTCGCGGGCAGTCCGCTGGACGGTCCGGTCGACCCGGCCGGCTGGTGGGAGGCGTACCTGCGCCAGGTCGTGCCCCCGGTCCTGTCGGCCTTCGCCGACCATGGCGTCGTACTGGAGGCGCACCTGCAGAACTCGCTGGTCGCCTGCGCCGCCGATGGCACCCCGGTGCAGGCACTGTTCCGGGACGCCGAGGGCGTGAAGCTGCTGCCGGACGTGTCACGGGCGGCCGGCTGGGAGCGGCTGGTGTACTGCCTGGTCGTCAACCATCTGGTGGAGCTCGCCGAGGCCCTCGCCGAGCGTCACGCCGGCCTTGACCCGTGGCCGGCGGCCCGCCGCGAACTGGCCCGGCACGACCTCCCGGAGGTCAGGAGCCTGCTCACCTCGCCCACGCTCCCCGCCAAGACCAACCTCCTGCTGCGCTGGACCGGCGCGGACGGCGCCGCCGCCCGCTACCGGCCGCTGCCCAACCCGCTGGTCAGCGCGTAATTGCCGATCGGCACGGAAGCCACCTGCCGTACGCTTGCCGGTGTGCTGCGCGACGTGACTGCCGTTCGATACGTGACCCCACTGCGGTCCGGCGGCTCCGTGCCCGGAGTCGTCGAGGCCGACGACCTGGGCACGTACGTCGTGAAGTTCACCGGCTCCGCACAGGGCCGCAAGGCGCTGGTCGCCGAGGTGATCGTCGGTGAACTGGCCCGCGCCCTCGGCCTGCGCTTCCCCGAACTGGTCCTGGTGCACTTCGACCCGGCGATCGCCGATCACGAGCCGCACCAGGAGGTGCGCAACCTGCACTCGGCCAGCGCCGGCGTCAACCTGGGCATGGACTACCTGCCGGGCGCGAAGGACTTCACGCCGGAGCTCGCCGGGACCTTCCCGGTCGACTCGCTGGAGGCCGGCCGGATCGTCTGGCTCGACGCGCTCACCGTGAACGTCGACCGGACCGTACACAGCTCCAACCTGATGGTCTGGCCCACACTCGGCGTCGCACCGCCACGCCTGTGGCTGATCGACCACGGCGCCGCTCTCGTCTTCCACCATCGCTGGGACACCTCCGTCCCCGACAAGGCGTACGACTTCCGCCACCATGCCCTCGGCCACTACGAGCCCGACGTACGGGCCGCCGACGCCGAACTGGCGCCCCGGGTGACCGAGGAGCTGCTGCGCGAGGTGCTGGCCGAGGTCCCGGACGCCTGGCTGGCGGACGAGCCCGGCTTCGCGACGCCCGACGAGGCGCGGCGCGCATACGTCGACTATCTGCACGCGCGCGTGGAGGCGTCCGAGGCCTGGCTGCCCACGGACTTCCCCACCCGGGAGGAACTCGCCGCCGAGCAGGCCCTGCGCGCGGCGAGGACACAGCAGGGCCGCCCGAAGTGGCTCAAGCGGGTCCCCGACCTGCACGGCAAACCGGCGGCGGAACAGGATTGGTCGGTGCACCTGGGATGACCCACCGAGTCCAGATCGAGTACTGCACCCAGTGCCGGTGGCTGCCCCGCGCCGCCTGGCTGGCGCAGGAGCTGCTGACGACGTTCGAGGCCGAGCTGACCGAGCTGTCGCTGAAGCCGGGCACCGGCGGGGTCTTCGTCGTGCGGGTGGACGACGAGGTGGTCTGGGACCGCCGCGAGCAGGGCTTCCCCGAGCCGACGGCGGTCAAGCGGCTCGTACGCGACCGAGTGGCCCCGGAGAAGTCCCTGGGCCACTCGGACAAACCGGCGTGAGTCTCAGCCCTTGAGCTGCTCGTACGCGGGCAGCGTCAGGAAGTCCGCGTAGTCCTCGTCGAGAGCGACCTTAAGCAGCAGGTCGTGGGCCTGCTGCCAGTTGCCGGCCGCGAAGGTCTCCTCGCCGATCTCCGCGCGGATGTTCGCGAGTTCCTCGGCGGCGACCTTGCGGGCGAGGTCGGCGGTGACCTGCTCGCCGTTGTCGAGGACGACGCCCGCGTTGATCCACTGCCAGATCTGCGAGCGGGAGATCTCGGCGGTGGCCGCGTCCTCCATGAGGTTGAAGATCGCGACCGCGCCCAGGCCACGCAGCCAGGCCTCGATGTAGCGGATGCCGACCTGCACGGCGTTGACCAGTCCCGCGTAGGTGGGCTTGGCGTCGAGGGAGTCGATGGCGATGAGGTCTTCCGCCTTGACGTCGACGTCCTCGCGCAGGCGGTCCTTCTGGTGGGGCTTGTCTCCCAGCACCCGGTCGAAGGACTCCATGGCGATGGGGACCAGGTCGGGGTGGGCGACCCAGGAGCCGTCGAAGCCGTCGCCCGCCTCGCGGTCCTTGTCGGCGCGGACCTTCTCGAAGGCGACCTTGTTGACCTCGGGGTCCCGGCGGGACGGGATGAACGCCGCCATGCCGCCGATCGCGTGCGCACCGCGCTTGTGGCAGGTGCGGACGAGGAGTTCGGTGTACGCGCGCATGAACGGGGCGGTCATCGTCACCGCGTTGCGGTCCGGCAGGACGAACCTGGGGCCGCCGTCCCGGAAGTTCTTGACGATGGAGAACAGGTAGTCCCAGCGGCCGGCGTTCAACCCGGAGGCGTGGTCGCGGAGTTCGTAGAGGATCTCCTCCATCTCGTACGCCGCCGTGATCGTCTCGATCAGGACGGTCGCGCGGACGGTGCCCTGGGGGATGCCGACGTAGTCCTGCGCGAAGACGAAGACGTCGTTCCAGAGGCGGGCCTCCAGGTGCGACTCCGTCTTCGGGAGGTAGAAGTACGGGCCCTTGCCGAGGTCGAGCAGGCGCTGGGCGTTGTGGAAGAAGTACAGGCCGAAGTCGACGAGGGCGCCCGGGACCTGACGGCCGTCCGAGTCGGTGAGGTGACGCTCGTTCAGGTGCCAGCCGCGGGGCCGCATGACGACGGTCGCCAGCTCCTCATCGGCCTTGAGCGCATACGACTTGCCCGACGCCGGGTCCGTGAAGTCGATGCGGCGAGTGTAGGCGTCGATCAGGTTGAGCTGGCCGAGGACGACGTTCTCCCAGGTGGGGGCGGAGGCGTCCTCGAAGTCCGCGAGCCAGACCTTGGCGCCCGAGTTCAGGGCGTTGATGGTCATCTTGCGGTCGGTGGGGCCGGTGATCTCGACCCGGCGGTCGTTCAGCGCGGCCGGGGCGGGCGCGACGCGCCAGGTGGGGTCCTCGCGGATCTGTGCGGTCTCCGGGAGGAAGTCGAGCGTGGAGGTGCGGGCGATCTCGGCGCGGCGTTCCGCGCGGCGGGCGAGGAGTTCGTCACGCCGGGGCGTGAACCGGCGGTGCAGCTCGGCCACGAAGGCGAGCGCCGCGTCGGTGAGGACCTCCTCCTGCCGGGGCAGGGGCTCGGCGTCGACGATGGCCAGCGGAGACGGCGCTGGTGCGGACATGAGCTGTCACTTCCTTCAGCGAGCTACTTCAGCGAACCACGTGCATCACCGCCGTGCCGTGGCACCGGGTGTCAGGGGCACGAAGGGGGCGGTGGACGCCCGTAGGACGGTCGGGCGCTTCTGATCAGTGGATACTAGTTTCCTCATGGTGGAAGTTCAATGGTTTGTTGATGTCGAGATTCTCCGGGTCGAGGCAAGGTGGCGCTCGGTGCCACCCCGCTCACTCAAGGTGGACCAGGTCGGCCTCGGTGTCGATGTCATAGGCACGGGCCACGTCCCCGCACTCGACGAGCGTGATCTCCTGCTCATGGGCCTTCAGATAGGCGCGTGCCCCCCGGTCGCCGGTCGCAGTCGCGGCGATGTCCGCCCAGTGCGCGGCGCCGAAGAGGACGGGGTGACCGCGCACGCCGTCGTATGCAGCCGACACCAGCGACGACTCGCCCCGGTGGGCGGCGAGCACCCGGGCCACCGCTTCCGGGCCGATGCCGGGCTGGTCGACGAGCGAGACCAGCGCGGCCCGCGCCGTCGTCCCGGCGAGCGAGTCCAGCCCGGCGCGCAGTGAGGTGCCCATGCCCTGCTCCCAGAGCGGGTTGTCCACGAGCACGCAGCCTGGCAGCTCCGCCCGCTCCCGTACGGCGTCCGCGCCGGCCCCCAGGACCACATGAACGCGGGTGCACCCGGCCGCGCGCAGCACCGCCACCGCGTGTTCGACCAGCGGCCGGCCCCGGTGTTCGAGCAGTGCCTTGGGCCGTCCGCCGAGCCTGCGTCCGCCGCCCGCGGCGAGGAGCAGTCCCGCGACCGGCTGTTCGTTGCGATCCGTCATGGGTCCTGCATACCTGACCCCGGGTGGACTCGGCGCTCTCCACGGACTGAATTTCGGTCTCCGCGGTGGCGCATCCGTACCGGGTGGCGTTTACTGGCCCGCGTCCCCCGGCGCCCGACCAACGCCACGGGGCCGCACGGCGGGATCGGACATCACTGCGCACAACGGCGTGCCAGGGGGGAGAGCTGTGTTGCGGAGCTTGGGGCAGAGGTCAGTGACCGGCAGCGACGAGGACCCGAGGGTGGCGGAGCTGCGGACCGCCGTGTCCCGGCTGCGTCGCGAACTCGCCGCGCACCCCGCCGAATTCCCCGACCGGGCCGCCGCCGAGGACGAGCTCGCCGCGCTCGCCGCGATGACCTCCGACGGCACCCCCGAGATTCCCCGGCTGCGCCGCTCCCTGCTGCTGATCGCCGGCGCGATCGGCTCCGTGAGCGCGCTGTCGCAAGGACTGTCGGACGTACGCAGCGCGGTGGAGCTGTTCGGCCCGCCGCCGCGCCGCTGATCCTTACTGGGTGCCGGAACTCGCCAACGCCTGGGACAGTTCCGTCGCCACCTGCTGGAGCACCGGCACGATCCGGTCCGTCGCCGCCTCCGTCACCCGCCCCGCGGGGCCCGAGATCGAGATCGCGGCGGCGGTGGGGGAGTCGGGCACCGACACCGCCAGGCAGCGCACGCCGATCTCCTGCTCGTTGTCGTCGACGGCATAACCGAGGCGGCGCACATCGTCGAGCGCGGCGAGGAAGCCGTCCGGCGTGGTGATCGTCTTCTCCGTCGCGGCGGGCATGCCGGTACGGGAGAGCAGGGAGCGCACCTCGTCATCGGGGAAACCGGCCAGCAGCGCCTTGCCGACGCCCGTGGAGTGCGGCAGGACGCGCCGGCCGACCTCGGTGAACATGCGCATCGAGTGCTTGGACGGTACCTGGGCCACGTAGACGATCTCGTCGCCGTCGAGCAGCGCCATGTTGGCCGTCTCGCCGGTCTCCTCGACCAGCCGGGCGAGGTAGGGGCGGGCCCAGGTGCCGAGCAGCCGGGAGGCGGACTCGCCGAGGCGGATCAGCCGCGGGCCGAGCGCGTAGCGGCGGTTGGGCTGCTGGCGGACGTAACCGCACGCCACCAGGGTGCGCATCAGACGGTGGATGGTGGGCAGCGGCAGCCCGCTGCTCGCGGAGAGCTCGCTCAGCCCGACCTCACCGCCCGCGTCCGCCATCCGCTCCAGCAGATCGAAGGCGCGCTCGAGGGACTGGACACCACCGCCGCCTGCGGGCTTGGCGGAGTCGGTGGTGCTGGCGCTGGACGTCGGCACGGCGCGTTCCTTTCGGCACAGGCAGAACGGGCGGGAAAGGCAGCAGCCTACCCGGCAGTCGGTTGACTCCCCGCTTGTGCGTAGCTACGTTCTGCGTGCTGGAATGCTAATTCCGCTTTGTGGAAACGTCCAGAGAGTGGGCGTCGGGTGCACTGTGGAGAAGTGTGCCCTTGACGGTGCGGGAACGGGAGTGAAGACTCCTTCAACAGAAAGTTGAATTCCGTTACGCGGAAGTTAACGGCGGCAGAGAGGGGTCCGGGTGTCCGACGCTGAACTGGTGCTGCGCTCGACGCGCGTCATCACGCCCGAGGGAACGCGCGCCGCGTCGGTCGCGGTCGCCGACGGCACGATCAGGGCCGTACTGCCCCACGACGCCGAGGTACCTGCCGGAGCACGTCTGGAGGACGTCGGCGACCACGTCCTGCTGCCCGGCCTGGTCGACACCCACGTGCACGTCAACGACCCCGGCCGCACCGAGTGGGAGGGCTTCTGGACCGCCACGCGCGCGGCGGCGGCCGGTGGCATCACCACCCTCGTCGACATGCCGCTCAACTCCCTCCCGCCGACGACCACGGTCGACAACCTCCGTACGAAACAGAAGGTCGCCGCCGACAAGGCCCACATCGACGTCGGCTTCTGGGGCGGCGCCCTGCCCGGCAACGTCAAGGACCTCCGCCCGCTGCACGACGCCGGCGTCTTCGGCTTCAAGGCCTTCCTGTCGCCGTCGGGCGTGGACGAGTTCCCCCACCTCGACCATGAGCAACTCGCCCGGTCCCTGGCCGAGATCGCCGCCTTCGACGGCCTGCTGATCGTGCACGCCGAGGACCCGCACCACCTCGCCGCCGCCCCGCAGCAGGGCGGACCGAAGTACGCCCACTTCCTCGCCTCGCGGCCCCGCGACGCCGAGGACACCGCGATCGCCCACCTCGTCGCGCAGGCCAAGCGCCTCCACGCGCGCGTGCACGTGCTGCACCTCTCCTCCAGCGACGCACTGCCGCTGATCGCCGAGGCCCGCGCCGAGGGCGTCCGGCTCACCGTCGAGACGTGCCCCCACTACCTGACCCTGACGGCCGAGGAAGTCCCGGACGGGGCCAGCGAGTTCAAGTGCTGTCCGCCCATCCGTGAGGCCGCCAACCAGGACCTGCTCTGGCAGGCGCTGGCCGACGGCACCATCGACTGTGTGGTCACCGACCACTCGCCGTCGACCGCCGACCTCAAGACCGACGACTTCGCCACCGCCTGGGGCGGCATCTCCGGCCTCCAGCTCAGCCTGGCCGCGGTGTGGACCGAGGCCCGCAAACGCGGGCACACCCTGGAGGACGTCGCCCGCTGGATGTCCACGCGGACGGCGGAACTGGTGGGACTGGGGCAGAAGGGCGCCATCGAGGCCGGCCGGGACGCCGACTTCGCCGTCCTCGCACCCGACGAGACCTTCACCGTGGACCCCGCGGCCCTCCAGCACCGCAACCGCGTCACGGCGTACGCCGGCCGGACCCTCAGCGGCGTCGTGAAGTCCACCTGGCTGCGCGGCGAACGCATCGTGGCGGACGGCGAGTTCACCGCACCGAAGGGGCGCCTGCTCACCCGCACCCCCTGAATCCCGACTCCCGAAAGGAAGCCCTGATCACCGTGACGGCGCAGCATCAATTCCCTTTGGCGACTTTCACCGGCGACGCCAACCCCTACGCAGGCGGCGACCCCTACGCGGACTACCGCACCGCCGACTTCCCCTTCACCCAGTACGCCAACCTCGCCGACCGCCGCCTCGGTGCCGGAGTCATCGCCGCCAACGACGAGTTCTTCGCCCAGCGCGAGAACCTGCTGGTGCCCGAGCGCGCCGAGTTCGACCCCGAACACTTCGGGCACAAGGGCAAGATCATGGACGGCTGGGAGACCCGACGCCGGCGCGGCGTCTCCGCCGAGCACCCCTGGCCCGCGCCCGACGACCACGACTGGGCGCTGGTCCGGCTCGGCGCGCCCGGCGTCGTCCGGGGCATCGTGGTCGACACGGCCCACTTCCGCGGCAACTACCCCCAGGCGGTCTCGATCGAGGGCGCCTCGGTGCCCGGCTCCCCGTCCCCGCAGGAACTGCTGGCCGACGACGTGAAGTGGACGACGCTTCTCCCGCGCACCCCGGTCGGCGGCCACGCGGCGAACGGTTTCCCCGTGTCGGTGGAACAGCGCTTCACCCACCTGCGCGTCAACCAGCACCCCGACGGCGGCATCGCCCGTCTGCGGGTGTACGGCGAGGTGGTCCCGGATCCCGAGTGGCTGTCGGTGCTGGGCACCTTCGACGTGGTGGCCCTGGAGAACGGCGGCCAGGTCGAGGACGCCTCCAACCTGTTCTACTCGCCGGCCACCAACACCATCCAGCCGGGCCGTTCCCGCAAGATGGACGACGGCTGGGAGACCCGCCGCCGCCGCGACCGGGGCAACGACTGGATCCGCTACCGGCTCGTCGACCGGTCCCAGATCCGCGCGATCGAGATCGACACCGCGTACCTGAAGGGCAACAGCGCGGGCTGGGCGTCGGTGTCGGTACGGGACGGCGAGGACGGCGAGTGGACTGAAGTCCTGCCGCGCACCCGGCTCCAGCCCGACACCGACCACCGCTTCGTCCTGCCCACGCCCGCCGTCGGCACGCACGCGCGCGTGGACATCTTCCCGGACGGAGGCATCTCCCGTCTGCGCCTGTTCGGCTCCCTGACGCAGGAGGGCGCGACGCGGCTGGCGGCCCGGCACCAGGAGCTGGGCGGCTGACGACCTCCATCCGACTCGCGGGGCGCGCCGGTGCGCCCCGCGAGGCTCACGCCGCGTGCCCGCCGTCGACGGAGAACTCGGCCCCGGTGACGTACGACGCCCCCGCCAGGTGGGCGACCGTCGACGCCACCTCCTCGGCCGTCCCGAAGCGTCCCAACGCGGTCATCGCCGCCTGGCCGGCCGCGTACGGGCCGTCGGCCGGGTTCATGTCGGTGTCGATCGGCCCGGGGTGGACGATGTTCGCGGTGATCCCGCGTCCGCCCAGCTCCCTCGCCAGGGCCTTCGTCAGACCGATCAGCGCCGACTTGCTGGTCGCGTAGAGCGTCCCGCCGGGCCCCGGCACCCGCTGGGTCATGCAGGTGCCGATGGTGATGATCCGTCCGCCGTCCGTCATCCGCGCCGCGGCCGCCTGGGAGGCCAGGAACACGCCGCGTACGTTCACGGACAGCACTCGGTCCACATCGGCGAGCGCGATGCTGTCCAGTGGCCCGAGCAGCCCGACGCCCACATTGTTCACCAGCACGTCGAGGCCGCCGAGCGCCTCCGCCGTCCGCTGCACCGCTCCCGCCGCCTCGTCCGCGTCGGCGGAGTCCGCCCGCAGAGCCACGGCCCGGCGCCCCAGCGCCTCGACGGCCCGTACGACGTCGTCCGCCGCCTCCTTGCCGTTCACATAGGTGATCGCTACATCGGCGCCCTCACGCGCCAGCCGCACCGCCGTCGCCGCTCCGATACCGCGGCTGCCCCCGGTCACCAGGGCCACCTTGTCATGGAGGATTCCTCGAGAAGTCATGCGTCCATTCCAGCGACGGCCCCACAAGAGTGCTGGCGGCGAACGGACACCGAGGTCGCACGGCCGGAACTTCCGACTCACCGACGAGTTGCGGGTGCCGGTGGGGTCTGACCTGATGACAGCAGGATCCGCCCCACGCAGACCCAGGAAGAAGGCACCCGTCATGGGCAAGCTCGTCCTCACCTCCTTCGTCAGCCTCGACGGCGTCCACCAGGCCCCCGGCGGCCCCCAGGAAGACACCCGTGACGGCTTCGAGCAGGGCGGCTGGACCGTTCCGTACGCCGACGAGGACTTCGGCCGGTTCGTCAACGAGGTCTTCGAACGCGCCGGCGCGTTCCTCCTCGGCCGCCGTACCTACGACATCTTCGCCGCGTACTGGCCGAAGGTGACCGACCCCGAAGACCCGATCGCCTCCCCGCTGAACGCCCTGCCGAAGTACGTCGCCTCCAGCACCCTCACCGACCCCGACTGGGCCGGCACGACCGTGATCGGCGGTGACCTCGCCAAGGAGGTCGCCGACCTCAAGGAGCGCACCGACGGCGAGCTCCAGGTGCACGGCAGCGGAGCGCTGGCCCGGTCGCTGCTCGCGCTCGACCTGATCGACACGGTCCACCTGCTGACCTTCCCGGTCGTGCTCGGCGCCGGCCGCCGCCTGTTCGCGGAGGGAACCGTCCCGACCGCCTTCCGGCACACCGGCGGCCGGATCACCGCGGCGGGCGTGTCCATCCAGACGTACGACCTGGCGGGTCGCCCGGAGTACGGCTCGTACCCGCTCCCGGAAAACGCCTAGTCGGACAGCATACGCGCCGGTACGGTGATCAACCCCGTGTGAGCCACCGCCGGACTCCACGCCCGCCCGCGGCGATCATCCGAGCCGGACCCCGACGGCTCATTCCGCGGGTTCCTCGTGGAGGGCGGCCAGTGCGGCGGCGAGCTTGCCCCGACTGGTGATGCCCAGGCGTGGATAGATCCGGTACAGATGGGCCCCGACGGTGCGGTGCGAGATGAACAGGCGCTGGCCGATCTCCCGGTTGCTCAGCCCCTGCGACGCCAGCACGGCTATCTGCATCTCCTGGGCCGACAGCTGCTCGCTCTCGTACGGGTGACGCCGACCGCTCGACTCACCGGCGGCGCGCAGCTGCTCGAGGGCCATCTCCGCCCAGGGCTGCGCGCCGGCCCGCTCGAACTCGTCGCGGGCCAGTCGCAGCGGGTGCCGGGCGTCCACATTGCGGCGTTGCCGGCGCAGCCGGCGGCCGTGGTGCAGCTGCAGCCGGGCACGCGCCAGCGCCCAGCCCGCCGGCAGTGCGGTGAGCGCCGCGGCGTACCGCTCCTCAGCTGTGTCGTCCGGTGCCAGCACCGCGTCGGTGTAGGCCCGCGCGACCACCATCATTTCCGAGGGCAACCGGTCGGCCAGCTCCGGAAGTTCGGTGAGCAGGCCCCGGGCCCGCTCAACGGTGCCCGCGGCCACCGCCGCGTCCGCCAGGTCCGGCGCGAGCAGCCAGCGGCTCACGGAGTGGTAGTGCGGGTCGGCCGGATCGAACGCGCGCGCGAGAATGTCGTAGGCCTCGGTGGCGCGGCCGTCGAAAAGAGCGAGCAGACCGTCGATCTGCTGCGCCATCACCGTGACGAACGGCATCCCGGGGAACAGGCTGTGGGTGCGCAGTTCGCGGACCAGCCGCGCCGCGGCCTCGGTCTCCCCGCGCAGCGCTGCCACCAGGCCGGCTGTCGCCTTCACCCCCAGCCAGACGATCCATTCACCGGTCTCCTCCGCCAGGGCGATCCCCTCGCCGGACTCCTCTCGAGCCCGGTCCAGCTGACCGAGGTACACCCGCGGCCAGCTGCCGGCCAGAGAACGGGCGAGCAGCCCGAGCCTGCCCTGCGACCGCCAGGACGCAGCCGCCAGCGACAGGTACCGGGCGGCGCGGCTGATCTCGCCGATGACCATCGCACCGCTGCCGAGGAAGTGCAGGATCCGGCCGTCCTGGCGGTTCGGCTCGATGCTGCGGAGCCGCGCGATCACGTCGGCCCCGTGTCGGTACGGATCGGTGTATGCCCGTACCGTCAGCACGTGGGGGGCGTCCGGATCGGGGTTCCAGCGATCGAGTTCGGCTGCGGCCTGAGCGCGCACCTGTGCGTCGCCGTCCTGGAAGAAGCATCGTGCGGCGGCCCGCCACAGCAGGTCCTCGGCGATGCCCGCGGCTCCCGCATCCATCGCTCCGGCCGCCGCGGTGACCATGTCCTGGATCCGTCGGTGCGGCTCGTCCGGTTCGAATGCGGCCTTGTCCGACACCACCATGAGGCGGGCCTGCTCCACCGGGCCGAGCACACTCATGTCGGCACGGTCCAGCAGCATCTGGGCGTTGATGCGGTCGTTGATCTCGGTGGACAGCTCGGCCGCCCGGACCAGGATGCCGGTGCGGCGGCGCGCGTCCTGCACAAGCTCGGCCGCCTGGCGCAGGGCCGGGACGGCCGCCGCCACCTTGCCCCGGGCCTGCGACGCGTCGGCGAAACGCTCGAGCCGGGCGGCCAGTTCCTCGTCCGGGCCGAGCGTGGCGGCCGCCTGGTGGGCGAGTTGGAGCTCGGGCGTGTCCGCCAACGCCGCTGCGAGGGCGCGGTGGGTGGCCAGCCGGTCGGCGACCGTGGCGCGGGTGTAGATCGCGGAGCGCATCAGCGGATGCCGGAACTCGGCGGTACGGCCGACCAGGGTGACCAGGCCCGCGTCGACCGCCTCCTGCAGCGCGTCCACGGAAACCGCGGAGCCGCAGAGCCGACTCGACACCTCCAGCAGCCGGCTCAGCGGTGCGGTCGGCTCGGCGGCCAGAGCCAGGAGGAAGGTGCGGCACTCGCGGCTCGCAGAGTCGGTACGCGCGGCGAACGCGGCCTCCAGCCGCTGGGTCAGCGGCAGGTCGTCCAGCTGCGCGGGGATGCCCTGCACCGCCTTGGGCAGCTCGACCAGGGCCAGCGGATTGCCTGCGGCGCGCTCCAGGATGAGCGCTCGCAGCGGCGCGGGCAGGCCGGGCGTGCCGGCATCGAGCAGCTCGGCGGCCGCCGCCCGGCCGAGCGGTTCCAGATGGAGGTCCGGGTGCATGCCCAGGCTGAACTCGTCGGTGGAGTGGATCCGGGCGGCGGCGATGACCAGGATGGGAAGGTCGCGGGTGCGCCGGGAGACGAACCTCAGCACGTCCCGGCTGGACGAATCGAACCACTGCAGATCGTCGAGCAGCAGCAGGAGTGGCTGCTGGTCGGCTGCGTCGGCGAGCAGTTCGAGTACGGCCAGTCCGACCCGGAATATCCGGGGCTCGGTCTCCGTGGCGCTGAACGCGTCGGTCAGCGCTTTCCGCTGCGGGTCCGGCAGGTTCTCGATACCGCCGGAGGTCGGTTGCAGCAGCAACTGCAGTGCGGCGAACGGCAGCCACTGCTCGGTCTCCACCCCGGATGTGCGCAGCACCCTGAAACCGCTGTCGGCCGCCTCGGCGCCGACCGTGCGCAACAGAGCCGACTTTCCGACACCGGCGGTGCCGTGGACCAACAGCGCGCCGCCCTGCCCGGCCGCCGCGTCCGTCAGCAGCCTGCGCAGACTGCGCAGCTCCTCATCACGGCCGATCATCGCGCGCGTGCGGGCCTCGCCGGGTGTCCGGTCGTCGGCACGATGGGCAGCGGGCTGAGCATGTGGAGATTCCTCCGAAAACGGCTTACTTCGCGCCACATGCTACCCGTCCGGCGATTTCTCGCAGCAGATGGGGTTCACCATCGGTTGAGCGGTGCACGACGACTCGTCGCATGGCGAGTGATCGTGCACGACACGGAGTCACGCAGAGGGTCTCGTCATATTTCGTCCAGCAGCTGACTGACGGGGCTGTCGATACCCGAGTGACGCTCTTCTTCCCCCAGAGGTACAACTTCCAGGGTGCGCTCGAGGAATATGTCGATCACCTTTGCCGGAGCGGCCACAACGTCCATTTCTGCACCCGAGCGCAACGAGATGAAAACCACGCCGGAACCGTGGATTTCGGAAGGCCAGATCTGGACGTCGCCGGCACCACTGAGCTGCCTCTGGCCGGACAACAGGAGCTCGCGTCCGAATGTCCACTCGACGGTCATATCGGTGTGCGCATTGAATATCACGCACACTGAATACGGGTCGGCGCTGTCGTAGTGGAATTCTGTTACAACCGGCAGACGCCTCTGCCCTCTGATGAGATGCACGACCGTCCGGCGCGTCACAGGCCCGGGTTGATTGTCCACCCACCCCGCCTGGACAGCTTGTGGATATCTGTGCTCTAGGTGAGCAAACCCGCGCTCGTCATCGGTGTCGGAAGCCTTCCCGGTCATCGATTCATCCCTTTCCCACTTCCTGCCCCCGGGGATTACTGATCGGTATTCGATCGGTACACCGGGTTGCCAGAAGTCTGGGGGCCGGTTGAGACCTGAAGCATCAGTCAAGTGACTATGGGCGGCAGCGCGTAGCCGGAGTGCTGCCCGTGTCTGATGATCGGGGGATGCGTCCGCTGAAGCACGGCTGCACCAACCGCACCGAGCATGCTGACGGTGGGTGCGCACAGGGCGGGCCTATGGCGGGGAGGTGCCGCCCTGGCCGGTCCGCAGGGCCGCCATGCTGACCAGATGCGAGGCGCTGCGGCAGTTCTGCGACCGGTGGGAGCCGAACGGTCCGGGTGTGAGGCAGTGGCAGAAGCGCGCTACTGCGACAGCGGGCCGGCAGGCGTAGCCCTGCATGGGTGTGAAGGTCGTGTGGCCACAGCTCGTGATCAGGTGCCGGGCACTGTGGTGTGGCGGGAACACGAGTCGACGAATGCGGCGATCTTGCTCGGGTTGAACACCCACATCACCTGGTGAATGCCTGCCTGCGAGGCCGCTATCGTCATGAAGGTCGATGGCCGGCCGTCCCGGTAGAGCAGCACGCCGCTGCGTCCGTTGGCCTCCACGGGGCGGATGTCCACCACGCCCCAGAATCGCCGAGTGGCCGTCGCCAGGTTCGCCACGCGTGTGCGGCCCAGAACGGGGACGCGAGCGGCGCCCCGGATGCCGTTGCCGTCGGACAGGCTGACGGCATCCGGCGCGAGGAGGGCCTCCAGTGAGGCGACATTCCCCGTCTGCGCTGCCGAGACGAAGGCTTCGAGAAGTTGTCGGTGCACCGCCGTGTCCACGGTCTCCCGCTGGTCGGCCGCGAGATGCTTGCGGGCCCGGCTCACGATCTTCCGGACATTGACGAGACTGAGCTGGAGCATTTCCGCGATCTCGGCATAGGTGTAGTCGAACGCCTCTCGCAGAACGTATGCGGCCCGCTCCGTGGGAGTCAGCTTCTCCAGGATGAGGAGCAGCGCAAATTCCAGGGCTTCGGCCCGCTGTGCGCCCAGCTCGGGATCGGCGCTCGTGTCCACGGGCTCGGGAAGCCACGGGCCGATGTAGGTTTCGCGGCGCACACGGGCCGACTGAGCCACGTTGATGGCCAGCCTGGTGGTCGTACTCGACAGAAAGGCCACGGGGCTGACCACCACCGAGCGGTCGGTTCTCTGCCAGCGCAGCCAGACTTCCTGAACCACGTCTTCAGCCTCAACCGCGCTTCCCAGCACACGGTATGCGATGCCGAAGAGACGTGGACGGAGCTCCACGAAGACAGCAACGGCATCGTCCAGGGCGCTTTCCGCGGGGGATGACTTGAGATCCATGATCCTGCTGTCTCCGTTCCTCCGAGTAACAGCTGTTCCGATCGCGTCCGCTTCATTGACCGGGTGGATCCCCGCCCTGTGACAGGTTTGCCATAGCAAAATCACGCCCGGCGTTCGGAGCGCAGTCGTCGCAGCGTGTCAGACCCCGCGTCTGCGACCTGATCCGCCGGACAGGCCCTAATCCCCGGGTTGCCCGGCCGGGTTGTTGTGCGGCCTCGGCGGGCCGGGAGGAGCGCTGGGTCGGTTCCAGGAGCGGAGTTTGTCGGGGTTGAGGATGATCCAGACCTGGACGATGTGGGGGCCGGCGACGTCGAGGCTGATGATGGCGACGACTTGGTGGTCGTAACGTACGAGGAGGCCGGTGCGTCCGTTGACGGAGTGGGTGTCGAGGGCGGTGCGGGGGTGGCGGGCCAGGAGGGTGAGCAGGCTGCGGGCGACGTGGGTGTTGCCGTGGACGGGTTTGACCAGGGCCCTGACCTTGCCGCCGCCGTCGAAGAAGGCCGTGGCGTCGGGGGCGAGCAGTGAGGCCAGGAGGGCTTCGTCCTGGGTGGTGCAGGCCTCGTGGAGGGCGCGGGCCAGGGCGTCGTGCTGCTGGGGTGGGGTGGGCCGTGCGCGGCGGGCACGCAGGCTGCGGCGGGCGCGGTCGGCCAGTTCGGTGCATTCCGGTTCGCTCTGGCGCACGATGTCGGCGACCGCGCCCGGGGCCATGCCGAAGACGTCGTTGAGGACGAACGCCGCCCGCTCGGTGGGGGACAGGGCATCCAGCGCGTCCAGCAACACCCCGCTGATCTGTTGCTCCAGCGTCCCGGGGGTTTCCGCGGCCGGCTGTGCGGTGCGGGTTGTGTGGTCCTGGCCGGTGCGGGTTGGGTTGCGGTCGGGCAGGGTCAGGCGGGCCAGGCAGATGCTGCCGGCCACTTTCGCCAGCCAGGAGCGCGGCGTCGTGATCCGGGCGCGTACCGGGTCGGACAGGGCGTACCAGCGCCGGTAGGTTGCGTCTATGACACTCTCGGCCTCCACACTGTTGCCCAGCATCCAGTAGGCGACATCGAGCAGGTGCCGCCGCTCGTCGAGCAGCTCCGCGATCGGTACCGCGTCATCGCCACGGTCCATACGGCATCCTCCCTCTCCACACCACCACACAACTGCCGCGGCACTCTGTCTTCGTCCGCTTGACAAGTCAGACCGGACAGACGTGGATCGTGTGACATCAGCCCGGCGAGGACCGCGGCAGCGGCCGGGTGGGCTATGACCGCGCGGGCCGCGGCACGGCTGCGCCTCGCCATCGAAGACGAGTGCCCAGCGGAGGCGGCAGGCATCACGCAGTCGGGCGGCCGACACACCGTGTGCAGCGTCAGCTCGGCCGCACCGTCACCGCCATACCCGCGACGGGTGGCCATCCATCGCGGTGTGTCACATTTTCACGGGTCGGCCGGTCAGAGGAAGGACGGCAGTTCACGCACCCTGTCCAGGCGTACAGCCGGAACCAAACCCGGGCGCCGGCGCGTCATCCGCGGATCTTCCCCGCCTTGTGAAATCACGAACCACACGTTGGGAACAGTGGTGAGGCATGGGAACGAGACCAAATTCCAAGCCCACCGTGCGGGAGCGCGAGGAGATCACCAGCGGAATCGACGGTGACAAAAAAGCTTTCATCAACTTATGTCACACATTGCATGGATGCTCTGTCATAAGGGTGAAAACCCCACACACACGCCCGCCGACCCAAGGAGCACATCGTGAACAAACCCATTCTCGAGCCCGCCGCGCAGAAGATCGCGGAGGCAACGGCCAACCCGCCTTTCCTGTACGAACTCGGCCCCGAAGGCGCTCGGAAGGTCCTCGACGATCTCCAGGCGGCGCCTGTCGAGAAGCCCGACGTGCAGGAAAAGTGGATCACCGTACCGGCCGAGGTCGGCGATGTGCGGGTCCGCATCGTCAAGCCCGTCGATGCTCAGGGCACACTGCCGGTCGTCCTCTACGTGCACGGCGGAGGCTGGGTTCTCGGAAACGCCGGAACGCATGATCGCCTCGTGCGCGAACTGGCCGTCGGCGCGGACGCTGCCGTGGTGTTCGTCGAGTACGACCGTTCCCCGGAGGCCAAGTACCCGGTGGCCATCGAGCAGGCGTACGCGACGGCGCGGTGGATCACGGCGAATGGTGTCCACGAGGGCCTGGACGCCTCTCGCATGGCTGTGGCCGGCGACTCCGTCGGCGGCCACATGACCGCGGCGCTGACCATCATGGCCAAGCAGCGCGGCGATGTGTCCTTCGTGCACCAGTCGCTGTACTACCCGGTCACGGACGCCGCCCAGGACACCGACAGCTACCGGGAGTTCGCGGAGGGCCCCCACCTGACCGCGAAGGGCATGGCCTGGTTCTGGGACTCCTACACCACCGACCCCGCCCAGCGGGCCGAGATCACGGCGTCGCCGCTGCGGGCCGGCCTCGCGGACCTGGCGGGGCTGCCGCCCGCGCTTGTCATCGTCGACGAGAACGACGTACTCCGGGACGAGGGCGAGGCGTACGCCCGCAAGCTGACACAGGCCGGCGTTCCCACCACCAGCGTCCGCTACAACGGCGTCCTGCACGACTTCCTGATGCTGAACGCCGTCCGTTCCACACAGGCCGCCACTGCCGCGATGCAGCAGGCCATTCACACCCTGCGCACCGCGCTCCACACCGGCTGACGCACGGCCGGCAGTCCGGGTCGACCGCACCGGGCCTGCGCCCACCTCTTGCCTCCGCTGAAACCCACACCTTCTTCGAAAGGCCTGTCATGAACCGCCGTTCTCTCTACCGACGTGCGCGCACTCCGCTCTCCCTCATGGCTACGGCTACCGCCGCCGCTGCTCTCCTTGCCACCTCGGTCGCTCCCGCGAGCGCGGGCAAGGGTTCCTCCTCGCCCGGCCGTAAGCCGACCGTGGTTCTCGTCCACGGCGCATTCGCCGACTCCACCAGCTGGAACGGTGTGGTGAAGAAGCTGAAGCGGGAGGGCTATCCGGTGGTGGCCGCGGCCAATCCGCTGCGCGGGCTGTCCAGCGATGCCGCCTACCTCAAGGACCTCCTGGCCGGCATCGACGGGCCCGTCGTGCTGGCCGGTCACTCCTACGGTGGAGCGGTCATCAGCAGCGCCGCGCACGGTGCCGACAACGTCAAGGCACTGGTCTACATCGCCGCGTTCCTCCCGGCGAAGGGGGAGAGCGCTGCTGAGCTGGCGGCCAAGTTCCCCGGCAGCACGCTCGGCGAAGCCCTGCGCCCCGTCCCGATCACCCTGCCCGACGGTTCCCAGGGCGCGGATCTCTACATCGAACAGGCCAAGTTCCACGACCAGTTCGCCGCGGATGTCCCGGAGAACACCACCGAACTCATGGCGGTCACCCAGCGTCCGGTGACCAACGCCGCTCTGGAGGAGGGTGCCTCCGAGCCCGCCTGGAAGACCATTCCGTCCTGGGTCCTGGTGGCCACCGAGGACCTCAACATCCCACCGAAGACTCAGACCTACATGGCCGAGCGCGCCAAGGCCCACACGGTGGAAGTCCGTGCATCGCACGCGGTGAGCGTCTCCCGCCCCGATGAGGTCGCCCAGCTCATTCAGAAGGCAGCACGGTCGGTCCGCTGACCGGCCGACTCCGAGGGCGGGCTGGCTGCGTTGCCATCCCGCCCTCTCGCCTGTCTGCCGCCCAGAGGGCGCGGCTGCGCATGGCCCTGAAGTTGGGGCTAGGAAGCCAACATGATGGTTGTCGGTGTTCCCTGCCAGGCCATCTTGGCGTAGGGGCACAGTGATTCGGCCTTCTCCAGGAGGGGAGTGGCGATCTCCGAAGTGACGCCTGGCCACCTGACCACCAGGTCGACGTGCAGCAGATAGCCGCCGTCTTCCGGATCCCGCCCGAACGCCACGGTCGCCTCCACGGAGATTGCGGCAGGGTCGAGTTCCTCCCGCCGCGCCACCAGACTCAGGGCCCCGTGGTAGCAGGCCGCGAAGCCGGCGGCGAACAACTGCTCGGGGTTGTTTCCCTGACCGTCCCCGCCGAGTTCGGAGGGCATGCGCAGGTCGATGTCCAGGGTCCCGTCGGCCGACCGTGCTCTCCCCGTGGCTCGCCCGTGCGCGGCAGTGCCGCCGCTGACGGTCACAGTCGTGGAGTAGATGGGAGAGAAGGATTCCCCGTCGAAGTCCTTGTCGGTGGACAGATCGGGCAACTTGATCTGGTCGTTCACAGCATGACTCCGGTGTCGTCGCGGTGCCCGCCCGGGCAGGACCTCCCCAGCCCGCACAGAGCGGGCAAGGCGGTGGAGGGGGAGGAGCCGGCCTCTGCGGGCGTTCTTGCCTGGCGGGTGGGGCAGCACACCCGTCCGCGGGCAAGGGCCACCCTGCCGCTCATGACCATCGTCATGTCGTGTGTCCTTCGAGTCTGGGAGAACCCTGGGTTCCGGATAACTGGTAGACCGACAGGTCATCCCTCTTGTGACACGGCGAGGACCCACTCCACCGACTGCTGCGGGAGGTCTCAGGCGCTCAGGGACGCCACGTAGGGCAGCAGCTTGGTCGGATTCATCACCCACATGATCCGGTCGATCCCCTCGGCGGACGCGTCGACGGACAGCAGGGCCACGGCGTTCCCGTCGGCGGAGACAAGGACAGCCGGCCGTCCATTGGCCTCGACCCACCGAATGTCCGCCTGGGGCCAGAACCGGGGTGCGAACGCCGCGAGGTACTTGGAGACGCGCGTACGTCCGACGACCGGGATCTTCGACGCGCCGCGCAGCCCGCCGCCGTCGGACCAGCTGACGACGTCCGCGGCGAGGACGTCCTCGAGCACCGCCAGATTGCCCGTCTGCGCGGCGGCGAGGAACACCTCCAGCAGCCGTTTGTGATCAGCCGGGCTGACGCGCTTCCTGCGCTCGGAGGCCAGGTGTTTGCGTGCACGGCTCACCAGCTGGCGGGTGTTGGCCTCACTCGTTTCCAGGATGTCCGCGACCTGCTTGTAGGGGTAGTCGAAGGCTTCTCTCAGGACATAGGCCGCCCGCTCCACCGGGTTCAGCTTCTCGAGGAGGAAGAGAACCGCCAGCTCGAGCGCCTCGGCCCGTTCCGCCCCCAGTTGAGGGTCCTCCGTGGTGTCGATCGGCTCGGGAAGCCACGGCCCGATGTACGACTCCCGCCGTACCCGGGCGGACTGGGCGAAGTTGATGGCCAGCCGTGCGGTGACGGTGGTCAGGAAGGCCGCCGGCTCCAGGATGTCCGTGCGGTCCGTGTTCTGCCACCGCAGCCATGCCTCCTGGACGATGTCCTCGGCTTCCACCGCGCTGCCGAGGATGCGGTACGCGATGCCGAAAAGCTGCGGGCGCGCCGCGAGGAATTCCCTCGTCGCCTGCTCAAGGAAGTCAGCGTCATCACCAGCGTGCACGGTTGTCCCTTCCGGCTTCGGGGCCACCATGTTACAAGCCGCCGCAGCAGCGTGTGCATACGGCCGTGGTAGGGCACACACCGATGCCAGCATTGTGGATTTCAGTGTTACTCATTGTGTTCCTGTGGACTGTTCCGGGCACCCGTTGCTCCCGCGTCACCCATCCGGTGCCTCTCCGGTCCGGCGGCCGATGCCCTGGTCGCGGGCGCTGCATGAAGGGGCGCTCACCACTGAGTGAGGGTCAGCGCGAGCACGGCCGGTTCGTCCCGTCGGGGCAGCGGGACGAACCCGTGCTCTGCCAGGTCGCCGGCGATCTCGGCGCGAGAGGCCGGCCACATCCAGAATGTCTCGGTGTGCTCCTGCAGGACACCACCCTCCGCCCCGCGCACCCAATAGTCGAAACGTGTGTGGATCCGGCCCCCGTCGGCCGACAGCACCATGCGTCCTCCGTACTCGTGCTGCCCGACTCTCTGACTCGGCAGGACACGCACGGTTTCCTCATCCGGAAGGTGAGCGGGCGGGAGCTGAAGGAGCAGTGAACCGCCGGGAACGAGCGCCCGTGCGAGGGCCGGCCAAAGGGCACGCCGTGCGGCGGGTGCCAGACAGGCGATCGTGTTGTGGCAGACGGCCACGTCCGCGATCCCATGCAGTCCCGCCTCGCCAAGCGTATGAGGGTGAACAGTGACCCGCTTCCTCAGCTCAGCGGGGAGGGCGGCGAGGCGCGTCATCAGCGGTGTGCGCATGGCGCGTGCAGGCTCGACGGCGTGCACGCCGACCCGGGATGCCAGCAGACTCATCAACGTGACACAGCCGGTGCCGGCACCGACATCCAGCACTCCGAGACGGGCCTTCGCGACATCGCGGCGGTAGAGGCGACGGACCTCTATGGCGTCCTGCCGGCCCTGCAGGATGTCGTAGAACTCGGCGCTGACCGCATAGTCGTCCCGCAGCGTGTGAACGGTAGATTCTCTGGATATAACAGGCTGCATAACAGCAAGACAGACTATGCGGTGCATTTGTGACAGCTCGCGCAGGGCCGGTTCGTAGCTGCTGGTGGCCGGTGCGGTACACAGTGATGCGCGCGGTGACGAGTGCGGTGAAGGCGCGCATCACGCGGAGGGGGTCACCGGCGGGCGAGCCACTGGGCGAACGTTTCGTGCCCCAGGTGGGCGTCCGGCGCGGGAAGCAGCGTCCGTTCCCCGATCTCCGCACCGAAGAAGGGGACATGCGTATCTGCGACGACATCACGCAGGTCACCCCGCGCGGCCAGCAGCTTCGCGGCGAGGTCGTCGAGACGGTGTTCCTCCGGGCCGGCGACCTGAAGAATGCCGGCCAGCGGCACTCCCACGGCGACATGAGCAACCGCAGCGGCGACATCGTTCGCCGACACGGGACGCATCAGGACGGGCGCGACGTGCACACTGTCCGCATACGTGTTCATCAGCATCGTGGTCTCGACGGATTCGAAGAACGGCGTGGCGCGCACGATCGAGGAGAAGGGAATCGGCGAACGCCGCACCTGGTCCTCCTGCAGCAGCTTCGCTCGGAAGTACCCCGACTTCAGCCGCTCGACGCCCACGACGGACAGAACCACGTAATGCTCGGCACCTGCCGCCGCCGCGGCCTCCACAAGGGTGGCCGTGGCGGTGCCGAAGAAGTCCACGCTCGCCTTCTCCGTACGTGTGGGTGCGTCGGTGACGTCCACCACGACCTCGGCGCCCCGCAGGACCTCGGCGAGACCTTCTCCGGTGATGATGTCGACGCCCTCTTCGCGCGATACGGACACAACCTCCATGCCGTGGTCCCGGAGCCTGGCAACAGTCCTGGAACCGATCAGCCCGGTGCCTCCCGCAACAACGACTCTCGTCTGGGTCTCTTTCCGTCGGGGGGTCGGTGACCCCACTGGTGCCTTCATGCCGGTGGCGGTGACGGTGAAGTCAGCCGTCCACCACACCTAGGACAGGGCTCACACTGTTGTTGTGACACTGCTCGACGCAACGCGGTCGGCCACCGTGTCACAGATCCACAGCGCACTCGGTCATCATCGGAAACGGTCATGGGACCAAGACACACGATCACACCGAGAGCCGAGGCCGCTGACGTGGGGCGCCGCCACTCCCGAGCATTTCGAGGACACCCGTGAACGACAGACCCGCCCGCCGACCGAGCAGCTCACAGGTGACCGGCGGCACGCAACGGCGACGGCAGCAAGGCCGCCTGTTCTTGGGCGCGTTGGTGGGCTCAGCCGTACTCGCCGTGGCGGCCACCGGCCTGGCCGTCCGCCATGATGCGGAACCGGTCCAGAGCGACCGCGTAAGCGTCGGTCGCACCTGCCGCTCCACGCTCGGGCAGTATCTGGAGCTCTCCTGTGGAACGTACGGATTCGGAGACTTGCGCCACGTCTGCCCCACCGCAGCGGCCGGAGGCGGCCGGTGCGTGCCGACGAAGGCCGTGACGGTACGCAACACCGGTCCCTCCATGGTGTATGTGACCGTCATCAACGGGCCCAGGCAGGGCATCCGAGTCCAGGGCGGGGAACGGGCGATCACCCCCGGGCACTCGGCCACCCTGCGTCCCCGTGAAGGACAGCTGTTGTTCGACATCACCCTGCGCGGCGCAGGCGGGGACCCGAAGAGCCTGACCGTGACCCGCGTGCAGTGAGGCCGCAGAGCCACGTTCCGACGGCTGACAGCGCCTCGGTCGTCGACCGGCACGGTGCATCAGCTCGTCACTCCACGAAGTACGAGTCGTGCTTGTCGAAGAACCTGGCGCGCTCTTCATCCGTGGCGTGGGCCAGCTGCGACACCTTCTCGAAGTACTCCTCGCGCGGTGCGCCCGGAGTGAAGAGCAGCAGCATTTCGGCCGGGGCGTCGGAGTCGTTGCGGAAGGCGTGCAGTCCGCCCTGCGGCACGTGCAGGAAGTCGCCCTTCTGCGCATCGATCCACTTGTCTCCGTTGAAGAGACGGACGGTGCCTTCCAGGATGTAGAAGGACTCCGAGATGGTCTTGTGGAAGTGGGTCTTGGGACCGCCGGCCCTCGCCCTCATCTCGACTCGGTAGAGTCCGAACTCACCCCGTGTGGTAGTCGTGGTCGCCAGGTAGTGAATGGCGTCCTCGCCCGCTTCGCCGAGTTCGGGCGGGGTGTTCGACGGACGGAAATCGGCGCTGACCTCGCCGCTCTCTCCCCAGTACACCTGCTCCGGGTACGACATCTTCAGCACTCCTTGCGTACGGTGAATGAACAACGCTCGTGAACAAAGACCGAGGCTCCCCGGCGGATGTGACAGCTGACACCGGCCAGGAGCTGTGGCGGCAGCTTGAGTGCCCCGGTCACCGGCTGCACAGTTCGAAGACGACGGCCGGATTCCCGCCGAACCGCGCACTGTGCCCGCCGGTGCCGGCGGTCAGGAAACGGCGCGCGTACGTCTCGGGATCCTCGTCGGTCAATGCCTCGATGTACGCGCGATGCCGCAGCAGCGAAGGGCGGCCGGGTCGGTTGTCCTGGGTCAGCCGAACTGGCCGGGCCGGTAGCTGCCGGCGGGCTGCTGGTTGATGACGTTGATGCGGTTGTAGGAGTTGATGACGGCGATGAGGGAGATCAGCGCCACGAGCTGGTCCTCGTCGTAGTACTTGGCGGCGTTCGCCCAGGCCTCGTCGGTGACCCCACCGGCCGCGTCCGCGATCCTGGTCCCCTGCTCCGCCAGCTCCAGCGCGGCGCGCTCCGCCTCGGTGAAGACCGTGGCCTCCCGCCAGGCGGCGACCAGGTTGAGGCGTACCGACGTCTCACCGGCCGCGGCGGCGTCCTTGGTGTGCATGTCGGTGCAGAAGCCGCAGCCGTTGATCTGGCTGGCGCGGATCTTCACCAGCTCCTGGGTGGCGGCGGGCAGCCCCGAGTCCGACAGCACCTTGCTCGCCGAGTTGATGTGCTTCAGCACCTTGTTCGCGAGGGAATTGCCGAAGTAGTTGACACGCGGATCCATGGCGATCTCCTAGCCGAGTTGCGGATACACACCACTGACCGGACAGCCCGGCAGAATGTGACGCGATCCGGTGAACGGGCCGGCTGACTCAGACGGCCGCGAACGTGACGCCTGTGAGGCGCTCGGAGATCTGCCAGAGCCGGGCTGCGTCGGCCTCGTTCCGGGCCGACTTGTAGATCGCCAGTTGTGTGGGGCTGCCGGTGAACTGCCCCAGACCGTCAGGGCCGTACAGGCACCCGCCCCGTGCGTCACGGCTCGTGGCCGCGTACAGCAGGGGAAGCACGCCGGCGTCGACGGATTGCACGAACACGCCCCAGCGGGCGAGCCGCTTCATGATCGCCTCATGAGGTGCGGGGCGGGTGCGTCCGAGGTTGGGCCCGGATGCGTAGAGGTTGGTCAGTGTCGTACCGGGGTGAGCGGCGTTGCTGACGATGCCCCATTCGCCTGCTGTACTCAGGCGGTTCAGCTCGAGGGCGAACAACAGGTTGGCCAGCTTGGACAGGTTGTAGGCCCGCACCGGCGAGTAGCGCTGCTCGCTCTGCAGATCGTCCCAGTCGATCCTGCCGCCGCGTGCGGCGCTGCTGGTCACGGTTGTCACACGAGCCTGACCGGCGCGCAGCAACGGCATCAGACGCCCGGTGAGCGCCACATGGCCGAGATGGTTGGTGCCGAACTGCAGCTCGTACCCGTCCTCTGTGGTGTGTCGGACAGGCGGCGCCATCACGCCGGCATTGTTGATCAGGAAGTGGATCGGTCTGCCTTCCGCGTTCAGCGTGTCAGCGAGGGTTTCGACCGAGGCGAGGGAAGCCAGGTCGAGGACGCGTGTGGAGACCTGCGCCTCGGGCACGTTCACACGGATGCGTTCCAGCGCAGCGGCACCTTTGGAGGCGTTGCGCACCGGCAGGACAAGTTCGGCGCCGGCGCGCGCGAGCCGTTCGGCCAGCCCCAGGCCGATGCCGTCGCTCGCCCCGGTCACCACGGCGAGCTTTCCTCGCAGGTCGGGCACGGTTACTTCAGTCATCTCAAGCTCCCACTCGTGCAGGCCTTTCAACCAGCACCAACGTCCATGAACGGAGCCGCCCGATCCATGTGGTGCTCAACCATGGACTGACAGGGCATGGATGACATCGGTGCTGCGGAGCGGACGCTTGTGACAACACGGTGTGACGCAATGCGGCAGAACGCGCCTTGCCCCGCGTCCACAGGCGAGGTGGGGGGTACGCGGGGCAAGGGGTTCTGCGGTCAGGGACCCGGCCCTTCCGGGGCGGGTTGCACCGTTCCTCGGACTGAGTCGTGGGGGGACTCAGCAGTCGTAGTCGATCAGGTCGAACGAGGCGTAGTGGTCCGCCGTGTAGTAGTCCTCCTGGTACTCCTCACCGGTGACGATGCGGCGCGCGCCGCGCGTGGAGGAGCCCGGCGTGATCACGGTGTACTCGTGGTAGTAGCCGGAGGACTGGCTGGGCAGGATGCCTTCCCGGTTCTGGAAGACGGTGCCGTCCTGTTCGTAGGGGAAGGGGCCGCCGGCCTCGATCAGCTCGAGGGTGTCGTACGCCGGCGAGGGCAGGTGGCTGTAGCAGATGCTGCCGACCGCGGCGGCCGCCGGCGTGGCGGTGACGGTGCCGCCCACGAACAGGGCGGACAGGAGAGCGGCTGCGGCGCCGATCCGAGTGGCGCGTGGGGGGAATCTCATGCCCCCATAGTGACGCGCGTAGAGCATGGCATGTCAATGACAATCACGAGATTTTCCCGTCAAGTCCGATGAGTTTTCGGGAAGTTAACCTCGCGTGCCGAGGCGCTGCCGGCCCTCAGCCGGACTTCCGGCTCTCCGCGGCGGCGAACAGGGCGAACGCCAGCACCACCAGGGCGACGCTCGCGTAGATCTCGTGACGGGCACGCCGGGCGAGGGCCTCACCGTCTACGTACGCAACCCGGCCCCCGAGGGGGAGGTCCCGCCCGTCCCCGGCTCCGGACAGGGCCTGATCGGCCTGACCGAACGCGCCACGCTGGCCGGCGGCCGCCTGGAGCACGGGCCGCGCGAGGACGGCGGCTTCGAGGTGCGGGCGTGGCTGCCCTGGGGGTGAGTCGAGCTCTGCCCATGTCTCCTCGGTGCACAGCGAGTTGACTTGTGTGACGCGATGGGCTGACGTATGTCCAGCCGTCAGCAACGCACGCACCGGAAGGGAAACAGCACAGTGAGTTTCGGGGGACCCAACCCGTACCAGCCGCAGTGGCCACCGAACGGCGGACCGTATCCGCCGCCCCCGAACCCGGGACCCTACGTCCCGCCCCCGAACCCGGGACCGTATCCGCCGCCGTACGTCCCGCCGCAGCCCGGTCAGCCGCCGTACAACCCGTACGCCCCGCACCCCCCGGGCTTCCCGCCGCACCCGCAGCCGTACGTCCCGCCGCGCCGGAACGACTCCTTGTGGTCGCTGCTGGGCGGACTGCGGGGCGCCGAATGGCCGCCCCTGCGTGACCTGTTGCGGGCCGGGCGGACCCGGATCCACGGCTGTGTATGGGCGCTTCTGGTGTTCCCGTGCACCTGGTTCGCGATCGTGCCCCTCATGGTGGGCTATTCCTTCGCTCGTTCGGCCCGTATCCGGGCCCACCGGCTCTTCCCGGTGCGCGGGCACCGGCACTTCGACGACCCCCACGTGTGGCGCATCCAGAAGGCGCGGGCCTGGACCGCGGCCGTCATGTCCCTTCTGCTGCTGGCCGTGTACGGAAAACCGGAGGACATCAGTGAGGCCCAGCAGCAGTACATGATGCGGCTGGCCGTCACCCCGCCGCTGCTGCTGGTGAGCGCCCCCGTGGTCATCGCCCTGCTGTTCCGCATGGCGTCGGCGGCGACGCGGGCCGAGATGCGTCCCCGGCTGCGCGCGGCGGGGCGGTCGGCGCTGTGGTATGTCGGCGCCGTGACGGCGGTGCCGCTGTGCCTGGTGGGGATCACTCTGGCCGACAGCGAGGCGCAGATCCCCGGCGGTGCCTGGTACGGCTCGCCCTGGGTCGTACTGGCGATCTTCCTGCCGTTCGTCTGGCTGCTGTTCTTCCTCGGCTTCGCCACCGGCCCCGCGATCCGCAGCGGCTTCAACGCCGCCGCGGTGCACCCCGCGCTGCCCGCCCTGCTCACCGGCACCCTGGTCTGGGAGTTCGCCGCGATCAGCATCCTCGCGGGCGGACTGCCCCCGGGCCCGCCCGTGATCCAGATTCTCGCCCTGCTCGGCGGCCCCGCTTCGGTCACCGCGGTGGCCTGGTGGGAGATCCGGCGACTGCGCACCCTCCACGGCGTGACCGTGCGGCGCTGAGACCCACACCGCCGCGCGGCGTGTCCGTGATTACGTATGGCCCATGACTGCGATCAGGCTGCTCCTCGTCGACGACGACCCACTGGTGCGGGCGGGACTGTCCTTCATGATGGGGGTGCGGAGGACATCGAGATCGTCGGCGAGGCCGCCGACGGCGGCGAGGTCGAGGCACTCGTCGACCGCACCCGCCCCGACGTCGTCCTGATGGACATCCGGATGCCGACGGTGGACGGTCTCACCGCCACCGAGCGGCTGCGCGGACGGGGGGACGCCCCGCAGATCGTGGTCCTGACCACCTTTCACGCCGACGACCAGGTGCTGCGGGCGCTGCGCGCGGGCGCGGCCGGATTCGTCCTCAAGGACACCCCGCCCGCCGAGATACTCGACGCCGTGCGCAGGGTCGCCGCCGGGGACCCCGTCCTGTCGCCCACCGTCACCCGCCAGTTGATGGAGCACGCGGTCGGCACCGCCGCCGACGACCGCCGCACACGCGCGCGGGAGCGCATCGCGGCCCTCAACGACCGCGAGCGGGAGGTCGGCCGGGGTCTGGCCAATGCCGGGATCGCCGCGGAACTCTTCATGGGCGTCGCCACGGTCAAGACCCACGTCTCCCGCATCCTCGCCAAGCTCGACCTGAACAACCGGGTGCAGATCGCCCTGCTGGCATACGGCGCGGGACTTGTCGGGGACGGCGATCAGGACGGGCAGTAGGCGTGTCGACCTGATGCCCTCACTCTGCTCCTGCTCACCTCAGCACCGGCTCGGCCCCGCCCGGGATCTCCGCGAGCCGGACGGGTCTGTGCTCCCGGCGCGACAGTTCGCACGCCTCGGCGATCCTGAGCGCCTGCAACGCCTCGCGCCCGTCGCAGGGGTTGGCCCGCTCGCCCCGCACCACCTCCACGAATGCGCACAGTTCGGCCTCGTAGGCGGGGCCGAACCGCTCCAGGAAGGTGGTCCAGGGCTTGCTGGCGGCCGGCGGCCCGGTCGGCTCGGTCGACGCGATCGGCGTACGGTCGTCCAGCCCGACCACGACCTGGTCCAGCTCCCCGGCGAGCTCCATGCGCACGTCGTAGCCCGCGCCGTTCAGCCGTGTCGCGGTGGCCGTGGCCAGCGTGCCGTCGTCGAGGGTGAGGAGCACGGCCGCCGTGTCGACGTCGCCCGCCTCGCGGAACACCGGGGGACCGGCGTCGGACCCGGCGGCGTACACGTCGACGACCTCGTGCCCGGTCACCCAGCGCACCATGTCGAAGTCATGGATCAACGTGTCCCGGAAGAGCCCCCCGGACAGCGGCAGATACGCGACCGGCGGCGGCGTCTGGTCGGAGGTCAGCGCCCGTACGGTGTGCAGCCGCCCGAGCCGGCCCGATCGGACCGCCTCGCGCGCGCCCGTGTAGCCCGCGTCGAAGCGGCGCTGGAAGCCCATCTGGAGGATCGTTCCGGCGGCCTCGACCTCGGCGATCGCATGCAGCGAGCCGGGCAGGTCGAGCGCGATCGGCTTCTCGCAGAACACCGGCAGCCCCGAGCGCGCTGCCCGACCGATCAGTTCGGCGTGCGCCGACGTCGCCGTCGTGATCACCACGGCGTCCACACCCCACCGGAAGATCTCTTCCATGCCCGGCGCGGCCGTCTCCCCGAGCCGGCGCGCCAGCTCCTGCGCCCGCGCGGGATCGGTGTCCGTGAGGATCAAGGAGCCCACGTTCCGGTGGCGGCTGAGCGTGTTCGCATGAATGGTGCCGATGCGGCCCGTCCCGATGACCCCGATGCGCATGGAAACAAAGTGGGGTCGCACCCACCGCACTGTCAATGCTTATGTCCGGACAATCGGACTACACAACTTCCCGTCATCCCGTCACGGAGCTACGCTCGGCCCGTGCCGAAACCAGATGTGGACCCGACCGTACAGCTCGACCTCAGCGTGGACCGGAGTTCCCCGGTGCCGCTGTACTTCCAGCTGTCCCAGCAGCTCGAGGCCGCGATCGAGCGGGGAACGCTCACCCCCGGCAGCCTGCTGGGCAACGAGATCGAGCTCGCCGCCCGGCTCGGCCTGTCCCGCCCCACCGTCCGCCAGGCCATCCAGTCCCTGGTCGACAAGGGCCTGCTCGTGCGCCGCCGCGGTGTCGGCACCCAGGTCGTGCACAGCCAGGTCAAGCGTCCGCTGGAGCTCAGCAGCCTCTACGACGACCTGGAGGCGGCCGGGCAGCGCCCGGCGACCAAGGTCCTGGTCAACACCGTCGTCCCGGCGTCGGCCGAGGTGGCGGCAGCGCTCGGGGTCGGCGAGGACAGCGATGTGCACCAGGTGGAACGGCTGCGGCTGGCGCACGGGGAGCCGATGGCGTATCTGTGCAACTTCCTGCCGCCCGGCCTGATCGAACTGGACACCGCGCAGCTGGAGGCCACCGGCCTGTACCGGCTGATGCGCGCCGCCGGGATCACCCTGCACAGCGCCCGGCAGTCCATCGGCGCCCGCGCCGCCACCGCCGCCGAGGCCGAACGGCTCGGCGAGAGCGAGGGTGCCCCCCTGCTGACCATGCAGCGCACGACCTTCGACGACACCGGCCGGGCCGTCGAGTACGGCACGCACACCTACCGTCCGACCCGCTACTCCTTCGAGTTCCAGCTGCTCGTACGGCCCTGACGGCCCCACGCGGAGACGGTCCCGTTCGTCGCAATGTCCGGACAAGGCGACCGACTCGCGCTCCCCGGTCACGAGACACACGGTCCCCGTGTTCATACTGGGGCGTTTGGGGTCGGCGGGATGACCGGCCCCTTGCGTACCTGGAACACAGCAAGAAGGGCACGGCCTCGTGGCACGGTTTCGGACCTGGGTAGGCATCGCGGTGGCAGGGGTGCTGTGTGCCTCCCTCGCGGGTTGCAGCAGCACCGGCGGCAAACGCGCCGAGGACGCCCGCAAGGCCGCGGCCGCCCAGGGCAAGGCGGCGGTGAACACGCCCCGCTGGACCTTCGCCATGATCACCCACTCGGGCGACGGCGACACCTTCTGGGACATCGTCCAGAGCGGCGCCGAGCAGGCCGCCGTCAAGGACAACATCAACTTCCTGTACTCCCACGACGACGAGGCCCAGCAGCAGGCGCAGCTCGTGGACGCGGCCGTCGACAAGGGCGTCGACGGCATCATCGTCACCCTCGCCAAGCCCGGCGCGATGAAGGCCGCCGTCGCCCGCGCCGTCAAGGCCGGCATCCCGGTGATCACCGTGAACTCCGGCTCCGCGGAGTCCAAGGACTTCGGCGCACTCACTCACATCGGCCAGGACGAGACGATCGCCGGCCAGGCCGTCGGCGAGGAGCTGAACGAGCGCGGGAAGAAGAAGGCGGTCTGCGTCCTGCACGAGCAGGGCAACGTCGGCCACGAGCAGCGCTGCGCCGGTGTGCAGGAGACCTTCGACGGCGCGGTGCAGAACCTCTACGTCACCGGTACCAACATGCCCGACGTGCAGTCCGCCCTCGAGGCCAAGCTGCAGTCCGACACCGCGATCGACGCTGTCGTCACTCTCGGCGCCCCGTACGCCGACACCGCCGTCAAGGCCAGGGAGAGCGCCGGCAGCGACGCCGAGATCGACACCTTCGACCTCAACGCCAAGGTGGCCGCCGGACTGAGGGACGGCACCCTCGGCTTCGCCGTCGACCAGCAGCCCTACCTCCAGGGCTATCAGGCGGTCGACCTGCTGTGGCTGTACAAGTACAACGCCGACGTCCTCGGCGGCGGCAAGCCCGTGCTCACCGGCCCGCAGATCATCACCAAGGACCAGGCGGGCGCGCTCGCGGAGTACACGGAGCGGGGCACCCGATGAGCGCGATCACTGACGAAAGGATTCTGCACGCCTCGCCGCTGCGTAAGCTGCTCGGCCGCCCGGAACTGGGCTCGGTCGTCGGCGCGATCGCGGTCTTCCTCTTCTTCGCGGTCGCCGCCGACAGCTTCCTGAAGGCATCCAGCCTGAGCACCATCCTCTACGCGTCCTCCACGATCGGCATCATGGCCGTCCCGGTCGCCCTGCTGATGATCGGCGGCGAGTTCGACCTGTCCGCGGGCGTCCTCGTGACGTCCTCGGCGCTGGTCTCGTCGATGTTCAGCTATCAGATGACGGCGAACGTCTGGGTCGGCGTCGGCGTCTCCCTGCTGGTCACGCTCGCGATCGGCGCCTTCAACGGCTTCATGCTCACCCGCACCAAGCTGCCGAGCTTCATCATCACGCTCGGCACCTTCCTGATGCTGACCGGCATGAACCTCGGCTTCACCAAGCTGATTTCCGGCACCGTCTCCACCAAGACGATCGCCGACATGGAGGGCTTCCCCACCGCCCACCACGTCTTCGCCTCGACCCTGACCGTCGGCGGCGTCGACTTCAAGATCACCATCCTGTGGTGGTTCGCCCTGATCGCCCTCGCCAGCTGGATCCTGCTGCGCACCCGCGCCGGCAACTGGATCTTCGCGGTCGGCGGCAACCAGGACGCGGCCCGCGCGGTCGGCGTCCCGGTCACCAGGACCAAGATCGGCCTCTACATGGGCGTCGCCTTCGGCGCCTGGGTCTCCGGCCAGCACCTGCTCTTCTCCTACGACGTCGTCCAGTCCGGCGAGGGCGTGGGCAACGAGCTGATCTACATCATCGCCGCCGTCATCGGCGGCTGCCTGATCACCGGCGGCTACGGCAGCGCGGTCGGCTCGGCGGTCGGCGCGTTCATCTTCGGCATGACCAGCAAGGGCATCGTCTTCGCCGAGTGGAACCCCGACTGGTTCAAGTTCTTCCTCGGAGCGATGCTGCTCCTCGCGACCCTGCTCAACGCCTGGGTCCGCAAGCGCGCGGAGGCCACCAAGTGACGGAAACCCCTCAGCGTACGGCGCTCGTGGAGCTGTCCGACGTCAGCAAGCACTACGGCAACGTCCGCGCCCTCGAAGGTGTCTCCCTGGAGGTCCATGCAGGGGAGATCACCTGCGTCCTCGGCGACAACGGGGCGGGCAAGTCGACCCTGATCAAGATCATCGCCGGTCTGCACCAGCATGACGGCGGCACCCTGCGCATCGAGGGCGAGGAGACCCGCCTCGCCTCCCCGCGCGAGGCCCTGGACCGCGGTATCGCCACGGTCTACCAGGACCTGGCCGTCGTCCCTATGATGCCGGTCTGGCGGAACTTCTTCCTGGGCTCCGAACCCCGCAAGGGCACCGGCCCCTTCAAACGCATGGACGTCGACCTCATGCGCCGTACCACCCACTCCGAACTCCTGCGCATGGGTATCGACCTGCGCGATGTGGACCAGCCGATCGGCACCCTCTCGGGCGGCGAGCGCCAGTGCGTGGCCATCGCCCGGGCCGTCCACTTCGGCGCCAAGGTCCTCGTCCTGGACGAGCCGACGGCGGCACTGGGCGTGAAGCAGTCCGGGGTGGTCCTGAAGTATGTGGCGGCGGCCAGGGACCAGGGGCTGGGCGTTGTGTTGATCACCCATAACCCGCATCACGCGTATTTGGTGGGCGACCGGTTCGTGCTGCTGAAGCGCGGCAGCATGGTGGCGAACCACACGCGTGACTCGGTGACTCTGGACGAGCTGACACGCCAGATGGCAGGCGGAAACGACCTGGACGATCTACGCCATGAACTGCAGCGCACCTGAGGGGCGCGGGGCTGCATCAATTTGCGGCTCCGCCGCGTGGGCGCGACGAGCCACAACGGACCCGCACCCGGCATACGGCACGCACCCCCTCGCAGCCCCGTTCGGCACCCAGCGTGACCGTGAGGCAGAATCAGCGGCGATGAGCACCTACCGCGACCTCGCCTTCCCCAAGGCCCTGAGCAACGCCCGGGTGACTGGCGCACCCATCGGCTCAAGGCGCGCCCCCGCGCTGCGCACGGTCGGCACCAGGGAACGCCGCTCCCATCTGACGGCGCCCCGCGTGCCGACGGTGGGCATCGACATCGGCGGCACAAAGGTGATGGCCGGAGTCGTCGACGCCGACGGCAACATCCTGGAGAAGCTCCGCACGGAGACCCCGGACAAGTCCAAGAGCCCGAAGGTCGTCGAGGACACCATCGTCGAACTGGTCCTGGACCTGTCCGACCGCCACGACGTACACGCGGTCGGCATCGGCGCGGCCGGCTGGGTCGACGCCGACCGCAACCGCGTCCTGTTCGCCCCCCACCTGTCCTGGCGCAACGAACCCCTGCGGGACCGCCTCGCCGGCCGGCTGTCCGTCCCGGTCCTGGTGGACAACGACGCCAACACCGCCGCCTGGGCCGAGTGGCGCTTCGGCGCCGGCCGCGGCGAGGACCACCTGGTGATGATCACGCTGGGTACCGGCATCGGCGGCGCGATCCTGGAGGACGGCCAGGTCAAGCGGGGCAAGTTCGGTGTCGCGGGCGAGTTCGGGCACATGCAGGTGGTGCCCGGCGGCCACCGCTGCCCGTGCGGCAACCGCGGCTGCTGGGAGCAGTACAGCTCCGGGAACGCGCTGGTCCGGGAGGCCAGGGAACTGGCCGCCGCCGACTCGCCGGTGGCGTACGGGATCATCGAGCACGTCAAGGGCAACATCGCGGACATCACCGGCCCGATGATCACCGAGCTGGCCCGCGATGGCGACGCGATGTGCATCGAGCTGCTTCAGGACATAGGGCAGTGGCTCGGCGTCGGCATCGCCAACCTGGCGGCCGCCCTGGACCCCTCCTGCTTCGTGATCGGCGGCGGCGTCAGCGCGGCCGACGACCTGCTGATCGGCCCTGCCCGGGACGCCTTCCGGCGCCATCTCACCGGCCGCGGCTACCGCCCCGAGGCCCGCATCACCCGCGCCCAGCTCGGCCCCGAGGCCGGCATGGTCGGCGCCGCCGACCTCGCCCGGCTGGTCGCCCGCCGTTTCCGCCGCGCCAAGCGCCGCCGGGTGGAGCGGTACGAGCGCTACGAGCGGTACGCGGAGGCCCGCCGTACCGGGGAGTGGACGTGACCGGTTCCCTGCCCCAGCAGGGCGGTCCCGCGGAGGAGCCGGACGCTCAGGCCGAGGACCGTGCTCACGTGATCCGCCGGAGAGCGTTCACCCTGCTCATCATCGTGCTGCTCATCGGCATCCCGGCCGGCTACCTGGTGATCTCCGCCAACCAGAGCCGCAACAGCGGCAAGGAGAAGGAGGAGAAGTACTCGGCCCGGGGCCTGACCGAGGGCTGGCCGTCCAAGGTGCAGCGCCGCCTCTACCAGGTGCCGATACCGCATCCGGCCAACCAGGTGGCGTGGTACGAGACGAACAACTGGCGAACCAGCCGCCTCTACGTGCAGTTCCAGACCACGCACGCCGGACTGGACGCCTTCCTGAAGGAGATCGGTGTCAGCCGCGGGCAGCTGAACAAGGGCAGCATCACCATCGGTGCCCGCGACCGGAACGTCACCCGCTGGAAATTCGCCGGCCCCGGCGCTCGGCCCGGCACCTACTGGGGCCTGGTCCACGAGCAGAAGGACCCCAGGCCGACGCAGCAAGTGGTCGTGAACACGGGCAATCCGACCTACCCGATGGTGTATGTCGTCTCCCGCGTGGTTCCCTGACCGCGCCCGGCCGCGCGCCGCCGGTCGCCGGGGCCGATTGTCAGACCCCGCCCGTAGAGTCGAAGACGTCTGATCCGACGAGCGGGCGGGAGGTGACCATGCGTACGGGCGAGCAGGCCGGGGCGGACCGGCGGGCGGACGGTTCTGCCGTGCCCGCGGGACTCGCGGCCGTCTTCCTCCCCGCACCACTTCCGCGCGCGGGCCGGGTCGCCTTCTGGGATCCGCAGGGCGGTTCGCCGACCTTCCCCGCCCCCGCAGCGGCACCCCCAACGGGTGCCGAGCGCATGGACCTGACCGTCGTACGACCCCATGGTTCCGGCGTGCGCCGCAGGCGGACGCCCGCACTGACCCTGCCGGTCGGCGAGGCCCTGCCGCTGCTCGTGCACGCGCGGCACGACCCCGCCGCCCACCCCGCCACGGCCTGCTGGGGCGCGGCCGCCCTGCACGCGCTGCGGCTCGCCGCCCGCGGCCGCCTGCTGCCCGGCCTGACGCCCACCGGCCACGACGCCTGGCGGGCCGGCCCCCTCGACCCCGACGACATCGCCCACCTGCGCGCGGTGGCCGCCGCCCTGCCGTACGAGGGCCATGCGGTGCCCCTGCCCGGCCCGGGCCCGCTCCTGCTGCCCGAGCCGGAAGCCCTGATGCGCTCCTTCCTGGACGCGGTGGCCGACACCCTGCCCCGCACCCCGGCTGCCGCGCACGCCTGCGGCAGGCCCTTCGCGGCGCAGGAACCGCAGCACCTGCCCACCGCACACGACTGGGCCGCCGAGGTCGCCGCCGGGATGGACGCGGGGGTGCGGATCTCGCTCCGCCTGGACCTGTCGGCGTACGACCTGTTCGACGTGGGGGAGAGCGGCGACGGGGTGCGCCGGGCGGGCGCCGCGATCGTGCAGGTGCACAGCCTCGCCGACCCCACGCTCGTGGTCGACGCGGTGGCGCTGTGGGCGGGCGACGCGGACGCCGAGTTCGGTCCCCGCGCGCGGGTGGACGCCGCGCTCGCCATCCGCCGGGCGGCCCGCGTCTGGCCCCCGCTGGACCGGCTCGCCGAGCAGGACGTGCCCGACGTGCTCGCCCTGTCCGAGCCGGAACTCGGCGACCTGCTGGGCGCGGTGGCCGGCCGGCTCGCGGTGGCCGGGGTCGCCGTGCACTGGCCCCGCGACCTGGCCAGGGACCTCACGGCGGCCGCGGTGGTACGGCCCGCGCCGGGCTCGGCGACCGACGGCACCGGCTTCTTCGAGAGCGAGGAACTGCTCCAGTTCCGCTGGCAGTTGGCACTCGGCGGCGAGCCGCTCACCGAGTCCGAGATGGACGCGCTGGCCGAGGCCCACCGTCCCGTCGTACGGCTGCGGGACCAGTGGGTGCTCGTCGACCCGGCCCTGGTCCGCAAGGCCCGCAAGCGCGAACTGGGCCTGCTCGACCCGGTCGACGCGCTGTCCGTCGCCCTCACCGGCACCGCGGAGGTCGACGGTGAGCAGGTCGAGGCGGTGCCGGTCGGCGCACTCGCGGCGCTGCGGGAGCGGCTGACCGCCGGCGTACGGCCCGCCGAACCACCCGCCGGCCTCCGGGCGACCCTGCGCGACTACCAACTCCGGGGCCTGGCCTGGCTCGACCTCATGACCTCCCTCGGCCTGGGCGGCTGCCTCGCCGACGACATGGGACTGGGCAAGACGGTCACCGTCATCGCCCTCCACCTCAAGCGGGCCCGCACCGAACCGACCCTGGTGGTCTGCCCGGCCTCCCTGCTCGGCAACTGGCAGCGGGAGATCAACCGGTTCGCCCCCGGCGTGCCCGTCCGCCGCCACCACGGCTCCGAACGCACCCTGGACGACCTCGACGGCGGATTCGTCCTCACCACGTACGCCACGATGCGCTCGGCCGCCGCGACACTGGCACAACAGAAGTGGGGCATGGTCGTCGCGGACGAGGCACAGCACGTCAAGAACCCCTACTCGGCGACGGCGAAGGCCCTGCGCACCATCCCGACGCCCGCGCGCGTGGCCCTGACCGGCACGCCGGTGGAGAACAACCTCTCCGAGCTGTGGGCGCTGCTGGACTGGACGACCCCCGGCCTCCTCGGCCCCCTGAAGTCCTTCCGCGCCCGGCACGCGCGCGCGGTGGAGAACGGCGAGGACGACGAGGCGGTGACCAGGCTGGCCCGCCTCGTCCGGCCCTTCCTGCTGCGCCGCAAGAAGTCCGACCCCGGCATCGTCCCCGAGCTGCCGCCCAAGACGGAGACCGACCACCCCGTCCCGCTCACCCGCGAACAGGCCGCCCTGTACGAGGCGGTGGTGCGGGAGTCCCTGCTGGCCATCGAGACGGCGGAGGGTATGGCGCGCCGCGGGCTGGTGCTGAAGCTGCTGACCTCGCTGAAGCAGATCTGCAACCATCCGGCGCTGTATCTGAAGGAGGAGCACGGGCCGGGCGGCGGCGACCGGCTCGCGGCCCGCTCCGGCAAACTCGCCCTGCTGGACGAACTGTTGGACACACTCCTCGCCGAGGACGGCTCGGCGCTCGTCTTCACGCAGTACGTCGGCATGGCCCGACTGATCACCACTCACCTGGCCGCCCGCGCCGTCCCGGTGGACCTCCTGCACGGCGGGACGCCGGTCCCGGAACGCGAACGCATGGTGGACCGCTTCCAGAGCGGCACCACACCGGTCCTGGTGCTGTCCCTGAAGGCCGCCGGCACGGGCCTGAACCTGACCCGGGCAGGTCACGTCGTCCACTTCGACCGCTGGTGGAACCCCGCAGTCGAGGAACAGGCCACCGACCGCGCCTACCGCATCGGCCAGACCCAGCCCGTCCAGGTCCACCGTCTCATCACCGAGGGCACGGTCGAGGACCGCATCGCCCAGATGCTGGAGTCCAAGCGGGCCCTCGCCGACGCGATCCTCGGCTCCGGCGAGTCCGCCCTCACCGAACTGACGGACCGTGAGCTGTCCGACCTGGTGTCGTTGCGGAGGGCATCGTGACGGGCGCGAGCGAAGAACACCCGACGGTCCCGAACGGTCCCGCCGCGCCGGACGCCGCCATCCCGACCGACCGCACGCCACAGCCACGCCCCGCCGACGCGGCCCGCCAGGCCCTGCGGACCGCGCGGGAACAGGGGAGCCGGGATCCCGAGGAGGCCGCCGACCGGTCCACGGACGAGCCACCGGCCCCGCTGCCGGACCGGCCTCCCGCGGCAAAGGACTCCGCGGCTCAAACGCCCAGGCCCGGCGACGCAGCCCGCGCGGCACTACGCCGGGCGGTATCGACGCGACGCGGTGAGGGCGAAGCCGAAGGCGCGGCGGAGGACGTCGAGCCGACCGACCGGACGAACGCCCGCCCCGCAGACGCCGCGCGTGACGCACTCCGCGCAGCCCTGCGCGAGCGCGCGGCGGCCTCGGAGACGGAGTCGGGCACGGACCCCGCCGGTGGTTCGGGGTGGGGTGCCCGTCCTGACGTGTCTGCTGCTGGTTCGGGGTTGAGTGCCCATTTCGGCGTGGCTGCCGCTGGTCCGGGGCTGGGTGCCCGTTTCGGAATGCCTGCCGGTGGTCCGGAGCCGGGCACCCACCCCGACGGGTCCGCCACTGGCCACCCCGGAACCCACCCCCGCAGGTCCGCCGCCGGTCCGGGGCCGGGCACCCACGCCGGCGGGTCCGCGGCCGACCCCGGGCCGGACACCCGCCCTGGCGGGTCCACCACCGGCCCGGAGCCCGGCACCCACCTCGGCGTCCCCGCCGCAACCCCCCGCCTCCCCCGCTCCATGGGCTCGCCGCACCGCGACGGCGAGCTGCGTCGTACCTTCCCCGCCTTCCCGCCCCGGCCGTCCGACGACGCACCCTTCGCCGCCGCCTGGTGGGGCAACGCGTGGATCACCGCGCTCGAGAAGGGCGCGCTGGACGTCAAGCGGCTGGCGCGTGGGCGTGGTTACGCCGACCGCGGTCACGTGGACGCCATCACGGTCACGCCCGGACTCGTCCTCGCCTACGTGCGCGGCAGCCGCCCCCGCCCGTACCGCGTGCAGGTCCGGCTGCGCACCCTGGACGACGCCGAGTGGGAGCGGTTTCTGGACGCCGCCGCCGACCGGCCCGCGCACATCGCCGCGCTCCTCGACAAGGAGATGCCCGAGGCGCTGGCCGAAGGGGACGTGCCGCTGCTGCCCGGCCCCGGTGACCTCGATCCGCGCTGCAGCTGCCCCGACCGCGGCCACCCCTGCAAGCACGCCGCCGCCCTCTGCTACCAGACCGCACGCCTGCTCGACGCCGACCCCTTCGTCCTGCTCCTGCTGCGCGGCCGGGGCGAACGCGAGCTGCTCGACGCGCTCTCCCGGCGCAACGCTGCCCGCGCGGCCCGCGCCGCCCAGGACCGGGAACCGTCCCCGTTGCCCGGCACGCGGGCCACCGACGCCCTCACCCGGCGCGAACTCCCGCCCCTCCCACCCCCGTTGCCCCTCCCCCCGCACCCCGAGCAGCCCCCGGCATACCCGGCTGCGCCGGGCGGCCCGGACCCCTTCGCGCTGGACCAGCTGGCCACCGACGCCGCCGCCCGCGCCCACGCCCTGCTCACCACCGGCAGGGACCCGGTGGCCGAGCTGCCCCTGTGGCAGGACGCGGTACGGCTCGCCGCGGCCCGCCCCGGCTCCGGCCTCACCGCCGGCACCCGCGCCCTGTACTCCTCGCTCGCCTCCGCCGCAGGCCGCACCCCGGCCGAGCTGGCCCGGGCGGTCGCCGCCTGGCGGCAGGGCGGCCTCGACGGCCTCAGCGTCCTGGAGGAACCCTGGGACCCGCCGGCCGGCCGCTTCGACCGGGCCCGCCCGCTCCTCCTCGCCGCCGACCTCCCCGCCTTCCGCCCCTGGCGCAACCGCCTCACCCACCCGCACAGCCACGTCCAGCTCCGCCTCGGCCGCGACAACCTGTGGTACGCCTACGAGTCCGAGCCGGGCCACGACGACTGGTGGCCCCGCGGCACCCCGGACCCCGACCCGGTCGGCGCCCTCATGGGCCTCGGCGCCTAGGGCTCGGCAGGGTGCGTCTGTACGATGCCCGTTCATCGGCCGAGCACAGCGCGATCGCGTAGCGCGTCGCCCGCCACGGTCTGGGTGACCGGCCGGTCGCTGGCCGACCGGCGGGCGGCGGCCTACGTGTTGGCCGAGCGGCTGACCGCCGAGGGGCGCCGGGCGGAGGTGCTCGACGGCCTCGACGCTCCCGGCAGCGAGGCCCGGCGCGTGGGCATGATGGCCGAGGTGCTCGCCCGCAACGGGATTGTCGCGATCGTTCCGCATACCGCTGAGAGCGTGGCCGCGGTGCGCATTCGTCACGAGGCAAGCGGCACACGGTACATCGATCTGTCCGTCACCGAGCGGGACAGCCCAGAGGATTCGGCGCTCGCGGGGCACGGGCTCCTCGCCGGCCGGAGTTGAACGGCAATGCGGACAGGTGGTCGGAGCGGGCACCAAGCCGGGACGTACCTGCTGTGCGAGGCAAGGGCGTTGGCAGGATCCTGGTTTGGCCCCCTGAGGGTGCCGATCTGCGCGGCTGGGGGACCACAACGGCAGTCGGCCGGGGCCGCGCTTGTCAGAGCACGGAGTCAACACGTCCTGGTCACGGACGCGTCAGCCGGCGCATCCGGCGGGCGGGGGTGGGGAGGGGGTACTCCATGTTCGCCTGTGCCTGCGCCGACGTACCCGGTATCGCCCGCTCCACCGTGGCTTTCGGAGTTGTCATGCCGGTCATGCTCTTGCTGCTTGTAGGAGCCGCCCTGTGCGCCGTCTTCGCAGCGGCCTGGGTGACGGGCCGCCTGTTGGGTCCCCACCCCCACGGCAAGGGGGACGAGAACGACACGCGCCAGGGCGAGACAGTCGGCCATCCCGTGAGCGCCGAGCCTGGGTACGGCGGTCTGGACGCGTTCACCTGGACCGAGAAAGAACCTTGGGAACGCGACACGGGCCCCATACGTGAACAAGCGTCGGGGTTTGAGGGGTCGCTCACCCACCCGGACGCAGTGGGCAGGGCGTCGGCGCGGGAGGCCGCCAGGATGGAGGATGCTGGGACACCGCTGTCGTTCGACCGCGATCCGCATGCTGACGGGTCTGACAGTTCTGGCCGTTCTGACGTGGTCGACCTTCGGCGCGTCGGGGCGAACCCGGATCACTGGTATCCCGTCGCGCTGTCCGGGAGCGTGCGCAGCGGGCGGGTGCTGGCGACCGCGTTCGCCGGTGAGCGCATCGCGCTCTACCGCGGGGAGAGCGGCACCGTCTACGCACTGGAGGATCGGTGCGCCCACCGGCAGGTGCCGCTGAGCATGGGCGTCGTGGAGGGCGAGACGCTCCGCTGCTGCTATCACGCGTGGGCCTATCGCGGCGACGGCCGCATCTCGCAGATCCCGTACCTGTCCAAGGGGGACGGCCGACCGCCGCGCGGCGTGCGCGGCTTCCCGGTCCGTGAGGGTACGGCCTGGTGTTCGTCTTCCCGGGCGACCCGGACAAGGCGGTGGTCACCGCGCTGCCCGAACTGCCGGCCTTCGGCTCACCGAAGTACAGGACCATGACGTTCTCCCGGACGGTGCGTTGCCACTACTCGTTCATGCACGAGAACCTGCTCGACATGAACCACCAGTTCCTCCACCGGGGCGTCGTCGGCAGGCTCCACCCCGAGCTGCTGGAATACCGGACCGGCGCACGGACTGCGGAGGCCAGGTACCTGTTCACCCGCGCCGGGGGAAAGCGGAATCGTGGCGCCGGTCTGCTGGCCGGCGAGGGCATCGGCGGCAGCGGCGCCCGTGACGTCATGACCATCCGCACCGAATATCCGTACCAGACTCTCGACCTGGTGCCGGAGAAGGCAGAGCGTCCGGCCTTCTGCCTCTGGGCCGTGTACGTTCCCGAGGACGCCGAGCAGCGGGCGTGGGAGGAGCAGGGCGAGGACCGCAATCACGAGGTCTTCCCGCTGATCCTGGACGTCCGCGAGATGCTGCGCGCCAACGGCGTCCCGATCCGCCCTCAGTCGGCCGCCTGTTCCGCGCTCGGCTGAGCGACGGCCAGGCGCCGACGCCCGGCGGCCACTTTGACAGCGGCGTACTGGGCCGGATCAATGGCGGGTGATTCAGACAGCCGGCACCCGAAGAGCAGGGAATGAGTGTGACGAACACAAGTGCAGTGTCTGCCCTCGACGCAGAAGCGCAGATGAGGGCAGCGCACGGTGCGGACATGGCGCCGCTCACCGCCAATTTCCGGCAGTATCTCCTGGGGTGGGGCGAGGCGGAGCGCGGTGAGGGTGCTCTCGACTACTTCCGTAGTGGCCTCGCCGCGCCGCAATTCAACGGTGTGGTCCGGATCCACTCCCTGGACGAGGTCGGCCAGGCCGTGGCGACCGCCCGGACTCGGCTGGCCGGCGTTCCCTGGTGGTGGTGGGTCGGCCCGGACAGCCCCGAAGGCACCCCGGCCATCCTCGCTGAGCACGGCATGGTGGCGTTCGTAGCCGTTCCGTTGATGGTTCGCCCCCTCGACCAGCCCGTGGAGGCCGAGGAGGCGCCGGCCGGCCTGCGGATCGAGAGAGTCGAGGAGCCGGGGCGCTTGGCGGAGTTGGTTCGCACCTACAGCGCCTCCATGGGCGTCGCGTCCAGCCTGGAGGCCGACATGGTGCGAATAGAAGCGCAGCGACCCGACAACGCGGATGTCGTGCGGCTTGCCGCGGTGCTCGACGAGCGCGTCGTAGGTACGACAGTGGTGATCACGACGCATGGTATTGCGGGGATCTTCCTCGTCCACGTCGCTGAGACCCACCGTCGGCGCGGCATCGGCGGGGCACTCACAGCGGCGGCCCTGCACGTGGGACGGAAGCGTGGGATGAACCTTGCCGCGCTGGCAGCGAGCCCAGCCGGCGAGCCGCTCTACCAACGCTTCGGCTTCGTCAAGGTCTCCGAGTACCGCCTCTTCACCCTTCCTGCATGAGCCGCCTTTCCGGAAATCGGGCGTAGGGCCCAGGAACTCGATTACTTGCTGCTGGACGCCGTCCGGATCGAACGTGGTTGCCACGGTGATCGCTGGAGTGGGCACCCGGGTAGCGCTCCTGGCGGCCGGCGAGCGCCTCGGACAGCAGACGCCGCCTCCTCCTCGGCCGGCGCTCCGGCGGGAGCCGTCGACGCCCAGCACGATCGGACCGTTGGCGTGCGGCGATAGCCGAAGCCGGCGTCCGCATCGGCACCACGCTGGACCTGCGCCAGACGGCACGTGAACTCGCGGACGTGGCTGTTCCCGAGCTTGCCGACCTCGCGGCCGTCGACGTGCTCGACTCGGTGGTCCATCCTGGCGGCACGGCCACCGTGCGGGCGGACGACTCCCTCGACTTCCAGGCGCTCGCCCTCAAGGCAGGCCGTCCCACCGATGCGATCAAGGCCGCGGATCCAGTCGGCGAGCCGGCGTCCTACAGCTCGTCAAGGGTGATCACCCGGTGCGTACGAGAGGCGCGACCGATCCTGGTGCAACTCGGGAACGACACAGCGCTACGGCGTATCGCCAGGGACGACTCGGCCGCCGAGACGCTGCGGCGGGCCGGGGTCCACTCCTATCTGGCCGCTCCTCTGATGGCCCGCGGCGAGGTGCTGGGCACGCTCAGCCTGTGCCGCACGGTGAACGCCCGGCCGTTCGACGACCAGGACGTCACGCTCGCCACCGAACTGGCCGCCCGCGCCGCCATCTGTATCGACAACGCCCGGCTGTACGGGCGCGAACGCACCACCGCGCTCACCCTTCAGCGCAGCCTGCTCCCCCAGGAGCCACCGCACTACGGCGGCATCGAGGTCGCGTCCCGCTATCTGCCCGCGGTCAGCGAGGTGGGCGGGGACTGGTTCGACGTGCTGCCCCTCAGAGACGGCAAGGTCGGCCTGGTCGTCGGCGACGTGATGGGCAAGGGCGTGCACGCCGCAGCGATCATGGGCCAGCTCCGCACGGCCACCCGCGCCCTCGCCCGACTCGACCTGCCTCCGGCCGAGTTGCTGTACCACCTCGACGGCATCGCCGCCTCACTCGGCGACTCCGACACGCTCGCCACCTGCCTCTACGTCGTCTGCGACCCGCGGCACGGCCGATGCGAAGTCTCCCGCGCGGGCCACCTGCCGCCGGCAATGGTGGACCCGGCCGGGAAAGCCGCACTCCTCGACATCGCCGACGGAGTGCCGCTCGGGGTGGGTGGCATGCCGTTCAGCGTCGAAGAACGGGAACTCGCCGAAGGGACACTGCTCGCGCTGTTCACGGACGGCTTGGTGGAAAGCCACGCAACGCCCATCGACACCGGACTGCAGACCCTGCTACGCCTGCTGGACGGCACCCGCCTCCCGCTGGAAGAGACCTGCGACATGCTGCTCGGCGCCCTGAGCCGGGAGCCCGACGACGATGTGGCGTTGCTCCTCGCCCGGCGCAGGAGTTGATGCGGTCCCGTATGTCGGGCCTCGACGCAAGGTCCGTCGGACCTGAGCGGTCAACTCCCGTGCGGGAGTTACGCGTGCCTCGCACCATTCGCGGGAACGGCCGGGCAGACCCCGAACAGACCTGCCGGACCTCCCGAGACGGCGGCCGCGGCCTCAGAAACGCGGCAACCAGGTCAGCGCCGTTTGCGTACGAGCCCCGCGGCACCGGTGAGCCTGGCTCCCGCTGCCGCGGTGAGCAGGGCGCCATGCCACGGTGAGGTGGAGCGCCTTCTGGTCGGTCTCCTGGCGGATCTGCTCCTTGCAGCTGAAACCATTGGCGATGACGCATGCATCTTCAGCGGCGTCGCGTACGGCCGGCAGCCGTACCCGTTCACCTGACGCGAGCCCGACGTCGTAGCGTTCGCCGCTCTCGAAGCCGAAGGAGCCGGCCATGCCGCAGCAGCCGGTGTCCGGGCGGAGCAGTCGAGACCGGTCAGGTCCAGCAGTCGCATCTCGGTGTCCATGCCTCGCCGAAGGCGGCCGGGCAGCATCACCTGGAAGCCCGCATCCTCCAGCACCCGTGCGGTGGCAATGCAGGTCTCCGGTGTGAAGTAGTCGTCCTACCACCCGGATGCGCGGGCTGGTGGCGGGCGAATCAGTGGTGGAACGGGATGGCGGTGAAGGAGGGCGCTTGCCTCTTCTGGGCCACCCCGCCCGCCAGTTTGAAGATCCGTGAGACCGCCGGATCACTCGGAAGGCTGGAGGGGGCGGGTCGGCCAATCCAGGAGGCGGGCACCGAGTACGGCGGTCTGCAGGATGTACCGCTGGTCGGGATCGGCGGGGTCGTGGCCGGTGAGCTGCCGGATGCGACCGAGCCGGTAGGTGACGGTGCGCACGCTGACACCGAGTCGGCGTGCCGTGGTGGTGTTCAGGCAGCCGCTGGCGAAGTACGCGGTCAGGGTTTCCAGGAGTGCCTTGGGCCCGCCGCGCGCGCCTTCAAGGCCGCCGAGGACGGTGGCCACCAGGTCGGTGATGGCTGCGCGGTCCCTGCCGAGGACCTGGAAGACCAGCAGGTCCGCGGCCTGCACGAGCGGAGGGCTCAGGCCGAGCAGGGCGGCGAGGTCGAGGGTGCTGCGTGCCTCCTCGTAGGAGCGGACGATGCCGCTGGCGCCGGGGCGAGGGCGGCTGACGGCGATCTTGCACGGTTGGTCCACGGCGCTGCGTACTGCGGCGGCGAAGCACTCCGGAACATCGGGCACCGCGCCGTGCGATACGCACACGAGCAGGCCGTCCTTCGTGGTGATCAGCACATCCTTCGCCGTGAACCGGGCAGTGAGTGCTTCCTCGACATAGCGGGTGGTGTCTTCCCCTGCCGCGAAGGGCCTGTCGGCTCGGGCGACGGCCACGCTGTGCGGCCCGACCAGTCGCAGCCCGAATCGTTCGGCCCGCTCGGCCAGGCGGCCCAGGGCGGTTCGGCCGTTGAGGAGGTCGTCGACGAATTCCCGCCGCATCGCTTCCTCGCCTCGGATGGCTGCTCGATGGGCGGTTTCGTAGCCCTCGGCCAGTGCCACGGTCCCCTCGCCGATCGCCCTGATCAGCGCCGAAGCGACCTCCACGGCGTCTTGGAGGTCCTGGGCCCGCCCGGGGGCCGCGAGGTCCGTCCAGAGGCAGCGGGCCGAGTCGAGGTACTCGGCGACCAGGAACCGCAGGCCCGTTCCGCGGCCGGCCGCCGCTGCGGCGAATCGTCGCAGCGGCGCCAGGTCCTCTTCGGACAGTGACCGTTTGTCGAGAGAGATGCCGACGAGCTGCTTCACATGGCGGTCCATGTCCGCCATCAAGGGCTTGCTCTCCACGTCGGCTACCGCATCCGGTACGGGCCGCGTGGCACCTGGTGGCGCCGGACGCGGATCTTGAGGGCGCTTTCCCCTCGGCATGCTCCTATTTTGCCGAAGGGCGGCAAAGTGCGCGGGAGCAAGACGGCCGGGTTTGTGCCTGCTCGGCCCGCGTCCAGCTGATCCGCACGGGTAATCCGTGAGTAAAACGCCAGGTGGAAAGCCATGCGAACAGGGGGTACTGCGCTGTGCCCCGAAACCGCCTTGTCACGTCGGCCCGGAGGGTCATACAGATCCTGCTGATGGCGCTGGGCTGTCTGCTCGCCGCGTCGGCGGTGAGCGCGGCGCAGTCGCCGACCGTCCTCGTGATGCGGATCGACGACACCATCACCCCGGTCGTCGCCGACCACCTGGAGGAAGGACTGCGCACCGCCGAGCGGGACGGGCATGAGGCGGTCCTGGTCGAGATGGACACCCCGGGAGGGCTGCTCCAGTCGACCAGGGAGATCGTCCAGGACGTCCTCGCCTCCGACGTTCCGATCATCGTGTACGTCACTCCGTCCGGAGCACGGGCGGCGTCGGCAGGTGCCTACATCACGCTCTCGGCGCACGTCGCCGCCATGGCGCCGGGCACCCACATCGGGGCCGGCACGCCGGTGACCGGGCAGGGCGAGGAGACGAGCGAGAAGGTGGTCAACGACGCGGTCGCCTTCGCCGTCTCGATCGCCGAACAGCGGGGGCGAAGCACTGACTTCGCCCGGGACATGGTCCGCGACGGCAAGGCGGTGCCCGATCGGGAAGCCGTGCGCCTCGATGTCGTCGACCGCGTGGCGCCGTCCCGCGGTGTCCTGCTCACCGAGTTGGACGGCCGCCGTGTCGTGGTCGGTTCGGAGGACACGGAGCGCGAGGTGGTGCTGCGTACGGCAGGGGCACAGGTCGTGGAGCACGAGCTGGGGTTCTTCGGCGAGCTGCGGCAGCTGCTGGCCAGCCCCGAGCTGGCATTTCTCTTCCTGTCCATCGGCACCCTGGCGGTGATCTACGAGCTGGCCAACCCGGGCATGGGATTCGCCGGTGTCATCGGCGTCATCCTGCTCGTCCTCGGCTTCGTCGCGCTCAGCGTGCTGCCCTTCAACGTCGGCGGTCTGCTGCTCCTCGCCCTGGCCGCCGCCCTGTTCGTGGCAGAAGTACTCACGCCGGGGGTCGGGGTCTTCGCCGCCGGGGGAACGGCGGCCCTGGTGTTCGCGGGAGTGCTGATGTTCCGCGGGGAGCTCGGGGTGGATCCCGCCGTGCTGTGGCCGACCGCGCTGGTGGTGGGAGGGGGCTCGGTCCTCGCCGGCCGGCTGGCCTGGCGGGCCAGGAAGGCGCCGCCGACCACCGGGCATCAGGCGCTGCTGGGCCGCGAGGCGGTCGTACGGCGCGCCGAGGGCGGGGCCGGTCAGGTGCTGCTCGAAGGGGCGTGGTGGACCGTCCGCGGCCGCGACGGCGCGCTCACCGAAGGGCAGCACGTGCGTGTGGTGGACCACGAGGGCCTGGAACTGATCGTCGAATCCGTCGACCCCGCCCAGGGCCAGGGCACTGAACAGGAGGACAGGCCATGAACGCAAGCCTGCTCGGCATCATCCTCGGCGCAGCCGTCCTGCTCCTGCTGCTGATGGCCGCCGTGAAGATCGTGCCTGAGTACGAACGTGGGGTGATCTTCCGTCTCGGCCGGATCATCGGAGCGAAAGGGCCGGGGCTGTTCTTCATCATCCCCGTGGTGGACCGCATGGTCCGCGTCTCCCTGCGCACCGTCACGATGGACATCCCGCCGCAGGACATCATCACCAAGGACAACGTCACCGTACGGGTCAACGCCGTCACCTACTTCAACGTCGTCGACCCCAACCGCTCCGTGGTGGCCATCGAGGACCACATCAAGGGCACCTCACAGATCGCCCAGACGACCCTGCGCAGCATCCTCGGCCAGGTCGACCTGGACGAGCTGCTGGTCAACCGGGACGAGATCAACCAGCGGCTGCAGCGGATCATCGACGACGTCACCAACCCCTGGGGCGTCAAGGTCACCCTCGTCGAGGTCAAGGACGTCGAACTGCCCGAGGCCATGCGCCGCGCCATGGCACGCCAGGCCGAGGCCGAACGCGACCGCCGCGCCAAGGTCATCCACGCCAAGGGCGAGTTCGAGGCCGCCCAGACCCTCGCGGACGCCGCAGAGCGGCTCGAGGGCCACCCCGCGGCCATGCACCTGCGGATCCTGTCGACCATGGCGGAGATCTCCAGCGAGCGGAACTCCACCCTCATCTTCCCCCTGCCGATGGAGGTGCTGCGCCTGGTCGACATGCTCCGGCCCCCCGATGCCGCGCCAAGCGGCGCCCGCACCGGATAGCCCCAGAACACTCAGGTGATCGCCATGAACCCTTCGATGGACGACCGGCGCATCCTCGCGGAGATGGAGCGACACCTCTCCCGGGACGATCCCGAGCTGGTCTCGCTGATGGACGCACTGAACTACCAGTTCCCCGAAGAGCAGCAGGACGCCGACAGCCGCAACGACGGCGGCGGACGGCACGACTGGCGCTGGAAGGCATGCATCGCGTTCGCCCTCGTCCTCGTGGTGGGCCTGATCCTCACGCTGGTTCTCAGCGGGCCGCCTTCGGCCGTGGACAATCACGGGCCGCCCAACAGCCGGGTTCCGGCCGTATCCGTCCACACGCAGCGCCGGGGCCCTTGTCCCGGCGCGAGGCACAGGGCAACGCCTGCCCAGCAAGGGCGACGAACCACCGAGCTTCCAAGGGGGGAACCTCATGCGTGCACGTGATCTCGCGCAGTCCTGCGTCACGACCGGCAAGGACGCTCAGGCCATAGAGGCGGTAAGAGCCCTCGTCGAGCACGATCTGCCCGGGCTGCTGGTGGTCGATTCCGCCGGGCAGCCGTACGCGACTCTGCCCGCCTGCGACCTGATCAGGGCGCTGGTGCCCGCCTACATCCGTGAGGATCCCGTACTCGCCGACGTGATCGACGAACCGCATGCCGATCATCTGTGCCACGCGGTCGCGGGGCGCAAGCTCATCGACTGCCTCCCGGTGGGCAGGCCGTTCCTGCCCACGGCCGCTCCCGACTCCACCGCCATGGAGATCGCGGAACTGATGGCCCGCACCCGAAGCCCGCTCATCGCGGTCGTCGAACAAGGCGCCACAGGCCAAGGCCGCGTCCTCGGCGTCATCACGGCCGCCCACCTGCTGAAACAGCTCCTCCAAACGTGACGACTCGCCGACTCAGGAACTCGTCCAGGTCACCGAAAGGCCAGCTGGATGCCCGGACACAACCGCAGGAACCGCACCTTCCTCGGCCGTCTCCCGCTGCCCGAGCGGACGTTCGTGGCGGACGCCCTGCGCACGGAGACGGTCGGCGGAATGGTGCTGCTCGCCGCGGCTGCGGTGGCGCTGGTGTGGGCCAACACACCGTTGAGCGTTGCGTACGAGTCCGTACGGGAATTCCACTTCGGCATCGGGGCCCTGGGGCTGGACCTGTCCGTGGCCCACTGGACGGCCGACGGACTCCTGGCGATCTTCTTCTTCGTCGCCGGCGCCGAGCTCAAACGCGAGCTGGTGGTCGGGGAACTGCGTCATCCGGGAACAGCGGCACTGCCCGTGATCGCGGCGGTCTGCGGCATGGTCGTACCGGCCCTGGTCTACGGCCTGGTCGCCACCAGCATGGGAGGGACGTGGAACGGCTGGGCCGTCCCCATGGCCACCGACATCGCCTTCGCGCTGGGCGTGCTCGCGGTGATCGACACCCATCTGCCCTCCGCGCTGCGCGCCTTCCTGCTGACGCTCGCGGTGGTCGACGATCTCGGCGCCATCGTCGTGATCGCTCTCTTCTACACCTCGACGATCAACTTCCCTGCTCTCATCGGCGCCGTACTCGGGCTGGGGCTCTTCTTCCACCTGCACGACCAACGGCGCGTGCACGGCTGGTACTGGTACCTGCCGCTCGCGCTGGTGATCTGGGGCCTGATGTACAACAGCGGCGTCCACGCCACCGTGGCAGGAGTCGCCATGGGGCTGCTGCTGCGGGTGGCCAAGGACGGTGAGAGAGGCCGGCGTCCGGCCGAACAGATCGAGCACCTGGTCCGCCCGGTCTCCGCCGGAGTGGCCGTCCCATTGTTCACGCTGTTCGCGGCCGGCGTCAGCGTCACCGGCGACACGCTGGGGGCGGTGGTCAGCGAACCGGAACCCCTCGGCGTGGCACTGGGCCTGGCAGCCGGCAAGGTGCTGGGCATCTTCGCCGGTTCGTACCTCGCCGTTCGTTTCACCCGCGCCCGACTGAGCCCGGATCTCGCGTGGGCCGACGTGCTGGCCGTGGCCATGCTGGCCGGCATCGGCTTCACCGTCTCCCTGCTCATCGGCGAACTCGCCTACCCCGACCCCGCGGACCGCGAGCAGATCAAAGCCGCCGTCCTCCTCGGGTCCCTGACCTCCGCCCTCCTGGCCTGCCTGCTGCTGCGGCTGCGGAACAACAAATACCGACGGCTGTACGAGGAGGAGAACCTCGACGTCAACGCCGACGGCATCCCCGACATCTACCAACAGAGGTGACCCGCCCATGCCCCGGAGAGAGCCATGAACAGCTCGGTACGCACCTTCGACAGGTCCGGGCGGATGCTGGTGGCCGAGGCCGCCGAGTCGACGGTGAGCACGTACAGGGTGCGCGCCGAGGGCCGCCTGAAAGTCGTCCAGCAGCCGCTGGCCAACGGCCAGGACACACTGTGCTGGCTGGAGCGCGCCGGGGACTTCTTCTACGGCGGCAACACCGGCAATTCCACCGTCACCGGCTACCGCACCGACGCCCGCGGCAGGCTCGCGCTCACCGACGACGTCGGGATCGCCACTCCGCCGTCGGCGAAATCCCAAGGTGTCATCGATCTGGCGGTGACCAGGGACGAGAAGTTCCTGTACGTGCAGAACGCCGTCTCCGGCACGGTCGACGGCTTCCGTATCGGACGGCACGGCTCGCTCACCAGGTCACCACCGCTACCGGACTGCCCGCCTTCGCCGAGTCCGGCATGGAGGGCATCGCCGCGGTGTAAGGGAAAGCGGCCGCCGCGGCCCGGCGCCCCGGACGCGTTGTCCGGGGCGTCACCCGCGTTCGCGGCCGTGCCGGCGCTGTCTGTCGGCGGCTTCGAGCCGTACGAGAGGGATCGCCCGCCCCGCCTCGCGGAACGACGCCTCGCCGCCGCCCACGGGAAGGCCCATGAACGCACACAGGCGGCGGGCCGTCCTCGGATGCCGCCGGGCGTAGTCGGCCATGACCTCGGCGCCTTCGTCGGGGGAGAGGAAGTGGGCGGTGACGGCGTGGTGGCGGTTGCCGACCTGGATGACGGTCTTCGGCTGATGGCGCAGGTTCCGGTACCAGTCGGCCTGCGGCCCGAAGCCGGAGGCGATGGTCCAGCTGTTGTCGTCGGGCCCGTGGGCCACGACCTCGAGGACCACTTCGCGGTCGCGGCCGGTGACGCGGCCGGTGTGGTGCAGCAGGAGCAGCCGCCTGCCGAACACGGGCGCCAGGCCCGCGCGGAAGAAGAGAATCGGCAGCCGTACCACCAGGCGCCGCCATCCGGTGGGGAGCCGGGGTCGGCGTAGGGGGGTGTCTCTGTGCGCCATGGTCGCCTTCCGCGGGTCGGTGGAGGTCGGCTCCGGGCCTCGATCGGGTAACGGGCGGGGACGGGGAGCCGTCGCGCGACAACCACCTTTGCATAGTCTAAAGATGGGGGAGGGGCGCCTGGGTAGGGCGGCTCTCCAGTGCTGGGACACCGCTGGAGTACGCCATGATCACGAAGAAGCCGCCGTCCGCTCTCACGGTGCTGTCCCGGATGCCGGTGGCGGTGATGTCCGTGGTGGCGGTGGTGGACGTCGTCGCAGGGCCGGACGTGGGGTTCCTGCCGCTTGTGTCGCTCGGCCCCGCCTTCGCCGGCCTGGTCGGCGGATGGCGCCGCACAGCGGTGATCGGCGCGGCGGCGCTGCTGCTGTGCGTCGGGCTCGGACTGTACGACGGCCTGTTCGAGGGGCGCCGGGGATACATCGCCCTGGCGTCGGTGGCCGGGGTGACCGGCGTGGGCATCGCGGCGGCCGTGATGCGCTCGCGCCGGGAGGCGGAGCTGGCCAGTGTGCGGTCGATCGCCGAGGTCGCCCAGCGGGTGCTGCTGCGGCCGGTCCCGCTGACCGCGGGCCCGCTGCAGGCGGCGGTGTCGTACACCTCGGCGGTCGCCGAGGCCCGTGACGAAACCGGCCGCTTCTATCCGCTCGACGAGCGCGCGCACCTGCTGAAGGACCCCGACGCGCACCGCGCGTTGGAGGCGCTCCGCGAAGACCTGGTCCAGCATGCCGCCGGGCCGCCCCATGGCGACGCCGCGATGCTCCTTCTGCGCCACCACGGTCATGAGCAAGGAACATCTGCCCCCACCGGGTGAGTGAGCAGGGATTTCGGCACGGTAGAAAGGACGCATGCCGGAGCGAGAGACGCCTGCTGGGGCCACGGACGATGTCGATGCGGTCACCCGTGCTGTCCTGACCGCGTCACGCCTGCTGGTGGCGGTCTCCGCCCGGTCGCTGGCCGAGGTCGAGGAGCGGGTGACGCTGCCGCAGTTCCGCATGCTGGTGGTGCTGTCCACCCGCGGGGCCACCAAGCTGGTGGCGCTGGCCGATCTGCTGCAGGTGGCCCCGTCCACCGCGATGCGGATGGTCGACCGGCTGATCGCGGCCGGGCTCGCCGACCGCAAGGCCAACCCCGACAACCGCCGCGAGACCCTGCTGCGGCTCACCGAGGAGGGCCGGCGCACGGTCGCGGACGTCACCGCCCGGCGCCGTGCCGAGATCGCCGCGATCGTCGAACGGCTCACGCCGACGCAACGGCTGGCACTCATCGAGGCCCTCGCCGCCTTCAACGAGGCCGGTGGAGAGCCCCTTGCGCCGGCCCTGGACGATGCGGAGCCGCACCCGCTGGGCTGGGCGGTGGACGTCCCCGTGACGCGCGACGCCTGACGCGCCGGGGGCATCTGCTCCGTGCGTCACTTTTCCACCCCTGGCCGTTTTGCATAATGCAAGGGAACTGTGAAAGCGCGGCCCGCTGCCCGATCCCGGCAACGGTGGCCGCACCCGTGTGTCCTGCCGCGGGCAGTGCGGATCGTCCGCCCGTGCGGGGCCCGGCGCGGGACGCGCTCGTAGAGGACGGCTCCCCGCACCGGGTAGATCACTGGCTAGTCCTCGTCGGAGGTTGTAGGACGCGTCCGCCCCGGTTCCGGAAGCTCGCCCATCTGTGTGCGGAGGTGCAGCACGTCCCCGATGAAGAGGTCGTACACCAGCACTCCGATCGTCCCGCCGACGAGCGGCCCGACGATCGGAATCCACCAGTAGCCGCTGAACGCCCCGGACAAGCTGCCCGGAAACGCGAGTTCCCCCCAACCCGCCATCCAGGTGAACAGGCGCGGGCCGAAGTCGCGGGCCGGGTTGATGGCGTATCCCGCGTTCGCCCCGAAGGACATGCCGATCGCGGCCACCACGAACCCGATCACCAGCGGACCCAGGTTCGCCTTCACGGCCACGTTGCGCAGATCGATGACCGCCGCCACAAACATGACCAGGAAAGCGGTGCCGACGATCTGGTCGATCAGGGGCCCCCAGATGCCGCCCTGGAAGTACGGCGCCGGGAAGGTGGCGAAGATCGAGAACGAGGCGAGCGTGTGCCCGCCCGTCTTGGGCCCCGTCATGGCGTCGTCGAAGGTGTTGATGGCGTCGTGGTACACGGCGTAGACCAGCGCCGCCCCGGCCAAAGCCCCGAGCACCTGTGACACCCAGTACGGGACGACCTTCACCCAGGGGAACTTGCGGCGAACGGCGAAGGCCAGCGTCACCGCCGGGTTGATGTGCGCCCCGCTGACCCCGCCGGCCACGTACACCCCGAAGGCCACGGCCATCGCCCAGCCCCAGGTGATCAGAAGCCAGTCCCCGGCCCCGAGGAAAAACGTGGTGGGCCCCGAGGTGCGGCCCGAGCCGGGCAGCGCGGCGACCGCCGTCGCCACCACGCCGCAACCGAAAGAGATGAGGACGAACGTCCCCAGGAACTCCGACAGACATTCGCCCCACAAGCCCGCGCGGCGACGGAACCGAGAGGGCTTCATCAGAGGCTTGATCTCCACAGCCATGCGATCCTCCCAGATGTGTGCTGCGGTCACCGCCGACCGCAGTTCTCACGTCGTAACGCGGCTTGGGAGTCGCGGCAACCGCAGAAGGCGCTGCGCGGTACCCTGCGGGGCGGAAACTGCTGGCCAGGGTCGGTAGGCCAGGTTGCGGAGAGCGCTTTGACGAGTTGCTCACGGTTCATCCTTGAACGTCCGACCATCGAGCTTTCCACCTGCCCGCCCGAGGGCGCGACGGCCGTCTGCGTCGACGAGTTCGAGGAATCCAGCACCAGCTTGCCGTCCACCCAGCCCAGCGGATACGGGTGGTGATCGGCCGGCCAGATTCGGACCGGCGATGTGAGACTTCGAGAGACATGAGAGGGTCAGACGGGTGAGCGAGACACCACCGAACACCCTGCAATACCGCTTTGACGGGCCAGAAGACGCACCTGTACTGATCTTGGGTCCCTCGCTGGGCACAACATGGCACAGGTTGTAGGGACCGTCCAGGGGGGGCTACGCCAGTCCAGCGAGGGCATGAAATCGCAGCAGAGCCCCGCATCCTTCCACCGGAGCTTGCCGCGGTCGTAGAAGGAGCCGTTGTCCCACAGGACGGTGGTGACCTTGTTGGTGCGGGCGGCGTGGCCGAGCGCCTCGAAGTACTTCAGCATCTCACCGCGTTCCACGGCGCCGGGACCGTGGTCGTAGCCGAGCAGGCCGTACTCGCCGAGGACGACGGGGATGCCCTGGGCGACGAAGGTGTCGCGCATCCGCTTGAACGTCTTGTCCAGGTCTGCCCGGGTCTGCGCGTCGAACCGGGTGGAGCCGGCGACGTTCACGCTGAACGGGTAGTAGCCGTAGAGGCCCACTTGCCGAGCATCTGTATGACGGAGGGGACGATGAGGCAGCGGATGACCACCGCGCCGAGCAGGATCGCGACGGCGAGGCCGAGTCCGAACTGCTGGAGCATGCGGTCGGAGCTGAGCACGAAGGCGGCGAAGACCACGATCATGATGGCGGCGACTGCCGTGATCACCTTGCCGGTGGAGGCCAGTCCTTCACGAACGGAGTGTGAGTGGTCCTTGGTGCGTGTCCATTCTTCGTGGATGCGCGAGATGAGGAAAACCTCGTAGTCCATGGACAGGCCGAAGACGATCGCGAAGATCAGTGCGGGGATGAACGCTTCGACCGGTCCTGGCTGTGCTCCGAACCAGCCGTGCTGGAAGACCAGGGTGATCACGCCGAGTGCGGCGGAGATGGACAGCAGGTTCAGGACGGCCGCCTTGACGGGGATCCAGATGGAGCGGAAGACCAGCAGCAGGAGGAGTGAGGAGACGCCGACGACCACGGCGCCGGCAGTGGCGGATCGCCTCGACGGCCCGTTCCACGTCCTCGGCACGGTACGAGACGGCCCTGAACAGCACGTCGAAAGGGAAGGGACCGAGGTGCGTGACAGCGCCTTCGCCCGGTCCTCCGCGAGCCGGTCGGCGTAGCCGATCTTGAGCATTTCAGGGAAGGCAGGGTTCTGCTGAACGTACACGAACCCGGTAGTCCGAGGGGAAGGCAGGGGAGTCAAGGTGCGCTCCGCTGTGCGTCGCCGGATTGCCGGTCCCCCTGTTGCCCGAGAGAAACCGGAGAGCACGACCGGCGGATCGGCCGACAGCGCTACGACCCCGCCTTCGAGGTCGCGGTGGGACGATGCGGTGATCTGGTGGCCCGAGGAGACGTGCTCCATCGCCTGAGCCGGCAGTGGCCGACGTGCCGGGAGGTCTGGCGCGGGCTCGCTCGAGACGGGGGGGCAGGAGCGAACCCGCATGTGAGAACCGTATCCGAGGGATGAGTGGACGAACGGTCCGCGCGGCAAGGGTGGGAACGATCAGGAAGGAAAGACTTCCCCTTTGGTCTTTTACCTTTGGTCTTTTACCTTTCCGGGCCCGGCCGCGAACGTCGGCCGCCGGCTCCTGACGGCGCGGACCTGTCATGGGGCGCCTCGCTGCGGGTACCGCTTGCCGTGGGCCGTTGACCGCGCGCCTCGCGGTCGCGCTGACGGTTCAGCAACCCGATCACGACCCTGTGGCTGGCCCCATCCGCCACGCCGGATGCCCGGGTAGTGCTCAGTGCCTCCGGGTAACGGGCGCGCCCGCCTGGCGCACGTCACCCCTGGGAGGCGGTGAAGAATCTGAGCCACGCCTCGGCCCGGGTCTGCGTGAAGCCCTCGCGCCGATGCGCCGATCTCGGCACGGACTGCTGGGCATCCGCCTCCAGTTCAGCGAGCCGGCGTTCGGCAAGGTGCACATCTGCGGTGGGACCGGGCGTCGCCCGGTCCGTCACCGGCCGTCGGTGGCACCAACTCCCGCCGTGCGCACCCGACGGGCCCACCGTGCCGGGGCCCACGCACGCCGTTGAGCACCCTGGTTGCCGCTGAGCCGCCCGCAGCATCCGTTGCCTCGGGCAGAAGGGCCCAACACAGCGCCCGGCAGTGGGGCGTCGACAACTCGTATTCGAGCAGGCCCCGTTGCGCCTCGGGCTCCAGGCGTCGGGGTGAGGACGGCAGGGCAGGCGGGTCGGAGTTCGATGGAGCAAGCGGGCGCGTGGGCGACAGGAGACCCAACGCGGAGCGATCACGTGGCCGGTCGTCGGCGGGATACCCGGCCATCGTCGTGTCACGAGTGCGGTGCAGGCAGACCTGGTGATCGCAGGCTGAAGGCCACCGACGGGTGGGCGAAGCGGCGACTCGGTGAACAGCCCGAAGTTCAGCGCAACGTGGTGGGGCAGGACAGATTCCCCGGCCTGCCCCACCACGTTGCGGAAGGCGTGTTCAGTTCGGTCGCCTGCGGCGGCTGGGTTGCACGGCCGGCTTCAGCCTCCCCCTTGTCCGGAGCATGCGCTGCGCCTCGAGCCATTCGCACCGTGGACACAGCGGTAGCCCCGGGTCACTCTCCGAGAACTCAGCGGGGCCCGACAGAGCACCCACTCTGCGGTCGGCTCCCTCAGCAGGCGGGGAGGCATATCCCACCTTTCAAGACGTACGGCGGGACCCTAGCCCGCCGGCTCAAGCACGAGCACGGGAATGACGCGGTCGGTCTTGGACCGGTAGTCGTCGTAGGACGGCCAGGCCGCGACGGCCCTGTCCCACCACTCCTGACGCTCGTCGCCGTGGACCTGCCGTGCCCGGTACGCCTTGGTCTCCGTGCCGTCCCAGACCTCGACGTCGGGGTGGGCGACAAGGTTGTGGTACCAGGCGGGGCTGGTGGGGGCGCCGCCCTTGGAGGCAACCGCCGCGTAGCAGCCGTCATGCTCCACGCGTATCACGGGCGTCCGGCGCGTCCGACCTGTCCTGGCGCCGCGGGTGGTGAGAATTACCAGCTGTGTCTTGGTGCCGCCGTACTCAACGGCAATGCTTTCGGTCGTACCGGTTTCGAGGGCTGTGCCTACCAGTCGTGCCTGGTCCTGAACCCACACTTCGTCGGGCAGGACACTGAGGTCCATGTCGGCGGTGGGCTGTTCGGGCTCTTCCTGCTGTGTCATTCGATCTCAGTTCTTCTCTGTGGATGCCTCGGTAAGCGTCGGACAGCGCTCTACCGAGACCATATGGTGAGCGGTCGCTCTCGACTGGGGGCTTAAGCACGCGAGTGGCGCGAAAGGTTGCCCCCGCGTAGCGATATCGGGTAGTCCCGAAGTGCCCTGAGAGTTTCTAGCACCCAACAGGTCACTCAGGCTCTGTCGTTCGCGGCATGAGCCGAAGGAATGGCGTGCGTGGCACGTCTTTCGTGATGCCGTGCTGACGCAAGCGACACAAGTGCGGCTCCTGGACCTTGTTGCCCCGGAGCCGGGCTTGTGTCGCGATGGGTCCTTGGATGTGCTCAGACCATGAGGCTGACGCGGTCGTGGATGCCGAGGAGGGACTTGCCGTAGACCTCCAGGCCGACGGCGGGAACGAGGCCGGCGTGGCGGGCCGCGGTGTTGGCGTCGCGCCAGATCCGCTGCAGCGGGCTGTCGTCGGCGAACGCGGACGAGCCGCGCGCGTTCAGCAGCGTGCTGATCGCCTCAACCACCTGCTGGGCCGCATATCCGGCTCGGGCCCGGATGTGCGTACGTGTGGCGTAGTCCAGCCGGCCCGCCGCGCCGCGGTCGACCTCGTCGACCGCCTGATAGGTGAGCAGCCGGGCAGTCTCCAGCTGCAGCGCGGCCTGCGCCACCTGGGTCTGGATGCCGACCGAGTCGGCCTGCCGGCCGTGCACGGTGAACGCCAGCGGCTTCGATCCCGCGGCCTCCACTACCGCCTCGAGCGCCGCCTTGCCCAGCCCGAGCAGCGGCCCGACCAGACACAGCAGCAGCATCGGCCCGAACGCCGCACCGTACAGCGCCTCCTCCCGGTCCGAGCGCGGGTACGCACCCTCCGCCGCCGCCGGAACCGACAGCACCCGGTGCTCGGGAACGAACACGTCCCGACCGACCAGGGTGTTGCTGGCGGTGCCCCGCATCCCGGCCGTGTGCCAGGTGTCCTCGATGGCGAGCTCGGAGGCCGGGATCAGCACCAGTGCCTGGTCCTTCACCTCACCGGTCTCGTCCTTCAGCAGCGCACCCACCGCCGCCCACGTCGCAAACGGCGCACCGGAGTTGTACGACCAGCGACCCGTCACCCGCCAGCCACCCGGCACACGTTCCCCGACACCCGTCGGCGCCGCAACGCCCGTCACCCGCGCATCCGGATCCGCACCGAACACGTCCTCCTGCGCCTGGTCCGGGAACAGACACGCCAGCCAGTTCGTCACCGAGATGATCATCCCGACCCAGGCCGCCGAACCGTCCCCCTCACCGAGTACCTCCGACACCTCCGTCAGCGTCCGCAGATCCGTCTCATACCCACCGAACCGCCGAGGCGTCAGCAACCGGAAGACCCCCGCGTCCGCCAGCGCGTCGACCACCTCCTTCGACACCATCCGCTCCGCATCCCCGCGCACCGCAGACTCCCGCAGCAACGGCCGCAACTCCGCCGCCCGCGCCACCAACTCCTCCCTGGGTTCACCTGCATTCACGGACGATCGGGCCACTCCAGCACCGTCGCCAACACTGCCCACCGACTACTCCTACGTCGCGTCATTGGATTGGGCGCCCGATCTACCGGGCGTATACAAACGCAGGAGCCCGGCCACCGGGCCGCGCTCCTGCTGGAGAGCCTATGACCGACCGGGCACTGTGTCCAACAGCACGTCATCGTTTGCCTTGCTGCCGGGCTCTGCTCACGAGCCGGCCATGTAGAGTGGCTGAAATCGCGTATGTAAGTAGCTGTGCGCGGCGGAGGTCTGCTTACGCACTACGTCGAGTGACGTATAGACAATCGTCGAGCGCGCGGGAGAATGGCGCTCGGTGATCAAGGGGGCATCAACATGGCCGTCCGCACCCATTCTCTGTCAATACAGGATTCAATTTGTTCTCGATTTCCGCCGCGCCGTCCAGCATGCGTTTGCCATACCTGCATCAGGAGACAGTGTGAAATACAACCCGGAATCCATGGACCCCGCGGCCATGGCCTGGGTGCTGGCTAGCGCGGCGCTGGTCCTCATTATGGTGCCGGGTATTGCATTCTTCTACAGCGGAATGGTCCGGGCGATGAACGTGCTCAGCATGCTGATGCAGAATTTCGTCGTGATGGCGCTGGCGAGTGTCCTCTGGGTGCTGGTCACTTTCTCACTCGCCTTTGGCGAGGGGAATGCCTTCGTCGGAGATCTGCACTTCGCAGGGCTGAGTAATCTGGACGAAGTCGTCCCCGGATTCACGGACGAGCACGCCCTCGTCGTGCTGCCGATCGTGTTCGCGCTGTTCCAGATGATGTTCGCGGCGGTCACGCCCGCCCTCATCACGGGAGCGGCCGCCGACAGGTGGCGCCTCGCGGCGTTCGTCCCCTTCGTGGTCTGCTGGTCGATCCTGGTGTACGCACCGGTCGCGCACTGGGTCTTCTCCCCCCTGGGCTGGGTCAGCCGACTCGGAGCCCTGGACTTCGCCGGCGGCCTGGTCGTCCACGTCAGCGCCGGGGCGGCCGGACTGGCCCTCGCCGTTGTCATGGGCCGACGCCAGGGCTGGCCGGAGGAGCCCATGCCGCCGCACAACCTCCCGCTGGTGCTGCTGGGCGCGGCGCTGCTCTGGTTCGGCTGGTTCGGATTCAACTCCGGCTCGGCTCTGGCGGCGAACGGCCTTGCCGCCCAGGCCTTCATCAACACCAACACCGCCTGCGCGGTGGGGCTGCTCTCCTGGATCAGCGTCGAGCGTCTCCGGTATGGCAAAACCACGACCCGGGGCGCCGCCTCCGGTGCTGTGGCGGGGCTGGTGTCGGTGACGCCCGGCGCGGGCTACATCACGACCAGCGAGGCGATAGTGGTCGGCGTGCTTGCCGGTGTGTGCTGCTCGTTCGCCGTATCGGCCAAGGAATGGCTCAGGCTCGACGCCTCCCTGGACGTCGTCGGGGTCCACCTCATCGGCGGGTTCATCGGTTCGCTCGCCGTGGGCCTGTTCGCCTCGGAAGCGGTCAACCCGCTCGGTGGGACAGGCCTGTTCCACGGCGGGGGCTACCGGCTGTTGTCACTTCAAGCCCTGGCCGGTGTCGTCGCCGCCGCGTACAGCTTCGTGGCCACCTACCTCATCGCCAAGCTCATCGACCGGATCGTCGGCCTCCGGGTGTCCCCGGCGAGGAGTTGCAGGGCATGGACCTGGCGCTGCACGGCGAAATGGCCTACAACCTTCAGGGCCGGAGGCGTCCGGAACGCAGGCGCCCCGCGCCTACGGGCAGCTGAGGTCGCCGCAGAGGAATGCGCCGACCGTCCCGAGTCCGTCCGTGTCACGACTTCCCCTGGTTCTCACGTGACCGGGAGTGCCCGCCCCCAGACCGTGACCAATCTGCGTTCCCCCAGAAAAATGGGTGTCAACCATGAAGCGCGTCCCAACTGCACCCCGGTCCGGACCCTGGCGCCTGGTGGGTGTCGTCGCACTGGCGGCGTTCCTCGTCGTCCCCTTCGGCGTCATGCTGGTCCAGACGCTTTTCTCCACGGGTGACCAGCTCCGCACGGTGCAGGCCAGGCTGAGGGAGTCGACGACTTCAGCCATGTGCCGGTGAAGACCGCCACGACGGTCGCCATGGACTTCGGCAGGATCACGATCGACGACGACCTCGCCCTGTACTTGGTCGGCACTCCAGGCCAGGACCGCTTCGGATTCATGTGGCACGAAGTGATCCAGGGCGCGCTGGGTGCCTTGGTCATCGTGGACAGCCGGCGGCTGTCCGACTGCTACCCCGCGATCGACTACTTTGAAAAGCTGCAGCTTCCCTTCGCGGTGGGGGTCAACCGCTTCGACGGCGTAGTCGCGCACGACCTCGAGTCCGTCCACTGGGCGCTGGCTATCGACGAAAGCGTTCCCGTCGTGTCGTTCGACGCCCGCGACAGGCTGTCGGTCCGGGAGGCCTTGCTCGTCGTGCTGGGTGTCGCCCTCCGGCGGACACAGGAGCAGTCGGCCACGGAGGCGGACTGGTAACCCTGCGATGCCGTCACGTCGGGAGAGATCGACGCTCCCGTCGCCCCGCTCCAGCGAGTGAACCTGTCGCTTTCCCGGACGGGTTGGAACAACAAATTCCCGAAAGGCAGTTTGTGATTCAAGTAGTTGTATCGACACCCCTTCGAGCAGTCGCGTCGACAGCCGCTGAGATGTTCTTGGCGGAGTGCCGATGACGCTGAACGGACAGAGCCGGGACCGGACAAGCACGCAGGGCCCCGGGCAGCCACTGTCGGGAGGGGACGAGCCGGCACGGACGGAGTCCGGCCACGTTCATCTGGTCGGCCGGACCAACGAGCTCGCGATGCTGGACAGGTTGATCGAACAGGTGCGGGGCGGCCGGGCGCCATCGGTGCTGCTCCATGGCGCCGCAGGAGTGGGCAAGACGGCCTTGCTGGACGCGGCGGCGATCCGCGCGCGGGCCGACGGGTTTCAGGTGCTGCGGGCCACCGGCGTGGAGTCGGAAGTCACTCTTCCGTTGTCAGGACTGCACCAGCTGCTGTACGGCCTGGCAGATGAGTTCCGCCGGCTGCCGGACGGGCAGCAGGCGGTCCTGGAGTCCGCCCTCGGGCTCTCCCAGGAAGCCGTACCGGAGCGATTCGTTCTCTCCTCGGCCGTCCTGACGCTGCTCCACTCCCTGGCCTCGGACCGTCCTGTGCTACTGGTCGTCGACGACGTCCAGTGGATCGATCGGGCCAGCGCACGGATCATCGCATTCGCCGTCCGGCGCCTGGCGCCGAAGCAGAGCGGCTTCCTCGGCGCGGTGCGGACGGAGTGGAAAACGTCCATCGACATGAGTCCCCTGCTGCCCTACCGCGTCGAGCCCCTCCAGCACCCGTCCGCGGCCGAGCTTCTGGACAGTCGCTTTCCTGGGCTGGCTGAGACCGTGCGGCAGCGGTTGCTCGACGAGGCGGCCGGCAATCCACTGGCGCTGCTGGAGCTGCCGACACTGCTCAGCCAGGAGCAGCTGGCGGGCCAGGCGCAGCTGCCGAGTTTGCTGTCGCTGAGTGACCAGCTGGAATCGCTTTACATCGGCCGGGTCCGGAGCCTGCCGGAGGCCACCCGGGACCTGCTGCTGCTGGCCGCCTTGGAGACGACAGGGAGCATTCGTGCGATCTGGTCGGCAATGCCCGGGGGATGCCCCGCCGCGGACCGCGCAGTGGTCCCGGCCGAGCGGGCCGCGCTGGTGAGAACGGATGCGGCGAATGACCGGTTGACCTTCCGGCACCCGCTGGTGCGGTCGGCCATCGTGCAGTTGGCAACGCCCGACCGGCGCCGCTTCGCACACCGCGCTCTGGGTGCCGCTCTCGACCATGAGCCGGAGCGTCAGATCGGGCACCTCATCGCCGGTTGCCTGGGACCCGACGAGGACGCGGCCCAGATGCTCGAGAGCGCCGCCCACCGGGCCGCGCAGCGCGGCGCGGCGACTGTGGCCGTCATCGCACTGCGCCATGCCTCCGGTCGCAGCCCCAAGGACGAGGACCGATCCCGTCGGCTCACCATGGCCGCGCTCGCGGCCAGCCACGCCGGCCAGCTGGACGCCGCCGCGGAGATGCTGGACAGCGGCAACTACAACTACTCCAGTCCCGAAGACGCGGCCCGAGCCGCGTCTGCCGCCGCCTTCCGGCTGATACATCGTGACGGCGACGTGCGCTCGGCCCACCGGCTGCTGCTGCGCGCCCTTGACGATGTCACCGGCCGCGGTGCCGCGGAGGTACCCGGCGCTCTCGCCCAGGAGCTGACGGACGAGCTCTTCTACCTGCTGATCAAGGCCTCGTTCTACGGTGGGAGCCGGGAGCTGTGGGAGGAGATCGCCGACCGGATATCGCGTGCCTCGGAGTTCACGAAGCTGAGCTTCGACGCCCTGGCCGACCCCGTTCGTCGCGGCCACACCGTGGGACGGCGGCTCCGGTTGGCATTCGACGGCCTCACCGAGGCGACAGACCCGCGGCGCATCACACAGCTGGCCTGCGCCGCCTTGTTCTGCGACGACCTCAGCCGCTACCGCGAGCAGGCAGCGCGTGCCGCGGAACAGGCGCGCTCCGGTGGGGCGTTCGCCAGCTGGGCATCCGCGACCCTGCTGCTCGCCCTGGAGGCCTACCACACCGGTCGCTGGCAAGAGGCGGAGGGCTTGCTCCGAGAGGGCCTGAAGGTGACAGACGAGTTCGACTACGCGCTGCTCGGCTGCCGGATGCGGCACCAGTTGGCCCTCATCGAGGCCGGGCGCGGGCACTCGGAGGCGGTTGAGGCCCTGACCGACGACATCGTGGCGGTGTCCGTGCCCCGGGGCGTTCAGTCCGGGCAGATGATGCTGCGCCAGTCCCGTGCTCTGCTCGCACTGGCAGACGGCGACTATGAGACGGCCTACCGGCACTGTGCTCGCATCAGCCCGCCAGGGCAGTTCCCGGCTTACGTGCCCTGGGCGCTGTGGTCGGTGCTGGACCTGGTCGAAGCGGCCGTCATGACCGGCAGGATCCAGGAGGCCCGCGCTCATGTGGCCGCGGCCGTGCAAGGTGACATCGGTGCCCTCTCGCCCAGGACCGCCCTCCTGGTCGCAGGAGCTGCCGCGGTCGCCGCCACGGACGAGGAGGCGCAGAAGCTGTTCGAAGAGGCACTCACCCTGCCGGACGCCGACCGCCATGCGTTCGAGAGCGCACGCATCCGCCTCGCCTATGGTCAGTGGCTGCTCGACCAGGGGCACAACGCTGCGGCACGCGAACAGCTCGGGTGCGCCATGGGCACGTTGGAGCGGCTGGGAGCCGAGCCGTGGGCGAAGCGAGCCCGCGAGGCATGCCGGAATACCGGGCTCGTTGTCGATGCGCGGCCCGAAGCGGACGAGGCCGCGCTCACGCCCCGAGAGCTCCAGATCGCGAAGCTGGCCGCCACCGGCAAGAGCAACAAGCAGATCGCAGCCGAACTCTTCGTGTCTCAGCGGACCGTGAGCACGCACTTGTACAACATCTTCCCCAAGCTGGGCATCACGTCCCGGGCAGCGCTGCGCGACGCGCTCAGGGCCATCGGGGAGCACGGCTCGTAGGGCGCAGGCCCCGTCACAGGATCCCGAGACGGGCTCCGTAGCCGACAGCGTGGGCGCGGTTGCGGAGCCCGAGACGGATGAGCAGGCCGTGGATGGCGTTCTTGATGGTGCGCTCCGAGTAGCTGAGTTTCTCCGCTATCTGCTCCGTCGTCCAGCCTTCGGAGAGCAGCCTGACGATGTCGATCTCGCGCTCCGTCAGGGCGAACTCGGAGGACTCGGCGGACTGCAGGACGCGCAGCCCCTCCACCAGCTTGCGGACCAGTGCTGCCGGAAGGTGGGCGTGGCCGGCCCGGCTGCTCATGATGACGGAGAGGAGGTGCTGCATTTCCGTCTGGCGACGGGGGAGGAAGCTCACCAGCCGGTGACCGATCGCGCCGGTCAGCTGGGTTTCGCTGATGCTGTTGGCCACGAGGACAATCCGCATGTCAGGGTTTGTCGTCTCCAGCGCGGCCCGCCTGAGTCCGGCCAACGTCGCGGACGTCACGTCGTTCGCCAGGATCAGTACCACATCGGCCTTGGCCCGGTCCGCGACATCGAGTACATCGACCTGCGGTCGGGAGCGAAGGTATTCCGTGACACCCTCACGGGTGAGCGGATCTCCGGCCAGGACGGCAACCGTGGGCGGCCGCTCGGGACCTGAGCCCCCCTGAGCGGGATCAGCGGTTCGTGCGCGGCCGCCGGGATCTCGCAAAGCGGGGCGGGATGGGATGGTCGGTTCCATGGGACACTTCTGCGACGGGTCGGCCAAAGGTGCGTTTCTGGGCAGGCAGATTTTCCGAATTGCCGAACCGAGCTTCCCTCACGGCAGGCAATCGGTCCATACGCGAAATGACTCAGATCGCCGGGTCATGGTCGTCGGGCAGTCTCACCGGTACTACGTAGCAGACGTAGCGGGTCCTGGGATGCGGTGACCGGGAAGTGGCCGGCAGAGGGTCAGCCCGCGGTCAGAGTGCCGGCGCTGACGGCCCTTCAGCCTCGTAGCGCCTGTCGCTGTCGACGCACCTCACGGAGTAGAGGGCGGCGGGGGTGTCCGTGATCTGCACGTCGGCGGTCCCCGCACCGACCAGGTCAAGCGTCTCCCCGTTGGTGTCCCCTTCCACGACCGTGGGGGCCTTCTCTCCCCTCGTCAGGCAGTTGGTCACCTGTTGGGCCATGAAGTCCACCTGGGTGGTGGCGCGCTGCACGGCCACGGTCCGTCCGCACAGATCGCCAGGCTCGTCGATCCGGCGAGGGTTTCCCTCGCGCACCACGAGGGAGCTTCCCGAGGTGAAGTAGTCGAGGAAAGCGACCTGGTTGCGCGCGGAGAAGGCGCCCGAGTTGCCGAGCTGGCGCTTCTTGGTGTCGGTCATCCCCGCCACCACGACGTCGAACTTCTTCGCCTTGAGGCCGGGGAGCAACTGGTCGAATGATGCGTGCTCAAACCGGAACCGGACTCCGAGCTTTCTGCCGAGGGCGGCCGCAAGGTCCGGCTCGAACTCCACCGCCGAGCCGTCGGCCCCCCCTGAACTCCATGGGCGGATAGACGAGGTCGCTCCCGACCACGATCACCCCGGACTCCCGGTAGGGCTGGGGCAGCAGTTTTGTGGGCAGCTCGCCGCTCGCCGCTCGGCGCCACCACAGCCGGCCAGCAGGGAGAACGCCACCGACAGGGGGACGAGCCGCCTCATGGCTCGGCCGTGCTTCGGTCGAGAAGCCATGATGAGTCTCCTGATGGGGCAGGCGAACGGGTGCCTCGACACCGAAAGATCCAGCGGCCGGTCTTCGTGCTCCGGGGTTCGTCACCCGCGAGCGACGTCCGGTCGCAAGGCATGATCGCGCCGTGGCGTCCCGCGGACCATGCGGCTGCCCGTTTGTACCCCTTCGAACTGCCCTTGGGACCCGGCCGCCGTGTCGTGCGGGAGCACGCACCGGGATCCTGGGGGCGACGGGCCCCGCGAACAGCACGTTCGACCGGCTGCCGCCGTAGGTGGACAGCAGTGAGGGCGGTCGCCGGTGCCGATCGACGCGGTTACAACTGCCTGACCGGTGCATGCATGATGGCCCCGTCAGAGTCGGCACCGGCTCCGGGCCAAGTGGAGCCATGCGGTGCCACGATCAGGAGGTTTCCGCTCGTGTCACGCCAGGTACTCCACGTCGACCCGTCGAGGTCCGGCGCCTACAGCACGCTCGGTGAAGCGCTGAGCCGTGCCCGCAGTGGGGCCGTGGTCAGCGTCGCACCGGGGCAGTACCCCGAGAATCTGGTGATCACGACGCGCGTGACTATAGCCGCCGAGCAGGCCCACGGAACCGTCCACATCTGCCCTCCCGAGGGCAGCGCGGTGGTCCTGAAGGCCGATGCCATGATGATGACGGACCTCGTGCTGCGCGGACGGGACGAGAACGTCCCCGTGGTCGCCGCGCTGCGCGGCCAACTGGCCATGGACGGCTGCGAGATCACCGGCTCCGCCTGGACGGCCGTGCTGGCCCGCGACGGTGGCGCGCTGGCCATGCGGAACTGCCGGGTGAGCAACCCGCGCGGAGCGGGCATTGTGGACACCTCCGGCCAGGAGTCCTCCATCGAGTCCTCCGTGATCGAGCACCTGGGCACCAGCGGGATCGTCCTGACCGACGAGAGCCGCGCCGCCGTACGCGGGTGCACCATCAGGGACGCCCGGGGCAACGGCGTGCTCGCGAGCGGTTCGGCCCAGGGCTCCGTGGAGGACTGCGACATCTCGTCCACCGACAAGCCGGCCGTCGCGCTGGAGGAGAACAGCACGACCCGGGTGCTGCGCACCGTGGTGCACGACACCAGCACCGGTGTGCAGGTGTCGAGCGCGGCGCGCAACGAGTTGGAGGAGGTACGCGTCACGGCGACCACTGCCGCCGGGTTCGTCCTGACCAACGGCACCGATCCGGTTCTGAGGCGCTGCCGCGCGGCACGCACCAAGGGCCCGGGGTTCTTGGTCACGGACCGGTCCCGGGGCACCTTCGAGGACTGCTGGCTGGAGTCTGCCGACGTCGCTGCCCTCCAGGTGAACGGCGCGGCCACGCCGGTCCTCATCGGCCTGTCCGTGCGCGACAGCGCGTCCGGCGCCGAATTCACCGACGGGGCCGCCCCTGAACTCGACCGGCTGGAGATGCAGGACATCCGAGGCACGGCCGTCTCCGTGCGCGGTGCCGCCAACCCGCTGCTACGGCGCGCAAGGCTCCGCGGGACCGGCGGCCGCGGTGTGGACGTGTCGGACTCGGGGCGCGGGCGGCTGGAGGACTGCCACCTGGAGAGGACCGGGGAGACCGCCGTGTACGTCGGCGACGGGGGCGACCTCTACGTCGGAGGCGGCAGGATCGAAGAGCCGCAGGCATCCGGACTCGTCATCGGATCCGGCGGAGCGCTCACGGTGCGGGACTGCCTGGTCGTCAGGGCGAAGGGCGTCGGCGTGCAGGTCGAAGCGGGCGGCGAACTGACCGCGAACCGGCTGCGGGTGCATGGGGCGGCCGAGCACGGCCTCCTGGTCGCCGAGCGGGCCCGCGCCTCGCTCAACTCCTGTGAGGCGGGCGCCTGCGACGGCGACGGCTTCCGGATCGAGAGCAGCGAGCCCGTCCTTCTGGCCGGCTGCTCGGCCCGGGAGAACCAGGGCGGTGGCGTGGTGCAGACACGGCCCGGCGATCGGCTGTCCGTGGAGGACCTGACGTCGGCCGACAACGGAGCCCCGGACGCGTACGGCGACGGGGCACTCGATCACCTGGACCCCGATCAGCTCGCCCGGGGCTCCGGCCCGCTGGCCGAGCTCGACCGGCTCATCGGTTTGGAGAACGTCAAGCACCAGGTGCGCACCCTGGTGAGCCTGGCCCAGCTCGCGCGCCGCCGCGCCGAACTCGGCATGCCGGCCCCGCCGATGGCCCGCCACCTGGTCTTCGCGGGTCCGCCCGGTACCGGCAAGACCACCGTGGCCCGGCTGTACGGATCGGTCCTGGCCGGTCTCGGCGCGCTGCCCAGCGGGCATCTCGTCGAGGTCTCCCGGGCCGACCTGGTTGCCCAGGTGATCGGCGGCACCGCCATCAAGACCACCGAGGCGTTTCAGCGCGCCCTCGGCGGCGTGCTGTTCATCGACGAGGCCTACACTCTGCTGTCGGACAGCGGCCGCTCCGGTGCGGACTTCGGCCGCGAGGCGGTGGACACACTGCTGAAGCTGATGGAGGACCACCGCGAGGAAGTCGTCGTCGTGGTGGCGGGCTACTCCGAACGCATGGAGGAGTTCCTCGCCTCCAACCCCGGCCTGCAGTCCCGCTTCTCGCGCACGATCGAGTTCGAGAACTACACCGTGCCCGAACTCGTCTCGATCATGGAGAGCATGTGCGCCTCGCACCAGTACGAGCTGGGCGAAGGCACACGTGAGGCGCTTGCGCTGCTGTTCGAGCGGATGCCCCGCGACGCCGGCTTCGGCAACGGCCGTGCCGCGCGCCAGGTGTTCGAGGAGATGGTCGACCGCCAGGCCTACCGGCTGTCCACCATGCCCAATCCCGAGCCCGGAGACCTGACCACACTGCTGCCGGTGGACGTCGGAGAGCGGGAGGCCGCCGAGGTCGCCGGCACCGGCGGTACGGAGACCGGCACCCCGCTGGAGCGGCTGAACGAGATGATCGGCCTCGCCACCGTGAAGCGGGACGTCACCGACCTGGTCAACCTGCTGGGGACGGCGCGGCGCCGGGAGGCCGCCGGACTGCCGGCGCCCCGCATCAGCAACCACCTGGTCTTCACCGGCCCTCCGGGCACCGGCAAGACGACCGTGGCGCGCCTCTACGCGGAACTCCTGGTCTCGCTCGGCGTGCTGCCCCGCGGCCAGCTCGTCGAGGTCGCCCGGGCCGACCTGGTCGGCCGCTATATCGGGCACACTGCACAGCTCACCCGCGAGGTCTTCGAACGGGCCCGGGGCGGCGTGCTGTTCATCGACGAGGCGTACACCCTCACCCCGGTCGGTGTATCCGGGGCGGACTTCGGCCGTGAGGCGGTGGACACGCTGCTGAAGCTGATGGAGGACCACCGCGACGAGGTCGTTGTGATCGTCGCCGGATACACCGAGGAGATGGACGACTTCCTGGCCTCCAACCCCGGCCTGGCGTCGCGATTCTCGCGACGCGTCGAGTTCGGCAACTACTCGTCCGACGAACTGGTCACCATCGTGCGCCAGCACGCCACGGCGGCCAGCTACGACTGCGCGCCCGGCACGGCGTCGGTGCTGCGGGCGTACTTCGACTCCCTGCCCAGGGACCGTACGTTCGGCAACGGGCGCCTCGCGCGCCGGGTCCTGGAAGGCATGATCACGCGACAGGCGGGGCGACTCAGCGCCATGTCGGCGCCGTCCCTCGAAGAACTGCGCACCCTGCTCCCCGAGGACCTGGCCGGCGCGGAGGCGACGGCGCGGTGAACACCCCCGAACCCACCCGGACCGACGCCGCCGCTCCTGCTTCGGCCTCCGCGCCCGTCTCCGCCCCGGCGCCGGTCCCTGCCTGCTCCCCGGCGCCGGCCCCGGCACAGCGGCGGCCCCGCATCCGGGGCGGACGGTTCCTGACGGCAGCCCTGTCCATGGCGGCCGCGGCGCCGCTCCTGCTGCCCTCGGCGGCCTTCGCCGCGGAGACGGCCCGGCGCGGCGATCCGGTGAAGCTGCCCGTCATGCCCGCCGTGCTCGACGACGGTGACGCCTGCACAGCGGCCTCCGCCACGACGGTCCGTGCCGAGCCGCGCTACCAGCGGACGCTGGCGCTCCAGCAGTCCTGGCGGTTCAGCCGGGGCGGCGGGGTGAAGGTGGCGGTCGTGGACACCGGCGTCGCCGCGGGAACCGCCCGGCTGGACGGCCGGATCACGACAGTCACCGGCAGTGGCGACTGCGTCGGCCACGGATCCTTCCTGGCCGGCCTCGTCGCCGCGGCGCCGAAGCCGGGGACCCGCTTCAGCGGAGTGGCGCCCGAGGCCCGGATCCTCGCCGTGCGCGGCACCGGCGAACGGGGCGTGGCGAGCGCCGCCACGCTGGCGGCGGGGATACGGGCCGCCGCCGACGCCGGCGCCGAGGTGATCCTCGTGGGCCCGGCGCTGGCCCGTGGCTCGTCCGAGCTGACCAGGGCGGTGGAGCATGCCATCGACCGGGACGCCCTGGTCGTGGCGGCCGCGGCGCCGCAGATGGAGTCCGGGACACGGGCCGAAACGGCCCAGGACTACTGGCCCGCTGCGCAGCGCGGGGTGCTGTCCGTGCTGGGGACGGCGGACGACGGCTCGCTGCCGGACGGCACGGCCATCCCGAGGAAGGCCGACCTGGCCGCGCCCGGCAGCGGTGTGATCGGCGTGGGCCCGCGCGGCGAGGGGCACTTCATCGGCAGCGGTTCCTCCCTCGCGGCGGCCTTCGTGGCCGGTACGGCGGCACTGGTGCGCGACCGGTATCCAAGTCTGTCCGCGGCCGGGACTGCAGAGCGGCTCACCAGGACCGCATACCCCGCCGATGTGCCCAGGGTGGACGTCTACGCGGCTCTGAGCAGTTCGGCGACCGGCCGCGAAACGGTGGCGGAGCCGTCACTCGTACCGGCCCGGATGCCCTCCACTGAGGCCACCGAGGCCGCCGTGCGCCGCGGAACGCTGCTGGCGGGTGCCGGGGCGGTCACCGCGGGCCTGGTGGCCTGGGCGGGGTTGGTGGTCCGCGTTCGCCGACGGCGTTTTCGGGACGCCACCGACTGACGCGCCGGCCCGTCCCCGGGCCGGGGACGGGCTCGACGGGGACGGCGGGGACAGCGGGGAGGGCGGACCCGTCCTGCTGCCCCCGCCGGGGCCGTCAGCTCGCCTGCTCCTCCTCCAACAGCGCTGTCTGGACCATCACCGGCTTGCGGCGCACGAAATAGTGCGCGCGGCCGGGCGGGAGGTTCTTCGGCTTGAAATTGCCGAACACAAAGCCTTCCGTCGGGTGGCACGACAGCAGCAGACCCGGTGTGTTCGCCTCATCCATCCGCCGCATGAGCGGGTCCGACATCACCCGTGACGCGCCCGACGCCGAGCGGGCCACCACCACGTTCAGACCCACTTCGTGTCCCAGCGGCAGGAACTCGAAGAGCGGTGTCAGCGGATGCCCCGACAGGCCGCTGCCCAGCAGCTCGTAGTCGTCTACCAGTACGAACAGCCGCGGTCCCGTCCACCAGTCCGCCAGCGGCATCCTCGCGGGGGTGATGTCCGCCCCCGGCAGCCTCTGCTTCAGCGCTTCCGCCGCCCCGCTCACCAGTTCCTGCAGCACCTGCGCCGACACCGCCGTGCCCAGGCGGTACTCCTCCGGCACCACCTCCGTCAGACTCCTCCGGAAGTCCGCGGTGAGGATCCGCGCCTCGTCCGGCGAGTACTTGTCAACGATCGACCGCGCGATCAGCTTCAGCAGATTGGTCTTGCCGCTCTCCGTGTCACCGACCGCCATCAGATGCGGCGTACGGCCGAAGTCGTGCCACACCGGCGCCAGCTGCTCCTCGTCCATGCCGATGGCCACCTTCAGGGCCGAGCCCTCCCGCTGCGGGGCGGGCAACTCCCGCACCGGCAGGCGGGCGGGCAGCGTGCGCACCGGCGGCGCACCCGGACCCTCCCACGCGCCGGAGACCCGGGCGACCAGGTCCGCGACCCCTTCCGACAGGTCCTCGACGCTCGCCTGCCCGTCGATGCGCGGCAGGGCGCTCAGGAAGTGCAGCTTGTCACCGAAGGTCAGTCCTCGCCCGCCGCTGTTGGGCACCTCCCTGGCCTTACGGGTGTCGACGAGGGAATCGATGCCGTCGCCCAGGCGCAGCTCCAGCTTGGTCGCCGCCTGGTCGCGCACCTGCGCCGACAGCTCCACCCACCGTGTCGTGGTCACGATCAGGTGGATGCCGTAGTTCAGGCCTTGTGTGGCGATCTGGTTCATCACCGGTACCAGGTGGTCGAAGTCCTGCCGTACGGACTGCCAGCCGTCCACCACCAGGAATACGTCCCCGTGTCGCTCCTCGGGGAAGTCGCCCTGCGCACGGCGCCTGCGGTAGGTCGCCATCGAGTCGATGGCCTGGTCGGCGAAGAACTGCTCCCGGTGCGCGAGCACCGCCGTGATCTCCGCCACCGTCCGCTTGATCCGGTCGGCGTGCAGCCGTGCCGCGACCCCGCCGACATGCGGCAGTCCGGCCAGCTGCGCCAGGGTTCCACCGCCCAGGTCCAGACAGTAGAACTGCACCTCGGCCGGGGTGTGGGTGAGCGCCAGCGCCGAGATCAGCGTCCGCACCAGCGTCGACTTGCCGCTCTGCGAGCCGCCGCCGATCGCCACGTGGCCCCCGGCCCCCGAGAGGTCCACCAGCAGCGGGTCACGCCGCTGGTCGAACGGCTTGTCCACGATGCCGACCGGCACCCGCAGCCGCCCCGTACCCGGCCGGCCCGCCGTCACCAGCACCGGCTTCCCGTCCGCTGCCACCCCCGGAAGCAGCCCGTCCAGCGTCGGCGGCTCGTTCAGCGGCGGCAGCCACACCTGGTGGGCGGGCGGCCCCGCGTCCCGCAGCCGTTCCACGGCGGTCTCCAGCAGCGACTCCGTGCTCTCCTCGTCCTCCTGAACCAGCGGCTGGGGCGCGGCCACCGGCTCCCGGGGCACCACCCAGCCCGAGGTCCACGGCACGATCTGGTTGGCCACTCGCGCCTGGTTGGCCGCCGACATCCGCCGCCGGTAGGGCCCGGACACATACGCGGCCCGGAAGCGGACGAGTCCCTCCGTGCCGTGCTTGAGGAACCCCGCACCCGGCTGGGACGGCAGCTGGTACGCGTCAGGCACCCCCAGCACACCGCGGCTCTCGATGGCCGAGAAGGTCCGCAGACCGATCCGGTACGACAGATGGCTCTCCAGCTGGTGCATCCGGCCCTCGTCCAGCCGCTGCGAGGCCAGCAGCAGATGGATGCCGAGCGACCGCCCCAGGCGGCCGATCATCACGAACAGCTCCATGAAGTCCCGGTGCGCCGCCAGCAGTTCACTGAACTCGTCCACCACGACGAACAGGCTCGGCAGTGGAGCGAGGTCCGCCCCCTGGGCACGGGCCTTCTCGTACTCCAGCGCCGAGCTGTAGTTGCCCGCCGCGCGCAGCAGTTCCTGGCGGCGTATCAGCTCACCCTGCAGCGCGTCCTTCATACGGGCGACCAGTGCTACCTCGTCGGCCAGGTTCGTGATCACCGCAGAGGTGTGCGGCAGCGAGTCCAGCCCCAGGAACGTGGCACCGCCCTTGAAGTCCACCAGGACGAAGTTCAGCGTTTCCGAGGAATTCGTCAGGGCGAGCGCCAGGACCAGGGTGCGCAGCAGTTCGCTCTTGCCGGAGCCGGTCGCCCCGATGAGCATGCCGTGTGGACCCATACCGCCCTGGGCAGACTCCTTGATGTCGAGTTCGACGGGCTGACCGTCCGCTCCGACCGCCACCGGCACCCGTAGCCGCGCCGACCCCGTCGCACGCTGCCACAAATCCGTCGGGTTGTGCTGGTGCAGATCGGCGATCGACAGCAGCGTCGTCAACTCCGTGTCCGCGCTCAGCGGCTCCGAGGCGTCCGACCCCACACTCATCCGGTACGGGGCCACCATTCGCGCCAGCGACTCCGCCATCCGCGGGCCCAGTGCGTCCGGCCGGCCCAGCACCGTGGACTGCTCCTTGCGGGACTTGTCGGTCCGCACCAGGGCGACCTTCTCCCGCTGCACGTCCAGCCGCAGAGTGGTGCGCCCAGGCCGCCACTCCAGCTCGCCGGACACATCCACCACCACCACGTTGCGGAGCCCCGCTCCGTTGAATCGGTGATCGGCGGGAAGTCGCACACCGTCGACCACCACGACCGTCAACGGCTCGTCCCGGCCCGGTACCGCGTCCGGGTCGAACGCCGGACGCTCGAAGATCTCGGCATCCAGCAGATCGCCCAACTCCTCGATGGTGGATGCCGTCATCCGTGCTTCCCCGGCACCGTCCTGCTCGTGCGGATGCAGATGATGCGGCAGCCACTTCAGCCATTCCCACTCGGCACGCCGCTCCTCCGCCACGCACAACGCGATCCACAGATCGTCCGGCGCGTGGAACACCGCCAAGTGCGCCAGCGCAGCCCGTACCAGGTCGCGGCGCGCCGCCTCGTCACCGCGCAACAGCACCTTCGACCACGACCGCAGGTACAGGGAGATCGGCTGCTCCGGTACTGTCGCGTAGGCCCGTACGAACCGTCGCAGCGCATGTGCGCTGAGCGGTTCCAGATCCTCCACCGGAATGGTCGCCGCCGGGGCCATCTGCAGGGCCAACTGCTGATCACCCACCGCGATCCGCGCCTCGCCGAAGTCCTCGTCGGCTGGTCGCCGTTCCCACAGCCGGGTCGTGCGCACCAGACTGCGCAGCGCGGCCGGCTCCGGATGACGCCACGCCAGTGCCTGCTGCTGCTGCGCCACCGCTCCACGCACCTGCGCGCGCATCTGAGTCAGATACCGCAGGTAGTCACGCCGTTCACCGCGCAGCCGTTGCTTGCGCTCACCACTGCGACGCGCCCATTGTCCCAGCAACATTACGGCCGAGGCCAGGACCATCATCCCCATGGCCACGTAACTGAGTATGTTGTTTTTTCCGGGCCGTATGAACATGAACATCATGGAACCGGACATCATCGCCATCGGCAGATAGGTCCACACCGCGGAACTGTCCGGCACCACCTCCGGCAGGCCGGGCGGCTCCTGCAGGCTCAGTTCGCCGTCAGGCATACCGGGGCCCCGGCGCCGAGCCGGGCGCCGGAAGAGAACCACACTCAACGGAAGTCTCCTTAAACGCGGAGCGCGTCACCGCGCCCGCCTCGACGGAAGACGGTCCTGACCGGACAGGCACCTCAGCTGACACTGAATGTGTAACGGCTAACACTGGCGTGTAACGGCCAACACTGGTGTGAAACGGCAGGCCCGGAAGAAGACTCGGCCCGCTCAACGGACCGGAGTCGGCCCGAGTAGTCTGCATCCGATCCACGCACATTCAAAGCCGGTCTCATGCTGCATAGAGAAGGCGCTTCCTCATCATGCCCGAAACCTCCCTCGCGGGACTGTGCCGTCTTACTGTCCGCACCCCCCGCAACTCCCTCGACCTCGCGGTCCCCTCCGATGTGCCGGTGGCCGATCTACTGCCCGCCGTCCTGCGCCACGCCGACGCTGACACCGAGGAACAGGGCCTGGAACACGCAGGCTGGGTCCTCCAGACACTTGGCGGCAGCCCCCTGGAGGGCGAAGGCACCCTCGCCTCGTCGAACATCAACGACGGTGAGGTGCTCTACCTGCGCCCTCGCACCGACCAACTCCCCGAAGTACGGCTGGACGACCTCGTCGAGGGCATCGCCGACAACCTGCGCGACCGCCTCCACACCTGGAGCCCGCAAAGCAGCCGCATGCTGCTGCGCTCACTCACCGGCTTCGCCCTGACCGCCGGCCTGCTCATCCTCGCCTCACCCGGGTTCGCCGCCCTCACCCGCGTCGCCGCACTGGCCGTCACCGCCGCACTCCTCCTGGCCGCAGCGGCCACCGCCAGTCGCGCGGTCGGCGACGCGGCCTCCGGCGCGGTCCTCGGCAGTTTCGCACCGCCCTGCCTCGCCCTGGCCGGCGCCCTGGTGGCGGGCACCCCCGGAGGCCGGGGCGACGAGGCGCTCGGTGCCGCACTGCTGGCGGCCGGCGCGGCCGGCGCCGGATCCGCGGCCCTGGCACTCTCCCTCGTCGGACTTCACACGCCGCTGTTCTCCGCCTGGATCCTTGCCGCTCTCGCCGGCGCCTCGACCGGCGCCCTCATGGCCTTCACCGGACTCCAACTTGCAGAGGCCGCCCTGGTCGTTGCATCCATCGGCGCCATTCTGAGCCCCTTCGTCCCGTCCGTGGCCTTCAAACTGGCCGGGATGCGCATGCCCTTCCTGCCGTCCAACCCGCAACAGCTCCAGGAGGACATCGAGCCGTACTCCAGTCAGACCGTCGCTTCCCGCACCACGATCGCCAGCACATGGATGACTGCCCTCTACGGCGTCATCGGTGCCGTGGTCACCGTCTGCTTCGCCGCCGCGACCACCAGCCAGAGCCTGCCCGTCCGCATCACCGAGACCGTCCTGTCCCTGCTCCTGTTGCTGCACGGCCGCGCCATCGGTAACGTCTGGCAGCGCCTCGCCATGGTCCTGCCCGGAGCCGCCGGCCTGTCCCTGCTGGCCATCTCCGCGGCCATGACCGCTCAGCCGGGAACCAGACTGCTGCTGGCCGCCGCGGTTCTCGCCACCGCCGCCGCCCTCGCCGTCGTCTCATGGTTCCTGCCGGGCCGCCGGCTCGTGCCGCACTGGGGCCGCGCCGCCGAAATCCTCCACAGCGTCCTCGCCATGAGCCTGCTCCCACTGCTTCTTTGGGTCCTGGGCGTCTTCGGCCGGCTCCGCGGCTTCGGCGGCTGAACCAGGAAAGGAGAAATACCGTGCAGTCCAAGCGAGACCAGGTCCAGGCCCACATGTTCGTCATGGGCCGACTCAACTCCGGCATGCTCAGCGCCGAACCGGACGCCCCCGAGAGCCCGCTGGCCCGAACCAGCCGCGGACTGACGATCGGCATCGTGATAGCCCTGATCATCTGCGCCGGCGCCTTCATCTTCGGACACCTGTCACCCGGCGGCAACAACTCCTGGCGCAGTGGCACCGCGCTGGTGGTGAACAAGGACACCGGAGCGCGCTATCTCTACCTCGACGGCCGCCTCCGCCCCGTCCGCAACTATGCTTCCGCCCGCCTCCTCGGCGGCAAGGACCTCACCGCTGTCACCGTGGGCACCCGCTCGCTGGGCGATACCCCTGTCGGAGCACCCGTCGGCATCGAGGGAGCGCCCGACAGCGTCCCCGGCGGCGACCGGTTGGAGCGCGGCGCCTGGCGGGTCTGCTCCGCCCCAGGCACCGGCCCGGCGACCGAGGGGACCCGGCAGTCCACCGGCAGGTTCCGGACCGTTCTGGCCGTGGGCGGCGGCACCCGCTCCGCCGACCGTGCTCTGAGCAACAGTCAGGCCGCCCTGCTCAAGGGCCCCGATGGCACACTCCACCTGATGTGGCGCGGCAGCAGGCTCCGTCTCGACAAGGCCGGCGGCGCCGTGACCTCGCTGGGCTACGGATCCGCCGCCCCCCGTCCGGTCACCGCAGCCTTTCTCGACGCCCTGCCCACCGGACCGGACCTCGCACCCCTCAACGTCCCCGGCCGGGGCGAACCCGGCCCCGCCCTCGGCGGCGCCACCCGCGTCGGGCAGCTCTTCCAGGTACAGGTCCCCGGAGGCACTCCCGCCTGGTACGTCCTCACCCGCGGTGGCCTGAGCCCGCTGACCGAAACCGCCGCCGCCCTCCTGCTCGGAGACCCCAAGACCCGCACGATCGCCTACGAGGGCAAGGCTCCCCAGCCCCGCACACTCGGCTCGGACATCCTCGGACGGCACCTGGCGCCCCGCACCGCCGACACCTCCGACACCCTGCCGGACACACCGCCAGGGCTCACCGACATCACCGCCGACACAGCACTGTGCGCTGTCGTCGAACCCCGCGGCTCCGGCGGTACCAAGGTCTCGGGTGCCCTCGTGCCCGTCTCGGCGCTCACCCCGCTCGCCCAGCGCACAGCGGCACCCACCGCGCCTGCCTGCAACCCCGTCGACGGCATCGTGGTCCCGCCCCGGCACGGCGCGCTCGTGCGCGTACTGGGGGCGGCCGGCGGCCCGCTCGGGGACACCACGTACCTGGTCACGGAGAACGGGGTCAAGTACCGCGTCGACGGGGAGAAATCACTGGGCGCTCTGGGGTACACCGTCCAGGACGCGGTCCAACTGCCCTCCCCGCTCCTCGCGATGCTTCCCACCGGCCCCGACCTCACGTCCGACGCCGCCGCCGGTGTCACCTCACCGCGCACCACAAGTGCCGCCTGTGCGAAGCGTTCCTGACGATGAACTACACCTGCGCCCGGCGCGACGCCGGCTCCTCGGGCACTCAGCGGTGTGCCGCGGATCCCACCGGCGGTCCTGAAGACATACGCCGGCCGCAGTGAGACACAACGGCGGTTCCTCTCCGGCCACACGGTCGGTGAGTACGGTCGGGCACCACCGGCTGCCCGATCGCTCCCGACCCATGCGTGTGACTTCCGCGCCGCGCTGTACAGTCCTGACTGAACCGTCTCGGTGACCGACAAGCGGTAAGCGGTGATCAACCCCTTACGTGTTCCTGGGAATTCCGCCCGGCCGTCTGACTCCCGGCGCCGTCATCATGGTTGTCCGCGCTGCCCGAGCGTTGAGAAGGAGACAGAAATGTCCACACCCACACCCGCCATCTCCGGAAGTCAGAGTGAGAATCAGCGGGCGATCGAGCGTCTGACGCAGGCCAAGCAGGGCATCGAGATGCAAATCGACACAATCGATGGCCAGGTAGGCAACCTTCAGACGCAGTTCCGAGGTTTGGACGGTTCGGCGTACAGCGGTCTTCTCCAGGAATGGCTCAGCCATGTGATGAAGATCGTGAAAGACCTCGAAAACATCACCACGGCGTACGGGGACACCGCCCGGATGCAGAGCAATCAGACCGCCCTGAGTGTGGATGCGGTTAGCGCCCGTCAGAATGCCCAGAACGCCATGATGGGCAATTGATACACGGCGCTTTCGCGTAGCTGCGATCGATCGAGTCCCTCAACCAGCAAAGGAGTGTGCCAGTCGTGTCCACGCCCACGGACGGTCCTGACATCTACATTGACCCCAACGGGTCGCGAGTCACCGCGGAGGAGTTGCAGCAGATCAACAGCAAGATCCGCCAGATAGTCACCGAGCTCCAGAGCGACATCAGGACCAGCTTCACCCAGTGGCAGGGAGAGGCCCGAGATGAGTACAACGTCGTCCAGGCGCAGTGGGATGGCGACATGAATGCGGCGTCAGCCGCTCTCGAGGGCCACACCGGCCTGCTGGTGGACCTGGCGGAGGGGTGGCAGCGGGCGGACATGCAAGGGACGGATCTTTGGCGCGGGCTGAGCCGCTGACCCCCGGCTGAAAGGACCATCCCCCTCATGCCCATCATCGGTTTCGACGCAGCGGGAATGCGTGCCTTCCGAGACGTCGACATAGTCGAATTCATCAGCGAACTGGACCGCATCAGGCGCGGTGACTGGGCCCCGTCCCTCATCGGTCTGCTGACCGGCGAAGAGGCGGACGACGGCGCCCGGCAGCAAGACCCCATGCTGGTCATCGGGGGCATGACGTCCGGTTCGGTGAACGGGGGGCCCTTGTTGACGAGGGTGAGGGATCAGGCACAGGACATCGACGACATCCTCCAACAGGACCAGCGGAGACTCTTCCCGGAGATCTCTGAGGCCCTGGGTGAAATCATCACAGATTTCCTCACCAACCAGGAAGCCAATCTCCACGCGATTTCCGCGGAGGACTTCCTGGAGCACTTGGACGAGGTGGAGGATGCCCTGGGAGGTCCGGACCAGAGTGGTTCCGATTTCCCCGTGGTCGTCAATTCGAACGACTCCGACTCGTCCGATGACTCCGGCTCGTCCAACGACTCGGATTCATCCGACGACTCGAACTCGTCCGATGAGTCCTAGTACTCGGACTGCTCTGGACCCGTACCGCTCCCCCCTTTGCGATCCCCTCTGAGAGAAACGTCAAGAGTACGTCGTGGCTGAGAATGACGAATCCGGTTCCGAAGGCGGTTCGGCCGCCAACGACTCATGGGGCAGGGCCGTCAGCCTGCTCACCGGTTACCCCATGCCCGACCGTGCGGGACTGTTCGAAGAACTCACGAGCCAGCACGGCATTCCCCTCTTCGACATCGTCGGCATCGACCACTGGCGGATGCAGCCGACGTCGCAGGACGCATGGGGCTGGCAGACCCACGGATTCGACTTCGTCATGCCGTTCTACGAAACCCGAGGCGGCAACGGCGCACACAAGGGTGTCCGGATGCGAGGCGTCAACATCCGGTTCATCGGCACCAATGGACGGCCGCTCCTGGGCCCCGGCGGCACCATGTCGGAGGGAGCCTCCGCCGCGGAGAACAGCACGGGCACGTGGGACCGCGGGAAGCTCGCCGCCTATATCACCGGCCCTACCGTCGCCCTGGACGCGTTGCTGCGGCCACCGTCCTACACGACCCGTCGCGTGGCGTTCTCCGGTCTCTCCGTCCCGGACTCGGCCCACGTCAGCCTGGACTCCTTCCAGCGCACCGGCATGGCCTTCGACCGGGCCTCGCTGTTCTTCCAGGGGCGCGCGGAGGTACTGCTGTCGTGGGAGAAGTCCTTCGGCGACGAGGAGTCCCCGTTCCGAGGCGAGGCCGCGGGTGCCTTCTGGGACCTGATCCACATCATCCGCCAGAACTACGACGGTTACGTCGATCAAATGGGCGGCCGCGACTTCACTTCCGGGCGCGCCTACATGAACGGCCAAACCCCGCAGTCCCAGATAGGGGACTCGCTGGCCTGGGCTCAGGAGGCCCTGCGGCACGGGGCGGCGTCACTGCGTGCTGCCTGGGACCACTGGGCGGCAGACGGGTGGCACGATCCGTATCGCTGGGTTCTCGCCGAGATCGAGGACCTGGTCAGATGGACCGTTGCCAACAACCACTCCCAAATTGTCCAGCAGCGGGGAAATCTGATCGCAGATAATTTCGACCCCGATTTCACTACCCTTCCTCCGTTCCGCCAGGACCATGACTGGGGTCCCCTTGCCTATCCGTCCACCTGGGTGCAGGTGGGCAGGGCGGCCATCGCCAAGTGGAATCAGCACGTCGACACCACGATCGGCCTGGTGGCGGAGCAGGTCACGAGTAACCTCAGCAACAACTGGCGGCAGGCCCTGGAGACCGTGGGAGAACGGGTCCGCAAAGTCACCACGGATACGCCCAGCCAGATCCAGAACGGTACGGGAGACACTGACCTACCCGACCTCGCCGAACTTTTCGGCATCGACAATCTCCCCCCCTTGGACGGCCTGCCCGGCGGTGGTGGGGACGGCAGTCTGCTGAACGGGGACCCGGGTCTCGGCAACCTTCCGGGACTCGACGGCCTGCCCGGCGGTGGCGGTGGTGGTGGGGGCGGCAGTCTGCTGAACGGGGACCCGGGTCTCGGCAACCTTCCGGGGGCCGACGGCCTGCCCGGCGGTGGTGGGGGCGGCAGTCTGCTGAACGGGGACCCGGGTCTCGGCAACCTTCCGGGGGCCGACGGCCTGCCCGGCGGTGGTGGGGGCGGCAGTCTGCTGAACGGGGACCCGGGTCTCGGCAACCTTCCGGGGGCCGACGGCCTGCCCGGCGGTGGTGGGGGCGGCAGTCTGCTGAACGGGGACCCGGGTCTCGGCAACCTTCCGGGGGCCGGCGGCCTGCCCGGCGGTGGTGGGGGCGGCAGTCTGCTGAACGGGGACCCGGGTCTCGGCGACCTTCCGGGGGCCGGCGGCCTGCCGGGGGCCGGTGATCTGCCCGGCGGTGGCAGCAGTGTGCCCGGTGGCATCGGCGGCGACCTCCCTCCCGCTCTGCTCAACCCCGGCATACCATCTTTTTCTGCTCCAGGCAGCAGCGGCGGCGGGGGAGCGATCCTGCCCCGTCCCCAGACGCGGCTCAATTCGGACGGCACGCTGACCACGACGTATGGGAACGGGAACTCCGTCACCCTCAATCCCGGCCAGGGAACCGCTGTCACGACCAGGCCCGACGGCTCCACCGTCACCACGGATCTCGGGAACGGCCCCGTGTACAACCCCGACGGCAGTGTGACGGTCGCCAACCCGGACGGGTCGATCACCACAACACACCAGGACGGCACGGTCAGTGTTCTCAACCCGGATGGCACACTCACCGATCTGAGCCCGGACGGGACCCTGACGAACACCTACACCGACGGCAGCACCGTCGAGATCCATCCCGACTCCGGCCTCGCCACTGCCACCGCCGCGGACGGCACGACCACCACCACCGACCTCAACAACGGGCCGCTGGGAGCGCCCGACGGCAGCACCATCGCACTCAACCCGGACACCGGCGCGCTCACCACCACCCACCCCGACGGCTCCACCGTCACCCTCGACCCCGCCACCGGGAACCTTGTCACCCACCATGCCGACGGCACGGTCACCACCCTCAATCCGGACACCCACACCCTCACCACCACCAATCCGGACGGCACCACGGAGACCACCGATCTCAACGGCACCCTGCCCAACACCGGCAGCGACGGTCCGGACTCCCTGTTCCCCGGTGGGGACCTGAACCTGCCGAACGACCTCAACACCGAGGTGCCCACGTTCGACGGCAGTGGCCTGGACACCGGCTCGTCCGGTGGTGGCAGTCTCCTCAACAACGGCTTTGACACCGTGGGCAGCTCCGGACCCGGCGGTCCCGAGGAGAGCGCCTACTTCGACGACAGCCAGGACAGCGCCGCCGGACGGGGCATCGGTTCCCCCGTCCAGGCCGCCGCGACCGGGCTGGGCGGGGGCACACTGCTCAACCCGGATGCGGGAGGCGCACCGATGTCCCCGGGCATGATGGGGCCGGGCATGATGGGGCCGGGCATGATGGGATCCGGCGCCGGCGGTGCCGGCGGCGGCAAGGAAGGCGGCTCCGAGCGCCGCCGAGAGGTCTACGCCGGCCCCCAGGGCACCTCGGGCATCACCCCCAAGCACAACGGCCGCGCCGCGGCCCTGGACGACGAGGACGTCGTCATCACCCGGGGACGCACCTCCACCAGCTCCGGCTCCTACGGCGGGGGCGCGGGATCCGCCCAGCGGCGCACCGAGAGCGCCGACCGGACCCGCGACAGCTGGAAGCCCGAGGACGAGGACGTGTGGGGTACCGACGAAGGCGGTGCGCCGGCCGTCATCGGACGGTGACCGGCTCCCCTACACGACCGCCGTTGAGCACACGAGGGCAGGAAGAGCGGATGACAGGAATGGACGACATACAGCAGCGCCTGGCGGAGGCCATGGAGCAGCTCAAGGACACAGAGGCCGCCGTCGCACGGGCCGAGGAGGAACTCAAGGGCTCTTCCTGCACCGTGAAGTCCGCCGACCGTTCTGTCGAAGTTACCGTCGACGCCCAGGGATCTGTGGTTTCGATGCGTTTCCTTGGCGGGCTGTACCGGGACATGGCGGCCCCGGAACTGGCAGCCAGCGTCCTGGAGGCGATGGAACGCGGTAGGATGATCATGGCGCGCCAGGTGATGAGCGTCCTCGACCCGCTAACCCAGGCCCTGCCCGCCATACCCGAGATGCCCAACCTCACTGTGGACTGGGCGAAGATATTCGGTCCCGGTGTCCTGGAGGAGCCGGCGGACGCCGACGTCCGCTACTCCCAGCGCAAGTTGCGCGACGAGATCAGCGAGGATGAGGAGGACTAGCAGCATGCCCGAGGTCTTCTCCGCTCAGACGGCACGCATCCGCGAGGCGACCAACAACATCGCCCAGTACGTCGCGGCCGCGCAGGCCATTGTTGACAACTTCCGGACGGGGATCGCTCCTACGCGTCCCTGGCCGGGACTGGACGACGCCTTCGCCCAGCAGACGCGACCGGGGGAGATTGAGGAAACCGATACCGCCAACAGGACCGGCACCAGCCTCGCCGGGGCGGTCGCCGGCGTCCAAAGAGGAGTTTCGATGACTCTGGACGCGCTGGTCGGGACGCAGACGAACGCCCTCGACGCCATCAACGAACACGCCAACCGGCGTCGCCCCCCACGCATCTGATCCCTCTCCCCCTCAACTGATCTTGGACCGGTAAGTCATGGCCATTGAGCTGTCGCCCGAGTGGCGGGCGTTCATGATGGTGGTGGCGGGTCAGCCATTTCCGCAGGCGAACGAGGATCTCGCGGCGCTGAGCGAGGGTCCTTACCGGGAGATGGCGCGACAGTTGGGGGATTTCGCGGATCTGTTGAGTGGCACGGTCGAGCAGACGGCGCGTGCGTTGCCGGCATCGATCGGGGAGTCGTTCCTGGCGGCGATACGGCCGTTGTTCGACGACGGTGGGAAGAACCATCTGCGGGAGTTCTCCCGGGAGATGGAGGCGGTGGCGGACGGCAGGCGCCGGATTGCCCTCGAGATCATCGAGAGCAAGTGGAGTATGTTCGCCGAGCTGGTGCGGCTGTACATCGAGATCCAGATCGCGCTGCTGATCGCGATCTTCACGGGCGGGTCGGCGGCGAGCGAGATTCCGCAGGCGATGGCGCGGAGCCGGGTGACGCTGCTGACCTATATGGCGATGTTGCTGACGCGGGTGCAGCAGTACATCGGGGGGCTGACCGGTGCCGCTGATGAGGCGTTTCAGACGCTGATGGTGCGTTTGGCGCTGATGGCGTTCGGGCCGCAGCGGTACCGTCCGCACGACGTGGACTGGGGGTCTGTCGGGCTGTCCGCGGCGTTCGGTGGAGTCGCGGGTGGTCTGGGCGGCGGGTTGGGTGCCGCGTCCGGTGGTCTGCGGAAGCTGACGCGGAATCAGTTCGGGGACGACGGTTTCGACGATGTGGTGTTCCGGGATCCGCCTACTGGGGGGCTGGGGCCGGTCAACCACGTGCCTCCGCCGGGTGGGAGGTCCGGCCGTGGGCCGGGGAACTATGTGGTGGACGTGGGCGACGGGTTCGTCGTCGGGGCTCTGGCGGAGGCTCTGGCCGAGGTTTTGGTCATGGGTGCGTTCGGGTTCGGGTTCGTCTGGAACTGGACGACGTTCTGGAGCTCGGGCGTCATGTCGGTGGCTGAGGGCGGTGCGGAACGGGGGGTGGAGAAGTTCGGCACCTCTTTGCGTGAGTTCTTCGGCCTGTCCACACCCAATCGCATGGGTTCCGGTACCGCTGCCGGCGGAGGCGACCGGGACGGGGCGGGCAGTGGTGGCTCCGTCTTGGGTGGCGGTCGTACGCGCGGTGGCGCCGCTCGCCCCGAGGGGGGTGGCCCTCGGGTACCGGGCGCCACCGGCACCCCCCCCGGTGCGACGGTCCCCCGCCTCACTCCCGCCGCCTTCGGCGAGTTGGGGATACGGAACGTCACCCCGGGCGCGACCCCGGGCTCCCTGGGCACGCCGGTCCCCCGCGGCACCGGCGCGGGTGCCGCCCGCCCCGTGGACAGCGGCACTCCGGCCGACGGCACGGCCCCGGACACGTGGGACGTACCGCACGGCACCACCCCGGCCGAGGGCGATGCCGCGACCCTGCCCTCCACCGCGACGGGACAGGCATCCGCCGGCACCTCGACCGGTGCGGGCCCGGTCCGTACGACGGGCAGCCCGGCCCCCGCAATCCCCGGCGCCCCGGCCGACACTCCCGCCGACACCCGGACCGGCACCCCACGCCCGGTGCCCCCCGGCACCCCGGCCGACACGCCCGCCGGTACCCGCACCCCCGGGAGCGGCGAGGGGGCCGGCGCTTCCCGCCCGGCCACCGCTCGGGCCGAGACCTCGTCTGGTGTGCGTACCGAGACGCCCGCCGGTACCCGCACCCCCGGGAGCGGCGAGGGGGCCGGCGCTTCCCGCCCGGCCACCGCTCGGGCCGAGACCTCGTCTGGTGTGCGTACCGAGACGCCCGCCGGTACCCGCACCCCCGCGAGTGGCGAGGGTGCCGGCACTTCCCGCCCGGCCACTGCACCGGCATCCGGCGCGACCGGCCCGGTACGGACCGTCGGCGGCCAGACCCCCGCGCCCGGCACGGCAGACAAGGACGACGACCGCGACACCACGGTGGCAACCGGGGACGACGACCTCGACACCGCCACCACAACCGGGGACGACCCCGCCGCGCCCCGCACGACGAGCACGGCAGAGGAGACGGCACACACCCCCGCCGGCAGCCCCGATGCCGCAGCTCCCCCCGCACACGCCACCGGCACCGCCCCCACAGGCATCCGCCAACCCGGCGCTCCGGCACCAGGACAGGCCGCCGAGCGGACCGCCCCCGATGCCGACGCCCCGCCGGCGTCGGCGCCGGACGCGCTCTCGTCCCCCGCCCGGACCGTCGGCCAGTCCCGGGAGACCGCCTCCGCCGCTTCCTCGGCGGCCGCCGGTAGGGCCCCGTCGACGGGAGCGGCCTCCGCCGCTGTGTCTGAGGCCTCTGGTGACAAGGGCAAGGGCCGTGAGGACGGCCGTACCAGGGAAGCCGTCCTGCGGGAACTCCTTGGTGCGGGACATGAGCAGCCTTCTGGCATGCAGACTGCCGACACCGAGGGAATCACACCGTCGTCCGCTCCGGCTGATGCCGGTCAGGAAGATGAGCCGGTGACGGCGAGTGAGACCGCCTCCGACACGTCCGGCCGGGCGGTCAGGACTGAGGCCCCGGACCGCACTGAGTCTCCCGACCGGTCCGGAGCCGACGGCGCCGCGTCCGGCACCCCGTCGGACGACTCGGCCGTGACCGGAGCTGCGAGGACCGGACCGGGTGGGCGGAACGACAACGCGGCATCGCCCACGTCCGCAACGGCCGGGCGGCGTCCGCCCGGCGTGGAGTTCGATGGGCGCGACGACCGTGGAGAAGTGTCCTCCTCTGCGAAGACGGGTGACAAGCCACGTGCCGCCTCCGGTGAGCCTGCGGCGGCCCAGGGGCGGACCGGTAACTCCGTCCGCCGGGGCCCTGCCGGCGTGGGCGTGGCTTCAGAAGTCGGCGACGAGCCGGAGACTTTGACGCCCAGTGAGGAGACGCCTTGGGAGCAACTGTCGGAGAAGGAACGGTTGGTCGTTCTGGACTACGTCCGGAAGGACTTGGGCGGATGGGTCGGCCAGCGTGCTCTTTCCTTTGAAGAACTGACAGATCTGGTGGCGGAGACGTATAACCATCCGCAACTGCAGTCCGTAAGGAGGCAGCCGCTCATATCTCGGTCCTACCGGATCGTGAACAGAATTCTGACTGGCGATGCTTTTCCTGTGCGTGGTGGTGCGCGGAGTGAACTGCTGGCGGATGGAAGCTCTCGCGGTGAAGCTCTTCCGCTGTCTGATGGGAATCTGCACCATTCTGTCCGCGATATGGAGGCCATGCCGCTAACGCCCTGGTTCGAGGAGGCTGCAGGGGGCGTTTTCGAGCCGGTCAGGCATGTGGCGCCTGGCTGGCGTGATGCGAAGGTCGCGAAGGCCTTGGTGCGTGAAGAGCGGCTGGAGGAGGACGGGTACACAGAGATCTATCAGGCGCTCTCGGGGCTATGGCCGGAGGATGTATGGGTCACGGTGGGCGTCGAGAAGGCGGCTACAATTGTGGCTCTTGTTCGTGTGGGTCAGGGACTGACAGGTCTCAATGCGACTGATTTTGTTGCACGTATCCAAAGGGGTGACTGGGGGCGGCTGCGGGGTCAGCAGCTGAGCCCGTTTCTTCTCGATAATTTTATCGATGCTGCTTATGAGATCCTTCGTCATTCTCAGATGATGGTACCCAGCGGCCGTGATCTGGTAATTGCAGGCTTGCTCAGATCATCGACGGATGGCAAGAGTGCACCGGCCGTCACAGAGGAAAGCGCACCGACCATCACGGAGGAAGCTTTCCTGGAAATCCCGTCAAGGATTTTGGACGAACTCAGGGAGAAAACGGATCCGGAGGATCCCTACTATAAAGTTCTGATGCGCAGGTTGGCCTATGCCGAAGAAGACATCAGCCTCTTTGAAGATCTTAAGATGAGAAGAGGCTGGTCGGATCTATCGCCCGAGCAAACGGCTGCCCTGGTGGTCATCGAACGGCGAGGCCGCGAGGTCGCGGACTTCGAACGGCAAAATCTAATCAATCGGCTAAGAAGTGGGGAGTTGTCCTGGGCCAGCAAATATCCGTTTAATGAGGACGGGGCGTTGAATGACATTATTAATCGCGCCCACTCCTTCATGTGTGAGGAAATGGATATCACGGTTAATGTGAATCCGGACATGTTGGTGGATGGCCTTCGTGTTTTCGATCACATGCTGAATGATGTCGAGGTCGTCTTCCGGGGTGTATGGGAACTCGGGCCCTCAGTGAAGGGCGTGCAGTACCTCAACTCGCGCGGCAACACTGAGGAAGGTCTCGGCTACTCTGCTTCGGTGAAAAGGACAGAAAAGGGTGGAGGGGGCTATCCGGCATACGACGGTGCCGACCTGCCGAATCCATGGCAAGCGGCGCCTGGGCTCGTTGAGCGCCTGGCGTTCGCGCCGTCAAGGGCCGACGTAAAGGATCTTCCCAAGTATGCGGCTCTGGCCTTTCCTGGAAATCTGGAGGGAGGCGCATCCGACTATGGCTCGATGATTTTCAGGCTGAAGCCGCATGTGCGTGACAGAGTCACCCATACTCCGCAGGATTCCTATGCCCTGGGTCCTGGAGGCGTGCGCGGGGTTACCGGACCAGGGTATCTTTGGCCATTGCTCGCTAATGGCAATGAGGAAGTCGTCAGGCGGGTTTTTGCGGAGGCCACGAACTTCCGTTACGACTCTGAATCCGATCTCCCCGACGGTCATCTGTATATAGAGACTCAGATTCACGGGACTGTGCGCTGGGATGACGTTGATCTCATCAGGCTGATTGCCGAGGATGGATTCAAAGAGGCGTACAGGAACGACAAGAAAGCGCTGGAGCAGTTTGCGCACTTGCATGGTTTCGACTACCGAGTCGAGGTCATGGATCGTGATGAAGTCGAAGATTACAAATTTCCTGACGGTCCGTTGCAGGGGGAAAAGGATCTGCGGTTCCACGTGGACCGGATCGCAGTTCTGCTGGCCACAGATCCGATTCCCGAGGAACGGCTTAGGGCCAGCATTGAGCAGGTGGAGAAACTGCTCGCTCCCTACTCCTATGAAATGCTGCGAGTGGCTTTCCGCCAGTTTAATTCGGGACGCGACGTTGAGTGGAATCTCTACACTGCTTGGCGGGACGGCAGATTGTCCGACGGGACGTACAGGCAAATTTTGAATGGTGGTGGGAGCGCCGGTCCTTACGCTGGGGCGACGGCTGACTTTGCACGCTCCGGGCCCCGGTCGCACGTGGCTTCCGTCGAAGGCGTCGTACGTAAAGTTCCCAACTGGTGGATGACCTCGGGTTGGGGACGTGTTGGTGAGCAGTTGGGGTCAAACCCTGGCGGCACTTACGTCAATCCCGATGGACATTCCTTCTATCTCAAGCAATCCCCTTCTCCTATGCATTCTCGGAACGAGGTGCTGGCGGCGCGGCTTTACGAGCTCGCTGGGGTGGCCGTCGCCGACATGCGACTGGCGATGGTCGAAGGTATGTCGGGGACAGCATCCGAGTGGCTACCCGGCGCCAAGTCAGACCTGAAACATCGGCTGGGTGACGGAGAGTACATGGCGCTTGTCCGTCAGGGCTTCGCTGTCGATGCCTGGCTGGCGAACTGGGATGTGATAGGGGAGCTTTTTGACAACATCATGACCGTAGAAGGGGCGCCGGTCCGAGTTGATACTGGTGGTGCCCTGCTGTTTCGAGCGCGCGGAGAATGGAAGGGTGAGTCATTCGGTTCCAGCGTGAGCGAGTGGAACAGCCTAAGGGATCGTACTAAGAATCCAAATTCCGCAACAATTTTTGCGGGCATGACGAAAGAGCAGTTGACCCAGTCGGTACAGCGGGTTCTCGACATCCAACCGGATGAAATTGATGCGGCAGTGGATTCTGTCGGATTCGAGGACGGCGTTGCGGAAATGCTCAAGAAGCGGTTGCTGGAGCGCCAAGGCCACCTGGCCGAGTTGATGCGCGACGAAATTATGGCCGAGAGCCAGGCTGGCTCGGCGCCAGTCGGCCAGAGACGAGGACCGGGCCTGCTCGGAGGTGGCCACGGGACGTCCGCCCTCCTCGGCGCCGGTGACCTCATCGAGAGGCTGCGGGCGCGGGCGCTGCCCGACGACGTCGGCGGACTCGGGCCCGGAGGCCCACTGGGCGCGGACGGGTCCGTCGAACTGCCTTCGGCCGCCGAAGCTCTGCTCGCGGTGGAACAGGAGGGCGCCGCGCCGATCGGCGGCGCCGAGGGCGTGTGGCTCGGCGAACAGTCCGTGGCCGTGCGGATGATGTCTCTCCCCGTGACGTCCACCTTCGGCAGAGGCGCCCCGCACGATGACGGCGCGCGAAGGATGCAGGGAGGTGGGCCGAGCCGGTGGGCGGCGGAGGACGGGGACCTCCAGAACGGTGCCGGACCGTCCTACGGCTGGTCAGAGATGGTGGCCCGGCGACGGAACGCCGCGGATCGGCAAGACGGTTCCGCCGGCCCGGAGCCGGCCCGCGGTGAGGAGGAGGACGAGTTCTCCGGAACCCCCCGCGCCAACCTCGTCGAGGCCGTTTCCATCCTGCAGGCGTACAACCGTTTCCCGCCGATCATCGGCCGCGGCGTCGCCGAGGAGCGGGCCAGGAAGGAGCAGCACGAGGCGTTCCGCCAGGTGCTGGCCGCCCTCGTCGGTGACGGACCGCAGGCGGCCGTGAGGGTCTCGCAGGAGATCTCCGTCCGCTCCGCGGCCCCGTGGAAGCACCCGCACCGGCCGAACCACGGGGGGACCCCGTCCGGCGCGAGCGCTTCCCTGCCCGGAGGGGCCAAGAGCAAGAAGAAGGGAGGGAAAGCCGCATCTGACGGCACACGGGTCGCCAACCAGCAGGAGCAGTCCTACCTGAGCCGGGAAGAGCGCGCACGGTTGGACCGTGAACTCCGGTCCGAACTGGCAGGGATCCAGGCGGTGAGGAAGGAGTCGTACGAGAGGATCGTCGAGACCACGCTCGGTCTTTTGGCGAGGGCACCGCTGCCCGCTGATGTCACCGCCCTGTCCGTGGCGCAGGTCGTCACCCGTGTACAGGGGGCCGCGAGGGCCGACGTGCGCGACGCGATCCTGGCGGTCCCTCAGGTGGTGTACGCCCTCGTCCAAAGGGTCCAACTGTACGGCCTGGTCGATGCGGAGCCGGTTTTGGCGGAGCGGTTGGGCCGTGCTCCGGCGCTGCTGGAAGGGCTGGTGTCGGCGTCTGAGCAATGGTGGCTGGCGCAGGACCCGCATACCGCGGAGATCCTCGGCCGGGAGGAGCTGGCACGGGAGCTCGAGGACGACCCTCTGCTGCGCAGGATCTTCCTGAATGCCGCGCACGCCCGCCTGGCGGTCAATCTGGACGGACAGCCGGATCTGATCCGGGCAGTGATGGAAGCCCGTACGCTGATGGAACTGATGAACGACTCCCCTGAGTTCGCCTCCGCCATGGTGTCCTTGTGGCGGGAGGACCCCGCAGCGGGGAACGAGATCCTGAGGGAGGTCTCCCGTGAGGTGGGCCTGCTCTCGTCCCTGGCCACCGAACTGATGCGGAAGAGCGAACGGCCGCAGGAGTACTTCACAAGGCTCCTGGCGGATGACGCACTGAGGGTCGTGCTCAGGCGGCACCCGAAGGTGCACAATGTCGTCCTGTCCGACCAGCGGCTCTTCGACATCGTCGTCCGGAACCCGCGGGTCCTGGAGATCCTGCAGAGTGCGCCACGGCTGACGGACGTACTGGAAACCGCGCCGGGCATCGCGGTGCGGCTGCTCTCGGACGAAGGCAGGATCGCAGCCGCAGTGGAGAACGCGTCGGTCGCGCTGGCGCTCTCCTACGACCCGCAGCACTACGACGGCGTCGATGACGCGCATCTGGCCGAGGAACTGCGGCGGCCCTGGACGCCGCCCGCTGCCGACAGGACCGGAGAACCCACCCGTGAGGCCGTCGGACGCATGGGCATCGGGCCCATGCTGGCCTACCTCCGCTCGGCGAGTCCGGCGTTCCGCGCCGTATGGGAATCCCTGCCCAGGAGCGAGCAGCAGTGGTTCCTCACACCCGGTGATCCCCGGGTGGAGGTCGTGCGTCTGCTGGCCCGGACCATGGCCGCGGACGACAGGCCCGGCAGGAACGGTGAGGCGGGGTCCCGGCCGGGGCAGTGGTATCACGATGTCCTCGCCTACCCGCACCGGGTGCGCGCGATTCTCAACCTCGTCAGCGTTCTGGGCGGAACCACGCTTGATTCCGACGACGATGTGTCGCTGGCCATCCTCGCTTCGGCTTCACGGCACCTTTACCTCGCCTGTGCGTTCTCCGACGAGTACCGGAAGGAATTCGCCGCCAACGCCGCGTCGTGGCTGAGGGAGAGGCTGCGCGAGCACCCGGACGGCGAACTGGGCGCACTGGCCTACGAGTCCCCCGTACTGGCCGATCTGGTCCTCTTCGACCTCCGTCCGCTCATGGCCTGGGAGCCCGCGACGCTGGCGGGCAACCAGTGGCTGGCCGGCGTATCGAGGAAAGTGCCGATCATCGCCGAACTGGGCCGGAACGAAGAGATCGGAGCGGACGACCTACTGGCGGACGATTCCGCGCTGCTGCGTCTGCTGGACGGCCACGCGCAGTTGGCCGATGAGCTCACCACCGACGGATGGCCGCAGGTGAGGCACCACCTCGGTGTCGAGGCGCCGAGAGTGCTCGGACGTCTGGTCCGGCATGCCGGGCGGATTCCGCCCGCGCACTGGAAGCGCCTGCTTGTCGACGGCGGCCTGCTCAAGGTCCTCGGTCGACGGATCGAGGAGCCCACGGCACAGGCGCTGGCCGCGGACAGCGTGCTGCTGCGGGAGGCGATCGCGCGTCCCGCCTTCGCGCAGGCCTGGGACACCTCGCCGGACGCGTTCGACGCCGCCGCGGAGCAGACGGGTTCCAAGGGGAAGCACCGCGCCGACACGCCCGGACCGTTGCTCAGGGCCGTCGAGGCGTCGGGGCCGCGGACGCTCAGCCCCGAGGGATTCGAGTTCACCGCCGAACTGGCCGGCCACGCCGAGATCCTGACGCGAGGCGTCGCCGAAGGCAGGACGACGGAACGGATACGGAACGAGCTGGGCACAGGTCCGCTTGCGGCGGACGGCGAACTGCTGGACCGATACGACAGGGTGGTGACGGACCCGGACCTCCGCGACGCGGCGAGGGCGAACGCGTATCTCGCGCAGGGACTGCTCTTCGAGCCCGCACTGATCCCCCTGCTCACGGTGCGCCCCTCGCTGCTCGGGCTGTTCCGGCGCATACCGGACTCCCTCAGCCAGGTACTCCGGGTGGACGGGCTCGCGTCGCTGCTGGCACACGACGACAACTGCTTCCGCCTCTTCTCCACCGATGCGGGGCTCCGCAAGAGCTTCACGACGACCCTCGTTCCCGTCATGCAGCGCAACCCGTACTTCGTGTCGCTCACGGAGCATCGGAGCGCCCACCTGGTGGCGGCGGAGAACCGCCGTCTCGTGTCCGTTCTGGGGGAGAGCCCGGCTGCGGCCCGGGCGGTCCTGGACCGTCCGGAGACCAGCAGCCTTCTGCGCTCCCCGGAGCTGCTCTCCGTCCTGGCGCCGTCGGAATCCGAGACCGCACCGTCGGTCGCGGTGCGAGAGGAACTCGTCCGCGCCGTGGTGGCCTCCCCCGGCCGCCTGGAGGCGTCCGCACAGCGTCCCGCGCTGGTCGCGCGGCTGGCGGAGGTGCCCGGCCTCGCCGACGCCCTGGCGGACCGGCCGGACGTCGCGGCCGACGCGGCGGGGTGGCTCGCCCTGCTGGGGAACCAGCAGGTACTGGAACAGCTGGCGACCCACGGAGACGTGATCGGCGACGTCCTGCAGCCGCAGGTGCTGCGGACGGTCCTGAAGGCTCCGCGGTTCGTGGAGGCTCTCGCCGGGCTGCCGGCGGGGGCACGGCGGGCGCTGACGAGGAAGCCGGTGCTGAGGCTGGTCCAGGAGTCGCCGGAGCTGGCGGACGTCCTGGCCGGTGACGAGTCGCTGCGGACGGTGGTCGGCCTACGGGGCGCGGCGGAGCTGCTGCGCTCCCGGCCGGAGCTCCTGCGGACACTGCGGGAACGCCCCGCGCTGGTCGCTGCGGTCCGTGCCGACCGGACACTCGTCGACGAGGCCCAGGCGGACAGCGATGTGTGGAAGGTGGTGGAGCGCCATCCGGAGCTGGTCGCCGCAGGCCGGCTGAGTTCGGGGTTCCGGAACGTACTGCGCAGGTCCCCGGAGACGGCGCGGCTGCTGGCCGACCACGGCGGTCCTCTGGACACCGGCGACGGCACGCTGGTCCGCGCCCTGGGCCCGGCGGGCGTCCGCCGGTTCCTGGAGACGCGTCCTGACTTCGCGCGGGCCTTCCTGGACCGGCCGTCGTGGCAGCGGCGCGCGGCCGGCGACAGCGGCTTCACCCGTGACCTGCAGAGGCTGGAGCAGGACACGGAACGCTTCGCGGAGCTGGTGGCGGACGCCGACCCGGACCGGCTGCTCGCGGCCGTGGACGCGCTCCGGACGGCCGACACGGAGGCGACTGTCCGGGCCCGGCCCGTCGGAACCTCGGCGGAGCCGACGCGGACCGCCACCCCCGCCGGACCGGGACCGGCGGGCCGGGCCGAGGCGGACGCCCCGGGTGCCGGCCGCGGCACGGACGTGCCCGGTCCCGGGCAGGAGGCGGCGGCCGGTCTCCCCGAGGAGCTGATCGATCTGCTGGCGAGCGGGCAGGGGACGAAGACCGCCGGGAAGCTGACGGACCACCCGGAACTGCTGCCGCTGCTGATCGCGGCGCCCGCGGTCGCGGCGGAGATCCAGAGCCACCCGGAGCGGACAGACGAGTACCTGTTCCGCACCTTCCTCGACCAGAGCGCCGCACAGCCGGACGGCGGCACCGCTCAGGACGCCGCCCTCCCGGAGGGACCGGCCGCGGAGGCCTCGTTCGAGAAGCAGTTCGCCGCCTACCTGGGAGCGGTGGACGTCGCACCCCACGGTGCGGTGTACGACCGGCTGAAGGCGGCGGCCGCCGTGTCCTGGAGGGCTCTGTCGGCCGAGCGGCAGGCGCGACTGGACGAGCGCGACCGCCGGTTCGAGCAGTTCCGTCCCCATGAGCCGCACACCTGGAAGCTCAGCCGCCGGGTCCGGTACGCGGGCGGCCTCGCGGAGGGCACGTTCACGAAGGAGCAGTCCGACGTCCTGAGGAGGATCGCCTCAAGCGCCGAAGGCGTGCGGGAGCGGTCCGGTGCCCGGCGGATCAACACCCCGCTGCACGCACACCTGGACGGCGGAAGCGGGGGCGTCGCGTTCTTCTGGGCGCTGGCCCCCGACGGACAGGTCGACACCGTCGTCTATGCCAGGGCTTCGTCCCGCCAGGGCAACGACTACCGCTGGGACAGCGGCCAGTACAGTGCCGGCCCGCCGTCGCTGGAGGCGGTGGCGAACGACGTTCACCTGACCACGTCCAGGGAACTCGTCGGCCGTCCGCCGGTCCGCGGCACCGCCGCGGCCCCCGCCGCCGTACGCGACGCCGCCACGGCCCTGGGGGAGCAGGAGACCGTCCGGGCCCGTGCCCTGGCCGAGGCCGTCACCGAGCTGCACGGGGCCCTCAAGGACCTCGCCACCGGCCGGCCGACGACGGACGAGGCGCGGGAGCGTGCCGTGACGCGGCTGCTGGAGGCCGGGACGGCGCTGCGCGACCAGGGGGCGGATGTCTTCGCGCGGACCTGGGAGACGCTGCCCGCCGACCGTGTCCCGGTGGTGGACGCCTTCGTCCCGCAGCCGTCGAGCGCCTTCGGCCCGAACCGCGGCACGCCCTCACCCCAGCCGGACGACACCGTGCGGGGCGTGCTCGCCTTCGTCCTGACCGCCGCGGACGAACCCACTGCGCGGACCGCCGCCCGGTCCCTCGCCACCACACCCCCGGAGCCCGGGACCTGGAGGGCACCGGCGGCCCCGTCGACGGGGCCGGAGCCCACCGGTGACCAACGCACGCGACTGCGCCAGGGCCCCCTCGCCGACGCCCGCGTGACCAAGAGCGACCTCGACCGCCTCGGCATCCCGTACGGCACGGAGGCGGACGCCGCCTGGCAGGTCGACCCCCAGACCCCGCCCCGGGTTGGGGGACCTCTGTCCCTCTCACCTGATGCGTCCGGGACACAGGGAGCAGGCCCCAGCGCGCTGGGAGAGAGTTCGTCCGTTCCGGTGCGAGAGGGCGGCCGGCGGTCGACCACCATCGACGACGCTACCGACAGTGTCGAGGCGGGCGGCCCGACGGCGGAGCGGGGCGTGCTGGACCTGGATCCGCGGTGGCACGCGGCGCGTGACGCGGTGGCGCCGGTGAGGGTGGAGCGTAGTTGGGTGGATCCGGTGTCGCGTCCGGAGGGGGAGGGGGCGCATGCTCCCCGGTACGAGGTGCGGTCCGCCTTCGATGTCCGGCGGTTCCGCCTGGGTGAGGAGGGTGTGGCTGATCTGACGGTGCGGGTGCGCCTTACGGGTACCGACTCGGTGGCGGCGCCTGAGATCGATGCGCTGTGGGACCGGACGTTGTCGGGTGTTGAGCGGGTTTTCAACGCCCCGGGGCATAGGCTGCCGAACGGTGACCTGCTGCACGTGACCCTGGAACGTGCCGACGAGGCCGTCACCGGTGCGCATCTGACGGTGGAGGTCGGCGGTCCGGAAATCCGGATGACCCAGCATCAGTGGTCGGCGAACGCCGGCGAGCTGGATCTGGCGCATGAGATCGGCCACCAGCTGGGTCTGCGCGATGAGTACACAGACGAGACGGCCGGGCATCGTCCGTCGATCGACGGCAGCCTGATGGGCAATTACCACAACCCGGCACCGGAAGGGCTGGCCCAGGGCGGCCTGCGCGACCGCTACCTGGACCTGCTGCACAGCCACATCACCAGTGCGGATCACGCCCTGTCGACGCCGGACTCGGGCAGCCGTCCGCCGAACACGACCACGGGCGTCGACCCGCAGGCGCCCACCGCGGTGGCAGTCCAGGCAGACCGTGCCTCGGTGGACGGCGCCGGGTCGTTCCGTCGTTCGCCCCTCCTCGATCTGCCGCATTGGCGCTCGGCCGCAGAGGAGTTCGAGAAGGGTCTGGCACGCCATGCCTATCAGGACGAACGGGCTCGGGAGGCGGCCAGCCACGCCTTGAACCGTCTGGTCGACGTGCTCCGGGACTACTCGGGCCAGGACGAGGACGCCGTGCTGCGTTCCTTCGTCCGCGATGACGAGACGTATGCCGGCCAGGTCGGTACCGCTTTGAGCTCGAATGAGATCAGGCAGATGCTCACCTCGGGCTCGACGCGGGAGATGTACACGGCCTTCTTCAATGCCGCCTTCGAGAATGCCGAAGCGGGGGTCACTCTCAGGACGGTGCTCAACGACATCCTGGCCCGGGCGGACTGGGCGCGCGCGGAGTCCTTGGGGCTGGACGTCGGTGCGTTGCGCGACCACCACAGCGTGATGAACGGTACGTATGGGCGTGTTGCGCGTGTCCTGGTGAGGATGGCCTCACCCGAGCATGCACGGCTCTTCGGCTTTGATGCCTTCTCCCTGGGAAATATCGCCCTCCAGAGTGAGAACTGGCTTAAGGACAGTGCGGAACTGCTGGCCAGCCGGGCCTCGCGGATCAAGCTCAGCGAGGAAGAGCGCATCCGGATGAGGAGGACTCCCGGCTCCTACCGTGAGGCCGGCGCCGAACTCAGCTCCCGCGAGATCGAGTTCCTCCAGCGGAAACAGGATCTGCTGGTCCCTGTCGGCGTGTCCCGGGAAGAGGTGCCGCTGAACACGCTGCCGTTCGACAGCGACGGCTTCCCGATCCTCACCGAGGTGTGGAAGCAGCCCGGAGTGATCGACGTCAAGACCGACGGCACGGCGCTGCGACAGCGGTTCGCGGTCACCAACGTCGTGAAGGTCGTGAAGGAGACCCAGAGACTCGGCGACCTGGGCCCGGAGCATCCCCTCCTGTGGGAGGAAGGCCGGCTGCGGTTCACGGTCAGTCATTCGTCGTGGGCGAAGTATCTGGCATCACGGGGCATCCCCACGCTCGCCGGTGTTTCCGGCACCGCCGCGTTGATGCTCAGCGCCTTCCGGTGGCTGAATGTTCCTCAGGCCGAACAATCGCACTTCCTCAAGGGCCTGATCGGCTGGATGGGTGTGCACGGGGACCACTCGCTCTATGAGATTCTCCGCGGAGCGGAGATAGCCGGCTTCACCGGCATCGACGGCAAGCGAGTCGATCTGACCGACGGCCCGTCGATGTACCGGACCCTCACCGCCCTCGGCAGCGGATTCGAGCGCTCCAACCTGCTCCCCAAGCGCGAACACGGCCATTACCCGTATCTTCCGGACGAGGAGGCCTACCTCCAGCATGTGCGCGAAGGCCGCAACGGGGACGTCCAGGCTTCGGCCGCGAAGATCTACAAGAAGATACTCAAGTCCCAACAGAGGGTTGACGGGTCACTCGCACGCTGGTTGAAACGGAACAGGGAGACCTCACACGGCCTTCTCGAGCGCATCAGCCCCGCCCATATCCACGCGCTTCGGATGTACACCGGCTTGCAGTACGTTCCGATCAACCATGTGATGGCGTCCACCAGTTGGACAGATGGTGTGCACTTTGTTCCGGATGTAGCGCGCGTGGCCACGCGCAATGCGGCCCGAATAGAAATTGACCAGAAAATGGCGGAGAATTCTAACTCTTTGCCGGAATTTCTGTCATTTGACGATCAGATGCTCGACCTGTACCGCGAGTACCGGAATGCATACCGGCAGTTTCGGGCTATGCAAAGGGAGGCGCCAGGGCTGCTGGACTCCGCGTTCGACGGGTACCGGCTCGACATGCGGGCCAAGCTGTATCAGCGCCTGGAGGAGCTACTGCCCGACCTTGTGGCCGAGTCGCGACTGCACGCGGAGATGGTGACAGCGGCACTGCGAGCGCTGCCCGCCGTCAGGGATGCCACCGTGTGGCGAGGGAACTGGGCCATGGGCGGCGACAGTCTGATCAGTCCACTCCTGAAGGCACTGCCCGCCGGATACAACGCACCGGTGATTACCGTCAACGACTTCACCAGTGCCTCCCTTAGTCGGGACGCGGCTCGGTTCTTCATGGAGAAGCATCGGTCGACGGCAGTCCGCCACCCGGTCATGCTTCAGCTCAGCTTGTCGGGTGCGTACGGGCGAGATATCTCCTTCTTCTCCCCGCACCCCGATGAACAGGAGGTCGTCTTCCTGCCCGGCGCCCAATTCCGGGTCACCTCACGCAACTGGGTCGAGGAACCGGGGCAGCGGTACGAGTTGATCGTGGCGGAGGAAGTGGGCCCGGCCACCGGCGACCGGAGGTCGGCCGGGGCCTGGACGGCTCCTGCCGCGCCTTCGGAGCGTCGGGGAACGGCAGCGCCGGGTGGAACCGCCCGCTTCTCGCAGCTGGACAGTGAGTTCGCTGCGCAGCTGGAGGGCCTTCTGCGCGACGGGGGCCAGGTGGATGTCGCACGGGCCCTCGCCATTCTGGGCCGTCGCAATTCGCTGTCCCAGTTCTCCTCCCCCACGGCGTTGGACGAGGCGTTCGCCGCTGTGAGCGGCGGCACACTGCGCGAGACTCTCGAACGTGCTGTGGACATGAGCAGGCTGTCCCGGACGGATCGCACCGCGATACTGGTGGCGGCCGGCCTCGAGAGCGATGTCCCCTTCGCCGACGAACTCCGGCCTCCCGCCACCGTCACCGACATCACCAGTCAGCCGTACGTGATCGAAACCGCCACGCGAGTGCACGACGGGGACCTGGGCACCGCGCTGGGAATCCTCAAGGGCCTGGGCCGCGACATGCGGCGGATCTGGGCGGTGACCGGCGCCTGGCGGCAGAAGTACGGCACGGACATGCGGACGGACTTGTCGCGTAGATGGCCCGACAGCGCTCCGCGGATCAACTGGCTGCTCGGCGAGGTCGACGATGCGCCTGTCCCCATGGCACAGGTCAAGCACTGGTTCCGACAGCTGAACAGCGCCCAGTTCTTCCACCCGCGCCACGGATGGCTGCCGATCACCACGGAGTATTTGGACGACGGTTGCGCCGAACGTGCCCACCTGTGGTCGTTGCAACTCATGCAGTGGGGAACCCGGCCCCGCGCGGTGATCGCAGGCGGTTGGCCGTCCCCGCATGTCAGTTCACCTCGTCTGGAGGAGAGAAATCCTCGGCACGTGAACTGGTCCTTCCACGTCGCTCCTGTGGTGAACGCTCTGGATGAGGCCGGCGATGTGGTTCCCATGGTGATGGACGTCACGTTGGGTAACCGACCGATGACGGTGGATGAGTGGTTGGGCGCCATGGGTATCGAGCGAGCCCGGACGGCTGAGGTGGAAGGGTCCCTTGCGGACGTCGTCAAGGCCATCAATGACGCATATGACGCCCATCCTGAAGGCTGGTATGGAAGCGATGGGTTCTTCCTCCCCCGCTTCCAGGTGACGATTCTGACGGACGGATTCGCGGTGAGATTTCCGACACCGCGAACCTGGCAGCCCACCTCGTGGGAAGAGGCGCACTCTTTCTTGCGTGAATACGGGGAGGACAGGCTCTACGCGCACTACCTGACGGTTTCCGAGCGGCCCTTGGCGCGGACTCTCTGGCAGCAACTGAAAACGCAGGACAGAACGCTGCTCTCCAGGCTGATTCGAGCAGTGACCGATACCCACCCGGCCCCGGCGGCGGACTTCATGGAACGGCACCAGCTGCTGGCCACCGCGCTTCAGACTGTTCTGCGTGATGCTTACCCACGCCTTCTGAATGCGTTCGTCCCGAAACAGCCGTTCGGCGTCGTATCTGCTCCTGCGGTGCCGGACCTGGCTGCTCCCACGCATGCCAATCGGACCCGCACCCCTTCCACGTTCGAGAACATTCTCCGTGCGGTGCGAGACAGGCTGGAGTTCAGGCCTGTCAGCAAGGGCAGCGGTCCGAGCCTGCTGGCGACCGCCACCGACGTGAGCCGTGCCGCAGGAGCAGCCTCGACGGCGGTGCTGCCGCACGCCACCGCTGCCGTTCCCGCGACGAGCCGTGGAGGTTCTGGTTCCCCGAGGCCTGTGGTGCCGACTGGTGCGTACGGGGCTGCGTACGATGTGTCCCCTGCGGTGCCCGTGTCCGGGCCTGCGCCGGACCGGCGAGGCCGGTCGACGACCCGGCAGCGCAGGGAGATGTCCGCCGAACCCTGGAGGGCGCCCAAGGCCTGGAGGGCCGCCGAGCCGACCGCCTCCTCGGCCCCGCCGGACGCCGGAGGTCCCGCACGTGACCTGGCGCTGCTGGCGGAACTGCGGGACATGGCCGAGTCGGTACGGATCGACACCACGCGTTTCGATCCGCTGCGGCCCGCTCCCCAACCGGGGGAACAGCGTTCGGCGGAGCCCGGGCGGCTGCCCGGGACCATGACGGCCATCCGCTACGACCTGCGCCGGTTCCAGCTCGGATCTGGCGAGTGGGTCTCGGATTTCACCGTGATCCTGCATCTGGAACCTGCTGACGGGATCGAGAATGCGGATGTCCGCTACCTGGCCGCACGACTCGGTTCGGAGGTCACGCAGCACGTCAACGGGTGGCTCGGCCTCCGTCTTCCCAACGGCGACCTCTTCCACCTCAACGTGCTCTTCCACGCCTCGCCCGAAGGCGCGCATCACACCGTTCGTGTCCATCGCAAGCGGGGCAGGACCACCACGCAGGACTGGTACACGCTTGACGAGAACAATCAGCCCCTCGAGATGTACCAGCTGCTGCACGAGCTGGCGCACTTCATCGGACTGCCGGACCGCTATCACGACGAGCAGATGCTCTTCCGGCGGTCGGCCACGTCTGCGGCCGTTCGCGGCCAGGGGTCCATCACCGCGGGACGGCCCCTTCCGGGCGAACCCGTGTTCAGTGAAGAGGACCTGGTGACCATCGCCTCCGTCGCCCGGGCCGGAGGGCCGGAGGTAGACGACCTGCCGCACCCGCTTGTCGGGTGGAATCCGGAGGAGCACGCCACCGACGCGCAGATCGTACGACTGGACCCCCCCGGGCAGTCGGCAGCCGGTGCCGAGCACAGCGCGTCCCCGACGCCACAGGACGCCGGCGTCACGGAAGGATCACTGTACGAACCCGTCCCCGCCGAGTGGCTGGACGAGCTGGACATCAACGCCGGCCATTTCACTCCCGCCGATCTTGCGGACAAGCCTGCGCACTTCCCGAGGACCCGTGCCGAGGCATGGAGCCGGTTCCTCGCCTCGCACGCGCGGTATGTGGTCGCGGCCGGGTCCCTGGCGGCAGAGCGGGTGCAGGGTGAGCAGTACGACGACGTGGCCCTGAGCCCTGCCCGCACGGCGCTCGCCGCGGCCGGTCTGCGATTGATGGTCGACCAGGAGGCCATGTGGGCCTGGGGCCATGCCGATCTGCCCGCCCTCGTGATCCGGTACGAGTCGTGGCGCGTGACGCCTGGCGCCGCTGGTGCCAGGGCGGTGACGGACCGGGTCACCGAGGACGGCGGTCGCACCGCCGAAGCGGGGGCGGATGCGCCGCCCGTCGTCGGCGGGCCGCACGGCGGTGATCCGGACGCGTTCGCCCTGACGGAGAACCACCTGGGCCAGATCGCCGACGTCCATGCCCCGTACGCGCACGGCACGCCTCTGGCTGGAGACTCCTCCAGAGGCGGTCGACCGGACGGCGCTGCGCCGGGAAGGGAAGCACATCCCGGGGACGGCGCCGGCAGCAGCCCGGTCGGTCGGCTGCCTGGGGAGCAGCCGCCGCCCAGTGAGGAGCAGGCCCCGGAGCCCGCAGAGGGGGATCCGGAAGCCCGCGTACGTGCCGCCTGGAAGGAGCCGGTGAAGTGGGACCGGCTTGAACGCGATGAGGAGACCGATTCCGACGGTCCCCTCCTCGGCGAACTGAGCGCCTATCCCGGCCGCACGTATTCGTCCGATGTGACGCCTTCGACCACTGAGGTCGTGGGGGGGCCGACGTCGACCGACGGGACCGAGGTGAAGGGCGATTTCACTTTCCTCGAGGGCGCACACGATCTCACTGTTGTGGAGCTGGCCCGGCTGGACGACCTGGCCCGGGGGGTGGCTGTCGCCGGGCTGCGGAACGCCGAGGACGGGCTGCGGTTGCCGGTCGTGCGGATCTCGGCTGGTGGTAACGGGACGCGGACCGATCAGGAGCGGAGTGCGGGTGCGACCGGCGGGAGGCGGGTCCGGAACCTGGAGAAGTTGTTCCGCAGACGGCTCGGGCACCATCTCGCCGCTTTGCAGGACTCCTCGACCGAGGGCCATGGCCCCGGAGCGCCGACCGCCGAGCAGTTCGTTTTCGTGCTGGAGAACCGGGGCCGTGCTCTGCCCCCCGGCACGGGCAGCCGAGGGAACGACCGCGAACTTCGACGCCGTGCCTGGATCACCGTCGAGATCCCCTCGGCTCCCGCCACTGCCGAAACCCCCTCGGCTCCTGCGGCGGAAGACGACTACGCCCGTGAGCTGGCGCGCCACCTACGGGCCCGGCCGGCGGTAGACGTTCCTGCGGTGCTGCAGCTTCTCGGCCGCCGCGGCCGTCATATGGCCCCGGGACTGCTCACCCCCGCCTCGCTGCGTGAGGCCATGCGCCCGCTGGGAACGTTGAACGGGTTGCTGGACCTCGCCTTCGCGGCCCGCGCGCTGTCCTTGGAGGACCGCCAGACGATCCTCGACTTGGTTGGGGCGGACAGCGGCTTGCCTGTCGCCGACGAGGGCGTGGCCGCGCCCTCCGGCACGACGGAGGCGGATGCTGAGGACGGCACCACGGCCCAGCCGGCCCAGCTGGACAAGCCCCTGCCGCCGCTGCCGACCGGGAGCGAAGGTCCCTCGGCCCCGGTGGGCAAGCCCCTGCCGCCGCTGCCGGCCGGCGGTCAGGCGGCCACGGACCCCGACGCGGCAGTCACGGCCGGTACCGGTACACCCTGGGACGTCGAGCGCGGTGCCCTGGGGATGCTCGAGGTCGGCAAGGTGGAGCTCCCGGAGAACGCCGAGGAATCGGCGCAGGCGGTCGCCGCGTCGGCCGACGACCGGGCCCGGGAAGCCGAACTCCGCCCGGAAGCAATGACCTGGTCGGCCCCGGCCGCACCCTCCCGCTCACGCAGCCGCCACCCGGCGGACAGCACCACGGCCGTGTCGGCGGCCGCGGACGACCAGTACGCGACGGAGCTGGCGCGACTCCTGAGGACCCGCCCCTCGGTGGACGTCCAGGCGGTTTTGACCGTCCTCGGCCGCCGCCGGTCGACCCCGGACCTGCTGACGCCCACCTCGCTGGACCATGCTCTGCGCGCCCACAGCGGCCGGACCTTGACAGAACTGGTGAACCGTGCCCTGTACCGCCGTGCCCTGTCCATGTCGGGCCACGAGACGATCCTCGTCGAGGCGGGGCTGCGGGAAGGGCCCTCCGTGCTCGGCGGGAGCCGGTGGGCGACCTCCCTGATCGCGGACGCGGGCTCGTCCTCCCAGGCCGTCGGTGCGGCCAGGCGGCTCCACGACGGGGACCTGGACACCGTACTCGCGGACCTGCAGGCCCTGGGCCGCGACATGCGCCGCATCTGGGCGATCGCGACGGCATGGCAGCGGCAGTACGGGACCGACATCCGCCGGGAACTGCCGGCGAAGTGGCCCCAGGCCGCCGGGCGGATCGGGTTCCTGCTCGGTCACACGACGTCGGACCCGGTGCCGATGCGGCAGGTCGAGAAGTGGTTCGAGCAGCTCCGCAAGACCTACTTCCTCCACTCGCGGCACGGCTGGGTGCCCGTCACCACGAAGCACCCCGAGGACGGCTGCGCGCTGCGGGCGCACCTGTGGTCGATGCAGCTCCTGCGGTGGGGCGTGACGCCCCGCAAGGTGATCGTGGGCAGTGCCCTGGGACTCCGGGTCTCCACGACCCGCGCGGAAGGAGCCCTGCGCGGCCGTCCCCGGGACATCGGGTGGCGGTTCCACATCGCTCCCACGGTGGACGCCCGGCTGGCGGACGGCCGGGTCGAGCCTATGGTCATGGACCTGACTCTGTCCGACCGGCCCCTGACCGTGCAGGAATGGCTGGGGAGCATGCAGGGGCCGAGCCGGGGGTACACGTTTCTGGAACATCCGCTGGCGGACATCCACAGACTTCTGGACCGCTGGTACGCGGAACAGCCGGAACGCTGGACACTGTCGGGAAGCGAGCAGTACCCGAAGTACTACCTGGCCATGCTGACCGATGGCTACGCGACGGGCTTCCCCACGCCCGGCACACGCGTCGTCTCCTCCTGGGAAGATGCCGAAAAGGAATTCCGCAACGCCGACGACGAGCTCTTCGCGCACTTCCGTACCGCCCGGGACAGGTCTGTCGCGCGGAGGTTGTGGCAAGAGCTGGGGAAGCTGGACTCCGCGCTGGTGGCACCGCAGGTGGCGTCCCAGCGGTTGACAGGGAAGCTGAAGAAGTCCAGTCCCGCGCCCGACTTCCTGGAAAGGCATCCCGAGCTCGACCGAACGCTCCGGGGAGTTCTGGGGCCCTTCCACTCGGACTTCGCCGCCCTTGTCCGTGGGTCGCGGACCACGGAATCGCCCATGGGCCCGGCTGTCGCCACCCCGCGGACGGAGCCGCGGCGAGGCCGCTCCCACTCCACCGCCCCCGGGGACGCGGTGTCGTCCCTGCTGGCGGCGGCGACCGGCGCGCACGCTCCGGCCGGACGAGGACGTTCCGGCTCCGTGGTGCCCCTGGGGCACGCCCCCGTGCCGCCTTCGCTGATTCACCCTCCTGTGCTGCCCCCGAGTCACGCCCCCGTGGTGCCCACGGTCACCGGCTTCCGGGCGGAGCCGACCCGAAAACGCTCCCGGTCCAGGTCCGTCATCAGGGCGACGAGCAAACTGGCGTCCGCCATCGGCACGGTGCTCGTCTCCGGCATGGCCTCGATGTCCCTGTCGACGGAGCGGGTCGACCTGTTGCCGACGGGAGGCCGGGCCCGCTCTCGTTCCCGCGCGGGACGCGTCCACGACCCCGCGACCACGCGCTGGGTGCCCGGCTTCGTGTTCCCGGAGGGCCCGGGCCCGTCGGGGACCGCCACCGAACGACGGGGCCGCGACGAGAGCCGACGACGCGACCGTACGGACGGCACCGGCCGCTGGAAGGCGTCGGCTACATGGGAGTCGGCACCGTCCCTCGCCTCCCCGGCAGGAACCGACGGGACCGGTACCCCTGTTCGGGACCTCTCCCTCCTGGCTGAACTGCGGGAGATCGTCGATCCGGACCGGATCGACACCAGCCGCTACGAACCGCTCCCCTTCGGAACGGGACGGCGCGACCGCCTGCCCGGTGAGCCCGCACTGTCCGGGGAACCGCTGCCCGACGGGACCCGCCGGCACACGCTGCCTGGGACGATGAGCACCATCCGCTACGACCTGCGCCGCCTCCTGCTCGCGACGGGCGAGTGGGTCTCGGACTTCACCGTGCGACTGGGGCTCGAGGCAGGGACCAGTACCTCGGAGGCGGACCTGCGCTTCCTCGCCGGGCGCCTGTCCGACGCGGCGACGGAGTGGATCAACGGCACCCCGGGCTTCAAACTGCCGGGCGGGGACCTGTTCCACCTGAACATGGAGTTCGGCGACGCCGACGACGCGCACCACAGCGTCCGCGTCCACCACGAGCGGGGCCGGACGACCACCCGGGACTGGTACACGCTCGACGAGTCGGGTGCCCCGCTCACCACGTACCAACTGCTGCACGAAGTACTCCACTTCATCGGCCTCCCGGACCGCTACCGGGACGAGGGCACCGTCTTCCGGAAGTCGCAGACCTCGGCGGCCGTCCGCGCCAACGGCTCCCTCACCGTCGGCCCACCGGTCGACGGCGTGCCGGTGCTCAGCGCCGAGGACCTGGCCGTCATCGCCGACACCGCACGCGCGGGCGGACCGGAAATTCTCGACTGGCGCCACCCGATGGCCCCGCGGCCCACCACGACCCCGCTGCCCACCGAGCGGGACGCCGCGTACGAGCCCGTACGGGACGCCGAACCGGGTGCGGAACCGGATGCGGAACCGGACGCCGAACCGGATGCGGGACCGGATGCGGCACAGGACCAGGGCGGCGCCTACCCGGCGAGCAGCACCGCTCCCGGTGACGACGACGCGTGGATCGTCGAACTGGACTTCCGGGCAGCCCACTTCACGCCGCCCGACCTGGCGGACCGGCCTCCCCACTTCCCGAGGACCCGGGCCGAGGCGTGGAACCGTTTCCTGGCCTCGTACGAGCACCACCGCGAGCTGGTGGACACCCTGTCCGGGGAACGAACCGGCTCCGACGGCGATGTCATTGAGATCCTGAGTCCGCAGGTCGCGGCTGAGGCCGCGGCACGGGCACGGGTGGACGTCGATGCCGCCGCCCTGTGGGAATGGGGCCATCCGTCCGTCGACGACCTCATGACCGACTACCGCACCTGGCAGTTGGCCGGTGCGCAGGGAGCTGCGGACGCCGACGCGGTCCCGTCCGTGGAACAGGCCGACCCCTCCGCCGTGCCCGCGGATGCGGGCTCCGGTGCGCAGACCGCGATGTCGTCGGGCCCGGACAAGGGCCAGGGGGGCTCTTCCGGCGCGGTAGCCGCTGTGCTTGCGCATGACCGCAACGCGCTCGGGATCTACCGAATGGGTGACACTCCGGGGTGGGGTGCTTGGAAGGAGCCGGGTCACGGGGCCGCCGGGGTTAACCGGACATTTACGGAGGGTGGTCTCGGAGAGGCCGGGCAAAGCGTCAAGCGGTTCTTCGCGGAGAAGGCCAGCCAGGTCCTCGCCGGTGCGCGCAACAGAGGCGGCCTCAGGCACCCGGCGAATCCCGACGCACCGGGCGACGTCCCGGTGGACGAGCTGAGCGACGGTGACATCGACCGGCTGAACGCGCACCGAATGGGCGACGGAGTGACCTGGGGAGTCCTCAGTCTCCACGACAACGAGGACTGGGCCCTCCGACAGCGTCTCTGGGCGACCCACTCCGGCGGGCACTACGCCTCACTGCGGCCCGGTGAACTGATGTCACGCGAGGAACCGGCGCCCTGGGGCACACGTCCGGTCTATTACGTCACCGGTCATGGCCAGTACGACAAGGCCAAGTCGTACCTGCACTCCGGCAGGAAGAAAGTCATCGACGGGCACGGGCTCAGCCGGATTCTGCGACGCGATCCTGTCTTCACCGCTCTGCGACAGCGGCAGCCCTCCGTGGAAGTGGTGCTCGTGATCTGTGAGACGGGGTGGACGGGCGAACGGAGCATGGCCCAGCAGCTCGCGGACCAGCTGGGCGTGACCGTGCACGCGCCGAACGGCGAGGTGTCAATAAAGCCGGCGCCACTCCACGGAACAGGGCTGCTGACCCTCTATCCCCAAGGCGACGCCGCCGGGGTCTACACGACGTTCACGCCCCGCACGGCTCCCACCTCCCCGTCGACCGCACCTTCCGCCAGACAGGTGACGGGGACTTCCCGTCCCGGTGGGCAGACCCGTTCCGACGCGGCGGACGCCGCGGGCAGTGTTCCGGTGGGCCCTGCCGCTGAGCGGTCGGCGCCGACGGAGTCCGGCCTCGCCACCGATCACGGCCGGGTGGCACCACGCACCAGCGAGGACGACTTCCTGAACCCCGACGTATTTCGGCAGATGAGCGCGGACCCTCGGCCCTGGCATTCGCGTTCCCGTTCACGTCTGGCGCACATCGACCGGTTGCTGAGCGAATTCCAGAGGATCGAGCCGGGCCAGTACGGACAGCGGGCCACCGCGTTGGAGGAAATAGCGAACCATGCTCGCTCCTACGTGGCCACCTCTTCCAACGAAAGCCGTCTCGAGGGCGTGGAAGGCCTGCTCGTCCAGAGCACGGCCGAGGCCCGGGTGTACCGCGCGTTGGAGCACGCCTATGCGACAACCGACGACGAAGTGCGGTATCGCCGCCTGATGTCGGCGCTGGACGGCATAGTCTCGCTCGGGACGGCCCATCCTGCGTCCTTCATCCGTTTCAGCATCCTTGACATTCCGGCGGAGTTGTCGAGGACGGCCTTCCGCATCGGAAGACAGGAAGCGGTGGGCGACGGCCGGTTCCGTCGACTCGTGCAGGGTTATATCGACGAGCTGGGCAACCTGCGTGCCGCACCGATTCCCGCGACAACCCGTCGGGTGCTGGACGAGATCCTGCCCTTCCGGGACAGGTTCCACTTCCGGATGGGTGGTCGGCACGGGGCGATGCTGACCGATCGGAACAGCGCATCGGCTCCCCCTCAGGAATTCACGCTGATACCGGCGATGAACGGTGCGAGAGGAACCCCCGAACTCCTGGGACATCTTGCTCATGAGCTGACCCATGCGGCGGCATACCGGTCGTATCACAACACCCCGGCCATGCTCCTCTTCGACGGCAGTGCGACGCTGGACCAGGTGACGGACATCGCCAACCGGAGAAGGGCGACGCTGGCCCGGCTGGAGAGCCTTCTGGCCGCCCGTCGGCAGCATTTCACCCAGCTTCAGATGACGCTGCTCGACGAGAAGGTGCGCTACGGATCGGCCGCGGGCAAGGTCGCCGGGTACGCGCAGGCGCTGCTGACAGCTGGCCGGATCGACCGCGGCACGTACGACCGGATGGTCACCTGGGACCGAGCCGCGGGCGGGAACTCCGGCCTGCTGGTCGAGTACGACACCGTGCTCAACCAGATGCTCGTCTACCTGCACCTCTGGAACGTTCCGCAGGACAATCCCTTCTACCGCGCGGTGATCGACGCGGCGCAGGAGGCCTACAACGCCCGGCGGGCCGCCCGGGAGGGGAGTGCAGGAGCCACTCGCCGTGGCGCCGTCTCCTCCAGGCAAGCAGGTTCTTCTCGCGGTGCCCGGCTGCTCGGCGGTGCTCCTGACGCCGCGGGAACCAGCGGTGGGGTGTTGCCACGAGAATACGAGTGGCTGGAATCTGTCAACCCGCATCGGGAGCGGGGCGGCGAGTTCGCGACGAACTGTGTGCTGACGGCTATCGCTGTCGATATGTCGTTGGCGGACCCGGATGGTGCGGTATATCAGGCGTCGCCCTCGGAATTGGGGACGACGGACCGGCCGGAGGGTGAGGTTTCAGGCCTGCGGAACTCTCTGGCCGACTATCTGGACCGCGATCCGGATCCGGTGGATGGTCCGGCGGCGGTCGTGGAGGCGATGTCCCGGGCGCCGTTGGGTGCGCGGGGAATGGTCGTCGTCGGGAGTGAGGGCGGTGAGATCGCCCACGTGATCAACGTGGTGCACACTGATCGCGGCGTTGTCTTCCTGGACGGGCAGGCCGGTGTTCTCGCCCCCGCGCCGGCCGACGCGGAGTCCTTCCTGCCGACCACGGAGGGCATTCCCGGATTCCCGCTGCGGCGGGAGACCAGGCCGAGTGCTTCCCCGAGGCCGAACACCTTGCTTGGGGCGCGTGGTCGGAGAGACACCACCGCTCCGGAGCCGACCGCACAGGAACCGGCGGCACCGGCGCCGACGGCACCCGAGTCGGCGGCATCGGAGGGTGCGCGGCAGTCGGATCCCGCCGCGGAGCCGGTCGCCGGAGAGGACGGCGCGAGTCCGGAGGGGAGCCCGCGGGACCCGGGCGCCCTGGCCGAACCGCGGCCCGTACCCGAGAGTCGGCTTCGCGAACTGGACGCCGATGCCCTCGCGACAGACGCGGAGACCGCGCCGTCCGCTGCTCGCATCGATGTCGCAGGCGGGCCGGAGCTGACGGACGACCTGCGGGACCGCCTGCGCCGGAGCCCCCTCGCCGACGTCCGGGTGAGCAGGAACGACCTCCAAGACCTCGGCATCAAGCAGTACGGCAGTGCCGCGCACGCGCGCTGGCAGCTCGCGCCCAGCGACCCGGTGCCCGTCAGGGAAGTGGGCCTGAGCGACCACCACCTGGTTTCTCTGCTCCTGAGCAAGTCCGACATCGACCCCGATCTCGTTCGTGATCTCCGTCGGCACTACGCTCCTTCGCCCGCCCCTCGGGCCGTTGAGGACAGGACGCCGGCGGCTCGCACACGGTCGGAGGGGGCCGGGGACGCCTCCGATCCCGCGCAGTCCCGCGACACCGCACCGGGGCAGAGCGATGCCGCATCGCCGGTGTCACCCGACGATGAGCCCGCGACGCGGCGTGACTCGGCTGCCGATGCCGGCGTCCGTCCGCCGACAGGAACGGAACGCACCGCCGCCGCGGCAGCCACCACCGCTGCTGCCGACCTGATGCCCGCCCCGCTGCCCGCGGCGGAGCCCGTACCCGCATCCGGCCCGGCGAGCGAGGTCGCCGGGAGCCAGGGCCTGGCCGCGCAGACGAACGCGGACCCGGGCAAGGACCCCGGCCAGGACCCGGGCAAGGACCCGGGCAAGGACCCCGGCCAGGACCCGGGCAAGGACCCCGGCCAGGACCCGGGCAAGGACCCCGGCAAGGACCCCGGCCAGGACCCGGGCAAGGACCCCGGCCAGGACCCGGGCAAGGACCCCGGCCAGGACCCGGGCAAGGACGTCGGCACGAGCGCAGGCAAGGGCGCAGGCGAGGACGTGAAACCGGCGGACGTTTACGACGTGGACGTGGACGCCGCACTCGACCGGCACCGGCCGGCGAGGGTGGACGAGACCATGCCGCCTCCCGCGCCGCTGGCCGGGCCGGTGAGGTTCGACGACGGCACACAGCTCCCCGAATGGCTCACCAGCACCACCGAAACGACCTACGGCACATCCCTGCCCGCCCTGCGGGGGATCGACGAGGTCGTGGCGCACATCGTCGGAAGAGCGGGGGTTCCGGAAGGCGAGGAGCGGAAGCGCATCGCCACCGAGCTCAAGAACGCACTGGCGAACACCCCGCGCCGGTTCGGCGGCGACGGGTGGGAGTCCTCTCCCTTCACCGCGGCCGACAAGACGCGCCGCATCCTGCACGTCGTCACACGTCCGCATCACAACTGGGAGAGGTTCACCGGACCGGCCGCCTCGGCGAAGCTGCAGGACGGCCAGCGCAGCCAGACCAGTACCGGCGCGACCCGGTCCCTCTCGAGCACCCGCCAGTTCTCGCCGGCCGTGGCACTCGGCCCGCTCGGTGCCGTCGCCGCCGGGTTCGGCCGTCTGGGGTTCGGGATCGGCCGCGCCCGCGGCTACGACTTCAACCTGACCGACCAGAACGTCAGCCAGGTCGAGACCAGCACGACCGAGAAGGCCGGTCTGCACCTGACGGACGTCCAGTACGACGTCGGCGTACGTACGTACTCCAAGCGCCGCCGCCCGTGGTACCGCAGCCTCCTCCCGGGCCCTCGCCGGGCGTTCCCCTGGGACACCCCCGCGCTGTCCGGCTTCACCTTCGGTGTCCGACACGGGCTCTCCGTGCGTCTCGCCGACGGCATGATGACTCGGGAGGAACGCGACACCCTCAGTCCGAAGGAACTGAGGCTCGGCCCGTCGGCCGACTACCGGATGGTGCGGACCGAAGGCGTGCTGTCCGTAAAGGCCCTGCGGCGCGATGCGATCGAGGCCATCGGTGCTCGGCCGGGCAGCACCGCCTACGCGCGGATATCGGAGTTCTTCACCAGCGAGTCCTTCCAGCAGCACTCGGAACGGCTCTCGCACGGTCCCGTACCGGGGCCGCCGCTGCTCCGGGACGACTCCGACCGCACCCCCATCGGCGCCTTCGTCGTGGAGCGCATGGTGCCGCTGCGCGGACGGCTGCTGTCGGAGACCGAAGCGGTGGAGCTGAGCAACGCCGTGCAGCAGACGGTCAAGAGCGAGCGGACGCTGACCCTCACCAACAGCCAGGAGATCAACGCCATAGCCGGGCCGAGCAGTAGTTTCGGTCTGGACTTCCTGGGGCTGGACGCCTGGGTCGGTCGTCTGACGGCGGGCCTCTTCGGCAGGATCAGCCGCTCCACCACGCACGGCATGGGCTTCGGCGGATCCGGGGCCGTCAGGTCGGCCGTCGGTGTCAAGAATGTGCCGACCGTTCTCTACGAGGTGGAGAAGCAGGTCGTCGTGCGCTGGACCGGCAGCAGCGAGGCGAAGACGTACACGGTGCGGACCCTCGATCGGATGCCCCGCTACGAAGCACGGCGACTGGCGGGCTGGGACGACGGTACGGGGCTGCGCCGGGACTCGGGTGCCGTCCCGCAGCCCCCGGTGTACCTCTCCAAGGACAACCCGCTGATGCTCGGCGCGAGCCGGGTGGAGACGTTCAGCTGGGACGACGGCGGGTATGCGCGCCCGGTGCCCGAGCGGGCCGGACGGCCGGCGGCGGGCCCCGTGACAACGCCCGCACCGGGTCCGGGCACCGGGCCCGCCACGCAGAGCGGTGCGCAGCCGCCCCAGCAGACCCTGCTGGAGAGCTTCACCGACCAGGTGCTCAGGGCGCTCGCGCAGCGCTATCCCCGTACCATCGCGCCCCTGGAGGAGCTCGGCGACCCCGACGACAAGAGATGGCAGGGCAGGCAGCACTACCTGATGGTGCTGCAGAACACGCTCAGGGTCGTCGGAACCCTGGGCCACCACAGCATGGCCGGAAACCTGGAGGCGCTGATCACCACAGGTATCCGGATCCCGCTGGTGGAACCCAGGAAGCTGACTCGGGCCCATCGGTACCTGTGGATCGACGCCCGAATGGTCAACCGCAGGTACGAGGGGACCCAGAGCGGGCCGAGTCTGAGGCAGGGCCGCTCCGGCAGTGAAAAACTGGACGGGTCGCGCAGCGCGGAGCGGGCCGCCGAGGAGGGCCTGGAGTTCAGCCTGATGGCGCGGGACCCGGCCACGTCGGGTGTCTCGTCCAACGCCGTCACGTTCGGCGCGGGGCCGCGCTGGGGGCAGCAGCGGTCGGAGAAGACGGGCTACGGGGGGAGTGCCTCCTTCGAGACGTCGTCGACCGGTAAGGCGCCCCATCTGTACCGGTACGACCTCCTCCTCTCCGCGCAGGTCGGCGGATACTCACGGCCGCGCAGCCTGTGGCGGGGCATCGGCACCCTCGGGGTGCTGGGACTCCAGCACTTCGTGCGCAGCAAGCCCCCGGAGGCGCTCATCGGGGCCGCGGAACCCGTGAGGGGGCAGGTCCTGCTCTCGGTGCCCGACGAGTACACGCCGCCGGTGAAGAAGACGGGAACGGGAGCCGAGGCGGACGCGTCACCTGCGGACACTGTGCAAGCGGTGGTCACGCGGAAGGAATCCCTGAACGCGGACACGGCCGGTGCCCTCGCCGACGGACGTGAGCTCGCGCCCGGCACCCCCGGCGGCCCGGCCGCCGAACGGTCCCTCGCGCAACCGTCCGCCGATCCTCGGCCCTTCGGCGGCCAGCACTACCTGAGCATCACACTCGCCGCACACCGGGACCTCGGACAGGCGGTCGAGGACGTCATGTCCGCGGCGTCCGACCACTCGTGGCAGTTCACCCAGCTCGGTGCCCCGGCCCGGGACACCACCGATCGCGCTGTCCTTCCGCACTTCCTGAGCGCGGGGACCGACCTCACCACCAGTGCCTCCGGCCTGCGCCTCACCGGTCTCTTCGGGGAGGGTTCCTATCTGGACCGGCTGGGCACGTTGATCCAGCGGGTGCGGTTGCAGGACGTCAAGGTGGTGTCGGGGCCGATCGTCCTGGACATGAACCAGCAGGTCTCCGCCGATGTGCAGGCGTCCGGAGGGTTGACCACGGGCCGGTCGTTCGCGGTCGTCGGCCAGCTGTCGTACACGCGCGCGCAGGGCCCGGGAGCGCAGCCGGTCATGGGCAGTTACGGTATGGCCGGGAGGATCGGCAGCCAGCGGAGCAGTTCCTCCAGCGCGACGCGCAGTGTGAGCATCGAGCACGGCCAGGGGGACAGGAACCGCAAGTATCTGGTCATCGCGGACGCCCAGCACCAACTGCTCGCCATGGTCGAGTCCAGAGGCGTCCTGGGGCCGGTGCACCAACTGCTCACCAGCGCCGGAAACCGCTGGCACGGCTTGCTCCTGACCATTCCGAACGGCTGGCTCGGTGCCGTACCCGAGCGGGTAGCCCACCGTCTGGGACTGGTCGATGACGGCGCCGGAGACGTTCCGCTCTACACCGAGCGGGAGTGGAGCCCCCCGGCCTGGGCCGGGGGAGTGCCGTTCCACAGCTTCCCCGTCGGCACACTCGACGCCTCACAGGCACTGGCCACCTTCGACGAGACACTCGCCGCCCTGGGGGTCGACGAGGCCGAGCGGAACCGCGTGCGCAACCTGGCCAGTCCGCGGGCCCTGCGGTCGATGCGTGAGCAGCTGACCGCGGCAGGTGTCGCGGGCCGAGCCCGCGCGGGCCGGCTGAACATGCGGTTCCCGCACGGCATGCTGAACCTGCACATCGGGGGGCAGACCGTGCCGGTACGCGTCCAGCTCATCGCCGAGAAGCCGGTCTTCGACGGCCTCGGACACAGCGCCACCCTCAGCGACAACCGGACCGCCGGCGAGTCCGTCGAGACATCGGTGGCGACCAGCCGGTCGAGAGGACTCGGCATGTCGGCGCGCGAGGGCGTGCCGACCGGCGATTCGGTGGCGCGGTCGGCCAGTGCCGCCTACACGGAATCCGGCAACAGCCAGCTGAGCACGGCCACGTCCAAGTCGAGGGAGAGATCCGCCGACCAGAGTTTCTCCCTGGACGAGCCGCACGCCGAGTTCGTCACCCGCTACCGGCTGCGGTTCACCATCGGCATCGAAGGAGTCCCGCCGCTGGAGGAGGGGATCGGCGAGCTGCGCGAGCGGGTGCCGCTGAGCCTGACGGTGCCCCAGGCCTACCGGGAGCCCACCCGGAACCCGGCGGGGGAGCCCGGATCCGCCGGGCAGGACCAGCTGGGAACGACGTCACTGCCACAGCCCCCGCGCGCCGTGACTCTCCGGAGGAACGAGGTCGCGGCGGAGGATGTCGCCAGGTGGCGTCGGGAACGCCCGGTGCCCTCCGGGCTCGCTCCGCACACCTTCCAGCCCCGCCGGATCGTGGGACTGGAGAACCTCAGGGACGCTTCCGAGATCGTGCTGGCGACCGCGTACGGAAAGGCGGCCGAGCAGACGGGCGAGCTGACCGGCGGGGCCCTCGACGTGGCGGTGGCGCAGGCCCGCCGCACGGGGCTGACCACGCCCGGCACCGCCCCGTCGCTGGCCCGTGAGAACGCCATCAGCGACGCCTCCCTGTCCGGGTTCTTCATGGACGCCCTGGGCGAGGACGGTTATGAGGTGCTGGGGCAGACCGACGATCCCCTGCTGGGGGACGTCCGCGGGGAGCTCCGGTTCTGGGCGAGGCCGGACCTCACCGGTGCGCGACTGCTGGCCGTGGCTCCGTCGGCGACCATGAACGGCACCAGCAAAGTGACGGAGGGGCATGGCAGCACCGTCGCCCGCGGCGGAACGCACGACACCTCGCTCAACGCGGTTCCGATACTGATCTCCCCGGCCACCGGAGCGATCGTGCCCGGCCCCTCGGGAACACTCCTCAACACCAGTGAGAACGACGGCAAGAAGCTCGGGGACAGCCCCTCCTCCTCGACGGCCCTGACGCAGGAACCCTCCCGAGCGTTCCTGTTCGCCGTGCCGACCGACTGGCTCGGCGTCGCCGAGGTGGACCACACTCTGCGGGACAGCACGGTCGGCAGGTCGGTCAACTGGATGCTCGGGCCGTTCGGTCAGCTCAACCCGGGACAGCGCGGCGCCGAGACGCGGGCCTTCACCCTCGCGTGGATACGCGAGGACGCTGCCCGGGCCTGGGGGATGATCGGTGAGCGCAACTTCCCCGAGGAGCTCGCCGCCGCATGGGACGCGGTCAAAGAGGCCGGCACCGCCTGGGTCACGGCGGACCAGGCCTACTGGGACAAGCGGCGTAGCTTCGGCACCGTCCGGGACGAACTCCGGGAAGTGGAGAAGCAGATCGAGGCCGCGGGCACGGGTCGGCCGGAGCCCGCCACCGCGGGCGTGCCGTCCGCGGGCACGGGCCGGCCGGAGCCCGCCACCGCGGGCGTGCCGTCCGCGGGCGCGTCGCTCCCCGCCGACGGTCCGACCGCGCAGGGGGGCGCCGACGAGGGACCGGCGCCGGTGGCCGAGGGTTCGTCCGATGCCGCCGCTGCCGCCGCTGCCGCCGCTGCCGCCGGTGTACCGGCCGTGACGCCGGAGGGCGTTGTGCCGCAGGAGGGGCCGGACGCGGCGTCGGAGGGCGTTGTGCCGCAGGAGGTGCCGGACGCGGCGCCCAGGGCCGACGAGCGCGCGGTGCTGGAAGTCCGGAGGGCGGCCAAGCAGGAGGAACTGCGCGGGCTCGAAGGGGAACTCGTCCGTCTGAGAGCAGCGGCCGTGCAGGCCGCCGTCGAGTTCCACCGGGTGCGCTACCAGACGGACCGTTTGACCCGCTGGTACCAGCTGGATTCGGCGGATGCGCAGGCCGGGAAGGCCGACCTCCGTGAGGGGGTGCCCAAGCCGTCCGCCGTGGTCTTCACGCCACCGGCCAAGGACACGGAAGAGGCCGTCGAGCACCCACGCTTCACCACCTCCGACGACGGCTCGGTCATCACCTCCCCGGAGGGGCGCAGCTTCGAGGTCCGCGACGTCCCGAAGGACGGCAACGGTTTCTTCCACGCCCTCGACGAGGCCCTCATTGCGGCCGTCCCCAATCACCCGGCACTACCGACGCGCAGCGCGCCCCATGAGCGGGCCGAAGAGTTGCGCCAGTTCCTGGCCCACCAGCTGGCGGACCCGCGGAACGAGGACCTCTGGGCCTTTGCGGTGGCCGACACGCTCGACACCTTCACCCCGGAGGAGTTGGCCGAGGCCGGAATCGTCCTGCCGGAAGGCTCGCCCGCCGCGCGGGAGTTCATGGACGCCCACCGGCTCTCCCCGTATCTCTCGCTCCCCGCCGACCAGCGCGGGCTGCTCGCAGCCGCCGCGCTGCGGCGCTCCGGGGCGGTCTCGGGCAAGGCGGCCTGGAACCGGGGCGCGGCCGACCTGCTGCCCGTGCTCGCGGCGCGGACGTTCGGTGTTCCGGTCACCGTCGTCGGCAACGAGGGACGCTTCGTCACTTTCTCACCCGCCGAGGGCGACGCCCGCGGGCAACAGGGTTCTGCTTCTGCCGTCGGCGTCTCGTCCCCGCCCGATGAGGGAGAGCGGGGTGAGCAGGGCGAAGCCCTGCCGGTGGTGCTCAGAATCACCGATGAGCACTTCCAGGTGGCCCTGCCTCCGGGCACGGAACCCGGCATCCGCGCCACCGCCACCGGTGATAACACGCCGCCGCCTGCCGCCCCTGAGCCCGTGTCGGTACCAAAACGTCCTGCCTATGGCGAAGCGCCGTGGGAGAGGAAACAGGGCGCGGACGCCTGGCGGGCTTCTGCCGACGGGAAGAACGTCACCGCCCCCAACGGGACGGTCCACGAGCTGCTCCTGCCGGCCGGCGGGGGCAACGGTTTCTGGGAGGCCCTGGAACAGGCTGTGCCTGTGGAGGGTCGCCGGTCGCCGCAGGAGATCCTGGCCGACCGGACACCGCCACCCGGCACGGTCCCCAACCGGCTTGTCGTCCTCACGCCGCGGCAACTGGATCCGTTCAGCGACGACCAGCGGTTCAAGGACGCCATGGCCGACCGTACGACGGCCACTAGCCGGGAACTCACGGACGCCGAGCAGACCGCACTGGTCCGCGCCCAGCTCGCGGCGGGCCAGGGGTGGACCCCGGCCATGGCCCGCGGCGCCGCAGCCATCGCCGCCGAGGAGTACCGCGCACACATCACCGTGGTGAACGAGGACGGCACGTCCGAGACGTACGGCCCCGACAGGGGGGCGGCGCACCGTGTCACCCTCTACCGGCGCGGCAGCGAGTACCTGCTCGTCCGTACTGCGGCCGCCGCCGCGTCCGACACACCGTCCGGCCCGCAGTCGGGCACCCCGGCGACCGTGCCGGACGGTGGGGCCGCGGTGCCGGCGCCGGAGCTGCCGCCGCCTGGGCAGGCGGGCACCGGCGAGATGCCGACCGAGGCTCGGCGGCCCGCTGAGCCAGAGGCTCGGAAGCCCCTGACCGCGGAGGGCGTCACCGAGACAGACCTGACCCGGGAAGTGATCGAACGGCTCATGGACCCGGAGGTCCAGGCGACCCGGCTGACCGAGTCGGAGGCGCGCGCGGTCCCCCTTTCGCTGGAAGCCGTCGCCATGCTGGGACTCCAGCCCGGGGCGACAGCGACGGTCGAGGCACTGAGCCTGAACCCGCTGGAGACACTCTGCCTGGTGCTGACCTTCCCGGACCGGTTCCCCCACACCGTGGCGTCGCTCAACGATCTGATCAACGGCGGCACCCCTGCCCCCGCTTCGAGCCCCGCCCCGGGCGCTGCGGCGGAGGCGGACTCGCCGACGCCTGAACATGCGTAGCGGGCGACCCGCGACTCGGGACCGTCGCCGTCTTGAGCGACGAGGACGGGCCTGGTCGTGTGCGGGAAGCCGGCCTCTCGGACAAGCAGGCACAGCAGGCCGAGGTCGACAAGGCGATCGAGCAGGCCGCCGGGGAAGCAGGCGTGCCGGTGTCCGCCTTTGCCTCCGACCCGACCGCGGGAAGAGCCGCAACGGAGAAGTCTGCCCATTCCGGAACCGGTGTTCCCGCCGCTCGCGGTCCTGCCCGGAGAAACGCATTTCCTGCCCGGGCAGACTGGCCTGTCGTGGCACCTGCACGCTCGTGAGCTGCTGCGCAGAACCGACCGGGAGCGCCGCGCGATCCCCCTGCGTGAACTCCTGCCCGAGAGGGACTGGACCGTCACCCCGAGGCAGAGGGGCTGCTGGTGTATCCGTCCCCGGCGGGTGAGCACCACGCTGCGTACACACAGTTCACCGTCGGTGTCCCCATCGGCGGGGTGAGCCATTTGTCGGCGCTGGTACAGGACCGACTCGGTGCGTCTGATGATCTGGCGAACGCAATGGCCTCGTCCCGCGAATTCGCTGAAGACCTCACAGCGCGGCCTCGCCTCCGGCATGCTGGGCCGAGATGTGAGAGCGATGCAGCTCCCCTACCTGTCCCGGGTCGCCGGGGTGGACGAACTGTACGGCTATGCCTGGCTGATGTTCAGCCACGTGTCCGCGTACCCCCTTGCGCAGCGGTTCTTCCCAGGCCTTACGAAGAACATGCTTCCAGCGGCGCTGCGGAATCCCTTCTCAACGCTGCGCACGTCGCTGAGCCGACCTGTCAGGTCCTTCCTGAAGAGGAACGAGCTGTTCATCGTCGAGCGGTTCGAGCAGGTTCTGCGGAGGACGGTGGCCGAACACCGGGAAGACCTGGGCGTACGGGCCAGCACGCGCAACATCATGGACGAGACCGCAACGGGCGGGGTGAAGGCCGACGTTCGCGTAGGGGCGGTAAATCGGCCCTAGCGTGCTGCTGCCCTCGTACAACCAAATCGGGAAAGCTCACAGGTGGTTCACAGCGCGGACGTCCTGTAACAGCCGTGTCGCCTGCGGGTGTGCCCGACGTCCTTGCTGACGGATTTCCACGCCGCCCCATCCGTGCTCGTATCCCAGGAATGTGAGCGGGTGTCCGGCCGCATTTTTGCCGTCGCACAATAGTGTCGATGACTAACTTGGAAACTGAACTATGCGACGTGGAGGGGCAGTCGGGCAGCACATCGTGCCCTAGAGATCTCAAAGCGAACCGCTCGCGATACGGGTGTTGGGTTCAGGCGGTCGACAGGCCCTGGTCTCCACGCGGGCCGGTGGCGCCCGCTGCAAGCTGGACCGAGACAGCTCCGCGCTCTGACAGCGGTGTTGGATGCCGGTCCGTCCGCTTCCGGCTGGAGTGACCAGTGCTGGACGACGGCGAGAATCGCCGAGATCGTGCGCCTCCGGTTCGGCGTCGACTACACCGTGGCCGGGCCGGACCTGCTGCTGCACCGGATCGGCTGGAGTGCGCAGGTCCTGTCCCGCACGGCCACAGGGCGGGATGAGGCGATTATCGCCCTGTGGAAGGACGAGCAGTGGTCCGTCATGAACAGAGGGCGGCGGACTTGGGCGCCTGGCTCTGCTGCGAGGACGAGGCCGGCCAGCGCTTGAAGCCGCCCAAGGGCCGAACCTGGGGCCGACGACCACACCCCGGTGGTGCGGGTCACCGCGACGGGCACCGAGCGTGTCTCGACGGCCGCACTGTCTGCACCAAGCCCGGCCACCGGACACGGCTGATCTACTGCGGCCACCTCGACCGCGGTCCCGCCAGAGGCCGATGCGGCCTCCTCTTGCCGTGGCGTGAGACGCGTGACCTGCGGACTCAACAATCGTCACTGGCATGACGATGAAGATTCAGTGCTTTCGCCCTGCGCGTTACCAGCGGGACCGTGTTGTAGGTGCTGGGGTGATCTCGTAACCGTCGAGCTCTATGTCGGTGGAGTACGCCCAACACAATTCACCATTGGGTTTAAGGTAGGGGACAAGATCTCCCACAGAGTCCCCGAATTCCAAGGCCTCTGCCACCTGGAATAGATACGCCTCCAACGAGGGCCAGCCCCAATCGCCATCGAAATTCCCATTACCGTCCAGAAGTGCCAACCCAATTCTGCCCTGTCCTGGACCTGGCCGCATATCAATAACCTGCGCGTCACCGTCGGTGGCGGCCCATGGAATCCATAGCCGGTGCCACCAGTGTTCTTCGTCTTCATTGAGTGATTCAGTTGGCTCCTCCTTCCTTTCGATGATGGTCATTCGCGTGCGCCAGAAATCGACGATCCCCGCCAATGAGAGAGGAGTTTCCTGAGGAAGCGCGGTGGTGTATGGCTCTGCCCCGTTGTGGCAGTCCAAAGATTCCAAGAGGCCTGCAGGAAAACGCAGTCCCATTTCTTTCTGTGCCAAGTCGTATTCATGTGGGTCCGCCGGCGGAGCCAGTTGGGCGAATGTCGCTGGGGCGTGGTGCTGCAGCCACGCGTCGATGCGGGCCCAGGAGGTTCGGACAGAGGTATGTGCGTACGTCATGTACACGATTCTGATACACCGCATACACCTTTGGTGCCGCTTCTCAAAGCGGTGGGTGCATTAGGGCAGTGTTCTTGGTTCTCACGGGCACTGCGGCGGACACGGTAGTGGATAGGAGTGCTTCCAGGCTGTGAAGAATGAGGGTGGCATGGACGAGTACGAAAGCCGCCGCCGGGCCATCGCTCGCCGCTGTCATTACCGACGACGCAGCTCGGGACACGACACGCTGCGAGAGTACTGAGGGGCATTGCCTGAAACCTTTTGTGGCAGGGCTTCGTAGTTCCGTGCCAGACGGCGGTGCGGCGTTGGTCAGCCGAAGGTCCGCTCGATCACTCACCGCTTTGGCGGCGGCTCGAACCCCTTCGCCATTAAAGCGTGCTGCAGAAGGCTGAGTTCAGTGCCTCTCCCTTGTAAGGCCGGGCTGTTGAGGGCTGAGCGGGTGTGGGTGGAGACGTTCACGGGCCTGCGGGTGGATCAGTTCGGGCGGCTGTTGAAAGCGGTCCGTTAGCGTGGTGGCGAAGGCTGTGGACGGGGACGCCCGTGGCGGCTGACGCTGGCCGAGCGGGTGCTGCTGGCGGTCTACTACCGCACGCATCTCACGATGCGGCAGCTGGCGCCGTTGTTCGGCGTCTCGCCGGCGACCGTGTGCCGGGTGACCCAGTGGGTGGGCCGATGCTGGCACTCGAGCCGGTCCGGTCCCCTCATGAGGGGGTCGAGCGGTGTGGATCGTCCAGCACGCCGTGACGGCGCTCGTGTCAAGGGCCGATGGGTCCTCTTCCGGCCCGATCAAAAGGGCACCCGACCTCGTGACGGATCACAGTGGCCACCACAGGCGCTAGCCTCCGAAGCAGGAGTGCCCAGCTGGCCTGGTGTGCATCGCGGAGGCCGCAGTGTCACGTACCAGGGCCCTCCCACCCCGCTGTAACCCTCACATCTCTTGAGGCCCGGTGTCTGCCATCGAACTCAGGATGTTCCAGTACACACGCCAGTTCACGCGAAGGAGCATGAATGTCCACGGAACCCTCGGCATCCCCCGGGGCTTCACCCGACGGGGCGTCCGCCGAGGCTCGTTCGTCCTTGTCCGCAGCCGCCGCGCGGTTGGCGCGGCTGTCGGCTGAGCTGAGCACCGACAGTTCCTCGTCCTCGCCCGCCGTGCCGGAAGGGGCCGCCCGCACGTCCCCAGGGGGTGCCTCCACGACAGCGGCCGAGGGCACCGGTGGCGCCACCGGGACCATGCCGGATCCGGACAGCCGGGAGCCCGCCTCCGGTGGATCCACCTCGGCGAGGCCGGGTCGACCGTCGTCCGGCTCCGGAGACTCCGACTCCGCGGACGGCGACTCCGCGGACGGCGACTCCGCGGACGGCGACTCCGCGGACTCCGACTCCGCGGACGGCGAGTCGGCGGACGGCGAGTCGGCGGACGGCGAGTCGGCGGACGGCGAGTCGGCGGGCACCGGTTCCGGGGAGAGCCGCCGACGAGGCCGACGGTTCTTCGCCCTTGGCCTCCACAGGAATTCCGAGCCGCAAACGAGCGCTGACGCGGTCGGAGAGGCGGACGGCCGCGACTCCGCCGCTGCCGCCGCTGCGGCGGGGGAGAGCCAGGCAGCAGCGTCGGCCGACGCCTACGCCGCCGGTGACCTTGCGACCGCGAGCAGCACGACCGCGGACGATCCCGCACGGGTCAGGAAGAGCCTCCTGGCCGGCGCCGCCATCGCCGGCGTAGGCCTGATAGCCGTACCGTTCCTGGTCAGCGGAGGCAGTGACGAGACCCGAAGGACCTCGTCCGCGGCGCCGACCGACGGGACGGTCCTCAGCGGAGGCGCGGCCGGTGTCGCTCCGGCCGATCTCGGCTCCGCCGCACCCACTCGGCACGGCACGCCGGGCAGCGCAGATGGGGCGGGCGCGAAGGCCGGGAGCCCCGGCTCCTCCGGCAACCCCGACCACTCCGGCAACCCCAGCGGCGAGGCCGGTGACAAGACAGCACCGGGCGGCCGGAATCCCGCCCCGGGGCAGAGCGCGACGCCGTCGGCCACGAGGACGGCCTCTGGGAGCGCTCCTGGCGCGGGCCAGGCGTCCGTGCCGAACGCGCAGAGCACGACGGAGGCCCCTCCTAAGGTCGCGGGAGTCACCGTGTTCAGCCACGACTCCAACCGGTGCATCACGGTCAGCGGCGGCACGAGCAGGGACGGTGCCCCCCTCCAGGTCTGGGACTGCAACGGTTCCGCCGCTCAGAAGTGGGAGTTCAAGTCCGACGGCACGGTCCGCTCCATGGGCAAGTGCATGGACGCGGCCGGGGCTTCCACGCAGAACGGCACTGTGATCCAACTGGCCACCTGCAACGGCGGACCGGCCCAGCAGTTCCGGCTGAACGCCGCCCACGACCTGGTCAACCCGCAGGCCGACAAGTGTGTGGACGTCAGGGACCTGGGGACCGCGAACGGTACGGGGCTCCAGCTGTGGAGCTGCGCCGGCACCGACAACCAGAAGTGGAGCAAGCGCTGACCACCGCCGCGTGAGCGACGGCCCGTCCACACCCTGGGCGGGGACGGGCCAATTGCGCTGTACGCGCGTTCGGAACGGACCGGCGCTGTGCGGGACACGCATGGTCGCGGCACGAGCGACGGGCATGTACCCAACTCCGTTGCCGATGGGCCAGTGGATCGACACCGTCCAAGCCATCGCCGGCCTGGTGTCCCATCAGCAGACCATGGACTGCGCGGAACTCGCGCCCGTACTCGACAACAAACTCCCACTCCTCGTCGTCTTCACACTCGTCCCGAGTAGTGGTCGTCACCACCAGTAGCGGCTGGTCGACGGCCTCCATCGTCAAGCGGTCGGCGAGGAAGACGACTCGAAGGTGTTTGCGCAGCTCTTCGTCCGCGGCGACAGCGGCCAGGACGTCGTCGACACTCGCGCCGTCCCACTGGGGGTCGTCGACGAAGCAGGGGACGTCGGTGTCCGCATCCTGCGCAGGCGGCAGCAGCAACTGCTGCAGGGCATCCCACGCACGGTCGTCGCCGTAGTGAGTCCTCACGATGAGCGGGTCCAACTCGTCGCGGTCACTGAGGTTCGGCAGGGTTCTCCTTGCGTGTCCTTCCTGTTGACCGGCGCGCAGGTCGCCGGAAGCGCCGTGTTGCGGCGGTCGGACCTCGGGCCGTCGCCGACGCGCGGGCGGCACGGCGCGATGGTGTGGAGTGCCGGGTTCAGATCTCCAACGTGCCCCGATGCCGTGCTTGCCGGCATTCCTGCTCCTCGAAATGGGTCCGATGAGCAAGTGCCGTAAGGGCAAGGAAAAGGACCGAGCGGACATCCCCGGTGACGCCTGCCCAATCCCACCAACCTGATGAATGCGAGGCGCCCGGTGGCGGGTGGTCGGCGGGGTGATGCACCGACAGCGCATGACGTGGACGGCCGTCCGGCGACGGCTCCGCACTCCGCAAGGGCGCTGGAAGGACATCGAGCTGGACGGGATCAGACTGTTCTCCCGCGGGGCCGCCGCATCCTTGCCTGCCTCCGCGCCGCAGGACGTCCCTGAACGCCCGCGCCGTCACCGCACCGGATGAGGAGCAGGGCTTTGGGATACGTCACCGGCGAGGAATGGGGAGCAGCACTACGCGGACGGCGGGGCTTTCGACCGTTGGGCATGACGAGCGGGCCCTCCTCGCCGAGTACACCCCGGCCCGCAAACGAGAGGTTGCTCGAGTGCGCATCTTCTCCACCGGAGGACACGTAGATCTTCACCAAGTCGCGGCTTGAACGAGCTACTTGACGGTCCGTCAGCTAAGCCGAGTGGTATGATCCTGGCACTTGCCAAGCGGGCCACGGGTCCGTGACCCTGCTGGCTGGCCCACCGAGCACTGCCGCCTGCCGGGACACATACGGCAGGTTTTCGGCTACTGGGCTTCAGTCGCTTGAAGAGAGTCATATGACGCAATACATGCTGGATCCTGCGGTCTGGGCGCTCGTTGCCGGTACCCCTGCCGCAGCTACGGTCATTGTTCGCCAGCGAAAGGCGATACGCGGGTTAAGGAAGGGAAGCGACGAGCTCCAGGCCTCGAACGCCCAGTTGGAGGGCGGCTACGCTGAGGTCGTCCGACAGGCCGAAGAGCGGGCCGAGGACGCAACGAAGACGGTGCTCAAGTCCGCCATGCGGACGCTCCAGGGACTCGCTGCCGAGCAGCAGCTGGTCATCTCCGAGCTGCAGGCGAAGTACGGAGACTCGCTGATTCTCCAGGATCTGCTGGAGATCGACCACATGAACTCCCAGTTCGGGAGGCGGGCTCAGTCCATCGCTGTCCTGTGTCAGGGTTGGCTGGGCCGACAGCGCGATCCTGCTTCGGTGTACGACGTGATCCGTAGCGCGCAGGGACGGATCCGCCACTTCCAGCGGGTCGAGATCCTCTCGCAGGTCGACTTCGCCATCACGAGCCGGGCCGTCGAGCCTGTTGCCCTGGCCATGGCCGAACTGCTCGACAACGCGACGAGCTATTCGGCTCCGGAAACCGTGGTCGAGATCAATGTTCGGTCTGTGCCCAAGGGCATCTGCATCGTGGTTGACGACGCGGGTGTCGGCATGAACGAGGAGGAGAAGGCCAAGGCAGGGGAACTTCTGTCCGGCGCGCGCGCCGCGGGCGTCTCCGGGCTGGGGAACCCTCCGCAGTTCGGCTTTGCGGTGATCGGTGCGCTTTGTGAACGCTACGGCTTCACCGTCTCCGTCGACTCCACATCTCCCTATGGGGGTGTCCGCGCGGTGGTGCTCGTCCCGGAGGAACTGCTGACCAGCATGCCGGAGCCAAAGAAGCCGATGGCGGCTCTCCAAGAAGGAGATGGCTCGGAGGGGGCCGATGCCAACGCTCCGGCGACAACGGCCGACGGGCTGCCCAAGCGCCGGCGCAAGCAAAGGCCCATGGCTGTTGTGCCGAGCAGCCCAGGCAGACAGCGCCAGCCTGCCCGCTCCACTGAGGAGACCGCGTCGATCATGGGCGCCTTTCAACGGGGGACCGAGACCGGCCGCGCCGCACCGCTGGACGCGATGCGCCGATCGAGCCAGGAAGCACGCAAGGGACCGGAGACCTCCTCGTGAAGAACGACCTGTCATGGATGCTCGACAGTGCCCTGGAGATTCCCGGGGCCCTTCATGCGGTCCTGGTCTCGGCCGACGGTCTGCTGATGGCCCGTACGAAAGATCTCGGGCGGGACTCGGCCGACACGGTCGCCGCCGCGATGAGCGGTGTGCAGTCACTCAGCCGGAGCCTGGCCTTCTTCTGCGACGGTGAGGACCTGCAGTGGCGCCAGACCCTGGTCGAGTTCGACGGCGGCTGGGTCTTCCTCATCTCTGCCGGTGAGGGCGCCTACCTCGCGGTCTCGGCGGCTGCCGACATCGACATGGCAGACATCACGTTCCGTATGCAGCAGCTGGTCGGCCAGCTGGGCAAGGAACTGGCGACTTCGCCCCGCGAGGACATCGGTCACCTCTCATGACTGACAACACCCCCGATGAGCCTGAAGCCGCAGAATTAGTACGGCCCTACGTCATCACCCGCGGGCGTGGTCTGCCTGCCGAGGACCAGTTCTCCCTGATCACTCTCGTGACGACGGCCAGCGACCAGCGGCAGCGCCCCAACCGGCTCTCCCCCGAGGAGCAGACGGTGCTGGACATGTGCTCCGGCGGTTACCTCTCCGTCGCCGAGCTCGCCGGCCACACCGAGCTCCCGCTGGGTGTGGTGAAGATCCTCCTCAGTTCCCTCGCAGAGGGGGGCTACCTGATCACCCGAGCGCCCGTGCCCCGGGCGCGTCTCGCTGACGCACAGCTTCTCCAGGAGGTGCTGGATGGACTCCACGCGCACTTTGGATGAGGCCGCCTATGTCCGGGGCGGCGCAGAGCAGACCGCGGTGAAGATCCTGGTCGTCGGTCACTTCGCCGTCGGCAAGACGACCATCATCCGCACCCTTTCCGAGATCCCGCCGCTGTCCACCGAGGAGAACATGACGCGGGTGGCGGAAGCGGTCGACGATCTCAAGGGAGTGCAGGGCAAGACCACGACCACGGTCGCAATGGACTTCGGGCGCCTGACCATCAGCGACCAGGTGGTGCTCTACCTGTTCGGCACGCCCGGGCAGCAGCGGTTCATCCAGATCTGGGAGGACATGGCGCGTGGCGCCCTGGGAGCCCTGGTTCTGGTGGACCCTGAGCGGCTGGCGGACTCCTTCGCCGTCATCGATCTGATCGAGCAGTACGGGCTGTCCTACGCCATCGCCGTCAACCGTTTCGATGGCACGCCGGTACGCACCGAGGCTGCGCTGCGAGAGGCGCTCGACCTGCTGCCTGACACCCCGGTCGTCGTCATCGACGCTCGCGACGAGAGGTCATCGGCGCAAGCGCTGATCACTCTCGTTCGATACCTACACGCACGCGCCGCTCTGGAGCACGCATGACCAGCGAACCGACCCCCGTCCCGCCGCCCGGCTGCCCCGCCCACGGCAGCGGTCAGCCGATCCCCATGTACACATCGGAGTTCGCCGCCGATCCTCACTCGTACTACGCCTACATGCGCCATCACGGCCCGACGGCACCCGTCGAACTGGCCCCGGGTGTGGAAGCGACTCTGGTGACGGACTACGCGGCGTCGCTGGACCTGCTGCAGAATCCGGGTGACTTCCGCAAGGACGCGCGCCAGTGGCGGGATCTCAACGAGGGCAGGATCAGCCCGGACAGCCCCGTCCTTCCCCTGCTTGCCTACCGGCCCAACTGCATGTTCACCGACGGCGCCGAGCACCTGCGGCTGCGCCAGGCCGTAACCGAAAGTTTCGCGCGTGTCAGCAGCCACCGACTGAGCCAGAACGTCGATCGGGTCGCTCGCTATCTCATCGCCCAGTTCAGCGCCCGCGGCTCCGCCGACTTGTTGAACGATTATGCCAAGGAGCTTCCGCTCCTTGTCTTCAACGAGCTCTTCGGCTGCCCGGCGGAGGTCGGCGACCGGGTCATGTTCGGCATCTCCGGCATCTTCGACGGCATCAACGCCGAGAAGGCCAACGAGGTCCTGTTCCAGGCCGTGAGCGAACTGGTGGCTCTCAAGCGGACGCAGCCAGACGACGACGTCACGTCCTGGCTGATGCAGCACCCAGCCCAGCTGAACGACCAGGAAATGGCCCACCAGCTGGTACTGCTGCTCGGCGCCGGCGCGGAGCCGCTGCGCAACCTCATCGCCAACACCCTGCACCTGCTGCTGACCAACGACCGGTATACACAGAGCGGGCTGGTGGAAGAGGCACTCGACGACACGTTGTGGCACAACCCGCCCATGTCCAACTACGCGCCTCACTACCCGGCCAGGGACATGGAGTTCGCCGGGCAGAAACTCAGCGCCGGCGATCTGGTGCTGGTCAGTTTCCAGGCCGCCAACGGCGCCTCGGCGCGGTCCGCAACCGGACAGGGCAGCAACCGGGCCCATCTTGCCTGGAGCGCAGGGCCGCACGCCTGCCCCTCCAAGGAACCTGCTCGGCTGATCACTCTGGCAGCCATCGAGCACCTGTTCAACGAGCTGCCCGATGTCGAACTCGCCGTCCCCGAGGAGAGCCTGACCTGGCGGCCCGGCCCGTTCAACCGGGCCCTGGCACAACTGCCGGCCCGCTTCACCCCCGCCACGCCGCGGCACAGCGCACAGCCGCAGCAGGCGCAGGCAGTGCAGCGCCCGGCATCCCCAGCGGCCCCGACCAAGGAACGCGGCGGCATGTGGAGCTCCTTCCTCACCTGGCTGAGGACGTGAGACACACTGCGACATGGGGTGACACAGGTCATGGGGTGGCAGCCACCGCCTACTGCATGAAGGTTCAACCGCTGGGGTAGAGCTGCGCAGGGTACCTGAGTCGTCACACGGTAAAGGAGGGACAGTGGAGCCGAACGCCGCTTCCACTCTCACTCAGCATTCCACCCCCCGGCCGCTTCACCCGTTCTCCCAGGAGGAGATCTTCCTCATAGGTACTGAGACAGGCAGGCCGAATGGCCGGATACCCGCCCTCACCGGCGGGTATCTTTTTGCCCCTGCCGAGACCGTCCCCTCGCGCGCTCCTCGCCGCCCCGTGCTCCAGGGGGCCCGATGAGTACGGCGCCGGCGACCGACACACCGGCCACAGACGCACACAGCCTCACACTCGGCAACCACGTCGTCGGTCAACTGCTGCGCCTGAGCGCTGTCGTGGGCCTGACGGACACGGACGCGGCACTTTACGCACAGATCCTGGTGGACTCTCTCGGGAGCGCGTCCGGGCGTCCGTTGGCCCTGCCGCCTCCCTCGCCGAGCTTCATCTCCGATGACCACACGCCGGTCGAGTTCTCCCTGACCTTCCGTCCGGGCGCCGCCCCCGCCCTGCGGGTACTGGTCGAACCCGGCTGCACCGCCGCCGGCATGGCCGACAACGGGCGCCACGGGCTCGCCGTCATCCACGATATGGCCCGCCGCTGGCACTTCTCCACCGCCCAACTCGACTGCCTCGAGGACCTGTTCCTGCCCCCCTCCCCCCAAGGGACCCTGGCCCTCTGGTATGCGCTGGACTTGCGCCCCGGCGGCATCCCAGGGGTGAAGATCTACCTGAATCCCGCCGCGTCCGGCCCCGAGCAGGCCGCCGCCACGGTGCAGGAGGCACTGCACCGACTTGGCCACCGCCAGGCGTTCGCCGCGCTCCCCGACACGGCCGCCTATCCCTTCCTCGCCCTCGACCTGGGCGCCTGGGAAACCCCCCGCGTCAAGGTGTACACGACTCATCCCGGACTCTCGGCACCCGACGCGTGCGCGTTGAACCGCGCGGAGCCCGGCCCCGCACCGCAAGACGTGGCGACCTTCTTCCGTATCGCCGCAGGAGGACGCCGGCCCACCGGAGCGGGCAGCGAACCCGAGACACGACTGGGCAGGCGGCCGGCGCTGGCCTGCCACTCCTTCACCGACAGCGCATCCGGCCGACCGAGCGGTTTCACCCTGCACATCCCCGTCCGCGACTACGTCCGCAACGACGAAGAAGCCCTCGCCCGCGCCACCGCCCTGCTGACCCACTTCGGCATGGACCCCTCGGTACTGCGCCGCGCCCTGGCCGCCCTCACCACGCGGCAATTGTCCGACGGTGTGGGTCTGATCGCCTACCTGGCGCTGGCTCACGAGCGCGACCGCCGACCCCGCATCACCGCGTACGTCTCCTCCGAGGCATACGCGGTGCGCCCCCCGCTGCCGCACCTCCCACGGCCAGGCGCCGACTAGTGACCGGCCGGCCGCGGCCGCCACTCAGCCCCCCCACGCAGTGATCCACGGAACGTCAGAAAGAAGGACCAGTGGAGCCTTACCGCATCAAGGTCGTCGAGCCCATCCCCCTCACCACCCAGCAGCAGCGTGAGGAAGCCCTGCGACGGGTCTCCTACAACCTGTTCGATCTGCGCGCCGACGAGGTCACCATCGACCTGCTGAGCGACTCGGGAACCGGCGCGATCTCGGCCGCCCAGCTCGCCGCCGGCATGGACGGCGACGAGTCCTACGCCGGCTCCCGCTCTTTCTACCGCTGGCACGAAACGGTCAGCGAGCTCACCGGGTACCCGCACCTCCTGCCGGTCCACCAAGGACGCGCAGCCGAACGCATCTTGTTCTCCTCGCTTCTCACACCTGGCAGCACCGTCCTGTCGAACACGCACTTCGACACCACCCGCGCCAACGTGGAGTTGGCCGGCTGCCTGGCCCGTGACCTTCCCTGTCCCGAAGCCAAAGACCTCGACAGCCAGCACACCTTCAAGGGCAACATCGACCTGCAGGGCCTGCGGCACGCACTGGAGAGCGCCCAGGACTCGCCTGTGGCTGCCGTGGTGATGACCATCACCAACAACGGCGGCGGCGGGCAGCCGGTGTCCATGGACAACCTGCGGCGGACCGCCGAGTTGTGCCGCCGCCACCGCGTTCCCATGATCCTCGATGCCGCGCGGTTCGCAGAGAACGCCTGGCTCGTGACCCGTCACGAATCCGGCTACCAGGACCGCACCCCCCGCCAGGTCGCCGAAGAGGCCTTCCGCCTGGCCGACGGGTGCATCATGAGCGCCAAGAAGGACGGAATCGTCCACATCGGCGGCTTCATCGGCCTCAAGGACCCCGAACTCGCCCAGAGGTGCGAACGCCTCCTCATAGCGACCGAAGGCTTCGCCACCTACGGCGGCCTGGCCGGACGCGACTTGGACATGATGGCCCAAGGGCTCGTGGAGGTGACCGAGCCCGCCTACCTGGCGGAGCGCGCCGACATCGCCGGACACCTCGCCGACCGCATCAGGACCGCCGGCGTCGACATCGTGGAGCCCGCCGGCCTGCACGCCCTCTACCTCAACGCCGGGCGGCTCCTGCCCCACGTACCGCCCCACCAGTACCCCGGCCACGCATTGGCCTGTCAGCTCTACCTCCGCGGAGGCATCCGCTCAGCAGAACTGGGATCCCTCTACCTCGGCGAGGAAGACGATCAGGGCAATCCCATCAAGTCGGCTCCCTACGAACTCGTGCGCCTGGCGCTGCCCCGTCGGGTGTACACCCGCAGCCACTACGATCACGTCGCCCAGACTCTGGCAGACATCGCCAAGGAACCCAGCTCCGTGCACGGCTACCGCATCGTCGACCAGTCCCCGATCCTCCGTCACTTCAGCATCAAACTGGAGCCGGTCAAGCCCAGCGGGTTCTGAAGGACGCCGCATCCACGAGACAGGAGGACAGACGACGCGGCGACTGGAAGGGAGCCGCGTCGTCGGCGCCGGGCATGGCTGCGAGGAAACTCGTGGCCAGGGAGTGTGACCGGCGCCCGTACCGTGGACCCTCAGCACTGCCTGGCATGTCGGGTCGGCTTACGGTGTGGCGATCCACTGGGCGAGATCCTTGCCCTTGACGGCGGCGTCATGCGTGGCCTTTGCCCAGGACGCCTCGGCCAGGGGCACGAGTTCCGCCATGGCCGGATTGGAGGACGCAGCGGTCAGCTCGGGGGCGATGAAGTCGAGGTCGAAGCCCATGTACTCGCCGAGGATGGCCTGCAGATGGTTCTGAACATACTCGTGGTGCTCCCGAGGGGTGCCCGGGGCGTAGGACCCGCCGCGGCTCGCGACGATGGTGGCCGGCAGACCCTTGACGCTGGAGGCGTCCCCTGCGGTACGGCCGACCAAAAGCACGTGGTCGATCCAGCTCTTGAGTGTCGAGGCGATCGTGGAGTTGTACATCGGAGCGCCGATCAGCACGGTGTCCGCCCGCTCCAGCTCCTCGATCAGCTTCAGACGCCCGGCGAACCCCGCGGCCTGCTCGGGAGTGTGGACGAGCTGTCCGTCGGCGCCGCAGAAAAGGCGTGCACGTCCATACAAGGCAGTTGGTTCGCTGCGAGGTCGCGGTAGACCACCGTGCCGTCGGGATGCTGTTCCTGCCACGCGTCGCGGAAGGTCAGCGCCACGGTCCGGGAGGCGGAGTCGGAGCCCGGGAAGAGGGAGGAATCCAGGTACAGCAGAGTTGCCATGGTGACTTCCAGGTATCTAGGGGGATGTTTTCGTGCGTCGTTCTGGCACGGAACCGTCGGCGTGCTCTCGGCGCCCATGCCACGGGCCCAGCGTCCAGAAGCGACACCGCAGGGCGTCGGGCTGGGTCGTGCGGCTTGGTGCTCGGCCCAGCGGCGGGAGGCACACGTACACGATCCGACAGCGGTGTCCGCCTCCCCAAGCGGGCAGTTAGACACTAATCAAAGTAAGTTACTTCGGATGTTGAGGTATCTGCGTCGCAGAGCCGTGAAGGGCGGCTCTGTCGGGGCCGGTCGGGCCAGTTACCGACGGCATCGGTCGAGCCTGTGGGACTGGATCCATCCGCCGCCACTCACGGGTTGAAGGCCTGGAGTGAGTCGGTCCGCCGTCGAAGTCGCGACGGCGAGGACTGTGCCTGGGGCTGATCCGGGTTGGGCGAAGGGCTTACGATAAGTAAGTAAACGACCCCCGGCTTGGAACGGGGTGCAATTGTGGCAAGACTCGACGCGCGAGCAACGTGTGGAAAGCTCAGGGGAGGTACGGCGCTCACGAGTCGGCCGGACCCGAACGCCGAAGCTCTGGCCGATGAAGCGTCTCGGGTCACGTCCGCTTGCTCCTATGCCAAGCAGCTGCTGCAAGGCGGGCTTTGGCGAGGAGTTCGCGGCCCATGTAGCGGCGGCTTCGGTCCATTCGTCGTTCTGCTCGGCCAGGACCGCGCCGACGAGCCGGATCAGGGCGGTGCGGTCGGGGAAGATGCCGACCACGTCGGTGCGGCGGCGGATTTCCTTGTTCAGCCGCTCCTGCGGGTTGTTCGACCAGACCTGCCGCCAGATCTCGCGCGGGAAGGCGGTGAAGGCCAGCAGGTCATGCTGGGCGGCGTCCAAGTGGGCTGCGGCTTTGGGGAACTTGGCCTCCAGCGCGTCCAGGACATGCCGCATCTGGGCTTGGACCGCGTCGGCATCGGGCTGTTCGAAGACGGTCCGCAGCAGCGTGGCCACCCAGGGCTGGGCCGACTCGGGGACCTGGCTCAGCAGATTTCTGGCGTAGTGAGTGCGGCAGCGCTGCCAGGAGGCGCCGGGCAGTACCGCGCCGATCGCGTCGACCAGGCCGGCGTGGGCGTCGGAGACAACCAGCCGGACGCCGGACAGGCCGCGGGCGATGAGCGAGCGCAGGAAGGCGAGCCAGCCGGCGCCGTCCTCGGCGGTGGCCACGTCCAGGCCGAGGATCTCGCGGTGGCCGTCGGCGTTGACGCCGACCGCGATCAGGGCGTGGACGTTGATGATGCGGCCGCCTTCTCGGACCTTCTGGGTCAGGGCGTCGACCCAGACGAACGCATACGGCCCGGTGTCCAGGGGCCGGTTGCGGAAGGCGGCGATCTGCTCGTCCAGATGCCGGGCCATCGCGCTGAACTGGGACTTCGACAGTTGGGTGACGCCTAGTAGGGCTTTGTTAGGTACCCCGATTGATCATCGTCAGGTAGATTGTGATGTTCTGTCAGGTGTGACACCTGAGGAGATGGAGACGGTCCGCCCGCGCCTGGAGGCGTTCGCGGCGGAGATGCTCGGTTCGCTGGCGCGTCGGGACCAGCGGGCCAAGGGCGAGCTGTATCTGCGCGGGCTGATGCTGGACGGCAAGCGCAAGTCCATGCAGTCGATGGCCGAGCGCCTGGGCGTGGACCACCAGCAGCTGCAGCAGTTCGTCTCATCGTCCACCTGGGACTACTCCAAGGTCCGTGAGCGGCTGGCCCGTTGGGCTGCCGCGCACATTTCTCCCGAGGCGTACGCGATCGATGATGTCGGCTTCCCCAAGGACGGCTACGACTCACCGGGGGTGGCGCGGATGTACTGCGGCGCCCTGGGTAAGCGCGGCAACTGCCAGGTCGGCGTCAGTGTGAACCTGGTCAGTGACCGTGCGTCATCGGCTGTCGACTGGCGCCTGTTCCTGCCCGAGAGCTGGGACGACACCAAGTACGGCGAGGACGCGCTGATGGCCGAGGCGATCCGGCGCCGCCGCGCCAAGGCGGGAATCCCGGACACCGAGCGGCACCGGGAGAAGTGGCGCCTGGCGCTGGACATGCTCGACGAGGTGCGCGACAACTGGGAGTTGCCCGACCTTCCGGTCGCCGCCGACGCCGGATACGGCGACGCCACCGGCTTTCGCGAGGGCCTGACCGAGCGCGGCCTGACCTACGCGGTCGCGGTCAAAGCCACCACGACCGCGCACCCCGGCAATGCCACACCCCAACGCCCGCCGTACTCCGGGCAGGGCCGCCCTCCCGTGTCCGCCTACCCCCAACCGCACACCACCCTGCGCGCCCTGGCCCTGGCCGTCGGCCGAGCGGCCACCCGCACCGTCACCTGGCGCCAGGGCAGCAAGGCCACCAGACGCAACCCGAACGCCGAGATGCGCTCGCAGTTCCTGGCCCTGCGGGTCCGACCGGCCAACCGCACCATCCGCCGCGCCGCCGACGGCTCCCTGCCCGACTGCTGGCTGCTCGTCGAGTGGCCACCCGACTCCGCCGAGCCAACCGACTACTGGCTCTCGACGCTTCCCGCCGACACCCCACTGCGCGAACTGGTACGAATCGCCAAGATCCGATGGTGAGTTGAGCACGACTACCGCGAGCTCAAGGACGGTCTGGGCCTGGACCACTTCGAGGGCCGCAACTACCTCGGCTGGCACCGCCACGTCACCCTCGCGTCCCTCGCCCAGGCCTTCTGCACCATGCTCAGGCTCGACCCAAAAGCCCCTGCGCCGGCCTGACCCTCTACGCGGTCCTCCGCGAACTCCAGGCCCTCCTGGCCACCTGGACCGGCGCCTGCTCGATATGCGGCCAACCCGCACCAGCACCCGAACCCCACCACAGGACCTAACAAAGCCCTACTAGGGACTCGGCGAGTTTCTCGACCCTGCGGGTGGAGACGCCCAGCAGGTAGGCGGTGGCGACCACCGAGACGAGGGCCTGCTCGGCCCGGCGGCGCCGTTCGAGGAGCCAGTGCGGGAAGTAACTGCCGCTGCGGAGCTTGGGGATGGCAAGTTCGACGGTGCCTGCGCGGGTGTCCCACTCGCATGGGCGGTAGCCGTTGCGGTGGTTGACGCGTTCGTCGCTGACCTGCCCGTATTCCGCGTTGCAGAGGGCGTCGGCCTCGGCGGACATGAGTGCGTCGGCGAACGTCTTGACCATGGCGCGCAGCAGATCGGGACTCGCCGCGGCCAGGTTGTCTTCCGCGAGGGCGTGCAGGGGCACACTGTCAGGTGCGGTCATCGTGCTGATCTCCTTCGAAGACTTGGTCGTCTTGAAAGATCAGCCGGTGGCCGTTCACCTATGCGGACCTCATCCCGATGCCGGAGAAAACCCCTGGATCAGGTCGAACCCGTACACCATCTCGATGGACGCAACCCTCTGCCCCGCCAGCGCGGCTTGACCGAGCAGGCGGCCGATGCCGCCATCGACACTGCCTGCCGCATGCTGCGGCTGCCGTCGATCCGCAAAGAGTTCTCCGACATCGCCGAGCGGGCGCTGAAGGAACAGATGAGTTACCGGGGCTTCCTCGCCGAGCTGCTGATGGCCGAGTGCGACGACCGGGCACGCCGCCGTTCGGAGCGGCGGATCAAGGCGGCGAACTTCCCGCGTGAGAAGTCCCTGCGAGCCTTCAACTTCGACGCGAACCCCAACATCGACGCAGCCACCGTCCACACCCTCGCCAGCTGCGAATGGATCAAGCAAGGGCAGCCGCTGTGCCTGATCGGCGACTCCGGCACCGGCAAGTCGCACATGCTGATCGCTCTGGGCACCGAGGCGGCCATGAAGGGCTACCGCGTTCGCTACACCCTCGCCACGAAGCTGGTGAACGAGCTGGTCGAGGCCGCCGACGAGAAGCAGCTGACCAAGACCATCGCCCGCTACGGCCGCGTCGACCTTTTGTGCATCGACGAGCTCGGTTACATGGAGCTCGACCGCCGCGGCGCCGAACTCCTGTTCCAGGTTCTGACGGAGCGGGAGGAAAAGAACAGCGTCGCCATTGCCTCCAACGAATCCTTCGGCGGTGAAGTAGGCCGCCGACGAGGTTCCCCTGGCTGGGGTCCTTTTCCGACGGCCCCTTCCCGAACGGTACGGGCGCCTTTCAACGCATACCGCTCTCCAGTGACGTTATCTCCGGGTTGAAACTGTGGCCCGTCCTCTACGGATGTCCCAATGGCAGTCGTGACAGACCACGAGGGTCTTGCGTCGACGCTGCGCCATGAGCCTTATCCAGGGCGAGGGTTCGGGCCGACCAGGCCGGTTGAGATCTGCCATCTTACGGATGTGGTGGACTTGCATACCATTCCGCGACCCGCAGATCTCGCATTGCCCCGCCAAGAGCCGGTGGATCAGCTCGTTGCTGCCGGTGTATCTCGTTGACGGTTTTCTGTCGACCAGGTCAGCAAAGCGTTGCCGTTTCAGCGGAATTCCGCCGAAGCGAGCGACCAGTGGTTTCCTTCCGTCACTGCGCCTGACTATGACTTGCATGCACGTCCGTGGTCCGTCGGGCGTTTGGACGGTCGCCCTGTGTCGGCGAGCCATCCTGGAGACGGTGGACTGATGCTTCCTGGCCAAAGTCTTGAGCATGGACGATTCCATGACCCAGTGCAGCAGGCCCAGACGTCCCACGTCTTGGGCCAGAAGGTAGTACTGGACGATTCCCCGGTACTCCGCTTGGTACTTCGCCACGATCGAGAAATCCTGATCGTGAATCAGTGCCCCGCGGAACGCCGGTTTCCCGCGCTTCATATACAACGCGCACCGTTTCCGGATCACATCCCGTGGCACGTACAGGCCGATGCAGCCATTGACCGCTCGACGCCCGCGAGTGATCTTCGTGTCGGCAAGCTGGGTTCGCAGCTCGTAGCCGAGGAAGCGCGACGCCTGGCTGGCGGCGTGCGTGATCAGGGTTTTGGATTCGGAGAGTTCCAGCTTGAGTTCGTCATGCAGGAACTCCTTCATCCGTTCCTTGATCTCCAGGGATTCCCGCTTTGGCCCAGCGAAACCGAGCAGCCAATCGTCGGCATAGCGGATGTACCGCAGCCGCCGGTAGTCCGGATCATCGGGATCGGCACTGGGTAGGCGTCGCAGCTGCTGCCGAAGCGCATGCACCGCCGCCTTGTCCCCGCGCTGACTTGCCCGCTTGATCCTCGCCTCGACGCGCCAGTACTCCCGGCTCCGCCGGCGCAGCCTGCCCCGGTTGTAGTCCGGTAAAAGGTGCTGTTCAACGAACTGATCCAGCCGGTCCAAGTAGATGTTAGACAGGATCGGGGAAGCCACGCCGCCCTGCGGCGCACCGCTGAGCGTGGCCTGCCATCGCCAGTCCTCCAAATACCCGGCCTTGAGCATCTGGCGGATCAGCCGCAAAAATCGCCCGTCGTGGATCTTCTCTCCCAGGATCACGAGCATCACCTCATGATCCAGACTGCCGAAGCAGTCGGAGATGTCTCCTTCGACGAACCAGTGTGTTCCCTTCCAGACTTCCACCACCTCATTGAGCGCGGTGTGACATCCCCGGCCAGGGCGAAATCCATGGGAGTGGCGGGAGAACTGGACGTCGTAGTGTCTTGTGATTCTGTTTGTGGAACCTGAGGCCTCTGTGATCGTTGAGTCTGGTATGGATCTCTCCTCTGAACAGATTGCTGAGCTGCGGGAGTTGGCGGGTTCGCGGCATGTGCCGGCTGTCGTGGCGCTTCGCGCGCGGGTCGTGTTGTGGTCGGCCGAGGGGCGGCGCCGAAAGGGCATCGCCGAGCTCGCCGGTGTGGCTCCGCTGACGGTGGACCGGTGCAAGTCCCGCTATGCCGAGCGTGGTGTTGCCGGGCTGGAGGACAAACGCCGGGGCGGGCCGCGGACTCAGGTGCCGCCTCGGGTGCGGGCGCGGGTGATCGCCTTGACGAGGATGTCCCCGCCGGCGGATTCCGGGCTCTCGCACTGGTCGACGCGAACGCTGGCCGACCACTTGAAGCGGCGCGAGGGCATCTCGGTGTCCTGGCATTACGTTGCCCGCATCTGGCGTGAGGAGAATCTGAAACCGCACCGTTCGGGCACCTTCAAGATCTCGAAGGACCCGGCGTTCGCGGAGAAGGTCGCCGATATCGTCGGCCTGTACCTGGCCCCGCCCGGTGGCGCCGTGGTGCTGTCGGTCGACGAGAAGACGCAGGTGCAGGCGCTGGACCGGACCCAGCCGGTGCTGCCGGTGGCCTTCGCGGCCACCGAGCAGCGCACCCATGACTACGTCCGGCACGGCACCACGAACCTGTTCGCCGCGCTGAACGTCGCGACCGGTGAGGTGCTGGGCGAGTGCAAGCCGAGCCGGAACGGCGCGAACTTCCTGGCGTTTTTGAAGAAGGCCGTCAAGCCGCATGCGGGAAAGGAGATCCATGTCGTCCTGGACAACCTGTCCACGCACACCACCCCGGGCGTGAAGGCGTGGCTGGCGAAGAACCCGCACGTCCACTTCCATTTCACCCCTGTCGGGTCCTCGTGGCTGAACCAGATCGTGCGACACGAAAGCCGCTTGAGAAGAGCGGACTCACCGAAGGAGGATCGACTGATGTCGAAGGTGTAGCTCCCGAGCCAGTGCACAGGGCTCGTTCCCGCCTCAGCGTGCGTCGTGAGTAATCGCGGGGTGCGAAGCCTGGGGAAATGCCCAAGGATCCTCGTTCCATCCGGGGGTTACAGGCTGGGAAATGCCGGACGGGTGAATGCGAATGAACCCTTGATGATGCCTCGTCATGAGCACTCTCGCCGATGGGTCGTTTCAGCGAGAGATAGGGACTGGCCGCTGGAAATCGGCAGGCGCCGACTGGGGAAATCTGGCCAGTCGGGAGTGCACCGCCGTCCCCGGGGTGCAGAGGGCCCCCTCACCGGCAGCATCTCTCTCATGCGGAACGTGACAACCCCGATGGAGTCCAGGCAATGCAATTCTGACCTGGTAAGCCAACCGCAAGGAAGGCCCAACTCTCCAGCGGGCGCAGGAAGACCCAGCAAGCGAATGCCGGTCGCCGAAAGGCAACAGGAAACCGGGAACCATGCGCTGACACCTCCGTCGGTGGTCCCCGCATAACTGGCCGGATAGGGGCCGATGTCCCGGCCTGAAAGGGCGCTGACGTGGGTCTGGTGAGCCCGTGAAGAAACGATGACCAAAGACACCTGAACCGAAGGGCAAGTTGGACGCCGTGACGACACACGTGGCTGGGGCGGCGCAAGCCGCTGCGACCGCAGCCGGCATGGCGAACGGACCGGAGGACGAGATCACCGACTGGCCGTCGATCGACTGGCGGACCGTCGAGGACGACGTACGGCGTCTGCGGCAACGCATCTTCACGGCATCGCAGGCAGGAGACCTGGCCAAGGTCAGGAATCTGCAGAAGTTGATGCTCCGCTCCCGCGCCAACACACTCGCGAGTGTGCGGCGGGTCACGGAAGTCAACGCTGGCCGCAAGACGGCGGGCATCGACGGGAAAGTCGTCCTGCTGCCCCAGGGAAAGGCCGAGTTGGCCGACTGGGTCCAGCATGGCGCGGCCCCGTGGAAGCCCAAGCCCGTCAAGCGGGTGTATATAGCCAAGGCGAATGGGAAGCAGCGCCCACTTGGAATTCCTGTGATCGCCGACAGATGCCTTCAAGCTCTGACGCTGAATGCACTGGAGCCCGAGTGGGAGGCACGGCTGGAACCGAAGGTCTACGGTTTCCGTCCAGGCCGTGGCTGTCATGACGCGATCGTTGCCATCCACACGACGGCGAGCGGCAAGAACGCCAAACGCTTGTGGGTGCTCGACGCGGACTTGAAAGCGGCATTCGACCGAATCGACCACGATCACCTGCTCGCGTCATTGGGCTCCTTTCCCGGGAGGGGAATGATCGCCGGATGGCTGAAGGCGGGTGTGGTCGAGAAAGGTTGGTTCACCCCCACGGTGGAGGGAACTCCCCAGGGCGGGGTGATCAGTCCCGCGTTGTTGAACATCGCCTTGCACGGCATGGGAAAGGCTGCTGGAGTCCGCTACCAGAATCTCGGCAGTGATGCCACGATTCTGGCGCGCGATTCTCCGGTTCTGGTCGTCTACGCCGACGACCTTCTCGCCCTGTGTCATTCTCGGGAACAGGCCGAGCAGGTCAAGGCGCGGCTGACTGTGTGGCTCGCGCCCCGGGGCCTGGCCTTCAACGAGGACAAGACGCGCATTGTCCACCTCGATGAGGGCTGCGACTTCCTGGGGTTCAACATCCGACGCTACCGCAGCAAGCTGCTGACCAAACCGAGCAACGCGGCCTTGCGGCGGATCCGGGAACGGCTTGCCGCCGAGGTGCTGGCCCTGCGAGGGGCCAACGCCGACGCGGTGATCGCCAAGCTCAACCCGATCATCAAGGGCTGGGCTGCCTACTACCGGATCGGGGTGTCCAAGCGGGCGTTCAACTCGCTGGACGCCTACGTGTGGAGACTGGTCTACAAGTGGGCCAAGTTCTCCCACCCGAACAAGCCGATGCGCTGGGTGACTGCCCGGTACTTCGCCATGTTCAACCCGTTCAGGCAGGACACATGGGTATTCGGGGACCGCACCAGCGGTTTCTACCTCTACAAGTTCGCCTGGACGCCGATCGTCCGGCACCGGATGGTGCCAGGGAGGGCGTCAACCGACGATCCCGCCCTGGCCGACTTCTGGGCCAAGCGGTGCCGCCGCGGCAAACTCCCGCTGGGCAAGGGCACCTTGCATCTGTTGCAGATGCAAGACGGCCGATGTCCGCTCTGCGGAGGGCTGCTGCTGCACGCCGACCACGAGCCGCAAACTCCCGACCAGTGGGAGCAGTGGCTCAAGGTCACCCGCATCGCGATCCGCAAACACGCGGTCACCGCCGAAGCGGGCAACGGCAAGCCGGACAAACCCGCCGCCTCACGCCTGATACACACCCACTGCCGGCGTCGGCTGGCCACTGGCCCCGGCCGGTGACCAGCACTTCTGTTCGCCCGCGAGCCCAAGGGGCTTGCTTGAGCCGGTTGCCTGGAAAGCGGGCACGGCCGGTTCTGAGGGGGGACCGCTGCAGCAATGCAGCGGTCCTACCCGACGAGATCTGGTTCGGGATCATCACCCGGCAGTCCATCCGCCGTGGCACGTTCTCCAGCGTCAACGTCCTGGTCAAACAGATCCGCGACTACATCAACTCCTGGAACGAGAACGCGAAGCCCTTCACCTGGACCGCCACCGCCGACGAGATCCTCGCCAAGGTCCGACTCGTCCAGACCAGCGTGAAGAAACTCGTCAATAACAACTCGAAGTAACACAATCAGGATCACGAGACAGTAGTACGCCTCCAGCAGGAGACGGACCACCTCGGCGACCAGCTTGTCCGACCAGGTGGGCAGTCCGAGCGGACGTTTCTTCCCGTTCTTCTTCGGGATATAGGTCCGCCGCACTGGAGTCCACCGGTACGTCTCGGCGCGTAACCGGCCGATGATCGCGTCGATTTTCTCCAGGGACATACCATCCACGGTCTCCCCGGTGACCCCAGGCGTCATCGCACCCTTGTTGGCGTAGATGCGCCCGTAAGCCATCAGGAACAACTGCGGGTTGAACAACTGCCGATACAGCCTTTCCAGCGGCAGACCTCGCCTGCCGCGTTCCCGGAGGACGTCCAGCACCGTTGCGGCGTTCTGCATTACGCATACCTCCCATCGCCGGACGCCTCAATCACCTGTGCCCCTTCGCCCTGTGACCGGCTTTCCCGGCCTCCCTGGCAGGTCGTCACGCCTGCGACTACTACGAGCACTCCGTCGCCATAGGGCTCGCGCCCCGTAGGCGATCCCGTGGTACGTCTTCGTTGTACGTATCGAGCGCGACGTAGGCCGCCCATTCATTCCCTTGGCCGCCCTCGCTGGGAGGCGCTCTACGCCATGGAGGTTGCCCCGGCCACCAACCGAGGACGAGGCATGGCGTGACGTCGATTATCAGGCGTCATTTCGACGGGTGTCTTTCGCACCGCTGGGAATTGGGCTTCAAGCAATCAAGCCTTAGCCATATCGCTCGGGTCTTGCGGCACCCCGCCCTGGACGCCTCCGGACGGACACCACTTTCCGGGCATGCTGTTGTCCCCTCACGCTTTCGCGCTCAAGTAAGCCCGGCGACCCAAGAACCTCCCTCCAAGTTCATCCCGACTGCGTCGGGGATACAACGAAGCGCCTCACGGCGCACGCTGGTCCAAAACCTTCACCGACCCGAGGCTCTGCGCGGCGATCGTGGACCGGCTCACCTTCAACGCCACCCTCATCGAGACCGGCACCGACTCTTACCGCCTCGCCTCCACCCGGGCACGAGCCGAGGAGCCCGCCAAGACCGGCTGACCCAGAGAGCTACCTGCCTCGATTGCCAGCCGCCTTGGCAGGCGGCCGGCAATCCCATATTCGCCGTGCTACCGCCAGGCACTTCCGGTCCAGGCCGCGCTCGGCCACCGCGTTGTGTCAATGGACCTCAAGAATCGAGCACGGCGGCGACGGCCTCAATCTCGACGAGCTGGTCCTTATAGCCGAGGACAGTGACGCCCATCAAGGTGCTGGGGACGTCATGGTCAGCGAACGAGTCCCGGACTACCTGCCAGGCAGACACCAGGTCCTCCCGCCGGGCCGATGCGACGAGAACCCTTGTACTGATGACGTCCTGGAGTGACGCGCCAGCGGCAGCGAGAGCAGCCCGCATGTTCTCGACGGCTTTCAGCGCCTGACCCGCGTAGTCCCCGATCGCTGCGGTCGAGCCGTCGTCGTTCAGGGGACACGCCCCGGCGAGGAAGATCAGGCGGGAGTCGGCGGGCGCCGTAGCTGCGTAGGCGTACTCGGCGACGTCGGACAGGGAGGCGGAGCGGATCAGAGTGATGGCACGAGCCACGGTCGTGGGGTCCTTTCCCATCGAGTGTTGAGCGTGGACATCCTGCCAACGGCCCGTTGGCACCCGCCTTCCCTTTTTCTCGCCGCGCCCACGGCAACGCCGTCATTTCTGGTCGACACTCGTGGTGAAGTTTCCCCGTGATCTTGGACACGGTTCTGTCACGCGGCGAGGGCGTGCTCTGGTTTCGTTCCGTGGTGGCGCTGGCGGGTCTCGTGGGGCGTGAGGTAGCCCCAGTCGGGATGTCTGCGCAGGCGCCTGCGGTTGTAGTAGGTCTCGATGAATGTGAAGATGTCGGCTCGCGCGCTCGCCCGGTCATTCCAGATGCGGGTGCCGATCTCCTCCTTGAGGACGGCGAAGAAACTCTCGGCAGCGGCGTTATCGAAGCAGATCCCGGTCCGCCCCATGCTCTGCCGTAGCCCCAACTCGCCCAGCCTGTCCCGGAATTGGGCCGAGGTGTACTCCGATCCGCGGTCGGTGTGGATGATGCAGCCGTCCTCCAGGAGGCCCAGGCCGGCAGCCATGTCCAGGGCGTCGACGACCAGGCCGGCGCGGTGATGATCTGCCATGGAGTAGCCAATCACCTCACGGGTCGCCAGATCGAGCCAGGTCGCCAGGTACAGCCAGCCCTCGGCGGTAGGGACATAGGTGATGTCGCCGACCACCCGCAGGCCCGGGGCGGTAGCGGTGAAGTCGCGCCCGATCAGGTCCGGAGCGGGAGCGGCCTTGCGGTCGGCGCGGGTGAGGCTGCGACGCCCGGTGCGGCGGCTGTGACCGGCGATGCGGTGTTCGCGCATGAGCCGCTCGACGCGCTTGCGGTTCACCAGGCGCCCCCGGCGGCGTAGTTCGGCGTGCACCCGGGGAACGCCGTACGTCTTCTTCGACGCGACGTGGATGACGGTGATCTCGTGGACCAGGGCGAGGTCCTCGCGCTCGCGTACCTCGCGGGCCTGCTCTCCGGCTTCCCAGGCGTAGTACGAGGAGCGGGCCACGCCGAGGACGGCGCACAGCAGGACGACGGTGAAGTGGGCCTTCTCCACGCGGATGAACCGGTATATCTCGCTCACCGGTCGCTCTCCTTCGCGAAGAAGGCCGTCGCTTTTTTCAGAATCTCGATCGTCTTGGCCTGGTCGGCGGCGAGCTTGCGCAGTCGCTTGAGTTCCTCCCGCTCGGCCGCATCCAGCCCGCTCCCGGCGGCCACCAACGTCCCCGCTCCGGTCTGCCCGGTGCCGTTCGTCTTCTTCACCCAGCCCCGCAGACTCTCTGGTCTTGCCCCCAGTGTTGGCCTTCTGCTCGCGAGCCTTCTGTTTCTTGATCGCCTCAGCTGCCCTGGCGGTGCGCTTCTTCAGCGGTGTGATGGTGATGGTGGCGTCGCCGGCCTTGGTCGTCCTCTGCTTCGGGGAGAGCAGGGCGGGCGCGTCCTGCTGGACGGTGCCCGAGCTGGTGACTGTGTTCCAGCCGTCCCAGCCGAACGCCGGGTAGGGGTTGTTCCAGTCGGCCGGATCGACCGCGGCCGGGTCTGGCTTGTTCAGGGTGATGTCGACCTTGTGGGCCCGGGTCGCCGGCGCAGTACCCGCAAGGAACCCGTACTCGTTGGTGGTCCCGACATTGTCGGCACGGTCGATGGCCCGGGTCTCGATGTGATGGGCGCCGTCGGTGGTGGGCGTCACCGCGAACGAGCCGGTCGTACCAGAGGTCGTCGAGGTGGTGTTGACCGTCTGCCATGTACCGCTTCCGGTTGCACCCGCGTCGGGGTCGGGGTCCTCACCATCCACTCGGTACTGGAGCCGGTTCGCATCATTGACGGTGGTTGCCGTCCACGTTCCAGCTTGTCCGGCGCCGCCACTGTAGCTGCCCTCGGGGTACTGGGCGGACGTCACCGGGGACGGCTCCCCGGGCGCCGTGGTGTCGACGAGGAACTGCGTCCACGGTGACCAGCTGAGGTTGTAGTGGGTGCCGTCGTAGGCGTTGGTGCGGAACTTGTAGGTCTTGCCGTCCTGGAGTTGGCCCGCGGGCACGACCACGCTGACCGGCTGTCCCTCGGGGCCGAAGTCGGAGACGATCAGGCCTTCGCCGGCCGGGGTGGTGATGGGTGTGTTGGTGGCGGCGTCGTAGACCTGGAAGGTGCCGTTGACCGTGTCGCCGTCGGGGTCGGTGAAGGTGTCCCGCAGTGTCGGGGTCGTCGTGTTCACCGCCCACACACCGGCATAGGACTTGAACGGCGCGCCAGCCTGGCGGTCGGTGCTGTCCGAGGGACGGTAGTTGTAGGTCACGGTCAGCTTCGGCTGGTTCGTGGTGGCGTTGCCGGAGTTGACGCGTTTCCAGGCGCGGGTGTCGTCGGTGGCCGCGCGCAGGCCCATGAAGCCGCGGGTTACCTTGGCCGAGGCCCAGGTCTGTACGAGGGTGTCGACGTCGGCGTTGATCCATCCGTCGGGCTGCGTGCCGGTGCAGCTGGGGTTACCGCGAGTCTGGGTGGAGGAGTGGTACTCCTGGTTCCAGGTGGGCTGGTTCGTCCACCGCGAGGAGGTGGAGGCCTGGGTGGTGTCCCAGATCGTCCACTCCTGGTTGGTGCAGTCGGTGTTGCCGGAGTGGAAGTTCCACAGCGCCAGGTTCGTGTCGATGATCAACGCGTCCTGGATGGGCGTGGTGTTCCAGTGGATGAAGGACCGAGCCACGCGGGTGGTGCCGTCCGGGTTGGTGGTGCCCGGGTTGCCGAAGTCGAGTTCGGTGTCGGCGGACCAGTCGACCGTCTCGCCGCGCTGCACGTAGGTGTCGAAGGTGGAGGCCAGGGCGGAGGTCGAGGGGTCGACCGTGACCGGGTACTGGGTCTTGGGGTCGGCGAGGAAGTCCGCGCTGGGCGTGACGACCAGGTCGATGCGGCCGGTGCCCTTGTTCACGACCTTCATGGCGACGCGGGCCCGGCGGGTGTGCTCGCCGGACTGCTTGTCCACCGAGGCGTCCCACATGACCGGGGCGGGCATCGTCGCGCGCCGTTCACCGGTCTCGGCGTCGGTGAACGTCACCGACCCGTCCTCGTTCGCCTTGGCCTTCAGCCCCTTGGCTTTGACCGGCAGCGTGTAGGAGTAGGCGCCGGAGGGCTTCTTGTCGATCTCCACGAACTGCTCGAAGCCGGTCCGCGTGGCCTCCACGATGACGTCGGCGCCGGGCACGGCCTCCCGGTAGCGGGCCGTTGTGCCGTCCAGCTCCGGCGCGGGAAGACCGCCCTTCCACTGCAGCGTCACCGACTGGTCGCCGGTGCCGAGGGTGACGAGATCGCGCGGGGCGGCGTCCTGCGCGGCGGCCAGCGAGCGCGGGGCGGTGCCGCCCTTGCCCGCCAGGCGCAGCCCGTGGGGGTGCTCCTTCGCCTTCACGGTTCCGTCGCCGGCCCTGGTCAGGGTGGCGTCGACCTTGCGCCACTTGCCGGCCCGCCAGACCCGCTCAGGGCCGGAGGTCAGGTCGGTGGTGAGGGTGCCGTCGGGGTTGGCCACGGTGTACGAGGTGGCCGTCGTCTCGTCGTAGGCGACGACCTTCTTGCCGGTCTTCTTCGCCTCCCGAATCGCCCACGCCTTCGAGCCCTTGGCGTGCCGAGCGGCCCACTGCATGTCGGCCTTGAGGATCTCCGCCTTGGAAGGCTGGGAGACGTTGGCCGGCCCGCTGCTGCGCTCCGGGGCGGGAGCCGCGGCGGCCTGGCCGGTGACGGCGATACCCGCCTCGGCGATCAGCAGCAGCGCGGCGGCCGCCGCGAGCCGGTTGCGTCGTCTGCGTCTTGGCGTGGTCGGTTGTGTGGATGGATACACGAAGTGCCGTGTCCTTCCTGATAGGTCAGCTCAAACGCCTGTGCGAGACCGCACAGACGGGCAGGACCCTAGTGTCTTGTGATTCTGTTTGTGGAACCTGAGGCCTCTGTGATCGTTGAGTCTGGTATGGATCTCTCCTCTGAACAGATTGCTGAGCTGCGGGAGTTGGCGGGTTCGCGGCATGTGCCGGCTGTCGTGGCGCTTCGCGCGCGGGTCGTGTTGTGGTCGGCCGAGGGGCGGCGCCGAAAGGGCATCGCCGAGCTCGCCGGTGTGGCTCCGCTGACGGTGGACCGGTGCAAGTCCCGCTATGCCGAGCGTGGTGTTGCCGGGCTGGAGGACAAACGCCGGGGCGGGCCGCGGACTCAGGTGCCGCCTCGGGTGCGGGCGCGGGTGATCGCCTTGACGAGGATGTCCCCGCCGGCGGATTCCGGGCTCTCGCACTGGTCGACGCGAACGCTGGCCGACCACTTGAAGCGGCGCGAGGGCATCTCGGTGTCCTGGCATTACGTTGCCCGCATCTGGCGTGAGGAGAATCTGAAACCGCACCGTTCGGGCACCTTCAAGATCTCGAAGGACCCGGCGTTCGCGGAGAAGGTCGCCGATATCGTCGGCCTGTACCTGGCCCCGCCCGGTGGCGCCGTGGTGCTGTCGGTCGACGAGAAGACGCAGGTGCAGGCGCTGGACCGGACCCAGCCGGTGCTGCCGGTGGCCTTCGCGGCCACCGAGCAGCGCACCCATGACTACGTCCGGCACGGCACCACGAACCTGTTCGCCGCGCTGAACGTCGCGACCGGTGAGGTGCTGGGCGAGTGCAAGCCGAGCCGGAACGGCGCGAACTTCCTGGCGTTTTTGAAGAAGGCCGTCAAGCCGCATGCGGGAAAGGAGATCCATGTCGTCCTGGACAACCTGTCCACGCACACCACCCCGGGCGTGAAGGCGTGGCTGGCGAAGAACCCGCACGTCCACTTCCATTTCACCCCTGTCGGGTCCTCGTGGCTGAACCAGATCGTGCGACACGAAAGCCGCTTGAGAAGAGCGGACTCACCGAAGGAGGATCGACTGATGTCGAAGGTGTAGCTCCCGAGCCAGTGCACAGGGCTCGTTCCCGCCTCAGCGTGCGTCGTGAGTAATCGCGGGGTGCGAAGCCTGGGGAAATGCCCAAGGATCCTCGTTCCATCCGGGGGTTACAGGCTGGGAAATGCCGGACGGGTGAATGCGAATGAACCCTTGATGATGCCTCGTCATGAGCACTCTCGCCGATGGGTCGTTTCAGCGAGAGATAGGGACTGGCCGCTGGAAATCGGCAGGCGCCGACTGGGGAAATCTGGCCAGTCGGGAGTGCACCGCCGTCCCCGGGGTGCAGAGGGCCCCCTCACCGGCAGCATCTCTCTCATGCGGAACGTGACAACCCCGATGGAGTCCAGGCAATGCAATTCTGACCTGGTAAGCCAACCGCAAGGAAGGCCCAACTCTCCAGCGGGCGCAGGAAGACCCAGCAAGCGAATGCCGGTCGCCGAAAGGCAACAGGAAACCGGGAACCATGCGCTGACACCTCCGTCGGTGGTCCCCGCATAACTGGCCGGATAGGGGCCGATGTCCCGGCCTGAAAGGGCGCTGACGTGGGTCTGGTGAGCCCGTGAAGAAACGATGACCAAAGACACCTGAACCGAAGGGCAAGTTGGACGCCGTGACGACACACGTGGCTGGGGCGGCGCAAGCCGCTGCGACCGCAGCCGGCATGGCGAACGGACCGGAGGACGAGATCACCGACTGGCCGTCGATCGACTGGCGGACCGTCGAGGACGACGTACGGCGTCTGCGGCAACGCATCTTCACGGCATCGCAGGCAGGAGACCTGGCCAAGGTCAGGAATCTGCAGAAGTTGATGCTCCGCTCCCGCGCCAACACACTCGCGAGTGTGCGGCGGGTCACGGAAGTCAACGCTGGCCGCAAGACGGCGGGCATCGACGGGAAAGTCGTCCTGCTGCCCCAGGGAAAGGCCGAGTTGGCCGACTGGGTCCAGCATGGCGCGGCCCCGTGGAAGCCCAAGCCCGTCAAGCGGGTGTATATAGCCAAGGCGAATGGGAAGCAGCGCCCACTTGGAATTCCTGTGATCGCCGACAGATGCCTTCAAGCTCTGACGCTGAATGCACTGGAGCCCGAGTGGGAGGCACGGCTGGAACCGAAGGTCTACGGTTTCCGTCCAGGCCGTGGCTGTCATGACGCGATCGTTGCCATCCACACGACGGCGAGCGGCAAGAACGCCAAACGCTTGTGGGTGCTCGACGCGGACTTGAAAGCGGCATTCGACCGAATCGACCACGATCACCTGCTCGCGTCATTGGGCTCCTTTCCCGGGAGGGGAATGATCGCCGGATGGCTGAAGGCGGGTGTGGTCGAGAAAGGTTGGTTCACCCCCACGGTGGAGGGAACTCCCCAGGGCGGGGTGATCAGTCCCGCGTTGTTGAACATCGCCTTGCACGGCATGGGAAAGGCTGCTGGAGTCCGCTACCAGAATCTCGGCAGTGATGCCACGATTCTGGCGCGCGATTCTCCGGTTCTGGTCGTCTACGCCGACGACCTTCTCGCCCTGTGTCATTCTCGGGAACAGGCCGAGCAGGTCAAGGCGCGGCTGACTGTGTGGCTCGCGCCCCGGGGCCTGGCCTTCAACGAGGACAAGACGCGCATTGTCCACCTCGATGAGGGCTGCGACTTCCTGGGGTTCAACATCCGACGCTACCGCAGCAAGCTGCTGACCAAACCGAGCAACGCGGCCTTGCGGCGGATCCGGGAACGGCTTGCCGCCGAGGTGCTGGCCCTGCGAGGGGCCAACGCCGACGCGGTGATCGCCAAGCTCAACCCGATCATCAAGGGCTGGGCTGCCTACTACCGGATCGGGGTGTCCAAGCGGGCGTTCAACTCGCTGGACGCCTACGTGTGGAGACTGGTCTACAAGTGGGCCAAGTTCTCCCACCCGAACAAGCCGATGCGCTGGGTGACTGCCCGGTACTTCGCCATGTTCAACCCGTTCAGGCAGGACACATGGGTATTCGGGGACCGCACCAGCGGTTTCTACCTCTACAAGTTCGCCTGGACGCCGATCGTCCGGCACCGGATGGTGCCAGGGAGGGCGTCAACCGACGATCCCGCCCTGGCCGACTTCTGGGCCAAGCGGTGCCGCCGCGGCAAACTCCCGCTGGGCAAGGGCACCTTGCATCTGTTGCAGATGCAAGACGGCCGATGTCCGCTCTGCGGAGGGCTGCTGCTGCACGCCGACCACGAGCCGCAAACTCCCGACCAGTGGGAGCAGTGGCTCAAGGTCACCCGCATCGCGATCCGCAAACACGCGGTCACCGCCGAAGCGGGCAACGGCAAGCCGGACAAACCCGCCGCCTCACGCCTGATACACACCCACTGCCGGCGTCGGCTGGCCACTGGCCCCGGCCGGTGACCAGCACTTCTGTTCGCCCGCGAGCCCAAGGGGCTTGCTTGAGCCGGTTGCCTGGAAAGCGGGCACGGCCGGTTCTGAGGGGGGACCGCTGCAGCAATGCAGCGGTCCTACCCGACGAGATCTGGTTCGGGATCATCACCCGGCAGTCCATCCGCCGTGGCACGTTCTCCAGCGTCAACGTCCTGGTCAAACAGATCCGCGACTACATCAACTCCTGGAACGAGAACGCGAAGCCCTTCACCTGGACCGCCACCGCCGACGAGATCCTCGCCAAGGTCCGACTCGTCCAGACCAGCGTGAAGAAACTCGTCAATAACAACTCGAAGTAACACAATCAGGATCACGAGACACTAGTGATCCCTCTCCGTCAGTGGCGCCAGCTGAGTCGCCTAATTTCGCCCGCCTCGACGCCTACCCCACTGGCAGACCTCTCGCCCGCACCCGAGTCTCACCCTTCGCAGCAATCCGTCCCGCCGGATGAGATCCAGCGGGACGGATTTACCAACAGCGTTGGGAACATCCCGACGGGGCTTTTGCGGAGTTCGTCGTGGCCGCCGGTGACCTGTCGGCCTACGCGGACGCCGGTCCTGGCCTCCGCGGCCGGGAGCGCATCTGCTCGATGTCGGTCGGGCGCGGCGGCCCGTGGCGAGCAGCAGCCGTTCCTCCTGGGCGGCCTCTTCGTCGCCGTGCAGGGGCTTGTGCGGGGATGCGGGGCAGGGATCCGGAGCGAGTCGGGAAGGACGCGGCGATGGCGTCCACGACGGAGGCGAGAGCGTCGGCCTCGGCCTCGGCCAGTGTGGTAGGCACGGGGTGCGGGAGGCGTCCCGTACCGGGTGCATCGGGTGCGCGGCGGCCTCGCGCAGGCGGCGCCGGGCGTGTTCGGCCACGATGATCCGCGTGTACGTGGGCGTGTGCCGGGGCGATTCGGCGGCAGTGACGTGGCCGATCGGGGCCTGGGCGAGGGGTTCCGGGGAGCGGTGCAGGAACGCCTGCGCGAGCAGCCGACCCGCCGCACGACGGCACTTCCCGGTGCGAAATACTCTCCCGATGAGTTCACGCACTTCCCCGGTCAGCCAGCCGGTCACGATACGGAGGGCGGTCGCGCGGGATGCCAAACGGCTCACGCGGCTCGTGCGTGGCTCAGGCGCCTATGAGGGTAAGTACGCAGCCGCAGTCGCGGGCTACCGGGTCGGTCCTGATTACATCGAGGCCCACCGCGCCTTTGTGGCCGTCGGCGCCGACGAGCATGGAGGCCGGGTCCTCGGGTTCTACTCGCTCGTTCTTGCTCCACCGGAGCTCGACCTGCTGTTCGTCGCCGACGAAGTGCAAGGACGGGGTATTGGACGGCTGCTTGTGGCGCACATGCAGTCCGAGGCCCGTGCTGCCGGGATCGACCGTCTCAAGGTCGTGTCGCACCTTCCCGCCGAGGACTTCTACCACCGCGTCGGTGCAGTGCGGACCGGGACCGCGCTCGCGAACCCGCCCGCCGTGCCGTGGGACCGTCCCGAATTCGAGTTTCGCATTCCTTCGGAATGACGCGGTGTGCCGGTTCGCAGGGCACCGGCTTCGCCTGCATGGAGGGTGGCCGGCTTGCAGGAGCCGCTGGGCGCCGCGCGCTCCGTGCGTGCCGTCTCCTCTGCCCTGGCGCCGTGATCACCTGCGCCAGCGGTCTGCCCCCCAAGGCCCGGACGTCCCAGGCCAGGGCCCGGGCGGGATCTTCGTGAGATCTGCCAGGTAGTGAGCGAGAGAGCAGCGGTGAAGCGGGTCGCCCGTGACACCGACCGCGGACCACAGGGTCAGAAGCTTCTGGCGGGCAGAAGCGATGTCACCGGCTCGGCCTTCGGTGACGGCTTGCCTTATGGCTTCCATGGTCGGGGCTGGCGGGTGCGGTGGTCGTGGATGTTCCTCGTCGTCTTTCTCAGGCGGAGCGGCGGGGCTTGATGGGCATGGCCAGGGTGGTGAGATCGCCGCGGTCGGCGGAGCGGATCGTGACGGGCTGGTCGTTTCCCCTCAGGTCGGGCATCACGTCGGGGCTGATCGCGGTGCTCACGGCGGGATAGAGCGTGGTCAGCTCGAAGCAGATCTGGAGGGCCTGCCCCGTCGCGGTAGCCGGGAGCGGGATGTCGGGGTGCTCGTCATCTGCGGACACGACGTCCACTCCCTGGGCGGCAACGTGCAGCGCGATGCGCTCGCCGGGGTGTTCTTCCAGGGCTCGCAGGAGCAGTTCCTAGACCGTCACACGGGTGGTGACTCGCTCAGTGACGCGAGCATCAGCCGATAGTCGGGGAACTCCTCGAGCAGCAAACGGCAATGCCGGTCCTCCCGGTCGGCCACGCGGAGCCCGATCCCGTGCGGCAGTCGCACCAGCCCGCAGCGGCGGATCTCGGCGACCGCGGCCCGCATCTCATCGCCGTTGACCGTGCCGGCCCACGCCTGCCTCGGTGGTTCAGTCGGCACCAGGGTTCGGGTGGAGAGCCGGTATCGGTCAGTCGCGGTCAGCGTGACCGCCTCATGACTCGCCTCGATACGCAGGCCAGCAAGCACCGGCATGCCGGGCTCGCGTGCGGGCGCGGTCAGGACCTGCTCGACCGCATCCGCCAGCACGGGACCCTTCAGCGCCGTGATCGGAAGACCCGGCACGTTCCCGAGCGCGGACTTGATGACAGCAGCCTTCTGCTGTGCCGCCGCCGCGTCTCCCGCGTCCGGCTTGCTGACCTGCACCCGCAGCAGGGGCCTGCTGACCCGCCCGGCGCCCCGCTCGTAAGGCTCGATGCGTGGCTCGACAGCTCGCCCGTGGGGTGGGGCCGTTCTTCAAGGGGAACGGTTGTTCCATGCCGACCCGCTGCCAGCACCCGTACACAGGGGCGATCGGTATCAACGGCGCGAGGTTATGCCATGTGTTAGTCTCACGCGTTTGCGTGGTCGTCGCGGTGGGCGATTCTGCCTGTTCCGTTCGGCTTGTGCGTGGGCTGTTCAAACCTGCCGGGCCTTCCTCGGTACGTTCCCTTGCGGAAGGCTGTTTATGAAGCATCCCAATTACTCCGGCATCGCTCACGGCAGTCCCGCCCAGCCCGGGGCAACGACCCCGGCGCTGCTCCCGGCCGTCACCTTCGCCGGTCTGGAACTGCCGACGGAGGTGCTGCGGACACTGAGCGAACTCGGGGTGCGCGAACCCTTTCCGATCCAGGCCGCCACACTGCCCGATGCCCTGGAGGGGCGCGACATCCTGGGACGCGGGCGCACCGGATCAGGCAAGACGCTCGCCTTCGGCCTGCCGCTGCTGACACGTACAGCCGGGCGGCGCGCCGAACCGAAGCAGCCCCTCGCTCTGATCCTTGTGCCCACCCGGGAGCTGGCCCAACAGGTCACCCAGGCGCTGGCGCCGTACGCCGAGGCACTGCGGCTGCGGATCGCCACGGTCGTCGGCGGAACGTCGATCGGCCGGCAGGTCACCGCGCTGCGCCAGGGAGCCGAGGTGGTCGTCGCCACCCCCGGACGCCTGCACGACCTGATCGAGCGCAACGCCTGCCGCCTGGGACGGGTGAGAATCACCGTGCTGGACGAGGCCGACCAGATGTGCGACTTGGGATTCCTGCCGCAGGTTGCCGACGTGCTCGACCAGGTGCACCCCGACGGTCAGCGGATGCTCTTCTCGGCCACTCTCGATCGCGACGTCGATCAACTGGTCCGCCGCTACCTCCACGACCCCGTCGTCCACTCGGTCGACCCGGCCGCGGGCACGGTCACGACGATGGAGCACCACGTTCTGGTCGTCCACGGCCCTGACCGCTACGCCGTCACCACGGAAATCGCCGCCCGCGACGGCCGCGTACTGCTGTTCCTCGACACCAAGCACGCCGTCGACCAGCTCACCCGGCATCTGCGGGCCAGCGGGGTGCACGCCGGGGCCCTACACAGCGGCAAGTCCCAGCCACAGCGCACACGGACCCTGGCGCAGTTCAAGAACGGCCAGATCACCGTTCTGGTGGCGACCAATGTCGCGGCCCGTGGCCTGCACGTCGACGACCTCGATCTCGTGGTCAATGTCGACCCGCCCACCGATGCCAAGGACTATGTGCACCGGGCGGGCCGCACCGCCCGCGCTGGTGGGTCCGGCAGCGTGGTCACGCTCGTGCTGGCGGGCCAGCGCCGCGAGACGAGCCGCATGATGGCCGGGGCCGGCATCGAGCCGACCGTCACCAAGGTGTGCTCGGGCGAGGCGGAACTGAGCCGGATCACCGGCGCCAAGACTCCCTCCGGGATCCCGCTCGACGGCGGGCCCGCCGTCCCCCGACCCAAGAACACCAACGCTCCCTTCCGCGGCCTCGGCACCAGCAAGGGCACCTCCCGCGGCGCCGGCGGCAAGTCCCGAAAGGCCGGCGAGGCCCGCAAGCTCGCCGAGGCCCGCAGGGCCGCCCTCGTGCGTCGCAACGGCTGAGAGCCGTTGCCCTGGCAGCCTGGCCACGGGATCGACAACCCTCGGTCCGGCCCGAAGCCGTCCTGTGCGCCTCACCTACGAAGTCAACGCCTTTGGCCGCGAGAGGGATGCCCGCCGAAACGGAGCAGGATGACGTTGTCGGGGCCTCGCACTGCGCTCGGCATGACAAGCTGTGCTTGCCCATCCCCGAACCCAGGAGGTCACCATGACCGCAGAGCCCGTATCTACGGAAGGTTCGGAGCCGGCTGCCCCGGAGACGTCCCCTTTGGCGCCGGACAGCGACGGCAACTACGACCTCAAGCGGAAGTTCCGTGAAGCCCTGGCGCGCAAGCGCGGTGCGCAGGCGGACGCCGCTGATATTGCCGCCAAGTCCGATGCGTCGAAGGTGCGTTCGGCGCACGGCCCGGCTGCGAGCCAGCGGTCGTTCAGGCGCAAGAGCGGCGGCTGAGTCGATGAGTCCCGCGATCTAACCGCTTCACCGGCACTCGCGCTATCCACTCGCGCGTCCCGTGCAGTGGCCCGCGACGTGCGCATGCCCGTGCGCACGTTGCGGGCGGAGCGTAGCCGGCGGACTTGCCTGGGGGAATGGCCCAGATGCGGTTGGTTCGGGTTGGTGGCGCCGCCGAACTGGAATTCCGGGATGAGGGCACTGCCTTGTCCGAGGGTGCACGGCCGGTGTTGCGCGCCTTGCGTGCCCCTGTACCGCTGTGAAAATCGACTGCGGTTGTCCGGGGTGACGGTAGGCATCCGCGTGGCGTTCCCCGTCCTGCTGCGGCTGATCGACACACAGTCGGTCGCGTTCCCGGCAGCGGTCGCCTTCGTGCCCAGCCACGACGTGCAGTGCCGACCTGCCCCGAGTGAACGCTGTCCGATCTGGTGCAACATCTGGGCGGGGTGCACCGCCGCCATGTCACCCGGTCCTCCCGCGGCTTCGGCCGCGAGTTCGCGCAGGCGGCCCTGGAGCGCGGCGACAGGGCCGTCGCCCGCAACACCGACTCCCTCGCGGACCTGCTGGCCGCCCACGGCGAGGCGATCCGCCTCGTCGAGCCCGGCGGCTTCGCCACCGTCCGGTCCGGGCGTGCCCGACCTCGATGCTCGCGGGGCCGCGACCGGAATCGGCGACCGTGCTGCCGGGCTGTGGCTCAGGCGTCGATGATGACGGGGATGATGAGGGGCCGGCGGCGGTGGGTGCGGAACGCCCAGTTCGCCACGGCGCGGGCGAGGAGTTGTTCGAGTTGGCGCGCGTCCCCGACGCCTTCCTCGGCCGCGGTGGCCAGGGTCTTCTCGATGACGGGGATGACCGGCTCGAAGGTGGTGTCGTCGTGGACGAAGCCGCGGGCCAGGAAGTCGGGGGCCTCGGCGAGGGCGCCGGTGTCCGCGTCGACGATCGCCACCACCGTGACCACGCCTTCGGCGGCGAGGGTGAGGCGGTCCTTGAGGGACGCTTCGGTGGCGCCGCCGACTTCCATGCCGTCCACGTAGACGTTGCCGGCGGGGACCTTGCCGGTGATGGATGCGCGCCCGTCGACCAGGTCGACGACGACGCCGTCCTCGGCGATGACGACGCGTTCGGGGTCGACGCCGGTACGGATGGCGAGGTCGCCGTTGGCCCGCAGGTGGCGCCATTCGCCGTGCACGGGCATGACGTTGCGGGGCTTGACGATGTTGTAGCAGTAGACGAGTTCACCGGCGCTGGCGTGCCCCGAGACGTGCACCTTGGCGTTGCCCTTGTGCACCACGTGGGCGCCCCACCGGGTGAGACCGTTGATCACCCGGTAGATGGCGTTCTCGTTGCCGGGGATCAAGGAGCTGGCGAGCAGGACCGTGTCGCCCTTGCCGATGCGGATCATGTGGTCGCGGTTGGCCATCCGTGACAGCGCGGCCATCGGCTCGCCCTGGGAGCCGGTGCACACCAGAGTGACCTTGTGGTCCGGGAGCTTTTCCAGCTCCTTGGTGCTCACGACCAGACCGGACGGGACCTTCAGATAGCCCAGGTCACGGGCGATGCCCATGTTACGGACCATCGACCGGCCGACGAAGGCGACCTTGCGGCCGTGCTGGTGGGCGGCGTCCAGGACCTGCTGGATGCGGTGCACATGGCTGGCGAAGCTGGAGACGATGACCCGGCGCGGCGCGGTGCGCATCACCTGCTCGATCGCCGGGTTCAGCTCTCGTTCGGAGGTGGTGAAGCCGGGTACTTCGGCGTTGGTGGAGTCCGTGAGGAACAGGTCCACGCCCTCCTCGCCGAGGCGGGCGAAGGCGCGCAGATCGGTGATGCGGTCGTCGAGAGGGAACTGGTCCATCTTGAAGTCGCCGGTGTGCAGCACCATCCCGGCCCGGGTGCGGATCGCGACCGCGAGGCTGTCGGGGATGGAGTGGTTGACCGCCACGAACTCGCAGTCGAAGGGCCCGAAGCCACGCCGGTCGCCCTCCCGCACCCGCACCGTGCGCGGCCGGATGCCGTGTTCCTTGAGCTTGGCCTCCAGGAATGCCAGCGTCAGCTTGGAGCCGACGACTGGAATGTCGGACCGCTCGCGCAGCAGGTACGGCACGCCGCCGATGTGGTCCTCGTGGCCGTGGGTGAGTACCACGGCCACGATGTCGTCCAGCCGGTCCCGGATCGAGGTGAAGTCCGGCAGGATCACGTCCACGCCGGGCTGGGTCTCCTCGGGGAACAGCACGCCGCAGTCGACGATGAGCAGCTTGCCCGCGTGCTCGAAGACGGTCATGTTGCGGCCGATCTCACCCAGGCCGCCCAGGGCGACGACCCGCAGCCCTCCTTCGGGAAGGGGCGGGGCGGCTTTCAGCTCGGGGTGCGGATGACTCATACCCTGACGGTACCCGGAGAGCGGGACGGGGTGATCCGTGGAATGAGAACGGCCCGCGGAGCGACCTACGATCGTCTGTCATGGGTGTATACGCGAGCCGGAATCGGACGGATGCGGCGCCGAAGCGGGCGGCCGAGCCACAGGCCGAGTTCTTCGAGAGGGTCGCCGGTCCGTTCTGGGACCAGGTTCGGGATGTGATCAACGAATGGTGGTCGCGCTTCCCTGACCAGGCTCAACCCGGCCTGCTCAGCCGGCTGCGGGACCGAAACTCCGACACGAACGTCTACTCTGCGCTGTGGGAATTGTACCTGCACCAGATGTTGCTCGGTTCCGGTTGCAGCGTGGAGGTTGAGCGGCAAACGGGAACAGGTGGCTATAAGCCCGACTTCCTGGTTACGCGCGGTAACGAGCAGTTCGTCGTCGAAGCGATCTGGAAGGCTCAAAAGCGCGACGCTGGGCCTTACTCGCTCCCACCGCAGTTGAGCGATGCCATCGATCGCTTGCCGAGTCCGAACTTCTTCGTATCGTGCGAACTCCATAGCGCCGGTACGGCAACGCCGCCGCAGAGACGGCTGAAGTCCGGGCTCACGCGATGGCTTGCAAGCTTGGACCCCGACCAGGTCATCGCCGACCATGAGCGCAAGGTGCCGCTTCCCAGTCACACTTGGCAAGAGGCTGGCTGGTGCCTCAGTTTCAAGCGATCCCCCGCAGCCCAGGCAAACGTGGCAATCCATCCAGCAGGACAATCGGCGTCTACCCCTCGGCATGGGTGGTCGAGGACGGATCGGAGCGAGTGCTCGACGCCGTCACACACAAGGGTGGGAGGTATGGTGACCTGGAGCTGCCATTCATCGTGGCGGTAGGCCATGCAGCCGACTTCCCCGAAGATGAGGACCTCGAGAGAGCGCTGTACGGGAGTACGGTTGAGTACGCCTACGACAGCGGATCGACCTTCAGCCGAAAGCCTGATGGCTACTGGACTGCCACCTACGACCATGCCCACAGCCGTGTCAGCGGCGTGCTCGTCGTGAACAACCCAGCACCCTGGACCTGGACGAAAAACACTCCCGTTCTCTGGCAAAGCCCGGATCCCGCCTCGCTTCCTGCCCCCATCTTCTCTACCTGGGCAACCGCGCAACTGGCTGGGAACCAGGTCGAGCGCCAGCCCGCGATTCGCTCCGTCCACACCGCTCTTGGTCTGCCGGAACGCTGGCCGACCGGCGACGCCTTCCCCCGGAGTGACCCGAGATGACGGCAGCGGCACCGTCAGTCTCGACAGCGGCACCCCGGTGAGATCACCTCATGCGCACGGCAGCGTTCGGTGGGGGCCTCTGCGTGGACTGGGGAGGCCGCTCGACCGGGTTCGGGGAGCATCCGTCGTGCACCGGGTGGACGCCCTGATCGGCCAGCCGACGCTGTGCTGCATCCGAACGAAGTGGCCTGCGGCCGCGGGCCGAAGGCTGGGAGGTGGATGTGGCTTGCGGGCGGGTTCTCGCCCGCCGGGCCGCGCTTTTAGCCGATCAGAGCGGGTGCCGGAATCCGGCCAGCGCGACCGGGTGCCTGGCCGTCAAGGGACGCATCCCGTCGTGTCGCCGGCCACGTCCTGCGATGGCGCAGCAGGGTCTTGGGGGTAGCTCTGCGGCGCATTTCGATGGGGTGTGGGGTGACCGTGTCGGGGGCCGGCAACTGTGAGGTGGCGTGGGGGTGGCGGGTCTCCCGATGCCCGCTCAGAACAGTGCGAGGCCCTCGCCGCTGGTGTCCGCGATAACGGGCCGGGACTGGGCGGGGAGGCCGTCCAGGCGGTCGGGGCCGGCCGCGGCGGCCACGGCAGGGGCCGTCTCGGCCAGCCAGACGCGAAACCGCTCGGCGGCTTCGCGGTAGGGGACTTGTGCCAGCACATGGTGTTCGCCGGAGGGACAGAAGTCGACGGAGACCGTGAGCAGGCAGGAACGGGGCGCATTCTGACTGCCCGTCCAGGACACGCGCAGCACACCGCAGGGCTTGCGCCCGCGGGAAGCGCGGTGGGTCGGGCGCAGCGACCGGCAGGCTATGTGGGCGGTCCACGCGGCGAGGTGCGGCAACGGGAGGGTGGTGCGTGCGCGGCAGCCGGGGCAGCGATGCCAGTGGTGGAGCCAGGCGTCGGTGTCGGTGTCGAAGAGGCGTGTGTAGTGGTTGGCCACGCGGATGTCGTTGCTGTACAGGTGGTCGGGGCGCTCTTGTGTGTTGCAGGACTGGCAGACAGGGGCGCGGACGTAGCCGTGTTCGTGGCAGTGGTCGAGCACGGTGGCGGGCGCAGTGCCGCAGACGGCGCACATCCACCCGGCCACTCTGCGGGAGGTACCGGGCTTCCGGCTGAGCACCGAGTACAGCTGGCGCTCCAACTCCCCGTTGTACGGGCACAGTGAGGCGGTGGGGCCCTCGGGGCTCACCGTCTGCCGAGCGTCGGCGTCTCGGGCCTGCCTGGGGAGGGAGGGCGGTTCGGTGACGGCAGCGCTTGCCCGGCGGGTCCGCGCGGCGTGCACCCACTGCGTTTCGGCGTGCTCGGCCGCATCCAGCAGCCTGACCACAGCGCGCGGCAGCCACCACGTCCGCTGCGTCCCGTCGCGGGTCTGCTCCACGAGCATCTGCCGCCAGTCGATCCCCGCCAGATGGTACGGCCGGCCCACTTCACGTCGTGCTGCCCGCTCGGGGCCGCCCAGCTCCTGCAGTTCCCCCGCGATGCGCTGGCGCCAACGCAGCGGCGTTTCCTCATGGCCCTCCTGCCTCGGCGCCCCACGAAACGGACCGATGCGGACCAGGTCCTGCCGATCCATCCCCACCGCGTTCAGTTCCGCGGCCGCCCGGCGCACCTCAACCTCGCGAACAATCCACTGACCGCTGCTCGCCCTCACCGTCGCCACTACACGGCCACCGAGCAGGACGTACCCCACCCCGGCATGGGCAGGAGAGCAGGTGAATGCCCCAGAAGCCGTCGGCACAGCACTGCCGGCCGTCAAATCGACCCACAGTGCATTCGCGGCACCCAGGGTGATCAGGCCGTCCGTGCGACCGGGCATGACACGCTCCGACATACCGACAGGCTAACGGCCTGCAACACGGCAACGGGTCTCCAAGCACCTTGGTCAGCCGGGCCGCCGCCCACGCCGCACCCGCCGCCCGCAACTCCTATTCACGATCCGGGGATGTCGGCACCTGCCCGCTGTGGAACGTCTATGAGGCGTTCGCCGCCCCCGGACGCATCCACGTGCAGATCGCCGAAATGCTGGACGGACAGCTCTACTTGTGGACCGCCTGGGCCGTCACCTGCCACCGCGCCAGCTGGGGCGAGCCCGGCAAGACCTTCGCCGTCGGCCTTTGCTTGCTGCGAGGTCCGCCACGCCCACCGGCTCTTCTACTCCGACGGCCTCGACCTCGGCCGCACCGCGGCCGCCACCCCCATCGGGATCGGCTACCGGGTCTGCGGACGCTTCGAGTGCCCACAGCGGGCGGCGCCGCTGCTCGGCTACCCACTGCGGATCGGACCCGATCGCCGGCACGTTGGTGCGCTGCCCCGTGGTGCAGACAGCCGTGGAGAAGCCGCCCCGGTCGCGAAGCGACCTGAACAAAGATGCCGGCTTCTGTGCCGTATAACGATCGGCAGGAGCCAGATCCAGGATGTGCCAAGGGCTGGGACTGAGCATGCTCAGTGTTTCTAGATGGGGGTGCTGTGACGGGCGGGAGGATGGGTGGGTGCTATCCCGGGTCCGGGGTCTGACTCATGACATGCCTGACCAAAGTGTCCCGATCACACAGTGTCGGCCGTTGGCCAGGGATGGTGCGTTGTCGGTACCGGGCCGACGGAGCGTGTCCCGATAGGGGCCTGCCGATCGTTGTTGCGTCCTCACGATTCTGACCGCCCGACGCGGCCCGGTACCGGCAACGCGACGCGCCATCGGACCGGAAAGGGGACCGGGCATGTCCAGATCGACCATGTCCAGTACGCCGCCTGCTGAGCGGGCCCGCCGTCGCCGCCCTGCGGGGGAGGTGGTGCTGGGCGTGGACACGCACCGGGATGCCCATGTGGCTGCGGTGCTCTCCGTGACGGGGACAGTGCTGGCCACCGGCGAGTTCCCGGCCACCGTGGCGGGATACCGCGATCTGCTGAAGTGGGCCAGGAAGTTGGGAGCTGTCAGGCGGGCCGGCGTGGAGGGGACCGGCTCCTATGGGGCGTCCCTGTCCCGCTATCTGCTGGCCCAGGGCGTGGACGTGTTTGACGTGAATTGGATGGATCGGGCGGATCGTCGGCGGCGCGGTAAATCGGATCCGCTCGATGCCCAGAATGCGGCGCGATCCGTGTTGAGCGGGCGGGCCCGTGCCCGGGCCAAAACGGGCGACGGGCCAGTGCAGATCGCGAGAATGTACAAACTCACGAAGGCGTCGGCCGTCAAAGCCCGCACCCAGGCCGTCAACCAGCTCAAGGCCGTACTCGTCACTGCGGACCCCGTCTTGCGGGAGGAACTGGCCGGACTGGGCAATGCCGAACTCTTCCGTATCTGCGCACAGTTCACCGATGCGCGTGGTCGCGAAGAGGTCGGCGCGGAGCCGGTGGTGCAGGCCACCCGGATCACGCTGGGCGTGCTGGCTCACCGGATAGGCCAGCTCTCCGAGGAGATCCGGGACGTCGAGGCTCGTCTTGCCCGGCTCGTGGAATGCCATGCCCCGCAGCTGCTCGACGTGGTGGGGATCGGTCCGGATACGGCGGTCACGTTGCTGATCACGGTGGGGGACAACCCGGAACGGCTCGACAGTGAGGCGTCCTTCGCTGCGTTGTGCGGTGTCAGCCCTGTCGAGCGCTCCTCGGGACGCCGGCAGTACCGTCGCCTCAACCGCGGCGGCGACCGGCAGGCCAATGCCGCGCTCCATCGCATCGTGTTCACCCGTCTACGGGTCGACCCGCGCACTCAGGACTACTACGAGCGCCGGATCAAAGAGGGCAAGACCCGGCGCGAAATCGTCCGTTGCCTCAAGCGCTACGCTGCTCGGGAGGTCTTCCACCTGGTCAAACAGCTACAGTCAGGACCCCGCTTATAGGGGCTGTCGTGACAGATGAGAGGCTCAGGCGGGTGAGTGAGACACCACCGAACACCCTGCAATACCGCTTTGACGGGCCAGAAGACGCTCCGGTCCTGATCTTGGGTCCCTCACTGGGTACCACATGGCACATGTGGGACCGCCAGGTCCCGGAGCTGACCAAGCAGTGGCGGGTCTTCCGGTTCGACCTGCCCGGACACGGCGGCGCCCCCGCCTACCCCGCGGGCTCCGTCTCCGACCTCACCGACCGGCTGCTCGCCACGCTCGAGGGTCTGGGCGTGCAGCGTTTCGGCTACGCGGGCTGCGCCTTCGGCGCCGCGGTCGGCGTCGAACTGGCCCTGCGCCACCCCGAGCGCCTCGCCTCGCTCGCGGTGATCGCCGCCTCGCCGCGTTTCGGCACGGCCGACGAGTTCCGCCAGCGCGGCGTGATCGTGCGGACGAACGGGCTCGACCCGATCGCCCGTACCGCACCCGACCGCTGGTTCACCGCCGGGTTCGCCGCCGCCCAGCCGGCGATCACCGAGTGGGCGGTGCAGATGGTGCGCACCACCGACCCCGGCTGCTACATCGCCGCCTGCGAGGCACTCGCCACGTTCGACGTACGGCCGGAACTCGGCCGCGTGGGTGTGCCGACGCTGGTCCTGGTCGGCTCGGAGGACCAGGTCACCGGCCCCGCCGAGGCCCGTACCCTGGTCGCCGGCATACCGGACGCGCGTCTCGCCGTCGTACCCGGCGCCTCCCACCTGGTTCCCGTGGAACAGCCCGCGGCGGTCACGGACCTGCTGGTCACCCACTTCTCCACCGCCTGGCAGCCCGGCTTCGACGCCACCGGCCAGATGGCCATCGCGGCGGCCCCCGTCAAGCCGGTCCTCACCGCGGTGCCCCCGCAGACCGCGCCCATCGCCGAGATCGCCCCGGCCGCCGCGGAGCCGCTGGTCGCGGGGCGGCCGGACCCGTACGACGCCGGGATCAAGGTGCGCCGCGAGGTGCTCGGCGACGCGCACGTCGACCGCGCGCTGGCGCAGGCCGACGAGTTCTCGGGGGACTTCCAGGAGTTCATCACCCGCTACGCCTGGGGCGAGATCTGGGGCCGGCCCGGCCTGGACCGCCGTACCCGCAGCTGCATCACCCTCACCGCCCTGGTCGCGGGCGGTCACCTGGACGAGCTCGCCTTCCACGTCCGCGCCGCCCTGCGCAACGGCCTCACCCCGGCCGAGATCAAGGAGGTGCTGCTCCAGGCGGCCGTCTACTGCGGCGTACCGGCGGCGAACAGCGCGTTCAAGGTGGCCCAGCAGGTCATCCGGGAGGAAACCACGCCCCAGGAATGAGCCGGGGGTGGCCGGTGGCCGAGGCCCGCAGCGCCGGACCGGGGCAGGATGGGCCCATGAAGCTCACGAAGAAGTCGCACGCCTGCGTCCGGCTCGAGAAGGACGGGCAGACGCTCGTCCTCGACCCCGGTGGATTCAGTGAGGCGGACGCCGCGGTCGGCGCGGACGCGATCCTCGTCACACACGAGCACCCCGACCACTTCAACGAGGAGCGGCTGCGGGCCGGCCTGGAGGCCAACCCGGCCGCCGAGATCTGGACGCTCAGGTCCGTCGCGGAGAAGATCGCGGCGGCGTTCCCGGGCCGCGTCCACACCGTCGGCCACGGCGACACGTTCACCGCAGCGGGCTTCGACGTCCAGGTGCACGGTGAGCTGCACGCGGTGATCCACCCGGACATCCCGCGCATCACCAACGTCGGCTATCTGATCGACGGCGGCCGGGTCTTCCACCCCGGCGACGCCCTCACCGTCCCCGAGCAGCCCGTGGAGACGCTGATGCTGCCGGTCATGGCCCCGTGGAACAAGATCTCCGAGGTCATCGACTACGTACGTGAGGTCAAGCCGCAGCGTGCCTACGACATCCACGACGCCCTCCTCACCGACCTCGCCCGCCCGATCTACGACAACCAGATCGGCGCCCTGGGCGGCGCGGAGCACCTGCGGCTGGCGCCCGGAGCCTCGGCGGACGTCTGACGACGACCGGGCGGGCCGCGTTGTCGGACCCACCCGGTACGTTGTGAGACATGCGCATCGCGACCTGGAACGTCAACTCGATCACCGCCCGCCTTCCGAGGCTGCTGGCCTGGCTGGAGAGCAGCGGCACCGATGTGCTCTGCCTGCAGGAGGCCAAGGTCGCCGAGGAGCAGTTCCCCTTCGAGCAGCTGCGAGAGCTGGGCTACGAGGCCGCGGTCCACGCCACCGGCCGGTGGAACGGCGTGGCGGTGCTCTCCCGCGTCGGCCTCGAGGACGTCGTCAAGGGCCTGCCCGGCGACCCCGGCTTCGACGGCGTGGTCGAGCCCCGCGCCATCTCCGCGACCTGCGGCCCGGTCCGCGTCTGGTCGGTGTACGTGCCGAACGGCCGTGAGGTGGAGCACCCCCACTACGCCTACAAGCTCCAGTGGTTCGAGGCCCTGAAGGCAGCCGTCGCGGGCGACGCGGGCGGCAGCCGCCCGTTCGCCGTGCTGGGCGACTACAACGTGGCTCCGACGGACGACGACGTCTACGACGTGGCCGCGTTCGAGGGCAGCACCCACGTCACCCCCGCCGAGCGTGCCGCCCTGGCCTCCCTGCGCGAGGCGGGCCTGTCCGACGTGGTCCCGCGCCCCCTGAAGTACGAGCACCCGTTCACGTACTGGGACTATCGCCAGCTCTGCTTCCCCAAGAACCGCGGTATGCGGATCGACCTGGTGTACGGCAACGAGCCGTTCGCGACGGCGGTCAAGGACGCGTACGTGGACCGGGAGGAGCGCAAGGGCAAGGGCGCCTCGGACCATGCGCCGGTCGTGGTCGACCTGAACGTGTAGCGGCCCTCACAGCAGCGTCAGGTCCACCGAGTGCGCGAGCGCCGCGAGCCCCGCGTCGTTCGGGTGCAGGTGGTCCCCGCTGTCGTAGGCCGGAGCCAGCCGCGTCGGCTGCTGCGGGTCCCGTACCACCGCGTCGAGGTCCAGCACCCCGTCGAAGACGTCGGTGTCCCGGAGCCACGCGTTGACGGCGGTCCGCTCGGCTTCCACGGCCGCCGTGCACCCGGCCTGGCCGCCGCACGGCAGGAGTGTGCCCGCCAGCACCCGAAGCCCCCGTGCGTGCGCGCGGTCCGCGATCTCCTGGAGCCCGGCCGTCACCTCATCCGCGGTCGAGCCCGACAGCAGGTCGTTGACGCCCTCGAAGGCGATCAGCGTACGCACCGACGTCTGGGCGTGTACGTCCCGGTCGAGTCGGTTGAGCGCGCTCACCCCGCCCGTATCCCTGGAGACTCCGTCCCCTGGGTAGCGGTCGGTGACCACGCGGTTGCCCCCGATGCCCTGGTTGAGCACCCCGTAGTGCGGGACCACGTTCTGCGAAAGCAGTCGGGCGGCCAGCACATCGGGCCAGCGCCGGTTGGCGTCCACCGTGGACCTGTCGCCGTCGGTGATCGAGTCGCCGAGCACCACGACGGACCCGGGCCCGCCGCCGACGTCCACCCCGGTCAGCAGTGGCCAGTTCGTCAGGACCGTGGTGTACGCGGCCGCCGAGCCGTCCGCGGCGTGGTCGCCCGGTTCGCTCAGATACGACCGCTGCTGCGCGAGCCGGTGCACGGGCGCCGCCGGAACCGTCCCCGGCAGATGAAAGCTGACCAGCAGATTGGCGTCGGCAGGCACGTCGAAGGCGAGCGGGTCGCTGTACACCTGTGCCCCGGCCGGGACCTCGACGCCCGCCGCTCTCCCGAAGGTCACCGGAACCGGCGTGCCCCCCGCCGTCGCTCCCGCCCGCTGCACGGCCACCGTCGCGCTCCCGATCCGTACCGGAACCGCCGCGAACGTGTTGTCGAAGCGCAGCCGCACCATCGGCCCGCCCGCCGAGGTGTGCACCACCAGCCGCAGCGTCCGGTCGGTCCACGGCCCCACGGCCTGATAGCCGGACGTCGCCGTCGCCCAGCTGCCCGTCCAGCCGGACGCGGCCGTCCGCACCGACAGGGCGAACACATGCAGGTCGGTCGCGCGGGGCAGCTGCACGGAGGCGAGCGGGCGCCCCGGCACGATCGGTACGGTCACGACGTACAGCCGTGCCTTCTCGGCGAGTTGGCCGCCGGGCGTGTTGACGTGAGGGAGGGCCACCGCCTTGGTGGCGAGCGGGCCCCGTCGCCAGTCGGGCGCGCCGAGCACATACGTCGACTGGCTCCCGTCGGCGTACGAGACCGTGCCCGAGCCGGTGACCTCGTCGCCGGCGGTGCTCGCGACCAGGAAGGCGAGCGCGTCGCCGGTGCCGTACAGCCACACGCGCTGGCCGTCGGCCCGGACGTTGTCCGGCTCGCCCGGCGCCCGGTCCGGCCAGGTCAGCGTGGCGCTCTGCACGGTCAGCGCGCGGCCCGGCGTCCAGCCCGCGGCGTTGAGGTCCTGGGCCGACAGGGAGGTGCCCGAGCCGTCGAAGTCGGCTTCGGCGGGACTGGTGTCATCGCTGACGGCCGTGTTGTCGAAGAGCTGCTCCAGCGGCACCGGCGCGGATGTCTCCTCGACGGTGGCCTGTGCCGAGGTCATGAGCAGCACGGATCCGAAGAGGATGAGGACGGCTGCGAGCCCCCGGACACCTCGGCGTACCAACCGACCCTCCCTGTTCTTCGGTGATCCGCACTGACCGCACTGACCGCACTGACCGCACTGACCGGACTGACCGGACTGACCGGACTGACCGCACTGACCGGACTGACCGCACTGACCGGACTGACCGCACTGCTCCGGACTGACACGAACGACGCACGTGAAGCTAGAAAGGAGGCAGTGGGCCGGTCAACGAACCATGCGCGAACACCGCATGAAACCGCCCGGACGACCGGACACGACCACCCGCGCGCCTGTGGTGCGCACGCGGGTGCGAATGACAGGCTGGACGTATGAACATCCCTTTCCTCGGCCACCGCCGCCAGCGGCCCCCGATCCCCGACCCCACGGGCATCGCCGAGCTCCTGGCCGAGTGCGAGCTGCTCCGCTCCCAGGCGGGCCGGGCGGGCGTCCGACTCGACGACACGTCAGCTTCGTTGGAGGCGCTCGACCAGCTGCTGCCGCGCTGGCGGGACGACGAGGAGATCCTGCCCTGGCTGGGCAACGACGCCGGTCTGTATCTGGGCACCGTCATCGTGCGCACGGTGCCGGGCGCGGCCTGGAAGATCTGGCCCGACGGCCAGCCGGTGGTGCGGCTGGAGTCCGGCCGCGAGTTCGACGTGGTGGCCTCCGGTCACGAGTGGGCCGCGAATGGTGTGCCGGAGCTGTCCCAGCTGTACGCCGAGGTCGCCGAGTCCTGACCCACCCGCACCGAGCGGGGGACCGGCTCCCGCCCCCATCTGCTGTTCGACACCGGCTTGTTGACGCAGTCCGAACCTGTGTCCCCCCGACCGGCCGGAGGCCGGGTCCCTGCCCTGCCCCCACCGGTCGGGCCATCGCTGCGCACCTCGACTACTATGTGCCGTTCATCCCGTAGGGGGCAGCAGTACCCCGAGCCAGGCCCGCCCGGCAGCGGCCGCAGATCACTGCTTGCGCAGCGGAATCGACACGTACGACGGGTCGTTCGCCGGCGAGGAGAAGGTCAGCCGCCCGCCGGAGGGGTTGTGCTCGATGTAGAGCGGGTCGACCGTGTCGACGACCAGGGCGAGACGGTGCCCTGCCGGGACGTCGTAGGCCGTGGAGAACAGCTCCAGGTCGACGCCGAACGGCTTGCCGGGCGTCTGCCCGTGGAAGGTGAACGGCGCGTTGCTGACCAGCTTGCCGAGGCCGAGCGGGCCCACGTCGTAGAGGTACGCGACGAGGGTTCCGCTCTCCTTGGTGGGCGTGATGGTCGTGTGCAGCTTCGCCGTACCGCGCACGTGCTGGGTGGTGGCGTACTTCTCCGACTGCCAGACGGCGGCCCAGCGGCGCGGGAGCAGGGGGATCGAGGCCATCGGGGGAACCTGGGCGACCTGGTCGAGGATGCTCGACAGGAAGATGATCCCGCCGTCCGCCCCGGAGTTGACGTTCGTGTGGATCGTGGTCGTGTCCGCGAGGGCGATCTTCCGGCTCGTCGCGGTGACCGACTTCCAGTCCGGGTAGTCCTCGTAGCCGCCCCCGGAACGGGACTTGAGGCGGACCGGCTGTTCGCGGTCGATGCCGTTGTCCGCGCCCTTGAGGTGGTGGTCGAACCAGCGCCCGGTGTCGGTCCACACGTCGTTGGGCAGCCCGAACAGTCCCGTCACCTCGGCGGTGGCGTGGTCGCCGGGGCGCAGCTGAAGCCTCTTGGGGACGGTCAGCTTCTCGTAGAAGTCCGCGTACTGGTTGGGCGGGAAGATCGTGTCGCCCCAGGCGTTGGCGAGCATGACCGCGGTGCCGTTGGCGTTGAAACGGTCGACGTAGGTCGCGGGGGAACGTTTCTTCCCCCAGGTGATCATCTCGTCCTCCCGGTCCAGATCGGAGGCGAAGAAGTCCTTGAAGATCTGCTGGAGTTCGGGGCTGGGGCGGCCGGTGAGCGTGCCCGCGCCGTTCAGCAGGGCGGCGGCCTGGGAGTGCTGGGTGCGGCCGGAGTAGATCGAGTCGATCAGGTCGGCCCAGCCGCTGAGCGCGGCGACCGCCCGGACCCGTTTGTCGTGCGCGGCGGCGAGCAGGCTGATGCCGGCCCCGTACGAGACGCCCGCCATCCCGATGTGCCCGGCGTCGGACGGGGTGTTGGCGAGCGCCCAGTCGATGACCCTGGACGCGTCGGCGACGTCGGGCGGTCCGGCGACCTCGATGTGTCCGCCGGACTGCCAGAAGCCGCGCACGTTGTAACTGACCACGACGTATCCGGCGTCGGCGAGCTGCTGGGCCTGGGCGAGGTACTCGATCTGGGGCAGGCCCCAGCTGGTGGGCAGGACGAGCAGCGGATAGCGGTCACCGGCATCGGCGCCCGCGGGCGTGACGACGTTCGCCTTGAGGACGGTGCCGCCGTCGCCGGTGATGTCGACGAAGCGGACGCTGTTCGGGGCCGCCTGGGCGGCGGGGGTGAGCCCGAGGGCGCTACCGGCGACCAGGGTCGCGGAGACGGCGCCCACGGCGGTCGTACGCAGGGCCTTGCGGGGCAGTCCCACGGGTCACTCCTCACTCGTGTCAGTGCAAAGTGACCCGACGGTAACCGCGCATCCTTACCGTAGGTAACCCGTCGGTAAGTTACGTGGCAGTAACGATTGAGCGCTGAAGTTCTTCCGACGTGCGTCCGACCTCGGCCATACACAGCGCTGCGGGAGCCCGCAAACCGGACATAGGCCTGAACGCGGCCCGCCTTGCGGGGTCATGGAGCGGCCCGCAGGCTGGACGCGTCCAGCACGTCGGGCGATGAGAAAGGAGGCGTTGTGACGGAAGTCCTGCCGGCCTCGGAACAGCCGGCGTCAGCGATGTCCGCCGAGGTGCGGCCGATCACGCTCGACGCAGCGGGCGTCTCCCTGTCCGGACTGCTGGCCGAGCCGGAGCGGAGTGCGCCCCGTGCGACCGTGGTCGCCCTGCACGGCGGCGGTATGAGCTCGGGTTACTTCGACGGGCAGGCGCATCCCGACCTGTCCCTGCTCGCGTTGGGAGCGCGGCTCGGTTTCACCGTGCTCGCCCTGGACCGCCCCGGCTACGGCCACTCGGCCGTCCGGCTCCCGGACGGGCAGACGCTCGCCGAGCAGGCGGTGACGGTGAGCTCGGCGATCATGGAGTTCGGCGAGCGGTGTCCGACCGGTGCCGGTGTGCTGCTCGTGGGTCACTCGTACGGTGGAAAACTGGCCCTGCACCTGGCCGCCGACGGGTCCCTCGAGAGCCTCCTCGCCGTGGACGTGGCCGGGATCGGCCACCGGTTCGCCGTCGACCCGGGCAGCCTCGCCCAACTGCACGGCGTGCGGCAACGGCGGTTGAACTGGGGCCCGTTGACTCTGTATCCGCCCGGCACCTTCCTGGCGAGCGAGCGGGTGGTGGCGCCGATGCCGCGCCGCGAGGCCGAGGGGGTCAGGGACTGGCCCCGGCTCTGTGACACATTGCTGCCCCGGGTGCGGGTGCCGGTACGGCTGACCTTCGCCGAGCACGAGGCCTGGTGGCGGAACACCGACGACGACCTGGCCGACCTCGCCGGACGGTTCACGGGCGCGCCCCGCGTCCTGGTGGAGCGGCTGCCGGGCGCCGGGCACAACAGCAGCCTGGGGTGGGCGGCACGGGCGTACCACCTGCGGGTGCTCGCCCACCTGGAGGAGACGCTGACGCCGCCGAGGCGGCTGCCCTCAGGGGGCGCGGTGTGAGGTCCGTGCAGGAGCGGCCTCCGTGGACGGCAGGGGAGCCTGCGCGGCCCGGGTCACGTCGGCGACCAGTTCGACCACGTCAGGGCCGTACGCCTGCGAGTTGACCACCTTCAGCAGCAGGACGAAGGTGTGGTTGCCGTGCTTTCTGGCGAGCCGCTCGTGATTGCGGGCCAGGTAGCGGGTCGCGGCCTGGTTGGTGATCGCGCGCTGGCCGCAGAACAGGAACACCGGGCGTGCGCCGTCCCTGCGGCCCGCGGTGAGCCTGGCGAGTAGCACATACTCGCTCTTGCCCGCCTCCAGCCGGTAGCGCTCGCTGCCTATCTGGAACGCGCCGCGGTCCGGCCCCGGTTCCGCGTCGACGTTCACCCGTATACCCGGCAGAAGGCTGTGCAGGTGTGCGGCCATACGGCGATTCGAGGCCGGTCCGCCCACGCAGAACTCGGTGCGCTCGCCGAACCCCTGCTGGGCCGCGTCGTGCGCCACGACCTGGGCGTTCGCGTTGCAGTCCTTGATCAGCGCGGAGAGTTCCAGCAGGGCGAAGACGTCGTGACGCATCACCGTCAGCTCCGTGCCGCCCGCGTCGCGGTTCACCACCAGCAGCGACTCGGAGTTGTCGGGCAGTCCGAAGAAGGCCTGCTTGCGGCGCAGTCGGCGCTTCCAGAAGTAGGTGCGGGCCAGCCAGCCGATCGCGGCACTGAGGCCGGCCGCGATCACACCCAGGACGATGTTGCGCACGTCGTCATCCATGGGCGCGCATGGTAGCGGGCGCAGGGAAACCGTGTTCGAGATGAGACCGGCACACAGGTGTGTGATCCTGACGAGAGCATGGCAATGGATTAGGCTGCGCGAACCGGTTCCTGACTGGAGGTGCGGATGCGTCGCCCTGTCGTGCGGAAACTGACGGTCCTGGTGGTGTCCGCCGCCGTGGTGTCCGTGGGGGCCGCGGCGCCCCCGGCCCCCACGACGGCACCGGCCGAGAAGGTCCCGGTCGCCGTCGGACACGGCGGCGCGGTCGCGAGCGTCGACGCGGACGCCTCCGCCGCCGGCATCGAGGTGCTGAGAAAGGGCGGCAACGCCGTCGACGCGGCCGTCGCCACCGCCGCCGCGCTGGGCGTCACCGAGCCCTACTCCGCCGGCATCGGCGGAGGCGGCTACTTCGTCTACTACGACGCCAGGTCCCGTACCGTGCAGACCATCGACGGCCGCGAGACCGCGCCGCTGACCGCCGACTCGGAGCTCTTCCTGGAGAACGGCAAGCCGCTCGCCCTCGCCGACGCCGTCAGCAGCGGCCTCGGCGTCGGCGCCCCGGGCACGCCCGCCACCTGGCGGACGGCACTCGACAAGTGGGGCAGCAAGCGGCTCGCCACCCTGCTCGCGCCCGCCGAGCGGCTGGCCCGCGACGGCTTCACCGTCGACGCCACCTTCCGCGCGCAGACCGCCGCCAACGAGACCCGGTTCCGCTACTTCCCCGACACCGCCGAGCTGTTCCTGCCGAACGGCGAACTCCCCGTCGTCGGCTCCACCTTCAAGAACCCCGACCTCGCCCGCACCTACGCGGAGCTGGGCAGGAAGGGCGTCGGCGCGATCTATCGCGGCGACATCGGCGACGACATCGTCGACACGGTCAACAAGCCGCCGGTGGACCCGGCCTCGGGCTGGAACGCCCGTGCAGGCGAGCTGTCCGAGAAGGACCTGGCGGCCTACGACGCCAAGCTCCAGGCGCCCACGAAGACCACGTACCGCGGACTCGGTGTCTACTCCATCGCTCCCTCCTCCTCCGGCGGCACCACGGTCGGCGAAGCCCTCAACATCCTGGAGAGCACCGACCTTTCGAAGGCGAGCGACATCCAGTACCTGCACCGCTCCATCGAGGCGAGCCGGATCGCGTTCGCCGACCGCGGGCGCTGGGTCGGCGACCCCGCCTTCGAGGACGTACCGACGCAGGAACTGCTGTCCCAGCGGTACGCCGACTCACGCGCGTGCCTGATCAAGGACGACGCCGCGCTCACCAGCCCGCTCGCACCCGGCGATCCGCGGAACCCGGCGGCCTGCGCCGCGGGCGGGACGGCGGCGCCGACGACGTACGAGGGCGAGAACACCACCCATCTGACGGTGGCCGACAAGTGGGGCAACGTCGTCGCCTACACCCTCACCATCGAGCAGACCGGCGGCAGCGGCATCACGGTCCCCGGCCGCGGGTTCATCCTCAACAACGAGCTGACCGACTTCTCCTTCGCCCCGGCCAACCCGGCCGTGCACGACCCGAACCTGCCCGGTCCGGGCAAGCGGCCGCGGTCGTCGATCTCGCCGACGATCGTGCTCGACCGGCACAACAGGCCGGTGGTGGCGCTGGGTTCGCCCGGCGGCGCGACCATCATCACCACCGTGCTGCAGACCCTGACCGGCTTCCTCGACCGCGGGCTGCCGCTCGTCGACGCGATCGCCGCGCCGCGCGCAAGTCAGCGCAACCAGACCACCACCGAGCTCGAACCGGGCCTGTACGACAGCCCGTTGAAGGCGCGGCTGGAGTCCATCGGGCACGGCTTCCGGCTCAACCCCGAGATCGGCGCGACCACGGCTGTGCAGCGGCTGCCGGACGGCAAGTGGCTGGCCGCCGCCGAGAAGGTACGGCGGGGCGGCGGCTCGGCGATGGTGGTGCGGCCGTCGTCGTAGCGTTCACAGCTCGGGAGCGGGCGGCAAGTCCTCCGTACGGAAGGCGAGCCGCCCGTCCTCCATGTCCACGGTCACCCGGCCGCCCTCGCTGACACGGCCGTCCAGAAGCATCCGTGAGAGCTGGTTGTCGACCTCCCTCTGGATCGTGCGGCGCAGCGGGCGGGCGCCGTACTCGGGCTGGTAGCCGCGCTCGGAGAGCCAGTCGACGGCCGCGTCGGTGAAGTCGACCGAGACGCCCTGGGCCCGCAGCAGGCGGCGGGTCTTGTCCAGCAGCAGGTTGGTGATCCGTTCCAACTGGTCGTGGGTCAGCTGGCGGAAGACGACGATCTCGTCGATGCGGTTGAGGAACTCGGGCCGGAAGTGCTGGCGCAGCGGCCGCAGGATCTGCTCCTGTCGCGCCTTCTCGTCGGCCTCGGCGTCGCCCGTTCCGAAGCCGATCCCGGCCCCGCCCCGGGAGATCGCCTCGGAGCCGAGGTTGCTGGTCATCACGATGACCGTGCTGGCGAAGTCGACGGTCCGGCCCTGGGAGTCGGTCAGCCGCCCGTCGTCCAGGACCTGGAGCAGGATGTTGAAGACGTCCGGGTGCGCCTTCTCCACCTCGTCCAGGAGGAGCAGTGAGTACGGGTGCCGGCGTACGACCTCGGTGAGCTGACCGGCCTCCTCGTGCCCGACGTAGCCGGGCGGGGCGCCGATCAGACGGCTGACGGTGTGCCGTTCCTGGTACTCGCTCATGTCCAGGCGGACCATGCGCTCCTCGCTGCCGAACAACGCTTCGGCCAGCGCCCGGGCCAGTTCGGTCTTGCCGACGCCGGTCGGGCCGAGGAAGAGGAAGCTGCCGATCGGCCGGTCGGGGCTGGCGAGTCCGGCCCGGGAGCGCAGCACGGCGTCGGAGACGACGCGCACCGCCTCGTCCTGGCCGACGACCCGCTCGTGCAGGTGCTCCTCCAGGCCGAGCAGCCGGTCCTTCTCCTCCTCGGTGAGGCTGCTCACCGGGATGCCGGTCTGCCGTGAGACGACCTCCGCGATCGCCTCCGCGGTGACCTCCAGATGCTGGCCCTCGTCGACCTCCTCCTCGCCGCTGGCCTCCGCGATGCGCTGCTTCAACTCGACGATACGGTCGCGCAGTTGCGTCGCCTGCTCGTACTGTTCGTCGGCGACCGCCTGGTCCTTGTCCCGGGTCAGCTGCTCGACCTCGCGCTCCATGGTCCGTACGTCCGTGCCCTTCGTCCGGGCGCGCAGCCGTACCCGGGCACCGGCCTGGTCGATCAGGTCGATCGCCTTGTCCGGCAGCCGGCGGTCGGTGAGATAGCGGTCGGACAGCTCCACGGCGGCGACGAGCGCCTCGTCGCTGTAGCGGACCTGGTGGTGGGCCTCGTAACGATCGCGCAGACCGCGCAGGATCTCGATCGCGTCCGCGGTGGTCGGCTCGGGCACCATGATCGGCTGGAAGCGGCGGGCCAGCGCCGCGTCCTTCTCGATCCGGCGGAACTCCTCCAGCGTGGTCGCGCCGACGATGTGCAGTTCGCCGCGGGCCAGGGCCGGCTTGAGGATGTTGCCGGCGTCCATGGACCCGCCTTCGCCGCCGCCTCCGGCGCCCACGACGGTGTGCAACTCGTCGATGAAGACGATCAGTTGGTCCGAGTGCGTGCGGATCTCGCCGACGATGTTGTTCAGCCGCTCCTCGAAGTCCCCCCGGTAGCGGGTGCCGGCGACCACACCGGCCAGGTCCAGCGCGAAGACCCGGCGGCCACTGAGCACGTCGGGCACGTCGCCGTCGGCGATCCGCTGGGCCAGGCCCTCCACGATCGCGGTCTTGCCGACGCCCGCGTCGCCGATCAGCACCGGGTTGTTCTTGCCGCGCCGGGAAAGCACCTCGACTGTCTGCTCGATCTCCTCCTCCCGCCCGATCACCGGGTCGATACGGCCCTGGCGGGCGAGGTCGGTGAGGTCGCGGCCGTACTTGTCGAGCGTGGGGGTGCCCGTGTCGACGCGCGACCGTTGGTCGGTGCCGGGGCGGGGCTGGGTGGCGTCGGGGGTCTCGGGCGGCAGGCCGGAGGGGGCGAAACGGGCCGCATTGAGGATGTGCCCGGCGGCCGAGTCGGGGTTCGCGGCGAGGGCGCTGAGCACGTGCTCCGGGCCGATGTAACCGGTGCCGCGCGCCCGGGCCAGGTCGTGCGCGTCCAGCAGGGCCCGCTTGGCGGCCGGCGTGAGGGAGAGCGACGTCGGCGGCGGGACCTCGCCCTGCGGGTGCTGGACCGGGCCCGACCGCTCGTCGATCTCCGTCGCCAGCGAGTCGGGGTCCGCGCCGGCCCGGCTGAGCAGACTCCGGGTCGGCTCCGCGGCGAGCGCGGCGCGCAGCAGGTGCTGGGTGTCCAGGTCACGGCTGCCGTGCTCGGCGGCGTACTGGGCGGCGCCGCGTACGAGCTCCCTGGCCGGCTGGCTGAGCAACTGGCCGATGTTGATCTGGCGTGGGCCGGGGCGGGGGCCGCCGAAGAAGCGGGCCAGGAACTCGCCGAAGGGGTCTGAGTTGAAGCCCTCGGGGCCGGGGAAGCCGCTGGTCATCTCAGTTCCGTTTCGCTGATCGACATGCCGGTGTGCACGGGTTCCCGTGCGCTGCGCGGCTACACCTGGGGTGCGCTTCTAACACCCTGGCACGATCGGGGGTGGGCGGCATGTCCGGGCGCCTGCGGTCCGGGGGCTCGATCGTGTCAGTGCGCGTGCGGGCCGGGGGTGGTTGCTCGCGCCCACTCGGCGGAGCCGCACAATGTCACAGCCCCGCGCCCCCAGGTTTCTCACCTTGCCGTGAGGATGCGAGGCCCTGTCTCCGTGATCGCCACCGTGTGCTCGGTGTGGGCTGCGCGGGAGCCGTCGTTGGTGCGGAGGGTCCAGCCGTCGGGGGACGTGTGGTAATCGTCCTTGCCGCCTGCGATCAGCATCGGCTCGATGGCCAGGACCATGCCGTGGCGCAGGGGGAGACCGCGGCCGGGGCGGCCTTCGTTCGGGACCGGGGGGTCCTCGTGCATGCGGCGGCCGATGCCGTGGCCGCCGAAGCCGTCCAGGATGCCGTATCCGGCCGCGCGGCACACCGAGCCGATGGCGTGGGCGATGTCGCCGATGCGGTTGCCGACGACCGCCGCCTCGATGCCGGCGTTCAGGGCCCTCTCGGCGGTGTCGATCAGTCGTAGGTCGGCCGCGCGGGGCGTGCCCACGACGAAGCTGATCGCCGAGTCGCCGACCCAGCCGTTCAGTTCGGCGCCGCAGTCGATGGAGACCAGGTCGCCGTCGCGCAGGCGGTGGCGGGTGGGGATGCCGTGCACGATCGCGTCGTTCACCGAGGCGCAGATGACGGCGGGAAAGGGCGTGGGTGCGAACGAGGGGCGGTAGCCGAGGAAGGGGGAGGTCGCCCCGGCCTCGCGCAGCACCTCGCGGGCCACCTCGTCCAGCTCCAGCAGGGAGACGCCGACGTCCGCGGCCGCCCGTACGGCGGTCAGTGCCCGCCCGACGATCCGGCCCGCCTCGTGCATGGCGTCGATCGATGTGTTCGTCTTCAGCTCGACCATGCCAATTACTATACCGGTATTAGAATGACGGCATGGTGCGCACCCCGTTGACCCCGGAAGAACGTGAACGCGGCGAGCGGCTCGGGCGGCTGCTGCGTGAGGCCCGCGGTGGCCGCAGCATGGCGGACGTGGCGGCGGACGCGGGCATCTCGGCGGAGACGCTCCGCAAGATCGAGACCGGCCGTGCCCCGACACCGGCCTTCTTCACGGTGGCCGCGCTGGCCGGGGTCCTGGGTCTGTCGATGGACGAACTGGCCGGAGCGTGTACGCCGGCAGTGGTGTGACGTCACTGTCGGGGGCCGGGTGATCTGAGGCTTCCGCGTCTCCGCCGAAAACTCCCCGTAGCGAGCCTGTAACACGACTGGTGTTGTCTACGGAACCGGAGTGCTCCGGTCTTGCGGGGGTTGAGCGATGACAGTGGATCAACTCCCCAGTCAGGTGCGGGAGTTCGCGAACTACCTGGACGGCCTGCTGGCGCGCCTGGATCAGGGTGGCGGGTGGTGTGCCGTGTTCTGGCAGCGCGACCCCGAGGGCATGCGGGCCTGCCTCGACGGGCGTGAGGTGCCGCCGTGGGACGTCGTGGAGGCGTTGCTGCAGGATCTCGCCGCGGAGTACGGCCCCGGCGTCGCCGGCCCGGAGAAGGAACAGGCCCGCTCCCTGCACGCCGCCGCACTCCTCGCGTACGACGCCACGCTCGGCGGCCGGGACGCCCTCGGAGACCGGCTCGACGTCATGCTCCGTGAGCAGCGCTACGCCGCCGAACGGCTCGCCGAGCTGGGGCGGTTGCTCCATACCGCCGCCACCCGGCAGGACGCCGACGCCATCCGCCTGGACCTCGCCTGGGCCCGCGACGACCATGAACGCGCGACCGCGCGGTGTGCCGAACTCCGGTCCCGTATGGAGGAGTTGGAGCGACGGGCGGTGGGCGGTCAGGTGCACGGGGTGCAGGCGATCCGGCCGCGGAACGCAGGGGAGGGACCTGTGCTGCACGCCGGGAGCGACTCGTACGGCTCCCAGGCCCCGACCCGCCCGCAGCCGGCCCCGTCCCCATACCCCACCTCCGGCCACCCGACCGCACACCCCGCCCCCGGCCACCCGGCCCCCACCCCGCCCCCGCAGCCCACGCCCTTCGACCAGGCCGCCGCCGCACCCCATCCCGCCCCGGCCGCGCAGCCCACCCCCTTCGACCAGGCCCCCACCACCCCTGCCGCCCCGGCCCCCGCCCCGCCTGATCCCCGCCCCACCCCCAAGCAGCGCAAACGCCGACGTGGCAGCGCGCGCTTCGCCGGAATGGTCGAGGAAGAGGCCACCCCCTCCGTCGTACCGCCGGAGGCACCCGCGCCGGCCGCCGCCCCCGGCCGTACCCCGCGCGGAGCCCGCTTCGCGGGTGCCGCCGCCGAGCCGGCCGAGCGGTCGCAGCCGCAGGCCGAACCGCTGGACGCGCCGGCGGGGCGGGAGACCGCCGGGATCGTCGAGACGCTGGTGCGGCTGCGCGGCGAGGGGCGCAGCGGGGAGGCGCACGCCCTGCTGGTCGAGGCCGCGTACTGGCCCGCCGCGCGCTTCCCGCTGCTCGCCGCCGAGATGGAGCGTGCCGGGCTCGGCGCCGACTGGGCGACGCTGCTGTGGGAGGCCGCCTCACTGCCCGCCGACCGGCTCGTCGCCGCCGCCGACGCGCTGGTCGCGGCAGGTCGGACCGTCGACGGGGAGCAGATGCTCCGGCAGGGCGTGGCCCGGCCCGCCGCCGAGATCGGCCGGTCCGTGCTCGCCCTGGCCGTCGAGGGCCGCCGCCGCGAGGTCCGCGCGCTGCTCGACGCCTACGTCCGCGTCCGCACCCCGGAGGAGGCGGCCCGCAGCGCCGAGCCGGACCCGCAGACCCTCGTACCGCTCCTGCTGGAGGCCGCGCAGGGCGTCTCCGACGACCGGCACTGGGATCTCGTGCACGCCCTCCGGGTGGCCGGGCTCACCTCCTGAGAACCCTGTCGATCACCCACAGGAGTGCGAAACGCGACCGACTCCGCGGGTTAACGACGATGGTCTTGGCAAGGTCTTCACTGAGGCATACGTTCGTGCCTCTACGGCCTGCGTCTACGGGCGTAGAGGCGCTGACGTCCCGTCGAAGGAGCAGCTCATGGCGAACGTCGTCCGTGCCGCTCTGGTCCAGGCCACCTGGACCGGCGACACCGAGTCCATGGTGGCGAAACACGAGGAGCACGCCCGCGAGGCAGCCCGGCAGGGCGCCGGGATCATCGGGTTCCAGGAAGTCTTCAACAGCCCCTACTTCTGTCAGGTCCAGGAGCCGGAGCACTACCGGTGGGCCGAGCCGGTGCCCGACGGGCCGACCGTGCGTCGTATGCAGGAACTCGCGCGCGAGACCGGCATGGTGATCGTCGTGCCGGTGTTCGAGGTCGAGCAGTCCGGTTTCTACTACAACACCGCGGCCGTGATCGACGCGGACGGCTCGTACCTCGGCAAGTACCGCAAGCACCACATCCCGCAGGTGAAGGGTTTCTGGGAGAAGTATTACTTCAAGCCCGGAAACCTCGGCTGGCCCGTCTTCGACACCGCTGTCGGCAAGGTCGGCGTCTACATCTGCTACGACCGCCACTTCCCGGAGGGCTGGCGACAACTCGGCCTCAACGGCGCCCAGTTGGTGTACAACCCGTCCGCGACGCACCGCGGTCTGTCGGCCTACCTGTGGCGGCTGGAGCAGCCTGCCGCCGCCGTCGCCAACGAGTACTTCATCGCCGCCATCAACCGGGTCGGTGTCGAGGAGTACGGCGACAACGACTTCTACGGCACGAGCTACTTCGTCGATCCGCGAGGGCAGTTCGTGGGGGAGGTCGCCGACGACAAGAGCGAGGGACTCCTCGTCCGTGACCTCGACTTCGACGTCATCGAAGAGGTGCGGCAGCAGTGGGCCTTCTACCGCGACCGCCGCCCCGACGCCTACGAAGGGTTGGTACAGCCGTGACCAAGGACCTGCTGGGCCGCCACCGGGCCGTGCTGCCCGACTGGCTCGCCCTCTACTACGACGACCCGATCGAGATCACCCACGGCGAGGGCCGGCACGTCTGGGACGCCGACGGAAACAAGTATCTCGACTTCTTCGGCGGCATCCTCACCACCATGACCGCGCACGCCCTGCCCGAGGTCACCAAGGCGGTGAGCGAGCAGGCCGGGCGGATCATCCACTCCTCCACGCTCTATCTCAACCGGCAGATGGTCGAACTCGCCGAGCGCATCGCCCAGTTGAGCGGCATCCCGGACGCCCGTGTCTTCTTCACCACCTCGGGCACGGAGGCCAACGACACCGCCCTGCTGCTGGCCACCACCTATCGCCGCAGCAACACCGTCCTCGCGATGCGCAACAGTTACCACGGCCGCTCCTTCAGCGCCGTCGGCCTCACCGGCAACCGTGGCTGGTCGCCGACCTCGCTGTCCCCGCTGCAGACGCTGTACGTCCACGGTGGCATCCGCACGCGCGGCCCGTACGCCTCGTTGAACGACGCCGACTTCATCGCGGCCTGCGTCGAGGACCTGAAGGACCTGCTCGGCCACACCCGCACGCCCGCCGCCCTGATCGCCGAGCCCATCCAGGGCGTCGGCGGCTTCACCTCACCGCCGGACGGCCTGTACGCGGCGTTCCGCGAGGTCCTGAACGAGCGCGGCATCCTCTGGATCGCCGACGAGGTGCAGACCGGCTGGGGCCGCACCGGCGAGCACTTCTGGGGCTGGCAGGCACACGGCCGCAGCGGCCCGCCGGACATCGTCACCTTCGCCAAGGGCATCGGCAACGGCATGTCCATCGGCGGGGTCGTCGCCCGCGCCGAGATCATGAACTGCCTGGACGCCAACAGCATCTCGACCTTCGGCGGCACCCAGATCACCATGGCGGCCGGCCTCGCCAACCTCACGTACCTGCTGGAACACGACCTCCAGGGCAACGCCCGGCGGGTCGGCGGGCTGCTCATCGAACGGCTGCGGGCGGTCGCCGCGCAGGTACCGGCCGTCCGGGAGGTGCGCGGGCGCGGGCTGATGATCGGCATCGAGATCGTGCGGCCCGGGACGGACGAGGCCGACCCGCAGGCCGCGTCCGCCGTGCTGGAGGCGGCCCGCGCGTCCGGGCTGCTCATCGGCAAGGGCGGCGGCCACAACACCAGCGCCCTGCGCATCGCCCCGCCGCTGTCCCTGACCGTCGCGGAGGCCGAGGAGGGCGCCGCGATCCTGGAACGCGCTCTGCGGAGCATCAGCTAGCACCAGGCCGATCAAGGGAACACCGCCATGACCATCGTCTCGGAGCCCTTGGAACCGCTGGAGTCCTTCGAACGCCCGGAACCGGCCCTGTCGGTCCGCCAGGTCCTCGCCCTGGAGCGGGTGCTTGCGGGGGAGCCCGAGGTGGTGGCCGGTGCGAGCCAGCTGGACCGGCCGGTGCGGTGGGTGCATGTCGCCGAGGCCGCCGACGTCGGGGTCATGCTCAGCGGCGGAGAGATGGTGCTCACCACCGGGGTGCTGCTCGCCGGTGACGAGACCAAGCAGGCCGAGTACATCCAGTCCCTGCACCGCGCCGAAGCCGCCGCCGTCGTCCTGGGGCTCGGCCGTGCCTTCCCGGCCCCGCCGGACGTCATGCGGCGCGCGGCCGAGCGCTGCGGGCTGCCGATGGTGGTGCTGCACCGGCCCTTCCCCTTCGCCGAGCTGACCGAGGAGGTCCAGTCCCGGCTGGTCCGGCGGAAGTTCGCCGCCGTCAACCTGTCGGAGGCGGTACGGACCGCGCTCACCGGACTGATCACCGCCGGTGCCCCGCTGCAACGGCTGCTCGACGAGGTCGCCCAGCACAGCGCCTGCCCGGTCGTCGTCACCAACCTCGCCCACCGCGTCCTGGCCACGGCGGGGGAGCGGTCGGCGGTGGACGACGTGCTGCGCGACTGGGAGCGGATCTCCCGACAGGCCGGTGGCCGCGAGGGCGACGGATGGATCCGCGCCGAGCTGGGTGGACGCGGGGAACGCTGGGGCCGGATCGTGCTGTGCGGCTACCGCGGCGACACCGCGACCGGACGGCTGCTCGCCGACCGCGCCGCCGAGGCCCTCGTCCTGCACCGCATGCTCGGCGGCAACGCGGGCTGCTCCTGGGAGGAGCAGTCCGCGCAGAGCCTGCTGACCGACCTGGTCAGCGGGGTCGTACCGGCCCGGCAGCTGCTGCCGCGCGCGCGTGCCGCCGGACTGCCGGTCAACCGGCGCACCTTCGTGCCGCTCGTCGTACGCGACGGCGACGCCGCCCAGCTCGACCGGGTGCTGCGCCTGCTGGGGATGGCCGGGCTCGTCGCCGAACTCGCCGACGGAGCCACCGCCGTGCTGCTGAGCCTCGCCCGGGACCAGGACGCGGAGGCGCTCGCGGCGCACTTCGCGGCCCGGCTGCGCTCGGAGTCCGGGGCGGCCTCGACAACCGTGGCCGCCGCCGATGCCCGCACCGCCTGGGACGACGTGCCCGCGGGCCTGCGCGAGGCGCGGCATGTCGCCGACGCCGTGGCCGACTCCTCCGCCGCCCTCGATCTCCCGGTCGTCGTACGCCTGAGGGACGTACATCTGCGGGGCCTGATCCGGCTGTTGCGGGACGATCCGCATGTGCAGTCCTTCGCGGAGCGGGAGCTGGACGGGCTGCTGTGCGGCGGCGAGGAGGATCTGCTGGCGGTGCTGCGGACGTATCTCGCCACCGGCCGCAACAAGTCCCGCACCGCCCAGCTCCACCACGTCTCCCGGCCGGCGCTCTACCGCCGCCTGGAGGCGATACAGGCCCGGCTGCGCGTCGACCTGGACGACTTCGAGCAGGCGGCCTCGGTGCACATCGCGCTCCTCGCGCACGACGCGCAACAGGGGTGAAACATGCGACGACCTGCGAAAACGGCGGTGAAACATGGGCCCACGGCAGGGTGACACGGTGGCACGCCGCGCCCCCGCAGACGTGACACGATGCAACTCAAAGAGGACCACCCGACTTCCTAGGCTCACCGCACACCGAGCTACCGGAGGTCCCGATGAGCAGAGTGATCCGCGCCGCCGTCTTCCAGACCGCCTGGACCGGCGACAAGGAGTCGATGATCCAGGTGCACGAGCAGGCCGTGCGCGACGCCGCCGCGCAGGGTGCTCAAGTCCTGTGCTTCCAGGAGCTGTTCTACGGGCCGTACTTCTGCCAGGTCCAGGACCCGGCCTTCTACGAGTACGCCGAGCAGATCCCCGAGGGCCCCATCGTCCAGCGCTTCCAGGCGCTGGCCCGGGAACTGGGCATCGTTCTCGTCCTGCCGATGTACGAGGAGGAGCAGCCCGGCGTCCTCTACAACACCGCCGCCGTGATCGACGCGGACGGCTCGTACCTCGGCAAGTACCGCAAGACCCACATTCCGCAGGTGAAGGGCTTCTGGGAGAAGTTCTACTTCCGGCCCGGGAACAGCGGCTGGCCGGTTTTCGACACCGCCGTCGGAAAGATCGGCGTCTACATCTGCTACGACCGCCACTTCCCGGAGGGCTGGCGTGCGCTCGGCCTCGCGGGCGCCGAGATCGTCTTCAACCCGTCGGCCACCTCGCGCGGACTGTCCGGCTATCTGTGGCAGCTGGAACAGCCGGCGGCCGCCGTCGCCAACGAGTACTTCATCGGCGCGATCAACCGGGTCGGGGTCGAGGAGTACGGCGACAACGACTTCTACGGCACCTCGTACTTCGTGGACCCGGAAGCCCAGTTCGTCGGCGAGGTGGCGAGCGACAAGGAGACCGAACTCGTCGTCCGGGACCTGGATCTGGCCAAGCTGCGCGAGGTCCGCGACCGCTGGCAGTTCTACAGGGACCGGGCACCGGGGGCGTACTCGCCACTGACGGCGCCGTAAACGCCGATAAGGGGCGCGGGGAACTGCGCGACCAGCCACAGACAAGCCGCACGTACCCACAGCGAGGAGCGACCAGGACATGAGCAGCCGTACAGCCATCCGCGGTGGCCTCGTCATCACCGCGTCCGACGAGATCCACGCCGACGTCCTGATCGAGGACGGCCGTATCGCCGCCCTCGCCGCCTCCGGCACCCCGGCCGCCGAGGCCTGGACGGCCGAGCGAAGCGAGATGGGGGCACCCCCGCCCGAAGGGTGGGGGAGGGTCATCGACGCCACCGGGAAGTACGTCATCCCGGGCGGCGTCGACGCCCACACCCACATGGAGCTGCCGTTCGGCGGCACCTTCGCCTCCGACACCTTCGAGACCGGCACCCGGGCCGCCGCCTGGGGCGGCACGACCACGATCGTCGACTTCGCCGTGCAGAGCGTCGGCCACACCCTGCGCGAGGGCCTGGACGCCTGGCACGCCAAGGCCGAGGGCAACTGCGCCATCGACTACGGCTTCCACATGATCGTCTCCGATGTGAACCAGGAGACGCTCAAGGAGATGGACCTGCTCGTGGAGGAGGGGGTGACCTCCTTCAAACAGTTCATGGCGTATCCCGGCGTCTTCTACAGCGACGACGGCCAGATTCTGCGTGCCATGCAGCGCTCCGCCGAGAACGGCGGGCTGATCATGATGCACGCGGAGAACGGCATCGCGATCGATGTCCTGGTCGAGCAGGCGCTGGCTCGCGGGGAGACGGATCCCCGCTACCACGGAGAGGTGCGGAAGGCGTTGCTGGAGGCCGAGGCCACCCACCGCGCCATCCGGCTCGCACAGGTCGCCGGCGCGCCCCTGTATGTCGTGCACGTCTCGGCGATGGAGGCGGTCGCCGAGCTGGCCAGGGCACGCGACGAGGGACTCAACGTCTTCGGTGAGACCTGCCCGCAGTATCTGTTCCTGTCGACGGACAACCTCGCAGAACCCGACTTCGAGGGTGCGAAGTACGTGTGCAGCACTCCTTTGCGGCCGCGCGAACACCAGGCGCAGTTGTGGAAGGGGCTCAGGACCAACGACCTCCAGGTCGTCTCCACCGACCACTGCCCCTTCTGCTTCACCGGCCAGAAGGAGCTGGGCCGCGGCGACTTCTCCAAGATCCCCAACGGGCTGCCGGGCGTGGAGAACCGTATGGACCTGCTCCACCAGGCCGTCGTCGACGGGCACATCTCGCGCCGCCGCTGGATCGAGATCGCCTGCGCCACGCCGGCCCGGATGTTCGGCATGTACCCGAAGAAGGGCACCATCGCCCCGGGCGGCGACGCCGACGTCGTCATCTACGACCCGCACGCCGAGCAGGTCATGTCGGCCGACACGCACCACATGAACGTCGACTACTCGGCGTACGAGGGCAAGCGCGTCACCGGCCGTGTCGAGACCGTGCTCTCGCGCGGCGAACCCGTCATCACCGAGCGGGAGTACACCGGGCACGCCGGGCACGGCGTCTACACCCCCCGCTCCACCTGTCAGTACCTCAACTAGGAAGGGGGCGATGGACGCCATGGATTTCGGACTCGTCCTGCAGACCGACCCGCCCGCCTCACGGGTCATCTCCCTGATGAAGCGCGCCGAACGCAACGGCTTCACGCACGGCTGGACCTTCGACTCCGCCGTGCTCTGGCAGGAACCTTTTGTGATCTACAGCCAGATCCTCGCCAACACCAGCAAGTTGACGATCGGTCCCATGGTCACCAACCCGGGCACCCGCACCTGGGAGGTCACCGCCTCCACCTTCGCCACCCTCAACGACATGTTCGGCAACCGCACCGTCTGCGGCATCGGCCGCGGCGACTCCGCGATGCGCGTGGCCGGCCGCAAGCCCAACACTCTGGCCCGGATCAGCGAGGCGATGAAGGTGATCCGCGCGCTGGGCAGCGGCGGGGACGCCGACCTCGGCGGCACGGTGATCCGGTTCCCGTGGATCAAACCCGGTGCCCAACTCCCCGTCTGGATGGCCGCGTACGGCCCCAAGGCCCTGAAGATGACCGGCGAGGAGGCCGACGGGTTCATCCTGCAGCTCGCCGACCTCTATCTCACCGAGTACATGGTCAAGGCGGTCAAGGACGCGGCCGTCGCCGCCGGACGCGATCCGTCCGAGGTGACGATCTGCGTCGCCGCGCCCGCGTACGTCACCGAGGACGACTCGCCCGAGGCGCTGGCCCACGCGCGTGAGCAGTGCCGCTGGTTCGGCGGGATGGTCGGCAACCATGTCGCCGACCTGGTCGCCAAGTACGGCGAGCACTCCGCCGCCGTACCGGACGAACTCACCGACTACATCAAGGCCCGCGAGGGTTACGACTACTCCCACCACGGGCGCAGCGGCAACCCGGACACCCAGTTCGTACCGGACGAGATCGTCGACCGGTTCTGCATCATCGGACCGGTCGAGAAGCACATCGAGAAGCTGAACGCCCTGCGCGAGCTGGGCGTCGACCAGTTCGCCGTCTACGACATGCACGACGCGCAGGAAGCGGTGATCGACGCGTACGGCGCGCAGGTCATCCCCGCGGTCAACGCCGCCTGACCGCCCGGTCCGACCCCCCACCTTGTCTCCCCTCCCCTCCTCCCCGGGGAGGGGCCCAAGGCCCCCGCACGGCCTCTCCTGTCCCCCTTTGTCGATTGGCCTGCCCATGACCGAAACAGTCCCCACGGGGTCGTCCGCCGCCCAGACCGTCGACGCCGACGGCCGGACAGAGCTCGCCCCCGAGGCCTACCCCGCCAACAGTCCCTTCGCCAACGAGGACCTGCGTCCCGTCCCGGTCGCCGAGCGCAAGTGGACGACGTACAACTTCGCGGCGCTGTGGATCTCCATGGCCCACTGCATCCCCAGCTGGACTCTGGCCTCCGGCCTGGTCGCACTCGGCATGGACTGGAAGCAGGCGGTCTTCACCATCGCTCTCGCCAACGTCATCGTGCTGCTGCCCATGCTGGCCACGGGCCACGCCGGCCCCAAGTACGGCATCCCCTTCCCGGTGCTCGCCCGCGCCTCCTTCGGGCTGCGCGGCGCCAACATACCGGCGCTGATCCGCGCGGCCGTGGCCTGCGGCTGGTTCGGCATCCAGACCTGGATCGGCGGCAGCGGCATCTTCGCACTGGGCTCCAAGCTCACCGGCGGTGAGTGGGAGAAGGCCGGGCAGATCGCCGGCAACCCGTGGCCGCTGTGGCTCTGCTTCATCCTCTTCTGGGCCGTGCAGATCGCCATCATCTACCGCGGCATGGACTTCCTGCGGCACTTCGAGAACTGGGCCGCGCCCTTCGTCATCGTCGGCGCCTTCGTGCTGCTGATCTGGATCGCCGTCCAGGCCGACGGATTCGGCGAGTTGCTGTCGCAGCCCTCGAAGCTCGGCTGGGGCGCGGACTTCTGGCCGGTCTTCTTCCCGTCCCTGATGGGCATGATCGGCTTCTGGGCCACCCTGTCCCTCAACATCCCCGACTTCACCCGCTTCGGCGCCAGCCAGCGCGCCCAGACCTGGGGCCAGTCCCTGGGCCTGCCCACCACGATGACCCTCTTCGCGATCCTCGCCGTGCTGGTCACCTCCGGCTCCGAGGTCGTCTACGGCGAGGCGATCTGGGACCCGGTCACCCTCGCGGCCAAGGCGGACAACGTCTTCGGTCTGCTCTTCGCGCTCATCACGGTGCTGGTCGCCACCATTTCCGTGAACATCGCGGCGAACGTGGTCTCACCCGCGTACGACCTGGCCAACCTCGCGCCGAAGTTCATCAACTTCCGTACGGGCGCGCTCATCACGGGCGTCGTCGGCATCCTGATCTTCCCGTGGAAGCTGATCTCCACGCCCGAGTTCTACATCTTCACCTGGCTCGGTGTGGTCGGCGGCCTGCTCGGCACGGTCGCGGGCATCCTCATCGCCGACTACTGGATCGTCCGCCGTACGGTCCTGCACCTGGCGGACCTGTACACGCCCGGTGGGCGCTACTGGTACTCCGCCGGCTGGAACTGGCGCGCCATCGTCGCCTTCGCGGTCGGCGGCGTCCTCGCCGTCGGCGGCTCGTACTCGACCGTGGGCGCGGACGGCACGAAGTCGGGTCCGTTCCCGGCCGACGGACTGATCCCGTTCCTCAAGCCGCTCGCCGACTACGGCTGGGCGGTGGGGCTGGCCGCCTCGCTGCTGTTGTACGTCGCGCTGATGCTGCCAAGGGAGCGGACCGCTTCCTGAGGCCTCGCCTCTCGGAGGGCGGCCGGCTCTACTGGCCGTCCTCCAGGGCCGCCACCGCCTCCTTGGCGGCCTTGATGGCGCCCTTGTTGATCTCGTCCGTGCTGGGCGCCTCCTTCGACTCGAAGTCGGAGCCGTTGTACGTGATGACCAGCAGCGCGTTGGCGGCGCGCACCAGCACCACACCCTCGCGCGTCTTCTGGTCGTCCTCGGTGGTGAGGTTCACGACGGAGTAGGCCGCGTCGCCGAGACCGGGCACGTCGCCGCCGCCGCTCTTCTCCTTGACCCGCTCCTTGTACTTCTTCGCCGCGCCGTCGTCGGAGTCGCTGATCTCGAAGGAGACGTCGAGCCAGCGGTAGTCGTAGCCACTGAGCGCGTTCCAGGAACAGGTGCGGCGGACCGACTTGTCCGTCGAGGCGATCTCTTTCCCGGCCGTCTTGGCATCCGGCACCAGCGAAGTGATCGTCTTCTTGGCCAGGCTGGTGCAGGGCGCCGGGGCGGAGGTGTACGTCTTCGGCACGGCGGTCGTGGACGGCGCGGAGGCGGACTGGGTCCCGGTCTTGCCGGTCGCCCGGTCCTGAGCGGCCGGCGCCGACGAGTCCGGGCCCGAACTGAGGACCCAGCCCGCACAGGCGAGCACGGCGACCGGAGTCAGGCGTGCGGTGAGAGCGAGCGGCAGAGGAAGAGAACGCACGACGCACTTCTCGTGGGGGACGGTGCGGAGGGGTCCGCACAGCGGACGGGACGCCAGTGTCACACGAGTCCCTGTGAGGCGAAAGCGCCAACTCGCTCCGTGCCTGCGCGGTAACTCGCGCCCCATACTGATGCGTTGAGTATCCCGTTATGTCCGCCGCCTGGTCTGAACGTGCGGTGAGGCCGCGGCAATCCCGGCTGCCATCACATGGCGTCCGGAGCCGCCTGATGATCGGATAATGTGCGCGAATGTCAAGCGCTCTTGCGTACGGCGCGTACCGGACAGGCCGCCTGTGGGCCGCGGCCGGCTTGTCGTTCGGCGTCCTGTTCGTCGGCTCGGGCTTTGCTCTGCTGAGCCTGCTCGAGTTCGACGAACGATGCAGTCACGGGATGGTCCAGGGCCCCGGACGACTGCTCGACGTGCGCAACCAGGCCTTCCCCCCGGCCGTCATCTGCGAGTTCGAGGGCGGAGACGTCTCCGCGGGAGGCACGGGGATACTCGGTGCGGTGCTCTGGCTCAGCCTGCTGTTCTTGGCTGTCAGCGTGGTCGCGGCCCTGCTCGCCGAGTGCTTCGAACCGCCCGCTGAGCACCCCCTTGCCGAACCGGTGTCCCGTGCGGACAAGCTGCGCCGCACGGGACCGGCCTTCTTCGTGACCGGCTCCGTGTTCCTGATGTTCTACGCGCTGGTGGCGTGGCCCCTGTTGACCGGTCCCTCGTCGTCCTGCTCGGCCGGTTCCGACTGGGGTTACAACCCGCCGAGGACGCTGGACTACAGCTTCTTCCCGCCGCAGGCGACCTGCCGGTACAGCAGCGGACTGACGAGGCAGATGGTTCCGGAGTGGGCACAGATCCTGGCCGTGGGGCTGGCCGTTCCCGCGCTGATCGCGGGAGTCGGGTTCGTGCTCGCGTGGCGCCGGTGGTGGTCGGAGCGACGGCGGCCGTAGGCCGTACCCCGACCTCGCGGTGAATCGCGGCGCGTCGGGTACACGGGCAGGAGCAAGTGGACGGCTCAACGGGAACCGCGTGAACCGGACCGAGGAGCGATTCTCATGAGGCTGCATTTCCTCGACCCCCTGTATGCCCGGCCAGGCCCGTATGCCTCCGTCTACGTGGACACCTCACGGGACATCGACGACCCGGACAGGGCGATCGAGCTGCACCGGCGCCACGCCCGCTCGGACCTCATCGAGCTGGGTGCCGACCCGGCCACCGCCGACGCCTCCGCCGATGCCGTCGGGACCGACGCCGACCTGCCCGGCCGCCATGGCCAGGCCCTCTTCGCCACCCACGGCGAACTGGTCCTCTCCGAGGAGCTGCCGCAACCTCCCCCCGCGGACAAGGCCGGCTACGCCCTGCTTCCCGACGCCATGCCCCTGGCGCTGCAGCATGCCCCCGACATCCCCTACGCCGCCGCCGTCCTCAGCCGCGTAGAACCGGAGGAGAGCAACACAGCTGCCGAAGACCTGCAGGTGAGGCTGCAAACCGGGCGCTGGCCGAGCAGCTCGGTGGCCCCCCGGTCCCTCATCCACCTGCGGGTACCGATCCGCGAGTGGCACCAGGAGGCCCAGCGGCTCGCCGACGAGCTGGCCCACCTCATCGACCTCGGTCACGCCGACACTCTCGTGCTCTGTGGGGACCCGTGGGCGCGTGGTGTCCTTGTCAACCGTTTGCCCGCCCCCCTACGCAGTCGCGTGGCCACCGTCCCAGGCAACGGACAGGACGGCGAGACCGGCCGGGCCCTGCTCGAGCCCCAGCTCGCTGCCCTCTTCCACGGCCGGCTCGCCGCCCACGACCGCGACCGGCTGGAGAGCTTCGCCGCCCAGCGTGCCCGTCACCCCGCCGGTGAGGGGCTGTCGGCCACCGTCGCAGCCCTGCAGCGTGGCCAGGCCGACGCCCTCCTGGTCAACCACCCCGTCGAGGAGTGGCCCCCGCTCTGGATCGGCACCGACCCCGACCAGATCGCCCTGTCCGCCGCCGACCTGCAGACCTTCGGTGCCACCGGCTACGAGAAGCAGCCCGCGGACGCCGCCCTGCTGCACGCCGCCGTCACCACCGGCGCCGAACTGGTGGTCGTCCCCCGGCAACAGACGCCACTGGAGGACGGGATCGGCGTGCTCCTGCGCTATTGACTGCGGGCTGATCCAACGCCGCAGCGAGGACATCGACACCGGCCAGCGCCCCCGGCTCTGCGGCCTCCGGTGGTTCACCTCTGCCCATTCACCGGAGAACCTGCGCGTCGGTCCCGGTAGCACACTGGAAAGTACTGGAAAGTAGAGGTTGAGGGTATGTATGACCACACTCTGGCGGCGGAAAATGCTGCGGCTGCTGTGGACGCGCGGGGCGTCGTAGCGGCGTGGAGCCGGGGTGCCCGACTACTCCTCGGGTACGAGCCTGGCGAGGCGATCGGACGGCCGGCGACCGATCTTCTTGCCGCTCGCCTTCCCGACTCGGCGTGGCGGAGCCTGTCACAGCAGGAGCCGTGGACCGGGCGGGTCGCGCTGCGCGACCGGGACGGCCACACGATCGAGGCCCATGTGCGGGCCTACCCGCTGGTAGGCGCCGATGACCACGTCGGCTGGTTCATCCACGCTGCCCCACAGGAGACCGACGGCGCGGACCTGGCCCTGCAGCGCCGCCTGCTTCTGTATCACCGGCCCGCGCAGCCGGCCGTGGAGACGGCGATGCGCTACCTGCCCGCGGATCCGCAGGCAGGTGTGGGCGGCGACTGGTTCGACGTGATCCCCCTCTCCGGCGCCCGGGTGGCTCTCGTCGTCGGCGATGTCGTCGGCCACGGCATCCAGGCGTCCGCCACCATGGGCCAGCTGCGCAGCGAGATCCGCACATTGGCCGATGTCGATCTTCCTCCCGACGAACTGCTGACCCACCTCGACGACCTCATCCTCGAAGAGATCGAAGAGGGCATCGAATCCGCCGGGGAGGTCGGCGCGACATGCCTGTACGCGGTCTACGACCCGGTCTCCCGCCACTGCACCCTGGCCAGCGCCGGCCACCCCGGCCCTGCCGCCGTCATGCCGGACGGCTCTGTGGACTTCATCCCCGTGGCCCCAGGCCCGCCTCTCGGGGTAGGCGGCCTCCCGTTCGAAGCAACCGACGTCCGCCTGCCCGAAGGCAGCCTGCTCGTCCTGTACACGGATGGACTCATCGAGGCCCACGACCGCGACATCGACACCGGAATGCAGGAACTCCTGCACGCCCTGGCCGAACCCACCCCATCGCTGGAAGCCACCTGCGACAACCTCATCACGACGCTCCTGCCCGAGCGACCGGACGACGACGTCGCCCTGCTCGTCGCCCGCACGAACGCTCTCGGTCCCGCCCACGTGGCCACCTGGGACCTGCCCGCGGCGCCCGTCATCGTCGCCGACGCGCGCCGCCGGGCCGCCGACCAGCTCACGACCTGGGGCCTGCAGGATGCCGTCCCGACCACCGAGCTGATCGTCAGCGAGCTGGTCACCAACGCCATCCGGCACGCTGAAGCCCCCATCCAACTGCGGATCATCCGCAACACCGCCCTGATCTGCGAGGTCTCCGACGCCAGCAGCACCGCTCCCCACGCACGCCGCGCCCGTGCCCTGGACGAGGGCGGCCGCGGCCTGTTCCTGGTCGGCCAGCTCGCCGAACGCTGGGGCACCCGTCACACCCCGACAGGAAAGACCATCTGGGCGGAGCAGCCCCGACCGCTCCCTCGCCCCCGGCCGCGGCGCCTGCCTGCCGGGAGACCACACACAGCGGATCACGTGGTGGGATCACACAGCACCCAGCGTGAGCACCCGGCGTGGCCGACCGACATCTCCCGCCCGGCCCGCCAAGCGTGCGGCGACGACGGGATCACGGTGAGGCCATGACCGAATCACCGGTGCCCGGTGGTCCGCCGCGGAGGGCCGGGAGCAGACCGCGGGGGTCGCCCCGGCGTCCGGTCAGCGTGTGGCGAGGAGTTCGAGCGTGTCGATCACGCGGTTCGAGAAGCCCCACTCGTTGTCGTACCAGGCGACCACCTTGACGTGGCGGCCGTCGACGCGGGTGAGGGCCGAGTCGAAGATCGACGAGGCCGGATGGCCCGTGATGTCGGACGACACGAGCGGGTCGTCCGAGTACTCGAGGATGCCGGCGAGCGGCCCCTCCGCCGCGGCGCGGTACGCCGCCAGCACGTCGTCGCGCGTCACGTCGCGAGCGACGGTCGTGTTGAGTTCGACGATCGAGCCCACCGGAACCGGCACGCGGATCGAGTCGCCCGACAGCTTGCCGTCGAGGTTCGGCAGCACGAGGCCGATCGCCTTGGCCGCGCCCGTCGTGGTCGGCACGATGTTGACAGCGGCGGCGCGGGCGCGGCGGGCGTCGCGGTGCGGACCGTCCTGCAGGTTCTGCTCCTGCGTGTAGGCGTGCACCGTCGTCATGAAGCCGTGCTCGATGCCGGCGAGTTCGTCCAGCACCGCAGCCAGCGGCGCAAGCGCGTTGGTCGTGCACGAGGCGTTCGAGATGATCGTGTGCACGGCCGGGTCGTACGCGTCGGTGTTGACCCCGAACGCAAGCGTGACATCGGCGCCCTCCGACGGCGCACTGACGAGCACCTTCTTCGCGCCCGCGTCGAGGTGCGTGCGGGCGGCCTTGGCCGATGTGAAGCGGCCGGTCGCCTCGAGCACGATGTCCACGCCGAGTTCGGCCCACGGCAGCTGCGCCGGTTCGCGCTCGGCGAGCACCGTGATGCGACGGCCGTCGACGACGAGGGCGTCCCCGTCGACGGTCACCGGGCGACCGAGCCGGCCGGCCGTCGTGTCGTAGGCGAGCAGCCGCGCGAGGGTGGCGGGCTCCGTGAGGTCGTTGACGGCGACGACCTCGAGGTCGCTGTCGCGTTCGAGCAGCGCGCGCAGCACATTGCGTCCGATGCGGCCGAATCCATTGATGGCGATGCGAGTCATGAGTGGTGTCCCTTCGGTTCGCCACCAGGTTCGCGGGCCGCATCCGCCCGTGACAGCGGCGAGATCGCCACGGTTCACAAGGATCGCGCCACGCCACGGCGGGCTAATCGCCCTGCGCAAAGGTGCGCCGGTACTCGCTCGGCGTGGTGCCGAGGACGCGCTGGAAATGCAGCCGCAGATTCGAACCGGTGCCGAGGCCGACGTCGGCGGCGATCTGCTCGACACTGCGTTCCGAACGCTCAAGCAGCTCACGGGCCACGTCGATGCGGGCCCGCATGACCCACTGCATCGGCGTGTACCCCGTGTCCTCGACGAAGCGCCTCGAGAACGTGCGTGGCGAGACCGCCGCGTGCCGGGCGAGCACCTTGAGGGTGAGGGGCTCGCGGAGCCGGTGCAGCGCCCACTCGCGAGTGGCGGCGAACCGCTCGCCGAGCGGCTCGGGTACGCTGCGCGGCACATACTGCGCCTGACCGCCGCTGCGGTAGGGGGCCGCGACCAGGCGCCGGGCCGCGTGATTCGACGCGGCCACGCCGAGGTCCCCGCGCAGAATGTGCAGGCACAGGTCGATGCCCGAGGCGGCGCCGGCAGACGTCAGCACGCTGCCCTCGTCGACGAACAGGACGTTCTCGTCGACCCGTACGAGCGGATGCTTCGCCGTGAGCGCCCGCGAGTAATGCCAGTGCGTCGTGGCGCGCTTGCCGTCGAGCAGACCGGTGGCGGCGAGCGCGAAGGCGCCCGTCGAGATGGCGGCGAGCCGCGCGCCCCGGCCGTGGGCGGCGAGCAGGGCGTCGACGACGGCTGGCGGCGGGTCGTCGCGGTCCGGGAACCGGTAGCCAGGGATGAAGACGATGTCGGCCCACGCAAGCGCGTCGAGGCCGTGGGCGACGTGGTACGACAGGCCGTCGCCGCCGGTCACGAGACCGGTTTCCGCACCGCACACCCGCACCTCGTACGGCATGCTCGCCCGAGTCGTGAACACCTGCGCAGGAATGCCGACATCGAGCGGCTTCGCACCCTCGAGCACAAGGACGGCGACGCGATGCAGGACGGAGGACGGCACGGGAAACAGGGTACGAGGGGCGTGAGGCCGACCGGTTCGTCCTTACGCTGTCGAGGGATCCGTCCGGTCAGGCATGATCCACGAGTTGCGCGAAGCCCTTCTGGCGGGCGCAGTGCGCACAGCAGAAGAACTGTCCGTCCGCTTGGAGACCGTGGCCGAGGATGCGGCACTGGCAGTTGTCGCAGACCGGTGCCATCTTCTGGGCGGCGCACTCGATGCTGTCGAAGGTGTGGACTGCTCCTCCTGCGGCGCGCACTTCGAACGACATCTCGTAGTCGTTGTGGCAGACCTCGCACACGGCCATGAATGGTCAACTCCTCGTTGTCTGGGGCATGGCAGGCTGGATCGCCTGTGAACGGCGTCCCTGGAAGGTAGCGACAAGACGCACAGCACCCGGGACGGCACGTTGGCCCGCGCCCGACCGGCATACACGGAATCACTCTGCTGGGCGCGGAGACGTCGTTGCGCTCCCCCTTGGCGTGTGCCGCTGGGCTGCGGGTACCCGTGTCATTCAGGGCAGTCTTCGCTCGTCCGCCGAAGAAGGTGGCAGGGATGCGAGTGCGCGATTCGGTGGTGGTGACGGAGGCGTCCAGCGGTATAGGGCGGGCGGCGGCGGTGGTGTTCGCCCGGAGACGCTGTGCTGTCGTGCTGGCCGCCAGGCGGGAGGAAGCGCTGGTGGCCGCGGCGGGTACCCGCCAGGGCGCCTACCTGTTCCGGCGGGGCCGTGAAGCGCGGAGGCCGCGGGAGTGACACGACGGAGATTTTGAACGGTGAGACCGGTGAATGAGACGTTTCGGCTCGGACACATCGCCGGCATTCGTGTCGGCGTCCACTGGAGCGTCCTGGTCATCTTCCTGATCATCGTGGTGGGCCTGTCGGAAGGCCGACTGCCCGAGGCCCACCCGGGACGGTCCCTGTGGCAGTACTGGCTGGTGGGCATCCTCACCGCCCTGGTGTTCTTCGCGTCGCTGCTGGCCCACGAGGTCGCCCACGCGGTCGTCGCCCGCCGCAACGGCATGGAGGCGGACAGCATCACGCTGTGGCTGCTCGGCGGCGCCGCCAGGCTGAAGGACGAGGCGCCCAGTCCAGGTGCCGAGCTGCGGGTTGCCGGAGTCGGCCCGCTGGTCAGCCTGGTCCTGGGCATCGTGTTTGCGGCGCTGGCGGCCGTGCTGGTGGGACTGGGGCTGTCCGGCCTCACCGTCGAGGCGGTGGCGTGGCTGGCCGGGATCAATGTGCTGCTCGCCGTGTTCAACGCCCTGCCGGCCGCACCGCTCGACGGTGGCCGACTGCTGCGGGCGTTCGTGTGGTGGCGTACCGGAAACCGGCTGCGGGCCACGTCGGTCGCCACCACCGCGGGCCGCGTGCTGGGCTGGGCCCTCGTCCTGCTGGGTCTCTACCAGGTTCTCCTGGGGGGACTCGGCGGGCTCTGGCTGGCGCTCATCGGCTGGTTCCTCATCGCCGCCGCGACGGTCGAAGGAGGGCAGGCACAGACGAAGGAAACGCTGAACCGGGTGTCCGTACGCCAGGCCATGACGCGCGATCCGGTGTGCGCCCGCGCCGGGCTGACCCTCGCGGAACTGCTGCAGGGGCCCGCGTTCCGCTACCGCCACTCCGCGTTCCCCGTGATGTCCGACGAGGAGGCGACGCCCGTGGGAGTGGTCACCGTCCACCGTGCCCAGGAGATCGCGGCACGGGACGGGGCGGACACCACCGTCGCGGACGCCATGTTTCCCATGGACGAAGTCGTCACCACCGGTCCCGACGAACCCCTGGGCGGCCTGCTGCTCGAACTGGAGTCCTCGCCCGCCCGCCGCGCACTGGTGATGGAGGAGGGCCGACTGGTGGGGATCGTGTCCTCGTCCGACATCAACCGCGTGCTCACCTGGCTCACCTCGGCGCCCTGGAACAGCGGCGTCGGCCACAGCCGCGGATACCCGACCTGACGAGGGTGCGAGGAGGTCACCCGCCGGCCGAGCCTGTGCTGCCGGCGAAGAGGACCTTGGCGAGTTCTTCATCCAGCGACTGGCGGATCTTGTCCGTCAGCGATCCCTGGGTTGCCTCTCCACGACCTCGATCACACACCGGGCCTCGTACACGGCCTTCGGGTAGTCCGCGCCGGCTCGCTGCGCGACGCGGTCGAAGAACTCCCGGCGGCTCATCCGGACGCCGGTCTGCGGAACGTCCGGCGCAGACGCCACCCGGCGCAGGTGCTCCCCCACCTCTGGTGGCAGCTGAGCAGCCAGGTTCTCCGCCAGTGAGGTCGGCAGCGCCGCGGCTGTCCGCCGGAGGCGGGGAAGAGGGGGCGCAGGGCGATCGATAGCCTGCCGGAGGAGCGGACGGAGGAGAGCGCTGACCCGAACTCCCCGGATTCTCCCCAGGACTGACCCTGAGCGCCCATCGGTCTGGCCGATGCGCGCAAGAGCGAGGTGAGAGGCCCGTATGTTCACCACCCGCCCCACCCTCCAAGGCACCTTCGGCATGGTGTCCTCCACTCACTGGCTGGCCTCGCAGTCGGCGATGGCGGTCCTGGAGGACGGCGGCAACGCCTACGACGCCGCCGTGGCGGGCGCCTTCGTGCTGCATGTCGTCGAGCCGCACCTGAACGGGCCCGCCGGTGAGGTGCCGATCCTGCTCGCTCCGGCGGGCGGCGAGGTGCGGGTGCTGTGCGGGCAGGGCGTGGCGCCGGCCGGAGCGACGGTCGCGCACTACAGGGGACTCGGTTTGGATCTCGTACCCGGTACCGGACCCCTCGCGGCGGCCGTCCCCGGTGCGTTCGACGCCTGGATGCTCCTGCTCCGCGACCACGGCACCAAGCCCCTCGCCGACGTCCTGAAGTACGCCATCGGATACGCGGAGCACGGGCACGCGCCCGTGGAGCGCGTCGGCGAGACCGTCGAGACCGTGCGCGAGCTGTTCGAGACCGAGTGGACCACGTCCGCCGAGGTGTATCTGCCGGGTGGCCGGGCACCCCGGCCCGGCCAGCTGCTGCGCAATCCCGCACTCGCCGCCACCTGGCAGCGGCTGCTCGCCGAGGTCGCCGGGGCGGGGGACCGCGAGGCGCAGATCGAGGCGGCACGGCAGGTGTGGCGCACCGGTTTCATCGCCGAGGCGCTGGTACGGCAGGTACACCGGCCCACCCTGGACACCAGCGGTAAGCACCACACCGGCACGCTCACGGCCGCCGACCTCGCCGACTGGTCCGCGACCTACGAGGCGCCGGTGACGTACGACTGGAACGGCTGGACCCTGTGCAAGGCCGGCCCCTGGAGCCAGGGCCCGGTCCTCCTGCAGCAGCTCGCGCTGCTCCCGCCCGAACTGCCCCCGTACGGCTCCGCGGACTACGTCCACCTGCTGATCGAGGGCTGCAAACTCGCCATGGCCGACCGGGAGGCCTGGTACGGCGACGCGGCCGAGGTACCGCTCGACGAGCTGCTGTCGGGCGCCTACAACGCGGCACGGCGGGAGCTCGTGGCCGACACGGCGTCGTACGAGCTGCGGCCCGGGAGCCCGGAAGGGCGCACCCCGCGGCTGTGCGCCCACGCGCGCGGCGCCGCCACCGGCGTGGCGGGCCTCGGCGCGCCGGGGGCCGGAGAGCCGACGGTCGCCAAGAGCCCGACGGCTCCGGTGCCGGGCGAACCCGACGTCGCCGCCGACGGCGGTACCCGCGGCGACACCTGCCATCTCGACATCGTCGACCGCTGGGGCAACATGGTCGCCGCCACGCCCAGCGGCGGCTGGTTGCAGTCCAACCCCGTCGTGCCCGAGCTGGGCTTCCCGCTCGGTACCCGGTTGCAGATGGCCTGGCTGGAGGAGGGCCTGCCGAACTCGCTCACCCCGGGGCGCCGGCCCCGCACCACCCTGACGCCGTCCATCGCCCTGCGGGACGGAACGCCGGTCATGGCGTTCGGCACGCCCGGTGGCGATCAGCAGGACCAGTGGCAGTTCCACTTCTTCCTGGCGGTCGCCCTGCGTGCCCCGGTACGCGGCGGCCTCGACCTCCAGGGCGCGATCGACGCTCCGAACTGGCACAACGACAGCTTCCCCGGCTCCTTCTACCCACGCGGGATGCGCCCGGGAAGCGTCACGGTCGAGGCGCGGACGGGCCCCGCTGTCGTGGCGGAGCTGCGGCGGCGCGGCCATGACGTCACGGTCGGTGACGACTGGTCCGAGGGCCGACTGTGCGCGGTGGCCCGGGACCCGGAGAGCGGCATCCTGTCGGCGGCGGCCAATCCGCGGGGGATGCAGGGATACGCGGTGGGCCGGTGATGTCCTGAATGTCCCTTGCCCGCGGTGGGGCGCGGCATCGGGAGTTCATGCCGATTCCACCCGTAGTGCACTGGCCGGGTAGGGATTGTCAGTGGCGCGTGCTCTCATGGAGGCATGATCGAAGACAGCGAAACCATCGACGAGTTTCTCGCCCGCCACTCGGCCGACGTGGAGGAGGCGGTCCGCAAGGCCGCCGCGGCCGAGATCCTGCCGCGTTTCCGTCAGCTGGCCGCCCACCAGGTCGACGAGAAGAGCGGCCCGCACGACCTGGTGACGGACGCCGACCGCCTGGCCGAGCAGTACCTCACCGTGGCGCTCGGCGCGCTCCTGCCCGGCTCCGTGGTCGTCGGCGAGGAGGCGGTGCACGCCAACCCCGCGTCGTACGAGGCGGTACGGGGCGACGCCCCGGTCTGGATCGTCGATCCCGTCGACGGCACCCGCCAGTTCGTGCACGGCGACGACGGCTTCTGCACCCTGGTCGCGCTCGCGCAGAGCGGCGTCCTGCTCGCCTCGTGGACGTACGCCCCCGCCCGCGACCAACTCGCCACGGCCGTACGAGGACAGGGCGCGTTCCTCGACGGCGAGCGGCTGTTCGCCGGCTCGCCCGCACCCGGACGGGACCTGAGGATCGCCACGTCCCACCCGGACTACACGACGGCCGAGGAGAAGCGCGCCCTGCTCGGCCTGTGGACGGACGGCGTCGCACCCCGCGACTGCGGTTCGGCGGGCCTGGAGTATCTCGCCGTCGCCCGCGGCGAGTTGGACGCCACGGCCTTCTCGTGGGAGGCGGCATGGGATCACGCGGCAGGCCTGCTGCTGGTCGAGGAGGCGGGCGGCGCCCACCTGACCCGCACGGGTGAGCCGTTCCGCATCACGGGCGGCAACGCCCTGCCGTTCACCGCGGCCCGCGACGCGGCGACGGCACGCCGGGTGGCGGGGCTGCTGGCGTCGTCGGTCTGAGCCTGGAGCATGCCGCCGGGGCCACCCCGTCGCCGAGCACTGTCAGTACCCCGGCATATCCTGATCCTCAGTGGCCATCGGCTGACGAAGGGGTCCGAAGGTGCCGTCGATGCTCGATGCGGTCGTGGTGGGTGCGGGGCCGAACGGACTGACCGCTGCCGTGGAGCTGGCCCGCCGCGGGTTCTCCGTGGCCGTCTTCGAGGCCCGGGACACGATCGGCGGGGGAGCGCGCACCGCAGAGCTCACCCTGCCCGGCTTCCGTCACGACCCGTGCTCGGCGGCGCACCCGCTCGGCATCAACTCACCCGCGTTCCGCACCCTGCCCCTGGACCGCTACGGCCTGGAATGGCTCCACCCCGAGCTGCCCATGGCCCACCCCTTCACCGACGGCACCGCCGCGGTCCTGTCCCGGTCGGTCGGCGAGACGGCCGCCTCCTTCGGCCCGCGCGACGCGGGGGCGTACCGCAGGCTGGTGGCGCCCTTCCTGCCGCACTGGGACACCCTCGCCCGCGACTTCATGTCCCTGCCGCTCACCGCGCTGCCCCGCGACCCGGTGACTCTCGCCCGGTTCGGCCTGGTCGGGCTTCCCCCGTCCACCTGGCTGATGCGGCGCTTCAGCGACGAACGGGCCAAGACGCTCTTCGCCGGTCTCGTCGCCCATGTGATGGCCCCGCTCACCGGTCTCGCCACCGGCGCCATCGGCCTGGTCTTCGCGCTCGCCGCGCACGCCCGCGGCTGGCCCGTGGCCCGCGGCGGCTCCCAGTCCATCTCGGACGCCCTCGCCGCATACCTGAAGGACCTCGGCGGCACGGTCCACACCGACTACGAGGTCAAGCGCCTCGACGACCTGCCGCCCGCCCGGGCGTACGTCTTCGACACCTCACCCACCGCCCTGGCCCGCATCGCGGGCTTCGGCCGCTACTACGAGGGCTACCGGTACGGCCCCGGCGTCTTCAAGGTCGACTACGCCCTGGACGGCCCGGTGCCGTGGACCGCCGAGGAGCCGCGCAGCGCCGGAACCGTGCAGATCGGCGCCGACACGGGGGAGATCGGCACCGCGCTGCGCGCCGCCTCGCGCGAGGGCCGCGCGCCCGACCGGCCGTTCCTCATCACCGTGCAGCCCAGCGTCGCCGACCCCACCCGCGCACCGGCGGGCCGGCATGTCTTCTGGGCGTACGGCCATGTCCCCAGCGGCTGGACCGGCGACCTCACCGACGCCATAGAACGCCAACTGGAGCGCTTCGCCCCGGGATTCCGCGACCGCGTCCTCGCCCGCGCCACCGCCGGCCCGCCCGAACTCGCCGCCCACAACGCCAACTACGTCGGCGGCGACATCGCCTCCGGCGCGGTGTCCGGACTCCAGACGCTGCTGCGCCCCAGGCTGTCCCTGTTCCCGTACAGCACCCCGCACCCGGCCGTCTTCATCTGCTCCTCGGCCACCCCGCCGGGACCCGGTGTGCACGGCATGTCCGGGCACAACGCCGCGAAGGCCGTCTGGAAGAGACTGAGGCAGACATGACCACCATCAGGCTGGTCCAGGGCGACATCACCCAGGAGAGCGCCGACGCGATCGTCAACGCGGCCAACTCCTCGCTGCTCGGTGGCGGAGGAGTGGACGGCGCCATCCACCGGCGCGGCGGCCCGGCGATCCTCGAGGAGTGCCGGGCGCTCCGCGCCTCCCGGTACGGCAAGGGCCTGCCCACGGGCCAGGCGGTCGCCACCACCGCAGGGGATCTGAACGCACGCTGGGTGATCCACACGGTCGGCCCCGTCTACTCCGAGCAGGAGGACCGCTCCGCCCTCCTCGCCTCCTGCTACCGCGAGTCCCTGCGCGTGGCCGACGAGTTGGGCGCCCGCACCGTCGCGTTCCCGGCCGTCTCCGCCGGCATCTACGGGTGGCCGATGGACGACGCGGCCCGCATCGCGGTGGAGACGGTGCGAGCCACGGAGACGGAGGTCGAGGAGGTCACGTTCGTCCTCTTCGATGAGCGAGCGTACGAGGCGTTCGCTGCGCAGCTCCGTTGATGGAACCGTGGTTCATCTCACCGATCGCGCCTTAGCCCCCTGCACACCTGCCGGACGTGTCGCCGTCTTGTCCGAGCCCCCCATCAGGAACACACAAACTCCGACGGGGTAATTGCTTCGGTTGTGTTCGAAGTTCTAGGGTGAGCCAGGCTGCAGCAGCCGACTCCGTCATCACGAACCGCGATCCGTAACGCCGTCAACTGCTGTCTCAGCACCGTGAGTTCACCGTGAGTTGAGCCGCTCCCAGTTCGTGCAGCGCACTGTTCGTTCCGAGGAAGGACACGGTCATGCCGCACCCGCACGCGTTTCCCGCCGATCAGCCGGCTCGCCCCGAGCAGCGGGCCTTCGTCAGTCGCCGTCGACTTCTGGAGTCCGGGGCCGCCGTCCTCGGCGCGCTCGCCCTGTCCTCGCCCGCCCGGGACGCCGCCGCGCACACCGCCGGCCGGAGCGCGGCGGCGGACGGCTCCCCCGAGTGGAACGGGAACATCGGAGTCTTCCGGCTGGGCACCGAGCCGCCGCACACCACCCTCATGCCGTACGCCGACGTCGAACAGGCCCTGGCCGCCGACCGCACCCGCTCGCCGTACCGGCAGAGCCTGGACGGACAGTGGAAGTTCGCCTACGCCGACCGCCCCGACGACCGGGACACCGACTTCCACCGCACCGACCTCGACGACAGCGACTGGGACAGCATCCCCGTCCCCTCCGTCTGGCAGATGCACGGCTACGACCGCCCGATCTTCGTCAACATCACCTACCCGTGGTGGGGACCCAACGGGCTCGGCGAGGAGGCGCAGCCCCCTGCGGCGCCGACGCGGTACAACCCGGTGGGGCAGTACAGACGGACCTTCACCGTGCCGCGCGGCTGGGCGGGCCGGCGGACCTTCCTGCACTTCGAAGGGGTCAAGTCCGCGCATTACGTGTGGATCAACGGGAAGTTGGTGGGGTACGCAGAGGACTCGTTCACCCCCGCCGAGTACGACATCACCCCGTACCTCACATCGGGCACCAACCAGATCGCCGTGGAGGTGTACCGCTTCTCCGACGGGGACTGGCTCGAGGACCAGGACATGATCCGGCTGAGCGGCATCTTCCGCTCGGTGTACCTTTTCTCCGCCCCGGTCGTGCACCTGCGCGACTTCAAGCTGGACACCCCGCTGAGCGACGACTACACGGCCGCCGAACTGTCCGTCACCGCGAGCGTGCGCTCGTACGGGGGGCGGAGCGAGGGCGGCTACTCCGTCGAGACGCAGCTGTACGACTCCCGCGGCCACGCCGTCTGGTCAAGGCCGCTCCAGCAGGCCGTCGACCTCGCGTCCTCCCCCGCCGACGAGGACGTGACCGTCCAGGCGAGCAGAGCCGTGCCCGCGCCCAGGCTGTGGTCCGCCGAGCACCCGAACCTCTACACCGCCGTGCTCCGCCTCCGCGACCCGGCCGGAAAGGTGATCGAGACGCTCTCGCACCGCGTCGGCCTCCGCGAGTTCGCGCTCAAGGACGGGCTGATGCGGATAAACGGCCAACCCGTGTCCTTCCGGGGCACGAACCGGCACGAGATGCACCCCGACAGCGGCATGGCGCTCACTCGTGCGCACATGGTCGAGGACATCGAGATCATCAAGCGGATGAACATGAACAGCGTCCGCACCTCGCACTACCCCGACAACCCGCTGTGGTACGAGCTCGCCGACGAGTACGGCCTCTACCTCGTGGACGAGACCAACCTCGAGACCCACGGCATCCGCGACGAGTACCCGGGCAACCACGCCGACTGGACCAAGGCGTGCGTCGCCCGGGCCCAGAGCATGGTCCACCGCGACAAGAACCACGCCTCGGTGGTCGTCTGGTCGCTCGGCAACGAGGCCGGGGGCGGCAGCACGTTCGTCGCCATGCGCGACTGGATCAAGTCGTACGACACCACCCGCGTCGTCCAGTACGAGGGCGACGACCGGCCGACGATCAGCGACATCCGGTCGGAGATGTACGACAGCCCCTCCCGCGTCGAGCAGCGCGCGAAGGACACGAACGACACCCGGCCGTACGTCATGATCGAGTACGCCCACGCGATGGGGAACTCGAACGGCAACCTCAAGAAGTACTGGGACATCGTCCGCCGCTACGACGTCCTCCAGGGCGGCTGGATCTGGGACTTCGTCGACCAGTCACTGAGCTGGCCCGTGCCCACGCGGAAGATCCTCACCGAGTCCGGGCCCGGCAGGCTGCCCGGTGAGATCCTCACCGCGAGCGGCACCTTCGACCGTGCCAAGGGCGTCTTCGGCGCCACCGTCTTCCCCCGCGACGAGCGCCTCGACCTCACGGGCTCGCTCACCCTGGAGGCCTGGGTCACCCCGCACTTCACCGGCTACCACCAGCCCATCCTCGCCAAGGGCGACACCCAGTACGCCCTCAAGCAGACGAACCGAACCCTGGAGTTCTTCATCTACGGCGGCGGTCAGTGGATCAGCGCGAGCTGGGCCCTCCCGGACGGCTGGACCGGCAGTGAGCACCACATCGCCGGTGTCTTCGACGCCGACGCCGGCACGCTGACCCTCTACGTCGACGGCGCGGTGAAGGCCACCCGGACCACCACGCGGAAGCCCAGCAGCAACACCGCGCCTCTCTCGCTCGCCACCGACGTGGACAACCCGACCCGGGAGTTCAGCGGCACGATCCGCCGCGCGCGCGTGTACGCCCGTGCGCTGAGCGCGGGCGAGCTCGGCTCCGACAGCCGCGGTCCCGGTGACGAGGGTGTGCGGTTCTGGTTCGACGCGGCCACCGTCGGACTCGCCGAGAAGAGGCCCCGCGACAAGACCTTCTTCCCGTACGGCGGTGACTGGGGCGACAACCCCAACGACGGCACCTCCAACGCGGACGGCATCGTCACCGCCGACCGCCGGCACACCGGCAAAGCGGCCGAGATCAAGCAGATATACCAGGCCGTGGGCGCGGCGCCGGCCTCCGGTGACTCACTGGCTCCCGGAGCCGCGGTCACCCTCACCAATGAGTACCTGTTCACCAACCTCCGTGATTTCGACGGCAGTTGGGCCCTCGTCGCGGACGGAGAGGTCGTGCAGCGCGGAAAGCTGAGCCGCACCCAGCTGGACGTCCCTCCGCTCAGCAGCAAGGACATCACGGTGCCGGTGAAGTTGCCGGAGGACCCGGGTCCGGGCGCCGAGTACTTCCTCCAGCTCTCCTTCACCATCAAGGAGTCCACCCCGTGGGCGAAGGCCGGCTTCGAGGTGGCCAAGCAGCAGCTTCCCCTCGACGCCGACAGCCCGGCCGTGACGCCCGTACCGCTGGAGAGCGTGCCGGCGCTGCGGTACGAGGAAGGGGACAACGACGTCACGGTGCAGGGCAAGGGCTTCTCCGTCACCGTCGACAAGGGCAGCGGCGTCATCACGTCGTACGAGGCCGGGGGCACCCGGCTCATCACTTCCGGGCCCGTGCCGAACTTCTGGCGGGCGCCCACCGAGAACGACCGCGGCAACGGCCAGCACACCCGCAACCAGACCTGGCGCGACGCCGGGGCCCGGCGCACCGTGACGGACGTGAGCGTGCGCGCCCTGCGCGACAAGGCCGTGGAAATCAAGGTCAGCGGGACGCTGCCCACCACCGTCGAGTCCACGTACAGCACGACGTACACGGTGTTCGGCAACGGCGAGATCAAGGTCGACAACACCCTCCACCCGGGCGCGGCGTCCCTGCCGTACATCCCGGAGGTCGGCACGCTGCTGTTCCTGCCGGGGCGTTTCGAGCGTCTGCGCTACTACGGCCGCGGGCCCGAGGAGAACCACTGGGACCGCAACGACGGCACCGACGTGGGCGTGTACTCCGGGACCGTCTCCGGGCAGTGGACCCCGTACATCCGCCCGCAGGAGAACGGCAACAAGACGGACGTCCGCTGGGTCGCGCTCACCGACCGGGGCGGCTCCGGTCTGCTCGTCTCCGGTGAGCCGCTGCTGGAGTTCAACGCCTCGCACTTCACCCCGGAGGACCTGTCGTCCGGGGTGCGCCACGACTACCAGCTCACTCCGCGGGACGAGGTCGTCCTGCGCGCCAACCACCGGCAGATGGGCGTGGGCGGCGACAACAGCTGGGGCGCGCACACCCACGACGAGTACAAGCTGTTCGCCGACCGCGACTACTCCTTCACCTACCGGCTGCGTCCCCTCACCGACGTACGCCGGGCGACGGCGGCGGCCCGTCGGCCCACGGCCGGGGACTTCTCCGGGTAGCCGCCGGTCCCGCCGGGCGACACCCGTGATCGTCGGTGTGTCGCCCGGCGCCCTGTGGAAACCCGTACCGACACAGGGCGAGACGAGCAGCAGGCAGGTGGTGGGACATGAGTTTCCGAGACCGCGCGCACGCCGGCCGGGAGCTGGCCGAGCATCTGCGCATCCTGCAGGAGAAGGGCACCCTCCCGGACCCTGTCGTGCTCGCCCTGCCCCGCGGTGGCGTCACGGTCGCCCGGGAGGTCGCACGGGCGCTCGGCGCCCCGCTCGACGTACTCGTCGTCCGCAAGATCGGCGCGCCTGCCCACGAGGAGTTCGGCGTCGGAGCGATCGCCGGCGACGACCCCCCGTTGTTCGACGCCCGGGCCCTGGACCAGCTGGGCCTGACCGAGGAGGAGCTCGCCCCGGTGGTGGCCCGGGAACGGGCCGAACTGCACCGGCGCGAGCAGCGCTACCGGCAGGGCCGCCCCGCCGCCGAACTGAAGGGACGTACCGCGATCGTCGTCGACGACGGGCTGGCCACCGGATCGACCGCCCGCGCCGCCGTGCAGGCCGTGCGCCGGCGCGAGCCCGAACGGGTGGTCGTGGCCGCGCCGGTCTGCTCGCACGAGGCGACCGACCTGCTGCGCGGCGACGCCGACGACGTGGTGTGCCTAATGCGGCCGAGCCCGTTCCACGCGGTCGGGCTCTGGTACGAGGACTTCGAGCAGCTGACGGACGACGACGTGCTGGACGCGCTGCACGGCAGCTGAGCCGGCCGTACCCCCAGGAGGTGTTCATGACCAGGCAGATACGCGACGTGATGTCGCCCGGCACGGCCTCGGTCGAGCCGATGACCACCGTGGCGCGGGCGGCGCGTCTGATGCGCGACCAGGACATCGGCGACGTCCTGGTGGCCTACGACTGTGATCTGTTCGGCGTCCTCACCGACCGCGACATCGCGGTCCGGGCCGTCGCCGAGGGCCTCGACCCGAACATCACCACCGTCGGCTCGCTGTGCACCCGGCCGCCCGTGGTGACCCTCGCGCCCGACGACACGACCGACCACGCCATCGAACTGATGCGCAAGCACGCGGTGCGCAGGATCCCCGTCGTCGAGCACGGCGGCTGCCCCATCGGCATGATCAGCCTCGGTGACCTCGCCACCTCCGAGGACCCGCACTCCGCCCTGGCGGACATCAGCCGGGCCGCCCCCAACCACTGAACCCCACGCCGCGGCTGAGACTCGCGTCATGTCATAGGGATCAGTGTGGCGAGGAGCAAGGCGGGGCGAAAGAATCAGAGCCTGTGTCACATCCCCGGCCGGGGATGTGACACAGGCTCTCACGCACCACACCCGGCCAACCGCTCTTCACCACACCGAAAGGGACCTCCGCATGGACGAGCAGGACGAGCGCTTCGACGTCGTCGTTCTCGGAGCGGGCCCCGGCGGGTACGTCGCCGCCATCCGCGCCGCCCAGCTGGGCAAACGTGTCGCCGTCGTCGAGGAGAAGTACTGGGGCGGCGTCTGCCTGAACGTCGGCTGCATCCCCACCAAGGCCCTGTTGCGCAACGCCGAGCTCGCGCACATCGTCACCCGTGAGGCGAAGACCTTCGGCATCAAGGCCGACGGACAGATCACCTTCGACTACGGCGAGGCGTTCCGGCGCAGCCGCAAGGTCGCCGACGGCCGGGTCAAGGGCGTCCACTACCTGATGAAGAAGAACAAGATCACGGAGTACGACGGGCGCGGCACGTTCGTCGACCCGAACGCCCTCCAGATCACCGGCTACGACGGCGAGACCCGCACCATCGGCTTCGACCACTGCATCATCGCCACCGGCGCCACCCCGAAGCTGCTGCCCGGCACCCGCCGCACCTCACGCGTGGTGACGTTCGAGGAGCAGATCCTCGCCGAGGAACTGCCGCAGTCGATCATCATCGCGGGCGCCGGCGCGATCGGTGTCGAGTTCGCCTACATCCTGCACAACTACGGCGTGAAGGTCACCGTCGTCGAGTTCCTGGACCGCGCCGCCCCCCTCGAGGACGCCGAGGTCTCCACCGAACTCGCCCGCCAGTACCGCAAGCTGGGCATCGACGTGCTCACCTCGACCCGCGTCGACGCCATCGACGAGTCCGGCCCGCAGGTCCGCGTCACGGTCACCGCGAAGGACGGCTCCCAGCAGATCCTCGAGGCCGACAAGGTCCTCCAGGCCATCGGCTTCCAGCCGAACGTCGAGGGCTACGGGCTGGAGAAGACGGGCGTGAAGGTGACCGAGCGCGGCGCGATCGACGTCGACGGCCGCTGCCGCACCTCCGTCCCGCACATCTACGCCATCGGCGACGTCACCGCGAAGCTGATGCTCGCGCACGCCGCCGAGGCCATGGGTGTGGTCGCCGCCGAGACCATCGCGGACGCCGAGACGATGGAGCTCGACTACGTGATGATCCCGCGCGCCACGTACTGCCAGCCGCAGATCGCCAGCTTCGGCTACACCGAGGCGCAGGCCCGCGACCTCGGCTACGACGTCAAGGTCGCCAAGTTCCCGTTCACCGCCAACGGCAAGGCGCACGGCCTCGGCGACACCACCGGCTTCGTGAAGCTGATCAGCGACGCGAAGTACGGCGAGCTGATCGGCGGCCACCTCATCGGCCCCGACGTCACCGAGCTGCTGCCCGAGCTGACCCTGGCCCAGAAGTGGGACCTCACCGTCCACGAGGTGGCCCGCAACGTCCACGGCCACCCGACCCTCGGCGAGGCGATCCAGGAGGCCGTGCACGGCCTGGCCGGCCACATGATCAACATGTAGGGGCGTTCAGCAGTCGTGACGCCGCCGGTACGTGCTACTCGGCGGCGTCGCTGATTCCGAGCCGCAGATGCTCCACGTGGTACACGGCCTGGTCGAGGAGCTGGGCGACATGGTCGTCGTGCAGCGCGTACACCACCGACCGGCCGCGACGCTCGCCCACCACCAGGCCGAGATTGCGCAACAGCCGCAGCTGGTGCGAGCACGCGGACTGCTCCATGCCCACCTCGGCCGCCAACTCGGTGGCGGGCAGCGGGCCTTCGCGCAGCCGCGCGAGGATCAGCAGCCGGGACGGGGTGGACAGGGCCTGGAGCGTGGTGGCCACCTTCGCGACGTTGTCCGCGTCGAGACGTACGCGTTCCGTGGTGTCCTGCGCGGCGGTGACGGCTCCATGACCCATGACCGCTATCCTACCCACCCCGCATGAACGAATGAACGAGTCTTCATGTGTTCCTGTATGGTGGCCCTGTGTCAGCGACTCTTGCGCCCCATCCGGCCCCCACCCGCACCTCGACGGCACCCCGCCGCCGCACTCGGATCCTCGCCCTGCCCGAGGCCCGCTGGGCCCTCGCCGCCCTCATGACGTTCCTGGCGGGACTCGCCCTGGACCTGGGCGGGGCCCCCGCCTGGGCGTTCGCCCCGCTGTACGCCGTCGCCTACGTCACCGGCGGCTGGGAACCGGCCCTCGAAGGACTGCGGGCCCTGCGCGACAAGACCCTCGACGTCGACCTGCTGATGATCGTCGCGGCGCTGGGCGCGGCCGCCATCGGCCAGGTCCTCGACGGCGCCCTGCTGATCGTCATCTTCGCCACCTCCGGCGCCCTGGAGGCGCTGGCCACCGCCCGCACCGCCGACTCCGTGCGCGGCCTGCTCGACCTCGCGCCCACCACCGCGACCCGCGTCACCGACGAGGGCACCGAGGAGACCGTGCCGACCGGCGACCTCACCGTCGGCGATGTGCTGCTGATCCGCCCGGGCGAGCGCATCGGCGCCGACGGCCAGGTCCTGGACGGCACCAGCGAGGCCGACCAGGCGACCATCACCGGCGAACCCCTCCCGGTCGTCAAGCGCCCCGGCGACGAGGTCTTCGCCGGCACCCTCAACGGAACCGGCTCCCTGCGCGTCCGGGTCGAACGGGACCCCGCCGACTCGGTCATCGCCCGCATCGTGACCCTGGTCGAGGAGGCCTCCCGCACCAAGGCGCCGACCCAGCTGTTCATCGAGAAGGTCGAACAGCGTTACGCGGTCGGCGTGGTCGCCGCCACGCTCGCCGTCTTCGCCGTACCGCTCGCCTTCGGCGCGAACCTCACCGACGCGCTCCTGCGCGCCATGACCTTCATGATCGTCGCCTCCCCGTGCGCGGTCGTCCTGGCCACCATGCCGCCCCTGCTGTCCGCCATCGCCAACGCCGGCCGGCACGGCGTGCTGGTCAAGTCGGCCGTCGCGATGGAACGCCTCGGCGAGATCGACACCGCCGCCCTCGACAAGACCGGCACGCTCACCGAGGGCGCCCCCGAGGTGACGGACGTACGACCGCTGCCGGACTCCGGCCTCGACGAGAACCGGCTCCTCGCCCTCGCCGCCGCGGCCGAGCATCCCAGCGAGCACCCGCTGGCCCGCGCGATCGTGGCCGCGGCCCGCGCCCGGGACCTGCCGATCGCGCCCACCGAGGAGTTCACGGCCGTCCCGGGCCGCGGGGTCACCGCCGTCGTCGGCGGGCACAAGGTGAGCGTCGGCCGAGCGGAGGCCCTGGCCGATCCCGAGGACGGTGCGACGGTCCGTGCGGAGGCCCTGGCCGATCGCGAAGACGGTGCGACGGTCGGCGCGGAGGCCCTGACCGGTCGCGAGGACGGCGCGACGATCGTCCTGGTCGTCCGCGACGGCAACCCCGTCGGCACGCTCGCCCTCACCGACCGCCTCCGCCCCGAGGCCGCCGCGACCACGGCCGCCCTCACCGCCCTCACCGGCACCGCCCCCGTCCTGCTCACCGGCGACAACGCACACGCCGCCGCCCGTGTCGCCGAGGCCACCGGCCTGACGGACGTCCGCGCGGACCTGCTGCCCGAGGACAAGGTGAACGCCGTACGCGACCTCCAGGACAGCGGCCGCAAGGTGCTCTTCGTCGGAGACGGCGTCAACGACGCGCCCGCTCTCGCCGCTGCGCACTCCGGCGTGGCGATGGGCCGCGCCGGCTCCGACCTGGCGCTGGAGACCGCGGACGCCGTCGTCGTACGCGACGAACTCGCCACCGTCCCCGCGACCGTACGGCTCTCCCGGGCCGCCCGCCGACTGGTCCTGCAGAACCTGGTCATCGCGGGCACGTTCATCACCGTGCTCGTGGTGTGGGACCTGGTTGGCCATCTGCCGCTGCCGCTCGGCGTCGCCGGACACGAGGGCTCGACCATCCTGGTAGCGCTGAACGGGCTCCGGCTGCTGCGCGAATCCGCGTGGCGATCCGGGCCGGTCCAGGACAGCCGAGGTTGATGTCGGATTCCCGCCAGCCCCAACCCGGCCGCTGGTCGATGCTGGACGCATGCAGAACGGGATGCACACCGACACCGAACGCTGTCTGCGCGCCGTCCAGTCCAAGGACGCCCGCTTCGACGGCTGGTTCTTCACGGCGGTCCTGACCACCGGGATCTACTGCCGCCCCAGCTGCCCCGTCGTGCCGCCCAAGCCGCAGAACATGGTGTTCCACCCGAGCGCGGCGGCCTGCCAGCAGGCCGGTTTCCGGGCGTGCAAGCGATGCCGCCCGGACACCAGCCCCGGCTCCCCGGAATGGAACCAGCGCGCCGATGCGGTCGCCCGTGCCATGCGGCTGATCGCCGACGGAGTCGTCGACCGCGAGGGCGTCCCCGGCCTCGCCGCCCGGCTCGGCTACAGCACCCGGCAGATCGAACGCCAGCTGCTCGCCGAGCTGGGCGCGGGCCCGCTCGCCCTGGCCCGCGCCCAGCGCGCCCAGACCGCCCGGCTGCTCATCGAGACGACCGAACTGCCGATGGCGCAGATCGCCTTCGCCGCCGGTTTCGCCTCGATCCGCACCTTCAACGACACGGTCCGCGAGGTGTACGCCCTGACTCCCAGCGAGCTGCGCACCCGAGCACCTCGCCCTCGGGGCACCCCGGGCGCACTGTCCCTGCGCCTGCCGTTCCGCGCCCCCCTCAACCCCGACAACCTCTTCGGTCACCTCGCGGCCACCGCCGTACCGGGCGTGGAGGAGTGGCGCGACGGCGCATACCGACGCACACTCCGCCTCCCGTACGGCCACGGCATCGTCGCGCTGACCCCGCACCCCGACCACATCGCCTGCCGCCTCACCCTCAGCAACCTGCGCGATCTGCCCGTCGCCATCAGCCGCTGCCGCCGCATGCTCGACCTGGACGCCGACCCGGTCGCCGTCGGCGACCTGCTGCGCACCGACCCGGTGCTGGCACCGCTGGTGGACAAGGCGCCGGGGCGGCGGGTGCCGCGCACCGTCGACGAGGCCGAGTTCGCCGTACGGGCGGTACTGGGCCAGCAGGTCTCCACGGCCGCCGCCCGCACCCACGCCGCCCGCCTGGTCCTCGCACACGGCGAACCCGTCGACGACCCCGAGGGCGGCCTCACCCACCTGTTCCCGTCCGTCGAGTCGCTGGCGTCCGTCGACCCCGAGTCGCTGGCGATGCCCCGCACCCGCCGGACCACCCTCACCACGCTCGTCCGCCAACTCGCCGACGGCACCCTCCACCTGGGCGTGGAGAGCGACTGGCCCGAGACCCGCGCCCGACTCCTGTCCCTCCCCGGGTTCGGCCCCTGGACGGCGGATGTCATCGCCATGCGCGCCCTCGGCGACCCCGACGCCTTCCTCCCCACCGACCTCGGAATCCGCCGCGCGGCAGGAGAGCTGGGCCTGCCGTCCACACCCGCCGCGCTCACCGCCCGCGCGGCGTCCTGGCGACCGTGGCGGGCCTACGCGGTCCAGTACCTGTGGGCGACGGACAGCCACCCGATCAACTTCCTGCCTGTGTAAGGACGTCCAGTGAAACAGCACACCGTGATCGACAGCCCGTACGGCCCGTTGACGCTCGTCGCCGAGGACGGCGTCCTGTGCGGCCTCTACATGACCGACCAACGCCACCGCCCGCTGGAGGAGACCTTCGGCATGGGGGTCCCCCCGCGCGAGCGAAGCCGAGCGTGGGGGAGCGCCGAGGAACCCTTCACGGAGACGGAGGAACAACTACAGGCGTACTTCGCGGGCGAACTGAAGGAGTTCACCCTCGAACTCCGGCTGAACGGCACGCCGTTCCAGCGCACCGTCTGGGATCAGCTCCGCAGGATCCCCTACGGCGAGACCCGCTCCTACGGCGAACTCGCCGACGCCCTCGGCAACCCCCATGCCTCCCGCGCGGTCGGCCTCGCCAACGGCAGGAACCCCATCGGCATCATCGTCCCCTGCCATCGCGTCATCGGCGCGAACGGCGGCCTCACCGGTTACGGCGGCGGCCTGGAACGCAAACAGCGCCTGCTGGACTTCGAGAGGGGCGAGGCCCTGTTCTAAGCGCGTATCCAGAAGTTCTGCGCGTAACGGGAGTTGAGGCCGTTGGGCGGGAGGCATTGACATGCCCTCGCCGGGCGTTCGATCGAGGTGTCAGCATCGCCCGCCCGGCGAGGTTGTGGTCAGTGTGCGCCCGCTCACCGTGTTCGCCAATGCGTCCGCCTGCGAGTGCGAGAGGTTACGCGGCCTGCTGCGGGGTCCATGGCGGTCGGCGTTACGGGCGGTGATGGTACTGCTGTCGCTGCACGGTCTGTCACCGGCGCAGATCGCCGTGCTGGTGGAGTGCGACCCGGCCACGGTGCGCCGCTGGATCGGCCGCTTCAACACCTGCGGTGTGGCGGGCCTTGACGATCGGTCCCGCAGCGGACGGCCCCGGCCGGGCGGCAGACGGCTGAGCGCGCGGATCGCCACGCTGCTTCAGCGGCCCGGACCATGGACCGTGCGCAGGTTGCACCGGTATCTGGGGCGGCCGCGAATGAGCCGCCGCACGCTGTATCGGCGCCTGCGGCAGATCGCCGTCTGGCGGCGGCCCAAGCTCATCGCCCGCGGCGATCCGGCCCGGGTTGCGGTGGTGGCCGCGATCGCGAAACGACTGCGCCTGCTGCTGGCGGGGACGGTGGTATGGGCCGCCGACGAGACTCACCTGCACCTGCTGCCCCACATCCGCTCCAGCTGGACGCTTCCCGGCCGCCGGCCGCACATCCCCACCTCGGGAAAGAACCGCCAGCTGACCGTGCTGGAGGTCACCACCCGCACCTTCTGCTACCGGCTGGGCCGCCGTAGCACGGCCGACTTCCTCGACCTGCTGAAGCAGGTGATCGCGGCCTTCCCCCACGCCCCGGCGGTCGTGGTGATCTGCGACAACGACCAGATCCACCATGCCCGCACGGTCCGCGAGTTCGTGGCCGCCCATCCCGGCCTGCACCTGTGGTACGGCGCCCGCTACAGCCCGCACGACAACCCCATCGAGCGGGTCTGGGCCGTGCTCAAGGCTTACCTTGCCAACACCGCCGTCTCCTGGCCGGTCCGCCGACGACAGGTCCACGCCTTCTTCCGCAGCCGCTCACCGGCCAGCTCCTGACCACCGCCGCGCCCTGGACCAGCCCCTGGTTCCCGACCAGTTACCGACAGAACTTCTGGAAAGCCGCTTAGAACGTACAGCAGAGACGAACGTGGGATCGCCTACGGGACGCGAGTCCTACGGCGACGGAGGCCCCGTAGTAGTCGCCGGAGTAACGACCGGCCAGGGAGGACGGGAAAGCCGTCCACATCGGGCGAAGGGGGCCAGGTGACTCGGACACACCAGACCCGGGAGGTATGCGAAATACAGGTCGCCGCAACGGTGTTGTGTGTCCTGCGCGAGCAGCCTGAATCGTTCACGCTGTAGTCACTGGAGAGCCGGATGATCGGGAAACCAACATGTCCGGTTCGGCGGGAGGCTGCGTGGAACAGGACCTGCCATGGCAGGCACCTCGCCGCGCGGCCGACCCAACCGCCTGGCTCCACGGCTACCGCCGCTCCGCATCCGCTGGGAGAGTCGAGCCGACATCCACGAAGCCTTCCTCAAACTGGCCTGCTGCCTGATCACCCTCCGACAACTCAGCTCGCTGCAGTGATCGTTGTCGACAGAGACATCGAGGATGAACATTCCCAGTTGTCCCGAGTAAGGCGTTGGCGAGCGAACCATCCCCGTGCATGATCGCGCTATGCATCCGTCCAGCACGCCGCCCGATCCTCTGAACACGTCAGCGGGGCTACGTCCGGGTCCGAGGACAGGTTCCCCACTGCGTGCTCCACGGCTCCGTCCCGGGGACCGAGTGCGGATCGTATCGCCGTCCAGCCGCCCGAGTCGCCGAGACGTTGAGAGAGGCGCGGCAGTCCTTGCGTCCTGGGGTCTGCGCGTGGAAGTCGGCGATCACGTCTTCGACCAATGGGGTCCCATGGCCGGCAGAGACTGGGATCGGCTGGCGGATCTCAACGCGGCCTTCGCGGACCCAGGGGTGCGAGTCGTCTTCGCCACGCGCGGGGGCGCGGGCGCCTACAGGATCGCCGATGGCCTCGACACAGACGCGGTACGACGCGATCCGAAGCCTCTGGTTGGATTCAGCGATGTGACTCACCTGCACCTCGCGCTGTGGCGGGAGTGCAGGCTGGCGACCGTTCATGGCCCGTTCCTCACACACGGCGACGACGTCCTCGACAGCGGGACCGTGCAGGCGTTGCGACACGCCTTGACTGAGACGGAACCGATCACACTGCACGCCGATCCGAACGAGGTGACCGAAGCCGTCACTGTCGATGGGACGGCGACGGGCGTCCTGATCGGGGGGCTCCTCACCGCCCTCAGCACCGAGGCCGGTGCTGGGCTGCCTTCTCTCGACGGGGCCATTCTCTTTCTCGAACACCCCTTGAGTGGCCTGCGCAACGTGGATCGGGCTCTGACCCAACTACGCCGCAGCGGGGTGCTGAATGGGCTTCGCGGCGTGGCTCTCGGTCAGTTCTTCGGGTTCGAAGGTGACGTGACAGCCTCCCAGGACGGCGGCTGGAGCATCGCTGATGTCTTGATTGAGCATTTCGGCGGCCTTGGCATCCCTGTTCTCGGCGGCCTGCCCGTCGGTCATCGGAATCGGCCGGCCACTCTGCCCCTGGGTGCAGAAGCCGTTCTCGACGGCACAGCAGGAACGCTCACAGTGGGCTCGGCGGTGACGTGACGGCGGGTTGAGAGCGAGGACAGCAGAACCCGCCCAGTCGTCTCACCGACGGCTCACTGACCGGGGCAATGGCGAGGCAGCCTTGCAGCCGGGCGAACACTGAAACCGTGGACCGTGTCCGGTACCTCATTGTGTTAGCCGTTATCAGGCCGGGGAGGAATCCGGCTTCCCACGTAGCGGGACAGGAGAAGCCGAATCGCCGCCGGGCGATTCGGCGTCCACTCCAGCGGCGCGGAGGCCGACCTCAAGCATGTACACCAGCTCGGAGTTGAGGGACCGCCGTTCGGACTTGGCGTGATCGCGTAGTCGGTCGCGGAGGTCTTCGGGGAGACGGAGGGTCATGCGGACTTCATCGGTCATGGTGCTATTATGAACGCATGATGACACCAACGGAAGCCGAGGACGCCGGGCACGCCCGGTGGACCTTCCGGCTTCGCGTGTCGTCTGCCGCCCGCTCCGCCCTGATGGGCGAGTGGGACCAGTGTCGCTGGGTGTGGAACGAGTGCGTGGCCAAGTCCAAGGCCGTGCATCTGTGCAACAAGGCAACCGGCCAGAAGGCCACGTGCGGCCCGGCGCAACTCGACAAGATGCTGACCGATGCCCGGAAGGCGACGCCGTGGCTGCGTGAGGGTTCGTCGGTTCCCCAGCAGCAGATCATCCGTGACTTCGGCAAGTCCCGCGCCAAGGCGCACAAGGACATCCGGGAACGCCTGCCGATGCGGCAGCGGGCCGGGATGCCGAAGTGGAAGACCAAGCGTGAGGCGCTGCCGACGCTGAACTACACCCGGCGCGGCTTCCGCCTCAAGGACGGCCGCCTGCACCTGGCCGGGGGCATCGCAGTGACGGTGGTGTGGTCGCGGGACCTTCCCGCCGAACCGTCATCGGTACGCGTGTACCAGGACACCCTGGAGCACTGGTATTGCTCGTTCGTCGTGCCCGCCGAGGTGCAGCCGCTGCCGGAGGCCGGCCGCGCGCTCGGTGTCGACTGGGGCGTGAAGGAGACCGCCACCACCACATCCGACGCCCACGACCTCCCCCACGCCGGACACGGCAGGAAGGCGAAGGAGAAGCTGAGCCGGTACGACCGGATGATGGCCCGCCGCAAACCGGCGAAGGGACAGGCCGCCTCGAAGGGCTACCGCGAGGCGAAGAGACTGCGGGCGAAGGCGCATAAGAAGATCGCCAGACAGAGGCAGGACACCGGCCGCAAGTGGGCCAAGCAGGTTGTCCGCGACCACGACGCCCTCGCGGTGGAGGACTTCCGTCCGAAGTTCCTCGCCAGGACCACGATGGCCCGCAAGGCCGCTGACGCAGCCATCGGCGCCACCAAACAGGCCCTGATCGAGATGGGCCGCAAGCACGGGCGGGACGTCCGCCTCGTCCACCCTGCGCACACCACGATGGACTGCGCGCACTGCGATGCGAGAACCAAGCATCGCCTGCCGCTGGGTGAGCGCACCTACACCTGCACCGCGTGCGGAGTCTCCTCCCCGAGGGACAAGAACTCTGCTCGTGTGATGCTCGTCCGGGCTGGTCTCAACCCGGCTGGTGCCGAGGGCGTAAGACCTCCTGGAGCGCTGCTCCAGGAGGCAGCCTGAGCCAGGAATCCCCTCCCATCCTCAGGGAGGGGAGGATTCAACCTCGAACTACGCCTGAACGGCACACCGTTCCAGCGCACCGTCTGGCAACAGTTGCAGCAGATCCCCTACGGCGAGACCCGCACGTACGGAGAACTCGCCGACGCCCTGGGCAACCCCAAGGCATCCCGCGCGGTCGGCCTCGCCAACGGCAGAAACCCCATCGGCATCATCGTCCCCTGCCACCGGGTGGTCGGCGCCGACGGCAGCCTCACCGGCTACGGCGGCGGCCTGGACCGCAAGCAGCGCCTGCTGGACTTCGAGCGGGGAGAGGCCTTCTTCTGACCGGCGAGGGTCACGTGACCCGCCGAAGGGCGTTAGTGGTCCCTAGCCACCCAACCCCCATCGCACCCCCGCCACCACCGCCAGCACCAAGGCAGGAGCCACCCACCCCCACCCCATGACCCGCCGTACCAACGGGTCTCAACGCCGCGCGTGGCGGATCTTCAACCGTCCGAACCCCATGGTCCCGGAGATCCGGATCCTCGGCCCGCCGGGGCGGGAACGGCGCCGGGGCTTGTAGAGCGTGTCCTTCCACCCGGTGTGCAGATCGTCGAAGTCGACGATCGCGTCGCGAGGCACCGTGATCTTGGCCCTGCCGGTGCCGAGTTGCAACTCGATGTCAACTACCGGATGCTCGATGACCGCCTGGGACAGGTCCAAGTACACCCTTCCGTATGCGGACGCAACCTTGAGGTTCCGAGGCACTCGCCATGCGCCGCGGCGCTTGATCCGTCCGCCAGCGGCGGCAATCGTGGACGTTGTGCCCGCATTCTCCTCCGGGAGCGAGACCAGAACCGACACAAGCTCGCTGTGCGTCTTGGCGGTGAGCACCTGGTGGAGGCGTTCGTCCATCTCCTCGTGCGAGATGTGCCCTTCGGCGTACGCCTCCTGCACGCGCTGCACGGCCGTGTCCCGGTCGGCTTCACTCAACAGCGGCGGCGGGTCTTCCGGCAGAGAAGTCACCGTTTCACCCTAATGCCGTGCCGGTGATGCGAACGCGCCAAGGTCCATAGCGGGCAAGGCATCCGATGGGGAGGCCGGCCGCTCGACATCATCGCCTTGAACGGCCCAACCCGGCGAACCCATGCGGTCAAAGCGCTAGCGTCGGGTCCATGATCGTATGGCTCAACGGCACCCATGGCGCAGGCAAGACGACGACCAGTCCACTTGTGCAGCAACTGATCCCGGATTCACGGGTGTTCGACGCCGAGAAGGTCGGCGAGACACTCATGGACATCACGCCGGGGCTGCCCGAGACGGACAACTTCCAGCACTGGCCGCCGTGGCGGCCGCTCGTCGTCGAGACCGCCCGCCGCGTACTTGACTACACCGGCGGCATTCTGGTGGTGCCCATGACTGTCCTGGTCGAGCAGTACTGGCGCGAGATCAGCACGGGCCTCGCCCAACACGATATTCCCGTACGGCACTTCGTCCTCCATGCCGACCAGGACACCCTCCGTGGGCGCATCGCGGGCGACACTGTTCTTGGCCCAAACTCCCCGTTCCGCCTCAAATACCTCGAGCCCTACGCCGAGGCGGCCCGCACGTGGCTGCACGACGAGGCCGAGGTCGTCGACACCACGCACCTCACGCCCGCCCAGGCCGCCCTGCAGATCGCAGAGGCCGTCAAGAGTTGAGGTCCGCCCGCCACGCGAAACCAGGCGCAGGCGGCAGGCACCGCGTACGCGCCGCCGCCCCTGAGCCGTTCGGCTCGATCCTGTGCTGCTCGTGTACGCCGCGGGGAATGCTGATCAGTTGCTCGCCGTGCTGAGCCGGCGCAGCAGCTTCGGCAGGGCCGTTCCGATCGGCTCCCGTACCACCTCGTCGGCGCGTTCGTCGTACGGTGTGGGCTCGGCGTTGACGATGATCAGCCGAGCCCCGTGGTCGGCGGCCACGCCCGCGAGCCCGGCGGCGGGCTGTACCTGGAGGCTGGTCCCGACGGCGATGAAAACCTGGCACGCCTTGGTGATCGCGATGGCCTCCCCCAGCACCACCGGGTCGAGCCGCTCGCCGAACATCACCGTCGCCGACTTGAGGATCCCGCCGCACTCCAGGCACGGCGGGTCGTCCTCACCGGCCTCGACCCGGGCGAGCGCGTCTTCCATGGGGCCTCGAGCATGGCACTTCGTGCAGACGACACCACGGGCGGTGCCGTGCAGCTCCAGCACCTTGCGGGCGGGCATCCCGGCGAGCTGGTGCAGCCCGTCCACGTTCTGCGTGATCACCCGCACCGGCACCCCGGACCGCTCCAGCTCCGCCACCGCCCGGTGCGCGGCGTTCGGCTCGGCCCGCAGCGTCCGGTTCTTCCGCCGCATCTGCCAGGAGCGGCGGCGGATCTCCGGATCGCCCATGTAGTACTCGTACGTCACGAGCTTCTCGGCCCCCGGATCCCGCCGCCACAGCCCGTTCGGCCCGCGATAATCAGGGATTCCGGAATCGGTGGAGATACCTGCGCCACTGAGGATGGCGACGGGTGGCCTGTTCATGGGCCGAGAGTAGGGCGCCTGTCCGCTCGGGGCGAACCGATATCCGGCGCACCCGGGCAGATGTGTAGCAGCGTGAACAGGTTGTATCGGCCTGGGGGAGCGGTCGAGCGCGCGGTCCCGTCACCGCCCCTCCTGGGTGGTGCCTCGGGCTACGGCGGCCAGGACGGGGAGGTAGCCGAGGGACTGGCCGGATGCCGTGGGGTGGTAGGACTCGGTGGGTGCCAGGAAGTGGATGCTGCGCAGCCACGGGTCGGGCGAGCAGATTTCGTGGCCGGTGAAGGCGGTACGGACGTCGGCGAACGTGAACCCGTGATCGGCGGCGCGTTTGGCGATCACGCGGTTGAGGTGGTCCACGGCGTCGTTGAGGGCGGAGCGCACCGTGTCCGGGAAGCCCGCCCGGCAGGTGCCGTGGAGTTGATACAGGTGGGGATAGCCGAGGACCACGACGTGGGCGGCGGGTGCCCTCCTGGTGATGGCTGAGTACAGGCGGTCGAGGTTGCCCGGAAGGGGGCCGTCCATGGTGGCGCGTGCGTCGGCGAGGGCGGACAGGCAGGTGGTGGTGCCGCGCAGTACGCACGTCGTCATGACGGTTCCGAAGCCCGCGTCGCTGCCGCCGACGGTGATGCTGACCAGGTCGGTACGCGGTGTGAGCGGACCGAGCTGGAGTGCCATGACGTCGCTGGTCCGGGCGCTGTTGCACGCGGTGAAGCTGAAGGACGAGGGTGCGTGGGCTGCAGTCCACAGGGCGGCATAGGACCTGCCGCTGCGTTGGCAGCCGGCGCTGGAGGAGAGGTAGTCGCCGGCTCCGACGCCGGCGGAGTACGAGTCCCCCAGGGCCACATAGTCCGTGGCTGCCGTGTGCGGCGCCGCTCGGGCCGTCGTGGGCCCGGCCGTGGGGCCGGCTGTGGGCCCGGCGACGGTGCAGGCAGCGGCGAAGAGGAGGGCGGAGGTACATGCCGCGATTCGGGACTGTCTCATGGAATTCCTTTATCGCGGCGCGCGACCGACCTTGCCTGCCGTGGTCGTTCCGGCTGCTCGGCCGTGTTGACAAGGGTCTGCGATCGTGCCGTTTGTGAAGCGCCGCAGTATCAGGGATCCGTCGGCCGGAGTCGGCGGCGTAGCGATGTGGCGCCGTACGGGTGGACGTTACCCGGTGGGCCGTCAGTCGTTCGGATGTGTCTGTGTCACGGCTGCTCCCGGGTGCGCTGTTCCGAGACGGGGCCGGGGCGGCGAACGAATAATCGAGTCCCGGCGGAGCGCTGGTGTTAGAGTCCGCGCATGGCCAAGGTCAATGTCACGCTCGACGCCGAACTTGTTGTGGAAGCCATGGTGCTGGCGGGCGTCGGCAATCCCCAGAACGCCGTCGAGCTCGTGCTGCGCGACTACATCGAGCGCGGACACCGTACGGAGGCCCGGGTCGCCGAGCGGGACGAGGCGCTGCGCGAGGTGGATGCCAAGCCCCGGGACGTGGAGGGCTGAGCGCCCGCCGGGCCCCTCGCCCGGTCAGCCCACTCGGTGGCCGTTCTCCAGCTCGGCCGTCCCCGAACCGTCCGCGAGGATGTCCAGCGCGGCCTGCACACGGCGGCCCAGGGCGCCTTGCAGGAAGTCGGTGAGGTCCTCGCGCGGTACGAGCCGCCAGGACAGCAGTTCCTCCTCCTGCAACCGGATCGCCTTGAGGTCCTCCTCGCCGAGCACCCCGCCGTCGTACAGATACGCCACCAGTGGCGGCCGGGCCGTCCCGTGCACCCAGTCCACGGCGAGCAGCCGCCCGAGCTCCCGGTCCAGGCCGATCTCCTCGGCGGTCTCCCGGCGCGCGCCCTGGCGCGGGGTCTCGCCGTCGTCGGACTCGATCGTGCCGCCCGGAAGTGCCCAGCCGTCACGGTAGTTGGGCTCGACGAGCAGCACCCGGCCCTCGGTGTCACGGAAGAGCGCGGCCGCACCGGCGATGACGCGGGGCAGGCCCGCGATGTACGTGGCGAAGTCAGGAGTGGTCATCCAGGAAGGGTAACCAGGGCGGGCCCAGGGCCTGTCCTAGCAGTCGGCGTGGTCGGCCTCCGTCCGGGCCAGTCGCAGGGTCCGTTCCGCCAGCTCGCTGATCCGTACTCCGTCGAAACCGAACACCGCGCTGCGCACCGTGTCCTCCAGCGGGTCCGTCCACTGGGCCGGGATCGCCTCCGCACCGGTCAGGACACCGGCCACCGAACCGGCGGTGGCGCCGTTGGAGTCGGTGTCCAGGCCGCCGCGGACGGCGAGCGTGATGGTGCGGGTGAAGTCGCCGTCGCCGTACAGCAGCCCCGCGGTGAGCACCGCCGCGTTCGGGACGGCGTGGATCCAGCCGAGCCCGGCGGTCTCCTCGGTCAGCGTCGTCAGCGTGTCCTCCCAGGTCATCCGGGTCTCGTGGAGCGAGGCGACGCGGCGCACCGTGCGGGCCAGCCGACTGCTCGCGGGGATGACCGCGAGCGCCTCGTCCACGGCGTGCCGGACGGTGGGCGCCGTGAACGCGGCCGAGATCAGCGCCGCTGCCCACATCGCCCCGTACACGCCGTTGCCGGTGTGCGACAGCACCGCGTCCCGGCGGGCCAGCGACGCGGCGCGGGACGGGACGCCCGGGCAGGTCCAGCCGTAGATGTCGGCGCGGATCAGGGCGCCGATCCACTCCTGGTACGGGTTGTCGTACGTCGCCGTGAGCGGCGGCTTGAGTCCGTTGGCGAGGTTGCGGTAGGCCGCCCGCTCCGCCGTGAACGTCTGCAGGTACGGCAGCCGCAGCAGCCACAGGTCGCCGACCTGCTCGGTGCTGAAGTCGAAGCCGTGGGTTTCCAGCAGGTCCAGGCCGAGGACGGCGTAGTCGACGTCGTCGTCGCGGCAGCTGCCGTGGATGCGGCCGCGGACGCACTGGCGCCACTCCGGGCGCAGCTGGGGGCCGTCGCCGTCGGGGGGCGGCTCGGGGAGGTAGTCGGTGAGGGGCAGGGCGGAGGCCTGGCGCAGGTAGCGGTCGATGCGGTCGCGCGTCCACAGATCGCCCTGCTCGACCGGTTTGCCCAGCATGTTTCCGGCGATCCGGCCCAGCCAGCCCCCGAGGATGCGGTCGGCGAGCTCCGGCTCGGTGCCCACAGGGGTCATAGGAAGGGTTTACCCGATTCCGGCGGTCGTCACAGGTGGTTCTCAGGGGCTTTCCAGGGTGTTCCACAGTCCGGTCAGGGGCATGACGGCAGGGCTGTGCTGCGGTTAGGGTCGCAGCGGCGCGACTGGCCCTGACGTGTGTGGGGCTCGGAGAGCAAGGGGAAGACAAGGTGGCTGACGCTGTGGACGGTGCCCGTCGGGTGCTCATCGCCGCGGACAAGTTCAAGGGGTCGCTGACGGCCGTGGAGGTCGCCGAGCGGGTGACGGCCGGACTGCGCCGCGTCGTATCGGACGTCGACGTGGAGGCGCTCCCGGTGGCCGACGGCGGCGACGGAACCGTGGCCGCGGCGGTCGCGGCCGGGTTCGAGCGGCGTGCGGTACGGGTTGCGGGGCCCCTCGGCGACGAGGTGACCGCCGTCTTTGCGCTGCGCGGCGACACTGCCGTCGTGGAGATGGCCGAGGCGAGCGGGCTGCAGCGGCTGCCGGCCGGGGTCTTCGCGCCGCTCACGGCGTCCACCTACGGGTCGGGGGAGCTGCTGCGGGCCGCGCTCGACGCGGGGGCGCGGACGATCGTGTTCGGGGTCGGGGGGAGCGCGACGACGGACGGCGGTGCGGGAATGCTGGCCGCGCTGGGGGCGCGGTTCCTGACGGCGGAGGGGGAGCCGGTGACGCCGGGCGGCGGAGGGCTGGCCGACCTCGCGTCCGCGGACCTGTCCGGCCTTGACCCGCGGCTGGCGGACATCGAGTTCGTCCTCGCCAGCGACGTCGACAACCCGCTGACCGGGCCGAAGGGCGCGCCGGCCGTGTACGGGCCGCAGAAGGGCGCCTCGCCGGACGACGTGGCGACGCTGGACGCGGCGCTTGCGCACTTCGCGAAGGTGCTGGAGGAGGCCGTAGGGCCGAAGGCCGGGGAGTACGCCGTGTCGCCGGGCGCCGGCGCGGCGGGCGGTATCGGGTACGGAGCGCTGATCATCGGGGCCCGGTTCCGTCCCGGTATCGAGGTGATGCTCGACGTCCTGGGCTTCGCCCCCGCACTGTCCCGGGCCGATCTGGTGATCACCGGTGAGGGCTCGCTGGACGAGCAGACGCTGCACGGCAAGGCTCCGGCGGGGGTCGCGGCTGCCGCGCGGGCCGCGGGCAAGGAGGTCGTCGCGGTGTGCGGGCGCCTCGCGCTGCCGCCTCAGGCGCTGGGCCGGGCCGGGATCCGGCGGGCGTACCCGCTGACGGAGGTCGAGCCGGACGTGGCGAAGTGCATCGCGGAGGCGGGGCCGATCCTGGAGCGGGTGGCGGAGCGCATCGCACGGGACTACCTGCGCTGAGGCGGGGCTTTTCGCGCCCGCCTCTCGTCCGACCGAGTCGGGTGGTGGGTGGGCGAAGGCCGGGAGTCTGGGGGCGGAGCCCCCAGCGGCGTCCACCCCAACGCCGGGCCCCCGAAAAGCGAAGGGCCCCGAACCCAACCCGGTCCGGGGCCCAAGCCGAGCGCCAGCGCTACGGCAGCTGCGCCGCCCGCGCCTCCCGCCGGTTGTCGCGGAAGTTGTTCACCCGGCGGGCCGTGGCGAACAGCGGGATCACCGCGCCCATGACCAGCTGCAGCGCGCAGCCCGTCTGGAGGAGGAGCTGGCCGCTGGGGGCGCCGAAGGCCCAGGCGACCAGCAGGCCCATGCTCACCACGATCCAGCCGAGCATCGCACCGGCGAGGCGGCCCCGCGGCTTCGGGTACTCGACCCGGCTCACCATCAGCCACGCGGTGCCCAGGATCGCCAGCAGGGTCGCCACGAAGGGCAGCTCCAGCAGCACGATCGCGACGACCGTCAGCGCACCGAACGGGCTGGGCATGCCCTGGAACATGCCGTTCGTCGGCGTCACACAGGAGAATCTCGCGAGCCTCAGCACCACGGCCAGGAGCACGACGATCGCCCCGACCGCCGCCACCCGCTGGTGCGCGTCGTCCGCGACCATGCCGTAGACGAGGACGAAGTACGCCGGCGCCAGGCCGAAGCTGATCAGGTCGGACAGGTTGTCCAGTTCCGCGCCCATGGGGGAGGAGCGCAGCTTGCGTGCCACCAGGCCGTCGAACAGATCGAAGACCGCGGCGCAGAGCATGAGGATGACCGCCGTGGCCGCGCTGTGGCGGGCCATGCCGGTCTCCTGGCTGCCGGTGAGGTGCGGGATCAGGATGCCGGTGGTGGTGAAGTACACCGCCATGAAGCCGCACGTGGCGTTGCCGAGCGTGAGGGTGTCCGCTATCGAGAGGCGCAGAGAGAGGGGCATCTCCTCCTCTTCGTCGTCCTCCGCCGCCTCCGGGACCCAGCCCGACTGCGTATCAGGGTCAATCACGGTCAATGCGAGTCACCCCTGCCACGGTCTTCTGGCCGACCTCGACCGCGACCTCGACGCCCTCGGGCAGGTACAGGTCGACGCGCGAGCCGAAGCGGATCAGACCGATCCGCTCGCCCTGCTCGACCTTGGTGCCCTGCGGGATGTAGGGGACGATACGGCGGGCGACCGCGCCGGCGATCTGGATCATCTCGATGTCACCGAGCTCGGTGTCGAAGTGCCAGACGACCCGCTCGTTGTTCTCGCTCTCCTTGTTGAAAGCCGGAACGAAGCCGCCGGGGATGTGCTCGACCGACGTCACGGTGCCGGCCAGCGGAGCGCGGTTGACGTGGACGTTGAGCGGGCTCATGAAGATCGCGACGCGGGTACGTCCGTCCTTCCACGGCATGATGCTCTGCACCACGCCGTCGGCGGGCGAGATCACCCGGCCCTGGGTGATCTCGCGCTCGGGGTCGCGGAAGAACCACAGCATCCCCGCCGCGAGCGCGGTGGCGGGGACGGCGACGGCCTTGGCGGCACCGGAGCGGCGTGCGCGGGCCAGGCTGAGGGCTGCGGTGGCGACGGTCGGGAGGAGCCACGGCGATGCTCCGCGCGCGAGGCGTGTGCCGACCAGGCTGTCGCGTGGTGCAGAGGTTTGGCTGTGGGGCATGGATGACCTTCGTAGCGGATGATGCCGCGCTCTGAACGGGGGACGGCGGCTTTCTCGCGATCGTAGCGGCTAAGGGCCGTAACTGGGTAAGCCAGGAAGCCGAGTCGGTGGCCGGGGAGTGCCTACGGGGTGTGATCTTCTTCTCGAAGAAAACACCCCGTTTCCGGACATTCAGCCCTGGAATCGATACTCTTCGAGCAGCCTGCGGCCGATGATCATTTTCTGGATCTCGGCGGTACCTTCACCGATCAGCAGCATCGGAGCCTCGCGGTAGAGGCGCTCGATCTCGTACTCCTTCGAGAAGCCGTAGCCGCCATGGATCCGGAAGGCATCCTCCACGACCTCCTTGCAGTACTCGGAGGCGAGGTACTTCGCCATCCCGGCCTCGAGGTCGTTTCGCTCCCCGGAGTCCTTTTTGCGTGCCGCGTTCACCATCATGGCATGGGCCGCCTCGACCTTGGTGGCCATCTCGGCGAGCTTGAACTGGATCGCCTGATGCTGGGCGATCGGCTTGCCGAAAGTGTGACGCTGCTGGGCGTACTGGACACCCAGCTCGAAGGCGCGCTGAGCGACGCCGCAGCCGCGTGCCGCAACGTTGACGCGGCCGACCTCGACCCCGTCCATCATTTGGTAAAAACCTCGGCCGGTGGCGCCGCCGAGCACCCGATCGGCCGGAATGCGCAGGCCGTCCATGATCAGCTCGGTGGTGTCGACGCCCTTGTACCCCATCTTGTCGATCTTGCCCGGGATGGTGAGGCCGGGACGGACCTCACCGAAGCCGGGCTCCTTCTCCACCAGGAAGGTCGTCATCGACTTGTGGGGCGCGGTGCCCTCGGGATGTCCTTCGTCACTCCGGACGAGGACGGCGACGAGGGAGGACGTACCGCCGTTCGTCAGCCACATCTTCTGACCGTTCAGGACGTACTCGTCGCCGTCCCTGACCGCCTTCGACGTGATCGCCGACACATCCGAGCCCAGACCCGGCTCCGACATCGAGAAGGCGCCACGGATGTCACCGGCCGCCATCCTCGGCAGGAAGTGGTCCTTCTGCTCCTGCGTGCCGTGCTGCTTGAGCATGTACGCCACGATGAAGTGGGTGTTGATGATGCCGGAGACCGACATCCAGCCGCGGGCGATCTCCTCGACGCAGAGGGCGTACGTCAGGAGCGACTCGCCCAGACCCCCGTACTCCTCGGGGATCATCAGGCCGAACAGGCCCAACTCCTTGAGGCCGTCGACGATCTGCTGCGGATACTCGTCGCGGTGCTCCAGCTCGGTCGCGACCGGGATGATCTCCTTGTCCACGAAGTCGCGGACGGTGGAGAGGATCTCCTGCTGGATGTCGGTCAGACCGGCGGTCTGGGCGAGTCGCGCCATTGCTACTTCCCCTGTTCCTTGAGCTCGGGGCGGCCCGGCTGCTCGCCGCCGCGCTCCTTGATGTACGTCTCGGTGGGGACCATCACCTTGCGGCGGAACACGCAGACCAGCGTGCCGTCCTGCTTGTAGCCCTTGGTCTCGACGTGGACGATGCCCCGGTCGTTCTTCGACTTCGACGGCCACTTGTCGAGCACGGTCGTCTGGCCGTAGATCGTGTCGCCGTGGAAGGTCGGCGCCACGTGCTTCAGCGACTCGATCTCCAGGTTGGCGATCGCCTTGCCGGAGATGTCCGGGACGGACATGCCGAGCAGCAGCGAGTAGATGTAGTTCCCGACGACGACGTTCTTGCCGAAGTCCGTCGTCTTCTCCGCATAGTTGGTGTCCATGTGGAGCGGGTGGTGGTTCATGGTGAGGAGACAGAACAGGTGGTCGTCGTACTCGGTGACCGTCTTGCCCGGCCAGTGCTTGTACGTCGCCCCGACCTCGAACTCCTCGTAGGTGCGCCCGAACTGCATGGCCTTACGCCTCCGGAATCTCGAACGTGCTGGTGCGCTGCATGCCGGCGGCGCGTCCCTTGCCCGCGATGACCAGCGCCATCTTGCGGCTGGCCTCGTCGATCATCTCGTCGCCGAGCATCGCGGAGCCCTTCTTGCCGCCCGCCTCGGACGTGTAGTAGTCGTACGCGTCCAGGATCAGCTCGGCGTGGTCGTAGTCCTCCTGGGAGGGCGAGAAAATCTCGTTGGACGCCTCGACCTGGCCCGGGTGCAGCACCCACTTGCCGTCGAAGCCGAGGGCCGCGGCGCGCTGCGCGACCTCGCGGTAGCCGTCGACGTTGCGGATCTGCAGGTAGGGGCCGTCGATCGCCTGGAGGTTGTTGGCGCGGGCGGCCATCAGGATCTTCATCAGGATGTAGTGGTAGGCGTCCGCCGGGTAGCCGGGCGGCTGCTCGCCCACGACCAGCGACTTCATGTTGATCGACGCCATGAAGTCGGCCGGGCCGAAGATGATCGTCTCGACGCGCGGGGAGGCCTGCGCGATCTCGTTGACGTTGTTCAGGCCCTGGGCGTTCTCGATCTGCGCCTCGATGCCGATACGGCCGACCTCGAAGCCCATGGTCTTCTCGATCTGGGTGAGGAGGAGGTCCAGGGCCACGATCTGCTGGGCGTCCTGGACCTTCGGCAGCATGATGCAGTCGAGGTTCGGACCCGCGCCCTCCACGACGGTCACGACATCGCGGTACGTCCACTCCGTCGTCCAGTCGTTGACGCGCACGACCCTCGTCTTGCCCGTCCAGTCGCCCTCGTTGAGGAACTTGACGATGGTGTGCCGCGCCTCGGGCTTGGCGAGCGGCGCGCAGGCGTCCTCGAGGTCGAGGAAGACCTGGTCGGCCGGGAGGCCCTGCGCCTTCTCCAGGAAGCGCGGGTTGCTTCCGGGGACCGCGAGGCAGGAGCGTCGCGGACGCAGACGGTTGACGGGCGTGGTCATGCGGGGACCTCCAGGGGGTCGAGCTTGTTCGCTTTGCGGATCTCGTCGACGATGCGGCCGATGATCCCGGTGATGTCGAAGTCCTTCGGGGTGAAGACCGCGGCGACTCCGGCGGCCCTGAGCTGCTCGGCATCACCGTTGGGGATGATGCCACCGGCGATCACCGGTATATCTGTGGCACCGGCCACACGGAGCCGCTCCAGTACATCCGGCACCAGCTGGGCGTGCGAGCCGGACAGGATCGACAGGCCCACCGCGTGGACGTCCTCGGCGAGGGCCGCGTCGATGATCTGCTCGGGCGTGAGCCGGATGCCCTGGTAGACCACCTCGAAGCCGGCGTCACGCGCGCGTACGGCGATCTGCTCGGCGCCGTTGGAGTGTCCGTCCAGGCCCGGCTTGCCGACCAGGAAGCGCAGCTTGCCGACGCCGAGGTCACGGGCGGTCTCCTCGACGCGGCGGCGGACGAGCGCCATCGCGGTGCCCTCCTCGGCGGTCACCGCGACGGGTGCCGACGAGACACCGGTCGGCGCGCGGAATTCGCCGAACACCTCGCGCAGGGCCCCGGCCCACTCGCCGGTCGTCACCCCGGAGCGGGCGCACTCCAGGGTGGCCTCCATGAGGTTCGCGGTGCCCTTGGCGGCCTCCTTCAGGCGCTCCAGCGCCTTGCAGGGGCGCGGGTGGTTGAAGGGCGGCTGGTAGCGGGTGTCGCGCCAGCGCTGGAGGCCTTCGATGACACGGGCCTCGACGGCCGGGTCGACCGTCTGGATGGCCGTGTCCAGGTCGGCCGTCAGGGGATTGGGCTCGGTCGTCTCGAAGATGTTGACGCCGACGATCTTCTCCTGACCGGACTCGATACGAGCCCGCCGCTCGGCGTGCGAGGCGACGAGCTGCGACTTGAGGTAGCCGGACTCGACGGCGGCCATCGCGCCGCCCATCTCCTGGATACGGTCGATCTCCGCGAGGGACTCCTCGACCAGCTCGTCGACCTTCGCCTCGATCACCTTCGAGCCCTCGAAGATGTCCTCGTACTCCAGCAGGTCGCTCTCGTGGGCGAGGACCTGCTGGATGCGCAGCGACCACTGCTGATCCCAAGGGCGGGGGAGACCCAGGGCCTCGTTCCAGGCCGGGAGCTGGACGGCACGCGCGCGTGCGTCCTTCGAGAGGGTCACGGCCAGCATCTCCAGGACGATCCGCTGGACGTTGTTCTCCGGCTGCGCCTCGGTCAGACCGAGGGAGTTGACCTGGACGCCGTACCGGAAGCGGCGCTGCTTGGGGTTCTCGATGCCGTACCGCTCGCGCGTGACCTTTTCCCAGATCCGCCCGAACGCCCGCATCTTGCACATCTCCTCGATGAAGCGGACGCCCGCGTTCACGAAGAAGGAGATACGGGCCACGACGTCCCCGAACTTCTCCTCGGGAACCTGCCCCGAGTCGCGTACGGCATCGAGAACCGCGATCGCGGTGGACATCGCGTACGCGATCTCCTGGACCGGTGTGGCGCCCGCCTCCTGCAGGTGGTAGCTGCAGATGTTGATCGGGTTCCACTTCGGGATGTGGGAGACCGTGTACGCGATCATGTCCGTCGTCAGCCGGAGTGAGGGCCCCGGCGGGAAGACGTGTGTCCCCCGCGACAGGTACTCCTTGACGATGTCGTTCTGGGTCGTGCCCTGGAGCTTGGTGATGTCCGCGCCCTGCTCCTCCGCGACGACCTGGTAGAGCGCCAGCAGCCACATGGCCGTGGCGTTGATGGTCATCGAGGTGTTCATCTGCTCCAGGGGAATGTCCTGGAACAGCCGGCGCATGTCACCGAGGTGCGCGATCGGCACGCCGACCCGGCCCACCTCGCCGCGGGCGAGGATGTGGTCGGAGTCGTAGCCGGTCTGCGTCGGCAGGTCGAACGCCACCGACAGACCCGTCTGCCCCTTGGCGAGATTGCGCCGGTACAGCTCGTTGGACGCCTCGGCCGTGGAGTGACCGGCGTAGGTGCGCATGAGCCACGGCCGGTCCTTCTGACGCTCAGTCATGCGACGCCTCTCAGATGTTCCGGAAGCGGTTGATGGCGTCGATGTGCTTGGCGCGCTTCTCGTGGTCGCGCACGCCCAGGCCCTCCTCGGGGGCCATGCACAGCACGCCGACCTTGCCCTGGTGGAGGTTGCGGTGCACGTCGTAGGCGGCCTGGCCGGTGTCCTCCAGGGAGTACACCTTCGACAGGGTCGGGTGGATCTTGCCCTTCGCGATGAGCCGGTTGGCCTCCCAGGCCTCGCGGTAGTTGGCGAAGTGCGAGCCGATGATCCGCTTCAGCGACATCCACAGGTAGCGGTTGTCGTACTCGTGCATGTAGCCCGAGGTCGAGGCGCAGGTGGTGATCGTGCCGCCCTTGCGGGTGACGTAGACGCTCGCGCCGAAGGTCTCGCGGCCGGGGTGCTCGAAGACGATGTCGATGTCCTCGCCGCCGGTGAGTTCGCGGATGCGCTTGCCGAAGCGCTTCCACTCCTTGGGGTCCTGGGTGTGCTCGTCCTTCCAGAACTTGTAGTCCTCGGCGGTGCGGTCGATGATCGCCTCGGCACCCATGGCGCGGCAGATCTCCGCCTTCTGCGGCGAGGAGACGACACAGACCGGGTTGGCGCCGCCCGCGAGGGCGAACTGCGTGGCGTACGAGCCGAGGCCACCGCTCGCGCCCCAGATGAGGACGTTGTCGCCCTGCTTCATGCCGGCGCCGTTGCGGGAGACCAGCTGCCGGTACGCCGTGGAGTTCACGAGCCCGGGGGCCGCGGCCTCCTCCCAGCTCAGGTGCTGGGGCTTGGGCATCAGCTGGTTGGACTTGACCAGGGCGATCTCGGCGAGGCCGCCGAAGTTGGTCTCGAAGCCCCAGATGCGCTGCTCGGGGTCGAGCATGGTGTCGTTGTGGCCGTCGCTGGACTCCAGCTCGACCGACAGACAGTGCGCGACGACCTCGTCGCCCGGCTGCCAGGCGTTGACGCCGGGGCCGGTGCGCAGGACGACACCCGCGAGGTCGGAGCCGATGATGTGGTACGGCAGGTCGTGACGCTTGGTGAGCTCGCTGAGCTTGCCGTAGCGCTCCAGGAACCCGAACGTCGGCAGTGGCTCGAAGATCGAGGTCCACACCGAGTTGTAGTTGACCGAGGAGGCCATGACGGCCACCAGGGCCTCGCCCGGGCCGAGTTCAGGCACCGGCACGTCGTCCAGGTGGATCGACTTACGGGGGTCCTTGTCGCGGGTACTGAGGCCCGCGAACATCTCCGTCTCGTCCTTGTGCACGGTGATCGCGCGGTACGACTCGGGGAGGGGCAGAGCGGCGAAGTCGGCCGGCGTCGAGTCCGGCGACTGGATCGCGTCCAGGATGTCCTTCACGGTCACGGTGTTGCCTCCGGCGATACGCGCCCCGAGGGAAGGGCGCTGAGGGTTACGTCGGTGCTGCTGAGAGGGTTGGGTTGCCGTCGGTTCGGCGGGTGGTGCTGTTCGGCAGCGCTTTGTGGCGCGGGAGGTTGCCTGTGACGCAGGCGTCCGGGCGCGCAGGCCGTCGGCTTGCGGGGACAGCCGGCGTACGAAAGGTCGCTGCACGCCGGCCGCCCGGACAACATCAACGTATGGCACGCCGTGTCACCTGGCAAGGCACTGGGTGCCAGAAGTTTCGCTCAGACGAAATCTTTACGTAACAAATGAGCGATGATCGATCGTGTGGGGGCTGGGAAACGGGCGAAAGAGGGCTCCGGCATGCCAAAACGGCCACCCCGGTGGGGTGGCCGTTGTCACTGCGCTGCGGGCGCTCAGCGGTCCCGGAGGGCCTCCTCGATGGTCCGCATGACCTCGTCCAGCGGAGCGTCGGTGCGGGCCACCGTCACCAGCACCTCGCCCTGCGCCGAGACCGAGGCGGGGGGCGGCTTCGGCGCCGCGGAGCGTCCGATTCCGATGCCCGCCCCGAACGTCTTCCGCACGATCGCGAAGGCATGGTCGAGCTGTGCCTCCACGTCCCCCTGGCCGCCGGCCCGCAGCCAGCGCCGCAGCACGTGGTTGTGGGCGGTGACCACGGCGGAGGCGGCGACCTCGGCCAGCAGAGGGTCGTCGTTGGCGTCGTCGTCGTGCGCGTGCTCGTCGAAGTGGCCGAGCAGATAGCGGGTGAAGAGGCGCTCGTAGCGGGCCACCGACGCGATCTCCGCCTCGCGCAGGGTGGGCACCTCGCGCGTGAGCTTGTAGCGGGCGACCGAGATCTCCGGCCGTCCCGCGTACATCTTCATGACTTCCTTGATCCCGCGGCACACCGTGTCGAGCGGGTGCTCGTGCGCGGGTGCCGCGTTGAGCACCGCCTCGGCCCGGATCAGGGTGTCGTCGTGGTCGGGGAAGATCGCCTCTTCCTTCGAGCGGAAGTGGCGGAAGAAGGTGCGGCGGGCGACCCCGGCCGCGGCCGCGATCTCGTCGACGGTGGTCGCCTCGTACCCCTTGGTCGCGAACAGCTCCATCGCCGCGGCCGCCAGCTCCCGGCGCATTTTCAGCCGTTGGGCGGCGGCGCGACTGCCTGCGGCACTCTCCGGTGCGTCGGGCGCGGCTGGTGTACGTGAGGACTTGGCGGGCTGGGACATGCCCCGAACGTACTGCATGTGCGCAGCTCGATGCGCAGGTCCGGGGTTTCCCCCGCCCTGGAAGGGCGGGGGAAACCGGCCGGGTCGAGCAGTCCGCCCCACTCCGCGCCCGCGCGAAACCAGTCGCCGGGACGCTCAGCGGCGGGCATATTCGCGGAAGCCGCGGCCCGTCTTGCGGCCGAGGCAGCCCGCGGCCACCAGGTGCTCCAGGAGCGGCGCCGGGGCGAGGCCCGGGTCGCGGAACTCGCGGTGCAGGACTTTTTCGATGGCCAGCGAGACATCCAGGCCGACGACGTCCAGCAGCTCGAAGGGGCCCATCGGGTAGCCGCCGCCCAGCTTCATCGCCGCGTCGATGTCGTCGAGCGACGCGTAGTGGTCCTGCACCATCTTGATCGCGTTGTTCAGGTACGGGAAGAGCAGCGCGTTGACGATGAATCCGGCCCGGTCACCGCAGTCGACGGCGTGCTTCCTGATGGCGGAGCAGACCTCGTGAACCGTCGCGTGGACGTCGTCCGCCGTCAGCACCGTCCGCACGACCTCGACCAGCTTCATCGCCGGCGCCGGGTTGAAGAAGTGCATGCCGATCACGTCCTGCGGACGCGAGGTGGCACGGGCGCAGGTGACGACCGGCAGCGACGAGGTGGTGGTCGCCAGGACCGCGCCCGGCTTGCAGACCTTGTCCAGCGTCGCGAACAGCTGCCGCTTGACCTCCAGGTCCTCGGCGACGGCCTCGACCGCCAGGTCGACGTCGCCGAAGGCGTCGTACGAGCCCGCCGGCGTGATCCGGTCCAGCGTCTGCGCCGCCGCCTCCGCCGTCAGCCTGCCCTTGTCGACGGAGCGCGCGAGCGACTTGCCGATCCGGGCCTTGGCGGCCTCGGCCTTCTCCGCGCTGCGGGCGGCGAGGACCACGTCGTAGCCCGCCTTGGCGAAGACCTCGGCGATGCCGGACGCCATGGTGCCGGAGCCCGCGACGCCGACCGAGCGGACCGTACGGCCCGGCGTCCGGGAGTCGCCGGACCGCGGCGTCAGTGCGTCGGGCACGACGGTGGCGCTGCCCGGAGCGTCGTAGGTGTAGAAGCCGCGGCCCGACTTACGGCCCGTCAGGCCCGCCTCGCTGAGCTGCTTCAGGATCGGCGCGGGGGCGTGCAGCCGGTCGCGGGACTGCGCGTACATGGCGTCCAGGACGGTGCGCGCGGTGTCGATGCCGATGAGGTCGAGCAGAGCCAGCGGGCCCATGGGCAGCCCGCAGCCGAGTCGCATCGCCGCGTCGATGTCCTCCCGGGAGGCGTACTTCGCCTCGTACATCGCGGCCGCCTGGTTGAGGTAGCCGAACAGCAGCCCGTCGGCGACGAATCCGGGCCGGTCACCGACCGCGACGGGCTCCTTGCCGAGGTCGAGGGCAAGGCTGGTGACGGCGCTGACGGCAGCGGGCGCGGTCAGCACCGAGGAGACGACCTCGACCAGCTTCATCGCCGGCGCCGGGTTGAAGAAGTGCAGCCCGAGCACACGCTCGGGACGCGCCGAGTCGGCGGCCAGGCGCGTGACGGACAAGGCGTTGGTGCCGGTCGCGAGGATCGTCTCCGGGCGGACGATCCCGTCCAGTTCGCGGAAGATCTGCTGCTTGATCTCGTACGACTCCGGCGCCACCTCGATGACCAGGTCGGCGTCGGCCGCCGCGCGGAGATCGGTGGCGGTACGGACCCGGGCGAGGGCGTCCGCGCGCTCCTGCTCGGTCAGCCGGCCCCGCTCCACGGCGCGGGCCGTGAAGGCCTCCAGGGCGGCGACGCACCGGGCGGCCTGAGCCTCGCTGACGTCGATACCGACGACCTCGCGACCGGCCTTGGCCAGGACCTCGGCGATACCGGTGCCCATGGTGCCGAGGCCGACGACGGCAACGGTCTTGAGCGGGGACAGAGGGGTGTCGGACAGGGGAGTGGCCATCGCGGGACTCCTGGAAATGAGGGTGACGTCTGGGAACGCGACCGGGTGCGCCGAGGGGCGCACCGGGTGCGTGAGGAGTGCGGGTGGTGCCGGGCTGCAAGCGCACACGCCCGGTGCCGGCATGGGGGTCCCCCCGCTCGAGCGGAGCCGAGAGTGGGGGAGGACGTGCACACGTCCGAGGAACGGTGATGCCGACCGGCCCTGTCCCGTGGCCGAGTCGTACTCAGGTACGTGATGTACCGAACCGACTGCTCTCCCGACGGCTGCGTCACCAAACCGTCGCGAGGAGGGGCGGGTGGGTAACCCGCTCGTCTGAGCTTAACCCGCGGGTAACGAGCGCGCCAGTCCTCTGTCGTTGTGATGTGGGTCCCCCGAACCGAGATCGTTTGTACCCTCGGCGTCATGGACGAAGAGTTGCGATCGCTCACGGAGCGCTTACGGCGGGAGTCGGGCGCCACCACGGCGTACGAGCATCTGGTGGCGACCGAGGACCACGAGGAGCTGGCGAGTGTGCTCACCGCGGCGGAGCGGCCGCTGTGGGCCAGGGAGCTGGCCGCCTTCCGGCTGGGGCTGGCGGGCGACCGGCGGGCCTTCGAGTCCCTCGTCCTGCTCCTCAACCACCGCGACCCACCGCGTTGCGCCTCCGCCGCCCATGCCCTCGCCCGCCTCGGCGATCCGCGCACCGCCCGCGCCGCCGCCGCGCTCGCCACCAACGAACTGCGCGTCGCCTACGCCCTGCACCCGATCCGACTCCTCGTCGAACTGCGCGCCCCGGAGTCGGTGCCCACCCTGATCACCACGCTGGAACGACGGCTGCGCCCCCACGACCCTTACCGCCGCGTGGCCCTGGCCTGCGTGGAGGGGCTGGGGGTGCTCGGCGACGCCCGGGCCCGACCCGTACTGAACGAAGCCCTCGCGCACCCGGCGCTCGCCGAGGCCGCCGTGGCCGCGCTGGCCCGCATGCCCCGGCCACGGCAGAGGTGATGCCCGCCGGGTCACTCGACGCGGGTCAGCACCCGCACGTACCGCACCTCCGGCACCTCGGTCCCGGCCACCTCGAACGGCTCCTCGGCCCCGTCCGCACGGAATCCCGCCCGCTCGTAGAAGCGCCGCGCGAAGGCGTTCTCCTTGAGCACCCAGAGGAGCATGCGGGCGTGTCCGGCGGCCGTGCACTGCTGTACCGACTCGGCCAGCAGGGCCTGCCCGATGCCGGCGCCGTACCGCTCGGGATGCACGTATATCGCGTACAACTCGGCGTCGGCCGTGCGGACTTGGCCGTCGCGGTACGGGCCGTGGCAGGCCCAGCCGAGCACGTCGCCGTTCAGCTCGGCGACCAGGTTCACCACGCTGCCGTCGCCCTGGGCGAGGCGGGTGCGGTGGCGCTCGGCGTCCTCCGCCACGTCGAGCGCGTCGAGATACTCCTGCGGTATGAGGCCCCGGTACGCGCTCTGCCAGCCGCCGATGCGGATCTCGGCCACGCGGTCGCAGTCGGCGACGGTCAGTTCCCGGATCCGCAGGCCGCTCACGCGCCCACCACCGCGAACGCCTCGATCTCCCACGGCAATCCTGGTCGGCTCACTCATGCGTCCATGGTGGACCATGGGTCTGACAACGCCCCCGACGGGCCGGATCACTCAGCCCCGGAAGCCCAGCAGCCTGTGCAGCGTCGAACCCCGGGTCGCGCCGGACGCCCTGGTGGTCAGCGGCTTCGGGTCGGGCAGTGCCCTGCACACCGCGTCGACCCCGCCGCTCCCGCGCGGCACCGTGCCGTCGGTCAGATAGGCCGCCAGGTGCTTGTCCAGGCAGGTGTTCCCGCTCAGCGTGATGCCGTGGTTCCCGCCGCCCGCCTCGACGACCAGGCTGGAGCGGTGCAGCAGCCGGTGGACCGTCGCGGCACCCTGGTACGGGGTGGCCGCGTCGTGCGTCGCCTGGAACAGCAGGACCGGCGGCAGGTGGCCGTTGGCGATGTTCACCGGCCGGAGCGAGTCCGTCGGCCAGAACGCGCACGGCGCGTTGTACCAGGCGTTGTTCCAGGTCAGGAACGGCGCCTTCTCGTACACCGCCCAGTTGTCCTTGCTCCACTGGCGCCAGTCACGCGGCCATGCGGCGTCCCGGCACTGCACCGCGGTGTAGATGCTGTAGCCGTTCTCGTCGGAGGCATCCACGGCCCCGAAGTCCTCGTACGCATCGACCAGCGGGTCCGGATCCTTGTCGTTGACGTACGCCGCGAACGCCTCGGCGAGGTGGGGCCAGTAGCCGTTGTAGTAGCCGCCGGGCAGGAAGGTGTCCTCCAGTTCGGCGGCGCCGACCGTGCCACGCGCGGGTTTCCTGGCCAGCGCCGCGCGCATCGCGTACCACCTGGCCTCGACCCGGGCCGGGTCGGTGCCCAGCCGGTAGGTGGCGTTGTGCTTGGCGACCCACTTCATGAAGGCCCGGTGGCGGTCGTCGAAGGCGTGGTCCTGCGCCAGGTTGTTGTCGTACCAGACGCCGGTGGGATCGACGACGGAGTCCAGGACCGCACGACGGACCCGCTCCGGGTGCCGCCTGGCGTAGACCGCGCCCAGGTACGTGCCGTACGAGTAGCCGAAGTAGTTGATCCGCTCCGCACCCAGCGCGCGCCGGATCCAGTCCATGTCCTCGGCGGCGCTGACCGTGGCGAGGTACGGCAGCACGCGCGCGTACTTCTTTCCGCAGGCGGCGGCGAAGGACTTCGCGCGCGCGAGGTTGGCCGTCTCGGCGGCGGGCGTGGCGGGCCTCGGGTCGGGGCGCGCCGGGTCGAAGTGGCCGGGCCCGCAGTTCAGCGCCGGTTTGCTCGCGCCCACCCCGCGCGGGTCGAAGCCGATGACGTCGTACTGCGCCGCAACCGACTTCGGCAGGGCGGACGCGACGAATCCGGCGAGGGTCAGGCCGCTGCCGCCGGGACCGCCCGGGTTGACCAACAGCGGGCCCTGGTACCTCTTCGCGGTGTGCGGGACGCGGGACAGCGCCAGCGTGATCTTCTGCCCGTGCGGGTTCGCGTGGTCGAGCGGCACCTTCAGCGACGCGCACTGGAGCGTCGGGTAGTCGGTGGTGCCGCACTTTTTCCACGCCGGCCCCGAGGGAGCGGCGCGCGGGGCGCTCGCCTCGGCGGGGACTGCCGTGAGGGTGCCGGCCACGACGAGCGCGGCGCCGCACAGCACGGCTGCGCGTTTGTTCATCGGGTCCTCCCGGGACGGAGGGTTGCGGGGCCGCGCATCCCACGGCCCTCGCCGCATCGTCCCGAACGGAACGCCCGGAAGAACATATTCTGATCATACTTGACCCGATTGGGTCGATGGTTGCGCTCGAACGCTCTCAGATCAGCGAGAGTTGGGTCGGCCCGGGCAGGTCCGCAGGCGTCGGCTCGGGTTCCCGGATCCGGCGCGGCATACCCGCGCGGGTCGGCCCGATGCCGTACTCCTGGGCCAGCTCGTGGACCTGACGGGTGATCCGGCGCTTTGGCGGGGCGAGCACATCGCGATGGGCACCAACGTCGACTGCTACCAGCGCGCCGAGGGCCGCTACCGCCTGATGTCGGGCATCCTCGCCGCCCTGCGCGACCACGCGAACCCGTTCTCGATCCTGACGAAGGGCACCCTGATCCTGCATGACCTGGACCTGCTGACGCAGGCCGCCCGGGTGACGGACGTCGGCATCTCTGTCTCGGTCGGTTTCACCGACACCGAGCTGTGGCACACCGTCGAGCCGGGCACCCCGGCGCTGGAACGCCGCCTGGACGTCGTACGGACCCTGGGAGAGCACGGGATCGGCTGCGGTGTACTGATGGCGCCGGTGATCCCGTTCCTGAGCGATCAGCCCGCCCAACTGCGGGCCACCGTGCGGGCGATCGCCGCCGCCGGGGCCACGCCGGACCGCGCTGCTTCGGCTACACCGCCGACGGCAGCGCGCTGCGACGACGCCGGCGACTTCTGCCCCAACGACCGCTCGGCGCGCGCGACGGCGCGCGCCGCCGAACCGCAGGGAGCGAGCCAGTGAGAATGCCCGCGCCGCTCACGATCCCCGCGCGCCGCGCCATGGTCGAAGAGCTCATGCGCCAGGAACCGGGTATCAGCGCCAGGAACATCGCTGCTCGCCTAGTAGGGCTTTGTTAGGTCCTGTGGTGGGGTTCGGGTGCTGGTGCGGGTTGGCCGCATATCGAGCAGGCGCCGGTCCAGGTGGCCAGGAGGGCCTGGAGTTCGCGGAGGACCGCGTAGAGGGTCAGGCCGGCGCAGGGGCTTTTGGGTCGAGCCTGAGCATGGTGCAGAAGGCCTGGGCGAGGGACGCGAGGGTGACGTGGCGGTGCCAGCCGAGGTAGTTGCGGCCCTCGAAGTGGTCCAGGCCCAGACCGTCCTTGAGCTCGCGGTAGTCGTGCTCAACTCGCCATCGGATCTTGGCGATTCGTACCAGTTCGCGCAGTGGGGTGTCGGCGGGAAGCGTCGAGAGCCAGTAGTCGGTTGGCTCGGCGGAGTCGGGTGGCCACTCGACGAGCAGCCAGCAGTCGGGCAGGGAGCCGTCGGCGGCGCGGCGGATGGTGCGGTTGGCCGGTCGGACCCGCAGGGCCAGGAACTGCGAGCGCATCTCGGCGTTCGGGTTGCGTCTGGTGGCCTTGCTGCCCTGGCGCCAGGTGACGGTGCGGGTGGCCGCTCGGCCGACGGCCAGGGCCAGGGCGCGCAGGGTGGTGTGCGGTTGGGGGTAGGCGGACACGGGAGGGCGGCCCTGCCCGGAGTACGGCGGGCGTTGGGGTGTGGCATTGCCGGGGTGCGCGGTCGTGGTGGCTTTGACCGCGACCGCGTAGGTCAGGCCGCGCTCGGTCAGGCCCTCGCGAAAGCCGGTGGCGTCGCCGTATCCGGCGTCGGCGGCGACCGGAAGGTCGGGCAACTCCCAGTTGTCGCGCACCTCGTCGAGCATGTCCAGCGCCAGGCGCCACTTCTCCCGGTGCCGCTCGGTGTCCGGGATTCCCGCCTTGGCGCGGCGGCGCCGGATCGCCTCGGCCATCAGCGCGTCCTCGCCGTACTTGGTGTCGTCCCAGCTCTCGGGCAGGAACAGGCGCCAGTCGACAGCCGATGACGCACGGTCACTGACCAGGTTCACACTGACGCCGACCTGGCAGTTGCCGCGCTTACCCAGGGCGCCGCAGTACATCCGCGCCACCCCCGGTGAGTCGTAGCCGTCCTTGGGGAAGCCGACATCATCGATCGCGTACGCCTCGGGAGAAATGTGCGCGGCAGCCCAACGGGCCAGCCGCTCACGGACCTTGGAGTAGTCCCAGGTGGACGATGAGACGAACTGCTGCAGCTGCTGGTGGTCCACGCCCAGGCGCTCGGCCATCGGCTGCATGGACTTGCGCTTGCCGTCCAGCATCAGCCCGCGCAGATACAGCTCGCCCTTGGCCCGCTGGTCCCGACGCGCCAGCGAACCGAGCATCTCCGCCGCGAACGCCTCCAGGCGCGGGCGGACCGTCTCCATCTCCTCAGGTGTCACACCTGACAGAACATCACAATCTACCTGACGATGATCAATCGGGGTACCTAACAAAGCCCTACTAGGCGTCGGCAAGGACACGATCCGCCGGGACCTCGCCGAGATCCGCCAGGCGCAGAGGCCCGTGTACATGGCCGCCTTCCGGTGCGCCAACGAGAACTGCCAGCGTCTGTCAATCGGGTGGGCCGCCATTCCCAGGCACGCTTCCGGGACGCCCAAGCAGCTGCTGGCCATGGCAGAGCTGGAGTGGGAGCCGGTGAGAGCGCGCCGACCGGGCTTCCCTGACGTGCCGCCGGAGATCGCCCAGACGGCCAGCGAGGCTCACGCGTGCCTCAGCATCGGAGCCGCTCGCGGAGCGGTCGCCCTGGCACGGGCCGTCGTGGAAGCATCGGCCAAGGCCAAGGCCAAGGCCAAGGGCATCACCGTCAACGGCATCATCGGCAAGATCGACGCCCTGCGTGATGACGGGATCATCAGCCCCCTCACTGCGGAGGCGAGCCATCAGATCCGCAGGGACGGCAACAGCATCGCCCACGGCGACATCGGCGATGAGCCCATATTGCAGGACGACGCTGAAGCCATCCTGGAGTTCATGGACGCACTGCTGGACGAGGTCTTTCAGCGCCCCGCCAAGCTTGAGCGCCTCAAGGAGCGGCACGAGGAGCGGAAGCAGGCCAACGGCGTGAACTCCCAGACGTCACCGGGCCGCAGTGGCGCCGACTTTGGCGGCTCAGCCGCGACGTGAGCGCTCCCGCGAGCCCCGCCTAGGCAGGCGGGGCTCGCTACGTCAAGTAGGTCGGCCCACGGGCCCTGACCCCGGCGAGGCTGCCGTAAGCCTGAAGAGCGGCCCCTGTCACTCCGCCCACCGAGGGGCCCGGTTGCCCTGCCATGGCTGGGTGCCCCGGCCGGCTCGGCCGACCTCCCACCGTCGTGCTTCATGCCGTGGAACCAGGCAGCGTTCAGGCCCAGGTGTGTCGTGGCATCGAGGAACCGGCGGTAGACCTGAGCGCGGTCCTCCGAGTTTCCTGTGCGGACTACGCCCACAGGCCGGTACCGATTGATGACCGCGCCAGCGGCGGTCCCCGCAGCGCGGATGAGAGAAGAGCTCACTGCTGGATCCATGCCGTGGTCCTACCACGGAGCAGCCCCGACGGTGGGGGCAACCTACGTATTGCGAGCAGGGGCAGACCCGTCACGGGGGGAAACGAGCCTGCCCCTGCACGATGGCGCCCGCGTACCTCCCCCCGGAGGGTCGGCGCCCTGACCCCGATCGGGGTCACTCTGCTCAGCGCACCATGCGACTGGAGTGTCACGGGTGACCGCTGATGGTTGCAAGGTCAACACCCATGTGGACGGCGGCACTTGCGAACGTCACAACCACATCACACCCCCTCCACAGTCGGCGCACCGCGCGTCACAATGCGCGTGCCCGACATCAGCGCAGGGGGGAAGCAATGTCCGAGTACAGGGACGTGCAGACGGCCGTCAGAGTCGAGAAGTTCCGCATCTGGTTCGCCTGGGCCACCGGCACCTTCATCCTGCTCGCCATCGCCCTCGCCACCCAGGACGTCCGCATCGTCAGCGTCGCCACCCAAGTGCTGCTCGTTGTCGGCTTCCTTCTCCTGACCTTTACCGCCGTGCGGATGAGCAACGCTCTCAACCGCAAGGCTGTGGCCGCACGTCGTGAGGTCCTCGGCGACTGACGCTTGCCCTCCACGTGTCGATCGCGGGCGACCAAACTGCGGGCATCCGCCCAGATTAGGAACGAGGACAAAGGCTCATGGCTCTATTCCAGCGTGGCAGGAAACGTGACGTAGCGCGGATGGAGGCTGTGGCGCGCGGGTGGTGGCCGTAGGTTCCGCAGACCTTCCCCGACGGCTCACCATTTCCCGCCCGTGAGCCATACGAGGAGGTCCTCGCGATCGCCCTTCAGACCGTACGCAATGGAGGCCCCGCCTGGCTCCTTGCGTTCTGCATGAAGGTCCTCGCTCACTTCGCGACGCTGACCGAAGTCCCGTTCTACAAGTTGAGCTTCGTGGCGGGGGAGGTGCCGGAAGCCCGTAAGCAACTTCTTGCAGCGGGCATGAGAGCCGAAGAGCGGGCGATCGCAGACGCGATGCTCTTGGCGTTCGACTTCCATCAGAAGGCTGGTCACCGCCTGGTCCAGAACGTCGACCCGGAAGGGAGCGTCCTCGACGTGGACGACGCCGGGAACCTGCTCGACGAACATGGGAACATCCTGGCGACAGCTGAGCAGGGTCGAGCAAGCTGGCCAGAGAGCTGAGGGGCAGTTACACAAGCCAGGCACACTGAACACGTGACCACCCCGCGCACCGGACATGACGGCCGGCCCCTGGTCGCTACTGCCCCATGGGCTGTGGCACTCGGCTGCCCGCTCCAAACCGTGACGTACGAGCCTGCCGTATAGGCGCAGTCTGCCTCCGCCGCTTCGCGCAGCGGGGGCTTATTCGCATGCCTGCGCGCCCGGGGCGCGGTTACGGTGGACGTGTCCAGGCGCGCAGGCTGCGGCTACTTCCTTGTGCAGGCGCCCGCTTGAGTGCGGGCGGTTGCCGCTGCCGACCTCGATCTCTGGGCGTTTACACACAAGCCCCTGCGACACCAATGGGACAGGGGCTCACCTACCGGTACATTCTGTGAGCCCGGCAGGCCTATCCGCAGGCGTCGAGATCCGACGTTTCATACTTCTGGTCAATAAGGTCAGGCACCTTCACGATCCTCTTTTCCTCCTCGTCGGTGACCCTGCCGAACTCGGCGACCCTGGTGATTGACCGGTCGGGATTCAGCCACCAGTTATTTCCCCTGAAATCCGAGAATGCAAGGCTGAAGTCAAGATCTGTGCGCACTTTCTCACTATTCTTGGCGCCGTCGATCTGTACCGTGATACGGCTACACGGAGGAATATCGCCAGGCAAGTAGGACTGCTTAATGACGTCATCTTCAATGCCCTGGAGTGCAACGTCATAGATGGGGCTGAGGCCGCGATTTTCAATCGCTACGAACTCGGGTTTGTCTTCGGTCTTCCACCGAAAATACCAGACCACCTTGCTGACGGTGGAAAGGATGACCTCGCGCTCACTGACCCGTGCCGCCTTGTCCTGCGTCTCATTCGCGTTCAGTTGAGACCGATACGTCAATCCAGAGATGACCAAAGAGGCGATGGCGAAAAGGGCGGCGGCGATCGTGGCAATGGTATTGACTCGTTGGTACCTCTGTTCCCAATGAGATGGTGTAGTAGAGGGGCTACCGCCCCCTCCCGAGCTCCCACTCGTGCCGCCCCCTGATCCCGCGGGAGGCTGGGCAGCTGGCGCGTGCGCACCTGCGTTCTGGGGCGGGACACTCGATGATTGGTTGGAGCTGGCAGCGCTCAACTCATCCTCCTTGTCGCTGGGTTGGCGTGCGGAGGATCATGTTAGAGCGGCGCATAGGCGGCGCGTGCTCTTTCGAATGCGCACCGTCGGGCACGGGCCGCCCGCCACGGGGATCAGGCGGACGGCTGCGCCACGTCGTAGCCCGGACGCGTGATCTGCTCTTTCGCCTGGCAGGCGGGGCAGTGACCTGAGCGTTGCGCCCGTATCGGCACGTCAGTCTCTGGCAGCGGGCGCACGGTCCGAAATCGGGAAGCCGGACAGCGCCTACTCCAGAACGCCCAGCGCCGTATCCGGACGGCAGTACTGGCACGTCGGCACCTGATGCCGCAGCGCGTCGAGCGCTTCGGCGCGCCCGACCGGGCGGCACCGCCCGCTCTGCGCGGCCGCCCAGCAGTCCCCTGTGTGCACGGCATCCGCGTTCCGCCGGTTCAGGCCGTACTGGAGCAGCCACTCTGGCGGGGTCGGTTTCTGTGCCTCAGCTTCGCGCCGCTCCGCCTCTCGGCGCTCTTCGTCCGCGATCCACCGGTCGATCTGTGCCAGGCCTGCCGTCGCCTGTTGCACGAATACGCGCCGGGCGAAGTGCAGCAGCTCCAGGCGGGACGGCAGATCTTCACTCACGCGTTCGAGCCTACGCCGGCTTGCGTGAAAAATCGAACACACGCTCTAATCGGGTGTATGGCCAGACAGCGAGTGGACCACCTCACCGACCAGCAAGAACGCATCGTGCAGTGCATTCGGGAGTGGATCACGGAGCATGGGGAGGCGCCGACCGTCGTGGAGATTGGCCGGGCGGTTGGGCTGCGCGGCCGGGCGTCCGTCCACGAGCAGCTGGTGAAGATCGAGGAGAAGGGCGCCATCGTCCGCGAGCCCGGACGCGCGCGGCATCCGGCTCGCAGGGGAGCGTCAAGCGGGAATGCGCGTTAGAGCGGAGCCTCACATGAGACCGGCCCTGCCCCTACTCTGGCAGTGACGAAGCTGCTAGGAGGGGCAAGGCCGTGATGTCTCAAGATGCTACCCCGGACCCGTACGCCGATCCGCTGAAGTTCGGTCAGCGGGTTCAAATCCTGCGCGAGCGCCGGGGGATGACCCAGTCGCAGGTCGCTGATCTGCTGGGTATGTCACCGCACACGTACCGCAAGATTGAGAACGGACAGCAGAAGGCACCCGGCCTTGAGACGGTCCTGCGCATCGCCGAGGTACTCCGGGTTCGCGACCTTGCTGACCTGACAGGACGGCCGGAGGCACACATTGACCTGTTCATCGGCCCCGGCCACCCGCGCCTCGCTTCCGTGAAGGCAGCCATCGACAGCTTCCCGCTCACCGCGGGAGTTGAGCCGCCGCCCGTGGCACACCTCGAGGCCCGGCTGCACGCTGCGTGGAAGGCACGGCACGCGTCGAAGAACCACCGCGAGGCGATCGGCAAGCTGCTGCCCGACCTGATCCGGGACGCCCAAGCCCTTGTACGGCACGCCGACAGCGCTGCCGAGCGGCGCGAGGCACAGTCCCTCCTTGCCCAGACGTACTCGCTGTCGCAGTTCTTCATCGCCTACCAGCCCGACAGTTCCCTGCTCTGGAGGGTCGCTGAGCGCGGCATGATCGCCGCCCAGGAGAGCGAGGACCCGCACACCATCGGCGTTGCTTCCTGGCTGCTGGCGCAGGCCCACCGCGACAGCGGACCGAGGCATTACGAGGCGGCCGACTCCGTCAACCGCGAAGCGGTCCGGTTCCTGGAGCCTCTACTGCCTGACGCCCCGGACGATGTGCTGGCGATCGCCGGCGCCCTGGAGTTCGAACTTGGCTACACCGCGGCCCGCCGAAGGGAGACCGGTACGGCGTGGCGGCACTGGGACAAGGCGAACGACATGGCTGCGCGGCTGCCTGCCGAGTACTACCACCCGGTCACCAGCTTCAGCCGGGCCGTGATGGGCGCGCACGCGGTGACCGTGGCTGTCGAGCTGCACCAGGGCGGCGAGTCCGTCCGGCAGGCAGCCAGGGCAGACCAGAGCGTCATCAAGTCCCGCCCGCGGCGCGCCCGGCACCGCATCGAGGAAGCGAGGGGCTACCAGCTCGACAACCAGCCCGACGTCGCCGTCGCGTCGTTGGAGAAGGCGTACGAGGCCGCGCCTGAGACGATCCGTTACAACGGCTACGCCAGGGTGATCCTCTTGGAGGAGGTGGAGTCGACGCAGGCTCCCCGTCGTCGCCGGGCCGCCGAACTGGCGGAGAAGGTAGGCATCCTGGCTGCCTGAGAGTAGCGACCGGATTACGGTCGGCGGCACCGCACGGGCGCCCCTATGGTCAAAGCGTTAGACCCCGGCGAGGTGGTGAGACCTCCCGGGGCATGGCCAACGCTACGTAGGAGCGTCGACATGCCGAACGTTACTGCCCCACCCCCGGGGCGCGCACAGGGCGCCAAGATGACCATCGAGGTGTTGTGTACACGGTCAGCCGGGACGGGGTCGTGGTGAGCCCGCCGCGCGCCACGGTCAGCGTGCCGCACGGGTACGAGCCCGCCCTCGAAGCGCTCAACACCCAGCTCGCGCCGTGCGCCTGCCCCGTCCACCGCCAGGCGGGAGCTGCCCAGTGAACGCCACCCGCGACGAGACCGAGACTCCCGCGCAGTCCACCGCCACGATGCGCGCAGCAGCGACCTGGCTCCTGGACCAGCGCACGGTGCCGCGCCACCAGAGCGTGAAGCTCTTCAGCCAGGGCTTCCACGACTACCTGGGGCAGCTGATCCCGCAGATCGAGCAGCTCGCCGAAGTCCTGCCCCCGGAAGACGTTCCGGCGAAGGTGGCACTGGCCGCTGTCGGCGAGGCCCGGCGGCGTCTGGAGGAGCCCGAGGCTGCGGGCCTCTACGGCGAGGTCGACCGTGTCAGGCGGCTCGCCCGGTCCGTCGTAGCCCTGTGCGACCACTACGACGCGCTGACCGGCGTGGCGATGTGCCTGGTCTGCGACAAGCCGATCGAGGCAGGCGACGCCTGGGTGCCGTACGACAAGGTCAGCCCCTCCGGCGGCGCGGCACGGGCTGGCCGGATCCACTGCCGCTGCGCGAACGCGCCCCGCCGCCGCTGACCGGCCGCCCTGCCCCGGCGCGAAGGGGCCCCATGGCGACCGCAGGGTCAGGGTCGCGCCCCGAACGCCCCGCCCGTCGGTGTCCCGCAAGACTCCGGCGGGCGGGGTCCGCAAGCCCCCGCCCCGGCCCCAACCCTGGACAGGTCGAGCTCGGGGCGGGGTCCTCCCAGTACGGCACGACGCCCTAGTGTCCTGCGCCTGAAGTTCGTTGAATATGTGTAGCCTTGCGCGCATGGCGCGCATGGGACGGCCGGTGGCCGAGGTGACGTTGACCGACGACGAGCGCGAGACGCTGGTGTGTTGGTCTCGGCGGGCGACCTCGGCTCAGGCTCTGGCTCAGCGGTGCCGAATCGTGCTGGGCTGCGCGGAGGGAAAGTCGAACCAGCAGGTGGCCGCCGAACTGGGCATCTGGCCGCAGACGGTGGGCAAGTGGCGCCGCCGTTTCCTGGAGTCGCGCCTGGACGGTCTGGCGGACGAGCCGCGTCCCGGCGCCCCGCGCAAGATCTCCGACGAGGAGGTCGAGGCACTCGTCGTGGCTACCTTGGAGCGCACCCCGAAGGACGCCACGCACTGGTCGCGAGCCTCCATGGCGGCCGAGAGCGGCTTGTCGAAGTCCACCGTGGGGCGGATCTGGCGGACCTTCGGCCTCAAGCCGCACCAGGTGGACACCTTCAAGCTGTCCAACGACCCGCAGTTCGTCGACAAAGTCCGCGACATCGTCGGCCTCTACCTCGATCCGCCGGAGAAGGCCCTGGTCCTGTGCGTCGACGAGAAGTCCCAGATACAGGCGCTGGACCGCTCGGCACCGGTGCTGCCGATGATGCCGGGCATGCCCGAGCGCCGGACTCACGACTACGTCCGTCACGGCATCACCACCCTCTTCGCCGCTCTCGACGTGGCCACCGGTGAGGTGATCAGCTCCATTCACCGCCGCCATCGAGCCGCCGAGTTCAAGAAGTTCCTCGCCAAACTCGACAAGGAGGTGCCCGCTCACCTCGACGTCCACCTGATCTGCGACAACTACAGCACCCACAAGGCCCCGACCATTCGCAAGTGGCTCGAGGCCCACCCCCGCTTCCACATGCACTTCACGCCCACCTACTCGTCCTGGCTCAACCAGGTCGTGCGACACGAAAGCCGCTTGAGAAGAGCGGACTCACCGAAGGAGGATCGACTGATGTCGAAGGTGTAGCTCCCGAGCCAGTGCACAGGGCTCGTTCCCGCCTCAGCGTGCGTCGTGAGTAATCGCGGGGTGCGAAGCCTGGGGAAATGCCCAAGGATCCTCGTTCCATCCGGGGGTTACAGGCTGGGAAATGCCGGACGGGTGAATGCGAATGAACCCTTGATGATGCCTCGTCATGAGCACTCTCGCCGATGGGTCGTTTCAGCGAGAGATAGGGACTGGCCGCTGGAAATCGGCAGGCGCCGACTGGGGAAATCTGGCCAGTCGGGAGTGCACCGCCGTCCCCGGGGTGCAGAGGGCCCCCTCACCGGCAGCATCTCTCTCATGCGGAACGTGACAACCCCGATGGAGTCCAGGCAATGCAATTCTGACCTGGTAAGCCAACCGCAAGGAAGGCCCAACTCTCCAGCGGGCGCAGGAAGACCCAGCAAGCGAATGCCGGTCGCCGAAAGGCAACAGGAAACCGGGAACCATGCGCTGACACCTCCGTCGGTGGTCCCCGCATAACTGGCCGGATAGGGGCCGATGTCCCGGCCTGAAAGGGCGCTGACGTGGGTCTGGTGAGCCCGTGAAGAAACGATGACCAAAGACACCTGAACCGAAGGGCAAGTTGGACGCCGTGACGACACACGTGGCTGGGGCGGCGCAAGCCGCTGCGACCGCAGCCGGCATGGCGAACGGACCGGAGGACGAGATCACCGACTGGCCGTCGATCGACTGGCGGACCGTCGAGGACGACGTACGGCGTCTGCGGCAACGCATCTTCACGGCATCGCAGGCAGGAGACCTGGCCAAGGTCAGGAATCTGCAGAAGTTGATGCTCCGCTCCCGCGCCAACACACTCGCGAGTGTGCGGCGGGTCACGGAAGTCAACGCTGGCCGCAAGACGGCGGGCATCGACGGGAAAGTCGTCCTGCTGCCCCAGGGAAAGGCCGAGTTGGCCGACTGGGTCCAGCATGGCGCGGCCCCGTGGAAGCCCAAGCCCGTCAAGCGGGTGTATATAGCCAAGGCGAATGGGAAGCAGCGCCCACTTGGAATTCCTGTGATCGCCGACAGATGCCTTCAAGCTCTGACGCTGAATGCACTGGAGCCCGAGTGGGAGGCACGGCTGGAACCGAAGGTCTACGGTTTCCGTCCAGGCCGTGGCTGTCATGACGCGATCGTTGCCATCCACACGACGGCGAGCGGCAAGAACGCCAAACGCTTGTGGGTGCTCGACGCGGACTTGAAAGCGGCATTCGACCGAATCGACCACGATCACCTGCTCGCGTCATTGGGCTCCTTTCCCGGGAGGGGAATGATCGCCGGATGGCTGAAGGCGGGTGTGGTCGAGAAAGGTTGGTTCACCCCCACGGTGGAGGGAACTCCCCAGGGCGGGGTGATCAGTCCCGCGTTGTTGAACATCGCCTTGCACGGCATGGGAAAGGCTGCTGGAGTCCGCTACCAGAATCTCGGCAGTGATGCCACGATTCTGGCGCGCGATTCTCCGGTTCTGGTCGTCTACGCCGACGACCTTCTCGCCCTGTGTCATTCTCGGGAACAGGCCGAGCAGGTCAAGGCGCGGCTGACTGTGTGGCTCGCGCCCCGGGGCCTGGCCTTCAACGAGGACAAGACGCGCATTGTCCACCTCGATGAGGGCTGCGACTTCCTGGGGTTCAACATCCGACGCTACCGCAGCAAGCTGCTGACCAAACCGAGCAACGCGGCCTTGCGGCGGATCCGGGAACGGCTTGCCGCCGAGGTGCTGGCCCTGCGAGGGGCCAACGCCGACGCGGTGATCGCCAAGCTCAACCCGATCATCAAGGGCTGGGCTGCCTACTACCGGATCGGGGTGTCCAAGCGGGCGTTCAACTCGCTGGACGCCTACGTGTGGAGACTGGTCTACAAGTGGGCCAAGTTCTCCCACCCGAACAAGCCGATGCGCTGGGTGACTGCCCGGTACTTCGCCATGTTCAACCCGTTCAGGCAGGACACATGGGTATTCGGGGACCGCACCAGCGGTTTCTACCTCTACAAGTTCGCCTGGACGCCGATCGTCCGGCACCGGATGGTGCCAGGGAGGGCGTCAACCGACGATCCCGCCCTGGCCGACTTCTGGGCCAAGCGGTGCCGCCGCGGCAAACTCCCGCTGGGCAAGGGCACCTTGCATCTGTTGCAGATGCAAGACGGCCGATGTCCGCTCTGCGGAGGGCTGCTGCTGCACGCCGACCACGAGCCGCAAACTCCCGACCAGTGGGAGCAGTGGCTCAAGGTCACCCGCATCGCGATCCGCAAACACGCGGTCACCGCCGAAGCGGGCAACGGCAAGCCGGACAAACCCGCCGCCTCACGCCTGATACACACCCACTGCCGGCGTCGGCTGGCCACTGGCCCCGGCCGGTGACCAGCACTTCTGTTCGCCCGCGAGCCCAAGGGGCTTGCTTGAGCCGGTTGCCTGGAAAGCGGGCACGGCCGGTTCTGAGGGGGGACCGCTGCAGCAATGCAGCGGTCCTACCCGACGAGCGGTGGTTCGGACTGCTGACGGACAAACGGATACGGCGAGGCGTCCACAAGAACCTCCAGGCGTTGGAACGCGACATCCGCGCCTGGGTCGCCCAGTGGAACGACAACCCGAAGCCGTTCATCTGGACCAAGGACGCCGACGAGATCCTCCAACGCCTCGCTGCATATCTTGATCGAATTCCCGGCGCAGGACACTAGTGTCTCGTGATCCTGATTGTGTTACTTCGAGTTGTTGTTGACGAGTTTCTTCACGCTGGTCTGGACGAGGCGGACCTTGGCGAGGATCTCGTCGGCGGTGGCGGTCCAGGTGAAGGGTTTCGCGTTCTCGTTCCAGGAGTTGATGTAGTCGCGGATCTGTTTGACCAGGACGTTGACGCTGGAGAACGTGCCACGGCGGATGGACTGCCGGGTGATGATCCCGAACCAGATCTCGATCTGGTTCAGCCACGAGGACCCGACGGGAGTGAAATGGAAGTGGACGTGCGGGTTTTTCGCCAGCCACGCCTTCACGCCCGGGGTGGTGTGCGTGGAGAGGTTGTCCAGGACGACATGGATCTCCTTCCCCGCGTGCGGCTTGACGGCCTTCTTCAAAAACGCCAGGAAGTTCGCGCCGTTCCGGCTCGGCTTGCACTCGCCCAGCACTTCTCCGGTCGCGACGTTCAGCGCGGCGAACAGGTTCGTGGTGCCGTGCCGGACGTAGTCATGGGTGCGCTGCTCGGTGGCCGCGAAGGCCACCGGCAGCACCGGCTGGGTCCGGTCCAGCGCCTGCACCTGCGTCTTCTCGTCGACCGACAGCACTACGGCGCCACCGGGCGGGGCCAGGTACAGGCCGACGATGTCGGCGACCTTCTCCGCGAACGCCGGGTCTTTCGAGATCTTGAAGGTGCCCGAGCGGTGCGGTTTCAGATTCTCCTCACGCCAGATGCGGGCAACGTAATGCCAGGACACCGAGATGCCCTCGCGCCGCTTCAAGTGGTCGGCCAGCGATCGCGTCGACCAGTGCGAGAGCCCGGAATCCGCCGGCGGGGACATCCTCGTCAAGGCGATCACCCGCGCCCGCACCCGAGGCGGCACCTGAGTTCGCGGCCCGCCCCGGCGTTTGTCCTCCAGCCCGGCAACACCACGCTCGGCATAGCGGGACTTGCACCGGTCCACCGTCAGCGGTGCCACACCGGCGAGCTCGGCGATGTCCTTTCGCCGCCGCCCTTCGGCCGACCACAACACGACCCGCGCGCGAAGCGCCACGACAGCCGGCACATGCCGCGAACCCGCCAACTCCCGCAGCTCAGCAATCTGTTCAGAGGAGAGATCCATACCAGACTCAACGATCACAGACGCCTCAGGTTCCATGAACAGGATCACAAGACACTAGACGAGTTATTCCGAATGCTGACGGTGCGTCCGGGAACGCAGACAGGGCGTCCAAGATCGTTGTGTGACGAACAACCTAGACGCCCTGCTGACCGCACTGTACGTGAAGATCGACGACGGGATCGGAGGCACCCGGTGGCTGGGCCGACCGCCGCGGCTGACGGACTCCGAGCTCGTCTGCCTCGCCGTCGCGCAGGCGCTGCTGGGTTTCACTTCGGAGTCGCGGTGGCTGCGGTTCGTGGACTCCCGGCTGGGCGCGATGTTCCCGTACGTGCCCAAGCAGCCGGGCTGGAACAAGCGGCTGAGGGCCGCGTTGCCGCTGGTCAAGAAGGCGATACGGCTGCTGGCCGCCGACACGGACTTCTGGTTCGACAACCACTGGATCGTCGACTCCACGCCCGTGGAATGCGGTCGCTCGCGTCCCACGGTGAAGCGGTCGGACATGGCCGGCTGGGCCGGATACGGGTACTGCGCCAGCCACAGCCGGTTCTTCTGGGGCCTGCGCCTGTTCCTGGTGTGCACCCCGGCCGGGATGCCGATCCTGTGGGCTCTGGCGACCCCGAAGATGGACGAGCGCGAGGTACTGACCGCGATGCTCGACCGTGAACCGGAGACGGTCACGGACCGGCCTGGGCTGCTGGTGATCTCGGACAAGGGCTTCGCCTCCAAGGAGTTCGAGGCCGATCTGGCCTTGAGGGGCGCCGAGTTGCTGCGGCCTTCGTTCAAGCGTGAGAAGAAACGCAAGGGCGAGAGCCTCCTGAAATCAGTGCGACAGCTGATCGAGTCGGTCAACGACACTCTCAAGGGCCAGCTCGACCTGGAACAGCACGGCGGCCGGACCTTCGAAGGCGTCGCAGTCCGCGTCGCCCAGCGCATCCTCGCGATGGCCGCAGCAATCTGGCACAACCACAAGACCCGCCAGCCGATCACCCGATCACTGGTCGCCTACGACCACTAACCATTCGGAATGACTCGTCTAGTGTATTGAGTCTTTATTTCGCTATAGAAGTAGGCTGGGCTCATGGCGCGTATGGGTCGGCCGACGGTCGAGGTGGTCCTGACGGATGAGGAGCGAGAGACGCTGCTGCGCTGGTCGCGGCGGGCAACGTCCTCGCAGGCTCTGGCGTTGCGGTGCCGGATCGTGCTCGCGTGCGCGGAGGGCGGCTCGAACACCGCGGTGGGGGCGGAGCTTGGGGTCCACCCGGTCACCGTGGCCAAGTGGCGTAAGCGGTTCGCGGCCGACCGGCTCCAAGGCCTGTCCGACGAGCCGCGACCCGGCCCGCCGCGCACGGTGAGCGACGAGAAGGTGGAGGAGGTGGTCGTGCGGACCTTGGAGACCACTCCGAAGAACGCCACGCACTGGTCGACACGGGAGATGGCCAAGGTCAGCGGCCTGAGCCAGTCCACCATCTCGCGGATCTGGCGGACCTTCGGCCTCAAACCGCACCTGGTGGACACCTTCAAGCTCTCGAAGGACCCGCAGTTCATCGAGAAGGTCCGCGACATCGTCGGCCTGTACCTGGACCCGCCCGAGCGGGCCATCGTCCTCTGCGTGGACGAGAAGTCGCAGATTGTGTGCCACGAACGCTGAAGGAGGCATTGATGTAGCAGCTTCTGGAAGCGGTGCTGTGCAGGAGATGGAGATAGGTCCTCCGGGGTCGCCCTGCAGGGGGAGGCTCCAAACCACCGCAGGCTGCGTCGGTTAAGTGCCGATCGTGGTGAGCGCTGCGGCAAAAGGCGCGGCAGTGATCGCGTCAGGTGTGGGTCAGGAAGGCGAGCGTGAGCGAACCGCTGACGACGTGTCGTAACTTTCTTCAATGGCGTCGAAACCGGGGCATGATTTGGGCTCCGGGACAAGTCCGGGGGGAGCCTGCCGACTGCCCGGATGGCGTCCGGCATGGAGGCGGCGCGAGCCTGGCCCGGGCTCTTGCACGGAACGTGGGAACCTGTCGCCCCGATACTGCGGTCGGCCCGGTGGGCCGGCGGCGAGAGGGAGTGCTCCAAGCGGACAAGACCGCGAGGGGCCGAGTACCGAAGCGGGGCACGGGGGCGGACCGTCTCGTAGTAGTGGTGAAGCCCGGTAATGCGGGTGGAGCGAAGGGGACGGGTCGTCCGGGTCTGTTTGGCGGTCAACCGGAGTGCCCGGGATGAGCCGGACGAGCGGACCAAAGTCGTTCGGGATCTCGAAACACCTGGTGTTCGAGGCGTACTTGAGGGTCAAGGCCAACAAGGGAGCGGCGGGCGTCGACGGCGAGTCGATCGAGCAGTTCGAGGCTGACCTGCGGGGCAACCTCTACAAGCTGTGGAATCGCATGTCGTCGGGCTGCTACTTCCCGCCGCCGGTGCGGATGGTGGAGATCGACAAGCCGGGAGGACGCGGGGTCAGGATCCTCGGTGTGCCCACGGTTGCGGACAGAATCGCGCAGACGGTGGTGGCCATGGTGCTGGAGCCGCTGGTGGAACCTGTGTTCCACCCGGACTCCTACGGCTACCGGCCCCGCCGCAGTGCGCTGGATGCGGTCGCGGTGTGCCGGGAGCGGTGCTGGAAGACGGACTGGGTGATCGATCTGGACATCCGGGGCTTCTTCGACAACCTCGATCATGATCTCGTCCTCAAGGCGGTCGCGCACCACACCGACCAGCGGTGGGTCCTGCTGTATGTGGAGCGGTGGCTCAAGGCCCCGCTCCAGCGGCCGGACGGCAGCCTGCAAGCCCGGGACCGCGGCAGCCCGCAGGGCTCGGCGGTCTCACCCGTGTTGTCCAACCTGTTCATGCACTACGCGTTCGACGCCTGGATGGCCCGGGAGCACCCTGGCGTCCAGTTCGAGCGCTATTGCGATGACGTGGTGGTCCACTGTCGCAACGAGGTCCAGGCGCATCAGATGCGTGAGGCCATCGCCGGGCGGCTGGCCGACTGCGGGGGGCTGCAACTGCATCCCCAGAAGACCCGCATCGTGTATTGCAGGGACAGGAACAGGCGTGGCTTGGCCGAGCACACCTCGTTCGTGTTCCTGGGGTACGGGTTTCGCGTACGGAAACTCCGGACGAAGCGCGGAGACTTCTTCTTCGGCTTCAACCCGGCCGTCAGCGACGAGGCCGCCAAGCAGATCCGGGTGCAGATCCGCCGCTGGCGGCTGCACTTGCGAAGTGAGACGACCCTGGAGCAGCTCGCCCGGGAGATCAACCCGGTCGTGCGGGGCTGGATCAACTACTTCGGGCGCTTCCATCCGTCCGCGTTGTACCCCAGCCTCAACCGCATCAACGACTACCTGGTGCGGTGGCTCGTCCGCAAGTACAAGCGGTTCAAACGGAAACGAGCCAGAGCGCGTGAAGCCCTGAGCCGTCACGCCAGGCGGTTCCCCGGACTCTTCGCCCACTGGAAGTTCGTCAAGCCGTGACCGCGAACGACTGGACGATGGGAGCCGTGTAAGCCGAGAGGCTTACGCACGGTTCTGAGAGCGGCGGCGGGTGAAACTCCCGCCGCCGACTCACCCAGGCCCTGGACCGGACCCAGCCGGTGCTGCCGATGGCGCCGACCACGCCGGCGAAGATGACGCACGACTACGTCCGGCACGGCACGACCAGCCTGTTCGCCGCCCTGGACATCGCCTCTGGCTCGGTCATAGCCCAGCACTACCGCCGCCACCGCCACCAGGAGTTCCTCCGCTTCCTGAAGGTCATCGACGCAGCCGTTCCCAAGCACCTCGAACTCCACCTGGTCCTGGACAACTACGCCACCCACAAGACCGAGCCGGTCAAGAAGTGGCTGCTTCGGCACCCCCGCTTCCATCTGCACTTCACTCCCACCTCGGCGTCCTGGCTCAACCTCGTCGAGCGCTGGTTCGCCGAGCTGACCTGCCGCAAACTCCGCCGCTCGGCCCACCGCAGCGTCGTCGAACTGGAACGGGACATCCGCGGCTGGATCAACGAGTGGAACCGGAACCCCAAGCCGTTCGTCTGGACGAAGACCGCCGACGACATCCTCGACACCCTTGCCGCATACTGCACACGAATTAACGACTCAGGACACTAGCCGACCCGTACATGCGCCCTTGGTGGCGATCGCCATCAGCGGCGTGAGTACGAAGGCGATGACGGCGGCGGCGACAGGAGAGTACGGCTGGAGGGTGTCGCCGAGGGCGTGGAAGTACATGGCGGTGGACAGGCCGGAGGCGGCCACGAAGGCGACCACGCCGACCGGGTTGACGGCGTGGAGCATGCCGCGGCGGAACTCCGGCTGGAGCGGGGAGATCTTGAGTACGTACTTGTTCATGCGCCGCACTTGCTGCTGGCGACCCCTGATCGCGCAGCTCCCCTTCGTGCGCTGTTGTGCTCGGTCGGGATCAGGTTCGGGGTGTGCGTGAAGGGGATTGAGCATGTCCTTCGGTTCCTGAGCGGTAGCGAGATGAGGGGCGGGAGGATGGGCGGGTGCTGTCCCGGGTCCGTGGTCTGACTCATGATTTCTCTGACCGAAGTGTCTCGATCACACGGTGTCGGCCTTTGGCCGGGGATGGTGCGTTGTCGGTGCCGGGCCGGCGGGGTGTGTCCCGATAGGGGCCTGCCGATTGTTGTGGCGTCCTCACGATTCTGACCGTCTGACGCGGCCTGGTACCGGCAACGCGACACGTCATCGGACCGGAAGGGAGGAACGGGACGGGCATGTCCAGTTCGACCGTGCCCAGTACGTCGTCGGTTCCGCGGACCCGCCGCCCTGCGGGGGAGGTGGTGCTGGGGGTGGATACGCACCGGGATGTTCACGTGGCTGCGGTGCTTTCCGTGTCAGGGGCAGTCCTTGCCACCGATGAGTTCCCGGCCACCGCGGCGGGATACCGCGATCTGCTGAAGTGCGCCAGGAAGTGGGGAATCGTGAGGCGGGCCGGAGTGGAGGGGACCGGCTCATACGGAGCGTCGTTGTCTCGCTATTTGCTGGCCCAGGGCATAGACGTGTTTGACGTGAATCGGATGGACCGTGCGGATCGTCGTCGGCGCGGCAAGTCGGATCCGCTCGATGCCCAGAACGCGGCGCGATCCGTGTTGAGCGGGCGGGCCCGTGCCCGGGCCAAAACGGGCGACGGGCCGGTGCAGATCGCGAGAATGTACAAACTCACGAAAGTGTCGGCCGTCAAAGCCCGCACGCAGGCCATCAACCAGCTCAAGTCCGTCCTCGTCACGGCGGACCCCGTCTTGCGGGAGGAAATGGCCGGACTGGGCAATGCCGAACTCTTCCGTACCTGCGCACAGTTCACCGATGCGCGTGGTCGCGAGGAGGGCGGCGCGGAGTCGGTGGTGCAGGCCACCCGGATCACGCTGGGCCTGCTGGCTCACCGGATCGGCCGGCTCTCCGAGGAGATCCGGGACGTTGAGGCTCGTCTGACCCGGCTTGTGGAACGGCATGCCCCGCAGCTGCTCGATGTGGTGGGGATCGGTCCGGACACGGCGGTCGCTCTGCTGATCACAGTGGGGGACAACCCGGAACGGTTGGACAGTGAGGCGTCGTTCGCCGCGCTGTGCGGTGTCAGCCCGGTTGAGCGTTCCTCGGGGCGTCGGCAGTTCCGCCGTCTCAAGCGTGGCGGCGACCGGCAGGCCAACGCCGCGCTGCATCGCATCGTGTTCACCCGTCTGCGGGTCGACCCGCGTACCCAGGACTACTACGAGCGGCGGATCAAGGAGGGCAAGACCCGGCGTGAAATCGTCCGTTGCCTCAAACGCTATGCGGCCCGCGAGGTCTTCCACCTGGTCAAACAGCTACAGTCGGCACCCCGCTCATAGGGGCTGTGTGATAGCGGGTGATACGGCGAGGCCCCGCCGGGGACCATCCTGACGGGACCTCTGCGCGGAGCCGTGAGACGACGAAGCCGCACCGGAGCGCTCCGGTGCGGCTTCGTCGTGAGGTCGGCTGCGCTGACGCGCACGATGCGGTCGGCGCCTCATGCGGTCCGTGTTCCTGTGATGCGCTGGCCCGACCGCACAGCGCGCCGTCTGCTCGGGAAGTCGGACCCGCTCGATACGCAGGCTGCTGCGCGGGCCGTGCTCAGTGGCCGCGCCCAGGCCCGCGCCAAGACTGGCGACGGTCCGGTGCACAGCGCCCGGATGTTCAAACTCGCGAACGTCTCCGCGGTCAGGGCCCGTACCCAGGCGATCAACCAGCTCAAGGCTGTCCTGGTCATAGCCGACCCGGCCCTGCGAGAGCAGCCCAGCGTCCCCCCGTTATAGGGACGTCCGGGACTTGGGTTTCGTGGACGCGTTCCATGCGCAGGGTCTGTGATTCATGAATGGCGTGAGTCGTGTCGTCGGACCAGGTGCGCCACTTCTCCCAGTCCGCGTGTGTGGCGAGGAACTCATCGAGGATGGCGTCGTGGTCGGCGGGGTCGGCGGCGAAGGCCGGCACGAGCGTTGGTCCTGAGACGGACGACTTGGAGGCTGTGGCCGGTGTGCCGAGGGCGGTGCGGGCTTCGGCGGCGTGGCGCTCGGCGGCGGTCGCCGGCGCGGGGCCGTCGCGCATGGTGTCGCATTGGAGGCGCTCGAAGGATGCGAGGGCCTGGGCGGGTGAGTCGAAGGTGTCGGTGATCTGCCGCAAATGGTTCTCGCCGTGGAGGTAGACGCTCTTGCCGCTGTCGCAGTAGGTGCCGATGGCGACCACGGTGCCGGCGTCGTCGGCGTGGGCGTGGATGACCAGGCGGCCGTAGCGGATGTCGTCGTAGATCTTCTGGGCTTTGTTGGAGACCCCCGGATCTCCTCGCGGGTGCACCAGGGCATGGGGTGGTTGGCCCATGTCCACTCTTCATCGATCGCCTCGCGGAGCCGCGGGATGATCTCGGTGGTGATGCCCGCAGCGGTCAGGGCCTGAGCGGCCTTCCAACGAATCGGCCAGGGCCGGCTTCGTGGACGCCACCTGCCGGGCCGACGGCAGCTGTCCGTCGGCACCGCTTACGGTCCTGGGCCGTCCGGCCCCGCAGGGGCAGCCGCACGTACGTCACGCGGGCTCGCGCCGAGTTCGCGGCGGCAGGCCTTGTTGAAGGCCTGGAGATCGGCGATGCCCACGGCCGCGGCGATGGCGGTGATGGACAGGGTGGAGGACAACAGGAGGTGGCGGGCGCGTTGAAGGCGTCGGTGCCGGATGTACGACACGACCGTGAGGCCGGTTTCGGCACGGAACACGCGCGTCAGGTGTGTGTGGGAGATTCCGACGGCGCGAGCGACGTCCGGTACGGACAGCGGGCCGGCCAGGTGTTCCTCGACGTAGGCCTGGGCGGCTGCCACGAAGGGGTGGCGGCGCCCGGCTCCATCGCCCCTCGGCAACTCGGCGATGCGCCACAGAGCGGTCCAGACCTCGGCCGTGGCTCGCGGGGGAGAAGTCGGCATGGCCGTCACGGCGTGTCGGAGCAGATCGGCCAGGCGTGTGCTCTCGGCCGCGGCGTCCTGCATCACCGGGACCATGCGCGCGGTTCCGCCGTCGTGCAGCCGCAGGTGGACGTAGAAGTGCTCCGACCTGCCCCGGTAGTGAAAGTGCACCTCGGTGTTCGGCGGTACGAGGCTGACGTGGCCGGGGCGTATGGGCTGGACCGACTGCCCGAGGGACAGTGCGCCCTCGTAGTGGTAGAGGTGCAGCTGCCACAGGTCGGGCAGCCGGAAGACGTCGTGCGCGGTGGAGACGCCGTGCACGCCGATGCCTGCACCGACCACGGTGGGCGCCTCGTCGAGCCGTAGCGTTACGAGCTTCACGAGGACGAGAAATTACCAGCAGTGGACGATTTCAGCCCACGACGGAGCGGGAGTCGGCCCGTACGTTCGTCGTATGTCAACCAGCAAACAGCTCCTGACATCGGTTCAGGTGGCACGCTTCGTCGCGCAGGGATTTCTGCGCCTGGACGGGGTGGTGCCGGAGGAGATCAATCAACGGGCCGTCGCGGCCTTGACGGAGGGCCTGCCGGAGGTGTCCTACGGCACTCCGCTGGGCAAGGCGTTCGCGCAGGACACCTTCGTCCATGAGCTGCTCGCCCTTCCGGTCGTCGCCGGCGCCGTGGAGAGCCTGGTCGGGCCCGAGCCGACCGTCGACCACCATGCGGTGCATGTGCGCGAGCCGCACGAGGGACAGGCGCAGCCGCTGCACGGAGACGCGATCATCGACGTGCGGCCGGATGCGTTCGACATCCAGCTCATGTACTACCCGCACGAGGTGACCGCCGACATGGGCGGCACGCTCAGTGTGCCCGGCAGCCATCTGCGCAGGATCAACGAGACGGACGTCGGCCGGGTCCAGAACCTCAGGGGGCAGACACGGCTGACCTGCCCGGCGGGCACGGTCGTCCTCGTGCACCACGGCATCTGGCACGGTGGCCGCCGCAACGACACGGCCCGCCGTCGCTACATGTACAAACTCCGCCTGAATCCGACGGTGCCGCAGGTGCGCCTCTGGGACACCTCCGACCTCGAGGACCCGGCCGTGACGGCGGAGCTCAACACGTACTTCCCCTGGTACGAGCAGGCGACCGCGCGGCTGGAGATCTACAACCGGGTCCTGCTGTGGCGGGCCCTGACCGGCGACGACTCGTTCGACATCGACTACTGGGTCACGCGCGTCAGCAACCGTCCGGCCGTGAGGAGTCACGCATGAGGCAGCAGGTTCTGGTCCTCTATCTCTCGTCGTCGGCGCTCGACTCCGATGTCGTGGGCTGGTCCCGGTACGACGGGACCGGCCGGACCCGTCCGACGACCGGTGACAGTGACGAGCCGCCCTACCCCACCGGGCTTGCCGCGCTGCACGACGGGTGGCGCCTCTTCCAGGCCTCCCAGTTGCTGCCGCCCGAGTCGGGTCACGAGTACGACGTCTCCTTTCTCAAGCACGAGTTCTTCTTCGAGAAGGTGGAGGACAGCTCTCGCCCTTGACCCGGCGCTGGAACTGCTGCTCCTGGCCGGTGGGTGGCGTAGCTGTAGCGGGCGTTGAGTTCCTGTTGACGGCGTTTCCGCAGGCGGGGTTCTCCGCCGTGGTGAAGTAGTCGGGGACGTTGAGCGAGGAGCCGTGGGGCTGGTGGAGGCCGACTTCGTGGAGGCGCGGGGTCATGTGCGCGGGCTCGCCCAGCCGGGGTTGCCGGCGTTGAGGTGGCGGACCCAGGTGTTGGGGACCTGGCGGTTGAACCGGGCGCCCACCATGACCGTCCGGGGGACGGACGGCTCGCCGTCAAGGTGGACGGTCTGGGTCAGGCGGATGTCCTCGCTGGACGCTCCGACGAGGATCTCGTAGAGGCCCGGTGCCACCCGCTGACGTCCCTGCGCCACGTCCCAGAACGCGAAGGCCGACATCGGCACCTGGAAGGCAATCTCCGTGACCTCGCCGGGCGCGAGCGTCACACTCTGGTGCGCGGCCAGTTCCCTGCGGGGCCGTGGCACCGACGGCTCCATGGCCCGGGTGTAGAGCTGGGCGACCTCGTCCGCCGTGACGTCACCGGTGTTGCCGACCGTGAAGGACAGGTGGAGTGTCCCGTCCTCGACGCGAGTCGTGAGGCCTTCGTAGGAGAAGGACGCGTACGACAGGCCGTGGCCGAACGGGAAGAGAGGCGTGCCCTCGAAGTAGAGGTACGTCTGGCGGCCGCCGATCACGTCGTAGTCGAGGAGGTGGGGCAGGTCGGCGTCGTCGGCGTACCAGGACTGCGGGAGGCGGCCGGCGGGGGAGACGTCGCCGGCCAGGATCCGGGCCAGGGCGCTGCCGGCCGCCTTGCCGCCGTGGGCCGTCCACAGCAGCGCCGGCACCTCCGCGTGATCGACCGTGTACGGGTACGCCGACACCAGCGCCAGCGCCGTGTTCGGGTTGGCGGCGAGGGCCGCGCGCAGCAGGCGCTCCTGGTGGGCGGGGAGGGCCAGGGTCGTACGGTCCTCGGTCTCGCGTCGGTCCAGGTGCGGAGGTGCTCGCGCAGATACGGGGAGACGTGGTTGGGGCGGCCGTTGACCAGGTTGTACGCCGGCATCACGCCGGCCGTCGCGCCCGCCTCGACCGTCTCGCGGAAGGCGCGCAGGTCGTACTCGTTGAGGACGCGCGGGCGGACCGAGAAGGACGTGACGTCGCGGCCCGTCTCGTTGTTGTGGGCCAGCCAGTGCTTGAGGGCGGGCGCGGTGCGCCAGTACGTGGGGTGGTCGCCGCGCAGACCGTGCGTGTAGGCGGTGGCGATGGCCGAGGTGAGCTTCGGGTCCTCCGAGCAGCCCTCCTCGTTGCGGCCCCAGAGCGGGTGGCGCTGCAGGTTGACGGTCGGGGCCCAGATGTTGAGGCCCACGCGGTCGTCGCGGGCGCGCATCGCTCGGACCTCCTTGCCTCGCCGACGCGTCGTACGAGATCCCTGTTCCAGGTCGCGCCCAGGCCCACCGCCTGCGGGAAGACGGTGGCCGGACCCATCCAGGCCACGCCGTGCAGGGCCTCCTGCCCGGTGCGGAACCCGGCGACGCCCAGGCGCTCGACGGCGGGCGTGAACTGGTGCAGGGATCCCATCTTCTCGTCGAGGGTGAGCCGCGACAGAAGGTCGTCGATGCGCTTCGCGAACGGCAGCTGCGGATCGCGGAAAGGTGGTGGCGTGTGCGGCGTGTGTGCGGACACGTGGGATTCCCTTGAGATGGAGCGGCAAGTGCTCTCGAAGCGCTTCGACGCTCGTCAGACACCAGAGGGATTGTCAAGAGACCAACATCGTCGCATCAAGCAGGGCATACGGAGAGTCCCTCCAGTACCTCGGAGGAACCTTGGAAGCGACCCTTGTGCGCCCATGGGTGTTCACTTAACCTCACTGCAACATCGAAGCGCTTCGACTGCGAATCACGTCGCAGTAATGGGATGTCCCCTTTCAGCTCAGCCAGTTCCAGTCACGACACCGCAGCCGACGGCCCACCGCCGGGTGTCCAGGTGCGCCATGAAGGGTTGACGCAATGACGCCGAACGCCGCTTCCGCCTCCTCCGGACCGAGCCGGAGAAGCTTCCTCGCCTCCACGGCGGTCGCCACCGCAGCGGTGGCCGGTGGGATGCCGCTGCTCACCGCCTGTGGCGGGTCGGACAGCGGTTCGCGCGAGGGCACCACCTCGGGCAAGGCCGCCGACAAGCTGCTCCCGACGTTCGTCGCCAGCGCGGTCGCCAAGCCGGACCTCCCGTCGAAGAACGGTTCGTCGGCCGGCTACACCAGCAAGGTCGACCTCGCGACCCTCGCCACCTCGGTCCCGAAAAAGCTCGGCACCGGCGCTCCCCTCAAGATCATGTCCCCGTTCTGGGGAACCCCGCCGAAGCCCGGGTGCGCGTACTACACGGCACTCGACGCCACGGTGGGCACCAAGATCACCTGGCAGAACCAGGACGGCAACACCTACGGTGAGAAACTCGGCGCCGTCCTCGCCTCCAGCTCCATACCCGACATGGTGGTCGTGCCCGGCTGGGAACTGGTCGGCAAGATCTCGAACGCGGTCACCGCGAAGTTCATGGACCTCGGCCCCTACCTGGCGGGCGACAAAGTCAAGAAGTACCCGAACCTGGCCGCGATCCCGTCCGACTCCTGGCGCATGAGCATCTTCGGAGGCGCGCTGCGCGGCATCCCGATGCCCGCCGCTCCCGCGAGCTTCATCACGCCCTACTACCGCAAGGACATCTTCGACAAGAGGGGCTACACCGTCCCCAAGTCGGCCGACGAGTTCCTCAGCTGGGCCAAGGAGGCCACCAGCGCCAAGGCCAAGGTGTGGGCCTGTGGTGACATGAGGTGGAGCTCGGCGGGCATCTTCGGTGTCCTGCCCTCCGGGACGCTCGGCTGGAACATCGGGGACGACGGCAAGCTGACGAACCGCATCGAGCATCCTGAGTACCTCGAATCCCTGGAGTGGGTCCGCAAGCTGTTCGCCGCGGGTGTGGTTCATCCCGACGACAAAGCAAACACGGGCGACCCGGGCCAGCGGTTCACCGCCGGGCAGGTCCTGGTCTACAACGGCAACGGGGCCGACTGGTGGGGCAAGACCGCCGAACAGGCCCAGTCCAACCCGGACTTCCAGATCGAGGGCATGGACTACTTCGGCGCGGACGGCGGCCACCCGACCCTGTACGCCGGCCAGCCCGCCGGCATCTGGTCGATGATCCGCAAGGGCGCCTCGAAGGAGACGATCGAGAACGCGCTGGCCGCCGCCAACTTCGCGGCAGCGCCCTACGGCACCAAGGAGCGGATGTACGTCGACTTCGGCGTCGAGGGCACCCACTACACCGTCAAGAACGGCGTGCCGGTCAAGAACGAGCTGGGTCAACAGGAGGTGAACAGCGCCTGGGTGCTGCTGGCCGCCCCGGCTCCCTACACCGCCCACCCCGACTTCCCCGAGATCGCCCGCAAGCAGGTCGAGTGGCAGCAGCGGCAGGGTGTCTTCATGAAGAAGACGTCCACCTACGGCATGAACATCGTCGAGCCGACCCGCTACGCCACCCTCTCCAGCCAGTTCGAGCAGCTGGAGATCGACTTCGTGCGCGGCAACAAGAAGCTGTCCGACGTACAGCAGGCCATCTCCACCTGGAAGTCCTCCGGCGGCGACAAGCTGCGCGACTGGTACAAGCAGCTCCTCGACAAGAACGGCAGTGGCAACTGATGTCCCTCACGGCCGGGAGCAGGCCCGACGGGACACGTCCCCCCGCGGCCGTCGAGGAACCGACGGCCGCGGTCGCCGCGGCCACCGTGAAGGAGAGCGTGCCGCGCAGGGCCGGCACGGCGGGCAAGGTTCCCTTCCGGGTCCGGTTGCGCCGCGACCGCACGCTCATCCTGATGACGCTGCCCGTCATCGTCCTGCTCCTGATCTTCAACTACGTCCCGCTGCTCGGCAACGTCGTCGCCTTCCAGAACTACGACCCCTACGCCGCCAGCAACGGCATCACGGCGATCTTCCACAGCCCCTGGGTGGGCGTGGAGCAGTTCTCGCGGATGCTCGACGACCCGCTGTTCTGGAGCGCCACGAAGAACACCCTCGTCCTGTTCCTGCTCCAGCTGGTGCTCTTCTTCCCGGTCCCCATCGCCCTCGCGCTGGTCATCAACAGCGTGATCCGGCCGAGGGTGCGGGCCGTGGCGCAGGCGATCATGTATCTGCCGCACTTCTTCTCGTGGGTCCTCGTGGTCACCGTGTTCCAGCAGATGCTCGGCGGTGCGGGCATCATCGCGCAGACCCTGGAGAAGCACGGGTGGAGCGGCTTCGACCTGATGACGAACGCGAGCCTGTTCAAGTACATGGTCACCGCGCAGGCCGTGTGGAAGGACGCCGGCTGGGGGATCATCGTCTTCCTCGCCGCGCTGGCCGCCGTCAGCACCGACCTGTACGAGGCCGCCGCCATGGACGGCGCGGGACGCTGGCGTCGCATGTGGCACGTCACGCTGCCCGCGCTGCGCCCGGTGATCGCGCTGCTGCTGGTCCTGCGGGTGGGCGACGCGCTGAGCGTGGGATTCGAGCAGTTCCTGCTCCAGCGCTACGCGGTCGGCGCGGGGGCCAGCGAGGTCCTCGACACCTACGTGTGGAACATGGGCATCCAGAACGGCGACTTCAGCTACGCGGCCGCGGTCGGCCTTGCCAAGGGAGTCATCGGAGTGTGTCTCATCCTGGGCGCGAACAAGGTCGCGCACCTGCTCGGCGAGCAGGGGGTGTACAAGAAATGAGCCTCAACACGCAGCTCATCCGCAGCCTGAAGGCACCCGCCCGCCCCGTGTGGGAGGAGCCGCCGAGCAAGGCCGGACTCACCGCCAAGGGCGCGTTCCTGCTGCTCTGCTGCCTGGGGGTGCTCGGTCCGCTGTGGATCGTGATCGTCACCAGCCTCTCTCCCAAGCCCGTGATCGACCGGGTCGGCGGCCTCGTCGTGATCCCCCAGGGCATCACCTTCGTCAACTACACCGAACTGCTCAGCGGCGGCCAGGTCAGCCGGGCGATCATGGTCTCGGTCGGCGTCACGCTCTTCGGCACGCTGTTCTCGATGACGGTGTCGGTACTCGCGGCCTACGGCCTGTCCCGGCCGGGCAGTCTGGGGCACCGGTTCTTCCTGATGATCATGATGGCGACCATGTTCTTCGGAGCCGGGCTGATCCCGACGTACCTTCTGGTGCAGTCGCTGGGCCTCACCGACACCTACCTGTCCCTGATCCTGCCGAGCGCGGTCAGCGTCTTCAACATCCTCGTCCTGCGGGCCTTCTTCATGGGGATCTCCCCCGAACTCACCGAGTCCGCCCGCATCGACGGGGCCAGTGACCTGCGCATCCTGCTGACCATCATCATGCCGCTGTCCCGGGCGGTGCTGGCCGTCATCTCCCTGTTCTACGCGGTCGGCTACTGGAGCGCCTGGTTCAACGCCTCCATCTACCTCACCGACCAGCAGATGATGCCGCTGCAGAACGTGCTCATCCAGCTGGTCCAGAAGAACACCGAGGCGCCGACCGGCCTCGCGTATGCGGTCCGCACCGGTCAACTCTCTGCCCTGGGGCTGCAGATGGCCGTCATGGTCCTCGCTCTGATCCCCGTCGCCGTCGCCTCCCCCTTCGTCCAGCGGCACTTCAAGAAGGGCATGCTCACCGGAGCCATCAAGGGCTGAAACGTACCCCCACAGACCTGCCTCCACCTCCAGACCTCGCCCCAACACCAAGAGGAGACAGCCGGTGGCCGCGCTCAGCGACGCGCCCCAGGGGCGGTTGCACATCGTCAACCTCGCTGGGGCGGACTCATTCATCTAGGCGATTTCCGTGTGCCGCGCGAGTCGAAGACCAACCTCTCGTATCCATCGCAAAGGAGAACATCATGCGACGACGCACGTTCACCGCCTCCCTCGGCGCGGCCGCGGTCGTGGCCGGTGCCCTGCCCGCCCCGGCCTTCGCCAAGGCCGATCCGCGAGGCATGGACGCCTACATCTGGAAGAACGCCGTCGTCAACGGCGGCGGCTTCGTGCCCGGCATCATCTTCAACGAGACCGAGCCGAACCTGATCTACGCCCGCACCGACGTCGGCGGCTGCTACCGGTGGCAGGAGGACTCCCGGACCTGGAAGCAGCTGCTCGACTGGGTCGGTCGCGACAACTGGGGCTACTACTACGTGGTCTCCATGGCCACCGACCCGGTCGAGACCAACCGCGTCTACGCCGCGGTCGGTGCCTACACCATGGATTGGGACCCCAACCCCGGCGCGATCCTCTACTCCGACGACAAGGGCGAGACCTGGGGCATCGCCGAGCTGCCGTTCAAGCAGGGCGGCAACATGCCCGGCCGCGGCATGGGCGAGCGCCTGGTCGTCAACCCGGCCGACAACGCCGAGCTGTACCTGGGGACGCCGAGCGGCCATGGACTGTGGCGCTCGCGCGACTACGGCCGCACCTGGAGCAAGGTCGAGTCCTTCCCCAACCCCGGCAACTTCGTCGTCGACCCCTCGAACACCTACCTCGCCGACAACCAGGGCGTGATCTGGATCGACTTCGACCAGATCGGCGGCAAGATCTATGTGGGCGTCGCCGATCCGGCCGACCCGCTGTACGTCTCCTCCGACGGCGGCGCGACCTGGCAGCCCGTCCCCGGCGCGGCTGCGGCGCTCGGCAGCGTCGACGGGAACCGCACCATCCCCAAGCAGTCCGCAGTGGACAACACCAACGGGTACCTGTACGTCATCACCAGCCACGACCCCGGCCCCTACAACGGCGCGCCCGCCTCGGGCAACGGCGGCAAGATCCAGCGGCTGGCGACCCAGACCGGCGTATGGACCGACGTCACCCCCGCCTACAACCCGAGAGGCCAGATCCCCGGCTTCGGCGGGATCACCGTCGACCGCCAGAACCCCGGTACTCTGATGGCGTCCACATGCAACAACTGGTACCCCGACGAGATCCTCTACCGCTCCACCGACTCCGGCGCCACCTGGTCGCTCAGCTGGGACTACGCCGAAGGCACCGCGCGCACCGATCGCTTCGCCATGGACAGCAGCGCCGCCCCGTGGGTGTCGTGGAACGGCACCGACCAGGGGCCCGCGTACGCGGTCAAGCACGGGTGGATGATCGAGGCCCTGGCCATCGACCCGCACAACTCCGACCGCATCATGTGGGGCACCGGCGCCATGATCTGGGGCACCGAGGAACTGACGCGGTGGGACACCCAAGGCGAGCTGATCGGCCGGAACGACGCCGGCCAGCGGATCGCCCTGCCGATCGAGAAGTTCACGGTCAGCGTGCGGGCCGAAGGCGTGGAAGAGACCTGGGTCCGCGACATCGCCGCCCTCGGCGGCACCCTCGTCTCCGCCATGGGCGACGTCAGCGGCTTCGTCCACACCGACCTCAACCGGGCCGAGCCGATGCTCCGCCCCGGCTGGGGCGGCAACAGCCTCGACTTCGCCCAGTCCGACCCGAACGTCATCGTCGGCAGCGGCGAAGTCAACGTGGACGTGGACACCCACGTCATCGTCTCCACCGACCGCGGCAAGACCTGGAAGAACGCGGCGCGGCTCGACGGCGTCCCCGGCGGCGGCTCCGGCGTCGTCGCGATCACCGCCGACGCCTCCGCGCTCCTGTGGTCGCCCAGCAACACGGACAAGACCCCGGTCCGCAGCACCGACCTGGGGGCGACGTGGAGCCCGGTCCAGGGTCTCCCAGCGGGAGCCAGGATCCGGTCCGACCGCGTCAACTCGTCCGTCATGTACGCCTTCTCCGGCGGCACGTTCTACCGCAGCACCGACAAGGGCGCGACCTTCACCGGCACCGGAGCGACCGGCCTGCCCACCGAAGGCGTCGACGACTTCCGGACCGTCCCCGGCCGCGCGGGCCACGTCTGGCTCGCCGGCCGCAGCGACAAAGCGGGGGTCGCAACCGGCTTGTGGTTCTCCAAGGACGGCGGCGCGACCTGGACCCGCATCAGCGCGGTCGACCTGGCGATCGGGGTCGGCTTCGGCAAGGCCGCCACGCGATCCGGCTATCCGGCGATCTACATCTCGGCCACGGTCGGCGGCCAGGACGGCATCTTCCGCTCCACCGACGGCGGAGGCCGCTGGTACCGCATCAACGACGACGCCCACCAGTGGGCCTTCGCGGGGAGCGCCATCACCGGCGACCCGCTCGTCTACGGCCGCGTCTACCTCAGCGCCCGCGGCACAATCTACGGCGACATCGCCGGCTGAGGCCGCCGCCGCCCACTACCTGTTCGGCCGTTAACCGCACCGACCTCACCGGCCTGGCCGGTCAGGACCCCGGTCCGTCCCCGGGGCTGGACGCCTCGGGGACGGACCGGCCCCGCATACGCGCTCATTTCCCGGAAGGACGCCATGAAACGCTCACTGTGAATCCGATCGCGGATCGCCTTGGCGGTGATCGCGATGGCGGCCATGGTCACCGCCGCGGCCCCACCGGCCGGCGCCCAGCAGGCACCGCCCCCGGTGCAGGCGGACCAGCTCACCTCGACCTACCAGTGGTCCTCCACCGGGCCGGTGATCTCACCCAAGCCCGACGCGAGCCACCCCGTCGTCTCGGTCAAGGACCCCACCGTCGTTCGCTACAAGGCCAGTGGCTGGTCTACCTGACCACCGCCGACACGTCCGGACGCTGGAGCCTGGCCTACCCCGGCTTCTCCGACTGGTCCCAGGCCGGCAACGCGCCGCAGACCTTCCTGGAAACCCTCTGGATGAGCCCCGACGGCGACGCCTTCGCGCCGCTGCACCGCGCCGGACCCGGCGGCGAGCTCGCCGCGTCCCTCGACTTCCCGATCCGCCTCGCCAAGGCCGTGCGGCTGTCCTTCCCGGAGCAGCCGCTCGACGTCGAAGCGATCCGGGTCTACTGAACCGCCCTCGCCCACCCGCCACCGACCTGAAACCAGAGGAACCCCGTGAACCGCTCCGCCGCAGGCCAGAACCTGCCCGATCTCATCGTCGGCGCGAACTACCACCCGCACGACTCCGACCCGGCCACCTGGCGGCGCGACGCCGCGATGATGCGCGAGGCCGGCATCCGCATGGTGCGCCTGGGTCACCTCGCCTGGGACACCTTCGAACCCGCCGACGGCGACTTCCGCTTCGAATGGTTCGACGAGGTCATGGACCTCATGCACGAGCACGGGATCGGCGTGATCCTCGACATCGCTGTCCGGCCCGCCCCGCTGTGGCTCCATCGCAAGCACCCCTCGATCGACGTCACCGACGCGAACGGCAACCGACTCTACGCCAACCACCGCTACATGGACGACGTCGGCGACCCCGCGTTCCGCACGCACGCGAAGCGGTTCGCCGACAAGCTGACCAAGCGCTACGCCGCCCACCCCGCCCTGGCCGCCTTCGGCATCGACAACGAGCCCGGCGACGGCCCGATCTCCTACTCCGAGACCGTCAGGTCGCGCTTCATCGCCTGGCTGGAAGCCAAGTACGGCACCACCGAGGCGCTGAACGCCGCCTGGGCCGGCCACCGGTGGTCCCGCCGGATCGGCGACTTCGCCGAGGTCGGTCTCCCCAAGTCCGGGCACTACTCCGGCGCCCCCGAGCGCGTACTCGACTTCCGCCGCTTCGTCTCCCATGAGGTCGAGACCTACCTCGCCGAGCTCCTCGACATCGTCGAGACGAACGCGCCGGGCGTCCTCACCACCGGCAACATGTGGTACTACAGCCACGGCAGGCACTTCGACTACGCCCCGCTCGCCTACACCGGACGGATCACCCGCGCTGGCAACGGGTTCTACCCGGGCGAGTCGATCATCGACACCGCGGGCCTGCGCGCCATCCTGTTCGGGGTAGCCCGCATCCAGTACGAGAACACGACTCCGTTCTGGTGCACCGAGTTCACCACCATGACCGCCGTCCCCGGCTCGATCCGCAGGTCCGCCTACGCGTCCCTGATGCTCGGCAACCAGCTCGTGTGCGGCTGGACCTGGCAGACCATGCACGCCGGCGAAGAGCAGTTCCTCCAGGGCATGGTCGACTGGGACGGCCGCCCGAACCGCAAGCTCGACGAGTACCGGCAGATCGCCGCCGAGTTCGCCAAGCTCGAAGGCCGCGGCTTCCCCTACCGGCCCCGACCCGAGATCGCGGTGGCGCTCGACTTCCCGAGCCAGATCGCGAGCGCGGTCCTCCCCGAGCGCCACGACGCCCAGGCGCAGACCGCGTTCGAAGCCGTCATCGACCGCAACCTCGACGCCCGCCTGGTCGACCTCGCCCGCAGCGAGCTCGACTACAAGCTGCTCCTCATCCCCGGCGTGCTGGTCCTCGACGAGGCGGCCGCCTTCCGCATCCGCGCGTTCGTCGAACGTGGCGGGACCGCGATCATGACCTCGTACTCAGCGACGCTCGACGCCGACGGGCAGGCGTTCGCCACCACCCGGCCGGGCCGGCTCGACGACGTCTTCGGCATCCGCGTCGGCTCCTACGAGGAGACCGCGATGCTGAACGAACTCGCGCACGGCCGCACCGGACACGAGGTGCTCGACCTCGAGTTCGACGGCCGCGCCATCGCCGCCGCGACCCCGCGGTTCGACGTGGTCGAGCCGGTCACGGCCGACGTCCTCGCCCGCGCCGCCGGACTCGACGGGAACCGCCCGTTCATCACCGCCAACCGGTACGGGGCCGGACGCGCGGTCTACATCGCGCTCCCGGCGCGGCGCGAGGTCCTCGACCCGCTGCTCGAATCCGAGATTACCCGCCTGGGCATCGACCCGGGCCCGTCGGTCCCGCCGGGGGTGATGGCCCGCGCCGTCGACGACCGCCATGTGCTCTACCTCAACCTCGACGCCGAACCCAAATCGATCGTTTTGCAGGGCAAGGCGACCGGTGTCCTCCGCAAAACGCGCTACGACGGCGGGCTCACTCTCGGCGCCTACGATGCCGAAGTGGTCGAACTCGACTGACTGCCCTCGTCGGCCGCCCGTCCGCGGTCCCCCAGGTCGCGGACGGCCTCCTCGACCCCGATCAGATGGTTCGCTATGCGCACCCGCGCCGCGTCCGCGTCCCTGCTGCGCAGGGCCCGCCAGATGGCCACCGTACGTGCTCCTCGTGCGTGCGCCTGTCGGTGCCCTCCTCGCGGAGGCTTCGCCACAGGCGCCGACGACGCCTCGTTCGACATCGACCACTGGGCGACCCGCGTCGCCAACCGTCCCGGGAGGGTCGCATGAAGCAGCAGGTCCTCGTCCTCTACCTGAACACCTCCGCGCTCACGGTCGCCAAGATGACGGAGTACTTCGCCGTCCTCTATCGGTTCGGGGCTTTCACTCTGAGGCGGCTCCGCCGAAGATCCTGGCGATGGCCATGCAGCCGCACGACGGCAAGCCGCCGACCTGTTGGCCCGGCTACATTTGGCCGCACGCGAGCTGACGCTGAAGGGGCGACGCCCGCAGCCGATCCCACGCTGCGAACGGTGCGGGCATTGGGCTGACCTGCAGGACCCGGACCTCGATGCGACACTCGTTGACTGGGAGCGCCAACAGCAGCAGATCGCGGTTCCCCTACTCTTGCATGGAGATTTCTACCGTAGAAACCTGATTTGCCGGGAAGGGACCATCGCCGGGCTGATCGACTGGGACGAGCTGCGAGTCGACTTCCCCGAACGAGAACTCGCGTGGGCGACATGGGAGCTGTCGAAGAATCCAGCCGGTGACACACTCCTGCACGACCGAGCCCAAGACTTCCTGGATGTCTACTCTCAGAGGGCGTTTGATGTAGACGAATTGCCGTTTATTTCCTAGTAAGTTCCTCGCCAGGTTGGTGTGGTCTCGTCCGTTATGCGCTTGGTGAGGTTGTCGATCGAGGCGATGTGGATCATGGCTTCGGAGCTGGCGGGCAGGGTCTCGTAGTCGCGGGTGAGGCGGCGGTGCATCATGATCCATCCGATACTCCGCTCCACGACCCAGCGTCTTTTGACGACATGAAAGCCGCGGATTTCGGGGTTTCTTTTGACGACTTCGACGTCGATTCCGAGGTTGGCTCCGTGCTCGATGACGGCGTTTTTGAAGCCGGTGTCGACCCACGCCTTTGAGATGGTGGGGTAGGTCTTCTTGGCCTGGTCGAGGAGTTGTATTCCTACGGCGTTTTCCGACAGGCTTGCGGCGGTGACGGTTACGGCGAGGAGTAGGCCGAGTGTGTCGGTGATGATGCCCCGCTTCCTACCGACGATCTTCTTTGCGGCGTCGGTTCCCTGGCTGGTCAGGGGTACGTTGGTGGAGGTCTTGACGCTCTGGGTGTCGATCACGGAGGCGGTGGGTTCGGGTTTGCGGCCTTCCTTGACGCGGGCCAGGCCGGTGAGGTCGTAGTTGAGCTGGGCGAGGATTCCTTCGTCGCGCCAGGCGGCGTAGTAGGCGTAGACGGTGCCGTGGTTGGGGAAGTCGTGCGGGAGGTATTTCCAGGGGATTCCGGTGCGGTTGACGTACAGGATTGCGTTGAAGACATCGCGCAGTTCGACCTGGGCCGGCTGGCCGGTGGGTCTGCGGTCGAGTCGGGCTTTCCTCCAGGCGGATAAGGTCGGTTCGATCAACGCCCATCGGGCGTCGGACAGGTCGCTGGGGTACGGCTTGCGCTGGCTCACGAAAGGGCTCTTACACGAACAGCACCGCTGACAGCGGTACTTGACCGGCTGGGCGTTTCCATGACGTCCATAGACCAGACGGAATCTGGGTGCGAGATGCGGAGTAAATAGGCGCCGAGGCTGGAGCCTGGAAGGCCGTGAAACTGCACGTAGGGCGTGAATCACTCCAAAGAGATCACGCCGCAAGAACGACGCAACACCGCAAGCCATACCTAAACGCCCACTCAGAGGGTGTTATGCGGCTTTCCGTCGGCCCGCTGTGGAGCCGGATGTGACTGTTAATCAGCGCTTTGTGCTTGTGGAGGCGCGAGGGCGAACAGGCCTGGTGAGGGCTCGGTAAGGATACCGCGGGCGGTGAGTTTCTTGAGCTTCGAGCGCGTGCCTTCGACGTGCCGGGGCTCGGTTCCAGCCTCCAGTGCCTGGCAGATCTCCTTCGCGCGTAGTGGTCCAGCGGCGTCGGTGAAGGCGGCGAGGATCTGCTGGTAGGCGGGGGTGGCAGACCGCGCGGCGTCGGTGGCCTGGTCGGGGTGGACCTCGGCGACCAGCGCCATGACGGTCTCGCGGGCGTCGGCCCATCGGTCGCGTTCGTGTTCGGCCGCAGCCAGGGCGTCGGTGACCTTGGCCACGCGTTCGCGCAGGTCGGCGACCTCGGCGTCAGCCGCGGCCTGGCGGGCGGTGAGCTTGTCGAGCAGCGCCGCGACGGTGAGCGCACCGGTGCTCACGACCACCGCCACGGCAGGGTGCGGGTGAAGGTGAGCCGTCGGGTCATGTTCGCGGCCGCGGCCCAGTACAGGCGGGAGGCCGTGGAATCAGGATTCTTCTCGTACTCACGCGCCAGCCGCCGGTGCAGTATCAGCGTGCCCTGCGTCTACTCGACCACCTATCGTTTCGGCAGCGGCCGGAAGCCGCTCTCGCCATCGAGGCGGGATACGACCTCCACCTCGATGCCGTGCAATGCGCCGTGGATGGCGACCTCGTCCTTGAACCCGGCGTCGACGAACGCCTTGCTCACCGTGGGGTTCTCGGCCGCGACCCGCGTGAGCAGCGCGGTACCGATGGCGTTGTCATGCGCGCTCGCGGCCATGACCACGACCGCGATGATCAGCCCCATCACGTCCACCGCCAGCCCGCGCTTGCGTCCCGGGGTCTTCTTCGCCGCGTCCAGGCCGGTCGTGGTCTTCGGCACGCCGGCGGCCGCACGCACCGATTGCGAGTCGAGTACCACCGCGCTCGGGTCCTCGGCACGCCCGGCCGCCTCGAGCACCTGCATGCGTAGCAGGTCATGGATTTGCTTGTCGGTCCCGTCCCGCCGCCACAGCGCGAAGTAGTAGTACACCGCCCCGTACGGGGGCAGATCGCGAGGCAGGTAACGCCACTGGCAGCCGGTGCGCGTCTGGTAGAGGATCGCGTTGACGATCTCGCGCATCTCGTACCGGCCCTGATGCCCGGAGACCGATGGATGCGCCGCCTTCCACGCTTCGATCACCGGCCGGATCAACTCCCACCGCTCGTCCGACAGATCGCTCGGATACCTGACCTCGTCGTATCTCACCACCCCAGCCCAGCACGCCAAACCTGGTGGCGGGCCGAAACCGCCCCGGCGTCAGGACAACGAGCGAGGACAAACCTTCAAAACCTCACATAACACCTTCTGAGTGTGGTCGGCTTCGACGACGTACCGGCCGTGGCCTGGATGGATCCGCCCTTGACCACGGTCCATCAGCCGCTGGCCGAGATGGCGACGGCTGCCACCGAACTGGCTCTGGCGCTCGGCCGCGGCGAGGAAGTGCCGCAGGTGGGACTGGAGATCGCGACCACCCTCACCGTCCGGGAGAGCACGGCTCCTCCGAAGGAGGAGTGAGGGGGCCTCTGGACACGCGTGCCTTGGTTGCCGGGGAAGGGCAACCAGGGCGAGGGGCGGGTCGGTCGGTCAGGAGGTGGGTGTGACGCGAGTGCCGGTGACCGAGTCTCCGGACTTCTTGACGTGGTGCATGAGCTTTTCGCCGCTGTAGAAGTGGAAGGTCAGTGTGACCAGTTCGCCGTCGCGCAGCGCGTCCAGGAACTCGGTGGTCAGGATGATCGTGTCGTTCGGGTAGTCCGGCTTGAAGGACTTGTTGAACTCCTGGTACGGGGTCCAGTCCGTCTGGCCGGCGTTGCTGCCGTCGCCGTACCTGGCCTCCATGGTGGCCAGCACGTCACCGCGGTACTGCGTGGGGATGGTGAACGCGTCGGTCTTGCCCGTGGCGTCGGACAGCACCGGGGCGTCGTGGGTGACCACCTCGATCCTCCAGGGCAGCCCGCGGGAGAACCGGGCCTCAAGCGTGGCGTTCACCCCGTACTCGCGGTCGCCCGTCAGCCGGGTCAGCGCGCCGGCCGTGAGGACGAGCCGCGTCTTGTCGAAGAGGGTGTAGTCGCGTCCCTCGACGAGCTTGGTGTTGCCGTGCCACAGGCCCCGGAACTTGGTCCCATTCAAGTTCAGGGTGAGGCCCTTGGCCGTGATCGGTTCCGACTTCGGCACGAAGACCTTGTCGAAGGAGGCCGTTCCCGAACGGGTGGTCCAGCTGGACTTGATCCACGCGATCAGGGCGGGGTCGGTCCACTTCAGGGTCTCCCGGTTCAGGTAGGCCCACGTTCCGGGGTCCCACAGCGCGGTGGTGACACCAACGAGGCGCGCCGCGTGTCCGAAGTGCTCGTAGTACTTCAGTGCCTCGCCCCGCTCGACACGGGAGGGATGGTTGTGGTCGGGCCAGCCGAGCAGGCCGTACTCACCGAGGTAGACGGGGATGCCCCGGGCGATGAAGGTGTCGCGCATGCGGGCGAAGGCGTCGTTGAGGTCGTTCTGGGCGACATCGTCGTAGTGGGTGCCGCCCGCGATGTTGATGCTGAACGGATACCAGCTGTAGTAGTGCACGGTGGCGATCAGGTGGGGGTCGTTCAGCGACTTGATCGTGGTGTACAGGTCGTCCATGAATTTCTGGCCGGGCGTGCATCCGTCCGTGGGCAGCATCAGCAGGCGGTCGGTGTTCCCCCCGCCCGAGGAGCGGACGATCTTGTGGAAGGAGGTGTTCAGCTCGTGCAGGAGCTTGGCCTTCTGCTCGGCCGTGGCGTTCTCGAACTGCGGCTCGTTGACGCTCTCGAAGATCAGGGTGCGCGGCTCGTCGCGGAATGTCTGGGAGATCTGGGTCCAGGTCGAGTTGAAGCGGGCCAGCACTCCGTCGTGGTCGGCGGGCATCTTCTTGATCCACTGCCACGAGTCGTGGTGGACGTTCAGCACGACGTACAGGCCCTCGTCGAGCGCCCAGTCGACGACCTCCTTGACGCGGCTCATGAACGCGGCGTCGACCGTGTAGGGGGCGGTGGCCGACTGGTGGTCGGTCCAGGTCACCGGGATCCGGACGCTGCGGAAGCCTTCCGCGCGGATGGTGGTGAACAGGTCCTTGGTGACCTTCGGGTTGCCCCAGTTCGTCTCGTCGGGAATGGCGTCGAGGGTGTTGCCCAGGTTCCAGCTGGGCTGCATCGCCGCGACGGCGTCCATGGCACGGGCCGGAACCCGGACCGTCGACCTCGTGGGTGCCGCCTTGTCGTCCGGTGCGGCCGATGCGGTACCGCCCGCCAGTCCGACCATGACGGCGAGCGCCATCAGGATGCCGGTCAGTCGTCCTGGGCCGCGGCCGCGGTGACGTCTGAAGAGCGAGGTGCGCATGTGGTGTCCCTCTCTCGACCGGTCGTACGGGTCGGTGCGATCGGTGGTCCGGAAGCGGGGCAGGAGCGCCCGCTCAGGGTGCGAGCGGTTCGTAGTCGAACCAGTCGAAGTGGACGGTGCCTTCGGCGGCGTACATGCCGATGACCCGGCCGGTGAAGCCGCCGGCCACCTCGGTCGACAGGTAGCGGCCGTCGAGCGTCGCCAGAGCGGTGAAGATGCCGTCGGGTTGTTCGATGCCGAGGGAGAAGGTGTCGGGTCCGGTGCACGGCCCGTGCGGAGGCGGCGGGTCCGTGATGGTGAGGGCGAGGACCAGCGGCCCGGCGGGTACGGAGTGTTCGGCCACGACCGTGCGCAGGGAGCCGACGCGCGCGATCACCCTTACGTCCGTCCCGGACGCCTCGATCGCGTAGTGGTGCCGCTCGTCCAGCCGGACGGCGAGGCCGCCGCGCCCCTGCTCCGGGTCGACCAGGGTGCGGGCCCGGCAGGTGAGGTGCTGCTGGCGGCGGCCGGTGAACACCACGTCGGGCTCGTCCAGGGAGCCGCCCCGCGCGCGGAGCGTCAGCCATCCGGGGCGCTCCTTGGTGGTGCAGAGCTCGGCGGGGCGGTCCCGCACGGAGATCCAGGTCGGCCCGAGTTCGCTGAGTTCGAAGTCGTCGCGCCGTTCCTCGGCGGGAGCGGGGGAGAGCGGCCAGGGGAACGCGGACAGGTCCAGGGTGACCTCGCCGACGACCGGCCAGCCGTCCTCCCAGGTCACGGGAGCCAGGAAGGTCTCGCGGCCGAGCACGTGCCAGCCGGGCGTGCCGCCGCGCGGCCGTACGCCGAGGAAGACCATCCACCACGAGCCGTCGGGGCCTTGGACGAGGTCGGCGTGGCCGGTGTTCTGGACGGGGTGGTCGGTGCCGCGGTGGGTGAGGATCGGGTTGGCCGGGCACGGCTCGAACGGGCCGGCCGGCGTCCGGCCGCGGGCGATGGACACGCCGTGGCCGCGCTCGGTGCCGCCCTCGGCGATGAGCAGGTACCAGTAGTCGCCGATCCGGTACAGGTGCGGCGCCTCCGGGGCCTTGGCGCCGGGTGCGCCGGACCAGAGCTTGTGCGGTGTTCCGTGCGTCTGTCCGGTGGACGGGTCGAGGCGGACCTGCGCGACCCCGGCGACGGTGCACCAGCAGGTGCCGTCCTCGTCCCAGGCCAGGTCGGGATCGATGCCGGGCACGCCTGGCGCCGGGATCGGATCCGACCACGGTCCGGCCGGGTCGGTGGCCGTGACGATCAGGTTGCCGCCGCCCTCGCTGCAGTTGGTGACGATCAGCCAGAAGCGGCCGTCGTGGTGGCGCAGGGTGGGGGCGTAGATGCCGCCGGAGGACGGCATGGAGGCCGGCAGGCGCAACTGCTCCGGCCGGTCCAGGGCGTTGCCGATCTGCCGCCAGTGCACCAGGTCGCGGCTGTGGAACAGGGGTACGCCGGGGAAGTACTCGAAGCTGGAGCAGGCCAGGTAGTAGTCGTCGCCGACACGGCAGATGCTCGGGTCGGGGTGGAACCCGGGGAGCACGGGGTTGGCAGGGCGGGCGGGCTGGTTCTGAGCGGGCACCCTTGGTCGTCCTTTCGTCGGGTGGGCAGCAGGGGCGGTGCTCAGGGAGCGTCCGGCTCCGTGCGGGTGATGCGCAGCAGCGCCGCGGAGGGCGCGGTGGGCAGGGTCACGGTGAGGTCGGCGGTGTCCGGGTTCCAGACGGCAACGGCCTGACGTGCGGCGGGGTACAGCACCTCGACACAGGCTGCGCCGTCCGCCCGTTCAGGCAGCCGGAGGGTAGTGGTGGCCTCACCGCCCGGGCGGCGCCAGACGGTGAGGTAGGTGGTGGCGGGGGTGTGCAGGGCCAGGGCGAGCCAGGGGTCGTCCCAGGCGGGAAGGCCAAGTGGCCAGGAGGGCAGGGCCCGGGGCAGGTCGGCGCGGATGGCCTTGTACGCGGTGACCGCCTCATGGACGAGCGCGCGGGCCTCGGGCCCCAGCTCCTGGAGGCGGCCGGAGAGGTGGATGCGGCCGAGGAGGGCGTTCGCCATGGTGAAGGCGACCTCGTCGAGGGAGTCCTCCGGCTGTGGGTAGGCCCAGACGGCTCCCTGCTCGGGGGTGACGGCGGTGGGTGCGGAGGCCGCGATGGGCGCGTAGTGGTGGAGGTTCTGCTGGTCGCTGGTGGACTGCAGTTGCAGCCGGGACAGCAGGGCGTGGTCCCAGCGCATGCCGCCCGAGGCGCAGTTCTCCACCACCAGGTGCGGATAGCGGTCGAGGACGCCGTCGAGCCAGTCCAGCTGCGCCCGGTTGTGGCCGAGCAGACCGGCGCCCGGGGTCTCGCCGGGGTGGGCGCTGGTGCCGGAGCCGGGGTCGATGTTGTGGTCGAGCTTGAGATAGCCGACGCCCCACTCGCCGACCAGGCGGTCCACGACCTGGTCCAGGTGGGCCCGGGCGGCCGGGTGGCGCAGGTCCAGGTGATGGCGGCCGCTCTCCGTGACGCGGACGCCGTCGCGGCGGAAGAACGCCTCGTCGGGCAGGGACTTGGCCATGGGGCTGTGGACGCCGATGACTTCCGGCTCCAGCCACAGGCCGGGCACCATGCCGCGTTCGCGGATACGGTCCAGCACCTGGTGGATCCCCTTCTCCCCGGGGAAACGTGAGGCGGATGGTTCCCAGGCGCCGACGCTGGTCCACCAGCCGTCACTGTCGTCGTACCAGCCCGCGTCGATGACGAAGTACTCGGCGCCGGCCTCGGCCGCCGCGTCGATCAGCGGCAGCAGCTTGTCGGTGGTGGGGTCTCCCATCAGGCAGTTCATGTAGTCGTTGAAGATGACAGGCAGACCCCGGTGGTCGGGATGCGGGCGGCGGTGGGCGCGGCGGTAGCGGGTCAGCGCGGCGAACGCGGCGTCAGGGCCGCCGTCGGCGCTGAAGGACAGGGCCACGGGTACGGTGCGGAAGGCGGCGCCGGATTCCAGGGGGTGCCGCCAGCCGTGGTGGGTGTCGGTGGGACCGAACAGTGCCGTGTAGGCAGCGTGGTCGTGCTCTTGGCACTCCCAGCGCCAGCCCCCGCCGTTGTGCTCGATCTGCCACATCCAGGTGCGGCCGGTGCGCCGGTCCGTCAGGCCGCCCATGGGCAGGTGTCCGCAGCTGGACCAGGAGCCCTGTCCGGTCAGTTCGAAGCCGGCCTTGCCGTGCCCGTACTTCACGCGTCCGCTGACGGCGGGTGTGGTCCGGCGCATCGGCTGTCGCTGCCAGCGGCATTCGGCGAGCCAGTCGTTGTCCGCCCACAGCAGGTCGGCGGCGTCGACGGCCGTCGGGTCCTGCGGGGTGAGGCAGCCCACCGCGAGGGAGCTGACCGACTCCAGGTGCAGCGTGGACGGCCCTTCGTTGCGCAGGGTCACTTCGCTGCGGAGCACGGGGATGCCGTCCGGTGACCGGTAGGTCACCTCTGCGACCAGTCCGGTTTCCGGGTCGTGGAGTTGGACGGTCAGGGTGTGCCAGTCGCCGTGGCGGGCCGCGTGGTGGGTCCGGTGGCGCAGCCGCTCGCCGAGGGCGGTCCCGATCAGGCGGCTGCCCGACCAGCCGCGGCCGTGACCCGCGGCCGTCACCTCCACCAGAGGCAGGGACGCACCGGGGTCGCTGCCCGCTTCGCCGGGCAGTCCGAGATGCGTCAGGCGGACGCTGCCGTCGTCGCCGAGGACGAAGTCGAGATGCAGGGCCTCGTGACCCCAGCGCAAGCTCCGCTGTTCGTTTTCCATGTGTCCTTTTCCAGGTCAGTGGCCGCGCAGGACCGCGCAGCCGCCGGGCGGCAGTTCGTGGGCCGTTGTGCCGGTGAGCAGGTTGTGGGCGGGCTCCGGCAGGGGCACGGCGTCCTCGGTGTGGTTGATCAGGACGTGCCAGTGGCGGCCGTCGGCTGCGTGCCGGGTGACGGCTTCGACACCGGCCGGCAGGCCGGGTACGTCCGGTTCGACACCGGCTTCCTTCAGCAGGCGCCCGACGAGAGCGCCGTAGTCGGCGTCGTCCAGACGCGTGGAGACATACCAGCCCTGCCCGGTGCCGAAGCGGTGCCGGGTGAGTGCCGGGCTGCCCGCGAGCATGCCGTGGGTGTAGGCGGCGAGTGTTTCGGCGCCCTCGGCGCGCAGGGACTCGCTCCAGACGGTGCCGTGCGAGCCGTCCGAGAGGGTGATCCGCTCGTCCGTACGTAGCGGCCGGTGCTCCTCGACGCGGATGCCCAGCGCCTCGCGCAGCGGTCCGGCCGGATAGCCACCGAGGCGGGCGTGCATGCGCTCGTCGACGTATCCGGTCGCGTGCTGGACGAGGAGGGTCCCGCCGCCGGCGACGTAACGGCGCAGGTTCTCGGCGCCCTTGTCGGACATAAGGAACAGGGACGGCGCGATGACCAGCCGGTAGCGGATCAGATCGTGCTCCGGGTGGGCGAAGTCCGCCGTGACGCCCGCGTCCCACAGCGCGCGGTGTGCCCCGGCGAGCGGCGCGTGGTAGTCGAGGCGGGAGGAGGGCAGGCCGTCCACCTCCAGTGCCCACATGGCGTCCGGGTCGTCGAGCACGGCCACGGACGCGGTGACCGTCGATCCCGCCAACTCCCCGAGCGCGGCGACCGCCTCACCGCTCTGTGTGACCTCGCGGAAAATACGGCTATCGGGACCCGCGTGCGGAAGCATCGCCGAGTGCCAGGTCTCGGCGCCCGCCCGGGACTGCCGCCACTGGAAGAACAGGGCGCCCTCCGAACCGCGCGCGATGTGGCCGAGGCTGTGGCGCAGTACGTCACCCGGCTCCTTGCCGATCACCTGCTCGCCGTCGTAGACCGTGCTGGTGCCCTGCTCCATCAGCAGCCACGGGCGGCCGCCGGCCAGGGAGCGGGAGCGGTCGGCGTAGAAGGCCACATGTGCGGCGCCGTCGAGGCCGTTCGCGTCCGGGTACTGGTCGGAGGTGACGACGTCGAGTTCGCGTGCGAACGCCCACAGGTTGAGCCGCAGGTAGTAGGGCAGCATCAGGTTCGTTGTCACCGGACGGTCGCTGTGCTCGCGGATCGCGTCGCGCTGCTCGCAGTAGGCGGCGATGATCTCGTCGGCCCAGAAGCGGTGGAAGTCCACTGTCTGGCCGGGGTTCTTGTGGTACTGCGTCGCACGCGGCGGCAACACCTGCTCCCAGGAGGAGTAGCGCTGGCTCCAGAAGGCCGTGCCCCACGCCTCGTTGAGGGCGTCCAGCGAGCCGTGCCGGGCGCGCAGCCACACCCGGAACGCGGCCGCCGCGTGGTCGCACCAGCAGAGTGTGCCGTACTCGTTGTGTACGTGCCACAGCGCGAGGGCGGGGTGGTCGCCGTACCGTTCGGCCAGCGCGGAGGCGATCCGGCGGGCCGCGCTGCGGTAGGCGGGCGAGGCGAGGCAGTAGGTGTCGCGGCTGCCGTGGACGAGCCGGGTGCCGTCGGCCCTGACCGCCAGCGCCTCGGGGTGGGCGAGGGTGAACCAGGGCGGCGGGGAGGCCGTCGGGGTGGCGAGGTCGACGGCCACGCCGTTGGCGTGCAGGCGTTCGATGTGGGCGTCGAGCCAGGAGAAGTCGTAGCGTCCTTGCTCGGGTTCGAGCAGGGCCCAGGAGAAGACTCCGAGGGTGGCCAGGTTGACCCTGGCCCGGCGCATGAGCTCGTCGTCCTCCTTCCAGACCGGCTCGTCCCACTGCTCGGGGTTGTAGTCCCCGCCGAAGGCGAGGCCGCCCAGGCGGTCGGTGATCCTGCGTGCCGTCATGACGGCTCCTCGGTTATGGAGAGTCGTGTGGCAATCTGATGGAGTGTCAGCACACCTGTGAGGAAGGCCCTTCCCGCAGTGTCGAAGCGCTTCACCTCATGGGGAAGTTAACGGACATGTTTCATACGAAACAAGAGCTTGGACGCGAAGAAAGTTTCTCTGTCCTCGTCCGTTCCCGGCCTACCGGCGGAATGGCCGGTGTCGATGCGCTTCGACAACTCTCAGTGCCGCGGACCCCGGTCGACTGCACGACGTCCGGCCGCAACGCGATCCCGGTGATGGTCAGTCGTTCGCCGTAGATGTCCGTGATCTTGCGTTCCCGACGCGGTCGGGGTGCTCGCCTCCGGCTGCGGGGTGGCAGTAGCCCTCACTCGGTCGGTGGCGACGGGCGTTGCGGCGGCAGGGCCTGCCTCTTCCTTCCGGTCGGGGAGCAACCCCATGACCAGGTAGGCGAGAACGCCCGCTGCGGTCACCGCCACCGTGGCGCCCAGCATGAGCCTGCGTCTGCGCTGCCTCGCTGGTCTCATTACCCGTCCGTACGGAAGATCGAGCCGCTGGTGCACTGTGCAGTGATCGCACGAGACGAAAACGTTGCCGGGGATGAGGAGTACTCGAGTGGCCGAGCCGGGCGGCAGCGTGACAGCGGCTGCTGCGGCGTATTCCTCGTACGCCGTCGCAGCCGCTGGCGTGCGTCCCGAGGATCAGACGGCCGTGAAGCTCCAGAGCAGGTTGGAGCTGCTGCCGTACGTCCACTGCTTGGTGACGGAGCCGGAGGCGACGTTGCCGCCGCCGTCGAGGACCAGGCCGGTGGTGCGGTTGGCGATCGAGTAGCGGTCGCCGCCCCGGTGGGTGATGGTCCACTGCTGGTTGGTGCCGCCGTTCCAGGGGGCCTGTCGGGCTGGAGAGCCGTTGGCGGTGGCGCCCCAGCTGTCGGCGACCATGCCGTTGGTGCGGTTGACCAGCCTGTAGTAGCCGCCTCCGACCGGCTCCGCCTGCCATTGCAGGTTGGGGCTGCCGTCCCAGGTCCACTGCTTGAGGTTGGACCCGGAGGCTACGTTGCCGCCGCTGTCCAGGGCGAGTCCGTTGGTGGCGTTGGTGATCCGGAAGTACGTCGCCGGGTTGAACTGGACTCTCAGCGAGGTGATCCGGTCGTTGTTGCCGGTGACCCGCAGGTCGGGGTTCTCGGCGGTGAACGTCCAGGAGGTGCCGGTGAAGTTGTCTCCGGAGTAGCCGACAACCTGGTAACCGGGGGCCGGCCGCAGGGAGGAGAGCGTGCCCGCGCCCAGTCCGGCCGTGGTCAGGTCGGCCGCGGTGTAGTCGCCGACGGCGAACACACCTGAGCTGCCACTGTAGTTGACGTCCGCGAAGGCGACGGCGCCGGAGAGCGGCCGCAGGCCCGGGATCGTGCCGGAGAAGGTGAGCTTCAGTACGTAGGCGCCCGCGCTGTAGGGCGCCGAGGAGGGCAGGGTGACCGTGAGGCCGGAGGAGTTCTGGGTCGGCGTGGGCAGGTCGATGTAGGTGCCGGCGGTGGCGCCGAGGAGCTTCACCGAGGTCAGCGACGAGAGGTTGATCCGGTCCGAGCTGAGGGTCTTGATCGTCACCGAGCTGCCGGGCCAGCCCAGGACGGTGGCGTACAGGACGGTGTTCGCCTTGTTCCGGGTGAAGCGGATGTCCTGTGGCGTGCCGGCGTGCGGGGTGGTGAACGAGCCGCCGCCCATCTTCGTCGGGCCCTCGCCGTACGTGGTCCAGGCGCGGGTCGCGTACACCGACTCGCCGAAGCGCTTCAGGTGGTCTCCGATACCGAGCAGGATGTCCTTCTGCGCCTGGGGGATGGTGCCGTCGGCCATCGGCGCGATGTTCAGCAGCACGTTGCCGTTCTTGCTGACCCGGTCGATGAACGAGTGCAGCATCTGCTGGAAGGTGTAGTAGCCGATGCCCTGCGTGTAGCACCAGCTGCTGCTGGAGATGCTGTCGTCGGTCAGCCAGTACGGGGTGGTGAGGTCGGCCGGGCCGCCGCGCTCGTAGTCGAAGACCTCGCCCTTGCCGTGCATGCCGTCCTTGTACGTGGTGACGACCTCACGGCCCCAGCTGTTGGCCTGGTTGTAGTAGTACGCCAGGAAGTTGAGGCGTTGTTGCTCGTCGACGTCGTCCAGATTGAAGTCCTGCCACAGGATGTCGGGCTGGGCGCGGTCGATGACCTCCTTGAGCTTGTCGAACCAGAGCTGGTTCTCCGCGGCCGGGCCCAGCTGCCCGTAGAGCTTCTTGAGGCTCGGGTCCGTCTGGGCGGGGACGTGCTCGTAGAAGCCGGTGAAGTTGTACGCGTGGTGCATGGCCACCAGCAGCTTGAGGCCCCTGGCGCGGATGGCCGTGGAGAAGAGCTTCAGGAGGTCAAGCCCCGGCCCCTTCTTCACCGAGTTCCACTCGTTGACCTGGCTGTCCCACATGGAGAAGCCGTCATGGTGCTCGGCGACCGGGCCGGCGAACCTGGCGCCCGCGTCGACGAACAGCTGCACCCACTCGTCGGGGTCGAACTTCCCGCCGGCCGACTTCAGCTTCGGCGCGAACTTCACGAAGTTGCCCGCCAGGTCCCGGGCCCCGTCGATGAAGTTGTGGTACGGCCACTCCGACGGCTGGCCGTAGGTCGCGATGTGGTGCTGGTTGGCGGCATCGCCGGCCCGGTACATGTTGCGCGGGTACCACTCGTTGCCGAAGGCCGGGACGCTGAAGACGCCCCAGTGGAAGTAGATCCCGAACTTGGCGTCCTGGAACCACTCCGGGGCCGGCGGGTGCTGGTCGACCGAGTTCCAGTCCGGTGTGTACGTGCTGGGCGCCGCCTGGGCGACGCCGGAGCCGAACACACCTCCGGCGACGGCCGCCGCGGCGACGCAGGTGGCACCGGCCAGGAAGTGGCGTCTGTTGATCGAACTCGACATGAGGACATCCCTGGTGCAGAAGGCAGAGGGGGACAGGGGAGCGCAGGGGAGACCAGTCGGCGTGACCGCTGTGCATAGGGCGCCGCTTGTTACGCACGAAGGTCCGCCATGTATCCCTGCGGTGTCAACCGGCGTGCAGGGATGAAAGGCGCTGCCCAGTCAGTCACTTGACGGCCTTTGAGGCGCTCTTGATGCGATTTGCGACCAGCCAGACATGGCATGTCTGCCAGGTCCTCATGGCGAGATCGTGCCCATTCAGCGGCGAGGATTGATGGGATGGATCGTTTTGAAGTGCGCCAGGCCCCTGTCGTCGTGGCGGGATTGAACTGGAATGTTGTAACCGGTTAGAGCGAGGGGCTGGACACGGCGTCGGAACGGCCCCTATAAACATCCCATCTCTACCGCGCGGCGATGCGCAGATGTCGTCGAGGCGAAACCTCTCCCGCTACGGGACCGGCGCGAGGAAGCACCGATGAGACTCAGAACCGCCCTCTGTTCAGCCGTCTCCGCCCTGTCCGCACTGGCGTTGCTCAGTGCGTGCGGCAGCTCCACCACCGCTGCGTCGTCGAGTGACGCGCCGTTGGTCGGCATCGACTACCCGCGCTCCGACACCGACTTCTGGAACTCCTACATCAAGTACACGCCCCAGTACGCCAAGGAGCTGGGCCTGGATCTGAAGACCACCAACTCGCAGAACGACGTCGCCAAGCTCACCGCCAACGCGCAGACCTTCATCAGCCAGGGCGTCAAGGGCCTCGCGATGGCCCCTCAGGACACCGCCGCCATCGCCCCGACGCTCGCGCAGATGGAGGCGAAGAAGATCCCCGTCGTCACCGTCGACACCCGCCCAGACACGGGCAAGGTGTTCATGGTCGTACGCGCCGACAACCGCGCCTATGGCGAGAAGGCCTGCCAGTACCTCGGCACCAAGCTCGGAGGCAAGGGCAAGGTGGTGATGCTGCAGGGTGGCCTGGACTCCATCAACGGCCGTGACCGCACCGAGGCGTTCAACGACTGCATGAAGAAGAACTACCCGGACATCACGGTGTTCGGTGAGGCCACCAACTGGGACGGCGCGGTTGCCGCACAGAAGCTCCAGACGCGGCTGACCCAGCACCCGGACATCAAGGGCGTCTACATGCAGTCAAGCTTCGCCCTGTCCGGGACCCTCCAAGTGCTCAAGCAGAAGGGCCTGTTGGTGGGGCCGGAGGACAAGAAGCACGTGTTCGTCGTGTCCAACGACGGCATCCCCGAGGAGCTCAAGTCCATCGCCGAGGGCAAGATCGACGCCACCGTCTCCCAGCCGGCCGACCTCTACGCCAAGTACGCCCTGTACTACCTCAAGGCCGCGATCGACGGAAAGACGTTCAAGCCCGGCAAGACCGACCACGACAGCACCATCATCCAGGTCCGCGACGGCCTGCTCGAGGACCAGCTCTCCGCCCCGCTCGTCACCGCCGACGGCGGCACCTACGGCGGCGTGCCCAGCGTCAAGAGCGACGACAAGGCGCTGTGGGGCAACAACCTCGGCTGACCCCTCACCCGGAATCCAACAGCTCACGGACACAAGGCGGTTGAGATGAGCGACGGGGAGCGAGCAGTCACCCCCGCGCCCGCCCCGGCGGACGACGGACGGGTCCCCTCGGACCCGCCCGTCGTCGAGGCGGCGGGCATAGTCAAACGATTCGGTCCGACGGTGGCCCTGAACGATGCCCGGATCACGATCAGGACCGGCGAGACCCACGCGCTCGTCGGCCGCAACGGAGCCGGCAAGTCGACCCTGGTGTCGGTCCTCACCGGCCTGCAGGCCCCCGACGAGGGAACGGTGACCTTCGGCGGCGAGCCGGCCCCCCGGCTCAGCGACCGCGACGCCTGGCGTCGGCGCGTGGCCTGCGTCTACCAGAAGTCGACGATCATCCCCACGCTGACCGTCGCCGAGAACCTCTTCCTCAACCGGCACGACCACGGACGAGGCCGGCTCATCAGCTGGCAGGCCACCCGTCGCCGGGCACAAGAGCTGCTCTCGACCTGGTCGGTGGACGTCGACCCGCAGACCCCGGCCGGCGACCTGAGCGTCGAGCAGCGGCAGTTCCTCGAGATCGCCCGCGCGCTGTCCTTCGGGGCGCGGTTCATCATCCTCGACGAGCCGACCGCCCAGCTCGCCGGGGCGGCCATCCACCGCCTCTTCGACCGCATCCGCGACCTGCAACGCCAGGGCGTCACCTTCCTGTTCATCAGCCACCATCTCCAGGAGATCTACGAGATCTGCGACATGGTGACGGTGTTCCGCGACGCCCGGCACATCGTCACCGCTCCGGTCGCGGAGCTGCCCCGCGCCGACCTCGTCGCCGCCATGACCGGCGAGGCGGCGGCCGACCGGCGCGAGGAACGTACGAGCACCCTCGACCCTGGAGCCACGGCCGCACTGAACGTCCACGCGCTGCGGGGCGACGGGTACGACGCCGTCAGCTTCCAGGTCGGGGCCGGCGAGATCGTCGGCCTCGCGGGGGCCGCCGGCAGCGGGCGCACAGAGGTCGCCGAGACCGTCGTAGGACTGCGGGCGGCGGACAGCGGTGAAGTGGAGATCGCCGGGAACCGGCCCCGGCCCGGCAGCGTGCCCGCCGCGCTCGCCGCGGGCGCCGGGTGCGTCCCGCAGGACCGGCACCACCAGGGCTTCGTTCCCGACATGTCGATCGCGGACAACGTCACCCTGTCCGTTCCCCGCAGGCTCGGCCGGGGCGGGTTCCTCAGCCGCGGCCGCCGGGACCGGCTCGCCGAGGGCATGATCGAGAACCTCGCGATCAAGACCCCGGGCCCCGAACTGCCCGTCTCCACCCTCTCCGGCGGCAACCAGCAGAAGGTCGTCATGGCCCGCGCCCTCGCCGACGACCCCCGGCTGCTGGTCCTGATCAACCCCACCGCGGGCGTGGACGTGCGCTCCAAGGAGTTCCTCCTCGGCAGGGTCGAGGCGACCGCGGAAACCGGCACCGGAGTGCTCATCGCCTCCGACGAACTCGACGACCTGCGCATGTGCGACCGGGTCCTGGTGATGTTCCAGGGCCGTGTGGCCTCGGAGTTCGCCCGTGGCTGGCACGACCACGACCTTGTGGCCGCGATGGAAGGAGTGGACCTGCATGCCTGAAGTGATGCCTGAAACAGTCCTCGCGGACACCGCCGCGGCCAAGGCCCCGGAGCCTCGACAGCCGAAGCGGACCGCGCTGCTCGGCGGCCGCATCCCCCTGGCCCGCCTGCGCGACCTGGCGCTCGTCCCGGCGATCGTGGTCATCGCCATCGTCGGACAGATCGTCAACCCGGTCTTCCTTCAGGCCGACAACCTCATCAACGTCCTGCAGACGATGTCCGAGATCGCCCTGCTGGTCCTCGCCCAGACGATGGTCCTGATCGTCAAGAAGATGGACCTGTCCCTGGAGTCCACCATGGGCCTCGCGCCCGGCGTCGCCGCCTGGCTGGTGGTGCCGACCGGCGCGGGCCACGGACTCGGACTGCTCTCCGGCGTCTGGGCCATCCCCGTAACCCTCGCCGTGGGCGCGCTTGTCGGAGTGATCAACGCCCTGCTGATCATCCGCTTCGGCCTCAACGGCTTCATCGTCACCCTCGGCATGCTGATCGTGCTGCGCGGTGTCCTCACCGGCATCTCCGGCGGCCAGACCTTCTTCCAGCTGCCCGAGTCGATGCTCTACCTCGGCACCGCCGAATGGTTCGGGATGCCCGCGTCCATCTGGATCTGCCTGGTGCTGTTCGCCGTCGCCATCGTCGTCCTCGGGTGGACCAGCTTCGGCCGCTCGCTGTACGCCATCGGCGGCAACGTCGACGCCGCGAAGGCCGCCGGGATCCGCACCGACCGGGTGCTGTGGATCGTCATCGTCACCGGCAGCGTGCTCGCCGCCCTCGCCGGACTGATGCTCTCCGGACGCCTGGCCTCCGTCGCCTCGGCACAGGGCAACGGCTACATCTTCACCGTCTTCGCCGCCGCCGTCATCGGCGGGATCAGCCTCAACGGCGGCAAAGGCACCATGTTCGGGGCCTTCAGCGGCATCCTGCTGCTGTTCCTGATCCAGAACGTGCTCACGCTCGGCGGTGTCCCCGCCCAGTGGATCGGCGCCCTCAACGGCCTGATCATCCTGGTCGCGCTGACCATCTCACGCATCACAGGCGGCAAGGTCCAGGAGTGAACCCGGCGGCCGTCCGACACCCCCGCCGTCTCTTATCCCGCCGCGAGGGGCCGTATCTCCCCTGCGTCTCACAGGAGTTGCCGCCATGCCATCCGCCCTGTCCGCCTCCCCGGCCGCTGCCCGCATCACCGCCCTCGACGTGCTGGACGTGCGTTTCCCGACGTCCGAGCACCTGGACGGGTCGGACGCGATGAACCCCGAACCCGACTACTCCGCCGCCTACGTCATCCTGCGCACCGACGCCGGCGACGGACTCGAGGGCCACGCCCTGGCCTTCACCACCGGCCGCGGCAACGACGTCCAGGCCGCCGCCATCGCCGCCCTCGCCCCGCACGTGGTGGGCCTCTCGGTCGAAGAAGTCTGCGCCGACCTCGGCGCGTTCTCCCGCTCCCTCGTCCACGACCCCCAACTGCGCTGGCTGGGACCGGAGAAGGGCGCCATCCACATGGCCACCGGCGCGGTCGTCAACGCCGCCTGGGACCTGGCGGCCAAGCGAGCCGGAAAGCCCGTATGGCGCTTCCTCGGCGAGATGTCCCCGGAGGACCTGGTCGCACAGGTCGACTTCCGCTGGCTGTCCGACGCCCTCACCCCTGAGGAAGCCCTGGAGATCCTGCGCCGCGCCGAACCCGGCCGCGAACAGCGCATCGGCCACCTGCTCGACAAGGGCTACCCCGCCTACACCACCACCCCCGGCTGGCTCGGCTACTCCGACGAGAAGCTGGCCCGCCTCGCCCGCGAAGCCGTCGCCGACGGCTTCACCCAGATCAAGCTGAAGGTCGGCGCGGACCTGGAGGACGACGTACGGCGCATGCGCACGGCCCGTGAGACGGTCGGCGACGGCATCCGCATCGCGGTGGACGCCAACCAGAGATGGGACGTCCAGCCCGCGATCGACTGGATGCGCGCCCTGGCCCCCTACCAGCCGTACTGGATCGAGGAGCCCACCTCACCCGACGACATCCTCGGCCACGCCGCCGTCCGCCAGGCCGTCAGCCCCATCAAGGTCGCCACCGGCGAGCACATCGCCAACCGGGTCGTCTTCAAGCAGCTCCTCCAGGCCGGCGCGGTCGACATCGTGCAGATCGACTCCGCGCGGGTCGGCGGCGTGGGCGAGAACATCGCGATCCTGCTGCTCGCCGCGAAGTTCGGGGTGCCGGTCTGCCCGCACGCGGGCGGTGTCGGCCTGTGCGAGATGGTCCAGCACCTGTCGATGTTCGACTACGTCGCCGTCTCCGGCACCACCGAGGACCGCGTCATCGAGTACGTCGACCACCTGCACGAGCACTTCGTCGACCCGGTGCGCATCGTCGACGGCCACTACCTCGCGCCGACCCTGCCCGGGTTGAGCGCGCAGATGCACCCCGAGTCCCTCAAGGAGTACGCCTACCCCGACGGCCCCGTGTGGACCGCTCGTGTCTGACGCCCAGGCCCTCGTCGACGCCCACCACCACGTGTGGGACCTCAACGTCCGTCCGCAGCCCTGGCTGGACGAACCGGGCCACGAGCCGATCCGCCGCAGCTTCAGCTCGCACGCTCTGCGATCGGCCGCGACCAGGACGATCGCCGGACGGCGACTGACGAGCACGGTGGTCTTCCAGTGCATCGCCTCCGTGCCCGAGACCCGCGACCTCCTCGCCCTGGCCGACAGCGACCCGCTGATCGGTGCCGTCGTCGGCTGGGCGGATCTGACGTCCCCCGCGATCGGGGACGTACTCGACGACCTGCGGACCGGGCCCGAGGGCAGATACCTGCGGGCCGTACGGCACGTCGTACAAGGCGAGTCGGACCCGCGCTGGCTCCAACGACCCGACGTCGAACGCGGTTTACGAGTGGTCGGGGAGCGCGGGCTCGGTTACGACGTGCTGGTCCGCAGCCACCAGCTTCCGCAGGCGATCGCCCTCGCGGAACGCCTTCCCGAGCTGCCGCTCGTCCTGGACCACGCGGGCAAGCCCCCCATCGCGCGGCGCGAACTGACGGACTGGGATCGGCACTTGCGGACACTGGCCCGGCATCCCCAGGTCCGCTGCAAGGTGTCGGGTCTCGTCACCGAGGCCGACCACGAGAGGTGGACCGTCGACGACATCCGCCCGGTGTGGGACGTCCTGCTCTCCGCCTTCGGTCCCGACCGGCTGATGTTCGGCTCCGACTGGCCGGTCTGCGTCCTCGCCGGTGGCTGGAACCGCTGGGCCGCCACCGTCGAAGAGCTGCTGGGCGACTGTTCGGAGAGCGAAACGCAGGCGGTGCTGTCCGGTACGGCGACCGACTTCTACCGGCTGTCCGACGAGAAGGAGGGGACACTTCCGTGCTCCTGACCGAACTACTGCATCCCGGCATCCTCGAATCGCTGGCCGGAGCCGGCCACGGCGCCCGCGTGCTGCTCGCCGACGGCCACTACCCGGCGAGCACCGCCACCGGCGAGCGCGCACGGACCGTCCACCTCAACCTGGCCCCCGGCCTGCTGGACGTCACCACCGTGCTCGACGTCCTGCTGCGGGCCCTGCCCGTCGAGTCGGCCCATGTGATGGTGCCGCCCGAGGGCGAACCGGAGCCGCCCGCCATCGCCGAGTACCGCTCGATGCTGGCGCCCGTCCCGGTCTCCACGCTCGGCCGCTTCGAGTTCTACGACGCCGCCCGCTCGCCCGACCTGGCGCTGGCGATCGTCACCGCCGACACCCGTACCTACGCCAACCTGCTGCTGACCATCGGCGTCCGCGCTGAAGGGACCCTGACGACACGATGACGCTCGCCGTCCGTTACACGGCCGCCCACACTTTGGACACGGCTCCGGCACTCAGCGCGCCGCCCGGTCCCGGCGAGGTGGAGCTGGCCCCCGCCTATGTCGGCATCTGCGGTACCGATCTGCACATCTTCCACGGCGACATGGACGCCCGAGTCCAGGCGCCCGCCGTCCTGGGACACGAGATGTCCGGCCGCGTCGTACGCGTCGGCCCCGACGTGGAGGGCTGGCAGCCCGGCGACGCGGTCACCGTGATGCCGCTGCGCTGGGACGACACCTGCCCCGCCTGTCTCACCGGCCACCAACACATCTGCCAGCACCTCGACTTCATCGGCATCGACTCCCCGGGCGCGATGCAGCAGCGGTGGACCGTGCCCGCCTCGACGCTCGTCCGGCTGCCCGACTCCCTTCCCCTGGACCGGGCCGCGCTCGTCGAGCCGACGGCGGTCGCCGTGCACGACGTGGGCCGGGCCGAGGTCACCGAGGGGGAGAAGGTGGTCGTGGTCGGCGGCGGCCCCGTCGGTATCCTCATCGCGCTGGTCGCGCGGGCCGCGGGCGCCGAGGTCCGGGTGGTGGAGCTGAGCGCCCATCGTCGGCTGCTGGCCGAGGAGTTGGGGCTGACAGCCTGGAACCCGACCGACGACGACGTGCCGGAGCTGGTGCGGCAGTGGACCGGGGACGCGGGCGCGGACGTCGCCTTCGAGGTGTCCGGCGCGGCGGGCGGCGTGGACACGGCGGTGGAAGTCCTCGGTGTGCGCGGCCGTCTGTGCCTCGTCGCCATCCACCCCCGCCCCCGCGAGGTCGACCTGCACCGCTTCTTCTGGCGCGAACTCACCCTCATCGGCGCCCGGTTGTACGACCGCGGCGACTTCGAGAAGGCGGTGACCCTGGTCGCCGACGGCACCATCCCGGCCGAGCGGCTGATCAGCAAGGTCGTGCCGCTCACGCAGGCGCCCGCCGCCTTCGAGGCCCTGGAGGGCGGCGGTGACGTGATGAAGATCCTCGTGGACTGCACGGACGACGCCCAGGGAGCCACCGTATGACCGCCTTCGACCTCACCGGAAAGCTCGCCGTGGTCACGGGAGCCCGGCGCGGCATCGGCCGGGCCATGGCCCGCGCGCTCGCCGAGGCGGGCGCGGACGTCATCGGCGTCAGCGCCTCGCTGGAGGAGTCCGGCAGCGCGGTGGAGAAGGACGTCCTCGCCGCGGGCCGTACGTTCGAGGCGATCCGTACCGACTTCGCCGACCCCGAGGCCGTACGGGCACTCGGCGCGGACCTCGCCGGGCGGGAGCGGCCGGTGGACATCCTGGTCAACAACGCGGGCACGATCCGTCGTACCCCGGCCGCCGAACACGCGGACACGGACTGGGAGTTGGTGCTCCAGGTCAACCTCAGCGCGCAGTTCGCGCTGACCCGCGCGGTCGGCGCGTCGATGGTGGCCCGCGGCCGGGGGAAGGTCATCTTCACGGCGTCGCTGCTCAGCTTCCAGGGCGGCATCACCGTCCCCGGCTACACCGCCGCCAAGCACGGCATCGCCGGTCTGACCAAGGCGCTGGCCAACGAGTGGGCGCCACACGGTGTGAACGTCAACGCCATCGCCCCCGGCTACATCGCCACCGACAACACCCAGGCACTGCGGGACGACCCGGTGCGCAGCAAGGCGATCCTGGAGCGCATCCCGGCCGGACGCTGGGGCGACGCCGACGACCTGGCGGGCGCCACGGTGTTCCTCGCCTCGGACGCCGCCGCCTACGTGCACGGGGTCGTCCTGCCCGTCGACGGCGGATGGCTCGGGCGATGAGTACAGCGCTCGCCGACGTGCTGGCCGGCGCGCGGATCCTGCCGGTGCTGACCGTGCCCGACCCCGCCACGGCCGCGCCGCTGGCCGAGGCGCTCAACGCGGGTGGGGCACGGTGTGCCGAGGTCACCTTCCGTACGCCGGACGCCGAACAGGTCCTGAAGACGATGGCAGCCCACGGTGGCCTGACCGTCGGCGCCGGCACGGTCCTCACACCCGAGCAGGCGGAGCGGGCCGTGGCGGCCGGGGCCCGCTTCGTGGTCTCGCCCGGCTTCGACGAGGAGGTCGTCGCGAAGTGCCGCGAGGTGGGGGTGCCCGTGGTGCCCGGCATCGCCACCGCCACCGAGCTGATGCGCGCCCTGAAGGCGGGCCTCGACACCGTCAAGCTCTTCCCCGCCGAGCCGCTCGGCGGCCTGCCGACGCTGCGAGCGCTCGCGGCACCCTTCCCCCGGACGCGCTTCGTGCCGACCGGCGGGATCGACGCCTCCCGCCTGGCCGCCTACCTCGCCCACCCGGCGGTCCTCGCCGTCGGCGGCAGCTGGATGGCCACCACCGACCACCTTCGGCGGGGCGCCTACGAGGAGATCCGCCGGCTGACCGCCGAGGCGGTGGAGAGGAGCACGACGTGATCGACGTGGTGGCCCTCGGCGAGGTGATGCTGCGCCTCGACCCGGGCGAGGGACGGATCCGCACCGCCCGCTCCTTCCAGGTCTGGGAGGGCGGCGGCGAGTACAACGTCGTACGCGGACTCCGGCGCTGCTTCGGCCTGCGCACAGCCATCGTGACCGCGCTCGCCGACAACGCGGTGGGCCGGCTCGTCGAGGACCTGATCCTCCAGGGCGGCGTCGACACCTCGCTGATCCGCTGGGTACCCGACGACGGCATCGGCCGCACCGCCCGCAACGGCCTCAACTTCGTCGAACGCGGCTACGGCATCCGCGGCGCCCTGGGCGTCAGCGACCGCGCGCACACCGCCATCTCCCAGCTGCGCAAAGGGGACGTCGACTGGGACAGCGTGTTCTCGGCCGGGGTCCGCTGGTTCCACACCGGCGGCATCTTCGCGGGCCTGTCCGACACCACCGTGGACGTCGCGGACGAGGCCATGACCGCGGCCCGCCGCCACGGCGTCACCGTCTCCTACGACCCCAACTACCGCCCCAGCCTGTGGGCCGGCCGGGGCGGCGCAGTAGCGGCCCGCGAGGTCGACCTGCGCCTCGCCCGGCAGGCCGACGTCGTGGTGGGCGCCCTGGGCCTGGCCGGGGCGTACCCGGGCGGCGTGCGGGCCGGTGCCGACGAGGTGCCCGACGCACTCGCCTCCGTCGCCGTCCTCCTGCCCGACGCGAAGGTATTGGCGACGACCCTGCGCGAGGTCCCCTCGGCCGGCGTCAACGACTGGTCCTCGGCCGCCTGGTCCGCCGAGACCGGCTTCGTCACCGGCCCCCGGATGCCCGGCCTGCACGTACTGGACCGCATCGGCTCCGGCGACGCCTTCGCCGCCGGCCTGATCCACGGACTGCTCGGCGGCACCGGCCTGGAGCGCGCCCTGGCCTACGGCACCGCCCACGGCGCGCTCACCATGACCACGCCCGGAGACGTCTCCATGGCCTCGCTCGCCGAGGTCGAGGCGCTCATCGCGGGCGGGTCGGCCCACGTCAGACGCTGATCGGCGCCCCCTCACTCGTATCCCAGGAGTACGTCTTGCACCAGCGGAAGATCCAGAACACGTCCGTCTCCCTCACCGAGCTCGGCTTCGGGGCGTCCGTGATCGGCAACCTGTACCGCGTCACCCCGGTCGAGGACGCGACGGCCGCCGTGGATGCGGCCTGGGAGGCCGGCATACGGTACTTCGACACCGCACCGCACTACGGCCTCGGCCTCTCCGAACGCCGCCTGGGCGCCGCCCTGCGAGGCCGCCCGCGTGACGAGTACGTCATCTCCTCCAAGGTGGGCAGGCTGCTGGTGCCCAACGAGGAGCCACGCGGCGTCGACAGTTGGGGCTTCGTCGTACGGGACGACCTGCGCCGGCAGTGGGACTTCAGCCGGGACGGCGTGCTCCGCTCCCTCGAGGACACGCTGGAACGCACCGGCCTGGACCGCCTCGACATCGTCTACCTGCACGATCCGGACGACCACTGGCGGCAGGCGGCCGAGGAAGCCATGCCCACCCTCGCGGAGTTGCGCGACCAGGGGGTGATCGGCGTGATCGGCGCCGGCATGAACCAGTCGGCGATGCTCGCCCGCTTCCTGCGCGAGACGGCCGCCGACGTGGTGATGCTGGCCGGTCGCTACACGCTCCTGGACCAGTCGGCGCTGGACGACGTCCTGCCCGCCGCGCGGGAACTCGGCAAGAGCGTGGTGGCGGTGGGGGTGTTCAACTCGGGACTGCTCTCCCTCGACCGGCCCGCCGAGGGCATGAAGTACGACTACCAGGACGCCCCGCCGGCCATGGTCGCCCGTGCCCGGGCGATCGCCGAGGTCTGCGAGGCGCACGGGACCACCCTGCCCGCCGCCGCGATCGCCTTCCCGTACACGCATCCCAGTATCATCAACGTCACTCTCGGCATGCGGACTGCGGAACAGGTCGGACGAAACGTGGAACTCCATGATCAGCGCGTCCCCGACGGCCTCTGGGACGATCTGCGCGCGCAGGGGCTGATCAGGTCGGACGTGCTCGCGGGGCACGGTGGGGGGAGGGATGCGCGGTGTCTTTGACGGACAAGGCCATCGAGCAGATCCGTGAGCTGATCCGGACCGGTGCGCTGCCTCCGGGCTCGAAGCTACCGCCGGAGCCCGACCTGGCCGCCCAGCTGGGACTGTCCCGCAACCTCGCCCGGGAAGCGGTCAAGGCACTGGCCGTCGCCCGGGTTCTGGACGTCAGGCGCGGCGACGGCACCTATGTGACCAGCCTGCAGCCCAGCCTGCTCCTGGAGGGTCTCGGCGGCGCGGTGGAGCTGCTGCAGGGCGACTCGGTCGCCCTTCAGGATCTCATGGAGGTACGGCGGCTCCTCGAACCGATGGCCACGGCACTTGCCGCCACCCGGATCTCCGACGAGCAACTGGCCGAGGTGAAGCGGCACCTGGACGCCATGCGCGAGGCCCGCGACGACGTCGAACGGCTCAACGCCCACGACGCCGCCTTCCACCGCGCCGTCGTCTCGGCCACGGGCAACGAGACCCTCCTCACCCTCCTGGAAGGGATCTCCGGCCGCACCCTGCGCGCCCGCATCTGGCGCGGTCTGGTCGACGACAAGGCCGCGGGCCGCACCCTCGCCGAGCACGAGGCGATCTTCGACGCCCTGTCCACCCGGGATGCCGCCCTCAGCCAGGCCGCCGCACTGCTGCACGTGAGCAACACCGAGCAGTGGCTGAGGGAACACCTGCGCTCGAGCGAACACTTCCCCTTCGGGACGACGACGGCGTCACACACCCCCTAGCCTCGATCTTTCGTGACGGTCCGTCGGATTCTCTGGCGGGCCGTTTCGGTCGTCCGGGCTGATCACGGGCAGGCCTGTGGCCCGGCTGTCGCGTCGGGTGGGCGCCGGGTTCCACGGCTCCGGTCGGGGTGGTGCTGCTCGTAGGGATGGGAAGCTGCTGGTCAGCCAGGGTTCGGCAGGGCCGCGAGCCGTTTCAGGACTTCGGTGGTCACGTCGGTCCAGGGCCAGTGTTTCGCGAGGCGGAGGATGCGGCGCCGGCCGGTGGTGACGAGTTGGGCGGCGGCGGAGAACAGCCGCAGCCTCAGGCGCTTGGGTTCCCACAGCCGAGCGGGGCCGGTCAGGGCCAGCATCGGCATCCAGGCCAGCAGGTCGAGGGCGATCTGGACGATCTCCAGCCAGATCTGGTTCTGCGCGGCGTCGTGGAGAGGCAGGTTGCGCAGGCCGGTGGCGCGGGCGGTGCGGATGCGGTCCTCGGCGCGGGCCCGCTGGCGGTGCCGTAGTTCCAGCGCCGCGATCGCGGCGCCGGGGGTGTTGGTGGCGAACGCCGTCAGGCGATGGCCGTCGGCATCGGTGAAACGCAACTGGGCGCCGGGATGCGGGCGTTCCTTGCGGACGATCAGCCGCATGCCCTTGGGCCAGCCGTCCAGGACGTCTCCGGCGAGTTCGGCGACCCAGGCCCCGTCACGGATCTGGCCGCCGGGTTCGACGGCCGGCGTCCACGCCGAGGCGGGGATCTTCAGCACCGTCTGATGGATCTGTTCGGTGATGGTCATGCCGACCGAGTAGGACAGCCACCGGCCGCGCGCGGTGAGCCAGTCGAGGAACTTGTGGGTACCGCCGGCGGAGTCGGTGCGGATCAGGGTGCGCCGACCGCGCCGGAACTTCCTCGGCAGCTGGGCCAGCGCCAGGCGGGTGGTCTCGATGTGGTCGGCGGCGGTGTTGCTGCCCGCCCTGCCCGGCCTCAGCAGTCCCGCGACTGGCTCTCCAGTGCCGCCGCCTGCGTGGTCGACGAAGGCCAGGAGCGGATGATGCCCATAGGTCTTCTTCCAGGTCCGTGTGGCGTCTTCCTTGTCGGAGTGGGCCAGCACCAGCACGCCGTCGATGTCCACGATCACCTGCCCGTCGGCGTGCGGAGCATCGGGCCCGGCCAACTTCCAGATGCGGTCGCGGACTTCGGCCCGTGCGGTGCGGATGGCGGCCAGTGCCCGAGAGCCCGCTGCGGCGAGCGTGTCGACGAGGCGGGAGACGGTCGGGTCGGAGGCCACCGGCCCGAAGAGGGCCGGTCCGGCCCTCAGCATCGCGATATCGGCCAGGCAGTCCCCGCCCAGGGCGGTCGCGAGCGCAAGGTCCAGCAGGATCTTGCCTGGGTCGTGCACCGCCCGTGGCTTGCACCACGGCGCCAGCGCCTGAGATATCGCCTGATCCAGGCCGATCTTGCGGACCGTCTCCACCAACAGCACGGCACCGGCCTGCGAGACCACCGCACGGCCGTTGCCCTCGACTCGGACAGGCGGGTACGACCCGCTACGCTTCTTCACCCGGGGAGTGCTTCTCTCTTGGCGACGAACAGGACCTTCGACAAGCCCTATCGTCCCAGCTCAGAGGCACTCCTCGCCTATTTGATCAACCCTCGGACGGCCCGCTTGGTGAAAGCCCGAGGCTAGTACTGCAACGACACTCCGTGATGTCCTCGTCGTTTGAAGTGGCTGATGCGAGCTCGGGCCTGGCTCCTTCTTCGCCATAATGACCAGGCGATTACGTGCTGGATGCAGTGGCGGATAGGAGAGGAGATGCGGTTGAAGAGCCGCCGGGCCTCGTTCATGGTCACGGGTATGAGGGATTGAGCGGTACCAGTTTCCGGATCCCCTTTTTTGCCTCGACTCGCAGGATGGCGAGGAAGGCGAGGGCGGCCATGGAGAGTGTTATGTGCCGGTACCATGCGGTGTAGCCGCGGACCTGATAGTGGTCGAGTCCGGTTTCGTTCTTCGCGGTCTGAAAACATTCCTCGACCATCCACCGTGATCCCGCGACCTGCACCAGTTTCTCCAGCGGAGTTCCGGCCGGGCAGAAGCAGATGTAGTAGGCGATGTCCGTAGGGTCGGTGACGCTGCGCCGTGCCATCAGCCAGTGGTCCCAGCCCTGGCGCCGCCAGGGCCGGATCGCCGCTGCGGCCCAGTCGTATTCGCGTGGACCGTGAGCGCCGTCGCCGCAGCTCATGCGCGTCCACGCATCGTTGGGGAGCTCGCCGATCAGCTTGTGCGCCCGGGCCTGGCCGAAAAACTCCATGGTCATGACCATCTGCGATTTCGGGACCGCAAGTACATGAGGGATGTCATGTTCTTCCAGCCAGATACGAATCCGGCTTGTCTGCCCATAGACTTCATCGGCGGTGACCCACCCGAACGGGATGCCGGACTCCACGGCACGCTTCAGCATGCGCAAGCCCAGGTCGGGTTTCGTGGTGAACTCCACATCATCACCGATACCGGCCGCCCGGCAGCGCTCACGGTTCGATGTCCATTCCTTCGGGAGATACAACTCGCGGTCGATCAGCGCCCGGCCCATACCTGATCCATACGCCAGGAAGACACCCACCTGGGAATTCTCGATCCGTCCGGCCGTTCCTGAATACTGCCGGGCCACGCCCGCCGATCTGACGCCCTTTTTGAGAAATCCCGTCTCATCGAGAATGAGGATCCCCCACTCAGGGTCTCCGAGGCGCTCCACCACTGCGTCACGGACGTCATCACGCACGGCGTCCGCGTCCCACAGGTAGTGGTTCAACAGCCGCTGCATGCCTTGAGGACCGCCGTCCCCGGCGGCCTCCGCCAGGGTCCAGCTGTTCTTCCGCTCTGTCTCACTGAGCAGTCCTCGCAGGTAGGACACCATCCGTCGCCGTGGCTCCACCCGGCCGAACCGGCCTGCGAACCTAGCCACGAAGTCGTCAAACGCACCTGTCCAGCCGTCAGTTATCTCTTCCCCCACGCAACAATCAACGACGCGGCACCCACAACGTCACGGAGTGTCGTTGCAGTACTAGTGTCTCGTGATCCTGATTGTGTTACTTCGAGTTGTTGTTGACGAGTTTCTTCACGCTGGTCTGGACGAGGCGGACCTTGGCGAGGATCTCGTCGGCGGTGGCGGTCCAGGTGAAGGGTTTCGCGTTCTCGTTCCAGGAGTTGATGTAGTCGCGGATCTGTTTGACCAGGACGTTGACGCTGGAGAACGTGCCACGGCGGATGGACTGCCGGGTGATGATCCCGAACCAGATCTCGATCTGGTTCAGCCACGAGGACCCGACGGGAGTGAAATGGAAGTGGACGTGCGGGTTTTTCGCCAGCCACGCCTTCACGCCCGGGGTGGTGTGCGTGGAGAGGTTGTCCAGGACGACATGGATCTCCTTCCCCGCGTGCGGCTTGACGGCCTTCTTCAAAAACGCCAGGAAGTTCGCGCCGTTCCGGCTCGGCTTGCACTCGCCCAGCACTTCTCCGGTCGCGACGTTCAGCGCGGCGAACAGGTTCGTGGTGCCGTGCCGGACGTAGTCATGGGTGCGCTGCTCGGTGGCCGCGAAGGCCACCGGCAGCACCGGCTGGGTCCGGTCCAGCGCCTGCACCTGCGTCTTCTCGTCGACCGACAGCACTACGGCGCCACCGGGCGGGGCCAGGTACAGGCCGACGATGTCGGCGACCTTCTCCGCGAACGCCGGGTCTTTCGAGATCTTGAAGGTGCCCGAGCGGTGCGGTTTCAGATTCTCCTCACGCCAGATGCGGGCAACGTAATGCCAGGACACCGAGATGCCCTCGCGCCGCTTCAAGTGGTCGGCCAGCGATCGCGTCGACCAGTGCGAGAGCCCGGAATCCGCCGGCGGGGACATCCTCGTCAAGGCGATCACCCGCGCCCGCACCCGAGGCGGCACCTGAGTTCGCGGCCCGCCCCGGCGTTTGTCCTCCAGCCCGGCAACACCACGCTCGGCATAGCGGGACTTGCACCGGTCCACCGTCAGCGGTGCCACACCGGCGAGCTCGGCGATGTCCTTTCGCCGCCGCCCTTCGGCCGACCACAACACGACCCGCGCGCGAAGCGCCACGACAGCCGGCACATGCCGCGAACCCGCCAACTCCCGCAGCTCAGCAATCTGTTCAGAGGAGAGATCCATACCAGACTCAACGATCACAGACGCCTCAGGTTCCATGAACAGGATCACAAGACACTAGACGAGTTATTCCGAATGCTGACGGTGCGTCCGGGAACGCAGACAGGGCGTCCAAGATCGTTGTGTGACGAACAACCTAGACGCCCTGCTGACCGCACTGTACGTGAAGATCGACGACGGGATCGGAGGCACCCGGTGGCTGGGCCGACCGCCGCGGCTGACGGACTCCGAGCTCGTCTGCCTCGCCGTCGCGCAGGCGCTGCTGGGTTTCACTTCGGAGTCGCGGTGGCTGCGGTTCGTGGACTCCCGGCTGGGCGCGATGTTCCCGTACGTGCCCAAGCAGCCGGGCTGGAACAAGCGGCTGAGGGCCGCGTTGCCGCTGGTCAAGAAGGCGATACGGCTGCTGGCCGCCGACACGGACTTCTGGTTCGACAACCACTGGATCGTCGACTCCACGCCCGTGGAATGCGGTCGCTCGCGTCCCACGGTGAAGCGGTCGGACATGGCCGGCTGGGCCGGATACGGGTACTGCGCCAGCCACAGCCGGTTCTTCTGGGGCCTGCGCCTGTTCCTGGTGTGCACCCCGGCCGGGATGCCGATCCTGTGGGCTCTGGCGACCCCGAAGATGGACGAGCGCGAGGTACTGACCGCGATGCTCGACCGTGAACCGGAGACGGTCACGGACCGGCCTGGGCTGCTGGTGATCTCGGACAAGGGCTTCGCCTCCAAGGAGTTCGAGGCCGATCTGGCCTTGAGGGGCGCCGAGTTGCTGCGGCCTTCGTTCAAGCGTGAGAAGAAACGCAAGGGCGAGAGCCTCCTGAAATCAGTGCGACAGCTGATCGAGTCGGTCAACGACACTCTCAAGGGCCAGCTCGACCTGGAACAGCACGGCGGCCGGACCTTCGAAGGCGTCGCAGTCCGCGTCGCCCAGCGCATCCTCGCGATGGCCGCAGCAATCTGGCACAACCACAAGACCCGCCAGCCGATCACCCGATCACTGGTCGCCTACGACCACTAACCATTCGGAATGACTCGTCTAGTCCCTGCGAACGCGCCGTCTGCCGTGGACATGTCCTGGATGCCGAGCACCTTGCCGCTGTGGGCATTGCGGAAGCGGACCGCGTTTCCGTCGGTGATGATGTGCCAGTTGTGGTCGGCGGTGCCCGAGTCGTGCCACTGCAGAGCGCGGCCACCGTGAGGTTTCGGCGCCCGAGCTCGGTCAGGTCGGATGTATTGACGCACCCTGTTTCGCCCATCTATTGTCTGCCCGATCTTACGAACACTGTTCGATATGTCGCACAACTCGACTGGCGGGACAGCGAGTTGGCTGCGGAGGCTGCCCCGGCCGACCACCGGGAGGGAACGCCGCCGAGCGCAACAGCTGTCGCCGAGAAACCGCCAACCGTCCTGCTGCGCAGCGACCACCCGCGCTCGGATCAGCCAACCGCATCGTCCGGCCCGCCGTCACCACGGCAGAACGACAGGAGATGTGCATGTCCGCGCTTCGCGCCCGGCTGTCGGCGATATTGCTCGCCGCGTGCCTCCTCTTCACCGGCCAAGCCCTGACCACACCGGTGCGGGCGGCCGCTGCTGACCCGGGCTACCTGATGGCGCACTTCATCGGTGAGGGGGCGACCGGTCAGCAGATCTACTTCTCGCACAGCACGGACGGCCTCCACTGGAACGACCTCAACAGCGGCGGGATGACCCTGCGCTCCACGGTCGGCACGCGCGGGGTGCGCGACCCCGCACTGGTCCGCTCCCCGGGCGGCGACAAGTACTGGATCATCGCGACCGACCTGTGCATCGGCTGCGGGCAGACGTGGAATCAGGCCATCAACGACGGCAGCCGCAACCTTGTGGTGTGGGAGTCGACGGACCTGGTCACCTGGTCGCAGCCGTGGCTGCTGAACGTGGCCGGCGCGATCCCTGACGGGCGCAACGCGTGGGCGCCGGAGGCGATCTGGAACCCCGAGACCAACGACTACGTCCTGTACTGGGCGACGAACGTGCCCCTCGACGGCGCGACGAAGCACCGCATCTTCTACGCCCGTACCAAGGACTTCCGCACCATCACCACCCCGCAGATCTACATCGACCGCCCCGGCACCCAGGAAATCATCGACACGCAGATCGTCGAGCTGCCGGCCGGCGTCGGCGCCTACCGCTACGTACGGGCCTCCGGCGACGGCCAGATCACCCTCGAAGGCAGCAACTCGATCCTCGGGACGTGGACGAACCTCGGCAACCTCTCCGGCATCGGCCTGACCGGTTCCCAGGTCGAGGGTCCGATGTGGATGAAGTTCCGCGACCGCAACGAGTGGACCCTCTACCTCGACCAGTACGCCTCGAACCGCGGTTACATGCCGGTCACGACGACCGACCCCTCCAGCCCCGGCGCCTACAAGCTCCCGGCGTCGGGAAGCTACAACATGGGCGGCACCAAGAAGCGCCACGGCTCGATCCTGAACCTGACGGCCGCCGAGGAGAGCCGCGTGCTCGCCCGCTGGGCCAACACCCCGGCCAAGCGGCTGCAGTCGTTCAACTTCCAGGACCGGTACGTGCGGCACGCCGACTTCGACGTGCGCATCGACCAGAACATCACCGGCCCCGACGCCCAGTTCCGGCTGCGGCCCGGCCTGGCGGGCTCCGGCACCGTCTCCTTCGAGTCGGTGAACTACCCCGGCTACTTCCTGCGGCACGCCAACTACGACTTCCAGCTCGCCTACAACGACGGCACCACCCGGTTCGCCGCGGACGCCACCTTCCGCCAGGTCGCCGGCCTCGCCGACTCGGGCTGGTCGTCCTTCCAGTCGTACAGCCACCCCGACCGCTACATCCGCCACTACGCCTACCAACTCCGCCTCGACCCGATCACCACCGCGACAGGACGCAGCGACGCCACCTTCCGCGTGACGAGCTGACCCGACGCCGACAGGCATTCCGGCGCCCTCATGGCGACCCGGACGCCCGAACACGCCTCGCCACAGCCATGTCTTCTTCAGGGATGTGACCCATGCACAGCGTGAGACTTCCCGACCGCCGGAGATTCCGGCCGGCCGCTCCGGCCACCGTGGCCGTCGCCTCGCTGCTGTGGGGCTTCGCCGGCCCGGCCGTACCCGCCCAGGCGACCCCCGGGAACCCGTCCGCCGAGCAGAACACCCAGGCCATCATGAGGAGCCCGGTCCTGCCAGGGCTCACCGCCGACCCGAACATCATCAGGTTCGGCGACACCTACTACCTCTACCCGACGACGGACGGCTTCCCGGGGTGGAGCGGCACACGGTTCAAGGCGTACTCCTCCAAAGACCTCGTCCAGTGGACCGACCACGGGGTCATCCTCGACCTCGGCCCGGACATCAGCTGGGCCGACAGCAGGGCCTGGGCCCCGACGATCGAGGCGAAGAACGGCAAGTACTTCTTCTACTACTCCGCCGACACGAACATCGGCGTCGCGGTCTCCGACTCGCCCACCGGCCCGTTCAAGGACCCCCTGGGCAAGCCGCTGATCGCCCGCGGCGCGTACGCCGGCCAGATGATCGACCCGGCGGTCTTCACCGACGACGACGGTCAGTCGTACCTCTACTGGGGCCAGGGCAGGGCGTACGTCGTGCCGCTGAACGACGACATGGTCTCCTTCGACGCCTCGAAGGTCACCGACATCACCCCCAGCGGCTACAACGAGGGCACGTTCGTCATCAAGCGCAACGGCACCTACTACTTCATGTGGTCGGAGAACGACACCCGGGACGAGAACTACCGCGTCGCCTACGCCACCGGCCCCTCCCCGAGGGGCCCCTGGACCAAGCGGGGCGTGATCCTCGAGAAGGAGCTCTCGCTCGGCATCAAGGGCCCCGGCCACCATTCCGTCGTCCAGGTCCCGAACACCGACGACTGGTACATCGCCTACCACCGCTTCGCCATCCCAGGCGGTGACGGCACCCACCGTGAAACCACCATCGACAAGCTGGAGTTCGCCTCCGACGGCCTGATCAAGAAGGTCGTCCTCACCCTGAGCGGCATCGACCCGGTCACCGCCGGCACCGCCCTACCGACCGACACCACCCGCTCGCTCCGATCGGTCAACTTCCCCGGCCGCTACGCCGTCGTGCGCTCGGACAGCCGCAGCTACCTCGACCCGGTGACGTCCTCCAGCGCCACGGCGGTCAAGCAGAACGCCACCTTCACCGTCGTCCCCGGCCTGGCCGACTCCAAGTGCTACTCGTTCCGTGACGCGTCCGGCCGCTACCTGCGCCACACCGACTTCCGGGTCCGCTTCGACAGCAGCAACGGCACCGACACCTTCAACAAGGACGCCACCTACTGCGCCCGCCCCGGCACTGCCCCCGGTTCCGTCCGCCTGGAGTCGTACAACTACCCCGGCCGCTACCTCCGCCACCACAACTACGCGCTGCGCATCGACCCCTACCAGGACAACGCCACCTTCCACGCCGACAGTTCCTTCACGGCGGTCAGCCCCTGGGCCTGAACCCTCCGACTCCCGGCGCGAGCGATACGCGGCGGGCCACCTGCAACCACCCGGAAGGCCGCATGAGATTCCTCCAACGAAGCGGGATGCGAGTCGCCGGGACGGCCGCCGCCGTCCTCGCCGGCATAGGCTCGGTCACCGCGGTGCCCGCATCCGCCGCCACGCCGGGCAACTGGACCTCGGTCCAGCCCGGTGTCGCACAGACCGGCTGTGACGGCGTGCGCGCCACCGTGGCGCTGGACGCGAACGGCGCCCTGTCGCTCGGCGCGACCTGGAACTGCCGCCAAGCCCTGATACCCGCTCCGATCGGGCTGGTGACCAGCCAGGCCGACTTCACCACCGGACTGGAGTTCGTCAGCCGCACGGATACGCCCGTCTCGTACAGCTACGAGGTCGCAGCGGGGAAGTCCCGCGTCCGGACGCGGTCCGCGACCGAGACGAGACTGGTGTTCGCGAAGGGCTCCGCGCAGATGACCGTGCACGTCCGCACGTCCGCGGACGGTATGGCGCTGCGGTACGAACTGCCGTCGGGTGCGACCGTGCTGAGCGAGGGGACGTCGTTCGAGCTGCCGACCGACGCCCAGCTGTCCCGGCAGGTGTTCAGTCCCGATCACGAGCGGGGTTATGTGACCTCTACGGTCGCCGACGTCCCGACGGGCTCCTACGACATGGGCATGTTGGCCCAGCAGACCAACGGCGCGCGGGTGCTGCTCGCCGAGTCCGGTGTGGACGGTGGCTATTCGGGTGGCCGGTTCACCCACACCCAGGGCACCGGCCGGTTCACTGTCGCGCTGGCCGACGCGCAGATCGTGCGATCCGGCGCGTTCGTCACAGCGTGGCGCACCGCCGTGATCGGCAGCACGGCGACGGTCGTGGAGTCCACGCTGGTCGACGACGTCGCGCCCGCGTCGAAGGTCTCCGACACCTCGTGGATCAAGCCGGGTGTCGCCGCGTGGCCGTGGCTGGACGGCATGTGGGACACCCAGCGCGACCTGACCAAGCTCAAGCAGTGGGCCGACTACACCTCCTCGCAGGGCTGGCCCTACCTTCTTGTGGACGACGGGTGGAAGGCCAACCAGGCGATCATTCCCGAGCTCGTGGCCTACGCCCGGGAACGCGGCGTGCGGATCATGCTCTGGTACCACTGGCAGGACCTGGACACCGCCGCCGAGCGGGACGCCGAGTTCACCAAGATCACCGGGTGGGGTGTCGTCGGCGTCAAGATGGACTTCATGGGTTCCGAGACCCGGGCCCGTCAGCAGTGGTACGACGCGGCCCTGGCCGACACCGCCCGGTACAGGCTGATGGTCGACCTTCACGGCTCGCGCCTGTCCGTCGGCGTCCACCGCACCTGGCCGCACGTGCTGACCAATGAGGCCGTCCGCGGCGAGGAATACCCCGGCGGCCGGGACATCGGGCACGTGGCCGCGCTCCCGTTCACTCGCGGCGTACTGGGCCCGGCCGACTACTCGCCGATGAGCTTCCAGCAGGGCAACCCGAACAGCGACGCCGCCGAACTCGCCCTCGGCGTACTCCTGGACAGCGGCATCATGCTGCCCGGCAGCCGCATCTCGGACTACCAGGCCCGGCCCGAGGCACAGCGGTGGCTGCGCATGCTGCCGACCGTGTGGGACGAGACGCAGTACGTCTCGGGCGACCCGCTCACCGGGGGGGTCATCGCGCGCCGCAACGGCGACCGGTGGTTCGTCGGGGCTTTGAGGCGCGGCGGCGCCACCACCATCAGCTACCCGACCACGTTTCTCGGCTCCGGCACCTGGCACGCGGAGATCACCACCGACGGCTCCAACGGTCTGACCCGCACCAGCAAGGTCATCCAGGCCGGTGACATGCTGAGCGTCCCGGCGGTCGCCAATGGCGGCCATGTGGTCAAGTTGACCAAGGCGCCGGTCATCCCGACCGGGAACCGTACGGTGACCGTCGCCGGCGGCAGCCACGTGCTAGACGTGAAGAGCGCAAGCCTCGCGAACGACGCCGCGATCATCCGCTGGCCCAGCACCGGCGGCACCAACCAGCGCTTCGCGTTCATGCCTCTCGGCGACGGATACACGCGGATCGTCAACCAGGCGAGTGGCAAGGACGTCGTCATCCGGTGGGCCTCCCGCGACGCGGGCGCGAAGGCCGTCCAGTACTCGTACGAGGCCAACGCGAACACCAACGACGAATGGCTGGCGGAAGACGCGGGCAACGGCCGTATCCGGCTCCTCAACCGCCACAGCGGCCTCTACCTCACCGCGGGCGGCGCCCAGGGCGACCAGTTGGAGCAACGCCCGTTCGACGGCGCCGACCACCAGATGTTCACCGTCTCGTGATGCCCGGCCCGGAGGAAGAGTTGAACAGAACCGTAAGAACGCTGCTCGCCCTGCTGGGCCCGCTGCTGCTGGTCCTGCTGGGTGTCCCCGCCCTTCAGGGCACCGCCTCCGCCGCCGCCCCACCTGCCGGGCAGGCCACGCGGTACACGATGACCGCGTTCACCAACAGCGTTGAGTCGAACATGTACGTGTACGACTCGCCGGACGCCACCGGATTCACCCTGCGGAAGGGCCCCGCCTACACTCCGCCGTCCGGTCTGATCCGGGACCCCAGCATCTTCAAGCACACAGACGGCTACTACTACATCACTTACACCACCAACTGGACCGGGAACACCATCGGTTTCGCCCGGAGTGCCGACCGGGTGAACTGGACGTTCCTGTACAACTACACGATCCCGATCAGCGGCCTGACCCGCACCTGGGCGCCCGAGTGGTTCATCGACATCGACGGCAGCGTCAACGTCATCGTGTCCCTGACGTCGGCGAGCACCGCCACCCACTTCACCGCCTACAAGATCACGGCGACCAACTCCGCGCTGACCACCTGGTCCGCGCCCGCCCAGCTGTCCGGCATCGGCTCGAACCACATCGACACCTTCATCGTCAAGGTCGGCTCCACGTACCACGCGTTCACCAAGAACGAGACGACGAAGTACATCGAGTACGCCACGGCCTCCAGCCTCACCGGCCCCTACACCATGCGGAAGACGGGCGACTGGGCCGGATTCGGCAGCTGGGTCGAGGGCCCGGCCCTGGTCCCGCTCGACAACGGCGGCTGGCGCATCTACTACGACGGCTACCGCGCCGGGAAGTACTGGTACAGCGACAGCTACGACAACTTCGCCACCTGGTCCACGCCCACCGAGGTGCCCGGGCTGACCGGCTTCATACGCCACGCCACCGTACTGAAGGAGACGGTCTCCGGCGGTGTCACCCTGCCCACCAACACCACCAGGTCGCTGCGGTCGGTCAACTTCCCCGGCCGGTACGCCGTGGTGCGCTCCGACAGCCTCGGCCACATCGACCCGGTGAGCGCCTCCAGCAGCACCGCCGTCAAGCAGAGCGCGACCTTCACCGTCGTGCCCGGCCTCGCCGACGCCAACTGCTACTCCTTCCGCGACTCCGCCGGCCGCTATCTGCGCCACTGGGACTTCCGGGTCCGCTTCGACAGCAGCAACGGCACCGACACCTTCAACAAGGACGCCACCTACTGCGCCCGCCCCGGCACCGCCTCCGGTTCCGTCCGCCTGGAGTCGTACAACTACCCCGGCCGCTACCTGCGCCACTACAACTACGCGCTGCGCGTGGACCTCTACCAGGACACCGACACGTTCCGCGCCGACAGCTCCTTCACCGTGGTCAGCCCCTGGGCCTGACCTGTCCGCGCCAACCGAAAACGCATACTCAAGGAATGAGGACCCCATGCACAGACGTATCTTCAGCCGCAGACATCTGTCTATGGCGCTCGCGGCCCTGGTCGCTTCGGCGGCGACGCTCGTCGCCAACCCGGCTCAGGCGGCCACCAGCGGCGCCTTGCGCGGTGTTGGTTCCGGCCGGTGTCTCGATGTGCCGGGTGCCAGCCAGACCGACGGCACGAACCTGCAGATCTGGGACTGCCACGGCGGGACCAACCAGCAGTGGACGCTGACGGACAGCAACCAGCTCACCGTGTACGGCAACAAGTGCCTGGACGTTCCGGGCCACGCCACGACCGCCGGGACCCGGGTGCAGATCTGGACCTGTTCCGGCGGTGCGAACCAGCAGTGGCGGGTGAACGCCGACGGCACGGTCGTCGGCGTGGAGTCCGGGCTGTGCCTGGACGTCAGCGGCGGCGCCACGGCCAACAGCACGGCGGTGCAGCTTTGGAATTGCAACGGCGGCAGCAACCAGAAGTGGACCGGCCTGTCCGCGCCGCCGGGCGGCACGTGTGCTCTTCCGTCGACGTACCGGTGGACCTCGACGGGTCCGCTGGCGCAGCCGGCGAACGGGTGGGCCTCGCTGAAGGACTTCACCACCGTGACGTACAACGGCAGGCACCTGGTCTACGCGACCGCCTCTGACGGATCGTCGTGGAAGTCGATGGGGTTCAGTCCCTTCACGAACTGGTCGGACATGGCGACGGCCGGCCAGACCGGCATGAGCCAGGGCGCGGTGGCGCCCACCCTGTTCTACTTCGCGCCCAAGAACATCTGGGTGCTGGCCTCAAATGGGTGGGGTACCGCCTGGACCTTCACCTACCGCACGTCCAGCGACCCCACCAACCCCAACGGCTGGTCCGCGCCGCAGCCGCTGTTCACCGGCAGTGTCCCCAACGGCAGCGCGATCGACCCGACCCTGATCGCCGACGACCAGAACATGTACATGTTCTTCGCCGGTGACAACGGCAAGATCTACAAGTCGACCATGTCGATCGGGAACTTCCCCAGCAGCTTCGGCTCGTCGTACACGACGATCATGAGCGACACGGAGAAGAACCTGTTCGAGGCGCCGCAGGTCTACAAGGTCCAGGGCCAGAACCAGTACCTCATGATCGTTGAGGCTCGGGGTGCGATCGAGCACCGCTTCTTCCGCTCGTTCACGGCCTCCAGCCTGAACGGTCCGTGGACCCTCCAGGCCGGCAGCGAGAGCAGCCCCTTCGCGGGCAAGGCCAACAGCGGTGCCACCTGGACCAACGACATCAGCCACGGTGACCTGATCCGCACCAACCCCGACCAGACCATGACCATCGACCCCTGCAACCTGCAGTTCCTCTACCAGGGCCTGTCCCCCAACATCCCGCCGAACACCCCCTACGTGCAACTGCCGTACCGGCCGGGCCTGCTCACCCTGCAGCGCTGACCTGCCCGATCCACGGCTCGAGGAACCCCAGCCGCACGTCGGCTGGGGTTGCTCTCTTGCGCATGTCTACGTCCAAAGGAGGTCAGCCGAGCAAAGCGGCGACGTGGGCCCCCTCGCGGACGAAGACGGGAACGCGCTCGAGCGGGGCGTCCGCTTCGAGCGTCGTACCGCCCTCCACCACGCGTCCGGTGGCCGGGGCGAGCCAGCGGGCGCCGGACGGCAGATACACCCGGCGGGCTCGGGCGCCCTCCTCGTACACGGGGGCCACCAGCACATCGGGGCCGAGCAGGAACTGGTCGTCCACGTCCCAGGCGTGCTCGTCGTCGGGGAAGTCGAAGAACAGCGGGCGCATCACCGGGGCGCCGGTGCGGTGGGCGGCCTCGGACAGCCGCGTCAGGTACGGGCGCAGGCGCTCGCGCAGCACCAGGTGGTCGCGGAGGATGCCGTACGCCTCCTCCCCGTAGGACCAGACCTCGTTCGGCCCGCCGGTCATGTCCGTAGAGAAGGAGGGGTGGTTGGGCTCGCGGTCCCCGTGCAGCCGCATGACGGGGCTGAAGGTGCCGTACTGGAACCACCGGATCAGCAGCTCACGGTAGGCGGGGTCGTCCGGGTCGCCGCCGACGAAGCCGCCGATGTCGGTGTTCCACCAGGAGATGCCGCTCATCGCGACGTTCAGCCCGGCCCTGATCTGGCGTGCGAGGGAATCGAAGGTGGTGGGGATGTCGCCGGACCACAGCAGGGCCCCCGTGACGCTGGCTGCCCGCCCACGCCGAGCGGACCAGCGACAGCGGCCGGTCCTCGCCCGCCGCGCGCAGGCCGTCGGCCACCGCGCGGGTGTGCTCCAGGGGATAGAGGTTCGCTGCCTCGGCGGCCGGTCCGGCCGCGTAGACGGCGCGGTCGGCGAGCTCCCGGGGCAGGTCGGGTTCGCAGGCGTCCAGCCAGAAGCAACCCACGCCCAGCGAACGGTAGTTGTCGTTCAGCCGTTGCCACAGCGCGGCGCGTGCCCCGGGGTGGGTGGCGTCGTAGTACGCCATCGGGCGTGTCAGCGCATCCCCGCTGTACCGGGACGGCCACGGGAAGGTGAGCAGGCCGCCGTCCGCGTCCCGCACGAGGTGCCCGGCCGAGCGCAGTCGGTCGTGCGTGTCACTGCCGGGCTCGACGGTCGGCCACACGGAGACGGCGAGCTTCACCCCGAGGTCCGTCAAGTCCTTGACCATGGCGGCGGGGTCGGGCCACTCGCTCTCCTCGAACCGCCAGTCGCCCATCCTCGGCCAGTGGAAGAAGTCGCAGACGATGACGGAAAGCGGCAGTCCGCGCTCCTTGTACTGCCGTGCCACCGAGAGGAGTTCGCCCTGGGAGCGGTAGCGCAGCTTCGACTGCCAGAAACCGGATGCCCACTCGGGGAGGAGGGGCGGGCGACCGGTGGCCAGTGTGTAGGCGTCCAGGATCTGGGCCGGGGTGTCGCCGGCCGTGATCCAGTAGTCGACGCGCCCGCCGGCGTCGGCGGTCCACCGGGTGGTGTCGGCGCCCAGTTCGACGCGGCCGGTGGCGGGGTTGTTCCACAGCAGTCCGTAGCCGCGCGAGGAGTGGAGAAAGGGGACGGCTGCCACGGTGTTGCCCTGGACGAGGTCGATCACACAGCCCTTCTGGTCCAGGCGTCCGTGCAGATGCTGCCCGAGGCCGTACAGCCGTTCCCCGTCGTAGGCCTCGAAGTGCTGCTCCGTCCTACCGCCCGCCGCATGGACGCGGGGGCCGGCATGGTGGGTGTACGGGGTCTTGTCGGCGAGGAGTTCACGGCCCGAGGCGGCATGCAGGAACCTCAGCCGGCAGTCCGCCGCGGCCTCGACGGCGAGGCGGCCGTTGACCAGGCGGGCGGAGCCGTCCTCCGCCACGGACAGGTCGGCCTCCGGAGAAGGCGAGGGGCTCTCCAGCGCGCCGGGGGCGGCGGGGTCGACGCCCCCGGACAAGGCCCGGACCCGCACCGAGTGCGGCCCCCAGGGCTCGATGCGGAGGATTTCTTCGGCGGTGTGGCGTTCCAGGCCGCCCGCGCGGATGGTGTACGGCAAGGTGATTCCTCTGCTGCTCGCAAGGGCGCGGACACGTGCATCGAGCTGATGGCGGCTACGCGGGCAGTCTCATCGAGTACAGCCTGGCCACGCTCGCGCTGGTCCTTACGATCGTCAAACGCAGCGACGATCAGAAGGGGTTCGTGGTGCTGGCCAAACGGTGGATCCTCGAGCGCCTCTTCGCCCACCCGATGGGAAGCCGCCGACTGGTCCGCGACTTCGAACTCCGCACCACCAGCGCCGAGGCGATGGTCTACTGGTCGATGGTTCTGCTCATGGCTCGCCGCCTGGCCCGGCCGCGCCCTGCGCGAGCGTGAACGGGCCGGACGCCGGCTCGGCCGACCAGCCGCGTGCCACCAGCCCTTTCGCCTTCGACCGCAGCGCCGCCACCCGCGCCGGGACCACGTCCATACCGAACTGAGCGGCCGTCTCCTGCCGGGTCAGCGGCCCTTGACCGAGCCGGACACGGTCCGCGAGAGCCTGCAGGATGCGCTGGTGGTCCACCGACAGCACCGACCAGGCCAGCCCCTCACGCCACACCGGCACCTGCGACTTCGGCTTCGCCGCATCCCGGGGCGCAGAGGGCGCGTCCTGCGGATGGTCGGTGATCTCTGTGTCGGCGGTGATGCCGCCGTCCGGAGCCAGCACCGCATCGACCCGCCTGCGGGCGATCGCCCACTCCTGCCACTCCTGCTCGGCTGCGGCGAGCGCGGCCTGGATGCGGTCGGCTTCCTCACGCAGTTCGTCGACTCGACGCCGAGCGGCGAGTCGACGATCACGCCCGGAAAGGCAACAGCTTCTCAATGCCGGTCACGAGTGGACGAGAAGCCAACTCGGTGTCAGCCCGCCCATGCCAGATTGAGTACTGGTTCGGACGAAGCCATCCGGCTGTGGTCGGGTCATGCCGGTGTGCCGGGATCAATGGGACGGTGGCGCAATGCCCTTCCGGACGGCGGTCTGACTCATGAGATCTATGACCGAAGTGTCCAGTCACAGGCGTGTCGACTGCCGTTGCGGGGGGTGCCTGCTGTCACCGAGCCACAGGGCGTGTCCCAATAGGGGCCTTGCCGACGATCAGGCGCCATCACGGTTCAGACCGCCCGAGCAGGCCGGTGCCATCCACCCAGCACGTCACCACACGGGAGGCGAACCACCATGACGACCAAACAGCGCAGCACCTCCTCCAGTACGGACCCTCCCACTCCGGGCGAGGTCGTCCTGGGCGTGGACACGCACGGCGAAGTTCACGTTGCCGCCGTGGTCTCCCCGCTGGGGAAGGTCCTGGGCACCGAGTCCTTTCCGGCCACGTCGGCCGGCTACCGTCGGCTGCTCGTCTGGGCCCGCAAGCTGGGAAGGGTGCGCCGGGCCGGTGTGGAGGGCACCGGCACCTTCGGCGCGGGACTGTCCCGCTACCTGCTGGCTCAGCACGTCCAGGTGTACGAAGTGAACCGGCCCGACCGCACAGCCCGCCGTCTGCTCGGGAAGTCGGACCCGCTCGATGCGCAGGCTGCTGCGCGGGCGGTGCTCAGCGGTCGCGTCAGGGCCCGTGCCAAAACTGGCGACGGTCCGGTGCACGCGCCCGGATGTTCAAACTCGCCAAGGACTCAGCGGTCAAGGCTCGCACCCAGGCAATCAACCAGCTCAAGGCCGTCTTGGTCATAGCCGACCCTGCTCTGCGGGAACGATTGTCCAGCCTGGGCAACCGCGAGCTGTTCCGCACCTGCGCGCGCCTCAGCCCGCTCGACGGCGAAGACGGCGAGGGCGATGAGGACGCCGTGGCCCAGGCCACCCGCATCACCCTGAGCCTGCTGGCCCAGCGCATCGAGCAGCTCACCGCGCAGATCGATGAGCTGAACCAGCGCCTGACCCGGCTCGTCGAGCGCCATGCCCCGCAGCTGCTCGTACCGGTGGGCATCGGCAGGCCAACGCGGCCCTGCACCGCATCGAGTTCACCCGGCTGCGCCACGACCCGCGCACCCAGGCGTACTACGAACGCCGTTCCCAAGAGGGCAAGACCCGACGTGAGATCATCAGATGCCTCAAACGATATGCCGCCCGTGAGGTCTACAACCTGGTCAAGACGGTACCCAGGGTCCCCCCGTTATAGGGGCGTCTGTGCGACGAGAAGCCCCGCGGGTGCGGCCTGGCGGGGCTTCCGCACAGGTGGGTTACAACGCCGGCGCGGGCGCTGTTGCACTCGGTTGTCCTCTTGGTAGCCACCCGAAGCAAGGACACAGCGACGGCACGCGTTATACGGCCGATGCGCAACACACGCCCCAGGGACTTGGTGCGATCAACCAGAACACATCCGCTTGCTGGCGCAAAGTCCAGCGTCTCCTGATGCGGCTCACGAAGCCAGCCTGAAGTCGTCCTGCACAGGCTGGCCCTCGCTGCGGCAGGCCCAGGGGAAGCGGCGGTTGACCACCCCGTTCTCCGGCTCCTCCGCAGAGGTTCGGGCGTCCCAGTTGCTGTCGGCGTGCGGTCGATGCGGCGGCAGTGACTTGGTCGATCGGGGCCAGGGCAGGCGGTTCCCGGGAGCGGTGCAGGAATCCTGCCCGAGCAGCCGACCCGCCGCACGACGGCACTTCCCGGTGCGAAATACTCTCCCGATGAGTTCACGCACTTCCCCGGTCAGCCAGCCGGTCACGATACGGAGGGCGGTCGCGCGGGATGCCAAACGGCTCACGCGGCTCGTGCGTGGCTCAGGCGCCTATGAGGGTAAGTACGCAGCCGCAGTCGCGGGCTACCGGGTCGGTCCTGATTACATCGAGGCCCACCGCGCCTTTGTGGCCGTCGGCGCCGACGAGCATGGAGGCCGGGTCCTCGGGTTCTACTCGCTCGTCCTCGCTCCACCAGAGCTCGACCTGCTGTTCGTCGCCGACGAAGTGCAAGGACGGGGTATTGGACGGCTGCTTGTGGCGCACATGCAGTCCGAGGCCCGTGCTGCCGGGATCGACCGTCTCAAGGTCGTGTCGCACCTTCCCGCCGAGGACTTCTACCACCGCGTCGGTGCAGTGCGGACCGGGACCGCGCTCGCGAACCCGCCCGCCGTGCCGTGGGACCGTCCCGAATTCGAGTTTCGCATTCCTTCGGAATGACGCGGTGTGCCGGTTCGCAGGGCACCGGCTTCGCCTGCATGGAGGGTGGCCGGCTTGCAGGAGCCGCTGGGCGCCGCGCGCTCCGTGCGTGCCGTCTCCTCTGCCCTGGCGCCGTGATCACCTGCGCCAGCGGTCTGCCCCCCAAGGCCCGGACGTCCCAGGCCAGGGCCCGGGCGGGATCTTCGTGAGATCTGCCAGGTAGTGAGCGAGAGAGCAGCGGTGAAGCGGGTCGCCCGTGACACCGACCGCGGACCACAGGGTCAGAAGCTTCTGGCGGGCAGAAGCGATGTCACCGGCTCGGCCTTCGGTGACGGCTTGCCTTATGGCTTCCATGGTCGGGGCTGGCGGGTGCGGTGGTCGTGGATGTTCCTCGTCGTCTTTCTCAGGCGGAGCGGCGGGGCTTGATGGGCATGGCCAGGGTGGTGAGATCGCCGCGGTCGGCGGAGCGGATCGTGACGGGCTGGTCGTTTCCCCTCAGGTCGGGCATCACGTCGGGGCTGATCGCGGTGCTCACGGCGGGATAGAGCGTGGTCAGCTCGAAGCAGATCTGGAGGGCCTGCCCCGTCGCGGTAGCCGGGAGCGGGATGTCGGGGTGCTCGTCATCTGCGGACACGACGTCCACTCCCTGGGCGGCAACGTGCAGCGCGATGCGCTCGCCGGGGTGTTCTTCCAGGGCTCGCAGGAGCAGTTCCTAGACCGTCACACGGGTGGTGACTCGCTCAGTGACGCGAGCATCAGCCGATAGTCGGGGAACTCCTCGAGCAGCAAACGGCAATGCCGGTCCTCCCGGTCGGCCACGCGGAGCCCGATCCCGTGCGGCAGTCGCACCAGCCCGCAGCGGCGGATCTCGGCGACCGCGGCCCGCATCTCATCGCCGTTGACCGTGCCGGCCCACGCCTGCCTCGGTGGTTCAGTCGGCACCAGGGTTCGGGTGGAGAGCCGGTATCGGTCAGTCGCGGTCAGCGTGACCGCCTCATGACTCGCCTCGATACGCAGGCCAGCAAGCACCGGCATGCCGGGCTCGCGTGCGGGCGCGGTCAGGACCTGCTCGACCGCATCCGCCAGCACGGGACCCTTCAGCGCCGTGATCGGAAGACCCGGCACGTTCCCGAGCGCGGACTTGATGACAGCAGCCTTCTGCTGTGCCGCCGCCGCGTCTCCCGCGTCCGGCTTGCTGACCTGCACCCGCAGCAGGGGCCTGCTGACCCGCCCGGCGCCCCGCTCGTAAGGCTCGATGCGTGGCTCGACAGCTCGCCCGTGGGGTGGGGCCGTTCTTCAAGGGGAACGGTTGTTCCATGCCGACCCGCTGCCAGCACCCGTACACAGGGGCGATCGGTATCAACGGCGCGAGGTTATGCCATGTGTTAGTCTCACGCGTTTGCGTGGTCGTCGCGGTGGGCGATTCTGCCTGTTCCGTTCGGCTTGTGCGTGGGCTGTTCAAACCTGCCGGGCCTTCCTCGGTACGTTCCCTTGCGGAAGGCTGTTTATGAAGCATCCCAATTACTCCGGCATCGCTCACGGCAGTCCCGCCCAGCCCGGGGCAACGACCCCGGCGCTGCTCCCGGCCGTCACCTTCGCCGGTCTGGAACTGCCGACGGAGGTGCTGCGGACACTGAGCGAACTCGGGGTGCGCGAACCCTTTCCGATCCAGGCCGCCACACTGCCCGATGCCCTGGAGGGGCGCGACATCCTGGGACGCGGGCGCACCGGATCAGGCAAGACGCTCGCCTTCGGCCTGCCGCTGCTGACACGTACAGCCGGGCGGCGCGCCGAACCGAAGCAGCCCCTCGCTCTGATCCTTGTGCCCACCCGGGAGCTGGCCCAACAGGTCACCCAGGCGCTGGCGCCGTACGCCGAGGCACTGCGGCTGCGGATCGCCACGGTCGTCGGCGGAACGTCGATCGGCCGGCAGGTCACCGCGCTGCGCCAGGGAGCCGAGGTGGTCGTCGCCACCCCCGGACGCCTGCACGACCTGATCGAGCGCAACGCCTGCCGCCTGGGACGGGTGAGAATCACCGTGCTGGACGAGGCCGACCAGATGTGCGACTTGGGATTCCTGCCGCAGGTTGCCGACGTGCTCGACCAGGTGCACCCCGACGGTCAGCGGATGCTCTTCTCGGCCACTCTCGATCGCGACGTCGATCAACTGGTCCGCCGCTACCTCCACGACCCCGTCGTCCACTCGGTCGACCCGGCCGCGGGCACGGTCACGACGATGGAGCACCACGTTCTGGTCGTCCACGGCCCTGACCGCTACGCCGTCACCACGGAAATCGCCGCCCGCGACGGCCGCGTACTGCTGTTCCTCGACACCAAGCACGCCGTCGACCAGCTCACCCGGCATCTGCGGGCCAGCGGGGTGCACGCCGGGGCCCTACACAGCGGCAAGTCCCAGCCACAGCGCACACGGACCCTGGCGCAGTTCAAGAACGGCCAGATCACCGTTCTGGTGGCGACCAATGTCGCGGCCCGTGGCCTGCACGTCGACGACCTCGATCTCGTGGTCAATGTCGACCCGCCCACCGATGCCAAGGACTATGTGCACCGGGCGGGCCGCACCGCCCGCGCTGGTGGGTCCGGCAGCGTGGTCACGCTCGTGCTGGCGGGCCAGCGCCGCGAGACGAGCCGCATGATGGCCGGGGCCGGCATCGAGCCGACCGTCACCAAGGTGTGCTCGGGCGAGGCGGAACTGAGCCGGATCACCGGCGCCAAGACTCCCTCCGGGATCCCGCTCGACGGCGGGCCCGCCGTCCCCCGACCCAAGAACACCAACGCTCCCTTCCGCGGCCTCGGCACCAGCAAGGGCACCTCCCGCGGCGCCGGCGGCAAGTCCCGAAAGGCCGGCGAGGCCCGCAAGCTCGCCGAGGCCCGCAGGGCCGCCCTCGTGCGTCGCAACGGCTGAGAGCCGTTGCCCTGGCAGCCTGGCCACGGGATCGACAACCCTCGGTCCGGCCCGAAGCCGTCCTGTGCGCCTCACCTACGAAGTCAACGCCTTTGGCCGCGAGAGGGATGCCCGCCGAAACGGAGCAGGATGACGTTGTCGGGGCCTCGCACTGCGCTCGGCATGACAAGCTGTGCTTGCCCATCCCCGAACCCAGGAGGTCACCATGACCGCAGAGCCCGTATCTACGGAAGGTTCGGAGCCGGCTGCCCCGGAGACGTCCCCTTTGGCGCCGGACAGCGACGGCAACTACGACCTCAAGCGGAAGTTCCGTGAAGCCCTGGCGCGCAAGCGCGGTGCGCAGGCGGACGCCGCTGATATTGCCGCCAAGTCCGATGCGTCGAAGGTGCGTTCGGCGCACGGCCCGGCTGCGAGCCAGCGGTCGTTCAGGCGCAAGAGCGGCGGCTGAGTCGATGAGTCCCGCGATCTAACCGCTTCACCGGCACTCGCGCTATCCACTCGCGCGTCCCGTGCAGTGGCCCGCGACGTGCGCATGCCCGTGCGCACGTTGCGGGCGGAGCGTAGCCGGCGGACTTGCCTGGGGGAATGGCCCAGATGCGGTTGGTTCGGGTTGGTGGCGCCGCCGAACTGGAATTCCGGGATGAGGGCACTGCCTTGTCCGAGGGTGCACGGCCGGTGTTGCGCGCCTTGCGTGCCCCTGTACCGCTGTGAAAATCGACTGCGGTTGTCCGGGGTGACGGTAGGCATCCGCGTGGCGTTCCCCGTCCTGCTGCGGCTGATCGACACACAGTCGGTCGCGTTCCCGGCAGCGGTCGCCTTCGTGCCCAGCCACGACGTGCAGTGCCGACCTGCCCCGAGTGAACGCTGTCCGATCTGGTGCAACATCTGGGCGGGGTGCACCGCCGCCATGTCACCCGGTCCTCCCGCGGCTTCGGCCGCGAGTTCGCGCAGGCGGCCCTGGAGCGCGGCGACAGGGCCGTCGCCCGCAACACCGACTCCCTCGCGGACCTGCTGGCCGCCCACGGCGAGGCGATCCGCCTCGTCGAGCCCGGCGGCTTCGCCACCGTCCGGTCCGGGCGTGCCCGACCTCGATGCTCGCGGGGCCGCGACCGGAATCGGCGACCGTGCTGCCGGGCTGTGGCTCAGGCGTCGATGATGACGGGGATGATGAGGGGCCGGCGGCGGTGGGTGCGGAACGCCCAGTTCGCCACGGCGCGGGCGAGGAGTTGTTCGAGTTGGCGCGCGTCCCCGACGCCTTCCTCGGCCGCGGTGGCCAGGGTCTTCTCGATGACGGGGATGACCGGCTCGAAGGTGGTGTCGTCGTGGACGAAGCCGCGGGCCAGGAAGTCGGGGGCCTCGGCGAGGGCGCCGGTGTCCGCGTCGACGATCGCCACCACCGTGACCACGCCTTCGGCGGCGAGGGTGAGGCGGTCCTTGAGGGACGCTTCGGTGGCGCCGCCGACTTCCATGCCGTCCACGTAGACGTTGCCGGCGGGGACCTTGCCGGTGATGGATGCGCGCCCGTCGACCAGGTCGACGACGACGCCGTCCTCGGCGATGACGACGCGTTCGGGGTCGACGCCGGTACGGATGGCGAGGTCGCCGTTGGCCCGCAGGTGGCGCCATTCGCCGTGCACGGGCATGACGTTGCGGGGCTTGACGATGTTGTAGCAGTAGACGAGTTCACCGGCGCTGGCGTGCCCCGAGACGTGCACCTTGGCGTTGCCCTTGTGCACCACGTGGGCGCCCCACCGGGTGAGACCGTTGATCACCCGGTAGATGGCGTTCTCGTTGCCGGGGATCAAGGAGCTGGCGAGCAGGACCGTGTCGCCCTTGCCGATGCGGATCATGTGGTCGCGGTTGGCCATCCGTGACAGCGCGGCCATCGGCTCGCCCTGGGAGCCGGTGCACACCAGAGTGACCTTGTGGTCCGGGAGCTTTTCCAGCTCCTTGGTGCTCACGACCAGACCGGACGGGACCTTCAGATAGCCCAGGTCACGGGCGATGCCCATGTTACGGACCATCGACCGGCCGACGAAGGCGACCTTGCGGCCGTGCTGGTGGGCGGCGTCCAGGACCTGCTGGATGCGGTGCACATGGCTGGCGAAGCTGGAGACGATGACCCGGCGCGGCGCGGTGCGCATCACCTGCTCGATCGCCGGGTTCAGCTCTCGTTCGGAGGTGGTGAAGCCGGGTACTTCGGCGTTGGTGGAGTCCGTGAGGAACAGGTCCACGCCCTCCTCGCCGAGGCGGGCGAAGGCGCGCAGATCGGTGATGCGGTCGTCGAGAGGGAACTGGTCCATCTTGAAGTCGCCGGTGTGCAGCACCATCCCGGCCCGGGTGCGGATCGCGACCGCGAGGCTGTCGGGGATGGAGTGGTTGACCGCCACGAACTCGCAGTCGAAGGGCCCGAAGCCACGCCGGTCGCCCTCCCGCACCCGCACCGTGCGCGGCCGGATGCCGTGTTCCTTGAGCTTGGCCTCCAGGAATGCCAGCGTCAGCTTGGAGCCGACGACTGGAATGTCGGACCGCTCGCGCAGCAGGTACGGCACGCCGCCGATGTGGTCCTCGTGGCCGTGGGTGAGTACCACGGCCACGATGTCGTCCAGCCGGTCCCGGATCGAGGTGAAGTCCGGCAGGATCACGTCCACGCCGGGCTGGGTCTCCTCGGGGAACAGCACGCCGCAGTCGACGATGAGCAGCTTGCCCGCGTGCTCGAAGACGGTCATGTTGCGGCCGATCTCACCCAGGCCGCCCAGGGCGACGACCCGCAGCCCTCCTTCGGGAAGGGGCGGGGCGGCTTTCAGCTCGGGGTGCGGATGACTCATACCCTGACGGTACCCGGAGAGCGGGACGGGGTGATCCGTGGAATGAGAACGGCCCGCGGAGCGACCTACGATCGTCTGTCATGGGTGTATACGCGAGCCGGAATCGGACGGATGCGGCGCCGAAGCGGGCGGCCGAGCCACAGGCCGAGTTCTTCGAGAGGGTCGCCGGTCCGTTCTGGGACCAGGTTCGGGATGTGATCAACGAATGGTGGTCGCGCTTCCCTGACCAGGCTCAACCCGGCCTGCTCAGCCGGCTGCGGGACCGAAACTCCGACACGAACGTCTACTCTGCGCTGTGGGAATTGTACCTGCACCAGATGTTGCTCGGTTCCGGTTGCAGCGTGGAGGTTGAGCGGCAAACGGGAACAGGTGGCTATAAGCCCGACTTCCTGGTTACGCGCGGTAACGAGCAGTTCGTCGTCGAAGCGATCTGGAAGGCTCAAAAGCGCGACGCTGGGCCTTACTCGCTCCCACCGCAGTTGAGCGATGCCATCGATCGCTTGCCGAGTCCGAACTTCTTCGTATCGTGCGAACTCCATAGCGCCGGTACGGCAACGCCGCCGCAGAGACGGCTGAAGTCCGGGCTCACGCGATGGCTTGCAAGCTTGGACCCCGACCAGGTCATCGCCGACCATGAGCGCAAGGTGCCGCTTCCCAGTCACACTTGGCAAGAGGCTGGCTGGTGCCTCAGTTTCAAGCGATCCCCCGCAGCCCAGGCAAACGTGGCAATCCATCCAGCAGGACAATCGGCGTCTACCCCTCGGCATGGGTGGTCGAGGACGGATCGGAGCGAGTGCTCGACGCCGTCACACACAAGGGTGGGAGGTATGGTGACCTGGAGCTGCCATTCATCGTGGCGGTAGGCCATGCAGCCGACTTCCCCGAAGATGAGGACCTCGAGAGAGCGCTGTACGGGAGTACGGTTGAGTACGCCTACGACAGCGGATGGGACTGCTGCAGGGTTGGGTGACACCTGACCTGGCTTGCTGAGAAGCGGCCTGGAAGGATGTTGCAGTGCCCAAGCCGTATCCGAAGGAGTTCCGCGAGGACGTCGTGCGGGTCGCGCGCAACCGCGAGCCCGGCGTCACCCTGGAACAGATCGCCGCCGATTTCGGCGTCCACCCGATCACGCTGTCGAAGTGGATGCGCCGTGCTGACACCGACGAGGGCGCCAGGCCCGCAACGACGTCGGGTGAGTCGGCCGAGCTGCGCGAGGCCCGCAAACGGATCCGGCTGCTGGAGCAGGAGAACGAGGTACTCAGGAGGGCGGCGGCGTATCTGTCGCAGGCGAACCTGCCGGCAAAATGATGTACCCGCTCGTCCGCGAGCTGGCCGCTTCGGACGCCCCTGTGCGGGTGCCGGTGGCGGTGACGTGCCGGGTGCTGGGGCTGGCCCGCCAGCCCTACTACCGGTGGCTGGCCTGCCCGGTCACCGGCGCCGAACTGGCCGAGGCATACCGGGCCAATGCACTGTTCGACGCACACCGCGACGACCCGGAGTTCGGCCACCGCTTCCTTGCCGACGAGGCCCGCGCCGCGGGCGAGGTGATGGCCGAGCGGACCGCCTGGCGGATCTGCCGGGACAACGGCTGGTGGAGCGCGTTCGGAAAGCGAAGCGGTCGCGGCAAGAACGCCAAGGCCGGGCCGCCGGTCCACGACGATCGAGTGCGACGCAACTTCACCGCCGACGCCCCGAACCGGCTGTGGCTCACTGACATCACCGAGCACCCCACCGGCGAGGGGAAGCTGTACCTGTGCGCGGTCAAGGACGTGTTCTCGGGCCGCATCGTGGGCTATTCCATCGACTCCAGGATGAAGTCCCGCCTCGCGGTCACCGCTCTGCAATCTGCCGTCGCCCGCCGCGGCCAGGTGGCCGGGTGCATTGTGCATTCGGATCGCGGCTCGCAGTTCCGGTCACGGAAGTTCGTGTCCGCTCTCGTCCGGCACGACCTGGTCGGCTCGATGGGCAGGGTCGGGGCGGCGGGCGACAACGCGGCCATGGAGAGCTTCTTTGCGCTGCTGCAGAAGAACGTCCTGGACCGTCAAGTCTGGGCCACCCGGCAGGACTTGCGGATCGCGATCGTGACCTGGATCGAACGCACCTACCACCGACGCCGACGCCAGAGACGCCTGGCCCGATTGACCCCCGTCGAGTACGAGACCATCATGGCCTCACCCGCAGCCCTGGCTGCATAAACCCCGCTGTCACCTGATCACGCAGCAGTCCCAGTCGATAGCATAGGACGTGGCGAACGAGGCCGTGCCGTGGCTGGGAACGCGATTGGCTGGACTGCTCTGGACAAGCCAGCGGCCAGTGAACGGGTAAGCCAAGTCGATCATCACCCTATCGGCGCATCGATTCATGAAACCCCAGCGATGCACTGCAGCGCCCCGTGAACCTCTCCCGTGGAGTGACTCAGCGACAACCTGCTCCAGGCCGTGCCGGAAGCGACCTGGGACGTACCACGGCAAATCGTCAAGGCTCGAAGAATCATAAATGCCCAGTTCAGAGCGCATTTTCTCTTTAGGGCAGGCACCACCCGGGGTCGGCAAGACCATGCTGTCCGTCGAGCTCGGGCGGGTGGCCCTGCCCATGCCCGCCCGTCCTCCCTGCGGCGCACCAAGGCCGCCTGCGCAGACACTCCGAGGTCGCCAGCGCCGTGACGATCACCCGGCTCTACCTCGGAGACGATGGGCGACGTAGCGTTCGGCTCGTTGGGCGGTCCGACGACGGCCGGATCACAGGCTTCATTCGGCCAGCGCATCGCATGCAGAGGTGTCCTGGGCGACTGACGCGTTCCTGAAGTGTGGCTGCTGCTGGTGCGTCGGTTACAGGCGCTTCGCTGTGCGGTCGCGCAGCAGCAGCCACTGACTCGCGTCGGGGCCGCCTGAGCGCGCGGCCGGTCCGTGCAGCAGCACGGCGTAGGCCGTCCTCTCCGCCTTGCTGGGGGCGGCATACTGGCCTGGCGCCTCCGGGGTCGGGAATGACCTCGTCATGCCTTTCCAGGCCTTGTCCGCGTTCGGAGTGCTGAGCATCGGCCCTCCCGGGCTCAATAGGGTCATGCAGTGAAGTACACACACGCGTGCGTGCAGCCCCGATAGGGGTTGTGAGTTGCTGTTGATTGAGTGTGTATGAGTGCGTATGAGCGCGTTCTGGCGCGTGTGAGTGCGTGCCCGGGCTGCGGCCTGCGCGGTTCCCGCGGGGGAACGGGGGTTCCCGGATCGAATGCGTGACCTTTTCGCAGGTGTGGTCGTTGGGTGGGTGACAGGCGTGTCCGGGGCGTGTGGAGGGGGGACGGGGGTGGGTGTGCCGCGTGAGCTGTCGGCGCCGTTCGTCGTCCTCGGCCCGTCCGGTGTCGCGATCCGTACCCGGCTCAAGGGCCTGACCGCTGGGGACGAGGAGGTGCTGCGGCTGGTCGGCGCGCATCTCGGGTCGCTGGCTTCCCGCGGCCTGAAGCGGCGCTGTGCCGATGGACTGGGGCACTCCACGGACACGTGGGCCCGGCGCAAACGCGCTCTGACCGAGCAGTCCTCGGCGCGGTGGGCGGGCAGTATCACCAGGGCCACGCATGACCAGTGGGCGCTGTCGCGGCGTGCGCAGCACGCCCACATCCAGGGCCTGGAGGCCGGTGTGCGCACCATCGCGCACCGGCTGTCGCTGCCGGTCGGCGAGAAGGGGACGAAGCGGGCACCGGGCGGCTACCGCACCCGGCAGGAGTGGTTCGCCAAGACCCGCCGGTTGCACCTTCTGGAGGACCGGCTCGCCGCCGCGCGGGCCGACCGCGAAGCCGGGCGCGTCCGCGTGGTGCGAGGTGGCAAGCGGCTGGCCCGCAACCGTCACAACCCCGAACAAGCGCAGCTCACCGAGGCCGAGTGGCGGCAGCGGTGGGAGGCCGCGCGCTGGTTCTGCCAGGCCGACGGCGAGAGCGGGAAGCGGTTCGGGAACGAGACGATCCGCGTCACCCCGGACGGGGAGGTGAGCATCAGGCTCCCGGCGCCGCTCGCCCACCTGGCCAACCGCGGGCACGGCCGATACGTCCTCACCGGCACCGTCGCCTTCCGCCACCGGGGCGAGGAATGGGCCGACCGGGTGTCGGCGAACCGAGCCGTGGCCTACCGCATCCACATCGATACCGGCCGCGGCCGCTGGTACCTCACCGCCTCGTGGACGATCCCGCCGGTCCGGACCGTACCCCTCGCCCAGGCCCGCACCGGCGGCCTGGTCGGCGTCGACACCAACGCCGATCACCTCGCCGCCTGGCGCCTGGACCAGCACGGCAACCCGGTCGGCGAGCCCCGCCGCTTCTGCTACGACCTCGACGGGCCGGCCGCCCACCGCGACGCCCAGGTACGGCACGCCCTGGTGCGCCTGCTGCACTGGGCCAAGCGGCACGGCCTGAGTATCGCGATCGAGGACCTGGACTTCCAGGCGGACAAGACCAGGGAGAAGCACGGCAGACGGAAGCGGTTCCGCAAGCTGATCTCCGGCATGCCGGTGTCCAGGCTGCGCTCCCGGCTGGTGTCGATGGCGGCCGAACTCGGCATCACCATCGTGGCCGTTGACCCGGCATACACGTCCCAGTGGGGCGCCCAGCACTGGCAGAAGCCCCTCACCAGCAACCAGCGCGCCACCACGCGGCATGATGCCGCCTCGGTGGCGATCGGAAGGCGCGCCCTCGGGCACCCGATCCGGCGCCGGACGGCACCGCCCCACGACGACCGGAGCGATCGTCATGGGCATCGGACCGCCCAGGCCGGACCGGGCACCCAGGGGCGTGAGGAATCCCGCCCCCGCATCCCCGGACCACGGACACGATCCGACGGCGCCGGACGCGGAGCGAAAGCGGGGGACCAGCGTGCCCAACACCGTTCGGGGCACGCGGCTGAGCATGGGCTCTGGCAACAGGACTCACTCCCGCTCAGCCCGTAGGAACGGTTCACGGTCCACTCGAACGGCATGCGGGAGGCCCCGGGCACCCGGTTGAGGATCGAGCGGGCCCGCACCTCGTGGAAGGTGATCCCGCGGAACTCGGGCGTGTCGAAGGTCCTGGTCACCACCGCGTCCGCGCCGAACAGCGCGGCGTCGGCCCGGCTGTGCTCGCCGGACCCCGGGGTGAGGTTCTCCCAGCGCATGACGCCTCCTCGGGGTCGCTCGGCACAGAATAGAACAACCGTTCCCATGATCGTGCGAGCGTCACTCCCGATCGCGTCACGGAACCCGATCGATCACTTCCGTGCTCCCGATTTGGGCAGCCGGGTGCCGGGGTGGTTGGCTGTGCCGCAACCCCGAGAACTCAGGTGCTGGAGGAACGCAATGGCGCAGGTCGAGGCCACTACGGAGCGGGTCGTCGCGGCGGACCCGGAGACGGTGTTCGACACCCTCGCCGACTACGCCGGCACGCGGGCGAGGCTGCTGCCCGAGCACTTCAGCGAATACGAGGTGCGCGAGGGCGGTGACGGTGAGGGCACCCTCGTCCACTGGCGCCTCCAGGCCACCAGCAAGCGCGTCCGCGACTGCCTCCTGGAGGTCAGTGAGCCGACCGACGGCGAGCTCGTCGAGAAGGACCGCAACTCCTCCATGGTCACCGTCTGGCGGGTCACCCCGGCCGGCGAGGGCAGGTCCCGGGTGGTCGTGACCACCACCTGGACGGGCGCCGGAGGCATCGGTGGCTTCTTCGAGAAGACCTTCGCGCCCAAGGGTCTCGCCCGGATCTACGACGCGGTGCTCGCCAAGCTGGCCGCCGAGGTCGAGAAGTGATCAAGGGGCAATCCCTCAGGGGTCGTTGAGGTCTCACCGGTTCGAGTGGACCTCCTGGCCGGCCGGCATGATTCCGTAACTCGTCGCGCTTGCTCGTGGTTGTCGCTTTACGCGGCAATTGTGTGGCGGTGCGACGAGGGGAGCGGTAGTGGGCGGGACGACTCTGGTGCAGGACGGACCAGTTGCGACGGCACCCCCACACCTCCCTGCCCCACCGCCGGTCCTGACCGCCGAACTCAGCCCGCGCCGGGTGCGGTTGGTCTTCCTCGGGCTGATGCTCGCGCTGCTGCTCGCCGCCCTGGAGCAGATGATCGTCGCCACCGCGCTCCCGAGGATCGTCGGTGAGCTGCACGGCCTGGACAAAATGTCCTGGGCGATCACCGCCTACCTGCTCACGGCCACCATCGGACTGCCGATCTACGGCAAGCTCGGCGATCTCCTCGGCCGCAAGGGCGTCTTCCAGTTCGCCATCGTCGTCTTCGTCGTCGGCTCCGCGCTCGCCGGCCGCGCGCAGACCATGGAACAGCTGATCGCCTTCCGCGCGGTGCAGGGCGTCGGCGCGGGCGGGCTCATGATCGGCGTCCAGGCGATCATCGCGGACATCGTGCCGCCCCGGCAGCGGGGCAGGTTCATGGGGCTGATCGGCGCGGCGTTCGGCCTCGCCTCGGTGGCCGGGCCCCTGCTGGGCGGCTACTTCACCGATCATCTCTCCTGGCGCTGGTGCTTCTACATCAACGTGCCCTTCGGCCTGATCACCATGGCCGTCGTCGCCGTCGTGCTGAAACTTCCCAAGCCGACCGCCAAACCCCGCCTCGACATCCTCGGTGCGCTCCTCCTCGCCGCCGCCTCCACCTGCCTGGTCCTGCTGACCAGTTGGGGCGGCACCGAGTACGCCTGGGACTCGGACGTCATCCTCGCGCTCGCCGCCGGGGCCGCGGCCACCACCGTGCTCTTCCTCGTGGCCGAGCACTTCGCCGCCGAACCCCTCATCCCGCTGCGGCTGTTCCGCGACTCCGTCTTCAACATCACCGGCCTGGTGGGCCTGGTGGTCGGCGTCGCCCTCTTCGGCGCCGCCAGCTACCTGCCGACGTTCCTTCAGATGGTGGACGGGGCGAGCGCCACCGAGTCCGGGCTGCTGATGCTGCCTATGATGGGCGGCATCGTCGGCGCCTCGATCATCTCCGGGCAGCTCATCAGCAGCACCGGCCGCTACCGGATCCACCCGATCATCGGCGGCGCCCTCTCCGTCGTCGGCATGTGGCTGCTCTCCCGGCTCGAAGCCGACACGCCCCGGCTGCACTACAGCATCTGGATGGCCGTCCTCGGCGCCGGGATCGGCATGGTGATGCCGGTCCTGATCCTCGCCGTGCAGAACTCCGTGCGCCCCGCCGACCTCGGCACCGCCACCAGCGCCAACAACTACTTCCGGCAGATCGGCGGCAGCGTCGGCGCCGCGATCTTCGGCACCCTCTTCGCCGACCGGCTCACCGACTCCCTGCGCGAACACCTCCCCACGCGCGCGGACGCCGGTCTGCCCGACCCCGAGTCCATCACCCCCGAGCTCGTCCACGCGCTGCCCCCGGCGCTGCGCGAGGGCTACATCCAGGCCTACGCCGACGCCATGCCGAGGATCTTCCTCTACCTCGTGCCGGTGCTCGTCCTCGGGCTGCTCATCTCGTTCTTCCTCAAGGAGACCCCCCTGTTGACCAGTACAGCGTCCCCCCACGCCCCCACCACCGACCCGGAGGCAGCTCAGGTGAACGCCCCCATCCCGCACGCCCGTTCGCCGTACGCCGCCGGAATCGCCGTCTGCGGCACCGTGCAGCACTCCGACGGGACCGTCGTGCCCCGCGCCGCGCTCACGCTCATCGACGTCGCCGGACAGCAGATCGGGCGGGGCGCGAGCGGTGAGGACGGACGGTACGCGCTGGCCACGCCCGGCTCGGGGGCATACGTCCTGATCGCCGCGGCCGGCGGCCACCAGCCGCAGGCCGTCTCCGTGACCGTCGGCGAACGCCCCGTCGAACTGGACGTCGTCCTCGGCGGCGCCGGACGCCTCGCCGGCAGCGTGCTCACCGCGGACGGCAGCCCCGTGCGCGACGCCACCGTCACCCTGACCAACGCGCACGGTGAGGTCGTCGCCAGTACCCGCAGCGGACGCGAGGGCGGCTATGCCATCACCGAGCTGGTGGCGGGCGAGTACACGCTCGCCGCGAGTGCTCCCGCGTTCCGGCCGGCCGCCCTCCCGGTCACCGTCCAGGCGGCCCGCGAGACCCGGCAGGACATCGAACTCGCCGGCGGCGCCGTGCTGCGCGGCACGGTGCGGGCGAGCGGCGGGCGGCCTGTGGGGGACGCGCGGGTGACCCTGCTGGACGCGGCCGGCAACGTGGTCGACACGCTCACCACCGGGGCTGACGGAACGTTCCGGTTCGTCGATCTGTCCTCCGGCGAGTACACCGTCATCGCGGCCGGATATCCGCCCGTGGCCACCGTGCTGCAAGTGGCGGGCGGGGGACGCACGGAACGCGACCTTCAGCTGGGCCACGAGGACTGAACCGCCCGTCGGCGCGGCGTGCGCCCGCGCGGTCCGGCGACATCAATTCCCGCATTGCCGCACATCCTGGACGGGTGCCGCCGTACGGTGGTGCGGGGTACAGATCTTGCACAGCCGTGGGGAGAGGGGGCCTGGGCCATGGACCGTGGCACCGACCGGGAAGCACCTCCCAGCCACCTGGCCGGGAGCGGTGCGCCGACGGGGCATGGCCCTTCCGGCCGCATTCCGCTGGCCGTGGTGGTGGTGGACTGTGACGGCCTGGTCTCCCACTGGAGCACCGGCGCGCGACGGCTGTTCGGCGCCGCCAAGGAGGCCGCGATCGGCCGGCCGGTGGCCGACCTGCTGCCCGTCTCCGGAGCGCTGCCCGAGGGCCCCGAGGACGGGGAGGGCACCCCGTACGGGCCGTACGGCAGCTACGACGGCCTCGGCCCCGACCTGGAGGCCTCCCTCGACGGCGGGCTGTCCTACCCGGCCGCGGGCAGCGCCCGCATCACCGTGCCCGAGGGCGACCGGGTCGACGTCCTGTGGTGGGCGTATCCGCTGGTGGGACCCAGCAGGGAGCGGCTGCTCGTGCTCGCCGCCGACGCGGCCGGGCTGCGCCCGGACACCGCAGAGGAGCACGCCGGCGTCGCCGCCGTCGAACGGATCGCGCCCGGCTTCGCCCTGCACACCGACTTCCCAGGCGCCGATGAACTCGCCGGCAGGCTCCCCGAGATCCTGCCCAGCATGAGCGTCGGGGAGAGCGCCCGGATCGTCGCCCAGGTCCTCGAACTGGGCTATCCGATCCTGGAGTTCAGCCAGAACGACCGGGTGCCCATCACCCCCGACTGGGGTGTGCCCCGGCGGGCCGAGCGCAAGGCCCGCCGCGAACGCCTCGCCCGGGCTGTCGCCGCCGGTGAGCCCGTGCCCGAGGAACTGCGCGACGAGACCGAGGACCTGGAACACGCCGCCGTGCGTGAGCGGCTGGAGTTTCTCAACGCGGTCAGCAGCAGGATCGGCACCTCGCTCGACCTGGCACAGACCATCATCGAGGTCAGCAAGGCCGTCGTGCCGCGCTTCACGGACGTGGCCTGCACGTATCTGCGCGAACACGTCGTCGCCGGAGAGGGGTTCCCCGACGGCGTGCCGGACACCACCACCATGTGGCACCGGGTCGCCCTCGAGCACACCGACGAACCGGGCCGCTGGGAGGACGTCGTGCCGGTCGGCGAGGCCATGCCGTTCCCGGCAGATACGCCTTTCTTCCAGTGCATGACCACCGGCGAGCCGATCCTCATCCCACGCATCAGCGAGGAGATGGGGCACGCCATCGCCTCCCAGTTCGACAAGCGCGACATCCGGCCCCTCATCACCCATCGCTCCATGCTGATCGTGCCCCTGAAGGCCCGCAACGTGGTGCTCGGTTTCATGGCCCTGATGCGCCACCCGGAGCGGCCCGTCTTCAACGACATGGACCGCGTCACGGGCGCCGAACTCGCCGCCCGCGCGGGCCTCGTGCTCGACAACGCGCGCATGTACACCTACCAGGAGAACGTCGCCGAGACCCTCCAGGACAGCATGCTGCCGCACATCCCGCCGCGCATGGCGGGCTGCGACATCGCCACCCGCTATCTGCCCGGCACGATGCTCGGGCGGGTCGGCGGCGACTGGTTCGACTCGGTGAAGCTGCCCGGCGCCCGCACCGCGTTCGTCGTGGGCGACGTCATGGGTCACGGCCTCAACTCCGCTGCCATGATGGGCCAGTTGCGGACCGCCGTGCAGACCATGGCCGCCCTGAACCTGCCGCCCGCCCAGCTGCTGCGCAACCTCGACGACCTCGCCCAGCGGCTGGGCGACACCTACCTGGCGACCTGTCTGTACGCCGTCTACGACCCGATCGCGAGCGAGCTGCACCTGGCCAACGCGGGCCATATTCCGCCGGTGCTGGTGCGGGCCGAGGACGGGCGCAGTGAACTGCTCGACCTGCCCACGGGTGCGCCCATCGGCGTCGGCGGGGTGCCCTTCGAGGCGGTACGCGTGCGCGTGCAGCCCGGCGACCGGCTGGTGATGTGCACCGACGGGCTGGTCGAGGTGCGCGGCGAGGACATCGGCGTCGGCCTCGCCACGCTGTGCGAGTCCGCCGCGCACCCGGCCGCGTCCATGGACGACGCCTGCGACACCATCATCCACGCCCTCAACACTCGCGGCGGCCGCAAGGACGACGTGGCGCTGCTGATGGCCCGCCTGAACGGCATCGAACCCGGCGACGTCGTCGAATGGCGGCTCGCCCTCGACCCGGCCGAGGTGGGCCGGGCCCGCGCCGCCGTCCGCGAGCAGCTGCACGACTGGGGTCTGGCCCGGCTGGCGGACAGCGCCGAGCTGATGGTCAGCGAACTCGTCACCAACGCGGTACGGCACTCCCACCGCCGGCCCGTCGAGCTGCGTCTGGTGCGCGGCGACACGCTGCTGTGCGAGGTGGACGACGACGATCACGACCTGCCGACGCTGCGGGGCGCCGGGCCCGGCGACGAGGCGGGGCGCGGACTGCGCGTGGTCAGCACCCTCGCGCGCGAGTGGGGCGCCAGCCGAAGGGGTGCGGGCAAGACGGTCTGGTTCGAGCTCACGCTGCCGCGCCGCTGAACCGTCGGACGCAGGCGCAGGGCCGTAGGCCTGTCGAACGAGCCGTGAAGGTATGCACCGTGTGCTTGTGACCGTGCCCCGGGCGCGATACACCGTACTGGCCCGTCACTTACGGGGGGATCGGCGTCGGACCTGGGGAGTTGGCCATGAGCGTGACGAGTCGGTACCGGGAGGCCTGGGAGGCGTTCTGGCGTGAGGCGCCCCGCGAGCAGGGCGCCGTGTTCTGGGACGCCGAGCCCGCGCTCACCGCGGGCCGCCACCTCGCCCTGTTCGAGCCGCACCTGACCGACCCCGCCCTGCCCGTGGTCGACCTGGGCTGCGGCAACGGCACCCAGACCCGCTACCTCGCCGACCGCTTCCGGCGCGTCCTCGGCGTCGACCTGTCCGTGGCGGCCGTCGAGCACGCCCGGTACGGGGATCCCGCCGGGCAGGCGGGTTACCGAGCACTGGACGCCGCCGAGAAGAGCGAGACCGAGGCGCTGCACGCGGAACTCGGCGACACCAACGTCTATATGCGCGGTGTACTCCACCAGTGCGAGTCCGACGACCGGCAGCCACTGGTGGACGGCATCGCCACCCTCGTCGGCACCCGCGGCCGGGTCTTCCTCGTCGAGCTCGCCGAGGCCGCCGGTGCCGTCCTGCGCTCTCTGGCCCAGGGCCCCGCCGGCCCGCCGGCCAAGCTCGCCCCCGTCTTCCGGCACGGCATCGCCCCCGGCGAGGTCGCCGACGCCGCCGTGCCCGACTACCTGCGGGCGGCCGGGCTCACCGTGCTGGCGAGTGGTGAACTGCCCCTGACGACCACGGAGTCCGGCCCGGACGGCGCCAGGATCGAACTGCCGTCGAAGTGGCTGGTGGCGGGCCGGGAGGGCTGACCGCACGCGTCCCGCTTCACCGGCGCCGCCGACCGCTTTTCGCCGGTGGGCCCCCTCCTGGTCGTGCGCTGATTCTCCGCGTAACGTGACGCACCATGAAGATCCTCATCAGCGCCGACATGGAGGGCGCCACCGGTGTCACCTGGCCGGCCGACGTGTTGCCGGGGACACCGCAGTGGGAGCGGTGTCGTTCGATGTTCACGTCGGACGTCAACGCCGCGGTGCTCGGCTTCTACGACGGAGGTGCCGACGCGGTCGTCGTCAACGAGGCGCACTGGACCATGCGGAACCTGCTGTTGGAGCGCCTGGACGAACGGGTCGAAATGCTCACCGGACGGCACAAGTCGCTGTCCATGGTCGAGGGCGTGCAGCACGGCGACGTGGACGGTATCGCGTTCGTCGGCTACCACGCCGGCGCCGGAGCGGAGGGCGTGCTCGCACACACCTACCTCGCGAACTCGATCACCGGGGTGTGGCTGAACGACGTCCGCGCGAGTGAGGGACTGCTGAACGCGCATGTCGTCGCCGAGTACGGGGTACCGGTGATCCTCGTGACGGGGGACGACGTGGCCTGCGAGGACGCGCTCGGGTATGCGCCCGAGGCGTTGAAGGTCGCTGTGAAGGACCATGTGTCGCGATATGCGGCGGTGTGCCGTACGCCGGCCAGGACCGCCGCCGACATCCGGGCCGCGGCGAAGGAGGCGGCCGCCCTGGCGGTGCGTCATGAGCCGGTCAGGGGCGGCCCGTACACCGTGGCGGTCGAGTTCGACGCCGAACATCTGGCCATGGCCGCGACCGTCGTGCCGGGCGTGGACCGGAGCGGGGAACGGAAAGTGGCGTACACCAGCGAGACCATGTACGAGGGCATCCGTACCTTCAAGGCGGTCACCACTCTCGTCTCGGCCGCCGTGGAGGAGCAGTATGGCTGACCAGCGGGCCCTGGACGAGGTCGTCGAGTTCACCTCCGACCTGATCCGTATCGACACCACCAACCGGGGCGGCGGCGACTGCCGGGAACGGCCGGCCGCCGAGTACGCGGCGGCGCGGCTCGCGGAGACGGGACTGGAGCCCGTGCTGCTGGAGCGCACCGAGGGGCGGACCAACGTCGTCGCCCGCATCGAGGGCACCGACCCCTCGGCGGACGCGCTGCTCGTCCACGGGCACCTGGACGTCGTACCCGCCGAAGCCGCCGACTGGAGCGTGCACCCGTTCTCCGGGGAGATCCGGGATGGGGTCGTCTGGGGGCGGGGCGCGGTCGACATGAAGAACATGGACGCGATGATCCTCGCCGTCGTCCGGGCCTGGGCCCGGGAGGGTCTACGGCCCCGGCGGGACATCGTGATCGCGTTCACCGCGGACGAGGAGGCCAGCGCCGAGGACGGTGCCGAGTTCCTCGCCACGCGGCACGCCGAGCTGTTCGAGGGGTGCACGGAGGGCATCAGCGAGTCCGGGGCGTTCACCTTCCACGACGGCAGCGGCCGGGAGATCTATCCGATCGCCGCCGGTGAGCGCGGCACGGGCTGGCTGAAGCTCACCGCGCGCGGGCGCGCCGGACACGGCTCCAAGGTGAACCGCGAGAACGCGGTGACCCGGCTGGCCGCCGCGATCGCCCGGATCGGCGCGCACGAGTGGCCGCTCAGGCTGACCCCGACCGTGCGCGCGGCCCTCACCGAACTCGCCGCGCTGTACGGCATCGACACGGACCTCTCCGATGTCGACGCGCTCCTGGACAAGCTCGGCCCGGCCGGAAAGCTCGTCGAGCACACCGTCCGCAGCAGCGCCAACCCGACCATGCTGACCGCCGGCTACAAGATCAACGTCATTCCGGGCGAGGCCGTCGCGTATGTCGACGGACGCTTCCTGCCGGGCGGCGAGGACGAGTTCCGCACCACCCTCGACCTGCTGACCGGGCCGGACGTGGACTGGGAGTACGAGCACCGCACGGTGGCCCTGCAGGCGCCCGTGGACTCGACGACGTACGCGAAGATGCGGGCCGCCGTCGAGGAGTTCGCGCCCGAGGGGCATGTGGTGCCGTACTGCATGTCGGGAGGCACCGACGCCAAGCAGTTCTCGCAGCTCGGCATCACCGGCTACGGCTTCGCGCCGCTGAAGCTCCCGGAGGGCTTCGACTACCAGGCCCTCTTCCACGGGGTCGACGAGCGCGTCCCGGTCGAGGCGCTGCACTTCGGCGTCCGCGTCCTCGACCGGTTCCTGCGGAGCGCCTAGAGCATGGGGGAGAACGTGCAGACCATGGCGTACGGTTCCTGGCCCTCGCCGATCGACGCGGCGCTCGCCGCCGCGCACGACGGCCATCCCGAGTACGTGGGCTTCGTCGGTGACGAGGCCTGGTGGACCGAGCCGCGGCCCGCCGAGGGGGGCCGGCGCACACTGGTGCGCAGGCATGCCGACGGCGTGGAGGAGTCCGTGCTGCCCGCTCCGTGGAACGTGCGCAGCCGGGTCATCGAGTACGGCGGACAGCCCTGGGCCGGAGACCTCGTCGACGGCCGGCCGCTGGTGGTGTTCGTGCACTTCGCCGACCAGCGGCTGTACCGCTACGAGCCGGGGAGCGAGCCGCGCCCGTTGACGCCCGTGTCCCCGGTGGGCGGCGGGCTGCGCTGGGCCGATCCGCAGCTGCGGCCGGAGCGCGGTGAGGTGTGGTGCGTGCTGGAGGAGTTCACCGGTGACGGACCCACCGACGTGCGGCGCGTGCTGGCCGCGGTGCCGCTGGACGGCTCCGCCGCCGAGGACCGGGACGCCGTGCGGGAACTCACCGACGACCGGCACCGTTTCGTCACCGGTCCCCGCCTCTCGCCCGACGGACGGCACGCGGCCTGGCTGGCCTGGGACCATCCGCGCATGCCGTGGGACGGCACGGAGCTGGTGCTCGCCGAGGTCGGATCCGACGGGACGCTCCTCGCGCCCCGCACGGTCGCCGGCGGCCCTCAGGAGTCGATCGCCCAGGTCGACTTCGCGACCGACGGCTCCCTGCTGTACAGCAGCGACCACACCGGCTGGTGGAACATCTACCGCGACGGTGAACCGCTGTGCCCGCGCGAGGAGGAGTTCGGCGGACCGCTGTGGAAGCTCGGGCACCGCTGGTTCGCCCCGCTGGACAGCGGGCTCATCGCCGTCGTGCACGGGCGCGGCGCGACCGCCCTCGGGATACTGGACCCCGAGACCGGCGAGGTCGTCGACGCGGCCGGCCCCTGGACCGAGTTCGCGCCCACCCTCGCGGTGCACGGCGAGCGGATCGTCGGCGTCGGGGCCAGCCCGCGCAGCGCCTATGAGGTGGTGGAGCTGGACGCCCGGACCGGCCGGGCCCGGGTGATCGGCGCCGAGCACGACGACGCCGTGGACCCGGCGTACTACCCCGAACCGCAGATCCGCACCTTCACCGGCCCCGCCGGACGCGAGATCCACGCGCATGTCTACCCGCCGCACAACCCCGGCTGCATCGCGTCCGGCGCCGAGCTGCCGCCGTACGTGGTCTGGGCGCACGGCGGCCCCACCGGACGCGCACCGCTCGTCCTCGACCTGGCCATCGCCTACTTCACCTCCCGCGGCATCGGCGTCGCCGAGGTCAACTACGGCGGGTCCACCGGGTACGGCCGCGCCTACCGGGACCGGCTGCGTGAGCAGTGGGGTGTCGTCGATGTGGAGGACTGCGCGGCTGTTGCGCTCGCGCTGGCCGACGAGGGCACCGCCGACCGTGACCGGCTCGCGGTGCGTGGCGGCAGCGCGGGCGGCTGGACCGCGGCGGTGTCCCTCGCCACGACCGACGTCTACGCCTGCGGCACGATCATCTACCCGATCCTCGACCTCACCGGCTGGGGCACGGGGGAGACCCACGACTTCGAGTCGCAGTACCTGGAGAGCCTGGTCGGGCCGCTCGCCGAGGTGCCCGGACGGTACGTGGAACGCTCGCCCGCCGAGCACGCCGACCGCATCACCGCGCCCTTCCTGCTGCTCCAGGGCCTGGACGACGTGATCTGCCCGCCCGCGCAGAGCGAGCGGTTCCTGGCCCGCATGGAGGGCGGACGGGTGCCGCACGCATACATCGCCTTCGAGGGGGAGGGACACGGGTTCCGGCGGGCCGACACGATGATCCGCGCCCTGGAGGCCGAACTGTCCCTGTACGCCCAGGTGTTCGGGCTGAACCCGCGCGGCGTTCCCACGTTGGAGCTGGCCAAGTGAAGGAACTCCTGCGTCCGGCCCGGCTCGCCCCCGGCGCCCGTGTGGCCGTCGTCGCCCCCAGCGGACCGGTGCCGGAGCAGCGGCTGCAGGCCGGACTCGACGTGCTGCGCGGCTGGGACCTCGACCCGGTGACGGCGCCCCATGTGCTGGACCGGCACGGGACGTTCGACTACCTGGCGGGCACGGACGCCGACCGGGCCGCCGACTTCCAGGCGGCCTGGTGCGATCCGTCCGTGGACGCCGTGCTGTGCGCCCGCGGCGGGTACGGGGTGCAGCGGATGGTCGACCTGCTGGACTGGGAGGCGCTGCGGGCGGCCGGGCCGAAGCTGCTCGTCGGCTTCAGCGACATCACGGCGCTGCACGAGGCGTTCGCCGTGCGGCTGGGCCTGGTCACGCTGCACGGGCCGATGGCGGCGGGCGTCGACTTCATCAAGAACGCGCGGGCGCAGGAGCACCTCAAGGCCACGCTGTTCGCGCCGGAGACGGTCCGCACGATCGCCTCCGGCGGTACGGCCCTGGTTCCCGGCCGGGCGCGGGGTGTCGTCCTGGGCGGATGCCTCTGCCTGCTCGCCGCGGAACTGGGCACTTCGCACGCCCGTCACTCCGCGCGCGGCGGGCTGCTCTGTCTGGAGGACGTGGGGGAGGAGACGTACCGTCTGGACCGCTACCTCACCCAACTGCTCCGGGCCGGCTGGCTCGACGGGGTGTGTGGGGTGCTGCTCGGGTCGTGGGAGCGATGCGATGCCTACGACCGGGTGCGCGCCCTGCTCGTCGACCGGCTCGGCGGGCTCGGGGTTCCCGTGGTCGAGGAGTTCGGATTCGGGCACTGCGACGGGGCGTTGACGATTCCGTTCGGGGTTGCGGCCGAGCTGGACGCGGACACGGGCACCTTGACGCTGGACGAGCCCGCTCTGCGCTGAGCAGCGGAACTGAAATTCCGTCAGGAAACTCCGATCACGGTGATTGACCCGTCCTGACACGTGTCACAACATGATTACCGGCCTGCACCTACTGGTCGGTATTCGTGTTGTCCGGTTGTCCTCGTTCCCCAGGTTCTCCGGTTGCCCTCAGTGTGGAGGTCTGTGTGTCCCGACGTGCGTCCAGGTCCCGTGCCGTTCTCGCCGCCGCGCTGGGCGCTGCGCTCACCGCACCCCTCGCACTCACCGCTCCCGCCGCCGCGACCGGCCAGTACACCGTCAGCGCCCTGAAGTTCACCGTCAAGGCGGGCGGCCGCACCTGCACGATCGACGCCGACCTCTACCGGCCCGCGGGCGTGAACAGTGCCCGCCCCGCTCCCGCCGTGCTGGCCACCAACGGCTTCGGCGGCAGCAAGAACGACGGCTCCACGGACGCCATCGGCAAGGCCTTCGCCCAGCGCGGCTACGTCGGGCTCGTCTACTCCGGGCTCGGCTTCGGCAGATCGGGCTGCCTCATCTCGCTCGACGACCCGGCCATCGACGGCCGGGCCGCCGCGCAGCTGCTGGACTTCCTGGCCGGCAAACGGGCCGCCGACGACGGCACCAGCGTCGACTACGTCACCCTCGACCGTCCGGGCGACCCGCGCGTCGGCATGATCGGCGGTTCCTACGGCGGGGCGATCCAGCTGGCCACGGCCTCCGTCGACCACCGCGTCGACGCCCTCGTGCCCATGATCACCTGGAACGACCTCGTGTACTCGCTCGACCCGAACAACGCCGTCGGCGCCCGCGGCGTGCCCGGCGCCTTCAAATGGCAGTGGACCAACGGCTTCTACCTCATCGGCGAGGGCCAGCCGGTGAGCCGGCCGAGCCTCGACCCGTCCCGCATCAACTCCCGCACCTGTCTGCACTTCGTCAGCAGGGCCTGCGACACCATCCGCACCCTCAACTCCGGCCGCTATCCGGCCGACCGGACCGCCGGACTGCTCGACTACGCCCGCAGCGTCTCCCCGGTGTCCTATCTGCACCGGGTCAAGGCGCCCACCCTGCTGGTCCAGGGGCAGGCCGACACCCTGTTCAACCTCAACGAGGCGACCGCCACGTACAAGACGCTCAAGGCGCACGGCACGCCGGTGAAGATGATCTGGCAGTCCTGGGGGCACAGCGGCGGCCTCACCGACCCGGCGACCGGCGAACTCAATCTCGTCCAGGGCAACCTGGAAGGCAGCTACGTGGGCAAGCGGATCCTCTCCTGGTTCGACCGCTATCTGCACAAGAAGAAGGTCGACACCGGACCGTCCTTCGCGTACTACCGGGACTGGATCACGGACCCGCACCGCACCTACGCCACGGCCGACCGGCTCCCCGCACCCGGCCAGCAGCTCTACCTCTCCGGCGACGGCAAACTCGTCGACAACCGCAGGAAGGTGGCGCGCGGAAGCCGCTCGTACACCAACTGGCTGAAACCCACGAGCCATTCGGAGAGCTCAGTGGCCGGGCTCGCCGGGCTGCCGGACCCGGCGCCGTACGACACCAAGGGCACCTATCTGGGCTGGACCAGCGAGCCGCTCGGGCGGGCCGTGGACGTCGTGGGCGCGCCCCGGGCCACGCTGAGGGTGGTCTCGCCGAAGGCGGAGCGCACCCAGCACTCGGGTGACGCCGCGGACAAGCTCGTCCTGTTCGCCAAGCTGTACGACGTCGCGCCCGACGGCAAGCAGACACTGGTCCACCGGCTGGTCGCGCCGGTCCGCGTGCCGGACGTGACCAAGCCGTTCACCGTGACCCTGCCGGGCATCGTCCACCGGTACGAGAAGGGCCACCGGCTGCGGTTCGTGATCGCGGCGAGCGACGACGCGTACCTCGGCAACCGGGGGATCAAGCCCGTGACCGTGGTCAGCGCGCCGGGGGACACGGGGGTGCTGGAGTTGCCCGTGGTGTCTGAGTGAGCCCGCTCGGAGGGAGCCGTCGTAGGGTGGCGGCGTGCCACACTCCGCGTCCCGCTACCTCGCCGAAGGTCCCCGCGTGGGCATACGCCACTTCACCCACGAGGACGGCGCCGAGTTCACCGCGCGTGTCCGGGAGAGCAAGGCGCTGCACCATCCGTGGCTCTTCCCGCCGGACACCGCCGAGGCGTACGCCCGCTATGCCGGCCGGCTGATCGAGGACCCGACGAAAGCGGGGTTCCTGGTCTGTGACCGGGTCACGCACGCCCTGGCCGGCTACATCAACATCAACAACATCGTCGGCGGCGCCTTCCAGAGCGGGGCGCTGGGATACGGCGCCTTCGCGCACGCCGCCGGGCGCGGGCTGATGCGCGAGGGGCTGAACCTGGTCGTGGACCATGCGTTCGGGCCCATGCGACTGCACCGGCTGGAGATCAACGTGCAGCCCGGCAACGCCGCCTCGATCGCCCTCGCCCGCGCCTGCGGATTCCGCCTGGAGGGCTTCTCGCCGCACATGCTCTACATCGACGGCGCCTGGCGGGACCACGAACGCTGGGCGCTCACCGCCGAGATGCGGGCCTGTAGTTGATCTTCATCGTTTGCCGTTGAAAGCTCGACTCCACGTCGGGGAGGATGCGGCGCATGCGGAATATCGTCGTGATCGACGCCCCCTCCAACCTGGGCCTGCGCCCGCCCGCCCCCGGTACCGTCCCCGGCTGCCACAAGCTCGCCGGGGCCCTGCGTGAGCAGCGGATACTGCAGCGGCTGAACGCCCTGGAGGGCGGTGTCGTCGTGCCGCCGCGCTACGACCGCGGGGACTGGCAGGAGGGCGACGGCGTCTTCAACGCGGCCGCCATCGCCTCGTACACCTGCAGACTGGCCGACCGGATCGAGCACCATGTACGCGCCGGGGACTTCCCCCTCGTGCTCGGCGGCGACTGCTCCATCCAGCTCGGTGCCTCGCTCGCGTTGCGCCGCATCGGGCGGTACGGACTGGCGGCCGTGGACGCCTCGCACGACTTCCGCCACCCGGGCAACTCCGACCACGTCGGCGCGGCGGGCGGCGAGGAGCTCGCGCTCGCCACCGGGCGCGGGCAGGAGGACCTGACGAACCTGGAGGGGCTGAAGCCGTATCTGCGGGACGCGGACGTGCGGCTCTTCGGCATCCGCGACTATTTCGACGAGGACACGGCAGAACTCGCCGGCCTGAAGATCCCGGTCGTCACGGTCGGCGACATCCGGGAGTGGGGCGCCGACGCCCTGGCCCGCGTCACCGCCGAGGCCTTTGCGACTGGGCAGCTCCAGGGGTTCTGGGTGCACCTGGACGCCGACGTCCTCGACCCGTCCGTCATGCCCGCCGTCGACAGCCCCGACCCGGACGGACTGCTCCCCGACGAACTCGTCGCCCTGCTGCGGCCCTGGCTCGCCTCCCCGCACTGCGTCGGCCTCAACGTCACCATCTACGACCCCGACCTGGACCCGGAGGGCACGGCGGGCGCGCTGCTCGCCGACGTCGTCGTGGACGCCTTTGCGCAAGCCTGATCTGCGGCTCCTCCGGCCAGTGTCCGTGGCGTTACTCGGGCAGGGCCGCGGGTACCCGGCGGGCATGGACCGCATGGATCATCTGGAGCATCTGGACAAGCATCTGGTCGACGAACTGGCGCAGGTCGCGCGTGAGACGATCCGTGACGAACTGCGGCAGCAGACCCGTAAGCAGCGCCGCACCGCCATGCTGTACGGCGCTTCGGGAGCCGTCGCCCTCTACGCGGGAGCGGCCCTCGCCCTCGCCGTGGGCCTGGCCCTCGCCATCGCCCTGCCGGACTGGGCCGCTGCGCTGGTCACCGCGGCGATCCTTGGTGTCATCGCCTACGTGCTGCGCGGGGCGGCACGGCCCACACACCGACACATGACCGAACCGGCCGCCGGCCACCCGGAGCGTGTCCCCGGCGGCGCCGCGCCGTATCCGCCGATGCCGCCTGTCGCGCCCGGCGAGGCCCCCTCGGCGACCGGCGCGCCGACGGCGGACACCCCGCAACCGGGCACGCCCGCCCCGGGCCCGGTACCGCGGCCGGACCTGATCGACCCCGAGAACCCGCACCACCGGGCGTGACGACCGGTGCGCACGTGGCGTCGCAGCACCGTCGTGGTGACCGGGGCAAGCGGCGGCGTGGGCCGGGCCACCGCCCGCGCCTTCGCCGCCCGGGGCGACCGGGTCGCCCTGCTGGCCCGGGGCCGCGAGGGCCTCGCCGCGGCGGCGGACGACGTACAGCGCGCCGGAGGTGAGGCGCTGGTCGTCACCGTCGACATGGCCGACGCCAAGGCCGTCGACGACGCCGCCCAGCAGGTCGTGGACGTCTTCGGACGGATCGACGTCTGGGTCAACAACGCCTTCGCCGGGGTCTTCGCGCCGTTCACGGAGATCACCCCGGACGAGTTCCGGCGGGTGACCGAAGTGACGTACCTGGGCTGTGTGTTCGGTACGCGGGCCGCGCTGCGGCACATGCTGCCGCGGGACCGGGGCACGATCGTGCAGGTCGGTTCGGCGCTCGCGTACCGGGGGATTCCGCTGCAGTCCGCCTACTGCGGCGCCAAGCACGCGATCCAGGGATTCAACGAGTCACTGCGGTGCGAGCTGTTGCACGAGAGGAGCGGGGTGCGGACGACGATGGTGCAGCTGCCCGCCGTCAACACGCCGCAGTTCGACTGGGTGCTGAGCCGGGTGCCGGGGCGGGCCCGGCCGGTGGCGCCGGTGTATCAGCCGGAGGTCGCGGCGCGGGCCATCGTGCACGCGGCGCGGCACGGGCGGCGCCGGGAGTACTGGGTGGGCGGCTCCACGGTGGCCACGCTGCTCGCCAACGCCGTGGCTCCCGGGCTGCTGGAGCGGTACCTCGCCCGGACCGCGTTCGACGCCCAGCGGGACGCGGGCGAGCATCCCGGGCAGGGGAACCTGTGGGTGCCGGCCGACGGTCCGCACGGGCGGGACTTCGGCGCGCACGGACGGTTCGACGCGGAGTCCGTTCCGGCCAGTCCCCAGGAATGGGTTTCCCGCAACCGTGGACATGTGGGGAAGGCACTCACCGTCGGCGCCGGGGTGCTGGCCGCACGCAAACTGACCCGGCTCGCCCGCCGTTAGGCGACCCGGTATTCCTCCACGTCGTCGGTCCGCAGCGTGAGGCCGTGGCCTGTACCCGCGGTGGGGCGGACGGTGCCGCCCGTGGGGTCCAGGGCGCCGGTGAAGAACATCGACTCGATCCGGACGTGGTCGTGGAACCACTCGATGTGCCGCAGGTTGGGGATCGCGGCCGCCACGGCGGCGTGGGCGTGCGGGGCGCAGTGGGCGGAGACCTCCAGGCCGTGCGCCTGGGCCAGGGCCGCCGCGCGCAGGAACTCGGTGATGCCGCCGGTGGGGGTGCCCCCACGCCTTTAGGGCAGTGGGGGAGGGTTGCGTCGATCTGCAGGCAGTCGACCGCGCCCGCCGTGATCATGCGGGCGAAGTAGGGCAGGTCGTAGCCGTACTCGCCCGCCGCGATGTCGCAGACCAGGGCGTCACGCACCAGCCGCAGCCCCGTCAGGTCGTCGGAGGGAACCGGTTCCTCGAACCAGCCGACCCCGTGCTCGGCCAGCGCGTGACCGACGCGCACCGCCTGTTTGCGGGTGTAGGCGCCGTTGGCGTCGACGTACAACTCGGCCTGCTCGCCGATGACATGGCGGGCCGTGCGTACCCTGGCCACATCGCGGGCCACCGCCCGGCCCCGGCTCTCGCCGATCTTCATCTTCACGCGCGGGATGTGCTGCCCGTGCACCCAGCCGTTCAACTGCGCGGCCAGATGGGTGTCGTGGTACGTCGTGAAGCCGCCGCTGCCGTAGACGGGGACCCGCTCCCGGACCGTGCCCAGCAGCCGGGCCAGCGGGAGTTCCAGGAGCCGGGCCTTCAGGTCCCACAGGGCGATGTCCAGGGCCGAGATCGCGCAGGACGCGATGCCCGGGCGGCCCGCGTTGCGCACGGACCGGACCATGGCGTGATGGGTGGCCGGGATGTCCAGGGCGGTGCGGCCCTCGACGAGCGGGGCGAGCTGGTCGCGCAGGAAGTCGCCGACCGCCGGCGGGCCGTACGTCCAGCCCGTGCCGGTCGCCTCGCCCGCGGTCACCTCGGTGAGCACCACGGTCGTGGTGTCCCAGTCCAGCGTGCCGTCCGCCTCGGGGGCGTCCGTGGGCACCGTGTACACCGACACGGCGGGGCGATGCAGCTTCATCGGGCCCTCACGAGATCAGTGACTCTGCTGGAGCTGGGGCAGCACCTTCGTGCGGTAGAAGTCGAAGAAGGCACGCTGTTCGGGGCCGATCTGGTTGACGTAGATCCGGTCGAAGCCCGCCTCGGCGAACGCGTTCAGCGTGGCGACGTGCTGGTCGACGTCGTCGCCGCAGACCGTGTTGTCGCGCACCATGTCCTCGGTGATCAGCGGCTCCAGCTGCTCGAAGTGGCGCGGTGAGGGCAGGACCTGGCCCATCTCACCGGGCAGCAGCTGGTTCGACCACAGCCGGCGGACCGTGCGGACGGCCTCGTCGCGGTCGGTGCCGTAGCAGACCTTCGTCCCGCCGCTCACGAGCTTCGCGCCCCCGCCGCCCCTGCGGAACTGCTCCACCATCGACGCCTCGGGCGTCATCGTGATGTAGCCGTCGCCGACGCGTGCCGCCAGGGCCGTCGCCTTGGGGCCGAAGCCGGAGATGTCGATCGGGACGGGCTCGGCGGGGACGGTGTACAGGCGGGCGTTCTCGACCTTGTAGTGCGTGCCGTAGTGGCTGATCTTCTCGCCGGAGAACAGCTTGCGCATGACGAGGATCGCCTCCTCCAGCATGTCCATACGGACGCTCGCGGGCGGCCAGGTGTGGCCGACGACGTGCTCGTTCAGTGCCTCGCCCGTGCCGACGCCGAGGCGGAAACCGTTCGTCATCACCGCGCTGGTCGCGGCGGCCTGGGCCACCACCGCCGGATGGATCCGGACCGTCGGGCAGGTGACCGCGGTCTCGATCGGCAGGGACACCACCTGGGAGATCGCGCCGATCACCGACCACACGAAGGGGCTCTGGCCCTGGGCGTCGTTCCAGGGGTGGTAGTGGTCCGAGATCCACAGCGTCTCGAATCCGGCCTGCTCCGCCATCCTCGCCTGTTCGACGAGATCCGCGGGGCCGAACTCCTCGCAGGAGAGGAAGTAGCCGTACTGGGGCATGGGGGGGCGCCTCCACGAAGGAGCGGTCGGGCAGGTCACCGGCCGGGTATCCGCCCGCCCCGGCGCGAAACGCGGGTGGGGGTGGGGGCCGGACCAGGGGCCTGGCGCGTTTGGGTGCCGGGGCCAGGGGGACGTGGAAAACCTCGTACGAGCCACACCCCCTCTGCCTCGAGGGCGTGGGGGACCCCCACCGGAGGCGAACGTGAGTCGACCCCGCATCGTGATCGTCGGTGCCGGTTTCGCCGGCTACCGGACCGCCCGCGAGCTGTCGCGGCTGGCCCGGGACAAGGCCGACATCACCCTGCTCAACCCGACCGACTACTTTCTGTATCTGCCCCTGCTGCCCCAGGTGGCCGCCGGGATCCTGGAGCCGCGCCGGGTCACCGTCTCCCTCTCCGGCACCCTGCCCCGGGTGCGGCCCGTGCTCGGCGAGGCCGACGGCATCGACCTCGACGCGCGCACCGTGCACTACTCCGACCCCGAGGGCGGTGGCGGCACCCTCCAGTACGACCGGCTGGTGCTCGCCGCCGGCAGCGTCAACAAGCTGCTGCCCATTCCCGGCGTCGCCGAGCACGCGCACGGCTTCCGCGGGCTGCCCGAGGCGCTCTATCTGCGCGACCACGTGACCCGGCAGGTGGAACTGGCGGCTGCCGCCGACGACCCCAAGAGCTGTGCGGCGCGGTGCACCTTCGTCGTGGTCGGCGCCGGTTACACCGGTACCGAGGTCGCCGCGCACGGGCAGATGTTCACCGACGCGCAGGTCCGCAAGCATCCCCTGCGGGAGGGCATGCGGCCACGCTGGATGCTGCTGGACATCGCACCGCGCGTCCTGCCCGAGCTGGACGAACGGCTCTCCCGCACCGCCAACCGCGTGCTGCGGCAGCGGGGTGTCGACGTGCGGATGGGGACCTCCGTGAAAGAGGCCATGCACGGGGGAGTCCTGCTGACCGACGGCGAGTTCGTCGACACCCGCACGCTGGTGTGGTGCGTGGGCGTACGGCCCGATCCGCTCGTCGACTCCCTCGACCTGCCCATGGAGCGCGGGCGGCTGCTCGTCGACCCCAACCTCCAGGTGCCGGGCCGGCCGGAGGTGTTCGCGTGCGGGGACGCGGCCGCCGTGCCCGACCTCGACCGACCGGGGCAGTACACGCCGATGACCGCGCAGCACGCCTGGCGGCACGGCAAGGTCTGCGCGCACAACATCGCCGCGTCCTTCGGGGCGGGGGAGCCGCGGGCCTACCGCCACCGGGACCTGGGGTTCGTCGTGGACCTGGGCGGCGCGCAGGCGGCGGCCAACCCGTTCGGCGTGCCGCTGTCCGGGCCCGTCGCGGGCGCGGTCACCCGCGGCTACCATCTCGCCGCGATGCCCGGCAACCGGGTGCGGGTCGCCGCCGACTGGCTCCTGGACGCGGTACTGCCGCGCCAGGCGGTCCAGTTGGGGCTCGTACGGTCCTGGTCGGTACCGCTGGACACGGCTTCGCCTGAGCTGGCCCGGGTGCCGGGCCGGGGGGAGGCGGACGCGGGGGTTGGCGCGGCCGGCGTGGGGGACGGTGGTGCGGGGGCTGCGGAGAGGCAGCCGGGACCGGAGCCTGCGGAGAGCCGGCCCGGCTCCGAGTCCGCGAAGAGTCAGCCGGGCCCGGAACCGGCGAAGAGTCAGCTGGGCCAGGAACCCGCGAAGAACCAGCCGGGCGGGGAGCCGGCGAAGAACCAGCCGGGCGGGGAGCCGGCGAAGAACCAGCCGGGCGAAGAGCCCGCCAAGAAGCAACCACCCCCCGCCCCCGGCGAGGGACACCCCTCACCCGGTCCCGTCAAGCGCACCGACATCCCCGCCGAAGGAGACCGATGAACACCCCCGAACTCGTCGAGCTGGCGCAGCAGTTGCGTGTGGACAGTGTGCGGTGCTCCGCTGCCGCAGGCTCCGGGCACCCCACCTCCTCGATGTCCGCCGCCGATCTGATGGCCGTGCTCCTGGCCAACCACCTGCGCTACGACTTCGACCGCCCCGACCACCCGGGCAACGACCGTTTCATCCTCTCCAAGGGACACGCCTCGCCCCTGCTGTACTCCGCCTACAAGGCGGCCGGCGTGGTCGACGACGCCGAACTGCTCACCTTCCGCAAGCTGGGCAGCCGCCTCGAAGGGCACCCCACGCCGCAGCGGCTGCCGTGGGTGGAGACGGCCACCGGATCGCTCGGGCAGGGACTGCCGGTCGGTGTCGGCATCGCCCTGGCCGGCAAGCGGCTCGACCGCACCGATTACCGCGTGTGGGTGCTGTGCGGTGACAGCGAGCTCGCCGAGGGCGCCGTGTGGGAGGCCGCCGAGCACGCCTCGTACGAACATCTCGACAACCTCACCGCGATCATCGACGTCAACCGGCTCGGCCAGCGCGGCCCCACCCGGCACGGCCACGACCTCGACGCCTACGCCCGCCGTCTGGAGGCCTTCGGCTGGCACACCGTCGAGGTCGACGGGCACGACGTCGACGCGATCGACCGCGCGTACGGGGAGGCGATCTCGACCAAGGGACAGCCCACCGCCGTCCTCGCCCGTACTCTGAAGGGCAAGGGCGTCGGCGCCGTCCAGGACCGCGAGGGCCTGCACGGCAAGCCGCTGCCCGGCCCCGAGGAGGCCATCGCCGAACTCGGCGGCCCCCGCGACCTGCGCGTCCATGTGCACGAACCGCACAGCGCCCGCCTGCTGCACGCCGTGCGCGACGGGCAGGTCGAGCTGCCCCGCTTCGACAAGGGCGAGGAGGTCGCGACCAGGGACGCCTACGGCAAGGCGCTCGCCGCCCTCGGCACCGGACGCGGCGAGATCGTCGCCCTCGACGGCGAGGTGAGCGACTCCACCCGCGCCGAGTACTTCGCCAAGGAACACCCCGAGCGCTTCTTCGAGTGCTACATCGCCGAGCAGCAGCTGGTCGCCGCCGCGGTGGGCCTGTCGACGCGCGGCTGGGTGCCGTACGCCTCGACGTTCGCCGCGTTCCTGACGCGCGCGTACGATTTCGTGCGCATGGCGTCGATCAGCGGCGCCGGTATCAACCTGGTCGGCTCGCACGCGGGGGTCGCGATCGGGCAGGACGGGCCTTCGCAGATGGGCCTGGAGGACCTGGCGATGTTCCGGGCGGTGCACGGCTCGACCGTTCTGTACCCGTGCGACGCCAACCAGACCGCCCGGCTGGTCGCCGCCATGGCGGACCTCGACGGCATCCGCTATCTGCGCACCTCGCGCGGCAAGAGCGCCGTGCTCTACGGGCCCGACGAGGAGTTCCCGATCGGCGGCAGCAAGGTGCTGCGCTCCTCCGACCGGGACCGGCTGACCCTTGTCGCGGCGGGCGTGACCGTGCCCGAGGCGCTGGCCGCCGCGGACGCCCTCGACCGGGCGGGCATCCAGGTCCGGGTGATCGACCTGTACTCGGTCAAGCCCGTCGACCGGCTCACCCTGCGGCAGGCCGCCGAGGACACCGGCTGTCTGCTGACCGTGGAGGACCACCACGAGGCGGGCGGCCTCGGGGACGCGGCCCTCGACCCCTTCCTCGACGGGCGCCCCATGCCGCGTCTGGTGCGTCTCGCGGTGCGGACCATGCCGGGCTCGGCGGCCCCCGACGAGCAGCTGCATGCGGCGGGCATCGACGCCGAGTCCATCGTCGCCGCCGTCCAACTCCTTGTGGAACAGGCGGTCGTGCGGTGAGCGGCGACGACGTACGGACCGTGCGGGCCGGCCGGCGCACGGTCGAGGTGCACCGGCCGGACAAGGTGCTCTTCCCCGGTGGCGGGGACGCCAAGGAGTACACCAAGAGCGACCTCGTCGACTACTACCGCGCCGTCGCCCCGTTCATGCTGCCGCAGTTGCGCGGCCGGCCGTTGATGCTGGAGCGGCATCCGGACGGCCTGGACGGTCCGCAGTTCATGCAGAAGAACACGCCGGACACCTTCCCGGACTGGATCACCCGCGTCGAGGTGCCCAAGGAGGGCGGCACCGTCTGTCACACCGTCTGCGACGACACCGCCACCCTCGTCCACATCGCCGACCAGGCCTGCATCACCCTGCACCGCTGGCTGTCGCGCACCGGACGCCTGGAGAGCCCGGACCGGATGGTCTTCGACCTCGATCCCTCCGGCGACTCCTTCGCGCCCGTCCGCGAGGCGGCCCGGCTGCTCGGCGAGCTGCTCGACGAACTGAAGCTGCCCTCCGCCCTGATGACGACCGGTTCGCGTGGCCTGCACGTGATCGTGTCGGTCGGCGGGCACCACGGCTTCGACGAGGTACGCGAGTTCGCCCGGGACGTCGCCGACACCCTCGCCACCGCCCACCCCGACCGGCTCACCACCGCCGCCCGCAAGAAGGACCGCGGCGACCGTCTCTACCTCGACGTGCAGCGCAACGCCTACGCGCAGACCGCCGTCGTCCCCTTCACCGTCCGCGCCCGGCCCGGCGCCCCCGTGGCGGTCCCGGTCACCTGGGACCAGCTGGACGAGCCGGACTTCGGCCCACGCCGCTGGACCATCGCCGACGCCGCCGACCAGGCCCGCACCAACCCCTGGGCCGACGTGCCGACCCGCGGACGCGCCCTGGGGCCGGCGCGGCGCCGGCTCGACGCACTGCGTGGCTGACATCCGGAGGTTTGGCCAAGGTCCGTGTGGCCACCCGGAGTTCGAGGTGGCCATGTCGAACGCAAAGAACACGTCGGACGCACAACATCCGCGTCACGACCCCGAACACGCCGAAGATCGCAGGGCGGACGACCGGGCGAGCCCCATGCAGGTGCTGCGTCATGCGCGCACCCAGCTGGCGGAACTCACCGGCATGGCCGCCGAGACCGTGTCGTCCTTCGAACAGACCGAGGACGGCTGGTCGCTGGAGGTCGAGGTCCTCGAACTCGCCCGCGTGCCCGACACGATGAGCCTGATGGCGAGCTACCGGGTCGACCTCGACCCCGACGGACAGCTCACCGGCTACCGGCGCGTTCGCCGCTACGAACGCGGGCGGGCCGACTCACACAGGCCCGGCGGCCGCTGAGCCGCCCACCCGTGATCCCGACGCACACCACATCCGCGCACCAAAGACAAGGAGGACCGGTCGGCATGACCGTTGTCCCGGCACAGCAGACCGGCGGCGGAGGCGGCTCCAGCGGCCTGTACGACGTCCTGGAGCTGGTCCTCGACCGAGGGCTCGTCATCGACGCCTTCGTACGTGTCTCCCTCGTCGGCATCGAGATCCTGAAGATCGACGTCCGGGTCGTCGTCGCCAGCGTCGACACCTATCTGCGCTTCGCCGAGGCGTGCAACCGGCTCGACCTGGAGGCCGGGCCACGCAAGAGCCCCGGCCTGCCCGACGTCGTCGGGCAGATCACCGAGTCCGGCGCGCGCGGCAAGTCCAAGGGCGCACTGTCCGGCGCCGCGCAGACCGTCTCCGACGCCTTCAAGCGGGCACGTGACGAGGTCTCGCAGCCCGAGAGCGAGTCCCGGCCGCGCGCCCGCAAGGCCACCACGGCCCGCCGGAAGGAGGAGCCGGAGTGAGTACCTACGTCTACGGCATCACCGCACGCTCGCACTCCGCGCTCCCCGAGGGCATGGGCGGCGTCGGTGATCCCGCCCGACCTGTGCGCATCCTGACGGAGGGCGACCTGGCGGCGATCGTCAGCGACGCGCCCGACGGCCTGCGCCCCAAGCGCAGGGACCTGATTGCCCATCAGAACGTGCTGGCCGAGGCCGGAGCGGCCGGCTGTGTGCTGCCCATGCGGTTCGGCAGCGTCGCCCCGGACGACGACACGGTCACCGGCGTTCTCGCCGAACGTGCCGCGCACTACCGGGAGCGGCTGCGGGCCCTGGACGGCAAGGCCGAGTACAACGTCAAGGCCTCGCACGTCGAGGAGGCGGTCCTGCACCGCGTGATGGCCGAGAATCCGGGGATCCGGGCCCTGGCGGAGGCCAACCGGCAGTCGGGCGGCGGCCGTTACGAACAGAAGGTGCGGCTCGGCGAAATGGTCGCCGCCGCGGTGCAGAGCCGGGAGGCCGAGGACGCCACCGAGCTGCAGCATGCCCTGGAACCGGTCGCCGAGGCCGTGAGCGTGGGCCCCGACTCCAGCGGCTGGCCGGCCAACGTCTCGTTCCTGGTGGACCGCGACGCCGCCGAGATGTTCCTGGCCGCGGTGGAACAGGCCCGCAAGGACCATCCCCACCTCGATCTGCGGGTCCACGGACCGCTCCCGCCGTACAGCTTCGTCGAGCCGGGCCCCGCCGAGCCGGCGGGCAGCCCGGCCGGCCGCGCGGATACGGCGGGGGAGTAGCCCATGGGTCTGATCGGAGAGGTACTGCTGCTGCCGTTCGCCCCGGTGCGCGGCAGCGCATGGGTGATCGGACAGGTGCTGCGCGAGGCGGAACGGCGGTACTACGACCCGGCCGCGGTACGGGCCGAGCTCGCCGTGCTGGAGCGGCGGCTCGAGGCGGGCGAGATGGACGAGGAGGAGTTCGACCGCCGTGAGGACGACCTCCTCGACCGCCTGGAGACCGGGCTGCGGGGCGGCCCGGGAGCTGTGGCCGTGAGAACGGACGACGGGGAATACGGCGGAGAAGGGGAACCCGAAGAAGAATACGAAGAGGTGGAACGCCGGGAAGAAGGGGAGCCCGAAGCGGAGAAGGAGACCGAGGACGAGTACCGGGACGAGTGCGCCGGGAGCCGTCGATGACCTCGTCCAGCCGACTCCCGGAGCCCTACGGCCACGACGGTGGCGCCAACCTTGCCGACATCCTGGAACGCGTGCTCGACAAGGGCGTCGTCATCGCGGGCGACATCCGGATCAACCTGCTCGACATCGAGCTGCTCACCGTCAAGCTGCGGCTCATCGTCGCCTCCGTCGACAAGGCGAAGGAGATGGGCATCGACTGGTGGGAGGACGACCCGGCGCTGTCGTCCCGGGCCCGCCGCTCCGAACTCGCCCGGGAGAACGCCGAGTTGCGTGATCGGCTGGCGGAGCTGGAGACCGGCCGTGCACAGGAGGAGGCCTCATGACCGGACTGCGGTACGTGTACGCCGTCTGCCGCCCTTTCGGTGCGGCCCTGCAGACCCAGCTGACCGGCGTGGCGGGCGCCCCGCCCAAGCTGCTGCACCATCGCGGTCTGGTCGCCGTGGTCAGTACGGTGCCGGAGGGGGACTTCGCGGAGGAGCCGCTCCGTGCCCATCTGGAGGACCTGGAATGGCTCACGGCCACCGCCCGTGCCCACCACGGCGTGATCGACGCGCTGATGACGGTGACCACGCCCCTGCCGCTCCGGCTGGCCACGGTGTTCCGGGACGACAGCGGCGTACGCATGATGCTGGAGGCCCGCGAGGGCGACTTCCGGCGCACTCTCGACCGACTGGAGGGGCGGGTGGAATGGGGTGTGAAGGTGTACGTCGAATTCGCACCCGGTGAAACTCCCGGGGGAACTGCGGAAAGCGAGCCGGCGGCCGGGAAAGCCGTGTCCGGGCGGGACTATCTGCGGCAGCGCAGTATGCGCGCCCGGGAGCAGGAGGACAGGTGGCGGAAAGCCGAGGAGTTCGCGACCCGGCTGCATGAAACGCTCGCCGCGCATGCCGACGATTCCCGGCTGCACGCGCCCCAGGATCCCGCACTGTCCGGCACCTCCGGTCGCAATGTCCTGAATGCGGCCTATCTGGTGCCGCGCGCCGAATCCGAGGAGTTCGTGGAAATCGTGGACCGGACGAAGGACGAAGCGCCCGGAATGCGGGTGGAACTCACCGGCCCCTGGGCGGCCTATTCCTTCGCGGGGGAGAAGCCGTGACGGTGATCGAACGCCGTGAGGTCGCCCTCGTGGACCTGCTCGACCGGCTGCTGGCGGGCGGGGTCGTGATCACCGGCGACGTCACCCTGCGCATCGCGGACGTCGATCTCGTCCGTATCGACCTCAACGCGCTGATCAGCTCGGTGAACGACCGGGTGCCGGCCCCCTGGGGTGAGGACCTGTGACGGCCCGCCGGGGTCGTCTCGAGCTCGAGCCCGACACCGTCGAGCGCGATCTGGTCAAGCTCGTCCTCACCGTCGTGGAACTGCTCCGCCAGTTGATGGAACGGCAGGCGCTGCGCCGGTTCGACACGGGTGATCTCAGCGAGGAGCAGGAGGAGCGGATCGGGCTCACCCTGATGCTGCTCGACGACCGGATGACCGAGCTGCGCGAGCGCTACGGACTGCGGCCCGAGGACCTGAATCTGGACCTCGGGCCGCTCGGACCGTTGCTGCCCCGGGACTGAGCTCCCGGGTCAGTTCACCACCTGTACCAGCGGCCCCTGCCTCCGGCTGCGGTCGTACCCCGCATCAGGAAGCCCAGCAACCACAGAACAAGGACCGCGATCGCAATCCACCAAAGCACCTCTACCGCGAATCCGGCGCCGAACAGAATCAGCACCAAAAGCAGTACCAGCAGGATGGGAACCATAATGTGAACCTCCTGCTCCCCGAGTTTCCCGAAAAGGAATGTTCAGGCTTCCTTGCGGCACAGAATTTCTCCGTGCAGAACCGCGAACCAGCCGTCGTCCTGTTTCCCCCACTGGCGCCAGGCCTCCGACACGGCCCGCAACTGTTCCGGGCTCGCATGTCCGCCCTCCGTGGCCCGCTGCGCGTAGGCGGACGCGAGGGTGCGGTCCGCCCACAGGCCGCTCCACCACTCCCGCTCGTCCGGCGTCGAGAACGTCCAGGTGCCGGACGTGGCGGTGATGTCGGTGAGCCCGGCTTGCAGCGCCCAGGACTTCAGCCGACGTCCCGCGTCCGGCTCACCGCCGTTGGCGCGGGCCACCCTGCGGTACAGGTCCAGCCAGTCGTCCAGGCCGGGTGAGGCGGGGTACCAGGTCATCGCCGCGTAGTCCGAGTCGCGGGCGGCGATGAACCCGCCCGGTTTCGTCACCCGCCGCATCTCGCGCAGGGCCTGCACGGGATCACCGACGTGCTGGAGCACCTGGTGGGCGTGGACCACGCAGAAGGTGTCGTCCGGGAAGTCCAGGGCGTGCACGTCGGCGACCGCGAAGCCGACGTTGGTCAGGCCGCGTTCGGCCGCCGTGGCCCGTGCCCGGTCCAGGATGTCCGGTGCGAAGTCGACACCGGTGACATGGCCGTCAGGGACCAGCGCGGCCAGGTCTGCGGTGATGGTGCCGGGCCCGCAGCCGACGTCCAGGATCTTCATGTGTGGCTGCAGCGCGCCGAGGAGGTACGCGGCGGAGTTGGCGGCGGTCCGCCAGGTGTGCGAACGCAGCACGGACTCGTGGTGCCCGTGCGTGTAGACGGCGGTCTCCTGTGCTTTCGGCATGGCTGTACCCCTTCGCGTCACCCAGGTTCACGTCCTCCGCCACCGTACGCGCCAGGTCGAATGATGAGACACTTTGTTCTACAATGTGGACTGACGACTGGTCAGCTCTTGGTTACGGGCCGGTAGACGACCAGTGCCTCGGGCAGCTTCTCCAACGTGACCTCGCCCTCCACCTCGGTGACCTCTCCGTCGTAGGCGAGCAGCGTGCCCGGTGCGACGCCGGACAGGCGCAACCGGCCCACCTGGACCGCCGCGTGCGCCGGGGAGCGGGTCAGCGGGCCGGCCAGGGCGGCGGCGAGCAGCCGCAGCGCCGGTCCGCGCCCGCCGTGCACGACCCGTACGTCGAGCTGTCCGTCCGCGAGCTCGAGCCGGCGGGCCGGTGCGAGGCCCATCCGGTGGTAGGTGCCGTTCCCGGCGAACAACAGCCACAACGGCCTTGGCCTGCCACCGAGTTCGACCTCCAGCGGATGCCGGTCCGCGCGCAGGACGCGCAGCGCCGCGAGCACCCCGGCCGGCCAGCTGCCGATCCGGTGCGACCAGCGGTCCCGCTCACGGACCAGCTCCGGATAGACGCCCAGGCTGCACGTGTTGACGAAGACGCCCTGCTTCTCGCCGCAGGTGAACCGGCCCACGTCCACCCGCACGGCGTCGCCCCGCCGGACCGCGCGACTCAGCGTCCGGACGTCCTCCACGCCCAGGTCGCCGGCGAAGTGGTTCAGCGTGCCTCCGGGCAGCACCGCGAGCGGCAGGCCGCGGCGCAGGGCGATCTCCGCGGCCGTGTTCACCGTGCCGTCGCCGCCGCACACCCCGAGCACCCGGGCCCGGGCGGCCGCCTTCTCCAGCTCGTCCCGCATGTCCTCCGGCGCGCACTCGACGACCTCCGCCCGCGGCAGCGCGTCCCGCAGCGTCGGCGCCCGGTCCGTCCGGCCGGCGGCCGTGTTGGCCACGACGACCAGGCCCTCGCCCTCGGGCAGCGACGGCGCCTCGGCGCGCGGCCGGGCCGGCAGCGTGATCTGCGCCCGGGTCGGCACCAGACCGCGTACGGCGAACGCGGCGCCCACGCCGAGCGCCGCACCCGCCAGGACGTCGCTCGGAAAGTGGGCGCCCGTGTAGACGCGGGACATGGCGACCGAGAACGCGACCGGGGCCACGACGGCACCCCAGGCGGAGGACTCCAGCGCCACCCCGGTCGCGAAGGCCGCCGCGGAGGCGGAGTGACCGGACGGGAACGAGGTGGTGATCGGCTGCCGCTTCAGCTGCCGGACCAGCGGGACGGGGTCGAGGACCGGGCGGGGGCGGCGCACACTGCGCTTGCCGAGGGTGTTGATGGTGGCCGAGGCCAGGGCGAGCGAGGCCACGCCCCGCACGGCGGCCCGGCGGCCCCTCGGGGTGCGGCTCGCCGCGATCAGGCCCGCCGTCGCGAACCACAGCACACCGTGGTTCGCGCTCCGGCTCAGCCTCGGCAGGACGGGCTCGGCGGCGGGCCAGTGACGTTCGGCGGCGAACTCGAACAGCCGGCAGTCGAGGGCGAGCAGCCGGTCGCGCAGGATGTGATGGCCGGGTTTCGGCAGGGTGAGGTCGACATCTGGGCTCATACAGGCGCGGGTACCCTGAAGGCGCCGTTCTCTGCCCCGTCGGCGGTGGCCGGCACCCGGAGGAACCCATCGATGCGCCTGCTCCTCGTCCGCCACGGCCAGACCCCCACCAACCTCGCCTACCTGCTGGACACCACCGTCCCGGGGCCGGGCCTGACCGAGCTGGGCGAACGCCAGGCCGCCGCCCTGCCCGCGGCCCTCGCCGACGAGGACATCGAGGCCGTCTACGCCTCCACCCTCGTGCGGACCCAGCTCACCGCCGAGCCGCTCGCGGCGGCCCGCGGGCTCGAGGTGATCGTCCGCGACGGCATCCGGGAGCTCACGGCCGGCGAGCTGGAGATGCTGCCCGGCGACTCCGAGCGCGGCCAGGAGTACATGCGGACGGCGTTCGCCTGGGCCGCCGGTGACACCACGCTGCGGATGCCGGGCGGGGAGAGCGGCGAGGAGGCGCTCGCACGGTACGACGCCGTGGTCGCCGAGGCCGCCGACAGCGGCGCCGGAACCGTCGCCATGGTCAGCCACGGCGCCGCCATCCGGATGTGGACCGCCGCCCGCGCCGCGGGCGTCGACGTGCCCTTCGCCGCTGCCCGCCCGCTGGAGAACACCGGCGTGGTGATCCTCGAGGGCTCGCCCTCCGACGGCTGGAAGGCGCTGTCGTGGGCGGGCGCGACGGTGGTGCCCGCGGGTGAGGGCGGACCCACCGGGCGCCCGCTGGACGCGACCGAATAAGCGTTTGCCGCAGGTCGCGGGCCGCCAGCACAATGCGGCCTCATGGGACATCTGGAAGCCGCACACCTCGAGTACCACCTCCCGGACGGGAGGACCCTGCTCGGCGATGTGTCGTTCCGGGTGGGCGAAGGGGCGGTCGTCGCCCTCGTCGGCCCCAACGGCGCCGGCAAGACCACCCTGCTCCGGCTGATCTCGGGCGAGCTGAAACCCCACGGCGGCACCGTCACCGTCAGCGGCGGGCTCGGTGTGATGCGGCAGTTCGTGGGCTCCGTACGGGACGAGACGACCGTACGCGACCTGCTGGTGTCCGTCGCACCGCCGCGCATCCGCGAGGCCGCCGCGGCCGTCGACGCGGCCGAGCACGCCATCATGACCGTCGACGACGAGGCCGCCCAGCTCCGGTACGCGCAGGCACTGGCCGACTGGGCCGAGGCGCGCGGCTACGAGGCGGAGACGATGTGGGACATGTGCACCACGGCCGCGCTCGGCGTGCCGTACGAGAAGGCGCAGTGGCGGCAGGTACGGACCCTGTCCGGCGGCGAACAGAAGCGGCTGGTCCTGGAGGCGCTGCTGCGCGGCACCGACGAGGTGCTGCTGCTCGACGAGCCCGACAACTACCTCGACGTGCCCGGCAAACGCTGGCTGGAGGAGCGTCTCGCTCAGACCCGCAAGACGGTCCTGTTCGTCTCCCACGACCGGGAACTCCTCGCCCGTGCCGCCGAGCGGATCGTCTCCGTCGAGCCCGGCCCCGCGGGTGCCGACGCCTGGGTGCACGGCGCCGGCTTCGCCACCTACCACGAGGCCCGGCGCGAACGCTTCGCCCGCTTCGAGGAGTTGCGCCGGCGCTGGGACGAGAAGCACGCCCAGCTGAAGAAGCTCGTGCTGAACCTCCGTCAGGCCGCCTCGATCAGCCACGAGCTGGCGTCCCGCTACCAGGCGGCCCAGACCCGGCTGCGCAAGTTCGAGGAGGCGGGCCCGCCGCCGGAGCCGCCGCGCGAGCAGGACATCCGCATGCGGCTCAAGGGCGGCCGTACCGGCGTCCGCGCCGTCACCTGCAAGGGGCTCGAGCTCACCGGGCTGATGAAACCCTTCGACCTGGAGGTCTTCTACGGCGAACGGGTCGCCGTCCTCGGCTCCAACGGCTCCGGCAAGTCGCACTTCCTCAGGCTGCTCGCCGGGGACGACGTGGCGCACACCGGGGAGTGGAAGCTCGGGGCGCGGGTCGTGCCCGGCCACTTCGCGCAGACCCACGCGCACCCGGAGCTGGTCGGCCGGTCACTGCTCGACATCCTGTGGCGCGAACACGCCCAGGACCGGGGCGCCGCCATGTCCCGGCTGCGCCGCTACGAGCTGACCGGCCAGGCCGAGCAGAGCTTCGACCGGCTCTCCGGGGGCCAGCAGGCCCGCTTCCAGATCCTCCTGCTGGAACTCCAGGGCGCCACCGCCCTGCTGCTGGACGAGCCGACCGACAACCTCGACCTGGAGTCCGCCGAAGCCCTGCAGGAAGGCCTGGAGGCGTTCGACGGCACGGTCCTCGCGGTCACCCACGACCGCTGGTTCGCCCGCTCCTTCGACCGCTACCTGGTCTTCGGCAGCGACGGCCGGGTCCGCGAGACCCCGGAACCGGTGTGGGACGAACGCCGCGTGGAGCGGGCCCGATAGCGCGGTTCACGTCCAGCGCAGCAGTGCGCCCAGGCCGCCCGCCGGTACGTCCTGCTCGCGTGCCGCCTCGGCCGGGGTCAGTGAGATCGCCGGTGCGGCCGTCGCCACCGCCGAGCGGATCAGCGCGTCGTCCGCGCGGGCGGACCAGGAATGCTGCTCGCCGAGGATCTTCAGGTCCGTACGGCGCACCGCCAGCTGGTCCGGGTCCTCACCGATCCACACCTCGCGGTGCGTGTCGGGGCCGTCCGGGCGGACGACCAGCTCATCGATCCGGTGCTCCCGGGCCGCCTCGATCACCGCGGGCACGCCCTCCGCCGCCTGCGCGCGGGCCGCCAGGAACCGCTCCAGCTCGGCCTCGGCATGTCGGCGCACATGGGTGGCGCGGGCCTCCTCCACGTCCGCGTCGAGGAGTCGGCTGCCCGTGCCGTGCGGGGCCTGAACCACCCGGTCGTGCAGCCGCTGCGGCAGCCGCTCGTGCACGGCCCGCCGCTCCCGGTCCTCGCCGACCAGGATCAGCAGATCGGCCAGGGTCTCCTCCTGGCACACCGCGAGCGCGTCGGCGATCTCCGCCGCGTTGTGCTCCCAGGCGTTCTCCACCCGCAGCTGGAAGTGCCGCTCCGACCAGTCCACACTGCTCGTACGGTGCACCGGCCACTGGCGTCCGGCGACCGAACCGGCCTTCTCCCGGACCAGCGCGCTGCGCAGCTCGAAGGCGGCGCCCTTGCGGTCGACGTACGCCACGACGGCCACGGCGTCCTCGCCGGTCAGGTCGAGCAGCGGGGTGGCGCGGGGCAGCGGCGCCCACTGCGCCCAGCCGCCCTGCGGGGCACGGGCCAGCGGCGGGTCGAGGACCACCTGACCCGCGCGGGCGAACAGGGCCCGGCCGTGCGGCTCCGGCGAGTGCTTCAGCTCCTCGATCGCGTCGCGCACGGCCATGCAGGTCGCCTCGTCGGCGCCCTGACCCGCGAGTTCCCGGGACATCGCCTCGGCCGTCAGATGCCGCTCGTGAGGCGTGTCCTCCGTGTGCCGGGAGAGGTCGACGTACACGGAGGCCCAGGGCCCCGGATGTTCGTAGAGTGGATGCAGGAACGCGAGATCCATGGCTCCCTCCCGGTTGCCGTTCGGGGGTACTGCTGCTTGCCGGGCGGGTACCCGAACCCCATGAATGAACACGATGAGCGGGGCACCACCATGACCGGAGTCGAACCGGGTCGGCTGGACGACCAGCAGCTCATGAAGGAGCTGGAGACCATCCACCGCACGCGCCACGACACCCTGCTGTACGGCTCGAACGACGCGCTGCGCGCCCACAACGAACGCATGGCCCAGCTGGAGGGCGAGTACCTGCGCCGCAATCCGCGCCGCTTCGTCTCCCCGGGGCGCACCCGGGAGGGCGCCCGGGAGCGGGCCGCGGTGTGTGACGGGGTCCGCGAGCAGCAGACCCCGGTCGGGAAGCGGGGACAGGGCGCCACCGCGACCGACCCCGGCCCCGGCCCATGACACGACACGGCGGGACGGACAGCCCCGTCGGTTACGCCGTCTCCTTCGCGAACACCTCCAGGAACGCCGCGCAGAACGCCTTCAGGTCGTCCGGCTTGCGGCTGGTGACCAGCTTGTTCGGACCGTGGTCGCAGATCTTGACCTGTTCGTCCACCCAGGTGCCGCCCGCGTTGCGGATGTCGGTCCGCACGCTCGGCCACGAGGTCAGCACCCGGCCCTGTACGACGTCCGCCTCGACCAGCGTCCACGGCGCATGGCAGATCGCGGCGACCGGTCGGCCCTGCTCGAAGAAGTCCCGGACGAACGCCACGGCCTTGGGGTTCATCCGCAGGAAGTCGGGGTTGGCCACGCCGCCCGGCAGCACCAGGCCGTCGAAGGAGTCGGCCGACGTCTCGCCCACCATCTCGTCGACGGTGAACGTGTCCGCCTTGTCGAGGTGATGAAAAGCCTGTACCTCGCCCGGCTTCGTCGACACGAGCACGGGATCGTGGCCGGCCTCGACGGCCGCCTGCCAGGGGTCGGTCAGCTCGACCTGTTCGACGCCCTCGGGTGCGGTCAGAAACGCGATGCGCATGACGGTTCACCGTCCTTTCGTCACACCGGTCCCCGGATGTCGGGAGCGGCCGGTTGGACGTCGTGGTCCGGTTCGGCCCGGCTGATGTCGGCGAGCGCGCTGTCCGGGGCCTGCGCGACCGCGAGGTCCCCGAGGCTCACCATTCCCACGGGGAGGCCGTTCTCGACGACCGGCAGCCTGCGTACGGCCTTCTCGCGCATCAGCGCGACCGCCGTCGACACCGGGTCCTGCGGCGACACCATGACCGGGTGCGGTGTGCACACCGACCGTGCGCTCACGGTCAGCGGATCGAGACCCTCGGCCACGGCACGTATCGTGATGTCACGGTCGGTGAGCATGCCGACCACCTGCTGTCCGTCGGCCACCACCACATCGCCGATGTCCTGGGCGCGCATCAGCTGCGCCGCCTCCACCACCGAGGCGTCCGGACGGACGGCGACCACGCCCGGCGTCATCACCTCCCGCACGAAATCGGCCATCATCGCGCCTCCTCCCGTCGCTCACCGCGCGTCAGGGCCTCCGCCAGCTCCTGGACGTTGCCGTAACGCGCCGAACGGGGCAGTCGCCGCAGCGGCTCGATCAGGGCGTCGGGCGTGTTCCGGCGGCGCAGGGCGCTCATCAGCTCGCCCGGTCCCGCGGGAAACGCGCTGCGGCCCAGAATGCGGCCCAGCTCCAGCCGGATCTCCGCAAGGGAGCCCGGCATGGCCGGTCCGCCCGCGATCCGGGGATCGTCCTCGGCCACGGGCTCGGGATCGTTCCACTCCTCCGTGCGGGTGGGGTGGCCCGACCTGAGCAGTCCCTGCAGTTCGTGCTTCATCTCGTCGTCCCGGTGGACGCTCAGCCGGTCACTGCCTCGCTGCATGTCGTGCTCCAGATATTCGGGGGTGCGCACCGCGTACCCGGAGGGCGGGCGGCGACACCGGCACGGCGCCGCACAACCGCCTACTTCTTCTGCCGGCCCGGCAGGAACTCCTGCACCTTCGCCTTGAGGCCCTGCTTGATCATGGAGCCGCGGTCTGCGTCGCCCTTCAGGATCGACGCGGCCGTCGCCTCCATCTGCTCCCATGTCGCGTGCGGCGGGATCGGCGGCACCGCCGGGTCCGTGAGGAACTCGATCACCGCGGGACCGTCGGCCTCCAGACCGGCCCGCCAGCCCGCCTCGACGTCCCCCGGCTTCTCCACGCGCACGCCGGTCAGGCCCAGGGAGCGGGCGAAGGCGGCGTACTGCACGTCCGGGATCTCCTGCGAGGGCAGGAAGGACGGGGCGCCCTCCATGGCCCGCATCTCCCACGTCACCTGGTTCAGGTCGTGGTTGTTCCAGACGCCGACCACCAGCCGCGGATCCTGCCAGCGGCCGAAGTACTTCGCCGCCGTGATCAGCTCGGCGAGCCCGTTCATCTGCATCGCCCCGTCCCCGACCAGCGCGATCGCCGGCCGGTCCGGATGGGCGAACTTCGCGCCGATCGCGTACGGCACGCCGCAGCCCATCGTCGCCAGCGTCCCGGAGAGCGAGGAACGCATGCCGGGCCGCATCGTCAGGTGCCGGGCGTACCAGTTCGCGGCCGACCCCGAGTCGGACGTGATGATCGCGTCGGCAGGCAGCAGCGGGTCCAGGGCGCTGGCCACGTACTCCGGGTTGATCGGATCGGCCGACAGCCCCGCCCGGCGCTCCATCACCTCGCGCCAGCGCGTCACGTTCGCGCACACCGTGTCGAACCACTCGCGCCCGCGCTCGCCGTCCAGCAGCGGGATGAGCCGCTGGAGGGTCTCCCTGGCGTCGCCGACGAGATTCACCTCGTACGGATAACGCATCCCGACCATGTGCGGATCGATGTCGATCTGCACCCCGCGCGCCTTGCCGAACTCCGGCATGAACTGTGTGTACGGGAACGAGGAGCCGATGGTCAGCAGCGTGTCGCAGTCCCGCATCAGCTCGTACGACGGACGGGTGCCCAGCAGACCGATCGAGCCGGTGACGTACGGCAGTTCGTCGCTGAGCACGTCCTTGCCGAGCAGCGCCTTGGCGACGCCCGCACCGAGCAGCTCGGCGATCCGCTCCACCTCCGCCTGCGCGCCCGCGGCGCCTTGGCCGACCAGGATCGCGACCTTGTCACCGGCGTTGAGGACGTCCGCGGCCCGGTGCAGGGACTCCTCGGAGGGAATCGCCGTCCACGCGCTGCGGTCCAGGCTGGAGGGCACCATCTTGAACTCGTGGGTGGGCGGCGAGTAGTCGAGCTCCTGCACGTCGCCGGGGATGATGACCGCGGTGGGGGAGCGGCGGGCGTACGCGGTGCGGATCGCCCGGTCCAGCACGTTCGGCAACTGCTCCGGAACCGTCACCGTCTCCAGGAAGTCGGAGGCGACGTCCTTGAACAGCGCGTGCAGGTCCACCTCCTGCTGATACGAGCCGCCCATCGCGCTGCGGTGCGTCTGGCCGACGATCGCCAGCACCGGAACATGGTCCAGCTTGGCGTCGTACAGACCGTTGAGCAGGTGGATCGCGCCTGGCCCCGAGGTCGCCGCGCACACTCCGAGACGGCCGCCGAACTTGGCGTAGCCGACCGCCTGGAACGCGGACATCTCCTCGTGCCGGGACTGGATGAACCGCGGCCGGTCGTCGGCGCGGCCCCAGGCGGCGAGCAGCCCGTTGATCCCGTCGCCGGGGTAGCCGAAGACGTGCTCCACACCCCACTCGCGCAGCCGCTGCAGGATGTGGTCGGAGACCTTGGTGCTCATGTGAGGCGTCCTTCCGGACGTAGGAAGCGAGTCGCGTAAGGGGGTGTCGGCAGAGTTGTCGGCATCCCTACGAGTCACCCCCCGCCCCTGTGGAAAACCTGCCGGGTGCTTGCCGACCGGGCCGGGGGCGGATCACCCACACGAGCGTTGACGTCCCGCCAATGGGGTCCCGCCGCGCGCGTCCCCTTTGACGGGAGGGCTGTGATGGCTGTGGGGGCGCGGCCCTCGTGCCCCCGTCGCCGTCGGTCCGATCGGTCCAAGGAGTCCGTCCCATGCGCCCAAGCAGCGCCCGTGTCCTGTCCGTCGCCATTCTGGCCGGGGCTGTGCTGGCCAGTGCCGTTCCCGTCGCCTCGGCGGATCCGGCTGCGGAGGTCAGACCCGCCGCCAGCCGACCGGGCGGCAGCGTCACCGTCTCCGTGTCCTGCGATCCCTTCGGAGGGAAGGCGCCCGCCACTGTGGTGGCGAAGTCCAAGGCGTTCCCCGGGGGGACCCTGAAACTGAGCCTGGTGCCCGGCAACGACAACGCACTGTCCGGGCCCGCATACCGGGGCACCGCCCGCATCCCGCCCGCCGCGAGCCTCCCGGCCCTCCCGCCCCCTGCTGGGTCGGCTGCTCCGCCTCCTGGTGGGTCGGCTGCTCCGCCTCCTGGTGGGTCGGCTGCTCCGCCTCCTGGTGGGTCGGCTGCTCCGCCTCCTGGTGGGTCGGCTGCTCCGCCTCCTGGTGGGTCGGCTGCTCCGCCTCCTGGTGGGTCGGCTGCTCCGCCCGCCGCCGATCCGGCTGCTCCGCCCGCCGCCGATCCGGCTGCTCCGCCCGCCGCCGATCCGGCTGCTCCGCCTCCTGGTGGGTCGGCTGCTCCGCCCGCCGCCGATCCGGCTGCCCCTCCTGCCGCCGGATCGGCACCCCCGCCCGCCGCCGCCCCGCCCGCCGCTGGAACGGAATCCGCCTGGACCGTCGAGGGCACCTGTCCGGCGGCGCCCGGTGCGAAGGGCAAACCGTTCAAGGCGACGTTCATCGTGGCCCGTCCGGAGGACGGCGGCATCGGCCCACGCTGCACCGTGCCCCGCGAATCCTGTAAGCCTCCGGTGATCCAGCACGGGGTGAAGGCCGGCGAGGGAGGGGACTTCGGCGTGTCCGTGCCCGCGCTCGTGACCGGCGGTCTGCTGATCGCGGGGGCGCTCGGCGCGGCCGTGTACCGACTGTGGCGCAGGGACTCGTCGGCGGACGCCTGAGACCGGGGCGGGCTGGGTACGCAGAGCGCGAGAGACGACCGGCACGGGAGGTATGCATGCGGCGGACGGACCCGGAAGGCCACGGACCCGTCCGCTACGGGCCGCCCCTCCCCGACGACGGGCTGCCCGTGCTGCCGGAGCTGTCCGCCGTGCTCGCCGCGGCCGCGGGCCGGGCCGGGAGCGAGCCGGTCGGCGGGGGATCCGCTCTTCTGGACGCGGCGTGCGGCTACTGGGAGCGGCGTGGACTGGCCGTCGCCCCCGAGCATGCCGTGGCCGCTCCCGGCGCACCCGCCCTGCTGCTCGCGCTGACCGCCGCGATCGGCGGCGACGTCCTGGTGCCCCGGCCCTGCGCTGCGTGGTGGGCGCCGTACGCACGCCTGCTGGGCAGACCCGCCTTCCACGTGGCGACGCCGGCCGAGTGCGGCGGGGTGCCCGATCCTTACGCGCTGCTGGAGACCGTGCGCCGGGTGCGTACCGAGGGCGGCGATCCGCGGCTGCTCGTGCTGTCCGTCGCCGACGACCCGACGGCGACGGTGGCACCGCCGGAGGTGCTGCACGAGACCCTCGAGGCCGCGGCCGGTGAGGGACTGCACCTGGTCAGCGACGAGACCTGGCGCGACACGCTGCACGCGCGGCACGACACCGTGCTGTTCAGCCCCGCCGAGATGCTGCCCGACCGGGTCACCGTCGTCAGTGACCTGGCCGGTGCGCTGTTGCCGCCGGGCTGGCCTGCCGCCGTCGCCCGCTTCCCCGCGGGCGAGGCCGGGGAGGAGCTGCACGCGCGCGTACTGGATGTGCTGACCGCGCTCGACGCGCGGGTCGCGGGCCCGGTGGCTGCCGCGGCCGGGTACGCCCTGGGCGAACCCGAGCCGGTCAGCGCCCGGGCGGCCGCCGTCGTACGCCTGCACGCGCGCGTGGCGCAGGCCGCGCACCACACCGTCGTCGCGGCGGGCGCCCTCGCCCGGCCGCCGCAGGCGGGCCGTCATCTCTACGTCGATCTGGGCCCGTTGCGGTCCGCGCTCACCCCGCACGGTGTGGGCGACGCGCAGGAACTGGAGGACTTCCTCACCGCCCGGCTCGGCATGCCCGCTCCGGGCGGCCACCGCTTCGGCGACGAGCTCGGCGCGCTGCGCGTCCGGCTGTCCACCGGCCCGCTGTTGGGCGGCACGGACGCAGAGCGCGCGGAATGCCTCGATTCACCCGAGCCGTTGGAACTGCCACACGTGCGACGCGCGTTGATCGGCTTGAGGTCGGTCTTCGACGATCTCCGCGACGACGCTCAGCGACGGGAGCCTCCTCGATGACGCCACAGTCCGAGTCGACCACGAGCACCCAGGAATCCGACGATCCGGCGGCCACGTCACCCTTCGCGCCCCCTGTTCCGCCGCTCGCCGAACCCCGTCCGCTCGCCGAGCGGCGGGTCTGGCCGCGGACCTTCCACGACCGGCTGACTGCCCCGCTGCCCGGCATCAAGGCCCTCGCCCGGTTCGCCCGCGAGGGCGCCGTACGCCCCGGCCGCGAGGGCCTCGCCGACATCCCCCGCCTGCCCTTCGAACCCGCCCCGCTGCCCCGCGTGGACGCCCGCACCGTCGCCGTCACCTGGGCGGGACACGCCAGTTGGGTGCTGCGCATCGGCGGGCTCACCGTGCTGACCGACCCGGTGTGGTCCCGCCGCATCCTCGGCACTCCCGCCCGCATCACACCCGTCGGGGTCGACTGGAACGAGCTGCCGCGCGTCGACGCGGTCGTCATCAGCCACAACCACTACGACCACCTGGACGCCCCCACCCTGCGCCGGCTCCCGCGCGACACCCCCGTGTTCGCACCGGCCGGGCTCGGCCGCTGGTTCCACCGCCGCCGGTTCACCTGTGTCACCGAGCTGGACTGGTGGGAGGCGGCCGAACTCGACGGCGTCCGCTTCGACTTCGTGCCCGCCCACCACTGGTCCAAGCGGACCCTGACGGACGCCTGCCGCACCCTGTGGGGCGGCTGGGTACTGACCGCTCCCGACGGCCGCCGCCTCTACTTCGCCGGTGACACCGGCTACGGCCACTGGTTCACCCGGATCGGCCGACGCTACCCGGGCATCGACCTCGCCCTGATGCCGATCGGCGCGTACAACCCCCGCTGGTGGCTCAGCGACGTCCACTGCGACCCGGAGGAGGCGGTACGGGCGGTACAGGACCTCGGCGCGCAGTGCATGGCTCCCATGCACTGGGCCACGTTCGTGCTGTCGGCGGAGCCGGTCCTGGAACCGCTGACACGCGTGCGTGCGGCGTGGGAGAAGGCGGGCCTGGCACGGGAGGACCTGTGGGACCTGCCGGTTGGTGGGTCACGGGTGCTGGACGGCGCCCAATGAGAGGCGCGAGGACATGCCGGTAAGGGGCGCGGGGCTGAGTCGATATGCGGCTCCGCCGCGTGGGCGCGACCAGCCACGGACAACCCGCAGCCGCGATACGGCATCGCTACCCGAGTTCTCAGGCGCCGGCCTTCCGCAGTCGGCGCCAGCCACTCGGCACCGCACTGATGACCAGCGTCAGCGCCACCGCCGCGACCACACCCTCCCACGGCTCCGGAAACAACGACCCACCGAGAATCCCGATCAGCTGATACGTCACAGCCCAGGCCAGACAGGCCGGCAGATTGCCGCGGGCGAACCGGCGCATCGACCACTTCGCCAGCAGGCAGGCCAGCATCACCGGCAGCCGGCCCGCCGGCACCAGCCGGGACAGCACGAGCACCGCCACCCCGTGTGCGGCGAGCTTCTCCTGGGCCTGGGCCAGCCGTTCCTCCGGCGCCCGCGCCCGGATCGCCTCCAGCCAGCGCGAGCCGTTCCTCGACCCCATGCCGCGCCGCCCCAGCCAGTACAGCGTGGCATCACCGAGGAACGCGGCCAGCGAAGCCGTCACGAACACCAGCGCCAGCGAGAACGGTGCCGTCTGATGGAAAGCGACCACCGCCGCCGAACTCACCAGCGCCCCGGTCGGCACCACCGGCACCAGCGCACCGATCAGCACCAGCAGGAACAGCGTCGGATAGCCGATCGCCTGCTGGGTGGATTCCGGCGGCACCGTGGAGGAGGCCGCGAGCCAGTTCACCGGGCGACCTCCAGGCGCACGCTCTCGCCGTGCCGGAGCGCGTGCACCGCGACCTGCGGAGCACGCTGGGCCGCGAGCCGCACGAAGTCGTCGCCGGGCGCGTGGAACTCATGGGGGCGTACGGCGTCCATGCCGATCGGCCAGTACGTGCCGTAGTGCACCGGCACGGCACTGCGTGGCGCCAGCCGGGCCAGCGCCTCGGCCGCCCGCCCCGCGTCGAGATGTCCGTCCCCCAGGTACGGCCCCCAGCCGCCGACCGGCAGCAGCGCCACGTCGACCGGCCCGACCTCCTTCGCCATCGTGTCGAACAGCCCGGTGTCCCCGGCGAAGTAGGTCCGGGCCTCGCCCTCGATGACGTAGCCGAGGGCGGGGGAGCGGTGCGGGCCCACCGGCAGCCGCCGTCCGTCGTGCTGCGCGGGCACGGCCCGTATGACGAGGCCGCCCACCCGGGTCTCGTCCCCGGGGGCCACCTCGGTCAGCTGCAGATGGGTGAGCCGGCGCAGACCCGGCACGGACCGGGGTGCGCCCCGGGGCACGACCAGGCGCGTGCCCGGCGCGAGCCGCGCCAGCGACGGCACGTGCAGGTGGTCGGCGTGCAGATGCGAGACCAGTGCCACGTCGGTGCGCCAGGCGTCCGCCGGGGGCAGCGCACCGCGGCGGCGGCGCAGATGCGCGAGCCGGCGGGCGAACAGAGGGTCGGTGAGCACACGTACGCCCGAGTCCGCGACCGTGCAGGTGGCGTGACCCCACCACGTGACCTCCACCGGCACCTCTTCGCCTCCTTCGCGCGACTCCCCGAAGCCTACGGGCAGGAGTAGGGTCTGCGGCGAAACCCGGAGGTGAGGGGGACGCCATGGGAGAACTGCGGGTCACGGCCATCGCCAGTCTGACGCCGCTGCAGGAGCTGGACGCGGACCCCTTCCTGGTGGACTCCCGCAGCCAGCACGCCATGTGCGCGCGCTGGGCCGCCGAGCGGGGGTACGTCGTCGCCCGGCAGCTGCTGGTCCGTGGGCTGCGCCCCGACCACTGCGCCCTGTGGGACGGAGTGCGGCCCGGATGCGACCTGTTCGTGGCGCCCAGCCGCCGGGTACTGGAGAGCGCGCTGTCGTCCGTCGACGAGTTCACCGCGGAGTGCGCGCGGCGCGGGGTGCGGGTCGAGACGGTGGGCCGCGCCGAACCGTCGTACGACGCGCAGATGAAGGCCCGCGTCCATCGGCGGCTGTCGATGCCGACGGCCGGGTACGACGGGCGCTGACGGATTGTGCGGCGCTGGGGGACGAACGGGGTCTGCCAGGCGTTGTGACAATCTGGACGCAGGTCCGCTCCGGCGGCGGGCCGGGACGTGAGGTGTGCGGGGCGTGCGTGGAGGGCGTTGGCGGCGGGCCGTCAGCCAGATCGGGCGGAGCGTCGCGGTGTGGGCCGTCAGCACGGTCACGATGCTGGTACTCGCCGGGATCCTGCCCGACTTCCAGCTGCAGAGCGCGGACGGCGACAGCGCCACCACCATCGCCGTGACCGCTGCCTTGGCGGCCGGCGCCTTCGGTCTGCTGTCCGCGGTGGTCTGGCCGCTGCTGGTGCGGCTGCTGCTGCTCGTGCCCGCGCTCGTCCTCGGGCTGCTGGTGTTCTTCCTCAACGGTGCGCTGCTGCTGGTCGCGCTGCGCCTCAATCCCGCCGAGCGCGGCGCCGTCGACCCGGAGACGGCGGTCGTGGTGGCCGCCGCGATGTCCGCCGTCGCCTCCGCCACCGGCGGTGCCCTCGCCGTGCGCGACGACGACGCCTACCGGCGCCGGCTCTACCGCCTTTCCGACCGCCGCCCGCACGCCCTGCCGCCCGGCCCCGTCAGCCCCGGCACCGTTTTCGTGCAGTTCGACGGCGTAGGCCACGACGTGCTGACGAGCGCCGTCGACAAGGGGCTGATGCCGACCGTCGCCCACTGGCTCGGCAACGGCTCGGGCGGCGCCGCCGAGACCGAACCCACCCACCGGCTCACCCTGTGGCGCACCGACTGGTCCAGCCAGACCGGCGCCAGCCAGCTCGGCATCCTGCACGGCAGCAGCTTCGACATCCCCGCGTTCCGCTGGTACGAGAAGGACCGTCAGGAGGTGATGGTCAGCAACCGGCCGGCCAGCGCGGCAGAACTCCAGCGCCGCGCGATCGAGCGCACCGGTGACGGAGGACTGCTCTCCGCCGACGGCGCCAGCCGCGGCAACCTCTTCAGCGGCGGCGCCGATCAGCAGGCCCTCGTGCTGTCCATCGCCGCCCGGCGGCGCAGCCGGGAGAACCGCTCCCGGGCGGGCTACTTCGCCTACTTCTCCGACCCGGCGAACGCCGTCCGCACCGCCCTGTCGTTCATCGCCGAGGTCGGTCGCGAGATCGGCCAGTCCACCCGGGCCCGGCTGTGCAAGGTCCGCCCCCGGGTCGCCCGCGGTGGCCTCTACCCGTTCGTCCGCGCCTTCGCGACCGTCGTCGAACGGGACGTCGTCGTCGCCGCGGTGATGGGTGACATGCTCGCCGGCCGCACCGCCGTCTACGCCGACCTGGTGGCGTACGACGAGGTGGCGCACCACTCCGGGCCGATGAGCCGGGACGCCGAGAAGGTGCTCGCCCGCCTGGACCGGGCGCTCGCGCTGATGGAGAAGGTCGCCGAGCACGCGCCGCGGCCGTACCGGATCGTCGTCCTGTCCGATCACGGCCAGAGCCCCGGCGAGACCTTCCGCTCCCGCTACGGCCTCACCCTCGGCGACCTGGTGCGGGCCGGCTGCGGGCTGCCCGTGCCGCGCAGGGCGGGGCGCACCCGCAGCGGCGCGGAGGCGCGCGCGGCCGTGCGGGCGGCGCTGCACCGGCCCGTGGAGGAGGAGCACGAGCAGCGCCGCCCGGCGCGCGGCTCGGAGCCGATCGTGCTGGCCTCCGGCAACCTCGGCCTGGTCTCCTTCCCGGACGTGCACCACCGGATGACCAAGGAGGAGATCGACGCCCGGCACCCCGCGCTGCTGCCGACCCTCGCCAACCATCCCGGCATCGGCTTCCTGCTCGTACGCAGCGAGGAGCACGGCGGAGTCGTGCTCGGGGCGTACGGCGCGGAGATCCCGGTGGACCAGCTGGACGACGACCACTCCGGGCCGCTCGCCCCCTTCGGACCCGGCGCCGCCGACGCCGTCCGCCGGACGCACTCCTTCCCGCACGCCGCCGACATCATGGTCAACTCCTTTCACGACCCGGCCGACGGCGAGGTCCTCGCCTTCGAGGAGCAGATCGGCTCGCACGGCGGCCTCGGCGGCGCCCAGGCCAAGCCGTTCCTGCTGTCGCCGTACGCCTTCTCCGCGCCGGTCGACGACGGGGAGGAACTCGTCGGCGCCGAGCACGTCCACCGCGTCCTGCGCCGCTGGCTGGGCGAGACGGCCGGCCCGCAGGTACCGATCGAGGCGGAGCCGGAGGAGCGGGCCGCCTGAAAATCGGCTGCGCCTTCGGATGCGTACGCACACACTGGTCGCATTCCGTCCTTTTCAACACCCTCAAGGAGTTGCTGCGTTGCAGGCAGCCGTCACCGTCACTCCCGCCCGTGTACCGGAACTGCTCCTGGGTCTCGCGACCGTGCGGCCGGTCTTCCTCTGGGGCGCCCCCGGTATCGGAAAGTCCTCCCTGGTCAGGGAGTTCGCCGAGTCGCTGGGTCTGGAGTGCGTGAGCCTGCTGGGTACGCAGCTCGCGCCCGAGGACCTGATCGGCGTGCCGCAGATCCGCGACGGGCGCTCGGTGTTCTGCCCGCCGGAGGCGATCGCCCGTGACGAGCCGTACTGCCTGTTCCTGGACGAGCTGAACGCGGCGACCCCGGATGTGCAGAAGGCGTTCTACTCGCTGATCTTGGACCGCCGGATCGGCAGCTACGAACTGCCGAAGGGGTCCATCTTCATCGGCGCCGGAAACCGCGCCACCGACAACGCGCTCGCCCGCCCGATCGCCTCCGCCCTCGTCAACCGCCTCACCCACGTGCACCTGGAGGCCTCGCCGAAGGACTGGCTGACCTGGGCCGCGAACAACGGCATCCACCCCTGGATCCTGGACCACCTCACCGACCGGCCCGACCACCTGTGGTCCAAGCCGCCGAAGACCGAGGAACCGTTCTCCACGCCCCGCTCCTGGCACATGCTCTCCGACGCGCTGCACTCCTTCGGCGCGGGGCTCGACGAGGAGACCCTGAAGGCCATCGCGCGCGGCACGCTGACGCCCGCGCACGCGACCGCCTTCTGCGGCTACGTCAAGATCGTACGCAGCCGGTACGGCATCGAGGTGATCATCAAGGGCGACGCACGCTGGCCGCACCGCCTGGAGGACCGGGACCTGCTGTACTACCTCGCCGAGTCGTTCCGGGGACGTCTCGTCAAGGAACTGCCGGCGAGCAAGGAGCACATGTCGGCGCACGGACGGGAGACCGCCTACCGCGCCAAGTCCCTGCTCGTGCAGCTCGCCGAAATCTCCGTCGAGGTCGCCCAGAGCGTCATCGCCTCCGACGCCGACGGCAACCCCGTCCTGCCCGCCTGGTTCCTCATCGAGGCCGCCCGGGACATGCCGCGGCTGGTGGAGGCGCGACGATGAGCCGTACCCGCGCGAAGGGGCAGAAGAAGCGGGACGTGGCGGGGGAGGCGTTCGCGGAGGGCATGCGGCTGGTCCTCGCCAACCCCGCCCTGAAAGCCGTCGACTTCAACACCTGCCGGCGCGAGGACTGCACACTGGCGCCCAAGGACGGTCTCATCCGCGTCGACTCCGACGGCGTCCTGCACTCCCACCCCGATCGGCTCGCCGACGGCCGCGACTGGGCCTGGGCGCTCGCGCACGCCGTCATCCACCTCGGCTTCGGCCATGTCCCGGCGGCGAAGAGGGTGCGCGAGCAGCCCGACCGCTACGACCTCGCCGCCCGCTGTGCCGTCGTCAACCGCTTCCTCCTCACCTTCCCGGTCGGCCGGACGCCCGAGGAGCTGCCCGCCTCCTACCCCGACGGGGACGAGGAGCAGCTCGCCGCGCGCTGGCGGCGCGACGGCATCCCGGCCGCGTACGAGCGCTGCGGCTCCGCGGGAGGGGAGGCCGACCAGCTGCTCGTCGACTGGGGGACCTGGCTCGGGCCGCCGCCCCCGGACTGGCAGCTCGCGTTCGCGGACGCCCTGACCCGCACCATGTCCGCGGCCCTCGACCTGGCGGGCGGCCGCCGCGACACCATGGACGGCAAGCTCGCCCCGCAGCGCCCCTGGGAGAAGGCGCTGAGCTGGTTCATCTCCTCCTATCCGCTGCTCGGCGGCATCGCCGCCGGCATCCAGCTGGTCGCCGACGCCGAACTCGCCCGCGCCCACGGCATCTCGATCGCCGCCGTGAACGCCGAGGCCGGCGAGATCTACGTCAACCCGCTCAGGCAGTTCGAGGACGAGGAGTGGCGGTTCGTCCTCGCCCACGAGATGCTGCACGCCGCCCTGCGGCACGGCGACCGCTGCGGCACCCGCGACCCGTACCTGTTCAACATCGCCGCCGACTACGTCATCAACGGCTGGTTGTGCGAGATGCAGGTCGGCACCATGCCGGAGGGGCTGCTGCACGACCCGGACCTGAAGGGCCTGTCGGCGGAGGAGGTGTACGACCGGATCGCGGGCGACCTGCGCCGGATGCGCCGGCTGTCGACCCTGCGCGGCAAGGGCGTGGGCGACATCCTCGGCGGACCGCTCGGCAGCCCGCGCGACTACGTCGACCTGGACGAGTTCTACCGCCGCGGCCTCTGCCAGGGCCTCGACCTGCACCAGCAGCAGGAGCGCGGCTTCCTGCCCGGCGGCCTGGTCGAGGAGATCCGCGCGCTCAGCCAGCCGCCGCTGCCCTGGGACGCGCAGCTCGCCCGCTGGTTCGACGAGTTCGTGCCCCGCCCCGAGCCCGTACGGTCGTACGCCCGTCCCTCGCGCCGCCAGGCATCCACCCCCGACATTCCCCGCGCCGGCCGGTACTTCCCGCCCGAGGAGATCGCCCGCTGCACCTTCGGCGTCGTCCTGGACACCTCCGGATCGATGGACCGCACGCTGCTCGGCAAGGCGCTGGGCGCGATCGCCTCGTACGCCGAGGCCCGGGACGTGCCGGCCGCCCGCGTCGTGTTCTGCGACGCGGCCCCGCACGACGCGGGCTACCTTCCGGTCACCGACATCGCGGGGAAGGTACGGGTGCACGGCCGCGGTGGTACGGTCCTGCAGCCCGGGATCGATCTGCTGCACCGCGCGGACGACTTCCCGCCGACCGCGCCGGTCCTGGTGATCACGGACGGCTGGTGCGATGTGCTGCGGGTGCGCCGGGAGCACGCGTACCTCGTTCCCCAGGGCGCCCGCCTGCCCTTCACCCCCCGGGGACCGGTGTTCCGCGTGAGGTGAGTCGGAAATGTGATCAGATGGTGCCTGAGAACCCCGGAGACGGGGTTCGCATCGAGAACATGCGAAAGGAAGAACCGTGGCAACCACGCGCTCCGCACACACCGTCTGGGAAGGCAACCTGCTCGAGGGCAACGGCGTAGTCACCTTCGACTCCTCCGGCATCGGCCAGCAGCCGGTGTCGTGGCCGTCGCGCGCCGAGCAGGCGAACGGCAAGACCAGCCCCGAGGAGCTGATCGCCGCCGCCCACTCCAGCTGCTTCTCCATGGCCCTGTCGTACGGCCTGACCGGCGCAGGGACCCCGCCCACCAAGATCATCACCTCGGCCGACGTGACCTTCCAGCCTGGTGAGGGCATCACCGGTATCCACCTCACCGTCGAGGGCACGGTCCCCGGCCTGGACAACGACGCGTTCGTCGCCGCAGCCGAGGACGCCAAGGCCAACTGCCCGGTCAGCCAGGCCCTGACGGGCACGACCATCACGCTCACCGCGAAGCTCGCCTAGGAACCTAGCCGCGGAACTCCGGCACGGGCCGCCCCCCAGGGGGCGGCCCGCGCCCCGCTCGTCGTCCGGGAGTTGACCCATGACGCCACGCCCCGCCGTCTCGGCCCACCGGGGCGGCTCCGAACAGTTCGGCGCCGCCACCTGGGAGGCGTACGAGGACGCGCTGCGGTCGGGCGCGGAGTACGTCGAGTTCGACATCCGGCGTACCGCCGACGGTGTCTTCGTCGTCCACCATGATTCGCGCGTGCGGCTGGGCGGGCCGCTGCTGTCCCTGATCACCCACGCCGAGCTGACCGAACGCGCCGGCTACCCCGTGCCCGTCGTGGACGACGTCATGGAGCTGATCGCCGGCCGGCTCGTCGGGCACCTGGACCTGAAGGAGACCGGCCATGAGCGCGAGCTGATCGACCGGGCGATCGCCCTGCTCGGCACGGACGGGTTCGTGGCCACCACGCTGGAGGACCGTTCCATCGCCGCGATCAAGCACGCGTTCCCCCGGGTGCGGACGGCCCTGTCGCTGGGGCGCGGCCGCAAGGAGGTGGCCGCGGGGCGGCTGGCGGCGACCCGGGCGAGCGAACTGTTCCCCCTGCGGCGGGTGCGGGCCTGCGGGGCGGACGGGGTCGCCGTGCACCAGCGGCTCGCCCGCGCCAACGTGCTGCGCGAGGCCGCCCGGCACCGTCTGTTCAGCATGGTCTGGACGGTCAACGACGACGCCGGACTGCGGACCTTCCTGACCGATGAGCGGGTGGACGTACTGATCACCGACCGGCCGCGGCGCGCCGTGGCCCTGCGCGACGGGGCGCGCGCCGCGGAGCCGGTTGCACCGGCCGGGAGGCCCCGCGCCGACTGACCGGCCCCTGCCCGGGTATGTGCCTGAATGACCAAGAGGCCCCATTGACAAGAGCCCACTCAAGTTTTGTGCTGGACACCGAGAGGCTCCCTGGCGGAAGGGGACAGCGATGGCACGCGCGGTCGGTATCGATCTCGGAACCACGAACTCGGTGGTGGCCGTCCTGGAGGGCGGCGAACCCACCGTCGTCGCCAATGCGGAAGGGGCCAGGACCACACCGTCGGTCGTGGCCTTCGCCAAGAACGGCGAGGTGCTCGTGGGCGAGGTCGCCAAACGGCAGGCCGTGACGAACGTCGAGCGCACCGCGCGCTCCGTCAAGCGCCACATGGGCGATGCGAACTGGCGGTTCCCGGAACAGGGCTCCGTGGACGGCACCCGCTACCGCGCCCAGGAGCTGTCGGCGCGAGTCCTGCAGAAGCTGAAGCGGGACGCCGAGGCCTATCTCGGCGAGGACGTCACCGACGCGGTGATCACCGTGCCCGCCTACTTCGACGACGCCCAGCGGCAGGCGACCAAGGAGGCCGGGGAGATCGCGGGCCTGAAGGTGCTGCGGATCATCAACGAGCCGACCGCCGCCGCCCTCGCCTACGGCCTCGACCGCGGCGAGGAGCAGACCGTCCTCGTCTTCGACCTCGGCGGCGGCACCTTCGACGTCTCCCTGCTGGAGATCGGCGACGGCGTGATCGAGGTCAAGGCCACCAACGGCGACACCCACCTCGGCGGCGACGACTGGGACCAGCGGATCGTCGAACACCTCGTCAAACGCTTCAAGGGGCAGTACGGCATCGACCTGTCCAACGACAAGATGGCCCTCCAGCGGCTCCGCGAGGGCGCCGAGAAGGCCAAGATCGAACTGTCCAGCTCCTCGGAGACGTCGATCAACCTGCCGTACATCACCGCCTCCGCGGAGGGACCGCTCCACCTGGAGGAGAAGCTCACCCGGGCCCAGTTCCAGGAGCTCACCGCCGACCTCCTCGACCGCTGCAAGACCCCCTTCCACCAGGCGGTCAAGGACGCCGGTATCAAGCTCGCCGCGGTGGACCACGTCATCCTGGTCGGCGGCTCCACCCGCATGCCCGCCGTCACCGACCTGGTCAAGCAGCTCACCGGCAAGGACCCGCACAAGGGCGTCAACCCCGACGAGGTCGTGGCCATCGGTGCCACCCTCCAGGCCGGCGTCATCCGCGGCGACGTCAAGGACGTGCTGCTCCTCGATGTCACCCCGCTGTCCCTGGGCATCGAGACCAAGGGCGGCATCATGACGAAGCTGATCGAGCGCAACACCACGATCCCGACCCGGCGTTCGGAGATCTTCACCACCGCCACCGACAACCAGCCCTCGGTCGGCATCCAGGTCTACCAGGGCGAACGCGAGATCGCCGCGTACAACAAGAAGCTCGGCACCTTCGACCTCACCGGCCTGCCGCCCGCCCCGCGCGGCGTCCCGCAGATCGAGGTCGCCTTCGACATCGACGCCAACGGGATCATGCACGTCTCCGCGAAGGACCTGGCGACCGGCCGCGAGCAGAAGATGACCGTCACCGGCGGCTCGGCGCTGCCCAAGGACGACATCGACCGCATGATGCGGGAGGCCGAGCAGTACGCCGAGGAGGACCGCAAGCGCCGGGAGGCCGCCGAGACCCGCAACCAGGCCGAGCAGCTCGTCTACCAGACCGAGAAGTTCCTCCGCGAGAACGAGGAACGGCTGCCGGCCGACACCAGGTCGGAGGTGGAGCCGGCCGTCACCGAGCTCAAGCAGCTGCTCGAACGCAACGCCGAGACGAACGAGCTGCGCACCGGCGTCGAGAAACTCGCCACCGTGAGCCAGAAGATGGGCCAGGCCATGTACGCGCAGGCCCAGCAGACCCCGACGGAGCCGAGCGAGCCGCGCACCGCACCCCAGGACGAGGAAGGAGTGGTCGACGCGGAGATCGTGGACGACGAGAAGGACTCCAAGGGCCCAGCGGCCTGAGGCCCCTCACCGTCAGGGCTTGCGGGCGACGCCCGCGTACACCGGCACGATGCCCTCGGCCTGGGAGGCCACGTCCTCCGCCTCCGGGCGCCACCCGTGGACGGGGATGACTCCGGGGCCGAGCAGTTCCAGCCCGTCGAAGAAGCGGGCGAACTCCGCGAGCGACCGGGGGAAGAACGGGGTGCCGCTGCGCCGGAAGTGGTCGGCCGCCTTCCCGATGGCCTCCGGGCTGAGGTCCGGGGTGACCTGGGACAGGATCAGGTGGCTGCCGGGGGCGAGGGCGGCGACGTACTTCGCGAGCAGCCCGTACACGTCGTCACCGTCGGGGTCGTCGCTCAGGTAGTGGGTGAGCGCGACCAGCGACAGCGCGACCGGCCGGTCGAAGTCCAGCGTCTCGCCCGCCTTCCGCAGCACGCCGTCCAGGTCGCGGACGTCGGCGTGCACATAGTGCGTGGCGCCCTCGGCGGAGCCGTGCAGCAGCGCCTGAGCGTGCCGCAGCACGATCGGGTCGTTGTCGGCGTACACGACCCGGGACTCCGGCGCGACGCCCTGGGCCACCTGGTGCAGGTTCGGCTCGGTGGGGATGCCGGTGCCGATGTCCAGGAACTGGCGGATCCCGGCCTCGGCGGCGGTGCGCACCGCCCGGTGCATGAAACGCCGGTTGGCGCGCGCCCCGCGCAGCACCGTCTCGTCCGCGGCGAGGATCTTCCGGGCCAGCTCCTCGTCCACCGGGTAGTTGTCCTTGCCGCCCAGCCACCAGTCGTACACCCGGGCCGGATGCGGCCGGCTGGTGTCGATGCGGGTGGGCGCGGCGTCGGATCCGGTCATGCGGTGTGGTCTCCTCGGTCTTCGGCGCGGCAGGAACTACGGCGGGCATTACGGCGGCCAGGGGCCAGGGGCGCTAGAAGTCCCCGCGGCGCTCCTGGAGGATCTTCTTGGTGCGCTGTGCCGACGCGGCGTGCGCCGTCATGTGGTCCAGCACCTCCAGATGCGCGGAGACCTCAGTGCGGGAGTCGAGGTAGAGCGCGCCGGTGAGGTACTCGGTGAACACCATGTCCGGCAGTTCCGGCTCGGTGAAGCGGAACAGCGAGAAGGGCGCGTACGTCCCCGGATGCGGGCCCTTGCCGAACTCCGCGACCTGCAGGGTGACCCGGTCGCTCTCGGTGGCCTCCAGCAGCCGGTCCAGCTGGGCGCGCATGACCCCGGGGCGGGTGCTCACCGGTCGCCGCAGGACCGTTTCGTCCATGATCACCCACAGGTGCGGCGGGTCCGCGCGGCACAGCAGCTCCTGCCGGGCCATCCGCAGCGACACATGCCGTTCGATCGTCTGCGGTCCGCCCGCCTGCCCGATCGTCCCGGCCTCCAGTACGGCACGTGCGTAGTCCTCGGTCTGCAGCAGCCCGGGTACGAAGTGCGGCTCGTAGGAGCGGATCATCCCGGCGGCGCCCTCCAGGCTGACGAACAGGCTGAACCAGTCCGGCAGCACATCGTGGAACCGCTGCCACCAGCCCGGCCGGTTCGCCTCCTCGGCCAGCGCGACGAACGCGGCCACCTCGTCCTCGGGGACACCGTAGGCGGGCAGCAGGATCTGCAGGTACGGGATCCTGAGCGCGACCTCGGCCGTCTCCATGCGCCGTACGGTCGCCGGGGCCACACGCAGCACACGGGCGGCCTCCTCGCGCTTGAGGCCGGCTGCCTCCCGGAGCTCCTGCAGCCGTCTTCCGAGCACCACCTGGCCGACGGTGGGCGCGGCTCGCCGCTCACTCACGCCACGCCTCCCCTACGCGCCGAAAGTCTGCGTGCAGTCTGCCATGTTCCGCTTCCGGTCTCACAGGGCCGGCGGTGAGGCAGGCACCGGCGCCCGTCATTACCTCGGGAGTAATCGACCGGTCCGTCCCCGCGCGCCATCGTGGTCGTACCGGGTTCCGGGCCGGCGCGCTCCGGTCCGGAACCCGGGCCCAGGTGCAACTCGACCTCGACGGAGGGTGATCCGCCATGTCCGCAACCCAGCTCGCCGCTCTCGCCCGCACCACCGAGCCGCAGACCATGCTGCGTCGCTTCCTGGCCCTGGACGCGGTGGTCACCGGGGCGAACGGCGTCGCCTATCTCGTCGCGTCCGGTCCGCTCGGCGACTTCCTCGGCGTCACCTCCGGACTCCTGCTGGTCCTCGGCGTGTTCCTCACGGCGTACGCGGCCGCCGTCGGACTGCTCGCCGCCCGGCAGCGGCCGCCGGCGCTCCCCGTGCGGGCGGTGATCGAGACCAACCTCGCCTGGACGGTGCTGAGTTTCCTCGCCCTGGCCCTCTGGCTCACGCCGAGCACGGCGGGCGCGGTCTGGACGGTGCTCCAGGCGCTCACCGTGGCCGGGTTCGCGGCGCTGCAGCACCTCGCGCTGAGGGGACGTCAGGGGAGCAGTGACTGAAGGTACTTGACCGTCGCCGGGTCGGCCGGGAGCAGCGTCTCGACGGCCAGCTCGGCGACGGTCACGTCCAGGGGCGTGTTGAACGTGGAGATCGACGAGATGAAGGACAGCGTCCGGCCCGCGTGCTCGATCTGCATCGGCAGCGCGAAGTACGGGACCGGCTCGGCCGGTTCGGCGCCCGTCGCCGACTCGGGCACCGGATACGCGGCCACCTCCTCGTACAGCTCCCGCAGCGGCGCGGAGCGCTGCAGGGCGATCTGCCGCTCCATCTGGATGAGCAGATGGCCGCGCCACTCACGGAAGTTGCGGATGCGCGGCGCCAGTCCCTCGGGGTGCAGCGTCAGCCGCATCGCGTTCAGCGGCTGCGTCAGCAGGGCCTCGGGGATGCCGTCCAGCAGCATGGTGATGCCCCGGTTGGCGGCCACCACGTTGTACGTGGCGTCCACCACCAGTGCCGGATACGGCTCGTAGCCCTGGATCAGCCGCTCCATGCCCTCACGCAGGGCGGCGAGCGCCGGGTCGTCCAGGGGCGTGTGCGGGTAGCGCGGGGCGTAACCGGCCGCCAGCAGCAGAGCGTTGCGCTCCCGCACCGGCACGTCCAGGTGCTCGGCCAGCCGCAGCACCATCTCCTCGCTGGGCCGGGAGCGGCCCGTCTCGATGAAGCTGATGTGCCGGGCGGAGGAGCCGGCCTGCAGCGCCAGCTCCAGTTGGCTGACCCGCCGCTGCTCGCGCCAGGCCCGCAGCAGCGGACCGACACCGCCCTGGCCGACGGGGGTGGTGGCGGGCGCGGCGTCGCCGGACGGGACAATCGTCATGTGTACGACCGTAGTAGAGGAGCACGTGGAATGAACGAGCCGTGGGTGTCGTCCCTGGAGGGCGAGGCCGTGTACCGCGCCCGAGTCCGTGGCTGTCTGCTCGGCGGGGCCCTCGGTGACGCCCTCGGCTACCCGATCGAGTTCAGCTCGCTCGACCGGATCCGCGCGGCCCACGGCGAGCGCGGAGTGACAGGGCTCGTCTTCCACGGCGACAGCACGGTGGCCCGCATCAGTGACGACACGCAGATGACCCTCTTCACCACAGAGGCGATCATCCAGGCCCATCAGCGCGAGCGGCTGAAGGGCATCGGCGGCGGGTGGGCCCTCCTGGTGCGCTGGGCCTACGAGCGATGGCTGGAGACCCAGAACAAGCCCGGCCCGGAGCAGGCCGCCCCGCCGCAGAGCGGCGCCCCCGAGGGCGGCCTGATCAGCCAGGCCTGGCTGTACGCCCGCCGTGCCCCCGGCAACGCCTGCCTGTCCGGGGCCGCCCAGATGTACGCCCCCGACCCGTTGCTCGCCCTCGACGGCAAGCCCGGGCAGGTCAACCCCGAATCCAAAGGCTGCGGCGCGGTGATGCGCTCGGCCCCCTTCGGCCTCGCGAACCCCGCCGACGCGGCCTTCGCCATGGCCGCCCGCGCCGCCCAGATCACCCACGGTCACCCCACCGGTTACTACGCGGCGGGCGCGCTGGCCGCGATCGTGGCGTACGTCGTCGCGGGTGACTCTCTGGAAGGCGCGGTACTGCGCACGCTGCGGCTGCTGCAACGCCACCCCGGCCACGAGGAGACCTCGGCCGCGCTCACCGAGGCCGTCGACCTGGCCGAGGAGGGCTCGCCGACCGCGGAGAAGGTCGAGTCCCTGGGCGCCGGCTGGGTCGCCGAGGAGGCTCTCGCCATCGGCGTCTACTGCGCGCTCGTCACGCCCTCCGTGAAGGATGCGCTGCTGCTTTCCGTCAACCACTCCGGCGACAGTGACTCGACCGGCTCCCTCTGCGGCAACATCCTCGGCGCCCGGCACGGCGACGTCGGGCTGCCGCACACATGGGTCGAGCGGGTCGAGGGACGGGACCGGATCGCCGCGCTGGCGGACGACCTGGCGGCCGAATGCGCCCCTTCCGACCCCAGCAAGCCCTTCTGACCAGGGCCGCAGCCGTCCGTCTGTGGCACGCTGAACAGGTACGCGACACCGCACGCGACCCCGAGGAAAGGGAGCGACCTCATGCCCGTCGAACCGCTGTCGCAGCAGGAGATCGAGAACCGCATCGCCGAACTGCCGGGCTGGTCGGCCGACGGTGACCGCCTCACCCGCTCCTACCGGCTCGGCTCGCACTTCGCCGCGACGGCCATGGTCGTGCACATCGCCCAGGTCCAGGAGGAGCTGGACCACCACTCCGACCTCACCCTCGGCTACAACACCGTGTCCGTCTCCGTGAACACGCACAGCGTGGGCGGCAAGGTGACCGAGCTGGACTTCCAGCTCGTCCGGCGCGTGGCGGACCTGGCCCCGGCGCACGGCGCGAGCTGAGTCCACGGTGCTGGACTACAGCGAGGAGGCGGAACGGTACGACGCCTCCCGCGGCGGCGAACCCCGGGCGGCGGCCGCGGCGGAGGGCGTGCTGAGCCTGGTACCGCAGGATGCGCGCAGCCTGCTCGACGTCGCCTGCGGCACCGGCATCGTGACGCGGCGGCTCGCGTCCGGCCGGGACGGGATGCGGGTGACCGGCGTCGACCTCACCTACGCGATGGCCCGGCAGGCCACTGCCCGCCTGCCCGGCGCCGTCGTCCTCGCCGACAGCCGCCGACTGCCCTTCCGGGACGGGGAGTTCGACGCCGTGAGCAGCGTGTGGCTGCTCCACCTGCTGCCGCGTCCGGCGGACGTCGGGGCCGTCGTCGCGGAGTGCGCGCGGGTGCTGCGGCCCGGCGGTGTGTATGTCACGACGGTCGACAAGGCCGCCTCGCACAACGTGGGCAGTGACATCGATGCCGTCCTCGCCTCCCGGCCCCGCCGCCGCGCCGTCGACGAGGCGTCGGCCGTCGAGTCGTACGCCGTCGAACACGGCCTGCATCCCGCCGGGCAGACCCGTTTCCCGGGGCGCGGTCAGGGCCGCAGCCCACGCCGAACCGTCGCGGACCTGCGCCGCGGCTGGTTCGTCACGCTGCCGCCGGGCCACCCGCTCGCCGACGGCTTCGCCGCCCGCCTGGGGGCCCTGCCCGACCAGGACCGGCCCCGCCCCGACCCCTGGTTCACCCTCCGGGCGTTCCGCAAACCGCCGGTCGCGTGCATCACCCGGAAAGCCGGGACGTACGGCAACCCCTCGGCCCCCGGCGGCGACTGAGTGACGGAACCCGTCCGTCCTCCCGGGAGGTTCGTCCCCGTGAAGCACCCGCACAGGCATGCGCACAAGCACCGCAGACGCCGTAGCGCCGTCCTCGCAGCCGCGGCCACCGCGGCCACCCTGGTCGGCGCCGGAGTGATCGTCCTCGACCCGGACTCAGCCGAGGCGGCCACCGCCCGCCAGGTGGAGAAGCTCGACCGGGGTGTGGTCAGCGTCCACACCGGCAGCGGCAACCTGGTCAGCTGGCGCTGGCTCGGCACCGACGCCGACAACGTCTCCTTCAACGTGTACCGGGCCGGTACAAAGGTCAACTCGTCGCCGATCACCGGCTCCACCAGCTTCTTCCACTCCGGCGCCCCGTCCCACGCCGACTACACCGTCCGCGCGGTCGTGAACGGCGTCGAGCAGGGCGACTCCGTCCACGCGATCCAGTTCCGCAGCGGCTACAAGGACGTCTCGCTCTCCCCGCCGGCCGGCGGTACCACCCCCGACGGCGTCGCCTACACCTACGAGGCCAACGACGCCTCCGTCGCCGACCTCGACGGTGACGGCGCCCTCGACTTCGTCCTCAAGTGGCAGCCCACCAACGCCAAGGACAACTCCCAGTCCGGCTACACCGGCAACACCGTCGTCGACGGCATCAAGCTCGACGGCACCCGACTGTGGCGCATCGACCTGGGCCGCAACATCCGCTCGGGCGCGCACTACACGCAGTTCCAGGCGTACGACTACGACGGCGACGGCAAGGCCGAGGTCGCCATGAAGACCTCCGACGGCACGGTCGACGGGACGGGCAAGGTCATCGGCAGTTCGTCGGCCGACCACCGCAACTCCTCCGGCTACGTCCTGTCCGGGCCGGAGTACCTGACCATGTTCAACGGCCAGACCGGCGCGGCGATGCAGTCCGTCGACTACGTCCCGGCCCGCAGCACGGTCTCGTCGTGGGGCGACTCCTACGGCAACCGCGTCGACCGCTTCCTCGCCGGCACGGCCTACCTGGACGGCGCCCGCCCCTCGCTGATCATGGCGCGCGGCTACTACACCCGCACGGTGATCGCCGCCTGGGACTGGCGCAACGGAGCCTTCACGCGCCGCTGGACCTTCGACACCAACGCCTCCACCAACGCGGGCAAGGGCTACGACGGCCAGGGCAACCACAGCCTGTCCGTCGCCGACGTGGACGCCGACGGCAAGGACGAGATCGTCTACGGCGCGATGACCGTGGACGACAACGGCTGGGGCCTGTGGACGACGAAGCTCGGCCACGGCGACGCGGGCCACGTCGGCGACCTCAACCCGGCGCGTTCGGGCCTGGAGTACTTCAAGGTGTCCGAGGACGCCTCCAAGCCCGGCTCCTGGATGGCCGACGCCCGCATCGAGAAGGCTTGCCCACCTTCGGCCAGATCGCCGGACGCTCCAACGCCCCTGACCTTCCTCCTGAACCTGGCACACGGGCCCGGACCGATTCGTAGCCGCCCCGGATGAGACTCAGAGGCGGCTACGTGCACGGGCCGTGGCGAATCAGCAATAGTCGGCGTTCTGCCAACCGGAGGACAGATTGCCGCTGTAGATCCATCCGTACTGGGTCATCACCCACCAGGTGCCGTAGACACTGTTCTGGTACTTGCACCCGGCGAGGATGGAAACCCCGGCGCTAGCCCTGCTGTGGTCGTAGCATTCGGAGCCGGGGCCCGTACGGACTGCGGTGTTGTCCCTGCTGACATACACCGTCGGCCCTCCGTAGATCGGAGGCGACCAGCCGCAGAGTTCCATTATGGCCGGATCCTCGGACTGGACCGGGGTGGCGTGCGCGGTCGCCGCACGGCCGGTCACGCCCCCCTGCGTCGCCGTGGACGCGCCCTGGGCGGCTGCCGGTGCGGCCTGGGCAGGCACAGCGAAGCCCCCCACCAGGAGCGCGGACCCCAGCGTCACGCTGGCGAGAGCACTACGTATGCGCATAGTCCCTCTTCCTCTCAGGTGCGTTGATAGTCATGAGCATGCTGCCCGGCGCGGTGGCGGTCGTTAGCCATCCGTGCATGGTGGTTGACGATCCGTGGCAGAAGGCGGAGTCATTGGCCGGGCTCATCAGAGCTTGCTGACGCTAAGTGGTCGGCTCCGTAAGTCCTTCGGGGGTTGATCAAGCTGCGAGGGTGACCGAGGATTGTTGCTGGTGATCGGCGGTGTGCCGGTCGAGTCTGGCCAGCAGATCGTCCAGGTCGGAGGTGGTGAACTTCCACTGGAACGGCTGTGCTGTGGCGTTGTAGCGGTCTTCGAAGGCTCGGAGCCGGTCCCCGATATGGGTGAGGTCGGTGAAGTCGTTGGGCGAGACGACCTTGCGTTGGACGACGGAGAAGTAGATCTCCACCTGGTTCAACCACGAAGCGTGGACTGGGGTGTGGACCATGACCGCGTTCGGGAATGTGCTGGTCAGCCGGTTGGCGGCCTTCTGCCCGCGGTGGGAGGAGCCGTTGTCCACGATCCAGAACACCCGTTTGGCGCTGGCGTAGGGTTCCTGGCTCATGACCTGGGCGACCAGGTTCATGAACGGGGCGATGCCGGTGCGCGGCTCGGTGCGGCCGAACACCCGGGCGTGGTGGACGTCGTAGGCGGCGAGGTAGGCCAGGGCGCCGCCGCGGCCGTAGGTGTGGTTGACCCGCATCGCCCGGGCCTGTCCGGGGGCGAGCGTGGGGTGGCAGCGACAGCGGGCCTGGATGGAGGTCTTCTCGTCCGCGCTGATGACGTACTCGTCCGCGTCGAGCGGCCGCCCCTGCCAGGTGCGCGCGTACAGGTCCAGCACACGCTCGGCCTTGGCGCGGAAGTCGGGGTCGGTGATGAAGATCCAGGAGCGGTACTGCCAGGGCTTGAGTGCGTCCTGGTCCAGCCAGCGGCGCACGGTGGAGGCCGACACGGCCGGGGTGATGCCCCGCTGTATGGCCTCGCGGGCCAACTCCGGGTACGACCAGCGCGCCAGCGGGGTGCCGGTCTCGGCGGGCAGTTGGCAGGCCAGCGCCTTGACCTGGGCGGCCTGCAGTGCGGTGAACGCGGGCGGTCGACCGGGGCGCGGGCGGTCGGCCAGCCCGGACATGCCCTCTTCGGCGAACCGGCACCGCCAGGTCCGCACGGTGTCCACATGCAGACCCGTCTCGCGGGCGATGCGCGCGTTGGAGCGGCCCCGTGCCGCGTGGAGCACGACGTGCGCCCGCATCCGGCTCTGGTGGGGAGTCTTGTGGCCGTAGGCCATCTTCTTCAGCCGGTGCCTCTGCGAGGCGGTCAGCGATATCGGGCAGGCAGCAGCAACGGGCAAGGCAGGCAGGCCGATCAGCAGAAGTGGATCTTACCGGCTGGAGCCTGCCGCACCACTGACGCGGGCGACCAGGCAGGATGACCCCATGCCCACCGTGCCTCGACCAAGACCTCCCTCACCCAGAAGCTGATCGCGCGAGCCCGTACCGCCTGGCCCAAGCTCGCCGGCCTGGACGTCCGCTACCGCGGCCAGTTCGCCTACGTCGACGGCGAACTCGCCGACGGCGAGTCCATCAAACTCATGCGTCTGCGCTACGGCGGCTCCGCCAGCACCTGGGGCTTCGCCCTCTACCTCGCCAGCACCGACAAGTACGAAGACACCACCCTGCCCACCGGCAGCTTCGCCGGCACCCCCGAAGAAGCCCTGGACTGCGCCTGCGGCCTCTACCTCACCGCCCCCGGCATCTGAGCCCGGATCCATCATCGTTGATCTCGACTACGACGAGCTTGTCACCCGCGATAAGGCCAACCTCGACATCACGTGGCTGCGCGCCGAGTCCCTTGAGGACCTCGACAACCTGCCCGCGCCCGAGGTCATCGCCCGCGAGATCGTCGAGGACCTCACAGCAGCACTCGAGGAGTTCGCCGCCGTCGCGGCGGCCATCGAGAGCGCCGGCACTCAACAAGAGGAGCACACCCGTGACAGACGCGATGTCCTTCCTGCTCGAACGCCTGCATGCGGCCGGCCTGACCGACGTCGTCGCGGCCGAGCCAGCCACTGGAGGCCTCGCCGCGACCGCCGGGCTCGCGCGCCGCGGTGACGGCACGTCGGTGTTCGTCAAGGCGTTCGGCGAGCCGCCGTCGGACGACGCCTTCGCCGCGGAGGCCGAAGGGCTCACCGTGCTGCGCGAGGCGGGCGGCGTCGCCACGCCTGAGATCATCCTCGCGGACCGCGACTTGCTCGTGCTGTCCGTGCTGCAGCCCCGGCCGGGCACCGAGGCCTTCTGGGAGCAGCTCGCGCATGCGCTCGCCCACCTGCACACCACCACGCGGTACCCCCGATTCGGGTGGCACCGGGACAACTGGCTGGGCCGTCGTCGCCAGGTCAACACCTGGGATGACGACGGATTCGAGTTCTTCGCCCAGCACCGTCTGCTGCGCTGGCTCGGCGAGCGTCGCGTCCAGGAGGCGCTCGACGCCACGGACCGGGCGGCGCTGGAGCGGCTGTGCGACCGGCTGCCCGAGCTGCTGCCGGTCAGGCCCGCGTGCCTGACGCATGGCGACCTGTGGGCGCTGAACGTCATGGCGACCCCCGACAGGCGGCCCGCGCTGATCGACCCGGCCGTGTCGTACACGTGGGCCGAGGTCGACCTGGCCCACCTGTGGACGACGGCGCCGCCGCCCGAGGCGCACGTGTTCTTCGAGCTGTACGCCGAGCTGACCGGGCTCGACCGCGACTGGCGCGAACGCATGCCGATTCTCCAGCTACGCCAGCACCTGGCCGTGATCGCCCAGTTCGACCCCGACTGGGGCGCCGCCGATCTCGTGCGCGCCACGCTCGCCCCGTTCCGGCAGCGGCCCTGAGCTCAGCTGAGTAGAAGCCAGACACAACACCGGCTCCGGAGTCAACCCCCGAAGGACTTACGGAGCCGACCACTAAGGTTGTCCGGCAACGGCGAAGACTGTCCCGGACAGCCAGCTTCTTGTCCGGCCTGGTCAGTGCCTTGTCCGGATCTCTGTCCGGGCTCGGTGTCGCGTGGCGGGAACCGGGGTTGTCGGTGGGGTTGCCACGCCCTCTTGTCTCGATCAAGCAGGCCGAACCGGCAGTTCGGAGAAGGCTGGCTCTGCCGCTCCTGCAACACCCTGGAGGGAACGCACCAAGAGCCAGACACGATCTTCTCCCTATATCGGGAGCGCAACCCGGCCGCAATCCTCGGCCTCACCATCCGCTACCTGAACCCTGTCACGGGCGAGTACGCCACACCGCAGCTACCTCGCGAGGTGGACTGGGAAGAGAAGTGGACCGACGCTGCCAGCGAGGACATCGGACTGTGACCATCGCCGTGGAACACTGACCGCGCTCGCCTCAGTCCCGATGAGAGGAATTGGTCGCGATGCCCAACGTTGAGCAGAACAAGCTGACTCCTGACCAGCAGATCCGCGCTGCCGCAGCTACCGCCGCCGCAACCATGTACGGCCACTTCATCGGCGCCACTGCCACGGATGAGGAGGATCTATACCGGCGGGAGCCGATGATGACGGAAGACACTCTCCGCATGGCCCTGCTCTTCGAGCAGTACATCCGCACTGGCACCTTCCCTGGCGACCAACGCGTCTGAGCCCGCCCCGTGCCACACTGCTCTTGGCGCTCGCCGCGCATCCCCCGTCGCGGCGAGCGCTGCTGTGTCAGCTGCTGGTGCGCCTCCAGCAGGCGACCGCGCCGAGTCCGAGGAATGCGCTGATTACAAGGTCGCCGACGACGGTTGCCGTGTCGCCGCCCTTGGTGGCGTTGACCAGGCCGCCGATGGTGAGCGCGGTGAGGAGTAGGGCGGCGAGCAGCCAGACGAGTTTCACGGTCCCCCCAGGGCGTGCGGTGAGGGCGGCACTGTAGCGGCAACGAAGACCGGCTGTGACCTGTTCGGTCAGTGCGTCCAGCTGTCGGGCCCGCCGCCGCGCCACTCGATGCCGTCGGCCCGCACGACGTCCATCTCGTCGAAGCCTTGCAAGCCCGACAGCTGGAACAGGGCGGCGATGTCCTGCACGCTGTACGCCCGCCCGAGGATCTCCCCGTCGACACGGACGCGTCGGCCGCCGTCCTCGTCGGGCGGGTAGATCACGACGCGTACTGTGGCCATGTGTCCAGGGTGTGTGCGCCCCGTGTGCGCTGCACCTTGAGTGGCAGTGGAACGCCCGCCCCTTGCTCCAGAGGCGGGCGCGTTCGCGTTTGTCAGACGGTCGGGCGTTCCTGTTCCTTCTTCTCGACCCAGAGGTCGCGGACGCTGGTGGTGAGGGTGCCCTCTTGCTGTTCGTAGTGGGAGAGGGCGATGCCGAGGCCGAAGAAGGTGGGTGCCCATTCGCCGACGAAGATGCCCCACCGGTCGGCTCGGGCGAGGCCGCCGACGGGTTCGGCTTTGAGGCTGGTGACCCAGGTGGCGACGGCAAGGCCTATGGAGGCTATGCCGGCGGCGTAGGCGTGTTCGCTGCGGATGCCCATGTCGTGCATTCTCTTGATGACCATGCTGTGCTCCGGTGGGGCGGGGGTTGTCTTTGTGGCCCGTGTTCCTCGCTTCGCCGGAACCATTCGCCACGGCTTGGGTCGAAATTGCCCGTTTCGAGCAGCGGAAAGTCGCCTAGTCGAGGATCCCCAGCACGGTGTCGGGCCAGCAGTGGGGGCAGGCGTCGGCGGCCTCTGCCATCCTGGCCGCATGCCCAGCTTCGGATACGACGTGTGCGACGGAGACGGCTGCGGAGAGCGATCGAATGAGTTCCCGTTTCTGCACCTGCCTGGTTGCAAGTACGGCACCGGTGATCCTGTGCGCGACGCAGAGATTCGCGCTGCGGCAGCACGGAAGCGGAAAGAGGAGTTCTATCGCGGCCCCCGATCGTGGTGACCAGCCCCGGCCGCTTCCACCTCACCCTGACCACCGCCGGCCGCCCGGTCGTGCACGGCTGGTGGGGGAGCGAGGCGACCGCCCGCGGGAAGCTCACCGACTGGATCGGCCTCAGCAAGGGACCCGACGCCCGCGTCACCCTCGTCGACGAGGAGACCGGCGACACCCTGGCCAGCTGGCCGGACCCCGTTGTCAGCGGCGCCTCGTAGCATGGTCGGATCCGACAGGCAGCATTACGAGACCAGTCGGGTGTGCAGTTGCTGCCCCTGCCCCGGCGTGATGCACCGGGGCAGGCTGCTGTCAGCCTGCCCCGAGCCGCGCGGCCTTCCGCAGCGCCGCCTCCACCTCGTACCGGGACTGCCCCTGCTCTTTGGCGTGCTCTGTCACGGCGGCTTGGACGTCGCGGGCGAGGTCGCGCCATGCCCGCCAGGCGGTCTCCCAGGTTTCGGTCTGCTGCGTAGTCCACCGGCTGGCGGTGGGTGGCCCGTACTGGGCGCGTAGCTCCTCGACCCGGTTGTGTGCCTGGTCGGCGGCCCGCTGCATCGCTACCAGCTCGTCGAAACTCAGTGCCACGCTGTCGAGCCTATGCCGCGGCCGTCATCCCGGCACGTTCGGCTGCGACGGCTGCCGCCCACTCCGCGACCAGCTGCTCGTACCGGGCGCGTGTCTCCCCGTACAGCCAGCCGCCGCACGCTTCAACGAGCGCGCGGATCTCCTCGTTCACGGCCGCAGCCGAGCGCACACGGCCACACGACGGGGGAGAGGGAGGCATGGATCAAAGCCTAGCCGTGGGCTCGGACAGCGGGCTACGGCTTCGGCGGGTCGTCGACGACGAACGTGCCGATGCCGACCTCGCCCCGCGCGAGACCCTGCTCCTGTAGGTGCTTGTACACCTTCTGCACGGTGGACGAGGCGATCGAGAACTCCGCGGACAGCTCCACCACGGAGGGCAGCTTCGAGCGGGCCGGGTAGGTGCCGTCGACGATCCGGTCGGCGACGATCGCCGCGACCTGCCGCCAGATGGACCGAGTCCGGTCAAGATCAACGCTCACACGGTCGACCGTAGATATCCGCAGTACACCGCGCGACCGCAGTAAAGTGCAGTCTACTGCGGTATACCGTGGAGAAGAGTCCCCGAGGCCGCGGCCCACGCAGCCTCAGGGGCAGCCGACGATCGGAGCGTCGACATGGACGAGGGTAGAGATCCTGGCCCGGATCGCCAGACCGCACCCGCCGAAGGCCCGCCACCCTGCCCCTGCGGCAGTCTCGAGCACGCGGGTATCCGCGTCGGGGAGCGGTTGTCGCCCAGCGGCGGCGCGATAGGCGGGGTCTACGTCTGCCCCGCCGAATCCCCCGCAGGCCTGCGAGGCGTGCTGTGAAACCGCGGCCAGACGACCGCGACGACATCTGCGGGCCCTGCCAGCTGGGGGAGTGCGGGCATTGCGACGGCAACCACGACCTGCGCACGGGGTCCGGGCCGGCCGTGCCGCTCACGCGATGCGCACACCGGTGCCCGCGGCAACCCTCAGGGCAGCCTGACAAACCGTCGGCTGCGGATTCCGTACTCAACCGGTACTAACCGACCGTTCAGTGGGCGTTTAGGTATGGCTTGCGGTGTTGCGTCGTTCTTGCGGCGTGATCTCTTTGGAGTGATTCACGCCCTACGTGCAGTTTCACGGCCTTCCAGGCTCCAGCCTCGGCGCCTATTTACTCCGCATCTCGCACCCAGATTCCGTCTGGTCTATGGACGTCATGGAAACGCCCAGCCGGTCAAGTACCGCTGTCAGCGGTGCTGTTCGTGTAAGAGCCCTTTCGTGAGCCAGCGCAAGCCGTACCCCAGCGACCTGTCCGACGCCCGATGGGCGTTGATCGAACCGACCTTATCCGCCTGGAGGAAAGCCCGACTCGACCGCAGACCCACCGGCCAGCCGGCCCAGGTCGAACTGCGCGATGTCTTCAACGCAATCCTGTACGTCAACCGCACCGGAATCCCCTGGAAATACCTCCCGCACGACTTCCCCAACCACGGCACCGTCTACGCCTACTACGCCGCCTGGCGCGACGAAGGAATCCTCGCCCAGCTCAACTACGACCTCACCGGCCTGGCCCGCGTCAAGGAAGGCCGCAAACCCGAACCCACCGCCTCCGTGATCGACACCCAGAGCGTCAAGACCTCCACCAACGTACCCCTGACCAGCCAGGGAACCGACGCCGCAAAGAAGATCGTCGGTAGGAAGCGGGGCATCATCACCGACACACTCGGCCTACTCCTCGCCGTAACCGTCACCGCCGCAAGCCTGTCGGAAAACGCCGTAGGAATACAACTCCTCGACCAGGCCAAGAAGACCTACCCCACCATCTCAAAGGCGTGGGTCGACACCGGCTTCAAAAACGCCGTCATCGAGCACGGAGCCAACCTCGGAATCGACGTCGAAGTCGTCAAAAGAAACCCCGAAATCCGCGGCTTTCATGTCGTCAAAAGACGCTGGGTCGTGGAGCGGAGTATCGGATGGATCATGATGCACCGCCGCCTCACCCGCGACTACGAGACCCTGCCCGCCAGCTCCGAAGCCATGATCCACATCGCCTCGATCGACAACCTCACCAAGCGCATAACGGACGAGACCACACCAACCTGGCGAGGAACTTACTAGGAAATAAACGGCAATTCGTCTACATCAAACGCCCTCTCAGTGTTGCGCACAGGAAACCCCTGGTCAGAGCCTCAAAGGTGAGCATCCGTCAACCTAATGGAATGTGTGCGAGCTGTGTAGATAAATGCAGGGTAGGCATTCCGTTACTGCGGGTTTCGTGCTCAAATTCCGATCAAGCGGCAGATAGCCATCCGTTCGAGCAGGTCACCCATGGAGGAGGTCGGTCACGTGCGCACCCAGTACCCGTGCGATCCGCGGCAGCGTGGATATGCGGGCATCCGCCTTGCCGGCCTCGATGTCCTGGTAGGTGGAGCGGCCGATGGGGGCTGCGAGGAAGACGCTCTCCTGGGTTCGGTCCTGGCGGAGGCGTTCGACGCGGATGCGGTCGCCGATGGCGCGGCGCTCCTCGAGGAGCCAGTGGTCGTCATCGGGCAGGTGGGGCATCCGACCCACGCTGGCCGGAGCATGATCACAAGTCAGCCCGGAAAACCGGGCTTTCTTTGATCTTGGAGGCCCTGCGACGGATGCTCGGCGCCTCCGCGTAGAGCAGGTGCGAAGCCCCGCAAGGGAGTTGCCACCCCCCGCTGGCAGCCCTGTGGTGATCTGGCACACGCCGCAGGGCTAAAGGTAGTGTGCGGGAATCGAACGTGTGTTCACCCAAAGGGGTGGACTGCCGACGCCCTGCGCATCCCGCTGAACCAAACGGGAACCAGCGTCACGCGCCACCACGGAGCAGGCCGGCCGACCAACAGGAGACAGGTATGGACCGCCAGCAGATCCTCGATCTGTACGAGTGGAGACCAGGGATCTGCTTCCGGCACCCCGCCAAGGGGGAAGTGCCCACCGCCGTCGTCGGCGTCATCCACCCTCGAGCCGACGGCGAGCAGGAAGTCCGTGCTTGCGAGGACTGCGTCATCGGCATGGAGGACATAAGGCGCGAGCAGGCCCGGCGGGCGGGGAGCGAGTACCGGCCCGGGCCTGACGGCGGGGCGCAGCAGTAGGGCATTCGCGCAGTTGGCGGCCATGCTGGAGGGCGGAATCCCGGGGAGAATCTGGGGAGCGGGCGGAGCGGGGGAGCGCTTGGGGAGGCCGAGTTTGGTAAGGCGCGTGAGCTTGCGTGAAGTCTCGGTAAGTAAAAGGAAGCTGGTCAGAGGTATCGCGGGGCTTTTGGCGGGCATCCACGCAGTACCGCGTGGCCCTGGCCTGGCAGAACACCGCCTACAACCAGCCGCCCCACCCGAGCTTCTTCATCGGCAACGGCATGGCGACGGCCCCACGGCCCACGGTCCACACACCGTGAACAAGGGTGGGGGCGTGCCCCGGCCGGCACGCCCCCACCGGTTCAGGCGCCGCCGGAGCCGGACGGGTCGCCGTAGATCACCCCGCGGCCGTTGGTCGCCACGTACACCCGGCCGTACACCCGCGGGTCACCGGTGATCGCCGCACCCGTCCAGCCCCACTGGTGGGCATCGTCGTTGATGCGGGTCCAGGTCGCGCCCCGGTCGGTCGAGCGGAAGATGCCGCGGACCCCGCCGATCTTCGCGCTGGTGTAGAGCGTCTGATACGAGGCACCCGGCGCCGCCTTGCCGAAGCCGATCGTGTCGGCCTGCTCGACGCCGGACAGCTTGGTGAAGGAGGCCCCGCCGTCGGTCGAGTGCCACAGGCCGTACGCGCCGTCCGTCGCACCGCCCGCCAGCCAGATGTCGCCCTTGGCCCCGGGCAGCGCCTTGAAGCGGACACTGTCCCCACTGGGCAGGCCGGTCGCGGCGGACGCGGTGAAGGTCGCACCACCGTCCGTACTGACGTAGAACTTCCCGGACTTGAAGCCGTAGAAGGTCATCGGGTCGACCCGGTCGGACTCGACGATCGCGCCCGCCGGGATGCCGGACGACACGGACCAGGACGAGCCGAAACCGGTCGCGTGGTGCACGCCCGCACCGACAGGGCTCCACACGAACCGGCTGCCGTCGGCCGCCGCCGCGACCGTGCCGCCGCCGCTCACACCCGAAGGGTCGTTCCCCGCGAACCAGTTGGCGCCGTTGTCGGTCGAGAAGGCGATATGCGGCCCGGAGTCGAGGTTGCCGACCCGCACGACCGTGTTCGGGTTGGTCTCGGCGTAGTCCAGGCTGGTCGTGGAGGTGAAGTTCGGCGACGTGTACATCATCGGCGGGACCTTGGTGAGGTCCGTGTGCCGGAAGCCGCCGATGTCACCGAGGGCGCTGAGCAGTGGAGCGCCCGACGGGGGAGAGGCGAGGTCGTTGACGGCCGTCTCCTCCAGTCCCTGCACCATCGGTTCGACGCTGAACGTGCCGCCGCTGTCCCAGTTCGTGAGGTTGTCCGTGCCGTAGACCGTGGCGCCCGTGCCGTACATCATGCGGTCCGAGTCGAACGGGTCGATCTCCAACGCCTCGGTCATCCAGCCGAGTTTCGGGGTCTGCTCGGGCGGTGACGGGTTGGCGCCCCAGGTCAGCCACGGGGAGGACGAGACGTCCATGGTGTAGCGGTTCGAGCGGTTGGGGTACGACGTGTAGTCCCAGGCCTTGGTCCAGGTGCCGCCGCTGTTCGTGGAGCGGAAGATCTGGGTGTCCGGCCACCAGGAGCTGTACGCCGTCGCCATCACCGTCCCCGGGTTCTGCCGGTCGACGGTCAGACCGCTGAAGCCGTAGTAGGTGTCGGCCTCCGCGACCGGGCTGATGTCCGTCCAGGTGCCGCTCGCGGTCGCGTACCGCCACAGCCGGCCCTTGCCGCCGTCGTACGGGCCGCCCTTGTCGCTGTACGCGAGGTACAGGTAGCCGTTCTCGGCGTCGAGGACGCCCTTGTGCGCGAGGTAGCCGGTCGGCTGGCCGGCGAGGCGGGACCAGGTGGCGCCCGCGTCTGTCGAGCGGTACACGGCGTTGTCCTTGTCGGCGACACCGACGTAGATGGTCTGCGTGGCGTTGCCCGACGTGCCGGTGGACTCGTCGAACGTGACCCACGCGATGCCCTGGTTGTCGGACGCGTAGCCGCTCGTGTCGCTGGGGTCCTGCACGTAGTTGCCGGGGTTCGGGAAGGCCGACACCTGCGACCACGTCACGCCCGAGTCCGTCGACCGCCACAGGCCCCTGCCGCTGGGCGCGCCCAGGTACAGCACACTGTTCCTGTTCGGGTCGATCGCGAGCCGCTCGCCCATGCCGCGGCCGGGCATGTTGCCGCCCAGCTTGAACGGCAGGTCGGTCTTCTGCCAGCTGGCACCCCGGTCCGAGGAGCGCATCACCGCCCCGTTCCCCGGGTCCCAGCTGTTGGTGTACGTGCCGACGGCCGCGTACACCCTGTCGGGGTCGACGGAGTCGGAGGCCAGGCTCACCACTCCGGTGTGCCCCCAGTCGTCCCAGCCGACCGAGTCCAGCAGCGGCGTCCAGGTCTGCGTCGACTCCTGCCGGCGGTAGGCACCGCCGATGTCGGTGCGGGCGTAGGCGAGGTCCTTCTCGGTGCGGTTGAAGACAATGCCGGGGACGAAGCCGCCGCCGTCGATGCGGGCGTTCTTCCAGGTGTAGGTGTCGGCGGCGATCGACACCTGCCCGGTGTCCGCCGCGAGTGAGGGCGGGGTGCCCGCGAGCAGGCCGGCGGCGAGCGCGAGCACGGCTGTGAGGATGCGGGTTCTTCGCACGGTGGGGTCCTTTCCGGAGGGGATGAAAGGGCGTGCCGACGGGGCGGCCCCCAGTCAGGGTGGGGACCGCCCGGCCTACGGTGCGTTGTCGCGCCCTCAGGGGCGCGGGGAACTGCGCGACCAGCCACAGACGGCCCGCAGCTTGCGCATTACTCGAGCAACTCCGCGTATGAGCCCAAGGCCAGCGCGATATCCGCCTGAGCCCAGAACCGGTGATACGTGAACGAAGGCGCCGCGCCGCCCGCCAGATAGCTCTCGATCTTCGACCACGCCGGATCGTCCTCGTAGAACGACCGGATCGAGTCGAACGTCGACGACGAGTTGATCGCGTCTCCGTTCGGCATGGTGCCGGTCCAGCCGCTCGGGACGTACACGCTGTCGTCGAACCGGAGGTAATCCGCCCGGGTCTCCGGCACGGCGATGCCCAGCGCGTCCTGGTGGTTGTCCCACATGCCGTCGAGCAGGGCCTTCGCGGTCGCCGCCGCCTCCGTGTCGCCGGAACGGTCGGCGTAGTACGTCAGCGTCTTGGCGTACGCGGCCGCCACGCCCACGTCGTTGGTGTAGTCCGCCACGGTGACATGAAGTCCGTTGTTGGCGCCCGGACTTGACGGGTTCCAGGTGTCGGGCTGGCCCGACCACTGGAGGGTGGACGGGATCTGGTAGGTGCCGTCCGGGTTGACCGTGGTCTCGGACAGTGCCCAGTCGACCCACTTGTCCAGGACCGCCTTGGCGTCCGCGTCACCGCTCTGCTGGTAGTACTCGGCGACCCGCTCCATCGACCACGCCTGGAAGCCGAACCACTGGTTGGACGGCGGGTCGTGGTAGACGGGCTTGTCGTCGTAGTACATGCCGTAGAAGGTCGACTTCCCGGTCGGCGGGGTGGCGTACCGCCCCTGCCAGCTGTTGGTCGCGCCGCCCGCGATGGCGCCCTCCGCGGACTGCAGCCAGCGGTAGAACTCCAGCTGCCGGTCGAGCGACTTCGCCCAGTCCGCCTGCCCGCTCGCCGACTTGGGCTTCAGGTCGGCGTAGGAGCTGAGCGCGTACGCGGCCATCGGGTTCTGGTAGCCGCCGTGCGCATGGCTGGAGCCGATGCGCCAGGCCCAGCCCGCGGAGGTGTCCAGGGCGCCGCCCCAGGCGTAGTACCAGGACAGCAGGTAGTGCGAGGAGTCCTTGCCACTGCCCGCCGGGCAGGCCGAGGCGCCCACGCAGTTGCCGATCTTCTTGAAGTACTTGTCGAACATGGCGTAGCGCAGGTAGTCGCCCATCTTCGCCGCCTTCGCGACGGTCGCGGAGACATCGCCGCCCTTGCCCTGCTCCTCGGCCCACAGGTCCGCCCAGTACGCGGCCTGCACCGCACGCGCGTCGGCGTCCGGGGCATTGGTGAACTTCCACTGCTTGGCATAGGACGCGTCACCGGTGAACAGGTCCAGATAGCCGTTCGTGCCGCCGTACTTGAAGGCGTCGCAGGTCGGCTGCGGGACGGTCTCCCACACCGACTCCTGGGAGCCGCGCTGGAAGGTGTTGATGTACGACGGTCCGGTCGCCGTCGGGCCCGCCTCGCACTTTCCGGGTTCGTTGCCGTAGCCGTACACGTTGTCGACGTCCTGCAGCCAGTGCATGCCGTAGACGTCGTCGGTGCCGTACGCGCTCTTCAGTTCGGCGGCGAGCGGGTCCTGGCCGACCGGGACACTCGGGTCGAGCTGCGCCGGGTACTGCTGCGGGGTGTCGAGTTCGGGCGCGTACGTCGCCGGCTTCGACGCGGTGTAGAAGGAGTTGGTCGGCTGGTCGGCGTGGGTCGGGATCATGTACTTCTCCATCAGATCCCAGGCGCCGTTGAACCGGGTCCAGTCGCCCGTCACCTTGCCGTACATCGCCTGCAGCCACAGCAGGTAGCTGTACGCCTCCGACGTCGTCTCATGGCCGTGGTCCGGCGCCTCGACGATCAGCGTCTCGACCGAGTGGTAGGGGATGCCCTCGGGCGAGAAGTAGCCGTTCGCGGGGTCGGTGATCTTTCCGTAGAGCTCCAGGAAGCGGGCGTCGTACTCCTTGGTCGCGGCGATCTGGGTGACTGTGACCGAGGCCTTGGCGTGCCCGGTCGCCGTCGACTCGAAGGTCGCCGCGCCGGTGCCGGAGGAGTCGGCGGTGACGGTCACCTGCTGTGCCGTGTTCCAGTTCGACGGCGTGAAGGTGAGCGAGGCGCCGCCGGTCACGGACAGGCCCGTGTTGCCGCCGGTGCGGGCGGTCGTCACGGTCACATTGGACGACGGCCGGGTCGACAGCTTCACGTCGTACGTGGCCGACCTGCCCTGCCGGACGGGCAGTTGGGTGGGCGTGGCCACCACGGCCGGTCCCGAGGCGACCGTGATGCCGACCGGTGTGGACGACGCCGATGCGCCCAGGCTGTCGTACGCCTTGGCCACCAGCGAATGACTGCCCACGGTCAACCCAGTGGCCGAGAACGAGTACGGCGCGCTGGTGTCGGTGCCGAGCAGCGTCGTGTCGTCGTGGAACTCGACCTTCGTGATCGTCGCGTCGTCGGCCGCCGCGGCGGTGGCCGCGAGGGGCACCGCATCGCCCTGTGAGTAGACCGCACCCGGCGCCGGGCTGGTCAGCACCGTGATGGGCGGCTGGTGCGCACCCGCACAGGTGGTGCCGTTGACGGCGAACGAGGTGGGCGCCGCGTTGCTGCCGCTGTAGGTGAACTGGGCACCGGTCGACACGGCCGCGCCCGCGGCGATCCGTGCGTTGTACGAGGCGCTCTGCACGGTGACCGTCGAGCCGGACTGAGACCATGTGCCGTTCCAGCCGTTCGTCAGCTTCTGGTTGCCGGCATACGCGTACGTCAGGGTCCAGCCGTCGATGACGTCCGTGCCGCGGTTGATGATGGTCAGGTCCGCGGTGAAGCCGGAGCCCCAGTCATTGGTCCGGTAGTCCGCGCTGCACTGAACCGCCGCCGCGTGCGCGGGAGTCGGGTTCGCCGCCAGCATCGACAAGGGGACTGCGAGGGCCGCCACTACGGCGGTCCATAACCGTCGCGCGGCGGTGCGTCTGTTTCTGGGGGGCATGTGCTGGTTCCTCCTTGCGGCTCGGAGAAGTCAAGGCTCGAACCAGTGGGAGCGCTCCCATAGTGGAGACGAGGGTGAAGGGGGTCAAGGTGCTTGAAGAGTCGAAAAGATTCGATGGATGCGGTTGAGGAAAAGTCAAGCAACTCCCCTGTTCTTTACCGTTACTTGGCGCTACCTTCGCCAACACCAGTGGGAGCGGTTCCATCAGTCGACGCGTCCGTCACGACGCGCCCGAGCTGCAAGGAGTCGCTCATGCGACACCCCCCGCGTTCAGGTCTTTTACTCGCCGGTGCCGCCGCGCTCGCCCTGCTGGGCACCGCGGTCGCACCCGTTGTCACGGCCCAGGGAGCCACGCCCGCCTGCACGGTGGAGTACTCCGTCACCAGTCAGTGGGACACCGGCTTCCAGGGCGCCGTGACCATCACCAACAACACGGCAGCAGTGAGCAGTTGGAGTCTCACCTTCGACTTCGCGGGCGGCCAGAAGGTCAGCCAGGGCTGGAACGCCAAGTGGTCCCAGTCCGGTACGACGGTCACCGCGGCCAACGAGAACTGGAACGGCTCACTGGCCACCGGCGCCAGCGTCAGCGCCGGCTTCCTCGCCTCCTGGTCGGGGGGCAACGCCGCACCGACGTCGTTCAGGCTGAACGGCACGACCTGCAACGTCGACACGGAACCCACCCCGACGCCCACCGACCCGACCGACCCCCCGGACCCCGGTGACGGGCCCCCGGTCCTGAGCGTCTCCGGCAACAAGCTCGTGGACGCCGAGGGCGCCACCCGGCGGTTGCTCGGCGTCAACCGTTCCGGCGGCGAGTTCGCGTGCGTGCAGGGATACGGCATCTGGGACGGCCCGGTCGACGACGCCGCGATCAAGGCCATCGCCGACTGGAACGCCAACACCGTCCGCATCCCGCTCAACGAGGAGTGCTGGCTCGGCACCTCCAACATCGAGCCGGAGTACGCCGGCGCCCACTACATCGACGCCGTCAAGGACCTGGTGACCCGGGTGAAGGCACACGGCATGACGCCGATGCTGGAACTCCACTGGTCCTGGGGCCAGTACACGGGCAACTCGGCCGGCTGCTCCGACATCCACGCCAGCTGCCAGAAGCCGATGCCCAACATGGAGTACACGCCGTCGTTCTGGTCCTCGGTGGCGGGCACCTTCAAGGACGACCCGACCGTCGTCTTCGACCTGTTCAACGAGCCCTACCCGGACCGCGCCACCTCGACGGCGGAGCAGGCCTGGACCTGCTGGCGCGACGGCGGCACCTGCCCCGGCATCGGCTACCAGGTCGCCGGCATGCAGGACCTGATCGACGCGATCCGCGCCACCGGTGCGCAGAACCTGATCCTGGCCGGTGGGCTCGCGTACTCCAACGACCTCAGCCAGTGGCTGACGTACAAGCCGAGCGACCCGGCGGGCAATCTCGCCGCCGCCTGGCACGTGTACAACTTCAACGTCTGTGCCAACGAGAGCTGCTGGGACTCCACCCTCGCCCCGGTCGCCGCCCAGGTGCCGCTCGTCGCGGGCGAGATCGGCGAGAACACCTGCGCGCACTCCTTCATCGACCGCGTCATGGCCTGGTTCGACGCGCGTGAGCTCTCCTACCTCGGCTGGACCTGGAACACCTGGAACTGCAACTCCGGTCCGGCTCTGATCTCCAGCTACGACGGAACTCCCACGTCGTACGGAATCGGGCTGCGCGATCACCTGCGCGGCCTCGACGGATAACCCGACCCCGAAACACACCAACCCAGGAACACACCAACCCAGGAACACACCAACCCAGGAAGAGGAACCCGCACTGATGAGCCGTACCAGAACAAGAACGGCACTGCTCGCCGCCCTGGCGCTCGTGGGCGGTGCCACCGGGACCGCGATGGCGGCGGCCCCCGGCGACGTCGGCGCCGCCGTCGTCCCCTGCACCGTCGACTACAAGGTGCAGAACCAGTGGGACACCGGCTTCACCGCCTCCGTCACGGTCACCAACCACAGCGCCGCGAAGAACGCGTGGTCGCTGAAGTGGTCGTACGCCGGCAACCAGCAGATCACCAGCGCCTGGAACGCGAAGGTCAGCCAGAGCGGCGCCGCCGTGACGGCCGCCAACGAGGGCTACAACGGGACGCTGGCCACCGGCGGTTCGGTCAGCTTCGGCTTCAACGGCACGTACAGCGGCACCAACGCCGTCCCGGCGACCTTCACCCTCGACGGCGTGACCTGCAACGTCGACGACGGAGGCGGCGGCCCCACGGATCCGCCGGACCCCGACCCCACCGCGCGGGTCGACAATCCCTACTCCGGCGCCAAGGTGTACGTGAACCCCGAATGGTCCGCGAAGGCCGCCGCCGAACCGGGCGGCAGCCGGATCTCCGACCAACCGACGGGCGTCTGGCTCGACCGGATCGCCACCATCAACGGCGTGAACGGCGGCATGGGCCTGCGCGACCACCTCGACGAGGCGCTGGAGCAGAAGGGCGCAGGCGAGCTCGTCGTCCAGCTGGTCATCTACAACCTGCCCGGCCGTGACTGCGCGGCCCTCGCCTCCAACGGCGAGCTGGGCCCGACGGAGATCGGCCGGTACAAGACCGAGTACATCGACCCGATCGCCGCGATCCTCGCCGACCCGAAGTACGCGGACCTGCGGATCGTCACCACCGTCGAGATCGACTCGCTGCCGAACCTGGTCACCAACACCGGCAGCCGCCCGACGGCCACCCCGCAGTGCGACGTGATGAAGGCCAACGGCAACTACGTCAAGGGCGTCGGCTACGCGCTGGGCAAGCTCGGCGACGTGCCGAACGTCTACAACTACGTGGATGCCGGACACCACGGCTGGATCGGCTGGGACGACAACTTCGGTGCCTCGGCCAACACCTTCAAGGAGGCGGCCACCGCCGAGGGCGCCACGGTGAACGACGTCCACGGCTTCATCACCAACACGGCCAACTACAGCGCCCTGAAGGAGGAGAACTTCACGATCAACGACGCCGTGAACGGCACCTCGGTGCGCCAGTCCAAGTGGGTCGACTGGAACCGCTACGTCGACGAGCTGTCGTTCGCCCAGGCGTTCCGCAGCCAGCTGGTCTCGGTCGGCTTCGACGCGGGCATCGGCATGCTGATCGACACGTCCCGCAACGGCTGGGGCGGCTCCGCCCGGCCCGCCGGCCCCGGCGCGCTGACCAGCGTGGACACCTACGTGGACGGGGGCCGCTACGACCGCCGGATCCACGTCGGCAACTGGTGCAACCAGTCCGGCGCGGGCCTGGGCGAGCGCCCGCAGGCCGCTCCCGCCGCGGGCATCGACGCCTACGTGTGGATGAAGCCGCCCGGCGAGTCCGACGGGGCCAGCCGGGAGATCCCGAACGACGAGGGCAAGGGCTTCGACCGGATGTGCGACCCGACCTACACGGGCAACGCCCGGAACAACTTCAACATGTCGGGCGCCCTGCCGGACGCACCGCTGTCCGGGCACTGGTTCTCCGCGCAGTTCCGGCAGCTGATGGCGAACGCGTACCCGCCGCTGTCGTGACCTGATCCGGTCCGCCGGGGTCATCCCTCCCGGGACAGACCCCGGCGGATCGCGAACTCCACGGCCGAATAGTCCCCGTCGGCCCGGTCCAGCTCCACCTGCTGCGCCGGAGACAGCGGCGGCTGCGCCATGAAGCGCGGCCGGGTGCCGTGATGCGGCTGGGCGGCGTGCACCAGGAACGGATGACAGAGGTACACGTCGCCGGGACGGCCGGTGGCGTACGCCTGCGGGCGGTGCGCGGAGGCCGCGTCCACCTTCGGACCGAGCTCCAGGAAGGAGGCGCCCGCCTCGCCGTACGGCTCCAGGACCGGCGGTACGTCAAGATGCGAGCCGACTCTGATGCGGGTCGGGGCGTCCGTCTCGGTCACCTCGCTGAACAGGAACAGCATCAGCAGGGCACGGTCCCTCGACCGCACGTTGGTGTGCCACAGGGTCGCACCCTCGGGAAGGTAACTGCCCTCGACGTGCCAGCCCGCGTCGTCCGGCTCCTCCTCGTGCGGGAACCGCAGCGGGAAACTGCCCAGCGCATAGCGCGGCACCCAGCGACCCGCGCCGACCAGCACGTCGAACGCCTCGTGCAGCACGGGGGAGTTGGCGGCGGCGGCGAACGGGCCCTGCGCCATCGCGGCCACCCAGTGCACCGGGTCCTTCCACGTGCCGGGGTCCTGCGGGTCGTATCCCGTCTCCCGCCACAGCAGCCGCGCGCAGTCCTCGGCGACGCGTGGCGGGAAGGCACCCTCGATCCTCACGAACCCGTCCTCGAGGAACCGCTCCACCATCTCGTCGTCCATGCCGGCCATGGTGGGTGAGCCCGGCGTGTGTCCGCATCCCATTTTCTGACGCCCGTCTCTTTGCAGTTCCGGCAACGGAACTTGCCCCCTGGTGGTGCGCCGCCGCACGCTGGCCGTATCCGGAGGAGAGGCTGACCACCATGGCGCACGACCACGAACACGATCACGGCCATCACCATCACGGCCACGGGCATCACGACCACGCCGACATCGACTGGGCCGAGATGGGCCCCCTGCTGGAAGCGCAGGCGGAGCTGTTCACCCCGCTGTACGAGCGGGCGCTGGCCTGGCTCGCGAAGCGGCAGACCGACCCGGGGCTGATCGTCGACGCGGGCAGCGGTCCCGGTGTGGTCGCCTGTCTGCTCGCCGAGGCCTTCCCGGGTGCCCGGGTCGTCGCGGTCGACGGCACCGAACCGCTGCTGGAGCGGGCCGGTGCCCGGGCGAAGCGGCTCGGCGTCGCCGACCGCTTCGCCACGCTCTCGGGTGACCTTCCTGAGATCCTCGGCGATCTGAACTACCCCGCCGACCTGCTGTGGGCCAGCCGGAGTCTGCACCACCTCGGCGACCAGCGGGCCGCGCTCGCCGCCTTCGCCGGGCACCTGGCACCCGGCGGCACGCTCGCCCTCATGGAGGGCGGGCTGCCCTCCCGGTTCCTGCCGCGTGACATCGGCATCGGCCGTCCCGGACTGCAGGCGCGGCTCGACGTGCTGGAGGAGGAGTGGTTCGCGGAGATGCGCTCGTCCCTGCCCGGTGCCGTCGCCGAGACGGAGGACTGGCCGGCGCTGATGACCGCGGCGGGTCTGAAGCCCACCGGTACCCGCAGCTTCCTGCTGGACCTGCCCGCCCCGGCGACCGGCCGGGCCCGCGCCTACATCGCCGCCTCCCTGTCCCGGCTGCGCGACGCCTTCGGCGACCAACTCGACGCCACCGACCGCGCCACCCTGGACCGACTCCTCGACCCCGACGACAAGGCGAGCGTCCATCACCGTCCGGACGTCTTCATCCTGGCGGCGCACACGGTCCACACGGCGACCAGGACCCTGTAGACCGACTGACGTATGCGAAGCGCCCCGGGAACCGGTGCGGTCCCCGGGGCGCTTCGGCGTATGGTGCGTCAGCCCATGTCGAACGTGGCCGGGTCCGGGCCCAGCCGCCGGTCCTCGTTGAGCGCGCTGATCGCCGCGAGGTCCTCGGTGTCCAGCGAGAAGTCGAAGACGTCGATGTTCTCCTCGATCCGGGACGGCGTCACGGACTTCGGGATCACGACGTTGCCGAGCTGCAGGTGCCAGCGCAGCACCACCTGGGCGGGCGTGCGGTTGTGCTTCTGGGCGATCGCCACGATCGCCGGAACCTCCAGCAGGCCCCTGCCCTGGCCGAGCGGCGACCAGGCCTCGGTGTGGATGCCCTGCTCCGCGTGGTACTCACGGGCGGCATGCTGCTGGAGGTGCGGGTGCAGCTCGATCTGGTTGACCGCGGGGATGACCGACGTCTCGGCGATCAGCCGCTCCAGGTGCTCCGGCAGGAAGTTGGAGACGCCGATGGCGCGGATCCGGCCGTCGGCGTGGAGCTTCTCGAAGGCCTTGTACGTGTCGACGTACTTGCCCCTGGACGGCAACGGCCAGTGGATCAGGTACAGATCCACGTACTCCAGGCCGAGCTTGCCGAGGGAGACGTCGAAGGCGCGCAGAGTGGACTCGTACCCCTGGTCGCTGTTCCAGAGCTTGGTGGTGACGAAGAGCTCCTCGCGGGGGAGCCCGGAGGCGGCGATCGCCTTGCCGGTGCCCTCTTCGTTGCCGTAGATCGCCGCTGTGTCGATGCTGCGGTACCCGGCCTCAAGCGCCGTCGCCACCGCCCGCTCCGCCTCGTCGTCCGGCACCTGCCAGACGCCGAAGCCCAGCTGGGGCATCGCGACGCCGTTGTTGAGGATGATCGGGGGGACCTTGCTGCTCACGAGCTCTTGATCCTTCGGTTGTCGTCAGGTGGTACCCCTATCGTCAACGATCACGAGCCCCCATGCATTCCTGACCGCATAATCCGCCGGAATCAGATGCGCGCCTCACGTCTGGTACAGGGCGTTCACCTCGTTGGCGTAGGCGTTCTCGATCGCCTTCCGCTTCAGCTTCAGGGACGGGGTGAGGAGCCCGTGCTCCTCGGTGAACGGCTGCGCGAGGATGCGGAAGGTGCGGATCGACTCGGCCTGCGAGACAAGCGTGTTCGCGGCGACCACCGCGCGCCGCACCTCGGTCTCCAGATCCTGCTCACGCACCAGTTCGGCGGGGGACAGCTGGGGCTTGTTGCGCATCTGGAGCCAGTGTTCGACGGCCTCCTGGTCCAGGGTGACCAGGGCCGCGACGTACGGGCGGTCGTTGCCGACGACGATGCACTGGGCGACCAGCGGGTGGTCGCGTACGCGTTCCTCCAGCAGTCCCGGCGCGACGCTCTTGCCGCCCGACGTGACAAGGATTTCCTTCTTGCGGCCGGTGATGGTGAGGAAGCCGTCCTCGTCGAGGGACCCCAGGTCGCCGGTGGCCAGCCAGCCGTCGTGCAGGGTCTCGTCGGTGGCCTTGGGGTTGTTGAGGTAGCCCTGGAAGACGTTCGGGCCGTGCAGCCAGATCTCGCCGTCGTCCGCGATGTGCACGGTCATGCCGGGGATGGGCTGCCCGACCGTGCCGTACCGGGTGCGGTGCGGCGGGTTGGCGGTCGCGGCCGCCGTGGACTCGGTCAGGCCGTACCCCTCGTAGATCGGCACGCCCGCGCCCGCGAAGAACAGCCCGAGCCGCCGGTCCATCCCCGAGCCGCCCGACATCGCGTTGCGCACCCGGCCGCCCAGCGCGTCGCGGACCTTGGAGTAGACGAGCTTGTCGAAGAGCTGGTGCTGTATGCGCAGACCCGCCGACGGACCGGGCCCGATCCCCCACGCCTTGGCCTCCACCGCGTCCGCGTACCGCACGGCGACGTCGACGGCCTTCTTGAACGGACCGGCCTTTCCCTCCCGTTCCGCCTTGCGGCGGGCGGCGTTGAAGACCTTCTCGAAGATGTACGGCACCGCGAGGATGAACGTCGGCTTGAAGGCGGCCAGGTCGGGCAGCAGGGCGGCGGCGTTGAGCTGCGGCTGGTGGCCGAAGCGGACCTTGCCGCGGACGGCGGCGATCTCCACCATCCGGCCGAAGACATGGGCGAGCGGCAGGAAGAGCAGCGTCGCCGCCTCGTCGCCCTTCTTGGAGTGGAACACCGGCTCCCAGCGGTTGATGGCGGTGTCCGCCTCGTACATGAAGTTGCCGTGCGAGATGACGCAGCCTTTGGGCCGGCCGGTGGTGCCCGACGTGTAGATGACGGTCGCGACCGAGTCCGGGGTGACCGCCTTGCGGTGCCGATGCACCACCTCGTCGTCGAGGTGGGCGCCCGCCTCGTACAGCTCCTGGACGGCGCCCGCGTCGAGCTGCCACAGCCGGCGCAGCCGGGGCAGCCGGTCGATGACGGTGGCGATCGTCATCGCATGGTCCTCGTGCTCGACGATCGCGGCCGTCACCTCCGCGTCGTACAGCATCCAGAAGCACTGCTCGGCCGAGGAGGTCGGGTAGACGGGCACCACCTGGGCGCCGATCGTCCACAGGGCGAAGTCGAACAGCGTCCACTCGTAGCGGGTGCGGGACATGATGGCGACCCGGTCGCCGAACCGGATACCGCGGGCGAGCAGGCCCTTGGCGAGGGCGAGGACCTCGTCGCGGAACTCGGCCGCGGTCACGTCCCGCCACTGTCCCGACTCGTCCTTGCGGCCGAGCGCGATGTGGAGCGGGTCTTCCTGGGCGTGCTCGAAGACGGCGTCGGCCAGACCGCCCACCGGGGGTGCCAACGCCAAGGGAGGATTGGTGAACTCGCGCAAACCCGTTCCCCGCTCTCTGTGACGGCTCCCTGTGACGCTCCGCACAGGCGGTGAAAGCTACCTCACACGCAGTCGGGACGGGAGGGGGTGCGAAAGCCGGGCAGTGCTCAGGTATGCGCTGGTCAGCGGGGAAAATACGCGCACATGGGGAAGGGTCGGACAGATTCCTGACGGTGGAGTAAGTTTCGGTGCCGTAATCTCCACGGAATCTGTACGACCCGATTACGGCCCCGCGTCGGCCGGAACGTCAGCGCCGGTGCAGCCGGTCGCCCGCCGCCAGGATCGCCGTGGCCAGGGCATCGGCGGGCCCCTGGGCGGCGGAGGGCCGGCGGTGTCCGTGGATCAGGACGAAGTCGACCTGGCCGAGCTCGGGCAGGCCGAAGCGGTCGGACATCCGGACCAGGCCGGGTGGGACGAAGCCCCGGGAGTGGGCCATCACGCCGAGGCCCGCGCGGGCGGCCGCGATCAGTGCGTTGAGGCTGCCGCTGGTGCAGGCGATGCGCCACTCGCGCCCCTGCCGCTGAAGCGCATCCAGGGCGCGCTCGCGGGTGATGCCGGGCGGGGGATAGACGATCAGCGGGACCGGACGGTCGGGGTCGAGGCGCAGACGTTCCGCGCCGATCCAGACCAGCCGGTCGTGCCACACCAGCTCCCCGCGCGGATCCTCGGTCCGCCGCTTGGCCAACACCAGGTCCAGCTTCCCGGCCGCGAGCTGCTCGTGCAGCGTCCCCGACAGTTCGACGGTGAGCTCCAGGTCGACCTCGGGGTGGTCGTGCCGGAACCTCTCCAGGATCTCCGGCAGCCGGGTCAGCACGAAGTCCTCCGAGGCGCCGAAGCGCAGCCGGCCGCGCAGCCGGGTGCCGGTGAAGAACGCCGTGGCCTGCTCGTGCACCTCCAGGATCCGGCGCGCGAAGCCGAGCATCGCCTCGCCGTCCTCCGTCAGCTGCACGGAGTGGGTGTCCCGGCTGAACAGCTGCCGTCCGGTGGCGTCCTCCAGCCGGCGTACGTGCTGGCTGACGGTCGACTGACGCAGCCCAAGCCGCCGCGCGGCCTGGGTGAAGCTCAGCGTCTGGGCCACCGCGAGAAACGTCCGCAGGTGGGAAGGGTCGTACACCGTGCCAGCCTATCGCCGATCGTGATGACAGTCAGAGTGGTATGCCGGATTCCCGATCGACCTGCCGAGGAGCAGGATGGAGAGGGGACCTCTTGGCTCCCGTACCGCCGAGCACAAGCAAGTGGAGCACCGTGAAACGCCTGCGATGGCCGCGTTGGCTGCCGATCGACCCGTACATCCTGCTGCTGCTCGGGACGGTGGGCCTCGCGGCGCTCCTCCCGGCGCGCGGTACGGGGGCCGACGTGGCCTCCGGCGCCTCCACCGCCGCGATCGCCCTCCTCTTCTTCCTCTACGGCGCCCGGCTCTCCACCCGCGAGGCGCTGGACGGGCTCAGGCACTGGCGGCTGCATGTCACCGTCCTCGCCTGCACCTTCGTCGTGTTCCCGCTGCTCGGCCTCGCCGCCCGCGGACTGGTGCCGGTGTTTCTCACCCACTCGCTGTGGACGGGCCTGCTCTTCCTCACCCTCGTCCCGTCGACCATCCAGTCGTCGATCGCCTTCACCTCGATCGCCCGCGGCAACGTGCCCGCCGCGATCTGCGCCGGCTCCTTCTCCTCCCTGGCGGGCATCGTCATCACCCCGCTCCTGGCGGCCTCGCTGCTCGGCGGCAGCGCCGGCGGGTTCACCACGGACTCGATCGTGAAGATCGTGCTGCAACTCCTTGTGCCGTTCCTGGCCGGGCAGCTGCTGCGCCGCTGGATCGGAGGGTTCGTCACACGCCACCGGAAGGGCCTCGGCCTCGTCGACCGCGGGTCGATCCTCCTCGTCGTCTACACCGCGTTCAGCGAGGGCATGGTCCAGGGCGTCTGGCACCAGGTCAGCCCCGCCCGGCTGGGCGGACTGCTCGCCGTCGAGGCGGTGCTGCTCGCCGTGATGCTCGCCCTGACCTGGTACGGCGCCAAGGCGCTGGGCTTCAACCGGGCGGACCGCATCACCATCCAGTTCGCCGGCTCGAAGAAGTCGCTGGCCTCCGGACTGCCCATGGCGAGCGTGCTGTTCGGGGCCGAGGCGTCGCTGGCCGTGCTGCCGCTGATGCTCTTCCACCAGATGCAGCTGATGGTGTGCGCGGTGATCGCCAAGCGCCGCTCCCACGACCCCGTCGAGCCGCTCACCGCGCGGGCGTCAGCCGCAGCGTCACGAACCGCGGTCGGTACAGGCTCACGTTCCCGTTGATCTGCGCGGACGCGCCCGTGGTCGCCAGCCAGTTGACGTCGTAGCTCAGGACGAGGCGATCCTTGCCGCCGACGTCGGGGTGCGCCTGCGGGTTGTACGCGGCGACCCCGCCGGCCGGCAGCGGTGGGCTGAAGCTGCGGGTCGGCCCGTGCCACGGCCCGGTGGGCGAGCAGGCCCAGTACGACGTCACCGTGGTCAGCCCCCGCGCCCCGGCGGCCATGGTGAACAGCACGTACGTGTCCTCGTCCCGGACCACCGAGAACGCGCTGCCCACACCGGTGCGCCGCTGGTCCCCGAGCACCGGAGCCGGACGCGACCCGGTGACCCATGCGGAGCCGTCCCAGTACTCCCAGGCGGCGGGGTCGGCGAGCCCGCCCGCCGGCACCCGCGCCACATACGCGGAGGAGGTCGGGCGGGACGCGGCCTGCCCGTCGTTGCCGCCGAAGACGTAGGTCCAGCCGCCGTCCGTCAGCAGCGTCGTCCCGAACAGCACGCGCCGGGACGGGTCCGGCACCCGCTGCTGGTCGGACACCCTGGCGATGCCCTCGACGCGCAGGTCCGGCAGGGACAGCGTGGCGACTTCGGTGGCGAGGGGCACGCCGTAGATCCACGGCGCCTGGCCCGCCGCTCGCGTCCACAGCAGCACCCGTACGACCTGCTCCGACGAGCCGGGGGAGCGCGGCTCGACCCGGGCGGCGACCGGCCAGCGCCACTGGTTCGGGGCCGGGTCGGGGAAGAGGGGCGCGGGCAGTGTCGTACTCAGGCGGCCGTCGGACATCACCACAGCCGAGTTGCGCACCAGCGGCGCTGTCGTGTCGCGCCAGGCGTACGACTCGCCGGACGGGTTGGGCGGGGCGTGCACGGGGCCGAGGTAGGTGTCGGAGAACAGCCACAGCACCCGGCCGTCCGGCAGCCGCAGCGAGTGGGTGCCGTCGCCGCCGGTCCAGTCGTCGGTGCGGGTCGCGTCGTCGCCGTAGCGGGCGAACTCGGCGGTGAGCTCATCGTCCGGCGACCAGGACGCGACCGTACGGGCCTCGCACGCGGCGCCGCCCTCCCGGTCGTCGTCCGGGAGGGCGGTGAGCAGCACGGCCGCGAGAACCAGGGTCAGCAGCAGGCCGACCCCGGTTCCCGTCCGCTGTCGTGCACGTATGTCGTCGGGCACGTTCCGGGACGTTAGCGGCCGGCGGCCACCTGGTCCATGGGGAGCCACAGCACGTTGTCGAAGTCCGGGCCGGTGTTCGTCCGGTGTACGGCGGCGATCTCGGTGTCGCTCAGCGCCCGGTCCCAGACGCGGACCTCGTCGATGGCCCCGGTGAAGAAGGCCCGGCTGTCCATGCTCTGGCCGATGTGCACGCCGAACGGCGAGTTCCGGCTCACGGAGCCGGGCACGTCGGCCGTGCTGGTGGGTTCGCCGTCGATGAACAGGGTCAGTCGTCCGTCGCCGCGGCGCAGTGCGAGGTGGTGCCACCGGCCGTCGTTGTGGGCGGCGTCGGTGTTCACGGATGCCGACCGCACGGTCGTCGCGTCCTCCCGGGTGGTGATCAGGCCGCGTACCCGGCCCGCGTCGGGCTCACCGCGCAGCCAGACCTGTGGCTGGCTGTTGCCCACCCCGCCCATCCACAGCAGCGGCTGATCTCCGCTCTCGGCCGTGTAGCGGAACCATAGGGAGGTAGTGAACTCCTTGGTGTCGAGCGGGAGTTGGGGACGGTACGGCAGGCGTACGGCGTCGTCGGTGCCGTCGAAGGCCAGCGCGCCGCCCGACACGCCGCTGGTGCGCTCGGCGCCGCCGAGCACGGCCGCCGGCTGGCCGAGCACGGCATGGTCGGGCGTGGTCGGGTCGGCGCCACGGCGCGGCTTCAGCCACTCCTCGTTGAAGCGGGCGAAGCGGATCTCGTCGCGGGCGTCGACCGTGCCGCCCTCGTACAGCAGGCCTACGGTGCTGTCGTCGATCGGCGCCAGGTCGGAGTAGCCGGACCAGTCCCTGGTGACGACGGTGCCGCGGTCCACGCTCTCCCAGGTGCGGCCGCCGTCGTAGGAGGAGCGGATCATCATCGTCCGGCGGCGGTCGGGGTCACCGGGACAGGACAGCAGCATCCGGTCGCCCAGGCGCAGCGTGGCGCCCTGGACCTGGGGTGCGTAGAGGTCCGGGACGGACCGGAAGGGGGTGGCGAAGCTGTCGCCGCCGTCGCGGCTGACGGTCTGGGTGCGGTGACCGAGGTCGGTGCCGTCCTGTTCGCGGCCGCTGACCAGGAGCGAGCCGTCGGTGTGCTCGGTCAGGGTGACTTCCGAGGGCTTCTGCCGGAAGGTGCCGTCGAACGCGATCGGCCAGGAGTCGTTGGCGCCGACCCGCCAGGTGTCGCCGCCGTCGTCGCTCACGATGAGGGCGGCGTGGTTCCCGGTGACCCTGGTGCCGTCCCAGGTCTCGGTGTTGACGCCGAAGACCAGCCGGCCGGCGTGGCTGCCCCGAGTGAGCTGGATGCCGTGCACGGGACCGGTGGCGTACCAGGAGTTCCAGTGCGCGGGCATGATCTGCGGGCTGAGGTCGCGCGGATCGGACCAGGTGCGGCCGTCGTCGTCGCTGTACTGCAGATGGGGCCGGCGGTCGCAGGGGACCTCACAGTGGCCGCTGTCCGTACGGCCCGTGTTGTACGTCTGGGCCAGCAGGATCCGGCCGGTCTCGCGGTCGACGATCGGGGCCGGGTTGCCGTGGGTGTCGCCGGCGCCCTCGTTGACGACCTGGAGCGGGCCCCAGGTGCGGCCGCCGTCGGTGGAGCGCTTCATCACGATGTCGATGTCGGTCGCGTCTCCGCAGTTGAGGACGCGGCCCTCGGCGAACGCGAGCAGCGTGCCCTCGGTGGTCTGCACGACGGCCGGGATCCGGAAGCAGGCGTAGCCGGGATCCTGCGACGTCCTGAAGAGCACCTGCTGCTCGAACTGCGGGGCAGCCGTGGTGGGTTGGGCTTGCACCGGGTCGGGCAGGACGGCTGTCGCCGTCATGACGACGCCCGCGGTGAGGGTGGCTCTCAGACGTGCGCGAAGTCTCGACGGCATGCAGTGGCCCGCCCTTCATTTGTCAGAACATCGGGACATCCCACGTCGAACCTACGCGTCACAGAGGGTAGTTGGTGGCAGCGACACACCACAAGAAACGTGCTCGGACAACTCGACTGGGGGAGTGGTCGTCTGAGCTCACGTCAACTGAAACCTCGTCACGGAATTGGATGCGCTCATGACAAGGTGTGAGGCGGGACCCCTGCGGCGCAGGGGGCGCTCCCCGCCGGTCGGGGTCCCGCCGCCGTGCCGCGGGGAACCGTCAGCCCTGGGCGGCCGCGGTCCGCAGGGCGATGCGGTCCTCGCCCGCGTACACGTTCATGGAGCTGCCCCGCAGGAAGCCCACCAGGGTCAGCCCGCTCTCCACGGCCAGGTCCACGGCCAGCGACGAGGGCGCCGAGACCGCGGCCAGTACCGGGATGCCCGCCATCACGGCCTTCTGCGCCAGCTCGAAGGAGGCGCGGCCGGACACCAGCAGGATCGTGCGGGACAGGGGCAGACCGCCGCTCTGCAGGGCGCGGCCGACCAGCTTGTCGACCGCGTTGTGCCGGCCCACGTCCTCCCGTATGTCGAGCAGCTCCCCGTCCTCGGCGAACAGGGCCGCCGCGTGCAGCCCCCCGGTCCGGTCGAAGACCCGCTGGGCCGCGCGCAGCCGGTCGGGGAGGCTTGCGAGCAGCTCGGGCTCCACCCGGACCGGGGGAGTGTCGGCGATGGGCCAGCGGGCCGTCGTACGGACCGCGTCCAGGCTCGCCTTGCCGCACAGCCCGCAGGAGGAGGTGGTGTAGACGTTCCGCTCCAGCGTGATGTCGGGCATCGCGACGCCCGGCGCGGTCTTCACGTCCACCACGTTGTACGTGTTCGAGCCGTCCTGCGTCGCCCCGGCGCAGTAGACGATGTTCTGCAGGTCCGTCCGCTCGGCCAGTACACCCTCGCTCACCAGGAACCCCGCGGCGAGCGCGAAGTCGTCGCCCGGGGTGCGCATGGTGATCGCGAGCGGCTTGCCGTTCAGCCGGATCTCCAGGGGTTCCTCGGCGACGAGCGTGTCCGGACGGGCGGAGACCGCCCCGTCCCGGATGCGGATCACCTTGCGTCGTTCCGTGACTCGTCCCATGTCCCCATCAGTCCCGATCAGTCCCGGTTCTGTACGTGCTGGTAGCCGAAGCGGCCCTTGATGCACAGGTTGCCGTGGGTCACCGGGTTGTCGTGCGGCGAGGTGACCTTCACGATCTCATTGTCCTGCACGTGCAGCGTGAGGTTGCAGCCCACTCCGCAGTACGCGCAGACGGTGGTCGTCTCGGTCTGCTTCGACTCGTCCCAGGTGCCCGCCGCCCGCATGTCGAACTCCGACTTGAAGGACAGCGCTCCCGTCGGGCACACCTCGATGCAGTTCCCGCAGTACACGCACGCGGAGTCGGTGAGCGGGGCGTCGTGCTCGACCGCGATCCGGGCGTCGAAGCCCCGGCCCGCGACGGAGATCGCGAAGGTGTTCTGCCATTGCTCGCCGCAGGCGTCGACGCACTTGTAGCAGAGGATGCACTTGTCGTAGTCACGCACGTACAGATCGTTGTCGACCTTCGGCTCCTCGTTGAGGCGGGCCGCGTCCGGGCCGAAGCGGTCCGGCTTCGCCTCGTACTCCTTGAGCCACTCGGTGACCTGGGGAGTGGTCGACAAGTCGACCGAGGACGCGAGGAGTTCGAGGACGAGCTTGCGGCTGTGACGGGCGCGCTCGGTGTCGGTGTGCACCGCCATGCCGGGCTCCGCCCGGCGGGAACAGGCCGGGACCAGGGTGCGGGAGCCCTCGACCTCGACCATGCAGACCCGGCAGGCGTTCTTGGGCGTCAGAGTGTCGCCCTGGCAGAGGGTCGGGATGTCCTTCCCGGCGGCCCGGCAGGCGTCGAGGACGGTCGAGCCCTCCGGGACGCGGGCCTCCTCGCCGTCGATGGTGAACTCGACCAGTCGGCGCGGCACTCCCAGCGGTATCGCGGTCATTCGTAGGCCCCCAGACGGTCGATGGCGGATTCCACGGCGTTCCACGCGGTCTGCCCCAGACCGCAGATCGAGGCGTCCCGCATCGCGCGGCCGACCTCCCTCAGCAGTGCGATGTCGTCGGCGGCAGCGGCGCCCGTGCGCTCCACGATCCGGTGCAGCGCCTCCTCCTGCCGCACCGTCCCGACCCGGCACGGCACACACTGCCCGCACGACTCGTCGCGGAAGAACTCGGCGATGCGCAGCAGCAGCCGGGGCAGCGGGACGGTGCCGTCGAAGGCCATGACGACCCCCGAACCGAGCGTCGTGCCGGCGGCGCGGGTGCCTTCGAAGGTGAGCGGGATGCCGAGCTCGTCGGCGCGTACGAAGCCGCCCGCGGCGCCGCCGAGGAGCACGGCCCGCAGGCCCTCGCGCACCCCGGCCAGCTCCAGCAGCTCGCCCAGGGTGGCGCCGAAGGGGAGTTCGTAGATCCCGGGCCGCTCCACACTCCCCGACACGCAGAACAGCTTCGGTCCGGTGGACTTCTCCGTGCCGATCGCCGCGTACGCCGGTGCTCCCATCGTCAGGATCGGCAGCACGTTGACCAGCGTCTCGACGTTGTTCTCCACCGTCGGTTTGCCGAACAGGCCCTTCTCCACGGGGAACGGCGGTTTCGAGCGCGGCTCGCCCCGGTAGCCCTCGATGGAGTTGAACAGCGCCGTCTCCTCGCCGCAGATGTACGCGCCCGCGCCCCGCCGGATCTCGATGTCGAAGGCGTACCCCTGGCCGAGGACGTCGTCGCCGAGCAGGCCACGCGCGCGTGCCTGGGCGATCGCGTGCTCCAGGCGGTGCAGGGCGCGCGGGTACTCGCCGCGGAGATAGAGATAGCCCTTGTGCGCGCCGGTCGCGTACGCCGCGACGGTCATCGCCTCGACCAGCGCGTACGGATCGCCCTCCATGATCACGCGGTCCTTGAAGGTGCCGGGCTCGGACTCGTCGGCGTTGCAGACGAGGTAGTGCGGGTGGTCCGGCTGCGCTGCCGTGGCCTGCCATTTGCGGCCGGTCGGGAAGGCGGCGCCGCCGCGCCCGACCAGGCCGGAGTCGGTGACCTCGCGGATGACTCCGGCGGGGCCGAGCTCGAAGGCGCGGCGCAGGGCGGTGTAGCCGCCGTGGGCGCGGTAGTCGTCGAGCGACGACGGATCCACCACGCCGACGCGGCGCAGCAGCGCCAGCCCGGGGGAGCCCGCCTGGGGCACCGCCATCGCGGCCGGCGGCTCCTCGGGCGCCGAGTCGGGCGAGGTGGCGGCCAGGACGGCCTCGTGCACGGTCGTCGGCGCCGAGACCGCCGTACGGACCGGATCCCCCGCCCTGATCGCGAGCGCGGCCGGGGCACGTTCGCACAGGCCCAGGCAGGGGCTGCGTTCCACGGAGACCCCGGGCCCCAGCCGGGCCTCGACCCCCGCGCACAGCTCCGCCGCCCCGGCGGCCTGGCACGCCAGGTCCGTGCACACATGGAGCACGGTCGCCGGCCGGGGCCGGACGGAGAACATGGCGTAGAAGGTGGCCACCCCGTACGCCTCCGCCGGCGGCACGGTCAGCCGGCGGCACAGGTAGTCCAGGGCGCCCTCGCTGATCCAGCCGATCCGGTCGTTGATCGCGTGCAGCCCCGGCAACAGCAGGTCGCGACGGTCCCGGGCCTCGCGGCCGCCGCGCGCCCACCTCAGGTCGGCGTCGGAGCGGTCGGCGCCCTCCCAGGAGGACTCCGGGGGCCCGAGCAGGGCGTCGACGGCCGCCCGTTCGTCGTCCGTCGGTTTGCTGTCGCCGAAGTGCAGGTCCACTTGCGTCACCTCACGATGGTCGCGACGGGGAGCTTCTCGATCCGGATCGCCGACGCCTTGAACTCCGCTGTCCCCGCGATCGGGCAGTTGGCCTCGATCGTGAGCTGGTTGGTGTCCACCTCGTCGGGGAAGTGCATGGTCATGAAGGCGAGCCCGGGCCGCAGCGCCGGGTCGATCCACACCGGCGCGACGACCGAGCCGCGCCGTGAGGTCACCCGGACCTCCTCGCCGACCACGACCCCGTACCGCTCGGCGTCCTCCGGGCACAGCTCGACGTACTCGCCGCGCCGGAGCGGGGAGGCGAAACCGCCGCTCTGCACACCGGTGTTGTAGGAGTCGAGCCGCCGCCCGGTGGTGAGCCGGATCGGGTACTCCTCGTCGGTGAGGTCGACGGGCGGATCGTGCTGCACCAGCCCGAAGGGCGCGAGCCTGCCCCGTTTCGCCGGGTCGGTCTCCCACAACCGGCCGTGCAGATAGGTCGGTTCGAGCCGCTCGGTGCTGGGGCAGGGCCACTGGATGCCCTGGTGGTCCTCCAGGCGCTCGTAGGTCATCCCGTAGTGGTCCGGGGACACCGACCTGAGCTCGTTCCAGACCGCCTCGGCGTCGGCGTACTTCCATTCGTGGCCGAGCCGGGCCGCCAGGTCGCAGATGATGTCGATGTCCTCGCGGGCCTCGCCGGGCGGGGTCACGGCCCGGCGTACGCGCTGGACCCGGCGCTCGCTGTTGGTGGTCGTGCCCTCGGTCTCCGCCCAGCCGGCGGTGGCGGGCAGGACGACGTCGGCCAGTTCGGCGGTCTTCGTCAGGAAGATGTCCTGGACGACCAGGAAGTCCAGGGCCTGCAGCCGCCGTACCGCCTGTCCGCTGTCCGCCTCCGACTGCGCCGGGTTCTCGCCGATGCAGTAGACGGCCCTGAGCGTTCCCTCCTCCATCGCCTCGAACATCTCGGTCAGGTTCAGCCCGTAGTGCGGCTGGATGACGGTGTCCCAGGCCGACTCGAACTTGAGCCGGGTGTCCGCATCGAGGATGTCCTGGAACCCGGGCAGACGGTTGGGGATGGCCCCCATGTCGCCGCCGCCCTGGACGTTGTTCTGGCCGCGCAGGGGCTGGAGCCCGGCGCCGTAGCGGCCGACGTGGCCGGTGAGCAGGGACAGGTTGATCAGGGCGCGGACGTTGTCGGTGCCGTTGTGGTGCTCGGTGATGCCGAGGGTCCAGCACAGCTGGGCGCGCTCGGCTCGGGCGTAGGCGTGCGCCAACTCCCGGATGGCGGCGGCGGGCACGCCGGTCACCTTCTCGGCGAGGGACAGCGTCCACGGCTCGACGAGCGCCCGGTACTCCTCGAAGCCGCTGGTCGCCCGCTCGATGAACGCCTCGTTGGCCAGACCGGCGTGGATGATCTCGCGGCCGATCGCGTGCGCCATCGGGATGTCCGTGCCGACGTTCAGGCCGAGCCAGCTCTCCGCCCACTCGGCGGTGCTCGTCCGCCTCGGGTCGACCGCGTACATCCGGGCGCCGTTCCTGATCCCCTTCAGTACGTGCTGGAAGAAGATCGGGTGCGCGAAACGGGCGTTGGAGCCCCACATCACGATGACGTCGGTGTGCTCGACCTCCTCGTACGAGGAGGTCCCGCCGCCCGAGCCGAAGGCGGCGGACAGGCCCGCGACACTCGGCGCGTGGCAGGTGCGGTTGCAGGAGTCGACGTTGTTGGTGCCCATGACCACGCGGGCGAACTTCTGCGCCACGTAGTTCATCTCGTTGGTGGCGCGGGCGCAGGAGAACATGCCGAACGCGCCGCGGACGGCCGCCAGGCCCCGGGCGGTCCGGTCGAGCGCCTCGTCCCAGGTGGCCCGGCGCAGCGGCTCGTCGCGGGAGTCGCGGACCAGGGGGTGGGTGAGCCGGGTGTACGTCTTCGTGGACTGGCGTTTCCTCATGCGGCGCTCCTCAGCGCGAGCAGGTCAGAGATGGCGTGCACGGTGCGCAGGGTGGGCACGTCCACGCCGGTGATGTCCGCCAACTCGACGACGGCGGACAGGAGTACGTCGAGTTCGAGCGGCTTGCCGCGCTCCAGGTCCTGGAGCGTGGAGGTGCGGTGGTCGCCGACCTTCTCGGCGCCCGCGAGGCGGCGTTCGATGGAGACGCCCACCTTGCAGCCGAGGGCCTCGGCGACGGAGAGGGTCTCGGTCATCATGATCTCGATGACCCTGCGGGTGCCGCCGTGCAGGCACATCTGCCGCATGGTCGCGCGGGCCAGTGCGCTGATCGGGTTGAAGGAGATGTTGCCGAGCAGCTTCAGCCAGATGTCGTTGCGCAGGTCCGGCTCGACCGGGCACTTCAGCCCGCCGGCCTGTATGGCCTCGCTGAGGGCGAGACACCGCCGGGACACGCTGCGGTCGGGCTCGCCGATGGAGAACCGGGTGCCTTCCAAGTGCCGTACGACACCCGGTCCTTCGAGCTCGGTGGCCGCGTAGACGACACAGCCGACGGCCCGTTCGGGCGCGAGCACCGCACTGACCGCGCCGTCCGGGTCCACGCTCTCGACGCGGTGGCCGTCGTGGGGGCCGCCGTGCCGGTGGAAGTACCACCAGGGGATGCCGTTCTGGGCGGCCACGACCGCCGTGGTGTCGTGCAGCAGCGGCTCGATCAGCGGCCCGCACGCCGCGTACGAGTTGGCCTTCAGGCCCAGGAAGACATAGTCGACCGGGCCGACCTCGGCCGGGTCGTCGGTGGCGTGGGGGTGCGCGGTGAAGTCGCCGCGCGGGCTGAGCACCTGCACTCCGTGCTGCCTCATGGCCGCCAGATGCGGTCCACGGGCGATGAGATGCACATCGGCACCCGCGCGGTGGAGCGCGGCGCCGACGTAGGCGCCGATCGCACCGGCGCCGAGGACTGCGACTTTCACAGGGACAACTCCGTTCGGTTTGAGGGATACCGCGGAGGTGGTCGGGGTGGGTCCGGGGTGTTCGACGGCGGTTTCGTGCCTTGTCGACGAAATATTGTCTACAGTATGGAAGTTGGGTCGGCAAGAGTTCGAACGCCGACCGTTCGTCGCGTCCGGGATACCGTTCACCGCATACGGTCGACGCGTCGGCTTCTCAACTTCCCTCTTCCTTCCTACCGTTCGGGATCATGAGTCCCCCCGTCGCACCCCCGGGATGGAGCCGGTGGCTGGTGCCGCCCGCCGCGCTCTCCGTCCACCTGTCCATCGGCCAGGCCTACGCCTGGAGCGTGTTCAAGCCACCGCTCGAATCCGCGCTCGACCTCAGCGGCACGCAGAGTGCGCTGCCCTTCCAGCTCGGCATCGTCATGCTCGGTCTGTCGGCCGCGTTCGGCGGCACGCTCGTGGAGCGCAACGGGCCGCGCTGGGCGATGACCGTGGCGCTGGTGTGCTTCTCGTCGGGCTTCCTGCTCTCCGCGCTCGGCGCGGCGACGGAGCAGTACTGGCTGATCGTCCTCGGCTACGGCTTCGTCGGCGGGATCGGCCTCGGCATCGGCTACATCTCGCCCGTCTCCACACTGATCAAGTGGTTCCCGGACCGGCCCGGCATGGCCACCGGCATCGCCATCATGGGCTTCGGTGGCGGCGCGCTCATCGCCTCACCCTGGTCGGCCCAGATGCTGGAGTCGTTCGGCTCGGACAACTCCGGGATCGCGCTCGCCTTCCTTGTGCACGGGCTGTCGTACGCCGTGTTCATGCTGCTCGGCGTACTGCTGGTGCGGGTGCCGCGGACCGAGAAGCCGGTGGCCGACGGGCCGAGCGTGGTCGAGGGCGTGCAGGTGTCGGCGCGAAACGCCGTGCGCACCCCGCAGTTCTGGTGTCTGTGGGTCGTGCTCTGCATGAACGTGTCCGCCGGCATCGGCATCCTGGAGAAGGCCGCACCGATGATCACGGACTTCTTCGCCGACACCTCCACGCCGGTCTCGGTGACGGCGGCCGCCGGATTCGTCGCCCTGCTCTCGGCGGCCAACATGGCGGGCCGCATCGGCTGGTCGTCGACGTCCGACCTGATCGGGCGCAAGAACATCTACCGCGTCTACCTCGGCGCGGGCGCGCTGATGTACCTGCTCATCGCACTGTTCGGCGACTCCTCCAAGCCGCTGTTCATCCTGTGCGCGCTGGTGATCCTGTCCTTCTACGGCGGCGGGTTCGCCACCATCCCCGCCTACTTGAAGGACCTCTTCGGCACCTACCAGGTCGGCGCCATCCACGGACGACTGCTCACCGCCTGGTCCACGGCCGGTGTGCTCGGTCCGCTGATCGTCAACTGGATCGCCGACCGGCAGGAGGAGGCCGGCAAGCACGGCGCGTCCCTGTACGGGCTGTCGTTCGTCATCATGATCGGGCTGCTCGTCGTCGGATTCGTCGCCAACGAACTGGTCCGCCCCGTCCACCCCCGCCACCACCTGTCCGCCCCGAGGGAGGCCACCGATGTCCGACGACAGCAGCCAGAGTCCGCCTGACCGGCGGCCCCTGATCGCCTTCGCCTGGCTGTGGGTGGGGGCGCCGCTCGCCTACGGCCTGTACGAACTCGTACGGAAGGCCACCCAACTGTTCACCGGGTGACCGCCCGGGCGTTCGGGACTGTGCCGGACGTCGACTTTGCCGGACGTCCGGGAATCTGAGGGAAGCCGACAATCCGGGCCGCCGATTCCTGTGGCTTCACCTGCCGTCGTACCCGCGAGTCACTGATCAGACTGGTGAACCCCGCTAACCGCAACAAGGAGGGGGACACCATGAACGGCTCGCGGATCGCCGCCGTCGGCCACTACCAGCCCGCCAGAGTGCTCACGAACGAGGACCTGGCGGGCATGGTCGACACGAGCGACGAGTGGATCACGTCCCGGGTCGGCATCCGGACCCGGCACATCGCCGGCCCCGACGAGCCGGTCGACGAGCTGGCCGCACACGCCGCGGCCAAGGCGCTCGCGGCGGCCGGACGGGCCCCCGGCGACATAGATCTGGTCCTCGTCGCCACCTCGACGGCCGTCGACCGCTCCCCGAACATGGCCGCCCGCGTCGCCGCCCGGCTCGGCATCCCCCGGCCCGCCGCGATGGACATCAACGTGGTGTGCGCCGGTTTCACCCACGCCCTCGCCACCGCCGACCACACCGTGCGCGCGGGTGCGGCGACCCGGGCGCTGGTCATCGGCGCCGACAAGATGTCCGACGTCACCGACTGGACGGACCGGACGACGTGTGTGCTCGTCGGCGACGGAGCGGGGGCCGCCGTCGTGGAGGCCGCCGACGAGCCGGGTGTCGGTCCGGTGCTGTGGGGATCCGTGCCCGAGATGGGGCACGCCGTGCGCATCGAGGGCGAGCCCGCGCGGTTCGCGCAGGAGGGCCAGAGCGTCTACCGCTGGGCGACCACCCAACTGCCGCCCCTCGCCCGCCAGGCCTGCGAGCGTGCCGGGTTCGCCCCCGAGGACCTCGCCGCCGTCGTGCTGCACCAGGCCAACCTGCGCATCATCGAGCCGCTCGCCCAGAAGCTCGGCGCGGTGAACGCGGTCGTCGCGCGCGACGTCTCCGAGTCCGGCAACACTTCGGCCGCCAGTATCCCGCTGGCGTTCTCCAAGCTGGTGGAGCAGGGCGCGATCTCGAGCGGGGATCCGGTGCTGCTGTTCGGCTTCGGTGGGAACCTGTCGTACGCCGGGCAGGTCGTCCGGTGCCCCTGACCTGCACGGACCACGCGGTGTGACGCGATCGACTCCCCGGGGGCCTGGCATTTGTGCGCCGTAGACTGTAGACGAAAGACAATTGATACTGTCTTTCCATTGGTTTACGGCTGCTGTGCACGGCCTGCCGAGGAGGGGGACCGATGTTGTCGACAGGACTGCCGCAGGGGGCGGTGCCCAAGCTCGAACGGCCCGGTCCGCTGCGCGATCGCGTCTACGAGGCGCTGCTCGAACTCATCACCACCCGCGCCCTCCAGCCCGGTCAGCACCTGGTCGAGAGCGAACTGGCCGGGCATCTCGGCGTCTCCCGGCAGCCGGTGCGCGAGGCGTTGCAGCGGCTGAACACCGAGGGGTGGGTCGATCTGCGGCCCGCTCAGGGCGCGTTCGTGCACGAGCCCACCGAGGAGGAGGCCGACCAGCTGCTTACGGTCCGTACGCTCCTGGAGGCCGAGGCGGCCCGGCTCGCCGCCGCCAACGCGGGCAGCGCGGGTGTCGCCGCCCTGGAGGAGCTGTGCGCCGAGGGCGAGGGCGCGGTCGCCGCCGACGACGTGGAGGGGGCGGTGGCGCTCAACGCCCGTTTCCACGCGAAGATCATGGAACTGGCGGGGAACGCGGTCCTCGCCGAACTCGCCGCCCAGGTGGACCGCCGGGTGCGCTGGTACTACACGCCGGTCGCCCGGCAGCGCGGGCAGCAGTCCTGGATCGAACACCGGGAGCTGATCGCGGCGATCACGGACCGCGACGAGCAGCGGGCCACCCGGCTCATGCGCGAGCACACCGAGCACACCCGCCGCTCGTACCATGCCCGCCAGCGGTCGTAACCCGAGGTGGCCGGCCTCCTCCGGTCCACAGAGCACCGGTGCGTCTACGCCTTTGTCCTGTGAGTGGAGAAAGTCGGCGGCAATTCGTGCGCAGCTTCTTCCCAGTCCCGGCAGCCGCTGCTACGTTCCCCCTCGAAAGCCGGACAGCGATGGCCGATTCGAGGCGGGGAGGGGCTTGTGAGACGCATGACGGCACGACCCGCGAACGCCCACCAGGCCAGGCTGCTGAAGCTGTTGCGCGACGGCGGGCCCAACTCCCGGGCACAGTTGGGCGATCAGGTCGACCTGTCGCGGTCCAAGCTGGCCGTGGAGGTGGACCGGCTCCTGGAGACGGGCCTGGTCGTCGCCGACGGGCTCGCCGCCTCGCGCGGCGGACGCCGCTCGCACAACATCCGGCTGGCGCCGAACCTGCGCTTCCTCGGCGTCGACATCGGCGCGACCTCCATCGATGTCGCGGTCACCAACGCCGAGTTGGAGATCTTGGGGCACATCACCCAGCCGATGGAGGTGCGTGAGGGCCCGGTCGCGGTCTTCGAGCAGGTCCTGGCCATGGCCGCCAAGCTGAAGGCGTCGGGGCTCGCCGAGGGTTTCGACGGCGCCGGCATCGGCGTCCCCGGTCCGGTCCGGTTCCCCGAGGGCGTCCCCGTGGCGCCGCCGATCATGCCGGGCTGGGACGGCTTCCCGGTGCGGGAGGCGCTCAGCCAGGAACTCGGCTGCCCGGTCATGGTCGACAACGACGTGAACCTGATGGCGATGGGGGAGATGCACGCGGGCGTCGCCCGCTCCGTGGGCGACTTCCTCTGCGTCAAGATCGGCACCGGCATCGGCTGCGGCATCGTCGTCGGCGGTGCGGTCCACCGCGGTACGACCGGTTCCGCGGGCGACATCGGGCACATCCAGGCCGTGCCCGACGGACGTCCGTGCGCCTGTGGCAACAGGGGCTGCCTGGAGGCCCACTTCAGCGGCGCGGCACTCGCCCGCGACGCGCTGGAGGCGGCTCAACAGGACCTCTCCGCCGAGCTCGCGTCCAGGCTGGAGGCGAACGGCGGCCTCACCGCGATCGACGTCGCCGCCGCGGCCGCCGCCGGCGACGCCACCGCCCTCGAGCTGATCCGCGAGGGCGGCAACCGCACCGGCCAGGTCATCGCCGGCCTGGTCAGCTTCTTCAACCCCGGTCTGGTGGTGATCGGCGGCGGGGTGACCGGCCTCGGCCACACCCTGCTCGCCGCGATCCGCACCCAGGTCTACCGCCAGTCGCTGCCCCTGGCGACCGGCAACCTGCCCATCGTTCTGGGGGAGTTGGGCCCCACCGCCGGAGTCATCGGCGCGGCCCGACTGATCAGCGACCACCTGTTCTCACCCGCGTAACGAGACCGCGCACCACAGCTCGTCCAGTACCGCACCCTGCTCTGCTTTGCCCTGCCCTGAACCGGCCCGCACGCCCGCCAAGGGGAACCCACATGGCATCAGAACCACCGCTGCTCAGCATGTCCGGCATCACCAAGTCGTTCCCCGGCGTCCGCGCCCTGGACGGCGTCGACCTCGACGTCCAGGCCGGTGAAGTGCACTGTCTGCTCGGCCAGAACGGCGCCGGGAAATCCACACTCATCAAGGTCCTGGCGGGCGCCCATCAGCCCGACGACGGCACGATCCGCTGGCGCGGCGAGGCGGTCACCCTCCGCTCGCCCATCGCCGCCATGCGCCTCGGCATCGCCACCATCTACCAGGAACTCGACCTGGTGGAGCACCTGTCGGTGGCCGAAAACGTGCACCTGGGCCATGAACCCACGGCCGCCGGTTTCGTCGTACGACGGGGAGCGGCCAAGGCCGCGACGGCGCAGCTGCTGAAACGGCTCGGCCACCCGGAGATCGACCCCGCACGTCTGGTCGGCGAGCTGTCGGCGGCCCAGCAGCAGATCGTCTCCATGGCACGCGCGCTCTCCCACGACGTACGGCTGATCGTGATGGACGAACCGTCCGCCGCCCTCGACCCCGACGAGGTCGACAACCTCTTCCGGATCGTCGGCGACCTCACCGCCGACGGCGTCGCCGTCGTCTACATCTCGCACCGCCTGGAGGAGATCCGCCGCATCGGCGACCGGGTCACCGTGCTGAAGGACGGGCGGGCGGTGGCGGGCGGACTGCCCGCGAAGTCGACGCCGACGCGTGAGGTGGTGGCGCTGATGACCGGACGCAACGTCGAGTACGTCTTCCCCGACCGGCCGGCCGCACCGGCGCAGGGCGAGCCGCTGCTGGAGGTCCGGCAACTGGCCCGGGACGGGGAGTTCGAGGCGTTCGACCTGAGGGTGCGGCCCGGCGAGATCGTCGGTCTGGCGGGGCTCGTCGGCTCCGGGCGTTCCGAGATCCTGGAGACGATCTACGGGGCCCGCAAGCCGAGTTCCGGCCAGGTGCTGGTCGACGGACGGCCGCTGAAGCCCGGCAGCGTGCGCGCCGCCGTCCGTGCCGGACTCGGACTCGCGCCCGAGGAACGCAAGGCGCAGGCCCTGCTGATGCTGGAGTCGGTCACCCGTAACGTCTCGGTCTCCTCCATGTCCCGCTTCTCACGCGGGGGTTGGATCGACCGGGGTGCCGAGCTGAGCGCCGCGCGAGCGGTGACCCGCGAACTGTCGCTGCGGCCCGACAACCCCTCCGTGCCGGTGCGCACGCTCTCCGGCGGCAACCAGCAGAAGGCCGTCCTGGCCCGCTGGCTGCTGCGTGGCTGCCGCGTCCTGCTGCTCGACGAACCCACCCGCGGAGTCGACGTGGGCGCCCGCGCCGAGCTGTACGCGGTGGTCCGCCGACTCGCCGACGAGGGCCTCGCCGTCCTGCTGGTCTCCAGTGAAGTACCCGAGGTGCTGGGCCTCGCCGACCGCGTCCTGGTACTCCGCGAGGGCCGCGTCGTACACACCGCCCCCGCCCGTGAACTCGACGAACACCGCGTACTCGACCTCGTGATGGAAGGAAGCCCGGCGTCATGACGCAGCCCGTCTCCCCGCCGCGGGGCAGCACCGACAAGGTGCCGCCGGTCGGTCAACTCCCCGCCTGGCGCGGCCTCATGGCCCGCGCCGATGTCCGCACCCTGTCCCTTCTCGGCGTGCTCGCCGCGCTGGTCGTCATCGGCGGCATCACCAAGCCGGACGAGTTCCTCGACATCCGCAACCTCCAACTCGTCCTCACCCAGGCCTCGGTGATCGGCGTCGTCACCGTCGGCATGACCTTCGTCATCACCTCCGGCGGCATCGACCTGTCGGTCGGCGCGATCGTCGCGCTCGCCTCCGTGTGGGCGACCACCGTCGCCACGCAGGAGTACGGCTTCGGCGGCATCCTCTTCACGTCGGTGCTCGTCGGGCTCGGCTGCGGCCTGGTCAACGGACTGCTCATCGCGTACGGCGGGATGGTCCCGTTCATCGCCACCCTCGCCATGCTGGCCTCGGCGCGCGGACTGGCGCTGCAGATCACCGACGGCAAGACACAGATCGTCACCGTCGACGGCATCCTCGACCTCGGTGAACGCGACGCGTACGTGCTCGGCATCCCGCCGCTCGTCCTGGTCTTCGCCGTGGTCACGATCATCGGCTGGCTGATCCTGAACCGCACCACCTTCGGCCGCCGCACCGTCGCCGTCGGCGGCAACGCGGAGGCGGCCCGGCTGGCCGGCATCGACGTCCGCCGCCAGCGACTCTACCTCTACCTGCTGTCCGGGCTGTGCTGCGGTATCGCCGCCTTCCTGCTGATCATCCTGTCCGGCTCCGGTCAGAACACCAACGGCAACCTCTACGAACTCGACGCCATCGCCGCCGCGATCATCGGCGGCACGCTGCTCAGCGGCGGCCGCGGCACCATCGTCGGCTCCGTGCTCGGCGTCCTGATCTTCACCACGATCACCAACATCTTCGCCCTGAACAACCTGCAGAGCGACGTCCAGCAGATCGCCAAGGGCGCGATCATCGTCGCCGCCGTGCTGGTCCAGCGCCGTACCGCGAGCACGACCTGAGGAAAGGGTTCACCGCCATGTCACAGCTCCCCACACGCAGAGGACTGCTCTTCGGGACCGCCGCCGTCTCGGCCGGTGCCCTCCTCGCAGGTTGCACGAGTAACGAGCCCAAAGAGCAGGGTGAGGCCGCCGACAGCAACCAGCCGGCCGCCGACGACCAGCCGGGCAAGCAGGTCACCATCGGATTCGCCGGCCCGCAGGCCGACCACGGCTGGCTCAACGCGATCAACGAGAACGCCAAGAGCCGCGCCGAGAAGTACGAGGACGTGACTCTGGAGATCACCGAGGGCTCCAACGACACGGCCGCGCAGATCGGTCAGATCGAAACGCTGATCAACAAGAAGGTCGACGTCCTGGTCGTGCTGCCCGCCGACGGCAAGGCGCTCACCCAGGTAGGGCTCAAGGCGATGCGGGCCGGGATTCCGGTGGTCAACCTGGACCGGATCTTCAACACCCCGCAGGCGTACCGCTGCTGGATCGGCGGCGACAACTACGGCATGGGCCTCAACGCCGGCCACTACATCGGCGAAAAGCTCAAGGACAAGCCCAATGCCCGGGTCATCGAACTGGCAGGGCTGGACAACCTGGAACTGACCCAGCAGCGCACCAAGGGCTTCGACGACGCGCTGAAGAACTATCCCAACATCCGGAAGGTGGCCCGCCAGGCCGCCGAGTTCACCGTGGAGTCCGGGCAGGCCAAGATGGCCCAGCTCCTCCAGGCACAGTCGAAGTTCGACGCCCTGTGGAACCACGACGACGACCAGGGCGTGGGCGCGCTGCGCGCCATCGAGCAGGCCGGCCGCGACGACTTCCTGATGGTGGGCGGCGCGGGCGCGCTCTCCGCCTTCCAGGCCATCGAACAGGACAACGGCGTCCTGAAGGCGACCGTCCTCTACCCGCCCACCATGGCCGCCTCCGCGATCGACCTGGCCCGCGCCCTCGGTCAGGGCAAGGGCGTCGGCGGCCTCGCCGAGTACGAGATCCCGGCGTCGATCACGCTCTACTCGGCCGTCGTCGACAAGACCAACGTCGACCAGTACATGTCCACCGGCTTCCAGTGAGGCGCCCTGCTCACCGGCCCGACCGGATATCTCGGTCGGGCCCCACCCCCCACCGCGCCACGATGATGAGGAGGACATCCGTATGGCACAGCCGCACACGTCCGAAGGGGCCGAGTCCGAGAAGCCTCCGCTGCGCATCGGCATGGTCGGGTACGCCTTCATGGGCGCCGCCCACTCCCAGGGCTGGCGCACCGTGGGCCGCGTCTTCGACCTGCCCAGGCGCCCGGTGCTGGCCGCGATCTGCGGGCGGGACGCGACCGCCGTGCGTGCGGCGGCCGACCGGCACGGCTGGGCGGCGGCCGAGACCGAGTGGCGTGCCCTGATCGCCCGCGACGACGTCGACCTGGTCGACATCTGCACCCCCGGCGACAGCCACGCCGAGATCGCCCTGGCCGCGCTCGCCGCCGGCAAGCACGTCCTGTGCGAGAAGCCCCTCGCGAACACCGTCGAGGAGGCCGAGACGATGACGGCCGCCGCAGAAGCCGCGTACGAGCGCGGCCAGTTGGCGATGGTCGGCTTCAACTACCGCCGCCTTCCCGCCACCGCGCTGGCCCGCCGGATGGTCGCCGAGGGCCGGATCGGCACCCTGCGGCACGTCCGCGTGATGTACCTCCAGGACTGGCTGGTCGACCCGCAGGCCCCGCTGACCTGGCGGCTGCGCAAGGAACTGGCCGGCTCCGGCTCGCTCGGCGACCTCGGAGCCCACATCGTCGACCTGGCGCAGTACCTGGCCGGCGAGCAGCTGGCCGGGGTCTCCGCGCTCACCGAGACGTTCGTACGGGAGCGCCCGCTGCCCGGCGGCTCCGCGCGGGGCCTGTCCGCGGTCACGGCCGCCGGCACCGGACAGGTGACCGTCGACGACGCCGCCGTGTTCACCGCCCGCTTCACCTCGGGCGCGCTCGCCTCCTTCGAGGCCACCCGGTACGCCACCGGCCGCAAGAACGCCCTGCGCATCGAACTCAACGGCGAACGCGGCTCGTTGGCCTTCGACCTGGAGCGGCTCAACGAGCTCTGGTACCACGACGGCACCGAACCCGACGCTCACGCCGGCTTCCGCCGCATCCTCGTCACCGAGCCCGACCACCCCTACCTGGAGGCCTGGTGGCCGCCCGGCCACGGCCTCGGCTACGAGCACAGCTTCGTCCACCAGGCCCGCGACCTGGTCCACGCCGTCGCCGAGGGCCGCCGGCCCGCACCCTCCTTCGCCGACGGGCTCCAGGTGCAGCGCGTCCTCGCGGCGGTGGAGGAGAGCGCCCAGAAGAACTCCGTCTACACACCGATAGCGGTCTGATTCCGAGGAGCCCCTGACATGCCCCGCACCTTCACGCTCTTCACCGGCCAGTGGGCCGACCTGCCGCTCGAGGAGGTCTGCCGCCTCGCCCGTGACTTCGGTTACGACGGACTGGAACTCGCCTGCTGGGGCGACCACTTCGAGGTCGACAAGGCGCTGACCGATCCCGCGTACCTCGAATCCCGGCATGCGCTGCTGGACAAGTACGGCCTGAAATGCTGGGCCATCTCCAACCACCTGGTCGGCCAGGCCGTCTGCGACGCCATCATCGACGAACGCCACCAGGCCATCCTGCCCGCCCGCATCTGGGGCGACGGCGACGCCGAGGGCGTACGGCAGCGGGCCGCCGCCGAGATCGCCGACACCGCGCGCGCCGCGGCCGCGTTCGGCGTCGACACCGTCATCGGCTTCACCGGCTCCGCCATCTGGCACCTGGTCGCGATGTTCCCGCCCGCCCCCGAGTCGATGATCGAACGCGGCTACGAGGATTTCGCCGAGCGCTGGAACCCGATCCTGGACGTCTTCGACGCCGAGGGCGTGCGGTTCGCCCACGAGGTCCACCCCAGCGAGATCGCGTACGACTACTGGACGACGCAGCGGGCGCTGGAGGCGGTCGACCGCCGTCCCGCCTTCGGGCTGAATTTCGACCCCTCGCACTTCGTCTGGCAGGACCTCGACCCCGTCGGCTTCCTGTGGGACTTCCGCGACCGGATCTACCACGTCGACTGCAAGGAGGCCCGCAAGCGCCTCGACGGGCGCAACGGCCGGCTCGGCTCCCACCTGCCGTGGGGCGACCCGCGCCGCGGCTGGGACTTCGTCTCCGCCGGACACGGGGACGTCCCCTGGGAGGACGTCTTCCGGATGCTGCGCTCCATCGACTACCAGGGCCCCATCTCGGTCGAGTGGGAGGACGCCGGCATGGACCGGCTCCAGGGCGCCCCCGAGGCGCTGACCCGCCTCAAGGCGTACGACTTCGAACCGCCGTCGGCCTCGTTCGACGCGGCGTTCGGCAACTGACGCTCTCCGAGCTCTCTTTCACGTCTCCGGGGTGACGGCGCACCCCGGCGCAAAGGCACCCGCATGTACAACCGGCCCCTCTTCTGGAGGCACTCGTGCACGGGAACGACCGCACCACCAGCACCGGCAGAAACGAGACCCACAGACCACCCTTCTTGCGCAGAGCAGTCGCGCTCCTGAGCGGCGCGCTGCTGGCAGCCGCATCCCTCACCCTCGCCGCACCCCAGGCCGGCGCCGACCCCGGTACAGCTGCGGCCGCCGAGGACTTCCAGCAGGTCACTCTCGCCAAGGGCGAGGCGGAGGTCGGCGAACCCATGTCGCTCGCCGTCCTCCCGGACCGCTCCGTCCTGCACACCTCACGCGACGGTGAACTGCGCATCACCGACGCCGCCGGCAACACGCGACTGGCCGGCAAACTCGACGTGTACGCGCACGACGAGGAGGGCCTGCAAGGCATCGGCGTGGACCCGGGCTTCACCGAGAACCGCTTCATCTACCTCTACTACGCGCCCCCGCTGAACACCCCCGCGGGCGACGCCCCCGAGACCGGCACCGCCGCCGACTTCGCGCCCTTCGACGGCGTCAACCGGCTCTCCCGGTTCGTCCTGAAGACCGACGGCACCCTCGACGTCGCCAGTGAGACCAAGATCCTCGACGTCCCCGCCTCCCGCGGCATCTGCTGCCACGTCGGCGGCGACATCGACTTCGACGCGGCCGGCAACCTCTACCTGTCGACCGGCGACGACACCAATCCGTTCCAGTCCGACGGCTTCACCCCCATCGACGAGCGTGCGAACCGCAACCCGGCCTTCGACGCCCAGCGGTCCTCCGGCAACACCAACGACCTGCGCGGCAAGATCCTGCGTATCAAGGTCAACGCCGACGGGAGCTACTCGGTTCCCGACGGCAACCTCTTCCCGCCCGACACCGACAGGACGCGGCCCGAGATCTACGCGATGGGCTTCCGCAACCCGTTCCGCTTCAGCGTCGACAAGGAGACGGGGATTCTGTACGTCGGTGACTACGGTCCCGACGCCGGCGCCGCCGACCCCGCGCGCGGTCCCGCCGGACAGGTCGAGTTCGCCCGCGTCACCGGCCCCGGCAACTACGGCTGGCCGTACTGCACCGGCGACAACGACGCCTACGTCGACTACGACTTCGCCACCGGCACCTCGGGCGCTGCCTTCGACTGCGCCGCACCGAAGAACACCTCGCCGAACAACACCGGCCTGACCGACCTGCCCCCGGCGCAGGCAGCCTGGATCCCGTACGACGGCGGATCCGTGCCCGAGTTCGGCACCGGCTCCGAATCCCCCATGGGCGGCCCGGTCTACCACTACGACCCTGCGCTCGACTCGCCGGTGAAGTTCCCCGAGGCGTACGACGGGAACTTCTTCGCCGGGGAGTTCGGCCGCCGCTGGATCAAGCGGATCGTCAGCGACGGCGACGGAACCGTGCAGTCGATCAACGACGTGCCGTGGACCGGCACCCAGATCATGGACATGGCCTTCGGCCCCGACGGCGCGCTGTACGTCCTCGACTACGGCGTCTCCTGGTTCGGCGGCGACGAGCATTCGGCCCTGTACCGCATCGAGAACGCCACCGACGGCCACTCACCAGTGGCGCAGGCCGCCGCGAACCGGACCTCGGGACAGGCGCCGCTCAGGGTGCAGTTCTCCTCGGCCGGCACGACCGACCAGGACGGCGACGCCCTCACCTACAGCTGGGACTTCGGTGACGGCGGCACGTCCACGGCCGCCAACCCGACGTACAGGTACAAGAAGAACGGGACGTACACGGCGACCGTGACGGCCAAGGACCCGTCCGGCCGCACCGGCAGCGCGAGCGTGCAGATCGTGGTGGGCAACACCGCGCCCACGGTGGTGCTGGAGACCCCGGAGGACGGGCAGCTGTTCAGCTTCGGTGACGCCATCCCGTTCAAGGTGAAGGTCACCGATCCGGAGGACGGGACCATCGACTGCTCGAAGGTGAAGGTCACCTTCATCCTCGGCCACGACAGCCACGGCCACCCGGTGACCTCCGCGAACGGCTGCACCGGCACCATCCAGACCAGCGCCGACGGCGGCCACGACGAGAACGCCAACATCTTCGGCGTCTTCGACGCCGAGTACACCGACGGCGGAGGCGGCGGCCAGGCCCCGCTGACCACCCACGACCAGCACGTCGCCCAGCCCAAGCACCGGCAGGCCGAGCACTTCGGCGACTCCTCCGGGGTTTCGGTGATCACCAAGGACACCGCACACGGCGGCCGGACGGTCGGCGACATCAACAACGGCGACTGGATCTCTTTCAAACCGTACGTGCTGAGCAACGCCGGCAAGATCACCGCGCGTATCTCCTCCGGCGGCGCGGGCGGCACCCTGGAGATCCGCGCCGGTTCGGCGAAGGGGACCTTGCTGGGCAAGGCGACTGTGCCGGTGACCGGCGGCTGGGAGACCTTCCAGGACGTCAGCGCCGACCTGTCCCGCGCACCGCGCGGCACCACCACGCTCTACCTGGTGTTCAAGGGGAGCGGCACCGGCGCCCTGTTCGACGTCGACGACTTCACGTTCACGACAAGCTGAGGGAGGACGCTGTCATGCGTACAACCGGCAGACTGACGACGGCTGTGGTCGGGACCGCCCTGCTCCTCGGCTGCGTCGTCTCGGGACCGGCCGCATCCCACTCGCCCTCCGCTTCCGCGGACGACGGCAAGCGGGTACTGGTCTTCTCCAAGACGGCCGGCTTCCGGCACGACTCGATTCCGGAGGGCATCGCGGCCGTTCGGGAACTGGGCGAGACGGGCGGCTTCACGGTCGACGCGACCGAGGACGCGGGCGCGTTCACATCGCGGAACCTGGGACGATACGACGCGGTCGTGTTCCTGTCGACGACGGGAGACGTCCTCGACGCCGCCCAGCAGAGCGCCTTCGAACGCTACATCCGCTCCGGCGGCTCCTACGTCGGCATCCACGCCGCCGCCGACACCGAGTACGACTGGGAGTTCTACGGCGGACTCGCCGGCGCGTACTTCCACTCGCACCCGGCGATCCAGCCGGCGACGGTGGACGTGGAGGACCGCGCTCATCCGGCCACCTCCGGACTCGCCCGCACCTGGGACCGCACCGACGAGTGGTACAACTACCGCTCCAACCCCCGGGAACGAGCACACGTCCTCGCCTCCCTCGACGAGTCCTCCTACACCGGCGGCACCATGCACGGCGACCACCCCATCGCCTGGTGCCAGAACTACCAGGGCGGCCGCGCCTTCTACACCGGCGGCGGCCACACCAAGGAGTCCTTCGCCGAACCCGCCTTCCGCGAACACCTGCTGGGCGGAATCCGCTGGGCCATCGGCGACGCCCAGGCCGACTGCCGCCCGGAGAACGGCTACCGGCCGCTCTTCGACGGCAGCTCCGTGGAAGGGTGGAAACAGGCCGGCCCCGGCTCCTTCACCCTCTCCGACGACGGCACGCTGACGTCGAACGGCGGCATGGGGATGCTCTGGTACGCGGCGTCGAGCTTCGGTTCGTACTCCCTGAAGCTCGACTGGAAGATGGCCAGCGCCTCCGGCGACGACAACTCCGGTGTGTTCGTGGGCTTCCCGCCCTCGGACGACCCGTGGTCGGCGGTGAACCAGGGCTACGAGATCCAGATCGACGCCACGGACGTCCCCGAGAAGACCACCGGGTCCGTCTACGGCTTCCGCTCCGCCGACCTGAAGAAGCGCGACCGCGCGCTGAACCCGCCGGGGGAGTGGAACACGTACGAGATCCGCGTGGACGGCGAACGCCTCCGCGTCTGGCTCAACGGCGTGAAGATCAACGATTTCACCAACACCGATCCGGCCCGGAGCCTGCGTGACGGGCACCTCGGCATCCAGAACCACGGAGCCGAGGACCAGGTGTCCTTCCGCGACATCCGGATCAAGGAACTGCCCGCACAGGGCGACTGAGCGGCGGCGGGCGGGAGACGCCGGACTCCCGCCCGCCGTCATCCGGTGTCCGCCCCGGTATCGCGCTCGACGCGTTCGACAAGGAGGCTGCCCATGTCCGCGTCCGTTTCCCCACCGCGCATCGGAGTATGGCTGATCGGAGCACGCGGCTCCGTCGCGACGACGGTTGTCACGGGCTGCGCCGCCGTGACGGCCGGACTGCATCCGCCGGCCGGGATGGTCACCGAGACTCCCCTCTTCGAAGGCTGCGGCCTGCCACCGCTGTCGTCCCTCGTCTTCGGCGGCCACGACACGGCGAACTGTCCCCTGCCCAAGCGCGCCGAAGCCCTGGCCGCGGGCGGGGTCCTGCCCCCCGGCCTCCCTTCCGCCGTCGGCGCCGAACTCACCGCCGCCGACCGGGAGATCAGACCGGGCGGTCCGGCCCCCGACGACGTGCGGGACGACGACGCCCTGATCGCTGGCTTCGCCGCCGACATACGTGACTTCGTACGACGGCAAGGGCTGGCCCGCGCGGTCGTCGTGAACGTCGCCTCCACCGAACCGGCTCCGACGGGACCGCGGCTTCCGGCCAGCTCGCTGTACGCGGCGGCAGCCCTGCGGGCCGGCTGCCCGTACGTCAACTTCACCCCCTCGACGGGCCTCCACCACCCCGCACTGGCGGCTCCGGCCGCGGCCTCCGGTCTCCCCTACGCCGGACGCGACGGCAAGACCGGCCAGACGTTGCTCCGCTCGGTGCTGGGCCCGATGTTCGCCCAGCGGGCGCTCACCGTCCGCGCCTGGTCCGGCACCAACCTGCTCGGCGGCGGAGACGGCGCATCCCTGGCCGACCCGGCGGCCGCGGCCGCGAAGAACGCAGGCAAGGAGCGCGTCCTGGCCGACACCCTGGGCGCCACACCCGAGGGCGAGGTCCACATCGACGACGTCCCCGCGCTCGGCGACTGGAAGACCGCCTGGGACCACATCGCCTTCGACGGCTTCCTCGGCACCCGCATGATCCTGCAGACCATCTGGCAGGGATGCGACTCCGCCCTCGCGGCCCCCCTCGTCCTGGACCTGGCCCGCCTGACCACCCGCGCCCACGAGACCGGCCTCTCCGGCCCGCTGACCGACCTGGGCTTCTTCTTCAAGGACCCGGTGGGGGCCGGGCCCGCCGCACTGGGCGAGCAGTACGCGGCGCTGGCTGCGTTCGGAGAACGGCTGCGGGGGTCGGGGGTGGGGGAACATCCCGGTGACGCGGTGTCGGGAGGGCGGTCGTGAGCCACCGGCGTGTGCGGGCAGAGGGCGTCGAGGGCAGAGAGGTGGCTCGGCGAGCGACGCGTCGACGCGCCTGGGCAGAACTGCTCCGTCTCCCCGCCCTGTTCACCGTCCCCGGCGACGCGCTCACCGGTGCGGCCGCGACCGGCGTGCGCCCCAACTCCCGCACTCTGCTCGCCATCGGCTCCTCCATCTGTCTCTACGAGGCGGGAATGGCCCTCAACGACTGGGCGGACCGTGAGGAGGACGCCGCCGAACGCCCGCACCGTCCCCTCCCCTCCGGCCGCATCCGCCCGGCCTCCGCCCTCACGGCGGCCTGCGCCCTCACCGCCGCCGGACTGGCCCTCGCGGCCCGCGCCGGCCGGCCCGCCCTCACCGTCGCGACGCCCCTCGCGGCCACCGTCTGGACATACGACCTCGCCCTGAAGCACACTCCGGCCGGCCCGGTCGCCATGGCCGCCGCCCGCGGTCTCGACCTCCTCCTCGGAGCCGCAGCCACGACCGGGCGTACCCGTGAGGCGCTGCCGTCCGCCGCACTCCTCGGCAGCCACACCCTCGCGGTCACCACCGTGTCCCGCCGGGAGACCCAGGGCGGCTCGACCCTGCCACCCCTGGCGGCGCTCGCCACGACGGCCCTCCTCACCCGCCTGGTGACACACCCCTCCCCACTCCCGACCGGCCAACCGGACGCGGCCGGTCGCGATGCCGTCCCCGTGCGACCCTCCGTCGACGGCGCCCTGCGTACCGCCCTCGCCGTCGCCTACGCCGCGACCGCCGGCCGCCCCTACACCCACGCCGCCCTCAACCCCTCACCTCCGCTCACCCAACGAGCCGTCGGCGGCGGCATCCGCGCCACCATCCCTCTCCAGGCCGCCCTCTCCGCCCGCGCCGGAGCCGGTCTCACCGCCGTCGTCATCGCCGCACTGGCCCCGATCGGCCGGAAGTACGCGAGGAAGGTGAGCGTCACATGAGTCTCGGTCCTCTCGCCTCGGCACCGGACCGCGGGAAACCCATCCCCTCGAATCACCCCCTCCGCTTCGGCTACGGCACCAACGGCCTCGCCGACCTCCGTCTCGACGACGCCCTCACCCTGCTGGCCGACCTCGGCTACGACGGCGTCGGGCTGACCCTCGACCACATGCACCTCGACCCGCTCGCCCCCGACCTGGCCTCCCGCACCCGCCGAGTCGCGCAGCGCCTCGGCACGCTCGGGCTGACCGCCACCGTGGAAACGGGCGCCCGCTATGTGCTCGACCCGCGCCGCAAACACGGCCCCTCCCTGCTGGACCCCGACCCCGACGACCGGGCCCGCCGGGCCGACCTGCTGCTCCGCGCCGTCCGGGTCGCCGCCGACCTCGACGCCCACGCCGTGCACTGCTTCAGCGGGACCGTCCCGGTCGGCACGGACGAGGACACGGCGTGGAAACGCCTCGCCGAGAGCCTCGCCCCCGCACTGGACGCCGCAACCGCCGCCGGCATCCCGCTCGCCGTCGAGCCCGAACCGGGCCACCTCCTCGCCACCCTCGCCGACTTCCACCGCCTCCGTCGGCTGCTGGGCGAGCCTGCCGCTCTCGGCCTCACCCTCGACATCGGCCACTGCCAGTGCCTCGAACCCCTTTCTCCGGCCGACTGCGTCCGCGCGGCGGCCCCCTGGCTGCGGCACGTCCAGATCGAGGACATGCGCCGCGGTATCCATGAGCACCTTCCTTTCGGGGACGGGGACATCGACTTCCCGCCCGTCCTCGAAGCCCTCGCCGCAACCGGCTATCAGGGCCTGACGGTCGTCGAACTGCCCCACCACTCCCACGCGGGCCCCCACTTCGCCGAACACTCCCTCCCGTTCCTCCGCAACGCAGCGCCGACCCGACCCGGCACGGTTGCCCCGCTGGCCATGTCGTCCTCCACCGCACACCCCGACGCCACGCCGTCGAACACCACGCCACCCAACGGGCCAGTCCCACCCCCCACTGCGCCCGTCGCACCACCCGGCGAGCCCTTCGCCACCCCAGAAGGGAGCACCCCATGACCCGCCACCACGCCACCCCGGCCACCCCGGCGGCGAGAACCAAGGACACGACCTCCGCCTGCACCCCTCTCGAAACCCTCCACGCCCGTCTGAGCACCCACCTCTCCGGCCCCGCCCGTGCCTGGCTCGAGCGAGCCCTCACCGAGGCCGCCGCACACCCCGGAACGCACGGCCCGATCTCTGTCTGGGAGCTACGCCTTGCCGAGGCGGGCCGCCGCTGCGGTGACGAGCACGTCGACGCCGCCCGCGTCCTGATCCTGCACGCCGCCCGAGCCGACCCGGCCGCACTCACCCGCGTCTACCGCCAGGGCACCGCCGCGGAACGCCGCGCCGTCCTGCACGCACTGCCCCACCTCGTGCCCGGCCCGGACGCTCTCCCGCTGATCGAGGACGCTCTGCGGACCAATGACACCCGCCTCCTCGCCGCCGCCGTCGGCCCCTACGCGGCCCGGCACCTCGACCCGCACAACTGGCGTCAGGCCGTGCTGAAGTGCCTCTTCACCGGCGTGCCCATCGACGAGGTGGCCGACCTGGAGCGGCGCGCCGGCGCCGACGCCGAACTTGCCCGCATGCTCGGCGACTACGCCGCCGAACGCACCGCAGCGGGCCGTCCCGTACCGGAGGACCTGCACCGCGTCCTGGCCCTGACCGAGTCCGCGCCGCCGGCGCACGGCTCGGACACCCCCCACGGCAAGGAGTCCTGATGCGCATCTTCGACCCCCACATCCACATGACGTCCAGGACCACCGACGACTACCAGGCCATGCACGCCGCGGGCGTCCGCGCGCTCGTCGAGCCCTCCTTCTGGCTCGGCCAGCCCCGCACCTCGCCCGCCACCTTCCTCGACTACTTCGACTCCCTCCTGGGCTGGGAACCCTTCCGCGCCGCCCAGTACGGCATCGCCCACCACTGCACCCTCGCCCTGAACCCCAAGGAGGCGAACGACCCGCGCTGTGTCCCCGTCCTCGACGAACTGCCCCGGTATCTCGTCAAGGACCAGGTCGTGGCCGTCGGCGAGATCGGCTACGACTCGATGACCCCCGCCGAGGACACCGCCCTCGCCGCACAGCTCCAGCTCGCCGCCGACCACGAGCTGCCCGCGCTCGTGCACACCCCGCATCGCGACAAGCTCGCCGGGCTGCGCCGCACCCTCGACGTCGTCCGGGAGTCGGCGCTGGCCCCGGACCGGGTCCTGCTCGACCACCTCAACGAGACCACCGTCAAGGAGGCCAGGGACAGCGGCTGCTGGCTGGGCTTCTCCGTCTATCCGGACACCAAGATGGACGAGGAGCGGATGGTCGCCATCCTCCGTGCCTACGGCCCCGAGCAGGTCCTGGTGAACTCGGCCGCCGACTGGGGCCGCAGCGACCCCCTGAAGACCCGCAAGGTCGGCGATCTGATGCTGGCCGAGGGCTTCACGGAGGACGAAGTCGACCGGGTGCTGTGGCGTAACCCCGTCGCCTTCTACGGACTCAGCGGTCGTCTGCATCTGGACGTGGCCGCGACCGATGTCACCCACGAAGGCAACTCCATCCTGCGCGGAGGGGAGTGAGCGATGCGCTTCCGCCACCCCGACGGCTCCACGGTTCACCTCGCCTACTGCACCAACGTCCACCCCGCCGAAACCCTCGACGGCGTCCTCGCCCAGCTCCGTGACCACTGCGAACCCGTCCGCCGCCGCCTCGGCCGCGACCGCCTCGGCATCGGCCTGTGGCTCGCCAAGGACGCCGCCCACGCCCTGGTCACCGACCCGTCCGCGCTGCGCGCCCTGCGCACCGACCTGGACCGGCGCGGCCTGGAAGTCGTCACCCTCAACGGCTTCCCCTACGAGGGCTTCGGCGCCGAAGAGGTCAAGTACCGCGTGTACGAGCCGGACTGGACCGACCCCGAGCGCCTCGACCACACCACGGCCCTGGCCCGGCTGCTCGCCGGCCTGCTCCCCGACGACGTCACCGAGGGCAGCATCTCCACCCTCCCGCTCGCCTGGCGCACCCGGCGGGCGGAGTCGGCCCCCACCGCCCTGCGTACCCTCGGTGAACGCCTCGACGCACTGCGGGAACTGACCGGACGGTCCATCCGCGTCGGTCTGGAACCGGAACCCGGATGTCTCATAGAGACCACCGGCGACGCCATAGCCCCGCTGACCGCCATCGCCCACGACCGTATCGGCATCTGCGTCGACACCTGCCACCTCGCCACCTCCTTCGAAGACCCCGACACCGCCCTGGACGCCCTCACCCGAGTCGGCGTCCCCATCGTCAAAACCCAGCTCTCTGCCGCCCTGCATGCCCAACACCCCCATCTCCCCGAAGTACGCGAGGCTCTCGCCGCGTTCGACGAGCCCCGCTTCCTGCACCAGACCCGTACCGCCACCGCCGCGGGCCTGCGAGACACGGACGATCTCGGCGAGGCCCTGAAGGGCGAGGCCCTTCCCGACGGCGCCCCCTGGCGCGCCCACTTCCACGTCCCGCTGCACGCGGCGCCCGCCGCGCCGCTCACCTCCACACTCGACGTCCTGAAGACGACGCTGGCCGGGCTCGTCGGCGGTCCGCGCCCGCTCACCCACCATCTCGAGGTCGAGACCTACACCTGGCAGGCCCTCCCGCCGGAGCAGCGGCCCCGGGGCCGGGCCCAGCTGGCCGACGGCATCGCCGCCGAACTCGCCCTGGCCCGCGACCTGTTGACAGACCTCGGACTGAAGGAGCTCCCCTGAGCATGAGCCCTGACCCCACCCCACTCCTCGTCCTGGACGTCGTCGGCCTCACCCCCCGTCTCCTCGACCACATGCCGCACCTCAAGGCCCTCGGCCGGTCCGGCTCCCGTGCCTCGCTCGGCACCGTCCTGCCAGCCGTCACCTGCGCCGCCCAGTCCACGTTCCTGACCGGCACGATGCCGTCGGAGCACGGCATCGTCGGCAACGGCTGGTACTTCCGCGAACTCGGCGACGTCCTGCTGTGGCGCCAGCACAACGGCCTGGTCGCCGGAGACAAGATCTGGGACGCCGCCCGCCGCGCGCACCCCGGCTACACGGTCGCCAATATCTGCTGGTGGTACGCCATGGGCACAGACACCGACATCACCGTCACCCCCCGTCCGATCTACTACGCCGACGGCCGCAAGGAACCCGACTGCTACACCCGGCCCGCGGCCCTCCACGACGAACTCACCGAGAAACTCGGCACCTTCCCGCTCTTCCACTTCTGGGGGCCCGGCGCGGACCTGGTCTCCAGCCGCTGGATCATCGACGCGACCCGCCACATCCTGCGCACCCGGCATCCCGACCTGACGCTCTGCTACCTCCCCCACCTCGACTACGACCTGCAGCGCTTCGGCCCCGACGACCTGCGGTCCCTGAAGGCCGCCGCCGACCTGGACAGGGCCGTCGCCCCACTCCTGGACGACGCCCGCACCGAGGGCCGTACCGTCGTAGTCCTGTCCGAGTACGGCATCACCCGCGTGAACAGGCCCGTCGACATCAACCGCGCCCTGCGCCGCGCGGGCCTGCTCGAGGTGCACACGCAGGACGGCATGGAGTACCTGGACCCGATGGCGTCCCGTGCCTTCGCCGTCGCCGACCACCAGATCGCCCACGTCTACGTACGCCGCCCCGAGGACCTGGACGCGGCCAGAGCCATGCTGGACGGACTGCCCGGTATCGAGCAACTCCTCGACGACGAGGGCAAGAAGGCCCACCAGCTCGACCATCCTCGCTCCGGCGAGATCGTCGCCGTCGCGGAGCCGGACGCCTGGTTCACGTACTACTACTGGCTCGACGACGCCCGCGCGCCCGACTTCGCGCGACTCGTCGAGATCCACCGCAAACCCGGCTACGACCCGGTCGAACTCTTCATGGATCCCCTCGATCCCTACGTCAAGATCAAGGCGGCCACCGCACTGGTCCGCAAGAAGCTCGGCATGCGCTACCGCATGGCGGTCGTGCCGCTGGATCCCTCACCTATTCGCGGCAGCCACGGCCGCCTTCCCACGAGCGACGACGACGGTCCGCTCCTCATCTGCTCCACCCCCCGCGCTGTCGGCGACCGCGTCGCGGCCACCGACGTGAAGTCACTACTGCTCCAACTGGCCGGTCTGTGCTGACTGGTCACAAGTGAAGCACTCACCACTGACAACGCCCTCCGACATCGAGGAGTTCCAGGCATGAGCCGCATCTCCCAGCCCGATCCCGAACTCACCCACCGCCTCACCAGACGCGGCATGCTCGGCGTGGCCGCAGGCGCCACCGCCGCCGCCCTGCTGGGCGCCGCAGCGTCCCCCGCAGCGGCCGCCACCGAGTCCGCGAGCGGCACCCAGGGCCGCGGTCGCCCCGTTCTGCCCCCCGGCCGCCTCGGCATTCAGCTCTACAGCCTCCGCGACAAGGTCTCCACCCTGGGCTTCGCCGCCGTCTTCGCCGAGCTGGAGCGGTACGGCTACGACGAGGTCGAGTTCGCCGGATACACCCAGGGCTCGGCGGGGTCGATCACACTCGCCCAGCTCAAGCGGCTGGCCAGGAACCACGGCCTGAACCCGATCGGCAGCCACGTCGGCTACTACTCCAACGACCCGAACGCGTACACCTTCGCCCAGAACCTCACCAAGGTCCTCGACGACGCAGAGGCACTCGGCCTGAAGCACATCGGCACGGCCTCCGGCCCCTTCCGCTACGGCTCCACCGTCGACGCATGGAAGCGGGCCGCCGAGGACTTCAACGCCTACGGTGCGGCGGCGCGGGCCCGCGGTATGAAGTTCTACCAGCACAACCACTCCGAGGAGTTCTCCTTCGCCTCGGACCAACCGAACGTCCGCCTCTACGACGTGCTGCTCGCGGAGACCGACCCCGACCTCGTCTACCTGGAGATGGACATCTTCTGGGCGTACTCCGGCCAGTTCCGCTTCTCGAAGCGGCCCGACGGCACCCCCGCGCCCTTCGACCCCCTGGACTACGTGCTGAAGCAGCCCGACCGCTACCCACTCTTCCACGTCAAGGACGGCGTGAACGACCCCTCGACCCAGTACGGCTACCGCATGACCGACGTGGGCGACGGAGACATCGACTACCAGCGGTTCATCTCCGCCGTCACCCGGCTGCGCGGACAGCGCTTCGCCCACCACTGGCAGGCCGAGCACGACAACCCGACCGAGTCGTTCACGTTCGCCCGGCGGTCCAGCGAGCACCTGCACTCGCTGCGGGAGAAGTGCTGACGGGCGGTACGGACACGAGGAGGCCCTCCCCACTCGCGGACGCTGTTGGTTAATTCCGCCCCGCTGGATCTCATCCAGTGGGGCGGAGTGCTGCGAAGGGTGAAACGCGGGTCTTGGCGAGTGGTCTGCCGGTGAGCCATGCATCGACGCGAGCGAAGTTGATGGCCGCGCCGGTGAAGTGGTGCTGCAACCGGGTCTTGTCGAGTCCGCGGTAGCGGGATCTGCGCAGGCCGAAGGCCTGGACACCTTGTGAGATGGTGCCTTCGACGCCGGCTCGGTGTCCGTAGCGGCGGCGCCAGTGGTCGGTGTCCTGCTCAGTACGGGCCTGTTGAAGGATGTCGTGTTCGGTCTTCGGTCTCAGGGTCAGATTGCGGCCGGTCCTGGAGCTGGTGCACGAGGTCCGCAGTTCGCAGGGGTCGCAGTGCCGGGCGGCGAACCGGACCCGGGTGACCGGGGCGTCCCACTGGCTCTGGGCTTCTCGCCAGACGACACTGGTCTGTCCGCCGGGGCAGACGGCCTGGCGCTGGCCCCAGTCGATGGCGAAGTGGGTGTTGTCGAAGACGTCTCCGGTCGCCTGTCCCTTCACGGTGGTGGACTTGACCGGGCCGACCAGCTCGATGTCGTGATCGCGGCGGGCGTGGTGGATCTGTTCGGCGTCGATGTATCCGGCGTCCACCAGGTGCTCGTCCGGCAGCAGACCGCGTTCGGCCAGAGCGGTGTGGGTGTCCTCCAGGACGAGGACGTCGTTGACGGGCGCCGGCGTGGTGCGAATGTGGGTGATCAGATGCGGGGCGTCGGGCTCGCAGGTCTCGCTGAGGTGGACCTTGTAACCGGACCAGCCCAGATCCCGTTTCGAACCAGTGCGGGCCTCGGGCTCGTAGGGGGTCCGTAAGCGGATCAGACCCGGCGGGAGGTCCTTCGTCCCGCGCCAGCGCATGGCCCCGTCGACCTGGTGAAACTGCTGGACCCAGGTCTGCCGCAGGAACTCCACCGCGGGCAGGCTCTGCAACGTGGGCGGTGACACAGCCGACCAGACGGCCTTCAGCAGCATCATGCCGTCGGTCCCGCACTGGTCGGCGTGTTCGACGCGGGCCGCCCACCGGGACGCGAAGCGACTGTCCTCCGGCCGGGCCGAGTAACGGTCGAACCACTCCGGCGGCGACACCGTCATCAGCCAGTCCCCGGCCTCCTCCGCTACCTGGTTCAGTGCCGCCCGCAGTGTCTCGACCACGAACTCCAGCCGGTTCAGGTCTCTCGTTGCAGCCAGCACGTGGGTAGCATCCGTGCGCTGTCGCTTGCCCGCCTTGACCAGCCCTGCCTCGCCAGCCGCCCGAAGTACTGCATCGAACACCATCTGGCCGGCCTCACCGTCGACCAGCCGGGCACGGAACTCGCTGAGCACCGAGAAGTCGAATCCGGTGTCGGCCAACTCCAGCGAAAGAGCGTACTTCCAGTCCAGACGCGAGCGGACCGCGTGCGCGGCCTGCCGGTCGGTCAGCCCCTCCGCGAACTGCAACACCGACACCAGCGCGAGCCGGGCAGGAGACACCGTCGGCCGCCCCCTGACCGGGAAAAGTTCCTCGAAATCGGCATCCGAGAACACCGGCCCGAGCGCATCCCGTACCCGCATCACCAGGCAGCCCTTCGGGAACACCGCACGTGCCAGCCGAGCGGTCTCCTCCGGGATCTCCATCAGATCCACCCCACGCAGCGACACCGAACCCACCCCTCAACACAACGACGGCCTGCACAACCCCAACGGGGTCATGCAGGCCGTCGTCACGCCCGCACCCGATTTACCAACAGCGTCCACTCGCGGGGAGGGCCTTCAGGTCATGGTGGGGGACGGTGCGCGGCGTCGGGGTGTGACGGTGGGTCGTGCCCGGCGACGGAGGCCGCCATGTCAGGCCATCTCCTCGCCGAGCGGGTGCGGGTTGGGAGCGATGCCCTTGGCCCTGGGCCGCCCCGGCGGGTGCAGGAACAGCGCCACGAAGCCCGCGAACAGGGAGATCGAGCCGGCCAGGACGAACGCGCCGGCGTAGTCCCAGGCGGCCACCACCACGGCACCCATGCCGGAGCCGAGCAGGCCGGAGACCAGCTTCGACGAGTACACCAGGCCGTAGTTGGAGGCATTGTTGTTCTCGCCGAAGTAGTCGGCGGTCATCGCCGCGAACATCGGGAAGATGGCGCCGCCGCCGAAACCGGAGATGGACGAGAACAGCAGGAACAGCGGCAGGTTGCCGATGTTGCCGGAGAACAGGATGCCGTACTGCGACAGTCCGAGGACGATGCAGACGAAGATCAGGCACTGCTTGCGGCCGTAGCGGTCGGAGAGCCAGCCGATGACACCGCGGCCGGTGCCGTTCACGATCGCCTTCAGCGACATCGCGGTCGCCACGATGCCGCCCGCGAAGCCCGCCTCGTCACCGAAGGGCACCTGGAAGGCGATACCGAAGATGTTCACGCCCGAGGTGCACAGCAGACAGAACCACATGAGCGCCACGCGGCCCGTCCGCCATGCCTCCATGGGGGTGTACTGGTGCACGGCCGGAGGGTTCTTCTCCAGCGCGCGCCGGGCGCGGGCGTCGTCGGGCTTCTTCAGCGGGTCGACGTCGGCCGGCCACCAGTTCTTCGGCGGGTCCTTGAAGAAGTAGCCCGCCACCGCCACGACCGCGGCGAGGAAGAGACCGACCGAGACCAGCACCCAGCGGAAGTTGGTGAGGTCCATGTAGCCGGTGAAGAGAAAGACGAACGGCACCGAGCCGTAGGCGAAACCGCCGTTGACGAAGCCCGTCTTGCCGCCCTTGCGCTCCGGATACCACTTGGCGACCATGTTCACGCACGTCGCGTAGACCATGCCGGCGCCCATGCCGCTGAACATGCCGAAGCCGATGTACGCGACGATCACATGCGGCGCGAACGCGAGCGAGAGATAGCCGAGCAGCGTGCCGACGGCACCCAGCATCATCGCCCAGCGGGCCGGAAGTTTGCCGCTCTCGCGCAGCTTCCCCGCCGGGAAGGCCACCGCGGCCTGGAAGAAGACCCAGACGCCCAGCATCCAGAAGATGTGCCCGCTGCTCCAGCTGTGCGCCGTGTGCAGCGTGTCCTCGGCGGACGCGAAGGCGTACTCGGCCGAGCTGATGCCCATCATGCCGACCCACGGCAGGATGACCATCCACTTGCGTTTGCGGCCCATGATGTCGATGTCGGTCTCACCGATGCGGTAGACGCGCCCGTTGGCGTCGGCCACCTCTCGGTAGGCAACCGATGTCGGAAAATCGGTCGTTGTCATGTCGTGTTGCACCCCTTGCGTCGAAAGTTCTGGCCAGCGCCCCCTGTCCAATGCCTTTCGTGCGCGCACGGGTCCCGGGGCCGGCCGACGCGCACCGTCGGCCGGCTCCCTGTTCGCTCACCTCATGAGCCGCCCCCCAACAGTCCCGCCCGTCGCCCGCCGCCACCCTCAGCGGAGGGGCCTTCGGCCCCGAGCCTCCCTGATGCCCGGGCCCAGCGGTACTTCGCGCCGAGTACGGCCACCGGCTTCTCGGTCGTGTACGGATACGCCACGACACCCCGCTCGTAGAGGTACTGGCAGGCCTCCTCGACCTCGACGTCGCCGGCGAGCGACGCCACCACCGGCTTCTCGATCCCGCGCTCCCGGAAATCGGCCACCACGCGCGCGGTGAGCTCGGCGAAGACCATCGGAGGGGTGACGATGGTGTGCCAGTAGCCGAGGACGAGCGCATGGATGCGCGGGTCCTCCAGACCCAGCCGGATCGTCGCCTCGTACGTCGACGGCGGCTCGCCCCCGGTGATGTCCACCGGGTTGCCCGCGGCCCCGAAGGGCGGGATGAACTTCCGGAACGACGCGTCCAGGTCCGGCGGGATCTCCATCAGGGTCAGGCCGTTGTCGGTCACCGCGTCGGACAGCAGTACGCCGCTGCCGCCCGCCCCGGTGATGATCACGACGTTGTCACCCTGAGGAGCAGGAAGCACCGGCAACGCGCGCGCGTACTCCAGCATGTCGTTCAGCCCGGGCGCCCGGATGACACCGGCCTGCCGCAGGATGTCGTCGTACACGGCGTCGTCGCCCGCGAGGGCCCCCGTGTGCGAGCCGGCGGCCTTCGCGCCCGCTGCCGTACGGCCCGCCTTCAGCACCACGACCGGCTTTTTGGGGACGGTCTCCCGCGCGGCCTCCACGAACGCGCGGCCGTCCTTGAGGTCCTCCAGGTGCATGGCGATGCACTCGGTGTGCGGATCCTCGCCGAACCAGGTCAGCAGGTCGTCCTCGTCCAGGTCGGACTTGTTGCCCAGGCCGACGATCGCCGACACGCCGGTCTTCGTGGTCCGGGCGAAGCCCAGGATCGCCATCCCTATGCCGCCGGACTGCGAGGTGAGCGCCACCCCGCCCTTGACGTCGTACGGCGTGCAGAACGTGGCGCACAGGTCCTGCCAGGTCGAGTAGTAGCCGTAGATGTTCGGGCCGAGCAGCCGGATGCCGTGCCGCTCCGCTATCTCGACGATCTCGGCCTGGAGTTCGTGCTCGCCGGTCTCCGCGAACCCGGACGGGATCAGCACGGCGTTGGGGATCTTCTTGCGCCCCACCTCCTCCAGCGCCGCGGCCACGAACTTGGCGGGGATGGCGAAGACGGCCACATCCACCTCACCGGGAACGTCCGTGACACTCTTGTACGCCTTGCGGCCCAGAATGTCATCGGCCTTGGGGTTCACCGGGTGGATCTCTCCCGGGAAGCCGCCGTCGACGAGGTTGCGCATCACCGAGTTGCCGATCTTGCCCTGCTCGTTGGAGGCGCCGATCACGGTGACCGAGCGCGGCTGCATCAACCGGCGCATGGAGGTGAGGATCTCGTCGCGCGAGTAGCGGCGGCGCTGCTTCGCGGGCGCCTCGGAGAGGATCACGCGGATGTCCGCGGCGATCGCTCCCTCCGGGGTGGCGATCACCGGGTTGAGATCCACCTCGGCGATCTCCGGGAAGTCCGTGACGAGTTGGGAGACCCGGCGGATCTGTTCGGCGATCGCCCACCGGTCCACGCCCGCCGCTCCGCGCACCCCGCGCAGGATCTCCGCCGATCGGATCGAGTCCAGCATGGAGAGCGCCTCGGCGGCGTCCACGGGCGCGAGCCGGAACGTGACGTCCTTGAGGACCTCGACCAGCACTCCGCCGAGCCCGAAGGCCACGACCTTCCCGAACGTCGGGTCCGTCACCGCGCCGACGATGACTTCCTGTCCCTGCGGCAGCAGCTCCTGCACCTGCACACCCGCTATGCGGGCGTCCGCGTTGTACGCGCGCGCGTTGTCGATGATTTTGTGGAACGCGGCCCGTACGTCACCGGCCCCCTCGACGCCGACGACCACACCGCCGGCGTCGGTCTTGTGCAGGATGTCCGGCGAGACGATCTTCATCACGACCGGCCCGCCGAACCGCGCCGCGTACGCCACGGCCTCGTCGACGTCGGTCGCCAGTTCCTCGCCCGGTACGGCGATCCCGTAGGCATCGGCGATCACCTTGCCCTCGGGTGCGGTCAGCGCCGTGCGCCCCTCGGCGCGCACGGCGTCGAGGAGCGCGCGCACCCTGAGCACCCGGTCTTCGGCCATCACGTCAGATCACTCCGTTCGACTTGAGCAGGCGCAGCTCCTCGTCGCCGAGGCCGAGCTCGCCGACGTAGACCTCTTCGTTGTGCTCGCCGAGCAAGGGTGAACTGGTCACGTCCACCGGGGAGTCGGAGAGCTTGAGCGGACTGCCGACGGTCACGAACTCGCCGCGTTCCGGGTGCGGCACGCGGACGACCATCTCGTTCGCGACCAGCGAGGCGTCCTCGATGATCTCCTTGGTGGACAGGATCGGCCCGCACGGGATGTTGTGCGCGTTGAGCTTCTCCAGCACCTCCCACTTGGGCAGGCTCGAGGACCACTCCTCGATGAGCTGGAACATCTTGTTGAGCTTGGGCAGCCGGGCCTCCGGCGTCGACCACTCCGGATCGTCGGCCAGTTCGGGCCGGCCGATCAGCTCGCTGATGGGCTGCCAGCCGACGGGCTGCACGATGACGTACACGTAGTCGTTCGGGCCGCCCGGCGCGCACTTGACCGCCCAGCCGGGCTGGCCGCCGCCGGACGCGTTCCCGGACCTGGGAACCTCGTCGCCGAAGTCCTCGTTGGGATATTCAGCGAGCGGGCCGTGTGCCAGGCGCTGCTGGTCGCGCAGCTTCACCCGGCAGAGGTTGAGCACAGCGTGCTGCATGGCCACGTTCACCCGCTGCCCGCGCCCGGTGCGCTCCCGCTGGTACAGCGCCGCGAGGATGCCCGCCACGGCGTGCACGCCCGTGCCCGAGTCCCCGATCTGGGCCCCCGTCGCCAGCGGCGGCCCGTCCTCGAAACCGGTGGTCGACATCGACCCGCCCATGGCCTGCGCGACGACCTCGTACGCCTTGAAGTTGGTGTACGGGCCTTCGCCGAACCCCTTGATGGAGGCATAGACGATCCGTGGATTGATCTCCTGGATGCGGTCCCAGGTGAAGCCCATGCGGTCGACCGCGCCCGGTCCGAAGTTCTCGACCATGACGTCGGAGCGCCGGATCAGCTCGGTGAGGATCTCCTTGCCGCGCTCGGTCTTGGTGTTGAGGGTGATGCTCCGCTTGTTGCAGTTGAGCATCGTGAAGTAGAGGGAGTCGACGTCCGGGAGGTCGCGCAGCTGTTTGCGCGTGATGTCCCCGGTCGGCGCCTCCAGCTTGACGACGTCCGCGCCGAGCCAGGCGAGCAACTGGGTTGCGGAGGGCCCGGACTGGACGTGCGTCATGTCCAGGACGCGGATGCCTTCGAGAGCCTTTGCGGTCACCGGATCACCTCACTTGTACATGGTCTGGTTCATGGTTCCGGGGGCGTACGCGTCCGGGTCGACCCAGACGTTGATCAGCGACGGCTTCCCGGACTCCCGGGCGCGCCGCAGCGCGGGGCCGATGTCGGCGGGGTCGCGGACCTCCTCGCCGTAACCACCCAGCATCTGGGCGAACTTGTCGTAGTGGACGTCGCCGAGGGTGTTCCCGACCCGCTCGCGCTCCTTGCCGTACTTGGCGGCCTGGCCGTAGCGGATCTGGTTCATCGAGGAGTTGTTGCCGACGATGCCGACGAATGGGAGGTTGTAGCGGACGAGGGTTTCGAAGTCCCAGCCGGTCAGGGAGAAGGCGCCGTCGCCGAAGAGGGCGACGACCTCCTTGTCGGGCCGCGCCTGCTTGGCCGCGAGCACGAAGGGGACGCCGACGCCGAGCGTGCCCAGGGGACCCGGGTCCATCCAGTGCCCAGGCGACTTGGGCTGCACGACCTGCCCGGAGAAAGTGACGATGTCGCCGCCGTCGCCGATGTAGATCGAGTCCTCGGTGAGGAAGTCGTTGATCTCGCTGACCAGGCGGTACGGATGGATCGGCGAGGCGTCCGAGCGCAGCTGCGGCAGCCGCTTCTCCAGCGCGGTCTGCTCGGCGGCGCGCAGCTCGTCGAGCCACTCCTTGCGCTTCGACGCGCCCCCGTTGACACGCCCGGAGGCCGCCTCGGTCACCGACTTCAGCACCAGCCCCGCGTCGCCGACGATCCCCAGGTCGATGTCCCGGTTCTTGCCGACGGTGCGGTAGTCGAGGTCGATCTGTACGACGGTCGCGTTCGGCGACAGCCGCTTGCCGTAGCCCATACGGAAGTCGAAGGGCGTGCCGACGATGACGATGACGTCGGCATTGGAGAAGGCATAGCGGCGCGACAGCTGGAAGTGGTGCGGGTCGCCGGGCGGGAGGGTGCCGCGTCCGGCGCCGTTCATGTACGCCGGGACGTTGAGCGTGCGCACCAGCTCGATGGCCGCCTCGGTGCCGCGGGTCGTCCACACCTGGCTGCCCAGCAGGATCGCGGGCTTCTCGGCGTGCACGAGGAGGTCGGCGAGCTTCTCGATCGCCTCGGGATCGCCGACCGAGCGGGTGGAGGCGCGGTAGGCGCCGGGCTTCGGTACGCGTGCCTTGGACACCGGCACCTTCGCATCGAGGACGTCGCGCGGGATCTCCAGGAAGGAGGGGCCGAGCGCGCCGTGGTAGCACTCGCGGAACGCCATCGACACCATGTCCGCCGCGCGCGCCGTGTCCGGAACGGCCGCCGCGAACTTGGTGATCGGCGTCATCATGTCGACGTGCGGCAGGTCCTGGAGAGACCCCATCTTGTGCTGGGTGAGGGCCCCTTGACCGCCGATCAGCAGCATCGGGGACTCGGCGCGGAAGGCGTTGGCGACTCCGGTGACGGCGTCGGTCGTCCCCGGGCCCGCGGTGACGACCGCGCAGCCGGGCTTGCCGGTGATACGGGCGTACCCGTCGGCGGCGTGGGCGGCGACCTGCTCGTGGCGGACGTCGACGACTTCGATGCCCTCGTCGACGCAGCCGTCGTAGATGTCGATGATGTGGCCGCCGCACAGGGTGTAGATGCGATCCACCCCCTCGGCTTTGAGGGCCTTGGCGACGAGGTGACCGCCGGAGATCACGTCCTGGGTGTCGTCGGGCATGGCGAAGTCCTGTCCCTTCATAGGGGGTTGGCACGCTCTCGCGGTACATTGCATACAGTCGACGAATACTGTATGAAGCTTGTTATCCCGCATCCGGTGGGTGGTGTCCAGGGGGCGTGCGGCACTTTCCAGACAGGAGCCGAGATGGACCTGTACGAGCACCAGGCAAGGGAACTTTTCGAGGAGCACGGCATCTTGGTGCCGAGGGCCGAAGTCGCCGACTCGCCCAAGGAGGCGCGCGAGATCGCCCGCCGACTCGGTGGCCGGGTCGTCGTCAAGGCCCAGGTCAAGACGGGTGGCCGGGGCAAGGCGGGCGGAGTGAAGCCGGCCGCCGACTCGGCCGCCGCGGAACTGACGGCACGCCAGATCCTCGGAATGGACATCAAGGGCCACACGGTCGGCAAGGTCATGCTGGCCCAACCCGTCGACATCGAGACCGAGTTCTACGTCTCCTACGTCCTCGACCGGGCAGCGGGCGGCTTCCTCGCCATCGCCTCCGCGGAGGGCGGCATGGACATCGAGGAGGTCGCCGCCACCCGGCCCGATGCCGTGGCGCGCGTGCACATCGACCCTGCCGAGGGCGTCACCTCGGCGAAGGCAGGTGAGATCGCCGAGGCGGCCGGACTGCCGCCACAGACCGTCGACGTGCTCGTACGGCTGTGGGAGGTGCTGATCCGCGAGGACGCCCTCCTCGTCGAGGTCAACCCGCTCGTGCGCACCCGGCAGGGACAGATCCTGGCTCTCGACGGCAAGGTCACCCTGGACGACAACGCCCGCTTCCGGCAGGCCCGGTGGGGCGCCGAGGGGGCGGAGCACGACGATCCGCTGGAGGCGGTGGCCGCTGCGAAGGGCCTCAACTACGTCAAGCTCGACGGCGAGGTCGGCATCATCGGCAACGGCGCCGGACTGGTGATGTCGACCCTCGACGTGGTCGCCGGCTGCGGCGCCCGCCCCGCCAACTTCCTCGACATCGGGGGCGGAGCCTCCGCCCAGATCATGGCCGACGGTCTGACCGTCATCCTCTCCGACCCGGCGGTGAAGTCGGTGTTCGTCAACGTCTTCGGCGGCATCACCGCCTGCGACGCGGTCGCCGACGGCATCGTGCAGGCCCTGGACACGGTCCAGTTGACCAAGCCGCTGGTCGTCCGCCTGGACGGCAACAACGCCGCACGCGGCCGTGTGATCCTCGACGAACGGGCGCATCCGCTGGTCCAGCAGGCCACCACCATGGACGGCGCCGCACGCAAGGCGGCCCAGCTCGCCAACGCAGCCTAAGGAGACGGGACATGGCGATCTATCTCACCAAGGAGAGCAAGGTCCTCGTCCAGGGCATGACCGGCGGCGAGGGCATGAAGCACACCCGGCGCATGCTCGCGGCCGGCACGAATGTCGTCGGCGGGGTCAACCCGCGCAAGGCGGGCCGCACGGTCGACTTCGACAACCGTGCCGTGCCCGTCTTCGGCTCGGTCCGCGCGGGCATGGACGCGACCGGAGCCGACGTCACGGTCGTCTTCGTACCGCCCGCCTTCGCCAAGGCAGCCGTCGTCGAGGCCGCGGACGCGGGTATCGGCCTCGCGGTCGTCATCACCGAGGGCATCCCGGTGCACGACTCGGTCGCCTTCACGGCGTACGCGCGGTCGAAGGGCACGCGCATCATCGGCCCCAACTGCCCAGGCCTGATCAGCCCTGGTCAGTCCAACGCGGGCATCATCCCGGCCGACATCACCAAGCCCGGCCGTATCGGCCTGGTGTCGAAGTCCGGGACGCTGACGTACCAACTCATGTACGAACTCCGTGACATCGGCTTCTCGACCTGCGTGGGCATCGGCGGCGACCCGGTCGTCGGCACCACGCACATCGACTGCCTGGCCGCGTTCCAGGACGACCCGGAAACCGACCTGATCGTGCTGATCGGGGAGATCGGCGGCGACGCGGAGGAACGCGCCGCCGCATACATCCGCGAGCACATCACCAAGCCGGTCGTCGGCTACATCGCCGGCTTCACCGCCCCCGAAGGCAGGACCATGGGGCACGCGGGCGCCATCGTCTCCGGATCCTCCGGGACAGCGCAGGCGAAGAAGGAGGCGCTGGAGGCGGCCGGGGTGCGGGTGGGGAGTACGCCGACGGAGACGGCCCGTCTGGTGCAGGCCACGCTGGCGGGCACCGAGTGACGTCACCCATAGTTGTCGAGAGGTGACTGTCGCGCATCCCGGCGCGTCACTAGCTTCCCCCGTACGACGTCCCCGCACGGCAGTGCGAGCCGTGCACGGGACCAGCCATGCATCTCCCGCCCGCCCGTCTCCCACCACCATCCTTCCAAGGAAGGCCCTTACGGGCCCTCTTTCTCTCGACTGTGCACCGAGAGCGGAGCTCACCAATGGCACCCACCCTCACCCTCAAGTCGGACACCTCCTGGGCCGACGCCTGGCAGCGCTGCCTCGCCGTCGCCCCCGAGGCCTTCCGCGACGACCGCGTCCTCAACCTCTGGAACGCCGCTTGGCAGGCCGACGGCCGGGCCCTGCCCGCCACCACACCCGTCGACGGCACCCCCATCGCGGGCCCGCCGCGACTCGACGGCACCACCGCCCACCAGGCCGTACGTGCCTCACTCGACCAGCACCGCGCCTGGCGGCACATCCCCCTCGACGAACGCCGGGCCCGCGTCGCGGCCACCCTGGACGCCCTCACCGAGCACCGCGAACTGCTCGCGCTGCTGCTGGTCTGGGAGATCGGCAAACCCTGGCGGCTCGCCCAGGCGGACGTCGACCGGGCGATCGACGGGGTGCGCTGGTACGTCGACGGCATCGAGCCGATGGTCGCCGGCCGGGCCCCGCTGGACGGACCGGTGTCCAACATCGCGAGCTGGAACTACCCGATGAGCGTGCTCGTTCACGCATTGCTGGTACAGGCACTGGCAGGCAACGCGGTCATCGCCAAGACCCCGACCGACGGCGGTGTCGCCTGTCTGACCCTGGCCTGCGCGCTCGCCGCCCGCGAGGGACTTCCCGTCACCCTCGTCAGCGGCAGCGGAGGCGAGTTGTCCCAGGCGCTGGTGCGGGCGCCCGAGATCGGCTGTGTCTCCTTCGTCGGCGGCCGGGACACCGGCGCCGCGGTGGCCACGGCCGTCGCCGACCTCGGCAAGCGGCACATCCTCGAACAGGAAGGACTCAACACCTGGGGCCTCTGGAACTTCACGGACTGGGACACGCTCACGGCGGTCGTGCCCAAGCTCTTCGACTACGGCAAACAGCGCTGCACGGCCTACCCGCGCTTCGTCGTCCAGCGTGCGCTGTTCGACGAGTTCCTGGCGGCGTACCTCCCGGCGGTCCGCACGCTCAGGGTCGGCCATCCGCTCGCGGTCGAGCAGCGCGACGACCCCTACCCGGCGTTGGACTTCGGGCCGGTGATCAACGCGGCCAAGGCCAAGGAGCTGCACGACCAGGTGGCCGAGGCCATCGACCGCGGCGCCGTCCCGCTGCATCGTGGCCGGCTGAGCGACGCGAGCTTCCTGCCCGGCCAGGACACGTCGGCGTACGTCCAGCCGGTCACGATCCTGAATCCGCCGCCGTCCTCCCCGCTGCACCACGCGGAACCCTTCGGCCCGGTCGACACCATCGTCCTGGTCGACACGGAGGCGGAGCTGCTGGCCGCGATGAACGCGTCCAACGGCGCGCTGGTCGCCACGCTGTCCACGGACGACCGGGCGACATTCGACCGGCTCGCCCCGCAGATCCGCGCCTTCAAGGTGGGTCACGGCAAGCCCCGCTCCCGTGGCGACCGCGACGAGCTGTTCGGCGGCTTCGGCGCGTCCTGGCGCGGCGCGTTTGTCGGCGGCGAACTGCTCGTGCGTGCGGTGACGCAGGGACCGGCGGGGGAGAGGCTGCCCGGCAACTTCCCGGACTGCCACCTCATGCCGTGATCATCCGTCGCGCCTGCCGAACTTGCACCGAAGAGTGACACCCCGACCACTCGTCGTGACCAGGCCGGTCGGGGTGACGCACCCGCCTCAGGGGACGGAAACGCAGGTGAAGGGCACTCCGAAACCTTGGTATTGTTGTCCGTGTCGCCCCGGGGAACACCCCCGGCAAGGCGGCAGACACCTGGTCCGGGTGGCGGAATGGCAGACGCGCTAGCTTGAGGTGCTAGTGCCCTTTATCGGGCGTGGGGGTTCAAGTCCCCCCTCGGACACCAGTTGAGACCCCTGTTCACCAGGGGTCTCTTGCTTGTCCGGGCTGTGGCGTGACCAACAGCCCGAGCCATAGTCGTGTCACGGCAGCATTCACCCCCTGCCCCTGCCTGGTGCCGACGGGCTCGTGCATCACCTCGATGGCCTACGGTGTGGCCCGTGAAGAGGGAGAGAAAGCACACCCTGGGGCTCCGGCTGGGCGGGGCAGCGGCGACAGCCGTTTTATCCGGAGCGATCGGCGGTTGGGCCTATGCGAGGGCGGGTGGTTCCGCCGGGGACGTGACACGGGATCTGGCCGTCGGCTGGACGTATGCGGGCGCGGGCCTGATCGCCTGGTGGCGCAGGCCCGCGAACCGCACGGGCGCGCTGTTGGTCGCCGAGGGCGTCACCTGGTTCCTGGGCAATCTCCAGGGGACCGACGTGCCCGCCCTGTTTGCCCTGGGCGCCTGGTGGGAGGCGCTCAACATGGCCGTCCTGGCGCATCTGTTGCTCTCGTTCCCCGACGGGCGCCTCACCACCGCGCTGACGCGACGCATGGTCTTCTTCGCGTACGGGCTCGTCGCCGTGGGCGGGCTGCTGAGGGCAATGATGTTCGACCCGGCCGTCTCCTCGGACGCCACCTATCTGGACTGCCACGGCTGCGGCCCGAATCTGCTGCTGGTGCCCGGCACCACGGGACTCTTCGACTACGTCGACGGTGCCTATCGGGCGGTGGGCTGGGTCCTGACCGTGGCCGCGGTGGTGATGCTCGTCAGGCGCTGGCGGCATGCCTCGGTGGCGCGACGGCGGGCGCTGCTGCCGGCCTGGATCGCCGTCGTCATCGCGACCGCCTTCCTGCTCTCGCACGTGGTGCTGCGCGTGGTCCCCGGGATCGGCGACTCCGGGGAGAGTGCTGTCTACCTGGCCTCCGACCTCGCACAGGCCGCCGTGCCGCTGGCCTTCCTCGCCGGTCTGCTGCGGATGCAGCTGCAGCGCGCCGAGGTGAGCGGCCTGGTCATAGAGGTCGGCGCCGACCCGGATCCGGTGCGGCTGCGCGAGGCGCTCGCCCGGGTGCTCGGCGACCCCGGGCTGAGGCTGGGCCTGTGGAACGAGGAGCGCGGCGCGTATCTCGACGGCGAAGGCCGGCCCGTGCGGCCGGAGGGCGCGGGGCGCACCCACGTGGACTCCTCGCGCGGCGCCGCGCTGGCACTACTGCGGCACGACCCCGCGCTCGCCGAGGACCCGCAGCTGCTGGAGGCCGTGTCCGCGGCACTGCGGCTGGCGCTGGAGAACGTCTGGCTGCGCAACCAGGCCAAGGAAGTGACCTCGCGCATCGTCCGGGCCGCCGACACCGAACGCAAGCGGCTGGAGCGGGACCTCCACGACGGCGCCCAGGCCCGGATCGTCTTCGCGCTGATGGCGCTGCGCCGCCTGGACAGGGGGCTCGCGGACCATCCGGACGAGTCGCTGCGCCGTTCGGTCGCCGAGGTCGAGAGCAGTCTGAAGCTGGCGCTCGAGGAGCTGCGGGGCATCGCGCACGGCATCCATCCGGCCGTCCTCACCCGTGAGGGACTCGGTCCGGCGCTGAAGGCGCTGGCGGAGCAGGCCCAACTGACCGTCGTCGTGGCCGCCGAACCCCGACGGTACGATCCGGTCGTCGAGTCCACCGCCTACTTCACCGTCTGCGAGGCGTTGTCCAACGCCGCCAAGCACGCACGGGCGAAGGCCGTGAGTGTCTCCGCCCGGCACCACGACGGCAAGCTGGTCATCGAGACGGTCGACGACGGCGTCGGCGGCGCCGACACGGGGCGGGGCAGCGGTCTGCTCGGCCTCGCGGACCGGCTCGCCGCCGTCGACGGCGTACTGCACATTCACAGCCCCGCGGGCGGCGGGACGAGGATCAGGGCGGAGCTGCCGTGCGTGTGATCGTGGCCGAGGATTCGGCGATTCTGCGGGAGGGGATCGTACGTCTTCTCACCGACGAGGGCTTCGAGGTGCCCGCGCACTGCGGGGACACCGACCCCCTGCTCGACCTCGTCGACCGGCACCGGCCGGACGTGGTCCTGCTGGACATCCGTATGCCCCCGACACACACCGACGAGGGCATCCGGGCTGCCGCCGCCATCCGCGAGCGCCACCCCGGCACCGGAGTGCTGCTGCTGTCCCAGTACGTCGAGACCGCCGGCACCGTCCAGGCGCTCCTGCAGAACCAGCACGGATTCGGCTACCTCCTCAAGGAACGTGTCGCCGACGCCGACGAACTCGCCGACGCGCTGAAGCGGGTCGCCGCCGGCGGGACCGTCGTGGAGCCGGAGGTCGTCGCCCGGCTGATGGACGCCCCCCGGCCGGCGGACCCGCTCGACGAACTCACCGCGAGGGAGCGCGAGGTGCTGGCCCTGATGGCCGAGGGACGGTCCAATGAGGCCATCGCACAGCGACTGGTCATCGGTGGCAAGACGGTGGAGACGCACGTACGGAACATCTTCACCAAGCTGCAGCTCGAAGCCGACCTCATGGACCATCGCCGGGTGATGGCCGTGTTGACGTATCTGCGAGCCTGACCCCTTGCCAGGCTCGGGCCGGCGCTCCGCTCCGGGGACGGCAGTTCCCCCGTACTCCCCCGTGAGTCCCCCGTGTTTCCCTGCCGTCTCCCGGAGCGGTGCCGGTGAGAACAACCGTAAACGGGCCCGGATCCCGGGACATCAGGGTCAGCCCTGAGATCCGAAACCTGGGCCACCAGGTCTGGATCGGCGACCGGCTGGTCGGCACTCTCCGGTACGGCGGTGCGGGGTGGGCGCGATCGGCGGACCGAGCCGAGCCAGGCCGGTCCGGAGTGTGCACGAGGTCGAGTTAGCTCGATCGTGTGATGGTCGGCTCGCAGGCTTGCAGCTTCCTGGGCCGACCGGGTTAACGTGATCGTGCGATCTGGGACGCCGGGTACGGCGCCAGCGTGCGGGGCCCCCGCTCCACCAGAGAGATGGTCCGGGGCCTCCCCGTCGCCTCTGGCCGTACCCACCTGGCCGGGTCGCGCAGGGAACTGGCCTCCCGGGATCGGACCACGCACGCGATGCGTGTCGCCGCCCCGGGGTCGAGTACGCCGGGGACCAGTGCGCCCAAGACCGTTCGGGGCGTGCGGCTGAATGGGATCACTCCTGCTCAGTCTTCAGGAACGGTGTCCGGGAAGGCTGGGACGTCCATCGGACCGGCAACTGAATCGGGCCGCGGATGAGCATGCCGTGGCGCCAGGACAGGGCGGCCGGATGGGCGTCGAGGGCGAGGTCGGGGCAGCGCTCCAGCAGGGCGCGGATCGCGATTCGAGCCTCCATGCGCGCGAGCGGTGCGCCGAGGCAGTAGTGGATGCCGTGGCCGAAGGCGACATGACCGCCCGCGGGTCGCCGGATGTCGAAGCGGCCGGGGTCGGGGAAGCGTGCCGGGTCGTGGTTTGCGTCCGCCAGGGCCACGAGGACCAGCTCACCGCCGCCGGGTATGACCGTACTGCCGATCTCGACCGGCTCGGTGGTGAACCTGAACGTCGGCGTCTCCACCGGCCCGTCGTAGCGCAGCATCTCCTCCACCGCGTTGTTCATGAGTGTCATGTCCTCGCGTAGTGCGGCGATTTGATCGGGATGGGTCAGCAGGGCCAGCACACCGTTGGAGATCAGATTGACCGTGGTCTCATGCCCGGCGACCAGCAGCAGCCAGGCGGTACCGCGCAGTTCGTCCGCGGACAGCCGGTCGCCGTCCTCGTCGGTGGTGCGGATCAGGGCGCTCATCAGGTCCTGGCCCGGGGCCCGGCGCTTGCGCTCCAGCAACTCGGCGAGATACGTGGCCACCTCACGCGTGGCCGCCAGCCGTGCCCCCGGGTCGGGGTCGGTGAGGATCGTTCCGGTCCAGGCGCGGAACGCGGCCCGGTCCAGCATCGGCACGCCGAGCAGCTCGCAGATCACCGAGATCGGCAGCGGGAACGAGAGTGCCTCGACCAGATCGGCCCGCCCTTCTGGAAGCGCCACCATCGCGTCGAGCAACTCGTCGGTGATCTGCTGCACGCGCGGCGCGAGCTGCTCGATCCGGCGCGGAGTGAACTCGCGCACGACCAGTTTGCGCAGCCGCTCATGGTCCGGCGGGTCCGAGTTGAGCATGTGCGGTCCCGCAGATGGACTGGGGATCGGAAAGGAGGGCGAGGCGTTCTTCCACTGTTTGGATAATCGCGGATCCACGAGCGCGGACCGCCCGGCCTCGTACCCGACGACAAGCCAGGCCTCCGCACCCTCCGGAATCCGCACCTTGTGCACGGGTCCGCGCTCGCGCAGCGCCGCGTAAACCGGATACGGATCGCGGACGAAGTCCTCGCCCATCGCCACCAGATCGATCACCTCGGCTGCCGCCATCTCCTGCCCCCGTCTCCCGGTTGGCCGCGACGCTAGCAGTGGGCGGCGCTTCGGCGAAGGACGAATCCAGTCGAACCGGGCGGTGCAGAACTGGCACGACGCGGACGACGAAGGCGAGCACGGCGACCGTCAGGAGCCTGAAGACCACGGTGGCGTGGGGGATGAAGGAGTCGGCCACGTCGGAATTGCGCATGGCCGTGCTGGAATTACGGTGCCAGCGGTCGGGCAGTCACCTTCTGGAACAAGGCGCCTCGGTTTTCACGTGCTACAGCTGCGGGAGCACCTCACCGGCGATGAGTTCCAGGTGGTCGAGGTCGGTGAAGTCGATCAGCCGGAGATGGATACGGCTTGCGCCGATCGTGGAGAACTCGCCGAGCCGCTCCACCAGCTGGGCCGGGGAGCCGACCACCGGATCCTCCGGCGGCAGCGCGCTCTTGACGTGCAGCGGGGCGGCCCGCCGTTGAGCCTCCGCGTCGGTACGGCCGATTGCGACCACGACACCGGCCGAGAGCACCAGCGGTGCCTGACCGGCGACGGCCCGGCCGGTCCGGTCGCATGCCTCGGCAACCCGTTGGTACGCCCGGGCAGTCTCTGCCACCGACTTGAAGGGCATGTTGAACTCATCGGCATACCGAGCGGCCAGCTCCGGGGTGCGCTTGGGGCCGCGGCCCCCGACGATGATCGGCGGCGCCGGCACCTGCACGGGCTTCGGCAGGGCGGGCGCGTCGACCAGCTGGTAGTGGTCGCCGCGGTAGCTGAAGCTCTCGCCGACCGGTGTCCGCCACAACCCGGTGATCACCGCCAGCTGTTCCTCCAGCCGGTCGAAGCGCTCCGGGGCGGCCGGGAACGGGATGCCGTACGAGGTGTGTTCCCGTTCGTACCATCCGGCGCCGATGCCCAGCTCGATCCGCCCCCCGCTCATCCGGTCGACCTGCGCCACCATCACCGCCAGTGGGCCCGGCAGCCGGAAGGTGGCCGAGGTGACCAGGGTGCCCAGCCGGATCCGGGAGGTCTCCCGGGCGAGCGCGCCCAGCGTAAGCCACGCGTCGGTGGGGCCGGGCAGCCCGGGATCGGCGCCCATCGCCTGGTAGTGATCGGCCCGGAAGAAGCCCTCGAACCCGCCGGCTTCGACGAGTCGCGCAAAGCGCAGCTGATCCTCGTAGTCGGCGCCGCGGTGCGGCTCGGTGAAGACGCAGATCCGCAGGGTCATCGCCCCTCCGTTTCGGCCGACGTGAACACGTCCCGTTCCATCAGCAGCTCGTGCAGATCGGCACTGCACCGGGCCACTTCGCCGAGGTGCGCAGTTCGGCCCAGCATCCTCGGCCGGGGAATGGCGATGTCGACGATCTTGCGGATCCGGCCCGGGCGCGGGCTGAGCACCACCACCCGGTCGGCGAGCAGCACGGCCTCGTCTATCGAGTGGGTGACAAAGACGACTGTGGCCGAGTTCTCTATGTGGATGCGCTGCAGCTCCACCGCGAGGTCCGCGCGGGTCAGCGCGTCGAGTGCGGAGAACGGCTCGTCCATGAGCAGCACCCGGGGCTCGCCCATCAGCGACCGGCACAGTGCGACTCGTTGCTGCATACCGCCGGAGAGCTCGTGCGGCCGGTGCTTTTCGAAGCCGCTCAGTCCGGCCGTCTCCAGCAGCCGGTACGCCCGGTCGCGGTGCTCGGCCTTGCTCCAGCCGAAGATCTCCACGGGCAGCAGGATGTTGTCGAGGACGGACCGCCAGGGCAGCAGGGCCGGCTGCTGGAACAGCATGGCGACATCCCGCCGGGCTCCGGTGACTCGCTCGCCGCCGACGGTGATCTCGCCCTCGGTGACCGGCAGCAGCCCGGCGATCAGCCGGAGCAGAGTGGACTTGCCGCACCCGGACCGGCCCACCACCGCGACGAACTCACCCTCCGCGATGTGAAGGCCGATGTCCTGGAGCGCCACCGTCGAACCGGACCGGCTGGTGAAGCTCCGGGACACACCGGTGAGTCTGATCATCCGGCGGTCTCCCCATCCACTGGCGGTCGCCATGCCGGCCGGTTCGCAACGCCCGGTCAGGTTACCCGGAGCAGGCCGCTCAGCGGTACCTGTCGTCCTGTCGGTGAACGCCCCAGACCTGGCCCACAACTGCCTGGCCCTCGTACGCTGTTGCCCGCACCAAGTGTCATGCCCTCGGCGGGTCCGTTCCGCCGTTCTGTCTCGTCTGTCTCGACGCCCCTCCGCCGGCGCAGCCTGCGGTCGGAAAGGACAACACTGTGCGCATGAACAGGTTCGCCCGTACGGTCGCCGCGGTGGCCCTGGCCACAGCGCTGGCGCTGGTGTCGGGATGTGGCGGCTCGGACTCCGACGCAGGTGCCGGTGCGGACGACAAGGCACTGGAGAAGGTGACCTACCTGACTTCGTTCGGCAACTTCGGCCGGGACGCGTACGCCTGGGTCGCGAAGGACAAGGGGTTCTTCGAAGAGGCCGGCTTCGACGTGGAGATCAAGCCGGGCCAGGGCACCGGCGGCGTGATTCCGGCCGTCGTGGGTGGCCAGGCGCAGTTCGGCCCGATCGACCTGACGGGAGGTCTGCTGCACATGGGCAGCGGCCGGGCGAAGGACTTCGTCGCGGTGGCCGCCATCCAGCAGCGCACCATGGCCGCCATCGCCACCACCGAGGGCAGCGGCATCGCCACACCGAAGGACATCGAGGGCAAACGGCTCGCCGACACGCCCGGCTCTGTCGTGCGCAACCTCTTCCCGACGTACGCCCGACTGGCCGGAGTGGACGCCGACAAGGTGACCTGGGTCAACGGCGATGCGCAAACCCTGATGGGCACGCTCGCCAGCGGCTCGGTGGACGGCATCGGCCAGTTCGTGGTGGGCAAGCCGACCATCGAGGCGGTGACCAAGAAGAAGGCCGTCCTGCTGCCGTACAGCGACGTGATACCCGATCTCTACGGGAACGTGCTGATCACGTCGAAGAAGATCGCCGAGCAGGATCCGGAGATGGTGAAGCGGTTCACCACCGCGCTGCTCAAGGGCTTGGAGTACAGCCTCGCCAACTCCAAGGAGGCCGCCGAGATCCTGAAGCGGAACGTGGACGCCACGAATCCGGCCGCCGCGGCCGCCGAGTTGGAGTTGATGGCCGCGTACGTCACGCCAGGCGGTTCCGGCACGGCGATCGGGACGCTGGACTCCGGGCGGGTCGCGAAGAGCATCGCGATCCTGCAGGACGCGGGTGCGCTGCCGCAAGGAATGACCCCTGAGCAGATCATCGACTTCGACCTGGTACCGCAAGCCTGATCACGCCGCGCTGGGAGAAGGATGGGATGACCGAACTCCCGAAGCCGCAGCAGGCCCCGGCGGCGGCCCCGGAGCCGGTGCCCGTGCCGCGAGTCGGACCACAGCGCAGGACGGGCATCGGCGTAGTGCTGCTGCCCTTGGCCGGGCTGCTGGTCGCCCTCGGCGTGTGGTGGCTTCTCACGTCGGTGCTGGCGGTGATCCACCCGGCAGTGCTCCCTCCGCCCGGTGCCGTGCTCTCGGCGTTCACCGCAGCCCCGGCCCAGTTCCTGGAACACACCGGCGACACCACGGTGGAGACGGTTGTCGGGTTCGTTCTCTCCAGCGCCTGCGGAGTTCTGATCGGACTGTCACTGGCGGGCTCGCGGGTACTGGAGCGAATGTTCACGCCGCTGCTGGTCGCCGTCAACGCGGTTCCGAAGATCGCGCTCGGGCCGCTGTTGGTGGGGGCGCTCGGCTGGGGGCAGAAGCCGGTCCTGACCATGGTCTTCCTGCTCTGCTTCTTCCCGATCGTGCTGTCCACCGCGGCCGGCCTGACGTCGACCCCGGCGGACCTGGCCGAGTTGGCGCGCTCGCTGGACGCCTCACGCTGGCAGGCGTTCCGGAAGGTACGGTTGCCCGCCGCGCTGCCGCAGATCTTCGTCGGGCTGAAGGTGGCCATGCCGCTCGCCGCGATCGGCGCGGTCATCGGCGAGTTCCAGGCCGGTGAGACCGGGCTGGGCTATCTGATCGTGCAGGCCGGTGGGGTCGGCGACACCGCCACCGCCTGGGCCGCGATCATCCTGATCGGGTTGATGAGCATCCTGCTCTACTTCGCTTTGGTGTTGTTGGAGCGGTTCGCGCTGCCCTGGGTCAGGGAAACGACCTCGCGCGGCTGACCTGGGGGACTCTGTCGCCCGACTCCGGCACGCGGCAAGCGTCGCATCTCCCGCGGCGCGGCACGGGGCGTCGGCACACCTACGCCGTGCTGTCCGAGGCGAGGCGCACTGCCGCGTCGATCGGGCACCAGCCACTGGGCGGGTCCCGGCCCACCCGCCCAGGACGACTTGTGCGGGCGGAGCCTTCGCTCGGCCCGCACGAGTCGTGTGCAGTGTCCGCGTGCCCTCGCCGTGTGTGTCAGTGGCGCGGGAAGTACGCCTTCGGCAGCCGCATCCCGCGGTCGGCCATGATCTGCCGGACACGGTCCGGATAGTTCGTGATGATGCCGTCGACACCCATGTCCATGAGCGCCTCCACCGTGGCCGGGTCGTCGCAGGTCCACGGGACGACCTCCAGGCCCCGCGCGTGGGCCTCGGTGATCATCGTGCGGTCGGGGTAGAAGCGGAAACCGGGGTCGCCGATCTTGCCGTTCTGCGGGAAGCCGTAGTTGGGGGAGAGCGCCTTGACGCCGGGGACGGCCGCGGCCGCCCTGACGAAGTCGCCGTCGTAGTCGTCGGCGTCGATCCCGCCGAGCCAGGGGGAGGCACCGGGCTTGCCGACCTGGAGGAAGTCGTAGTTCGTCAGCGCCACCAGGGGCCACCTCGGCGCGAGCCTGTGCATCTCCTTCAGCGCGCCCCAGTCGAAGGACTGGATGGTGACCTGGCGCTCGAGGCCCGAGGCGCGGATCTCCTCGTACACGCGGCGCACGAACAGCTCCCGCGGCGCGGTCTGCTCGGGCGCTCCCGCTTCGACCTTCGTCTCGATGTTCAGGGTGACCTGCCTGGCCTTGTAGCTCTTGACGAGGTCCAGGACGTCCCGGAGCTCGACCATGCGGGCGCCCTTGATCTGCTCCTGCTCGGGGTAGCCGGGCAGTTGCTGGTAACCGCAGTCCATGGTGCGGATCTGCGCCAGCGTCAGGTCCTTGATGTACTTGCCGACGTACGGGTACATCGGGTCGCCCGGCACGACCGGTGCCGTGTCCCGGCACTTCTGGGCGCTGACCTGCCGGTCGTGGGTGACGACGACCTTCCGGTCCTTGGTGACCTGGGTGTCCAGTTCCAGCGTGGTGACACCCAGCCGCAGCGCCTTGCCGAACCCTTCCAGGGTGCTCTCGGTCGTCATGCCGAGGCCGCCGCGGTGGGCCTGCAGGTCGAAGTGCGACTTCCGGGGCAGGACGCCGGGGTCACTCGCCGTCGTCGCATGAGCGGCCGTCGGGAGGGCGAGCACCGGCACCAGGGCCAGGCCGGCGAGGAAATGTCTTGCGGACATCGAAACCTCACTCGTTGGGGTAGGGGCGATCCCAGGACGCTAGTTCGGCGCCGGGCGCGGCTGAAGACCTCGGTGTGATGCAGCTGTGAACGGTCGACGAACCCGAGGGTGACTGGGCGGTCGCCCGAAAATGGCAGGCCGGCCGCCGGGGGAGCGCGGCATCATGGCGGTCCGCCGCCACCCGTGCCACCGGGGCGCGCGATGAATCCGGGGGGACCTGTGACCGTGACGAACATCCTGCTGTCCGGCGTCGTCGGCTCGACCGCCTACGGACTGGCCCACGAGGGCTCCGACGTGGACCGGCTCGGCCTGTTCGCCGCCCCCACCGACGCCCTGCACGGCCTGCACGGCCCGAAGGAGTCCCACGTCACCACGGCCCCCGACCGCACCCTGCACGAGGCGGCGAAGTGGTGCCGGCTCGCCCTCGGCGGCAATCCGACCGTCATGGAACTCGTCTGGCTGCCGGAGGAGTTGTACGAGGTGCGGACGGAGCTCGGCGACGAGCTCATCGGCATCCGGGCGTCCTTCCTGAGCGCCCGGCGGGTCCGCGATGCCTATCTCGGGTACGCCACACAGCAGTTCAGGAAGCTCCGGAGCCGCGGCGACGGTTCGTTCTCCGCGGACACCCGCAAGCGCACCGCGAAGCACGCCCGCCACCTCAAGCGACTGTGCCAGCAGGGCTACGAGCTCTACACCACCGGGCAGTTGACCATCCGGGTCGAGGACCCCGAGAGCTACCACCGTTTCGGTGAACAGGTCGCCGCCGACCCCGCGGCCGCGCTGCCGCTGCTGCACCGTTTCGAGGCGGCCTTCGCCGAGTCCCGCAGCGTACTGCCCGAACAGCCCGACGAGACGGCCGCGGAGGCGTGGCTGCGGCGGGTCCGGGCGCGCTTCTACACGCCGGACGCGGTCCGGACGTAGACCTACGAAGACGTAAACCTCGAAGACGTAGACGTCGAAAAAATCCGGTGCTCCGCGCCCACCCGGTTCCCTACACTCACCACGTTCCGAACAGCGAGTCGAGCGAGGGGAGCCGGGCCGTGCGTGACCGCATCGCCGTCGTCGTTCCCCGCTCCCGCTACGAGGTGATCCTCGTGTCTCCGGCCGCCCGGTGCCCGCTGCGCGGCCGGTACCGGACACCCGTGACGAACGACTGAGCCACGCGCAACACCAACGCCTGGCGCTTGCCTGCCCGTTCCGTCCGGGAATCGCGCTGCCCTTCACCGAATCATCCCGAAAGGCCATGGGCCGTGCGTACCGCACTGAATCTTCGACCGACCACCGTCCGCAACCTCGGCATCCTCGCCCACGTCGACGCCGGCAAGACCACTGTCACGGAACGGATCCTCTACGCCACCGGCACCACCCACCGGCGCGGCGAGGTCCACGACGGCACGACCGTCACCGACTTCGACCCCCAGGAGCGTGACCGCGGCATCACCATCTTCGCCGCCGCCGTCAGCTGCGACTGGGACGGGCACCGGATCAACCTGATCGACACACCCGGGCATGTGGACTTCGCCGACGAGGTGGAGCGTTCGCTGCGGGTGCTCGACGGGGCGGTCGCGGTGTTCGACGCCGTCGCCGGGGTCGAGCCGCAGAGCGAGTCCGTGTGGCGGCAGGCGGACCGGCACGGCGTGCCGAGGATCGCCTTCGTCAACAAGCTGGACCGCGCGGGCGCCGACCTCGATACGGCCGTCGCCTCGATTCGCGAGCGGCTCCATGCGGCGCCGCTGGTCGTGCAGTTGCCCATCGGCGCGGAAGACGGCTTCACCGGCGTGGTGGACCTGGTACGGATGTGGGCGCTGGTGTGGACCGACGGCGCCGAGGCGGTCGTAGAGGAGCCGGTTCCGCAGGAGCTGAGGGACGAGGCGCTGCGGCGGCGTCGGCTGTTGGAGGAAGCTGTCGCCGAGCTGCACCCTGCCGCGCTGGAGGAGTTCTGCGACCAGGAGACGCTCACGGCAGCGACTCTTGCCTCCGCCCTGCGCGACCTGACCCGGACCGGCGACGGCGTGGTCGTGCTGTGCGGTTCGGCGTACCGCAACCGCGGGATCGAGCCGCTGCTCGACGCGGTCGTGTCGTACCTGCCGTCACCGCTGGACGTACCGCCGGTGCGCGGCACGCTCGACGGGGTGGAACAGGAGCGGGCTGCCGACCCGGACGCACCGCTCGCGGCACTGGCGTTCAAGGTGAGCGCCACAGCGACGGGACGGCTGACCTACCTGCGGCTGTACTCGGGGACGATCGAGAAGGGAGACACCGTGTGGGACGCGGGCGCGCGGCGCAGTGAGCGGATCGGCCGGATCCTGCGTGTGCAGGCCGACCGGCACGCCCAGGTGGAGCGGGCGGTCGCCGGGGACATCGTCGCCGTGGTCGGACTGAAGTCCGCCCGCGCCGGCTCGACCCTGTGCGCGCCGCACGCGCCGCTCGTCCTCGAACCGCCGAGTGTCGCCGATCCGGTCGTCACCGTGGCGGTCGAGGCCGCACGATCCACCGACACCGACCGGCTGGCCACGGCGCTGGCCCGGCTGGCCGAGGAGGATCCGTCGCTGGTCGTGCGGACCGACCCCGAGACCGGGCAGACGGTCCTCTCGGGCATGGGCGAACTGCACCTGGAGGTCGCCGTGGAGAAGCTCCGGCGTGCCCACGGGCTGGACGTGCAGGTCGGCCGGCCGAGGGTGACCTACCGGGAGACAGTCGTGCGCGGTACGTCCGGGTACGTCCATCGGCATGTCAAACAGGATGGCGGAGCGGGCCAGTTCGCACAGGTCGTCCTGGAGGTCGAGCCGCTGGAGGCGGGCTTCGAGTTCCGTTCGACGGTCGTCGGCGGCCGGGTGCCGCAGGAGTACGTCCGGGCGGTCGAGGCCGGCTGCCGGGACGCCCTGGCCGAGGGGCCGCTCGACGGGCACCCGGTGACCGGGCTGCGCGTCACCCTCACCGACGGGGCGACCCATGTGAAGGACTCGTCCGAGATGGCGTTCCGGACGGCAGGCCGGTTCGCGCTGCAGGGCGCCCTGCGGGCGAGCACGATGGCCCTGCTGGAACCGGTCGTCGAGGTCACGGTCACGGTGCCCGAGGACGCCGTGGGCAGCGTCCTCGGCGACCTCGCCGCCCGGCGCGGCCGGGTCTCCGGCTCGGTCACCCGGTCGGGCTCGGCGGTCGTCACCGCGACCGTGCCGCTGGCCGAACTCTTCGGGTACGCGACCCGGTTGCGCAGCCGCACCCAGGGCCGGGGCACGTTCGCGGCCCGGCCGACGGGGTACGCACCGGCGCCGGTGACGGTGTCGGCGCGGTAGTGCCGACGGCGGCCCCTCCTGTTTGCGGGCGGGGCCGCCCCCGGTCCGCACTTCGGACATCGGTATCCACCTGGTCGAATCCCGGACCCCGGCCGCGCGGCACGGACGAGATGCGGGTGCCAGAAGTGGCTGCACGAGTGTGCGACCACGAGCCACATCAACTATGCGGCAGCGCACCAGGCCGTGCTGCGAGGCTGGGGGCCGGCTGATGGGGACGCCACCGCCGGGCCAGAACGGCACCATCGACGTCAAGCCGGCCGACCTCCACCGTGTCTCCGGCGGTGTGGCGAGCCAGCAGACGGTGATGGACAGAGGCGCCAAGAGCCTGCTCGACGATCTGCACAAGTACCCGGACGCCGGCGGCTACGGCACCTCGCCCCAGGCGTTCGCGACGTCGTATGTCAAGGTGGGCAATCGCTTCCTCGAGGTATGGGCCAAAAGCGTCGTCAGCATCGGGGGTGCGGCAGTCGGCTTCACCTCGACGGCCAAGCCTATGCGAAGGCGGAGGCGGCCAACGACCCCGCGGGGAAGGCCAAGCCGGTCATCCAGCCGTTGCCGAAGGTCATCGACAAGCCGCCCGCCTACGGCTCCGTGCCGAACCTGAAGTGGGGAGACGACGACGGCGGCGACGACTTCATCCGCAGGCTTCTCGAGTGGGTGCCCGAGCCGGTCCGGGACGTGCTGAGGCCGGTGGTGAAGCACGCCTTCCGGATGGGCAAGGTCGCCGACGTCTATCCGTTTCCACAGCAGCATTACCTGAACTCGCTGTCCAAGGCGTGGATGGCGACGACCACCTCGCTCTCCATGGTGGAGAGCGGGCTGACCGGGAACGTCAGCAGCATCACGCAGCAAGCCCACAGCGAGTGGTACGACGCGATGCGCCATTTCTGCAGTTCGCTGTGGGGCACGACGTCGTGGGGCCAGAACCGCGAGGGGTACAAGTGGAAGCACGATAGCTCCTCCTCGCAGACCGCCAACCACCCCGTGATGACCGTGCTGTTCGATACGGCTCAGAAAATCAGCGATCTCCTCTACGAATTCGCCGAGGCGGCCGTCTATCTCAATCGCGAGGTATGGGACGTCTACATCGAGGCCGTACGCGACGCGATTCCAAAGGTCGAGGTCAACCTCAAAGACGGTGTCGGCATGGACGACGTCAAGGGCCTGGTCAAAGGCGTGGTCAAAGGTGTCGCCAAGGGCGCGAGCCAGCTGGGCCAGGGCATCGTCCTGAACATGGACACCGCCAAGCTGAATGCGATCGTCACCGAGTACAACCGACGGGTCGACGCGCTCGTTCCGAAACTCGACGCGCTCATGGACCCCTTGGACGAGGCGCACCGGAGCGCCCCGAAGTTCGAGGCCCAGGAGGCGCGGGCGGAGGGCTTCGGCATGAGGGCGCTCAACGAATTCAAGACCGAGCATCGCTGGACCGAACCGGAGGACACCAAGAACGGCGTCTACCGCATTGATCTGGCGAGCAGCGAATGGCTTGAGAACGGACACACCCTGGACAGGCACGTAGGAAAGAGCCCGGAGCAACTGGCCCAGCGCCTGCGTGATCAGGGCGATGATCCGACCGGGACCTGGGTGCACGGGAAACCCAAAATCGGGGGGGGCTTCCAGCTTCACCGATCTGGAGAGCGCGCAACGGTACACGCAGTACAACATCGACGCTCATTCCGCCGAGATCAAGGCATGGCTGGATGGCCCGCCCGACCTTAATGATCCGTACAAGAAAATCGTTGGCCCAGGACCCAACGGCGACGTCGCGGGTGTCAGCGTCAGGAAGCAGCCGTACGACCCGTCCGATCCCATGACGGGTTTCAAGGAGGGGGGAATGAATGTCAGGCCCATTGAAGTGAAGAACATCGATACGCGCCTGAAGTGCGATCCCAACCTTGATCCGCCATTCGTTGTCGTCACTTCCATGCCGGCGCTGTGACCGATCCGTACGAAAAGAGAATGCGAACTATGACCCAGGTCCCATGGGAAAACGCTGTCCAGCGTCTGCTGGAGGACGTGTACACCTTCGCGGCGACCGGCCCGAGGACCCTTGCCGGCTGGCAAAGGGACGCGCTGGCGGTGATGAACCGGGAGGTCGACGATCCTCGCGGATGGATCACCCTGGACTGGGACAAGGACAACGACGAGGAGCGGACCAAGAGCCGACCCTGTTTTCCCTTCGTCCCGCTGTCCGAGGCGGGGCTGGGTAGCCGGCTGTACCCCGTGACGGCCGAGACAGCCGCTCGCCTGTTGGTTGAGATGACGTACGAATGGGGACCGGTCGGAACGGAGGAACAGACCAGGGCGGCGCTCGCTGACGCCCGAACTGTGCTCGACCGGTACGGAGACAGAATCTCCTGTTACAGCAACGTCACTGAAGCGCGGAAAACACCGTCACCGGACCTCACGAACGGGGTCACCGACTGGAATCCTCTCACCGAGTTCATCGGCGACTTCGGGTTCGTCGTCGTCTCATCCGAAGAGGTCGGAGTCTTCTGGGCGTTTGATGCCAGGTGAGGGGCCCACTGTCATGCGTACCCGAAGCGCTACATATCCCGACCGCGAAACGGCTCAGTGGGCTACCCAGCAGGTCGTCACTGCAAACGAACAGGTCATCCACCGATGGCTGGCGCGATCCACGAGGTCACGACTGGCCATTGAGGCGTCCTGGCCCTCCCGGCACGAGCCCGTCGGGCAGGTACTCCTCCAGGCGATGATGCTGGTGGGGCGGGAGCCCGTCGACGTGCGGGCCGCGCGAGTGATCCTCAAACGCGACGCATCCCGTCCCCACGGATTCGTCGTGCACTCCACGTTCCCCATCTACCTGTGACCCCCGTAGAGGCTGAGTACCCGTGCCCCTGAGCCCCCTCGATCATGACCGCCGCTACGGCGAGCTGGACCAGGTGATCCGCGCCTACGCCGGACAGCAGGCCGACGACACACCGGAGCGAGCGAGCCTGGCGCTGACCGCTTACCTGCGGCACACCTGGCACACCCGCCCATGGGCGCTGGCTGTCGCCGAACGGCAGTTGCGCGAGTACGCCGAGCACCCGCCCGGACGACTGCGCCTGCGTCTGGGGGAGTTCTACGCCGTCCCCGACGTAGGACTGCCCGAGAACGACATCCAGCAGTGGCTCCACTGTCTCGCCGACCACATCAAACACAGCGTCACCGAGGGCGCGGTCCCGCCCCCGGCCACGCCCGTGACCCACTGGGAGTGGCACGCGCGCTTCCCGGAACTCGGACAGTTCCTCGGCGGCTGGTTCTCTCAGGACATGCCGGACGAATTCGACGACCACGAGGCAGCCGTCACCGACTACCTCGCGCACACCGATCCGCACCTCGTCGCCCGCCTCGTGGGCGAACTCCACGAGCTGCTCGCGCTCCCCCTGGACGAGGGGGACTACGCCCTGGCCGCCGCCGAGCTCGGCATGGAGGTCGGCCCGCCCGAGCCGTTCTCCTACGGCGCCTGGTTCCAGTCGGTTGCGGCGACGCTGGCCGGCGGCTGATCCGGGCTTGAGGCCGCCATCCACTTGTGGACGAAGTCCCAGGTCAGCTACCTGGGACTTCGTCGTCGTCCAGGCCGACCAGGGTCAGCGGACTCAACGTCGGAGCCTCGGCAGCAGGATCTGGCGCTGTCACGTTGATGGAGTGTTGATCGATTGAGGGCGTGTCAGGGCTCGGCGGTCGTCACCACGGCCGTGCCGCTGACCGAACTCTTCGGGTACGCGACCCGGGTGCGTAGCCGCACGCAGGGGCGGGGCACGTTCGCGGTCGGGGCCGCCACTCAGGCGGCCCTTTGCCTCACCTGTCGGTGATCTCGGAGATCCAGGCCGCGTCCTCCGCGCCCGGCGCACCGGGGCCTGGGTCGGGCAGCCAGCGCACCTCGCCCGTGCCGAGAGCGATCATTGCCCGCGGCCGCATCGGCCCGTCGCCCCTGCGCGAGAGCAGGACGAGCTCCCAGACCGTCGCCGTCATGACGTCGAGCCGGGCGGCACAGTCGGCGGCGACCCGCTGCGCGTCCCGGGTCCGGCCCAGGGACAGATGCGGTGTGAAGCCCTTGGCGCGCCGACGACAGCGTGGGAACCGTTGCTGCAGAGCGCGGTACAGACCCGCCCACGGCGTCTCGCCGGCCGCCGCCGGGTCGAGCCACACGGTGAAGTACGCCCGGTGCCGGAAGGTGCGCACCCCGTCCAGCCGGGCCGTGAAGACCGGCGTCTCGGCCGCTGCCGCGGCCAGCAGCGGGGCCGCCCGCTCGAAGTCGGACTCCGGCACGAAGCCGAAGAGCAGATTGATGTGGGGCGGCCAGCGGTGGATCTGCGGATCGTGATCCCGACGGATGTCCTGGATCGGCGGCCAGAGCTCCGCAGGCGGAATCCAGGCCACCGCCGTGCGGGGCGTCGGGGATACGTCGAGGACGCCAGTGGGCTCGCTCCCGCCGAAGCTCGGGTCCGCTTCCACACCGTAATGGTCCGCTACGTACCAGCCCTCCGGGGTGGGCACATCACCCCGCACCCGGCCGGCGTCCGACGTGTCGATGCAGTCCACACCCGTGGCCCGGTCCCAGACCACCTCACCGTCCGCCTCGATGAACACCACCCGGTGCCACGGGATGTCGCCTCCGGGCACGAAGGAGGGCAGCGGGATGCGCTTGGGGGCGTCCCCGCGCTGGCTGATCCCCAGCACGAAACGGGCCGGGTCGAACCGCGGGTCCCAGAGGACCCGGTGACAGATCTCGTCGCTGGTCCGCATCACGCCTCCTCTCCCTCCAGGATGCGGCCGTCATGTCCTCGACGGTCCCGTTCGCATCCGCTGCTGCCACACCCACGCTCGCCGAGGCTGCCGCCCGTGCCGAGGCCGAGGTCAGTGCAAGCCTCAGCCCATCGGACGTGCTGACCGCAATCGACGACGCAAGGTCGGGCCGATGACTGTCGTTGACTGCTCGGAGCTCGTCTTCTTCCTCACCGACGAGGGCTCCATCGGGCACCGGGTACGTGGACATGTCGCGAAGGAGGACCGCCTCGCCGCACCTCACATGATCGATTACGAGATCATGTCCGCACTGCTGGGTCTGGCGCGCGGTCGGCACGGCGGAGAGCCCAAGCTGAACGAAAAACAGCTGTGCAAGGCCCTGGCGACGTACCGCGACCTGGCGATCGACCGGCATGAGACGTTGATCCTCTGGGAGTGCATCAAGGGCTTGTCGAGCAACCTGTCCGCCTATGACGCCCAGTACGCCGCCCTGGCTGAAAGCCTGGGCGTGCCGTTGATCTCCAGTGATGCCAGGATCGGCAGGAGCGGCGTAGCGCTGTGAGATCGAGACGTTCGCGGCATCTCCCTGACCATCGTGTCAGCGGCCCCAGGGTTCGGTCGTGATCCGGCTCAGGGGCGCTACTGCTCGTCGCCGTCCGCCAAGTCGTTGATCAGTGGCAAGAGGAGCGGGTGGACCGAGAAGCCGGACGCCCGTATCTCGCCCGGCTCGTACGTGTACCGGTGGAGATTCTGCAGCGCATTGGCGTCCGGGGCGACCAGGCCGCCAGTCAGCACTGTGCCGCGGCCGTCAGACGGCTTCTCTGGGGGTAACCGTGTGGCGCGAGCGAGTGGAGACCACTTTGTGCAGCTCAGCGCCGGTTCAGACGACAGTATCGTGTGCAACACCTGTGGCGCTACTTGATCGCCGATCATGGTTGATGCCTGGCAGAAGGACCGCGTCGGCAGTGCACTTCGAGGCAAGAACTTCCAGTGCTCCGGAAGCTGGATGCAGGCTTCCCGATGATCGGACGCGGCGGGGCGGCTTCCCGCAGGCTTGTAGAATCATGGCGTGGCATTCATGAGCACCCCGCACTGCTGCTTTCTGTGATCAGGAGGCGTTGAGGGCGATGCCGGACGGCGTCGCCCTCCTTGGTGTGCCTGCTGCGTGAACCACGCTTCCTGGCGCTGCCCATATTGAGGCGGCTGGACGCTGGGCCTCGTTCTTCCTGAACGAATTTCCGAACGCGCGTGCAGGCACAGTCCCTTCCTTTCACCGTTGTCAGGAGTGCCTTGTGCCCGTGTCGCTTCCCTCTGCCCTCGTACCGTTCCTTGACATGCTGCGTTGCCCGGCGTGCCGCGCCCGGCTTCACCCTGCCCTTGGCGCACTGCGTTGCCCGGCGGGTCACACCTTCAACATCGCCCGCCAGGGCTATGTCAGTCTCTTGACGGGCGCCCGCGCCACCAGCGGAGACGACGCGGCCATGGCCCGGTCACGGGACCGGTTCCTGCCCACCGGCAGGTATGCACCCATCCGGCAGGCTGCGGCCCGCCTGGTGGAAGATGCCCTGCCCGACCAGGGCACGGTCATGGACGTCGGTTGCGGCACGGGCTACTACCTGGCCGGCGTGCTCGACCAGCTGCCCGGCGCCCGCGGTCTAGGTCTCGACACCTCGGTGCGTGCTCTGCGTTCGTCGGCCCGAGCCCACGAGCGCGCCGCCGCGGCGAGCTGGGACGTCTTCCGTCCCTTCCCTCTGGCTGACGGAGTGGCCGATGTCGTGCTGAACGTGTTCGCCCCGCGCAACCCATCTGAGTTCCACCGGGTGCTCCGTCCGAGCGGCCGGTTGATCGTGGTCCGTCCTACCCAGCGACACCTGGCCGAGTTGCGTGGCCAGGTGCCCGCGATGGTCAAGGTCGATCCGGCCAAGGAACAACGCCTGAGCCAGGCACTGGGGCCCTTTTTCGAGGCCGCCGATAGCCAGCAGGTCGAGTACGTTGCGTCCCTGACCAGGCAGGAGTCCCTAGATCTGCTGGGGATGACGCCGAGCGCACGCCACTTGGACCATGTAGACCTTCGCGATGACGTTCTGCTGCCCGACCGGGTCACCGTCTCGGTGCTGGCCACCGCCTATCAACCTCGGTGACCACGGCGTCAGCCGCGTTGGTTCAGAGCTCTGGTCAGGTCCCGGTTGGCCTCCCTCGCGGCATCGAGATCAGATCGGGCCTCCTCCAACGCGGAGGTCAGTTCAACGTTGTGCTGCTCCAGCCTCGTGATCTTCCGCTGGAGCTCGTCGATGTCCGCTGGGGCTCCGAGCCCTGACTCCTGCCATGCCTGAGCTCCCAGCGCCTGCGACAGTCGCTTCTCCAACTGCTGAATGCGGGCGGCCAGGCGGGTGTTGCGGGCCTGGGCATTGGCGAGATCGGCCTGGAGCGAGGCCCGGCTCACCGGCGAGCCGCCGCCCGGGTCCTGGGCTGCCGGTTCGAGTTCGGCGGCATGGACGATTTCGAGGAGGTCGCGGTGACGGTAGAGGAAGCTGCGGTCCACTCCGGCTTGCCGGGCGATGGCCGAGACGCTGATCGGGGTGCCGTTCTTCGCGGCGTTCCTGACCGCTGTGGCCACCCGCTGGCGGCGGCGCTCGGTGTCTGCCTGGCGGCCGTCGCGCATGGCCGGGATCATGGCATCCTCCAGGGCCTGACATCGGGAAGTGGCTGGCCGACGCGAGGCATGCCCAGCATCACCACACGGCCACGGCGAACCACGGCGACGGCTTCCTCGATCTGTGCACGTTCCTCTTCTGACAGGTCGTCCAGGTCCGCCTTGACCCGGTTGATCAGGCGGCGGACGCGGCGGATCTCCTCTTCGGAGGGTATGGCCTCACTGCGAGCCCAATCGTCGGCCTCGAACGCCGACATGAGCCGCTCGCGGCTGCGGAGCAGATCAGAGAGGTAGCGCTCCAGGTCGGGAAGGTAGGAGACGTCAGTGCGGAAGTGGTCGCAGCCGACGCAGCGGAAGCGGAGCGGGCAACTCTGGCCGCCGGCTGCGACGTTGTGCGGTTCCAGGCAGATGCCGTAGGCCGTGGCGACTTCTCCGATGGCCCGCCGTACGTGTTCGGAGTCCAGCATCGCCTGTGCTTTCCGCCAGACGCGGTTGCCGCGACGGTCGAACTGCAGGGCGGTGACCCGGTCGACGGCCTCGCGCCGTCGCTCCTGGCTGACCCGGTAGTACCCCTGAGTTGTGGAGAGTTCACGATGGTCCATCAAATCCATGAGCACGTCTGGGTAGACGTTGGCGTCCGCGTGCCGCTGGGCGAAGGAGTGCCGGTAGGCGTAAGGGAAGATCTTGGACTTGTCGAAGGGCAGCATCTTCGTCACCAGCTGCCCGTCGGCCTCGACGACGACCGGCATCATGATGTCGGGCAAGCTGTCGACCCACGCTCGGTGAGCGTCGCCGATCGAGCCGATCGGCTTCGTCCCCTGGGGATTGGAGATCGGGCTCGGCAGCAGCTTGAGCTTGCTGGCCGGGGTGTTGGGGAACCGCTGCCGTACCCGTTCCTGCTGTTCCGTGATCACAGCGGCAGTTGCCTTCGCGATCGGCAGGCGACGGCCCAGCCGGTAGTTCTTGGAGTTGTCGTAGACCAGGACGAGGGTGCCGTCCGGATCCTTCTCCAGACACTCGAACGGCAACGTACTGATCTCGTCGGGCCGCCGCCCGGTGTCGATCAGCAGCTCGGTCGCGACGCGGAACTCGCGGTTGCTGATCTTCTCCAGCAGATCGAGGTTGTCGCAGAGTTCCCGCATCACCTCGTCCGGCAGATCGCGCCCAGCTTCGGTGTCCTCGGGCTCGTCGGGGATGTCTTGTATGGACAGGGCGAAATCAGTCGGCAGACCCTCCAGCACCTGGCCGGGACCGGTGAGGCCCATGACGCGGATCCGGTTCACGATGTTCCGGACGTAGCGGATCACATTGACCCGGTGGTGAGCCCCGAAGACGCCGGTCTCGGCGAGGAACGCGATCCGGTTGCAGAAACTGACCATGTCCGTGCGGCTCAGGAGCCGGAGTTGGTGTCCTTCGTCGTCTCGTTGCAGGCGCAGGCTCTCCGAGAGCTGTTCCATGCCGCGGATCATGTTCTGCATGGAGGACGCGACGTTCCGACCGCGTCGCCGAGGGAGTTCGTCGTAGGCCCAGACCTTGACCGCCTCGCGGAGGGGCCGCTGATGGATCCGGCTGAAGTTGAGGGTGCCGTGGTGGCCGAAGACGAACAGGTCCCAGATGTCCTTGAGGCGTTCGGTCTCCGGAGTCGCCCCCAGCCTGCGCAAGGAGGTCTGAGCGCCCCTGATGATCATTCGGAGGTCGTCGACCAGCCCCGCGCGGACCATGTCAGCGTCTTCGAGTGTTTCCAGGCTGGGGACCTGGAGGAGACGCAGCTGGTCGCTGATGTGCCGGATCCGGTGGTCGCGGGTCTTCACCTCCCGGGCGGTGCGGACCTGCAGGCAGTAGAGGAGCTCGGCGACCAGGCGGTCGGGCAGCCCGCGCAGGCTGGCCTCGCGGTTGACGGCCACCGCCGGCGTCGTCAGGCGCCACCGCTCCTCGTCGCCTTCGAAGGTCCCCAGGCGCCGTTCACGGTTGAGCCGCCCGCGGTGAACCTCGCAGTAGATAGTCCGCTCCGAGCCGCGCAGCCTGTAGCAGGCAGCAACCTGGCAGGGGCCGAACCCGGGCAGCCCTTTCTGCGGGGAGTTCCGCAGAAAGTCCTCCACGGTCGGCTCGGACGATGTCAGCCACCGGCTCCCGTGGGTTGTGCAGAGCCCGTGCGTCACCAGTCTGGGCGGCCGCTGGCATCCCGAGACCCGGCAGAGCGTCTGTCCGTCGGAGCGGTGATACGTGCCCGGCCTCGGGGCGGCGGCGAAGTCCTCGAAGGCCATCCCGGACTGCCGCCAGCGGTTCCTGCAGCCGATGCAGACCGGTTCGCCGAGCGGGGTGCCCTTCGTGCAGTCGAGGATTTCGCAGTCCGGCATGCCAAGCACCGGGTGGCTCTTGGGATAGCGGACGACCCGCTCCTCCCAGTTCCAGCTCACCAGGCTCAGGAAGTCGGCGTCCAGCGCGGCGATGATCTCCGCGGTCCGCAGGTCCTTCAGTTCCTGGGCCAGCGGCGACGGCGTCACGATCACTTCTCCCCCGTCCCGTGCAGGGCCCGCGGGGAGGGAACGCGCTCGATCGCTTCACGCAATCGTGCCCGGTCAGGAATCAGGTAGGGCCTGGGTGACTCCGGGTGCGTCTGACCGAGCAGGGCCTGCACCTCGTCCACCGACCCGCCGGCATGAGAGACGTTGCTGCCGAAAGCGCGGCGGGCCATGTGCGGGCCGACCTTCCGCGACAGCTTTGCGCGCTGGCCCAGGCGCTCGAACAACTCGCCCAGCGCGTCCGGCGACATCGGCGCCCCCAGCGGCTCGCGGAACAGGTTCACCAGCAGGAAGTCACTGCCGCCCGCCCCGAGGATCTCGTGGCGCTCGTCGATGTACTGGTCGAAAGCCTGGACCACCAGGAAGTCCAGCGGCTGCGTCCACGCTTCCTTCGACTTCGACCACGCCCGGTTGCTGTTGTCGCGGCGCCGGACGTGCACGTGGGCGCCTTCGTAGTCGCAGCCGAGAGCCCGTGAATCAGGCAGCAGGTGACAGTCGCTGCGGTGCAGGCCGGCCGCCTGGCCACGGCGCAGCCCGACCCGGCCGAGCAGCAGCACGATCAGCCGGTCCCGGGCGTTGCGGCACTCCAGGAACATCGCAACCAGCTCGTCGTCAGTGGCCCGGTCCACCTCCGCCTCCGGCTCCTGCACCCGGTGGACGGCCCGCAGCCGGTAGGACAGGCCGGAATCCTCGCCCTGGGCCTCCAGCGGCAGGTCCCGGCTGTCGGCCAGCTCGTATATCTGCCCGAGCACGGAGCGGGGCGCCTCGCCCACCGACACGGCGTACGACAGCAGCCCGCGTACTGCGGTCAGCACCCCGTTGATCCGCCGTTCCCGCCGGGCCGGCTCGGCCCCGGGCCCCAGCACGACAGGGGCTGGTTCACCGTCCTGCGTCGACGGCGTGTACTTCAGCCAGACCATGAACAGGCCCATGTCCCGGGCCGCCTGCGGCCATTGCCGCCCCGTGATCCGGCACCACAGCAGGTACAGCGCCACGCTCTCGGCGTACGCCTTCGTCGTCAGCTCGGCCCGGCTGCGACCGAACCGTAGGAACCGCAGCCACTGATCTGCGACCCACACCACCTCGAAGTCGTCGTCAACGACCGTCCAGTACCGAACTCCCGACGGCAAATCCACAGGAAAGGCACGCAATGCAACTCCACGATCTGACGGTTGATGCAACAACCCGCCACAGAGCCACACCCCCCGAGAACGAGTCTCAGAAGATCAACTTACTGCCCCCACGCAACGCCACACCACATCGGGCTGGCCCCCAGAGAAGCACCCGGTGTCGTGTCATTCACCCATGCCCCCGTCTGCCCTGCGTGCGCTGGGACTTCGTGCGCCACCGCGCCCGTGGTGTCGGTATCGCTTCCGGCGCGGCCGCGGTGGGGAACAGGGGAGTTTCGCCATCAGTGAGTGCGGGTGGAACGGGAATCCAGCTCCGTCCACACCGTCTTGCCTCTCGGCAGATACGGCTCCGTGCCCCAGCGGTCGGCCAGTGCGGCGACCAGAAGCAGACCGCGGCCGGACTCACCATGCGCGCCTGGGTCCGCCGGTGGCGCGGGCATGTGGTCGCTGCGGGCGTCGGTGACTTCGACGCGGAGTGTGCCGGTCGCGGTGTCGAGGGTGAGGGCGAGCCGGAAGTCGCGGCCTCGCACCTGGCCATGGAGTACGGCATTGGCGGCGAGCTCGGCGACGATTTGTTCGACACGTTCCGTGACGCCCGGTGGGGCCTCCCAGGCGCGGAGCTGCTCGGCGGCGAGCAGCCGGGCGAGACGGGCGCCGCGCCGGGTGGAGGAGAGCAGATGAGAGAACGTACGTGCGGGAGCGGGGAGTTGAGGGACGGTTGCGTTCATGGGTGCCACCGTGGTGGGCGCACGGGGGCGCGTACCAGCGCCGCGCCCCGTACGGTCGGTCAGTGTACGGGCACATTCGGTGGACAGTACGTCGATCTTGCCGTCACTCTGGGTGAGTTGAGCGCGGGGAGCATGCACACACGCACCTGGAGGTGGCCGCGTATGACGAGCGGCGACGTTGATGTGATGGCCGGTGACTGGGAGCGGGAGCCGGACCCGTCGGACAGCCTGAGGACCTTCGGGGCCGTCGTCCAGGCCCTGCGCGAGCACGCCGGGCTCAGCCGAGCCGACTTCGGTACACGGGTCCGGTTCTCCAAGCACACCGTGGAGTCGGTGGAGTTGGGACGCCGCATGCCGGACGAGTCGTTCGTGGAGCGGGCGGAGGAGGCGCTGGGCAACACGGGCGCCCTGCGGAAGGCGGCCAGGCATCTGACGCGGGGGGAGCCGGGGCTGGCCGCTTGGTTCCGGCGGTGGGCGCGGCTGGAGAAGGTGGCCGTGAGCTTGTGTACGTATGAGTGTCGGCTGGTGCCGGGGTTGTTGCAGTCGCAGGGGTACATGCGCGCCCTCTGCGACAACGACATTCCACCCCTGACCGACGACGAGTTGGAGGCCACGATCGCGGCGCGCTTGGAGCGTCAGCAGCTTCTGTACGAAAGGCCCAACACAACCTTCGACTTCATCGTTGAGGAAGCTGTCTTCATGCGTCGCCTCGGGGGAGTAGAGGTCACCCGTGAGCTCCTCGACAACGTCCTTGCGCTCAGCGCTCGGAGGAACGTCACGCTGCAGATCATGTCTGCCGACAGTGAGTACCACGCGTGCCTTGCCGGACCCGTACGCCTGCTGGAAACGCCGGACTGCCGGCGGCTCGCGTACTCCGAGGGGCAGGAGAACGGCCGCTTGATCGCTGATGCAAAAGAGGTCGGCAGGATCCAGATGCGCTATGCGAGACTGCGTTCGCAGACCCTCTCTCCGAAAGACTCCGCGGGTCTGCTGGAGCGGATGCGAGGAGCGCTATGACCACGTCTGAGCTCAACTGGTTCAAGTCCAGCTACAGCAGCGCCCAGGGCGACGACTGCGTGGAGGTCGCCCTCACCGAACAGGCCGTCCACGTAAGGGACTCCAAGGACCTCACGCGCCCCCACTTCGCGGTCGCGCGTGAGGGATGGTCCCGATTCTTGGCGTTCGTGGCGGACGCCTGAGCGGTGCGTACGCCGGCGGCGTTGCGTCCGCCGCGGACGGTGATTGGTAGATCTGTGCCAGCTCCGGAGCCCGTGACCAGGTACGACCAGGGGCGGGAGTGGCACGGATCCGCCAATCGTGGGGTGGGAGCCCTCGGGCCCGCAGGAAGCGGGCGTCACCGTAGTTCGGAGTGCCGCCGCAGGGCCATGTGCCAGTGCATGAACAGTGCCTCAGGCGGGGGAGCCAGCCGGTCCAGGTTGAAGAGGACCTGCCGGTACAGCGGATGCGGCCGGTTGGCGCCGTGCGCGGTGACCAGTGCGGACAGCAGCGGCCTGTCGTCCGGTGTTTCGCGGTCCGCCTCGACCAGTACGGCGACCTTGTCGTCGGGGTGGAGAGCCGCGAGAGGAGCTCCGATCCGCAGAGCCAGTTCACCCCAGGTCGTCGTATGCCCCGCACGCGCGGTCCGGCGTAGCGCGATGCGGACGGCGACTGCGTGGCCGCATATCTCCGACAGCGTGAGGCGCTCGGTGATCCGTGCCAGGTGCTGCCGCCAGCGCGCGATGTCGCGGAGCTCTTCCGCTGCCAGCTCCTCTCCGATCTCTTCGGCGAGTTCCTCGGCGCTCCGAAGAACGCGGCGCAACTGGTCCGGATGGAGGTCGTCTCCCTCGCCGTTGAGCCGATCGACGAGGGCGGACAGGCGCTCCCAGGTCTCGTGCAACTCGTCGCCGCGCCGGTCCACCAGCCAGTCCGTGAGGCTCCGTACGGTCTCATGGGCGTCCGTCGACCAGGCTACCCGTTCCGCCAGGAACAGGTTCTGTTCGAAGGCATCGAGATCACCGGCGTGCCGTGCCTCATGAGTCAGGTCGATCAGCGCGTCGAAGGTCGCGCGGCGGCGAGCGGAGGCAGAATCGGCCCGCCACCAAGTGATCCGGTCCGATGGCTGGCTCCGGGCTTCACGGCTTGGGAGAGACGGTGGGTTCGCCGGGCCGCTCCTGCTGTAGGCCGCGTGGGCGCGGCGGCGCTCGCGGTCCCAAATGCCGAGCAACTCGGCGTCTGAGAAGTCCTTCGTCCAGCCGACTCCGCGCAGCACCTCTCTGAAGAACGGAGCTGGGCCACCGTCCCGCCCCTTGATCAGGGCGGACAGGATGGGCTTACCGGGTGTCCGGGGCTGCTCGACCTGGACGAGCAGCTGCCGCCACCGCTCCACGGGGAGTTCATGGTCGTGGAGGGATGCTTGCCTGCACAGCGTTGCCATGGTCACGATGTTCTTGCTCCGCGCTGTGTTTTCCAGCGTCGCGCGGAAGGACCTGACGAGGTTGGCGTCGGGGGGAAGCGGCTGTTCCTGGGGCGACGGGTCGTGAGTGTCGGCGGTAGGCGGGCCGATGTCCGTTTTTCGCTGGGCAGTGATGTCGGCCGGGATGCGGTGCAGCGCCCCGGCCTCGATCAGCCAAGTGCCATCGCTGTTGAGGGAGAGGGTGGCGCCCATGGGCAGGTACGCGTGATGGACGTCGGGCGTTTCCGCGTGGGCAGGGAGGGACAGGCGGGCGTTGACGCGTACGGAGATGTCGAAGAAGCGGTGTGTGTCGGTGGCGTGGGACAGCGCGGCGTCAGTGATGAGGACGGAGGCCGGGGTGAGCGGTAGGGCGGACGCGGGAAGGGCCGGCGTTGCCGGGACGGCGTGGCGCGGAACGATGCCGCTCGGCGTGTGGAGGAGGCTCGGGGTGACGATGCCTTCGGGCGTGAGAGAGCATTCGGACAGAGACGTCCATTCCACGGGCCGGTCCGGAAACTGGGTTCCGATCTCCACCTCGCGGGTCGCACCCAGTGACCGGCACTGCACCCGGAGGGCGTAACCCTGCCGATCGAGCTGCCAGTTGGCGAGGAGACTGTCGGGTCCGAACAACCAGTCGAGGCCGGCGTGCCGGGCCCGGAGCTCCGCGTCGGACTCCTCCCACTCCCGCTTGGATCGCCGGGCGAGCTGAACACGTACCAGTCGGCGCCCTGCCTCGTACGACACGTCGATGACGTCACGGACTTGATGGCCCTGGGGCTTGTACACGGGCTGAACCGCCCGCTGTTTCTGCCGCTTCAGCCAGTCGGCGATGGCCCGTCCGATGTAGAGGTGGTCGGCGCTGGCCTCGTCTCCCTCCGTGCGGCGGCAGTTGACTGCTGCCGACACATGGGCAAAGTGGCACTTGCGGTCCCGGTACTGCTTCGGGGACAGCCTCTGGCCACAGCCGCCGAGGAGCGTTCCGCAGAAGAAGGCGCGTTGGGGGTAGCGGGAGATGAACGCGCCGAATTCGTCGGCGTCCATGGGGAGGTACACCGGCAGGTCCGATCCGGCGTGCCCGGAGACGGCGGTCTGGACCTTGCGGGTGTCTTCTTCTGCGTTCGGCATGGGGTAGCTCCGGGCGGGGCGGATCGTACGTGCAGGGCGGGCGGCGTGGGGCCCGAGGTCGTTGGCCAGGGCGGCTCGCTCGACGTGGCGACCTTGACGGGCACGACAACGTGGGCTCGCTCAGCGGGCTGGGTGTCAGGGGCCTTGGCTCGGGTGGTGAGCGTGGCGTGCCCCAGACGTGAGTTGCACGTGCATGCAGAAGGCGACCAGCGGGATTGTGAAAAGGTTGCACGGAGCTGCGGGGAAAATGTGCTTCCCCGGCTAAAGCCGGAGCCGTCGGGCCGCGGAACGGTAGTCCGATTGCCGGCATCGCTGCCCGCTGTCAGGCTCCTGCCCATGCCAACTTTCACGGCTCCCGACGGCACCACCCTCGCGCCGGCGAGTACGACGTGGCGGCACCGCCACGGGTGATGGCGGAGTACGCGGGGCTGTTTCCGGAGGCGGAGGCGGAGGCGGTGGTGCAGTCGGGGGCCTGCGGATCCAGTCTCCGCTCCCGGCGTCCCACCCCATGTCCCGCCACGTGCCGCCTCGTTGTCCTCCCCGCCGTGCTGCTCGCCACTGCGGGCTGCGGCGACGGCACGTCCGGCGCGGACGACGATGGACCGTCTGCGTCACCTCGGACCCAGTCCTCATCCCCGTCCCCGTCCAGCGCGACCCCGCGGCCCAGCCGCGGTCCGGTCAGCCCCGTCGGCGACTGGACGCTGAGCCACAGCGATGCCGGCTCCGTCTTCTACGTCCTGACCGTCGAGAAGAACCGGGACCTCAGCACGCTGGGCCGCCCCCGGGGCGGGATGAGCGAGAGCGGAACCGACCTCTGCTTCGGAGACCTCACCGCCGGGCCGGACCCCTACAAGGTGAAGATCACGTGCCTCAACACGGAGGACCTGAAACCGGGGCGCCCGAAGACCGACGTGTTCGAAGGCACGGCCGTCATCTCCGCGGACCCGATCGGTGGCGAGGACACGTTCGTGATCACATGGAATGACGGAGCGACGGACTACCTCACGAAGATGGGCAACGACGACTGGTGATCATGCCCCGAACATAATGCATATGATGTGCAAGTGCGTGACTACTGCATCAGGACCGCGGAACCGGAAGACCTCGACGGCGCCCGAGCCGTCATGCTCGACACCGTCTACCGCGACTTCGGGACCGGATACGTGCCCCGCTGGCACGGCGACATCATCGACCCGGCCGCCGCCTATCTCGTCCCCGCCCGCCACACCCTCCTCGTCGCGGTGGACCAGAGCGACGGCAGCGTGGTCGCCACCGCCGCCCTCGACTCCCGTGGCCCGGCCTCTCCGCCCAACCCACGGGACGTCGCCGAGCGCTTCCCCCCCGGCGAGACCGCGCAGCTGCGCCGCGTGTACGTGCGCCCCGAGCACCGCCGCCGCGGGCTCGCCCGGCGGCTCGTGGACGCATTGGTCGCCTTCGCCGAGGCCGACGGCGGATACCGCTCCGCGTATCTGCACACCGACCCTGCCGTGCCGGGCGCCGAAGGCTTCTGGCGGTCGTGCGCCAAGATGGTGCACGACGAGCGGGAGGATCCCGGCGGCGGACAGGGGATCGTGCACTTCGAGATACCCCTGGGGCGGTGACACGCGTGCGCTCCTCCCGACTGCTCGCCTCCGTGCTGCTCATACCGCTGCTCGCCGGATGCTTCGCCTCCGACGGCGACACCGGCACCTCCGGTGACAACAAGGACGGCTCACGGCTCCGTGTCGCCCTCGCCTTCCCGCCCGCCGAGAACCTCTCCCCGTACGGCGCCGACGCCACCATCCTGAGCCGGCTCGGCGTCACCGAGGGCCTGACCGCCCTGGACGCCAACGGTGCCGCGGCGCCCGCCCTCGCCGCATCCTGGCAGCGCGAGGACAACCGGACCTGGCTGTTCACCCTGCGCGAGGCCACCTTCCAGGACGGCACCGACGTCACCGCGAAGGCGGTCGCCGCCTCCCTCACCGAGGCCACCGAGGCCAAGCCCGAGCCCGCCGCCCTTTCCGGCGTCACCCTCACCGCGAAGGCCGAGGGGAGAAGTGCCGTACGGATCACCACCGGTGATCCCGATCCCGTGCTGCCGCTGCGGCTCGCCAGTCCCAGCCTCGCGATTCTCGCGGCGAAGGCGTACGACGAGAAGGACCGGGTCGACCTCGCCGGCACCGCCACCGGGCCCTTCGAGCTCACCAAGGCCGGCAGCAGCTCCGCCACCCTCGACCGCTACGACGACTACTGGGGCGGTCGCGCCCAGGCGTCCGGCATCGACGCGAAGTTCATCGCCGACGGCACCGCCCGCACCGCCGCCCTGCGCACCGGTGACGTCGACCTCGCCGAGGCGGTGCCCGTCGCGCAGGCCGCGAGCCTCGACGAGGACACCCGCCGGGAGACCGCGACCACCCGCACCACGAGCCTGCTGCTCAACAGCAAGTCCGGTGTCTTCAAGGACGCGAAGCTGCGGGCCGCCGCGCGTGCCGCCGTCGACACCTCCGCGCTCGCCGACGGCGTCCACGAGGGGCACGCCGATGCCGGCGTCGGCATCTACGGGCCCGCCGTGACCTGGGCCGAGGGCAAGCGGCAGCAGCCCGTGGGGCGGGCGCGGGCCGCGCAGCCCGACGGCACGTCGATCACTCTTGCCACGTACGACAACCGGCCCGAACTGCCGGAGGTCGCCCAGGTGCTGAAACAGCAGCTGGAGAAGGCCGGGTTCAAGGTGACGCTGGAGGTGCGCGAGTACTCGCGGATCGAGAGCGACGCGCTGGCCGGCAAGTTCGACGCCTTCGTGCTCGCGCGCAACAGCCTGGTCGACACCGGCGACCCCGTCGCCGTCCTCGCCGGCGACTACACCTGCGACGGCGGCTACAACCTGGCGCTGCTGTGCGACAGGAACGTCGACCGGGCCGTCGCCCAGGCCGAGGTCACCTCCGACACCGCCAAGCGGCAGGACGCCGTCATGGCCGCCGAGGCGCGGATCCTCGGCACCGACGCCGTGGTGCCGCTGGTCCACCAGCGGGTCATCACCGGTGTGGGCGCCGACGTCCGTGGCGCGCTCCTCGACCCGTACGAGCGCACCCTCGTCGGCACGGGGACGCGGCGCTGAACGATGCTCCACCACCGACGGGCGGTCACGTTGCTGTGGCGGGCCGCCCTCGCCGCCGCCCTCGTGTGCGCCATCGGCCTGCTGCCGTGGCTCGCGCACACCGACCCGGCGCTCACCGTGCTCAAGGCGCGCTCGGTCGACCGTGAGCCCACGCCCGAGGTGCTGGCGGACATCCGCGCGCAACTCGGGCTCGACGCCGGTCCGTTGCACCTGCTCGGGCAGTGGCTGGCGGGGTTGCCGCGGGGGGACGCCGGGCGGTCCTGGCTGTCCGGTACCGAGGTCATGCCCGCCGTGCTCGAGGCGCTCGGTGTGTCCCTGCTGCTGACGGCGGTGGCGCTGGTCGTCGCGGTGGTCACCGCGGGGCTCGTGTGCGCCCGCACCCTGTGGCTCGGTTCGCGCCGCCGGCTCGGTGGGCGCCGGGCGGGCGGCGGGTCGGCGGTCCTTGCCGCGCTGCCCGAGTTCCTCGCCGCGTCCGTGCTCGCCACCGTCGTAGGAGTGCAGCTCGGGTGGCTGCCCGCGCTCGGCTGGTACGGGCCGCAGTGGACGGTGTTGCCCGGGCTGGCCCTCGGGTTGCCCGCCGGGGCCGTGCTCGGGCGGATGCTCGACGACCTGCTGCCCGGTGCCTTCGCCGAGCCATGGGCGCTGGCCGCGGCGGCGCGCGGGCTGCCGCGGCGGAGCATCGCACGTCAGGCGGTGCGCCGGTGTGCGCCCGCACTGCTGCCGAACGCCGGGCTGTTCGTCGTCGGCCTCACCGGCGGTGCCGTCGCCGTGGAGCAGATCTTCGACATTCCCGGCCTCGGTCGCACCACGCTCCAGGCCGCCCTCGCCCAGGACCTGCCCGTCCTCCAGGCCGGCACCCTGGCCCTCCTGCTGGTCGCGGCGGCGGCCACCGGACTGGCCCGGCTCGCCGCGCGACTGCTGATCGGACCCGCCCTGAGCGACGGTGCCCTGCCCACCCTGCACCGGCCCACCCCGCCCGCGCGCCGCATCCTGCCCCTCGTCCACGCCACCGTACTGCTCGGCGTCATCGCCGCCGGACTGCCCCGCGACCCGCTCGCCCTCGACACCACCGAGCGCCTCCAACCGCCCTCCTGGACACACCCGTTCGGCACCGACTCGCTGGGCCGGGACATGCTCGCCCGGATCGGTCACGGCGCCCTGGACACCCTGCTGCTCGCCCTCGCCATCACCGTCGTCGCCCTGTTCACCGGCGTGCTGCTCGGGCTGGTGCCCCGCCTTTCCGGGCCCCTCGTCGACACCGTCAACGCCGTACCGGCCGTCCTGGGCGCCCTCCTCGTCACCGCCGTGGTGGGCCGCGGAACGGCCACGCCCGCGCTCGCGGTGAGCGTCGTCGCCTGGGCGCCGCTCGCCGCGCACACCTCCTCGCTGCTGCTCCAGGAGCGCGCCGCCGTGCACATCACCGCCACCCGTGCGCTGGGCGCCGGCCGCTGGTACCTGCTGCGCCACGAGCTGCTGCCCGCCGTCCTGCCGCCCGTCACCCGTCATGCCCTGCTGCGGCTGCCCGGTGTCGCACTCTCCCTGGCCTCACTCGCCTTCCTCGGCCTCGGCGCCCAGCCGCCGTCCCCGGAGTGGGGCCTGCTGCTCGCCGAGAACCAGCCCTACGCCGAGCGCGCCCCCTGGGCCGTCCTGGCCCCCGCCGCCGTCCTCGCCCTTCTCGGCGCGCTCGCCGTGACCGCGGCGAGCGGAGCGAGATGGGGGTCCCCCCGGCCGAAGGCTGGGGGAGGAGTGCGATGGCGGCCCCGCCGTACGGCCGCGGTCGGCGCCGAACATCGGCGGGTCACCAAGGAGTTGGCCGCCGCCGGAACGGAGACCCGATGACCGCCCTGTCCGCCCCCCGCGTTCGACGGTCAGTGGAGCGCCCCCGCCTGTCGCCGCTCCTGCGGCTGCTGATCCTCACCCAACTCGCCTTCAACATCGGCTTCTACGCCGTCCTGCCCTTCCTGTCCGAACACCTCGGACAGGCGATCGGCATGGCGGGCTGGCTGGTCGGATTCGTGCTCGGGCTCAGGACGTTCAGCCAGCAGGGGCTGTTCGTGGTCGGCGGGGCGCTCGCCGACCGGTACGGCATCCGGCCGGTCGTGCTCGCCGGCTGCGCGTTGCGGATCGCCGGGTTCACCTGGCTCGGACACGCCGAGCAGACCTGGTCGGTGATCGGCGCGGTCCTGCTGATCGGCTTCGCCGCGGCCCTGTTCTCGCCCGCCGTGGAATCGGAGGTCGCCCGGCAGGCGGTGCTCTGGGAGGAGGAGAGCGGGGGCTCGCGCACCCGGGTGCTGGCGCTGTTCACCGTGGCCGGTCAGGCCGGTGCGTTCGTCGGCCCGCTGCTCGGCGCGCTGCTGCTCGCGGTGGACTTCCGTACGGCGTGCCTCGCCGGTGCGGGGGTCTTCGTGCTGGTCCTCGCCGGGCACGCGTGGCTGCTGCCGCAGCGGATCCCCGGGCGGGAGCGCGTCCGGGCGAAGGGCGGGCTTCGGGCGCTGCTGCGCAACCGGCGCTTCCTGGCGCTGTGCTGCGCCTACGGTGCCTACCTTCTGGCGTACAACCAGCTCTATCTCGCCCTGCCCGACGAGGTGGAGCGCGCCACGGGTTCGCAGGCGTCGCTGGCCTGGCTGTTCGCGCTGTCCTCGCTGCTGGTCGTGACCGCCCAACTGCCCGTCACCCGCTGGGTGGGCGACCGGCTCGCCCTGCGCCGCTCCATGGCGGTCGGACTGCTGCTGATCGCCGCCGGGTTCGCCGTCGTCGCGGTGGCGCGGCCCGCCGGGTGGAGCGGTACGGCGGGGCTGGTGCCCGCGGCCGGATTCGTCGTGCTGCTCACCGTCGGGCAGATGCTCGTCGCGCCCGCGGCCCGGGCCTGGGTACCGGACCTCGCGGAGGACGGCCGGCTCGGTCTGTACACCGGGGCACTGTCCTCGGTCTCCGGCCTGATCGTCCTGGTCGGCAGCGCGGCCACCGGCTCACTGCTCGACGCGGGTCTGCCGTCGGCCGTGCCGTGGCTGGCGCTGGCTGCCATACCGGCAGCGGCGGTCTGGCTGCTGCCGCGCCGGGCGACCTGAATGACGGCCGTCACCCGGCGACGGGCTCCAGCACCTTCTCGGAAACGTCGAGGGACGGGGCCGTGTCGGCGGGGGCGGCGCCCTCGAAGCGGGCGCCCGTCCCAGTGGACGTCGCCTCGCCCGCAACCTTCACGGCCGCGTCCTGCTGCCCCCGCGACGTCCGCCACAGCCACAGCACGTCCCGTCCGAACGACCACACCAGCAGGCCCAGCGCCACCGCCACCACCCCGGCATTCGCCAGGAGGGGCAGCAGGTCCGCGGCGGCGACCAGCAGGAGCACGCCCTGCAGCGCGGCCACCGTCTTGCGGGCCGTGCTCGGCGGCAGCGGGGCGTTGAGCCACGGCAGGACACGGGCCGCGGCGACGAAGACGTACCGCATGCCGCCGATCAGCAGCACCCACGGACCCAGCGACATCGACACGTACACACTCAGCACCAGGATCAGAAACGCGTCGACCTCCATGTCGAACCGCGCCCCCAGCGCCGACGACGTGCCCGTGCGCCGGGCGACCTTGCCGTCCACGCCGTCCAGGATGAGCGCCACCGCCGTCAGGCCGACGAACAGCGTGACCGGCGGTGAGCTCTGGAAGGAGTCCGCGACCAGCGCGGTCACCGCGCCGACCAGGATCGCGCGCCCGAGCGTGACCCGGTTGGCCGGGCCGAAGGACCGCAGCCGTGACCGGTGCAGGGCCCGCGAGAGCACCGCCCAGGTGGCGATCGCGAAGGCGAGGCCGGTCAGCCAGCCCGCCGGTCCCATGCCGATCGCCGTGCCCAGCAGGGCCAGCAACAGGACCTGCAGGCCCGCGCCCACGGCGGTCTCCTGCTGGACCAGCCTCGCGTCGTAAGTGTTGTTCAGGGCCACCGAACATCCTCCGGCCGTGTGACAGAGTCGATCAACGCCGCGTACTGTGCGCGGCCTGTGCACACCTCGGTACGTGAACAACTTCCCGATCGTTCAGGAGGACCCGCCGATGACCCGCACCGCACGTGCGTTCTGGCTCCGCTCGCCAGGTCAGGGCGAGATACGGGACGTGGATCTTCCGGATCCCGCCGAGGACGAGGTGCTGGTCCGCAGCCTGTGGTCCGGGGTGAGCCGCGGCACGGAGACGCTGGTCTTCCGCGGCGGGGTGCCGGAGAGCCAGTACGAGGCCATGCGGGCGCCGTTCCAGGAGGGCGACTTCCCCGGCCCGGTCAAGTACGGCTACCTCAACGTCGGCCTCGTGGAGGAGGGACCGGCACACCTGGTCGGCCGTACCGTCTTCTGCCTCTACCCGCACCAGACGCGGTACGTCGCCCCCGCCGCCGCCGTGACACCCGTACCGGACTCCGTCCCCGCCGAACGGGCCGTCCTCGCCGGCACCGTGGAGACCGCCGTCAACGCGCTGTGGGACGCGGCGCCCCTGGTCGGCGACCGGATCGCGGTGGTCGGCGGCGGCATGGTCGGCTGCTCGGTGGCCGCGCTGCTGGCCCGGTTCCCCGGCGTGCGCGTCCAGTTGGTCGACGCCGACCCCGGCAGAGCCAAGGTCGCCGAGGCGCTCGGCGTCGACTTCGCGTCACCCGACGACGCGCTCGGCGAGTGCGACCTCGTCGTCCACGCCAGCGCGACGGAACAGGGACTCGCCCGTTCCCTGGAACTCCTCACCGCCGAAGGCACGGTCATCGAACTGAGCTGGTACGGCGACCGGCGGGTGAGTCTCCCGCTCGGCGAGGCCTTCCACTCCCGGCGCCTGGTCGTCCGCAGCAGCCAGGTCGGCACCGTGTCCCCGGCCCGCCGCGGCAGCCGCACCTACGCCGACCGGCTCGCCCTCGCCCTCGACCTGCTCGCCGACCCGGCCCTCGACGCCCTCGTCACCGGGGAGAGCGCCTTCGACGAACTCCCGGACGTGCTGCCCCGGCTCGCCTCCGGGGAGATTCCCGCGCTGTGCCACCGGGTGCGGTACGAGGACCTCGCCTAATGCGAGCCTGACCTCAGAAAAGACGTACGAGCCGCTGAACAAGGGAAGGACAGCAGCCGTACTACTCGGCATCCATCCCCCGCACCTGGAGGGTCGTCCGTTGTTCAGTGTCACCGTCCGCGATCACATCATGATCGCCCACAGCTTCCGCGGCGAGGTCTTCGGGCCCGCGCAGCGCCTGCACGGAGCGACGTTCCTGGTGGACGCAACGTTCCGGCGCGAGCAGCTGGACGACGACAACATCGTCGTCGACATCGGACTGGCCACGCGGGAACTCGGCGCCGTCGTCGCCGAGCTGAACTACCGCAACCTCGACAACGAACCCGACTTCGCCGGGATCAACACCTCCACCGAGTTCCTGGCGAAGGTCATCGCCGACCGGCTCGCCGAACGGATCGAGAAGGGTGCGCTGGGCGAGGGCGCCAAGGGACTGGCGGGCATCACGGTCACCCTGCACGAGTCGCATGTCGCCTGGGCGAGTTACGAGCGTGCCCTGTGACCGACACGACCATGGAGCAGTCGCCCCTCGCCTTCGTCCCCGCACAGCCCGCCGCCCCGAAGATCGGCGAGATCATCCCCATGTCCCTGCGTACCGTGCACTTCGTCATGCCGGGCGGCGTGGACGACCCGGCCACTCCGAGCGGCGGCAACGCCTATGACCGGCGGGTCTGTCTGGACCTGCCCGGCTTCGGCTGGCAGGTCCGCAAGGCGGTGGTCGACGGGGCGTGGCCCCGGCCGGGGGCCGAGGCTCGTACGGAACTCGCCCGAAGACTGGGGGAGTTGCCGGACGGTTCGGTCGTGCTCCTCGACGGGCTGGTCGCCTGCGGCGTCCCCGAGATCGTCGTCCCCGAGGCCGAACGGCTGCGCCTCGCCGTCCTCGTCCACCTCCCCCTCGGCGACGAGACCGGCCTCGCGCCCGCCGTGGCCGCCGAGCTGGACGCCAGGGAACGTACGGTCCTCAGGGCCGTCGATGCGGTGATCGCCACCAGCGACTGGGCGGTCCGCCGGATCGTCGCCCACCACGGCCTCGCCCCCGACCGCGTCCATGTCGCCGCACCCGGCGCCGACATCGCGCCCCTCGCTTCCGGCACCGATGGCGTCTCCCGACTGCTGTGTGTCGCCGCGGTCACCCCGCGCAAGGGACAGCACCGGCTCGTCGAGGCGCTCGCCGCGGTGACCGACCTGCCGTGGAGCTGCGTGTGCGTGGGCGGACTCGGCCAGGACCCGGAGTACGTCGCGCAGTTGAGGGCGCTGATCAGGAAGTACGGCCTGGAGGATCGTTTCCACCTCGCGGGCCCCCAGGCCGGCGCCGCACTCGACGCCAGCTATGCCACCGCCGACCTCATGGTTCTCGCCTCCTACGCCGAGACCTACGGCATGGCGGTCACGGAGGCCCTCGCGCGCGGTATCCCGGTGCTGGCCACGGACGTCGGCGGGCTTCCCGAGGCGGTCGGCCGCGCCCCCGACGGCGGCGTGCCCGGGATCCTCGTGCCACCGGAGGATCCGGCGGCCCTCGCCGCCGAGTTGCGCGGCTGGTTCGGCGAGCCCGACGTACGGCGCCGCCTGAAGTCCGCCGCCCGCAGCCGTCGTGCCGCACTCGACGGCTGGGCGACCACGGCGAAGAACCTGGCCGGCGTACTGGGCCGGCTCCCGAACGAACCCCGGAGGGCAGCATGAGGAGCACGCCGACGGCTGCGCAGGGGGCCGCCGCGAGGATCCCGGCCCAGCCGGGACCGCGGGGCGAGGACAGCGGGGGGAGTGCGCAGGCAGCTCCGGCCGCAGGGGAGGCCGACCCTCAGGACGGGCCCGTTGCTGCGGCTCCCGGCGAGGCCGTCAGTGCCGGTGCCGGTCCCGTGTCGCGCCCCGGTGAACGGGCCACCGTGCGGTTGCGTGACGCCGATCCCGACGAGCCGCCCCGGTACGCGCCCGAGTGGCTGGAGCTGCGGGAGGGGGCCGACGCGGCCGCGCGGGCGCCCGAACTGCTCGACCCCCTGCGCATCCGGCTCGCCAACCTGCCGCGACGGGTGGACGGGTTCGTCGTGCACGACCTGGGCTGCGGCACCGGCTCGATGGGCCGTTGGCTCGCCCCCCGGCTGGACGGCGCCCAGCACTGGATCCTCCACGACCGCGACCCCTACCTCCTGCACTTCGCCGCCGTCGGCTCCCCGCGTTCCGCCGCCGACGGCAGCCGGGTCACCGTCGAGACGCGGCGCGGTGACGTCGCCCGCCTCACTCCGGACGCCCTGGCCGGCGCGTCCCTGGTGACGGCGTCCGCGCTGCTCGACGTCCTCACCCGGGAGGAGGTCGACACCCTCGCCGCCGCCTGCGCCGGGGCCGGCTGCCCGGCACTGCTGACGCTGTCCGTGGTCGGCCGCGTCGACCTGACGCCGGGCGACCCGCTCGACGCGGAGATCACCGAGGCGTTCAACGCCCACCAGCGCCGCGGCGGCCTGCTCGGCCCGGACGCGGTCACGGTGGCGTGCGAGGCGTTCGCCGACCACGGGGCGACCGTACGGGTGCAGCCCAGCCCGTGGAAGCTCGGCCCGGACGAGTCCAAGCTCACGGCGCAGTGGCTGCGCGGCTGGGTCGGCGCGGCGGTCGAACAACGCCCGGAACTGGCGGCGCGCGCCCAGAAGTACCTGGCGGCCCGCCTGGCCGCCTGCGCCGCGGGCGAGTTGCGCGTCGTCGTCCACCACAGCGACCTCCTGGCGCTGGCCCGGCCGACGGGCGGAGCGTCATGAGCGCGCGGACGGCGCAGGCGGGCACGCTGCGGATGCCCAGGCCCGGTACGGCGAGGCCGCTCCAGGGTGGTCCCGCGGTGACCCCTCGCCCGTCCGACCGCCCCCGCCGCGGGCGTGCCCTGCGTGCCCACCTCGGCACGATCGCCGGTGTCGTCATCCTCGCCGTCCTGTTGTGGCGCCTCGGTACCGGTGTCTTCCTGGACGGGCTGCGGCGGATCGATGCGTTCACGCTGGTCGCGGCGGTCGGGATCGGCGTGGTCACCACCGTGTTCAGCGCCTGGCGCTGGCAGTTGGTGGCCCGGGGGCTGCGGATCCGGCTGCCGTTCGGGCCGGCCGTCGCCGACTACTACCGTGCGCTGTTCCTGAACGCCGCCCTGCCCGGCGGCGTCCTCGGCGATGTGCACCGCGCCGTACGGCACGGGCGGAGCGCCGGTGATCTGGCCCGCGGCGTGCGCTCGGTGGTTCTTGAACGGACCGCCGGTCAGGCCGTGCTGGCCGTGGCGGGTGTGGCCGTCCTGCTGACGGTCCCGTCCCCGGTCATGGCCGGGGCCCGGCACGTCGCCGTGCTGCTGGCGTTCGCCGCGCTGGGCGCGCTCGCGATCGTGCTCGCCCTGCGCATGAACCGGACGTCCGCGACCCGTCGGCGTGCCCTTCTCGACGAGGCACGTGAGGCCCTGCTGTCCCGCCGCAACGGCCCGGGCGTTGTCGGTTCGTCCTTCGTCGTCCTCGCCGGCCATGTCGCGATGTTCCTGCTCGCCGCCCGGGTCGCCGGAACGTCCGCCTCCGTGACCGTGCTGCTGCCGCTCGCGGTGCTTGCGCTGCTGGCGATGAGCCTGCCGCTCAACGTCGGCGGATGGGGCCCGAGGGAGGGCGTCACCGCCTGGGCGTTCGGCGCCGCAGGGCTGGGCGCGGGCAACGGACTGGCCGTCGCCGTCGTGTACGGGGTGCTGAGCTTCGTGGCGAGTCTGCCGGGCGCCCTCGTCCTGGTCGCCCGCTGGTACGCGGGCCTGCGCGCCGGTTCCGCGACCGTCGTAGCGGACGCGGAACCGGGCCACGCACCCGGCGGCGACTACCCGCGCTCGCCCCCCGCCGGGGCCGATGGCGAGGTGAGCACCTTGAAATACGCGCCGAACGACTCGGCCAGACTCGCCAGCAGCTCCTTCCCCTTTTCCGCGGCTCCGAGTGAAGGACGGCCTATGACGCCCGAATCGGTATATGCGGACATGCCCAGGGTGAGCAGCTGGCGCCGGTCGTCCGCGACGAAATCGGCGCTCTCATAACCGGGCCGGACCAATTCCGGATGAGTGTGCAGAAGGATGGAGGTCTCAATTTCCCCCGCGTGCATGTCGGTGAGCAGCGAGGTCCGCACCCCGGCCCGCTCCCTTGCCGCCTCCCAGTCCTCCGCGGCCGGGAACAGCGCCATGGTCTCGCCCCGCGCGGAGGACTCCTGAACGACGTTGCCCAGGACGTAGTTTCCGCCGTGCCCGTTGACCAGGACCAGGGCCTCGACGCCCGACCGGCGGAGCGACGCCGCCATGTCCCGTACCACCGCATGAAGGGTCACTGAGGAGATGCTGACGGTCCCCGGCCAGGCCGCGTGCTCGTGCGAGCAGGAGACCGTCACCGGAGGGAGGAGGTGTACCGGGTACGCGTCGGCGATCTCCCGGGCGATCGCGCAGGCGACGAGCGTGTCGGTCGCCAGTGGAAGGAACGGACCGTGCTGCTCGAAGCTGCCGACGGGAAGGACGGCGACCTGTCGTGAAACACCGGCTCCGCGCGCGCGTACGTCCTCCGTGGTGTCGGACGGCACCAGAGCATGTGTCACCGACCGCGTTCCCGAACCACTCATCTTTTCACGGCCTTTCGTCTCTGCTTAGGAACTCGAGAATCATGACAGAAAACCTTGGCGTAATCGGCAAGAAGTCATCGCAGCGCACGGGGGTGGAACGCGTCGTGAATGCCCCCCTGCCCACCGTGTACGGCGAATTCAGCGCGGTCGGCTATCTGGACCACGACCGCGGTGAAGAGCAAGTGGCCCTGGTCTACGGCGACATCGGCACCGAAGACGTCCTCACCCGACTGCACTCGGAGTGCCTGACCGGGGACGCCTTCGGCTCGCAGCACTGCGAGTGCGGCGACCAGCTGGCCTCGGCGCTGCGTGCCGTCGTCGCCGAGGGACGCGGCATCGTCGTCTACCTCAGAGGGCACGAGGGCCGCGGTATCGGACTGCTCGCCAAGCTGCGCGCGATGGCCCTGCAGGCGGAGGGCCTGGACACCGTCGAGGCCAACCTCGCCCTCGGCCTGCCGGTGGACGCCCGCGACTACGGTGTCGCCGCCGAGATCCTGCGCGACCTGGGTGTGCGTTCGGTGCGCCTGATGTCCAACAACCCGCGCAAGCGGGAGGCGTTGCTGCGGCACGGCATCCAGGTCGCCGAGGAAGTTCCGCTGCTGATCCCGCCGTGCGAGAACAACATCACGTATCTGCGGACGAAGCGGGAGCGACTGGACCATCATCTGCCGCACCTCGACGCGGTGGCGCACTGGTCCTGAGCCGGCGCGGCACGCGTCCTGACGGGAGACCGCCCCGGCGTCCGGGCCGGGGCGACCCGCCGGGGGCTGCTCACGTGCTGAAACGGTCAGTCCGTCACCGCGTCGTGGACCAGCTGCTTGAGGCCCCGGAACATCGTGTGCGAGGTGCGCGGGCGCACCTGCGTCAGGAACTGCACGGTCAGGTCGCGGGTCGGGTCGACCCAGAACGTCGTGGTCGCCACGCCGCTCCAGCCGTACGTGCCGAGCCCGGCGGGCGCGATCGTACGGTCGGGGTCGATCACCACGGACACGCCGAAGCCGAAGCCGACCCCGTCGTTGCCGGGCTCGTCGTGGGCCGGGCGGCTGCCGAAGGCGCGCAGGTCGGCACCGCCGGGGAGGTGGTTGGTGATCATCAGGTCGACGGTCTCGGGTGCGAGGAGCCGGGTGCCGTCGAGCTCGCCGCGGCGGCGCAGCAGCTCCGTGAAACGGTGCACGTCGTACGCGCCGGCCACCATGCCGCCGCTGCCCGACAGGAACCGCGGCCGCCCGTGCAGCGGCAGTCCGGGGATCGGCTCGATTCCGGTGCCGTCCTCCTTCTCCCCGTACAACTCGGCCAGCCGGCCCGCCTGTTCGCCGGTGACCTCGAATCCGGCGTCCGGCATCCCCAGCGGGCCGAAGATCCGCTCCGCGAAGAACACGTCCAGCGGCTGCCCGGACACCACCTCGATGACCCGGCCGAGGACGTTGCTGGCCACCGAGTAGTTCCACTGCGTGCCCGGTTCGAACTGCAGCGGCAGGCTCGCGTACACGTCGATCGTCTCGGCGAGGTTCGCGCCCGGCGGCACCGAGGACTCCAGACCGGCCTCGCGGTAGAGGGCGTCGACGGGGTGGGTGTGGTAGAAGCCGAAGGTCAGGCCCGAGGTGTGGGTCATCAGATGCCGGACGAGTATGGGCCCGGCGGCGGGGCGAGTTCTGGTCTCTGTACCGGAGCCGCTCTCGTACACCCGCGCGTCGGCGAAGGCGGGGAGGTGACGGGCGACCGGGTCGTCGAGCGACAGCCGCCCCTCCTCCACCAGCAGCAGCGCCGCGACCGCGGTGACCGGCTTGGTCATGGAGTAGATCCGCCAGAGCGTGTCGGGCTCGACGGGGAGTCCGGCGGCGATGTCGCGGCGGCCGTGCGTGGTGAGGTGGGCGACCCGGCCGCCGCGGGCCACGCAGACGAGGAAGCCGGGCAGTCGGCCCTCGTCGACGTAGTGGGCGAAGTGCTGGTCGAGGCGGTCCAGTGCCTTCGGATCCAGTCCGGCCTCGCCCGGGTCGACCTCTTGCCGCAACTGTGCCATCGCTCGCCTCCGGGTCCGTCGAGTGCGATCGGGATACCCCGCCCACGCGCCCTCAGACCTCATCGTCGCGCACCAATCCGCAAACGGTCCGCCGGACGGCCGCGATGCGCCTGACTTGCGGACTCCTCGTCGTCCCGACCCGGCAGCGCCAGGGCCACCACGGCCCCGGCCGCGGCCACGACGGCGAGGACGGCCAGGGCCACGCCGGTTCCGCCCCCGCCCATCAGCGTGGCCGCCACCGCCACGCCCAGCACCGGCCCGAGGTTCATCGCCGTCAGCTGCAGACCGCCCGCCACGCCGGCCGACTCCACCGGGGCCCGGCGTACCACGACATGGGTCGCCGCCACCATCACCGTGCCGAAACCGGCGCCCAGCAGGGCGAAGCCGCAGCACAGCGTGAGCGTGGCCGAGCCCGCGGAGAGCACCAGGATGCCGACGGTCAGGACGGCCATCGCCGCCACCGTCGTCCGCCGGGGGCCGACCCGGCGCAGCAGCACCGCGCACACCGGTGCCGCCACCACCATCAGCACCGCCAGCGGCAGACTGACCAGGGCGCTGCGCAACGGGTCGAGGCCAAGCACGCCCTGCAGGACGTACGTTCCCACGAACAGCGTGCCGAACAGCGCCGCCGACGCCGCCACCAGCACCCCGAGCGCCGCAGCGACCGCCGTCGAGCCGACGACCTCCGGTGGCACCAGCGGGGCGGCGGTACGGCGCTCATGCCGGACGAACGCCGCACCGGCGACCGCCGCTCCGATCCAGCCGACCGCCGCCCGGCCGGCGTCCGGCAGTGTGACCAGGGCGTACACCAGGCAGGCCAGGCTCACCGCGAGCATGAGCGCACCCGGCGGGTCCAGCCGAGCGGTGGCCGTCCGGGGTTCCGGCCCGCCCGCCGTCACGGCGAGCACACCGAAGACCAGGGCGGGGACGACATTGACGAAGAACACCGAGTGCCAGCCCAGCAAGTCCACCAGCGCCCCGCCCACGAGCGGCCCCGCGGCGGCCGCCAGCCCGATGGCGCCGGTCCGCACCGCGAGGGGCGTCCGCAGCCGGTCGGGCGGGTAGGTGGCGCGCAGCATGCCGAGCGTGGCCGGCTGGAGCAGGGCACCGAAGACGCCCTGCGCGATCCGCAATCCGATCACCCAGCCGACGCCGGGCGCCAGGCCGATCGCGGCCGAGGTGACGCCGAAACCGACCATGCCCGTAGCGAACAGGCGCCGGTGGCCGTACCGGTCGCCGAGCCGCCCGGCGAACACCAGCAGGGCGGCCACCGCGATCAGATAGCCGGTGCTGGTCCACTGGACCTGTGCGAACGACGCGTCCAGGTCCCGTTGCAGGGTGGGCTGCGCGATGGTGAGCACCGTGCCGTCGAGGGCGACGAGCACGGCCCCGGCCACGCTGCTCGCCAGCGTCAGCCGGCGGTTCACCGCTCGTCGCCGGGGCCGAGGTGGGCGTCGAGGGCGGTGTGCAGCAGGGGCAGGAAGTCGTCGGCGCCCGTGGCGAGTTGGAGACTGCCCCAGCGCCACAGCTGGGCGATGCCGTGCAGCTGCGCCCACAGCGCCCCCGCGACGGCGTGGGCATCCGCGTCGGGGCGGACCCGGCCGACCAGGTCCACGAGGACGGCGAACAGCGGCAGGCTGGTGTCCCGGAGACCTAGGTGGCCGCTTTCGAGGAGATCGTGACGGAACATCAGTTCGTACATGCCGGGGTTGTCGAAGGCGAACTCCAGGTAGATCCGGGTCAGTTGTTCGAGCTGCGTACGCGGGTCCCCGTCGGTCACAGTCGTCGTCCGGTCGGCCAGCTCGGCGAAGCCGCGGCGCGCGATGGCGGACAGCAGTTCCAGGTGGGTGGGGAAGTAGCGGCGAGGGGCGCCGTGCGAGACGCCGGCGCGGCGGGCGATCTCGCGCAGGGTGAGCGCGTGCACACCTTCGCCGGCGACCAGTTCCACGCCTACGTCGACCAGACGGGTCCGCAGGTCCTTCTCGGGTGCACTCATAGACAGTGTCTACCAGCTCATCGTAGACACTGTCTACTCGCTGGGAATGTGAGGCCATGCACGGGCGGTTTACCGAGTCATGAGTGAGGATGCACTGCTGAAGCTGCTCTCCGAAGGTCACAGCGGGGTGCTGGTCACCCTCCGGCGCGACGGCCGCCCCCAGCTGTCGAACGTCATGCACGCCTACTGTCCGGAGGAGCGGACCATTCGGATCTCGGTCACCGACGACCGCGCCAAGACCCGCAACCTGCGCCGCGACCCCCGGGCGTCGTACCACGTGACCACCGCCGACCGGTGGGCCTACACGGTCGTCGACGGCACCGCCGACCTCTCGCCGGTGGCCGCAGACCCGTACGACGACACGGTCGAGGAGCTCGTCCGCCTCTACCGTGACATCGAGGGCGAACACCCCGACTGGGACGACTACCGCGCCGCCATGATCCGCGACCGTCGACTGGTGGTGAGGCTACGGGTGGAGAGGGCGTACGGCGCCCCGCGGGGCTAGTTCATTTCGCCAGGTGGCAGATTCAAGAGGGTGCCTCGGCACGCGCCTTGATGTGCCGTCACATGCCGCTAGGGTTGATCACAACCGAGACCTGGACGGGGGGAGTGCGCGGCATGGTGGATCCGATCTCGGTGGGGGCCATCGGCGCGGTGCTCGGAGCCGTCGGGGCCGGCATGGCGAACGAAGCCGGCAAGTGGGCCTGGGAGTCGGCCGGCGGTCTGGTCCGCCGTATCGCCGGACGCGAGGTGCCCGCGCCCACCACGCCCGGTCAACTGGACGACGTGGCCCGCCTGGTGCACGAGCGTCTGCACGACGATCCTCAACTGGCCACTGCATGGTCCCAGTTCACGTGCACTGTCCGCCTCCCGAACGCGTCGGGGCGCCCGAGCCTTCCCGACGCACCGCGCTTTTTCACGGACCGTCAACAGGCCCTGAAACTCCTAGACAAGGAGGCAAAGCGCTCCTTCGACGGACGCCCCCGCCGCATTCTCCTCCACGGCCCCGAAGGCATCGGCACCAGCACACTGGCCGTCCACTGGGGCTGGCGGCAGACCGCCCGCTTCCCCGACGGCCAGTTGTACGCCGATCTGCGCGCCCGCACGCCCGAGGCGCTCCTGCGCACTCTGCTGCGCGGGCTGGGCCTGCCGGACGAGGAGATACCCCCGGCCGCCGAGGACCGCGCCGACCTCCTCCGGCGCTGTCTGGCCGACCGGCGGCTGCTCCTCGTGCTCGACCACGCCCGGACCGCTGCGCAGGTGCAGCCGCTGCTGACCTCGGCGCCCGGTGTGTTCACGATCGTCGTCGCCCGGCACCGGCTCATCGGCCTGGACGCCCTGCCGATCGCGGTCGGTCCGCTGGCCCGGCGGGACGCCGTGCGGCTGCTCACCGAGCTGGCCGGGAAACCCGCGGTCACCGCCGCCCGAGCCACCCTGCCCGCCGTACTCGACCGCTGCGCGGGCTCCCCCTACGCCCTGCGCGCCGCCGCACCCCGCCTCGCCGACCCACCCCCGCAGCCGGAGGCCCCCGCCGTGCCCGAGAGCGACCCGGTCCGCGCCGCCGCCGAGGACTCGTACCGCCGGCTGACACCGCAGGCGGCCCGCCTGTACCGCCTCGCCGGCCTCCGTGGCTGGCCCGCCCTCGACGCCGCGGCCGCGGCACGCGCCGCCGACCTCGACCCCGCCGAAGTCCCCGCGCTCCTGGAGGCACTCGTCGACGCGCTCCTCCTCGAACGCACCGACACCGGCCGTTACCGCTACCGACCTGCAGTGCGCGTCCATGCCGAGCGCACGGCCGCCGCCGCCGACGGCATCGCGGTCTGTTCCGCCGCCGTGGCCCGAGTCGTCGAGGGCTACCGGGACCTGGCGGTGGGCGCGGCGCGGGCGGCCCTCCCGGAGAGCTGGCGGGTCCCCGACGCGGACTCGCCGGTCTCCTACCCGGACAGGGGTGCAGCCGTTGCCGCCCTGGCCGCAGAGGCGCCCAACCTCGTGGAGGCCGTACGCGCGGCGGACGAGTTCGGAGACAAGGACACAGTCGTCCTGCTCTGCCAGGCCTTGTGGCCGCTCCAGCTCAAGGCCGGACACCACGAGGTCCTGCTGCCCGCCCTGCGGACCGGTGCCCGCACCGCCGACGAGCACTTCCCCGGCACCCGGACCGCCGGTGCCCTGCATGCCCAACTCGCCCACGCCCTCACCGAGTTGCGCCACTGGGGCGAGGCCGAGCCGGAGGCGCTCGCGGCCGCCCGGGACGAGCAGTCCGCGGGACACGTCCGCGGCCACGCCTCCGCCGTGGAGTTCCTGGGCCTGCTGCGGCTGCGCCAGTGGCGATTTGCGGAGGCGTACGCCTGCTTCGAGGAGGCGGACGGCATCCTCGACGGCATCGGTCCCGCCGACGAGGGCGCCGCCGACCTGCCACGCGCCCGCGCCCTGCTGCAGCGGCACCGAGGGCGAGCACTGCGCGGTCTGGGCCGCCGCGACGAGGCCGTACGGCGACTGGAAGGTGCCCTGCGCTTCTTCCGGGACAGCGGCGAGGCCTACAACACCGCCCGCACTCTGACAGACCTCGCCGAAACCCACCTGGACGGCGGTGAGTTCGTGGCAGCCCTGCCGTTGATCGAGGAGGCGATCGCAGCTCTTTCTGCGGAGAAGGCCGAGTATCAGGTGGCCCATCTGCGGATGCTGCGGGAGCGGTGCGTCACACCGGAGTGACCGCGACCCGGTGCCCGGTCTCACCCGTTCGGACCGTCAGTCCCTGTGCGGTCAGCTCGTCCAGGGACTTGCCGGCCGCGAGCCAGGCATGGAGGGCGGAGGCGTACGCGGCCGGGTCGGCGTCTGCGCCGGAGTCGGCGTCCAGATGCAGCAGTGCTCCCGCGCGCGTGCGCAGCACACAGGACCTGGGGCCGGTGACGTAGGCCGCGAGCGCGCAGTGCGGATGCCGGTTCAGGACCTGCGCCGTCCACCGGGCGGGGGAGCCGAAGCGCGGGTCGTCGGCATCGCCGTACCGGAACACCACGTCGGCGAGGTCCAGTTGGTCCGTCTCCCGGGTGTCCTCGTGGACGGCGGTGTGCGCCTCGCCCTTGTCGTCGTCCGACGCATGCGGGCCCGCGTACCGCGTGACGGCGACCTCGCCGGAGCCCAGCAGCCGGGTGAGCACCAGGAGGGGCACGGTGTGAACCGACGGTTCGTACGGCGGCAGCGGGAGCGGTTCGAGGTGGGCGGGGCCGTCGGGTTCGGGGATACCGATGACGTCGTAGAAGTGGCGGCGCAGCCGGGTCGCCGACTCGCCGGGCACCGAGCTGGTGAACTCGGCCGGTTCCGGCGGAGGTCGGTGGTGGTCGAGCAGCGTCTCCAGCTGGGGACGGAGTGGGAGCGCGGGGTCCAGACGGGGTGCGGTGCGCACGAACTCGTGGACCGGGGCGTCCGGGGCGAGACCGGAGAGGGGGGCGGCGCCCAGGAGCACCGGTGTACCGAGGGCGGCGGCGTAGTAGGTGACCGAGCCGTGGTCGCCGATCACCGCGTCGGCGGCGATCAGGGCCTGCCGCCAGCCCTCCAGGGGGTCGATCAGAGCCAGGCCGGCGCGCCGGGCGCGATGGAGCCAGGCGCGGATCTGGCCGGGGCCGTGACCGTGCCAGATGTTGGGGTGCAGGACGGCGGCGAGGCGGTACTCGTCCGTCGGCAACTCCGAGGTCAGACGTGGCAGGAGGGACGGCAGTACATCATCTCCGTCGTCACCGAAGAGCGACTCGGGGTTCCAGGTGGAGGTGAGGACGATCAGGCGTCGGCCCCGGCCCACTCCGAGGGCCCGGCGGAAGCGGTCGCGGTACGTGCGGGCCGCCAGCATGCGGTCCCAGCAGGGGTCCCCGGCGAGTACGGCTGAGGGCGCGACCTCGGGGCAGACGGTGCGCAGGCGCTCGTACTGCTCGGGATGGGAAAGCACGAGCGCGTCGGCGACGGGCGCTCCGTCCTCGGTGAGCAGCCACTCCCTCGACATCCCGAAGACGGGCGCTGCCCCGGCTTCCCCCGCTCGCCCGCTCGCCCGCTGCCGGGTGTTGGGTGTTGGGTGTTGGGTGTTGGGTGTTGGGTGTTGGGTGTTGGGTGTTGGGTGTTGGGTGTCGCCAGCCTCTTAGTATATCCGACACCATGTGACATCACGGTCAAGACGCCGGAAAGTGCTCGGAGTTGACCGCCGAAGCTCGCCGAGATCGCGAGGTCGACCGGAGTGGCAACCGCCTGTTCCCAGGGCAGCACGGGAACCTCCGTGTCCGCCAGCAGCTCGGCGAGGCCCGCTCGGAACGCCGACGACCCCGGGCTCGTAGCCAGCAGCTGCACCCGGAAGTCGTCGTGGAAGAGGGGCAGGATGTCGAGGAGCCGGGTCGCCGAGGTCACGTTGTGCACGACGAGCAGCACTTTGTGGCTGTGCCCCCGCGTCGCCCATCGTGCCGCGTCGTCCCCGACCGGCACCCGTATCCACCCGGCCCCCGCCACGTCCTCGCCCGCCTCTCTTCGCCCGCTCATGTGATCGGGCAACGATAGTCAAAGGGCGTCGAGAGCGCTGCTGGTGTTTGCCGCCCGCCGGGACCGCCCATAACGCCCGAGCCCCCGGATGCCGTCACGGCTCCGGGGGCTCGGGCGTTATGGGTCAGGCCGTCACCGTCTCCGGCTGCGCGGCCTCGCGGGGGGTCCGCACGCCGAGGTGTTCCGTGGGCACCTTGTGGGTCTCGCGGGCGGAGAGCGCGGCGATCACCGGCGGGATGCACAGGGCCGCGGTGAACAGGGCCACGGAGGACCAGTCGTCGCCGTCGGGGCCGGCGATCCGGGCGGCGAAGGTGACCGCGAAACCGGCGACCGCGAAGCCGATCTGCGTGCCGATCGCCATGCCGGACAGGCGCACCCGGGTGGAGAACATCTCGCCGTAGAAGGAGGGCCACACCCCGTTCGCGGCGCTGTAGACGACACCGAAGGTGACGATGCCCAGCAGCAGGGTCAACGGGTACGAGCCGGTGGAGATCGCCCAGAGGTAGAGGAACATCGTGATCGCGCTGCCGACGGCGCCGACCAGGTACACCGGGCGGCGGCCGATACGGTCCGACAGCGTGGCCCACAGCGGGATCGCGGCGAGTGCGACGACGTTGGCGAGGGCGCCCACCCACAGCATGGAGGAGCGGCTCATGCCGACCGAGTCGCTGGTGGCGTACGACAGCGCCCAGACCGTGAATATCGTGCTGACGGAGGCGATCAGTGCGCCCGCGATCACCCGGAGGACGTCCGCCCAGTGTTCGCGCAGCAGCACTGCCAGCGGCAGTTTCACGACGCCTTCGGTGGCGGTCTGCTGCTCGAACGCCGGGGTCTCGTCCAGCTTGCGGCGGATGACGTAGCCGACGACCGCGACGGCGACGCTGAGCCAGAACGGCACGCGCCAGCCCCAGGACATCAGATGCTCCTCGGGGAGCGCGGCGATCGGGATGAAGACAAGGGTGGCCAGGAGTTGGCCGCCCTGGGTGCCGCTGAGGGTGAAGCTGGTGAAGAAGCCGCGCCGGTTCGGTGGCGCGTGTTCCAGCGTCATGGAGTTGGCACTGGCCTGCTCGCCGGCCGCCGATATGCCCTGCAGCACGCGGCACAGGACCAGCAGGACGGGCGCGAGGGTCCCCACCTGGGCGCGCGTGGGCAGACAGCCGATGAGGAACGTGGAGATGCCCATCAGCATCAGCGTGAAGACCATGATCTTCTTACGGCCCACCCGGTCGCCGAAGTGTCCGAGGAAGAGGGCGCCGATGGGGCGGGCGGCGTAGGCGACGCCGAACGTGGCCAGCGACAGCAGGGTGGCCGTGGCCGGGTCGGACTCGTCGAAGAAGACCTCGGGGAAGATCAGGGCGGCCGCGCTGCCGTAGATGAAGAAGTCGTAGTACTCCAGGGCGCTGCCGATCCAGGCCGCTGTCGCGGCCTTCTTCGGCTGCCCGGGCGGGGCGGAGGGGGCGGCGGGGACGGACACGGCGGCTCCTTTGAGGGAACTCCAACGCAGAGAACGTAGAGGGAGTGAGCGGCGGGGGAGAAGGGCCGGATCTTCGGCTAATTAACCCACTGGATAGTTAGTCCCGGTGGGTAGGGATGTTGCGCCCGCGTTTCCCTGCTGTCAAGGGGTTGTACCGTGCGGCGTTCAGTCGGTCGCGCGCTCCGCCGTCAGGTAGGCGATCACCATGTCTCCGAGCGTGGTCCGGTAGTGCTCGCGCTGCGCGGGGTCGACCAGGTCGCGGCCGAACAGGGCGCCGAAGGTGGCCCGGTTGGACACCCGGAAGAAGCAGAACGAGCTGATCATCGCGTGCAGGTCGACGGCGTCGACGTCGGCCGTGAACAGGCCGGATTCCTGTCCCGACGCCAGGATGCGGCGGATCACGTCCAGCGCCGGTGAGCCGATCCTGCCGAGCTTCTCGGAGGCGGCGATGTGCTGGGCGCCGTGGATGTTCTCGATGCTGACCAGGCGGATGAAGTCGGGGTGTGCCTCGTGGTGGTCGAAGGTCACCTCCACCAGGCGCCGGATGGCCGCGACCGGGTCGAGGTGCTCGACGTCCAGCTCCTGCTCGGCCTCGCGGATCACGCCGTACGCCCGCTCCAGGACGGCCGTGAAGAGCTGCTCCTTGCCGCCGAAGTAGTAGTAGATCATCCGCTTGGTGGTGCGGGTGCGGGCGGCGATCTCGTCGACCCGGGCGCCGTCGTAGCCGGCCCGGGCGAACTCCTGGGTGGCGACGTCGAGGATCTCGGCCTTGGTGCGGGCGGCGTCACGGATGCGCCCGCCTGGTCGTGCCGTTTCGTCGACGCTGGTCATCGGGTTCCTTCGGGCGATGGGCAGGTGCCGAGATTGTAGAGCTCGCCGTCGGAAGTCGGTTCGGAAGTCTTCCCCTGTCCGAGGACTGCCTGCTATGACTAACGTACTAGTTCGTACATTACTGGTTTCCAGGTGCTCAGGAGGTCCTCGGTGGCCAAGGACTCGTTTCTCGTCGGACTGATCGGTTCCGGTATCGGACCCTCGCTCAGTCCGGGCCTGCACGAGCGGGAGGCCGACCGTCAGGGCCTGCGCTACCTGTACCGGCTGATCGACATCGACACCCTCGGCGTGCCGCCCGAGGCGGTCGGCGAACTGCTGCGGGCCGCCCGCGACCTCGGCTTCGACGGGCTGAACATCACCCACCCGTGCAAGCAGCTCGTCATCGACCACCTGGACGCGCTCGCCCCGCAGGCCGAGGCGCTGGGCGCGGTCAACACCGTCGTCTTCGAGGACGGCCGCGCCATCGGCCACAACACCGACGTCACCGGCTTCGCGGCCTCCTTCGCCCGGGGACTGCCCGACGCTCCGATGGAGCGGGTCGTACAGCTCGGCGCGGGCGGCGCGGGCGCGGCCGTCGCGCACGCCACGCTCACCCTCGGCGCCGGGCAGGTCACCGTCGTCGACGCCCGGCCCGAGCGGGCCGCCGCCCTCACCGGCTCCCTGAACCGGCACTTCGGCAGCGGCCGGGCGGTCGCGGCGGCCCCCGAGGAGCTGGCCGGCCTGCTCGAGCGCGCCGACGGCATCGTCCACGCCACCCCCACCGGCATGGCCGCCCACCCCGGCCTGCCCTTCCCCGCCGGCCTGCTGCACCCCGGCCTGTGGATCGCCGAGGTGGTCTACCGCCCGCTGGAGACCGAACTGCTGCGCGCCGCCCGCGCGATCGGCTGCGCCGCTTTGGACGGGGGCGGGATGGCCGTCTTCCAGGCCGCGGACGCGTTCCGGCTGTTCACGGGCCGGGAGCCCGACAGCGTGCGCATGCTGGCGGACATCGCGGAGATGGCCGGCGTTGCGGAGAGCCCGGCGGGCAAGGCGGTATGACACCTGCGGGCCGCTCGTGGCTGGTCGCGCAGTTCCCCGCGCCCCTTCGGGGCGCCGCAGTACGGAATCTTGAAGGAGCAGGTCCATGCGTACGTCCATCGCCACCGTCTCCCTCAGCGGATCCCTCACCGAGAAGCTCACGGCCGCCTCCCGGGCCGGCTTCGACGGCGTCGAGATCTTCGAGAACGACCTGCTCGCCAGCCCCCTCACCCCCGAGGAGATCCGCGCCCGCTGCGCCGACCTCGGCCTGACCATCGACCTCTACCAGCCGATGCGCGACATCGAGGCCGTCCCCGCCGACGAGTTCGCCCGCAACCTGCGCCGCGCCCGGCACAAGTTCGAGCTGATGCACAGGCTCGGCGCCGACACCGTCCTCGTCTGCTCCAGCGTCTCCCCGCTCGCCGTGGACGACGACGCCCTCGCCGCCGAGCAGCTGCACCAACTCGCCGACCTCGCCCAGGACTTCGGCATCCGCGTCGCCTACGAGGCGCTCGCCTGGGGACGGCACGTCAGCACGTACGACCACGCCTGGCGCATCGTCGAGACTGCCGCCCACCCGACGCTCGGGACCTGCCTCGACAGTTTCCACATCCTCTCCCGCGGCTCCGACGTCAAGGGCATCGAGGACATCCCCGGCGAGAAGATCTTCTTCCTCCAGCTCGCCGACGCCCCGCTGCTCGCCATGGACGTCCTGCAGTGGAGCCGTCACTACCGCTGCTTCCCCGGCCAGGGCGGCTTCGACGTCGCCGGTCTCGTCCGGCACGTCCTGCGCACCGGTTACGCCGGCCCGCTCTCCCTCGAGGTCTTCAACGACGTCTTCCGGCAGGCCGAGGCCGGCCCGACCGCCGTGGACGCCCACCGCTCGCTGCTGGTGCTCCAGGAAGCCGTCGGCGCCGCGGCCCTGCCCCGACCCGTCGTCCCCACCGGGGTCGCCTTCGCCGAACTGGTCACCCCCGACACCGAACCCGTCTCCGCCCTGCTCACCGCCCTCGGCTTCGCCCGCACCGCACGGCACCGCACCAAGCCGGTCGACCTGTGGCAGCAGGGCGAGGCCCGCATCCTGGTCAACACGGGACCGTCCGTACCCCGCGGCGGTACCCAACTCGCCGCCATCGGCCTTCAGTCACCGGACCCGGCAGCCGCGGCCGAGCGCGCCGAGGCGCTCCTCGCCCCCGTGCTGCCCCGCCGCCGCGCCCCTGAGGACGCACCGCTCGACGCCGTGGCCGCTCCCGACGGCACGGAACTCTTCTTCTGCGGCTCCGACCGCTGGCGCACCGACTTCGAGCACCTCGCCCACACCCCCGCCGCCACCGACGTCCACCGCATCGACCACCTCGCCCTCACCCAGCCCTGGCACCACTTCGACGAGGCGACCCTCTTCCACCGCAGCGTCCTCGGACTGCACCCCCAGGAGAGCGTCGACGTCGCCGACCCCTACGGCCTGCTGCGCAGCCGCGCCGTCACCAACGCCGACGGCAGTGTCCGCATCGCCCTCACCGTCGGCGCCGCACCCACCGACGACACCGTCCGCGCCCAGCACATCGCCCTCGCCACCGACGACGTGATCGCCGCGGCCCGCCGCTTCCGCGAGGCAGGCGGCCACCTGCTGCCCGTCCCCGCGAACTACCACGACGACCTCGCGGCCCGCTACGACCTCACCGACGAGGAGCTGAAGACGTACCGCGACCTCGGCATCCTCTACGACCGTGACGCCTACGGCGTCTTCCGCCACTGCTATACACAGACCGTGGGCCGCGTCTTCTTCGAGCTCGTCCAGCGCGACGACGGCTACCGAGGCTACGGCGCCCAGAACGCGCCGGTGCGCCTGGCCGCCCAGCACGCGATGAAGGCCGTCACTGGCGGCTGATGGTCCGGGTCAGGCCCGCCGCGACCGTCGTGGCCAGGATCCAGCCGGTGAGGACGAGGACGTAGGCCAGCACCTGGTACCCGTCCTTGGGGGCGAACGCGGGTTCCTGGCCGAAGGAGATCACCGGCAGCAGCAGGTCCAGCGTGTAGAACACCGGGTTGAAGGGCGGGGCCTCGTCCGCCTTCAGCGGCCGGGGATGGTGCAGGGCGAAGGCGACGGAGCCGACCGCGAGCAGCGACAGCAGCCAGCCGGCCGCGCGCAGCGGACGGAAGCCGTAGCCGACGGTGACGTCCTGGACGTGGCCCCACAGGCGGCCGAACCAGGGGAGAGTGCCGCGATGCCGGCGCTGTTTGGCGAGCTGGACCAGCCGGGCCGCGTGGTCGTCGCCGATGCGCTGAAAGGCGGCGGTCAGCTGCTCGTAGGCGTGCGGGACATAACCGTCGCCGTCGCGCTCCAGCATGGGGATGCGTCGCTCGGCGGGCTCGTGCGGGGTGAGGGAGGTGTAGGTGAGGCTGTTGAGGAGGACACGGTCCGGCAGCATCTCCGGCTCCAGGAACAGGACTTCGATCTGGGCGCGCCGCAGATTGAGCGTGCCTTCCATGGGCGGGCCCTTGCGCAGCCAGAGTTCGCCGATCGTGCTGCTGCTCGCCCGCAGCACCGCCTCGCCGGGGTTCGACAGGTGTGAGTACGCCAGGTCGAGCCGGCCCGCGATCCGGGCGCCGCGCAGACCGATCCATCCCTGCACGCGCGCGTGACGCATCAGGAAGTGGCCTCCCACGCTGAGCGTCTCCGCGTCGAGGGGGCCGTGTCCGAGATGGCTGAGCTGTGCCTCGTTGAGGTTGACCGACCCGCCGACGTCGGCGCCGTTGAGCCTGATCTGCCCGTGGACGCGCAGCCCGGGTGCCCACAGGTCGTCGCCCACGGTCACCTGGTTGAGCTGGAGCGCCGGATCCTGGGCGTCCGGCGCGCTGATCTCCGCGCCCTCCAGGTACAGGCTCCCGGCGATCTGTGCCCCGCCGAGCCGCACCACTCCCCGGAACCGGGCGCGCGTCATCCGCAGGACGCCCTCCACGTGCACGGCGTGGGAGGTCAGCCCCGGCAGGACGGACTCGCTCAGGTTGAGCTCACGCAGCCGGCAGCCGTAGAAACGCGGTACCTCGTCGAAGTAGCAGTGCCTCAGCCGGGCGGGGTGGTCGATCGTCGCGTACTGCAGGTCGAGCATCCCCGTGATGCGGGCGCCCGCCAGACTGAGCGAGGCTATTTCGCCGTCCTCCTGCGGTCCGTTGAGGAGCAGCGACCTCAGCACGGCCGCGCGTACGGTGCGTTCGGGCCCCCAGCCCGCCCCCGTTGCCGGGTCCTCGTCGTCGACGGTGCGGAAGTCCACGAACTCCCCGCGCGGAAAGGCCCGCCACACCCGCAGTTCGGCCGCCGTCAGATCGTTGATCTCCATCGCCGGCGACTCTGACCCGACCGAACCACGGGTGTCAACACGGCGCTTACGGCCGGGTGTTCCACTCCGCGACGACCGGCCGCCCGTGCTCCGTCGACAGCCGGCTCACCGTCCCCGTCGCCAGCTGGAACAGCCGCCCGTCCCGGGGCGGCAGCCCGAGCCGGCGGGCCGCCAGGACGCGCAGGAAGTGGGCGTGGGCCACGAGGACCACGTCGCCCTCGGCGAGCGCGTCGCCGACCCGGGACAGAACGCGGTCGGCACGGGCGCCCACCTCGGCCGGGGACTCGCCCGGATGCCCCTGGGGGCCGGGCGGCACGCCGTCCGTCCACAGGTACCAGTCGGGACGGGTGCGGTGGATCTCGCGGGTGGTGACACCTTCGTAGCCGCCGTAGTCCCATTCCTGCAGGTCGGGGTCAGGTGTGGCCCCGGTCAGGCCCGCCAGTCCGGCGGTGCGTATCGCGCGGGTCAGCGGGCTGGTGAGCGCGAGAGCGAAGGTCCGGCCGGACAGGAGTGGAGCGAGGGACTTGGCCTGTTCCTCGCCGTGCCCGGTGAGGGGCAGGTCGGTCCAGCTGGTGTGCTGTCCCGTGACGCTCCACTCCGTCTCACCGTGGCGGACCAGCAGGAGATCCCCCACGGCCGGCTACTCCTTCGACTCGACGGCGTGCCCGCCGAACTGGTTGCGCAGGGCCGCGATCATCTTCATCTGCGGGGAGTCGTCCTGCCGGGAGGCGAACCGCGCGAACAGCGACGCCGTGATCGCGGGCAGCGGCACGGCGTTGTCGATCGCCGCCTCCACCGTCCACCGGCCCTCGCCGGAGTCCTCGGCGTAGCCGCGCAGCTTGTGCAGGTGCTCGTCCTCGTCGAGGGCGTTCACCGCGAGGTCGAGGAGCCAGGAGCGGATGACGGTGCCCTGCTGCCAAGAGCGGAAGACCTCCCGGACATCGGTCACGGAGTCGACCTTCTCCAGGAGCTCCCAGCCCTCCGCATACGCCTGCATCATGGCGTACTCGATGCCGTTGTGGACCATCTTCGCGAAGTGGCCGGCGCCCACCTTGCCCGCGTGGACGTACCCGTACGGGCCCTCCGGCTTGAGCGCGTCGAAGATCGGCTTCAGGCGGTCGACGTGCTCCTTGTCTCCGCCGACCATGAGCGCGTAGCCGTTCTCCAGGCCCCACACACCACCCGAGACCCCCGCGTCGACGAAGCCGATGCCGCGCTTGCCGAGTTCCTCGGCGTGCTTCTCGTCGTCCGTCCAGCGGGAGTTGCCGCCGTCGATGACGGTGTCGCCGGGCTTGAGCACGCTCGCCAACTGGTCGATGACGCCCTGGGTGACGGCGCCGGCCGGGACCATGACCCAGACCGCGCGCGGCGCCTGGAGCCGGTCGGCGAGTTCGACCAGGTTCTTCACGTCGGAGAGCTCGGGATTGGTGTCGTAGCCGACGACCTCGTGGCCGGCGTTGCGCAGGCGCTCGCGCATGTTGCCGCCCATCTTGCCGAGACCAACAAGACCGATCTGCATGTCAGCTCACTTCCTCAGTTCGCGGTAAGCGGCCACCAGCGCGGCCGTGGACGGGTCGATACCTGGGACCTCGGCGCCCTCGGTGAGGGCCGGCTCGACGCGCTTGGCGAGGACCTTGCCGAGTTCGACGCCCCACTGGTCGAAGGAGTCGATGTTCCAGATCGCGCCCTGTACGAACACCTTGTGCTCGTACAGCGCGACCAGCTGGCCGAGGACCGACGGGGTCAGCTCGGCGGCCAGGATCGTGGTGGTCGGGTGGTTGCCCTTGAAGGTGCGGTGCGGCACCTGCTCCTCGGGCACGCCCTCCGCGCGCACCTCCTCGGCGGTCTTGCCGAAGGCGAGCGCCTGTCCCTGCGCGAACAGGTTCGCCATCAACAGGTCGTGCTGCGCCTTGAGTTCGTCGCTCAGCTCGGCGACCGGCCGGGCGAACCCGATCAGGTCTGCCGGGATGAGCTTCGTCCCCTGGTGGATCAACTGGTAGTAGGCGTGCTGCCCGTTGGTGCCGGGCGTGCCCCACACCACCGGGCCGGTCTCCCAGCCCACGGTGTGGCCGCCCCGGTCCACCGACTTGCCGTTGGACTCCATGTCGAGCTGCTGCAGGTAGGCCGTGAACTTGGACAGGTAGTGGCTGTACGGCAGCACCGCGTGCGACTGGGCCTCGAAGAAGTTGCCGTACCAGACGCCCAACAGGCCGAGGAGCAGCGGGGCGTTGGCCTCGGCGGGCGCGCTGCGGAAGTGCTCGTCGACGATCCTGAACCCGTCGAGCATCTCCCGGAAGCGTTCCGGGCCGATCGCGATCATCAGGGACAGGCCGATGGCCGAGTCGTACGAGTAGCGGCCGCCGACCCAGTCCCAGAACTCGAACATGTTGTCCGGGTCGATGCCGAACTCGGTGACCTTCCCGGCGTTCGTGGACAGGGCGACGAAGTGCTTCGCGACCGCCTTCTCCTCGCCGTCGAGCCCGGCCAGCAGCCAGGAGCGGGCGGAGGTGGCGTTGGTGATCGTCTCGATCGTGGTGAACGTCTTGGACGCGACGATGAACAGCGTCTCGGCCGGGTCCAGGTCCCGCACAGCCTCGTGCAGGTCGGCGCCGTCCACGTTCGAGACGAACCGGAACGTCAGCGAGCGGTCGGTGTACGCGCGCAGCGCCTCGTACGCCATCGCCGGGCCCAGGTCCGAGCCGCCGATGCCGATGTTGACGACGTTCCTGATCCGCTTGCCGGTGTGGCCGGTCCACTTCCCGGAGCGGACCCGGTCGGCGAAGGCGCTCATCTTGTCGAGCACCGCGTGGACCTGGGGGACCACGTTCTCGCCGTCGACCTCGATCACCGCGTCCCGCGGGGCGCGCAGCGCGGTGTGGAGCACGGCGCGGTCCTCGGTGATGTTGATCCGCTCACCGCGGAACATGGCGTCGCGCAGCCCGAACACATCGGTGGCGGTGGCGAGTTCCTGGAGCAGGGCGAGCGTCTCGTCGGTGATGAGGTGCTTGGAGTAGTCGATGCGCAGGTCGCCGACGCGTACGACGTACCGCTCCGCACGCCCGGGATCCGCCGCGAACAGCTCGCGCAGCCGCGGGCGTTGCAGCGCGTCCGCGCGGTGGTCCTCCAGGGCGGTCCACTCGGGCCGCCGCGTCAGCAAGGGCTGGTCAGACATGGGAGGGGGTCTCCTTGGTGGTGCCCTCGCCCCGCAGGGCGACGGCGTACATCTCGTCGGCGTCGAGGCGCCGCAGCTCCTCGGCGATGAGTTCGGAGGTGGGGCGCACCTTCAGCGCGAGCGTGCGCGACGGCTGGCCCGGCAGGGTGAGCGTGGCCAGCGGGCCCTCGGGCCGGTCGATGACGATCTCGCCGGTCTCGGTGCCCAGCCGTACGCCGGTGACGACCGGACCCGCGGTCTCCACGCGGTCGACCCGGACGTGCAGCCGGGCCTCCAGCCAGCGGGCCAGCAGCTCGGCGCTGGGGTTCTCGGCCTCGCTCTCCACGGCCGCCGAGGTGATCCGCAGCTTGGCCTGGTCCAGAGCGGCGGCCAGCATCGAACGCCAGGGCGTGAGCCGGGTCCACGCGAGGTCGGTGTCACCGGGTGCGTACGAGTGGAGGCGGTCCTCCAGTGCGGCCAGCGGCGTCTCGACGGCGTACATGTCGGTGATCCGGCGTTGGGCGAGCGCCCCCAGCGGGTCCTTGGCGGGCACCTTGGGCGCATCCACCGGCCACCACACGACGACCGGCGCGTCCGGCAGCAGCAGCGGCAGCACGACGGAGTCGGCGTGGTCGGACACCTCGCCGTAGGTCCGCAGGACGACCGTCTCGCCGGTTCCGGCGTCCGCGCCCACCCGGACCTCGGCGTCGAGGCGGGACTGGGTGCGGTCCCGGGGGGTGCGGGCGTGCCGCTTGATGACGACCAGGGTGCGCGAGGGGTGCTCGTGCGAGGCCTCCTCGGCCGCCTTGATCGCGTCGTAGGCGTTCTCCTCGTCCGTGACGATGACCATCGTCAGGACCATGCCCACAGCGGGCGTACCGATGGCGCGGCGGCCTTGCACCAGCGCCTTGTTGATCTTGCTTGCCGTGGTGTCGGTCAGGTCGATCTTCATGGCCTGCGCCAGCTCCGTCCGTCTCGTGCGAGCATCTCGTCGGCTTCCTCGGGGCCCCAGCTGCCCGACGTGTACTGCGCCGGCCTGCCGTGCGTCGCCCAGTACTCCTCGATCGGGTCGAGGATCCTCCAGGACTCTTCCACTTCCTGATGACGGGGGAACAAGTTGGCATCTCCCAGGAGGACATCCAGGATGAGCCGCTCGTACGCCTCGGGGCTGGACTCCGTGAACGACTCGCCGTAGGCGAAGTCCATCGTCACGTCCCGGATCTCCATCGACGTGCCCGGCACCTTCGAACCGAACCGGACCGTCATGCCCTCGTCCGGCTGAACCCGGATGACGATGGCGTTCTGGCCCAGCTCCTCGGTGGCCGTGGAGTCGAAGGGGGAGTGCGGGGCGCGCTGGAAGACGACCGCGATCTCCGTCACGCGGCGGCCGAGCCGCTTGCCGGTGCGCAGGTAGAACGGGACGCCCGCCCAGCGGCGGTTGTCGACGTTCAGCTTGATCGCGGCGTACGTGTCGGTCATGGAGGCCGGGTCGATACCGTCCTCCTCGAGGTAGCCGCGCACCTTCTCGCCGCCCTGCCAGGCGGCCGCGTACTGGGCGCGCACGGTGTGCTTGCCGAGGTCCCCCGGCAGCTTCACCGCCTTCAGCACCTTCAGCTTCTCCATGAGCAGCGAGGCGGCGTCGAAGGAGGCGGGCTCCTCCATCGCGGTGAGCGCCATCAGCTGAAGCAGGTGGTTCTGGATGACGTCACGGGCCGAGCCGATGCCGTCGTAGTAGCCGGCCCGGCCGCCGATGCCGATGTCCTCGGCCATCGTGATCTGCACATGGTCGACGTAACTGCGGTTCCAGATCGGCTCGAACATCTGGTTGGCGAAGCGGAGCGCCAGAATGTTCTGGACTGTCTCCTTGCCGAGGTAGTGGTCGATACGGAACACCTGGTCCGGCTCGAACACGTCGTGCACGATCCTGTTCAGCTCCTCGGCCGACCTCAGGTCGTGGCCGAACGGCTTCTCGATGACCGCGCGGCGCCAGGAGCCCTCGGGCGCGCCCGCCAGCCCGTGCTTCTTCAGCTGCTGAACGACCTTCGGGAAGAACTTCGGCGGCACGGAGAGGTAGAAGGCGTAGTTGCCACTGGTGCCCCGGGAGGCATCCAACTCCTCGATGGAGCTGCGCAGTTGCTTGAACGCGTCGTCGTCGTCGAAGTCGCCCGGGACGAACCGCATGCCCTCGGCCAGCTGCTGCCAGACCTCCTCACGGAACTCCGTACGGGCGTACTCGCGCACCGCGTCGTGCACCACCTGCGCGAAGTCCTGGTCCTCCCAGTCCCGGCGGGCGAACCCGACGAGCGAGAAGCCCGGCGGCAGGAGGCCGCGGTTCGCCAGGTCGTAGACGGCCGGCATCAGCTTCTTGCGGGACAGATCGCCGGTGACGCCGAAGATGACGAGGCCGGACGGGCCGGCGATCCGGGGGAGGCGGCGGTCCCGGGGGTCGCGGAGGGGGTTCGACCAGTCGGAGGAGGGGGCGATGATCCCCTGAGGGGACGCCTCGGGCTCCTGAGGCTCGGTCACCTCGGTCACCTCGTTCTCCGCAGCCGACGTTTCGGAAAGCTTCTCGGTCATTCCCCGTCAACCCCCTTGCCGGTCAGTGACTTCGTGACGGCGTCCAGCAGGTCCTGCCAGGCCACCTCGAACTTGGCGACGCCCTCGTCCTCCAGCTGCTGGACGACCTCGTCGTAGGAGATGCCGAGCCGCTCGACGGCGGCGAGGTCGGCGCGGGCCTGCGCGTAGCCGCCGGTCACCGTGTCGCCGTTGATGTTCCCGTGGTCGGCGGTGGCGTTCAGCGTGGCTTCCGGCATCGTGTTGACCGTGCCGGGGGCGACCAGGTCCTCGACGTACAGGGTGTCCTTGTACGCGGGGTCCTTCACGCCGGTCGAGGCCCACAGCGGGCGCTGCTTGTTGGCGCGGGAGCCGGTCAGGGCGAGCCAGCGCTCACCGGCGAACACCTCCTCGTACGCCTCGTAGGCCAGCCGCGCGTTGGCGAGCGCCGCCCGGCCCTTGAGCGCGAGGGCCTCGTCCGTGCCCAGCAGCGTCAGGCGCTTGTCGATCTCGCTGTCGACCCGGGAGACGAAGAAGGACGCCACGGAGTGGATGGCGGACAGGTCCAGGCCCGCCGCCTGCGCCTTCTCCAGGCCGGCCAGGTAGGCGTCCATGACCTCGCGGTACCGCTCCAGCGAGAAGATCAGCGTGACGTTGACGCTGATGCCGGCGCCGATGACCTCGGTGATCGCCGGGAGGCCCGCCTTGGTCGCCGGGATCTTGATCATGACGTTGGGCCGGTCGACCAGCCAGGCGAGCTGGCGGGCCTCGGCGATGGTGGCCGCCGTGTTGTGGGCGAGGCGCGGGTCGACCTCGATGGAGACCCGGCCGTCCCGGCCGCCGGTCGCGTCGTACACCGGGCGCAGGATGTCGGCGGCGGCGCGGACGTCGGCGGTGGTCATCATGCGGACGGCCTCGTCGACGGTGACGCCGCGCACGGCGAGGTCGGTGAGCTGTTCCTCGTAGCCCTCACCGGAGCCGATGGCGGCCTGGAAGATGGACGGGTTGGTGGTGACGCCCACGACGTGCTTGGTGTCGATGAGTTCGGCGAGGTTGCCGGACGTGATGCGCTTGCGCGACAGGTCGTCCAGCCAGATCGACACGCCCTCGTCGGAGAGGCGCTTGAGGGCTCCCGCGGTGGCGGATGCTTCGGGCACAGTGATCATCTTCTTTCTGGCGATCGGATCAACCACGCGCGGCAGCCAGCGATTCCCTGGCGGCTGCGGCGACGTTCTCGGCGGTGAAGCCGAACTCGGTGAACAGGGTCTTCGCGTCGGCGGAGGCGCCGAAGTGTTCGAGGGAGACGATGCGTCCTGCGTCACCCACGAAGCGGTACCACGTCAGACCCACCCCCGCCTCGACAGTGACACGCGCCTTCACGGACGGCGGAAGGACGCTCTCGCGGTACTCGCGGGGCTGCTCCTCGAACCACTCCACGGACGGCATCGACACCACCCGCGCGCCGATCCCCTCGGCCTCCAACTGCTCCCGCGCGGCAACGGCGAGCTGCACCTCGGAGCCGGTGGCGATCAGGATCACGTCCGGAGTCCCGGTCGAGGACTCGAAGAGCACGTAACCGCCGCGCGCCGCGTCCTCGTTCGGCTCGTACGTCGGTACGCCCTGCCGGGTGAGCGCGAGGCCGTGCGGAGCGGGGTGGGTGGCGTGCCGCTTGAGGATCTCGGCCCAGGCGATCGCCGTCTCGTTGGCGTCCGCCGGGCGCACGATGTTCAGGCCAGGCATGGCGCGCAGGGCGGCCAGGTGCTCGACGGGCTGGTGGGTGGGGCCGTCCTCGCCGAGGCCGATGGAGTCGTGCGTCCAGACGTACGTCACCGGAAGCTGCATCAGCGCGGACATGCGCACCGCGTTGCGCATGTAGTCGGAGAACACCAGGAACGTGCCGCCGTAGATACGGGTGTTGCCGTGCAGGGCGATGCCGTTCATCTCGGCGGCCATCGAGAACTCGCGGATGCCGAAGTGGATCGTACGGCCGTACGGGTCGGCCTCCGGCAGCGGATTGCCCTTCGGCAGGAAGGACGAGGTCTTGTCGATGGTGGTGTTGTTCGAGCCGGCCAGGTCGGCGGAGCCGCCCCACAGCTCGGGGATCACGGCGCCGAGCGCCTGGAGCACCTTGCCGGACGCGGCACGGGTGGCGACCGCCTTGCCCGCCTCGAAGACCGGGACCTTCTCCTCCCAGCCGGTGGGCAGCTCGCCCTTGCTGATCCGGTCGAACTCGGCGGCGCGCTCAGGGTTGGCGTCCCGCCACGTGGCGATCCGCTTGTCCCAGGCGGCGTGGGTGTCGGCGCCCCGGTCGAGCGCCTGACGCGTGTGGGCGAGGACCTCGTCGGTGACCTCGAAGGTCTTCGCCGGGTCGAAGCCCAGCACGCGCTTGGTGGCCGCGACCTCGTCCTCGCCGAGGGCGGAGCCGTGCGAGGCCTCGGTGTTCTGCGCGTTCGGCGCCGGCCAGGCGATGATCGTGCGCATCGCGATGATGGAGGGGCGCTCGGTCTCGGCCTGCGCCGTCCTGAGCGCCGCGTACAGCGCGGCCACGTCGATGTCGCCGCTCTCGGCGGGCTCCACGCGCTGCGTGTGCCAGCCGTAGGCCTCGTACCGCTTCAGCACGTCCTCGGAGAACGCGGTGGCGGTGTCGCCCTCGATCGAGATGTGGTTGTCGTCGTAGAGGAAGACGAGGTTGCCGAGCTTCTGGTGGCCGGCCAGGGAGGAGGCCTCGGCGGAGACACCCTCCTCCAGGTCGCCGTCGGAGACGATGGCCCAGATGGTGTGGTCGAACGGGGACTCGCCGGCCGGCGCGTCGGGGTCGAACAGGCCGCGCTCGTAGCGGGCGGCCATCGCCATGCCGACGGCGTTCGCGACGCCCTGGCCGAGCGGGCCGGTGGTCGTCTCCACGCCCGCGGTGTGACCGTACTCGGGGTGACCGGGGGTCTTCGATCCGTGCGTGCGGAACGCCTTCAGGTCGTCGAGCTCCAGCTCGTACCCGGCGAGGAAGAGCTGCGTGTAGAGGGTGAGCGAGGTGTGGCCGGGGGAGAGGACGAAGCGGTCACGGCCCGCCCACTCCGGGTCGGCGGGGTCGTGTCGCATCACCTTCTGAAAGATCGTGTACGCCGCCGGGGCGAGGCTCATCGCGGTGCCGGGATGGCCGTTCCCGACCTGCTGTACGGCATCCGCCGCCAGCAGACGGGCGGTGTCGACGGCACGCCGGTCGAGGTCGGTCCACTCGAAACTGTCGGGTGTCTGCGTGCTCATCTGTAGGCAGTCCTCTTCAAAAGGTTATCGGAACCAGCGTTTCAGCTGGTCGGACGCGTACGACTTTAAAAGTCTGACTTTTCCGCAGGAAGGTTCGGGTGTGCCAGCCTGTGGTGAAAGTGGGACACGGAGACCGGTACAGCGCGAGACCAAGGCGGCGCGAGCAGGACATGGCGGGCATAACCATCCAAGACGGAGACGACGGCGGGATCAGAACGTTCCCCTTCCCGGTGGAGCGGAGCGTCTCCGGTGTGGGCGTACAGGTCGGCCCGATGGGCGAGGGTCGTACCTGGCACGCCGAGGCGCCGCTGGAGCGCATCCACCGCATCGACTTCCACATCGTGATGATCTTCAGCGACGGACCCGTACGCCACATGATCGACTTCGCCGAGTACGAGGCGACGGCCGGCGACGTGCTGTGGATCCGCCCGGGACAGGTGCACCGCTTCACGGACATGAGCGAGTACCGCGGAATCGTCCTGGCCATGCAGCCCGGCTTCCTGCCGCGCGCCACCGTCGAGGCCACCGGCCTGTACCGCTACGACCTGCCGCCCCTGCTGCACCCCGACGAGGCCCAGCTCGCCGCCCTGCGCGCGGCCCTCGCCCAGCTGCAACGCGAGTACGAGGACACCGAGACCCTCCCGCTCAGCCTGCACACCGCCGTCCTGCGCCACACCCTGACCGCGTTCCTGCTGCGCCTCGCGCACCTCGCGGCCAGCTCCGCGGAGGCGGCCCGGCAGCAGGCGGACACCACCTTCATCCTCTTCCGCGACGCGGTCGAGCAGGGCTTCGCCACCAACCACAGTGTCAGCGCCTACGCCGACGCCCTCGGCTACTCCCGCCGCACCCTCGTCCGCGCGGTCCGCGCCGCCACCGGCGAGACACCGAAGGCCTTCATCGACAAGCGGGTGATCCTGGAGGCCAAGCGCCTCCTCGCCCACACCGACCTGCCCATCGGCCGTGTCGGCGCGGCGGTCGGCTTCCCCGACGCGGCGAACTTCTCCAAGTTCTTCCACCAGCACACCGATGTGACGCCGGCGGTGTTCCGGGCGGAGCTGCGGTGACGCTGAAAGGGGGCTCCACGCGCGCGTGGAGCCCCCTTTCATGGAGGGGCGGCTCAGTGCCCGAAGTTGAACCAGTTCACGTTCACGAAGTCCGCCGGCTGACCGCTGGTGAAGGTCAGATACACGTCGTGCGTGCCCGTGACGGAGCTGATGTTCGCCGGGACCGTACGCCATGACTGCCAGCCGCCGGTGTTGCCGACGGCGAAGCTCCCGACGGGCGCGCTGCTGCGGCTGTCCAGGCGCACCTCGACCAGACCGCTCACGCCGGAGCCCGCACCGCTCGCGACCCGGGCGTTGAACTGCGTGGCCGCCGAGGAGCCGAAGTTGACGCCTCGGTAGAGGGCCCAGTCGCCGTTGGCCAGCGCGCCGATGTTCTGGCCGCCGCCCGTGTCGGAGGTCCTCTCGGTCATCGTGCCGGACTGGCCGTCGTAGGACTCGGCCTGGATGGCGCTGTAGGCGTCCCGGTTGCCGGTCGGGGGCGGCGTGGTACCGCTCCCACCGGCCGACAGCACCTGGACGTAGTCGACGACCATCGAGTGGCCCGGCACCGTCGCGGCGTCCGGCCCGCCGCCGAAGGCGTCCACGAAGCCGCCGCCCATCGCCACGTTCAGGATGATGAAGAAGCCGTGCTCCGTGGCGTTCGCCCACGTCGTCGCGTCGACCTGGTTCTCGCGCACGGTGTGGTAGTTGGTGCCGTCGACGTAGAAGCGGATCTCCTCGACGCTCGTCGAGCGGTCCCACTCCATGCGATATGTGTGGAAGCCGGACTGGCAGCTGGCGCCGGGGCAGGTGGTGGAACCGCCGATGCCGGTGGTCTCGTTGCAGGGGCCGCCGGGTGAGGTGCCGCAGTGCATCGTCGCCCAGACGGTGTTGAGGCCCTGGACGTTCTCTATGATGTCCAGCTCGCCGACGCCCGGCCAGTTCCAGTAGTTGCCGCGGAAGGGTGCGCCCAGCATCCAGAAGGCGGGCCAGTAGCCGCGGGCGGCGGCGCCGGTGACGTTGGGCATCTGGATCCGGGCCTCGACCCGGAGTCTGCCGCCGGCCGGGGGCTGGAAGTCGGTGCGGTTGGTCTCGATACGGCCGGAGGTCCAGTTGCCGGCGGCGTCGCGGCGCGGTGTGATGCGGAGGTTGCCGCTGCCGTCGAGGGCGACGTTGTCGGTGCTAGAGGTCATCGTCTCGATCTCGCCGGTGCCCCAGTTGGCGGGGCCGCCCGGGTAGCCCTTCCCGGTCGCGTACTGCCAGTTGGCCGTGTTGACGCCGGTGCCCGCGGCGCCTTCGAAGTCGTCGACGAAGACCTGCGTCCAGCCCGACGGGGGCGGCGGTGCGGCAGCGGTCGCGGACGGCGTCACGGCCGTGGCGACCAGCGCCGCGAGGCCCAGCGTGCTCAGGCCGGCGACCAGGGCCCGTCGGAAGGTCCGGCGTCTGCCGGGTGTGCCGGAGGTTTCGCTCATGGGGTGCCTCTCGGTACGGGAGTGGGGGTGTGCGGGTGCCTGTCCGGGAGCGCCCGAGGGGAGTTCTGAGAGCGCTCTCAGACAATGGCTGCGCGGACAATGTCCTCTCGGGTACTCCAGTCGTCAAGAGGTGCAGCCGAGAAAGTCCTTGCGGGGCAAGGGAGTTCAAGTGCTGAAGGGGAGGCGTTCGGCACGTTCCCGGTCGGTTCGGATCCCGGCCCACGCAGGACAGGCCCCTATCGTGACCGGCATGACGTCCGAGGGCGCGGCAACGGACCGCGAGGCGCTGGCCGGCGGCATGGTGAACGCGGGCGCGGTCGTCCGCCGCGGTGCGGTGGTGGAACGCCCGGCACCGCGCACCGCAGGCGCCCTCCACGCCCACCTCCGAGCGCTGAAGGAGCACGGGTTCGACGCGGCTCCGACCCCCGTCCACCTCGGCACGGACGGCCGCGAGCAGCTGACCTTCATTCCCGGCGAGGTGGCCCTGCCGCCGTTTCCCGGCTGGTCGATGACATCGACCGCACTGAGATCGGTGGGAGTCCTGCTGCGGCGCCTGCACGAGGCCGCCGCGGCCGTCCCGTTCGACACCTCGGTCGAGTGGCCGCGGGACTTGGCGGACCCGCAGGGCGGAACGATGTTGTGCCACAACGACGTCTGTCCCGAGAACGTCGTCTTCCGCGACGGCCGTGCTGCTGCACTGATCGACTTCGACCTGGCTGCACCCGGCCGCCCCCTGTGGGACGTTGCCATGACAGCCCGCTACCGAGATTCATTCGCAGTGCTCCGGCTTTCAGGCCGGGGGCGAAGCGAATCTCGTGGTGGCGGCGCGGGGTGCCGCAGCGTCTGATCCGGCGGAGCCGGACCGAGCTCGCTGTGACCGTTTCTGCTGCTCGATGTGCTGCCTGGCCACGGACAGGGGGGTGCCGTCACAGGTGAGCGCGTGGCGCCGGATCGTGGTCACGGACGCGCCTGGAGCGTTGATCGCGAACGTGCAGGAGTGATCACTTCCGGTGATCTCCACATGGGTGCCGGGCCAGGTTCCTAGCGTGGCCGGCATGCAGCTTCGGTACGGCTTCCGCCTGTACCCGGAGCCTGGCCCACGCACGGCGCTGTCCCGGGCGTTCGGGTGCGCCCGCGTCGTCTACAACGACGCCGTGCGCGCCCGCGAGCACGCCCACGCCAACCACCTGCCCTACCCGGGCGTGGCCTGGCTGTCGAAGACGCTGATCACCGAGGCCAAGTGGCGCCCCGAGCGGGCCTGGCTGGCCGAGGTCTCGTCGGTGGTGCTCCAGCAGTCCCTGCGCGATGCTGAGACCGCTTACAAGAACTTCTTCGCCTCTCTGAAGGGCGACCGCAAGGGCCCGAAGATCGAGAAACCGCGGATGAAGTCCCGTAAGGACCACCGGCAGGCCATCCGGTTCACCGCCAACGCCCGCTGGTCCATCACAACGGACGGGAAGCTGAACCTCCCGAAGATCGGGGCGGTGCGGGTCGCCTGGTCCCGGCAGTTGCCCGCCGTACCTTCCAGCGTCACCGTGATCAAGGACAGTGCGGGCCGGTACTTCGCCTCCTTCGTCATCGACACCTGCCCGGCCGCGGATGCGGCCCGCATGCCCGAGACCGATCAGACCATCGGGATCGACCTGGGTCGTGCGCACTTCGCGGTCCTGTCCGACGGCACGAAGATCGCCTCCCCGCGGTTCCTGCGCCGGGCGGAGAAGAAACTGAAGAAGGCCCAGCGCGACCTGGACCGCAAGCAGAAGGGATCCGACAACCGGGAGAAGGCCCGCCTGAAGGTCGCCCGCGCCCACGCAGCCGTGGCCGACGCCCGCAAGGAGTTTCACCACCAGCTCTCCACCAGGCTGATCCGCGAGAACCAAGCGATCGCCGTGGAAGAGCTGAACGTGATGGCTCTGGGGCGCACCCGACTGGCCAAGTCCGTTCAGGACGCGGGCTGGTCGGCCTTCATCGGCATGCTGGAGTACAAGGCGGCCCGGTACGGGCGCATCCTGGTCAAGATCGGCCGGTTCGAGCCGACCAGCCAGGTCTGCTGCGCCTGCGGGTGGAAGGACGGGCCCAAGCCTCTGTACGTGCGGGGGGGTGCCCCTATCTGTTTCGTCAACCCCGGTGGGGTCGGCTTGTAGGGGTTGATCGTGGTTTTCGGGAACGTCCCGCGGATCGGGGTGTTCCCGGCGGATCGGGTGGCTGATGGGCAGCCCGGTGGCCGGCAGGGCCGGATTGGCCGTGCCGGTACGCGGGCGTGATGGGGCCTGGAGGGTAGGGCGGTGGAGTCGTCAGGCGGCGAGGTCGACGTCGCCCGGGGTGCGTGCTTCGTAGAGGGCCCCGGTGCGGATCATCGCGTGGATGACGTTCACGCGCTGGCGGGCCAGGCGGAGGATCGCCTGGGTGTGGGTCTTGCCGCGTGCGCGTTGCCGGTCGTAGTAGATCCGGGAGGACAGGTCGGCTTTGCAGCCGATCGCGGCGAACGCGGCCTGGAACAGGGCGCGTTTGAGGAGCCGGTTGCCGCGGTGGGGTGCGTGCTCGCCGCGGATGGAGGTGCCCGAGGACTTCGTGGCGGGCGCGAGTCCGGCATAGGAGGCGAGGTGCCCGGCGGTGGGGAAGCCGGTGCCGTCACCGATCGCGACGATCACGGCCGCCGTGGTCCTGACGCCCAGGCCGGGCAGGGACGTCAAGAGGTGGAAAAGAGGGAGGGCCTCCAGCAGGGCGGCGATCTCCTGCTCGGCCTGGCGGCGCTGGGTGTGGGCGGCGGCGAGCTGGGCGGCAAGTCCTGGCACGATCAGCGCGCTGGCCTCGGTGCCCGGAACGACCAGGGTCTGCTCGGCGAGCGCGTCGAAGATCTCTGCGGTCAGGTGGTGGGCCTTGCGCGAACCGTGCACCTTGAGCAGGGCCTCGCAGCGGGCCCGGCCCAGTTTCCTCAGTCTCGCCGGGGAGCCGTGGCGCTGAAGGAGGGCCTGGACATAGGGGTAGGCCAGGCGCGGGCCGAGCACACGCTCGAGAGAGGGGTGGATCTGGGAGAGCAGGCCGCGCAGCCGGTTGGTGGCGCGGTTGACCTCGCCGGCCAGGTCGTTGTCGTAGCCGGTGAGCATGGTCAGCTCGGCCAGCACCTCGTCGTCGCGGTCCACCGCGCGCAGTGTGTGCGGCATGGTGCGGGCGGTCTCGGCGATCACGAACGCGTCGCGGGCGTCGGTCTTGGCCTCGCCCGGGTGCAGATCGGCGGCCCGCCGCATCGACAGCCCGGGCAGGTAGGCCACCCGGCAGCCGGCCGCGCGGGCCACCGTCAACGGCAGCGCGCCGATGTTGGCGACCTGGTCCACGATCACCAGAACGGTGCCGAACTTCGCCACCAGCTTGGTGAACAGCTCCAGCAGTCTCGGCTCGGTGTTGGGCAGCCGCTTGTCGTGCACGGTTCTGCCGTCCGCGGTCCGGCCGTGGGCGTGGTGGAACTCCTTGCCCAGGTCCAGGCCGAGGAAGAGATCTATCGCGGTCGTGTCGACCATGTGCGCGTGCCCCTCGCCACTCGTCTCCTCAGCTCCCGGCCGTCCCTGCGGCACCACACGCCGGCAACCACGTTACGCAGACATGCCGCCCGTGAAGCGGCCCGGCATTGCGCCGGACCAGGCGGTCGTCAGGCCCCTCATCAGCGGTCAAGCGGTGCCCCGAAGCCCGGCGGCAACACCCCCCAGGTCATCCGTACGACAGGGGGCACACAGCCATACCGGACCCGGGGGCCAGGCGCCCCATTGCGGGGCCACGAAAAAGGTAACGGGGCCTGTAGCGGCTGCGGCACCGTCCACGACCGGGACGTGAACGCCGCCACCAACGTCAAGACGGCCGCCGGACTGGCGGTGACAGCCTGTGGAGCGCCGGTAAGACCACAACGACTCGTTGTGGCGCAGCGCGACGAAGCAGGAAGCCACGGAATCCCCACCGGGCACCGTGCCGCGTAGCGGCACAGCACCCGGCAGGGACGGCCAGAATCCCCGCCCTTCAGAGCGGGGAGCATGTCAATGGGTCCCCATGCTCGATCCCGCGTCTGCTGCCGCCCGCTACCCCGCCGGTTTGGACGCCCCCGCACGGCTGCGCATCCTCGCCGACGGCTACGGCCTCCCGCCCCGGGAACGCGCCGAGCTGCCCGCGGTCATCGAACAAGGCCACCGAGACCTGCCGCGCCTTCGTCGCCGACGGCGACCCGGTGTACGTAGATGCACTGGCCGAGCGCGGTGGCTGGGAACGCTGGGATCGCATACAGGCATGGCTGGTGGCTTACCGCGACACGTTCACGGTCGCGTTGACGTAGTACGACGGCACAGCGCGCTGCCCGCCTTCCACTCCTCCGACGACAGTTTCCACCCAATGAGGCCGTTGACCGGATCGACGGTCTGCTCGCTGGTCCGGCCGTCGAGGAAGATCTGGCTACAACGACCAGCTGGTCGACGCCTAGGGAGCGCGGGGCCGGGGCGCACCGACGCGCCCTGGCCCCCTCGGTGCCTCAGACCGGTTCCGTCACCCGGATCCGCTGCGGTGCCTCCTCCTGCAGTCCGAACCGGTCGTGCGCCTTGCGCAGGGGCTTCGGCGCCCACCATGCGTGCCGTCCAAGCAGCGCCATCGTCGCCGGGACGAGCAGCATCCGGACGACCGTCGCGTCGATCAGCACGGCGAGGGTGAGGCCCAGGCCGATCTGCAGGATGGGCGAGAAGCCGCCGGTCATGAAGGCGCCGAAGACCACCGCGAGGAGCAGCGCGGCGCAGGTCACCACGCGGCCGGAGCGGCGCAGCCCCGTCACTACGGCCTCCTGGTCGGCTTCGCCGAGCCGCCGGGCCTCGCGCATCCGGGCGAGGATGAACAGCTCGTAGTCCATGGCGAGTCCGAAGGCGATCGCGATGATCAGCGGTGGCGCGGTCAGGCTCAGCGCGCCCAGGCCCTCGGCGCCCAGCAGCCCGGCCATATGCCCGTCCTGGAACACCCACACCACCACGCCGAGCGCAGCGGCCAAGCTGAGCAGCGTGGTCGCGATGGTGCGCACCGGGATCAGCACCGAGCCGGTGAACGCGAACAGCAGCGCGAAGATGCCAACGAGGACGGTCGCCGCAGCCCAGGGCGCCCGGTCGGCGAGCATCTCGCGGAAGTCGACCAGCCGGGCCGCGACGCCGGTCACCTCGACGGGTTCGTCCCCGCGGACCTCCCGCACCTCGCGGACCAGCTCGGTCGCCGCGCCGCCGTCCACACTGCCCGACGGCGGCAGTTCGACGACGGTCGTGCCGCCGGGCAGTTCACGGGACTGGGCGCCCGGGGCCAGGGCGCGGATCCGCTCGGCGATCGCCGCGTCCGTCCCCGGCCTCAGGACCACGGTGACCGGATCGACCCCGGCGCCCGGCGGGAAGTGCGCCTCCACGGTGTCGTACAACTGCCGTGCCTCGGTGTCCGTCGGCAGTTGCCGGGCGTCTCCGATGCTGATCCGCATGCCGGTGACCGGCAACGCCAGGACCAGCAGGGCCGGGACGACCACGGCGAGGACGGCTACGCGGTTGCGTGCCGAGAAGCGGGCCAGGCGTGCGAAGACACGGCCCTCCTCGCCCTTCTGCCGGGTCTTCGCCGGGGCGATCTTCCCGCCGAACCGGGTGAGCAGCGCGGGCAGCAGGGTGAGCGCGGCCAGCATGTCGATCATCACCACCGCGGCCACGGCGAGGCCCATGCTGCGCAGGAACACGCTCGGGAAGACCAGTAGTCCGGTCAGGCTGACCGCCACGGTGAGCCCGGAGAAGAGCACCGTCCGCCCGGCCGCCGCGACCGTCCGGTGCACGGCCACGACGACGTCGTCGGTGTGCCGCCGCTCCTCGCGGAAGCGGACCAGCATCAGCAGGGCGTAGTCCACCGCGAGCCCGAGCCCGAGCATGGTGGTGACCTGGACCGCGTACACCGAGATGTCCGTGACCTGGCTGAACCCGAACAGCGCCAGGAACGCTCCTGCGATCCCGCCGACCGCGACGAGCAGCGGCAGCCCCGCCGCGCGCAGCCCACCGAAGATCACCACCAGCAGGACGAGGACGACCGGCAGGGAGATCAGCTCGGCGTTCGCCACGTCCTCCTGGGCGCGTTCGCCGAGTTGCTGTCCGAGCAGCGGGCCGCCGCTCACATGGACGTCCGGCGCGTCGATCTGGTGGATGCGGGCGGAGGCGTCGTCCACCGCCCGCTCCTCGGCGTCGTCGTCGAGTCCGCCCTCAAGGGTGACGGGGATGAGCAGGGCGCGCCCGTCCTCGGAGACCAGGCCCGGGGTGGTGAAGGGGTCGGGCACGGCGGCGACACCGGGCACATCGCGCACCTCGGCGACGGCCCGGTCGACCTCGTCGCGCAGCGCGGGGTCAAAGACCGCCGGGCCTTCGACGACGGCGGTGATCGACTCGCCGGTCGGGTCGGCACGGTCGATATACTGCGCGGCCCGCTCCGACTCGGTGCCCGGAACGTTCGGCACCTCGTCGGACAGCCGTGCGAAGAAGCCCGTCCCCAGCCCGAAGCCGAGCAGCAGGAAGAGCACCCACAGAAGGATGACGGTCAGCGGGCGGCGGGTCGCCGCCCGGGCGAGCGTGGAGAGCACGGTCCCTCCCGGCGAGTCGTAGGCTTCGAACGCCCTCAGACTCCTGCCGAGGGGGATGCCACCGGATCGCCGACGGGAGCGGTTTCGAGGTCTCCGCCGTACGGGGGAGACCTGGCCGAGGCTCCCTCGCTAGGGGGAGCCGGGGGTCACCAGTCCGGTCTCGTACGCGCAGATCACTGCCTGTACCCGGTCCCTGAGACCCAGCTTGCTCAGTACGTTGCTGACGTGGGTCTTGACGGTGTGTTCGCTGACGAACAGGGTCGTGGCGATCTCCGCGTTGGACAGTCCGCGGGCGAGCATCCGCAGGGTCTCCACCTCACGCGCCGTCAGCAGGTCCAGCTGTTGCGGCGTCATCTCGGCGGCGGCCTCCTCCCGGCGGCGCCGCACGATGTCCGCGACCAGCCGCCGGGTGACCGTCGGCGCGAGCAGCGAGTCGCCGGCCGCGACCACCCGCACCGCGTGCACGAGGTCGTCCCGGCGCACGTCTTTCAACAGGAACCCGCTGGCGCCGGCGTACAGCGCCTCGTACACGTACTCGTCCAGGTCGAAGGTGGTCAGCATGACGACCTTGCAGCCGGACTGCGCGCACACCTGCCGGGCCGCCTCCAGGCCGTCCATGACCGGCATACGGATGTCGAGGAGCAGCACGTCCGGCGTGTACCGCCGCACCGCGTCGACCGCCTCGACGCCGTCGCCGGCCTCGGCGACCACCTCGATGTCCGGCTGCGCCTCGAGGATCATGCTGAAGCCGCTGCGGACCAGCTCCTGGTCGTCGGCGACGACCACACGGATGCTCACCCCAGGGCCGCCTGTCGTTCGTCGTCCGGCAGTCGTACGACGACCCGGAATCCGCCGTGCGGACCGCGCCCGGCCTCGGCGCTGCCCCCGCAGGCGGCGGCCCGCTCCCGGATGCCGATCAGCCCGTGCCCGCCGCCCGGGGCCGTGGGCCCGTGTCCGTCGTCCGTGACCGCCAGTGTCAACGCGTCCTCCGTCCAGTCCAGTTCGACTGTCGCGGAGGAAGCGTACGCGTGCTTCACGGTGTTGGTGAGCGCCTCCTGGACCACGCGGTACGCGGCGACCTCGGTGTCCGGGGGCAGCGGGCGGGGTTCGCCGGAGGTCCGCAGCTCCACCCGAAGGCCGGTGGATTCCCCGACCTGGCGGACCAGCTCCACAAGCGCCGAGACGCCGGGCTGCGGCAGCCGCCGCGAAGCAATCCCGGCCTCCTCGTCCTTCAGGACACCCAGGATGCGGCGCAGTTGGGCCATGGCGTCCCGCCCGCTCGTGGCGATCGCGTCGAACGCGGCCTCGGCGCGGGCCGGATCACTGCGGACGACGACCGGACCGGCTTCGGCCTGCACCACCATCAGGCTGACCGCGTGGGCGAGAATGTCGTGCATGTCCCGGGCGATCCGGGCGCGCTCCTGCGTCCGGGCCCGCTCGGTGTCGGCGGCGCGTTCCCGTTCCAGCCGCCGGGCCCGGTCCTCCAACTCCGCGGTGTAGGCGCGCTGGACGCGGGCGACCAACCCGAGAGCGTAGGCGCAGACGACACTCATCAGGTGGAAGGCGTACTCGAAGGGCTCGGTCTTGTCCGTGTGGATCATGGTGAGCGTGACCCCGGCCAGCCAGCCCACCAGCATCACCCGCCGCTGCCAGGGCGGACACAGGGCTGCGACGGTGTACAGGACGACGAGGCCGCCGTAGGCGATATCCGGCGGCGGTGCGTGGTACACCGCCATCGCGGGTGTCGCGACCGACACAGCGCACGCCGTCCCGAACGGCGCCCGCCTGCGCCACACCAACGGCACCGCGGTTGCCGCCCCGAGCAGGTAGCCCTGCCAGGACAGCGGCTCGTCCTTCCCACTGGGGAAGATCCACTGCAGGGAGGTCGCGAACAGCACCAGGGCGGCGAGCGCCGCGTCGACGACGTACGGATGCGTCGTCCGCAGTCGGGCGACGGCAGGAGTGATCCAGGACCGAGCGGACATGGCGGCTCCTCGGGGCAAGGGCCGTTCCAGTATCCCGAGATGGCCGGGGGCGGGCCTCACCGGTGAGAGGGATATCGGCACGAGGTGATCTCATGGCCGGGCGTCCCCCGGATGGGCGAGGTCGTACGGGCGGGGATACGGCGTCGGGCGATAGGTCACGTACCGGGGCTCGGGCGTCGGCTCCTCCTGGCGCGCGCGGTTGTTGAGGGCGTCGGCGGAGGTGTCCCAGCGGCCCGTGGCCAGACGGTGCTCCAGGGTGTGCAGGGCGGCGAGGATCTCGCCCGGGGTGAAGGTGCAGTGGCCGGGGCCGTCGACGTAGGCCTGGGCGAGGAGTCGGCCGGTGCCGGCCGCGGCGGCGGCCCGCCGGTAGGCGCTCTCGGCCTGGACGGGGATCAGCGCGTCGCCGGTCGTGTGGATGTTGAGCTGGGGGTCGGTCAGCCGGCCCTTGAACACGCTGGTGTCGCGCATCCACCGTACGGCCGCCGGGTCGGCGGATATCCGGGGCGCCCGGTTCAGGGCCGTGAGGTCGGCCCGCAGTGACAGGCCCGCCTTCTTGTAGAGCTCGGTGACCTCCTTGTACACGGGCGAGCGGTGCAGCAGCGCCGTGTAGTCGACGCCGGTGTTCCACGACGGGTTCCCGCCGGCCCTCCGCTCGGCCTCCTGCCGCCAGCTGAAGGCGGGCAGCTGGAGCAGCCCGGTGACGGCCGCGTACTGGTTGGCCTGCTGGGCGTCCCAGTCGGTCGGCCCGGGTTTCGATTGCGCGGCGTCGTTGTACCCGGGGATGTTGTGCAGGGCGGCGGCGAGGGCGATGCGGGCCCGTCCCTCGTCGGTCTGCTGGGCGGCAGTGACCTTCGCGGTGAGCGCGCTCGCGGCGCTCTGCGCGGCCGCCTGGTCGGCGAACCCGGTGAGCGGGATGCTGTCCCCGGGAGCGAGCAGCGCCTTCAGCGCGAACACCGGATCGAGCGTGCTGTTCCAGTTGGCGACGCCGCCCTGCACCAGCCCGCACATGGCCAGCGAGCCGTCGAAGCGGTCCGTGTGCCGCTCGGCCAGGGTGGTCGTGACGAGCCCGCCGTAGGAGGTGCCCCAGGCGAGTGTTCGCCGGGCGGTGCCGAACCGCGTCGTGAACAGGTCCAGGGTGGCGAGCTGGTCGGGGACGGCGTCGGTGACGGCCCAGCCGTTCGTGGCGTACGAGGAGCCGATCAGCGCGTAGCCGTCGGCGAGGAGTTCGTCCCGGGTCTGTGAACTGGGCGCGTTCTGCGCGGGGTTGGGCCAGCCCGCGGCACGGTAGCCGTGGCTGTAGAGCAGGACGGTGCCGTTCCAGGCGGCGGGGACGTCCATCAAGTAGGTGGCGCCGGAGGGAAGTCGGCCCTCGATGTGCGAGTCGGTGGCGGCCTGCGCCGGCAGCGCGGTCACGGCGCACAGGGTCACGGCCGGCAGTGCGATACGGGCTCTCAACGGGGCGTCCCTTCCGGGGTGGGGGCGGCGGCTCGGGCCGCGGGGGATTCCAGGGCGTCGGTGTGCGTCTCGCGCACCCGCCACACTGTGAGCGCGGTGATCACCGCGCCGCCGCACAGCAGCAGGGAGACGGGGGCGCTGCCACCGCCGGACGAGGCGAGCAGACTGCTCGCGATCAGTGGGGAGAACCCGGCGCCCACCAGGGTCGCGGCCTGGTATCCGAGGGAGGCGCCGGTGTAGCGCACGCGAGTGCCGAACATCTCGGTGAGCAGGGCGCCCAGCGGGCCGTACATCGTGGACTGGGCGACACCGTGACCGAGCGCCAGGGCGAGGATCAGCAGACCGGGGGAGCCGGAGTTCACCAAGGCGAGCACCGGGAAGGCGAGCGCGGCCGAGGCGACGGCGCCGGCCAGCACGACCGGGCGGCGGCCGATCCGGTCGGACAACGCGGAGGCGGCGGGCAGCACCAGCAGAGCCACGCAGGAGGCGACGGTCACCGCGGTGAGCACCTGCGGTCGGCTGTAGCCCTGCTGGACGGCGTACGAGATCATGAACCCGGTCAGCAGCGACTGGGCCGTGAACGCGCCGATACCGACGCCCGCCGCGAGCAGCACCGGCTTCGGGTGGCGCAGTACCTCCACGACCGGCGGCTTGTCCACCGGTGCGCGCTTGGCCTCGGCGAACAGCGGACTCTCCGCGACCTTCAGCCGGACGAACAAGCCGACGGCCAGCAGCGCGATGCTGAGCAGGAACGGCACCCGCCAGCCCCAGGAGCGGAACTGCTCGTCGGGGAGTGCGGAGACCAGGGTGACCACTCCCGCGGAGAGCACGGAGCCGAGCGGGGCGCCGAGCATGGTGAAGCTGGACCACAAGCCGCGCCGGGACCCGTGGGCGCGCTCGGCGTGCTCGACGACCATCAGGGTCGCGCCGCCCCACTCGCCGCCGATCGCGATGCCCTGCACGATCCGCAGGGTGACCAGCAGGATGGGCGCCCACACGCCGATCGCGTCGTAGGTCGGCAGCACGCCGATGAGGAAGCTGCCGCAGCCCATCAGGACCATGGTCAGCAGCATCATCGACTTGCGGCCGACCCGGTCGCCGAAGTGGCCGAAGACGATGCCGCCCAGCGGGCGAGCCACATAGCCCGCGGCGAAGGTGCCGAAGGCCGCGATGGTGCCGACCGCGGGGTCGGCGTCGGGGAAGAACAGATCGCCGAAGACGAGCGCGGCGACGGTGCCGTACACGAGGAAGTCGTAGAACTCCACTGCCGTGCCGAGCAGTCCGGACAGTGCGACGCGGCGCAACTGCCGTGTCTCCGGGGACGATTGACGGGCGGATGAGCGGGATGGCTGCACGGTGAGCTCCCTGGGCCGATGCCGTGGAAGTGCACCGGCGGGGGACCGCGCCGATGCCCGGCTGAAGTTAGGCAGACATCGTGCGGCCGTCAATCATTTGCACAACATCACCTCCGGGAGTCGGGCTGCGCGATCCGCAGCAGCAGCGCGTGCAGGGTCTCCCGCTCGGCCGGGGCGAGCGGCTCCAGCAGGTCGTTCGTGACGTGCAGACCCGCCTCGTCGGTGTCGCGCAGAAACGCGCGGCCGGCCTCGGTGAGGACGACGATTCGGCTGCGGCGGTCCTCGGGCGCGGGCCGGCGCTCGGCGAAGCCCAGCTTCTCCAGGTCGTCGACGAGTCCGACGATCGCGCTCGGGTCGTAGCCCAGCCGGTCGCTCAGCTCGCGCTGGAGGGCGCCCTGAGAGGTGGCGAGGAAGCGCAGCACCGCGTAGTGGCGCAGGCGCAGGCCCGACTCCTGGAGGAACGCGTTGAACAACTGCCCGGAGCGCAGGCCCAGTCGGTACAGGAGATAGCCGGTGTCCGCGTGCAGCGCGCGCATCCACGGTTCGTGCGCGTCGATCGGGGCGGCGTTCGGGGTGTGCTGCTGGCGGGCGATGGCGGGCTCCCTGGTCGCGGCCCCCGGGTGGGGGCGGTTTTCTGCGGATCGGCCCCAGTCTCCCGCACCTGCCGGTCGGCAACAACTATTGACGACAACAATTATTGCTCCTAGCTTCGACTCGTCGCCGCATCACACGCATCACTTTGCGAAGGGACTCGCCCGTGCCCAGCATCGATCTCACCGGCCAGGCCGCCGTCGTCACCGGCAGTGGCCGGGGCCTCGGCCTCGCCTACGCCCACGCCCTCGCCGTCCATGGCGCGTCCGTGGTGGTCAACGACGTCGACGAGGCCGTGGCCGAGCAGGCCGTCAAGTCCATCACCGAGGCGGGCGGCACCGCCGTGGCCGAGGTGGTCGCGGTCGGCACCACCGAGGCCGCCGACCGGCTGGTGCGGCGCGCGGTCGAGGAGTTCGGCCGGCTCGACGTCCTGGTCACCAACGCGGGCATTCTGCGCGACAAGGTGCTGTGGAAGATGACCGACGACGACTTCGACGCGGTGATCACCACCCACCTCAAGGGCACCTTCACCTGCGCCCGCGCCGCCGCCGTCCGCATGCGCGAGCAGGGGCAGGGCGGCTCCCTGATCCTGGTCGGCTCCCCGGCCGGGCAGCGCGGCAACTTCGGGCAGACCAACTACGCCGCAGCCAAGGCCGGCATCGCAGCCATGGCCCGCACCTGGTCCATGGAGCTGGGCCGCGCGAACATCACCGTCAACGCGATCGTGCCGGTGGCCGCCACCGCGATGACCGAGACCATCCCCGCCTTCGCCCCGTACATCGAGGCCATGAAGAACGGCGAGCCGCTGCCCGACTTCCTGCGCAAGGGCGAGGGCTTCGGCACCCCCGAGGACTGCGCGGCCCTCGTCCCGTTCCTCGCCTCGGAGGCCGCGCGCGGCATCACCGGGCAGGCCATCGGCATCGGCGGCGACAAGGTGGCACTCTGGTCCCATCCGCAGGAGCTCAGGGCGGCGTACGCCGATGGCGGCTGGACCCCCGAGACCCTGGTCGACGCCTGGCCCACCTCGGTCGGCGCCGAACTCCAGTCGGTGGGCATCCCCGCGCCCAAGCTGCCGGAGGCGTGATGGACATCAGCGAACTCGTCGCCATCGACGTCCACACCCACGCGGAGGTCTCCTCCAAGGGCCACTCCTCCCTGGACGACGACCTGCACGACGCCTCCTCCGCCTATTTCAAGGTCGAGGGCAAGCGGAAGCCGACCCTGGAGGAGACGGCCGCGTACTACCGCGAGCGGAAGATGGCTGCCGTGATCTTCACGGTGGACGCCGAATCCGCGACCGGCACCGCGCCTGTCCCGAACGAGGAGGTCGCCGAGGCCGCCGCCGCCCACCCGGACGTGCTGATCCCGTTCGCCTCCGTCGACCCGTTCCGGGGCAGGGCGGGGGTCAGGCAGGCCCGCCGTCTGGTGGAGGAGTACGGGGTGAAGGGCTTCAAGTTCCACCCCAGCATCCAGGGCTTCTTCCCCAACGACCGGGCGGTGGCGTACGACCTGTACGAGGTGATCGAGGAGACCGGCACCATCGCGCTGTTCCACACGGGCCAGACCGGGATCGGCGCGGGTGTTCCGGGCGGCGGTGGCATCCGCCTCAAGTACTCCAACCCGCTGCACGTCGACGACGTGGCCGCCGACTTCCCGCATCTGAAGATCATCCTGGCCCACCCGTCCTTCCCCTGGCAGGACGAGGCCCTTGCGGTCGCCACCCACAAACCGGGTGTGCACATCGACCTGTCCGGCTGGTCGCCCAAGTACTTCCCGCCGCAGCTGGTGCAGTACGCCAACACGCTGCTGAAGGACAAGGTCCTGTTCGGCTCCGACTACCCCGTCCTCACCCCGGACCGCTGGCTCGCCGACTTCGAGAAGCTGACGATCAAGGACGAGGTAAAGCCGAAGATCCTCAAGGAGAACGCCGCCCGCCTGCTCGGGCTGACCACACCGTAAGGGGCGCAACGATGCGCAACGAGGGACTGGGGTCATGGCCCGCACGCCGGGCCCGCAAGACTCCGCACCGCACCGCCCTGATCCACGGCGAGAAGACGTTCACGTACGCGGACCTGTACGCGCGCACCACCCACCTCGCCCACGCCCTGCGCGCCCGGGGCGTGCGCCGCGGCGACCGGATCGCCTACCTCGGCCCCAACCACCCCTCCTACCTGGAGACCCTGTTCGCGGCGGGCACGCTCGGGGCGGTCTTCGTCCCGCTCAACACCCGCCTCGCCGGGCCGGAGATCGCCTACCAGCTCGCCGACTCGGGCGCCAAGGCCCTCGTCTACGGCCCCTCGCACGCCGGGCTCGTGGCCGGGCTGCCGGGCAGCACGGATGTGCGTACGTACGTCGAAGTCGGCGCCGAATACGAGGAAGCAGTGGCCGCCGCCGCGTACGAGCCCATCGACGAACCGGTCGGCGCCGACGACACCAGCATCATCATGTACACCTCGGGGACCACCGGCCGCCCCAAGGGCGCGATGCTCACGCACGGCAACCTGACCTGGAACGCGGTCAACGTCCTCGTCGACACCGACCTGATCGCCGACGAACGTGCCCTGGTGTCCGCCCCGTTGTTCCACACGGCCGGCCTGAACATGCTCACCCTGCCGGTGCTGCTCAAGGGCGGCACCTGTGTCCTGGTCGAGGCCTTCGACCCGGACGCCACCTTCGACCTGGTCGAACAGCACCGGATCACCTTCATGTTCGGGGTGCCGACGATGTTCGACCAGATCGCCCGGCATCCGCGCTGGCCGGACGCCGACCTGTCCTCGCTGCGGCTCCTGACCTGCGGCGGCTCGTCGGTGCCGACTCCACTGATCGGCGCCTATCAGGAGCGCGGGCTCACCTTCCTCCAGGGCTACGGCATGACGGAGGCCGCGCCGGGGACGCTGTTCCTGGACGCCGAGCACGCGGTCAGCAAGGCCGGTTCGGCAGGGGTGCCGCACTTCTTCAGCGACGCACGGGTGGTTCGGCCGGACCTCGCGCCGGTCGACGTCGGCGAGACCGGCGAGGTCGTGGTGCGCGGGCCGCATGTGATGCCCGGCTACTGGGGGCTGCCCGAGGAGACGGCCGCGTCCTTCGTGGACGGCTGGTTCCGTAGCGGGGATGCCGCCCGGGTCGACGAGGACGGCTATGTCTTCATCGTCGACCGCATCAAGGACATGATCATTTCGGGTGGGGAGAACATCTACCCCGCCGAGATCGAGGACCTCCTCCTCGCCCACCCCGACATCGTCGAGTGCGCGGTCATCGGCGTCCCGGACGACAAGTGGGGCGAGGTGCCGCGTGCGGTCGTGGTTCCGCGTCAGGGCGCCGACCTCGACCCGGACGAGGTGCTCGCCTCGCTGTCCGGCCGCCTCGCCAAGTACAAGATTCCGAAGTCGGTGGTGCTCGCGGACGAACTCCCGCGCACCGCCTCCGGGAAGCTCCTCAAGGCCCGGGTGCGCAAGTGCTTCGGCTCCAACTCCTGAGTAGGGAACGCGATATGAGTCTTACCGTGAACGGCCTCGACGAACTCAAGAAGCTCGCGGGCAGCGACCTGGGCACCAGCGAGTGGATCGAGATCACGCAGGAGCGGATCAACACGTTCGCCGACGCCACGGGCGACCACCAGTGGATCCACGTGGATCCGCACCGGGCCGCGGAGGGTCCGTTCGGTGCCCCGATCGCCCACGGCTATCTCACCCTGTCGCTCTTCATCCCCTTGTTCACCGAGCTGCTCGACGTCCAGGGCGTCACCACGAAGGTCAACTACGGCCTGAACAAGGTGCGTTTCCCCGCGCCGGTGAAGGTCGGGTCGAGGATCCGGCTGGTCGGGAACCTCGCGGAGGTCGAGGACGTGCCGGGCGGGGTGCAGATCACCGTCGACGGCACGATCGAGATCGAGGGTGGAGCCAAGCCCGCGGCCGTCCTGCAGAGCCTGTCGAGGTTCTACGCCTGACCGTCGCGTACGGGTACCAGGTTGAGAAGGCGTTCCGACGCGTCCAGCGCAAGCGGGCTGAACCGCTCGTGCACCCGCCGGAACGTCTTCTCGGCCTGCTCGGCCGGCCAGTCGTCGGGCAGGTGCCTGACCGGCAGGCGCGGATCGCGGCGGATGATCCGCAGCCACTCGGCCTGCAACAGCAGCCGCAGCCCGAGCGCATCGTCGGCGTCCGGCAGCTCCGTCTCCCACGGCTGCCAGCGGCGTACGAACGCCTGGTAGCGCGCCGCCAGCTCGGTCAGCTCCCAGGTCTCCTCGATCATCGCGCCGATGTCCATGCCGGCATCGGCGTGTGCGCGGAAGACCTTCACATGGGCGGCGAGTCCCAGCTCAGCCACCAGCTCCGACACATCGACCTCGCCGGGTGCGATCCACAGGCCGTTGAACAGCGGGCCGAAGCCGCTCCAGGTGAGCTTCGAGCGCAGGTCGTGCCGCTGCCGCTGCCAGGACTCGGGCAGTGAGAAGCCGAGCAGGGTCCAGGTGCCGTCCCACTGCCGGTTGACCGCGCCGGTCTGCCAGATGCGCCGCTCGCCGTCGCGCAGCACTGCGGCCGAGTGCTCGGTCAGGCCGAAGTACATCCGGCGGCCCTCGCGCTGGCGGCGCAGCAGGCCCCGGTGCACCATGCGGGTCAGTGTCGAGCGGGTAGCCGGCTCGCCGACGCCCACGCGGGCGAGGACGTCGATGATGCTGCCCGAGTACACGCAGACGTCCCGCCCGAGGACCTGGTCGCCCAGGAACGTCAGCATCAGGGACTGGGGCCGCAGCGACTCTTCCGTGGTCACGCGGCCCACCGTACGCCCAGGTCGATCAGGGCGTCAGCCCGTGACCTGCTGGTACGCGTAGACGCTCGTCGACAGTGCGCAGACGCCGGGCTGGATCACCAGGGCGGCCGGATCCGCGGGAACAGTGTGCCCGTGGCGTCGTTCGAGGCGCACATCAGACGGCCTGCCCGCCGCCCAGCGTGTCGGTGTGCGTCGCATCAGGCTCCTGCCACGTCGACGAAGATGGGGTTGGAATAGAACCACGTGTCCGCCCACGGGTCACCGTCTCCGGGCGCGTGCGGGATCGGCCCGTGCGGGTCGACCGAGGCGCCGAGGTAGCCCGTGCCGTGGCGGTTGCCGTCGCTGCCGCGCAGGCGGACGTAGAAGGACTCGCTTCCGGCGGTCAGCGGGATCCGCAAGGTGTACGTCCCCTTGCGGCCGGATACGTCCTTCGTCGTCACGACCCGGGTGTCGGGCGCCTGCCACGTGTCGCGGTCGGTAACCGGGCCGCGCACCGCGCCCCGGATGACGTCCACGTGCGCCAACTCCGGGACGATTCCCTGGGTGTTGGGCCGGGAGGCGGTCGTCACCGTCACGTACAGGGTGATCCGCTCGCCCTTGCGGACGCGCAGGCGGCCGCCCAGCGTGACGCCCCTGCCGTGGTCGCAGTCCCGCTTCAGGCGCACGTCGAGGCCGTCCAGCAGATGGCCGTGGTCCAGCCAGACCCGGCCCGCGCGCAGGCCCGCCATCACGGCGCGGTAGCCGTAGCGGGTCACGCCGACGTGGGTGCGGCTGAACTGGCCGGGCCAGAAGTCGCTGCCCGGCTGCGGGGTGTCGGTGTTCACCGGGTCGGGCAGCCTGCCGGTGTTGTCGAAGTTCTGGCCGGCCGGCCAGTCGCCGTTCTTCCAGGTGTCGAAGACGATGCGGTGGGCGTCGGAGTTCGTGGTGATCGAGAACAGGCGGCCCTCCGCCAGCATCGAGTCCCACAGGCCGCCGACCGTCGCGGTCGCCCAGTCGAAGCCGCCGTACGTCAGATACGCCTCCGCCGGGTAGCCCGGCCAGGACTGCGCCGACGGCTTGTTCTCGTACTCGCCGCGCATCGAGGTCGCACCGCGCCAGCCCGGGATGGCCGCGCCCTGGGCGCCGGGTGCGCCCTCCATGCCGATCATGATCTCGGGAGCCGCGTCCCGCCAGTTGCGCATCTCGTGCGGGGAGTCGATGCCGAGGCGCATCGGGTGGTTGGCGAGGACGAGGACGTCGTCGACGTAGCCCCGGCGGCGCTGCTCGGCCAGCCACTTGATGGCCTTGACCGCGTGGGCCTCGTTGTGGGCGGTGTCCGCCGCCCCTGCGGCGCCCTCGGTGTAACCGAGCAACTTTCCGTCGTAGGCCGTCTCGAACCCGGTGAGCAGGTCGACCTCGCGCGGGCCGGGCGCCGCGAAGACAGTGCAGTGCTCGGCGGCCGGGATGTACCACTCCAGGCCCTGGAAGATCAGCTGGCGGGGGTTCTCGGCGCGGGCCCTGAGGATCTCCTGGTGCTCCAGCGAGGCCCCGTACTGGGCGTGCCCGAAGTTGGAGTGCTCGGTGAACACCATCCAGTCCAGGCCGTACGTGGCGCCCGCCGCGGCCAGTTGGGAGAAGGTGTACTTCGCGTCGTGGCTGTAGACGGTGTGGATGTGGTGGTCGCCGACGAGGTAGGCGAGGCGGGGGTCGTCGCCACCAAGACGCCGGTCGGCGGCCACAGCTGTCGCGGGCACGGCCGCGCCGCCCAGCGCGAAGGCGGCGCCGAACAGGCCCGCGCGGCGCAGGAGTCCGCGTCGGGAGACGCCCTGGGGGTCGAGGTCGGCGGGGGAGACGGACGGGTCTGCCCAGGTGGGTAGCTGCTGCTCGGTCATGGTGATCCTCGGCATGGGTCAGTGAGTCATGAAGGAGGTGACGGGCAGCGCCCGTTCGACGACACGGACGTCGCCGAGGCGGCCGTACAGGATCTGGTCGATCCTGCCGCCGTACTCGTAGCCGCCGAGCAGCCACGGCAGCCCGAGCGAGGTGAGGCCGATCGCGGTGGCGTGCGGGTTGCGGGCCACCGGGCAGCCCTGGACGGACATCGTGGTGCGCCTGCCGTCGTTGACGACGGCGAGGTGCCACCACTTCTCCCGCGCGGTCTCGTCGCCCCAGTTGGTGGCGATGCCCTCCTGGTTGAGCGGCCGGACCGCCCACTGCGGGCCGGGCCCGTCGGAGAGGGAGAGCGTGGCGAGCGGTTCGTCGGGGTCGCCCTCCGACTTGCCGGCGGCGCCGCCGGTGCCGGTACGGCTGATCAGGCCGGCCCAGGCGTTGTGCGAGGCGTCCCAGTCCGCGGGGAGGCGGTAGAAGGCCTCGATGGTGTAACCGTTCCTGAATGTGGCCGAGTTGAGCGGGGCGCCGTCGACCGTGCGCAGGTACGCACCCCTCAGCGGGGACTTGTAGCCCTGGAACTCCAGGCTGCCGTGGCCGGGCTGGTCGGGGTGGTGGTCCGCCGACCAGCCGAGGGTGCCGCCGCCCACGGAGACCACGGTCAGGTCGTTGCCGCGGCCGGACAGGTCGCGGACGGTGCCGGAAACGGGCGAGTCGAAGCGCCAGTAGGCGGCCGTGCCCCGGATCAGCATCTGCGACGCGGGCCGCGCGGGGCGGGCGGGCACCGGGTCGAAGCCGGAGAAGCGGTCCGCGAAGTCGATGTCGACCGAGAACCGGTCGGCGTCGCCGCTGAGTTCGATCTCCTGCCGCTCCAGCTCGTTCAGACCCTTCGCGGCCCGGCCCAGGATCCACGGGGAGACCGTCTCGACGTCGATGACGTTCCGGTCGAGGTCGAAGTGGTAGAGGCGGATCATCGCCGCGCCGCCGAAGTAGCGGTTCTGGTAGTTCGTCAGGTGCAGGTGGACCTCGTTGCCCGCCGTGTTCTTGCGGGTGGCCCGGCCGGCGGGCCAGTAGTGCCCGTTGAGGGTCAGGAAGATCTGGTCGTGGTCCTTGATCAGCCCGTCCCACAGCTGCCGGCCGTACGACGACAACGTGTCGTCGTCGACGACCAGTTCGTGCGTGGTGAGGATGACCGGCGTCCTCGGGTGCCGGGCGAGGACGTCCTTCGCCCAGGCGTAGCCCTTCGCCGACAGCCGCCAGTCCAGCGCGAGCACCATCCACTCGCGGCCGGCCGCCGTGAACAGGTGGTAGGTGTTGTAGCCGTCCGAAGAGGCGCCTCCGAAGGTGGACTTGCCCTGGAAGCGCTGCGGTCCGAACGTGTCCAGGTACGGCGTCGAGCCGCGCTGGTCGTCCGTGGACGACTTCACGTCGTGGTTGCCGGCCAGGACGCTGTAGCCGACGCCTCGCCGGTCGAGCAGCTCGAACGCCTCGCCGATCGCGGCGCATTCGGCCTTCGCGCCGTTCTCGGTGAGGTCGCCGAGGTGGGACAGGAAGACGATGTTCTCCTCCCGGCCGTGCTCCAGGAGGTAGCGCAGGGACGCCTCGACGGGCGCGGGGTTGATGCTCGGCCCGTCGAAGAGGTACTGGGTGTCGGGCATCACGGCCAGCGTGAAGCGTCGGCTGTCGGCATCGGGACGCCAACCGGCCGCCGTGGCGGCTTCGGCCACGGTCGGCAGGGCCACCCCGACCCCCGCCGTGGCCGCGGCGCCGAGCAGCGCCGTGGCGCGCAGGAATCCGCGTCTTCCGGCACCGGCCTGCGCGGCCTCGCCCTGTTCCTGGTCATGCGAAGTACACACGTGTGCTCCGTAAGGAAGATCCGTGAGAAAAGGTGACGGTGAAGGGCGTGGGGGGTTCAGAGAACGCGCAGGGTCCAGCTCCAGCGATGGATGCCCGGTGCGACGAGATACGACGGTGAGGTGTCGGGCCCGCAGGAGGCGGTGCCCAGGCCGCGGTGCGCGGCGTCGATGTGCACCACGCAGCCGGGCCGCGCGACCAGCTCGTCGTGGTGGTCGGCGGAGGTGAGGTCCTCGGCCCGGTAGCGGGTCACCGAGACCTGGCGGGGCTCGTCCAACGTGACGGACAGCCCGGTGGCGTCCGGCGCCGACAGCGTGAACCGCCGTACACCGTGCCGGCCGCCGCTCTCCTGCGGCCGCAGATACGGGGTGAACAACTCGTCGACCGGTACGGCGTGATGGCCGACGGGCGCGCCCGCGCTGCGGTCGGGATACGACTCCCACGGACCCTGCCCGAACCACTCCAGCAGGTCGAGCCCCGTGACCGTCTCGAAGACCGTGCCGACCCGCGCCACGTCGTCGAACGCCTCCGGCAGCTCGGCCTCCTCGTCGACCCGCACGCCGCCCTCGACGGGCGTCAGCACCTGCCGGTGCCGTACGACACCGGTCGTGCCCGCGTATTCGGCCTCCACGGTCACACGTCCGGAGTCCTCGCGCACCGACACGACCTTGCGCACCAGCGCGTCGAGCCCCCAGCTCCGCCAGCGCTGTGCCATGCCGCCGAGCTCGTCGTTGTCGGTGGGCGCCCGCCACAGCGAGAGCGCCGGAGGGTCCGTCAGCAGCGGGTGGACGAGGAGACCCTCGCCGTCCACCTCGACCTGCCGGTCCACGGGAGAGACCTCGACCGGGGCCGGTCCGCGCAGCCGGATCTGGGGCGCGCACACCTCGGTGCCGCGCGGCGCCCACGGCTGGTCCTCGGCCACGGTCACCCGCAGCGTCAGCCAGGCCTCGCCGCCGTCCTGCGGTACCGCGAAGGGCAGCGGTACGGCGGCCGTCTCCCCGGGGCACAGGTTCGGCAGCCGCGCCGGGCCGGTCAGCGTCGTACCGTCGGCCAGGTCCAGCCGCCACTCGCCCGCCAGCCATTCCAGGCCGCGGAAGTGCTGGTGGTTGCCGAGCACGATGCCCTCGTGCTTGTAGCACTCGATCCGCACGGGCGCCGCGATCTCCCGGTGCTCGTACATCGCGGGCTTGGGCGTGCGGTCGGGGAAGACCATGCCGTCGGCGATGAAGGCGCCGTCGTGGATCGTCTCCCCGAAGTCGCCGCCGTACGCCCAGCGGTACCCGGGCGCGGCGACACCGTTGTCGTAGAGCCCGGCGCCCGCGCGCCCGGCAGGTCTGCCATCGCTCACGCGTTGCAGAATTCCGTGGTCCCAGAACTCCCAGATGAACCCGCCCTGAAGACCCGGGGTGGCCTCGATGGCAGCCCAGTGGTCGGCCAGCGTGCCGTTGCTGTTGCCCATGGCGTGCGAGTACTCGCACTGGATGAGGGGCCTCGTCTGCCGGCCCGACAGCGCGTGGGCGACGCAGTCCTCGATCGGCGCGTACATCGGGCAGGCGATGTCGGAGGCGTCGTCCGTCGCCGCCCAGTCGAGCTTGGCGGCGCCCTCGTACTGGATCGGCCGCGTCGGATCGTGCCGGCGCACCCAGCCAGCCGCCGCGTAGTGGTTGGCGCCGTAGTCGGACTCGTTGCCGAGTGACCAGATGATGACGGACGGATGGTTCTTGTCGCGCAGCACCATGCGCGAGACGCGGTCCACGAAGGCGTTCAGATAGCGCGGGTCGTCGGCGATCTCGTGCGCGTGGTCGTGGCTCTCGATGTCCGCCTCGTCGACCACGTAGAAGCCGAGCTCGTCGGCGAGGTCGTACAGCGCCGGGTCGCCCGGGTAGTGGGCGGTGCGGATCGCGTTGAAGCCGAAGCGCTTGAGCAGGGTCAGATCGGCGCGCATGTCGTCGTACGACACCGTTCGCCCGGTCAGTGGGTGGAAGTCGTGCCGGTTGACGCCCCGGATGAAGACCCGCTCCCCGTTGACGAGCAGGTCCCGGCCGACGATCTCGACGTCCCGGAAGCCGATCCGGTGCCTGGAGGCGTCGGCGACTGTGCCGTCGGCGCGGTGCAGGCGGACGGTCAGGCCGTACAGCTCGGGCGTCTCCGCGTTCCAGGTGCGTACGTCCTCGACCGTCGTCCGCATCCGCGCCTCGCCGAGGAAGTCGGAGACGCGTTCGTCCTCGACGTTGGCGCGGTCGAACTCGGTGTCCTGCGCGAGCGGTTGACCGTCCAGGTCGCCGGTGAGGTACCACCCGTCGGGCAGGGCACCGCCCGCGCTCCGTACCCGGCAGTCGACGCGCAGCTCGCCGCTGTACCGCGCCCGCACGGTCACGTCCGCGAGATGCAGCGGGTCCGTCGCGTACAGCAGCACCGAGCGGGTGATCCCGCCGTGCCACCACTGGTCCTGGTCCTCGAGGTGGGAGGCGTCGGACCACTTCACCACGGTCAGCCGTACGGTGGCCCGCCCACCGGGACGGGCAACTCCCGTCAGGTCGAACTCGGCGGCCAGGTGCGAGTCCTTGGAGATGCCGACGGGCCGCCCGTCCACCTGCACCAGCAGCACGCTCTCGGCGGCCCCGACCTGGAGCACGATCCGGCGTCCGGCCCACTCGGCGGGGACGTCCACCTCACGTTCGTACACGCCCGTCGGGTTGGCGGCGGGGGAGTGGGGCGGGAAGTCGGGGAACGGCATCCGCACGTTGGTGTACTGCGGCAGGTCGTCCGTGCCCTGCAGGGTCCAGACGCCGGGGACGTACGACGACGACCAGGCACCGCCGACCGGCGCGTCCGGAACCGGCAGCAACTGGAAACGCCAATCGCCGTCGAGGGGGAGTGCTCCGGAGCGCCGGTCGACGGCGTTCATGGGGAGCCGCCCCCAGGAGGTCACCTCGGGTGCCTCCCAGGGGCGGAGCACCAGCAGCGGGTTCATCCGCGGACGGCCCCCTTCGCGAGGTCGCCGATGATCTGCCGGGCGCCGATCGCGAAGACGATCAGCAGCGGGATGAGGGCGAGCAGGGCGCCGGTCATCACGATGCCGTAGTCGGTGGTGCCGTGGGTGCCGTTGAGCTGGGAGAGCGCGACCTGAAGGGTCACGTTGTCCGGGTTGGTGAGGGCGATCAGGGGCCAGGCGAAGTCGTTCCACTGGCCCATGAAGGTGAAGATACCGAGGAAGGCGAGGCCGGGGCGGACCACCGGCAGCGCCACGTGCCAGTACTGGCGCAGGAAGTTCGCGCCATCGAGCTTGGAGGCGTCGAGCAGTTCGTCGTGGATGGCCGTCTTCATGTACTGGCGCATCCAGAAGATGCCGAAGGCGTTGGCCGCGGCCGGCACGATCAGCGCGGTCATGGAGCCGATCCAGCCGATCTTCGCCATGAGGACGAACTGCGGGATGACCGACAGCTGTGCCGGCACCATGAAGATGACCATGAGCAGCCCGAACAGCAGCCCCTTGCCGGGGAACTCGAACTTGGCGAAGACGAAGGCGGCGAGGGAGTCGAAGAGCAGGACCAGGAAGGTCACCGACACCGCGACCAGCAGCGAGTTCCACATCGACCCGAAGAAGTCGACGGCGTCGAAGAGGTTGCGGACGTTCTCCAGGAAGTGCGTGCCCGGCAGCAGTTTCGGCGGGTACGAGAAGATCTCCGACGAGCTGTGCGTCGACATGATCACGGCCCAGTAGAACGGGAAGGCCGAGAGCAGCGTGCCGATGATCAGCGGGAGGTGCAACGCGATCCCTCTGCGGCGGGATCCCTTGATGGAAGCCATGGTGCGCCCTTCTTACTCGCCCCGGCGCTGCACGAGGCGCCAGTTGATGATCGAGAAGAGCACGACGACGAGGAAGATGCCCCAGGCCACCGCGGCTCCGTACCCGAAGTCGTTGTTGTCGAAGGTCTGCTGGAAGAAGTAGAGGACCATCGTCTGGCCCGAGTGGCCCGGACCGCCCGCGAACGTCGAGTCGTTGGACGAGGTCTGGAGCAGGACCTGCGGTTCGGCGAAGCTCTGCAGGCCGGTGACCGTGGAGACCACGAGCACGAACAGCAGCGTGGGCCGCAGCAGCGGGAGCGTGATCCGGAAGAAGGTCTGGATGGGCCCGGCGCCGTCCACGCGCGCCGCCTCGTACAGGTCGCTCGGGATGGTCTGGAGCCCGGCGAGAAAGATGATGGCGTTGTAGCCGGTCCACTGCCAGGTCATCAGGGCGGCGATGGTGACCTTGATGCCCCACGGCGTGTTCAGCCAGGCCACCTGGTCGAGCCCCACTCCCTCCAGGACGGCGTTCACCATGCCGTTGTTGGTGGCGAAGATGGAGCCGAAGACGATGGCGATCGCGACGACCGACGTGACGTTCGGCAGGAAGTACGCGACCCGGTACAGGCCCTTGAACCGGACCGCGGAGTTGAGCATCACGGCCGTGACCATCGCCAGGAAGATCATGGGGAAGGTGGCCAGCGCCCAGATGATGATCGTGTTGCCGATCGAGTTCCAGAAGTCGCTGTCGCTCAGCAGGTACTGGTACTGCGAGAGCCCGGCCCACTCCATCGAGCCGAGGCCGTCCCAGCGGTGGAAGGACAGGTAGAGCGAGAAGCCGACCGGGAACAGGCCGAAGCCGAGGAAGATCAAGTAGAAGGGGGAGATGGCGGCGTAGAGGTGCCAGTACTTGCGGAAGCCCTTCTTGGGCTGCGTCGGGGAGGGCTGTGCCACAGCGGGCGGGGTCTGCTCGAGGACGGCCATCAGTAGCTCACCCCCAGGTGCTTCGCGATGCGACGGCACTTGCTCATGGCGTCACTCCAGGCCTTCTTCGGGTCCTTGCCGAGGACGTCGACGTTCTTGATCTCATCCTTGATGGGCTGCCCGAGGGCGACGTCGTACGGGCTGTTGTAGGCCACCACGATCTTCTCCGCGGCGGGCCCGAAGACGTCGGTCGTGACCTGGCCGCCGAAGAAGGGGTCGGGTTCCCGCATCTGCTTCAGGCCGTAGGCGGCGGGCGTGGAGGGGAAGAGGCCCGCGTCGACGTAACCCTGCGCCTGGTTGGCCGCGTTGAGCATCCAGGTGATGATCTCGAAGGCCTGCTCGGGCTCCCGGCACGCCTTGGTGATCGACAGGAACGAGCCGCCGCTGTTGGAGGGCCGCACGGGCATCTGCGCCACACGCCACTTGCCCTTGGTCTTCGGCACGCCGTTCTTGATGTCGAAGCTGGCCCAGGAGGCGTTCAGCTGGCTCGGCAGCTTGCCGTTCTGGATGGCCGACAACTGGTCCGGGGTGCCGCTGACCAGGTTCGATACGATCTTCCGCTGCTTGGCCTCCACAGCCAGCGCCCAGGCTCGGCGCACATGCTCCTGGTCGCCGATGAAGTGGCGGTCCTTGTCGACGTACCGCTGCGCGCCCTGCTCCACGACGTTCCCGAAGACGGAGAGGATGTCGGTGAGCAGCTTGGCCCCCGGGACGCGCTTGCCGAGCTGCACGCCCGCGTCGAAGAACTTCTCCCATGTGTTCAGTTCGTTCGACACGTCGTCGGGTTCGTACGGCAGCCCCGCCCGGCGGAAGACCTCGTACTGGTAGTAGTGCGCGACCGGCCCGCAGTCGATCGGGAAGCCGACCATCGTGCCGTCGTCGGCGATGCCCTGGTCCCACTTCCAGGACAGGTACTGGCTCTTGTACTTCTCGGCTCCCAGCGTCCGCAGATCGATGAACTGGTCCGCGTTCGGCAGGTAGGCGGCCATGTCCTCGCCCTTGAGCCCCGCGATGTCGGGGATGTGGGCCCGGCCGGTGATGGTGGTGATGAGCTTCGAGCGGTACTGGCCACCGATCTGGATGGCGTCGAGGTCCACGGAGCGGTCGTAACGCGCCTTGGCGTTCTTGACGACCGCGTCGCTCAGGCCGCCGCTCCAGTACCACAGGACCATGTTCCGGCCGGTCGAACCGGTCGGGACGGCGCAGCCGGATGCGAGGCCGCCGAGCGCCGTGGCGGCCGTACCGGCCAGGCCCGCGCGCAGCAGGCCTCTTCGTGAGAGCCGCACAGCTCCCACCGCCTTTCGGTATGTGACGTGTGCGAAGGGGTCAGGAGGGACTGTCAGTTGGAGGTGCCGCTGTTCGGCGGGGTGACGGGGGCGTACCGGACGGGCGGGCCCGGGTCCGCCGGGATGCGGTCGTCGAGGAAGCCGTACGCGCCCCTGAGTTCGGGGTCGTTCAGCGCGCGCCACCATCGGTCGATGCCGTACCAGCCGGGTGCGGCCAGCGCCCCACCGTGGTGCCGGACGGACAGCCCGGCCGCCAGCACCGCGAACCGCAGCCGTTCCTCCAACGGCCAGCCGCCCAGCGAGGCGGCGACGAAGCTCGCGCCGAACACGTCCCCGGCGCCCGTCGCGTCCAGCACGTCGAGGTCGAGGGCGGGTACGTCCGCGTACTCGCCGGTGATCTGGTCGACGGCGACCGCGCCGTCGCCGCCGCGGGTGACCACGGCCACCGGCACCAGCTCACTGAGTGTGCCGAGCGCCGCGACCGCGCTGTCCGTGCGGGTGTACGCCATCGCCTCGACCTCGTTGGGCAGGAACGCGTGGCACAGGGAGAGCTGTTCGAGGAGGTCGGTGGACCACTGCTGGGTGGGGTCCCAGCCCACGTCGGCGTAGATCTGCGTGCCGTTCGCGGCCGCCTTGGCGAGCCACGCGTGGGGTTCGGCCTCGATGTGCACGAGGGCGGTGCGCGCCTCGGGCGGGTCACCCATGAGCGCGTCCTGCGAGTACGGGGGCTCCTGGCCGTGGGTGACGAGGGCCCGGTCAGAGCCGTGCGCGATCGAGACGGTGACCGGGGTGTGCCAACCGTCCGCCGTGCGGGAGAGGGACAGGTCGACGCCCTCCTGGCCGGCGAGGACGTCCCGGCAGTACGTGCCGTAGAAGTCGTCGCCGAAGACCGTCGCCAGGGACGTCTTCAGGCCGAACCGAGATGCGGCGACCGCGAGGTTGGCGATGCCGCCGGGACTGCTGCCCATGCCGGCCGTCCAGATCTCCTCGCCCGGCCTCGGGAGCCTGCCCAGACCCGTGAGGACGAGGTCGTAGAAGAGCAGCCCGGTCAGCAGCACATCGGGCCGGTCGTCGTCCACGCGGACATCCTCTCCGTCAAAGCTCTTCATTTCAGTGACCGGAATCGTGCGCCGCTCCGGGAGATTGGTCAATACCCGAGCAGAAGTGAGCATGGAAATGATTGAAGATGACGAGTAGTGTTCACGGCGTGCTGGCAGAACGACGACACCAACTCATCCTGCGGGCCCTGCGCTCGGGCGGCCCCGCGGCCGTGACCGATCTCTCCGAGCAGCTGGGGGTGAGCCCCGCCACGATCCGGCGTGACCTGGTCAAACTCGAGGAGGACGGGCTGCTCACCCGGGTGCACGGCGGCGCCGTCGTCGAGGAGGGCGACCAGCCCTTCGCCGAGGTCGCCGAGGTGCGCGTGCCCCAGAAGGACGCGATAGCCGCGCGGGCGGCGGCGATGATCGCGGACGGTCAGTCGGTGCTGCTCGACATCGGCACCACCGCCTACCGGCTGGCCCGGCAGCTGCACGGCCGCCGGCTCACCGTGATCACCAGCAACCTGGTGGTGTACGAGGAACTCGCCGACGACGAGGGCATCGAACTGGTGCTGCTCGGCGGCATGGTCCGCCGCGAGTACCGCTCCCTGGTCGGCTTCCTCACCGAGGACAACCTGCGCCAGCTGCACGCCGACTGGCTCTTCCTCGGCACCAGTGGAGTGCGGCCCGGCGGGCAGGTGATGGACACGACGGTCGTCGAGGTGCCGGTCAAACGGGCCATGATCAAGGCCAGTGGCCGGGTCGTGCTGCTCGCCGACTCGGCGAAGTTCCCGGGTACGGGTATGGCGAAGGTCTGCGGCCCCGAGGAGCTGGACGTGGTGGTGACGGACGCGCCGGTCGACACGGCGACGCGGGCCTCTTTGCAGGAGGCCCGCGTCGAGGTCATCGTGGCGGGAAGGGTGCAGGCTTGAACCCTCCCCCAGCTGAAGCGGGGGGATTCCTGGCTCAGGTCGCCTCACCGCTCAGCGAACAGCGAGGTCTTACACCCTCAACACCAGCCGGGTTGGAACCAGCCCGGGTTCTTGAAGCAAGTTCAAGGAGATGGCACGTGCTTGGCTCTCGCAACGCGCTGCGGGCAGTTTACCCGATCGGAGGTACCCGGTGAAGCTGACGATTCTGGGCGGCGGCGGATTCCGGGTGCCGCTCGTGTACGGGGCGCTCCTCGGGGACCACGCCGAGGGCCGGGTCACCCAGGTCGTGCTGCACGACCTGGACGCCCAGAGGCTCTCCGCGGTGACCCGGGTCCTCGCCGAGCAGGCGGCCGACGTGCCCGACGCGCCCGAGGTGACCGCCACGACGGACCTCGACGAGGCCCTGCGCGGTGCCGACTTCGTGTTCTCCGCGATCCGCGTCGGCGGGCTGGAGGGACGGGCGAACGACGAGCGGGTGGCGCTCGCGGAGGGCGTCCTCGGCCAGGAGACGGTCGGCGCGGGCGGCATCGCGTACGGCCTGCGGACCGTGCCCGTCGCCGTCGACGTCGCCCGACGCGTCGCCCGGCTCGCCCCCGACGCCTGGGTCATCAACTTCACCAACCCGGCCGGCCTCGTCACCGAGGCCATGTCCCGCCACCTCGGCGACCGCGTCATCGGCATCTGCGACTCGCCGGTCGGACTCGGCCGCCGTATCGCCCGCGTGCTCGGCGTGCAGAACCCGGCCGAGGCATGGATCGACTACGTCGGCCTGAACCACCTCGGCTGGGTGCGCGGCCTGCGCGTCGCGGGCCGCGACGAACTCCCGCGGCTGCTCGACGACCCCGGCCTGCTCGGCTCCTTCGAGGAGGGCAAGCTCTTCGGCGTCGACTGGCTCCGGTCGCTGGGGGCGATCCCCAACGAGTACCTGCACTACTACTACTTCAACCGGGAAGCCGTACGCGCCTACCAGGAGGCCGAGCAGACCCGCGGCGCCTTCCTGCGCGACCAACAGGCCCGTTTCTACGCCGAGATGAGGAACCCGGACGCCTCGGCGCTGAAGGCCTGGGACGCCACCCGCGCCGAGCGCGAGGCCACCTACATGGCCGAGAACCGCGAGACCGCCGGCGCCGGTGAGCGCGACGCCGACGACCTGTCCGGCGGCTACGAGAAGGTGGCGCTGGCGTTGATGCGGGCCATCGCCCGCGACGAACGCACGACCCTGATCCTCAACGTCCGCAACCGCAGCACGCTCTCGGTGCTGGACTCCGAGGCGGTGATCGAGGTCCCGTGCCTGGTCGACGCGAACGGCGCGCACCCGGTCGCCGTCGACCCGCTGCCCGACCACGCCACCGGCCTGGTCTGCGCGGTGAAGGCGGTCGAGCGCGAGGTGCTCGCCGCCGCCGACTCCGGCTCCCGTACGACGGCCGTGAAGGCCTTCGCCCTGCACCCGCTTGTCGACTCGGTCAACGTGGCCCGGCGGCTCGTCGACGGCTACACGGCCGTCCACCCCGGCCTCTCGTACCTCAAGTAGAGCCCTGAGGAGAGCTGTCCCATGCACGACGAACGCCGCCGGATCGAGGAGCGCGTCGAGCGCGTCCACAACCAGCGCATCAAGCCCGCGGTGTACGCGGCCACCGTCCCCCTTCAGGTGGCGGCCTGGCAGGCGCCGGGGGAGCCGGTCCCGTTCGCGGAGGCCGCCGCGGCCTCGTACGAGCCCTTCGCGATGGACACGCCGTGGGGCCCGCCCTGGGGCACCACCTGGTTCCGCATGCAAGGTCAGGTGCCCGCCGACTGGGCCGGCCGGCGCGTCGAGGCGGTCATCGACCTCGGCTTCGTCGGCGACTGGCCGGGCAACCAGGCCGAGGCCCTGGTCCACCTGCCCGACGGCACCCCGTTGAAGGCGGTCAACCCGCAGAACCAGTACGTGCCGATCGCCCGGTCGGCGCTGGGCGGAGAGGCGGTCGACTACCTGGTCGAGGCGGCCTCCAACCCCGACATCCTGGCAGGTGACTTCGCCGCCCCTACCCCGCTCGGCGACGTCCTGACCGCCGGCGACAAGCCCCTCTACACCTTCCGCCGCGCCGACCTCGCGATCCTCGACGAGGAGGTCTGGCACCTCTCGCTCGACGTCCAGGTGCTGCGCGAGCTGATGCTGGAGCTCGGCGAGCACGAGCCGCGCCGCCACGAGATCGCGCACGCCCTGGACCGCTCCCTCGACGCCCTCGACCTGGACGACATCTCGGGCACGGCGGCCGACGCCCGCGCCGTCCTCCAGCCGGTCCTCGCCAAGCCCGCGCACGCGAGCGCGCACACCCTCTCCGCCGTCGGCCACGCGCACATCGACTCCGCGTGGCTGTGGCCGATCCGCGAGACCAAGCGCAAGACCTCCCGCACCTTCTCCAACGTCACCGCACTCGCCGAGGAGTACGAGGAGTTCGTCTTCGCCTGCTCGCAGGCCCAGCAGTACGAGTGGGTGCGCGACAACTACCCGAAGGTGTGGGAGCGCATCAAGAAGGCGGTCGCCGACGGCAGTTGGGCGCCGGTCGGCGGCATGTGGGTGGAGGCCGACGGCAACCTGCCCGGCGGCGAGGCGATGGCCCGGCAGCTGATCCACGGCAAGCGCTTCTTCATGGAGCACTTCGGCATCGAGACCAAGGGCGTATGGCTGCCCGACTCCTTCGGGTACACCGCGGCCTACCCGCAGCTCGCCAAGCTCGCAGGCAACGACTGGTTCCTGACCCAGAAGATCTCCTGGAACCAGACCAACAAGTTCCCGCACCACACCTTCTGGTGGGAGGGCATCGACGGCACCCGCATCTTCACCCACTTCCCGCCCGTCGACACCTACAACGCCGAGTTCTCCGGCCAGGAGATGGCCCACGCCGTCCGCAACTACCAGGACAAGGGCCGCGGTACGACGTCCCTGGCGCCCTTCGGTCACGGCGACGGCGGCGGTGGCCCCACCCGCGAGATGCTGGAGCGGGCCCGGCGCCTCGCCGACCTGGAGGGCTCGGCCAAGGTCCGGATCGAGCACCCGGACGCCTTCTTCGCCGCCGCCCGCGAGGAGTACCCGGACGCGCCGGTGTGGGCGGGCGAGCTCTACCTGGAGCTGCACCGCGCCACCTACACCACCCAGGCCCGCACCAAGCAGGGCAACCGGCGCTCCGAACACCGCCTGCGCGAGGCGGAGTTGTGGGCGACGACGGCCGCGCTGCACGCGCCGGACTACTCCTACCCGTACGAGAAGCTCGACCGCCTGTGGAAGACGGTCCTGCTCCACCAGTTCCACGACATCCTGCCGGGGTCGTCGATCGCTTGGGTACATCGGGAGGCTGAGGCGGAGTATGCGCGGGTGGCGGAGGAGTTGGAGGCGCTGACGCGGGAGGCCGTCGCGGCGCTGGGCACGGGCGAGGCCCGGGCCTTCAACACCGGTCCGTTCGACCGGGCCGAGGTGGTGCGGACGGCCGAGGGCGAGTCCACGTACGTGAGGGTTCCGGCGAACGGCAGTGCGCCGCTGGGCAACACCCGCCCCGACCACAGCGTGGTGGTGACCGACCGCACCCTCGACAACGGCCTCGTCCGCGTCGAGCTGGCCGACGACGGAACCCTCGCCTCCGTCCACGACCTGCGGGCCGACCGCGAAGTCCTCGCCGACAAGGGCAACCTCCTCCGCCTGCACAGCGACCTGCCCAACTACTGGGACGCCTGGGACATCGACAAGCACTACAAGAACCGCTACACGGACCTCCTGGACGCCGAGTCGATCACGATCGTGGAGCAGGACCCCCTGCTCGGCGCGATCCGCGTGGAGCGATCGTTCGGCAAGGGCTCGAAGATCACCCAGACGATCACCCTCCGCGCCGACAGCCCCCGCATCGACATCGAGACCGAGATCGACTGGCACGAGGCCGAGAAGATCCTCAAGGCGGGCTTCCCGGTCGACATCCGCGCCCCGCACTCCTCCGCGGAGATCCAGTTCGGACACGTCCAGCGCCCCACCCACACCAACACCAGCTGGGAGGCGGCCCGCTTCGAGGTCTCCGGCCACCGCTGGGTGCACATCGGCGAACCCGGTTACGGCGTCGCGGTGATCAACGACTCGACGTACGGCCACGACGTCTCCCGTACGGTCCGCGAGGACGGAGGTACGACCACCACGGTCAGCCTCAGTCTGGTCCGCGCCCCGCGCGTACCGGACCCCGAGGCCGACCAGGGACGGCACCATTTCACGTACTCGCTGCTGCCCGGCGCGAGCATCGAGGACGCGATCGCCGAGGGCTACGCCCTCAACCTGCCGCTGCGCGTCGCCGACGCGGCGGGCACGCCGGAGCCGGTCGTGTCCGTGGACGGCGAGGGCGTGACCGTCGAGGCGGTGAAGCTCGCGGACGACCGGTCCGGCGACGTCGTGGTCCGCCTCTACGAGTCCCGTGGCGGCCGGGCCCAGGGCGTGTTGCGCACCGGCTTCCCGCTCGCCGGAGCCGAGGTGACCGACCTCCTGGAACGACCGCTCGAGGACGCGGACGTCACCGGCGACGGCGGGGTCTTTGTCGCTCTGCGGCCCTTCCAGGTGCTGACGCTACGGCTGAAGAGGAGCTGACGCGTGCCCGTACAACCCTGGTTCACCGACGCCAAGCTGGGGATCTTCGTCCACTGGGGCATCTACGCCGTCGACGGCGTCCAGGAATCCTGGTCGTTCTACGACGACATCGTGCCGCACGACCAGTACATGTCCCAGCTCGACCGTTTCACCGCGTCCCGGTACGACCCGCGGGAGTGGGCGAAGCTCTTCGCCCGCGCCGGCGCCCGGTACGCCGTGCTCACCAGCCGCCACCACGACGGCGTCGCCCTGTGGGACACCGCCCACGGTGACCTGAACGTGGGCCGCGACCTGATAGCCGGCTACGCCGACGCCCTGCGCGAGCAGGGCCTCAAGGTCGGCCTGTACTACTCGCACTCCGACTGGAACCACCCCGACTACGCCTCCACGCGCAAGCCGGGCCGCCCGCCGGAACTGGAGGACAACCGCTACTCCGAGGTCGCGGCCGAGGACGAGGACCTGGCGGCCTGGGAGCGGTTCATCGCCTACCGCGACGGTCAGATCCGCGAACTCACCAGCTGCTACAAGCCCGACCTGATGTGGTTCGACGGCGAGTGGGACCGCAGCGAGGAACAGTGGCGCATCCCGGAACTCGCCGCGCTCATCCGTTCCCAGGTGCCGGACGTCGTCTTCAACGCCCGCATGCTCAGCGAGGGCGACTACGCGACCCCCGAACAGGGCGCACCCGTCGTACCGCCCGAGGGCCCCTGGGAACTCTGCCTGACCATCAACGACTCCTGGGGCCACCAGCACCACGACCACAAGTCGGTCGACCAGCTGATCCGCTACTTCACCGAGACCATCGGAGGCGGCGGCAATCTGCTGCTCAGCGTCGGCCCACGGGAGGACGGCACCATCCCCGCCGAGCACGCCGAACGGCTCGAGGGCCTCGGCGCCTGGATCGCCCGACACGCGGAGGCCGTGTACGGGACCGTGCGCGGCCTGCCCGCCGGCCATCACTACGGCCCCAGCACCCTCTCGAAGGACCGCCGCACGCTCTATCTGACTCTCTTCGACGCCCCGCGCGCCGAGATCGGCGTACGCGGACTGCTCAGCTCCGTACGCCGGGTCACCGTGCTCGGCAGCGGGACCGAACTGGCCCACCGGGTCATCGGCGGTCTGCACGAAGCACCGGGCGTGCTCTGGATCCAGCCGCCGGCCGCGGCGGACCTCGACCCGCACGCCACGGTGCTCGCGGTCGAACTGGACGGCGAGCTGGAGCTGTACCGGGGCTCGGGCCGGTTCTGAGGGCGAGTCGCCGCTGTTCCCATGAAGAATTAAGAAAGTAGTAAATCACCTGGTCATGGCGGCTTCTACGGCCGCCGTGAACCGGACTCGTTGCCTCCTGGACATCTGAAGTTTGCCTGGCACCCCTGGGATGCCGGAGCAAGGAGTAGAGAAAGGTGGCACCGTGCGAGACCCGCGTATGTCCGCGATCGGGAAAGGGCTGAAGCGCCGCGGTCGGCTGATGGTCCAGGCGGTGAGCCCGCCGCGCCGCCGGCTGAACGCCATGCCGGCCCAGCGGGGGCCCCGTGAGTCGTCCTACGTCGCCCCGCGCGCCCCCCGGCTCGTGGACTCGCCGGTGTTCGTGCTCTCCTCGGTACGCTCCGGCTCGACCCTGCTGCGGGTGCTGCTGAACAGCCACAGCCGCATCCGGGCCCCGCACGAGATGCATCTGCGCACCGTCCACGTCCAGCTGACCCGCAGCTTCAGCGCGGAGGCCATGAAGGCGCTGGAACTCGACAAGACCGAGCTGGAGCATCTGCTGTGGGACCGGGTGCTGCACCTGGAGCTCACCCGCAGCGGCAAGGACGTCATAGTCGACAAGACGCCGCCGAACACCCTCATCTGGCCCCGGCTGCACCGATATTGGCCGAACGCCCGCTACATCCTCCTGTTGCGTCACCCGGGCGCGGTCATCGCGTCCCTCACCGAGCGCCGCCGGGATCCCGACCTTCAATCCATCCACGCCGAGGTCCTCGGGTACGCCGAGAAGCTGGAGGAGGCGCGCCGGAGCCTCGACACGCACGTGATCACGTACGAGGAGCTCACCGCCGAGCCGGAGCAGACGATGCGCGGCCTGTGCGAGTACCTCGGCGTCGAGTGGGAGAGCGGCATGCTCGACTACGGCAGCCGGGACCACGGCACGTTCCGCCCCCAGCTCGGCGACTGGAGCAGCACCATCAAGTCGGGCCGTATCCAGCCCGCCAGGCCGGCCGACCCTTCCACTGAACTCCCGCCTCGACTGGCGGAGTTGGCGAAGGCGTGGGGGTACCCGGTCTAAAGCGGCAGTGCCTGAACCGCACTACCGACGGAGTCACCCGGCGTGGGAGAGGGAACCGCCGGCAGCGTCTCCGGCGCCTCCCGCTGCTGCGGAACCGCCACCGGCCTGAGCGGCCGCGGAGCGGACACCACCGTGTAGTCCTGCCCGAGGAACGGCGGCACGATCTCCCCGGGATCATCCCCGAGAGCCAACCGCACAGCCGCCCAGGGCGCGTTGACCCCGCACAGCGACAGCTGGTGCAACCCACCCGCCGGACGCGCGTTGACATCCATCAGCACCGGCTGCTCGCCGAACATCCGGAACTGGACGTTGGACAGATAGTGCAGCCCGAAACCCTCCGCGAGCCGCCGCGCCGGCTCCAGCCACTGCTCGTGCAGCGTGAAACCCCGCCGGCGCCCGTTCTTCGTCCGTCCGACGATCAGCCGCACCTGGTTGTCCGTGCCGGTGAGGCAGTCCACGGACACCTCCGGCTGCTCCAGCCGCGGCATCACCAGCCAGTCGACGGGCTCGTCGGCCTGCCGCACCGCCTCGAGCACCAGGTCGAGCGGCATGTAGGGGCTCGGGAACCCGCTGAGGTGCAGAAGCGAGAAAGGGGCGCGTGTGATCACACGGAAGCCCACCCCGCCCGCCCCGGACGCCGGCTTGAAGCACGCCCTGTGCCCGGCTGCCTCCAACTCCTCGACGGCCGCGACCAGTTCGTCGGCGCTGCGCACCCGCCACCACGGCGGCACGGGCACGCCGATCGCCTGGACGGCCTCGTAGGCGATCACCTTGTCCTGGAAGACGGCCACGGCCTCCGGCGGCGGCGCCAGCAGCGCCGTACCCACCGCCTCGAACTCGGCGCGGTGCGCCACGATCGCCGCCTGGTGCAGCCGAGGCACGAACACGTCGATGCCGCGCCTGGCGCACTGGTCCAGGGCGAACTCGACGTACGCGGCCGGGGACAGGCCCTCCGGCTCCAGCTCGGCCGTGTCGGCGGCGGCCAGTACGGGCGAGTCGGGATCGCCGTGCGTGGCGTGGATCTCGACGGCCCGGTCGCTGGGATTTCTCCGCAGCTGATCCATGAAGAACACGTTCTCCGCGTACGTGCGGTTGAGCCAGACGCGTACGCGAGAGACCATGCAGGCCGCCTTTCACGGTTCGCGGGCACGGCGGAGCGAGGCCGGCCCGGCCTGGGGTGGTTGGAGGGACACCGAACCGCCCCTGGTGAAGGGAGTTTCGTGGCGGTGGTGTTGGGGCGATCATACGGCTTCGCGGACCCGCTGCGTGCAACGTGCGTGTTACGGATTTTCCGGTCGTGCCCACCCGCAGCGCGGGTTCCTGCTATCCCGCCCGTACGGTCGGGTCGCCTTGCCCGACGAGCCGCGCCTGTGTTCTCGTGGTCCCGTCCGTGTGATCGTAAGGGGGCGACAGGTGACATCGACGGCCGGTGGTGCCGGGCAGCTGCTGGCCATCAGCGACCTGCACATCGGGTATCCCGAGAACCGCGATCTGGTCAAGGAGATGCGGCCCGACTCCGACGACGACTGGCTGCTCGTGGCCGGTGACGTCGCCGAAACCGTGGCCGACATCCGCTGGGCGCTGGAAACCCTCGCGGGCCGCTTCCGCAAGGTGATCTGGGCGCCCGGCAACCACGAACTGTGGACCCACCCGTCGGACCCCGTCACCCTGCGCGGAGTCGCCCGCTACGAGCACCTGGTCGAAGTGTGCCGTGAGCTGGGCGTGACGACACCCGAGGACCCGTACCCGGTCTGGGACGGCCCCGGCGGCCCGGTGGCCGTGGCGCCGCTGTTCCTGCTGTACGACTACAGCTTCCTGCCCTCCGGCTGCACGACCAAGGACGAGGGCCTGGCGTACGCGCACTCGACCGGCATCGTCTGCAACGACGAGTACCTGCTGCACCCCGACCCCTATCCCACGCGTGAGGACTGGTGCCGGGCCCGGGTCGCGGAGAGCGAGCGCCGGCTCGCCGAGCTCCCCGAGGAGCTGCCGACCGTCCTGGTCAACCACTATCCGCTGGACCGGCACCCGACGGAGGTCCTCTGGTACCCCGAGTTCGCCATGTGGTGCGGCACCCGGCTGACCGCGGACTGGCATCGCCGGTTCCGGGTGGAGACCATGGTCTACGGGCACCTGCACATCCCGCGGACCACCTGGCACGAGGGCGTCCGCTTCGAAGAGGTGTCCGTGGGCTACCCGCGCGAATGGCGCAAGCGCCCGCAGCCACCCGGCCGGCTGCGCCGCATCCTGCCGAGAGAGGAAGCGACCCGGTGATCGAGGAGCTGCTGCCCGACTCCGTGGTGGCCGTCGAGGCGCACGGCGACGACGGGACCGAGCCGGCGCCGCTGTACCCGGAGGAGGCGGCGGTGGTCGCGCGGGCCGTCGCCAAGCGCCGGCGTGAGTTCGCCGTCGTACGCGGCTGCGCCCGCCGCGCCATGGAGAAGCTCGGCGTGCCGCCGCAGGCCGTCCTGCCCGGGGAACGCGGCGCCCCGCGCTGGCCGGACGGCCTGATCGGCAGCATGACCCACTGCGACGGCTACGGCGCCGCCGCCCTGGTCCGTGCCACCGACCTGGCCTCCCTCGGTATCGACGCCGAACCCCACGCACCGCTCCCGGAGGGCGTCCTGGAGTCCGTCGCCCTGCCGGGCGAGCAGGACCGGCTGCGCCGCCTGGCCGCGGAGCACCCCGCGGTCCCGTGGGACCGGCTCCTGTTCAGCGCCAAGGAGTCGGTCTACAAGGCGTGGTTCCCGCTCACCCGGAAGTGGCTGGACTTCTCGGAGGCCGACATCGACCTCGTCATGGACCCGCACGGGCGGATGCACGGCCGTTTCCGCGCCGCACTGCTCGTACCGGGCCCCGTCGTCGGCGGCGAACGCCTCGGCGGCTTCGAGGGGCGCTGGACCGTCCAACGGGGTCTGGTGGCGACGGCGGTGGCGGTGCCGCACATCTGACGGCGGTCGGAACCGTCAGGGCTTTGGGCACCAGCTCTGCAGCAGGCGGAAGAACTCCTCCTCGTTGCCGGTCAGGCCCGCGGCTGCCAGCGCCTGTTCCGCCTCGGCGAGGACGGCGGGCGGACGACGGGTGGCATACGGGCGTCCGGTGGGCCGGCCGCGGTGTCGAACGCCGCCCGTACCGTGTGCAGCAGTCGAAGGTAGGCCTGCACGGCCATGCGCTCGCGGTCGGTCAGTACGGCTGTGGGCATCGGTCGGCTCTCCCCGCCTCGTCGTGGCCTCACGCGCCCGGAGGGCACGTACGCCCCGCTCACCGGTGGCGCCCCTCCAGCTTGCCGTCCAGCACTGACAATCCGGCTCTGCCGCCCCTCGGTTCGCCCGCTCAGCGGAGGCGGAACCTTGTCCGAACCCCCTGTAGAACAGCTGCCCTACGCTGGAAAACGGGCGCGGTGGGGCGGGGTGTCGGCCTCAGCCCTGCGGGCCCAGATACCCCAGCGACGCCTCGATCCGCCCGGCGAGATGATCCCGCTGCACCGGACCGCGCAGCGCCGAACCGGCAAGCCACGTACGGCACTTGCTGGCGAGCAGCAGCCCGAAGCTCTCCGCCTCCTTCTCGTCGGCGAGGTCGAACCGGGTGCGCGCGGCGACCTTGAGGACCGTCGCCTGGAGATCGGCGTTGTCGTCGAGTAAACGGGCCGCGACCGCGGCGCCCTCGACGTGATGGCTGCAGTGCCCCCGCTTCATGTGCCACAACTCGTGCCCGAGGATCACCAACTGGTGGTCGGGCGCGGTGCGTTCCTCGATGACCACGAGGTCCTGGTCGGCCATGTCGAGCCACAGCCCGCTGGCCGTGCCGGGCGGGAAGGCGGCCGTACGGAAGTGGACGGGGCGGCCGCGGCGTCTGCTCATCGCGTCGCAGAGGGCGGCGTACAGGTCGGCGGGCCTGGCCGGCGCGGGCAGTGTGAGCTCCGCGACCAGCTCGCCGCACAGTCGGCGCATTTCCCTACCGATGCCCACAGGTAACCCCCGGATCACGACTCGGGCCGCTGCACGCTCTCCAGGAGCATGTCCAGCCACTCGGCGACCTTGTCACGGTGCTGGTCGGTGGGCAGTTGGGCGGCCCGCCAGGCGATGCCGCGGACGCCGTGGTCCTGCAGCAGCCGCTCCAGCGGGTCGTCGGCGGCAGCGGCCGCCTCCCGCTCCCGGTCGGCGAGCTTCTGCAGCAGTTCCTGCTCGGTGCGCTGGAGCGTGCCCGCGAGCGCCTCCGGGTCCTCGGCCGTGAGGAATCCGGCGTGCACCCGGAAGAAGCGCTGGATGGCGTCGCAGTGCTCCATGGTCGGCCGCCGGTCGCCGTTGATGAGGGCGCCGGCCTGCTGCCGCGACATGCCCGCGCCGTCGGCGATCTCCTGCTGGGTGTACCTGCGCCCGTTGGGTTTCAGCCGGGTGCGGCGCAGCAGGTCCAGGCGCTGCAGGAACCGGGCCTGCACATCGGGCTCGCCTGCCGGGCGCCCGCTCAGCAGGTCCTTGACGACGGGCTCGGGGACACCGGAGGCCACGGACAGCCGGGCCGTGTCGAAGACCTCCGCGTGCGGTACGCCGAGTCGGCCGGCGAGCGCGGTGACGCGGGCGATCACGGCCGGCAGCGTGGCCGTCGCCGTGGCGCCCGGAACCTCGTAGCCATCCGTCACCGACAGGTCTCCTACGTCTCTCACAGGCTTGTGGTCAGTGGTTGCCGTGAACTTCCCGGAGATTAGCGGGTGCTTCGAACTCACATCCAGGTCTCGCCACAACTGTGGCCAATTTCAGCCGTCAACGGGCATGAAATGCCACGATAGTTGACATCGCAAGCGTCGGGGCAGCAGGATCGGGACGCCGCGTGAAGGCGGCATAGGCAAGAGGGGTGACCTCCCGATGGCACATCAGGCAGGAGGGCAGCGGTCCGCGCTGCGGTCCGTCCCCGAGCGTTCCGAGGTACGGTCGTATCTCCAGGACTATGCCACGTTGCTCGAGGCCGTCCCGTTTCCGTCCGTCGTCGTCGACCACTGCTGGGACGTCGTCCTGGCCAACAGCGCGTTCCAGAGCCTCTTCCGCGAGATCGGTCCGCATCCGACGGCGATGCCGGGCGACAACTTCCTCAGGTTCGTACTGTTCCACCCCGAAGCGCCCGCCGTCCTCGGCGAGCACGAGTCCCGCTGGTTCCTGCCGATGCTGGCCCACTTCGCGGCCGCCGTGGAGCGGCACGGGCACGACCACGGACTGCAGGCGATCCGCCGGGAGATCGCACAGGATCCGATCATGGAGGCCGCCTACCGGCAGGGCCTGCCGCACTGGATCCGGTCCGTCGGTGAGGCCGCCGTCGAGCACGACGGGGCGGTCCGCCCGCTGCTGCACCCCGACCCGCGCTGGGGCGCCACCGAGTGCCGCATCGTCGGCGAGACCCCCAGGACCCTGCAGGACATGGGATACATCCGGCTGACCATGGTGCTGCGCGAAGTGCGCCGGCCGGCTCCCGCGCCGCGCCGCCGGCCGCGCGACCGCCGCACGGCGAGCCACCTCAGCGTGGTGCCCGCCCCCGAGGCCTGACCGGGCACCGTCGGCGTTCAGGTCGCCGGCGGCGCCACGGTCGGGATTTCCCTGCATCCGCCCTGCGCGCGGTGTTCCGCCGACCTGTGCTGTGTGACATATTACTGCTGTGGGCAACCAACTCACCTGCGACGTCGTGGTCGTCGGGGCCGGAATGGTGGGCGCCGCGTGCGCCCTGTACGCGGCCCGGGCGGGCCTCGACGTCGTCGTGGTCGACCGCGGTCCGGTGGCCGGCGGCACGACCGGCGCCGGCGAGGGCAATGTCCTCGTCTCCGACAAGGAGCCGGGCCCCGAGCTGGGCCTCGCGCTGTTGTCGAGCCGGTTGTGGGCCGACCTCGCGCAGGAGTTCGGGAAGCCCGTCGAGTACGAGGCCAAGGGCGGCGTCGTGGTGGCGTCGACCCCCGACGGGCTCACCGCACTGGAGCGCTTCGCCGCCGGGCAGCGCGCCGCAGGAGTCACCGCACAGCCGGTTGCGGCCGACACGCTGTACGACCTCGAACCCCACCTCGCGCCGGGCCTTCCGGGCGGCGTGCACTACCCCCAGGACTCCCAGGTCATGCCCGCCCTGGCCGCCGCCGAGCTGCTGCGGGCCTCCGGCGCCCGCCTCTTCACCGGCCGGAACGTGACGGACGTACTGCGCACCCCGGACGGCGCCGTCCGCGGAGTCCGTACCGACCGGGGCGATGTGCACGCCCCGGCGGTGGTCAACGCGGCCGGCACCTGGGGCGCCGAACTCGCCGCGCTCGCGGGCACGTTCCTGCCCGTCCTCCCGCGCCGCGGCTTCGTCCTCGTCACCGAACCGCTCCCGCGCCTGGTCCGTCACAAGGTGTACGCCGCCGACTACGTGGCCGACGTGGCCAGTGACTCGGCGCAGCTCCAGACCTCGCCGGTCGTGGAGGGCACCGCCGCCGGGCCGGTACTGATCGGCGCCAGCCGCGAACGCGTCGGCTTCGACCGGACCTTCTCCCTGCCCGTCGTCCGGGCCCTGGCGGCGGGCGCGACCCGGCTGTTCCCGTTCCTGGAACGGGTCCGCGCCCTGCGCGCCTACCTCGGCTTCCGCCCGTATCTGCCCGACCACTTGCCCGCCATCGGCCCCGACGCGCGGGTCCCCGGCCTGCTCCACGCCTGCGGCCACGAGGGCGCGGGCATCGGGCTCGCCACCGGCACCGGTCACCTGATCGCGCAGGTGCTCACCGCGCAGACCCCCGATCTCGACCTGACGCCGCTGCGCCCCGACCGCTTTCCCGCACCCGAGGAGGGCCCGTGAACCCGCTGGAGCTGGCGCGCGCGCAACCGGGACCGGCCTTCACGGTCACCCTGGACGGCCGCGCGATCGAGGCACTGCCCGGCCAGACGGTCGCCGCCGCGCTCTGGTCGGCAGGCGTCACCTCGTGGCGCGCCACCCGGGGCGCGGGCCGGCCACGCGGGATCTTCTGTGGGATCGGCGTCTGCTTCGACTGTCTGGTGACCGTCAACGACCGCCCGAACCAGCGGGCCTGTCTGGTGCCGGTGCGGCCGGGCGATGCGATCCGTACGCAGGAGGGGACGGGCCACGATGACTGAGCGCGCGACGACCGGGCGACCGCACCTTGCGGTGATCGGCGCGGGTCCGGCGGGGCTCGCCGCCACCGTCGCCGCGGCGGCGCGCGGGGTCCGGGTCACGCTGGTGGACGCGGCGACCGAGGCGGGCGGGCAGTTCTACCGGCAGCCCGCCGCCGGGCTCGGCGCCCGCCGCGCGCAGGCCCTGCACCATCACTGGCGGACCTGGCAGCGGCTTCGGAACGCTCTCGCCGGGCACGTCGAGGCGGGCCGCGTCACGCACCTGACGGACCATCATGTGTGGTTCGTGGAGCGCGGACCGTCCGGCGGGTGCACCGTGCACGCGCTGCTCGGCCCCGAGCAGGAGGAACCCGCCACCGTCCGGTCCGACGCCGTCCTCCTCGCCACCGGTGGATACGAGAGGGTCCTGCCCTTTCCCGGCTGGACCCTGCCCGGCGTCGTCACCGCCGGCGGGGCCCAGGCCATGCTCAAGGGCACCCTCGCCGTGCCCGGACGCACCGCCGTGGTCGCCGGAACCGGCCCGTTGCTGCTCCCGGTGGCGACCGGCCTCGCCGCGGCCGGGGTCGAGGTGGCCGCGCTCGTCGAGTCCGCCGGCCCCGCGGCGTTCCTGCGGCAGGCCCGGGCGCTGGCGGCACAGCCGGAGAAGGTCGCCGAAGGGGTCGGATTCGCGGCCCGGTTGCTCCGGCACCGGGTACGCACTCTCGTCCGGCACACCGTCGTCGAGGCCCACGGCACCGACCGGCTGGCGGCGGTCACCGTCGCCGCCCTGGACGCCGACGGCCGGATCCGGCCGGGCAGTGAACGCCGTATCCCCTGCGACACCCTCGCCGTCGGCCACGGCATGCTGCCGCACACCGACCTCGCCGAGACCCTCGGCTGCCGCCTCGACGGGGCCGGCGTGCACGTCGACGACGAACAGCGCACCGACGTCCCCGGCGTCTGGGCGGCCGGCGAGACCACCGGCATCGGCGGCTCGGCGCTCGCCCTCGCCGAGGGCCACATCGCCGGCTGCTCCGCCGCCGCCCGCCTGCACGGCACCGCACCCGACCCGCGCATCTGGGCCGCGGCGGCGAGGTCCCGTACCCGCCTGCGGGCGTTCTTCGCCGCCCTCGACACCGGGTACGCGCCGCCCGCGCACTGGGCCGAACAGGTCACCGACGACACCGTCGTGTGCCGGTGCGAGGAGGTCACCGCGCAGGCGGTCCGCGTGGCCGTGCGGGAGCTGGGCGCCGGTGACCTGCGGACCGTGAAGCTGCTGACACGGGCCGGGATGGGCTGGTGCCAGGGCCGGATGTGCGGGCCCGCGGTCGCCGGGCTCGCCGGGTGCCCTCAGACGGCGGGGCGCAGGCCGTTCGCCCGTCCGGTGCCGCTGGGCGTGCTGGCACACGCGGGCGAACCGGACGACGACTGATCGGGCCCCATGGCCGCCGACAGTGAAATGTCACACCGTATGGAGAGGGACCACACCGCAGATGACCGTCACCGAGAACCGACCCTGGCGCGGCGTCCTCGTCGCCACCGCACTCCCGCTGACCGACGACCTCTCCGTCGACCACGACGCATACGCCGAGCACTGCGCCTGGCTGATCGAGAACGGCTGCGACGGCGTCGTCCCCAACGGCTCGCTCGGCGAGTACCAGGTGCTCACGCCCGAGGAACGCGCCAAGGTCGTGGAGACGGCCGTGGCCGCGATCGGCGGCGCCCGGGTGATGCCCGGGGTCGCCGCGTACGGCTCGGCGGAGGCCCGGCGCTGGGCCGAGCAGGCGCGCGAGGCGGGCTGTGCCGCTGTGATGTTGCTGCCGCCCAACGCCTACCGCGCCGACGAGCGGTCCGTCGTGGCGCACTACGCCGAGGTGGCGAAGGCCGGCCTGCCGGTCGTGGCGTACAACAACCCGATCGACACCAAGGTCGACCTCGTACCCGAACTCCTCGCACGGCTGCACGGCGAGGGGCACATCCACGCCGTCAAGGAGTTCTCCGGCGATGTGCGCCGCGCCTACCGGATCGCCGAACTCGCCCCGGATCTGGACCTGTTGATCGGCGCCGACGACGTCCTGCTGGAGCTCGCGATCGCAGGCGCGAAGGGCTGGGTGGCCGGCTACCCGAACGCGCTGCCGAGGTCGACCGTCGAGCTGTACCGCGCCGCCGTGAGCGGGGACCTCGCGACGGCCAAGTCGCTCTACGCGCAGCTGCACCCGCTGCTGCGTTGGGACTCCAGGGTCGAGTTCGTGCAGGCGATCAAGCTGTCCATGGATGTGGTGGGCCGCCACGGCGGCCGCTGCCGTCCGCCCCGTGTCCCGCTGCTGCCCGAGCAGGAAGCCGTCGTCCGCGCCGCCACGGAGAAGGCCGTGGCGGCCGGGCTCGCCTGAAGGAGCCCGTCCCATGCGCAGCACACTCGTCCTGCACGCCGTCGACTCGCACACCGAGGGCATGCCCACCCGGGTGATCACCGGCGGGATCGGCGCGATCCCCGGCGCCACGATGAACGAGCGTCGGCTGTACTTCCGCGAACACCGCGACGACATCAAGCAGTTGCTGATGAACGAGCCGCGCGGCCACTCCGCGATGAGCGGTGCGATCCTCCAGCCGCCGACCCGCCCGGACTGCGACTGGGGCGTGGTCTACATCGAGGTCTCCGGCTATCTGCCGATGTGCGGGCACGGCACGATCGGCGTGGCCACCGTCCTCGTCGAGACCGGCATGGTCGAGGTCGTCGAGCCCGTCACCACCATCCGCCTGGACACCCCCGCGGGGCTCGTCGTCGCCGAGGTCGCGGTCAAGGACGGCGCCGCGCAGGCGGTGACCCTCACCAACGTCCCGTCCTTCAGCGTCGGCCTCGACCGCAAGGCCACGCTCGCCGACGGGCGGACGGTGACGTACGACCTCGCCTACGGCGGCAACTTCTACGCCATCCTCCCGCTGGAGCAGTTCGGCCTGCCCTTCGACCGCTCCCGCAAGGACGACATCCTCAAAGCGGGCCTCGCCCTCATGGCGGCCGTCAACGCCGAGGCGGAACCGGTACACCCCGAGGACCCGTCCATCCACGGCTGCCACCACGTCCACCTGTACGCCCCCGGTGCCACCGCCAGCCACTCACGGCACGCGATGGTGATCCACCCCGGCTGGTTCGACCGTTCGCCCTGCGGTACGGGCACCAGCGCGCGCATGGCACAGTTGCACGCGCGCGGGGAACTGCCCCTGCACACCGAGTTCGTGAACGAGTCCTTCATCGGAACGCGATTCACCGGACGGCTGCTCGGCACGACCGAGGTGGCCGGTGTCCCCGCCGTCCTGCCGAGCTTCACCGGCCGCGCCTGGATCACCGGCACCGCGCAGTACCTGCTCGACCCCGCCGACCCCTTCCCGGCCGGCTTCGTCCTCTAGACCGTCCGGGCCCGTCCACCCGACACACCTGCCCACACAAGGAGACGCCCCCATGCCCGCCCGGCGCACCAGCACCCCCTCCGCCGCTGCCCCCGCCCTGCCGGCACTCGGCGGCAGGAAGAGCAGCTACCGGGAGCGGGTCGCCGACGCGCTCCGGGCCGCGCTGATCGCCGGGGAACTGCGCCCCGGCGAGGTGTACTCCGCCCCGGCACTGGCCGCCCGCTTCGGCGTCTCCGCGACCCCCGTGCGCGAGGCGCTGCTGGACCTGGCCAAGGAGGGCCTCGTCGACACCGTCCCCAACAAGGGCTTCCGGGTCACCGCGGTCTCCGAGAAACAGCTCGACGAGTACACCCACATCCGCCGGCTCATCGAGATCCCCACGGTCGTGGACCTGGCCAGGACCGCGGACCCGGTCTCGCTCGAGGCGCTGCGCCCGGCCGCACAGGAGATCGTCACCGCCGCCGCGGCCGGGGACCTCATCGCCTACGTCGAGGCCGACACCCGGTTCCATCTGGGCCTGCTCGCCCTCGCGGGCAACGCCCACCTCGTCGAGGTCGTCGGCGACCTGCGGGGGCGCTCCCGGCTGTACGGCCTCACCGCCCTCGTGGCGGCGGGACGCCTGCTCGCCTCCGCCGAGGAGCACCTCGAACTCCTCGACGCCCTGCTGGCGCGCGACGAGCCGGCCGTCCGCGAGGTGATGACCCGGCACCTCGGTCATGTGCGGGGTCAGTGGGCGGCGCCGGGGAGCTGACCGGCCGCACCGGAACGGTACGCAAGCCGCTTGCGGTTCTTGCGCTATTCTTGCGCACATGACGCGACGACTTGCGGAAGTGGCGAAGAAGGTCGGGGTCAGCGAGGCCACGGTCAGCCGGGTGCTCAACGGAAAGCCCGGAGTCTCCGAAGCCACCCGGCAGGCGGTGCTGTCCGCCCTGGACGTCCTCGGCTACGAACGGCCCACCCAGCTGCGCGGTGAGCGCGCCCGGCTCGTCGGCCTGGTCCTGCCCGAGCTGCAGAACCCGATCTTCCCGGCGTTCGCCGAGGTGATCGGCGGGGCGCTCGCCCAGCTGGGCCTGACGCCCGTGCTGTGCACCCAGACCAAGGGCGGCGTCTCCGAGGCCGACTATGTCGCGCTGCTGCTGCAACAGCAGGTCTCCGGGGTCGTCTTCGCCGGCGGCCTGTACGCCCAGGCCGACGCCCCGCACGACCACTACCGGTTGCTCGCCGACCGCAACATCCCGGTCGTCCTCGTCAACGCGGCCATCGCGCACCTCGGCTTCCCGGGCGTCTCCTGCGACGACGCGGTCGCCGTCGAACAGGCCTGGCGGCATCTGGCCTCCCTCGGCCACGAGCGGATCGGGCTGGTCCTCGGACCCGGGGACCATGTGCCGTCGGCGCGCAAGCTGGCCGCCGCGCGCGCCGTCGCCGGGGATCTGCCGGACGAGCGCGTGGCACGGGCCATCTTCTCCATCGAGGGTGGTCACGCGGCGGCCTCCCGGCTGATCGACCGCGGGGTCACCGGGTTCATCTGCGCCAGCGACCCGCTCGCGCTCGGTGTCGTACGGGCCGCCCGGCGCAGGGGACTTGACGTCCCGTCACAGATCTCGGTCGTCGGCTACGACGACTCCGCGCTGATGAACTGCACGGAACCACCGCTGACCACCGTCCGCCAGCCCATCGAGTCGATGGGCAGGGCGGTCGTCGAACTGCTCAACGCACAGATCGGCGGCAGCTCCGTGGCGGCCGAAGAGCTGCTGTTCGAACCGGAACTGGTGGTGCGGGGTTCCACGGCACAAGCCCCTCGCGACTGAGATCCGCGGACATTCCACGGGCTGTTCAATAATTTCAGATTCTGCGCGACATCTTGCGTGACGATGTCGGCGGTGCTTGAGTGTGCGACGCCCACCGCTCCTGCCCAAAGGGGTCCACCGATGAGTAGCACCGGGTTCCGCCGTACCCTCCTCGCGCTCATAGCCTGTTCCTCCCTGGCCCTGACCGCCTGCGGGGCCGGCGACGAGGACGACTCGGCAAGCGGGAAGACCCGCATCACGGTCAACTGCATGCCGCCCAAGAGCGCCAAGGTCGACCGGCGGTTCTTCGAGGAGGACATCGCCTCCTTCGAGAAGCAGAACCCGGACATCGACGTCGTCCCGCACGACGCGTTCCCCTGCCAGGACCCCAAGACGTTCGACGCCAAGCTCGCCGGCGGCCAGATGGAGGACGTCTTCTACACGTACTTCACCGATGCCAGGCATGTCGTCGACATCAACCAGGCGGCCGACCTCACCCCGTACGTCAAGGAGCTGAAGAGCTACGAGACCATCCAGCAGCAGCTGCGCGACATCTACACCGTCGACGGAAAGATCTACGGCATCCCGCGCACCGGCTACTCGATGGGCCTGATCTACAACCGCGCACTCTTCGAGAAGGCCGGCCTCGACCCCGACCAGCCCCCTGCGACCTGGGACGAGGTGCGGGAAGCCGCCAGGAAGATCGCCGTCCTCGGCGACGGCACCGTCGGCTACGCCGACTACAGCGCCCAGAACCAGGGCGGCTGGCACTTCACCGCCGAGCTGTACTCCCAGGGCGGCGACGTCGTCAGCGCCGACGGCAAGAAGGCCACCGTCGACACCCCCGAGGGCCGGGCGGTCCTGCAGACCCTGCACGACATGCGCTGGACGGACGAGTCGATGGGCAGCAAGCAGCTGCTCGTCATCAACGACGTCCAGCAGATGATGGGGTCCGGCAAGCTCGGCATGTACCTCGCCGCCCCCGACAACGTCCCGATCCTGGTCAAGGAGAAGGGCGCCGACTACGAGGACATCGCCATCGCCCCGATGCCGGGCGGCGAGGCCACCCTCGTCGGCGGCGACGGCTACATGTTCAACAAGAAGGCCACGCCCGAGCAGATCCGGGCCGGCCTCAAGTGGCTCGACCACATGTTCCTCACTCCCGGCGACGGATTCCTCGGCGACTACGCCCGCGCGAAGAAGAACGACGCACCCGTGGGCCTGCCCGAGCCGCGGCTGTTCACCGGCGCCGCCGACGAGAAGGACCAGCAGGTCAAGCAGGCCAACGCCAATGTGCCCGTGGAGAACTACCAGGCCTTCCTCGCCGGCAACCAGGACCTCGAGATGAAGATCGAGCCGCCGAACGCCCAGCAGATCTACTCCGTCCTCGACGGTGTCGTCTCCGCTGTCCTGACCAAGGAGGACGCCGACATCGACCAGCTCCTCGAGGACGCCTCCGGCAAGATCGACGGCATCCTGGCCCGGGGCTGACGGACGATGACCAGGACGGCTCAGCGGCGGACCGTCGAGAAGGTCGCGGTCCGCCCGGTCCAGGCGCCGCTCCCGGCAGGGGACCGGGGGCGGCGCCGCCTGGCCGATCAGACCCGCGCGTACGCCTTCCTGCTCGGCGGCCTCCTCTGCTTCGCCCTGTTCTCCTGGTACCCGGCGATCCGCGCAGCGGTGATCGCCTTCCAGAAGTACACGCCGGGCGCACCGGCCGAATGGGTCGGCACCGACAACTTCACCCGCGTCTTCGACGACCCGGAGTTCGCGGCCGCCTGGCGCAACACCTTCACCTTCACCCTGCTCGCCCTGCTGATCGGCTTCGCGATCCCCTTCGTACTGGCCCTCGTCCTCAACGAACTCCGGCACGCCAAGGCGTTCTTCAGGGTCGTGGTCTATCTGCCGGTGATGATCCCACCGGTGGTCAGCGCCCTGCTGTGGAAGTGGTTCTACGACCCCGGGACGGGCCTCGCCAACGAGGTGCTGCGCTTCCTCGACCTGCCCACCTCGAACTGGTCCAACGGCGCCGACACCGCCCTCGTCTCCCTCGTCCTCGTCGCCACCTGGGCCAACATGGGCGGCACCGTTCTGATCTACCTGGCCGCCCTCCAGTCCATCCCCGGCGAGCTGTACGAGGCGGCCGAACTGGACGGCGCGAACCTGCTGCAGCGCATCCGGCACGTGACGATCCCGCAGACCAGGTTCGTCATCCTGATGCTGATGCTCCTTCAGATCATCGCCACGATGCAGGTCTTCACCGAACCGTTCGTCATCACCGGCGGCGGCCCGGAGAACGCGACGGTCACCGTCCTGTACCTGATCTACAAGTACGCCTTCCTCTACAACGACTTCGGCGGCGCCTGCGCGCTCAGCGTCCTGCTCCTGCTGTTCCTGGGCGCCTTCTCCGCCGTGTACCTGCGGCTCACCCGCTCCGAAGGGGAGGACGCATGAGCAGTGCCCGCACCCTCGTCTCCCCGGCCTCCCTGGCTCGCCCGCGCGGCAGGGCGGTCTACTGGACCGTCTTCACCGGCGTCGTCGTCCTCTTCGTACTCGCCTTCCTCTTCCCGGTCTACTGGATGGTGACCGGCGCGCTGAAGTCACCGGACGAGGTGGCGCGCACCCCGCCCACCCTGGTGCCCGAGCAGTGGGACCTCAGCGGCTACACCGACGCCTGGGACCTGATGCAGCTGCCGACCCACCTGTGGAACACGGTCGTCCAGGCGGCCGGCGCCTGGCTGTTCCAACTGGTGTTCTGCACGGCCGCCGCATACGCCCTGTCGAAACTCAGACCCCTCTTCGGCAAGATGATCCTCGGGGGCATCCTCGCCACGCTCATGGTCCCGGCCCAGGCTCTGGTCGTACCGAAGTACCTCACGATCGCCGACCTGGGCCTGCTCAACGACCCCCTGGCCATCTGGCTGCCGGCTGTCGCCAACGCCTTCAACCTCTATCTGCTCAAGCGGTTCTTCGACCAGATCCCACGTGATGTGCTGGAGGCCGCCGAGATCGACGGCGCCGGAAAGCTGCGCATCCTGTGGTCGATCGTGCTGCCCATGTCACGGCCGGTGCTCGGCGTCGTGTCGATCTTCGCGCTGGTCGCCGTCTGGCAGGACTTCCTGTGGCCGCTGATGGTCTTCTCCGACACCGACAAGCAGCCGATCAGCGTGGCGCTGGTGCAGCTGTCGCAGAACATCCAGCTGACCGTGCTCATCGCCGCGATGGTCATCGCCAGCATCCCGATGGTCGCCATGTTCCTGATCTTCCAGCGGCACATCATCGCCGGAATCAGCGCGGGCAGCACCAAGGGCTGACACCGCACCCCTCACACAGAAAGGCAGGCACAGTGGGACAGCCCACGCATGCCCTCACGCAGGCCGACTGGTGGCGCTCCGCCGTCATCTACCAGGTGTACGTCCGCAGCTTCGCGGACGGCGACGGCGACGGCACCGGCGACCTCGCGGGCGTCCGCGCCCGACTGCCGTACCTGGCCGAACTCGGTGTGAACGCCCTGTGGTTCAACCCCTGGTATCCCTCGCCGATGAAGGACGGCGGCTACGACGTCGCCGACTACCGTGCCATCGACCCGGCCTTCGGCACCCTCGCTGAGGCCGAGAAGCTCATCGCCGAGGCCCGCGAGCTGGGCATCCGCACGATCGTCGACATCGTGCCGAACCATGTCTCGGACCAGCACCCGTGGTTCCGGGCGGCGCTCGAGGGCGGCCCGGAACGGGACCTGTTCCACTTTCGCGCCGGGCGCGGTGAACTGCCGCCGAACGACTGGCGGTCCCAGTTCGGTGGACCCGCCTGGACCCGGCTCCCCGACGGCGACTGGTACCTCCACCTGTTCGCCCCCGAGCAGCCCGACCTCAACTGGGCGCACCCGGCGGTCCGCCAGGAACACGAGGACATCCTGCGCTTCTGGCTCGAGCGCGGGGTCGCCGGCGTCCGTATCGACTCGGCCGCCCTCCTCGTCAAGGACCCTCGTTTGCCGGACTTCGTCGAGGGCCGCGACCCGCACCCCTACGTGGACCGCGACGAACTCCACGACATCTACCGTTCCTGGCGTCGGATCGCCGACGAGCACGGCGGCGTCTTCGTCGGCGAGGTCTGGCTCCCCGACACCGAACGCTTCGCCCGCTATCTGCGCCCCGACGAACTCCACACCGCCTTCAACTTCTCCTTCCTGTCATGCCCGTGGGACCCCGACCGCCTCCGTACGTCGATCGACGAGACACTCGCCGAGCACGCTCCGGTCGGTGCGCCCGCCACCTGGGTGCTGTGCAACCACGACGTGACCCGTACCGTCACCCGCTACGGCCGCGAGGACACCGCCTTCGCCTTCGCCACCAAGGCCTTCGGCACCCCCACCGACCTCGAACTCGGCACCCGCCGCGCCCGCGCCGCCGCCCTGCTCTCCCTGGCACTGCCCGGCGCTGTCTACCTCTACCAGGGCGAAGAGCTCGGCCTGCCCGAGGCGGACATCCCCCGGGACCGCATCGAGGACCCGATGCACTTCCGCTCCGGCGGCACCGACCCGGGCCGCGACGGCTGCCGCGTGCCGCTGCCGTGGGTTGCCGAGGCTCCTCATGCGGGGTTCGGCGGCGAGCCCTGGCTGCCGCAGCCCGCCGACTGGCCCGCGTACGCCGCCGACCGTCAGGCGCAGGACCCGGGCTCGATGCTCAGCCTCTACCGCCGGGCGATCCGCATCCGCCCGGTCTTCGGCGACGGCCCCCTCACCTGGCTGTCCGTCCCCGAGGGGGTCCTCGCCTTCACCCGCGCGGAGGGCGTGACCTGCGTGGTGAACCTCGCCGACCGGGCCACCGACCTACCTGCGCACACAGAACTCCTGCTCGGCAGCGGCCCGTTGGACGACCGGGGCCGACTGCCGAAGGACACCGCGGTGTGGCTGCGTTCCTGACACCGCGACGCGCTATCCCGAACACCCCCACCACGAAGGGATCAGCACATGCACAGGCACAGCCTCAGATCGCCGGCCATCGGTGTCACGGTCGCCCTGGCCGCCGGCATGCTCGTCACCCTGAGCGCACCCACCGCCCAGGCCGCCGCGGGCGCCATCCTGCCCTTCACCTCCGTCGAGGCCGAGTCGGCGACCACCACCGGCTCGAAGATCGGCCCCGACTACACCCAGGGCACCCTCGCCTCCGAGGCCTCGGGCCGGCAGGCCGTCCGTCTCGCCGCGGGGCAGCGTGTCGAGTTCACCGTGCCCCGCGCGGCCAACGCCGTGAACGTCGCCTACAGCGTCCCCGACGGCCAGTCCGGCACGCTCGACGTGTACGTCAACGGAACCAAGCTCGCGAAGACGCTCGCCGTCACCTCCAAGTACTCGTACGTCGACACCGGCTGGATCCCCGGCGCGAAGACCCACCACTTCTACGACAACGCCCGGCTGTTGCTCGGTCAGAACGTGCAGCCGGGCGACAAGGTCGCCTTCCAGGCGACGAACACCCAGGTCACCGTCGACGTGGCCGACTTCGAGCAGGCCGCCCCGCCCGCCACACAGCCCGCCGGCTCGGTGTCCGTCACCTCCAAGGGCGCCGACCCCAGCGGCCAGGACGACTCCACGCAGGCGTTCCGGGACGCCATCGCCGCGGCGCAGGGCGGGGTGGTGTGGATCCCGCCGGGCGAGTACCGCCTGACGTCGTCCCTGAGCGGCGTACAGAACGTCACCCTCCAGGGCGCCGGTCACTGGCACTCCGTCGTGCGCACCTCCCGCTTCATCGACCAGTCCAGCTCGTCCGGCAACGTCCACGTCAAGGACTTCGCGGTCATCGGCGAGGTCACCGAGCGGGTCGACTCCAACCCCGACAACTTCGTCAACGGGTCCCTCGGCCCGGGGAGCTCCGTCTCCGGCATGTGGCTCCAGCACCTCAAGGTCGGCCTGTGGCTGATGGGCACCAATGACAACCTCGTCGTCGAGAACAACCGCTTCCTCGACATGACGGCCGACGGCCTCAACCTCAACGGCAACGCCCGCGGCGTCAAGGTCCGGGGCAACTTCCTGCGCAACCAGGGCGACGACGCGCTCGCCATGTGGTCGCTGTACGCACCGAACCAGGGCAGCAGCTTCGAGAACAACACGATCACCCAGCCGAACCTCGCCAACGGCATCGCGATCTACGGCGGCACCGACATCACCGTCAAGGACAACCTGGTCTCCGACACCAACGCCCTCGGCAGCGGCATCGCGATCTCCAACCAGAAGTTCCTCGACCCGTTCCACCCGCTGGCCGGCACGATCACGGTCGACGGCAACACCCTCGTCCGTACGGGCGCGATGAACCCCAACTGGAACCACCCGATGGGCGCGCTGCGCGTCGACTCCTACGACAGCGCCATCGAGGCCCAGGTGCGGATCACCAACACGACGATTTCCGACAGCCCGTACAGCGCCTTCGAGCTCGTCTCCGGCAGCGGGCGCGGGTACGCGGCGAAGAACGTCACCGTCGACGGTGCGACCGTCCGCAACACGGGCACGGTCGTCGTCCAGGCCGAGACCCAGGGCGCCGCCACCTTCCGCAACGTCACCGCCACCGGCGTCGGCGCCGCCGGCGTCTACAACTGCCCCTACCCGACCGGCTCGGGCACCTTCACGCTCACCGACGGCGGCGGCAACTCCGGCTGGAGCAGCACCTGGTCGGACTGCTCGACCTGGCCGCAGCCGGACCAGGGCAACCCCGACCCCGACCCCACCCGCAACCTCGCCAAGGGCCGCCCGGCCACCGCAACCGGCTCCCAGGACATCTACACGCCCGGCAAGGCGGTCGACGGCGACGCGAACAGCTACTGGGAGTCCACCAATCACGCCTTCCCGCAGTCCCTGACGGTGGACCTCGGCTCGACCGAGGCCGTCCGCCGGCTGGTGCTCAAGCTGCCGCCGTCCTCGGCGTGGCAGGCCCGCACCCAGACGTTCTCCGTGCAGGGCAGCACCGACGGCTCGACGTACTCCACGGTGGTCGCCTCGCAGGGCCACCGCTTCGACCCGGCGACCGGCAACACGGTCACCGTCTCCCTGCCGAGCGGTACGAACCTGCGCTACCTGAGGCTGCACGTCACCGCCAACACCGGCTGGCCCGCCGGCCAGTTCAGCGAGGTGGAGGCGTATCTGACTTCATGACCGGACTCCCGCGCTTCGCCGCCTGGATCTGCTCGTACACATGGGTCCGCAGCTCGGCGAAGCGCGGGGCCACCCGGGTGTGCAACTGGTCGCGTTCCGCGGGCAGATCGACCTTCAGCTGCTCCTGTACGACGGTGGGGGAGGCCGACAGCACGACCACCCGTTCCCCGAGGTACACGGCCTCGTCGATGTCGTGGGTGACGAACAGGACCGTGATCCCGCGCTCCCGCCACAGCCGCCGTACGAGATCCTCCAGGTCGGCCCGCGTCTGCGCGTCCACTGCCGCGAACGGTTCGTCCATCAGCAGCACCTCCGGCTCGTACGCCAGCGCGCGGGCGATGGCCACCCGCTGCTGCATACCGCCGGACAGCTGCCAGGGATACGCCCCGGCAACGTCCGCGAGCCCGACCGAGGCGAGGGCGTCCGTGACCAGTTCCCGGCGTCGCGTCTTGCTCAGGTCCTTCTGTTTCAAGGGAAGTTCGACGTTCTCGCCGACCCGCATCCAGGGGAACAGGCTCCGCCCGTACTCCTGGAACACGAACGCCATCCCGGGCGGCGGCCCGTTCACCGGCCGCCCGGCCAGCCGTACCTCGCCCGCCGTCGGAGCGAGGAGCCCTCCTACGCACTTCAGCAGGGTCGTCTTGCCGCAGCCGGACGGGCCGACGAGACAGACCAGTTCCCCCGCATCGACGGTGAACGTCAGGTCGCGCAGCGCCTCGCCCCGCCGCCCCGAACCCTCGTACACCTTCTTCAGGCCGCGTACGTCCAGCATGGACCGCCCTTTCCCGAGGTTCACGGCGATCGCCTCGTGGCGGCGCGCAGCCCGTGGTACCAGCCGAGCGCCCGCCGCTCGACCAGCTGGAAGACGACCGACAGCACAAAGCCGAGCAGACCCAGCAGCAGGGTCCCGGTCCACATGTCGGGAATCGCGAAACCGCGCTGGAACTGGACGATGGTGAACCCCAGTCCGTTGCTCGCGGCGAACATCTCGCTGATGACCATGAGGATGATGCCGATGGACAGCGCCTGGCGCAGCCCCGCGAAGATCTGCGGGCTCGCCGACCGCAGGACGACACTGCGCAGGCGGGCCACGCCCGTGATGCCGTAGGAACGGGCCGTCTCCGCCATCACCGGGTCCACCGCCCTGACACCCTCGACGGTGTTGAGGAGGATCGGCCACACGCAGCCGCTCGCGATCACGGTCACCTTCATCGTGTCGCCGATGCCGGCGAACAGCATGATGACCGGGACGAGCACGGGTGGCGGCACGGCCCGCAGAAACTCCAGGACCGGCTCGCACACCGCCCGCACCCGGCGGTAGGAGCCGATGACCGTGCCGAGCGCCACGCCCACCACGGCGGCCGCCGCACAGCCGCCCGCCAGCCGCAGCACACTGGGCAGTACGTCCGTCCGCAGCCGCTCGCCGGTCCACACCTCGGGGAACGTCTCCAGGATCGTGCGCAGGGGCGGCCAGTACACGTTCGTACTGCCGTCGGACGCCACCCACCACACCACGACCAGCACCGTGGGCAGGGCGAGCACCGACACGAGCCGCAACAGTACGTGTCTCACACCGCCACCTCCCCGCGCACCGACTGGTGCCAGGCCAGCGTCCGCCGCTCCACTGTCCGCGCGCCCACGTTGATCAACAGCCCCAGCACTCCGGTGACCACGATCAGCGCGTACATCTCGGGCACCGCCTGCGAGGTCTGCGCGACCGCGATACGGGCGCCCAGCCCAGGCGCGCCGATGACGAGTTCGGCGGTCACGGCGAGGATCAGCGCGACGGCCGCCGCCAGCCGCACGCCGGTCATGACGTACGGCAGCGCGGTCGGCCACAGCACATGGCGGATCCGCGCCCAGGTGCCCAGGCCGTACGACCGTGCCGTCTCGTCGGCGACCGGGTCCACGTCCTGGACGCCGTACAGAACCTGGATCAGCACCTGCCAGAACGCCGCGTACACGACCAGCAGGAGCACCGAACGAAGTTCCGTTCCGTACAGCAGCACGGCCAGGGGGATCAGCGCGACGGACGGGATGGGGCGCAGGAACTCGATCGTCGACGCCGTCGCCTCGCGCAGGTACGGCACGACCGACACGACCAGCCCGACCGCGACTCCCGCGCCGACCGCGATCGCCAGGCCCAGCGCCCAGCCGGTGAGGGTGTCGCCGAGCGCCGTCCAGAAGGCGCCGTCCGTGACCTCCCGGCCGAGGGCGTCGGCGATACGGGTGGTGGGCGGGAAGTGGTCGTCCTTGACCAGGCCGAGACGCGGCACCGCCTCGCCCAGGGCGAGGAAGGCCGCGAGCCCGGCCGCACCGAGTGCGAGGTTCACGCCCCTCACGGCAGCAGCTGGTCCAGATCCGGCGGCGAGTCGAACAGGCCGTCCTCTTCCTCGAGCTTCTGCAACGCCTCGATGGAGGAGCGGTTCGCCTCGGCCGGCCACTTCGGCAGGGTCACCTGCTCCAGCACCGGTGCGGGGATCTTCGTGTACGTGGTGATGATCTCGCGGACCTCGTCCGGGTGGGAGTCGGCGTAGGCGAGGGACTCCGCCATGGCCTCCTGGAACTTCTTCACCACGTCCGGGTTCTGCTGCGCGTACTGCGTGGAGGTGAAGTACATGGCGACGGTGAGGTCCGGGGCGACATCGACCATGGGCGAGGCGATCTCCCGGCCGCCCTGGCTCTTGACGGTGGCGAGCGCGGGCTCGACCACCATGGCGGCGTCGATCCGCCCGCCGTCGAGAGCGGCGGGCATCTGGTCGAAGGCGAGCTCGACGAACTCCACCTCGTCGGGGTCGCCGCCCGCCTTGCGCACCGACGCGCGCACCGCGGTCTCGTTGATGTTCTTCAGCGTGTTGATGGCGACCTTCTTGCCCTGAAGGTCTTTCGGGGACTTGATCGGGCTGTCCTCCTTGACCGTGATCGCCCAGGCGTCCTTGCCCGGCTCGCCGGTTGACGCGTTGCCGTTGGCGACGGCCTTGACGGGCACGTTGGTGGACTGGGCGATCAGTAGCGAGGTCACGTTGGAGAAGCCGAACTGGAACTGTCCGCTGACCACACCCGGCACGATCGCCGCGCCGCCCTGCGCGGTGGTCATCTCCAGTTTCAGGCCGTGCTTGTCGAAGACGCCCTTCTCCTGACCGAGGTAGAGAGGGGCGACGTCGACGATGGGGATGAGCCCCACCTTGACGGTGGTCGTGCCGCCGGACGACGTGCCCTTGCCCGACTCACCGGAGCCGTCGGACGAGCCACAGGCCGCCGTGACGAGCAACAGAGCACCGATGGCCAGACCGGCGAGTGGACGACGCATGGCTCCTCCTGTACAGACAACGGTGTTCCGACAGGTGTGCGCACAGCGCACAGTGGTGCTCATTTCGTGCTCAGCGGGAAAGTAGAACTGCCCGACCGCCGGGTCAACACTCTTGACCGGCAGGGTTGTTGACGGCCGTTGACTGGAGGCGAAGATGCCCGCCGATGTTCGCGCCCCGCACTTCGTGAGGTCCTTCGAGCGTGGCCTCGCGGTCATCCGTTCCTTCGACGCCGAGCACCCCGCGCGCACCCTCAGCGAGGTGGCCCGTGCCTGCGGACTCACCCGTGCCGCCGCCCGCCGGCTGCTGCTCACCCTCGTCGACCTCGGCTACGTCCGCTTCGACGGCCGACTGTTCTGCCTCACCCCGCGTGTGCTGGAACTCGGCTACGCCTACCTCGCCGGTTTCACGCTGCCGCAGATCGCCACGCCTCACCTGGAGCAACTCGTCGCGGAACTGCGGGAGTCGTCCTCGCTGTGCGTGCTCGACGGCGACGACGTGGTGTATGTGGCGCGGGTGCCGGCCCGCCGGATCATGTCCGAGACGATCACCGTCGGGACCCGCTTCCCGGCGCTCGTCACCTCGGTGGGCCGGGCGATCGTCGCGCACCTGCCGGACGAGCAGATCGACGCCCGGCTCACCCGCGCCGAACTGCGCCCCCTGACCGGTCGCACGATCACCTCACCCGACGCCCTGCGCGTCGAACTCGGCCGGGTACGGCGGCAGGGCTACGCGCTCGTCGACCAGGAACTGGAAGAGGGGCTCCGCTCGGTCGCGGCGCCGGTGCGCGACCGGCACGGCGCGGTCGTAGCCGCCGTCAACCTCGCCGTCCACGCAGGCCGTGCCTCCGTCGCCTCTGTCCGCCGCGAACTGCTCCCGCACCTGCTCGCGACCGTGGCGCGGATCGAGGCGGACCTGCGCGGCACCGAGGCGGCACGAGCCGTTTCGTCCGGTACCGCGCCGAGTGGCTGAGGAGCACCCCGTGTACGCGCGACTTTCACAGCAGCGCCACCGGACCCTTCCCTGACGTTCGGTGCTCTTGGAACACTCCTTCCGCGCGCATTCCGTCACACCCCGGCCGGTCGAACTCCGTCAGGACGAGAGGTCCCTCACCCATGCCCGAAGTCAACCGGCGCAGATTCCTCCAGATAGCGGGAGCCACCACGGCCTTCACCGCCCTGGCCAGCAGCATCGAGCGTGCCGCCGCGCTCCCGGCCAACCACCGTTCGGGGACGATCGAGGATGTCGAGCACATCGTCGTCCTGATGCAGGAGAACCGTTCTTTCGACCACTACTTCGGCAAGCTGAGGGGTGTCCGCGGCTTCGGCGACCCGCACCCGGTGACGCTGGACAACGGCAGGTCGGTGTGGCACCAGGCCCAGGACGGCAGGGAAGTGCTGCCCTTCCACCCGACCGCCGACGACCTCGGAATGCAGTTCCTCGAGGGCCTGCCGCACGGCTGGACGGACGGCCAGCAGGCCTACAACGCAGGCAAGTACGACCAGTGGCTGCCCGCGAAGGGCACCACGACCATGGCCTACCTGACCCGCGAGGACATCCCCTTCCACTACGCCCTTGCCGACACCTTCACGGTGTGCGACGCCTACCACTGCTCGTTCATCGGCTCCACCGACCCGAACCGCTACTACATGTGGTCGGGTCACACGGGCAACGACGGCCGGGGCGGTGGCCCGGTCCTGGGCAACGACGAACTCGGCTACGACTGGACGACGTATCCCGAACGCCTGGAGCAGGCCGGGATCTCCTGGAAGATCTACCAGGACATCGGCGACGGCCTCGACGCGGCCGGCTCCTGGGGCTGGATCGAGGACGCCTACCGAGGCAACTACGGCGACAACTCGCTGCTGTACTTCAACAAGTACCAGAACGCCCAGCCCGGTTCGCCCTGGTACGACAAGGCCCGCACCGGCACCGACGTCAAGAACGGCGACGGCTACTTCGACCGGCTGCGCGCCGACGTCCAGGCCGGCAAGCTGCCGCAGATCTCCTGGATCGCCGCCCCCGAGGCCTTCTCCGAGCACTCCAACTGGCCCTCGAACTACGGCGCCTGGTACATCGCCCAGGTCCTGGACGCGCTCACCTCCAACCCGGCGGTCTGGGCGAAGACGGCCCTGTTCATCACCTACGATGAGAACGACGGCTTCTTCGACCACCTGGTGCCGCCGCTCCCGCCGAAGTCCGCCGCGCAGGGCAAGTCCACGGTCGACGTCTCCCTCGACCTCTACCCGGGCGACAGCAAGCGCCCGGCCGGCCCGTACGGCCTCGGCCCGCGCGTGCCGATGCTGGTCGTCTCCCCGTGGAGCAAGGGCGGCTACGTCTGCTCCGAGACCCTCGACCACACCTCGATCGTCCGGTTCATGGAGCGCCGCTTCGGGGTCGAGGAGCCGAACATCTCGCCGTGGCGGCGCGCGATCTGCGGCGACCTGACGTCGGCGTTCGACTTCTCCCGCAAGGACACCAGGCCGGCCGCGCTGCCCGACACCGACGGCTACGAGCCGCCGGACCGCGAGCGGCACCCCGACTACCGGCCGACACCGCCGGCCGACCCGGACATGCCCCGGCAGGAGCGGGGCCTGCGGCCGGCCCGCCCCCTGAAGTACGCCCCGCTGGTGGACGGTTCCGCGGACGTGGCCGCCGGGACGTTCACGCTCACCTTCGCCTCCGGCGCGAAGGCCGGCGCCGCCTTCCTCGTCACCTCCGGCAACCGCACCGACGGGCCGTGGACGTACACCACCGAGGCCGGCAAGAGCATCTCCGACACCTGGAACTCGGCGTACTCCGGCGGCTCGTACGACCTGACCGTGCACGGCCCCAACGGCTTCCTGCGCGTCTTCAAGGGCCCGAACAAGGTGGCCGGCCCGGAGGTCACCGCCCGGCACAGGGGCGACGACATCGAGCTGACCTTCACCAACAGGGGGTCCGGCACGGTGCAGCTGAAGGTGGCCGACGGCTACCGCGGGCGGACCCGGACCGTGCGTGTGCGCGGCGGCGCGACGGTACGGCAGACCGTCGACCTGGCGGTGAGCCGGCGGTGGTACGACCTCACCGTCACCTCCGATGCCGACCCGGCCTTCGTGCGGCGCTTCGCCGGGCATGTCGAGAACGGGCGGCCCGGTGTGAGCGATCCGGCGATCGTCACGGAGTAGGTGCTCGGCTCAGAGTGGGGTGAGGTGCCCCGGGCCGGTGTGCGGGTTCCGGGGTGCCAGCGCGGCGCCGAGGCCGGGCGCAAGGAGAGCGGTCAGCAGGGGGTCCGGGAGGTCCGGCTGGTGCGCGGCTTCCTGGGCGGCGACCGGCGTCGTCGCTGGGGGGTGGGTCGCGCTGCCCGGCGCCGGCGGGGTGCCTCCCCCAGAGGGGGGACCCCCAGCGCCCACCCGTGCCGCCCTGGGGGTCTCTCCAGGCCGTTCAGGCACTGGGGGAGGCACGACTGCCCGCGGCTTGACGGGTCCGCCGTGCCCCTGCGCGACTACCCGGCCCCCCGCGTCTCCGGCCCGGTGCGCCGCCCTCGTCAGCAGCATCACGCCCCGCGCTGCCAGGGCCGCGCCCGTCGCCGCGGTGAGGATGCCCGCTGGGCCGCCCCGTAGTCGTTCACCCAGCAGGGAGAGGCCGATGAGTGCGGCGGCCACCGGGTTGGACAGGGTCACCACGGCGAGCGGGGCGCCCAGGCCCGCCCGGTAGGCGATCTGTGACAGGAGCAGGCCGCCCACCGCGAAGGCGGCGACCAGTACGGCCACCCCGATGACCTGCGCGCTGAGCAGGGGGCCGGAGTCGTCGGTCGCGGCCACCGTGACGGTCTGGGTGAGCGCCGAGCCGACGCCGGAGGCGACGCCGGACGCGGTCGCGTGCCGCAGGCCGCTCCGGCCGCCCGGCCGGGCCAGCGCGCCGACCAGCACCGCCGCCGTACCGGCCACCGCGAGCGCCTCGGGCACACTGAGCGTGTCGTCGGGCGTCGGCCCGGACGCCGTGACGAGCAGCGCGGCCAGCCCGACGAGGGTGAACGCGGTGCCCCGCCACTCGACCGGGCTGACCTTCCGTCCCGCCAGCCGGGCGCCCATCGGCACCGCCGCGACCAGGGTGAGCGCGCCCAGCGGCTGCACCACGGTCAGCGGACCGTAGGTGAGGGCGACGATGTGCAGCAGTGCGCCGGAGGAGTTCAGCCCCACCGACAGCCACCACGCCCCGCTGCCGAGCAGCCGCAGCAGACCCGAGCCGGAGCTCCGGGCGGCCAGCCGTTCCTGGGCGACGGCGGCGGCCGCGTAGGCGACGGCGGAGAAAAGGGAAAGGACGACGGCGACCACGGTGGCGCTCATCGGCCCGCCGCCACGAGCACCGGCTCTTTGGTGGGTACGCGGTCGTTCGCGGCAGGCCGGACCGTGACGGTCGTCCGGAGCGGCGGACGGATCACCGCGAGCGCACCGCCCAGCAGCACGGCCGCCGCGATCGCGTCGAGCCAGTAGTGGTTCGCCGTCCCGACGATCACCAGCAGGGTCAGCAGCGGGTGCAGCAGCCACAGCCACCGCCATCGCGACCAGGTGGCGACGATCAGGCCGATCGCCAGCATCAGCGCCCAGCCGAAGTGCAGCGAGGGCATCGCCGCGAACTGGTTCGACAACTGGTCGGTCTCCGGGGAGCCGTACACCGACGGCCCGTACACCTGCCCCGTGTCCACGAGCCCCGCCTCCGCGAGCATCCGCGGCGGCGCGAGCGGGAACGTCAGATGCAGCACCAGCGCGGCGGCGGTGACCGCGGCGAGCGCTCGGCGCGCCCAGACGTAGTGCCTCGGGCGCCGCACGTACAGCCAGACCAGGAAGGCCGCGGTGGCCGGGAAGTGGACCGTCGCGTAGTAGGTGTTCGCGAGGTGCACCAGGGTGTCACCGTGCAGCAGCGCGGACTGCACCGCGCCCTCCCCGGGCAGCCGGACGGCTCGTTCCAGGTCCCAGACGTGGTCCGCGTTGCGGAAGGCCTCGCCGGTGTGGCCCGTCGCCAGCAGCCGGCCCGACTTGTAGATGGCGAAGAGCCCTGCGACGAGCAGCAGCTCACGGACGATCGGCGGTCGCGCTATCGCGTCGGTCTCCGCTTCGGCAGGCTCGGTGCGGGCATTCATCCCCCGGCCCTTTCACTGACGGTGGTGCATGTGTGGTTCGGGTGGTACGACGAAGCCATCGATACGATGCCGTACCGATACGCCAGTGTACCGATACGACTGAGTACCGGTACACTGGCGTATCGATAACGTGCGACACACTGGAGAGCGGGCCCCGTTGGGCCGCCGGACGCGAGCGAGGAGACCAACCGATGACGTCGCAGGCCGCGGACCGACCGGAGACGGTCGGCGCCTCGCGCCGCTCCAAGCTGACGCGGGAGCGTGAGCAGGAGTTCTTCCACGCCGTGCTCGAGCAGATCCGCGAGTGCGGCTACGACGCCGTCACCATGGACGGCGTCGCCGCCAGCACCCGGTGCAGCAAGTCCACGCTGTACCGGCAGTGGAAGACCAAACCCCAGTTCGTAGCGGCGGCCCTGCGCTCGAACGCCTGCCCGTGCTTCGCCGGTATCGACACCGGCTCGCTGGCCGAGGACCTGCGCCAGGCCGCGCGGGCCGCGGGCGAGAGGTCGGGCAAGGACAGCCGGCTGATGCAGGCACTCGGTCACGCCGTGGTGGAGGACCGGGAACTCCAGCAGGCGCTGCGTGAGGCGCTGGTCGAGCCGGAGATCGCCGCGATCAGGGAGATGCTGCAGCGTGGGGTGGAGCGCGGGGAAGTTCCCGCCGACCATCCGGCGCTGGAGTACGTACCGGCGCAGATGTTCGGCGTCCTGCGCGTCCGGCCGGTCCTGGACGGCGAGGACGCCGACGGGGACTATCTGCTCCGGTTCCTGGAGGCCGCCGTGCTGCCCGCACTCGGCCTCACCTGAGACCCGGGCCGCCGTCCACGGGATGACTGGACGACCGGCCTGCCTGCGCCGCACCGTGGGGACGGGGGCGGCGCGCACCCCCCGGCCGGGTGGGGTTCCTCTTGAGCGGAGAGGCGCCCCACCCGGCCGATCGGTGTCGTGCCCCGGTGGGCGGGCGCGTCAGACGTTCTGCCCGTTGCCGCCGCCCGCCGACTCCTCGATGCCCTCGGTGATCTCGTCGATGACGGACACCTTCTGGTCGGCGTCCACCCCGAACCGGACCACGACCAGCTGACCGGAGTCGGCGGGTGAGGGGAAGGCGAGCGACTCGACGTAGCCGTCGGCGCCCTTGCTGGTGATGGCCTTCCAGCGGACCAGGTAGCCCTTCTGCCCGGCCACGGTCACCGCCTTGGACGCCAGCACCTCGTGCGAGGTGATCTCGCCGTACGTGGTGCCGCCGTAGGACTCCTCGGCGTTCGCGGCGATGTCCGCCTTCGCGACCTCCTCCGGCGTGCTGCCCTCGGTGCCCAGCACCTCGGCGGGCGCCGAGTACGCACCGCCCTTCGTGCAGGACTTGGACGTGTCGCCCGGGCACTCGTAGGTGTCGTCGGAGGTCAGCTGCGCGCCCACGCTGAAGGCCTGGCCGGTCCAGCCCTCCGGCACCGGGAGGCTGATCCCGTTGACCGCGTCGGACACCGTGCCGCCCCCCTCGACCTCCGGCGCCCGGGACTCATCCGGCCCGGGCGACTGACCGTCGCCGAAGGGCCCGCCGCTCGGGCCGTCGGACGGACCGGAACCGCCCGGCCCCTGCTGCGAGTCGGCGCGGTTCGCGCCGCCGCCGTCGTCCTTCGTCAGCGCGTACACGCCGACGCCTATGCTCGCCAGGACCACGGCGGCGACCGTGACCGCTATGCCCGTGCGCAGACCGCGCCGCGGGGCGGCGGGCGGCTGGGCGGGATACCCCGGGTACCCGGGATATCCCGGATATCCGGGTTGCGTCGGGTACGCACCGGCGGTGGGCGGCCCCGCCGGGGGACCCCAGGCGGCGGCGGACCCCGCGGGACGGGTCCGGTCCGTCCATGCCCTGCCGTCCCACCAGCGCTCGGTGGCGGGACCGTCACTTGTCTGCCCGGGGTCGGGATACCACCCGGGGGGAGTCTCCTGCGTCATGCCCCCACCGTATGAGGCGTCGGTGAAAGGCGGATGAGAGGGATCGCCTCCCCATGTCACACGGGCTGCCCCCGGATCATTCCAGCGCCAGCCGCACCGGCCCCTTCCCGGCCGCCGCCGGCGGCAGCCGTAGCCCGTCCCGTCCCGGCGTCACCGACCCCAGCACGCTCGGATGCCGGGCACCCGTGCTCGCCGGCACCGTGCCGGGCAGACCGTGCGCCGTCAGGAACCCCAGCACCGCGAACGCGTACGCCTCCTTGGCGTCCGAGGGCAGCCCGAGTTCGTCGGAGGCGCGCACCGGCACGCCCGGCAGCTGATCGCCGAGCATGCCCATCAGCACCGGGTTCCGGGTTCCGCCGCCGGACGCGATCACCTCCGTGGCCTCCACCGCGCGCACGGCGTCGGCGACCGTTCGGGCGGTGAGCTCGGTGAGCGTCGCGATCACGTCCTCGGCGGGCAGCGTTCCGACGCCGGCCAGGGCCGTGTGCAGATAGCCGACGTGGAACAGCTCCTTGCCGGTCGTCTTGGGCGCGGGCAGCGCGTAGTACGGCTCGGCCAGCAGCCGGTCGAGCAGCACCGGACGGACCCGGCCGCGGGCGGCCAGGGCACCGTCCACGTCGTACGCCAGCCGCCCGCCGCTGAACCCTCCCCCAGACTCCGTCCGGGGGGACCCCCATCTCGCTTCGCTCGCCGCCGCGTCGATCAGCGCACACCCCGGCCCCGTGTCGAAGGCGGTGCCGTCGGGCGCGGTGAGGTTGGCGATCCCGCCGAGGTTCAGGGCGACCGGCGTGCCCGGCCGGCCGCGCAGCCACAGCAGGTCGACCAGGCTGACCAGCGGTGCCCCTTGGCCGCCGGCGGCGATGTCCCGGGGCCGGAAGTCGGCGACCACGGGCAGGCCGGTGGCCTCGGCGATCCACGCGGGCTGCCCGAGCTGCAACGTGCCGTGCACCCGGCCCTCGTCCACCCAGTGGAAGACGGTCTGCCCGTGCGAGGCGACCAACTCGGCCCGCCCGTCGCACAGTTCACGGTCGGCCCGGACGGCCGCCGCCGCGAAGGCCTGCCCGATCCGTGTGTCGAGTCGGCACACCTCGGCCATCGAGACGGACCCCGGCGGCAGCGCCGCCGCGAGCGCCGCCCGCAGCTCGTCGTCGTACGCCTCGCTCACCATGCCGAGCGGCTTCAGTACCAGGCTGTCACCGACGAGGCTCAGCTCGGCCGCCGCCGCGTCGATGGCGTCGTACGACGTGCCGGACATCAGCCCGATCACCCGCATCCGGTCAACTCGCTTTCCCAGTAACGCCCTTCACCGGAACCGTGGCGAGGGCCAGCACGCTCACCGCGCAGGTGGCCGCCGCGTAGTACGCGGGGATGTCCACGTTTCCGGTCCGTTCGATCGTCTCCGTGATGATGAGTCCGGCACAGCCCGAGAACACGGCATTGGACAGGGCGTAGGCGAGTCCCAGGCCGGTGTAGCGCACGGTCGTCGGGAACATCTCCGACAGCATCGCCGGCCCGGGACCCGCCATCAGTCCCACGACCGCACCCGCACCGAACACGGCCGCGCCCTTCACCGCGTTCGACCCACCGGGGTCCTGAAGAAGGTTCAGCAGCGGAACCGCGAGGAACACCACGAGCAGCGCACCCGTCAGCATCACGGCCCGCCGCCCCACCCGGTCGCTGAGCAGCCCCGCCGGGACGATCGTCACCGCGAAGCCGAGATTGGCCAGCACCGTGGCGATCAGCGCCTGCTGGAAACTCGCGTCGAGCGTGCTCTGCAGGTAGGCCGGCAGCACGACCAGGAACGTGTACCCGGCCGCCGCCCAGCCCATGATCCGCCCCGCACCGAGCGCGATCGCCCGCACGACCTCACGCACGGGCGGACTCTCCGGCGCCACCTCGCGCTCGTGGCGGAAGGCCGGCGTCTCGTCCAGCCGGAGCCTGAGCCACAGCGCGCCCAGCCCCAGCGGCAGCGTCAGCAGAAACGGCAGCCGCCAGCCCCAGTCGCCCAGCTGATCCTCCGTCAGCACGGTGGCCAGCAGCGCCGCCGCCCCCGCACCACCCAGCAGCCCCAGTGCCACCGTGAACGACTGCCAGGACCCGTACAGCCCTCGCCGCCCCGGCGGAGCGAACTCCGTCATCACCGCCACCGCCCCACCGAACTCCCCGCCCGCGGAGAGCCCCTGAAGCACCCTCAGGAAGGTGAGCAGCCAGGGCGCCAGAGCGCCGACCGTCTCATACGTCGGCAGCACGCCGATCAGTGTCGTCGCGCCCGTCATCAGCCCGATCACCAGGATCAGCACCGGGCGGCGGCCGATCCGGTCACCCAACCGCCCGAACAGCGCCGCGCCGACGGGCCGGAAGAAGAACGCCAGCGCGAACGATGCGTACGTCTTCACCAGCGCCTCGACCTCGCTGCCGCCCTCGGGGGTGAAGAAGCGCGCCGCGATGATCGTGGCGAAGTAGCCGTAGACGCCGAACTCGTACCACTCGATGAAGTTGCCCACCGATCCCGCGACCAGGGCCCGTCGGGACCGAACCGTGCCCTGATCCTGGAAAGTCGCCTTCATTCCCAAGAGTATTGACGGTCGGTGACGCACAGGGGAGCCGGACACGGAACCTTCGCGTCGACCGTCCGGGCCGGCGGCACTCGGTGTCACCCGACACGGAAACAGGTCGCCGGACAGGCCACCGCTCGGGCAACGGGGCGGCTACGCTCGGGCCCGTACGTCGTTCGGGCGACTTGGGGAGGTAGCGGGATGACGGAGGTAGGGCCGACGGCGGCCGCCTCGGGATCCCTGTGGGAGCGCGACGACGAAGTCGCCGCCGTCGCCCGGGCGGTCGACACGCTGTGCGCCGACCGCTCGTCCTCGGGCGGCCTGCTGATGTTCCGGGGCGAGGCCGGACTCGGCAAGACCGCGCTGCTCGCCGAGACCCGCCGCATCGCCGAGGAACGCGGCTGCACGGTGTGGTCGGCCCGCGGCGGCGAGACCCTCCGGTCCGTCCCCTTCAACGTCGTCCGCCAACTGCTCCAGCCCGCCCTTGTGTCGCTGCTGCCCGAGGAGGCCCGCGAGTACCTCGGCGACTGGTACGACATCGCCGGCCCCGCCCTCGGCATAGCGGACCCCGGCGGGCGGCAGGCCGACCCGCAGGGCGTGTGCGACGGACTGGTCGCCGCCGTGCGCCGGCTGGCCAAGCGGGAGTGGCCGCTGGTGCTGCTGATCGACGACGCCCACTGGGCCGACCAGGAGACCCTGCAGTGGCTGGCCGCGTTCGCCGAGCGGCTGCACGACCTGTCCGTGCTGGTCGTGGTGGCCCGCCGGCCGGGCGAGGTGAGCGGTGAGAGCGCCCGCCACCTGGACGCGGTGGCCGCCGCCGCGGGCCGTCCCGAGACCACGCTGAGCGCCCTGACCCCGGACGCCACCGCCGGACTCACCCGCGCCACCGTCGGCGAGCACGCCGACGCCCCGTTCTGCCGCGAGGTCTGGGCCGTCACCGGCGGCAACCCCTACGAGACCGTCGAACTCCTCGCCAAGGTGCAGGACAGCGAGCTGGAGCCGACCGAGCCCTCGGCCGGCGAACTGCGCGCCCTGAACCGCTCGGCCCGCGGCGGCGGCTTGGTCGCCCGCCTGGAGGGGCTCGGCATCGACGCCACCCGGTTCGCCTGGGCGGCCGCCATCCTCGGCACCGGCATCTCCGTCGACCTGGTCGCCCAACTCGCCACCATGGGCCACGACGACGCGGTGCGCTGCGCCGAACTGCTGCGCAGCGCCCGTATCCTCACCGCCCCCGACCCGGCCAACACCCGGCCCGGCGGCGACCTGGAATTCGTCCATCCACTGATCGCCACCGCCGTCTACAACTCCATCCCGGACGCCCTGCGCACCGCCATGCACGGCATCGCCGCCCAGATCGTCACCGACTCCGGACTCGGCGCCGCGGCCGCCTCCCGCCACCTCCTCCAGGTCCACCCGGACGACGACGCCGAACTCGTCGAGCAACTGCGCGAGGCCGCCCGCGAGCACCTCGCCGTCGGCGCCCCCGACGCGGCCCGCCGCTGCCTCGAACGCGCCCTCAAGGAGCCGCCCCGGCCCGAGGTCCACGCGCGCGTGCTCTACGAACTGGGCTGCGCCGGCCTGCTGACCGCGCCCGCCACCACCATCGGCCACCTCCGGACCGCGCTCGCCATGCCCGGCCTCGACGGTCCCGCCCGCGTCGACGCCGTCTTCCGCCTCTCCCAGGCCCTTCTCCACAACGACCAGCTGGAACAGGCCGTGCGCACCGTCGAGGCCGAGGCCGCCCGGCACGAGGAGGGACCCGCCCGGATGCGGCTGCGGGCCGTGCAGTACATGTGGGAGGGCATCTACGCGGGCGAGGCCGCCACCCCCGGCCGCTCCCAGCGCCTCGCCGACCTGGCCCGCACCTGCACCGGCCGGGACAACTCCGAACGCGCCCTGCTCATCCTGCGCGGTTTCGACGCCATGACCCACGGCGAGAACGCCGAGGAGGTCGTCGAGCTGTGCGACCGGGCCCTCATCAACGGCCGCCTCGCACCCGGCCTCGGCTGGACCGACACCCAGTGGGGCGTCGAACTGCTGATGATGCTGGGCAGTTCCTACGCCTACGCCGACCGGCTCGACCGCGCCGAGAACCTCTTCGCCGAGGCCCTGCGCACCTACACCACGGCCGGCTGGAGCGGCGGCCACCTCGCCCTGGCCAACGCCTTCCTCGGCCTCGCCTTCCGCCGCCAGGGCCGCCTGAAGGACGCCGAGGCCGTGCTGCGCGAGTCGCTGCGGCTGGCCGAACGGGTCGGGCGCGGACTGCCCCTGTACTGGTCGGCGACCTGCGGACTCGTCGACACCCTGCTGGCCCGCGGCCATGTCGAGGAGGCCTGGACGACGGCCGAGACGTACGGCTTCGCCCCGCCCTACCCGTCGACCATCGTGCTGCCCGACACCCGCTCCGTGCGCGGCCGGCTGCTGCTCGCCGTGGGCCGCACCGAGGACGGCGTCAACGAACTGGAGGCGGCCGAGAAGGCGGCGGCCTCCCGCGGCGGCCACAACCCGGTGCTGGCCCCCTGGACCGTCGACCTCGCCCTCGCCACCGAGGACCCGGCCCGCGCCGGGCGACTCGCCGCCGACGCCCGCCGCCAGGCCGAGCGGTTCGGCACCGACACCGCCATCGGCGAGGCCCTGCGCTGCGCCGCCGCCCTGGAGACCGGCCAGCGCAAGGTACGGCTCGCCGCACAGGCCGTCACCTACCTGGAGGCCTCGCCCTGCCAGTACGAACACGCCGCCGCCCGCATCGAGTACGGCCTCGCCGCCCGCTCCACGTCCGAGCTCAACCGGGGTCTGACGCTGGCCCGCTCGTGCGGGGCGGACGGCCTGGCGATGCAGGCGCGGCAGGGGCTGGCGGCGCTGGAGGGGTAGTAACTGCTCGACGGGCAGTGTGCACGAGGCCGAGATAACTCGATCGTGTGATGGTCCGCTCGCGCGCTTGCGGCGCACTGGTACGACTGGGTTAACGTGATCGTGCGATCTGGGACGCCGGGTACGGCGCCAGCGTGCGGAGCCCCCGCTCCACCAGCGTGATGGTTCGGGGCCTCTCCGTCGCCTCTGGCCGTAGCCAACTGGCCAGGTCGCACAGGGAACTGGCCTCCCGGGCCCGGACCACGCACAGGATGCGTGTCGCCGCCCCGGGGTCGAGTACGCCGGGGACCAGTGCGCCCAAGACCGTTCGGGGCGTGCGGCTGAGCGGGCTCACTCCTGCTCAGTCTTCAGGAACGGTAGCGACGGCGCTGGAAGGGTGACGACGGCGCGCTCGTCACATCAGCCTGGTGTGCCGTCCTCCTCAAAAGGGGTCTGCCGTGCCTGCGCCCGGTCGACGTGGGCGTCGCCGAGCACCTCCCGGCGGACCTCCATGCCGCGCCGGGCGGCACCGTCGAAGTGCGCCCGCAGGGCGGTCAGAACCGCCTCGGGGCATTGCGCGGGCGCCAGATGCGAGGCCCCCGGGATCTCCACGAGTGCGGCTCCCGGCACGGCGTCCGCGATCTCCCGCAGATGCGCGGGCGGCGTCGCCGGATCGTCCCGCCCGGCGATCAGCAGCGTGGGCGCGGAGATCTGCGCGAGCCGGTCCCGCAGGTCGAATGCGGCGAGCGCGTCACAGCAGGCCGAGTACGCCGCCGGGTCGGCGTCCCGGTGGTCCTGGACCAGCCGGGGCACGGTGAACCCCGGTGTGAACCAGCGGGCGTCCGCGTTCTCGGCGAGCGAGGCCAGTCCCTCGCGGCGCACCAGCGCGGCCCGCTCCTCCCACGGCTGCGCACCGTTGAAGTGGGCCGACGAGCAGATCACGGCCAGGGACGACACCCGCTCCGGGTGATGCACCGCCAGCTGCAGGCCCACCGCACCGCCCAGCGACACACCGGCGTACGCGAACCGTTCGACACCGAGCGAGTCGGCGAGCGCGAGCACCAGGTCGGCGAGGTCACCGACGGTGGCGCCGGGCCCGATCAGTTCCGCCGCCGAACCTCCGTGTCCCGGCAGGTCCCAGCGGACCACCCGGTGGGTGACGGACAGCTCGGGCGCGACCCTGTCCCACAGGGCGTGGGAGGTGCCCAGCGACGGCCCGAGCAGCAGTGGGGGAGCCGAAGCGGGGCCCTCGACCCGGTGGTTGAGGAGTTTCCCGGTCAACGTCGCTCCAGAGAAAGGTCGGTGAGGGCGCCGGCAGAGCCGGTGTAGTGGGTGGGGTCGGTGAGCTCGCGCAGGTCGACGTCCTTCAGTTCCGGCTCTTCTGCGAGGAGTTCGGCGAGCGAGCGTCCTTCGGGGTAGGTGCGTCCGGCGAGCCGCGTGAGCAGCTCCTTCGCTCGGGCCCGCCCCAGCAGCGGAGCCAGTTCGGCGGACAGCCGCTCCGAAACGATCAGTCCGTGCGTGAGGTCCAGATGCTCCCGCATGACGTCCGGGTGGACCCGCAGCCCCTCGGCCAGTTCGGCGGCGTCGCGTGCGGCCCCGCCGGTCAGTCGCAGCAGATCCCGCAGCGCCTCCCACTCCGCGTGCCAGGCCCCGGCCGGTCGCTCGTCCTCGGCGGCCAGCGCCCCGTAGAGCGTGGCTGCGAGCTGCGGTGCGCGCCGCGCTGCGGCGGCGATCAGGGTGGACCGTACGGGATTGGCCTTGTGCGGCATCGCCGACGAACCCCCGCCACTGCTCTCCGTGACCTCGGCGATCTCGGTGCGGGACAGGGTGAGCACATCCACGGCGATCTTGCCGAGCGCCCCGGCCGCGAAGGCCAGACATCCGGCGAGGTCGGCGATCGGCGTGCGCAGCGTGTGCCAGGGCAGGACCGGTGGCCGCAGGCCGAGTTCACGGGCGAACGCCGCAGGCAGGGCGGTCGGCTCGCTCACCCCGTACGCGCCGAACGCCGCCAACGTCCCGGCCGCCCCGCCGAGTTGAGCGGGCAGCCCGTCCCGTACGGCCGCCACCCGGTCCCGTGCGTCCAGTACCAGCGACCGCCAGCCGGCCGCCTTCAGCCCGAACGTCGTCGGGACGGCGTGCTGGGTGAGGGTGCGGCCGGGCATCGCGGTGTCGCGGTGCCCGGCGGCCAGCCGGGCCAGCGCCCGCTCCACGCGGGCGAGATCGGCCAGGACGAGGCCCAGGGCGCGCGTCGCGACCAGCATCGTCGCCGTGTCCATGATGTCCTGGCTGGTCGCACCCCGATGGACATACGGCCCGTACTCCGCACCGACCGCCTTCGTCAGGTCGGCGACCAGCGGGATGACCGGGTTGCCACCTCCGCGGGCGCGCTCCGCCAGCGACCGTACGTCGAAACGGTCGGCGTGGGCCGCCTCGGTCACGGCCGTGGCGGCCTCGGCCGGGGCCAGTCCCCGCGAGGCCTGTGCGCGGGTCAGGGCGGCCTCCGCGTCGAGCAGCGCCTGGAGGTAGGCGGTGTCGCTCGTCGCGGACGCGGCAGGGGAGCCTGCCCACCCGGGGGCGAGCAGGCCGGGTTCGGGAACGGCAGCTGTCACCGGAACTCCAGGAAGACCGTCTCGCCTTCGCCCTGAAGGCGGATGTCGAAACGGTAGGCGCCGTCGCCGTCCGCGCGGGCGATCAGCGTGTCGCGGCGCGCCTCGGCCAGCTGGGACAGCAGCGGGTCCCCGGCGAGCGCGGCCTCGTCGCCCGGCAGGTAGATCCGGGTGAACAGGTGAACGAGCAGCCCGCGCGCGAAGACACACACGCTGAGGTACGGCGCGCTCTGCCCGCGTGCCCCGGGCCGGAGCGTGCGCGCGGTCCAGTGGCCGTTGACGTCGGTCTGGATGCGGCCCCAGCCCGTGAACTCCACCCCGTTGCGGCCCAGGAAGCCGCCGCCGGCCGGGTCGCGCCGCATCGATCCGTCGACCTGCGGCAGGTTGCCGTCCGGGTCGGGACCCCACAGCTCCACGAACGCGTCCGGCAGCGGCTTGCCCTCGCCGTCGAGCACGTAACCCTGCAGGGCGATGGTGTCCGGGTGGCCGACCGGGGCGATGTCGCCGCCGCCGGGGAAGGGCAGGGCGTGGCCGTAGAAGGGGCCCACCGTGTGCGACGGAGTGGGGAGCACGGTCTCCGGGCGGCTCGTGTCGATCTTCGTCATGGCAGGTCAGCGCCCTTCTTCGAGCCAGGTGGCGTTCGGCCCGTCGAGCACGATGTCCCAGTGGTAGCCCATCGAGAACTCCGGGACCGACAGGCTGTGGTCGTACGTCGCGACCAGCCGCTGCCGGGCCGCGTCGTCCGTCACCGACTGGATGATCGGGTCGTAAGGGAACAGCGGGTCGTTCGGGAAATACATCTGCGTCACGAGCCGCTGGGTGAACGCCGTACCGAACAGCGAGAAGTGGATGTGGGCCGGCCGCCAGGCGTTGAGGTGCTGGCGCCACGGGTAAGGGCCAGGCTGGACGGTGGTGAACTTGTAGAAGCCGCTGTCGTCGGTCAGCGTGCGGCCGACACCCGTGAAGTTCGGGTCCAGCGGGGCGTCGTGCTGCTCGCGTTGGTGGGCGTACCGGCCTGCGGAGTTGGCCTGCCAGATCTCGATCAGCTGGCCCCGGATCGGGCGACCGTCCCGGTCCAGCAGCCGGCCGGAGACGGTGATGCGCTCGCCGATCGGCTCGCCGGTGTGCTGCCGTGTCAGGTCGTTGTCGATCTCGGTGATGTCCCGCTCGCCGAAGGCGGGGGAGGCCAGCTCCACCAGCTCCGGATCCCTGGCCACGTCGATCGCGACCAGCGGCTGCTTGGGATGCCGCAGCAGCGAGGAGCGGTACGGGGCGTAGTCGCGGCGCGGATGGTGCTCGACGGGACCGCCGTCGGCGACCCGCTTCTCGTACGCGGCGTGCTCGGCCGCGATCTCCTGGTCGATGTCGTGCTGGGTGAGAGCCATGAGGTTCCTACTGTTCGAGCTTCGCAGCGGTCCTGACGGTGATCGACAAGCCCCATCTCTTCCGATCCCAATTACTCAGGACACTGAGCAATTCAGTGAACTTTCCTTCACGTTGTCACTCGTGTACGCCGACGTCAAGACCTCAGGCGACGCTCCGTTCGATGGCCGGCCTGCCAAAGACACGCGCACACGGTGCGATACCGTCAGTGCACTGACCGAATCGACCACTGGGAGCGGACATGGCTGCGGTGGACCTCGCCCACCACCCCGGGCACCTGGCCCGGCGGCTGCAGCAGGCGCACCACCTGCTGTGGAACACGATGGTCTCCGAGGAGATCACCTCGCCGCAGTTCGCCGTCCTCAACGCCCTCGTCGACGAGCCGGGCCTGGACCAGCGCACGGTGGGGGAGCGGGTGGGGCTCGACCGGTCCACCATCGCCGAGGTGATCAGCCGGCTCGGCCGCCGGGGGCTGCTGGACAAGGTCCGCGACCCGCAGGACGGCCGCCGCTTCCTGCTGCGCCTGACCGACGACGGCCTGCGCACCCATCGCAAGCTGTCGGTGCGCACGGCCCGGATGAACCAGGTCTTCCTGGCTCCGCTCTCCGCCGCCGAGCAGACCCAGTTCCTCGATCTCCTCCGCCGGGTCTCGGACGCGGCCGAGGGGCTCCGCAACCCCGTGGAACCCCTCGTCGCCCAGCCCTGATCAGGCCTTCGCCAGCACCATCCACACCTGGCCCGTGGCGAAGTTCACCGGCGCGCCCCGCTCGGTCGTGAACCGGGTGTCGTCGTCGGCTGACGCGCGCTTCCAGTGCACGTCGTACGCCCTCCCGTCGCGCAGCACCGTCGCTTTCCCCGAGCCGACGGTCTCGGTGTACGGAGTGTTGTTGCCCCGGGAGTCGAAGTACTCGGACGGGCGCAGCCGCACGTACTGCACGACGACCGTCGCGGGAGCCACCCGCGCGCCGTCGGTCGTCACCATGGCCGTCCCGTCCATCGCGACCAGATAGCGGTCGTGGTTCTCGGACCAGGTGAAGGTGAAGCGGGCCGCCGGGTAGCGCACCGTCCGGGTCGTCTCCGCCGTGCCGCCGGCCGGCGGGGCGCCGTAGGTGAAGCCGGGGGTGAGAGCGTCCGGACCCGGAGCCGAGGGCAGCAGTCGCAGCGGGCGCAGATACAGGTTGTGCGGGGCGGGCCTTTCCTTGGCGCGGTAGTAGGCGCCGGGCGTGCGGTCGGGCGGCTCGGCGCGCAGCGGCGCCCGGTCGATCAGCGGCAGCAGCTTGCGCTGTGCGCCGGAGAAGGCGAGCGTGGGCCGGTCGAACTGGCGCAGCAGTTCCAGATCGCTCTCGCGGGCGCTGCGCACCGGCCCGACGGTTTCCGGCAGCCTGGTCGCGTACACCGCCAGCAGCCGGCTCAGCCCGCCCTCGACCTGCTCGACGTACACGATGTCCGCTTCGCCCAGGCCGGTGTGCGGCCGCGCCCTGCGCGCGTTGTCGATCTTCACAGCGAGCACCGAACCGACATCGCCGATGCCACTGTCCTCCGGGCTCGGCGTCGGCTTCGGCACGGGCGGCGGCCGGTCGTCGGGCGGTGGTCCGCCGCCGTTCGTGCAGCCTGCTGTCAGGACGGCCGTCATCGCCGCGGCCAGCAGCACCGCCGTCGTGGCGGCACGCCGCACCCGCGCCCTGCGTTCCATGCCCACCGTCGCCACCCACCCACTCCCGCGTCCCTGATTGTGCGCTTATCGGCTCATCGCTCGCCATACCTGAGCAGATCCGGTCACTCGGTGGCGCGAGATGCGCCAACGGCTCGCGGTGAGTACACCGATCGGCCCAGGCGGGGCCGCGCGGTTCGACACGGGAGGCCCGGGTACCCGGGCGGCACCCAGGGCGGGCAACCGTGGAGGCGACGGAGGGAGCGCGGGGCGATGAGGGCTGTGACATGGCAGGGCAAGCGGGACGTCCGGGTGGAGAACGTGCCCGATCCGCGGATCGAGGAGCCGACCGACGCCGTCATCCGCGTCACCTCGACCGGGCTGTGCGGCTCCGACCTGCATCTGTACGAGGTGCTCACACCGTTCATGACGCCGGGTGACATCCTCGGCCACGAGCCCATGGGCATCGTCGAGGAGGTCGGGCCCGGCGTACCGGACCTGGCGGCGGGCGACCGGGTCGTCGTGCCGTTCCAGATCGCCTGCGGCAGTTGCTGGATGTGCCTCAACTCGCTGCCCACCCAGTGCGAGACCACCCAGGTGTCCGGCGAGGGCATGGGCGCCGCTCTGTTCGGCTACACCCGTCTGTACGGTGCGGTACCGGGCGGCCAGGCCGAGTACCTGCGGGTCCCGCAGGCCCAGTACGGTCCGATCAAGGTGCCGGAAGGCCCGCCCGACGACCGGTTCGTGTACCTCTCCGACGTCCTGCCCACCGCCTGGCAGGCGGTCTCCTACGCGGACCTGTCCCAGGGCGGCAGCATTGCCGTGCTCGGGCTCGGCCCGATCGGGGACATGGCCTGCCGGGTCGCCCAGGTCCGTGGCGCCGGGCGGGTGTTCGGGGTGGACCTGGTCAGCGACCGGCTGCGGCGGGCGCGGGCGCACGGCGTGGAGACGTACGACCTCAGGGTCTTCGACAGCGAGAAGGAACTCGTCGCCGCGATCCGCGACGAGACCGACGGCCGCGGCCCCGACGCCGTGATCGACGCGGTCGGCACCGAGGCGCACGGCAGCCTCGCCGCCCGGCTCGCCCAGCAGGCCTCCACGATGCTGCCCCGGAAACTGAGCGGTCCGCTCGCCGAACGCTTCAGCGTCGACCGGCTCGCCGCCCTGCACACCGCCATCGAGCTGGTGCGCCGCGGCGGCACCCTGTCCCTCGTCGGCGTGTACGGCGGCACCGCCGACCCGCTGCCGATGCTCACCATGTTCGACAAGCAGCTCCAGATCCGGATGGGCCAGGCCAACGTACGCCGCTGGAGCGACGAGATCTTTCCCTATCTGACCGACGAGGACCCGCTCGGTGTCGACGACTTCGCCACCCACCGGCTGCCGCTCGACGAGGCGCCGCGGGCGTACGAGATGTTCCAGCACAAGCGGGACGGTGCCGTGAAGGTGCTGATGAGGCCCTGACTCAGGCCTGGGGCGGCTCAGGCCTGGGGGGCGAAGATCTCCGCGAGGTCGTAGCGCACCGGCTCCTCCAGCTGGGCGTAGGTGCAGCTCTCCGGCGTCCGGTCCGGGCGCCAGCGGCGGAAGCGGGCCGTGTGCCGGAAACGCACCCCGTTCTCCAAGTGGTCGTACGCCACCTCGCACACCCGCTCCGGCCTGAGCGGCGCCCAGGACAGGTCCTTCTTGCCCGACCAGCGGCTCGGCGCGCCCGGCAGCCGCGCCGACTCGTGCGCCGCCTCCTCCGCCCAGGCCGCCCACGGATGACCCGAGACGTCGTCCATGCGCAGCGGCTCCAGCTCCTCCACCAGTTCGGCGCGCCGCTCCATGGAGAACGCGGCGGACACACCCACGTGCTGGAGCGTGTCCCGGTCGTCGTACAGACCGAGCAGCAGGGAGCCGACGACCGGGCCGCTCTTGTGCAGGCGGTACCCGGCGACGACGACGTCCGCCGTCCGCTCGTGCTTGACCTTGTACATGGCCCGCTCGTCCTGGAGATAGCGCAGCGTGAGCGGCTTGGCGACCACTCCGTCCAGGCCCGCCCCCTCGTACTGCTGGAACCAGTGCCGCGCCATCTCGATGTCGGTGGTCGCCGGCGCCACGTGCACCGGGGCCCTCACCCCGGACAGCGCCATGACCAGCAGCGCACGCCGGTCACCCAGGGGCACCTCGAGGAGCGACTCGTCGGCCAGTGCCAGCAGGTCGAAGGCGACGAAAGAGGCCGGTGTATTCTCCGCCAGCATCCGCACCCGGGAGTCGGCCGGGTGGATGCGCTCGGTGAGCGCGTCGAAGTCGAGCCGCCCCTCCCGCGCGATCACGATCTCCCCGTCCAGCACACAGCGTTCCGGCAACCGCTCCTTCAACGCGGCCACCAGCTCCGGGAAATACCTGGTCAACGGCTTGGTGGTACGGCTGCCGAGCTCCACCTCGTCCCCGTCGCGGAACACGATCGTCCGGAACCCGTCCCACTTGGCCTCATAGTGCATGCCCGGAGGGATCTTCGCCACGGACTTGGCGAGCATCGGCTTGACGGGCGGCATCACCGGCAGATCCATGGTTAGATTTTGCGCCACGCGGGCGTCGTGCGCCCGGTGTGCGCGGGACCCGGGCTGGGCCTACCGTGGCTCGCATGGGCGAAGCGGTGGAACTCCGGGCGGGCGGCCGGACCGTACGGCTGTCCAGTCCCGACAAGGTCTTCTTCCCGGAGCGCGGCTTCACCAAGCTGGACCTCGCCCGCTACTACCAGGCCGTCGCCCCCGGCATCCTGCGCGCCCTGCGCAACCGCCCCACCACCCTGGAGCGCTACCCGGACGGCGTCACCGGCGAGTCCTTCTTCCAGAAGCGGGCGCCCAAGAACATGCCCGACTGGATTCCCACCGCCCACATCACGTTCCCCAGCGGCCGCAGCGCCGACGAGATGTGCCCCACCGAGGAGGCCGCCGTCCTGTGGGCCGCCCAGTTCGGCACCCTCACCTTTCATCCGTGGCCGGTGCGCCGCGACGACGTCGACAGCCCCGACGAACTCCGCATCGACCTCGACCCGCAGCCCGGCACCGACTACGACGACGCCGTCCGCGCCGCCCATGAACTGCACGCCGTTCTCGCCGAGTTCGGCGGTCTGCAGGGCTTCCCCAAGACCTCCGGCGGCCGCGGCCTGCATGTGTTCGTCCCCATTGAGCCGCGCTGGACCTTCACCCAGGTCCGCCGGGCCGCCATCGCGGTCGGCCGGGAGATGGAACGCCGCATGCCGGAGTACGTCACGGTCAAGTGGTGGAAGGAGGAGCGGGGCGAGAAGATCTTCATCGACTACAACCAGACCGCGCGGGACCGCACGATCGCCTCCGCCTACTCCGTACGCCCCCGCCCGCACGCCCCCGTCTCGGCGCCCCTGCGCTGGGAGGAGGTCGGCGACGCCCACCCCCGGGACTTCGACCTCGCGACCATGCCCGCGCGCTTCGCCGAACTCGGCGATGTGCACGCGGACATGGACGACCACCGTTTCTCGCTGGAGGCGCTGTTGGAGCTCGCCAACAGGGACGAGCGCGATCACGGGCTCGGCGATCTGCCGTACCCGCCCGATTACCCCAAGATGCCGGGGGAGCCCAAGCGGGTACAGCCGAGCAGAGCCCGCAGAGCGGGACCTACAACTCCTTGATCCGGATGTCCCGGTACGAGATCACATCCGTCGTGCCGTGCACCTGGAGCCCGATGTAGCCGGAGGCGAACCGCCGCCCGTCCGTGCCGGGGTCGTCGGCGCGGGGCGGGACGAAGTCCTGGCCGCCGATGTTGTCGAACTCGTTGATCAGCACGCCGTTGCGGTAGACCGAGTAGTGCTGGTCGACCACCCGGATCTCGTAGTCGTTCCAGGTGCCCTTCTGCGTCACGCCCGCGCCGGCCAGGCCCACGCGGTCGAAGCCGTAGACGGACCCCGTCTTGTACATGTCGCCGTCGGGCCGGTCGAGCACCTGCACCTCGTGCCCGTACTTGATGGCGACCCACTCCGGCCGTGACTCCTCCGGGTGGTCATGGACGTACGGGAAGCGCACGAACACACCGGAGTTGGCGTTGCCCGTGCCGGGAGCGTCGTCCCGCCACTGGAGCCGGAGCGAGAAGTCGCCGTACTTGCGCTGCGGGAACCACAGCATGCCGAGGCCCGCCTTCGTGGTGCCGCTGGTGATCGACCCGTCGGCGTTCGGCGCGAAGGAACCGCCGCCCACGTGCTGCCACTTGGCGAAGGAGTCCGCGGTGCCGTCGAGGATCGTGCGGTAGCCCTCGGTCTGGCCGGGCCTGCCGATGCCGGACTGCCGGGCCGCCTTGGTGATGGCGTTGTACTCGCGCTGGTCGACGACGCCTTCCTTGAGGAGCTTGTCCAGGACCGTCTTCACATGCTTGAGGAACAGCGCGTGGGACGTCCACTCCTTCTCGTCCTCGATCAGCTCGTTGATCCGGCACCGGTTGTTCGTGACCCGGTTGGGCACACCCGAGTCGACCGTGCCGACGATGACGGTCAGCCGTTCGTCGTACTCGGGGCAGGGCGGCGCGGGCACCCCGCCCGCCACGACCGTGAAGCTGACGGTCCGGGCGTCGGAGGTGTTGCCCGCCTTGTCGCTCGCCCGGTACGCCACGGTGTGCGGGCCCACGCGGTCGACGACCAGGGGCGCCGTGTACGCGAGATAGGGCCCGCCGTCGAGCGAGTACTCGACGCTCGCGACACCCGAACCCGCCCCGTCCGTCGCACTGATGGTGACCTTGGCGTTCGCCACGTACGCCCCGTCGGAGTTCCGGGTGCCCTCCACGGTCGCGCCCGTCACCGGCGGGGTGGTGTCCTCCTCGGGCGCGGCGACCACCGTGAACTCCACGCTCTTCTCGGCCGCCGCGTTGCCCGCCTTGTCGGTGGCGCGGTAGCGGACGGTGTGCGCACCGGTCTGATGCACCATCACCGGGCCGGTGTACGGCTGCCAGGCGCCGGACGTGCCGATCGCGTACTCGATGGTGTTGACCCCGGAGCCGGTGTCGGAGGCGGTGACGGTGACCGTGGCCATGTCGACGTACGTGCCGTCGGGGTTCTGCTCGCCGCTCACCGTCGCCGAGGTCTCAGGCGGTGTCGTGTCGTCCGTCTGCGGGGCGACGACCGTGAACTCGACGCTCTTCTCGGCGGACACGTTGCCCGCCTTGTCGAACGCCCGGTACCGGACCTTGTGGCTGCCCACCTGGTCGACGACGACCGGGGCGGTGTACGGCTGCCAGGCGCCGGTCTCGCCGGTCGCGTACTCGATCCGGTCGACGCCGGATCCGCCGGTGTTGTCGGTCGCCTCGACCGTCACACTCGCCGAACCGACGTACTCACCCTGCGCGTTCTGTACCCCACTGACCTGGGCCGACGCCTCTGGCGCCGTGGTGTCCTCGCCGCTGCCCTCGGTCACCACGAGGATGCCCTGCATCTGGCCGTGGCCGGGGATCGTGCAGTGGTAGAAGTAGCGGCCCGGGGTGAGCGTGACCTCGGCGGTGTGGCGGCCGCCCTGGTCGTCGTTGGGGTTGGCCAGGATGTTCAGCTGGACGTCGCTGTTGAACTCGGGGTCGGAGGTGACGAACGTCAGCGTGTGCGGCATTCCGGTGGTGTTGCCGGTGGCCACGCTGTTCTCGAAGACGATCGTCGCCGGGCCGGCCACCGCCGTCGCGGGCGCCGACGTGTATTTGTCGATGTCGTTGCCCGCGGTCCAGGTGAGAACTTGCGCGGCGGCCTGTTCGGGCTGTTGGGCCGCCGTCGTGGACTGCAGCCCCAGCATCATCAGTACGGCGGCCAGCAAGGCCGTCCAGATTCTTCGTTGGCGTCTCACTGCGTCCCCCTCGCCAGCTGGTCGGCGGCCGGCGTGGGCCCGCCGCCCTGGTACGTCACGCGCCACAGCGCCGACTTGGCGTCCGAGGTGAAGAAGCCGCGCCCGTAGTCGAGGACGTAGAGCGCTCCGTCCGGACCGAACTTCCAGTCCATGAGGTTCTTGATGCCGTCGTTGCCGACCGGCACGATCTTCTTCAGCGACTCGGAGTGCACCGGCAGCCCGCCGTCGCCCTGCGTCCTCGGATCCATCAGCACCGCGTTGCGCGGCTGGTCGGCGTCGTAGAAGTCGCCGACGAACCACTTGCCGTCCCAGTAGGCCGGCCACTTGACGTCACTGGTGGCCGAGACGTCGGCGGACCGGTAGACGGGCCCGTTCATCGCGGCCTGCCCGCCGCCCTTGAGCCACGGCAGCCGGTACGTCGACTCCTCCTGCTTGTACGAGGGGACCCCGTTCGCGTCACGCGGGAAGTCCGGGCCGCCGCCCTGGGGCGAGTACCAGATGTTGTTGCCGGTGACCGGCGGAAGGTTGACGAGGCCGTCGTTGTTCGGGGACTCGTTCTTCGGACGGTCGCAGTCGTACCAGCCGAGCGGCTGCGACGGATCGGGCAGGTTGCGGTCGCGGTACGGCTGCTTGTTGCCCATGCAGTACGGCCAGCCCCGGTTGCTCGCCTTGGTGATGACGGCGAACGTGTCGTACTTGGCGGGGCCCCACACCGGCGACGGCGCAGAGGCGTCCGGGCCGACCCAGCCCGCGTACAGGATGTCCGTCGACTTGTCGACGAAGATGCGCGCCGGGTTGCGGACGCCCATCACATAGATCTCCCCGCGGGTCTTGCCGCCGCCCTCGTCGGTCTCCCGGCCGGTGAAGAGGTTGCCCTCGGGGAGCGTGTACGTCCCGTCGGGTTCCGGGTGGATGCGCAGGATCTTGCCGTTGAGGTTGTTGGTGTTGCCGGCGGTGCGGCGTGCGTCGGCGAAGGACACGCCCTTGAAGTTCGGCTCCGGGTTGTTGCCGGAGTAACCGTCGCTGAAGCGGCTGGAGTTGTTGTCGCCGGTCGCGATGTAGAGGTTGCCCTTGGAGTCCCAGGCCATCCCGCCGCCCGCATGACAGCAACTGTGGATCTGCACCGGCCACTTGAGCAGCACCTTCTCGCTGCTCAGGTCGAGCTTGTTGGTGGCGAGGTCGAGCGTGAAGCGGGAGACGCGCCGCTCGGCCATCCGCGTGTCGCGGTTGATCCGCGCGTGCGGGGTGTAGTGCAGATACACCCAGCCGTTCTGCTCGAAGCGCGGGTCCAGCTCGATACCGAGCAGGCCCTCCTCGACCTTGACCAGCTCGTCGCCGCCACCCTTGTTGCCGAAGACCGTCAACGCGCCCGCCAGGGTGACCTGCCCGGTCTTCGGGTCGTAGACATGGATCTCGCCCTTGCCCTTGCCGATGTCGGGGTTGTTCCAGTCGGTGATCACGGGCTGCGAGCTGTCGGCGCCGCCGCGCCCGATGTACAGGACGCGGCCGTCGGGGGCGGTGACCAGTCCGTGCGGCTCGCCGACCTGGTCGTTCTGGCCGGGCTGGTTGGGCTTGGTCAGCCGCTCCGCCTTGTAGTTGCCGTTGATCGTCGCCTTGCAGTCGGCCTGCACGAGGCGGGTGGTCCACAGCAGTGCACCGCGCAGGTGGTTGCGGAAGTCGGTCTCGTCGTACGACGACACCGTGCCGCCCATGCCGGTGTAGAAGGAGCGTCCGCCGTCGTAGTCGCGGCACCAGCTGATCGGGTGGTCCCACCCGTTGGCGCTCGCGCCGGGCTGGTACGTCGACTCGCGCACGCGTGCCACCGTGTGCACCTCGCCCGAGGGGTTCTTCACCCAGTTCGGCCACTGGTCGGGGCGCTTCCAGGTCACCGGGAGATCCTTGGTGGCCGGGTGCTGCCGGTCGCCGACCTCAACTGTCGCCCGTTGTGCCGAGGTTGGGCTGGAGGAGGCCGGGCGGGCGCCGACCAGACCGGTGAACCAGTCGGAGTACGGTTCCGCGCGGGCCGCGTCATGGATGCCGACGAACCCGCCGCCCGCCTCCATGTAGGTCTCCAGGCCGGCCTCCTGCTCCGCGTCCAGGACGTCTCCGCCGCCGGTGAGGAACACGATCGCGTTGTAACGGCCCAGCCTGGTCCCGTTGGTGAAGACCGAGGCGTCGTCCGTGGCCTCCACCTTGAAGCGCTGGCCGGCGGGACCGGACAGACCGATCCGCTCGATCGCCTCGATACCGGCGTTCACGACCGGAGACTCGTCGCCGGGGGCCGCGGACCCGTAGAAGATCAGCACACGCACGTTCGCGCCGCCGGGCGGCGACTTGACGGACATCGTTGTCAGGGACGGATCCGGCGCCGGGAGCGCCCCCGCGGAAGAGCCGGACAGCAGGCCCGCGGTGACGAATCCGGCCGTCAGGGCGGCCGTCCAGGCGCGCCTTCCGGCCCTTTTTCTGCTCAGCTCTCTTAAATCCATGGGTCTGTGGTGCGATGTGGACCGCATGTGGTCACCCACCCCTCGTCGGTCACAGCAACAGCGCCTAGGAAGCTAGACCTCTTTGCGCGGCTCGCCAATAGGTATGACCGGAACGGAACGAACTTTGTCCTGGGTGTGGATAAACGCCGTGAGTCCCGCTACCGTCTCGAACTCCGTACCGGAATTGGGGAGTTCGGCATGGACAGACGTAGCTTCAACCGGCGGGTCCTCCTGGGTGGCGCGGCCGTCGCGACATCGTTGTCCGTGGCCTCGGAGGCGACTCCGGCCACCGAACCGGCCCGGAAGGCGCCGGCGGGCGGCGAGGTGAGGCATCTCAAGGTCTACGCGGAGAAGCTCGCCGACGGACAGCTGGGTTACGGCTTCGAGAAGGGCAAGGCAACCATCCCGGGGCCGCTGATCGAGCTCAACGAGGGCGACACGGTGCACATCGAGTTCGAGAACACGACGGATGTGACGGCGAGCCTGCACGTACACGGCCTGGACTACGAGATATCCAGCGACGGCACGAAACTGAGCAGGAGTCATGTCGAGCCGGGCGGCACCCGCACCTACACCTGGCGCACCCATGCTCCCGGCCGCCGGCCGGACGGCACCTGGCGGGCGGGCAGCGCGGGCTACTGGCACTACCACGACCACGTGGTGGGCACGGAGCACGGGACGGGCGGCATCCGGAAGGGGCTGTACGGACCGGTGATCGTCCGCAGGAAGGGCGACATCCTTCCGGACCGCACCTACACGATCGTCTTCAACGACATGACGATCAACAACCTGCCCACCGGCCCCGACTTCGAGGCCACGGTGGGCGACCGCATCGAGTTCGTGATGATCACGCACGGCGAGTACTACCACACCTTCCACATGCACGGTCACCGCTGGGCCGACAACCGCACCGGCATGCTGACCGGCCCCGACGACCCGAGTCAGGTGATCGACAACAAGATCGTGGGCCCTGCGGACTCCTTCGGCTTCCAGGTGGTCGCGGGGGAGGGGGTGGGCGCCGGCGCGTGGATGTACCACTGCCACGTGCAGAGCCACTCCGACATGGGAATGGTCGGCCTCTTCCTGGTGAAGAAGCCGGACGGCACGATCCCGGGCCATACGGCACACGCACCGGACCACTCCTCGCACGGGCACTGACGGTTGCCGAGAGCGCTCTCACCTCCCCGTCGGCCTGCGGTTATCCTGATCCGCAGTCGCCGGTGAGGAGTCCCGAAGTGACCGAGGCAGTGACGCGCCCCACGCTGGAGGCAGTGGCCGCACGCGCCGGGGTGTCCCGGGCCACCGTCTCGCGGGTGGTCAACGGCGGGGACGGGGTCCGCGAACCCCTCGTCGAACGCGTCCGGCGGGCGGTCGAGGAACTCGGCTACGTCCCCAACCAGGCGGCCCGCAGCCTCGTGACCAGACGCCATGACGCCGTCGCCGTCGTCATCGCGGAACCGGAGACGCGCGTCTTCGCCGACCCCTTCTTCGCGCTGCAACTCCGGGGAATCAGCAAGGAGCTGACGGCCCACGACAACCAGCTCGTGCTGCTGCTCACGGAGGGCCGCGACGACCATGCCCGCGTCGGCCGCTATCTCGCCGGCGGGCACGTCGACGGGGCGCTGGTGTTCTCCCTGCACCTCGACGACGCGCTGCCCGGTCTGATCCGGGGCGCCGGGGTCCCGACCGTGTTCGGCGGGCGGTCCGGCTGGAGCGACGGCACGCCCCGGGCCGTGTACGTCGACAGCGACAACCGGGGCGGTGCCCGCGCGGCCGTACGCCATCTCGTCGGCCTGGGCCGTACGCGCATCGCGCACATCACCGGCGCCCTCGACCAGACGTCCGCGGTGGACCGGCTCGACGGGTTCCGGGACGTCATGGCCGAGGCCGACCCGCGGCTCGTCGTCGAGGGCGACTTCACCCCGGCCGGGGGCGAGCGGGCGATGCGCGAACTCCTCGACCGCTGCCCCGACCTGGACGCCGTGTTCGCCGCCAACGATCTCACCGCCGCGGGCGCCCTGCGGGTGCTGCGCGAGCGCGGCCGACGCGTGCCGGACGACGTCGCCGTGATCGGCTTCGACGACATGCTGCCCGTCGCCGAGCAGACCGACCCGCCGCTCACCACGATCCGTCAGGACATCGAGGAGACGGGCCGCCTGATGGCCCGCCTCCTGCTGCGCCGTCTGGACCCCCGCAACGCCGACGACACCGACGCGGCCCCCTCGCCCGGCGTGGTCCTGCCGACCACTCTGGTACGCCGGGCCTCCGCGTAGCCGGCTTGCCCGGGGTGGTCAGCTCTGCTGTGGGGCGGCGCTCCTGATCACCGCGAAGCGGGCGCCGTACGGGTCGGTGAGCTTGGCGATGCGGCCGACGTCGGGCACGTCCGTCGCGGGCATCCGGACACTGCCGCCCAGCTCCTGGGCCCTGGCGACCGTGGCGTCCGTGTCGGTGACCTCCAGGTACGGCAGCCAGTAGGGGTCCGACCCCGCCTCCGTGGGATCGTCGGCCAGTGCGACGAGGCCGCCGAACATGGCATCCTCCCCCTCGCGGGCGGGGTTCACGCACGTGTACGAGCCGCCGGGGAAGCTGACGGACGAGGTCTCCCAGCCGAGCACCGCGTTGTAGAACCCGGCGGCGGCCGGGAGGTCCGGCGTGTAGAGCTCCAGCCAGCACAGCGAGCCGGGTTCGTTGAGTACGTCCACGCCCTTGAGCTGCCCCGGCTGCCAGATGCCGAACGGCACCCCTTTCGAGTCCGCGAGGATCGCCATGTGGCCCTGGCCCATCACGTCCATGGGCTCCACGAGCACGCTGCCGTGCGCCTGCTCGGCGGCCTTGGCCGTGGCCGCGGCGTCCGCGCTCTGGAAGTACACGGTCCAGGACGGCGGGCTCTCCTCCGCGGGGTTCTGCATCCCGCCGGCGACCGTCCTGCCGTCCAGCTGGAAGAAGCCGTAGCCGCCGGCCTCGGGGCCCGCCGACTGGAACTGCCAGCCGAAGAGACCGCCGTAGAAGGAAGTGGCGCCCTCGATGTCGGTCGTGCCGAGGTCGATCCAGTTGGGAGCGCCGTTGACATAACGGGTGGTGAGCATCCTCGCCCTCCTCATGAAAGGGGACCCGTTGCGTGCAGTGCCGAGTCTTGCACCGCCCACTGACAATCGCCGCGGGAACCACGCCGTGCCGTCACCACGGCGACGCAGGGCGGCCGCCTCGTTTCCGCACCCTCCGCGCGCCGCCGTGCGCCGGCTTGTCCGCACGGCCACCATCGAGGCGGCCGGAGGCCCTCGGACGCGGCGTTGATCGCGCGTTGATCGAACGTTTTTCGCCGCACGGAATGCTCGGGACCATGCACTTCCAGACGATCACCCCGGCCGACACCGCCTGGCAGGCCCAGGCCCTGTGCGCACAGACCGGGGCCGAGTTCTTCTTTCCCGAGCCGGGCAGCTCGGTGCGTGAGGCGAAGCGCATCTGCGGCATGTGCGAGATGCGCTCCGCCTGTCTCGAGTACGCCCTCGCGAACGACGAGCGCTTCGGCGTGTGGGGCGGACTGTCCGAGAAGGAACGGCTCCAGCTCCGGCGTACCCCGCACTGAGCAGCGGGTGATCCGGCCGGGCTCCGCCGGGTGTGCGGGGATCAGCCCCCGGCCCGGACCGCCATCCGTGCCTTGCGTGCCGCCAGCTTCTCGTCGAACTTCAGGGCTTCCGCGTCCAGGCCGTTCATGAACAGGCCGAGCTCCTCCTGGGCCTTCAGGCCCTCGGGGCCGAGGCCGTCGATCTCCAGGACCTTCAGGAAGCGCAGCACTGGCTGGAGAACGTCGTCGTGGTGGATGCGCAGGTTGTAGACCTCGCCGATGGCCATCTGCGCGGCGGCCCGCTCGAAACCGGGGATGCCGTGGCCGGGCATGCGGAAGTTCACGACGACGTCCCGCACCGCCTGCATGGTCAGGTCGGGGGCGAGTTCGAAGGCCGCCTTGAGCAGGTTGCGGTAGAAGACCATGTGCAGGTTCTCGTCGGTCGCGATGCGCGCCAGCATGCGGTCGCAGACCGGGTCGCCGGACTGGTGGCCGGTGTTGCGGTGCGAGATACGGGTCGCGAGCTCCTGGAAGGCGACGTAGGCGATCGAGTGGAGCATCGAGTGCCGGTTGTCCGACTCGAAGCCCTCGCTCATGTGGGACATGCGGAACTGCTCCAGCTTGTCCGGGTCCACCGCGCGCGAGGTGAGCAGGTAGTCGCGCATCACGATGCCGTGCCGGCCCTCCTCGGCGGTCCAGCGGTGCACCCAGGTGCCCCAGGCCCCGTCACGGCCGAAGAGCGTGGCGATCTCGTGGTGGTAGCTGGGCAGGTTGTCCTCGGTCAGCAGGTTCACCACGAGGGCGATACGGCCGATCTCGGTGACCTTGGACTGCTCCTTGTCCCAGGCCTCGCCGTCCTCGAAGAAGCCGGGGAAGTTGCGGCCGTCGGTCCACGGCACGTACTCGTGCGGCATCCAGTCCTTGGCGACCTTCAGATGCCGGTTGAGCTCCTTCTCGACCACTTCCTCCAGGGCGTGCAGCAGTCGGGCATCGGTCCAGACGGAGGGGCTGCCGAGGTGGGAAGAGGTGATCGTCACGGGTACTCCAGGGGGACGTGGAACCAAAACCGGTGGAACCGGCGAGCGACGCCGGGAACCTACGCGATCGTAGGCTACGAATCCGTAGGTTACGAAGCCGTAGGTTAAGTGTGCCGTAAAGACCGCTGTTCAGAGGGGCTTCCCCAGGGCTCCTGAGCAGCAGAAAGTCCCGGGACCCGCTGGTCCCGGGACTGCACCGTCCGGGCGTCACACGGTCAGGCGTACAGCTCCCGCAGCCGCACCGAGAGGCATGTCACACAGCCCTCGAGCTTCTCGAACTCGCTGATGTCCACGACGACCGGCGTGTACCCGAGGTCCTTGAACAGCTCGGCCGTCTTCGGGGCGCTGGCCGCCATGAGCAGCTTGTCGCCGCCGAGCAGCACCACATGGGAGCCGGACGCCTCCGGCACGTGCAGGAAGCGCCCGAACAGCGACGGCGTGTCCATCAGCGGGATGTGCCCGATGACCGTGCCGTCGGGGAGCGCGGTGACCGCCGACTTCAGATGCAGCACCTTGCTCACGGGCACGGCGACCACCCGTGCCCCCAGCGGTTCGAAGGCGGCACGCAGCTGCTGGACGCCGACGGCGTTGGTACGGCCGCCGCGGCCCACGTAGACCGTGTCGCCGATCTTCAGCACGTCGCCGCCCTCAAGGGTGCCCGGCTCCCAGACCCAGTTCACCGAGCAGCCCAGGCGCGCCACGACCTCCTCGACGCCCGCGGTCTCGTCCCGGCGGGACTCGGCGCCGGGGCGCGCGATCAGGGCGACGTTCTTGTACATCACGGCCGTGTCCTCGACGAACACGGAGTCGGGGCAGTCGTCGGCCGGGTCCACCTCGATGATCTCCCAGCCGTGCGTGCGCAACGCCTCCACGTACGCCTCCCACTGCTGCCTCGCCCGGTCGACGTCCACGTCCATGCGTTCGACGTGGGTGACGAGTCCTTCGGCCAGGCGGGGGCTGGGGCGGCGGACGAGGGCCTTCTTGCTGGGCACGAGGAGGTCTCCGTATCGGGTGGAACGTTGTGGACTTGCGTGGCCGAACCCCGTCGGGTGTCGGCGCCCATGATGCAGGGCCCATTCTGGGCGACGACAGCCCTCCGGCGAGGGGGCGGGGGCGTACTGAGCGCCGTGAGGGGCGCGGGGCTGTATCGATGTGCGGCTCCGCCGTGGGCGCGACCAGCCCCCACCGGCCCGCAGCTTCATCACCGCACTTCCAGCGGAGCGCTCAGGCGGGCAACCCGACAGCTTCTGGCGTGGTTTCCGTGAGTTCTCCGTCGAGCAGCAGCCACCGCGTGATGCCGATCGACTCCAGGAACGGCAGGTCGTGACTGGCCACGATCAGCGCCCCCTCGTACGACTCCAGGGCCGTGGTGAGCTGTCGTACGCTCGCCATGTCCAGGTTGTTCGTCGGCTCGTCCAGCATCAGCAGCTGCGGTGCCGGTTCCGCCAGCATCAGCGCGGCCAACGTCGCCCGAAAGCGCTCGCCGCCGGACAGTGTCGCCGCCTGCTGGTCGGCACGGGCACCCCGGAACAGGAAGCGGGCCAGCCGCGCCCGGATCCGGTTGTTGGTGGCGCCCGGCGCGAACCGGGCCACGTTCTCGGCGACGGTCAGCCCGCCGTCGAGGATGTCGAGGCGCTGCGGCAGGAACCGCAGCGGCACGTGCGCCGTCGCCTCACCGGAAACCGGCTCCAGCTCCCCGGCGATGGTGCGCAGCAGCGTCGTCTTGCCCGCGCCGTTGCGCCCGATCAGCGCGATCCGCTCGGGGCCGTGCAGGTCGAAGCCGCTCCCGACGCGGGCGCCGTGGACGAGCTCCAGGTCCCGCACGGTGAGCACGGTCCGGCCCGCCGGCACCGCCGTGTACGGCAGGTCGACGCGGATCTCGTCGTCCTCCCGTATGGCCTCCACCGCCTCGTCGAGCCGTTCTCTGGCCTCGGCGAGCTTCTCCTCGTGCATGATGCGGTACTTGCCGGCCGACTCCTGGGCCGTGCGTTTGCGCATTCTCATGACCGCCCGAGGCTCGCGCGTGTTGTCGAACATCTTCTGCCCGTACCGCTTGCGGCGTGCCAGTACGACCTGGGCGTCGGCCAGTTCACGTTTCTGCTTCCTGAAGTCGGCCTCGGCGACCCGCACCATGCGCTCGGCCGCCTCCTGCTCGGTGGCGAGTGCCTGCTCGTACGCCGAGAAGTTGCCGCCGTACCAGGTGATCTCCCCGGAGCGCAGATCGGCGATCTGGTCGACCAGTTCGAGGAGTTCACGATCGTGGCTGACCACGACCATCACCCCCGGCCAGGCCGCGACGGCCGCGTACAGCCGTTTGCGCGCGTACAGATCAAGGTTGTTGGTGGGCTCGTCCAGCAGCAGTACGTCCGGTCGGCGCAGCAGCAGCGCGGCCAGCCGCAGCAGGACGGACTCGCCGCCGGAGACCTCTCCGATGGTGCGGTCCAACGCGATGTGCCCGAGGCCGAGTTCGCCGAGGGTGGCGAGGGTGCGCTCCTCGATGTCCCAGTCATCGCCGACCGTCTCGAAGTGCTCCTCGGCCACATCACCCGCCTCGATGGCGTGCAGCGCGGCCCGCACGTCGGCGATGCCGAGCGCCTCGTCGACCCGCAGCGCGGTGTCGAACGTGACGTTCTGCGGGAGGTAGCCGACCTCGCCGGCGACGAGTACGGCGCCGTCGGCCGGGGTGAGCTCTCCGGCGATCAGCTTCAACAGGGTTGATTTTCCTGATCCGTTGACACCGACGAGCCCGGTCCGGCCGGGGCCGAAGGAGACGTCGAGGCCCTCGAAGACGGAGGTGCCGTCGGACCAGGCGAAGGAGAGGGAGGTGCAGGTGATGGAAGTATGCATACGGGCCTCGCGGTTGCTTGATGTGGTCAGGGCAACGCGTATCGAGACACCGGAAGGCGGCGACCATCGCGGGGGCCGTGGAGAGCCCAAGGGAAGGGGGGCATGAGAAAGGCCCTGCTCCGCAAGGACGGCTCGAACGCCGAGGTCGCACGCAGCGCACACACCTGTGGTGTGTGACGTGGTGTCTCAGGACCTCAGACGAGCAACGTCCTTCTCCAATCGACGGCAACAGAACCGCTGTAGACCGTACGAGGAGGGCTCGCGGCTGTCAACGGAATAACGCGTGGGCCAAGGTGCCCCGGCTTGATGTCGGATTCCTGCCAGCCCAGATCCCGGTCCACTGGTTGAGTGGGCCGCATGACCAACGAGAACCCGCTCCGCGACCGCGCCCTGACCTTCCGCTCCCTGCACGTCCCGGGCCGTCCGCTCGTCCTGCCGAACGCCTGGGACACCGCCAGCGCCCGCATCGTCGAGGACGCCGGCGCCGCCGCGGTGGCCACCACGAGCGCCGGGCTCGCCTGGGCCCTCGGCGCGCCGGACGGCGACCGGCTGGAGCGCGACCGGGCGCTCGCCGCCGTCGCCGGGATCGCCGCGGCGGTCGGCGTGCCGGTGACCGCGGACATCGAGAGCGGCTACGCGCCGGATGCCGAGGGCGTCGCCGACACCGTCCGGGCGGTGCTCGCGGCCGGAGCGGTCGGGATCAACATCGAGGATGCGCTGTACGAGGCGGAGGCAGGGCCGCTGCGGCCGGTGGCCGAGCAGGCTGAGCGGATCGGCGCCGCGCGCGAGGCCGCGGACGGGGCGGGCGTGCCGTTGTTCGTGAACGCCCGGGTCGACACGTTCCTCAGGGGGGCCGGGGGAGTGGAACACACCCTGGAGCGGGCCGCCGCCTACCTCGCCGCGGGCGCGGACGGCATCTTCGTCCCCGGGGCCGTCGATCCGGGGACCGTGAAGCTGCTCGCGGACGGTGTCGACGGTCCGCTGAACGTGATGGCCGGTCCCGGCGCACCGCCGGTGACCGAACTGGCCGCGCTCGGGGTCGCGCGCGTGAGCGTGGGGGCCGGCCTGGCCCAGGCCGCGCACGCCGTCGTCCGCCGCGCCGCGCGGGAGCTGCTGGACGCGGGGACGTACGAGTCGCTGGCCGGTGGGCTGGACTACGGCGAGCTCAACTCGCTGCTCGGCCGCAGCCGTTAGCCGGACTGTTCAGCAGGCGTCCCGCATCAGCTCCGCGAGGTCGTGGTCCAGGTCCAGGTACGCGTGCTCCAGGCCCTCGGGCACCAGAACGCGCGTCGCCTGCAGGAACCGGCGCAGCTCGCCCGAGCGGACGTGGACGACGGCGATGCCCTCGGCGGCGTGGAACTCCAGCACGGTGCGGTCGTAGCCGTACGGCCGCACGCGTACGTCGCCCTGGCCCTCGGGGTCGTGGAGGCCGGCCGAGAGCAGCTCGCGGGAGAAGGTCCAGCAGACCTCCTCGCCCTCCAGCGTGGCCTGGGCCGGGAAGGTCATACGGATGGCGAACGGATCGCTCGTGTCGTAGCACAGTGTCGCGGGGATGCTCGGCATCCGCGGCGCGGCGGCGACGAGGCGGGCCTCGACGGCCTGCTCGATGACGGTGGACAACGCCTTGCTCCCTTGTGACGGCGGAACGGACTTCCGGGGATGAGGCCGGGCACTGGGTGAGACGACGGAATCGGCGCCTCCGTGCACACCGGTACGGAGTGACGTCCGTCACCGTGCCCCATCGCGTGCGGGGCGACGGGGCCGGTTCCCGGCCCTCTGGACGGCGCCGGGGCAGTGGACTAGCTTCGCCCGCCATGAGGCGCTTGGGGAGCACGCGGCGAACGGCACGGGGGACACGGGCGGGACGTACGGGCCGGGCGGTGGTCGCGGGCCTGGCGTGCGGGGCGGCGCTGGCCGCCCTGACGGCCGTACCGGCACAGGCGCACGAGCCGGAACACCGGGCGCCACACTGGGAACTCAAGGACAGCGGAACCCCGGACGTGCGTTTCCGGGGCCTGGCGGCCGTCAGCCGGAAGGTCGCCTGGGTGTCCGGAACCGGCGGGACCGTCCTGCGCACGACGGACGGCGGGGCGAGCTGGCGGAACGTCTCGCCGGACGGCGCCGGCGATCTGCAGTTCCGGGACATCGAGGCGTTCGACGCGCGGCGGGCCGTGGTGCTGGCCATCGGTGAGGGCGAGGCCTCCCGCGTGTACCGCACCGACGACGGAGGGCTGACCTGGACGGAGTCCTTCCGCAACACCGACGCGCGGGCCTTCTACGACTGCATGACCTTCTTCGACAGCCGCCACGGCCTCGCGATGAGCGACCCCGTGGACGGCAGGTTCCGGATCCTGTCCACGAGTGACGGCGGACGCTCCTGGACGGTGCTGCCCGATGCAGGGATGCCGCCCGCCCTGACGGGTGAGGCGGGGTTCGCCGCGAGCGGGCAGTGTCTGGTCTCCGCAGGGTCGCGGGACGTCTGGCTGGCCACCGGAGGGGGTGCACGCGCGCGCGTGCTGCACTCCGTCGACCGCGGGCTGACCTGGACGGCCACCGACATGCCGCTCCCGGCGGGCGACCCGGCCCGCGGGGTCTTCGCGCTCGCCTTCCGGGACCGTACGCACGGCCTGGCGGTGGGCGGCGACTACCGTCCCGACCAGACGTCTCCGCAGGCCGCGGCACACTCCTCCGACGGCGGCCGCACCTGGCGCTCCGCCGCTGCACCCCCGCCCGCCTACCGCTCCGGCGTCGCGTGGCTCCCGTACAGCCGCACGGCCGCCCTCGCGGTCGGCCCGACGGGGACGGACCTGACCACGGACGGCGGCCGCACCTGGCGCACGGTCGACCCGGGCTCGTACGACACCGTGGACTGCACGGCCGACCTGGGCTGCTGGGCCGCCGGGGAGCGGGGCCGCGTCGCCCGTCTGGAGAGCTGACCGCGCCGCGGATGCCGCATGCGCCCGGGATGGGGGTACTCGTTTCGCACGACGCGAGGGGAGTGAGCGGACATGCCACGCGGTTCGAGCTCCAAGCGGGAACGCCAGTACGAGCACATCAAGGAGAGCGCGCAGGACCGGGGAGAGAGCACGGAACGCGCCAAGGAGATCGCGGCGCGGACGGTGAGCAAGGAACGTGCCCGGTCCGGCGAGTCGAAGACCGCGAGCCGCACCTCGACCCAGGACATGTCGTCCGGCAAGCGGGGCGGTCAGCGGTCCGGCAAGGGGTCTGAGGGCCCCACCTACGACCAGCTGTACGAGGAGGCCAAGCAGCGCAACATCCATGGCCGTTCGGACATGAACAAGCAGCAGCTGAAGCGCGCCCTCGGCAGGTGACCGGCCCGGTATCCGGTCGTCGGCAGCCTGCCCCGTACTCTCGTCCCCACCATGACGACCGTACGCATTCCGGCGGGCTGGCCCGCGACCGAGGAACAGGCCCGCGCGGTCCAGGACGAGTTGCGCGAGCGGGTGGTGCTGGACGAGCCGGGGCCGCCGCCGGGAACGGGTCATGTGACCGGCGTCGACGTCGCCTACGACGACGAGCGGGACGCGGTGGCGGCCGCGGCCGTCGTCCTGGACGCGGCCACCCTCGCGGTCGTCGCCGAGGGCACGGCCGTCGGGCGGATCTCCTTCCCGTACGTGCCCGGCCTGCTCGCCTTCCGTGAGATCCCCACCGTCCTGGCGGCCCTCGAGGCCCTGCCCTGCCCGCCCGGCCTGGTGGTCTGCGACGGCTACGGACGGGCCCACCCGCGCCGCTTCGGCCTGGCCAGCCACCTCGGCGTCCTGACCGGCCTGCCCACGATCGGCGTCGCCAAGAACCCGTTCACCTTCACCTACGACGACCCGGAGCCCCGGCGTGGGTCGTCGTCCCCGCTGCTGGCGGGCAGGGAGGAGGTCGGCCGCGCCCTGCGCACCCGGGACGGCGTCAAGCCGGTCTTCGTGTCCGTCGGCCACCGCGTCGACTTGGACACGGCCTGCGCACATGTGCTGCGGCTGACCCCGCGTTACCGGCTGCCGGAGTCGACCCGTCGCGCGGACTCCCTGTGCCGGCGGGCACTGCGGGAGGCCGTCGCCGACTGAACGGCCACCTACTCACTCCCGCCTGAGTACGAGTACGGATATCCGGTGCGCCGGCATGATCGGCAGGCTGTGCCGTATGACGACGCACCGTGCCCCCAAGCCTCTCGCCCACCCCAGCCGGCCCGTCGAGCGGGCCGTGACGCTCGCGCTGCTGCTGGCCGTCCTCGCCGGGCTCGCCTGGATCGGCGGGATGATCTACACGCTGGCCGAGTGGTCGTTCTAGAACTGGCCCGGCAGGACGGGGTCACCGGCTGGCGGCCACCCGGAACATGATCCCCGCCGCGCGCAGCCGCTCGGTCAGCGCATCGCCCATCGCCACCGCCGTGGTGACCTGACCGGCTGTCGGCGGCAGGTCGTCGAAAGCCAGGGACAGCGCCGACTCGGCGAACATCTTCGCCGTCTCCCCGTACCCGGGATCACCGCCCGCGACCTCGGTGAACACCCGCCGGCCGCCGCCCTCGCCGACGAAGCGCACGGAGAACCAGCTCCTCGCCCGCTTCTCGGCACTCGGCCCCTCACCGGGCTTCAGCCGGTCGGACAACCAGCGCCGCGCGGACGGCAGTTGGGCGGCCGCGACGAGCGCACCGACGGCCGCCACGCCGCCGACGGCGACGGGCAGATGCCGTACGGCCGCGTAGTGCCGGTAGCGGAAGTCGGGGCCGTACCGGTCCAGCGACCGCGCCGAACGGCGCACGATCTGCGGGTCGATGGTCGGCAGCGGCAGCGCCCAGGCGCCCACCTCCGGGGCGAACCGCGGAGCACCCGTCGGCGTGGCTGCCCGCCGCCCCATCAGCCGCGGCTCGTGGCGCCGGCGGTCCCGTGCGGCGGCCGTCATCTGCCGGGCCCGTGAGAACTGGTTCAGCGCGGAGGCGAACGTGCCGCCCGAGAAGGCCGCGTCGGCGGTCACGAACCCGTCCACCGTCAGCGGCACGCCCTGCGGCAGCTGCCGGACCGTGAAGTACACGCCCAGGTCGTGCGGCACCGAGTCGAAACCGCAGGCGTGCACCAGCCGGGCACCCGTCTCACGCGCGCGTGCGTCATGGCGGACGTACGTCAGATCGACGAACTCGGGCTCGCCCGACAGGTCGAGATAGTCGGCGCCGGTGTCCGCGCAGGCCGCGACGAGTTCCTCGCCGTACGTCACATAGGGACCCACCGTGGTGGCCACCACGCGCGCGTGCTCGGCGAGCCGGCGCAGCGAGGCAGGTTCGGACACATCGGCCCGCAGCACCCCGATCTCCGCGCCGCCCGGTGCCTGTTCCCGCAGCCGCTCCCGCAGCCGGGCCAGCTTCAGTTCGCTGCGGCCGGCGAGCGCCCAGCGCAGGTCCTTCGGCGCATGGGTGGCGAGATACTCCGCTGTGAGCGTCCCGACGAAGCCCGTGGCTCCGAAGAGCACGATGTCGTACGGACGTTCCGTCCTGTTCAACCTGCTCATGACACCTCTCGCTCCTCAGCCCGCGCCGCTGTCGGTGGCTGAGGCTAGCGTGAGGGGTGCGCAGCCCGACGACGAGCCCGGAGGTGGATGGTGGCCGTACCCGCGAACGCCCTGAAGAAGTGGGAGAAAGTGCGCGAGTTCGCGCTCGGGCTGCCCGGTGCGGGGGAGGAGTTCCCCTGGGGTGAGAGTGTCGCCAAGGTCAACAAGAAGGTGTTCGTCTTCCTCGGCGTGGACGACGGCAGCCACCCCCTGGGCCTCACGGTCAAGCTGAAGGACGAGACGAGCCACGCCCACGCCCTCACGTCGCCCGGCGCCGAGCCCGCGGGGTACGGCCTGGGCAGGTCCGGCTGGGTGCGCATCCCCCTGGAGCCGAAGGGCACCCCCGGCGCGGAACTGCTCTGCGACTGGGTGGAGGAGAGCTACCGCGCCATCGCACCCAAGCGCCTGATAGCGGAGCTGGACGGACACTGACGGCGCCGGCGCTCACCAGCTCCACAGCGCGTGGCTAAGCGCTTGCTCGCCCCAGGCCTTGTGTCCACTGAAACGTGTTCTTACCATCACCGGTGTTACATCAGTTGTGTCACAGCACAGGGGGCTGGATGACCACGGCAAAGACGCCACCGCACGGCCCACTCACCGGCGTACGCGTGGTCGAGCTGGCCGGTATCGGCCCCGGCCCCTTCGCCGCCATGCTTCTCGCGGACCTCGGCGCCGACGTCGTCCGCGTGGACCGGCCCGGCGGCACGGGGCTCGCCATCGACACCGAGTACGACGTCACCAACCGCAACAAGCGCTCGGTGATCATCGACCTGAAGTCTCCCGACGGCCCCGCCCGCGTCCTGGACCTGGCAGCCCGCGCCGACCTCCTGATCGAGGGCTACCGCCCCGGCGTCGCCGAGCGCCTCGGCGTCGGCCCCGAGGCCTGCCACGCCCGCAACCCGGCGCTCGTCTACGGCCGCATGACCGGCTGGGGCCAGGACGGCCCCCTCGCCCCCCGCGCCGGCCACGACATCGCCTACATCGCGCTCACCGGCACCCTCGGCATGATCGGCCGCCCCGACGAACCCCCGGCCGTGCCCGCCAACCTGGTCGGCGACTACGCGGGCGGCTCCCTCTACCTCGTCGTCGGCGTCCTCGCCGCCCTCCACCATGCCCGCGCCACCGGAACCGGCCAGGTCGTCGACGCCGCCATCGTGGACGGTGCCTCGCATCTCGCCGCGATGATCCACGGCATGCTCGCCGCCGGCGGCTGGCAGGACCGGCGCGGCGCCAACCTCCTCGACGGCGGCTGCCCCTACTACGGCACCTATGAGACGGCCGACGGGAAGTACATGGCGGTCGGCGCGCTGGAACCCCAGTTCTACGACGAGTTCCTGGACCTGCTCGACATCAAGGAGTACGCAACCGCCCGCAAGGACTGGTCCCGGTGGGGCGAGCTGCGCGAGGCGGTCACGGCCCGCTTCAAGTCCCGTACGAGGGACGAGTGGACGGCCGTCTTCGAGGGCTCCGACGCGTGCGTGGCCCCCGTCCTGTCGCTGCGTGAGGCACCGCACCATCTGCACCTCGCCGCCCGCGGCACCTTCACCGACCACGACGGCATCACCCAGCCCGCCCCCGCGCCCCGGTTCTCCGCCACCCCGACCGCCGTCCGCAGCGGACCCGCACAGCCGGGCGCCGACACCGCGGAGGTGGCCCGCGACTGGGACGTACCCGGACTGACGGAGCCCGGCACCTGACCCGGCGTCCGCTGCCCGCAGCCCCCGCAGCCCCCGCAGCCCCCGCAGACCCCGCAGACCCCGCAGACCCCGCCACCTCGACAAACCCTCATCGAAAGGCCTTCCCAGTGACCACCGAAGCGTATGTGTACGACGCGATCCGCACCCCGCGCGGACGCGGCAAGGCGAACGGCGCCCTGCACGGCACCAAGCCCATCGACCTGGTCGTCGGGCTCATCCACGAGCTCCGCGACCGCTTCCCGGGCCTCGACCCCGCCGCCATCGACGACATCGTGCTCGGCGTCGTCGGCCCGGTCGGCGACCAGGGCTCCGACATCGCCCGGATCGCCGCCGTCGCCGCGGGACTGCCGGACACGGTGGCGGGCGTGCAGGAGAACCGCTTCTGTGCGTCCGGCCTGGAGGCCGTCAACACGGCCGCCGCCAAGGTGCGCTCCGGCTGGGAGGACCTCGTCCTCGCGGGCGGCGTCGAGTCGATGTCCCGGGTGCCGATGGCCTCGGACGGGGGCGCCTGGTTCAACGACCCGATGACCAACCTCGCCGTCAACTTCGTACCGCAGGGCATCAGCGCCGACCTGATCGCCACCGTCGAGGGCTTCTCCCGCCGGGACGTCGACGAGTACGCGGCCCTCTCGCAGGAGCGGGCGGCCACCGCGTGGAAGGACGGCCGCTTCGAGCGCTCGCTCGTGCCCGTGAAGGACCGCAACGGCCTGGTCGTCCTCGACCACGACGAGCATGTGCGCCCCGGCACCACTGCCGACTCGCTGGCCAAGCTGAAGCCGTCGTTCGCCGACATCGGCGACCTGGGCGGCTTCGATGCCGTGGCCCTGCAGAAGTACCACTGGGTGGAGAAGATCGACCACGTCCACCACGCGGGCAACTCCTCCGGCATCGTGGACGGCGCCGCCCTTGTCGCGATCGGCTCCAAGGAGGTCGGCGAGCGCTACGGCCTCACCCCGCGCGCGCGGATCGTCTCCGCCGCGGTCTCCGGCTCCGAGCCCACCATCATGCTCACCGGCCCCGCGCCCGCCACCCGCAAGGCGCTCGCCAAGGCCGGGCTGACCATCGACGACATCGACCTCGTCGAGATCAACGAGGCCTTCGCCGCCGTCGTCCTGCGCTTCGTCCAGGAGATGGGCCTGTCGCTGGACAAGGTCAACGTCAACGGCGGCGCCATCGCCCTCGGCCACCCGCTCGGCGCCACCGGCGCGATGATCCTCGGCACCCTCGTCGACGAACTGGAGCGCCAGGACAAGCGGTACGGCCTCGCCACCCTGTGCGTCGGCGGCGGCATGGGCATCGCCACGATCGTCGAACGCATCTGACCCCCAGCGGCAACGAGAGACTTCTACGGAGACCCGTCATGACCGAGAGCACCACCATCCGCTGGGAACAGGACGACACCGGTGTCGTCACCCTCGTCCTCGACGACCCCGCCCAGTCCGCGAACACCATGAACCAGGCGTTCCGGGACTCGCTCGCAGCGATCACCGACCGTCTTGAGGCCGAGCAGGACTCCGTCCGCGGCATCATCTTCACCTCCGCCAAGAAGACCTTCTTCGCCGGCGGCGACCTGCGCGACCTGATCCGGGTCACGCCCGAGACCGCGCAGGAACTGTTCGAAGGCGGCCTCGCGATCAAGCGCGACCTGCGCCGCATCGAGACGCTCGGCAAGCCGGTCGTCGCCGCGATCAACGGCGCGGCCCTGGGCGGCGGTTACGAGCTCGCCCTGGCCTGCCACCACCGTGTCGCCCTCGACGCGCCCGGCTCCAAGATCGGCTGCCCCGAGGTCACCCTCGGCCTGCTGCCCGGAGGCGGCGGCGTGGTCCGCACGGTGCGCCTGCTGGGCATCGCGGACGCCCTCCTCAAGGTCCTCCTCCAGGGCACCCAGTACAGCCCGCGGCGTGCCCTGGAGAACGGCCTGATCCACGAAGTGGCCGACACACCGGAGGAACTGCTCGCCAAGGCCCGCGCCTTCATCGACGCCAACCCGGAGTCCCGGCAGCCGTGGGACAGGCCCGGCTACCGCATCCCCGGCGGCACCCCCGCCAACCCCAAGTTCGCGGCGAACCTGCCCGCCTTCCCGGCCAACCTGCGCAAGCAGACGGGCGGCGCGCCCTACCCGGCGGCGCGGGGCATCCTCGCCGCCGCCGTCGAGGGGTCCCAGGTCGACTTCGAGACCGCCCAGGTCATCGAGGCCCGCTACTTCGTGGAGCTGGCGGCCGGTCAGACGTCGAAGAACATGATCCAGGCCTTCTTCTTCGACCTCCAGGCCGTCAACTCCGGCGCCAACCGCCCGAAGGGCATCGAGCCCCGCCAGGTCCGCAAGGTGGCCGTCCTGGGCGCCGGGATGATGGGCGCCGGCATCGCCTACTCGTGCGCCCGCGCGGGCATCGACGTCGTCCTGAAGGACGTCTCCCCGGAGGCGGCCCTCAAGGGCAAGGCCTACTCCGAGAAGCTCTGCGCCAAGGCCGTCTCCCGGGGCCGTACGACCCAGGAGAAGGCGGACGCGCTGCTGGCCCGCATCACGCCCACCGCCGAGGTCCAGGACCTCGCGGGCTGCGACGCGGTCATCGAGGCCGTCTTCGAGGACACGGCGCTCAAGCACAAGGTGTTCCAGGAGATCGAGCAGGTCGTCGCGCCGGACGCGCTGCTGTGCTCCAACACCTCGACGCTCCCGATCACCGCGCTCGCCGAGGGCGTGCAGCGCCAGTCCGACTTCATCGGACTGCACTTCTTCTCGCCGGTCGACAAGATGCCCCTCGTCGAGATCATCAAGGGCGAGCGGACCGGCGACGAGGCCCTGGCCCGCGCCTTCGACCTGGTCCGGCAGATCAAGAAGACGCCGATCGTCGTCAACGACTCGCGCGGCTTCTTCACGTCCCGGGTGATCGGCCACTTCATCAACGAGGGCGTGGCGATGGTCGGCGAGGGCATCGAGCCCGCGTCCGTCGAGCAGGCGGCGGCGCAGGCCGGTTACCCGGCCAAGGTGCTGTCCCTGATGGACGAGCTGACGCTCACCCTCCCGCGCAAGATCCGCAACGAGACCAGGCGGGCGGTGGAGGAGGCGGGCGGCACCTGGACCGCGCACCCGGCGGAGGCCGTCATCGACCGGATGGTCGACGAGTTCGGCCGCACCGGGCGCAGCGGCGGCGCCGGCTTCTACGAGTACGGGGAGGACGGCAAGCGCACGGGCCTGTGGCCGGGCCTGCGGGAGCACTTCACACGTGCGGGCGCCGAGATCCCGTTCGAGGACATGCAGGAGCGCATGCTCTTCTCGGAGGCGCTGGACACCGTCCGGCTCCTGGAGGAGGGGGTGCTGACCTCCGTCGCCGACGCCAACATCGGCTCGATCCTCGGCATCGGGTTCCCCGGCTGGACCGGCGGCGTCCTGCAGTACATCAACGGCTACGAAGGAGGCCTGCCCGGCTTCGTGGCACGCGCGCGTGAGCTCGCCGACCGCTACGGAGAGCGGTTCACCCCGCCGGCGCTGCTGGTGGAGATGGCGGAGAAGGGGGAGACGTTCACGGACGCGCGCTGACGCGCCCCGGGCGCGGGACCGGCCTGTCGCTCAGCGACCCGCCGGTCCCGCGCCCCCAACCCGTCTCAGGCGGATCCGCCCGCCTCTGACATCCCGTCGGCCGGCCTGTCGTCGAGCCACTCCCGCAGCTCCTCCCGCAACGACCGCTGAAAGGTCGTCAGCAGCGCCTGCACCACGATCGGCTGCATGTGCGCCGACAGTGACCTCACCGCGCCGGCGTCACGCTCCGCCACCTCGCCGCGCAGCAGCTGCGACAGCTCGTGGGCGGCGGCGCGCGAGTGCTCGATGAGTGCGGTGCGCGCCGCGAGGATCGCCTCCTGGGACAGCGGCACGTCGAGCAGCTGCACGCCGAGCCGCAGCAGACCGGAGTCGATGCGGTACACGTCGTCGGCCGCCGCCACCACGCCCATCGCCGCCAGCCGCTCCACGTCCTCGTCGCCCAGCGCCCGCCCCGCCCGCCGCTCCAGCTCCGCACGCGTCACCGTCTCCACCACGTCCGGCGCCCAGGAGGCCACCACGGCCCGGTGAATTGCCAGGTCATGAGCGGTGAGGTCCGGCGGCAGCTGCTGGAGGTAGCGTTCGATGGCCGCCAGCGTCATGCCCTGGTGTTGCAACTCCTCGATCAACGCGAGACGCGCCAGGTGCTCCCGGCCGTAGTGCCCCACCCGGCGCGGACCGATCACCGGCGGGGGCAGCAGGCCCTTGGTGCCGTAGAAGCGGACCGTGCGCACCGTGACGCCGGCCCGGGCGGCCAGCTCGTCGATGGTGAGGCTCGGCTCCTCGGTGTCGGTCGTCATGTGCAGCAGTATCGCTGTCTCACCAGTGCTGTCACCTTCTGGGCCGTGAACGACCGAGCTTGTCCCCTGGTCGTTCGCACCTCGTCGCGCTCCCGACTGCCCCCTACGACAGGACGGTCACGGGTCGCATCTCCCCACCCCGGACCTGTTCAGGCCGGGGCGGGGACGGGCATGGTGACGAATGCCCACGCCGAGCGTGCACGGTCGCGCACGTTGACCCCGGCGACGACATCGGCGGGCCCAGCGAGGCCGCACCGACGACAGGAAAAATGGTCCCGATCGGGCCGGTTGGCCTTCTCGGTATGGCCGCAGCGCGGGCAGCGCTGCGAGGTGTAGGCCGCATCCCCCTCCAAGAACGCCACCCCAGCCTGTCTCGCTTTGTAGGCCAGGTGCTGTCCGAGCTGGTGGAAGGGCCGGGAGGAGAGGGTGTCCCGCTGGTCGCGTCGAAGCCGTACCCGCTCCCGGATGCCGTCGAGTACCTCGACGGCTACTCCGCGACCGGTGCGTTGCGCAACGGACACGATCTCCTTGCTGATGCGGTGATTTACGTGGGTGGCATGGTGCTGTTCCTTCTTGGCGCGGCGGGCCAGGCGGCGGGTGGCCGAGCGGGTCTGCTTCTTCTGCAACTCCGCGCGTTTACGGGCACACCAGTTGCGGTAGCGGGCCAGACCCCGCCCCTGGTAGTTCGTGCCGTCGGAGGTGGTGGCGAGGTTGACGATGCCGCGGTCCACTCCGATCCAGTCGACCGGCTCGGACACCTCCGGTTCGGGGATTTCGCAGGTGGCGATCAGGAACCACTTCCCGCCCCGCTGCACCAGGTCGGATTCGCCCTTGCGGTACTCGGCCAGCACTTTCAACTGGTCGGCGGCGCCGGTGTAGCGGATGCCGCGCATCCGGCCGTCCACCGTCCAGATCGACACCGTGCGGGCATCGGTCTGCCAGGACAGGCATCGGTCGTCGAACGGCTGCGCCGACTCCGGCCGGAAGGAGACCGGACTGCCTATCGCCTTGCGGTAGCGCTTCGAGGTGGCCTTGCCCAGCAGCCCGGCCTTTGCCTGCGCGGCCAGCGCGCTGTAGGCATCCACGACCTTCTTGACCACCCGCACTGCGGGCTGCGCCGACAGCCCGAACGCGGCCTTGATGTCCGTGTACAGGAGTTTCTGCAGCCCGTTGCGGTCCTTCACGCCCCGCTCGAAGGCGACCGTCGACACGTAGGTGGCGGCCCGGTTGCAGGCGCGCAGGGTCGACTCCAGCGCCGCCGCCTGCGCGGGCGACGGCAGCAGCTTGATCTGCACCACCAGCTTCACAACACCGACCGTAGGCATCCCCGCTCACACGCGTGCACGGTTCTCGCGCACCCGTACGCGAACCAGTGACAGTCTGAACGGGTGTTCGCCTTGACCCGGCTTCGCCGGGCCGGCAGTGGCGGTACGCTCCACGCCCCGGCTGGTGCGGGATGCGGCGACGCTCCACGTCGCCAGGAAGGGAGGCGATTCCTCCCCGGCGTGAACGCCGGGGCCTCCTCGCAAGAAACAGGTGAAACCTCGTACGCTGCTGACCTGCGCGGTGTGCGTGCTCGGCGTCGGCCTGAACTACCTCATGCCGAGCCAGGCCTTCGAGATCGTGCTGAACGTCGCCTCTCTCGGCATCATCAGCACCTGGGTGATCATCATGGTCTGCCGCCTGATCTTCGTCCGCCGCGCCAGGGAGGGCCTGGTCACCCGGCCGAGCTTCCGCCTCCCCGGCAGCCCGGTCACCGAGATCGTCACGATCGCCTTCCTGCTGTCCGTCCTCGGCCTGATGTGGAACGACCCCGAGGTCGGCCGCAAGACCCTGCTGCTCATCCCCGCCATCGCGGCCATGCTGGTCGGCGGCTGGTTCGCAATCCGCCGCAAGGCCGCGCGGGCCGCGGACGAGGAGCTGTCGCAGCTCACGAAGTAGGCAGCGGCCTACGAAGCGGCAGGGCCACTGTCAGTGGCATCGCCTACGGTGGCGTCATGTCGGAGATCTTGTCGGGGATCAGATACGTCCGGGGTGACGCCACCGTTCCGTCGGTGAAGGGCGTCAAGGTGATCGCCCATGTCTGCAACGACATCGGGGGATGGGGGAAGGGCTTCGTCCTGGCCATATCGCGCCGCTGGCCGGAACCGGAGAAGTCCTACCGCGCGTGGCACCGCGACCGCGCGGCCAACGACTTCGGGCTCGGCGCTGTTCAGTTAGTGCAGGTCGAGCCATACGTGTGGGTGGCCAACATGGTCGGGCAGCGCGGTATACGGACGGGCAGCAAGGGCGTACCCGTGCGCTACGAGGCGATCGACACGGCCCTCGCCCGCCTGGCCGAGAAGGCCGCCGAGCTGAACGCCTCCGTGCACATGCCCCGGATAGGCTGCGGGCTGGCCGGCGGCACATGGTCCCGCGTCGAACCGCTCATCGCGGAGCGACTGGTGCGCAGGGGCATTGCCGTGACGGTCTACGACCATGGGGAGGGCCGGGGTTGAGTCAGGACACCGATGTGCTCGTGCTCGGCGGTGCGGGCGTCGACACGATCGTGTACGTACCGGAGCTGCCCCTGCCGTACGCCGACAGTTACATGATCGACTCGGGGATCCGTACCCGGGCCGGACAGACCGGCGACTTCGTCGCCGTCGGACTGAGCGCTCTGGGCCTGCGCACCCACCACCTCGACACGCTCGGCGACGACCCCGAGGGCGAGCTGGTCCGCGCGCTGCACCGGGACAAGGGCATCCCGCTCACCGCCGTACCGCAGCCTGCCGGCACCAAACGCGCGGTCAACCTTGTCGGCCCCGACGGACGGCGGCTCTCCCTGTACGACACCAGCCGCTCGCACCCCGACGACCGGCTGCCCGAGCCGACCGTGCGGGCCCTGGCGGAGGCAAGCCGCCACGTCCACGTCTCCCTCACGCACCCGTGCGCCCACGCCCTGCCCGTCCTGCGCGAGACCGGCGTGCCCCTCTCGACCGACCTGCACGACTGGGACGGCGAGAACCCGTACCACGAGCCGTTCGCCCTCGCCGCGGACGTCGTCTTCCTCTCCGCCACCGCCCTCACCGACCCCGAGCGGACCATGCGCCGTATCGCCGAGCGGGGCCGGGCCGAGGTGGTCGTCGCCACGGCGGGCGCCGAGGGAGCCCACCTCCTGACCGACGGCGAGCTCACCCGGATACCGGCGGTGCCGCCGCCCACGCCGGTGGTGGACTCCAACGGCGCGGGCGACGCCTTCGCGGCCGCGTTCCTCTTCGGCCGGCTCAGCGGCGAACCGCCCCGACGGTGCGCTCTGTACGGAGCGGTGGCCGGCGCCCACGCCTGCACGGTGCCGTCGACGCAGACCGACGTGATAGGGCGGGAGGAACTGCTCAAACGCGTGGCCGAGGCGGAGAACTGATCAGCCGCCCGCGTGGCTACTCCGCGTGCTCGTGTTCATGCACGTCGTTCGTGGCCGCGATCTTCTTCCACGACCTGGGCTGCTCGGGCGTGACCGGCGTTTTCGCGATGGAGGCGTCCCGCGCCGCCGGCGCACCCGGCTTCGACGGCTCGAACAGCCACGTGTCGAAGAGCGCCGCGAGCGGCTTCCCGGACACCTGCTCCGCGTACCGCCGGAAGTCGGCGACCGACGCGTTGCCGTGCGCGTACTTCGCCGGCCAGCCCTTCAGGACGGTGAAGAAGGCGTCGTCGCCGATCTCGTTCCGCAACGCCTGGAGCGCCAGCGCGCCCCGGTCGTACACCGCGAGATGGAACTGGTTCTCGGGCCCCGGGTCACCGGGCCGCACCGTCCAGAACGGGTCGTCGGCCGGACGGGAGGCGTACACGTAGTCCGCGATCTCCTGCGCCGTGCCCTCGCCCTCGTGTTCGGACCACAGCCACTGCGCATAGCGCGCGAAGCCCTCGTTGATCCAGATGTCCTTCCAGCCGGCCACGGACACGAGGTCCCCGTACCACTGGTGGGCCAGTTCGTGCACGACCACGGACGTGTTCGACCCGTTGGCGAACTGCCGCGGGCTGTAGAAGGGCCGGGTCTGCGTCTCCAGTGCGTACCCGGTGTCGGTGTTGGGCACGTAGCCGCCGAGGGCGTTGTACGGGTACGGCCCGAAGTACTCGGTGAGCCAGTCGGCGATCTCCCCGGTCCGCTCCACGCTGGCCCGCGCCGCGCCGTAGCGGTCGCCCAGGTCCTTGCTGTACGCGTTGAGGACCGGGATGCCGCTCTCCGTGGTGCCGGTGGTCACGTCGAACTTCCCGACCGCGAGCGTGGCCAGATAAGTGGCCTGCGGTTTGTTGGACCGCCAGCTGTAGCGGGTCCACCCGGCCCGGGAACTGCTCGACTGCAGCGTGCCGTTGGAGATGGCCTGGGTGCCGTCCGGCACCTGGACGGACACGTCGTAGGTGGCCTTGTCGAGCGGGTGGTCGTTGCTGGGGAACCACCACCAGGCCGCCTCGGGCTGACCGGCCGCGACACCGCCGTCCGGCGTACGGAGCCAGCTGGTGAACCCGTACGCCTGCTTCGCCGAAGGCACCCCGCTGTAGCGCACCACGACCGTCACGGGCGTGTCCTTGGCCAGCGGGGACTTGGGAATGATCGACAGCTCGTGCTCCCCGGAGGCCGTGAAGGCCGCCTGGGCGCCGTTGACCCGCACCTCGCTCACGTTCAGCAGAAAGTCCAGATTGAAGCGGGTCAGATCCTGTGTGGTGCGCGCCAGCAGGGTTGCCGTGCCCTCCAACCGGTCCGTGGCGGGCTGGTACTTCAGCCGGAGGTCGTAGTGGGAGACGTCGTAGCCGCCGTTGCCGTACGCCGGGTAGTAGGGGTCGCCGATGCCCGGGGCGCCGGGGGAGTGGCTCGCGGCCGATGCCGGGATCGCCAGCAACAGTAAGGCAGCCGCGAGTGCGCCCGATGCCGTGATTCTGCGGTGCACGAAAGCTCCAAGTCGTAGGGGTGGAAAGTCTGTTCGGAGCCTATTCATTCCCTGTGTCCCTGGTGTGTCCACAGCAACCGCTGTCACACGATCGCCATTCGGCCGTCATACGTCTGGCCGCACCGGGGGTTCTTTTCGGCCACCGCAACGTACTCCACTCGCTGATTGCCCCCTTCTGCACGGGAGTTGACGCAGGTACCGTCCCGCGCATGCCGAAACGCACGCGCTTCACGATCTGGAGACCGCTCGCGACGGCGGCCACCGCCGCCCTGATGGCCACATTCCTCGCCCCCACGGCAGCGCACAGCGCCCCGCGCGAGAGCAGGCCCGTTCACTCGTACGACAACGCGGTCCGCGAGGCCGTCTGGGTGGACACCGGACTCGACGGCGACGGAGACGGAAGGACCGACCGGGTCGCCGTCGACATCGTCCGCCCGCGCGAACCCGCCCAGCAGGGCCACAAGGTGCCCGTCATCATGGACGCCAGCCCGTACTACTCCTGCTGCGGCCGCGGCAACGAGAGCCAGAAGAAGACGTACGACGCCGACGGCGACGTCGTCCAGATGCCGCTCTTCTACGACAACTACTTCGTGCCGCGCGGGTACGCCTTCGTCGGCGTCGACCTCGCCGGTACCAACCGCTCCGACGGCTGCGTCGATGTCGGCGGCCGCTCCGACATCCAGTCCGCGAAGGCCGTCGTCGACTGGCTGAACGGCCGGGCCAAGGCGTACACCACGCGTACCGGCACGGTGAGCGCCAAAGCGACCTGGACCAACGGCAGGACAGGCATGATCGGCAAGAGCTGGGACGGCACCATCGCGGGCGGTGTCGCCGCCACCGGCGTCGAGGGCCTCGAAACCATCGTGCCGATCAGCGCGATCTCCTCCTGGTACGACTACTACTTCACCAAGGGCGCCCCGCTGTACAACTCCGGCCCCGACTGGCTGTCGAACTACGTCAACAGCCCCGACGCCCGCGCCAAGTGCTCCGCCGTCCAGCAGAAACTCGTCGACGGCGCCCCGCGCACCGGTGACTGGACACCGCTGTGGACCGAGCGCGACTACGTCAGGGCCACCAGCAAGGTCCGGGCGAGCGTCTTCCTCATCCACGGCATGCAGGACCTCAACGTGCGGATGCAGCACGTCGGCCCGTGGTGGGACGCCCTCGCGAAGAACGGCGTCGAGCGCAAGATCTGGCTCTCCCAGACCGGCCACGTCGACCCCTTCGACTTCCGCCGCGCGGAGTGGGTCGACACCCTGCACCGCTGGTTCGACCACGAGCTCCTCGGCTACGACAACGGCATCGACCGCGAGCCCATGGCCGACATCGAACGCCACCCCGACCAGTGGGTCACCGCCAAGGTCTGGCCGCCGCGCGGCACCGACACCGTCCGCCTGAAACCCGCCAAGGGCAGCCGGCCGGGCGTCGGCACCCTCGGCCTGCGCACCGGCAAGGGCACCGAGACGTTCACCGACGACCCCCAGCACAGCGAGACCGACTGGGCCGCCGCCGTCGACAGCCCCACACCCGACAAGGCCGGCTTCACGACCGGGCCGCTCACCCGCGACCTGCGCCTGTCCGGCTCCTCAGAGGTGACCGTCACCGCGACGCCCACCACGTCCACGGCACACCTGTCCGCCGTCCTCGTGGACCTCGGTCCCGACACCATCCGCGACTACGCCGACGCCGCCGAGGGCATCACCACGCTTCCCGACCGCACCTGCTGGGGCGCGAGCACCTCGGGCGACAGCGCCTGCTTCAAGGAGACCCGGGCGAAGACGGCCGACGTCGACTACACGATCGTCAGCCGCGGCTGGGCCGACCTCGGCAACCACGCCTCCGACCTGAAGGGGATCCCGCTCACCCCGGGCAAGCCGTACACCATCACCCTCGACCTGGCGGCGACCGACCACGTCGTCCCGGCCGGACACCGGCTGGCGCTGATCGTCGCGGGCACCGACCGGGACCTCATCGACCCGCCGGCCGACACGCCGACCCTGACGCTGGACCTGTCCCGCACCTCCGCCCGCGTCCCGCTGGTCGGCGGCACTGCCGCGTTCGCCCATGCCACCTCGGGCACCGCGACCGGCACGCCCGCCTCCGAGCCGCTCGACGGTGTCGAGGCACCGAGCGCCGTCCAGCGCGTACCGGGCCCCCGCACCGCCGGCTGACTCACCCGGAGGCGGCCGGACACGCCAGCCCGGCCGCCTCCTGCGCGCATCCCCACGCCACGGTCACACCCGCACCCCCGTGGCCGTAGTTGTGCACCAGCACCCGTCCGTCCGGGAGCAGTTCGCGATCCAGCCGCACCGCGTCCCGCACCGGCCGCAGCCCCACCCGGTGCTCCAGGATCCGTGCCCCGGCGATCTCCGGCCGCAGGGCCGCGCACCGCCGTACGATCGCCTCGGCCACCGCCGGATCCGGCCGCAGTGACCACACGTCCTGCTCCGCCGTGCCGCCCAGCACCAGCCGCCCCGGCTGCGGGAACAAGTACGCCATCTCCCCGGACGCGTCCTTGGAGACGAGCCAGGTGCTGATGCCCGGGTTCTCCACGACGACCAACTGCCCGCGCAGCGGCCGTACGGACTCGTCCGGCACCAGCTCACGCGCCCCCAGGCCGGTGCAGTTGACCACGACCGGCGCCTCGGCCTCCGCGAACGCCGACACCGTGCGCTCCTCGACCGAGCCGCCCGCCTTCACCAACCGCTCCCGCAGCCACGGCAGATGAGTCGACATGTCGATCAGTGGCAGCCGCGCCCACAGTCCCGTCCCGGCGTACTCCGCGGCCGTCGCCGCCCGGAGCCCGGGCAGCCGCGCCGCCGCCCAGCTGTCCGTCTCGTCCAGGTCTGTCTCGCCCAGTACCCCTTCGACCATGCGTACGCCGGTGATCTCGGGATGCTCCGCCAACTCCTCGTAGACGTCCAGCGAGTGCAGGGCCCACCTGCGCGCCGACGCCTCCGGCTCGATGCGGTAGGGCCACCACAGGGCGCCCGCAACCGCCGAGGTGGTCCGCTCGACGGGCTCCCGCGTCCACACCCGCACCCGCCGGCCGCGCTCGGCGAGCAGCACCGCCGTCGTCAGCCCGATGACACCCCCGCCGACGACGATCACATCGCCCTTCACGTCACTGTCCACGCGGGGACGGTAGCGGAATGTGTCATGCCGCGCTCAGAGCGGCCTCACTCTGGGGATACTCACAGCATGTCTGCCGCGTACGCGACCTTCGGCCTGGCACCGGCGATGCGTGCCGGTGAAGTTCTCGCAGACGGTGGCTACCAGGTCCACCGGGACTTCGTGGACTTCATCGTCGACGGACGCCCCCTGCTGTTCCAGCTGTCCGACCTGGACGCCGTCTCCCCACTCGCCTCCGACGTCCCGCCCGCGATCTTCACCGCCCAGGTGCGCAGCCTGCTGCTCGAGGCGGAGGCGCCCTTGCCCGGTGGGCGGTATGTCATCTACGGCTGCCCCGAATGCGCCGACCTCGCGTGCGGGGCGGTCACCGCGGTCATCGACAGAGCCGACGACGACTACGTGTGGCGGGACTTCGCCTGGCAGACGGAGGAGCAGGTCGACCTGGAACTCAACGGCTACCACGGCATCGGCCCGTTCCGCTTCCACGGCGAGGAGTACCGGGCGGCGCTGAACTCCCTGCTGAACGGCGACGCCAACGGCAGCCGCCGCCGCGTCCTGCTGATCGGCGCCCGCGTCGCCCTGCTCGCCAAGCTCGCCGCCGCCCTGCGCACCATCGGCATCGGCGCCGACATCACCCGCGACGCCGACGACGTCCCCGCCGACGAACTGCGCGGCTACGGCGCCGTCGTCTTCGGCCGCGGGGTCGGTGAGGAAGAGCGCGCCGCCGTGCGCCGGGCCTTCGAACGCGCCGGAGTCGACGTGGCCTACGTCGACGGACTCGCCCCCATCGTCCCGCTCCTCGTCGCCCAGATCGAACACGCCCTCGACCGCAGCCCGGTGGAGCAGCGCCGCCTCACCCGTCTGGTCGCCGCCGACGGCGAGGCGGGCGTCGAGATCACCTCCGCCTGCCGGGTCCGCCTGACGGCGTACCGCCTCGACCGGCTCGCCCGCGCCCACACCCATGAGCTCTTCGACGGCCTCCTCGAAGCCGGCCGGCACCGCATCGCCCTGGACGCGAAGGCCGTGAAGGGGGAGTCCTTCGTCGTGGCGAGGACGGCGGGAAGCGTGCTGGTGGAGGCGATGGCCCGCTGAAAACCGGGGCGACCGGGACGCCGGGCGGCCGTTAGGATCGACGGTCTGATGACTGCCACCCTCGTCGCCAAGAACCTCGCCGCCGGTCACGGCGACCGCGCGCTCTTCACGGGCCTCGACCTCGTCGTCGCGCCCGGCGATGTGATCGGGCTCGTCGGTGCCAACGGCGCGGGCAAGTCCACGCTGCTGCGCCTGCTCGCCGGGCTCGACACGCCCGAACAGGGCGAGCTGCGGCTCTCCCCGCCGACCGCGACGGTCGGGCATCTGCCGCAGGAGCCGGAGCGCCGGGCGGGCGAGTCGGTGCGCGAGTTCCTCGCCCGCCGCACCGGTGTCGCCGAGGCCCAGCGGGCCATGGACGAGGCCACCCAGGCGCTGGTCGACGGGGCTCCCGGCGCCGACGACGCGTACGCCACCAGCCTGGAGCGCTGGCTCGGCCTCGGCGGCGCCGACCTGGACGAGCGGGCCGAGGAGGTCGCCGACTCGCTCGGCCTCGCGGTGGGCCTCGATCAGCCGATGACCTCCCTGTCCGGTGGCCAGGCCGCCCGCGCGGGACTCGCCTCCCTGCTGCTCTCCCGCTACGACGTCTTCCTGCTCGACGAGCCGACCAACGACCTCGACCTGGACGGCCTGGAGCGCCTCGAACGCTTTGTGAGCGGCCTGCGCGCCGGCACGGTCGTCGTCAGCCACGACCGGGAGTTCCTCACCCGCACGGTCACCAAGGTCCTCGAACTCGACCTCGCCCAGCGGCAGATCAACCTCTACGGCGGCGGCTACGCGGCCTACCTCGAGGAACGCGAGGTGGCCCGCCGGCACGCCCGCGAGGAGTACGAGGAGTACGCCGACAAGAAGGCCGCCCTCCAGGACCGCGCGCAGATGCAGCGCGCCTGGATGGACAAGGGCGTGAAGAACGCCCGGCGCAAGGCGGGCAACGACAACGACAAGATCGGCCGCAAGTTCCGCAGCGAGGCCAGCGAGAAGCAGGCCGCCAAGGCCCGGCAGACCCAGCGCATGATCGAACGGCTCGAGGCCGTCGACGAGCCGCGCAAGGAATGGGAGCTGCGGATGGAGATCGCCGCCGCGCCACGATCCGGCGCGGTCGTGGCGACCCTGCGCGACGCCGAGGTGCGGCGCGGCGACTTCGTCCTCGGCCCGGTCTCCGTGCAGATCGACTGGGCGGACCGGATCGCGGTCACCGGTGCCAACGGCGCCGGCAAGTCCACCCTCCTCGGTGCCCTGCTCGGCCGCGTCCCCCTGGACGCCGGGCATGCCGCCCTCGGCTCCGGCGTCCTGGTCGGTGAGGTCGACCAGGCCCGCAAGCTGTTCCACGGCCCCGAGGCGCTGCTGGACGCGTTCCGCGCGGCGGTCCCGGACACCGAGCCGGTCGAAGTACGCACACTGCTGGCCAAGTTCGGGCTGAAGTCGGACCACGTCCTGCGCCCCGCCGCGACGCTCTCCCCGGGCGAACGCACCCGCGCCGCCCTCGCCCTCCTCCAGGGCAGAGGCGTCAACCTCCTCGTCCTCGACGAGCCGACCAACCACCTCGACCTGCCCGCCATCGAGCAGCTGGAGTCCGCCCTGGACGCCTACACCGGCACCCTGCTCCTGGTCACCCACGACCGTCGCATGCTGGATGCGGTCCATGTGACGCGCCGTCTGGAGGTCGCCGACGGCAAGGTGACCGAGCGCTAACGGGGCGTCAGCCGCGTCGCCAGCCCGCGGTAGTCGACCACACAGCCGTCCGCGTCGAACTCGATCTCACTGCGGAAGCCGTCCGAGGCGAACCCCACCCGCCCGCCGCCGTCGGTGCGCGCGAGGTGCGTGTAGGTCTGCCGCGACGGCTGCACGGTCAGGTCCGGCACCGACACCAAGGCCATCAGGAACTCCCGTTCCCCGGCTGTCCGATGCAGGTCGTGCCGCAGCACCGGCATCGTGTTGGTCAGCGGACACAATCCCAGATCGCAGTCGAGCGCCCCACCGACCTCCGGCACCGGCTCCCCGTCGGCCGTCCACCCGCCCCGCCCGTCGTGCCGCAGATCAAGGGCATGCGTGTGCTCCGCGGTCTCGGCGATCACCCGCAGCCGCCGCGTCACATAGCGGTCACCGGTTTCGAGCTCGTACGAGATCCAGTACGCCTCCGGAGCCGTCCCCACCGCCCGGCCACGGGCCCGCAGGGTCCCGCCTTCGAACTCGACCCAGGCGGTCTCGTAACCGCGGCTCGCGGTGACGTCCCAGGTGATTGCACGCGAAGTGGTCATACCGCCACGGTACGGGCAGCAGAGCCCCGAAGTCGGTAGGGCGCGGGCCCGGACCCATACGGCGTGGGCGGCCCCGGCTCCGTACGGCGCGGGGCGCGGGTTCGACGTGTATGGCGCGGGGCGCGGGTTCGACGTGTATGGCGCGGGGCGCGGCCTGGACCCGTACGGCGCGGGGCGCGGGCCTGGCCCCTGCAGCACGAGGGGCCGGAACGGGCCCGACCCCGTGCGGTACAGGGGCCGGGCCCGCGCGTTTCAGCCCCGGCCCTTCTTCGGGTCGAGCAGCCCCGCCCGGCGTAGGGCGTCGGCCATCGCGCTGTTCGCCGGGGCCGGCGCCTGGCGGCCGCCGCCGGCCCCGCCTCCACGGCCGCCCTGTCGCTGCTGCGGCGGGCGCCCGCCGCCCCGCTGCTGTCGGCGCTCACCGGACGGCTGACCCTGCGGGGCCGCCTCGTCGTCCAGCCGCAGCGTCAGCGAGATCCGCTTGCGCGGAATGTCGACGTCGAGCACCTTCACCTTGACGATGTCACCCGGCTTGACGACATCCCGCGGGTCCTTGACGAACGTCTTCGACATCGCGGAGACATGCACCAGACCGTCCTGGTGCACGCCGACGTCGACGAACGCGCCGAACGCGGCCACGTTGGTCACGACACCCTCCAGGACCATGCCCGCCTGCAGGTCGGAGATCTTCTCGACGCCCTCCTTGAAGGTGGCCGTCTTGAACGCGGGCCGCGGGTCGCGCCCCGGCTTCTCCAGCTCCTTGAGAATGTCGCTCACGGTCGGCAGACCGAACGTGTCGTCCACGAAGTCCTGCGGCCTCAGCGAGCGCAGCACGCCCCTGTTGCCGATCAGCGAAGCCACCTCCTGGCCGGAGGTCTTCACCATGCGCCGGACGACCGGGTACGACTCCGGGTGCACGCTGGACGCGTCCAGCGGGTCGTCCCCGCCGCGGATGCGCAGGAAGCCCGCGCACTGCTCGTACGCCTTCGGACCCAGCCGGGCCACGCTCTTCAGCTCCGAACGGGACTTGAACGGGCCGTTGGCGTCGCGGTGCGCCACGATGTTCTCGGCGAGTCCGGAGGAGATGCCGGAGACGCGCGCGAGCAGCGGCGCGGACGCGGTGTTCACGTCGACGCCGACGCCGTTCACACAGTCCTCCACCACCGCGTCCAGCGAACGCGACAGCTTCACCTCGGACAGGTCGTGCTGGTACTGGCCCACACCGATCGACTTCGGGTCGATCTTCACCAGCTCGGCGAGCGGGTCCTGGAGGCGGCGCGCGATCGACACCGCACCACGCAGCGACACGTCCAGCTCGGGCAGCTCCTGCGAGGCGAACGCCGACGCCGAGTACACCGAGGCGCCCGCCTCGGACACCATCACCTTGGTGAGCTTCAACTCCGGGTGCTTGCTGATCAGTTCACCGGCGAGCTTGTCCGTCTCGCGCGACGCCGTGCCGTTGCCGATCGCGACCAGTTCGACCGCGTGCTCCTTGGCGAGCCGGGCCAGCTTGGCAATGGCCTCGTCCCACTTGTTGGCCGGGACGTGCGGATAGATCACGTCCGTGGCGACGACCTTGCCCGTTGCGTCCACCACGGCCACCTTCACACCCGTACGGAATCCGGGGTCCAGGCCCAGCGTCGCGCGCGTACCCGCCGGGGCGGCAAGGAGCAGGTCCCGCAGGTTCGCCGCGAACACGCCCACCGCCTCGTCCTCGGCCGCGGTACGCAGCCGCAGCCTCAGGTCGATGCCGAGGTGGACGAGGATGCGGGTCCGCCAGGCCCAGCGGACCGTGTCCAGCAGCCACTTGTCGGCGGGGCGCCCGCGGTCGGCGATGCCGAACCGGTGCGCGACGATGCCCTCGTACGAAGAAGGCCCCTCGGTGGGCTCCTCCGGCTCCAGGACGAGGTCCAGGACCTCCTCCTTCTCGCCGCGCAGCATGGCCAGGATCCGGTGCGAGGGCAGGTCGGTGAACGGCTCGGCGAAGTCGAAGTAGTCCGCGAACTTCGCGCCCGCCTCCTCCTTGCCCTCCCGCACCTTGGCCGCCAGCCGCCCGCGCACCCACATCCGCTCGCGCAGCTCGCCGATCAGGTCGGCGTCCTCCGAGAACCGCTCGGTGAGGATGGCGCGGGCGCCGTCGAGCGCGGCCTGCGAATCGGCCACGCCCTTGTCGGCGTCCACGAACGCGGCGGCCGCGGCGAGGGGATCGACGGCCGGATCGCCGAGCAGCCCCTCTGCCAGCGGCTCAAGGCCGGCCTCGCGCGCGATCTGCGCCTTCGTACGCCGCTTCGGCTTGTACGGCAGATAGATGTCCTCCAGGCGCGCCTTCGTCTCGGCGCCCCGGATCTGCGCCTCGAGCTCCTCGGTGAGCTTGCCCTGCTCGCGCACCGACTCCAGGATCGCCGTCCGCCGCTCCTCCAGCTCCCGCAGATAGCGCAGCCGCTCCTCGATCGTGCGCAGCTGCGCGTCGTCGAGCATCTCGGTCGCTTCCTTGCGGTAGCGGGCGATGAAGGGCACCGTCGAACCGCCGTCGAGCAGCTCCACGGCAGCCTTGACCTGCCGCTCCCGTACGCCGAGCTCCTCGGCGATCCTGCCTTCGATGGACCCTACGAGGGGTGTCGTCACGATCCCGTACCGCCTTCTCCACTTCGGGTTGCGCGGCAATTGTGGCAGGTGGCACCGACAGCGGGGGACCAGGGCGCGATTGCGGCGGGGCGGCGGCCGTCAGACGTGCCGCGCGCCGCGCCGGCCGGACCCCGAGACTCCGCCGAGCAGGCGGGCCACCGCCCGGAACGGCAGCGTCACGACGGTGGCAACGGCGCCGCCGATCTGCCGCAGGACATCAGCGAGAGCGCGGAACACTGGAATCTCCTTTCGTCTCCGCAACGTTCACCAGGACCAGGCAACGCTCACCAGGACCAGGTGACGTCCGGGTACCGCACCCGTCGTCGACCATGCACCCGGCACGCACGGGTGCCAGGCCGGGCCGTTTCATCCTGACGTGGACACGCTCCACGTGAAGCGCGGCCGCCGGCGCTCCAGGAACGCGGTGACGCCCTCAGCGGTGTCGGTGTTGCCGCGCGCCCGGTCCGCCCAGTGGGCGTCCCGGTCGGTACGTCCGTCGGCGAACTCCTTCGCCGCGGCCTGCGTCAGCTGCGAGCGGGACACCAGTATTCGGGCGAACTCGGCCACGCGCTTGTCGAGTTCGCCCTCGGGCAGCACCCCGTCGATCAGCCCCGTGCGCAACGCCCGCTCGGTGCCGATCAACTCGCCCGAGAACAGCAGGTACTTGGCGGTGGCCGGACCGGCCAGCGCCACCAAGCGCCGGGTGGCGGAGGCCGGATACACGATCCCCAGCTTCGCCGGTGTCACCCCGAACAGCGTGCCCTGCTCCGCGAACCGCAGATCGCAGGCCGCCGCGAGCTGTGCCCCGCCGCCCACGCAGTGCCCGCGGATCGCCGCCAGCGTCGGCTTCGGAAACGCAGCGAGCGCCTCCTCGGCCTGCACGGCCAGCGCCTGCGCCGTCTCCGGCGAGCCCCGGAGCGTGGAGATGTCGGCCCCCGCGCAGAACGTGCCGCCCGCACCCGTCAGCACCAGGGCGCGTACGTCCGGATCGGCGGCCAGGGCGTCGAGCAGCGGCGGCAGCGCCCGCCACATCGCGGCCGTCATGGCGTTGCGCTTGGTGGGATGATCGATCACGACGGTGGCCACCGAGTCGGCGACCCGGTGCGACAGCTGGGGCTCCATGCGCGGGATGCTAGCCGCAGGTACCTCAGCTGCTGTGTTCCGGGCACTGCAAACCCGTACAACCCGAAGAGTTCGCAAAGCCTGCATGAGTGGGACAGGAGCAGTCCCACAACTGACCGTGTCATACGCCAACGATCAGAAGTGTTCGATAACAGCTGACTTGTGTTCAGGTCTCCGGCGTGGAGCGGCTCGTTACCAACACTCGACGTGTGGTGACAATCGAGCACAAGGGTGGCGACCGGACGATGGAGAACCACGGGCGCGGGCCCGCCCCACGCCCAGAAGGCGGCGCGGATGCACCGGTCGAACCGAGGACGCGCGAGCCGCTGCCGTTCGAGGGCGTGTGGCGGTTCACCGCCCCCGCCGTCGACGCCTCGGTCCCGCAGGCCCGGCACGCGGTACGGGACCTGCTGATCCGCCAGCGGGTCCCGGTCTCGGACGAGCTGGTCCAGGGCCTGCTGCTGATCGTCTCGGAGCTGGTCACGAACGCCGTCCGGCACGCGGCGCTGCTGTCGCCGATGCTCGCCGTGGAGGTCGCCGTCGGCGCCGAGTGGGTGCGGGTGTCCGTGGAGGACAACCACCCCTACCGCCCGACCGCCCTCGAGGCCGACCACGGCCGGACGGGCGGCCGGGGCCTGCTCCTGGTACGGGAGGTCACCCGGGAGGCGGGTGGGGTGTGCGACGTCGAGCACACGGCGAGCGGCGGCAAGGTGATCTGGGCCGCCCTGCCGCTCGACCACGCCCGGCTGCTGTGAGGGTCACCAACCCGCGGACGGGCCGGTCAGCTCCCTGACCGCGGGGCGGGCCGCGTCCAGCACCGTCATGAACCAGGACGAGAAGGTGTCCTTGGCGTGCCGCTCCGCCAGCTCGTCGGGGGTGACGAAGGCCGTCGAGTGCACCTCCTCCGGATCCGGCCGGAGCGGCGCCTGCACCAGGCCGACGAAGAGGTGGTTGTACTCCTGCTCCACCAGGCCCGAGTGCGGGTCCGGGTGGTTGTAGCGGACGGTGCCCGCCTCGGCGAGCAGCGCCGGCGAGACCCCGAGCTCCTCGTACGTCCGCCGGGCCGCCGCAGCGAACGGCGCCTCGCCCGGGTACGGGTGGCCGCAGCAGGTGTTGGACCACACGCCGGGGGAGTGGTACTTGCCCAGCGCCCGCTGCTGGAGCAGCAGCCGGCTGTAGTCGTCGAACAGGAACACCGAGAACGCCCGGTGCAGCTGTCCCGGGGGCTGATGGGCGGCGAGCTTCTCCGCGGTGCCGATCGTCACGCCGTCCTCGTCGACCAGTTCCAGCAGGATCGCTTCCGCGGTGCCGTTCGACGAGCTGTGCGTCGCGGTGGCAGGTGTGATCGGCATACCCATCCTTCGCCTCGTTCCTCGCGCCCCAGTCTGCCGTACGAATCCGGTGCTTCCGGCACTTCCCGGCGCGTCGGCACCGGAAGAGGGGCCCGGTAGGTGATCGTGCCCGGCGCGGATCGGGGAGAACCGCCCGCGACGGGGGCGTACGACTACCAGGACGCGATCGCGCGCCGGACCGATGCGCTCCACCCCGACGGATCACCGGATCACCGGCGGCCGGGCGTCAGTAGCACAGCCGGGCCTCGTGTTCCGCGTGCCCGCTCGGCTCCAGCTGGAAGGTGCAGTGCTCCACGTCGAAGTGGTCGCCCAGGCAGCCCTGGAGCTCGTGGAGCATCTTCTCGTGCCCTATCGCGTTCAGGACGTCGGAGCGGACCACCACATGCGCGGACAGCACCGGCAGGCCCGACGTGATCGTCCAGGCGTGCAGGTCATGGACGTCCTCCACGCCGTCCAGCGCCAGCATGTGGGCCCGGACCTCCGCCATGTCGACGCCCTTGGGGGCCGACTCCAGCAGTACGTCGAGGGTCTCGCGCAGCAGCTTCAGCGTCCGCGGCACGATCATCAGGCCGATGACGAGCGAGGCGACCGGGTCGGCGGCCTGCCAGCCGGTGGTGAGGATCACCACCGCCGAGATCAGCACCGCGACCGAGCCCAGCGCGTCGGCCGCGACCTCCAGGAAGGCGCCGCGCACGTTCAGGCTCTCCCGCTGACCGCGCACGAGCAGCGTGAGCGAGATCATGTTCGCGACCAGACCGACCAGACCGAACACAACCGTCAGCCCGCCCTCGGTGCCGGCCGGGGTGATGAACCGCTGGATCGCCTCGTACAGGACGTACCCGCCGACCCCGAGCAGCAGCAGACAGTTGGCGAGCGCGGCGAGGATCTCGGCACGGGCGTATCCGAAGGTGCGGTTCGCGCTCGCCGGGAGGTTGGCGAAGTGGATCGCGAGCAGGGCCATGCCCAGGCCGACCGCGTCGGTCGCCATGTGCGCGGCGTCCGCGATCAGCGCGAGGGAGTCCGCGAGCACGCCGCCGACGATCTCGACCACCATGACGGTGAGCGTGATGCACAGCGCGATCCGCAGCCGGCCGCGGTACGCCGCGGCCGCCGTGCCGCTGACCGGCGCGGCGTGCGCATGCCCGTGATCGTGCCCAGCCCCCATGAAAAAGCCGCCCTCCTGCGATCGGTCCGAGAACACAGTGAACTACGGGCGGGGGACATCGGGCAACGCGGCACTGAACACCGTTGTCATATGCCCTGACCTGCGCAAACGAACAGCAGGTCAGGTCAGAGTGCTTCGATGATCATCCGCCGTGGTGCAGCAGCCATCCCCGCCAAGCCGAGCCGACCATCTCGCGCACCCCGCGCCGGGCCGTCCAGCCCAGCTCCCTCGCCGCCAGCTCGGCCGAGGCGACCGCACGCGGGGCGTCCCCGGGGCGACGCGCCTCGACGACTGCCGGACGCGTGTCCCCGGTCACCTCACCGATCAGCGTGACCAGCTCGCGCACCGAGACGCCCTCGCCCCGGCCGATGTTCACCGTGAGGTCGCCCGCGGTGTCCGGTGCGGACAGCCGCCGGGCCGCCGCGAGGTGGGCGTCGGCGAGGTCGGCGACATGGATGTAGTCGCGGATGCAGGTGCCGTCCGGCGTCGGGTAGTCGTCGCCGAAGATCCGCGGTGCCCGGTCGCGGGTGAGCCGGTCGAAGACCATGGGGACCACGTTGAAGACACCGGTGTCGGCCAGCTCCGGCGTGGCAGCGCCCGCCACGTTGAAATAGCGCAGGCACACCGTCGCGATCCCGTGCGCCCGGCCTGCCGCCCGCACCAGCCGTTCACCGGCCAGCTTGGTCTCGCCGTACGGACTCATCGGGGCGCACGGTGTGTCCTCCGTGATGAGTTCCACATCCGGATTGCCGTAGACGGCCGCCGACGAGGAGAACAGGAACCGTTCGATTCCGGCTTCGGCGACCGCGTCGAGCAGTGTCGCGAGTCCGCCCACGTTCTCCCGGTAGTACCGCGTCGGCTGCGCCACGGACTCGGCGACCTGCTTGCGCGCGGCGAGATGCACCACACCCGTCACCGCGTGCTCGGCGAGGATCCGCTTCAGCAGCGCCCCGTCCAGCGACGACCCGCGAACCAGTGGGACGTCCGCCGGGAGCCGCGCCGGAACCCCGGCCGACAGGTCGTCCAGCGCGACCACGCGCTCCCCGGCCCCGGCCATGGCCCATGCCACGTGTGCCCCGATGTATCCGGCACCGCCGGTGATCAGCCATGTCATGGCAGCCCACCCTAAGCCCGGCCGAAAGGGCCGTCGGCCCCCGCCGGGGTGCCGGATGCCGTGAATGCCCGTTCTGGGACCGCGATTTTGTGCGGCGGGCCCGGCATCCCTGATGATGATCGACGCGGAGGTCCCAGCAGACCGTGTCGACCGGGCCATGAACGGCCGGTGAACACAGGCTTGTCATCATCCGATAGCCTCTGCCGACATGTCGCCCGCCTGGCGCAGCCGATCACGCGGCCCGGGGGCGCCTCCACCATGCACACGGCCGACGTGGATGCGTCGGCACCCAGGGAGTGAGTTCGGTTGTCGACCGCCATCCTCACCGGCCAGCCGGTCCCCGGATCGTCGATCGAGGACGATCTGCGGTCCCTCGGCTTCGAGGTGCGTACCGCCGCCGACCCGGCCGCCGCCGAGACCCTCCTCGCCCAGGTGCCGGCCGACGAACGGGTTGCCGTGGTCGACGCGGGTTTCGTCGGCCACCTGCACGCCCTGCGCCTCGGCCTCACCGACCCCCGCTTCCCGCTCGCCGCGATCCCGGGCGCCGTGACGGCCCAGCCGGCCGGCCGCCGGGCACTGACCCGCGCGCTGGCCCGCGAGAACTCGGCCGGCGCCGGGACGACCCTCGTCGGCGGCCTCGCCGACCGTATCGTCACCGCCCTCGACGCCGACGTGCACCGTCCCGAGCTCGGCAGTCTGGTCGCCGCGGTCCCCGCGGACCCGCAGGCCCGCAACGAGGCACGGCAGGCCGTCGCCGCCGTCGACGACGAGGCCGTACGCCTGAAGTCGGCCGTGAAGGCCCGCGACGGCTTCTTCACCACCTTCTTCATCAGCCCTTACTCCCGCTACATCGCCCGCTGGTGCGCCCGCCGCGGCCTCACCCCCAACCAGGTCACCACCGCCTCCCTCGTCACCGCCCTGATCGCGGCGGGCTGCGCCGCCACCGGCACCCGGGGCGGCTTCATCGCGGCCGGCGTCCTGCTGATCGCCTCCTTCGTGCTGGACTGCACCGACGGCCAGCTCGCCCGCTACTCGCTCCAGTACTCCACCCTCGGCGCCTGGCTGGACGCGACCTTCGACCGGGCCAAGGAGTACGCCTACTACGCGGGCCTCGCGCTCGGCGCGGCCCGTGGCGGCGACGACGTGTGGGCCCTCGCACTCGGCGCGATGGTCCTGCAGACCTGCCGGCACGTCGTCGACTTCTCCTTCAACGAGGCCAACCACGACGCCACGGCCAACACCAGCCCCACCGCCGCCCTCTCCGACAAGCTGGACAGCGTCGGCTGGACGGTGTGGCTGCGCCGGATGATCGTCCTGCCGATCGGCGAGCGCTGGGCCCTGATCGCCGTGCTGACGGCGGCCACCACCCCCCGCATCACTTTCTACGTGCTGCTGATCGGCTGTGCCTTCGCGGCCACGTACACCACGGCGGGCCGCGTCCTGCGGTCGCTGACCCGCAAGGCCCGGCGCACCGACCGCGCGGCGCAGGCGCTGGCCGACCTCGCGGACAGCGGTCCGCTCGTGGAACTGCTGAAGCGCACCGCCCCACGTTTCCCGGCGCCTCTCAGCGCTGCCGTCGGCGGTCTCCTCGTAGTGATCTCCGCCGCAGTTTGGGGCGCCGCATGGCAGACCCTGCTGTGCGCGATCGCGTACGCCGCCCTGTCCGCCGTCGCCGTCGCACGCCCCCTCAAGGGCGCCCTGGACTGGCTGGTTCCGCCCTTCTTCCGGGCCGCCGAGTACGGCACCGTCCTCATCCTGGCGGCTGAATCCGAGGTGAACGGAGCGCTTCCCGCTGCTTTCGGGCTGGTTGCGGCCGTTGCCTACCATCACTACGACACGGTCTACCGCATCCGCGGCAACGCGGGTGCGCCCCCGCACTGGCTGGTGCGGGCGATCGGGGGGCATGAGGGCCGGACGCTGGTGGTCACCGTGCTTGCCGTGTTGCTGACCGCCGCGCAGTTCAAGGTCGCGCTCACGGTCCTCGCCGTGGCCGTAGCCCTGGTGGTGCTCGTCGAGAGCACCCGCTTCTGGGTGTCCGCAGGGGCTCCCGCCGTACACGACGAAGGAGAACCCGCATGATCGGCCTCGTGCTGGCAGCCGGCGCCGGCCGGCGTCTGCGCCCCTACACCGACACCCTGCCCAAGGCACTGGTGCCGGTGGGGCCCGCGGGCACCGAGGACGGGACCGACGGAATCACAGTTCTCGACCTGACCCTCGGCAACTTCGCCGAGATCGGCCTGACCGAGGCCGCGATCATCGTCGGCTACCGCAAGGAGGCCGTCTACGAGCGCAAGGCGGCCCTGGAGCAGAAGTACGGTCTGCGGCTCACCCTCATCGACAACGACAAGGCCGAGGAGTGGAACAACGCCTACTCCCTGTGGTGCGGCCGTGACGCCCTCAAGGACGGCGTGATCCTCGCCAACGGCGACACCGTCCACCCGGTCTCCGTCGAGAAGACGCTGCTCGCCGCCCGCGGCGACGGCAAGAAGATCATCCTCGCCCTCGACACCGTGAAGTCGCTGGCCGACGAGGAGATGAAGGTCGTCGTCGACCCCGCCAAGGGCGTCCAGAAGATCACCAAGCTGATGGACCCGGCCGAGGCCACCGGCGAGTACATCGGCGTCACCCTCATCGAGGGCGATGCCGCGCCCGAACTGGCCGACGCCCTGCGCACGGTGTGGGAGAACGACCCGCAGCAGTTCTACGAGCACGGCTACCAGGAGCTCGTGAGCCGCGGCTTCCGGATCGACGTGGCCCCGATCGGCGACGTGCCGTGGGTCGAGATCGACAACCACGACGATCTCGCCCGGGGACGGGAGATCGCGTGCCAGTACTGACCCGGCTCATACCCTCGCCGGTCGTCGTGGACATCCGCCCGGGTGCCCTCGACGACCTGGCCGGTGTACTCGCCGACGAACGCATCTCGCACTCGGGCAAGCTCGCCGTCGCCGTCAGCGGTGGCTCCGGCGCCCGGCTGCGCGCCCGGGTCGCCCCGCAGCTGCCCGGCGCCACCTGGTACGAGGTCGGCGGCGGCACCCTCGACGACGCCGTCCGGCTGGCCGCCGACATCAAGGCCGGCCACTTCGACGCGGTCGTCGGGCTCGGCGGCGGCAAGATCATCGACTGTGCCAAGTTCGCGGCGGCACGCGTCGGCCTTCCGCTGGTCGCCGTCGCCACCAACCTTGCGCACGACGGCCTGTGTTCGCCGGTCGCCACCCTCGACAACGACGCGGGCCGCGGCTCGTACGGTGTGCCGAACCCGATCGCGGTCGTCATCGACCTGGACGTGATCCGCGAGGCCCCGGCCCGTTTCGTTCGGGCCGGTATCGGCGACGCGATCTCCAACATCAACGCGGTCGCCGACTGGGAGCTGTCCAACCGCGTCAACGGCGAGAAGATCGACGGTCTCGCCGCGGCCATGGCCCGCCAGGCCGGCGAGGCGGTCCTCAGGCACCCCGGCGGTATCGGCGACAACGACTTCCTCCAGGTGCTCGCCGAGGCGCTGGTCCTCAGCGGCATCTCGATGTCGATCTCCGGTGACTCCCGCCCCGCCTCCGGCTCCTGCCACGAGATCCACCACGCCTTCGACCTGCTGTTCCCGAGGCGCGCCGCCTCCCATGGTGAGCAGTGCGGTCTTGGCGCGGCCTTCGCGATGTACCTGCGCGGAGCCCACGAGGAGTCGGCCTACATGGCCGAGGTGCTGCGTCGGCACGGACTTCCGGTGCTGCCGGAGGAGATCGGCTTCACGGACGACGAGTTCGTCCGCGTCGTGGAGTTCGCTCCGCAGACCCGGCCCGGCCGCTACACGATCCTCGAACACCTCGACCTGACAACCGACCAGATCAAGGACATCTACGCCGACTATGTCAAGGCCATCGGTAGCTGAACTCCGCCCCGTCGTTCACCCCGCGGGGGTGAAGGACCGGCGCAGCGGTGAGCACTGGATGGGACGCCTCTACATGCGCGAGGTGTCCCTGCGGGTCGACCGCTACCTGGTGAACACCAGGGTCACGCCCAACCAGCTCACGTACCTGATGACCGTCTGCGGTGTCCTCGCGGCCCCGGCACTCCTGGTGCCGGGGATCCCGGGGGCGGTGCTCGGCGTGGTCATGGTCCAGCTCTACCTGTTGCTGGACTGCGTCGACGGCGAGATCGCGCGCTGGAAGAAGCAGTACTCGCTGGGCGGTGTCTATCTGGACCGCGTCGGCGCCTACCTCACCGATGCCGCGGTCCTCGTCGGCTTCGGCCTGCGCGCCGCCGACCTGTGGGGCAGCGGCCGTATCGACTGGCTGTGGGCCTTCCTCGGCACCCTCGCCGCCCTCGGCGCCATCCTGATCAAGGCCGAGACCGACCTCGTCGGTGTCGCCCGCCACCAGGGCGGCCTGCCGCCGGTCAAGGAGGCCGCCGCCGAGATGCGCTCCTCCGGTATGGCGCTGGCCCGCAAGGCCGCCGCCGCGCTCAAGTTCCACCGACTGATCCTCGGCATCGAGGCGTCCCTGCTGATCCTGGTCCTGGCGATTGTCGACCAGGTCCGCGGCGACCTGTTCTTCTCCCGGCTCGGCGTCGCGGTGCTGGCCGGCATCGCGCTGCTGCAGACCGTGTTGCACCTCGTGTCCATCCTCGCCTCGAGCAGGCTGAAGTGAGCGGCATGAAGGTCGGGGCGGTCATCATCACCATGGGCAACCGCCCCGAGGAACTGCGCGCCCTGCTCGACTCGGTCGCCAAGCAGGACGGCGACCCGATACCCGTGGTCGTCGTCGGCAACGGCTCACCCGTGCCCGAGGTCCCCGACGGTGTCCGCACGATCGAGCTGCCCGAGAACCTCGGCATCCCCGGCGGCCGCAACATCGGTATCGAGGCCTTCGGCCCCAGCGGCCGTGACGTCGACATACTGCTGTTCCTCGACGACGACGGCCTGCTCGCCCGCACCGACACCGCCGAGCTGTGCCGCCAGGCCTTCGCGGCCGACCCCAAACTCGGGATCGTCAGCTTCCGCATCGCCGACCCGGACACCGGCGTCACCCAGCGCCGCCACGTCCCCCGGCTGCGCGCCTCCGACCCGATGCGCTCCTCCCGGGTCACCACCTTCCTCGGCGGCGCCAACGCCGTCCGTACCCAGGTCTTCGCCGAAGTCGGCGGCCTCCCGGACGCATTCTTCTACGCACACGAGGAAACCGACCTGGCATGGCGGGCCCTCGACGCGGGCTGGATGATCGACTACCGGTCCGACATGGTGTTGTACCACCCGACGACCGCGCCCTCGCGGCACGCGGTCTACCACCGCATGGTCGCCCGCAACCGCGTCTGGCTCGCCCGCCGCAACCTGCCCGCCCCCCTGGTGCCGGTCTACCTGGGCATCTGGCTGCTGCTCACCCTGCTGCGCCGCCCCTCGCGGCCGGCCCTGCGAGCGTGGTTCGGCGGGTTCCGGGAGGGCTGGCGCAGCCCGTGCGGCCCCCGCAGGCCCATGAAGTGGCGTACGGTGTGGCGGCTGACCCGGCTGGGCCGACCTCCTGTCATCTGACAAGCTCGTCCCTGAGAACATTCGGGGCGTAACGCTCGGCTCCCGGCCCGTGGCCGGCCAGCACCGGCCGCGCATCTCGAAGACGAAAGTTTCCACCAGTGAGTGAGACAACCCACGACCGCTCAGTCGCGGTGACCGCGCCTACGTCACCCGACGAGGGACTGACCGCGGCGGAGCTCGCGGCGAAGTACGGCCTGTCCGTGAGCGGCGCCCGGCCCTCCCTCGTCGAGTACGTCCGCCAGCTCTGGGACCGGCGTCACTTCATCCTCGCCTTCTCGCGGGCGAAGCTGACCGCCCAGTACAGCCAGGCCAAGCTCGGCCAGCTGTGGCAGGTGGTCACGCCGCTGCTGAACGCGGCCGTGTACTTCTTCATCTTCGGGGTGATCCTGGAGGCCGACCGCGGGATGGAACGCGAGGTCTACATTCCGTTCCTGGTCACCGGCGTGTTCGTGTTCACCTTCACGCAGAGCTCGGTGATGGCGGGTGTCCGCGCGATCTCCGGCAACCTGGGGCTGGTCCGCGCCCTGCACTTCCCGCGGGCCTCGCTGCCGGTGTCCTTCGCGCTCCAGCAGCTCCAGCAGCTGCTCTTCTCGATGATCGTGCTGTTCGCGGTGACCGTCGCCTTCGGCAGCTACCCGGACCTGTCCTGGGTGCTGATCGTTCCGGCGCTGGCCCTGCAGTTCTGCTTCAACACCGGCCTCGCGCTGATCATGGCCCGGGCCGGCGCCAAGACGCCCGACCTGGCGCAGCTGATGCCGTTCGTGATGCGTACCTGGATGTACGCGTCCGGTGTCATGTACTCCATCCCGATCATGCTCGCCGACAAGCCGCAGTGGATCGCCGACACCCTGCAGTGGAACCCGGCGGCCATCTACATGGACCTGGTCCGCTTCGCCCTGATCGACGGCTACGGCTCCGAGTGGCTCCCCGAGCACGTGTGGGCGGTCGCGGGCGGCTGGGCCCTCCTCTTCGCCGTCGGCGGCTTCGTGTACTTCTGGAAGGCGGAGGAGAGGTACGGACGTGGCTGAGCGCACCCCCGAGGACCGCATCCCCACCGTCATCGCGGACGACCTGCACATCGTCTACCGCGTCAACGGCGCCAAGACCGGCAAGGGCAGTGCCACCGCAGCGCTCAGCCGCATTCTGAAGCGCGGCGAGGAGCGCGGCGTGCGCAAGGTGCACGCCGTGCGGGGTGTCTCCTTCGTCGCCTACCGCGGCGAGGCCATCGGTCTGATCGGCTCCAACGGCTCCGGCAAGTCGACCCTGCTGCGCGCCATCGCCGGTCTGCTGCCCGCCGAGAGCGGCAAGGTCTACACCGACGGCCAGCCCTCGCTGCTCGGTGTGAACGCGGCCCTGATGAACGACCTGACGGGCGAGCGGAACGTGATACTGGGCGGGCTCGCCATGGGCATGTCCCGGGAACAGATCAAGGAGCGCTACCAGGAGATCGTCGACTTCTCCGGCATCAACGAGAAGGGCGACTTCATCACCCTCCCGATGCGCACCTACTCCTCCGGCATGGCCGCCCGCCTGCGCTTCTCCATCGCCGCGGCCAAGGACCACGACGTCCTCATGATCGACGAGGCCCTCGCCACCGGCGACCGCAAGTTCCAGAAGCGCTCCGAGGAACGCATCCGGGAGCTGCGCAAGCAGGCCGGCACGGTGTTTCTGGTCAGTCACAACAACAAGTCGATCCGCGACACCTGCAACCGTGTCCTGTGGCTGGAACGCGGTGAGCTGCGCATGGACGGCCCGACCGACGAGGTCATCAAGGAGTACGAGAAGTTCACCGGCAAGTAGCCCGGTCGTCCGGGGCCTCACCGGAACTGTTCCGGCGGGGCCCTGCGTCGTGTGCAAAGGGGCCTTGAGCCACCGGCAAAGGAAACGTCAACTCCGGCTTGCCGTAGGAATCTTGAGGTCAATCGGTGTGTTGTTGTGATGCGCCGGACACCCCCACGCTCCACGGCGCGTTGTACAACGTAAGCTGTACCGGTGCCGAATCACGGCAAGTAGGGCGATAATGCGCGACACCTACCACCGGGCGGCCGCGCGAAACCCGGGCGGCGTGTCCGAAATAGTGCGTATTGGGTCGGCGGTGTAGAACGGGAGATGTGACGGCAATGGCTACGGAAACTCCCCAGCTCCGCGCAGCATGTGCCGTCCCCGCCCCGGGCAGCAAACGGTGACGGGAACCGACACGGCGCGCACGGCCGATCCGGAGCGCGCGACGCTGGACAAGGCCACGGCCGAGAACTTCCCCGTGGCCCCTTTCTTCCTGCCCAGAGCCTGGCGCACCGACCTGATGGCCGTGTACGGCTTCGCCCGCCTCGTCGACGACATCGGCGACGGCGACCTGGCCCCCGGCGGCGCCGACGCCCGGCTGCTCGGCGTGTCGGCCGACGAGGCCGGGGACCGGTTGGCGCTCCTCGACGCCTTCGAGGCCGACCTGCGCCGTGTCTTCGACTCCACGCCGCGCCACCCCCTGCTGCGCCGTCTCCAGCCGACCGTCCGCCGGTGCTCCCTCACGCCCGAGCCGTTCCTCGGTCTGATCGCCGCCAACCGCCAGGACCAACTGGTCAAGCGGTACGAGACCTACGACGACCTGCTCGCCTACTGCGAGCTGTCCGCCAACCCCGTGGGCCGGCTCGTCCTCGCCGTGACCGGCACCTCCACCCCCGAGCGGATCCGCCGCTCCGACGCGATCTGCACGGCCCTGCAGATCGTCGAGCACCTTCAGGACGTGGCCGAGGACCTCGGCCGTGACCGCATCTATCTGCCCGCCGAGGACATGAAGCGCTTTCACGTCCAGGAGGCGGATCTCGCCACGCCCACGGCGGGCGCGTCGGTGCGCGCACTGGTTGCGTACGAAGCGCAACGCGCCCGCGTTCTCCTGGATGGAGGCGCCCCCCTCGTGGGTAGCGTGCACGGCAGGTTGAGGCTGCTGCTTGCGGGGTTCGTGGCGGGGGGAAGGGCGGCAATCCGTGCGATCGCCGCCGCCGAATACGACGTACTTCCCGGCCCGCCCAAGCCCGGCAAGCTCCAGTTGCTGCGTGAGGTGGGCGTGACTCTGCGAGGAGAGGGGTGATCCGGACCGTGGAGTCGGAACCACACGTGTCCGCACCGGTACTCGCCGCCTACAGCTACTGCGAGGCCGTCACCGGACAGCAGGCCCGTAACTTCGCCTACGGCATCAGACTGCTGCCGACGCCCAAGCGCCGGGCCATGTCGGCGCTGTACGCGTTCTCCCGCCGCGTCGACGACATCGGCGACGGCGCGCTCACCGACGACGTGAAGATCGCCAGACTCGAGGACACCCGGGCACTGCTCACCCGGATCCACGAGGAGGCGGTCGACGAGGACGACACCGACCCGGTCGGCGTCGCCCTCGCTCATGCCGCCCAGCAGTTCCCGATCCCGCTCGGCGGCCTGGACGAGCTCATCGACGGCGTTCTGATGGACGTACGTGGCGAGACCTACGAGACCTGGGACGACCTGAAGGTCTACTGCCGCTGCGTGGCCGGTGCCATCGGGCGGCTCTCGCTCGGCGTGTTCGGCACGGAACCGGGGGCGCGCGGCGCCGAGCGCGCCTCCGAGTACGCCGACACGCTCGGGCTCGCACTGCAGCTCACCAACATCCTGCGGGACATCCGCGAGGACGCCGAGGGCGGACGCACCTACCTGCCCGCCGACGACCTGGCCAAGTTCGGCTGCTCGGCCGGGTTCAGCGGGCCGAAACCGCCGGAGGGCTCCGACTTCGCGGGCCTCGTGCACTTCGAAGTGCGACGGGCCCGCGCTCTTTTCGCCGAGGGCTACCAGCTCCTCCCCATGCTCGACCGGCGCAGCGGTGCCTGTGTCGCCGCGATGGCCGGCATCTACCGCCGCCTGCTCGACCGCATCGAGCGCGAACCGGAGGCCGTGCTGCGCGGCCGGGTCTCGCTGCCCGGACGCGAGAAGGCGTACGTCGCCGTGCGCGGTCTGTCCGGCCTGGACACCCGGCATGTGACCCGGCGGACCGTCAGGAGGCGGGCCTGATGGACAACCTGGGACAGGGTGACGCCACCGGCGAAATGCGGCACGCAACCCTCCGCTGCCGGGCCGCGTCCCAGACTGCAACGACCTGCCGTGGCCGGTTCTCGCGCCGCAGCCGGTACGTGGGGGAGGGTGCACGATGACCGACGGCACGTGGTCGGGGTCCGTCAGGGACGCTGTCGTGGTCGGCGGAGGGCTCGCCGGTATCACCGCCGCGCTCGCGCTCGCCGACGCCGGAGTGCGCGTCACCCTGCTCGAAGGACGGCCCCGGCTCGGCGGGCTGGCCTTCTCCTTCCAGCGCGGCGAGCTGACCGTCGACAACGGACAGCACGTCTACCTGCGCTGCTGCACCGCCTACCGCTGGTTCCTCGACCGTATCGACGGCGCGGCACTGGCTCCGCTGCAGGATCGTCTCGACGTGCCCGTCCTCGACGTCACCAAGCCCGAGGGCCGGCGGCTCGGCAGGCTGCGGCGCGACGCCCTGCCCGTGCCCCTGCATCTGGGGCGCAGCCTGGCGACGTATCCGCACCTCTCACTCGCCGAGCGTGCCAAGGTCGGCCGGGCCGCGCTCGCGCTCAAGGGCCTCGACCTCGCCGATCCGACCCTGGACGCACAGGACTTCGGCAGCTGGCTGACCGCGCACGGTCAGTCGGCGCGTGCCGTCGAGGCCCTGTGGGACCTGGTCGGGGTCGCCACCCTCAACGCGGTCGCGGGCGACGCCTCCCTGGGGCTCGCCGGGATGGTGTTCAAGACCGGTCTGCTGTCCGACCCGGGCGCGGCCGACATCGGCTGGGCGCGCGTCCCGCTGGGCGAACTGCACGACCGGCTGGCCCGCAAGGCGCTCGACTCCGCGGGCGTCCGTACCGAACTGCGCTCACGCGTCACCTCCATCTCCCGGAACTCCCAGTCCGAGAACGGGCGTTGGATCGTTCAGGTTCCCGGCGAGACCATCGAGACGGACGCGGTCGTGCTCGCCGTACCCCAGCGCGAGACGTACGACCTGCTGCCCGACGGCGCCCTGGACGCCCCCGACCAGCTGCTGCGGATCGGCACCGCGCCGATCCTCAACATCCATGTCGTCTACGACCGCAAGGTGCTCGTCACGCCCTTCCTGACCGCGCTCGGCACCCCGGTGCAGTGGGTCTTCGACCGCACCGAGGCGTCCGGGCTCGAGGAGGGGCAGTACCTCGCGCTGTCGCAGTCCGCGGCCCAGGACGAGATCGACGCCCCGGTCGCCGCGCTGCGCGAGCGGTACCTGCCCGAACTCGAACGGCTGCTGCCCCGTACCCGCGGTGCCGAGGTGCGGGACTTCTTCGTGACCAGGGAGCGCACCGCGACGTTCGCTCCCGCCCCCGGCGTCGGACGGCTGCGGCCCGGCGCCCGTACCAAGGCACACGGCCTGTACCTGGCCGGAGCGTGGACCGCCACCGGGTGGCCCGCGACCATGGAGAGTGCGGTCCGCAGCGGCATCGGTGCGGCGGACGCCGCGCTGAGCGCCCTGGGCCGGCCCCGCCCCCGCCACCTCTTCGACGTCGAGGAGGCGGCCTGATGCCAGTACCGCAACAAGCACTGGATCAGCGCGCGGCAGGCCCCCGCACCCCCGGTACCGCAACAAGAGGAGAGACTGTGCCCACTGTGCCCCCGGCCTCGAAGGCCGCTCGAGAGACCGCGGTGGACGTGACCGCGCTCCTGGAGCGCGGCCGGACCCTGGCCACACCGGTACTGCGGGCGGCCGTCGACCGCCTGGCACCTCCCATGGACACGGTCGCCGCCTATCACTTCGGCTGGATCGACGCCGCGGGCAACCCCGCCGACGGCGACGGCGGCAAGGCCGTGCGCCCCGCCCTCGCGGTGCTGTCCGCCGAGGTCACCGGGGCCGCACCGGAGGTCGGCATTCCCGGAGCGGTCGCCGTCGAACTGGTCCACAACTTCTCGCTGCTGCACGACGACCTGATGGACGGCGACGAACAGCGCCGGCACCGCGACACCGTCTGGAAGGTGCACGGCCCCGCCCAGGCCATCCTGGTCGGCGACGCCCTGTTCGCCCTGGCCAACGAGATCCTCCTGGAACTCGGCACCGTCGAGGCCGGCCGCGCCACCCGTCGGCTGACCACGGCGAGCCGCGCCCTGATCGACGGTCAGGCCCAGGACATCTCCTACGAGCACCGCGACCGCGTCAGCGTCGAGGAGTGCCTGGAGATGGAGGGCAACAAGACCGGTGCCCTGCTGGCCTGCGCCAGCTCCATCGGCGCGGTGCTCGGCGGTGCGGACGAGCGCACCGCCGACTCCCTGGAGAAGTACGGCTACCACCTCGGCCTGGCCTTCCAGGCCGTCGACGACCTGCTCGGCATCTGGGGCGACCCGGAGGCCACTGGCAAGCAGACCTGGAGCGATCTGCGCCAGCGCAAGAAGTCCCTGCCGGTCGTGGCCGCGCTCGCGGCGAGCGGCGCCGCCTCGGAGCGGCTCGGCGAGATCCTCGCCGCCGACGCCAAGAGCAGTGACTTCGCGAACTTCTCCGAGGAGGAGTTCGCGGCCCGCGCCGCCCTCATCGAGGAGGCGGGCGGCCGCGAGTGGACCACCGAGGAAGCGCGCCGTCAGCACACCATCGCCATCGAAGCCCTCGACGCCGTCGACATGCCCGACCGGGTGCGGCAGCAGTTCACGGCGCTCGCCGACTTCGTCGTCGTACGAAAGAGATGATCACTATCGGCCGAATAGCTCTCGCGTAGTCGCCGGCCGGTGCCGCGGATTCGTGTGCACCGGCCGACGGCGGACCCACAGCAGACGCACCACCGGAAGTGACTGCACGAAGGGGAAGCCATGACAGCGACGACCGACGGAAGCACCGGGGCCCAGCCGCCCCGCGCTGCCGCGGCCAGCGAAACCGACAGCACCACCCCCGAGGCGGCCGGGGGCCGAGAAGCCGCCGTCCACGCCGTCCGGCGCGCCACCGACTTCCTGCTGTCCCGGCAGGACGCCGAGGGATGGTGGAAGGGCGACCTCGAGACGAACGTCACCATGGACGCCGAGGACCTGCTGCTGCGTCAGTTCCTGGGCATCCGCGACGAGTCCACCACCCGCGCCGCCGCCCTGTTCATCCGCGGCGAGCAGCGCGAGGACGGCACCTGGGCCACCTTTCACGGCGGACCGGGCGAACTCTCCACCACCATCGAGGCGTACGTCGCCCTGCGCCTGGCCGGCGACGCGCCCGACGCGCCGCACATGGCGAAGGCGTCGGAGTGGATCCGGGCCCAGGGCGGCGTCGCCGCCTCCCGTGTCTTCACCCGGATCTGGCTCGCCCTGTTCGGCTGGTGGAAGTGGGAGGACCTGCCCGAACTCCCGCCGGAACTCATCTACTTCCCGACGTGGGTGCCGCTCAACATCTACGACTTCGGCTGCTGGGCCCGGCAGACCATCGTCCCGCTGACCATCGTCTCCGCGAAGCGGCCGGTCAGGCCCGCGCCTTTCCCGCTGGACGAGCTGCACACCGATCCGGGTAACCCGAATCCGGTGAAACCACTTGCCCCCGCAGCGAGTTGGGACGGGGCCTTCCAGCGGCTCGACAAGGGCCTGCACGCCCTGCGCAAGGTGGTGCCGAGGAAGCTGCGCAGAGCCGCCATGAACACCGCGGCGTGCTGGATCATCGAGCGGCAGGAGAACGACGGTTGCTGGGGCGGCATCCAGCCGCCGGCCGTGTACTCGCTCATCGCCCTGCATTTGCTCGGCTACGACCTCCAGCACCCCGTGATGCGGGCCGGTTTGGAGTCCCTGGACCGGTACGCCGTCTGGCGCGAGGACGGCGCCCGGATGATCGAGGCCTGCCAGTCGCCGGTGTGGGACACCTGCCTGGCGACCATCGCGCTCGTCGACGCCGGTGTGCCCGCCGATCACCCGCAGCTCGTCAAGGCCGCGGACTGGATGCTGGGCGAGCAGATCGTCCGGCCCGGCGACTGGTCGGTGCGCCGGCCCGGGCTGCCGCCGGGCGGCTGGGCGTTCGAGTTCCACAACGACAACTACCCCGACATCGACGACACCGCCGAGGTCGTCCTCGCACTGCGCCGGGTCAGGCACCACGACCCGGAGCGGGTGGAGAAGGCGATCGGGCGCGGGGTGCGCTGGAACCTCGGCATGCAGTCGAAGAACGGCGCGTGGGGCGCCTTCGACGTCGACAACACCAGCCCGTTCCCCAACCGGCTGCCGTTCTGCGACTTCGGCGAGGTCATCGACCCGCCGTCCGCGGACGTCACCGCGCACGTCGTGGAGATGCTCGCGGCCGAGGGCCTGGCGCACGACCCGCGCACCCGGCGCGGCGTCCGGTGGCTGCTGGCCCAACAGGAGCCGGACGGCTCCTGGTTCGGTCGCTGGGGCGTCAACTACGTCTACGGCACCGGGTCGGTGGTGCCCGCACTCGTCGCGGCGGGCATCCCCGGTTTGCACCCGGCGATCCGCGGGGCGGTGGCCTGGCTGGAGAGCGTGCAGAACGACGACGGCGGCTGGGGCGAGGACCTGCGCTCCTACCAGGACGTCGAGCGATGGAGCGGCCGCGGCGCCTCCACCGCCTCGCAGACGGCCTGGGCGCTGATGGCCCTGCTGGCGGCCGGCGAGCAGGACTCCAAGGCCGTCGAACGCGGTGTCGCCTGGCTCGCCGCGACCCAGCGGGAGGACGGCTCCTGGGACGAGCCGTACTTCACCGGCACCGGCTTCCCCTGGGACTTCTCCATCAACTACCACCTCTACCGGCAGGTCTTCCCGCTCACCGCCCTCGGCCGGTTCGTGAACGGAGAGCCCTTCGCATCGGCCAAGGGGAGCTGATGAGCACGCCGCCCGCCTCGGCACCGCTGCTGATCGCCTGTGCGCTCGGCATCGAGCGCCTGGCCCTGCGCCTGGGTGACCACGGCGGTGCCGACGGGCCGGTCACCGTGCTGCGCACCGGCATGGGGCCCCGGTCGGCCGAGCGCTCCGTCACCCGGGCGCTGGCCGACCCGGCCCTCGCCGAGGCCTCCGTGCTCGCCACCGGCTTCTGCGCGGGGCTGGCCCCCGGTATGCATCCCGGCGACCTGGTCGTCGCCGAGGAGACCCGGCACCCGCACGGCAGCACGCCGTGCGTGGGCACCGAACTGCTTGTCAAGGAACTCATCCGTGCCGTGCCCGGCCGCACCGTCCACACCGGGCCGGTCACCGGCTCCGACCACGTCGTCCGTGGTCAGGAACGTGCCGACCTGCTCGCCACCGGCGCAATCGCGGTCGACATGGAGTCGGCGGCAACGCTTCTGAGCGCGGGGCGCGTGGGTGCGCGTCCGGTTGCGGCCGTCCGGGTGGTCGTGGACGCTCCAGAACATGAGCTCGTCCGGATCGGCACGGTGCGCGGTGGAATATCTGCTTTCCGCGTCCTTCGTTCCATTCTTCCCGCATTCTTTGAATGGCACCGTAATGTGTTGCTCCCCAGGAGGTGAGCCCGATGGCCATGCCGCTGCGTCAGTCCATCAAGGTCGCTACTTACTTGGCTGAACAGAAGCTCCGCAGGCGCGACAAGTTCCCGCTCATCGTCGAGCTCGAACCGCTCTTCGCCTGCAACCTCAAGTGCGAGGGCTGCGGCAAGATCCAGCACCCCGCCGGGGTGCTCAAGCAGCGCATGCCGGTCGCGCAGGCCGTGGGAGCGGTGCTGGAGTCCGGGGCGCCGATGGTGTCGATCGCCGGCGGTGAGCCGCTGATGCACCCCCAGATCGACGAGATCGTGCGCCAGCTGGTGGCCAGGCGGAAGTACGTCTTCCTGTGCACCAACGCCATGCTGCTGCGCAAGAAGATGGACAAGTTCAGGCCCTCGCCGTACTTCGCCTTCGCCGTGCACATCGACGGCCTGCGTGAGCGGCACGACGAGTCGGTCGCGAAGGAGGGTGTGTTCGACGAGGCCGTGGCGGCCATCAAGGAGGCCAAGCGGCGCGGCTTCCGGGTCACCACCAACTCGACCTTCTTCAACACCGACACCTCGCAGACCGTCGTCGAGGTGCTCAACTTCCTCAACGACGACCTCGAGGTCGACGAGATGATGATCTCGCCCGCCTACGCCTACGAGAAGGCCCCCGACCAGGAGCACTTCCTGGGTGTGGAGCAGACCCGAGAGCTGTTCAAGAAGGCCTTCGCGGGCGGCAACCGGCGCCGCTGGCGGCTCAACCACTCCCCGCTGTTCCTCGACTTTCTCGAGGGCAAGGTCGACTTCCCCTGCACCGCATGGGCGATCCCGAACTACTCGCTGTTCGGCTGGCAGCGCCCCTGCTACCTGATGAGCGACGGCTACGTGCCGACGTACCGCGAACTGATCGAGGAGACCGACTGGGACAAGTACGGCCGCGGCAAGGACCCGCGCTGCGCCAACTGCATGGCGCACTGCGGCTACGAGCCCACCGCCATCCTCGCCACCATGGGTTCCCTGAAGGAGTCCCTGCGCGCCATGCGCGAGACGGTCTCCGGAAACCGGGAGTGACGCCATGACCGCCATCCCCCTGGGCGTCCCCGAGGTACCGGTCCGGCCGATCGCCGAGCGCCGGAAGAGCCGGCAGATCCAGGTCGGATCCGTGGCGGTGGGCGGAGACGCGCCGGTGTCGGTGCAGTCGATGACCACGACCCGTACGTCGGACGTCGGCGCGACCCTCCAGCAGATCGCCGAGCTGACGGCGTCCGGCTGCCAGATCGTCCGCGTCGCCTGTCCCACCCAGGACGACGCCGACGCGCTCGCGACCATCGCCCGCAAGTCGCAGATCCCGGTGATCGCCGACATCCACTTCCAGCCGAAGTACGTGTTCGCCGCGATCGAGGCCGGCTGCGCCGCGGTCCGGGTCAACCCCGGCAACATCAAGCAGTTCGACGACAAGGTCAAGGAGATCGCGCGGGCCGCGAAGGACCACGGCACGCCGATCCGTATCGGTGTGAACGCGGGCTCGCTCGACAGGCGGCTGCTGCAGAAGTACGGCAAGGCGACGCCGGAGGCGCTGGTGGAGTCGGCGCTGTGGGAGGCCTCGCTGTTCGAGGAGCACGACTTCCGGGACATCAAGATCTCGGTGAAGCACAACGACCCGGTGGTGATGATCGAGGCGTACCGGCAGCTCGCCGCCCAGTGCGACTACCCGCTCCACCTCGGCGTCACGGAGGCGGGCCCCGCCTTCCAGGGCACGATCAAGTCGGCGGTCGCCTTCGGCGCACTGCTGTCGCAGGGCATCGGCGACACGATCCGGGTGTCCCTGTCCGCCCCGCCCGCCGAGGAGGTCAAGGTCGGCATCCAGATCCTGGAGTCGCTGAACCTCAGGGAGCGCGGTCTGGAGATCGTCTCCTGTCCGTCCTGCGGGCGCGCCCAGGTCGACGTGTACAAGCTGGCGGAGGAGGTCACCGCCGGCCTCACGGGCATGGAAGTGCCCTTGCGCGTCGCGGTCATGGGGTGTGTGGTGAACGGCCCCGGCGAGGCCCGCGAGGCCGACCTCGGCGTGGCCTCCGGCAACGGCAAGGGGCAGATCTTCGTCAAGGGCGAGGTCATCAAGACCGTCCCCGAGTCCAAGATCGTCGAGACGCTCATCGAGGAGGCCATGAAGCTGGCCGAGCAGATGGAGCAGGACGGGGCCGCAGCGGGTGCCCCCACCGGCACGGGGAAACCGGCAGTGACGGTGAGTTGAGGGAAGGCACGGACCGAGAGGGGGCCGAGCGTGACGATTCTGGAGAACGTCCGGGGACCACGCGACCTGAAGGCGCTGTCCGAGGCGCAACTGCGCGAACTGTCCGACGAAATCAGGGAGTTCCTGGTGCAGGCGGTCGCCAGGACCGGCGGCCACCTCGGGCCCAATCTGGGGGTGGTGGAACTCTCCGTCGCGCTCCACCGGGTCTTCGAGTCACCGGTCGACCGCATCCTGTGGGACACCGGACACCAGAGCTACGTACACAAGCTGCTGACAGGGCGTCAGGACTTCTCCAAGCTGCGCGGCAAAGGCGGCCTGTCGGGCTATCCGTCGCGCGAGGAGTCCGAGCACGACATCATCGAGAACAGCCACGCCTCCACCGCGCTCGGCTGGGCCGACGGACTCGCCAAGGCCCGCCAGGTGCAGGGCGAGAAGGGGCATGTCGTCGCGGTGATCGGCGACGGCGCGCTCACCGGCGGCATGGCCTGGGAGGCGCTGAACAACATCGCGGCCGCCAAGGACCGGCCGCTGATCATCGTCGTCAACGACAACGAGCGCTCGTACGCGCCGACCATCGGGGGGCTGGCCAACCATCTCGCGACGCTGCGCACCACTGACTCGTACGAGAAGGTCCTCGCCTGGGGCAAGGACGTACTCCTGCGCACCCCGGTCGTGGGAGGCACGGTCTACGAGGCGCTGCACGGCGCGAAGAAGGGCTTCAAGGACGCCTTCGCGCCGCAGGGGATGTTCGAGGACCTCGGCCTGAAGTACGTCGGCCCCATCGACGGACACGACATCAAGGCCGTCGAGTCGGCGCTGCGGCGCGCCAAACGCTTCCACGGGCCGGTGCTGGTGCACTGCCTCACCGTGAAGGGCCGCGGCTATGAACCCGCCCTCGCACACGAGGAGGACCACTTCCACACCGTCGGTGTGATGGACCCGCTCACCTGCGAGCCGCTGGCGCCCTCCAACGGGCCGTCCTGGACCTCGGTGTTCGGCGACGAGATCGTCAGGATCGGCGAGGAGCGGGAGGACGTCGTGGCGATCACGGCGGCCATGCTGCACCCGGTGGGCCTCGCCGAGTTCGCCCAGCGGTTCCCGGACCGGGTGTGGGACGTCGGCATCGCCGAACAGCACGCGGCCGTTTCCGCGGCCGGCCTCGCGACCGGCGGACTGCACCCCGTCGTCGCCGTCTACGCCACCTTCCTCAACCGCGCCTTCGACCAGCTCCTGATGGACGTGGCGCTGCACCGCTGCGGGGTGACCTTCGTCCTGGACCGGGCGGGCGTGACCGGCGTCGACGGGCCCTCCCACAACGGCATGTGGGACATGTCGATCCTCCAGGTCGTGCCCGGGCTGCGGATCGCCGCGCCACGCGACGCCGACCAGCTGCGGGCCCAGCTGCGCGAGGCGGTCGCCGTCGACGACGCGCCGACGCTCGTGCGCTTCCCCAAGGAGTCGGTGGGACCGTGCGTCCCGGCCATCGATCGGGTGGGCGGCATCGACGTACTGCACTCTTCGGATCCTTCGGATGTCCTGCTGGTCGCCGTCGGCGTGATGGCGCCGGTCTGCCTGCAGGCCGCCGAGCTGCTCGAAGCACGCGGCATCGGCTGCACCGTCGTCGACCCCCGCTGGGTCAAGCCCGTCGACCCGGCGCTGCCCGGCCTCGCCGCCACGCACCGGCTGGTCGCGGTCGTCGAGGACAACAGCCGCGCCTCCGGGGTCGGCGCGGCGGTGGCGCTCGCGCTGAGCGACGCCGAAGTGGACGTGCCCGTACGGCGGTTCGGCATCCCGGAGCAGTTCCTCGCGCACGCCAAGCGCGGTGAGGTGCTGGCCGACATCGGCCTCACGCCGATCGAGATCGCCGGGCGGATCAGCGCGAGCCTGGCCGTCAAGGAGGAACTGTCCAAAGAGACCGACCTCCACGCGAAGCTGTCCGGGGAGACGGCTGTGACGGAAGAGCTGTCCAAGGAGACTCAGCCATGACAACCGCGGAATCCGCGTCCCAGCCGCCGGAGTCGGGGCCCGACGAGGACTTCGACCTCGGCGCGCTGCTGGCCGAGCGCGGAGCCGAGCGCTATGAGCTGCACGCCCGGTACCTCAACCACCAGCTCCCGCGCATGCTGCACACGATCGGCTTCGACAAGGTCTACGAGCGGGCCGAGGGCGCCTACTTCTGGGACGCGGACGGCAACGACTACCTGGACATGCTCGCCGGCTTCGGGGTGATGGGCCTGGGCCGCCACCACCCCGTGGTCCGCAAGGCGCTGCACGACGTCCTCGACGCCCAGCTCGCCGACCTCACCCGCTTCGACTGCCAGCCGCTGCCCGGCCTGCTGGCCGAGCGGCTGCTGGCGCACAGCCCGCACCTGGACCGGGTGTTCTTCGGCAACAGCGGCACCGAGGCCGTCGAGACGGCGCTGAAGTTCGCCCGGTACGTCACCGGCCGGCCGCGGATCCTGTACTGCACGCACGCCTTCCACGGACTGACCACCGGCTCGCTGTCCGTGAACGGCGAGTCGGGCTTCCGCGACGGCTTCGCCCCGCTGCTGCCCGACACGGCCGTGCCGCTCGGCGACCTCGACGCCCTGGCCCGGGAACTGAAGCGGGGCGACGTCGCCGCCCTGATCGTCGAGCCCATCCAGGGCAAGGGCGTGCACGAGGCCCCGCCCGGCTATCTGCGCGCCGCCCAGGAGTTGCTCCACCGGCACAAGGCGCTGCTCATCGCGGACGAGGTGCAGACCGGGCTGGGCCGGACCGGCGACTTCTACGCCTACCAGCACGAGGAGGGCGTCGAGCCGGACCTGGTGTGCGTGGCCAAGGCCCTCTCGGGCGGCTATGTGCCGGTGGGCGCCACCCTGGGCAGGGACTGGATCTTCAAGAAGGTCTACTCGTCGATGGACCGGGTGCTGGTCCACTCGGCCAGCTTCGGGTCCAACGCCCAGGCCATGGCGGCGGGCCTGGCGGTGCTGTCGGTGATGGAGAACCAGCAGATCGTCGCGGGCGTGCGCACCACCGGCGAGCTGCTCAGGTCCCGGCTGGCGGCGCTGACCGACACGTACGAGATGCTCGCGGACGTCCGCGGCCGGGGACTGATGATCGGCATCGAGTTCGGTCGGCCCCGGTCGCTGAAGCTGCGCAGCCGCTGGGCCATGCTGCAGGCCGCCCGCAAGGGGCTGTTCGCGCAGATGGTGGTCGTACCGCTGCTTCAGCGACACCGGATCCTCACCCAGGTCTCCGGCGACCATCTGGAGGTCATCAAGCTGATCCCGCCGCTGATCATCGGCGAGCGGGAGGTGGACCGGTTCGTCGACGCGTTCACGGCCGTGATGGACGACGCGCACAACGGCGGCGGGCTGGTGTGGGACTTCGGGAAGACGCTGGTGAAGCAGGCGGTCACCAACCGATAAGGGTTTTGCCTTGTAGGCAATAAATTTGCCCACTTGGCAAGTCTCCGGCTGAATGGAGGCATGAGCTCCTCCGCATCCGAACCCGGGGCCGAGCCGGCCGACGGTCTGCCGGTGGTCGCCCCGCAGCTCCGCGCCCTGCGCCGACGGGCCGGCCTCACCCTGGAGGCCGCCGCCCGCGTCGCCGGACTCTCGCCGCCTCGGCCTGACGGCATGGAGCCCTGTTGTATCGCTCCGTAATGCGTCTGATACGCTCGGTGCGTCGTTGGGGGCGACGACGATCAAGTCCCCAACAACCCGAGTGAGTCCCGCACTTGCTCCGGCGGCCGGAAGGGTCGTCGTCGGACAGGCGTGACCTGTCAAACTCCCCGGAGCGATCCAGGGGAGAATCTCCCAGGTCCGCCCGGGAGAGAACTTCAAGGTACGACCGTCTCGGAGCCGATGAGACAGTTGCCGACGGGGACGCGGCACGCAGGCACTGCCTCCGCGTCCCGTCCGGCAGCCGGGGACACCGCGCACCTGCTCGCGCCGGGGGACAGCGCTCACTTCGACTCGCTGACCCCGCACCGCATCGCCGCCCAGGACCCCGACGGGGTCGAGCTCCTCTTCGTCCACACCCTGCTGCAGAGCCCCACGGCCGCGCTGTGCCTCGGCCCTATTACGGGAGAAACGCCATGAGCGACATCGAGCAGAAGTTCCCGCGGGCCATCTGGGTCCGGCTGTTCATCTACATCGTGGCGGGACATGTCTTCGCCGCCTTCCTCTACCTGCTCTTCGAGGTGGGGGCGAAGTAGGGCCGCACTGGGCCTGTCCGGCGGATCAGGTCGCAGGAAACCGGCGGTGACTCATCGGCGCAGATGGGCGTGCCAGACCCCGCGTCTGCGGCATGATCCGCCGGACAGGCCCTAAGGTCCGGCTCAGTCGAGCAGTCGCGCGCGCAGCCGGTCCCGGGTCTCCGGGGCGAGCTCCAGTCCCTGTTCCAGGTAGGTGTCGACGCCGCCCCACGTCTCGTCGATGGTCTCGATGGCCGCCGTCAGATACTCGGCGCGCGCGTCGAAGAGGGGGCTGAGAAGCTCCATGACCTCGGGGGAGTAGGCGGAGGCGGAGGTGCTGCTGCGGTGCACCTTGTAGCGGCGGTGCTTGGCGTTCGACTCCAGGTAGTCGGCGAGGACGGCCTCGCGCTCCACACCGAGGGCGAGCAGCGTGACGGCGATGGACAGGCCGGCGCGGTCCTTGCCCGCCGCGCAGTGCATCAGGGCCGGGACGCTGTCCTCCGCGAGCGCGTGCAGCACCTGGGAGTGCTCGGTCGTGCGCTCCTTGATGATCGTGCGGTACGAGGTGATCATCCGGTTCGCCGCCTTGCCGTCCGCGAGGATCGTGCGCAGCTGGTCCAGGTCGCCGTCCCGGACCATCTTCCAGAACTCGGCGCCGTCCGCGGGGTCCGTCAGCGGCAGGTTCACATTGCGCACGCCCGGCAGCTCGACGTCGGGGCCCTCGAGCTTCTGGTCCGCCGCGTTGCGGAAGTCGAAGATCGTGTGCAGCCCGAGGGAGCCGAGGAACTCGGCGTCCTCGTCGGTGGCGTGCGCGAGGTGACCGCTGCGGAACAACACCCCGTACCGCACCCGTCGGCCGTCCACCGTCGGCAGGCCGCCGACGTCACGGAAGTTGCGCACTCCGGCCAGTTCGGGCTCGGTCGACGGCACCTGCTGCGTCACGGGGGCTCCCTCCCATCGGCCCCGTCGGCGCGGCTCGTCGACGGGCACGCAGTCGACGATACGACATGGATTCCTGGGGCAATGAGTTGTCCACAGGAGGTCACAGGCCGTTGGACGAGTTGTCCACAGGCGTTGCCCCGGACGCCCGTTGCCCTTGATGATGTTGGTGCTTGAGTGGAGCTGTCGGAATCTGTGGGGGCTTGATGTTGGAGATCGCCGAGAACGGGCGTACGTGGCTGCTGTCGGGGCCCACGAGCAGCTATGCCGTCCACCTCACCGACGACGACGAGCTGCTGCATCTGCACTGGGGCCCGCGGATCGCGCTCGCCGACGCCGAGGCCCTCGCCGTGCGCCCACTGCCGGACTACTGGCCCTTCGAGTCGCCGCTCGACGGGCGCGAGGAGTATCCCGTCGAGGGCGGTCCTCGCTTCGTGCGGCCCGCCCTGTCCGTGCGCACCGACGAGCGGCGCGGCACCGAGTGGCGTTTCGAGGCCCACGAGACCGTGGACCAGGAGCTGCGGCTGCGCTTTCGCGACGCCGGACTGGCGATCACCCTGCACTACCGGATGCGTGACGACGTCGTGGAGCGTTGGGTGACCCTGCACAACGACGGGCCCGAGGCCGAGCTGCTGCGTGCCGACTCCGCGACCTGGACCCTGCCGGACCGCGACGCATGGCGGCTGTCCCAGCTGCACGGCCGCTGGGCCGCGGAGTCCCGGCTCGTGCGCTTCCCCCTCACCTACGGTGAGAAGGTGATCGGCAGCCGCCGCGGACACACCGGCCACCAGCATCTGCCGTGGGTGGCGCTGGACACCGACGCGACCGAGGAGCGCGGCGAGGTCTACGGCTGCGCCCTCGCCTGGTCGGGCTCGTGGCGGATCGCCGTCGCACAACTGCCGGACGCGCGCGTGCAGATCACCGGCGGAGCCGGCTACGACGACTCCGGCCTGCTGCGGCTGGCGGCGGGGGAGTCCTTCACCACCCCTGTCTTCGCCGGCCTCTGGAGCGACGGCGGCTTCGGCGGTGCCAGCCGCGCCTGGCACGCCTACCAGCGGGCGTACGTCATTCCGGACGCCGAGCGGGACCGGCCGGTGCTGTTCAACTCCTGGGAGGCCACCGAGTTCGACATCAGCGAGGAGCAGCAGCGGGCGCTCGCCCGGCGGGCCGCGGCGATCGGCGTCGAGCTGTTCGTGGTCGACGACGGCTGGTTCGGGACCCGCACCAGCGACCGCGCCGGGCTCGGCGACTGGACACCCAACCCCGACCGCTTCCCGACCGGACTCAAGCCGCTCGCCGACGACGTGCACGCCCTCGGGATGCAGTTCGGGATCTGGGTCGAGCCCGAGATGGTCAATCCCGACAGCGAGCTGTACCGCGCCCACCCGGACTGGGTGCAGTTCCAACCCGGGAGAAAGCGGACAGAACTTCGCAATCAGCTCGTATTGAACCTCGCGCGGGAGAATGTGCAGGACTACCTCTGGGAGCAGCTGCACGGGCTCCTGTCCAGCGCCCCGATCGACTACGTCAAGTGGGACTTCAACCGTTGCTTCACCGATGCCGGCTGGCCCGGTGAGCCATATCCGCAGCGACTGTGGGTCGACCATGTGCGCGCCGTGTACGCCCTGTTGGACCGGCTGCGGGCGGCCCACCCCGGTGTCGCCTTCGAGTCCTGCTCGGGTGGCGGCGGTCGCATCGACCTCGGTGTGATGAGCCGTACCGACCAGGTGTGGGCCTCCGACAACACCGATCCGCTCGATCGGCTCGCCATCCAGGACGGCTTCAGTCAGATCCACCCCGCGCGCATGATGGCCGCCTGGGTCACCGACAGTCCCAACACCCAGCTCAACGGCCGGATCAGCTCGCTGCGCTTCCGCTTCGTCAGTGCCATGGCCGGGGTGCTCGGCGTCGGGGGCGACCTCACCCGGTGGGCCGACGAGGAACTCGCGGAGGCCCGGGACTGGGTGGCGCTCTACAAGGAGATCCGGCCACTCGTGCAGCGCGGGGACCTCCACCGGCTGCGGCCGCCACGGGGTGGGCTGAGCGCCGTCCAGTACGTACGTGGCGACGAGGCCGTCGTACTCGCATGGCTTCAGGCGCAGAGCTACGGGGAACCCGTCCCGGCGCTGCGGCTGCGCGGTCTCGACCCCACCGCGTCGTACGAATGCCGCGAAACGGGCGAAGTGCACCGGGGTGCCGTGCTGCTGCACCACGGACTGCGCACCGGACTGCGGGGTGACCTCGATGCGACGGTTCTCCGACTGCGCCGCATCTGACTCTTCTGTCCGAATTGACCTCTTCATTCCAACTCGGTCGGGAATAAAGGAACCTGGAGCGACGTCACGTGAGCAGCGTCATATCCGTGACCGTGAGTCGCCCGTCATGTCCACGTAATTCAAGCGCTTTTCAAGGGCATTTGCGGAATGTGACGTTTCCGGAATTCACGGAGGGTGACCGTGAATTCGGTGAACTGATCAAGAAGTAGGCGTTCGCGCGGAACCTCTTGCTTGTCCCGTTGCGTCTCGGTCGCTTACGTTCCACACCGATCCGGGCGGACGCCTAATCCTGCCGCCGCCCGGTGCCCGCGCAAACTCACCCGTGTACGGCAGGAGCGGGGGACCCACAGGTACAAATGCCTGTTCCGGTCTCCGGAACGGCTAGGGGTACAGCCGCGTTTCGGCGCGGCCGGGCATCTCCAGCCCGCACCCGACAGCTCACCTCGCAGGCGCCGGAGAGGAATTCGCCATGCCCGCGAAGGGTAAGCACCGCCGTCCGAAGATCCAGCGTTTCACCCGTTCCATCGCCATTGCCGGAACCGGTGGCGCCGCACTCGCCCTCCCGCTGATGGGGGCCACCGGCGCCCATGCCGCCACTGCGCAGTCCGCTCCGGAAAGCGCCGTTCAGTCGGTCGCCGCAGAGAAGGCCGCCACTCAGAAGAAGGCCGCCGAAAAGAAGTCCGCCGCGAAGAACGCCGGTGTGAAGACCTATTCGGTGAAGGTCGGCGACTACCTTGCGAAGATCGCCGAGGAGCAGAACGTCAGCGGTGGCTGGCAGAAGCTCTACCAGGACAACCGTGAGGTCGTCGGCGACAACCCGTCGCTGATCCACCCCGGCCTGAAGCTCACGATCGGCAAGAAGGCCGCGGCGAGCACGGACAAGCCGTCGTCCCCTTCGTCTCCTTCCTCCTCTTCGTCGGAGTCGTCTGAGTCCTCCGAGGCGTCGAAGTCGTCGAAGTCGTCGGAGTCGTCGAACTCGACGGAGTCCTCGGCGAAGTCGTCCGACCAGTCGTCGTCCGCCGAGTCCTCCTCGTCGAACGCGTCGACGGCCGCCCAGACCGCCGCCGGCACCTCCACCGGCTTCTCCGCCCCCGTGGACAGCGCCGCCGTCAGCACCGCCTACAAGGTGGCGGGCAGCATGTGGTCCAGCGGCTACCACACCGGCGTCGACTTCGTCACCCCGACGGGCACCCCGCTCAAGGCCGTGGGCGCCGGCACGGTCGTCTCCGCGGGCTGGGCCGGTGCGTACGGCAACCAGGTCGTCATCAAGCTGGCCGACGGCTACTACGCCCAGTACGCCCACTTGTCCTCGTTGTCCGTCTCCAGCGGCCAGACCGTGACCGCGGGCCAGCAGATCGGCTTCTCGGGTTCGACCGGCAACTCGACCGGCCCGCACCTGCACTTCGAGATTCGCACCACTCCGGACTACGGCTCGGACGTGGACCCGGTCGCGTACCTCCGCTCGCACGGAGTCTCCGTCGGCTGACGCACGCGCCTCGCACACACCGAAGGCCGGACCCCGATCCCCGGGTCCGGCCTTCGGTGTGTGCGGACGCAGGGGTTATTCCGCAATTGACCAATCCTTTGGCAGTGGCTTATCTCACCGACCGTCAACCCCTTCCTACGGTCGCGTAGGTCACATTCGACGCGGAATCATGTCCCGACGTGGCAGACGATTCGAAGAATGACAGCAGATCAGTGATCGGGTCGTACGTGGCGGTGGGGGACAGCTTCACCGAGGGCGTAGGCGACCCCGGCCCCGGCGGGGCGTTCGTCGGCTGGGCCGACCGCTTCGCCGTACTGCTCGCGGACCGCCGAGCCGAGGGTGACTTCCAGTACACGAACCTCGCCGTGCGCGGAAAACTGCTCGACCAGATCGTGGCGGACCAGCTTCCGCGGGCCGTCGAACTCGCGCCGGACCTGGTCTCGTTCTGCGCCGGAGGCAACGACATCCTCCGGCCCGGCACCGACCCGGACGACGTCGCCGAGCGCTTCGAGCGGGCGATCGCCGCGCTGACGGCCGTCGCGGGCACGGTGATGGTGACGACCGGCTTCGACACCCGGGGCGTACCCCTGCTGAAGCACCTGCGCGGCAAGATCGCCACCTACAACGGGCATGTGCGGGCCATCGCCGACCGGTACGGCTGTCCGGTGCTCGACCTGTGGTCCCTCAAGTCCATTCAGGACCGCAGGGCCTGGGACGACGACCGGCTGCACCTCTCGCCCGAGGGGCACACGCGCGTGGCGCTGCGGGCCGGTCAGGTCCTCGGCCTCGCCGTCCCCGCCGATCCGGAACAGCCCTGGCCGCCGCTTCCGCCGCGCGGCACGCTCGACGTCCGGCGGGACGACGTCCACTGGGCGCGCGAGTACCTGGTGCCCTGGATCGGCCGCCGATTGCGCGGCGAGTCGTCGGGCGACCACGTGACGGCGAAGGGGACGCTGTCGCCGGACGACATCAAGATGCGGATCGCGTCGGTGGCTTGAGGTGCATCCGTGGCGGACGCCGGGGGAGCGGGTCGTTTCGATCGCCTACGTCGGATCGGCCCGCGTCCGGCGCGGATGGGCGTACGCCATGAACCGCAACCTGGTCCTCGCGGACGGCTCACGCGTGCCCGGACGACGGCACCTCGGCCAGTCCGAGCTCGCGGGCGAGCGCCTCGTCGACCCACTCCTGGGCCCGGCCGCGGGACACCGCGCCCGGGTACGACGTCAGCTGGACGGCGAGGCCGTCGAGCAGGGCCGTCAGCCGCAGCGCCGCGCCCATGGGGTCCGGGCAGCGGAACTCGCCGGCGGCCACGCCCTCGGCGATGACCTCGGCGATCGCCGCCTTCCAGCGCCTGTCGAGGTCCCGGGTGGCCTCCTGCAGGGCCGGCTCGCGCAGGGCAGCGGCCCAGCCCTCTATCCACAGCCGCCAGCCCTTGGCCTGACCGGTCGGGGCGTACCAGCGCACGGCCGACCGGAGCCGGCGCAGCGCCGTCGTGCGCCGACCGAGCAGCTTGCTCAGCTGGGCCAGGTCGTCCTCGGCGGCGTATGCGAACGCGGCGGCGACGAGCTTTTCCTTCGTCGAGAAGTGATAGAGCACCAGCGCGTTGCTCACGCCGAGCGTGGAGGCCACGTCGGCGATCCGGACCGCCGCGACACCCCGCGCCTCGATCTGCTCCACGGCGGCGCGCAACAACTCCTCGCGCCGTTCCTGCACGCTCAACCGCACTCTCGCCACGCGTTCACCCTAGGCCCTGTCGCACATCGGTGCGCACGCGCGCGCGTGCGGCCGTCACCGGTACCAGCCGTAGCGTTCCGCGAGCACCGGGAGCCGGGCCGCCGCGACGGCGTGCGCGGCGGTCCGTGGTGTCGTGCCGCCGGTCTCCGCGCGGGACAGGACGAGGTCGACGAGAGCGCGCATCGAGCGGCGCGTGTACGTGAACGCCTCGTCCGCGTCGGCGCCGATGTCGCCGAAGAGGGTCCACCACCACCAGGCGTTCGTCCCGGAGTTGACCACCACGTCCGGCAGGACCGTGACTCCGCGCGCGGTCAGCAGCTCCTCCGCCTCCGGCAGTACGGGCATGTTGGCCGCCTCGACGATCCAGCGGGCGGTGATCCGGTCCTGGTTCGTGGTGTCGATCGCGTAGGAGACCGCAGCCGGCACCAGCACCTCCGCGTCGGCGGACAGCCAGGCGTCACCGGCCAGTTCACGGTCCCCGGGCCGCAGTACGCCGCGGTCCACCACGCCGTACGCGTCCCGCGCGGCGAGCAGCGCGTCGACGTCGAGCCCGTCGGGGTTGGCGATGGTGCCCTTGAGGTCGGCGACTGCCACGATCGTCAGACCCGCGCGCGCGAGGAACCGTGCGGTGGCTCCACCCATGGTGCCCAGCCCCTGTACGGCGACCCGCGTCCCGGCATACGGCACTCCGGCCCGGTCGAGGGCCGTGAGCAGCGACTCGGCGACCCCGCAGCCGCCGACCAGCTCGTCGAGCCCGATGCCGTCCACCTCGACCGCGAACGCGTCGGCGAGCCTCTGCCTGGCGGTGGCCTCGTCGTCGAGCAGCGGATACACGGCCTGGATCGACGAGACGAGCCCCGCCTCGGTGACGGCCCGGTCCACGAGGTCCTGGGTGAGACCGAGGTCCTCGCCCGTGGTCCAGCAGCTCTCGACGTACGGCCGCATGGCCCGCAGGTACCGCACCAGGATTCCGTACGCCTCCGGGTCCCGCGGGTCGCAGTCGATACCGCCCTTGGCGCCGCCGAGCGGGGCGTAGCGGCCCTCAGGGTTGTAGTGCAGCGCCTCCTTCATGGTCATGCCGCGCGCGAGCCCGGTGACCTCGTCCAACGTACAGCCCGCGCGCATCCGCAGCCCGCCGCTGGCGACGCCGCGCACCAGCCGGTCGATGACCAGAAAGCCCTGGCGGCCGGTGACGTGGTCGGTCCAGGTGAGCGACAGCAGGGGGGCGGTCATATGCGGACTCCTTGGGGCGGATCGGCCAGTGATTACTGACTCCTGATTCAGTATGGGGCCTGGTCGGTGCGGGAGTGTCGGAGGGGCGGACCATAATGGGAGGCCTTACCGACTCCACCTGGAGGTACCGTGGCCGGTTCCCGTTCCCTGAGCTCCGGGCTCCGCGCACTGCAGCCCGAGGCCTTCGGCGCGGATCCGAGCGGTGAGCGCATGGCGCGCATCCGCAGATCTCCCTACTTCAAGGACGGGGTCTTCCAGAATCCCGGCGGCCCCTCCCGGACCCGGCCGTCGGGGTCGCCACTGGACTTCGCGAAGAAGTACTTCGACAAGGAAGATCGCACGCGCCGCTCCCCGAAGGGTGCGGTGCCGGTGCACGCCACCACGCTCGCCGACCTCGCCAAGCCGCCGGCCACCGGGCTGCGGCTGACCTGGATGGGCCACTCCAGCGTCCTCGCGGAGATCGACGGACAGCGGGTGCTCTTCGACCTCGTCTGGGGCGAGCGCTGCTCACCGTTCGCCTTCGCCGGGCCCAAGCGCCTGCACCCGGTGCCGGTCCCGCTGGCGGCGCTCGGGCCGGTCGACGTCGTCGTCATCTCGCACGACCACTACGACCACCTGGACATGCCCACGATCAAGGCGCTGGCCGGCACGGACACCCTGTTCGCCGTCCCGCTCGGCGTCGGCGCACACCTCGAGCACTGGGGCGTGTCCGCCGAGCGGCTGCGCGAACTGGAGTGGCACGAGACGACGCGGGTCGGCGGGCTCACCCTGACCGCCACCCCCGCCCGACACTTCTGCGGCCGTGGCCTGCGCAGCACGCAGCACACGCTGTGGGCCTCCTGGGTCGTGGCGGGGGACGAGCACCGGATATTCCACAGCGGTGACACCGGGTACTTCGAGGGCTTCCGGGACATCGGCGCCGACTACGGCCCGTTCGACGCGACGATGATCCAGCTCGGCGCGTACAGCGATTTCTGGCCCAAGAACCACACGGACTGTACGCCGCTGCCTGGAGCCTGGCCAGACATTCACATGTCGCCGGCCCAGGGGGTGCAGGCCCATCTTGACCTGCAGGGAGGCGGTCCGGGTGGGGTGCTGTTGCCGATCCACTGGGGGACCTTCAACCTGGCGCTGCACGCGTGGGCGGAGCCGGGTGAGTGGACGAAGGACGCGGCCGAGGAGGTCGGTCAGGCGGTGGCGTTCCCGCGGCCGGGTGAGCCGTTCGAGCCGGCGGGGAGGCTGCCGGTGGAGGCGTGGTGGCGGGCGGTGTCCGGTCCGATCGCCAGTCCGTGGCGCCGTCCCCGACGCGCTGAGGGTGCGGCCGAGACGAGCAGGGGTGATCTCGACCTCGCGGGTGAGCGGTGACGTCGGTCGGGGACGAGCTTGGCGAGATGGTCCGGATGCTGGAGCTTCTTCCGGCTGGTGAGCTGGATCGTTTGCTGCTGGAAACTGGCCGCGGTCGGGTCGGTGATCTACGCGGGGTCATCGGTGCGCAGCGCGTGCTGGAGCGCCGGGCCCTGGATCACCCGGGAGTCCAGGCCGCCGCACTCCACTACCCCGGCCCCGACCCTGCCGACGACGAGGCGGCGCACCCGCCGGTCACGGACCGCGGTGAGCAGGGTGACGACCGCCCCCATCGAGTAGCCGACCAGGTCGACCTCTTCCTCGCCGAGGTGATCGAGAAGGGCCGACACGTCCCGCGACATCCGGGCCTCACCGTAGGCGGCCGGGTCGTGGGGCTTGCCTGACGCGCCGTGCCCGCGGGCGCCGAGGGCGGCGACGCACCGCCCCGCACCGGTCAGCGCCGCGACGGTGCCCGGCGCCTCCCAGTTCGTCTCCCTCGACGCGCTGAAACCGTGGTGCAGCAGGACCAGGGGCGACTCCGAGTCCCGCTCCCAGACCTCGTACGCGATCTCCGTGCCGTCGCTCGCGTGGAACACCGCCATGGAACCTGCCCCTTCTCGCCCGGAACCCCCGACCGCGGGGGACCGTGCCATCGGCGTGCCCCGCGCAGCACCGGGGGCCCTCAACCCGCCTGCGCCGCAGCCCACTCGGGCCCGGGGCGCAGCGTCGGCGGTCCGTACGGACATGCCCGGAGGGCAGTGTCGGCGGATCGCACGGACACGCCGGAAGGGCAGCGTCGGGCGGCCGGGGACCGGACGGCGCCGGCGGTCCGCCGGGAGGCCGTAGGCTGCCCGGCGGCTCCCTGGGGTCCGGAGCCTCGGTGATGTGGGGAGCGCGCAGGTGAGCAAGGTCGATCCGTCGGACAGGGCCCGGTCACTGGCCCGCCGCGCGCTGCTCGCGGCGGTGCTGGCGATGCTCGTCTCCCTGCTGTCGCTCGACGGCAGTTCGCTGGTCCTCCTGCTCGGCGCGGGGCTGGCGGTGTGCGCGGTGGGCGCCTGGTGGTTCCTCGCCCACCGCGGGGCGCTGCGGGTGCTGGGCGCGGCGGTGCTCGCCGTGGCGGCGCCGGTCGCCGTGTTCGTGCTCTTCCTGATCGGCGGCATGTGGTTCACGGCGCTGGCCGCGATCCTGCTGTGGGCCGTGGCCCTGGGCTGCGCCCTGCGCGCGGAGCGACGGCCGGAGGCGACGCGGGGCCGTCCTGCCGGGCCGTCCGCCCCGGCGGGCGGTCCTCCTCATGAACCCGGCCTCGGGCGGCGGGAAGGTGGGCCGGTTCGGACTCGTCGAGCGTGCCGAGGCCCTCGGCGCCCGGGTGCTCCTCCTGGAGCCGGGCACCCACACCGATGTCGCGGAACTCGCCCGGAACGCCGTCGCCGACGGCGCCGACCTGCTCGGCGTCGCGGGCGGGGACGGCACCCAGGCGCTGGTCGCCGCCGTCGCCGCCGAGCACGACCTGCCCTTCCTGGTGATCTCCGCCGGCACCCGCAACCACCTCGCCATGGACCTCGGCCTGGACCGCGCCGACCCGTCCCGGTGCCTGGACGCACTCACCGTTGGGGTGGAGTTCAGGGTGGACCTGGGCGAGGTGGCGGGCCGGGCGTTCGTCAACACGGTGTCCTTCGGGGTGTACGCCGAGATCGTGCGGCGCCCCGAGTACCGCGACGCCAAGGCGGGTACGGCGCTCGACGTGCTGCCCGACCTGCTGGCGGGCGGCGCCGGTGAGCGCCTCGACGCCCTCGCCGACGACCGGCCGGTCACCGGGCAGCAGGCCCTGCTCGTCAGCAACAACCCCTACACCTCCACCGATCCGCTCGACGTGGGGCGCAGGCCCCGGCTGGACCGGGGCGAACTGGGCGTGCTCGGCGTCCGCGTGGACGGTGCCACGCAGGCGGCCGACCTCGCCGTGAGGGGCTCGCTCTCTCCGGCGCTGACCCTCCTGACGTCGCGCAGGGTCGAGGTCACCGCGCCGCGACCATCCCGGTGGCCGTCGACGGCGAGGCCCTGATGCTGCCCACACCCGTGGTCTGCACCGTCCGGCCGCGTGCCCTGCGCGTCCTGGTGCCCCGGGACAGGCCGGGCGCCGCGCCGCCGGAACCGCCGCTGGACTGGCGGCGGATCGTGACCCTCGCCCTCGGCCGTCCCGGACGCGTCGAAGGCTGACCGAGGTCCCCTGCGGCCGACCCGCCGCCGACGGCTTCAGGGCCCCGGCGGCCGCGCGATCATCGGCTCCGGAGCGGTCGCGCCCCGACCAGTGCCGTGAGGAACCCCTCGGACAGACGCACGGCCGGATTCCCGGCGGCCGGTGCGTGCGGCCCGGCCTGTTCACAGGCACGGACCACCGCTCGTACGTGGGAACCGGGGAAGGTGTCCGCGTAGGCCCCGCGGTCGTCGGCGGCGTAGGCGAGCGCCAGCGCGTCGCTCAGGGCCAGCGCGTGCGCCTCGGCGAAGGCGCGCGCGTTGGCGGTGCAGCTCAGCTCGGCGTACTCGTGACCGTAGGCGTCGGCCTCGGCCGGGGACCGGCCCTGGGACAGCGCGTAGTCGCGGGCCCCCGCGTGGCCCTCGGCGTAGGCGGTCGTCCGGTCGTACGCGGCGGCGTGGAGGTGGAGCAGGACCGGATGCAGCGCGGTCCGCCAGGCGTCCGGGGCGGCCGGCCGCCCCGCGGCCGCCCCGGTATGCAGACGGGCGAGTGAGGAGAACGGCACCGCCTCCGCGCCGGGCACCGTCTCGGCGACGAGGGGCAGGACCGTGTGGCGGTGCCAGTCGTGGACCACCGACAGGCCGGAGCCCACCAACAGATCGGTGACCGTGTCCTCCCCGTACCGCTCCTGGAGCAGCGCGTACAGACGAAGGGCCCAGCCGTCGCGGACGTCGGCCGGCAACTCGTCGTGGAGGGCGGTCGCAACAGGCCACAGCCCCACGGGAGATGCCGGGCCGGACACGGACCCGGACCTGGGCTCGGCGTCCGGTGACCTCAGCGCGGTCAGGAACCCCGCCGCCCCGTCGGTCGTGGAAGTCATGCGGTACCGCCCTCCTGTCCCCAGGGGATCGATGATGTGCGCGGAATGGATCAGCGGTGCAGGGGCGTGCCCTCGACGGCGACCCGGCAGCCGAGCCGCGTGAGGGGGAAGTAGTCCCACACGGCGTGGTGCTGCACGCTGCGGTTGTCCCAGACCACCAGGGTGCGCGGCTGCCACCGCACGCGGCACTGCAGCAGCGGGGTGCGGGCTACGTGCGCGTACAGCATGCCCAGCAGGGTGTCGCTCTCCGTGCGGGAGAGCTGGGTGATGTGCGAGGTATAGGGGGCGTTCACGAAGAGCAGCTCGCGGCCGGTCTCCGGGTGCCGGACGACGACGGGGTGCTCGGTGCGCGGCACGTCGTACTCGGCCGGAGGGGTCTGCCCGGCGGCGGTCCACGGCAGGGCGCCGTCGTGCAGGGCGGTCAGTCCGCCGAGGAACTCCTTCATCGCGGGGGAGAGCAGCTCGTAGGCGAGGTGCATGTTGGCGAACAGGGTGTCGCCGCCGCTGCCCCCCTCGGGAACGGTCGTGAGGTACAGCAAAGACCCGAGGGAGGGCGCCGGGTCCGCCGTACCGTCGGAGTGCCAGCCGTTGCCGGCCACGGCCCGGGAGTCCTTGTCCGCGCTGATCTCCAGGATGTACGGGTCGGAACCCTCCACGGGGAGGGTGACCGGGTGCAGTTCACCGAAGACGCCCGCGAACCGCTTGTGCTGCTCGGGGGTGAGGTCCTGGTCGCGGAAGACCAGGACGTGGTGGGACTGGAAGGCGTGCTTGACCTCCTTCTCCTGCTGGGGCGTCAGCTCCTGCGACAGGTCGAGGCCCGAGACCTCCGCGCCCAGCAGCGGGGTGAGGGGGCTGACCGAGAGGGTCTCGTACGGCTCGGCGGGCCGGGTGGTCAGGCGTTCGACGGCCTGAAGGGCGTACTGCTCCATGGGGACCTCCGGGATGGGACGGGGTGGGGGAGAGGACTGGAACGGATGGGGGCGGGGGCGGATCACAGTCCCCGGTCGAGGAGTTCGGCGACCACGAGGCGGCCGAAGGCGAGGTTGCCGTGGATCGTGTCGTCCGGCAGGCAGAAGGCGGGGCGTTGCTCTCCCGAGCGGTCGGTCACCCGGGCGCGCAGGTCGACGATCTCGACGCCGCGCGCGGCGACCTCGTCACGGACGACGTCCTGCGCGGCGTGGAACACCCGTGCGTCCGACATGTCGGGGACGCGCTGCGGCGGCATGACCGCCACCACCCGCAGACCGAGCGCGGCCGTGTGGTCGTAGAAGGCGAGCGCGCCGCGGATCATGGCCTGCACCAGGGCCGAGAAGAACGCGCTGCGCAGGAAGGACTCCGGGAAGTCGCCGCGGCGGTCGCGGTGGACGTCCCAGTTCTGCCGGGTGGCCACCGTGTGGGCGCTGAACCCGAAGGTGCACACCAGCGGCACCGGCAGCCCGGCGAGCCCCCCGGCGCCCAGGGCGTCGAGGAACTCCCGGTAGAGCCGCTGCCCTTCGGGCGCGCGGAAGCGGATCTCGGTGCCGTCGGTGCCATCGGTGTCGAAGAAGGGGCCCAGGAAATCCCGGCCCGAACCGACCGGCCCGCCCGCGAAGGGCAGTCCGGCGGCCCGCGCGGCCTGACCGACGCAGGCCGCGTGGGAGTCACCGAGCAGGAGGAACCGGGCGGGGGCCGTAGTAGTCGAGCAGGGCGTCGTCACAGGAGTGGTCCTCTCCGCCGGCGGCGGGCGGCGGCTGCGGGGGAGTGTGCGGTGTGCGGGCCGGTTCGCCCCGCAGGGCCCGGAAGAAGTGCCCCATCACGAAGGCCACGCCCTCGGGACGGACGGTACGCAGGTTGGCCTCGAAGAAGCCCCGCCGGCCCCCGGAAGCCGACGCACCCGGCGCACCCGAGGTACCCGAGGTACCCGAGGTACCCGAGGTACCCGAGGTACCCGAGGTACCCGAGGTACCCGACGGGTCCCGGTCACCCGAAGGGGCCGGGAGAACCGGGAGCCCCGGCAGTCCCGTGACGATCTCGTACGACGGGAAGTAGTCGACGCGGTCGTCCTCGTCCGCGAGCTGCCCGGCCGCCGCCCGCAGCACCGACTTCGAGAAGGTGGTCGCGACCAAGGCATGCCGTCCGGTGGCGGTGGCCGTCAGCGGCACAGGAGAGACCGTGAGGACCGTCCGCAGACCGGGGTTGACGCCCCGGGCCATGGCCAGTGCCTCCGTGAGGTCCTCGTGCACCTGCGAGACCGTGTGGTTGCGCAGGACGTACCGGCCGGCGTCGAAGGAACCGCGGACGGTCCCGGGGCACATCGGCAGCACGGTGTCCCGCTCCGTGTCGTGCCACGCCTCGGTCAGGCCGAGGGTGAAGACGAAGACCTCCGCCTCGGCCAGCGCGGTGCGCAGCGCGGCGAGGGTGACCTCGCGGGAGCGTAGCAGCTCACCGGGCGAGGCGAACCCCTCCGGCTCCACCGTGGGCCGGTACGGGTCGTAGAAGCGCCCGTCCTCCTCCCAGACCTCCCCGGGGGGTATGCGGGAGCCGAGTGCCCAGGCGATCCACTGGCGCAGCGCGGCGGCGGTGTAGATGTTCCCCGTGCGGAAGGAGAACCGGCGGTAGCCGCGGGCCGACCGCTGCTCGGCGGTCAGTCCCGGGGGCGGCGGCTCCGCGTCGTACCAGTGCATGCCCTCCTCCAGCAGGGCGCGTCCGATGTGGCCGGCGAAGCAGGACCCCGCGGTGATGACGGGCGCGTCCTGCCCGATGGGCCACTTCGGCGTCCACAGGTCAGCGATGTCCAGCGGGTCCCGTTCGGCGACCGCGCTGCGCCAGAAGGAGCGCTCCGGCAGGCTCGTATAAGGGTGTGATGCCATGGGGGAGTGCCTCCTCAGGGCTGCCGGGTGGAGGGACGCGGGCCGGCGGCGAGTACGGCGGCGACGTCCCGCGCGTGCGGCGCGGCGACGAGGCCGTAGTGGTCGGCGTCGACCCGGCGCACCCGTGAGGTCCGGGGCAGGTGCGCGTCCCAGGCGCCCGGCGGTGTCGGCCGCGGGGCGAGCACGGGGGTGTCCACCGGGCGTTCGGCGAGCCACACCGTGGTGGGTGTCGTGGTGATCCGCGGCAGCCGGTGCTCGGCCATGGCGGCCAGGTTGGCCCGGCAGCAGCGGGCGAGGCGCTCGGCGTACGCGCGGCCCGGATCGGTCAGGCCGTCGGCGCGGCTGCCGCCCAGCTCACGGGCGAAGACCTCGTCCACCTGCGCCTTGTCGTACGCGGCGAACTCCGTTCCGGCGCCGGGCGGCGGAGGGTCGAGAAGATACAGGCCCGCCGCGGGCCGCCCGTCCCGTTCGGCGAGGGCCGCCATCGACAGGGCGGTCCACGCCCCGAACGACCAGCCCGCCAGCCGCAGCCGGGGACCCGCGTCGGGGAAGGCGGCCCGCACGGCCCGCAGATAGTCGGCGGCGCGGTCGGCGATCGACCGGGCGGGCAGCCGCGGGTCGCGCAGCGCCGGGTCGGGGATCAGACAGACCGTCAGTTCGCCGGGCAGGGCCGAGACCAGCGGCCGGTACGCCTGGATGTCGCCGCCGACCGGATGGACCAGGCACAGGACGTCCTCGCCGGTGCCGCGCTGCCAGACCTCGACCTCCGCCTCGGCGCCCGACTGGGCGGGTTGACGGGCGCCGCCGCCCAGCTTCCCCAGGATTTCCGTGAGGGTCACGTGGTGGCCGAGGGCGGCGAGGTCGATGTCGGTGCCGTGACGGCGTTTCACCTCCGCCAGCAGTTCCAGGAGGGTCAGCGAGTCGGCCCCCAGGTCGTACAGGGGGGCGTCGGGGTCGACGGTGTCGACGCCGAGCAGTTCGCACAGGACCTCGGTGAGGCCGGCCGCCGGTTCGCCCGACAGGGCTCCCTCGGCCGCGACCTCCCTCGCGTTCTCCGTCGCGTCTTCCCCCGACCGGGTCCGGTGGGCGGCGGGCGTTGCCTCGTAGAAGAACTGGGCCTGCGGCAGAGGTGTCGTGCTGACCATCAGGTGCGGCAGTCGCAGGCTCAGGGCGTGCGCGAAGACCGCCGCGCCGTCCTCGGGGGTGAGCGCGACCTTCAGGTGCTCCTGGTGGCGGGTGTCGCCAGCCAGCGCCTGCCGCGCCATGCCGACCTCGCCCCAGATGTCCCAGCCGATGCTCAACCGGACGGTCGCCCCGCCGCCCGCCGGGGGCGTGTGGTGGGCGAAGGCGTCCAGGCAGGCGTTGGCCGCCGCGTAGTCGAACTGGCCGACCCCGCCGTGGTGGGCCGCCATCGACGAGCAGTAGGCCACGTACGCCGGGGTGTGGCGGACCGCGAGCCGTTCGACGAGCAGGGCGCCGCGCAGCTTGGCCGCGGTGGCGCGGCGGGCCGTGGCGGCCACCCGCCCGGCGAGGAGCCCGCCCGCGGCCGTGCCCGCCGCGTGCACGACACCGGCGAGGCCGTCGAGGTGCGGGGCGAGCCGGTCGGCGATCGCGTCCAGGTCCTCCGCGGCGAGGTCGGCGCCGACCAGGGTCACACGGTCCCCGTACGGCCGTAGCCTCGCCGGCACCTCGGTGCCGCGGGCGACCAGGACCACGCGGTTGGCGGGGTCCGCCAGCAGACGGGCGGCCAGGGTGACACCGATGCCGCCGGTCCCGCCGAGGATCAGATGCGTACCCGGCTCCGCCACCCGGTCGGCGGTGGACGGGAATGCGGGCGCGGGGACCGGCTGGACCGGGCGATGCCACCAGTAGCCGTCGCGCAGGGCGACCACGCGCGGGGCGAGCGTGTCGTCACGCAGCAGTTCCGGCAGGTACGGTGCCCAGTCCGCCGGGTCGGGGCCGGGCAGGTCGATCCAGCGGGGGACCACCCCCAGTTCCTGGCGGGGTGTCTCGATGCCCGCCGCGAGGAGGCCGGCCAGGGGTGTGGCGACGGCGCCGGTGACGGGCTGTGCCCGGTGCGACAGCAGCCACACGCGGGGCCTTGAAGCGTCCGGCAGGTCGGCGAGGGCCTTGCTCAGCGCGGCCACCGCGTCGAGGCAGACCCGCTGGGCGTGCTCCAGCGCGCGCTCGTCGACCCGGCCGTCCAGGGCCAGGGGCAGCGCGTGCAGCCAGTCGATGCCGTCGGCTCCGCCGTCCGTCCGGGCAGCATCGTCGCCGACGAGGGTGAGCAGGGCCACGAGCTGGGCCGCGTCGCCGGGGGCGACCTCGTAACGGTCGTCGGCGAGTCGGCCGAGAGCCGCCGCGGGGCGCACCCGCACCACCCGGGCGTAGTGGTCTTCGAGGAACCGCCAGGTGTCCGCACCGATGTCGCCGCCGATGTCACCGCCGGTGCCACCGCCGATGTCCGCGGTGACGACGAGGGCGGTACGCCGTGCGGTACGGGACTCCGCGGGGCCGTCCGTCGGCGTCCCCGGGACGTTCACGGCGCCGGGAGCCGCGCCGATGGCCGTGCCCGGTCCCGAGGGAACACCGGTACGGGCCCGGCGCAGCCGGGTCCACTGCGGCTGGTGCAGCCACTGATCGGCGGGCAGCCGCCGAGACGGCGGGCCGGCGTCCTCCGGAACCGGCGGGGACGCGGACGCGGGCGCGGCCCGGCCGGGGACGCGCGGGAAGTCGTACTCGGACAGGTCGAGAGCGGGCGGCGGGAAGTCCCAGGGAGCGCAGGCCGGTCCCTCGGGCCAGGCGACGGTGCGACCGGCCGTCCACGCCTCCGCGAGCTGATGCGGGTCGCCGCTCCGCACCGGCACCTCCTCCCGGGCGGCCTGGACGGCGACCGGAGCGGCGACCGGCGCGGGCGCGCGCAGCCAGGCCGAGGCCGACGCGGCGTCCGGGCACGCCGCCGCCGCACGGTGACCGAGCGCGGGGCGCCCGGCCTGAAGGTGCCGCAGCACCTGCGGGTAGGCGGCGGGGTGCGCGTCCAGGTAGTCGGCGATGCGGCGGCCGTCGGCACGCAGGGCGGCCTCGCTGCTCGCGGAGAGCACCACGCACGGCACAGCGGCGGGCGCCGTGGCGGGCGTGGCAGCGGGTGTGGCGGTGCCGGGCGCCGGTCCGGACGGCCGGTCGGCGGGGTGTTCCAGGAGCAGGTGGGCGTTGGTCCCGCCGATCCCGAAACTGCTGACGGCGGCCACCCGGGGCACGTCCCGGGGCCAGGGTTCGGCCGTCACCGGCACCCGGAACGGCCCCGCGTCGATCTCCGGGTTGAGGCGGTCGAAGTCCGCGGTGGGCGGGACCACCCCGTGGTGGACGGCGAGCACGGCACGGACCATGCCGACGACGCCCGCGGCGGCGCCCAGGTGCCCGATCTGGCTCTTGACGGAGGACAGCGCCACGCCCGCGTCGTCCGCCAGGCCGTACGCGTCGCGCAGCGCGGCGGCCTCCACCGGGTCGCCCAGGGCGGTGCCGGTGCCGTGCGCCTCCACATAGCCGAGGTCGGTTCCCGTACGGCCGCTGCGGCGCAGGGCGGCACGGATCGCGGCCCGTTGGCCGGAGCGGGCGGGCGCGCTGTAACTGAGCTTGTCCGAGCCGTCGTTGTTGATGCCGGAACCCGTGACGACCGCGTACACCGTGTCGCCGTCGCGGCGGGCGGCGGCGAGGGGTTTCAGGACGACCACACCGGTGCCGCTGGCCCCCACGGTGCCCGCGGCGTCCGCGCTGAACGGCCGGCAGTGCCCGTCGGGGGAGAAGATGTGCTGCGGCCGATAGGTGTAGCCGCCGGTCAGTTCGGTGTCGACGAGGACACCGCCGACGAGCATGACCTCGGCGTCGCCCTGGCGCAGCAGCCCTGCCGCGAGGTGCACGCCGACGAGCGAACTGGAGCACGCCGACTGCACGGTGAAGGCGGGGCCGGTCAGCCCCAGGTGGTAGGCCGCCTTGGTGGCGAGGAAGTCCTTCTCGTGGTGCAGGGCCAGCCGGAAGGCGTCGGGCAGCGCGTCCGGATCGCCCTCGCGCAGCATGTTCTGGAAGTAGGTGTTCTCCCCGCACGCCGCGATCAGCCCCACCCTCCGGCCGGCCGGGTCGCCGATGCCGGCGTGGGCGAGCGCCTCGACGCAGCTCATCAGCAGGTGGCGCTGTTGCGGGTCCATGAGCCGGGCCTCGCCCGGGCTGAGGGTGAAGCGTCCCGCGTCGAAGGCGAGGAGCCCCTCCATCTGGCTGCGGGCACCGACGCGGCCGTCCGCCGCGGGGAAGTGCTCGATGCCACGGCGGCCGGAGGTCACCAGGTCCCAGAAGGCGGCCAGGTCGGGCGCGCCCGGCAGCCGCACGGCCATGCCGATGACGGCGACGGGTTCGTCGGCGGCCTCCGGGGCCGGTCGGACCATGCCTGTGTCCGGGGCCGGTCGTACCACGTCGGCGTCCCGGCCGGGTCGGATCGCGCCGCTGTCCCGGTCCGGCAGGGCCCCGCCCGCCTTCCCGTCCGGTCGTACCGCCACGTGAGCCGCCGCGTCCTCCCCTCCGCGTCGCCCCTCCAGGAAACCGGCGAGGGCGCGGAGCGTGACGTGTTCGAAGAGGTCCGGTACGGAGAAGGAGAGCCCGTCCTCGCCCGCGCAGGCGAGCTGGAACCGCATGAGGTCCAGGCTGGTGGCGCCGGCGTCGAAGTACCGCTGCCGCACGCCGACCGGTGTGCCGGTGACGTCCTCGAACAGCGCCGTCAGACGCTCCTCCAGCGGTGACAGGTCGGCGGCGGCCGGTTCTCCCTGGCGCAGATCGTGACCGGGGGCGGTGAGCGTCGCGCGCCGGTCCAGCTTGCCGCTCGGGGTGCGCGGCAGCGCGGTCACGCGACGGAAGCGGGCGACGCGTACATGGGCGGGCAGCAGCGCCGACAGGTGTTCCGCGAGCCCGGCCGGATCGGGGTCCTCGCCCCGGCACTCCAGCGCGGCGACCAGGCGGCCGTCCGCCACGGCCGCGACCGCGTTGACCACGCCCGGGTACTGAAGGAGCGCGGCCTCGACCTGCCCCAGCTCCAGCCGGTGACCGGCGAGTTTGATCTGGGCGTCGTCCCGCCCCGCGTAGTGGAGCAGGCCCCGCGCGTCGAAGCGGGCGAGGTCGCCCGTCCGGTACAGCACGCCCAGCTCGGGGTCGTCGGTGAAGCGCTCGCGGTGCGCGGCCTGGTCACCGAGGTAGCAGCGGCCCGCCATGGGCCCGCCGATCAGCAGCGCGCCGGTGGCCCCCGGCGCGACGGGGAGACCGCTGCCGTCCACCACCCGAAGGACCGCGCCCGCCACGGGCCGCCCGATGGCGGGGCGCAGCGGCCAGCCGGCCGGGTCGCCCTCCAGGCACAGGGCGCTGACGACATGGGTCTCGGTGGGACCGTAGTGGTTGAACAGACGCGCACCCGGCAGTCCGGCGAACCAGCGGCGGATCGCGTCGGTGCACACCAACTGCTCGCCCGCGGTGACGACTTCGCGCAGCCGCGACGGGTACCGCCCGGTGCGGACACCGTGTTCGGCGAGCAACTGGAGCGCCACGTACGGCAGGAAGACACGTTCCACCGCCGCCGACTCCAACTGTTCGAGCAGGGCCGGCGCGTCGTGCCGCCAGCCAGGATCGACCAGGTGCAGCAGGCCCCCGGAGCACAGCGTGGTGAAGATCTCCTGGAAGGAGACGTCGAAGGAGAGCATCGAGAACTGCTGGGTACGGGCCGGCCGGTCCAGTCCGCCCGCGACGCGCTGCCAGGTCAGCAGGTTGCACAGGGTCCGGTCGGGGACCTGGACGCCCTTGGGGACGCCGGTGGAGCCCGACGTGAAGAGCGTGTACAGCGGGCGCAGCCCCTCGTGCGCGTACGGCACGGGCACTGCGGCGGGTGTGCCGGCGGACATGTCGGCGGGTGTGTCGGTGAGGGTGACGACGTGGCGGGGGAGCGACGGCGGCGCGAGGGTCTCCAGGACACCGAGGTCCCGCCGGGTCACCAGCACGCACAGGGGGTCCGCCTGGTCGAGTACGTGCCGCAGCAGAGCCGACGGATAGGCCGGGTCGAGGGGGACGACGGTCACGCCCAGCCGGGCGGCGGCCAGCAGCGCCACGATGTGCTCGACGGACGGCTGGAGGTAGAGCGCGACGGACGCCGGAGCGGCGGGGTCGGCCGGCAGCGGATGGCGGGCACGCAGATCGGTCGCCAACGCGTGGGCCCGCGCGTCGAGTTCGGCGTACGTGAGGGTCGTCCCGCCGTCCGTGAGGGCCGGGGCGTGCGGGGTGGCGGCCACCTGCCGGGCGAAGCCGTCGGCGACGGTCGGGAAGTCGGGGACGAGCGCCTCGCCCCGGCCGGTGTCGGGCAGACCGCGGCGGTGGTCGGCGATCAGTTCGCTCAAGGTGACGTCGTCGCCGCCGGTCAAGTGGTCCAGGCACCGGCGGAACAGCCGCGCCGCCGCCTCCGCGCGCTCGGCGCCGAGGTCGTCGCGGTACTCCCACAGGCAGTCGAAGCCGGACTCGTGCTCGACGACGGACAGGGTGAGCGCGCACTTGGCGCCGAGCGGCTCGGGCCACACGGGCCGCACCTCGCAGCCGTCCAGCCGCAGCGCGGAGAAGTCGGTGTTCTCCAGGACGAACAGATAGTCGAAGAGGGGGGTGCGCTCGCGGAGCACCGGATCGGACAACAGGTCGGCCAGGGCCACCTCCTGGTCCTCCAGGACGTCCCGGACGGTGTCGGCGTGCGACGCGAGCTGGGCGGCCAGACCGTCGCGGGGGCGCAGCTCCAGCTCCAGCAGCACGGTGTTGGCGAACATGCCGACGGCGTCGGCGAACTCGGGCCGCGACCGGCCGGAGACCGGCGACGCGACGAGGGGACGCTCCTGGCCGGTCACGCCGTACACGCTCGCGGCGAACGCGGACACCAGCAACTGGAAGCGGGTCAGCCCGCGTTCGGCGGCGAGCCGGTCCAGGGCGGCCCGGCGGACCAAGTCGAGGGAGGTCCGCAGCAGCCTCGCCCGGGGCCGGACGGCCACCGCCTCCGAGGCGGGCAGGACGGGCGACAGCTCGCCGTCACGGCCGTAGCGCTCGCCGAGCCGGGCCCGTCGCCGTCCGTACGCGGCGCTCGCCTGCCACTCCCGCTGCCACCGCGCGAAGTCCAGCGGCGTGAACGCGGACGCGGTGCCGGGCCCGCCCGACTCGCCCCGCAGCGCGGCGGAGTAGGCGTCGCCGAGGTCGCGGAAGAGGAGGTTGAGCGACCAGCCGTCCACGGCGACGTGGTGCAGGTGCAGCAGGAGCACCCCCGCGTCCGGACCGCCCACCCACGCGGCGCGCAGCATACGGGTGTCCGTGAGGTCGAAGCGGTGGTCGAAGAACCGGTCGGCGAGGTCCCGCCACCCCTCGCCCGCGCCGCCGTCTAGGTCCCGGGAATTCAGGCCCTCGCCGCCGTCGAGGTCCCGCGAATCCAGGGCCTCGCCGCCGTCGAGCGGCTCCCAGGGGTCGTACGGGTCGCCCGCCCGCTGGCGCAGCCCGTGCGGGGTGGGGACCAGTCGCGTCCGCAGGGCCGTGTGCCGTTCCACCAGCCCGCGCACCGCCCGGCGCAGGGCCGCCCGGTCGACACCGCCGCGGAGGCGGAAGACGAGCGGTACGTCGTAGGCGCGGTCCTCGGGGTCCCGCTGGTGCAGGAACCAGAGGCGTTCCTGCTCCCTGGTGGCCGGCGCGGTCGGTTCGCCGGAGGCGGCGGGCACGGGTGGGTGCTCGCCGGTCGCGGCGTCCTGGGCGTGCACGGCCTCGGCGAGGGCGGCGAAGTCGGCGGTGAGCACCAGGCTCTGCGGCAGGTCGACGTGGAAACGCCGCATGACCTCGAAGCGGAAGCGCAGCGCCTTCAGGGAGTCACCGCCGTGCGGTATCCACCGGTCGTCTGGGCGCAGGCCGGCCACCCCGAGGATGCCCTCGGCGAGCTCGAGCACGGGCCGCTGCTCGTCGCTGACGCGCGCCTCGCCCTCGTACGAGCGCCGCCATGGTGCCGGGGCGTCGCGCAGCAGCGCGTCCCGGTCGACCTTGCCGTTGGGGGTGAGCGGCAGTTCCGGTACGAGATGGGTGTGGTGGGGCCGCATGTACGGGGGCAGCCCGGTCGTGAGGTGCCGGTCGTAGGCGTCGAAGGAGAGGTCGCCGGGATCGCCGCCCGGGACGACGAAGGCGAGCAGTTCGTTGCGGCCGGCCTCGTCGCGGCGGGTGCACACGTACGCCTGGCGCACGGCCGGGTGGGCGAGGACGCGTCGCTCCACCTCCCCGGGCTCGATGCGGAAGCCGCGCACCTTCACCTGGCGGTCCGCCCGGCCGACGTAGGTCACCCGGCCCTCGGTGTCCCGGCGCACGAGGTCGCCCGTGCGGTACCAGCGCTCCTCGCCGCCCGCCTCGCTTTCCGGGTTCGGCAGCATGACGAAACTCTGCTCGGTCTGCATGGGCAGGTTGCGGTAACCCCGGGCCAACGCGGGGCCCGCGAGGAGCAGTTCGGCGATCTCGTCCGGCTCCGCGGTGCGTCCGTCCTCGGTGCGCAGCAACGTGCGCGTGCCGGGCAGCGGGGTGCCGAGGGGGACGGTGGCGCCCGCGAAGTCCCGGGGGATCGGATGGCAGAGGGCGAACGTGGTCGCCTCCGTCGGCCCGTACGCGTTGTGCAGGACGGTGCGCGAGGCGGTGTTGGCCTCGTACCACCGGCGGATCAGCCGCGCGTCGAGCTGCTCGCCGCCGACGAGGACCTGGGAGACGGTGCCGAAGCAGTCGGGCACCCTCTCGACGACGGTGTTGAACAACGCGACCGTGATGAACAGTGTGTCGATGCGCCGGTCCGTCAGCGCCCCGGCGAGCCGGTGCGGGCTGTGCACCTGCTCGTCGTCGAGGATCACGCAGACACCGCCGGTCAGCAGCGGTACCCAGACCTCGAAGCTGAGGGCGTCGAAGGCCGGGTTGGACAGGCAGGCGTACCGGGCACCGGACCGCAGGCCGATGTAACCGGGCTCGGCGAGCCGCAGCACGCCCGCGTCGGTGACCTCGACGCCCTTGGGGCGGCCCGTACTGCCGGAGGTGTAGAAGACGAAACCCGTCCCGGTGTCCCCGGTGTCCGCCGACGCTTTCGCGGGCGGGTCGGTCCGGGCGTCCCGCACCGCGTCCGGTTCCTCGTCGCGCAGGAGCAGGTCGGCGTCGAGGGCGAGGAACTGTCCGTCGACGTCCGGGAGTTCGCTGTGGACGACGGCGACGGCGCCCGAGTCTTCGAGGATGTGCCGCTGCCGGTCGGACGGGCTGAGCCGGTCCAGGGGGACGACGGTGGCACCGGCGCGACGGATGCCGAGCATCACGCACACCAGCCGCCAGGAGCGCGGCAGGCAGACGGCGACGGCCTGCCCCGGGCCCACCCCGAGGTCGCGCAGCCGCGCGGCCACCCGGCCGCTGAGGCGGTCGAGGCCGGCGTGGTCGAGCAGGTGCGTGTCGTCCTCGACGGCGACGGCGGACGGGGTGCGCCGGGCCTGGGCGAGCACCGCGTCGGCGAGAGCGGAGGCCGATCGGCTCGGGGAGGCGCCGTTGGAAGGGGAGGTGACGTCGGTGCTCATCGGGCTCCCGCCACGGGGAGGGCGGCGGCGGACGCCGGCGCGGACCGGTGGCCGTGGTGGGCCAGTTCCGCCGTCAGCAGGGCCCCGACACGGACCGCTTCGGCGCCTTCGAGGATCTCCCAGTGGTCACAGGCGAGGGTCTCGACCTGGAAGTCGCCCTCGGCCCGCCGCCGCCAGAAGGCACGGACCTCGGCGTGGAACGGCGTGTCGTCACCGTCCGGCACGGCCTGGGCGAGGACCAGGCGGGTGGGGGAGGCGGCGGGCAGGTACTCCCGGGCCGTCGACCGGTTGTGGTTGTACAGCCGGAAGTAGCGCTCGATCTGCGCGTCGTCCATGCCGGGATACATCCCGTTGAACCTCACAAGCTTGTCGCGGAACTCCGCCTCGTCGACGGCGGTGATCGCCGCACGGGCCGCGGCGTCGTCGGTGGCCTGGGTGTCGAGGAGGACGACACTGACGTCACGGCGCCCGGCCCGGCCGAGGATCTCCCCCATCCGGTGGGCGACCAGCCCCCCGTAGGACAGGCCGGTCAGCACGACGGGGCCGTCGTCCATCGGGCCGAGGAGGCGCAGATACTCCTCCGCCATGGCCTCCACCGTGGGCAGGACGTCCTCGCCGGGGTTCACGCCCGGCGACTGGATACCGTAGAGCCCCGCCTCGGCGGGCAGATGCTCGGCCAGCGGCAGGTAGCAGAACGCGGTGCCCCCGGCCGGGTGGACGCAGACCACCCGCGGTCCTGCACCACGCCGGAACTCGATGAGACTGCCCGGGGCGGAGTCGGCGCCGTCCTCGCGCAGCAGCGCGGCGAGCGCCTCGATCGTGGGCCGCGTCATGACCTCGGCCACCGGCAGATGCCGGCCGAACGCCTCCGTGACGGCGTGGGCCATCTTGATGGCCGACAGGGAAGTGCCGCCCACCTCGAAGAAGTCGTCGCCGACGCCTATGTCCGGGTGGAGCAGCACGCTCCGCCATATCCGGTACAGGGCGTGCTCGACGTGGTCGCGCGGGCTGGCGGTGTTGACCTGCGTGGAGGTCCGCTCGTGGGCCAGCGCCAGCAGGGCGGCACGGTCGACCTTGCCGCTGCGGTTGAGCGGCAGGGCGTCGAGGTCGACCACGACGGCGGGGATCATGTAGTCGGGCAGACGGCGGGAGAGTGCGGCGCGCCAGTCGCCGGCGGCACGCGCCGGTGCCGTACCCCGACCGACCCCGGCGACCAGCCGGACCTGCCCCGCGGCGTCGCGGTCGGCGAGGACCACGGCCTCCCGGACACCGGGCAGTGCCATGAACGCCGCCTCGATCTCCGCCGGTTCGATCCGGAACCCGCGCAGCTTGACCTGGTCGTCCGCGCGCCCCGCGTAGACCGCCTCGCCGTCCGGCTGCCGCCTGGCCAGGTCGCCGGTGCGGTAGATCCGCTCGCCGGGCACGAACGGGTCGGGCAGGAAGCGCTCCTCGGTGAGGTCGGGGCGGTTGAGGTAGCCGCGGGCGAGGGAGGACCCGCCGAGGTACACCTCTCCCACCACGCCCGGCGGCACGGGCCGCATACGGTCGTCGAGCAGGTAGAGACGGGTGCCGGGGAGCGGGCGGCCGATGGGGCAGGGGCGCTCCAGCGGACGCGGCGCGTAGTAGGCGGTGCTGTACAGCGTCGCCTCGGTGGGCCCGTAGCCGAAGCAGATCCGCAGGCCGGGCAGGTGCAGGGTCATGCGGTGCAGGGCGGCCTCGGTGAGCGACTCCACTCCGGTGAGCAGCTTGCGCAGCGCCAGCCCGCGCAGCCGTACGGCGGGGTCCTCGTCGATCCACTTGACGTAGGCCGGCGGCAGGAACGCCTGGGTCACCCGACGCTCGCGCAGCCACGCCAGCAGGGCCTCCGGGTCGCCGCGCAGCGGCTCGGGGACGAGGTGCAGCACACCGCCGGTGGTCAGGGGGAGCAGCAGTTCGTGGATGGAGGCGTCGAAGCCGATGCTGGACCAGGCCGAACCGGCCTCGCCGGGGGCCGTGCCCATGCGGTCGTGCCAGGTGGCGAAGAGGTTGAGGACACTGCGGTGCTCCACCGCGACGCCCTTGGGCCGGCCCGTGGACCCGGAGGTGAAGATCACGTACGCCGTGCGGTCCGGCGCGCGGTCGGTGCCGGACGGCGGCCGCTCGCTCTCCGCCCCCTCGGCCTCGACGGCGGCGAGCGCGAGCCAACCCTCGGGCCGGTCCGTGTCATCGCCCTGGTCGCTCAGTACGACGGGGCAGGCGGCGTCCTCGACCATGCCGGCGAGCCGCTCGCGGGGCTGCCCGGGGTCGAGCGGAAGGTAGGCGGCGCCCGCCTTGAGGATGCCCAGGACGCCGACCACGAGGTCGCACGACCGTCCGGCGTGCAGGCCCACCACGTCACCGGGGCGCACGGACCTGGCGACGAGAGCGTGCGCCAGCCGGTTGGCGCGGCGGTCCACGGTCGCGTAGTCGAGCGACCGCTCACCGTCGACCACCGCGGTCAGTTCGCCGCGCGCCCGCGCCTGGGCCTCGAAGAGCGCCGCGATCCCGGACGCCGACCGCAGGGCGAGGGCGACCGGATCGGCTTCCGCATCGGCCACCGCGTCGGCGGCCTCCGGATCGTTCTCCGGCCCCCCGTCGCCCGACGGCGTGGCGTCGCCCTCGCGCACCAGCCGCCGCGACTCCTCCGGGTCCATCAGTTCCAGATCCCGGATGTCACGGTCGGGACGGTGGGCCATGTCGGTCAGCAGCCGCCGCAGATACTCCGCCCAGCGCCGCACCGTGGCGTTGTCGAACAGGGCGGTCGCGTAGTCGAGATGGCCGAGCAGACGCCCCTCGGACTCGGTCACCGACAGCGCGAGATCGAACTTGGCCGAGGCGTCGGCGATCGGCAGCGGCCGGGTCTCGACGCCGGGCAGGTCCAGCAGGTTCCGGCGGTCCGGGACCCAGGCCAGCATGGTCTGGAACAGCGGGGTGTGAGCGGCGCTGCGAGGCGGATTGACCAGCTCGACGATGCGTTCGAAGGGCAGGTCCTGGTGGGCCAGTGCTTCGCGGACGACAGCCCGAGTACGGGCGAGCGCCTCGGCGGCGGTCGGCGCACCGGACAGATCGACGCGCAGCGGAAGCGAGTTGACCAGGAAGCCGATGAGGCCGGCCGCGCCGGGCCCGCGCCGGTTCGCCACCGGACTGCCGACAACGATGTCGTCCTGGCCGGACAGGCGGGAGAGCAGGCTGCTCCAGCCGGTCAGCACGGCCACGAACGGGGTGGCATTGTGCGCCCGGGCCAGCGCACGCAGCGCCGAGACCACGTCCGCGTCCAGTTCGAACTCGACCCGGCCCCCCTCGTACCGCTGCTCCACCGGACGCGGCCGGTCGGTCGGCAGATCGAGAACGGGCGGCGCGTCCGACAGAGCCTGCTCCCAGTAGCGTTCCTGGTCCGCGAGGGCACCGGCCAGTACCGCCTCGCGCTGGGCTCGCGCGTGGTCGGCGTACTGTGTGGCGAGCGGTGCCAGGGGAACCGGGTCGTCCGCACGCAAGGCCGCGTAGAGCAGGCCGATTTCCCGCATCATGACGTTCATCGACGCGCCGTCGTACACGCTGTGATGGAACGTCAGGAGCAGCACGTGGCGCTCGGGGGCCAGCGTCAGCAGGCGGCCGCGCCCGAGGGGACCGGCCTCCAGGTCGAACTCCTGCTCCGCTTCCCGGCGTTGCAGGGCAGTGACCTGGGCGTCGGGGTCGGCGAGGCCGCTGAGGTCCTGCGAGGTCAGCGCGAAGCCGGTGCCGGGCGGATCGATGAGTTGCTGGACACTCCCGGCCTCGGCCACCAGCCGGGTGCGCAGCGTCTCGTGGCGATCACTGAGGGCGTCCAGGGCCCTGGCCAGCGCCCGGTGGTCGAGCGGGCCGGTGAGCGAGAGGGCCACGGTCTCGTTGTACGCGGCATTCGCACCGGGCAACTGCGCGAGGAACCACAGGCGTTGCTGGGCGAAGGAGGCCGGCCGGACGTGTGGGGTGGCCTCGGCGCGGTTCTCGGGGTCCGCGCACGAGCGGGGCGCGGGGACGGAGGTGGGAGTGTGCTGCACCGGCTTACCTGGTCTTACCGTCAGAGGGGACTGGGGGAGGGGAGGGACACGGCGGTCCGGGATCACCGGACGGCCGGGGGCCGAGAAGGGCGCGCGCCCGGTGTCGGGGGAGTGAGGGTGCGCGGGAGTGGGTGGGGGAGGGGAGGGTGCGTCGGCTCGTCGTTGAGCGGTCGTAAGGGGATACGACGGAAGAAATACTGGCCGGTGATCCGCTCTCAAAAGAAAAGATGGTGGGATTGCGGCTCGCCGGAAAACTTCGTGATGCATTGGTGATGATCAGTCATGACTCAGGCATATGTCAACACTTGACTTTCCGCAGTGCCCTCACGTAGATACGGGGCTGCCCTTTCTGCCGCCTCTCGCCGGGCGCACGCGCAGATCAGCCCAGCTCATGAGGGGTGACGGCCCTCCAGGCGCATCACGTCGGCCGGCGAACGACGACCGTCGGCCGAGGCACCCTCTTCGGACGGACCGGGGGTTGTGGCGGACAGGCCAGTTGTGACGGACAGGCCGGCCAAAGGGCACTCGCACGCGGGGAATTGCCAGAGTGAGGAATTACCAAGGGCCAGAACGCCGCGCTCGGTATCGGATTCGCATCCGCAGACGCCTGCGCCCATTCCCGTACGGCCATGTCACCGCCTTCGGCGCGCTCGACGCGGCGGAAGTGAAGGCAGCCGACCCGGCCCGCGAACACCCCCGCTACCCGCAATCCGACGTCACCCCGACGAGCGGAAGTCAGGAACCCTTGGACGTGTTCTTCGCCCCGGCGGTCTCCTGATAAGGGGCGATCGTCTCACCGTGGTCCCTCGCCCAGGCGGTGAGCATTCTGATGGGATCCTCCAGGGTGCGCCCGATCTCGGTCAGGCTGTACTCCACGCGCGGTGGCGCCTCGGCGTACCGCGCCGCTCGACGAGCCCGTTGTCCTGGAGCCGACGCAGCGTCTGGTGGGGGGCGCTCGGGATCGCCGCGGCTGTCGGCCTGACGCTCTACTTCGCCGGCGCGGTCGCCGCCCACCTGCGGGTCGGTGACTACAAGGGCACACCCCCGGCGGCCGTTCTCACCCTGATCGCCATCGCCCTGATCGTATGCGCGCCGCCACACGCTGAGCGTCCAGGTTGCCGCGGTGCTGCAGCTCGCGCAGTCTCAGCGGACAGCGGTGATTGGCTCGTATGAGCCGACACGCTGGCCCAGGCGGTGGATGCGGCGCTGCTCGCCCCTGCCCTGAGACACGCCGCGGCTGTCCGAGCCACTACTTTTGAGCGCCATAGAGTTGCTGTGGGTTGAAAGAATCAAGAACGGCTTGTGGCCCAAGAACCACACGGATTCTACGCCGCTGCCGGGCGCGTGGCCGGACATTCACATGAACCCCTCGCAAGGGGTCCAGAGCCACCTTGACCTGCAGCAAGGCCAGCCGAGCGGTGTCATGCTGCCGATCCACTGGGGAACATTCAACCTTTCGTTGCATCCCTGGGCCGAGCCGGGGGAGTGGACGCTGGCCGCAGCCGGCGCGGTCGGACAGGCGGTCGCCCTCCCCGTTCCAGGCCAGCCCTTCGAGCCTGCCGGGATCTCCCCGCGCACCCTTGGTGGCGGGATGTGTCCCTGCCGCTGAACCGCAAGTGGCCCGTCCCGGAGATCACTCCGGTGGCGTCTCGTGACGACCTCGACCTTGTGGGCGAGGGCTGAGTGCGGACGAGCTGAAGTACCCCGGGGGTATTTACCTCACCGGTGACCACGCGCGCCTCCCCCGTCGCCGGTTCGGCGAGCTCTTGACTCGCATGGCCGTCCCGACGGGAGCGCTGTCAGGAGGTTCCATCAGCACTGCGGATGCCCGCTGAATCGCGGCCACACCGGGCTCTTCGAAGCGCTGAGGGTTCCCCGATCCGGCGGCCTTCAGCCGCGCCTTCCGCGCCGCGTACGGTCTGAGCCCGCGTGAGCACCGGCTGCGCGACCGGCTCTGCAACGCCGGTCCGCTCCGTGCGCTCTGCCCTGGCGCGCCGCACCGCCGCCGCATGCCCGGTGGCCGGGTCAGCGGAATTCGTTCATGACTCCGGGCGTGGCCAGCTTGGCGACGTAGTGATGGGGGGCGTGGTCCTCCATGGAGTACACGAAGGGCAGACCCAGGTAGGGACCGACCACAGGGATCCGCTCGGTGGCACCGAGGATCCGGCCGTCGAAGGTGCCCGCGACGCGGTTCCAGCCCGAGATGAGAGTTCGTCCGATCGGCGTCCTGCGGGCCGTGTAGTCCAAGAAGAACGGAAGGAGGGGGAACTCGATGACGTTCGCCTGTCCCGTGCGGCGGGTACCGGGTGTCCATTCCTGACTCGGGCTCCGGTCCCCGGTCCCTCTTCCGCTCGGGCGGTACACCCATTCCTGACCGAAGTGCCGGAAGCGACCCGTCTCCCCGGGAGGCACGTGGGGCACGACGTCGCGGCGGTGGACGTACCGGATGAGGTTACGGTCGAAGAATCCGTCCATCTGCAGGCACTGCGCGGCGAACTTCGGGGAGCCGAACATGGGCTGACCGTATGTGTAGACGGCCCTCAGCGTCGACGCGATCTCCCTCACCTCGGGATCCGGATCCTGTTTCAGCAGGACCGCCGTCAGCACCCCGACGGCTCCGCCGAGGCTGTGCCCGGTGATGTAGAGGGCCTTCATCCTCCCCAGCCGGTCGCGTCTGTCGTCGTCCTCTTGCTCCTCCTCCACCACTGATTGCCCGCGCCAGGCGCGCTTGAGCACCCTCACCACGTCGTCGTACGCGGCCCGCGCGCCGCGGAAGAAACCGCTGTGGACATCGGCGCACTCTTCCGTCCCGCGGAAACGGAAGGTGTAGATCTCCGGCTCGACGTCGAAGTCGCTCAGCCAGTCGACGAGATCGAACACCTCACTACCCCGGTAGCAGAGGATCACCACCTCGCGGTCGCGGCTCTGGACCAGGAACACCGTGCTGTCGATGTACATCGAGTCGATGGACAGTTCGATGGCATGACAGCGGTTCTCCGGGAGCCCCATCCGCGCCATCATCGTCGCGACCGTTCTGGTGTCGGCGACCCCGTTGACGTGGGCGTAGGCGTACCCCGAGCAGGTGGCGAGCGCGTACGCGATCTCGGGATCAGGGTGATCCTTCGTCCCGACCAGGCAGTCGGCCAGCTTCGGGTAGTGGGCGGGAAGATCTCTCGGGCCGATGGACATGGCTTCTCCATCCGTTGGCCGGACCCTAGACGGGGCCCCAGGTGAGGACGGGACGGGCATAGACGTCCCACAACTTGCCGAACACCATCGCGCCCAACCGGGCCAGCCCGGCGGCCCTGGCCCCCGGCAGCGAGCCCGAGACACGGACGGTGGTGAGCTGCCGGAGCAGGTCGGCAGGCCCGAGTCGCAGCACCGCCGTGGCCACGGCACCGTCCGGCTCCCGGCCGTTCCACTCATCGGCCGGTACGCGGTGCCCCCGGACGACACGTGCGTGGAGGACAGTGGCCTCGTTCCAGATCCGCAGCGGATCACCGCTCGCCAGCCGCCTGCTTCCGATCAGGGTCAGCGGCGCCTGGTGCTCATCGGTGAAGTACAGCCAGTACTGGATCTTCTTGCGGGCCGGGTCGCTGTCGTCGTCCACCAGCAGCTGGAGACTTCCGCCGGTGAGCGGACGGTCGCCGCCGAACGCGGTGGAGCTCAGCCGGCCGCTCACCGAAGCGCTGTGCTCCGGGTCGGTCAGGAACTGGTCGAGGTCGTCGGCGGAGATGTCCAGGCTGACGGAGAGCGGCACCTCCCGGCCGGAGAGTGGCCCCCCGTTGTCGTCAGCGGACGAGGAGACCCTGCTGCCGACGGACAGGGGTGCCACGGTTCCCCTCAGCCGCTCGGCGAACCGCAGTGACACAGGGGCCTCGGGAGCGGGCGGCGGAGCCGGTTCGGCCAGCGGGATCTTGCGTTCCGCACACCAGGCGCGGGCTGCCAGAACCCCGCGGTTGACCGCCTCGTGCAGCCGGTCGGCGCCGAAGCCGACCAGATAGTGCAACGGCACCTCGGCCGCCAGGACGTTCACCTCGATACGGCGGCCGAACTCCCCCGTACCCCCGGTGGCGATGGCCTCGTTGTTCCGCTCGATGCGGTCCAGGATCCGGCGGAACGCACCGTTCGCCGCGGCCTCGATGATCTGGAAGTACGCGGCGGTGAACCCCCGGTGCCATTCGCCCCGCTCGCTCACCGTCCAGATCACCCAGATCTCGTCGGCTCCCCGGTCGATCGCCTCCTCCAGGTTGGCGTCGGTGACGTACACCGGGTCGATGTAGGTCTCCCCGTCGATCCGCACCGGTGGGAACCACATGGGAAGGGAGACACAGGCAGCCAGGAAGTCCTCCGACATCCGCTGCGGCGTGAGCACCTGGAGCCGCTGGCGGGTGACGTTGTAGACGTTGAACGTCGCGTCCAGGGCGGAGGACCGGACGCGGTCGAAGTCCAGGCCCCAGCGCGGGAAGACATTGCGCCGGTAGGCGTCCAGGGTGAACAGCGACTCCAGGTAGCCGGGCCGGGCGAACTGCCGCCAGTTCGGGGACACCCCGGACGCGGGAGAGGTCCGGCGCCAGGCGTCTGCGATCTCGGTGCCGGACATGCCCTGGCAGAGCATCGCCAGATTGAAGCTGCCGCCGCTGGCCCCGTCGGCGTGGTCGAAGCGCAGTCCTGCCTCGTCCAGCCACACCTGCAGCACTCCTGCCTGGAACGCCACCTTGATGCCGCCACCGGCCAGGATCAGCGACCGCTTCCGGGGCCGGGCAGACACCTCGACCTCCTCGGCTTCCTCCGCGCGCCCGGTCACCGGCCTCCTCCCCGGCCGGCCGATGGCAGCGACAGCGGCGCGGGCAGCCTGGGCCGCACGAAGACGTCCCAGATCGATCCGGCGAAGAACAGCCCGAAGCGCGCCAGTGCCCCGGCCTGCCACAGCGGGTTCGCCGTCGCGGTGATCCGTACGGTCGTCAGCTGCCGGGCGAAGTCGAAGGCATCCAGCCGGAGATCACCGCTGAGGACCACCGGTCCGTCCGGCGTGCTGCCGCGGCGGACGCGGGTGTGCAGCGTCGTGGTGGAGCCCCAGATGTCGAACCGGCCGTGGTCTCGGACGTCCTTCACCCCGTCCAGCACGTACGGCAGGCCGTCCTGCCCGAAGAACGGCAGCGTGTAGATCATCTTCCGCGAGTCCCGGTCGTCGCCCGAGACCAGCAGGTTCACCGCACCACCTGCCACCTGCGCGCCGTCCCGACCGGTGATCCCCGGCACGTGGACCGTGCCGTGGGCGGCCATCGGGTGCGTCGCGTCGGCGAGGAAATCCGCCAGGACCGGAGCGGTCACCGTCACACGGAAGGACGCCTCGGATCCCGCCCGCGGATCGGAGTCCTCGGGGCGGCCCAGCGTGCCGTGCATGGTCTCCGTGAACCGCAACCCGGTCCCGGGCGCGGCCGGGGCCGGGGTACCGCCGGCCGGGATGTGCAGGGCGTCCAGCGGATCGGCCACCGGGACGGCGTGCTCCCGCTCCGGGGCGGTCCACCGTGGCTGCATGGTGATCCGGCGGATCAGCGCCTCGACGTTCCGTTCGGCCACCGCGGCGATGGTGTGCGCCGGGTTGACCCCGGTCGAGGCGGGCAGGCATCCGCCGTCCAGCACGAACAGGTTCGGGTGGCCGAACACCTCACCATGGGCGTCCACCACGCCCTGTGACGGGTCGTCGGCCATGACACAGCCGCCCAGGTTGTGCACCGAGACCGGCAGGCGCAGCGCCCGCCACAGCGGATTGGCCGCCGGCCTGCCGCCCAGTGCCTCGGCCATGTCCTTGCAGAAGCGCTCCTCGGTCTCGTACAGACCGAGGTTCTTGTTCAGGTTCCAGGTGACCCGCAGGTCATGGGTGGCCGGCACCAGCGAGATCCGCCCGTCGGCCGTGTCCCGGCCCATGGCCAGGAAGCACGCCGAACGCTCGCCGTCCTTCTCGTCGGCGCCGATCCGCTCGCGGGCCGCCTTCCTGATCCCCTCCAGCACGTCGTCCTGCGCCCTGTGCAGGCCGACGAGGCGCTCGTCGCCCTCGTCGAGCAGCTGCAACAGTCCCGCGATCTCGCGCGGGAAACCGCCCTCCTGGAAGAGGAACCAGCGCCGGGCGGCACCGGTGCCGCGGTCGTGGACGATGGCGGAGGTGATGGTGGGGCCGGACCACGGCTCCATTGGCTGGTCGGTGCCGAACGCGAAGCCGAGGTAGTCGCCGTTGCCCGAGTAGCGGCGGCCCAGCATGAAGGACAGCCGCGGCAGTGTGCGGTACTGGTCCCGGCAACGCAGCAGCAGCTCTGTGGTGTTGACCGCACCCGCGGCGAGGACGACGGCCGGGGCGGTGGTCCGCCGCTCCTCACCGCCCGCCTCGTGGTCGGTGAACAGGACCTCGTACCCGCCGTCCTGCGTCGGGGTGACGCGGGTGACCTCACAGCGGGTGCCGACCTCCGCCCCGTGCCGTTCCGCCACCGTCAGGTAGTTCAGGTCGAGGGTGTTCTTCGCCTGGTAGTTGCAGCCGATGTCGCACTCGCCGACATGCCGGCAGCCGTACTGCTGGGCGCCGAACTTGTTGGTGTGCAGCGTGTAGGGATCGCCGAAGTCCACCGCCAGTGGGGTCAGCGTGAACTGACCCCCGCGCCCCATCCGCTCGGCCGCCTCGCGGGACCGGACGGTCTTGGGCGGTACCCCGAACGGCTGGTCGGCGCCGACGGTGTTCAGGTCCAGCATCCAGGCGACCAGGTCGTAGTACGGGTCGAGCGACGCCCGGTCGTATCCGCGCGGCCACCCGTGTGCGAAGCCGTCCGGAGGCATCCGCAGATGCACATTGGCGTAGATGTGCGAACCGCCGCCGTAGGCCGCGCCCTGCACGATCGTCATCTCATTGATGGGGCGCACATCGAACAGCCCCTGGTCGTGCTCGTACAGCCAGCCGTTCAGCGGATTGCTCCAGTCACGTGGGAACGTGCCCAGCGTGTATCTGCGTCCCCGTTCCAGAATGCCGACGTGCCGGCCCGCCTGAGTCAGTCGGCACGCGGCGACCGCCCCACCGAATCCGCTTCCGATCACAAGGGCGTCGTACCGGTCGCGCATGGGTTTCCCACCTTCGCGAGTGTCTGCCAGAACTCGGCGGGAGGCCCTCCAACTACGGTTCCTCACCCACCGGTTGACGTCCGTCATGCCGGACATGTCTGAGGTGGCCGCGGCGCCACGCAGCGCTCCTCGCAGCAAGGTCCTTTTCCGACCATAAGCCACATTTGCGGACATGTCGCTCTGGCGGTGTAAGTCGAGGTGGCGGGCGGGGTGCCGTCCTCGGGGGCGTCTCAGCTCGTCACCGGCAGTCTTGTGTCCGCTGCCGAGCGCTGGTCGACGGCCAGCTGGTTGTTGCGGGTGATGACGTTGTTGACGTGGCGTCGGCCAGCGGCTTCGGGGTGGGTGTGGAGCACGAGTGATGTGGTGACAGGGGCGTAACGGGCAAGTGCAGGCTGCCGGGGCACACCTGCACCCGGCCCACCCGCTGGGGGTGAAGGACTTCGCCTATCGGAGGACGTGTTCGACACCTGGGTGATCCACGGCAAAGCGCGAGTAGCGTATTGAGCATCGGGCCTCTTCCCCGGCATCGGCGTTCGGCTCCTGAACCAGCTCGGCGCGGAGGTCGCCTCGCAGGTGCTGTGGAGCGCGTCGAGGCTGATCTGAGCGCCCTCGGCTGGAGGCGGGAGCAGGAGGCCATGAGGTGGCCGACGTGTCGACTGTGCACTCTTTGATCAAGGATCCCAGAACGGTATTTGGCCCGACATCCACATGACTCCGGACGAGGGCATGCGCGCCCATCTCGACCTTCAGGGCGGGGAGCCGGGCGGTGTGCTGCTGCCGATCCACTGGGGGACCTTCAACCTCGCCCCGCATGCCTGGGCCGAGCCCGGCGAGTGGACGATGGATGCCGCCGAGCTGGCGGGGCAGGCGGTGGCGTTCCCCCGTCCCGGTGAGCCCTTCGAGCCGGCCGAGAAGCTTCCGGTCGACCCGTGGTGGCGAGCGGTGTCCGCGCCTCTCCCGCACGCGTGGCGCCGTCCGACGGGAGCGGTGACGGCACCGCACGGCCGGGGTGACCTCGGCCTGGCGGGCGAGGGGTGACGGTCGAGGTCCGGTCGCGGCTCACCTGCTGACCGGCGGCAGCAGCCGCTGATCAGCACGGTGACGACCGGTGATGTTCCACGGGGCCGGGTGGGGGCGGCACAGGCGCTCGGCAAGCATCTCTGATCAGCTGAGCGATCCTGTGTGATCCGCGAGCCGCGGGATCGGGTGGATCGTTTCCCACCGTGGTGGGGAGGCGTGGGTGTGGAGGTGGAATCCCGCGCCCCGTGCTGCCCCTCGTGGCCGGTGTCGGCGGGTGGTGGGTGTGCTGGTCGTCGTCACGCCCTGGTGCCGGTCGGCTGCGCGGGGCAGCCGCTTCCGGCCCGGTGGTGCGTGCCCCTCCGGACGCTGGCCCGCCGGGCCCTGGGGCCTGGTGGGGGAGGGTGCCCTGCGTCGCCTGGGCGCGGGATGTGTGGTCTTGCAGTGCCGGGTGGGTCCGGTCTTCGACCGGTCCTTCCGGCTGGTTTGCGGCGCGGTCGGGGTGATGACCGCCCGGGTTTCGAGTGTGTCCACCACCGAGCGGACGACCATGGTGCCGCTGGTACGGTCGATGACGGTCTTGGCCTGGTGGGTGAGGCCGCGGGCGGCGATGCGGCGCCAGGCGCCCTGGTCGCGGTCGCCCTGCCAGCCGCATTGGGGGTTGGGGCAGATGGCCCACTTCCAGCCCGCGACGGTCGGTCCGTCGGGGGCTTTGCGGTGCCGAACCGGGGTCGGGCACTGCGGACAGTGCTTCGAGGTGTTCTTCGCCGGGACCGTCACCACGGCGACGCCGGCCTCGGCGGCCAGGTGCCGCATGCGCTCGGCGATCTGGCCGCGCACCTGTTGGGACAGACGCGTGTTGAGGGTACGGCCCATGCCTTTGGCTTCCAGCGACCGCAGGTCTTCAAGGTAGATGACCGTGGCCCCGGCGGCGATGGCCTGGTCGACGGCCCAGCGTGCGGCGGCCCGGGCGAGGGCGTCGTTGAGGTGCGAGCGGCGCTCGGACACGTGCCCGATCTCGTCTTGGACAACCGCGCGCTTGCCCGCCAGGGCGTGCTGCTCGTCGTCTGCGATGAGCCGCTCGATGTGGTCGGCCTTGGCATGCAGGTACTCGGACAAGCGGCGCAGGCGGTGCTGCTTGGCCAGAACACCCGAGGCCCGGAACTGGGCGCCCGCCCCGAGTGTGGTGATCCGCCCGTCGCTGTGCAGCCGGGCGGCGCCCGCGGACAGGAGCGTGTTCAGTCCCCAGTCCACGCCGAGCGCCACGGTGCGGCCGGTGCGCCGGGCCTTCGGCACGGCATGGGTGTAGGCCACATCGGCCCGCACTGTGCCGCCCATGATGCGCAGGGTGGGCAGGTGCAGCGCCGCGTTCGCGGGAACGGTGGGCGGCAGGGTGATCGGGCAGGACACCCAGGTCCAGTCCGCGTATGCCTGCGGGTCGGGGCGGGTGGGCAGCTTCAGCCGCAGCAGGGCCTTGTGCGGGTCGCTTGCACAGCGTTCGATGGTGGCCTGCTGCCCGTCGCACGCGGCGAGCAGCAGCATCCGCGCCACCCGCGGCGGGTCTTCCAGCTCGAACACATCCACTGGCAGGCGCCCTTTGGCCTGCGCGAACGTAGCGGCCTGGCGGGTGCGGGCCCTGATGACGGAAGACGGCAGATGCTCCCCGCCGGGGATCGCCTCCCCAACGGCGTCCCACTCCATCCCCGTGCGCCTGCGCGGATCGACCGGCCAGGCGGCCAGCACTCCGGCGGTCAGCTCGGCCCGCCAGTGCGCGGCGCGCAGCGTGCGTCCGGCCTGTTCCTGGGCCATGCGCACGATCCGGTCGTTGACCTTCACGCCTTCGACAGGCGTCGCGGCCCAGCCCAGGCGCCGCAGCGCCATCCACGCCTTCGACGGCAGCGTCCGCCCGCCAGCGTCCTTGCCGGAGGCGAGCACACCGACGTCGCAGGCGTTCCAGTGCTCGGCCAGCAGCGAGCCGACCAAGCCGGACACCAGATCCGCGCACCAGCCGACACGTTCCGCCAGCATCACAGCGGGCAGGACCTCGCCGGTCTTCTCGTCCACCCCGCCACGCACACCCGCACGGGCACAGGCGGTGCGGGAGGACTCGCCCTCGGCAAGCGGCAGCTTCCGGCTCACCGCGCACCGACGGCCCAGGCCCCCAGCACCGCACAGGATCACCAAACAAACCGAGGAACCTCGCGGCCGTCCCCGGCGAGCGAGGAAACGGACAGGCGGAGGGGGGCGGGGAGCTTTGAACTCCCCGACCCCCTCCGTCTCTTCGTGACCGCTTCTGACCAGGTCCGATCATTCGGTGTGCCATTCGATACGGGGCGTCCGGCGGGCTTATCGGTCTGTCGTACGAGGTCTCATACCAGAGCGGGACGCTTGCCGTAGGACTTTGTCAACTGCCCACCGCACATGATGCGTTGGCGACTACTGTGAGTGTCCGTCGGGCGACGCAGGGCCGGTTTCGTCGGCTCTCTCGACCGGCGCCGCGATGCCGCATGCCCGAGTCACGCAGACCGGGCCCACTCAAGGCCCCGACCGACGGACCAGTACGAGGACACCGATGTCACACCTCCGCGCACCGGCCGCACGCGCAGACCGCCGCGAGGGCGGACGGCACGGACGGCCGGTCGCCCGTACCGTCCCCTCGCTGCCCGAGGCCCACATACGGCCCCAACTGCTGCGCCTGGCCGTACTGCCCCCCGTCGCGGTTGCCCTCAGCGCCTGCGCCGCCGTCCTGTTCACCGTCCGCTCCACCGGCGCCCGCAGCAGCATCACCCTGTGGGGCGTACTCGCCGGAGCGGTCTGTGTGACGCTCGCCGGCATCGTGATCGCCGCCGTGGCCGCCGGCCGGACCGCCCGGTCCGTGCACGAACGCGTCGGTGCCCTGCGCCGCAGCAGCGCCCGCCGCGAGGCCGATCTACGGGCGCTCGTCGAGGCGTTGCGCCGCGGCGAGGTCCCGCCCCAACGCAAGCCGCGCGGCGGACCCCCCGAGGACGCCGACGACTTCGAACTGCTCGCCGCCGACCTGGCCCGCGCGCACGACGGCGCCGTCACCGCCGTCGTGCAGGCCGCCCAGCTCTCCAGCCAGGCCGGCAGCGAACAGAAGCTGGAGGTCTTCGTCAACCTCGCGCGGCGGCTGCAGTCGCTGGTGCAACGTGAGATCGCGATCCTCGACGAGTTGGAGAACGAGATCGAGGACCCCGACCTGCTCAAGGGCCTCTTCCACGTCGACCACCTCGCCACCCGCATCCGCCGCCACGCCGAGAACCTCGCCGTGCTCGGGGGCGCCGTCTCCCGTCGGCAGTGGAGCAACCCGGTCTCCATGACCGAGGTGCTGCGCTCGGCGATCGCCGAGGTCGAGCAGTACTCACGTGTGAAACTCGTGCCGCCGATCGACGGCACCCTGCGCGGCCACGCGGTCGCCGACGTGATCCACCTGCTGGCCGAACTCGTGGAGAACGCCACCGTGTTCTCCGCCCCGCACACCCAGGTGCTGCTGCGCGCCAACCTCGTCACCTCGGGACTGGCCGTCGAGGTCGAGGACCGCGGCCTCGGTATGCCGGTCGCCGAGCAGAACAAGATGAACGCCCTGCTCACCGACCCCGACCAGGTCAACGTCGCGCGACTGCTCGCGGACGGCCGTATCGGGCTGTTCGTCGTCTCGCAGCTCGCCCGACGGCACGGCATCACCGTCCGGCTGCAGAGCAACATCTACGGCGGGGTACAGGCCGTACTCGTCGTGCCGCAGGCCCTGCTGGGCACCCCGCCGGGCGCCCTCGGCGCCGTACCCCCCGTGCAGGACGGCGCGGTCGAGGGGCGGCAGCCGCGGGAGGCCACGAGCGCGCGCCGAGCAGCCCCCGTACCGCCGTCCCACCCGCAGCCTCCGCACGGTGGAACCGACACGGCCGCCCCCACCGGGCACTCGCGGCCGCCGGACACCGCGCCGGCCACCGGCAGCCGACCGACGCCCCTGCCGGTGCGCGGAGCGGAGGAGCGGCCCAACCCGGCGGAAGCGGTGCCCGGTATCAGGCCCGACGAGCGTGCGGTCGTCGCCGAGCACACGGCGACGCCGCCCACGCCCCGAGGCGGCGCGGTCCGCGGCACCATGGGCAAGCCCCAACTGCCCCGTCGCCGCGCCCAGGAACACCTCGCACCCCAACTGCGCGGCGGACCGGCCCCACGGCAGGACGCCGAGCCCGTCGTCGGCCACGACCCCGGCCTGATGGCGGCCTTCCAACGCGGTATCGGCCTGGCCGAGACCCAGCAGAACCCGGAGTCCGCCCCCACGGCCGCCGCCCACCCCGAGCCCCCGCCGACACGGCCCGCACACCGGCAGTCGGCCGTGGTGCCGGAGTCCCGCCACACAGACCTGACCACCACGACCACGCCCCTCTCCATGGACGTACGCCCCACAGACGTACGGCACATAGAGGGACCGCATACGGACGTACCACCGCACATGGAGCCGGCTCATATAGCCGAACCGCGGCCCGTACCTGCCCCGCGCAACAGCGCGACCGCGCCCGGCCCCGACCGCCCCGACGGGAGCGCACCAGCCGGATGACCACCGCTGCCACTCCTGTCACCACCCCCACCGCAACCACCCCCGGCGCACCTTCGGGCGCGCCCGCAGACCTTCGTATCCCAAGGAGTCGATCCACCATGGCGACCGATGCCCCCACCGGCCATGTATCCGATCTCGACTGGCTGATGAGCGGCCTCGTCCAGCGCGTACCGCACACCAGCAGCGCCGTGCTCCTCTCCTGCGACGGGCTCGTGAAGTCGGTGCACGGCCTCGACCCCGACAGTGCCGACCACATGGCCGCCCTGGCCTCCGGTCTCTACTCACTCGGCCGCAGCGCCGGTGTCCGCTTCGGCGACGGCGGTGACGTCCGGCAGGTCGTCGTCGAACTCGACTCCACCCTGCTGTTCGTCACCACCGCCGGCTCCGGCACCTGCCTCGCCGTGCTCGCCGGCCGCGAGGCCGATGCCGCGGTACTCGGTTACGAGATGGCGATGCTGGTCAAGAGCGTCCGCCCCTACCTGGTGACCGCGCCCCGGCAGCACGCCGTCGAACCCACGGCGATGAGGCCTTGAGCGTGGCCACGGCCGGCGACGGGCCCTGGCTCGACGACGCGGCCGGACGGCTGGTGCGCCCGTTCACGGTCAGCAACGGCCGCACCCGCCCCAGCGTCGCCCTCGACCTCATCTCCCAGGTGATGGCCACCGGAGCCACCCCGCTCGGCTACCTCGGTCCCGAACACGCACAGGCCCTCGACCTGTGCCGCGCCCCCGTCTCGGTCGCCGAGGTCGCCGCCCACCTCAAGCTGCCGGCGGCAGTCACCAAGGTGCTGCTGTCCGACCTCGTCGACTGCGGCGCCCTCACCACAAAGCCCCCCGAGTTCCACCACAACCCCACGGACCGGGCCCTTCTGGAGGCAGTGCTCGATGGACTACGACGACAGCTCTGACTACGACTACGACTACGACGAAGGCGCCGATCCCTTCCCCACCGCGCTCAAGATCCTGGTGGCGGGTGGGTTCGGGGTGGGCAAGACGACCTTCGTCGGAGCCGTCAGCGAGATCGCGCCGCTCAGCACGGAGGAGCTGCTCACCACGGTCAGTGCCGCCACCGACAACCTCGACGGCATCGAGAACAAGGTCGAGACGACGGTGGCCATGGACTTCGGCCGCATCACCCTCGACCCGCAACATGTGCTGTACCTGTTCGGTACGCCGGGCCAGGAGCGGTTCTGGTTCATGTGGGACGAGCTGTGCGAGGGCGCGCTCGGTGCGGTGATCCTCGCCGACACCCGGCGCCTGGAGGAATGCTTCGCGGCCGTCGACTTCTTCGAGGAGCGCGGCCTGGGCTTCATCGTCGCCATCAACGAGTTCGACGGGGCCCACCGCTACGACCCCGAGGAGGTGCGCGCCGCCATCGACCTCGACCCGGACATCCCGGTCGTCCGCTGCGACGCCCGGATCTCCGCCTCCGGCGTGCAGACCCTGCTCACCCTCGTGCGCCACCTCATCGCCCACGCACCCGCCACCCCGGCGCCGAGCCACGGCGCCCACATGTGACACCCCACCCCTTCCCACCGGAGCCGCATATGACGTACGCGCACAGCGACGGAACCCGGCCATGAGCTACGACCCGCCGCGCCCGGCCGGTCGTCTGCTGCTCACCCCCGAGGACAAGGAGGCCCCCGCCCGGACCCGGCGACTGCGCCGACTGGGCCTGGGAGAGCGCCCCGAGCCCGCCCTCGACGCCTACGCGGGCCATCTGGCGGCGCTCACCGGCTCGCCCTACGCCATGGTCAACTTCCTCGACGAGAACGGCCAGTACTTTGCCGGCCTGCACGCGCCCGCCGTAGGACTCGTCGTGAAGGAGGACGGGACCCGGCCCGAGGTCGGCCGCTCCATGCCCCGTGACCATGGTTTCTGTCCCCATGTGGTGGTCCGGCGCAGGGCCCTGGCACTTGAGGACGTCCGCGACTATCCGCGGTTCGCGGGCAACCCCGTGGTCGACGAGTACGGCATCCACTCCTACCTCGGAGCGCCGCTCATCGACACCACGGGCATGGTGCTCGGCACCGTGTGCGTCGCCGACGTCGCGCCGCGGCCCTGGGGGACGAGCGGCCTGGAGGCCATCAAGGCGTCGGCGGCCGAGCTCGTGGCGAGACTCGAGGCCGACGGGCTCCCGCTGCTGTGACGGAGGACCGAGCCCGGCACACTAGCCGACCGGTCTAGTACCGCCGTATGCTTGACGCATGGGACGCACCAGTGACGCCAAGCAGAAGATTCTCGCGGCTGCGCGCTCGTTGATCGAGGGGCGCGGTTACTCGGCGCTGGGCGTGGCCGAGATCTGCAAGGCGGCCGGGGTGCCGAAGGGCAGCTTCTACTACTTCTTCGAGTCCAAGGAGTCCCTCGCGCTCGCCGTCGTCGACGAGCACTGGGCGGCCCAGAAACGCGACTGGGCGCGCGTCCTGGGCGCAAGCGCCGAGCCCCTGGAGCGGCTGCGGCAGCTGTTCGAGGAGACGGAGGCCGGCCAGCGCACCGTCCAACAGGGCTGCGGCACCGTGTCGGGCTGCCTGTTCGGGAACCTCACCCTGGAGTTGAGCAACCAGACCGAGACCGTCCGAGGGCGGCTGCAGGAGATCTTCGACGCCCAGGTCGACATGGTCGAATCGGTCGTCGCCGAGGCGCGCGAGCGCGGTGATGTCACCGTCGCCGACACGCGGGAGGCGGCGCGGGCGGTGGTGGCCCAGCTGGAGGGCCAGGTGATGTTCGCCAAGCTGTACAACAACACCCAGCGGCTGAGCCCCCTCTGGCAGAACTGCCGGGCCCTGCTCGGCGCCACCGGCTCCTAGTTGCCAACAGGCAACGTTGCCTGCCGGGGCACTAGTAGGGCTTTGTTAGGTCCTGTGGTGGGGTTCGGGTGCTGGTGCGGGTTGGCCGCATATCGAGCAGGCGCCGGTCCAGGTGGCCAGGAGGGCCTGGAGTTCGCGGAGGACCGCGTAGAGGGTCAGGCCGGCGCAGGGGCTTTTGGGTCGAGCCTGAGCATGGTGCAGAAGGCCTGGGCGAGGGACGCGAGGGTGACGTGGCGGTGCCAGCCGAGGTAGTTGCGGCCCTCGAAGTGGTCCAGGCCCAGACCGTCCTTGAGCTCGCGGTAGTCGTGCTCAACTCGCCATCGGATCTTGGCGATTCGTACCAGTTCGCGCAGTGGGGTGTCGGCGGGAAGCGTCGAGAGCCAGTAGTCGGTTGGCTCGGCGGAGTCGGGTGGCCACTCGACGAGCAGCCAGCAGTCGGGCAGGGAGCCGTCGGCGGCGCGGCGGATGGTGCGGTTGGCCGGTCGGACCCGCAGGGCCAGGAACTGCGAGCGCATCTCGGCGTTCGGGTTGCGTCTGGTGGCCTTGCTGCCCTGGCGCCAGGTGACGGTGCGGGTGGCCGCTCGGCCGACGGCCAGGGCCAGGGCGCGCAGGGTGGTGTGCGGTTGGGGGTAGGCGGACACGGGAGGGCGGCCCTGCCCGGAGTACGGCGGGCGTTGGGGTGTGGCATTGCCGGGGTGCGCGGTCGTGGTGGCTTTGACCGCGACCGCGTAGGTCAGGCCGCGCTCGGTCAGGCCCTCGCGAAAGCCGGTGGCGTCGCCGTATCCGGCGTCGGCGGCGACCGGAAGGTCGGGCAACTCCCAGTTGTCGCGCACCTCGTCGAGCATGTCCAGCGCCAGGCGCCACTTCTCCCGGTGCCGCTCGGTGTCCGGGATTCCCGCCTTGGCGCGGCGGCGCCGGATCGCCTCGGCCATCAGCGCGTCCTCGCCGTACTTGGTGTCGTCCCAGCTCTCGGGCAGGAACAGGCGCCAGTCGACAGCCGATGACGCACGGTCACTGACCAGGTTCACACTGACGCCGACCTGGCAGTTGCCGCGCTTACCCAGGGCGCCGCAGTACATCCGCGCCACCCCCGGTGAGTCGTAGCCGTCCTTGGGGAAGCCGACATCATCGATCGCGTACGCCTCGGGAGAAATGTGCGCGGCAGCCCAACGGGCCAGCCGCTCACGGACCTTGGAGTAGTCCCAGGTGGACGATGAGACGAACTGCTGCAGCTGCTGGTGGTCCACGCCCAGGCGCTCGGCCATCGGCTGCATGGACTTGCGCTTGCCGTCCAGCATCAGCCCGCGCAGATACAGCTCGCCCTTGGCCCGCTGGTCCCGACGCGCCAGCGAACCGAGCATCTCCGCCGCGAACGCCTCCAGGCGCGGGCGGACCGTCTCCATCTCCTCAGGTGTCACACCTGACAGAACATCACAATCTACCTGACGATGATCAATCGGGGTACCTAACAAAGCCCTACTAGTAGCCGCGCCAGACGTTGTCGAACGCGGCGTCCTCGATCGCCTTCCGCTGTCGTACGGCCTCCAGCTCCATCACCGCGTCTCCGACGGCGGCCAACACCGTCGTGGCCGCGTCACCGGCGACGGCCTCCGCGTCCTCGGCCGGTTCGTCGCGGAGCCCGGCGGCGGCGGCCAGGGCGGCCAGGACGGGTTCGCCCGCCGACCAGCGGTCCTCGGCCTGGCGCCGGGCCGCCGAGTCGACCAGTACCGTCCGCCCGGTCCGTAGCGGAAGCCGGTGGCCCCGAGGCCGGGTCGTCAGCCCCGCCCGCTCGAAGTCGTCGACGTAGGCCGAGGAGAGCCCCCGGCCCCGGCGCCACAGCCAGTCCTCGACCGACTCGTACGGCTCCTGTCGTACGAGTGCCGCGGCAGCCTCGTCCAACAGGCGGTCCCCTGTGGGCGCCTGGGCGCCCGGCAGGATGCGGTCGCCGTCCAGGACGAGGGCCTTGGCCTGGATGAGGTCGAACACCTCGGCCCCCGCCAGGGCGAGCGACAGGTCGCCCTGCTCCACTGGGCGGTCGGGCGCCACGTCCAGGGCGACGATCGCGAGGTCCCGTGCGGTGGTCATGAGCGCCTCCACGTCAGTTCGCCGAGTGCGGGGAGAGAGCGTCGGGTCCGGTGCCCTCGGTCGATTCTCGCCGCGTTTCGGGGGCTGTGTGTCGTACTACGACCATGTGGTGCGGGAAGCCGATCCGCAGCACGGCGGCGGCCGCGGCCGCGGCGAGCACCACGAGGGCGGCCAGGAGGAGGGCCGGGCGGTAGCCGTGGTGGAGCAGCGGGGCGACGAGCAGCGGGCCGAGGATCTGGCCGACGGAGTATCCGGCGGTGAGCAGAGCGACCGAGCGGGGAAAGCGCAGATGGGCTCCCGCGGCCAGGGCGAGGGTGCTGACGCCCAGGAACGTGGCACCGAACAGCACCGCGGAGACGAGGGCCGCCGCCGTACCGCCGATCAGCGCGGGCAGGGCGATGCCGACCGCCTGGACCACGAGCGCGGCCGGCAGCAGACCGGGGCGGGACCAGCGGTGCCCCAGCCGGGCCCACAGCGCCGAGGACGGTACGGCGGCCAGCCCCACGAGCACCCAGGCGCCGCTGCCGGCCCAGCCGGGAGAACCCTGACCGATCGCCGCGACCAGGAAGGTTCCGGCGACGATGTAGCCGACGCCTTCCAGGGTGTAGCTGACGAACAGCGCACCGAACCAGCGGTGGGTACGGGGCTTCGGGTCGCTCCTGGCTGCCGGGGCGACGGGCGGATCCTCCGGCCGCAGGTTCCAGGAGGCGCCGACCAGCACCGCCGCGAGCGCGGCCGCCGCCCACCAGGCGGTCCGCCAGTCGGCGACGGACCGCAGGACCAGGACCAGCAGACCGGACAGTGCGATGCCGGCGCCCACGCCGCCGAACGCCCAGCCGGGCAGGTGCGGCGGGTGTTCCCGCAGGTGGTGGAGGAGGGAGTCGGCCGCGACGACGAAGACCAGGGCACTCGCCACCCCGGCCAGCAGCCGCAGCGAAGCCCACGCGACGGTGCTGTGGGTGGCGGGCATCGCGGCGAGCGTGCCGGTCAGCAGGAGCAGCGAGCCGCGCAGGACGGCACGCGAACGGACCAGGGCGGGGGCCAGGATGCCCGCGAGTGCCCCGACGAGATAGCCGACGTAGTTCGCGGTGGCCAGGTTCGCTCCGGCGGCGGCCGACAGACCGGCCTGGGTGTGCATCAGCGGCAGGATCGGGGTGTAGACGAAGCGGCCGACGCCCATGCCCGCCGCGAGCGCCGCGGCGGACCGGGCGACATGGCACCAGGGGGACGTGGTGCTCACTTCGTTCTGCCGGCGTTGCCCGGGTCGTTGGGGTGGGACTCGAGCGGGGTGATGGTGATGGTCATCCACGGGCGCAGGGGCAAGGTGCCGAGCACCTTCTCGTGGAGCTCCGCCTCGTCGGCGGCCCGCCACACGCCGATGCTGCGCAGCTCGCCCACCGGACGCCACAGTCGGGCCAGGTTGCCGGTGGCGGCCAGCTCCTTCGCGCGGACCGCCTCGGCGGCCCGTCGCCGGTCGACCTCGTCCTGGCCGGTGCCCTCGGGGACGGTGGTGGTGATCTCGACCAGGAACTCTCGCATGATCTGCCTCCGGTCGTGCTCGTCGGGCGTACCCCCATGGTGGGCCCGTCACCAGCAGCGATGCCACGACCGGCTTCCTCGCTGCTGATAGGCGCAACCTCCCAGCGCACGTAGCATGGCGCGCGTGGAACTGCGTCAGCTGCGGTACTTCGTCGCGGTCGCCGAGGAACTGAACTTCGGCCGGGCCGCCGAGCGGCTGCTCATCGCAGGACCCTCGCTCTCCCAGCAGATCAAGGCGCTCGAACGGGACCTGGGCGTCCGGCTGTTCGACCGGGACCGCCGCTCTGTCTCCCTCACCCCGGCCGGCGCCGCCCTGCTCCCGCACACCCGCGCCCTGCTGGAACGGGCCGACGACCTCAAGCGCCGGGCCGGTCGGCTGTCGGGCTCGCAGTCGGTACGGCTCGGCTACGTCAACTGGCTTCCTCCGGACCTGACGTCACGTACGGCCGCAGTGGCCCAGGTGCACATCGACGCCTGGGTCGCACCCTCCCACACCCAGGCTGCCCGGGTCGCCGACGGCAGCCTGGACCTCGCCGTCTGCTGGGTGCGGAGCGAGGACCTCGATCGGCTCGGGCTGCGGGGCCGGCTGATCGGCGCCGACCGGCTCTACGCCGTCGCGAAGGGCTCCGACACGAGCGATGTGCCGGCCCGGGACGCCGACGTCCTCATCGACGACGACATCACCGCCTGGGCCTCCTGGAACGTGTACGCCGAAGAGCTCACGCAGGTCATCGGGGCCCGCACGGTGCGCATCTCCGACGGCGCCATCACCGGCCCCGCCTACTTCGACCACGTCCGCCGCTGCACCCGCCCCGTCCTCAACTCACCCAAGGGACAGACCACTCCACTCCCGCCCGACCTGGTCCGACGCGAGATCGTCGAGCCGAAGATCTACTGGACCTGGTCCCTGGTCTGGCGCGAGAACGAGGACCGCCCCGGGGTGCTCGACACCGTGGACGCCCTGTGCGACGGCGTCGGCGACCTCGGGATCCACGCCCCGGACGCCTGGCTGCCCGCCGACGACCCGTACGTACTCCCGCGCTGATCTGCACTGCGAGCCTGAGCCTCCCAAGCGGGAGGAAACGAGTCTCATCCGGCCTTTGACGTCGTCTGTCCGCCGACCTACTTTCTAATTAGTCGACCGGTCGGCTAGTGATCGGTCACCCACTTCGGAGAAGGTCACCATGAGCACTCAGAACCAGAAGGTCGCGGTCATCTCCGGTGCGTCGCAGGGCATGGGCGCCGCCCTCGTCGAGGGCTACCGCAAGCTCGGTTACGCCGTCGTCGCCACCTCGCGCACCATCGCCCCCATCGACGACGCCGACGTCCTGACCGTGCGGGGCGACATCGCCGACCCGGCGACCGCCGAGCGGGTCGTCGCGGCCGCCGTCGAGCGGTTCGGCCGTATCGACACCGTGGTCAACAACGCGGGCATCTTCATCGCGAAGCCCTTCACCGGCTACACGGCCGAGGACTACGCCGCCGTGACAGGCATCAACGTCGCCGGCTTCTTCCACCTCACCCAGCAGGCCCTGCCGCATCTGCTCGCCCAGGGCGGCGGACACATCGTCAACGTCACCACGAGTCTGGTCGACAGCGCGGACTCCAGGGTCCCCTCCGTCCTGGCCTCGCTGACCAAGGGCGGCCTGCAGTCCGCGACCAAGTCCCTCGCCATCGAGTACGCCACCCGCGGCATCCGCGTCAACGCCGTGTCGCCCGGCACCATCCAGACTCCCATGCACCCGGCGGAGACCCACGAGTTCCTCGCCGCCCTGCACCCGGTCGGCCGTATGGGCGAAGTGAGCGACATCGTCGGCGCGGTGCTCTACCTGGAGACGGCACCGTTCGTCACCGGCGAGATCCTGCACGTCGACGGCGGTATGAGCGCCGGACATTGACAGCTCGTCAGATACACCTCGTCAGGTCGCTGACCAAGGAGCGGACATGACCACCATGACGGACGACAAGGCGATCCTGAGCGGAGTCCTCGACCAGTGGAAGGCCGCCGTCGACGCACACCGACCCGAGCGCGTCGCCGCCCACTTCACCGAGGACGCCATCTTCCAGGGGCTGCACCCCTACAGCGTCGGACGGCAAGGCGTCGCGGAGTACTACGACTCCCAGCCCCTCGGCCTGACGGCCGAGTACCGCATCCTCGAAACGAGGCGGCCCGCCGATGACCTCGTCCTCGGCTACCTGGACGTCGAGTTCTCGTTCACCGACCGGCCCGCGCTGGACGTCAAGCTCTCGGTCCTCGTGACCCGCGTAGGGGACGATTGGTGCATCAGCCATTACCAGGTCTCCCGCCTCGACTAGGCCTGTCCTCCCGAGCGGCCCCGGGCGCACTCCCGGCCGCCCGTTCCGCGGCCGGGCAGAGGGCGTGAAGCAGAGCTGAGGCGCCGCTTAAGAAATCCTCGATGGACCGGGGACGGCGTCGTACGGCAGATTGCTACGCGATTCCACCCCTCTCCCCGGCCGCGGGCTCCTTCGGCATGCCCGTGGCCCGGGGTCTCACCCACAGGAGCCGTAGCGTTGAAGGCGCTGGTCAAGGAGAAGGCGGAGCCCGGGCTGTGGCTCGCGGACGTCCCGGAACCCGCCGTCGGACCCGGCGACGTACTGATCAAGGTGCTGCGCACCGGCATCTGCGGCACCGACCTGCACATCCGGTCCTGGGACGGCTGGGCGCAGCAGGCGATCCGTACGCCGCTCGTGGTCGGGCACGAGTTCGTCGGCGAGGTCGTGGAGACCGGCCGGGACGTCGCGGACATCGCCGTCGGCGACCGGGTCAGCGGCGAGGGCCATCTGGTGTGCGGCAAGTGCCGCAACTGCCTGGCCGGGCGGCGGCACCTGTGCCGGGCCACGGTCGGGCTCGGCGTCGGCCGGAACGGGGCCTTCGCCGAGTACGTCGCCCTGCCCGCCGCCAATGTGTGGGTGCACCGGGTTCCGGTGGACCTCGATGTCGCGGCGATCTTCGACCCGTTCGGGAACGCCGTGCACACCGCACTGTCCTTCCCCTTGGTCGGGGAGGATGTGCTGATCACCGGTGCCGGGCCGATCGGCCTGATGGCTGCGGCTGTGGCACGGCACGCGGGTGCCCGGAACGTCGTGATCACCGACGTCAGCGAGGAGCGGCTGGACCTGGCGCGGAAGATCGGTGTGAGCCTGGCGCTCAATGTCTCCCGCTCCTCGATTGCCGATGGACAACGGGAGTTGGGCCTGCGCGAGGGCTTCGACATCGGTCTGGAGATGTCCGGCCGCCCCGAGGCCCTGCGCGACATGATCGCCAACATGACGCACGGCGGGCGGATCGCCATGCTCGGCCTGCCGGCCCAGGAGTTTCCCGTCGACTGGGCCCGGATCGTCACCTCGATGATCACCATCAAGGGCATCTACGGCCGGGAGATGTTCGAGACCTGGTACGCGATGTCCGTGCTCCTGGAGGGCGGCCTCGACCTCGCCCCCGTGATCACCGGCCGCTACGGCCACCGCGACTTCGAGGCCGCGTTCGCCGACGCGGCGAGCGGCCGCGGCGGCAAGGTCATCCTCGACTGGACTGCGTAAGTCACCCGTATTTCAAGGAGTTCCCTGATGTTCGACTCCGTGCGCGACGACCTGCGCGCCACCCTCGACGAGATCCGCGCCGCCGGACTGCACAAGCCCGAACGCGTCATCGACACCCCGCAGTCGGCCACCGTGCACGTCTCCGCCGGCGGCCGCCCCGGCGAGGTCCTCAACTTCTGCGCGAACAACTACCTCGGCCTCGCCGACCACCCCGAGGTGATCGCCGCCGCCCACGAGGCGCTCGACCGCTGGGGCTACGGCATGGCCTCCGTGCGCTTCATCTGCGGTACGCAGGAGGTGCACAAGGAGCTGGAGGCGCGGCTGTCGGCCTTCCTCGGCCAGGAGGACACGATCCTCTACTCCTCCTGCTTCGACGCCAACGGCGGTGTCTTCGAGACGCTGCTCGGCCCGGAGGACGCGGTGATCTCCGACGCGCTCAACCACGCGTCGATCATCGACGGCATCCGGCTGTCGAAGGCCCGCCGCTTCCGGTACGCCAACCGTGACCTGGCGGATCTGGAACGGCAGTTGAAGGACGCGTCCGACGCCCGGCGGCGGCTGATCGTCACCGACGGTGTCTTCTCGATGGACGGCTACGTCGCCCCGCTCCGCGACATCTGCGACCTCGCCGACCGCTACGACGCCATGGTCATGGTCGACGACTCGCACGCCGTCGGCTTCGTCGGCCCCGGCGGCCGGGGCACCCCCGAACTGCACGGCGTGATGGACCGCGTCGACATCATCACCGGCACCCTCGGCAAGGCCCTCGGCGGCGCCTCCGGCGGCTACGTCGCCGCCCGCGCCGAGATCGTCGCCCTGCTGCGCCAGCGCTCCCGGCCGTACCTGTTTTCCAACACGCTCGCGCCGGTGATCGCCGCCGCCTCCCTGAAGGTGCTCGACCTGCTGGAGGCGGCGGGAGACCTGCGCGAGCGGCTCGCCGAGAACACCGCTCTGTTCCGCCGCCGGATGACCGAGGAGGGCTTCGACGTCCTCCCCGGCGACCACGCCATCGCACCCGTGATGATCGGCGACGCGGCCGAGGCGGGCCGGATGGCGGAGCTGCTGCTGGAGCGGGGTGTGTACGTGATCGGCTTCTCGTACCCGGTCGTACCGCAGGGCCAGGCGCGTATCCGCGTCCAGCTGTCCGCCGCGCACTCCACCGACGACGTCAACCGCGCGGTCGACGCGTTCGTCGCGGCGCGGGCGGAGCTGGACGCCTGAGCGGGACGAAAGGGTTATTCGGCGCCATAGCGCGTCTGAGAGAATCGATTCCATGATCGAAGCGCGGCGGCTGCACATCCTCCGAGCGGTGGCCGACCACCGCACGGTGACGGCGGCTGCCGCCGCGCTGTATCTGACGCCCTCCGCCGTGTCCCAGCAGCTGACGGCACTGGAGCAGGAGACGGGCCACCGGCTCGTCGAGCGGAGCGCGAAGGGCGTACGACTGACCCCGGCCGGCGAGATTTTGCTCAGCCACACCAACGCCGTCCTCGCCCAACTGGAGCGCGCGGAGGCGGAGCTGGCCGCCTACAGCTCGGGCGCGGCCGGCACGGTCACGGTGGCCTCCTTCGCCACCGGCATCGCCCTGGTGGTGGCGCCCGCCGTTGCTCACCTCGCGCGGACCGCCCCCGGCATCCGTATCCGGGTCCGGGACGCCGAGGGGGACGCCAGCCTGCCGATGGTGCTGGACCGGCAGGTGGACGTCGCGGTCGCTGTCGAGTACCGCGGGGCCCCGCCCGCCGACGACCCCCGCCTGGCCCACGTCCCGCTGTACGCGGAGCCCTTCGATGCGGTCGTACCGGTCAGCCACCGGCTGGCCGACGCTGCGGAGGTGCCGCTCGCGGAGCTCGCCAAGGACCCGTGGATCGGCCCGTACCCCGGCAATCCCTGCCACGACGTGGTGGTCCTGGCCTGCGAGAGTGCCGGCTTCCAGCCCCGTCTGGAGCACTCCTCGGACGACTTCCGGGCGGTGGTGGCGCTCGCCTCCGCCGACGCGGGCGTCGCCCTCGTGCCGCGTTCGGCGCTGCGGGGCATGGACCTCACCGGTGTCGTCGTCCGCCCCGTGGACGGCGACGCACCAACCCGCCGGGTCTTCGCGGCGGTACGACGCGGCGCGGAGGAGCATCCGCTGATCCGACCGGTGCTGGAGGCGCTGGAGGCGGCGGCAGAGGATTAGGCGATCTTTACGCCGCGTGTTTCATATCTGGGATAGAGTCCCGGATGTGAAACGAACGACTGCTGTCGAGGCCGAAGTCGGGGACGGTTACCGCAGCCCGGACGACGTCGATGTCCGGCTCGGCTCCCGGCTTGCCGAGCTGAGGGCCGAACGCGGCTGGTCCCTGGGGGAGTTGGCCGAGCGCAGCGGCGTGAGTCGGTCGACCCTGTCCCGCGCCGAGCGGGCGGAGATCAGCCCCACCGCCGCGGTGCTGAACCGACTCTGCGCCGTGTACGGGCGGACCATGTCCCAGCTGCTCAGCGAGGTCGAGTCGGAGCCCGCCCTGCTGGTGCGGGCGGCCGACCAGCAGGTGTGGCAGGACCGGGCTTCCGGATTCGTACGACGCTCCGTGTCGCCGCCGCACGCCGGGCTACGTGGCGAACTCGTCGAGGGACGGCTCGCCGCGGGCGCCGACATCGCGTACGACCGGCCGCCCGTGCCCGGCCTCGAGCAGCACATCTGGGTGCTGGAGGGAGCTCTCGCCATGACAGTGCAGGACGTCGAGCACCGCCTGGAGGCCGGTGACTGCCTGCGGCTTCGCGTATGGGGGCCGACGCGGTTCCGGTGCGCCGGCGGGGAGGACGTGCGGTATCTGCTGGCGGTGGTGCGGCCGTGATCGTGGCTCGCCTGGATGACCACCAAGTTCTCGCGTCTGCCGGGGAATTGGCGGACCTCCTGACCGACACCGTGGCCGGCGGTGCGTCGGTCGGCTTCCTTGCGCCGATGGACGCCGCCGATGCCACCGCCTGGTGGAAGGAACGCGCGGCCGCCGTGGCCACGGGGCAGCTCGCGGTGTGGGTGGCGCGCGACGGGGACCGGGTGGTCGGCACGGTCAGCCTGTCCTTTCCCGACAAGCCGAACAGCCGCCACCGTGCCGAGCTCGTGAAGCTGATGGTGCACCGCGACGCCCGCGGTCAGGGTCTGGGCCGTCGGCTCCTGACCATCGCCGAGGAGGCCGCCGCCGCGGCCGGTGTCACCCTGCTGCACCTGGACACCGAGACCGACAGCCCCGCCGAGAACCTGTACCGCGGCGCGGGCTGGACCCGGGTCGGCGTCATCCCCGACTACGCGGCGAGCCCCGCCGGAGAGCTGCGGCCGACGAGCCTCTACTACAAGCACGTGGGAGCCGACGCTCTCCCCGCGTGACTGTCAGTGGGAGCCGCTACGGTGCGTTCCATGCCGGATGCCGAAGACGTACGCCGTATCGCCCTGTCCCTGCCGGACACGACGGAGAAGATCGCCTGGAGCATGCCCACGTTCCGGGTCGCGGGGAAGATGTTCGCCACGCTGCCGGAGGACGAGACCTCCATCGCCGTGCGCTGCCCCAAGGAGGAGCGCGACGAACTGGTCCTGGCCGAGCCGGAGAAGTTCTGGATCGCCGACCATGAGGCGCAGTTCGCCTGGGTGCGGGCGCGGCTGGCGGCGCTGGAGGACGAGGGCGAGCTGCGGGACATCCTCGCCGACTCCTGGCGCCAGGCGGCACCGACCCGACTGCTCGACGTCTACCCCGAGTTGGGGCTGCCCGCCGCCGACTGAAAAATCCTCCGGCGTTGTCAGTGCCCCATGGCATGATCCGGAGGGCATGGGAGCCGGGGCGGAGGGGGCCTCGGCCACCACAGGCACGGGAGGGGTTCATGCCGGGTCGGCCGGGGAGGGGAGCGCGGGGGATGACCGGGGCGTCGTCACAGCCATCGCACGAAGGGGGCGGGGCAGGGCTGGGGGAGGGTGCGCCGTCGGGGACGCCGGGCGGGCTGGGGGCCGGTGGCCGGTGTGCTCCGGGGGAGGGTGCGCCGTCGGGAGCGACGGGCGGCAGCCGGTTCGGCGACGGACGGGGGTGACAACGTTGCCGGGCCGCCGCATGAGGGGAGCGGCGGGGGAGCGCGGCCGGTCTGGTCGCGGGACTTCGCGCTGTTCTTCGTCGCCCGGGCCGTCGCCCGGCTCGGCGACAGCATGCTCCCGGTCGCCCTCGCCGCAGGCCTACTCCAGCACGGGTACGGCGCGGGCGCGGTCGGCCTCGCCATGGCGGCGACGGCCGCGGCCTTCGCCGGCCTCGTCGTCTTCGGTGGGGTCATCGCCGACCGGTTCAGCACGCGCAAGCTGATGATCGGCGCCGATCTGGTGCGGCTCGGCACCCAGTCCTTCGCGGCCGTGCTGTTCCTCGTGGATCACGTGGTTCTCTGGGAGATCTGCGCGATCGGCGTCGTGAACGGCGTCGCGGGCGCCGTGTTCCAGCCCGGTGTGGCCAGCATGGTGCCCCGGCTCGCCTCCGACATCCAGGGCGCCAACGGCGCCATACGCATCGCCGAGTCCGCCGCCCAACTCGCCGGTCCCGCCGTCGCCGGTCTCCTGGTCGGCTTCGCCTCACCGGGCGGCGTGTTCGCGGCCCATGCCGCCACCTACGCGGTCAGCGCCCTCTGCCTTCTGCTGCTCCGTGTGCCCCCGCTTCCGCAGGGCAGCCGCTCTCCGGGGCGTGGCGCGAGCGCCTTCAAGGCCGATCTCGTCGAGGGCTGGCGGGAGTTCCGGGCGCGCACGTGGCTGTGAGGCGTGATCGCCGTCTGGTGCGTCTACATGATCGCCGTCTACGGTCCGACCGTGCCGCTGGTCGCCACGGAGGTCGTCCAGGAGCACGGCCCGCGCGCCTACGGGCTGGTCAACTCCGCGCTGGGCGCCGGCACCGTCGTCGGCGGACTCCTCGCCCTCAGGCTGCGCCCCCGCCGGATGCTACGGGCCGGGGCGATCGCCCTCTTCGGCTTCGCCGGGTTCCCCGCGACCGTCGGCCTCGGCCTCGACGTCCCGGCGATGGCGGCCGGTGCCGCCGTGGCCGGGGCCGGGATGTCGTTCTGGGGCGTCATGTGGGCGACCAGCGTCCAGACTCAGGTGCAGCCCGACGTCCTGAACCGTATCCACGCCTACGACGTCGCCGGCTCCCTCGCGATGATGCCCGTCGGTCAGGCCCTCGCGGGCCCGGCCGCAGCCGCCCTCGGCGCGGACCACGTCCTCCTCGTCTCCGGCGCGATGAGCTTCGTCGTCGTGATCGCCCTGCTCTCGGTCCCGGCGATACGCGGCCTGGTGCGCGTCGACCTGCCGACGGCCCGCTCCGGGAGGAAGGGGATACCGGGGGAGGTGTGTGCGGAGAAGGGGTGACTCACCTGGCTCCCGCCATGAACCCCGCGATCCGCTCCCGCAGTGACCGGGCATCGAGGCCGTGCGCGGCGACGTGCTCCTCGACGGTGCCGTAGCGGCGCAGCTCCCGGCGGCCCACTCCCAGGCCCAGGACACGGTGCGGCACGTCGGAGAGGGCGTCGTTGACGGTGGCCGTCGAGGTGCCCGCCAGGTAGGGCTCGACGAGGACGACGTCCGTCCCCGCCGACTCCGTGGCCCGGCGCAGGGCGGCCGTGTCAAGAGGCCGGACGGTCGTCGCGTAGAGCACGGTGACATCGATGCCCTCCGTGGCGTCGAGCACGGCGTCGAGCGTCGGCCCGACGGCGAGGACCACCCCCGCACGCCCCTCGCGGACCGTGCGGAGACGCGCGCCGTCGACCGGGAGGCCGTGCGCGTTCGACTGCACCGACAGCCGGACGTAGACCTTGTCGTCGTCGGCGGCGACCGCGTGGCGCAGGAGCGTCTCGGCCTCGTCCGGGTGGCCGGGCACGTGCACGGTCCAGCCGTCGACGGTGTCGAGCAGTGCCACATCGCCGGGAGCCATGTGCGTGTACCCGCCCGCCGGCCAGTCGAAGGACGCCGCGGCACTCACCAGCACCGCCCCCACCCCTTGGTGGCCGAGGTCCAGCTTGACCTGCTCAAACGGCCGCTCGACCAGAAAGCTGGCGAAGGTGTGCACGACCGGTCGCAGCCCGGTCAGCGCCAGCCCCGCGCCCGTCCCGATGAGCAGCTGCTCGCGGATACCGACGTTGATCACCCGATCGGGATGCCGGCTCCGGGCGGCGGCGAAGCCGTCCACACCGATCTCGGCCAGGACGACCGCGACCCGGGGATCCTCGTCGAGCAACCGGGAGATCACGGGGGCGAAGCGGTCACGCATGGTGTCCATGGAAGTCGGCTCCTTCTCTGAGGCAGGCCGTGGGCGAGTGAACTGGTTCTGCAGGCCGGGACCGATCGCCGCGTCACGCGGACTTCGGCTCCACCCGGGCCACGACCACGTGCGGGCGGCCCGGGTGCGGCGCGGTGAAGGCGGCGTACAGTGCCGCATGACCGCGGCCGTCGACGGTCACCGTGGACCAGCCCGCCGCCTTGAAGCGAGCGGCGATACCGCCGGGCCGGGCGTGGCTGGCGGAGGCGTTGTCCACGACGACGGTGTGCAGCCGGTCCAGTCCGGCGGGCCCGGCGAAGGCGATCGCCTCGTGGTTGCTGCCCTCGTCCAGCTCGGCGTCCCCGATCAGCACCCACACCCGCGGTTCGACCAGGCCCTGGGCGCGCAGCCCCAGCGCCGTGCCGACGGCGATCGGCAGCCCGTGCCCCAGCGAGCCGCTGCCGATCTCGGCGCCCGGCACCAGCATCCGGTCGGGGTGGTGCCCGAGCGGGGAGTCGTAGGAGCCGAAGCCCGGCAACCAGTCCACCGGGACGAAACCCTTGGCGGCCAGGACCGCGTAGTACGCCATCGGCCCGTGCCCCTTGGACAGCAGGAACCGGTCCCGCCCGCGGTCCTCCAGCCGCCCCGGCTCGATCCGCAGCACCCGGTCGTAGAGCACCCACAGCACGTCGAGCGTGGACGTCGCCGCAGGTCCGTGCTTCTCGTCGCCGGTCATGAGGGCCATCAGGCGGGGCAGGTCGGTGTAGCCGTATGTACGGGTGCCTTCGTCGATGATCGTCATGTGGACGATCGCGCAACCTCAACCAAACTTCAGGTCAAGCGTCACTCGTCGGCGAGCTGCCCCGTTCGCAGGCCGCGCATAATCGGGTGCGCGACCACCGACCCGAGTGCGGTATTGTTTCCATGCACGTTCGGCCGTGGGAAAGCCCAGGTCAGACGGCACCGGGACGTGGCGCAGCTTGGTAGCGCACTTGACTGGGGGTCAAGGGGTCGCAGGTTCAAATCCTGTCGTCCCGACGGTGTTCACCAGCGGGTTTGCCGGAAACGGCAGGCCCGCTGGATGCGTTCGTGTGACACGTGATGGCACACCTGGCCGGTGAGGACAAGGTCCCTACTGGACTCGTCGTCATCCGCCACCATCGAGGTCGGCACGCCGGCGGAGGATCCGTAGCTCAGGGCCGAGGAGCTGCATCTCGTACAGCTTCCCCCGCGCGTTGTCGAAGGGGCGGTGCAGGACCATCATCAGTCGGCCGTCGAAGCTGTGGAACAGCATGCCGTGACCGCTGTCGTCCCGGACCAGCGGCCGGTGCTGCTGCCAGGGACCTGTGAGATCGCCGGACTTCGAGACGGCGTAGGTCTGCACGTAGCCGCCGGTGATGGTGCCGTCCTGGCCGGGCGTGTTCTTCTCGTACGTCGACCACAGCATGAGCAGGGAGCCGTCAGGGGTGCGGTACAGCTGCGGGCCGTCGGTGACATAGGGCGGGAGCTGATGCGGTACGCCGCTGGGGATCTGCTCGCCGAGCCAGAAGGCGTCCGATGCCTTGAAGAGGAAGACCGGATCTCCGACGGTTCCCGACAGGTCCGGGGCGAGTCGGATCGCCTCCATCGTTCCGTCGATGGTCTGCAGCCACTCGTGTGCGTACACCATCCAGGGCTGCCCGGACGGGTCGACGTAGAGCGTGCCGTCGAGGGTCATGAGGTGTTCGGGCGGGGTGGGGCGTGACGGGTCGATGACGGTGAAGGGCCCCAGCAGCGAGTCGGAAACGGCGATGATCGTGCCGCGCATGTGGTTCGCGAGCTGGAAGGGGGTGCCCCATTGGCCGGGTGGTGGTACCGGAAGCGGCTTGCTCCGGCTGTGCAGGGTGGTGAACAGGTAGTACCTGCCGTCCCATTCGTGCACTTCCGGCGCCCAACCGCCGTCGGTCGCCCAGATTCCCTTCTGTTGGGCGGTCAGGAACACCGCCACGGGGCGCGTCCAGTCGCGCAGGTTGTGGCTGCGGTAGACCATCGTGCCGGTGCCGTCCACGCCCGATACCGAGGGGTCGTTGGATGTGTAGAGGTGGTAGGTGCGGGTCTTCTCGTCGGCGACGATGAACGGATCGTGCAGCGGCATGTCGGGAAGCCGCATCAGCTCGGTGTCAGCCACCGTCGAAGAATACGTCGGCCTTCCTGGCGAGGCAGCGGGGCAAGCGGTACGCGCTCGTGATCGGCCGTCAGCAGCCCTACTCGTTGCCGACGCGCACCACCGCCAGCGTGATGTTGTCGGGGCCGCCCGCCGCGATGGCGGCCTTCCACAGCTCGAAGGCCGCACGTCCGTCGTCGTGTTCCCGCATCACCTCGTCGAGCACGTCCGTCGTCAGCGGGTCGGTCAGACCGTCCGTGCAGATGAGGTAGCGATCGCCGGGTGACAGGGACTCGGTCGTCACGTGGGGGACGATCGCGCGGTGGACGGGGCTGCCGCCCAGGCACTGGGTGACCACGGACGTGGTGCGCTGCCCGGGTTCGAGCGGTGGGCTGTCGTCGACGCTCACCTGGCGCAGCCTGCCTTGCGAGGCCGCGTAGACCCGGCTGTCACCGACATTGAACACCAGCAGCGAGTCGCGTTGTACGACGACTCCGGCCACCGTCGTCCCCATGGTCGCCAGCTCGCTTTCCTCGTCGCCGCCGGCCGCCTCGAACACGGCGCGGTTGCAGGCGTTCAGGGCGCTGCGGACGGCGTCCTCGCTGCTCAGGGCGGGACCGATCGACGCGATCCGGCGGGCCACCAGCGCGCTGGCCACCTCGCCGCCGGGATGCCCGCCGAGGCCGTCGGCGACGGCGACGACGAGGGGCGTCCCGAGCGGGAAGACCAGGGTCTGCGGACTCTCGGTCACGGTGGCGCACAGGGTCCACGGGCCGATGACGAGGCTGTCCTCGTTCCGGTCACGCAGCAGCCCGGGATGGCTCAGCGCGCTCACGGCGATGTACGGCATGCGGCGCCACCCCGCTCACCGCTCTTGTTCCACGTACTCCTTGAAGTGCTCCAGATCGCTGCGGACGAGTCGCTCGATCGCGTTCGCCTGGGCGAATCCCTTCGGCCCGCCGAAGGTCTCCCTGATCGTGCCGGGGTCGTACTCGAGCCGTGCCTGAACCCGGGTGTGGTTCCGGTCGATGGGTTGCAGCGAGAAGGAGCCCGCCAGCTCGGGGGCGCCCGAGGTGTGCCACTCCATCACGCGTTCGTCGCCGTGGTCGGAGACCTCGGCGTCGAACTCCCGGGCCCGTCCGCCGGCCTCGACGTCCAGATGCGCTCGGCCTCCCGCCTCCGTGCGGGCGGCGCGCACTCCCTCCACGAAGCGCGGATAGTTCTCCACCCGGTGCAGGCTCTCCCAGGCCTTGTCGACCGGGACTCCGACGTCGACATGTTCTTCGAGGGTGCTCACGGCCCACCTCCATGTGCGGATCATGACGGATGGCCTTCCGCTTCCAGTGTGCGCCCGGCACCGGCCGGTCGGCGGGTGATTGTCAGTGCCGGGTGTCACGCTGAGGTCACACAGGATCTGCGAAAGGGAATCGCCGTGATCACCACTGACTTCGTCCCCGGCTCCCCCTGTTGGCTCGACCTCGGTGCCCCCGACGTGCGGGCCACCGCGGCCTTCTACGGCGCGGTGCTCGGCTGGGAGTACGAGTCCATGGGGGAGGGGGAGGACATGGAAGGCGGGATGTTCCGGAAGGACGGCAAGATCGTCGCCGGGCTCGGCAAGCTGACCGAGGAGGGTGCCCGCTCGGCCTGGATGATCTACTACTGCGTCACCGACGCGGACGCCACGACCCAGGCTGTGGAGCGTGCGGGCGGCACGGTGCGGGTGGCGCCGATGGACCTCGACGAGTGGGGCCGGATGGCGCAGTACAGCGATCCGCTGGGGGGCCAGTTCGCCGTCTGGCAGCCGGGGACGAACAAGGGCGTCGAGCTGGTGGACCAGCCGGGCTCGCTGTCGTGGACCGAGCTGTACACGACCGACGCCGCGGCTGCGAAGGAGTTCTACGGCGGTGTCTTCGGCTGGCAGTTCAGTGACATGCAGCTGCCGGGCGGCGGGGGCACCTATTCCCTCATCACTCCCGCCGGGCTCCCCGAGGAGCGTATGCACGGCGGTGTCATGGAGCTCCCGAAGGAGAACCTTGCGCTGGCGAACGGGAGGCCGTACTGGCACCCGGTCTTCGCCGTCGCCGACTGCGACGCCGCGGTCGCCGCGGTCACCGAGAACGGCGGCAGCGTGCAGATGGGGCCGGAGGACGCGGAGGGCGTCGGCCGACTGGCCGTCTGCCTCGACCCGTCGAGCGCCGACTTCGTGATACTCACTCCGAGCACGAGTTGAACCCCGGGAGACCGGACGTCCGGGCCGGCCCGTGCGGACCGGCCCGGACGTCGTGCTCGGAATGATCGGAAGGATCAGACGAGGTCGAACCGGTCCAGGTCCATGACCTTGCTCCACGCCGCGACGAAGTCGTTCACGAACTTCTCCTTCGCGTCATCGCTCGCGTAGACCTCCGCCAGGGCGCGCAGCTCGGAGTTCGAGCCGAAGACCAGGTCGGCGCGGGTGCCGGCCCACTTGACCTCGCCTGTGGCCGCGTCGAGGCCCTCGAACGTGGTCTGGTCCTCGGACGTCGCCTTCCACGTCGTACCCAGGTCGAGCAGGTTGACGAAGAAGTCGTTGGTCAGAGCGCCGGGCGTGTCGGTGAGGACGCCGAGCGGCGACTGCTGGTGGTTCGCGCCCAGGACGCGCAGGCCACCGACGAGGGCCGTCATCTCGGGGGCGCTCAGCGTCAGCAGGTTCGCCCGGTCGAGGAGCAGGTACTCGGCGGGCAGCCGGTTGCCCTTGCCGAGGTAGTTGCGGAACCCGTCGGCGGTCGGCTCGAGCGCGGCGAACGACTCCACGTCCGTCTGCTCCTGCGAGGCGTCCACGCGGCCCGGCGTGAAGGGGACCTCGATGTCGAAGCCGCCGTCCTTGGCGGCCTTCTCGATCGCGGCGCCGCCGGCGAGCACGATCAGGTCGGCCAGGGACACCTTCTTGGCGCCGGAGTTGAAGTCCCGCTGGATGCCCTCCAGGGTGCGCAGCACCGTCGCCAGCTGGTCGGGCTCGTTGACCTCCCAGCCGCGCTGCGGCTCGAGGCGGATGCGTGCGCCGTTGGCGCCGCCGCGCTTGTCGCTGCCGCGGAAGGTGGAGGCCGACGCCCAAGCGGTGGACACCAGCTCGGAGACCGAGAGGTCCGAGTCGAGGATCTTGGCCTTGAGCACCGCGATGTCCTCGGCGTCGATGACCTCGCCCTCCGCCTCGGGCAGCGGGTCCTGCCACAGCAGGGTCTCCTCCGGGACCTCCGGGCCGAGGTACAGCGACTTCGGCCCCATGTCGCGGTGGGTCAGCTTGTACCAGGCGCGGGCGAAGGCGTCCGCGAATTCCTCCGGGTTCTCGTAGAACCGGCGGGAGATCGGCTCGTAGATCGGGTCGAAGCGCAGCGACAGATCGGTGGTCAGCATCTTCGGGCGGTGCTTCTTCGACGGGTCGTGCGCGTCCGGGACGATCTCCGGGGCGTCCTTGGCCACCCACTGGTGGGCGCCGGCCGGGCTCTGCTCGAGCTCGTACTCGTACTCGAAGAGGTTCTTGAAGAACCCGTTGCTCCACTGGGTCGGCGTGGTGGTCCAGGTGACCTCCAGGCCGGACGTGATGGCGTCCCCGCCCTTGCCGGTGCCGTAGGTGCTCTTCCAGCCCAGGCCCTGCTCCTCCATGGAGGCGGCCTCGGGGTCGTTGCCGACGTGGTCCGCCGGGCCGGCGCCGTGGGTCTTGCCGAAGGTGTGGCCACCGGCGATCAGGGCGACGGTCTCCTCGTCGTTCATCGCCATCCGGCCGAACGTCTCACGGATGTCGCGGGCCGCGGCGATCGGGTCCGGGTTGCCGTTCGGGCCCTCCGGGTTGACGTAGATCAGGCCCATCTGGACCGCGCCGAGCGGGTTCTCCAGCTCCCGGTCGCCGGTGTAGCGCTGGTCGTCGAGCCAGGTGGTCTCGGGACCCCAGTAGACGTCCTCCTCCGGCTCCCAGACGTCCTCGCGGCCACCGCCGAAGCCGAAGGTCTTGAAGCCCATCTGCTCCAGGGCGACGTTGCCGGTGAGGATCATCAGGTCGGCCCAGGAGATGCTCTGGCCGTACTTCTTCTTGACCGGCCACAGCAGACGGCGCGCCTTGTCGAGGTTGCCGTTGTCCGGCCAGCTGTTGAGCGGGGCGAAGCGCTGCTGTCCGGCGCCGGCGCCACCGCGGCCGTCGCTGGTCCGGTAGGTGCCCGCGCTGTGCCAGGCCATACGGATCATCAGCGGGCCGTAGTTGCCGAAGTCGGCGGGCCACCAGTCCTGCGAGGTGGTCAGCACCTCGGCGATGTCCCGTTTCACGGCCGCGAGGTCAAGGGCCTTGAACGCCTCGGCGTAGTCGAACTCCTCGCCGAGCGGGTTGGCCACGGCGGGGTTCTTGGCGAGGATCTTCAGGTTGAGGCGCTCCGGCCACCACTGGCGGTTGCCGCCGCCCTGGGTCGGGTGCGGGGCGCGCCCGTGCGCGACCGGGCAGCCACCTGCGGTCTCCGCCTTGGGGTCGGTGACGATTGCATCGGGGTTCTCAGCCATGGGAATCCTTCCGGACTTGGGGGATCACGGTGCTCAAGTACTGCGGTGGGTGGAACAGCCGGGGCACACGCCCCAGTAGATGACCTCGGCCTCGTCGATGGAGAAGCCGTGGTCGTCGGACGCGGTCAGACAGGGGGCCTCGCCGCGCGCGCAGTCGACGTCGGCGACGGCACCGCACGACCGGCAGATGACGTGGTGGTGGTTGTCCCCGACGCGCCCCTCGAACCGGGCCGGACTTCCGGCCGGTTCGATGCGGCGTACGAGTCCCGCCGCGGTGAGCGCGTGCAGGGCCTCGTACACGGCTTGGAGGGAGACATGGCCGACGCGATCGCGCACGCCGGAGGCGATCGCCTCGACGCCGAGGTGGTCACCGGCCCGGACGGTCTCGAGCAGCGCGACACGGGCGGCCGTCACCCGCAGGCCGGCACCGCGCAACTCCTCGGCGGTGGTCGGGGGCCGGGATGAGGTCACGCCGCCGAACCTACCCTCAAGAACACGAACGGTTCAAGAAAACGAATGGTTCTAATTTTGTGGCGTGTTGTGCGCGCTCCTCCGTCGCTCCGGCCGCCGTTCGGATCAGTCGACCGCGAGCGAGACCTCCGTCGCCTTGATCAACGCGACGACGGGGGAGCCCGGTTCCAGGCCGAGGTCGGCGACCGCTTCCCTGGTGATCGCGGAGGTCAGCTCACCGCCTTCCGTCGCGATCCGTACGGAGGCCATGGCGCCGCCCGTCGTGATCTCCCGCACGGTGCCGCGCAGCCTGTTGCGGATGGACAGGCCGTCCACACTGCCGGTGGCCAGGGCGACCTCCGTGGACTTGACGAGGGCGCGCACGGTGGACCCCTCGGCCAGACCGAGGTCGCGCACCGCCTCCCGCGTGATTGCCGCGGTGACGTCCTGACCTCCGTCGAGGCGGACGGTCACGGTCGCCATGGCCTCGCCGGTGGTGACGGCGGTGACGGTGCCGGGTAGTTGATTGCGGATGCTCAGGCTCACGATGGAACACCTCGAAAGGGATGTATTTCTCGGATCATGGCATAGTGCAGCCTTACGGTAGCCCCGTCAGCGCTGTCCGAACGGGTACGACGACCCAGTTGGGGCTGAGGGCGTGCCCTCTCCCTCTCCCGCCCTTTCGAGTCACCACCGCACGCTCAGCCGGCGGCAGCGCCGAACCACTTGGGCAGCCTGCCGAGCAGATCCTGCTGGTCTTCACCGACCCATGCCACATGGCCGTCCGGCCGCAGCAGCACCGCGGGCACGTCCAGTTCCTCGCTGACGTCGACGACGTGGTCGACCCGGTCTGCCCAGCCCGCCACCGAGAGCCGGCCGGTCTGGTCGAGCAACAGCCCGCGGCCGCCGTGCATCAGCTCGTAGAGGCGCCCCCGCTTCAGTTTCACGTCCCGCATCCGCCGGCCGAGCAGTTCATGGCCCTCGCCGAAGTCGTAGCGGACCCCCATCGCGGTGATCTTCTCGATCAGGTACCGGTTCACCTCCTCGAAGTCCATGAGCTCCGACACCAGTCGGCGCACCGCCTGGGGGCCCGGCTCGGTGGACATCAGCTCCATCTGCGCGCGGGTGTTGTCCAGCACGTCGGCGGCCACCGGGTGCCGTTCGGTGTGGTAGCTGTCCAGCAGCCCGTCCGGTGCCCAGCCGTTCACCTCGGCGGCCAGTTTCCAGCCGAGGTTGAACGCGTCCTGGACGCCGAGGTTGAGGCCCTGCCCGCCGGTCGGCGGGTGGATGTGCGCCGCGTCGCCGGCCAGCAGCACCCGGCCGACCCGGTAGCGCTCGGCCCGCCGGGTGGCGTTGCCGAAGCGGGACAGCCAGCGCGGTGAGTGCACGCCGAAATCGGTGCCGGCGACCGCCCGCAGCTGTTGCTTGAACTCGTCGAGGGTCGGCGGGATCGTACGGTCCTCGGCCAGCCCCTCGGCGGGTACGACGACGCGGTGCACCCCGTCCTCCCCGAAGGGCGTGGCGCCGAACCGCTTCTGGGTCTTGTTGACCTCGGCCACCACGGCGGCCAGTTCCTCCGCCGGTACGGCCACCTCCATCTCGCCCAGCAGTGTCTCGACCGTGGAGGGCTCGCCGGGGAAACCGACGCCGAGCAGCTTGCGCACCGTGCTGCGGCCGCCGTCGCAGCCGACGAGGTAGCGCGAGCGCAGCCGCGTGCCTCCCCCGCCGGCTACGCCCCCACTGGCGGGGGTACCCCCATTGGCCAGCTCGACGGTGACCCCGTGGTCGTCCTGGCTCAGCCCGACCACTTCGCATCCGCGCCGGATCTCGGCGCCGAGCTCGGTGGCGCGCTCGGCCAGCAGGCGGTCGGTGGTGGGCTGCGGGATGCCGAGAACGTAGCCGTGCGCGGTGTCCAGCCGGTCGGGTGCGGGCTTGGCGATGGCGGCGAAGAAACCGCCGAGCGGGTACTGCTTGCCGTGCGCGAGGAACCGCTCCAGCAGACCGCGCTGGTCCATCACCTCGATGCTGCGCACGTGCAGGCCGAGCGCGCGGACATACCTGGTCGGCTCCGCCTCCTTCTCCAGTACGACCGCGTGCACGCCGTGCAGCCGCAACTCACCGGCCAGCATCAAGCCGGTCGGTCCGCCGCCGGCAACGATCACGTCAATCATGAAATCCCCCCATTCAACAAGGTTGTCGGTCAGCTGCTGCGCGCAGTCCGGACGGGCAAAGCACACGCACTTTGCGAATCCCTGATTTCCGCAGGTTCTGACCTCGGCCGGAGATTTTGCAGCACGCCCCGGGCCTTGCCGCAAGGCCCCCCGTGCGCTATACGTTGAGAGTGGCAAGGAGTGGGTAACCTCCTTGCCTTTCCCGTGTGTTGTCTGCTCATGTGTTGTCTGCTGTGGACGGACAAGCTCCTCCCGTGCGATTCCCCCCGAAGTGATGACGCTCCCCGACGGCGGCAGCGGGGCCGCGTCCGGCATGTGCGTGTGGCTCGTATCACATGGCTCGGATTGAGTCGCGGACCCCGCCGATTTCCGTACCAACCGGTGACACCGGGACGCCGGATGCAAGGATGAGGCCGTCATGACTGCTGGGTGGTGTTCTCGCACGGTTCGGGCCGCGGTGTTCGCGGCCGTCTGTGTGCTGCTCGCCGCCCTGGGTCACGTACTGATGTCCGGCAGCCATGTGCCCTGGTGGGCGCTGGCCGGCGGCGCCGCCGTGACCGCCGCCGGGGGTTGGTGTCTGGGGGGCCGGGAACGCGGGCTGCCGCTGATCGTGGCCGTCGTGGTCACCGCCCAGACGGCGCTGCACTCGGCGTTCTCCCTCGCGCAGTCGGCGACCGGGGGACAGCACACCGTGCCCTCGGACGCGGGTGCCGTGGGCCACGACATGTCCGCCGCGCACATGTCCTCGATGCATATGGGCTCGATGCCCATGCACTCGATGGACGCCATTGACCTGGGCCACACCGCGGGTCACGCCATGGGCGGCTCGTCCTCGTTAGGGATGATCGCCGCCCACCTGCTGGCCGCACTGCTGTCCGGCCTGTGGCTCGCCCATGGCGAGCGTGCCGCCTTCCGCATTCTGCGCGCCGTGGCCGGATGGCTGGCGGCGCCGCTGCGGCTGCCGCTCGCCGTGCCCGCCCCGCCGCACGCCCCCCGCCCGCGGCCGTGGCGGCGCAGTTCGGCACGGTCACCGCGCCGACTCCTCCTCGTCCACGCGATCACCTCGCGGGGTCCGCCCCTGGGGACTGCTGTCGTCTGACGACAGCCGGCCTCCCGAGGCAGCCCCGAGGCGCCTCGGGCCACGGTCGTACGCCCGCGCGGGCATCCGGACGCCCGCAGGGTCCCGTACGGCCTGAATCCCCACTCGCCGGATCCTGCCCGCAGCGTGCCTGTGCGCGCCGCCGGTCGGGCTCCCGGATGACCGAGAAGGACACCAGGTGATCACTCCTGCCCTGCCCGCCTCGTACGAGAAGCGACGCGAGACGTTCCGCGCGCGAACCGAGGACCACGGGACCGAGACCGCCGACGAGTCGATTACCGCCTGGGTGCTCGCCGCCCGCGGCGGCGACCCGGACGCCGTCGACCACTTCGTCCGTGCCCTGCACCGCGACGTCCTGCGCTACGTCGCCCATCTGTGTGCCGACCCCCAGGCCGTCGACGACCTGGCGCAGGACACGTTCCTGCGGGCGCTCGGCAGTCTGCACCGCTTCGAGGGCCGCTCCTCCGCGCGCGCCTGGCTGCTGTCCATCGCCCGTCGTGCGGTGATCGACAGCTACCGGTACGCCTCCGCCCGGCCGCGCCTGAGCGACGTACCGGACTGGCGGCTGGCAGTGGAGCTGGCCCAGCCGCGCGATCTGCCGGGCTTCGACGACGGCATCGCCCTGCTCGACCTGCTCGAAGCGCTGCCGGAGGAGCGCCGGAAGGCGTTCGTCCTCACCCAGCTGCTCGGGCTGTCGTACGCGGAGGTCGCCGAGCTGACCGACTGCCCGGCCGGGACGGTCCGGTCCCGGGTCAACCGGGCCCGCACCGCGCTCATCGACCTGCTCGCCGCGGCGGACGAGCCCGCCCCGCTGGCCGCCTGAGCGACGACCAAGGGTGCCGACGCCCGCCGTGCAGGCGGCCGTCGGCACCCTTGTGTGCGTGCGGTGCGGCCGGTCAGGCGAAGGCCGCCGGCGCCGGGCCGTGCCGGAAGTCGGGGTCGACCTGGGCGGTGAGGTCGTGGCCGGTGGCGTCGTTGGCCCAGGCGGTGGCGTTGCGCAGGTGGAACTCGACGGCGTGCCGCTGGAAGGTCGCCCAGTCCTTGGGGCGGGCGTCCACCGCGGCGCGCAGCCGGTCCAGCGCACGGGCGTTGTGCGGCTCCAGCTCGCCGTGCCCGCGGCCCTGCTCCTGGGCCCGGACCCAGGCGGACTGCTCGCAGTGGGCGACCAGGTCGTCGCCGACGTGCAGCCGGAGGAAGTCGAGGTCGTCCTCGCCGGTGACCTTGTTGCCGACCACGCCGATCGGAATGCCGAACTCGGCGGCGTGGTCGCGGTACTGGCGGTAGACGGAGACGCTCTTGCGGGTCGGCTCCACCACCAGGAACGTCATGTCGAAGCGGGTGAACAGACCGGAGGCGAAGGCGTCGGCGCCGGCCGTCATGTCGACGACGACGTACTCGCCGGGGCCGTCCACCAGGTGGTTGAGGTAGAGCTCGACCGCGCCGAGCTTGGAGTGGTAGCAGGCGACGCCGAGATCGCTCTCGTCGAAGGCACCGGTCACCATCACCGGGACCTCGCCCACCCGCTGCACGTGCCGGGCGTGGATCTCGTCGTCGCCCAGCAGCCGCAGCAGCCGTGAGCCGCGTCCCGCCGGGGTCGTCTTGACCATGGCGTCGCGGGAGACGATCCGCGGGTTGGTGCCGCGCAGGTAGTCCTTGATCTCGCCGGTGTGGGCGCTGAGCGGCGGGGCGGCGAACATCTCCTCCTCGTCGAGGCCGAGGGCGTACGCCAAGTGCTGGTTGATGTCGCCGTCGACGGCGACCACGGGTGCCCCCGAACGTGCCAGCCGGCGGGAGAAGAGGGCGGACAGAGTGGTCTTGCCACTGCCGCCCTTGCCGACGAACGCCACACGCATCGCTAACCGCTCCTATTGGAAATGGATGTCGTCTCCATAGGGTGGAGAGGTCAGGGTGGGGTGTCAAATCGGCGGGCACCCAACTGGCCTGCGACACACGTGAGTTGGGCGCTGTGCGGCCGCTGGTTCAGGGGAGTCGGAGCAGGTTGATCCGGTACTCCTCCACCTGCGGCAGCCGCTGGGCCTTGAGGCCGCTGAGCATCTCCTGATACGCCGCCGGCAGTTCGTCGTACATCGTGGTGGGGAGGCTGGTGAGTGTGTGGGAGGCAAGCAGTCGGGTCCCCGGTCGCCAGTCGGTGAGTTCGGTCAGGGAGTCGGCCACCCACCGATCGAACAGGCTGGTGCGCAGGACCGTACCGATGAGGCTCGGTCCGTTGTCGAAGCGGGCGAAGTCGTAGTCGATCGAGGCCACGATCTCCTCGGCCCGGGCGTCGCGCAGTGCGGCGTCCTTCTTGCGGCTTTCCACCGCGCGTCCGTACAGCGGGATGAGCAGGGTCTCCTGAACCGTGCCCAGACGTACACCGTGCTCTGTCATGGCAGTCTCCCGTTTCGGTGTCCGTACCGGGTCGGGCGGTGCCGTGGCTGCGTCCACCGCCCGACCCGGGGTCTCAGGTCCCCGCCATGGCGGCGGAGTGTTCGTGGTCGCAGGCGTCGTCGATGCCGTAGGTGTCCCAGGCGGGGAACGGGTCGTCGGACGGCGGTTCCTCGCCGTCGTGCATCAGGCACTCGGCCAGTGCGATGTGCAGGGCATCGGCCTTCAGCTCCGTACCGATGAAGACCAGTTCCTGAGCGTACGGGGCCTCCTCGTCGCGTGCGGCGGACGGCTCGAAGCGGGCGACGGAACCGGCCTGCGACCACAGGCCCGTCACCTGCGGGCGGCTCGCCAGGGTGAAGAAGCCCTTGGAACGCAGAATCCGCCCGTGGTCGCCGCCGTCCAGCTCCTGGGTCACGAAGGTCCACAAACGCCCGGGATGGAAAGGCAGTTCGGAGCGGAACACGGTCGAGGAGATGCCGTACTCCTCCGTCTCCGGAACATGGTCCCCGTTGAGCTCCCGGACCCAGCCCGGCGCCTGCTGGGCGCGCTCCAGGTCGAACAGGCCGGTGTCCAGGACCTGTTGGAGGTCGACCCGGCCGTGGGTGGCGGGGACGACGCGGGCGGCCGGGTTGAGGCGCGCCAGGGTCGCCCGCAGCCGGTCGGCGGTGGCGGCGTCCACCAGGTCGAGCTTGTTCAGCACGATGACGTCGGCGAACTCGACCTGGTCCATCAGCAGGTCGCTGACGGTGCGCTCGTCGTCCTCGTACTGGTCGAGGCCCCGCTCGACGAGTTCGTCGCCACTCGCCAGCGCTGCCAGGAAGTTGGCCGCGTCGACGACGGTGACCATGGTGTCCAGACGGGCCAGATCGCCGAGGGTGGCGCCGTCGTCGCGGGCGAACGCGAAGGTGGCGGCCACCGGCATCGGCTCGGAGATGCCGGACGACTCGATCAGAAGATGGTCGAAGCGGCCCTCGCGGGCCAGCCGGTCGACCTCCTCCAAGAGGTCGTCGCGCAGGGTGCAGCAGATGCACCCGTTGGTCATCTCGACCAGCCGCTCCTCGGTGCGCGACAGCGCGGCCTCGCCGCCGCGCACCAGCGCGGCGTCGATGTTGATCTCGCTCATGTCGTTGACGATCACGGCGACGCGCAGTCCCTCGCGATTGGCGAGGACGTGGTTGAGCAGCGTGGTCTTGCCCGCCCCGAGGAAACCGGACAGGACGGTGACGGGCAGTCGGCCGTACGGCATTCTCGCTCAGCCCTCGGGGCGCAGCAGCCCGCGCTCGTACGCCTTGACCAGGTTCTGCGGCACGAGGTGGCTGACGCCCTCGATCGTGACCGGCACGAGCTGCGGCGTCCTCGCCTTCCACTGGGCGCGGCGGTGGCGGGTGTTGCTGCGGGACATCTTCCGCTTGGGGACGGCCATCGGGATCCTTCCTGGGTGCGTTCGTCACTCCCCCCGGGGGGAGTGACGCAGACGCTATATGAAAATGGATCCCATTACCAATTGGGTTGGCCTCCTGTCGGCGGGGTTGGCCGGTCGAGTAGGTCGGCTAACAGGGTCCGCTGTCCGGTAGGTGTCTCTCCGCCCAGTCCCCGAGTTCCTTGAGGGCGGGTTCCAGGGCGGCCCCGGATTCGGTCAGCCGGTACGAGACCCGTAGCGGCGGGCCCTCGTCCACCTCGCGCACGACGAGCCCTGCGGCGCCGAGTTCGGTGAGTCGGTCGGAGAGCATGCGCTCGCTGATCCCGGGGATCGCCCGGCGCAGGTCGGTGAAGTGGGCCGACTGTTCGACGAGCACGGACACGATCGGGCCGGTCCAGCGCTTTCCGAGCAACTGGAAGACGCGGGTGATGCCCTTGTCCACCCGCTTGCACGTCCCGGCGTCATGGCTCTGCTCGACTGTCATGCCTTCAGGGTACTGTGTCGCCGTGCGGGGATGAAAAAAAGTAAGTCCCTGTGTTATTGATAGTTGCACACGAAGATTTAGCACGGCGGGCGCCTTGCCACCCCGCGGGCGCCGGCCGATTCACCGCTCTTTGGAGACCCTTGATGGCCACGTTGCTGCACATCGACTCGTCCGTGTTCCCCGCCTCCGCCTCCGCCTCCCGGGCCGTCGCGGAGACCTTCCGCAAGGCCTGGCAGGAGCAGCACCCGGAGGGCACCGTGATCTACCGCGACCTCTCCGCCCACCCCGTCCCGCACATCACCGCCCACGCCCACACCGCCGGCTTCGCCGCTCCGGACGCGCACACGCCCGAGCAGGCCGCCGCCTTCGCTCAACGCCTCGAGCTGATCGAGGAGCTGGAGCGGGCGGACGCGGTGCTGATCGGCGCCCCGATGTACAACTACTCGATCCCGTCCACCCTCAAGGCCTGGCTGGACAACGTGATCCTCCACGGCCGCACCGCGGGCGAGAACCCCTCCGCCAACGGCACCCCGGTCACCGTCGTGGCCAGCCGCGGCGGCTCCTACGCGCCCGGCACCCCGAAGGAGGGCTACGAGTACGTGCAGAACTACCTGACGGCGATCCTCGCCGACATGCTCGCCCTCGACGTGGACTTCATCGTCCCGGAGCTCACCGCGGCCCCGCACAACCCGGCCATGGCCGAGCTGGTGCCGCTCTTCGAAACCTCCCGCGAGCGCGCCCTCCAGGACGCGGCCACCAAGGCGAAGACGCTCGCCGAACGCCTCGCCGCGTAAGGGGCCCGGTCCAGTAACGGCGCCCGGCGCCCGCGCGGTGTCGCTGCGGGGGTCCCGGGCGTCGTTCAGAACGCGAGACCGACGTGGGCGAGTGCCTGCTTGAGGAGTACGCCGTGACCGCCCGGCATCTCGCTCTGCACCGCCGGGGAGGCCGCCTCCTGCGGGCTGAACCACACCAGGTCCAGGGCATCCTGACGTGGACGGCAGTCGCCGGTCACCGGGACCACGTAGGCGAGGGACACGGCATGCTGACGCGGGTCGTGGTACGGCGTGATGCCCTGGGTCGGGAAGTACTCGGCGACCGTGAACGGCTGCAGGGAGGCCGGGACCCGGGGGAGTGCCACGGGGCCGAGGTCCTTCTCCAGGTGGCGCAGCAGGGCGTCGCGGACACGTTCGTGGTGCAGCACCCGGCCGGAGACCAGGGTGCGGCTGACCGTTCCGTCCGGTCCGATGCGCAGCAGCAGGCCGATGCTGGTGACTTCACCGCTGTCGTCGACGCGCACGGGCACCGCCTCGACGTACAGGATCGGCATGCGGGCGCGCGCCATCTCGAGCTCGTCGGTCGTCAGCCAACCGGGCGTGGTTTCGGTCATGTCAGACATTGCTTGATCATACTTTCAGGTGTCGTCGGAAAACCGGTAGACCCGGAGGGCGTTCTCCCGCCCCGCCCACTGTGCGATCCGCAGTGCGTCGGGCAGGCTCAGCTCGTCGGCGTCCACCCGCTCCCGCAGCAGTCCGGCGAGGCCCTGCCGGAAGGCCAGCGCCCCCAGCGGGAAGAACTCGGCCACACCGTAGGCGTCGGAGCTGTACAGCAGTTTGCGGAACGGGGTGATCTCCATCGCCTCGGCCAGGACCGCCCGGGCCCGGCCGGGACCGACGTAGTGCAGGGTGAGGCCGACGTCGAAGTACACCTGCTCGAACACGGCTGAAAGGTAGGCAGCCTGGCGCTGGTACGGCCAGCAGTGCAGGAGCAGGACCGGGACCGTGCCGGCGGTCAGGTGGAGCCAGTCGGTCAGGTGGGTGGGGTCCGCGCGGTGCAGCCGGATGTCGTTGTCCCCGAAACCGGTGTGCAGCTGGAGGGGGAGGCCGAGTTCGACGGCCGTCCACAGCAGGTGCCGTACGAGGACGGGGTCGTCCAGTCGCCCACCCCCTGTCGCCGACCAGCGTCGGGCCGCCGCGGTGACCTCCTCGGCCGTGGGCCGCGCCGGGTCCAGGTCGAAGCCCGTGCGGTACGCGGCCACCGACTTCACCGCCACCACACCCGGCCGCCCCACCGCCTCCCACGCGGCCGCCCGGAACGTCTCGGCGTACTCGTCCGGCTCGACGCCCGCCACCCCGACCGCCTCGGCGACGCTCTCCAGCCGTACGACCTCATGCGCGACGGCGCCGCCACCGGCGGCCCCGGCCAGCTCCCCCGGTGTGGTGAGGCCGTCCGGGGCGTACCCGGTGTCGACGCAGAACACCTCCGTCCCCGCCGCGGACAGAAACCGTCGGTTCACCTCCGCCGCGCCGAGCTCGGCCCGGCGGGCCAGGTAGTCCTCGGCGGGGGCGTGCCGCGGCAGGTCGAGCAGGGGTGCGCAGTAGCGGCGGACGGCGACGCCGACGGGACTGTCGAAGGGGGACATGCCCGGCCACACCTCGCCCTCGGTGATCAGCGACTCGAAGCGCCGAGTGGTCACATCCCCGGTGACCACGCCGTGGCAGTGGTGGTCCACCAGGGGCAGCGCGGCGAGCTCCTCCTCGATGGGGCCGGTGCCGCTCATGTCAGTACGTCCAGCGGTACGCCGCCGCCACCTGGGCGTCGTCCAGTCCGGCGACGGAGGCGATCTCCCCGCGCCGTACGGCGGTCACCGCATCGGCCAGGACCGGTCCCAGCGCGGCCCGCAGCCGCTCGTCCCCGGTGAACTCCGCGACGGCCTCGTCCAGCGACACCGGCAGCCGGCGCACACCCCGGGCCGCTGCCTCCTCGGCGTCGAGCCGTGCCGGATCCCCGCTGGTCTCCTCGGGCAGCGCCGCGGACGTGGACAGGCCGTCCAGCCCGGCGGCGATGACGCAGCCGAGCGCCAGATAGGGGTTGGCGGCCAGGTCGACGGGCTTCACCTCCAGGTTGGCCGCCTGGTCGCGCAGCCCCGCCGTGCCCATGATGACCCGCACCGCGGTCTCCCGGGTCTCCCGGCCCCAGGCGGTGAACACCCCGGCCCACTGGGACGGTCTGAGCCGCAGATAGCTCGCCGGGCTGGGCGCTGTCACCGCCGTGAGGCCCGGCAGGTGGGCCAGGATCCCGGCCGCGAAGGACTCGGCGTCGGCCGTCATGCCGTACCGGCGGTCACCGCCGGAGTGCAGGTTGACGCCGTCGCGCCAGGCGGAGAGATGGAGGTGGCCGCCGTTGCCGACGCCTTCGGCGGACACGGCGGGGGCGAAGGAGACCCGCAGCCCGTGCCGCCGGGCCACCGCGCGGATGGTCTGCCGTACCAGCACGCTGCGGTCGGCCGCCGCCACAGGGTCCAGCGCGCCCACTGAGATCTCGAACTGCCCGGCCGCGTACTCGGGATGGACCTGGTCGACGTCCACGCCCTGCGCCGCACAGGCCACCAGCAGATCGGCGGTGCAGTCGCTCAACTCGATCTGCCGGGTGGCACCGTACGCGGGCCCCGACACCGCCGGGACGAACTCTCCGTCGGGTGCCGAACCCAGCCCCACCGCCCACTCGATCTCGACGGCCGCCCGGAAGGCGATGCCGTGCTGCCGCGCCGCCTCGGCGACGACCCGGCGCAGAAACGTGCGGCTGCACGCCAGGTGCGGCTCGCCGTCCTGCGTGATCCGGTCCACCGGGGCCCACGCCCAGCCGGGCTGCCCGGCGAGCACGGTGAGCCGGTCCAGGTCGGGGTAGAGACGCAGATCGCCGTCGGGGGAGCCGAGCACGTCCGTGGAGACGATGGAGTCGTTCGCCAGGAAGGTGTCGAACACCGGCGACATGCCGACGCCCCAGGCCGCGGCCGCGGCGAGCCTGGCGGTCGGGATCGTCTTCACACGGGTGATGCCCGCGGTGTCGACGTAAGCCAGCACGATCCCGTGCACGCCCCGCCCGGACAGTTCGCCGCTCAGCGCGGTGGCCTGCTCGACGTCACCGGGACGCCCGCCCGGGACGGGGTCGGCAGGGGTGGTCATACGTCCTCCAGGGCTGCCTCGGTGGGTGCGGGCCCGGGTCAGGGTTTCACGGCCACCGCGCCGAACTGCGGTACCACGACGGGGGCGTGGAGATCGGATCGCCACTGCGAACACGACACGAGCCCCGGTTCGATCAGCTCAAGACCGTCGAAGAAGGAGGCGATCTCGGCGCGGCTGCGGGCGGTGATCGGCGGGGTGGCGTTCTCGTTCCAGAACTTCATGGCCGGGATCTGGCCCTCGCCGCCCAGTTCGGCCTCGTGGGTGGGGTGCGTCAGGACCAGGAAGCTGCCGGAGGGGACCGCGGCGATGACGCGGCGCGCGATGTCCCGCGCCTTGTCGGTGTCCAGGACGAAGTTGAGGATGCCCAGCATCATGACCGCGACGGGACGCGTGAAGTCCAGGGTGCCCGCGGCCCGTTCGAGGATGGTGTCCGGGTCGTGCACGTCCGCGTCGATGTAGTCGGTGACGCCCTGAGGCACACCGGTCAGCAGCGTGCGGGCGTGGATCAGCACGATGGGGTCGTTGTCGACGTACACGATCCGCGACTCGGGGGCGATCCGCTGGGCGATCTCGTGGGTGTTGTCCGCCGTGGGCAGCCCGGTGCCGATGTCCAGGAACTGCCGGACCCCGCGCTCCTCGGCCAGGAACCGCACCGCCCGGCCCAGGAACTCGCGGTCCGCTCGGGCGATGTCCCGGATCAGCGGGAACATCGACGCGACCTGGTCACCGACCCGGTGGTCGACCTCGTAGTTGTCCTTGCCGCCGATCCAGTAGTTCCAGACCCGCGCGTTGTGCGCCACAGAGGTGTTCAGCCGTGCCGTACCCTCCGCCGGGGTGGGGGCCTCGCTCACGTCTCGTCCTCTCCTCGACCGAACCGCCGCCGTCGTCGTCGCCATTGTGCCGCGCTCATGATCAGCTTGTCCCGGGAATCGGGGCAGCTGGACCTCGTGGGGGCCACGGAACGCTCCCGGTTAGGGTTGACGGCCGTACCAGGAACGACAACAGGCGCGGCCGCGCGCCCAGGAACAGGACATGCCCTACTCCCACTCGCCCCTGCCCACCGCGTCCGACTCCCTGGCCGCCGCCCCCGCCGACATCAGGCTCGTCGTCACCGACATGGACGGCACTCTGCTGGACGACGACAAGCGGACCCCGGCCGGACTGTGGGAGGTCCTGGACCGGCTGCGCGAGCGCGGAGTGCTGTTCAGCCCCGCGAGCGGCCGCCAGTACGCCACGCTGGCACGGGAGTTCGCCCCGGCGGCGCAGGGGATGGTGTTCATAGCGGAGAACGGCACCTACGTCGTGCGCGACGGCATGGAGCTGAGCTCCGACCCGCTGGAGAGCGCCGTCGTCACCGAGGTCGTCGAGGCGGTACGGCGGCTCGCGGCCGGCGGTGTCGACGTGGGGGCCGTCGTCTGCGGCAAGCGGTCCGCGTACGTCGAGCGGACCGACGCGGCCTTCCTCGCCGAGGTGCGCAGGTACTACGTCGAACACCGGACCGTCGAGGACGTCACCGCCGTCGACGACGACATCCTCAAGGTCGCCCTCTACGACTTCGGCCCCGTCGAACGCACCACGGCACCGGCCCTGCACCGCTTCACCGCCACCCACCAGGTCGTCGTCTCCGGTGAACACTGGGTCGACATCATGAACCCCACCGCCAACAAGGGCGCCGCCGTCCGCCGGCTCCAGCGCGAACTCGGCATCACCCCCGCGCAGACGCTGGTCTTCGGCGACTACCTCAACGACCTGGAGATGCTCGACGCCGCCGAGTGGTCCTTCGCCATGGCCAACGCCCATCCGGACGTCATACGGCGCGCCCGCCACCTGGCGCCGTCCAACAACGACAACGGCGTGCTGCGCACCGTCTCGCGTCTGCTGGGACTGCCCGCAGCGGAGGGCTGAATCGCCCCGACGGGGTCGGCGCTCCGGACCGCACCGGCGGTATCGTCGCAGGTGCGGCCCCCGTCTCCGGCCTGCGGCGAAGGCGGCGGACGCCGAGACGGGAGCGATACGTACGCGCGCGTGACCTGGCGGTGGAGTACGAGACGGTCGGCCTCGACAGCGACGCCCTGGACGCCGCACGGCTGATGGCCGAGCACCGGTTGCCGGCGATGCTGGTGCTGGACGAGCGGGGCGCACCGAAGGCGATTCTGCCCGCCTCCCAGATGATCAAGATCCTGGTCCCCGGCTATGTCGTGGAGGACCCCACACTCGCCGCCGTCGTCGACGAGCGGCACGCCGACCGGCTGTGCGAGGCGCTGAAGGGCCGCACGGTGCGCGACTGCCTGTCCACCACGGCGCCGCCCCCGGCCGTCGCCGCGCCCGACGACACCACGCTGGAGGTCGCCGCCCAGATGGCCCAGGTCCGCAGCCCGCTGGTGGCCGTCGTCGACAAGGACGCGCCGGGCGGCCGGCTGCTCGGCGTGATCACCGCCTCCCACCTGCTGGAACGCCTGCTCGCCGCGGCGACGTGAGCCGCGGTGCCGCCGGGCTCCGGCAGCGTTCCGGCAGGTGGCCGCGCAACGCATGGTGTTAAGAAGGCAGTGTCAAGGACCGATGGGGTTCCCGCCGGTGTGCCGGGAAGTCGAGTCGGCGGGATCACCCTGTCTTTTGAACCCTCCCCCAGCTGAAGGCAGGGGGATTCCTGGCTCACGGCGCTCGGTCCCTCAGCGAAGGTCCGAGTCTTACCCGATCAGCACCAGCCGGGTTGGAACCAGCCCGGTTGCCCCGAAAGACAAGAAGTTGCACGTGCTTGGCTCTCGCGACGCGCACAGCTCATGTTACCCGATCGTCTGGGCGGTCTTTCGCCTTGGAGGCGAAAGACCGTTCTGCCCTGCCTTCGGCATGAGTCCTGGCGATCTGGGCGGTGAAGCGGGCGAGGGCCCGTCCCTACCGGGTGATGGCCATGCTCGTCGTGATCACGGCGGTGGCCTCCGCGTTGCTGGACAACGTGACCACCGTCCTGCTGATCGCCCCCGTCACGCTGCTGGTCTGCGAACGCCTGGCGCTGCCCGCCGCGCCCTTCCTGATGGCGGAGGTCTTCGCGTCCGACATCGGCGGCACCGCCACCCTGGTCGGCGACCCGCCCAACATCATCATCGCCAGCCGGGCCGGGCTGACCTTCAACGACTTCATCATCCACCTCGCCCCCGCGTCGGCGGTGCTGATCGTCGTGCTGTTGCTGCTGTGCCGGGTGATGTTCCGCAGGAGCTTCGTGTACGACGAGGAACGCGCCGCCGAGATCATGGCGCTGGAGGAGCGGGAGGCCATCCGGGACCCGCGTCTGCTGGTGCAGGGGCTGGTGGTGCTGGCGCTGGTCGTGGCCGGCTTCGTCCTCCACCCCGTGCTGCACTACGAGCCCGGCATCGTGGCCCTCCTTGGGGCCGGTCTGCTCGTCGCGATCTCCACGGCCGAGGCCGGCGAGGTGCTCGGCGAGGTCGAGTGGCCGACGCTCGCCTTCTTCGCCGGGCTGTTCATCATGATCGGCGGGCTGATCGACACCGGTGTCGTCGACGAGGTGTCCGGGGCCCTGGCCGACGCGATCGGGACCAACGAACTCGGCGGCTCCATGATCATGCTGAGCGCGTCCGCGGCCTTGTCGGGCGTCGTCGACAACATCCCGTACGTCGCCACGATGGCCCCGATCACCGCCGAGCTGGTGGAAAACATGGGCGGTGCCCCGGACCACGTCATGTGGTGGGCTCTGGCGCTCGGCGCCGACCTCGGCGGCAACGCCACCGCGATCGGTGCCTCGGCGAACGTCGTCGTCCTGGGCATCGCCGAACGCAACCGCCAGCCCATCTCCTTCTGGCAGTTCACCCGGTACGGCCTGGTCGTCACCGCGGTCACGGTGGCCCTGTCTCTCGGTTATGTGTGGCTGCGGTACTTCGCCCTGTCCTGACCCGCGGCTGCGCAGCCATGCGTCCCGCTCCGCTGAGCGAAATAGTCCATGACGAATCGTCAGATTTGCCCGCTTCCTGAGAAGTTGGGCGACCAAGTCCCGGCCCGGTGTCGCCGGGCGTTCGGTTGGGCATGGTGACTGGTGCTCCATCGGCCGCTCGGGCCGTGGTACGTCGTTGAGGGGGAGCCATGTCGTCGCCGGTTCCGTCGGCCGATGGCCGGCCGCAGCCGCTGCTCGGCCCGTTGACCAGCGCCGCGGTCTTCCTGGTCGTCACCGTCGAACCAGGCGGGGAGACCGTGGCGCGGGAGCTGCTGGCGGGGCTCGCCGGACAGAAGCGGGCCTTTGGCTTCCTGCATCCCGACGGCGGGCTCTCCTGCGTCGCCGGGGTGGGGGCCCGGGCCTGGGACCGGCTGTTCGGCGCTCCCCGGCCCGCCGCGCTCGAGCCGTTCCGCGAGCTGGCCGGGCCACGGCACCACGCGGTGTCCACGCCGGGAGACCTGCTGTTCCACATCAGGGCGAACCGGCCGGACCTGTGCTTCGCGCTGACCGCCGAGATCATGAAGGGGTTGCGCGGGTCGGCCACGGTCCAGGACGAGGTCCATGCCTTCGCCTACTACGACGCGCGCAACCTCCTCGGCTTCGTCGACGGCACCGAGAACCCGGTCGGGCACGAGGCCGCCGACGCGGCGCTGGTCGGCGACGAGGACCCGGACTTTCGCGGCGGCTCCTACGCGGTCGTGCAGAAGTACCTGCACGACGTGGACGCCTGGGAGCGGCTGCCGGTCGAGACCCAGGAGAAGGTGATCGGCCGCACCAAGGCGACCAACGTCGAACTCGACGCGCCTGGTTCCCACAAGGACGTCAACACCGTCATCGGCCCGGACGGGACCGAGCAGCACATCCTGCGCGCCGCGATGCCGTTCGGCCGGCCGGGACACGGCGAGTTCGGCACGTACTTCATCGCCTACGCCCGTGATCCCCGGGTGACGAACACGATGCTGGAGCGGATGTTCCTCGGCACCCCGATCTCGGGGCCCGATCCGCTGCTGGACTACTCCCGGGCGGTCACCGGAACCCGGTTCTTCGTCCCGTCGGCCGACTTCCTGCGCGCCATACCGGGGGACGGGGGTCAGCCGTCCTCCTCCTTCTTCTCGTCGTCGGAGTGAGGCCTGCGCTCCTTTTTGTCCTTCGTGGCGTCCTGCCGTTCGTCGCCGCCGGTCTCCTCGGGCGTGGGCGTGGGCGTGGGCGTCGGCGTCGGCGAGGTCGGCGAGGGCTGCACGGCCACGGCGGGGGAGGGTGTGGCCTCCGTGGGGGTGGGAGCGGTGGTGCCGGTGACGTCCGTGCCGGAACGCTCCGCCGAACTGTTGTCGGGTGAGAACCACACCATGCCCACCAGCATCGCCGCCACGAAAAGCGCCACTGCGCCGGCGATCGCTGTCACCCGGGGCCGCCGCGTGAGCGTTGCGCGGACGCCCGGCCGGCTCCGGCGTCCTGTCGGGTGGGCCCGGGGCGTGTGCCGGGAGGAGGACGGCAGCATGTACGTCGTCGCCGGGCCGGTCTCCGTGCTCGGGGGCTGCCCCGCGCGCGCCGGTGCCGGCGTGGCCGCGGGCAGCGGCTCGGGACGGCCCTGCCAGGCGCCCGAGGCGAACCAGTCGGCGACTTGCGCCGCACCCGGCCGCTGCTCGGGCTGCTTGGCCAGCAGGCCCAGCAGATAGCTCTCGAAGGCGGGCGGGAGGTCGGCGCCGAGCTGCCGCGGCGGTGTCGGAGTGGCGTCGAGGTGCTGGTGCAGGATGGCGATCGCGGTGTCGGCCTGGAACGGCGGGCGCCCGGTGAGCAGCTGGTAGAGCACACAGCCCAGGGAGTACACGTCACTCGTCGGACCCGCCGGCTGCCCCAGCGCGCGTTCCGGCGCGAGGTAGAGGCTGGTGCCGACGATCTGTCCCGTGGCGGTGAGCGCGGCCGCCGGGTCGTCGAGGAAGCGGGCGATGCCGAAGTCGCCGATCTTCAGGGTGCCGTCGGCGTCGAGGAGCAGATTGGCCGGTTTGATGTCCCGGTGGACGATGCCCTGTTGGTGGGCGGCGTCGAGCCCGGCGGCCGCCTGCGCGGCGATGCGGGCCACCCGGTCGGCGGGCTGCGGCCCGGCGTCGGCGAGCACCCGGGCCAGGCTGTCGCCGTCGACCAGCTCCATCACGAGGAACAGCCGGTCGTCGTGCGCGCCGAAGTCCAGAACGCCCACCACGTACGGGTGATGGAGCCGTCCGGCGGTCTGCGCCTCCAGTCGGAAGCGGGATGCGGCGGTGGGGTCGGAGTCCTGGGGCAGCAGCAGCTTGACGGCGACCGGTCTGCCGAGCGTCTCGTCGTACGCACGCCAGACCTCTCCCATCGCGCCCCGCCCGATCGGATCGTGCAGCTGGTACCGGCCCGCTATGAGCACCTGTGTTTCATCCTCATGCTGTGTGACGTCTCGACGCCGCAGGCCGCAATTCGCCGCTCTGTCGCGGTTGATGGTGGGGGGATGCCGCAGCTGCCACAGCGTACCGGTCGCGGACCGTGCCGATGATCACCCGGTCGGTCAGGACTCCGTGGTTGACGGCCGCGCCTCACGACCGGGTCTGCGCGTGCCCGTGCTGCCAGGCCCGGGCCGCGATCTCGACCCTGTTCCGGGCGGCCAGCTTGAGCTGGACGCTGGACAGGTGCGTTTGACCGTGGACAGGGAGACGTAGAGCTCGGCTGCGATCTCGGCGTTGGTGCGGCCCAGGGCGACCAGGCGGACGACGTCGAGCTCTCGTTCGGTGAGGGGATCGGGCAGCGGTGTGGGGCGCGCGGCCCCGGGAGGCTGCTGCGGGGCCGCCGTCAGGTGCTTGAGCGGGCGGACCGTGACCGAGGGCGAGACCAGCGAGTCGCCGGCCGCGGCGGCCCGGACGGCCTCGGCGAGCAGCGTCGGCCCGGAGTCCTTGAGCAGGAATCCGCAGGCGCCGCCGCGCAGCGCCCCGTACACGTACTCGTCGAGGTCGAACGTCGTCACCACGACCACCCGTAGCGGGTCGGGGACGTCCGGCCCGGCCAGCAGCCGCGTGGCCTGAAGCCCGTCCAGCTTCGGCATCCGGATGTCCAGCAGGCAGACGTCCGGCCGCTCCTGTCGGGCCAGGGCCACGGCCTGCTCGCCGTCGTCGGCCTCCGCGACCACGGTGATGTCGGGCTGGGCGCCGAGGAAGAAGCGGAAGCCGGTGCGGACCATGTCCTGGTCGTCGGCGATCAGCACGCGGATGGGCGGGCCGGGCTGGGCGGGCGTGGTCATGGCTCGATCATGCCTCAAGGGTTCGTCCAGGGGGCCGGCCCGCGTGGACGGCCCCCTTCAGCTGGGGCGGACCGTCAGTCCGCCGACTGCGCCGGGTCCGTCGTGACCGCAGCAGCGGGCGGCTTCCGGCGATCGCGGCGAACATCGCCAGCGTGCCCACGGCCAGGCAGACGGCCAGCTGCAGGGCGCCGGAAGTGCTGATCGTGCTCTCGGCGGCCTTGTTGAACTGGTAAGCGGCGTACACGCCCGTCATCGTCGTGCCGCCCGCGAGGACGACCAGGGGCAGGGCGGTTTCCCGCACCCTGGCCCGGTCCAGCATCCGCAGCGGGGTTCCGGACAGCCGCAGCAGGCCGTACACCCGCCGCCGGTCCTGGACGTTCGCGGCGGCGGTGAGACCGGCGGAGGCGGTGGCGACCAGGAGGCCGGCGCCCAGCGTGGCCGTGCCGAGGTCGGCGAGGAGCCCGCCGGCGGTGATGTCCTGGGCGCCTGCGTAGTCCCCGGTGTACGGGAGCCTGCCGGCGCCCAGGGGCTGCAGGGCGGTCAGGGCGGCGTCGGTCTGCCCCGGGCCGCCGGGGACGCGGACGATCACACCGTCGGCGCCGCCCAGCAGGAAGTCGTCGTCGCCCGCGCTCACCGTGGCGGTGACCCCCGCCTTCCTCGGCAGGGTGCGGGCCTCCGTGACGGCGGTCGCGCCCTTCGCCGCCGGTACGGCCACCCGGTCCCCGAAGTCGATGCCGCCGACGGCGAGATGCCCGACCGTGAAGAACCCGGCCACGAAACCCGCCAGCACCAGACCGCTGACGGTGCGCCAGGCGCCGCGCGGGTCGTCGCTGAGCCGGCGTGCCGCCAGCAGGGTCGCCGGGCGGCGGGCGAAGCGGCCCGCGATCCGGCCCAGTCGGTCCACGACCCACGGCCCGAACAGCCAGAAGGCGCCGTAGAACAGCACCACGTAGCCGACCGTTTGACCAGTGGTGAGGTCCGAGCCGTGCGCGGACTGGCGGATGTAGACGAGGACCACGGCGAAGAGCAGCAGCCGGATCAGGCGGGTGCGGCGGGGACTGGCCTGCTGGGCGACGCCCAGCGGCGTGGCCGCCACCTGGCGCAGCATCGACACCGCGCTCACCGCGCTCACCGCGATCAGCCCGGCCACACCCGCCACGACCGCGGCGAGCCAGGGCAGCCCCACCCACAGCTCACCGGCGTACCAGGTGCCGATGCCGTACGGGATCCGCGTCAGGGCGGGCAGCAGCGCGCAGTACGCCAGCGCGCCCGCCAGCGCGCCGGTCGCGCCGACGGCCGCAGCCTCGGCGGCGGTCATCGCCAGGATCTGCCGCGGGGTCGCTCCGGCCAGCCGCAGCGCGGCGAGCCGCTGCTCGCGCCGGGCCGCACCCAGCCGCCCGGCCGCCGCCGCGAGGACGACGACGGGAACGGCCGGCAGACCCACGCCCAGGAGCACCATCTGCTGGTCGCCGGCGGTGAACACACTGCGCTCGCCGCCCGAGAACCCGGACACCACAGCCCGCGCGGTCAGCCCCTCGTCCCACAGCCCGAACTGGACCCCGTCCTCGCGGGCATCGAGCGCGCCGCGACGGAGGCGCTCGCGTCCATGCGCCGCACCGTCGGCGTGCTGCGTGACTCCGGGGTGGAGGCGGCGGACCGCCGGCCGGTCGGTGACCTGGCCGCGATCGCCGATCTCACGGGCCGCTTCGCGAGTCCCGGCGCCCAGCGTGTCACCCTGCACCGCGATCCCGCCGTGACCGACGACCTCCCGCACGAGGTGCAGGCGGCGGCCTTCCGGGTCGTACAGGAGGCGCTCACCAACGTACGGCGGCACGTGGGCGACGCCACCGAGATCACGGTGCGGCTGCGGCGCGAGGGCGACCGGCTCGTGGTGTCGGTCGCGGACGACGGCCGGGGCGGCAGCCGGCTCCCGGACGCGGCGCGTGGCGGCGGTTTCGGCCTGAAGGAGCGGGTCACCGCGCTGGGCGGCGACATGCATGCGGGACCGCGCGGGTGACGGCTGGGAGGTCCGGGCGGTGTTCCCGGTGGCGATGTCTTAGTGGGTGCCGCCGAACAGTGCCGGGAGCAGCCGCTCCTCCTCGCGGGCGAAGTGGGCCTCCAGGTCCGCTGTCAGGGAGGCGAGCTCGGCCCTCAGCTTGTGTACGTCCCTGTCGGTGCGCGGCGTCGTCAGTTCGGCGACGAGGGTCTCGATGCTCGTGACCGTGCGGGCGACGGTCGCGTGCTCGCGGCGCAACTGCGCGAGGGCCGGGGCGAGTTCGGGAAACTGCCGCTCGAAGTCGGTGAAGGCGCCGTCCTCGTTGGTGTGGTGCCCGTGCAGGGCGGTGCAGAAGGTGAGGCAGTGGGTGGCCAGCCGTGGTCCCAGGGTCGGCGCGGCGACTCCTGGGGCCGCCGGATGGTCGTCGACGTCATCGAGGAGCGTGGCCAGGCCCTCACGCAGTTCGCCGTGGACGCGCAGCAGGAACTCGCCGATCGCGCGGGTGCGGGCCGGATCGGTCAGATCGGTACGGCGTAAGGCGACGACCGGGATGATCCGTGTGGTGGCGGCCTGATAGGCGGTGAACGCCCGGGCGCGCTCGCACTGCTCCTGGTACAGGCGGTCGCGCTCGGTGCCGTGGAGCGACTCGGCCGTGACGACGTACCGCTCGACCCGGCCGTCGTCGGTGCCGACCTCGACTGTGAGCCGGGGGTCGGCCAGCATGTTGTGATACCAGTCGGGGTGCTTCGGGCCGCCCGCGTTGGACGCGAAGACGAGTATCCGGTCGCCGTCGCGCGCGTACACCGCCGGGTCGGTGCGGAGGCGGCCGGTGCGGGCGCCGGTGGTGGTCAGCAGGACGAGGGACACGCCCTCGAACATGCCGCCGACCCGGCCGCCGTTCGCCCGGAATTCGTCGATGACCTGCCGGTTGAACTCGGCCGGTGAGGGGTTCTGTTCGGACATGGCTCAGGACTCTCCGATAGCATCGGGACAGGGACCTGTTTGCTTTGAAAGCAAATAGTCTTTGTGCTCAAAAGTATTGAAGGGTGTGGTCGCCGATGTCAACGGACCCAGACGTCGACGAGTCGGTCCGGGCGCTGCTGTTGCTGATGCCGCGCATGGTCGGTCGCGTGAAACGGATCCCGGTCCCGGAGGCGTTCCAGTCGCTCGCGCTCGCGCCCCGCCACCTGTCGCTGCTCGCCTACCTGCTGTTCGACGGCCCGATGAGCGTCAACGAACTGGCTGCCCGGCTGGAAGTGGCGCCGACGACAGTGAGCCTGATGATCGGCGAGCTCAACCGGAAGGGCATCCTGGAGCGACGCGAGGACGAGACCGACCGCCGCCGCAAGATCGTCAGCATCGCCGACACCCACCGCGACACCATCAACGGCTGGCTCGGGCAGGGCGCCGGAGCCTGGCGCAAGGCCCTCGCGCCGTTGACGGCCGAGCAGCGGAAGATGTTCATCGACACGCTGGCCGCCTACGAGGCGGCCCTCGCGGAGGAGTGAACGCGCCGGGCGCGGCACAGGATGACTGGCGCGGGTCGCAACCGCCCTGCGCGCGCCGGTCCGTGGGTGCGCCGATGTCCGAGGAGAGGGAAGCAGCATGAGCGAACCGACCGCCGTGGTCCGTCTCACCCGGGACATCACCGTCGGGCTGAAATCCGACGACCTGGCCGACTTCTACCGGGACCTGCACCGTCACCCCGAGCTGTCCTTCCAGGAGCACCGGACCGCCGCCAAGCTCGCCGGGCGGCTGCGTGCGGCGGGATTCGAGGTGACCGAAGGGGTCGGCCGTACCGGCGTGGTGGGGGTGCTGGCCAACGGGGACGGGCCGGTCGTGTGGCTGCGCGGCGACATGGACGCGCTGCCGGTGCGGGAGGCGACCGGGCTCGACCACGCCTCCCGCGTCGACGGTGTGATGCACGCCTGCGGACACGACCTGCATGTCACCTGGCTGGTCGGCGCCGCCGAGGCGCTGGCGGCCGGGCGGGAGAGCTGGTCGGGCACGCTCGTGGTGATCGGGCAGCCCGCGGAGGAATCGGGCGGGGGAGCGGCGGCGATGATCGCGGACGGGGTGCACGAGCGTTTCCCGCGGCCCGACGTGCTGTTGGGCCAGCACGCGTCGCCCGGGCTCGCCGGGTTCTATCCGCACACCCCGGGCCTGATCCTGTCGGCCTCCGACGACATCGACGTCGTCGTGCACGGCCGCGGCGGCCACGGCTCGCGCCCCGAGACGACCGTCGACCCGGTGGTGACCGGCGCGTACATCGTCACGCGGCTGCAGACGGTGGTCTCCCGCGAGGTCGCTGCGGCGGAGTCGGCGGTGCTGACGGTGGGGCAGTTCCACGCCGGTACGAAGGCCAACATCATCCCCGCCGAGGCCCGGCTCGCGTTGAACCTGCGGACCCAGGACACCCACGTGCGCGAGCGCATCCTCGCCGCCGTCCGCCGCACCGTGGCCGGCGAGTGCGAGGCCGCCGGCTGTCCGGTGCCGCCCGAGGTCACGGTCAGACGCGGCTATCCCAACACGGTCAACGACGCGGCCCTGGACGCGGAGATCGCGGCCGTGCACCGCGAACTGTTCGGTGCGCACACGGTGCTCGACTTCGGCCCGGCGATGGGCAGCGAGGACTTCTCCCTGCTCGCGCCCGAGGGAGTGCCGTACGACTACTGGTACGTCACCACCACTTCCGCGGACGTCTGGGATGCTGCGCCGGGCGAGCGACTGATGGACAAGCTCGACAACGTGCCGAGCAACCACAGCCCGCTGTTCTCCCCCGACCTCTCGGTGCTCGCGCCGGGAACGCGAACCCTGGTGTCGGCGGCGCTGAGCCGGCTCAGCGGGTGAGGTGACTGAGCCGGCTCGGTGTCCCATGGGGGCCCAGCGGAGTCGGGCAGGGTCATCCGGCGCGTCGGAGACTGTCCTCGGCCACCTCCTTGTCCAGCGACGCCCGCACCAACGCGGCGGCCAGTACGGCCGGTTCGGTGTCGCCGGCGAGCTTCAGCAGACGCTCCGGATCCTTCGGCAGGCCCAGTCGCTCTGCGCCGTCCATGGCCTTGCGGTCCAGGTAGGGCGCGACCTCGGGCCACACGCGCTGCGCCTCGCGCAGGAAGATGTCGGCACCGGCCGGCCCCAGGCCGGGGATCTCCTGGAGCAGCCGGCGCAGTTCGGGGACCTTGCCGTCCGCCTCTTCCCGCAGGCGGCGCAGATCGCCGCCCCACCGCTGGGTCAACAGCTCCGCGCCGTCGCCGAGCTGGGTCGCCGTGCGCTCGTCGTAGCGCCGGTAGCCGCCCCGGCCCAGCGCGTCCACCCGCTGCTGCCAGTCGGCCTCGGCCATACGCCGGGGATCGCGCAGCCCCGCCTCGTGCAGTTCGCGCGCCGCCGCGACGGCGACCGAGGCGCGGATACGGGCGCTGAGCAGCACGGCCAGCACCAGCAGCCGGTACAGCGGCTGCGGGGTGTCCTTCAGCCGGATGCCCGCCTCCTCGGCGTACGTGCGCCCGTGCGCGCCGACGAGTTCTCGTACGACCCGCCGCTCGTCGCTCATGGCTTCAGCGGGTCGTGGCCCAGCGTCATCAACTGGTGGCGCCGGCGCGTCTGTTCGGGTTCGGGCTCGTTCTCGAGGTCCACCTGCTCACTGACCGTCTCCACCACGTCGTGCATCACCTGGATGTCGTCGTCGGTGAGGTCGGTGCGGCGCTTCTGCAGGATCGCGAGCACATGCTGCCCGGTGGGTGTGCCGGCCTGCTCCGGCAGCGGTTCCGTGTCCTCGTCGGCGTCGCGGACCCGCAGCCAGGCGGCCAGCTCCTGCGAGGTCATGTTCACCACGCGGTGGAAGTCCTCCCACAGCGCGTCGAGTTCGAGGGCGTCGGTCATCGGCATCGACCGTCCCTTCCGTGGGTAGCGTGCGGCGGGGAGTCAGTCGCGCGGGAAGTTCTCCGCCTCGAACATCCACCGCTGCTTCTCCAGCTCGGCGGTGATGCCGAGGAACAGGTCCTGCGTCACCGGATCCGGCTTCTCGGTCGCCTCGATGCGCTGACGCAGCCGGCCGATCGCCGCCTCCAGCGCCTCCACCATCGTCTGGACGACCTCCGTGTCGCGCAGCCAGCCGTCCTTGGGGCTGGGCAGCGCGAAGGCCGCGGCGATGGTCTCGGGGCGGCCGTCCGGCGGGACGCCGAGCGCCGCGGCGCGCTCCGCCACCGTGTCGGCGAAACCGCGCGCGGCCGAGACCACCTCGTCGAGCTGGAAGTGGATCGAGCGGAACCGTGGCCCCACGATGTTCCAGTGGGCCTGCTTCCCGGTCAGTGACAGCCCGAGCAGGTCGACCAAGGTCTCCTGAAGCGCGTCGCAGGCGATCCGGCGCGCGTCGTCGGGCAGTGTGCTCTTGACGACGGTCATGGTGCGTCTCTCCCTCCCATGTCGTCTCTGGCTGTCCTGGGTGCACGGAGCAGCGCGGCGCGTTCGTGCTCGCCGGTCCCGCCCCACACGCCGGAGGTCTGCCCGGTGCTCAGTGCGTAGCGCAGACACTGGCTGATCACCGCGCAGCGGGCGCAGACGCGTTTGGCGGCCGCGATGTCCCGGAGCGCGGGGCCCGTCGTGCCCACGGGGAAGAACAGTTCGGGGTCCTCACCCGCGCAGGCCGCTCGCCGCAACCACTCCATGCGGCGGCGGGTGCCCATGGCGAACCGGTGCAAACGCGGCGTGTCTCAGTCTGCGAGCACCCGGTCCACGAAGCGGGTCACCTCGGCGAACGCCTCGGCCCGGTCGGTCTCGTGGAAGACCTCGTGGCGCGCGCCCGGAAAGATCCGCTCGGTCAGCGCGCCGCCGCTCAGCCGCTCGACACCGACGCGGCTCCCAGCGAGCGGGACCAGCCGGTCCTCCGTGCCGTGCAGCCACAGCAGCGGCAGCCCGCCGACGTCGCCGCCCTCGGCGACGTCCTCCAAGGTCCGGGCGAACGCCTCCAGCGTCGGCCGCTTCATCGGCCCGTGCCAGACCAGCGGATCGGCGGCGTAGGCCGCGCCGACGGCCGGATCGCGGGACAGGGCCGCCGGGTTGATCGGGATCTCGGGGATCTCGTCGTGGGCGAGCAGCCGGCCCGGCGTGTCCCAGATGCCGATCACCGGTCCGGACAGGACGAGCGCGGCGAGCTCCGTGCCATGGCGCTGTGCGTAGCGGGCGGCGATCAGGCCGCCCATGGAGTGGCCGATCAGAACGACCGGCGCCACGGGGTGTGTGGACCCGGCCAGCTCGGCCACCGCGTGCAGATCGGTGACGACGTCCTCGAAATCCTCGATCACCACGCGCTCACCCGCCGACTTCCCGTGCCCGATGTGATCGGGCCCGAACACGGCCGCCCGGTGCCGCACCAGGACGCCGGCCAGCTCCTCGTACCGGCCGATGTGCTCGCCGTAGCCGTGCGCCACCAGGGCCACGTACCGCGGCTCCGGGTGGGGCCACTCGCGGACGGTGATCTCGTCGCGGGTTCCGGTGAGGACGTGCTCGCGGGCGTCGGCCATGTCTCCTCCGGGTCTCCTCCGGCTGGGTCGGCGCGGTCCCCGGAGATCTTCCCAGGGTGGCGGTCGGCGGTCTATAGTCAAAAACTAGCAGCGCTAATTAATGTGGGGTCGGTCATCCGGCCGGCTCACCCAGCGAGGTCGGTCAGGAGTCCTCTCGTGCGTCCCGTCCACTTCGCGGCCGCCCGCCGCACCCCCATCGGCAAGCTGCGCGGAGCCCTCTCCTCGGTACGGCCCGACGACCTCGCCGCGACCGTGATCCGCGCACTCGTCGCCGACCTGCCCGCCCTCGACCCGGCCCGCATCGACGACGTCTACTGGGGCGCCGCCAACCAGGCGGGCGAGGACAACCGCAACGTCGCCCGCATGGCCGCACTGCTCGCCGGCCTCCCCGAGTCCGTCCCCGGCGCCACCGTGAATCGGCTGTGCGCCTCCGGCCTCGAGGCCGTCACCGCCGCCGCCCGCACCATCGCCGCCGGCGAGGCCGACATCGTGCTCGCGGGCGGCTCCGAGTCGATGAGCCGCGCCCCCTTCGTCCTGCCCCGCCCCGACGAGGCCCTGCCGCACCGCATCGAGACCGCCGACACCCGGCTCGGCTGGCGCCTGGTCAACCCGGCGATGAAGGACCTGCACGGCCTGCTGTCCATGGGGGAGACCGCGGAGGAGGTCGCCGAGCGGTACGGGATCTCGCGCGAGCGCCAGGACGAGTTCGCGCTCCGCAGTCACCGACTTGCCGCCCTGGCCCGCAAGAACGGCCACTTCGACGACGAACTCCTGCCGGTGGAGCGGCCGGACGGCGTGGTGGTGGACGGCGACGAGTGCATCCGTGAGGACACCTCGTACGAGAAACTCTCCCGTCTGAAGCCGGTCTTCCGCGAGGGCGGCACCGTCACGGCGGGCAACGCGTCCCCGATGAACGACGGTGCCGCCGGACTGCTCCTGGTCGGCGAGGAGGCCCTCGACGAGCTGGGACTGGAGTCGCTGGGCCGCTATGTCGCCGGCGCCTCGGCCGGTGTCCATCCGGACGTGATGGGCATCGGACCGGTCCCTGCCACGCAGAAGGCGCTGGCCCGCGCCCACTGGAGCGTCGCGGACATCGAGGAGGCCGAGTTCAACGAGGCGTTCGCGGCCCAGGCCCTCGCCTGCGTCGACCGGCTGGGCATCGACGCCGACCTGGTCAACCCGAGCGGCGGTGCGATCGCCCTCGGCCACCCGCTGGGCTGCTCGGGCGCACGCATTCTCACGACGCTGCTGCACCGGATGCGGCGCACGGGCGCGGCTCGGGGGCTGGCGACGATGTGCGTCGGGGTGGGGCAGGGGAGCGCGGTGCTCGTCGAACGGGCGTAGCCAGGGCCGGGCCGGCGGCGCCCAGTTCAGCGTCGGGTGCCAAAAGGCGAGACGCTCCTTACGGGCACCGGTTAGTTGCACATAGCATCGGTGTCCGCATGAACACGATGACGTTGTGGCACATCACCGGCTGGGAATTCGCCGCGCTCGCCTTTGCGGCGCTTCTCGTCGGCTTCTCCAAGACCGCCGTGAGCGGGGCCAACACGGTCAGCCTCGCCGTCTTCGCGGCGGTCCTGCCCGCCCGCGCCTCCACCGGAGTGCTCCTGCCGGTCCTCATCGCCGGGGACGTGCTTGCGGTGCTCACCTACCGGCGGCACGCCCACTGGCCCACGCTGTGGCGGCTGTTCCCGGCGGTCGCGGCCGGCGTGGTCGTCGGCACGCTGTTCCTGGTGTGGGCCGACGACGAGATCGTACGGACCTCGATCGGTGCGATCCTGCTGATGATGGCGGGCGTGACGGTGTGGCGTCGGCGTACGGCTCGGGCAGCGGAGGAGGAGCCGGAGTCGGTGACCAGCCGGGCGGGCCGGATCAAGGCCCGTTCGTACGGGGTCCTCGGCGGCTTCACCACCATGGTCGCCAACGCGGGCGGCCCGGTGATGTCCATGTACCTGCTGTCGGCGGGCTTCCGGAAGCTGGGCTTCCTGGGGACGTCGGCGTTCTTCTTCCTGATCGTCAACGTGTCCAAGGTGCCCTTCAGCGCAGGCCTCGGCCTGATCGACGGCCGCTCGCTGCTGCTGGACGCCGCGCTCGTGGTGTTCGTCGTGCCCGGGGCGTTGATCGGCAGATGGGCCGTGAACCGGATCAACCAGCGGCTGTTCGAGCAGCTGGTGATCGCGGCAACGGTGGTCGGTGGCGTGCAGCTGCTACTGCGTTAGACCCAGCAGCGCGGGCAGATCCGCGAAGGAGTCGAGCACATGGTCGGGCCTGCCGCTCGCGGCCTCATGGGTCTCCGGCAGGTACTTGCCCGTCCGTACCAGCACCCCGGTGATCCCGGCCCGCTGGGCCGCGAGGACGTCGGACTCGATGTCGTCCCCCACCAACACCGCCTCCTCCGCCCCGGCCCCCAGGTGTGCCAGAGCCGCCTCGAAGAAGGCGCGCGACGGTTTTCCGGTCACCTCGGCCTCGGTACGGGCCGCCGCCTCCAGCCCCGTGAGAAACGCCCCGGAATCCAGTTGCAGTCCTTCGTCCGTACGCCAGTACAGGTTGCGGTGCATGGCCACCAACCGTGCCCCGCGTTGCAGATGCCCGAAGGCCCGGTTCAGTGCCTCGTACCCGAACTCGGGTCCGGCGCCGCCGACGATGACGACGTCCGGGACGGTGCCGGGGTCGGCGAAGTCGACGACGGTCACCCCGGTGAGGTCCTCCTCGATGTCACCGTGATTCAGCAGCGCACAGCGGGCGCCGGGCAGGTGTTCGGCGAGGTGCGCGGCGGTCACGGCGGGGGCGGTGAGGATGTCCTCGGCGGCCACCGGGAACCCCGCGTCCGCCAGTGTCCCGGCGATCGAGGCGCGGGTACGGGACGTCGTGTTGGTCACCAGGGCGACGGCGAGCCCGGCGTCCCGGATCTCCCGGAGCGCCTCGACCGCACCCGGCAGCGGCTGCCAGGAGACGGTGAGGACGCCGTCGATGTCGATGAGGACGGCATGCACTGAGTCCATGTCCGGACGATAGCCACTCGGGACGGTCCTGCGCGTAGCGGGCGGCGACCTGCCCCGTACGCTCGACGCATGTCCCGTCACGTCCTGGTCCTCGGCGGCACCACCGAGGCCCGCGAACTGGCCGCCGAGCTGGCGGCACGCCCGGGCGTGCGGGTCACGACCTCGCTGGCGGGGCGGGTGACCCGGCCGGGCGCGGTCGCGGGAGAGGTCCGGGTCGGGGGATTCGGCGGCGCGCAGGGGCTGGCCGACTGGCTGCGGGCCCATGACGTGGCCGCCGTCGTCGACGCCACCCACCCCTTCGCCGAGACGATCACGGCGAACACGGCACGGGCCGCGGCCCTGACCGGAGTGCCCGCCGTGGTGCTGCGCCGACCGGGCTGGCGGCCCGGGCCGGGCGACGACTGGCATCCGGCCGCCGCACTGCGCGATGCCGCCGATCTGCTGCCACGGCTCGGCCACCGGGTCTTCCTCACCACCGGACGTCTGGGGCTCGCCGCCTTCGCTCACCTGACGGAGCTGCACTTCGTCGTACGGAGCGTGGAACCGCCCGAGCCGCCGATGCCGCCGGACGTGGAACTGGTGCTGGCCCGCGGCCCGTTCACGCCGGCCGGCGAGTCGGCGTTGCTGCGTGAGCACCGGATCGACGTGCTGGTCACGAAGGACAGCGGAGGAGCGGCCACGGCGGCCAAGCTCACGGCGGCCCGTGAACTCGGCCTGCCCGTGGTGGTCGTACGACGCCCGCCACTGCCGGACGGCGTGACCGTCGTACCCGACGCCCCCGAGGCCATCGCGGCGCTCGGACTCGACTGACCTCGGGTCACAACCCCTTGCGGTGGACCAGGGCGGAGAGCACCAGCGCCCCCGGCAGCAGCGGCACCCACACCGTCACCACGCGGTAGCCGATGATCGTCGCCGTGGCCAGGCCCACAGGCGCGCCGAACGCGGCCATGGTGAACACCAGCGCCGCGTCCACGGGGCCGATCCCGCCGGGCGCCGGTACGGCCCCGACCGCGGTACTCGCGATGAGCAGCGCGAAGACCACCTGCGTCCAGGACAACGGCAGCCCGAGCGAGAACCCCACCGTGGCGATCACGCTCCCCTGCAGCAGCGGAGTGGCGGCCGCCCCGCCCCAGAGGGCGAGGACGCGGCTGGGCCGGGTGTGCAGGATCCGTGCGTCGGTCAGGGCGGTGCGCAGGAAGCCGAGGGCAGGTGTGCGCAGCATGCGTACGGCCGCCAGCAGCGTGGCGGCCACGGCGAGCGCGACCGCCACGCCGAGGGCGACCAGGAGCAGCGTGCGGTCGTCCGGGACCAGCGCGCCGAGATGCAGCATGTCCGGGAAGGCCACCAGGAAGACGAGCAGCACCACCGTCTTCGCGACCGGCTTGACCAGCGAGTACAGGGCGAGCGACGCGGTGCCCCGGGCGAGGGATATCCCCTGGCTCTGCAGGAAACGCAGGGTGACGGCGTGGGCGCCGATGCTGGCGGGGAGAACGTGGTTGGCGGCGCCGGCGGCGAACTGCGAGGCCAGCAGCAGTCCCGGCGGGAGGCGTTCGGGGATGGCGCCTTGCCGGACCAGCGCGGCGGCCACCCAGCCCATACAGGTGAAGAACAGGGCGGCGAGCAGCCATCCGGGGTCGGCGGATGCCAGGCGGGCGGCGCCGTCGCGTACGGTGCGCCAGTCCACCACCGCCCACGCCCCGATCAGCAGGAGCGGGAGCAGGACGAGCGCATGGCGGGCGAGGCGCGAGAGGCGTTCGGCGGCGGGGGAGCGGACGGGGGCGGCGGGGAGCGGCGTGGGGAGCGCGGCCGCGGGCCGGAGCAGGGACACGGCGTACGTCGTCCTTTCGCATCGCGGCCCGTGGGTGCGGGGCGGACGGATGCAGGCGAGGCAGGTGGGGACGGCTGAAACGTGCCCGCCCGGTATGACGCTCCGGTGTCCGGCAACCGACGCGACGCCAGCGGGCAGCGCAAGAAAGACGCCGCGACATCGGCGGGCGCGGTCCGCCGAGGTGCAGACCGCAGGCCCTAGCGGCCCTTCGGGTTGCGCCGCAACAGGTACGTGTCCATGATCCAGCCCTTGCGCTCCCGTGCCTCGGCCCGCAACCGCTCGATGCGCGGTGCCGCCTCGGCGATCGGTCCGGAGGCGAGGATCTCGTCCGGTGTGCCGAGGTACGCGCCCCAGTAGATGTCGATGTCCTGGTCGGCGTACTGCCGGAAGGTCTGCCGGGCGTCCAGCATGACCACCACGTCGTCCACGCCCTCCGGGAAGCCCTCGGCGAGCCGCCGGCCCGTGGTGATCTGCACCGGCCGGGCGACCCGGTTGAGGCCCGTGCGATGACGGGCGACCAGGGCCGAGACACTGCTGATGCCCGGCACGACGTCGTACTCGAAGGCCACCGTGCCGCGCAGGAGGACCTCCTCCAGGATGCCCAGCGTGCTGTCGTACAGCGCGGGATCGCCCCACACCAGGAACGCGCCGCTCTCCTCCTCGCCCAGCTCCTCGACGATGAGCCGCTCGTAGATGTCGGCGCGGGCACTGCGCCAGTCGTCGACGGCCGGTGAGTACGCCGCGCCGCCCGCGCTGCGGTCCCGCTCCGGGTCGCGCGCCTCCACCAGGCGGTACGTCCGCTCCGGTATGTGCGTGTCGAGCATGTCCCGGCGCAGTTGTGTGAGGTCCGACTTCACCTCGCCCTTGTCGAGGAGGAAGAACACGTCCGTGCTCCGCAGCGCCCGGACCGCCTGCAGGGTCAGCTGGTCGGGGTCGCCCGCGCCGATACCGATGACATGAATCTTTCGCACACCCAGAGTCTGCCGCACGCCACTGACAGTGGGTGCACCGCCCGGACGATCACGATCCCCGCAGACGCGGCGCCCGCTCCCCGGCATCCACCGCGGCCCCGCCCTCGACGGCCCCGGCCAGCTCCCGCGCCCAGCCGGCCAGCCCCGCCACATCCATGCCGTACGGCCGCTGCCGCCCGGCCCGCGCCGCCCACTCCTCGACCGCGCCCGCCCCGCGCCGCAGCAGCCGTGCACCGCCCGTCGCGTTGCCCCGGGCCGAGTGGGTGAGCCCCACGGCGAGCTGAGCGAGCCCGCGCCACAGTGTGCGCTCCTGCTCGGGCCCCGACTTCCAGGCGTCCTCGAACACCTCGTGTGCGTGGAACGGCTTCCCCTCGTCCAGCAGCGCCTGCGCCTCGGCGACGGTCTCCTCCGGCGTCCGTACGACCCCCTCCGGCTGCCGTGCCACGCCGTCGGCGCCGTACGGCAACGGGCGCCCGAGCCCGTCCCGCGGCCGCGCGTTGCGCGCCCGGCCCTCGCTGTCCCGGTCCCGTGCCGCGACCGGTCGGCTGCCTTCCGATGTGCTGCCCATACGACGATTGTCCAGCCTCCGGTGCCCCTTCGGCGCGCCCGGGTACGTGAGGTAAAGTACTTCCCGCGCGATCACGCGGTTCACCGCAACGGAGCGCATCGGGACGTGGCGCAGCTTGGTAGCGCACTTGACTGGGGGTCAAGGGGTCGCAGGTTCAAATCCTGTCGTCCCGACGGTGCGAAGGGTCTTCGCAGGCGGGAGCCTGCGGGGGCCCTTTTTCGCGTGGGTCGCATTCGGGCTTCGAGGTTGAGCATGCCGTCATCGGCACGATCTCGTGGCGGCGGGGTGTGGCGGTTTACGCGTAGTGGCGGGACGGGCTGCGCGTCGGGTCTTCCTGTCGGCCTGGCCGGGAGCATGCTGAGTGCGTGGGCGCACATGAGGTGAACCGGGTTCGGGCAAGGTCATCGCATGCACCGCTCGACCACTGTCGCGACCCGTTCGGTGGCCGGTGAGTTCCGGCCTGCTCGGCGTGCGAGTCCCAGTTGGACGGTTTCGGTTTCGGTGAGCGGGGCGTAGGTGACACCGTCGAGGCGGAGGCTCTGGACCGACTCCGGGACCAGGGCGACCCCGTGTCCGGCCGCGACGAAGACGACCAGGGTCGAGGTCTCGCCGACCTCGATCAGGGGTGCGGGCTCGAACCCGGCGCGAGCGCACGCGTCGAGCACCCGGTCGTGCATGGAGGAACGGCTCCGGGACGGGTGGACGACGAACGGTTCGCCGGCGAGTGCCGCCAGGGGGACCGTGCGGCGGCCGGCCAGCGGATGGCCGGTGGGCAGGACGGCAACCAGTCGTTCGGACCGGAGCGCGGTGACCTCGAAGTCGGCGCCCACCGGAGCGTCGGTCCGCAGCAACGCGAGGTCGTAGGTGCCGTCGAGCAGGCCTTCGACGAGTTCGGGGTTCAGCAGCTCACCGTGCAGTTCCAGCGCGATGTCCGGGAGCTGCGCCCGTACCGTACGGGCGATCCGCGGCAGGACGTCATACGTGGCGGTTCCGACGAACCCGATGGACACGCGGCCGGCCTGGCCGGTGGCGAGCAGGGACATCTGATCTTCCGCTCGTGTCACCTCGGCCAGGATCGACCGCGCGTACGTGACCAGGTGCCGGCCGGCCTCGGTGAGTTCGACGCGCCTGGTCGACCGCGTGAACAGCGTCGTCCCGAGCTCCTTCTCCAACTGCTTGATCTGTTGGGAGAGGGCCGACTGCACCACGTGCAGGCGCTCGGCGGCGCGGCTGAAGTGGCGTTCCTCGGCGAGCGCGAGGAAGTAACGGACATGCCGGAGCTCCATGACCGCATCTTATCTGGCTCACTGATTAATTGAGCAGAACTGGGCATTGGACGAGATCAGTCCCGGAATCTACGTTGAGTCCCATGGTTGCCAGCTTCGTTTACGCCGCAGTGCGAACGCCCTTCGGACGGTTCGGCGGTGCCCTCGCCGACGTCCGGCCCGATGACCTTGCCGCCATCGCTGTCTCAGGAGTCCTGGCCAAGACTCCGTCACTCGACCCCGCCCTGATCTCAGACGTGGTCTGGGGCAACGCCAACGGCGCGGGCGAGGACAACCGCAACGTCGGCCGGATGGCCGTCCTCCTGGCGGGGCTGCCGACCTCGGTGCCGGCCACGACCGTCAACCGGCTCTGCGGCTCCTCCCTCGACGCGGCGATCATCGGCTCCCGTGCCGTCGAGACCGGCGACGCCGACATCGTCCTCACCGGTGGTGTGGAGTCGATGACTCGCGCCCCGTGGGTGCTGCCCAAGCCGTCACGCGCTTTCCCCGCCGGCCATGTGACCGCCGTGTCGACCACCCTGGGGTGGCGGCTGGTCAACGATCGCATGCCGAAGGAGTGGACGGTCTCGCTGGGGGAGGCGAACGAGCAGCTGGCCGAGAGGTTCGCCATCCCCCGGGAACGGCAGGACGAGTTCGCGGCCCGCTCGCACAACCTCGCGGACGACGCCTGGAACTCCGGGTTCTACGACGAGCTCGTCGTGCCGGTCGTGGTGGACGGCGAGATCCGGCTCGCTCGTGACGAGGGGATCCGGCCCGGATCCACGCCGCAGAAGCTGGCAGGCCTCAAACCGTCGTTCCGCCCCGACGGCGTCATCACGGCCGGGAACGCCTCTCCGCTGAACGACGGTGCGTCCGCCGTGCTGATCGGCTCCGAGGACGCGGCCTCGCACATCGGCCACGCGCCACTGGCGCGGATCGCCGGCCGCGGGGTGTCGGCGCTGGAGCCGCAGATGTTCGGGTTCGCGCCGGTCGAGGCGGCCGAGCGTGCACTGAGCCGGGCGGGGATCTCCTGGTCGGACGTGTCGGCGGTCGAACTCAACGAGGCCTTCGCCGTGCAGTCGCTGGCCTGCGTGGATGCCTGGAAGATCGATCCGGCGATCGTGAACACGAAGGGCGGTGCGATCGCGATCGGCCACCCGCTCGGCGCCTCCGGCGGCCGCATCCTCGGCACGCTGGCCGCGCGACTGCGTGAGTCGGGGGAGCGGTGGGGTGTCGCCGCGGTCTGCATCGGTGTCGGGCAGGCGCTGGCCGTGGTCCTGGAGAGTGTGGCATGAGCGTTGAGCTGTACGCGCATGCCGATGACGCCGTCGCCGGGATCGAGGACGGGTCGACCGTGCTGGTCGGCGGGTTCGGCATGGCCGGTATGCCGGTCGAACTGATCGACGCGCTCATCCGGCAGGGCGCGACCGATCTGACCGTGGTGTCGAACAACGCCGGCAACGGCGACACGGGGCTGGCGGCGCTGCTGGCCAAGGGACGAGTGCGCAGGATCGTGTGCTCCTTCCCCCGCCAGTCCGACTCGTGGGTCTTCGACCGGCTCTACCGCGAGGGACGGATCGAGTTGGAAGTGGTTCCTCAGGGCACCCTCGCCGAGCGGCTGCGCGCGGCCGGGGCCGGCATCGGCGCGTTCTACTCGCCCACGGGCGTCGGCACGCCGCTCGCCGAAGGCAAGGAGACCCGCGAGATAGCGGGCCGTACCTACCTCCTGGAGTACCCCATCAAGGGCGATGTCGCGCTGATCGGCGCCCACCGGGCCGACCGGATGGGCAACCTCGTCTACCGCAAGACCGCTCGGAACTTCGGGCCGGTCATGGCCACCGCCGCGACCACGGTCGTGGCACAGGTGCGCGAGATCGTCGAGACCGGTGACCTCGATCCGGAGGCAGTCGTCACGCCGGGCATCTACGTCGACCGCGTCGTACAGGTGGTGCCGGCCGCATGAACCCGACGAACGCCTTCGTGGAGAACCTCGACCGGGGGCCACTGACCAAGCACGAGATGGCCGCCCGGGTGGCGCGCGACATCCCGCACGGTTCCTACGTCAACCTGGGCATAGGCCAGCCGACGCTGGTCGCCGACCACCTGCCTGCGGGGTCGGGCGTGGTGCTGCACACCGAGAACGGCATGCTCAACATGGGCCCGGCAGCCCAGGAGGGGCAGGTCGACCCCGATCTCACCAACGCGGGGAAGATTCCGGTCACCGAACTCCCCGGGGCCGCCTACTTCCACCACGCCGACTCCTTCGCGATGATGCGCGGCGGACATCTCGACGTCTGCGTACTCGGCGCCTTCCAGGTGTCCGCGGCCGGCGACCTGGCCAACTGGCACACCGGCGCGGCCGACGCCATCCCGGCCGTCGGAGGCGCGATGGACCTCGCCATCGGCGCCAAGAGGGTGTTCGTGATGATGACGCTCTTCGCCAAGGACGGCACACCGAAGCTGGTGCCTCGGTGCACCTACCCGCTCACCGGACTCGGGTGCGTCGACACCGTCTACACCGAGTTCGCGACGTTCCGCGTCGGTCCCCGGGGCGTGACCGTGCTCGAGACCTTCGGCATCACGTACGACGACCTCGCGCAGCGCCTCGACGTCCCCCTGTCGCTGCCGGACGGCAGCTGACTGTTCCTCGTCGCCGTCGTCGCCCACGACTGAAGCACTCGGTCAGAGGCTCGCCGCGTGATCGGGGACGTAGGTCTGCAGATCGCGCGGCGGGCGCTCGTAGCCGGTCGACGCAGGCCGCTCCGGCAGCTCCAGCACCGGCGGCGGCACCTCGTGGTACGGCACGGAGTCCAGCAGGTGGGCGATCATGTTCAGCCGGGCCCGGCGCTTGTCGTCGCTCTCGACGACGTGCCAGGGTGCCTCGGCGATGTCGGTGTGCACCATCATCTCGTCCTTGGCCCGGGAGTACGCCTCCCAGCGGGTGATCGACTCCAGGTCCATCGGGGACAGCTTCCAGCGCCGCAGGGGATCCTCCAGCCGGCGCCGGAAGCGCTCCTGCTGCTCGGTGTCGCTCACCGAGAACCAGTACTTGCGCAGCAGGATCCCGTCCTCCACCAGCATCCGCTCGAAGATCGGGCATTGCCGCAGGAAGAGCTGGTGCTCCTCCTTCGTACAGAAGCCCATCACGTGCTCGACGCCGGCCCGGTTGTACCAGGACCGGTCGAACAGCACGATCTCCCCGGCGGCCGGCAGATGCACGACGTAGCGCTGGAAGTACCACTGGCTGCGCTCGCGCTCGGTCGGCTTGGGCAGCGCCGCGATGCGCGCGACACGCGGGTTGAGGTGTTCGGCGACCCGCTTGATGGTGCCGCCCTTGCCGGCCGCGTCCCTGCCCTCGAAGATCACGACCAGCCGGGCGCCCTCGACACGCACCCACTCCTGTAGTTTCACCAGCTCCGTCTGCAGGCGCAGCAATTCCTGTTCGTATGCCTTGCGCGGCACCTTCTCCACCTTCTTGCCGGCCATGCCGCCTCCATCGCCCGATGACCCACGTCGATGACTTCAACGTAGTCGCCAGCCTGTCCGCCCGGTCATCATCCCGCGACGGCAGGTACGGAGACGGCCTGCAGCGTACGGACCAGGGCCGCACGCAGGGTGGGGTGCAGCTCGAAGACACCCGACAGGCGGACGATGCGAAGGATCCGCCGGAAGCGCATGCTGTCGGTGACCAGCCGCAACCGGCCGTCCCGGGCCCCGACTCGGTTCCGTGCCCGGCACAGGACTCCAGTTCTCTGGAGGTCGCCGAACCTGAGGCGGACTCTCCAAGAAGTCCTCGCAGCTCAGTGGCTATGAGGCGGCAAGGTACCGAGCGCAACACCTGTGGCGCAAGACGACAGGCCAGAGGTACGTCGCAAGAGATCAGGCACCCGCCAAGCCGATGGGTGCGGCTCCTTTGGAAGGACCTGGCGGGTGCCGCGTCACTCCCTGGCATGATCTCGCCTGTGGGTGTGATGTATGACTACTTCTCCGCGGCATCGGACGAGTCGGCCGCCACGACCATTGACTTGCCCGGCGGGCCGGATGGTGCGGGGGCGAAGCTGCCAATGCCCGTCCCGGAGATCGTGCGGCGTTACGGGCGCGACGGCCTTCGCGAGTTCCTCAGGCCGCAGCTTCGGCTGGCCGAGACGGGGTTCCACGTCGTGGCCACCAAGGGGTTCGACTCGACGACCGATCTCGGAGCGATCGAGAGGATCTTGACCGGGGTCGACTTCGACGAGTTCCTGGCACGGCCTCGGACCTCGCACGCCGTCGCCGAACGCGACGGAGGCGAGCGTCTGGTGCTCACCATCAGCGATGAGCTGCAAGGCGTCCTTGCGAGGGTGGAGGCCGCTGAATTGACTGCGGCGGCGCGGCGTTGGGTCGAAGAGCAGGGGTCTGGTGACACCGACGTCCTCGGCGGCCTACTGCACCAGTTGGCGGAACTCGCCCGCGGGGCTCAGCGGCGCGGGGAACGGCTGTACTGCTGGATCTGTGTCTGATCTGCCCGAGTTCCGCACCACCCCAGGCGACGGACGCGTCGGCATGCTGGTGGGACTGTCTCTCCAAAGGAGCTACCCCCCCAGCCGATAGCAGCCCCATCACCAGGCGCGGTCCCGCCACTCCTCAGTGGGGATGCGGCCTTCGGTGACATCACAGCAGCGCTCGGCCCAGGTGGAGGTGACCAACACCGGCCTGCTCAGGACAACGTCTCCGGCGCGCTGGGCGCGGAGGACGACTCCGAGGGTCTCGGAACCTGGGTCCGCATGCTGGGAGTACCGCAGATCGTGGCCGTTCGTAGACGTGTACTCGGCGAAGGCGTCTTCCAGCTCGGACGGGACGCGGGCGACGAGCCGCAGCCCGTCCAAGGTGACTTGTGGACCGCGAAGTGCGCTGACGGCTACGCAAGCCAGGCGGCCGGCGTCGTAGTAGGCCGTCACAGCCGGCCCGCTTGATGCTCCGATGAGAAAGAACTCCGAACTCGCCACAGGGCTGCCATAGCCGCCACGAGTGGAGAGAGGGCTCAATACGTCTGCGACTGCTGCGGCCGTTTCGTCATGCGACATCCCGAAGCGCAGCGGCCCAACGCACTCACCAGGGAGCATCTCCCACTGAACTCGGTCAGCCTCGTCGACAACCGCCCAGACACCCACCTTCCGCACCGCCTCACCTTGATCACTCAGCCGCCTACAAGGCTGCACAGGTTATCGACCGAAAACACTCTCTTCAGGAGCTTCTCGGCCAGCTCTTCAACACCACCGCCATGACCATCAGCCGTGCAGTGAAAGACATCCGCCCGCTCCTGGAAGCCCACGCCGTCTACATCCCCGCCTCAACAGCCCGTTTCCGCACGCCGGAAGACATCGCCAGATTCCTCGACCCGGACGAAACCAAGATCAAACCAACGTGTTGATTCCCGGCAAGCCCTAAGAACTCCTAACGCAATGCCCCCGTATAGGCCGAGTGTTGATGCGCGTGCATCATGACGGCAGTCGATGCAAGCGTGGGGAGCGGGGATGGCCGAGGGCACCACTGTGGATCTCATCCGCCTGGGCGAGGGGGAGAGCAGTCTTGGGGTTCGGGTTCTGGGCCGCACCATGCCCGGGGTGTTGCCCTGGCACGACTTCCTGGATGCGGAGATTGTCGTCACGAGTGGGTTCGCCCAGGGACGTCTGGAAGTGTGTCTGGCCCCGGATGACTTGGATGGCTGGGCTCAGGCCCTGGGCGCGCTGGCCGCCGGGCGGGATGTCGTCTGGATGGACGACGGGCGCAACCCCGAGATCCGATTCGAACCGTCTGGCCAGAGTGGGGTTGCCTTGGTTGTGGTGACGGACGCAGTGGGATCGGGGACATCGGTGCGGGGCCCGCTGCGCCTGGCCGATGGATGGGCTGATGATCACTATGAACGGCTGCAGCGTGTCCGGGTTTCCTGGCCCCAGAAGGTTGTGGAGACCTCCCCGGCGCCTACGAGTGGCGGCGCTGAACTGTTGTCAGCCGTCGCCAGCAGATGATGCTGCACGCCAGGCTGAGGAACGCTTCGTGGATGTCGTCGCGGATCTCCCAGCGGGTACGCAGGCGGCGGAACCAGTGCAGCAGCGCGAAGCTCTGCTCGACCACCCACCGGTGCACGCCCAGTCCTGACCCGTGTTCGGTGCCGCGGCGGGCGATGACGGGGGTGATTCCCACTGCCCGGACCTGCTTGCGGTACTTGTCATGGTCGTAGCCTCGGTCGGCGTAGAGCGCGTCGGGGCGTCGGCGGGGCCGTCCGCGCCGGCCGCGCACCGGCGGGACGGCCTCGATCAGCGGCATGAGCTGGGTGACGTCGTTGCGGTTGCCGCCGGTCAGCGACGCGGCCAGCGGGATGCCGTGCGCTTCGGTGATCAGATGGTGCTTGGAGCCTGTTCGGGCACGGTCGACCGGGCTCGGTCCGGTTTTGGGCCGCCTTTCATGGCCCCTACGTGGGAGCCGTCGATCACCGCCCTCGACCAGTCCGGAGCGCCGGCGGCGTGCAGTTCGGCCAGCAGCGACTCGTGCAACCGCTGCCAGACTCCGGCCTCGTTCCAGTCACGTAGGCGCCGCCAGCAGGTCATGCCGGAGCCGAAGCCCAGTTCCTGCGGCAGGAACTCCCATGGAATGCCGGTGTAGAGCACGAACAGGATGCCCGACAGCACCTTGCGGTCGTCCAGACGTCTGCGCCCCGGGTCTCGTTGCCTTCGTCGATCGGGGTCGCCGTGCGCCGCCAGTGGGCTTCGTCGAAGTCCTCGACACGTCGGCGAAGCTCACGGAGCCGACACTTGTGTGCCTCGCAGTAGGGCGAGGTCTTCCCCGGCCTCTGCCGAACGCACGCCGCGATCTGGCACAGGCCGTACGACGGCAGAGCCTTCACGTCGGGGTGGAGGAGGAATTCCTCCATCGTCAGCTTCAGCGTGACCGTCCGCTGGTACTCGTGTGCCGAGCACAATCGGATCTGCGCCGTCTTCCACGGCCTCGGACAGTCGGAGATCACACACCGCGCGATGCCCAGATACCGACCGGCCCGGGCCGCCGGCGACACGGTGAACTCCTCGGGGCTGAGGTGCTGCCATTGCCGCTTCCAGCGGCTTCGGCAGCCGGAGCACAGCCCGCAGGCGTAGGTGCTGGCGCGGTAGCAGTCAGGGACGATGCAGGCCTTCACGCCCAGGTAGGGGTGGTCGTGCGGAAAGTGCAGCAGCCGCATCTGGGGGTCCCAGCCCAGCAACGCCAGGAAGTCCGGATCGACAGCCGCCTGCAGATCCGCGGCGATCGTGTCGGACTCGGCGGTCTCGGGGGCCATCGGCGTCGGCAGGCTGATCGTCATCGGCGCACCTCGTCGACCAGCTCGCGCGGCGTGGGCACCCGCTCGATCGCGGCGCGCAAGCGCCCGGGGGAGGGGTGCAGATACGGCTGGGCCGATGCCGGCTGCGACTGCCCCAGCAGATTCTGGATCTCATCGAGTGTGCCCTCGGCGTCCGCGACGTTACTGGCGAAGCCGTGGCGCATTCGGTGCGGCGCCACATGCTCATCCACGCCGGCCCGCCGGGCCAGGGCCTCGATCAGGTCTCCGATCGCATCGGGCGTGACCGGCGACCCCAGCGGCGGGCGGAAGAGGTTGACCAGCAGGAAGTCGCTGCCACCGGCGCCCAGGCGCTCGTGGCGTTCGGCGGCGTACTGGTCGAAGGCTTGGACGACCAGGAAGTCCACCGGCATCACCCAGGAGCGGCGGGACTTCGACCACGCCCCGTTGGGGTTCTGCCGCCGCACCACGTGAAGGTGGGGGCCTTCCACGTCACAGCCCAGCGCGCGGGAATCCATCAGCAGGTGGCAGTCCTCGCGGCGCAGCCCCGCCACCTGGCCCTGGCGCAGCCCGACCGGGCCAGAAGCAGCACGATCAGCCGGTCCCGGGCGTTGCGGCACGCTCGGAACATCGCCACGACCGCTTCATCGCTGGTCCGGTCCACCTGCGACTCCGGCTCCTGCAGCCGGTGACGCGCCTTGAGGCGGTACTCCAGCCCGGCGCCCTCGATGTGGGCCTCCTGCGGCAGATCCCGGGTGTCAGCCAGCTCGTAGATCTGACCGAGCACCCACGGCGGCACCTCGTCCATCCGGATTGCATGGGCCAGCAAGCCGCGCACCCCGGTCAGGACGCGGTTGATCCGCCGTTCGCCACGTACAGGCACCGCTCCGGGCCCAGACACCACGGTGCCCACCGACCCGTCGGCCTGTACCGGCGTGTACTTCAACCACACCATGAACAGGCCAAGGTCCCGGGCCGCCACCCGCCAATCCCGGCTGGTCCGCTTGCACCAGCTCAGGTACAGCGCGACGTCGCCGGCGTACGCCTTCGTGGTCAGCTCCGCGCGGTGCTGCCCGAAGCGAAGGTGACGCAGCCAGTGATCCGCTGGCCGCACCAAATCCATCCCGTCATCGAGGACCGTCCAATATCGCGTTCCGGAGGGCATCCGGACTGGGAAAGCCCGCACTTCTCACCTCTTGCTCTGGGACCTGTGCAACGACCGGCCACAGAGCCGCACCCCCTGAGAACCGGCCTGCGGCTCCCAACGAGGCGGTCTCCCGCAACGTCACGCCACAGGTTCAGCAACCCCGGAGAACCCGAGACCGGTGCAGTCGATGATGGCCATGGAGCGCAGGTCCAGGACCAGATCGGGGTGCTGGTCGGCGGTGAGCGCCTCCAGCCGGGCCGCGAGGGGTGGCGAGTGAGGATGTCGATCTCGCCGCGCAGCTCCACGACGGTGGTTGCACCGACGGTGCGTTCCGTGTGGTGCGGCGCGGACATGGTCTGAGAAAACAGGGCAAGGTGAGGCACGGGTAGGGCGGGTCACTCGTCGGCGGACGCACGCTCCACGGGGTGGACCTCACCGCTTGAACGTGGCATGGGGGTGTGCGGGGCTGAGGAAGTGCACGGTGGTCTTTTCGGCGTGCGGGACGAGCAGACCCTGCAGTTCATCCGCTGCCGTCTTGAGGCGGTGGCCGTCGCGGGTGGCGTGGAGGGTTTCGAGGACGAAGGCGACGTGGGTGGAGTCTTCGGTGACGCGGGTGCGGTGGGCGTCGCGGTGGTTCCAGTGGCGGGTCAGGACGCCGGTGGTGTCCGCGTAGATGATCTCGCCGGGCTTGGGGTTCTCGGTGGTGTCGGGTTCGCCGAGCGGGGTGAACTCCTCGCTGCCGTCCGCATGGCGGATGTCGACGTCGCCGGTGACGTGGTCCAGGTCGAAGGCGCCGGCGGGCAGTCCGTTGCGGACGGAGACGGCGTTGTAGGAGTCGACGGCCGGGTTGATGCGCGGCAGCGTTCCCTTCTTCGCGAAGCGGCGGCCGAGCGCGTCGACGCTGGGGCGGATGCGGCGGGGGTTGGTGCCGAAGGACCGGTAGGCGGTGTGCCACGCCTCGATCCGGGGATCGGTCTCGTCGGCGGGCTGCCAGGTGCCGTCGGCGAGCTGCTGCTCCAGGTCCTCCAGGGCGACGGTGGTCTCGGGCCAGGGTTCTCGGCCGCGCAGGCCGGTGGCGGTGACCAGGGCGATGAGGGTGGCGGGGAAGGCGTCGGCGACGGCGGGGGCGATACGGAGGGCGGTCATGGGCGGGGGCTCCGTTCCTTGGTGCGTGCGGGTGGATTGCGCGCGGTGGATTGTGTGCAGTGGACGGGGTCAGGGCTTCCAGGGGCCGATGCGCTCCGGTCGGCGAAGCTGCCGGCGCATGCTGCTCCTTGTGCGGTCGGTGCTGCGGCGGGTGGCGGCGGGCCGGCGTCAGGTGAGGGCGAGGAGGCTGACGGCGACGGCGGCGGTGCCCAGGCCGACGAGCTGGCCGCGGTGGATGCGTTCGGCGAGCACGCTGCGGGCGAGCAGGACGGTGCCGGCCGGGTAGAGGGCGGTGATGACGGCGACCACGGCGAGGTCGCCGCTGCGGGCGGCGAGCAGGAACAGCAGGTTCGCCACCGAGTCCAGCACACCGGCGGTGGCTGACATCGCGTAGGCGGGCCGCTCGGGGCCGAGCTTGCGGTGCAGCAGTCCGGCTGCGGTCAGGGTGACGGCGGAGGAGACGGCCCGGCCGATGATCAGCGGGCCGACGCCGCTGTCGGACGGCGCCTGGTGCAGGAAGATCAGCTGGAGGGCGATCGCGGCGCCGGCGCCGAAGGCCAGCAGCAGCGCGATGCGCGAGGGACGTGCCGTTCCGGCGCCGTGTCCGGCGCTGACCAGTACCACCGCCATCAGGGCGAGCGGCAGGCCCACCAGTCCGGTCAGGCCGAGGTGCTCGCCCTGCAGCAGGCCCACGCCGACCGGCAGCACCGCGGACACCAGCGCGGTCACCGGCGAGAGCACGTTCATCGGACCGATGGCCAGGGTGCGGTAGAGCAGGGCGAACGCGGCGGCCGACGCGACACCGGACGCGGCGCCCCAACCCAGGGTCTCGGCACTGAACGAGGCGCCGAGGAACGGCCACAGCAGCAGCTCGACCGCGAGAGAGGCCGGGGCGGCGATCATCACGGTGCGCAGCACATGCGCCTTGCGGGCGCCGAGGCCGCCGAGGAAGTCGGCGCAACCGTAGGCCAGGGAACTGCCCAGGGCCAGCAGCAGAGCGATCACGGTGTATCCCTTACTATCTCAGTGGAACGACCAAACCGTACAACGGACCGACCGGGGATAGTCAACCAAACGACCGGACGGTGCATTGAAGTGGTCCACTTACGAGGAGGGTGATCGGATGGCCGAGACCGAGGCCGCCCTGCGGACGCTCGCCCACAACGTCAGGGCAGCCCGCAACCGCGCCGGCCTGTCCCTGGACGAACTCGGCCGACGCGCCAAGGTCAGCAAGGGCGCCCTGGTCGCATTGGAGAAGGCGCAGGGCAACCCGAACTTCGCCACCCTGGTCCGGCTGGCCGACACCCTCGGCATCTCGGTCTCCGCCCTGATGGAAGGGCGGACCGAAGGGCGCGTCCGCGTCGTGTCCGCCGACGCCGTGATGCCGCTGTGGACCGGAGAGCAGGGCAGCGAAGCCCGGCTCATGCTGACGACCTCAGGCCCGGCCCCGACCGAGGTCTGGCGCTGGAAACTGGAACCCGGCGAGGAGTACCCCAGTCACCCCCACCAGGCCGGCGTCGTCGAAACCGTCAGCGTCACCGCCGGACAGATGACGCTGATCGTCGACGGCATCGAGCACCCGGTCGAAGCCGGACAGACCGCCACCTTCGACGGCGACGCCCCCCACACCTACCGCGGCAGCGGCACCAAAACCTGCCACCTGATCATGACCGTCCACCTGCCACCCGGTCCCGCCTCCGCCACCTGACCCGCACTCTCGCCCCTGTCCTCAGGGACAGTGCCCGCCCTGGACACCCCTGCGTGCGCTCGGGGCGCGGCCGCGCTGCGACTCGCAGAGCGTGCTCCGTCACCGGGGCGTCTTGGCCGTACGCCACTGCCGGCCGGGCGGGCCTCACCGCGTGCCGGGCGTTCCCCTGAGCTCGCGTCCGGTGACCATCTCGGACTCGATCCGTACGAACACCGGGTCCCGTAGGGGCATCCAGGAAACGGGGCCGGCTTGGGACAGCCGCTCGTGCTCGGTGGGGTCGGTCACCATGGTGGCCGGACCGGTGACGACCACACTCCAGCCGGACCGGGTCGCCGCCTCGAACTCGTCCACCTCGAAGGCGACCACGACGCCGTCGATGGCGCGGACGAGGCTCGAGTCCGGTGAGGTGCGCAGCAGGACGGAGGCATCCGTGTCGAGGGCGAAGTTGATGGGGAGGACCGTGGGCAGTGCCTGTCGGGTGTAGACCACGCGGCCGACCGGCACCTTGGCGAGCAGGCGCAGGCACTCCTGCCGGTCGAGTGCGCGAAAGGCGTCGTTCTGGAGCATCGGTCCATCGTCCCCGCGGTCGCGGCGAGGGGGTAGGGCCGACCGGCCCTACCCCTTTGGGGCGCGAGAACGGCAGATCGCAGCCGTTGTTCCGCGGGAGCCGCACGGGCAGGCACGCCGTCCTGGAGGCCGAGCAGCGCCGGATCGAGTCGGTCCTGGCCGGACCGGCTGATGGAGGCGATGGCCGTGCTGCGCGACCACATCCTCTGGACATGCGGTTCGAAGCTGCGGGTCCGTCGTAGGCCTTGACCCTGAAGTGCGCTTCAAACTGAAGACTCCCGTTCGTGCCCGGACAAGCGGGCCGAACGGGAGGGACGACTATGAAGTACCGCACCATCGGCACCGATCCGCACCAGCGCCGCGAGGTCAGCGTGCTCGCGCTCGGCGCGATGCTGTTGGCTCGCTCACGGACGAGCAGACCTCCTTCGCCGTTCTCGACCGCTATGTCGAGGCCGGCGGGAACTTCATCGACACCTCGGACAACTATGCGTTCTGGACCGACGGCAGCCAGGGCGGCCACAGCGAGGAACTGCTCGGCATCGGCGACGAGGTCGTCATCGCCACCAAGCTCGGCGCCCGCCCGCTCGCTCCCGGCACCAGCTACACCGACAACGCGGAGGGCCTGTCGGCGAAGGTGATCCGCGAGTCGGCCGAGCGCAGCCGGGAACGGTTCGGCGCGCAGAAACTGGACCTGTTGTACGCGCACATCGACGATCACAGGGTTCCCCTCCAGGAGACCGTCGAGGGGTTCGCCGCGCTGGTCGAGGAGGGCACCGTCGGTCTGCTCGGGGTCAGCAACCAGGCGATCTGGCGGGTGGAGCGGGCCCGTTCCCTGGCTGTCGCGGCCGGGCTGCCCGGCTACGAGGTGCTCCAGTACCAGCACAGCCGTCTGCGGCCCCGCTTCGACATGCCCAGCGACCTCTTCCCCGACGGCAGCCTCGGCCACGCCGGTGCCGAACTCCTCGGCTATCTGCGCTCCGAGCCCACGCTGACGCTGGTCGCCTACTCACCGCTGCTGGGCGGGGCGTACGGACGGGCGGACGAGCCGCTGCCGCCCGACTACGACCACCCCGGAACGCCGGCCCGGCTGGCCGTGCTGCGTGAGGTGGCGCGGGAGACCGGGGCGAGCGTCAACCAGGTGGTGCTGGCCCGGCAGTTGGGCGCTGAGCTGCCCGTCGTTCCGATGTGCTGCCCATACAAGGGGTCGCAGGCTCAAATCCTGTCGTCCCGACGGTGCGAAGGGTCTTCGCGGGCGAGAGCCCGTGAGAGCCCTTTTCGCGTGGTCGGTTCCGATCTTCGTCGCGACACGCAGTCCGGCGGTTGCCGGTAGGGCGGCGCTCCTGCGGTGTAATCCTGGAGCGCTTTGCTCATCACATGACGAGGTGGACATGGGACGGACCGTAGTGATCCTTGCCCTAGGGTCCCGCGGGGACGTCCAGCCGTGTCTGGCGCTGGGTCGAGGACTGAACCGGCAGGGCGATGTCGTGCGGGTGATCGCCAGCCGCCGGTATCACGGCCTGATCACGCAGGCGGGCCTGGAATTCCACTCGCTCACGCTGGATCCCGCAGAGATCATCGCATCGCCCCAGGGTCAGGAACTACTGGCCGGTGGACGCAGCGCGGGAAGGTTCATCCGCGGTATCCACCGGATTCTTCAGCCGCTGATGGCCCGCATGCTCTCAGAGGTCGAGACGGGCGTTGAGGGAGCCGACCTCATCCTGACCCCCAGTTTGGGTTTGCTGGGCCTCCATTTGAGTCAGTACCTGGAGGTCCCGTACGCATTCATCCATTTCCAGCCGAGCCACCCATCCGGGGAATTCCCGCATCCCCTCCTTCCCGCTGCGCGCCTCCTGGGCGCCTTCGGTAATCGTCTGAGCTTCTACGCGGTCGATCTGGCCTGCTGGCTGGTATGCCGCGGGGCCGTCAACACCTGGCGGCGCGAGAAGCTGGGTCTTCCTCCCATGTCCCCCCTCGGCCCTTTTCGGCACGCCCGTAGCGCCCCCGTGCTGTGTGCGTTCAGCCCCGTTGTCGTACCCCGACCGAACGACTGGGGAGCGAACGTCCATCTGACCGGCTACTGGTTCCACGAAGAGCCGTCCTGGACGCCGTCGCCGGACCTCCTCGACTTCCTGGACAGTGGGCCGCCGCCTGTCTACGTGGGCTTCGGCAGCATGAGCACCGGTGATTGCGAGGCCACCGACCGCATCGTGCGCGCGGCACTCAGGCGTGCCGGTCTGCGCGGCGTGCTCACGGGAGAGCCTGCGACGAGTGATGACGACGTCCTGGTGGTCGGGGACGTCCCCCACGGCTGGCTGTTCCCGCGCATGGCGGCGGTGGTTCATCACGGAGGGGCGGGCACCACTGCCGCGGCGCTGCGGGCGGGAGTGGCCTCCCTGGTCTGCCCCTTCTTCGGAGACCAGCCTTACTGGGCCGAGCGTGTGCACCGTCTGGGCGCGGGCCCGAAGCCGCTGCCGGCCCGGCACCTGTCGGTGCCGCTCCTGACCGAACGGCTGCGCGCCGTCGCCGGGAACAACGGGTACGCCGAGACCGCCCGGCGGCTGGGCCGGGCACTGAACGCCGAGGACGGCGTGGCACATGCCTGCCGAGCTCTTGAGCGGCTTGCCATTGCCAGGTGACGGTCGACGTCCGTGGCGACCAGAACCATCAACGGGGCCGTTCCAACGGCCTGTCTAGGCTCTGAGTTCGCGCACCACCGCGGGCCAGATGAGGTGCAGTTCGCGTTTCCAGTAGGGCCAGGAGTGCGTCCCGGGCTTGTAGACGTGCGTCGTGACGTCCACACCTGCCGCGCGCAGTGCCCGGGCGAACCGCTTCTGGCTGGGTGCGAGCATTCCTTCTGACATCGACGGGAGCACCGAGTCGACGTCCCGGCCCTCGTCCAGCGGACCCAGATCGCCAGTCCCGGCGGACAGGTGGATTCTCATGCCGCGGTAGGCCGTCGCCATGGCGGACGGGTTGTGCGAGTCCCAGATGCCCGGATGCTCTTTCGGGTCACCCCAGGCCTTGATCAGCTCGTTGTCATGGGAGGCGTTGTAGAGCCAGAGGAAGGCGCGAAGCCCCGGGTCATCGAGGTCGACGATTGCGCTGAAACTGGCCGCGTAGCGAAACATGCCCGGGTTCCGTCCCGCGTAGTTCAGCGCGCCGAGTCCCCCCATTGAAAGGCCGATGACTGCTCGGGTGGAATTCGCTCGGAGCTTCCGTTTCAGGAGACGTGGCAGCTCGCGGGTGTGAAAGGTCTCCCATCGGGGCCAGCCGACGTGCCAGTCGGAATACTGGCCGTTGCGGCCGCCGTCCGGCATCACGATCAGCGCTTCGGAATCCTTCGCCAGCTCCTCGACGTCCGTCTCACGGGTCCAGGAGGTGTAGTCGTCCTCCCCGCCGTGGAGCATGTAGAGCGTGGGGTAGGTACGCGTCGGCTTGCTCCTCCAGCTCGCGGGAAGGATGACACGGACAGGCACCGTGCCACCCATGGCCGGTGACCGTACGGTCAGATCCAGAATCCGGGCATCAAGTCTCTTTACGCCCACGATCCGGGCCTCAGTGTCCGCCGGGGTCATGCGATCGGAGGCGGATGCGGTGGGCCCGGCGACGAACGGCAACGTGACAAGGATCAGCAATTCAAGGATGGAACAGCTGATCGGCTTTGCTCGGCCGACCCTCTTCTTGAAATGGCATGGCATGGGCTGGAGGACCGCCTCGGAAAGTGACCGACGAAACGAGAGCCCCCATTGCGCGGTCGCGCGGGCTGGATTTCCCTTTACCACGGAGGCCTCGGAGCGCATCGTTGCATGGCATGACGGCAAAGCCCCGTCAGGTCCTGTCGATCATCATAAAATTGACTCGTTCGGCGGCAGTTCGTGTCGCGTCGGAGCCCGGCGACGACCCGCGCCCCCTCAGCGGGCGCTCGCCCCTTCTTCGTGAGGGCGGCGCAGCGCCCAGAGGGCGACGGGGGCTCCCACGCCGACGAGTGTCGCCGCGATGCACAGCCCGGCTTGATACCCGGCCAACGAGGCTTCGGCGTGGGAGATTTGCTGGGCCAAGCACAGGTGCCGCACGAACGTCACCACGGCGCCTACGAGCACGATGCCGAACACGCCGGACAGTTCGCGGGTGGCAGCGAAGAGGCCGGCCGCGAAGCCGGACAGATGGCGGGGCGAGGACGCCAGCGCCCGCGTGGTCAGGGGGATGGCAAGCGAAGATCCCACACCGACTGCCGCCAAGCCGGGAATCAGGTCGGCCAGCCCGCCGTGCGCACTGCCCAGCGCGACCAGCAGCAGCCCCAGGGCGATCAGGAGCAGACCCGTTGCCGAGGTGCGCGCGTCTCCCCACCGCCTGGCCAGGGCGGTGACGAACGGGGCTGTGAGGAAGAGCGCCGAGAAGACAGGAGTGAATGCCAGGCCTGCCTGTGTGGGGTTGAGCCGTAAACCGCTCTGCAGAAACTGACAGGTGTAGAAATACACGCCGCTCACTCCCAGGCCCCACAGGAGCTGGGTGACAAGCCCGCCACAGTAGGCGCGCTCCCTCAGTAGCTGTCCCAGGGCCGGATGACGACCGAGTTTGCCCCGGCACAATGCGGCCATGCTCGCCGTGGCCGCCACCCCGCAAAGGACGACGGGTGGCCTGGTGAATCCGTGATCGGGCCCCTGGATCAGGCAGTAGACGAGGGAAGTCAGAAAAATGCAGGCCAAGACGATCTGGCGGTTCGGCACGGGGGCCGCGGTGCGCAGACCCGGGCGGTTCGGACGACCGGAAGGGCCGGGAACAGCCATGGCGCCGACAACGAAAGCGGACGCCCCCAGGGGGATGTTCATGAGGAAAAGCCATTCCCACCCCAGGTGTTGCGTCACCACACCGGAGAGCACGGGCCCGAAAGCCAGCGCACAGGCCAGAGCAGCAGTTGTCGCACTGAATGAGGCCGTGCGGATCCTGGGTGGCAGGTCGTGCGCCATCAATGCCAGGGACGCCGGCAGGATGAATGCCGCGCCGATGCCCTGCAGACCCCGGAAAACGACCAACATCACCCCGGTGGTCGACACGACACAGCACGCCGACGACGCGGTGAACACGGCCACTCCGGTGAGCAGGGCCCAGCGCCGCCCTTTGCTGTCCGTCAACTGACCGGCCCCCAGGAGAGAGCCGGCCAGTGCCAGCGGGTATGCGGTCCCCACCCATTTGACGTCGGTCTCCGTCAGGCTCAACTGTGCGCGGATCTGAGGCAGGGCGACATTCACCGCAGTGTTGTCCAAAGCCGTCAGGAAAGTGCAGCACATGACGGCAGTAATGACGCTCCACAGACGCAGCCGACGCATGACTGTGAAACCTGCGCCTTTCCACATCCGGGAGGTACGCGCACGGGCTCCGGCATCGGCGTGTCGACATAAGAGGACGACTGCTCCGTGTTTTGCTGCTTCTGCCGCCTGTTTCCGTGACCGCGTCGAGCCGCGGCGCGCACAGCCCATGTGGCCGTCGCAGCGGTTCTTCACATGAAGCCTTTTCCGACGGGTCCACTTCTGCATGCAGCAAAGAAGGTTCGGTGAGCCAGTGCCATCATCGGTGACAGATACACTCAGCCACCATCTCGCTCACATCACTGCTCTCACACCGGACGAAACCGCCTTCACGTTCGTCGACTACAGCGCTCACATCGAGGGAGTGGTCTCCTCGCTGAGCTGGCGGCAGCTGGAGGACAGGGTTCGTGCCGTTGCCACCGGACTGCGTCAAATGGTCGCGCAGGGTGAAAGAGTGGCCGTCGTCGCGCCGCAGAGTCTCGACTATGTCGTGGGCTTCCTCGGCGCCGCTTGTGCCGGAACGATCGCGGTCCCTGTGTTCTCCCCGTCCCTGCCGGGTCACGAGGAGAAGCTCGCGGCAGTCGTCAAGGATGCGGCCCCCAAGGCGCTGCTGACCGTCGAATCCCAATGCCGGCTCCTCGCCGACTTCTGCGCGAGGCACGGTCTGGCCTCCGACAGCCGCATCGTCACCGAGCGGGATGTGCTCCAAGAGGCGGCGCACTCTCAAGCCGGGGTCGTCCGGCTGCGGCCCGACGACGTGGCGTATCTGCAGTACACCTCGGGCTCCACCCGTATTCCGTCCGGTGTGGAGATCACGCATGCCAATGTGTGCGCCAACGCGCGCCAGGCTCTTGAGGCCTACGACCTGCGGCGTGGCCGTAACTGCACCGTGGGGTGGCTGCCGCTCTACCACGACATGGGCCTCGTGCTGGCGATCGCGCTGCCGGTCATCGGCCACATCCCCTCGGTCCTGATGGACCCTCTGGCCTTCATCCAGCAACCGGGGCGCTGGCTGCGTCTGCTGAGCCGGCACCCCGGGGCCCTGACCGCCGCTCCCAATTTCGCCTACGACTACTGCGCCCGGCAGGTGGACGCCGATGAGCGTGCCGGGCTGTCGCTGGGGTCGGTTGCCGCCATGGTCAACGGGAGCGAACCCATCACACCGGACACCCTCGAACGTTTCCAGGCGGCCTTCGCCCCGGCCGGCATGCTGCGCACGATCTTGCGACCGTCCTACGGGCTGGCCGAGGCGACCGTGTTCGTGTCCGCCTCTCCCGCCGGCGAGGAACCGACCGTCATCGCCGTGGACCGGGAGGCGCTCGGCCAAGGTGTGGCTCACACCCTGGAGTTGGCCGACCAGGCGGCGGCGGTCGAACTGGTGTCATGTGGTCGGCCGACCGGTCAGGAGATCGCGATCGTCGATCCGGCGACATGCCGGCGCAGGGAGGACGGTCACATCGGCGAGATCTGGGTGCGCGGCCCCAACATCGGACGCGGTTACTGGGGCCGCCCGGAGCAGGGCGAGGCCACCTTCCGCGCGGTCCTCCACGGCGAGGAGCAGGGCGGACCCTGGCTGCGCACCGGAGATCTGGGGGTGTGGCACGACAAGCAGCTGTATGTGACCGGCCGGTTGAAGGATCTGGTGATCATCGACGGCACCAATCACTATCCGCATGACATCGAAGAGACGGTCCAGGACGCCCACCCGGCCGTCCGACCTCACCACATCGCCGCCTTCGCCGTGGCCACCGGCGATGGCGAGCGCCTCGTCGTCGTGGCCGAGCACCGCCGCGATGCGAACCCCAACGACGTCGCCGTACAGGGGGTGACGAGCGCGGTGCGGTCCGCGGTCGCCGGCAGGCACGGAGTCGCTGTCCACGACTTCGTGCTGGTGCCGCCCGGCAGCGTGCCGCACACCACCAGCGGCAAGGTCGCCCGCAGCGCATGCCGGGAGCAGTACCTGGCGGGCGCCTGGAACACGGACGTCAGAACCTGAAACGCCGGGAGTCGGCACCATCGCAAGGGGCGGGCAGGGAGAGAGCCAGATGGAACCAGACAGGGAATCGGCCACAGCGTCCGGGCAGACGCCGGTCGGCGCCGCCGAGCTACGGGCAACCCTGCGCACACTCATCACCGAGACCTGCGGTATCCCCGAGGAAGAACTCGACGACACCCGTCCCCTGGTCGACCACGGTCTCAGCTCGCGTGCCGCCGTCGCCCTGACCGGACGTCTGGAGCGTGCACTGGGCCGGCCGCTGCCAGCCACGTTGCTGTGGGAGCACCCGACCGTCGAACGACTCGTGCAGCTCCTGAGTACCACCCAACAGCCCGCGCCGGAGGGCGGGCGGGAGAACCAGAAGCATGCCGCGCACTGCGACTCCCGCAGTACCGCGGCTTCCGCCACCGGCGGCGACTGCCGGGGACCCGCCCCGGTGGCGTGCCCCGTCGCCGTGATCGGCATCGGCTGCCGCCTTCCCGGTGGCATCAACGGACCCGAGGAGTTCTTCAGGCGTCTCCTGGCGGGCAGCGACCTCGTCGGCCACGTCCCCGCCAGACGGTGGCGGGACTTCACCAGCGCCGGTGCGCTGCGGGAACGGACCACCCGCCAGGGGGCCTTCCTCGACGATGTCGAGGCGTTCGACGCGGGCCACTTCGGTATCACCCCGCGCGAAGCCGACGTCATGGACCCCCAGCAGCGTCTGCTGCTGGAAGTCACCTGCGAAGCGCTGGACCATGCCGGACGCCCCGCCTACAGTCTCGAAGGCAGCAATACCGGGGTGTTCGTCGGTATCAGCGCGCTTGAATACGGACAGCTGACCACCGCAGACCCCGCGCGCCTGACCCCGTGGACCAGTACCGGGGCCGCCGGCAGCATCGCCGCCAACCGGCTGTCGTACGTGTTCGACCTGCACGGTCCGAGTCTGACCATCGACACGGCCTGCTCCTCGTCCCTGGTGGCGGTGCACCAGGCCTGCCGGAGCCTGGGCAGCGGCGAGTGCGACACCGCGCTGGCGGCGGGCGTCAACACCCTTCTCTCACCCGTGGTCATGGCATCGATGGGGCAGATGGGGGCGCTCGCGGCGGACGGACGCTGCAAGCCGTTCGACGCGTCCGCGAACGGCATCGCCCGGGGTGAGGGCTGCGGCGTCGTCGTACTGAAACGACTCATCGACGCCCAGCGCGACGGCGACCGGATCCTGGCCGTCATCAAAGGCACAGCCGTCAACTCCGACGGCCGCTCGGCGGGACTGATGGCCCCCAACCCCGCTGCTCAGGAGAGCCTGTTGCGCAGCGCGCTCAGCAACGCGCAGGTCGACGCCGCCGACATCGACTACGTCGAGACACACGGGACCGGCACACTGCTGGGAGACCCTATGGAGGCATCTTCCCTGGGAGCCGTCGTCGGCCGTGACAGGCCGGCCGACCAGCCACTGCTCATCGGCTCCGTGAAGAGCAACCTGGGCCATCTGGAAGGCGCCGCGGGCATCGTCGGCCTGATCAAAACAGTCCTGGCACTGCACCATCGGCACATCCCGCACAGCCTTCACTTCCACACGCCCAACCCGCACATCGACTTCGAAGCGCTACGCCTGCGCGTCGTCACCGCGCCCACTGCCTGGCCCGAGCGAGGCCACCCACCCCGGGCCGGGGTGTCCGCCTTCGGCTTCGGCGGCACCAACGCACACGTCGTCCTCGAACAGGTACCCGCGAGCCCACCCGGCGACAGTGTGTCCCACAGCGGCGACGGCCAGGCAGCACGCCCGCATGCGCTGGTCGTCTCGGCCCGCTCCCGGCAGCGCATCGGCGATGTCGCGGCCGGCCTGGCCCGGCAGACGGTGGCCGACGACGCGCCGGCGCTGAAAGACCTCGCGCACACCCTGGCCGGTCACCGCAGGGGCCCGGTATGTGCCGCCGTCGTCGCACGCACCCGCCAGGAGGCGGCCGACCGGCTCGCCGCGCTGGCGAGCGACCAGGAAGGCCCCGGCATCGTCGCGCCCTGCACCGACGACCCCGCTGCCCGCTCGTCCGGCACCCGCCGCCCCGTGTTCGTCTTCTCCGGCCACGGCTCGCAGTGGCAGGGCATGGGCGTGCGCCTCCTCGAGGACAACCCCTTCTTCGTCGCCGCGGTGGACGAGCTGGACCCCGTCTATCAGGAGCAGGCGGGCGTGACGCTACGGCAGATGCTCACCCGGCCGGCCCCCGGCAGCCGCTTCGAGCACCTCCAGCCTGCGCTGTTCGGGATGTAGATCGCCCTGGCCCGGACCCTGCAGTCCTACGGAGTGCACCCGGCCGCCGTCATCGGCCACTCGGTGGGAGAAGCCGCCGCCGCGGTCATCGCCGGAGGCCTCGACCTGGCCGACGGCCTGCACGTCGTCCTCAGCCGGTCGGCGCAACTGGCCGGCCTCGACACCGAGGGCGCCGGAGCGATGGCCGCCGTGGAGCTGGCCGTCGAGGACCGTGCGGAGGTTCTGTCCCGCTTTCCCGGCGTGGAGATCGCCGTGGATTCCTCCCCGCGCCGATGCACCGTGACCGGCCCCGGACCCACCGTGCGCCGGCTCGTCGACGAACTCGCCGCCGAGGGCCGTCTCGCGCGGCTTCTGGACATCGGGGCAGCCGGCCATTCCCCCGCGGTCGACCCCGTCCTGCCCGAGGTACGGCAGTGCCTGGGCACGCTGAGTACCCGTCCGGCCGGCATCCCCTGGTACACCACCGTGCTCGACGACCCACGGGCCGACGTGATGGCCGACGCCGCCTACTGGTGCGCCAATCTGCGCCGTCCCGTACGCCTGCACCAGGCGGTCGCCGCCGCCGCGGCCGACGGCCATGATCTCTTCCTCGAGGTCTCGCCCCACCCCATCGCCCTCATGCCCGTCGGCGAGACCCTGCAGACGGCAGCGAACGGCTCTGCGGCGGTCGCCGTGTCCACCCTGCGCAAGCAGGGCGACGAAGCCGTCGACCTGTGCGCGGCACTGACCCGGCTGCACTTCGCCGGGGTGCGGGTGGCGGAGGACCGGCTGTGGCCCCGGGGCACCCGGATCCCGCTGCCCAGCCCCCTCTGGCGCCACGAACGCCACTGGTTCGGCCGCCGCGGCCCGACAACCGGCGCCATCGGCCAGTCCCACGCCGTGCTGGGTCGGCGTATCGACGATCCCCGCTCGGGCGCCGTCCTGTGGCAGACGGACCTCGGCACGGGCGATGCACAGGCCGCCGGACGCCGTCTGCACGGTCGGCCCGTCCTGGACCTGCCCGCGGCCGCCGCACTCATCATCACAGCGGCGCAGGAGATCCACGGGCCGGACGGCATCGAGGCCTGCGCATCGAGGAGCTCGCCGTTCACCGGTGGCTGCCGCTGTCCCGCAGCACACCCGTCACCATCACGTGGGAGCCCATGGACGCCCATGCGGCCGTCGCCGTCAACGCCCGGGCCGCGGACGGCACATGGCACAGCTACGCATCGGCACGGGTGTACACCGACCTCGAACCGATCAAGGACGACACCCCCGACACCCCGCCCGCCGTCGTGACGCGCTGGGCCCCTGCCACATCGGAGGAACCGGGCCCGCGTTCGTACGAGGAACTCCTCGCCGCCGTGCTGCACGCACCCGCCGAAACCGGCAGGGCCGCCTCCGACGATTCCTGTACCGAGGTCATCCCCGCCTTCGTGCAGAGCCTGCAGCTCGAGGACCCCTCACCACACTCGGCGCGGAGTGCACCATTCGGGCCTTTCCCACCCCGCTCGCGGTCCACGTACTCGCGTCCGGCGCAGACACCCCAAGCGATGGCCAGGGCCTGAGCTGGACCGTTGTGGCCGACGGGGAACAGTCGAGGATCACCGCAACAGGCCTGCAGCCGGGTCCGGCCTCGCGTAGCGATGTGCCCAAGCCTCTGGAGGCACTCACCTACGAGATCGAGTGGCAGAAGTCGCCCGTTCCGCTGCCCGGTCGGCTCGGCAGCGCTCTGCTCCTCGTCGACGAGCCCACAGCCGGGACAGGCAGCACCCTGGCCACCGCCCTCGGTGCGGCGCTTGAGGCGAGGAATGTGTCCACCACCACCGAGGCCGCCGCGGCAGCCCGCGCCGGGCAGTCGGTCGACGACTGGCTGCGGAACACCGCGCCGGACGATCCCAGGGCTGTCGTGCTGCTGCTGACCCGGCCGGCCGAGACCCACGACCTCCAGGCTCTGTACACCGCCACACAGATCGCGCGTCGCCTCGCCTCCCGCCCCGGCGGAGTGCAGCCGCCCCGACTGTGGCTGGTGACCGAGCGTTCCCGCTGCGCCGCACCGGGCGAACCCGGCCGGCCGGACCTGGCCTGTCTGCGCGGTCTGGTACGCACACTCGCCATCGAGGAGCCCGCTCTGCGGGCCTGCCTGGTCGACATCGACACCCAACCCGAAGCCGTCGAGAACCTCCTGCAGGAACTGCTCGGCGACAGCACCGAGGACGAAGTCGTCTGGCGAGCCGGAACCCGCCTCGTCGCCCGTCTGACCTCCGCCGACCTGTCGGGCCAGCAGTACGAGGCGCCGTTCGTCCGCGGCAGCGGCGCCTACGTCATCACCGGCGGCCTGACCGGTCTCGGCCTGGAAACGGCCCGCCGCCTCGCCGAACAGGGAGCCGGCCGCCTCGTCCTCAACGGCAGGCGGCCCCCCACCCCTGAAGCCGAGGCGGTCATCTCCCGGCTCGGCGCCGGCGGAACCTCCATCGCCGTGCTGCAAGGTGACATCGCCGACCCCGGCGTGGCAGAGCGCCTGGTGCAGGCCGCGCTCAGCGAGGGACACACCTTGCGCGGCGTCGCCCACTGCGCGGGCGTCCTGCGCGACCATATGATCACCGATCTCGACACCGCCGACCTCGACACCGTGCTGCGGCCCAAGGTCACCGGCGCGCTCAACCTCGAGGCCGCCCTGGCCCACCACGACATCGACTGGTGGGTGCTCTACAGCTCGGCAGCGGCTCTGCTCGGGTCACCCGGGCAGGCCGCGCACGCGGTCGCCAACGCCTGGCTGGACGCGATGGCGCAGCTGCGCAGGGCGGAAGGCAAGCCCGCCACGTCCATCGCCTGGGGTCCCTGGCGTGACGCCGGTGCCGTCGCCGACGATCGCGTCCTGGCCTTGGACTCCCTCACCGTGGACGAGGGACTGGATGCCCTGCAGACTCTCGTCGTCCACAACCGCACGCACACCGGCGTCCTCCATCTGGACCCGCCGCGCCTGTTGGAGGCGTTCCCCGGCTTTTCCGGCATCCCCTTCTTCGCCAACAGCCTCCGCCCCGACGACCTGTCCCCGGAGGAGGACTGGAGAGGCCCCGCCGGCATCGACGCTCTCGGTGACGGCGCGGCGGACAAGGTGCTCCAGCGCCTGGCCAAACGCACTGCCGCCATCATGGGCTTCAGCGCATCGGGCCTTGACGAAGCCGTGCCGCTGCCGCAGTTCGGCCTGGACTCACTGATGGCCGTGCGCATCCGGAACGCAGCCCAGCAGGACTTCGCCGTCGACCTGCCCCCGGACCTCATGCTGCGCGGCGCGACCCTGCGCGACCTCGGCGACACCGTCCTGCGAGCACTCGGACTCCGACGGGAGACGGCCGACCCGGCCGCGTCGCCCGCACCGCTTGACGCATCCGACGACACCACGCCAGACGGCCCACCCGTCGTGACAATGCCGTCCACCATCCAGCCGCGCGATGCCGCCGAGCGTGTGGTGGCCGGCGCCTGGGCCGAGGTCCTGCGGCAGCCCCCCACCGACGTCCGCGCCGACTTCGTCTCGGCCGGTGGCGACCAGCGCGCGGCCGAAGAGCTCGTGGGCGTCATCCGCCGGCGGCTGGGCTGCGCCCAGCTGGACCTCACCGCCCAGGCCGTGCTCGAGCAGGGCACCGTCGCCGCCATCGCCGAACTGATCCGCCCGATCGTCAACCACTCCGGTGACTGCGTGGTGAACGTCCTGCGTCCACCTCGAGCAGGTTCCTCCAGGCTCCCGCTGTTCACCTTCCATCCGGGCGGCGGTCCCACGTCCGTCTACCAGCCCCTGACCCAACTCCTGCCGTCGGACCAGGCCGTGTACGGAATGGAACGGCTGGACGCGCTGGGCGCCATGGAGGAAAAGGCCGCCCACTACATCACCCTCATGAAGGGCCTTCAGCCGCAAGGGCCCTATCGGCTCCTGGGCTGGTCCTTCGGCGGCTTCCTCGCCTACGAGACGGCGCAGCAGCTGACGGATGCCGGGGAGACCGTCGACTTCCTCGGTCTCATCGACACCATCCTGCCCGCGCCCCGACCGGACCTGGATTCGTCGCAGGTGCTGCTCGAACGCTTCGGCCGCTTCCTCGAGTACATCGAGAAGACCTACGGCCACCACGTGCAACTTCCCTACGAGGACCTGGCGGCCACCCCCGAGGACAAGCAGATCGACGTCGTCATGGGCCTGGTCGCCGACGCCGGCCTCGACATGAGCCCCGGGATCATGGAGCACCAGCGGACGTCCTACATCGACGCCCGTGTCGGTGAGCGTTACCGGCCGCGCCCCTACCACGGGCACGTGGTGCTCTACCGCGCTCGGCAGCACCACAGACTCATCAGCGCGCTCGACCCGCGCTACCTGAGGACGGAAGCCGACCTGGGCTGGGCGTCCTTGTGCCCGCGCCTCGAAGTGGTGTCCGTCGAGGGCGACCACCTCTCCCTCATCGACCCACCCCACGTCGCCACGATCGCCCACCACCTCGAGCAGTCCTTCGGGGCGTGACCCAGCCGCGGCTGCGCCCGCACGGCCCTCACGGTCGTACGAGGAGCTGGAAGTCGAACGCGTACCGGGACGCGCGGTAGATGTGCGTCCCGTACTCGACGGCGCGGCCGGTGTCGTCGTACGCCGTGCGCTGCATGGTCAGCAGTGCGGCGCCCTCCTTCTCGTCGAGGCGGAGCGCCTCCTCGGGGGCGGCGGAGCGGGCGCCGATGATCTGGCGGGCGCTGTGCAGGGTGATGCCGGCGGAGCGCAGCATGCGGTACAGGCCGGTGGTTTCGAGGTGGGCGTTGCCGAGGGGCACGAGGTCTGCGGGGAGGTAGTTGCAGAGGAAGGCCACCGGGCGGTCGTGGGTGAAGCGGAGACGTTCCAGGACGGTGACCTCGGACCCCTCGGCGATGCCGAGGGCGGCGGCGACGTCGGCGGAGGCGGGGACGGTTTCGTTGCGCAGTACCCGGGTGGTGGGTCTCTGGCCGTCGGCCTCCAGGTCGTCGTAGAGGCTGCTGAGTTCCAGCGGGCGTTTGACCTGGCGGTGCACCACCTGAGTGCCGACGCCCCGGCGCCGGACCAGCAGACCCTTGTCGACCAGGGACTGGATGGCCTGGCGGACGGTGGGCCGGGACAGGCCCAGGCGTACGGACAGGTCGACCTCGTTGCCGAGGCGGTTGCCCGGCGTGAGCACGCCGCGCTCGATCGCCGCCTCCAGCTGCTGTGCGAGCTGGTGGTACAGGGGTATCGGACTGGTGCGGTCCAGGGTGAAGGTGATGGCGGAGAGCCCGGCGGGGGTACGGGTCATGGGTCAGGTGTAGGGGTGGGGACCCCGCACTGTCAATGGTTTGTGCTTACATTCGGACCTGCTTGTGAAATGATGTCTTAACAAAGTATTGACAGCGGGCGCCCCAGGGGATTGGATCCGGTCCCAACGCAAGAGCCGTGCTTCCCCCGTCGCACAGTGAGGTGCAGGAAAGATGGACCGCACTCCTCGGGACCGCTCGTCCCGCTCCCGCTCCCGCAGAATCATCCCCGCCCTGGCCGTGGCAGCGGCAGCGGCTCTGGTCCTCGCGGGCTGCTCCAGCAGCTCCGGAGGCAAGAAGGCCGAGGAGTCGGCAGAGGGCGCCGCCGCGGGCAAGGCCTCCACGCCCCGTATGACGGTCGCCCTGGTCACCCACCAGTCGCCCGGCGACACCTTCTGGGACATCGTCCGCAAGGGCGCCGAGGCGGCAGCGGCCAAGGACAACATCAAGCTGGTCTACTCCGCCGACCCGAACGCGGCCAACCAGGCCAACTTCGTGCAGAACGCGATCGACCAGAACGTCGACGGCATCGCGATCACGCTCGCCAAGCCGGACGCCCTGAAGGACGTCGCCGCCAAGGCGAAGGCGGCCGGGATACCCGTGGTCGGCCTCAACTCGGGCGTGAGCGAATGGCAGAAGCTCGGCCTGCTGGAGTTCTTCGGCCAGGACGAGACGGTGGCCGGCGAGGCGCTGGGCAAGCGGCTGAACGAGGCCGGCGCCAAGAAGGCCGTCTGTGTGATCCAGGAGCAGGGCAACATCGGCCTCACCCAGCGCTGCGACGGTGTGAAGAAGACCTTCTCGGGCACGACTGAGACGCTGTACGTGAACGGCACCGACATGCCGTCGGTGAAGTCGACGATCACTGCCAAACTCAAGCAGGACAGCGCCATCGACTACGTCGTCACCCTCGGCGCCCCCTTCGCGCTGACCGCCGTGCAGTCGGTGGGCGACGCCGGCAGCGAGGCGAAGATCGCCACCTTCGACCTCAACAAGGACCTGACCGGAGCCATCAGCGAGGGCACCATCGAGTTCGCCGTCGACCAGCAGCCCTACCTGCAGGGCTACCTGGCGATCGACTCGCTGTGGCTCTACAAGAACAACGGCAACTACATGGGCGGCGGCGAGGCACCGGTGCTGACCGGCCCGGCCTTCGTCGACAAGTCCAACGTCGAGACCGTCGACAAGTTCGCCGCGAAGGGCACCCGGTGATGAGCATGACCCAACAGGCTGAGCCGGCGGTGACCACACCGCCGGCCCCCGGCCCCGGCAAGGAAACCGACGGGCGGACCGCCGAACGCCCCCTGGCGCTCAGGCTGCTCGCCCGCCCCGAGGTCGGCGTCTTCCTCGGCGCCGCCGCGGTGCTCGTGTTCTTCCTGTTCACGGCGCCGCCGGTGCGCGACGGCAGCTCGATGGCGAACATCCTGTACCAGTCGTCGACGATCGGGATCATGGCGCTGCCCGTGGCGCTGCTGATGATCGGCGGCGAGTTCGACCTGTCGGCCGGCGTCGCGGTGATCACCTCGGCGCTGACCGCGAGCATGATCAGCTACCAGCTCACCATGAACGTCTGGGTGGGCGTCATCGTCGCCCTGATCGTGTCGCTGGCAATCGGTCTGTTCAACGGCTGGATGCTGGTCAAGACCGGTCTGCCGAGCTTCCTGGTCACCCTCGGCACGTTCCTGATCCTGCAGGGCGTGAACCTCGCGGTGACCAAGCTGGTCACCGGCAACGTGGCGACCGACGACATCAGTGACATGGACGGTTTCGACCAGGCCAAGGCGATCTTCGCCTCGTCCTTCGAGGTCGGCGGCGTCAACGTGAAGATCACCGTGGTGTGGTGGCTGGTCTTCGCCGCGCTGGCCACCTGGGTGCTGCTGCGCACCAAGTACGGCAACTGGATCTTCGCGGTCGGCGGTAACAAGGACAGCGCGCGGGCCGTCGGTGTTCCGGTGACCTTCACCAAGATCTCGCTGTTCATGCTGGTCGGCTTCGGCGCCTGGTTCGTCGGTATGCATCAGCTGTTCTCGTTCAACACCGTGCAGTCCGGCGAGGGCGTGGGCCAGGAGCTGATCTACATCGCCGCGGCCGTCATCGGCGGCTGTCTGCTGACCGGTGGTTACGGATCGGCGATCGGCCCGGTCTTCGGTGCCTTCATGTTCGGCATGGTGCAGCAGGGCATCGTCTACGCCGGCTGGAACCCCGACTGGTTCATGGCCTTCCTCGGTGTGATGCTGCTCGGTGCCACCCTGATCAATCTGTGGGTCCGCAAGACGGCGACCCGGAGGTGACCGAAATGACCTCGAACGCAACCGGCACCCACGGAGCTGTCCTCGCGGACTCCGTACCCGAAAAGGACCGGCCCATCGTCGAACTCCGCGGCGCCGGGAAGTCCTACGGCAACATCCGCGCCCTGCACGGCGTCGACCTCGCCGTCCACCCGGGCAAGGTGACCTGCGTCCTCGGCGACAACGGCGCCGGCAAGTCCACCCTCATCAAGATCATCTCCGGGCTGCACCAGCACACCGAGGGCGAGTTCCTCGTCGACGGAGAACCGGTCCGCTTCACCACCCCGCGCGAGGCCCTCGACCGGGGCATCGCCACCGTCTACCAGGACCTGGCGACCGTGCCCCTGATGCCGGTGTGGCGCAACTTCTTCCTCGGCTCCGAGATGACCAAGGGCCCCTGGCCGATCCGCCGCCTCGACATCGAGCGGATGAAGAAGACCGCCGACGAGGAACTGCGCAACATGGGCATCGTCCTCGACGACCTCGAACAGCCCATCGGCACCCTCTCCGGCGGCCAGCGCCAGTGCGTGGCCATCGCCCGCGCCGTCTACTTCGGCGCCCGCGTCCTCATCCTGGACGAGCCCACCGCCGCCCTGGGTGTCAAGCAGTCCGGCGTGGTGCTGAAGTACATCGCCGCCGCCCGCGACCGCGGACTCGGCGTCATCTTCATCACCCACAACCCGCACCACGCCTACATGGTCGGCGACCACTTCAGCGTCCTGCGCCTCGGCACCCTGGAACTGAGCGCCGACCGCAGCGAGATCGGCCTCGAGGAACTGACCAACCACATGGCCGGCGGCGCCGAACTCGCCGCCCTCAAGCACGAGCTGGCCCAGGTGCGCGGCGTCGACGTCGAGGAGCTTCCGGAAGAGGAAGACCTCACCGCGCCCGTGAAGGCATCACCCGCTTCTCCCGAAGGGACCTCCTGACATGGCAACCGCCCCTTCCCTCGACCGTATCCGAGTGGGCTCGGCGCCGGACTCCTGGGGCGTCTGGTTCCCCGACGACCCTCAGCAGGTGCCCTGGGAACGCTTCCTGGACGAGGTCGCCGAGGCGGGCTACTCCTGGATCGAGCTGGGCCCGTACGGCTATCTGCCGACCGACCCGGCCCGGCTCACCGACGAGGTCGACAAGCGCGGCCTGAAGGTGTCGGCGGGCACGGTCTTCACCGGCCTGCACCGCGGGCCCTCGGTGTGGGAGTCCACCTGGGAGCACGTCAGCCAGGTCGCCGCGCTCACCCGGGCCATGGGCGCGCGGCACCTCGTGGTCATCCCGTCGTTCTGGCGCGACGACAAGACCGCCGAGATCCTGGAGCCGCCGGAGCTCACGGCCGAGCAGTGGGCCCACCTGACCAAGGGCATGGAACGCCTCGGCCACGAGGTGAAGGAGACGTACGGCCTCGACATCGTCGTCCACCCGCACGCCGACACCCACATCGACACCGAGGCGCACGTCGAGCGCTTCCTCGACTCCACCGACTCGGCGCTGGTCAACCTCTGCCTGGACACCGGGCACTACGCCTACTGCGGCGGCGACAGCGTCAAGCTGATCGAGACGTACGGCGAACGCATCGGCTACCTGCACCTCAAGCAGGTCGACCCGGAGATCCTCGCCGACGTCGTCGCGGGCGGGGTGCCGTTCGGGCCGGCCGTGCAGCGCGGGGTGATGTGCGAACCTCCCTCCGGTGTACCGGAGTTGGAGCCGGTGCTGGTTGCGGCGCAGGGACTGGGCGTCGAGCTGTTCGCGATCGTCGAGCAGGACATGTACCCGTGCGAACCGGACAAGCCCCTGCCGATCGCGGTCCGCACCCGGAAGTTCCTGCGCTCCTGCGGCGCCTGACCACGTCGACGACTCCCACACGACGCTCTCGGGGTCCTCTGCGACGCGCGCGTCACCCGTCCTCGGGCCGCGCCCGCCCGCGTACCAGCAGCACACCCCCCGCGGCCGCGAGGACGAACCCCGCCGCGGCCGCACCGATCGGCACGGTCCGCCCGACCGCGCGCAGCCGCACGCTGTCCTCCTCGGCCTTGCCGACCGCGAACTCCTGCGTGGCCGGGGTGTGGCTCAGCTTCGGCACGTCCAGGAGCACCACGGCGTCCTTGGTGCCGCCCGGGGCGCGCAGGGTCTGGCGGGGGCCCAGCTGGGCGGAGAGGACACGGCCGGTGGCCTGGTCGACGACCAGCTTGATGCCGCGGTTGGAGTACCACTCCTCGGCGAACACCTGCGCCGCCTCGGGCCGGCCGACCAGGGCCCCCGGGACCTGACGGGTACCGATCTTTGTCGGCGGAACGGTGCCCGTGAAGACGTACCCCTGGTAGCCGCGGATCTTCTCGGTGCCCCGGTAGGAGAGGGTGACCGCCCCGCCGAGCTGGCTGTCCCACCAGCGGTACGAGCGTTTCTGCACGTCGAAGGGGAACTTCAGGTAGGCCTCGCCCTCGTGGTACGGCTGCTCCCGGCAGCAGTGCGCCGGCCGGTTGGTCCGGCGGTCGGTGACCCAGCGGGCGGTGGAGAAGTCCAGCGCGTCATGCGGATCGGCGGCCGGCAGCGACTTGTCCGTGTCGACCGTGGTGACCACGTCCCACACCGCCCGGCCGCTGCGGTCGCTGTCACCGACGTCGCCGCGTACCCGCTGCGTGACCGTGATCCGCTTCTCGCGCAGCGTCTCGGCCTCGTCGACGTCGAAGTAGCTGCCCATGCCCGTGTAGACCGCGGTCACATCGATGTCGACCGGGTTCACGGCCGCGCGCGGCTTGACGTACCACGCGAGCATGGGCGCGAGGACCAGCAGGAAGACACCCGGGCCCAGCAGGAGCAGGGCGAGGGGCGAGGAGCTACGGCGCATCCGGTACTCCAGGGCTTGGCTGCCCGGAGACCGTAGGTGCTTGCCGTACGGTGCGTCTACGCATCCGCGTGACAAAACCGGGCTGTTCGTCGGGCCGGTCGGCGCCCGCCGGCTACCGGCTCGCGGCGAGGGCCGCCAGCACGGCGTGGGTGAGGCGGGTGACGTAGGCGTCGTCGGTGGGGCCGCCGACCGCCAGCATCCTGAAGTACAGCGGGGCGCCGAAGAGGTCGACGGCCAGGCCCATGTCGATGTCCGCCGGCAGCTCACCGCGGTCCACCGCCTGCCGCAGGATGGTCGCCACCGCGGCACGCCGGGGCGCGAGGACCGCCTCGTGCAGCGCGTCGCGCAGGGACGGGTTGCGGGCCGACTCGGCGACGAGGTCCGGGACGATCCGGCCGACCAAGGGATGGCGCAGGTCGGCCATCGTGTCGCGGACGAAACGCTCGACGTCGGCGGGCAGTGAACCTGAGTCGGCCGTCGCCGGCAGGTGGGCGGCGGCGGCCTCGGAGACCAGCTCCACCACCATGGCCTCCTTCGTGGGCCAGCGGCGGTAGAGGGCGGCCTTGCCGACGCGGGCCCGGCGGGTGACGGCCTCCATCGACATCCGGGCGTACCCGGTCTCGGCCAGCTCCTCGAACACCGCCCGCCGGATCGTCTCCGTCACCGACTCCCGGAGCGCCGCGGAGCCGGTGGGCCTGCGGGGGTCCAGTGCGCTTCTGCCGGTCGAGTCCCTGGTCGAGTCCACTGCGGGAGGTTAACACCGGACGGAACGGTTGCGTTCCGTTCCGGGCGGGTGTACGTTCCCGGCCAGACGGAACGGACCTGTTCCGTTCCGCCGAGCTCTGTTCGGAGCATGGGGGTCTGTTCGGGGCAAAGGGGGCCCGGATGAAGTTCCTCTTCGACCGGCACGACGAACGGCCGGCCCCGGCATGACCGTCGAGGCCCGCACCGAGCCCGCCGCGTCCGACGGCACCGGGCCCCGCGCCCGGACCGTCCTCGTCCTGCTGGCCCTGTTCATCGTGATCAACGCCGCCGACAAGGCCGTCCTCGGGCTGACCGCGGGGCCCATCAAGGACGATCTCGGGCTCACCGCCACCGAGTTCGGCACCATCGCCAGCAGCTTCTATCTGCTCTTCAGCCTCTCCGCAGTCTCGGTCGGCTTCCTGGGCGACCGCATCCACCCCCGGCCCCTGCTCGCCGTGCTCGCCCTCGTGTGGGCGGCGGCTCAGCTGCCGATCCTCCTCCCCGCCGCCGGATTCGGCGCGCTCGTCGCCACCCGGGTGGTGCTCGGGGCGGGTGAGGGGCCGGGCTATCCGCTCGCCAACTACACCGCGTTCACCTGGTTCCCGGAGAAACGGCGCGCCCTTCCCTCGGCAGTCGTCGTCGCCGGCGGCGCGGGCGGCACCGTGCTGGCGGCGCCGCTGGTCATCCTGGTCAGCGACACCGTCGGCTGGCGCGCCGTGTTCGGACTGCTCGGGGCCGTGGGGGTGATGTGGACGGCCGCGTGGCTGCGACTGGGTGGCGGCGGCCCGTACACAGCACGGCTCGGCCCGGCAGCCACGGACGACGATCCGCCGGCCGCCGGCCGCGGCTGTGCGCCGACGGAGGGCGATCCGCCCGCCGTCGCCGGCGGCTGTGCGCCCGCGGACGCTGATCCGCGCACCGTCGCCCGCGGCTCCGCACCGCCCACCGTGCCCGCCCAACGCGCCGCCGATCTCCGGCCCGCACCACTCGCCGACGCCCCGCCGTCCGCCCCCACACCACCACCCGACGCACCACACATCCCACCCCCACCCCCACGCTCCGTTGGCGCCCCGTCAGAAACCCCCCGCGTCCCCTTCTGGCGCATCGTCACCACCGGTACCTGGCTCGGCGCCACCCTCTCCACCTTTGCCGTCATGTGGACGCTCGCCCTGGGCTTCGCCTGGCTGCCGCTCTATCTGGAGGAGCAGGCGGGGTTCAGTGACGCGGAGGTCGGTGCGATCGTCGGGCTGCCCGCCTTGTCGATGGCTGTCCTGGTCCTCACCGCCGGCGCCGTCGCGCACCGGCTGCTGCGGAGGGGGGTGACCGCCCGGGTCGCGCAGGGACTGCTCGGCGCGCTGCTGCCGCTGCTGGCCGGGCTCTGTCTGCTGCTCGCGACCCGGGCCGGTCCCACCGCCCTCCTGCTGCCGCTGCTCGTGCTGGCGTTCTCCGCGGGCAATGGTCAGACCCCGCTCACCAACGCGGCGATCGCCGACATCTGCCCGCCCGCCCGGCGCAGCGCCGCCCTCGGACTGTCGTACGCCCTCGCCGCCCTCTCCAGCCTGCTCGCCCCCTACGTCACCGGCCGGATCATCGACGCCGCGCCGAACGAGACCGTCGGCTACGGCCGGGCCTTCGACCTGGCCGCCTGCCTGCTGATCGGCGGCGCCCTGCTCGCCGCGCTGCTGATTCGCCCCGACCGGGACGCCCGGACCCTGCGCCCGGCGCTCACCCGCACGAGTCCCGAGGAGTGAAACCGATGTCCCCGATGCCTTTAGACATCGCCGTCGTCAACGGGGCCCGCACCCCGATCGGCCGGTACCAGGGCGCGCTGAGCTCGGCCCCCGCCCACCGGCTCGGCGCCCTTGTCATCCGCGAGGCCGTCGTCCGTGCCGGGCTGCAGCTCGGCGCCGTCGACGAGGTCGTCCTCGGCTGTGTGGGCCAGGTCGGCCCCGAGGCGTTCAACGCCCGGCGTGCCGCGCTGAGCGCGGGCCTGCCCGTGCGGGTCACCGCCCACAATGTCAACCGGCTGTGCGGATCCGGACTCCAGGCGGTCTGGTCGGCCGCGCAGAGCCTCGCCCTCGGTGTCGCCGATGTGATCGTGGCGGGCGGCAACGAGTCGATGACCCGTCAGCCGCGGCTCGACTACAGCGAACGCGCCCGCGACGAACTGCCCGGAGAGCCGGCCATCGACGGCACCGTCTCCCTGGTCACCGACCCCTTCGGCCACTACCCGATGGGCATGACCGGCGAGGTGGTCGCGGGCCGGTACGGCATCTCCCGCGAACGCCAGGACCGCTGGGCCGCCGAGAGCCAGCGCCGGGCGGCCGCGGCCGTGGCGGCGGGGCGGTTCGACGCGCAGATCGTGCCCGTCGCCACTCCGGACGGCATCGTCGAGCGCGACGAACACCCCCGGCCCCGCACGACGGTGGAGAAACTCGCCGCCCTGCCCACCGTCTTCGCACAGGACGGCACGATCACCGCCGGCAACTCCGCGGGCATCAACGACGGCGCCGCCGCCGTGCTGCTGATGCGCGCCGGCGACCTGGAGCGCGGCGCCGCCCCGCTGTGCCGGCTGCTCGACGCGGTCGTCACCGCGCTGGAGCCGGAGATCATGGGTGTCGCCCCCGCCGACGCGATCCGCGCCCTGCTCCAGCGCAACGACCTCACCCTCGACGACATCGACGTGATCGAGCTCAACGAGGCGTTCGCGGCCCAGGTACTGGCCGTGACGGACACCCTCAAACTCGACCCGGACCGGGTCAACCCCAACGGCGGGGCCATCGCCCTCGGCCATCCCATCGGCGCCACCGGCACGGTGCTGCTGCTCAAGGCGGCCCACGAACTGCGCCGCACCGGCGGCCGGTTCGGCGTGATCGCCCTGTGCATCGGCGGCGGGCAGGCCATCGCCGCGCTGATCGAGAACGGGGCCCGATGAACGCGTACGCCTGGTACCCGACACCGGAGTTCACCGAGCACGGCAACATCGCCGCCTTCTGCCGCCGGCACGGCGTCGACGGCGGCTACCGCACACTCCAGACCCGGTCCGCGGCCGACCCCGAGTGGTTCTGGGAGCGGGCCCTGCCGGACATCGGCATCGTCTGGCATGTGCGCCCGCAGCGTATGTACGACGACTCGGGCGGCATCGCGTTCACCCGGTGGTTCCCGGGCGGGCGCACCAACCTCGTCGACTCCTGCCTGGAACGCCACCTCCGGCAGGACCGCGGGCAGGCGCCCGCCCTGCGCTGGGAACGCGAGGACGGGACGCTCGGGACCCTCTCGTACGAAGAGGTCGCCGCGTACAGCGCCCGGGTGGCCGGCGGGCTGCGTGAGCTCGGGGTGGGGAGAGGGGACCGGGTGGCCGGCTGTCTGCCCCCCGGTCCCCATGCCTTCGTCCTGCTCTTCGCCTGCGCGCGCATCGGCGCGATCCTCGTGCCGCTCTTCTCCGGCTTCGGCGCCGAGGCGATCGCGCTCCGGCTCGTCGACGCCGGCGCCCGGGTGCTGGTGACCGCACGCTCCACCCTCCGGCGCGGACACCGGTACGACCTGGAGGCGGTGGCGCGCACGGCCATGGCCGGGGCGCCGAGCGTACGTCAACTCGTCGTCATGGCCGACGGATCGGGCGGCTGGGAGCGGCTGGCCGCCGCCGAACCCGTCGGAACCGAATCCCTCTCCGCGGCCGCCCCCTTCCTCCTGCTGCACACCTCCGGCACCACCGGCCGCCCCAAGGGCGCGGTCCACACCCACGGCGGCTTCCCCGCACAGGTCGGCAGCGAGACCCGCTACAACCTCGATCTCCGGCCGGGCGACGTGGTGTTCTGGGTGACCGACCCGGGCTGGATCATGTTCCCGCTCGTCGCGATCGGCGCCACCCTCGCCGGTGCCTGCGTCCTGGCGTACGAGGGCGCGATCGACCACCCGGACGTGACACGCCTGTGGCGGCTGCTCGACGAGCACGACGTCACCGTCTTCGGCAGCTCGCCCAGTCTGTCCCGGATGCTGATGGCACATGGCTCACGGCATCCGGCCGCGCCCCCCTCCGTGCGGGTCCTCGGCTCGACGGGGGAGCCGTGGACCGAGGAGGCGTGGCGCTGGTACTCCGCCGAGTTCGGCGGCAAACGCTGCCCGGTGATCAACATCTGCGGCGGCACCGAGGTCGGCGGCTCCCTGCTCGCCTCCGCGCCCACCGTGCCCCAGTCGCCGTGCGGCTTCGCGGGACCGTGTCTCGGCATCGACGCGGCCATCGAGGACGAGGCCGGTGCCGAGGTGGACGAGGGGCGGCTCGGAGAGCTGGTCGTACGGCGTTCGTGGCCGGGGATGACCCGGGGGCTGTGGCAGGCGCGGGAGCGGTTCGCCGATGCCTACTTCGGGCGCAGGCCGGGGCGCTGGTCCCACGGCGATCTGGTGTCGCGGTCGGGGGACGAGTGGTTCGTGCACGGCCGCCTCGACGACGTCATGAAGGTGGCCGGCAAGCGCCTCGGACCCGCCGAAGTGGAGGACGCCGTCCTCGGCGACCCGGCCGTCGCCGAGGCCGCCGCCGTCGGGATACCGCACCCCGTCTCGGGCGAGGCCCTGTGGTGCTTCACGGTTCCCGCGCCCGGCCGGACCCTCGACGCGGCGGACGCCGAGCGGATCCGCGAGCGGGTCGCCGCCGCGCTGGGACCCGCGTTCCGGCCCGGCCGGGTCGTCGCCGTGCCCGAGCTGCCCAGGACCCGCAACGGCAAGGTGATGCGGCGCCTGGTCCGCGCCCTGGTCACCGGCGAGGAGCCCGGCGATCTGTCCACGCTCGTCAACCCCGCGAGCCTCGACGCGATCCGCACGGCCGTACCCGGCACACCCGACCACCGTCCGTGAACAGCCCCGCCTCCAAGGGAGTTCCATGCCGACGATCGACATCCTCCTGCCCGGCTTCGCCATCGACACCGACCAGGGCTACCCCGCCTTCTGCGGGGTGTTCCTGGTCCGCGGCCCGGACGCCGCCGGACGGCCCCGCACCCTCCTCGTCGACGCCGCCCACGTCGGCCGCCGTCCCTTCCTGTGGGATGCGCTCGCCGCCCACGGCCTGACCGCCGACGACATCGACACCGTCGTCCTCACCCACGCCCACTGGGACCACGTACAGAACATCGACCTGTTCCCGCACGCCACCCTCGTCCTCCACCCCGACGAGCGCCGCTACGCCCACACCCCGCACGCCAACGACTGGGCCACGCCCTCCTGGACCGGGCTGCTGCTGGAGCAACTGCCCGTCCGCGAGGTGTCGGACGGCGAGGAGATCATCCCCGGGGTGTCCGTGATCGCCCTGCCCGGGCACTCGCCGGGCAGCATCGGCGTCGTCGTGGAGACCGAGGCGGGCCGCGCCACCATCACCGGCGACGCCCTGCACTTCGCGTACGTCGCCCGCACCCGGCGCAACCCGCTGGTCTTCTGGGACTCCGACGCCGCCGCCCGCAGCATCGACCGGGTGCTGGCCGTGTCCGACCTGATCTACCCGGGCCACGACCGGCCGTTCCGGCTCACCGCGAACGGCGGCATCGACTACCTGGAGTCCTTCGCACTCACCCTCACCGGGCTGCGCCCCGACACGCAGGGCCTCGCCTTCGCCGACGGCTCCGCACGCCCGCTGTGGGTCATGCCGGGCGTGGAGGAGCAGCGCGCGCTGTACGCGAAGAACGCCGACGACATCGAGCGGCGGATCAGCCGGGTTCCGCGCGTGGTAGGCCCTGCGCGGCAAGGAGCCGAGCCAGGGAGCGGTTGAGCCGGTCGAAGAACGGCACGGGCGCCTCGCGGGGGAAGAAGTGACCGCCGGGGACGGTGGTGAGGCGGAAGCCGCGCGCGTACCACGCCCAGGCCCGTACCGCCTCCGCGTCGACCAGCGGGTCGTCGGTGCCGGCGAAGGCCTCCACGTCCAGCGGCAGCCGGGCCCGTTCGTCGTCCGGGTCCGGCAGCCGCGCCCGCCGATGGCTGGCGCAGATCCGCAGATCGTCCCGTACGACCGGCAGCAGCGCCCGCAGCCAGTCCTCCCGGTCCAGGAACTGCGGGGCGAGCCCGCCGAAGTCCACCAGCAGGCGGGCCAGTTCACCGTCGTCGTACCGGTCGGGCGCCGGCAGCGTGGGCGTGCGGTGCGGCGCCGCGTACGCCCCGAGGAAGAGCGCCTCGGGGCCACGGGCGCCGACCCGCAGCCGGGCCGCCGCCAGCGCGAAGGCCAGCAGCGCGCCCATGCTGTGCCCGTACGCCGCCCAGGGCCCCTCGTCGAGCAGGGACCCGAGGTCGCGGTCGAGGGCCTCGACCACCTCGCCGGCGTCCTGGAAGCGGCGCTCGCGCAGGCGGGCCTCGCGGCCGGGCAACTGCACCGGCAGAACGTCCACTTCGGGCGGTACGCGGGCGGGCCAGGAGGCGAAGAAGGAGGCCCCGCCGCCCGCGTGATGGAAGCAGAACAGCCGCAGCCGAGCATCCGCCCGGGGCTCCCGGCCGAGGCAGGACGCCGGAGCACTGGTGGTCATACGGGGGCTCCCGCCGACGTACGGGCGAGGCGGTGACGTGCCCTGAGGACCCGGGCCCGGGCGGACGCGGCCCGCCGCACGCCACCTGCCGTACCGGCCATCCGCAGCGCCTGCGCCAGCAGCCACAGCCGGGTCTCGGCCGCCCGCTCGGGCGCGCCGCCCAGCACGTCGTTCTCGACCAGCCGCAGCTGCGGCACGCTCCGCTGGAGCAACTCCGCGTCGGAGTACGGCGCGATCTCGTCGTCGCGGCTCACCGCACAGGCGACCGGGATGCGCAGCCGAGCGAGTTCGTCCTCGGCCAGGCCCCAGTCGGCGAGCGCGGCCGGAAGCCGGGCCGGCGGGGTGCGGGTGACGTGGGACAGGGTCAGGCTCACCAGCTGCGGCAGCGGAGTGCCCTGCGCGGCGCGCACGAAGAAGTCCCGGACCGGTGCGCCGACGGTGGCCAGGCCCCGGACACGATCGTCCGCCAGGGCGTGCCGCAGCGCCAGGTGCCCGCCGAAGCTGAGGCCCACGACGCAGGTGCGGGTGGTGTCGGCGGCGCGGCCGAGCAGACCGACGAGGTACTTCAGCATGCGGGTGCTGTCCGTTCCGTAGGGGAGGGCGTTCTCGCCGACACCGGGCAGCTCCGTCACCACGACGGCGGCGCCCAGCCGGTCGGCCTCGGCCAGGACCGGCGCCCACTGCTCCTTGGTGCCGGTGATGCCGCCGACGACGAGGATCAGCGGCAGCCGTCGGTGCTGCGACAGGCCGGCGGCCCAGCAGGCGAAGCCCGTGTCGTCGAAGGGCAGGTCGAGCCGGGTGATCCCGCCGACGCGTTTGCGCCAGCGGTCGAAGGCCGCCACGCAGGCGTCCTGCGCCGCGCTCCGCTCCGGGCCGTCGACGTAGGGGAAGCGGGCCATGGCGTAGTAGCGGACGGCGTCCAGGTTCCGGCCGCGGGCCTCGGCCGCCACCGCGAGCGATGACCAGGCGTGGGTCCAGGCACCGGGACCCTCGTCCTTGGCGTCGTCGCTCAGGTGGTGCAGCACTCGGTGCAGGACGTCCGGGGGGACGCCCTGGGCGTGCGCGTGCGGGAGGGCGAACCTGCGCAGCTCGGCCAGGGGGATCATCGGACCGCTCCTTTCTCTGCCGGGATGTCCTCCGGCTCCTTGTCCGGCAGGGGTGGGGGATCGCCGGCCGGCGGCTTCTCGCGCCCGCGGCCCGCGAGAAGCCGCGCGAGGCCGGGCGGGCAGAAGATGTCCAGCTGGGTGTCGAGGAACAGGGCGTGGAACCGCAGACAGGGTTCGGGGTCCGGCTCGGGCGGCGCGGTCATCGGCCCGCCACCGCCTCGTACAACTGCCGGAACGTACGCGCCTGCAGCAGGTCCGCCACCGGGATCCGCCGTCCGGCGAGGCTCTCCACGACGGTCACCAGCCTCAGCAGCAGGACCGAGTCCCAGTCGGGGAAGTCGTCCAGCGGCCGGTCGAGGTCGTCGGCGTCGACGTGCAGGCCGAGTTCCTCCTCGAGGAGGATGCGGAACTCCGTGGGGTCGGCGAGTGCCGTGGTCATCACTTGTCTCCGTGTCCGTCGGTTGCCGCGTCGAAGGGTCCGAACGCCGCGTCCAGCCGCAGATGGGCGGGGGCCGGGGCGACGGTCGCGAGGTCGTGCCGGAAGTGGACGGCGTCCGGGTCGTCCCCGTCGCCGCCCAGGACGGCGAAGCCGTGGTCGGCGTAGAAGGAGGAGAAGGCGGAGTTGCGCGGCGAGGGCAGGTAGCGGCCCGTCACGGCGCTCGCCCCGGTGGACCGGGCGAAGTCCAGCACCGCCGCCACGCAGGCACTCTCGATGCCCCGGGAGAACACCCGGCAGCTCAGCACGAAGTTGTCGATGCGCAGCAACTCGCCCTCGCGCCGCAGGAACAGCGCGCCGATCAGCCCGTGGTCGCCGAACCGGTCGAGGGCCCGGACCGCGATCACATGCCGGCCGGGATGCGCCGTCCAGTCGGCGACCTGCGGCACCTGGAGGCGCTCGGTGGCCAGGTGGAACTGGTTGGTGCGCAGGGTGAGCTGGGAGACCCGGGCGAGCTCGGACTCGTCCGGCGGGCGCAGGATCACCTCGATACCGAGCCCTTCGAGGTAGTCCTGGTAGGAGCCGACGTCCTCGCGGAACTCCTGCCGCAGCGCCTCGGTGCGGTAGCGGCCCGCCCGCTCCAGATCGGCCTCGGTCAGCTCGAACAGGTCGAACCAGCCGTCCGCCAGCAGCGCCGACGGGTGCAGGGCCGGCTCCTCGTCGACCGGGACCACGGCCACGTCGGGCAGCCGCTCCGCGACCAGCCCGCACTCGAAGAGGCTGTCGTCGACGAAGACGAAGCTGTCCAGGCCGAGACCGAGCCGGTCGGCGATGTCCCGCAGATTGTCGTGCTTGGCCTTCCAGTTGGCGTTGACGCGCACGAAGTCGTCCTCGCGCAGCACCATGGCCGGGTGCCCCTTGAGCACCTCGCGCACCGGGCCGTCGTCGTTCTTGCTGCTGACGGCGAGCAGCACGCCCTGCGAGCCGAGTTGCCGCACCGTGCGCTGGAAGTCCTGGAAGGCCTCGCCGCGCAGCCCCGCGCCGAGCTCGATGCCGTGCGGCCCGGCCTCGCCGAGCACCCCGCCCCACAGCGTCCCGTCCAGGTCGAGCACCAGCACCTTGCGGGTGCGGCCGAGGCGAGCCCGTACGACGTGGGCGGCCTCCCGGGCGTAGGCGGCCAGCAGCGGGTCGGACAGCCGGGCCCGGGCGTACTGCGCGGTGCGCGGCTCGCGGGCGGGCACACCCTCGCCGACCAGCGGATCGAGGTCGACGGTGACCACTGAGGGATGCTGGTCGGCGAGCGACAGCAGCCCCCGGTTGAACTCCCGCCACACCGCGCCGAGCCGGGCCCGGGAACGCAGGTCGACCAGCTGGTGGGTGAACCGGCGCAGCAGCGGCACCGTGTTGAGGACGAGCAGCCCGCGCCCCGCCTCCTGATGGGCGCGCACGGCACCCGCGAGCAGCGACAGCTTCGCCCGCGCCGCGGCCTCGACGTCCTCCGCCCGCCATGGCACGGTGACGTCGTCGAAGACGGTGTACGCGTCGAGCAGGCAGAGCGTGAGCTGTGGCAGCGCCTCGTCCGAGGGGCGCATCAGGTCCTGTACGTACGCCCCGTAGGGCGCGACCTTCGGCTCCAACAGCAGCCCGTGCCGGGCCAGTTCGGCGGTGAGCGGCGCGACCACCGGGGCCACCGTCGAGTGCCCCGTGACGGCGACGGACACCACCGGCACGTCGGGTGCGTGCCGCCGTACCTCCGTCGGGTCGAGCCGGGACAGCAGCTGCCCGGCGGCCGGGAGGTCGGCCTGCGGCATGCGCGACAGCAGGCCCGGGACGGCCCGGTACTCGGCGGCGAGCTTGCCCGACCGGTGCAGGATGCGCAGGGTGCGCAGCGCCCCGGGGTCGTGCCAGGCGCCGGGGCCGACGGTGCTCTCCAGGTGTGTCTCGGTCTGCGTCATGACCGCTCCAGGGCGATACCCGACTTGATCCACTTGCTGGACTCGACCGCGACCGCGACGGCCCGCCCGGGCCCCTCCCACTGCCGCAGCAACTCGGCGAGCTGGAGGAACGGCAGGGCGTTGCCGTTGTTGCCGACGTGTCGCACCACGTTGATCCGGCGGGCGTCCGGGGCGGGCATCTCGGCGGAGATGCGGTCGCTCATCCGGCCGGACAGCTGCGGGGGCAGCAGGAAGTCCACGTCGTCGGCGGCCCAGCCCAGGTCCTCCAGGAGCTCCCAGAACATCTGCTGGGCCAGCGCGGGCACCGTCTCCTCGATCGCCTTGTAGTCCTCGGAGACGGCGGTGCGGTCGCTGTGCCGGTCGCCGAGCCCGAACCAGTCGATGACCTGGCCGGGCTCCCGGCCCAGGCCCACCAGCCGGTTGAGCACCTGGCGGATCTCGATGCCCGCACCGCCGACGGGCTCGGCGCTGAGCACGGCCGCGCCGGCCCCGTCGCCGAACAGCACGTAGTTCACGAGCTCGGCGGAGGTGCGGCTGCCCGGGTCGAAGTCGGTCTCCAGGTGCTTGGCGCACACGTCGCCGCCGATCACCAGCACGGTGCGGCAGCGCCCGGCGAGCAGCAGGGTGCGGGCCACGTCCAGGGCCTGCACGGCTCCCGCGCAGCCGGACTGGAGCTGGTAGGTGGGGACGTTGTCGATGCCGAGCCGGTCCGCCACCAGGTTCACGGTGGCCGGCATCAGCTGGTCGGGGGTGGCGGTGCCCATCACGACGCAGTCGATGTCGTAGGGCTCGAGTGCGGCCTCGGCCAGCGCCCGGTCGGCGGCGGTCGCCGCGATGTCGGCGAGAGTGTGCCGGACCTGACCGGTCGCCAGGTCGACGGCGAAGTGCCGGCCGGCGTTGCCGATGAACATGTCGGCCCAGCTCTCGTCGACGCCGACGAGCTTGGCCAGGGTCGTGTTGTCCACCGGGTCGCCGGGCAGGCAGGTGCCGACCGAGGCCAGGTAGGCGGTGGGGGCGGTCATCGGTGGGTTCCTTCCGGGGCTGCGGGTACGGGGGCGTCGGTGAGGTGCAGGGACCGCAGGTAGCGGACGAGGTCGCCCACGGTGCGCAGACTGGCGAGCAGGTCCTCGACCGGCAGCTCGCCGAGCCGCGGCAGCGCGTTCTCGATGCGTGCCTTCAGCTCCATGACGCGGATCGAGTCGAAGCCCAGGTCCTCGTGCAGCCGGGAGTGGTCGTGCACATGGCCCGGGTCGTGCCCGCCGACCCGGCACACCAGACGGCGTGTCAGTTCGGCGAGGGAGTCCGGCAGGTCCTCCGCCGGGGCCGGCGGGCACGGTGCACCGCGGTCCGCGCCACTCGGCACCGCGGTGGTGTCCGCGCCAGAGGGGACGTGCGGCGCGGACAGTTCGGGAAGGCCGGGTGCGGCGCCGGAGTGCCAGGCCCGGAACGAGTCGTCGAACACATACGGCGGCAGCCGGCGCGGCACCCGGTCCGCCTCGTCGTAGAGCACGTCCCACTGAGGGGCGAGCCCGGCGCACCACAGCTCGCCCAGCAGTTGCTGCGGCCGGTGGCCCGGCGCGTGCTCTCCGGGGTGCGCGGCGTGCAGGCTCGTCGGATGCCCGCCGTCCGTCGTCAGCCGGGCCAGCAGCGGGGTGAGTACGGAGCGCGGTCCGATCTCCACCACGTGGGTGACCCCGCCGGCCAGCAGGGCACCGGCGGCCTGAGCGAACCGCACCGGCGCGGTGATCTGCCGGGCCCAGTAGTCGGCGTCCATGGTCTCCTCGCCGGTCAGCTCACGGCCGTACACCGTCGAGAACACCGGGAGCAGCGGGCGCCGGGCGGGCACGTCCCGGCACTCCGCGCGGAACTCCTCCACCACCGGCCGCATCAGCGGCGAGTGGAAGGCGTGGGACACGGTGAGCCGCCGCGCGGTCACCTTCCGCTCGCTCAACTCCCGTTCGACCTGGGCCAGTTCGTCGAGGTCCCCGGCGATCACCGTGGCGTGCGGGCCGTTGACGGCGGCCAGACCGAGGCGTTGCCGCCCCACCAGCAGCGCCTCGGCCTCCGCGGCGTCCAGGCCCACCGCGAGCATCCCGCCGTCCTCGGGCAGCGACTCCATCAGCGCCCCGCGCCGGGCCACCAGCCGCGCAGCGTCGGCCACGTCCAGCGCCCCGGCCACGCAGGCGGCGGCGAACTCGCCGATGCTGTGCCCGATGACGTACGACGGCCTGATCCCGCCCTCGGCGAGGGTCACCGCCATCGCGTACCCCACCGCGAACAGCGCCGGCTGGGCGAAGCGCGCCCGGTGCAGTTCCGGATCGCCGTCGAGCACCAGGTCGCGCACCGACCGCCCGGTGTGCGGGGTGAGCTCCTTGTCGATGTCGTCGAGGTGGCGTGCGTACGCGGGGCACGACCGGTACCAGGACGCGGTCATACGAGGGTGCTGGGCGCCCTGACCGGTGAAGGCGAACGCCACCGACCCCACCGACCGCCGCCCCGGGTCCACCCGCGGCGCCTCCTCGGCGCGCTCCGCAGCCGTGCGTAACTCCGCCACCAGCGTGGGCAGATCGCCGGCCGCCACGGCCGACCGGTGCGGCAGCCGGGACTTGACGCGGTTGCTGGTCCAGCACAGCTGCGCCAGCTGGTTCTCCGGGCGGCGGGCCAGGGCGTCGGCCTGCGCCAGCAGATTGGCGCGCAGCCGCTCGGGGGTCCGGGCGGAGACGGTGAACACCCCCGGTGCGCCGGGCCGGCCGCGGTGGACCGCGCGGGGCGCGGACGCCAGCACCGCGTGCGCGTTGCTGCCGCCCATGCCGAAGCTGCTGACCGCGGCGTGCACGGTGCCCGACGGCAGCCGCAGCGGCGACTTCAGCAGGGTCAGCCTGCGGCCGGGCAGGTCCAGCTTCGGGTTCTCCTCGTGGGCGAACCGGCTCGGCGGCACCGTGCGGTGGTGCAGGGCGAGGACGGCCTTGATCAGCCCGGCGATCCCGGCCGCGCCCTCCGCGTGCCCGAAGTTGCTCTTGACCGAGCCCAGCGCGACGCTGCCGCCGCTGCGCCCGCTGGTCAGCTCGCCGAGGGCCTGCGCCTCGATGAAGTCGCCGAGCAGGGTGCCGGTGCCGTGCGCCTCGACGAACCGGATGTCGTCGGCGGTCACGCCGGCCCGCTGCCACACCGACTCGATCAGCCGTTGCTGCGCCCAGCGGTTGGGCGCGGTGATGCCGTTGCTGCGCCCGTCCTGGTTGGTGCCGGTCTCCTTCAGCACCGCGTACACCGGCTGACGGTCCGCCAGTGCGTCGCTCAGCCGGCGCAGCACCAGCACGGCCACGCCCTCGGCCCGTCCGATGCCGTCGGCCAGGGCGCTGAACGGCTTGCAGCGGCCGTCGGGCGCCGAGAGGCCGGCCTGGGCGTAGAAGATGTTGATGACCGGCGTCATGATCAGGTTGGTGCCGGCCGCCAGCGCGTAGTCGGACTCTCCCGAGCGCAGCGCGCTCATCGCGAGGTGCACGGCGACGAGGGACGAGGAGCAGGCCGTGTCCACGGCGAGGCTCGGGCCCTTGAGGTCGAGGTGGTACGAGACGCGGTTGGCGCCCATGAAGTAGCCGTTGCCGGAGCCGTAGCGGGCGGTGATCCGGTCGTAGTCGGCGAGTTGCAGATACGCCCACTCGTTGGCCATCACCCCGACGAACACGCCGGTGTCGGTCCCGGCCAGGTCCTGCGGCGCGACGGCGGCGTCCTCGAGGGCCCGCCAGGAGCTCTGGAGCAGCAGCCGCTGCTGCGGGTCCATGGCCTGCGCCTCCCGCGGGGCGATCCCGAAGAAGCCGGGGTCGAAGGCGTCGGGGTCCTGGATGAAGCCGCCGCGCACGGTGTTGGTCCGGCCGGGCACCCGCTTCTCCGACGTGCTGCCGGGGGAGGACGGCACGGCGGCGTGATAGCGGTCGGCGTCCCAGCGCTGCTCGGGGACCCGGCCGGTGCCGTCCCGGCCGTCCATGAGCAGCGACCAGTATTCCTGGGAGTCGCGGGCACCGGGGAAGCGGCAGTCGAGGCCGACGACGGCGATCGGCTCGCGCGCGGGGGGCGTGGCGATCGTTTCCGTCATCGCGCGTCCTTGGCGGCCAGCCGCTCGGCCAGGTGGTCGCTGATGGCGTGCACCGTCGGGAAGTCGTACGCGATCGTCGGGGAGACGGCGATCCGGAACCGCTCCTCGATCTCGCCGCAGATGCTGATCGCCGCGACCGAGTCGATGCCGTAGTCGGCGAGCGGGGTGTCCGGGTCGATCTCGTCGGGGGACCTGTGCAGATGGAAGGCGACGCGTTCGGCCAGCCATACTTCCAGGCCGGGGGCGTGGTCCGGGTGCAGGGGGTGTTCCACAGGGGCGGTACGGGTGTCGTGGGCAATGCTCATGGCGTACGTCTCTCTTCGGATCGCGGGGGTCAGGGGCGGGGGGACGCGGCTGCCGGCTCGGGCGTCACGTCGGTCGCGGGGAGCAGGTCGGCGACCGGGCGCTGCAGGCGCTGGTGCAGTACCGGCAGCGCACCGTCGAGGAAGAGCTGCCGCATGAGCGTGCGCTGTGTCTTGCCGCTGGTGGTCTTGCGGATCACCCCCTGACGCACCAGCACCACGCTCACGCCGGCCAGCTGGAACCGCCGGCTGAGCAACGCCTGGACGGAAGCGGCCAGTTGGGGCAGGTCGGTGTCGACGGCGGCGCGGGAGCGCAGTTCCTGCACCACGACCACGTGCGAGCGGCCGTCGGCCCGGTCGGCCACGGTGAACACGGCGCCGCCGCCGCGTCGGAACGCCTCACCCGAGTCCTGGACCGTCTGCTCGATGTCCTGCGGGTAGAGGTTGCGGCCGTGCTGGATGAGCATCTCCTTGATGCGGCCGGTGACGTAGAGCTCCCCGTCGAGCAGGGCGCCGAGGTCGCCGGTGCGGAAGTACCCGCTGCGGCCGTCCGCCGTCTCGGCCCGGAAGGTCTGCGCGGTCAGTTCGGGCCGGTTCCAGTAGCCGGCGGCCACCGACGGGCCGCGCAGCCAGATCTCGCCGACCCGCCCGTCGGGCAGCACCTCCAGGCTCACCGGGTCCACGATCAGTGCCTCGGTGTCCGTCGGCCGGCCGCAGCCCACGAGGGTGCGGCCCGCCCGGTCGCTGCGCGCGGGCCGCAGCTCGTCCCGCTCCAACGCATGGGCGTCGACGGTGAGTTCCAGGTGCGGCGCCTCGGTGTCGCCGCTGGAGACCAGCAGGGTGTTCTCGGCCAGCCCGTAGGAGGGCAGCACGACCTCGGGGCGCAGCCCGTGCCCGGCGAAGCGCTGCACGAACGCGCGCAGGGTCCCGGCCCGCACCGGCTCGGCCCCGTTCAGCGCCACCCGCAGGCTGGAGAGGTCGAGGCCGGCGGACTGCTCCTCGGTGACACGGCGGACGCACAGTTCGTAGCCGAAGTCGGGGGAGGCGGTGCCCTCCACCCGGTAGTCGTGGATCATGCGCAGCCAGCGGTGGGGCTGTTTGATGAAGGAGACCGGCGACATCTGCACGCTGGTCCCGCCGACCCACAGCGGTTGCAGCGTCATGCCGATCAGCCCCATGTCGTGGTAGAGCGGCAGCCAGCTGCCGGTCACCACGCCGTCCGGGGTGCGCATGGCCGTGCGGATGGCCTCCTCGTTGGCGGCGAGATTGGCGTGCGTGACCATGACGCCCTTGGGCTCGCTGGTGGAGCCGGAGCTGTACTGCAGGAAGGCCACGTCGGTGTCGCGCACCGCGGGTGGGACCCACAGGCCGGCGTCCACGCCCGCGTCGTCCTCCGCGCCGGTCGACAGGCACGCCACGTCCGGGATTCCGGTGGCGGTCAGCCAGGCGCCGATGGCCTGCCGGTACTCGGGGAGCGTCAGCACCGCCCCCACCTCGGCGTCCCGCAGGATGCTGCTGACCCGGGCCAGCCGTTCGCCGGGCTCGTCGGGCAGCGGCGCCGGGATCGCCGTACGCCCGGCGTAGAAGCAGCCGATGAACGCCGTGACGAAGTCCAGGGTCGGCGGGTAGAGCAGCAGGACCGGACGCGTCGGATCGCCCTTGGCGGCCTCGCGCAGCCGGGTGGCCACCACGCGGGCCCGCCGGTCCAGTTCGGCGTAGCTGAGCTCCTCCGGCCGCAGGTCCGGGCCGTCCTCGTGCAGGTACACGAATGCGGTGCGTTCGGGGTGACGGTGCACGCCGTCGCGTACGGCGTCCGTCAGCGTTCGGTGCTGAAGCTGGTGCGGCACTGGCTGTCCTTTCGCGGTCGGTGACCGGTGCGGGATGAGACCTTCGGGCGGCACCGGGTGCCATCCGTGCGGCCAGGCTTTAGGCGCCGTGAAAAGGCGACGTAAAGCGAAAATTGGTGCGCACGTCATGGCTGGGGGGTTGGGCGGACGGCAGGCGCACCGGCCGGTACAACGGTGTGTGTACGGAAGGGCACGATCCGTGCCGGCATGCGGTGCCTGCGGAGAGGAGTTCGTCATGGCGCCCATCGGACTGACGCCGGGGAACGATGCGTGGTACGCGGTGCGGGAGACTGCGCTGAGGGACGGGTTCGTGGTCTGCCACGGCCGGTTGGACGACTGGGCGCGGGCGGCCGCAGGGCCGTCCGCGCCCGGACTCCTCGGTGCCGACTGGCCCCGGTATCTGACGATGCGGGAACCCGCCGCACGGGCCCGGCTGTTGGGCTCCCGGCTGTTGCTGCGCCGCGCGGTGGCCGCCGTGTCCGGCGTGGCACCGGACCGGGTCCGGCTGGGGCGCGACGGGTGGGGCCGGCCGGTGGTGCACGAGCCCGCGGGGCTGGACGCGGGCATCAGCCACACGGCCGGGGTGCTGGTGGTCGGAGTGGCCCTCGGCCGCCGGATCGGCGTGGACGTGGAGGCCCGGCACCGCCCGCTGCTGGCGCCGGGGCTCGCCGAGCGGTTCTGCCACGCGGAGGAGCTCGCGGAGCTGCGCGAACTGCCCTCCGGTGAGCGCAACGCCCGGCTCGTGCGCCTGTGGACGCTGAAGGAGGCGTACGCGAAGGCGCTCGGTGTGGGCCTCGCGTACGACTTCACGCTGCTGCGTCCACGGCCCGAACCCCACGGCGAGGGCTGGGTTCTGGGTCGGATCTCGGCCGAGTGGCGGCTGCGCTGCGACGGTGTCGAGCGGTTCCTCGTCGCCAGTGCGCTGGGACCGCAGAGGCGAGCGCAGCAATCGAGTCAATGATGTATCGATACACCATTGACTCGATTGACCGTCAGGTCTAGCGTCGAACACACAGCTGGGAAAGGGCAGTCGGCTCACCACCCCACGGAGGTCCGATGCGCAAGCCGCCCCACGCCCGACAGCCGGCGGCCGCACCGGTGCGCACTCCCCGCGGCGGTCGTCAGCGTGATCCCGCCGCCGACCGGGCGATCCTGGACAGCACCCTGGGCCTGCTCAGCGAGGGATGCAGCTTCGGCGACCTGTCCATGGACCTGGTCGCCCAGCGGGCCCGCGTCGCCCGCGCGACCATCTACCGCCGCTGGCGCAACAAGGAAGAGCTGGTGCTGGCCGCGCTGGGCACCCTCGACCTGCCCGTGCCGCAGCTGGACGGACTGCCCCTGCGGGACAAGCTGGTGACGCTCGTCGACCAGCTGCGCCACCGCGGCCAGGACACCCAGCTGCACCGGCTGATCGGCAGCCTCCTCGGCGAGGCGGTACGCCGCCCGCACCTGGTCGAACGGTTCGAGGACACCGTCGTCGCGGCGCGGCGCGAGGCCCTGGTCGAGGCCCTGCGGGAGGGCGTCGACAGCGGCGAACTGCGCGCCGGCCTCGACCTGGACGACGCCGTCGAGATCCTCACCGGACCGATGGCCGCCCGCCTGATCCTGCGGCAACGCCCCGTGGAATCCGCGGCGTTCGCCGAGTCGATCGTCGACACGTTCCTGAACGGAACCCGCGCGAACCGTGCCGGGTCGGGGCCCGGCACGGCACCGGAGCACCTGCCGCCACCGTAAGGAGCCGCTGCCATGAAGTTCCTCTTCGACGACCCCGCCTTCGACTACCAGGCCCTGCGCACCGCCGGTTACGCCGACTACGGCGGTGCGCAGCTCGGCGAGGTCGTCTCGGTCGCCGCCCGGATCCCCGACGGCGACACCGAGGCGTGGCGGAGGGAGTGGGCCCAGCTCGCCGAGCGCGTGCACCGCCTGGGCACCACCGCCCTCGACGAGGGCCGCTGCGTCGACGCCCGTGCCGCACTGCTGCGGGCGCACAACTACTACCGCACCGCAGAGTTCTTCCAGCGCGACGACCCACACGACGCGGAGGCCCTGCGATTGATGCGGCTGTCCCGGGCGACCTTCGCCGACGCCGCCGAACTCATGGAGCGGCCACCGCAGTTCGTCCGCATCCCCTACGAGGACACCTCGCTGCCCGGCTACCTCTACCGGGCGGAGGAAACAGGCGAGCCCCGGCCCATGGTCGTCCATCACGGCGGCATCGACTCCACGCTCGAGGAGGGCTGGTTCTTCGTAGCCGCGGCCGCCCTTGCCCGCGGCTACGACTGCCTGTGCTTCGAAGGCCCGGGGCAGGGCTCCGTGCTGCGCGAGCAGGGGCTGGTCTTCCGGCCGGACTGGGAGCAGGTGGTCACCCCGGTCGTGGACTACGCGCAGGACCTGCCCGGTGTGGACCCCGACCGCGTGGTCCTGGTCGGCACCAGCCTCGGGGGGCTGCTCGCCGTGCGGGCCGCAGCGTTCGAGCACCGGCTGGCCGGGTGCGTCGCCCATGACGCCGTATGGCAGCTGGGCGACGTCGTGGCGTTGCCCCCGTTCGTCCTGGAGTGGGTCGAGCAGGGCTGCGACGACTTCGCCGACCCGGTGATGTGGGGCATCGCCGCCCAGCAGACCTTCACCCGCTGGCTGCTGCGGCAGGCGCTGTGGACCTTCGGCGCGGACACCCCGTCCCAACTGCTGCGTACGCTGTCCGCGTTCGGCCTGTCCGAGGTGATCGGGCAGGTGCGCTGTCCGGTGCTCGTCCTGGACGCGGAGGAGGACATGTTCTTCGCCGGTCTCGAGCACGCGAAGAAGGTGTACACGGGCCTGAACTCGCCCAAGACGCTGCACGTCTTCACCGCGGACGAGGGCGGCGGGGCGCACTGCCACTCCGGCGCCATGCGCCTCTATCACGAACAGCTGTTCACCTGGCTGGGCCAGACCCTCGGGGAGGGCCGGCCGGTAGCAGCCTGACCGGTACGCGAAACCACAAGCCCGGCCCGCTCCCCGCGGGCCGGGCTGTTTGATTGAACGGCGGCTCATTTGTTTACGACCAGAGGATGACCGAACCGGGCCAGTTTTGCTCGGATTAATAAGTGTGTAACGGGTAGGGCCTGGCATCGGTGGGCGAGCTGGCATAGGCTTCCCGAGAAAGAAGATACTTTCGAGTAACAGGCGTCCCAGGACCTCGGGACGGACGGGGGAGCCGGTTTTAGTTGAATGCGTTCCGCGCATTCGGGGGGTTGCCGTGTCCCTGTTCTCTGCACAAGCCGACCATCCACTGCGCTACGAGCTGCTCGGGCGGCTGCGGGTCACCCGCGGCGGCGTCGATCTGACGCCCGATGCGCCCAAACTCACCAAACTGCTCACCCTGCTCCTGGTCAGGGCAGGTGAGGCGGTGCCCGGAGAGAAACTCGTGGCGGAACTGTGGGAGCAGGGTCCGCCGCGCTGTGCCTTCGCGAGCCTGCGCGTGTACGTCTCGCAGTTGCGGAAAATCCTCTGCGGCCCTCGGGGAACGTCCCCGATCGTCACGACGTCGTCCGGATACATTCTCGACCTGAGTGAGGCCATGACCGATTTCCAGGAATTCGAGCAGCTCTACACCCGTGGCCGGGAACGGTACTCAGCGGCCGATTTCCGGCCGGCCGGCGAACTTCTCCGCCGGGCCCTGTCCCTGTGGCGCGGTCCGGTCCTGGAGGGAGTGCCGAGCTCCCTGGCGATCGAATCCTTCAGGGCCGTCCAGGAAGAGAAACGGCTGAACTGCACCGAACTCGCCGTCGACGCCGCTCTCGCGGTCGGCCGCCATCACGAAGTGATCGAGGAACTCAAGGGCCTCCTCGTCCAGCATCCCCTGCGGGAGCCGTTCTACCGCCAGCTGATGGCCGCGCTGTACCGGGCGGGCCGGCAGGGCGACGCCCTCGGCGTCTACCACCACGCCCGCAGGGTGCTCAGAGAGGAACTGGGCGTCGAACCGGGACCACCGCTGCAGCTCGCCCTGGAGGCCATCCTCCGGGCTGACCCGTCACGACTGGAGGCCACCGGGGTGCTGCCCGCGGCGCGCTGAGGGAGTGCCTGATACCCACGATCGAGGCCCGAGCCCGTCATCCGGGTGCGCTCGGAAGGCGCGGCCGGGCCCGGTGTGCGAGATTGCGGAGTGAGGGAGGCCGGGGGCGAGTCGCTGTCCCTCACATGTGCTGCTCGGGTACCCCGCCCCCGGCCCCCCTCGCGACGTCCGTACGATCCGGGGGTTGACTCCATGGCCCTGCACGAGACCAGCCGCCCCCTCGACGACGTGTACGCGCTGCCCATCAGCGAGCGGGCGCTGCCGAAGTACCGCATGCCCGACGCCGTGTCCGACGCCCGCGCGGTACGGGCCCTGATCCACGACGAACTGAGCCTGGACGGCAACGCCTCGCAGAACCTCGCGACCTTCTGCACCACCTGGGCGGAGCCGGAGGTGCACGCGTTGATGGACGAGTGCCTCGGCAAGAACATGATCGACAAGGACGAGTACCCGCAGACCGCCGAGATCGAGAGCCGCTGCGTCCATATGCTCGCCGACCTGTGGAACGCCTCGGACGGAGTCACGACCATCGGCTGCTCCACCACCGGCTCCAGTGAGGCCGGCATGCTCGGCGGACTGGCGCTGAAGTGGCGCTGGCGCGAGCGCCGACGGGCCGAGGGCAGGCCCGCCGACCGGCCCAACCTGGTCGCCGGGCCGGTCCAGGTGTGCTGGGAGAAGTTCGCCCGCTACTTCGACGTCGAACTGCGCCAGATCCCGCTGGAGCAGGACGCGTTGGGACTGCGCGCCCACCAACTGCGCGAGTACGTCGACGAGAACACCATCGGTGTGGTGGCGAACCTCGGCGTCACCTACACCTGCGTCTACGAGCCGGTCGCCGAGATCGCCGCCGAACTCGACCGCATCCAGGCCGAGACCGGCCTCGACGTACCCGTGCACGTGGACGCGGCAAGCGGCGGCTTCGTCGCCCCCTTCCTCCAGCCCGGCCTGGTGTGGGACTTCCGGCTGCCCCGGGTCGCCTCCATCAACGTCTCCGGCCACAAGTACGGCATGGCCCCGCTCGGCGTGGGCTGGGTGGTGTGGCGGTCGGCCGACCTGCTTCCCGAGGACCTGGTGTTCCGCGTCTCCTACCTCGGCGGTGAGATGCCCACCTTCGCCCTGAACTTCTCCCGCCCCGGCGGCGAGGTCGTCGCCCAGTACTACAACCTGCTGCGCCTGGGCCGCGAGGGCTACACCAAGATCCACGGCGCCTGCGCCGCCACCGCCGGGATGCTGGCCGAGCAACTCGCCGGCATGGGCCCCTTCACCGTCCTCTACGACGGCCAGGACGCCCTCCCGGCCGTCACCTGGACCCTCACCGACCCCGCCGAGGCGTCCTTCACGCTGTACGACGTCAGCGACCAGCTGCGCCGTCGAGGCTGGCTGGTCCCGGCCTACCCGCTGGCCGCCGGCCGCGAGGACACCGTCGTCCAGCGCGTCCTGGTGCGGCACGGCACCGGGTACGACAAGATCGCGCTGCTGGTGGACGACCTGCGCACCGCCGTCGGCCGTCTGTCGCAGGGGCCGACGGCACGCGCGGCGGACTGGCCGTGCTTCCACCACTGAGTCAGACGGTGCGGACCTCCTCGATGCGCACGGGCCGGTGCTCCTTCAGGGAGAGCGTGCACGCCTCCGCGATCCACCCCGCCTCCAGCGCGTCCGCGACCGTGCACGGCGAGGGGCGGGAACCCGACACCACCTCGGTGAACGCAGTGAGTTCGGCCCGGTAGGCGGCAGTGAAGCGGTCCATGAAGAAGTCGTGCGGAGTGCCCGCCGGGAAGGTCACGCCCGGCTCGACCGACCGCAGCGGCAGCTTGTCCTCCAGCCCGACGGCGATGGAGTCCTGGAAGCCGTGCAGCTCCATCCGCACGTCGTGCCCCCGGCCGTTGTGACGGCTGTTGGACACCACGGCGATCGTGCCGTCGTCGAGGGTGAGGACCGCGCCGGTGGTGTCGGCGTCGCCCGCCTCCCTGATGTAGTCGGCGCCCCGGTTGCCGCCGACGGCGTACACCTCGCTCACCTCGCGACCCGTCACCCAGCGGATGATGTCGAAGTCGTGCACGGAACAGTCGCGGAAGATGCCCCCGGAGGCGGCGATGTACGCGGCCGGCGGCGGCGCCGGGTCCAGCGTCGTCGACCGTACGGTGTGCAGCGTGCCCAGCTCACCGGCCTGCACGGCGGCCCGGGCGGCGACGAACCCGGCGTCGAAGCGCCGGTTGTAGCCGATCTGCACGGGCACGTCATTGCCCTCGACGGCCTTGAGGACCTCGACGCCCTCGGTCATGGTCTTGGCGACGGGCTTTTCGCAGAAGACGGGCACACCCGCCTCCACAGCGGCGAGGATCAGCCCCGGGTGGGCGTCCGTCGCGGCGGCGATGACCACGCCGTCGATCCCGGCGGCCAGCACGGCCTCGGGGGAGTCCGCGACCTCGGCCCCGAACCGCTCGGCGGCGGCCTTGGCCGCTTCCGCGAACGGATCGGCGACGACGAGCGACTCGACGGCGTCGAGTCCGGAGAGGGTCTCGGCGTGGAAGGCGCCGATACGGCCGAGGCCGAGGATTCCGATGCGCATGCGCTCCGCTGCTTTCCTTGTGTGTGGTTGCCGTCCGTGGCCGGGGCTCCGCCCCGGACCCCGATCGCCCTTCGGGCTTGTCCTCAATCGCCGGACGGACTCCAATTAGTCCAGGCCGCCGAGTACGTTCTGGTCCCAGTCGATCACCGAACCGGTGACCACGCCTGATCGGTCCGACAGCAGGAAGACCACGAAGTCGGCGATCTCGTCCGGTTGGCCGAGCTTGCCCATCGGCAGCCGGGCGGCGGCCTGTTCGCGCCAGTCGTCCCCGGCGCCGTGGAAGGTCTTCTGGGTCGCGTCCTCGCCCTCGGTCGCGGTCCAGCCGATGTTCAGGCCGTTGATCCGGATGCGGTCCCAGCGGTGCGCGTGCGCGGCGTTGCGGGTCAGCCCGATGAGCCCGGCCTTGGCGGCGACGTACGGCGCGAGGAACGGCTGTCCGCCGTGTGCGGACGAGGTGATGATGTTGACGATCGTGCCGGGTGCCTTGCGCGCCACCATGTCGGCGACGGCGGCCTGCATGGTGAAGAACGGTGCTTTGAGGTTGATGGCGATGTGCGCGTCGAACAGCTCCGGCGTGGTGTCCAGCAGCGTGCCCCGGGAGGTCAGCCCGGCCGAGTTGACCAGGCAGTCGATCCGGCCGTACGCGGCCACGACCTGCGCAACGGACGCCTTCGCCTGCTCCGGGTCGGCCAGGTCGGCCCGTACGAACATGGCCTTGCCGCCGGCCGCGACCAGCTCCTCCACCAACGCCTCACCGGGCTCGGCACGCCGGCCGGAGACGGCCACGACCGCCCCCTCCCGGACCGCGGCCCGCGTGATCGCGGCGCCGACGCCCTGACTGCCACCGCCGACCAGGACGACCTTGTCGTCGAGAAGTCCCATGGTTTTGAGGTCCTTTCAGCTCGCGCGCCGTTCGGCGGCGGCCCGCAGTTCGTCCCGCAGCGCCTCGGGTGTCCACGCCTCGCGCAGCGCCCGCCGTAGGACGTCCGCCTGCGCGGGCGGGGCAAGACCGTCGACCGGCGGGTCGCTGTCGAGGTTGGTGGGGAAGGGGTAGCCCTCGGCGCTCGCCGCGATCACGTTCTCCAACCACCGCTCGCCCTCGTCCCTGCGCTTCAGCAGCACCGGGAAGACGGCGTTCACGATCGCCTCACGGTCCACGGTCTCCATCGCGCGCCCGAACGCGGAGGACACCTGGAGCAGATTGGCCGTCCGCCGCACGTCAGCGGAGCGGTTGGTGCCGGCGCCGTGGAACAGCGCGGGGTTGAAGAAGACGGCGTCGCCCTTGGCGAGCGGGAGCTGGACGTGACGGTCCTCGAAGTACGCCTGGAATTCGGGGAGTCGCCACGCCAGATAGCCCGGCTCGTACGTCTGCGAGTACGGCAGGTACATCGTGGGACCGGTCTCGACCGGCATGTCGCAGTGCGCGACCGCGCCCTGGAGGGTGAGCACGGGGGAGAGGCGGTGGACGTGCGCCGGGTACGCGGCCGCCGTCTCGTCGGAGAGGAAGCCCAGGTGGTAGTCACGGTGTGCCGTCTGGGCCGCGCCGCCCGGGTTGACCACGTTGACCTGCGAGGTGATCTGGTAGCCCGGGCCGAGCCAGGCCGCGGAGACGAGGGCCAGGACCTCGTTGGCGTAGTAGTCGGCGAATGTCTCGGGGTCGAACAGGGCCGCCTTCTCCAGCGCGTTCCACACCCGGTCGTTGGCGCCCGGCCTGGCGAAGTGGTCACCGGCTGTCGCGCCCGAGGCACGCTGCTCGGCGATCAGGGCGTCGAAGACGGCGGTGAGCCGGTCGACGACGTCCAGGTCCGTGAAGGCCCGCCGGAAGACCACGATGCCGGGTCCGTCCAAGAGCGCGCGGACCAGCTCGGCCTGGAGGTCCCGGCGGTTCCCGGCCGGCCGATCGCTGTCGTACACCAGGACGTTCTGTTCCACGGACGCGGCGTGAGGGTAGTCGGCGGCCTCGGTCCTCCGCTCGACCAGCGTGCGGAAGGCGTCGAGGTCACAGTCTTGCCCGGAGAGCCAGGAGGTGGCGGACATCGTCGTCCTTTCGCTGACAGCGGCGACACAGCGCTGTCATTCTTGTCAGTACAAACCCCTCGAACAACCAGCAGCAGGCCATCAAAAAACCCTCAAGGAGCCGATCGCATGGGCCATCCCTTCCCGATCCGGGAGATCGCACGGCAGGCGGGCCTCAGCGAGGCCACCGTCGACCGGGTCCTCAACGGGCGTGGCGGGGTGCGGGAGAGCACCGCCCGTGAGGTCCGGCAGGCCATCGCCGACCTGGACCGGCAGCGCACCCAGGTCCGGCTCGTCGGCCGCACCTTCATGGTGGACATCGTGATGCAGGCGCCGGAGCGGTTCACCACCGCCGTACGCGCCGCCCTGGAGGCCGAACTGCCCTCCCTGCACCCGGCGGTGCTGCGCTCTCGCTTCCACTTCCGGGAGACCGGGCCGGTGGGTGAGCTGGTCGCGACGCTGGACCGCATCGCCCGGCGCGGCTCGCAGGGCGTGATCCTCAAGGCGCCCGACGTTCCCGAGGTCACCGCCGCCGTCGGCCGGCTGATGGCCGCCGGGATACCGGTCGTCACCCTGGTCACCGACCTGCCCGCGAGTGCACGCCTCGGCTATGTCGGCATCGACAACCGGGCGGCGGGCGCGACAGCCGCGTACCTCATGGGGCAGTGGCTCGGCGACCGGCCCACCCATGTGCTCACCAGCCTCAGCAGCGGCTTCTTCCGCAACGAGGAGGAGCGCGAGATGGGCTTCCGCGCCGCCATGCGCGCCCGGCATCCCGACCGCACGCTCGTCGAGATCGCCGAGGGCCAGGGCCTGGACGCCACGCAGTACGATCTGGTGCGCGCCGCTCTGGAACGCGACCCGGACATCCGCGCGGTCTACTCGATCGGTGGCGGCAACATCGCCACCCTCCGGGCTTTCGAGGACGTCGGCCGAGAGTGCGCCGTCTTCGTCGCGCACGACCTCGACCACGACAACACCCGGCTGCTGCGCGAGCACCGTCTGTCCGCCGTACTCCACCACGACCTGCGCCAGGACGTGCGGGAGGCCTGCCACATCGTGATGCGCGCCCAGGGCGCCCTGCCGCCCGCCGGACCGACCCTGCCGTCCGCGATCCAGGTGGTCACACCCTACAACATGCCACCGCAGGCGACGGCCGTGTGACACGCGGCGGCGTTCGGGGTCGTGGCCCGGGCGTGTATCCCCGCTCGGCGGGCCCCGGCTCCCTACCGTCGTGCGCATGTGGAAATCCATCCCGGACGGCGGGCCCGAGAGGTTGGTGGCCCTCGCCGACGGCGTGTTCGCCATCGCCATCACCCTGCTCGTCCTGGATCTCACCGTGCCGCGGGGACTCGACTCCGCGCAGTACCACGAGGCTCTGCGCGAGCTCCTCCCCGACCTCGGGGCCTACGCGCTCAGCGTGGCGGTGCTCGGCAGCTTCTGGCGCGACCACCGCAGGATCTTCCGCGCCGTCCGGCAGGTCGACGGACAGGTCGTCGCACTGGCCGTGCTCGGCCTGGGCGTTGCGGCACTGCTGCCGTTCCCCACCAGGCTGATCTCCGACTACGGTGACGAACCCGCCTCGGTCGCCATCTACGCGGCGGCGGTCGCCGCACTCGGTGCCACCCACCTCGCGCTGGTCGTTCTCCTGGCTCGACGCCCTTGGCTGCACGGCGAGGAGCCTTCGAAGGTGGGCACCGCGCTGGACGCCCTGGACGGCGCCACGACGGTGGTGATCTTCCTCCTCACCATCCCGCTGGCTCTGCTGATCGGGTCCGCGGCCGTGTGGTGGTGGCTCGTCCTGATCCCGGCCAAGACCGCGATCGGCCGACGGGCCCGCAAGGCGCGCTGACCGCTCACCCTCACGCCTGCGCGTCCACAACGACCCAGGCGCCGCTCCCCGCGGACCGCGCCATCGCGTCCAGTACGGCCGCGCTGTGCACCGCGTCCGACAGTGTGGCGCCGTGCGGTGTGCCCTCGGCGATCGAGCGCAGGAAGCGGTACGCCTCGATGACCTTCAGGTCGTCGTAGCCCATGGCGTTGGCGGCGCCCGGCTGGAAGGCAGCGAACTCACCGTGGTCGGGACCGACGTACACGGTGCTGACGGGCTGGTCCTGGTAGGTGGTGCCGCGGCTGATCCGCAGCTCGTTCATGCGGCGGAAGTCCCAGAACACCGCGCCCCTGGTGCCGTGCACCTCGAAGCCGTAGTTGTTCTGCTCGCCGACCGAGACCCGGCAGGCCTCCAGGACACCGCGGGCGCCGGAGGCGAAGCGGAGCAGACAGTTGACGTAGTCCTCGTTCTCGACCGGGCCGAGCTCGCCGCCCGCGGCACGGGAGTGGCCCGCGGTGGCGCCGGTGGGACGGGCCCGCTCCGGGACGAAGACCGCCGTGTCGGCGGTGAGCGACGCAATGTCGCCGAGCAGGAAACGGGCCAGGTCCGCGCCGTGCGAGGCCAGGTCGCCCAGCACTCCGCTGCCGCCGCGCTCCCGCTCGTACCGCCAGGTCAGGGCGCCCTCGGGATGCGCCGCGTAGTCGCTGAACAGCCGGATGCGGACATGCGTGACCGTGCCGATCTCGCCGGTGGCGATCAGCTCCCGGGCGGCCTCCACGGCGGGCGCGTTGCGGTAGTTGAAGCCGACCGCGCCCTGGACGCCGGCCTTGGCGATCGCGTCGGCGACCGCGCGGGCGTCCTCGGCGGTCAGGCCGACCGGCTTCTCGATCCAGATGTGCTTGCCGGCCTCGGCCATCGCCACGCCGATCTCGCGGTGCAGGAAGTTCGGCGCGGTGATGCTGACCGCTCGCACGCGCGGGTCGGCGGCCACCTCGCGCCAGTCGCGGGTCGCAGAGGCGAACCCGAACTGCTCGGCGGCCTGCTCGGCGCGGCCGGGCACCTCCTCGGCGACGGTCACGAGGTGCGGGCGGAGGGGCAGTTGGGGGTAGTGGTGGGGGAGGCGGGCGTACGCCTGGGTGTGCACCCGCCCCATCCAGCCGAATCCGACGACGGCGACACCGAGCGCATCCACCATGACAGCCCTTCTTTGGACCGGTCCACATCCTGTCCAGGTCACCCTGAGTGGGTCTTCCGCAAGGTGTCAACCCCTTTGACAACCCGGCGCGTCGCATGGAACGGTCCATCCCATGCGACCGCCGACCATCCGTGACGTGGCCGAGCACGCCGGCGTCTCCAAGTCGCTGGTCTCGCTGGTGCTGCGCGGGTCCGGCCAGGTACGGCCCGAGAAGCGGGAGGCCGTGCTGCGGGCCGTGCGCGAGCTGGGTTACCGGCCGAACGCCGCCGCCCGCAGCCTCAGCGAGCAGCGCACCCTCCCCCACTCTCGGCTTCGCTCGAGCGGGGGGACCCCCATGGTCGGCGTCCTCCTGAACGACCTGCGCAACCCGTGGTTCGTCGACCTGCTCGACGGCCTGAACTCCCTCCTCCACGACAACGGCCTGCACATGCTGCTCGCCGACGCCCGCCTCAACCGCCGCACGGGCCACGACCTCACCGGCCCCTTCCTGGACCTGCGGGTCGACGGCCTGATCGTGGTCGGCACCCTGCCCGACCCGGCGGCGCTCGGCACGGTCGCCGACCGCATCCCGCTCGTCGTCGCCGGCGCCCGCGAACCCGTACCGACCGGCGTCGACGTCGTCGCCGGCGACGACGAGCGGGGCACGCGGCTCGTCACCGAGCACCTCATCGGGCTCGGCCACCGCCGCATCGCGCACATCGCGGGCTACGGCGCGGTCGGCGAGCTGCGGCGCCGCAGCTTCGAAGCGACGATGCGGGAGCACGCTCTCGCGGGCGGCGCGCTCGTCGAAGCCTGCGACATGACGGAGGAGGGCGGCCACCGTGCCGCCGTCCGGCTGCTCGGCCGCCCGGACTGGCCCACCGCCGTCCTCGCCGTCAACGACATCGCCGCCGTCGGCGCCCTGTCGGCGGCCGAGGCGCTGGGCCTGCGGGTGCCGCAGGACCTGTCGGTCACCGGCTACGACAACACGAGCATCTCCCGGCTGCGGCACCTGTGGCTCACCACCGTCGACAACGCCGGCCACGAGGTCGGACGCCGCGCCGCCCGCTGTCTGCTCGACCGCTTCGAAGGACGCGGAGGGCAGGGCAGCGTGCACCTCGCCACGCCGACGCTGGAGATCCGCGGCACCACGGCCGGTGTCCGAGGGTGACGGCGTAGACCTTACGCAGCGTCTCCGGCGCCGCCCCATGGTCGGGCGCGCTCCCGGGAGTGTGGTGAGTTGCCGTACTCGGGTCAACCGCGCCGCGTCGCGATGCTGACCGCGTTCGCGGCGACCACCGCCCCGATGGCGGCCCACTCCAAGGGCCCCAGCCGCTGGCCCAGGACGACCCAGCCGACCGCGGCGGCGAGGACCGGGTTGATGCTCATGAAGAGCCCGAACGTCTGGGCCGGCACATGGCGCAGGGTGAGCAGGTCCGCCAAGTAGGGCACGGCCGAGGAGAGGACACCCGCCGCTGCGGCGCACGCGAGCGCCTCCACGGTGGGCGGGCGGTGGACTGCGATGAGGAGACCGACCGGCAGGAACATCAACGCGGAGATCCCGGCGGCGGTGGCCGATCCCTGCGCGCCCGGGATGCGCCGGCCGACGGTCCGGTTGAGCAGGATGTACGACGCCCAGCAGACGGCGGCCAGCAGGCCGAGGCCCATGCCGAGATAGTCGGCGGAGGGCTGCGGCCGCATCAGGGTGACGACGCCGGCCGCGGCGAGCACCGCGCAGCAGGCGTCCACCCGGCGCCGCGCGGCGGCCAGGGCGATGCTCAACGGCCCCAGGAACTCGAGCGTCACCGCAAGGCCGAGGCCGATCCGGTCGACAGCCGTGTACAGGCTCAGGTTCATCGTGCCGAACACCAAGGCCAGCAGCAGGACCGGCCACCACTGCCGCCAGGTGAACTCCCGCATGCGTGGCCTGCCGACCGCCAGCAGCACGACGGCGGCGACGTACTGACGCACCGCCACGACACCGACGGGCCCGAGGACGGGGAAGGCCAGCGCCCCGATGGCGGCACCGACCTGGTTGGACAGACCACTGCCGGCCATGGTGACCACACCGGCCAGTGGCCGGCGGACCGGCCGGTCGCCGGGGTGCACTGCGGGAACCGGGCGTGCGGGAGCCGTTCGCATGCGCCCGATGGTCCGTCACGACGACCCCTGCGCGAAATGAATGCGCCGATCCATCCATACGCTGGAGTCATGGATGTGGAGCTGCGGCAACTGCGCTGCCTGGTGGCGATCGTCGACGAGGGCACCTTCACCGACGCGGCGATCGCCCTCGGCGTCTCCCAGGCGGCCGTGTCCCGGACGCTGGCGTCGCTGGAACGCGCCCTCGGCGTACGACTGTTGAGGCGCACTTCCCGCGAGGTGACGCCGACGGCGACCGGGCTGCGGGTGGTCGCGCATGCCCGGCGCGTCCTCGGGGAGGTGGACGGCCTGATCCGGGAGGCCACCTCCGGCCATGTCCATCTGCGGCTCGGGTACGCCTGGGCGGCACTCGGTCGGCACACCCTGCCCTTCCAGCGCCGCTGGGGCGAGACCCACCCGGAGACCGACCTGCACCTGGTGCGGGCCAACTCGCCCACGGCCGGGCTGCTGGAGGGGATGTGCGACCTCGCGGTGGTGCGCCGCCCCGTGGACGACCGGCGCTTCGACTCCGCCGTCGTGGGCCTCGAACGGCGGCAGTGCGCCCTGGCCGCCGACGACCCGCTGGCCCGCCGCCGCTCGGTCCGGCTCGCCGACCTCGGCGGACGTACCCTCGTCGTCGACCGCCGCACCGGTACCACGACCCCGGAGTTGTGGCCCCCGGAGTCCCGCCCGGCCGCCGAGGAGACCCACGACGTCGACGACTGGCTCACCGTGATCGCCACCGGCCGCTGCATCGGCATGACCGCCGAGTCCACCGCCCACCAGTACCGTCGGCCCGGCGTCGTCTACCGGCCCGTGCGGGACGCCGAACCGGTGGCCGTACGGCTCGCCTGGTGGCGCGACGAACCGCACCCGGCGACGCAGGCCGTGATCGAACTGGTGAGCTCGCTGTACCGGGCGCAGCCATAGGGCCCGGCGGCTTCGGAGAACCACCGGGCCGGAGCGCTCAGTTGCCGGACCTGGGCGCCCCGACCACCCGGGCGGGTCACCGGCCTGGGACGACCGGTCGTAGCCGACGGGCCGAGCTCCTCAGGCGCGTGCCAGCTCCGCCGCACCGAAGGACACATCGAACCGGTCGCACCAGATGCTCACGCTGGTGAACGCGGCCGGGTCGACGTCAGCAGGTACGGAGTAGTTCTGGTCGCCTTTGTTGCCCTTGAGGCGCCCCAGGCTCTCGTACTTCCCGTCGTCGAACACATGCCAGCCCGCCCGGCCCTCCTTCACCGGCGCATCCGTCAGCCACACCCGCAGATCAGGGCCGTTGCTGGTGTCGAGGCCCTCCAGGCGCAGCACGTGGGAGCCGTCGGCGAGCCGCAGCAGAGCCACGGTGCCGGACGTGGCGTGCTCGTGACTGATCAGCTCGCCGCGCGCCACGGTCACCGGGCCCGCCGGTTCCGGCGATGCCGGGGTGCTCGGCGTGGGCGCCGGTGCCCCGGTCGCCGCGGGCAGCGCCTCCTGCACGGTCTCGTCCTGCCACAGCTTCCACGGCTGGAACCAGTACAGCCCGGCACCGACCAGCGCCACGGCCGGCCCAAGTGCCACCACGACCACCTTGCCCATACGTCCCATCGCGTCTCCTGCCGTTCCGTTCTCCGGGAGATCCATTCAAGAGGTGCGCACGGCAGGACCGCGACGCTCTGGAGATGACGGAACTCTTACGGCGCGCTTGGCGATGTCACACTCCCGACCGCCAGCGACCAAGCATCGGCCGTGGCCTGAATTCCGAACCCCTCAAGGACATCGACGCCTGGCTCGACCGGTTCCGCCGCTTCAGGACACCTCACCTGGACGCGCTGGCCACGGAGCAGGCCCGCGGCAAACGCGAGCGGCGACTCCGCGGCGCCGCCGACCCACCGAGGAGCACCTCATGATCGGCGTCACCTATCAGATCAACTCCGTACGCCGGCAGGTCGGCAAGCGCGTGTTCAAGGCCGGCGAGGCTCGCGTGGTGACCACCGGCCAGTCGTACGACGCGCCCCTCGACGACGTCTGGGACGCCTGCACCAACCCCGAGCGCCTGCCGCGCTGGTTCCTGTCGGTCACCGGCGAGCTCCGCCTGGGCGGCCGCTACCAGCTGGAGGGCTCAGCGCGCGGCGCGCACGCCGTCCAGCGCGACGGACAGGACGCGGTCGCGCTGGGCGTCGTCGACGAAGTTCGTCGAGGTGATGCCCGCGACCATGCGCACCAGGTCGCCGAAGTCCATGTCCGTGCGCGCCACCCCGGCCTGCTGCGCCCGCTCGAACAGCGGGGTGCCGGCCGCGTACATCGACTCCCGGCAGGCCAGGAAGATGTCCGACTCGTCGTTGAGCGCCTCGCGGACCGCCCGCTTGGTCACCATGTAGCCGGTGAACCGGTGCAGCCAGGCCGTGAGCGCCTCCCACGGTTCCTGGTCCGCGACCTCCCGGGCGACCTGGCACAGGTCGTTCACCTCGCCCGCGTACACGCTCTCGAACAGATGCCGACGGGTCGGGAAGTTCCGGTAGAGCGTGCCGATACCGACGCCCGCGCGACGGGCGATGTCCTCCAGGGAGGCGTCCGCGCCGTGCTCGGCGAACGCCTCGCGCGCGGCGGCCAGCAGGGCGTCGTAGTTGCGGGCGGCGTCCTTCCGGTGCGGCCGCCGGGACGCCACGATCTCGCTCACGGGAAACGTCTGGGCCGTCATTGCTGCCTCCCTAGGGCGGACGGGATTGAACCGGAGGTAAGCCTCCGCTACAGTGGAGGGGTGCCTCCACTTTAGCAGTGCGGATGTCTGCGCCGTGGACGCGTGCGGCCGCACGCGTCCACGGCGCGACGACACCCCGTATCGACCCTGCCACGGGCCCTGCACCCGAGTGCACCGCCCGTCCCATACGCCACACCCCTCCGCGACCGCTCCCCGCGGCCATCGGCGTGCCCGACGCTGCCCCGCAGCGCGCCCGTCCGTACGTCCGCGCCGGATGACCTCGGCCGCACCTGTCCTGTCCGGAGAGGCCTTTCATGCCCCGCAAGTCCACCCGTCTCACCTTCGCGGTCCTCGCGACCGGTGCCGGCGTCTTCGCCATGCTCCAGTCCCTGATCGCGCCCGCCCTGCCGACGGTCCAGCACACCCTGCACACCTCGCAGTCCACCGCGACCTGGGTGATGACGGCCTATCTGCTGTCGGCCTCGGTGTTCACTCCGATCCTCGGCCGCGTCGGCGACCTGATCGGCAAGAAGCGCACCCTCGTCGCCGTCCTGCTGACGGTGCTGGCCGGCTGTCTGCTCGCCGCGCTCGCGCCGAGCATCGGCGTGCTGATCGTCGCCCGCGTCGTCCAGGGCGTCGGGGGAGCCCTGTTCCCGCTCTCCTTCGGCATCATCCGGGACGAGTTCGCCCCGGCGCAGGTCAGCGGCAGCATCAGCAACCTGTCCGCGGTGATCGCCGCGGGCGGTGGCGTCGGCATCGTCGCGGCCGGACCGATCGTCTCCGCACTCGACTACCGCTGGCTGTTCTGGATCCCCGTCGCGATCGTCGCGCTCACCACGCTCATCGCCCTGCGGTACGTACCCGAATCGCCCAACCGGGCCGAAGGGAACGTCGGTTGGCTCGGCGCCGCGCTGCTGTCGGCCTGGCTGGTGGCGTTGCTGCTGCCGCTCAGTCAGGCGGGCCAGTGGGGCTGGGGCTCGGCCCGCGTCATCGGCCTGTTCGCCGTTGCCGTCGCCCTGTTCGCGCTGTGGCTGCTGGCCGAGGCCCGCTCCCGCACCCCGCTGATCGACCTGCGGGTCATGCGGCTGCCCGCGGTGTGGACCACCAACACCGCCGCGCTGCTGTTCGGCGCGGGCATGTACGCGATCTGGTCCTTCCTCCCCGGGTTCGTGCAGACGCCCGCCTCCGCGGGGTACGGCTTCGGTGCGAGCGTCACCGAGGCCGGGCTGCTCATGCTGCCGATGCTGGTCGCGATGTTCCTCTCGGGCGTGCTGAGCGGCCGGCTGGAGCCGGTGCTGGGCGCCAAGACGCTCCTCATCACCGGCGCCGCGCTCGGCGCCGTCGCCTGCGGCTTCCTCGCCCTGTGGCACGACCGGCCCTGGCAAGTCGCCTTCGTGGCAGGCGTGTTCGGCCTCGGCATCGGGCTCGCCTTCGCCGCCATGGCCAACCTGATCGTGGGCAGCGTCCCGGCGGCGCAGACCGGTGCGGCCACCGGTATGAACGCCAACATCCGCACCATCGGCGGATCCATCGGCGCCGCGGTGACCAGCGTCCTGGTCACCGGCCGCCTCCAGCCCTCGGGCCTGCCCTACGACTCCGGCTACACGCACGGCTTCGCCCTGCTGGCCGTGCTCTGCCTCGCCGCGGCCCTCGCCGCACTCCTCGTCCCCGCCCGCCGCCCCGGCCGCCCGGCCGTCCCGGCCCGCTCGGCCGACAACGCACCGGACACCGCACCGCAGCCCGCCACACCCGCCACGCGAGGCTGACGCCCACGCGGGCGGTGGCACGCCCGATCCGTGCCGTCCCGGGGCTGTCACGTGCATGAGGTAGGGTTTACCTGCACGTTCACGCGGCCGCCGCGGGTACGGGCATCGGGACGTGGCGCAGCTTGGTAGCGCACTTGACTGGGGGTCAAGGGGTCGCAGGTTCAAATCCTGTCGTCCCGACGGTGCTCACCAGCGGGTCTGCCGACAACGGCAGGCCCGCTGGATGCGTTCGTGTGACACGTGATGGCGGCGTGATGGCAGTCGACGACTTCCGGCGACCGGTATCAAGCTGCCCGGTCTTCTGACGCCGGACCGCTCTGGTGGTGGTGCTTGCGGTCGGCGCGGGTCAGGGCCTTGTCGATGGCGGTGACGGCGTCGCGGGCGGCGTGGGGCAGCAGGTGGCCGTAGAGGTTCACCGTGGTGGACAGTGTTGAATGGCGCAGTGTCTTGGAGACCACGGCCAGGAGAACCCGTGAGCTGATCATGATGGTGGCGGCGGTGTGGCGTAGATCGTGGACGCCGAGCCGGGGCAGGCCGATCTGCTCAGAGCGTCGGCGCAGCTCGGTCAGGACGCCCTGCGGGCGCAGCGGGGAGTCGTCCGGCTGGCAGAACACCAGGCCCGCCAGAGGAGTGCCCGGGGGCTGGCCGGCCCGGGCCAGGGTGGCCTGACGATTCAGGGCGGCGGCGACGCGCGGGGACAGGCTCACCCAGTTCCGGCTCGCCTTGGTTTTCGGGTGGCTGAGGTAGAGCCGGTTGTTGTTGACGGCCGTGAGGTTCCACCGCACCAGCAGGGTCCTCTCGGGCAGATGGACGTCAGTCCAGTGCAGGCCGAGGTCCTCGCCGCGGCGCATCCCGGTACCCAGCAGCAGCTCGAACAGGTCGGCCAGCTGGTCGCCGTAGCGGGTGTGGTTGTGCCGCAGGAACGCAGCCGCCTGGGTGGGGTTCCAACAGATCCGTTCCTGTGCCGCGGGCCGGGGCGTCATCGCGTGCCGGCACGGGCTGTCCGCGATCAGCCGGGCGCGCACGGCGGAGCCGAGGGCGCTGGAGAGCGTGGCGCCGATCCGGTAGACGGTGGTGCGCCCCCGGCTGCGGGCGAGCTCGGCCTCCTGCCAGGCGGTGATGTGCCGCGGCCGCAGATCCTGAAGGGCGAGGCGTCCGAAGGACGGGATGAGGTCGGCGCGGACGTAGTCGCGGTAGCGGACGAACGTGGTGGGCTTGAGCGTCTCCTCCTTTGTGCGTAGCCAGTCGGTCAGGTAGGCGGCGAGGGTGAGATGCTCGTCGCAAGGCAGTCCGGTGCGCTCGCAGGTCAGGGCGTGTTCCAGGGCTGCGAGGGCGGCCTTGCGGGTGGGAAAGCCACTGCGGCAGTGGGGCTTGCGTCTGCCGTCGGCGGACGGCAGGTCGACGGCGAAGGCCACGAGCCGTGCCGGGAACGGCCCTTGAGCTTCGGGCAGCTGGCGCCGAACTGCCTGCCGTTGGGTCGGCGGCAGCCGCACCGCCGGTAGAGACGACCTCGCTCGGGGGAGCGAGAAGCCATGGTGCTCACCTTCACCTTCGGTGGGGAAGTGTGTTGACTCCACGGTGACGTGGTCATCCCGCGGGTTAGAAGCTGGCGGATCATGGCGTCTCATGGGCGGACGCCATCACTCCGCCGTCACATCACGCGTCTCGCCATCGCTGAGCAGCAGCGACCCCTTTGGGCGGCGTCGGCGTCCGGGTGGCGCCGTACCCACGGCTACTTGTGGGGCGGCTCCTCGGCTGCCGCGTCGAGCAGTTCGAGGTAGCCGTCGACCGCCCCCACAGCGAGTCCTCCGGAAACCGGCCGGAGCCTCGATGGGCGCGCCGCCACGGCTCGTCGTCCCAGTAGCGGTCGTGTACCCGGCGCAGGTGGCGGAGGGAGGCGGCCGTTTCGACGCGCCGCTGCTCGGCCTCCTCTGCCGGCTGAGGGGCGGCCAGCCGCAGCGGGCTGGCCTGGCCCGCGGCAAGCGCGTCCAGCGCACGGGTATCGGGTCCGGTGGGGGACCAGATGCGCAGCAGACGACGAATCGCGTGGTTCCACACCGGCCAGGCCGCAGGCCGCCAGCGCCGCACGACCGGCGCCTTGCAAAGGTCGAGGAGGTTCGCCAGCGTGGTGCACTCGGGAGGCTCGACGCCCCAGGGCAGCTCCTCGGCAGGCAGGTCGACAACGAGGGCGACGTGCACCACCGGGATGTCTCCCGTCCCGTCCAGGATGGGGCCGAAGGCATGCGCGGCGAGAAGAGCACCGCCGCCGGGCAGTCGCCGGGCACGGTCGCAGGCGTCGGTGATCGTACGGAGACGGCGAACGGCCGTGGTATGACGCATGACCTCATCCTGCCCGGCCCGCGGGCGAGGGGCCGAGCCGTGTCCGGTCGGCCGCCCAGGTGCGCTGGTGGGCCTGGGCTGCGGCGCGGGCGTGTTCCTCTACGGCCTTGCGGTGGGTCTCCTACTCGCGCCGGGTGCGTTCGGTGCGGCAGTGGTAGGCCGCGTCGAGGAGTTCGGCGGCGCTGCGGCGCGATGTGGGCGGGGCGGCGGTGGCGGAGGTGGCAGTGGAGCGGTAGCGGGCCAGTAGCTCTGGTCCCGGCTGAGGGCTGCTGCCCAGGACGGCTTGCAGGAGCAGGTCGTCCTTCTCCTTCGCGGGCAGAGATGCGATGAACGCCGCGAGTTCGCGCCGGTCCGGGCCCGGTGCGGGGGCGGGCTCGCTCGCCTGGGCTGCGGCGGTCAGCAGATCGGGGTCCACTTTCAGGAAGTCGGCCAGGGCGCGCTGCGGGCCGGTGAGTTCGGTCAGGCCGGCGGGGACCGGCGGTTCCATCTCGCGGGCATACTCCTCCTCGTCGTCCTCGGCCAGTTCCCAGACGGTGAGGGCGGCCAGCCAGGCGAGGTAGAGGGGGCGCAGGTCACCGGCGGCGAGTTCGGCGCGCAGGCCGATCATGGAGGACAGCTCGAGAGAGGTCTCGAAGTCCCATTCCCCGCCGTCCTCACTGTCCAGGGAGAAGTCGAGCAGGGTGTGGCCGGAGCGGGTCCACACGGTGAGGGCCTCCTCCATGGCGTAGGCGGCGGCCGTCTTCACCGGGAGCACGTTGGCAGGCAGACGGAGGATGAGGCGGCGGCTGCCCCAGTTCGCGTAGTACAGGTGGGCGTCGTAGAGCTGCTCGACCAGTTTGGTGGTGTCCCCGCGGAAGTCGCCCCAGTGGTACTCGTTGACGAAGCGGGTCGGGGAGACGGTGGCCCGGGTGGACAGGGACCGGACCTGCTCCAACTGTGCAGGATCCAGAGGTCGGTCGACGGCCAGGAACTCGTAGTACTGGTACTCGCTCACGACCCGCAACCCTATCCGCGCTCCGCGGCGTGCTGAGATGGAGCCATGAGCGAGGAGACCTCCCTTCAGCAGCTGGTCGACGGGTTGCGGCGAGACCGGCGACGCGGTCCGTACGCCGGGCATCGCGAGTACGTGGCCACCGCGTGGGCCGTCGACGAAGCGGCCGGACGCCTGCTGGAGACCGGGAATGCGGCCGAGGCGGCCCGTCGGTTGCGCACGGCGGTGGACCGGGTCACCCGGGCCCTGATGTACCTGGACGACTCCTCCGGTAGCTGCGGGGACGCCCTGCGCGCGCTGACTGCCCGTTACGCCCAGGCGCTGGCGGCAGCCCCGCCCAAGGATCCCCGCGCCTTGGCGAACTGGATCGCCACCACGGTGTTCGACGGCCCCGGCTGGCCCGATATCTCCCTGGCAGACTTCGCCCCCGCCCTGGGCGAGCGGGGCCTGCGGCATCTGACCGACCTGGTCGAGGAGCGCGCCGGCGATCCCGAGCAGGCAGACGAATGGGGCACCGCCTTCGGCGTGCGGTATCTGCGGGAACAGCTCGCGGAGATCTCCGGCGACACCGACCACTACGTCGAGGTACTCGCCCGTTCATTGACCGGACCCGATCAGTACGTCAAGATCGTCCGCGCGCTCCGGGCCGCAGGCCGGGAGGCGGAGGCCACCGACTGGGCACGCGGCGGGCTGGAGGCCCACCCCGCCAGCCCGTTCAAGCCCCAACTCACGAACGAGCTCGTCGCACTCCTCATCGCCGGCGGAAAGGGAGAGGAAGCCGTGTCGGTGCGCCGGGATGTCTTCGCCCGCACCCCGCTCGCCTCCGCGTTCGTCGCGCTGGCCGCGACGGCCCGGGAGGCCGACAGCCCGCAGGCGGTCACCTGGGCCCTGGACCTGCTGCGCGCCCGGCTGCCCGAGAACCCCGCCCATGTCACCGAACTGATCGCGTGCCTGCGCGCGGAGGGCCTGGCCGAAGAGGCATGGCAGACAGCGACAGCGCATCTCGACGCCCTGTCGACGTACGTCCTGCAAGACCTCCTCGCCGAGCGGCGGCCTGTCCATCCGGCCGACACTGTCGTCCCGTACCGGAGACTGATCGACCTCTATCTCGGGGAGAGTGGCAACAAGTACCGCTACCAGTACGCCGTCCGCCACCTGAAGACCCTGCGCGACGTCCACCGTGCGCTCGGCACCGAGCCGGAATTCACCGACTACCTGCACGGCCTGCGTGCCGAACACCGCCGCAAGACCGGCTTCCTGGCCCGCCTGGACAAGGCCGGCCTCGGCTGAGTGGGCACCCCGCGCCGTACGACGCAGCTGGTGTCTGGCGGTGCGCTGCGTCACCACCATCGCCGTTTTCCGTCGCCGGCCGGGCACCCGCGGTGCCTATCCCGGCTCAAGATCATGGCTGACGGTTCATCGCCTGCGCCGACAAGGTCCCACGGGCTCAACGCGGCCCGGCGGGGAGGGTGTTCCAGGTCGAGGTCAGCCAGGTCAGGTCGGCTTCGGCCTGGCGGCGGCCGGTCTGCTCGCGGGTGAACAGCTGCTCGGTCTTGGTCAGTACGAGGGTGTACGGGCGTCCCTGCCGTCTGGTCTGGTGCAGCACCGGGAGACCGGCCGAGTCGATCCTGGTGTGTACGTGCCGGCGTCCGTCCTTGGCCAGCGGCCATTCGAGGACACGCCGCGAGCGGGAGGCGAGAAACGTCTCCAGGGTGGCGCACAGGTCGCAGCCGCAGCCGGTCCAGGCGATCGACCAGTCGTCGGCGGCACGCGGTTGTCGTGCGACGATCGCGCGGAGCCGGTCCGTGCAGTCGCGTGCGATCGTGTCGAGCCCCGCCGCGCGCCGGGTGTCCGTCGGCAGCGCCTGCGCCGAGCGGCGCAGCATCGGCATCAGGCATTCCAGCACCGTGTCCGCCTGGGCGCGCAGCACGGCCAGGATCTCAGTCCGCTGTTCCTGGTCGGCCGCCTGCAGGAGGTGTTGCAGCGGCAGGCCCAGCTGCTCCAGTCGGGGGCGGCGGATCTCGGCCGGCCCGGTCGTGGTGCACTGCCGCAGGTCTTCGTCCACCGCGCTCCAGGCCCCGGTGGACAGCAGCCGCGCTGCCGCTGTCCTCGCCGGGCCCAAGGAGCGCAGCACTGTGCACAGGTCCGGCAGCCTCTCGGTCCACTCGTACCGGTGTGCCTCGTAGCGGTACCGCGGGCCGAACCAGCCGCCGATCACCTGGCCCAGCCACACGGTGCCGTACCGCTCGGCCACGGCGGCCAGCCCATGGGCGTGCTGCGGTCCCAGCGCGTTCACCCCGAACGGCTCCAGCAGCATCGCCGCGGTCTCGGCCACACCCAGGCCCTCGGCCACGTGCAACGCGCCCTCCAGCAGTTCGGGTTGGGTATCGGTGTGCTTCCAGAACGGGGCGAGGGATTCGGCCGCGGTGCGGGCGCCGTCCAGGTCTCCTTGCTCGATGCGGCCCTGCAGTTCCTCCAGGGCCCACCGCGATCCGGCCTCGCCGCGCGCCGCGAACGCGCGCTCGCGCGGCCACACGACGACCGCGGCCCTCCTGTACCACCGGTCCAGCGTGTTGCCGTAGTTGCCCATGTAGCCCTCGTACTGGGACTCATAGGGCGTGAGGTCCGCGCTCGGGGTGCTGGCACAGGCCTCGTAGTCGTGGACGTACAACGAGATCGGCTCGCCGCCGGTGCCGTCCGGGCCGGTCCACCAGTCGAGGGTGACCTCGTCGTCGATCAGGTCCTGGACGACGTAGTCGTCGTCGGTCGCGGGGCTGTCGTCCTCGCCCTCGTACTCGTCGTCTTCGTCGTATCCGTAGCAGTCGTCCCAGGGGACGTCACCGGCGGGGTAGGCGTCCCAGGTCTGCTTGACCTCGGCAAGGGCGAGCACCGATTCGCAGCCGGCCTGCCCGGCGGCGGCGCGCAGCAGCGCGGCGCGCTCGGCGTCGGCGCCCTTGAGCCGCTCCCAGCTCAGGCCCCGCTGGGTGTACTCGTGGTCGAGCAGATACACCAGCCGGTTCGGCGGGTCGAGGTCCCGCATCGCATAGCGCGGCCTGGCGGGGGTGCTGAAGTGCTGGTCCAGGCAGTGCGCCAGCTCGGTGAGCGGACCGGTGTCCCGCGCCGAAGCACCGGGCTCGGCGAGCAGGTTGAAGGTGAGGGCCACCCGGTACCCGGACCGGACCGGGGTGACCTCGTGCCGGCAGTCGGCGTAGAAGGCGACGAGGGTCAGCTCCGTCTTCGAGGCGCGGTAGGTGCTGCGCTGCCCGGCATGCTCGATGACCAGTTCTCCGCCGGTGTGCGCCGAGGGCAGACAGAGCACCAGCGTGCCCACCATGGCGTCGTCCTTCTCCGAATCCTGATGGGGGAGGAAGAACTGGCCCTTGCCGTACACCAGCAGCGCGTGCGGCTCGGCCTGCAGCCGGGCCGTCACCGGGAGCCCGAGCGCGTCCCGGAAATGCTCCAGCGCGCCACTCAGCAGCGCCGGCCAGGAGGGGCCGGCCAAAGTGATCTGGTCCGGCGAGATCTGCCAGGTGTCGCGGACGCCGGTGTCGCTCAGTGTCTCCTCGCCCCGACCGAACAACGCCGGGCGCGCCACCGCGATCAGCTTCTTTGCCTGGGGCGCGCGCAGCGGAAGACTCACCGGCCCGACGCCGGCCACCTCGAGCCCGAGACCGTGCGCAGGGGCCTCAAGCCGGGCGCTGAAGGCCCCCGCCGGCCTCACCCCGCCGAGCAACTCGGCCAGCCGTTCCCTCGGATTCCCCGCCACGCGTGCTCTCCCGCCGCCCGGTGTGCCACCCTCGGCCCGATCCTATTGCCCGCAGAGACCGGAGACGGCCGACCGCAGGGGCGTCCGCCAGGTGAGCCCCCGGCTCCGGGGCGCGGTCAGACCCGAATCTGCAGGCAGTAGCGGTGATCGGCGGCTGAGGCAGGGACAGGTGCGCTTCGGGTTCGAGGAGATCGGGTTCCTGCACCGTGATCAGCTCGACCTGAACGCGCGCCTGCCTCTGCTGGTTCACCCCGACACCATTGTGTGCTGGCACCGCGACCTGGTCAGACGTCGTCACGCCGAGGTGAACTGGATCTATCCCGTGTGCTGGCCGGTGCAGGCGTCTGCCCGCCGGAGGACTGCGGCGGCGCCTGGGGCTATGCGGACCTCAAGGAGATCCTCGCCGGCCCGTCGCAGGAGGAACACGAGAGCGCTGGAGTGGCTCGGCATCGACTCGGCGACCGACTTCGACCCGGCCCGGATCGGGCTGGGCGAAGAGCCAACAGACGCTTACGATGCCGTAGCCAAAGACGGCAGGGCGGCGTGGCCGATGACGGCAAGAATGCCGAAGTATGCGGCAACCCGTGCCTGAGGAAGCTCAGTTTTCGTCGAGGAGTTCGGCCGCCGTTTTGGGGTCCATGAGGGTGGACCAGGCCTGTTCGGCGGGGAGGAGCGGGCGGCTGGGCAGGGCGTACTCGGGGAACCATGCTTGGGGTCGCAGCCGGGAACGTGTCGCAGGATGACGGCGGCGAGGTCGTCGGGGACGGAGCCGGTGATGCGTACGGCTGCGTAGGTTTCGTGGCCGTCGTCGGCGCGGACCAGGATGCCGAGGCGGAAAGTGGGGAAGTCAGCAGCGTGTTCGTGCCCGTCGTGGAGCGAGCCGCGGGTCAGATCTTTGATGACGGAGGCCAGGCGGCGAACGAGCCGGGTGCCTGCTTCGAGCTGGTACCGGTCGTAGTCGTCCTGGGTGGGCAGGAGGTGACCGACGTAAGTCTTGCCGGGCAGCGGCCGGGAGTGCTCGCTGTTGTAGCGGGCGCGAGCGGCCTTCGCGTCGGCTTCGAGCGCGGCATAGAAGTCGTCTCCCGAGCCGTCCTCGCGCTGTCCGGCAGCGACCAGCCAGGGCAGGTCCTGCTCAGTCCAGACCGCGCCTCGCCAGCGCTGGACCTTGACCTTGAACAGGACCTCGGTGTCGATCGACCGGATCCGCTCATGGCCGGTCTCGTCCTCAGCGAACTGATCCCGGGCCTTGGCCAGGATGGGATGGTCGATCTCGTCGAGGGGCTGGCGGGCGGTGGGGAGCGGTAGCTTCAGGTCCTCGCGCAGCGTGCGGAGGGTGGGGCGGGCGGGATGCACGGATCAGTCGTCCTCGCCCACTCCGCCGAGCTCCTTGATTCGCTCGGGCGACAGCCCGGTCAGCAGCGAGACGCTCGATTCCAGCCCTCCGTCGAGCCTGCGCATCTTCTCGAGCATGTTCGCCCGGACTTCTTCGCGGCGGATCTCCAGGTAGACGCGCACGGCTTCGGCGACGAGGTCCTTCTTTGTCATGCCGAGGAAGTGCGCACCGTCGGCGATCAGCTCGTCTATGGCCGCATCAACCTTCAGGGGCGCCGTCGTCCGGGCTGCCCTGCGCCGCTTCTCATCCGTGATGTTCACGATCTACCTCCTGGTACCAAAGAATACTCCTATCCTCAGGCGCTGGGTATCGCTCGGGGTGTGACGTGCAGTTATGGGCGCTGATCCATGTGTCCGTGCAGGTCAGGTTGCCTCTGTCTCCTGAGCGTGTCCCGATCGGTCGCGCCGACTGATCGCGGACGCGCCGCAGGGCGGCGCCCTGATCGGGAGTGCCAGGCAGGCAGGGAGGGAGTAGTAGACGCGGGGTGGGCGCGACGTCGCCGTCGACGGACTCACTGGTTTCGCCACCTCCAGTGACATGGCCGAGGTGCGCCGGATCGACTCGCGCATAGATCGGTGGCCGTACAAGATCTCGTGCCATGTTCGCGGGGGTGGGCCCTGCACGCTCTGGTCGGGGAGTCCCGCTTCGGCGAGTTCGGATCCACCGTCCGCAGTGGTGAAGGCGTTCGCGGAGGTGCTCAGGTCCTCAAGGGGCCTGGTGCCCTCTGCGGTGTCGCGGCGCTTGCGCGGAGACGCCGCGGATGCCCGGCGAGGCCAGGACACGCAGACTCCTTTACCCGGCCGAGTACGCTTGACCGTGACCTCGAAGAACGACCCGTCGCACGCCGCTCAGGGGCTCCTGGGGGTCAAGGGGTCGCAGGTTCAAATCCTGTCGTCCCGACCAGCTTTGATGCAGGTCGGAGGCCGTTCTCCCGCTCAGGGAGGGCGGCTTTTCGCGTTGCTGGAGGGCTGGTGGTCGCACTGTGGTCGCGGGCCGGATGCGGGGCGTTACCGGAGACTGTGGCGGTCGAGGCGGTGGATGAGGGCGGGGCGGCGCTGATTGTCCGCGCGCAGGCGGGTCAGGCGCTGGTGGAAGGCCGTGTCCTGTCCGGTGTGGGCGCAGGCGTCGCGCAGTTCCGCGAGGAGGGCGACGGCCTGGTCGTAGGCGGTGCTCTTCTTGGTGGCGATGTGCGCCTCGATACGCTGCCAGGCGGACTCGGCCTCGCGTGCGAGGGCGGTCAGGTGCCGGGCGCGGGCTTCGGCTCGTTCGTGTTCGGCGTGCTGCCGGCGTTCGGCGCGCAGGGTGTGGGCGGCGTCCAGGAGGTGGGCGGCGGACCGGCGCCCGGGGATCGCAGTGGGGGCGGCGGTGCCGCGCAGTCGGTGCAGGAGTTCGGTACGCAGCTGCGGTTCGGGGCCGAGAGCGAGCCGCAGCAGCAGGGCGTCTTTCTCCTGCTCCGGTAGGGCGGCGATCAGTGGCGCGAGTTCCTTCTTCGTGGGATTGGCCGACTTCCTTGGGCTCGGCGGGCTGGCCTGCGCCGCGGCCGCCAGCAGATCGGCGTCCACACGCAGGAAGTCCGCGAGCGCGCGCTGCGGAGCGGTCAGCTCGCCGAGGCCGGCCGGGACAGGCGGTTCGGGGCAGGACTGGTACTCCTCTTCTTCGTCGTCTTCGAGTTCCCAGGCGGCGAGCGCGGAGAGCCACGCGAGGTAGAGGGGGCGCAGGTCGCCGGTGGCGAGTTCGTCGCGTACGCCGATGAGGGCGGCCAGTGAGTCGTCGGCGCCCTCGATCCAGTCGCCGCCTTCGTCCTCGCTGGTGAGGTCGAGCAGCAGGTGGGTGCGGGTGGTCCAGGCGTCGACGCGGTGGTCCAGGCAGTACGGCTTCACCGTGGGCGGGGCCAGGGCTTGCCTGGGCAGGCGGAGCATCAGCCGGTGGGTGCCCCAGTTGGTGACGTACAGGTGCGCGTCGAAGTAGCGCTCGACCATGCGGCGCGGGTTTCCGCTCAGATCACCCCAGTTGTAGGTGTTGGTGAAGCTGGTGGCGGTGATCCGGGCCCGGCTGGAGACGGCCCGCAACTGGTCCTGCTCCTCGCGGCTGAGCGGCCGGTCGAGGGCCTGGAACTCGTAGTACTGGTACTCGCTCACACGGCGGACCCTACTGCCGTCGCTGATGGACTGGGGACGGGGACCGGGCGAGGTTGCTGGCGCCGCCTAGGGCGCGTATCGAGTCGTGATCAGTTGGTGGTCCGGGTGAGGTCTTTGATCCAGATCATCGAGGCTCGTAGGTGGAGGCCGGCGAGGTAGCTGTCCGGGGTCTTGTCGTATCGGGTGGCGATGCCCCGCCAGGCCTTGAGCTTGTTGATCAGGCGCTCGACGGTGTTCCTCTCCTTGTAGAGGGCGGCGTCGTGGCTGACGGGTCGACCGCCTGCGGAGCCCTTCTTCTTCCGGTTTGCGGCCTGGTCCTTCTTCTCCGGGATCACTGCCTTGATGCCGCGTCTGCGCAGGTGGGCCCGGTTGCCGCGGGAGGAGTAGGCCTTGTCGGCGGCGACCGCGTCCGGCCGGGTGCGGGGGCGGCCGGCGGGGCCGCGGACCCGTAACTTCTTGAGCACCGGGATGAACTGCGGACTGTCCGCGGCCTGGCCCGCGGTCAGCACGAACGCCAGCGGGCGGCACTTGCGGTCGGCGGCGAGGTGGACCTTGCTGGTCTGCCCGCCCCTGGAGCGTCCCAGGAGGGCGGCCTTCAGCCGGAGTTTTCGCCGACGCCGGATGCGTCGTCGTTCCTCCCGCCCGGGATCGAACTCGGCGTCCTGTCCGTCTTGTTCTTCGAGGCTGCCCCTTTTGACCTGGCTTTCTCCGCCTCGGTGGCAGCCTTCTCCAGGGCGGTGAGCACATCCTCGCCCAGGCGCATCCCAGCTGCGTCGTGGTGAGCGCGCGCGGTGGTGGAGTTGATGCCGACCAGGGACAGATCGATCTCACCCCGCTTCGCGGCTTCCGCGATCAGGCCCTCCAGCAGGGCCTCGAAGACGCCGGCGTCACGCCATTGCCGGAAGCGGTTGTGGACGGTCGACCAGGCACCGAACTCCTGCGGCATCTCCCGCCACTGTCCGCCGGTCTTGAACCGCCAGATCACCCCCTCGAACTGCTGCCGGAGCCGCTCGGGGTACGGGCCGTACTCGCCGATCGGCAGGTACGGCTCGATGAACTCCCATTCCTCGTCCGTCAGTTGCACTCGCGTCACACAAGAAGGTCTACCGGTCCAGACCCCGTTACGAAGGCGAATCCCGCAGATTGATCACGACTCGATACGCGCCCTAGTACTCCAGCAGTACTTCGCGTCTTGACCTGCGCGGTTGTCGAGCGGTGGGAGTGTAGCGGGCACCGCCCGGTCAGGGGCGGCTTCTGACCGGGCGCCCCTCGAAGGAGTGTCCCCGACGGCGGTAGTGGCAGTGGCGGGCCACGGCTTGGCGTCGTCGACGCCAGTGCGACCAGTTCAGCGCGTGGGTGTGGGCATGGGAGCGTCGGGGAGCGTGAGCTGCCAGGAGTCGCCGCACTTCCGCCACAGTGAGCTCGATGACCTCGGCTTCCTCACCGATGCAGCCCCCTTTTCGCGGGCCTGCGCCGTCATGGCTGCGAGGAAGGCGTGGGCGAGCATCGCGAGGGTGATGTGCCGGTACCAGCCGACGTAGCGGCGGACCTCGTACTGGTCCAGGCCGCACTCGTTCTTCGCCGCCTGGAAGCACTCCTCGATCGCCCACCTGGTGCCGGCGACCCGCACCAGGTCGTCCACACCCGCGTCCAGAGGTGCGTAGGCGAGGTAGTAGGCGATCTCGTCCGACTTGCTCACGCTGCGCCGTGCCAGCGCCCACCGCCGACGTATTAACTCCTGTCCCTGGTAGTCGAATTCAGCGACTGCGGGCAGCTGTATCGCGGCCCAGTCGTACATCCGCAGGCCCTTGGCTCCCTGTCCGCACGAGCGGCGCTCCCAGGCGTCTGGCGGAGCCTGGGCGAAGAGGTGGTCGATGCGCGGGCATCCCACGGTGAACTGGGACTTCGGCACGGCCACGACGTAGCCGACACCGGCGTTCTCCAGCGTGCGGCGGAAGCGGCATTCCTGGCCGTAGGCGGAGTCCGCGGTGACCCAGGCGATGGGCAACGGTGAGGCCAGTGCGCGCAGCACGATCGCCTTGGCGAGGGCGCCCTTGGTCGCGAACTCGCGCTCGTCGGGGATCTTCGCGGCGCGGCAGCGGTCACGATCGCCTGTCCAGGACTTGGGCAGGTACAGCTCCCGGTCCACCAACGCGCGGCCGGCGGAGCTGGCGTAGGCGGCGAAGACGCCTATCTGGCAGTTCTCGGTGCGGCCGGCGGTGCCGGAGTACTGGCGCTGGACACCGGCCGAGGTGGTGCCCTTCTTGATGAACCCGGTGTCGTCCACGATCAGTACCCCGTCGGGGTGGCCGATGCTCTTGGCGACGAAAGCCTGCAGGTCGTCGCGGATGTCGTCGGGGTTCCAGCGGGCGCGGGAGAGCAGGTGCTGCATGCCGTCCGGTGTGGCGTGGCCTGCGTGCTCGGCCAGTTGCCAGCTGTTTTTTTCGAGCTACCGGGGCCAGCAGTCCGCGGACGTAGGCTCGCATGCGGCGGCGGGGTTCGACTCGGCCGAAGCGGTGTCCGATGTCGGTGAAGAGGTCGTCCAGGTCGTGGTCCCAGGTCTCGGCTGCCTGTTCGGTTGCGATCACGACGGGAGGCTTCCCGGCCCCGGGACACCGCTTGCCGTCGGGGACACTCCTTCGAGGGGTGCCCGGTCAGAAGCCGCCCCTGACCGGGCGGTGCCCGCTACACTCCCACCGCTCGACAACCGCGCAGGTCAAGACGCGAAGTACTGCTGGAGTACTAGCTCCTTGGTCATGCCCTTGAGCCGGGCGGGTTCAGTCCTTGGGCAGGGCGTAGGTCCGCGCCGCGGGCACCTCGTGGGCCGGTTCGACGTTCGCGAGGCCGCCGGGGGCCGTCTTCGCCGGCTTGTGGATGAAGGACTGGTACGTCGGCGGCTTGGTGCGGTCCGAGAAGTTCAGCGGCACGCCGAGCACGGTGAGCCGGGACTGCTTGCGATGGGCAGCGGCGATGCCCTCGCGCGTCAGGTCCTTCGCCTTGCAGGCTGCCTTGAGGTCCTCGCCGAGGACGCTGATCGCGTTCCAGCCGCTGACGACACCTGAGTCGAGCAGGTCCTTCGGGTACTTCGCCTTGTAGTCCTTGGCGAGCTTCTGCATGGCGGGGTTGTCGGTGAACGCCGGGGCGGGGCTCACCACCTGGAGCATCTTCTCCAGGGCGGGTCCGACCGGGGTCGCCATCAGCTGCGGGGCGAAGCCCGGCGAGCTGGTGAGGACCGGGACGGTGAAGCCCGCGGCGGCGGCGGTGCCGACCAGGGCGGCCGTCTGACGCGGACCGGCGCTGATCAGGATCGCCTTGACGCCGGCCTGCTTGAGCGCGGTGACCTGGGCGGTCAGGTCCTGGTCGGTGGGCTTGATCTTCTGCCCGACGACGGTCAGCTTCGCCTTCTTCGCCGCGTAGGTGGCACCGGCGAGCGCGTTCTCGCCGTACTCGCCCTCGAAGTAGACGTGGCCGATCTTGTCGCCCGCCTTCAGCTTGGCCGTACGGACGACGTGGTCGACGCCGTTGATCATGTCGACGTCGTAGGTGGAGCCGACCACCTGGACGTACTCGCCGCCCAGCAGGGTGGAGGCCCAGGCCATCGGGAACGTGAGCAGGTGCTTGGACTCGAGCTCCTGCGACAGCGAGGACACCAACGGGGAGCCGACCATCTGGGACACGGCGGCCACGTTCGGCTCGGTCTCGGTGAACGCGGACACGGCCTTCTGGACGTCGTAGCCGTGGTCCTTGACAGTGATTCTGACGGTCCGGCCGCAGATGCCTCCGGAGGCGTTGAGCTGGTCGGCGTACAGCTGCTGGGCGTTGACGATGCTCTTGCCGAGCGAGGCGTACGGGCCGGTGAGGTCGGTGAGCGCGCCCAGGGTGATGGTCTTCTCCGTCACTCCGGGGCCGGTCTTGACGCCGTCGCTGCCGGCACTGCTCGCGTCGGTGCCGCTCTTGGTGCTGCAGGCCGTGGCGCTCAGGGCGAGTGCGGCGATGACGGCTGCGGCCGGGGCAAGTCGGGTGCTTCTCACGGGGTGTGCTCCTTCGGGGTGGTGCGGGTGCGGAGAGGGAAACGCCGGGTGCGGGGGGAGTCGTCGCCCTTGCGGCGCGGCCGTCTGTGGGCCAGTCCGGCCAGGCCGCCGGGGGCGAAGATCAGAACGAGGACGATCGCGGTGCCGTAGAGATAGCGGGCCGCGTCGCCCGGGGACACGCCGGATCCCGTGGTGCCGGGAGCGGTGAGCAGGGGCAGGTCGTCGGCGTACTTGGTGAGCAGGTGGGGGATCAGGGCGACGAAGACGGCGCCGCAGGCCGCGCCGCCCACCGAGCCGAGGCCGCCGATGACGATCATCGCGAGGTAGTCGATGGACAGCAGCAGGCCGAAGTGGTCGGGGACGACGCGCTTGAACACCAGGGCCAGCAGGGCGCCCGCGGCACCCGCGTACATCGAGGAGACGATGAACGCGGAGGCGCGGTAGCGGGTGAGATGGACTCCCATCACGGCGGCGGCGACCTCGCTGTCGCGTACGGCGCCGAGGGCGCGGCCGGGGCGTCCGCGCAGGATGTTGCGGGCGGCGAGCCAGGCCACGGCCATCAGGGCCAGGCCGACGTACCACAGGCGCTCCAGCCCCCCGAAGGGGACGCCGAGGACGGCGAGCCCCTCAGGGGAAGTGTCGGTGAAGGAGAAGCCGAATATGTCCAGCGGCGGTACGGAACGGCCGTTGAAGCCGCCGGTGACCTGCGGGGCGTTGAGCATCATGTGATGGCCGAGGAAGACCAGGGCGAGGGTGGCGAGGCCCAGGTACATGCCGCGCAGCCGGCCGGAGATGGGGCTGAACAGGCCGCCCGCCGCGCCGGCGAGCACGATCGCCAGCACGAAGGCGAGGACTGGCGGGAGCCCGAGGCCGTACAGGCTGCTGGAACCGGTGCCGGACGGCTCGACCGCCAGCCACACATAGCCGTACGCGCCGACGGCGAGGAAGAAGGCGTGGCCGAGGGAGAGCTGGCCCGTCGTCCCGGAGAGCAGGTTCAGCCCGCTGGCGCCGATGACGGCGGCCATGGCGAACAGGCCCGTCTGGAGCCAGAACGAGGTGACGTAGAAGGGGAGGGCGAGCAGGACCAGTACGCCGGCGGCCGGAGCGGCCGCGCGCCGCCCGTGGGGACCGAGCCTGCCGGACCACCCGGCCTGGACGGACGGGGAATCGGCGGCCGCGGGGGCGGGAACCGCCACGGTGTCGACGGTGCCAGTGGTGTCATGGGAGCCAGTGGTGTCGCGAGTGTCAGACACGGGTCAGCTCCTTCGATCCGAAGAGACCGGTGGGCCGGACCAGGAGCACGAGCACCATCACGAGGTAGGGGGCCACATCGGAGAATCCGGCGCCGAGGACGCTCAGTTCGTTCTGGTAGCCGGCGGCCATCGCCGCGGTCAGGCCGATCACCAGACTTCCGAGGAGCGCGCCGGCGGCCGAGTCCATGCCGCCGAGGATCGCCGCGGGGAAGGCGCTCAGGGCGATCTGACTGGTCGTACGGTCGAGTCCCGGCGCGGGGAACGCGGCGAGGAACACGGCGGCGAGCGCGGCCAGCGCCCCGGCGACGCACCAGGCGATGAGCCGTACGCGGTCCAGCCGGATGCCCATCAGGGCCGCGGCTTCCGGGTCGGCGGCGGCGGACCGCATGGACAGGCCCCAGCGGGACCAGCGGAAGGCGGCGAAGAACGCGCCGATGACGATGACCGCGACGACGATGCTCGCGATCCGGGCGTCGGCGACGGTGATGCTGCCGAGCCGGGTCACATCGGCGCCCCAGGGGTCGCCCATGGTGAGGTAGTCGGCGCCGACCTGCCGGTTGAGTTCGGTGCTGAGCAGGACGTCCACGCCGATGGTGAGGATGGTCAGTGTGTGGATCTCCGCGCCGCGCAGGCCGCGGGTGGCCAGCAGCTGGACGAGTCCGGCGAGGGCCGCGGCGAGTGCGGCGCCGACGAGGACGGCGGGGATGAAGCCGATGGCGTCGTGGAGGCGGGCCGTGACATAGCCGCCGAAGAGCAGCAGGGAGCCGTGCGCGAAGTTCATCACGCCGGACGCTTTGAAGATCACGACGAAGCCCAGGGCTATCAGGGCGTAGACGGAGCCGAGCGCCAGTCCGTTGAGGACGGTTTCGGCGAGTTTGATCATGATGCTTCCTCCGAGTCGCGCTCGGTGTCCGGGGCGGTAGCCTCGGCGGTGTCCGTGTCCGTGGCAGATTCCGGTTCCGGCTCGGCTTCCGGTTCCGACTCGGTGTCCTGGACCGGGGTGCCGAGATACGCACTGATGACCGCCGGGTCGTTCTGGATGCGCTCGGGCGGCCCGTCCGCGATGAGGCGGCCGAAGTCGAGCACGGTCACCGAGTCGGCGATCCGCATGATCAGCCCCATGTCGTGCTCGACGATGAGGATCGAGATGTTCAGGGCGTCACGCACCCGGGCGATCGTCTCGGCCATGGCCGAGCGCTCGGTGGGGTGCATGCCGGCGACGGGCTCGTCGAGCAGCAGCAGCCTGGGCTCCATGCAGAGCGCACGCGCCATCTCCACCCGCTTGCGGTCGCCGTACGCGAGCCCGCCGACCGGCTTGTCGAACGCCGGGCCGAGGCCCAGGAAGTCGGCGATCTCGGCCGCGCGCTCCCGGTGGCGGCGCTGCTCGCGCACTGTATGGGGCAGCCGCAGCGCGCTCGCAGTGAAGCCTGCCCGGGTCAGCCGGTGGCGGCCGAGCATGAGGTTGTCGGCGACGGTCCCGTGGGTGAGCACGATGTTCTGGAAGGTGCGGGCCACGCCGAGCTGAGCGATGCGGTGCGGTGCGGTGCGGGTGAGGTCCTTGTCCGCGTACCGGACGGCTCCGGCGGTGGCGCGGTAGACGCCCGAGATGACGTTGAAGCAGGTCGACTTGCCCGCGCCGTTGGGGCCGATGAGCGCGTGGATCGTGCCGGGCGCGACCGTGAAGGACAGGTCGTCGAGGGCGACCAGGCCGGAGAAACGCACGGTCAGGTTCTCGACCGTGAGGGCCGGGACCGGGTCGGGTCCTCTGTCCGGTGGGGTCGTGGCGGCCTCGGGGGTCGTGTCCGTCGTGCCGATGCTCATCCGTTCCACCTGCCAAGCTCCGTCAGTCCCGGTCCCGTCACGGAAGGAGCGCTCGCGGCCGTCACGTACGCGGCGTCGCCGTCCGCGTCGGGCGCGCCGCAGCTGGTCTCGTACGTCTCGCCCAGGTACAGCCGTCGCACCTCGTCCGCCGCGGCGAGGGCGGCCGATGCCCCCTCCAGCCGCACCTGGCCGACGTCCAGCACCGACGCGCGGTCGGACAGCTCCAGGGCCATCGCGGCGTTCTGCTCGACGAGGAGGATCGAGGTCCCCTGGGCGTTGATCTCACGGATGATTTCCGCGATGCGCTGGACCATCAGCGGCGCGAGCCCCAGCGAGGGCTCGTCGAGGAGCAGCAGCCGCGGCGCCGCCATCAGCGCGCGGCCCATCGCGAGCATCTGCTGCTCGCCGCCGGACATCAGCCCGGCGGCCCGCCGCCGCCGCTCGGCCAGCACCGGGAACTGCGCGAAGACGCGCTCGCGGGCCGCCCGCAGCTCGGCGCGGGAGCGGCATGCCGACCCCAGGAACCCGGCCCGGAGGTTGTCCTCCACCGAAAGGGCGCCGAAGATCCGCCGGCCCTCGGGCACCTGCACCACCCCGGCGGCCACGGACCGCGCGGCGGCGCCGCTCAGCCGTACGCCGTCGAAGTGCACCGTGCCGCGCTCGACCGTGCCGCGGTGCAGTGCGAGGGTCCCCGAGACCGCACGGAGAAGCGTGGACTTTCCCGCTCCGTTGGAGCCGAGTACGGCCACGATCCGGCCCTGCGGTACGGTCAGCGACACCCCGTGGAGCGCCTGCACGGACCGTCCATAGCTGACGTGCAGATCGCTGACCCGAAGGGTCCCCGCCTCGGTCTCTGCCTCGGTCTCTGCCTCGGTCTCTGGTGGGCTCATCAGGGCGTTCTCCTTGCTCATCGTCGAGCGGGCGCGTGCCGGGCGCCGGACTGGAGCGCTACGAGAACACGGTGGTGGCGGGGCGTCCACGGACTGGGAGCGAGCCGCTGTCAGCTCCCAGCCGGGGCGTGATCCGCTTGTGAGGGGGCACAATCCGTACCTCCTGCTGTGCGCGGATCATCACGATTTGACGGACGTTTCGCTTCAAGGGATGACCGACTGCTTAGCATGTGGATTCCTTGAAGTGCGCTCCATGGGCACACGCCGATCGCCGGCCGGTGGAGCCACCCACCTGCGACCCGCGCAGCGCAAGACATGGCGACCCGCCGTGCTGTTCTCGCACGCCCCGTCCGTCTGGAGGGTCCATGCACACCAGTTCCGTCCGTGGCGCGGTCCGCCCCCGCGTCACCACCGCCAGCACCACCGCCGGTCCGCGGCCTGGTGCCGCCGCCGTCGGCCCACCCCCCGGCGCCACCGCCGTCGGCTCGCCACCGACCCTGCCCGAGCCCGCCGACGAGCCCTCGCCGCACCAGCTCTTCGACCACGCCTGCCGGCGCCTGCTCGGGCGCGGCCGGGCATTCAGCGACACCGTGGTGGACCAGATCCGCACCGAGGTGCCGTACTACGCCGACCCGGTGCTCGCACCGCCCGACCTGCCGCAGTCCGTGTACAAGGGCGTACGCATCACCCTGGAGGCCGCCCTCGACCCCGACCGGATCATGGACGTCGAGCGCTACACCCGTGAGCTCGGCATCCGCCGGGCCGAGGAGAGCCGCCCCCTCGACGAGGTGCTGCACGCCTTCCGGGTAGCCGGATCGGAGGTCTGGAGCGGGATCATCGGCGCCGTGGAGCGGGACGGCCTCGGCGACCAGCGCCACCTCGTGCGCGTGGCCGAGCTGGTGTGGAAGAGCAACGACCGCGACTGCGTCCTGCTGGCCGACGCCTACCGCCAGGTCGCCAAGGGTGTGGCCAGCCGCCACAACGAGCGCGTGCGCCTGATCCTCGCCGCCGTGCTGGAGAGCCGCAACGACCCGGCGTTCATCCGGGACGCGGCGTCGATCCTCAACCTGCCGCCCGACGGACGCTTCGCGGTCGCGGAGATACGGGCCACGCCGCCCTTCGGCCGCACGCCCGATGCCGTCCCGGAGATCCGCGGCATGCGCGTCCTGCGCCACACCGGGGGCCGGCGCGATGTGCTCGTCGCCCATCTCGGCGACCGCCCGCTCGGCGAGCTTGTCTCCGCCCTCGACGCCGGTCCCGGCATGCGCATCGGCGTCAGCCCGGTCGTCCAGGGTCTGGAGAACCTGCCCCGGGCGCGGGACATGGCCGGACTCGCCCTGCGCACCTGCCGGGGAGACGGCGAGGTCGCCCGGCTCGACGCCCGTCTGCCCGACGGTCTGCTCATCTCACGGCCCGACCTGTCTGCCGAACTCGCCCTGCGGGTGCTCCGGCCGCTGTACGACCTGGAGCCCGCCGACCGCGAAACGCTGATCGACACGCTCGGGGTGTGGATCGAGAAGGGCGGCTCGGCGGTCCAAGCGGCCCGGCACATGCTGTGCCACCGCAACACGGTGTTGAACCGGCTGCGCCGCTTCGAGCAGATCACAGGGCTCGAACTGTCCCGCCCCCGCGACCTCGTACGGCTCACGCTCGCGTTCGACGCACTCCAACTGCTCGGGCCTGCGGCCGTCCTCGGCGGCGCGGACGCCTGGGATCGCGACGTGGACGGCTGAGGCCGCAGGTTGCGACGTATGTCCACCGCGAGCACGCGATGCGTGCCCTGGCTCGGGCCGCCGCGCATGCCCGTCACCTCTCCCGGCGGCCGTACCGCCGTGGCCGGTTTCCTTCCCGCAGGTGGCTGAATGGGCATCAGCACAGTCACCTCCCTCCGGCGTTGGGAGCGGACAACGGCGTGCCCGAAGCGCATGGACTGACTGGTCGGTACGTGCTCTGGTGAGCCCGCATCAGGGGCAATGCCGTCAGGGGCAATGCCCGCGCAAGGCATCGCCCGAGCCGGGCGATGCGCGCATCCCTGCCCGCCAGGAGAGCTCCATGGCCCATCAGCACGCCCATCCGCACACCCCCCAGCACCATCAAAGACCCCGGCCCCACCCGCCCGGCAGATCCTTCCTGCTCGTCAACGGACTGACCTTCGCGGTCCACCTCCTGCTCGCCTGCACCGCCGAGGACCTGCTGGCCACGCGAGTCGCCGGAGAGATCACCCTCGGCGTCGTCGCACTCCTCGCCCAGGGTTCGCTCCTGCTGTGGACGGCGGCGCGCTACGACCGCACCCCCTACGGCGAAGCCCCTTACGACGAGGCCCCCTACGGCGAGGCCTTGTACGAGCCGCAGGGGGAGCGCTGATGCTTCCTCAGATGCTGCTCGCCGCAGGGGCACCCGGCACCCTCGACCTGGACACGGACACCCGCTCCTGGGTCCTCGTCGGCTTTCTGACGTTCATCGTCCCGATGCTGCTCATCTGTGTGCTCAACGGCCCCGAGCGCGACCGGGTCAACGACTTCTACACCGCGGGCCGCAGGCTGCGCCCCGTGCAGGGCGCCATCGTCCTCTCCGGCGTCTATCTCTCCGCCGCAACCGTGCTCGGTACGACGGGAGCCGTCGCGGTCTTCGGCTTCGACGGCCTGTTCATCGCCCTGTGCACCGTGCTGTCGCTCGGCGTCCTGCTCCTGCTGGCCGGCCCGCTGCGCGAGCGCGGCAGCTACACCCTCGGCGACACCTTCGCCCTGCGCGCCCCGGGGCCCGCCGTGCGGATCGCGGCCGCCGTCGTCACGTTGAGCGCCTGTATCCCGTATCTGATCGTCCAGCTCTCCGGCGCGGGCCGGACCACCGCCATGCTGCTCGGCCTTTCCGGGCCGGGCGCCGAACAGACCGTCATCGTCATGATCGGCACGCTCGTCGTCTGCGCCACGGCCTTCGGCGGGATGCGAGGCATGATCGCGCTCCAGATGATCAAGACAGTGTTCCTGCTCGCCATGGCGCTCGCCGTGGCCGCGGTGCTGCTCCACCGCTTCCACTGGAGCGCCGACTCCCTCATCGACACCGCCGCTCGGGGCAGCGGCCGACCCCAGGGCTACATGCGTCCGGGCCTGCGCTTCGCCGCCGGCGGCCCGGTCGAGAGCACGCTCGACTTCATCGGCCTGATGATCACCGTGGTGCTGGGCGTGGCGTGCCTGCCCCATGTCGCCACCCAGCTCAACACCGCGCCCGACCCGGCCGCCGCCCGACGTACGGTCCGCCACACCATCGGGATCGTAGGCGCCGTCTGCCTCGTCACCACCGTGATGGGCTTCGGTGCCGCGGCGGTGATCGGTGCCCCGAAGATTCTCGCCGCCGATCCCGGAGCCACCAGCAGCCTGCTGATGCTCACCGGCGATCTGGCGGGAGGATCGTCGGCGCAGACAGGCGAGGCATGGCTCGTCGTGCTGGTCGCCTGCGCGGTGTTCCTCACGACCCTTGCGGTTGTCGCGAGCGTGACCCTGGCGGCGGCGGGCGCGGTCGCCCACGATCTCGTCACCAACGTGGTGCGCCGCGGGCGTACCACCGAGGGCCGGGAGGTGGCCGCGGCCCGTATCGCGTCCGCCCTGGTCGGGGTGCTGAGCATCTGCTGCGCGGTGTGGGTCCAGGGCTGGAACATGGGTTTCCTGTCCACGCTCTCCCTGGCGGTGGCGGCCTCCTGCCTGCTCCCGGCGCTGGTGTACGCGTTGTCCTGGCGCGGCTTCACGCGCCGGGGACTGCTGTGGACGCTGTACGGCGGCCTGGGCTCCGCGATCGGACTCCAGGTGTGCAGCCCCGTCTTCTCGGGCAACCCGATGGCGCTGGTGCCCGAGTGGCACATCGACTGGTTCCCGCTCCAGACAGTCGCCCTGGTGTCGCTGCCCGTCGCGTTCCTGCTCGGCTGGCTCGGCAGCGTGACGGGACAGCGGCATACGGCCCGGTGGCGGAGGCGCCGGTCAAGCCTGACGCACTGACGCACTGACGCACGAAGGCGCGGTCGGCGGAGCGCCCTCACACGCTCCACCGACCGCCGCTTCCACGGCAAGCCGAGTAACTGATCGTTTCAAAACGAGGTTCGCAGGCGGCGGAGGCATATGAGGCTGCAGGCCGGTTCGAGCAGGCCCTGATGGAGGTCCGCGCGTCGTTCGTAGCGGATGCGGAGCCGTTTGAACTGGTGCAGCCAGGCGAAGGCGCGCTCGACCACCCAACGGACCTTGCCCAGTCCGGAGCCGTGGGCGACGCCGCGTCGGGCGATCACGGGTTTGATGCCGTGTTTCCACAGCAGGCGGCGGTACTTGTCGAAGTCGTAGCCCCGGTCCGCGTACAGCCGCCGGGGCCGGCGACGGGGGCGTCCCCGCAGGCCCCGGATCGGCGGGACCGCGTCCAGCAGGGGGCAGGAGCTGGGTCACGTCGTGCCGGTTGCCGCCGGTGAGGGTAACGGCGAGCGGGGTTCCGTGGCGGTCGACGATCAGGTGGTGCTCGGAGCCGGGGCGGGCCCGGTCGACGGGCGAGGGGCCGACGTGATCCCCCCTTTGAGGGCCCGGACGTGTGAGCCGTCCCCGGCGCAGTCTTCCAGTTCCAACAGGTCGGCGCGGCGCAGCTCGCTCAGCAAGGCGGCGTGCAGACGTGGCCAGACGCCGGCCTCGGTCCAGTCCCGCAGCCGGCGCCAGGCCGTCACTCCGGAACAGCCCACCGTCTCCGCGGGGACGTCCCGCCAGGCGGCACCGGTCCGCAGCACAAACAGGACGCCGGCGAGTGCTGTCCGGTCAGGAACACGCAACCGCCCGGGATAGCGGCGGCGCCGTTCCGGGGCAGGTGGCAGCAGCGGAGCCACCCGCTCCCACAGGTCGTCAGGAACAAGATCAGCACGCACTCCGGACATCCTGCCGACCATGATCGTCAAGCACAAGGCCCGCAGCTCAACTCATTCTGAAACGATCAGTTACACCGAAGACCGTACAGACCCACACGAGCCGGCAGCGTGATCGAGGCCAGTGGGAGTGGCCGGAGCATACGCGCGCCTGATCGGTCGGCTCATTCGCCATCGAGCTGACTGTCGTCGGCTGAGGTTCGTGCCACAACCGTGCCAGATGCAGAGATCAGCCGCTGTCAGCGAAGGAGACCTGCGGTCGAGTTTCGCCTCACCAGGTCTCGAAGCCCCAGGTCAGTGGCTTGACGCGGTTGTTCCCGTCCGGATCTGTGCCGACGGACACAGCGAGCGGGATACACGTAGGCTCATACTGAGTCATGACAAAGCCTGCTGCACCGAAGCGTCATCTGCCTACCAGCCCCTTCAAGGCCCCGGTCACACCGGCTCCCAAGCACTTCGCCGTGGGCGACCAGGTCACACATGACGTGTACGGCCTCGGCCGGGTAATCGGCGTCGAGGACGGAATCGCGGCACTCGTGGATTTCGGCTCGGCGCAAACGCGGATCTTGAGCCCGTACGGCAAGATGACCAAGCTGTAGGACCGCTGTGCCCGGTCACGGCACACCAGGCCCCTTCAGGGACCTGTAACGGAAGAGAGACCTCTCATCGATCTGACGTCGCTGTTTTCCGCCCGGGAAGGGCAACCCCGCTGCTCCACTGCAGCATCGCCGCCTCCGACGACAAATCCCTTCCATGCCCCTGACTTCGGGGAAGACGAGACCTTGCCGCTCGAGGACACACAGGAGCCCGCCTCGGGCATGCGTGCGGCGCGGCCCAAGGCAGCTCAGCTCCACGAATGACGGTGGCTCCGGCAACTGACCGCGGGCCGTCTCCGGTGCTGCGGTGAGGAGTGCGGCCGTCTCGGTTTCCGTCTCATTCAGCGCCGTTCACGGCCGTTCAGACGCGGCCGGGAACCGCCTCCGCAGGGGTGGCCAACCTCCCATGAACGCAGGTGAACGCCCCTGCACACCGCCCAACACCCCCACCGACACAGTTGGAAAGCGTGTTGGGGGCAACCCCTCACGAGTTCGAATCTCCTATCCTCCGCAGCCGCCCACCAGGGCAGATGAAAGGCCCCGACCGTTCGCCGGTCGGGGCCTTTGTCGTGGTCCGTCTCGGCATGGTCCCTCGGTATCTGGACATCGTCGTTCGGAACCCGGTTACGGCTGTACCCCATCCGTAGGAGGGTCGTCCGGTGGGCGCGGAGGGTGCGGCGGAAACGGCGGGTATGCAGGGGCTGGTACAGGGCGCGGCGTACGCAGAGCAACGATGACCGCGGCAACACCACCGCAGACTCCGCCCAAGGCGGAAACAGCGCCGGATACCGCCGTGATCACTTCCGCTGGGCTGGTCGCGTCTGTGGAGCCCCGTCGGTCGTCGTTCTCCGGGGCTTCGGCAGGTGTCGATCCTGGGCTTGAGGTCTCGGACGGATCCGGGCTTGAGGTCGCGGACGGATTTGGCCTTGAGGTCTCGGGCGGAGTCGCTGTCGGACGAGGCGCTCCGTCCCCCGGATCCGTCGGCTCCTCCGCGGTTGGGCGTTCGCTCTTCCTCGGTGGCTCGGCGACCCCCCGATCTGAATCGGCGGCCAGCACTGCTGACCAGCTGAGTAAGGCAACGCCGATGACCAGGGCCAAGACCGAGACATGCGTCAAGCGACGAAGTCGCTTCTTGTGTACTGGTCCGCCCACTGCGTCCCCCTCGGCGTCTCGGACCTCAAGTTCCCCTTCCAGGGTGCGAAATGAACGACTTCGACAAAAGGAGGCGTCGGCCAGGGGCGGCAGTCTCGAGGCTCTCGTCTGGCACGACACGGAAGGTCCGCGAGAACATCGCCGACCGACTACGGCAGGAGCTGCTCGGTCCAGATGCACTTGCCGTCGGAGGTGTAGCGGGTGCCCCAGCGTTGGGAGAGTGCGGCGACCAGTTGCAGGCCGCGGCCGCCTTCATCGGTCTCGATCGCGCGGCGGATGTGCGGGGTTGTCAGGCTGCCGTCGCTGACCTCACAGATGAGCGAGCGGCCGCGGATGAGACGCAGGTGGACGGGGCCTCTCGCATGGCGGACGACATTGCCGACGAGCTCGCTGGCTATCAGCTCCGTGGTCCAGATGAGGTCGTCCAGCTGCCAGTCGGTGAGCTGCTGTCGTATGTAGTCGCGGGCTTGGCCTGCGGCGATCGGACCTTCGGGAAGCTCCCGGAACGCCACGTCACCGGCGGGGAGAGCGTGGGTGCGGGCCACGAGCACCGCGGTGTCGTCGCTGGTCTGCTCCTTGGCGGAGAGGAGAGCGGAAGCGAGCTCGGTGCACAGCTGGTCGAGGTGCCGGGCGTCGGCATCCCGGTCGGCGATCGTGGCGCCCGGATCGTGCCCGTCGGACAGGGGGGGCGTGGGTGAGCGTCTTGGCCAGGTGGGCCATGCCGCTGTCGATGTCGCGGTACGCGGACTCGACCAGGCCGTCGGTGTAGAGCACGAGCAGGCTTCCGGCGGGCACCGTCAGCTCCACGGTCTCGAAGGGCGGCGTGGCCGCGCCGAGCGGCGGGTTCTGAGGCAGCTGCGGGAAGTGGACGGTGCCGTCGGGCTGGACGAGGGCAGGTGGGGGGTGCCCGGCCCGGACGATGGTGCATACCTGGTCGGTGGGGTCGTAGACCGCGTACAGGCAGGTGGCGTAGAAGTCGTCGCCGAGGTCGCTGACCAGGTCGTTGAGGTGGGACAGCAGCTCGTCGGGGGACAGTTCGAGTCCCGCCAGTGTGTGTACGGCGGTGCGCAGGCGCCCCATCGTGGCGGCTTCGGACAGTCCGTGTCCCATGACGTCTCCGATGACGAGCGCGACTCGCTCGGCCGACAGTGGGATGACGTCGTACCAGTCGCCGCCGACGTCCAGACCCTTGGTGGCCGGCACGTAGTGGGCAGCGGTGGTGACGGCCGGCACGGAGGGCAGAGCCAGCGGGAGCAGGCCGCGCTGCAACTCCTGGGCGCGGGTGTGCTCGGCGTCGTACAGGCGGGCGCGTTCGACGGCTTGGGCGACCAGCCCGCTGAGCGCGGTCAGCAGGGCTTGGTCCTCCTCGCTGAACCGACGCGGCCGGGAGAAGGAGATGACGAGGCAGCCGACGGGACGACCGGAGACGATCAGGGGCAGGTACGCCCAGGCATGCTTCCCTCCCGCGAATGCGAGGTCGGCCACATCTGGATAGCGTTCGCGGAACTCCCGCCTGGAGAGGACGTACTGCGGGGCGCCGTGGTGGACGGCGTCACTGCTCGGGATGTGATCGGACAGGCTCAACCTGTCGGGGAAGTTGTCCAGAAATTCCTGGGACCCGGCGCTTCCTGTCACTCGGAGGCTCTCGCCGTCCACGAGCTGCACGAACAGGTCGGTGGCACCGAAGAGGGGCAGGACACGCTCTGCAACGGTGTCCACGATGTCGCTGACCGAGACCGCCTGAGCCAGCGCCTCGTTGAGGCGCCCGATGTACGTGGTGCGTCGGGCGGCAGCGCGCTGTGCCGCCGCACGCTGCTCGTCCGCCAGCCGCTTCTCGGTCACGTCGGTGAGGTAGACCGTCACACCGTCCGGCGACGGGACCAGACGCAGGTGGTACCGGCGCCGGTTTGCCGGCCACTGGACGTCGAAGCCGGTCGGAGTGCCCGCGGCGGCGGCCTGCCGGCAGCGGTCCTCCAGACCGGGCACTTCGGCACCGGCGACGTCCCACAGCACGCGGCCGAACAGTTGCTGCGCGGGGCCGAGGAGGCGCTCGGCGTGGAGGTTGACGAACTCGATCCGCCAGTCGGCATCCACCGTGAGGAAACCGTCGCTCATGTGCAGCAGGGAATGGGCGACCGAGTCCAGCGCCGCCCGTTTCTGCGTCGTGTCCCATACGGTGCCCACGAAGTGAGCAGGCTCGCCGTCCTCGCCGAGGACGACCTGGGCGCGGGCCTCCACCCAGACGACAGTGCCGTCCGGCCGGCACAGCCGGTACTCCGCCGCGTACTCGCAGCGCTGTCGGATTGCCTGCTCCACCGCGGCCACGACGCGCGGCAGGTCGTCCGGGTGGATGAGCCCCACAACGGTGTCGACCCGACCGTCGAAGGTCTCCGGGTCGATGCCGAGTACGGTCAGCGTCGCCTCGTCATAGATCACGTCGCCGGTGCGGAGGTCCTGGTCCCAGCTGCCGACGCGGACGGCCTCGCGAGCCTGCTGGAGCCGGGGCCCGGCCAGATGTTCCGCGTTCCACCAGGCAGGGCCGAGGCTGCCTGTGGCGGGAGCGGGACATGCCAGGCGCTCGCACACCCACTGTGCGAGCGCCTCGAGGAAATCCCGCTGCGCCACCGAGGGAGCTCCGCACACGGTCACGACCGAGAGCACGCCGAGCGAGCTGCCCTCCGCGGCGAGCAGCGGGACAGCCGCGATCCCGGTGCCGGCAGGAAGGGCGCAGGCCTGCGTGTCGGTCGTGGGCAGCCACACGAACGCGCCGTCCCGCAGGGCCCGGACCGGTGCGGTCTCGTCCTCCCAGCCGAGGGTCCCCCACTCTTGGGCGAACTCCCGGGGCAGTCCACCCGTCGCCGCCAGGTGCAACGGCCGGCTGTCGCCGGGTACGCGCAGATGCACCATGCCACCCAGCCCACTGAGCTCGGCCACCGCGTGATGCAGGGCGAGCTGCAGTATCTCCGCCTGGGCCTGTCCGTCGCGCATGTTCCTGAGTACACGCATCCGGGCGGCTTCCGGCGCCAGGCTCGCTGTCGGCGGAGCCTGACCGAGCTGCTCGTTCAGGGCCATATGGATCACGCTCACCGTCCCGCTGGGCAGCGAGATTTACAGTACTGCGTGCCCATATGGGCGGAATCAGTGTCATGCCCTTGTCGAGCCTGACGCGCTCAGTGAGCGAACGCCGTACTCGCCAGGAGTACATGGACGGGGTGCCGCCGAGGATGCTCAGGAGGGCTTGCGCCGCCACAGGTGCAGGCCGATGGTGACGGCCAGGGCAGCCAGCGGGGCGATGGCGCTTGGCTCGGTGAGGGCCAGGTCGCGCAGGCAGTAGACGACCAGGATCACCATGACGCCGGCGGGGCTTATTCACATGTGGACATTTTGGGAAGAATCTCGCCTTACATGGTTGTCGATTGTGCCCATATGATCTCGACATGAGCAATGAAGTCAGCCTGGATGCCCTGGATCGGGAAATTTTGTTTCACCTGCGTCAGGACGGGCGGCTGACCAACGTGGAACTGGCCAAGCGGGTCGGCCTGACCCCGCCGCCCTGTCTGCGTCGGGTCAAGCGTCTGGAGGAGGCCGGCGTCATCGCCGGCTACCGGGCCGTCATCGATCCCGAGGCCGTGGGGCGCGGGCTGGAAGTGCTGATCGATGTGGAGATCTACGCCCAGGACCGCAAAACGGTGGAGGAGTTCGAGCACACCGTGGCCTCGTACGAAGAGGTCGTCGAGTTCCGTCGTATGTACGGCCGCCCCGACTATTTCGTCCGCGTCGCCGTCGCCGACCACGCCGCCTACGAGGCCTTCCTTACCGAGAAGCTCAGCGGCCTGCCCGCGGTTCTTCGCCTCCAGTCCCACCTCACCATGAAGAAGATCAAGGCTGACGGCAGCTGACGCTAAGGACCGGGCTGGCACCGCGGGCACCACATGGTGGTCCGGCCTGCCAGGCGGCACCGGCGCAGGGGGGTGCCGCAGCGTGGGCAGTGCGGGTCGGGAAACTCCGCGACAACGCCGACAGACAGCGGCAGACAACCATGCACGTCTCTGGACCATCACAGCGGGTGAGAAGGGCACCAGCCCAAGGTCAAGTGCCCACCCAAGTTGCTTCGGGACGAAGAGGTCTCGTCGCTAAGGCATGTTGGGGGACTCGCCGGATCCGGACGCCGGCGCGGCGGCCGGGGATCCGGTGGAGGTCACGCGGGCGCACGTGGAGGCGTTCCAGGCGTGGGTGATCGAGACGCGGTCGGCGTCGACGGCGCTGAACAAGCACAAGGGGCTGCAGCAGTTCTTCAAGTGGCTGATGCTGGACGAGGGGGAGATCGACCGGTCGCCGATGGAGCGGGTGCGGCAGCCGAAGCTGCCGCAGAAGCTGGTCCCGGTCATCCGCGACGAGGAGACCTCGAAGGTCCTCGGCACCTGCAAAGGCAGGGAGTTCGCCCAGCTGCGGGACGAGGCGATCATCCGCTTGTACTGCAACACGGGGGCGCGATTGTCGGAAGTCGGCAACCTCCTGCTCGACGACATCGACCTGACCACCGAATCGGTGCACTACCACGGCAAGGGCAGCAGGGACCGGCGGGTGCGGTTCGGGCCGAAGACCGCCCGGGCCGTCAGCCGCTACCTGCGAGCGAGGGCCAGGCACAAGGCGGCTCATCTACCGGACCTGTGGCTGGCCGAGCGGGGGATCAGGCGGCTGGCACCCAACGGCATCAAGATCATGCTCAAGCGTCGGGGCCTTGCGGCCGGGCTGGTGAAGCTGCACGCGCACCGGTGGCGGCACACCTTCGCCCATGAGTGGAAGCGCGCAGGCGGCGACACCGGGGATCTGATGCTGCTGCTGGGCTGGACGTCGGAGGAGATGCCCCGCCGCTACGGGGCCAGCGCCGCAGCGGAACGGGCCCAGGAGACCCACCAGCGGATCGGAGTCGGCGATCATGTCTGAGCCCGGTGCCCTGCCTGTGCGAGGGGAGGCGCTGCACGGGCAGCAGCTTGTCTTCCGCGCCGTTACCACGATCACGGGGACGGTGGTCGGTCTTGCCTTCCTCTTCGGCTTCGGCAACGTGTGGACGTTGGCCCTGCGGCTGGGCGTGTCCGGCGGGGTGGCCCCGCTCGTCGCACCGGCCGTTGACCTGTCGGTGGTGGCGCTGCTCCTGGCGATCCGCTACCTCGCCCTGTCCGGGGCCCCCGCGGCGGCCCTGCGTCCTGCCCGCAGGCTGCTGCTCCTGACCCAGTCTGCTGACACTGGCCCTCAACGTCACCGAGCCGCTGCTCGTCGGCGCGTACGGGCGGGCGGCCTTCGACGAGGTCGGTCCCCTGCTCCTGATCGGCCGGGCCGAGGTCGGCCCCGGCTGCTGCAGGCCATCAGCGGTATCTGCGCCGGCACTGCGGAGGCACCGACAGCGTCAGAGGATCGGCTTGGCCGCAGCGGAAGGCGACTGCACCGCATACAGTCGGAGCAGATTGCCGCCCTGGGTGACGACGGCGATGAACTCCTCGCACGCGCCCGGGCAGAGGATGCCCTGCACTGGCAGATCCACCGGCGGCCGATCTCGGCGGAGACCCTCCGTAAGCGCCTCCACATCGGAGCCGCGCGCTCCCGCTCCTTGGTCGCCATCCTCCGCACTGCCGATGCGCCGGAGGACAAGCCGGTGCTGCGAACCGTGCCTGGCTGCGGGACGGCAAGCCACGCCTGATGTGACGCGGGGCAGCCATGGCGACCTCCTCCCGGAGCGGACCTAAAGCCGCACCCATGAGGGCCGGGCCTGTCAAGGGGCGTAGACGACCCCCGCCCGCGGCTTTCGGTTGGTTGCCGGGGCGTTGTCCTCGCGGCTCTTCCTCGTACGCCGACAGGCGGTCAACAATGGAGGCCGAGGAAACGTCATGGACGTTCGCGGATATGGCCGTTGGCATCCCCGATGCTGGCTGGTCGGCGGAGTGGTCTCACATCCACCCATTCGACGTCTGGCCGCACAGGCCGGCGTCATGACCGTGGTGCGGGGATCCGGGCTGCTCAGTCAGGTCATCGAGCGCGGCCGACGGGCCGTCTCATGCTGTTTTACGAGCTCACCCGGGGTCTGCGACCGCCGGTGGCGGTTGTCGGCTGCTTTCATCGGACCCCCGGCTGGCCGCATTGGTCCTGGACCGCGCGCAGCAGGTGGTAGGCGCGAGCCAGCAGGCGGCGGGCGATGGCGGTGGTGGCGATCTTCTTGCCGCGGCGGTGGGCAAGGCGCTGGTAGGCGGCGGCGAATTCCGGCGACCGCTTCGCAGTCTGCGCGGCCTCGCACAAGATCCACCGAAGCCAGTCCGAACCCTGTTTGGAGATGTGCCCGTGCCGCACGGTCAGGTCCGACCCGCGGACGGTGGGCGTCAGCCCGGCCCAAGCGGTGAGCTTGCGCGCGGAGGGAAAGCGCGTGATGTCCCCGACCTCGGCCACGATGACCAGGGCGGTGAGCGTGCCGACCCCCGGCAGCTGGGTGAGCACCCTGATGCGCGGATCACCCCGCGCCTGCGCGAGCAGCTGCCGGTCGAGCACGTCGATCGGCTCTTTGAGGGCGTCCATCAGGACCAGCAGGTCCTCGACCACGCGGCGGGAGGCGTCCGGCAGGTCCAGGCCCTCCAGCCAGGCCCGGCCCGGGGCGGTGAAGTAGCCGCCCGGCCGGTCGCAGCCGTGGTCCGCCAGGACGGCGTGGACCCGGTTGCGCAGCAGGGTCCGCAGCCGCACCAGCTGGCAGCGGTGCCGCAGCAGGGCCCGCTGCTGCCGCACGTCCAGCGGGGCGATCCACGCCTCCGGGAGAAGGTCGGCCCGCAGCAGCTGGGCCAGGGTCGCGGCGTCGACCTTGTCGTTCTTCAGTCGTGCGGAGGCGATCGCCTTGCACCGCAGTGGATGCACCAGGTGCGGCTCAAAGCCGTAATCCTCCAGCAGCTCCACCAGCCAGCCCCAGCCGTAGGCGGCCTCGAACGCGACTGGTGCCCCGATCGGCAGATCCCCGATCACCGACAGCACCGTCTTGACCCCATTCGGCACATTCCGGTTGACCTGCACTGCACCACCGTGGTTCACCACGGCGATCTGCGACCGCTTGCGATGCACGTCGATACCGACGTAGACAGACATCGAGGGCCTCCTTCCCGAGCCCGTTCCATACCCGGACGGTAGGCACCGCCCGGCTGAGCAGGGAAGGGGGCCCGGCCCTCATAGGGTCAGGTCAGCAGCTGCTAAGGAGTTACTAAGACCTCGACCTTGCAAAGCCGCCCCCGTGTCGGCGGCGCCTGAATCGTGACCCTTTGGCGTCGCTACTGGTCCAGTTTTCAGCCGTCGCCGACACTCGAAGACGCAAGTGCACCGGCCCCTGGCTGCCAGGGTCGACGCAGAGTGATGACGAGCCAGGCCGACAGCAGTCAGCTCCTGCTCGAGTTCAAAGGAGGACGGTAGGGTCTTGCGGAACCGGGAAGGCACTCCCTGCCCAGCCAGCCGACCGGCTCCTACCACGAGTACAGCCTCTGACTGCCTCACGTTGCTGTTTGTGCAGGTCAGGCGGGTGCGTCAGGGGCGCATGAACGCGTGGGGTCGAATCCGGGTCGAAGTGGCTATGCAGTAAATGGCAGTTCTCTGGAAGGCTGGGGGGCTCATCCTGAGAGTTGCGAATGGCGACTGCCGAATTCGGATCGACTTTGGCTGGAGCAGAACGGGGAGTACGAGCCGTTCAGCGGGACCGTCGAGCCCATCAGCGCGGCCTTGATGCGCTGTCCCGACCAGTCCGGGTGCTCCTGCGCGAGGATCGCGGCGGCACCGGAGACGTGCGGGGTCGCCATCGACGTACCGCTCATGCGCACGTAACCGGGGGTGGAGACCGCGTCGCCCTGGACGCCGTGTGCTGCCTTCGCTCCGACGATGTCCACGCCGGGGGCGGAGATGTCGGGCTTCAGCTCGTGGCTCGCGTCCGGGCCGCGGCTGGAGAAGTCGGCGAGCCGGTCCCGGGAGTCCACGGCGGCCACGGTGAGCGCCGCGGAGGCGGCGCCGGGCGAGTCGACGGTCTCGGGGCCCGGGCCCTCGTTGCCCGCAGCCATGACGAACAGCGCACCGGTGGAGGCCGACAGGCCGTTCGCCGCTTTCTCCATGGGGTCGACCCCCGGGGAGTCGACGCCGCCGATACTCATGCTGATCGCGCGCCTTCTGGGCCTGCAGCACACAGACGAAGTCAGAGTGGGACTTACCTTCCCTCCTCCCGCGCTACGGCAGGCGTCGTTCACCTACCAGATCAACCTGAACGTCCGACAGTTCGTGATCTTCGATCGTGACTACGGCCTGACCGCCCAAATGGACATTCACGTCTTCGATACAGGCAGCACCGTGCACTTCGCCTCCCCGTTCGGTTCTACGGCCCCGGCGGTACGCTTCTGCACTTCTTCGGACGCCCCTTCGACGGACTTCCCAGGCGTCGCTGCGTAGCGTCTCTCGTCCATGAGAACGCGACCTGGCACGGCGACAGCATCCAGCTCAAAACCCGGGCAGAGGAGACCTATCGATTCATGCTGCTGATCCCGTCCCTTACCCAGGCTTGCCACCGGGTTCTTGCTGATACAACGGAACGCTTCGAGCTGTCTGACAAGGGGCGGATCGGACAGGGCATCCTGGCGCAGCACGACCCGCAGATCCTGCGTCGCCCCGGCGTGTACGAGGTGATCACCGGCCTCTACACCAAGCGGTCGAAGGAACTGGCCAAGCAGCTCAAAAAGGCACAGGCTGATGGCAGCGACGAAGCCGCTCTCCTGGAAATCGCCCAAGCCTGGGGCGGCCGGGCCCGCCGCACCTACCGCTCCGCCAAACAGCTCCCGGGCAACCATGCCGCGACCGCGCTCGAGCAGTTGTGCTCGATGGAGTGGGCAGAGCGAGGACTGGAATCCAACTGCGCACGCTGCGGGCAGAAGACATTCGTGTCGCTGCCAGACACGACCGGTGCAGCAACCTGCCCGGGCTGCGGAGCCGCCGCCATCTACACCAGCACCGATACCGGTCCCGTCATGATGTACCGGCTGAACACCTTCATCGACCAGGCCGCAGACCTGGGCATACTGCCTCACCTGATGGCCATCGCGGCGCTCCTCGAACAGCACCCCACCTCACATTTCCTTCCCGGCATCAACCTCTACTTCGACGGTGACGTGAAGCGCGAGGCAGACATCTACGGCATCTGGCAAGGCAATGTCGTCGCCGGTGAAATCAAGACCAGCCCCCGTGACTTCGACGCCGCGCAGATCGAGCATGACGTTGACACCAGCGCCCGTCTCGGCGTGGACACCCACCTCATGGCCTCGGTCCACCCCATCCCCGAGGACATCCGAAATGCTGCCCGGGCCGCATGCGAGGCGAGAGGGATCGAGCTGTTGGTCCTCGATCAAGAACACCTGCGGCCCGCCCAATGAGGACTGTGGCGACCTGCTTCGGAGAGCCGACGGCTTCGGGAGCTCGTCCCTGCGCCGCAAGGTGGGACAGGGAGATGAGCGGCCGGCGCGCCCGGCGGCTGGGGATGCCGCGCATGGTGTGATCGCTGGCCGATGAACGGATCCGGGAGGTCGCCCGACTTCACTGAATGCCCAGGGCTAAACGAGCCGCGGCCGTTCGTTCGTGCAGGACCAAGTGCCAACGGCTGCGCATGCGGTGACTTGCTGGCTCTCGGCTGAAGCGCGACGATGGAAGCACGAGAGTTCATTGCGCCCCTCGGTCAGCGGAAGGCGGTGTGCGAGGCGACGAGGCTGTCGGACGGAGGCCTGAATTCACAGACTCCTTTACTCGAACGAGTACGCTGGACACTGACCTCGAAGAACGACCCGTCGCACGCCGCTCATAGAGCACCCAACTGGGGGTCAAGGGGTCGCAGGTTCAAATCCTGTCGTCCCGACTCTGCTTTCGGCAGGTCGGAGGCCGTTCTCTCATGATTGAGAGGGCGGCCTTTCGTGCGTCCGGGGGCGTGGTGGTCGCAGCCACGCCGACCGGTCCGGAGAGGTCCTCGGGGCCGAACAGTGTTGTGCCGTCGACGATGTGGAGCCGCTCGTCGCCATCCTTGCGGCGCTGCTCGACGTGCCGGCTCAGCAGCTCGCGGACGCGTGTCAGCGTGAGTGCGCCGGCCGCGAGTTCGGCGGGGCGGCCGACGGTGCGGACGCTGCCGTCGGCCCGTACGAGCGTGGGGCTGGGGTGCTCCTCGGCGACCGGGCAGATGATGGGGTGATGATCACGATCGACGAACTCGTTCGGTGTGAGCACGCGCGCGCCGGGCAGCTCGTCCTCGTCGAGGGAGTGAGCGGGCACCCAAACTTCGACGCCCTTGTGTGCGTGGAGTACGGGGATGGCCGGTCGGGGCGCCGATACTGACTTCGGCTCGTCAAGGTGAGGCTGGGTCGTCGAGGGTCAGGCCGGTGCCCGCTATGAAGCCGTCGAGGGTTTCGGGGCGGTACTGGAGGCGTTTGAGCCGGTTGCGTACGAGAGCTTCGAGCCGGTCGAGAGCGACCACGGCGAGGTTGGCCAGACTGCGCTTGACGTGCGCCCATACCCACTCGACGGGGTTCAGGTCCGGCGAGTAAGCGGGCAGCAGGAAAACCGTCAGCCAGTCACGCTCGGCAATCAACTCACGCATGGCGTGGGAGACGTGGGTGTTGAGCCGGTCCCAGACCAGCACGATCGGCGCCTTGACGAGCTGGTGGACGCCGTCGACCAGTGCGATGAAGTCGCGCTCGCCCATGCTGCGGCGCTTGCCCTTGCCCGAGGGGTGGGTGCGCAGGCGGTGGCACAGCCGGGTGCGGGAGCCGGGCCGCATGGCGATCAGCCCGGCCACCGACAGGCGACCTGAGCGTCGACCGCTCACCGTCACCTGCGGGGTGTGGCCGCGTCGGCCCCAGGTGCGTCCTTTGGGCGGCTGTCGCGTGAAGCCTGCCTCGTCCTCGAAGCAGATGTAGCCCCCGCAGGCCGCCCGGGCTCTTTTACCTCGGCCCAGGTCGCCTCCTTCCACAGGGTCACGGCCTGCTCGTCGCGTTCGGCGACCCGCCGCGCGGGGACCTGCGGGCTGAAGCCGAGCCGGTGCATCAGCCTCGTGGCTCCCGAGACGCTGTAGGAGACGTGGAACTTCCTGCCGATCAGCGTGGCTACCCGGGCGGCGGTCCACACCTGGTCCTCCACCCATCCGTGCGCGGCGGGTCCTTCATCGAGGTATGCGGCCAGTTTCTCCAGACAGCGCGGGGACAGCCGGCATCGCGATCCACTCGGGCCGCGGGATGCCAGCGCCTGCACGCCGCCGTCCCGCCACAACTGATGCCACTGGTAGGCCGACTTCGGGCTCACCCGCAGGCGCCGTGCCACCTCGGGCGGCTTGATGTCCTGGTCGAACAGCTCGGCCGCCTGCATCCGTACCGTCTCCCGGCGCAGCCGTCCCGCAGCAGTCAGCCCGCCCCCATCCGCATACCTCACACACCACGGAATACAGCCACTACCCCAGGCCCATCAGGGACTTCGGGAAAGTTCACCCTGACGAGCCGAAGTCAGTAACGCGTAGCTGATGCACGGTGCGCCAGCCCTCGGGCTTCGGCAGGCGTACGACATCTCATCCGCGCCCGGCGGCGTGCGAAGCGACGGTGTGTCCGGCTACGGGGATGGTGAAGCCCTGGGCCCGCCGTCACCACACCACCTTCCGCAGCCGTGCCGTCCCCTGTAGCTGATCTTCGTTGCCGCCGGACGTTCCCTCACGGCGGACCAGTTCGAGGATGGGGATGCCGTGGTCGACCACGGTGCCCTTCTCGGTGAAGGAGAGATAGCCGCCGGCGCCGTGGGCCTTCTGGGAGATCATGACCTGGAACATGGCGGCGACAGCCTTGCCGTCCGGGCGGGGGTTGCCGGAGCCGTTCTCGCCGCGTGCCATCTGCAGGGCTTTGCCGATGACGGCGACGGAGTCGTGGGCGACCATGGCCTGGCCGTCGTCGTGGGTGTCGGACGGGAACCACTCGGCCATGCGGCCGCCGGGGGCGAACTCGCGGGCGGGGTCGGGGATGTCGTCGCGGTCGTCCCACATGCGGGGGTGGGCGAGGCCGGTGAACAGCAGGCGGACGCCCTTGTCGGCGGACTCGGCAAGCTGCGCGCTGGAGAGGTTGCTGGTGTCGTCGCCGGTCATGACCGTGACGTTCTGCCAGGCGTCGTCCTGCTCGCCCCGGCAGGTACGGTCGGCGAGCTCGGTGAGGAAGCGGCCGAGCTGTTTGCCGCGCCCGGCGAAGAAGACCACGTCGGGGCGCTCGTCGCACAGTGCCTCGGCCAGGAAGTGCATCTGGTTGCCCCAGCTCTCCTGGGAGGAGTCGTAGACGTAGCGGCGTTCGGCCAGCCGGGACCTGGTGCCCCGGGGGTATACGTGGGCGAATTCCTCGGCAAGGGTGCGTGCGTAAAGGTTGCCTGAAGCCTTGTCGACGACCAGGGCCGCGGTGTCGTACCCCTCATCGTGCAGGTAGGAGGCGGCGGCGCGGGCCTGTGCGGAATTCGGCGGGGCGACCCGCACGAGGCGCTCGGCGACCATGTCGGTGGCGGTCGCGGTGGACGCGGCCAGGGCCAGCCCGGCGTCCGAGAGAGCGCGCGCGGCGGCCTTGTTCTCCTCGGTGGACGGCCCGATCCCGGCCACCGCGACCAGCGGGTGGTCACCACCGGTGCGCGCCTTCAGTTTCTCGACGGTGAACTGCCAGTGCCGGGAGCGGCTGCCAGGGTTGGCGAGAATCAGCTTGATCTTGGGGGAGTAGGCGGCGTTGTGCCGCACCTGCGCGAGGTAGGCGCCCTGGAGCTCATGGCGTACGGATTCGGCGGAATTGGAGTCGTCGTCGCGGACCGTGAGCGTCGTCAGATACGCCACCTCGACGTACGGCGTCTTGTCGTCCTCCGCGGTGATGTTCGCGTTCTCCGTGGCGATACGGGCGGTGACGTCGCGCAGATCGTCGGTGAAGGCGAAGGTGCCGGAGTCCGGGACGCCGACGCACTCGGCCGGGGTGCCGCGCTGCTCCACGCCCTCGGTGCAGTGCCGTTCCGGGCTCAGCCACCAGACCAGGCCGACCGTGACCAGGGCGGCCACAACCAGAGCGACGGCGGCCCAGCCGAGTATGCGGTACAGGCGTCGTCTCGTCCAGCGCGGTCTGCTCGGATACGTCCCCTGACGTGGAGTCACCACCACGTCACCCCCTCCTGGGTCTGCGGCGGCACCCAGTCACGGAACCGGGCCGCCTCTTCGTACAGCGGCAACGTGTCGCGGTCGAGCAACGCCGCGAGCCGGCTGAAGCGCTCCGCGAGTTCGGGCAGCATGCGCCCGCGCGGATCGGTGAGCGGGTCGGCCCACAGCCAGCCGGCCGCCACCAGCCCGCAGACCGTGCGCCGCAGTTCGTCGGTGCCGGCGGCACCCAGTGTGGCGAGCCGGGCCAGATGGTGCTCCGGCTCGGGGAACCGCTCCAGCCGGTTCGGTGCCGCGCACACCCGCTGCAGCAGTGCCACCCACTCCCGGCGCGGCAGTGCCTGATCCCCGGTGAGCAGGGCGGTCAGGGTGTCGGCCACCGCAGCCGGTTCGCCCAGGGCGAGCCGGTGGTACAGCACGTCGGCGGGGCGCTGAAGCCGCTCGGCGTGCGCGTGGAACGCGGCGTGCACTCGCCGCCAGCGCTCCTCGTCCGCGGCCAGGCGCCACAGCAGCAGCCGCCGCAGCCACGGCAGGAACCGCAGCTCACCCGAAGCGCCGTGGTACACCAGCCAGCGGTCGAGGAGGCGGGTGACCAGCGGACGCGGCACCGGCCCGGACGGCTCCGAGACTACCTGCGGGGCCTCGTCCACCGCGTGTGCGGCGGCCCACTTCTCCAGCGTGTGCACCTCCTGCTCGGTGAAGTCGGCCAGGAGCCGGCCGAGCGCGAGATCCACCAGCCGCGGCGCACCGCGCTCCACCGCCACCTCGGGCAGCATCCGCAGCGATCGGGGGGACACCGGCCGCTCGCTGTCCGGCAGTGCCTGCGCGAGCTGGGCGACCGCCCAGGGCAGACCGCCGGTGAGCCGGTGCGCCCAGTCCGCCTCCTGGGTCCAGCGCGGACGCCCGAGCGCGGCGAGGGCGGCGACGTCGTCCCGGGTCAGATTGCGCAACCGTACGGCGTACCACCAGGACCCGGCGCCGCCGTCCGCCGACCGGTGGTTCAGCCAGTCCGCGAGCGAGGCCGCATCCGACCCGACCACCCGTACCCCTTCGCCCGGCCCGCCGTCGCGACTGGGCCCCCAGGCGGCGGGCCACTTGTGCAGACTGCCGGCGACCACCGCCGGGTCGTTGCCGTGACCGTCCTCCGGCAGCGCCTCGCGCACCCTGGCCCAGGCGCGGACGAAATCCAGGCCCATCGGCTCCTGGCAGTTGTCGAGGAGCACCAGCATCGACTTGTTGTGCAGTGGCCCTCGTGCGTGCGCCCGAAGATCGTGGACGAACGCCTCGAGGAGCAGGCGCTCCACCCGTGCTCGGTGGTCTGCCGTCTCCTGGTGCCACCAGGCGTTCAGTTCGACCAGCGCGTCGTCCGGGTCGGTCAGTCCGGCCAGCCGGCCGGCGTACCACTGCCGTCCGCGGCGCTCCTGCAGCAGGCTCAGTTGGCGTCCCGGCGACACCTGGATGTGCTCGGACACGGCGGCGAGCACCGAGAACGGCCCGGGCACCTCGAAGGCGCTCGTCACCTGCATCGCGGTACGGCTGAGTGAGCCGACGATGTCGCGCGTGCGGGAGGGCATCTGGTGGCGCAGCCGCCGGGTGATGCCGACCCGGGCGAGTCGCCGGGCGCCGTCGCGGGTCGGTGGGTCCCAGCGGTGTTCGGTGGCGAGCAGCCCGATGGTGAGCCGTGGGAAGGCAACCGGGTCCAGCGGCTTTCCCGACTGCAGCTGGTGCGCCAGCGCGGCGAGCACCTCGCGCATGGACAGCTGGCCGCCGCCCGCGCGCGGTTCGAAGTTGAGGTACGCCACCGGGCACACCGTCTGGAAGTACTCCAGGGCCGACTCGTGCATCTGACTGGCGCCCGTGCCACGCGGCCCGAGCAGCATCAGCAGCGGACGTGGCGGCGGACTGCCGGGCGGGGTGTGCAGCGCGTCCGCCAGGAACCGCAGCACCGGCCGTCGGCCCCGGAAGCCACCCGGTATCTCCTCCGCCATCCCTGTCACCCCCGTCACCTGGCGCGAACAGCAGTGTCGCACCAAGAGAGTGTCACTACCAGCGAGTTGGGGAGGGTCTTCGAGGCGTGACAGGCGGTGCTGGGAACGGTGGACGGACCGTCAGGGCTCGCAGCTCCGAGGACTGTCTGTTCTGGAACCGACAGGCCACCGGCGACAGCGAGTTCCTGGTCCTGCCGCTCACGGGATCGGCAACGGTGACCGTCGCGGGCGACTCCTTCCAACTGGCCGGACCGAGCGGAGCGTCAGGCGCGGTCACCCACTTCGCCCACCTCCCGCGGGACGCCCGGGCGCATATCAGCAGCGAGGCCGGCGGACGGTTCGCCCTGCCCTCCGCCCGCACCGCACAGGTCCTCATCCCGCGCTACGACATCCAGTGCGAGACCGTCGGCGAGGCCGGGGCACGCGGCTGCGCGCCCCGGCCTCCACGGAGCTCAGGACAGTCGCAGTCCCAGGTCCGTCAGGTGCACCGGAGCGCCTGTGGCCAGGCTGCGGTTGATGCCGATGCCGATGCCGATGCCGATGCCGACCGCGACGCTGCGGAGTCCGTCCGGGTAGCGTCTCTGATTGGCTTGGCGATCCCATGGGTTGCACAGGATCAGAGCGCGGAAAACCGCTCCATGCCGCCAATCGCCTTCGTGCCCTGGTACCGATGGGCAAAGCCGTCGGCCCGCGTGGCACGTCCCTCCGGACGCTGGCCGGTCAGGCAGGTGCAACACCTGACCGGGGAGGGTGCCCGACGTCGCCTGGGCGCCGAGCGTGCGCGTCACACTCTGCCACAGCATCACTACGGTTGGCTGATCCAACTGGTGAGCCTGCGCGGCGGCGCAGAGGGTCGTCGCCGGAGCCGACGAAGACGTCGTGGAGAAGGAGTGCGTCGCCGCCGCCGTGGCCGCCCTCGCCCTCCTTGACCTCGACCTCCTGGGCCTCCTCCCAGTGCCGCTGCACCACCAGGCGGGTGCCGTTGGCCCGGACCGTGCCGCCCTCGCCGGCGCCGGGCCCGGCGGCTTCGGGCGTGGCGCTCGGGTCGGCCGCCGGGCGTACGGGTGCGTGCTTGGAGTGCAGATGGCGGGCCGTGTCGTCCGCCGTGACATGGGCCCGCTCGACGATCTCCAGTTCGGCCCGGCCCTCCGAGCCGTTGACGCACACCCGGTAGCCCTCCCATGGGCTGTGCGCGGTCAGCGCGTACGACATGGACACGTCGCCCTGGTAGCCGACCAGGACGTTCAGGGTGTCCTCGGTGGTGATGCCCGGGTCGAAGACGTCGCGGTCGCGCAGATATCCGTCCACGTGCTCGGCGTCGAGGTAGAGGGCGCGCAGATGCGGGTCCGTGGCCATGCCGAAGCCGAACGGGTCCTCGGCCGCGGCGTCACGGCCGAGCAAGGGCCGCTCGCCCGGCGGCCGCCCCGCGCCCGTGTCGCCGTAGAAGCGGAGGCCGCCGAGGGCGAAGACCGTCTCGGGTACGTCGTCCAGCCACCAGTTGACCAGGCCGAAGTGGTGGGTCGCCTTGTGCTCCTGTCCGGGGCGGATGGGCGGACATCGGCCGGACGGCTCACGCCATCCTCAAGGGCGGCGAGCAGTTCATCGGCAGCACCATCGGTCTGGCGGGCGACCATCTCACCGGCGCCCAATACGCGGAGAAGCTGGGGCCGCGATCGGACATCGCCCGGGTCCCGACAGGACTGGGAGGCCTCCTCCCGACCCCGCTGACCTCCGTCCGCGGAATAGGGACGTTCCGCAGCGTGTTGCGAGGACCTGCACGCCGCCCGCGACGCCGAGCACGCGGCAGGCCAGGAAAGGAGTCCTGATGACCGAGAACTTCAACGACTACCGGGCGAACGGCGGCGTCGCGCCCGACCGCTGGGCAAGCGCCCTGCACCTGTTCGACAACGGCGCCGGGGTCCCGCACGAGGAGACCACCGTCGAGCGCTGGGAGCGGGCCCAGCTGCTCTTCGAGGCCAAGGACTACATCGGCGCCGCGAAGCTGCTCGCCGTCGTCGTCGAGGAGGCCCCGGAGCAGACCGGCCCCAGGCTGCTGCTGGCTCGCGCCTACTACCACTCGGCCCAACTGCAGGCCGCCGAGGAGCAGTTGCGCAAGGTCATCGACCGTGACCCGGTGGAGCACTACGCCCACCTGATGCTGGGCCGCACCCTGGAACGTCAGGGGCGGCATGAGGAGGCGGGGCCCTGGCTGCGCATGGCCGCCGCGTTCTCGGGCGAGTTCCCGGACGACGACTGAGCGGCGGATCGCCTGCTGCGCCGTCAGCGCACGCGCCGGCCGCGCAGCAGGCGCCACAGTAGCCACGCCTGCGCCAGGCCGCCGGCGGCCAGCAGCACGCCGTACGCCTCCGGCGGGGCCGGTATCAGGATCAGCGGGACGGACACGGGCAGGGTCACGAGGATGAGCCACACCCCGCCCAGGCCCGGATCGCCCACCAGAACCAGGGTCTCCAGCCAGGCGGCGACGCCGACGACGAGCGCGGCGTAGCCACCGGCCACGATCAGGGCGGTGTCTCCTCGGGTGTGCAGGGCGGCCGACCGACGGGGCCAGTGCATGGAGGCCTCCTCCTGGTCAGGGACTACTGCGGTCTCCATATCCCAGAAGTACCGTTCCTAAAGGCTGAGCGGGAGTGAGTCCTGTTGCCAGAACCCATGCTCAGCCGCGTGCCCCGAACGGTGCTGGGCACGCTGGTCGGCCGTTTTCACTCCGCACCCAGCGCCATCGGATCGTGTCCGTGGTCCGGGGAGGCGGGGGCGGCTTTCCTCACGCCGTCGGGTGCCGTGTCCGGCCTGGGCGGTCCGATGCCCACACCCATCGCTCTGGTGGGTGCGGGGCGGTGTCGTCCGTCGCCGGATACGGTGCCCGAGGGCGCGCCTTCCGATGGCCGCACTCGCGGCGTCGTGCCGCGTGGTGGCCCGCTTCGTGCTGGTGAGGGGCTTCTGCCAGTGCTGCGCGCCCCACTGGGAGGTGTAGGCGGGATCGACCGCGACGATGGTGATCCCCAGCTCAGCCGCCATGCTGACCAGCCGCGCCCGTAGCTTGGAGACGGGCATGCCGCTGATGAGCTTGCGGAACCGCTTTCGTCTGCCGTGCTTCTCGCGGGTCTTCTCCGCGCCGAAGTCGAGGTCTTCGATCGCGATGTTCAGTCCGTGCCGGGCGGCCCAGTGCAGCAGGCGGATCAGGGCGTGCCGTACCTGGGCGTCCCGGTAAGAGGCGGGGCCTTCGAGGTCGAAGGAGAACCTGCGGGGTTCGCCGCACGGGTTGCCGTGCTCGTCCAGCCGCCAGGCCGCGAGGTGGTCGGCGTTGGTGTCCACGCCGATCAGGCCGCCGCGCCTCGCCCCGGACAGGGGAACGGTCAGAGCCGGAGGGATCGTCCACGAGGCGGTCAGGTACCAGCGCCCGCGCTCCACGTCCAGGTGGATGCGGTAGGCCACGGCCCGGTTCGCCGATACACGGTCGGCCCACTCCTCGCCCCGGTAGCGGAAGACCACAGTCTGGGTGAGGACGTACCGGCCGTGCCTGCTATTGGCCAGGTGGGCGAGCGGAGCGGGAAGCTTGATGGAGACTTCGCCGTCGGGGGTGACGCGGATCGTCTCGTTCCCGAACCTCTTCCCGCTCTCGCCGTCCGCCTGCAAGAACCAGCGCGACGCTTCCCACCGCTGCCGCCACTCGGCTTCGGTGAGCTGGGCGGCTTCGAGACGGTGACGGCCCCGGGCCTGCTTCTTGCCGCCCCGCACGACGCGGACGCGTCCGGCTTCGCGGTCGGCCCGCTCAGCGGTCAGCCGGTCGGCAAGCACGTGCAGACGCCTGGTCTTGGCGAACCACTCTTGCCGGGTGCGGTACCCGCCCGGAGCACGCTTCGTGCCCTTCTCGCCGACCGGCAGGGACAGCCGGTGCTCGATCGTCTCGATGCCCGCTTCCAGTCCTTGGATGTGGGCGAGTTGCGCACGCCGGGACAGCGCCCACTGGTCGTGGGTGGCCTTGGTGATCGATCCGGCCCAGCGGGAGGAGGACTCCTCGGTCAGGGCACGCTTGCGCTCGGCCCACGTGTCCGTGGAGTGCTCCAGACCGTCCATGCAGCGCCGCTTGAGATCCCTCGAGGCGAGCGCGCCGAGGTGCGCGCCCACGGCCCGCAGCACCTTGTCCTCCTCCGGAGTGAGGCCCTTGAGGCGGGTGCGGATGGCGACACCGGACGGGCCGGGCGCCACGAACGGAGCGGCCACCTCCCGCAGCTCACCCACCCCGATCACCCCCAGCCAGGAACAACGCAGTCCGTCACCCCGCTCGACGACCACCATCCGGAAAGGTCACGTATTCGATCGACAGACACAAGTTCCCCGAAGCGGGCCGCTGCTGCCGGGCACTCACTCATCCACACCAGAACACACTTGCGCGTGCTTGTACGGCAGCAGTACACAACCCCTGCCGCGGGCCGTGAGGCTTCCGTGCGGCTACTCGATCGGGATGAGTACGCGCACGCATCCATGGCGTGGTCGGAGACGTCACCCTCCCCCGAAGGTGACGTCCCCGACCGCTCCCCCGGTGCCGGACTGTGGTCCAGGCGTCCGCGTGGCGCGGGGCCGTGCTGTCACCAGCACATGACCGCCGTCTCGCCCGGACCCCACGAGGAGTACAGGCGCACACGGACGAAGTAGCGGCGGCCCTTGACGAGCCGGGCCCTGACAGTGGCGTTGCCGGAGGTGCCTCCGTCGTCCTGTCCGGTGAGGTAGCGGGGTTCGCCGTCCCGCTCCTCGAAGACCACGACGACGGTGTCGCTGTCGCCGAAGGTGCCCACCGTGTACGCGCGGGTCTCCGGCGGCTCGACGACGAAGTCGGCCTGCTCGCCCGGCCGCAGACCGAGCGGCGCCGAGCGGAACGGCACCAGCGCGGGCGGCCGATGGGGGTCCCCCCGGTCGAGTCTGTTCGAGACTGGGGGAGCGCCGGCCGGCGGGTACCAGCGAAGGACGAACTCCTTGTCGAGGGCCGACAGCGCGCCGGGCGGGTTCAGGCCCCCGCGGAACTGCTCGGGCTCCAGGATCAGCCCCGACGGGAACGGGTACTCCATGATCGACAGCGGATCCCAGACGGAGCCGTTGACCTCGTCCGGGTCGAGCTTGCGCAGGATGTTGAAGAACGTCCGGTCCCGGCTCCAGAAGTTCGGCGGGCCCGCCAGCTCGGCGTACACGGCCTCGTCGTCCCAGTGGATGCCCGCGAACGGGCTCTGGTGCTCGTGCAGCATGCCGAGCGCATGCCCGATCTCGTGCAGGGCTGCCCCACGCTCTCCGGGCGCGGTCAGGTCCCAGCCGAAGTTCATGGTGCGTTCGTTGTGGCCGACCCGCAGCGCGTCCCTGCCCACCGTCGACCAGGAGCCGTCGCCGAACTGGAACCCGATGCGCAGCTCCGCCTCGGACCGGTCGTCGACCTCGGTGAAGGTGAGGCCGATGCCCAGGTCCTGCCACTCCCGGAAGCACTCGCGCACGACGTCCTGCTGGTCCTTGGCGCCGGCCCACGACACCCGCCGGGTCTCCGCGGTCCCCGGAACGGGGATGACGGAGCCGTCGGTGTCGCCGTCGAAGAAGTAGTAGTGCAGGACCGTGCCGTTGACCCACATCCGCCGACCGCCGCGCAGCGCACTGAGCCGCTCGGCGGTCAGCCCCGGTGCGAAGACCGGGGCCGACGCCTGCGCGAGGGAGCAGTAGCGTCCGGCCATGCGCACAGACTGCCGTCGGCCGGGCCGGGGCGCCTGAGTCGGGGGCTACTCAAGTCGCCCTGTATCAGGTGTGAGTAGCGCTGCTCTTATGGACGTGATGACTTACGAACAGGACGCGAAGACCCTGGAGCTGCCCTGGCCGTTCGCCGGGCGGGAGGACGAACTCGAACTGGTCCGCCGGTCGTTGACCGCCGGCCGGCACGGCATCGTCGTGACCGGTCCCGCGGGCTGCGGAAAGACCCGGCTCGTCACGGAGGCCGTCCGAGGCGCCGACTGTGCCAGGGCCGCCGGAACACCCGAGACCCGGGAGATCCCCTTCGCCGCGTTCGCCCACCTGCTGCCGGAGGCGGTCGGCCTGCACCGGGCGGTGCACCTGCTGTCCGGCGTACGGCTGTTGCTGGTGGACGACGCACACCTGCTCGACGACGCTTCCGCGGCCCTGGTCCACCAGCTCGCCGTGCACGGCCGCACCCGCCTGCTGGTCGTCGCCACCGAGGGCGCCCGTGTCCCCGGTGCCGTGTCCCGGCTGTGGACCGGCGAACTGCTGCCCCGCCTCGCCCTGGAGCCGCTGCCCGCCACGGAGACGGCCCAACTGCTGACCGCGGGCGCCGGCGGCCCCCTGGAGCCGCTCACCGCGAACCGCCTGCACCGCCTGTGCCAGGGGGACCTGCGGCTGCTGCGCGACTTGTTGGGCGCGGTACGCGACGGCGGACTGCTCACCCGGGTCCCCGACTCGGACGAGCGGGCCTGGCGGGGCCCGGTGCCGATCACCTCGACCGTACGCGACCGGACGGCGCCGGTCCTGGACCGCACCGACCCCGACGAGCGTGAGACCCTCGACCGCCTCGCCTTCGCCGAACCCCTGCCGCTGCACCTGGACGAACTCGACCTCCGCCCCCTCGAACGCCTCGAGGCCGACGGCCTGATCCGCATCGACGACCACGGCGCCGTCCACCTCGCCGACCCCCTGCACGGCCCCGCGCTGCGGGCCACGGCCGGCACGCTGCGCGCCCGGCGGCTCGCGGGCGCCCCGGACCGGTGCGGCCCCGCGCTGGACGCGGAGCGGGCGGCGCTGGCACGGCGTATCGAGCAGGCCGACGTGACCCCCCTGCCCACACCTGTGGGGGAGTGGCTCGCGGCGGAGGGCGTGCCGGTGCCGCCCGGGTACGCCGCGGTACGGGCGCGTTTCGCGCGGCTGCGCGGAGAGCTGCGGGAGGCCGGGGCGTGGGCGCGCGAGGGCCTGCGCGGTGCGCCCGACGACGCGCCCTGCCGCACCGAGCTCGCCCTCGCCGCAGCCCAGTCGGGCGAGGTGACGACCGCTCAGGAGGCGATGGTGGGCTCCGCGGCGGCGGCCTGGCTGGCGGCGGCGCGTGGCGCCGTCGACGGGGCACTGGCCATGCTCGCCGAGGAGGACGCGTACGACGCCGTACGCCTCGGTGCGCCCGAGCAGGCCACCGGCCGCCTGCGCGGCGTCTTCGCCGACCACGCCGACGCGCTCGCCCGCGGCGACGGGCCCGCCCTGGACCGGGCCGCCGAACGGCTGGAGGAGCGCGGCTTCCTGCTCTTCGCCGCCGAGGCGCACGCCCAAGCGGTACGGGCGCACCGCGACCCGCGTGCCGCCCGCACCTCGCGCACCCGCGCCGTCGCCCTCGCCCGCCGCTGCCAGGGCGCCCGTACCCCCGCCCTGTCCGGCCTCGTCCTCGGCGAACTCACCGCCCGCCAACGGCAGATCGTCACCCTCGCGGCGGCCGGCCTCAGCAACCGGCAGATCGCCGAACAGCTCACCCTCTCGATCCGCACCGTCGGCAACCACCTCTACAGCGCCTACGCCCGCCTCGGCGCCAGCGACCGCGGAGCCCTGCCCTGGCTCGTGGAACTGCCCGACGCGCAGCCGGCGTGAACCGGTATCACGCCGCCCCGAACGCCGTGAACGCCCACCCCGTGGCCCGGTGCACCGCATCACCCGGCAGCGCCGCCCGGGCGTCGCGCAGCGCCTCGGCCAGCGACAGACCAGCGCTCAGGCCCTTGTGCAGCGCGAGCATCAGCGGGACGACCGCGGCGTCGTTGACGGGTGCGCTGCTCGCCACCACCCCGGCCGTGCCCAGCGGCAGCAGCGCGGTGACCAGGCCGAGCAGCTCGTCCGCGCCGACCGAGGCGAGCCGGGCGGTGTCGCAGCTGGACAGGATGATCCGGTACGGGCTGCGGTCCAGGCGTTCGAAGTCGTGCACGATCAGCGGACCGTCGGCCATCCGCAGCGCCGAGAACAGCGGGCTGTCCGCGCGGAAGGTGCCGTGCGCGGCGATGTGCGCCAGCGCGGCGCCGTCGAGTTCCGCCAGGACGCGCGGCACCCGCGCCTCGTCGTGTTCCAGGACGGTCGGCCGGCCGTACCGGTCGGCCACGTCGGGCACCTCCGCGCCGCCGGTCGCCAGGCCCGGCCCGCGCACCAGGACATGCCGGCCGCCCGGCGGCGGCTCGGTCTCCCGGGCCCGCAGCCAACTGCTCGCCGACGGTGACACGCTGAGCACCCGCTCCCGCAGCGAGGGCAGCAGCGCCCACGGCACCCGGTGCAGGCGGCCCGGCGGTACCACCACGACCGGGCCGGGCCCGAGATGCGCCGCGGCCGGACCGAGCAGCAGCTCCTCCAGGCGGTGGCCCGCCGCCTCCACCACCGGCAGCCGGCCCTCCGCCCCCGGATGGGCGAGGCGCCGCAGCCCGGCCTGGACGTGCTCGGCCTCGGCCTCCGCCTCCGCCAGCAGCCCCGCCTCGAACCGCCGCACCCGCCCCTGACCGCACAGCAGCACATGCACCCGCCCGTCCAGGACGGCGAGTTCCACCAGCCGCGCCTCGCCGAGCCGCTCCAGGAGCCGCCCGACGTCGAAGCCGAGCTCGTCACCGGGAGCGTCGCCCCGCATGTGCAGGGTCCGTGAGCGGATCTCCCGCTCCAGGCGGCGCTCCTCGCGCTCCAGCGCCGGGACGGGACGGCCCTCCATACGGGCGGCGTCGGCGCGGGCGGCGATCTCCCGGTAGGCGGTCAGGGAGCTGAGCAGCGCCGGGTCGGCCGGCGGACGGGTCGGGGGCGTGGACAGCACGGTGGCCCGCCAGCGCTCGCTCCACACCAGCAGCCGGCGCGGCCCGCCGCCCGTCAGGCTGGCCTGCTGGGCGAGCGCGGCCAGCTCAGCGCCCTGCTCGGTGGCGCGCGCCCGCAGTTCCGACGCGCCGAGCGTCATCCGATGATCGTCCAGCACGTTCAGGCCGCGTCGGCACGCCTCCAGAACCCCTCGGCCGGAACCTGCGGCCCGCGCCCGCAGCGCCTGCGCCGCCCAGCCCGTCATCCGCGCCAGCGGCGGCCCGCTGTGCCTGCTGCGGGCGGCGACCGCCAGATGCCGCTCCGCGTCCGTGCGCCAGCCCAGGCCCAGCGCGATCCGGCCCGCGAGCAGCGACGCCTCCGGCGCGGCCGGCGCCCCGAACGCGGCCAGCCGGTCGGCCACCGCGGCGGCGTCCGCGACCAGCCGCCCCGAACTGCGTCCCGCGGCCACCCGCGCCTCGATCAGCACCAGCCGGGCGTGCGTCTCCCACCAGGTCCGCCGCTGCCCGGCGAACAGCCGCACCGCCAGCGCCGCCCGCGCGATCGCCGTGTGCGGATCGCCCGCCAGCCGGGCCGCACGGGCGGCCGCCAGCAGCAGCTCCGCCTTGCGGGTCGACTGCCCTCCTATGCCGTCGAGGACCGCGATCGCCGCGTCCGCCTCGGCCAGCGCCTCGGGGGCGAGCCCGGCCGCCATCAGTACCTCGCAGCGCCGGATGTTGAGCATGAACGACGGCGTGCCGAGCTTGGCGTACCGCTCCGCTGCCTCGTCCAGCAGCCGCAGCGCCGCCGGGACGTCGCCCGACCGGAACGCGGCAAGGCCGCGGCTCTCCACCGCGTCGGCCTTGTCGTGCTCCTGGCCGGTGGTGTCCCACAGCGCCTCGGCCGCGGTGAAGTCGGCGTCCGCCCGCTCCACCGCGCCCAGCGCCAGATGCACGGTCGCCCGCAGCGTCAGCGCCCGCGCCGTCCAGATCACGTCGTCCGCCTGCCGCAGCACCACAATCGCCCGGCGTACGTCCTCCAGCGCCCGGCGATGATGGCCCAGCACCCACCAGACGTACGCCCGCCGGTACAGGACGCGCGCCCGGGTGTGCCCCGTGCCGCGCAGGACACCCCGTTCGAACGCGGCCAGGCCCTGCCGGGTGCGCCCCGCGTGGACCAGCGCCACGCCGAGCGTGCCTAGGACGTCCGCCTCCCGGTCGGCCGACTCCGCGCGCGCCGCGAGGTCACGGGCGCGGCGCAGATGGTGCAGGGCGATCCGCAGGTCGCCGAAGTCCCGCTGCCAGATGCCGATCACCTGGTGGGCGACGGAGGCGTACAACGGCGGCGGACCGGTGTCGAGCACCCGTTCCGCCCCTGCCAGCGCGTCGTTGGGAGCGGCGAACACCATCGGCAGCAGTTCGAGAACCGAGTCGCTTCCCGCTGTCACCCCTCGGATGGTAGTGGCCCAGGAACCGTGCCACACGGGATTGTCTCTGTATCAATCAGCCGTCTCGCGGCTCTACTTGTCGACCAATGCCCCACCGGGAGGAACACGCCATGGCCCCACAGCGATTCCGCGAGCAGTTCGACCACATCCAGCGCGCGATGCCCGACGTCCCTCTGGCGATGGGGCCGGACGACTCCGCCGAGTTCCTCTACGAGAAGGGCGTTGTGATCGCCCGCGACGGCGAAGAGGCCCGGATGGTGGAGGACACCGTACGCGCGTACTTCACCGAGGCCCCCGACCTGACCCCGGACCATGTGCGCCGGGCGAGCGCCGAGACCAATCGCACGGGCATCACCCGCATCCGGGTCGGCGACCCGGGCGAGGGCGGCGCGCAGGGCGACCCCACCGTCGCGCACGCGCTGCGGGCCGTGCGGCAGCGGGAGGACCGGGCGGGGCGCCGGCTGGTCAGTCGCAACCACGTGGTGCACATCGCCCCGGTCAACGCCTGCCCCGGCGACGAACCGGTGCCCGCTCCGGTCACCGACGGCACCAACCCGTCGCCGGCCGAGGCCGTCCACGACCCGCAGACCGCGGTCGGGGTCCTCGTCATCGACACCGGCCTCATGCACGACTACCGGGCCTGTTCCCAACTGGCCCACGTCGACGGCGACCGCGCGGTCGAGGAACGGGACGCAGGAGGGATGCTGAAGCAGTACGTCGGACACGGCACGTTCATCGCCGGAGTCGTCGCCGCCGTCGCACCCAACACGAATGTCACGGTCCTGGGCACCCTCAACGACGTGGGCGCCATCCTGGAGTCAGAGTTCGGCGCGAAGCTGTTCGAGGCCGTGGACCGGCACGGCTGGCCCGACGTCATCAGCCTCTCCGCCGGCACCTCCAACGGCCGCACCGACGGACTGCTCGGCATGGACGCCTTCATGGAGGAACTGCGCACCCGGCGCACCCTGCTCGTCGCCGCCGCCGGCAACAACGGCAGCGAGATCCCCTTCTGGCCCGCCGCCTACGCCGACCTGCCCGAGTACGCCGACACCGTGCTGTCGGTCGGCGCGCTGCGCAGCGACGGCGAGTTCGGCGCCTGCTTCTCCAACCACGGTTCCTGGGTGCAGGTCTACGCCCCCGGCGAGCGCCTCACCAGCGCACTCACCGGCTTCGACGCGCCCGTCCCATACGTCTACCAGCACTCCACGTACGACGCCTGCCGCTACGGCTTCACCTACGAGTGCACCTGCCAGCACCCCGGGCACACCGGCGTGCTCACCGAGGAGCAGCAGACCACCGGAAGCAAGCCGGACCAGGTGATGTTCGAGGGGTTCGCGCAGTGGAGCGGAACCTCCTTCGCCACCCCCGTGGTGGCGGGGATGATCGCCGCCCACATGACGGCGCACAAGGAGACCGACCCGCGGGCGGCCCGGCAGCAACTGCTCGCGGCCAACGCCGAGTTCGCCCAGGTCCACGGCGACCGTGTGCCGGCCCTGCGTCCGCCCACGTGGCGCCCGGTGCCGGTCGTGGCCCTCACTCCTGGGGCATGAGGGCCGTAACCGTCCTCGCCACCGCGTACGATGACTTGCCGTACACGAGGGGTGGGGCCGTGGACCGTGCAGATGTCGGCGCGCTCGTCCAGTCCGCCGTCGACGGCGACGCGGCGGCCTGGAAAGCGCTGGTGGAAGGGCTGAGCCCACTGGTGTGGTCCGTCGTGCGCGCACACCGGCTCTCCGATGCCGACGCGCACGAGGTCTATCAGACCGTCTGGTTCCGCTTCGCCCAGCACCTCACGCGGATCCGTGAACCGCACAAGGCGGGCGCGTGGCTGGCGAGCACCGCACGGCACGAGAGCCTGAAGGTCCTCAGGAGCTTACGGCGGCTGACGCCGACCGATGACCCGCAACTCCTGGACCGGGTCAGTGAGGACCGTACGCCGGAACAGTTCGTGCTCGACTCCGAGGAGGCCGCCGCACAGAGCGAGCGCGTCCGACGGCTGTGGCAGGAGTTCGAGGAACTCGGCGAGCGCTGCAGGCAGTTGCTGCGGGTCCTGATGGCCTCGCCGCCGCCCAGCTACCAGGAGGTGTCCGCCGCCCTGGGCATCGCCGTCGGCAGCATCGGGCCGCTGCGCCAGCGCTGTCTGCGCCGCCTGCGAGCCCGACTTGACCAACGGGGAGCATCGTGAACGCCCACCACGACAACAGTGACGACGGCTACGACGAAGCCGTCCTGAACGACGCGGAGTTCGACGACGGCCTGCTGGAGGGGGAACTCCGCGGTGCCGCCGCCATCCTGGATCCGGTGCCGGCCGAGCTGCGGCGCCTGGCCGTCGAGGCGTTCATGCTGCGCGACCTGGACGCCCGGCTCGCCGAGCTCACCTTCGACTCACTGGTCGACGCCATCCCGGTCAGGGGAGTGACGGACGCGCCGCGGATGCTGACCTTCCGCGCCGGTGGGCTGACCGTCGACGTCGAGGTGACGGAGCGGGGCGTGATGGGGCAGGTGCTGCCGCCGCAGCCGGCCCGCATCGAGGTGCTCGGCGGCCCCCGGTCGGCCGCGCCCGCCACGCTCACGGCCGACGCCATGGGCCGCTTCGCCGGCGACGTACCGACCGCCGGTCCTTTCGCGCTGCGGCTGCGGACCGGCGGGCAGGTGGTCGTCACGGAGTGGCTGCGGGCCTGAGACCGCCACCCGCGCCGGCCGGGGTCAGTGGGGTACCGCGTCGACCAGTTCCGCCAGTGCCGTCGCGAGCCGGTGCAGTCCGGGACCGGCCGGTCCACCCGGCTCGGTCATGTACATGTCCCGGCGGATCTCCACCATCAGCGCACTCACCCGGGGCTCGGACCCGTAGTACTCCAGGGGTACGTACGTGCCGCCGAAGGGGCTGTCGAGTCCCGTCTCCCCGCACTGCGCGAACGCCTCCCGGGCGGCCGTGAGCAGCTCGGGAGGCGTGTGGAAGGAGTCGGTGCCCAGGCAGACCGGCGGTCGTGGACCCTCGCCGTGCAGCTCGTACGGCAGCCGGGCGGTGGGATAGGAGTGCACGTCGATGATCACGGCCCGGCCGGTGGCAGCCAGCCGGTCGGCCACCGCCTGAGTCATGGCCCGGGCGTACGGGCGGAAGTAGCGCTCGATCAGCGGCTCGGGGTCGAAGCCCTCGGGCCGCAGTGCGCCCTGGTGCGTGGTCCGCGTGTACACGGCGCCCATGCCCACGGCGAGCATCTCCTCCCGCTCGTCCGGAAACCGCTCCGGGTCGACGACCAGCCGGGAAAGCCGGTTGACGAACCGCCAGGGCGCGGCGGCGGACAACTCCGCCGCCTCGGCGGCGATCCGCGCGGTGTGCGCGTCCGTGATGCGGTCGAGTTCCCCCTCCAGCGCCTCGTCGTCCAGCACGATGCCCGCGCGGACGTCGCCCGGTATGTCCCGGGCGGAGTGCGGCACATGCAGGATCACGGGGGAGTCGTCGGCGCCGGGCAGCAGCTCGTAGGAGGGTAGTGCGGCGGAGGACATCGGGCAGCTCCGGAGGCGTTGTCAGTGGCGTACGGCAGGATCAAGGTGCCACATCGACGAGCGAGCATCGATCAGGGGGAGACTCATGCCGATCAGTAACCAGCAGGTGGCCGGACACCCGTTTCTCAAGGGCCTGTACGGCGACGACTACTACCCCGATCACGTACTGGACCGGGGCAGGGCGATCCTGCTGCGGCTCTGCGAGCGCATCGAGGCGGAGCGGCCCGCCGACCTGCCCGCGCTCTACGTCCTGACCCACGCCGCCACGGACGAGTTCAACGACCTGGAAGCCGAGTTCGATGCAGCCGGCAGCGAGATCGAGACCGTGGCCCGCGAGGAGATAGCCGAGGACTTCTGGTTCGTCGCCACTGCCTACGGCTTCCACGACGCGGATGCGGAGGAGTTGATCGCCACGCGGGACTGGTGAGGCCCCACGCCCCGGCCCTACGGCTGGACGAGCGGTGCCTGCCGGGTGATCCTCCGGGCCGGTGGGGTGGCGATGTGCTGCACCTTCACGTCGAGGACAGAGTGCCGGCAGTCGTACGACGGTGCCGTGTCCACGAGGAGGAGGTACGTGATCGTCGTGCCGCAGCCGATCCGGCCCGGACCGATGCTCAGCCGTGAACCGTGCACCCGGGCCGACGGGACCTGGGCCGAGTTCGGGCTGGACTCGGTGCGGAGGATCTCCACGTACGGCACGGCAAGGTCGACCCGTAAGGGCTCCCCGCGGTCGAACGCGCTGCTGGCGATGTCCCGACGCGCAACCCGCCCTGGGGGGCGGATGGCGGGTTCGTTGATTTTCCTGTGACGGAAGTGTTGACGCGGGCATGGCTCAGTCCTAGCTTCTGGCCGAATTTCCGAACTGTGATCGAAATATCGAACAGACTGCTCGGATCAACTGACGAAGGGACGACAGTGATCCGTACCCATGCGGCATTCCGTATGCGCCGGGGCAGATGGCACGCCGCCGTCGTCGCCGTACTCACGCTCCTTCTGGGCGCCCTGACCCAGCCGGCATCCGCCGCGGAGGGGCGGCCGTACACCAACCCGGTCAAGGCCCAGAAGGGCGCCGACCCCTGGCTGGAGTACTACAACGGCAACTACTACCTGATCACGACCTCGTTCACGAACGAGCTGACGATGCGCAAGGCGCCGACGCTCGCGGGGCTGGCCACCGCTCCGAGTGTCCAGGTGTGGCAGGACACCACCTCCGGCCGGAACTGGAACTTCTGGGCGCCGGAGATCCACTTCGTCGACGGCAAGTGGTACCTCTACTACTCGGCCGGGCAGCGCGGAGCCGCCTGCTGCGACTCGCAGCGCACGCATGTCCTTCAGAGCGCGGGCTCCGACCCCATGGGCCCGTACACCTACAAGAACACCCTCACGGGCTCCAACCTGAGCCCCGGTGGCTGGCTGATCGACGCCAGCGTCCTGCGGCACAACAACCGTCTGTACCTGCTGGGCAGCGGGTTCATCAACGGCAGTACACAGAGCCTGGTCATCGCCCCGATGAGCAACCCGTACACGCTGAGCAGCTCGGCCTTCACGATCATCTCCAGCCCGACCCTGAGCTGGGAGACGTCCGGCAACCCGGTCAACGAGGGCCCGGAGCCGCTGTACCGGGGCGGCAGGACGTTCCTCACCTTCTCCGCCAGCTCCTGCCAGACCGCCGACTACAAGCTGGGACTGCTGGAGCTGACCGGCTCCGACCCGCTGAACCCGGCCTCCTGGACGAAGAAGCAGACCCCGGTCTTCCAGCGCAATGATGCCGCCGGGGTCTACGGGCCCGGCCACAACGGGTTCTTCACCTCTCCCGACGGCACCGAGAACTGGATCGTCTACCACGGCAACAACTCCGCCAACGGCGGCTGTGGCAACGGCCGCACCACGCGCGCGCAGAAGTTCACCTGGAACGCGGACGGTACGCCGAACTTCGGCACTCCGGTCGCACTCGGCACCACCCTGCCCGGCCCCTCCGGGGAGACCGCGGCCACGCCCACGGCGTACACGATCGTCAACCGCAACAGCGGCAAATGCCTGGACGTCGAGGGCGGCAACACCGCCGACGGCACCAACATCTTCCAGTGGAGCTGCACCGGCGGCGCCAACCAGAAGTGGCGCATCGAGGACCAGGCCGACGACACCAGCCGGCTGGTGAACGTGGCCACCGGCAAGGTCATGGACGTTGCCGACTGCTCCGGCGCCGACGGCGCGGACCTCCGCCAGTGGTCCTGGCTCAACAACACCTGCCAGCGGTTCCGTCTCGTCTACACCGGCGGCGACCACGTGCGGCTCGTGAACGCAAGCAGCGGCAAGGTCGCCGACGTCGCCGACTGCGGTGCCGCGAACGGCACCGACGTACGCCAGTGGACCTGGCTCAACAACAACTGCCAGCAGTGGCAGCTTCGCCCCACCACCTGAATCCCGCCCACCACCCGAACCGGAGACGCCACCCGCATGAGACGCCTCATCGCCCGTGTGGTGACGGCAGTGCTCGCCGCACTCGCCGTACTGACCACTGGAACCCCCGCCCACCCGGCCGAACCCACCTCACCGGCCGTGACATTCACCAACCCGATCGCCGAACAGCGCGCAGACCCGCACATCTACAAGCACACCGACGGCTACTACTACTTCACCGCGACCGTGCCCGCGTACGACCGGATCGTCATGCGCCGGGCCACCACCCTGCAGGGCCTGTCCACAGCCGCGGAGACCACGATCTGGACCAAGCGCGCCAGCGGTGAGATGGGTGCCCACATCTGGGCGCCGGAGATCCACTTCATCGACGGCAAGTGGTACGTCTACTTCGCCGCCGGCGCGTCCAACGACATCTGGAAGATCAGGCCGTACGTCCTGGAGACCAGCGCCGCCAACCCGCTCACCGGCACGTGGACGGAGAAGGGCCGCATCGCGCTGCCGCTGGACACGTTCTCGCTGGACGCCACCACTTTCGTGCACAACGGGACCCGCTACCTGAGCTGGGCGCAGAACGATCCGGCCGTCGGCAGCGGCACCAACATCTACCTGGCCAGGATGTCCAACCCGTGGACCATCACCGGCACCCCGGTGAGGATCTCCACGCCCACGCACGCCTGGGAGACCGTCGGCCACCGGGTCAACGAGGGCCCGGCCGTCATCCAGAGGAACGGCAAGGTCTTCATGACCTTCTCGGCGAGCGCCACCGACAGCAACTACTGCCTCGGCCTGCTGACCGCGTCCGCCTCCGCCGACCTGATGAACCCGGCCTCCTGGGCCAAGAACGGCCAGCCGGTCTTCAAGAGCAACGACGCCACCGGCCAGTACGGGCCCGGCCACAACTCGTTCACCGTCTCCGAGGACGGCAGAAGCGACATCCTCGTCTACCACGACCGCAACTACAGGGACATCAGCGGTGACCCCCTGAACGACCCCAACCGCCGCACCCGCTACCAGAAGCTGTACTGGAACGCCGACGGCACGCCCAACTTCGGCATTCCCGTCGCCGACGGCATCACCCCGGTCCGCTTTTCCTCGTACAACTTCCCCGACCGGTTCATCCGTCACTGGGAGTTCCGGGCCAAGCTCGAGCCGAACGTCACCAACCTCGCCGACTCGCAGTTCCGCGTGGTGCCCGGCCTCGCCGGCAGCGGCACGGTGTCCCTCGAGTCGGCCAACTACCCGGGCCACTACCTCCGCCACAAGAACTTCGAGGTCTGGGTGGAGAAGAACGACGGCTCGACAACCTTCAGGAACGACGCCAGTTTCCACCAGCGAGCGGGTCTCGTCGACTCGGCGGACGGTGTCTCCTTCGAGTCGTACAACTTCCCCGGCCGTTACCTCCGGCACTACGACTACCTGCTCCACGTGCAGCCCGCGGACACGACGACTGCCAGGGCGGACGCCACGTTCTACGCCGAGTAGGGCCTGGCAGGGCGGAAACAGCGACGCCGGCCTCCAGGACCGCAACCAGGTCCTGGAAGCCGGCGTCACACGGATCAGCTCAGGGACGCGAGCGCCTCGTTCCAGGTGGCCGAGGGGCGCATGACCGTGGCGGCCTTGGCCGGGTCGGGCTGGTAGTAGCCGCCGATGTCGGCCGGCTTGCCCTGGACCGCGATCAGCTCGTCGACGATCTTCTGCTCGTTGGCGGCGAGCGTCTCGGCGAGCGGGGCGAAGGCCTTGGCCAGGTCCGCGTCGTCGGTCTGTGCGGCCAGCTCCTGCGCCCAGTACAGGGACAGGTAGAAGTGGCTGCCGCGGTTGTCGATGCCGCCGACGCGACGGGTCGGGGACTTGTCCTCGTTGAGGAAGGTCGCCGTGGCGCGGTCGAGGGTGTCGGCGAGGACCTTGGCGCGGGCGTTGCCGGTGAACTCGGCGCACTGCTCCAAGGACGGCACCAGGGCGAAGAACTCACCCAGGGAGTCCCAGCGCAGGTAGTTCTCCTTGACCAGCTGCTGCACATGCTTCGGCGCGGAGCCGCCGGCGCCCGTCTCGAACAGGCCGCCGCCCGCCATCAGCGGGACGACCGACAGCATCTTGGCGCTGGTGCCCAGCTCCAGGATCGGGAAGAGGTCGGTGAGGTAGTCGCGGAGGACGTTGCCGGTCACCGAGATCGTGTTCTCGCCGCGGCGGATGCGCTCCACCGACAGCTTGGTGGCCTCGACCGGGTTGAGGATCCGGATGTCCAGGCCCTCGGTGTCGTGCTCCGGCAGGTACTGCTCGACCTTGGCGATCAGGTTGGCGTCGTGGGCGCGGGTGGCGTCCAGCCAGAACACCGCCGGGTCGCCGGTGGCGCGGGCGCGGGTGACGGCCAGCTTCACCCAGTCCTTGATCGGGGCGTCCTTGGTCTGGCAGGCGCGGAAGATGTCGCCGGCGGAGACGGTCTGCTCCAGGACGACGTTCCCGGCCTGGTCGACGAGGCGGACGGTGCCCGTGGTCGGGATCTCGAAGGTCTTGTCGTGGCTGCCGTACTCCTCGGCCTTCTGCGCCATGAGGCCCACGTTCGGGACGGAGCCCATGGTGGACGGGTCGTAGGCGCCGTTGGCGCGGCAGTCGTCGATCACGGCCTGGTAGACGCCGGAGTACGAGGAGTCCGGCAGGACCGCGAGGGTGTCGTGCTCCTGGCCGTCCGGGCCCCACATGTGGCCGGAGGTGCGGATCATGGCCGGCATGGAGGCGTCGACGATGACGTCCGACGGGACGTGCAGGTTGGTGATGCCCTTGTCGGAGTCGACCATCGCCAGCTCCGGGCCCTCGGCGAGCTCGGCGTCGAAGGAGGCCTTGATCTCGGCGCCCTCGGGCAGGGACTCCAGGCCCTTGTAGATGCCGCCCAGACCGTCGTTCGGGGTCAGGCCGGCGGCGGCGAGCTTGTCGCCGTACTTGGCGAACGTCTTCGGGAAGAAGGCGCGTACCACGTGGCCGAAGACGATCGGGTCGGAGACCTTCATCATGGTGGCCTTCAGGTGCACGGAGAACAGCACGCCCTCGGCCCTGGCCTTGGCGACCTGCTCCGTGAGGAACTCACGCAGCGCGGCGACCCGCATCACGGAGGCGTCGACGACCTCGCCCTCGAGAACGGGGACGGACTCACGCAGGACGGTGGTGGAGCCGTCGTCGCCCTTGAGCTCGATACGGAGCGAGCCGGCCTCGGAGATCACCGCGGACTTCTCGGTGGAACGGAAGTCGTCGACGCCCATCGTCGCGACGTTCGTCTTGGACTCCGGGGTCCAGGCGCCCATGCGGTGCGGGTGGGTCTTGGCGTAGTTCTTGACCGACGCGGGGGCGCGGCGGTCGGAGTTGCCCTCACGCAGGACCGGGTTCACCGCGGAGCCCTTGACCTTGTCGTAGCGGGCCTGGATCTCCCGCTCCTCGTCGGTCTTCGGGTCGTCCGGGTAGGCCGGCAGCGCGTAGCCCTGCGCCTGCAGCTCGGCGATCGCGGCCTTCAGCTGCGGGATCGACGCCGAGATGTTCGGCAGCTTGATGATGTTGGCCTCGGGCGTCTTGGCCAGTTCGCCCAGCTCGTGGAGGGCGTCCGGGATCCGCTGGTCCTCGGTGAGGTACTCCGGGAACACCGCGATGATGCGGCCGGCCAGCGAGATGTCACGGGTCTCCACAGAGACACCCGCCTGCGAGGCGTACGCCTGGACCACCGGCAGGAAGGAATACGTCGCCAGGGCCGGGGCCTCGTCAGTGTGCGTATAGATGATGGTCGAGTCAGTCACCGGGTGCTCCGCTCCACGTCTGCAACATTGCTCGACATCAAGATATCTCGTGATCGTGGGTGCTGGGTCGTGGGGCCGGGATGACCGCGTCGGGCAGCGGGGTGCCGCCCTGCTGGATCGCCACCGTCCGCGTCGGGGCCGGGATGCGGATGCCCTCTTCGCGGTAGCGCCGGTGCAGGCGCTTGATGAACTCGTGCTTGATCCGGAACTGGTCGCTGAACTCGCCGACGCCCAGGATGATCGTGAAGCCGATGCGCGAGTCGCCGAAGGTGTGGAACCGCACCGCCGGCTCATGGTCCGGGAGGGCGCCGGTGATCTCGGTCATCACCTCGGAGATCACTTCGAGGGTCACGCGCTCGACGTGCTCCAGGTCACTGTCGTAGGCGACGCCCGCCTGGACCAGGATGGTGAGGTCCTGCTCGGGGCGGTTGTAGTTGGTCATGTTCGTCCCCGCCAGCTGCCCGTTGGGGATGATGACCAGGTTGTTGGAGAGGTTGCGGATGGTGGTCTGCCGCCAGTTGATGTCGGTGACATAGCCCTCCTCGCCGCTGCTCAGCCGGATGTAGTCGCCGGGCTGGACGGTCTTCGAGGCGAGGATGTGGATGCCCGCGAAGAGGTTGGCGAGCGTGTCCTGAAGGGCGAGTGCCACCGCCAGACCGCCGACCCCCAGGGCGGTGAGCAGCGGGGCTATGGAGATACCCAGCGTCTGCAGCACCACCAGGCAGCCGATCGCGAGGACCAGCACCCGGGTGATGTTGACGAAGATCGTCGCCGACCCGGCGACCCCCGAGCGGGACGCGGTGACCGTCCGCACCAGGCCGGCCACCATCCGGGCCGCCGCGATCGTCACGACGAGGATGAGCAGGACGGTCAGGCCCTGGTTGACGTTGCGCTGCACCGTCCTGGTGAGCGGCAGCGCCGCCCCCGCGGCCGCCGCGCCGCCCACGACCGCGGCCCACGGCACCACGGTCCGCAGCGCGTCCACGATGACCTCGTCGCCGGTCCAGCGGGTGCGGTCCGCGTGCTTGCCCAGCCAGCGCAGCAGCATGCGCAGCAGGAACGCCGCCAGCAGGCCGGCGGCCACGGCGATTCCGGCGATGACCAGGTCGTGCATGGTGAGTTCGCGGTTCACCGGTCACCTCCGGGGAGAAGATCCGCGGGGAAGGTCCTCGCCGACGGCCGGATGTGAAGTCTCGTCACTTGTCACCTGCTCGCTTCCGTGATGTGCGGTCGCGCCGGACAGCTTTCTCGAAGTCCGGTGCGACCGCTCATCCTGCCGTATCGGGCACTGGGGTTCGTACCTGGTCCGGCAGCCGGATCGGGCCGCTCAGACGATCCCCTCGGCCAGTTCGGCCTGTTCACGGTCGTCGCCGTACGCCGCGGTGGTGGGCGTTCCGTACGAACGGCGGGCCACGAACCACCACACCGTGGCGAGGACCAGTACGACGGCGAGGGCGACCGAGGCGTAGTTCATCGTGTCGACCGTCACCGGTGACGACTGCGGCAGGCAGAACAGCACCGTGACACAGGCCACCCACACCACCGCGATCCAGCCGATGGGCCGGCTCCACCGGCCCAGGTGCCACGGCCCGCGCTGGAAGCGGTCGCCGGCCCGGAGCCGCAGGAACACGGGGATGACGTACGCGGGTGTGATGCCGATGACGTTGATGGCGGTGACCGCGCCGTACGCCGTCGCCGAGTACAGGGACGGCAGGGCGAGCACGCAGGCGACCGCCACCGACAGCCACACGGCGGCGACCGGGGTCTGGGTGCGGCTGCTGACCTTGCGCCACAGCTCCGAGCCGGGCAGGGCCCTGTCGCGGCTGAACGCGAACACCATCCGGCTGGCCGCCGCGACCTCGGCGTTGCCGCAGAACAGCTGGCCGACGATGACCACGAGCAGCAGCGCGCTGGCGCCGTCGGTGCCGAGGCCGTCGAGCAGGATCTGCGCGGGCGGCACCCCGGTCTCGCTGGCCCGCGTGGCGTCGTAGTCCTGGATGGCGAAGGTCAGGCCCGCGAGCAGCACGAAGCCCGCGATCCAGGAGACCCAGATGGCGCGGACGATGCCGCGGGCCGCCGACACCGACGCGTTGGCGGTCTCCTCGGACAGGTGGGCGGAGGCGTCGTAGCCGGAGAAGGTGTACTGGGCGAGCAGCAGGCCGATCGCGGCGACGTAGACGGGGTTCTCCCAGCCGGTCTCGTTGACGAACTCGGTGAAGACGAAGGACGGCGACTGGTGGTGGTCGGGGACGATGGCCAGTACGCCGACGATGAGGGCGACACCGGCGAGGTGCCACCACACGCTGATCGAGTTGAGCACGCTCACCAGGCGCACGCCGAACAGGTTCAGCGTGGCGTGCAGCAGCAGGATCACGACGAAGATGAGCATCGTCTTCTCCGGCGTCGGCTCGAAGCCCCACTGGAGGTTCATGAACGCGCCGGTGAACAGCGCGGCGCCGTAGTCGATGCCGGCGATCGCGCCGAGCAGGCCGAGCAGGTTCAGCCAGCCCGTGTACCAGCCCCAGCGGCGCCCGCCGAGCCGGTCGGCCATGTAGTACAGGGCGCCGGACGTGGGATACGCGCTGGTGACCTCCGCCAGCGCGAGCCCCACGCACAGCACGAACAGGCCGACACCCGCCCAGCCCCACAGCATCACCGCGGGACCGCCCGCGCCCATGCCGAAGCCGTACAGGGTCATGCAGCCGGACAGGATGGAGATGACCGAGAAGCTGATCGCGAAGTTGCCGAAGCCGCCCATGCGGCGGGCGAGCACGGGCTTGTAGCCCAGTTCGCGCAGGCGCTGCTCCTCGTCCTGTTGCCGGACCTGCTGCTGGGCACCGTCGGGGGTGGGGGGCATACGGAACCTCCAGGGAGGGGAAGGGGACGTCAGGGGCGTCGGGCGGCGGAGCGGCTGCGGGCCCGGGCCTGCAGGAAGACGTCCACGGCCTGGGCGTGATCGGCCGGACCGGAGGTGCGGCAGGCCCAGGGCAGGGGCGCGTAGTACGGGCCGATGGCGTCGAACACCCGGGCCGCCTCCGGAAACTGAAGGGCGCTCCACAGGGCGTGGGCGAGATGGTTGAGGTCGAGCGGGGAGCGTTCGGCGGCGGTGGTGAGCTCGAACCAGCCCTGGAAGGCCCGGCGTGCCTCGCGGGTGGCGTCCTCGGCGACCCAGTGCAGATCGAGCGCGGCGTCCCGCCCGCCGGTCCGCCGGTAGCGCTCGACCCGCACGTACAGCGGCAGCACATGCAGCGCGGAGCCCGGCGGTGCCCCGTCGGCGGCCCAGTGGGCGAAGCCGACCGCCTCCGCCAGCCGCCCCGACGCCGAGCGCGCGTACAGGAACTGCACCATGCGATGGTGGGCCTCGCGGTTGTACGGGTCGCGTTTGTGGGCCTGAGCCAGCAGCCCCCACGGGCCCGGCGGCAGCATCGGCTCCGGCGGCGCCACCCGGTGCTCGTCCCAGCGCTGCTCGCGGTCCAGCCGGGCCAGCGCCAGCAGGCACACCCACGGGACCGGGTCGTGCGGGGCCGCGCGGGACGCCGTGTCGCTCGCCAGCCAGGCCTCGTGCCACAGCTCCTGCGTACGGCGATGGTCGTCCCGGGCCGCCCGTAGCGCCCGCTCCACCCCCACCCGGGCCTGCATCACCACGGCCGGGACGCTGTCCGGTTCCTCGGCGAGCCAGGCCCGCACCACGTCGGTGCCGGCAGCCGCGGCGGCCAGGATCTGTGTGCGTTGGGTCCACTGCCCCCAGGTCGCGGTCTCCGCGAGCAGCGTGCGCATCGACATCCAGCGTCCGGTGCGCACCTCCTGAAGCGCGGTGCGCAGCGCACTGTCGGGTCCGGCGGGATCGTAGGCGGGTCGTGCTCCGTCTCTGGCCATCATCCCCCCGCCCCGGTCAACGGGCGGGTCCGGACGGCAGGGTGGAGTAACAACAGGGCTCCCCCGAGCGGCGGTTGAGGAGATCGCGTGGTCGGCGGTCACTATAGAGGCGGAGGTTCCGCATTCACCTCCGCTTTCCCCGATCCTTGGGAACTGGCTCGTTTCAAAGCATGATTGACGGTGAGTCAGCACCGCTTGACGGGGTGTGGCGGGCGACGGCAGGCTGTCGAGCCGTGATCGCCCAGGAGTCGACAGGGGGTTCGATGACAGGTCCGGTGCTCGCCGTCGACCAGGGCACGTCCGGCACCAAGGCGCTGGTGATCTGCCCCGAACGCGGCGTCATCGGTACCGGATTCGCCGCCGTACGGCCCCGCTTTCTGCCCGGCGGCCTGGTCGAGGTCGACCCGGCCCAGCTGTATGACTCGGTGGTCGACGCCGGCCGCCGCGCGCTGGCCGAGGCGCGCGAGCCGGTCGTGGCGCTGGGCCTCGCCAACCAGGGCGAGACCGTGCTCGCCTGGGATCCCGGCACCGGCCGCCCGCTGACCGACGCGCTCGTCTGGCAGGACCGCCGCGCCGAGCCCGTGTGCGTCGAACTCGCCCCGCACGAGGACGAGTTGCGGCAGTTGACGGGCCTGCCCGTCGACCCGTACTTCGCCGCGCCCAAGATGGCGTGGATACGACGCAACCGCACCCGCGAGGGAGTCGTCACCACCAGCGACGCCTGGCTCGTCCACCGGCTCACCGGCGCCTACGCCACGGACGCCGCCACCGCCGGCCGCACCCAGCTGCTCGACCTCGACCGCGTCCAGTGGTCGCCCCGCGCACTCGACCTCTACGGGCTGTCCGGCGAACGGCTCCCCGACGTCGTCGACACCGCCGGCCCCGTCGGCACCACCACCGCCTTCGGCCCTCGGATCCCGCTCACCGGCCTGATCGTCGACCAGCAGGCCGCTCTGCTCGCCCAGCACATCACCGAACCCGGCGGCGCCAAATGCACCTACGGGACCGGCGCGTTCCTGCTCGCGCACACCGGTGACACCCCCCGGCGCGGCAACTCCGGCCTGGTCAGCTGCGTCGCCTGGCGGCTCGCCGGACGCACCGCCTACTGCCTGGACGGCCAGGTGTACACGGCCGCGTCCGCCGTGCGCTGGCTCACCGACCTCGGCGTCATCAAGGGCGCCGCCGACCTCGACCCCGTCGGCGCCTCGGTGCCCGACAGCGGGGGCGTCACCTTCGTCCCCGCACTGGCCGGGCTCGCCGCCCCCTGGTGGCGCGGCGACCTGCGCGGATCGCTCACCGGCCTCGGCCTCGACACCACCCCCGGGCATGTGGTGCGCGCCCTGTGCGAGGGCCTCGCGGCCCAGGTCGTCGACCTCGCCGACGCGGCCGCGTCGGACCTGGGCAGTCCGCTGGCGGCGCTGCGCGTGGACGGCGGACTCACCCGTTCCACGCTCCTCATGCAGACCCAGGCCGACCTGCTGCAACTCCCCGTCGAGGTGTCCGCGCTGCCCGACGCGACCGCCCTCGGCGTGGGCGTGCTGGCCCGGCTCGGCGCGGAGCCCGGCCTGACGGTCGCCGAGGCGCTGCCCGACTGGAAACCGGCCGCCGTGTACGAGCCCCGCATCACCGCCGACGAGGCCGCCGAGCGCCTCGCGGCATTCCGCCGCGCCGTCGCTGCGCTCCTCGACGGGACGCCCGCATGACGGGCGCCGAGACGGGGCAGCTCAACGGCCGGACGACGGTCACCGAGCGGGGGCCGCTGCCTGCCGTGACGTACGACGTGGCCGTCATCGGCGCCGGTGTCGTCGGCGGCGCCATCGCCCGCGCCCTAGCCCGGCACCCACGCCTGCGCGTCGCCCTCGTCGAGGCCCAGGACGACGTCGGTCAGGGCACCTCCAAGGCCAACACCGCCATCCTGCACACCGGGTTCGACGCGGTCCCCGGCTCGCTGGAGGCGCGGCTGGTCCGCGAGGGCGCCCGGCAACTCGCCGCGTACGCCGCCGAGTCCGGCATCCCCGTCGAACCGGTCGGTGCCCTGCTCGTCGCCTGGGACGAGGAACAGCTCGCCGCGCTGCCCCGGCTCGCCGAGAAGGCCGAACGCAACGAGTACCACGCCGCCCGCCTGCTCGGACCCGCCGAACTGTACGCCCGCGAACCCCACCTCGGCCCGGGCGCCCTCGGCGCCCTGCACGTGCCCGGCGAGAGCATCATCTGCCCCTGGACGACGACCCTGGCGTACGCCACCCAGGCGGTCCGCCACGGGGTCGACCTGCACCTCAACTGCCGGGTGGAGCAGACGAGCCGGCAGGACGGCAGCCATGTGCTGAAGACGCCCCGAGGCGCCCTGCGCGCCCGCCGGCTCGTCAACGCGGCCGGACTGCACGCCGACACACTCGACGCACAGCTCGGCCACGACGACTTCACCGTCACCCCGCGCCGCGGCCAGCTCCTCGTCTTCGACAAGTTCGCCCGCGCCCTGGTCCACCACATCCTCCTCCCCGTCCCCACGGCCCTCGGCAAGGGCGTCCTCGTCGCCCCCACCGTCTACGGCAACGTTCTGCTCGGCCCCACCGCCGAGGACCTGCACGACAAGCGGGCCACCGGCTCCACCGCCGACGCACTGGCCACCCTGCGCGACAAGGGCCGCCGCATCCTGCCCGCACTGCTCGACGAGGAGGTCACCGCCGTCTACGCCGGTCTGCGCGCCGCCACCGAGCACGACGACTACCGCATCCGCGCCCACCCCGAGCAGGCGTACGTCACCGTCGGCGGCATCCGCTCGACCGGCCTGACCGCCTCGCTCGCCATCGCAGCGCACGTCACAGGGCTGCTCACCGAGACGGGTCTCGACCCGGGTCCCGAACGGGAGCTGGAGCCGGTGCGCATGCCGAACCTCGGCGAGGCCTTCCCCCGCCCGTACCAGCGCCCCGACCTCATCGCCGCAGACCCGCAGTACGGCACCCTCGTCTGCCACTGCGAACGCGTCACGCGCGGCGAGATCCGCGACGCCCTCGCCGCTACGATCCCGCCGCGCACCCTCGACGGACTGCGCCGCCGCACCCGTGCCCGGGCGGGCCGCTGCCAGGGCTTCTACTGCGGAGCCGCGGTGCGGGCGCTGTTCGAGGAGGCCGGCGCATGAGACAGGTCGACGTCCTCGTCGTCGGCGCCGGACCCGCCGGACTCGCCGCCGCCGCCCGCCTGGCCGCCGCGGGGGCCGGGCGGGTCGAGGTGCTGGACCGGGAGCAGCAGGCCGGGGGAGTGCCACGGCACTGCGCGCACGGCGGCTTCGGGACCTGGTCGCGCCCGCTGACCGGGCCGGCGTACGCGCGTCTGCTGGCCGACGCCGCGGTCCACGCCGGGACAGTCGTACGCACCGGGGTGACCGCCCTCGACTGGGCGGGCCCGCTGGCCCTGACGACGGTCAGCCCGGACGGCCCCGAGACGATCACCGCGAGAGCGATCGTGCTGGCCACCGGCGCCCGCGAACGCCCCCGCACGGCACGCCTGGTGCCGGGCACGCGTCCCGCCGGCGTCTACACGACGGGCGAACTCCAGCAAGCCGTCCACCTGCACCGGCAGCCGGTCGGCACCCGGGCCGTGGTGGTCGGCGCGCAGGACGTCTCATATGCCGCCGCCGACACCGTACGAGCCGCCGGGGCCGACGTCGTCGCCATGGTCACGGAGCTGCCCCGGGCCCAGACGGCAACCGTCCGCGCGCTGGACGCCCGGCTGCGCCGCGGCATCCCACTGCTCACCGACACCACGGTCACCGAACTGCTCGGCCACGGACGGCTGTCGGGCGTCCGGGTACGCCACCGCGACGGCCGTACGGCCACCCTGCTCTGCGACACGGTCGTTTTCACCGGCGACTTCGTGCCCGACCACGAACTGGCCAGGCGCGGCGGACTGCCCCTGGATCCCGGCACGCGCGGGCCGGCCGTCGACGGCGCGTTGCGCACCGCCCACCCGGGCGTGTTCGCCGTCGGGAGCGTGCTGCACGCCGTGGAGAGCGCGGCCACGGCGGCTCGCGAGGGCGCACACGCCGCCGACGCCGTCCTTGCCGCACTGGCAGGCGCCGAGTGGCCCGACGGCGTCCCCCTGACCGTGGATCCGCCCCTGCGCTGGATCGCCCCGAACCGCGTCACCCCGGCCGACCGCCACCCCTACGTACTGCGCACGGCCACCCTGCTCACCCACCCGGTCCTGCACATCACCCAGGACGGCCGCCTGCTGCACCGCCGACCGCTGCGCTCGGCCGTCCCGAACCGCACGCTCACGCTCACCGCACGCTGGACGCCCCGCGTCGATCCCAAGGGCGGCCCGGTCCGGGTGAGCGTCGCCTGAACTCAGTCGTCCGTGAAGGCGCCGTGCCGTCCCGCACCGGAGGCGAACCGCGCCGCGCCCTCGAGGCTCTGCGCCAACACGCCCATGCCGTGCCGGAGTTCGCCGCGCATCGCGGTCTGCTCGTCCAGGCCGTCCTGCTCCAGGACGGACGCGCGGTCGGAGCGCAGACAGGGCTGGGGGAAGCGGGCGATCGTGGCGGCCAGTTCCTCGGCGGCGGCGCGGGCGGTGCCGCTGGGCACGAGGCGGTTGGCGAGCCCCATCTCGTACGCCTCGTCGGCCGGGACCGGCCGTCCCGTGAGGATCATGTCCAGGGCGCGGCTCGTGCCGATCAGCCGGGGCAGCCGTACCGTACCGCCGTCGATGAGCGGGACGCCCCAGCGGCGGCAGAACACCCCGAAGACGGCGTCCTCCTCAGCGACCCGCAGATCGCACCACAGGGCCAGCTCCAGGCCCCCGGCGACGGCATGTCCGGCCACCGCGGCGATCACCGGCTTCGACAGCCGCATCCGCGTCGGCCCCATCGGGCCGTCGCCGTCCTCCGTGACCCGGTTGCCGCGCTCGGTGCCGAGCGCCTTGAGGTCGGCTCCCGCGCAGAACGTGCCGCCCTCGCCCCACAGCACCGCCACCCGCGCCGCGTCGTCCGACTCGAACTCCCGGAAGGCGGCAACGAGTTCGGCCGCCGTCGGTCCGTCCACCGCGTTGCGGGCCTCGGGACGGGAGAGGACGACCGTGGTGACGAGACCTTGGCGCTCGATCCGGACCGGCATGCTGGAATCTTTCCGTTCGTCGGCATCGGAGCGAGCACGTTACCGGTCCTGAGCAGTGGGCGGGAGAGCCCTTCAGATCACCTTCAGCCGCACCAGCGCCCCCAACGTCAACGCCCCCGGCAGCAGCGGCAGCCACACCGTGATGATCCGGTACGCCAGCACCACAGCCGTGGCCACCGCCACCGGCCCGCCCGCCGCCACCAGCGCCACGATCAGCGCCGCCTCCACCGAGCCCAGCCCGCCCGGCGTGGGCACCACCGCGACGGCGACGGTCGCCGCCAGATACGCGACCACCATGTGCCACAGCGGTATCTCCAGCCCCAGCGCCAGCCCCACCGCCACCAGCCCGGCCGCCTGCAACGCGGGAAACGCCAGCGAACCGCCCCACAGGGCCAGCGCCCGCGACGGACGCATGTGCACCGAGCGCGCCTCGCCCAGCGCCGTGCGCAGAAAGGAGACGACGGCTGTGCGCAGCCGCCGTACGAGCAGGAGGACGGCCACCGCCACCAGTACCGCCGCGCCGAGCCCGAGCAGCAGCGGGCCGGTCGCGCCGTCCGGCAGGAGGGTGCCGAGCCGGAGCGCGCCGGGGAAGAGCAGGAGCAGCGCGGCCAGCAGACCGACCCGGGCGATGCTCTCCGCGAGCAGATAGAGCGCCAATGCCGCCGAGGAGCGGGCCAGCGGCAGCCCGCACACCGTCATGAACCGCAGATTGACCGCGCTCGCGCCCAGCCCGGTCGGCAGCATGTGGTTGGCTGCCATCGCCGCGACCTGGGTGGCCAGCAGCCGGAAGCCCGGCAGCCGCTCGACGACGGCGCCCTGCCGGGTCACCGCCATGGCGACCCAGGTCAGGCAGGTGGCGCCGCCCGCGGCCAGCAGCCAGGGCCACTTGGCCGTCGCCAGGTGGTGGAAGCCCTCGGCGAGCACGTCATGGTGCCGCACCGCGAGGTACGCCACGAGGACGAGTGGGAGCAGGCCCAGGATCAGGCGGAAGGGGATGCGTCCGAGGAGCCGTCCCGTGGGGCGTTGTACTGCTGTCACACTCGGAGAGGTTTTCCGCACCGCCTCAACTGCGGGTTGCGGAAGCGGGGACGGCGGCTTACGTACGGGAAGCGGGCGGACTTCGATCTCTCCCGATCTCCCCGATCTCTCTCGATCCATCTCTCCAAGGTTGACCTCAAGATTGATTGAGGTTCTACGGTCGGTCGTATGAGCATGGAGACCACGGCGTGGACGCAGCTGCACAGCGTCATGACCGCCCAGCAGGAACGCCGCCCCTTCGCCCGCGCCACGCTGCGCCGCATCGGCACGTTCGCCCGCCCCCACCGCCCCCGTATCGCCCTGTTCGTGCTGCTCGGGGTGGTGACCGCGCTGCTCGCCGTCGCCACCCCCGTGCTGGCCGGCGGCGTCGTGGACGCGATCGTGTCGGACGGCGACGAGGGAACCGTCGTACGACTCGCGCTGCTGATCGCGCTCATCGCCGTCGTGGAAGCGGCGCTCGGCATCCTCGGGCGCAGGCTCTCGGCGACGCTGGGGGAGGGGCTCATCCTCGATCTGCGGACGGCTGTGTTCGATCATGTGCAGCGCATGCCGGTCGCGTTCTTCACCCGCACGCGTACGGGCGCACTCGTCAGCCGTCTCAACAACGACGTCATCGGCGCGCAGCGGGCGTTCAGCAACACGCTGTCCGGAGTGGTCAGCAACCTCGTCACGCTGGTGCTCACCCTCGCCGTGATGCTCACCCTGTCCTGGCAGGTCACGCTGCTCGCGCTGGTGCTGCTGCCGGTGTTCGTGGTGCCCGCCCGGCGGATGGGCAGCCGTATGGCCCGCATGCAGCGGGAGGCGGCGACGCTGAACGCGGCGATGGGCACCCGCATGACCGAGCGCTTCTCGGCCCCCGGCGCCACCCTCGTCAAGCTCTTCGGCCGCCCCGAGCAGGAGTCGGCGGAGTTCGCCGCCCGGGCCCGCCGGGTCGCGGACATCGGCGTGCGCACGGCGACCCTCCAGTCGGCGTTCATCACCGCGCTCACCTTGGTCTCGGCCCTGGCGCTGGCCCTGGTCTACGGTCTCGGCGGCTGGTTCGCCCTGCGCGGCACCCTGGAAGCGGGCGCCGTCGTCTCCCTCGCCCTGCTGCTGACCCGGCTGTACGCGCCGCTCACCGCGCTCGCCGGCGCACGCGTGGAGGTGATGAGCGCCCTCGTCAGCTTCGAGCGGGTCTTCGAGGTGCTCGACCTGAAGCCGCTCATCGAGGACAAGCCGGATGCCGCCGAGGTGCCCGACGGCCCGGTGGCGGTGGAGTTCGACGATGTGCGCTTCGGCTACCCCTCCGCCGACAAGGTCTCCCTCGCCTCCCTGGAGGAGGTGGCGTCCCTCGACACCCGAGGTGGCGCCGAGGTGCTGCGCGGTATCTCCTTCCGCGCCGAGCCCGGGCGGACCGTCGCCCTCGTCGGTTCCTCCGGCGCGGGCAAGTCCACCGTCGCGCAACTTCTGCCGCGCCTCTACGACGTCGACGAGGGCGCCGTGCGCATCGGCGGCGTCGATGCCCGCGACCTGACCGCCGACTCCCTGCGCGCCACCGTCGGCATGGTCACCCAGGACGGCCACCTGTTCCACGACACGGTCCGCGCCAACCTGCTGCTGGCCCGGCCCACCGCGACCGACGACGACCTGTGGGACGCCCTGCGCCGGGCCCGCCTGGACGAGCTCGTACGGTCCCTGCCCGACGGCCTCGACACGGTCGTCGGCGAACGCGGCTACCGCCTCTCCGGCGGCGAGCGCCAGCGCATGACCATCGCCCGGCTGCTCCTGGCCCGCCAGCGCGTGGTCGTCCTCGACGAGGCCACCGCCCACCTGGACAACACCTCGGAGGCGGCGGTCCAGGAGGCCCTCGCCGAAGCCCTTCAGGGCCGCACCGCCATCGTCATCGCCCACCGCCTGTCCACGGTGCGCACCGCCGACCTGATCCTGGTCCTGGAAGCGGGGCGCATCGTGGAACGGGGCACGCACGAGGGGCTGTTGGCAGCCGGGGGGCGGTACGCGGAGCTGTACCGGACGCAGTTCGAGGAGCGGGCGGCTCAGGCGCCGGCGGACGCTGCGGCGGCGTAGGGAGCGGTCAGAACAGCAGGACCGGCTTGATCGTCATGTCGGCGATCATGGCGAGGGTAGGTTGGTGGCCGCCGACCCAGGAGATGCCCCGTGCCCAGCCGCCCCAGCGTTTTGTTCGTGACCGATCTCGCCTACCAGGCCCGGGGACGGCGCTACTGCGACGAGGACATCTTCCTGTCGTCGCGGCTGCGGAACGACTTCGACATCGCTTTGTGCCACCCGAAGGATGCGGCCGCTCTCATGGACGCCTTCGACGCGGTCGTAGTCCGCAACAGCGGCCCCGTGCTGCAGTACCAGAAGGAGTACGACGCCTTCCGGAACCAGGCCGCAGCGAGCGACACCCGGGTCTACAACCCGCTGTCCGGCCGGGCCGACATGGCAGGCAAGCAGTACCTGCTAGACCTCACGGCAGCCGGATACCCGGTCATCCCCAGCATCGACCGGCCCCAGGACCTCGACTTGCTGCCCGAGAGCGACCAGTACGTGGTCAAGCCGAAGGCAGGGGCGGACTCCATCGGCCTCAACTTCGTCTCCCGGGACCAGCTGAGCGGCCTCGCCTATGGCGACGTTCTGGTCCAGCCCCGCATCGACTTCCGCTATGAGGTGTCGTTCTACTACGTCGACGACGCCTTCCAGTACGCGCTACACGCCCCCGACCCCGACCGGCGGTGGGTCCTTGAGCCCTACCAGCCCACGGAAGCCGACCTCGGCTTCGCCCGCCGCTTCATCGACTGGAACACCCTCGATCACGGTATCCAGCGGGTGGATGCCTGCCGTACCCAGGAGGGTGACCTCCTCCTGGTCGAGCTGGAAGACCTCAACCCCTACCTGTCCCTGGACCGTGTCGACGACCCGACCCGCGACACCTTCGTCACCAGCATGACGACCTCCCTCCACCGGTTCCTGGGTATCTCACCCCGCACCTGAACCGGGGCCGCCTGCTTGTGGGCCACAGCCGAAGCCGGAGTCGGGTACGCCGCCCGAAGAAGCGCCGTATCGCCCCGCACAACAGAGTTGATGACCTCTCGGTCGACGCGCCCCGTCAGCGACGCCGGTGGGTGTTGAGCCGGACGACCGGGCTGTCGGTCAGGCGCGCGGGCTCGTCGTACCACTCGACGATCTGCACCCAGTCGGTCTCCTCGGCGGTGGGGGCGTCGGCGTGGAGGGCGGCGATGGCGGCCTGGGCCTGGAACTCGCCCAGCCGGTCGCGGGCGAGGGCCGCCTGCAGGATCTCGACGCCCTCGGCGATCGAGTGGGTGTCCCACCGGCCGCGGTCCTGCTCGGCGAGCGGCACCAGGCTGCCGCCGGGCGCGGTCCGGGCGGCACGCCGGGCGTGGTGGAGCAGCATGAGGGCGAGCAGTCCCGCCACCTCGATTCGGCGCTGATCGTCTGGACCGCCGGCAACGCCTCGAACCCGGTGGTGCACAATCACACCGATCTTCCGGTCGACGAGCGGGGTCTCCTTGTAGTCCGTCCCGATCTTCGGGTGGGCACCGACCGCGAGCCGGTGGCGGATGTGTGGGCGGCCGGAGACGATGCGGCCGTTCCCGACCTGGCTTCGCCCGCCCCGGGAGCGCGGACGGTGCCGAACGCCCAGCATGCCGTACGGCAGGGCAAGCGCCTTGCGAAGAACATCGCAGCCGACCTGCACGGGGGGAAGTCCGCAACTACCGCCACAGCAGTCTGGGAGTGGTGGCGACGCTGGGCCCGGGGCGGGGCATCTTCCAGTACAAGAGTCTTGTCATCAAGGGACTTCCCGCCTGGCTGATGCACCGGGGTTATCACGTTCTGGCGGTGCCGACCTGGGAGCGCAAGGCCCGGGTTCTGACCGTCTGGCTCACTGCGGCCCTGTTCGGCCGGGATCTGGTCTCCCTCGCCTCGGTTCAGCACCCGCAGGACGCGTTCGTCGCGAGCAGCGACACGCAGCTCTCCGACGGGGGCCGGTCCGGTAGCCGCCCGGCCGCATGAGCACTGCACGCTCCACGGAGCATGGTGTTTCTCTCTACCGGCGCTGTGCTGCCTCGTGGGTGCTGCGGCAGCGATAGGGCCGGCTCCTGGGCAAGCGGACAAGGACGGTTTTGCCGACCTCATCAGGACCCGGGACAGTCCAGGCGGATCCGCCCGCCTGGTGGGTCAGTTCGCAGATGATGCGCAGCCCGCGACCGCCGGTCGCCGTGGCGTCGGGGGACGTGGGAAGGGCGGGCCGCTGAGGATGGCGGTCGTGAACGGCCAGGATGAGGTTGCGCCGCTCTACGGCCACGGTGATGCGGACCTGTGGGGAACGATGTCCGGCGTGGACGACACTGTTGGTAACCAGCTCGCTGATGATCAGCAGCGCGCTCTGCGTCACCTCGGCGTTCGGACGCAGCCCCAGGTCGGTGAGTGCGGCGGAGGTGCGTTGGCGTGCCTCGGGAACGGAGGCGGGCCGAGTGGGGAAGGTGAACTGGTGGAAGTGACAGGCGTCGGAAGTGGGGGTCATGGTCGTCATCCGGGGTTCAGGTAGGAAAGCGCCTGGTGGAGAATTCCCGCCCCAACGGGTTCATTACGGGAGAGCTTTCAGGTGACCAGCTCTGTTCTCCGGTCACGTCCATGACCTTGCCGCTGTCGCTCGAGCCTGCAAAGGGGAGAATTCCATCCTGGGTGAGGATCCTCCGGGGTGAAAACTCTCCCCCCTTCCCGGCTGCTGAGACGCCGGGGAGGTTGCCGCGCTCCAGCTTGGCGTAGTACTCGACGCTGACGTGGGCCGGCAGTCCGGCCTGCTCGGGGCTGATCTTGGCTCGCCGTGAGGTGGGGAACTCGCGGACTTCGTCACGGTTGTCCACACGCCTGACCGTACGCCCGAGTCCGGCAGGTCGGGGTGTACTGCCAGTACACCCCTCACCAGTAACTCGCTGCCCGCTAGGAACGGCGGTTACCTGGATGGCGTGGCACCCGGCCCGCCCGGCCCTTCACGGCGGCCGATCCCCCCGCACGTAAGGAGCCATCCCAATGCGCGGTGTCTTGATGTGTGCGCCTCCGATGACTTCCGGGCACGCGGCCTCCTCGCGTGCGTTCTCGGCAGCCTGCCTATTTGTCCCTTACCTGTGGGTGAGAAAACCAAGAGGGGGATAAAACTCTCCCTGCCACAGGCATTACCTGTGATGCCACACTCCCCACATGGACGGCCGCGGCAGTGAAGCGGCGGTCGCCCACATCTGCGGCGACGACGATCCCGCCTCCTGCCGTGCCGCTCTGTACGGCCGATCCGTTCGTGATGCGAAGGCATATCCATGTCCACTGATCTCCCTGAATCCGCCGTTCCACCCCCCACCGACTCCAGCGAGTCCTCTTCGGCGCCGACTCGGCGCACCTTCATCGCCACCAGTACCGCGGTCGGCGGTGTTGTCCTTGCGGGCGGCGTGATCGGGGGTACGCTCCTCGGCCCGGAGGAAGCCGGCGCCGCAGCGGCGGCGCCCTCCAGCCGGGTCTCGTTGACGGTCAATGGCACCCGCCGGACCGTGACGGTGGACAATCGCACGTCGCTGCTGGACCTGCTGCGCGAGCACTTCGACCTGACCGGTTCGAAGAAGGGCTGTAACGCCGGGGCCTGCGGGGCGTGCACCGTGCTGGTCGACGGCCATCGGGTCAACGCCTGCCTGACGCTCGCGGTGCGCATGGAGGGTGCCGAGGTCACCACGATCGAGGGCCTGGCCGACGGCGACCAACTCCACCCGCTGCAGCAGGCGTTCATCGACGAGGACGCCTTCCAGTGCGGCTACTGCACGCCGGGCCAGATCGTCTCCGGTGTGGGCTGCATCCAGGAGGGTCACACCGGCTCGCCGGAGGAGATCCGGGAGTGGATGAGTGGCAACATCTGCCGCTGCGGCTGCTACACGAAGATCGTGCGCGCGGTCGAGCAGACCGCGGGCCGGAAGTAAGGATCGGCCACCATGCATCCCTTTTCCTACACCCGTGTCTCCGACACCCGGGAAGCCCTCAACGCCGGTCGCCGCGGCGGGCATTACATCGCCGGGGGCACCACGCTGGTCGACCTGATGCGGGAGACCGTCGAGCGTCCCGAGACGCTGGTCGACATCTCCGGCCTGCCGCTGCGTGAGGTCACCGCCACCGAGCGCGGGGGCTTGCGCATCGGCGCGCTGGTGACCATGTCCCAGGCCGCCGCCGACCGCAAGGTGCGCAGCCTGTACCCGGTGATCTCCGAGGCGCTGGAGCTGAGTGCTTCGGCGCAGCTGCGGAACATGGCGACCATCGGCGGCAACATCATGCAGCGCACCCGGTGCACCTACTTCCGGGATGTCACCGCCGCCTGCAACAAGCGCGAGCCCGGTTCGGGGTGTGCCGCCCGTGAGGGCTTCAACCGGATGCACGCCATCCTCGGTACCTCCGACGACTGTGTCGCCACCCACCCCTCCGACGTCGCCGTGGCGTTCGCGGCGCTGGAGGCGACCGTGCACCTGCTGGGGCCGGACGGGGAGCGCCGTCTCCCCTTCGCGGACTTCCTACTGCGGCCGGGCAGCACCCCGAACCGTGAGCAGGCCGTCCAACAGGGTGAGCTGATCACCGCGGTGGAGATCCCCGCGCTTCCGCGCCCGCTGCGATCGGGCTATCTGAAGGTGCGTGACCGGCAGTCCTACGAGTTCGCCCTGACCTCGGCGGCCGTCGCGCTGCATGTGAGCGGTGGGGTGATCCGAGAGGCGAAGGTCGCCGCCGGCGGTGTGGGCACCGTGCCGTGGAAGCTTCCCGCGGTCGAGCAGCACCTCGTAGGTGAACGCCCGTCCGAGGCCCTGTGGGCCGCCGCCGCCGCGCGGGCGGCGGAGGGAGCCCGCCCGCTTCGGCACAACCGCTTCAAGCCCGAGCTGTTGCAGCGGACCGTCGAACGCCAGCTGCGCATCGTAGGAGAGAACGCATGAGTCCCCAGCCACAGGCAGCCGTCGGTGCGCCGCTGTCCCGGGTGGACGGCCGGGCGAAGGTCACCGGTCGGGCGCTGTATGCCGCCGAGCACGAGGTCGATGGTGCGGTGCACGCCGTCATCGTGGATGCGAGTATCGGCCGAGGCCGCATCACCTCGATCGACACCCGTGACGCCGAGGCCCACCGGGGCGTGCTGCGGGTGATCCACCACGGCAACGCGCCGCGGCTGCCGTACCGTGACAACTCCGGGTCGAACAACCCGTCCGGCCGCAGGCTGCGGGTGTTCCAGGACGACCGGGTGCTTTTCCACGGTCAGCCGGTCGCCGTCGTGGTGGCCAGCACCCTGGAGGCCGCGCAGCACGGCGCGAGCCTGGTCAGGGTCGAGTACGACGCCGAGCGGCCCTCGACCGATCTGGCCGAGGGGGAGCCGGGCGAGCCGACGAACTACGCGCGTGGTGATGTCGAGGCGGGGCTGCGTGACGCGGCCGTGCGGCTGGACCTGACCTACCACCTGGCGCGTAACCATCACAATCCGATGGAGCCGCACGCCACCATCGCCCGCTGGGACGGCAACAGGCTGACCGTGTGGGACAAGACCCAGTGGGTGATGGGCACGCGGGACGAGCTCGCCGCGGTGTTCGGCCTGCCCGCGGAGTCGGTGCGGGTGATCTCGCCGTTCGTCGGTGGTGGCTTCGGCAGCGGACTGCGATGCTGGCCGCACGTCCCCATCGCCGCCCTGGCGGCGCGGGAGACGGGCCGTCCGGTCAAGCTGGTGCTGAGCCGCAAGCAGATGTACTTCGGTGTCGGCTTCCGGCCGTCCTACGAGTACCGTCTGCGCCTGGGCGCCGACCGGCGGGGCCGGCTGGTCGCCATGGACCACGAGATGGACCACGAGACCTCCTCCTACGAGACGTTCGTCGAGGGCGTCATGGACCCGGGCCGGATGCTCTACAGCACGCCCAACGTCCGTCAGGCGTACCGGACGGTGCCGCTGGACGTGAGCACCCCGATCTGGATGCGCGGCCCGGGCCCTGCGACGGCGTCCTACGTGATCGAGTCGGCGCTGGACGAACTCGCCAACGAGCTCGGTATCGATCCGATCGAGCTGCGCCGACGCAACGAGCCGGCCGAGGACGAGTCGTCCGGACTGCCGTGGTCCACCCGCCGGCTGCGCGAGTGCTACACCGTTGGCGCCCGTGAGTTCGGCTGGGACCGCCGGCCCACCAGGCCGCGCTCGCGGCGGGAGGGCGACTGGCTGATCGGCATGGGTATGGCCGCGGGTGTCTACCACACCGCGCGTATGCCTGCTGAAGCCCGGGTCCGATTGGACATCGACGGCACGGCCGTGGTCGAGACCGCCTCCAGTGACATGGGGCCGGGTACCTACACTTCCCACACCCAGGTCGCCGCCGACGCGCTCGGGCTGACGATGCGCGCGGTGACCTTCCGGCTCGGCGACTCGCTCTACCCGCAGACCGGGCCGCACGGCGGCTCGATGACCATGGCGAGTGTCGGCTCCGCCGTCCTCGACGGCTGCAACCGGGTTCGCCGGCAGGCGATCGAGCTGGCCGTCGAGGACGAGGAGTCGCCGCTGTACGGGGTGGCCGCCGAGGACGTCGTGGTGCGCAGCGGTCGGCTGCACGTCAGGAACGACCCGGCTCGGGGCGAGACGTACCAGCGGCTGCTGACCCGCAACAACCGCTCCCGCATCGAAGCACGCGGCTCCTACACCGGACCGTCGAGTCCCGAGCGGCACTCCTTCCACGCCTACAACGCGACCTTCGCCGAGGTGGCCGTCGACGCCACGCTGGGCCTGGTGCGGGTGCGGCGGATCCTGGGCGTGTACGACGCGGGCCGCATCATCAGCCCCAAGCTCGCCGACAGCCAGGCGATCGGCGGCATGGTGGGCGGCATCGGCCAGGCGCTGCTGGAGCACACGGTCACCGACCACCGCGACGGTCGTATCGCGAACGCCAGCCTGGCCGACTACCTCGTCCCCGTCAACGCGGACGTCCCCGATCTCAGGGCGATCTACCTGGAGGGCGAGGACATGGAGGCCGACCCGCTCGGCGTCAAGGGGCTCGGCGAGGTCGTCATGGTCGGCGTGGCACCCGCCATCGCAAACGCGGTCTTCAACGCCACCGGCCGCCGGGTCCGCGATCTGCCCATCACCGCCGAGGCACTGATCTAGCCCTGGCATTCCAGTGACGGGCCCACCGACCCGTCCGGCAGCCTGTCCCCCCGTCGGGCTGCCGGACGTCAGGGCCGCCGCCGCGTACACGCTCCCCGGCGACGCGGCGGCGGCCCACCAACCCCACGGCGAACCACGGAGACAGACCCATGCTGAACATCGCGGACACACTGCACCGCTTGTGCCGCGAGGCACGCCCCTTCGCCCTGGCCACGGTCGTCGACGTCACTGGCAGCGCACCCCTGCCGGTCGGTACGTCGGTCGCCGTGGACCAGGACGGCAACGCGGTCGGCAGCATCTCCGGCGGCTGCGTCGAAGGAGCCGTCTACGAACTGTGCCGGCAGGTACTCCACGACCAGGGTGCTCCCCAGCGCGCCCAGTTCGGCTACTCAGACGAGGACGCCTTCGCCGTCGGACTGACCTGCGGCGGCGAACTCGACGTGTTTGTGCAGCGCGTCGACCCCGCAACCCAGCCGCATCTCTGCGCGGCCCTCGCCGAGGCGGTCGCAGGCCGCCCTGCTGCCGTGGCACAGGTTGTCGACGGCCCCGACGAACTCCTCGGCTCAACCCTGAGCGTGCTCGGGGACCGTCATCTCACCGAAGGCACCCTGGGCGAGAGGGCAGTCGAAGGGGCGGTGGCGGACCGGGCCAGGGCTCTGCTCCGGACGGGACGCACCGCGCTCACCTCGCTCGGCGGGGACACGGACACCTGCCCCGACCGGCTCTCCGTCCTCGTCCACGTGGCAGCCACCCGCCCCCGCATGTTGATTTTCGGCGCGGTCGACTTCGCCGCCGCGCTCAGCCAGGCCGGCCGGTTCCTCGGTTACCAGGTCACCGTCTGCGACGCCCGTCCCGTCTTCGCCACCGCGGCACGTTTCCCGCACGCGGACGAGGTCGTGGTCGACTGGCCCCACCGCTACCTGGAACGCACCGAGGTGGACGGCCGTACCGCCGTCTGCGTCCTCACCCACGACGCCAAGTTCGACATCCCCCTGCTGCAGCTCGCACTCGACCTGCCCGTCGGCTACATCGGCGCGATGGGCTCCCGGCGCACCCACGAGGACCGCCTCAACCGCCTGCGCGAAGTCGGCGTCACCAAGGACCAGTTGGCCCGGCTGCGCTCCCCGATCGGCCTCGACCTCGGCGCCCGCACGCCGGAGGAGACGGCGGTCTCCATCACCGCGGAGATCATCGCCGACACCAACCGGGCGAGTGGCCTGCCGCTTTCTCAGCGCACCGGCCCGATTCACGAGCCGACTGCTCATGGCCTCGGCGATGACCAGCCCATCCGCGAAGACGTGGCCGCACGGTGGGAAGTCGAGACTGCGGTCGCCGAACTCGACTGGTCACACGCTGCGGCTCGGGCCCTGGCCGCGAAGAAGAACGGGGACGGAAACGCCACCAGAGCGGAACCGAGAATCGCACGGTAAGGGATGTCGCACCGCCGCATCAAAAGGAACCGACTCCCGCGACGGACGCTTCGACGGCCTCGCCATCACCCACCCTGATCTGCCCCCTTTCCGCCCAAGGAGAGACCACACGTATGCCTTCCGCATCCGGGACCACCCCCGGCAAGCTGCCCTTCGTCGTGTGGGTGCTTGCCGCCGGCACGTTCCTGATGGGGACCACCGAGTTCGTCATCGCCGGCCTGCTGCCGGAGCTGGCCGGCGACCTCGGAGTCAGCGTCTCCCACGCCGGCCTGCTGATCACCGCCTTCGCCATCGGCATGATCGTCGGCGGGCCGACCATGGCCATGGCAACCCTGCGCATGCCGCAGCGCCAGACGCTGATCCTGGCCCTCGCCGTCTTCAGCCTCGGCCACGTCGTCGCGGTCCTCAGCACCTCCTTCACGATCGTCCTCGTCGCCCGCGTCGTGACCGCTCTGGCCACCGGAGCGTTCTGGGCCGTCGGCTTCGTCGTCGCCACCGCCGCCGCAGGCCCGCACAACGCCACCCGCGCCGTCGGCGTCATGATGGGTGGTCTGACCCTGGCCAACGTCGTCGGTGTGCCGATCGGCTCCTTCGCCGGCCAGTTCACCGGCTGGCGTGGCCCCTTCTGGGCTCTGGCCGTCCTCTCCGCGCTTGCCGCCGCATTCATCGGCCGCTTCATCCCCACAAGCGAGCAGCGCGCGGAGGTGTCCGTCCGGGCCGAGGTCGGTGCTCTGCGACAGGGCCGGCTGTGGCTGGCACTCACCGCCGCGATGCTGATCATGGGCGGCGTTCTGGCGACCTACACCTATATCACCCCGCTGTTGACCGACCGCGCCGGCATTCCGGAAGGAGCCGTACCGGTGGTCCTGATCGCCTTCGGCGTCGGTGCCCTGGGCGGTAACACCATCGGGGGCCGCCTGGGCGACCGCCGCCCGATGAGCACCACCCTCACCGCCGCCGCAGCCACCGCCCTGGTGTTGCTCCTGCTGATCCCGCTGTCCACCAACCCCGTCACGGCCACCGCCCTCGTCTTCCTGATGGCCCTGACCGGATTCACCGTCAACCCGGTCGTCACCTCGCTCGCCGTCCGCTTCGCCGGCGACGCTCCCACCCTCACCTCCGCGCTGACCACCTCCGCCTACAACACCGGCATCGCAGCCGGCTCGGCGATCGCCGGCATGGCCCTGGACTCCTCCCTCGGCCTGACCGGCCCGCCCCTGGTCGGCACCGTCGCCGCCGCCCTCACCCTCCTCCCGCTGATCGCCCTCGCCGTCAGCGGCACGCCGCACAGGACGCGGATCGTGGCCCAGCGCACCGCCCCCACCCACGCGCGACACGACGAACCCGCAGAGATGCAGCCACGGCACTGACCTCGGCGTCGCCCTCCCCGCCGACGGCGGCCACGTCGCTCGCTGACCGCGTCTTAGGTCCATGTGCCGAGTTCGATTCGGGCTGGGGTCGGGTCCCAGTCCCGGACTGCGTCGCTAGCGTTGGCGATCAGCAACGATCACACGCAGTGACGCTCCTGGCCGGCGCGGCCTGCCCGATGCACCCCTGTGGAGCGGATGGCCGACCCCCGTGTCATGGATGCACCCGAGGAGAGCGATGCCCAGCAGCGGCTACACGTACCTCTGCAAGTTCGACGACTTGAAGGAGGGCGTCCCCCGACGGTTCGAGGTGGAGGGCGTTCCCGTCTCCCTCGTCCTGACCGAGCAACAGGTGTTCGCAATCCACGATGTGTGCTCGCACAGTGCCGTCTCGCTCTCCGAGGGCGAGGTGGACGGGTGCACGGTCGAGTGCTGGCTGCATGCCTCCCGCTTCGACCTGCGCACCGGACACCCCCTCGACCCGCCGGCGACACGTCCCGTCCCTGTGTACCCGGTGCAGGTCGAGGACGGATGCGTGTACGCACGCGTGGTACCGCGGAGTGAACGGTGACGCAGGCGCCGGACGATGCCCCTGCGGAGCGGGCCGATGCCGCCCGCAACCGTGCCCGACTGTTGGATGCGGCCGCCCGGCTGGTGGCCGACCGGGGAGCAGAGCATGTGACGATGCACGAGGTCGCGCAGGCGGCCGGGGTGGGAAAGGGCACGCTCTTTCGCCGGTTCGGCGACCGCAACGGACTCCTGCTGGCTCTGCTGGGCGACGTCGAGGCGGAATTCCAGGAGGCGTACACCTCCGGTCCCCCTCCGTTGGGACCGGGAGCACCGGCGAGAGACCGGCTGAGGGCATTCGGTTGTGCCCTGGTCGCGCGCGTCGCCGACGATGCGGACCTGGGTGCCGCGCTGGGGCGCCAGGTCCTCTGCGAACGGCGCAATGCCTCGGAGGACCGCCGGGCCTTTCACCATCACGTCTCGTCTCTCCTGCGGGAAGCGGGAGTTGAGGGTGATCACGACATACTCGCCCACGCCATGCTGGCTTTCGTGAGCCTGGAGACCATGGACTACCTGCGCAACGAATGTCAGGTCACCACCGCACGTCTGGAGAGCACCTGGGTGGACCTGGTACGGCGGGTGACCGGAACCGATGAACGTTGAACACCGGCGATCGGAACCATGACCGGGTGACAACCTCTCCCTGCTGCCATCACGGCGGGAAGACGCGCACGGCGCTCCTCCCGCCCATGGCCTCCGCCTCTCGGGTGTCATGGGCACTGCGGTGGACGACGACGTTGCCCAGGGCACGGGACAGCTGTGTGACGAGGGCGGCGACGCCATGCTGCCAGTCGGCCGAGGCAGTTGCCGGCGGAACGACGATCAGCTCCAGTACGTCCGCAGGATGTGATGCCGTTCCTTCGATGACGGCACCGTTCAGCGCGAGATAGGCCGGTGCCGGGTGGAGGTGTGCCTGCGCCTGCTCGCGGACCGTGTCGATGACGCGGCTACGCAGGTCTGTCAGCTGATGCAGAGCGGCCCAGGCGATGTGGCCTGCGACGAGATGTACGGCTGCTCCTTTGCGCCTGGGGGCGATGAGGCCGAGCAGGCCGAGGCGGAAGAGTGCCGCTTCCAGCTGGGTGGGCGTCACTGCGGCGTTCTTGGACAGTTCGTTGAGCGTCAGCGGCCTGGCGGCGTCGGCGGCGTGGTGATCGACGAGGGCGGTGAGGAGCCGGCCCGAGGTTCCGGGGAACAGGGCGGACAGCGGAGTCCGGAAGTTCATGGCGCGTCCTCACCGTCCGGAGCCGGCGAGTCCCTGAGGAACTCGCCGGCGACGATCCGGTTCAGCGCGGCTCTGGACAAGCGAAACACTCCGCTTCTGTGAAGGGTTCGGCCACCTGGCAGGAGGTAAGGGGTTCTCGCCGGCTTCGCAGGCAGGTGGCATCGACGACGAAGCCGACGAGAGTCTGTTGATCCGGACGCACCGGTGCGAGTGGTCAGACGCCGGAAGGCCGATCGTTCACGAGCGCGGTGACGGTCTCGTGGAACTCCTTGAGAACACCATGGAATCCGGTCCTGCCCCACAGCGCCAGACCCAGAACGGCGACGCCTACGGCCGTCATGTGCACGGCCCCCGGGAGGTCGCGGCCCGACAGCGCACGCATCGCGGACTGGTCTCCGCGGGCCCAGGCCCGCGTTGCCTCGGCAACGGCGAACTCGTAGTGGGGCGGGGCCGCGGTGGCGACCTCGTCGGCATGCCGAACCAGGTCGCCCGGTTTCCACTGCCTGCCGGTCAGCTCCATGATGCTGACGGTGGAGCGCAGCAGACCACTCAGGACGGCGTACACCTCTGTCCAGCTGCCCGCGTCCAGACCGGCCAGCGCCCCCTGAACCGCGAGGGCGTCGCGGTCCGCGTAGCCCCGGACAACGTCCAACGCGCGGTCGTGGGAGGTCTTGTGCGCTGCATCGCTCATGCGGTCCACACTATGATCGCCCAGCAGGGCGGGAATCGGTCTCTCGGCGCAACGTGCCTCGGAAGAAAGCACTAAGACCAACGGCCACTCCTCCGCAAGCACCGCGTGAAGTGCACCCATCCCACGCCACCGCTGCCGGGCGCTGCGCTGGAGGCCGTGCGCGGGGCGGCGCGAAGCCGGCGTGCGTGCTGCAGAGCGTGACGCGGTTCTACGAGTGAGCCTGGACGCCGCGTGATCTGGCGCGGCGCGTGATCCGGGGTGGGTAATACCGTCGGGGTACACCCGCTCCTGGAGGCCGCCGTATGACCGAGCACCCCGCAGACCCACCGCTGTCCGGCATCACCGTCGTCAGCGTCGAGCAGGCGGTGGCCGCCCCCTTCGCCACCCGTCAGCTCGCCGACCTCGGCGCCCGGGTCATCAAGGTGGAGCGCCCGGGCGGCGGCGACTTCGCCCGCCGGTACGACACCACCGTGCACGGCGAGTCCAGCTATTTCGTCTGGCTCAACCGCTCCAAGGAGTCCCTCTCCCTCGACCTGAAGTCGGACCGGGGGAGGCGGGTGCTGGACCAACTCCTCGGCGGAGCGGACGTGTTCGTGCAGAACCTCGCGCCCGGCGCGGCCGCCAGGGCGGGCCTGGGCAGGGAGGCCCTCGCCGAGCGCTTCCCGTCGCTGATCCCGTGCTCCATCACCGGCTACGGCTCCACCGGGCCCTGGGCCGACCGCAAGGCGTACGACCTGCTCATGCAGTGCCAGACGGGCCTGGTGTCGCTGACCGGCAACGAGCACGGATCCGCTCGGGCGGGGATCTCCGTCGCCGACGTCGCCGCCGGGATGTACGCCTACTCGGGCATCCTCACCGCCCTGTTCACCCGCGCGACCACGGGCGTGGCACGGGCCGTGGAGGTCTCCCTGTTCGAGGCGCTGGCCGAGTGGATGGGCCAGCCCGCCTACTACACCCGGCACGGTGGCACCCAGCCCCCACGCCTCGGCACCCAGCACGCCACGATCGCCCCGTACGGCACCTACACCGCGGCCGACGGCAAGGAGGTCCTGTTCTCCATCCAGAACGAACGCGAATGGGCCGCCCTCTGCGAGCAGTTCCTCAGGCGGCCCGACCTCGTCGACGACCCTCGCTTCGCCACCGGCTCCGCACGGGTGGCCCACCGCACCGAGCTGAACGCGATCGTGGCCGAACGCTTCCGGGAGTCCGACAGCGGCGAAGTGAGGAAACTACTGGACGAGGCGGGCATCGCCAACTCCGAAGTCAACGACGTCAAGGAGTTCCTGGCGCACCCGGTGCTCAGCGCCCGGGACCGCTGGCGGGACATCCCGCTCCCCGGCGGAGCCCGGGTACCGGCCCTGCTGCCGCCGGTCGATCTCGCCGGTACGGCACCGCGCATGGGGGCCGTACCGGCCGCGGGCGAGCACACCGACCGGATCCTGGCCGAACTGGGCTACACCGCGGCGGACATCGACGAACTGCGAGCCGACCACGTCATCTGAACTCCCCGCCCCCGTACGCCGTTCGCGCCTTCACCCGGAAGCGGCCACGGTCACCGCCTCACGGGACGCCGGCGCGCGGTCGGTTATGGCGGAACCCTACGGTTGCAGCACATATCTGCCCGTATAAGGATGAAAAGGTCTCTCCCCGGAGGTGACCCATGTCTGTACGCGGTCAGGCTGTCGGTCAACGGTGTCCAGCACTTCCTGGAGACAGAGCCACGTGTCAGCCTGCTCGACGCGCTGCGCGAACATCTGCACCTGACCGGGGCGAAGAAGGGCTGCGACCAGGGCACGTGCGGCGCCTGCACGGTGTGGGTGGACGGCAATCGTGTGCTGTCCTGCCTCACGCTCGCCATGACCTGCGAGGGACGTGAGGTGACCACCGTCGAGGGACTGGCGGAGGGCGATGAGCTGCACGCCATGCAACAGGCGTTCATCGCCGAGGACGCCTTCCAGTGCGGCTACTGCACTCCGGGCCAGATCATGTCGGCCGTGGCGCTGCTCAAGGAGGGCCATGTGGGCGACGACGCCGAGATCAAGGAGTGGATGAGCGGCAACATCTGCCGCTGCGCGGCCTACCCCCACATACGGGCCGCGATCCACGCTGTCCGCGACGGAGCCTAGAAGGCTCATGAAGATCTTGGGGTTCTGGTCCCGCCGCGTGAGCGGCGGGACCAGACTTGTTTTCGTGGTGATGGGGGAGTGGGCCGGGGAGACGGTCGGTCCGGATGTGTGGGAGATCTGCCGGGAGTTGATCCCGGCGGGGAGTGTGTTCGCGTTTCTGGCCGAACATCGCGGTGCGTTGTTTCCGGCGGAGATGTTCGCGGACATGTATCCGTCGGCGAACGGGCGGCCGAGCATGCCGCCGCAGATCCTGGCCGCCGCGATCACGTTGCAGGCCCTGCACGGGCTGTCGGACTTCGAAACGGTCCAGGAACTGCGGTGTGACCTGCGGTGGAAGGCCGCGTGCGGGCTGGGCCTGAACGACATGGCGTTCGATCCGTCGCTGCTGGCCTACTTCCGCCGTTGGCTTTCCCGTTCGGCTCGGCCGAACCGGGTCTTCGAGGCTGCTTGAGTTCTATCGGTGGTTGCGAACGCCTCGGAAGGAGAGCGTTCGGATGCCGGAGTACGCCCCCAACAAGATGCCGACCGCGGTGAAGAAGCGGTACTTCGAGCTGCTGCGGGAGGGCTACAAGGGTGCGGCTGCCGCCCGAGTGGTTGGGGTATCCGCCAGCTGTGGTTCGAACTGGTTCATCGAAGCTGGAAGCATGATCGTCCCCGACCCCGGCCCGGTGTCGCCGCGCTTCCTCACCCAGAACGACCGCATCGCCATCGCCGACGGCCTGCACGCCAAGCAGACCGTCAAGGAGATCGCCGCAGCCATCGGCAAGAGCTTTCAGACCGTCTACCGGGAGATCAAGCGCAACGCCAAGCCGGACGGCAGCTACCACCCGTGGTGGGCGCACAACCAGGCCCTGCTGCGGCGCCACCGCCCGAAGGAGGAGAAGATCCGCGGCAGCGAGCCGCTGCGGACGCTGGTACGCGAGAAGCTCACCGAGAAGTGGTCACCGCAGCAGATCGCGCGCTACCTGGCCCGCGAGTACACCCACGACAGTGCGATGCGGGCCTGCCCGGAGACCATCTACCGGGCCCTGTTCGCCGGCCTCCTCGGCCGCCGCGACGCCAAGCTCCGCACCGGCCGCACCCGTCGCAGGAAGCAGCGTCGAGGCGTCCCCACCCTGAACAAGATCAAGAACATGACGCTGATCCATCAGCGCCCTCGGGAGGTCAACGACCGTAAAACTCCCGGGCATTGGGAGGGCGACCTCATCATCGGCCGCGGACAGAACTCGGCGATCGGCACCCTGGTCGAGCGCACCACCCGCTACGTCCACCTGATCCACCTGCCGCACGGCTGGAAGGCCCCGCAGATCCGCAACGCGCTGATCACGCAGACCGCCCACATCCCGCCCCAGCTCAGGAAGACGCTCACCTGGGACCAGGGGCGCGAGCTGACGCTGCACGAGGAGATCGAGGCGCTGACGGGCTTTCGGATCTACTTCTGCGACCCGCGCTCGCCCTGGCAGCGCGGAACGAACGAGAACACGAACGGCCTGCTGCGGCAGTACTTCCCCAAGGGCACCGACCTGTCCGGACACACCGCCCGGGACCTCCGTGAGATCGCCCGACAGCTCAACCACCGACCCCGCATCGTGCTCGGAGACAAGACCCCCGCCGAGGCCATGCGAGAATCCCTGACAGGCCCATTGACCAGGTGATTCGCAACCACTGCTGGAAACCGCCTCAACGACGGGCTCCAGGTAGTGGAGAACTGGAACTCCGCCAACCACGACCTGTTCTACGGCAAGGACAGCGACCTGACCGGCTCCGACAAGGAGTCCCAGGAGGTCTCCATGCTCGCCCTGCATCTGCTCCAGTCGGCGTTGGTGCACGTCAACACCCTGCTCCTCCAGGACATCCTGAGCGAGGAGAAGTGGCAAAAGCGGCTCACGGACGCGGACCGGCGGGCCCTGTCCCCGCTGTTCTGGACCCACATCAACCCCTACGGCCGATTCGAGTTGGACATGAACAACCGGCTTGGCCTGGCCCTCGGGGCGGCCGTTCCCGGCCCCCGCACTGCACCCGATGCGGAGACTGTCAAGCCAGCGGCGTACCCTGCGGCCGCGTCGGCATCATGAGGAGCATGGACGACATGCGTTACGTCCTCAGCGAGGACGAGATCAATGAGCTGCTCAACTGCGACCGCGGCGCTGGATGGGGCCCGGACGACAAATACAAGTGGGTGCGCTGAATATCCCGGACGCCTGGGCGGGGCCGTACGCAGCCTGCCCGGGCCACTGGAGCACGTGCGGCGCCACGTCAGGAGAGGTCACCTGACGTGACGCGGGTGCGGTTGTCCATCCGGGTGGTGAAGCCGCTCGCGATGTCGCGGGTGAGCAGGAGCAGCGGTTCGGGCACCCGGACACCTTTACTGGATCCGGGCAGCTCCGGCTCGCCACCTCACAAGGAAGGTGGCGACAGCCCACTCCGCAGACCGCCCTGAAACAAAATCACCGGTTTCTACGAAACCCGGGCAGCTCAAGCAGCCCACTCAGTCTGCTTTTGGTCTCCAGAATGGTGCGGCACGGCGGGCGGAATGCGCCGCGAGGAGGCCGATGGCCACGGCGGCCAGGGAGAAGCCGGTGGCTGCGGTGGCCAGGACCGGCCAGGAGAATCTGCCCTCCCGCAGGGAGATGACGAAGAACAGTGAGTGCCAGTTGGTGATGAAGGTCGCGAGGGCGGTCGCGATCAGCAGCGGCACAGTCAGATACCACAGGGCGATCGTACGAAAGACCTGGTCGTTGCCGGTCAGAACGCTCAGTGGTGCCAGCCCCGCCCTGATGCGTACGAACTCTGCGGCGGCGCTGATCAGCCCCGCCACGAGCAGCAGTGCCAGGCCGGTACCGCCGAAGAGGAAGAGCCAGTTGTTGAGCTTGTTCTTCTGTTGAGCGCCGATCACCCAGGTTTCTCCGGGCGTGTCGACGTTGATGCCAGGATGGGCAGCGTAGGCGGCTTTCTCGATCTCGGCACGGTGCCCGGGTTCATCGGTGGTGACGATGAGGGACCCGTTGATCTGACTGACGGACAAGTCGCCGCTGACGGCCCGGACAGTGAGGTTGCCTGCGTAGGGACGGGCCAGTTCTTCCAGCCGGGGATCGCGCGTGGCGACCTGCTGTGCGGTGGCCGGACAGGGCAGGCGCAGGGACTTCAGGTCGGGGCAGGATCCCGCCAGGTCGATGCGAGGGTGGTCACCTTCAGGATGGGTGGTCGCGACCAGGAGATGCGTCCCGTCGGGAAGGTCGCGTGAGAAGTTCTTGACGGCGCCGGAGGTGAGAGTGCTGCTGTGGACGGTGTAAAGAGTGTCGCCGACGCGTTGGGTGATCCGCTGTGCGGCGGCGGCGCTGTCTCCCAGGCGGCTGTTCCAGACCTGGAGGTGGCTGATGAGGCCGATGCCGATGATGAAGACCACGGAGAGGCGCACCAGGACGCCCGGGTGGGCTGCGGTCCAGCGGCCTGCGATGAGCCGGCCGGGATTCCCGTTGCGGTAGCCGCTGGCGGCGATGCGTTTGCCGTTGGCGATGGATAGCTGGGCGATCACTGAGGGCAGCGTGGCCCACATCAGGACGGTGCCAGCCAGGAAGATAGCGATGTCCGGGCCCTTTGGGGCGTACTGGCTGAAGGCGATCGCCAGGACGCCGACCACGCACAGGGCCAGGCGCCATTTCGGCAGCCGTGAAGTGGATGTGCTTGGCCGGGTGGCCGTCTTGGAGCGTTGCACCCGGTGCAGGATCACGACCAGCAGCAGGGTAAGGACCAGGGATACGGCGAGTGCGCCGGCCAGTTCGGGCCACGCCCGGCGCGTGTCGGCTGTGTTGATGATGTAGCCGGTGCCAGGCAGGCGGACATCGGTGGCCAGCAGCAGTGCGGCCGGGATGAGAGCCACCAGGGTTCCGGCAGCGGCCGGTACGAAGGCCTCCCCGATGTTGATCACGGCTCGGTGGGCCCAAGAGGCGCCCAGGGCGTTGATGAGCTGGCTTCGGCGGTCACGGGTCGCCGATCCGACGCGGGTGGCCACAACCAGCAGTGCCAGGGCTGGTACGGCCATCAAAACGGCGATAGCACCGCCGGTTTCGACCGCTGTGTGAGGATAGGTCTCCTGGTTCATCGGGAAGAGTTGGCCGAAGCCGGTGATGTACTGCCAGGACTCTGCTGTGGGGTCAGCCGGCGGGTGAGCAATGCTCAAGACCTGTGGATCGGCTCGGGGAGGACGTACCTTCCCGGGTGATTGATCGATAGGTCACCGAGCAAGACCGGTGTTCGCAGCACCGGCCGGGAAGGCACGAAGGATGCTGGCCGCCGCGCTGGAGGCCGAAGTCAACGCGTACATAGCCGAGTTGGCCGACCAGCGGGACGAGCACGGCCGACGGATCGTGGTCCGCAACGGCTACCACCAGCCCAGAAGGTCACCACCGCGGCTGGCGTGGTGGAGGTGAAGGCGCCGCGGGTGAACGACAAACGCGTCGACGAGGCCACGGGCGAGCGCAAGCGGTTCTCCTCCGCGATCCTGCCGCCCTGGTGCCGCAGGAGCCCGAAGATCAGCGAGGTGCTGCCGCTGCTCTACCTGCACGGCCTGTCCTCCGGCGACTTCGTGCCCGCGCTGGAGCAGTTCCTGGGCAGTTCGGCCGGGCTGTCTCCGGCCACGGTCACGCGGCTGACCCAGCATTGGCAGGCCGACCACGCCGCGTTCATGGACCGCGACCTCGCGGAGGTCGACTACGTGTATGTGTGGGCCGACGGCATCCACCTCAATGTTCGCCTGGAGGAGGCCAAAGCCTGCGTACTCGTCCTCGTCGGCGTGCGCGCGGACGGCAGCAAGGAGCTGGTCGCGCTCAAGGACGGCTACCGCGAGTCGGGCGAGTCCTGGGCGGACCTGCTGCGCGACTGCGCCCGCCGGGGGATGCGTGCCCCGGTCCTGGCGGTCGGCGACGGGGCTCTCGGCTTCTGGAAGGCCCTGGCCGAGGTCTTCCCCGCCTCCCGGCATCAGAGGTGCTGGGTTCACAAAACGGCCAACGGGGCCTGTTGCGTTTTCGCCTGCTGGGGCTTGTGGGATTTGGGAGACTCGGCGGGTGGCCAAACCGGCTCATCGCCACCGGCAGGCAGCATTCCCTGCAGCAACGGGCCGCAGCCGAGCCGGCCCAGGGACCGCCACCGGCGGACGCCGACCCGATCCGCGCCATGGACCACCGTCTGCGCACCCCGCACGGCGCGGCCGCCTATCGCCGACGCGGTCCGATCGCCGAGACCCCCAATGCCCAGCTCAAGGACCTCATCGGACTGCGACGCTTCGCCCGACGAGGCTTGCAGGCCGTCCAGGAGGAGTCACTGCTGGCGGCACTGACTCTCAATCTGCTGACTCTGTTCCGCACCGCACCCGACTCCCTGCCGCACAAGACCCGGACCGTGGCCGGATAGCGGTGAGGGCGGGCCGCCCCGCCCGGCTTTCCCCAGCTCCTCAATGCCATGCCCCAGCAGGCGAAAACGCAACAGGCCCAACGTGCTCAATGCTCTGCCGAAGTCGGCCCAGCCCGGCGCCCGCAAGGCGCTTCAGGACATCTACAACGCCGAGGACCGCGACCTCGCGGTCAAGGCGATCAAGACATTCGCCCAGCTCTACGGCGCGAAGTTCCCCAAGGCGGTCAAGAAGATCACCGACGACGAGGCCGAGCTGCTGGCCTTCTACGACTTCCCCGCCGAGCACTGGATCCATCTGCGGACGACCAACCCGATCGAGTCCACGTTCGCCACCGTCCGCCTGCGCACCAAGGTCACTCGCGGGGCCGGCTCCCGCACCGCGGCCCTGGCAATGGTCTTCAAGCTCGTCGAGTCCGCCCAGCAGCGGTGGCGGGCGGTAAACGCGCCTCACCTCGTCGCCCTCGTTCGTGCCGGGGCCCGCTTCGAACGCGGCCAACTGGTCGAGCGTCCCGCCACGGCCGCGGCATAGGGTCTGGTGCACCATGACCGACCACCACACCTACGGCACCAGCACCCACACCGCCGACGAGCTGGTCCGGCTCGTCAGCGACTGCCTCGGGCTGCTCTTCACCGAGCGCGACAGCAACTACCGGGGCGTCTACCACCTCGCCGGCAGCCCCAACGGACGGATCGAGATCCAGCCCACCCCGATCCTCGGCGACGACGGCGAAGACGACCTCTACGCTCCGGAACACCCGGCGGCCCAAGTGCTGTTGCTCACCACCACCCCGACCCCGCACCCCGCCCTGCAGGCCCGCCTGGGCTCCATCGAAGGGCTCATCCACCTGAACCACGAGACCGTATGAACAGCTACTGATCCACAGCTTTTGACAATTGCTCCGTCGAAAGCCGACCCGGCCGATCTGCTCAGCCGGGCCAACTCCGCACTGACCGCCGCTGGCCAGCCGGAGCTGGCCGTGCTGGAGCTCGCGGTCATCGAAGCGGACATCCCGGTGGGTCCCACTGAGAAGACGCTCAAGCGCCAGCTCCGTGAGAAGTACGCCGAGCTGCCCGCTTACCTGGCCTCGGCGACGCCGGGCCGGGTGGCCACAAACGATCGTGAGCGCGTCAAGAGCCAATAACCTGTCGGCCGAGCCGACAGTCCGTCCGTTCCGGATTTCGCTCGCGCGGCCCCGACCGACGGCCCGAACCCCGGAACGGACGCCCGGCTCCCGACGCCACCAGGCGTCCAACCGACCAGATATGTGAGAGAGACAGACAGCCATCATGCGTGTTCACGGACTGACCGCAACCCTGCCCAGTGGAGCGGCGCGGAAGCCAATCCTGCTGATGACACTCGGATCGTTCGCACTGGGGACCGACGCCTTCGTGATCAGCGGCGTCCTGCCCTCCTTGGCGAAGGGCCTGGACGTCTCACTGGAGGCAGCGGGTCTGCTGGTCACCGTCTTCGCCGGTGTCTACGCCCTGTCAGCGCCCTTCCTGGCGGTTGCCACGGGCAGCCTGGACCGGGGCAGGGTACTGATGATCGCGCTGTCCGGATTCGTGGCGGCAAACGTGCTGGCCGCGGCTGCCCCGAACTACACCGTGCTGATGGCTGCCCGTATCGTGGCGGCGCTCTCCGCCGCCATCTTCATGCCCGCCGCGTCGGCCAGCGCTGCGGCCGTCGCGCGCCCCGAGGAGCGCGGACGGGCGCTCACCACTGTGCTTGGCGGACTCACGCTCGCCAGCGCCCTGGGGGTACCCATCGGTACGATCATCGGCAACACCGCCAACTGGCGTGCCACGTTCGTCCTGGTCGCGGTCCTCAGCTTGATCGCCCTCATCGGCCTGGCGCGGGTGTTGCCCCCGACGCCGGCGACGAACATCCCCTCCCTCGCAGACCGGGCCCGTGCCGCCAAGCTCCCCGGTATTCCCACGATCCTGCTCGGCAGCATGCTGACTTACTGCAGCATGTTCGCGCTCTACGCCTACATCCCCTGGTTCGCGGAGCATACAGCGGGGATCGGTTCCGGTGCAGTCTCCTGGGTGTACCTGCTCTACGGTCTGTGCGGTGTGCTGTCCAACATGGCAGCGGGCTGGCTGATCGACCACTACCCGCCCCGCCGGGTCGCGATTCTCGCCTCGGCCCTGATGGTCATCTCCCTGGGGCTGCTGACGCTTTACGCCTGGGCGGACATGGGCGACACGATCGTCAGCGGCGTGCTGCTGTACGTGCTGATCGCGCTCTGGGGACTGATCGGCTGGGTCATCAATCCCGCCCAGCAGAAGCGGCTGATCATCACCGCAGGTCCGCGGGGCCCGGTAGCGCTGTCACTCAACGGTTCCGCCGTCTATGCGGGCCAGGCCGTGGGCAGTCTCGCCGGCGGCTTGATGCTGACCCATGGCAGCACCTGGTTGATGGTGACGACCGTGATGCTCCAGATCCTCGCGCTCCTCGTGTTGTGCCTGCCCGCCCCATCCGGGACGCACGTTCCCGCAGCCGAGGCGGCCGGATCCGCCAAGGCCCACGAGACCGCAGAGTCGTCGGGGTCCGCCAAGACCACTGAGGCAGCCGGACCCACCGACGCCCGCTGAACCTGCGAACAGTCCTCGCCGCGCAGGCCCCCGATGCTGAGGCCCGTTCGTCCGTACCCCGAAGGAGAACCATGTGCGACGAGACCCTTGACTCCATATCGGCCGATGGAGCCCACTGACCATGACCCATGAAGTGGCGATCACTGGATACGGCGTTTTCACCGCATTCGGCTTCGGTGCCGAGGCACTGCGCGTAGGAGTGTTCGCGGGCCACCCCGATTTCAGACCCGTCACCCGCTTCGACTCGGCTCCCTACTTCGCGAAGTACGCGGCGGAGTACACGGGGGACGGGCCCGAGATCCCCGGCGTACCGGTGCGGCCCGGTTACACTCCGGGCCAGTCCGAAGTGCTCCTCGCCTGCGCCAGGGCAGCGTTGGAGATGGCCGGTTCCGACGGAGCCGGGGCAGCGGTGCTGCTGGGTACCAACGGCGACCACTCCACGGGGCGGCACTTCTGGGAGGACATACAGGGCGGACGTACGCCCGGCGCCCCTCGGACACTGGACAGTCTGGCGAGCATGATCCCGCACCGGCTCGCCGAGGAACTCGGCCTGGGTGCCCCACGGCTGGCCTTCGTGAACGCTTGTGTCGCAGCAACCAACACCATCGCGCACGCCGCGCAGTTGATCCGTACGGGCGCCGCGACCACAGTGGTGTGCGGTGGCGCGTCCATGGTCACCGAAGACGTCTTCGCCAGGTTCGACTCCGGGAAGGCGCTCACGCAGGAGGACAGGGTCCGCCCCTTTTCGCGGGGCCGCTCCGGGCTGCTGCAGGGTGACGGCGCGGCCGTCCTGGTACTGGAGTCGGCCGCCGCGGCGCGGGCTCGCGGCGCCGAGGTCCTGGCCAAGGTCTCCGGATGGGGCATGACAGCGGACGCGCACCATGCCATTCAGCCTCATCCGCAGGGCGCCGGACTCGCCGCAGCGGCGCGGACCGCGCTGCTGCGGGCCGGGGTTGCCCCTGAACAGGTCGGTTACGTGAATGCTCACGGCACCGGAACCGAGCTCAACGACGTGGCCGAAACAGCGGCCCTGCACGCGGTGTTCGGCCCGCACGCACTGAGCATCCCCGTGAGCTCCACCAAGAGCACCACCGGTCACATGCTGGAGGCCACGGGCGCAGTGGAGGCCGTCATCACCCTGCTCGCCCTCCAGGACGGGCTGCTTCCGCCGACCATGGGGCTCGATGAACCGGACCCGGAGTGCGACCTCGACTACATACCCGGCACCGCTCGCCTGGCCCGGATCACGCACGCTCTCTCCCTCAATGCCGCCTTCGGCGGGGTCAACGCGGCCCTGGTGCTGGAGCGGGCACACTCATCGGACGATCAGAAGGAGTCGGTGTGACGACAGCAGCATCGGTGGTCGCCCCCCGCCTCTCAGTGGTCGCGACGGCGGTACGCACTCCCTGGGGCGAAGCAGCCGAGGGCCTGCCGGGTGCCGCGGACGTGGCCCTGCCCAAGGTCAGAGGCTTCGTCGGCTCACGGTTCGGCCCGCTGGTGCACGCAGTCGGCACTGCCTGTCTCGGAGAGCCGGAGACGTTCGCCGGTGCCGACGGCTCGGCCGGCCGACGGACCGGGATCGTCCTCGCGACGATGTTCGGCGACACGGTCACGGCCGACACGTTCACCCAGCACATGATCGCAGGCCACGTACACAACCCCCTTCTGTTCCTCCAGTCGGTGCCCACCTCGATCCTCGGTCACCTGACGAAGCAGTACGGGATCACAGGGCCACTCAACTGTGTCTCGGGTGGCGCGGACCTGGCGGTCGAGGCCCTTCGCCTGGTCGATGTCCTGATGGGCTCGGGCGATGTGCACCAAGTTCTCGTCGTGGGCGTCGAGTCGGCCCCGAACGAGCGGGTTGGCTGGGTGACCACCTCACTGGCCGGGGAGGCAGCCTTCGGTGGGCTGCCCGCCAATGACGTCGCCGTGGGACTGCTGCTGCGGCGGAGCGGCCCGGACGACGGCCTGTCCCGGCTCCCGGCCGTGACCAGCGATGTGTTCCCACAGGACGGGACGGAAATTCCGCCGGAGTGGGCTGCGGCCTTCGGCTGGCTCACCCCACTGGTCGTGCTCTGCGAGACCTATGGGAGCCCGGTCGCGTGACGGGATTCCCTCGTGCACTCCTGCGGGTGCTGGTGCGGTCGGGGCGGTCCGTCAGATGCCCCGACCCACGGGACCTCGCAGTCCTCTCCCCCGAAGAGAAGGCCAGGGCACGGCGCTTCCGGGAACCCCGCCGAGCGGCGGCGTACGCGGCAGCGCATGCCGCCGCCCGCCGATGCCTGGGCGAGCGGCTGGGCAGCCCCGCCGGGGAGATCCACTTCGGCCGACGCCCGTGCCCCGGCTGCGGCAAACCAGACCACGGTCGCCCGGTCGTCGATTGGCCGCGCACCTCGTGGGAGTCGAGTCTTTCCCGGTCTGGCCCCCACTGGTTGTTCGCGGCCGCAGACGGCGTGCGGATCGGGGTCGACATCGAACGGGTCCGGCCCGTCAGCCTGAACACCCTGAGCTCCGCCGTGCTGAGCGAGGCCGAGCGGGACTATCTGGCAGACATCGAGCCATACCTGCGCCAGGCCGCCTTCATACGTTGCTGGACCAGAAAGGAAGCCGTCGTCAAGGCCAGCGGCATCGGTATCGAAGCCATCCTGTCGCAGATCGACGTACAGCCCTGGGAACCGAGAGCCGTCGTCGAACACCGAGTCGCGGGGTGTCCCACCGTCACCTGGGCCATACGCGACTTGCCTGCCGGACCTGGCTACTCTGCCTCCCTCGCATTGCCCGCGGAAGCCCAGCCGCTGCTCGACTTCGGCCGGGACCGTGGCGCCCCTTCACCGACCGATATCGCCGTCGCCCAGGAGGCAACTCAATGGAGACCACCACCGCCGGTACGGGTGAGAACCGCCCGACCGACACCATGACGCCCCGCATGCTGTCCATACCGCCGCACCTGGCCGACAAGCAACTGGCCACCCGCATGGGCATCGAGATCACCTCATGGGATCCGCACCGGCTGGTCGGCACGATGCCGGTGGAGGGCAACCAGCAGCCCTTCGGCTGGCTGCACGGTGGAGCGAACGCAGTGCTCGCAGAGACGCTCGGCTCGATCGCGGCCAGCCTGCACGCCGCACCGAAGGGCGCCGTGGCAGGACTCGAACTGTCCTGCACCCACCACCGCCCAGCCCGAGGAGGCATCGTGACCGGCGTGTGCACGCCGCTCCACCAGGGCACCCGAGTCGCCACGTACGAGATCGCGATCAGTGACGACCAAGGCAGTCTGACCTGCTCGGCCAAGCTTACTTGCATGATCAACAGTCGTTGATCATGCAACTGTTGCCGAGCGGACTTCTCACTGGGGGGCCTGTTGATGGGACAGCAGGCTGGCGATGGCTTGGACGGTGTCGCCCATGTGCTCGCGGAGGCCGAGGTGGCGGGCCAGTGCCCACCAGTTCTCCAGATGGGCGATGAGATGCTTGCTCCTGGGCGAACAGCTTTCGCGCGCGGGCCTCGATGGCACGCAGCGACGGATTGCCCCGCTCCACCCTCAGACGGCTCAGGTGAGCAGCCTGATCCCGCAGCGCCTCCTCGTACGTGCCCGCCCGGTCGGTGGCCTCGGCATGCTCTGCCATGGGCTTCGTCCCACCCACGTTGTCCCAAGTCATCGGCAGCATAGGGGCTCCGGACCGAACAGCACCGAACTTGACGGAACAGTCTCGTACAACCCCTGCGGGACGCGGTCGTTCGGTGGGATTCGGCCGAACACCCACCACGTATGGAGGAGTTGCGTGAGTGATCGGCGTTCGCCGGATCCGTTCGATGCCTGCAGGTCAGAGTGGTGAAGAGGGCCAGAGTCGAGGCATGTCCCCTCCACCTGACACCTTCCTGTCCCTACACATTGCCGTCGTCCTCCTGGCAGCCGTCGTCATTGGCATGGTCATCGGTTGTCTGACGGTCCTCACCGGGGCCCCGGTCGCGGCGGCTGCCATCGCGGGTGTGTCTAGCGCCGGCGGCAGCGTTCCGGCCCTGCGCACCCTCATCGGATGATCACCGGCACCACCGCTCCAGCTGTGAGCGGCGCCGCGCGGAGCGGGCGCGCGGTGTTCGGGGGCGGGGGACTTCCGAGCGCTTGAGCTTCTGCCCGGACCCGGTTTTTTCGCATTCAGGGCATGTGGTGCTGTCGATGGACGCGTGTCAGAATTTGTCTCACCCCCTTGTCTCTCGAGATGGTCGTCTCACTTCTTCATCGGAGGATCCAGAGTTGGGGCAGATCGATACCCGCCTCATCCAGACCGCGGTCATCGGAGGCCGCGACTCGGACCAGCCGGTGATCCTTCCTGAACAACCGCATAACTTAGATGAGTTCATCCACCAGTTCGGGAGGGACGACTTCTGGTGCGGCACGCTGCTCGGCGGCTGCGGAGAACCGCTGCGTCCCAAACGGTATGTGACGAGGGTCTGTCACTTCGCCCACGAAGCCGACCCCGGCCGCGGGGAGTGCCACCGGACCAGCCACAGCGCGGACGGCGCCGACCACCTGTTCGTCAAAACCCATGTCACTCGCTGGTTGGCCGGACAGGGGTACGCGGCCCAGGGTGAACTGCGCAGCTTCGGGCACTGCCACGGCGATGCCGTGGACTTCCGGCTGCGTCGCACGAGAACGCATCTCCGGTTCGAGCTGCACTCGGAGGACTACCGGAGCTGGCGCAAGGCGGCGGACAGTCTGGGTGCGAAGGAAGGCCGTATCGAGTGGGTGTTCGGCCGGGACGACGCGCTCGCTCGCGACATGATGGCGCGTCGCGGGTACGCCCTTCTCGTGCGGTGCGAGACCGAGGGCAATGACCGTCGCGTGTTCATCGGCACCGCGACCGACGGGAAGAAGACGCCCTGGGTTCCGCTGGAGCACTGCCGGATGACCGAGAGCGGCCTCGTCACGCCCGCGCTCGAGGAGCTGCGTGCCGAGGGGGCGATCCGCGACGACGGCATCGGCCGCGAGCCGCTTCCCGGCAGCGTGGTCCTTCCCCGCGGACAGGTCGTGTTCGCGGTGGACACGGAAGCGGCACCCCTGGCCTCGTCACCGTTGGACATGCCTGGCAGGCGCCTGATTCCTGGCTTCGTCAAGCCGGCGGGAAGCCGCATCGTTCGGGCCCACCTGTCCCTGCCCGACACGGTGCCGCCTCCCACGGACCAGTACGTCTACCAGCTCGCGGGTTCGGTCCGGCTGCTGGTCACGGACGTCGTCGAGGGAAACGGCTCCTCTTGGGCGGTCCGCGCCGACACCCTGGTACGGCTCAACGGCCTGGAGGCAGAACGCACCGGGTTGTGGCGTCCCAGCGTCGCGCTCGACGAGAAGTACGTCCCGGCGGCCCGCGCCTCCAGCGCTTGTGAGCGGACCCCGCTCACCGAATCCGCGCCCAGCGGGCCCAAGGCGCCGGAGACCGCACCGGGAAAGGCGGCCGACGAGCTCACGAAGGTACTGGAGGAGGTCGCGGCGAAGGGTGCGACGATCACGTGGAGCGTTCTGGCCGAGAGGCTAGGCAGGTGGGTCCACGACCTGCCGAACCCCGGGCGCCAGGAACTGCTGGTCGAGGTGGACAGGCCGCGGGTGCCCGATCACCCACTGCTGAGCGTCCTGGTCGTCACCCACTTGGGCAGGCCCCTTTGGTACCTGGGCCAGGTGCTGAAACGCCTCGGAGCCGCCGAACCGGCCTCGGAGTTCGCCCTGCAGCAGTGGGCGGCGGCCGAGACCAGGAAGACGCACGAGGCGTACGGACACCGGAGGGCACGCGCGTCGGTCGCTCCGCCGTCCGCTGCGAAGCGGCCGGCCGCCGGGGAGCGGGCACCCTTCGCAAGCGACGTGGAGCAGGCACACCGAAGACGCGCGGAGATGAGGGAGAAGCTGGAGGAGGCGGCGAGGACCCGGGCCCGGACGAAGGGGACGCGAGCCCAGCGCCTGGCACAGGCGATTCGGCAAGGAGAAGAGCATCTCCGCCGGTACGAAGAAGTCCGCTCCCAGAGGAGGGCCCTCCGTGACTGGCTAGGAGAGGGCGACCGCGTCCTGGACCTCCTCATCGGTCTGATCGGCCGCCCCATTACCGTCACCTCGGCCAAGGCGGAGCGTCGGGCCGTCGCTCCCGACCCGAAACCGTCCAAGGCCCTTGCACCGAAGCCGGTCGAGAAGAAGGATCCGAACCTCAGGAAGATCCGGCGCCTGCTCGGTGAGCTGGACCGGACCCATGGGCACCGGCCCACCCAGGACCTGCTGCGGCTGCTCGACGAGATCGGGGAACATCGCGATCAGCTCGCCCGACCACTGCCCGCCGCGGAAACCAAGCTCGTCGAGCGGTGGCGGAGCAGGCTGGAGGACCGAAAGTCCGCCGAGCGCTCCGCCCAGGCGGCCGCCGCCTCGCGGAACACATCGGCGCGGACGGGACGCACCGCCGAGCCACCGCAGGACGACCGCCTGCCGGCCGACAGGATCGAGAAGCTGGCCCCCACGGTCCGCGACATCCTCCAAGAACTGGCCCGCACCGACGGCACTCCCCTGAGCTGGGGCGACCTCCGTCTTCGGGCGGGTGGGCAGCTCCCGTTCCTGCACCCCGACGACCAGGTCGCGTTGCTTGTCGTGGCGGACCGGGGCACACCGGCTGACGAGCCGCTCCTGTCCACACTGGTCGATAATTCCGTAGCCGCCCCGCACCGGCTCTATCGCCAGGTGCGCCTCGGTCTCGGCCGGGAGCCCGTCCCTGATGCGGAGCTCGAGACTCATCGGGCCGTGGAGGCTCTGCGGTTGCGGCAGATCTGGCGTTACCGGCGGTGAGTCGGTATCCCTTCCGGCGCCCGCGACGGGGCGAGGGCGAAGCCGTGTGCGTCATGCTTCGACCGGCGTCGTCAGCACCGCCCGGACGGTCTTGCCGCAGGGCGGGTGGGGGACGGTATCCCAGTGGTCGGCGAGGGCGGCAAGAAGCGCCAGGCCACGGTCGCCGGTCTGGAGCGCGTCGGGTTCGGTGTTCGCCAGGAGAGGTCGCGGGTGGAGGTCCAAGCAGGCGTTCTGACCTTGATGCGGAGGCGGTGGGCGGTCGGGTCGAGGACGGCGTGAGCTGGAAGCAGCGGCCGTGCACGCGGCCGTGCAGGACGGCGGTGGCGACCAGCTCCGCGACTACGAGTTCGGCACTTCATGGACGAGTTGGAGGCCGATGGGCCACGGACAACCAGGTGAACATCTTTCGCACCCGTAACCGTTGTCATCCGAGACTGTCATGCGCCTTGGGCATGGCGAAGAGGGGAAATGACGCGGAAGCGCTCGATCGTGTGGTGGGGGAGCGTGCTGGTCGGCTCTCCCGTCCCGCTCTCGCACTCGCCCGCGAGCCGGGATCGAATCACCCCCGAGCAGGCCCAATGCCGCCGACTCTCGACATGCCTGATGAGACGTCAGGTAAGTCAGCATCCACTCAGCATCAGTCCCGTACGGTTCCTCGCGCGTGCGCCTGGTCGGTGGCTTCGCGGCAGCCTGGCTGGCGCAGAAATGCGCAGGCGGGAAGCCCGGTCACAGCAACGCACGATTTTCCTAGAGGTCTTCGAGCCGAAGGCATGCCGATGTACAGTGAAGGACGCCCCTGACCTGCAGAAAGCTGGCAGGGAGCCGTCTTCTAGGAGTTAGGGCTTTGTTAGGTCCTGTGGTGGGGTTCGGGTGCTGGTGCGGGTTGGCCGCATATCGAGCAGGCGCCGGTCCAGGTGGCCAGGAGGGCCTGGAGTTCGCGGAGGACCGCGTAGAGGGTCAGGCCGGCGCAGGGGCTTTTGGGTCGAGCCTGAGCATGGTGCAGAAGGCCTGGGCGAGGGACGCGAGGGTGACGTGGCGGTGCCAGCCGAGGTAGTTGCGGCCCTCGAAGTGGTCCAGGCCCAGACCGTCCTTGAGCTCGCGGTAGTCGTGCTCAACTCGCCATCGGGTCTTGGCGATTCGTACCAGTTCGCGCAGTGGGGTGTCGGCGGGAAGCGTCGAGAGCCAGTAGTCGGTTGGCTCGGCGGAGTCGGGTGGCCACTCGACGAGCAGCCAGCAGTCGGGCAGGGAGCCGTCGGCGGCGCGGCGGATGGTGCGGTTGGCCGGTCGGACCCGCAGGGCCAGGAACTGCGAGCGCATCTCGGCGTTCGGGTTGCGTCTGGTGGCCTTGCTGCCCTGGCGCCAGGTGACGGTGCGGGTGGCCGCTCGGCCGACGGCCAGGGCCAGGGCGCGCAGGGTGGTGTGCGGTTGGGGGTAGGCGGACACGGGAGGGCGGCCCTGCCCGGAGTACGGCGGGCGTTGGGGTGTGGCATTGCCGGGGTGCGCGGTCGTGGTGGCTTTGACCGCGACCGCGTAGGTCAGGCCGCGCTCGGTCAGGCCCTCGCGAAAGCCGGTGGCGTCGCCGTATCCGGCGTCGGCGGCGACCGGAAGGTCGGGCAACTCCCAGTTGTCGCGCACCTCGTCGAGCATGTCCAGCGCCAGGCGCCACTTCTCCCGGTGCCGCTCGGTGTCCGGGATTCCCGCCTTGGCGCGGCGGCGCCGGATCGCCTCGGCCATCAGCGCGTCCTCGCCGTACTTGGTGTCGTCCCAGCTCTCGGGCAGGAACAGGCGCCAGTCGACAGCCGATGACGCACGGTCACTGACCAGGTTCACACTGACGCCGACCTGGCAGTTGCCGCGCTTACCCAGGGCGCCGCAGTACATCCGCGCCACCCCCGGTGAGTCGTAGCCGTCCTTGGGGAAGCCGACATCATCGATCGCGTACGCCTCGGGAGAAATGTGCGCGGCAGCCCAACGGGCCAGCCGCTCACGGACCTTGGAGTAGTCCCAGGTGGACGATGAGACGAACTGCTGCAGCTGCTGGTGGTCCACGCCCAGGCGCTCGGCCATCGGCTGCATGGACTTGCGCTTGCCGTCCAGCATCAGCCCGCGCAGATACAGCTCGCCCTTGGCCCGCTGGTCCCGACGCGCCAGCGAACCGAGCATCTCCGCCGCGAACGCCTCCAGGCGCGGGCGGACCGTCTCCATCTCCTCAGGTGTCACACCTGACAGAACATCACAATCTACCTGACGATGATCAATCGGGGTACCTAACAAAGCCCTACTAAAGTGCTGCGAACTTTGATCAAGTCCAAGATCCACCGAGCCACCGTCACCCAGGCCGACCTGCACTACGTGGGATCGGTGACCATCGACGCCGAGCTGCTGGACGCCGCCGATCTGCTGCCCGGTGAGCTCGTGCACATCGTCGACATCACCAACGGCGCCCGGCTGGAGACGTACGTCATCGAGGGTGAGCGCGGCTCGGGCGTCGTCGGTATCAACGGTGCCGCGGCCCGTCTGGTCCATCCCGGCGATCTGGTGATCATCATCAGTTACGCTCAGGTCACCGACGCCGAGGCGCGGGCACTGAAGCCGCGGGTCGTGCACGTGGACCGCGACAACAGGATCGTGGCCCTGGGGGCCGACCCGTCCGCACCGGTGCCGGGCTCGGACCAGGAGCGCAGCCCGCAGGCCGTGTCGGCCTGACCTTTCCGACCAGGAGCGTACCCATGAGCGACATCGAGATCCGCGACGACCGGGCGACCGGCCGCCTCGAGGCCCTCGGGGACGGCGGCGAAGTCGTCGGCCACATCGAGTACTTCGTCCTCGAAGCCCCGGGGCGCGCCCTGGTCCCCGTGCACACCATCGTGGAACCGGCGCACGAGGGGAAGGGCATCGCGGGCTCGCTGGCGCGCGAGCTGTACGCCATCGCGAAGCGTGAGGGCATCGTCGTGGCCCCGCTGTGCCCGTACGTTGTGAAGTGGGCGGAACGCCACCCCGAGGAGGCCCCGGCGGCCGACCCGGAGCTGCTGCGGGCGGCGAAGCAGTGGCTGTCCGCGCACCCCGGCCGGTTCTGAAAGAGGGAGCCCTCACACATGCTCGCTCTCCTGCACACCTCACCCGTTCACGTCCCCGTCTTCGACGCCCTGCGCGACGAGGACCACCAGGGCCTGGAACTACGGCACTTCGTCGACGAGGAACTGCTGGACCGAGCCCGTGACAAGGGCCCCGAAGCGGTGGCGGACGACCTGCGCGCGGTCCTGGAGCGGGCGGTCGCCGACGGCGCGCGGGCCGTGCTGTGCACCTGCTCGACCCTCGGCGGCGTCGCCGAGACGGCCGGCGTCGGCGTCGGGGTGCCGGTGCTGCGCGGTGACCGTCCGATGGCGGCCGCCGCGGTGGCCGCGGGGTCCCGGGTCGTCGTCCTCGGGACGCTGGAGAGTACGTTCGGGCCGACCGTGTCGCTGATCGAGGAGGAGGCCCGCCGCGCCGGACGTTCCGTCGAGGTACGGCCCCGATTGGTGGAGGGCGCGTGGCAGCGGTTCGAGGCGGGCGACACGGAGAGTTACGCACGTCTCGTCGCCACCGCGGCCGACGAGGTCACCGACGCCGACGCGATCGTCCTCGCCCAGCCCTCCATGGCCCCGGCCCAGCATCTGACGACGACATCGGTCCCGGTGCTGTCCAGCCCGCGCCCGGGGCTGGCGGCGGGGGCACGGGCGGCGCGGACCGGGCTGTCGCGCTGACGTCGTCCGGACGGACCCCAGGGGTCCACCTGGGCCACGCGGTGACTCCGGCGAGTGACTGGCGGCGCTGGGCCCCGGGTAGACGGGGAGTAGTCCACAGCCGACGTTCACCGACTGGCGGAGGACATCATGACCAATCCGTACCCCGATCCGGTCCCGCCGGGTCCCACTCCCGGACCGGATCCCCATCACCCCGAGCCGCACCCCGACCCGGTGCCGACTCCGGAACCGCCCCCGGCCCCGGGGCCGACCCCTCCGCCTCCGGCTCCCGAGCCGCCGCCGGGGCCCCGCCCCGTCCCGGAACCCAACCCCTCCCCGATCCCCCCGGGCCCGGAGCCCGTCCCGAACCCGGAGCCCGGACCGCCGCTCTCCTGAGCGGCCGCACCACGAAGGGCGATGAGCGCCCATGACGCGTGGTGGGCGACCACGAGGCCGCCCACCACTGCCGTACCGCAGGACCGGCCCCGGCCACGACGCACCCGCACGTGGCGTACCGGACCTCCAGCGGAGCGCTCAGCCCGCCACCTCCGACCGGTCTCCGCCCCACAGCGTGTGGAACGAACCGTCCCGGTCGGTGCGCCGGTAGGTGTGCGCGCCGAAGAAGTCCCGCTGGCCCTGGGTGAGCGCGGCGGGCAGCCGCTCGGCGCGCAGGGCGTCGTAGTAGGCGAGGGCCGCGGCGAAGCCCGGCGTCGGGACGCCCTGCCGGGTGGCGGCGACAAGTACCTCGCGCCAGTCGTCCTGAGCCGCCGCGATCTCCTGGGCGAACGTCTCGTCCGACAGCAGGCTCGGCAGATCGGACCGGGCGTCGTAGGCGGCGCGGATCCGGTCCAGGAACGCCGCGCGGATGATGCAGCCGCCGCGCCAGATCGAGGCGACCTGGCCGAGGTCGATGTCCCAGTCGTACTGCTCGCTGCCCGCGGCGATCTCATGGAAGCCCTGGGTGTACGACACGATCTTGGAGGCGTACAGCGCCTGCTCGACCCGGTCGGCGAAGGCACCGGCCTCCGCCTTGTCCAGCGGGGACGCCTTCGGGCCGGCCAGGTCTCGAGACGCCTCACGCAGCGCCGCGTGTCCGGACAGTGAGCGGGCGAACACCGCCTCCGCGATCCCGGAGACCGGAACACCCAGGTCCAGCGCGATCTGAACGGTCCAGCGGCCGGTGCCCTTCTGCTCCGCCCGGTCCTGCACCACGTCCACGAACGGCTTGCCCGTGGCCGCGTCCACATGCGACAGCACCTCGGCCGTGATCTCGATCAGGTAGGAGTCGAGCCGGCCGGTGTTCCAAGTGCGGAAGATCTCCGCGATCTCGGCGGGGGAGTACCCGGCGACATCGCGCAGCAGCTGGTACGCCTCGCCGATGAGCTGCATGTCGGCGTACTCGATGCCGTTGTGCACCATCTTCACGAAGTGCCCGGCGCCGTCCGGACCGACGTGCGTGACGCACGGCGCGCCGTCCGCCGCCTTCGCGGAGATCTTCTCCAGCATCGGGCCCAGCGACTCGTACGACTCCTTCGAACCGCCCGGCATGATGCTCGGCCCGTGCAGCGCGCCCTCCTCGCCGCCGGAGATGCCGGTGCCGACGAAGTGGATGCCCCGCTCGCGCAGCTCGCGCTCCCGGCGCCGGGTGTCCGCGAAGTGGGCGTTGCCGCCGTCGATGATCATGTCGCCGGGCTCCAGGAGCGGGGCGAACTCCTGGATCACGGCATCGGTCGGATCGCCGGCCTTGACCATGATGACCAGGCGGCGGGGCCGTTCCAGCGCGGCCACGAACTCCTTGGCGGTCTCGGCCGCGACGAAGTCGCCCTCGCTTCCGAACTCCTCCACCAGCGCGTGCATCCGGGACGCCGTCCGGTTGTGCACCGCGACCGTGTAGCCGTTGCGCGCGAAGTTGCGGGCGAGGTTGCGGCCCATGACCGCGAGACCCGTGACGCCGATCTGGGCTGAAGTGCTCATTCCGCCTGCTCCTCAAGGGGTCCAGTGGATCCCGTAGATCGTGTTTGCCGATCGTGCCGGTAGTGCCGTCAGTATCGCCCCCCGGGCCATCCTGACGTGCCGAAACGCCGACCGCACGTCCGACCCTACGGGGCTCAGTACGTACGGGAGAGGCCGGGTGGCTCAGCGGACCGCGCTCGAACCCGTCAACGGGGGTGCCTTCTGCGCCACTTGGCCTGACCGGGCGGCTGATTGCCGTCTTGTCATGGCCTGTTCGGGACCCTTAGTTTTGGCCCTCCTGACGCTTGTCGAGGGGGCACTTCCATGGCCTTACGCGGCCGGCACCGCCGGTATCAGCCGAACAGGATCAACCGCGCCTCGCTCACCGTCACGGCGGGCGGCGCCGGAATGGCCCTCCCGTTCGTCGGCACCGGTGCCGCGCAGGCGGCCGACATGGACACCTGGGACAAGGTCGCCGCGTGCGAGTCGACCAACGACTGGGACATCAACACCGGCAACGGGTACTACGGCGGACTGCAGTTCAGTCAGTCCACCTGGGAGGCGTACGGCGGTACGGCCTATGCGCCGCGCGCGGATCTGGCCACCAGGGACCAGCAGATCGCCGTCGCGGAGAAGGTGCTCGACGGGCAGGGGCCCGGCGCCTGGCCGGTGTGCTCGGTGCGGGCCGGACTCAACCGCGGTGGCGAGACGCCCGACATCCGGCCGGGCGGGGGCACCTCGACCCGGGCCGCCAAGAGCTCCGTGGCGGACGTACGGCCGCACACCACGCCCCAGTCGCGCGCAGGAACCGCCGAGATGTACACCGTCGTCCGCGGCGACACGCTCTCCACCATCGCCGAGGAGCAGCGCGTCCAGGGCGGCTGGCAACGGCTGTACGCCGCCAACCGCAGAACGATCGGGACGGACCCCGACCTGATCCTGCCGGGCCAGCGGCTGAACCTGCGCGCCAAGGCCACGGCTGCCCCGGCGCCCGCGCCGACCACACCGGCGGCACCCGAGTCCCGGCCGAAGACGACCGCTTCGGACGACGCAGACGACCGACGAGAGGACTCCCTCGTCGCCCCCGTCAGCGGCTCCCTGGGGACCCCGTACCGGGCGGCCGGCTCCAGCTGGTCGAAGGGCTACCACACCGGCGTCGACTTCCCCGCGGCCACCGGCACCTCCGTGAAGGCCGTCGCCGCGGGCCGGGTCGTCACCGCCGGATGGGGCGGCTCCTTCGGCTACCAGGTGGTCATCCGGCACGCCGACGGCCGGTACACCCAGTACGCGCACCTGTCGGCGATCTCCGTGAAGGCCGGCCAGCCGGTGGGCGGCGGACAGCGGATCGGCCGTGTCGGGTCCACCGGCAACAGCTCGGGCCCGCATCTGCACTTCGAGGTGCGGACCGGGCCCGGCTTCGGTACGGACGTCGACCCGGTGGCGTACCTCCGGGCCGGTGGGGTCAGGATCTGACCCCGGCGCGCTGCTCCACGCTCGGGAACGGGATGTACGAGGCGCCGTACAGGGAGGAGTAGTAGGGCGCGGTCCCGTCGGCGGGACCGACGGGCGCGTCGTTGCCGTACCTGCTCTCCGTGACCGGGCTCGGCAGGAAGACGCCGCCCTCCCGGTGTGCGGCGGGCTTCTCGGGGAGGCCCTCGAGGAACGCGGTGGCGGGCTCGTCGGCGGGCCTCGCCGGGGCGACGATGCCGGACAGCTGCCCGGTGAGGGGCTCGGGCAGCAGCTCCGCGTTGTCGGAGTCGTCGAAATGCCGGATGCGCTCCGTCGTCAGCAGGATCAGACCGCCCGCCGCCACCACCCCGCAGCTCAGGGCGAGCACGGTGCCCGTGGCGCCGTAGCGGAAGGTTTCGCCGAACATCGTGATGCCCACCGCGGCTGCTATCACCGGGTTCACCACCGTCAGCGTGGCCAGCGGAGCCGCGAGGCCGGCGCCCCGGTACGAGGCCTGGGACAGCAGCAGACCGGAGACGGCGAACACGCCGATAGCGGCCAGGGACGGCAGATCCGCGCCCGACACCCCGCCGGTCCAGTCGACCGCGACCGTCTTCGTGAAGACCGAGGACATGCCGAACGCGATGCCCGACGCGGTCGCGAGGAGCAGGGCGCGCACCGCCGGACGATGCCGGACCGCCCGTGCCGCGAGCATCAGCGCGGCGACCCCAGCGGCGGTCGCCAGGAACACGGACACCTGCTGTGCCCCGTCCAGCGACCGCGAGTCGGACGTGCCGACCAGGGACAGCAGACCCGCGAGGCCGACGGTCGCCATCACAGCGCCCCGCCAGGCCGTCCCACCGGCCCTGCGGCCCACGAACAGCGCCGCCATCGGCAGCGCGAACACGATGGTCAGCGCCCCCAGCGGCTGCACCACGCTCAGCGGACCGTAGGCGAGGGCCGCCACGTGCAGCAGCCCGCCGAAACCGTTGAGCGCCACCGCGGCCCACCAGCCCGGCCGGCGCATCGGCGCGTACTGACCGCCCGGCAACGACACCGCGACCCGCTCCTGCACGATCGCCCCGCCCGCGTACGCGACAGCGGACACCAGCGACAGGAACACGGACAACGCGAGGGCGCTCATGAGCTGCTCCTCTGCCTGAGGCTGGGGCGCTGGGCCCGGTGCGGCGAACGGTCGGCTTCCATGACCAACACGATGCCCGCTCGCCCTGTTCCCCGTCGTCGTCCCTGAGCACCGAATGAGTCCTACTGCCGATGGAGTACGAACGCCCCCCGGTCATCCCCAGGGTGGGCGAACCGGGACGGAGACCCCCTGATCCCGACCCCTAGGGGACTTGGTACTACTGCTCCTCGTGGACCTCGACCCCGATCTCGCCGGCCTGAGCCCGCTCGGCGGCTTCTTCGTCCTGCGCACGGTCGTGGGCGGGCGGACAGTCTCCGTGAGCTCGCTGCCGACACTTGCGCAGGCCTACGACCCGTCGACATCGGATCCGGACCCCCTCGGCGTCCGGATCCGAAAAGTGGCGGCCGCGCTGGGAGCTCCCGAGCTGCGGATCGCGGCCTCGGTGGCGCACCTCGGGCTCGTGGCCCGGCTGTGGTCGACTGCGCTCGGCTGCGCCGTCCTGTACGGCAGCGTCCCCGACCTCGACCCGCGGCTGCTGCACTGGGACGCCGAGGGGAGCGCACCCGACGACCTGTGGCTCGCTCAGGTGCGCCCGCTGCCGGGGGACGCGGCGACCGTCGTGGACGTCGTGCTGCACGGTCACCTGGAACCGCTGGCGGCCGCTCTGCGTGCCCGCCACCGGCTCGCGGCGGGGCTGCTGTGGGGCAACGCCGGATCCGCGCTGGCGGGCGCCGTCCGCGAGCTGGACCGCTGGGCGCGCGCGAACGGCCGTACCGAGGCCGCCGCCCGGGCCCGCGCACTGGCCGGCGAGCTGTTCGCCCACCCCCGCCTCACCGCAACCGGCGCGCTCACGGGCACTGCCTTCCGGCGCCGCAGCTGCTGCCTGTACTACCGGGTGCCCGGCGGTGGACTGTGCGGCGACTGCTGCTTCACCTGGCCCCCGGGCTCTTCCCCACGCGCCACATCTGGGTGACCATGAGGGAACCAGCCGCCGAGACAGGGGGTTTGCGGGTGCGAGTGGGACTGCTGACCCGGGAGTACCCCCCGGACGTGTACGGCGGCGCGGGCGTCCATGTCGAGTTCCTCGCCCGGGAGTTGAGATCCCTCGTCGACCTCGAGGTGCACTGCTGGGGCGAGGGCCGCGCGGAGGGCGTGCTGCGGCATCGCCCCTGGCCCGCGCTCGACACCGCCAACGACGCGCTGCGCACCTTCTCCGTGGACCTCGCCATGACCGCCGCCCTCGAGGGCCGCGAACTCGTCCACTCCCACACCTGGTACGCCAACCTCGCCGGCCACCTCGGCAAGCTCCTGTACGGCATCCCGCATGTGATGACCGCCCACTCCCTGGAGCCGCTGCGCCCCTGGAAGGCCGAGCAACTCGGCGGCGGATACGCCCTGTCGAGCTGGGCCGAGCGCACCGCGATCGAGGCCGCCGACGCGGTGATCGCCGTGTCCGGTGCCATGCGCGCGGACATCCTCGACTGCTATCCCGCGCTGGACCCCGCCCGCGTCCACGTCGTGCACAACGGCATCGACACCGACCTCTACCGGCCCGACCCCGCCACCGACGTCCTGACCCGCCTCGGCCTGGACCCGGCCCGCCCGTACATCCTGTTCGTCGGCCGGATCACCCGGCAGAAGGGTGTGCCCCATCTGCTGCGCGCGGCACGGGACATCGACCCCGCGGCGCAGGTCGTACTGTGCGCGGGGGCGCCCGACACCCCCGAGATCGACCAGGAGTTCCGCGACCTGTACCAGGAGCTGAGCCGCGTCCGCGACGGCGTGCACTGGATCCCGCGGATGCTGCCGCGCCCGGAGGTGATCCAACTCCTCACGCACGCCACCGTGTTCGTCTGCCCCTCGGTGTACGAACCGCTGGGCATCGTCAACCTGGAGGCGATGGCCTGCGGCACACCCGTCGTGGCCTCCCAGGTCGGCGGCATCCCCGAGGTCGTCGCGGACGGCAAGACGGGCCTACTGGTGTCCGTGGACGACGACTTCGAAACGGGCCTCGCCCGCGCCCTGGACGCCGTCCTCGCCGATCCGGAGGGCGCCCGGCGGATGGGCGAGGCGGGACGGGAGCGTGCGGTGGGGGAGTTCGGCTGGGACACGGTCGCCCGCCGCACGGCCCGGCTCTACGCGGCGATCCTCGAACAGGCTTAGCCCGCCCGGCTCAAGGGCAATCATGGGTCAACCAGGGTGAGGGGAGCGGCCATGCGTCGATGGGGGTACCCCCGGTCGAGCGAAGCCGAGACTGGGGGAGGACCTTCGGTGCTCGGGATCGTACTGGCGGGCGGAGAGGGCAAGCGCCTGATGCCCCTGACCGCGGACCGCGCGAAACCCGCGGTGGCGTTCGGCGGCACGTACAGACTTGTCGACTTCGTCCTCTCCAACCTCGTCAACGGCGACATCCTGCGCATCTGCGTCCTCACGCAGTACAAGTCGCACTCGCTGGACCGGCACATCACCACGACCTGGCGGATGTCCAGCCTGCTCGGCAACTACGTCACGCCCGTCCCCGCCCAGCAGCGGCTCGGCCCGCGCTGGTACCTGGGCAGTGCGGACGCCATCCTGCAGTCCCTGAACCTGATCTACGACGAACGGCCCGAGTACGTCGCGGTGTTCGGCGCCGACCATGTGTACCGCATGGATCCGCGGCAGATGCTCGCCCAGCACATCGAGTCCGGCGCGGGCGTGACGGTGGCGGGGATACGCGTGCCGCGCACGGAGTCCTCCTCCTTCGGCGTGATCACCCCGGGCTCGGACGGAAGCACCGTCGAGCGGTTCCTGGAGAAGCCCGCGGACCCGCCCGGCCTGCCCGACGACCCCGACTCCGTCCTCGCCTCCATGGGCAACTACATCTTCACCACCAAGGCGCTGATCGAGGCCCTCCAGCGGGACGCAGACGACGTGAACTCCGTGCACGACATGGGCGGTTCGATCCTGCCCCAGCTCACCGAACGCGGCGAGGCCCACCTGTACGACTTCGGCGACAACCACGTCCCCGGCGAAACCAGCCGCGACCAGGGCTACTGGCGTGACGTCGGCACGCTCGACGCGTACTACGAGGCCCATATGGACCTGATCGCCGAGCGGCCCGCCTTCAACCTCTACAACCGCAGCTGGCCCATCTACACCCACTCCAACCAGCTCTCGCCCGCCCGCTTCAACGCCGGCGGCATCGCCGGCGAGTCCATCATCAGCGCCGGCTGCCTGATCCGGGGACAGGTCACGCGGTCCGTGCTCTCGCCGGGTGTCGTGGTCGACCCGGGGGCGGTGGTGCAGGGGTCGGTGCTGCACGACAACGTCCACATAGGGCGGGGCGCGGTGGTGCGCGGCGCGGTCCTCGACAAGAACGTCGAGGTGCCGCCCGGCGCGACGATCGGCGTCAACCCGGAGCGGGACGCCGAGCTGTACACGGTGTCCAAGGGCGGCGTGATCGCGCTGGGCAAGGGGCAGCGGGTGCCGTAGCCCGGGCTGCTTCGGCAGGAGCGGCGGCGCGTCACACGATCGAGCGGACACGCCGGGCCGGGCCTCGGTTCACGCCTTCGTGGGGCGCTGACCTCGACACTATGACCTCTTACACCACATGAGTCCCGCCTCTTTCGTAGGAGGCGGGGCTTAATCTGCTGTTAACTGTACGTAGCCTGATCGTACTTGACCGTAATCGCCTCGGGGCGATTGACTGCTGGCCCACCCGTCATCGTCGCGAGGCAAGCCATTGACTCCTGACCTGCTCGCACCACTCGACCTGGCGTTCTGGAACATCGAGTCCGACCTGCATCCCATGCATCTCGGCGCGCTCGGCGTGTTCGCGTCCCACTCGCCCGCCGCCGGTGCCCACGCCGCCGACCTGCTCGCCGCCCGTGCCGCCGCGGTGCCCGGGCTGCGGATGCGGATCCGGGACGTGTGGCGGCCGCTCGATCCGGGGCAGCCATTCCCCTTCGGACTCCGCCGGCCGCTCGCCTTCGGCGGCGCGGCCAGGGAGCCCGCCCCCGACTTCGACCCGCTCGACCACGTCCGGCTGCATGCCCCCACCGCCGACTTCCAGGGGATGGCGGGCCGGCTCATGGAGCGTCCGCTGGAGCGCGGCCGGCCGCCGTGGGAGGCGCACGTGCTGCCGGGGGAGGACGGCGTCTCGTTCGCCGTGCTCTTCAAGTTCCACCACGCCCTGGCCGACGGCCTGCGCGCGCTGACCCTGGCCGCGGCCGTCCTGGACCCCACGGACATGCCGGCCCCGCGGCCCCGCCCCGCCCAGCCCCCGCGCGGCCTGCTGCCCGACGTGCGCAAGCTGCCCGGTCTGCTGCGCGGCGCCGTGTCCGACGTGGGCCGGGCCCTCGACATCGGCGCCTCCGTCGCCCTGTCCACCCTGGGTATGCGTTCGTCACCCGCGCTGACCTCGGAGCCCTCCGGCACCCGTCGTACCGCCGGAGTGGTCCTCGACATCGACGACGTGCACCGCGTCCGCAAGGCCGTCGGAGGCACCGTCAACGACGTCCTGATCGCCGTCGTCGCGGGCGCCCTGCGCCGCTGGCTCGACGAACGCGGCGACGGCAGCGAGGGCGTCGCGCCGCGCGCGCTGATCCCCGTCTCCAAGCGCCGCCCGCGCACCGCGCACCCACGGGGCAACCGGCTGTCCGGTTACTTGATACAGCTCCCGGTCGACGACCCCGACCCGCTCGGCCGCCTCGAGGCGGTCCGCACGGCCATGGACCGCAACAAGGACGCCGGCCCCAACCGGGGCGCGGGTGCCGTCGCGCTGCTCGCCGACCATGTGCCGGCGCTCGGCCACCGGCTCGGCGGCCCGCTGGTCAGCCAGGCCGCCCGGCTGTGGTTCGACATCCTGGTCACCAGCGTGCCGCTGCCCGGCCTCGGCCTGAAGCTCGGCGGCAACCCCCTCACGGAGGTGTTTCCCTTCGCCCCGCTGGCTGCCGGCCAGTCCCTCGCCGTCGCCGTCTCGACGTACCGGGGGCGGGTCCACTACGGGCTCGTCGCCGACGCACGGGCCGTACCGGACCTGGACCGGTTCGCCCAGGCGGTGTCCGACGAGGTGGAGACGCTGATCAAGGCCTGCGCTCCTTGATCGTCGTCTCTTCTGGCTCGTTCACCTCCAGGGCGCTCCAGCCGGTGTCGAGAGCACGACCGTGCTCAGCCCTTCGGGCCTCCGCGCGCTCGTACTCTCAACACCGGCGCGCCCCTACGGCTCACTCGCGAGCGGGTTTGGTGGTGCGGCCCGGCGCTCCGTAAAATCTGCCGTTCGAATGCGGGCGCGACCGGAGCGCCGCGACGGCACACAGGGAACGGCAGCGGCGATGACGGTGACAGAGGACGGCTCGGCGACCACGGACGAGGTGGTGTACGGGCCCGGCATCGACCCCGAGCGGCTGGCCGTCTGCCTCAGCGTGCTCGAGGAGCTCGACAAGCTGGAGGTCGACCACCCCGACGCGATCGCCGTGCGCCGGGCCACCGCGGGCATCTACCGCACCGTCAAGCAGCGGCGCCGCCAGGAGCGCCGGGCCGCCAAGACCGCGCACGACAAGGCGGTCACGGAGGCCACGGCGACCGGCTCCGCCCAGCGCATCGACGACGAGACGGAGGGCATCCTCCCGTCGTCGATCACGGAAGAGGGCAAGATCGCGGGGATACTCCAGCGCCCGCGCTCCTGCTACACCTGCAAGAGCCGGTATGTGGAAGTCGACTACTTCTACCATCAGCTCTGTCCCGACTGCGCCCGCCTGAACCGCGCCAAGCGCGACGCCCGCGCCGACCTCACCGGCAAGCGCGCGCTGCTCACCGGCGGCCGCGCCAAGATCGGCATGTACGTCGCGCTGCGGCTGCTGCGCGACGGCGCGCACACGACGATCACCACGCGGTTCCCGAAGGACGCCATCCGCCGCTTCAAGGCCATGGACGACTCGGCGGACTGGATGCACCGCCTCGAGGTCGTCGGCATCGACCTGCGTGACCCGGCGCAGGCGGTGGCCCTCGCCGACCAGGTCGCCGAGGCGGGCCCGCTGGACATCCTCATCAACAACGCGACGCAGACCGTACGCCGTCTGCCCTCCGCCTACGCCGCCCTGGTCGAGGGCGAGAGCGCCCCGCTGCCCGCCGGTGAGCTGCCCGCCCACCACGTGATCGGCGCCTTCGGCTCCGGCGCCGTCGACGGCCTGGCCGCGCTGCCGGTCGGGATCTCCGGCCTCGACGCACAGCAGGTCGCCGACCTCGCCCTGGTCGCCGGCAACGCCAGCGTCGCCCGGCATCACGACGGCACCGCCATCGACGCGGGCGGTCTCGTCCCCGACGTCGTCGACACCAACACCTGGGTGCAGACCATCGAGCAGATCTCCCCGGTGGAGCTCCTCGAGACCCAGCTGTGCAACTACACGGCGCCGTTCATCCTGATCAGCAAGCTCCGCCCGGTCATGGCCGACGCCGCGAAGAAGGCGGCGAGCGGGCGCGCGTACGTCGTCAACGTCTCGGCGATGGAGGGCGTCTTCGGCCGCGGCTACAAGGGTGCGGGCCACCCGAACACCAACGCCGCCAAGGCCGCGATGAACATGGTCACGCGGACCAGCGCCCAGGAGATGTTCCAGACCGACGGCATCCTCATGACCTCGGTCGACACCGGCTGGATCACCGACGAGCGCCCCCACTACGACAAGCTGCGCCTGGCCGAGGAGGGCTTCCACGCCCCGCTCGACCTGGTCGACGGCGCGGCCCGCGTCTACGACCCGGTAGTGCGCGGCGAGGCGGGCGAGGACCTGTACGGCGTCTTCCTGAAGGACTACGCGCCCGGCAAGTGGTGAGACCCGGCGTCGCGCGTCCTCGACGGGGCCGGACCAGGCGGACGCTACTCGACGGCCCCGAGCCGCGAGTTGCGGGCCGCCACGAGCTCCAGGACCGTGCGCCAGTCCTCCAGGACTCCCGCGTCGAACCCGATGACCTTGCCGGCCTCGTCGGCCTGCCGCAGGGTCACGGCGTCGTCGGCGAGCGGGTCCCGCTCGAACGCGGCCGCCTCCGCGGGACTCATCGGGCCGCCCTGCCTGGTCAGGGTCCGAGCACTCCGCGGGGACAGCTCACGCCCTGGAGACACGGCGGCCAGATAGCGCTTCGCGGCCACATGCAGTCGTATGAGACGGGAGACCCGTTCACCGAGCAAGGGCCGGACGGCGTCCGCCGCGTGGTCGGCGTGACCGGCGTCGTCGCCGGGCCGCAGCAGATGCCCGATGTCGTGCACCAGGCCCGCGATCTGGAGTTCCTTGTCGGCGGGGCGACTTCGGCGCAGCAGTGCGGCCGTCTGCAGCGCGTGGTCGTGCAGGTCGACCGGGTCGCCGGTGCAGTCCGGGGTGCCCCGGACTCCGCGGCAGGCGTTCAGCAGATCCATCAGCTCTTCGACACTGCGCAGCTCCATGCGTCAGTCCTCCCGCCGGACAAGCCGTTGCCGGACGTCAGCAGATCATGGCCGCCTTGCGAATCGGCCAACGGGACTTGAACTGCGTGGCCCCCGGCAGCCGCCGGTCGTGGGCGTGTTCGCCCGGGTAGGCCGTCCGGGTGAGCCGAAAAGAGTCCATTGTGTAACAAATAGGGGTAGATTTCCGCTGATTGCACACGGGGTGACGCACAATAATTACCCGCTGTTTTCAGCCCCATCGAGCGGACCCCCGCTCATTTGGTTAGTCTGGTCCAGACGGACAGCCAGAACGGGTCCCTACCCACACCCACCGTCCGTCCCGGGGCAAGCCGGTGCACAACGGCCTGCTCTCACGCGACCCACCGACGCCACCGCGTCCGCGCAGCAGCACGTCAGACCCAACGGGCGTCGGGCAGCGGACCGCAGACCGCCGACGCGCCCCGAGGGTGACCCGACACATAAGGAGTGCGCGGTGACACCGGAGAAGACGAATCGCGAACAGCGCCCCAAGGAACGCCCGGAGCGCGCGGGCCGCCGCCCCGGCGAGCTCGGCAACCTCGACGTGTGGGCCAGGTCCGCCCCAATCCGCCTGGCGGGCTACGAGGACGACCTCGCCGAGCCGCACATCCTGCCCAGCGTGGACTGACCCGGATTTACCCGGCAGGCCCCTTCGCGATCGCCGACGGCATGGGCGTGCGAGACTCACGCCCATGCTGATCAGGGAAGCAACGGCCGACGACTGGCCGCACATCTGGCCGTTCTGGCACCGCATCGTCGCCGCCGCCGAGACCTACGCCTGGGACCCGGACACCAGCGAGGAAGCGGCCCGCGCCCTGTGGATGAGTCCGGCCAAACGCGTGTACGTCGCCGAGGACGAGACCGGAGCCGTCGTCGGCTCCGCCTACCTCACCCCCAACTACGGCGGCCCCGCCGCCCGGATCGCCAATGCCGGCTTCATGGTCGACCCCGACCAGGGCGGCCGCGGCATCGGTCGCGCCCTCGCCGAGCACATCCTGGCCGAGGCCGAGGCCCAGGGCTACCGGGGCATGGTGTTCAACGCGGTCGTCGAGACCAACCCGGCGGTCGAGCTCTGGACTTCTCTCGGCTTCACCATCCTCGGCACCGTGCCGGACGCGTTCGACCACCCCCGGCACGGCCCCGTGGGGCTGCACATCATGTACAAGGCACTGTAGTCAGAGCCGCCTACTCCAGCGGTGCCGTCCGCTGCCACGGACGCGCGGCCTCCAACTGGGCCGCCAGCCCCAGCAGTTCCGCCTCCGACCCCGGCCGCCCCACGAGCTGCACGGCGCAGGGGGCGCCGGAGGGGAGGGTGCCCAGCGGCACCGTCATCGCGGGCCAGCCGGTCAGGTTCCACGGCGGCGTCATCGGCGAGTAGGCGGTGTTGGCGGCCACGTTGCGCAGCCAGCCCCGCTCGTGCCAGGGCCCGGCCTTGGGGGAACGGCGGGCGAGCGCCGGTGTGAGCAGCACGTCGTACTCGGCGAAGAACGGCTCCAGACGCCGACGCAGGGCGTCCCGGCTCCCGCCGCCGCGCACGGCTCCCACGAACCGCCTCCCGACGGCCGCGTGCACCCGGGTGCGCCGGGCCAGCAGCCGCCGGTCCAGGCCCTGGGCGTCGACGGAGGTGCCCGCCGTCCAGTGGGCGAGCGAGGTGAAGCTCAGCGACAGCGGATACGGCGGATCGGCACGCCGCACCTGGTGCCCTGCCTTGATCAGCAGCCCGGCCGCCTCCTGGGCGGCGGTCGTATACGGTCTGCTGACGGTGACCCCGGCGAGGGGGCTGCGCAGGGAGACGGCGACGCGGTGCGTGTCGGGCGCGCCACGCCGTACGACCTCGGTGTCCGCGAGGACGGACAGCATCAGCCGCGCGTCCGCCACGGTCGTCGCCAGCGGCCCGTTCTCCGACATGCCGAACCAGTCGCCGTCACTGATGCCCGCCGGAACCACCCCGCGGCCCGGCTTGATGGTGACGAGGCCGCAATTGGCCGCCGGTATGCGCAGGGATCCCATGCCGTCGTTGCCGAGCGCGATCGGCACCATGCCCGCGGCCACCGCCGCCGCGCTGCCGCCGGAGGAGCCGCCGGCTGTGCGCGACGTGTCCCACGGGTTGCGCGCGGTGCCGTGGACACCCTCGGTGGTGCCGAAGACACACAGTTCCGGGACATTCGTCAGCCCCACGACCACCGCGCCCGCCGCCCGCAGCCGGGCCACCGTGACATGGTCCTCGGCGGCAGGCGTGTCCGGGGTCGCGGCCGAACCGGTGCGGGTGGGCTCGCCGCGGACGGCGAGGTTGTCCTTGACTGCCACGGGGACGCCCGCCAGCGGGAGTTCGGCAAGGTCCTCGTGCGCGGCCACCGCGTCGGCCTCGGCGAGCGCCGCCTCGGCCCGTACGGTGCGAAAGGCGCCGATCCGGCCGTCCAGCCGCTCGATCCGTGCGAGGTGCTCGGCCACCACCTCCCGCGGCGTGACCTGCTTCTCACGTACGGCGGCGGCGATCTCGACGGCGGTCCGTCCGACCCAGTGGGTCACGGGCACTCCTTGGGGCTGAGGGCGGCTGATGCGCACGTACTTGCGAGTACGTAGGCAGAACTGTGCCCGGACGCGCCCGTCACGTCGAGGGTGCCGACCACGAATCCGGCTGACATCCGATGACTTCATCAACTCCGGTACCGGCACGCCCCCCTGACAGCTGGAGAACTCGTCCGGGGCTGACGCCGAACGACGGCTCCTCAGTGAGCGGCAGGTGCCTCGACCTGCCGCTTGCGCGCGCGGTAGGCAGCCGCATTGAGCTTGTTCCCGCAGGACTCCATGCCGCACCACTGCCGACGCATGCCACGTGACCGATCGATGAAGACACGGGTGCACTCGGGATTGGCGCACTCCTTCATCAGCGGCAGATCCGGTCCACTCAGGACCTCGACGGCATGGCGCGCCACGGTGGACAGGGCTTCTTCCGGCGTTGCGTCCGTCCACCAGCTCGTCGGCCGGCTGCGCCGATACCGGCATGTAGATGGCCTCCCGAACGGTCACCGCATCCTCGACGTCTGACTCGCGGCTCGGGGTGACGGCATCAACGATCCCGGACTCGAGGTACCAGGCGTCCAGCCGGTCCGGCGACACGAACATCTCGAACCGCACCGACCGGCGGGGCCCGTAGCGTCGCAGCGAAATCAAGGGCCGGATTTCCGCACAGAAAGACGTGATCCAGATTCACGTCACCATATTGACGGGTGACCCTCACCGCTGCGTAGCCTTTGCCGGCCAAGGAGAAGCCCGACATGCGACCGCGACTCGATCACGCGAGCCGGCTTCGTCCGTTCAGCCAAATGACCGATGTTCGCCGCTCCCGCCCCTCCTGGCGTTGGTGCCGCCCGCCGGATCGGCACCCGCTCTCCTTCCCACCGCTATGTCCCCCTGTGCCGCCGACGGCGACGGGAGCGGCCAAAAGGGCGCAGCGTGCCCATCATCGCCACTCAGGATGGCAGCGGATCTTCTACGAGAACCGGGGCAGCAGGCAGCCCGCGGTCTTCAGTCGCGGCCGGTCCGACCAGCAGACGTCACCACCTTGACTGGTGACGAAGACTGTGTCAGCGTTGATCACCAGCCCGGCAAGGGTTGTTCGCCCGAGTCGATCGGAGCGGGCCTCGCTCTCGCAGTCGAACCGCCGATCTACGCCTGTCTGCGGCCCCCGAATCGACCCCCCACGGAACGGAGTAGCAGTTGTCCGGCACATTCAAGATCAACAAGATGCGTTTCCTGAGTGTGGCCGCCGGCATCACTGCTGCCATCGCGGCTGTCTTCGCCATAGCCCCGCTGGCGCCGGCCAACGCCTCCGCTTCCGGCAGCGCCCCCGACACCCAGCAGCGCACAAGGGTCATCCAGCTGGTCGGCAAGCAGACCCAGATCGAGGACATCGATCTGGGCAAGGAGGGGGTCGGCCTGGGTGACCAGCGCGTCGTCGCCGAAGACCTCTACCGTGACGGCAAGAAGGTCGGCGATCACAGCGTGATCTGCACCACCGTTCACGTCAATCCGGGCCAGCTCCAGTGCGTGGGCACCTTCGCCCTCCCTGGGGGACAGTTCACCTCTCAGGCGCTGCTCCACCTGCCTGCGCCGTCTTCGGTCGATGTCGCCATCACCGGCGGAACAGGTGACTACCGCAACACCCAGGGCTATATCCGCACCACTCCCGCCGGCGAGACGGAGAGGCAGTTAACTGTCCACATCAAGCGTTGACCGTCCACATCAAACCTTGACGGTCGATTGGCGAACCACTGGCTCGCTCGAAGACCAATCGTTCTGCGGAGCGTTCTGCCGAGTCGGTGTCGCCGCCGACATGGCGCGCGCCGTCAACTCGAACAAAGGATGAATAGTGATCACTCGCCGTTCGCTGATGCGCAGCAGTAGTGCAGCCACACTCGGAACACTCGGCCTGACCGCCGTGGCGTCCACCTATGCGGAGGCACATGACCACCCGTCGGAGGCGGCCTCCGTCACCCCCGCCCCGACCGACGGCATCACGCGTACCGAACTGCAGCGGCATCCCTCGCCGGCCGCCGGCTGGGAGCTCGTGCAGACGCTGGTACAGATACCCAGGGGTATGGAATCCGGCCGTCACAGCCACCCCGGTGTGGAGGTCGGCTACATCATCCAGGGGGACGTCATGATGGAGTTCGACGACCGGCCCCCGCAGCGACTGCGTGCCGGCGACCCCTTCTTCATCCCGCTCGGTGCCATTCACAACGCCCGTAACATCGGGAAGGCGGAGACGAAGATGCTGTCTACCTACCTGATCGAAGAAGGCGAGCCTTTGGTGATGCCCTATCAGTGAGCCTTGTTCAGCGCTGGTGCTCCAGGGTAGGGACAGCTGCGGCGGCTGACGCCATTCGATTCGGGCTGCACCGGCCCTGCGGAAGATCCGCCACGACTTCAGTCGTGCGACGCCACGCTCGACCGGTGCCCGTGCTGCGGACAGCGCGCAGCTGACGGTTCGCCGCGTTGGTATGAGGTCGCGGCCCGGTTGCTGCCGGCCCGGTCGCATTCCGCGAGAGCGCCGTCGAGCAGGACCTTGAACCAGCGGCGATCTGCGCGGAACCCAACGAGGATCCTGAGCCGAGGAGTTGAGACGTCGAACAGCTCTCTCAACGGCACAGGAGCCTCGTGCGTTGCGGACGTCGACGCCGTCACCGGCGCCGGGACGCTCCCCCGGCGCGCCAGCGCTCCTCGTACTCCCCCACCACGACTTGTTGCTCTTGACTCCGGCCATCACGACGTAGACCGGCCGGTTCGCGAGCTAACCGTCCCGGATCCTCACGTTGATGCAAGTACGCCTCGGCCAGGTACGCGGAGATCTCCCCGTGCGTGAGTCCCTTCGCCGACAGCGACAGCACCATCTTCATCCGGTTGAAGCACCGTTCGACGACGTTGCGGCTCTTGTAAGCCTCCTCGTGGAAGGCGGGAGGGCGACCACCGCGGGAGCCCTTGCGTCGGCGGTGGGCCACCTGGTCGGCACGCTCTGGGGCGGTCGCGGCGATGCCTCGGTGTCGCAGTCGGCACGGATGGTGCGGGACGAACACGCCTTGTCGGCCAGCACCCCACTCGGCCTGGTCCGCGGTCGCCCGGCACCGGCGCAGGCACCCGGACGGCATCGAGCGCCGCGTCGAAGACCGTGGAGTCGTTGCGTACGGCGTCCGCCCGTGCAGGAACTTCCCGCCCCGGGACGGCGCCCCAGCCGTGCCGCCCGGGTATGGTGTCCCGCCTCTGCCGGGCGGCGACTGCCGGATCACGCAACCATCCTCCGAGCCCGAGCCGTCCACCGATCGGCCGCACTGATCCGAGCACCGGGGTGGAGCGACAGCCGCGGGCGAGCGGACGCGGTCGCACCGCGGTGTGCGGTCCGTACATCGGAAGGTGTGACATGTGCTTGCACGGGGCTGCCCACGGGGGGACCTGACCGGGAGACCATGGCGCTCGACATCGACACCGACCGCATCCACCAGCTCCTCCACGACGGCGTCCGCGACAAGGTCTATCCCGGCATGGATCGGCGCTGTCGCCCCGCGTACTGACCGAACGCGCCGTCAGCGCGTCCGGGGGCGCTCCTCTCTTTCGTCTCCCACCGTGCGCGTCAGCGTTTGAGGGATGCGGCGTCCCCCATGACGATCACCGGGTGCCGGTCGGGGTCGAGGGTGCGCAGGAGTTCTTTCATGTGCTGCTGTGCCAGGCTCACGCAGCCGTGTGTGGGCCCGCCGTGGTCGACGTGCAGCCAGATGCCGCCGCCCTTGTCGGCGCCGAGAGGGCGGGTCCAGTCGAGGGGGGAGGTTCCGGGCTTGCGGTTGTAGTTGATCGCGACGACGTAGTCGAAGGATCCCGCGAGCGGTTCGCCCTCGAAGCCCGTGCCGCCGATGGTGAAGCTCTGCGACTGGTCGTACGGCAGCTCGGTGCCGGGATCGGGGAGCAGTCCGCCGGCGTCGGTGAGGGTGAACACGCCGATGGGCGACCGAAGATCATTGAGGCGGTGGTCGTCCGTCCAGCCCTTGAGCGCGTTGTGCGCCGGCCAGGTGGCCCCCGGCTCCCAGCCCGCGCTCGTGCGCCGGTACAGCACCACCTCTGACTCCGAGGAGTTCTTGCCCCGGCCGGTGACCAGCACCACCTGGCGCGCGTTCGCGGGGACGTCGGCCAGCGTCCGCGGACCCAGGCCCGGCAGCTGCTCGGGGACGGACGCGGCGGACGCTTCGCTGTCCGCGGATGTCCGCCCGGGCACGGCCTGTGTCGTGCCGGGGGCGGCCGATGCGCCGTGCGTTCCGACGGCCGCCGGCCGGGCAACGTCGGCCGTCTCGACGCCCGTCCCCGCACATCCGGCGAGGGTGACGGACAGGGCCAGGACGGCGGCCGGTATTCCCGGGCGGGTCGGGCCTGGGATGGTGGAGGTGGTCGCTTGAAGGTTCCCGAACGGGGCAGGGAGAAGCCGCCGTGGGGACAGGCGACGGATTGATGAAACCATGATGATCATCCTGGGGGAGAGATGTGAGGAACTGGTCAGCCACGACTCAAGAGGCCGGAGCGGCCCGGACGCGGTGATGACGGCTTGCGGCAGGGTTCGCCTCAGCGTGCGGAGCCCGCCTTCCACTGGTCCCAGGGCATGTTCCAGCCGTTGAGGCCGTTGTCGGGGGCGATCGTCCGGTCGTCGGAGTTGCGCACCACGACCACGTCACCGATGAGGGAGTTGTCGTAGAACCAGGCGCCGTCCTGCGTGGGATCGCCGCCGCCCCGGGCGTCGTTCAGTCCCACACAGCCGTGGCTGATGTTGGACCGTCCGAACACCGAGTCCGCGCCCCAGTAGTTGCCGTGGATGAACGTGCCCGAGGTGGACAGGCGCATGGCGTGCGGAACGTCGGGGATGTCGTACTCCCCGGCGAATCCCACCGTGGCTCCGTTCATCCGGGTGCTGATCAGCTTCTCCGATATCACCATCTGGCCGTTCCACGTGGGCGACTTCGGGGCGCCGGCCGTAATGGACAGCGTCTTCAGGGTCTTGCCGTCGCGGACGACCGTCATCCGGTGCGTGGAGGCGTCCACGGTGGAGACCTGACTGCGGCCTACCGTGAAGCGGACGGTCTTGTCCTGTTCGCCATAGGCGCCCTCGGCGCCCTTGACTCCGTCGAGGCGGATTCTCACGGTGATGATGGAGTTGGCCTTCCAGTACTCCCGCGGACGGAAGTCGAGGCGCTGCGCGCCGAACCAGTGGCCGACGACGGGCTGTCCGCTGCTGGAGCTGACCTCGATGGCCGACTCCACGGCCTTCTTGTCGGTGACAGGTCTGTCGAAGGTGAACGAGACCGGCATCCCCACACCGACCGTGGATCCGTTGTCCGGGGTGAACGTGCCGATGAAAAGGTCGGTCTTGGCGACCGTCGTGAATGCGACCTTCTTCGTCACCTTGCGTCCCTCGGCGCCCGCGGCCACCGCGGTCAGCCGGTAGGCAGTGCCGTGGTCGAGGACGGCATCGGGTGTCCAGGTTCTGCCGTCCGAGGAGACGGTGCCGCTCACGGCCCGGCCGTTCGCAGTGGCCAGGGACACCTGGGTGATCCTCCCGGCGTCGACCGTGACGCGGCCACCGCGCCTGACGGAAACATGCTTCTGCCCGTCGGCGGCGTTCAGCCGTATGTGCGGTGTGGCTGCTGCTCCGGGCGCAGCGGACGATGTCTTCTTACGGTCACTCTCGTCCTGTGGCCCGGTGCTGCAGCCGGCCAGAAGGCATGCCGAGATCGACAGGGCGGCAAGGGCCGCCGCCGGGCGGGTGCGGTGCATGGGATCTCCGTTGTGCGCGTCGGGTGGTGTGTCCCACCGAGTCGTGGGACGGCAGCCCCAGGGCGAGCAGCACGGTGTCGGCGCCGTCCGGCGTGACCACGCAGGAGCAGGCGACGGACGCTGTCGCGGCTGCGACCGGGCCACGGTTCTTCGACTCGCCGGCGCCGTCGCTCCGGTGGTCTCCCGGCGCGATGCCGGCGCCGAACGCGTCGAAGGGCGCGGCCAGGGGCATGCGCCGAGCCTGGCGTCCGGATATCAGGAAGTTGTCAGGTGTGGGAAGACCCGCACATCGCCCTGCCGCCGGTCGCGCGCGCCACAGTCAGTGCCGGGTGCGCACATGTTCTGGTCGCGGAAGACGACGACATGCAGGCCAAGCTCATACACCGGCTGCTGCTTCAGGAAGGTCACACCGCCGCCGTGGTCCACGACGGGCGGGCCGGTGCGGGGCACGTGCTCCGGGCGCGGTGCCGATATGGGCGGCGTGTGTGGGGGGATGGCCGATGTACACACGCGCATCGCCGCCGTCTCCGTATGGGATCAAGGCGCCAGGCACCTGGACTACGAAAACGCGCGGGCGCCATCGTGGTCCTTACCGAGGCCGGTCGTACGGCTGGTGTCATGGACCGACGCAGTGCGGCGCAAGGTCCGCCGGCGGGCACGCGAGGCAATCGCAAAGCAGGCCGGTACGTGGCAGCAGCCGCAGTCGGCGAAAGGAGCCGTTGTCGACCAGGTAGCGGACCGCGTCGATCATCTGGCGGTGGCAGTAGCCCTCCGGGCGGCCGCCGCGGCCGTCCATCCAGGCCGGCACCGGCAGCCCAGCCCCCACAACTACCCACTCGGCGTCCGTCATGTCGGTGCCGTAGCGGAGGTTCCGGTCCGGGTGGTCGGCCGCGTTCTCCGCAGGATGTCATGGTCCTCGCCATCCGTGGGCGGCCCGGGGCGCCCCGGGCCGCCCGGGTCAGTCCGCCGGGCCGCGGGCGGCGAGGTGGAGCAGGCGGGCAGCCGTGCCGTCACAGCGGGCACGCCACTGAGCCACCCGGAACCCCTTGGCCCCGTGCACGGCGCATTACCCGACCGCGGTGGACGCGGGGCGGTCGGCCGTGCTCGGCGCAGGCTCCGGCCGCCTCGACAGGGCCTTCACGACACCATGCTGGACACCGTCGACCTCGTCGGCCTGCTCGTGCTCCTCTTCGAGAACACGGTCGTCGCCAAGTGGGGGGCCAGCCATGGCCTCGACCCCCGCAGCCACGGCTACAACAAGGCCACGCCCGACGAGCCCTACCTGACCGCCGAAGATGTCGTGCACAGTCTCGTCGACATCGTCTCCAAGCACGGAAACTTCCTGCTCGACATCGGCCCGCGCGCCGACGGCACCATCCCGGAGATCATGGAGCGCAGGCTGCGTGAGACCGGGCGCTGGCTGAACGTCAACGGCGAGGCGATCTACGGGATCACGTACTGGTCATGGATGGCGCAGCTGGGAGAGGACCTGAGGTTCACGGTCCGGCAGAACGAGGCGTTCTACATCCACTTGCTGGCCGGGCCCGGCGCCAAGCTCACCGTCGAGGTGTTTGTGCCGATCCGGGGTGGCGACCGGGTGACCATGCTGGGGCACGACCGGCCGCTGCACTGGACGGTCCGCGCTGGGGCCTTGGCGATCGACGTGCCCGAGGCGGCCCGGAGGACGGGCGAGCACGTGTGGGTGTTCAAGGTGGACCGGCGCTGACCGTGCAACGAAGGGGCTGCCCCGCGTGCGGCGGGGCAGGCCCCCTCCCGGGCTGCCACGCGCCGCCGTTCAGCCGCCGCGCGCCGCCCCCGTGCTGTCCCGCTCGATCAGCCGCGGCACCGGCACCTGCACCGCCCGGGCCGGGCCGCCGTCGAGCAGGGCGGTCAGCTCCCGGGCCGCCGTACGGCCGAACTCCACCGTGTCCCGGGACAGTGCGGACAGCCAGGGCTTGACCATGCGGCACAGCGCGGAGTCCTCCCACGCCACCACCGACACATCGGCCGGCACGGAGAAGCCCAGCCCTGCCGCGGCGGCGACGCCCGCGACGGCCATCACGTCGTTGTCGTAGACCAGGGCCGTCGGGGGAGTGGGTCCGGACAGCACGCGGCGGGTCACGGCGGCGCCCTCCGCGTCCGAGTAGTCGGTCGTCACTGACCGCACCTCGGTGAGACCGCGCCGGTCCGCCTCGGCGCGCAGCGTACGGATCCGGCGCTCGGTGTGCGCGAGTCCCGCGAGGCCGGCGATGTGCACGATCCGCCGATGCCCGAGGGCGTACAGCTCGTCGACGACCGCGGCCATCGCGCCCGCGTCGTCCGCCCACACCGTGGTCAGCCCGGGGTGCCGTGCGTCGGGCGCGCCGCCGATCACCACGCCGGGCAGGCCCAGTTCGTCGAGCAGGTCCGGGCGCGGGTCGTCGGTGCGCGGGTCGACGACGAGCACGCCGTCCACCCGGTGCTCGGCCCACCAGCGCCGGTACACCGCGCACTCGTCGGCGATGTCCTGCGCGATCTGGAACAGCAGCCCGAGATGACGCTCCGCCAGCACCTCCTGGATGCCGGACACGAGCTGCAGGAAGAACGAGTCCACGCCCAGCGTGTCCGCGGGCCGAGCCAGTACGAAGCCGACTGTCGCGGCGCCCTCGCCGGACAGCGCCCGCGCCGCCGTGCTCGGCCGCCAGCCCAGCTGCTCGGCGACTCTGCGCACCCGGTCCCGGGTCACCTCGGAGACCCCCGGACGCCCGTTGAGCGCGAACGACACCGCGCTCTCGGAGACCCCGGCACGCCGCGCGACGTCCTTCATCGTCGGCCGGCGCGCGGGAGACCGCTTACCCGTCACATGCTGCTCCCATTCGAAAGGCGCCGCGCACTAATGCGCTTGAGTGTGATCACCCTAAAGCGCATTAGTGAGCTCACGCAAGGCCTTGCTCACAACATCCTGACCTGGCACTTCTCTCAACTGAAGGCTTTAGCTGGGCTGAATCCATTGACTTTGTGCGGGGGGAAGTGCAAGGTCTGCCCGACGCACCGGCCCACCCCGGACGTCATCGGACCTCACCGCCGCAAAGGAGCACATCGTCGTGCACATTTCCCGCCGGACCTTCGCCGCCGCTGCCGTCGCCGTCGTTCTCGTGCCGCTCAGTGCCTGCGGCTCCGGGGGAGACGACGGCGGCTCGGCCGACGCCTCGGGCAAGGTGGAGGGCAACATCACCTTCCAGACCTGGAACCTCCGCGCCAACTTCAAGGACTACTTCGAGGGCCTTGTCGCCGACTTCGAGAAGAAGTACCCGGGCACCGAGGTGAAGTGGGTCGACCAGCCCGCCGAGGGCTACGCCGACAAGATCAGCGCCGACGCGGCCGGCGGCACCCTGCCCGACGTCGTCAACGTCTCCCCGGACCTGGTCGCCCCGCTCGCCAAGGCCGGCCTCGCGCTCGACCTCGACAAGGCCGCGCCGCAGTACAGGAAGGAGTACCTGGAAGGCGCCTGGGCCAGCCACGAGATACCAGGCATGACCGGCACGTACGCCTTCCCCTGGTACCTCAACACCGGCCCGCTCTTCTACAACAAGTCCCTGTTCAAGAAGGCCGGACTCGACCCCGACCAGCCGCCCAAGACGTACGACGAAGTCTTCTCCGCCGCCCTGCAGATCGCGCAGAAGACCGACGGCGAGGTCGCCACCCTCGCCAACGTGCCCACCATCGAGGACTTCGGCCGCTACGGCGTCCAGCTGATGAACAAGGAGGGCAGCGGCTTTACCTTCAACGACGCCAAGGGCGTCGAACTCCTCACCAAGTACAAGGAGTTGTACGACGCCAAGGCCCTGGACCCGCAGGCGCTGACCGCCACGCCCGAGTCGTCCGGCAAGAAGTTCCTCACCGAGGCCGTCGCCATGAACCCGGGCAGCGCCCTCGACCTCGGCAACTTCAAGAAGCAGGCGCCGAACCTCTACAAGAACATCGGCATCACCGACCAGATCACCAGCACCGGCCACGTCAACATGTACGTGATGGGCGTGATGGTCAACGCGCAGACCAAGCAGAAGCCCGCCGCCGTCGCCTTCGCGCACTATGTCACCGACGCCGCGCACCAGATGTCCTTCGCCAAGCAGGTCGCCATCTTCCCCAGCACCGCCGGTTCACTCGACGACCCGTACTTCACCAAGGAGGACGGCACCGACGAGACCCGGGTGCGGGTGGCCGCCGCCAAGTCGCTGAAGAACGCCGTCAACTACACGCCGGTGCTGTTCAGCGAGCAGATGAAGGTCGAGCTGCGCAACGCCGTCGCCCGTGCGCTCCAGGGCAAGGAGAGCCCCGAGGAAGCTCTTGACAACGCTGTCAAGGCGTGTGACCGGCTGCTCCAGCAGCAGGGCTGAGTCGTCATGGCGAGTCCCGCTGTCTCCCGGGTGCGGCGCCAACTGCCGAGCAGCCCCTGGCTGTTCGCCGCGCCCGGACTCATCGTCATCGGCGCGTTCGTGCTGTACCCGTTCGTCTCCACGCTGGTCAACGCGTTCACCGACCGCCGGACGCTGGTCCCGGGCGAGTTCGTGGGTCTTGCCAACTTCCGCGAGCTGCTCCACGACGACATGTTCTGGATCGGCCTGCGCAACAGCACGCTCTATGTGCTCGGGGTCGTACCGGCCCTGGTGATCCTGCCGCTGCTCCTTGCCCTGCTGGTGCAGAAGAGCATCCCCGGCATCACCTTCTTCCGCTCCGCCTTCTACACCCCGGTCGTCGCCTCGATCGTCGTGGTCGGTCTGATCTGGGTGTGGCTGCTCGACGAGCGCGGGCTGGTCAACTCGCTGCTGGAGGCGGTCGGCGTCGGCCGGATCGGCTTCCTCAGCGACCAGTGGCTGCTGCTGCTCAGCGCCATGGCCGTCACGGTCTGGAAGGGCCTCGGCTACTACATGATCATTTACCTGGCGGCGCTCGGAAACGTACCGCGCGAACTGCACGAGGCCGCCGCGGTCGACGGCGCCGGAGCGGTACGCCGCTTCCTCACCGTCACCGTGCCCGCCGTGCGCTCCACCATGGTCCTGGTCGCCGCGCTCTCCTCGGTCGCCGCCTTCAAGGTGTTCTCCGAGGTGTATCTGATGGCCGGACCCGCCGGCGGACCGGCCGGCGAGGACACCACCCTGGTGATGCTGGTCCAGCGCACCGGCACCGGCCTGACCGGCCGGGTCGGCTACGCCTCCGCGATCTCCGTGGTCGTCTTCGTCGTCACCGTCGTCCTGATGCTGCTCGTGCTGCGCGCCGACCGGAGGGAGGAGCGATGAGCGTGATCGAGAAAGTACGTCCCGCCGAAGCGCCGCCCGCCCCGAAGCGCGCACCCCGCCGCCGCCTCACCGACGAGCACGGCCGCCGCATCCCCGGCTGGGAACTCGCCCTGCGCTACCTGCTGCTGCTCGCCGTGCTGGCCCTGACCGTCGGCCCGTTCCTGTGGCAGCTGTCCACCTCGCTCAAGGGACCGACCGAGGACATCTTCAGCTCTCCGCCGAAGTTCCTGCCGAGCGAACCGACCCTGCACAACTACGAGCGCGTCGCAGACACCATCCCGGTCTGGGACTACGCCCTGAACTCGCTGCAGGTCGCCGTCGCCAACGTGGTGACCAACTGCGTCGGCGCCGCCCTCGCCGGCTACGCCCTGGCCCGGCTGCGCTACCGGGGCCGCCGCGCGGCCACGCTCGCCTTTGTGCTGGCGATGCTCGTGCCGGTGGAAAGCATCATCATCGCCCAGTTCACGTTCATGCGGGACCTCGGCCTCAACAACACGCTCGTCGGCGTGCTGCTGCCCGCCTCCATCGCCTCGCTGAACGTGCTGCTGATGCGCAACGCCTTCCTCAACCTGCCGTACGAGATCGAGGAGGCGGCCTTCGTCGACGGGGCCAACGTCTGGCAGCGGTTCCTGCGGATCGCGCTGCCGTCGGTGAAGGGGACGATCGCTGTTGTCGCGATCTTTGCCTTCATGGGCGCCTGGGACGACTTCCTGTGGCCGCTCATCGTGCTGAGCGACCCGTCCAAGTTCACGCTGACCATCGGGCTCAACTATCTGCACGGCACCTTCGCCAACGACGAACGGCTCGTCGCCGCGGGCACGATCATCGCCGTCGCACCACTGATCGTCCTGTTCGCCTGCCTCCAGCGGTACTTCTTCCACGGGGTGGGCGAGGGAGCGGTCAAGGGCTGAACAGGGCTCACCTCGCAATCGAGTTCAAGGACTTCCGCATGCCTCCTGCCGTGCGCTTCGGCGTCAACTACACCCCCAGCGAGGGGTGGTTCCACCACTGGCTCGACTTCGACCTGGACTCCGTACGCGCCGACCTCGACTCCATCGCCGCGCTGGGCCTGGACCACATCCGGGTCTTCCCGCTGTGGCCGTACTTCCAGCCCAACCGCACCCTGATCAGGCCGAAGGCCGTCGAGCAGCTGGTCGCACTCGTCGACGCCGCCGCCGAACGCGGACTCGACGTCAATGTGGACGGGCTGCAAGGGCACTTGAGCAGCTTCGACTTCCTGCCGGCCTGGACCGGGACCTGGCACCGGCGGAACCTCTTCACCGACCCGGACGTCCTCGACGGCCAGGTGACCTACCTGCGCACCCTGGCCGCGGCCCTCGCCGACCGCCCCAACTTCCTCGGCATGACCCTGGGCAACGAGGTCAACCAGTTCGCCGCAGGCCCGCATCCCGACCCCGACCGGGCCACCGAGGCACAGATCGACGCCTGGCTGGACCGCATGCTGGCCGCCTGCGAGGAGGGCGCGCCCGGCAGACTGCACCTGCACGCCGAGTACGACGCGACCTGGTACCAGGACGACCAGCCGTTCACCCCGGCCCAGGCGGCCCGGCGCGGTGCCGTCACGGCCGTGCACTCCTGGGTGTTCAACGGCACCGCCCAGCGCCACGGCCGTACCTCCGTGCCGAGCGAACACCACGCCGAGTACCTCATCGAGCTCAGCAAGGCCTGGGCCGACGACCCGCACCGGCCCGTCTGGCTCCAGGAGGTCGGCGCACCCGCCCCGCTCGTCCCGGCCGAACACGCCGCCTCCTTCACCGAGGCCACGGTGCGGCACGCGTTGGACTGCCCGGACCTGTGGGGCATCACCTGGTGGTGCTCCCACGACGTCTCGCGCGACCTTGCCGACTTCCCCGAACTCGAGTACAGCCTCGGCCTGTTGACCAACGACCGGCGGCCCAAGGACTCCGCGCGGGTGCTGGCCCGCGCGGCCCGTGAGCACACCGGCGCCGCGGCCGCCGCCCGGACCACGGCGCTCGTCGTACCCGCGGATCCGTCCCTCCGTTCCCGCTGCGCGCCCGGCGGTCCGGTCTTCGACGCCTTCTTCCGGCTGGTCGCCGACGGCGCCCGGCCCACCACCGTCCTCGACACCAAGGCGGACGACAAGGACCATCTCGCCGCCCGCGGCATCACCGAGGTCGTCACTCCCGATCAGGTACTTCCCCTCCCACAAGGAACCCAAGGAGGCACCCGCTCGTGACCCCCACCAGACGCACCGTCCTACTCGCCGGCGCCGCAGCCGCCCTTCTGCCCGACGGCACCCGGCGCTTCCTCGGCGGCACCTGCCAGCGGGCCTACTTCGTCGGCGGCCTCCGGCCCGAGCAGGGTGAGCGGGCGGCGCGGTTCGAACTGCGCGCCGTAGGGGAGCTCTACACCTCGTCGGACCGTTCCTGGAGACTGAGCGGGAGTGAGTCCTGTTGCCAGAACCCACGCTCAGCCGAACGCCCCGAACGGTGTTGGGCGTTCTGGTTGCCCGCGTTCGCTCCGCATCCGGCGCGCACGGATCGTGTCCGTGGTCCGGGGATGCGGGGGCGGGTTCCCTCACGCCTGAGGACCTCCGGTCGGGCCTGGACGGTCCGATGCCCCTGCTCATCACTCCGGTGAGCAGGGGGCGGTGCCGTCCGTCGCCGGATCGGGTGTCCCTGGGCGCGCCTGCCGATCGCCACGGCGGCCGCGTCGTGGCGAGTGGTGTTGCGGTTCTTGCCGGTGAGGGGCTTCTGCCAGTGCTGGGACCCCCAGCGGCTGGTGTAGGCCGGGTCCACCGCGATGATGGCGATGCCCCTGTGGTCGGCCATCGAGGTCAGCCGGGCGCGGAGCTGCCCGGTGGGCATGCCGGAGATCAGTCGGCGGAAGCGCTTCTTGCGTCCGTGTTTCTCCCGGGTCTTCTCCGCGCCGAAGTCGAGATCCTCTACCGCAATCGCTTTGACGCCGCAGGTCTTCGCCCAGTTCAGCAACCGGGTGAGGGCGTGGCGGGCCTGGGCGTCGCGATGCTGCGCAGTGCCGGACAGGTCGTAGAAGAAGCGGCGGGGGGAGCCGATCGGGTTGCCGTGGGTATCCAGGCGCCAGGCGGCGAGGTGATCGGCGTTGGCGTCCACGCCGATCACGCCCTCGGCCAGGGCAGCCTGAAGCGGGATCGTCCTCGTTGGCTGGTACTGCCAGGACGCGGTGAGGTACCAGCGGCTGCGTGTGACGTCGTAGTGGATGCGGTACGCGACGGCCCGGTTGGCCTCAACACGGTCGGCCCATTCCGGCCCCCGGTGCGGGAAGCTCACAAGGGCGGCGAGCACGTATCGGCCATGTTTCGCGTTCGCCAGGTCTGCCAGCGGGGCGGGCAGCTTGATGCTCACCTCGCCGTCGGGGGTGACGCGGATGGTCTCGTTGCCGTACCGCTTCCCCGACTCGCCGTCGGCGGCGAGGAACCAGCGTTCGGCTTCCCACCGGCTGCGCCACTCGGCCTCGGTGAGCTGGGCGGTGTCGAGGTGGTGGCGGGTGCGGGCCAGGCGCTTGCCGCCCCGCACCACGTGCACGATCCCGGCGTCGCGGTCGGCCCGCACGGCGGTCAGCCGGCCTTCGAGGACGTGCAGGCGGCGGGCCTTGGCATGCCACTCCTGACGGGAACGGTAGCCGCCCGGCGCCTTCTTGCTGCCCTTCTCCCCGACCGGGAGCGACAACCGGTGCGCGATCGTGCCGATGCCCGCTTCGAGGCTCTGGATGTGGGCGAACTGGCAGCGGCGGGCGAGCGCCCACTGGTCATGAGTGGCCTTGGTGATGCTGCCCGCCCACCGCGACGACGACACCGCCGTCAGCTCCCGCTTCCGCACCGCCCACGTGTCCGCGGAGTGATCCAGAGCGTCCGCGCAGCGGGCCCTGAGGTCCTTCGAGGCGAGCGAGCCGAGATGCGCGCCGACCAGCCGCAGCACCTTCTCGTCGTCCGGCGTCAGACGCTTGAGCCGGGTCCGGACAGCCACACCGGCCGGGCCGGACGCGACGAACGACTCCACTACCTCCCTCAGTCCGCCCACGCCTTCACCCCCGCCCGGACCATCCGAAGACCCCGTCACCGGACCCAACGAACACCACCCGCGAAGGTCACGCATTCGATGCGGGTGCACCCGTTCCCATACCGAAGGGGCCGACACCATGGCCAGACCGCGCGATACGGCACAGACCACCAGCACTCACTCCTGCTCACCAGAACACACTTGAACGCACCCCAGCGGCAACAGTTCCAGACCCCGTGACCGTGAACCACACCTGGTAACCACCGCAACCCAGCTATGGAGCACCCCGCATGCATGACGACCGCACCCTCGTCGAGGCCCGTCTGAGGCGTGTCCTCGACGAACGCATCCGACCCGCCGTGTATCCCGAGTCCGTGCCACTCGACGTGGCCGTCTGGCACGCCCCCGACGAACCCGTGCCGGTTGCCGAGGGGCTCGCGGCCGCGACCGAGCCGATCGAGGTGGGCGCCCGGTGGGGTGCTCCCTGGGGCACCAGCTGGTTCCGGGTCACCGGGACCGTGCCCGAGGCGTGGGCCGGCCGGACCGTCGAGGCGATCCTCGACCTCGGTTTCGACGAGAACATGCCCGGCTTCCAGTGCGAGGGCCTGGTCTACCGGTCTGACGGCACGCCGGTGAAGGGCCTCAACCCGCGCAACCAGTGGGTGCGCATCGGCGCCCCGGTCGAGGGCGGCGAGGAGGTGCGCCTGCACATCGAGGCCGCCTCCAACCCCGTCATCCTCGACTACCACCCGTTCGTGCCCACGCAGCTCGGCGACAAGGAGACCGCCGGCAGCGAACCGCAGTACACGCTCACGCGCATGGATCTCGCCGTCCTCGACGAGACGGTGTGGCAGCTGGTGATCGACCTGGAAGTGCTCGGCGAGCTGATGGCCGAGCTGCCGGTGGAGTCCGCGCCGCTGGGAGATCCTGCGGGCGGTGGAGCGGGCCCTGGACGCGGTCGATCTCCAGGACGTGGGCGGCACGGCGGCCGAGGCCCGTTCCCGGCTCACCGACGTCCTCGCCACCCCGGCGGCCCCGTCCGCGCACCGAATCAGCGCTGTCGGCCATGCGCACATCGACTCGGCGTGGCTGTGGCCGCTGCGTGAGACGGTCCGCAAGGTGGCCCGCACCACCGCCAACATGACCGCGCTCCTGGACGACGAGCCGGACTTCGTGTTCGCCATGTCGCAGGCCCAGCAGTGGGCCTGGGTGAAGGAGCACCGGCCCGAGGTGTGGGCGCGGGTGAAGAAGGCCGTGGCGGACGGGCGGTTCGTGCCGGCCGGCGGGATGTGGGTCGAGTCGGACACCAACATGCCGGGATCCGAGGCGATGGCCCGGCAGTTCGTGCACGGCAAGCGGTTCTTCCTCGACGAGTTCGGCATCGAGAACGACGAGGCCTGGCTGCCCGACACCTTCGGTTTCGCCGCCGGACTGCCGCAGATCATCAAGGCCGCGGGATCCAAGTGGCTGCTGACGCAGAAGATCTCCTGGTCGCAGACGAACAAGTTCCCGCACCACACCTTCCAGTGGGAGGGCATCGACGGCACCCGGATCTTCACCCACTTCCCGCCCGTCGACACCTACAACTGCTCCATGAAGGGCAGCGAAATCGCCCACGCCGCACGGAACTTCAAGGACAAGGGCGTCGCCCGGCACTCCCTCGCCCCCACCGGCTGGGGCGACGGCGGCGGCGGTACGACCCGCGAGATGGTCGCCAAGGCGGCGCGGCTGCGCGACCTCGAAGGCTCGGCGACCGTCGTCTGGGAGACCCCGGCGGACTTCTTCGCCAAGGCGGAGGCCGAGTACCCGAACCCGCCGGTCTGGGTCGGCGAGCTCTACCTCGAACTCCACCGCGCCACCCTCACCAGCCAGGCCAAGACCAAACAGGGCAACCGCCGCAGCGAACACCTCCTGCGTGAGGCCGAGTTGTGGGCGGCCACGGCGGCCGTGCGCACCGGATTCCCCTACCCCTACGAGGACCTGGACCGCATCTGGAAGACGGTGCTGCTGCACCAGTTCCACGACATCCTGCCCGGCTCCTCCATCGCCTGGGTGCACCGCGAGGCCCGCCGCACCTACGAGCGGCTCGCCGAAGAGCTGACCCGGATCATCGACGCCGCCCAGCGCTCCCTGGCCGGCGAGGGCACCACCCCGCTCGTCTTCAACGCGGCCCCCCATGCCCGCGCCGGAGTCCCGGCGGGCGGCGCGGCCACGCCCACCACCAAGGGCCGCACCACGCTCGCCGCCCGTCCGGACGGCGGCCACGTCCTGGACAACGGGCTGCTGCGCATCGAGGTCGATGCCCGGGGCCTGGTCGTGTCGGCGTACGACAGCCAGGCCGACCGCGAGACGATCGCCCCCGGCCGGGCAGCGAACCTCCTCCAGCTCCACCCCGACTTCCCGAACATGTGGGACGCCTGGGACGTCGACGAGTTCTACCGCAACACGGTCACCGACCTGACCGACGCCGACGAGGTCATCGCCGGTGAGGACGGCGTGTCGGTGCGGATCGTACGGTCCTTCGGCGCGTCGCGCGTCACCCAGGTGCTCTCGCTCGCGCCGGGGGAGCGGCGGCTGGTGGTGGACACGGAGGTGGACTGGCACGAGACGGAGAAGTTCCTCAAGCTCGCCTTCCCGCTCGACGTGCACGCCGAACGGTACGCGTCGGAAACCCAGTTCGGGCACTTCCACCGGCCCACCCACACCAACACCTCATGGGAGGCGGCAAAGTTCGAGGCCTGCAACCACCGCTTCGTCCACCTGGAGGAGCCCGGCTGGGGTGTGGCGATCGTCAACGACTCGACGTACGGCCACGACGTGACCCGCACCGTCCGCACCGACGGCGACGGAGGCACGACCACCACCGTCCGCGTCTCCCTGCTGCGCGCCCCGCGCTTCCCCGACCCCGAGACCGACCAGGGCGTCCACCGCTTCCGGCACGCCCTCGTCCCGGGTGCCGGCATCGGCGACGCGGTCCGTGAGGGCTGGCGGCTGAACCTGCCGGAGCGGTGGGTCACCGGCGCGGGGGAGGTCGCGCCGCTGGTCGCGGTCGATCAGGAGGCGGTGGTCGTCACCGCGGTCAAGCTGGCCGACGACGGCAGCGGCGACGTGGTCGTCCGCTTCCACGAGGCCCACGGCGGCCGGGCCCGGGCCACGCTCACCGCGGGCTTCCAGGTCACCGGGGTCACGGTCACCGACCTGCTGGAACGCCCGCTGCCGGAGACGGCCGCCCCCGCACGGGACGGCAACGGGATCACCGTACGACTGCGCCCCTTCGAGTTGATGACCCTGCGGCTGAAGCGGGCCTGACGTCCCTCGCGGGACCGGCTCACCGCGCGAGTCGGTCCCGCAGCCACTCCTCCACTTCTCCCACGTGCGCGGCGGCCGCCGCCCTCGCCGCCTCCGGGTCGCGGGCGACCAGGGCGCGGTGGATCGCGGCATGCTCGCGGCGGGTGCGGGCGAAGGCGCCCTGTTCCTGGTAGCCGCGCCAGACGCGGGCGCGGAAGGTGCGGGAGGACAGGCCCTCCAGGATCGCGGCCATGGTCTCGTTGCCGGCGGCCACCGCGATCTCGCGGTGGAAGGCCAGGTCGTGGGCGAGGATCTCCTCGGGGTCGTCCGTGGCGTTCATCGCCGTCAGGTGCTTCTCGACCTCCGCCAGCCGGTCCGGTGTGATGCGCGCCGCCGCCAGGGCTGTCGCCGTCGACTCCAGGATGCGGCGCACCTCCAGCAGCTCCACCAGACGTGAACCGCGGGACAGGTCGGCCACCACACCGAACGTCTCCAGCAGGTCGCCGGCCTCCAGTTGCGTGACGTAGATGCCGGAGCCGTGCCGGGCCTCCAGCACCCCCAGCACCGTCAGCGCGCGGATCGCCTCGCGCATCGAGCTGCGGGAGATGCCGAGCTGGGCCGCCAGATCGCGCTCGGTCGGCAGCCGCTGGCCGGGCTCCAGCCGCCCCTCGGCGATCATCGCCTTGATCCGCTCGATGGCGCGCTGCGTCACGGTGCCCTTCTGCGGGGCTGTCTCGTCCACGCCATTCCTCCCATCGCCCGAGGCGCCTGAGGGCGCCTGGTGAGCGGCAGTGTAATCACCAGGTTGGTCGGACCACTACGGCCGGAAACAGCGAGAATCTGCCTCCGCAGGGTGTTGTACCGGCAAAGTGGTCTGATAAATATGCGGGCATCTGCTCGAACACGCTCAACGAGGAGCCGCCAGATGCCCGGCACAACAGCGCGGAAGCAGAACAGGTCACGGATGGTCAAGGCGGTGGCCGCGGTCGCCGGCGCCTCGCTCGTGCTCGCCGCGTGCGGCAGCACCAAGGACACCGGCGCCTCCAGCGCCGGAGGAGGCGGCGGTACCGGCAAGGTGGGAGTCATCCTGCCCCTGCTGACCTCGCCGTTCTGGCAGTCGTACAACGACTATGTGCCGAAGATGGCGGACTCCGAAGGCGTCGACGCACTGAAGACGGTCAACTCCAACAGCGACCCCTCACAGCAGATCACCGACATCAACAACCAACTCAACCAGGGCGTGAAGGGCTTGGTCGTGGCCCCGCTGGACAGCGCCGCCATCGAGGCCGGCCTCGACCAGGCGGAACGCAAGGGCGTGCCGGTCGTCGCCGTCGACGTGGCGCCGGACAAGGGCAAGGTCGCGATGGTGGTGCGCGCCAACAACGTGGCGTACGGCGAGAAGGCCTGCCAGTACCTCGGCGAGCAGATCCCGTCCGGCAAGGTCGTGCAGATCATGGGCGACCTCGCCTCCGTCAACGGCCGCGACCGCTCCGAGGCCTTCCGTGCCTGCGTGAAGAAGAACTTCCCCAAGCTCAAGGTCCTGGAGATCCCGGCCAAGTGGGAGTCCGACACCGCGGCCTCCAAGCTGGACACCCTCCTCAACGCCAACCCCGACATCAAGGGCATCTACATGCAGGCGGGCGGCGTCTACCTCGCGCCGACCCTCCAGACCCTGAAGTCGAAGGGCATGCTGAAGAAGGCCGGGCAGGCCGGTCACATCACGATCGTCTCCAACGACGGCATCCCGCAGGAGTACGACGCCATCCGCAAGGGCGAGATCGACGCGACCGTCTCCCAGCCCGCCGACCTGTACGCCAAGTACGGCATGTACTACATCAAGGCGGCGATGGAGGGGAAGACGTTCGAGCCCGGTCCCACCGACCACGACTCGACCATCGTCAAGCTGCCCAGCGGCATCCTGGAGGACCAGCTGCCCGCCCCGCTGGTCACCAAGGACAACGTCGACGACCCCGAGCTCTGGGGCAACACGGTCAAATGAGTACGGCCGTGATCACACCCATCGTCGAGGCGCGGGACATCGTCAAGCGCTACGGCCCCACCATCGCCCTCGCCGACGCCCGGCTCACCGTCCTCCCCGGCGAGTCCCATGCCCTCGTCGGCCGCAACGGCGCCGGCAAGTCGACCCTGGTCAACATCCTCACCGGCCTCCAGGCGGCCGACGAGGGCGAGGTCCGCTTCGACGGTGACCCCGCGCCCCCGCTGGCCGACCGCGACGCCTGGCGCCGCAAGGTCGCCTGCGTGTACCAGAAGCCCACGGTCGTCCCCGAGCTGACGGTCGCCGAGAACCTGTTCATCAACCGCCAGCCCCTCCAACGCGGCTTCATCAGCTGGCGCAAGCTGCGCGCCGAGGCCGCCCAGCTCCTCGACACCTGGGACGTGCACGTCGACCCCGAGGCCCGCACCGCCGACCTCGAGGTCGAGGACCGCCAAATGGTCGAGATCGCGAGGGCGTTGAGCTTCGGCGCCCGCTTCATCATCCTTGATGAGCCCACCGCCCAGCTCGACAACCGTGAGATCGAGCGGCTCTTCACCCGCATGCGGGCGCTCCAGGACTCCGGCGTCACCTTCCTGTTCATCTCGCACCACCTCCAGGAGGTGTACGAGGTCTGCCAGACCGTCACGGTCCTGCGCGACGCCCGCTGGATCACGACGGCACCGGTCGCCGAACTCCCGCGCCGGGCCCTGGTCGAGGCCATGGCGGGCGAGTCCATCGAGACCATCGCCGAACAGGCCGTGGACCCCAGGGACGTCGACCACGACGCGCCCGTTCTCCTCGAAGCGCGCGGGCTCACCTCACCGTCGTACGAGAACATCGACCTCACCGTCCGCCGCGGCGAGGTCGTCGGACTCGCCGGGATCAGCGGCAGCGGCAAGGTGGAGCTCGCCGAGTCCTTCGCGGGACTGCACACACCCACGAGCGGGACCGCTCAACTGGGCGATCAGAGACTCCCGTTCGGCGATGTGCAGGCCGCCCTCAAGGCGGGCGTCGCCTGCGTGCCCCGCGACCGGCACGACCAGGGCCTGGTCGCCGGCATGACCATCGGTGACAACGCCACCATGAGCGTCCTCGACCGGCTCGGCCGCTTCGGCTTCGTCGGCACCGAACGCAAGCGCGGCTTCGCCACCGCCCTCATCGAACGCCTCGACATCCACACCGAGGGCCCGGACCAGCCCGTCTCCGACCTGTCCGGCGGCAACGCGCAGAAGGTCGTGATGGCCCGCGCCCTCGCCTCCGACCCCCGTCTGCTCGTGCTGATCAACCCCACCGCGGGCGTCGACGTGAAGTCCAAGGAGTCCCTGCTCGCCCGCATGGACAGCGCCCGCGAGGACGGCACCGCCGTACTCGTCGTCTCCGACGAACTCGATGACCTGCGCCGCTGCGACCGCGTCCTCGTCCTGTTCCACGGCCGTGTCGTCGCCGAGCACCCGGCGGGCTGGCGCGACCACGAGCTGATCGCCTCCATCGAAGGAGTGGACCATGGCTGACACCAAGGCCCCACCGGTTACGCCCGTCAAGGTCCCCGATCCCCGTGCGGCCAGGACGGTCCTGCTCCGCCGCGCACGCGAACTCGCCCTGGTGCCGGCCTTGTTGCTCCTCCTGGTGCTCGGCGCGCTGGTCAACGACTCGTTCCTCACCGAGCGCAACCTGATCTCGATCCTGGGCGCCTCCGCCGCGCTGGCGATGGTCGTGCTGGCCGAGTCGCTCGTCCTCATCACCGGCAAGTTCGACCTGTCCCTGGAGTCGGTGGTCGGCATCGCACCCGCCGTCGGAGCGCTCCTCGTCCTGCCCGCCGCGCAGTCCGGCTGGGGTACCGAACTCCCCGCCGCCCTCGCCCTGTTGGCGATCGTCGTCGTGGGAGCGGCCGTCGGTGCCTTCAACGGCATCCTGGTCGTGAAGTTCAAGCTCAACGCGTTCATCGTGACGCTGGCGATGCTGATCGTCCTGCGTGGTCTGCTGGTCGGGGCGACCAAGGGCAAGACGCTGTTCGGGATGCCCGACAGCTTCTACTCCCTCGCCACCACCACCTTCCTGACCATCCCGATGTCGGTGTGGCTCGCGGCGGCCGCCTTCGCGATCGCCGGGTTCGTGCTCAAGTACCACCGCATCGGACGAGCCCTGTACGCCATCGGCGGGAACGCGGACGCCGCCCGCGCGGCAGGCATCCGGGTCGAGCGTGTGATGCTCGGCGTGTTCGTCGTCGCGGGCACCCTCGCGGCCGTCGGCGGGATCATCCAGACCGGCTACGTCGGGGCGATCAGCGCCAACCAGGGCAACAACATGATCTTCACCGTGTTCGCGGCCGCGGTGATCGGCGGCATCAGCCTGGACGGCGGCAAGGGCACCATGTTCGGCGCCCTGACCGGCGTACTCCTCCTCGGCGTCGTCCAGAACCTGCTCACCCTCGCCCAGGTCCCGTCCTTCTGGATCCAGGCCATCTACGGCGGAATCATCCTGGTCGCCCTCATGATCGCCCGCGTGACGACGGGCCGCGCGCAGGACTGACCCCGCGCCTGACTGCCACCGACCGAAAGGCCCTCTGTGTCCCCGAGCTCCGCCCGCATCATCGCGGTCGACACCTACGACATCCGCTTCCCCACCTCGCGCGAGCTCGACGGCTCCGACGCGATGAACCCGGACCCCGACTACTCGGCCGCGTACGTCGTACTGCGCACCGACGCCGGGGACGGGCTGGAGGGGCACGGATTCACCTTCACCATCGGGCGTGGCAACGAGGTCCAGGTCGCCGCGATCGAGGCGCTGCGCGGGCATGTCGTCGGCCGGTCCGTCGGCGAGCTGTGCGCCGATCCGAGGACCCTGAACCGCGACCTGATCGGCGACAGCCAGCTGCGCTGGCTCGGTCCCGAGAAGGGCGTGATGCACATGGCGATCGGCGCGGTCATGAACGGCGTGTGGGACCTCGCAGCCAAGCGGGCCGAGAAGCCCCTGTGGCGTCTGCTCGCCGACGCCGACCCCGAGTGGATCGTCCGCCAGATCGACTTCCGGTACATCACCGACGCGCTCACCCCGGAGGAGGCGCTGCAGATCCTGCGCCGGGGCCGGGAGGGTTTGGAGGAGCGCACAGCCCGGCTCCTGGAGCGCGGATACCCCGCCTACACCACCTCCGCCGGCTGGCTCGGCTACGACGACGACAAACTCACCCGCCTCGCCGCCGAGGCCGTCGCCGACGGCTTCCGGCAGATCAAGCTGAAGGTCGGCGCGGATTTGGAGGACGACGTACGGCGCTGCCGTGTCGCCCGTTCGGTCGTCGGGCCGGACATCCGCATGGCGATCGACGCCAACCAGCGCTGGGACGTCGACGAGGCGATCCGCTGGACCAAGGCGCTCGCCGAGTTCGACCCGTACTGGATCGAGGAGCCCACCAGCCCCGACGACGTCCTCGGCCACGCGGCGATCCGCAAGGCCGTCGCCCCGGTGAAGGTGGCCACCGGAGAGCACGTGCAGAACAGGGTCGTCTTCAAGCAACTCCTCCAGGCCGGCGCCCTCGACGTCCTGCAGATCGACGCGGCCCGTGTCGGCGGCGTCAACGAGAACCTCGCGATCCTGCTGCTCGCCGCCAAGTTCGGCGTGCCGGTGTGCCCGCACGCGGGCGGCGTCGGGCTGTGCGAACTCGTCCAGCACCTGTCGATGTTCGACTATGTGGCGGTCACCGGCACCACCGAAGACCGGGTCATCGAGTACGTCGACCATCTGCACGACCACTTCCTCGATCCGGTGGTGATCAGGGAAGGTCACTACACGGCACCCATCGCGCCGGGCTTCTCGGCTGCCATGCGGCCCGAGTCGATCGCGCGGTACACGTTCCCCGGCGGTACCTTCTGGGCCGCCGACCTCGAGACGCAGAAGAAGGGCCAGGCCGCATGAGCGACTTCGAGGGCCTCAAGGCCCTGGTGACGGGCGGCGCCTCCGGCATCGGCCGGGCCACCGCGGAACTCCTGGCCGAGCGCGGCGCCCAGGTCGCCGTGCTCGACCTGGACCCGTCGTCGGTGGAGAAGCCGCTGCTCGCCTTCCGCGCCGACGTCACCGACGACGCCTCCGTACGCGAGGCCGTGGCGGCCGCCGTGGCCGACCTCGGCGGACTGGACGTAGTGATCAACAACGCCGGCATCGGCGCCCAGGGGACCGTCGAGGACAACGACGACGCCGAGTGGCACCGGGTCCTCGACGTCAACGTCGTCGGCATGGTGCGGGTGGCCCGCGCCGCGCTGCCGCATCTGCGCCGGTCCGCGCACGCGGCGATCGTCAACACCTGCTCCATCGCGGCCACGGCGGGACTCCCGCAGCGGGCGCTGTACAGCGCGACCAAGGGCGCCGTGTACTCGCTCACCCTCGCCATGGCCGCCGACCACGTCCGCGAGGGCATCCGCGTCAACTGCGTCAACCCCGGCACGGCGGACACCCCCTGGGTCGGCCGCCTGCTCGACGCCGCCGACGACCCGGCCGCCGAACGCGCCGCCCTGGAGGCCCGCCAGCCCACGGGCCGCCTCGTCTCGGCCGCCGAAGTCGCGGGCGCCATCGCTTACTTGGCGAGCCCCCTCTCCGGGGCCACGACCGGCACCGCCCTCGCCGTCGACGGCGGCATGCAGGGCCTGCGCCTGCGGCCGGTGGGCCGGTGAAGCGGCTCGGCGGCAGCGCCGTCCAGGTCAGCGAACTGGCCTTCGGCGCCGGGACCATCGGCAACCTCTACACCGAGGTCGGCGAGCAGCAGGCGTACGAGGCGGTGGACGCCGCCTGGCAGCGCGGCATCCGCTACTTCGACACCGCGCCGCACTACGGCCTCGGCCTGTCGGAACGCCGCCTGGGCGCGGCCCTGCGCGGACGCCCCCGCGCGCAGTACACGATCTCGACAAAGGTGGGCCGCCGCCTGGAGCCGTCTGACGGAGACGGCGACGACCTCGGCAACGGCTTCGCCGTCCCCGCCACGCACCGCCGCGTCTGGGACTTCAGCGAGGACGGCATACGACGCACCCTCGAGGCCAGCCTGGAACGGCTCGGCCTCGACCGCGTCGACATCGTCTACCTCCACGACCCCGACGACCACGCCGAATGGGCCTTCCGGGAGGGCTACCCGGCGCTGGAGAAGCTTCGCTCGGAGGGCGTCGTCGGCGCGATCGGCGCCGGCATGAACCAGGCGCAGATGCTCACGCGCTTCGTGCACGACACCGACGTCGACGTGGTGCTGTGCGCCGGCCGCTACACGCTGCTCGACCAGGGGGCGCTCACCGAGCTGCTGCCCGCCGCCGAGGCACGCGGCACCTCCGTCGTGATCGGCGGCGCCTTCAACTCCGGCCTCCTGGCGGACCCGAAGCCGGGCGCGACGTACAACTACGCCGCCGCGTCGCCCGAGTTGCTGCACCGGGCGCTGCGCCTGAAGTCCGTCGCCGACCGCCACGGCACCACCCTGCGCGCCGCCGCCCTGGCCTTCTGCGCCGCCCACCCGGCGGTCGCGAGCGTGCTCGTCGGCGCTCGCTCGGCGCACGAAGTCGTCGACTGCGCCCACCAGTTCGCGGCCCCCGTGCCCGCCGCCTTCTGGCAGGAGCTGCGCGACACCGGCCTCCTGCCGCCCGACGCCCCCGTCCCCGCCGAGGAATCGTGATGAGAGTCGCCCTGCACACCAAGGTCCGCGCGGACCGTGTCGCCGAGTACGAGGCCGCCCACCGCGAGGTCCCGAAGGAACTCACGGACGCCATCCGGGCCGCCGGTGCCTCCTCCTGGACGATCTGGCGGTGGGGGTCCCCCCGCGCGAGCGAAGCCGAGCGTGGGGGAGGCACCGACCTCTTCCACGTCCTGGAGTGCGAGGACTACGGCCGGCTCCTCGCCGAGCTGGAGAAACTGCCGGTGAACGTGGCCTGGCAGGCCCGCATGGCCGAGCTGCTCGACGTGGTGCACGACTACTCCCGCGAAGGCGCGGACGCCGGCCTGCCCGTCGTATGGGAGCTGCCGTGACGGTCGTGGACGCCCATCACCATGTGTGGGACCTCTCCGTCCGGGACCAGGACTGGATCACCGGTCCCGACCTCCAGCCGCTCCGGCGGAACTTCACCATCGCCGACCTGGCCCCCGAAGCACGGGCGGCCGGAGTCGACCGTACGGTCCTCGTCCAGACGGTCACTGTGCCCGAGGAGACCCCGGAGTTCCTGGCCCTCGCCGCCGAGCACGAGCTGATCGCCGGTGTCGTCGGCTGGACCGACCTCACCCGCCCGGACGCCGCCGAGGAACTGGCCCGGTTGCGGGAGCTGCCCGGAGGGCAGTACCTGAAGGGCATCCGCCACCAGGTCCAGGGCGAGCCCGACCCGGAGTGGCTGCTGCGTGCGGAGGTACGGCGCGGACTGGCCGCCGTCGCGGACACGGGGCTGGTCTACGATCTGGTCGTCCTGCCGAACCAGCTGTCGGTCTGCGTCAAGGCGGCCGAGGCGCTGCCGCAGCTCACCTTCGTCCTCGATCACCTGGGCAAGCCGCCCATCGCCTCCGGCGAGCGAGAACCCTGGGAGACCGCCGTCCGCTCTCTGGCCGCCCTCTCCAACACTGTCTGCAAGTTCTCCGGCATGGTCACCGAGGCGGACGTCGCCTCCTGGACGGTCGACGACCTGCGCCCGTACGCCGACGTGGTGCTGGACGCCTTCGGCCCGGACCGGCTGATGTTCGGCTCCGACTGGCCGGTGTGCACTCTGGCGGCGTCGTACGGTCAGGTGCTCGCCACGGCCGAGGAGTTGCTCAGCCCGTTCGATCGCACACAAGTCTTCGAAACCACCGCCACCCGCGTCTACGACCTCTGAGCCACCTCCGCCAGCCGGGTCGGCGGCAGATACTCCCGCACGTACGTCCGCTCCCAGCACGCACCCGTCTCCCGCAGCTCCCGCCAGGTGGTGTAGCGGTAACGGAAGAGACGGGCGCGGACGAACCGCGGGGGCTCGTCGGGCGGGAAGGGCGAGCGGCGCAGCAGCCTCAGCGTGTCCCGGTCGTTCACCAGCAGCCGCTCCACCAGCGCGCCGAACCACGAGCCGGCATACGCGGGCGACAGCGCGGCGAACCACATCATCCAGTCCAGCCGCAGATGGTACGGCGCGAACTGGCGCGGCCAGTGCCGGGGATCACCGGGCTTGCCCTTGAACTCGTACTCCCGCCAGTCGGAGTCCTCGTGCGGTACGGCGTCGGCCGTGCCCTCGATCACCACCTCGTACCGCACCCGGCTGACGCTGCCGAACGCGCCGTAGGTGTTCACCAGGTGCAGCGGGTCGAAGGAGCGGTTCATGATCTGGCGGCGGGAGATCATGTTGCGGACCGGCTGATAGCTGAGGAACACGATCAGCGCGGCGACCGCGAGGACCACGACCATGTACCAGAGGGGAGCGTCGGGCACCGCCGGCGGGTCGCTCGGGAACTGCACCACGGACAGGGCCAGCACGATAGTGATCCAGTTCAGCCAGGAGAAGTTGCCCGACAGAACCAGCCACAGCTGCGTGACGATCATCAGCGAGGCGGCGGCGGTGGCGACCGGCTGCGGGGTGAACAGCAGAACAGGCACCACGAGCTGGGTGACATGGTTGGCGGCCACCTCCACCCGGTGCAGCGGGCGCGGCAGATGGTGGAAGAACCAGCTCAGCGGGCCCGGCATCGGCTGGGTCTCGTGGTGGTAGTCCAGACACGTCAGCTTCCGCCAGCACGCGTCCCCGCGCAGCTTGATCAGACCCGCGCCGAACTCCACCCGGAACAGGATCCAGCGCAGCAGGAACAGCACCACGATCGGCGGCGCCACCTCGTCGTTGCCGAGGAACACGGCGAGAAAGCCGACCTCCAGCAACAGGGACTCCCATCCGAACCCGTACCAGGTCTGGCCGACGTTGACGATCGACAGATACAGCGCCCACGGCACCAGCCACAGCAGCATGCCGCCCCACAACGGCAGCAGCGAGTCCAGGCCGGCCAGCAGCGCCGCCGACACCGCACAGCCCGACCAGGCGCACACCGCGAAGAAGCGGTCGGAGTAGTGGAGTTGGAAGATGCTCGGCGCCCGCTTGAAGGGCACATACTCGACGAACCGCGGCACCGGCAGCATCCCGCGGGCACCGATCAGCGCCCGGAACTGCAGGGCCGCCGTCAGGAACGCGACCAGGTACACGCCGGCCAGAGCCCGCTGGAAGACCAGCCGGCTCAGCCAGTAGTCGGGTGCGGTGAACCAGTCCACGGGCATGCGCTCCTCTCTTCCATTCTGGCGCCGGTACGTCTGCCCCCGGACCGGTTCGTCACTCTCTGCGTCCGCCCTCTCCGTTTACGTGATCACAGGAGAGTGAAGCAGACATCTTCGGCGGTCCGGCCGATGCCCTCGACCGCTGACCCGGTCGAAGAATCGGTCGAATCCTGGCAAAGTGGGCGCATGGCTGATCGGGGAGCGAGCGCCCTGTCTCTCCCGGACGACTGGCCCGCCCACCCGGACCCGATCCTGGCGCTCAACCAGATGGGCAGCTTCGACTGGGACCTGGACACCGGTCTGTTCCACATGGACCCCCAGGCCCACGAGGTCTTCGACCTGCGCCCCGAGGAATACGACGGCCGCCCGGAGTCCCTGGGCATCCGGGTCCCGCGCAGCGAAGGCCGACGACTCGACACCCTGGTCGCCCAGGCCATCAAGGACGGCAGCGAGAACTACGGCGCCTACTTCCGCCTCCGCCGCCGCGACGGCACCCTGCGCTGGACCCACACCCAGGGCTACATCCGGCGCGACGAGACGGGCCGGCCGCGCCGGATCATCGGCATCGTCCGGGACGCCACCCAGGAGCTCGGCGAGTTCGCGGCGCGCCGCGAACCCGTCGGCCAGGACCACGCCCGGCGCGATCAGACCGACGTCGTGGAGTTCACCACGGCCGCCCTTGCGCACGCCCGTACCGTCCAGGACGTCATCGACGTCCTCAAGGACACGCACGGCGTCACCCACCTCGGCGCGACCAGTCTGATCATGGGCCTGGTGGAGGCCGGACGCATCCGGCTGGTCGCCGAGGGCCCCGAGGGCAGCTTCGTGCCCGGCACGCTGATCACCCGTATCGACGAGCCCTACCCGATGAGCGAGGCCGTGCGCACCCTCAGCCCCCGCTTCATCGAGTCCCCGGAGGAGTTCGCCGAGGGCTACCCCATCCTGTGGCCGCACATCACCGACCTCAACATCACCTCGGCCGCCTATCTGCCGCTCATCGTCCAGGCCCAGCCCATCGGCGCGATGGGCCTGCTCTACAACGACCGCCGCGGCTTCACCCCCGAGGAACGCAACATCCTGGTCGCGCTCGGCAGCAGCATCGCGCAGAGCCTGCAACGGGCGATGTTCTACGAGCAGGAGAAGGACCTGGCCAGCGGTCTCCAGCAGGCCATGCTGCCGCGCACCATCCCCAGCGTGCGGGGCGCCGACGTCGCGGTCCGCTACCGGGCCGGTGGTGCCGGGGGCTCCCTCGGCCGGGACATCGGCGGCGACTGGTACGACCTGATCCCGCTCCCCGGCGGCCGGGTCGGCGCTGTCATCGGCGATGTCCAGGGCCACGACACACACGCCGCCGCCGTCATGGGCCAGCTGCGCATCGTCCTGCGCGCCTACGCCGCAGAGGGGCACACGCCCGCCACGGTGATGGCCCGTGCCTCCGTCTTCCTCCACGAACTGGACACCGACCGCTTCGCGACCTGCCTGTACGCGGAGGCCGACCTGGCCACCGGCGTGGTCCAGGTGGTCCGGGCCGGCCATATCGACCCGCTGATCCGGGCTCCGGACGGCGGCTGTCGCCGCGTGCCCGTCGTGGGCGGCCTGCCGCTCGGCCTGTCCGCCGAATTCGGGCGCCTCGAGTACCCCGTCGGCACCGTCGAGCTCGACCCCGGCCACACCCTGCTGCTCTGCACCGACGGCCTGGTCGAAGAGCCCGGCGCCGACCTCGACGACGGCGTGCAGGCCCTCACCGCGCTGGTCGCCTCCGGCCCCCAGGACGTGTGGAAACTCGCCGACCTGCTCATCGACGTGGCCGAGGAACGCGGCGGCGAGGACGACGTCGCGCTGCTCCTGCTGCGCCGCCGCGGCCTTGACGCCCCCCAGACCGGCGGCCGGCTCCAGCAGCACGTGGCCCCCGGCGACCCGGTGGCCCTCACCGAGGCCCGGCACATGATCCGCGCCGCGGTCGGCGCCTGGGGTGCCGCCGACCGCTCCGACGAGGTCGAACTCGTCGCCGACGAGCTGATCACCAACGCCCTGATGCACACCGAGGGCGCCGCGATCGTCACCCTGCGGGTCCTGTCCGGCGCCGACCGCCGACTGCGCGTCGAGGTCGAGGACTCCTCCAGCGCCCTGCCGCGCCGCCGTGAGGCGACCCACTCCTGCGTCTCCGGACGCGGCCTGCTCCTCGTCGAGGTGCTCACCGACGTGTGGGGCGTGGAGGCGCGTGGCGGCGGCAAGTGCGTGTGGGCCGAGTTCGTGGTGCCGGGACGTCGCTGAATCCCCTGGCACTGTCGGTCCCGGATGGCACTCTGGACGTATGCCGGAACTGCCCGAGGTCGAAGCGCTCAAGGACTTCCTGACCGACAACCTCGTGGGTCACGAGATCGTGCGCGTGCTGCCGGTCGCGATCAGTGTGCTCAAGACGTACGACCCGCCCCTCGCCGCCGTCGAGGGCCACGAGGTCGCCGCCGTGCACCGGTACGGCAAGTTCCTCGACTGCGAGACGGACGGCGGCCCGCACTTCGTGACCCACCTCGCCCGCGCGGGCTGGCTCCACTGGAAGGACCGCCTCCCGGACGGCCCGCCCCGCCCCGGCAAGGGCCCACTGGCACTGCGCGTCGCGCTGGAGACCGGTGCCGGCTTCGACCTGACCGAGGCCGGCACCCAGAAACGGCTCGCGGTGTACGTCGTCCGGGACCCGCAGGAGGTGCCCGGCGTGGCCCGGCTGGGCCCGGACCCGCTCGCCGACGACTTCGACGAGGCCCGGTTCACCGCGCTGCTGGAGGGCGAACGCCGACAGCTCAAGGGCGCCCTGCGCGATCAGAGCCTCATCGCCGGCGTCGGCAACGCCTACAGCGACGAGATCCTGCACGCCGCGAAGATGTCCCCGTTCAAGCTCGCCGCCTCCCTGACACCCGAGGAGATCCGAAGACTGTACGAGGCCCTGCGCACGACGCTCACGGAAGCCGTCGAACGCTCCCGGGGCCTGGCGGCCGGACGCCTCAAGGCCGAGAAGAAGAGCGGCCTGCGCGTCCACGGCCGGACCGGCGAGCCCTGCCCGGTGTGCGGCGACACGATCCGGGAGGTCTCCTTCAGCGACTCCTCGCTCCAGTACTGCCCCACTTGCCAGACGGGCGGCAAGCCACTGGCAGACCGCAGGATGTCCCGCCTGCTCAAGTGACGGGCCTGGATCAGCCGCCGCTCCGGTTGGGTAGCGCCCCAGGGGCGCGGGGCTGTATCGACATGCGGCTCCGCCGCGTGGGCGCGACCAGCCACGATGGTGCCGCAGACGCCCGACGGCACATCGCGGCACCTCCAGCGGAGCGCCTAGCGCGAGTCGACCGTCACCAGCCGCTCCCCAGCCTTCGTGCGCACCTCGTACCGCGCGATCTGGTCGGGGTGCAGGGCCGCCGCGCCCTGCAGCGTGTTCGGGCGGGCGTCATGGTGGGGCGCGGTCCAGTTGGTCACCGTCTCCTCCGAGCCGTCATGGCCGATGGCGACCAGCCGGCAGGCCCGGGGGCCGGCCGCATCCTTGACCTCCACCACCACCTGGCTGCCCCAGACCTCGTTCTCGGTCGTTACCTGTGCCCACACCCCGGTGCGCTCGTCGGTCGCCGACACGCGCACCGCCCGGTCGCCGCCCTCGGTCACGATCGCGATCCCGGGCCCGGCCACGGCGCACACCACCGCGGCGGCCACGGCGAACAGCAGCCGTCGACGCCCGGCCCGGTGCCGCGCCGCGACCTCGCCGAGAAGCCGGTCCAGTAGCCGGGGGCCGGGTCCGGCCATGGGGTGCACCGAGCGTGGCGTCGCGCGCCGGTAGAGCATCAACTGCCGTGCGGTGGGCCCGAATTCGGTGACGTGCGCGGTGCATCGAGGGCACTCCATGAGGTGGTCCTCGAAACGGAAGGCGTCCGCCTCGTCCAGCACGCCGAGCGCGTACGCGCCGACGTCGCGATGCCTCTCCAGGGACCTCATGCCGAATCCTCGTGATCCTCGTGCCGGTGGGTGTGGGTGGGGTTACTCCTTGCTCCCACCGGTACGCACCAAGCCGCCGAATCACTCAAGCCCCGTACAGAATCGCAACCAAGGAATTCGGAGCGGCCCGGCCCGAGGATTGCTCTGGATTCCGAAGAATCCAGAGGAATCTAGAAGAGATGGATGGCGAGGTGCCCCAGCGGCAGCCCCAGCTGCCACGCCGGCGTCCACACCTTCGGCCCGTCGTCCTCGCCCACCACGGCACCGCCGCCCGGGACCGCGTTCAGGTCGGGGGCGAGCAGCTCGGTCTCCTGCAGCCAGCGCCAGGCCTCCTGAGCCAGTTCCAGATCCGGCGCGGGGCCACCCGCCCGGGCCGCCTCGGCGGTGAGTTCGGCCATGCGCTCGCGCACCCAGTCCTCCCACGGCTGGTCGTACGCCGTCAGCGACAGCCAGGTCTCCAGCTGGGAGACGACCCGGATGCCGGAGAGCTCGCCCTCGGTGTCGGACAGGAAGATGGTCAGCGCCAGGGCGTCCCGCCCGGCGCGGAACTCGAAGGACGTCGGCGGCATGAGATCGCCGGTCCGCAGCAGTTCGTCGGCGATGTACTCGGCGTACAACCAGGCCATGGGGACGGTCAGTTCACCGCCACCGGTGCCGTCCGTACTCTGGTGACCTCTGTGCTGCATCCCTTCCTGCCTTCCTCCGGTGCGTGCGCGTCGCCGACCCCGGGTCTGTGGCCCGCGGCCCCATCCGGAACACGGATGAGGACAGCCGATTACTCAACCGGGGTCCTCAGCAAGGCGCTTTACGGAGGTTTGACTCGGCAGTCGGTTTCACCGCAGGTCGGTCGCGTATCCCGGAAGCACCCGGCGCAGGGCGCGCAGCGCGTAGTACGCGCGGGACTTCACGGTACCGGGCGGGATTCCCAGGGTTGCCGCCGCTTCCGCCACACTGGCCCCCTGGAAGTACACGAGCACCAGGACTTCACGGTGCTCCGGAGTGAGTGTCTTCACAGCCTCGCGTACGTCGACGGTCGCGGCCGACCGCTCGGCGTGGTCGGCGATCACCCGCGCGCTCTCCAGGACGGCGTCGCCGACCTCCGGCGGACGCGCCTGCCGGGCCCGCTGCGCGTCGATCGCGAGCCGTCGGCCCACGGTCAGCAGCCAGGGCAGTACGGACTCGAAGGCATCGGCGCGCAGCGCCTCGGGGTGCTGCCAGGCGCGTACCAGGGTCTCCTGGACGAGGTCCTCGGCGCGCTGCCGGTCGCCGTCACACAGCCGGAGCAGCAGCGCGAAGAGCGGTCGGCCGTGCTCCCGCTGCAGCGCGGCGAGCTCGTGCTCGGCGGTCGTCCCGTTGGTGATGGTGGTTCCGGCCGTCATGCGCGTATGGGATCGCAGGGTGCGTTTTCGGGACAGGGCGCGCACACGCTGGTGCGGCGGACGGTCGAACGCGTCGGCGAACGGTACGACGAACGGTCCGCAACCGCCGGTCGCGCACACCGGACGGGTTAAAGGGAGCCCTGGGGCTGTTTGGCGCTGTGTTCAACTTCGTACTTATTAGTCCGTAAATGTGACCGCACTGGGGTGAGTTGATGATCGTACGCATCGCACGCAGACGACAGGTGGCCCTGGCCCTGACGGCCCTTCTCGCCGCGGGCGCCACCTGCCAGGCCCAGAACGAGAAGTCCTCCGGCCGGGCCGGCAGCCCGGCCTCCGCCGACTCCAGCGCATTCACCCTCGTCGCGTCCGGCGACGTCCTCCCGCACGCGTCCGTCCTCGACCGGGCGCGCTTCGACGGGGGCGGGGTCGGCCACGACTTCCGGCCCATGCTGTCCGGGGTGGAGCCGGTCGTCTCCCGGGCGGACCTGGCGCTGTGTCACATGGAGGCCGTGTACGGCGTGGGAGGCGCCCACACCGGTCGGCCGGGCACGTTTCCGCCGGAGATCGCCGGAGGGCTCGCCGCGACCGGCTACGACGGCTGCTCCACCGCCGCCACACGCGGCACCGCCGACAGCGCCGAGGCCATCGGGCGCACCCTGGACGCCCTCGACCAGGCCGGGGTCCGGCACGCCGGGGCGGCGCGTACCGAGGCCGAGGCGCGCACGGTCACGATCCTGCCCGCGGGCCGGGCGATGGTCGCCCACCTCGCCTACACCAACGGCACCAACGGTCACCCGCTCCCGGGGCGGCCCTGGGCAGTCAACCAGATCGACGAGGGCCGGGTCCTCGCCGATGCCCGGGCAGCCCGGCAGGCCGGCGCCGATGTGGTCGTCGTGTCCCTGCACTGGGGCACCGAGTGGCAGGACGAACCGGACCGGCGGCAGCTGAGCCTGGCGGAGACCCTCACCGCCGCCAAGACCCGCGGCCGCCCCGACATCGACCTGATCCTCGGTACCCACGCCCATGTCCCGCAGGCGTACGAGAAGGTCAACGGCACCTGGGTGGTCTACGGGATGGGTGACCAGGTCACCGGCCAGATGCCCGACCGCCAGGGCGTCCCGGACCCCCGGGGCACCCAGTCCACCATCGGCCGCTTCACCTTCACCCCGCCCGCCCGGCCCGGGCAGCGCTGGCAGGTGACGAAGGCCGAGTTCATTCCGCAGCTGTACGACATCGACGCAGGCCGGGTGGTCAACATCAACGCCTCCCTCGCCCAGGGCGCCGACGTCGCCGCCGCGCGCGACCGCATCCAGCAGGTCGTGCTCAGCCGGGGTGCGGCGCAGGACGGGCTGGTGATGGGGGAGTAGCCGGTCAGTTCACGTCGACGTGATCGAACAGCTTCAGCATCTCGCCGAGCACCCGCAGGCACGCCGTCACCTCGGCGTCCGTCAGATCGCCGCCGACCTCCCGCAGGATGCCGTGCTCGCGGGCGAGGACGGCGGTGATCGCCGCGCGGCCGTCGTCCGTGAGCCGGATCAGGGGCGAGCGCTGGTGCGCCGGGTTGGGGACGCTCTCCACCAGCCCGCGCGCCGCGGCGTCGTTGACCATCCGCTGCACGAACTGCCGGCTCAGCGCCTGGGCCCGGCCCATCTGCGGCACGGTCATGGGCCCCTGTTTGCCCAGCAGGTCCAGGACGGCCCGTACCCCCACGGACAGCCCTTCGACGGCCTCGCCCTGCTCCACCTTGCGCTGCACGCGCCGGTACAGCGGGCCCATCAGGTCGAACACCGCGGTGAGGCGGTGAGCGAGTTCGTCGGGAGGGAGCGGTTTGTCGATGTCGTTCACGAGGCCATCATGGCACCTCGGTTGTCAAACTGCCCCAGAGATGACACCTTGGTTGTCATGACGACTGCTACGGAACTGAGGTACTTCGCATCTGCTGACGGCGATCTCGCCTACCACGACACGGGCAGCGGCGACCTGTTGGTCCTGCTCCACTCCGGGTACGCCGACCGCCGCGTCTTCGACGCCCAGACGCCGGCCTTCGCCGCCGGCCACCGGGTGATCGCCCCCGACGTACGTGGCCACGGTGCCTCCGCCAACGCGAGCAGACCGTTCCGCTGGGCCGACGACCTGGCCGCGCTGCTGCGTCACCTCGACGCGGGCCCGGCCGTCCTCGTCGGCGTCTCGATGGGTGGGGGCATCGCCACGGACACCGCGCTGGAGTACCCGGAGCTGGTCCGGGCGGTCGTCGTCTGCGGAGCCGCGACCAGTGAGTTCACGTACACCGAACCGTGGGGGCGCGAGATCGAGGCCGAGTTCGCCCGGGCCCTGGGCGCCGGGGACATCGACGCCTGGCTGGCGGCGTTCATGCGGACCGCGGCCGGACCGCACCGCACGGTCGACGAGGTGGACCCGGACATCCTGCGGCGGCTGCGGGAGATGGCCCTCGGCACCATCTCCAAGCACACGGCCGGTGAGCGGAACTGGCACGTCCCCCTCACCGACACGTGGCCCCGCGTGCCGAAGATCGACGTACCGCTGCTCGCCGTGAACGGGACCCTGGACTCCGCCGAACTGATCGCCGAGGCCGAACGACTCGCGCGCACCGTCCCCGACGGCCGTTCCGTCACCGTCGAAGACGCCGCGCACTACCCGAACATGGAGCGGCCCGACGTCTTCAACGAGATCCTCGCCGACTTCCTGCGCACCCTCTAACGGCCCGCCAGTTCCGACTTCCGGTACGAGTACCCGAAGTAGATCACCAGTCCGAGCGCGAACCACACGGCGAACCGCGCCCAGGTCTGCCACGCCAGGAACGTGATCAGCCAGATCGAGAAGACGACCCCCACCGCCGGCACCCACGGCATCCACGGCGTACGGAAGGTGCGCGGCAGCTCCGGGTGCCGGTAGCGCAGCACGATCACCGCGGTGCACACCACCGCGAACGCCAGCAGGATGCCGATGTTGGTCAGCTCGGCCGCCTCGCCGATGGGCAGGAACCCGGCGATCGCGGCCGACGCCACCCCGACGATCCATGTCACGCGGGTCGGCACGTGCCGCGTGGGGTGCGTCTTCGCGAACCACGTCGGCAGCAGCCCGTCCCGGGACATGGCGAACCACACCCGGGTGCAGCCCAGCATGAACGTGAACATCACCGTGAGGATGCCGATGATCGCACCCGCCGCGATCACGTTCGCCAGCCCGGTCAGCCCCACCGACTGGAACGCCGTCGAGAAGCCGCTCTCTGGGTCGATCTCCGTGTAGTTCTGCATGCCGGTCAGCACCAGACAGGCCGCCACGTACAGCACCATCGAGATCGCCAGCGAGTAGATGATCGCCTTCGGCATGTGCCGCTGCGCGTCCTTCGACTCCTCGGCCGCCGTCGACATCGCGTCGTACCCGAAGACCGCGAAGAACACGGTCGCCGCGCCGGTGAACGCGCCGCCGATGCCGTACGGGAAGAACGGGTCGTAGTTGGCCCCGGTGATGTGGAACGCGCCCACCCCGATGACCAGCAGCACGACCAGCACCTTCAGGGCGACCACCGCCGTCTCGAAGCGGGCCGCGCTGCGGATGCCGAGGTTCAGCAGATACGCGATGAGCAGGCACAGCAGCGCGGCGAACAGGTCGACCCGGTGCCCCTCGCCCGTCCCGGGCGCGCCCAGCATCCACGCGGGCAGGTCGGCGCCCAGCTCGCCGATCAGGAAGCCGAAGTAGCCCGAGATGCCGATCGCGACCACCGCCACGATCGCCGTGTACTCCAGCAGCAGGTCCCAGCCGATGAACCAGCCCGCGAGCTCGCCGAGCACCGCGTAGCCGTACGTGTAGGCGGAACCCGCCTTCGGAATGAGGCTGGCGAACTCGGCGTACGACAGTGCCGCCGCCGCGCTCGCGACGCCCGCGATGAGGAACGAGACGAGCACCGCTGGCCCCGCCGTGCCGTTGGCCACCGTGCCCGCGAGGGTGAAGATGCCCGCGCCGATGATGCCGCCGACGCCGATCGCGGTCAGTTGCCACAGGCCGAGGGACCGTTCGAGCTGGGTGCCCTCGACGACTTCCGTCTCTTCGATGTGCTCAATGGGTTTGCGGCGGAGAATCCCCTCGCCCATTCGGAGCCTGGCCATGCGCCTCACCTCTTCGCGATCGGCAACCGGCTGACCGCGGATCATGATGGCTCAGCAACGCCCTCGGAGGAAGACGCCACGCATGCCCCTACGGCACCACGGTCACCGGCCAGCGTCCCGCTTTGACCAGTTTGATCGCCACCGAGCCGACGAAGCGGTGACCGGCCTGCTCGGAGGCACCCACCACGACCGCGTCCGCCTTCAGCTCGTCCGCCGCCTTGACCAGGCCGTTGTAGGGATCGCCACGGAAGGTGTGAAACTCCCAGCGCAGCTCGAATATCCCCTTCAGCCGCTCGGTGGCCTCCCGGATCTCCGTCACCAGGTTCTCGGCGATCGCGTCGGTCGTCGCCGCGACCGGCGCCCCGAGCGCCGCACCGGCCGCCATGACCGGCTGGACGTACACGATGGCGAGCAGCGCCTTCTGCCTGCGGGCCAGGCCCGCGGCGTACGCCGTCGCCCGCATCGAGGTGTCCGAGCCGTCCACGCCGACCAGGATGACCTTCGGGCCGTCCGTGCCGCGCTCGAACTGGTGCGAGTGCTGTTCCGTCACGGCTCGAGGCTATCGGAAGCCGCAGGCCCGGACGCCGGGCGGGAGGCGACGGGCGCCGCGGACGGAGTGTCATGGGCCGCACGGGTGTTTCCTGCCACCGCTGCGGTGTTGCTGAGATGCGCCGGGCGTGGGCCGGGCGACTGATGAGTCATGAAGAAGGATCAGATGCTCCCGCGGCGCAGGGTGGTGCTGGGCGGCGCAGCCGCACTGGGCGCGGCCGGAACGGCCGGTCTGCTTGCCCTGGGCGCCGACGGGGACCCGGTCACACCGCTTGCCCCCGCGGCGGGTCCTCCGGCGCGCCGCCCGCTCAAGCCCTCCGCCTACCGCCTCCAGCCCCTCGCCGGATACGGCCCCCCGGCCGCCTCCGGCCGGACCCCGGTACGCAGTGAACCCCTCCTGCGGGTGACCGGAATCGGCCGCACCATGGTGCTGACCTTCGACGACGGCCCCGACCCGCACTACACCCCGGACATCCTGAGCACCCTGCGGGCCTACGACGTCCGCGCCATGTTCTTCGTGTGCGGCGAGATGGTCGTCCACAACAAGGACTTGCTGGCCCAGATGGCCGAGGAAGGTCACGTCGTCGGCAACCACACCTGGTCCCACCCCCTGCTGACCGGGCTGACCCGTGGTCGGATCCGCTCCGAGATGGAGCGCACCAGCGAGATCATCGAGGAGGCGTACGGCGAGCGGCCCCGCTGGTTCCGCGCCCCCTACGGTGCCTGGAACCGGGCGGTGTTCCAATTCGGTGCCGAACTGGGCATGGAACCCCTCGGCTGGACCGTCGACTCCCTCGACTGGATCGAGCCCGGCACCCGCACCATTGTCGACCGGGTGAGAAACGGCGCCGGACCCGGCGTCGTGGTGCTCTCGCACGACTCCGGGGGAGACCGCTCGCAGAGCGTGCGGGCGCTGCGCGACTATCTGCCGCAGCTGCTGGACGCCGGCTACCACATCACCGTGCCGCGCCGGTACCAGGTGTGAGGGGCGAGCGCCCGCACCGTCGGGGCCCGGTCAGCGGACCTCGACCATGCGGGCGAAGACGACCACGTTCCCGTCGTAGCCGTTCTGCTCGGAGAAACCGCCGCCGCAGGTGATGACCCGCAGCTCGGACGTGCCCTTGGAACCGTAGACCCGGTCGCCGGGGAAGTTGTTCTTCTCGAACACCTCGATGCTGTAGATCTCGAAAACCGCGGTCCTTCTGTCCTGCCGGGTGACCTCCACCCGATTCCCCCGCTTCAGCGACCCGAGACCGTAGAACACGGCGGGCCCCTGGTGGTTGTCGACATGGCCGACGATCACCGCGGTGCCCCTTTCACCGGGGGCGACGGCACCGGTGAACCAGCCCGCCAGATTGGCGTTCGCGGGCGGCGGCGCATCGACCCAGCCGGCCGAGTCCAGACCGACCGGCATCATGGGCGCGTTGACCTGGATGGCGGGAATCCTGACCCGGTCCGGCACGGAGTAGGGCAGCGGGGACGGGGCATTCGTGAAGGTGCCCGGGACGGTGCGGGTGTCCGAGGCCGCCGCCGACGCGGGCTGCGGCGGACCCACGTTGAACTCCCCCGAGCCGTTCCGGATGAGCGCGAGACCGGTCAGCAGGACAAGCGCTATCACGCCCCACGGGGCACGCTTCCTCGGCCGCACCTCCTCTTCGGCCGGCCCGAACTCGGAAACATACATTCGCCATCCCCTCTCGACGCGGCCGTCGCCACGTCATTTCGCGCATAGGAGAACGCTAAGTCCAGCGCGAGTCACAGGCGACGGGGCGGATACGAACGGGTGGCCCTGCGCGGCTTCCCGGTGCGCCATCCGAGTAGCCGCGAACAGGAATTTTTCGACGGCGCGTGACCTGCGGCAATATCAGATTGTGTGGTTTTCGCCCGGCGTGTCGCCTCACCAGGACGGACCATTGCCGAAATGCGGGCGCGTCCCCGGCAACTGAGGGTCTGTCTGGGAGACGCTTTCTCGCCGATCGACCGGGGACGGGTCCCGGGGCGTCTTCCGCGGAGGAAGACATGCGAACTCTACGTGCACTGGCGGCCTCTGCGGCTGCCGTCGCCGCCCTCGGGCTCGCCGCTCCCGCGGCCGTAGCCTGGGAAGACCCGAACGGCGGCGGGAACGGCGGCGGCTTCGGTGGGAACGGCGGCAACGGGGGCGACAACGGGAACGGCGGCGGCTTCGGGGGCAATGGCAACGGAAACGGCGGCGGCTTCGGGGGCAACGGGAACGGGAACGGCGGCGGCTTCGGCGGCAATGGCGGTAATGGTGGCCATGGTGGGGGTGATGGCGGCGGCTTTGGCGGGAACGGTGGCAACGGTGGGGGTGATGGGGGCGGCTTCGGCGGGAAGGGGAACGGCGGCAACGGCGGCAACGGCAACGGGAACGGCGGCGGCTTCGGCGGTAACGGCGGCAACGGCGGGGGTGGTGGCGGCTTCGGAGGCAACGGCAACGGCGGTAATGGTGGCCATGGTGGGGGTAATGGCGGCGGCTTCGGCGGTAACGGCGGCAATGGTGGCCATAACGGCAACGGGAACGGCGGTGGCTTCGGCGGTAACGGCGGTAACGGCGGGGGTGGTGGCGGCTTCGGAGGCAACGGCAACGGCGGTAATGGTGGCCATGGTGGGGGTGATGGCGGCGGCTTCGGCGGGAACGGCGGGAACGGTGGGGGGAATGGCGGCGGGAACGGCGGGAACGGTGGGGGGAATGGCGGCGGGAACGGCGGGAACGGTGGGGGGAATGGCGGCGGGAACGGCGGGAACGGTGGGGGGAATGGCGGCGGGAACGGCGGCGGCATCGGAGGCGGCAATGGCGGCGGCAACGCCGGTGGCAACGGCCTCGTCTCCCCGAGGAACATCGTCGCCCTGCCCGGCGTGATCTCCCGAGGCGGCCAGCTGGCCGTCACGGTCAACGACTGCCCCACCGGCGGCACCATCACGTCCCCTGCCTTCCCGACGACCAGGCTGCCGGTCAGCGCCGCCGGCGGGGCGTTGAGGGCCATCGCGATCATCAACAGCAACGCCCGCCCCGGTAGGTACGACATCACCGTCAACTGCTCCGGCCGGGTCCTGACCCGCCCGGGCGCCTTCACCGTCCTCGGCGGTGTCCGCGGCGGCATCGGCGGCAGCAGCAGCGTCGGGGCGACGCCGACCGACATGGCCATCGGCGGCGGCATGGTGGCCTCGGCCGTCCTCGGCGGCGGGCTGCTCTGGGTGCGCCGCCGCTCGGAGCAGCAGAACTGAGGCCGGGCCGGCCCTCAGGCCTCTCACGTGCAAGGCCTTCACCACGTATCCCGACGTCCCGACGGAATCCGTGGCGAAGGCCTCTGCGGTGGCGGCGAATGGATGCCGCGGTAGGGGCCTGTCAGCCGCGCTCGGCGTCGGGGAAGAGGCTGAGGAACGGCTCGGCCGAGGCTGTGATGCCACGGCTGTAGGGCGCGTCGAAGTCCCAGATCAGGAAGAGCAGGAAGGCGATCAGCGCGGAGAACAGGCCGGCGAGAATCAGCTCGCGTGGTGTCCGCCGGATCTGCAGGGCGAGGACCATCCCGATGGTGACCACTGCTCCGACGACGAGGCCGAACCAGACCACGCCCGGCATGGTCGGCGCGGTCGAGTCCGCGCGGGCGGCACGCGCCTGGTCCGCCGCGGCCACCTGGTCGAGGAGCGGCTGGTAGGCCTGGGCCTCGAAGTCCGACTTCGGCTGGTAGTCCGTCACGTCGGCGCGTACCCGGTCCAGGAGCTCGGTGCCGCGTTCGGTGACCTTGCCGTTGTCGGCCATCGCCTGCCACTCGGTGGTGACGACATGTCCTACATAGGCGTTGACATCGCCCCGGATGCGGTCACGGACGTCGGCAGGGTAGACCCGCACCCGCTCCGAGATCTCGTGCAGCGCCTGGGCCTCCGCCCGGACGTGCTCCTGGGCGACGCTGCGGGCCTCCCAGACACCGGCGATGGCCAGGCCCAGGACGATGGCGTAGACCACGCCGATCCACATCGTCATGTACTCGATGACGTCCGGCGTCTCGGAGGGATCCTCGTCCTCGGACGCCGATCGGTGGCGCAGGAGGGTGATGACGACCACCACGGCGCAGGCGGCCAGCATCGCGAGAGTGAGAACAAGCCATTCCGGCAACGGGTTCCTCCAGGGATCAACGCGGCCGCAGCGCGGCGACGGCGATCACCGCGGGCGCGGTGATGAGCAGGACGTAGGTGACCGGCGACCGGCGGTGGTGCGATGACCGGTTACGCGGCGGGGTGCGGTACTCCGGGTAGCTCACCGGGGTCACCGAGGGACGCGGAGTGGGCGACGGCGACGGCGACGGCTTCGGAGTCGGGGTCGGGGTCGGCCTCGGGGTGGGCGTCGGAGTCGGGGTGGGAGCGGCGGGCGGTGCGGGCCGGGGAGCCGGCGGGGGAGACGGAGGCGGTGGCTCCGGCGTCGGTTTCGGTGGCGGCGGTGGCGGCGGCTCCGGAGGGGGCGGCGGGGCCGGTTTCGGCGGCGGAGATGGGGTGGGCGTCGGGGTGGGTGTCGGTGTGGGCGACGGGCACATTGGGGGAGTGGGCCACGTGTGGCTCCCTGCCACTGCCACCGCCTCCGTGCCCCCGGGGCCGGTCGAGGCGTACGCACAGGCGTCGGCCGTAGCGACACCGGCCGGGACGCCGACGAGGACCCAGGCCAGTGTCACCAGGGCCAATACCCGTACGGCGACGGGCGAACGGGTCGGTTCGGATCCATGCACGACGGAGATCATGAGGCGTCGAAGGCCGCCGCACGCGCCTCGGCCGGGGGATTGCCCCGAAGGAGGGAAGCGAGGTGGCGGGGCGTTTGATCAGCGGGCGCCCGTGTGTCCGGACGGGTGGACGCCCATGCGACCCACCCGGGAGTCCGGCCGGCCACTTCACGGATTCCGGAAAGAAATCTCGTCGCGGTTGAACACAACCACCGTCCCCGTTCGTACCCATTGTCGTGCGGCGGCGCAGCAGGGCGCTGCAACACCCTTGCGATTATGGGGAGTTGACGATGAAGACCTCCTGGCGGAGCGCCTCACTCGTGGCGAGTGCCGTGGCCGTACTGGCGCTGACGACGGCGTGCGGTCAGGAAAACGGCGGCCAGTCGGCCAGTCAGAACGTGGGCGCCACGGCCGCGGCGGGCGGTTACGGCGGCACGGGCCTCGGTTCGGGTACTGGAACAGGGGCCGATGCGGGCGCGGCGCCGGACCAGCAGAACGCCGGGGCCAAGGCCGCCCCCGCGGGCAAGTTGGCGGTGTCGGCCAATGCGGAGCTCGGCCAGGTGCTGACCGACAGTGCCGGTCGCACCCTGTACCGGTTCGATCAGGACACCGCCGAGCCGCCGAAGACCAACTGCGAGGGCGACTGTGCGACCGCCTGGCCGCCCGTGCCTGCGGACGATGTCAAGGCCGGTGAGGGAGTCGACGAGGAGTTGCTCGGCGAGGTCACCCGTCCCGACGGCACCAAGCAGCTGACGATCGCCGGCTGGCCGGCGTACCGCTATGCGAAGGACGTCAACCCGGGCGACACCAAGGGCCAGGGTGTGGGCGGCACTTGGTACGCGCTGGCCCCCGACGGCAAGAAGGCCAAGCTGGCCGACCTGCCCGGCCTGTCCACCCGTGAGGACCCGAAGCTCGGCGAGATCGTCGTCGACAAGAACGGCCACACGGTCTACCGCTTCATGAAGGACGAGGCCTGGCCGGAGCCGGTGTCGGCCTGCACCGGCGAGTGCCTGGAGAAGTGGCCGGTCGTCGCCCCCGTGGCCGCCAACGACACCAAGGGCGTCGAGAAGGAGGGTCTGATGAGCTTCACCCGGCCCGACGGCGTCAAGCAGCAGACGGTCGACTGCTGGCCCATCTACACCTTCGCCGGTGACAAGGCCCCCGGCGACACCAACGGTCAGGGCGTGGGCGGCACCTGGTTCGCCGTCTCGCCCGACGGAAAGCCGGTCGGCGCGCCCGCAAAGGAAGAGTAGGAGGACCTCCCCACCGGTCTGTCCCCTGGCGCGCGACCTCGCGGTCCGCCTCCCGCATCCATGCGGAAGGCGGACCGCTTTGCCGTAATTCACCGGGAGTCCGCATGACTCATCCCCATACGCCGGAACTTCGGAACTCTGCGAGATGCTGCGGATACTTTTCGTAGCCTGTTCCCGAGTGGGTCAATTTGGCACGTGCCGCAGGCAGTGACCGGGAACGGATGGTCAATTTCCGTTTCCGCTCGCTCCTTTGGCGGGCGATCAGTAGCCTCAGCTCGAACACCGGATCGCCTACGCCTTGGAGAGATAGATGGAGCGTCCCGCCTGGGCCCCACGGAGCATCGACATCTCGGTGCCGAGCGTTTCGCGAATGTACGACTACTACCTGGGCGGTTCGCACAACTTCGAGGTCGACCGGGAGGCGGCCCGCAGGGCGATGGAGTTCATGCCGGGACTCCCCAAGATCATGCAGGCGAACCGGGCGTTCATGCGTCGCGCGGTGCGGTACGCGGTCGGCGAGGGCATCACACAGTTCCTCGACGTCGGCTCGGGCATCCCGACCTTCGGCAACGTCCACGAGGTGGCCCAGCAGGCGCGTCCCGGGGCGCGCGTGGTCTACGTCGACCACGACCCGGTGGCCGTGGCGCACAGCGAGGCCGTCCTCGAGGGCAACGAGAACGCGGAGGTCGTCGCCGCCGACCTCCGCAAGCCGCAGGAGATCCTGTCGAGCCCTCAGGTGGAGCACCTGCTCGACCTGAAGCGGCCAGTCGCGCTGCTCCTCGTTGCCATACTGCACTTCGTGGAGGACGCGGACGATCCCTACGGGGCGGTGGCTCAACTGAGCGACGCACTGGCGCCCGGCAGCATGCTGGTTCTCACCCATGCCTCGTACGAGGGAATCCCGCTGCCACCCGAGCGGGCGAGCGGCACGGTGGACGTATACAAGGACCTTCGCAACCCGCTGATCATGCGCTCGCGCGAGGAGATCGCGCGGTTCTTCGAGGGGTACGACATGGTGGAACCGGGACTGGTGCCGATGCCCGTATGGCGACCGGACACCGAACCGGAGGACGAGGATCCGTATGCCTTCTCCGGTTTCGCGGGCGTGGGGCGTACGGCGTGAGCGCGGAGCCGGACGGGCCGGAGGACAGAGTGCGCCGGTTCGCGACGATCTGGAGCCGGGCGGTGTTCCCGGCCACCTCGACGTCGCTGACCCGGCCGGAGTTCGAGGAGCAACTGCTGCCGCTGGCCCGGCGGTTGAGCGAGATGCTGCGGGCCCGCACCTTCGACGCGGCAGAAGCGCAGGCGGTCGGCGCCGCCCTGGTCGACGCGCACTGCACCGACCCGGAGGCGCTCACCCGCGCCCTGGACTGCATCGACGCCTACCTGGTGCTCTACTGCGGCGAGGACGGTCCGCAGGACGATCTGCGGGCGCGGTCGGCGCGGCTGCAGCACGCCGTGGCCGCCGGGTTCGCCCAGGCGCTGCGCGAGCGGACCCTGGCCGAGCAGGAGGCCATCGCCCAGGCGGCGTTGCGTGCCCAGGGCGTGGTGGCACAGGCGCTGCACACGAGCGAGGCCCGCTTCCGGGCGGTGTTCGAGGGCGCGGCCATAGGCATCGGCATCGCCGACCTGGACGGAAACGTCCTGGAGGCCAACCAGGCGCTGCTGCGCATGTTCGGCGGCTCCGAGCAGAGCGTGCGCGGCCGCAACTTCCGTGAGTGGACGCACGCGGACGACGCGCCCCAGGTGTGGCGGCTGTACGAGGAACTGGTGCGCGGCGAGCGCGAGCACTACCACGTGGAGAAGGCCTTCTACCGGCCTGACGGAACGGTCCTGTGGACCAATCTGACCGTCTCCCTGCTGCGTGACGCCGACGGCAACCCGCAGTACCAGCTCGCCCTGATGGAGGACACCACCGAGCGGCGGCTGCTCAACCTCCGGCTGCGCTACGAGGCCACGCACGACGCGCTCACCGGCCTGCCCAACCGCACCCTGTTCTTCGAACGCCTGGAGAAGGTGCTGAACGCCGGCGAGGGCCGGCGTTTCGGCCTGTGCTACCTCGACCTCGACGGATTCAAGACCATCAACGACAGCCTCGGTCATGCGGCCGGCGACCGGCTGCTCGTCGAGGTCGCCGACCGGCTGCAGGCCTGTGCCACCGCGCCCGGCGAGATGGTCGCCCGGCTCGGCGGCGACGAGTTCGTGGCGCTGACCACCGGCCCCGACAGCCGGTGCGAGGTCGACGAACTCGCCGCCCGCATCATGAACGCGCTGGTCGCCCCGGTCACCGTGGAGGGCCGGGAGCTGACCGTGCGCGGCAGCATCGGCATCGTCGAGGGCGCGGCGGGGGAGCGGAGCGCGGCGGAGGTGCTGCGCAGCGCCGACATCACGATGTACCGGGCCAAGTCGGCGGGCGGCAACCGGTTCGAGCTGGCCGACGCCGAGGCCGACGCCCGCGTCATCACCCGGCACGGGCTGACCACCGCGCTGCCCGCGGCTCTGGAGCGCAGCGAGTTCTTCATCGAGTACCAGCCGCTGGTCCATCTCGGCGACGGCAGCGTGCGCGGCGCCGAGGCACTGGTGCGCTGGCTGCATCCGCAGCACGGCGTCCTCGGCCCCGACCGCTTCATCCCGCTCGCCGAGCACACCGGTCTGATCGTTCCGCTCGGCCGCTGGGTCCTGGAGCAGTCGGTGCGGCAGGCCCGTGACTGGCGGGAGCGCCACGCCGGCACGGCCACCGCCCCGCTGCGTATCAACGTCAACCTGTCGCCCTGCCAGCTCACGCACGCCGGCCTGGTCCAGGACACCGTCGACATCCTGCAGGCCGCGGGCGTCGAGCCCGACGCGCTCTGTCTCGAGGTCACCGAGTCGGCCCTGATCGGCGCCGACGACGACCTGCTGAAGCCGCTGCGCCGGCTGGCCGAGATGGGGGTCGACATCGCCCTGGACGACTTCGGCACCGGCTACTCCAACCTCGCCAACCTCCGTCGCCTGCCGGTGAGCATCCTGAAGCTGGACCGTTCCTTCACCCAGGGCATGCAGCAGTTCCCGGCCGACCCCGTCGACCTCAAAATCGTCGAGGGGATCGTTTCGCTCGCCCACAGCCTCAACCTCGCGGTGACGGTCGAGGGCGTGGAAACCGGCGCCCAGGCGGAGCAGCTGCGGATCCTGGGCTGCGACACGGCCCAGGGCTGGTACTACGCCCGTCCGGGCCCACCGGAGAGACTGCACGACTTGGCGCTGGCGGACGCTACGACCTAGGGGCGCGGGGAACTGCGCGACCAGCCACATCGGATCCGCACCCCCGAACGGCGCTGAGGCAAACGGCGCCACCGGCCAAAAGCACCCTCACCGCTCAAGCAACATCCGCTGCAATTCCCGCGCAGCCCGAGGCGGAGCCACATCGCTCCGGTGCGCCAGCGCGATCGTCCGATGCAGTCCGGGCTGGGCCAACGGAGTGACCCGCAGGCCCCGCCCGGACCGCGCGGCAACCATGCGCGGAACGACGGCAACCCCGAGCCCCGCCCGCACGAACCCCAGCACCGCGTCCATCTCCCCGCCCTCCACCGCGAAGTCCGGTTCGAAGCCCTCGGCGCGGCATGCGGCGACGGTCAGTTCGCGCAGGTCGTAGCCGTGCCGGAACATCACCAGGCGCTCGCCCTCCAGATCGGCGACCCGGACGGTACGCCGGCCGCCGCCCGGCCGGGGCGCCTCCGGTGACGACACCACCACCAGGTCCTCGCGCAGCAGCTCCACCGTGGTCAGCGCGGGGGACGGCGTCGGCAGCGGCAGGACGACGAGGGCGAGGTCGAGGGCTCCGCGGGCGAGCTCGCGTACGAGATCGTGCGAACCGCCCTCCTCGATCAGCAGCTGAATGCCCGGATAGCGGTCGTGGAAGGCGCGCAGTACGTCCGGCAGCAGGCCCGTGCACAGGCTCGGCGTCGCACCCAGTCGCACCCGGCCCCGGCGCAGCTGCACCAGCTCCTGCACCTCGTGCCGCGCCGTGTCCGCGTCTGCCAGGATCCGCCGGGCCAGGGGCAGCAGGGCCTCGCCGGCATCGGTGAGAGTGATGTTCCCGCGCGCCCGCAGGAACAGATCGGCACCCAGCTCCCGCTCCAGCGCCTTGATCTGCTGGGACAGCGACGGCTGGGCGACATGGACGAGGTCGGCGGCCCGGGTGAAGTGCCGGGTCTCGGCGACCGCCACGAAGTACTGAAGCTGCTGGAACTGCACCCTGCCAGCATAGGCCAGGGCTATCGAATCAAGCCGGACCATGTCTTGGACCGATGAGGGGTCGCGCGCCTAACGTCCTGTCCCATGGCTCTGGCAACCCGGACGGACCGACGGCCGTCCATGGCGCGCACCATGTGGGACAGCTCCGTCGGCAAGAAGACAGTGATGGCGGTCAGCGGCCTCATCATGCTCCTGTACCTGATCGCCCACATGATCGGGAACCTGAAGATCTTCTTCGGGGCCGGTGAGTTCAACGAGTACGCGCACTGGCTGCGCACGGTCGGCGAGCCCTTCATGCACTACGAGTGGACGCTGTGGCTGATCCGCGTCGTGCTCGTCGTCGCGGTCGTCGCCCATGCCGTCTCCGCGTACCAGCTCAGCCGCCGTGACATCAAGGCGCGCCCCAGCAAGTACGTCCACAAGAAGCCGCGGGCCTCCTACGCGACACGCACCATGCGCTGGGGCGGGATCATCCTCGGCCTGTTCATCGTCTGGCACATCCTCGACCTGACCACCGGCACCGCGCACCCCGGCGGATTCCAGACCGGCCACCCCTACCAGAACGTCGTCGACACCTTCTCCACCTGGTACGGCAACGTCATCTACATCGTCGCGATGCTCGCCCTCGGCCTGCACATCCGGCACGGCTTCTGGAGCGCCGCACAGACCCTCGGCGTCGGCAGCCGCACCCGTGACCGCGCCCTGAAGACCATCGCCAACGTCCTCGCGCTGCTGCTCACGGCCGGTTTCATCGCCGTACCCGTGGGCGTCATGACCGGAGTGGTGAGCTGACATGACCTCTTACGTGGATTACGCGACCGGTGAGCCGGTCGTCGACGCCAAGGCCCCGTCCGGCCCGATCAACGAGCGCTGGGACAAGCGCCGTTTCGAGGCCAAGCTGGTCAACCCCGCCAACCGGCGCAAGCACACGGTGATCGTCGTCGGCACCGGCCTCGCGGGCGGCTCCGCCGGTGCCACGCTCGCCGAACAGGGCTACCACGTCGTCCAGTTCTGCTACCAGGACTCCCCGCGCCGCGCCCACTCCATCGCCGCGCAGGGCGGCATCAACGCCGCGAAGAACTACCGCAACGACGGCGACTCCATCCACCGGCTGTTCTACGACACCGTCAAGGGCGGCGACTTCCGGGCGCGGGAGTCGAATGTGCACCGGCTCGCGCAGATCTCCGTCGAGATCATCGACCAGTGCGTCGCGCAGGGCGTGCCCTTCGCCCGCGAGTACGGCGGTCTGCTCGACACGCGCTCCTTCGGTGGCGTCCAGGTGTCGCGTACGTTCTACGCCCGCGGCCAGACGGGCCAGCAGCTCCTGCTCGGCGCCTACCAGGCGCTCAGCAGGCAGATCGCTGCGGGGAACGTCGAGATGCACCCCCGTACCGAGATGCTGGATCTGATCGTCGTCGACGGGCGGGCGCGCGGAATCGTGGCGCGCGACCTGATCACCGGCAAGATCGACACCTACTTCGCGGACGCCGTCGTACTCGCCAGCGGTGGGTACGGAAACGTCTTCTACCTGTCGACCAACGCGATGAACTCCAACGCCACCGCCGTCTGGCGGGCGCACCGGCGCGGCGCGTACTTCGCGAACCCCTGCTTCACCCAGATCCACCCCACCTGCATCCCGCGCACCGGCGACCACCAGTCCAAGCTCACCCTCATGAGCGAGTCGCTGCGCAACGACGGCCGTATCTGGGTGCCGAAGGCCAAGGGCGACACCCGGCCGGCGAGCCAGATCCCCGAGGACGAGCGCGACTACTACCTGGAGCGCATCTACCCGTCCTTCGGCAACCTCGTCCCCCGCGACATCGCCTCCCGAGCCGCGAAGAACGTCTGCGACGAGGGCCGGGGAGTGGGCCCGGGCGGGCAGGGCGTCTACCTCGACTTCGCCGACGCCATCAAGCGGATGGGACGCAAGGCCGTCGAGGCCAAGTACGGCAACCTCTTCGACATGTACCAGCGGATCACCGACGAGGATCCGTACGAGGTGCCGATGCGGATCTACCCCGCCGTGCACTACACGATGGGCGGCCTCTGGGTCGACTACGACCTGCAGACCACCATCCCCGGCCTGTTCGCGATCGGCGAGGCCAACTTCTCCGACCACGGAGCCAACCGCCTCGGCGCCTCCGCGCTGATGCAGGGCCTCGCCGACGGCTACTTCGTGCTGCCGGCCACCATCAACGACTACCTCGCCCGCAACCCGCACCAGGACTCCGTCACCCACGAACACCCGGTCGTCCAGGAGGTGCTGGCCGAGACCCAGGACCGGCTCAACCTGCTCCTGTCCGTCGACGGCGACCGCACCCCCGACTCCTTCCACCGCGAAGTCGGCGAGCTGATGTGGGAGTTCTGCGGAATGGCCCGCACGGACGCCGGGCTGCGCAAGGCACTCGAGCGCATCCCGCAGATCCGCGAGGAGTTCTGGCGGCGGATCAAGGTGCCCGGAACCGGTGAGGAGTTCAACCAGTCCCTGGAGAAGGCCAACCGGATCGTCGACTACCTGGAGCTCGCCGAGCTCATGTGCCTCGACGCGCTGCACCGCTCCGAGTCCTGCGGTGGCCACTTCCGCGAGGAGTCGCAGACCCCGGACGGCGAGGCCGCCCGCAGGGACGACGAGTTCTCCTACGCCGCCGCCTGGGAGTTCACCGGCACCGGCGAGGCGCCCGTCCTGCACAAAGAAGACCTGGTCTTCGAGTACGTCCACCCCACCCAGCGGAGCTACGCATGAAGCTCACCCTGCGCGTCTGGCGGCAGCAGAACGCCGACGCCGACGGCACCATGTCCACGTACGAGGTGGACGGCATCTCCCCCGACATGTCCTTCCTGGAGATGCTCGACACCCTCAACGAGGAGCTCATCCTCAAGGGCGAGGACCCGGTCGCCTTCGACCATGACTGCCGCGAGGGCATCTGCGGTGCCTGCTCGCTCGTCATCAACGGCGACGCGCACGGTCCCGAGCGCACCACCACCTGCCAGCTGCACATGCGGTCCTTCCAGGACGGCGACACGATCGACATCGAGCCGTGGCGTGCCTCCGCCTTCCCGGTGATCAAGGACCTGGTGGTCGACCGGTCCGCCTTCGACCGGATCATCCAGGCCGGCGGCTACATCACCGCCCCGACCGGTTCCGCGCCCGAGGCCCACGCCACGCCCGTGCCGAAGCCCGACGCCGACTTCGCCTTCGAGCACGCCGAGTGCATCGGCTGCGGCGCCTGCGTGGCCGCCTGCCCGAACGGCTCGGCGATGCTCTTCACCTCCGCCAAGGTCAACCACCTGAACGTGCTCCCGCAGGGCGCACCGGAGCGTGAGAGCCGCGTCCTCGACATGGTGGCGCAGATGGACGAGGAGGGCTTCGGCGGCTGCACCCTCACCGGGGAGTGCGCCACCGCCTGCCCGAAGGGCATCCCGTTGATGTCCATCACCGGCATGAACAAGGAGTGGCTGCGCGCCACCCGCAGGGCGGCCAAGAGGTAGCCCCGCCCAGGTGGGAGAGACGTTCGCCGAATAGGTGCGGACGGGCGGGACCGGGGGTGGTGCTCATCCCGGTCCCGTCTCGCTTTCCCGCCCGCCCCTGGCATTCAACATCCGCACATCCCCGCTCCGGCCACCGGTCACGCACACGCCAACCGGCATCGGAAGAACTGTGGCGGCAGGCCGAACGACCCGGCCCGCCCGCTGCCGCCGTCGAACCGGCCCGTGACCAGGAGTGTGCCATGACCGGCGTTTCCACCCTCGATCGTCCCCCGCAGCCAGCGGCACCCACCCGCTACACCGTCACCCTCGCCCGCGACGAGGACGACGTGCGGGCCGCCCAGAAGCTGCGGCACGACGTCTTCGCCGGCGAAATGGGTGCGCTGCTCGCCACACCGCAGCCGGGGCTCGACATCGACTCCTTCGATGCGTACTGCGATCACCTCCTGGTCCGCGACACGCTCACCGGTCAGGTCGTCGGAACCTACCGGCTGCTGCCGCCCGAGCGGGTCTCGGTCGCCGGCCGGCTGTACTCCGAGGGCGAGTTCGACCTGACCCGGCTCGACCCGATCCGTCCCGGCCTCGTCGAGGTCGGCCGCTCCTGTGTGCACCCGGACCACCGCGACGGCACCGTCATCGGCCTGATCTGGGCCGGGATAGCGCGGTACATGGTCGACCGCGGCCACGAGTGGCTGGCCGGCTGCTGCTCCATCCCGCTGGCCGACGGAGGCGCCCTCGCGGCCGCCACCTGGGACCGGGTGCAGGCCAAGAACCTGGCCCCCGAGGAGTACCGCGTCCAGCCGCTGCTGCCCTGGGTCGCCGACGGCGTCGCCCGCCCGGCCGAGCGCACCGAACTCCCGCCACTGCTGCGCGGTTACGTCCGCCTGGGCGCCTGGGTGTGCGGTCAGCCCGCGCACGACGCCGACTTCGGCGTGGCCGACCTGTACGTACTGCTGTCGATGCGCCGGGTCAACCCCCGCTATCTGCGGCACTTCCTCTCGCTCGTCCCGGCCTGATGAGCGTCACGCGTACGGGGCTGCCGCACCGCCTCCGCCCGGGCGCGGCTGTCCTGCCGGCCGGGCGGATACGGACACCAAGGCGCGAGCGTGGGGCGGCGGCCGTGCCCCGTTCCGTCATACCGAGCAGCGCGTGGCTGCCCACCGCGCCCTGCTCCCCGCAGGTCTGCGTCACGTCCGCCCCGTCCCTGACGGACGTGCCGCGCGCCGTGCTGCGGATCGGGGCACTGCTGGCGATGCTCCTGGTGGGCGTCGTGCTGCTGCCGGTGCTCGGGAACGTGCCCGCGTCCCGGCGCGATGCGCTGATCCGCCGGTGGACCCGGGCCGTGGTCCGGGCCGCCGGCGTCCGTGTCCGCATCAGCGGCGCGGCGGCGCCCACCGGTGGCCTGCTGCTCGTCGCCAACCACATCTCGTGGCTGGACATCCCGCTGCTCGCCGCCGTGCGCCCGGCCCGGATGCTCGCCAAGGCGGAGATCCGGCAGTGGCCGGTGGCGGGTGCGCTCACCGCGCGCAGCGGCGCCCTGTTCATCGAGCGGGACCGGCTGCGCGCACTGCCTCGGACGGTCGCCCGCATCGCCGAGGCGCTGCGCGGTGGCGCCGCGGTCGTGGCCTTCCCCGAGGGCAGCACCTGGTGCGGCCGGGCTCAGGGACACTTCCGACGGGCGGTGTTCCAGGCCGCCCTCGACGCGGGCGTCCCCGTCCAGCCGGTCCGCCTCCACTACCGGTTCGAGGGTGGCCACGCGAGCACCGCGCCCGCCTTCGTCGGCGAGGACTCCCTGCTCGCCTCGCTGTGGCGGGTGGTCTCGGCACGCGGACTCGTCGCCGAGGTCGAGATACGGGACGAGATCCCGGCGGGCAGCCACCCCGACCGCCGAGCACTCGCCCATGCCGCCCAGCCCGGCCTGATGGGCGGCGAGCTCGAACGGGCCCACGTCGCCCTGGTCTCCGAGCAGTCGCGGGCCCGGGAACTGCGAGGCAGGCGTGCCGACCCCGTGGCGGGGCAGCGGCGCGCCGGAGGGGCTGGCGATCGCGCAACGGGGCTGAACGGGCGCGGCGACCGCCGTGCACCAGGCCGTGACGGCGCTGTTCTGAAGCCCTTCCCTCCGCGTGCTACGCGGGGGGAAGCCCCGCCCGGCCCGCGATCCGGGCAAGCCGCCGATGGGAGTCCAGCAGGGCCGCACGGTCATACGTGCTGGTTGTGACCAGGACCTCCTGCGCGCCCGTCTCCTTCAGCACGGTCTCCAGCTCGTGGGCGACCTCTCCCTCGGTGCCCGCGAGCTGGCCTGTGAGACCGGACTCGTAGAAACCGCGCTCCCGGTCCGTCATGGTGAGCGCCTCGACCCGCTCGGCGGGCGGCAGCGGCGGGAAGGTGCCGTGCGTGCGTGAGTACGCCATGGACCAGGCCTCCGGGATCAGCAGTCGCCGGGCCTCCTCGGGGGTCGCGGCCACCGCGACCGTGCCGGAGATGACGACGTACGGCTCCGACGCCCACTCCGATGGCCGGAAGTTCGCACGGTAGTGGTCGATCCCGCGCCGCATCTTCTCGCGGTTCCTGAGGTCGCCGATGACCATCGGCAGGCCCGCGCGGGCGGCGATGGCGGCTCCCTCGCCCATCGCGAGCACGAACGGCGGCACGGTGAGGCCCTCCGCGGGACGCGCGTGGACCCGCGTCGGGGAGGTGCCGCGGAACCAACCCAGCAGCTCATCGAGCTGGGCGGCGAAGTCCTCGGCGACGCCCTTGCCGCGGCCCAGCGCCTTGCGTACGCCGTCGGTGAAGCCCACCGACCGGCCCAGCCCCATGTCGATCCGCCCCGGGAAGAGCGACTCCAGCACGCCGAACTGCTCGGCCACGACGAGGGGTTGGTGATTCGGCAGCATGACGCCCCCGGTGCCGACCCGGATCGTCCGCGTCGCGGCGGCCACGGCGGCGGCCAGCACGGTCGGCGCGGACCCGGCGACGCCGGGCACCCCGTGGTGCTCCGAGACCCAGAAGCGGTGGTAGCCGAGCCCCTCCAGTTCCTGCGCCAGCCGCACGGTGTCGCGCAGCGCCTCGGCGTTCGTGTGTCCCTCTCGGGTCCGGGAACGGTCGAGGACGGAGAAGCGGGTCTGGGCGATCACGGAACTCACACAGGGTTCAACGCCCGGGAAGCCCTGGCATTCCCCCGTCTAGGGTGGCACTGTGACCGCACGTGACGAACGCCCGCTCGCCGTCTTCGATCTGGACAACACCCTCGCCGACACCGCTCACCGGCAGGGGTTCCTGGAGCGCAAGCCGCGTGACTGGGACGGCTTCTTCGCGGCCGCGCCCGAGGACCCGCCGATCGCCGAGGGAGTGGCGCTGGCGGTGGAGAGCGCGCAGAAGTGCGAGGTCGTCTACCTCACCGGACGGCCCGAGCGCTGCCGGCCGGACACGCTCGAGTGGCTGGCCGCGCACGGCCTGCCCGAGGGGCGCGTGTACATGCGGCGCAACGATGACCGCAGGCCCGCCCGGTACACCAAGCTGGGGATCCTCCGCCGGCTCGCCCGCACCCGGGAGATCCGCGTCCTCGTGGACGATGACGAACTGGTGTGCGAGGGCGCCGAGCGGGCCGGATTCACCGTCGTACGGGCGCGCTGGGCGGCCCCCTCCGCCGCGCTGAAGGTGGCGCAGGAGCGGGAGGGCAGGACCTGAGGCTGCTCAGCCCGCGTCCTCGAGGCGGAATCCGACCTTCATGCTGACCTGCCAGTGCGCGATCTCCCCGTTGTCGAGCTGGCCCCGCACCTCGGTCACCTCGAACCAGTCCAGGTTGCGCAGGGTCTGCGAGGCGCGGGTGATGCCGTTACGGATGGCCTGGTCCACGCCCTCGGGCGAGGTGCCGACGATGTCCGTGACCCGGTAGGTGTGGTTCGACATGCAGGTACTCCTCTCCGTCGTGACCCGTGTGTCACGCGTCACTCCACCGTGCCCCAAGCTGCGCCGGAGCGCGAGGCGTCGGCCGGCTCCCCGGGAATCCCTTGACCTCCGCATTGGTCCATACCAAAATCGGCACACCCGTGTGAGCCCTCGCGCTCGTTCCCCCACGTCGGGCCCCTCCGCCCTGTCCGCCAGACAGAACAGGACCCCTCGTGAGACTTCGCCGCCTCGCCCTCGTCTGCGTCTCCGTATCCCTCGTCGGCGCGTGCGGACTCGTGCCGCAGGGCGGGGGGACCGAACGGCGCACCGTCACCGTGTGGTTGATGAAGGACAGCGCCTCCAAGGACTTCCTGGAGCGGTTCACCGAGGAGTTCGAGCGCACCCACGGCGACCTCGACCTCGACATCCGCATCCAGGAGTGGACCGGGATCGGCGAGAAGGTGCAGGCCGCCCTCGAAACGGACGCCACCGGGGCCACCGACGGGCCGGATGTGATCGAGGTCGGCAACACCCAGGTCCCGCAGTACGTCGAGGGAGGCGGGCTGCTGGACCTGACCCTGGAGTCGCTGCGGGACTGGGGCATGCGCGACTGGCTGCCCGGCCTCGCCGAGCCGGGCCGGCAGCGGTCGACGCAGTACGGCATCCCCTGGTACGCGGCCAACCGCGTCGTCATCTACCGCAAGGACCTCTTCCAGCAGGCCGGCATCGAGGCGCCGCCGCGGACCCACGAGGAGTGGCTCACCGCCACCGAGAAGCTCAACTCGTCCGGGAACCAGGGCATTTACCTGGCGGGGCAGGACTGGTACACGCTCTCCGGCTTCATCTGGGACGAGGGCGGCGACCTGGCGCAGGAGGACGGCGGCACCTGGCGGGGCACCCTGGACACCCCGGCCGCCCTGCGCGGCATGGACTTCTACCGGCGGCTCCAGGCCCTCGGCAAGGGCCCGGTCGACGCGGACGAGGAACACCCGCCGCAGACCGGTGTGTTCGCCGAGGGACGCGTGGCGCAGATCGTGGCCGTGCCGGGGCTCGCCCGCGCGATCGTGCAGCAGAACCCCGGACTCGACGGCGAGCTGGGCTTCTTCCCCGTCCCCGGCAAGAGCGCCGACCGGCCAGGCGCCGTCTTCACCGGGGGCTCCGACCTCGTCATCCCGAACAACACCGACGCCCGCGACGGCGCCGTCGCCGTCGTCGAGGCGCTCGCCGGAGCCAAGTGGAACACCGAGCTGGCCCGCACCATGAACTACGTCCCCAACAAGACGACGCTCGCACAGGCCGTCGCCGGCGAGGAGGGGGTCGCCGCCATGGCGGCCGGGGCCGCGCAGGGCCGGGCGACCCCCAGCACTCCCGAGTGGGCGAACGTGGAGGCCGACAACCCGATCAAGGAGTACATGACCAAGGCGCTCACCGGTGCCGACCCGGCGACGGAGGCCCGCCGCGCCTCCCGTCGGATCACCGAGGCGCTGGCGGTCCCCTTCGGCTGATCAGCGGACGGTGCTCAGCGACAGCGCGAAACGGCCCTCGCCGTCCGTCCACCAGTGAGTCAACTCCAGTCCTGTAGCGGCGAGTTCGGCGCGTACGCCCTCCTTGCGGAACTTCGCCGACACCTCGGTGCGCAACTCCTCACCCGCCGCGAAGTCCACGGCCAGATCGAGCGCCGGAACCTTCACGGTCTGGTGCGTACGGGAGCGCAGCCGCATCTCGATCCACTCGTCGGCCGTGTCCCACAGGGCCACGTGGTCGAAGGCGCCGGGATCGAAGTCGGCGCCCAGCTCGCGGTTGACCACGGTCAGGACGTTCTTGTTGAACGCGGCCGTCACCCCGGCCGCGTCGTCGTACGCCCGGACCAGGACCTGCTCGTCCTTGACCAGGTCCGTGCCGAGCAGCAGGGCGTCGCCCGGCGAGAGCAGGGCGCGGATCGAGGCCAGGAACACCGCGCGCTCGGCCGGCAGCAGGTTGCCGATCGTGCCGCCGAGGAACGCCAGCAGCCGGGGGCCCGGCGTGTCCGGCAGCTCCAGGCGTGCGGTGAAGTCGGCGATCAGCGCGTGCACGCTCAGGCCGGGCCGCTCCGCGACGAGCGCCTGCCCGGCCTGGGTGAGGGCGCTCTCGCTCACGTCGACCGGGACGTACGTGTGCAGCCCGGTCAGCGCGTCGATCAGGTGCCGGGTCTTGTCGGAGGAGCCGGAGCCCAGTTCGACGAGGGTGCGGGCGCGGGTCGCGGCGGCGATCTCGGCGGAGCGGGCGATGAGGATCTCCCGTTCGGCGCGCGTCGGGTAGTACTCGGGCAGTTCGGTGATCTGCTCGAACAGGTCGCTGCCGTGCGCGTCGTAGAACCACTTCGGCGGCAGTGTCTTGGGCGTGCTGGTCAGTCCCTGCTGGACGTCGGCGCGCAGCGCCGCGTCCGTGGCGTCCTCGGGCAGGGTGCGGGTGAGAAGGAACGGACTCACGTGCGGGGCTCCTTCGGTGGTGCGTCCGCCGAGGCGTCGCTCGGCTCCTTGAGCGGGGTGAGCTGCACATCGGTGCGGCTCGCCGCGAGCAGGGTGTGGTCGGGGACCTCCTGCCAGCGCGGATCGTCGTCGTACGGTTCGGAGGCCACGACGGTGCCGCCGTCGGGCCGGGCCAGATACCAGAGGGTGTCGCCCCAGGCGGTGGCGGCGATGGACACGCCGTCGGTGAGCAGCAGGTTGAGCCGGGAGCCGGGGGCCGCCGCGGCGACCTCCGGGACCGTGTCGGCCAGCGCCCGGCCCATGTCGTCACCCGCGCGCAGCCGGGCGAGCACGAGGGCCCAGACGAGCGCGGAGTCGTTACGGGCCTCCAGGGACAGCAGGTCCACCGGGGACAGGCCCCCGGTGAGCGAGGCGAGTGAGTGGGGCCAGCCCGTGACGGCGCCGTTGTGGCTGAACAGCCAGGACCCCGCGGCGAACGGCGCCGCGGCGGCCTCCGCGTCGGCGCCCGCCAGCGTCGCGTCCCGCACGGCGGCCATCAGCGCGCCGGACCGTACGACCCGCGCCAGGTCGGCGAAGGACAGATCCGCCCAGATCGGCCCGGCCCGCCGGTACCGGGCCGGCACCGGGTCCCCCTCGGCGTACCAACCGACCCCGAAACCATCGGCGTTGACCGTTCCGTACCGCTGCCGCCGGGGAGCCCAGGACTGCCGGTACAGGCCGTGCGCCGGGTCCACCAGGAGCCGGCCGAGCGGCTCCTCGGGGCCCACATACGCCAGGTGACGGCACATCAGACGGCCCCCGAGCGGGCCGTGCGGAATCCGGAGAAGATCTGCCGCCGGATCGGATAGTCCCAGTTGCGGAACGTGCCCCGGCAGGCCACCGGATCCACCGCGAACGAGCCGCCGCGCAGCACCTTGTACTCGGATCCGAAGAACACCTCCGAGTACTCCTTGTACGGGAACGCCGTGAACCCCGGATACGGCAGGAAGTCGCTCGCCGTCCACTCCCACACGTCGCCGATCAACTGCCGTACACCCAGGGACGATTCCCCGGCCGGGTAGCTCCCGGCGGGCGCCGGGCGCAGATGGCGCTGGCCGAGGTTGGCGTGCTCGGGCGCCGGGTCGGCGTCGCCCCACGGGTAGCGGGTCGAGCGGCCGGTCGCCGGGTCGTGGCGGGCGGCCTTCTCCCACTCGGCCTCGGTGGGCAGCCGGCGCCCGGCCCAGCGGGCGTAGGCGTCGGCCTCGTACCAGCACACGTGCAGCACCGGCTCGTCGGGCGGCACCACCTCGGTGACGCCGAAGCGGCGACGCAGCCACTGCCCGCCGTCGCGGCGCCAGAACGCCGGGGCGTGGATGGAGTGGCGGCGGATGTGCGTCCAGCCGTCCGCCGCCCACCAGCGCGGGTCATCGTAGCCGCCGTCATCGATGAACGCCTGGTAGGCCGCGTTCGTCACCGGGGTCGTGTCGATGTAGAACGGCGGCACCTCGCGCCGGTGCGCGGGCCGTTCGTTGTCGAGTGCCCATGGCTCGGTGGAGGTGCCCATGGTGAACGGGCCGCCGGGTACCAGGACTTCGGAGGGCCCGGTGAACAGCGGGACGGGCTCCGGATCGGGCGCGTGCAGCGCCTGCGGACCCCGGCGGAGCTGATGGGTGATCAGCATGGTCTCGTCGTGCTGCTGTTCGTGCTGCGCGATCATCCCGAAGGCGAAACCCGCCTCCGTCAGACGCGTCCCGTGGAACGCGGTGCCGTCCAGCACGTCCAGGGCACGCCCGCGCACCTCGGCCGCGTACCGGCGGGCCTCGGCGGGCGGCAGCAGCGGCAGCGAGGGCCGTTCGGCGCGAGGGTGCTCGAAGGCGTCGTAGAGGTTGTCGATCTCGGGCCGTATCGCCTCCTGCCCGGCGACCGCCCGCAGCAGCCACAGCTCCTCCTGGTTGCCGATGTGCGCGAGATCCCACACCAGCGGGGACATCAGCGGCGAGTGCTGGGCCGTCAGGTCGGGCTCCTCGACACAGCTGGTCAGGAGCGTGGTGCGCTCCCGTGCGGTGGTGAGCGAGGTCAGCGCGCGCTCGCGGAAGGCTTCGATGTCGATCTCGGTGTCGAGGGCGGGGTCGGTCATGTGCGGAAGTCCTTCCCGTGCGGGGTGGGGATCCCCCCGGTCGAACGAGGCCGGGACCGGGGGAAGTCCGTACCGCGCAGCCGGTCCAGCAGATCGTCGGCGGGGCAGCGGCCCCTGTTGACATAGCGGTCCTGATACGCCGCCACGGCGTCGGTGACCTCGGTGCCGGCGCCGAGCCGGGGCAGTGCCCGCAACGCCGCCGCGAAACAGACGACGGCCACCTCGTGCAACTCCCGGTCGGCGAGCCCGTACCGGGCCGCGTCCAGCCACAGCGGATTGTGCGGCGCCGGCAGGGACATGGCCCGCTCCGCCAGGGGTTTCACCGCGCGGTAGGCCGTCTCGGCGGCCTCCGGGTCGTCGAACAGCGCCGCGGTCACGGCGAGCGGAACGATCCACCCGTCGTCGCCGGGCTGCGCGTCGATCATCCGCAGCTCGAGATGGCCGCGCGGTCTGACCGGCGGGAACAGCGTGGTCATGTGGTATCCGAGGTCGTCCCGGGTCGGAGGCCTGGGCGACCCCGATCTGGTCCACTCCCGGAAGGTCAGCCCCTCGGGCACGCTCCACGGGCCGCCGTCCCGCCGTACGCACATCACCGGTGCGTCCAGCACATGGCGTGCCCAGGCCCCGCGCGGATCGACGTCCAGCGCGGGCGCACCCGCCCGGCCCGCGCCGATCTGGATCCACCGCAGCTGACGGGTGGACAGCCAGCCGGTGGGCCGGTGCCCGGCCAGCGGGGAGTTGGCGAAGGCGGCGAGCAGGACCGCGCCCAGGTGGTGCGCCAGCCACCAGCGCCGCACATGGCCGAGCGGGCCGGGCTCCTCGAAGCCGGCGTCCAGGCAGACCTGGACCGAGGCCGAGGTGCACATCATGGCGCGGCCGGCCGGGCCGGTGCGGTCGAGACAGGTCTCCATCGCGTCGTAGCGCGGCTCGCGCAGGAAGCGGCGGGGAGCGTGCCACGGGTCGTGGCCGATGCCGAGGAGGCCGAGATCGTGCTCGCGCAGGATTGCGCGGACGGCGTCCAGATCGGCGGAGACGGTGCCGATGCACTCCATCAGGGAGGCGGCGGGCGGCGAGCTGAGCTCCAGCTGGCCGCCGGGTTCGACGGTGAGCACCGACCGCAGTGGGATGGTGCTCAGTGCGGCGTAGGCCGCTTCGAGTCGTTCGGGTGCGACGGGGAGCTGCGGTTTCTGCAGCTCTTGGACGAGCCATTCCACTTCGACACCGAGGGCGCGGGGCGGGCCGGTCTTGAAGCAGATACCACGGACCAGCGCCTCAACCTCCGCTTCGGTGACGGCGGGACGTGGCTCCGTACAGCCACTGACTGAGTCGGACATGTCGGGATCCTCCTGAGATTCCACCATGCCGCCGGTCCGGAGGAACGCAAGTCGGACCGGCACACTCGTCCCACCCAAGACCCTCTCGTCGCTTCGCACAAGAGTGCGCCGCGGGACGTAAGGGGTCGGACACCTCTCGTTGGGGGGCAGGGAAAACTCTGTTGCGCCGCATGACCAGCATCGCTCACGATGCGTTCATGAGCACGACGGGGGAGGCGGCGCAGCCCGCGCTCGTGGCGCACACGGGGGTTGCGCCATGAGCGCGCGACTGCGCGGCATCGCGCGGGAGACCGAGCAGATCGTGGCCACAGGGACCTACCGGGCGTCCGACGGGCGCACGGTCTCCGTGGCCGCCGCCGTGGACGCAGCGCGAGCGGGGACGCGGATGCACGGTCCGGAACCGGTGCCGATGGCACCCGCGCCCGCGGTGGACACGTTCTTCGAGGTCACGGGCGAGAGCAGCCTGGAGGCCGCCCGCCGGATCGGTCCGGCTGCCGTCCTGAACTTCGCCTCCGCCCGCAACCCGGGCGGCGGCTTCCTCAACGGCGCCCAGGCCCAGGAGGAGGCCCTGTGCCGCGCCTCCGCCCTGTACACGTGCCTGCTGCAGGCTCCGGAGTTCTACGACCACCACCGCACCCACCGCGACCCGTTCTACACGGACCGTGTCATCCACTCACCCGCCGTGCCCGTCTTCCGCGACGACCGGGGCCGGCTGCTGGACGAGCCGTACACCGCCGGGTTCCTGACCGCCGCCGCCCCGAACGCCGGGGTGGTGCGCCGCACGGCACCGCAGCGCACGGCCGAACTGCCGCACGCCCTGGCCGTGCGGGCCGAACGCGTCCTGGAGACGGCCGCCCACCACGGCTACCGGCGGCTGGTGCTGGGCGCCTGGGGCTGCGGAGTCTTCCAGAACGACCCGGCGCAGGTCGCCGGCGCCTTCCGGCAGCTGCTGGGCCCCGGCGGACGGTTCTCGGGCAGGTTCGAGCATGTGGTGTTCGGGGTGCTGGACCGTACGCCCGGTGCGGTGATCCGCGAGGCCTTCGTACGGGCGTTCCCATCGAGCCCGGTTCAGCTCCAGCCGTAGCGTTCCCGCAACCGGTGGCGCACCAGGTTGAACCGCATCCGGTCCAGCGCGCACGCCTCCCGCCGCATGCCCTGCTCGTGCAGCCGCAGCACCCGGTCCACGTCCACCCACGAGTCCCGGCCCGACCGGTCCCACGGCCCGCTGCCGATCGGCACCCACTCCCGGTCGCCGTCGTGCCGCTTGCTGGACAGCTGCACGGCGAGGAACGTACCCGCCGCCTCCCGCGCCACGACCAGCACCGGGCGGTCCTTGCCCCGCCCGTCGTTCTCCTCGAACGGCACCCACGTCCAGACGATCTCCCCCGGATCGGGGTCGCCGTCGTGCGCGGGCGAGTACTCCGTACGCACCCGGCTGACCTCACGCGGGTCGGCCTCGATGGTCGCGGTCGGGCCGAATCGGCCGGGGACGTTCTCATCCGTGAAGGCAGTCACGGGGGTCACGTTAGCGGGCGGCGAAATCCCCTATGCCGCAGGGGACTCCGAGGTGATCTGCTCGGGCGGGCGCAGCTCGTGCCAGCGCAGGTCGGCCTCCAGCTGTGCGGCGAGAGAGACGAGCAGCGGCTCACTGTGCGCGGGACCGAGCAGCTGCGCCCCGACCGGCAGACCACCGGTGACGAAACCGGCCGGGACATTGACGCCGGGCCAGCCCAGCACGTTCCACGGCCAGGCGTACGGGCAGGCGGCGATCATGGCGCGGTCGGTGGCGAGACCGCCGAGCTTCAGCATGGCGCCGATCCGCGGCGGGGGAGCGGCCGTCGTCGGCGCGAGGACCACGTCGTACGACGAGAAGAATCCGCCGATACGGCGGTGCAGGGCCGCCTCGGCACGCCGCGCCGCCCGCAGCGGGGCCCCGCCGAGCAGCCTCCCGAGCCGCGCCGCTTCACGCGTGCGCGGGTCCAGGAGCGCGGGGTCGGGCGCCTCGCGGACCCGCTCGGCGACGCCGACCGTGGCGCGCGGGACGAAGGTCAGCCCGATCTGGCCGTACGGCGGATCGGCCTCCACGACCGTGTGCCCCAACGTGGCGAGCCGCTCGGCGAGTTCGACGACCCGGGCGCGGATCTCCGGGTGCAGCCGGGCGGGCAGTGCGGTGAACGGCGGCTTCAGGGAGAGGGCGATGCGCAGCCGACCGGGGTCGCGGCCCACCGCCTCGGACACGTCGAGCACCGGCGGGCGGTGCGGGTCGTGTTCGTGGTTGCCGCTGGCCGAGTCCAGCAGCAGGGCCGCATCCGCGACCGTGCGGGCCAGGGTGCCGTTGACCGTGATGCCCTGGAACGACTCGCCGCGCGGCCAGGTGGAGATGCGCCCGCGCTGCGGCTTGACGCCGATCAGATGGGTCCAGGACGCCGGGATGCGCACCGACCCGGCGCCGTCCGAGCCGAGCGCGGCCGGCACCAGGCCTGCCGCGACCGCGGCCGCCGAACCGCCGGAGGAGCCGCCCGGCGTGTGGTCCGTGCTCCACGGATTGCGGGTCGCGCCGAACGCCGGCCCCTCGGTGAAGGGCCACTGCCCGAGTTCGCAGGTGTTCGTCTTGCCGACGATCACCGCGCCGGCCGCGCGCAGTCGCCGTACCGCTTCACCGTCCTCGGCGACCGGCGGGAACCCGCCCCGGCAGCCGAACGCGGTGGGCTCGCCGGCCACGTCCATGTCGTCCTTGATGGCGACGGGCACTCCGAGCAGCGGACGGCGCACCCCGGCAGCCAGTTCCCGGTCGGCGGCCTCCGCCTCGGCGAGCGCCGCCTGGGCGCGCACGATCCGGAAGGCGTTGAGGGTGTCCCGCGTCGCCTCGATACGGGCCAGGGCCGCCTCGACGAGGGCGCGGGACGTCACTTCCCCGTCGGCCAGCGCGCGGGCGGTTTCCGCCAGGCCGGCGGAGCGGTCGAGCGTCATGGGGACACCTCCGGAGCGTGTTGTCTACCGAACGGTAACGTCAGGAGGGCTTCGGGGGAACGCGGGTGAAAAGAAAGCCGGTTCACCTGTCCGCCACAGCATTCCCACAGGCCTCGTTCCATCGTGCGCGAACCATTGACGCGCTGCGACCTCACCCCTACCTTCTGACCGACTTTCCGAACTGTGTTCGGTATATCGAATCCCGGGTCGGAGGAGAGCCGCGCATGACCCCACGTCCCCCCGCCACGCCGTCCCGTCGCACCCTGCTGCGCACGCTGGCCGCCCTGCCCGCCTCGGCGCTCGTCCTGGGCGAACTGCCCGGCATGCTCGACACCGCCGAGGCCGCCGCGCCCCCCAGCGGCTCCGCCACCCGCTACACCATCGTCCCGTTCCTCAACAGCAACGACGGGACCGTGAACGTCTGCCAGTCCGACGACGCCACCGACTTCCGGCTGCTGAAGTCCTCGGCCTACACCCCGCCCGCCAACCGGATCCGCGACGCCGCGATCTTCCGGCACACCGACGGCTACTACTACATCACCTACACCACGCACACCTGGCAGGACACCAGCACCACCATCGGCTTCGCCCGCAGCTCCGACCGGGTCAACTGGACGTTCCTGTACGACTACCCGGTCCCGATCGCCAACCTGTCGCGTGCCTGGGCACCCGAGTGGTTCGTCGACAGCGACGGCAGCGTGAACGTCATCGTCTCCTGCTCCACCACCAACGACGAGTGGATATTCACCCCGTACCGTCTCCGAGCCACCAACTCCACGCTCACTGCCTGGACTTCACCCGTCCCCCTGTCCGGCATCGGCGCCAACCACATCGACACGTTCATCGTGCGGATCGGCTCGACCTACCACGCCTTCCCGAAGAACGAGACGACCAAGTACATCGAGTACGCCACGGCTTCCAGCCTCACCGGCCCGTACACCATCCGCCGCACCGACGACTGGGCGGGCTGGGGCAGCTACCGCGAGGGCCCTGCACTGGTGCAGCTCGACAACGGCGGCTGGCGCATCTTCTTCGACGGCTACGGCGACGGCACGTACTACTACAGCGACAGCTACGACACGTTCGTCACCTGGAGCGCGCCGCGCGCCCTGCCCGGCATCTCGGGCACCGCACGCCACTTCACCGTGATCAAGGAGACGGTCTCGGGCGGCGTGAGCCTGGCCCACAACACCACCCGCTCCTTCCGCTCCGCCAACTACTCCACCCGCTACTGGCAACAGCAGTCCGCGCTGCTCAACCTCCTGGTGGTGACCGGCTCCAGCACAGCCGCCGAGAAGCAGGCGTCCACCTTCACCGTCGTCGCCGGGCTCGCCGACGCAAACGCCTACTCCTTCCGCGACGCCTCCGGCAACTACCTGCGCCACTACGGCTTCCGGGGCCGCTTCGACCCCAACGACGGCACAACGACGTTCGCCCGCGACGCAACCTTCATCGCCCGCACCGGCACGGCAACGGACTCGATCCGCTTCGAGTCGTACAACTACCCGGGCCGCTACCTCCGCCACTACGACTACCAACTCCGCGTGGACCTGCCGGACGGCACGGAGCTGTTCCGGCAGGACAGTTCGTTCGTGCCGGTGGGGGCCTGGGGCTGAGCTGGGGGCTTACTGACCCGGGAAGTAGCGTTGAGGGATGCGGAGACTTCCCTCCAGTTCTCTGGATTTCCCGGGAGCGCCCGCACAAGTGTGCAATAGATGTGCAACGATCTTGCCGGCTGGGCTGCGTCGCTGTGCGCTGGTGGTGCCGTCGGTGGCCGGGTTCACGTGCGTCGGCCCTCTGCGGGCCGACGCACGTCGTGAGGTGCCTACGCGGCTCCGTCCCGCGGGCCGCCGGTCCGCAGGGCGAAGTCACGGACCGCGCCCGCGAACAGCTCGGGCTCCTCGATGTGCCCCATATGGCCGCTGTTCTCCAGTACCAGCAACTGCGAGTCGGGGATCAGCTCATCGAGTTCGAGTGCCCAGCGAGGCCCACAGATCACGTCGTGCCGGCCCACGACGACCAGAACCGGCGGCTCCAGTCCCTTGAGGGCAGCGCGGTCGTCGATGACATCGGGTACGAGGTCCTCGTCCAGGCCTGAGATGTAGGTGGCCCGGATCGCGTCCCGGAACGGGGCCAGCCGCTCCTCGTTCCCCCAGTAGTCGGCAAAGTAGGACGGGAGCACACCGCGGGCGACCGTCACGGTCTGCTCGTCGCTGGAGATGGTGGACATCGCGCCGAACGCGGCCAGCACACCAGGCAGTCCGGGGTGACCGGCGTGCTGCACGGCGAACGCCTCCACCCTGCGGCCCGCCTCCGCGCCGTGTTCGGGACCAGTGACGGGCGCGCCTTCGTACAGCACGACGCACGCCACCTGCTCGGGGCGGTACAGGGCGTGGTAGGCGGCCACGAACGCGCCGTGCGAATGCCCCAGCAGGTGCACCTTCCGCACGCCGAGCCGGTTGATCAGCACCTGCAGGAAGCGGCTGTACCTCTCCCGGGTGTAACCGTGCGGGTGCGAGGGGAGACGGCTGTCCTCGGCGGTGCCGACGGGCTCGACGTAGACCATCGTCAGATGCTCTTCGAGGGCGGGCATTCGCAGGTAGTCCCAGAAGATGCCGGGACCGCCGGGGAGCGCCACGCACACCGGGCCGCTGCCGTGCACGTGATAGCGCTGGACGATTCCGCCCGTCTGGTAGGAGTGGGTGCCGGGGGAGAGGGGGCCGGTGTGTGCGGTGGGTATGTTCATCGGGATCTCCGTAGGGTCCGCAGGTGTCTGTGACACCGACAAGACGCTCCGGAATCTGAGAAGTTTTATCGCCTGAATGTGATCTGGGTCATATTGCGGGGGCGAGGTGGCAAGGCCCGGACTCAGGCCGCGGCAGGCGCGGGCGCGGCCTCGGGGCGTGCTGCGTGATAGAGGGAGACCCGGTCGAAGCGGCCGCCGTCCAGCGACATGATCCAGGCAACCCCGGGCGGGCAGTGGTCCGGATCGTCGGGCGGGTTGACCAGTTCCATCTCCCAGACGACCAGGGACCGGCCGGCCACCACATGCAGGGGGCGCTGGCGCACACCCGCCGAGAGGTCCCAGTCCATCCCTGCCCGCAGGAGGTCGGCTCCGCCGAGCCGCCGGCCTCCGGTCAGCAGCGAGACCTCGGGGGAGTAGCGGTCCCTGACCACCTTGCCGAACTCGCCGCGCTCGGCGGCCGCGAGTGTCTCGCGTACCTCCTGCCAGCTGGCTTCGGTGCGGCGTGTCACGTCCTCGTGCGCCGAGGCCGCGGTGGCGGTCAGGGTCTGGGCGAGGGCGCCGCGTGCCTGGTTCAGTCGGCTGCGCACGGTGCTGACGGGAACGGAGCAGGCTTCGGCGATCTGCTGGTACGAGGTGATCCCGGTGGAGAAGTAGCGCAGGACGAGCGGCAGGCGCAGGGTCGGGGACAACGCCTCGACGGCCTCCCAGATCCAGTCCCGCAGTGCATGGGTCTGCAGGACCTGTTCGGGTGTGCCGCCGTCCGATGGCAGCGGCACCCACTCCATGGGCTCGACACGGCGCGAGGTGCGCAGCAGCGTCCGGCAGCTGTTGCGCACGACCATGCGCAGCCATGGCCCCACGGCTTCCGGATCGCGTACGTCCACGATCCGGCGCAGCGCCACCAGCGCCGCTTCCTGCATGACGTCGTCCACGTCCGGGCCCGGCCCCAGCAGGCTGAGCGCCACCGCGCGCATCCCGGGCCGGTGACGCTCCAGCAGCAGGGCGAGCGCCGACACGTCGCCCGCCTGTGCGGCCCGTGTCAGAGCTGCGTCCTCCGTCGGCCAGGTGTCTCCCGGTATCCCGCTCATGTCTTGTCCTCCCGGCCGCGACACGTGTCTTCTTTCGACCCTAACCGCTCCGAGGGGCCCGGGGCTCAGTACCAGTGGTTGGCCTGCCAGAACGCCCAGGCGCCACAGGGGCTGTCATAGGTGCTGTTCATGTAGTTAAGGCCCCACTTGATCTGGGTGGCCGGGTTGGTCCGCCAGTCGGCGCCGACGGAGGACATCTTGGAGCCGGGCAGTGCCTGGAAGAGGCCGTACGCACCGGAGGAGGCGTTGACCGCCGTGTAGTTCCAGCTGGACTCGTGGTCCACGATGTTGCTGAAGCACTGGAACTGGTCGCCGGGCACCATCTGTGCGGCCATCGCCTGAATCTGCGCGACGGTGTAGGAGCTCTGGACGGGGAAGCCGGAGGCGTCCCGGGAAGCCGCTGCCTTGGCCTCGGCGCGCTCCTTGGCCTCCTGTTCCGCCTGTTGGGCGGCCTCCTTCTTCTCGATCGCGGACTTGGCGGCCGCCCTGCGGGCCGCCTCCTCGGCGTCCTTCTTGGCGCTCGCGTCGGCGGCGATGGTCTGGACATCGGCCTGCCGCGTCAGGGACGCGGTCTGCACCTGGGCCTGGTGACCCGCCGGTATGTCCGTGAGGAGCGTGGTGTCGGCTGCCGTCGCCTCGGCGTCGTTGTTCTGCGCGACGCTGCCCGAGGCAACGCCGACGACGCTTCCGACAGCGGTGACCGCGGTGGCAGAGGCCACCGCGAATCCCCGGACCGAAATCGGGCTCACACGTTTTCCTTCCGGTTCGTCCGTAGGCTCGTGCTGCGACTGTCACAGCTATCTCGCTGCAGGGGCCGGCAGTTGGAACACTCTGCCGTGCCGGAGCAGAGGGTGCAATCGTGAAGCAGGTGTGAATACTCACACCTGATGTCAGCCGAGCAGCTCGCGAAGCTGAACCCTCTGCCCTGTTCGACCCGTGTACGTAGGGGTTTCACGTAGGTCGGTGACCATGACGCGGAAAGGCTGGTCCTCTGACATGTCCAAGGTATTCACGAAGCCTTTTGAAGTCCGTTGGGACGACGGGACCTGAACGGCCATGTGTGCAACACGAGATACCTGGAGTACGCGGGCCGTGCACAGGGCAGGTTTCGCCCCTGTGACGCTCGGCGACGAGGTCCGCTATCTGCGCGAGGACGCGCGCAGGATCGCCGCGCCGCCGACCGGACTGCGGACTGTCATGGAAGAGGCTCGGGCTGCCGACTGCGAGAACCTCAGTCGAAACTCCGACTTTCAGGCCCGGCCCGGTGTGGTGGGTGGAGCGGCCGCCCTCACGTCGGGGGGAAGAGCATGAGGACGACCGCCCCGTCCTGCGGCCAGGTCAGCCAATCAATACCCTGACCGCAGGAGTTCCTACCTGGGGCAACGGGATCGGAGCCGTGGCAGGTTCACGGATGGGACAGGACAATCGCGCCGGATGTCTCCGGCTCCTCTGCCGACGGATCCCCCCGGAGGCGGCCGCCGGTCGGGCACGACCTCGCCTGCCGCGAAATCCCCAGGTGAAAGGGCTGTCGGCCGGTCCGGCGCCCTTGATCCCACACAGATCGGAGTGCCGGATGACGAACGACCCTACGGCGATGCCCACTCGAGGATTGCTTCCGGAAGCCGCCCGACTACGGCGGCACGTGGAGTTCCTCGCCGCCGAGCCGCGCAGTCGGCTGCGGGCACCTCGGGCGATGCAGCGCGCCGAGGCCTACGTCCATGACGAACTGACCGCCGCGGGCTGGCTGGTGGAACGGCAACCGTTCGACGCGCGCTGGCAGATCGGTTCGACGGACCGGCACGGCCACCGGGCGCTCGCCCTCAAACCGCGGCTCCACCGGCGCCTGCACGGAGCGAACCTCATCGCCTCGCTGCCCGGGTCCGGCGACGGGCCGGCCGTGGTCGTCGGTGCCCATCTGGACAGCGTCAGCGGCAGTCCGGGCGCGGACGACAACGCCTCGGGCGTGGCGGTGCTCCTGGAGACGGCGCGTCTGCTGTCTGAGGCGTCGGTTCCCCCGCGTGTCGTCCTGGCCGTGTTCGACATGGAGGAACTCGGACTGATCGGGGCCCGTCAGGCTGCCCGTAAACTGTGCCGCCGCGGCGCTGTGCGGGGGATGATCTCCCTGGAGTCGGTCGGGTACTTCGTGGATGACCCGGGAACGCAGCGTCTCCCCGCCGGCTTCGAGCGAATTTTCCCCGAGGCATCCGCCGAGGCCCGGGCGGGCGGTTACCGGGGTGACTTCATCCTCGTCGTGCACCGGCGCTCCTCGGCGGGCGCGGCCGAGGTGTGGAAGCGGGCCGCCGCGGCGGCGTCTCCGGCGGTCCCGGGTCTGCTGCTGCGGGATCCGCGCCCCGACGGCCTGCTGGGCCTGCTCATAGGACTGGCCGTGCCGCCCGCGGGCCACCTGGGGCGCAGCGACCACGCGCCGTTCTGGAACCGCGGAATCCCCGCATTGATGGTCACGGACACCGCGAACTTCCGCAATCCGCACTACCACCGGTCGACGGATGTGCCGAGGACGCTCGACTACGAGCGTCTGGCCGCCGTCGCTGCGGCCACCGCCATGACCGCCGTCTCGTGGCCCGATGCCCGACGTACGGTGTGAACATGTAGCCCGGCTTGCGACCGCTGCCGATGTCGGCCTCCGGAATGCGGAACTCACACCTCGCTATGACATTATGTGTTCGTATCAGCGCGACACGTATGTCGCAGTGGCGCTCCTCCGGAGGCTCCATGTCCGCACCGCCCGAACCTGCCACCCCTTTCACGAGCCTCGCTCTGCCTCTCGGCGAGAACCCGGTGGCAGTTCTCGAGGCCGCCGCATGGGCCATGGCAGCGGTGCTGAGCACCCAGCGGCAGGCGCTGTCGGCGCCCCTCGCGGACGTGCTCGCGTGCGACCCACAGCGCACCGCGGTCCTGGAGAGCCTGGGCCTGGTCCTCCGGGGTCCCGACGGATTCGTCCTCCACCCTTCGCTGGACCAGGTGGACGCGGCGACGGCGCGCAGCGCGGTGGAGGCGAAGCTCAGCTCGCCGCGGCAGGCCGTGTCGGCCGCTGCCTCCGAGGCGGCCGGTACACCGCAGGGTGGTTGGGGAGCGCAGCCCGATGAGGTGCTGCTCAGCCAGGGACGGGCCTCCGCCGCGACAGGCCGCGCACTCGCCGCGAAGATTGTTCCTCGGCTTGCCGGGTGCACCGAGCGGCTGGCAGCCGAGGGCAGCCGCATCCTTGACGTGGGCACCGGCGTCGGCGCCCTGGCCTTGGCTCTGGCCCAGGGCTTCCCCAGGGCACGGGTGGAGGGCATCGACGTACTGGAGCGGCGCTGGCCCTGGCGCGGGCGGAGCTGACCGCCGCGGACCCTGCTGTGGCCGCCCGGGCGTCCCTGCGCCACCAGGACGCGGCGGACGTGTCGGAGACGGAGACCTACCAACTGATCTGGCTGCCGGCGCCCTTCCTGTCGGAAGAGGCGCTGCGGGCCGCTCTGCCCCGGCTCGTCGAGGCCCTGGTACCGGGGGCATGGCTGGTGGCGGAGACCAACCCTGTTGCCGATGACGCGCTGCGTCGCTCCGTCGAGCGGTGGACCGCGGTGCGCGGCGGCGGCAACTCCTTCGACACGGCGCGCATGGGTGAGGAGCTCGACGCGCTCGGGTTGGAGGAGACGAGGACCTTTCCCACGGTTCCGGGCGGCCCCGTACTAGCTTGACTCTGTCGGGGATCTTGGAGTTTCGCGGTGCCACAGCATGATCAACGGGCATGCTCGGGGCTGTTTCGAGTACCGATGAAGTTGTCGAGGTGTCCGTTGTCCCTCCGTCCCCGTTCTGGTGAGCAAGTCCCACCTCTGACTGCGCGGATCGCGCGGGTGAGCAACCCGGACGGTACGACGGCGATGTGGGTACGAGACCGGCTGGACGGGCTGTGGCGTGACGAGGACTTCGCCGACTGGTACCCGCGCGACGGGCGCCCCGGCCTCTCGCCCGCTCAACTGGCCACCGTCTGCGTGCTGCAGTTCCTGCTCGGCCTGTCCGACCGACAGGCCGCCGAGGCGGTCCGCTGCCGCATCGACTTCAAATACGCACTGGCCATGGAGCTGGACGATCCCGGCTTCCACCACAGTGTCCTGGGCGATTTCCGTGAGCGCCTTGCCCAGGACGACCGAGCCGACCGCCTCCTTGACCTCGCGTTGGCCCGCCTCAAGGACGCCGGGCTCGTACGCGAACGCGGCACGCAACGCACGGACTCCACCCATGTCCTGGCCGCGGTGCGCGATCTGACCCGGCTGGAGCTGATCACCGAGGCGGTGCGGGCCGCGCTGAAAGAACTCGCCGGCACCGCCCCGCACCTGCTGGTCGGCCTGGTCGACGAGGAGTGGGGACGCCGCTACGGCCGTCCGGTCCGCCTGGGCAAGAACCCCGCCCGGCCCAAGACCAGGATCAACACCACCGGCAACGACGCCCACCGACTGCTGGAGCAGCTCCAACAGCACGGGGGCAGGCCGCGCGTTCGGTCCCCGGGTCCAGGCCCTGCGGCAGATCCTCGTGCAGAACTACTACCGCGACGCGGCGGGACGCCTGCGCTGGCGCACCGACGACGACGGGCTGCCGCCCTCGTCCCTGGCGATCGTCTCGCCCTACGACCCGACGGCCCGCTACGCCCGCCGTGGCCAGACCACCCGCTGGAAAGGGTTCGTGGCCCATCTCACCGAGACCTGCACGCGCGACAACGCCAACGTGATCACAGACGTCGCCACCACCCCGGCCACCACGAACGATGCCCAGGTGCTGCCCGGCATCCACACTCGCCTGGCTCGCCGCGGCCTGCTGCCCGCCGAGCACCTCGTCGACGGCGGCTACACCTCCCTGGTCCACCTGGAACAGGCCGCCCGAGAGCACCAGGTCACCGTCAGCGGGCCACTGCCGGGCAACCCCACCCGTCAGCACCGCCAGAACGCAGGTTTCGGCCGGGACGACTTCCACATCGACTTCGACCGCCGGCAGGTGACCTGTCCCAACGGCCAGGTCAGCAGCAGCTGGCACGGCCCCTACCCGACCTCCTCACCCACCGCGGCCCCGCTGATCGTGGCGAAGTTCACCAAGGCCCAGTGCCAGCCCTGCCCGGTCCGCACCCAGTGCACCAGCTCTCGACAAAGCGCCCGGAACGTGGGCTTTCCCCCACGAGAACTCCGCGACCTGCAAATCCGGGCCCGCACCGAACAGCAGACGCCCGAATGGCAGGCCCGCTACGCGGTCCGCTCCGGAGTCGAGGGCACCGTCAACGAGTTCGCCCACGGCCACGGCATGCGCCGCTGCCGCTACCGAGGACAGACGAAGGCCCACCTGCAACACATCCTGACGGCCATCGCTGTGAACATCGAGCGACTCAGCGGCCTGTCGCCGACCGACGAAGCACCCCCGCCCCGGCCGCCGACCGCCTTCCAGAACTTCTTGGACCAGCATGGGATCCCCCGGTTGAAGTCCTGGCGAGCCGCCAGCGGCTGACCTCGACCACGGCAAGATCCCCGACAGAGTCAAGCTAGATGCCTCCACGGGATATCGTCACCCGGGTATGGCCTGAAAAGTTCTGTCGTACGAAGGGTGTGTACTCTGTGGCCGCATCCGGCGGTTCCGACACATGTGCGTTAGCCTCATACGTATCTACTTGAGTATGTGTACGGACGTAACGGCGGGGCCCGGCGGGCGCACCGCTGGGAAGCGAGGTGGGCATGGACTGGGCCGACCGAGGGCTGTGCCGGACGCAGCCGGACCGGGTGTTCGTCGAGGGCACCGCCCAGAATGAGGCCAAGGCTGCGTGTCTCGACTGCCCGGTGCGGTTCGAATGCCTCGCCTAAGCGCTGGACCACCGCGAGGAGCACGGCGTGTGGGGCGCGATGACCGAGCGGGAGCGCCGTGCGCTGCTGCGCCGCCGTCCGGCGGTGAGGTCCTGGTCGGAGGTCTTCCGCGCGGCCCGGACGTGCGAGGACGCCGCACAGCGGTTCTCGGCCGTGTGGCTCGACCGCTGAGCCCGTGGCCGGTTCAGGGCCGCAGAGCCTGGAGGGTCAGTTCGCCGTACCGGCGCCACCGTGCCGGATTCCGCTCCGCGAGGTTGATCAGTTGCAGACACATGCCGCACAGCACCACGCGCAGATCGAGCGGGTTCGCGTCCGGGCGGATCCGGCCGGCGGACCTGGCCTCGTCCATCAGAGCGGCCAGGCGGTCCAGCAGGGGGCCGGTGTACGTCGTCGACCTCCCCTCGGCGAGCGCCTCCGACAGCAGACGGTCCCGGGCAAGGTTCTCGAAGAGCAGGATCACGTACGTGTCGAAGGCTCGCGCGGGCTCGGCCTCCGCCAGGGCGGGCGCGGTGATGCGGCCCAACTCCGCCAGCCGGTGCCGCACGACCGCCGTCACCAGGTCCTCCTTGGTCGGGTAGCTGCGGTACACCGTGGCCTTCCCGACAGCGGCCCGCTCAGCGACCTGAGGGACGGTGCCCTGGAGCCCGAACTCCTCGAAGACCTCCAGCGCCGCCGCGAAGACCCGCTCATGGTTGCGCCGGGCGTCGGCCCGCTTGCGGGGGGACTCCTGTCGGGTCTGCTGCGGAGTCGTCTGTGCCGGATTCACCCGCCCATTCTGCCTGCCGCCGACACGGCGGGCGGACCGTGTGAACCAGGAGGGGAGTCGCACTCGTTGCGAAGATGAGAGGTTGTCTTCTTTTGTCTCCTGGCACATCTTGGCCGGAGAACTCATACTTGAAAGTTTGATTATATGTCGAACGGGAATCGAGTGATGGAATTCCTCGAGCGGGTGGTCGCTGACAATGCGGCCGCCTTCGCGGGGGTGTCGACATCTCTGGGCATCCGCCTCGGACTGTACGAGGCGATGGCGGGGGCAGGGCCGCTCACCTCGGACGAACTGGCCCAGAAGACCGGACTCGTCGAGCGGTACGTCCGGGAGTGGCTGGCGGCGCAGGTCGCCAGTGCCCACGTACTGCACGACCCCGAGACGAACACCTACGTCCTGCCGGACGAGCACGCGGCTGTACTGGCCGATTCCTCTCTGCCGACGTACGTCGCCGGCGGCTTCACCATGCTGAAGGCCCTCTATGGCGCCGAAGAGGCGCTGACGAGCGCCTACCGGAGCGGTGGCGGCGTGAGCTGGCAGGACTACGGGCCGGAACTGGCGGAGGGCGCCGCCGCCTTCTTCAAGCCCGGATACGAGGCGGTCCTCGTTCAGGAGTGGCTGCCCGCCATGGAGGGTGTCGAGGCCAAGCTCCGGCGAGGCGCCTCGGTCGCCGATGTGGGATGCGGCTTCGGCCACTCGACCGTGCTCATGGCCAAGGTGTTTCCGCAGTCCCGCTTTCACGGCTTCGACTTCCACGAGCCCTCCGTCGAAGCGGCCCGAAAGCTGGCCGAGGAGGCGGGCGTCGGTGATCGCGTGACGTTCGAGGTCGCCGCCGCGCACGACTTCCCCGGTGGCGACTACGACCTCGTCACCTTCTTCGACTGCCTCCATGACCTCGGTGACCCCGGTGCGGCACTCCGGCGCGCCGAAGAGGCCCTCGCAGCCGACGGAAGCTGTCTTGTCGTCGAGCCGAACGTGTCGGCCGAGCCCGGGGAGAACATCCACCCGATCGGCCGGTCCTTCGCCTCCACCTCCGCTGTCCTCTGTCTGCCGGCGGCCATGGCACAGAACGGCCCGCACGCGCTCGGCAACCATCCGGGCCCGGACGCTCTCCGAGCGATTGCCGCCGAGGCGGGTCTGCACAGCTGGAGGCTCGCCGTCGAGACCCTCACCAACCGCATCTACGACATCAAGCGTTGAGGGCGGACGCAGAGCGAGTGAACGACCAGCGGGAAGAAGCTGATGCACGATGAAGGACGGCTGGCTTCGTAGGTGTTCGTTGACTCCGTTTGTAGGTGAGTTCTGACTCCACCTGGCGGCCGGAGGGTCTCGTTTGGTAGGTGAGAAGTGACTCCACTTTGGGAGGTGTCGGCCCACGGTGCCCAGGGCCGTCTGCGCGGCGTCAGTCGTGACGGGCGAGCTTGGCCGAGGAGACGAGCAGGATCAAGGCCAGCACGGGGATGAGCACCAGGTCCGAGAACACGCCGACCAGCAGCCCTGTCGGCGTACGGATTGATGCACATAGCTGCGTACGGATGGACGTGCACAGCGATGTGTACGTGCACTGCTTCGATCCGGATGAGGGGGCGCGGCTTGTTCACATGTTTTGGCCGTGGTGATCCACAAGGGCGGCGAGGAGTCGGGCCAACTGCTCGCGTTCCGACGGGGTCAGTGGCGCAAGCACCTCGTTTTCCACCCCGGCAAGCAGTTTGTCCAGCTTCAGTAGTTGCCGGTGCCCCTGCTTGGTGACGGCGATGATGTTCTGCCGGCGATCGGCAGGGTTGGGTGAGCGTTCCACCAGTCCGCGATCGGCCAGCTCGTTGATCACCGTGACCATGTCGCTGCGGTAGATCCCCGTCCGGCGACTCAGCTCCGCCTGGCTGGCGGGTCCGAACTCGTCCAGCGTGGCGAGCGCCGCGTAATGCCACTTGCGGGCGCCCGCGCGCGCCAACTCCTCGTTCACCAGGCGATCCGACTGGATCGCGGCCAGTGACAGAAGCCGGGTCCCCAGATTCCGCAGCCGCGCGGCAGTGGCCAGGCGGTCGGTCGAGCTCGCCTTGTCGGGCGTGCTGTTGCTCATGCCGCGATCGTACGTTGCGTTAGTCCCACTAACAAACTATCGTCGCCAACGAGAGGAACGTTAGCGTGACGAACGATTTGGTGCACCAAACGCTGGCCGTCCGAACGTTTGGACGCCGAAAGAAGCCCCTGGAGTTGAGACCATGATCAAGCCGTTCCACATCGACATCCCCCAGGCCGACCTCGACGACCTGACCGACCGGCTCTCCCGCACCCGCTGGCCCAACGAGGTGGCCGACGCCGGATGGGACTACGGCTTCCCGCTGGCGCGGCTCAAGGAGCTGGCCGAATACTGGCGAACCGGCTACGACTGGCGCGAGCACGAGGCCAAGCTCAACGAGCTTGCGCACTTCACCACCGAGATCGACGGCCAGAACATCCACTTCGTCCACGTCCGGTCTTCGAAACCGGACGCGCTCGCGCTGATCCTCACCCACGGCTGGCCCGGTTCGTTCCTGGAGTTCCTCGACGTGATCGAACCGCTGTCGCGCGACTTCCACCTGGTGATCCCGTCCATCCCGGGTTACGGCTTCTCTGGGCCGACCCACGAGCGCGGCTGGGATATGGTCCGGGTCGCGCGGGCCTGGGCCGAGCTCATGCGCCGTCTCGGGTACGAGCGCTATGGCGCGCAGGGCGGCGACTTCGGCTCGGGCATCTCGACGGCGCTCGGCGCGGTGGCACCCGAGCAAGTCGTCGGGGTGCACGTCAACTACCTGCCGACCCGGCCGGCCCCGGACGCCGACATCGAACTGTCCGAAACGGATGAAGCCCGGCTGGACAAGGTCAGGCAGCTGATGGCGAACCGTCCGCCGTACCAGGCTCTGCAGGCCCTCACCCCGCAGACCATCGGCTACGCGCTGACCGACTCGCCGGTCGGCCAGCTGGCCTGGATCGCCGAGCGTTTCGCACAGTGGACCGACCCTCGCTCGCCAATCAGTGACGAGCGCATGCTCACCGACATCTCGCTCTACTGGCTGACCGCCACCGCGGCTTCCTCGGCGCGGCTGCACCACGAGGTTCCGCAGCGGATCGAGCCGTGCCCGGTACCAGTTGGCGTGGCGGTGTTCGCGCACGACATCACGCAGTCGGTGCGACCGCTGGCCGAGCGACTGTACGACATCAGGCACTGGTCGGAGTTCGAGCGAGGCGGCCACTTCGCCGCCATGGAGGTGCCGGACCTGCTCGCCGAGGACGTCCGGGACTTCTTCCTCACCCACATCAAGGACGACCACCGGGTCGCCACCCGTTAGGACACACTGCTGGCCGCGAACTCCCGGGCACTCGGAGCTCGCGGCCAACAGGCCGTTCGCCTCCGATGTCTAGTAGGGCTTTGTTAGGTACCCCGATTGATCATCGTCAGGTAGATTGTGATGTTCTGTCAGGTGTGACACCTGAGGAGATGGAGACGGTCCGCCCGCGCCTGGAGGCGTTCGCGGCGGAGATGCTCGGTTCGCTGGCGCGTCGGGACCAGCGGGCCAAGGGCGAGCTGTATCTGCGCGGGCTGATGCTGGACGGCAAGCGCAAGTCCATGCAGCCGATGGCCGAGCGCCTGGGCGTGGACCACCAGCAGCTGCAGCAGTTCGTCTCATCGTCCACCTGGGACTACTCCAAGGTCCGTGAGCGGCTGGCCCGTTGGGCTGCCGCGCACATTTCTCCCGAGGCGTACGCGATCGATGATGTCGGCTTCCCCAAGGACGGCTACGACTCACCGGGGGTGGCGCGGATGTACTGCGGCGCCCTGGGTAAGCGCGGCAACTGCCAGGTCGGCGTCAGTGTGAACCTGGTCAGTGACCGTGCGTCATCGGCTGTCGACTGGCGCCTGTTCCTGCCCGAGAGCTGGGACGACACCAAGTACGGCGAGGACGCGCTGATGGCCGAGGCGATCCGGCGCCGCCGCGCCAAGGCGGGAATCCCGGACACCGAGCGGCACCGGGAGAAGTGGCGCCTGGCGCTGGACATGCTCGACGAGGTGCGCGACAACTGGGAGTTGCCCGACCTTCCGGTCGCCGCCGACGCCGGATACGGCGACGCCACCGGCTTTCGCGAGGGCCTGACCGAGCGCGGCCTGACCTACGCGGTCGCGGTCAAAGCCACCACGACCGCGCACCCCGGCAATGCCACACCCCAACGCCCGCCGTACTCCGGGCAGGGCCGCCCTCCCGTGTCCGCCTACCCCCAACCGCACACCACCCTGCGCGCCCTGGCCCTGGCCGTCGGCCGAGCGGCCACCCGCACCGTCACCTGGCGCCAGGGCAGCAAGGCCACCAGACGCAACCCGAACGCCGAGATGCGCTCGCAGTTCCTGGCCCTGCGGGTCCGACCGGCCAACCGCACCATCCGCCGCGCCGCCGACGGCTCCCTGCCCGACTGCTGGCTGCTCGTCGAGTGGCCACCCGACTCCGCCGAGCCAACCGACTACTGGCTCTCGACGCTTCCCGCCGACACCCCACTGCGCGAACTGGTACGAATCGCCAAGATCCGATGGCGAGTTGAGCACGACTACCGCGAGCTCAAGGACGGTCTGGGCCTGGACCACTTCGAGGGCCGCAACTACCTCGGCTGGCACCGCCACGTCACCCTCGCGTCCCTCGCCCAGGCCTTCTGCACCATGCTCAGGCTCGACCCAAAAGCCCCTGCGCCGGCCTGACCCTCTACGCGGTCCTCCGCGAACTCCAGGCCCTCCTGGCCACCTGGACCGGCGCCTGCTCGATATGCGGCCAACCCGCACCAGCACCCGAACCCCACCACAGGACCTAACAAAGCCCTACTAGTGTCTTGTGATTCTGTTTGTGGAACCTGAGGCCTCTGTGATCGTTGAGTCTGGTATGGATCTCTCCTCTGAACAGATTGCTGAGCTGCGGGAGTTGGCGGGTTCGCGGCATGTGCCGGCTGTCGTGGCGCTTCGCGCGCGGGTCGTGTTGTGGTCGGCCGAGGGGCGGCGCCGAAAGGACATCGCCGAGCTCGCCGGTGTGGCTCCGCTGACGGTGGATCGGTGCAAGTCCCGCTATGCCGAGCGTGGTGTTGCCGGGCTGGAGGACAAACGCCGGGGCGGGCCGCGGACTCAGGTGCCGCCTCGGACGCGGGCGCGGGTGATCGCCTTGACGAGGATGTCCCCGCCGGTGGATTCCGGGCTCTCGCACTGGTCGACGCGATCGCTGGCCGACCACTTGAAGCGGCGCGAGGGCATCTCGGTGTCCTGGCATTACGTTGCCCGGGTCTGGCGTGAGGAGAATCTGAAACCGCACCGTTCGGGCACCTTCAAGATCTCGAAGGACCCGGCGTTCGCGGAGAAGGTCGCCGATATCGTCGGCCTGTACCTGGCCCCGCCCGGTGGCGCCGTGGTGCTGTCGGTCGACGAGAAGACGCAGGTGCAGGCCCTGGACCGGACCCAGCCGGTGCTGCCGGTGGCCTTCGCGGCCACCGAGCAGCGCACCCACGACTACGTCCGGCACGGCACCACGAACCTGTTCGCCGCGCTGAACGTCACGACCGGTGAGGTGCTGGGCGAGTGCAAGCCGAGCCGGAACGGCGCGAACTTCCTGGCGTTCCTGAAAAAGGCCGTCAAGCCGCATGCGGGAAAGGAGATCCACGTCGTCCTGGACAACCTGTCCACGCACACCACCCCGGACGTGAAGGCGTGGCTGGCGAAGAACCCGCACGTCCACTTCCATTTCACCCCTGTCGGGTCCTCGTGGCTGAACCAGATCGTGCGACACGAAAGCCGCTTGAGAAGAGCGGACTCACCGAAGGAGGATCGACTGATGTCGAAGGTGTAGCTCCCGAGCCAGTGCACAGGGCTCGTTCCCGCCTCAGCGTGCGTCGTGAGTAATCGCGGGGTGCGAAGCCTGGGGAAATGCCCAAGGATCCTCGTTCCATCCGGGGGTTACAGGCTGGGAAATGCCGGACGGGTGAATGCGAATGAACCCTTGATGATGCCTCGTCATGAGCACTCTCGCCGATGGGTCGTTTCAGCGAGAGATAGGGACTGGCCGCTGGAAATCGGCAGGCGCCGACTGGGGAAATCTGGCCAGTCGGGAGTGCACCGCCGTCCCCGGGGTGCAGAGGGCCCCCTCACCGGCAGCATCTCTCTCATGCGGAACGTGACAACCCCGATGGAGTCCAGGCAATGCAATTCTGACCTGGTAAGCCAACCGCAAGGAAGGCCCAACTCTCCAGCGGGCGCAGGAAGACCCAGCAAGCGAATGCCGGTCGCCGAAAGGCAACAGGAAACCGGGAACCATGCGCTGACACCTCCGTCGGTGGTCCCCGCATAACTGGCCGGATAGGGGCCGATGTCCCGGCCTGAAAGGGCGCTGACGTGGGTCTGGTGAGCCCGTGAAGAAACGATGACCAAAGACACCTGAACCGAAGGGCAAGTTGGACGCCGTGACGACACACGTGGCTGGGGCGGCGCAAGCCGCTGCGACCGCAGCCGGCATGGCGAACGGACCGGAGGACGAGATCACCGACTGGCCGTCGATCGACTGGCGGACCGTCGAGGACGACGTACGGCGTCTGCGGCAACGCATCTTCACGGCATCGCAGGCAGGAGACCTGGCCAAGGTCAGGAATCTGCAGAAGTTGATGCTCCGCTCCCGCGCCAACACACTCGCGAGTGTGCGGCGGGTCACGGAAGTCAACGCTGGCCGCAAGACGGCGGGCATCGACGGGAAAGTCGTCCTGCTGCCCCAGGGAAAGGCCGAGTTGGCCGACTGGGTCCAGCATGGCGCGGCCCCGTGGAAGCCCAAGCCCGTCAAGCGGGTGTATATAGCCAAGGCGAATGGGAAGCAGCGCCCACTTGGAATTCCTGTGATCGCCGACAGATGCCTTCAAGCTCTGACGCTGAATGCACTGGAGCCCGAGTGGGAGGCACGGCTGGAACCGAAGGTCTACGGTTTCCGTCCAGGCCGTGGCTGTCATGACGCGATCGTTGCCATCCACACGACGGCGAGCGGCAAGAACGCCAAACGCTTGTGGGTGCTCGACGCGGACTTGAAAGCGGCATTCGACCGAATCGACCACGATCACCTGCTCGCGTCATTGGGCTCCTTTCCCGGGAGGGGAATGATCGCCGGATGGCTGAAGGCGGGTGTGGTCGAGAAAGGTTGGTTCACCCCCACGGTGGAGGGAACTCCCCAGGGCGGGGTGATCAGTCCCGCGTTGTTGAACATCGCCTTGCACGGCATGGGAAAGGCTGCTGGAGTCCGCTACCAGAATCTCGGCAGTGATGCCACGATTCTGGCGCGCGATTCTCCGGTTCTGGTCGTCTACGCCGACGACCTTCTCGCCCTGTGTCATTCTCGGGAACAGGCCGAGCAGGTCAAGGCGCGGCTGACTGTGTGGCTCGCGCCCCGGGGCCTGGCCTTCAACGAGGACAAGACGCGCATTGTCCACCTCGATGAGGGCTGCGACTTCCTGGGGTTCAACATCCGACGCTACCGCAGCAAGCTGCTGACCAAACCGAGCAACGCGGCCTTGCGGCGGATCCGGGAACGGCTTGCCGCCGAGGTGCTGGCCCTGCGAGGGGCCAACGCCGACGCGGTGATCGCCAAGCTCAACCCGATCATCAAGGGCTGGGCTGCCTACTACCGGATCGGGGTGTCCAAGCGGGCGTTCAACTCGCTGGACGCCTACGTGTGGAGACTGGTCTACAAGTGGGCCAAGTTCTCCCACCCGAACAAGCCGATGCGCTGGGTGACTGCCCGGTACTTCGCCATGTTCAACCCGTTCAGGCAGGACACATGGGTATTCGGGGACCGCACCAGCGGTTTCTACCTCTACAAGTTCGCCTGGACGCCGATCGTCCGGCACCGGATGGTGCCAGGGAGGGCGTCAACCGACGATCCCGCCCTGGCCGACTTCTGGGCCAAGCGGTGCCGCCGCGGCAAACTCCCGCTGGGCAAGGGCACCTTGCATCTGTTGCAGATGCAAGACGGCCGATGTCCGCTCTGCGGAGGGCTGCTGCTGCACGCCGACCACGAGCCGCAAACTCCCGACCAGTGGGAGCAGTGGCTCAAGGTCACCCGCATCGCGATCCGCAAACACGCGGTCACCGCCGAAGCGGGCAACGGCAAGCCGGACAAACCCGCCGCCTCACGCCTGATACACACCCACTGCCGGCGTCGGCTGGCCACTGGCCCCGGCCGGTGACCAGCACTTCTGTTCGCCCGCGAGCCCAAGGGGCTTGCTTGAGCCGGTTGCCTGGAAAGCGGGCACGGCCGGTTCTGAGGGGGGACCGCTGCAGCAATGCAGCGGTCCTACCCGACGAGATCTGGTTCGGGATCATCACCCGGCAGTCCATCCGCCGTGGCACGTTCTCCAGCGTCAACGTCCTGGTCAAACAGATCCGCGACTACATCAACTCCTGGAACGAAAACGCGAAGCCCTTCACCTGGACCGCCACCGCCGACGAGATCCTCGCCAAGGTCCGACTCGTCCAGACCAGCGTGAAGAAACTCGTCAATAACAACTCGAAGTAACACAATCAGGATCACGAGACACTAGCCCGCCGCGCTCGGCGAGCAGGCATCCCAACTCGCCGTCGCCCGGTGCTGGAACAGCACGCTCGCTACCGCTGGACGGGGAGCCGGCCGAGGTCGCCGAATGGATCGAGCACTACGGCAAGTGGCTGGCGGGCAGCGGTGAGGTCCCCAAGCTGCTCCTCACCTTCGACTCCTCGCCGTTCCTTGCCGATCGGCAAGGAAATGGCCGTTTGGTGCGCGGCGAACATCACCGCGCTGCAAACCCGACACGGCGGCCCGGCTGGTCACCACGCACCCGAGGACCAACCCCAGGCCATCGCCGACACGATCGGCGCATGGGGCGGCAGGCTCTGACCAGCGACCGGCAACACTGATCACCTTCGTCACCGAACACCTGCCCCCAACACGCCACGTCCCTGTGCACGTTCACCCGTACGCGCCTGTGCACGCGAGTCCACACGCCGACAGCAGACGTTGGTCTGTGGTCGGGAGTCAGCCGGCAGCCTGCTGTGCTGCGGCCTGTTGTTCGGCGCGGGCGCGGGTGGCCGCCAGCCGGTAGGAGTCGGTGCCGGTCTCGATGATGTTCCCGCCGAACGTCAACCGGTCCACTATGGCCGCGCAGAGCCTTGGATCCGTAAAGGTTTTGGTCCACCCTCCAAAGGATTCGTTGGAGGCGATCGCCACAGAATTCTTTTCCTCACGCTCCGTCAAAACCTGGAACAGCAGCTCCGCCCCGCGACGGTCAAGCTCCATATAGCCGAGTTCATCAATGCACAAAAGGTCGACGCGGCCGTAGCGGGCGATGGTCTTGGCCAGCAGCTTCTCGTCGGCGGCCTCCACGAGCTCGTTGACGAGCTTGGTGGCCAGTACGTACTTCACCCGGTACTCGTGCATCGCCGCCTCGGTGCCCAGCGCGATCAGCAGATGGGACTTGCCGGTTCCGCTGTCGCCGATCAAGCACAGCGGCAGGCCCTTCTTGACCCAGTCGCACTTGGCGAGGGTGTGGATGGCGGCCGCGTCGATGACGGGGTTGGCGTCGAAGTCGAACTGCCGGATCGACTTCTCGCGCGGAAAGCCAGCCGCTTTGATGGGTCTTCGAAGTTGAGCGGTGCGCTGGTTCGGTTTGCTGACACGGCGTCACGCTCCGTGTTGGGTCGGGCTGCTTGGCCCTGGACGCAAGGTGCCCGTGGCCTGCGTGATCATTTCTGTTCTCTACGCAGAACGATCATGCAGGAGCCACGGGCTTGCTCAACGATACGACGTTGCTGCTCGACCTTGACGGGGTGTCCGTCGTCCGGGTCGAGCGGCTGGCGGACGGGACACGCCGGGTCCACCTGGCCACGGCCGATGACAGGGCCCGGGCGTGCCCGGCCTGCGGGGTGTTCGCCACCAGGGTGAAGGGCTCGGCGGTGACGCGGCCCCGCGATCTGCCGTACGGCGAGAGCGGACTGGAGTTCCGCTGGCACAAGCGCCGCTGGTGGTGCCGGGAGGCCGGCTGCCCGCGCCGGTCCTTCACCGAGCAGATCCCGCAGCTACCGGCCGGCGCACGGATCACCATGCGACTGCGCGGTGCCGCCGGGCGGCGAATACGCGACGCCGCCTCCACCGTCATCCAGGCCGCCCGGGATCTGCGTCTGTCCTGGCCGACCGTGATGGACGCCTTCCGCGCCGTCGCACGCGAGGTCACCGAGGCCCCGCTGCCCGAGGTGAAGGTGCTGGGCATCGACGAGACCCGGCGCGGACGGCCGCGCTGGGAACAGGACCCCGCCACGGGCAAGTGGATGCTGACACGCGATCGGTGGCACACGGGGTTCACCGACGCGCTCGGCACCGGCGGCCTGCTCGGCCAGGTCGAGGGCCGCACCGTCGCCGATGTGCTCGCCTGGCTCGCCGCCACCCCGCTGACCTGGAGAAAGAGCATCGAGTACGTGACCATCGACATGTCGGCCACCTACCGCGCCGCCGTCCGCACCGGTCTCCCGCAGGCCACCGTCGTGGTCGACCACTTCCACGTCGTCCAGCTCGCCAACAAGATGCTGTCCATGGTCCGGCGCCGCACCACCGCCGAGATGCGCGGCCGACGCGGACGCGCCAGTGACCCGGAATGGAAAGCCAGGCGGCGCCTGCTGCGCAACCGCGAGGACCTCACCGACGAGCAGTTCGCCACGATGTGGAACACGCTGCTGGGCGAGGGGACGATCGGCCAGACCCTGTTGACGGCATGGATCGCCAAGGAGAACCTGCGCAACCTCCTCGCCTTGGCGAGAACCGGCGCCGACCGCCACCAAGTCGGCCACGCCCGCTGGAAATTCCTCACGTGGTGCGCGGACTCCGACATCCCCGAGGTGCGGCAGCTCGCCGTCACCGTCGACCGCTGGTGGGCCGAGATCGCCGCATTCATCGACACCGGACACAGCAACGCCAAGAGCGAGGGCATCAACCGCGTGATCAAGCTCGTCGCCCGCAACGCGTTCGGCCTTCGCAATGCCGACAACCAACGGCTACGGACCCGCTGCGTCACCACCCGCCGGGCCCGCGGACACCTCCGCACCGCTCAACTTTGAAGACCCGGTTTGCGGACCAGGGCCTCCAGGTAGTGGTCCAGCACCAGCCGGGAGCCGCCCTTGGCGATCAGCCGCTCGTGGCGGGCGACTTCCTTGTGCGCGTCGTAGACCACCAGCTCGGAGGCGTGCAGCACGACCCGAACCATCCGGCCGATCAGCCGCACCGGCACCGAGTAGTGGTTGGTGCGCACGCTGACCTGGCTGTAGCGGTTCACCCGCAGCGAGGACACCAGCCCGGTCTCGAAGTCCTCCTCGGGCAGCGGGACCAGCAGCGGGCGCTCGACGGCGAACATCTCACCGATGGTCAGCGCCCGCTGCATGATCCGGCGGGCGTCGTCCTCCTCGTCCCAGCGCTCCACCATCGCGTTCAGCTCGGCCAGCGAGGTGACTGTCGGGACGGGGACCAGGTGGTTTCTGCGGAACCAGCCGATCTGCCCCTCGACGCCGCCTTTCTCATGGGCGCCGTCGATGCCGGGATTGCAGTAGAAGCTGTTGATCGAGAAGTGCGAGCGGAACGCCGTCCAGCGGTCGCTTTCCACCCGGCCCCGGGTGCGGCCCAAGACCTGGCTGACCGCAGCGCGCAGATTGTCGTAGCGGACCTTGCCGCGTGGCACGCCGCCCAGCACCTCCAGTGCATGGACGTGGCCTTCCAGGAATGCTTCCTGCCCGCACGAAGCGAAGATCTTGTGCACGGCCTTCCCGCTGAACGAAAGGCGCAGCGAGAACAGGAACACCTTGGTCGAAACGCCGTTCAGGTGGATCCAGACGTCCCCGAAATCGACCTCCGCCTCATCGCCGGGGCGGTGGGTCTGCGGCACGAACGCCTGCGGCGGGCCCCGGCCCTCCTCGACGCGGATCTCCGGGCGCCGATGGAAGATGTAGGCGCGGACCATCGAGTAGGTCACGCCCTGCGCGTCGTGCTCGTCGATCAGCCGGTCGAAGACCCGTTTGACGGTGTGCCGCTGCTTGTGCGCGGCGCGTCCAGGTCATCCCGCAGGATCTGGTCGATCGTCGCCTTGAACGCATCCAGGCGCGAGACCCGGGCGGGGAGCTGCTTGCGCGGTGCTGGCCACACCGACTCCAGCGCCATCGCGACCGTCCGGCGGCCCACCCCGTACTTGGCCGACAAAGCCCTGCTGGACAGCCCTTCGACCCGAGCGTCATGGCGTATCGCCGCGTACAACTCGACCTTCGAAACGGGCACTTGAGCCACTCAGCGCTAGCCGATGCACCCCGATACTCCCACCACAAGGCCCCCAGTGGAGTCAAAACTCACCGACATCAACTCTCTGCCGACGGCACTGGAGTCAGAACCCACCAACACCTGGCCTCAACTCTCACCTACAAAGCCAGACGGCACGTCCGTCTGGCTCCCCTATCACCGAAACCAGATCCCCGGCCTGCCTGACGGGTTCTCCTACTCCTACTGGGACGGAACGGCCCCACTGCCCGGCGACCCCGCCGACGTCCGTTTCCTCGTCGGCATACCGGCGCCCGGCGCCGAACGCGTCCTGGGCCCCGTACTGCCGCGAATGCACAACCTCGAGGTGCTCCAGCTGCTCAGCTCCGGTTACGACCACATGCTGCCGCTGCTGGGCACCATGCCCCCGGCACTCGGCTGACCACCGGGCGCGGAGTGCACCGCGAGGCCACCGCCGAGCTGGCGGTCACGCTGCTGCTGGCCCTGTGCCGGGGGCTCGACCAGTTCGCGGCCCACCAGGCCCGGAGGAAGTGGAAGGCCGAGTTCCGGCCCACGCTGGCCGGCAAACGTGTCCTGGTCATCGGGTACGGCGCGGTCGGTGCCGCCGTCGCCGCCCGGCTCGGTGCCTTCCGGGGCGAGGCGGTCCTCGTGGCCGGGACGGCGCGCACCACACCGGCCGGGCGGGTGCACGGGGCGGCGGAGCTGCCCGCGCTGCTGCCCACGGTGGACGCGGTGGTGCTGTGCGCGCCGCTGACCGACCGGACACGTGGCATGTTCGACGCGGACGCGCTGGCGCTGCTGAAGGACGGGGCCCTGCTGGTGAACGTCGCCCGCGGCGAGCTCGTGGACACCCGCGCGGTGGTCCGTGAGGTGCGGGCGGGACGGCTCCGGGTCGCGCTCGACGTCACCGATCCGGAACCGCTGCCGTCCGGGCATCCGCTGTGGAACCTGCCCGGCGCTCTGATCACCCCTCACGTGGCGGCGTTCACCGACGCGTTCGCCCCGATGACCGCGGACTTCCTGCGGCGGCAGCTGGACTGTTACCAGCGGGGCGAGGAACTGCACAACGCCGTTCTCACGACGACCGGCGCCGAAGCAGGTGAGCAGGCTGCCTAGGCCCATGCGGACATCCACGTACGGCGACCGCCCGAAGCTGCTCGGACCCGACACCGGTCTCGCGCGGGTGTTCGCGTTCTTCGAGGCGGAGGGGCACTCCGACCCGGCCGGGGCCTGGCAGGCCCTGACCGGCACCTGGAACTGGGCCGCGCCGCTCCCGACTGCCGTTCCCCGCACAGACGTTCCGGGGCCGGTGGCACGGCCGGCCCCCGGCGGCTGCGCGCTGTCCGGGCAGTGGCGCCTTCCGCCGTACGACCCGTGCGACGGAACCGGACCGTGGCTGGCCTTGCCGCTTTCCTCCGTGAGAGACGGCGGTCCCGACCTCTTCGTGGTGGCCTCCAAGGTGCTTTCGGGCGATGCCGGCGCCGGCTCCGCGTTCCGCCTGGAAGACGTGTACGTGCCAGCCGGCTTCGTCACGCACTCGGCGGGCGAGCCGCTGCGCTGCGGCGACGCGCCCTTCTTCTGGACGGCGGTCACCGCCCTGGCACTGGGCGCGGCCCGCCGCATGACCGACGCACTGGCTGTCCCGTCCACCGCCGCCGCGGCAGCCGAACTGGCCGCCGTACTGCACGACGAACGGCTGAGCCTGGCCGCGGCCCTGCACGGTGCGCCCTCCGCCCGGCAGGGCCTGCCCGCGCCCGTCGAGGAGCGGCTCGCCGCGCACGTCGGACAGGCCGGGAACGCCGTCCACCATGTGGTCGCCGCGGCGTACGAACTCGCGTTGGCGTCAGACTGGAGCGGCGGCCGGCACCCCCTGGTGAGCCTGATCGAAGCCGGTTCACCGATGCTTCAGCAGGTGCGCTACGCGACGGAGCTTCTGCTGCCCCACGACAGGACCTCCCTCAGGAAGGCTGAACACGGTGACGATCGCCGCATATCAGGGTGAACCCGGATCCAACTCGACGACCGCCGCGCGCGCCCTCTACCCCGACGGCGGCGAGCTGCCCTGCACGAGCTTCGAGCAGGCCCTGGACGCCGTGACGCTCGGCGCCGCCGACGTCGCCGTGATCCCGGTCGACAACTCCGCGGCCGGACGCGTCGCCGACGTGCACCATCTGCTGCCGGAGTCGGGGCTGTTCATCGTCGCCGAGTACTTCCTCGCCATCCGCTTCGACCTGATGGGGGTGCCCGGCGCGACGCTGGACCAGGTGGAGTGCGTACGCAGTCACGTGCACGCACTGGGACAGTGCCGCAAGGTGCTGCGGGAAGGCGGCTGGCGCACCCTCGTCAGCGACGATACGGCCGGAGCGGCGCGCGAGGTGGCCGAACTGGGCGACCCGCGGCACGCGGCGCTCGCCCCGCCCGCCGCGGCCGAGCTGTACGGCCTCGAGGTGCTGCGTGCCGAGGTCGAGGACGACCCGGACAACACCACACGGTTCGTCGTTCTCTCCCGGGACGCCACCCTGGCCCCGCACACCGGGGAGCCGACGATGACGAGCCTGTTCTTCAGCGTCCGCAACATCCCCAGCGCGCTGTACAAGGCGCTCGGCGGGTTCGCCAGCAGCGGCGTGAACCTCACCAAGATCGAGAGCTACCAGATGGGCGCCGGGCTCAACGCCAGCCGCTTCTACGTGGAGATCGAGGGACACCCCGACGACGAGCGCGTCGCCCTCGCCCTGCACGAGCTGCGCTTCTTCTCCACCGAGGTGCGCATCCTCGGGGTGTACCCCGCGCATCCGCACCGGCTGAAGAACTGAGCGCACACCCGTACAGCAGACGGTGTGCGGCCCCGCGCCGACGTGTCACGTCCGACCCGTCGTGCGGGGCCGCTTTCGCTCCGGCTCATGAGACAAGGAAGGCGTCCGGAGCGGTCCGGAAGGTTCCCCGCCGCCGTCGCCGGGGCAGCGGAGAACCCGTCACTGGGACAACGTAGGCACCCGCCCCGGGGGTTCACACGCGAGAGCCGTCCGCATCGACCACCGCCGTGGGTGACCATCGGCACATGTGCCTGGCCAGCGAGAAACATGTCTAAGGTGTGGGTGTGACCCAGCAGCGTAAGGGCCTCGTCCTCGACTTCGGTGGTGTGCTGACGACCCCTCTGCTGCCCGCCGCGCTCGCCTTCGAACGCCTCGAGGGACTGCCCGAGGGGACCCTGCTCACCGGCCTCTACCTCGACCCCGAGGGCATCCGGCTCACCGAGGAACTGGAGCGCGGCGCGCTCACCCAGACCCAGTGGAACGAAGCGGCCGCCCGGCTTCTCGGCATCCCGCCGGACAACCTGATGGGCCGCATCTTCGCCGACCTGCGCCCCGAGCCCTCGGTGATCGACGCGGCCGCCACCGCCCGCCGGGCGGGCATCAAGGTCGGCATCCTCTCGAACTCCGTCGGCCCGACCCCCTGGAACCTGTACGACGGCTACGAGGTGGAGCAGCGCTACGACGCCCTGGTGCTGTCGGAGGTCCACAGGACGCGCAAGCCCGAACCGGAGATCTTCCGGCTCGTGTTGGACGAACTCGGCCTGACCGCCGAGGAGTGCGTGTTCGTGGACGACACCGAGCGGTACCTGCCGCCCGCGGCGGAGCTGGGATTCGCCACCGTCCACGCCGTGGAGCCCACCCGGACGGTCACCGCGCTGGAAACCCTGCTCGGCATCCCGCTGACGGACGACGACCCGGACCGGGTCATCCCCTGAGGCGACACCTGTGCGACTGGGCCTGGCCCTGCCCACCTTCGGTTCCGCCGCCCGGCCGGAAGGCATCCTGCGCGTCTGCCGTACCGCGGAGGACATGGGATACGACTCCCTGTGGACCGGCGACCGCGTCCTCGCCCCGCCTGTGCCGGGCGCCCCCTACCCGAGCGGCGACGGCGAGATGCCGCGCGCCTACGAGAACCACATGGACCCCCTGGTCGCCCTGACGTTCGCCGCGTCCCACCCCACACGGGCCCAGCTGGGCACGAGCACCCTGAACGGCCTGTGGCTGCCGCCGATCATGCTGGCCCGGGCGCTGACCACCTCGACCTCCTCAGTCGGGGACGTCTGATCGTGGGCCTCGGCCTGGGCTGGATGCCCGACGAGTACACCGCGGTCTCCGTGCCCTGGAAGGGCCGCGGCGCACGGCTCGACGAGACCTGGACGTCCTGGAGGAGTACTGGGCCAGCGACGTCTTCTCGCACGAGGGACCGCTGTTCACCATCCCGGAGACCGTGGTGGGCCTCAAACCGCGCCAGCGGCCCAGACCCCCCGTGCTGCTCGCGGCGTTCACACCCGGCGGACTGCGCCGCATCGGCCGGCGGTTCGGCGGCTGGCTGCCCGCGGCGATGCCGCTCCCGCACCTGATGGACATGTGGGACGTCATCCAGAAGGAGGCGGTGGAGGCGGATCGCGATCCCGCTACCCTGCGCATGGCGCTGCGCGTCAACCCCCGGCTCACCGACACGAAGACGGACCCGGCCCAGATGCCCCGGGCGGGCACCCTGGCCCAGTACATCGACTACGCGCGGGCCGCCGCCGAGGCAGGTGTGCGCGAGCTGTTCGTGGACTTCGGGCAGACACCCGCCGGCCTCGCCGAACGCGTCGACCTGGCCGGCCGCTTCCTCGACGGAGTCCGCCAGGGCTGAATCGGTTCGTACCGGAGTGTGCCGACGCCGCCGTCGGTTTCTCGGAGCAGTCACCGATGAATGAATTGGCGTGTCAGGACGTTCCGAGGCCGTTCAGCAGGGTGTCGACGACGACGTCGGCCGCCTGTCCGGGGCTCAGTTCGGGCAGCTGCCGGGACACCAGGTGCATGAGCTGGGGCAGCAGCGCGCTCGCCCATCCCTCCGGGAGGGCGGGGCGCAGGAGGCCTTCGTCGGTGGCGCGCCGGAGGAAGGCGTCGACCTCGCGGACGGACGCGTCCCGCCGCCGGCGGATCGCGTCGTCGGCGAGCATGCGGGCGAGGTCGACGGGCCAGGTGCGGTTGACGGCGATGATGTTCTCGACGTAGCGGTGCAGGGCGACGGCGACGGGTGCCTCCCGGAGCCGCGCGTCCTCGATGGCGTGCTCGATGGCGGTAAGGCGAGATTCGTAAATGGCCGCCAGAAGGTCCTCGCGCGAGGCGAAGCGTCGGTAGACCGTGCGCCGGTCCACACCCGCCTCGGAGGCGATGCTCGCGATGCTCGCGGCGGGGTCGGCGGCGAGCATACGTGCTCCGGTGGTCAGGACGGCTTCCAGGTTGCGCGCTGCGTCGGCTCTCACCGCCCCGAGTCTAGTGGCGGGATGTGAAGCCTGATACATCTAGCGCCTCTCGGGAGTAGAACCCTGCCTTCTAAGTGCTACAATATCGTGGCATATAAATCTAGTAATGCCAGGCTGGTGAGTCTCTTAGGAAGGCATCTTCCGATGTCGAAGGCAGACAAGTCCTCATCACCCAGGGAGGGTGGGGTCGCCGCCGCGATGAGCGCGCTGATCCTGGCGGTCCTCCTCGCGGCCCTGGACCAGACGATCGTCTCGACCGCGTTGCCGCGGATAGCGCAGGACCTGAACGGGTTCGACGACATCGCGTGGGTCAGCGCCGCGTATCTGCTCGCGTCGACGGCGGTGACACCACTGTGGGGCAAGCTCGGCGACATGTTCGGCCGCAAGCGGCTGTACCTCGCCTCGACCTCGATCTTCCTGATCGCCTCGGTGGCCTGCGGCCTGGCACAGAACCTGCCCGAGCTGATCGGCGCCCGCGTGCTGCAGGGCGTGGGCGGCGGCGGCATGATCGTGCTGACCTTCGCCCTCGTCGGCGACATCGTCGCCCCGAGCGAACGCGGCCGCTACCAGGGCCTGTTCGGTTCGGTCTACGGCGTCGCCAGCATCGGCGGCCCCCTGCTGGGCGGCGTCTTCACCGACCAGCTGTCCTGGCGGTGGGCCTTCCTGATCAACCTGCCCGTCGGCATCGTCGCCCTGACCATCGCGGCACGGGCGCTGCCCGCGGCCACCCGGGGTGCCAGGGCCCGCATCGACTACCTCGGTGCCACCGTCCTGGCCGCCATCGCCACCGGCCTGGTCCTGATCACGTCCTTCGGTGAGCGCTGGGGCTGGGGCTCGCCCTCCATCGTCGGCCTGATCGTCGCCACCGTCGTGCTGGCCGTGCTCCTGGTGCCGGTCGAGCGCCGCGCCGCTGCCCCGGTCCTGCCGCCGGCCATGCTCGCCTCCCGGACCGTGGTCTTCTCCTCGCTGATCGGGTTCTTCGCCAACGCCGCGATGTTCGCCGTACTGGTCTATCTGCCGACCTACCTCCAGATCGTCCACGGAGTCTCGGCCACCCTCTCCGGCGTCCACATGCTGCCGCTGGTCGCCGGTCTGGTCGTCAGCCAGTCCCTGGCCGGACGCTGGGCCGCACACGTCGACCGGCTGCGGGCGATCCTCCTGGCGGGTCTGCTCGCCAACCTCGCCGGGCTGCTCCTGCTGGGCACCATCGGGGCGGCCACCGACACCCTGGTGCTGAGCGTCTACTTCCTGATCACCGGTGTCGGCATCGGCATGGTGCCCATGGTCGTGCTGACCACCGTCCAGAACAGCGTGCCCGCCACCGATCTCGGCGCCGCCAGCGCCGTGGTCACCTTCGCCCGCTCCATCGGCGCGGCCTTCGGAGTCGCCGTCTTCGGCACCCTCCTCAACACCGGCTTCGCCGACCGCACCCACGGCCTGCCGACGGCCGGCGGCTTCGACGCCGCCCGCCCCGACACCATCGGCCGGCTGCCCGCCGCCCTGCGCGACACCGCACTGGACGCCTTCGCCCACGCCACGGCCACCGGCTACCTCTGGATCGCGCCCACCCTCACCGTCGGCGTCCTCCTCGCCCTCTTCCTCAAGCCGGCACAGAAGACCGGCGAGCCCACCGCCACCTCCGACCCCGCCACCGCCAAGGAAGCCGTCCCCGCCGCCTGACCCAGCGGACCCCGCGCCCTCGACCGGCCGACGCCCTCACCGGGTGCCGGCCAGCGGCGTACGGGGACGCAGGCTACGCGCCACCGTCCTTTGGGGCGGCCTCCGAGATCCTCTTGAGCTGGGTGACCCACAGGGAGTTCAAGCGCTGCGCCCACAGCGGGGACAGCACGGTGAGGGACTTGGCGGCGGGACCGCGGACCACGTTCTCGGTCACTACATGGGTGCCGCCCGCGACCGGGGTGAGCAGCCAGGCCTGGTACAGCTGCACACCGGCGCCGACACCCGACCAGCCGAGCCGGCGGTGCGGCACATGCTCTCCCAGGAAGATCTCGAACCGGTGGCCGTGGAACCACACCTCGAAGCTCCGGCGAGCGGCCCGGCCCGGACCTCGGTGATGCCCGGAACCCATTCCGGCCACCGCGCCACATCGGTGAGCAGCGCGAAGGCCGTGGCGGGCGGAGCGTCCACGGCGGCCTGCGCCTGACAGAAGCTGTGGGCCTGGTCGGGCTCGAACCCCGACGGCCAATGGATGTCCGGATGACTGTCCGAGGCACCGGACATTCCGGTTCCCCTCTCGTGGTGCAGGGTGGCGTCAGGTGCGGCCACCGGGGGAGGACGGCCCAGGAGGACATCCCCGCGTCCACTCTGCGAGGGGGCCCGAAGCCCGGAATACGTCAAATGGTCAAATGACTGAGGGAACGACGAAGCCGTCGGTTCTCGCCCGCCGGGGTCAGTCGTCCTCGTCCGTGTCGAGCTGGGAGAGTGCGTCCCGGAGCGCGGCCCGAGAGGTGATGCCCGGCTTGGGATAGATCTGGTACAGGTGCGTGCCGATGGTCCGATGGGACAGGAACAGCCGCTCGGCGATCTGTTTGTTGGTCAGTCCGGTCGCCGCGAGCTTGGCGATCTGCAGTTCCTGAGCGGTCAGTGTCACGGCTCCCGGCCTGACGGCTGTCGGTGCGGACTGGCCGCCGGCGCGCAGCTCCGCCGCGGTACGCGCCACCCAGGGCTTGGCGCCCAGGCGTTGGAAAGCCTCCAGTGCCTGGGCCAGCTGCTCCCGGCCCTCCGTCGTGGCACGCAGCCGCCGCAGACGTTCGCCGTAGAAGAGCCGCACCCGTGCGACGTCGAAGGGCCAGCGCTCCGGACCGGGCAGAGACAGGGCCCGCTCGAAGAGGCCGACCGCCGCCTTCCCGGGTGTGGTCAGCGCCTCGCAGGTCAGCACCAGCAGCTCCAGCCGGGGCGACAGCTCGGCCATCGAGAACGCGCGCATTGCGGCTGCGTGGGCCGCGGCCTCCTTCTCCCGGCCGGCGCGTGGCCCACCGGAAGTCCCCGAGCCGGTCCGGGAAGACCGAGGCGGTGCCGACGCGGATCACCCGGGTGGGGTCGTCCCCCACGGTGGCGATCAGCTCCGTCAGGCGGGGCAGCGCCGCAGCACCGGTGCGCGCCGGGTCGGCGAAGGTCTGGGTGATCACCCAGAGCAGCTCGGGCGGCTTGGGGGTCAGCCGGTCCACGAACGCCGGCAGCGGCTCCCACAGCTTCGGGTCACCGCCGTACCAGCACAGCAGCACCAGGACGTGCGGGACCTCGATGAGCGCGTCGTCCGAGGCGTCGTAGCCGTGCTCCCCGGACTCGATCGCGCCGACCAGCAGCCGGTACGCGGTGTCGATGTCGCCGTCCCTGTTGATCAGCAGAAACGCGGACGCGGCCGCCGCGTGCAGCGACTGCTGTCCGGTGGGATGGGCCTGGGCTCCGGCGAGCAGTCGCGAGGCGTCCTCCAGCTCTCCACCGGAGTCCACGCCGACATAGGCCGCCTCGGCCAGCCGGCGGCTCTCGTCGGACGCCGCGGGACTGAGCCCCGCGGCACGGGTCAGAGCCGCCACCGCGCCGAGCGCGTCGCCGCGCCGCAGCCGGCGGCGCGCGGCCTTCTCCAGCAGGGCCGCGACCGTCTCGTCCCGGCCCACCGCCGCCTCTCCCAGGTGCCAGGCGCGGCGCTCCAGCTGGGCGCCGAGCACGTCGGCGAGCGCCTGATGGGCTCGTCTGCGTTCGGCGGCGGTCGCCAGCTCCACCACCGCGGAACCGATCAGCGGATGCCGGAAGGACAGCTGTCGGTTGTCGGTCGAGATCGTCACCAGCCGGTTCTGCTCCGCGGGGGCGAGATCGTCGACACCGGCACGGTCGGATGCGGCGGCCTCGACGGCGGCCAGGTCACCGGTTCCCTCGAGAGCCGCGAGCAGCAGCATCTGCCGGCTGCGGTCGGGCAGACCGGCCACGCGCGAGGCGGACATGGCCTGGAGCCGCTCGCTCAGCGGCAGCACACCGGGAACCGCCGCCAGGGTCGCGCGCTGCTCGGCGGAGAGCGCCATCGGCAGCTCCACCAGAGCCAGCGGGTTGCCGCGTGCCTCGGCCGCGATGCGGCGCCGTACGGCGGGGGAGACGTCGAGATGCGAGAGGGCGAGCAGCTCTGCCGACGAAGCGTCGTCCAGCGGCTCCAGCCGCCGCTCGGTCAGGCCGCTGGACTGGAAGAAGCTGTCGGAGCCCGTACGGGAGGCCGCGAGGAAGCCGATACGACTGCCGACGAGCCGCCGGGCCACGAAGCCGAGCACGGCGTTGGTCGCCCGGTCCAGCCACGGCAGGTCGTCGATGACGAGCAGGAGCGGCGTCCGGGCGGATATCAGCCGGAGCAGCAGCAGAACCGCGGTGGAGGTCAGGAGCCGGTCGGGGGCCGGTCCGCCGCCGATGCCGACCGCGACCCGCAGAGCGTCGCGGTGGACGGGGTCCAGGACGTCGAAGTCGTCGAAGAGCGGCACGAGGAGCTGGTTGAGACCGGCGTAGCTGATGTCCGCCTCGAACTGCACACCGGCCGCGCAGGACCCGGACGCCGTCGCGCAGGGCGCCGGTCGCCACCGCGTCGAGCACGGCGGTCTTGCCCACCCCCGCCTCGCCCGAGAGCAGCAGAGCTGCCCCGTGGACCTCGGAATTGCCGAAGAAGGAGTGGATGAACGCGAGGTCTCGGTCGCGTCCGACCAGCCGTGTCGAGGCCGGGCCGACGGTCGAGTCCAGGTCATTCATCGAGCTGCCTCCAACGGCTGACGTCTGGAGGCCTGGTGCTGTCCGCCGACCTGGCTGCGCCTGCACCCCGCTCCGTGCGGCCCATGCAATCACTGCAGTCCAAAGGACGTCCTGAATTCACCCCTCTCGTTGTTCCGAACCGGAAGGGCTTGATTCTGTGGGCCGAAGCACGAGATGCGTCACTAGAGCAGGCTGTCTGTCACCCGAGGACTAGCGCTGTACGGCAGCCTGGCGCAGATGGCAGCTGACATCGCCGACGAGGTTGATGCGGACCTGTCGCTCTACGAAGCGCCACTGCCCGGAACGGCGCTCGAAGCGGTCACGGTACCGGCCTCTGGCGATGGGTTGCAGCGGCAGGTCGGGCAGCGCCTGAAACACGGTGACGTACGAACGCGAGACCGCCGTGCTCGTCTCTTCGTCGACCTCGATGGCGACATTGGTCGTGACGTGCTGGGTTCGAGGTGTGCCGTCGTCGTAGAGGATCACAGTGTCCTGGAACATCCGCTGGATCGCGTTGCGGCCGCTCACTGGCTCGCCGCTGCCTGTGAAGGTGGCGTCAGGACATGCGGGTGGACCTCGGCATGGTTTCCTCCAGGTGAGACGAGCGATCTTCAGCGCGCTTCCCTCGATGATCACAGGGCTGCAAATTCGCCGATTGCGACAAGTAGTGTGCCTAGATGGCACACGTATCTCCTACGCGTCCGTCCTTCACGGCGACAGAACACTGCCCTGCCGTCAACATGTGAGTCCGGACATGTTGATGTGAACGGCGAAGGGGGTCCGGCCCGTTTCAGTCACGTCAGGGTAGGCGCCCGGTGACCGTCTTGCCTCGCTCCGCGCGGGTGAGTGTCTCGGGGCGTTCCGCTTATGTGAGTGAGGTTGTGATCAGGATGAGTGCGGACGTGTCCGGTACGGCGGGTGTGGATCTACGGCCGGAGGACGTGATGGCTCTGCGGCATTCCGTGAGAGGACCGGTTCTCGAGCCGGGATCGGCGGAGTACGAGGCGGAGTGCGCCACGTACAACCTGGCCTGTGGTCTTCGGCCGGCCGTCGTGGTCGGGGCGAGCAGTGAACTCGACGTCCGTTCGGCGGTCCTGTTCGCCGTGCGCCACGGGCTGCCGGTCGCGGTGAAGTCCGCGGCCCATCAGATGGTCTCCTCAGCCCACGGCGGCCTGCTGATCACGACGCAGCGGATGAAGCGCATCGTTGTCGACGCACAGGAGAGCACCGTGCGGGTCGAGGCGGGTGTGCGCTGGCGTGAGGTGCTGCCTCGCACGGCGGAGTTCGGGCTGGCCCCCATCGTGGGCTCGGCGCCGGACGTCGGCGTCATCGGATACACGCTGGGCGGCGGTCAGAGCCCGCTGCTGGGACGCACGCTCGGCTATGCCGCCGATCACGTGCGGTGGCTGAACGTGGTTACGGCGGACGGAGAACTGCGCCGTGTGACACCGCAGAGCGAACCGGACCTGTTCTGGGCGCTGCTGGGCGGCAAGGGCAACTTCGGTGTGGTGACCGAGATCGAGTTCGAGGTGTTTCCGGTCGCATGCTTCTACGGCGGCGGCATCTACTTCGCGGGTGAGCACCTGGCCGAGGTGCTGGAGGCCTGGCGTGCCTGGCTGCCGACGGTGGGGGAGACGATGACCTCGTCCCTGGGGATCCAGCGGCTGCCCGACGTCCCGGCGCTGCCCGAGCCGCTGCGCGGTGCCTTCGTGGTCCATCTGCGGATCGGTTACCTGGGGTCGGCGGCCGACGGGGCCGAACTGGTCGCTCCGCTGCGGGCGGCCGCGCCGGTGCTGGTCGACCTGGTGGGGGAGAAGCCCTTCACGTCGATCGGGGAGATCCACATGGATCCGGTGGATCCGATGCCGTACTTCGATCGCAGCGTCTGCCTGGAGGAGTTCTCCGAGAAGACGGCGCAGGCGCTCGTGGAGCTGACCGGCGCGGAGTCGGGATGCACCCTGGCGAACGTCGAGATCCGGGCGCTCGGCGGCGCCTTCGACCGGGAACCGGAGTTCCCCAACTCGGTGCCCAGCCGCGGTCTTCCGTATGTCGTCTTCGGGTTCGCGGTGGGCGCTCCGGATCAGGCGGAGAAGCTCCGGGCCGACCTGGCGCGGGTCGTGGACGGGCTGGAGCCCTGGACGGCGGAGCGGAACATGGTCAACTTCCTCTCGCCGGACGAGGCGACCGACACCGAGGGAGTGCGCGCGGTGTACGGGGCGGAGCGGTTCGACCGGCTCGCCGCGGTGAAGAAGCGCTACGACCCGACCAACGTCTTCCGGTTCAACCACAACATCACGCCCGCCTGATTCCGGGCCCGGAAGTGAACCGGCGGTCGTCCCGGATCCGTGTCGGTAGCGGCAGGTTCCCCGCTGTTGGTCGGCTGCGGCGGGGACGCGACGGCCGCTTCGGCGTGGTGCGTCTCCGGGCGGTCGTCCCCCGGGCTGCCGCTGAGACCCGCGGTGGAGGCGGGGCCGAGCGGGAGCCCGGGGCTGTCCGGATCCAGGCGCCCTATGACGTGAACGGCGGTGTCCGAACACCGTGAGCGGTGGGGATCGTCGTACCGAGCGCAAGACATTTCACAACACACGACAAAGTGAGGGGTTGCCGTGACGGACCTGACGGCCGCGGTCGAATCCGTGGCACAGCTCTCCACGGTCTGGCGTGCCATGGTGCTCGACCGGGACGAGGAGTCGGACGTACGCGATCTGCCGGGTGTAGCCGTCCGCTGGGCCGACTGCCGCTTCGCCTTCTGGAACGCGATCACCCTGACCGAGGTCGGGGCCGACGCCGTGCTCCTGGAGAAGCGTCTGGAGCAGGCGGCGGACATCATGCGGTCCAAGAGGCAGCCGGGCTTCCTGTGGCTGTTCGAGGACCTGCTCGCGGACGACGCGCGTGCGGCACTGGAGGAGGCGGCGGAGCGCGCGGGCCTGGCGTACGCCTTCCCCGGCACCGGCATGGCCGGCGACCTGCTGCCCATCCCCGAGCCCCGCCACCCTGACCTGACGTTCGAACGAGTCACCACCGACGAACACCTGCGGGCCTACGCGGACATCAACTCGCGCGCCTACGGCTTTCCCCTCGAGGACGGCCGCGACGGTCTGGTCGGCTCCACGCTGTGGAAGCGGGAGGTGTACGCCTACCTGGCGCTGCGGGACGGCGCCCCGGTCGCCTGCGCCGCCACGGTCGAGGCCGAGGGCCGGCTCTTCGTCGTGCTCGTCGCCACCGACCCCGAACAGCAGCGCCGAGGCTACGGTGAGGCGGTGACGCGCAAGGCGCTGTACGAGGGCGCCCGCGCCACCGGACTGACCCGGGCCACCCTGCACGCAACCGTCGCCGGGGCACCCGTGTACCCGCGCATCGGCTTCGAGCCGAACTCCCCGATGCACTTCTACGGACTGAAGAGCTGAGGATGTGAGGTCACCCGTGGCTGTACCGCCCTCGACATATGTGTGTCACACGTATCGAAGGGCACCATCCACCGTCAAGTGACTGATGCGCGTGGTTTGTCCGGAAGTGCAGACTGACGGCAGCCGACACCTCCGGCGAACCCCTCGGCACCCGATACCCCGCCGCCGGCGGGATATCGGGTGCCGGTATGTCCGACACGGAGAAGAGGATCTGGCGTGACACCGGTCGAGCAGCAGCGTTCGTTGAAGAGCAGCAATCCGATACTCTCCCGGCCGCAGTTCAAGCGGCGAGGCGGGCAGAAGACGGCGGCCAGGGACCCCCGAGCGGGGATCGCCGTCGCGCAGAGCCGGATCGGCACGGGCAAGGACCTGGACCAGGTCCACGAGGACGATTCCGCTCCGCTCCCCTTGTCCGTCGGCGACCTGATGACGATGGACGACGTCCTGTCCCGTGCGCTGGCGGGGCTCGGGGTGACGGCCCTCGCGGCCGCGCTGTCGTGGACTCTGCTGCCGTACGCTCCCCTCGGTGCGGCCGTGGCCTACGGCATCGCCGCCGGCGCCGGACTGGTCGCCGCGGCGCTGGTGGTGATCCAGCGCCGCAGGAAACCACCGTCCCCGGCCCTGCCCCTGACGTTCGCCGCCTTCCAGGGTGTGTTCCTCGGCGTGCTCTCGGCCACGGCCTCCAGCGACCTCTCACCGGGTGTCTTCGTCCAGCTCGTGCTGGGGACGATGGCGACCTCCGCCGGAGTCCTCCTCGCCTACAAGCTGCACTGGATGCGAGTGAACCGCCGCCTCTACGGCTTCGTCGGCGCCGCACTGTGCGGAGTGTGCTTCCTCGGCCTGGCGGACTGGACCCTGTTGCCCCTCACGGGCGCGGACGTCCTGGGCCTGCACCCCGCTGGCCTCGGCGTCTTCATGGGCCTGTTGGGCGTCGTCCTCGCGGCGTCCTTCCTGTCCCTGCACTTCAGGAAGGTCGAGGACGCCATCAAGTACGGCGCGCCCCGGGACCAGTCCTGGCTCGCCGCGTTCGGTCTCACTCTGACCCTGACATGGCTGTACGTGGAGACCGTGCGGCTGCTCACCCTCTTCCCCGGCGAGGAGCTCTACTGACCGGGCGTCACACGGTCTTGATCAGAACCGTGGCCAGAAGGCCGACGGTGTACGCGATGCCGTAGCGGCGAAGCATCGGCTGCCGGGGCGAGATTTTCAGCAGGGCCAGCGCGAGCACGGCCGTCGCGCCGATCACGAAGGGGTCGAACTCCGCCTTCTCGAAGGCCGGGTCGGCCGTGATGCCCGCGCCGGCGAACAGGGCGTTCACGGTGATCAGGACGTTGTCCCACAAGCGTGGAGAACGGTCGGTCGGAAAGAGGAACTGGGTCACCATGACCGTGGTGTTGAGCAGCGTGAACCCGGCGAGGAACACGACGTCGGAGAACACGTCGTCGTGGAAGGCGACGACCCGGCAGATCGCGGGGAGGCTCTCCGAACAGAAGCGCCCGTGCAGACAGTTGGTGACAGCAGGACGGTGCACAGGCCGAGCGCCATGTTGTCGGCCTCGACCCAGCGCAGGAACTGGTTGTTTGCGACGAACGCGAGCGTGCCGTCGGCCTTCCGGTTGACGGAGACGAGCACGACGAGCAGCGAGTCGAGGGTGAGCAGCAGATGCAGCCTGCCGTGCGCGAGACGACCCCGGGTGGCCGGCCGGGTGTCCGGTACCCGCGCCGAGCGAAGATCACTGACCACACCCGCACAACGTTCCGGACACCCGGCGGGGTTCACCTACCCCACGTGCCGCGCTCCCTCCGGAACGGAGGCCTCCTGCGTGTCGCCCGACGGGCACAGCCCCCGCATGAGCACGTCGAAGAGCCGCCTCGATCTGGCGCACTCCTCGTCGTCCGCGCCGACGCGCCACAGGGGACCGAGCAGCAGGAGCATGTCGTCCGCCGTCGTGCCGGGCACGATGGTCCCGGTCGCCTCGTTGGCGTCCACCAGCACCGAGAGGGCGTCGAGCAGCGGTCGGTACGCCGGTCGGCACTGCTCCGTCAGCGTGCCGGCGGTCCCGCTCATGGCGTCCGCGAACCCCGGCGCGCTCGTGCCGACGCTCAGGAGGCGCTGCAGCCACGCGCGCAACGCGAGCGGCGGGCACAGGGTGCTCAGGAGGGCGGGCACGGCGGTCACCAGTTCGTCCACCTCATCGCCGTACACCTCGAGCACCAGGGACTCCCGGGTGGGGAAGTGACGATAGAGCGTCCCCTGGCCGACGCCCGCTCTGCGCGCGATGGTCTTCAACGAGGTGTCGCCGGGAGCGGCGAGCACTTCGGCCGCCGCTTCGAGGATGCGCAGCCGGTTGTGGCGTGCGTCCGATCTCATCGATGCTCCGGTCTCTCTCCGGTGGTGATGCCACGGGGCGCCGTCCTGCCACGCCGGGCAGGGGCTGAATGACCACACATGTTGCCGTCACGGCTGGAGGCACCCGTGAGACATGTATTCTGAGTGAAACCTACACCGGCCCGTCGTCCGGTGGGGTATCGCAGACACATGTCACCCGCGCTGAGCCGAAGGCCATCGATTCCGTGTCCCATGAGCACCTCACCTCACTGACCGCCGCCCTCGCCGATGACCTCGACCAGGGCGTCTGGGCCCCGGAACCGCTGGAGCGGACCCTCGCGGCTCGCCTTCTCCTGGCCTGTGCTGGAGACGGGCAGTTCACCCCGGCCCGCCTGCGCGAGACCCTGTGGGAGGGCAGCGTCGCCCTGACGTATGCCGGTGGCGGCCGCCTCGCCCGCTTCCTCGCCCACCTGTACGAGGTGACCACGCATCCCGCACCGGACACCGACTTCGTGCTGTCCGACGCCTCACGACTGCTGGAGCGGGTGGCACAGGACGCGGCGCCTGCCACGTACCCCGCAGTCGGATGACGGATGTGGTCCGGCCCCCGCCCCCGAGAGACTTCCTGCACGAAGCTCACACACCGGGCACGAGGGGAGAGACCATGACGAGGTGCGACAGGTGTGGCCGGCCGTGCTGTGACCACTCGTCGGCTGTGCCGCCCAAGGGCGCCGGCGCGGGCCGGTCCGTTCTCGCCCTGGTACGGGGCTCCGACACCGACGGGGCGCCCGTCGAGCTGTCCACGCTGACGCGGACGCCCATGCCGACGGACGTCCGGGCGCGATCGCGACGCCGGTGCACGGCACGCTCATGGCCACCTGGATGCCCCTGAGCAGGCCGTCCCGCATCCCGCAGAGCCGAGTCCTGCTGGCGGTCTGGCCGGGCCTGCGCGGCGACTGCTCCGGCGTCGCCGCAGTGACGGAACTGCACGCCGCGCTCCGCCTCGCCACCGTGGTCCTGGACCGCCTGACCGACTGACTGCGGTGAGGCTACGCCTCCTCGTTCACCCAGCTCATCAGCAACCGATGACCGCGACCTTGCGGCCCTGGATGACGGACAGGTCGGCGTCGTAGAACAGCTTGGCCATGGGGAACTTCTCCTTGTCTGAGATGTGTGGCACCGGTCAGGCCGCCGTGTAGGCGGCGACCAGCCGGTCCAGAAACACTTCGAGCCGTTCGTTCATCGCGCGGTGGTCGTTGCGCCGCAGCTCCTCCGGCTGCCGGACGAAGCGGTGGCCGGCGAGCGCGGTGAGTTCCTCCTCCGCCGACTCGATGAGCCCCTCGACGGTGTCCCGGTCGAACTCCATGTGGCACTGGAACCCGTACAGGAACCTGCCGTACGCCACGATCTGCCGGGGGCACCCCTCGCTGGCGGCCAGCACGGTCGCGTCGGCCGTGAGTCCGGGCATGTCGTGGTGCCAGTGCCCGGAGTCGAAACTCTCGTCGAAGCCGTCGAACAGCGGGTGCCGGCGGCCGGCTTCGGCGAGCGTCACAGGGAAGGAGCCGACTTCCGGCTCCGGGCTGCGCAGGCAGGGAGCGCCGAGCGCCTCGCCGAGCAGCTGTGCGCCGAGGCAGACGCCGACGACGGCCTTGCCCGCCGCCGCGCAGGAGGCGATCAAGGACATCTCCGCCGCCGCGTCGAAGTGCGGGCACTCGGCGGTGGTCGTGGCCGGGGACTGGGGGCCGCCCATCACGACAAGCAGGTCGATGTCGTCGGCTGCCGGCGGGAGACTCTCGTCGGCGTGGAGGCGGGAGTAGGTGACGGTGTGCTGCCGGTCCAGGGCCCACCGAGCGTAGGCCCCGGGAGCCTCGAACGCTTCGTGGACGACGAAATGCACGCGCATGGCTTGTCGGACTCCTGTAGAGGTCAACATTCGTGGGGATGGCGGGGAGCCGGAACGGTCGGCAGAAACCGTGGCCCCGGCGCCGTCGGCCACCTGACCGTGTCGGTGGGGGAGAGCTCGGGGTGGGACCGATGGATGTCACGGAGGAATCCGGTGAGGATCTCCAGCGTCCGTCCCGGCTCCTCGAAGACCGCCGCGTGCCCGCCCCTGACCGCGGCCAGCCGTGCGCCGGGTATGCCGACCGCGAGCTCCACCGAGTGCTCCGGGGCCACGAACTGGTCTCCCGCCGCCGCGACGACCAGGGTGGGGGCGGTGACGGCGGCGAGGTCGCCGCGGACGTCGATGCCCAGGGCGAAGGCGATCTGCTGGGCGGTGCCGGGAGCGGAAGCCGCCAACCGGGAGGTCAGGCTTCGGGCCGCTTCAGGTGTCTGCGCGGCCAGGTAGTCCTCGGAGAAGGACAGCGAGGTCAGGAAGTCGCTCAGCTCGTCGTCGTGGCGGGCGTGCAACGACGCCCACATCTCCAGGCTGAGCCACAGCGCGGTGCGGGCCGGGCGAATCCGGCGAGGGTGAACAGGCCGCGGACCCGGTGGGGATGGCGGGCGGCGACCTTGACGGCGGCGGCCGCGCCGAGCGAGGTCCCGGCGATCACGAAGTCGCTCAGCCCGGCCCTGCGAGCGGTGGCCACCACCTGGTCGGCCACGGCACCCGCCTCCAGCGGGCCGACGGGCAACGGACTGCGGCCCGATCCGGGGAGGTCGGCGAGCACGACGGTGTGCTCGGCCGCGAGGTCGGCGAGCAACGTCTCCCAGGTGCCGGTCGCGGTGCCCCCGATACCGGGCAGGAGGACCAGACCGGGCCCGCTTCCCTGGATGTCGTACGCGAGCATGTGCCACCTCTCCTCACACTTCCCTAGATGATCAATTCCAAGGGATGCCTGCGGAGGGTGTGGGGTGGGCGGCGGCCGAAGCCACCGCGAGACGGTCAGGCGGCGGGCTGCCGGCCCTGGTTGTCGAGGTGGCAGCGGGCGGTCAGGCGTCAGGGTCGACTTCGGGGTGCGTGAACCGCACGGGCTTGCCCAGCGACCGGGCGTAGGCGATTTCGGCTCGGGTGCTGTCTCCGATGTAGTCGCCGACTACGAGCACCTCATCAGCGAGCCGGATCTTCGCCCGGTGCAGATCGTCGAGTCGAACCTTCAGCGCCTCGGCCTCGACAGGATCGGACCAAAGTTCGTGCGGCGACTTCATGTCACAGCCCGGTTTGACGACAATCTTTCCGGCTTTGGTCTCCCGCAGATCGGCCTCGTTCATCTCGGTCATGAAGCGGGTGGAGCCGCAGATCACGACGATACGCGGGAGGCTCAACAGCTTCTTCGCGTCGGCGAGCTTCTCCTCGGGGGTGAGCAGTTGCGGGTATGACACTGGTTCCTCCTGGTGGTGTGGTCCAAGGGGTGCCTGCGGAGACGAGAACGAGGGTGTCCAAGATCGTTTTGTGACGAACGACGTGGACACCCTCGCGACAGCACTCTATGCGACGACCGACGACATGCTGAAGGAGCATCCCGACCTGGCGCCGTGGCGCCCGCCGGTCGGCATTACGCCCCGCCTGAGCGATGCCGAACTGGTCACCCTCGCCACGATGCAGGCCATACTCGGCTACACCTCCGAGGCCAAATGGCTCCGCCATGCCCGTGCCCACCTGCGCCACCTCTTCCCCTACCTGCCCCAGCAGCCCGGCTACAACAAGCGGCTGCGCAAGGCCGCCGGTCTGATGCGAAGCGTCAACCGGATCCTGGCCACCACCACCTCGGTGTGGAGCGACGACGTACGGGTCGTGGACTCCACCCCGGTGGAATGCGGCCGCTCCCGCGAGACCGTCAAACGCTCCGACCTGGCAGGTTGGGCCGAATACGGCTACTGCGCCAGCCACAGCCGCTTCTTCTGGGGCCTGCGCCTGCACCTGGTCTGCACCCTTCAGGGCCTGCCCATCGCCTTCGCCCTGACCGGGGCCAAGGCCGACGAACGCGAGACCCTCCTTGACCTCCTGGCAGCCGAATGCGAGCTTCTGCGAGAGCGCCCCCGACAGACTCTCATCGGCGACAAGAACTACTTCGGCCGTGGTTTCGAACGCGAACTGTCCGAGCATGGAGTCCAGTTGCTGCGGCCTGCCCGTAAAGGTGAACGGGAACGGCCTGGCGCAGCCCTGTTCAAGCCGCTGCGACAGGTCATCGAATCGATCAACGAGACCTTCAAGGGACAGCTTGACCTCGAACGGCACCGAGGGCGCACACCCGGAGGTGTCATAGCCCGCGTCATGCAACGCATCCTCGCGCTGACCGCCGCGATCTGGCACAACGACGCCACCGGACAAACCGTCCTACGCTCACTGATCGCCTACGATCACTGACCCCTTGGAATAGATCATCTAGAGAAGGATCCCTTCAGGCATGCGTCTACCGCGTCTCCTGTGGGGTCGCGAGCCCTTCACTGTGGCCGGTCCCCAAGACGACGCCCGCCACCCTGCCGGGCTGACGATGATGAGCAGTCAAGCCTCCGATGCCAGGAAGCCCCTCAAAACCGAGCCGGACGAAACAGCCGCCTACGGCGACAGCCCCGGTGAGTGATCGAGGCGGTGGTGGCGCCGGACCGGTCAAAAGCCAGAGGCGCGCCGGCACCCGCTTATCGCCCAACACCTCCCCGGCCCTCTTTACGGCGTCCTCGCCGCCGATGCTCCTCAGCCCGGCCCGTCCCCTGACCGTCCTGTCCTCATGGCCGCCCAGCACCAGCAGATCGCTCACAGAAGGATGCTTGGGAGTCAACGGCCCGGGCGCGACGGAGACCAAGTACGCCTTGGCCAGGTGCTCGACGGCCACAGCCATGTGACGCGAACCCGGTCCCCGAAAACCAGTACTTCCGGCACTACCGGACTGTACTCCAGGCCACGCGGCGGCAGGGGCGAAAGGCACGTATGACCTCCCGCCCCGTGGGTCGTGATGGTCAGCGGCGCTCTGCCCAGGCACGGGAGACCGTCTGCTGGACGCTGTTGCCCGCGGAGCCCCGGGCCGTGACGCGCAGGGTCACGTACGAGGTGCCGCTCTGATGGCGCGGGCGGTCCACCGTGGCCCGGAACGTGTCGTGGCCACGGTCGTGGACGTTCGCCGGACGCCAGGTGCGGCCGTCGTCGTACGAGATCTCGACCTGCACCCTCGACCCGTGCGGGGCGGGTGCCCTGTCCTGGGCGCGGCCGGTGACGTCCACGCCGTACGATCCGGCCCGGGCGATGGTGTTGTGGGCGTCGACCGGTACGGCGTAGTCGAGTTGGAGGAGGGGCAGCTCGGTGGGCTTGTCTCTGGGGGGCGAACGGAACGACCAGGTCGTCGCGGTCGCGGTCGCGTAGTCCCAGTCGGGGGAGGTGCGCGAAGTGTCAGCTCCAGGCGGTAGTTGGCGGGGCTGGTCGGCACCTCGACGTCGGTCCAGGCGGCCTTGGGACACCAGGGGTGAGGCGTCGGAGGGGAGCACCGTCAGGTGCCCGTCCTGTTCGAAGGTGTGGAAGACGATGCCGTCGCGTCCGGGGCCCGGCCGTACCGAGGCCGTCTGCCGGCCGTCCGGGCCCTTGGCCACAGTCACGCTGTCGCCGGTGATCAGGCGGGCGGTCGTCTCGCCGGACGTGGCCCCGTCGCCACCTTGGTGTGCGGCAGCCCCGGCGGGTCGGCGAACGACGGGGCGACCGCCGCTGCGGCCAGTGCGACGCCCGCTGTGAACGTCGCCAACAAGCGGATGTGTCTCATCGGTTCCGTTCCTCTCCCGGCGCTGCGTGTGCCGTTCATCTGCGCGACAGAATCCGACGGCCGTGAGGCAGGTGCCACTCGATACCGGTGGCATAGCTGGGACATGTCATCAGGGCGACAGGGGACATGTGTAATTCGCGAAGTCGCCAATCACCGGCTTGACGGGTGACGGGACGACTGCCATGATTGCGTCACCGCCTCAACCGGTGACACGAAAAGTGTCCTGGTCGGCAGGCGCCCGAAGACCTTTCGACCCAGATGGGGAGCACCAGTCATGGCAGTCAGCTACACCGCCGTTGTCGACGTCGACGGAGAGGGCCGGAACGGCGGTCACGTCCGCTCCTCCGACGGTCTGCTGGAGACCGGCCTCGCCCTCCCCAAGGAGCTCGGCGGCGCCGGCACCGCGACCAACCCCGAGCAGTTTCTGGCCGCAGGCTGGGCCGCCTGCTTCCTCGGCGCTTTGCGCCGCGCCGCCACCATCCGCAAGATCCGGCTCACCAGTACCACCATCACCGCCGAGATAACCCTCACGCACGGCGACGACGGCGAGTTCTCCCTCTCCGCGGTCCTCAACCCGGTGCTCGGCGGTGTCGACCAGGCCACCGCCGAGGAGCTCGCGCAGGCCGCCCACCAGATCTGCCCGTACTCCAAGGCCACGCGCGACAACATCCCGGTCACCATCAACGCCAGCGCCGCCGCCTGACCCGTCCCCCTGGACCGCGGGTCGCGTGTTCCCCCTGCACGGGACCCGCCACCCCCTCAGCCGTACCCACACCGCCGACCGAAGAGTGAGGGCAGGACATGGCCTCCATGACGCACACATACGTACGGATCGCCCCGCAGCCTCGTTCGGATCGCGACTGCCTCCCCGGCGAGCGGCCGTCCCGAGACGTGGCAAGCTCCGAGGACCGTGACTGGCAGACGGACACGCAGGTGTGGAACTGGGCGGAGAGTGCGGCGCTGTTCGGGTACGGCCCGTCGGCCTCGAGCTTTCTCTGACCGGCGGAAGGACCGGTCCGGCACCGGATCATGCCGGACCGGTCACCTGGCTACGAGGGGAACGTCAGTGGTGCCGTCCATGACGTGTGAGAACACCCTCGACGGCGGCGGCCATCACGCTCTCACCCATGGCGTTGGGGTGCACCGGCGCGGCCGGCCTCTCGGGGGGCGAAGGTCTCGATCCACCGCTCGCCGGTCGGCTTGCACAGGTCGTGGCCGACGGTCGGCGTGTACGTGTTCACGTACTCCGCCCCGCCGGGCCTGGCGGGCCAGCATCGCGTTGAGCTCCTTCTCCTTGTCACGGAGCCAGGCGAAGTCGCCCGCGGCCAGCGGCACCTTGCTGCTGGTGCACCCCACTCCGTCCTCGGAGAAGAGGTCGGGATAGCCGACCACCACGACACGGGCGTGCGGCGCGCGGCGGTGGATGCCGCGCAGCACCTGCGCGACCTTCGGTGCGGTCCGGGCCCGCGTCCGTGACCTGGTCCGCGCTGGTGCCCGCGTAGTGGGACTGGCACGGCGTCCGCGGGGTCGCCGGACGTGAGGTGGGCGCAAGTGCCCAGCACGGTCGAGAAACCGATGTCGTTGCCGCCAATGGTGACGGTGACCAGATCGGTGCCCCGGTCGAGGGCGTCGAGCTGCGCGGGCACGCCGTCGGCCTGCGGGGCCGTCATGCCGGCGGTGGTGGCACCCGAGCAGCTGACGTCCGTCAGCGTCGCGGACCGCGACCGCGCCACCAGCGAGGGGTAGTTCTGGTTGGAACGCAGACAGGTCGCGTCGACCTGGGTGGGCACGAGTGGTGCGGAGGCGTACGAGTCACCGAGAGCGACGTAGTCCACCTTGTGCCAACTCTCCGTGGCTGTGCTCGCCGTGGCTGTTCCGGCCGTGGCGAGGACACCTCCGGCGGAGAGCAGTGCGGCACCCACCATCAGTGCGCGTCCGGCGCGGGAGGCAGGAAAGGTTCTTCTCAAGATCTGCCCTTCCGTGATCGGTCGAGGGCCTCCGCCCTGGCGCGCGTTCGCGGCCCAAGGCGGAGCGCCCAACATTCACACGTATCCCAAAGCCGTCAGGTGCTATGGCTCCGGCAACGAATTGAGTCAGGTGACTGAGGCGACACATGTCGACCACGGCCGACACTGAGAGCGCAGTGCCTGCCGACGTATGCCGAACCGTAGAAAGCGAGATCACAGTCATGGACATGAAGCTCGAAGTCGTCATCCTGCCCGTCTCCGACGTGGACCGGGCCAAGGGCTTCTACGTGGAGCAGCTCGGCTGGCGCCTCGACGCCGACTTCCCGATCAACGACGGCTACCGGATCGTGCAGGTGACCCCGCCCGGCTCCGAGTGCTCGATCATCTTCGGCCGGGGCCTCACGCAACAGGAAGCGGGCACGCTCCACGGCCTCCAGCTGACCGTCACCGACATCGTCAAGGCCCAGGAGGAGCTGACCTCCCGCGGTGTGGAGGTCTCCGGCCCGTTCCGCGACGAGACCGGCGCCTTCCACCACGCCGGTGACTCCCACCGAATGCCCGGCCTGCACCCCGAGCGGGCCAGTTACGGCGCCTTCGCCGCCTTCGAGGACCTCGACGGCAATGAGTGGTTCCTCCAGGAGGTCACCGAGCGCGCCCCGGGCCGCTGAGACCGCCATCCCGCCATGGCCACGACACCCATCCGACCGACACTCATCCGACCGACACCCATCCGACCGGCTCCGTCACCGGAGGACACATGCCGACCGAGAACATACGCACGTACGACGTCATAGTGATCGGCGCAGGTCCGGTCGGCGAGAACGTCGCGGACCGCACCACCGCCGCGGGCCTGAGCACCGTCATCGTGGAGAGCGAACTGGCCGGCGGCGAGTGCTCGTACTGGGCCTGCGAACCCAGCAAGGCCCTGCTGCGCCCCGTCCTGCTCCGCGCCGACGCCGTGCGCGTCCCGGGTCTCGGCCCCGCCGTCAAGGGACCGCTGGACGTCGAGGCTGTCCTGGCGCACCGCAACCGCATGTCCGCCGACTGGAAGGACGACGGCCAGGTCGAGTGGATCAAGTCGGCCGGCATCGATCTGCTGCGCGGCCACGGACGTCTGGCGGGGGAGCGCGAGGTGTCCGTGGAGACCCCCGAGGGCGACACCGTCCGCCTGCGGGCCCGGCACGCCGTCGCCGTGTGCACCGGCAGCCGCACGGCCCTGCCCGCGCTGCCCGGGATCGAGAACCTGCGGCCCTGGACCAGCCGGGAGGCGGCCAGCGCCCAGCAGCCGCCGCAGCGCCTCGTGATCGTCGGCGCCGGTGTGGTGGGCGTTGAGATGGCCACCGCCTGGCAGGCCCTGGGCAGCCGGGTGACCCTGCTCGCCCGGGAGGACGGCCTGCTGCACCGGATGGAGCCCTTCGCGGGCGAACTGGTCACCGAACGCCTGCTGGAGGCCGGTGCGGACGTACGTTTCAACGTCTCCGTCGTCGGCGCGGAGCGGGTGGGCGACGGCGAGGGCGAGGTCCGTGTCGCCCTGTCGGACGGCGATGAGATCACCGCCGACGAGATCCTCTTCGCCACCGGCCGCGCCCCGCGCTCGGAGGACATCGAGCTCGACACCGTGGGACTGAAGCCGGGTGACTGGCTCGCCACCGACGACAGCCTCACCGTCACGGCCGTCCCCGGGAACTGGCTCTACGCCGTCGGCGACGTCAACCGCCGGGCCCTGTTCACCCACCAGGGCAAGTACCAGGCGCGCATCGCCGGTGCCGTGATCGCCGGCCGAGCCCGGGGCGAGGAACTCGACACCGGTCGCTGGGCTCCGCACAGCAGTACGGCCGACAGCGAGGCCATTCCCGGCGTCGTCTTCACCGACCCCGAGGTCGCCTTCGTGGGCCTGACGGTCCGTGAGGCCGAGCGCACCGGCCGGGCCGTCGAGGTCGTCGACTACGAGATCGGTCACCTCGCGGGAGCCGTCCAGTACCGCCCCGACTACCGGGGCCGGGCCCGGATCCTCATCGACCGGGACCATCAGGTCGTCGTCGGCGCCACCTTCGTCGGACCGGGCGTTGCCGAGCTGCTGTACTCGGCCACCGTCGCCATCACCGGGGAGGTGCCGGTCGAGCGTCTCTGGCACGCCGTACCCGCCTTCCCCACCATCAGCGAGGTGTGGCTGCGCCTGTTGGAGACGAGGAGGGACTCATGACCACCGCACGGGACCTCGCGCTGGTCGCCCTGGGCCTGCCGCCCGATCGGCCCGTGGCACAGGGAGACCTGTCCCTTGCGCTCGCGGGGGCCGAGGCGGTCGATCTCCTGGAGAGCGGAGCGCTGAGCCTGGACGGCGACCGCATGATGCCCGGCCCTCGGGTGGCGACGGGTGACCGTCTGCTGGACCAGGCGCACGCCTCGCTCACCCGCCAGGAGCCGTACGAGACGGTCGACGAGTGGCTGTGGCGCCGCGGTGGCGAGCTCGCCGCGGCCTATGTCGACGACCTGGAGCGGGCTGGGCTCGTCACCCACCCACGGGGCCACTTTCGGCTGCGGTCCGCGCGGACCGTCCTGGCCGCCTCGCACGCCCGCCGCAGTGCGGAGGAACGCAGGGCGTCCGGCGAGCCCGTCCTCGCCACTCTGCTGGCGGCCGCAGGGATCGGGGAGGACCCGGCCGAGGCCCGCGAGAGCCTTACCGGGGACGCGGTCACGACGGTGCTGGCCGCCGTCGGTGACGCGGTGACGCAGCTGGAGGCCGTACGACTGCGGTGGGACGTCGAGAACGCCGCGTTCGACAACGTTTGGCGGGGATAGGGCCGCTGAGCGGGCGCGCCGACGGGCGTGGTCACACCCGTGAGTGGGGCTTTCACACCTGCCTCGTGGGAGAGAGCGGCGACGGCCGGACCGGGGCCCGACGAGGACATGGTGTCGATCGGACCGTCCTGGGGCGTCTTGAGACTCCGCTGCCTGGACGAGGCCGCTCAGGGCACCGGTCGGCTGATCGGCCGTCGGCTCCTACAGACGCTGTGGCAACCCCGTGTGAACCTTTTCCCCTTAGAAGTACGTGGAGCTATAGGGAACAGAGGAAGCCGGGATCTTTCCGCCCGTCGGACCGTCGTGAGGAGAAGGCGCGCTCGTGAGGATCGGTATCGTGCCCCCACCAGATCCGAGATGTCCGGCCCGACGCCGTCCCGACCTGGGCCAAGGCGTCGGAGGAGACCGGGTTCAGCTCGCTCGGGCGTATCTCGACGCGGTCTCCGGCGGGCGGCTCACTCTCGATCTCGGACTGGGCGGAAGAGCCGACGACTTCGTGGTGGACGACACCGGCCCGTCGGTGCCGGCCACGGCCTTCGGCCGCGCACGTGCGGCCTGGAAGGCTGCCGGACGCGAGGGCACGCGGGACCTCGTCGCTGTTGCGTACTTCGCCCTGGGCGACGAGGACCTCGGCGTCGACGAACTCATGCTCGCCCCGACTGTCGACGAGGCATGGCCGGCGGATGTGGCTCCGTAGGGAGGAACCCTTGGTACACGCCCTGAAGTGCCGCACCCGTCCCGCGTGGCGGGTTGTGTCGCCTGAGGTGCATTGCAGTGCCCGGTTGCGGCCCACCGCCCGCGGGACGCGCGTGGGCGTCAGTCGGAGCTGTCCGCCTCGCCCGCTACACCAGGGTGTACATGACGGAACGCTGCTGCTTGTGACGCCTGATACGTCCCTTGGCGACCAGGGATTCGAGGGTGTTTCGTACCACCTGCGGTGTGGGGTTGCGGTCCGGGTGCTTCTCGAGGAGTTCGTCCCGCAGCTCCTTCGCCAGACGCGGCTCCTCGTACTGGCCGAGCAGGTCCGCAAGCAGGTCACCGAGCAGAGGCTGGTGCGACTTCCCCTTCGCGCGGGCCTGTGCAGTCTTGGCGGCCGGAGTGGTCTTGGCCGACGTGGAGCGTCGTGAAGCGGTTTCGGCAGGGGCCTGCTTCGCCTTTTCGCCGACGGGCTTTTCCTGCAACTGCTCGGGCAGACGGGACGCGTCCGTGAAACCCTCGTACTGCTCGGCGAGGTTGATGATGTCCGCCAGGAGGGCTTCCTCCTGCTTCAACATCTTGATTTTCTCCATCAGCTCCTGCTGTCGCCGACGGTTCTCCTCCAGGTCCGACGCGGCTTGTGCTACGTACCGCGATCGGAGCGTGGCGGCTGATTGGCTGGTCACACCGTTCACTCCCTCGATATGGATGACGTTGCGCATGGTACCCACGCCGAGGGTCCCGTGCAGATAAGTGTCGACGCCAGATGGTTCGTCCAGCATGTCCACTCTTCACGATAGGCGCTGATGTGCCTGCGCATAGAGGAAGTGTGGACCTTCTTCGACCTCCCGAGGGTTCGACGACGTCACTCGCACGAGGCTCCCTCCGCCAATACTGCCCGGTAAGTATGTCGTCGAGCCGTCTCCCTGACGACCCTTGGTGGGTCGTTGTACGTGTGGGACCGTGTTGCCCCATCGGGGGGACGAGTGCGAGTGTCGGACCGCGCCTCGGATTCGGGGCCGTCACCTGGCGGCGCACTCGCGGGCCGTCAGGGCTGCCTCTTTGGCCAACCCGCGATGCACGGGTCCGTGACCAGGCAGGATGAGACCCGCGTCCAGGCCCTCGATCACGGCCAGGGAGTCGAGAGCCCGGGCACGGTCGGTGTGGAACATGTCGGGCAGCAGCTGCGGTCCGTTGATCCGCGACGTGGGGTGCGCGGTCGCCAGGGCGTCGCCGGTGATCAGGATGCCGCTGCCGGGCAGGTGGTAGGCGCAGTGGCCCTTGGTGTGCCCCGGTGTGTGCACGGGCACCGGCGCACCGGGCAGGTCCAGTGCTCCCGGCGCGGGGAACGCCTGCGGCTCGCAGACCGGAACATGCGTGATTCCGCCGGCTCGGAGGGCGTGTACGGCCCACGGGAGCACACCGGGCCGCCATGCCTGCGCGAGCACCTGGCCGACGGACACCTGGTCGAGGAAGTCGCGGCGGGCGTGCGGTACCTCCTCCTGGTGCATGAGGACCGGCACGTCGTACGTGGCGCGCAGGTGCTCGGCCGCGCCGATGTGGTCGTTGTGCGCGTGTGTGACCAGGACGGCGGCCACGGAGCGGGCGTTCAGCCCGACCGCCTCCAGTGAGGCCAGCACGGCGTCGCGGTCGCCCGGGTAGCCGGTGTCGACGAGGGTGCAGCTGTCGCCGTCCTTGACGATGACCCAGTTGGTGTTGCTGCCGGACACCGAATAGACGTTGCTCTCGACGCGGACGATGTCGTCCTCACGCAGAAGCTTCGGCATGGTCCTTCTGATCCTCTCGTTGCGGCCGGAACCTGAGGGGCCCTGTCGCTGGGTGAGGGGCCCTTCCTTCGCGCCGCGCGCCGTCGGCGCGTGACGCGGGAAGCGGCTACCTGAGCGCGGAGGGTGACCGGACGGGCGCCGTCGTCACACCCCGCAGTGCAGGTCCGGTCGTGTCACTTGGTGTCGCGCTGGAGATCGGCCGGAGTGGCTCCGGGCGGGCCGAGGATGACGTCCCCGAACTCCTCGGTGACGGCCTGGAACAGCCCCATGTCCCACTCGGTCTCGGTGGTGGCCAGGTGCGCGGGGGTACCAGTGCGACTGATGAGCTCCGCGAACCTGGCGGGAGAGGTGATGGCGAGGGTGCGCGCACCGTCGTCCCCCGCCTTGATGGTGTGGGGCGTGTTCATCTTGATGGCGTAGAAGTCCCCGGACCGCAGGGTGAAGGCGTCCGAGCCCGCCCAGACCGTCAGCGAGCCGGAGACGACCCAGATGCGCTCCTCGTAGCCGGTGTGCAGATGCAGCGGCGTCCCGGCGCCCGGGGGCAGGATGACATCGGACACGTCGTGTCGGCCCTCGGTCTCCTCCCCGGAGGCGAGGACCGACAGGCGCAGATGCTGGCCTACGGCCCCACAGCGGCCCCTGCGGCCGTGACCTCGTCGGCTCGCCTCCGGGCACGGGTTGCGCGGGCAACGCCGGCAGGAGGTTCGCGGCCGTCATCACGGCGGCCGCCCTGGCCGCGACCTCGGCCCGGGCCGTCGTCAGAGCCTCCAGGACACTGTCGCCCAGCTGTGGGGCGGCCATCCCGCGGAACCGATTGTCGACGAAGCGGATCCACGCCGCGTGGCCGTTGGCACCCACGGTGACCTCCACGACGCCGTCCCTGGAACGCGCCGTCACCGACAGCGCCCTCATCTGTTCCCGGGCCCTGGACAGAGTTCCGTACCGCTCGGCGAAGTCGGCAAGGACCTGCTCCAGACGGCTTCCCGGTGACGTCTCCATCGTCCTCCTCTGCCGGTGAAGCCACCCGCAGGCGGCACGCACATCCTCGCCGCATGTCCCCGAAAGGGGAAGAGGACGGGTGTGTCGGAGGGCGACCCGGCCCAGGGCCTTCCGACACATGAAGGACACGAGAGGACCGCACATTTGGTTCACATGTGCGCCGGTTATGCTCCGTGCCGAGCGCACACCCCATTTGGAGGACTCTTGTTCAGCATCACCGTACGTGACCACATGATGGTCGCCCACAGCTTCCGCGGCGAGGTCTTCGGCCCGGCCCAGCGGCTGCACGGGGCGACATTCGTCGTGGACGCGACGTTCCGGCGCCAGGAGCTGGACGACGACAACATCGTCGTCGACATCGGTCTGGCCACCACGGAACTCGGCAAGGTGATCGACGAGTTCAACTACCGCAACCTCGACGACGAGGAGCAGTTCCACCAGGTCAACACCTCGACGGAGTACCTGGCCAAGGTGATCGCCGACCGCCTGGTCGAGGCGATCCACGCGGGGACGCTGGGGGAGGGCGCCCGGGGGATCCGTGAGGTGGTTGTGACTCTGCACGAGTCGCACATCGCGTGGGCCAGTTACGAGCGCAGTGTGTGACACACGCACGGGAGCCTGTGCCGGCACAGGGCGGCACAGGCTCCCCACCGCTCAGCCGCGCACCGTGACCGGGGGAGTGTTGTACCCCTCGACCCGCAGCTTCGGTCGGCCGGCGGGCAGGGCGGACGCGGGCCACGACAACGTCACCGTGCGTGCCTCACCGGGCAGCAGCCACAGGTAGTTGTCGTCGTAGAGCGTCGGCAGGACGCGGGCGTCATCCTCGTCCAGCAGGGAGAGCCGGACCATCGCGGCGACCATGGACCCGCGGTTGCGGACCGTGGCGGTCGCCGTACGCCGGTCTCCGTCGCGCGACACCCGCGTGAGGGAGGCCGACAGCCTGGCCTGCTGGACCTGGTTGAGGGCACGCAGCGCCTCGGGTGTGCGGCAGCGCCAGTAGGTGTTGTGCGACAGCACCTGGCCGCGGTCGTCCGTCAGGGTCAGCCGCAGCAGGTGCAGGTCCGGCAGGTCGTCCGTGGGAGCCGCGGTGAACGCCGTCGTCGAGGCCGCGGGGTCCACGTCCACGCGCGCCCGCCGGGTGCTTGCGATCCGGCGCCCTGACAGGTCGTACGTCTCCGCGGTGACCGTCGCGTGCTTGAGCGTCCTGCGGGTGTGGTTGACTGCGATGACCTGCCACTTCACCGGGTCGGCCTGGACGTGCAGGGGCTCGCAGGCGCTTCGGCAGCCGAAGTAGGCGCCGTTGACGTCGAAGTCGTAGTCGTAGGTCTGCCAGACAGTGCTGTGCCAGGCCGGGTGGGACATCCACAGCATCAACCCGCTGGCGTTGTCCCACAGGTGGGCGTTCCAGGCCTCGAACATGGCACGGAAGTTCTCATAGTTGACGAACTGCGCCTTGCGTGTGAAGTCGTCCAGGTCGCGGGCGGTGCCGAGGCGGGTCTCGATGGCCGTCTTGTAGTTCTGCGGGGCCTGGTTGCCGCGCTCGCTCCAGTCGTGGTGGTACCAGGCGCCGCCGACCGGCCACTCGGGTCCGTCCTCGCCGACCATGGCGCGGGTGCTGGCGGCGGTGGAGACGACGGGCATGCCGATCTCGGTGTGGAAGCCGAAGTCCTTGCTGCCGTACGTCGACGGGTCGAAGTACCGTTCCGGTTCGACCCAGCCGTAGGGGCCGCCGCCGGTGACGATGCCGCCGGCGGAGTTGTTCTGGTAGAGGATGCCTGGCGCCTGGCTCTCGACCGCCTTGCGCATGCCCTCGTCGACCGCGGCGGGCGGGTTGCCCTCGTTGGCGCCGCACCAGACCGCCACGCTCGGGTGGATGCGGTAGCGCAGCACGGTGTCGCGGGCCACGGAGAGGAAGGCCTCGTGGTCCGGCGGGTCCATGCTCCAGGCGTTGGGGAAGTCGTTCCACACCAGGATGCCGTGCGCGTCGCAGGCGGCGTAGAATTCCTCGCGGTTGCTGCTGCCGACCCAGTTGCGGATCATCGTGAAGTTCATGTCCCGGTGCATCCGCACCGCCGCGTCCATCCGCTCGGCGGGCATCCGGCGCAGTAGTTCGTCCCAGCCCCAGTTGCCGCCCCGCACCAGCACCCGTACGCCGTTGACGCTGATCTTCAGCGGGTCGGGGGTGTTGGTGACGGTCGTGACGTCGGCCCAGGTGTCGCCGTCGTCGGAGATCTGGATGGTGTACGTCTTCGGGTACGCCTGCTCCCACAGGACGGCGACCCGGTCGAAGCGCCGGGCGGCGCCGAGGTCGACCTGGAGCCACTGGTGGTCCTCGTAGGCGGAGGACCAGCGGGTGCCGGGGTCGCCGTCGGTGGCGTGGGCGGCCGGGTGGCCGTCCTCCTCGCTGGAGGCGGTTGCCTTCTGGTGCAGTGCGAGGTCGGTGCCCGGCTCGGCGCTGTCGATGACGGTGAGGGACCACAGGGAGTTGCCCCAGCTGGTGTTGCGGAGGCCGCAGGCCAGACGGACGTAACGAGCCGTGCGGGCCTCGAAGTCGGTCACCCGCAGGCTGGCGTCGCCGCTGTTGAAGGGCAGCGGGACGGCCGTGTTGTCCACGGACGCGGCGTCCGTCCACTGCTCGCCGTCCGCGGAGACCTGCACGACGAAGGTCCGCGCGTAGGCCTGCTCCCAGACCAGGTCGACCCGGTCGAAGGACTGCACCGAGCCGAGGTCGACACGGATCCACTGGTCGTCGGCGAAGGCGGAGGACCAGCGGGTATTCGAGTCGCCGTCGGTGACGTTGGCGGCCCCGTGGCCGTCCTCGTCGGTGCTGGAGGCCTCGGCCGCGGCGTGCAGGGCGAGGTCGGTGCCGGGACGGGCGCTGTCGAACACCGACAGTGCCCACAGTGAACTGCCCCAGCTGGTGGCCCGGGTGAGACAGCGGACGCGGAGGTGGCGGGCGCGCCGGTCACCGAGCGGGACGGTCTGCGTGTAGGCGTCGGAGGAAGGTGTGAACTTCAGCGGGGTGTCGTACTCGTAGCCGAACTGCCGTATGCCGAAACGGGTGGTGCGCCGGTCGCTCTCGGCGCCGCCGGTCCGGGCGACCAGGGTGAGGTCGTGCAGGGTGGGCTCGCCCAGGCCGTTGGGCCACCACAGCTCGGGGTTCTTCACCCGCAGGGCGCTGAACGCGTCAGGGGTGAAGATGACATCGATGTCGCCGCCGGCCGGGACGGTGACCGTGCGCGAGGCGCGGACGTCGCCGAACGAGGCGGAGACGGTGGCCTCGTGGTCGGTGGAGTCGGCGTTGCGCACCGGGACGGTCAGGGTGAGCTCGGCGACCGACAGGTCCGGCAGCGCGGGCAGAACCGTGTCGACCCGCGGGTCGCCGATCACGATGTGGCCGGTCGATCTCAGCCGTACGTGGTTCCAGATGCCGGCTGCGCGGTCGCGGACGGCCGGCATCCAGTCCCATCCCGAAGAGGCGAGGTAAGTCGGCGAGTTGAGGTTCATCGTGTTGGCTCCGGCGTCCACCCAGGCCTCGCCCGCCGGTCCCTTGTCGCCGGGGCTGCCGGGCACCGGCATGGGGGAGATCCTCACGGCGAGCGCGTTGCCGCCCTCAGCGGCCAGGAGTTCGGTGATGTCGTGGGCGGAGCGGGCGAAGGGGAACGTCACCTCGCCCACTCCGTGTCCGTTGAGCCAGATCTCGGCCTTGTGGTTGACGCCGTCGAACTCCAGCCAGAGGTGCCGCCCCTGGCCGGTGCGCAGGCCGCGGGGCAGGTCGAAGTCCCGCCTGTACCACCAGGAGTGGCGGGACAGAGCCTCGGGGACACGCAGGTTGTTCAGTCCCGCGACCGGGTCGGGCAGCTTGCCCTGGTCGACGAGGGAGCCCAGGACGGTGCCGGGCACGGTCGCGGGCAGCCAGCGGCTGGTGTCCACGCCGATCTGCGAGAGGGCCGCGCCGTCGCCGTCCGCCCAGTCGTCCAGAGTGAGCGTCCAGCCCGACTCCAGCGGCACCGTGCCGTCGACGGCGACCGTGAGCCGCGGGGCGTCGCCGTGGTGGGTGCCCCAGTCGGTCCAGCCGGTGGCCTTCGGGCGGTGGCCGGGAGCGGTGCCGTACACCTCGAAGCCGTTGAGGCCGAGGGGGTTGGGGCTGGACCGCCGGTGGGCGGTCATCCGTACCCAGCGGGCCGTGACGGGTTTCGACAGCGGGATGTCCACCACGCCGCCGGTGCCGGCCGTGGTGCGGTACATGCTGGTCCAGGAGTCGTGGTCGCGGGACGTCTCGACGACGAACTCCGTGGCGTAGCTGGAGAGGATCTCCTTGCCGGTGGTGCCCTGGCGCGGGTTGCCGCTGGTCGGCGGGGTGAACACCGGGTCGCTCGCGTCGGCCTCGAAGGCCAGCCGGATCCGGTCGACGCGGCAGTCCGCCTCCAGGTCGACCTCGATCCACTGCGGGTCGCCCGCCTCGGCGCGCCATCCGGTGCCGCGCACGCCCGGCGCGGGGAGCGCGTCCACCACGAAGTCGGCGGGGGTGGGCGCGTAGGCCTGTGAGGAGACCCGGACCGGGCGGTAGGCGGCGATCTCACCCGGTGCGGAGGATGAGCCGGTGCCGGTGCCGGTCGCGCCCGCGGTCCGGGCGGCGGCGTCGGCGGCCGGAACGAAGACCGTGCCGAGGCCGAACCCGGCCAGTAGCGTCGAGCCGGTCGCGACGACGGTGCGCCGGGAGGGGTGTCGTGAGGGACACGACTGATCGGCCATGTGTAGTCGTCCAATCACAGAAGGTGAGTGAGGGCGGCGCATGTTGCCGGTACGGGGCGGCCCCCGCGATCTGACAACGTTGCCATAGGCTGTTGTGGCGGACACTTCCCTGTCAAGGCCCTTGACGATGACGAAACCCTCTGCCCTGCCGGACGAAGAGACATGTGAACGGTGATGACATCCTTTGACGACGGCGCCATGCCGATGGCCCTGCCCGTGCGGCCCACCGATACCGCCTTCGCCGAGCTGCTGCTCTCCAGTCATCTCCGGCTGGTGGGCGAGCTGTTGTGTCCGGCGGTGTGGGAGACCGGGCGGGATGCCGCGCGGTGGCTGTACGAGCAGGCCCCGTTCGGGCTGCTGGCGCACGACACGTCCGCCGACCCGCGCTTCGTCTACGCCAACAGTACGGCGCAGAACTGCTTCGGCTACTCCTGGGACGAGTTCGTCGGCCTGCCGTCCCGGCTGTCGGCGCGCCCGGACGGCCAGGAGGACCGGGAGGCCTTCGTGCGCGCCGTGACGGCCCACCACTACACCACCGGCTACCGGGGGATACGCGTCGGCAAGAGCGGCCGGGCCTTCTGGATCGAGGACGTGACCATGTGGGACCTGATGGACACCCGCGGGCGGATCCACGGCCAGGCCGCGGTGTTCCGTTCCTGGTCGCCCACCGACATGTGAGGGGGCCTCGGGGCCCCACCGTGCGAGGAGCCCGCCACGGTGTGTCGCCGTGGCGGGCTCGTCATGTGCTGCGCAGGGGCCGGGGACCTACTGGAAGTCGCAGCCCGGGTTGGGGGCGTCCTCCGACAGCGGGGCGCCGTGCGGCAGGACGTACAGGACGTCGAGGACGACGTCGGTCGTGCCGAGGTTGCGGCCGATGTGCACGTGGTCCGCGCCGGACGGCTCGGTGAGGCCGCTGCCTGCCTTGTAGACGCCGTCGGACTCGCAGTCCGAGTCGAAGTGGCTGAGCGTGCCCTGCTGGACGAAGCCGTAGAGGGTTCCGTCGTGGTAGTGCCAGCCTGTGCTCTGGCCCGGGGGAATGGTGACCTGGCGGAGGATGTAGTCCTTCCCGCCGAACGTGGTCTGGGAGATGATCTTGCCCGTCACACCCGGACCGGCCGGGGTGGCGAACGCGGTGCCCGCGCCGAGGGACAGACCGGCGGCGGCAGCCATGGTCACTCCCAGTCGCAGCAGGTTCTTACGCAATGTGTCATACCTTTCACTGTCTCGCTGGAACATGCGACAGTGTCACATGCGTAGTTTCGGGCCATGGAGCCCGCGCACCCTCTGTCGGGGTCAAGGCGGCTCGGCACACGTGACATGCAACTCACATGCTGCATCCGTTTGGAGTGCGCCAAAGCGGGGAATCGGTGCCCCGGGTGGAAAATACCTGGTGAGAAGGGGTTCTCCGGCGCCGGACGAGCGCCTCGCGGGCATATGTTTCGCCGGTCGAGGGCCGCGGCACTACGGCGACACAAATGCGGCATGTTTCTGGCACTTGCCGCTGCCTAAAGTGCGCACGCGGGGGTTACATCAGGCCCCCGGTCGCCGCACGACAGAGAACCAGGATGGTTCAGAACACTATGGCTACGCCCCTCACGACTATGTCCCGGTCCGATCTGCTCGGCACCATCATGAGGGAACACCGGGACGGGCTTGTCTCGTACGCCGAGAAGATGCTGGGTGACCACGGACTTGCCGAGGACATCGTCCAGGAGACCATCATCCGGGCCTGGCGGAACATCGACAGACTGCTGGGGATGGAGGGGTCGGTCCGCGGCTGGCTGTTCACCGTGACCCGGCACTTGGTCATCGACTGGGTGCGCAAACCCCATGCCCGAAGGGAGGTCGTCGGAGTCACCTATAACGACCCCGTGTCGGGTACCGACGGCACCGAGGCGGTACACGACACCCTGGTGGCCAGGCCCTTACTGCGTCGGCTGTCTCCCGATCACCGTGCCGTGCTGGTCCACATATACCTGTGCGACCGCAGCATTCAGGAAACCGCCGGCATCCTCGGCATCCCGGCCGGCACCGTCAAGAGCCGTCACCACAACGCCCTGCGCAAGCTTCGGAGCGTCGTAGGGTCAGAGGCAGGGGCCGCTTAGAAACCGGTCGAGTGCAGACACATCTCCAGCGCTGAGGTCAGTTGGCGTCGGAACGTCTCGCCGCGGGGGTCGTGGCCGATGGTGCGGACGAGCTCCGGCAGCAGGTACTGCTCGGCGACGATCCACTCGGCGGCGTCCGCGCGTTCGCCGAACTCCTGGGGCCGGACCCCCGGTCTCGGCGGCGGCAGGATCACGGTGCCGCAGTGGGGCGCGAGCAACGCCGTGGCGGCGTTGGCGCTGTACAGATAGTGCTCGAACATCCTGGCCAGCGCCTCGGACCGCACGGTCGGGGAATCCAGGAGCGAGCTGAGCTCTCTCGCGTAGGCGCGCAGCAGTTCGTGACAGGTGTACCGGCCGGCGGTCAGTTCGACGAGCAGGTGGTGGTCCATCAGCTCGGCCACGTCCTGCCGGGTGCTGCGCGGGTCGGTGCCGACCAGGCTGGCGGCGGCCGGCAGGGTGATGTCACGTGTGGGATGCAGGCCGAGCAGCCGGAACAGCCGCGCGGCACTGCTGCTGAGCGCTTCGTAAGAGCGGTGGAACGAACTGCGGATGTTGGTGCGGGCGTCGCGGCTGGACAGAGCGTCGAGACAGTCGTCGGCGTCCTGGAGCCTGGCCGCGAGCGAAGCCAGTGGGAACTGCGGCTGCACGAGTGCCCGGGTGCCGGCGACGGCCAGCGCCAGCGGCAGCCCGCCGCACAGCTCCACGATCTCCTCCGCGGCCTCGTGCTCGGCTCTGATCCGGTCGGTGCCCAGGCGCCGGTCGAGCAGTTCGAGACCCTCCTCGCGGGTCATGGGATCCAGCGTGGTGATCCGGGCGTTGTCCGTGACGGCCAGGCCCTCCAGCCGCCGTCGGCTCGTGACGATCGCGAGGCAGCCCGGCGTGGCGGGGAGCAGGGGACGTACCTGCTCGCTGTCCTCGGCGTCGTCCAGGACGAGGAGCAGCCGGCGCCCGCCCAAGGCACTGCGGTAGGCGGCGGCGAGTGCGGCGGCGCTCGAATGCGAACGGTCGTGCTCCACGCCCAGCGCGCCGAGCACCTCGGCGATGGCCTCGGCCGGGTCGAGCGGGGGGCGGGAGGGGTGGTGGCCCTGGAGGTCGACGTAGATCTGCCTGTCGGGGAAGTGGTCGGCGACCATGTGGCCCCAGTGCACGGCCAGTGTCGTCTTGCCCACTCCCGCCATGCCGCAGATGGCCGCGGTCATCGTGGGAGGCCGGCGCTCGCCCTTCAGCGGCAGCAGCTCCAGGCACTGGCTCAGGATCTGCCGACGCCCGGCGAAGGAGGCGCAATCCGCGGGCAGTTGGGCCGGCCTTCCGGCTTCCACGGGACGGGGCGGGGGAGCGTCCGGGGCCCGGGAGAGTCTGCGCTGGAGCAGGTGCTGCTGGGCGGCGCGCAGTTCGGGACCGGGCTCGACGCCCAGTTCTTCGGCCAGCGCGCCCCGGATGGTCTCGAACTGCTGCAGGGCCTCTGCCTGTCGGCCGGTGGCGGCCAGGGCGGCGATCACCCGGGAGTGGAGCGCCTCGTCGAAAGGGTGGCTCTCCACGGTGCGCCGCAGCATCGTCAGCACCTCCTCCGTCAGTGCTGGTGCCGCGGTCAGGACGGCGTCGGCGGCCTCCTTCACCGTCGCGACGAACTCGTGGCCGACCGAGGTGAACACCGGATGCCGGGCCACCGAGGTGCCGGCGGCGACGACGGGACCGCGCCACAGCCGGAGGGCTTCGACGAAGTCCTCCGCGGCCTGGGCGGGAGCGTCGCCCCTGACCGCGAGCTGCGCCTGGGCGCGCAGGTCGCGGAAGCGCAGCAGATCCGAGGTCGAGGTGTCGACCAGCAGGCGGTAGCCGTCGGAGGCGCGGACGAGGTGTTCGGCGTGGGTACGGCTGCGCAGTTCGGGTTCGAGTGTCCTGCGCAGTGCGCCGATGTGCCGGTGCACCACGTTGACGGCGCTGACCGGCGGTTCCTCGTCCCACAGGATGTCGACCGCCTCGCTCAGGGTGAGCGGGCCGGGGGCACGGAGCAGCAGCAGGGCGAGCAGGGCCAGTCGCTTCGGGGGGTCCAGGTCGATCTCGGTGTCCTCGCGCATCGCCCGCACGGTACCGAGGATTGAGTAGCGCACTGTCGCGTCCATCTCGCGGCTGGCCTCGCCATTTCTCATGAGGTGCTGTTGGTCGCCTGTCGTCACCGCGCCGCCGGGGGACCCAAGCCGTCTCCGCCCGAGGGGCTTGCGGCCAAGACCGCGAAGTGTAGCCACGATTCGTGACACGTGTGCGCAGCGGAGAAGGGCTCGAGGTGTGTCATCGCGGCGGTGGTGTCCGGGTGGAACGTCTCTGCTGAGCAGTCGCGGCCGGGACGACTCCCCAGGGTGTCGAGTGCCGCACCGAGACCGGCAGTCGGCGGATCTGTCAGCCGACTTCGCACTCCTACCGCGTCCGCAAGCGCGTCGCACGACCGACATGTGCGCCTCCGAAGAAGAGAAGTAACCACCTTGACAGGTGACGATGGTTTCATGAGGTTTCGTCACCTGTCAAGGCGGTTGCTCGCGGGAGTGGCGTGGCGGGGTGCACCCCCGGTGAACCCCGCGGTGGCCTGTTCCGTTCGCTTTCATGACAGGCTCCTGCTGGCTGGGCGAGTGCTGTGGGAGCCTGCTCACCGGCGAACCGGTCCGAGCGGTGACGCCAGGCGGTGCACCCGTGTCCCGCGCGACGGCCGTACCGCGCTCGGCTTCGAGCCGTCAAGCCGGTGAGACGAAGAGCCCTTGTACGCCCTGGTCCCTGACGATCCCGTCTTCTTCGCGAAGTTCCAGAGCCTCGAAGAACCGCTTCTCCGCCACCTCTACCGACTGCACAGCGCGGGCCTGGAGTCCGACGACGAGCGGATCCTCTCGGATGCCTACGACGGCTGGGTGCAGGTGCTGCTGAAGCTGCCGTTGTGGTCCCGGTGGCACAGCGAAGAAGCATCCGCCGACCCCGCTCCGGCCGAGCGTTGCACCATGCACAGCGTGCGCGGCGACCAGCTGACGAGTCTGTACCCGATCGAGCTAACCGCGGTCGATCTCGGACACCTGGCGGCCTGCCTCGACCTGTTCGTCGAGGCCGACAAGGTCTGGCGTCCGGTGCCGGAGCAGGCGTGTGCCGAACCGCCGGATCGGGAGGAGAGCCTCACCGATGTCTTCCGACGCGTCATGGAAGTGCTGCTGCTGCCGCCTCCACCAGGCCTTCTGGGCGCCCTGCGGCCCGTCGTGCCCCAGGGATCCGTCGTCTCCGTGACCCTGCTGGCCGAGCAGGAGACGGAGTACCGACGCTTCTGCGAGGAGATCGTGACCATCCTCAGCTCGGGCGACACGTTCGCCTACTGTAGTCATCGAGCCATGTATCTCTGAGACACCTCGAAGGTGACGGCCGGATGCGCATGCTGTGGTGAACCTTCCGGTCTGTTGCTGCGTTCTCCGGATGGAAGGCTCTGCGGTCTGGACACGCGGGCGGCGGTGCCGTGGCGGGACATTCGGAGTCCAGCCACGCTCTCGTGGTCCGTTCCCGTCCCCGCACTGGCGGCCAGAGTCCCCCCTCGGCTGCCAGTGCGCACATGTCGTGAACCACTGCCGTCGGCCCGTCCGTTCCTGCAGTGAACGGCCCCTGGAGACGGATCCTCCAAGGACGGCCGCAGGTTCAGGTCCTCATCCCAAGGGCCTGGACCGGTACGGCCCGCTCCCTGTGACGGGAACGGGCCGTACACCATGTCGTCATGGGGGCGCGGGAAACAGGGAAGAAAGGTCCACGGATGTCCGCCACGCAGGCGCCAGTCACGGAAGGCGCCCCTCTCTTCAAGGAAATCCTCGCCGTCCATGCCGTCATGACCCGGGGCGCCGAGCTCGTCGTCAGGTCCTTCACCGGGCTGGCGGGCGGTGCGGCCGTCGACACGAAGGCCCTGGTGACGACCGTGCAGTGGTTTGTCGATTTCGTACGTCGGCACCGCCGCAGCGAGGACGAGCTCTGGCCGGTGCCGCGGGAGCGGTGCCCCGAAGCGGTCCGCAGTCTGGACCTGCTGGACGAGGAGGACGACTCGCTGGCCGAGGGGCTCGACGAGCTGGAGAGCGGCATCGCGCGGATCGCCGAGGAGCACCGGGTCGGCGGATCGGTGAGCTGGGGCACGCGATGAAGGAGGGGGCGCTCACCTCCCGCCGGAGCCGGGACGGGCTGGCCGAGCACTTCGCCGTCGTGGAACCGCTGCTCAGGGGGCTGCTCCGCAAGCCTCTGGACGAGGACGTCCTGGGGTTCTGCAAGGCGGCAGCCGACGGTGTCCGGCGGGGTGGGCCGCACCTGGTCTTCGGCCTCCTGGAGCACTCCGAGCCCGTCCCCGGCCGGGATCACGTGTACGCCGCATTCCCGCCGCCGGTGCGCTGGACTCGGGGAATGCTGGTGAACAGGTTCCGCGGGACCCTCAAGGACCTCGCCGCCGACTGAGCCCCGCGTTCGCCGGGATCGCCCGCCGCCCAGGTCAGGAGGTCAGTGTGCGGCCACGGCGGGCGCGGACTTCTTGCGTGCGCGGTACGCGGCGGCCTTGATCTTGTTGCCGCAGGATTCCATGCCGCACCACTGGCGCCGCATGCCCCGGGAACGGTCGATGTAGACCCGGGTGCACTCGGGGTTGCCGCACTCCTTCATCAGGGGGACGTCCGGGCCGCTGAGCAGCTCCACGGCCTGCCGGGCGACGGTCGCCAGCGCCTGCTCGGGCGTCGCCTCGGTGAGCCGCCCGGTCAGGGTGAGCTGGGGCGTCGCCGGAGTCCTGCGCGCGGCGGCGTTGACCGCGTCGAGCGCCTCCCGGTCGAACTTCTCGCCGAGTCGGCGGTTGGTGACGAGCCGGTAGATGGCCTCGCGTACGGTCGTGGCCTCCCGGACGTCGTCCTCCCCGCCGGGAGTGATCGTGTCCACCAGCCCGGACTCCAAGTACCAGGCATTCAGCCGCTCCGGCGTCACGAACATCTCGAACCGGATCGAGCGCCGGGCCCGGAGGGTGGCCGCGAAGTCGAGAGCCGGGTGCCCACATACGAAAACATGGTCAAGATTCACATCACCATCTTGACAGGTGACTTACGTCGGACGCAAGAAGCGTCACCGTTCCAGGCGGTTCTCCCTGGTGTCAGTGTGCTGAAGATCGTACGGCACCGGCTCGGTCAGCGCTGGTCAGGGCCGTGGGCGGGGGTGTGGGGCCGCCTCTTCCCGTCGCCCGCGTCCCGGTTCCAGGCGGAGTTCGCGGCCCTGCCAGCGCCGGCGCAGCCAGCGGTCGTGGCTGGCGACGACGATCGCGCCGGGCCCCGGCCCCAGGGCGGCCTCCAGCTCGTCGCACAGTCGCGGGGAGAGGTGGTTGGTGGGCTCGTCGAGCAGCAGCAGCTGGGGCGGGCGGGCCACCAGAAGGGCCAGTGCGAGCCGTCGGCGTTGCCCCACGGACAGCTGCCCGACCGGTTTGTCCAGGTCTGCCTCGTGCATCAGGCCGAGCGAGCCCAGCGGCACCTTCTCGGCCCGCTGCGCGCCCAGCGACAGCTCGTAGGTGTCGCGGACGGTGCGGTCGTACCGCTCGAACACGGTGTCCTGGGTGAGCAGCCCCACCGTCAGCCGGCGCCGCCGGTGCACCTCGCCCTCGGCCGGGAGACGTCCGGCGAGCACGGCGAGCAGCGTCGACTTGCCCGCCCCGTTGCCGCCGGTGACCAGCAGCCGGTCCGTCGCCGACACCTCCAGGCCGACCGGCGCGAGCCGGCCGGGCACCCGCACGTCGTGCAGGGACACCAGGGGCCGCGGGCCCTCCTCGCTGTGCGCGGCCAGCTCCCCGGCGGCGAACCGCAGCGGGCGCGGCGGCTCGGCGACCTGGGTGCGCTCGAGTTCCTCAAGCCGCCGGGTGGCGTTGCGGACCCGGCGGGAGATCTGGTTCTGCACCCGGCCGGCCCGGTGCCCGTAGCCCATCTTCTCGTTGTCGGTGCGACCCCGGTCCGGCGCGACCCGGTGCGCGGTCACCCCCGCCGCGTGCCTGAGCTCCGTCAGTTCCTCCTGCTCCTCGGCGTACCGCCGCTCCCAGCGCTCCCGCTCGGCGTGCTTCTCCGACAGGTAGGCGCTGTAGTTGCCGCCGTAGCGGACCGGGCCGTCCACCGCGGGGTCGAGGTCGATCAGGTCGGTGCAGACGGCGTCGAGGAAGGCCCGGTCGTGGCTGGCGACGACCACGGTTCCGGGCAGGCCGCGGATCTGCTCCTCCAGGAAGGCGGCGGCGCCGTCGTCGAGGTGGTTGGTCGGTTCGTCAAGCAGCAGCGCCGAGGGCCGCCGTACGAGCAGTGCGGCCAGGGCCAGTCGGCCGCGCTGGCCGCCGGAGAGCGAACCGAGCGTGCGGTCGTGCCCGAACGCGCCGAGGCCCAGGCCGTCCAGCACCAGGGCGGCGCGGCGGTCGGCGTCCCAGGACTCCCGGTCCTGGGCCTGCTCCAGCCGCCTGCCGTAGGTGTCGAGGAGCTCCTGGTGGCCGGGGTCGTCCTCCGGGACGCGGGCGAGTTCCTCGCCGAGCCGGTCCAGTTCCGCGAGGTCCTCGCGGGCCTCGCGCAGTGCCTCGTCCAGGACCGCGGCGATGGTCGAGTGGGCTTCGTACGGCATTTCCTGGTGGAGGAAGCCGAGGTCGCCGGGGCGGGTGACACTTCCCGCGTCGGGTTCGTCCACGCCGGCGAGCACGCGCAGCAGGGTGGACTTGCCGACGCCGTTCTCCCCGATCAGGCCGATGCGGTGGCCGGGGGAGGCGGTCAGACAGATGCCGTCGAGGACGCGACGGCCGCCCAGGTTGCGGACGAGGTCGTGGGCGAGCAGAGCGGGCTGGGGCATGGGGGTCCGTCCAACGTGATCGGTGGTCGGCCCGCCGGGCACGGGGCCTCGGACGCGGGCCACGTCACACGTCGGCGGCTCACACCGCGGGGGCTCCCGTCTCCGTGAGGGATCCGTCGGCCAGCCGCAGCCAGCGGTTCACGCCGATCTCGGCGAGGAACCGCTCGTCGTGGCTGACCACCAGGAAGGCGCCCTGGTAGGAGTTGAGCGCGCTCTCCAGCTGGCCCGCGCTGACCAGGTCGAGGTTGTTGGTCGGCTCGTCGAGCAGCAGCAGGTGGGGGGCCGGTTCGGCGCACAGCACGCAGGCCAGGGTGGCGCGCAGACGTTCGCCGCCGGAGAGCACTTTGACGGGCAGGTGTGCCCGCGCGCCCCGGAAGAGGAAGCGGGCGAGCAGGTTCATCCGCTCCGCTTCGGGCCGCTCGGGGGCGAACGCGGCGAAGTTCTCCGCCACGGTGCGGTCCAGGTCCAGCAGGTCCAGGCGCTGCGAGAGGTAGGCGATCCGGCCGTCGTTGCGCTTGATCTCCCCGCCGTCCGGGGCGAGTTCGCCGGTGATCAGCCGCATCAGGGTGGTCTTTCCGGCGCCGTTGGGCCCGGTCAGCGCGATGCGCTCGGGGCCGCGAACGGTCAGGTCGACCCCGCCCGGAGCGAACACGTCCTTGTCCCCGAGACGGACCTGCATCCCCTCGCCGAGGAAGAGGTTGCGCCCGGCGGGCACCTGGGTGTCGGGCAGTTCCAGGGTGAGGCGCTGCTCGTCGCGCAGCGCACGTCCGGCCTCGTCCAGGCGGGCCTTGGCCCCGCTGACCCGGGAGGCGTGCATCTGGCCGGACTTGCCCGCGGCCTCCTGGGCGCCGCGCTTCATGTTGCCGGCGAAGATCTTGGGCAGACCGGCGTTCTTGAGGTTGCGGGAGGCGTTGCTCATGCGGCGCTCGGCGCGTTCGCGGGCCTGCTGCATCTCCCGCTTCTCGCGCTTGAGTTCCTGTTCGGCGTTGCGGACGTTCTTCTCGGCGACCTCCTGCTCGGCGAGCACGGCCTCCTCGTACTCGGTGAAGTTGCCGCCGTAGAAGCGCAGTTCGTCGCTGCCGAGCTCGGCGATGCGGTCCATGCGGTCGAGCAGCGCCCGGTCGTGGCTGACCAGCAGCAGGCAGCCGGTGAAGTCCGACAGCACGTCGTAGAGCTTGTGCCGGGCCTGAAGGTCGAGGTTGTTGGTGGGCTCGTCGAGCAGCAGTACGTCGGGGCGCCTGAGCAGCTGGGCGGCGAGGCCGAGGGAGACGACCTGGCCGCCGCTGAGCGTGCTCAGGCTGCGGTCCAGGGTGAGGTCGGCGAGGCCCAGCCGGTCGAGCTGGGCGCGGGTGCGTTCCTCGATGTCCCAGTCGTCGCCGATGGTGGTGAAGTGCTCCTCGCTGACGTCCCCGGACTCCACGGCGTCCAAGGCCCGGATCACCGCGGCGACGCCCAGCACCTCGGCGACCGTGAGGTTGCCGGTCAGGGGGAGGCTCTGCGGGAGGTATCCGAGTGTGCCGCCGACGGACACGGAGCCGGTGGCGGGCTTCAGTTCGCCGGCGATCAGCTTGAGCAGGGTGCTCTTGCCGGAGCCGTTGGGGGCGACCAGGCCGGTGCGGCCGCTGTTCACGGTGAAGGGCAGGTCGTGGAAGACCGGGGTGTCGTCGGGCCAGGCGAAGGAGAGGTTCGAGCAGACGATGGATGCGTCGGACATGGAGATGACCTCGAGCGGCTTGAGGGCAGAGAGCAGAGCTCTGCCCTGGTCAGACGTGGGAAAAGGGGTACGACGAGACAGACCACGTCGGCAGCGCTCCTGAGCGCCGGCCGGTGGCCGTCAGATCCGGATCTCACCCGGAGATGTCGTCTTCACCCACCACGTCTGTGACTCCTCGATACACGGTCAATGCCTCTCACAGCCTAACAGTCCCCGTCCTCCTCGGTCGATGGTGTGGCCGGCCGAGCTCATACGTGTGCATCAACGGGCTCCTGTGTTGACAGCTCCGAGACCCTCATGACAGCACCGTCACCGGTTAAACGGGTGACGATGTTGCGCATGATGGCTCGGCAGAGTTCACATGTGCCGGAAGGAGCGCACACCATGGCCGAAAAACCGAAGCCGAGGGCCGGGGGCGCACCGGTGGGGCGGCGGGCGATGCTGGGTATGCTCGGCACGGGCGCGGCGGGGCTCGCCGCCGCGCCCTACCTCCAGCGCGGCTGGGAGGGATTCCTCGGCGCCGCCTCGCAGATCGACCCTCGGGGTTGACCGGTCTGCTGCCCAACCCGGGCGGCTTCCGGTACTACAGCGTCGTCGGCTCGGTGCCGCACAAGGACGCGACGAACTACGAACTCCGGGTCGACGGACTGGTGGAGCGGCCGAAGGCGTACATGCTCGACGCGTTGCGCGCGATGCCGCAGACCCGGGTCGTCCACGACGTCGTGTGCACCGACGGATGGCGGGTGGAGAACACGCCCTTCGAGGGTGTGAAGCTGGCGGACATCCTCGACGACGCCGGGGTGCGTTCCCCGGGTGCGGCGATCCGGTTCACCTGCTTCGACGGCGCCTACAGCGAGAGCCTCACGCTGGAACAGGCGCGCCGATCGGACGTCCTGGTGGCGCTGAACATGCAGGACAAACCCATCACCCACGCGCACGGCGGACCCGTCCGCCTCTACGTGGCCCCCATGTACTTCTACAAGTCGGCCAAGTGGCTGTCCGGCATCTCGGTCACCGACAAGGTCGTTCCCGGCCACTGGGAGGAGCGCGGATATGCGGTCGACGGCTGGCTCGACGGAGCCGACCGGCACAGTGACGCGGCCTGAACACGACGGCCGGGTACGCCGCTTCAGCACCGCCGAGCGCATGGTCCACCGGGCCACGGGCTACCTGATGCTGCTGTGCCTGGTCTCCGCCGCCTGTCTCTACCTCGGGCCGCTGGCCCAACTCGTCGGACGGCGCCATCTGATGGTCACGGTCCACGAGTGGTCCGGCATCTCGCTGCCGCTGCCCTTCCTGCTGGGACTCTTCTCGCCCGCCTTCCGCGCGGACCTGCGCAGGCTGAACCGCTTCGCGGTGTACGACCGTCGGTGGCTGCGCGCCGTCCGCAGGCGCCGCACCTCGCCCGAGGCCCGCCCGGCCGGCAAGTTCAACGCGGGCCAGAAGCTCTACGCGGGCTGGATCGCCGGTGCCGTGCTGGTGACGATGTTCACCGGCCTGCTGATGTGGTTCATGGGGCTGCTGCCCTTCATCTTCCGCACCGGCGCGATCTTCGTCCACGACATCGTGGCCTGGGCGATCACCTTTGTCCTCCTCGGGCACATGCGCAAGGCGTTCGAGGACTCCGAGGCGCGGCTGGGGATGCGCACCGGGTACGTCAGCCGGTCGTGGGCGCAGAGGTACCACTCGCGGTGGCTGCGGGAGGAGCACGTGGATGACGTGTCCGAGCGGCGGACCGTCGAATGACCTAACACGTCCGCGACAGGGCTCGGCCAGGTACCCGAAGGTGTGGACCGTCAAGTGACTGTTGTCGGGGCGCGTGGTGCGGGGCCAGGGTGAGCCGAGGTCGAGAGCGACCGGCTTTGTTTGTTCACCGAAGTCCGACCCACACTCTTTCGTCACCGTCTTAGCCGGTGATAGCGTCCGGATCAGTCTTCGGCCCGCCTCATGTGCCGTGCACATGTGTCGCCGTGGCCAGGCACACACCTACTTCTTGGATGGAAAACCCATGAGACGACTTCTGACTGTCCTCGCGGCCGGTGTGCCGCTGGCCGCGGCGGTGTGTCTGCCGACCGCCTCGGCGGAGCCCCGGGACGGCTCCGCCGCCGCGCCGTTCGCCTGCTCGGCGCCGTCCGTGAAGGCGCCGGCCGGGACCAAGGTGGAGTCCGTGACAGCGGTCAGCCAGGAGGGCGGCACCATCCACGGCACCGGGGCCCTGGGCGGCACGGTCACCGGCGTCCCTGCCTACTGCGAAGTGACGGTCACCCTCACGCATCCGGGCGACGGCGACCACGCCAAGGTGCGGACCTGGCTGCCCGTCAGCGGCTGGAACGGCCGTTTCCAGGGGCTCGGCGGCGCCGCCTACCAGGCCGGCGACAACGGCGTCGGCCTGGGCACCGCGGTCAAGAACGGCTACGCCGCCGTCTCCACCGACGCCGGTGTCGGCGACGCCCTCGACACCAGTTGGGCGCTGGACAGCGAGGGCCAGGTCAACACCGCGCTGCTGAAGAACTTCGCCTCCCGCTCCCAGCACGAGGCGGCGGCCGTCGGCAAGGAGGTCGTCGACGCGATCTACGGCAAGGGTCCCGCGTACTCGTACTTCACCGGCTGCTCCACCGGCGGACGCCAGGGCTATATGGAGGCCCAGCGCTACCCCGACGACTACGACGGCATCCTCGCCGACGCTCCCGCCGTCAACTGGGACGAGTTCGAGGTCGCCACCCTGTGGCCGCAGGTGGTCATGAACAACGAGAAGACCTACCCGTCCAAGTGTGAGTTCGACGCCTTCACCAACGCCGCCGTCAAGGCCTGCGACTCCCTCGACGGCGTCAAGGACGGCCTGGTCAACGACCCGTCCCGCTGCGACTTCGACCCGCGCCGGCTGATCGGCACCAAGGTCGTGTGCGAGGGCAGGGAGCTGACCGCCGCGGCGGCCGACGCAACCGTCGTACGCAAGATCTGGGACGGTCCGCGCACCGTCTTCGGCAAGAAGCTGTGGTACGGCATCCCGATCGGGGCCGACATCTGGGCACTGGCCGGGCACACCGATCCCGACGCCGACGGAAACGTCGTGGGGACGCCGTTCCCGGTGCCCGCCGCCTGGGTCAAGCTCTGGGTGGCGAAGGACCCGTCCCTCGACATCTCAAAGCTCACCTACGGTCAGTTCACGCAGCTGTTCCAGCAGTCCCAGGCCGAGTACGACAAGGTCATCGGCACGGACGACCCGGACCTGTCGGCCTTCCGCAAGTCCGGCGGCAAGCTGCTGAGCTGGCACGGCCTGGCCGACGAGTACATCCCCACCCAGGGCACCGTGCAGTACCGCGAGAAGGCCGAGCGGGAGCTGGGCGGCGCCAAGCGGGTCGACGACTTCTACCGTCTCTTCCTCGCCCCGGGTACCAACCACTGCGGCCTCAACGGCGCTGACGGCTCGGCCGACGGCCTTGCCGCGCTGACCGCCTGGGTCGAGCACGGCAAGGCGCCCAAGACCCTGCCCGCGACCCTGATCAACGCCTCGGGGCAGAGCGTCGCCCGTGACCTGTGCAGCTACCCGCAGGTGTCCCGCTACAAGGGCTACGGCGACCCGGCCGTCGCTTCCAGCTTCAAGTGCGTCTCCCCGTCCCGGCACTGACCGGGCCGGCGACGACCCCCCGACCTGAGAAAGGCCGAACCACCATGAGCACGCAGACATCGGCACCCGCGGATGCGGCGGCCACGGGCGGACGCTCCTCCCTGCTGAGGCTGTACCTGGGCCGCGGTGTCCTGGCCGTGGCATGGGCGCTGGCGTTCGCCGGAGCCCACGAGGACGTCGACGCCGTGGCGATCACGCTGCTGGTCGTCTACCCGCTGATCGACGCGGTGTCGTCACTGATCGACTACCGGGCCCTCCCCGACGGATCGGAGCGCCGGGTCACGGAGTTCAACGGGGTGCTGAGCACGCTCGCCGCGATCGCGGTCGGCATCGCCGGGGCCGGTGGCGTGGCGCCCGTGCTCCACGTGTTCGGCGCCTGGGCCGTCATCTCCGGTGCCGCCCAGGTGGCCGTCGGGCTCCAGCGGCGGGGCCCCGAACTGGGCAAGCAGTGGCCGATGCTGATCGCGGGCGGACTGTCCTTCGTCGTCGGCATCTTCTACAACATCCAGGCCGCGGGCGACGATCCCTCGCTCGACGTGCTCTCGGTGTACGCCACGGGCGGTGGGGTGTTCTTCATCGTCCAGGCGGGCCTGCTGGGCTGGAAGACCCGTCAGCTGCGCACCCGGACCGTCTGACGGCCGTACCCCTTCTGTTCCGTCCCGGCCCGCGTCTCCACGACGCGGGCCGGGACGTTTCTCATGTCGTCAGCCGACGCGGTAGCGCACCGGGAGGGAGAGCACGCCGCGGATGATGCCGGAGCCGATCCACTGCAAGGAGCCTGCCGGGCGGCGAGTTCGAGTTCGGGGACGCGGGCGAGCAGGGTGCGCAGGGCGATGGTCGTCTCCAGGCGCGCGAGCGGGGCGCCCAGGCAGTAGTGGATGCCGTGCCCGAAGGCCAGATGCCGGGCGCCCGGCCGGGTCGCCGTCCTCGGCCTGCGGGGCGTCGCGCCCCGCCGCACCGAGAGCGACGACGACCAGGGCGGACAGCAGGTCGTCCTGAGGGCGGCGGCGTTTGTCCGCGACGAGGTCGGCCAGCAGCCCGTGCAGACCGGCCAGCGCCGGGCGGTGCTCGGGCGAGGCCACCTGGAGCGCCCGGGCTGACCAGCGGCGGAAGTCCAGGTGGTGTTCCTCGGGGATGCCGAGGAGTTCGGCGATGACCGTGCCCGGCAACGGGGCGTTGAACGCCTCGACGAGGTCGGCCTCCATCATCTGCGCGCCGAGCCCACCGAGGGCTTGTTGAGGACGTAGCCGGCGGCGGCCAGGGCCTCGGCGGCGGGCGTGGTGGCCTTGAGCAGGGCGGGGTGGGTCAGCGCCTCCCGGGCCAGGTCGTAGCCGACGATCATCCAGCCCTTCAGGCCGAGGTGGAACTCGGCCGGATGGATGGGCCCGAGCTCCCGCAGCCGGGCGTACCGCGCGGGGGCGTCCGCCTTGAAGGCGGGATCGATGACCACCCGGCCGTCCTGGTACGGGCACTCCTCGTGGGGGCTCATGACACGTCTCTCCCGTTCTGACGGTCAGGTCGGCGTCATGAGAACGAGCCGGGTTCCGTGGAGGTTCAGACGGCGGACCCATGTACGGACACGCCGGAGGGGCATGCGCGGTGCGCATGCCCCTCCGGCGGCGGAGAACTCAGTTGTCGCTGTTGAAGATGGTCAGCACGCGCAGCATCTCCAGGTAGGTCCACACCAGCGTCGTGGTGAGACCGAAGGCGGCCAGCCACGCCTCCTCACGCGGGGCACCGTAGGCGACGGCGTCCTCGACCTGCTTGAAGTCCAGGGCGAGGAACGCCGCGCCGAGCAGGATGCCGACGACGCCGAAGAGGATGCCGAGGCCGCCGCTGTGGAAGCCGAGGCCGTTGCCCGCGCCGAAGGCGGAGAAGAGGAGGTCGGCGACGAGCAGCAGGAGGAAGCCGGTCGCGGCCGCGGCGACGAACCCGGTGAACCTCTGGGTCACCCGTATCCAGCGCATGCGGTACGCGACGAGCACACCCGCGGACACTGCGAAGGTGCCGAGCACCGTCTGCACGACCACGCCCGGCGCGATATAGGTCGAGATCGTGCTGGAGAGGACGCCGAGGAAGACACCCTCGAACGCCGCGTACCCGAGGATCAGCACCGGGGACGGCGTCCGCTTGAAGGCCTGGACCATCGACAGGACGAAGGCGACGAGGGCCGCGCCCACCGCGATGCCGTACGAGCGGCCGATGTTCGCCTCGTCGACGGGCAGCAGGAGCCAGGACAGTACGGCCGTCAGGGCCACGGTGCCGAGCGTCGTCCCGGTGCGGACGATGACGTCGTCCATGGTCACCGCGGTCCCGGCGGTCCGCGGTGACGTGTCCGCACCGGGGGCGTAGGGGTTGGTCGCGTAGTCGTCCGTCGGCCGGCCGCCGACAGCGGCACCCACCGGCCGCTGCGCGTAGGCGTCGGCCGGGCCGGCGTCACGGGCGGCACCCCAGCGGGAAAAGATCGGGTTGCTGGACCTCACGTCATTCCTCCTCGTCCGCCGCACACTCGCGGCCTGCGGCAAAGCGTTGTCATCGGGTGTCCGGGACGGCACACGTGTGGCACTGGTCATGTACCGGGCCGACGACGGCAACCCTCTGCGTCACCGCTCTGACAGGTGACGCGGTCGGGGGCGAGTCATCCGAGTGCGCGCACCCGGCGGCGGTCATTCGGACGGTGTCGCCGAGCCGTCGAGCAGCTCCATGAGGAAGCCGTCCCAGTTCAGGCCGTCCATCTCCGCCTCGGCCGAGGTGATCCGGTAGGTCGCGTCGAGCCACTCCGCCAGCGGTGCCGCGGGCACCTCGAACAGGGCCTCCACCTCCTCCGATTCGAGAAGCAGCCAGGAGGAGGGCCGTTCCCTGGGCAGCGCCGGCCACATCCGTACGTCGCCGCAGCCGCTCATCGATGTCAGGCCGTGGTGGAGGAGCTCGCGGCCGATGCGCCAGATGAGACTCGGTCCTCGTTCTGCCAGGAACTCGACCGTGATCACCGCGGGCATGTCCGGGTCGAAGCGGAACTCCGCCCGTATCGGCAGCGGGGTGAACTTATTGAGCATCTGGTCGAGGTCCAGGAACAGCGGAGGCACCGGCTCGGACGCCGGACGCGCCTTCAGGGGTGACTGATCACGGTGCATGACAGGAGTTCCCCTCCATGGGACGAAGTCTGCGCCTACCACTCTTCGCCGGGAACAGAACCCGCACATCGGTCACTTGACGGTCAAACGATGTCGCCTGGAAGGGTGTAGCAGAACCCCGGCGGCCGAAGAGCGGCTCCGGGAAGCGTCGAACGGGCTGCGCGGGACGTGACGTAAGTCAATTGGCTGCGGAGAGGCCGAAGGCCGACAAGCGGAAACACGTTTCTCGAAAACGCGGACCCCCGCCTGTGGCCGGGGGTGGACGGCTGCAGGCGGGGGGCGTGTGCGGGAGTGCCGCGGTGTCAGGTCACGGGGGCGAGGGCGGAGCCCGTGGTACCCAGCTGCTCGGTGGACACGATCGGTGGCACCGGCCAGGTCACGCCCTTCGGCGGCCAGGACTGTCCCGTCGCCTTCAGGAACTCGGTCGGCGGCTCGTACAGCGGTGGCTGGTTGCCGTCCGGGATCATCGAGGCCCAGGCGATGCCCTCGGTGCGGTCCTTGAACTCCTGCTTCATCGCGTCCAGCAGGTCCGGCTGCTCGATCAGGTCGATCGCGCCCGCCGACGAGGACCCCTGGATGCCAGGTCCGCCGCCTGGAGAAGGCGCTCGCGGACGCGGGCGTCGAGCACCGGTGCGAGGTCTACGAGGGCGCGCACCACGGCTACACCCCAGTCCGGGCACCGCCACCTACCACCTCGCGGCGGCCGAGCGGCACTGGACGGAACTGCTGGCCCGCTTCGCCCGCACCCTCTGAACTCGTACGACTGCCTTCAGAATGGCTCCACCATGAAGCGGACCCATGGGTCCGGTCCGATGATCACCGGACCCATGGGTTCACTTATGGCATCCCTCCGCAACCGAAGGACACACCCACGATGAGCCACGTCCGTATCTCCGACGCCCTCCGCGCCCTGGTCTTCGAGCCCGACCCCGCGGTGGAACTGCACGAGGTCCTCGACCGCTACTACGCCCCGGACTACACACACCGCAGCGACGGAAAGACGCTGAACCGCGACGAGTTCACGCAGATGGTCGCAGGCATCCGCGGCCAGGTCACGGAAGGCACGGTCACCGTGCTCGACGAGCTGACCGACGGTGACACCTACGCCGAACGGCACGTCTTCCGCATCACTTTGAAGAACGGCACCACCCAGACCCGGGAGATCGCGATCTTCGGCACCTTCGCCGAGGACGGCCGCTTCCGGCACCTGAGCGAGACGGGTTTCGACGTCGAGCCCGCCCGGACCGTCTGAGCCACCCACGATCGGAGGACCACCGTGCCCCGTCTCACCGACCCGGATCCCGCCTCGTTCCCGGACGAGGTCGCCACGTTCCTCGGCAAGCTGCCGCCCGACCCGATGGTCAAGATGATGTCCCACTCGACGGACACCGTGAAGCCGTTCGTCGAGTTCGCCAGGACACTGTTCACCTCACTCGAACTGCCGGACCGCGCACGCGAACTGGTGGTCCTCACCGTCGCCGCCTACACCGACGGCACGTTCGTCGCGGCCCAGCACGACCCCATGGCCCGCTCGGCCGGCGTCGACGAGCGAACCCGGCAGCTCGTCCGCGACCGGCAGATCGACAGCCCCGAACTGTCCGAGGCCGACCGCGCGCTCGTCCGGTTTACCGCCGAGGTGGTGCGGCACCCACGCGTCTCCGACGAGGTCTTCGACGAGGCCCGCCGGTTCCTCAGCGACCGCGAACTGGTCGAGGTGCTGCAAGTGGCCGGCTACTACTGGTCGTTCGGACGGATCGCCACCGTGCTGAACGTGGAGGTGACCAAGGTGTACGACGACGAACCGGTGCTCGGCACCTCCAGTGACACCACCGACGTCTGAGGCGCGGCGGGCCTCTCAGGGGGTCGGCGCGGGTGCCGGGTCGATCCGGATCGTCGCGGCATGTGCCTCCGGGCGCGCGACGAGGGCGTCGGCCACCGGTCCGTACTTGCCGCGGAAGGCGGCGTCGAGTCCGGCGGGTGGTTCGAGGTCGCGGGTCGTGAGCAGGACATCGCGGGTGACGCCGCCCACCTGGATCGTTCCGTGACCGTGTTCCCGCGCCGCCCGGTACCAGCGGGCGCGGACTCCCCGGTAAGCGCGGACGTACAGTTCGCCGTCGACGACCACCATGCCGATCTCCACACCGGGGCGGTCACCGTCCCCGGCGGTCAGGACGAGGGAGTAGGTCTCGGAGAGCAGGGTCTGGTCTTCGGGCGCCCAGGTGGTCATCGGGTCAGGTCCTCTGTTCGGTCGGTGACGGGCGCCTCCGCGGTCCAGGAGGTGAGGATGCGCAGGGCGTCGTGGGAGGGGCTGCCGGGTTCGGCGGTCAGGACCATCAGGCGTTGCCCGGAGCCGTCGGGGCTCGCCCAGGTGTCGCAGTCGAGGGTGAGCTCTCCCACCGGGCGGTGGCGGTAGCGCTTGGTGCCGTAGGTCGCGCTGTTGACGCGGTGTTCGGCCCACCAGGTGCGGAAGTCGGCGTCCTGGACGGACAGTTCGCCGACGAGGCGGGCGAGGTCCGGGTCGACGGGGTCGGCCGCGGCCTCCATGCGCAGCCCGGCGACGGCGTCCCGGGCGTCATGCTCCCAGTCCAGATGCAACTCCCGGACCACCGGATTCGAGAACAGCAGGTTCACGTAGTTGCGGCGAGTCGGCGGGAGGGCCGAGAAGTCGGTGTACAGCGCGATGGCGGCGGGGTTCCAGGCCAGGATGTCCAGGCGTTTGCCGAGGACGAGTGCGGGGGTTTGGGTGAGCTGGTCCAGGAGGCGGCGCATGGCGGGGCGTACGCGTTGCGCGGGTCGGCGGCGGTGCGGTCGGGTGTCGGTTTCATGTTCTCCAGTGTCATGCGGCCGGACCGGGCGCGACACAGGTGTGAGGGGGCAGGTTCTTTCCCAGGCAGAAACCTGCCTCTCCCGCGGGCGAGGCAGGTGGCGGATGGTGGATGTGTGCCCGGCACGGACCGGGTGCTCCACGACATCGTCCGTCACCGTCTTCCAGGAGTGTTGTTTCCATGGCCAGGACCCGTGTCAGTTTAGACAGCGCCGGTATCGAGATCGCCGCGCACCTCTACACCCCCGACAGCCCGACTGCCGGCCGCCGTCCGGCGCTGGTGGTCGGACACCCCGGGACCGGGGTGAAGGAACAGACCTCCGGCACCTACGCGCAGCTGATGGCCGAGCGCGGATTCGTCACCCTCGCCTTCGACGCCGCCTACCAGGGCGAGTCCGGTGGCCTGCCCCGCGGACTGGAAGACCCCGCCCAGCGCATCGAGGACTTCAAGGCCGCTGTCTCCTACCTCATCACCCGCGACAAGGTCGACGCCGACCGCATCGGCCTGCTCGGCATCTGTGCCTCCGGCGGCTACTCGCTGGCTGCCACCGGCGGCGACCACCGCGTCAAGGCCGTGGCGACCGTGTGCACCGCCGAACCCGCCCGCCAGTTCCGCTACGGCGCCGATGGCTCCCAGGACCCGGCCGTCTTCCAGGCCCTCCTGGACGCCGCCGCCCAGGCCCGCACCCGTGCCGCCCGCGGCGAGGACCCCGGCGTGCTGACGATGTTCCCCGACACCGCCGAACAGGCGGGCGCCCTGGGCGGCGAGCACGGCATCGAGGGGTGGGAGTACTACTGCGGCGCCCGCGGCTACCACGAGCGCTCCGCGAAGTACCTCACCTGGGACAGCATCGACAAGATGGCATCCAGCGACGTCCTCCGCGCCGTTCCCCTCATCGGCCCCCGTCCCATCCTGCAGATCATCGGCGAGCGCGCGGTCACCGCCTGGATGGCCATCGAGGCCCACCAGGCCGCCACCGGCCCCAAGGAACTCCACCGCATCCCCGGCGCCAGCCACGTCGACCTCTACGACAAGCGCGAATACATCGACCCCGCCGTCGACAAGCTCACCGACTACTTCACCACCCACCTCGACAAGTGACCGACTGAGGTCACGTACGGGGCACATGCCGGAGGGCCGACAGCATGTGCTGTCGGCCCCTCCGGCATGTGCGAGTGCGTCACTTCGCCTGCAGCGGCCCCGCGAAGGACTTGCGCAGGGACGCGGGAGCGGCCAGGGGGAGGAGCGCGGCGAGCATCTTGCCCTTGACCGTGCTCGGCTGCCGCGTCAGCTCGACGTCGACCCTGGTGCCCCCGCCCTCGGGGGCCATCCGGAAGACCCAGCCGCCGCCGGCTCCGAAGAGCTTGGAGTCGAGCGTGGTGATGGTGACCGTGTCACCGGCCGGTTCCCACTCGTAGCGCACCCGCTCCCAGGCCGCGGCGGTTCCCTCGGTGACCTCGGCCCAGGTGTCGCCGAGGTCGTGGACCTCGAAGTGGTCGGCGTCGATCGTGGGCCAGGCCTTGGCGCGGGAGGGGCCGAAGTCGGTCAGCACCCCCAGCACGTCCTTGGGGCTGAGCTGGGAGACGAGGTGGAAGCGTACGACTGCCATGGAATGTCCTCACCGAGAAGTAACCGTTCTGACCGGTGACGAAAGATTCCCATGAGGTCTCGTCACCCGTCAAGGTGGTTACTCTGGAGGGTGTTCAGTCACCTGCCAGGAGGGTCACGTGAGACATGTGTTTCCGTGCGGGACGCTCACACTCGACTTCGTGGGCACCCTGCAGGAGCGGCGGGCGCCGGTTCCGATCGAGCGGATCGGCTCCCCCGGGCTGCTCGACTCCTGGTTCGTCGCCTTCCTGGTGACGCTGTTCATCAAGGAGGTCCCGCTGCGCGCCTCCAGCGGCCTGGTCCAGGCGGCGCGGGACGCCGAGGCCGTCGACGCGGGCGCGCAGGTCTCCGCTTCCGGCGTCCCGGTCCGCGGCCGTGTCCGAGGTGCCGGGAGCACGCCCGTCTCCCAGGGTGCGGTCACGCTGACCTCCGTGGCACGTCCACGATCGTGGTGGAGAAGGAGCCGGTCGCCCACGACGTCGTGCTGACGGTTCCCACCGCCTGACCGGTCCGGCACCGGACGTCCGGTGCCGCGGCCTTGCTCGACGGCATACACCCGGACCAAGGCGTGCGGGCGTACTCCGTCAGCAGCTGGGCGTCCGCCAGTTCGGCGCGCAGCAGCCGTACCGTCTCCTCCGGCTCACCGCTCGGGGTCGCCGCGGCGGGCGAGCAGTCCAAGCAGGTGGCGTGCCGGTGTGCTCAGCCGGTCGAAGGACCACGAGAACGCGTCTCGCAGTCGTCCGCATCTCGCCGCGATGGCGTCGACGGACTCCGGCTCCCGTCTGGTGCGCTCCGCCCCGACCCGGCTGACGAAAGAGCGCGCGGGCGTCGGCGAGCCCCTCCGGAACACCGTCCCCGAGCACGCCCAGGGCGACCAGCAGCTCTTGCATGGCCTCTGCGGGGCTCATCGTCGGCCCGCCGCCCCCGAAGCCCCGCAGGTCCAGATAGAGCCACCCGTCAGGGAAGCGGTGCGCCCACCGCACGGTCAGCGTCGTGTTGCTACTCCGGACATGCCGTCGAACGCGATGAGAGCCGTGGTGCGCGGCTCCGTTGTGCTGTCCTCCAGCAAGGCGTCCAGCCGCGCCAGTTCCTCCGCGCGCCCGGTGAAGACCGGGAGCATGGGCACAGGTTGGGAGGGACTCGTCCAGGAGCACGACAGCGCGAGCCCCTGACGCAGCACCGCCACCGCCCGCTGCGGATCTCTCTGTGCCGCCAGGTTCCTGGCGCGGGACATACAGACACGGAACTCGTCCAGGTCCAGGCGGACGGCCGACAGGGCGCAACCGCGGCGAGGGGAGGCCGGTCCCAGGCATCAGCCCTCGACATGTGTGCACACGTATTCAGGTTGGCCGACTTACGCCCTTGTGTGTCTACTGAGACACATGGTTGTTTTGTGTTGGAAGAACTTTCTGCCTGCCTGGTCGGCTTTGATGCCTACCGATCGAAAGGACCTGTGATGATCGATCGCCGCTCTCTTCTCCGTACCAGCGGGGCCGCGGCGGCCGGCGCGCTCGGCGTAGCCGCTCTGTCGTCGACCGCCGCAGCTGCGGACTCCGATCCGACTGCAGGCGTCACACGCACCCTGCTTCAGGAACACCCCTCGCCCGCCGAGGGCTGGGAGGCCGTGCAGACGCTCGTGCAGATTCCCCGGCACAAGGAGTCGGGCCGTCACAGCCATCCCGGTGTCGAGGTCGGATACATCGTCCGCGGCGACGTCCTGATGGAGTTCGACGACCGGCCGCCGCTCCGGCTGCGCACGGGTGACCCGTTCTTCATCCCGAACGGTGTCATCCACAACGCTCGCAACGTCGGCACGGTGACCACGATGATGCTCTCCACGTACGTGGTCGACGAGACGAAGCCCCTGGTGACCAACTACTAGGACTTCTCCTTTCCTCCAGCGGCGAGCCGGGCCCGACCCACGCGCTGCCTCAGTCCAGGACCTTCAGGGCCGTGGACACGGCCGACTCCAGGAACGACCGGTCCGCGCGTGCGTTGCCCATGACATGCAGGCCCTGAATGAACGTCGTCAGGAAGCGGGCCAGTTCCACCGGGCTCTGTGCGGTGCCCAGGTCGCCCCGCACCCGAGCGCGTTCCAACGCCCCGGTCAGCACGGACTCCACGGCGGCCATGGTCGACCTCACCTGTTCGACCGTGCTGCCGGGGGCGGCGCGCTCTGTCGTCGCGTTGACCAGCAGACAGCCGCGTTCAGGGTCCGACACGTCGGCCAGGGCCAGCGCGAGCAGCACACTGCGCAGCGTCGTGCGAATGTCGGGGGCGAAATCCATTTTCTCGGAGTCTTCAGCGCGTGCAGGTCAGGGCACGGCTCCCACCTTGGCGGGGCACCCGTCCGGAGGCATGAGTCGACTGACTGCCGACTGCAGTGGTCGGAGAGAGAAACATCTCCTGGCCGAAGGGCGCGAAACATGTGCGTACCTTGACCGTATGGTGTCTGTTGGTCGGGGCAGGTCAGTGCCAAATGCTTATGCTCAGTGGCATGCCTGGCGGATGTTCTCCGGCTAGCATCGACGGCAACGGTCCGAGGACAAACATGCAGCTGCACTTGAACTACCCCCTGGAGCCCGACAGTGCGCCTCTCCACGCAGCTGCCATCGTCGAGGCCGCGGCCGACATCAGTGACGCCGAGCTGGACTACAGCCCCGGGAGCATCGGCCTGGTGGAGGACATAGTCGACGGCTTCCGGACCGACGGTGCCACTGGCCAGGAGATGGCCGACTCCCTCGTCGCCTTCGGCTGTTACGTCGGCGAAATACTGACGCGTCACGCAGGCGCGGTCTGGCGCCTCACGCCGGACCCTCAGCACACCGTCCCCCTGGTCATGGAACTCCCCGACACACGCGAGTGCCACCCGATCGACTGGGTTTTCCGCCGCCTCAAGCACGGAGCGGACGTCAGCATCCGCGGTCTATATGCCGAGGTCGCCCCGGACAGCGGTCCCGCTGCAGGGAGTACGCACGGCTGAGGCCCGTCGGTGAGCCCGGCCCGGCCTCGCAGCCACCCGGCGGAGACGAAGTCGGGTGTTAAAATGTCCGTTATCTTTTTCAGCGTCGGGCGGAGTGCAACCGCTGGCTCCGCCAGGAGGAGCCGACCGCAGCCGCCGCCCTGCGCGCCCTGGAGGATCCACGGCTGCTGTGCCACCGCATCGACCTCACCCTCGCATGGGCCGCCTACAACACGGTCGCGGGACGCTGGGCCGAGGAGATCACCGCCTCGCGTATCGGCCTCGACGCAGGCCTCACGCTCGATGATCCCGTCGCCATCACGCGGACCAGCACGAACCTGGCGAACGCGCTGGTGGAGACCGGCCGCCTCGACGAAGCCGACGAGGCCGTCGACCACATGCTCGGCCATCTGCACCGGCTGCCCCCGTACGAGGAGCTCCTCGCCGAGCGGTACGCCAGCCGCGTACGCAGCTATCGGGGCGCCACGCCGAGGGCATGGAGCACGGGCGCAGGAGCCTGGCGATCGCCCGGAAGCTCGGCCGGCCGTACGAGATCGCACGCTCCATCGCCATCGGGGGCTGGTTCCATGCCGTGCCCGGCGACCACCAGGAAGCGATCGCCTGGTGTGAGGAGGCGCTCCCCCTGCTGAGAAAGACCGGGAACCGTCACGACGAGGCAGGCGTACAGGGCAACATCGGCTACATCAGACAGCGCCTGGGCGATGTCGAGTCCGCGATTGCGGACTACCAGAAGTCACTACGGCTCTACGAGAAGCTTCTCGACGAGTACAAGCAGGCGGAGTTGCTCAATGACCTCGCATCCGCCCAGCTGGAACTGGGAGAAGTCGAACTGGCGCGGGCGAACTGGAACCGGGCCGCCGAACTCTTCAGCGCCCTGCGCGTCGCCCGCGCCGCGGAGATGCGCGCCAAGGCGGAGTCTCTGCCGCAGCCGAAAGCCCGCCTCGCCGATTGACTGACCGGCGCCGGTCGACCTTCACATGCGATGAAGCGAGGACGCGAGTGGCATTTCCGGCATGGCATCACATGTGAAGCACACCACGCCGTGCAAGGCCCCCCGCACCCTCCTCCGTGCCGTTCCGACCGGTGCGCCACCGCTCCTAGAATGAACCGCACTGGTGCGGTGAAGGGAAACAGCGCTATGGCACACGTTCTGACACCCAAGGGACGGGCCACGCGCACTCGAATCGTGGTCGGGGCTGCCGAAGTCCTACGGGAGACAGGCCTCACAGCAACACTGGACGCTGGTGGCGTACCCGGCGTTGTTCACGACCACGTCCAGGCGGCCGAAGGCGTCGACGGCCGCCTGGACCGCGTCCTGGGCCGCGACGGTGTCGGTGACGTCCAGGGCCACCGCCCGCACCTGGTCGCCGTAGCGGGAGACGAGGTCCGTGAGCTGCTCCGGGCGGCGCGCGGTCGCCACGAGCCGGTCTCCGGCCTCCAGAACCGCTTTCGCCAAAGCGCGCCCGAAGCCCCGGGACGCGCCGGTGATCAACCATGTACTGGCCATGTGTGTCCTCTGTTGGTTCTCAGGTGGAAATGGGTCGAATCAACGACGTTTCTCAGTCTTCTCGCGCGTCCCGCAACCGACCGACCGTCGTTTGACTGCCGCTCGTTCCCGCGCCGGTCGCCGTCACCATCCGCTGGGGTAAGTCATTGAACGCATACGTCATCACCGACAGCGGCCCGATCCTGTAGGCACACGTGTTCATACGTGCACCGAGTATCCCCTCGTCGGTCTCCATATGTGGACATGTTGTATGGTTACTCTCACACCACCCCCTTCTGAAGGCATGGCACAGGTATGACGCTGACCACCACTCCATTCGGAACGCGGGCCACCGCCACGGAGATACTCGACGGGGTCGATCTGAGCGGGCGCCGTATGATCGTCACCGGCGGATCCTCCGGCCTCGGTGCCGAGACGGTGCGCGCGCTCGCTGGTGCGGGCGCGCAGGTAACCGTCGCCACCCGGAACCCCGCGGCCGCCGAACCGCTCATCGAGGAGTTCCCGGGAACGCGAGCTGTCCCACTCGACCTTGCCGAGCCGGCCTCCGTCCGCGCCTTCTGCGACGACTGGAGCGGGCCGGTCGACGGCCTCATCGCCAACGCCGGCGTGATGATGCTCCCGACCCGACAGGTCACCGCACAGGGCTGGGAGATGCAGCTCGCCACCAACTACCTCGGCCACTTCGCCCTGGCCGTCGGCCTGCGCTCCGCTCTCCAGGAGGCCGAGAAGCCGCGCGTGGTCGTGGTGAGTTCCGGCGCCCAACTGCGGGTGGGATTCGACTTCGACGACCCGCAGTTCGAGCGACGCCCCTACGACCCGTTCGTCGCCTACGCTCAGTCGAAGACGGCCGACGTGCTCCTCGCCGTAGGAATCAGCCGTCGGTGGGCCGAAGACGGCATCACCGCCAACGCCTGCGCGCCGGGGTGGATCCACACCAACCTGGCCCGCCACCTCGACAAGGCGACCATGCAGGCCCTCGGCGCCATGGACGCGGACGGCAACCTGCTCACCCCCGACCACTACAAGACGCCGGCTCAGGGCGCTGCCACCACGGTGCTGCTGGCCGCGTCACCGCTCCTCGACGGCGTGACCGGACGGTACTTCGAGGACAACCAGGAATCGGAGGTCGTCGACGGGGGCGCCGACGTGATGGCGGGCGTCGCCAAGTGGTCGGTCGACCCCGCCGCCGCGGACCGGCTGTGGGACTACGCCCTTCCCGTGGCGCGCTGACGGCGTTCCGGAGATTGGTGATCAGCTTGTCCAGCGCCTCAACGGACGGGACAGGCACGTAGTCGTGTACGGCGCTGCTCTGGTCGGACTCCGCGCCGAGCTCGACCTCGGCCGCGGTGCGCTCCTTGTCCTGGGCGTGGTAGTCCTCGCTGCAGACGGTGGTGAACGCGAGGTTGAGCCGTTCGCCGTTGACCAGCGGAGGTAGGTCAATGGCGAACGGAGCGGACTTGTGCATGATCGAGTCGTGCTCGGCGTCCTCGTCGGCGTGGTCCCGGGCGCACCACTCCGGGCAGTCATCTCCCTTCACGAACAGCTTCCAGCCTTGTGCGTTCATGGGCCGGATTCTGCCATGTGGCCGGAAATGATCGTTTCGGGCTGGGCTCCCGGTTCAGCTGCTCCTCTCCGCCCGGGATCAGGAGCCTTGTCGTAGATGCGCGAGAACTTCGGCGAGAGGCAGCTCGTACTGGTCCTTGTCCTTCTCCCGGCGCGCCATCACCGAGGCCGCTGCCTCGGCCATCTCGGTTGGGAGGCCTGCCGCTCTAATAGGGCTTTGTTAGGTACCCCGATTGATCATCGTCAGGTAGATTGTGATGTTCTGTCAGGTGTGACACCTGAGGAGATGGAGACGGTCCGCCCGCGCCTGGAGGCGTTCGCGGCGGAGATGCTCGGTTCGCTGGCGCGTCGGGACCAGCGGGCCAAGGGCGAGCTGTATCTGCGCGGGCTGATGCTGGACGGCAAGCGCAAGTCCATGCAGCCGATGGCCGAGCGCCTGGGCGTGGACCACCAGCAGCTGCAGCAGTTCGTCTCATCGTCCACCTGGGACTACTCCAAGGTCCGTGAGCGGCTGGCCCGTTGGGCTGCCGCGCACATTTCTCCCGAGGCGTACGCGATCGATGATGTCGGCTTCCCCAAGGACGGCTACGACTCACCGGGGGTGGCGCGGATGTACTGCGGCGCCCTGGGTAAGCGCGGCAACTGCCAGGTCGGCGTCAGTGTGAACCTGGTCAGTGACCGTGCGTCATCGGCTGTCGACTGGCGCCTGTTCCTGCCCGAGAGCTGGGACGACACCAAGTACGGCGAGGACGCGCTGATGGCCGAGGCGATCCGGCGCCGCCGCGCCAAGGCGGGAATCCCGGACACCGAGCGGCACCGGGAGAAGTGGCGCCTGGCGCTGGACATGCTCGACGAGGTGCGCGACAACTGGGAGTTGCCCGACCTTCCGGTCGCCGCCGACGCCGGATACGGCGACGCCACCGGCTTTCGCGAGGGCCTGACCGAGCGCGGCCTGACCTACGCGGTCGCGGTCAAAGCCACCACGACCGCGCACCCCGGCAATGCCACACCCCAACGCCCGCCGTACTCCGGGCAGGGCCGCCCTCCCGTGTCCGCCTACCCCCAACCGCACACCACCCTGCGCGCCCTGGCCCTGGCCGTCGGCCGAGCGGCCACCCGCACCGTCACCTGGCGCCAGGGCAGCAAGGCCACCAGACGCAACCCGAACGCCGAGATGCGCTCGCAGTTCCTGGCCCTGCGGGTCCGACCGGCCAACCGCACCATCCGCCGCGCCGCCGACGGCTCCCTGCCCGACTGCTGGCTGCTCGTCGAGTGGCCACCCGACTCCGCCGAGCCAACCGACTACTGGCTCTCGACGCTTCCCGCCGACACCCCACTGCGCGAACTGGTACGAATCGCCAAGATCCGATGGCGAGTTGAGCACGACTACCGCGAGCTCAAGGACGGTCTGGGCCTGGACCACTTCGAGGGCCGCAACTACCTCGGCTGGCACCGCCACGTCACCCTCGCGTCCCTCGCCCAGGCCTTCTGCACCATGCTCAGGCTCGACCCAAAAGCCCCTGCGCCGGCCTGACCCTCTACGCGGTCCTCCGCGAACTCCAGGCCCTCCTGGCCACCTGGACCGGCGCCTGCTCGATATGCGGCCAACCCGCACCAGCACCCGAACCCCACCACAGGACCTAACAAAGCCCTACTAAGGGCCTGCGAGGAAATAAGTCGTTGCTTCCAGCTTTGGAGATCGTTGTTGTGGTATGGGGAGTCCGGAGGGGGCCGAGGCGGTCCTGGCTGCGAAGTTCAAGACGTTGTTGCCGCATCTGGACGAGCGGCAGCGTCGGCTGGCCATAGGGGCGGAGGCTCGGTCGCTGGGACACGGCGGGATCAGACTCGTCGCCCGTGCGGCCGGAGTCCAGGAGGGCACCGTCTCGCGCGGGGTGGCTGAACTGGAGTTGGGCCAGGCTCCGTTGGGCCGGGTCCGCCGCGCGGGCGGAGGCCGCAAGAAGGCGACCGAGCTGGACCCGGGACTGCTGCCCGCGCTGCTGGCGTTGGTCGAGCCCGACGAGCGGGGTGATCCGATGTCGCCGCTGCGCTGGACGACGAAGTCGACCCGGAAGCTGGCTGCGGAGCTGACCCGCCAGGGCCACCGCGTCTCCGCCGACACGGTCGGCAATCTGCTGCGGGAGGAAGGCTTCAGCCTGCAGGCCAACGCCAAGACCGTCGAAGGCGCCCAGCACCCGGACCGGGACGCCCAGTTCCGCTACCTCAACGAGCAGGCACGAGATCACCGGGACGCCGGAGACGTAGTGATCAGCGTGGACACCAAGAAGAAGGAACTGATCGGCAACTACAAGAACGCCGGGCAGGAGTGGCGGCCTGCCCAGCAGCCCGTTCAGGTCGACACGCACGACTTCCCCGGCCAGGCCGGGAAGGCGATCCCGTACGGGATCTACGACACGGCCGCGAACACCGGCTGGGTGAGTATCGGCACCGATCACGACACCGCGGCGTTCGCCGTCGCCTCAATCCGCCGCTGGTGGCAGGCCCGCGGCCGGCACGACTACCCCCAGGCTCGCCGGCTGCTGATCACCGCCGACGCCGGCGGCTCCAACGGCTACCGCACCCGTGGCTGGAAGACCCACCTGGCCGACCTCGCCCGCGAGACCGACCTGGAGATCACTGTGTGTCACCTACCGCCCGGCACGTCGAAGTGGAACAAGATCGAGCACCGGCTGTTTTCCCACATCACCATGAACTGGCGCGGCAGGCCCCTGACCAGCCATGAAGTCATGCTCCAAACCCTCGCCGCGACCACCAGCCGGACCGGCCTGACCGTGCATGCCGAACTCGACAGCGGTCAGTACCCCACCGGCATCCAGATCAGCGACGAGGCCATCGCCGCCCTGCCGATCACCCGCCACCGCTTCCACGGAGACTGGAACTACACCCTCCACCCCGCCAGCCACCCACCACACCCGGACCCCGCCCGACAGCACCTTCCGGTCGTCCAGACGCCTGCGCCCCGGGTGATCCGCGCGGCGCGGCACGACCGGAAGCAACGGCTCGATCCGCGCCCACAGCTCATCGGACACGATCCACGGCAGCTGCTCACCTCTTCTCACATGAAGGCAAAAACTCCGCCAGATGCCACATTCCAAGGAGAGAAGCGCCTTTCTGTTAGGGATTCTTAGGGCCTGCGAGGAAATAAGTCGTTGCTTCCAGCTTTGGAGATCGTTGTTGTGGTATGGGGAGTCCGGAGGGGGCCGAGGCGGTCCTGGCTGCGAAGTTCAAGACGTTGTTGCCGCATCTGGACGAGCGGCAGCGTCGGCTGGCCATAGGGGCGGAGGCTCGGTCGCTGGGACACGGCGGGATCAGACTCGTCGCCCGTGCGGCCGGAGTCCAGGAGGGCACCGTCTCGCGCGGGGTGGCTGAACTGGAGTTGGGCCAGGCTCCGTTGGGCCGGGTCCGCCGCGCGGGCGGAGGCCGCAAGAAGGCGACCGAGCTGGACCCGGGACTGCTGCCCGCGCTGCTGGCGTTGGTCGAGCCCGACGAGCGGGGTGATCCGATGTCGCCGCTGCGCTGGACGACGAAGTCGACCCGGAAGCTGGCTGCGGAGCTGACCCGCCAGGGCCACCGCGTCTCCGCCGACACGGTCGGCAATCTGCTGCGGGAGGAAGGCTTCAGCCTGCAGGCCAACGCCAAGACCGTCGAAGGCGCCCAGCACCCGGACCGGGACGCCCAGTTCCGCTACCTCAACGAGCAGGCACGAGATCACCGGGACGCCGGAGACGTAGTGATCAGCGTGGACACCAAGAAGAAGGAACTGATCGGCAACTACAAGAACGCCGGGCAGGAGTGGCGGCCTGCCCAGCAGCCCGTTCAGGTCGACACGCACGACTTCCCCGGCCAGGCCGGGAAGGCGATCCCGTACGGGATCTACGACACGGCCGCGAACACCGGCTGGGTGAGTATCGGCACCGATCACGACACCGCGGCGTTCGCCGTCGCCTCAATCCGCCGCTGGTGGCAGGCCCGCGGCCGGCACGACTACCCCCAGGCTCGCCGGCTGCTGATCACCGCCGACGCCGGCGGCTCCAACGGCTACCGCACCCGTGGCTGGAAGACCCACCTGGCCGACCTCGCCCGCGAGACCGACCTGGAGATCACTGTGTGTCACCTACCGCCCGGCACGTCGAAGTGGAACAAGATCGAGCACCGGCTGTTTTCCCACATCACCATGAACTGGCGCGGCAGGCCCCTGACCAGCCATGAAGTCATGCTCCAAACCCTCGCCGCGACCACCAGCCGGACCGGCCTGACCGTGCATGCCGAACTCGACAGCGGTCAGTACCCCACCGGCATCCAGATCAGCGACGAGGCCATCGCCGCCCTGCCGATCACCCGCCACCGCTTCCACGGAGACTGGAACTACACCCTCCACCCCGCCAGCCACCCACCACACCCGGACCCCGCCCGGCAGGACAGACCTCCGGCCGACGCCTGCGCCCTCATCACCCGCCACACACTGGAGCACCCTGACCTGACCGGCATGACACGCCAGCAGCTCAGCGACCTGACCCGCACCTTGATCCCCGGGCTGGAAGAGCGCCGCGAGCAAGCCCGCCACGCAGCCCGCGGCGGACCCCGCCGAGTCGCCCGCGGCACAGGCCGCAAACCCACACTCACCCCCGCCGACCAGATCCTGGCCACCATCCTCTACCTGCGAAAACTCGCCCCCCAGGAGCTTCTCGGCCAGCTGTTCAACACCACTGCCATGACCATCAGCCGTGCAGTGAAAGACGTCCGCCCGCTCCTGGAATCCCACGGCGCCCGCATCCCCGCCTCCACCGCCCGTTTCCGCACGCCAGCAGACGTCGCCAGATTCCTCACCCTGGGCAACATCAAGATCAAATCAGCGTGTTGATTCCCGGCAGGCCCTTAGTAGGGCTTTGTTAGGTCCTGTGGTGGGGTTCGGGTGCTGGTGCGGGTTGGCCGCATATCGAGCAGGCGCCGGTCCAGGTGGCCAGGAGGGCCTGGAGTTCGCGGAGGACCGCGTAGAGGGTCAGGCCGGCGCAGGGGCTTTTGGGTCGAGCCTGAGCATGGTGCAGAAGGCCTGGGCGAGGGACGCGAGGGTGACGTGGCGGTGCCAGCCGAGGTAGTTGCGGCCCTCGAAGTGGTCCAGGCCCAGACCGTCCTTGAGCTCGCGGTAGTCGTGCTCAACTCGCCATCGGATCTTGGCGATTCGTACCAGTTCGCGCAGTGGGGTGTCGGCGGGAAGCGTCGAGAGCCAGTAGTCGGTTGGCTCGGCGGAGTCGGGTGGCCACTCGACGAGCAGCCAGCAGTCGGGCAGGGAGCCGTCGGCGGCGCGGCGGATGGTGCGGTTGGCCGGTCGGACCCGCAGGGCCAGGAACTGCGAGCGCATCTCGGCGTTCGGGTTGCGTCTGGTGGCCTTGCTGCCCTGGCGCCAGGTGACGGTGCGGGTGGCCGCTCGGCCGACGGCCAGGGCCAGGGCGCGCAGGGTGGTGTGCGGTTGGGGGTAGGCGGACACGGGAGGGCGGCCCTGCCCGGAGTACGGCGGGCGTTGGGGTGTGGCATTGCCGGGGTGCGCGGTCGTGGTGGCTTTGACCGCGACCGCGTAGGTCAGGCCGCGCTCGGTCAGGCCCTCGCGAAAGCCGGTGGCGTCGCCGTATCCGGCGTCGGCGGCGACCGGAAGGTCGGGCAACTCCCAGTTGTCGCGCACCTCGTCGAGCATGTCCAGCGCCAGGCGCCACTTCTCCCGGTGCCGCTCGGTGTCCGGGATTCCCGCCTTGGCGCGGCGGCGCCGGATCGCCTCGGCCATCAGCGCGTCCTCGCCGTACTTGGTGTCGTCCCAGCTCTCGGGCAGGAACAGGCGCCAGTCGACAGCCGATGACGCACGGTCACTGACCAGGTTCACACTGACGCCGACCTGGCAGTTGCCGCGCTTACCCAGGGCGCCGCAGTACATCCGCGCCACCCCCGGTGAGTCGTAGCCGTCCTTGGGGAAGCCGACATCATCGATCGCGTACGCCTCGGGAGAAATGTGCGCGGCAGCCCAACGGGCCAGCCGCTCACGGACCTTGGAGTAGTCCCAGGTGGACGATGAGACGAACTGCTGCAGCTGCTGGTGGTCCACGCCCAGGCGCTCGGCCATCGGCTGCATGGACTTGCGCTTGCCGTCCAGCATCAGCCCGCGCAGATACAGCTCGCCCTTGGCCCGCTGGTCCCGACGCGCCAGCGAACCGAGCATCTCCGCCGCGAACGCCTCCAGGCGCGGGCGGACCGTCTCCATCTCCTCAGGTGTCACACCTGACAGAACATCACAATCTACCTGACGATGATCAATCGGGGTACCTAACAAAGCCCTATTAGTCGCGGCCAATCAATGGGAACGTGCACGGGCGCATGCTGTGCAGCACAAGGGAATTGGCCGTCGCCTCTTTGACGGCCGCCAGGTGGAAATCGTGACGCGCTGCCTCGGCGGAGACCCGGAGTCGGCCCGACGGATCCTCGACGAGAGCACGCTGACCGAAGCCTGGGAGCACCCGGTTGCGGTGTGTCTCACCGTGCTCTGCCTCACGGCCGACGGAAGTGCATCGGCAGGTGCGGTCGAGGAGATGACAGCGCAGTACCTGAACCTCGACGCCGGACCAGAGCTGGCCGTCTTTCGCACACGTGTCGGGCTGGCCGTCCTCGAACTCTCCCCGCGTGCCGGTAGAGCCGAGGTCGCCCGTCGCCTCGTGAACGACGCGGTGCGTTTCGGAGACGGGTACGTCGCACGGGACGTCCTCGCGCACGCCGCTTGCTCCACGGAGATGACCGCAGGAGAACAGCGCGCGCTGACCGACGCGGTAGCCGCCGCTGGGTTGGGGTGCGGCACCATGCCGCATCAGCTGGAACGAGACCTCCTGAACGCCGTGGAGGTGAGCGCGACCGCAGTTGAGCAGCACCTCGCTGTCCGACACCCGTCGTAGCGTCGGTTGAGTGGATCACGACAGCGACGACGGCCTGTACGCGCAGTTCGCCCCGGCCATCCCGGAGTGGAACCTGCGTGGCAAGGTCACCGCCGACGAGAAGGGCACCTTCCGTATCTGCACCGTCGAGCCGGCCCCCTACCAGATCCCGACGGACGGCTCCTGCGGCAAGCTGATCGCCGCTGCCGGGTGGCACGCGTGGCGCCGCGGACCTGGTGGCCCGGGAGAAGGCCTACTGCCAGGAACTGCGGAAGTCCGGTGAGTGGGTGCACATCTGGCGGTGCGTCGGCCAGTACGCCAACATCAGCGTCTTCGACGTCGCCGATAACGAGGCGCTGCACCGGATTCTGTGGAACCTGCCACTCTTCCCGTACATGAGCATCGAGGTCACACCCCTGGCCCAGCACCCGTCCGACCTCTTGGTCGGCGAGGAAGTGGCCTGATGGACAAGACCGTGGCCACCGCCCTCAAGGCGGTGGCCGACATACCGGATGATGCCTCGCTGGCGGTGGGCGGTTTCGGGCTCAGCGGCGTGCCGAACGTGCTCATCCAGGCGTTGTACGAGCGCGGGGTGATCAGGGCCGCACCACCATCGTCATCGCCCACCGCCTGTCCACGGTGCGCACCGCCGACCTGATCCTGGTCCTGGAAGCGGGGCGCATCGTGGAGCGGGGCACGCACGAGGGGCTGTTGGCAGCCGGGGAGCGGTACGCGGAGCTGTACCGGACGCAGTTCGAGGAGCGGGCGGCTCAGGTGCCGGCGGACGCTGCGGCGGCGTAGGGAGCGGTCAGAACAGCAGGACCGGCTTGATCGTCATGCCGGCGATCATGTCCTGCCTGGCCTGGTCGATGTCCTCGAAGGCGTACTGCGTGATCAGCCGGTGCACGGGCAGGCGGCCGTCGCGCACCAGCCGGACCAGGGCGGGGAGGACGGTCTGTGTCTCGTTGTCGCCGAGCGTCAGCCCGACGACATGCCTGCCGGGCAGCATGCCGTTCACGTCGAGGGCCATGTCGGTCCCGAACGGGGGTGCGCCGACGAGGACGAGCGTTCCGCGCGGGGCGAGCACCTCGGTGCCCGTGCGGGCCACCCGCACATTGCCCGTGGTCTCCACGATCCCGTCGGCTCCCTGCCCGCCGGTGATGTCGGTGACGGCCTCGGCGGTGTCGGTCTCGCCGGCGTGGACGGTGTGGGTGGCGCCCAGGTCACGGGCCAGCTGCAGTCGCTCGGCCACCCGGTCGACGGCGATGATCGTCGTCGCCGGGGTGAGGGCCGCCGCCATCACCGCCGACAGGCCCACGGCGCCGACGCCGAGCACCACGACGGTGTCACCCACGCGCGGTGCGAGGACGTTCCAGACCGCTCCCACGCCGGTCTGGACCCCGCAGCCCAACGGCGCCACCGTCGCCGGCGCTGCCTCCGCGTCGACCTTGACGAGACTGCGCTCGCTCACCAGGGCATGTCGGGCGAAGGAGGACTGGCCGAAGAAGTGGCCGCCGACCGGCTCGCCGTCGCGGCTGAGGGTGCTGGTGCCGTCGGGGCGCCGACCGCCGATGAGATTGCGTTGCAGCCAGGTGGCGCAGTAGGCGGGGTGGCCGTCGAGGCAGTTGCGGCAGTCGCCGCACGAGGTGAAGGACAGCAGGACGTGATCACCCGGTGAGACCCGGGTGATGCCCGGCCCCACCGCTTTCACGACGCCGGCGCCCTCGTGGCCGAGGACGCCCGGCAGCGGGAAGGGCAGGGCGCCGCTCGCGACACCGAGGTCGGTGTGGCACAGGCCGGCGGCCGCCATCTTGACCAGGACCTCGCCGGGGCGCGGTTCGTCGAGACGGATGTCGCTGAGGGTGAAGGGCGCGCCGCCGTTCTCGACGACGGCTGCCTGAGTGGTGATGCCCATGGGGTGACTCCTTGGCGGGGATGCAGCTCAGTCGAGTGAGACGACGACGGACTTGGTCCTGGTGTAGGAGGCGAGGGCTTCGGGGCCGTACTCGCGCCCGTACCCGGAGTCCTTGACGCCGCCGAAGGGCACGGCCGGGTCGAGCATCGCCCAGTCGTTGATCCAGACGATGCCGGCCTGGAGGCGGTCAGCGACCCGGTGGGCGCGGGCCAGGTTGGTGGTCTGGATGCCGGCGGCCAGTCCGTAGACGGTGCTGTTGGCCAGGGCTACCGCCTCGTCCTCGGTGTCGAAGGGCTGGACGGTCAGGACCGGGCCGAAGATCTCCTCCTGCACGACACGGGAGTCGGGGGCCAGGTCGGCGATGACGGTGGGCCGGTAGTAGTAGCCGCCGTTCAGGTCCAGGGGTTCGCCACCGCAGACGACGCGGCCGCCCTCCTTGCGGGCGAGGGCGACGTACTCCTCGACCTTCTCGAGATGCCGGGCGGCGGCCATGGGGCCGACGACGGTGGCCGGGTCGCGCGGATCGCCCACCAGGATGCCGGGCACGGCCTGGGCCAGGGCGCCGAGGATCGTGTCGTACAGGGGCCGGGCGACCAGCAGCCGCGGCCCGCCCATGCAGAACTGGCCGGTGTTGAAGACGAATCCCTTGATGATCGCGCCGATCGCCTTCTCCACGTCGGCGTCCTCGAACACGATGTGGGCGGCGTTGCCGCCGAGTTCCATGGTGACCGGCTTGAGGGCATGGCCGGCGACGGCGGCGGCATGGCGGCCGACGCCCGTCGACCCGGTGAAGGCGATCTTGTCGACGCCCGGGTGATCGAGCAGGGCCTCGCCCGCCACCCGGCCCGAACCGGTGACCACGTTGAGGACCCCGTCCGGAACTCCCGCCTGCTGGAGCAGCCGTGCCATGAACAGAGCGCTGAGCGGGGTGTCCTCCGCGGGCTTGTGCACCACCGTGTTCCCGGCCGCCAGGGCGGGCGCGATCTTCGTACTGGACAGGATCAGCGGGAAGTTGAACGGCGTGATCGCCGCCACCACGCCGAGCGGCTCCCGGCGGGTGTAGGCGAAGGCGTTGAGCGGCGTGTCGCGGGTGGCGCCGTCGAGGGTCTGCGCCAGTCCGGCGCAGTACTCGTACTGCTCGACGGCGGTCATGACGTCGACGGGCCGACACAGGGCGACCGGCTTGCCGACGTCGAGGCTCTCCAGCCGCAGGAGTTCGTCCGCGTTATCCCGGATCAGGCCGGCGACCCGGTACAGAATCCTGGCGCGCTCCCGTCCGCTGGTCGCGGCCCAGGGGCCGGTCTCGAACGCCTCACGGGCGGCCGCGACGGCCGCGTCGACGTCGGTGGCATCCGCCTCCGCCACGGTACCGACAGCCCGGCCGGTGGACGGGTCGACGACCTCCCTACGGGCGCCGCCCGCGGCCTCGCGCCACCGGCCGCCGATGAACAGCAGGCCGTCCTCGATCTCCTGGGTACTCATGGCTTGCCGAGTCCTCTCTGTGCGGGGCGACGGATACGCGGGGACATCCCGTCGCCACCGTGGTCCATCAGGAATCAACTAGGAATCCATCAGGAATCCTGATAATGCGCAGTCTCGTAACGATCAGGTTTCCTGTCAATGGCCTAGGCTGGATCCATGTCCCCTTCCCTGCTCTACCTGGTCAAGCGGCTCGAGCTGGTCATCCGCTCGCGCCTCGACGAGCTGCTGAAACCGGCCGGTATCACGGCACTTCAGTACACGGCCCTCACGGTCCTCGAGCGGCACGACGGGCTGACCTCCGCCCAGCTCGCCCGCGCCTCGTTCGTGACCGCCCAGTCCATGGCCGACCTGGTGCGCACCCTGCAGGCCCGAGGACTCATCCGCCGCGAGCGCAACCCGCACAACCGCCGTGAACTGCTCATCCTGCTCACGGACGAGGGCCGCGCCCTGCTGGACGACCACGCCGAGGCGGTCGCCCTGCTCGAGGAGCGGATGCTCCGGGAGTTCTCGGCCCAGGAGGTGGACGGGTTCCGCACCGCCGTCTCCAGGGCCTGGCATGCCCTGGTGTGACCGTCAGAGGTCCAGCACCAGCCGCGCTCCCCGGCAGCGGGACACACAGATCATCATCGTCTCGCCGGCCGCTCGCTCCTCGTCCGTGAGCACCGAGTCGCGGTGGTCCGGCGTGCCGTCGAGAACGTCCGTCTCACAGGTCCCGCAGGTTCCCTCGGTGCAGGAGTAGAGCACCTCGACGCCCGCGGCCCGCACGGTGTCGAGCACGGAGACGCCCGGGAAGACGGTGAGGGTGCGGCCGGTGCGCTCCAGCACCACCTCGAACTCGCCGTCCGGCCCGGTCTCCTGCTCCCTGGGCCGGAACCGCTCCACGCGCAACACGCCCCCGGGGCAGCTCGCCTCCACCGCGTCCAGCAGCGGCCCGGGCCCGCAGCAGTAGACGAGCGTGCCGTCGGGGAGGCCGTCGAGAACCGGGGCCAGGTCGAGCAGCCCGGTCTCGTCCTGCGGAGCGATCGTGACCCTGTCCCCGTAGCGGCCCAACTCCTCGGTGAACGCCATCGAGTTGCGCGTACGTCCCCCGTACAGCAGGGTCCACTCCGCGCCCGCCGCCTCGGCCGCGGCCAGCATCGGCAGGATCGGCGTGATGCCGATGCCGCCCGCGACGAAGCGGTACCGGGGAGTCGGTTCGAGGGCGAAGTGGTTGCGCGGCCCGCGCACCCGAACCTTGTCGCCCCGCCTCAACTCCGCGTGCACATACGCAGATCCGCCCCGCCCGTCGATCTCGCGCAGCACGGCGATTCGCCACGCGTGTCGCTCCGCCGGGTCCCCGCACAGCGAGTACTGCCGTTCCAGGTCCGGCCCGAGCACCACGTCGATATGGGCGCCCGGCTCCCAGGCAGGCAGTTCCTCGCCCAGCGGATGCCGGAGAGTGAGGGCGAGCACGCCGTCGGCCACGGACTCCCGGCCATCGACGACGAGTTCGGCTTCGTACGCGCTCATGAACTGCTTCCTCGCGATTCGTGTCCTCGGGGGTGGGCGAGCATCCACTCCCACATCTCGACCGGGTCCTGGGCGGTGTGCTCGGCACCGCAGTGACAGGTGCCGTGCAGCAGGTCGGTGCCCGGCAGCCAGTCGATGCGGTAGATCTCGCCGGTCGGTGTGCTCACTGGACCCTCTCCAAGGGCTTGTCCCCCTCCCCGACCAGACGGGCGAGGATGCGGCGCGCGGCCAGACCGCCCGTGTCGATGTTGATGCTGAGCTCCTGGTAGCCGGCCGGCTCGGAGCCCAGGGCACGCTGCAGCAGGTTCAGCGCGTCGACGTCCTGCATGACCACGGTGTGGTTGAAGTCCCGCAGGAACGTGGTGACTTCCTCGTCGTCGGTCGCGAAGTCCCGGGAGACCGCCCAGAAGTCGTACACCTTGCCGGGGCCCGAGGGCGTGATGGCGTAGGTGATCTCGGTGTGGAAACCGTTCGGGTCGCTGCCGTCCGCCTCGGGCACCACGCCGACCGGGGCGATGCGGCTGTGCAGCAGATACAGACAGGGCGCGTGGTATTCGATGTCCTGCCACCGCGTGATCCGGCCCTGGATCCCGGTCGAACGGGCGTAGAACGGCGGGCACTCCGCGTCGTCCATGTGCCGGCTCACCCGCACGATGCCCGCGCCCTCGTCGACCTCGGTGGTGATGGGGGTCTCGGCGACCTCGGGGGTGCCGATGTAGCCGCCGTGCAGATAGGTCTCGTGGGACAGGTCCATGAGGTTGTCGACCAGCAGGCCGTAGTCGCAGTCGATGGGTTCCATGCCCGTGACCGTCGTCATCGCGGGGTCGGCCAGGTGCGGCGCCCGCGGGATCCGCTGCGGATCGGCCAGCGCCGGGTCGCCGATCCACACCCAGATCAGCGCGTCCTGCTCGACCACCGGGTAGGCGGCAACACGGGCGGTGCGCGGGATGCGCTTCTGGCCCGGCACGTACACGCACGTGCCCGTCGTGTCGTACGTGAAGCCGTGGTAGCCGCACACGATCCGGTCGCCGTCGAGCCGGCTCTCGGACAGCGGGTAGCGGCGGTGCACGCAGCGGTCGGCGAGCGCGACGGGGCTGCCGTCCTCCTCGGTGCGGTAGAGGACGAGTGGCTCGCCGAGGATGGTCCGGCCGAGGAGTTCGCGGCTCACCTCGTGCGCGTAGGCGGTGACGTACCACTGGTTCCTGGCGAAGGCGGTCATGTGAGGCATAGCGTTCCCGTCCCTGAGAGCGGGGCGCCGTCGCCCCGCGAGCCGTGGTTGGACTCAGGGTCGTGACGGCTGCGGCCGCCGCGCAAGGCGGCTTCTGTCAGGCGGAAGGGCTTCCGTAAAGTAGCTGGTCAGAAGGCCGTTGTGTCAGTTGGTGGTCACCCGCGCGGAAAAGGGAGTGCGCTGCCCTTCGATTCACACCCGGGTGGTCGCAGACGGCTACGACGAACGCATCCACTCGCGGCTCGGTCGCAAGTGTGTTCCCTCTGTGCAGGCAGGCTCCAATCAGTACGATGGCCGCTTCTGCCAGGATCGCTCCTCTGGGGGATCAAGACGGCCCCTGCCGCGGCATAGTCGCCGTGGGGCGCCGCGCCCGGTCCGCGGCTTCCTCATCGACGAAGCGACGGCTGGAGCCCGGCGGATTCGGCTTCGTCCGTGCACTCGGCCGGGATCGCGTAGTCCTCGAACCGGCCGACCTCCCTGGCGTGGGTCCGGTCCTTGAGCACGTCGACCACGACCTTCCCGCAGTCCGCGGGCGGCCCCGACGGAGGGGCGGCCGGGCCCGGGGACATGCCCACATCGCCGCCATCACGACGAGACAGAACACGGCCATGCCCGCGGCCCACAGGCCGACGGTGCGATACATTCTGTTCCCCTTACTGTGGGCGAATGTCTGAACGAAATGATGAGGCCGAGCGAGTCACCGCCGCGTGGCAGCAGTTGACCGAATGGCTGCGCGTGCACGCCCCTACCTCGCACGCTTCGATTCTGCCGCCGGCCACCGAGGCGGAGATTGAGGAAGCAGATGGCCACCTCAGGCATTACTGCGGGTACGGCTTCCCGCCCGAGCTGGTTGCCCTCTGGGCGATGGCCGGCGGGGTGCAGCAGCTCGACATCGACGAGTACGACGAAGAGGGCGAGGTAGCCACCGGGCGGTTCCTGCCTCACGGGCTGCTGCTCACCCCTTCTCAGTCGATCCGGCCGCGGCTGGCCGGCCTCGACCGCCAGGGGCAAGGATTACTGGGAAGGCGCGCAGTGGGCTGCCCCCTTCGGCAACTACCGTGAGGCAACCGACATCGGCCTGTACCTGTCGGCTGCCGGCCGGTCACCGTGGGCGCGGGCGAGTGCACCTCGTTCGTCAGTGGGGCGATGCGGCAGGTGCGACCTTGCCGGTGGGGGTGACCCAGTGGTTCTTGGCTTCGTCCCAGTAGGAGAGGGTGCGGCGGCTGATCTCGACCTTGGCGGTGGTGCGCTCGCCCGGCGCGAGGCTGACGCGGGCGAATCCGGCGAGGGTCTTGGCGGGGGTGTCCACCCGGGTGGGCAGGTGCGGTCGGGGTGCAGGGCGTCACGCTCGGGGTCGAAGTGAGCAGGCCTTGGCGTGGGACGCGGACATCGTCGACTACGTCGAGCGGAACAGGTTCTTCGAGAACTACGCCGGCCCCGCTGACGACTTCTTCGGCAGCGTCGGCTCCAAGCCCGAGATCTACCCGATCTACTGGTCCCGGGCGCAGATGGAGGTTTGAACGAGGTCAGGCCCCCGGGATTGAGGGTGCCGCCATCGGGCCGCCGGCGTTCGACCCCGCAGAAGCGGTACTCGTGAAGGCTGCCCGCGTCGGCAACGGGGCTTCCGTCAGACGGAAGCCCTTTCGGGCCCCGGCCGCGGCTGCCAGCCCAGCGCGCGGGAGATACCGCGCGCTGCCAGCCGTACGGCCGGGACCAACGCGGGGATCTGCGTGTCCCGGACGGGCACGACGACGGAGGCGGCCGCGACGACCGCCCCCCCGGCACCCCGCACGGGCGCGGCCACGGACAGGGCGTCGTCGGTGACCTGACGGCTGCTCACGGCGCAGCCGGCCCGGCGCACTTCGGCGAGGGCCCGGCGCAGCCGGCCCGGGTCGGTGATGGTGTGCTCGGTGTATGCGGTGAGCGGTTCGGTGCAGTACGCGGCCTGGAACTCCGGTTCGGTGTGGGCGAGCAGCGCGAGGCCGACCCCGGTGGCGTGCAGCGGCCAGCGGGCACCCACCTGGATGCGGACGCCGATCGCCGTACGGGCGGAGATCCACTCGATGTAGACGACCTCCGTGCCGTCGCGCACGGCCAACGCGACGTTCTCATGGGTGGCTTCGTACAGGTCCTCCAGAAAGGGCAGGGCGACCTGGCGCAGGGCGAGACCGCGGGGTGCGAGCGCCGACACCTCCCACAGCCGCAGCCCTATGTGGTAGAGGCCGGACGGATCACGCTCCAGTGCACCCCACGCCGTCAGCGCCCCGACCAACCGGTGCGCGGTGGTGAGGGACAGCCCCGCCCGGCGGCTGATGTCCGTCAGGGACAGCGCAGGGTGTTCGTGGTCGAAGGTGCCGAGCACCGCCAGAAGCCGGTCCGGCGCCGAGCGTGGGGTGGTCATCCTGCAGCGTCACCTCTCCGTGAACCCTCGGAACAGCCCCGGCTCCGCGATACGCAGCAACAGGTCGTGCAGCGTCTCCCGCTCGGCCGGCTCCAGCGGCTGGAGGAGATCGTTCGTCACACGCTGTCCGGCCTCGTCGGTGTCACGCAGGAAGGCGCGGCCCATCTCGGTGAGCACCACGATGCGGCTGCGACGGTCGTCCGGGGAGGGGCGGCGCTCCACGAACCCGGCGCGTTCCAGGTCGTCGACGAGACCGACGATCGCGCTGGGGTCGTAGCCGAGGCGGGTGCTCAGCTCACGCTGGAGCGCGCCACCGGTCGTGGCGAGGAAGCGCAGCAGCGCGTAATGGCGCAGCCGCAGGCCCGACTCCTGGAGGAAGCCGTTGAAGAGTTGCCCGGAGCGCAGGCCGAGCCGGTACAGCAGATAGCCGGTGTCCGCGTGCAGTCCGCGCATCCAGGGCTCGTTCGCGTCGATCGGGGCGGTGTTCGTGGCGTGCTGCTGGCGGGCGATGGCGGGCTCCCTGGTCGAGGCCCCGGCGGGGCGGTTGCGTGTACTGGTCCCAGTCTGACGCACCCGAAGGACGGCAACAACTATTGACGTCAACAATTATTGCTCTTAGCTTCGATCTCGTAGCCGCACTTCCCTGCGAACGTCGTAGCCGCACTTTCTTGTGACGCGTCGTCGTACCTCCTTCGGAAGGGACCCCTGTGCCCAGCATCGATCTCACCGGCAAGGTCGCCGTCGTCACCGGCAGCGGCCGGGGCCTCGGCCTGGCCTACGCACACGCCCTGGCCGCCGTGGGCGCGTCCGTCGTCGTCAACGACGTGGACGAGGCCGTCGCCGAGCAGGCCGCCAAGTCCATAGCGGAGGCCGGCGGCCGGGCCGTCGCCGAGGCCGTCGCGGTGGGCCCGACCGAGGCCGCCGACCGGCTGGTCGCCCGGGCCGTCGACGCATACGGACGGCTGGACATCATGGTCACCAACGCCGGCGTGCTGCGGGACAAGGTGCTGTGGAAGATGACCGACGACGACTTCGACACCGTCGTTGGCGTTCATCTGAAGGGCACCTTCACCTGCGCCCGCGCCGCCGCGGTACGGATGCGCGAGCAGGGCGAGGGCGGCCGACTGATCCTGGTCGGCTCGCCCGCCGGTCAGCGCGGCAACTTCGGCCAGACCAACTACGCGGCCGCCAAGGCCGGGATCGCCGCCATGACCCGCACCTGGTCCATGGAGCTCGCCCGCGCCGGCATCACGGTCAACGTGATCGTCCCGGTGGCGGCGACCGCGATGACCGAGACGATTCCCGCCTTCGCCCCGTACGTCGAGGCCATGCGGCGCGGTGAGGTCCTGCCGGATTTCCTGCGCAAGGGTGAGGGCTTCGGCAGCGCCGAGGACTGCGCCGCGCTCGTCCCGTTCCTCGCCTCGGCTGCCGCCGCGGACGTGACCGGCCAGTGCATCGGCATCGGTGGCGACAAGCTCGCCCTGTGGTCGCACCCGCAGGAGACCGCCGTCGCCTACGCCGACGGCGGCTGGCGCCCCGAGACGATCGCCGACGTCTGGCACACCTCGGTCGGCCGCGAGCCGCAGACGTTCGGTATCCCGGCGCCCAAGTTCCCCGAAGGCTGAGGGACATGAGCGCCATGAGCCGCACCACCGCCACTCGTCCGCACCGCCGCGAGGGCCGCCCATGACCACCGCCATGAACGTCGACGACCTGGTCGCCATCGACGTCCACACCCACGCCGAGGTCTCCTCGAAGGGCATCTCGTCACTGGACGACGAACTGCACGACGCTTCGAGCACCTACTTCAAGGTCGAGGGCAAACGGAAACCGACCCTGGAGGAGACCGCCGCGTACTACCGCGAGCGGAAGATGGCCGCCGTCGTATTCACCGTCGATGCCGAGCACGCCACCGGCACGGAGCCCGTGCCCAACGAGGAGGTCGCCGAGGCCGCCGCCGCCAACCCGGACGTGCTGATCCCGTTCGCCTCGATCGACCCCTTCCGCGGCAAAGCCGGCGTCAGGCAGGCCCGCCGCCTCGTCGAGGAGTACGGCGTGAAGGGCTTCAAGTTCCACCCCAGCATCCAGGGCTTCTTCCCCAACGAGCGGGAGATCGCCTACGCCCTGTACGAGGTGATCGAGGAGACTGGCACCATCGCGCTGTTCCACACCGGCCAGACCGGTATCGGCGCGGGCGTCCCCGGCGGCGGCGGTATTCGCCTGAAGTACTCCAACCCCCTGCACGTCGACGACGTCGCCGCCGACTTCCCCCATCTGAAGATCATCCTCGCTCATCCCTCCTTCCCCTGGCAGGACGAGGCCCTGGCCGTCGCCACGCACAAGCCGGGCGTCCACATCGATCTGTCCGGCTGGTCGCCGAAGTACTTCCCGCCGCAGCTCGTCCAGTACGCCAACTCCCTGCTGAAGGACAAGGTCCTCTTCGGCTCCGACTACCCCGTCCTGACTCCCGACCGCTGGCTCGCCGACTTCGACAAGCTGGCCATCAAGGACGACGTCCGACCCAGGATCCTCAAGGACAACGCCGCCCGTCTCCTCGGACTCACCGCGACCGACGCCACCGGCTCTTCAGGTACGTGAAAGGGGGCACCACCCCATGCGCAACGAGGGAATCGGGTCCTGGCCCGCACGCCGTGCCCGCAAGACCCCCCATCGCACCGCCCTGATCCACGAGCAGCAGACCCTCAGCTATCTGAGTCTGCACCAGCGCACCAACCGGCTCGCGCATGCCCTGCGCGCGGCCGGGATCCGCCGTGGCGACCGTGTCGCCTATCTCGGCCCCAATCACCCCTCCTTCCTGGAGACTCTGTTCGCCACCGGCCTCCTCGGTGCCGTCTTCGTCCCCCTCAACACGCGCCTGGCCGCACCCGAGATCGACCACCAGCTCACCGATTCGGGAGCGCGCGTCCTGATCCATGCCCCCAGTCTGTACGACGCCACTGACAACGGAGGCGAAGGCGGCCGGGCCGCCCGGCCGACCGTCGAACACCGCGTCCCACTCGACGCCGCCTACGAGCAACTGCTGGCCGCAGCCCCGGACGACCCGATCGACGAACCGGTCGGCTCCGACGACCTCTGCATGATCATGTACACCTCGGGGACCACCGGCCGCGCCAAGGGCGCGATGCTCACCCACGGAAACCTCACCTGGAACGCGATCAACGTCCTTGTCGACCAGGAGCTGGCCGCCGACGAGACCGCGCTCGTCTCCGCGCCCCTGTTCCACACGGCCGGCCTCAACATGCTGACCCTGCCCGTGCTCCTCAAGGGCGGCAGCTGCGTGCTGGTCGGCGCTTTCGACCCGGCCGGAACCCTCGACCTGATCGAACGGCACCGGATCACCTTCATGTTCGGGGTGCCCGCGATGTTCGACCAGATCGCCCGCCAGCCCGGCTGGGCCGACGCCGACCTGTCCTCCGTACGACAACTGACCTGCGGCGGCGCCCCCGTCCCCACCTCACTGATCGCGACGTACCAGTCCCGGGGCCTCAACTTCCAGCAGGGGTACGGCATGACCGAGGCCGCCCCCGGCACGCTCTTCCTGGACGTCGAGCACGCGGTGAGCAAAGCCGGTTCCGCGGGCGTCCCACACTTCTTCACCGACGTCCGCGTGGCCGGCCCCGACCTGTCGCCCGTCGCGGTCGGCGAGCCCGGCGAGGTGCTGGTGCGCGGGCCCAATGTCATGGTCGGCTACTGGGGCCTTCCGGAGGAGACCGCCGCGGCCTTCGCCGACGGATGGTTCCGCAGCGGGGACATAGCGCGGGTCGACGAGGACGGCTTCGTCACGATCGTCGACCGGCTCAAGGACATGATCATCTCGGGCGGCGAGAACGTCTACCCGGCGGAGGTCGAGGACGTCCTGCTCACCCACCCCGATGTCTTGGAGTGCGCGGTCATCGGCATACCCGACGACAAGTGGGGAGAGGTGCCCCGCGCGGTCGTCGTGGCCCGGGAGGGCGCACGGCTCGACACCGACGAGGTGATCGCGTTCCTGGGCGGGCGCCTCGCCAAGTACAAGATCCCCAAATCCGTCGTGGTGGCCGAGACCCTGCCGCGCACCGCCTCGGGGAAGCTCCTCAAATCCCGAGTCCGCGCCCGCTTCGGGGCGGACCGGCAGTCCGGTACCAGCGAAAGGAACCCTTCATGAACATCACCGTCAGCGACCTGGACGAAATGAGGAAGCTCGCCGGGAGCGACCTCGGCACCAGTGAGTGGATCACGGTCTCGCAGGAGCGCATCAACGGCTTCGCCGACGCGACGGGTGACCACCAGTGGATCCACACCGACCCCGAGCGTGCCGAGCAGGGCCCCTTCGGCGGCCCGATCGCCCACGGCTACCTCACGCTGTCGCTGTTCATCCCGCTGTTCACCGAGCTGCTCGACGTCGAGGGCGTCACCACCAAGGTCAACTACGGTCTGAACAAGGTCCGTTTTCCCGCACCCGTGCCGGCCGGTTCGCGCATCCGCCTCGTCGCACGGCTCGCCGCCGTCGACGACGTCCCCGGCGGCGCGCAGATCACCGTCGACGGCACGATCGAGATCGAGGGCGGCGCGAAGCCGGCGTGCGTGCTGCAGAGCGTGACGCGGTTCTACGAGTGAGCCTGGACGCCGCGTGATCTGGCGCGGCGCGTGATCCGGGGCGGGTAATACCGTCGGGGTACACCCGCTCCTGGAGGCCGCCGTATGACCGAGCACCCCGCAGACCCACCGCTGTCCGGCATCACCGTCGTCAGCGTCGAGCAGGCGGTGGCCGCCCCCTTCGCCACCCGTCAGCTCGCCGACCTCGGCGCCCGGGTCATCAAGGTGGAGCGCCCGGGCGGCGGCGACTTCGCCCGCCGGTACGACACCACCGTGCACGGCGAGTCCAGCTATTTCGTCTGGCTCAACCGCTCCAAGGAGTCCCTCTCCCTCGACCTGAAGTCGGACCGGGGGAGGCGGGTGCTGGACCAACTCCTCGGCGGAGCGGACGTGTTCGTGCAGAACCTCGCGCCCGGCGCGGCCGCCAGGGCGGGCCTGGGCAGGGAGGCCCTCGCCGAGCGCTTCCCGTCGCTGATCCCGCGCTCCATCACCGGCTACGGCTCCACCGGGCCCTGGGCCGACCGCAAGGCGTACGACCTGCTCATGCAGTGCCAGACGGGCCTGGTGTCGCTGACCGGCAACGAGCACGGATCCGCTCGGGCGGGGATCTCCGTCGCCGACGTCGCCGCCGGGATGTACGCCTACTCGGGCATCCTCACCGCCCTGTTCACCCGCGCGACCACGGGCGTGGCACGGGCCGTGGAGGTCTCCCTGTTCGAGGCGCTGGCCGAGTGGATGGGCCAGCCCGCCTAATGCCAAGGTGGAAGTCGGCGGGCCGGGGTAGGCCCTCGACCACTCGGTACTGGAAGCGGCGCAGTTCGTCGCTCTTCGTCACGACGAGGGCCTTGAGCGTTCCCTCGGCCAGGCGCAGGTAGCGGTGCACGCCGTCGAAGCGTTCATCCTGCGTACGGCGCTCGTGCCGGCGGCGATGCATCTGCTGGGCAAGGCCAACTGGTGGCTGCCGGACTGGTTGGAGAAGCGGCTGCCGCATCTGGCGGTGGAGCCGAAGGAGCCCTCGGGGGTCGGGCTCTGGAGCTGATCGGAGAAGCCCTCGTCGTACGCCCGCGTCGTACCGCGGTACGACGTCCACTTCGCGGATCAGCCCGCGGTGGGACCGGATCGGGGTCGTTCGGTTCCTAGCGTTGCCGGTGAGGCGTCCGACGGGCGCTCGAGGCCGAGGGAAGGCACGCTGATGATCGAGGCACAGGTACTGACCAAGAGGTACGGGGAGAAGACCGCGGTGGACCGGCTGTACTTCACCGTGAAGCCGGGCACCGTGACCGGCTTCCTGGGACCCAACGGCGCGGGGAAGTCCACCACGATGCGCATGATCGTCGGACTGGACGCCCCGACGAGCGGCTCCGTGACGGTGAACGGCCGCCGCTATGCGCAGCACCGGGCGCCGCTTCAGGAGGTCGGCGCGCTCCTGGAGGCGAAGTCGATCCACCCGGGCCGCTCGGCATACAACCACCTCAACGCGCTCGCGCTGACGCACGGGATCCCCCGCAGCCGCGTCGACGAGGTCATCGACCTCGCCGGTCTTGGCAGTGTGGCGAAGAAGCGGGCCGGAGCCTTCTCCCTCGGTATGGGGCAGCGGCTCGGTATCGCGGCGGCACTGCTCGGCGATCCGCAGACGGTGATGCTGGACGAGCCGGTCAACGGCCTCGATCCGGAGGGCGTGCTGTGGATCCGCAATCTGCTGACGGGGCTCGCGGCGGAGGGGCGGACGGTGTTCATCTCCTCGCATCTGATGAGTGAGATGGCGCTGGTGGCGGACCATCTGATCATCGTGGGGAGCGGGCGGTTGCTGGCCGACACGACCGTGGGGGATCTGGTCCGCGAGGCGGGCGGCGACACGGTGAAGGTGGCGACGCAGGATCCGGCGCGGTTGTGGGACGTCCTGGCGGGGCCGGGCGTCGACGTCACCGGCCAGGTCGGCTCCGAGGAGCTGCACGTCACAGGGCTCACCACCCGCGAGATCGGGCTGAAGGCGGCGGAGCACGGAATCCCACTGTTCGAACTGAGCGCGCGGACGGTGTCGTTGGAAGAGGCGTTCATGGATCTGACCAGGGATGCGGTGGAGTACCACGGCTCCACGACCACGACCGGTATCGACACCCTCGGGAGGGTGGCATGAGTTCCCTTACCACGATCGTCGAGCCCCAGCAGGAGCAGAGCGCTCCGTCTCGCCCCCACTACAAGGTGACCGGATGGCGCGTTCTGCGCTCGGAGTGGGCCAAACTGTGGTCCCTGCGCTCGACGTGGATCACGCTGGTCCTCGGCCTGCTGTTCCTGCTGGTGTTCGGGCTGATCGCTGCCTGGCAGTTCGAGTCCGGCGGTCTGGACAGCGACTTCGACCGCTCCACGGCCGTGGACCTGTCCCTGTTCGGTGTGCCCTTCGCGCAGCTGGCCCTCGGCGTCCTCGGTGTGCTGGTGACGGCGGGCGAGTACTCGACCGGCATGATCCGCTCGACCCTGGCGGCGGTGCCGCGCCGGCTGCCGATGCTGTGGTCGAAGACGGCGTTGTACGGGCTGGTGTCGCTACTGGTCGGCACGGTGGGTGCGTTCGTGGCCTTCCTGGTCGGCAGCGAGATCCTCTCCGGTACCTCGGCGGCCCAGAGCCTGTCGGACGCGGGTGTCGCAAGGAGCCTGCTGGGGGCGGGGCTCTACCTCGGGCTGATCGGGGTGATCGGTGCGGGCCTGGGCGCGCTGCTGCGGTCGGTGGCGGGCGGCATTTCGGTGCTGGTCGGCGCTTTTATTCTGGTTCCCGGCCTGACCTCGCTCCTGCCCAACTCCTGGGAGGACAACGTCAGCGCCTACCTGCCGAGCACAGCGGGCGAGTCCATGTTCGCCCTGACGCACGACGCCTCCACCCTGTCTCCCGGGGCCGGCCTGGCGGTGTTCCTCGGCTGGACGGTCCTCGTGCTGGCGGGCGCTGCGTACCGGCTCAAGCAAAACGACGTCTGACCGCCTTGACTACAGACAGGTGGCATCCGTGAGCATCGACGACTCCGGCGGCATGGGACGCCTGGTCGCCCGGCTGAACCGCGGCGGCCAGCGGTTGCGGCAGGCGGACCGCGCCCATCCATGGGTGCTGGACATCCTGGTGGTCGTGGTGGCCGTCGTGATGTTCTGCCTGCCGGACCTGCTGAACGAGGGCGAGGCGGACGGCCCGCCCAGACTGCGTCTGATGCTCACCGAGCCACCACTGGCGGCGACGCTGGCGCTGCAGGCCGGGCTGGTGCTGCCCCTGCTGTGGCGGCGGCGGAAACCGCTGGTGGCCTTCGGCGCCATTGCGGCCGTATTCCTCCTGCAGTGGTCACTGGGTGCCGTACTGCGCGCGGACATCGCCCTCTTCATTGCCCTGTACAGCCTGGCCCTGCACGGAAGGCTTCGGCAGCTGCCGTGGGCCGGCGCTGTCATGGCGGGCGCCATGGTGCTGGTCGCGCTGCGCGTATCTCACGCGGTGTCCGTCTGGGACGCGCTGTTCTTCCTGCTGGGCACGGCGACCGCGGCCCTTGCGCTCGGCCTCGTGATCAGGTTTCGCCGGGCCCAGCTCGCCGGGCTGCGGGAGCGGGCGGCCCAGCTGGAGATCGAGCGCGATCAGCGCAGCAGGCTGGCGACCGCCACCGAACGAGCCCGGGTGGCCCGCGAGATGCACGACATCGTCGGACACAACCTGGCCGTCATCGTCAGCCTCGCCGACGCGGGCGCGTACGCCACCGATACGGCTCCGGAACGCGGCAAGGAAGCGCTGAACCTGATCGGCGACACCGGCCGTCAGGCTCTCGGTGAGCTGCGCAGGGTGCTCGGCGTGCTGCGCGAGGCGGCGGACAACCCGTCGTCCGGGCCCCTGCTCAGCCCGCAGCCCGGCATCATGGACATCGACATGTTGTGTGCCGGCGTGCGGGCCGCCGGCCCGGAGGTCGTCTACCGTACTGTCGGCGACATGGACACCCTGGACAAAGGGGTGCAGCTGGCGGCGTATCGCATCGTCCAGGAAGCCCTCACCAACGCTCTCAAGCACGCCGGTGCCGACACCCGGGTGAGCCTGTCGATCGTCGTCGAGGACACCCGGCTGGAGATCCGGGTCCAGGACACCGGCCCGTCGGGCCCGAACAAACCGCCCAACGAGGAAGGACACGGCCTGGTGGGTATGCGTGAACGAGCGGCACTCTACGGCGGGACCGTCAGCGCGGGACCCGCGGCCGGCGGAGGCTGGAGCGTGCAGGTCACCCTGGACCTCACTCCCCAGGGCGGTGACCGGTGACCACCGTACTCATCGTGGACGACCAGCCGCTCCAGCGCTACGCCTTCCGCCTTCTGCTGGAATCCGCCCCCGAGACCACCGTGCTCGGTGAGGCCGCGCACGGCGGCGAAGCCGTCCGCCTGGCGGCGGAACTACGCCCTGACGTCGTTCTCATGGACGTCCGCATGCCCGGCATGGACGGCATCGAGGCCACCCGCCGCATCGTCGCCGCCGGCGCGCGCTCCCGCATTCTCGTGCTGACCACCTTCGACCTCGACGAATACGTCCACGCCGCCCTCCGAGCGGGCGCCAGTGGGTTCCTCCTGAAGGATGTGCGGCCCGAAGAACTCCTCGCCGGTATCCGGGCCGTCGCCGCCGGCGACGCCGTGATCGCTCCCGCACTCACCCGCCGCCTCCTGGACGAATACGCCAAGCACGTCCCGCAACCCGTCGATGGCCCGGCCCAGGAAGCCAGACTGAAAGCTCTCACCGACCGGGAGCGCGAGATTCTCGTCGCCATCGGCAAAGGCTGGACCAACGGCGAGATCGCCGCCCACTTCGTCGTGGCCGAGTCCACCGTCAAAAGCCACGTCCGTAACATCCTGGCCAAGATCGGCGCCCGCGACCGCATCCAGGCGGTGATCTTCGCCTACGACCTCGGACTCGCCCGTCCCAAGTCCGGTTGAGCAGCACTGCGTCCCACCGACCGAGCGATCAGCGGGACGCAGCGGGCGGGATGCGCGTCAGAACATGGTGTTGTCGTTGGCCGAGGTCTCGGGCACCGCCGTCGCGGCGTCCCAGTGCTCGACGATCTTGCCGTTCTTCACCCGGTGCCTACGGTCAGCGCGGCGGTGGTGAGGACACCGACGCCCAGAAGGGTGGCGCGGCGGCTGAGTCTGCGGGGTTTCATGACTGCCTTCAGAGTGGTGTGTGGATCTGCAGAGAGGCGTTGCTGATCTCCGGACCCGAGAGGGTCGGAGAGGCTCGGTCTTCTTGTTTCGGCGCGCCAGGCCGGGCCGGCGGGAGGGAACCTCTCGCCGGTGGTTCCGAGCGCGGGCCTGGCCTGTCGGCCGGGGCTGCGGTCCCCCGGCGTCAGGCGACTCCCAGAACGGCCCGCTGACCTGCGTCGCGGTGGATGGGTGTCTGGGCCTCGGTGAGGGGGATGCCTGTGCCGCCGTGCCGGGTGGCGATGATTTCGGCGGCGATGGACAGGGCGGTCTCCTCGGGTGTGTGGCCGCCGAGGTCGAGGCCGATCGGTGACCTGAGCCGGGCCAACTCCCGCTCGCCCCGGCCTGCTTCGCGCAGTCTGCGTTCGCGGTCGGTGTGGGTGCGGCGCGAGCCCATGGCGCCCACGTAGGCGACCGGCATCCGCAGGGCCTCCTGTAGCAGGGCACATCGAACTTGGCGTCGTGGGTGAGGGCGCACAGGACGGTGCGGGCGTCGCACACGGTGATGTGGTGGCCGAGGAACTCGCCGGCGCGTACCAGTGCGGCGGCGAAGTCGATCGCCCCGAACACGATCATGCGGGGTGGTGGGACGTTTGCCTCGACGAGCAGGGTGACGCCGCCGGGGCAGAGGGATCCGTCCTCGGAGACCTCGACCGTGTCGGTGCGGCCGACCTGAAGCAGGGCGTGCGCCTGGGCGGCGGCCGTCCGCTCCAACTCGGGGCGGCCGCCTGCGTAGGAGCCTTCGTGGGTGCCGTCGGCGTGTACGAGCAGGCTCTGGCCGAGGAGGTCGGCCGGGCCGCGGATCACCCGGGTGAGGGCTGCCGGTTCGCCGCGGGCCGCGGCGGTCAGGGCGGAGCGGACGACCGTCCTGACCGGCGCGTGCGCGGTGAACGGTGTGACCAGGATGTCGATGATCCCGCCGCAGGTGAGGCCGACGGCGAAAGCGTCCTCGTCGCTGTAGCCGAACCGCTCGACCACCGTCCTGCCATCCTGGAGCGCCTGCGCACAAAGGTCGTACACCACCCCCTCGACGCAGCCTCCGGAGGCCGATCCGACGGCCGCGCCGTCGCCGTCGACGGCCAGGGCGGCCCCGAGTCCGCGTGGTGCGCTGCCGCTCACGCCGACAACGGTGGCCACGCTGAACTCCCGGCCCTCCTCGATCCATCGACTCAATTCCTGGGCGATATCAAGCACTTGGCCACTCCGCAGACAGGACACGATCGGGTCGGACGGGCAGATGGCGTCGGGGTGTGTCGGGACGTGCCAGACTGCTTTCGCGAGTGCCGCCGCCGCGCCCACGTTTCCGATCTCGCCGATGCCCTTGATCCTGACGGGGGCGTCGGGATCGGGGTCGTCCACCCAGTACGCCTCGATGGCGGGACCGAACGCCGGCCACTCGCCTCGGCTGCAACTGGCGCTATGGTGGACCTAAGCGGACTAGTGTCCGCCAATCGGAAACGTAGCGGACAGCTATCCGGTTGGCGAGGGGTTTTGGGTGTGAGCCCGGAAGGAGGGGGAGTGGAGTCTAGGAACGGTGGCCCTCAGCGCTCGGATGCGCAGCGCAATCGGGAGCGGATCCTGGAGGTGGCGCTGGCCGAGTTGTCGCGTGATGTGGACGTCCCACTGAGCCTGATCGCCAAGAAGGCGGGGGTTGGACAGGGCACCTTCTACCGCAACTTCCCCAACCGTGAAGCGCTCGTCCTGGAGGTCTACCGCCACGAGGCGCAAGTACTCGCCGACACTGCGACGGAACTGCTCAAAACCCGGGCGCCTGACCAGGCCCTGCGCGAATGGATGGACCAACTTGCCCGCTTCGCCGTCGCCAAGGTCGGCCTGTCGGGCGCGATGCGTCAGATCGTCGGTACGACGGACGGCCCGGCTCAGCCGGGATACGCGCTCGTGGTCGAGGCGATCGAGGCTCTGCTCGCGGCCAATCACGAGGCCGGCACCATCCGTCCGGGGGTGACCTTCGACGACTTCATCCTGGCCGTCGCCGGTATCTGGCAGATCGATGCCCGTGGGGACTGGCAGGCCCAGAGCGCTCGGCTCCTGGATCTTGTCATGGGCGGGCTGCGTGCGGGGGCGCCTGGACGAGGCTGATGTCTGGAGGCCGACGGCTGGGCGAGTAGAACCCACGTGATGGTCTCGGGCATCTCACCACCGAGCATCGGTACGAGGAGGGCTACTCGATGGTGGCGGGAGCGATGTTCTTGTTGTGGCGGAGCAGGTTCCGCGGATCCCATACGGCCTTGATCTCGGCGAGTCGCCGGTACTTGGCCTCGCTGCCGAACGCACCGCGCCGCCAGGCCTCGCCCTGGTCCTGGGTGAGGTTGGTGTAGGCGTTGGGGAGCGTGTGCGGGCGCAGGGCGGACGTGGTCGCAGCGGCCCACTCGTCGAACGGTTCGTCGTGATCCCGCTCCGTCCACACCGGCGCGGACTCCCACAGCCAGGACGCTCCGGTACGGGAGAAGGCGGTGGCGTCCTCATCGACGTCCTCGGAGATCGCACCGCCCAGCGACCAGACGTTGATCGTGGTCATCGTGCCTGGTGCGTCCGGCACGGCGGCCAGGCGCTCGACCAGTGTGTCGACCACGGGTTCGCTGAGCGTGGCGAGGTAGCCGCCCCGTACCGTGGTGCGCCGGCCATAGGGGACGATCGCGTCCAGCATGCTGTTCGTCTTGAGCCAGGTGGTGGGACCCACCGTGTTGATGACGGGTGCGCCGAGCGTGGAGAGCCGCCCGATGATCTCTTCCGCGGTCCTGAGAGGCCCGGTGTAACACGGGAGGAGGATCAGGATCGGCTTGCCGTGGATCTCCTCGGGGAGCTCGGGGAGCGGCGGCGCAAAGGTGAGCGTGGTCCCCAGACCGAGTTCGCGGGGCGCGTCGGCCATGAAGGCGTGCAGTTTGGACAGTACGGCGGCGGCTTGCTCACCGGGGAAGACGATCTGCCCGGATACGACGCCAGGGCCCAGGATGCGGGCACGGTACTCGAAGGCGGTGACGACGCCGAAGTTGCCGCCGCCTCCGCGCAGCGCCCAGAACAGATCCGGGTTCTCCCTCTCGTCCGCGCGGACCTTCCGGCCGTCGACAGTGATCATCTCGCAGGCGAGCAGGTTGTCGACGGTGGCCCCGAACCGGCGCATCAGGTGGCCGATTCCGCCGCCGAGGGTGAGTCCGGCGATACCGGTCGTGGTGACGGTGCCGGACGGCACCACCAGGCCGTGCTCCTGCGTGGCCGCGTCCAGTTCGCCGAGTACGACACCGGCCTGCGCCCGCACCGTACGAGTCTGCGGATCGACGGTGATCCCGCGCATGCCGGACAGATCCAGGACGAGGGCACCGCCCGGCATGGCATGGCATGGCCGTCGGCGCCGTGGCCGCCGCCGCGCACCGCGACGGGCAGATCACGCGCTGACGCGTACCGCAGGGCGGCGGCGACGTCGTCCTCGTCGACACATCGGGCGATCAGCGCGGGGGCGTGTCGGCGGTACGGCCGTTGAAGACAACCCTGGCCTCGTCGAAGCCGTCGTCTCCGCTGCGCAGGACGGCGCCTCGGAAGCCGGCCGCGAAGTCGTCGTGGGAGGTGGGTGGTGTGGGGGGAGAGCTGGTCGGGCTCATGTGCGCCTTTCTGAAGGCGGGCGACCTGGGGGCGACCGCCCCCGGTGGTGCGGAGTGGTTCTCGCGTCACGCGAGATCGGAGAGATCCTCCGGCGTGAGGCTGATCGACCCGGCGGCCAGGTTCTCCGCCAGGTGGGTGAGGGACCCGGTGCCGGGGATGGCGAGAGTGACGGGGGAGGAGGCGAGCAGCCAGGCCAGGGCGATCTGGGGGACCGTGGCGCGATGCCGTTCGGCGACCTTGGCCATGCGGTCACCGGTGAGGTCGCTCGTGCCGCCGCCGAGCGGGAAGAACGGCACGAAGGCGATGCCGGCCTCCTCGCAGGCCGTCAGGAGCTCGGCGTCGTCGCGCTTGCCGGCGTGGAAGTGGTTCTGTACGGCCGCGACGGGCGCGATGGCACGGGCCTCGGCGAGGTGGCCGGTGTCGACGTTGCTGAGACCGAGGTGGCGGATCAGGCCCTCTTCGCGCATCGCGGCGAGTGTTTCGAACTGTGCCGCGACGGACTGGCCGTGTGGCGGCTCCAGCATGCCGATGCGCAGGTAGACGAGGTCGAGACGCTCGACGCCGAGGGTTTCGAGGTTCGCCTCGACCATCGGCCGCAGGGCGGCGGGATCGGTGGTCTGCTGCAGCCCGCCGTCGGGGGTGTGCCACGGGCCGACCTTGGTGGCGAGGACCAGGTCGGCCGGGTACGGGTGAAGGGCCTCACGGATCAGCGCGTTGGCGCTGACGGCGCCGTCGTCGCTGGCGTAGAAGGAGGCGGTGTCGATGTGGTTGACGCCGAGCTCGACGGCGCGGCGCAGGACGGCGCGACCGGTTTCGGGGTCGTGGGCCGGGCCGGTGAAGCCGTTGGTGGACAGCCGCATGGCCCCGAAGCCGATGCGGTTGATCGGAAGGTCGCCGCCGAGCAGGAAGTCGTGTGAGGTGGGGGAATCAGGGCTCATTGTCGGTCCGTTCGGAAGGTCGCCGCGGAGCGGGGAAGTCGTGCGAGATGGGCGGATCGTGACTCGTCGTCAGTCCGTGATGACGGCGTCGCGATGGATCCACTCGGGGCTGTGGGCCGCCTTGTACATGAAGTCGGCGACGTCCGCGCGGCTGATCGTCGGGTTGCCCTTCATCGGGAGACGCTCGCCGACGAGGTAGCTGCCCTTGGCGGGACCCTTGGTGAGCATGGTCGGGTAGACCAGCGTCCAGTCCAGGCCGCTGGAGCGGATCGCCTTCTCGGAGATCTCCTTGTTCGCATAGATGTTCCGCAGGAACGTGCTGTACATGACCTTCTGCGCGGCGCTCGCCGACCGGTAGGTGTCACCCACGCCGAACGAGGACAGCCATACCAGGCGGGACACGCCCTTTTCCTTGGCCGCGCCGATCATGGCCGCTGCGGCGCGGGTGAACAGGTCGTCGGCGCGCACCGATGTGCTCCTGCCGAGGGCCGAGACGACGACGTCCTGCCCGATCATGGCCTTCGCGACATCGTTGTGCGAGGTGGCGTCTCCGGCGACAACGTTGACCTGGTCTGCCAGGTCGTCCAGCGCCTCCGGCCTGCGGGCCAGGACTGTGACCGTGTCGCCGGCCCGGAGGGCCAGGTCGACGACGTGGCGACCGGTGGGGCCGGTCGCACCAAGGATGAGCAGATTCATGGCAAGGGAACCTTCCGTGTGTGTGGGCAGGTGCGGGGGAGCGTTCCGTTACCGCCGACCGTGTCCGTGGCGTAACGTGACACCTAAGCGGACGCTTGTCCGCTGTAGCGAAAAACGTACCGGACAGCTATCCGGTTAGCAAGTGCCGGAGGTGTGTCGATGCTGTCGCTCGGCGGGTCGTCCCAGGTGAAGGGTGTGGGTGAAGGGTCTGAATTGCCGGCCGGTGGCGATCCGCGCATAGGGCGGAGGGGTAGGGCATGTACGGAAGCTGCCAGGATGTGCCCTGCCGCGAGACCCGCGGGGGCGGTCAGTGCTTCATCCGTCGATGAGAGCGATGGCGGCGGGACAGGTGGCCGTCGCGTCCCGGACGGCCGCGTGCTGGTCCGCGGCGGGCTCCGGATCGAGCAGTACGACAACGAGTCTCTCTGGGTGACGAGCGATACGCTGTACCGTACGATGACTCGCATGCCCCGTCACTCTCCTTCACTGGACCGCGCGACCCCGGACCGCATCGCCGAAACCGCCCTCCTTCTCGTCGATGAAGGCGGCCCCGAGGCTCTGACGTTCCGTGCGCTGGCATCGCGACTGGACATTTCCCTCGCCTCGCTGCAGCGCCGTTGCGTCGACCTGGCCGGGTTGCTGGACCTGTGCCTCGACCACCTGGCCGCCCAGCTGCCCAAGACCGAGCCGGACACCGACTGGGCCACCGCCACCGAGACCCGGTTCACCGCGTTCTACCGGCTGCTGGCGGCGCATCCGGGACTGCTCGCCCTGCGCGGCACGCGGCCCTGGCTCGGCCCGAACCTGCTGGCCCGCCTGGTCGAGCCGCAGCTCGCCGACAGCCTCGCCGCCGGAATGACTCCCGAGGAGGCGATCACCGCGTACCGGCGGATGTACCTGCTCACCCTCGGCAGCGCCGGCTTCGTCGACCACCGCGATCCCAAGGCCGCACAGGCGGCCACCCGCACCGCGCTGGCCGCACTCGACCCGGAGAACTTCCCGGCACTGACCGGCAGCCTGGGCGAGGTCGTGCCCGCCGTGACCGACCACGAGGTCTACTACGGCGCCCTGCGCCAGCTCATCCGAGCGGCGGACCCGGCACCGGCGGCCACAGGCTCCGCAGGACCGGATCCCCGCCGCGAAACCTGACCTGCCCGACGCCGAACCGACCCACAGCAAGGACCCCGACCATGAGCACCACGACTCCCACGGCACGCATTTTCAGCAGCGACAACACCGCCGGCGCCTCCCCGGAGATCGTCGACGCCGTGACCCGGGCGACCGCCGGCCAGGCCCAGCCGTACGGCGCCGACAGCATCACCGCCGATGTCCGGCGCCGCATGAGCGAGATCTTCGAGCACGACGTCGACGTGCTGCTCGTCTCCACCGGCTCCGCAGCCAACGCCCTGAGCCTGGCGGCCCTGACCCCGCCCTGGGGCAGCGTGCTGTGCCACCGCGACAGCCACATCAACAACGACGAGTGCGGCGCGCCCGAGTTCTACACCGCCGGCGCCAAGCTCGTCCCGCTCGGGGGCGATGATGCCAAGATCGACCCCGACGAGCTGCGGGCAGCCGTGCGGCACAAGGCCGGGGACGTGCACAGCGTGGAGCCCTCCGTGGTGAGCATCACCCAGGCCACCGAGAGCGGTGCCGTCTACACCCTCGATGAGATCCGCACCCTCGGCACCATCGCCAAGGAGGCGGGCCTGCGCCTGCACATGGACGGCGCGCGTTTCGCCGGAGCCGTCGCCTCCCTCGGCTGCACTCCCGCCGAGCTGACCTGGCGGGCCGGTGTCGACCTGCTGTCCTTCGGCGCCACCAAGAACGGCACGATGACCGCCGACGCGATCGTGGTCTTCGACCGCTCCCGCTCTGCCGAACTGGCCTTCCGCGCCAAGCGCGCCGGTCAGCTCGCCTCCAAGATGCGCTTTCACGCCGCCCAGCTCGACGCGTACCTCACCGACGACCTGTGGCTGCGCAACGCCGCCCACGCGGGCGCCATGGCCGCCCGCCTCCAGGAGGGCCTGAAGGCGATACCCGAGGTCGGTCTGCTCGGCGCCGCCGACGCCAACATTCTTTTCTGCCGCCTGCCCCAGCAGGTCATCGAGGGACTCCTGGCCGACGGTTACGTCTTCTACCACGACCGCTGGGAGCCGGGCGTCGTCCGCTTCGTCACCTCCTTTGCGACCACGGAGCAGGACGTCGACCACCTCGTCCAGGCCGTCGGCCGCCACGCCGCCTGACCGAACGGACGAGATGTCCAGTTCGCCGGCCTCGATATCGCGTCGGGGTGTCCCTCGCAGCGCCGAAAGTTCCTGCGCGAGCACGTGCAGCGTTTTCGTGGGGAACATGCCGCCGGACAGCGCGGCGGGGGAGATCAGGGACGTCGAGCCGATCGTCTGGAGGAGTTCGGTGTCGACGAGGGTGGGGGCGTGCATGCGCAGGACCTCGACGGCCTTGGGGGCGGAGACCAGGGCCGAGATCTGGGTGCGCAGGGAGAAGCGGCCCGCGGGAAAGTCCTCCGGCCGGGGGAGCGGCTCGGCGGCCTGTTCGGCCTGGTGGCGTTGCTCGCGCACCAGGAGGTGAGCGGTAGTCACCGGCCCGTCGGCGGGCAGGCCCAGGCGCTCGTACTGGCTCGGCGGGGCGCATCGCGACGCTCTCCGGCGACGCCTGCCCGGGGGTCTCAGACGAACAGCGGGAGGTGGACCAGTTCGTTGTACCAGGGCTGCACCGACTTGCCCCACCAGTCCTTCTCGCCGAGCAGCAGACCGTGGTCGGTGCAGACGACCAGCAGTGTGTCCTGCCACAGGTCGTGTTCGTCCATCGCGTCGAGGACGCGGCCCAGCGACCTGTCGCACATGGACAGCAGTGCGGCGTACTCGCGGCGGGCGTGCTGGACCTGCGCGTCGGTCTCGGTGACCTGCCGGTAGTCGGGCCAGTCGAAGTGCGGACCGTCGTAGTCCTCCGGGTAGAGGGCCTTGTACTGCTTGTGGCTGAAGAACGGTTCGTGCGGGTCGAAGGTCTCGATCTGCACGAACCAGCGGTCCTGGGCGTGGTTGGTGCGGATGAAGTCCAGGCCCGCGTCGAAGGTGAGGGTCTGGGGGTGGCGGTCCTCCGTCTGCATGTACAGCCGGTTCACCCAGTCCTGCCGGTAGCCCTCCAGCCGCAGCTCCTTGACGTCCTCCTCGGGCATGGGCGGATCGGCGAGTCCCCCTTCCACGGGGCGCCCTCCTGGCCACGGAAGAACTCCCAGGTGCTGTACCGGCCGTGGTAGGTCGCCCCGCGGTCCTCCCAGTAATGGGGATGGTCGCTGGCCAGATGGTCTCCTGGGGCGCGGAGCGCCCGCATTGCCGCCGATGGGGCCGGGCAGGCGAACGCGTGTGCTCGTGTTCGCTGGTTGTGGTGGCTGTGGCGTGATGGGGGTACGGGTGTGCGGGTGTCGCACGTACGGTCTCGTCATGGACGCGGGGAAGAGCGGGCGGGGCGGGGGAGGGGGGTGGTCTCGTGCCGGTGGTGAGGGAGGTCGGGGAGGGCGGGCATGCCCGGTACACGTACCGGCTGCGCGTGTCGTCGACCGCCCGCGCGCGGTTACTGGCGGAGTGGGACCTGCCGGTGGGTGTGGAACGAGTGTGTGGCCAAGTCCAGGGCCGTGCACGCGCACAACACGGCGCATCCCGAGGACAAGTTGACGTGCGGCCCGGCCCGGCTCGACAAGATGCTGACCGAGGCCCGCGAGCGTACGCCGTGGCTGCGCGAGGGCAGTTCGGTGCCGCAGCAGCAGACCATCCGGGACTTCGGCAGGTCCCGCGCCAAGGCACACAAGAAGGTCGCCCGGCAGCGGCAGGACACCGGCCGCAAGTGGGCCAAGCGGGTGGTGCGCGACCACGACGCCATCGCGGTGGAGGACTTCCGTCCGAAGTTCCTCTCCAGGACGTCGATGGCGCGCAAGGCGGCCGACGCCGCGATCGGCGCCACCAAGAAGGCCTTGCTGGAGATGGGCCGTAAGCACGCACGGGACGTCCGCCTCGTACACCCCGCGCACACCACCATGGACTGCGCATCGTGCGGAGCGAGAACCAAGCACGCACTGCCGCTGTCGGAACGCACCTACACCCGCACCGCGTGCGGAGCCGCCTCCCCCAGGGACAAGAACTCCGCCCGCGTGATGCTCGTCCGGGCAGGTCTGAACCCGGCTGGTGCCGAGGGCGTAAGACCACCCGGAGCGCCGCTCCGGAAGGCAGCCTGAGCCAGAAATCCCCCCTCCCTTCAGGGAAGGGGAGCATTCAAGTCCTGGGAGCGCGTCAGTCGGCCACCCGCAGCAGCAACTTGCCCGTCGACGTGCGCCCGCCCATCAGCCGGTGGGCCTCGGCCGCGTCCCGCAGCGGGAACTCCGCGGTGACCGGAAGGCTCACGGTGCCGTCGGTGACCTTGCGGAAGGCGCGCTCGGCGAGCGAGCGCAGCGCCTCGGGCGCGGACTGTGCGAGAGCCAGGATGGAGAAGCCCGCGACCGAACGGCCCTGGGTGTAGAGCTCGGGCTGTCCGACGTGCCACGGCGCTGCCCCGCTCGCGTTACCGAAGGACACCAGGCGCCCGAAGACCGCCAGCACGTCGAGGCCGCGGCGCAGGGTGTCGCCGCCCACCGGGTCGAGGACCAGGTCGACGCCCCTGCCGCCGGTGGCGCGGCGGACGTCGTCGGGGAACGAGTCGGCGGTGAACACCTCGTCGTAGCCGTGCTTGAGGGCGTGCTCGGCCTTGGATGCGGACGAGACCACGCCGTACAAGGCTCCGGCTCCCGCCGCTCGGGCCAGCTGTCCGGCCACCGTGCCGATGCCTCCCGCGGCCCCGTGCACCAGCACGCTCTCTCCGGTGCGCAGCCGGCCGACCTCGTGGAGCAGGGCGTGCGCGGTCGGTACCACGGTGGGGAGGGTGGCTGCGGTCCGCAGGTCCAGGCCCTCGGGGAGCGGGAAGACGGTGGCGGTCTCGGCGACGACCACCTCCGCGTAGGCTCCGCTGTTGACGAGGGCCGCGACTTCCTGCCCTGGGCGCAGCCCCTCGACGTCGGGGCCGACGGCCCGGATCCGTCCGGAGACCTCCAGGCCCGGGCGGAAGGGCAGCGATTCCACCCGGTAGCCCTCGGCGCGGGCCTTGAGGTCGGCGAAGTTCACGCCCACATAGGCGGCGTCGATGGTCACCTGGCTCGGCCCGGGTTCGGGGGTCTCGGCCTGCACGATCCTCAACACCTCGGGGGCGCCGTACTCCCGGAATTCGACTGCACGCATCAGTGGAACGCACCCTTCGACGAGTGTTCAATGGAAAGCGAACACTGGGACTGTAAGATATCCGTCGAACACTCGGCAAGCGGCTGGGACACTTCGCGAGGGGCCCGGCGAGGGTGCGCAGGACGGGGGAGAGGGGCATGTCGAACCAGGGTGCAGGCGGCAGTCACCGCGCGGCGCCGGTGCACACGCATCCCGAGGACGTGTCCGTCCTCACCGCGCTGTCCGCGCTCGCCGACCCCGTGCGCATCCAGCTGGTCCGCGAGTTGGCAGGCTCCGCCGTCTGGACGCGCAGCTGTGGCAGCTTCGACGTACCGGTCGGCAAAGCCGCACTCAGTCACCACTTCTCGGTCCTGCGCGGCGCCGGCCTGGTCGAGCAGCGTGACGAGGGGCCCAGGCGGGTCAATCGGCTGCGCCGCGAGGAGTTCGACGCGCGCTTCCCCGGGCTGCTCGACCTGGTCCTCCGTGAGGACGTCGACGGCTGACATCGGCCATGACCCCGGCGGCATCGCCGGGACCGTGAGCTGAACCCCGGTCCGGGACGGCCGTCGGGATTCATCGATTACGCGTCCCTGGTGGACGAGGTGGCCGCTGGGCGCCTGGACGAGAAGGTCGTCGACGTGGCCGTGGCCCGCGACCTGCACCCCGAGGCCCCCACCGTCCTGGACGCACTCCGAGATCTGGACGCGAAGATCGAGTACGTGTCGCTGGGCCGGTTCGAGAAGGACGGCTCCCTCGACGCCGACGCCGACGCCGTGCGGGCCGCCGTGGCCGACGCCGACCTCGTCCTCGCAGTCCTCGGCGAACGCACGGGCTGGGTCGGCAACAACACCGCCGACGAGGGCGGTCCAGGAGGTCATGGCCAGGTACGTCGGCGCGGTGGACAGCCGGGACGGCGACGCTTTGACGTCCCTGTACACGACGGACGGCAGGGAGCGGCTCGTCTACCACAACAGTGGTGGAACTCCTCAGGAGATCGCGACCTTCGCCGGCAGGGCGGAGATTCAGACCTCGCTGAACACGCTTCTGCCGGAACACAAACCGGGGGCTTGGGCGCACCACACCACGTTCGATCACATAGTGACGCTCAGCGGCGACCGAGTAACGCTGCACGCGCAATTCGTCGTCTGGACCATCGCCGGCCCAAGGTGGTCCGCCCGTACCCGAGTTCACCGGCTACTACGACTGGCAGCTGGTCCGCGTCGACGCCGAGTGGCTCATCACTGACAACCAAACCGTCCTGACGGTCGCGCCACCGGGGACGCCCTCGCTCGATGCCGGTAGCCAAGGGCGGGCCTGTCTCCTCTTGAGCCGTGTCAATGCCCTCGTGCGATGCGGTGCAGACATCGCGTACGAGCGGCACCTCGCCCTGAGTGAGGGTCGTCCTCGAGGCGTCGAGCGCGAACAGTACGGCAACTGCCGGAGCTGGTAGGGCGCTCGACGCCTCGTCGAGCTCAGGGGCCGACGATCTCATCGAGGCGATCACCCACCTCGCCTTCTACGCCGGCTGGCCCAAGGCCATGACGGCGATCACGACCGCGAAGCAGGTCTTCGTAGCCTGAACACCGGGGGAGGAGCCGCCAGGGCCCCTCTCTGGCGGCGGGCCGCACAGCGGCTTGGCACCCCGAACAAACCGGGCGGGCGACCCGAACGGAAGGAAGCACTCCCATGCGAGGACCATTCACGCACGGTGCCGGCGCGGCTCTCACGCTCCCAGTCGTGGCGTCTGCCCGGACGTCACGCGTACGAGAGGCGGTGCGACCGTGAGTCGGATCCTGGTGACCGGTTCCGCGGACGGCCTTGGACGCGCTGCGGCGGATGCGCTGCTGTCCGCGGGACACGACGTGGTGGTGCACGCCCGCAACCGGGAGCGCGCAGCGGGCCTCGACCCGCTGGCCGACCGTGGGGCGCACCTCGTGGTCGGCGACTTCATGGACCGTGACGCCGTACGGCGCATCGCCGCCGAACTGAACGACGCCGAACCGCTCGACGCGGTCATCCACAACGCCGGCGTCTGGAGCGGACCGGCGGTCATGCCGGTCAACATCATCGCCCCGTACCTGCTCACGGCCATGCTCCGCGGCCCGCGGCGCCTGGTGTACCTCAGCAGCAGCTCGCACTTCGGCGGCCGGCCCTCGCTCGACGGCATCGACTGGCGGGGGCGGAGCGCGGGCTCGTACGCCGACAGCAAGCTGTTCGTCACGACGCTCGCGGCCGCGGTGGCCCGCCTGCGCCCCGAGGTGCTGAGCAACGCCGTGGATCCGGGCTGGGTGCCGACGAAGATGGGCGGCCCGAGCGCACCGGACGATCTCGAGCTCGGCCATCAGACGCAGGAGTGGCTCGCCTCCAGCGACGAACCCGAGGCCCTGACCACCGGCGGATACTGGTACCACCGCCAGAGACTGCAGCCGCACCGCGCAGTCCACGACGAGGCGTTCCAGGACCGTCTCCTTCAGGTATTGGCACAGAAGACGGGCACCACGCTCTGAACAGTGAAGCCTCCCCCAGCGGCCGTTCACGATCCCGGGGCCACCGGAGGCAAGGCCCGAATGAAAGCCCTGTTCAGCGAGGCTGAACAGGGCGGCTACGGCGTCGAGTTACGCGGAACCGGCGCCAGTGGGGGCAGGGCGATCGCAAGGGTGAGTGCCGCCGGCCGACGGGCGGCGGCACCGGCGGTCAGGCGGACCGCAACTCGAACCAGTCGAAGGCCACGCTGCCTCGCGTGGCGTACATGCCGAAGACCCGGCCGGTGAAGCCGCCGGCGACCTCGGTGGTGAGGTAACGGCCGTCGAGTTCGGCGAGGATCTCGAAGTCCCCGCTGTCCGTCTCGTAGCCCAGGCGGAGGGTGTCGGGGCCGCCGACCCGGAGGCCGGGCGGGGGAGTCGCGTCGGGGCCCGTGCCCCGGGCTGTGACCGTGGGCGGCAGGATGTCGGAGGTTGTGACGTCGATCCGCAGGGTCAACGGGCCGGACGGTACGGCTTGTTCGGCGATGGCGTGGCGCAGCGGGCCGATCCTGGCGACCGCGCGGACCATGCCGTCTCCCACCTCCACCTCGTAGTGGTGTGCCTCGTCCAGCCGTACCGTGAGCCCGCCCCGACCGCCTTCGGCGACGTCGGCCACTGTGCGCGCGGTGCAGTCGGCATCGCGCTGGCGCCGCCCCACGAAGAGTGCGCCGGGCCTGTCCAGGCTGTCCCCGCGGGCGTGCAGCACCAGGTGGCCGGGCCGTTCGTCGAGACGGGCGGCCTCCGGATCGTGGCGTCGGAGCGACACCCAGCACGGCGCGAGGGCGGGGGAGTCGAAGTCGTCCCGGTCCGGCTCCTGGGGCCAGGGGTGCGGCGCCAGTGCCGGGGCCTGCGCACGCAACTCCAGCGGGCCGGGCAAGGGCCACTCGTCCTCCCATCGCACGGGTGCCAGGAACGTCTCCCGGCCCATGCCGTGGTACATCGGTGTGTCGCCGCGGGGCCTGGTGCCGAGCAGCACCATCCACCACGTGCCGTCGTGCGCCTGCACCAGGTCGCCGTGGCCGGTGTTCTGCACCGGGTGGTTGGTACTGCGGTGGGACAGCACCGGGTTGGTGGGGTGGGGTTCGAACGGCCCGGGCAGGGCGCGGGCCCGGGCCAGCGACAGGGCATGCCCGCGTTCCGTGCCGCCCTCCGACAGCAGCAGGTACCACCAGTCGCCGACCCGGTACAGGTGCGGGCCCTCGGGATACTGCAGCCCGCTGCCCGACCACATCGGCACCGGCTCGCCGAGCAGTTCGCCGGACTTCGGGTCGATGCGGACCCCGCGGATGCCGTCCGACGAGAACACGCACCAACACGTCCCGTCCTCTTCCCAGGCCAGGTCGGGGTCGATGCCGGGTACGCCGATCGGCACCGGGTCCGACCACGGTCCCGCGGGGTCCTCGGCGGTCACCAGGATGTTGCCCGCCCCGGCGACCACGGTCGTGATCAGCCAGAACCGGCCGTCGTGGTACCGCAGTGTGGGTGCGTACACTCCCGTGGAGGACGGGGCCGTGTCAGGCAGCTCCAGCTGCGAGGGCCGGTCCAGGGCGTGGCCGATCAGCCGCCAGTGCACCAGGTCACGGCTGTGCCAGATCGGCACCCCCGGTACGTACTCGAAGCTGGATGTCGCGACGTAGTAGTCGTCACCGGCCCGGCAGATGCTCGGGTCCGGGCTGAAGCCGGGGATCACGGGATTGTCGAAGAACGCCATGTCCGTCCTGAAGGGTGTGGTCGGGGGAGTGAACACCGAGGCGGGCCGCACGGGTCGAACTGAACTGTTTAAGCGCTTCGAAAGTTCGCATGCGGGCCTGTGGCATGTCAACAGGTCAGCAAAGTATGGAGAGGTCGTTAGGGCAGCGGTGGCGTCGAAGCGCTTCGATCGGTGGCATCGTCCCGGGTCGTGGGCGACGGGCGTTCCGTCTGCGTCGGCCTGGCCGGTGAGGGCTGGGAGCCGAGCATGTCGAGGAGGACCAGGGCGTCGTACTCGGGTGTGTCCCGCTCGGCGTAGTACGTGATCAGACGGTGGCCGGGGGTGCCGTCCAGCTCCATGGACTGGTAGCCGAGGGTGAGGTCGCCGACCTCGGGGTGGTGGAAGGTCTTGCGGCCGTGGCTGTGGCCCTTGACGTCGTAGCGTTCCCACAGGCGGGCGAAGTCGGGGCTCTTGAGGAGGAGTTCACCGGCGAGCCGGGTCAGGTCGGGGGCGTCGGGGTCGGTGCCCGCGAGTGCCCTGAGCCGGGCGACGCAGCCGCGGACCTGGTTGTGCCAGTCGTCGAACAGGTCGCGGGCGGCGGGGTGGAGGAAGACGTAGCGCGCGACGTTGCGGTCCTTGGCGGGCCAGTCCTCGATACCCGCGAGCAGGCGCAGCCCGCTCGGATTGTGGGCGAGCAGGTCGTTGGTGCGGCTGACCACATGGGCGGGGTACGGGCGCATGCCCTCGAGCAGCAGCTTCACGCCGGGGCGCACCGTTCGTGACGGGGCGGCCGGCGGTTCGGGGATGCTGCGGGCGGCGCGGGCCGCCAGGCTGCGCAGATGCTCGTGCTCGCCCTCCTCCAGGCGCAGGACGCGGGCGAGGGAGTCGACGACGGACGGGCTGGGGCGGGTCTCCTTGCCGCGTTCGAGGCGGGTGTAGTAGTCGACGCTGATTCCGGCGAGTGTGGCCAGTTCCTCGCGGCGCAGCCCCGGCGTGCGCCGCACCCCGGAGCCGGCCGCGAGCCCGGCCTCGGCGGGGGTCACCTGGGCTCGGCGGGCGCGCAGGAAGCGCCCGAGCTCGGTGCCGCCGTCGACGGTGTGCTCACGATTCATGTCATCCAGTGTCACCAGGCCGTGACCTGCGCGGGAGGTGTCTGGGGGGCCCTGTCACTCCCTCGAACGGCACTCCCCGGCACAGCACGGCCTGCCACCGCAGGCCTCAGCGGCGAAGAGTGGAGGAGGCGGGAAGCGCCGTTTCCCCGCCCCGGGCCACCCCGGCCGCGCAGTGGTCCACCGGCGTCGGCCGCTCACCCCATCGGCCGGGAGCTGAGCCCGAAGCCGGCACCCCGCACCGCCACCTTCGAACGGAGCACCACCCATGAAGCACATCAAGCTCGGCGAGCTGGACGTCTCCCGCATCGGTCTGGGCGCGATGCCCATGAACGCGTTCTACACCGGCAAGGACACCGACGAGGCCGAGGGAATCCGCACCATCCACCGGGCCCTCGACCTGGGCATCACCCACATCGACACTGCCGAGGTGTACGGGCCTTTCACCAACGAGGTGCTGGTCGGCAAGGCCCTCAAGGGCCGCCGCGACCAGGTCGTCCTGGCCACGAAGTTCGGCTTCGTCTCGCACACGGGCCGCGAGGGCAACCTCGACAGCAGCCCGGCCGGCATCCGCATCGCCGTCGAGGGCTCCCTCAAGCGGCTCGGCACCGACTACATCGACCTGTACTACCAGCACCGCGTCGACCCCGAGGTTCCCATCGAGGAGACCGTCGGAGCACTCGCCGAGCTGGTCGGCGAAGGCAAGATCCGGCACATCGGGCTGTCCGAGGCCGCGCCCGCCACGATCCGCCGCGCCCACGCCGTCCACCCTGTGACCGCGCTGCAGACGGAGTACTCCCTGTGGTCGCGCGAGCCGGAGGACGAGATCCTGCCGACGACCCGGGAGCTGGGCATCGGGTTCGTGCCCTGGTCGCCGCTCGGCCACGGCTTCCTGACCGGCGCGATCCGCTCGACCGAATGGTTCGACGACGACGACTTCCGCAAGAACAACCCGCGCTTCACCCCGGGCAACTTCGAGAAGAACCTGCGCATCGCCGACGAGGTCAAGGCCGTCGCCGACGAGGCCGGCGCCACGCCGGCGCAGGTGGCCCTGGCCTGGCTGCTGGCCCAGGGCGACGACATCGCCCCGATCCCGGGCACCAAGCGGGTCGTCCACCTGGAGGACAACGCCGCCGCCGACGCGGTCGAGCTGACCGCCGAGCAGATCGAGAAGCTGAACAGGCTCACCCCTGCCACCGGTGAGCGCCTGGACGAGGCGGCCATGCAGCTGTCCAACCGCTGACCCGCCCGTCACTACTGAGCACCAGGAGAGACCTCATGCGAGCAACAGTGATGTACAGCGCCGGCGACGTCCGCGTCGAGAACGTCCCCGACCCGAAGATCCAGAACCCCACCGACGCCGTCGTCCGCGTGGCGGCCTCCTGCATCTGCGGCAGCGACCTGTGGCCGTACGCCCAGATGCCCGCCACCCCCACGGGGCGCCGTATGGGACACGAGTTCCTGGGCGTGGTCGAGGACGTCGGCTCGGAGGTGTCCGGACTCGACCGCGGTGACCTGGTGGTGGCGCCGTTCGTGTGGGCCGACAACACCTGCGACTTCTGCCGCGAGGGTCTGCACACCTCCTGCCGCCACGGCGGCCAGTGGGGCCTGGACGGCGTGGACGGCGGCCAGGGCGAGGCCGTGCGCGTGCCGCAGGCCGAGGGCACACTGGTGAAACTGCCCGTCGGTGCGGACTCCGCGCTGCTGCCCTCCCTGCTCACGCTCTCCGACGTGTACTGCACCGGCCACCACGGCGTGGTGACCTCCCGGGTCGGCCCGGGGAAATCGGTGACGGTGATCGGCGACGGAGCGGTCGGCCTGTGCGCCGTACTGGCCGCCCAGCGGCTCGGCGCCGAGCAGACCATCCTCATGGGCCGGCACAAGGACCGCACCGACCTCGGCCGCGAGTTCGGCGCCACCGACGTCGTCTCCGAGCGCGGCGAGGAAGGCATCGAGCGCGTACGGGAGCTGACCGGCGGCGACGGCACGCACGCGGTCGTGGAGGCCGTCGGCGCCGAGCAGTCGATGCACACCGCCCTCGGCATCGTCCGCGACGGCGGTGCCATCAGCCGCCTCGGCGTGCCGCAGTACACCGCCGTCCCGCTCGGCATGGACACGATCATGAAGAACGTCACCGTCACCGGTGGCGCCGCTCCGGCCCGGGCCTACATCGAGGAACTTCTCCCGGACGTACTGGAGGGGAAGGTCGAGCCGGGCCGGGTGTTCAACCGCACGGTCGGCTTCGACGCCGTTCCGGAGGGCTACCGGGCGATGGCCGACCGCGAGGCGCTCAAAGTGCTCATCCAGCCCTGACAGGTGAGCGGCCGTCAGCGTCCGCCCTCGACCGAGGATGCCACCGTCCGCTCGACCCCCGACATGTCGAGGAGGACCAGCTTGTCGTGATCGGGGGTGCCGGGTTCGGCGTAGTAGGCGATGAACCGCTGCCCCTGGGTGCCTTCGAGCTGCATGGACTGGTAGCCGGGAGTGAGGTCGCCGACCGCGGGGTGGTGGAACGTCTTGCTGCCATGGGTGTGCCAGCGCACGTCGTACCGCTCCCACAGGTCGGTGAACTCCGGGCTCTTCTTGAGGAGTTCGTCGACGAGTTCGGCCAGGTCCGGGGCGTCGGGCTCCAGGCTGTACAGCGCGCGCAGGCGGCCGACGACGGCGCGCAGCTGCTCGTCCCAGTCGTCGAACAGCGTGGTCGCGTTGGGATGGAGGAAGACGTAGCGCACCAGGTTGCGCTTGTCCGGCGGCCAGTCCGCCATGCCGGCGAACAGGCGCAGTCCGCTCGGGTTGCAGGCGAGGATGTCCATGGTGCGGCTGATCACGTACGCCGGGAAGGGCCGGAGGCTCTCCAGCATCAGCTCGGCCCCGGCCGGGACAGCCCGGGTGGACAGGGAGCCGGACTCCACGGGGGCGCTGCCCACAGCCAGGGCGACGAGCTCGCGCAGGTGCGTGTGCTCGGCCGGGTGCAGGCGCAGGGCCCGGGCGAGGGCGTCGACGACCGAGGGGCTGGGGTTGGTCTCCTTGCCGCGTTCCAGACGGATGTAGTAGTCGACGCTGACCCCGGCGAGCGTGGCCAGCTCCTCCCGGCGTAGCCCGGGGGTGCGCCGCAGTCCGGGGCCGGTGGGCAGTCCGGCCTCTTCGGGGGTGACCTGCGCGCGGTGGGCCCGCAGGAAGGTTCCCAGTTCGGTGCCGGCGTTGCCGTTCTGCCGCTCGCGTGCCATGTGCCCAGTGTGGCAGGCCGGGCGTGATGGGGCCATGAGCTGGGCTGACGCGCGGAGAGGGGCCCTGTCACACCCCCGAACGCCACTCCCCGGCACAACGCGGCCTGCCACCTCGCGCGCTCCGGGCGCAGGGTGGATCACGGATCACTCATCCGCCGATGGCCGCCGAGCCACCTCGTTCCACAAGCCGCGACCACGATCACGAGCCTGCTGCTCAGGCCCGCCCCCACCGCCGCGACGGCCGCGCCCGCCGCACCTGAGAAAGACCCCGAGAAAGAGGCGAAGCCATGACCACCACGACGGCTTGGACGGACGACGAACTCGACCGCGTCGGACATGCCGAGGAACTGCAGATCGCGTCACTACGGCGCGACGGCGGGCTCAGCAGCCGACGGACCATCTGGGTCGTACGCCTCGGCGACGACATCTACGTCCGCTCGGTCAACGGCCCCGGCTCCGACTGGTACCGCGGCACCCGCGTACGCCAGGAGGGCCGCATCCTGGCCGGCGGAGTGACCAGGGACGTCACCTTCGTCGACGCCGCCGACGACGAGGTCAACGACGCCGTCGACGCCGCCTACCGCGCCAAGTACGGCCACTACGCCGCCTACATCATCCAGGCCATCACAAGCCCCGAGGCGAGCTCCACGACCATCCGGCTCGTGCCGCGCCCGCACGGCTCCTGACCCACAGCTTCAACGGCCACGGAGCCGTCGAGGAACCACGCACACCCCGTTACCTTTTTCGTGGCCCCGCAATGGGGCGCCTGGCCCCCGGGTCCGGTATGGCTGTGTGCCCCCTGTCGTACGGATGACCTGGGGGGTGTTGCCGCCGGGCTTCGGGGCACCGCTTGACCGCTGATGAGGGGCCTGACGACCGCCTGGTCCGGCGCAATGCCGGGCCGCTTCACGGGCGGCATGTCTGCGTAACGTGGTTGCCGGCGTGTGGTGCCGCAGGGACGGCCGGGAGCTGAGGAGACGAGTGGCGAGGGGCACGCGCACATGGTCGACACGACCGCGATAGATCTCTTCCTCGGCCTGGACCTGGGCAAGGAGTTCCACCACGCCCACGGCCGGACCGCGGACGGCAGAACCGTGCACGACAAGCGGCTGCCCAACACCGAGCCGAGACTGCTGGAGCTGTTCACCAAGCTGGTGGCGAAGTTCGGCACCGTTCTGGTGATCGTGGACCAGGTCGCCAACATCGGCGCGCTGCCGTTGACGGTGGCCCGCGCGGCCGGCTGCCGGGTGGCCTACCTGCCCGGGCTGTCGATGCGGCGGGCCGCCGATCTGCACCCGGGCGAGGCCAAGACCGACGCCCGCGACGCGTTCGTGATCGCCGAGACCGCCCGCACCATGCCGCACACACTGCGCGCGGTGGACCGCGACGACGAGGTGCTGGCCGAGCTGACCATGCTCACCGGCTACGACAACGACCTGGCCGGCGAGGTCAACCGCGCCACCAACCGGCTGCGCGGCCTGCTCTCCCAGATCCACCCCTCTCTCGAGCGTGTGCTCGGCCCGCGCCTGGCCTACCCCTATGTCCAGGCCCTCCTTCAGCGCCACGGCTCCCCGGCGAGACTGAGGAAACTGGGCCGGGCCCGCTGCGAGGCCCTGCTCAAGGTGCACGGTTCGCGCAAGGCCCACCACCTGACCGCAGAGATCTTCGACGCGCTCGCCGAGCAGACCCTGGTCGTTCCGGGCACCGAGGCCAGCGCGCTGATCGTGCCAGGACTTGCCGCCCAGCTCGCCGCCGCCCACACCCAGCGCCGCCAGGCCGAGCAGGAGATCGCCGCCCTGCTGGAGGCCCTCCCTCTTTTCCACCTCTTGACGTCCCTGCCCGGCCTGGGCGTCAGGACCACGGCGGCCGTGATCGTCGCGATCGGTGACGGCACCGGCTTCCCCACCGCCGGGCACCTCGCCTCCTATGCCGGACTCGCGCCCGCCACGAAGTCCTCGGGCACCTCCATCCGCGGCGAGCACGCACCCCACCGCGGCAACCGGCTCCTCAAACGCGCCCTGTTCCAGGCCGCGTTCGCCGCGATCGGCTGCAAAGCCGACCTGTCCTCCCGGATCTACTACGACCGGCAACGCGCACGCGGCAAGACCCACACCCAGGCGATCCTCCGCCTGGCCCGCCAGCGCGTGAACGTCATCCACGCGATGATCCGCACCGGGGCCCTCTACGAAGCACGCACCCCGGGCGACGTCGACCTCGCCGCCTGACGACTCCACCGCCCTACCCTCCAGGCCCCATCACGCCCGCGTACCGGCACGGCCAATCCGGCCCTGCCGGCCACCGGGCTGCCCATCAGCCACCCGATCCGCCGGGAACACCCCGATCCGCGGGACGTTCCCGAAAACCACGATCAACCCCTACAAGCCGACCCCACCGGGGTTGACGAAACAGATAGGGGCACCCCCACGACTGGAGACAACGTGTTCACCATCAACGCTTACGGCGCGACGTCCGCGACCGAACCGCTCGTCCCCATGACCATCGAGCGCCGTGACGTCGGCCCACGCGATGTCCTCATCGAGATCAAGTACACCGGTATCTGCCACTCCGACATCCACCACACCCGCAGCGACTGGGGGCCGGTGAGCTACCCCGTCGCCCCCGGCCATGAGATCGCCGGAGTCGTCACCGCGGTCGGCTCGGAGGTCACCAAGCACGCCGTCGGCGACCGGGTCGGTGTCGGCTGCATGGTCGACTCCTGCCGCGAGTGCGACGAGTGCCGAAAGGGCGATGAGCAGTACTGCCTGAAGACACACACCTTCACCTACGGCGGCGTGGACAGGGACGGCCGACCCACCCAGGGCGGCTACGCCACACCTCACCCTGCGCGACCACGGCCGTCTCGCAGTCGCCGCCCTCACGGGCCTCGTTCACGCGGTCCTCGATTCCGTACGCGTCGACGCGCAGCAGCACGGCGGTCAGCAGCACCGCGACCGTGACGGCGAGTGCGCCCGCGCACTGCCCGCGTCGTACGACCTGCTCCGCGCGCCGGCGTGCCAGGAACCAGCCGTGGGCGATGCCGGCCGCCCACCACAGGAGCAGCAGGATCTCGCACCAGGTCTCGGCGGTGGATGCGGTGAGGTTGAGGAGCCAGCCCGTGCCGACCACGGCGAACGCGGCCGGCTTCCAGCGGCCCAGCAGCAGATAACCGATGCCGAGCAGCGAGGCGTTTCCGAGTGCCACCGCCACCGGGTCGCACGGCCTCGGGGCCCTGGGCGGCTCGGGGGGCTGCCGGTACGGGTCGTGTTCGTACGTCGGGGAGTCCATGGGCCATCACCCCTGAAGCGAAGTCGGTGCCGGGCCGCGTACGGAGAAGTAGTGGCGGCCGGCCTCGCCGCACACCATCCACAGGGCCGCCACATCGATGCCGGCGATCACGAACACCGCGAGGCTGGGCGCCCCGGAGGCCAGCGAGCCGAGGAAACCGAGGACCGTCCCGAACGCCACGAAGGACAGGCACACGATGAGCACGACGCGGACCCAGGGGCGGCGCCCCCGAGCCAGTACGACGCAGACGACCATGAGCGCCGCCAGCCCCCAGCAGAACAGCGCCACGAACCAGGCCATGCCCATCGGCATGAGCAGCTCCTGCCCGTGCTCCTGCTTGCTCTGGTTCTCCTCGATGATCGCCCAGCCGCCGAAGACAGTGCCCACCGCGTGCGCGGTGACGATCACGAGAACGAAGATGAGGACCCCGGGCATGCGCACCTTCTCGGGCACAACAGCCTGACCGGGCTGGTACGGAGAGCTCTGCATCGCGGATCACCTCACGCTTTCGTTGTCGTCCGGGGCGTGCGGCAGGTCGTAGACCCGGGCCCAGTCCACTTCGTAGACGGCGCTCTGCAGGTCGTCCCCGTGGAAGTTGTCGAGCTGGATGGTCTGGTGCATGGACGGGGCGCACTGGATGCAGTCGCGGTCCGCGTTGGCTCCGTCGGCGAAGCGGAACCACTCCTCGCCGTCGATGAAGCCGCGCAGATGGTCCGGGGTCCACTCGATGGCGACGTTGTGCCACTGCGACAGGTCCACGCCGCACTTCTGCGCGAACTCCTGCTGCACGGACACGCCCTCCGGGTGCGGGTAGTGCAGGAACGCCTCGGCGCAGCTCTCGCCCGGGGCGCCGTTCTCCAGGTAGTCGTACTCGCCGTCCTCGGGGTGCTCGTTCGAGTCCGGCCACAGAATCAGCAGCGGGTGGTACTGCCGCCCGTTGTCGGGGGCGGTGGCCCGGGAGCGTACGCGGGCCTCCCACCGGCCGTACTGCCGGCCGTACGGCGAGGCGAGCCAGCCGGTGTCGCCGTTCGCCTCGCCGGTCATGCGCAGTACGTCGCCGACGACCCGGGTGTTGACGTCGCAGCGGCGGCCGTTGTCGCTGTGGCCGGGCCAGCACTTGCCGGGGCCGCCGCCCGCCAGGCGCCACTTGTCGCGGTCGGGTATGGCGGGGTCGGCCTCGGAGCCGTAGTCGAACTCGTCCGACCACTCGGGCAGCGGGGCGCCCCAGCCGTACCGTTCGGCGGCGGTCGTCGGAGCGGCGGGGGTGGCGCTCACCGCGGTCGCCGTAAGCGTCGCCGCGAGTGCCGCCGCGCCGAACCCCACGGCGAGGTGCCGGGCGCGAAGTCGTCCGTACATGACTCCCCTTCAGCTGCCGTGCCTTGCGGACAAGGGGGCGGTCCGAGCCCTCCCCTCGCGGGGCTCCGACCGCGCCGTGGCCCGTCCTGGCCACGTCCCTCAGCCAGTCGACCGCCGTACGCCGTTGTTCGGCAGGTCCTCTCCCGGCACCGAACAACCCGCGAACCGAACGAGCTGGTAGGGAGGAAGCGTGAGGATCGAGTGAACTCCCGTGTCATGCCTGCCGATACCCGGAAGTTCGATTGCGGCCGTCCCTGCAACTCCCTACCGTGGGCGCCCGAGTGGACCCGCTGGGTAATGGCTTGTCGACGACAAGGTGGACGAGGGGAGAGCGGGCACGTGTCGGCACAAACAGGACCGGGGCGCACCGAGGGCGAGCTGGATCCGGAGGCCGGACCGGTGCCGCGGTTCGCCGCCGAACTGCGCGCGCTGCGCGAGTCCGCGGGGAGACCCACATACCGGGCGATGGCCCAGCGGGCGCGCTACGGGGTGACCACCCTGTCGCAGGCGGCGGCCGGGAAACAGCTGCCCACCCGTGCGGTGACGCTCGCCTACGTCAAGGCGTGCGGCGGCGACGTGATCGAGTGGGAGCGGCGCTGGCGCGAGGCGTCGGCCGAGTTGGCCGCCGAGACCGCCGACGACGAGACCTCCCGGCCGCCGTACCGCGGCCTGACCCGGTTCGAACCAGGCGACGCCGAACTGTTCTTCGGCCGCGACCAGCTCGTGGAGCGGCTGATCGAGCTGAACCGCAAGCACCGCTTCACCGCCGTCTTCGGCCCCTCCGGCAGTGGCAAGTCCTCCCTGCTGCGCGCGGGGTTGATCCCGCGGCTGCGCACCCCGCGCGACGGCGAAGGCGCCGGAGACCGTGACACCACGCCCGCGGCCGTACGCATCCTCACGCCGGGTGCGGACCCGCTGCGCGCACACGCCGACCGGCTCCTGCCCGTACCCGGCACCGAAGCCGACACCTGGCTGATCGTCGACCAGTTCGAGGAGCTGTACACCCTCGGCGCCGACCCGGCCGACCGGGACACCTTCATCGACCGCCTCGTCGCCGCCACCGACGCCGACAGCCGGCTGCGCGTCGTCATCGCGGTGCGGGCCGACTTCCTCGGCCGCTGCGCCGAACACCCCGGCCTCACCGCCGCTTTGCAGGACGCCACGCTGCTCGCCGGGCCGATGAGCCGCGCGGAGCTGCGGGAGGCCATCGTCCGCCCGGCCGCCGCGGCCGGCCTGATCGTCGAACGCGCCCTGACCGACCGCCTCCTGGACGAGGTCGAGGACGCCCCGGGCGGACTGCCGCTGATGTCGCACGCCCTGCTGGAGACCTGGCGCCACCGCAGCGGCCGCGTCCTGACCGAGAGTGCGTATGAGGCAGCCGGCGAACTGCACGGCGCCGTCGTCCGTACGGCCGAGCAGGTGTACGGCGAACTCACCGCGGCGCAGGCGAAGTTGGCCCGCCGTATCCTGCTCCGCCTCGTTGCCCCCGGTGACGGCACACCTGACACGCGTCGGCCCACCGAGCACGCGGAACTCGACTTCGGCAGCCCCGCCGACACCCGAGTGGTACTGGAACGCCTGGTCCGCGCCCGCCTCATCACCTTCGACGACGGCACCGTCGACCTCGCCCACGAAGCCCTCATCACCGCCTGGCCCCGGCTGCGCGCATGGATCGACGCCGAGCGCGACCGGCTGCGCGTCCACCGCTCGCTCTCCGAGGCCGCCCGCACATGGGAGGCGCTCGGCCGGGAGAACGCCGCGCTCTACGCCGGCTCCCGTCTGCACGCCGCCCGCGACGCCTTCCCGCAGGACGCCGCACGGGAGAACCACCGCAGCGAGGAACTCACCCCGCTGGAGCGGCAGTTCCTCACCGCCTCGATCCGGCGCCGGCGCCGCGCCGCGCGACTGCGCCGTACGGTCGTGGCCGTACTCGCCGTGCTCGTGCTGCTCGCCACCGGCACCGCCGTCGTCGCCCTCCAGGCGCGCGCCACCGCGCAGGCCGAGCGGGACGAGGCCGTCTTCGGCCGCCTCACCGCCGAGGCCGACAGTGTCCGCGAGACCGACGCCGGGCTGGCCGCCCGGCTCGACGTCGCCGCGCACCGCATGCGCTCCACCCCGGACCTGCGGACCCGGCTGGCCTCGGACGCGGGCCGGGTGCTGGCCACCCGGCTGCCCGGCCACGACGGTGTCGGCAGCGCCGTGGCGTACGCGCCCGACGGCCGCACCCTCGCCAGCGGCGGCCACGACGGCACGGTCCGGCTGTGGGACACCGACACGGGGAGACCGCTGGGCGAACCGCTGCGCCTCCGTACGGGACCGGTCGGCGCGGTCGCCTTCTCTCCGCAGGACGGCGACCTGCTGGTGGCCACGGGGAAAGGCGGCGGCATCCAACTGTGGGACGGACGCGACCGGGAGCGGCCCCGCCCCGTCGGCCGGCCGCTGGTGAGTCACGACGAGGAGAACGTCGTCTCCGTCGCGTTCGCCCCCGGCGGCCGGACGCTGGCCACCGCAGGCGACGACGGGACCGTACGGCTGTGGGACCTGAGCGACCCGGCCCGCCCCGCGCCGCTCGGCGAGCCCGCCGAGGCCGACGAGTCCGAGGCCGGCAGCGTCCGCGCCGTCGCCTTCGCCCCGGACGGGGACACCCTGGCCACGGCCGGCTTCGACGGGACCGTACGGATGTGGCGGTTCAGCGCCGACGACGGCATCGCACCGCTCGGCAAGCCGCTGCGCGAACACACCGCCTCCGTCTGGGCGTTGGCCTTCTCCCCGGACGGGCGGACGCTGGCCACGGCCGGCTTCGACGAGACCGTACGGCTGTGGGACGCGTCCGACCCGGGCCGCCTCGAGCCGCTGGGTGAACCGCTCACCGAGCACACCGCGCCCGTCATGTCGGTGGCGTTCAGTCCGGACGGCGAGACCCTGGCGAGCGCGGGCGAGGACGACGCGCCGATCCTGTGGAACGTGGCCAACCCCGCATACCCGCAGCAGCTCGGGGAGCCCCTGACCGGCCACACGGAGGCCGTGTGGGAGGTGGCCTTCAGCCGCGACGGCCGTACCCTCGCCAGCACCGCCGCCGACGGCAGCGTCCGCCTCTGGCACCGGCCGCCGACCGTCCTCACCGACTTCACCAACCCGCTGACCGCAGTCGCCTACAGCCCCGACGGCCGCCTGCTCGCCGCCGCCAGTACCGACGACGCACTGATCCGCCTGTGGGACGTGGCCGATCCGGGCAACCCGCGCCGCCTCCTGCGCACGCTCACCGGCCACGAGGACGAGGTGCTGGCCGTCGCCTTCGCGCCGGACGGCCGTACGGTGGTCAGCGGCTCGCAGGACGGCACCGTACGGCTGTGGGACGTCTCCGCGCCCGAACGTCCCGCCCCGCTCGGCGCACCGCTGGACGCGCACGACGGCGGCGCCCTCGCCGTCGCCTTCGCCCCGGACGGCCGCACGCTGGCCACCGGCGGGGAGGACGACACGGTGCGGCTGTGGGACGTACGGCGACCGGACCACGCACGGCCGCTCGGCGCACCGCTGCACGGCCACGCGGACGCCGTCACCTCCGTGGCCTTCGCACGGGACGGCCGCACCCTGGCCACCGGCAGCGAGGACGCCACGGCCCGGCTGTGGCACGTGGGCGACGAGGCGCAGGCGCGGCCCGAGGGTGCCGCCCTCACCGGGCACGACGAACCGGTCAACGCGGTGGCCTTCGCCCCGGACGGGAAGACGCTGGCAACGGGCAGCGACGACCGTACGGTGCGACTGTGGGACGTACAACAGGCGGACCGCCCCCTGCCGTTGGGGGAGGAGCTGGCCGGGCACCGTGCGCCGGTCAGGTCCGTGGCCTTCGCCCCGGACGGGAAGACGCTGGCGACCGGCAGCGGCGACCACACGGTCCGCCTGTGGGACGTGGCCGACCCGGTCCGTGCCGAGCCCTACGGCCAGCAACTCACCGGCCATGTCGACACCGTCACCTCGGTCGCGTTCAGCCCGGAAGGCGACGCCCTCACCTCCGTCGGCTACGACCTGACGGCCCGGGTGTGGACCCTGCACGCCGACCGCGCGGCGGACTACGTCTGCGCCCGCACCGGCGGCGTCCTCACCCGCGCCGAATGGGAGGAGCACCTGCCGCGACTCGGGTACCGGGAGGTGTGCGAGGGGCGTTAGGGGCGCTCAGGGGATGGTGAACTTCACCACGGCGCCGTCCTCGTTCAGCGCGACGACGGTCGCCTTCAGATCGTCGCCGAACCTGGCCTCACTGCCCTGGCCGCCGAGGTTCATGATGGCGCTCGGCGTCTGGAAGGTGACGGAGCCGTCCCCCGCGGTGACATGCACGCTCACCCCGTTCGCCGTGATGTCCACGGCAGAGGTCACCAGGATCTCGCACTTGCCGTCCGAGCACGCGTCGGTGTTCCTGCCGTCCGCCGCCTTGGGCAGCGGGCCGGTGGGCGTGGGCGAGGCCGCCTCCTCGTCGGGATTCCAGCCCGGGGCGCACTGCTCGGCGCGCTGGTACGCGGCCGCGAGCTGCGGATCCTTCTTCGTCAGCGCGAGCAGATCCGGCTGGGGCGGGGTGAGGGACTGGACGCCCTCGGCGTCGTCGACGGCATCGATCGGGGACACCTCGTCGAGGTGGTCCGCGACGCCCTTCACCTTCTTCAGCAAGGCGTTGCGCAGCCGGTCGGCCGCGGAAACGCCCGACGGGTCGAGCTCCGTCAGGGCGCTCTCCACGTCGTCCACCGCCAGCGGTGTCCGGGAGAGGTAGCTGACGGCGAAGAACTGGGCGTCCGAACCGACCTCGTCCGGGTTCCGGATCTGCTTCAGATCCGCCGCGCTCTCCGCCCGGAGGTCTTTGAGCGCGCTCGTCTGCACACACATGTCGCCGACCCACTTGACCAGTTCCTTGGACGGCGGCCGGGTCGGCGTCGGCTCGGCCGACGCCCTGCCCGACGCGTCGGCCTTCTCGTCCGTCCCGCCGCCGCAGCCGCCGACGGCCAGTACCAGCCCGGCGGCCACGACGGCGACGCTCCCTCTCCTGAACATTCAAGGACCTCTCTCCGTGCTGTGATCCCGACGTCTTCGCGGTGCGGATGCCGCCACCGTGGGCCCAGTTCAACGCGGCACGGATTGTTCAATCACCCGGTCCGCAGCGGTGAACAACACTGCGGAGGGCGGTGACCAGGCGGCTGCGGTCGCCGGCGCGGGTGGCAAGGACGGCGTGCGCCGGCTCGACTCCTTCGAGGGGGATCGTGGTCACGTCCGGGCGGTTGTAGGTGGCCATGGCTTCGGCGGGTGTGATGGCGTCGCTGGCGGCCACGAGTTCGAGTTTGTCCTCCACCGTCTCCACCAGCGGCCCGTCGGGTGCACGGCGGCCGTCGGGCGCCCCCACAGACCTCGGCGCGCAGGTGGCCCACGCCGACGTACGGGATGCTGCCGCGCTGACCGAAGCCTTCACCGGCGCCTAGCATGTCACACAGTGGCAAAGCTTTGATATGCTGATCACAGCGTTCCCGGGTGCCGTGGACACAACCTCCGCGATAGGTGTCCGGAACGCAACCCCTGCGACTAGAGCCCGCAGGTGCAGCGACCGGGCGCCACGCAATCCCCCGATGGGTGGCGCCCGGGCGCATTCATCGCCCGGCTACGGGCACCGGGCACAGCGTGCCGCTGCGCCGCCGTGTCGGCGAGGCGCCTAGGAACGCTTGGCGCGGTACAGGCCCCGGCCGGTCCGCTCGATACGGGAAGCACCGACAAGACGGTCGAGGGTGCTGCGGACGCCGTTGATGCTTCCGCTGTCGGAGTCACGACCGAGCGCCGCGGCAACATCACGGGCCCGGACGTCGACATCACCGACGTTGGCGAAGTACTCCATGATCTGTTCGGTGAGCTTGCCGTATTTCTTCTGCCCGACCGTGACGGTGCCGACGGCAACAGGACGTTCCGCCTCCTTGCCGCTCTCCGGCTTCCGGGGCCGGGGCGCGGACTTCGGTGTGGCGTCTGCGGACTCGGCGGAGGCACGGTCGGTCTGCGGTTCGCCGGGCGTCGCAGCCTGGCCCCGTTGCGCAGCTGCAGCGTCCGCCGTACCCGTCGGGGCCGCAGCAGCCCGGTCGAGCATCAGGGTCTCGAGGGCGCTGAGGGCTCGCTGTACCGAGCCGAGATGCGCCACGACCGCCGCCAGCTCCCTTTCCAGCGCCTGCTTCTGGACCTGCAGGCGGGCCAGCTCCTCCTGCAGGCTCTCAGCGGTGACCTCAATGTTGTGCGCCGCGTGAGTTACAGAGACCATGTGTTCCTCTCATCTCAACCCCTCGTGCCGCGCCCCGGCTCACGTGCGGTGCCGCTCAGACTGAACGCGGGAATGGGTCCCCCCTCGACATCATATGCAGTGCCCCGTTCGTCATGTAGACAGGTCACTGTGCCGCCCGCGGGCATTATTGCCACTGTTCGCGGAGAAGGACCGGGTATGGAAACACGGGAGTGCCGGAGCCGTTGCTCAGGCGGACCCGTGGGTGCCGTAGCGGAGTCCGTCGACGAGCAGGGCGATCATGCGCTGCGTGTGGCCGTTGTCGTCCTCCTGGGCGGGCAGGGTCAGGTTGCCCACGGCGCGCAGCAGGTCCTCGGGATCGATGTCGGAGCGGATCTGGCCGGCTTTCGCCGCAGTGTCGAGGAGCGCGCCGAGGACAGGCACGAAGCGCTGCTGGAAGTAGGAGGGCAGGCTGTCGTAGGCCGGGTCTCCCGAGTGCAGGGCGGCGCTGAGGCCGCGCTTCGTGGCGATGAAGGCCGCGAAACGCTGCAGCCACCGGGCGAGCGCGTCGACCGGTTCATGCTGGGCCACAAGGGAGGGGGCGGCGTCGGCGCAGGCGTCGACTTCATGACGGAAGACCGCGGCGATGAGGTCCGAGCGCTGCGGGAAGTGCCGGTAGAGGGTGCCTGCTCCCACGCCCGCCTTGGCGGTGATCTGTCGCACGGGGGCGTCCACGCCGGAGGTGGCGAACACCTCGGCAGCCGCGGTGAGCAGCGTGTCGATGCTGCGCTGCGCGTCGGCGCGCATGCGCTGGCGGGGCCGCCCCCCGTCCGCCGGGCCGTCGCTCATGGTGCACTCCTCTTGCTAACCGGAACAGCGTTCCGTATCGTCGTAACGGAACGCTGTTCCGCTTAAGCAAGCGTATCGCGCTGCTGCGCACCGGCCAACGCACGAGGAGAACCAATGAGGTACCGCACGCTGGGCCGAACCGGCATCAAGGTCAGCCCGTACTGCCTGGGCGCGATGATGTTCGGCGCCATGGGCAACCCCGACCACGACGACTCCATACGGATCATCCACAAGGCGCTGGACGCGGGCATCAACTTCGTCGACACCGCCGACGCCTACTCACGCGGCGAGTCCGAGGAGATCGTCGGGAAAGCCCTCAAGGGCCGCCGGGACAATGTCGTGCTGGCCACCAAGGCCCACCTCCCGATGGGAGACGACCCCAACCAGCAGGGCAACTCGCGGCGCTGGCTGGTCCGCGCGCTGGAGGACTCCCTGCGCCGCCTGGGCACCGACCACGTCGATCTGTTCCAGATCCACCGGCCCGCACCGGACACCGACGTGGAAGAGACCCTCTCAGCCCTCACCGACCTCGTGCGCGCGGGCAAGGTCCGGGCCATCGGCAGCTCGACCTTTCCCGCCTCGGACATCGTCGAGGCGCAGTGGGTCGCCGAGCGGCGCGGCCTGGTGCGGTTCCGCACCGAGCAGCCGCCGTACTCGATCCTCAACCGCAGCATCGAGCGCGAGGTACTGCCCGTCTGCGAGCGGTACGGCATGGGCGCCATGGTCTGGAGCCCTCTTGCCGGGGGTCTGCTCACCGGCCGCTACCGCAAGGGCCGACAGACCGACAGCCACCGGGCCCGCTTCGGTTTCCAGCACATGAGCGACGAGCGGCGGCTCGACGCTGTCGAACAGCTCATCCCCCTCGCCCAGAAGGCCGGGATGTCGCTGACGCACCTGGCGATGGCCTTCGCGATCTCCCATCCCGGCGTCACCTCCGCGATCATCGGACCGCGCACCATGGACCACCTCGACGACCTCCTCGCCGGCGCCGAGACCACCCTGACCGACGAAATCCTCGACCAGATCGACGCGATCGTGCCGCCCGGCACCGACATCGGGACGCTCGACACGGCCTACAACACACCCGCCATCCAGCAGACCGCGCTGCGCCGCCGACCCGACGAGCGCTCCGCCACCTGACCATCCACAGGCATGGTCCCCTTCAGCGCCACGCGGAACTCGGCTGCGTGTCACACGTACGCCGGTTATCCGGTCTCAGCTGACAGCCCCAGCAACTCTTTGTACAGCCGAGAAGGACCATGATTGAAATGTATTGGCGCGAACGGGCAGCATGCCTGCACGAAGACCCCGATCTGTTCTTCCCCATAGGAAACACCGGTCCGACGCTTGAGCAGATCGACGAAGCGAAGGCCGTGTGCCGTTGCCCTGTCGTGGAGCAGTGCCTCGACTGGGCCATACAGGTGGGGCAGGTGGAAGGCATCTGGGGCGGCATGACGGACAGCGAACGCCGCGCGGTGAGGCGGCGTCAGGCCCGTCAGACCAAGAACACGGTCACAACGGCGACGTGACGGTTCCCAGCACCTCCACCGACACGGTCGAAGTCCGAGCCTTGCACACCGGCGCACCCCAAAGGGCGGGGCGGCAAAGATGCCGCCCCGCCCGTTCGTCGTCACCTGCCACCAACCTCCGGTGAGCGCCCCTCAACTGGGGGAGAGCCGCTGCAGAACGTTGGAGATGGTTCTGATCCGTTCGTTGAGGTCTATGAGTTCCTGGTGAAGCTCGTTGACACGGGTCTGCAGTTCGGTGGCTTCAGCGGCCAGCGACACGACTGTGCCCGCGATGTCGATGCGGTTCTCAGCGGCTCGGGTCATTGTGTGCCCAGCTGTACAGCGGAGATGTCGAACATCAGCTTCACCTTGTCGCTGATCAGAACCCCACCTGTTGTCAGGGCCGTGTTCCAGTCAAGTCCCCAGTCGGAGCGCTGCAGGGTGGCCGTACCCCCGAAGCCGATGCGGTTCTGGCCGTAGGAGTCCTGGCTCGCTCCACCGAACTCGAGGTCGATGTGAACGGGCAGCTCCACGTCCTTGATCCGGAGGTATCCCGCCATGCGGAACCGGTCGTCACCGGCATCGAGGATTCCGGTGGAGTGGAAGCTCATCAGAGGGAACGCCGCTGAGTCGAGGAAGTCGGGGCCGGTGACATGTGCGTCCCGCTCAGCAAAACCCGTGTCCACACTGCCGGTCTGGACACTGAGGTAGGCCTTGGACCGCGTGGGATGGGCTCCATCGAGCTTGAGGAGCCCTTCGAAGGCGGTGAATTTCCCTCGCACGTTGGTGATCATGGCGTGCCGGACGGAGAATCCGATCGTGCTGTGGACCGGGTCAATGGAGTAGACACCGGTCAGCCCTTCATAGGGCGCGGCATCCGGAACAGTGGTTTCCTTGCGGATGAACATGGCGAGCCGGTTCCTTGGTGCATGGATCTCAGACAGGGGCGAATTCCGGCACACTGCGGCAAGGAATGCCGACGCAGTGGCTGTGTATGAGGCGGAGTGAACCTGCGGCCGGAATGCAGGGGGCCCCTGCCGGCCGGACGCCGGAATGCAGGGGCCCCCTGCAGGACTTACTGCTGCTGTGCGAGCCAGTCGGCGAACTTGGTCTCGGCGATGTGCGCGTCCGGACCCGGCAGGAGCGTGGTCTCCTGCAGCTGGGCACCGGAGTACGGGGCGTGCGGGTCCGTGACGACCGTGCGGGGGTCGTTCTTGGCGGTGAGTGCCTTGCGGATCAGCTCGTCGAGCTGGAACACGTCGGGGCCCGCGACCTCCACCACGCCGTTGACGGGCGTGCCGACCGCAGTGCGGCCGACGGCCGCGGCCACGTCGTCGGAGTAGATGGGCTGGATCTTGGCAGAGGACAGACGCACGGTGTCGCCCTCGGTCGAGATGTCCGCGATCCCCTTGACGAACTCGAAGAACTGGGTGGCGTGGACGATGGAGTAGGGCATGTCGGACTCCTTGATCAGGTCTTCCTGGGCCTGCTTGGCCCGGAAGTACCCGCTCTCCAGGAGACGGTCGGTGCCGACCACGGACAGCGCCACGTGATGCGTCACGCCGGCCTCGGCCTCCGCCTTGAGGAGGTTGGCCGTGGAGGTGCGGAAGAAGTTCATGACGGCCTCGTCCTCCCACGAGGGGGAGTTGGACACGTCGACCACGACCGACGCGCCCTTCAGGACCTCGGCCAGACCCTCGCCAGTCAGAGTGTTGACGCCGGTGTTGGGTGCGGCCGCGACCGCCTCGTGCCCGTGCTCATTGAGCTTTCCGACCAGCTTCGAGCCGATGAGCCCGGTTCCACCGATCACTACGACCTTCATAACGGCTTCCTCTCGGAGGTTTTCAATCTGTCTGCACTAGAAGAGACCGGACAGCGGCGGTACTTGTGACAGGGGGCTCGCATGAATCGGGAAAGTTTCCACTGTGGAGTTGCCCGAGGTCATTCGACAAGCTTTCCATCGGTGGAGACCTCCTGCATCAGAGAGGAAATCTCGTCCGGGATGGCCGGAATATTCTCGCGGGTGATTCCCGTCTCCGGGGACCACACGAGATTGACCTGCAGAGCGGGATCCAGGTCCGGGTAGTCGCTTCGGTTGTGACAGCCACGCGTCTCGCGACGCTCCAGTGCTGCTTCGAGGGTGGCCCGGGCTGCCAGGGCGGCGGACTTGAGATCGAAGGCGTGCGCGAGGTCCTGATAGCCGGCGATGTCCGGGTGTATGCCCACGTCCTCCATCCTCTTCTCGATCACCTTGAGTTCCGCCAGCCCGGCGCGCAGGCCCTCTTCGTCGCGTACGACTCCCGCATGCTCGGTCATGGTGTTGCGGATGGCGCGCTGCAGGGCGCGGACGTTCTCCGGTCCGTCGGCAGCGAGAAGATCGTCGATCTCCGCGCGGGCCTGCGCGATGGCCGACGCCGACCGCGGATGCGCGGTCAGGGACTGCGAGTAGGCGGCGGCCGCCTGGCCTGTGATACGGCCGAAGACCAGCAGCTCGATGAGACTGTTCCCACCGAGGCGGTTGGCGCCGTGCAACCCGCTCGACGCCTCACCGATGGCGTAGAGGCCACGCACGTCAGTGCTGTGGTCCTCGGGACGCACCCACACCCCGCCCATCGAGTAGTGGGCAGTGGGCGCGATCTCGATCGGTTCGCGGGTGATGTCCAGCATCTGCAGGTCCAGCAGAGTCTGGTAGACACGGGGCAGCCGCGTCATGATCGTCTGCCGCGGCAGGTGCGAGACGTCGAGCCACACGCCTCCCTTCGGGGTTCCCCGCCCTTCCTTGATCTCCGTGTAGGAGGCCAGGGCCACGCGGTCGCGGGTGGACAGCTCCATTCGCTCAGGGTCGTAGCGGGCCATGAACCGTTCCCCGAGCGCGTTGCGCAGGATCCCGCCTTCACCCCGGGCTGCCTCGCTGACCAGGGTGCCGGCCGCGTTCTCCGGCTCGATGATCCCCGAAGGATGGAACTGCACCAGCTCGGGGTCGCGCAGACGGGCTCCGGCCTCCACGGCCAGGCGGAAGGAGTCACCCGTGTTCTCGTCACGCCGGGAGGACGTGCGCCGCCAGATACGGGTGTGGCCGCCCGCGGCAAGAATGACGGCGTCGGCGTGGATCAGGTAACGCTTTCCGTCCGTGAGGTCGAAGCCGTAGGCACCGAAGACGGCGCCGTCATGCACCAGGAGCCGGGTGATGTACACGCCGTCGAGCACGGGGACTTTGAGCTGCTCCGCGCGCCTGATCAGCGTGCGCTGGATCTCCAGACCGGTGTAGTCGCCCGCGAAGGCGGTCCGCCGGAACCTGTGTGCGCCGAAGAAGCGCTGGGAGATCCGGCCGTCCTCTTCCCTGGCGAAGGCCATCCCGTAGCGTTCCAGGTCGTCGATGCCTCGGGCGGCGCCCTGAGTGACGATCTGGGCGGTGCGGGGGTCGGCGAGCAGATAACTCTCCTTGAGAGTGTCGGCTGCGTGCTGCTGCCAGCTGTCCTCGGGATCCATGGTGGCCAGGGCCGCGTTGATCCCTCCGGCAGCAAGCGCCGTATGGGCGTCCTCCTTGGGACGCTTGCCGACCGCAAGGACGTCGATACCGGCCTCAGCCAGTTCGATCGCCGCTCGCAGCCCGGCACCACCGGTGCCGATCACCAGCACCATGGTGGAAAGACGTTGTTCGCTGATAGCCACTGCCTGCTCCGATCGCCTGGGTTGTCATTCACTACGACCAGGGCGCCCCGGGATCTGTGACACTCTTCCGCGCCCACTCCCGCCCGCGCCGGGGCGTCACGGCAGGATGCGGTCCAGGGGCACGTTCGGGTCGGAGAGGAGCGCGTCGTCGATGTCCGACCCGGAGGTGATGAGGGACCGGATCGGGGCCATGACGTCCCACACGTTGACACTCATGCCTGCCAGTACACGGCTCCCCGCCATCCAGAACGCGATGAAGCGTCGCTCGGACGGCTCACCGCGGAAGACGACACGGTCGTAGCCGCCTGGTTCCGTGTAACCCGTGTACTCCATTCCGAGGTCGTACTGGTCCGTGTAGAAGTACGGCAGCCGGTCGTAGACAGCGTCCTTGCCGAGCATGCTGAGCGCCGCCACCTCCGGCTGATGCAGGGCATTGGCCCAGTGCTCGACCCGGAGGTGGCGGCCGAGCAGCGGGTGGTAGGCGCCTGCGACGTCGCCTGCGGCGTAGATGTCGTCTCCTGAAGTCTGCAGATGCTCGTCGGTGACGATGCCGTTCTGCACGTCCAGGCCCGCCTCCTGGGCGAGTTGGACATTGGGGGTGATGCCGACGCCCACGACCACGGCGTCCGCGGCCAGGTGCCTGCCGTCAGCGAGCAGCACCCCGTCCACACGGCCGTCTGTTCCGGTGAGGGACTCCACCTGCACATTGGGCAGCAGACTGACGCCGTGATCAGTGTGGAGGGCAGCGAACACTTCAGCCGCTTCGCGCCCCAGCACCTTCAGCAGGGGAAGCTCCGAGTGCTCGAGCACCGTCACCTCGGCGCCGGCCATCCGAGCGGCCGCGGCGGTTTCAAGACCGATCCACCCGGCACCGATCACGACGATCTTCGCCCCCGCCGTGAAGGCGGACTTGAGCCGTTCGCTGTCTCCCACACGACGCAGATACAGAACGTTGTCGAGGTCCGCTCCCGGGACGGACAGACGACGTGGCGTCGAACCAGTGGCCAGGAGCAGCTTGGTGTAGGGGATCTGACGACCGTCGTCGAGTTCCACCGTCCGTGCCCGCCGGTCGACCGCGCGTGCACGCGTGTCCAGCAGCAGGTCGACATCGTGCTCCCGGTACCAGTCATCGGGATGCACGAAGATCGAATCGCGCTCCTCCTTGCCCAGCAGGTAACCCTTGGACAGCGGCGGCCGAATGTACGGCTTCTCACGCTCGTCGCCGATGATGACGAGCGGGCCGCTGTGGCCGTGCTCCCGCAGTGCCTCGGCCGCCTTGCCCGCGGCCAGACCGCCACCGACGATCACGAAAGTATTCACAGGGGTTCCTCATCTCGGATGTCGCATGCCGCGAGTGAAGGGGGGAGGGACACCCCTCAGACCGCGTGGCCCCTCGTCCTGTGACATCCCCGGCGGCGGCCCGGGCGTGCGTCAGTAGTTCAGCGAAGCCACGTAAGGAGCCAGTCCGGCCGGATTCATTACTGACTTCGGCTCGTCAAGGTGAGGCTGGGTCGTCGAGGGTCAGGCCGGTGCCCGCTATGAAGCCGTCGAGGGTGTCGGGGCGGTACTGGAGGCGTTTGAGCCGGTTGCGTACGAGAGCTTCGAGCCGGTCGAGAGCGACCACGGCGAGGTTGGCCAGACTGCGCTTGACGTGCGCCCATACCCACTCGACGGGGTTCAGGTCCGGCGAGTAAGCGGGCAGCAGGAAAACCGTCAGCCAGTCACGCTCGGCGATCAGTTCACGCATGGCGTGGGAGACGTGGGTGTTGAGCCGGTCCCAGACCAGCACGATCGGCGCCTTGACGAGCTGGTGGGTGCCGTCGACCAGTGCGATGAAGTCGCGCTCGCCCATGCTGCGGCGCTTGCCCTTGCCCGCTCGGTGGGTGCGCAGGCGGTGGCACAGCCGGGTGCGGGAGCCGGGCCGCATGGCGATCAGCCCGGCCACGGACAGGCGACCTGAGCGTCGTCCGCTCACCGTCACCTGCGGGGTGTGGCCGCGTCGGCCCCAGGTGCGTCCTTTGGGCGGCCGGCGGGTGAAGCCTGCCTCGTCCTCGAAGCAGATGTAGCCCCCGCAGGCCGCCCGGGCTCTTTTACCTCGTCCCAGGTCGCCTCCTTCCAGACGGTGACGGCCTGCTCGTCGCGTTCGGCGACGCGCCGCGCGGGGACCTGCGGGCTGAAGCCGAGCCGGTGCATCAGCCTCGTGGCTCCCGAGACGCTGTAGGAGACGTGGAACTTCCTGCCGATCAGCGTGGCTACCCGGGCGGCGGTCCACACCTGGTCCTCCACCCAGCCGTGCGCGGCGGGTCCTTCATCGAGGTATGCGGCCAGTTTCTCCAGACAGCGCGGGGACAGCCGGCATCGCGAGCCGCTCGGGCCGCGGGATGCCAGCGCCTGCACGCCGCCGTCCCGCCACAACTGGTGCCACTGGTAGGCCGACTTCGGGCTCACCCGCAGGCGCCGTGCCACCTCGGGCGGCTTGATCTTCTGCTCGAACAGCTCGGCCGCCTGCATCCGTACCGTCTCCCGGCGCAGCCGTCCCGCAGGGGTCAGCCCGCCCCCATCCGCATACCTCACACACCACCGAATACAGCCACCACACCAGGCCCATCAGGGACTTCGGGAAAGTTCACCCTGACGAGCCGAAGTCAGTAACCACATGATGCGTTCGATGCCTCGTGCCGACACATCCACGGACAGCAGAGCCACCGACTTCCCCTCGGCGGAGAAAAGGACGGCCGGCCTGCCGTTGGCCTCGACCCGGCGAACGTCATGAGAACATCCTCCAACGCCGACAGACTGCCGGTCTGTGCCGCGGCGAGGAACACCTCCAGCAGTCGTCGGTGAGCGTCCGGGCTGACCGGCTCCCGGCGTTCCGCTGACAGATGCTTCCGGGCGCGGCTCACCAACTGGCGTGTATTGGTTTCACTGGTCTCCAGGATGTCCGCGATCTGCTGGTACGGGTAGTCGAAGGCTTCCCTGAGAACGTAGGCAGCCCGTTCCACGGGGTTCAGCTTCTCCAGGAGCAAGAGAACCGCCAGGTCGATTGCCTCGGCCCGCTCCGCGCCCACCTGCGGATCCATGCTTGTGTCGACCGGCTCGGGAAGCCAGGGCCCGACGTACGACTCATGCCGCATCCTGGCGGACTGGGCGAAGTTGATCGCCAGACGAGCGGTGACCGTGGCCAGGAACGCTGCCGGCTCGCGGATGTCGGCGCGGTTGATGGGCTGCCACCGCATCCACGCCTCCTGGACGATGTCCTCGGCTTCCACAGCACTACCGAGCAGCCGGTACGCGATGCCGAAGAGCTGGGGACGCGCTGCCATGAACTCCCTCGTTGCCTCGTCGAGGGCGCCTGCATCGTCCCTGGCGCGCATGGATGTCCTCCAGTTCTGGAGGACATCCATGCTACAAGCGGTCAAAGCAGGACGCGCGCCGTCATGCGCGGGCTGCCCCGCCCCTGCTCCGAGCGGGCACATCCGCTCGGGACGCCTGGGGTGCTCACCCCTGCCAGCCGTAGCGATCGCGCGCTTGGACAACCGTCGCCGGGTGGACTGCGCCGGCCCGCGCCAACTGGTCCAGGGCGGCAACCACGATCGACTCGGCGTCCACTCGGAAATAGCGGCGTACGGCATCGCGGGTGTCCGACAGTCCGAAGCCGTCCGTTCCCAGCGACGAGTAGTCCTGCTCGACCCACTGGCTGATCTGATCGGGCACCTGCCGCATCCAGTCGCTGACCGCCAGCACCGGCCCTTCGGCTCCCGACAGCGCGCGGGTCACATACGGGACGCACTCCTCACCTCGCAGCCGCGCCCTGTCGGCATTCAATGCATCGCGGCGCAGCTCCGTCCAGGACGTCACTGACCAGACGTCAGCCTGAACTCCCCATTGGGGCATGAGAAGCTCCTGGGCTTCCAGCGCCCAGTGGATGGCAGTGCCGGAGGCCAGCAACTGGATCCGTGGTCCTGCGTCGCTGGGCTCCGCCTGCCGGAACCGGTATATGCCCCGCAGGATCCCTTCCTCGACCGACGGCCCGGTGGGCATGGCCGGTTGCTGTTTGGGTTCGTTGTAGACCGTCAGGTAATAGAAGATGTCCTCGGGCTGGTCGCCGTACATCCGGCGCAGGCCTTCCCTGACGATCACCGCGATCTCGTACGCGAAGGCCGGGTCGTAGCTGACAGCGGCCGGATTCGTGGACGCCAGCAGGTGGGAGTGCCCGTCGGCGTGCTGCAGTCCCTCGCCGGTCATCGTCGTACGGCCGGCTGTCGCCCCGACGACGAAGCCGCGGCCCAACTGGTCGGCCAGGGCCCAGAACTGGTCGCCCGTGCGCTGGAACCCGAACATGGCATAGAAGATGTAGAAGGGGATCATGGGTTCGCCGTGTGTGGCGTACGACGTCGCCGCAGCGGTGAACTCGGCCAGTGACCCGGCTTCGGTGATGCCTTCGTCGATGAGCTGGCCGTCCTTGGCCTCCCTGTAGTGCAGTAGCTGATCGACATCGACCGGCTCATAGGTCTGACCATCCGGCGAGTAGATCCCGGCCGTCGGGAACAGGGATTCCATACCGAATGTACGTGCCTCATCGGGGATGATGGGCACCCAGCGCCGCCCCGTCTCCTCGACGCGCATCAGGTCCTTGACCAGCCGGACCAGCGCCATGGTGGTGGCCACCTCCTGTTTGCCGAAGCCCTTCTGGAGGGCTTCGAAGGGGCCGGACGGCGGCTGCTGCAGCGGCTTGGCCACCACCCTCCGTACGGGGACGGGGCCGGCCAGAGCCGAGCGGCGGTCACGCAGGTACTGCACCTCTTCAGAGTCTTCACCCGGGTGCCAGAACGGCACCACGTCCCCGCTCAGAGCGCTGTCCGGGATGGGCAGTTCCAGCGCATCGCGCATCTGACGGAACTGGGCCATGGTCAGCTTCTTCATCTGATGGTTGGCGTTGCGGGACTCGAAGTCCGGACCCAGCGTGTGACCCTTCACCGTCTGGGCGAGGACGACGGTGGGCCCGCCCCTGTGCTCGACCGCGGCTTTGTAGGCGGCGTAGACCTTGAGCGGTTCGTGTCCGCCCCGGGAGTTCTCGAACAGGTCGGTGAGCTGTGCGTCACTCAGACCTGCGGCAAGGCCGGACAGCGCATCGCCGGTGAAGAAATGCTTGCGTATGTAGGCGGCGTCCCGGGCGGCGTACGTCTGGAGCTGGGCATCGGGCACCTCGCCGAGGCGGCGGACGAGGGAGCCGTCGGTGTCCTGCTGCAGCACCGGGTCCCAGGCCTCGCCCCAGAGAGTCTTCACCACATGCCAGCCCGCGCCGCGGAACCGCGCCTCGAGCTCCTGCACGATCTTGGAATTCGACCGTACCGGACCGTCCAGCCGCTGCAGGTTGCAGTTGACGACGAAGGTGAGGTTGTCGAGGCCCTCACGGGCGGCAAGTTCCAGCGCAGCCGTCGACTCGGGCTCGTCCACTTCCCCGTCTCCGAGGAAGGCCCATACATGCGACCCGGACGTGTCCTTGATGCCCCGGTTGTGCAGATAGCGGTTGAATCTGGCCTGGTATATGGCGGCAAGAGGGCCGAGCCCCATCGAGACGGTCGGAAACTCCCACAGCCACGGCAGGCGCCGGGGGTGCGGGTAGGACGGCAGGCCGTGACCGTCGGCCTCCCGCCGGAAACTGTTCAGCTGCTCCTCGCGCAGTCGCCCTTCCAGGAACACCCGTGCGTAGATGCCGGGCGAGGCATGCCCCTGCAGGTACAGCTGGTCCCCGGAACCGTCCCCGTCCTTGCCCTTGAAGAAGTGGTTGAATCCGATCTCATAGAGCCATGCCGCCGAAGCGTAGGTCGAGATATGACCGCCGAGACCCAGGCGGGAACCGCGGGTCACCATCGCGGCCGCGTTCCACCTGTTCAGCGCGGTGATACGGGACTCCATGGCGACGTCGCCCGGGAAGACCGGCTGGGACGACGCCGGGATCGTGTTGATGTAGTCCGAGGACAGAAGCCTCGGGAGGGCCACTCCCGACCTGGCCGCGTACTCGTGCACGCGCCGCAGCAAGTACACGGCGCGTTCGGGCCCGGCATGCCTGATGACAGCGTCGAGTGATGCCTGCCATTCCCTCGTTTCCTCGGCGTCACGGTCGGGAAGCTGGTCGAGCTCACTCGTCGCGGAGGACTCTGTGGGCCGAGTCGGATCACTCATTGCGGCCTTCCTGTCAGGACGTGGGGAGAAGAGGGCAGACGGTGTTGCGGGCACGAGCGTGCCTTTGGCGGCCGTCGGGAAGAGGCGAGCGAAATCAGCCCCGTGCACCACATGAGACAGACCTGGCACCGCTGTTGTGACACTGAGCGGAAAAGTGTGACGAAGCGCCCACCTCGAGCGAGCTCCAAGACCAGAGACATCTGTCACAGAAGCACGGAGTGCTCGGTCTTCACTGCGAGGCAGCCGCGTGAGCCGTCTGAAGTGCACGGACGCTGTTACCGTCGAGTGAGAGGTGTTGGTACACCACCATCGCCACCGGCGGCGGCTCACGGTCATCCGCCTGCCTGTCGGGGCAACGACTACGGAGGTGCAACACAGTGTCAAGCAAGGACTCAGCGGGCGAGACGAACGACAAGCCGGGTTACGGGGCGTGGAAGACCGCGGTGACGATGCTGCAGGACGCCAAGCCGCCCCATGTCCCCGAGGGTGCCTCGGCCATGACCATCCTGGTCGAGTGGCCGCCTGGCGACCCCGGCACTCCTCCGCACCGCCACTCGGGCCCGGCGTTCGGGTACGTGCTCGAGGGCGAGGTGCGCTTTGAGCTGGAGGGCGAGCCGGAACGCGTGGTCAAGGCCGGCGAGACGTTCTGGGAGCCGGGCGGCGACGTGATCCACTACCAGGACGGCAACGCCCGAACGGATGCGCGGTGCCGGTTCATCGTGACCATGCTGTGTGCGCCGGACCAGCCGATGCTCACGCTGGTCGAGGAGGAGGAACTGGCCCAGCGGGCCCACCTGCGTGCCCCGCGGCCCGTGGGCTGAGCGGCGCAGAGAGGGCGGGTCGCGCCGGTGACAGGAGCGGCCCGACGGGCCGCCTCTGTCGGTCCGCGTGCGACCGGACCGCCGCGGCTGCCCAACAGCTCAGGCGAGCTCGAGCCCTCCGTCGATCGTCAGCACTTGACCGGTGACGTGTGCTCCCAGGGGATCGGCGATGCGCAGGATCCAGTCCGCGACGTCCTTCGGGTCGCCGAGACGGCCCGTCGGGATGCGGTCACGTTCATTGGCGCGCAGCTCGTCGATGGCGTCCTGGGGCAGGCCCGCCGCGGCCAGGACATCCGTCTCGGTGGGGCCGGGGGCGATCGCGTTCACCCGCACCCCTTCCGACGCGAGCTCCAGCGCCCAGCTCCGCGTCAGTTGCTCCAAGGCGCTCTTGGTTGCGGCGTAGTGTGCTGCTCCGGCCAAGGGGCGGTGACCGTAGGTGCTCGAGACGTTGACGATGGAGCCCGACGACTCGCGCAGGTGCGGCAGGGCCGCATGGGCGAGCATGCTCGGCGCCGTCACGTTGAGGTCGAACAGGCTGGTGATCACTGCTCGGTCCGTCTCTGCCAGAGGCATCACGGCAGTGATGCCGGCGTTGTTCACCAGCAGGTCGAGCCGGCCCCACCATTCCACGGCGGTGGCAACGACCGTGTCCGCAGCGCCCTCCTCGCAGATGTTGAGCGGCAGGACCGCGATGTTGGAGTGCGCGCGAGCAGTCTCCTCCAGGGCCTCCTTCCGGCGACCCACGCCGAGGACACGTGCGCCCGATTCGGCCAGGGCGATCGCAGTGGCACGACCGATGCCCGATCCTGCTCCCGTGACGATTGCGACACGGTCTGCGAAGTGCAGGGACGTAGAGCTGGGCATTGCTTTCCCTTGTTCGATGTTCGATGTTCGTAGGACGTAGAACAACGTAGCAGGTGTCTGCGTGTGGCATCGTGTGAAACGATGTGAAAGGTGTTATGGGAGCTGGTGGGGCCGGTCGACGCCGGTAGTCCGTCTCCCGTCGTAGGTCGGGGCGGCGTGGAGACGGACCGTACGTGTCCGGCTGGGGCGGGCGCCGGTCAGCCGAACTGGCCGGGCTGGTAGTCCCCGGCAGGCTGCTGGTTGATGACGTTGATGCGGTTGTAGGCGTTGATGACGGCGATGAGGGAGATCAGGGCGACCAGCTGCTCCTCGTCGAAGTGCTTGACGGCGTTTGTCCAGACCGCATCGGTGACACCACCGGCCGCGTCGGCGATGCGGGTGCCCTGCTCGGTCAGTTCCAGTGCGGCACGCTCGGCTTCCGTGAAGACCGTGGCCTCACGCCAGGCCGCGATCAGATTGAGGCGCTGCGGGGTTTCTCCCGCCGCGGCGGCGTCTTTGGTGTGCATGTCAGTGCAGAAGCCGCAGCCGTTGATCTGGCTTGCACGGATCTTCACCAGCTCCTGTATCGCGGTCGGCAGTGTTGAGTCCGACACCACCTTGCCGGCCGAGTTGATGTGCTTCAGGACCTTCGCGGCGAGGGGGTTGCCGAAGTAGTTGAGACGCGGTTCCACAGTGATCTCCTAGCCGTGTTGCGGATACACACAACTGACCGGGATGGCAGGGCGAAATGTGACAGGAAGTCGGGTATGACGTGCGTCTCATCTGTGACACGGCTCGTTCCCCTTCAAGAGCCCGACGTTCGTAAGGCACCGAACAATGGGTAACCTGGTCCCCATGCCGGCCCCGTCGTCACCACCCTCCCAGAGTGAGATCACCTTGCCGCGCCTGCTCGGCGCACTCAGTGACCCGACGCGGCTGGGCATCGTCCGAGTGTTGTCCGACGGCGCCGAACGCGGGTGGGGACAGTTGCGCGCTCCTGTGGCCAAGTCCACCCTGAGCCATCACCTCAAGGTGCTGCGTGAGGCGGGTGTCACGGAGACTCGCCAGGAAGGCACCCGTTGCTTCGTGACCCTGCGCCGCGGAAGCCTCGAGGCGCGCTTCCCCGGACTGCTGCCCGCCCTGCTGTCCGCAGCCATCGCCGACGGCGTCGGTGAACATGTGACAGAAAGCGACGAGGAGAAGTGACTAGCTACCGAGGACGGACAGGAGCTGAAGGCGTGCATGGCTCTCCGTGCCCGGTACCGCAGTGAACACCAGAAGCCGTTGTGACTGGTCGGGGTCGACCAGCGTCTGGCAGTGCAGCTCCAGGGCCCCGAGCTTCGGGTGCTGGAAGCGTTTGGGTGCGCAGTACGGTCCGAGTACCGGGTGCTCACGCCAGAGCGCGGCGAAATCGGGGCTGGCCGCCTGTAGTGCATCGACGAGGTCGGCGGTGCGCGAGTCACTGCCGTCCCGCACATACGCGCCGTAGAGATCCGCTACCAGCAGGCGGCTCTGTACGGAGTGGTCGCGCTCGGGAATCATCAGCCGGGAGGCGGGATCGGTGAACCACCGATAGTGCAGACTGCGGGCCCGTCCGGTGAAAACGGTCTCGTCACCCAGCAGTGCGACCGCCATGCGCGTCTGTTTCAGCGTCTCGCCCAGGTGGTTGACCACCTGCGCGGGGGTGTCTTCGAGCCGGTCGAGGATGCGCATCGTCCCCGGGTTGATGTGATCGCCCCGTCGGACCCTTTGGGGAACGGCGTGGCCGGCGAGCTGAAACAGATGATCCCGTTCCTCGAGAGGCAGATGCAGACCGCGGGCTATGGCGGCAAGCATCTGCTCCGAGGGATTGGGCCCTCGTGGTTGTTCGATCCTCGTGTAGTAGTCGACCGACATGTCGCACAGCGCCGCGACTTCCTCCCTGCGCAGCCCGCCGGTCCGCCGGCGCCGCCCACGTGGGAGTCCGACATCCTCTGGCTGCAGGGCCTCACGCCGTGCTCTGAGGAAGGCCGCCAACTCGGCTCTGTCCACTGTTGCTTGTCCTGTTCGTCCAAAGAGGATCTTCCGGCCCCGGGGCGTTGTGCGCACTCAGGTCAGCGCTGAGCGCACTATCTGCCGCACCATCGGGGTGCCGTCCAACTCCACCCTGATGTCGGCAAGACTCTGGTCGGCCAGCGCCTGGCGCCACGCCTGTTCCGCCCGGCGCATGGCCGCGTTGACAGCACATACACCTGTCGGCGGCGGTGACAGCTCGCCGATCTTGCCGCAGCAACGGATCTCTGTGCACTGAAAGAGCTGGGTGCCCCCCTCGATGGCCTCCACCACATCCAGCAGGGTGATGGCCTCAAGGGGCCTGGCCAGCCGAAAACCTCCGCGCGGCCCGGGCACGGAGACCACGAGCTGGGCCCGGGCGAGCAGCTGCAGTTGCTTGTTGAGGTAGGAGGCCGAGAGGCCGTGGGCCTCGGCAAGCTGGCCGCTGCCTACCGGGCCGCCGCCGATCATGTCCAGGTTGAGCAGCGTGTGCAGGGCCCACTCGACACCTTTAGCCATTCGCATATTACGGACATTACATGTCCAGGATCGGACCGGGTAACTGGCCCCGGTGTGCTCCCGTCCCGTCCTGCCCGGGGCGGCATCGCGAAGAAATCTTGACATTCAATATCCAGGATATCTAATGTCCAGAATAAGTGGTGCGGGCTCCGCGGGGGGCCACCGCGGCAGGGCAGCCCCTGCTCACGGAGCACCGGCTCATTACTTCGGCTTCGAAAACGGAGAAGTTCATGAAGGATGTCCTGATCATCGGTGGCGGCTTCGCCGGCGTGTGGAGCGCGGCAGGAGTGGTTCGCGCCGCACGTGAGGCAGGCAGCGCCGGCGACGAACTACGGGTGACACTCGTCAGCGGCGGCGATGACCTGGTCATCCGCCCCCGCCTGTACGAGGACGCCCCGGAAGGCATGCGGGTCGCACTGGACCGCGTCCTCGGCCCGATCGGCGTACGCCGCATAACGGCGACCGTCACGGGAATCGACACCGAGGCGCACACCGTACGTGCCGTCGGGCGCACCGGTGAGGAACTGGACCTGGCCTACGACAAGTTGGTGCTGGCCGCCGGCAGCCAGCTCGTGCGCCCCGACTTCCCCGGCTCGCAGGAAGTCTTCGACGTGGACACGCTTCCCGCGGCGGCCGCACTCGACAACCACCTGCGGCGGCTGCCCGAGCAGGCTCCGTCCCAGGGCCGCTACACCGCCGTCGTGGTCGGTGCAGGCTTCACCGGCCTGGAGATCGCCACCGCGCTGGGGCAACGGCTCCAGGCGATCGCCGACCGCCAGGGCGCAGTTGAAGACGTCCGGGTCGTTCTCGTCGACCGCGCCGACGTCGTTGGCCCGGAACTCGGCCCGGGCCCGCGCCCGACCATCGACGACGCGATCGACGAACTGAAGATCGAGCGACGCCTGGGAGTCACCGTGGCATCCGCGACCCGCCAGGACGTCACCCTCTCGGACGGTGAAGTGATTCCCGCGGCAACCGTCGTATGGACGGCCGGCATGGCCGCAAGCCCGCTCACGGCCCACATCCCGGGCGAACGCGACCGGCTGGGACGGCTGAGCGTGGACGCACACCTCCAGGTGATCGGAGTGCCTGACGTATACGCAGCCGGCGACACCGCACTCGCCCCCGCAGAAGACGGGCACACCACGACACAGTCCTGCCAGCACGCCCTGCCGATGGGGAAGTTCGCCGGTCACAACGTGGCAGCCGAGCTTCTGGGCGAGCCCCTGCTGCCCTTCACCCCTGACCCCTACGTCACCTGCCTGGATCTCGGCCCCGCCGGCGCCGTCTTCACGGAAGGCTGGGACCGCAAGATCGCGCTGACCGGGGAGGAAGCGAAGACTCTCAAGCAGAACATCAACGCCCTGTGGATCTACCCGCCGTTGGACGACCCGGAGCAGATCCTCGCCCAGGCAGGCCGCTTCTCCAACGGCTGACACGACAGCCCGGCCGGCCTCGTACCGCCGGATATTGACCACCACCGAACCGCCCGGTGCGCAGGGGTTCTTCCCCCCTTGCGCCCTGGGCGGTTCTCATGTGGCGTCTGTCGGTGACTGCGGCGTCGTGTGTGTATCTGCGGGGGTGGGCAGGGGGCGCCGGGTGACTTCGTGCGCCTCGTCCAGGGGCACGCCCAGCATCCTCAACGCCATCTCGGCCAGGCTTGCGGCGGCTTCCTCGCCGTCGAGGTCGGGGCGGGAGAACCGCAGTTCCACCAGGGACAGCAGTGCACCGCCGGTGGCGGACACGGCGACGGCCGGGTCGACGGGCAGGAAGCGACCGGAGGTGATGCCGCGCTCCAGGTCGCGTCGGGCGCGGGGGGCGAGGCCGCGGTCGGAGTGGATGTGGGTGAGTCCGCGGTGGCGCAGGACGCGCATGAGCTCCGGGTGCGAGTCGACCATGCGGGCCGTGAGGCGGAAGCCGCCCGCGACGAGCTCGGCCGGGTCCTCGACTCCCTCGAGGCTCTTGTCGATGGCCTGGCCGAACTCCTCCAGCGCATCCGCGACCGCCGCGTCGAACAGCTCCGCCTTCGACTGGAAATGGTTGTAGAAGGAGCCGAAGCCCACGTCGGCCCGATCGGCGATTGCCTGGATGCTGACGCTGGTGTCCCCGGTCTCGGCCAGGATCTGCCGGGCTGCCCGGACGAGCGCGTTGCGCGTCTCGGCGCGGCGTCGTTCGAAGCGGTTGCGGGGCGGCGCTGATGTCGGCATGAGGCGAGTCTAACAACCGGCCCGATGACCATCGCATTACTGATGAGATCGTCAGATTCATGGGTTGCGACTATTGACGACGGTCTGAGCACAGTTGATTATTTCCTCATCTTGGCACTGCTGCTTGGAGGGCGCCATGTCTCTGACCCCCGTGGCCAGGCCCCATGTCACGACCGCACACCAGGACCTCCACAGTGAGCAGGGTGCCCTGCGCGGCGAACACCCCGGTCGGTCCCTAAATCCGGTGATCAAGGTGGCCGACCTGGCCTGGCTGGAGTTCGAGAAGCCCGACCTGGACCGGGCGGAGGTGTTCGCCCGTGACTTCGGCTTCGGGGTCACCGCACGCACCCGGGGGGAGCTGTGGCTGCGCGGCACCTTCGCCGGCTCGCCCTGCATGGTCATCCGGCGAGGCCGCACCTCCCGGTTCATCGGCCCGGTCTTTCGCGCGGCCGAGCGGGCCGACCTGGAGCGACTGGCCCGCGCCACCGGCTCCGCCGTGCGGGACGCCGACGTGCCGGGTGGGGGACAGGTCGTGGACCTGTTCGATCCCTCCGGATTCCCGGTGCGGGTCGTGTGGTGCGGCGAGGAGCTGCCGGCGCTCCCCGAACAGCGGCCGCTCACCCTCAACTTCGGCATCGAGCAGCGCCGTACGAACGTCACACAGCGTCCGCCCCGGGAGCCGTCGCGTATCCAGCGGCTCGGTCATGTGGTGCTGGAGACCCCGGTGTTCGCGCGCGCCCTGAACTGGTACCTCGACATGCTCGGCATGATCGTCAGCGACTTCCTGTTCCTGGACGGGCAGCGCGAGCGCGGGCCGACGATGGCGTTCATCCGCTGCGACCGGGGGAGCGTGGCGGTCGACCATCACACGCTGGCGATGCACCTCGGGCCCGGCACCGGCTACGTCCACTCCGCCTACCAGGTCACCGACCTGGATGCGATCGCGGCGGGCGGCGAGTACCTGGCCGAGCGCGGCTACCGACGCAGCTGGGGCATCGGCCGGCACATCCAGGGCAGCCAGCTCTTCGACTACTGGCGCGACCCCGACCGTTTCATGCTGGAGCACTTCGCCGACGGCGACCTGTTCTCCTGCGATGTCGAACCCGGCTGGGCACCCATGTCGGCCGGCGGACTCGCCCAGTGGGGCCCGCCCGCCACCCGTGACTTCCTGGGCACCGATCCGTCCCCCGCCAGACTCCGCGAGGTCGCCCAGGCCCTGCGCGGCGACAACGAACTCGACCCCGCCCGACTGCTGGCCCTGCTGAAAGCGATGACCTCATGAGCACCAACGTCCTGCGCACAGCCGACGGCTGGTGGGTGGCGCGCGATGCGCGTGCCGTCCGTATCGACACGAAGGCCATGACCACCGCCGAGCTGCTCGCCGACCGTACCGCCGTACGCGAGGCCGCCGCGTCCGACGATCCCGGCACACCCGTCGCCGACCTGGTGGCACTGTCCCCGGTCACCACGCCCTGCCGGGTGGTGGCGCAGATGGTCAACTACCGCAGCCACGCCCGCGATTCGGGCTTCACCGGGGAGATCCCGCCGACGTTCTTCCGCAAGGCGTCCGGCTCGGTCAGCGGCCCGGCGGAGGCCGTCGTCCGGCCGCCGCACGTGAAGTTCCTCGACTACGAGATCGAACTCGGCCTGGTCATGGTCGCCCCCCTGCCCGTCGGCACCGTCGTGACCGAGCAGGACCTGCCCTCGTACGTCGCCGGTCTCGTCCTCACCAACGACGTCAGTGCGCGGGATGTGCAGCTGACCAAGGGGCAGTTCTACGAGAGCAAGTCCTACCCGACCTTCACGCCCACCGGTCCGTACCTCGCGCTGCTGGAGCCCGAGGACTTCGTCCATCTCCTCGATCTGCGGCTGAAGTTGTCGGTCAACGGCGAGCTGCGACAGGACCGCACCCTGGCCGACATGATCGTCCGCCCGGCGCAGGCGCTGACGCTGCTCGCCCGCTTCCAGACCCTCGACCCCGGCGACCTGCTGCTCACCGGCACTCCCGGCGGCACGGCTCTGAAGGCCCCGCCCAAGCCGGTCGAGAAGATCGGCGCACTGCTGCCACCCGAACTGAAGTGGAAGGCGTTCTTCAGGAGCCAGGCCCGCAACCCGCACTACCTCCACGCGGGTGACCTGATCATCGCCACGATCGCCACCCCGGACGGGCGGATCGACCTCGGCGAGCAGCGCACGCCCGTCGCGGACGCCGAGTAACGACGGGGGTGAGCCGCGTATGACCGCCGACCAGGCCGGAGCACGGGACGACACCGCGCCCCGGTCGGCACCGAACGTACCCGTCGTGATCGTCGGAGCCGGGCCCGTGGGCGTGACCGCCGCCCTCCTGCTCGCCCGGCGCGGCGTCCGCAGCGTCGTGCTCGAACGCCACCGGGACGTCTACCCCCTGCCGCGGGCCGTCGCCACCGACGACGAGGTCCGCCGCATCCTCCAGGCCGCCGGTGTCCACGAGGAGTTCGCCGCGCTCGCCCGCCCCGCGAACGGGCTGCGGCTGCTCGACGCACGGCACCGGCTGATCGCCGAGTTCCCGCGGCGCCCGCACGGGCATCACGGCTTTCCGCAGACCAGCATGTTCGACCAGCCCGAGCTGGAGCGCCTGCTGCGTGACGCGCTGGCCCGGCGTCCGGAGTGCGAGGTGCGCGGCGGGATCGAGGTGACCGCCGTGGAGCAGGGCGCCGACGGGCCGGTCCGTGTGACGTACCGGGACGACGAAGGTGAGCACCTTCTGCGGGCCGACGCGGTCCTCGGCTGCGACGGCGCGGGCAGCCTCACCCGCGAGGCCATCGGCGCCGTATGGGAGGACCTGCGCTTCGAGGAGTCCTGGACGGTCATCGACGTCCGCACCCGTGCCCGCGTCCGGTCCTGGGAAGGCGTCGACCAGGTCTGCGATCCGCACCGGCCCGCCACCTTCATGCGGATCGGCGAGGACCGCTACCGCTGGGAGTTCCGCCTGCGCGAGGGCGAGCACCTCGACGGCCCGGACGGCCGGGAGCACCTGCGTGAACTCGTCGCCCCCTGGGTGGACATCTCCTACGGAGACGACTTCCAGCTCATCCGGCAGGCGCAGTACACCTTCCGGGCGCGCATCGCCGACCGCTGGCGCCGTGGCCGGGTCTTCCTGCTCGGCGACGCGGCCCACCTGACCCCGCCCTTCATCGGGCAGGGACTGTGCGCGGGCATGCGGGACGCGTACAACCTCACCTGGAAACTCGCGCGAGTACTCCAAGACGGTGCGGACGAACGGCTGTTGGACACCTACGAGAGCGAACGCAAGCCGCACGCCCGGCATGTCATCCGGCTCGCGGTCGCCACGGGCTGGGCCATGACCGGTGGCCAGGGCGGTGCCGCCGCGATCCGCCGAAGCCTGTTGGCCGCGGCCTGCCGTGTGCCCGCCCTGCCCGCGGCGGCCGGCCACCGTCTCAGCCCGCGCGCGGGCCGAGGGCCCCTCGTGCGACGGCGTGTCCGACCGGGCGGCCGTGACCTGGCGGGCACCTTCTGCCCCCAGCCCTGGGTGACCGCCGACAGCCGGCGGACCCGCCTCGACGACGCACTCGGGGACGCCTTCGCCGTCCTGGCCGGCGCGCCCCTTCGGCCCTCGGTGCGGGCCGTGGCGGAGGGGATCGGTGCACGGGCCGTCACCACGGACAGCCTCGGCGACGACGGTACGCTCGCCGCGTGGCTGCGCGACGGCCGCGCGGACGCCGTGCTGCTGCGCCCCGACCGCATCGTCCTGGACACCGTCCCGGCCGGCGCCGGTTGTTTCACGGACATCGCCACCTGGGCCCCGCTGCTGTGCACGGCCCGCCGTCCCGTCCCGGACGAACAGCCGGCGAGGCCTGCCTGACGTAGCCGGCCTACGGCTCCCCCACGCGCAGCTGCTCGATGGCTTCGAGGACGCCCTTGCGGTTGGCATGGGTGCGCTCGTAGCCCTCGATCACCGTCAGGTCCAGCTGGGAGAGTGTGCCCAGTCGCTGCTGGATCTGCTCGGTGCTGAGCTGGCTGAACCCGGGAATCGGCAGGTCCTCCTCCCGCTTGACCGATCCCAGGACTTCTTCGGCAATGGGGCTGGGCTCGGCCATCTCCCTCCCCGCACCCCAGGGCCGTCGGCCACTGTGCTGGGCGACGTACAGCGCCCGGTCGAAAGCGGTCCGCATCGTATGGGCCGCCGTGTCGGCCAGAGCGGCGATACGGTTCTCGCTCGGGCCCGGGCCGTTGGTGGACGCCGCCACGACGCGGGCGTGCTCGGCGAGGCTTGCCTCCAGTTCCTGCAGCAGCTCCTCGTCCTGGCGGCGCAGCGAGCCGAGCAGCTCGGCGGTGGACTGGGCGTCCACTTGTTCGGCGAGGACCTCCCCGGCCCGGCACGCCGCGAGCGCCCGCGCCGCGACCGCGTACTCGTCCTCCGCATTCCTCAGCAGCCGCCGCGCATCGGCCGGGCCCCCGCCGGGCAGCAACCCCCGCACGATCGACGACCCGATCGTCAGCGGCAGCATCGCCGCGCGCACCGCGCCCCGGGAGACGGACCGGGTCAGACCGACCGCGGTGCCCATCAACCCCCTGGGCTGCAGATCGCGTACCTGGCGTTGAATGCGCTGGAGGCTGTAGTGGACCTCGACGCTCTGGCGTTCGAGCATCTCCCGGTGCGGGCCCGGCGGCGTGACGGTCGCATCCGCCCGGAACCGGTCCAGTACTGCGGCATGCGCCTGGCGCGTATCCTCCAGCGCCGGTACAAGTTCCTCCGTTACCACTGCCATGCCGGGCTCCTGAGTGGGGAAGGGGCGGCAGTCCGCCGCACACGGGAAGCGGCTGCCCTCAGCGCCCCCACGGCCGGGCAACCGGCACCATCCTGCGGGACCCACGTCAAGATCGCCTGTCGAGGCGGGACCGGTCATGCGCGTACCGAGTCCGTCCTCGGGTACCCGGGCATCACAGGAGCCCAACGAGCATCACGTTGGGAGGCAGCGGATGATCTCCGACTTGGTGTTGGTGCCCGCAGGCGAGGCGCCGCTCGCAGGCGATCTGGTCGTCCCCGGCCCGGTGCGGTCGGTGGTTGTCATCGCCGAGGGCGGCAGCAGCTCCCGGGGCAGTACACGCGACCGTGCGCTCGCCGACGCGTTTCACCGGGCAGGCATGGGCACGCTCCTCCTCGATCTCCTCACCGAACTGGAGAAACGGGAGGACGCGCGCTCGGCCCGGCATCGCTTCGACGTCCAGTTCCTGGCCCGGCGGCTGGTGGCTGCCATCGACTGGCTGGAGCAGCGGCCGGAGACCGTCGACGTCCCGGTCGGTCTGTTCGGTGCCGACACGGCCGCGTCGGCGGCTCTGCTGGCGGCTGCCGAGCGGCCACAACGAGTCCTGGCCGCGGTCACCCGAGGCGGGCGTCCGGACCTGCCGTACGAGGTGCTGCAGCGCGTCCGGGCCTCGGTGCTGTTCATCGTCGGTGGCGAGGACGAGACCGATCTGCGGCTCAACCAGGAAGCGGCCGGAATGCTCAGCGCGCCCAGCGAGATCCGTATCGTACGCGGCGCAACCCATCTGTTCCATGAGCCCGGGACCCTTGAGGAGGTAGTCACTGTGGCTCGGCACTGGTTCGTCTCCCACTTGGAGAACGGACGTCGTTCAGCCTGATCCCAGAGCCACGCCCGACCGTGCGGCATTTTCGAGCTGCACGGCCGGGCGGGTGATTCCGGTGATCTTGTTGTGGGGGGCTAACCGGCCAGGGTGGGGACGTAAGGGGACAGGGCCGGAGCGAGTTGCACTCCGGGCGCCAGGCCGAGGGCGGTGAGCGCGTCGGGCAGGCCGTGTCCGAGGCGGGATGCGTCCAGGGTGCCCGGGGCGGCCAGCGGGCGGCAGCTGGCGGCGATGATCTCGAACAGGCGCCGCACCCGGCCAGGTCCGCGGGGCAGCAGTTGGCCGTGGAAGTCCTCGTGGTGGGCGAGAACGAGGGCGGCGAGACCGACGACGTGGGCCGAGGCCGTGCCGGTGCCGTCGAGGGCCGTGTACCCGCCCTGCGGCGAGCACGACAGGACGGCCACACCGGGGGCGGCCGCGTCGACCCCGGGTCCGTGGCAGCTGAACGGCGCGGCGAACAACCCGTCCGGCGTCAACTGGGGGCCCACATGGGTGGCTTGGGAGGTGTCCGGCGGGAAGGTCCCGAAGGCTCCGAGCGCACCCACGGTGAACACGGTGGGCAGTGAGCCGGGGAAGCAGACCGGTCCGCCCGAGTCGCCCGCCGGGGCGACGCAGGCGATGCCCACCGCGTTGGCGTCGGCCAGTTTGCGTGAGACGAGCGCCGACGCGTACGGCGTTGCCACGGCGATGTGCGCGACGTCGACCTCGCGTTCGATGCAGTGGTCGAGGGCGGCGATCAGGTCACTGAAGCAGCCGCCGGGCAGCACCTGACAGACCTCGATCTCGGCATCGACCGCGGTACCGATGATCCCCTTACCGGTGTCCGCCCCGGCGATGACGCCGGCCGCATGGGTACCGGTGCCCGCCGTGTCGTGGGCCCAGCCCTCCTCGGTTCCGCGGACGAGATCGATCCCGGTGCGCACCCGCTGCTTCAGATCGGGATGCTCGGCGGCGACACCCGAACCGATGACCCCGACCTTGATCCCGAAAGCGCGGAACGTGGGAGGCAGCCGGTCCACCCGCATGGCCTGCTGGCCCCAGCCGTACTGTTGCCTGTCCTCCAGCCCCGGGTACACCTTGGCCAGTGGCGTGAGGGTGACCAGGTTCTCCCCGGTCACCGACAGGTCCGGACGACTGATCCAGCGGTCGGTGTAGCCGCCCACGGGCCGGACGTACAGCGCCTGGACGGACTGCACCGTCTCCGTGGGCAGCGCGACGGTGACCGTACCGTCGGACCCGGTGACACCCTGGCCGGGCCATGACGACCCGATCAGGAACACGCCCGCGCCGGCCAGCGGTTCTCCGTCCGGGCCGCAGACGCGCAGCGAGATCTCCACCGGTTGTTCCAGCGGCATGACCAGTCCTGGATCACGCAGCGCGATCCCCACGGCCGGCGCGGCGGCGGGTACGGCTGCGGACAGCGGCAGGTCCGGCTCGATGTGTACGTGCAGCGTCCGCATCGCCGGCAGCTGAGCCCCGGGCGCCTCGACGACCGCGATCTCCGGGCAGGCGGGGGGCAGCCCGGCCGATCGCAGCTTCTCCGACGGCCGGAGTCTGCGGATCACCTTGACGTCGGGCATGCGCCCCAACTGGTCACACACCGCATCCATACTGAGTTCGGGCACTCCCGGTGGGAGCAGTTGCTGCGGCAGCGGTGTCACCATGTACCGCTCCCGGCGCGGCTGTACGGGGAGGGACTGCGCGCCTTTCCCGGCCGGCTCTGTCTGCTTGCCCTCCGGTCCTTCTCCAGCAGCCCCCGCACCACCCCCTGGCCCGCGCGCCCCGCTGTTTCCGGGCCTTTCCTTGACCATCACGTCCACCTTCACCACGCTTACGTCGTAACTCGTGCTCCTGATTCGGCCGTTGGGGCAGCTTCCGCTTCCACGTGACCGCTTCCACGGTGACGCGGTGTGCCCGGAACCGGTCCGGGCACACCGCGTGCGCTGCCCAGGTGTCAGCCCATACCGAACGGCTGACCCATCTGGCCGAAGCCGAAGCCGGGCTGCTGCTGGTACTGCGGGGACTGCTGGCCGAACCCACCGCCCCACTGCTGGCCCTGCATGCCCTGCTGGCCCTGCATGCCCTGCTGGCCCTGCTGGCTCTGCTGGAGCAGGGTCACGATCGCGGTGGGCAGTGCCTGCTGTACGGACTGCTCCACGGCGTGGCGGATGCCCGAGTGCAGCGCGCGGTGCAGCGCGAGGGCCAGGTACGGGTGCGCCTGCTGGGCCATGCCCGGCTGCTGCAGCTGCTGCTGGATCTGCTGGATCTGCTGGAACGTCTGCTGCACCTGCTGCGCGACCTGCTGGGCCGTCTGCTGACACGCCTGCTGGATGGACTGCTGGACCACCTGGGCGATCTGCTGCGCACCGCCCGGCTGCTGACCGCCGAGCTGTGAGCCGAACTGCTGGGGTTGAGTACCGGTCATCACCGACATGAATTCTCCTTGCGGTACCACTGAGGGAAAGTCGACATAGGTGTTATGTCGGCTTTGTCGGAATAGTCCGACGACCTGAACCTAGGGTCGCGTCGACCGGGCCGCAAGCCGAGGAGCTGACCCGGCCGCTTCAACTCGTGCTGTCAGGTCGGGACATGGTCGACGCGGACCGGGAGGAGGTGGCCGGTGGGATCCGCGACCCGGCCGACTTGATTCGACGTACCTCTATGTTGACGCCTGTCGATTCAAGGTGCAGTCTTGTTTTTATGGATGTCGATTCAGTGAGGAGTGCTGCCATGACCGAGCAGACGCCCGAAGAGGTACGGGAAGCCGTCCGCGTGGGCTATGCCGCTGCCGCCGTGAAGGTGCTCGAGGACGGTGCCGCGTCGTGCGGGCCGCAGAGTGGCGGCGACTGCTGCGGTCCGCAGGCGGTCGAGATCGACGAGGGCTTCGGGGCCGGCCTCTACGGAGCCGAGGACCGCGACGGACTCCCGGCCGAGGCGGTCGCGGCCTCTCTGGGCTGCGGCAACCCGCTCGCGGTGGCGGAACTGCGCGAGGGTGAACGCGTACTGGATCTCGGCTCCGGCGGTGGCATCGACGTGCTGCTGTCCGCGCGCCGGGTCGGGCCGCGCGGGAGGGCGTACGGGCTGGACATGACCGACGAGATGCTCGCCCTCGCCCGGGCGAACGCACAGAAGGCCGGCGCGACGAACGTGGAGTTCCTCAAGGGCACCATCGAGTCCGTGCCGCTGCCCGCGAACAGCGTCGACGTCGTCATCTCCAACTGCGTGATCAACCTGTCGGTGGACAAGCCAGCCGTCTTCGCCGAGATGTTCCGCGTTCTGGGCCCCGGCGGGCGCGTCGGCGTGACGGACGTCGTGGCCGAGGATCACCTCACCTCCGACCAGCGCGCCGAGCGCGGCGCATACGTCGGCTGCATCGCGGGCGCCCTGTCCTTCGCCGAGTACCGGCAGGGGCTTGAGGACGCAGGATTCACCGACGTCGAGATCACGTCGACGCATCAGGTCGCGGACGGAACGCACTCGGCGATCGTCCGTGCCGTCAAGGGTTGCAGCTATTCGCCGACGACTCGCAGGTTGTAAGCGGCTTTGAGGTCGGGAATCCAGTCGTCGAAGAAACGGATTCCGTGCGGCTCGCCGAGGAGATTCATTTTGTCGAGCCCGACCGGCCCCTGTCGCAACCGTTCTTCGAAGTCGATGAAGAAAAGCTCGAACCCGCCTGGCGTATACAGTTCGACAATCCGCGCCGGCTCGTGCCCCGCGTTCCACATGGTGTGGGGGATTCGGCGAGGCTTCAGCACCCAGCACCCGTCTGTCGCCTTGACGACCTCGTCGTCGACCCGGACATGCATTTCCCCTTCGAGCACGTAGAGCCAGACATCGTTCTCGTGAACGTGCGGCGGGAGAAGAAGCCCAGGCTCGAACGGCTGCTCTATGATCGAGATAGCCCCGTTGGTCTCCTCGCCGTAAAGCTTGATGACGACACCATTGGTGCTGTCACCCTCATCCCTGGCGATCAGCGTCTTGCCCTTGATTCGTCCACGCATAGCGCACCTCGCCAATTGTGTCGGAGGCCGTTTCTTGTTTTCACCGGGGTGATGACCCCCGGAGTCGGCACCGCCATGACTCATGGTCCTCCACCGGCCCGCACGACCGGAAACGTCCGCAGGCACGCGCGGTGCTTTGCACCTACGGTGGTCCGAGAGGGGCCGGTGAGCCGAACCGGTCATGTGGAGGAGGCTGCGATGGAGGAGCACTTCGTCTGGGTGACGACGCGCCGCGTCCGGCCGGGCGCCCTGGAGGAGTTCGAGCGGGCGTGGCGCCCGCCCTCCTCCCCGCAGGGGCTGCGCCGCGCCTTCGCGTACTGGTCCGAGGACGGACAGGAGATCACCGGCGTGTCGTTCTGGGACTCCAAGGAGGTATGCGACGCCTGGCGGGCCTCCGAGCCGGAGAAGCAGCGGCGTGCGGCCATGGCCCCCTACGTCGTCGAGGAGCGGGAAGGCTTCTACCGCGGCCGCGAACTGGCCATCCCTCAGCGGTAGCCAACAGGAACGGCCTGCGTGTCGACGCTCCGGTGGGGGAGTTCGTGCCTGTGGTGCCGGACGCCGTGGGAGCGGACCACCTCGTCCATGGCTCGGAACAGGACGAGTTCCATGGCCTCGGGCGCAGTCAGGGTGCCGCTGCCATCGGGCGGGCGGAGCCAGCGCAGGTCTCCCCAGCGGCAGTGCGGGGCAGGGGCGGCGATCCACCCGCCTCTTGCGACATAGCGCGTGCCCCGGCCGACCCAGGTGGACACGGGGTCGGGTGGCATGAAGAAACCGACTTGCTGTCGCCTTTCGTCCAGGAGAACAGGGCCGGGGACGAGGCGAGGAATGCCGTCGAGGCAGTCGGCGGCGCGCAGCCCGAGGCATGCGGGGACGATCAGTACGTCCCAGAAGCGTCCGGCGGCCAGAAGGTGGACTCCGGTACTGCCGTGCTGCCAGTCCTTCTTGCAGGCCCGGGGGTCCTGTGCGGCTGCGGCCAGCCATTCCATCGCGTTCGTCCACTGTGCCAGTGCCATGAACAAACCTCCTGCGTGGTGTCGGGCCTTGGTGCCCGGCAGACCAAAGGTTGTCTGTGTTCTCGTTGGCGCCTTGCTTCCGTAGGTGAGCGGTTCGTGTCCCTAAGTGCTACGGGGCGCACGACGGCACGGCCATATGGCAGGGGCGCTGTTCACCGGATATGGCGAGCGCCAGCGCACCGAGGGCGCAGATATATGCAGACGAGCGCCCTCGTGTGCTTCGGTGCGGCGGTTGATCACCGGGCGCGCTGCAATCCGTGCCTGTGCAGCAGGGACGCCGTGCACCGGCTCCCGTCGAGGAGCCGGTGCACGGCGTTGGTTTGCGAAGGTCAGCCGTGGCGCTGAGCGCAGCGGCTCATGCCGCGAGTTCCTTGCGGATGCGGTCCAGCATGAACGCCGAGGATTCACGGGCCCGTTCCTCCCAGGCGAAGACACAGGCCGTGGCGACGCCGTCGAAGTCCAGTTCGCGCAGGGTGCCGAAGAAGGCGTCCCAGTCCACCTCGCCCTGACCGATGTCGAGGTGCTGGTGGATGCGGGCGGTGGTGCCCGGCGGGTTGAGGATGTAGCGCAGTCCGGAGGATCCCTTGTGGTTGAAGGAGTCCGCGATGTGCACGTGCTGGAGCTTGTCGCCCGCGTAGCGCATCATCGCCGCGATGTCCGCCTTCGGGTCCGCCCCGGACAGGTGGAAGGAGTGCGGGGCGCAGTAGAGGTAGTTCACCCATGGTTTGTTGATGGCGCGGACCAGGTCGACCGCGGGGGAGTTCTCCTCGCAGAAGTCGTCCGGGTGCGCCTCCAGGTTGAGGGCGATGCCCTCCCGCTCGAAGACCGGCAGCAGCTCCTCCATCGAGCGCCAGAACGCCGCCTCGCTCTCGGCGGCGCGCTCGGGGCGGCCGTTGAACTCCGAGTTCATCAGCGGGCATTCGAGCTCGGCCGTGATCTCGATCATCCGCTTCCAGTAGCGGACGGCGGCCTGCCGCTCGGTCTCGTCCGGCGAGGACCACTTGTACAGGGGGAGTACGGAGGAGAGTTGCACGCCGTGCGTGCGCAGGGAGTTCTTCAGCTGCACGATGCGTGCGTCGTCCGCCCGGGGGTGCAGGAAGAACGGCATGAAGTCGTCGCGTGGCGACAACTCGATGTATTCGTAGCCGAGTTCGGCGACCGTGCGCACCATGTCGTCCATGGGAAGTGCGCGGAACATGTACGGGTCGAGGGCGATCTTCATGCCGTGCCTCCGTAGAGCGCGGGCCGGGGCTTCATGTCGACGGTGACGACCTGGCCGTCCGCCTCCAGGGAGCGCACGGCTGCGTCGGTGATGACGGTGGCGGCGTAGCCGTCCCAGGCCGACGGGCCCGTAGGTTCGGTGTCGGCCTCGACCGAGGCGATCCACTCACGGAACTCCGTGTCGAAGGCATCCACGAACCGGCCCTTCCAGTCCTGGAGTACGGCGGTGCTGTGCCGCTCGGTGGTACGGATGCCGACGGCTGCCGGGTCGGGCAGGCGGACCAGGCCGTCCTCGCCCACCGTCTCGCACTGGATGTCGTAGCCGTACTGGCAGTTGACGAAGACCTCGAGGTCGATGCGGACGCCGTTCGCGGTCTCGAAGAGCATGATCTGCGGGTCCTTCAGGTGCGCGAACCGCTTGCTCGTGGCGCGCGGGGTGATCACCTGGGCGGAGACGATCTCGTCGTCGAGCAGCCAGCGCAGTACGTCGATCTCGTGGACCGCCGTGTCCTGCGCGGCCATCGCGGAGGTGTAGGAGTCCGGCACGGTCGGGTTGCGGTGGGCGCAGTGCACGATCAGCGGCGTGCCCACGGAGCCGGCGGCCAGCACCTCCTTCATCTGGCGGTATCCGGCGTCGAAGCGGCGCATGAAGCCGACCTGGACCAGACGGCGGCCGTGCGCCCGCTCGGCCTCGACGATGCGCAGACAGTCCCCGGCGGTCGTGGCGAGCGGCTTCTCGCAGAACACCGGCTTGCCGGCCGCGATGGCGTTCAGGACGTGCTCGGCGTGGGTGGGACCCCAGGAGGTGACGAGGACGGCGTCCACCTCGGGGGAGTTGATCAGATCGGTGCCGGTCGGCACGGCGGTGGCGCCGATGCGGGCGGCGACCTCGGCCGCGCGGGCGGCGTTGGCGAATGTCACCGTGCGGCGGGTGTCCCAGCCGGACAGCAGGCCGTGGCAGAGCGCGCCGCCGAAGGCGTCGCCGGCACCGAGGCCGTTGACGACGTCCACCGGGACCGGCGGGATCTCGGCAATCGAGCCGTCGTGTCCCATGGCCAGCACGCCCTTCGGCCCCTGCTTCACCACCGCCAGCTGCACCCCGGCCGCGAGCAGCGCCTTCGCGGCGGCGTACGGCTCCCGCTCACCGGTGGCGACCTCGCACTCGGCGAGGTTGCCCACGGCGACGGTGGTGTGCCGCAGCGCCTCGGCGTAGTGCGCACGGGCCTCGGCCGGGTCGGCCCAGAACATCGGCCGCCAGTCGAGGTCGAAGACGGTCGTGCCCGACGTCGCGCGGTGGGCGAGGGCCGCAAGGGTCGCGCTGCGGCTCGGCTCCTCGCTCAGCCCCGTGCCGGTGACCCAGAGGATGCTCGCGTCACGGACGGCGCCCAGGTCCAGTTCCTCCGGGCTTATGTCCAGGTCGGGAGCCTTGGGCAGGCGGTAGAAATACAGCGGGAAGTCGTCCGGCGGGAAGATCTCGCAGAACGTCACCGGGGTCGGCGCGATGTCCGACGTACCGACGAAACGGCTGTCGACGGCGTAGCCCTCCAGCGCCGTACGGACGAAGTCACCGAACGGGTCGCGGCCCGTCTTGGTGATCACGGCCGAGGAGTGTCCGTACCGGGCGGCGGCGACGGCGACATTGGTGGGGCTGCCACCGAGGTACTTGCCGAACGAGGTGACCTCGGCCAGCCCCACCCCCGTCTGGAGCGGATACACATCCACCCCGACGCGGCCCATGGTCAGCACTTCGAACGGCATCGCGGATTTCCCTTCGCACCGGAGACTCCGGGGAGCTTTGATCGACTGTCGCGCTCTACTAGCGCGCTCTAGGCGAGTACGATGACCCCAGTCCAAATGTCATGTCAATAGGTTGTTGCCAGGAGATTTCACGGCCGCCGTAAGGTGGTCGGCGTCGGAGGGTGGGTTCAGCAGTGGATGTATCGGGCAAGCAGCGGCCCACGATGGCGGACGTCGCCGAGAAGGCGGGTGTCTCGCGGGCCCTGGTCTCGATCGTCTTCCGTGATCAGCCGGGGGCCAGCCAGGAGACCCGCGAGCGCGTGCTGCGCGTCGCGGACGAGATCGGCTACCGCCCCGACAACGCGGCCCGGCTGCTGGCCCGTGGCCGCAGCCGCACGCTCGGCGTGATGTTCACCGCCCACCACACGTTCCACGCGGACCTGCTGGAGGGCATCTACGGCGAGGCGGAACGGCTCGGGTACGACGTCCTGCTGTCCGCGACCGCGCCGGGCCGGGGCGAGTCCAAGGCGGTCGAGTCCCTGCTCGGCCACCGCTGCGAAGCGGTGATCCTGCTCGGCACCGACGCGGCGACGGCGGACCTGGACGCACTCGGTCGGCGCACGGTCGCCGTCGCGGTGGGCCGACGCGTGCCAGGAGCCCGCCTCGACAGCGTCCACAGCGCGGAGAGCAAGGGCATACGGCAGGCCATGGACCACCTCGTCGAACTGGGGCACCGCCGGATCGTGCACATCGACGGCGGCCGGGGCCCCGGCTCGGCCGAGCGGCGACGCGCCTACCGGGCGGCGATGCGCCGTCATGGGCTGGAGTCGGAACTGCGGGTGATTCCCGGCGATCACACCGAGCTGTCCGGCATTGAGGCCGGCCAACTGCTCCTGGCGGAACGCGACAGCGGGGGGCGGTTGCCGACGGCGGTCCTCGCGGGCAACGACCGTTGCGCGATGGGCCTGTTGATGCCCCTGACGCGGGCGGGCGTCGAGGTCCCGCGTGACATGTCCGTCGTCGGCTACGACGACAGCCACCTCTCCCATCTGATGCCGATCGGCCTGACCACGGTGCGTCAGGACGCGGTCCTCATGGCGGAGTGTGCGGTGCGGTTCGCAGTGGAGCGCCTGGACAACGAGGAGTTGGAGCCGCGGGAGGCGGTGCTGGATCCGAAGCTGGTGGTACGGGGGACCAGCGGGCCGGCACCCGACACGGCGGCCGGCTGAGCCTCAAGCGGTCTCGTCCGCATCATCGCGTCTGCCTCTTTGAGCCAGCGAGAACTTTTTGAACTAGCGAGACCTTTTGTTCACCTTTTGTCGGTGGAAAAGATCAAGCCGCCCGGCGACGTTTTCCAGCCCCCACTGGCGCCAGGAGTACCACCGTGAACGTCTCCCTCACCGTCTGGCTGCTGACCGTCGCAGCCCTCTGTGTCCTCGTCGCCGTCGACTTCTTCATCGGCCGCAAGCCCATGAGGTCTCGCTCCGGGAAGCCGGCACCTGGACGGTGGTGTGGATCGTCCTGGCCTGTCTCTTCGGCGTGGGGCTGGACTTCTACGGCGGTGGGGGGCCCGCCGGGGAGTTCTTCGCCGGGTACATCACCGAGAAGTCGCTGAGCGTCGACAACCTCTTCGTCTTCGTACTGATCATGGCGAAGTTCGCCGTGCCCTCGCAGTACCAGCAGCGGGTGCTGATGATCGGCGTGCTGATGGCCCTGGTGCTGCGCGCCGGGTTCATCGGCCGGCGCGGCGATCATCTCCGCGTTCTCGTGGGTGTTCTACCTCTTCGGCGCTTTCCTGATCTGGACCGCCTGGAAGCTGATCCAGGACACCCGCAAGGAGGAGCACGAGGAGGAGTACCAGGAGAACACCCTGCTGAAGGCCGTCGAGCGGCGCTTCGGTGTGGCCGACCGCTATCACGGCACGAAGCTGTGGGTGGAGCAGAACGGCAAGCGTGTCATGACCCCGATGCTGGTCGTGATGCTCGCGATCGGTTCCACCGACGTGCTGTTCGCGCTGGACTCCATCCCCGCCATCTACGGGCTGACCCAGGACCCGTACATCGTGTTCACCGCCAACGCCTTCGCCCTGATGGGCCTCAGGCAGCTGTACTTCCTCATCGGCGGCCTGCTGACTGCTGAAGAAGCTGGTCCACCTGTCGTACGGCCTGTCGGTCATCCTGGGCTTCATCGGCGTCAAGCTGGTGCTGCACGCCCTGCACGAGTCCGGGGTCCACGTCCCGGAGATCAGCATCCCCTTCTCGCTCGGCTTCATCGTTCTCGTCCTCACGGTCACCACCCTCACCAGCCTCCGGGCGGCGAGGAAGCGAGAGGACGAGGTGAGCCGGGGCGCCTAGAGCGGGGTCAGTCGGTGGCGGGGGCCGCCTTCGCGCGCATCATCACACAGTCGAACTCGACCACCCGCCCCGTGGCCGCCTCGCGGGTCACCGGGTACATGCCGGTGATCTCGAAGCCCTCGGCCTCGTACGCGGCGACCGCCTCGCTCATCGGTGGGCTGCCCTCGTACAGCCGCAGCACCGCGACCTCCGACTGCAGGCCCACGAAGTCGGCGATGCGGGCGCCGGCGCCGGCGAAGACCTCCAGGTCATATCCCTGGGTGTCCATCTTCAGATAGGGGCGCGGCTCCTCGATGCCGGCGAGGGCCTGCTCCATCACGCCGTCCAGCCGCCGGATCTCGATCTCTTCCGTACGGGTCGTGGCGAACCGGCGGTAGCGGTCGCGGCCGTAATCGCTGGGCGGGAGCAGCGAGTTCATGGTCTTCCAGCCGGTATGGATGGACGTGACGGTGTCCTCGCGGCCGAGACCGCAGTGGTGGACCTGCCAGTCGGGGTCGTTCCGGGCGGCCTTGCTGAGCCGGGCGAAGGCGTCCGCGGTGGGCTCGAAGGAGACGATGCGCCCGGTGTAGCCGAGCCGGCGCAGACGCCGGGCGTACTGCCCGGTGTTGGCGCCGACGTCGAAGACGCAGTTCACGCCGTACAGTTCGAGCATCGCGGCCACGTGCTGGGCGCACAGGTACTCGGCCGCCGCCAGCTGGATCCTGCGCTCGTCCGCGTCGGCCCGCCGGTCGAGAAGGAGTCGCGCGCCGGTGTCGCCGAGGGGGACGCCGGTCCATTCCGGGGCGGGACCGGCTGCCGTACGGGCCTTGCCGCCCAGCACGAGCCAGGTGTCCTTGCCGGCGTCCGACACCGAGTACCGGCCGTCGTCCCTGACCAGCAGATCCGCCCCCGGGCCGAGCGGGATCCGGGCCCGCCGTCCGCGCCGGGAGACCACCGCGGTCCCCGGCCCGAGGTCGGTCACCTGCACTCCCAGCCGGGGCATCAACCTGAGCAGTCGTCGGTAAAGGGTCTGCATCCGCCCACCCTGGCAGAGATGTTGTCAGGGCGTCGTACGGTTGAACGTTTTTCGTCTTCCTGGAGGCCGGCGAGTGTCCCGTGCCGCGTCGCCGGGCCTCATCGGACGGCCTGGGCGCGCGGCCGGCCGACGGGGTGGGACGGCGAGGGGGCCGGTTTCCGGCCCCCTCGGCGGGTCAGGCCGCGGCCTGCTCGCTGCCGTGGCCGTGCAGCCGGGCGACGACCTCGGTGAGCTGGGCGGCGACCTCGGTGTCGTCGGCCGGGTGGGTCTCGGCGAAGCGGGTCACGGAACCGGGGATGGAGAGCTTGATGTCCTCCAGCACCTTGCCGCCGGCGATTCCCACGGCCTTGCGGGTCTCGTCGTGCGCCCAGACACCGCCGTACTGGCCGAAGGCGGTGCCGACCACGGCGACCGGCTTGTCGATGATCGCGGCGGCGCCGTACGGGCGGGACAGCCAGTCGATGGCGTTCTTCAGGACGGCCGGGATGGTGCCGTTGTACTCGGGAGTGAAGAACAGCAGCGCATCGGCGGTGGCCGCGGCCTCGCGCAGGCGGGCGGCGGGCGCCGGGACGCTGCCCTCGATGTCGATGTCCTCGTTGTAGAAGGGGATGTCGGCCAGGCCCTCGAAGAGCTGGACGTCGGCGCCCTCGGGAGCGACCTTGACGGCCGCCTCGGCGAGCTGGCGGTTGTGCGAACCGGCGCGGAGGCTGCCGACGAGCGCGAGGATGCGTACGGACATGGGGAACTCCAGAGGTGAATCGCGACTGAGATATCCGGACCGAGGTCCGGTTCTGTTGTAACACTCTAACCGGACCGTGGTCCAGTTTCTTCCCGGTGCTTTACTCTGTCTTCATGTCCGCCTCCCTGCCGCCCATCCCGGAGCAACAGGAACCCATCGACGCACCCGAGTTGCTCGAACTCGGCACGCCCGGAGAGGAGCCGTGTCTGCGTGCCGACGCCGCGCGCAACCGCGCACGGCTGCTGGAGGCAGCCGGCCGGCTGGTCGCCGAGCACGGCGCGTCCGCGGTGACGATGGAGGCGGTGGCCGCAGCCGCGGCCGTGGGCAAGGGGACGGTCTTCCGTCGCTTCGGGGACCGTGTCGGCCTGCTCACGGCACTGCTCGACCACTCCGAGAAGCAGTTCCAGGCCGCCTTCCTCAGCGGACCCCCGCCTCTGGGGCCCGGGGCGTCGCCGGTCGAGCGGCTGCGCGCGTTCGGCTGCGCCGCGCTGCGCCGGGCGGTGGAGCAGCTGGAGCTGCAGCTCGCGGCCGAACGCGGCCCCGACCGCCGCTTCACCCCACCGGCCCGGCGTCTGCTGCACGGGCACGTCGTCCTGCTGCTGCGGCAGGCGGTCCCGGACGCGGACTGCGAACTGCTCGCGCAGACGCTCATGGGGTATCTCGATCCCGCGGCGATCCATCACCTGACGAAGCAGTGCGGGATGCCCCTGGAGCGACTCGAGGCCGGATGGATCGATCTGGTCGCCCGGGTGACGCGGACCGAACCGCCCGGCTGAGGTTCAGGGCCGGTCCGGCGGATCATGCCGCAGACGCGGAGGCCGGCACGCCGTCTGCGGCTACAAGTTCGTTCAATGAGGGACGACGTCCCCCCGCCCGTGGCCCCGGCTGCCGCCTCTGCCAAGATGCGTACGCAATGGTGCAGATACCGAACACTCCCGCGTCCGCGCTGCCCGCCCAGCGCTCCGTGCCCACGAGCGCCGACGTGGCCCGGCTGGCCGGCGTCTCGCGCGCGACTGTCTCCTATGTCCTGAACAACACCAGCGCCGTGCGGATCAGCGAGCCCACGCGTCGTCGCGTGCACGCGGCCGCGAAGGAACTCGGATACGTACCGCACGCGGCGGCCCGCAGTCTGCGCGCCGGGCACAGCCGGATGGTCCTCATGCCGTCCCCGACCATCCCCGTCGGCCCGCTGTACAGCCAGTTCATCAACGAACTCCAATGGGCCCTCAGCCGACTCGACTACACGGTCGTCCAGCACGGCACTCTGGGCCTGCACGGTGACGAAGCGGCCCGCGCCTGGGCCGAGCTACGGCCGGTCGCCGTCCTGGTACCCGGCTCGAGCCCCGGTCCACAGGGCGTGGCGGTGCTCAAGCGCTCCGGCGCTCGCGCCGTGGTGACCCTCGGCCCCGAGGCCGTCGAGGGTGCACACGCCCTGCTCATGGACCACGCGACCGTCGGCCAGGTCGCCGCCGCCCATCTGTACGCAGGCGGCCGGCGCCGTATCGGCGTCGTCGTCCCCGAGGAGCCCGGCCTCGAGATCTACTCAAGGCCCCGCCTCGACGGAGCACGCCGGGCCCTGCACGGCACGGACGCCGTCCTGACCGAGCTGCCCCTCGCCCACGAGGAGGAGGCCGCCGCCCGCCTCGCCGCGCGCTGGCACACCCTGGGCCTCGACGCGGTCTTCGCCTACAACGACGAATACGCGATGCTGCTGATGCGCGCCCTGCAGGACGAGGGCGTGCGCATCCCCGAGGACACGGCGGTGATCGGGGCCGACGACCTGATGCTCGGCCGGCTGCTGCGGCCCCGGCTGAGCACGGTCCACATCGAGCTGCCGTCCGGCCGGGAACTCGCCGAGCTGGTCGACCGCGCGGTACGCAACCCGGGCGCCGAGCCGGAGCGGCACGAGGTACTGGGGGCCGCGGTGGTGCACCGCGACTCCAGCTGACGGGCGCGCGGCCAGGCGTCACCCGCACAGGTTGACTAGTGCCGCGGCAGGCAACGTTTGCCCGTCAAGGAGCGGCGTCCGGTGCGTGCTCTCGGCGTGCCGGCCGGAAGTCCTCGTACTGGACGTACTTGGGCTTTCGGCCGGTGCGGCGAGAGGGCGTGCCGGGCGTCGCGACGGGGCGAACGTTGCCTGCCGCGGCACTAGCATGCCGACGGGGGCGCCGGTGACCGAACGGAGAGCCGTCATGCCGTTGCTCGACCCCGGGACCTGGCAGTCCCGCACCCTGTCGGGACCCGAGTACGCCGTCATCGAGCCGGCCACCGGCGACCCGCTCGGCACCCTAGCTCTCGCGACCGAGCAGGACGTCTCAGCCGCCGCCGAGGCCGCCCGCGACGCCCAGCGGGAGTGGGGGCGCCTCCCGCACCTCGTGCGCGCCAGAGCGCTCCGCCAGGCCGGTGATCTGCTCACCGAGCACGCCGACGAACTGCGCGAGTGGATCGTCCGCGAGTCCGGCTCCGTCCCCGGCAAGGCCGACTTCGAACTCCACGTCGCCGCCCAGGAGTGCTACGAGGCCGCCGCGCTCGCCTCCCGGCCGACCGGTCAGGTCCTGCCCAGCGAGGCGCCCCGACTGTCGTACACACGGCGGGTCCCGGTGGGCGTCGTGGGCGTGATCGCCCCGTTCAACGCGCCGCTGATCCTGGCCATCCGCTCCGTCGCACCGGCCCTCGCGCTCGGCAACGCCGTCGTCCTGAAACCGGACCCGCGCACCGCCGTGTGCGGCGGAGTCGCCCTCGCCGCGGTCCTCGCCGAGGCGGGTCTGCCCGAGGGGCTGCTGCATGTGCTGCCGGGTGGCCCGGACACGGGACGGGCCCTGGTCGCCGATCCGCGGGTGCCGGTCATCTCCTTCACCGGCTCGACCGAGGCGGGCCGGGCGGTCGGCGAGGCCGCCGGACGCCACCTCAAGCGGGCCCACCTGGAACTGGGCGGCAACTCCGCCCTCATCGTGCTCGACGACGCCGACCTCGACACGGTGATCCCCACGGCCGCGTGGGGCTCGTTCTTCCACCAGGGTCAGATCTGCATGACGACCGGCCGCCACCTGGTGCACGAGTCGCTGTACGAGGAGTACGTCGAGCGCCTCGCCGCCAAGGCGGACTCACTCGCGGTCGGCGATCCGCTCCGCGAGCAGGTGCACCTCGGCCCGGTCATCGACGCCACCCAGCTGGCCAAGGTGCACGGCCTGGTCGAGTCGAGCACCACGGACGGAGCCCGGCTGGCCGCGGGCGGCACGTACGAGCGCCTCTTCTACCGGCCGACCGTCCTCGCCGGCGTCCACGACGACACCCCCGCCTACACGGAGGAGGTGTTCGGCCCGGTCGCGCCCGTGCGGTCCTTCAGGACCGCCGAGGAGGCGGCCGCCCTCGCCGGGCGCAGCCCGTACGGCCTCTGTCTCGGGATCGTCACCCGCGACGCGGCCCGCGGCCTCGAACTGGCCGAGCGGATCCCGACCGGCATCGTCCACATCAACGACCAGACCGTGAACGACGAGGCCGTGGCGCCCTTCGGCGGGGTTGCCGCGTCCGGCACCGGCGCCCGCTTCGGCGGCGAGGCCAACCTGGAGGCCTTCACCGACGTGCGCTGGACGACGGTGCGCGGTGACGTACCGGAGTACCCGTTCTAGGCACGGCCGACGGGATGTGTGTGCCCTACTGGTCGCCGCCCTGCTGGGCCTGCTGCTCGGCCACGGCCTTGCGGACCTCGTCCATGTCGAGCTTGCGGGCCTGCCCGATGACGTCGGTCAGGGCCGCCTCGGGAAGCGCACCCGGCTGCGCGAAGACCGCGACCCGGTCCCGGACGATCATCAGCGTCGGAATGGACTGGATACCGAACGCTGCGGCAAGTTCCGGCTGCGCCTCGGTGTCCACCTTGCCGAAGACCAGGTCGGGATTGTCCTGTGCCGCCTTCTCGTAGACCGGGGCGAACTGCCAGCACGGCCCGCACCAGGACGCCCAGAAATCGATCAGGACGAACTCGTTGTCCGTGACCGTCTGGTCGAAGTTCTCCTTGGTGAGCTCCACGGTGTGGCTCATGGCGTGAATCCCTCTTCCTGGGGTGGGGGCAAAGCCGTCGGCACAACACGGCCGGACCGTGACGTATTCCGTACGCCCGGCGGGCACGTATCGGCGTGCGTACCCATGTGGCCTCACGCCACACCACCCACCAGACTGACCCCATGACGGAAACGGAATCCATCGCTTATGACGTCGTGGTGCTCGGTGCCGGGCCCGTGGGGGAGAACGTCGCCGACCGCACCCGCGCGGCCGGGCTGTCCACCGCGGTCGTGGAGGGCGAACTCGTCGGCGGCGAATGCTCGTACTGGGCCTGCATGCCCAGCAAGGCGCTGCTGCGCCCGGTCCTCGCCCGCGCCGACGCCCGCCGCCTCCCGGGCCTGCGACAGGCGGTGCAGGGCCCCCTCGACGCGCCCGCGGTGCTCGCCCGCCGGGACTACTTCACCTCCCACTGGAAGGACGACGGTCAGGTCGGGTGGCTCGACGGCATCGGGGCCGACCTCTACCGGGGGCACGGACGGCTCGCCGGGCCGCGCACGGTCGTGGTGACCGGCACCGACGGGGTGCGGCACACCCTCACCGCCCGGCACGCCGTCGCCGTCTGCACCGGCAGCCGCGCCCAGCTGCCCGGGCTGCCGGGCCTCGCGGACGTCGGACCGTGGACCAGCCGGGAGGCGACGAGCTCCCAGGTCGTCCCCGGCCGGCTGATCGTCGTGGGCGGAGGTGTCGTCGCCACCGAGATGGCCACCGCCTGGCAGGCCCTCGGCTCCCAGGTGACCGTCCTCGTCCGCGGCAAGGGCCTGCTGTCCCGCATGGAGCCGTTCGCCGGCGAGCTCGTCGCCGAGGCGCTCACCGAGGCGGGCGCCGACGTCCGCACCGGCACCTCCGTCACGTCGGTGACCCGCGAGAACGGCACCGTCGTCGCCGTCACCGACAGCGGCGACCGCCTCGAGGCCGACGAGATTCTCTTCGCCACCGGCCGCGCCCCGCGCACCGACGACATCGGTCTCGACACCGTCGGCCTGGAACCCGGCTCCTGGCTGCCGGTCGACGACAGCCTCCGGGTGACCGGCACGGACTGGCTGTACGCGGTCGGCGACGTCAACCACCGGGCCCTCCTCACCCACCAGGGCAAGTACCAGGCCCGCATAGCGGGCGCAGCCATCGCCGCCCGCGCCTCCGGCGGGTCCGTCCTGGAATCCGAACCCTGGGGCGCGCACACCGCCACCGCCGACCACGGCGCCGTCCCGCAGGTCGTGTTCACCGACCCGGAGGCCGCGTCCGTCGGACTCTCGCTGGCGGAGGCGGAACAGGCCGGCCACCGCGTCCGCGCCGTCGACGTCGAGTTCTCCTCGGTCGCCGGAGCGGGCCTGTACGCCGACGGCTACCGCGGCCGCGCCCGGATGGTGGTCGACCTGGAGCGCGAGATCCTCCGCGGTGTCACCTTCGTCGGCCCCGGCGTCGGCGAACTCATCCACTCGGCGAGCATCGCGGTCGCCGGAGAGGTACCGGTGAGCAGGCTCTGGCATGCGGTGCCGTCGTATCCGACGGTCAGCGAGGTGTGGCTGCGGCTGCTGGAGGGATACCGGGACAGCTGACGTGCTGCGGTGGCGGGAGCGTGCGACGAACTCCCGGGCTCAGTCCGGGAGTTCGAAGCCCAGCTCCCGCGCCGCCTCGTCCGGTGTCGGCCGCGCCCAGCGCTCCGCCACCGCCGTGTTCGACGACAGCGAGCGCAGCTCGGCCCGGTCGAGGTACAGCACGCCGTCCAGATGATCCGTCTCGTGCTGCACGATCCGCGCGGGCCAGCCCTCGAACAGCTCGTCCACCGCGCGGCCTTGCTCGTCCGCGCCCGTCAGCCGCACCTGAGCGTGCCGGGCCACCACCGCCTGCCAGCCCGGCACGCTCAGACAGCCCTCGAAGAACGCGGCACGCCCGGCGCCGACGGGCTCGTACGACGGATTCACCAGCACCCGGAACGGCTGCGGCACCCGCCCTCGCGCCAGCCGCACCTCCTCCGGCACCGGCGCAGGATCCTCGATCACCGCGATCCGCAGGGGCACGCCCACCTGCGGCGCCGCGAGGCCGACACCCGGAGCGGCGTGCATCGTACGGCGCAGGGCCTCGACGAACCGGGCCAGCAGCGCGGGCTCCAGCTGGCCGTCGAACGGCGCGGCGCCGCGCCGCAGTACGGGATCGCCGACCACCACGATGGGCAACGGGCCGTCCACGGCGAGGAGTTGCTCGACCTGCTCGGCGAGCGGCAGGCGATCACGGGGGGCAGCCATGCATGCAGCATGCCATGACACCCCGTCATGTGACACAGACCACTTGGTCCTTCGGGAACTCGACGGCTCCGCAGCCCGACTCATGCACCACCTGGCTGAAAATCGTCCCCACTCCCCGGAGAACACCCACCGATGACCATCACCTCCTCGACCGACACGGACGAGGCCCCGCAGTCGGCCGAGTCGGCGCCGTCCCCCGGCAGATGGGCGCCTCTGCGCCCGCTGATCCTGCGACTGCACTTCTACGCCGGTCTGCTCGTCGCGCCGTTCCTCCTCGTCGCGGCCACCACCGGCTTCCTGTACGCCGGTTCCTTCCAGGCCGAGAAGATCCTGTACGCCGACGAGATGACCGTCCCCGATGTCGGCGACACCAAGCTTCCGATATCCGAGCAGGTGGCGGCCGCGCGCGAGGCCCACCCCGAGGGCACGGTCTCGGCTGTGCGGCCCTCCCCGGAGGCCGACGCGACCACGCGCGTCCTGCTGTCCGGCGTGCCGGGCGTCCACGCGGACCACACACTCGCCGTGTCCGTCGACCCGTACACCGCCGAGGTGCGCGGGTCCCTGGAGCAGTACGGCTCCACGGGGGCGCTGCCGCTGCGCACCTGGATCGACGAGTTCCACCGCGACCTCCACCTGGGCGACACCGGCCGCCTGTACAGCGAGCTCGCCGCGAGCTGGCTGTGGGTGATCGCGGCCGGTGGCCTGGTGCTGTGGTTCTCCCGCCGTCGCGCCCTGCGCAAGCTGCGCGGCACCAGCGGGCGGCGCCGCACGCTGGGCCTGCACGGCACCGTCGGCGTCTGGGCCGCCACCGGGTTCTTCTTCCTGTCGGCGACCGGCCTGACCTGGTCGCAGTACGCCGGAGCGAACATCGACGAACTGCGCACCTCCCTCGGCCACGCCACCCCGTCGGTCTCGGCGACGTCGGGCGGCGACCACGGGGGCCATGGCGCGGCGGCGGGCTCCGGGGGGACCGCCGAGCACGGTGTCGGCCTCGACAAGGTGCTGGCCGCCGCCCGGGCCGAGGGCCTGGGCGACCCGGTGGAGATCGTCCCGCCCGCCGACGCGAGCTCGGCGTACGTGGTCAAGCAGGTGCAGCGCAGCTGGCCCGAGAAGCAGGACTCGGTCGCGATCGACCCGGCCACCGGTGAGGTCACCGACGTGCTGCGGTTCGCCGACTACCCGGTACTCGCGAAGCTGACCCGCTGGGGCATCGACCTGCACACCGGCGTGCTGTTCGGACTCGTCAACCAGATCGCCCTGATGCTCCTGGCGCTGTCCCTGATCCTGCTGATCGTGCTGGGCTACCGCATGTGGTGGCAGCGCGGCCGCGGTTCCGCCTTCGGCCGGCCCGTTCCGCGGGGTGCCTGGGCCCAGGTGCCGCCGCAGATCCTCGTCCCGCTGCTGGCCGTGGTCGCCGTCGTCGGCTACTTCGTTCCGCTGCTCGGTATCCCGCTGGCCGCGTTCCTCGTCGTGGACGTGATCCTCGGCGAGATCGCGCACCGGCGGGGGCGGCGGACGTACGGCAGCCGCAGCGGGACCGCTGCCCGGTAGGCCCGCGCCGGGACGGACGGCGGGCCCGGCTTCCGGGGGGATGCCGGGCCCGCATCGATGTCCGCCGGAACAGTTGCTTTGCAGGCTGCCTACGCCGTCATGGCGGCCAGCTCCGCGTCTGCCCGCTCCGTGACCAGGGCCAGCACCCGGCCGGCCACCGCCAGGTCCTCCGCCGGGATCCCGGCGTAGATCCGGGCGGAGATCTCCCCGGTCTCGGCGGCGGACGTTTCGTACACCTTCTGTCCGGCGTCCGTGATCCGCAGCTGGTTCGCCGCCGGTTCGAGCAGCCCCTTGTCGATGAGTGCGTCGACGACGCCGTGCACGTCGGCCGGATCGGCCTTCAGTGCCCCGACGACCTCGGCGACCAGGGTGTCGCGCTCGACCGGGCCCTCGGCGACAGCGACCAGCCGGAGGGTCACCGACTGCTGGAAGGTGGCGCCGTAGCGGGCGAGCACGGTCTCGAGGACGGCGCGACCGGCGTAGTGGGCCAGGCCTATGACCCGGCCGTTGACGGTGGGTGTGGTGGTCATGACTGCTCCTGCTGGTGCTCGTCGTGGTCGATGAACGGATCAAGCGGTGCGTCGAGCAAGGTGGCGAGATCGCGCGTGAACTCCCGGGCGCGCGGGCTGTCGAGACCGCCGAGCGGTTCCAGAAGCTGTCCCAACAGTCGGTGTACGACGGTGATGGCCCGGCGTGTGACGTCCCGGCCCTGGTCGGTGAGCGCCAACTGGACGGCCCGCGGGTCCTGCGGATCGCGGGTGCGCTCCAGCAGACCGGCGCTCTCCAGGGCGCGAGCGAGCTTCGACACGTAGAGCGGTTCGAGCCCGGTGTGGTCGGCGAGGCGTCGCTGGCTGGGCCGCAGTCCGGAGCGCTGCATGCCGTACAGCGATGCGACCAACGAGTACTGCGCATGGGTCAGCCCGAGCGGCGCGACCGCGCGGTCGACCGCCACGCGCCACTTCATGGACAGCCGCCAGACCAGGAAACCGGGCGTCGGGCCGCCCTCGGGTGCCTCACTCATGACAGATACAGTACATGGCTACTATATCCATGGCTACTATTTTCTCGCGTTGAGGTGAAGCCACCGGCGCCGCCCGGCGGACGGCGCCGTAACCGACTGACGAGAGGTCCCCGGCGGGACTAGGTTGTCGCCATGAGCAATCTTGATCGCGAGGCGGTTCCCGCCGTGTGCGGCGGCCGTGGATTCGTGGTGGCCGAGCCCGTACGCGAACTCCTCAGCCCCCGCCGCGTCAAGCTCGGGGAGTCCAGCGAAGTCCGCCGACTGCTGCCCAACCTGGGCCGCCGCATGGTCGGCGCCTGGTGCTTCGTCGACCACTACGGCCCCGACGACATCGCGGACGAGCCCGGCATGCAGGTGCCGCCCCATCCGCACATGGGACTGCAGACGGTGAGCTGGCTGCACGAGGGTGAGGTGCTGCACCGCGACTCCACCGGCAGCCTCCAGACGATCCGCCCGCGCGAACTGGGACTCATGACCTCCGGCCGGGCGATCAGCCACTCCGAGGAGAGCCCCAGGTCGCACGCCCGCTTCCTGCACGGCGCCCAGCTCTGGGTCTCGCTGCCGGACGGTCACCGCCACACCGACCCCCGCTTCGAGCGCCACGCCGACCTGCCGGTCGTCACAGCACCGGGCTTGCAGGCCACGCTCATCCTCGGCGACCTTGACGGCGCCACCTCGCCCGGCACGACGTACACCCCGATTGTCGGCGCCGACCTCGCCCTGGCCCGCGGCACGGACGTACGCCTGCCGCTGGAGCCGGACTTCGAGTACGCCGTCCTGTCCATGTCCGGCGAGGCCCACGTGGACGGGGTGCCGGTGCTGCCGGGCTCGATGCTCTACCTCGGCTGCGGACGCAGCGAACTGCCTCTGCGCGCCGAGTCGGACGCGGGGCTGATGCTCCTGGGCGGTGAGCCGTTCGAGGAGGAGCTCATCATGTTCTGGAACTGGATCGGGCGGTCTCAGGAAGAGATCGTACAGGCGCGCCAGGACTGGATGGAAGGGACACGGTTCGGGGAGGTGAAGGGGTACGACGGCGCTCCGCTGCCTGCCCCGGAACTGCCGGTGACGCCGCTGAAACCGCGCGGACGGGTGCGTTGACCTGCGGGAATGCCTGATTTCTCTTGGTTGATGGGCGAGAGGCGGACGAATGCTGCCTCTCGCTCGTTGGTCGCTCACGGACGCTGGGCGAGTGGGCCATGGGCCAGTGTTACGGCAGTGGGCGATTCCACGGTGTGGCCGTCTGTGGGCTGGTGTGGCAGAGCTTTTGCTGACCTAATGCCGACTTTGCTGACGCCTTGTCAGGTGTGGTCGAGGCGCTCTTTGCGCAGCCCAGTGGTGCATGGCGGTCTTTGTGGATTCGGTGGCGGCCAGACCAATGCTGACCTCAAGGGCAGATGGGCCGCGCGTCGGTGGGGGAGTTGGTGGTCTATCCGGAGCCTTGTGGGGAACTGACAAGGCGCGAGCGGCCGTGGTGGCTATAGCTGGACCGGTGCGTCCAGGGAGCGGAACCCGCACTCACCAGTCGCGGCCGTCCGGAGGGAGTTCGTCCGCTGCCCGCTGGATAGGGGCCAGGGCGGACAGGGCGCGCCGGAAGGGCCGCGCACAAGCCCGTGGGCATGTGCGGCGAGTCGGCAGCGGATCCGCTCATGGCGCTGGTCCTGACCGGCATGGGCGTCACCAGCCTCTCGATGTCCGCTCCGGCACTGCCCGCGGTACGCCACGCACTGCGACGCCACAGCCTCGCGCGCTGCGATTCGATCGCCGAAGCGGTGCTCTGCACTCCAAGCGCCGAGGAGGCCCGAAAGGCCGCCAGGGCCCTGGCCGACACGGAGGGGGTGGCCCAGCTGGGTCTCTGACATTCCGTGTGCAGGATGCGGTCGTGAGGCTGGGCGGTTCACAGTCTCACCGTGACCACGAGCAGACGCCGGCGGCGCCTGTGGCCAGGCCGGGCTGTGCCTGCGACCTGGCGAACGGGTGCCTACTCGGGCGGTGTGGTGTCAGGTGTCGAAGCGGCGGTTGCCCAGCCAGCTGACGGACTCGGGGTCACGGTGGTCGAAGATGCTGCTGGCGCCGGTGTCCAGCGTGGCGATGCGGTTCATCTCGTCCTCGGTGAGCTGGAAGTCGAAGACGTCGATGTTCTCGGCCATGCGCTCGGGGCGGACGGACTTCGGGATGACCACGATGCCGCGCTGGATGAGCCAGCGCAGGACCACCTGGGCGACGGTCTTGCCATGGGCGGTGGCGATCTCGCTCAGCACCGGGTTGGTGAACAGATCGTCCCGGCCCTGGGCGAGAGGGCCTCAGGATTCGATCTGGACGCCGCGCTTGCGCATGAGGTCCTGGTATTACAGCCGGAGATCTTGAGGGTCGGTGATCGGTGGGATCGGTCGGTGCTGTGCCCAGGTGTGGAGTCGGGGCGGGAGGGGGTCGCCGCGGCGTCGGTAGTGGCTGACCAGCGCGCGGGTCTGGTGGAGACGGCGCCACAACTCGCAGGTCAGGATGGTGTCGACGGGATGGTGGGGGTTGAGCCGGGTGGCGGCCAGGCAGTGCCGGATGGTGTGGACCGAGGGCCGCGGCAGCGGTCCGGGGATCAGCCAGCGGCCTCGCTCTCGTCGGGGTTCGCGCGGTCGCCCGCGAGCTGGCCGTCCTGTGGTGGTGTCCTTGTGCTACAGGTGGGCCAGATCCCACCGCAGCTCGCCGAAGCGGAGACGTCCTCGGCGTGGATACCCGGCCGGAGCCGGTGCGACGGCACTACCGGGACGTCGGGCCCCGGGGCGACGAGGGAGACGTCGGCTCGGACCGCGGCGTCGATCGTGCTCATGGGTCGAGTCTCCTTTCCAGCAGACGGTCGATGAGATCGCGTTCCTTCCTGGTGAGTTGCGCCAGCAGCGCCGGGTGCTGACCCGGATCGGGGTGCTGGTCGAGCAGGTCGTCCACCCGCCGGTGGGTGGGCCTCCCAGTCCGCCATCCACACGGCGGCCGGCACCGCCGGCCGCAGGGCGTGAAGGGACTGGAACAGGTAGACGATCCGCGGCAGATGGCGCGCGGTCGCCAGCGCATTGGGGGACGCGAAGCACAGCAGGAACGACACCCGGCACCGCTGAGCGGGCTGTGCTCGACATCCTCGCACGCGCCCACCGCCGTATCCAGGTCCCCGGCGGCCACCTGCCGGACGGCGTCCAGTGGCAGACCGGCCTGCTCAGCGATGTCCTGCGCGTCCGTCCGCCCGAGCCGCCGGCAGCGATCACACGCATCTGCACGGTGGCGCGGGCGTGCCGCACCGCATCCTCCAGCCAGGCCGCCACGGCGTCCCGGTCCTGGCCGTGATGCTGGCTTCGCCGACCGAGACCTCTGGCGTCGAGTCGGTCTGACACCCTGAGGAATTCCGCGACCGTGAGACTGACCGACTGGGTCACCGACTTGAGACAGAGTAAGAGCCGCCGGTCAGCACGGACGACCTGTGCCCCGAGCCGCGAGAACCTACACGGCTGTTGTAGGGTCTCAGATTTCGTGGCCCCCTCACCGTAGACACTGAGAGTCCGGCCCGCTCCCATAACCGTGGCTCCGGACTTCACGAGCGTTCGGGGGGACGCGTGCGCCGGCGGACTGTGGTCGACGTGAATGCGCCCGTCGCGGCCGCTGTTATGGCCAGGAGCAGGTAGCCCCAGGTGTAGTCCTTGACGGCCCCGTAGACGGCGCCCATGACGAGTGGGGGGAAGAAGCCGCCCAGTCCTCCGGCGGCGCCGACGATGCCGGTGACCGTGCCGACCCGGTCCGCGGGTACGAGCCGGGCGACGAGGGCGAAGACGGCGCCCGAGCCGGCGCCGAGGGCCGTGGCCATGCCGAGGAAGGCGGCAGTTCCCAGAGGGATCAACGGGGGTTCGACGGCGGCGAGGACGGCGAGTGCGGCGACGGCCGCGTACGCCCAGATGAGTACCGGGGCCGGGTCGATGCGGTCGGAGAGCCATCCGCCCACTGGTCGCGCCGCGACGGCGTCTTGCTCGGCTGGGCATGTTCGCCGGTACGGGGCTCCGGCGCGCACGGTGCGACTTGACTCGACTCGGCCCAGTCCTGACCGCGGGGGTGCGCCAAGCCCCTGGGCGGACCGGCGGCGATCGGGGCGCAGGCGCCCCTGACCGCGAGGTGAGTGGTTCCGGTACCGGTACGACGGTCCCCAGAACGGCAACACCGTCAAGATCATTAAGTGCACCGGCACCGACGTCCTGGCGACGAAAGAAGATCCTCCGTGGGGGAGAACACCACCCATGAGGGCCGGGCCTGTCAAGGGGGCGTAGACGGCCCCCGCCTGCGGCTTTTCGGTGGGATGCCGGGGCGTTTTTCCTTGCGGACCTTCCTCGCGGTCTTTGTGGGGGGCCGCCGCGTGGGAGGGGTCCAGTTGGAGCGCCCGGAGCCCCGCGAGGGACGAGCGGGGCGAGGACGAACGAGCTGGACGCCGACGAGCGGCGGCCGAGAATGGAGGCCGAGGAAGCGTCACGGATGTTGGCAGAAACGGTCGTTGTCATCCCCGGTACCGGCTGGTCGGCGGAGTGGTCTCACACACACCCATTCGGCGTCCGGCCGCAGGCCGGCGCCATGACCATGGTGCGGGGATCCGGGTTGCTCAGTCAGGTCATCGAGCGCGGCCACAGGGCCGTCTCATGGTGTTTGCGAGCTCGCCCGGGGTTTGCGACCGCCTGTGGCGGTTGTCGTGTGCTGCTGTCATCGCGCCCCCCGGTGGTCCTGCCGGGCCGGGACGGCGCGCAGCAGGTGGTAGGCGTGGGTGAGCAGTTTTCGGGCGATCGCGGTGGTGGCGATCTTCTTGCCGCGGCGGCGGGCCAGGCGCTGGTAGGCGGGGGCGAACTGCGGGGACCGCTTGGCGCTCTGTGCGGCCTCGCACAGGATCCATCGCAGCCAGTTGGAGCCCTGCTTGGAGATGTGTCCGTGCCGCACGGTCAGGTCCGAGGCGCGGACGGTGGGGGTCAGTCCGGCCCAGGCGGCGAGCTTGCGGGCGGAGGGGAAGCGGGTGACGTCACCGATCTCGGTGACCATGACCTGCGCGGTGAGTACGCCCACCCCCGGCAGCCGGGTGAGCGCTTTGATGCGGGGGTCGCCCCGTGCGGTGGCGAGCAGCTGCCGGTCCACCGTGTCGATCGGCTCCTTGAGGGCGTCCATCAGGACCAGGAGGTCGTCGACCACGCGGCGCGAGGCGTCGGGCAGATCAAGGCTGTCGAGCCAGATGCGGCCCGGAGCGGTGAAACAGCTGCCGGGACGGTCGCAGCCGTAGTCCGCCAGGACGGCGTGGACCCGGTTGCGCAGCAGGGTGCGCAACCGCACCAGCTGGCAGCGGTGCCGCACCAACGCGCGCTGCTGCCGCACATCCAGCGGGGCGATCCACGCCTCCGGCAGCAGATCGGCGCGCAGCAGCTGGGCCAGGGTGGCCGCGTCGACCTTGTCGTTCTTCAGCCGCGCGGAGGCGATCGCCTTGCAGCGCAGCGGGTGGACCAGATGCGGCTCGAAGCCGTAGTCCTCCAGCAGCTGAACCAGCCAGCCCCAGCCGTAGGCGGCCTCGAAGGCGACCGGGGCGCCGATCGGCAGATCCCCGATCACCGACAGGACCGGTTCGACCCCGTTGGGCACGTTGCGGTTGGCCCGCACCGCACCGTCGTCCTCGACCACCGCGATCTGTGACCGCTTGCGGTGCACGTCGATACCGACGTAGACAGACATCGAGGGCCTCCTTCCTGAGCCCGTACATACCCGGACGATAGGTATCGCCGGGCTGAGCAGGGAAGGGGGCCCGGCCCTCATAGGGTCAGGTCAGCGGCGTGAGGTGCTCCTGGGCAGTCGGTGTCGTCACCAGCCCATCGGCAGGCCCGCGATGAACGACGTCAGCCGGTCGGCGATGAGCTGGTCGTCGTGCGCCGAGTAGTGCCAGTGGCAGCCCTGGAAGTCCAGCCCGGAGTCGTCGAGGAACCAGTAGCGGACCCGGCTGTCGCCGGTGTCGTTGCGGGCCTTGACCACCTGCTGGACATGGGCGGCGTACGGACCGGCGCCGACTGCCACGATGGTGGTCGTGGCCCCGTAGCGTGTCCGCAGCTTCTGGAGGAAGTCGCCGTAGGCGGTGCGGTAGGCGGCCGCGAGGCTGTCGGGCGTCCACGGCTCGCCAGGATTGACGGCGGTCGAGAAGTCGTTGGTGCCGAGGTTGACCACCACGAGCTGAGGGCGCCAGGTGCCCGGGTTCTGCCAGACGTCGCCGGACACGTTCAGCAGGGCGCGGTCGTAGTAGGTACGGTACGTGACGTCCGGCGAGCCTCCGTTGTAGTTGCGTACCATGCCGAGGCCCGAGTAGCCGTTGATCTGGTAGTCGGCGTTCAGTCGCCGGGCGGTGAGGGCGCCGTAGCTCAGGTCGGTGTTGGTGGTCCGCCTGACCTGCTCCCAGGTGCAGTCGCGGGAGGTCGAGAGGTTGCCGTAGCCCACGGTGAGGGAGTCTCCGATGAACTCGATCTGGCGGTCGCGGGCCCTCGGTTTGCTCAGTACGGCTCCGCCTGACGCGGCCACGAAGCCTCCGAACGTGCTGGTGTCCCCCGGGCTGTCGTTGCGCTTGACGAGCCGGACGGTGTGCTCACGGTTCTGCAGGCCGTTGATCCAGTGCGTGGTGTCGCCGGGCGTGACGAGTGTGGCGACGGTGGTTTCGTCGATCTGGACGTCGTAGTCGGCGGCCGAGTCGTTGAGCACGATGCCCACGCCGGTGCCGCTGACGCGGCCCTCGAAGTACACGCCCGGCCAGCTGTACTGCACGGTGTTGCCGGCGTCCTTGACCTGCCCCGCGGTGTGCACCTGTGCCAGTACTACCGTCGCACGGACCAGTTGCCACTGCTGGTTGGCTCCGCCCCAGTCGGTGAACTGCACGACTTTGGCGCCGTCCGCGCTGGAGGCGTTCTGGACCTCCAGCGCCTTGCCGCTGTTGCGGTTGATCAGCCGGACGTGGCCGTCCGGTGCATCGGCCAGCCGGAACTGCTGGTTGGTGCCGTTCGCATCGCCCCACTGCACGATGTCCGCATGGTCGGCGGTGGAGTGGTTCATGACGTCCAGCACCTTGCCCGAGTGCTGCGCCTTGAGCCGGTAGTAGCCGCCGCCGGAGTCGACGAACTGGAAGCGCTGGTTGGCGCCGTCGTGGCGGGTCCACTGCGTAAGGCCCGCCCCGTCGGCGGTGCTCGCACCGGACACGTCGAGCGCCTTGCCGCTGCCCCGGTTGACCAGCACGTACCAGCCGTTGGGATCCACGATGGCCGCCTGCGCCGTCCCGGCAGCACTGATCCCGGTCAGCAGCGCCGCCATCAGGGCGGTCACCGCGGCGAGCACCGCCGGTCGCCTTCCGTGCCTCCACCACGATCCTCTGAATGTCAGATACATGCCATCCCTTCGCATTCGTGTCCTTTCCAGTGAGCGTGGCCGACCCGTCCTCCGTACGCCCGAGGCAACGCGGCCTCAGCCGACAGGGGAATCGCCGATGCAGTCGACGTCCGTGAAGGCGCCGGCGTCGGCGAGTGGCCGCAGGCCCGGGATCGCGCCGGAGAAGGCGAGCTTCAGGACGTAGGCGCCCGCGCTGTAGGGAGCCGAGGAGGGCAGAGTGACGGTGAGGCCGGAGGAGTTCAGGGTCGGTGTGGGCAGGTCGATGTAGGTGCCGACCGTGTTGCCGAGGAGCTTCACCGAGGTCAGCGACGAAAGGTTGATCCGGTCCGAGCTGAGGGTCTTGATCGTCAGGGAGCTGCCGGGCCAGCCCAGGACGGTGGCGTACAGGGCATCGTTGGCCTTGTTGCGGGTGAAGCGGATGTCCTGCGCGGTGCCGGCATGCGGAGTGGTGAACGAGCCGCCGCCCATCTTCGTCGGGCCCTCGCCGTACGCCGTCCAGGCACGGGTCGCGTACACCGACTCGCCGAAGCGCTTCAGATGGTCTCCGATGCCGAGCAGGATGTCCTTCTGCGCCTGGGGGATGGTGCCGTCGGCCATCGGCGCGATGTTCAGCAGCACGTTGCCGTTCTTGCTGACCCGGTCGATGAACGAGTGCAGCATCTGCTCGATGGTGTAGTAGCCGATGCCCTGGGTGTAGCACCAGCTGCTGCTGGAGATGCTGTCGTCGGTCAGCCAGTACGGGGTGGTGAGGCCGGCCGGGCCGCCGCGCTCGTAGTCGAAGACCTCGCCCTTCCCGTTCATGCCGTCCTTGTAGGTGGCGACGACCTCACGGCCCCAGGTGCCCGCCTGGTTGTAGAAGTACGCCAGGAAGTTCAGCCGTTGGGTTTCGTCGACAGCGTCCAGATTGAAGTCCTGCCACAGGATGTCGGGCTGGGCGCGGTCGATGACCTCCTTCGTGGGGACGCTGAAGGCTCCCCAGTGGAAGTAGATCCCGAACTTCGCGTCCTGGAACCACTCCGGCGCCGGCGGGTGCTGGTCGACGGAGTTCCAGTCAGGCGTGTACGTGCTGGGCGCCGCTTCGGCGATACCGGAGCGAGACATGGACACATCCCTGATGTGGACGAGGACAGGGGGAATGCAGGGCCACGTATGAAGGTCGGTCATGTCGGCCTGGAGTGTCAACCAGCGTGCAGGGATGAAAGCGAATGCTGCAGCGGGCTATTTGCGTGGTTTACATCTCTCTGGCGTGTATTGCGACCGCGTAAACATGGCATGTCTTGCAAGTGCCGGCGTCAGCCGAGCACAGCCGCGATGTCAGCCCCCTCGCGGACGAAGACGGGGATGCGCTCGAGCGGGGCGTCCGCTTCGAGGGTCGTACCTCCCTCCGCCACGCGTCCGGTGACCGGGTCGAGCCAGCGCGCTCCGGACGGCAGGTACACCCGGCGGGTCCGCGCGCCCGCCTCGTACACGGGCGCCACCAGCACATCGGGGCCGAGCAGGAACTGGTCGTCCACGTCCCAGGCGTGCTCGTCGTCGGGGAAGTCGAAGAACAGCGGGCGCATCACCGGGGCGCCGGTGCGGTGGGCGGCCTCGGACAGCCGCGTCAGGTACGGGCGCAGGCGCTCGCGCAGCACCAGGTGGTCGCGGAGGATGCCGTACGCCTCTTCGCCGTAGGACCAGACCTCGTTCGGCCCGCCGGTCATGTCCGTGGAGAACGTGGGGTGGTTGGGCTTACGGTCCCCGTGCAGCCGCATGACGGGGCTGAAGGTGCCGTACTGGAACCACCGGATCAGCAGCTCACGGTAGGCGGGGTTGTCCGGGTCGCCGCCGACGAAGCCGCCGATGTCGGTGTTCCACCAGGGAATGCCGCTCATCGCGACGCTCAGCCCGGCCCTGATCTGGCGTGCGAGGGAGTCGAAGGTGGTGGGGATGTCGCCGGACCACAACAGGGCCCCGTACCTCTGGCTGCCCGCCCACGCGGACCGGACCAGCGACAACGGCCGGTCCTCACCCGCCGCGCGCAGCCCATCGGCCACCGCGCGGGTGTGCAGCACGGGGTAGAGGTTCGCGGCCTCGGCTGCCGGCCCGGCCGCGTAGACGGCGCGGGCCGCGAGGTCGGGCGGCAGGTCCGGTTCGCAGGCGTCCAGCCAGAAGCAGGCCACGCCCAGCGAACGGTAGTTGTCGTTGAGCCGCTGCCACAGCGCGGCGCGTGCGCCGGGGTGGGTGGCGTCGTAGTACGCCATCGGGCGAATCAGCGCATCCCCGCTGTACCGGGACGGCCACGGGAAGGTGAGCAGGCCGCCGTGCGCGTCCCGCACGAGGTGCCCGGCCGAGCGCAGTCGGTCGTGCGTGTCACTGTCGGCTTCGACGGTCGGCCACACGGAGACGGCGAGCTTCACCCCGAGGTCTGTCAGCTCCTTGACCATGGCGGCGGGGTCGGGCCACTCGCTCTCCTCGAAACGCCAGTCGCCCATCCTCGGCCAGTGGAAGAAGTCGCAGACGATGACGGACAGCGGCAGTCCGCGCTCCTTGTACTGCCGTGCCACCGCGAGGAGTTCGTCCTGCGTGCGGTAGCGCAGTTTCGACTGCCAGAAACCGGACGCCCACTCGGGAAGGAGGGGTGGGCGTCCCGTGGCCCCGGTGTACGCGTCGATGATCTGGGCCGGGGAGTCGCCGGCCGTGATCCAGTAGTCGACGCGGCCGCCGGCGTCGGCGGTCCACCGGGTGGTGTCGGCGCCCAGTTCGACGCGGCCGGTGGCGGGGTTGTTCCACAGCAGTCCGTAGCCGCGTGAGGAGGTGTCGGTGGGGGACGGTCGTGCTGACGTGGTGGTCGCGGCACTCGTCGGGTTGGGGGAGCCGGTCGGGCTCGGGGTGGGGGAGCCGGTCGGTCTCGCCGTCGCGGTCGGGGTGCCTGTCTCGCCGGCGGCGGTGGCTCTCACTTGGGTGGTGGCTGGGGGTGTGGCCGCGGCAGTCCCTGGATCGGCGTTGCGATCGGGGGGCGACGCCATGACCAGGTAGGCGAGAACGCCCGCGGCGATCAGCGCCGATGTGGCGCCCAGCATGAGCCTGCGTCTGCTTCTATGTCTGCGCTGCCGGGCGGCCTGCCTCGGTAGTGGTCATTTCCTGTCCGTTCGCAAGATCGAGCCGATGGGGCACCCCTGAGTGACCGCAGGAAGCGCAAAGGTTGCCGACGATTTCTCAGCTGGGCATCGGCCAGCGCGAGACGCTGCGCAAGCGGGGCGATGAAGCGGAGATCGCCGAATTGAAGCAGGCCAACGAGATCCTGCAGGCTGCGGCGAGCTTCTGTGGCCGGCCGAGCTCGACCGGCCACACCTGCGCTCGTAGCGCCAACGCCTGATGCGCGACATCGGCATCGCCGGCGCGGTACGCGGCAGGAAGGTCATCACCACGCGCGTGGCGGCCTGGGCGGGTGTCGTCTTGCCTATGCCGCTTCGTCGTGGACACCTTCTCCCGCCGTATCGTCGGCTGGTCCGCGTCGATGGGGGCCGAAGACGCCGGTGCCCTGGTTGACCGGGACGTGGGCAACCAGGGCGAGGGGCCGGTCGGTCAGGATGCCTTGACAGTCGTACCGGTGACTGAGTCTCCGGACTTCTTGACGTGGTACATGAGCTTTTCGCCGCTGTAGAAGTGGAAGGTCAGTGTGACCAGTTCGCCGTCGCGCAGCGCGTCCAGGAACTCGGTGGTCAGGATGATCGTGTCGTTCGGGTAGTCCGGCTTGAAGGACTTGTTGAACTCCTGGTACGGGGTCCAGTCCGTCTGGCCGGCGTTGCTGCCGTCGCCGTACCTGGCCTCCATGGTGGCCAGCACGTCACCGCGGTACTGCGTGGGGATGGTGAACGCGTCGGTCTTGCCCGTGGCGTCGGACAGCACCGGGGCGTCGTGGGTGACCACCTCGATCCTCCAGGGCAGCCCGCGGGAGAACCGGGCCTCAAGCGTGGCGTTCACCCCGTACTCGCGGTCGCCCGTCAGCCGGGTCAGCGCGCCGGCCGTGAGGACGAGCCGCGTCTTGTCGAAGAGGGTGTAGTCGCGTCCCTCGACGAGCTTGGTGTTGCCGTGCCACAGGCCCCGGAACTTGGTCCCATTCAAGTTCAGGGTGAGGCCCTTGGCCGTGATCGGTTCCGACTTCGGCACGAAGACCTTGTCGAAGGAGGCCGTTCCCGAACGGGTGGTCCAGCTGGACTTGATCCACGCGATCAGGGCGGGGTCGGTCCACTTCAGGGTCTCCCGGTTCAGGTAGGCCCACGTTCCGGGGTCCCACAGCGCGGTGGTGACACCAACGAGGCGCGCCGCGTGTCCGAAGTGCTCGTAGTACTTCAGCGCCTCGCCCCGCTCGACACGGGAGGGATGGTTGTGGTCGGGCCAGCCGAGCAGGCCGTACTCACCGAGGTAGACGGGGATGCCCCGGGCGATGAAGGTGTCGCGCATGCGGGCGAAGGCGTCGTTGAGGTCGTTCTGGGCGACATCGTCGTAGTGGGTGCCGCCCGCGATGTTGATGCTGAACGGATACCAGCTGTAGTAGTGCACGGTGGCGATCAGATGGGGGTCGTTCAGCGACTTGATCGTGGTGTACAGGTCGTCCATGAATTTCTGGCCGGGCGTGCATCCGTCCGTGGGCAGCATCAGCAGGCGGTCGGTGTTCCCCCCGCCCGAGGAGCGGACGATCTTGTGGAAGGAGGTGTTCAGCTCGTGCAGGAGCTTGGCCTTCTGCTCGGCCGTGGCGTTCTCGAACTGCGGCTCGTTGACGCTCTCGAAGATCAGGGTGCGCGGCTCGTCGCGGAATGTCTGGGAGATCTGGGTCCAGGTCGAGTTGAAGCGGGCCAGCACTCCGTCGTGGTCGGCGGGCATCTTCTTGATCCACTGCCACGAGTCGTGGTGGACGTTCAGCACGACGTACAGGCCCTCGTCGAGCGCCCAGTCGACGACCTCCTTGACGCGGCTCATGAACGCGGCGTCGACCGTGTAGGGGGCGGTGGCCGACTGGTGGTCGGTCCAGGTCACCGGGATCCGGACGCTGCGGAAGCCTTCCGCGCGGATGGTGGTGAACAGGTCCTTGGTGACCTTCGGGTTGCCCCAGTTCGTCTCGTCGGGAATGGCGTCGAGGGTGTTGCCCAGGTTCCAGCTGGGCTGCATCGCCGCGACGGCGTCCATGGCACGGGCCGGAACCCGGACCGTCGACCTCGTGGGTGCCGCCTTGTCGTCCGGTGCGGCCGATGCCGTACCGCCCGCCAGTCCGACCATGACGGCGAGCGCCATCAGGATGCCGGTCAGTCGTCCTGGGCCGCGGCCGCGGTGACGTCTGAAGAGCGAGGTGCGCATGTGGTGTCCCTCTCTCGATCGGTCGTACGGGTCGGTGCGATCGGTGGTCCGGAAGCGGGGCAGGAGCGCCCGCTCAGGGTGCGAGCGGTTCGTAGTCGAACCAGTCGAAGTGGACGGTGCCTTCGGCTGCGTACATGCCGATGACCCGGCCGGTGAAGCCGCCGGCCACCTCGGTCGACAGGTAGCGGCCGTCGAGCGTCGCCAGAGCGGTGAAGGTGCCGTCCGGCTCCTCGACGCCGAGGGAGACGACGTCGGGGCCGGTGCGCGCGTCGTGCGGAGCCGGCGGTTCGGTGACCCTGACGCAGAGGACCACGACCGGGTCGGTGGACAGCGGCTGCGAGGCCACGACGGTGCTCAGCGAGCCGACACGGGCGATCACCCTGACCTCCCTGGCGGATGCCTCGATCTCGTAGTGATGCTGCTCGTCGAGGCGGACGGCGAGGCCGCCGCGTCCCGCTGCCGCGTCGACCAGGGTGCGGGCCTGGCACGACAGATGCTGCTGTCGGCGGCCGGCGAACACGACGTCCGGCTCGTCCAGGGAGCCGCCGCGAGCCCGCAGCGTCAGCCAGCCGGGGCGCTCCTTCGTGCTGTAGTGCTCGGCGGGGCGGTCACGGAGGGAGATCCAGGACGGCCGCAGCTCGTGGACGTCGAAGTCGTCCCGTCGCTCCTCGGCGGGGCCGGGCAGGAGCGGCCAGCCGGGCGCGGGCGCCTCCAGCGACACCTCGCCGACGACCGGCCACCCGTCCACCCAGGTCACGGGCGCCAGGAACGTCTCGCGGCCCAGCACGTGCCAGCCCGGGGTGCCACCGCCCGGTCGTACGCCGAGCAGCACCATCCACCACGAGCCGTCGGGAGCCTGCACGAGATCGGCGTGGCCGGTGTTCTGGACGGGGTGGTCGGTGCCGCGGTGGGTCAGGATCGGGTTGGTCGGGCACGGCTCGAACGGGCCGGTGGGCGCAGGTCCGCGGGCGATCGACACGCCGTGGCCGCGCTCGGTGCCGCCCTCGGCGATGAGCAGGTACCAGTAGTCGCCGATCCGGTACAGGTGCGGCGCCTCCGGGGCCTTGGCGCCGGGTCCGCCGGACCAGAGCCTGTGCGGTGTTCCGTACGTCTGCCCGGTGGAGGGGTCGAAACGGACCTGCAAGATCCCGGCGACCGTGCACCAGCAGGTGCCGTCCTCGTCCCAGACCAGGTCGGGGTCGATGCCGGGGACCTCCGGCGCCCAGACGGGATCCGACCACGGTCCGGCCGGGTCGGTCGCCGTGACGATCAGGTTGCCGCCGCCCTTGCTGCAGTTGGTGACGATCAGCCAGAAGCGGCCGTCGTGGTGCCGCAGGGTGGGGGCGTAGATCCCGCCGGAGGACCACGCGTCCGACAGACGCAGCTGCTCAGGCCGGTCCAGGGCGTTGCCAATCTGCGTCCAGTGCACCAGGTCACGGCTGTGGAAGAGGGGAACCCCGGGGAAGTACTCGAAGCTGGAGCAGGCCAGGTAGTAGTCGCCGCCGACGCGGCAGACGCTGGGGTCCGGGTGGAGGCCGGGGATCACGGGGTTGGCCAAGCGTCCGTCCGGCTGGTGCAGAGGAGGCACCCGATAGTTCCTCTCATCGGTTCGTGATGCGGGTGTGGGGTTCAGGGAGCGTCGGGGGCCGTGGGAGTGATGCGCAGGAGGACGGCGGACGGCGCGGTGGGCAGGGTCAGGCTCAGTTCGGCCGTGTCGGGCATCCAGGCGGAAACGGCCCGGCTGACCGAGGGGTAGAGCACGTCGACACGGGCGGCGGTGGCCCGAAGGTGGGGCAGGTGAAGCGTCGCCGTGGCGTCGGTTCCGGGGCGGCGCCAGGCCGTGAGGTAGGTGGTGGCGGGAGTGCGCAGGGCCAGCGCGACCCAGGGGTCGTCCCAGGCGGGAAGGCCCAGCGGCCAGGACGGCACCGCTTGCGGCAGGTCGGCGCGGATGCCCTTGTACGCCGCTACCGCCTCGTGGACCAGAGCGCGGGCCTCCGGCCCTAGTTCGGGAATGCGGCCGGAGAGATGGATCCGGCCGAGGAGCGCGTTGGCCATGGTGAAGGCCACCTCGTCGAGGGAGTCCTCCGGCTGGGGGTACGCCCAGACAGCGCCCTGTTCAGGGGTGACGGCGGTGGGTGCGGAGGCCGCGATGGGCGCGTACAGCTGGAGGTTCTGCTGGTCGCTGGTGGACTGCAGCTGCATCCGGGACAGCAGGGCGTCGTCCCAGCGCATGCCGCCGGAGGCGCAGTTCTCCACCACCAGATGCGGATAGCGGTCCAGGATGCCGTCGAGCCAGTCGAGATGCGCCCGGTTGTGGCCGAGCAGTCCAGCGCCTGGGGTCTCGCCGGGGTGGGCGCTGGTGCCGGAGCCGGGGTCGATGTTGTGGTCGAGCTTGAGGTAGCCGACGCCCCACTCGCCGACCAGGCGGTCCACGACCTGGTCCAGGTGGGCGCGGGCGGCCGGGTGGCGCAGGTCCAGGTGGTGCCGGCCGTTCTCCGTGACGCGGACGCCGTCGCGGCGGAAGAACGCCTCGTCGGGAAGGGACTTGGCCATGGGGCTGCGGACGCCGACCACCTCCGGCTCCAGCCAAAGCCCGGGCACCATGCCGCGCTCCCGGATCCGGTCCAGCACCTCGTGGAGCCCGCGTTCCCCGGGGAAGCGGGAGGCAGAGGCCTCCCAGGCGCCGACGCTGTCCCACCAGCCGTCGTTCTCGCCGTCGTACCAGCCGGCGTCGATGACGAAGTACTCCGCGCCCGCGTCGGCCGCCGCGTCGATGTGCGGCAGCAGCTTCTCGGTCGTGGGGTCGCCCATCAGGCAGTTCATGTAGTCGTTGAAGATGACGGGCAGGCCCTGGTGGTCGGTGTGCGGCCGGCGCTGGGCGCGGCGGTAGCGGGTCAGCGCGGCGAATGCGGCGTCGGGGCCGCCGTCGTCGCTGAAGGCGAGCGCGGCGGGTACGGTGCGGAAGGCGGCGCCGGGTTCAAGGGAGTGCCGCCAGCTGTGGTGGGTGTCGGTGGGTCCGAACAGTGCCGCGTAGGCCGCCCTGTCGTGCTCCTCGCATTCCCAGCGCCAGCCCCCGCCGTTGTGCTCGATCTGCCACACCCACGTACGGCCGGTACGCCGGTCCGTCAGGCCGCCCATGGGGAGGTGTCCGCAGCTGGACCAGGTGCGCTGTCCGTTCAGGGCGAGGCCGGCTTTGCCGTGCCCGTTGCTCACGCGTCCGCTGTGGACCGGTGTGGTCCGGCGCATCGGCTGTCGTTGCCAGCGGCATTCGGTGAGCCAGTCGTTCTCCGCCCACAGCAGGTCCGTGGCGTCGATGGCCGCCGGGTCCTGCGGGGTGAGGCAGCCCACCACGAGCGAGCTGATCGACTCCAGATGCAGCGTGCTCTGCCCTTCGTTGCGCAGGGTCACCTCGCTGCGGAGCACGGGGATGCCGTCCGGTGATCGGTAGGTCACCTCCGCGGCCAGCCCGGTTTCGGGATCGTGGAGATGCACGGTCAGGGTGTGCCAGTCGCCGTCGCGGGTCACGTGGTGGCTCCGGTGGCGCAGACGCCCGCCGAGATCGGTGCCCACGAGTCGGTTGCCCGACCAGCCACGACCGTGACCCGCGGCCGTCACCTCCACCAGGGGCAGGGACGCACCGGGGATGCGCTGCGCCTCGCCGGGCAGCCCGAGGTGCGTCAGGCGCGGGCTGCCCTCGTCATCGAGGACCATCTCGAGCTGGAGGGTCTCGTGCCCCCAGTGGAAGTTCCCTTGTTCCTTGGTCATGGCGGACCTTTCGAGGAGGTCAGTGCCCGCGCAGAACCGCGTAGCCACCGGGCGGGACTTCGGCATCGGTGCCGTGGGTCGACGGCCGCCCCATGCGCGGCGGCGGCTGCTACAGCAGCTGTCGAAGCGCTTCGCTTGACGGCAAAGCTAACGGACAAGTTTCCTGAGAAACAAGGGTCTTCACACCAAGTTACTTTCCCTTGCTGGGTCGATTGACCGGCGCACTGAGAGGGAATGTTCGTCGAAGCGCTTCGACGCTCAGGGGCTTCAGAGCCAGCTCCACATTCAGCTTCCGACTGGTGCCGTGGGCTCGGCGCCCTCCCGTGGCAGGGCCAGGTGGATCAGCTGCGCGGTGGCGGCTTGGAGCACGCCGGGCGGCACGACGTCCGTCGTACGACCACACGCCGACTTTCACACGCACAGAGTGTCGCCGTCGGCGACCGGACCACTGACCCCGGCCACGCCGGGCGCCGCGCCCGGCGGCGCCCGGCACCGATGTTCTCCCGGGGGCCCGAGCCCGGAAGGGCTCAGGTCCCGGGAGTGGGGTTCATCCGGCGGTGAGGGTGGTCCACTTCTGGTTGGCGCCGCCGTGGCAGTCCCACAGGTGGAGCTGTGTGCCGTCGGCCGTGGAGGAGCCCGGGACGTCGAGGCAGCGGCCGGAGGCGGGGTTGCGGTAGCCGCCGTTGTAGGGCTGCCAGACCTGGTTGGCGCCGCCGTGGCAGGACCAGAGCTGCACCTTGGTGCCGTTGGCCGTGGCCCAGCCGGCGGCGTCGAGGCACTTGCCCGTGGAGCGCAGGGTGCCGTCGGTGTAGGCGGACCAGAGCTGGTTGACGCTGCCGCTGCAGCTCCACGTCTGGACGGCGGTCCCGTCGGCGGTGCCCGCGCCGTTGACGTCCAGGCACTTGCCGGCGATGCCGGACCGCACACTCGCGGCGGCGGGCGCGGGGTTCTTCAGCCACCCGGCGCTGTCCGCGGACTGGATGCCGCGGTGGAAGGCGTCGGCCATCTTCTGGTAGCCCGCGTCGTTGGGATGCAGGGGGTCGGCCAGGGCGGCCGTGGTCAGGCTGCTCATGTCCACGAACGCGACGTGCTTGCCCGCGGCCTGCGCGTCGCCGACGATTCGGGGGATGGCCTGGTTGTACGCGCCCCGGAACCGCTCCTCCGAGGCGCTGGTGGACACGACCAGGGAGGCCACGAGGACGGTTGCGTCGGGGGCGGCGGCGGTGACCTGGTCGACCAGCGACCTCAGCCGGGCGATGGCGGTGTCGGCCTCGGAGGCCCCTTGGAGGTCGTTGGTTCCGATATGCAGCGTCACGACGTTGGGCCGGTAGCGGGTCAGAGAGGCGTCGGCGAGTGCGGCGATCTGGTCGATGCGGTATCCGGAGTGGCCCTCGTCGTCGGGGTCGGACATCGAGCCGCTCCGCCCGTGCCTACGAAGTCCAGCGGATATCCGTCTGCGGCAAGCTTGTTCCACAACGGCCCCCGGTAGCCGTTGCCCGTACTGCTTCCCACCCCCCAGGTGATCGAGTCGCCCAACGGCATGACTCGTAAAGGTGTGGTGGAGGCGGCGGCGGCAGGCGTCACACCTGCCGCCGTCACCCCGAGCGCGGCAGCGACAAGCGTGACCAGGGGAAGAATCCATGACCTTCTCATGCAGGCGTCCTCTTCGGTGAGTGAGTGCTGAATCGACGGGGCTGATCGCCGTTCGTGTCAGCAACTCGGCCGCCCTGCCTTCCCATCGGTGTCGGGCGGTCGACTGACGTAACTGTCAGAACGGCGTGATGGGGAGCCTCTTGCGCTCGGAGCGTTGCCTGGCGGGTTCGGCCCTGACTTTCGGCTCCTCGAGCGCCCTCGTACAGATATCACGCAGATCCCCGCCGGGACATCCCATGGATGCGAGAATTTTGGGATCGGTGGCACGCGGTTGAGGTCTGCGTCGTTCGTCCTACCGCCGCTGCTCCCATGGCCTGTTCGCCGCTCTACCCCTTCCGGCGCCGACCCACTGACATCCCATGTCTGTTGCTGGTGTTCGCATCACGCCCGGCCCAGGATCGGGCTCCCCGTCGTGCTGGATCAGCACACTGAACCCGCCGTACAGCACCGCGAGCAGTTCCCGCGTTCGGGGGTGTCTCTATGTCGCTGATGCGGTGGCGGGCGAGGCGGAGGAGGGCCTGGGTGTGGGTTTTGCCTCGGGCTCGGCAGCGGTCGTAGTAGCTGCGGGATGTGGGATCGTGCAGGGCGGCGAACGCGGAGAGGAACGTCGCGCGTTTGAGCTGCCGGTTCCCGCCTCTGGGGGCGTACTGCGGCGGTCCTGACGCTGATGCCGGGCATCGACGTCAGGACCTTGGCAAGAGGGTGAGCCTCCAGCAGGGCCTCGATCTGGGCTTCAAGGGCCCGGCGTTGTTCGTGGACAGCGGCCAGCGACCTGGCCAGGGACGGCACGCTCACATCCAGGGTGCCGGTGCCAGGGACCATGACCGTCTGTTCGTCGAGGGCGTCGAAGTATCACGGCCACGGGCTGACCCCGGCCGGCACCGAGCCTGGCCCCGCAAAGCGGGTGGGCTGGATGAGGCGGGTCCGGTCAGCCGCCGCTGCCGCATGTGGGGCACGGTCATCTCCAGCATGGTGATGTCTTCCGGGCCGAAGGTCGGTCCGCCGTCGGTGCGCGTGAGGAGCATGGCCACACGGCCCCAGCGTTCGCCCTGGTACTCGACGGGCGTCGTGAGCCAGCCCTCCGGGCCGCAGATCGCCGTATGGTCGCCGGGCCCGGTGGCTCTGGAGCGCTCTTCTTCATCGATGAACGCCCTCCGCCGCCGCACCCCGGACGGTTCGCAGATCAGCAGAGGGTGCCGCATGGCATTACGAGTCGATCTCATTGGTTGAGAATTGATCTATCGAGATAGATCAAGTAAGGCTTACCTTATATGCTGGCCCGGCCCCCTTCGCCCCCATCTGGCGTGCAAGAAGGGATCAGACCATCCTCTCTCGCATCACAGGACCCCCCATGCGCACGACCTCCCGCGGTCTCTTCTTGACGCTTGCCCTCACCCCGCTGCTGGCCGGATGCTTCGTGTCCGGCGAACAGGGCTCCGGTTCGGACGCGGAAGGCGGGTCGGCCGGGCGGCTGAGGGTCGCTCTCGCAGTGCCGCCGGTACAAGCGCTGTCGCCCTACAGCAACGACGCCACCGTGCTGAGCAAGCTTTCCGTGGCCGAGGGGCTCACCGCTCTGGACAAGAACGGCGCCGCCGCGCCCTCGCTGGCGAAGTCCTGGACCCAGACCGGCCCCACCACCTGGACCTTCGAGCTGCGCAAGGCCACCTTCCAGGACGGCACGCCCTTCACCGCGGAGTCCGTGGTCAACGCGCTCGCCCACGCGGATGCCGCCGAGACCAAGCCCCGCGTCCTTAGCGACGTCACCCTCACCGCGAAGGCCGAGGACGCCGACACGGTCACGATCAGCACCAAGGCCGCCGACCCGGTGCTCCCGCTGCGGCTGGCCAGCCCGGCGCTGGCCATCCTCTCGGGCAAGGCGTACGGCAAGGACGGCACGGTCAGCCCGGTCGGCACCGGGACGGGCCCGTTCGAGATCACGAAGCTGACCGGCAAGTCCAAGGCCGCACTCGACCGTTACGACGGCTACTGGGGCGGCAAGGCCAAGGCGTCCGGCATCGACGTCACTTGGATAGCCGACGGCACCGCCCGCGCCAACGCCCTCCGCGGCGGTGACGTCGACATCGCCGAGTGGATCCCCACCGCACAGGCGAAGCTGCTGGACGACAAGACCCGTCACGAAGTGCCGTCCGTACGGACCGACAGCCTCGTCCTCAACACCGGCAGCGGCCTCTTCACCGACCCGGCGCTGCGCGCGGCCGCCCGGGAGGCCGTCAACGGCTCGGTGCTCGTCGACTCGGTCTTCGGTGGCTACGCCGACCCCGCGCAGGGCCTGTTCGGGCCCGCCGTGTCCTGGGCGGCCGGCAAGCGCGTCGAGGTCACCGGCCGCGCCGAGGCCGCGACCACCGCGCAGGTGAAGGCCCGAACGAAGGGCAAGACCCTGCGCCTGGCCACCTACACCAACCGCGCCGAGCTCCCCGAGGCCGCCACCGTCCTCCAGCAGCAGCTGGAGAAGGCCGGGTTCACGGTGAAGCAGGACGTGCGCGAGTACACGCAGATGGAGGCCGACCTCCTCGCGGGCAAGTACGACGGGCTCGTCTTCTCCCGGGTGACGCTCCTCGACACCGGCGACGCGGTCGCGTACCTGGCGAGCGACTTCACGAGCGACGGCGTGTACAACATCGCCGGTCTCAAGGACTCCAAGGTGGACCGGGCCGTCAAGTCCGCGGCCGAGGAGGGCGACATGCCGAAGCGACAGCAGAAGATCATGGAGGCCGAGGCGGAGATCCTGCGCACCGACGCCGTCGTGCCGCTGGTCCACGAGAAGGTCGTCCAGGGCATCGCCACCGATGTCGACGGCGTGCTCCTCGATCCTCGCGAGCGCTCCCTGATCGACGTCGACACACGCCTGAAGTAGCAGCCGATGAGCTTCCTGTCGGTCCGTACCGAGGCCCGCCCGTCCCGGTGGCGCGCGGGCCTCGGCCGCCTCACCGCCGGGGCCGCGCTGCTGACGGCCGTGGCCCTGCTGCCCTGGCTGTCCGGCAACGACCCCGCGTTGACCGTCCTGCGGGCCCGTTCCGCCGACCAGGACCCGAGTCCGGCGCGACTGGCCGCCGTCAGGGAGCAACTGGGTCTGGACGAGGGGCCGTTCGCGCATCTCGCGCACTGGCTGGGCGGGCTGCCGCGTGGCGAGGCGGGCACCTCCTGGGTGTCCGGTGAGGCGGTGCTGCCCCAGGTGACGGGCGCCTTCGCGGTCTCCCTCACGCTGATGCTCGGGGCGCTCGTGGTCACGATCGCGGTCGCCGCGCTGGTCAGTGCCCACACTCTGTATCTCGGCTCCCGGCGACGGCTGCACCGGGGGAGCGGAGCCATCCTGGTCGCCGTCCTCGCCGCGCTGCCCAAGTTCCTGCTCGCCTCGCTCCTCGCCACCGTGTGCGGGGTGTGGCTGGGCTGGTTCCCGTCCAGTGGGTGGGAGGGGCCGGCGTCGATGGTGCTGCCCGCGCTCGCCCTCGGTGTCCCGTCCGGAGCGATGATCGGCGGGCTGCTGGACCAGTCGCTGCCCGCCGCCTTCAACGAGCCCTGGGCCCGGACCTGGCAGGCCTACGGGTTCGCGCCCGGCCACGTCGCCCGGCACGCGCTGCGCCGCACCCTGGCCGGTGTGCTTCCGCAGCTCCTGCCGACCGTCGTGGGCCTGGTCGGTGGCGCTGTAGCGGTGGAGAAGATCTTCAACATTCCGGGACTCGGCCGCCTCGCCCTGGACTCCGTCATCGCCCAGGATCTCCCGCCCCTGCAGACCGCGACACTCGCCCTCATCCTGCTCGGCGTCGTCGCCGGCCTCCTCATCCAGGCGCTGCGCCGCGCACTGCTCGGCCCGGCCCTGCGGGACGGGGCCCTGCCCGCCCTGCACGCACCCGCCCTCTCCCGCGGGCGCCTCACCCGCTGGGCCGCCGCGGCGTGTGGCCTCGCCCTGCTCACCCTGGTCACCGCCGGACTGCTCCGCGATCCCCTCCACGTCGACACGGCGGCCCGACTGCTCCCGCCCTCAGCCGCACACCCGTTGGGCACGGACGCGCTCGGCCGTGATCTGCTGGCCCGGTTGGGCCACGGGGCGCTGCGCACGGTGGGCGTGGCGCTCGTGGTGACCGCGGTGTGCACGCTCACCGGGCTGGTGCTCGGCATGGCGGCGCAGGTCGGCGCGGGGCTCACGGAAGTGGTGTCGACGATGCCGGCGGTCCTCGCCGGACTGCTGACCACCGCGGTGACCGGCCCGTCCGCCTGGGGTGCCGCGCTCGCGGTCTGCCTGGTCGGATGGACCCCCTACGCCGCCCAGGCCGCGGCCTTGCTGGAACAGGAGCGGGCCAGCGGCCACATGCTCGCGTCCGTCTCCTTCGGCGCGGACCCGGGCTATCTCCTCCGGTACCACCTGCTGCCCGCCGTACTGCCGTCCGTACTGCGCAACGCCCTCCTGCGCCTGCCCACCACCGTCCTCGTGCTGGCCTCTCTGGGCTTCCTCGGTCTGGGTGAGCAGCCACCCACGGCGGAATGGGGCCGTCTTCTGTCGGAGAACCAGCCGTACGTGGAACTGGCGCCCTGGACCGTACTCGGCCCGGCCTGCGCACTCGTCCTGCTCTCCGTTCTCGCCGTCTCCGGCACGGACGCCGTGGCTGCGCGCCGGCCGGCGTCCGCCCTGACTTCTGGTGCGAGAGGTGCATAAAGGAGAGCGGGATCAGAGCCGGGCGAACTGAACCCGAGTCGGTTGCACGCCCCCCCAGCTGCGGCCGGAACAGTCCGACACAGGCGGCGGCCGCAGGCGGGCGCTCCTTGACGAACGTCACTGGAGAGACGCGCACCTCGCACGGCTCGCATCATCGAATCGGAGAAGTTTCGCCGCAGGCGTTGACAGCCCTCTGAGTCGTTCCTGTCTTCGCCTCATCGAACCGGTTCGACGACCGGTGTCGTGACTTTCACCGAAGTACCCAGGTCCAGTGCCCACGCGACCGGACGTCCCGTTTCACGGGACATCGAACCGGTTCGAGCAAGGAGTCGCCGTGAACATCGGTGAGATCGCCCGGCGAGTCGGTGTCTCGCGCTCCACCGTCTCGTACGCGCTGAGCGGCAAGCGCCCGGTGTCGGACGACACGCGCCGGAAGATCCAGCAGGTCATCGACGAGCTGGGCTACCGCCCGAACGCCAGCGCCCGCGCCCTGGCCAACGGTCGGACCAGCACGATCGGCCTGGTGTTTCCGCCGGCCGGGAACCACTACACGGGCATGCAGCTGGACTTCATCGGCAGTGTGGTGGAGGCCGCCGCGGTCTACGACTACGACGTACTGCTCTCCCCGAGCGGCGTGGACAGCGACCGCTCTTTCCAGCGGCTGCTGGGGGAGCGGCGGGTCGACGGCGCGATCCTGATGGAGATCAGACTGGAGGACGACCGGGTCGACCACCTGGCCGCCCTGGACTTCCCCTCCGTCGCCATCGGCCGTACCGCCCATCCGGAAGGCGGCTGGTGGGTCGGCCTGGACCACACCGCACTCGCGGCGGCGTGCGTCCACCATCTCGCGGACCTCGGCCACAGCCGGATCGCCCTCGTCAACCGGCCCGAGCAGTTGCTGCGGGCCGGGTACGAGTCCGCCCACCGCGGGCTGGAGGGCTTCACCAAGGCCGCGGCCGAGCGCGGGCTGACGGTGCGGACGTACTGCTGCGGGGACGATGCCGCGTCCGGTCAGGCATGTCTGGAACAGATCCTGCACGACGATCCGGCCACCACAGCCCTTGTCACGCTGAACGAGGCCGCGCTCGGTGGCCTCTACCGGGGGCTCGCCGAGGCGGGCCGCCATGTGCCGCGCGACTTCTCCGTGACGGGAGTCGTGGCGAGCCGGTGGGCGGAGACGGTGACCCCGCAGCTCACCGCGGCCGACGTACCGGCGGAGGAGATGGGCCGACGCGCCGTCGACCTGCTGGTGGAGCGGCTCGGCCATCCCGGCGCGCCGCCCCGGCACCATCTCCTGGCGCCGCCGATCTCTCTGCGGGCGAGTACAGGGCCCGCGCATGCCACGCCCACCGCGGGCGACAGGCCCGCCACCACCCTCTGACCCCGTCCACGCACACCGCCCCACACCCCGCGCCGCCCGAACTGCTCAGCGGCGCCGTTCTCCGCGCCCGCCTCCCCTCCCCACCCCGTGCCCTCGGCACCCGCATGTCCAGAACAAGGGAACCTCAATGAACCGCTTCGCCAGACACCGCCGTCTGACCGCCGCAGCCCTGACCGTCCTGACCGTGGCCGCCGGTGCCACCGCCTGCTCCTCCGGCTCGGGCACCGCCGACACCAAGGGCGCGGACAGCGGCACGTACACCATCTGGGACCCGTACCCGCAGTTCGACAAGACCTCGGCCTGGGCGAAGCTGCTGGACGACTGCGGCACCAAGGCCGGCGTGAAGATCAAGCGGACCGCCTTCGACACCAGCGACCTGGCGAACAAGGCATTGCTGGCGGCACAGCAGGACAACTCCGCCGACGTCCTCATCGTCGACAACCCGGTGGTGTCGACCCTGGCCGAGGCGGGCGTGCTCACCACCACCGACGACAACAAGCTCGACACCTCGAAGGTCGACCCCAACCTGCTCGCGGCCGGCCAGTCGGGCGGCAAGACCTATGGCACCCCGATCGGCGCCAACACCCTCGCCCTCTACTACAACAAGAAGGTCCTGAAGGACGCCGGGGTGGACGTCTCCTCGGTCAAGGACTGGAAGTCGCTGACGGCGGCCCTCGCGAAGGTCGAGAAGGCCGGCAAGAAGGGCATCACCTTCTCGGCGATCGGCACGGAGGAAGGCAGCTTCCAGTTCCTGCCCTGGTTCTGGGGTTCGGGCGCGAAGCTGACCGAACTCGACTCGCCCGAGGGCGCCTCGGCGCTGAAGCTCTGGACCGACTGGCTGAAGGAGGGGTACGCCCCCAACTCGGTCCTCAACAACACCCAGACGACCAGCTGGCAGGAGTTCGCCAGCGGCGACTACGCCTTCGCCGAGAACGGCACATGGCAGCTCGCAGGCGTCAAGAAGCTCGGCTTCGACTACGGCGTCCTGCCCATCCCCGGCGCGTCGGGCGGGAACGCCGCGGCCCCGACGGGTGGTGAGTTCGTCACCGTCCCGGTCCAGGGCGACACGGGCCGCTACGCCACTTCCCAGAAGCTGGTGTCCTGCCTGACCAGCAGCGAGAACCTGTACGACACCGACGCCACCCTGTCGTACGTGGCGCCGACCAGCGAGGTCCAGGACAAGCAGGTGGCGGCGAACGCCGAGCTGAAGCCCTGGGTCGACGCGGTCAAGGCCGCCAAGGGGCGCACCAGTGACGACCTCGGCACCAAGTACCCGAAGATCTCCGAGCAGTTGTGGAAGGCCGTCCAGTCCGCCCTCAGCGGCTCCAAGTCGCCCGAGGACGCGCTCACCGCGGCACAGGACGCCGTCAAGTAAACCGTCAGGCAACCGCGACCCAGGGCTTTCGATGAAGCGCACGACACAACTGCCGGACCGCCGGCCGGTGCGTGACCGGAACGGGGCGGCGGCCATAGCCGCCCCGCCCCCGGCCCCCACCGCCCCACGGCGCCGTCGCCCCACCTCCCAGCAGTGGGCCGCCTGGGCCTTCCTCGCCCCGGTCACCCTCTACTTGGTCCTCTTCTACGCCTATCCGCTCTACCGCAACCTCGACCTGAGCCTGCGCAACTACACCGTCCGCTCCTTCGTCCAGGGCGACGCTCCGTTCACCGGCCTCGCGAACTACCGGACGGTCTTCGACGCCCCGGCCTTCGGCCCGGCCCTGACCCACACGGTGGTGTTCACCGCCGTGTGCCTGTTCTTCCAGTACGCCATCGGCCTGGCCCTCGCGGTCTTCTTCAACCAGCACTTCAAGCTCTCCGCGACCCTGCGGGCACTGTTTCTGGTGCCGTGGCTGCTGCCGCTGATCGTGTCGGCCTCCACCTGGTCGTGGATGCTGAACAGCGACTCCGGTGTCGTCAACGCGGCTCTGCACGCCGTCGGCATCGGTCCGGTGAACTGGCTGACCTCCCCGGACTGGTCGCTGACCTCGGTGATCATCGCGAACGTCTGGATCGGCGTTCCGTTCAACCTGGTCGTGCTCTACAGCGGCCTGCAGTCCATCCCGCACAGCCTCTACGAAGCGGCCGCCCTCGACGGCGCGAACGCCTGGCGGCGCTTCTGGAGCATCACCTTCCCGCTGCTGCGCCCGGTCTCCGCGATCACCCTGCTGCTGGGGCTGGTCTACACGCTCAAGGTCTTCGACATCATCTGGATCATGACCAAGGGCGGCCCGGCGGACTCGTCCACCACCTTCGCCACCTGGTCCTACCAGCTCGGCTTCGGCAACCTGCTGCCCGCCTTCGGCCCCGGCGCGGCCGTCCCCGGCCTGATCGTCGCCGACTCCACCCTGGCCGTCCCCTTCGCGGTACTGATCTTCACCGCGTTCATGTCCGGCATCCCCGGCGAACTGCTTCAGGCCGCGCAGATGGACGGAGCCGGGCCGCTGCGTACCTTCCGGTCCGTGGTGCTGCCGATGAGCCGCAACTCGGTCGTCACCGTGTCGCTGTTCGCGTTCCTGTGGTCGTGGTCCGACTTCGTCTTCGCCAGCACCCTGGCGGGTGGCGGCGCCCACGAGCCGATCACTCTCGGCATCTACCACTACATCGGCAACAACAACCAGGAGTGGAACGCCATCATGGCCACCGCCGTCGTGGCCTCGCTGCCCGCCACGGTGATCCTCGTCCTCGCCCAGCGCTATGTAGCCGCCGGCGTGACGGCCGGAGCCGTCAAGGACTGACCACCACACGACCCCCGTCGGTCACCCTGCTGAAGAAACGAGTCACACCACATGACCGCCGCCCGATCCGGCCCGGCCTTCTCCCTCCACGACATCCCGTTCAGCACGCACGGATCCTGGTTCGGCATCTCTCCCGTGCTCTCGGAGAAGACCCGGGCCGAGGACCTCCACCTCGTCTCGCACCAGAACGGCATGCACGCGGTCCTGCGGTTCACGCCCCTCGACGCGACGACGGGCGAGCGTGCGAGAACCCGCGTCGAGGCGACTCCGGGCCTGCTCAGCTGGACCGGTGAGCAAGGGCGTATAGCCCTCGCCTACGCCGCACCGGACATCGTCCGGCTGCGCGGCGAAGGACTCGGCCTGCGCATCGACGCGGCGGCGGACACCCTGACCCCCTTCACGGGCACCTACTTCTACCGCGACCCGGTGGACGGGGCGTACGTGTTCACCTCGTACGAGACCGGGCGCCGTTACCGGGTCACCGTGCTGTCGGGTTCCGTCGCCGAGGTGTCCGGCAGTCAGGCCCTCGGTACCGGCGAACGAGGCGTCACCGTCACCGCGGACCCCGGCGGAGTCTGGGAAGCGGCGATCGAGGAACTGGACAGCGCACGTCTGCCCTACACGTCCTCGGAGACGTTCGACGCCGTCGTGGCTACCGCGGAGCAGGCCTTCGCCGGGTTCGTCGACGCGGTGGCCCCCTGGCGCTCGTCCGCCACGCCGGCCGCCGAACTCGCCGCGTATGTCATGTGGTCGGCGACGGTGCGTCCGGCGGGGCTGGTCACCCGGCCCGCGGTGCTGATGTCCAAGCACTGGATGGACAAGGTCTGGAGCTGGGACCACTGCTTCAACGCCCTCGCCCTGGCGCCCGGTGCCCCGGCCCTGGCCTGGGACCAGTTCCGCCTGCCCTTCGACCACCAGGACGAGACCGGCGCCCTGCCCGACTCGGTGACCCACTCCGAGGTCCTCTACAACTTCGTCAAACCGCCCATCCACGGCTGGACTCTGTCCCACCTGCGCAGACGGCTTCCCGAGCCCCTCAGCCGGACCGAACTGGCCGAGATCTACCGCAGGTTGGCACGGTGGACGGACTTCTGGCTCACCGCCCGCCGCGCGCCCGGCGCCGCCCTGCCCCACTACCAGCACGGCAACGACAGCGGCTGGGACAACGCCACGACCTTCGACCCCGAGCGCGTGGTCGCCACCGCCGACCTGGCGGCCTTCCTCGTACTCCAGCTGCGCGAACTCGCCCGACTGGCCACCGAACTGGGCCTTCCCGACGAGGCCCGGCGCTGGACCCGTACCGCCGACGCGACCCAAGCCGCGATGCTCGACGAGCTGTGGACGGGAGAGCGGTTCGTGGCCCGCGGCGTCGACACCGCCGCGACCTGGGACAGCTCCAGCCTGCTGGACCTGATGCCGATGGCACTGGGCGAGCACCTGCCCGAGAACATCGGCAAGGCCCTGGCCGCCCGGATCGAGACCCACCTGACCTCGTACGGCCTGGCCACCGAACTGCCCACCTCACCCCACTACCTCTCCGACGGTTACTGGCGCGGCCCGATCTGGGCCCCCGCCACCGTCCTCATCGAGGACGGCCTGCGCCGCGCCGGCCACCACCGCCTCGCGGACGAGATCAGCGCCCGCTTCCGCGCCCTGTGCGAAACCCACGGCTTCGCCGAGAACTTCGACGCCCTCACCGGCACGGGTCTGCGCGACCGCGCCTACACCTGGACCGCCAGCAGCTACCTCCTCCTCGCCGAAGCCCACACACTCCGGCACACCGCACCCGCACCGGCCGTGCACACCGGCGGCTGAGAGACCCCCTGGGCGCCCCGCCCCGCCCAGTCAGCACCCACCCCCTCGGGAGAACACATGAACACGTATCGCGCTCTTCCTCCGCCCAGAGGCACTGCGGCGCCCGGCTCCGCAGGAGGCCGCCGCCTGCGCAGGACCACCGCGCTTGCCGCGCTGTTCGCATCGGTTGCGGCCGTCGCCCTTCCCGGCACATCGGCGCAGGCCGCCGACACGACCGTGGCCGTGGACTTCGCCACCGCCGGGGGCGCCCCCACGTACCGGGCCTCGGGCACGATCTACGGGATGTCCGAGAACGGCTCGCTGCCCCAGGAGCACTTCTACAAGGACATCAAGTGGCAGTTCATGCGGGCCGGCGGCGCCCAGCTCGACAACCCCGGCGGCTGGGTCGCCGGCAAGTACGACCGCCGCTGGAACTCCACCCTCGCCCAGTACAAGCGCACCAAGGCGCTCGGCGGCACCTTCGCCATCCTGCCGCACGACCTGTGGGGCGCGGACGGGACCACCGATCCCACGTACCCCGGTGACAACGGCGACTGGACCCTCTTCGACTCCTTCTACGACCGCCTCCTCGCCGACGCGAAGGCGGCCGGCATGACCGACATCCAGTGGGACATCTGGAACGAACCCGACTGGCATCCCTTCTGGGACCGGCCGCAGGCCCAGTACCTGGAGATGTGGAAGCGTGCCTACCAGAGGATCCGCGCGGTCTTCCCGAACGCGGTCGTCGTCGGCCCCAGCACCGCCGGCAAGCCCGGGTCGGGCGGCTCGTCCTGGTGGAACACGTATCTGGACTACGTCAAGGCCAACAACGTCGAGCCGGACATCTACAGCTGGCACAACCTCCCCGGTGACCCTGTCGAGGACGCGAACGCGGTAAAGGCGAAGCTGGCGGCGCGGTCGATGACGACGAGCCGTCCGTTCCAGGTCAACGAGTACGCCTCCCCCACCGAGCAGAACCCGGGCCGCGGCGGCTGGTACATCTCCCGCCTCGAGCGGGCCGGGGCCGACGGCCTGCGCGCCAACTGGGCGTCTGCGAACAACCTGCACGACTTCCAGGCCAAACTGCTCACCAGGAACAGCTCCGGCCAGTACCTGCCGCTCGGCGAGTGGTTCATGTACCGCTACTACGGCTCGCAGACCGGCAACGTCGTCAACTTCATCCCCGGCACCAACACCGACGGCCTCGCCACCAAGGACAACACCGCCAGGAACGCCAAGATCCTGATCGGCAGCAACGGCAACACCGGCAACGTCACTGTCAACCTCACCGGCCTCAACACCACCTCCATCGTGGAGAACGGCCGCGTCCGCGCCGTCGTCCAGCGCATCCCGTACAACAGCGGCGCCGCCGTGACCGGCCCGACGACCATTTCCGACACCACCCTGACGGTCGCCGACAACGCCGCTTCGGTGACCGTCCCCTACACCGACGCCCAGGACGGCTACACCATCACCCTGCTCCCGCCGTCCAACACCACCGTCTCCACGGTCGCCGTCAGCGAGAACAGCGGGCAGTGCCTGGACGACACCGACCTCAGCCAAGCCGACGGCACGCAGTACCAGCAGTACTACTGTGAGGGCGGCTACCAGCAGATGTTCGACTTCAAGCCGGTCGCCGGACGCCCCAACACCTACACGGTGGTCAACCAGCACAGCGGCAAGTGCCTGGACGTCTCCGGCGCCTCCACCGCCGACGGCGCCGCCGTCATCCAGTGGACCTGCAGCGGTACCACCAACCAGATGTTCACCCTCAGCCCCGTCAGCGCGCTCGGCAACAGCCAGGACTACCAGCTCGTCGCCGTCCACAGCGGCAAGTGCGTCGACGTCTCCGGCGTCTCCACCCAGCCGCGAGCCCCGATCCACCAGTGGACCTGCGACTCCGGCAGCACCCTCAGCACCAAGAAGAACCAGATCTGGCGCCTCCAGGGCATGCGCTGACCCGTCCCTCGAGCACGGGGGCTCCCAGCAGGGCAGGGAGCCTCCGCCTGCGCAGAGCCCAGCCCTATCAGTGTGCACCGGTTGCCGAAGGAGCACCCTGCCGCAGGTCGGTGTTCCTCAGATGCTCTCGCAGCCACTGCTCGGTGTTGTTCACGTGCATCAGCGCGGCGGCCTGGCTCAGGACAGCGTCACGGGCGGACAGGGCATCGTAGATCGCCTCGTGTTCCGCGAGGGTCCTCCCCGCGGCCTGGTCGTCGACGAGGCCGCGCCAGATGCGGGCGCGCAGGGTACGGCCCGAAATGCCTTCCAGCAGGGTGAGCAGTGTTTCGTTGCCCGTGGCCGAGACCACGGCGCGGTGGAACGCCGCGTCGTGCGCGTTGAGCCGTTCGACGTCGTCGCGCGCCGCTCGCATGGCGTCCAGGTGCTGCTTCACCTCTGCCAGCTGTGCGTCGGAGATCCGGGTGGCGGCCGAGTGCGGTGGCGACCGGTTCGAGGAGCCGTCGCACCTCCATCAGGTCCAGAATCGCCGCCGAGTCGCTCTGCAACAGCTCCACCGCGCCGCCGAGGCCTTCGAGCAGCAGGCTCGGCTGGAGGCTGGTCACGTAGGTGCCGTCGCCCCTTCGCACTTCGAGAACGCGGGCGACGGCGAGTGCTTTGACCGCCTCGCGGGCCAGGTTGCGGGACAGGCCCAGCTGGACCGCCAGCTCCGGCTCCGGTGGCAACTTCGAGCCCGGTGCCAGCGCCCCGGTCCGGATCAGCTCACGGATCTGCTCGATCGCCTTGTCCGTCAGAGACAACGCCCACCCCTTCCGTCTCCCGGAGTGTTCTCCGCGCTGTTCGGCGTGGGTACGTCCGGCCTGATCAAATCCTGCGTCCGAAGGTCGTCCCAGATGCGTTCCGGCAGGTGCCCCAGAGTGGCACTGATGATAATGGGGTGGCTGAAAGGGAAGGCGATCGCGGCCGCGGGCAGGTTCGTGCCGTGACGTCGGCTGGATCTCGCCATGGCCCCCGGCGTCGGGCGGTCGCGGGAGCCTGGCCGACTGGTTCGTGCCGACGCCGATCGCGCCGGTCACTCCTGGGTCGCGTAGGTCCCCGAGGGTGGGCAGGGCCTCGTTGGTGGCTTGCTGTCAGTGGCAGGCCCGGGACCCGCTCTGGAGTCGCCGGCATGCGAGAACCCCCGGGCCGCAGTGGCCGATGTCACCGGTCCCTCGGGGGAGACCCCGGCGCGGCGGCGAGGACGCGGACGTCCCAGGCGCCGAGCCGCACGGGCGTACCGGCCGGGACCACGCCGCCGTCCAGGGCGTCGGTCAGGTCCACCGGGGCCTGGGCGGTGACCGGCTGCCAGCTCCAGTTGTGGACGACGTGGACGCGGCGGCCGTCGGGGGCGGTGCCGGTGGCGACGGTGACCGAGTCCGGCAGGCCCTGCCAGCCGCTGCACGGCGAGGGCACGAGCCAGGCGGCGAGCGCGCGGGCCAGCTCGCGGCCGGGCACGGTGCCGACACAGGTGACGCGGCCCGCGCCATGGCGGCGGGTGGTGACGGCGGGCCAGCGCCCGAAGTGCGGGTGATCGTACTTGGCCAGGACGTCGGCGTCCTCAACGGCCAGGCCCTCCACCCAGCGGGTGGCCACCGCGTCGCCCGGGAGCTGGAGCGGGCTGTCCGGCGTGATGCGCAGCGGCAGGTCGGCGTGGAGGTTGCTGAACTCGTCGTACCGGACGCCCGCGGCCTGAACCAGCCGCGCCGGGGTCACCTCATGGCGCGCCCGCGCCTCGTGGTCGCCGTAACCGGTCCGGGGGCCCAGGACCAGGTGTCCGCCGGCCTCCGCGTAGGCGCCGAGCCAGTCGAGCATCCCGTCGTCCACCACGTACAGCGCGGGGGCGATGAGTACGGGGTGCAGCTCGGCCGCCGACTGCGGTGTGAATCCCGGGCGTTCGCCGCGCGGGTCGTGCAACTGGCGGGCGTGCAGGATCCGTACCTGGCGCCCCGCCTCGAACGCGCCCCGGTAGAACGGGTCGAAGATGCCCTCGTACGCACCCGCGTCCGGGCCGCCGTCGGGACCGGCGAGCGGTGGGTGCCTGCGCATCAGCCACTTGCTCGGCGCCGAGTACACCATCGCGATGTCGGCGTCTGGGACGATTCCGGCGACCAGGTCTCCGGCTCGCTCGAACTCGGCTCCCAGTCGGGCGAGTTCACCGTAGACACGTCCCGGTCGTCCGCTGTGCGGGAGGATTCCGCCCCAGTACGTCTCGGCGCCGAAGTGCAGTGTGTGCCAGTGCCAGTACTCGATCATGCGGGCCCCGCGCGCGACCAGCGCCCACGCGGCCTGCCGCCACTGACCGTCGAAGGCCGGTCGATTGTCCGAAGTGCCGCCGATGGCCTGGGCGTTGGTCTCCGTGATCAGGAACGGCTCCTGGCGCGAGGAGTAGATCCGGTCGGCACTCTGATGCAGCGCCCACGCCCCGTACGCCATCCACTGCTGCGGCAGCTTCTCGCGCGGCGGCTCGGGCATCGTGAGGCTGTCCTGCATGTCGTAGTACGGGTTGCCCGCGGTGATGTCGAGGCTGTCGGTGAGCTCGTCGTCCTCCAGGCCGGGGGAGCCGTAGGCGAGGCAGGTGGTGACGAACTGGCCGGGCCGCGCGTACTCGCGCACGATGCCGGCCTGCCAGGCGATGAACTCGGTGGTCTGGCGTGCCTGGAACGCCTGCCAGGCCAGGTCGTACTGGGGCTGCGCGTTGCCCTCCGGGGTCCACAGGTCGGCCCAGGTGGACAGCCGGTGCGACCAGTACACCAGCCCCCACTCGCGGTTGAGGGTCTCGACGTCGCCGTATCGCTGCCGCAGGTCGTCGACGAAGCGCTGGAAGACACCGTGGTTGTGTGGCAGTCGCGGGCCGGGCTCGTTGTCGACCTGGAAGCCGATGACCGCGGGGTGGGCGGCGTAGCGGTCCAGGATCGCGCGGATCACCCGTTCCGCGTGGAAACGGAAGGCCGGGTGGGTGAAGTCGACCTCCTGCCGGGCGCCCCACCCGGCAGGCTTGCCGGCGGCGTCCTCGGCGGCGATCTCCGGGTACTGCCGGGCCAGCCACGGCGGCACCGCGTAGGTGGGAGTGCCGAGCACGAGCGAGATGCCGCGCTCGTGGGCGCCGTCGAGGACGGGTTGCAGCCAGTCGAGTTCGAAGCGGCCGTTCTCCGGCTCCCAGGTGGACCACACCGACTCGCCGACGCGGATGACGGTGAACTTCGCCTCCGCCATGAGATCGAGGTCGGTCTTGAGCCGCTCGTACGGCTGGTACTCGTGGTAGTAGGCGGCGCCGAACAGGACGCGCGCGGGCAGAGGAGTCATGCGAAGTCCTCGAGGAGACGGCCGGGTCGGGGAGGAGGTGGGTGGCCCTCGCACGTCCGGTGCGGCGCGTCGTCGGGCAGGCCGACGGTGCTCGTCGAGACGCCGCGCGCCGGGCCACGTCCGCGATGGTCACCATGGTGGTGTCTCGGCGTTCTCCCTGTCGGCTGGTTGGGCAACTCATGACTCTGGCCCTTCGCTCCGAGACGGTTCCGAGACGGCGAGTGTCGAAGCGCTTCACCTAGGAGGCAAGGTTATGACAGATTTCCAGCGAAACAAGTGCTCCCAGTAAAAGAAACATTTCTCTACCACGGGCATTGACACCCGATCAGTGGCGATGCCAGCGTCGAAGCGCTTCAACGACTGTGTCTCTCCCGCTCGTCGAGGAGTTCCTCCCGTGGGTTTTGCATTCCCGTCCGAAGCCGACCGGCTGCCGTTCCGTGATCCCGCGCTCCCGTTGGACAAGCGCGTCGACGACCTGCTGCAACGGCTCACGCTCGACGAGCGGATCGCGCTGCTGCACCAGTACGCGCCGTCCGTCGAGCGCCTGGGCGTCGCCTCCTTCCGTACCGGCACAGAGGCACTGCACGGCGTGTCCTGGCTCGGCGAGGCCACCGTCTTCCCGCAAGCGGTGGGGCTCGGCGCCACCTGGGACGAGGACCTCGTGCACGAGGTCGCCACGGCCGTGTCGGTGGAGATGCGCGCCTTCCACCGGCACCGCCCGACGGCGACCGGCTCCGGCACCAACAGCCTTCAGGCGTGGGCCCCAGTGGTGAACCTGCTGCGCGATCCGCGCTGGGGCCGCAACGAGGAAGGTTACTCCGAGGACCCGCTGCACACCGGGCGGCTGGCGACGGCCTACTGCCGGGGCCTGGCCGGGGACCACCCCGACTATCTGCGCGCCGCTCCGGTGCTCAAGCACTTCCTCGCCTACAACAACGAGGACGACCGCTGTGTCACCTCCTCCGGCCTCCGGCCCCGCGTGCTGCAGGAGTACGACCTGGCGGCGTTCCGCCCGGCCGTCGCCGACGGCTCGGCCACCGGTGCGATGGCGGCGTACAACCTCGTCAACGGCCGTCCCTGCCACGTCAGCCCGCTCATCGAGACGGAACTGCGGCGCTGGGCGCAGCCGACCGGCCACGAGCTGTTCGTGGTCAGCGACGCCGAGGCACCCTCCAACCTGGTCGACCCCGAGCACTACTTCGACGACCACGCCGCGGGCCACGCCGCCGCCCTGAAGGCCGGGATCGACAGCTTCACCGACCAGAACGAGGACAGCACGACCGTGACCGGCCGGCTGCGCGAGGCGCTGGACCGCGGCCTGATCGACGAGGACGACATCAACCGCGCAGCCCGCCGCCACCTGCAACTGCGCTTCCGGCTGGGGGAATTCGACCCCGACCTCGACCCGTACGCGAGCATCGGTGCCGAGGTGATCGACAGCCCCGAGCACCGCGCCCTCGCGCGGCGCGCCGCGACCGAGTCGGTGGTGCTGCTCAAGAACGAGGGACTGCTGCCCCTGGCCACGCGCGACGCACCCCGCGTCGCGGTCATCGGCCCCCTCGCCGACATGCTCTGCGAGGACTGGTACAGCGGCACACTCCCTTACGGTGTCACCGTCGCGGCCGGGTTGCGCGCAGCCCTGGCGGAGCACGGCGGCGAGGTGGTGTGCGTCGAGGGCGTCGACCGTATCGGACTGCGCTCGCGCACCAACGGCCGTCTGCTGTGCGGGACTTCCTTCGACGTGGCCGACTGGGGTCGCGGTGCGCTCACCCTCCGGGACGCCGACACCGGCCGCTACCTCAGCCTCAAGGACGACGGCTCACTCGCGGCGGACCAGGAACGGATCAAGAGCTGGTTCGTGCACGAAGCCTTCTTCCTGGAGTCCCTCCCCGGTGGCGATCCGGACACCGTGCTGCTGCGCAACCGCCACACCGGCCGCTACGCCGCCGTCGACCCCGCCGATGGCCGGGTGACGATGACGGCCGAAAGCCCCGAAACCGCCGAGCACTGGCGACGCGAGCTGGTGCGCGACGGCTTGGCCGAGGCCCGTGCCGCCGCCGAACAGGCCGACACCGCGATCGTCGTCCTCGGCAACCACCCGCTGATCAACGGCCGCGAGACCGAGGACCGCGCGGACACCGCCCTGCCCCAGGCGCAGGAGGCGCTGCTTCGCACGGTTTTCGCGGTCCGCCCGCAGACGGCGCTGGTGGTGATGAGCAGCTACCCGTACGCCGTCGACTGGGCCGATGAGCACCTGCCCGCCGTGGTGTGGACCTCCCACGGCGGGCAGGAGACAGGCCACGCGCTGGCAGATGTGCTGCTCGGCGAGGCCGAGCCCGCCGGCCGTCTGCCGCAGACCTGGTACCGGGGCGACGACCCGCTGCCGAACCCGCTGGACTACGACATCATCAAGGTCGGCTGGACCTACCAGTACCATCGGGCTGCACCGCTCTACCCCTTCGGCCACGGGCTGTCCTACACCGACTTCGCCCACCGCGACCTGCGGCTGTCCGACTCGTCGATCGCCCAGGACGGCGAGGTCGAGGTCACGGTGACGGTGGCCAACACCGGCGCACGGGCCGGCAGCGAACTGGTCCAGCTCTACGTCCGTGCCCTGGACGCCCGTTACGAGGCACCCCGGCAGCGCCTCGCCGACTTCCGCAAGATCCGCCTGGAGCCGGGCGAGAGCCGGGAGCTGACCTTCCGGCTGCCGGCCGAACGGCTCGCCCACTGGGACGTCGTCACCGGCGCCTTCACCGTCGACCCCGGCGACTACGAGATCACCATCGCTCGCTCCGCCGAGCACCCGGTCCTCACCGCGCCGCTCACCGTGACCGGGCCGGCCCCCGCGCCCCGCACGGTCCTGGACCGGCGCACCCTGGCCGTCGACTTCGACGATCACACGGACATCGAGATCGTCGACGCCACCCGTACCAGCGGTGACGCCGTCACCACGGCCGACCCGGCCCGGCCCGCGACGCTGCTCTTCCGCAGCGTCGATCTCACCGGCGCCGTGCGGGTGGAGGCCGAGACCGCCCGCGAGGACGCGGAGGCCGGTGAGGCCCGGCTGGAACTGCGGGCCGGCGAGCGGCTGCTGGCCGAGACCGGCGTACCCGTCACCGGCGACCGCCACATCTGGACGACCATCGCGGCCGAGCTCGCCGCCCCGCTCGACGGCGTCCACGACCTCACCCTGACGCTGCATGGCGGTTTCCGGCTGGCCGCCTTCAGCCTCGTCACGTCCGACTGAGACCGCACCAGCACGCGTACCCGCGGGTCACCTCCCAGTATCTGCTGTGCACCGTCGAGGCCGACGACGTGCGCTGGTGGCCGCCTGGCTGCTGCGCTCGCGTGACGCGGCCGGAGGTGGCCTGAAAGATTTTCTGGCTCGCGGCAACCCTTTGCGAAGGCTGTGACCACAAGGAAGCGGATCCGCGCCTCCGGTGTCCGGATCCACTCTCTCGTGAACAGTTCGCAAGGAGAACTACCCCCCATGAGCAACCCCACGAACCGCGGGCGCCGCGGGCGTCATCGCCGTCGCTGGACCGCCACCGGTGTGCTGGTCGGCGTGCCCGCCATCGTCGTGCCGTACTTCCTGTACATGCAGGAGGACTCGCAGGCCGCGACGGTCGACGGCGATGCCTACTACCAGCTGGTTTCCGTGCGCAGCGGCAAGGTGCTGGACGTCAACGGCTTCTCCACCGCCGACGGCACCCGTATCCAGCAGTGGACCGACCAGGACACCGCCAACCAGCAGTGGAAGCTGAAGCCCACCGGGGACGGCTACTACCAGCTCGTGAACCGCAACAGCGGCAAAGTGCTGGGCATAGCGGGCGATTCGACCGTCCAGGCCGCCGCCGCGGAGCAGCAGACCGACAGCTCCTCCACCTCCCAGGAGTGGCGGATCGACGAGGTGAGCGGTTCCGGCGCCGTCACCCTCACCTCCCGCAGGAGCGGCCAGGTCCTGGACGTCTCCGGGGGCTCCACGGCTGACGGCGCGGCAGTCGTCCAGTATCCGAGCACGGGCAGCACCAACCAGCAGTGGAAGCTGGTGAAGACGGCCGAGGCCCCGGCGGCCGGGACCGGCGAGGCGCAGACCACGGCCGCGGCCGGACCGTACCGGTGGAAGAACGCCCGGGTGGTGGGCGGCGGTTACGTCACCGGGCTGGTGTTCAACCCGCGGGAGAAGGGCCTGCTGTACGCGCGCACCGACATGGGCGGCGCCTACCGCTGGGACACGGGGGCCGAGCAGTGGATCCCGCTGACCGACTGGGTCGGCGAGAAGGACTGGAACCTGCTGGGCATCGACTCGGTGGCCACCGACCCCGTCGACCCGCGCCGGCTCTACCTCGGGGCGGGCACCTACACCAACGAGTAGGCGGGCAACGGCGCGATCCTGCGCTCCACCGACCGGGGCCGCACCTTCAAGCGCACCAATCTGCCCTTCAAGCTGGGCGCCAACGAGGACGGCCGCGGGGCGGGCGAGCGGCTGGTGGTCGACCCCGCGAACAACAGGAACCTGCTGCTGGGTACCCGCAAGAACGGCCTGTGGCGCAGCACCGACCACGGTGTGACATGGAGCCAGGTCTCCTCGTTCCCCGTCAAGGACGGGGCGAGCAGCGGCGGGGGCATCTCCTTCGTGACGTACGGCCCGGCCGGAAGCAAGACGATCTACGTCGGCGTCGGCGACAAGTCCACCTCCCTGTACCGCTCCACCGACGGCGGCAGCACCTGGCATGCCGTCTCCGGGCAGCCCACCGGCCAGCTGCCGCAGCACGGAGTGCTCTCCGGTGACGGCTCGCTGTACCTGACGTACACCGACAACCTCGGACCCAACGGCGTGACGGCGGGCTCGGTGTGGAAGTACACGCCGGGCAGCGGGACGTGGAAGAACATCTCCCCGTCCCAGGGCAATTACGGCTTCTCCGGGCTGGCCGTCGACCCGCGGAAGCCGTCAACGGTGATGGTCACCACCCTCGGCCGCTGGTGGCCTGAGGATGAGATCTACCGGAGCACCGACGGCGGCGCGACCTGGAAGGCACTGGCCGACAAGTCGGTGCGGAACACCTCCGCCGCTCCTTACGTCGGTACCGGCACCGGACACTGGATGACCGCCCTGGCCATCGATCCCTTCAACTCCGGGCACGTGCTGTACGGCACCGGCAACGGCATCTGGCGCAGCAAGGACGCCACCGCCACCGACAGCGGCGGCACCAGCCACTGGACCGCGGGGGCCCGCGGCCTTGAGGAGACCGCGCTGATGGACGCGATCGCCCCGCCCGGCGGCGCCACCGTCATCACCTCAATGGGCGACCAAGGCGGCTTCCGCCACGGCTCCCTGACCAAGGTGCCCGCCGGGCGACTGAAGAACCCGATGATGACCAACAGCACCGACATCGACTTCGCCCAGTCCAACCCCTCGATGATGGTCCGCGTCGGCCGTGGCGGCGCGCAGGACGGCGCCTACTCCACCGACGGCGGCAGCAGCTGGAGCGGCTTCAAGACAGAGCCGGTGGCCGGTGCCGAGGACGGCCATGTCGCGCTCGCGGCGGACGGCTCCACCATCGTCTGGACCGAGGCCGGCCAGGTCCCGTACCGCTCGACCGACAAGGGGACGAGCTGGTCGCGGGTCGGCGGTCTGGGCACCGACGCCGTGGTGGTCGCCGACCGTTCCTCGGCCAAGACCTTCTACTCGCTGTCCGGCGGCACGCTCTACGCCAGCACCGACTGCGGCGCGACGTTCACCGCCCGCGCCACCAACCTGCCCGCCGACGGCCGGCTCAAGGCCGTCCCCGGCATCGCCGGGGACCTGTGGATCGCCGGCGGCGGCAAGGGGCTGCTGCACTCCACCGACGGCGGCCGCACGTTCACCACGCTCAGCACGGTGAAGTCCGCCTCCGCCCTCGGCTTCGGCAAGGCCGCGCCGGGCGCCTCCTACCAGGCCCTGTACCTGATCGGCACCGTCAAGGACGTCACCGGAGTCCTCCGCTCCACCAACAAGGGCGCCACCTGGCTCCGCGTCAACGACGACGCCCACCAGTGGGGGAGCATCGGCGGCGTGGGCGTCATCACCGGCGACCCCGACACCTTCGGCCGCGTCTACGTCGGCACCAATGGACGCGGCCTCCAGTACGGCGACCCGTCCTGATCCTGACGCCGGAGCGGGGCCGCGGGCACGTCGGCCTGTGGCCCCGCCTGGCTGGGGGACCTCACGAAGGCGTGGGCCGCGTCACTTCGCCGGCCGGCCGTTCGACACGGACCGCTCCCACCCACCACCGCGTGCGCGAGGGCATGCGCGCAAGCCGGATTGTCTCGCGCGATCGAAGCACCGCTGTCCTCCTGGTGACGGCTCAGTGCCGCAGTTTCCGTCCCACTAGTACTGCACGGTGCTTGCGGTGACTGATGGCCAGGTCAGGGGCTGTGTCCGCGTCGTTTGTAGTGGCTGGTGCGGGCCGGCGGTTGGTGAGGCGGGTGATCAGCCGTCGTATCTCGGCGAGGCTGAGGTGGATGAGCTGGGAGGATCCGTTTCTGCTTTGCTGGCATCCAGCTGCCGGGCTCGCAGGACGGTCAGGCAGGCGTGGGCGGCCATGGCGAGGGTCATGTGGCGGTGCCATCCGGGATAGCGGCGGACTTGGTAGTCGTCCAGGCCGCATTTCTGCTTGACGCTTTGGAAGCATTCCTCGATGGCCCATCGGCTGTCCGCGATGCGGATCAGGTCATCAAGCGTGGTCTGGGCGTGGCAGTAAGCAATGTAGTAGGAGATCTCCTGCGGGCCGGCAACGCTGCGGCGGGCGATCACCCAGTGGCGGCGGTCGGGCCGGTGCCAGGGCTGCACCTCGACCCGGGCCCAGTCGTAGATCCGCAGGCCGTGAGCCCCGCTGCCGCAGGAACGACACTTCCATTTCTGCCGGACAAGACCGCTGAACAAGTCGTGGACGGGATGGTCGATCGCCCAGCGGGTGACCACGGTGTCGTGGCGGGTGGTGGCCATGACGTGGAAGACGCCCGCCCGCTCCAGCTCCGACCGCCAGCCCTTGCTGAACCCGTAGGCGGCATCCGCGGTCACCCACCGAAACGGGATCTTGTCCACGATGGCGCGGCGGACCATCGCCTTGGCCATGGCCACCTTGGTCTCGAAGGCGACCTCGTCGTCAATGCCGGCCCGGCGGCACCTTTCGCGGTCGTCGGTCCAGGAGGTGGGCAGATGCAGACGCCGGTCGATCAGCGTCCGCCGGCGGTCGGTGGCATAGGCGAGGAAGACGCCGATCCGGCAGTTCTCCGTCCGCCCGGCGGTGCCGGAGTACTGCCGCTGCACCCCGGCCGACCGTGTCCCCTTCGTCAAGAAGCCCGTGTCGTCCACGACCATCGAGCGCACCATGTCGTCGCTCTTCGGCTACCGCGGACTCAGCCCGCGCTACGAGTGTCATCCCCGCAACCACCACAAGCGTGCCCCTCAGGTTACGCATCGAGTTGAAGCGCTTCGACATTCATCACGCCTGTCGCGAATCAGTCATGGATCGCGCGGCTGCCGCAACCCTTGTTCGCCGGCGTCGGCACTCACTTCCGAGATTCCGCTGAAGCCCAGCTCACCCGGGGTGAAGCTGCGTCGAGGGGCGGAGTTCAGTCACCCTCGACCGCAACTATTGCTGAAAAGATGCCCGTACGACCCATTGTCTTCCTTGAAAACGCATCGTTAGTGTCGCACAGCATCGAAGCGCATCGACACGGTCTATCTCCAGCCCTCCCCACCTCGCGCCACCGAACGACTCAGGGCCGGCCCGCCCCGCCGGTCGGATCCACGAACACGAAGGGCCGCACCGAGATATGAGCATCGAGACCAGCCGCCGAGCCGTCCTGCGAACGGCCGGGGGAGTAGCAGGCGCCGCCTCGTCCCCGCCACTGCCGGCAGCCTGCGGCGCCGGCAAAGGTGACGCCGGCAGCAAGGATGCCTTGGCCGTTGCGCTGGTGAAGACGACCACGACCGGTGGGCGGCCGCGTTCTGTGCTGTTGTCCGGCTCGATCAGTAACCAGGTCTTCACCGCCCCGAACGAGCGGGCGCGGCCCGCGCCGAAGGCGGTTCGGCGGCGTCGATGTGCCCTTGGTGGCCCTCACCTCGGTGACGCCCTCGCGCTCTCCGGCGGCGACACGTCGCACCCGGCAGACGAGCGGGACGGCGCCGAGTGCCACAGCCCGGTGACGCCCACGAGGGCCGCAGCCGGCTTTTCCTCCCGACCGCTGGGACACCGGCCGGCGCCTACCCGTCACCGGCCACGACCCGCTCACGGACGAACCGGTCGGTCGGCGCGGGGTGATGCGCGGGGTGACATCACCCACCCGTGGCGCGGGCGGTGCTGCGCCCACGGCTGACACCGTCCGATCCTCTCCGGCCCCCAGAGCCGCTGGAACCGCTGCACCTGCACACGACCAGTGCAGGCCCACACCAGAAAGGCAGGCCCCACATGCCCCCTACGCCGAACCTCTCCCGGCGAGGACTGCTGGCCGCCGGCACGGCCGCGGCCGCGCTTCCGGTGCTCGCCCCCTCCGCCCACGCGACCGGAAAGGCAAGACGTACGCCGTACAGCTTCCGCAACGCGGAGATAGTCGGCGGCGGCTTCGTCACCGGCATCGTCTTCAACCAGCGCGAACCCGGACTGGTGTACGCCCGTACCGACATCGGCGGCGCCTACCGCCTCGACACGGCGTCCCGGCGGTGGATTCCCCTCAACGACTGGATCGGCTGGGACGAGTACGGACACACCGGCATCATCAGCATCGCCACCGACGAGGTCGACCCCGACCGCGTCTATCTGGCGGCGGGCACCTACACCCTTCCCGACTGGGATCCGAACATGGCGGCGATCCTGCGCTCGACCGACCGCGGCCGCACCTGGAAGAGCACCTCCCTGCCGTTCCGGCTGGGCGGCAACATGCCCGGCCGGGGCATCGGCGAACGGCTGGTGATCGACCCCAACCGCAACAGGATCCTCTACCTGGGAGTGCGCGGGGGGCACGGGCTGTGGCGTAGCACCGACTACGGCAAGACCTTCGCGAAGGTGACCAGCTTCCCCAACGCGGGCAACTTCGTCCCCGACCCCACCGACCCCAACGGCTACAACGGCGACAACCTGGGCGTGCTGCAAGTCGTCTTCGACAAGCGCACCGGCAGAGCGGGGAAGGCCACCCGGACCCTCTACGTCACCGTCGCCGACAAGGACAACATCCTGTACCGATCCACCGACGCGGGAGCGACCTGGGAACGCGTCCCCGGCCAGCCCACCGGCTACATCCCGCACCACGCGGTCTTCGACCACGTCGGCGGCTACCTGTACCTGGCGACCAGCAACACCGCCGGCCCCTACGACGGCTCCAAGGGCGATGTGTGGAAGCTGGACACCGCCACCGACACCTGGACCCGCATCAGCCCGGTCCCGTCCACCAGCGACGACGACACCTACGGCTACAGCGGCCTGACCATCGACCGGCAGAACCCGGATACCCTGATGGTGTCCACCCAGGTCAGCTGGTACCCCGACTGCATCCTCTTCCGCTCCACCGACGGCGGTGCGAGCTGGACCCGGGCGTGGGACTGGGCCACCTATCCCGAACGCACGCTGCGCTACGACATGGACATCTCCGCCGCTCCCTGGCTGACCTGGAACGCCTCGCCGTCGCTGCCCGAGATGGCCCCCAAGCTGGGCTGGATGATGGAGTCCGTCCAGATCGACCCCTTCGACTCCGACCACTTCATGTACGGAACCGGAGCGACGATCTACGGCGCCAACAACCTGACGGACTGGGACAGCGGCGGCACGGTGCACCTGTCCGTGCGGGCCCACGGCCTCGAGGAGACCGCGGTCCTCTGCTTGATCAGCCCGCCCGCCGGTCGCGCGCACCTCTTCTCCGGCGTGGGCGATGTCGGCGGCTTCCGGCACACGGATTTCCACAAGGCGCCGAAGATGTACGACAGCCCGACCTTCGGCATCACCCCTGCCCTGGACTACGCGGAGCTGGCGCCCCACACCATCGTGCGAGTCGGCAACCCCACCAGCGGCTGGACGCAGCACTTCGCCATCTCCACCGACAGCGGCGACACCTGGACGCCGTCGGGCAGTGAGCCGTCCGGCGTCACCGGGCCCGGAGTCGAGGACCAGGCCGTCGCCATCAGCGCCGACGGCAAGCGGATCGTCTGGTCACCGGCCGGTGCGCCGGTCAGCTGGTCCGACGACCACGGAGCGACCTGGACGGCTTCGAAGGGGCTGCCGACCGGGGTTCCGGTGCGCTCCGACCGGGTGAACCCGGCGAAGTTCTACGCCTACGCCTCCGGCGTCTTCTACGCCAGCACGGACGGCGGCAAGAGCTTCAAGGCCACGGCGGCTACCGGTCTGCCCACCGCGGGGAACGTACGGTTCAAGGCGGTACCGGGCCACGAGGGCGACATCTGGCTGGCCGGCGGCACCAACAAGCCTGCCACCCCCACGCCGTACGGGATGTGGCGGTCGACCGATTCCGGGAGATCCTTCACCAGATTCCAGGCGGTGGACGAGGGCGACGCCGTCGGGTTCGGCAAGGCAGCACCGGGCGCCACGTACCCCGCCGTCTACACCAGTTCCAAGATCGGCGGCGTGCGCGGCATCTTCCGGTCCGACGACGCGGGCCGGACCTGGATCCGCATCAACGACGACCGGCACCAGTACGCCTGGACGGGCGGCACCATCACCGGAGACCCCCGGGTCTACGGCCGCGTCTACTTCGGGACCAACGGACGGGGAGTCATCTACGGCGACCAGAAGTGAGGCCGACTCGCTGTGATCTCCGGTCAGGCCGACCAGCGGCAGTGACCGCGGAGGCTCCACCCCGAGGACCGGGGTGGAGCCTCCGGCTTGAAGGGCGACGATGACGCCCTCGCAGTCGCCGGTGCGCGGCTGTACCAGCGGCGCGGTCAGCGGCGACAGCCCGACGCCGAGGTGCTCCCGGGCGCCGGGGCGCAGGCCCCCGCCGCCGTGGAGTCGCCGCGGTTGCCGATGTTCGCCCTGGTGACCGTGGGGTGCACGCTGGCCGGGTTCGTGCTGACCTCGGCGGTCGGTATCGACCCGGCGTGGGCGGCCCTGGCGGGCGCACTGGCCCTCGCCGTCCGGGCCCTGTTCCAGCAGCGCACCAACCCTCGGGCCCTGCTGGTGGCCGCCTCCGTGCCCTTCCTCGGCTTCGTGCCGGCCCTGGGGATCGTGGTCCGGGCGGTCGTGGACAACGGTCTCGACGAGGCGCTGGGGCATCTGATCCCGGACGGCACAGGGCCGCCGGAGCTGCTCGTTCTCGCCGCGCCGGCCGCCGTACTCGCGGTCGAGGGCACCTGGCCGGCCTGCGTGGACGCCGCCCGCGCCCACGCCCCGGCGGACACCGACGTCGTCCTGCTGCACGTCACCCCGGCCGACGTCCCCGGCGCGGCCCACGGTGCCTTCGCCGGTCTTCTCGGCCGCGGCCACCCCGAGCGCGACCCCGGCACGCGGCTGGAACAACTCGCTGCCGCGTCCGCGCAGGAGTTGCTGCAGGCCGCCGCCGACCGGCTGGGGCGCCCCTGTACGCGCACCGAGCGCACCGGTCGCGTGGAGCGCGAGGTCGTCGCCGCGGCCGCGGGGCTGCGACCTGCTGATCCTGGCCCGCGACGGCGACCGCACCCACCTCGGCCCGCACAGCCTCGGCCCGGCCAGCCGCTTCGTCGTCGACCACGCCCCCTGCCCGGTGCTGCTGGTCTGGCCGGAGTCGCCGCCGGGGCTGCCCACCATGCCGTCCCCGCCGCCGCATCCCTGACGGGTGACGGCACCCCGCCGGCGTGGCTCCTCCGGCGGGGTGCGTCGCTGCCCGGTGACGAACCAAGCGCTCAGCAGGTGGAGTTGGTCTGGGTGAGCAGGCCCATCCGCCAGGGCAGGCGGAGGTAGTCGCCGCCCGCGCCGGGGTCCATGCCCTGGTACACGTACTGCAGTCGGCACGGGTTGATGGTCAGGGTCTGGTCGTTGCTCGCGCGGACCAGTTCGCCGTGGCTGATGTCCTGGGTCCAGGCGCCGCCGGGGAAGGTGACGTTGTTGCGGCCGGCGAAGGGTTCGTTCTCCGTGGCGGCGAGAGGGGTCCAGCTGCCGGTGAGGCTGGTGGAGGTGTAGGAGCGGAAGTAGCGCCGGCCGGTGGAGCCGATGGCCTCCTGGATGAGCAGGTACTGGTTGCTGCCGGCCACCTTGTAGACGTTGGTCGCCTCGAAGAGGTTGAACTTGGTGTCCGACAGCACTATTTGCGTGTTGCCGAAGCCGTTGGGGAAGTTCGCGAGGCTGGTTTGAGCGCGGTAGATGTGGCCGTTGTCGTCGCTGAAGAACAGGTGGCAGTTGGCCGTGTCGCAGATGACCCAGAAGTCGATCCAGGTGCCGTCGCCCTTGTTCTGGGTGACGATCGGCGGCTCCTGGGAGATGAAGGTGCGCGGCGCGGACCAGGAGCGCGGGTCGGCGGGGTTGGTGCTGGTGGAGTAGGTGGGCGGGCCGGTCTGGTAGACCATGTACCAGAGGTTCTGCGGCGCGAAGTAGAACACCTGCGGGGCGGCCCGGTAGCCGGGGCCGATGGCCGAGGCGGTGTCGAGGTAGGTGTGCGGTGCGGAGGCGGCCTGGGACCAGTCGGCGAAGTTGAACTGCACCAGGCCCCAGCCGGCGGGGCTGGCGGTGGTCGCGTAGGTCAGCCACTGGTTGTTGTGCCGCACGATGGAGAAGTCCTTGATCGCCAGCGCCTGGGGGTGCTGGGCGTCGGGCTTCGGGCCGGCCAGGACACCGCTGGAGGACCAGCGGAACGTCGACGGCAGCGAGCCGCTGCCCCCACCGCTTGCGACGCGGACCAGTTGCCACTGCTGGTTGGCCCCGCCCCAGTCGGCGTACTGCACGACCTTGCCGCCGTCCGCGGTGGACGCGCCCTGCACCTCGACGGCCTTCCCGCTGTTGCGGTTGATCAGCCGGACGTGGCCGTCCGGGGAGTCGGCGAGCCGGAACTGCTGGTTGGTGCCGTTCAGATCGCTCCACTGCACGATATCCGCCCCGTCGGCGGTGGAGTAGTTGTAGACGTCCAGCACCTTGCCGGAGTGCTGCGCCTTCAGCCGGTAGTAGCCGCCGCCCGAGTCGACGAACTGGAACCGCTGGTTCGCGCTGTCGGTACGGGTCCACTGCTGGACGGCCGCGCCGTTGCCGGTGTCCGCACCCGACACGTCGAGCGCCTTGCCGCTGCCGCGGTTGACCAGCACGTACCAGGCGTTCGGATCCACCGTGGCCGCCTGCGCCGGCCCGGCCGCGCCGAGCGTGGACAGGAGCGCCGCCAGCAGGGCGGTCACCGCGGTGAACACCGCCGTTCGCCTGCTGCGCCTCCACGGCGGAGCTGTGTATGCCATGCGCATGCCAATCATCTGTCGACTCTCCCTTACTGTGTGCGGCTCCCGCCGGGGCGCCTGCCGGCCCGCCGTCTTCGAGCGATGCGGATTGGTAGCGCTTCCAGCGACGAAATATCGAACATAGGTCGGCATGTCGGAGATCTGAGCGCACAGTACTGACGCGTCCGGTGGGCGTCAACGGAACGGTGCGAGAATGACGGCGGCAGCGACCGAGGGGATGAGGAACGGCGACCGCGCCGGAGTACGGTTATCGCAAGCCTCCCAAGAGCCGCAGCAATCTGTGGAGTTGGTGTTCCTCGAGCTGGAGCACCCGTGGTCGGTGGAGATCATCCGCGGCGTCGAGCGTGTGGCGCGCCGGAACCGCGTCGGGGGCGGACCGGCGCATCGCCATGATCAGCAGGCCGGACCACGGCTTCTGCAGCGGCCCGGCTGCCGGGTTACTCGTCCGCTCTCGCCGACGCTGGCCTCCCGGCGCAACGGCCTGGTGGTGAGGACCCAGCTCACACGCGAGCACGGGTACACGGCCGCACGGGAGGTGCTGTCCCGCCCCGATCGCCCCAGCGCCGTGTTCACCGCCTACGACATGCAAGCGGTCGGCGTCTACCAGGCCGCGCGCGAGCTCGGTCTGCGCATCCCGCACAACCTCAGCGTGGTCGGCTTCGACGACGTACCGGCCGTGGCCCGGATGGATCCGCTCCTGACCACCGCCCATCAGCCGCCAGCCGAGATGGCCACGGCCGCCACCGAACTCGCCCCGGCGCTTGGCCGGGGCGAGGCGGTGCCACAGATCGGGCTGGAGATCGCGACGACCCTCACCGTCCGGGACAGCACGGCTCCGCCGGAGGGGGAGTGAGACGGCCGAAGAAGTGCTCAGGACGCCGTACAGGCAGTGCCGTTGAGGGTGTAGGTGTTCGGCGGGGTGGTGTTGCCGGTGTGGGCTGCCTGGAAGCCGATGTCGACGGAGGCGTCGGGGACGATGGTGGCGTTGTGGGCGACGTTCCTGGCGGTCACCCGGCCGGAGGCGGGAGAGTAGTCCGCGTTCCAGCCGGAGGTGATGGTCTGGCCGTCGGGCAGGGTGAAGACGAGGGACCAGCCGGCGATCGCCGTGGTGCCGGTGTTGGTGATGGTGATGCTCGCGGTGAGGCCGGTGTTCCAGGCGCCGACGGTGGTGGTGACCCGGCAGGTCGCGGTCCCCGGTGGCGGGTCGGAGGTCTGGAACTGTGTGAAGAACTTCCATACCTCCGCCGGCAGCCAGGTCCTGGAGCCGCTGTCACCGGGGGCCCCGTCCTGGGGAGCGGCGATGTGTCCTTCGTCGAACGCGGCCCAGACGACCGGATGCCCGGCCGAGCAGCCGGAGTAGGTGGTGATCCGGTGGGTCAGGCTGCCCGGTGCCGGCTCCGGCGGGTTCTGGGGGGTGCAGCCGTTGTTCCTGACGAACCTGTCCCGCATCGCCCGTCCGCCGGAGATGCCGAGGACGTTGTCCCTGAGGCCGTGCACTCCGAGGTAGGCGATGGGCTGGGTGCCGCCGCTGCATCCGCTGAGCTGCCCGCCGCTCTGCACCGCGACCGCGCGGAAGACCGTCGCGCGGGAACACGCCAGGGCGTACGACATCGCGGCGCCGTAGCTGAAGCCGAGGGCGAAGCGCTGTGTGGTGTCGACGCACAGGTCCGCCTCGATGCGCCTGAGCATGTCGTCGACGAAGGTGACGTCTTCGCCGCCGGCGTTGGCCCAGCCGTTGTTGAGGCCCTGGGGTGCGACGAAGACGGTGCTGTTGTTCGCCAGTCGCTGCAGCCCGTAGTAGGCCCAGGTGCCCGTCTCCACGGTGCGGCCGGTGGCGACGTCGGTCGAGGTGCCGCCCAGCCAGTGGAACCCGAAGACCAGCCGGTAGGGCCGGCTGCGGTCGTAGCCGTCGGGGATGCGCAGGATGAAGGTGCGGTTCTTGCCGTTGGTCTGGATCGTGTGCGTGCCGCTCGTCAGGGTGGGGGTTTTGCCGCAGCCGGAGCTCGGGGCGGCGGTGCTGACGGATGCGGCGGCCGGGCGGGGGGCCGTGAGCGGGGCGTTCCCGCCCTGGCCGTGGCCCAGTGCCGTGCCTGCCATGCTCAGGACGATCAGCGCCGCGACCACGGCGGGCCATAACAGGGTTCGTGTCCTCGTCATGAGACTCCCCTTCTTGGGGCGTGGTTGTTCACGCGCGGGACCACTTCTGGTTGGCCTGGCCGTTGCAGGTCCACAGCACCAGCGGGGTCCCGTTGGCGGTGCCGGCCCCGTTGGCGTCGAGGCACAGCCCGGCGTGGACGTTGCGGATCGAGCCGTCGGCGCCGACGGTCCACTTCTGGTTGTTCTGGCCGTTGCAGGGCCAGGTGATCACCCGGGTGCCGTTGGTGGTGCCCTGGTTGTAGGCGTCCAGGCACTTGTCGCCGTAGACGCGGATCTCGCCGCCCGCCCAGGTGGTCCACAGCTGGTTGGCGGCCGTGTGGCAGTCCCACAGCAGCACCGTGGCCCCGGCGGCGGTGGAGGCGTTGTCCACGTCCGCGCAGCGGCCGGAGGCGTTGCCCCGCAGACGTGAGGTGGTGGCGGTCAGCGGGCTGCCCCCGGTCACCCGGAACACGGCCACGCCGTGCGGGGGGACGCTCGCCGAGATCTGCCCGGCCGTGCTCGACGTACCGCCGGTCCACAGGTCGGTGAGGGTGAACGGCCCGCCGGACAGGCCGACTTGTCCGGCCGTCGTGGTGACCGTCGCGGTGCCCTCGCCGCGGTTGAACAGGCCCACCGCGACCGAACCGTCCGACAGGGGCTTGGCGAACACCTCGGTGGCGCCGTCGTCGCGCACCCTGCGCCCGCCCGCGCCCAGCGGATCCTGGTTCACCGCCAGCAGGCGCGGGTTGCGCAGGATCGCGCTCACGTCGGCGGACATGGTGCGGATGTCGTTGCCGGCCATGAGCGGGGCGCCCATCAGCGCCCAGAGGGCGAAGTGGGAGCGGGACTCGGTCAGTGACAGTCCGGGACGGCCGACGACCAGCATGTCGGGGTCGTTCCAGTGTCCGGGACCCGACTGTGCCGCCAGTGGCGCGGTGACGTCCAGGACGTTGCCGACGCCCATCGGGTAGCTGTTGGTGTTGCCGTTCTGCCAGATGTCGAGCAGGTCCTCGGTCGTCCGCCACAGGTCGGCGACCTCGCCCCAGTTGTACGTGGCGCCGGTGGGGGCGTGGAAGCTGTTGGGGTTGATGCTGTAGACGATCGGCCGCCCGGTGGCGCGCAGCGCGTCGCGCATCAGTGTGAACCGGGCGACCTGCTCGTCACGAGTGCCACTGGAGGAGCACCAGTCGTACTTGAGGTAGTCCACGCCCCATGAGGCGAACGTGGCGGCGTCCTGGGCCTCGTGGCCCTTGCTGCCGGTGGAGCCGGGGTAGGTGCCCACGCCCTGGGCACACGTGCGCTCGTTGGGCGCCTGGTAGATGCCGAACTTCAGGCCCTTGCTGTGGATGTAGTCCCCGAGCGCCTTCATTCCGCTCGGGAACTTCGTCGGGTTGGCCCGCAGGTTGCCCTGTGCGTCACGCTGCGGGTCGAACCAGCAGTCGTCGACCACCACGTACCGGTATCCGGCGTCCCGCATCCCCGAGGACACCATCGCGTCGGCGGCCTGGCGGACCTGTGCCTCGGTGATCCCGCACCCGAAGCTGTTCCAACTGTTCCATCCCAGCGGCGGGGTGAGCGCCGGGCTGCCCGGAGCGGCCGATGCGGGGGAATGGGCGGAGGCCGTGACGGACGCGGTGACCGTCAGGGCGGCGGCTGCGAGGAGGCGGAGGAGTCGTCCACTTGAACGTCTGAGCACCAAGGGCTCCTTCGAGGGGGTTCGAAATTTCGAGTGCCGTTCGGAAGCTTGCGATGTCAGGGATGTTAGAGATGCACCCTGGTGTGTCAACAGCCTGTAACGCGACAACTCCAGCTATCTGCAAGGCATTTCGGGAAGCCGACTCTTCGAATGTTTCGAAGTTCTGGCGAATTGTGCGAGGAGTATTGACGGCCTTCCTCGGTCCCCTATCATCCGGGTTGCTCGACTTGTCGATCCACGTCCGAGATATCGAATGGCGTGAGCCGCCCCCAGTGGACGAAGCGCGAGGAGGACGCCCCGACATGGAGATGTCATGGCCTCATCAATCTGTCTCTCGTCGCCGCGCGCTGGCCGCCGCCACCGGCCTGGCCGCGGGCGCCCTCCTCCCCACGGCCAAGGCCTCCGCCGAGGCGGCGGCTTTCACCAACCCGGTGACCTGGCAGGACTTCGCCGACATCGACGTCATCCGCGTCGGCGACACCTACTACGCTTCTGCCTCGTCGATGCACTACTCGCCGGGCGCGCCCGTTCTGCGGTCGTACGACCTGGTGAACTGGGAGATCGCCGGTCACTCGGTGCCCCTGCTCGACTTCGGCGCCAAGTACGACCTGAACGGTGCGCGTGGCTATGTCAGAGGGATCTGGGCGTCGTCGCTGGCCTACCGGCCGAGCAACAGGACCTTCTACTGGCTCGGGCAGATCGACTTCGCGCGTACCTACATCTACACCGCCGGCGCCGTCGAGGGGCCATGGAGCAGGCTGACGACGATCAGCACGCCCTACTACGACGCCGGGCTGCTCGTCGACACCGACGACTTCCTGTACGTGGCGTACGGCAACACCACCATCAGTGTGGCCCAGCTCTCACCCGACGGCCGCAACCAGGTCCGTACGCAGGAGGTGTTCAGGACACCGTCGAGCGTCGGCACCCTCGAGGGCGCCCGCTTCTACAAGATCAACGGGCAGTACTACATCTTCCTGACCCGCCCCGCGAACGGCCAGTACATCCTGAAGTCGTCGAGCGGCCCCTTCGGGCCGTACACGATGCGGCAGGTCCTCCTCGACCTGCGCGGACCGATCCCCGGCGGCGGCGTCCCTCACCAGGGCGGGCTGGTGCGGACGCAGAGCGGTGCCTGGTACTACATGGCCTTCGTCGACGCGTACCCCGGCGGTCGGATGCCCGCTCTCGCTCCGGTCACCTGGACCTGGGACGGCTGGCCCGTGGTGCAACTCGTCGACGGCGCATGGGGCACCTCGTACCCCAGCCCAGCCGTACCCCCTCCGCCCCGCCCGGTCACCCCCATGACCGGCGTCGACACCTTCGACGGCACGACCCTCAAGCCGAGGTGGGAGTGGAACCACAACCCGGACAACACCAAGTGGTCGGTCGGCAACGGCCTGACCCTGCGGGCCGCGACCGTCACCCACGACCTCTACTGGGCCCGCAACACCCTCACGCACCGCATCCAGGGCCCCACCTCCACCGCCACCGTCCAGCTCGACCACTCCACTATGCGGGACGGCGACCGGGCCGGACTCGCGCTGCTGCGGGACTCGTCCGCCTGGATCGGTGTCAAACGCGACGGCGGCGTGACGCGGGTGGTGATGGTCACCGGGCTGACCATGGACACCAACTGGAACACCGCCTCCACCGGCTACGAGGTCGCTAGCGCGCCCGTCTCCGGCAGCCGTGTCTGGCTGCGCGCCAACGCGGACATCCGCCCCGGCGCACCACGCCCCGGCACCTTCTCCTACAGCACCGACGGCACCACCTTCACCCGCCTCGGACCCACCTTCTCCATGGGCAACGACTGGCGGTTCTTCATGGGCTACCGATTCGCCCTCTTCAACCACGCCACCCAGGCACTCGGCGGCGCGGTCCGCTTCACGCGGTTCGAGCTGTCCACGCCCTGAACCAGTCCGGCGAACGGCACCCTCCCATCCCCCCACCCCTGCGAGGAGAACCATGAACCTGCTGAAACGGCTCGGCATGCGCCGGGCCTCCGTCTTAGGTGCTGGCCGCGATCGTCCTGGTGAGCCCGGGGACGGCGACCGGCTCACCCGACGCCGCCGTCCAGGCCTCCACCCTGGGGCCCCAAGCCGCCCAGTCCGGACGGTACTTCGGGACCGCCGTGGCTGCCGGACGGCTCGGCGACGGCACGTACACCACCGTCCTGAACCGAGAGTTCAACTCGGTCACGCCCGAGAACGAGATGAAGTGGGACACCACCGAGCCGTCCCGCGGCTCGTTCAACTTCGGTTCCGCCGACCAGATCGTCAACCGCGCGCAGGCCCGCGGTCAGCGCGTACGCGGCCACACCCTGGTCTGGCACTCCCAACTGCCCGGCTGGGCCGGCTCCACCAGGGACGGGTACACCCTGCGCGGCCGGGCCCCGCCACAGCCGTCAGGCACTGGAGCGGACGACCAGGCGGGTCGGCAGGATCAGCGGAGTGGGGTCCTGCCCGTTGACGAGCGCTACCAGCATGCGTGCCATCTCCCGACCCAGAGCCTTTATGGGCTGATGGACGGTGGTGAGCGGCGGATCGGCGATCTGGGCGACGGTCAGGTCGTCGAAGCCGACCACGGAGACGTCGGCGGGCACCTGTCGCCCGGCCTTCCGCAGTGTGCGCAGCGCTCCGGCGGCCATGTTGTCGTTGGCGGCGAACACCCCGTCCACATCAGGGTGGTTCGCCAGCAGCGCGGTCATGGCGGCGGCTCCGCTGGGCTCGGTGAAGTCCCCCTCCTGCGGCGGGAACGGCTCGAGGCCGGCGGCCAGCATGGCGTCCCGGTAGCCGCGGTACCGGGCGCGCCCGGCCTCGGTGTCCAGCCGCCCGCAGATCGCGGCTACACGAGTCAGGCCGCGTGAGACCAGGTGCTCGGTCGCCTCGCGCGCTCCGCCGACGTTGTCGACATCGACGTACCACCGGGGAGTCGAACCGACCGGGCGTCCGCCGAACACGACGGGCATCTGCGCCTCCTCGGCCATCTGCGTCAGCGGGTCGTTCTCGCGCAGCGCCATCAGCATGACGCCGTCGGCACCCCTGGACCGAAGGAGTTCCGCCACCCGCTTGCGGCCCCGGTCGGAAGCGGCCAGGCACAGCATCAGATGCAGGTCGGCCTCCTCCAGCGCGGCCGACGCCCCCACGATGATCTGAGCGAAGAACGGATCGGCGAAGATTGACGGATCCTCGCCCGAGACGACCAGGGCGGCCGCTCCCGTCTGCCGCGTGGCCAGAGCGCGGGCGGTCGGATTGGGGACGTAACCGAGTTGCCGGACGGCCCGTTCGACGGCCTCACGTTTGGCGCGGCTGACGTGCGGGGCGTTGTTGAGGGCGCGGGAGGCCACGGAGCGGGAGACACCGGCGCGTTCGGCCACCTCGTCGAGCGTCGGCTGCCGACGCGGCGCATCTTCTGCCATGGACCGGGAGTCTTTCACAGATGGGGAGCCCTCAGCGCCGGTTGATTGGGATCGCTTCCAGTTCCTGGCGCTTCGGAGTCTTGTCTTCCTTCCTTGAGCTCAAGCGTGCGCCAACTATTGACAGTTAAACCAGCCCGCCCCACGATTGGGACCGCTTCCAGTGGGAGCGCTCCCAACGGCCGAAATCCCCTGCCGGAAACCGAGGTCCTGTGATGAGCCGCAGACTCCGCACCCTGGCGGCAGCGCTCTTCGCCCTGCCGCTGGCACTCGCCGCCGCACCGTCCGCACACGCGGCTGACCCCACCACCATGACGAGTGGGTTCTATGTGGATCCCAACTCCACCGCCAAGAGGTGGGTGGCCGCCAACCCGGGCGACGGCCGGGCCCCGGCGATCAACGCCGCCATCGCCAACACCCCGATGGCCCGCTGGTTCGGCTCCTGGAGCGGCACCATCGGCACCGCAACGGGGGCATACGTGGGAGCGGCGGACCACGCCGACAAGCTGCCCCTCCTCGTCGCCTACAACATCTACAACCGCGACTACTGCGGCGGGCACTCCGCGGGCGGAGCCGCCTCGCCGTCCGCCTACGCCAGCTGGATCGCCCAGTTCGCCGGCGGCATCGCAGGCCGCCCGGCCATCGTCATCCTCGAGCCGGATTCCCTGGCGGACTACGGCTGCATGACTCAGGCTCAGATCGACGAGCGCGAGGCCATGCTCACCGGCGCCCTCGCCGAGTTCAGCCGCCAGGCCCCCAACACCTGGGTCTACATGGACGCCGGCAACCCGGGCTGGGTCAGTGCGGCGACCATGGCCCGGCGCCTCCACGAAGCCGGCCTCCGCCAGGCGCACGGCTTCTCACTCAACGTCTCCAACTACTTCACGACCGCCGAGAACACCGCGTTCGGCAACGCCGTCAACAGTGAGCTAAGCGCCCGCTACGGCTACACCAAGCCGTTCGTCGTGGACACCAGCCGCAACGGCAACGGCTCCAACGGCCAGTGGTGCAACCCCGCGGGCCGCCGCATCGGCACACCCACCCGGACGGGCGGAGGCGCCGAGATGCTGCTGTGGATCAAGACCCCGGGCGAGTCCGACGGCAACTGCGGCGTCGGAACCGGCTCCACGGCCGGACAGTTCCTCCCCGAGGTCGCCTACAAGATGATCTACGGCTACTGATCCAGGACTCCCGCCGCCCGCACAGGCGACCAGCAGTCCGCCGGGCGGCGGGCATCTCCCTCCACCACCTCATCGACCAGGAAGCAGCCATGGAACCACGCAGCCCGCAGCGCCGCGCGGCCGCCGCCGTCGCGGCCCTCACCGCCCGCGCCGCTCTCACCGCGACGCGGGCGCAGGCCACCCCACGCAGGACGTGATCACCCCGCCACGAAGTTCTACGTGGACCCGCACACCAAGGCCGCGAAGCAGGCCCTCGTGGACTTCGGGAACGGCGACATCGGGAACGCCGTGAACATGGCCAAGCTCGCGAGCCGGCCGCAGGCCGAGTGGTTCACCGAGGGCACGCCCGAAGAGGTGCGCGGCAAGGTCAGCAAGCTCGTCCATCGGGCCCGGGCCGTGGGCCGGACGCCCGTCCTGGTCGCCTACAACGTCCCGGGCCGGGACTGCACGCAGTACTCCAGCGGCGGAGCCGCGTCCTCCGCCGCCTACCGGCAGTGGATCGACGCCTTCGCCTCCAGTATCGGCACCAGCAAGGCGGTGGTCGTCGTGGAACCCGACGGCACGGCCCTGCTTCCCAAGGACTGCGGCCCCACCGTGGACCCGACCGGCGAACTCACCGCCGCTCGGATCGCCGACCTCGCCTACGCCGTCAAGACCCTGAACGCCAAGCCGCGTACCGCGGTCTACCTGGACGTGGGCAACGTCCAGTGGCGGCCCGTCGGTGAGATGGCCCAGCGGCTGCTGGACGCCGGGATCCGCCACAGCGACGGCTTCGCCCTGAACGTGTCCAACACCCACTCCACCGACCACAACGCCAGGTACGGCACCTGGATCGCCAAGTGCATGTGGTTCGCCACCGAGGGACCCGAGGAGGCCGCGGCCACGCCGAGCGGTGTGCCGGCCAGTACTACTCGGCGGCCGCCCCCAACGACGGCGCCCCCGGCAACGCCGTCTACTCCACCGATCCCGCCACCTGGCGGTGGACCGACGCCTGGTTCGACCAGAACGTGGGCACCCCGCCGGCCGACGAGCTCAAGCACTTCGTGATCGACGCCAGCCGCAACGGTCTGGGCGCCTGGACACCAAAGCCGGACAAACACACCGGGGACCCGGAGATCTGGTGCAACGCGCCCGGCCGCGGTCTCGGCCCGCGCCCCACGGCCGACACCGGCGTGCTCCTCGTCGACGCCTAGTTAGGCCCTGTCGTTTGGATCAGCCCGGCTGCGAGGTGGGGTGCGTCTTGGCCGACCCGAGCGATGGGGGTCCCTGCTCGAGCGAAGCCGAGAGCTTGGGGGAGAGTGACGACAACGCGGCAGATGCGCGTGCCAGCCCGCGCGACGCCGGGATGATTCAAACGAGAGGGCCTACCTGTGGATCAAGATCCCCGGTGAGTCCGACGGCAGCTGCACGCGCAACACCGGCGGCACCATCGACCCGCCCGCCGGCACCTGGTGGCCCGACCAGGCCCACACCCTGGCCCGCAACGCGGCACCGCGCCTGACGTTCAACCGCTGAGCGGTCAAGGCCGCGAGCTCTCCTCCAGCTTCTCGAAGAAGAACTCGTGCTTGAGGAAGGAGACGTCGTACTCGTGACCGGACTCGGGCGGCAGCAGTTGGGAGGCCTGGAAGAGGCGCCACCCGTCCTGCAGCGCGGCAAGCCCTGTGGGGTACGGCGGCTCGTCACTGTCACCGGCCGTCGGACGGGTCCCGCCGGTCCCGTCGTACTGGGACCAGCCCACGACATGGGAGTCGAGCGCCGACGTCGAGAGATAGAGGACGAGAACCTGCTGCCTCATGCGTGACTCCTCAGGGCGGGCCGGTTGCTGACGCGCGTGACCCAGTAGTCGATGTCGAACGAGTCGTCGCCGGTCAGGGCCCGCCACAGCAGGACCCGGTTGAAGATCTCCAGTCGTGCGGTCGCCTGCTCGTACCAGGGGAAGTACGTGTTCAGCTCCGCGGTCACGGCCGGGTCCTTGAGGTCGGAGGTGTCCCAGAGGCGCACCTGCGGCACGGTCGGGTTGAGGCGGAGTTTGTACATGTAGCGGCGGCGCGCGGTGTCGTTGCGGCGGCCGCCGTGCCAGATGCCGTGGTGGACGAGGACGACCGTGCCCGCCGGGCAGGTCAGACGCGTCTGTCCTCTGAGGTTCTGGACGCGGCCGATGTCCGTTTCGTTGATCCTGCGCAGATGGCTGCCGGGCACAGTGAGCGTGCCGCCCATGTCGGCGGTCACCTCGTGCGGGTAGTACATGAGCTGGATGTCAAAGGCGTCCGGCCGTACGTCGATGATCGCGTCTCCGTGGAGGGGCTGTGCCTGTCCCTCGTGCGGCTCGCGCACATGCACGGCATGGTGGTCGACGGTCGGGTCAGGCCCGACCAGGCTCTCCACGGCGCCGGCGACGACGGGAAGGGCGAGCAGCTCATGGACGAAGGTGTCCTGCGCGAAAGCCATGCCCAGCGGAGTGCCGTAGGACACCTCCGGCAGGCCCTCCGCCAAGGCCGTGACGGCCCGTTGATTGATCTCCTGCGGCACCACCCCGTCCAGGCGCAGAAATCCCTGTGCGACGAAGCGTGCCACCTGAACTGATGTCAGGAGCTGTTTGCTGGTTGACATACTACGAACGTAGAGGCAGCCTCCGGCGCGGTCGTGGGCTGGAATCGTCCACTGCTGGTAATTTTCCGACCTCGTGAAGATCACAACGCTACGGCTCGACGAGCCGCCCACAGTGGTCGCTGCCGGGATCGGCGTACACGGCCTGTCCACCGCACACGACGTCTTCCGGCTGCCCGACCTGTGGCAGCTGCACCTCTACCACTACGAGGGTGCTCTGTCACTCGGGCAGTCGGTGCACCCCATACGCCCCGGGCACGTCAGCCTCGTGCCGCCCGACACGGAGGTGCACTTCCACTATCGGGGCAGGTCGGAGCACTTCTACGTGCACCTGCGGCAGCACGACGGCGGAACCGCGCGCATGGTCCCGGTGATGCAGGACGCCGGTACCGAGAGCGCACGACTGGCCGATCTCCTTCGGAACGCCGTCACGGCCATGCCGACCTCGCCCGCGCGAGCCGTCGCCGAGGTATGGGCCGCTCTGTGGCGCATCGCCGAGTTGCCCAGGAGTGATGGCGCCGGACGCCACCACCCCTTCGTCGCCGCCGCACAGGCCTACATCGAGGAACACCTGGCGAGCCCGGTCTCCGTACCGGACATCGCCCGCGCGGTCGGCATCTCCCACACCCACCTGACACGTGTCTTCCACGCCGAGACCGGCCGCACGGTCGTGGCGTACATCCGGCACCGGCGCCTCCAACGCGCCCGCCACCTCCTGCTGTCCTCCACGCTGTCCATCACCGCCGTCGCCGCGGCTGTCGGCATCGCCGATCTCCAGGCCTTCAACAAGGCCTGCCGCCGCGAACTGGGCGCGAGCCCGCGGGACATACGGGCGATCGGGCACGAGCCGACGTAGCGAGTGAGGACGTCGTGCCCGTCACCGTGCCCTCACGGGTGAGCGTGTTGCCGTTCCCGGTGCAGTACGCGACGGTCATCGTGGCTCCCTCCCACGGCGGCTTGGGGACCCTTGCTTCTGGCGCGATGCGACCGGTCCGGCTCAGCGTGCTGCCGCAGTAGTCCGCCGGCTGGCTCGTCACCGCCGGGCTCACCGGGCACTGCGACGGGCAGGACTTCTCGACGGCCTTCACCGTGCGGTCCGTACGGCCCGAAACCGGCGAGGGCCCGGTCGCGCACCGCCTGACGGTGGACACCGTCGACGACCACGCGCACCTCGCCCTGGTGCTGATCGAGATGACGCGGTCGGCCCTGGTCCGGCAGGGCGCCACCCTGACCAACGAGGGCGGCCACGAGGGCGGCCGCCCCTACACCCTGGACGGGCTGCTGCTGACCCTGCCCGTGCCCGGCCAGGCCACCGAGCTGCTCGACCTCACCGGCTGGCACCTGCGCGAACGCGCCCCGCAGCGGCACGAGTTCACCATCGGCACGCACCTGCGGGAGAACTGGCGCGGCCGCACCGGTGGTTCGAGCCGGAGATGATCAACTCCGACTCCGACTCCGACTCCGACTCCGACCTCGCCCGCGCCCACCCGGAGTGGATCACGGCCACGGGCGGACGCACCCCGTCGGCCGCCCGCCACCAGCAGGTCCTCGACCTCGGCCACCCCAAGGCCTACGCGTACCTGCTGGAACGCCTGGACGCGTTCGTCGGCGAGTACCGCATCGCGTACATCAAGTGGAACCACAACCGCGATCTGGTCGAGGCAGGACACGGCCCGCTCGGCACGCCCGGCGTCCATGCCCAGACCCTCGCCGTGTACCGGCTCATCGACGAGCTGCGCGCACGCCACCCCCGCCTGGAGATCGAATCCTGCTCCTCCGGAGGCGGCCACCTGGGCATCCTGGAACGCACCGACCGGGTGTGGACCAGCGACTGCGTCGACGTCCTGGAACGCCAAAATCCAGCGCTCGACCGGGCTCCTGCTGCCGCCCGAGACTGCTCGGCTCACATGTCGCCGTGCCCGTCGCCCATACCACCGGCTGGGCGCACACCCTCGACTTCCGCGCGGCAACGGCCCTGTTCGGCCACTCCGGCATCGAGTGGGACCTCACCCTCGCCTCCACCGAGGGCCGCGCCCGGCTCGCGGAGTGGGTCACAGCGTACAAGCGGCTGCGGCCCCTGCTGCACTCCGGCACGGTCGTCCACGGCGACCACCCGGACCCCGCCCTGTGGCTGCACGGCGTCGTCATGACCGACCGGTCCCACGCGGTCTACGCCCTCGTCCAGACGGCCACCAGCGTGCAGTCCCCGCCCGGCCGCGTCCGCCTTCAACAGCGACAGGGTGGAACTCGCCGGACACCTCCTGGAGACCGTCGGCGTGCAGGCGCCCGCGCTGTACCCGGAGCGGCGGTCCTCGTGGAGGCACGGCGCTTCGACGCCTGAACCGCTCCCGGCACTGGCGTGGTTGTGTCATGGCAGGGTTACGCAGCCGGTTTCGCCGGCATCGCGCGGTGGTGACCAGCAGGCTGGGAGTACGGAGCACTCCAGCCGGTACCAGTGATGGCGATGTTGCGGGTCCCGGCAGAGCGGCCCGGCGTGGTGGTGCCGCGCCGGGCTGATGGTGCCGTGCGTCAGGACGCGGTGCAGGAACCCATCACAGGCGCCGCGCTGTTGCCGTTCTTCATGACGGTGAAGCCGAAGCTCGTGGACGCCCCGGCGGCGAGGCTGCCGTTGCCGCTCGGGCGCATCGTCATGACGTTGCCGGAGCTGTCCCAGGTGGGCGTGCCGTTCCAGGTCGCGGAGATCTTCTGCGGCGGGGTGACCGTGACGGTCGTCGTCCAGCTCGTGATCGCCGAACTGCCCGCGGTGACGGTCACCCTGCCGTTGAAGCGGTCACTCCACTCCTCCTGCTTGCTGTACGTCACGGAACAGGACGCGGTGCCCCCTCCGCCGCCCGATCCGGATCCGCCGAGCGCGGTCAGTACGGCCGTGTAAGCGGGCTTCTTGTTGTAGTTGCCGTCGAACAGCAGGGGCGTGCCGGAGGCGCGCCAGGAGTACTTGTCGGTGACGCCCCAGACCGTGATGCCGGTGCAGCGGGTGACGGCGAGGCAGGCCTTGACGACGTTGCCGTAGCTGTTCGCCTGGGCGGTGCCGGAGCCCTCGATGTCCAGTTCGGTGATCTGGACCTCGACGCCGAGGTCGGCGAAGCGCTGGAGGTTGGCCTGGTAGTCGGCGGGGACCGGGGAGGCGCTGTTGAAGTGGGACTGGAAGCCCACGCAGTCGATGGGCACGCCGCGGGCCTTGAAGTCGCGGACCATGTTGTAGACGGCATTGCTCTTCGCGTTGACGCCGTCGGTGTTGTAGTCGTTGTAGCAGAGCTTGGCGGCGGGGTCGGCGGCGCGGGCGGTGCGGAACGCCTCCTCGATGAAGCCGTTGCCGAGCTTGTCCTGGAAGGGTGAGCTGCGGCGGGCTCCGCTGGTGCCGTCCTGGAAGGCCTCGTTCACGACGTCCCAGGAGTGGATCTTGCCCTTGTAGTGGCCCATGACCTGGTTGATGTGGTTGTTCATCGCCGTTCTGAGGTCGGTGGCGCCCAGGCTGCCGACCCAGCTGGGCAGCTGGGAGTGCCAGACAAGGGTGTGGCCGCGGACCTTCATGCCCCGGCTCTGGGCGTGGCTGACGATCCGGTCCGCGTTGGCGAAGTTGAACGAGCCGCGGCTGGGCTTTACGGCGTCCCACTTCATCTCGTTCTCCGGCGTGACCGAGTTGAACTCGGTGTTGAGCGTCGAGACGTACGGCGCTTCGCCCAGGTGGTTCGCCGCGACGGCGGTGCCGAAGTAGCGGCCCTTCTCGGCGGCTGCCGCGCCCAGCGTGCTCGCTGCCTCGGCGGTTCCGGACGCGACGGTGACGCCGGCTGCGGCGAGCAGGCCCGCGAGACCGAGGACCAGGGTGGTGCGTGCGGTTCGTCGGGGGGCCTTGCGGATGGACGTGCGGGTGGCCGTCTGATGCTCCCTCTTCCGAAAGTTTCGGTCACATTTCCGAATGGCGTCGCAGACCATACGGGTGACCTGAGTCACCGTCAACGGTTCGCGCGGCACTCGTCACAGTTGGCTCTTGGCTCAAGACAGGCAGCCGCTCGCGCACGCATCATCCCCCCTGGCAAAAGTTTCGAGGCGTCAGAAGTACCGGTGGGGCAGGCGATCGTCGCCGCAGTGGTGGACGCCGCGGCCTCCGCCTCCGCGCCAGGGGCGGCGTACGCAGCACCTCACAGCTCACCCGAGCGGATGTGGCATGCCTTGCCCCGCCGGACATCGCCCGCTCCCGCGCCTGCTGTTGAGGAGCCGACCGACGGTGGTCGAGCGCTGGGAACCCTGGGAGCCGACCGGTCCGACCCGACTGTTCTTCGTCGTCTGTAGAAGGCCGTCCGCGACCAGGTCCCAGCGGACATCGACCGTACCCTGCGGTTCATGGAGCGGTGGGCACGGCCGTGAGTTGCAGGCCTTGCTCAACCGACGTCCGCCGGGGAAGTGTGAGCGGGACAGCCGCCATGGAAGCGGCGTACCCATAGTGGTCAGCGGCACCTTGAACGCTCCGCGACGTCACGGAGTGCATGGGGATGTTCGAGCGGTCGGACGGAAGCGCGGGGGCGACCGGCGGGCGGCCGACGGCATGTCCTACGGTTTCCGGAAGGTGCCCGGAGTTTTTCCGGGCGTACAGCCAGGGAGGTGGGGATGGTGGCCGGGGAAGGCGCTCAGCGCAAGACAGGCACGCGGAGCCCGGAGGGGGCGCCGAAGGTGACGATCAGCGAGATCGCGCGGAAGGCCGGGGTGTCCGTGCCGACCGTCTCACGGGTCGTCAACGGGCGCTCGGACGTTTCGCCCGCCACCCGTGCCCGGGTCGAGGACCTGCTGCACCGGCACGGCTACCGTCGCCGCCCGGCCGCGTCCGGCACCCGGGCGGTCCTGCTCGACCTCGTCTTCAACGATCTGGACAGCCCCTGGGCCGTCGAGATCATCCGGGGCGTCGAGGAGGTCGCGCACGAGGCCGGTGTGGGCACGGTTCTCTCCGCCATCCACGACCGGGCGGGGTCCGCGCGGCAGTGGATGACCAATCTGCGGGCCCGCCCTTCCGACGGCGTGATCCTCGTGACCTCGGTGCTCGAACCGGGGATCCACGACGAACTGTGCCGACTGGGTGTGCCGTTGGTGGTGATCGACCCGGCCGGTTCGCCGGCCACCGAGTCGCCGACCGTGGGCGCCACCAACTGGACGGGCGGGATGGCCGCGACCGAGCATCTGCTCCAGCTCGGACACCGCAGGATCGGGTTCATCGAGGGACCGCCCAGGCTGCTGTGCTCGCGCGCCCGGCTCGACGGCTACCGCGCGGCGCTCGACGTGGCCGGAGTGGCGGTCGACAACGCCCTGACCGTGCCCGGTGACTTCTACCACGAGTCCGGATTCACCGGCGCGGGACAGCTCTTGGACCTCGACGAACCGCCGACCGCGATCTTCGCGGCGAGCGACCAGATGGCGCTCGGAGCGATCGAGGCGCTGCGGCGGCGCGGGCTTCGGGTGCCGGAGGACATGAGCATCGTCGGCTTCGACGACCTGCCTGAGGTGCGCTGGTGCGCGCCTCCGCTGACGACCGTTCGCCAACCCCTCTCCGACATGGGCAAGTTGGCCGCCAGGATGCTCCTCGACCTCGCGCGTGGCGTCGAGCCGGCCTCGCCGCGAGTGGAGCTGGCGACCGAGCTGGTGGTCCGCGCGAGCACCGCACCGCCACGCCGCGCATAACGGAAGATACCGCTCCGGGTGTGTCGACGGCCTTTTTTGTCAAGGCCGTTGACACCCCCCTTACATGCCCGTAACTTCCATGGCCATCTCCTCATAGTTATCGGAAATTTTCCGGAAGGTGTGCCATGTCAGCCTCCGCTCGAGCCGTCACTTCCGTATTCGGCGCCTCGTCCTCCTCCTTGTCCCGCCGCCGGTTCCTGGGGACCGTCTCGGCGGCGGGCCTGGGGGCGGCCGGCCTGTCCGCCTGTTCGGACTCGGGGTCCTCCAGCACCGACAGCCAGGGCCGGACCATCGTGGAATGGTGGAACATCCAGACCACGGAGCCGTCGAAGAGTGTCTGGCCCGAGCGGGCGAAGGCGTTCGAGGCCGCGCACCCCGATGTGCGCATCAAGCTCGTGACGATGGAGAACGATGCCTACAAGTCGAAGATGACGGCGCTGACCAGTTCCGGAAAGCTGCCGGACATCTACCACACGTGGGGCGGCGGCGTTCTCAAGCAGCAGATCGACGCAGGCCTGGTGGAGGACCTCACGTCCTCCACCAGCTCCGTGACCGACACGCTCGTGCCGGCGTCGGTCAAGGCGTACCAATTCGACGGGAAGACGTACGCCATGCCCTTCGACATCGGCGCCGTCGGGTTCTGGTACAACAAGGCCCTGTTCGCCGAGGCCGGGATCCAGGCACCGCCCGCCACCTGGGCCGACTACCTCGACACGGTCAAGAAGCTGAAGAGCGCCGGAATCACCCCCATCGCCCTCGCGGGCAAGGAGAAGTGGCCCGGCATGTACTACTGGGCGTACCTGGCCATGCGGATCGCCGGGATCGACGGCATGCGGGCGGCCGCCGACGCCAAGGACTTCACCGGCGACGACTTCGTCAAGGCGGGCGAGCACCTCAAGGAACTCGTCGCGCTCCAGCCGTTCCAGAAGGGCTTCCTCGGCGCCGCGTACTCCACGCCCACCGGCGAGGCGGCCGCGATGGGCAACGGCAAGGCGGCGATGGAGCTGATGGGCCAGTGGGCGCCCGTCGTCCAGGCCGACGCGGGCAAGGGCATCGGCAAGGACCTCGGGTTCTTCTCGTTCCCCGCCGTCGCCGGAGGCAAGGGCGCGCAGACCGACGTGTTCGGCGGAGGCGGCGGCTACGCGGTGCGCAAGGGCGCGCCCAAGGCCGCCGTGGACTTCCTGAAGTTCTTCATGTCGGCCGAGTCCGACCGCATTCTTGTGTCGAAGGGCTCGATGATGCCCGTCGTCGAGGACGCCACGAGCGCCCTGACCGATCCCAACCTCAAGCTCGTCTCCGACGCCCTCGGCGAGGCGACCGGCTTCCAGCTCTACCTCGACCAGGCGTACCCGCCCGCCGTCGGACAGGAGATCAACGACTCGGTGGCCGCCCTGATCGCCGGATCCAAGTCGCCCGAGCAGGTGGCCCGTTCGGTCACCCAGGTCGCGAAGAGCCAGTGACCGCCATGGCTTCCACGTACGTGAAGGACCCCGCGGCCGCCCCCGTTGCACCGAAGCAGCCGGACACCGGAGCGGGCCGGTCGCGGGCCCGTCGGATCGTCGACTGGCTGACCGCCTTCAGCTTCACCCTGCCCGCCCTGGTGCTGTTCGGCGTGCTCGTGCTCGCCCCGATCCTGTACGCCCTGTACGTCAGCCTGTTCAACTGGGGCGGCTTCGGCTCCCCTTCGGACTATGTCGGCCTCGACAACTACAGCCGGCTCCTGCGTGATCCGGTCTTCCTGGGCGACCTGTGGCGCGGGCTGCTGCTCGTGCTGTTCTCGGTGTGCGTGCAGCTGCCGTTCGCGCTCGGCATGGCCGTGCTGCTCAACCAGAAGCTGCGCGGCCGGGCCCTGTACCGGACCTTGTTCTTCGCCCCGTACGTCCTGTCCGAGGTCATCACCGGCGTCCTGTTCTCGATGATCTTCGCGCCGGAGGACGGGCTCGCCGACAACGTGCTCGGCGCGGTCGGCCTCGACGGCCTCGGCGGACTGTGGTTCGCCGACCAGGACCACGTACTGCCGACCCTGTTCCTCGTCATGACGTGGAAGTACTTCGGCTTCCACATGATGCTGTACCTGGCCGGACTGCAGGGCATTCCCGCCGAACTGCACGAGGCGGCCCGCATCGACGGCGCGGGCCCCTGGCAGCGCTTCCGCCACATCACCCTGCCGCTGCTCGGACCGACGATCCGCATCAGCGTCTTCCTCTCCGTGATCGGCGCCATCCAGCTCTTCGACCTGGTGTGGGTGGTCACACAGGGCGGCCCCGACCACCACTCCGAGACCATGGCCGTGACCATGTTCCAGTACGGCTTCAAGCGCTTCGAGATCGGCTACGCCAGCGCGATCAGCATCGGCATGTTCCTCATCAGCCTCGTCTTCGCCCTCGTCTACCAGCGCTCCGTGCTGCGTCGTGACACCGAAGGAGCCCTCACCACCATGCGAGCCTCCCGATGAGCGCGGGCACGCGCAGAAGGCTGCGCTCCGCACCGCTGTACGTGATCGTGTGGCTGGTCGGCGTCGTCATGGTCACGCCGCTGCTGTACGCGTTCGTGTCCGGGTTCAAGTCCACCGATCAGCTCTCCCGCAACACCTTCGGCCTGCCCTCGCCGTGGGTGACGTCCAACTACACCGATATGCTCGCCTCCGGCTCGTTCTGGCGCATGCTGGGTTCGTCCACGCTGATCGCGGTCGGCACGGCCGTACTGACCGTGGGCACCGCGGCCCTCGCCGCCTTCGCGCTGGCCCGATTCGCCTTTCGCGGCCGGGAGTTGCTCTTCACCCTGTTCACCGCGGGGCTGATGTTCCCGTTCGCCGTGGCGATCCTGCCGCTGTTCGTCCTGTTGCGCACCTTCGGGCTGCTCGACAACCCATGGGGCGTGATCCTGCCGCAGGCGGCGTTCGGCCTGCCCATGACCATCGTCATCCTGCGCGGCTTCTTCCGGGAGATCCCCGGAGAGCTCGAGGAGGCGGCCACCCTCGACGGCTGCTCGGCGTTCGGCTTCTTCTGGCGGATCCTGCTGCCCATGGCGCGGCCCGCCCTCGGCACCGTGTCGATCCTCGCCATCGTCGGAAGCTGGAACAACTTCCTTCTTCCGCTGCTGGTGTTCAGTGAACAGACCTGGTGGACGATCCCCATCGGCGTCCAGCAGTTCCAGGGCCAGTACGCCACCGACATCGCCCGCGTCTTCGCCTATCTCGTCCTCGCCATGGTGCCGGCCCTCGCCTTCTACGCCGTCGCCGAACGGCAGTTGATCGGCGGCATCACGATGGGCGCCACCAAGGGCTGAGTCCCGCGCAGGCCACCCCCTTACCAGCACCACACCTGAGGAGTTCCATGGTCGAGCCATGGCAGGACACCACCTTGCCCGCCCACGTCCGGGCGGCGGACCTGCTCGCCCGGATGACCACCGAGGAGAAGACCGCCCAGCTGTCCAGCGTCTGGATCGGCGCCGACACCGAAGGGGCCGACGTCGCACCCGGTCAGCACACCTACGCGGCCCGCAGCGCCGCCCTCGACGCGCTCCTTCCCTACGGCCTGGGCCAGCTCACCCGCCCCTTCGGCACCGTTCCCGTCGACCCCGCCGAGGGCGCCGCCCGCCTTGCCGAACTGCAACGCCTGATCCGCGCCGGCAACCGGTTCGCGCTGCCCGCGATCGCCCACGACGAGTGCCTGACCGGGTTCACCGCCTGGCAGGCCACCGTCTTCCCCACGCCGCTCGCCTGGGGCGCTACCTTCGACCCCGAGCTGATCACCGAGATGGCCCGGGCGATCGGTACGTCGATGCGCGCGGTCGGCGTTCACCAGGGCCTCGCGCCGGTCCTGGACGTCGTACGGGATCCGCGGTGGGGCCGCACCGAGGAGTGCATCGGCGAGGACCCGTACCTCGTCGGCACCATCGGCACCGCCTACGTGCGAGGCCTCGAGACCGCCGGGATCGTCGCCACGCTCAAGCACTTCGCCGGGTACTCGGCCTCGCGCGCCGCCCGCAACCACGCGCCCGCCTCGCTCGGCCCGCGCGAACTCGCCGACGTGATCCTGCCGCCGTTCGAGATGGCGTTGCGCGACGGCGGCGCCCGGTCCGTGATGCCCGCCTACAACGACATCGACGGCCTTCCCGCCCACGCCCACACCCAGCTGCTCACCGGGCTCCTGCGCGAGCAGTGGGGGTTCACCGGCACCGTGGTCTCGGACTACTACGGCGTCTCGCTCTTGGAGGAAGCGCACCGGGTCGCCGACGGAGAGCAGCAGGCCGCACGGCTCGCCATTGCGGCCGGGGTCGACGTGGAACTGCCGGCGGCCCGCTGCTTCAGCCCCGCGGACCCGCTCCCCGAAGATCTGCTCGACAGGGCCGCGCTGCGCGTCCTCACCCAGAAGTGCGAACTGGGGCTGCTCGACCCCGACTGGGAGCCCGTCACTGGCGGAGAGCCCGTCGACCTCAACCCCCCGCACATGCGGGACCTGGCACAGAAGGTCGCCGAGGAGTCGGTCGTCCTGCTCGCCAACGACTCCGGCGTGTTGCCGCTGCGCGACGGCCTGCGCATCGCGCTGCTCGGTCCGCTCGCCGACGAGCAGGCCGCGATGCTGGGCTGCTACACGTTTCCCCGGCACGTGGGCGTGCACCATCCCGAACTGCCGACCGGGATCGAGGTCCCGACACTGGGCGAGGCGCTGCGTGCCGAGCTGCCGGGCGCCGTGTTCGTCGACGAGCCGGCGGCGGCCGAAGTCTGCCTGGCCGTGGTCGGGGACCGGTCGGGTCTGTTCGGGCGCGGCTCGTCGGGCGAGGGATGCGACGCAGAGGACCTCCAACTGCCATACGGCCAGGCGGAGTTGCTGGACGATGCGCTGGCCTCCGGCGTGCCGGTCGTCATCATCGTCCTCAGCGGAAGGCCCTACGCGCTCGGTCGCTGGGCCGACCGGGCCGCCGCCGTGGTCCAGGCGTTCTTCCCCGGGCAGGAAGGCGGCGGCGCCGTCGCGGGCGTCCTGTCCGGGCGAGTCGAGCCGTCCGGACGGCTGCCGCTCGGCGTGCCGCGCACCCCCGGCGGCCAGCCCGCGCCCTACCTCGCCCCACCGCTCGGCCGGCACGGCTTCCCCAGCACCGTGGACCCGACGCCCCTCTACCCCTTCGGGCACGGCCTGTCCTACACGACGTTCACCTGGGACACCCCCCAGTGCGACGCCCCCGAACTGCCCACCGACGGCGAGACCACGCTGCGTCTCACCGTCCGCAACACCGGCGAGCGGCCCGGCACCGAGGTCGTCCAGCTCTACCTCCACGACCCCGTCGGCACCGTCGCCCGCCCCGAGGTCCGGCTCGTCGGCTACGTCCGCGTCACGCTCGACGCCGGCGCGTCCGCCGAGGTCCACGCCACGTTCCCGGCCGACCTCGCCGCGTACACCGGCGCCGACGGCCGCCGCGTCGTCGAACCAGGCGCCCTCGAACTGCGCGTCGCCGCATCCAGCGAACACGTCCACCACACCGTGCCGCTCACCCTGACCGGCCCCGTACGCGAGGTCGGGCACGAGCGGCGGATGCGCTGCGAGCTTCGTGTGAAGTGACCCCACAGACCAGCTCCGCGCACAGCAACTGCACCGTCTCATTCCACAGTTGAGGAGATGCACCATGCGCACACCCGCACGCCGTGTCCGCGTCGGATCCGCCGCGCTCGCCGCGTCCGCGGCCCTGCTGCTCGGCCTCGCCGCGGCGCCCACCGCCCAGGCCGGCACCGACGGCGCGAAGGCGACGAAGACGCTGCACGAACTGGCCCGTGAGTCAGGTCGCTACTTCGGCGCCGCTGTCGACAACCCGGAGCTCGCCGACACCGAGTTCGCCGACCTGCTCGGCACCGAGTTCGGCCAGACGACCCCTGGCAACGGCATGAAGTGGTACGCCACCGAACCCCAGCGCGGGGTCTTCGACTTCACCGCGGGCGACGAGATCGTGAACTACGCCCGCGCGAACGGCCTGAAGGTCCGCGGGCACACCCTGCTGTGGCACTCCCAGCTCCCGGACTGGCTCACCTCCGGCACCTGGGCCGCCGACGAACTGCGCTCCATCCTGAAGAACCACATCACGAAGGTGGTGAAGCACTACAGGGGCAAGGTCTTCGCGTGGGACGTCGCCAACGAGATCATGAACGAGGACGGCACCTACCGCGAGAACATCTTCTACAAGACCCTCGGCCCCGGCTACATCGCCGACGCCCTGCGCTGGGCCCGCGCCGCCGACCCCAAGGTCAAGCTGTACCTCAACGACTACAACGTCGAGGCCCTCGGCCCGAAGTCGGATGCGTACTACACCTTGATCAAGCAGCTCAAGAAGGAGCGGGTCCCGATCGACGGGTTCGGACTGCAGGGCCATCTCGCCCTCCAGTACGGTTTCCCCGGCGGCCTGAAGGAGAACCTGCAGCGCTTCGCCGACCTCGGCGTCGACGTCGCCATCACCGAACTCGACATCCGCATGATCCTGCCCTCCGATGAGACCAAGCTGGCCGAACAGGCCGACTGGTACGGGCAGGTGACCGACGCCTGCCTGGCCGTACGGCGCTGTGTGGGCATCACCCTGTGGGGCTACACGGATCGGCACTCGTGGATCCCCGCGGTCTTCCCCGGTGAGGGAGCGGCCCTGCCCTGGGACGAGAACCTGAGGCACAAGCCCGCCTACGACGCGATCCGCAACGCGCTCACGGCGGCCGGGCCGTAGGCGTCAGGGCTGCTTCGCCCGGCCCGCCCGAACGTCACACGGGCCCGCGCCGAGTTCGCGGCGGCATGTCTGTCGGACGCCGGTGGTCTTCATCGACGCCATCCACGTGAAGATCCGCGACGGCGCGGTCGCCAACCGGCCCGTCTACGTGGCCCTGGCCGTCACGACCGAGGATCGGCGCGAGATCCTGGGCCTGTGGGCCGGCGACGGCGGTGAGGGTGCCAAGCACTGGCCGCACATCCTCACCGAGATCAAGAACCGCGGTGTCAACGACGTGCTGATGCTCGTCTGCGACGGGCTCAAGGGCCCGCCCGAGGCGGTGGAGACGGTCTGGCCCCGCACCATCGTGCAGACCTGTGTGGTCCACCTGTTGCGGAACTCCTTCCGCTATGCCGCCCGCCAGGACTGGGACAAGATCGCCAGACTGCTCAAGCCTGTCTACACCGCTCCGACCGAGGAGGCCGCCCTGGACCGGTTCGCGGAGTTCGCCGATGCCTGGGGCCGGAAGTATCCGGCGATCGTGAAACTGTGGGAGAACGCGTGGGAGGAGTTCACTCCGTTCCTGCGGTTCGACACCGAGATCCGCCGCATCCGTCAGCACCGCCGCCCCGAGCTCCGGCTGCGGCAAAACCCCCACCCTGACGAGCGGCACGCACACGATCCAGACCAACGGCAAGAACCGCACCTTCATCCTGCGCATCCCCGACGGCTACGACCGCAGCCGGCCCTACCGGCTGGTCTTCGGGTTCCACTGGCTGGGCGGCACCTCGACCGACGTCGCCACCGGCCGCACCGTGGAGACGGGCACCTGGGCCTACTACGGGCTGCAGCGACTGGCGAACAACAGCACCGTCTTCGTCGCACCCCAGGGCCTCAACAACGGCTGGGCCAACGCCGGCGGCGAAGACGTCACCTTCGTCGACGACATGCTCAGGCGCATCGAGGCGGACCTGTGCGTCGACACCACACAGCGCTTCGCCCTCGGCTTCAGCTACGGCGCCGCGATGTCGTACGCCCTGGCGTGTTCCCGCGCGACGGTCTTCCGCGCGGTCGCGGTGCAGAGCGGCGGGCAGCTCAGCGGATGCAGCGGCGGCACCCAGCCCATCGCCTACCTCGGAGTGCACGGCCTCAGGGACAACGTCCTCGGCATCTCCGGCGGACGGGCGATGCGGGACAGGTTCGTCAGGAACAACGGCTGCACCCCCCAGAACCCGCCGGAGCCGGCACCGGGCAGCCTGACCCACCGGATCACCACCTACTCCGGCTGCTCGGCCGGGCATCCGGTCGTCTGGGCCGCGTTCGACGAAGGACACATCGCCGCTCCCCAGGACGGGGCCCCCGGTGACAGCGGCTCCAGGACCTGGCTGCCGGCGGAGGTATGGAAGTTCTTCACACAGTTCCAGACCTCCGACCCGCCACCGGGGACCGCGACCTGCCGGGTCACCACCACCGTCGGCGCCTGGAACACCGGCCTCACCGCGAGCATCACCATCACCAACACCGGCACCACGGCGATCGCCGGCTGGTCCCTCGTCTTCACCCTGCCCGACGGCCAGACCATCACCTCCGGCTGGAACGCGGACTACTCTCCCGCCTCCGGCCGGGTGACCGCCAGGAACGTCGCCCACAACGCCACCATCGTCCCCGACGCCTCCGTCGACATCGGCTTCCAGGCAGCCCACACCGGCAACACCACCCCGCCGAACACCTACACCCTCAACGGCACTGCCTGCGGCTGAGCGCGGTGACCGAGGCGGGACGTGGAGGCGAGCCACCCCGGCCGGGCCTCATCGGACGTACTTCGGCGAGATCGCGGCGAACATGATCGCCCCGAGGCTGACCGCCGACGTAAAGCCCGCATCAGCGTCCTGCGTTCCACCGAGCATCAGCAGTCGCACGACGGTGGCGGTCTTGGACTGACCGTATGCGAGCCACGGGTCGTAGGGACGGCAGGCGGAGTTGACATAGTCCCAGACGATGGGTGAGGGCTGCGACGACGGGGCCGGGCCCATGCCCGACCCCCGCTCCACTGGGCAAAGCGCCGACAGATGGTGGGCCATGCGGTGTGGGAAACCGGCGGCAGTCCCCGGCACGCACGGAGCTGCGCCTCAGCCCTCAGCCCTCAGACCGAGGAGCCGTGATCGGGGCGTTCGATGGACACCGCGGGTAGCCACCAGGCCCACTTGCCGAGCATCTGCATGACGGCGGGGACGATGAGGCAGCGGATGACCACCGCGTCGAGCAGGATCGCGACGGCGAGGCCGAGTCCGAACTGCTGGAGCATGCGGTCGGAGCTGAGCACGAAGGCGGCGAAGACCACGATCATGATGGCGGCGGCCGCGGTGATCACCTTGCCGGTGGAGGCCAGTCCTTCACGAACGGAGTGTGAGTGGTCCTTGGTGCGTGTCCATTCTTCGTGGATGCGCGAGATGAGGAAAACCTCGTAGTCCATGGACAGGCCGAAGACGATCGCGAAGATCAGTGCGGGGATGAACGCTTCGACCGGTCCTGGCTGTGCTCCGAACCAGCCGTGCTGGAAGACCAGGGTGATCACGCCGAGTGCGGCGGAGATGGACAGCAGGTTCAGGACGGCCGCCTTGACGGGGATCCAGATGGAGCGGAAGACCAGCAGCAGGAGGAGTGAGGAGACGCCGACGACGACGGCGACGAACAGGGGCAGGCGGTTGGCGAGTGTTTCGGAGACGTCCTGCGATGCCGCGGTGCCGCCGCCGACCAGGATGTCCGCGCCGGTGTCGTGTTCCAGGGGCGGGGCCACGTCGTCGCGCAGGTGGTGCACGAGGTCGACGGTGCCTTCGTCCGGATGCACCAACGACGAGATCGCGGCGCGCCTGGTGGTCTCTCCCTTGACAGCAAAGACCCACGTCAGCCGCATCATGGCAAAACTCGGAGCACGGGACAGATCTCAAGTCGTCGTCCTCGCCTACGAGTACGGAATGGTCAGTCCCGGCTGGCTGGCAGATTAGCCACCCGTACAACAGTTCTCCCACCGATCGGCAACTCGTGGAAGGCGAGTTCGGCCACAACGTGTGGCGGACGACCTGCCACCACGTCACCGATCTCGCGAACATGCAGGTCAGCAACGCGAGACGGGCCGGCAATGTGGCATGTATCGGTCTGACTGTCGAGCGCTCTGATGCTGACTTTTGCTGACTTTGAGGAATCTGCACGGCTCTGACCTGGCACAACGTCGACCGATGCAGGGGTTCTGGAACTGGATCGGACGGCCGCAGGAGGAGATCGCACAGGCCCGCGAGGACTGGATGACCGGTACCCGGTTCGGGGAGGTCAAGGGGTACGACGGGGCTCCGCTGCCGGTCCCGGAGCTGCCGCCGACACCTCTGAAGCCACGGGGAAGGGTCCGCTGACCTGCGGCTGGGCTTGCTCCAGACCCGTTGCGTCGTGTTCCGGCACGGTGCCGCGCCCGCACTCGCCGAGGTGGCCCTGCCGGACCCAGGTTCAGCCCGCCGGGGAACGTCGCCGATGATGCTTCCCAGCCTCTGCCATATCCCTGGCCCGTACCGGCCAGGGATCACATCTCCCGGTACCGCTTCGTCTCGGCCGGGAGCCGGCGCAGCGTGTCAGCGGTGACCTGCTGTCCCGGGCCGGGGTCGGTCGTTCCGGATCGGCGGGCCGGCCCTCGGGCCCGGTCACTCGCAGCGCGGTTGCCGCGTGGCAGCCGACGGCGCACCGGGGCAGGCTGGAGAGCGCAGGGTGACCGTCCAGGGCTCGTAAGCCGCTCTTGCTGCCGTGGGCGGCCACTGCGACCACGGTCTGTCCAGGGAGCGGAGCGCATGATTCAGCCAGCCGACATCCGTGAATGGTGCGACCACGACGTCGTCGACCCGAAGGGACGCAAGATCGGCGCGTTGGAAGCGGTCTACGTGGACACCACCACCGACGAACCGGCCATGGCCACTGTCCGGACGGGGCTGCCCACTCGCCAGCGCCTTGTGTTCGTCCCGCTCGACGAGGCGATCGTCGGCCCGGACTACCTCAAGGTCGCGTACACCAAGGGGCAGGTACGGAAAGCTCCGTCCATCGGCACGGACGGCGTACTGCCCGCCGAGGACGAACCAGCGATCTTCCACCACTACGGCATGACCTACCGCCCCGGTACCAAGGGCGAGCGGCAACTCGCACGCCGCTGAACCGGCCGCCACACCCGAGGAGGCACTCGCCCGATGGTGCGGTGACCGGCGGTGGCCGGTGTCAGCTTCGGGTGGTGGCCGGGCGCTGCCGGGGTCTGAGCCGGGCTGTGGTCGGTCGGTCGGGCGCGGCGGCGGCGACCAGTTGGTCGATGCCGTCTTCCAGCGCGTCGACCACCTCGGGGACCGCCGCCTCGACGGCACCCTGGTCGACGTCCTCGCGGTCGTAGCTGGAGGACACGAGGCGCTCCACGGCGTCCAGGAGCAGGTCTCGCCCATCGGGATCTGCGAAACCCCTCACGAGTGCACCACCCAGGACTGCCTCGATCCCCATGACGATCTCGTCATCGGCCACCTCGCGGACCAGATGGTGGGCGCGCATGACGGCCAGAACCCGGTACAGCGCCCGGGTCGGCGGCTCAAAGCGGCCAGGCGACCCAATGGGCTGGTCGGCCAGCAGCGGGGCCATGTCCGGGTTGTCCAGGCCGGCCGCGATCTCACGCCGGATGACGGTGCCCAGACGCAGGAGGGACGGATCGTTGCGGAGGTCGTCCGCGAGCACGGCGAAATGCCCGGCGAGCTCGAGCTGGAGAACGGCATCCCGCAGGCGTGCCTTGGACGGCCAGTAGAGGAAGACCGTCCCCTTGCCGACGCCGGCGCGAGCCGCGATGTCGTCGACCGTCGTGCGCTCCGCGCCGGTCTCACGGAACTGTGCCCTGGCCGCAGCCAGGATCGCTTCCGCTCGGTCCTGTGCCGGACGTGCCACGCCGTCTCTCCTCTCGCCTGCCTGCATGGTAGCTGCCTTGGCAGGTTTTTGACTGTTAGCGTTTTAGCAGTCAATAATGGTGACCTCGGCATCCACAGGAGAGGACCGACATGAACAAGCCGCGCGCCCTCGTCGTGGGCATGGGCATCGGAGGCCTGGCCACGGCACTGCGCCTGCACGACATCGGCTGGGACACCCTGCTCGTCGAACGCGCCCCCGAACGCCGTGCCTCCGGATACTTCATCGGGCTCTTCGGCACCGGCCGCGCCGCCGCGCAGCGGCTGGGTGTGCTCGACGCCATCGGCAACCGGTACGACGTCACGAGCACGACCTACGACATCGACCGGGAAGGCCGCCGTCGCCGGCCGGGCCTGGGCTACGGCGACCTGCCCGGTTCCCCCAGCCTGGTCCTCCGGGGCGACGTCGAGGCCGCCCTCTACGACGCCGTCGAGCCCCTGGCCGAGATGCGCTTCGCCACGACGCCGCTGGCCATCGACGAGGGTCCCGAGGGCGTGGACGTCACGCTGCGTATGACAGCGGGCGCCACCGTCGACACCACCGAGCGGTTCGATCTCGTCGTGGGGGCCGACGGCCTGCGCTCCACGGTGCGCCGCCTGGCCTTCGGTCCGGAGACCGACTACCTCCAGCCCCTCCACCACATCATCGGCGCCACGGTCCTCAAGAGCCCCGTACCCGGGTACCGGCCCACCGACGGCCTCGTCCTCGCCGAGCCGGGCCGCTCCGCCTGGGTCTTCCCGTTCGCCGACCACCAGCCGACCGTGCTGTTCAACTACCGCACCGACGACGAGGACGCCGAGTTCCGGCGCCCGCCCATCGAGTCACTGCGCCGCGCCTTCGGCCCCGAACCGACCGGAGCCGTGCTGGAGAACCTCCTCCAGCAGTTCGAGGAGGCCGATGACTTCCTCTTCGACTCCACGCACCAGGTACGGATGCCCACCTGGCACACCGACCGCGTCGTCCTGCTCGGCGACTCGGCCTGGTGCCTGACCCTCTACTCGGGCATGGGTGCGTCCACCGCCCTGGCCGGCGCCGACCTGCTCGGCACCAGCCTGCAGCGCAACCCCGGCAACCCCGCCCGGGCACTGCGCGAGTGGGAGCAGAAGCTGCGGCCCTTCATGGCCACCCACCAGAAGATCGGCCGCAAGGACCTGGTGATGTTCGTTCCCCAGACACCCCGGGACAAGGCGACCCGTACGCTCACGCAGAACCTGCTGGGCAATCCGGTCGGCAAGCGGGCGATGAAGGCCCTCACCGCCAGGAAGTTCCAGGACAAGTTGATCGACATCGCCGCGGCCTGACCGGCCCGTCAGACCTCAGAGCATGAGCTGGTCGATGGTGATCGGGAGGGAGCGGATGCGGCGGCCGGTGGCGTGGAAGACGGCGTTGCCGATGGCCGCGGCCAGGCCGACCAGGCCGATTTCGCCGACTCCCTTGGTGCCGACGGCGGTTGCCCGGTCGGGTCCGCCGATGAAGAGTACCTCCATGTCGGGAACGTCGGCGCTGACCGGCATGAGGTAGTCCCCGAAGGTGGCGTTGGCGATGCGGCCGGTGCCCTGGTCGGTGGCCGTCTCCTCGAACATCGCCTGGCTGATGCCGCCCACCGTGCCGCCGATGATCTGGCTGGTGGCGGTCTTCTCGTTGAGGATGCGCCCGCCGTCGATCGCGGAGACGACCCGTGCCACCCGCAGCAGGCCCAGTTCGGGGTCGAGGCGCACCTCGACGAACTTGGCTCCGAAGGCGCCGGAGAGCGCCATGCCCAGCTCCTCGGCCTGCGGGGGGGTGCTCCGGCCGTCGGCGCTGAGCTCCTCGAGGCCGTGACGGGTCAGGATCTCCGTGTAGGTCTCACCCTGTGCGGGATTGCCGATGCGGTGGATGCGCCCGTCGGTGACGGTCACGTCGTCGGGCGCGGCGCCGTGCAGCGGGGATTCGGCGTCGTCGCGCACGACGTCGAGGAACTCCCGCACCAGGCGCCGGCAGGCGGCGTGGACGGCGTTGCCGAGGGCGCCGGTGAGGCCGGAGCCGCCGGCCTGGGGCGCGTAGGGCATGTCGGAGTCGCCGAGGTCGAACCGCACCCGGGCGACGTCGAGGCCGAGGAGCTCGGCCGCCAGCTGGGTCATCACCGTGTAGGTGCCGGTTCCGATGTCGGTGGCGGCGCTGCGCACGTATGCCGAGCCGTCGTGGCGCACCGAGGCCCGGGCCTGGCACGGCACCTGGTAGAACGGGTAGGAGACGCCGGCCAGGCCGTAGCCGACGAGCCAGCGGCCGTCGCGCATGGAGCCGGGTTCCGGGGTGCGCCGCGACCAGCCGAACCGCTCGGCGCCCTCGAGATAGCACTCCCGCAGCGCCTTGCTCGACCAGGGCAGGCCGAGGACCGGGTTCTCCTCGGCGTAGTTGCGCAGGCGGATCTCGAGGGGATCCATGCCGACGGCGTGGGCGACTTCGTCGATGGCGGACTCCAGAGCGAAGCTGCCCTGCCCCTCGGCCGGCGCGCGCATCGAGCCCGGGCAGGGGATGTTCAGCCGGGCCTGCCGGTCGCGGGTCAGCACGTTCGGGCAGGCGTAGGAGACGGCCGAACCGAAGGAGACCGGTTCGTAGTCGTCGTCCTCCATCGCCACCGACGAGATGCCGTGGTGCTCGATGGCCACGAGGTCCCCGCCCCGGGTGGCGCCGATCTTGATCTGCTGGACGCTGTTGGGCCGGTGCCCCACGGAGGTGAACATCTCCGGCCGGGACAGCACCAGCTTGACCGGGCGCCCGACCTCGCGGGCGGCCAGCACGGTGAGGATGACGTGGGACCACACCCGCAGCCCGGCCCCGAAGCCGCCGCCGACGAAGGGGGCGAGGACGCGGACGCCGCTCTCGGGGACCTTGAAAATCGTGGCCAGCGAGGCACGCACGTTGTGCGGCCACTGCGTGGAGTCGTGCACGGTGAGCGCGTCCCCGTGCCAGTACGCGACGGTGGACATCAGACCGAGCGGGTTGTTGGTGTTGTCGGGGGTGGTGTAGGTCTCCTCGACGACGACGTCCGCCCGGGCGAATCCGGCGGTGACGTCACCGCGCTCGGTGTCCAGCCCCCAGGGGTTCTCGACGATCTCGGCGCGGGGATCGTTCACGTCGAGCAGGGCCTCGGCCGGCTCGTACTCGACGCGTACCAGCCGTGCGGCGTGCCGGGCCTGCTCGGCGCTCTCGGCCACCACGATGCCGATGTGCTGCCCGTAGTGCAGGACGCGGTCGTCCTGCAGCGGAGCCGGAGGCGATCCGCCCAGCAGGGTCATCGGGCCGCGTTCCAGCTTCGGCGCGTTCAGGTGCGTGATGACGGCCAGCACACCCGGCGCCGCAAGGGCCCTGGTCACATCGATGCCGCGGATGCGCCCCGCGGCGATGGTGCTGCCCACCAGGGCGGCGTGCGCCATAGCGGGGAAGGAGAAATCGTTGGGGTAATGAGCCGATCCGGTCACCTTCAGCGGGGCGTCCACGCGGTCCAGGCCCGCCCCGACGACCGTGCCGGTTTCGAGAGTCGTCATGATGCTGCTCCTGCAACCGTCTCGAGCGTGCGCACGAGGGTGCGCTTGGCCAACTCCACCTTGAACGCGGTGCCGGGCAGCGGCCGGGCACCCTCCAGGGCCGCCTCCGCCGCGGTGCGGAAGACGTCGGCGCCCGCCCGGGCCCCCCGCAGGACGCCCTCCGCGTCCCAGCATCGCCAGGGGACGGTGCCGACCCCGCCCAGCGCCACGCGCGCCTCCTGAACGACACCGTCCTCGATCACCAGGGCCACGCCGGCCGAGACCAGCGCGAACTCGTAGGAGACACGGTCACGGACCTTCAGGTAGTGCGACCGTGCGGTCTCGGGGAGCAGGGGGATCTCGAGCGCAGTGATCAGCTCGCCGTGCTGCAGCACGTTCTCGATGTGAGGGGTGTCGCCCGGCGGGAGATAGAACTGGGTCAGGGGGATCGACCGTGTTCCGTTCGCCCCCCGGACGTGGACGACGGCGTCCAGCGCCACCAGCGGAACCGCGACGTCCGAGGCGTGCAGGGCGATGCAGTGGTCGCTGGTGCCGAGGATGGCGTGCATCCGCTGGATGCCCGTGATGGCGGCACACCCGGAGCCCGGGTTGCGCTTGTTGCAGGCGGCGACGGTGGGATCCCTGAAGTACCGGCACCGGGCTCGCTGCAGCAGGTTGCCGCCGATGGTGGCCATGTTGCGCAGCTGGGTCGAGGCGCCGAGCAGCAGAGCCTCCCGCACGAACGGCAGCCGCTCCCCGACGACGGGATCGGCGGCCAGCTCCTCCATCGTCGTGAGCGCCCCGACCCGGATCGCCGAGTCGGTGTGCGTGATGCCGCCGAGGGGGAGGCGGGTGATGTCGATGAGCCGCTCCGGTCCGAGGACCCCGTCCTTCATCAGGTCCAGCTGCGTCGTGCCGCCGGCCAGGAACGACGCGCGCGGATCGGCGCTGACCACGGCGACAGCCTGCTCGGCGTCGGTGGCCCGGACGTAGTCGAAGGGACGCATGGATCAACCCCCCGCCGCAACGTCGCGGATCGCTGCGCGAATGTTCGGATAGGCGCCACAGCGGCAGAGGTTGCCGCTCATGAACTCACGGATGTCCTCCTCCGAGTTCGCCCGTCCCTCGGCGATGAGCGAGACCGCCGACATGATCTGCCCCGGCGTGCAGTAGCCGCACTGGAACGCGTCATGCCGGGCGAACGCCGCCTGCACGGCATGCAGCTCCCCGCCGACCGACAGCGATTCCACCGTGGTGATCTCACGCCCCTCGTACTGCGCGGCCAGCGCCAGACACGACACCACACGCTTGCCGTCCACCAACACCGTGCAGGCCCCGCACGCACCCTGGTCACACCCCTTCTTGGCCCCGGTCAGGCCCAGGTGGTCACGCAGCGCGTCGAGCAGCGTGACCCGCGCATCGAGCCGGAGCCGGTGGAGTGTGCCGTTCACGTTCAGGGTGACGTCGACCTGGGGCACTTCCGGCGGTGACTGGCCGGTCGGGGGTGCCTCGGTATCCATATGCTTCATGGCGCCTCAATTCTGGGTGAGTGCGCGTCACACTTCGCCGGCGACTCGGTGGCCGACAAGCAGCAGCCTGGACAACCCGAGAGGGTCCGGCAAGTCGATCAGCTCGGTCAGGTCGAGTCTGCGCACCTCGGTGTTTCCGTCGACGGCGCGTGCCACCGCCTGCGCTCTGACACGACCTGACCGACGGGACGCCGACGGGGCGCGGCACCCGAACATGGCTGAATCCGGATCCTGACGCGGCGAGGCCGGGCCCCTACGGTCGGCGTCCCACCCCGCAGTACGCGTCGACGGGCTGGGCCGGGGCCGAGGAGTCCGGGCGCCACTCGGGAACCCGGACGACGCCGGGCTCCACCAGTTCGAGCCCGTCGAAGTAGCCCGCGATCTCCTCGACGCTGCGCACGTAGTACGGCACTGCGCCGCTCGCGTTGTACGCCTCCGACGCGGCGATCATGCCTTCGCTGGTGGACGTGCTGTCGCTGATGACCAGGTGACTTCCCGACGGGAGTCCCGCCATGAGCCGGCGCACCAGGTCGCGCGCCTGGTCGTAGTCGGCGACATGGCCCAGCGTGTTGAGGATCATCAGGGCGATCGGCCGGGAGAAGTCGAGTGTGCCCTCGGCAGCCTTGAGGACGGCCTCGGGATCGTACAGGTCGGCGTCCAGATAGGCCGTCCTGCCTTCGGGTGTGCTCGTGAGCAGGGCGTGGGCGTGTGTCAGCACGATGGGGTCGTTGTCGACGTACACGATGCGGGAGTCCGGGGCGACGCGCTGTGCCACCTCGTGCGTGTTGTCAGCGGTCGGAAGCCCGGTGCCTATGTCCAGGAACTGCCGGACGCCCTGCTCTCCGGCCAGGTAGCGGACGGCCCGCCCCAGGAAGTGCCGGCTCGTGACCGCCACGTCGACGAGGCCGGGGAAGATCTCCTTGATGTGGTCCCCGATCTCACGGTCGACCTCGTAGTTGTCCTTGCCGCCGACGAAGTAGTTCCAGAAGCGGGCCGAATGCGGCTTGGACGTGTCGATCCGGGTACGCGTCTGCGCGGCAGCGATGATCTCGGGGTTGGAGTCCGACACGGCAGAGCCTCCTGCAGTTTGGTGGCGGTGATCAGATCACCAACGTAGGCGAACTCGCCGCTCAGGCTGCGGGGTTGGAGGGCTTGCCTCGCGCGAGCCACGGCGTTTTCCGGCCATTGCCGTTGCCCTCCTCCCGAACCCTCGGTTTAGACTGTGAGTCCAGCGTTGGATTTTCAGTCCAAGGGAGTGTGGTGTGGTCGAACACAACCCGGACGCCGAGCGGGACGCGATCATCGGCGCCCTCGTCCCGGTGGTTCATGGCATCGCGGCGACCTTCGGGCCCGTGTGCGAGGTCGTGCTGCACGACTACCGGCAGCCGGAGAAGTCGGTGGTCGCGGTCGCCGGTTCGGTCACCGGGCGGGCAGTGGGCGGGGCGATGAGCGAGATCGGCATGCGGGTGCTCGCCCGCGGCGACGAGGCGCGCGACGAACTGAACTACGTCACGCGGACCGGTACCGGGCAGCTGCTCAAGTCGTCCACGATGGTGCTGCGTGACTCCGCGGGAGCGGTGTTCGGAGCCCTGTGCGTCAACCTGGACGTCGGCGCGGTCCGGCAGGCCCACGCGCTGCTCGGCGCCCTCGCCGGCATCGGCGGCGAGGCGGGACCGGCGCCGGTCACCACCTTCGGCAACGACATCGACTCGGTCGTCGACGCCATCCTCGACGCCCACCAGCTCCGCCAGCACCAGACGTGGGCCGGCCTCGACCGCACCGAGCGCCTCGAGTTCTTCCGCAGCCTGGACGAGCACGGCGTGTTCGCGGTGCGCCGCGCGGTCGAGCAGGTCGCCGCCCGCCTCGGCATCTCCCGTGCCTCCGCCTACAGCTACCTCTCCCAGGCCAGAGCTGCCACCGACCCGACGTCCAAGGGGGACAACCAGTGACGACCACCACTCCGCCCGTCACGATCGACGACGTCCGGGACGCCGCCGCCCGGCTCAAGGGCGTCGCCCACCGCACGCCGGTGCTGCGCTCCCGGACCCTGGACGCCCTCGTCGGCGCCGAGGTCTTCCTCAAGTGCGAGAACTTCCAGCGCGTGGGCGCCTTCAAGTTCCGCGGCGCCTACAACACCGCCTCCCGGCTCACGCCCGAACAGCTGGCCCGCGGCATCGCCGCCTACTCGTCCGGCAACCACGCCCAGGCCGTCGCCCTCGCCGCCCGTGAACTGGGCACCACCGCGGTGATCGTCATGCCCGAGGACGCCCCGCCGTCCAAGCGGGACGCCACCCTCGGCTACGGCGCCGAGATCGTCACGTACGACCGCTACACCGGCGACCGGGCCGCCATCGCCGAAGCGCTGGCCGCCGAGCGGGGCCTCACTGTCATCCCGCCGTACGAGCATCCCCACGTGATCGCCGGGCAGGGCACTGCGGCACTCGAACTGCTCGAAGAAGTGGGGGAGTTGGACGCGCTGATCACGCCGGTCGGCGGCGGCGGGCTGATCGCCGGGAGCTCCACGGTGGCCAAGGGAATGCATCCCGGCATCCGTGTGATCGGCATCGAGCCGGAGGCCGGCGACGACACCAAGCGGTCCCTCGAGGCAGGCCACCGGATCGCCGTTCCGGTGCCGCGCACCATCGCCGACGGGCAGGCGCTGCACACGCCCGGTGAGCTGACCTTCTCCGTGAACCGGCGGCTCGTCGACGGGATCGAGCTGGTCAGTGACGACGAGATCCGGGGCGCGATGCGCTTCGCCTTCGAGCGGCTGAAGATCGTCGTCGAGCCGAGCGGCGCCACCCCGTTGGCCGCCCTGCTGTCCGGCCGGGTGGACAGGCTCCCGCGTCGGATCGGCGTGATCGTCTCCGGCGGCAACGTCGACGCCGACCGCTTCGCGCGGCTCTGCGCGGGAGGCGAGTGAGGGAGGTGGCGGGCAGGGGTCGTACGGGCGGACGATGAAGGGGAGGGGCTCGGCCCCGCCGGTTCCGCTCACGACCCACGGGAGCGGGAGGCGGAGACCGGCCCCGGCCGCAACAGGCGCGGCCGGAAAGGAGGACCCTCATGTTCGAGGTGAAGACGCTCGACAAGCCGGACGAGCGGCGCGACTTCCCGCGCGGTCACCTGGAGGCCGTCCACCTCACGGGACTCGACTTCGCGGTGGCCACCTTCGAGCCGGGCTGGCGCTGGTCGGAGTCCATCGCCCCCATCGCGGGGACCGACTCCTGCCAGATCCACCACAACGGCTACATCATTCAGGGCCGTCTGCGGATCCGCATGGACGACGGCGCCGAGGGCGAGGTCGGCCCCGGCGACGTCTTCGTCTGCGGGCCCGGACACGACGCCTGGGTCGTGGGAGACGAGCAGGTCGTGGCGTACGACTTCGCGGGAGCCATGGCAACGGAGTACGCGAAGTCCTCGGAGAGCTAGTCGAACCCAACAAGGGATGAACCGCGCAGGCCCGTCACGCACAGGCCTGCGCTTCACACGGTGCGGTGCCGCGCTTGCGCGATGGAAACCGATTGGTTTACCGTCGGAGGTAAACCGATCGGTTTTCTCGTTGATCCGGAAGGTCAGGAAACTCCCATGACAACCCTCCAAGGCTCCGTCGCCCTCGTCACCGGAGGCAGCCGCGGCATCGGCAAGGCGCTGGTGGCAGCGCTGTACGAGCGCGGCGCCAAGAAGGTGTACGCCACCGCACGCGACCCCCGCACGGTCACGCACCCCGACGCCGTGCCGCTCGCTCTGGAGGTGAGCGACCCGGCCTCGGTGGCGGCCGCCGCGGCACAGGCACAGGACGTCACGATCCTGATCAACAACGCGGGTGCCTCGGTGAACGCGAACTTCCTCGACTCGCCCGTGGAGGACGTCCGCCGCGAGTTCGAGACCAACTTCTACGGGCCGCTCCTCGTCACCCGTGCCTTCGTCCCGGTCCTGGAACGCAACGGCGGCGGCCACATTCTCAACGTCCACTCGGTGCTGTCCTGGATCGGGCTCGCCGGCTCCTACAGCGCCTCCAAGGCCGCCTTCTGGTCGCAGACCAACTCCCTGCGCCTCGACCTCACACCGCGCGGCATCGACGTCACCGGTCTGCACGTCGGATACGTCGACACGGACATGGCCGCCGCTGTCGACGCGCCGAAGTCCACACCCGAGAGCGTGGCCGCCCAGGCCCTCGACGGCATCGAGTCCGGCGCGTTCGAAGTCCTGGCCGACGACATCTCACGCCAGGTCAAGGCAGGGCTGTCGGCCGACCTTGCGGCGCTGTACCCTCAGCTGGCCGCCTGATCAGACCGGCAGCAGACGGGCGATCAGCGTGCTGAGCTGCCGCGCATTGCGGCACTCGTGCATCTCGACCAGGTCGGCGTAGGCCGGGGCGGCGGAGTCGCCGGTGCCCCACTGGGGGCGCGGCTCGGGGTTCAACCAGTACACGCGGCGGGCCCGTTCGGCGATCTGCCGTACGGCTGCCAGGTTCGGGTCGCTCATGTTCGTACGGGCGTCCCCGAGCACGAACACGGTCGTCCGCGGGCCCACCGCGTCGCCGTACCGTTCCGCGAACTCGCCCAGCGCGACGCCGTAGTCGCTGCTGCCGTGCCAGCCCGTGAGCCTCGCCTCGGACCGGATACGGGCGCCCAGTCCCTCCGAGTCGGCGGCGCCGTGCACCAACAGCCCCGTCACCTCGTCGATCCGGTTGACGAACGCGAACACCCGCAGCTTGCTGAACTGGTCGTGCAGCGCCTGCACCAGCAGCATCGTGAAGTCCGAGAAACCGGACACCGAGCCCGACACATCGCACAGCAGCACCAGTTCGGGCCGGACCGGACGGCGCCGGCGCAGCACCGGCCGCATCGGCACCCCACCCGTCGACAACGATCCGCGCAGGGTCCGCCGCAGGTCGATGCTGCCCCGCGCGGCACGGCGCCGACGGGCGGCCAGGCGGGTGGCGAGCTTGCGGGCCAGCGGCGAAACGGTCCGACGCAGCTCGGCCAGCCGGTCCCTCCCGGCGTACAGGAAGTCGACCCGGTCGGCGGTGGGCGCAACCGCCCGCCGGGCGATCTCCTCCCGGCCACGCCGCTCGGCGACCCGGCGCCGCGCCTCCGCGGCCACCTGCCCGCGGAAGACCTCGATGCGCCGCCGGATCTCGTCCTCCAGCAGCCGGTCGGTGAAGCCCGCATCGCCCGGCCGCGCCCGCACACTGTCGCGGACCCGTGCGAGCAGCGTCTGCGGGCGGATCCGGTCCAGCGTCTGGTACGACGACCAGCCGTCGGACGCCGGTGAATTCCCGTATCCGCCGAAGCCGTCGACGGCCTCGGCCGCAAGCCGGCCCAGCAGCGCGGAGTCGCCCGCGGCGAGGGCTGCCGCAATCCGGTCGCGCAGTTCGTCCCGGTCCGCCGTACCAGCGTGGGGCGCGCCGACGCCGCGCGGGAAGTACAGGTCGAAGACCGGGTCGAACACCTGCCGTTGGCCCGTGGTGTGCAGCAGCGTCGCCGCCAGCCCCTCGCGCAGCAGCTCACGGTCCGCGAGCCCCAGGGCCTCCACCGCCCGGGCCGCGTCCACGGTCTCGCCGGTGCCGACCCGGACGCCGTGCGCGCGGAGCGCGGCGACGAACCCCGTCAGCCGGGACGCGACATCCGGCGGCTCGGTTGTCATACGGCGTCCAGGTCCAGCTTGGCCCCCGCCTTGAGGACATCGTCCTGATGCTTGAGGAGGACGCCCAGGGTGTCCCGTACGACGCTCTCGTCGAGCCTGTCGGCGCCGAGCGCGAGCAGGGTGCGCGCCCAGTCGACGGTCTCGGCGACCGACGGCACCTTCCGCAGGTCCATCGCGCGCAGGGCGCCGACCACCCGGACCACGGAATCGGTCAGCGCCGCGTCGATCCCGGGGACCTTCAGCCGGACGATCCGCCGTTCCAGCTCCTCCTCGGGGAAGCCGATGTGGAGGAACAGGCAGCGGCGGCGCAGCGCTTCGGACAGCTCACGGGTCGCGTTGGAGGTGAGGACGACGAAGGGGCGGTGAGTCGCGGTGATCGTACCCAGCTCCGGGACGGTGACCTGGAAGTCGCTGAGCACCTCCAGGAGCAGGCCCTCCACCTCGACGTCCGCCTTGTCGGTCTCGTCGATCAGCAGCACCTTGAGGTCGTCGCCCCGGATGGCGGTCAACAGCGGGCGGGCGAGCAGGAACTCCTCGCTGAAGATGTCCGTGCGGGTCTCGTCCCAGGTCTCGTCGCGGCCGGCGGTGATGCGCAGGAGCTGCTTGGCGTGGTTCCACTCGTACAGCGCCCGTGACTCGTCGACACCCTCGTAGCACTGGAGCCGCACGAGTTGGGCCCCGGCCACCTGCGCGACGGCCTTGGCGAGTTCCGTCTTGCCGACGCCCGCCGGACCCTCCACGAGCAGCGGCTTGCCGAGTCGGTCGGCGAGGAACACGGTCGTGGCGATCGCGGGTGAGGCCAGATAGCCGGTCTCGGCGAGGCGTGCGGAGACATCGTCGACGGACGTGAACAACCGGGCCTCCGGCGGTGCGGTGAATCGGAACCAGCACCTATCTAAGCGCTTGTTCACCCACGCTGTCACGAGGGTTCCATGGATACACCGATCGGTTTCCCCTGGTGCTGCGACGCGGTAGCCTCGCCGTATGGCCACGACAGACAAGGCGTCCCCCCGGGAGCGGTTGCTCGACGCCACTGCGGAGCTCTTCTACCGCGACGGCGTCTCCATCGGCGTGGAGGCACTGTGTCGGACCGCCGGTGTCTCCAAGCGGTCCATGTACCAGCTGTTCGCCAGCAAGGACGAGGTGCTGGCCGCGAACCTGTAGCGGCGGTTTCCGTCGTACGAGGCCCGGCTCGCGCCCGGACCCGACGACGCGGGCACGCCGCGCGAGCGGATCCTGCAGGTGTTCGCACAGCTGGAGCGGGTCTCCGGGGAGCCCGACTACCGCGGCTGCCCCTATCTGTATCTGTCCGCGCTGGTCGAGCTCAAGGAGCCCGAGCATCCCGCGCACGCGGTCGCGCGCGACGCCAAGGACTGGCTGAAGGCGGTCTTCCGTGCCCAGGCCGAGCTGGGCGGAGCGCGCGATCCGGAGCTGCTGGCCCGCCAGTTGATGCTGGTCTTCGACGGGGCGAGCGCCCGCGCCGGCGCCCGCGTGGAGACGCTGGACGACGGGCTCGCCACGGTCACGGTGACCGCGCTCCTCGACGCGGCGGGCTTGGAGTAGAAAGGGACCGGCCGCCGCAGCGCCTCCCGTGGTCCGCCGCCTCCGCTCACGCGGCCACCGTCACCGCCCCGACCGCCGGTGCCGCGCGTTGCGGGGTGTACTCGGCGACACCCCGTACGGGTCACCACAACGAGCCGACCCGACGGCCCGCCCGATGCAATGGACGGGTGACCGCGCCCCCGGACGACTGCCTCGCGCGCAACGAGTGGATCTGTGGCGACTATCTGAGCAGCCGCCGCGAGATCCTCCTCGACGCAGTGGTCCAGCATGTGCAGCTGACGTCGGTCTCGGTCCTCATCGGCCTGGTCATCGCCCTGCCGCTGGCGGTGCTGGGGCGACGGTGGGGCTGGGCGGCCGGGCCGGTCCTCGCCGTGACCACGATCCTGTACACGATCCCGTCCCTGGCCATGTTCTCGCTGCTGCTGCCGCTGTACGGGCTGTCCTCGACGCTCGTGGTGGCCGGGCTGGTGCTGTACTCGCTGACCCTGCTCGTGCGCAACATCCTCGCCGGTCTGCGGGCGGTCCCCGAGGACACCCGGCAGGCGGCCCGCGGGATGGGCTACGGCCCCGTCCGGCTGCTGCTCACCGTGGAACTGCCGCTCGCCCTGCCCGCCGCGATGGCCGGACTGCGGATCGCGGCCGTCTCCGCGGTCTCGCTCGTGACGGTGGGCGCGATCGTGGGCTTCGGCGGACTCGGAAATCTGATCTACTCCGGAATGAACACGTACTTCAAGGCGCAGGTGCTGACGGCGTCGGTGCTGTGCGTGGTGATCGCCGTCGTCGCGGACCTGCTCCTGCTGGGCGTGCAGCGTCTGATCACGCCGTGGACGAGGGCCCGTCCATGAGTACGCTCGCCGACACATGGGAGTGGCTCACCGACCCCGCGCACTGGTCGGGCGCCGAGGGTGTCTGGCACCGGCTGCTGCAGCACCTCGTCCTCACCGTCGTCTGCCTGGTCGTCAGCTGCCTGATCGCCCTGCCCGTCGCCCTCGTCCTCGGCCACCTCGGCAAGGGCGGCGCGCTCGCCGTCAACATCTCCAACGTCGGCCGCGCGGTCCCCACCTTCGCGGTCCTGGTGCTCCTGCTGCTGACCCCCATCGGCAAGTGGGGCGAGGGGCCGACAGTCGTCGCCCTGGTGCTGTTCGCCGTACCGCCGCTGCTCACCAACGCGTACGTCGGGATGCGGGAGGTCGACCGCAGCACCGTGCAGGCGGCACGGGGCATGGGGATGACGGGCCGCCAGGTGATGTTTCACGTGGAACTGCCCCTTTCGCTCCCGATGATCCTGAACGGTGTGCGGATTGCCGCCGTCCAACTCGTCGCCACGGCCACGATCGCCGCGCTGGCGGGCGGGGGAGGGCTGGGCCGGATCATCACCGCCGGATTCAACCTGGCCAGTACGCCGCAGGTGGTGGCCGGTGCCGTGCTCGTCGCCGTGTTCGCGCTGATCGTCGAGGGCGTCTTCGAGATCGCCGAGCGGCTGGCACCGGCGTGGGCGAGGGGTTCGGGATGAGATGCCGTACCACCCTGGTGGCCGTTCTGCTTCTGCTCCCGACCGCCTGCGCCACCGGCCCCTCCCTGGAGAACCAGGGCGAGGTGACCGCACCGCCCGGCGACAGTCGGCATCTGACCGTCGGCTCCGCCGGATTCACCGAGAGCGACCTGCTCGCCCAGATGTACGCCCTGCTGCTGAACCAGGCCGGCTACCAGACCTCGCTCCTCACCGTCGCCAACCGTGAACTGTACGAACCGGCCCTCGAATCCGGTCAGATCGACGTGGTCCCGGAGTACGCCGCCACCTTCGCCGACTGGCTCAACGCCAAGGCCAACGGACCCGACGCGCCGCCGGTCGGCTCACCTGACCTCGACGCCACCATGACGGCACTGCGCCGCCTCGCCACGCCCCGCGGTCTGACCGTCCTCGACCCCGGCCGGGCCGTCGACCAGAACGCCTTCGCGGTGAGCGCCTCGTACGCCCGACGGCACGACCTCAAGACGCTCAGCGACCTCGGCGCCTCCGGCCTCCCGGTACGGCTCGCCGCAGGTGACGAGTGCGTCCAACGCCCTTACTGTGCCCCGGGGTTGAAGAAGACGTACGGCATCGACATCACCGCCGTCGATCCCAAGGGCGTCGGCACCACCCAGGCCAAACGGGCGGTGCAGAGCGGCCAGGACCAGATGGTGCTGACCACCACGACCGACGCCACCCTCGACGAGTTCGGCCTGGTCCTCCTCGCCGACGACAAGCACCTCCAGAACGCCGACTATGTCGTCCCCGTCGTCAACCGTGCCCACGCGGGCGGCCCCGGTCCCACCAAGGCCCTCGACAGGCTCAACGACGTCCTCACCACCGCCGATCTGGCGTCCATGAACCAACAGGTCGACAGCTGGCGCCGGCTGGCGACGGACGTGGCCCGGACGTATCTGGAGGACAAGGGGCTGCTCAAGTAGGCGGGCCGGCGCCGGTCGGTCAGGCGTCGGCCACCGAGTCGAACGTCACCTGACCCCGCGACACGCCCAACGCGTCCGCGTCCACCGAGCGTCGCAGTGCCTCGTGCAGCTTGGTCGGGGTCAGCACGCCGAGGAAGCGGGCGCCGTCCAATACCGCGACCCAGCCGGCGTCGTGCTGGAGCATCACGCCGAAGGCCTGCTTGAGTGGTGCGCCGACGGGCACCCAGGCGTTCATCCGGTGCGCGAGGTCGCCGACGGTACCGCCCGCCCCGAGCTCGTCGATCCCGGCCCAGCCGTGCAGGTCGCCGTGCGTGTCCAGGACCACCGCCCAGCGCGCGCCCTGCGAGCGCAGCCGGTCGGCGGCCTGCCCGGCCGGCTCGTACAGCCGGGCGATCGGCGGCTGTTCCAGGTCGCCGGGCTCGATCGCGGTCACCGACAGCCGCTTCAGCCCCCGGTCGGCGCCGACGAACTCCGCGACGTACGGTGACGCCGGCGTGCCCAGCACCGCTCCGGGCGTGTCGAACTGCTCGATGCGCCCCTGCCCGTACACGGCGATCCGGTCGCCGAGCCGCACCGCCTCCTCGATGTCGTGCGTGACCAGCAGCACCGTCTTGCGTACCGCTGCCTGCATCCGCAGAAACTCGTCCTGCAGCTGCTCCCGCACGACCGGGTCGACCGCGCCGAACGGCTCGTCCATCAGCAGCACCGGCGGATCGGCGGCCAACGCCCGTGCCACACCGACCCGCTGGCGCTGACCGCCCGACAACTGGTGCGGATAGCGCGCGCCGTACGTGTGGGGATCCAGCCCCACCAGATCGAGGAGCTCGGCGGCGCGAGCCCGTGCCCTGGCCCGCTTCCAGCCGAGCAGTGAGGGCACGGTCGCCGTGTTGTCGAGGATCGTGCGGTGCGGGAACAGGCCCACCTGCTGGATGACGTAGCCGATCCGCCGCCGCAGCAGTACCGGGTCGACGGTGACGATGTCCTCGCCACCGACGAGGATCCGGCCCGAGGTCGGTTCGATGAGCCGGTTGACCATCATCATGGTCGTCGTCTTGCCGCACCCGGACGGGCCCACGAGCGTGACGAGCTCGCCCTCGGACACCTCGAAGGACAGTCCGTCCACGGCCGTCGTACCGTCCGGATACCGCTTGGTGACCTGCTCGAACCGGATCATGACCTCACGCTAACGGCGCTGCCCGGCACCCGCTCACCGACGGCGTCCCACTGGCTGGTGAACGGTCCATTCCGATTTTGAACTGTTTCAATCTGGCTCCTGACCGGGGCGGGGTGCTGAGGCGTTCTGTTTGATTCTGGTGGCAACTCCCGCTGCTTAGGGCGTAGACAGTGGCCACAGTCGCCACTACCTTCAACCGCCGATCGACTGAATCGATACAACTCCGACCGGCCGAAGGGACACGGCATGAACGACGGAGTAGGCGGCACCCCCCGCGACGGAGTGCGGCGCAGAACGGTCCTCACCACAGCACTGGGTGCCGTCCCCGCGGCGATCGCCGGTGGCGTCGCAGGCGGGGGCGCGGCATCGGCCGCCCCCGCCTCGGACCGCACCTCGGTCACGGGGCTGACGGTCGAGCACCGGACGAACCCGCTCGGCACCGACGCCGACGCCCCGAGGTTCGGCTGGCGCACGGCCTCCGCAGCCCGCGGCCGGCGCCAGTCGGCGTACCGCATCCTTGTCGCGACCTCGGCCGAACGCCTGCGGCGCGGCCGCGCGGACGTCTGGGACAGCGGCCGCGTCACCTCGGCCGACTCGGTCGCCGTGCGCTACGCGGGCCCCGCCCTGCAGGCCTCCACCCGCTACCACTGGACGGTGACGGTCTGGGACGAGACCGGCCGCGCCGTCCCCGCCGCCCCGACCGCCCACTTCGAGACCGGCCTGCTCAGCACCGACGGCATCGCAGGCTGGAACGGCGCCCGGTGGATCAGTATGGCGGGCAAGCAACCCAACAGCCCCGGCGCCCCGCTGCTGCGCCGGCAGACCCGGCTGACAGGGCATCATGTGCGCGACGCCCGGCTCTACATCTCCGCCCTCGGTGTGTACGACGCCTACGTCAACGGCCACCGGGTCGCCGTGCCGCAGGACGACGGCACCACCCACGAACTGCTGACGCCGGGCTGGACCAACTACGACAGCACCGTCAACTACTTCACCTACGACGTCACTGACCTGGTCGCGGGGGAGCGGCACCAAGGGCACGTCACCCTCGCGGCCGTCCTCGGCAACGGCTGGTACAACGGCCGTGTCTCCGACAACAGCACCTGCTGTTCCGCCGACGGCAACCGCCTGGCCCTCAAGGCCAAGCTCCTCGTCCGGTACGCCGACGGATCCGAGCAGACGATCGTCACCGCACCCGGCGACGGCTGGAAGGCCACGGACACCGGCCCCTACCGCGCCGACGACATCTACGACGGCCAGACCTACGACGCCCGCAGGGAACTCCCGGGCTGGACGGCGAACGGCTTCGACGCGTCCGACTGGGCAGGCGTGAGCGAGCACGGCTTCACTGCCAGGTTTCCCGACGCGAAGCTGGTCGCCTATCCCGGCGAGAGCGCCCGCCTGATGCCCGAGTGGGACCGCAGGCCGCGCTCCATCACCGTGTACACCGGCGTGTCCGGCCAGGACGGCAGCCCCAACGGCAAGGGCCGCATCGTCGTCGACCCCGCCCGCACGGTCACCGACCCGGCCGCTGCGGCCACCGCCGCCGTGACCCTGCACCCCGGCGACACCGCCGTGATCGACCTCGGCCAGAACATGGTCGGCGTACCCCGCTACACCCTGCGCGGCCCGGCGGGCACCCAAGTCGCCTTCAAACCCGGTGAGATGCTCAACGACGACAGCGCCGGCGCGGACGGCCCCGTCGGCTCGGTCTACCGGGCCAACCTCCGCACCGCCAAGGCCACCAGCACGTACATCCTCAAGGGCGACCCCGACGGCGAGACCCACCAGGACTCGCTGACCTTCTACGGCTTCCGCTACGTCTCCGTCACCGCGACCGGCACCGTCACCCTGACCGAGTTCACCGGCAGGGTCGCCACCTCCGCCCTCCGGGACATCGGCACGATCACCACCGACGACGCCGACGTCAACCAGCTGATCAGCAACGTCCGTTGGGGCCAGCGCGGCAACTACCTGTGGGTGCCCACCGACTGCCCGCAGCGCGACGAACGCTGCGGCTGGACCGGCGACACCCAGCTCTTCTCCCACACCGGCCTCTACAACGCCGACGCGGTGAACTTCCTCAGCCACTTCCAGGACACCTTGATCGACTCACAGCGGACCTATGGCGCGGACGGCGCCCAGTTCACCTGGATCGCCCCCGGCGCTCGCTACAACCAGCCGATTCCGGCGAGCGGTTGGGCGGACTGCGGGGTGGTCGTTCCGTGGACGATCTGGCAGATGTCCGGCGACACCACCGTGATCGACCGCAGCTGGGCCGCGATGAAGAAGTACATGGACTGGATCCGGCAGCGCACCGGTGACACCTACGCCGGACAGGGCGCGATCTTCGGCGACTGGCTGGCCTTCCAGGACACCAGCACCCAGCTCATCAGCGACGTCTACTACGGCTACAGCGCCCGGCTCATGGCGGACATGGCCCGCGCCACCGGCCGCGACGCCGACTCCCGTACCTACGACGAGCTCGTCTCCCGCATCAAGCGGGCGTTCGTCGCCAAGTACCTCGTCACCGACGCCACCACGGGCGAGGTCACCGTCCGCTCCAGTCTGGGCGAGGCACCGCCGTGGATCGGAGGCAAGCCCGAGGACAACAGCCAGACAGCCCTGCTCTGGGTTCTCAAGCTCCGCCTCTACGACACCGAGGCCCAGCGCCGCCGACTCGTCGCCCTGCTCGCCGAGAACATCGGCAACGACGAGGCCTACAAGGAGGCCCACTCCGACAGCACGCGCGTGAAGTACGCGGAGAACACCCTCTCCGTCGGCTTCCTCGGCGTGAACGTCCTCGCCCCGGTGCTCACTGACGAGGGCCGCGTCGACCTGGCGTACAAGCTGCTGCACCAGGACGCCATGCCGTCCTGGCTGTACTCGGTGAGAAACGGCGCGACCACGATCTGGGAGCGCTGGAACTCGTACTCGAAGGAGGACGGCTTCGGCCCGGTCGACATGAACTCGTTCAACCACTACTCCTACGGCGCGATCATGGAGTGGATGTACGAGAGCATGGCCGGCATCGCCAAGGACCCGGCCCACCCCGGCTTCCGGCACTTCTTCCTCAGGCCTCACCTCGACGCGACCGGCAGGGTCACGCGGGTGGCCGGGTCGCATCTCTCGCCGTACGGCGAGATCGTCAGCGAGTGGAAGGCGGACGGCCGCAAGCTGACCTACCGGGCCGCGGTGCCCGCGAACACGACCGCGACCCTCCGCATCCCCACCACCGACCCGTCGACGGTCCGCGAAGGCCGGACACCCCTCTCCCGGGTCGAGGGCGTGGAGTACCTGGGCTTCACGGACGGCACCGCCTCCTACCGACTCCCGTCCGGCCGCTACGAGGTGACGTCCGCGCTCGCCTGACCGCCCACCAGCACCACCTCCAGGGTGCGCGGACCGTGCACCCCCTCGACCCGGTCCAGCTCGATGTCGCTGGTCGCCGACGGACCGGAGATCCACGTCAACGGACGGGCCGGGTCGAGGCGTTCGAGGGCCTGCGGGACGGAGGAGACGACCTGATCCGGGACCCGCACGACACAGATGTGGTGGTCGGGGACGAGGGTGATGCGGCGGCGGCCCTGGTCGGGGGAGCCGTCCAGGACGATCGTGCCGGTCTCGGCGACGGCCACCGCACACGCCGTGACCACGCTGTCGACCTGGTCCAGTTCGTGCGGGGTGCTCTCCGCCCGGTCCGGGATCCGCTCGGCGTCGCTCGCCGCGAGCCACTCCACCTCCAGGCCCGGCGGCACGAGCACCGTCTTCGAGCCTCGTGCGGCGAGCATCCCGGCGATCGTGGCGGGCAGATCGGCGGCGGTGCTGCGGTGCACGATCGCCCGATAGTCCACCAGGTTCTCGGCCAGCAGCTCGACCGTCTCCGCGACACTCCGCTCCCCGTGCTCCCGCAGATAGTCGCGGGGGACCGCCTGGTCGTATGGCGTGTCGTCCTGTCGTGCGGCTGCCAGTGCCCGTTGTACCCGGCCCAGGATCCGTTCCCTGCTGCTCACTTCGAGCCGTCCTTCCCGCCGTTCGTACGCTGCCACCAGTCCCGGAACGGCTCCTTGGGCACCGTCGGCAGATCACGGGTCCCGCTCCACGCCTTGCCCGGGCCCGGGAGCGACCGCGGATGCAGGCGGCGGGTGCGGGAGGCGAGCCGCTGGCCGGTGCGCAGGGCGCGCGGGTGGCTGAACGCCCAGCGCGCCGCCCGCATCGCCGCCCGCTCGGCGGCATGCCCCTTCGCGGGTTTCAGCACCACCTTGTTGCCTTGCGCGGTCACCTGGCCGCCCTCCACGACCCGCTCCCGCAGATGCACCAGCACCTCGGGGATGTCGATGGCCACCGGGCACACCTCGTAGCAGGCGCCGCACAGCGACGACGCGTACGGCAGTGAGGCGTCGATCTCGCTTGCCACGCCTCGGAGTTGAGGGCTGAGGATGGCGCCGATCGGGCCCGGATAGACCGAGCCGTACGCGTGTCCACCGGCCCGCTCGTACACCGGGCACACGTTGAGACACGCCGAGCAGCGGATGCACCGCAGGGCCTGGCGACCGACCTCGTCGGCGAGCGTGTCGGTGCGGCCGTTGTCGAGGAGGACCAGGTGGAAGGTGCGCGGGCCGTCAGCCGTCTCGGAGTCTGTCGTACCCGTCCACATCGACGTGTACGGGTTCATGCGCTCGGCGGTGGAGGAGCGGGGGAGTGTCTGCAGGAACACCTCCAGGTCCCGCCACGTGGGCACGATCTTCTCGATGCCGACGACCGAGATCAGCGTCTCGGGCAGGGTCAGGCACATTCGCCCGTTGCCCTCGGACTCCACGACCACCAGCGTGCCGGTCTCGGCGACCATGAAGTTGGCGCCGGAGATGCCGACCTTGGCCCGCAGGAACTTCTCGCGGAGGTGGAGGCGGGCCGCCTCGGCGAGTTCGGCGGGTGTGTCGGTCAGGCCTTCCGGAGCCGGGCGGCCCCACTCGCTCATCTCCTTGCGGAAGATGTCCCGGATCTCGCCCCGGTTGCGATGGATCGCCGGGACGAGGATGTGCGAGGGCCGGTCCTTGCCCAACTGCACGATCAGCTCGGCGAGATCGGTCTCGTAGGCGTGGATGCCCTCTTCGAGAAGGGCCTCGTTGAGCCCGATCTCCTGAGTGGCCATCGACTTGACCTTGACGACCTCCGACTCGCCGGTCGCCTTGACGAGGTCCGCCACGATCCGGTTGGCCTCGTCGGCGTCGGCGGCCCAGTGGACGGTACCGCCCGCCGCCGTCACCGACTCCTCCAACTGCACGAGGTAGCGGTCGAGGTGACGGAGCGTGTGGTCCTTGATCTGCTTCCCGGCCTCCCGCAGCGCCGCCCAGTCGGACACCTCCGCGACGGCCTTCGCGCGCTTGGCGCGGATGGTGTGCGTGGCGTGTCGCAGATTGCCCCGCAGGGTCTGGTCGTGCACGGCCTCGTGCGCGGCCTTCGGAAAGGCCGGCATCCCCACGAACGTTCCGCTCATACGGCCGGTTCCTCCTCCGTGCTCGCCAGGATCTCCGCGATGTGCACCGGCCGCATGCCGGTCCGCAGCCGGGCCATCGTGCCGCCGATGTGCATCAGACAGGAGTTGTCGGCCGCGCACAGCACCTCGGCCCCCGTCGATTCGGCGTTGCGCACCTTGTCGGCGCCCATTGCCGCCGAGACATCGAAGTTCTTCAACGCGAACGTGCCGCCGAACCCGCAGCACTCCTCCGCTCCGGGCAGCTCCACCAGCTCCAGCCCCTGCACGGCCTGGAGCAGCCGTCGCGGCCGGTCGCCGAGCCCCAGCCCGCGCAGCCCGTGGCAGGTCGGGTGATAGGTCACCTTGTGCGGGTAGTACGCTCCCACGTCCGTCACGCCGAGCACGTCCACCAGGAACTCCGTCAGCTCGTACGTCTTCGGCACCACGGGCGCCAGCGTGGCGGAGAGGGTGTCCCCTCGCCCCTCGGCCCGCGCCCGCTCGCCCATCCGCGGATACAGCTCCCGCACCATCGCCCCGCACGACCCGGACGGCGTGACGATCGCCTCGTACTCCCCGAAGACATCGGAGAAATGCCGGGCGAGCGGCTCGGCCTCATGCCGGTATCCGGTGTTGTAGTGCGCCTGTCCGCAACAGGTCTGCGCCATCGGGAAGTCGACCTCGACGCCCAGCCTGGTCAGCAGTTTCACCACGGCGCGCCCGGTGTCCGGATAGAGCGTGTCGTTGACACAGGTCAGGAACAGGGCGACACGCATCGCGGCTCCTTGTGATCGATCATCGGATGAGTGCAGGGTAGTGCGGGCGCACGGCCGGGGGGAGCCCCCGCTCACCGTCGGGTGAGCCGGGCCTCTGCCTCGCTCCAGCGTGCCGCGTCCCCCCGCGGCTCGTACCGCGTCAACGGCTGCGCACGGGTGAGCAGTCGCCGTCCGCCCGCGAGGTCGCCCACCAGCCCGTGGGTCCGGGCCTGGACCAGGACGTTTCCGAGGGCGGCGGCCTCGGTCGGGCCCGCCACCACTGGCAGCCCGCAGGCGTCGGCGGTCAGCTGGCACAGCAGGGCGTTGCGGGTGCCGCCCCCGACGACGTGCACTACGTCGACCGGGTGGTCGGCCAGCCGCTGGGCCTGCGCGATCGCCCGGCGGTGGGCGACGGCGAGCGAGTCGAGGATGCAGCGGGTGATCTCGGCGGGCGACTCGGGCACCGGCTGCCCCGACGCGCGGCACGCCTCGGCGATCCGCTCCGGCATCCGGCCCGGCGCGAGAAACGCCGCGTCGCCCGCGTCCACGACCGACCGCAGCGTCGGCACCTTGGACGCGTCGAGCAGCAGTTCGCCCAGGTCCGGGTCCCCCCAGGCCCGTACGCACTCCTGGAGCAGCCACAGACCCATGATGTTCCGCAGATAGCGGACCGTGCCGTCCAGCCCCAGCTCGTTGGTGAAGTTGGCGGCCCGGCTCTCCTCGCTCAGCACGGGGGCATCGAGCTCCAGCCCGGCCAGCGACCAGGTGCCGGTACAGATGTACGCGAACCGTTCACGCCCGGCCGGCACGGCGGCCACGGCGGACGCGGTGTCGTGCGACCCGACGGTCGTCACCGGCACCGGACCGGCGAGCCCGGTCTCCTCCAGTACCTCGGCCCGCAGCACACCTGCCGGATCACCGGGTTGCCGCAACGGCGCGAACAGCCCCAGGTCGATACCGAGCCGCGCGGCGATGTCGTACGACCAGTCGCGCGTGCGGGGATCGATCAGCTGGGTGGTGGAGGCGTTGGTGAGCTCGGTGCCCTGCTCGCCGGTGAGCCAGTACGTCAGCAGGTCGGGGATGAGCAACAGCCGTTGGGCCTGAGCCAGTTGGGCCGAGTCCCGCGCCGCCGTCAGCTGGTACAGCGTGTTGAAGGGGGCGTACTGCAACCCGGTCGCCGCGTACAGCTCCTCCGCCGGGACGGTCGCCCACACCTTTTCCGCGACCCCCTCGGTACGGGAGTCCCGGTAGTGCACGGGGCTGCCGAGCAGTGCCCCGTCGGCGTCCAGCAGTCCGTAGTCCACGGCCCAGCTGTCGATGCCGACGGAGTCGACCTGCCCGGCCGCCCGCAGCCCGTCCAGCACCCCGGCATACAGGGCGATCACGTCCCAGCGCAGCCCTTCCGGTACCCGGACGGGCCGGTTGGGGAAGCGGTGCGCCTCGGTCAGCTCCAGGCTGTCGGGGCCGACGCGGCCGACCATGACACGCCCGCTGGAGGCGCCCAGGTCGACCGCGGCGTACGACTTCACGGCCGCGCTCACCGCAGGAAGGCGGCCGCGACGCCGGCGTCGACCGGGATGTGCAGTCCGGTGGTGTGGGTGAGGTCCCCACCGGTCAGCGCGAAGACGGCGTTCGCGACATGGTCCGGGAGCACCTCGCGCTTGAGGATGGTCCGCTGGGCGTAGAACTCGCCGAGCTTCTCCTCTTCCACGCCGTACACGGCGGCCCGCTGGGCCCCCCAGCCACCGGCGAAGATCCCGGATCCGCGCACCACACCGTCCGGGTTGACGCCGTTGACGCGGATGCCGTGCTCGCCGAGTTCGGCGGCCAGCAGCCGCACCTGGTGGGCCTGGTCGGCCTTGGTGGCGGAGTAGGCGATGTTGTTCGGCCCGGCGAAGACGGCGTTCTTGGAGGCGATGTACACGATGTCACCGCCCAGCCCTTGAGCGATCATCACCCGGGCGGCTTCCCTCGACACCAGGAAGGAACCGCGCGCCATGATGTCGTGCTGGAGGTCCCAGTCCTTGGCCGAGGTCTCCAGCAGCGGCTTGGAGATGGAGATCCCGGCGTTGTTGACGACCAGATCAACCCCACCGAAGGCCAGCACGGCAGCCTTGAAGGCGTCGGCGATCTGCTCCTCGGACGTGACGTCCACGGTCACGGCGACGGCCTTGTCGGGACCGCCGAGCTCTTCGGTGACGGCCTGGGCGTTCTCGGTGTTGAGGTCGGCGACGACGACACACGCACCCTCGGCGACGAGCCGATGCGCGATGGCCTTCCCGATCCCACTGCCCGCCCCGGTCACCAGCGCGACCCGCGTCGCGAGCGGCTTGGGCTTCGGCATCCGCTGGAGCTTGGCCTCTTCGAGGGCCCAGTACTCGATGCGGAACTTCTCCGACTCCTCGATGGGCGCGTACGTCGAGACGGCCTCGGCCCCACGCATCACATTGATGGCGTTGACGTAGAACTCGCCCGCGACCCGGGCCGTCTGCTTGTCCTTGCCGAAGGAGAACATGCCGACACCCGGGACCAGCACGATCGCCGGGTCGGCGCCGCGCATGGCGGGGGAGTCGGGCAGGGCGTGCCGCCGGTAGTAGGCGGCGTACTCCTCGCGGTACTCGGCGTGCAGGTCCTTGAGCCGGGCGATGGCCTCGTCGAGCGGAGCGGTGGGCGCCAGGTCGAGGACGAGCGGCCGCACCTTGGTCCGCAGGAAGTGGTCCGGGCACGAGGTGCCCAGGGCCGCGAGCCGCGGGTGCGCGGCGCTCGCGAGGAAGTCGAGGACGACCTCGGAGTCGGTGAAGTGACCGACCTGCGGACGGTCCTGGGAGGCGATGGCGCGGATCACCGGTGCCAGCGCCGCGGCCCGCTCCCGACGCTCGCCGGCGCCCAGCGCCGCGTAGCCCTCGATCACCGGCCCGAAGGGCTCCGGCTTCCCGCGCTCCGCGAGAAACGCCTCCGCCGTCCGGATGATGTGCAACGAGTTCCGCTCACACTGCTCGGAGGTGTCTCCCCAGGCGGTGATGCCATGCCCGCCGAGGATGCACCCGATGGCCTGCGGGTTGGCTTCCTTGACCGCGGCGATGTCGAGCCCCAGCTGGAAACCGGGTCGCCGCCACGGCACCCACACCACGGTGTCCCCGAAACACTCGGCGGTCAGCTTCTCCCCGTCGGCGGCACAGGCGAGCGCGATGCCGGAGTCGGGGTGGAGGTGATCGACGTGCGCGGCCTCGACGAGCCCATGCATGGCGGTGTCGATGGAGGGAGCGGCCCCGCCCTTGCCGTGCAGGCAGTAATCGAAGGCGGCGACCATCTCATCCTCACGCTCGACGCCCGGATAGACACCCTTGAGTGCGCGGAGCCGATCAATACGAAGAACAGCGAGCCCGGCTTCGGTAAGCGTGCCGAGGTCACCACCGGACCCCTTGACCCACATCAACTCGACGTCACCACCGGTGACGGGGTCGGTTTCGGTACCCTTCGCGGACGCGTTTCCGCCGGCGTAGTTGGTGTTGCGGGGATCAGCGCCCAGCCGATGAGAGCGGGCGAGGAGAGCCGCGGCTTCGCGGTGCGGTGCCATGAACCTTCAGTCCTTACTTGAAAGAGGGTGAGTGCATTCCCTAGGGGCGCGGGGCTGTATCAATTTGCGGCTCCGCCGCGTGGGCGCGACCAGCCACATACGACCCGCAGCCCGCAACGAGCAGAAACCCGGCAGACGCTTACGCCCCCCACCCGGCCTGCTGCCCACCAACCCGCTCGGCAACGATCCTCTCGGCCCACCCGGACCGGGCATACGCACCCATGGGATCGGGGTCCAGCCCCATCTCCTCCCGCACCTCACGCAGCAACGGCCGCACATCCGTGTTGTACGCATCCATCACCACGGCGTTCGCACCGAGCACGTCACCGGCGGCCTGCGCCGCAGCCAACGCCTCCCGATCGACGAGCAGCGCCTTCGCCGTGGCCTCCTGCACATTCATCACGGACCGGATGATCGCCGGAATCTTCGCCTCGATGTTGTGGCACTGGTCGAGCATGAACGCGACCTCGGGCGAGAACCCACCCCCCCGCACGACCTCGTACATGATCCGGAACAGCTGGAACGGATCCGCGGCCCCGACCATCAGGTCGTCGTCGGCGTAGAACCGCGAGTTGAAGTCGAACCCGCCGAGCTTCCCCTCCCTGAGGAGCGTCGCGACGATGAACTCGATGTTGGTACCCGGAGCGTGATGCCCGGTGTCGACAACGACCTGGGCCTTCTCACCGAGCTTCAGACAGTGCGCGTACGCCGTGCCCCAGTCCGGAACGTCGGTCGTGTAGAAGGCCGGCTCGAAGAACTTGTACTCCAGCAGCATCCGCTGCCCGTCACCCAGCCGCTCGTAGACCTCGCAGAGGCCCTCCGCCAGCCGGTCCTGCCGCGCCCGGATGTCGTCCTGCCCGGGATAGTTCGTCCCGTCCGCGAACCACAGCTTCAGGTCCCGCGACCCCGTCGCATCCATGATGTCGACGCACTCCAGCAGATGGTCGACGGCCTTGCGCCGCACCGCCGCATCCGGATGGCAGATGCTGCCCAGCTTGTAGTCGTCGTCCTGGAACGTGTTCGAGTTGATCGCGCCCAGCTTCACGCCGCGCTCCTCGGCGTACTTCGCCAGCGCCCCGTAGTCGTCGGCCTTGTCCCAAGGGATGTGCAGCGCAACGGTCGGCGCCACGCCGGTGAACGCGTGGACCTGTGCCGCGTCGTCCAACTTCTCCCGCGGGGTCCGGGGAACACCGGACTGCGCGAACACCTTGAACCGCGTCCCCGAATTCCCGTACGCCCACGACGGCGTTTCGACTGCCTGCGTCTTGAGTGCGGCCTTCACCGCGGCGAGCTCGGTCACTTGAGGGCTCCTGTGACGTCGGTCGGAAAAGTCATCTTGAACGGCTTCGCTGTGAAACGATTCAAGACGGGAACGTATGAGCCCCCTGGAGGGGTGTCAAGCCCTGGGGCCAAGGCTGTTTCTCGTGACTTGGCCGTGACCTTCGGCCATCGAAACTTTTTCGACACGAACCCATTGACGTGACATGCGCTACGTGCCTAACGTCCCGGCAACCAAGTTGAAACCTTTCACGACGTCGAGAGGGCCGTCCCGCCGACGTCGTCGAGGAGCCTCCATGACCCACCCGTCCACCACGGGTTCGGCCCCGGTTCTGGCGCTCAGGGACATCTCGAAGTCCTTCGGCGCGGTCCGCGCCCTGCGGGACGTCTCCCTGGAGCTGTTTCCCGGGGAGGTGCACGCCCTCGCCGGGGAGAACGGCGCGGGCAAGTCGACCCTGATCAAGACGCTCGCCGGAGTGCACCGGCCGGACGCCGGCCAGGTGCTGCTCGACGGTCAGCCGGTCGTCTTCCACGGTCCCGGCGACGCCCGCGATGCCGGCATCGCCGTGATCTACCAGGAGCCGACCCTCTTCCCCGACCTGTCGATCGCGGAGAACATCTTCATGGGCCGCCAGCCCCGGCGCGCCCTCGGCCGTATCGACCACAAGGCCACGCACGCCGCGACCCTGGCCCTGATGCAGCGCCTCGGCGTCGAACTCGACCCCGACCGCCCAGCGCGCGGCCTGTCCATCGCCGACCAGCAGATCGTCGAGATCGCCAAGGCGCTCTCCTTCGACGCCCGCGTCCTGATCATGGACGAGCCGACCGCCGCGCTCACCGGCAGCGAGGTGGCCCGCCTCTTCGGCGTGGTCCGTACCCTGCGCGAACAGGGCGCGGCGGTGCTCTTCATCTCGCACCGCCTCGAGGAGATCTTCCAGATCTGCCAGCGGGTCACGACCCTGCGCGACGGCGCCTGGATCGCCAGCGAGCCGCTCGACGGCATGACCGAGGACGACCTCGTGCGCCGTATGGTCGGCCGCGACCTCGACGAGCTCTACCCCAAGCAGGACGTGCAGCCGGGTGAGGTCGCCCTGAGCGTGCGCCGGCTGACCCGCGAGGGCGTCTTCACGGACGTCTCCTTCGATGTGCGGCGCGGTGAGATCGTCGGCCTCGCGGGGCTCGTCGGCGCGGGGCGTACGGAGGTCGCGCGGGCCGTGTTCGGCATCGACCGCTGGGACGCGGGCGAGGTGGAGGTGGCCGGGCGGAAGCTCACCAACGGAGCGCCCTCCACCGCCATGGCCTCCGGGCTCGCCCTGGTCCCCGAGGACCGCCGCGCCCAGGGCCTGGTGATGGACATGTCCATCGAGCGCAACATCGGCCTCACCGGTCTTCGTACGACTGTGAAGGCCGGACTCATGGACCGCGGCGCCGAACGCAGCCGCTCCCTCGACTGGGCCGTCAAGCTCCAGGTGAAGTACGCCCGGATCGCCGACACAGTCAACACCCTGTCCGGCGGCAACCAGCAAAAGGTCGTCCTCGCCAAGTGGCTCGCCACCGGCCCCAAGGTGCTGATCGTCGACGAGCCCACCCGCGGTATCGACGTCGGCACCAAGGCCGAGGTGCACCGGCTGCTGTCCCAGCTGGCCGCCGACGGTGTGGCGGTCCTGATGATCTCCTCCGACCTGCCCGAGATTCTCGGCATGGCCGACCGCGTGCTGGTGATGCACGAGGGCCGCCTGACCGCCGAGATCCCGCGCTCCGAAGCCACCGAGGAAACCGTGATGGCCGCAGCCACCGGGAGGGCCGCCGTATGACGGTGATCACCCCGAACAAAGCCCCCGTCGCCGAGGTGCCCAAGTCCAGCGGCACCCGCCTCGTCGACCGTGTCTTCAAGATGCGCGAACTCGCCATCCTGGTCGTCTTCGTGGTGATGATCGTCATCACCCAGCTGGGCAACAGCGAGTTCCTCACCGAGCAGGGCATCAAGGACCTGCTGCTGAACGCGACCATCCTGGTCCTCGTCGCCACCGGCCAGTCCATGGTCGTGATCACGCGGAACGTCGACCTGTCGGTCGGTTCGACGCTCGGCATCAGCGCCTTCGCCGCCGGTACGTACCTCCAGGGCGGCGGCAACCCGCTCGTCGCCATCCTCCTGGCGGTCCTGCTGGGCGTCGGCTTCGGCCTGCTGAACGGCCTGCTCGTCAGCCTCGGCCAGGTGCCCGCGCTCGTCGTGACGCTCGGCACCCTCTACATCATCCGCGGCATCGACTCGATCTGGGTCGGCTCCCGCCAGATCACGGCGGCCGACCTGCCGGACGGCTTCGTGGACTTCGGCTCCGACGGCATCTCCGCGGTGCCGTGGCTGGCGCTGATCGCCCTCGCCGTCCTGGTGGCGACGGCGTACTACCTCAAGCACTTCGGCAGCGGCCGCGAGCTGTACGCCCTCGGCTCCAACCCCGAGGCCGCCCGCCTCGCCGGCATCCCGGTCCGCAAGCGGATCCTGGCCGCGTACACCTTCTGTGGTGCGTTGGCCGGCCTCGCGGGCGCGATGTACCTGGCCCGGTTCGGCAACGTCGACTCCGGCACCGGCAACGGCTACGAACTCACCGTCGTCAGCGCGGTCGTGGTCGGCGGCGTCGTCTTCACCGGCGGCTCCGGCAACGTCTACGGCGCGGCCCTCGGCGCACTGCTGCTGACCTCCATCAACAGCGTGCTGCCCGCCCTCGGCGTCAGCTCCGTGTGGGTGCTGGCCATCAACGGCATCCTGCTCATCCTCGCCATCGCGGTCGACCGGATCGTCGCGCTGCGCGTGGCCACCGCCCTGAAGAAGAGGAACGCCCGCCATGGCTGACTTCTCCCTGAGCCGAGCGATCCGCTGGGACACGGTCGTCGGCGCGCTTCTGATCGTCGTGCTCCTGCTGTCCTTCGGCTTCGTCGATGGCTTCGGAAACGCCCTCAACCTGTCGTTCCTGATCGGAAACACCCTTCCGATCGCGTTGATCGCCCTGCCGATGACGCTCCTGGTCGTCTCGGGCGAGATCGATCTCTCGGTCGCCTCCACCGCCGGTCTCTCCGGAGCCGTGATGGGCGCCCTGTGGGACCAGGGCATGACGATCGAGACAATCATCCCGATCTGCCTGCTGCTGGGTGTCGTGTGCGGGCTGATCAACGGTCTGCTGGTGACCAAGCTGGGGCTGCCGTCCCTCGCCGTCACCATCGGCACCCTCGCCGCCTACCGGGGCATCGCGCAGATCGTGCTCGGCTCCGACGCGGTGACCGACTTCCCCAGCCAGTACCTGGACTTCGCGGCCGGCCGCATCGGCGACACCTTCATCCCGCAGGCCTTCCTGCCCTTCCTGGTGCTGCTCGCCATCGCCGTCGTCGCGCTGCACGCCACCCCCTTCGGGCGGTCGGTGTTCGCGATCGGTGCCAGCGAGGAGGCCGCGCGCTTCGCCGGCATCCGGGTCAAGCGGCAGAAGCTGATCCTGTTCACGGTGACCGGCCTGATGGCCTCCCTCACCGGCATCTTCTGGGCCCTGCACTACGCCAGCGCCCGCTACGACAACGCCACCGGCCTCGAACTGGCCGTCATCGCCGCGGTGTTGCTCGGCGGCATCGACTTCGACGGCGGCAAGGGGACCCTGGGCGGGGCCATCGCCGGCGTCTTCCTGCTCGGGGCTCTGCAGAACGTGATGAGCCTCCAGGATGTCTCCGCCCAGTCGCAGATCGTCGTCACCGGCGTGCTGCTCGTCCTCTCCGTGCTCGGGCCCCGGGTCGCCCGGCAGATCTCCGTCGCCAGGGCCGGACGTAGAGCAGCCGCCTCAGCGCCGGTGTCCAAGGCGCCCACGCCGACCTCGTAGGCCTCCGGGCGCCACGGAAACCCTCGTATCCGCTCACCCTCGTAAGGAAGATCCCACATGCGCAAGTCATCCCTCCGCCGCACCTGCGCGGCCCTCGCCGCCGTCACCTCCCTCGCCCTCGCCGCGACCGCGTGCGGCGGCACCACCAAGGAGGACGTCGCCGACGAAGGTGGCTCGGCCGCCACCGCCGGCAAGGCCGACCCCAACGCCGAACTGAAGAAGGGCCTGACCGTCGGCTTCCTGCCCAAGCAGGTCAACAACCCCTACTTCACCACCGCCGACAAGGGCGGCGAGGCGGCCCTGAAGGAGCTGGGCTCCAGCTACAAGGAGGTCGGCCCGTCCAGCGCCACCGACACCTCCGGCCAGGTCAGCTACGTCAACACGCTCACCCAGCAGCAGGTCGACGCGATGGCCGTGTCCGCGCAGGACCCCGGTGCGCTGTGCACTGCGCTCAAGCAGGCCATGAGCAACGACATCAAGGTCGTCACCTACGACTCCGACACCAAGCCCGAGTGCCGGAACGCCTTCATCTCGCAGGCCAGCGCGGAGGACCTGGGCCGCACCGAGGTGCAGCTGCTCGCCGAACAGATCGGCTACAAGGGCGAGATCGCGATCCTGTCCGCCGCGCAGACGGCGACGAACCAGAACACCTGGATCGAGTTCATGAAGGACGAGCTCAAGGATCCGAAGTACAAGGACATGAAGCTCGTCAAGGTCGCGTACGGCAACGACGACGCCCAGCAGTCCTTCCAGCAGACCCAGGGCCTGCTCCAGGAGTACCCGAACCTGAAGGGGATCATCTCCCCGACCACCGTCGGCATCAAGGCCGCCGCCCAGTACCTGTCCGGCTCGAAGTACAAGGGCAAGGTCAAGCTGACTGGCCTCGGCACCCCCAACGACATGCGCAAGTACGTCAAGAACGGCACCGTCGAGGCCTTCGAGCTGTGGGACCCCGCCAAGCTGGGCGAGCTGGCCGCGCGTACCTCCGTCGCCCTGGTCTCGGGGCAGATCACCGGCAAGGAGGGCGAGACCTTCACCGCCGGTGACATGGGCGAGTACACCATCGGCAAGGACGGCGTGATCAGCCTCGGCAAGCCGACCGTGTTCGACGCCAAGAACATCGACCAGTTCAACTTCTGATTCCGAGGGGGCTGTTGATGCAGCGCGTGTGCTTTCTGCTGAAGGTCCGGGCGGACCGCCTCGACGAGTACCGCGAGCGGCACGCCGCCGTGTGGCCCGAGATGCTCGAGGCACTCTCGGTCACCGGCTGGCACAACTACTCGCTCTTCCTGCGTGAAGACGGCCTGCTGGTCGGCTACTTGGAGACCGAGGACTTCGCCGCCGCCCAGGCCGGCATGGAGGCCACCGAGGTCAACGCCCGTTGGCAGGCGGAGATGGCGCCGTTCTTCGAGTCGCTGGACGGCGCCCGACCCGACGAAGCGATGAAACCCCTGACCGAGGTCTTCCACCTAGCCTGAGCCGGAGCTGCTGTCATGAGAAGACGTACTGTGCTCGCCACGGCCCTGCTGAGCGCCGTGGCCGGCCCCGGCCTCGCCGCCGGTACCGCCCGCGCCGCCGACCCGGGCCCCTCGGTCACCCTGACCGGCACCACGACGCTCGACAGCCAGGCCATCTTCTTCGTGTCGTACGACGGCCTGGTCAACAACAACGCCTTCCAGAAGAACGGCCTGCTCACCTACAAGGGCTACCAGTACGCCGTCTGGTACACGGCCGACCGCAACGCCGTCGTCGGCCGCCGTGCCCTCGGCGCCACCACCTGGTCCACGGTCAAGGTCGGCCACACCCTGCGCTACAACGACTCCCACAACGTCATCTCCATGGGCGTCTCCAAGATCGACGGCCGCCTCCACCTCAACATGGACTCGCACAGCGACGGCTTCACCTACGTCAAGTCGGTGGCCGGCCTGATGGACAACCCTGGCGGCCTGAGCTGGACCACCAGCCGCTTCGGCACACCCCAGTCCACCCTCGACGGTCTGACCCTCACCTCGCAGTTCACCTACCCGCAGTTCATCTCGACGCCCGACGGCAGGCTCCAGCTCAGCTACCGCGTCGGCATCTCCGGCAACGGACGCAACGCGCTGGCGGAGTACGACGGCACGAAGTGGACCGCGCTGGGGGAGTGGACGAGCTCCACCGGGACGTACACGAGCGAGCACGGCTCCTCCACGGCCCGCAACATGTACCTGCACGGCCTCGACTACGACCGCAACGGGCGCCTGCACGCCTTCTTCACCTGGCGCGAGCAGAACGGCGCCGTGATGTGCAACGGCGGCGGCATCACCAACCACGACACCGGCTACGTCTACTCCGACGACCGTGGCCGCACCTGGCGCAACAACGCCGGCAGCGTCGTCGGCACCACCGGCGGCTCCGACCGGGTCGCCGTCACCGACTCCGGCCTCGTCGTCGACCCGCTGAACCCGGACCACTCCCTGATGAACCAGGAGAGCCAGTTCACCGACTCCGCGGGCCTGCCGCACGCGATCATCTCGTACGTCCCCGGCCGCTTCGGCCAGTGCACCACGAACTACGTCGCCGACCGCACTGCCAACGGCCGCGCCTTCCACGTGCGCAAGAACTCCTCGGGCACCTGGCAGAAGACCGAGATCCCGGTCCCGCTGAACTCCAGCCAACGCACCAAGCTGATCCTGGACAAGTACGACAACGCGTACGCGATCTTCCCGTTCTGCCGGATCGCCGGAGCCTCCAAGGCCTCCGGGTACACGGACTGGACGATGCTGCACGACGGCGTCACCGCCGGGCTGAACGCCTTCGGGGAGGTCGTGATCGACGAGACGCGCATCGCACAGGACAACTTCCTGTCGATCATGTACCAGGAGAAGTCCAGTGGTACGACGCCCTCGGCGCTGCGCAACATCAACTTCCGCCTGCCTGCCTGACCGCAGCCGTTGTGGGGCGGCGTGACGGTAATGTGAAGTGTTTTCCCGCCGCCCCTCGTCTACCTGGAGGTCCCTGCCCGATGGCCCAGTCGGTGGGTATCAAGGACGTCGCCCGCGCCGCCGGAGTCTCCGTCGGCACGGTCTCGAACGTCATCAACCGTCCGGACACGGTCGCGACCGAGACCCGGGCGCGGGTGCAGTCCGCGATAGACCGGCTGGGTTACGTCCGCAGCGAGTCCGCACGCCAGTTGCGCGCGGGCCGCAGCCGGATCATGGGCCTGCTCGTCCTCGACATGGGCAACCCCTTCTTCGTCGACGTGGCCCGCGGCGCCGAGCGGGCCGCGCGCGACGCCGGGCTCGGCGTGATGGTCTGTAACAGCGCGCAGAGCGCGAGCGAGGAGGCCGAGTACCTGTCGCTCTTCGCCGAGCAGCGGGTCCGGGGCGTGCTGCTGACCCCGGCCGACGCCACCGGCCGCAACATCGAGACCTTCCGTCGCCACAACATCCCCTTCGTCCTCGTCGACCGGGTCGCCGAGGGCACCACCGAGTGCTCGGTCTCCGTCGACGACGTGGCGGGCGGCGCGCTGGCCGTGCGCCATCTCGTCGACGCCGGGCACCGCTCCATCGCGTACGTCAGCGGCCCGCCCGGCCTCAACCAGGTCCGCGACCGCCGCACGGGCGCCCTGAACGCGCTGGAGGAGGCCGGCCTCGGCCCCGAGCACCTGCGCGAGCTGCCCACCGAGCGGCTCGACGTCGCCGCGGGTCGGGACGCCGGCGCCCGCCTGCTCGGCCTCGCCGACCGCCCGACCGCCGTGTTCTGCGCCAACGACCTGCTCGCCCTGGGCGTGCTGCAGGCCATGTACGCCGCGGGCGTCGGCGTCCCCGACGACCTCGCGATCGTCGGCTACGACGACATCGAGTTCGCCGCCGCCGCGGCCGTACCCCTCACCTCCGTACGGCAGCCCGCGGTCACCATGGGCACCTTGGCCGCGGAGATGCTGCTGGAGGAGACGGAGGAGGAGACCGGGACGAAGAAGCACGAGCACCGGCGTGTCGTCCTGCAGCCGGAGCTGGTGGTACGGCGGTCCAGCCTGCCGTCCCGCTGATCCGCTGTTCAGTAGGTTTTCATGATCCCGAGCTCGGTCGGCGGACGAACATGTGCTGAACTGGGACGCGGCCCAAAAACCATCCGTCCCGGGAGCCCTGTTGACCGTCAGCTACCGTCAGCCCGGCGTCGTCCTCACCGACCGCCACTTCACCGTGCCCCTCGACCACGACGACCCGGCGGGGGAGACGATCGAGCTCTACGCCCGTGAGGTCGTCGCCAGCGACAAGGCGCAGCAGGAACTGCCGTGGCTGGTCTACCTCCAGGGCGGCCCCGGCTTCGGCGCGAACCGCTTCGTCGGCAAGGGTGCCTGGCTCGGCCGCGCACTGAAGGAGTTCCGCGTCCTGCTTCTCGACCAGCGCGGCACCGGCCACTCCACGCCCGCCAACCGCCAGACCCTCCCGCTCCGTGGCGGCCCCGCCGAACAGGCCGACTACCTCACGCACTTCCGTGCCGACTCGATCGTCCGCGACTGCGAGGCGATCCGCCGGCAGGTGACCGGCGGCGCCCCCTGGACCGTGCTCGGCCAGAGCTTCGGCGGCTTCTGCACGGTCAACTACCTCTCCACCGCGCCCGAGGGCCTGACCGCCGCGGTCATCACCGGCGGCCTGCCCTCGCTCGACGCCCACGCGGACGACGTCTACCGCGCGGCCTACCCGCGCATCGAGCGCAAGGTCGCCGCGCACTACGCCCGCTACCCGCAGGACGTCGAGCGGGCCCGCCGTATCGCCGACCACCTCCTCGCGCACGACGTGGTCCTGCCGAACGGCTACCGCCTCACCGCCGAGGCCTTTCAGTCCCTCGGCATCCTTCTCGGCGGCAGCGAGGGCAGCCACCGTCTGCACTACCTGCTGGAGCACGCCTTCGTGCGCACCCCGCGGGGCATGGAGCTCTCGGACGCCTTCCAGGAGGAGGTCCAAGGCCTGCTGTCGTACGCGAGCCACCCGCTGTACGCGCTCGTCCACGAGGCGATCTACGGCCAGGACGCGCGCCCCACCGCCTGGTCCGCCGAACGCGTCCGCGCCGAGTTCCCTCAGTTCGACGCCGCCAAGACCCTCGCGGGGGACGGCCCGTTGCTGTTCACCGGCGAGACCATCCACCCCTGGATGTTCGACTGCGACCCGGCCCTGCGCCCGCTGCGGGAGACCGCCGAACTCATCGCCGCCCGTACCGACTGGAAGCCCCTGTACGACTCCGCGCGCCTCGCCGCCAACGAGGTGCCGGTCGCGGCGGCCGTCTACCACGACGACATGTACGTCGACACCGCCCACTCCCTCGCCACCGCACGCGCGATCCGCGGTCTGCGCACCTGGGTCACCGACGAGTTCGAGCACGACGGCGTACGGGCCGGCGGCCCGCGTGTCCTGGACCACCTGCTGGCCCTCACTCGAGACGAGGTGTGACGGGTGCTCGGCGCGGGCCCACGGCCGCTCGGCCGGTCGAGAGCTTCGTGCGCGGATAGAGGAGTACGCGCGGGTCTTCTCCTCGGCGAAGGCCCCGGTTGCGATGGCGGGGCTGGAGCTGACCTCCAGCAGATACCACTGACGGGTCTGCCGGTCCTGCACCAGGTTGACCCCCGCGAACTCGCACCCCATCAGCTCAACGGCCCGCACCGGCATGTCCATTACTGCGGCCTCGAAGGTCTCCACGTCGAACAGGGTGGCGTGTCCGCCCTGTTCCGTGTTGGTCAGGTGCGATCCGTCGGTGGCGCAGCGGTGCATGACGATCGGCACGTCCGTGCCGAACACCAGGGCCCTGAAGGTCCCGTTGTGGGGAATGAATCGCTGGGCGAGGAACGCGGCCCTTGCAAGCGCGGGGTCCTCGACATAGCGCAGGAAGTCGACCTCGGTCTCGATCAGGAAGTTCAGCCGCCCGCCGGTGGCGTTCATCGCCTTGAGTACGAACGGCAGGCCCAGTCGGTCGGCGAGGTCAGCAAAGGAGGCGTTCAGCAGCCGTCTCGGCAGATGGAACGTGGCGGGTACCGGCAGCCCGTTCTGCGCCAGGACCATCAGCTGGTAGAGCTTGGTCGGCGCGCTGATCGCCGCCGCGTTGACCGGCGGCCGCCGCCGGTGCTCCAAGTACGCCGCAATGGAACTGAGCAGCGTGGCCGTGGGACGCGGGTAGGCCGCGACCTGGATCAGACCGAACTCCGCCAGGTCCCGGCCGCCGATCGTCTCGTACACACGGGTCCGGCCGGTCTCCACCGAGAACGCGATGTCCTCGAGTCTGCCTGAAGCCCTTGACGAACTCCTCGGGATTCTCGATCTCATCGAGGAGGTCTTCGACATCTTCGAGCAGTTCAGCGGCCTCGGAGGAGACCGTGGAGCCGCTCACCGCGGCCCCCTCCGCGGACTCGGTCGGTTCCTCCTCAGGGGGATCCTCCTGGCGGCGGTGCTCTTCGCGATGCTGCACGGCATGGCTCCTTCGCCTCAGACACCAGGCCGCCGACGGCGCCGGCCGCAGCGGCCCCACGACATGAACCACGGACACCGCGCGCCTTGGTTCACAGTCCTGGCTGTCAGCTGTCCCGGTAGGCCACCTCGCAGGCCAGGGCGGCCAGTCGGCGTTGCCACTCGACCGGCAGCTCGGCAGTGGCGAGCGTCTCGTGGGCCAGCGCCACCAGTTGGTTGATCCACGCCTCGACCTCCCGGTGCGCGGCGCTGCCGGACAGGCGCTCGCGCAGCGCCTGCGCCTCGCCCCGCTCCACCAGGTCGCGGAACGCACCGTCGAAACGCACCGCCAGCGCCAACAGCAGCGTCCTCTTGCCGCTGACGAGGTCGAGGCCGGCCGGTTTGCCGCTGACCCGACCGTCACCGAAGGCGTCGATGAGATCGTCCCGCAGCTGGAAGGCCTCACCCAGTGCCTCCCCGTACCGTTGGAAGGCCACCGTCAGATCGCTGCGTCCGGCCAGTAGAGCCCCGATGACCAAAGGACGGTGGACGGTGTACCGGCCCGACTTGACCAGCGAGATGTACCGGGCCGCTTCGGTGTCCGGCCGCCGCTCGGCGGCGGCGGTGACGTCCACAGCCTGTCCGGTGACCAGTTCGGCCCTGAGCTCGAACCACTCCCTGGTCACGGCCGGGGACAGATCGGCCATGAGATAGTCGGCGTACGTCCAGGCCAGGTCGCCCGCGAGCACCGCCATCGACTCGCCGTAGCGTCGGGGGTCGCCGGACCAGCCCCCCTCGCGGTGGATGTCCGCGTAGCGCACATGGGCGGCCGGCCGTGAGCGGTGCCGGTCCGCCTCGTCCATCACATCGTCCTGGATGAGTGCCGAGGCGTGCAGGACTCCAGCGCCATTGCCGCCCGCACGGCGTTGGGGTCCGGGCGGCCCACCGCGGCGAGATAGCTGCTGAGGAGGAAGGCGGGCCGCAGGCGTTTGCCGCCGGCGGCGATCAGCTCCGCCACCGCCACGATGGGCCCCGCGCCGGTGCGGCCGGCATTCGGCCAGCGGCTGCTCTCCCGGGCCAGGAAGGTCTGCAGGCCCAGCTCCACCTGCTCCAGCATCGCCTTCAGATCCGGCTCGCCGTGGGCGTGGGCCCGGTCCGGCCGGGTGCGCTGCCGCCACGGGGTCCGGCGTCGTGGGTCCGTTGGTCGGGTGTCGTGGTCATCGCGTGTGCCTTTCCAGACGCATACGCTTCTCCTTCGGCCGAAGCGTGGTGCGGGGCGGGAGACCGGTGAGGGAGCGCAGCCGCCAGCGGCCGGCGAGCGTGGCCAGCACGAGGGTGGTTTCGCGGTAGGCGAGTGACTCGCCGATGCACTTCCGTACGCCCGCCCCGAAGGGCAGATACGCGTGGCGTGGGATATGGCGGGCGCGCTCGGGGAGCCAGCGGTCCGGATCGAAGCGCTCGGGGGAGGGAAAGAACGGGGGGTCGTGGTGGATCGCGTAGGGGCTGAAGAACACGTCCGCGCCCGCGGGGATGCGGTAGCCGCCGAGGCTGGTCCCGACGGTCGTGCGGCGGGTGAGGAGCCAGCCGGTGGGGTACATGCGCAGGATCTCCTGTACGACCCGGCCCAGGTACTCCAGCCGGGGCAGGTCGGAGTGGTGCACCGGGTCGCCGCCCAGGACCTCGGCCAGCTCGGCGTGGACGCGCTCCTCCACGTCGGGGTGCGCGCTCATCAGCGCGAAGGCCCAGTGCAGAGTGGTCGCGGAGGTCTCCGTTCCGGCGAGCATCATCGTTCTGATCTCGTCGTGAATATGCTGGGTGCCCATGCCCTCGCCGGTGTGCTCGTCGCGCGCCAGCATCAGCGCCGAGAGCAGGTCGTTCTGGTCGAGGGAGCTGGCCCGGTAGTCCGCGATGATGCCGTCCACCGTCCGGTGCAGACTCCGCATGGCGGCCGCCTCCCGCCGGTTGACCGGCAGGGGCAGGCGGTGGACGAAGTCGACCGGCAGGAAGGCACGCCGCGCGACACCGTCCACCAGGAGAGGCATGCAGCGGCAGATCTCGGCGGCCTTCTCGGGGTCGAGGTCGGAGAAGAGGGTTCTGGCGAGGATTCGCATGGTCAGGCCGCTGAACTCGCGGGCCAGGTCGATCACTTGACCCTCGCGCCAGGTGTCGGAGAGCTCGTCGGCCGCGCCCAGCGCCGCCTGGGCGTAGCCGCTCATCCGGCCGTGGTGGAAGGCCTGTTGCATCATCCGGCGCTGCCGCAGATGGAACGTGCCGTTCGACGAGGCGAGGCCGTTGCCCACCAGTTCCATGCCGGACTCGAAGAACCCGCCTCCCTTCTCGAAGGTGCTGTGCCGGGTGATCAGCAGCTCCTTGAGGACCTCGGCGTCGGTGACCATGTACGCCGGACGGGTGCCGAGCCGAAAGACGACGACCTCACCGTGGTCCTGCAGCGAGGTGAGGAAGTCCAGGGGCCGGTGGAACAGTTCCAGGGCGTGGCCGAGCAGCGGCGGACCGCCCGGCACGACGGGAGCGTCGGTGGGGGTGCCGGTCATGGTCGGCTTCCCGCGCGAGGACCGGCGAGGGACGTGCCGTCGGGCCCGCCGCTCGGCGCGAGGTACTCCGGCCGCAGGCCGGGCACGGCCTGAGCGGTCTGCGGAGTTCGGTGGCTCTGGGCATACCGTGACGTCGCCAGTGACCAGTCGTACGTCACCCGCACCATGCGGGTCATCGCGTCGAGATGGCGCCCGATGCTCAGCCGCTCGGCGGGGTCGCAGAGCAGCCGGTCGCAGAGCGCGGGTATGCAGGCCGCGGCACGCTGGAACCGCGCGGTGCGCTCGTGGACCCGGTGGCGGATCTCCTCGATGACCTGTTCCCGCGGGTGGCCGGTGCCGTGTTCGAGGACGAGCACCAGGTGGTGGGTGTCCCCGCGGGCCTCCTCGTGCTCGACGGAGTGCACGTCGTTGCAGTGGGCGATGATGTCGATCTGCAGGTCGCTCAGCCGGCGCATCAGCGGGTCGGCGAGGACCCGTTCCGGCACCTCGTACCCTTCGCTGTGTTCCGCGGCGTCCAAATGGACGTACATCGCCATGGTCTCGCGCCGAAGGGCCAGATAGTCCGACAGGCTGGGGACGCGGCCCGCGCGCCGGGCCGCTGCCTCGGCCAGGAACGAGCGCAGGAACCGTCCCCAGTTGTGGCGGGCGCGGACCTGCCAGCGCTGGGACATGGGGGCGCGCATGCGAGCCCACAGGTCGGCGGTGGCGGCGGCCAGCGCCCTGGCGTCGGTGGTGGCAGTCGGTGCCGGTCAGCGACACGAGCGTGGACACCGTGGCGGCCGCGACGTCCGGGCCGTCCCCCGCCGGTCCGTCGAAGAAGTCGTCACAGACCGCGGTCCAGACGATGAGGTCGCTCATCACGTCCAGATCGGCCCCTCCGGCCCCGGGAGAGAACCCGACCGCGACATCGGCCAGTCTCAGGCCCAGGAAGTAGCCGACCGCGGCCTCGGTCGGCTGCAGGAGTCCCTGCTCGGTAGCCCAGTCCACCCCGCGCCGCCGGGCCTGCCCGACTGCTTCGGGTGCCGATGGTGGTGCGGTGAAGGGGATGGTGAAGTCCACATTGGTCGGCAAGCTCGCACTCCGTTCTGTCCGGGTTCGAGGGTTCGGGGCTCGACAGGGGCGGGCCGAGGTCCGGGCCGCGCGGCACAGCGGAATTCGGGACGGCACGCGGCCCCCGGCGGGGCACGCTCCGCTCGGTTGCCGGATCGAGGCGACAGCACGGTGGGCTGCACGGTGTCGCACTGCGGACGGTTCAGCCGGATGCGAGGCCCGCACGTGATCGGCGGGTCGAGGCTTGATCGTTGGGTTGGCGGGTGACGAAATGTGAGGTCCTCGCCCACCTTCCGAACTAGTCTGCGGGCATGAGCGATCCGATGATCATGCAACTCCAGCCCATGCCCGACGACTGGCACCGCGCGCTCGCGGTCGTGGCGCACCCGGACGACCTGGAGTACGGCTGTTCGGCCGCGATCGCCGCGTGGACGGACGCGGGACGTGAGGTCGCCTACGTCCTCGCGTCCCGGGGCGAGGCGGGCATCGACACCCTGGAGCCCGCGAAGTGCGGCCCGCTGCGCGAGCAGGAGCAGCGGGCCAGCGCGGCGGTCGTCGGCGTGTCGGAGGTGGAGTTCCTCGACCACCGCGACGGCGTGATCGAGTACGGCACCGCCCTGCGTCGTGACATCGCCGCCGCGATCCGCCGCCACCGGCCCGAACTGGTCATCACCCTCAACCACCGGGACACCTGGGGCGGCGTCGCCTGGAACACCCCCGACCACGTCGCGGTGGGACGCGCCACGCTGGACGCGGCGGCCGACGCCGGCAACCGGTGGATCTTCCCCGAACTCGCCGAGCAGGGACTCGCGCCCTGGAACGGCGTCCGCTGGGTCGCCGTCGCCGGCTCCAGCACGCCCACGCACGCCGTGGACGCCACGCCCGGTCTGGAGCGCGCGGTGCGCTCGCTGCTCGAACACCGCACCTACATCGAGGCGTTGACCGACGACCCCGAGACCTATGTCCGGGGATTCCTGACCGCGCACGCCGAGCAGACGGGGCAGCGGTTCGGCGGCAAGCCGGCGGTGTCGTTCGAGGTGTTCGCCCGATGACGCAGAACGCACTGATGCTGGCCGACCGCTTCGAGGAGCACCGCAGCCATCTGAACGCGGTGGCCTACCGCATGCTCGGCTCGCTCGCCGAGGCGGAGGACGCCGTCCAGGAGGCCTGGCTGAGACTGAGCCGCAGCGACGCGGACGACATCCAGAACCTCGGCGGCTGGCTGACCACGGTCGTCGGCCGGGTCTGTCTGGACATGCTGCGCTCGCGCACCACGCGCCGTGAGGACCCCCTCGACGACACCTTCGTCCCCGATCCCGTGATCCGGCCCCCTGTCGCAGGTCGACCGGGAACAGGAGGTGCTCCAGGCCGACTCGGCCGGCCTCGCCCTGCTGGTGGTGCTGGAGACCCTGGAGCCCGCCGAGCGGCTGGCCTTCGTACTGCACGACATGTTCCCCGTGCCCTTCGACGACATCGCGCAGATCGTGGAGCGCACACCGGCCGCGACCCGCCAGCTGGCCAGCCGCGCCCGGCGCCGGGTGCGGGGCGCCACCCCCTCCGCGGAGCCCGACCTCGGCAGACAGCGCCAGCTCCTCGACGCGTTCATGGCGGCCTGCCGGGCCGGGGACTTCGACGCGCTGCTCGCCCTCCTCGACCCCGAGATCGAGCTGCGCGCCGACTCCGGGCCGCTGGTCGGCGGCGCGGCGGCCTCGAAGCTGGTGCGCGGTGCCCGCCCGGTCGCCGAACAGGCCATGCTCTTCCGGCAGTTCGCTCAGTACGCCCAGTTCGTGCTGGTCAACGGTGAGGTCGGCGTGCTCAACGCGCCCGAAGGGCAGCCGATGTCCGTCATGGGCGTCACGATCTCCGAGGGCCGTATCACCGGCACGTACATCCTGGCCGACCCCGAGCGGCTCGGACGGCTGGAGCTGCCCGACCTCAAGGGGTGAGGCTCAGGCGGCCACGGCCAGTCGCCCGAGAGTGCGGTCCGGAGCCACCACCCGTCCGTCGGGGAGGAGTTCACCGGTGTCGTCGAAGGCGATGGTGCCGTTGCACAGCAGGTTCCAGCCCTGTTCGGGATGGGACGCGACGATGACGGCGGCGTGGTGGTCGGGGCTGTCGGCGGTCGGGCAGGGGGGCCGGTGGCTGCACATGTCGTCTCTCCTCGGTCGTACGGCTCCAGCTTCTGTCGGGTCGTACTCCAGTGGTAGCCGAGCTTGTTTTCCGTTGTATGAGGAGACCCCCACAGGGCCGGAAACTCATCGGTGAGTTTCCGGCCGTAGGCTTCTCGTCATGCGAGATCACACGACCGACCTGGTCGGCCTGCGCGGCGACTGCGCGAACTGCTTCGGGCTGTGCTGTGTCGCCCTGCCCTTCGCCGCGTCCGCCGACTTCGCGGTCGACAAGGACCGCCGGGGCGCCGACCTCATCGGTGCCCGCCTGAAGGGCGCGGACCTGCGCGGGGCGAGCCTGCGCGGCGCCTATCTGATCGCCGCCGACCTGACCGGCGCCGATCTGATCGGCGCGGACCTGATCGGCGCGGACCTGCGCGACGCCGACCTCACGGACGCCGATCTGACGGGTGCGTTCTTCCTGACCCAGCCGCAGGTCAATGCGGCCCGTGGGACGGCGGGCACCCGGCTGCCGGCATCGGTGCAGCGGCCCCCGCACTGGGGCTGACGCCCCCGCCGCACAGCAAACTCCGTGGTTCTGCCTGGTTGGCGTATGCCTGGATCTTCGGTAGGTTAGGCAAGCCTTACCTAAGGAGGAACTGGGATGGGTGACAGCCACGCCTGGGCGGCCGTGCCCGCCACGGCGGAACGGGCCCGATCGGTGCTCGCCATCTCGTGGTCGTGCGCGGTGACCACGGAGGGCGTCCGCGAGGAACTCGTCGGCGCGCACAGCGTGGCCGAGGACGGGCGGGTGATCCTACAGGTGCCCGAGGACAGCGCCCTGCTCGCGGCCACGATCTGCGCGCCCCGCGGGGAGCCGTCCGCCGTCCTGGAGTTCGCCGACGTCGCGCCCGTCCCGATGCGCAACCGCATCCGGGCCCGGCTGTGGCTGGCCGGCTGGTTCGCCATCGAGGAGGGCCACCTGGCCTTCCGGGCCACCCGGGTGGTGCTGCGGCAGACGTCCGGCGCGGTGGTCGTCGACCTCGACGAGTTCGCCGCCGCCTCACCCGACCCGCTGGCCACCGCCGAGGCCCGGCTGCTGACCCACCTCGCCGACGCCCACCCCGACGCGGTCGAGCGCCTCACCCGCCTCGTCGAACCGGGCAGCCTGCACGGCGTGGTGCGCGTCCAGCCGCTCGCCGTCGACCGGCACGGACTGACGCTGCGGATCGAGCGCCGCCGCGCCCACGGCGATGTACGGCTGCCCTTCCACACGCCCGCCGACGGCGTCGCCCAGCTCACCGAGCGCATGCACGTGCTGCTCGCGCAGGCGAGCGCCGCCTCCTGCCCCCGCGCCCTACAGCGGCAGCGCACAGACGGCGACGGGTGAGGTGAACGGCTCGCCCGCGAGCCGTAGTTCACCGTTGTCCGCGTTCACGCGGAAGACGCTGACGGTGCCGGACCTCTGGTTCGCCGTGAACAGCAGTGCGCCGTCCGGCGAGAAGGCGATCTGCCGCGGGAAGTCACCCGCCACCGGAACCGTGTCCAGCAGCCGCAGCCGGGCGCCGTCGGTCTCCACCGCGTAGCGCGCGAGGCTGTTGTGGCCCCGGTTGGCGAGATACGCGTACGAGCCGTCCGCGGTGACGAGGATCTGCGCCGGATAGTTGGTGCCCTCGCCCGCCCCCGTGGACTGGGCCTCGCCGACGGTCAGCCGTCCGGTCGCCGGGTCGTAGGCGCAGACCGCGACCGTGTCGTCGACCTCGTTGGCCAGATAGGCGTGCCGCCCCCCGGGGTGGAAGGTGAGGTGGCGCGGCCCGGCGCCCGGCCGCGTGCGGGCCTGCGACACCTCGCGGAGCGTGCCCCTGCGCTGGTCGAGGCGGTAGGTGTAGACGGTGTCCGTGCCGAGGTCGACCGCGAGAACATGGCGGCCGTCCGGGCTGGTGACGATCTGGTGGGCGTGCGGGCCCTCCTGGCCCGGCCCCGGTGCCGGAGTGGAGTGCGTGACCAGGTCGGTGCGCTCGCCGAGCGCGCCCGAGGCGTCGATCGGGTGCACGGCCACGCTGCCGGAGGTGTAGTTGGCGCTGAGCAGCCACCGTCCGCTCGGGTGCACGGAGAGATGGCAGGGGCCAGCGCCGCCGGTGCTGCGGCTGCCGAGGATCTTGCGGTCGGACAGCCGGACGGCGGTCACGGCGCCGTCCTCGCGCTCGCTGACCGCGTACAGGGTGCGGCCGTCCGGGTGCACCGCGAGATACGACGGATCGCCGACGCCGGTGAGGGTTCCGGCGCCGGTGACGCGGCCGGTCGCCGGATCGTAGGTGGCCAGGCCGATGCCCGTGCCGCCGCCGTCGACGGAGGTGTAGGTGCCGAGGTGGAGCGGGCGGGGCCCGGGGGACGGCTCGGGCGAGGCCTGTCCGGAACCGCCCGGTGACCTCTCGGGGGCCTCGTCCGCCGGTGTGCTTCCGCAGGCGGCCGACGCCGGCAGCGCCGCCACCGCCAGAGCCCCGACCAGGCGCCGCCTGCTCCAGCCGCCGCGCGACACCCGCGCACCCCTGTCCATTCCCGCACCTCAGATCATCGGTTGGCCCTGTCGTGACAGCCACCTTGGCGCGGATCACCCGTCAAGTGCAAGAACAGCAATGCCGGTTGCACACAGCGCAACGACGGCGGGGCTACCAGTCGCCGTCCTCGACCGGCTTGCCCTGCGCGTCCCCCAGCGGTTTCACCTGGTACGGGGCCGGGTTCTGCCAGGGCTCGTGGTCGTCGCCGAGCCAGTCGCCGACCGGCTTCACCTGGCCTAGGGCGTCGGTGGGGGCGAGGTCCTGGGCGTCCTCGTCGTAGTACTCGTACCACGGCAGTCCCGCACGGGTGTACGCCGCCCGGTCCACAGGCGACGGCGGGGGAGCCTCGCCCGTGATGCGGCGCCACTCCGGCGGCGTCACCAGATGCACGAAGACCCGCCCCGCGGGCTCCTCGGACCAGTCCGACAGCGGACGCTCGTCCCGGTAGACCTCCTGGCGCATCGAGCCGCCGACCCCCAGCCCCATCGCCGCGGCGGCCCGGGGACGACCGCCCGCAGGTGCCGCCGCGGGGGCCGGCATCGCGCCCGGAGCGGGCGGCGCGGCCCCGTAGCCCGGGGCGGACAGGGGCATGGCCCGCGCCTGCTCCGCACGGCGCCGCTCCTGCTCGCGCCAGATGGCCAGCGCGTCGCCGTTCAGCGGGAACGACTGCAGCTGTACGCCGCCCCAGACCTCCTCGCCCGTGACCTGGCCCTCCACGGTCGCCCCGACGCCCAGCGGCACCGCCACGAACTGGCGGACCGTGCCCTTCCCGGAGTTGATGCCGTCCAGCCACGGCTGCCGCGGCAGCACGACGTAGTTCTGCGGATCGCGGGCGAGCCGGTCGCTCCACGGCTTTCCCGAGACCGCGCACACCTTGCCCACCCCGACCTGCAGAGCGGCGGGTTCGGTCGTGCCCGCGAAGCTCAGCCACATGGCCTCGCGCAGATACACCGGCAGCATCACGCCGCCGCGCGCCCGCCACTGGTCGGGCACCGTCTCCTGGTAATCCGCCACCCGTCGGATCGGGAACTCGCCGAGCCCCGGCGGCAGCGGATGCGTGCCCGTCTCGGGCAGCCGCAGCGTGCGGATGAACCGCACCGCCACGCCGCCCGGCAATCGCAGAGTGTTCCCGTCGATCCGCACGGTGGTGTCGGCCATCTGCCCGCTCCCTCGCATCCGGTGCCGGCCCCGTCCCGGCACTCCCTCACCAAGAACGCCCGCTCATCCCGGTACGGTTCCGCCACAGCCGCTCCTGAACACCCATGCGCTCACGCAGCCGGGTGAGCCTCGGCAGGCGTTCGCGCTGCTCCCGGGTGTGGCGGTCCAGCTCCTCCAGCAGGCGGCGGGTGCGGTGCTCGGTGTCGAGTTCATCGAGGATGCGGTTGACCTCGGTCAGTACAGCGCCGTACAGCTGCCACTGGTGGGGATCGCGCCGGACCTCGTCCAGGAGCAGCTGGGCCAGCTTGTCCCGGCTGCCCGCCGCCGTACGCAGCTCGTTGGTCAGTCGCGCCTCCGCCGACTCGGCGCTGACGCTGACATGCGTGGTGACCAGCACCGCGAAGCTCACCACGGCGTCGGCGATCTCGGACAGCAGCTGCTCTACGACGGCACCCGCCTCCTTCTCGAACAGCGGCTCCGGTTCGCGTTCCTTCGCGAGGTCGGTGAGGGTGCGGGCGAGGACCCGCAGGACGACGGTGCAGATCTCCAGCGTGTCCAGACCGGTGCGCAGCACCACGCGGTGCAGCAGACCCTCACGCACCCGCGGATTGAGCCGCAGACTGTCCTCGGCCTGCCGCAGCGCCGCGTCCACCTGCACGATGTCGTGGTCCAGCCGCCGCGCCTCGTGCAGCCGTTCGGCCGCGCGTTCGACGGGGGTGCGGCCCGCGGCCTCCTCGCCGACATGCAGCATCAACTGCCGCATCCGGCGGGCCAGCCCGTCGATCGACGCCCCCGCCTCGCCCACCCACACCGGCGGTGGCAACAGCACATTGCAGGCGAGACCGACCACCGCGCCGATCAGCGTCTCCAGGATCCGCGCCCACGCGGTGTCACCGACGGTGGTGACCCCGAGGACCAGCATCGCGCTGATCGCCACCTCGGGGACGTACTCGTCCACCCGCACCAGATGCCCGACCCCCAGCGCGGCGATGATCAGCAGCGCGAGGCTCCACCAGGTCAGGCCGACCAGGAGGCTGAAGGCGATGGCGACCAGGACCCCGGCCACCACCGAGTTCACCCGGCGGATGCCGTTGGTGAGGGTGGCGTACAGGGTGACCTGGACGACCAGCAGCGCGGTCAGCGGAGCGGTGAGCGGTGCCGCCTCGGGGCTCAGGCGCAGCGCGATGACATACGCGACCGTCGCCGCGGCCGCCGACCGCAGCGCCTGTACGACCACGGGATCCCGGAGGGCCTTCCGCACGGACCGCACGAGGGGTGTCGACCACTCTCGTACAACTCGCATGCCTTGGCCTGTTCCCTTTCCCACAGGCATCGAACGTATCGAGCGTCAGACGTGCAGCTTGTCGAGGAAGGCGGACAGATTGTCCGTCGTCCGGGCGACCTGTTCCTCCAGGGTGAGGCTCTCCTCGAAGCGGGCCCCGGATTCCGGGACCTTCTTGCCCCGCACGTAGAGGGAGCAGGCGAGGTCGGTGCACATGTAGACACCGACGGAGTTCCCCTCGCGGCCCGCCGCGCCCGCTTTGCGGGCCGTCATCAACGACACGCCGCCCCGCGGATGCGTCGTCAGACAGAGCGAGCACATGCTGCGGTGCAGGTAACCGCGCTGCGGGGGCGGGAACCGAAGGGTCACTCCGACGAGCCGTCCCTCCCGCTCGGCGACCAGATAACTGCGGTCGGGTGCGCCGGGATCTCGCCAGCCGAGGAAATCCAGGTCGTCCCAGGGGCGTTCGCCGAGGTCACGCGGGACGGCCAGACGTTTGGCCTCTCCCTTGGAACAGTTGATGAAAGAAGTGCGGATGTCCTGCTCGGTGAGCGATCGCATGGCGTCTCCCGGGCTTTCGCCAAAAAACTAGGGGTCCTAGGTACTGGCCTAGGTTAGGTAGCTTCGACGCGGGGCAGCCACTGGATTTCCCGGAGGCAGGTCGGACTGGGGTCGGGAGAGCCATATGGCGGGGCGGAACGGGCGCCGCACTGAGCGCCGGCTCTGCGCGACATGCGGTTTCGTCGCCATGGCCGGCGGTACTCGCGTGTGCCTGGGGACGACACGAAGGGAGCCCGTCGTGAGCCACCATCGACACGAGGAACCCGGCCGCAGCCCCGACCCGGTGTCCAGGGACCTGCCCGACCAGCAGGCCCGCGAAGGCGAGGAGGACCCCTGGGAGGTGCCCACCCCCGCAACGGACCGCGGCAGCGACGAGACGGACGAGGCCGAGACCGAGGAGCCGGCCACCGATGTCCCCGACACGGACGAGGCGGGGACGGGCAGACAGGGTGCCCCGCACTCGGCCACCGTGCACCCCGAGCACCCGGCACCGGACGAGTCGCCGGCCTGACCGCGCCGCGCGTGCGTCAGCCGACCTTGCGACCCCGCATCGGTTCCGTCGGTGCCCCCGCCCCCTGCTGCAGCCCCTGCAGGAACTCCTCGATCACCTCGGTCGCCGTGTACTCCGGCTGCCAGCCGAGTTCGGTGTGGGCGCGGTTGCAGTCCATGAGCGGCAGCCGGACGACGGCGTCGAAAAGGTGCGGGGAGGCCGGCAGCAGATGCAGTCCCCACGCGGCGGCGATCGCCGAGCGGGCCGCGGTCCGGGGGAGCCGTACCGGGCGGCTCCCGAGCAGCTTGCCCAGCAGTGCCGCGTCGACCGGCGGCTCGGCCGCGAGATTGAAGGCGCCCCGGGCGTCCGAGCCCACCGCGAGCAGATACGCCCTGGCCGCGTCGTCGGTGTGCAGCGCCTGCACGCGCAGCCCGGGAACGTCGGGCAGGAACGGCAGCAACTCGGGACGGGCCAGCGGCCCGGGAAGGAACTTCCCGCCGAAGATCCGGCGCTGCTCGCTCGCCGACTCGCGTTTGAACAGGAAGGCGGGCCGCATCCGCACCACCCGGATCCCGGGGTGCTCGCGCTCGAACGTGTCGAGGGTGCGTTCCAGATAGGCCTTCTCCCGGCAGTACGCGGCGTCCGGCCAGCCGTGTGTCGGCCACGACTCGTCCACGGCGTCGTCCTTGGGCCCCGGCGAGTAGGCGCCCACCGAGGAGGCGTGGACCAGCGTCGGCACGCCCGCCGCGGCGACCGCGTCGAAGACCCGGATGCCGCCGAGCACGTTCGTGCGCCAGGTCGTGGCCGGATCGTGCGTCGGCTGGAAGGCCCAGGCCAGATGGATCACGGCGTCGGCGCCCAGGAACTCCCTGACGAGGTCGACCTGTTCGTACGCGATGTCGACCGCCGACCAGTCGGTCTTCGGCGGCTGCCACTCGGGAAGCCGACGCGCCAGCCCCAGCACGGACCCGACCTGCGGGTCCTCCGAGAGAAGGCGTACGACACTGGTGCCGACGTTGCCGGTGGCGCCGGTGACTACGATCCTGTTGCCCGCTGCGTTGCTCACGTTCGGCTCCTCTCGGGCGTACTCCGCCGCGAGGGACCGAGTACCCGGACGCGTGAGCGCATACGCAGCAATGCGCACGCAGGGGAAAGCCCCGACCGGACGGGGGATTCCGGCCGGGGCGGCCATGTGGTGGGCACGGATGGCGGTCGCCTCTCGGCGAAAGGCTCATCAGTCGGATTAGCGAAACGTAGTGATCCTGTGGCAGAGTGTCACGCGCACGCCCGGCGCCCAGGCGACGTCGGGCACCCTCCTCGGTGAGGTCGTGAGACCTGGCCGACCAGCGTCCGGAGGGACGTGCCACGCGGGCTGACGGCTCCAGCCGTTCAGCACCAGGGCACGAAGACGATTGGCTCACGCCCCTGGGCAATGCCCAGGGCCACTAAGCCAATCAGAGACGCTCCACAGGGCTTCAGCCGAACGATCGTCCCTGTGGGCAAAAGGTGGGCCCGGGGACACTGTCCCATCCGCACGCACGGCGTGTTCAACGGGCGGGCACCCCCGGGTGTTCCGCCCGGCGCCGCGCAGCGCGGTGATGTGTCACCCCCCGGCGACGGTTCAGCTCAGCGCGCCGTCCGGCAGGGAGGCGGGCAGATGGGCGGGGCCGTCGTAGATCGCGTCAGCCCCGGACTCCTACAGGTCGGCCCCCGGGATCCCGCCGCAGAGCACGCCTACGCAGCGCACCCCGGCCCTGCTGCTCGCCCGCATGTCCCGGCGCAGCAGCCGACCGGCGTCGGGCAGTGCGGGCAGCCGGTCGAAGTACTGACCGTAGAGGACCTTGTGCGCGGTGCTGAGCTCGTCGTCGCGCTCCTTGTCCCGGTCGTCGCCGAGCAGGTGCGCGATCAGGTCGGAGGCACTCAGGCCCACCGCGCGGTGGATGGCGTGCATCGGTATCCGGTGCCCTGCCTGCCGGAAGGCTTCCCAGCAGGTCGCGACATGCAGGTGGTTGGTGTCGACGAGCGTCCCGTCGACGTCGAACACGGCCGCGCGATCCATGGCCAGTCCCTTCCGCTCTGCCTCATCAGCCGCACGAGTACCACGCGGCGGTCCCGCCAAGCCGTCCCGGTATGGATCACCCCGCCCCGGCCGGAACCCGCCCCTCCCGCGTCCAGGCCAGCAGCTCGTCGGCCGACCACGTCGTCACCAACCGTTCCGCGGGCACCCCGCACTCCTCCGCCCGCGCGCAGCCGTGGATCTGCCAGTCCAGCTGCCCCGGGGCGTGCGCGTCGGTGTCGATCGCGAAGAGAACGCCGGCCGCCACGGCCCGGCGCAGCAGCCGACGGGGCGGGTCGAGCCGCTCCGGGCGGCTGTTGATCTCCACCGCCGTGCCCGACTCGGCGCACGCCGCGAACACCTCGTCGGCGTCGAACTCCGACTCCGGCCGTCCCCGCCCGGTCACCAGCCGCCCGGTGCAGTGGCCGAGGACATCCGCCTGCGGACTGCGTACGGCGGTCACCATGCGGCGGGTCATCGAGCGGGCATCCATACGCAGCTTGGAGTGCACGGACACCACCACGACGTCGAGCCGCTCGAGCAGCTCCGGCTCCTGGTCGAGCGAGCCGTCCTCGAGGATGTCGCACTCGATGCCGGTCAGCAGCCGGAACGGAGCCCAGGTCCGGTTGAGGTCCGCCACCACGTCCAGCTGTTCGCGCAGCCGGTCGGCGGACAGCCCGCGGGCCACGGTCAGCCGTGGCGAGTGGTCGGTGAGCGCCGTCCACTCGTGTCCGAGCGCCGCCGCGGCCCGGCCCATCTCGTCGATCGGACTGCCGCCGTCCGACCAGTCGGAGTGCACATGGCAGTCCCCGCGCAGCCGCGCCCGCAGCCCCTCACCGCCCCGGACCCGCGGGTCGACCCGGTCCGTCTCGTCCTCCAGCTGCTCCAGATAGCCGGGCACCTGCCCGGCCAGCGCCTCCCGCACCACCTGTGCGGTCTTCGGGCCGATTCCCTTGAGGGACTCCAGCGACCCGGCGGCGGCCCGCTCGCGCACCTCGTCCTCCGGCAGCGCCTTCAGCACCCGCGCCGCGCTGCGGAAGGCACGGACGCGGTACGTCGGAGCCAGGGACCGCTCCAGCAGGAAGGCGATCCGGTCCAGGGCCTCGACGGGATCCATCGCCACCTCCTCCGCAGTCCCCTCCAGGGTTCCCCAGCGCCGCGGGGGCCGCACGGCGGCGGGCAGCCGACCACCGGCGGTCCACGAGCCGGGCACCGAGCGAGACACGAGGGTCGCGATGGCCGGATCCGTCTTACGCTCGATGTCATGACCGAAATCGCGAGCCCCCACATCTCCCATCCGCGGATCCTGGTGCTCGGCGTTCAGCCCGGCAGGCCGCCCTTCCGCATCGTGGAGATAGACGGTGAAGTGGTCGGGGCGGCGCGGGCCGTCACCGACGTCCTGGAGACCGCCGCCGCGTTCGGCATCACGGTCCACGACCTCGACGATCCGGAGGTGGTGCGGTGGGTGGGCGGCGACAAGTTCACGTGGAAGCCGCGCTAGGGCCGAAGGGGCTCAGCCGACCGTCCACTTCTGGTTGGCGCCGCCCGTGCAGGTCCAGATCTGCAACCGGGTGCCGTTGGCCGAGCTGTTGCCGGTGACGTCGAGACACTTGTCGGCCTGCGGATTGACGATGTCGCGCGCCGCGGTGACGACCCATCGCTGGTTCGCGCTTCCCGTGCAGTCCCACAGCTGCACGGTCGAGCCGTCCGCGGTGCCGTGGCCGGTGACGTCCAGGCACTTGCCGAGCGCCCGGATCGTCCCGTCCGAGCCGACGGTCCACTGCTGCGCGGCGGAGCCGTTGCAGTCGTACAGCTGTACGGGGGTGCCGTTGGCGGAGCTCGCCCCGGCGACGTCCACGCACTTGCCGGCCAGCCCTCTGATCGCCACGCCGGTCGCGGTGTCGCTGGTCGTCACCGACACATGGTCCACCACGAGCTGCTGCGGGAAGACCGTGGAGCCGTCCGGGTCGCCGGGCCAGTAGCCGCCCACCGCCAGGTTCATGATCAGGAAGAACGGCTTGTTGAACACCCAGGTCCTTCCGCCCAGGTCGGCGGGGGTCCGGCGCTGGTAGACGTTCCCGTCCACGGACCAGGTGATCGAGTCGGGTGCCCAGTCGACGGCGAAGGTGTGGAAGCCGTCCGCGAAGGCCTGGCCGTTCGGCAGGGAGTAGGTGGCGCCGATGCCGCCCGAGCCGAAGTAGCCCGGGCCGTGGATCGTGCCGTGGACCGTCGAGGGCTCGTAGCCGACGTTCTCCATGATGTCGATCTCGCCCGAGTCCGGCCAGCCGACGTCGCCCAGGTCGTTGCCGAGCATCCAGAACGCCGGCCACATGCCCTGCCCGCGCGGGACCTTCATCCGGGCCTCGACGTGCCCGTACTGCGCGGTGAACTTCCCCGCGGTGTTCAGCCGGGCCGAGGTGTACTCGCAACGGCCGTACCAGCACTGATAGTTGTTCGGGTTCTCGCGGCGGGCCGTGATGACCAGATGGCCCTGTCCGTCGAGGGCGGCGTTGTCGGTGCCGGGTGTGTAGTACTGCCGTTCGTGGTTGTTGACGTTGTCGCCGGTCTCGATCTGCCACTTGGAGGAGTCGACCGCTGCCCCGGCGGGGCCGTCGAACGTGTCGGAGAAGGTCACCGCCCGGACGCCCGCAGGCTCTGCCCGGGCGGGGGCGATCGCGGCGGACGCGACGAGTACGGCGGACAGCGCGGCGAGCAGACAGCTGCGGAGCAGGCGTGGCGAGGACAAGAGTTCTCCCTTCCGTACGGCGCCTCGGGGTGCGGCTGCGCCGACTGAGGTGGGGGGTGAAGGGGTCACCTTGATTTAAGAGGTGAGGTAAGGGGCCGTCAATACCCAGGTACAGACCAATAGTTGAGGCTCGGCCTCAGCGGCGTACATGCACCGCCCGGCCCAGCCGACGCCCCAGCAGCAGATAGCCCGCCAGTGCTCCCACGGTGTTGAGGATGACGTCGTCGATGTCGAAGGCGCGGCCCGTGACCATCGCCCCCTGGGCCAGCTCGACCAGGAGCATGACGGCCGCGGTGAGCAGCAGCACGCGCAGGATCCCCCGGGCCCGCGGCGCAAGCACCGGCACCAGCACCCCGAAGGGCACCCCGAGCAGCAGATTGCCGCCGATCTGCCGGATCGCGTCACGCAGCGCCGGCTGGTCCAGATAGGCCTGGAGGGAGCGGCCCGGCCGCAGATTGCTGTGCGTCAGCGCCTCGGAGGCGGGGGAGGGCTGCAAGGTCACCCGGGCCAGCACGACCGCGAAGGCCACCATGACGGCGAAGGCGCACGCCATCGCCAGTGCGCGGCCGATCAGGGGAAGCAGCCGCCGCGGTGCGCGTGCCTTCCGGGCGGGGGGCTTGGCGGGCGGCTTGGCAGGGCGCGGGCGCGACAGGATGCGGGACAGCAAGGCTGCACGGGCCATTTGGTCCTCCAGTCTTCAACTTCCCATCTCTGTAAGGCGGTTACCCCGGACACCGACAACGATGCCGCGACCCACCGCCGTGGTTTCGCCCCCTGCAGCCAGGGCACTCCGCCGGAGACCCGCGCGCGCCGCCCGTGCCTCCACCCGGGCTGATGCTTTGATGACACGGCGTGATGACACAGCGTGACACGACGAGCCGCGGAGGTGGCCGCCCATGACCCGGCGTACGACTCTGCTCGTGGTGGCCGAGGTACTGGCCTGGTGGGTGGCGCTCACCGGGTTGTGGCTGGTCCTCGTCAGTGCGGTCGACACCCTGGAGCTCGCCGTGGGCGCGGGCTCCGCCGGCGTGTCCGCCCTCGCGGCACGCGCCGCGCGACGGGCGGTGACCGGATCGTGAACGGCTGGACACTCGCGGCGGCCGTCACGCTCGGTGTCGGTCTGGCGGCCACCCTGTGGGGCGTGGCCACGGGACCGCTCAGCCACCGCGTCGCGGCCCAGAACCTGTCCACCGCCCTCGCCTGCCCCGGTCTGCTGCTGCTCTCCCAGGGCTACGACCGTCCGTCGTACGTCGACCTCGCGCTGGTCCTCGCCGTCCTGGGCCCCGTCGGCACCCTCGTGTTCGCGCGGCTGCTGGCCGGCGAACTGGCCGACGACCCACCGCCCGCCCGGTGGCCGACCTGGGCGGCCGCCGGCCTCGGCGCGACCGTCGTCCTGGCGCTGTGCGCGGCGACCGGGCCCGGCCGCCAGACGGTCAAGCTCCTGATGACCGGGGCGCTGCTGATCGGCGGGAACCTCGTCGCCGCACGCGCGGCCGCCGGCGGATTCCGGGAGGTCCGCCGTGGCTGACGCGGTCGTCGTCATCGCGCTGCTGCTCGTGGCCGCCGGCGCGACCCTCGCCGTCGCGGTCCGCGACCCGGTGCGCCAGGCCCTCGTCCTGTCCGTCCTCGGCGTCGTGCTCGCCGTGCTGTTCACGGCGCTCCAGGCGCCCGACGTCGGCCTGTCGCAACTGGCCGTCGGCTCCGCCGTCACACCGCTGTTGCTGCTGCTCACCGTCCGCAAGGCCAGGCGGCGCGCACAGCAGAAGGGGCGGGCGAGGTGAACCGGCGCGCCCGGCTGTGGCTCGTGGCCGTCGGCGGCGCGGGACTCGCCGCGCTGTTCGTCGCCGCCTGCCTGCAGATGCCGGACTTCGGCGGCGAGAGGCACCCGTACGGCGACCGGGCCGTGCGCGAGTCCCTCGACCGGCACACCGCCAACACCATCGCCTCCGTCAACTTCGACCAGCGCGCCTTCGACACCCTCGGCGAGCTGAGCATCCTGTTCGCCGCCGTGCTGGGCTGCGTCGTCCTGCTCCGCCAGACCCGCGACGAACACCGCGCCCGGCCCGAACCCGCCGACGTGGACCCGCCGGTACGCCGCTACGCCCTGATCGTCCTGCCCGTCGCCCTGCTCACCGGCCTCTACGTCATCGCACACGGCCAGCTCAGCCCCGGCGGCGGCTTCCAGGGCGGCGTGGTCGCCGCGACCGCCCTGCATCTGCTCTACCTCGGCGCCGACTACCGCGCCCTGGAACGCATCCGGCCGGTCGGCCTGTACGAGGTCGGCGACGCGGCCGCCGCCTGTGCCTACCTCGTCCTGGGCCTCGCGGGTGTCCTCGCGGGCACCGCCTTCCTCGCCAACACCCTGCTGCCGTACGGCACGTTCAACACGCTGTCCTCCGGCGGCACCGTGCCGCTGCTGAACGCGGCCATCGGCATGGAGGTCGCCTGCGCGGTCGTCGTCCTGCTCGCCCGCTTCCTGGACCAGGCCGTCGAGATCGAGGAGGAGAACGAGGACGTGAGGCCGCTGTGATGGACGTACTGCCGTACCTGGTCGCCGCCTGGGTCTTCCTGGCCGGCTGCCACGGGCTGGCCACCAGCCGCAATCTGATCCACGCCGTCGGCTGTCTGTCCGTCTGCCAGGCCGCCACGTACGTGCTGCTGGTGGCCGTCGGCTACCGCGACGGTGCCACCGCTCCGGTGTACTCCGACACCGAGCCCGGCTCCCGTCCGGTCGTCGACCCGGTCGTCCAGGCACTCGCCCTCACCGACGTGGTCGTCGGCGCCACCGTCACCGCCCTGCTGCTCGCGCTGGTCATGCAGACCGCCAAGCGGCACGGCACGGTCGACCCCGACAAGCTCTCCGAGCTGCGCGGCTGATGCACCACCTGCTGCCGCTCCTCGTCGCCGTCCCTCTGCTAGGCGCCGCCGCGCTGGTCGCCGCGGGCCGCAGGCTGCCCCGCGTCGTCGCCGAGACGGCCGGCTGCCTGGTCGCCGGGGGCACCGCCGCGCTCGCCGTCCTGCTGCTGCTCAACTCCTCGCCGCCCAGGACCGAATGGGTCGGCGGCTGGACGCCGGTGAACGGGCAGAGCGTCGGCATCGTCCTGGTCGGCGACGGACCCGGCCTCGGCATGGCCGCGCTCGCCTCGCTGCTCACGCTCGCCGCCCTGGTGTACTCCTGGCACTACTTCGACGAACCGCCCCGCCGGCACGCCGGCTCCTATCCCGCGCTCATGCTGGTGTTCCAGGCCGGCATGTGCGGCTTCGCGATCACCGGCGACCTGTTCAACGCGTTCGTCTTCTTCGAGCTGATGAGCGTCGTGGCGTACGCGCTCACCGGCTACCGCGTCGAGGAGGCCAGGGCCGTGCAGGGTGCGCTGACCTTCGGCGTCGTCAACTCCCTGGGCGCGTACACCATGCTGATGGGCATCGGGCTGCTGTATGCGCGCACCGGTGAGCTGGCCATGGTGCAGATCGGCCGCGGACTGGACGCGCACGGCGGGCCCGATGCGCTGGTCCTCGCGGGCTTCGTCCTCGTCCTGACCGGGCTGCTGGTCAAGGCCGCCGCCGTGCCCTTCCACTTCTGGCTGCCGGACGCCCACGCCGTCGCCCCGACCCCGGTGTGCATGCTGCTGTCGGGCGTCATGGTCGAACTCGGCGTCTACGGCGTCTGGCGGGTGTACGGGACCGTGTTCGCCGGTCCCGGCGCAATCCCGGCGGCCGACCTGGAACGGGTCCTCGTCGCGGTGGGCGCGCTGACGGCGGCCGTCGGCGCCGTGATGTGCTGGTACCAGCGGCACATCAAACGCCTGCTCGCCTACTCGACCGTCGCCCACACCGGTCTGTTCCTGATCGGCATCGGCGTGCTGACCCCGGAGGCGGACGACGGAGTCGCCCTGTACGTCCTCGGCCACGCCGGTGTGAAGGCCGCGCTGTTCGCCTGCACCGGCATCCTGCTCGACCGCCACGGCACCGTCGACGAGCACACCCTGCACGGGCGAGCCCGGCAACTGCGCGGTGTCGCCGTGCTGTTCGCGGTCGGCGCCCTGGGCCTCGCCGGGCTGCCGCCGTTCGGCACGGCACTCGGCAAGTCGGTCACGGAGGAGGCCGCGGGCGGCCCGCTCGCCGTGCTGTACGTGCTCGCCTCGGCGGTCACGGCGGGCGCGGTACTGCGGGTAGCCGCGCGTGTGTTCCTCGGCCTCGGGCCCCCGCCGCCGGAGGCGGGGGAGTACGAGACGACCGGCTCCGGGGAGGAGCCCGAGACCCGTGGACGGATCGGTTTCGTGCCCGACACCATGACGGCCGTCCCGGCGCTGCTGCTCGCGGGAGCCCTTGCCGTCGGGGCGACCCCCGGCTTCGGCGACATGGTGGCGTATTCCGTGAACGAGGCCGGCTCCGGCGGGGCCGTCGTCGCCGTGCACTGGACACCGCTCGGCATCCTGCTGGGTTTCGTGTCGACCCTGCTGGCCGTGGGCCTGGCCGCCGTGGCCGTCACCCGCCCGAAGCTGCTCGCCGCCCCGGACTGGGCGCTGCCCCTGCGGCGCCTGCAGTCCGGGCACGTCGGGGACTACGTGGCCTGGCTGCTGGTGGGCGCCACGCTGCTCGGCGTGCTCACCCTGCCCGGCGTCCCGGCCACCTGATCAGGTTCCGTAGGTGACCCGCACCTCCTTGAAGCCGAGGGAGCCCAGCAGGCCTTCCAGCATGCCGGTGGTGTTGGACTCGGCCCGCTCGGTGAGCTCGCTCTCCTTCGCCGCGGCACGGATGTGCCGCACCGCGAGCTGCTGCACGGCCTGTTCGCTGTTCGGGTTGTCCGAAAACAGATCGCCCAGCCGGTCGAGCAGACCGCGCTGCTTGGACACGGCGTAGGAGCGGTCGGTGTCGAGGGCGGGTTCGCCGAGTGCCGCGTGCGGCAGCCGGAGCGTGGCGGACGTACGGTCCTCGTCGACCGTCACGTCGTCCTCGCCGATCCTGCCGAGGTCGACATAGGCGTCGACGGTGCCCGCGCCGACGTACAGGGTCCGGGTGCCGCGAATCGCGTCGGGCAGGTACTTGGTGTCCTTCTCCAGATCGACGACGACCTGGAAGTTGCCGGAGGCGGCGTCGTAACGGCTGATGTCCTGGATCGACTTGAGCAGGGCCGGACCCGAGCGGTCATGCGTCTCGGTGCCGAACAGGTCTCTCAGTCCCGGCAGCACGCTCAGCCGGATCCCGGCGAACAGCACGACGAGCACCAGCACGACGGCGCTCACGACCTTCGCCCAGCGGGGCAGGCGCCGGGGGAGGCGCTTGATGGAAGTCGTCATGGCGACGGTCCTCCTTCCTCCTGTCCACATGCCCCTCAAATCCCTTGCCGCACCGCATGGTTGACCGATGTACGACTGATGAGGGGGAGCGCCGTCCAGTCAGACGGCGGGTGTCCCGGGCCGCGGGAGGGCCGCGTCCAGCGTCGGCTGCGGCGGCAGCAGCCGCGACAGGCCGGTGACCCGCAGGACGCGCAGGGTCAGCGGGTGGGTGCAGACGAGGTGGAGTTGCCCGTCGTGGGCGAGGACCCGGCTGCGGGCCCGGTACAGCAGACGCAACCCGGAGGCGTCGAAGAACTCGACCCTGTTGAGGTCGATCACGATGCGGGGGGCGGGCCGCGCCGTCACCTCGTCCAGGTGCGGGAGGATCTCCGCCGCGGAGAGCATGTCGATCTCCCCGCGGAACTCCAGGACCGTGTGCCCCCGCTCCTGGTGGACGCGCAGATGCCGGGTGAGCGGCGCAGCCTCCTGCCCCACGACGACCTCGCCTCCAAGCGGCCTGACGAGCCCACAACTGCGGGCCCCACCCTGCAAGTTACCTTCGATAGAATGAATTTCAGCATGTTCGATTGACATATGTCATCGAAATTGAGCCTGAGTTCATTCGTGTTTCGAAGGCTCCGGCAGGGCAGGGCAGGGCGGAGTGGCAGGAGGCGGCGGTCAGTCGACCAGCAGGACCAGCTTCCCGGTGGTGCGGCCGGTGTCGCCGAGCGCGTGGGCCTTGGCGGCCTCGGCCAGTGGGAAGGTGCCCGCGATCGTCGCGCGCAGCCGGCCGTCCTCGACGAGCCCGGCGATGGCGTTCATGCCGGTGTGGTCGGCGTCGACGAGCATCCGGACCGCCCGGACGCCGAGCCGCTCGGCCTCCTCGTAGAAGTCGTCCGAACCGACCGGCAGGATCGAGACCACGAGCCCGCCGGGGCGCAGCACGTGCAGCGAGCGCACGGCGGTCTCGCCGCCGATGGTGTCCAGTACGACGTCGACGTCCCGCACCGCCTCCGCGAAGTCGGTCGTCCGGTAGTCGATCGCCTCGTCCACGCCGATCTCGCGCAGGAAGTCGTGCTTGCCCGCGCTCGCCGTGCCGATCACATACGCGCCCCGGGCCTTGGCGATCTGCACCGCCACATGCCCGACCCCGCCGGCCGCGGCATGGATCAGCACCCGCTGTCCCTGCTGCACGTCCGCCCGCTCCACCAGCGCCTGCCACGCGGTCAGCGAGACCAGCGGCAGCGCGCCCGCCTGCGCGTGGTCGATCCCGGCGGGCTTCAGCGCGAAGGCGCGGGCCGGGCCGGTGACGTACTCGGCGTGCGAGCCGTGACCGAACGGGTACGGCAGCATGCCGAAAACCTCGTCGCCGGGCTTGAACAGGGCGACGCCGATCCCGGTCGCCTCGACCACGCCGGACACGTCCCAGCCGAGGACGAAGGGCGGCTGCCCCAGGAAGCCGCCGGAGGCGCGGTGCTTCCAGTCGGTCGGGTTGACGCCGGCGGCCCGCACCCGGACCAGGACCTCGTTCGGCCGTGGGGCCGGCCGCTCGATCCGCACTTCCTTCAGTACCTCGGGCCCGCCGAGGACATCCTGACTGATGGCTCGCATGGTGTTCACATCGCTCATGGTGCTCCAGCCTGCCGCGGTCGGCCCGCTGGGAGAATGGCAAGATTGCCAACCTTCGATAGGATCGTGCCATGCGTGGCAGTGGCAATCGGCAGACGCACCGGGTCGCGGTCCTCGCGCTCGACGGTGTCTACCCCTTCGAGCTCGGCATCCCGGCGCGCATCTTCGGCGCCGCCGACGGCCGGTACGAGGTGCTGACCTGCACCGTCGACGGCCGCCCGGTGCGCACCAACGCCGACTTCACCGTCACCGTCGAACACGGCCCCGAGGCCCTGGGCACGGCGGACACCGTGGTCGTCGCGCCCATCGCACCGGAGTCCGTCTCCACCGACCTCCCGGACGAGGTCGCCGCCGCGCTCGCCCGGATCCGTTCCGGCACCCGCATCGTCTCCATCTGCACCGCCGCCTTCGTGCTGGCCGCGGCCGGGCTCCTGGACGGCCGCAGGGCCACCACCCACTGGCAGCTCGCCGACGAGTTCCGGCGCAGGTTCCCGCACATCGACCTCGATCCGGACGTGCTCTTCGTCGACGACGACCCCGTCCTGACCTCGGCCGGAGCAGCCTCCGGCATCGACGTCTGCCTGCATGTGGTGCGCAAGGACCACGGCAGCCGACTCGCCAACACGGTCGCCCGCCGCTGCGTGGTGCCGCCGTTCCGGGACGGCGGGCAGGCGCAGTACATCGAGCGGCCCGTCCCCGAGTCCGGCGCCGCGAGCACGGCCGCCACCCGCGCCTGGGCCCTCGAACGCCTCGACGAACCGCTGACCCTCGACGACCTCGCGGCCCACGCCCGGATGAGCCGGCGCACCTTCGCCCGCCGCTTCAACGACGAGGTGGGCCTCAGCCCCGGCCGTTGGCTGATCCAGCAACGCGTCGCCCGGGCCCGGCACCTGCTGGAGTCCAGCGACCTCCCCGTGGACACGATCGCCGGCCAGGTCGGCTTCGCCACAGCCGCGTCCCTGCGCCAGCACCTGCACACGGCGATCGGCGTGTCACCCCAGACGTACCGGCGGACGTTCCAGACGACACGTTGACGCTCGGCTGCGCTCGCGCGGGGGCCCCCTATCGTCCCGGCTCACCGGCGCACGTCTGGTTTCGGACTTTCTCGCCCGGTCCGCCGGGCGGGGCGCCGAGCAGGCGGAGGTGACCGCCTACTCGGCGAACACGGACGCGGTCCGTTTCTGCGAGCGGCACGGATTCGGCGCGCACTCCGTGACGCTGAGGCGGCCGCTCGGACCGGCCTTCCGCGGCTGACGCCCGTCTCCTCGCCCGCCGCCCGGCGCCGGCCGGGCGCGCAAAGGAAATATGTCGATTAACGCCCTCCTGGCGGAGAGTGACTGAACCCTCACGTTCGCACACCCGCTGAGGTTGATCCTTTCGGGTTGGAACCAGATAAGCTCCCGTCCGGCGCTGCGAGTTGACGCGATCGCGACGGGTCGGCTCACGGTGCGTACTCATGAGTGCGGTCCCCTTGCACACCCCCCTATGCACACCCCCCCGTTCGATCGTGTTGCTTCGAAGGATGCAGATGGAACTCGCCACTCCGCCCCCGGCGGCGCGGGCCCCTGTCGCCTGGTACAGCTGGTGGCTGATGCCACTGGCCTTAGGAGGAGGAACGGTTGCCGCCACGTTCATGAGCTCGGAGCGATTAACCGCGGCCGTCGCCGGAGCCGCGGCGACCGCGATGAGCTCCGTGTGCGTACGGCTGCTGATCCGCGCCCAGGCGCAACTGCGCCGCGCGGAGGGCAGCTTCCGCACCTCGCAGGCCGAGCACTCGCAGCAGTGGCAGCAGCATGTGGCGGGCCTGGAGCGCAAGCACTCCGCCGAGCGCGCCGCCCACGAGGCCCAACTCGCCGATCAGTCACGGGCGTACGAGACGCGGCTGGGCGAGCAGGCCGAGAGCTACGAGGGACGCCTCACCGAGCAGGCCGACGGCTATCAGGCGCAGCTCACCGAGCAGGCCCGCAGCCACGAGGCGCAGCTCGCCGAGCAGACCGCCGGCTGGCAGGAGCAACTCGCCCACCAGCAGGCCGCGGTGGCCAGGCTGGCGAACGAACAGCTCCCCGACGCGCTGAAGCGGCTGCGCGCCGGTGACGCCATCGACGACCTGCTGCCCTCCGTCAACCAGTGCGCCAAGGTCGCTCCCGAACTCCAGGCCGATCTGCGCAAGGTGCTGCGGACCGCCCTGATCGGCGTCGAGGAGGAGTTCAACCGCTCCACCTCCGCCGAGCAGGCCGTGATCAGCGTCGGCAACCGCATCCACGTCCTGACCAGCAAGCTCCGCGGCCGGCTGCACGAGATGCAGGGCGAGCACGGCCGGCTGCCGGCCGTCGCGCGCGGCCTGATGGAGCTCGACCAGGCGATCGGCCCCGCCGACTGTCTCGCCGCCAGCATCGGCGTGCTCGGCGGTTCCGACCGGCCGGGCCGGCAGTGGCAGGAGCCGCAGCGCCTGCTCAGCGTGGTCCGCGGCGGCATCGGCCGGATCAAGGAGTTCCACCGCGTCGAGGTGCGCCACCTGCCCGAACTCGGCGTCGACGGCGGCCTGGTGGACCACCTGACGCTGGTCTTCGCCCACCTGCTGGACAACGCCACGCGCTACTCGCCGCCCACCGAGCCGGTGATCGTCTCCGGCAAGGAGGTGCCGAACGGTGTCGGCATCGAGATCCAGGACTCCGGCAAGGGCCTGAGCGACGAGAAGAAGCGCGAGGCGGAGGACGCCCTCGCCGGCACCGCGGCCGGTCCGGGCCTCGGCGGCATCTCCGAGGACGCCAACATCGGCCTGCGGGTCGTCGGCGCCCTCGCCCGCCGCTACGGCATCCGCGTCACCTTCGCGGACTCGCCCTGGCTCGGCACCTCGGTGGTCGTCGTGGTCCCGCACAAGTACTTCAGTCCGCTGCCCACGGCCGCGCCGGCCGCCGCGTCCGCCACGGCACCGGCCGCCCCGGCCCAGGAGCAGGTCACCGCCGAGTCCGTGGCCGAACCTGCCGACGCACCGGACACCACGCCCGGCGGACTGCCGCGCCGCCGCAGCAGCCGGAGTGGCACGGCCGTGCCGAAACCGGCCGGACGTACCGGGCGGACCGAGGAGACCACCGTCTCCGCCGTCCCGCCGGACACCTCCTTCACCGGCCTGGCCGCGTTCGCCACGGCCGGCCGGGAGACCTCCGGGGGACCCGAGGCGTCCGACGACCGCGAGTCGTCCGCCGTACGCGAGTCCGCAGAGCACCGCACCGAAGAGAGTGACTAGTCCCCATGACGCAACAGGGAACCGACGTGAGCTGGGCGCTCCGCGATCTGGTGGAGAGCATCCAGGAGATCCGCTTCGCCCTCGTGGCCTCCAGCGACGGCAAGGCCATCACCTCCTACGGCGCCGACGACCCCGACGACGTGGACCGTTTCGCGGCCGTGGTGGCCGGCCTGCAGGCCCTGGCCCAGCCGGTCGCCGAGCAGTTCCCCACCTACGCGGGGCAGTTGCGGCTGGCGATGATCGAGGTCGACGGCGGTCACCTCTTCGTCGTCCGCGCCGGACTGGAGACGTACCTCGGCGTCCTCGCCCGCGAAGGCCTCGACCAGGGCCTGCTCGGACATCAGATGAGGGATCTGGCCCGCAGAATGGGTGAGCTCCTCGGCACCACTCCGCGCCTGGAGGAGCACTCTGGATGAGTGCTCCCCGCCGGCCGACGGACCCGTCCGGTCTCGAGCGCTACTACGTCCTCACCGGAGGGCGCAGCGGACCGGGCGGTTCGGCGTCGAGTCTCGACGTGGCGACCCTCATCGTCTCCGGAGCCGCCCCCGCCCCGGGCATGCAGCACGAGCACGCGGAGATCCTCCGGCGCTGTCGCGAGCCGCTGTCGGTGGCCGAACTCGGCGCCCATCTCCAACTGCCCTTCAACATTCTCGCGGTGCTGCTGGCGGACCTGCTCGAAGCAGGCCGCGTCGAAGCCCGTGACCCCATCCCGGCGCACGACGCCGGTCGCGGGCCCGACCTCGCGCTCCTTGAGGAGGTACTCAGTGGACTTGAACGGCTTTGACCGACCCGGCCGGCCGGCGGCCGGGGACACCCGCTCGGTGAAGGTGATGATCGCCGGCGGTTTCGGCACCGGGAAGACCACCATGGTCCGGTCGGTCAGTGACATCAAGCCCCTCACCACCGAGGAGACCCTCACCCAGGCCAGCGCCGACGTCGACCACCTGATCGGCGTCGCCGACAAGACGGAGACCACCGTCAGCCTGGACTTCGGCAAGATCAGCCTCAACGACAGCCTGGTCCTGTACCTGTTCGGCACCCCGGGCCAGGAGCGGTTCTGGTTCCTGTGGAACGGCCTGTTCAAGGGCGCACTCGGCGCGGTCGTCCTGGTGGACACCCGCCGCCTCGCCTCCAGCTTCCGCGCGATCGAGGAGATGGAGCGGCAGAACGTCCCGTTCGTCATCGCCCTGAACGTCTTCCCGGACTCCAAGGAACACCCGATCGAGGAGATCCGGGACGCCCTCGACATCTCCCCGCACACCCCGATCGTGGCCTGCGACGCCCGCGACCGGACCTCCAGCCGTGACGTACTCGTCGCCCTGATACGTCACTTGAAGGAACGCTCGGCCGTCGCAGTGGAGTCCCGATGAACGACCAGACCTTAAACGGTCTCGACGCCCCCCGCGGGTGCCCCGTCGCCCACGGTTCCGCCGACCTGACCCGCCTGTACGGGCCGGAGGCGGCGACCGACCCGGCCGGCATCTACGAGCGGCTGCGCAAGGAGCACGGCCCGGTCGCGCCGGTCCTGCTCGAGGGTGACATCCCGGCGTGGCTGGTCCTCGGCTACCGCGACAACCGGCGGGTGCTGGACAACCCCCGCCAGTTCACCCGGGACGCCCGGATCTGGCGGGACTGGCGGGAGGGCCGCGTCGAGGAGACCTCCCCGCTGATCCCGATGGTCGGCTGGCGCCCCGACTGCGTGTCCCAGGACGGCGAACCACACCGCCGGCTGCGCGGCGCCGTCACCGACGGGCTGCAGGCCGCGACCGCGCGCGGGATCCGGCGCCACGCCACGCACTTCGCCAACAAGCAGATCGACGCGTTCGCGGACGCCGGCAGCGCTGACCTGGTGGCCGACTACGCCGAGTATCTGCCGATGCTCATCCTCACCCGGGTCCTGGGGCTGGCCGAGGGGGAGGGGCGCCGACTGGTCGAGTCCAGCGCCCAGGTGCTCAAGGGCGGCGAGGACGCCGTCGTGCACGACGAGCGCATCAGGCAGATCCTCGGTGAACTCGCCGAGCGCAAGCGCACCGAACCCGGAGCCGACCTCACCACCGCCCTGCTGGAGCACCCCGCCGCTCTGGACACGGACGAAGTCGTCAGCCATCTGCGACTGGTGCTGATCGCCGGGCACACCACGACCAGCAATCTGCTGGCCCGGGTGCTGCAACTCGTCCTCACCGACGTCTCCCGGCTCTCCGGTCTGGTCAGCGGGCAGTTGACCGTCTCCGCGGTGGTGGAGGAGGTCATGTGGGACACCCCGCCGCTGGCCGTCCTGCCGGGGCGGTTCGCCACCGCCGACCTGGAACTCGGCGGCTGCCCGGTCAAGGAAGGCGACCTCCTCGTCCTCGGCCTCGCGGCGGGCAACGTCGACCCGGAGGTCCGGCCCGACGAGGAGGTGTCGGTGCAGGGCAACCAGTCCCATCTGGCGTTCAGCGCCGGCCCGCACGAGTGCCCCGGGCAGAACATCGGCCAGTCCATCATCGAGATCGCCGTGGACGTCCTGTTGCACCGGCTGCCGGGACTGCGCCTGGCGGTGCCGCCGGAGGAGCTGACCTCCACCGCCTCCACCTGGGAGTCACGGCTGGACCGTCTGCCGGTGGAGTTCCCCGTCTAGGGCCTGTCCGGCCCTAGCACCGTTGCCCGGTCGGGTGAGCCGACCGGGCAACAACCATCAGAAGGTCACACGGCCAGCAGGTCGTCCACCGACCCCCGCCCGGCCAACTCGGCGGTGGCCACGGGGCCTTCCTTCGCCGCCGCGTACCGGCCGGTGGTCAGCGCCCACTCGTAGTTGCCGTTGATCCAGTGCCGGATGGCCTCCACACCCATCCCCACCCGGGCCCGCTCGTCCTCCTCGAGGCCGAGTTCCTGGCACATCCGCGGGACGTCGGACTCCAGCTCGAGGTACTCGTCGAGACAGCCGGCCGTCATGCGGTACGCCTCGTCAGCCGCCTCCTGCCAGGAACAGCCGCGCTCGCGGTGCAGCACGGCTATGAGGTTGTGGCCGTCGCCGCGGCGCCGCTCGCGTTCGAAGGAGTGGATGTCGTTCATGAAACCGATGGTGTCCGCTGCCAGATCCCGCATCCGCTCCATCAGTGGATGCGCCATCGCCTGCGCCGGCACCTCGAAGCGGCGGCTGCGCTCACCGGCGTCGATGCTGTGGTGGATGCCGACCGTACGGCGCCGGAACGCGACGTACGCGTCGAGCTCCAGGGACCCGGCCAGGCCCTGCGCGGCCAGGTCGACCTCCTCGACGTGCGAGGCCAGGAAACGTCCCCAGGAGGTGGCGAACCGCGTCCGCCATGTCAGGGACATGTCATCCGAGAGCCGTTCCCAGACCTCGGACCAGGCCACAGTGATCGGACAGAGCACTCGTGGCCGGCTGCCCGCCGGGCGCAGCGGCGTCACGATGAGCTCGCGCGCGACCTCCGCGATCCGGTCGGCACGGTCGGGCCGGCTCGCGTCGAACTGGTCGTCGAAGAGGAAGGCCAGCGAGAACCAGTTCATCAGGACGACCATGTCGTCCGCCGAGGCGTACGGGTAGGTGCGGGCCGCGGCCTGCGGCAGGTCCCACGACTGGTACTCCTCGAACCCGGCCTCGCTGCGCACCAGTTCCATGTCCCACACCCACCGCAGATGGCGCTCGCGGGCGTACTCCAGATGGTTGCTGACAGGGGTCGTGAAGGGCAGGTCGAAACGGACGTCCTGAGGCATGCGCTTCCTTTCGGGAACGGAACGCAGAGTCCCCCCGCCCTGCGAGCGGGCGGTCGCGCGACCGCCCGCGCCCTCGAACTGAGCTTCCCTGGCCGAAAGTTGACCCGAGAAGCGGTACGAGGCTGCCCCGAGCGTAAATGATCTACACCGTGACCCGGCCGTGATCTGGGTTACTGTTCAAGCCACTTGAGCTGCGTATACTCCCTCGCCCCACACCGGTAACACCGACGCGTACCGGGACCGAAGGTGTGGTTACGGCCCCATGCTGAGGCGCGCCGTGCCGGTCGCCGCCGTGTCGGCCGAGTCAGTCCCGGCCGCCCTTCTCCTTGGTCGGCCATACGCCGGTCGAGCGCGCGATGGCCTTGGCACCCGTGCGGTCCACCGCGCTGCGCACCGCCGCGAAGATCGCTCCCTGGATGGCGGCGGCCAGCAGGATCTCCCCCCAGCCGCGGTCCGGGTCCAGCGCGTCGGGCGCGTCCTCCTCGTGCCGCAGCGCCATCCACGTCTTGCGGAAGGCGAGGCCCGCCAGCGCACCACCCGCATAGCCCAGCACCCATCCGACCGGCTGGTAGGCGAGGGGGAATTTCTTCTTCTTGCTCTTCTTGGCCACCGTGGTCTCCTCGGTTGTCGGTGTACGGGCTGCGCCGGCTGCATGGTTCAGGGACGGCCGGCGGCCGGGACCTCCTCACCCGGACGGACCGGCCCCGGCGGTGTGCCGTCCCCGAACGGACGGCCGCCGAGTTCCTCGCGGTGATGCGGGGTCAGCCAGCCGGACAGGTCGGGTCCCAGCGGCACAATCCTGGTCGGATTGATGCCGGTGTGCACCTGGTGGTAGTGCCGCTTGATGTGGTCGAAGTCGACGGTGTCCCCGAAACCGGGCGTCTGGAAGAGATCGCGTGCGTACGCCCACAGCACCTGGTTCTCCGTCAGCTTCCAGCGGTTGCACTTGAAGTGGCCGTGGTAGACCGCGTCGAAGCGGACCAGCGTGGTGAACAGCCGGATGTCCGCCTCGGTGATCGTGTCGCCGACCAGATAGCGCTGCCGGGCCAGCCGTGGCGTCAGCAGCTCCAGCCGCCGGAAGACGTCCGAGCAGGCGGCCTCGTACTCCGCCTGCCCGGTGGCGAAGCCCGCCCGGTACACACCGTTGTTCACGTCCTCGTAGACGTTCGCCATCACCTCGTCGACCTCGTCGCGCAGCCGCTCCGGGTACAGGTCGGGTGCTCCCTCCCGGTGCAGGGACGTCCACTGGGTCGCGAAGTCCAGGGTGATCTGCTGGTAGTCGTTGGTGACCAGCTGCCCGGTGGGTACGTCCACGATCGCGGGCACGCTGACGCCGCCCGGGTAGCCGGTCTCCCGCTTGTCGTAGGCCTCGCTGAGATAGCGGATGCCGAGCACCGGGTCCCGTCCGTCCGGGTCCAGGGTGAAGCGCCAGCTGCGGTCGTCCTGGATCGGATCGGCGATGGCCAGCGACAGAGCGGCATCCAGCCCCAGCAGTCGCCGGGAGATCACCGCCCGGCTCGCCCATGGACAGGCACGGCTGACGACCAGCCGGTAGCGGGCCGCGGCCACCGGCCAGCCGTCCCGGCCGTCCGCGGTGATCCGGTCCGCGAAGTGGCTCTTGGACCGCCGGAACGACTTCCTGCCGTACGCGCTGTTGCCGTCGCCCCCGGCACTCATGACCTGTCTCCTTCCCAAGGGGGCATGTACTGACCACCTGGTTCCCCGAGTTCCCCCCTTTCCGCTCACAGCACGGTGTGACCCGCGCCGACCGGGGCAGTCGGCGATGATGAGCGGGACAACCACGCACACACAGCACGACCGCGCCCCGGACTGCACGCCGGACCGCGGGCAGACGCCCAAGGCCGACCGCAGGACGCGCCTGACCGTGCTGGTGGCGCTGGCGGCCAACCTGGTGATCGCGGCCGCCAAGACGGTCGGCGGACTCGTCGCCGGGTCCCCCGCCCTGCTGTCCGAGGCCGCGCACTCCGTGGCCGACAGCATGAACGAGGTCTTCCTCCTCGCCGCCCTGCGCCGCAGCCGTCGCCCCGCCGACCGGCGTCACCCCTTCGGCTACGGCAAGGAACGGTTCTTCTGGTCACTGCTGGCGGCCGTCGGGATCTTCGTCATGGGCGGCTGCTTCTCCTTCTTACAGGGCTTCGAGGCGCTCAGGAGGGACACCGAGGACAGCTTCGGCGGCTATGTGGCCGGCATGATCGTGCTCGGCGTCGCCCTGCTCGCCGAGGGCGTCTCCCTACTGCGGGCCCTGTACCAGCTGCACGGGCAGGGCGCCGCCGACGGCCTGCGCGATCCGGCCCTGCGCACGGTGATCGCCGAGGACGGCACCGCGGTACTCGGGGTGACCCTCGCCCTCGCCGGCATGGCGGTGCACATGGCCACCGGTCAGGTGGTGTGGGAGGCGTCCGCCTCTTTCGCCATCGGCGCGCTGCTCGTCTACGTCGCCTACCGGCTGGGCCGGGACGCGCGCGACCAGTTGATAGGCGAGGCCGCCGACCCGGAGGCGAGCGGCAGGATCCGGGCGCTGCTGCAGGCGCAACCCGAGATCGACAGCGTGGAGGCGCTGCTCACGATGAAGACCGGCATCGACTCCACGCTGGTGGCCGCCCGCATCGACCTGGTGCCCGGCTTGGACAGCGAACGGGTCGAGGAGGTAGCCGTACGCATCAAGCGGTCGATCGCCCGCACGGTTCCCGAGGCGGACCAGATCTTCCTCGATGTGACCGACCGGCCCGCGCGGGAGACACGCGAAAGCCCCGCCGCGACGGGGGAACGCGGCGGGGCCTGAACTGCGAGTGCCCGCCGTACGGCGCTTCATGCACCCCGGGCACGACAATCTGCGAATTTTCTCCGGGAGACGGCGGGATCAGTCCCCGTCGACCGGTTCGAGGACGAAGACCGGGATCTCGCGGTCCGTCTTCGTCTGGTAGTCGGCGTACGGGGGATAGGCGGCCACGGCGCGTTCCCACCACTCGGCCTTCTCCGCGCCCGTGACCTCGCGGGCTGTCATGTCCCGCTTGACCGGGCCGTCCTGGAGCTCCACGCGCGGGTCGGCCTTGACGTTGTGGTACCAGACCGGGTGCTTGGGCGCCCCGCCCAGCGAAGCGACGACGGCATACCGCCCCTCGTGCTCAACGCGCATCAGCGGAGTCTTGCGGATCTTGCCGCTCTTCGCGCCCCGAGTGGTGAGCACGATGACGGGCATCGCGGTGCCCTGCAGGGTCGTTCCCTTGGTACCGCCGGAACTCTCGTACAGCTCCACCTGCTCGCGCACCCACTGCGTCGGGCTGGGTTCGTACTCACCCTCAAGAGGCATGGCCACCGTCCCATCGTCGCGTTCCGGAGCCGTCAGACACGGCTCACTGGTACCGAGGCTAAACAGCGACAGGCGAGAGTTTCATCCACGACGGCCGATGTTGCGCCACAGGCATTACCTCGCGGGTCGTTGCACCGGCGGCCGGTTGGAGTGCGCGCGAAGCCGTACGCTCGGCTCGGACCCCACTCAGACGGCAGGAGCAGCAACGATGCAGTACGTGAAGCTCGGTTCCACGGGCCTGGACGTGTCGCGGATCTGTCTGGGCTGCATGACCTATGGCCTTCCCGACCGCGGCGTGCACGAGTGGACCCTCGACGAGGAGGCCTCACGCCCGTTGATCCGGCGGGCACTGGAGGCCGGGATCACCTTCTTCGACACGGCGAACGTGTACTCGGACGGCACCAGCGAGGAGATCGTCGGCAAGGCGCTGCGCGACTTCGCTCGCCGGGACGAGATCGTGCTCGCCACGAAGGTGCACGGCCGGATGCGGCCCGGCCCCAACGGCGGCGGACTGTCCCGCAAGGCGATCATGACCGAGATCGACCACAGTCTGCAGCGCCTCGGCACCGACTACGTCGACCTGTACCAGATCCACCGCTGGGACCCGTACACGCCGATCGAGGAGACGATGGAGGCGCTGCACGACCTGGTCAAGGCGGGCAAGGTGCGCTACATCGGGGCGAGTTCGATGTACGCCTGGCAGTTCTCCAAGGCCCAGTACACCGCCCAGCTGCACGGCTGGACCCGGTTCGTGTCGATGCAGAACCACTACAACCTCCTCTACCGCGAGGAGGAGCGCGAGATGCTGCCGCTCTGCGCGGACCAGGGCGTCGGCGTACTGCCCTGGAGCCCGCTGGCCCGCGGCCGCCTCACCCGCGACTGGGGCACCACCACCGAACGCAGCGCGGCCGACGGCTTCGGCAGCCGCCTCTACCCGGAGGGCGACCGCACGATCGTCGATGCCGTCACCCGGATCGCCGGCGACCGCGGCGTGCCCCGCGCCCAGGTGGCCCTGGCCTGGCTGCTGCACCAGGACACGGTGACGGCACCGATCGTCGGTGCCCCCAAGCCGCACCACATCGATGACGCCGTGGCCGCCGTCGAGCTGGAGCTGACCGACAAGGAGATCGAGGAGCTGGAGCAGCCCTACACGCCGCACCCCGTCAGCGGGCACTGACGGGCGGCGCGGTCAGTGCGGCCCGGGCGGTGCGAACTCGGTGCCGCACGGGCCGCCGCCCTCGCTCTCCGGCAGCGGCACGCGCTCGGCGTCCATCGTCAGCGTGCGGTAGTAGCCGCCGATGCGCTCGGCGGAGCGGCCGACGTAGTGGCCGATGAACGAGCGGCGGAACCGGTCCTCGGTGCGGTTCGGCTCGGAGCCGTGCACCAGGCTGCCGTTGAAGAACAGGACGTCGCCCGGCTCCATGTCGACCGGCACCGTCGCAAGGCCGGGCGGCGGCGGTACGTACTCCCGTGCGAAGGACACCTCGGCGTCCGCCTCCTCGGGGCAGAAGATGTCCATCCGGTGCGTGCCGGGCACGATCTCCAGCCCACCGTTGTCCCGGCCGATCACATCGCAGGCCACCCAGGCCGCCACGCAGGTTCCCGGCTCGACCCGCAGATAGAAGTTGTCCTGGTGCAGCGCCTGGCCGCGCGCACCCGGCGGCTTGAAGTAGAACATGCTCTGCGCGGCCAGTACCTCCTCACCGAACAGCGTCTCCAGCACGCCGCGCAGCCGCGGGTCCAGCAGGAGACGCAGCGCCACCGGGTTGATCTCGTGCGGCTGCATCACCCTCGGGTAGGCGGCCAGTGGATCTTCGGGCGCGCCGGGCGGGACCGTGCGGGGCTCGAAGTGCCCGGGCACGGGCCCGGCCGCGTGCAGCGCCGCGAACTCGGCGCACAACCGGTCGATCTCGTCGTACCCGAACAACTTCCGGACGACCGTGAAGCCGTCCTCCTCGAACCGTGCGCGTCCCTCCTGGGTCAGGATGGGAGAACCGGCGGCGCCGATATCCGTGGCTGTCATGCGTCCACTCCTCGGTGAGGTGTCACTGGTCCATCACGCTAGGCCGACGCGCGGTCCGGGAGGATGCCCATGAGCGCTGACGACTTGCCCGGGACTGCCGGGGACGGCGTCCCGTCCCCGCCGCCCGGACTGGTGGTGGTCGGCCACTTCGACCAGTCTCAGGGCTACGCCATCGACCGGCCACGCGGGTCGGACAGCTGGCTGTTCACCTGGACGACGGGCGGTCAGGGACGGCTGCGCCAGGGCAGTGCCGAGACGCGGGCGGGCGCCGGGGACCTGGTGGTGCTCGCCCCCGGGGTGCGGCAGGGCTACGGCGTGGCGCCCGGCGCACCGCACTGGCGCTTCTGGTGGGCGCACTGCCCGGCCCGGCCGACCTGGTCGTCCTGGCTGCGCCCGTACGACGTGGGCGACGGCGTGTACGTCGTCACCCCCGTCCCGGCCGGGCTGCACGGCCGCGTCGAGTCCGCCTTCCGCCGTATGCTCGCCGACGCCCGCTGGACCGGTGCGGAGACCCCGCCCGCCACCGCGCCGGCGGACGACCGGGTCACCATGGCGCACGGCACCGCCGCCCGGGAGCTGGCGCTGTGCGCCCTGGAGGAGGTCGTCCTGCTCACGGCCGCCGCCGCGCGCCCACCGTCGCCGCCGCCCGGTGTCGACTCCCGGGTGCGCCGGGCCCAGGCGCTGATCGCCGCCGACCCCGGCGCCCCGCACACCGTCCGCTCACTGGCCGGCAGCGTCGCCCTGTCACCCTCCCGGTTCGCGCACCTGTTCACCCAGCAGCTCGGCCAGTCACCGATGCGGGCTCTGCGCGAGGCACGCCTGCGGCACGCGGCCCGGCTGCTGGAAGGCACCGACCTGTCCGTGGAACGGGTGGCCGCGGCCTCGGGCTTCGCCAGCCCGTTCCACTTCAACCGGGTGTTCCACGAGCGCTACGGCACCCCGCCCGGTGCCTACCGCGCGCGGCACCGGTGAACCTCTCAGGGCCTGTCCGGCGGATCAAGCTCCAGTACCCGCCTGGAACACCGTGAGGGAGATCTCCGACTCGTTGCCCGCCACAGGCACCTCTTCCGCGGTCCACTTCACCGTCAGCGGATCCCGCTCGTCCGGCGGGGTCACGAGCAGTGAGGCCGGCTCGGCCGTGCGGGCGCCGCTGATCTCTGGGCTGGCGTACGACAGTCCGGCCCAGGCGCTGTCGCCCGGTGCCAGGGTGACCGTGGCGGGCGAGCCCGGTTCGCGTTGCGGGTCGGGCCCCAGCTGCCGGCCGGACGCGTCGACGAAGGCGGCGCCCGGATAGCCGTACAGGGTGCAGGTGCGCGACGAGGTGTTCGTGAGGACGATCGGGAAGTTGCGCTGCCCGGCGCCCGGGTTGTTGCGGCCGACCGAGGCGCGGAGCTCCGAGGTGTGGCAGCGGGTGCCGGGGGCGGGCTCGGGGGCGGTGGATGCGCTCGCGTCGCTCGGAGGGCTCGCCGAAGAGGTGTCCGGGGCGGACGTCGTGGTCGGTGTCGCCTGCCGTGGGCTGCTCGTCGTGTCGTCGGCCTCGCCGCCGCAGCCGGCCAGCAGGCCCAGCACCGTGACCGCGCTCGCGAGGAGCGCCGCCCGGCGCATGGCGAGGAAGGGGTGTGCGGACGGGGACGTGGGCGTCATGTTCCTCAACACTCCCGGACGTTCGCCGATGCGTACGTATGGGCTCCTTGTGCCCTGTCCCGGGCACCCGATGCGAACCGGGGCCGGAAAAGCCTCACTCCTCCGCGAGCAGGTTCAGCTCCGCCCAGATCGTCTTGCCCTCGGGCGTGTGCCGGCTGCCCCAGCGCTGGGTGACCTGGGCGACCAGGAGCAGCCCGCGGCCGCCCTCGTCCCACATCTTCGCGCGGCGCAGGTGCGGCGCGGTGTGGCTGGCGTCGGACACCTCGCAGATCAGCGTCGACTCGTCGTGGATCAGCCGCAGCCGGATGGGGTGCGAGCCGTATCGGATGGCGTTGGTGACCAGCTCGCTGACCACCAGCTCGGTGGTGAACGAGGCCTCGACCAGCCCCCAGATGCCGAGCTGGTCGGCGACCTGCTTGCGGATCGGGGCGACCAGCGCAGGATCGACCGGGATGTCCCAGGTCGAGACCTGCGACTCCGGCAGCCCGTGGGTACGCGCCAGCAGCAGCGCCACGTCGTCGCAGGCGCTGCCGGTGGGGAGCAGGGTGTGCAGGATCCGGTCGCAGGTCTCGTCCAGTGACCCCGTGGACGCCGACAGGGCCTCGCGCAGCAGTCCGAGGCCTGCCTCGACGTCCCGAACGTGGGACTCGATCAGTCCGTTGGTGAAGAAGGACAGCACGCTGCCCTCGGGCAGGTACAGCCAGGCCGCCTCGAACGGCAGCCCGCCCAGGCCCAGCGGCGGACCGGCGGGCAGCTCCACCTCCTGGGCCGCACCGCCCGGCAGGACCATGACCGGCGACGGATGCCCTGCCCGGGCGAACGTGCAGCACCGGGACACCGGGTCGTACACCGCGTACAGGCAGGTCGCGCCGACCTCGCCGGGGTCGCTGACGTCGGCGCTGGTCTCCTCCGACAGCCGGACGACCAGGTCGTCGAGGTGGGTGAGCAGCTCGTCGGGGGCGAGGTCGATGTCGGCGAGCGTGCGCACGGCCGTGCGCAGCCGGCCCATCGTGGCCGAGGCCCGGATGCCATGGCCGACGATGTCACCGACCACCATGGCGACCCGCATCCCGGACAGCGGGATCACGTCGAACCAGTCGCCGCCCACCTCGGCCCGGGCCGCCGGAAGGTAACGCGAGGACGCCTCCAGGGCGGCCCTGCGCGGCAGTGACTGCGGGAGCAGGCTGCGCTGGAGGGCGAGGGTGGTCTCGCGCTCGCGGGTGTAGCGGCGGGCGTTGTCGATGCAGACGGCGGCGCGTGCCGTGATCTCCTCGGCCAGGAGCTGGTCGTCCGGCGTGAAGGGGTCCGGGCGTCGGAAGCGGGTGAGGACGGCGACGCCCAGCGTCGTGCCGCGGGCTCGGATCGGCACGGACATCGTGGCGTGGATGCCGTACCCCCTGACCCGCTCCATCCGGGCCTTGTCCCAGGTCAGCCACTGGGTGAGGTCCTCGGAGGGGGCTTCCGCGACGATCGTCCGGCCGGCCAGCACGGAGTCCGCCTGGGGCGAGGAGGCGGAGTACACGTCCAGCTGGCCCGGTTGGACCACGGCCTCGAAGCTGTCCGGATCGACCGACTGATGGGCCGCCCGGCGCAGGGTGATCGGCGCCGTCGGGGGCTCCGCGGAGGGCTCGCCCCCGGCCTCCGACGGCTCCAGCAGGTCGACGCTGACGAAGTCGGAGAGGGAGGGAACGCAGACATCCGCCAGCTCCTGCGCCGTCCGGATGACGTCGAGTGTCGTGCCGATGCGGATGCTCGCTTCGTTGACCAGGTGGAGCCGCTCGCGTGCCAGGTACTGCTCGGTGAAGTCGTGCACGGCGACGCACACACCGCACACCCGCCCGGCGCCGTCGGTGATCGGCGTCATCCGGGCCATCCGGGCGTCGACCCGGCCGTCGTCGCCGACCGGCACGTGGGTGTGGACATCGTGCCCCTGGCCGGTCGTGAGCACGTGGTGCAACTGCTGCTCGAACTCCTCGCCCTGAGTTCTGGCGAGGAACTCCGTCACCCGCAGCCCCCGGACGCGCTCCTCGGGCAGCCCGATCAACGCGGCCATGTCGGCGTTGATCCGGTACACCCGGAGCCGCTCGTCGTGGATCGCGACGGCGCAGGGAGTCTGGAGAAGGCTGGCCTTCTCCAGTGGATCGTCGGCCGGTCGGTCCCGGTCGCCCTCCAGAGGTGTCACGACGAGCCAGTCGCCGGTGCCGCCGTCCGGTCGCTGCTGATGGTGAGCGAGCAGCCACACGGACACCGTACGGCCGTTCCGGTGGCGCAAAGTGAGCGTTCCGTCGCAGCGGGATTTGCGGAGAGTCGGCGCCGTGCCCTCGACCAGCTGTGCGGCGGGGCGTCCCACGACCTCGTCGGCCGTCCAGCCCAGCAGCCGCCGCGCGCCTTCGCCCCACTCGGTCACGGTGCCGTCGCGGTCGATGACAGCCCGGGCCGTGGCGGCCTCGTCGAAGGGGTAGACCGGGCTCATCGTCGTCACTCCATCGCGCATACGCACAGTGAACGGTTGGGCCACTTCAGTTCCAGCCCAGTGCGTTGTGGTCCCGCGTGTACCGGGCACGGGGCCACCCCGGGCACTCCGGGTCAAGAGGCAGATTCGGCCGATGTGACCCGTGGGGCAGAAGTACATCCCCGACCCTTGACGGGCATGTGTGGCAGCCCGTCAGAATCTGTTTGTTCACGATCAGTTGTGAGTACTTCTGGGCCCTGATGAGGGAGAGCCGCCATGTCGGTCACTCGCAGATCGGTTTTGATCACCGGTACGGCCGCACCGGCCGCCGGAGCGCTGCTCGGCGGGCCGGGCGCACAGGCAGCCGAGGCCGCCGCCCAGGTCACGGGCCGCCACACCCTCGCCCTGCGCGACGGCTGGCGCTTCGCCCTGGTCGACCCGGGCGGCATCACCGACCCGACCGGCGCGTACGCCGGCGCCGCTGAGCCCGGCTACGACGACTCGGGCTGGCGTGAGGTCGCGGTGCCGCACGACTGGAGCATCGAGTTCGCCCCGACCACCGAGCACGGCACCACCAGCGGCACCGGCTTCTTCCCCGGCGGACTCGGCTGGTACCGCCACACCTTCACCCTGCCACCCGCCCTCACGGGCAAGCGGATCTCGGTGGAGTTCGACGGCGTCTACATGGACTCGTACATCTACTGCAACGGCAAGGAGGTCGGCCGCCACCCCTACGGCTACACCGGCTTCGCCTTCGACCTCACCGATCTGGTGCACACCGACGGCAGCACCGAGAACGTGCTCGCGGTCAAGGTGCAGAACCGACTGCCCAGCAGCCGCTGGTACTCGGGCAGCGGCATCTACCGCGAGGCCCGCCTCGTCGTCACCGAGCCGGTGCACGTGGAGCGCTGGGGTACGTACGTCACCACTCCCGAAATCACCGAGGAGCGTGGTGTCGTACGTGTGCAGACCTCGGTGGTGAACGCCTCCGGCGGCGGCGTGGATGTCGAGATCGTCTCGCGGCTCGTCGATCCCGGCGGCCGTACCGTCGCCCGTACGTCCTCCACGGTCCCCGTCACCGACAAGGCGACCGAGACCCATGAACTCACCGTCGACGAGCCGAAGTTGTGGGACTCCGACACCCCTCACCACCGCTACACCCTGAAGACCGAACTGCGCGTCGGCGGCAGAACGACCGACACCTACCGCACGACCTTCGGCTTCCGCACCTTCCGCTTCGACCCGGACGAGGGCTTCCACCTCAACGGCGAGTACCACAAGATCAAGGGCGTCGACCTCCACCACGACCTGGGCGCCCTGGGCGCCGCCGTCAGCATCGATGCGATCCGGCGGCAGATGACCATCATGAAGTCGATGGGCGTCAACGCCTTCCGCACCTCCCACAACCCGCCCACGCCGGAGATGATCCAGATCTGCGAGGAGATGGGCATCGTGATGCTGGTGGAGGCCTTCGACTGCTGGCGGACCGGCAAGACGAGGTACGACTACGGCCGGTTCTTCGACGAGTGGGGCGAGAAGGACGCCACCGAGATGGTCCTGGCGGCCCGCAACTCGCCCGCCGTCCTGATGTGGTCCATCGGCAACGAGGTCCCCGACTCCACCTCCACCGCCGGGCTCGCCATGGCCGACCGCGTCATCAACGCCATCAGGGCCGTCGACGACACCCGCCCGCTGGTCATCGGCTCCGACAAGTACCGCCGCCTGCCGGTCAAGGGCTCGGCGGCCGATCTGATGCTGGCCAAGCTGGACGGGCTGGGCCTCAACTACAACACCGCCAAGTCCGTCGACCAGTTGCACGCGGCCTATCCCCACCTGTTCCTCTTCGAGTCCGAGTCGTCCTCCGAGACGTCCACGCGCGGCACCTACCAGGAGCCCGAGCGCCTCAACACGGGCGAGAACTACACGCCGGGCAAGCGCGCGACCTCGTCGTACGACAACAACCTCGCCTCCTGGACCATGAGCGGCGAGTACGGGCACAAGAAGGACCGGGACCGGAAGTGGTTCGCCGGGCAGTTCCTGTGGTCGGGCATCGACTACATCGGCGAACCCACGCCCTACGACGTCTTCCCGGTCAAGGCGTCCTTCTTCGGCGCGGTCGACACGGCCGGCTTCCCGAAGGACATGTACTACCTGTTCCAGAGCCAGTGGATCAGCGAGCCCATGGTCCACCTGCTGCCGATGACCTGGAACCACGCGGAGGGCGACACGGTCGAGGTGTGGGCGTACTCCAACGTCGACACCGTGGAGCTGTTCCTCAACGGAAAGTCCCTCGGCACGCGGACGTTCGACACCAAGAAGACCGTCGACGGCCGGGTCTACCTGGAGACCACCGAGGCGACCGGCGACGACAAGACCTACACCGACGGTCCCTACCCCGGCAGCTACACCAGCCCGAACGGCAGCGCCGGCAAACTCCACCTCACCTGGAAAGTGCCGTACCGGCCGGGCGAGTTGAAGGCGGTGGCGCGCCGGGACGGCAAGGTGGTCGCCACCGATGTGCTGCGCACGGCCGGTGCGCCGAAGGCCGTACGCCTTACCGCCGATCGCAAGTCCCTGGCCGCCGACGGCCGTTCGCTGGCCTTCGTGACCGCCGAGATCGTCGACGCCCGTGGTGTGGTGGTGCCCGACGCCGAGGACCTCATCTCCTTCGAGGTGACGGGCGGCTCGCTCGCCGGGCTCGACAACGGCCGGGAGGAGAGCGCCGAGCGCTACCAGGCCGGCACGCGTACGGCCTTCCACGGCAAGGCGCTGGCGATCGTACGGTCCGGTACGAAGCCGGGCTCCCTGAAGGTGACGGCACGGGCCGAAGGCCTGCGGACGGGCAGCGTGACCGTGAAGACGACTCCCGCCCGGTCGGCCGCCCTCACCCCGGCCGCGGTGTTCGAGCCCGACTACCCGGCGCTGCCGAACTACCCTCACGCGAACGCCAGTTACTCGGGTCGTCCGGACACCCTCCCGGCCGCGATGCTCGACGGCGACCCGGCCACCGGCTGGTCCAACGGCTTCCACAAGGCGGCCACGGCCCTGCTGCCCGCCTTCGACGGAGCCCGGGCCGAGGACTGGGTCTCCGTGGACTTCGGCCGGACACGGACCATCGACCGGGCCGAGGTCTCCTTCACCGTGGACGCGACGCACACCCTGCCCGCGTCGGTCGAGGCCGAGGTCTGGGACGGGCGCCGGTACGTTCCGGCGGAGGGGGTGGCCGTGGATTGGGCCACTGCCTCGGACGCGCCGACGGTCATCACCTTCGACGCCGTACGCGGCTCCCGGCTGCGGCTCACCCTGGCCAGCGCTCACCCGGGGGAGGCCCGAGGGGCGGTGCGGATCAGCAAGTTGGAGGTGCCCACGAGCTGAGCCGATGAGCGGTCCGGGCGGGAACCAGTCCCGTCCGGACCGTTGACGGGGTGTCATGCCGCCAACAAGCATGGCTGCGTCCGTCTCTGGGAGCGCTCCCATCGCGAACGTCACCCGTACCTCCCCCGAGGAGCAGACGTGAAACGACGCAGAACCACCCTGTTGTCCCTGACGGCCCTGCTGGCGGCGGGACTCACCGCACTCCCGGCCGCACCGGCCGGCGCCGAAGAGGTCGAGCAGATCGAGAACGGCACCTTCGACACCACCACCGAGCCGTGGTGGACGACGAGCAACGTCACCGCGGGCCTGTCCGACGGGCAGCTCTGCGCCGATGTGCCCGGCGGCACCACCAACCGCTGGGACGCCGCCGTCGGCCAGAACGACATCGCCCTGGTGAAGGGGGAGTCGTACCGCTTCTCCTTCACTGCCGACGGCTCGCCCGAGGGGCACGTGGTGCGGGCGATCGTCGGCCTGTCGGCGGCGCCGTACGACACCTACTTCGAGGTGACGCCGGAGCTGAGCGTCTCCGGGAACTCGTACTCGTACACCTTCACCTCGCCTGTCGACACCCCGCAGGGCCAGGTCGCCTTCCAGCTCGGCGGCAGCGCGGACGCGTGGCGCTTCTGCATGGACGACGCCTCCCTGCTGGGCGGTGTACCGCCCGAGGTGTACGAGCCCGACACCGGGCCGCGGGTGCGAGTGAACCAGGTCGCCTATCTGCCGGCCGGGCCCAAGAACGCCACGCTGGTCACCGACGCCACCGGAAAGCTGCCCTGGCAGCTGAAGAACGCGTCCGGAGCCGTGGTTGCCCAGGGGTGGACCGTGCCGCGCGGCACCGACGTCTCCTCCGCCCAGAACGTCCACTCCATCGACTTCGGCGCCCACCGCAAGCAGGGCAAGGACTTCACACTGGTCGCCGACGGAGAGACGAGCCGCCCGTTCGACATCGGGACGGCCGCCTACGAGCGGCTGCGCCTCGACGCCGTGAAGTACTACTACACGCAGCGCAGCGGCATCGCGATACGGGACGACCTGCGCCCGGGCTACACCCGCCCCGCCGGGCACGTCGACGTCGCACCCAACCAGGGCGACGGTGCCGTGCCCTGCCAGCCGGGCGTGTGCGACTACACGCTCGACGTCACCGGCGGCTGGTACGACGCGGGCGACCACGGCAAGTACGTCGTCAACGGCGGCATCTCCGTGTGGGAGCTGCTGAGCACGTACGAACGCGAACTACTGGCCCGCACCGGGGAGTCGGAGAAGCTGGGCGACGATACGCTCGCCATTCCGGAGAGCGGCAACAAGGTGCCGGACATCCTGGACGAGGTCCGCTGGGAGCTGGAGTTCCTGCTGAAAATGCAGGTGCCCGCGGGTCAGCCGCTGGCCGGCATGGCGCACCACAAGATCCACGACGAGCAGTGGACGGGCCTGCCGCTGATGCCGCACGACGACCCGCAGAAGCGCGAACTGCATCCGCCGTCAACGGCGGCGACCCTGAACCTGGCGGCGACGGCCGCGCAGGCGGCGCGCCTGTACAAGCCGTACGACAGGGAGTTCGCGGCGAAGTCCCTGGCCGCCGCCCGCAAGGCATGGTCGGCGGCGCTCGCCCATCCCGACCGGTACGCCTCCGAGAGCGACGGCATCGGCGGCGGTACGTACGCCGACAGCAACGTCACCGACGAGTTCTACTGGGCGGCGGCCGAGCTGTATCTCAGCACAGGTGAAAAGGAGTTCGCGGATTACGTCCTCAACTCCCCGGTCCACACAGCCGACATCTTCGGCCCCCTCGGTTACGACTGGGCCAGGACCGCGGCAGCGGCCCGGCTGGACCTGGCGACCGTGCCGAGCAGGCTGCCCGGCCGGGACAAGGTGCGCCAGTCCGTCGTCAAGGCAGCGGACCGCTACCTCGCCACGCTGAAGTCACACCCGTACGGAATGCCGTACGCCCCCGACAACAACCTCTACGACTGGGGCTCCAACCACCAGATCCTGCACAACGCCGCCGTCATCGCCACCGCGTACGACATCACGGGCGCCTCGAAATACCGTGACGGCGCGCTGCAGAGCATGGACTACCTCTTCGGCCGCAACGCCCTGAACATCTCGTACGTGACCGGCTACGGCGAGGTCAACTCCCACAACCAGCACGCCCGTTGGTACGCCCACCAACTCGACCCGAACCAGCCGAACCCACCGATCGGCACGCTCGCCGGCGGGCCGAACTCGAGCATCCAGGACCCCTACGCACAGAGCAAACTCCAGGGCTGCGTCGGCCAGTTCTGCTACATCGACGACATCCAGTCCTGGTCGACGAACGAGCACACGATCAACTGGAACTCCGCCCTGACCCGGATGGCGTCCTTCATGGCCGATCAGGGATGACCGCTGAGGTTCAAGGCGTAGGGCGAGTCTCCCTGGAACAGCACCGCCGCGTCGTCGCCGTTGACGCGGCGGTAGCTCAGGTCCAGCCCCTGTGTGCCGCGCCGGGCCGCGTAGCCGGTGAGCAGGCGGACCGCCTTGTCCCGGCCGTGCACGGGACGCAGCCCGGCCCTGCGGTTCCCGCCGCTGTCCGTCCACACCGTCGCGTCCGGCGCGAGGACCTCCATCAGCGCGGCGATGTCCCCGCCGAGCGCGGCCCGCACGAAGCGTTCCGTCGCCTCCCGCCGCACCCGCGGATGCGCCCAGTAGCGCGGGCGCCGGGCCCGCACATGGGCGCGTGCCCGGCGGGCCAACTGCCGGACCGCCGCCGGGCTGCGGTCGATGATCTCCGCGATCTCGGTGAGGTACGTCTCCCGGCGGCGGCTGATCGCGGCGCGACGCGCCAGGGCGTGGTTGACCGCGATGCGCACCAGGTACGCGCGCGGACTGGCGATGCGGTCGGCGGACTCGGCCCTTGTGCGGGCCGACCACGACAGCCAGGTCTCCTGAAGCACGTCGTCGGTGTCGGCGACGCTGCCCGGCATCGTGTAGACGATGCCGAAGAGCAGCTCGCGATGGCCGACGAAGACGTCGGTCGCGTCGTGCGTCTTGGGCACGGGGCGGTCCGAATGTGACATCGGCGCTGCCGAATGTGACGTACCTCTCAAGGATTTTGAGCGCTCTCTGGCTGTCCGGTACCTACCCCGATCCCTGCTGAGCTGGGGATATTTACGAGTAAGTACCCGCGCGGTACCGTGATGTCATGCCAGCCCTCAACGTGGAGTTCAGTGATCGTGAGCTGGAGGACCTGCGGCAGATCGCCAAGGAGCGCGGTACGTCGATGAAGGCCCTCGTGCGTGAGGCGGCCGCGGCCGACATCGCCCGGCACCGGGCGCTGCAGGAGGGCGCCGAGGCCTTCCGCCGGTTCTTCGCGGCCCACGCCGACGAGTTCGCGGCCGCCTTCCCCGACGACGAACCGCCCGCAGGCGGCGAGGGACGGGCCGCCTGACCGATGGCACCCGCCCTGCACATCGACGTGCCCTGGCTGCTCCAGCGCTACGAGGAGGTCCTGCCGGACCAGCCGACGATCAACGACTTCTCCGCACTGGTCGCCGCCGTCGCCCGGCACCGCGTCGATCCGCCCCGCCTCGGCGTGGACTCCGACCCCGCCTGGCGGGCCGCCGCACTGCTGCACACCCTCGCCCTGCTCAAGCCCCTTCCGTCGGCGAACGCCCGTTTCGCCTGCGCGACGGCCGTGGCGTACATGTTCGTCAGCGGCGTCGGCATCGACCCGCCCTACGGGGCGCTGGTGGACCTGGCCCGGGACCTGATCGACGGCAAGACCGACGTCTACGGCGCCGCTGACCGGCTGCGCTCCTGGCAGATCTGACGCGCCCGACCCGACCGCCCCGCCCGCCCCCGGGACCGCCGGCCGAGGGCGGGAGGAACAGGGCCGGCGGCCGCCTCACGCAGAGGAGCCGCCGTCCTGCGCGGGGGCCCAGGCCCTGTCGGCCTGGCGAGAGAGGCCGGTTCCATCCAACTGCTCGGCCGGAGGTGTCGGGAGCGTGCGCGGCACCCTGTCGCGTGCGTCGGTTTCACACGGGGCGTATGGAATGGTGAATGGCCGGGTCGGCGGCGTGAGTTACCATCGAATCTGACCTTATTTCAGTGTGGCTGATGTTGCCCAAGTGCCTTGTTGGCCGTGAGCGCGATGTGCAAGGGTGAACCACCCGGCGGGGGGAGTAATGGCCGGGCACATTCGCACTTCGGTGAACCGGTCGTGCGAAGCGCCAAGGGTGAATTCACGCTCCCCGCACCCCGCCAAAAGGTACGCACCAACCCGGGCTCCTTTTCGGCGGTCAGAACCCTCGTGTACCACCTGCGTGGGAAGGAATCCGCTCAGTGCCCACCCCCCACCCCCCTCGCCCTCCTTACCCGCCGTCCGGCGGGGATCCCGGAGAATCCGACGAGTCCCTCGCCGCCCGGCTGAGAGGGGCGTCGGATGTCGAAGTCGCCCATTCCACCGCCCTGCTGATCGCCCGGCACTGGCCGTCGGTCCACTCCTACGCGGTCGTCTGCCTCGCCTCCTCGGCGAACGTTGCCGCCATGGTGACCGCGGCCGCCTTCCATCAGGTCTTCGACCGTCTCACGCTGGGCGAGCCGGGCACCGCGCTGCGTCCGCTGCTTCTGGTGACCGTGCGGGACACGGTCCGGCGGTGGGCCTCGGAGGAGCGAATATCCGGTGTACTGCCGGAGTTGCAGAAACCCGCGGGGGGCCGTGGTATGCGGGCGGCCAAGTCCATGACGCCCGAAAACCGCAAGCTGGCCGAGCGCGCATTCCAGGCCCTTCCCGGACCCGCCCGGTGTCTGCTGTGGCACACCGAGGTCGAGGGGGAGCCGCTCGACTTCCCCGCCGGACTCCTCGGCATGGACACCGACACGGCGTCGGCCACCCTCGAACTGGCCCGGGACAAATTCCGCGAGGGCTGTGTACGGGCCCACCAGGAACTCGCACCGAGCAAGGACTGCCGTTTCCACAACCGTCTCCTCGACGTCCCGATCCGCCGCGGCAGGGCACTGCTGCCGGACGTTCAGCAGCATCTCGCCGAGTGCCGCCACTGCCGGAACGCAGCCGAACAACTGAGCCATTTCGAGGCCGGGTTGGACGTTCTGCTCGCCGAGGCGGTGCTCGGCTGGGGCGCCCGTCGCTACCTCGAGTCGCGACCGGGCCGCACCCCGCACCGACCGCGTGCGCGCGGTCGGCGCGCCGCCCGGCACTCCGGACGGGGGAGAGGAACGGCACGCCATCGCATCCTGGACCGCATTCCGATCCCGACCGTGGCGAGCCGCTCCTCGCGGGCCGTGCGCACCGGAGTGGGCATCGTCTCCGCCGCCCTGCTCGGCACCGTCCTCGCCACCAGCCTGTCGTCCTACGACGGCGACACCGACACCACGGCCTCCGCCGGCGCCAACGACGACCGCGACTCCGCACCCGGCACCGGCGCTCAGGCCCCGCCCACCGTGTCCGCCACGCCGCCCGGCACCGCCCAACTCCCCACCGCACCCCGGCAGACCAGGCTGCGCAACGCCGCCGCCGACCTGTGCCTCGACCTGCGGGACGGGGCCGAGACCGAGGCCGGTACCGGGACCGAGCTGGCGGTGTGCTCGGCCGACCTGACCCAGCAGTGGACGTACGAGAACGACGGGCTGCTGCGCAGCGTGGCCGACCCCGACCTGTGCCTGGACTCGCATGCGGACGCCGGTGTCGTCATCCTCGGCACGTGTGCCGCCGCCAGGAGCGAGCGGGGCGACGACGTGCGCTACGACCTCACCGTCCGCGGCGAGTTGCTGCCTCGCTGGGACGAGCAGCTCGCGCTCTCCTCCACCGCCGGTGAGCCGGGCGCCGACATCGTCGTCAAGGTCCGCGACGGCTCCACCGCCCAGCGCTGGCTGACCGACCCCGAACCGGCCGACGCGGGGTCCCTGTCGGTCGCGGAGACGACCGATCCGTCCACGCGACCGGTGGGGCTGTCGGGCGGTTCCTAGCCGCCCGACAGCCCGGCCTCCCGACTACGTGCGGGAGAGTACCAAGACCGGGGCCCTGAGCAGCCGCAGGGCCCCGATCGCTGCGACGACCGCGAGGACGTTCTTCGCACCGGTCAGGCGGACTCCTCGACGAGGTCGGCGGGTCCGACGGTGGCGGGTGTGGCGTGCCCGGACAGGGCGAGGGTGAGATCGAGTTCGGCGAGCAGACAGCGGATCACATGCTCAACGCCCGCCCGGCCGTCGAGTGCGAGACCGTACGCGTACGGCCGGCCCACCAGGACCGCCTGTGCGCCGAGCGCGAGTGCTTTGAAGATGTCGTCGCCGGTGCGCACCCCGCTGTCGAACAGCACCGTCAACCGGTCACCGGCCGCCGCGACGACCCCGGGCAGCGCGTCGGCCGCGGCGACGGAACCGGCCACCTGGCGTCCGCCGTGGTTGGACACCACCACGCCGTCCATCCCGGCGTCGGCGGCGGCCCGGGCGTCGTCCGGGTGCAGGACGCCCTTGAGGACGATCGGGCCGTCCCAGTTCTCCCGCAGGAACGCCAGGTCCGGCCAGGTCTTGGCGGGGTCCGCGAACATGCCGACGAAGTGCATCACCGCCGCGTTCGGATCCTCGTGGACCGGCTTGGCCAATCCCGCCTGAAAGGCCGGGTCGGAGAAGTAGTTGGCGGTGCCCACGCCGTGCAGGAACGGCAGATACGCCTGGTCGAGATCGCGCGGCCGCCACGCGAGCAGCGGGGTGTCCAGCGTGACGACCAGCACGCTGAACCCGGCAGCCTTCGCCCGGTTCAGGAAGCTTCGCGTCACCTCGCGGTCCTTCGCCCAGTACAGCTGGAACCAGCGCTCGGCGTCGCCCATCGCCTCCGCGACCTGCTCGATGGGGGTGCTGGACGCCGAGGACAGCACATACGGCACGCCCTGCGCGGCGGCGGCCCGGGCGGCGGCCGGCTCGGCGTCCGGATGCATGACCGACAGCACGCCGACCGGCGCCAGTGCCAGCGGGGCGGGCAGCGGGCGGCCCAGCACCTCGACGGACAGGTCCCGCTCGTGCACGTCCCGCAGCATCCGCGGCACGATGCGGCGCCGGTGCAGGGCCGCCCGGTTGGCACGGGCGGTGCTGCCGTCCCCGGCGCTGCCCGCCACATAGCCCACGGGGCCCGGTCCGAGCCGCTGCTCGGTGAGCTCCTCCAGCCGTGTCAGATCGGTGGGCAGCCGCGGTACGGCTCCCGTCATCCCGTTCAGATAGATCTCGTACTGGAAGTCAGCCCAGTGCCTGGCCATCGCCCGGTCCCCGCCTCTCACCCTCGAGCCGCGTCGTCCCGACGATACTGGCGAGTAAGGGCACGTCCGTCCAGGGTGTGACTCAGGCCCGGACGGCCGACCGGTGCAGGATCCCGGCCAGTTCGCGCGGCTGGGAGAACATCGGCCAGTGACCGGTGTCCATCCGGACCAGCTCCCAGCTCTCGCTCTTGAGCAGCTTCTGTACGGCGTCCATCGGTTCGTCCCCGTCGAGCAGGCACTTGATGTACGTCACCGACAGCTCGCCCAGCGGGCGGGACAGGGCGGCCGGTTCGGTGAGGGAGGCGCCCGGGTGCGGGGTGGAGCCGTCGACGATCCGGGCGATCTGATCGCCCGTCAGGTCCTGGCCCGCGTAGTCGTCCGCGGTGAGCGGTGGCCAGAAGCCGCCGCCCGCCTCGATCGACGCCCGCACATGGTCGCTAGGCCGGCCAGAGAGGAACGACTCCCCGTCGACGGGCACGGTGGAGTCGACGAACACCACCCGGGCCAGCCGGTCTCCGATCCGCTCGGCTGCCTGGCCGACCGGGATGCCGGAGTAGCTGTGCCCGACGAGCACGACGTCCCGCAGATCGAGGCGCTCCACCTCGTCGACGATGTCCTGGACGTGTCTTTGCTGCCCGGCCGGCACGTCCCGCTTCTCGGCGAGACCGGACAGGGTCAGCGGGTGGACGCCGTGTCCGGCCGCCCGTAGCTCCGCCGCCACCTCGTCCCACGCCCACGCGCCCAGCCACGCACCTGCCACCAGTACGAAATCGGTCATGGTGGCAAGGTAGCGGCAGGGTCCGACAACGGCCCGGCGATCAGTCCGCGAGCTGCGCCTTCTCCCGGACCGACGCGTCCTCGGTGCTCGCCCCGGGACCGGTGATCGGCGGCACCGGCACGTCCACCGTCCGCGCCAGCCGCGCGCCCTCGGGCCCGTACACCGCGCGGGGCTCGGGGAACAGCCGCAGCAGCGTCAGGAACAGCACCGCGGCCACGGCCAGCGACAGCGGCAGGCCGATGTCGACGCCGTTCGCCAACTCGCCGAGCGGGCCCACGAACTGGCCCGGGATGTTGGTGAACAGCACACCGACGACGGCGGACACCCACCAGGCGGTCATACCGCGCCAGTTCCAGCCGTGCGCGAACCAGTAACGGCCGCCCCGCTGGCGGCGGTTGAACACCTGGAGCGCCTCCGGGTCGTACCAGCCGCGCCGCGTGTGGTAGCCGAGGATCATCACGACCATCCATGGTGTGGTGCAGGTGATGATCATCGTGGCGAAGGTGGAGATGGACTGCACTATGTCCAGCCCGAACCGGCCGACGAAGATGAACGCGATCGACAGCACGCCGATCAGCACCGTGGCCTGCACCCGGGACAGCCGCGGGAACACCGAGGAGAAGTCGAGGCCGGTGCCGTACAGCGCCGTCGTGCCGGTCGACAGGCCGCCGATCAGCGCGAGCAGACACACCGGCAGGAAGAACCACGAGGGCGAGATCGCCAGCAGCCCGCCCACGAAGTCGGGGGCGGCCGGATCGACGTACTCGGGCGCCTTGTTCGCGATGATGCTCGCGGTCGCCAGGCCGAAGACGAACGGCAGCAGCGTGGCGATCTGCGACAGGAACGCCGCACCGACCACCTTGCGGCGCGGGGTGCTCGCCGGGATGTAGCGCGACCAGTCGCCGAGGAACGCCCCGAACGACACCGGGTTCGACAGCACGATCAGGGCCGCGCCGATGAACGACGGCCAGAACAGCGACTGTGTCGCCGCGTCCGCAGAGTCGGTGAAGACGCCCGCGTACGACGGGTCGAAGTCACCGGCGAAGGCGATCGCGCCGAGCAGGAACAGCGCGCTCGCCGAGGTCACGGCGATCTTGTTGACGAACAGCATGAACCGGAAGCCGTACACGCACACGATCAGCACCAGCCCGGCGAACAGTGCGTACGCCAGGGCGTAGGAAACGTTGCCGCGGTGCAGGCCGAACAGCCGGTGGGCGCCGCCGACCAGGGCGTCGCCGGAGCTCCACACCGAGATGGAGAAGAACGCGACCGCGGTCAGCAGGGAGAGGAAAGAGCCGACCACACGGCCGTGCACGCCGAGGTGGGCGGACGAGGAGACGGCGTTGTTGGTGCCGTTGACCGGCCCGAACACCGCCATCGGGCACAGGATCAGCGCGCCCGCGACGACCCCGAGGAGCGTGGCCGCGAGGCCCTGCCAGAAGGAGAGGCCGAACAGGATCGGGAAGGCGCCGAGCACACAGGTGGAGAACGTGTTCGCGCCACCGAAGGCGAGCCGGAACAGGTCGAACGGGGTCGCGGTGCGTTCCGCGTCGGGGATGCGGTCGACGCCGTGGCTCTCGACCTCGGTGAGCGGCGGGGGAGGGGTGACTGCTGCGGGATCAGGTACGGGGGACACGAGGGCTCCAGCGAAGCGGCGGCGGTGGAGCGCGGATGGCGCGGCGGGACGGCGGTGGGCGCGGGGTGGCGCGGTCGGGGGAACGGCCTTCGTGCCGCGGGGTGTGCGACGTGGGCGGATGCCGTCCTCGGGGGTTTCGCCGACGGTACGGCGCCGGGGGCGTCCCGAACCAGAGGACGGTTCATCCATCTTTCGTGTCCGTCATGGATGATTCGGCCACCGCGGGCGGTCATTCGTCGTTCGTGGTGGTGTCCTCCGGGGTCTCGGCGTCCGGTCCCTGCGCCCGTACGCGCTGGACGTGTTCGAGGGAGTCCCGCAGTTCGGCCAGCCAGTCGTCGGCGTGCCGCTGGACCAGACGCACGCACCAGGCGAGGGCGTCGCTGCGGCTGCGGGCGACGCCGCCCGCGATCAGGGTGTCGAGCACCTGGCGTTCGGGCTGCCGCAGCCGGGTCATGACGGGGGCTGCCACATGCGTGAACAGCGCGCGCCGCCCGCCGCACTCCACGCCCCACGACACCTTCCGGCGGAACCGGTGCTCGGCCTCGCGGGCCACCGCCATCCGGTCCTCCCGGGTGCGTTCCCGGAACTCCTCGATCCGGCCCTGTACGGCCGCGTCCCGCTCGGCGGCCGAGGCGTCGTCGGCGAGCCGGGGTTCGGGGATGCGACCGATCACGGTGATCTCCTCGCGGTCGACCGTCACCTCGGTCACTTCCTCGAAGAGGTCGTCGGGCAGTCGGCCGGCGAACCAGCCGCGCAGTTTCTGTTGCTGCTCTGTCGTAATCATGTAATGACGATTACTCCGTCGGAACATGAACACAAGGGGTCGGGACGGAGTCCGCCGAGAGCTCAATCGGAATGTTTCAGGCCGATTGAACAGCCTGGGTGATCCGGCCATCCGGCCGTCCGGGACGATCACGAACCGCCCGGATCGGCGATTGGAACGTTTCGGATTCCGTGACTTCACGCCACTGATTCAATACGCAAGGTTACTGAAACCCATGGGGTCGAGATGAGTTTCGGCGGCGGACTCGGCAGACTCGCGCTCGCCGATCCGGCACCGACCGAGCCCGGGTCCGGCACCTCATCGAATCGAGCGGAAGGATGCACACAATGCGGAACCCCGCGCGCTGGGCAGCGACCCTCGGCCTCACGGCCGCCGCCGTCTGCGGACCCCTGACCGGAGCCTCGCACGCCACGCCGCCCACCGCCCCGGCCACGCTCTACGCCCCGTCGGCCCTGGTGTTCACCGTCGCCCACGGCGAGACCGCGGCCACCGTCACCCCGGAGCGCGCGGTGACGCTGAGCTGCGCCCCGACGCCGTCCGGCACGCACCCGAACGCCGTCGGGGCCTGCGTCGAACTACGAGGCGCGGAAGGGGACTTCGACGCCCTGGAAACCAGAACGGGCGTGTGGTGCACCCGGGAGTACGACCCCGTGGTCATCCGGGTGAGCGGCGTCTGGCAGGGCGAGTACGTCTCCTATGAGCGCACCTTCGCCAACGAGTGCGTGAAGAACTCGTACGGGACGAGCGTCTTCGCGTTCTGAGGGACCGGGATCGCACGGTCCCCGTGCATGCCGTGAGCGGCCCGCAGTTGGGGAGTGCGGGCCGACGTCGCGGGGCCGCTGCGGTCTCGCCCCAGGGGTCGGGGGGGAGTGGGGCCGCCCGCCGACCCCGGGGATCACTCCCCGGACGGACCCTGGGTCCGGTCGCGGTGGCTGGTGTCGCACCAGGGATAGCGGCGGCTGCGGCGGCAGGTGCACAGGGCGACGCGGAAGCGGTCGGAGGTGACGGTGGTCCCGTCCTCCAGCTCCACTTCCACCGGGCCCTCGACCAGGACGGGGCCCTGGCGCTGGACCCTGATCCGGCGCGGCGTGTCAGAGGGGGAGTTCGGCACGGACGACCACCAGCTCTTCCTTGTCCTCGGCGGCGGACAGCAGTCCCCGTTCTCGTAGCCAGCGCTCCCGTTCGCGCAGTACCGGGCCGAAGGCGATCCGGCACCGCCGGGTCACCGTGGCCTTCAGGCCGGACGCGCGCAGCCGTTGCAGTGTGCGGTCCGGATCGCTGAGCGCCGAGTGGACGACCAGCAGGACTCCTCCCGGGCGCAGCAGGGCAGGCGACTCCCGGCAGATCCGGTCCAGGACGAGCCGGCCGTCGCGGCCGGCGTCCCAGGCCCGCGCCGTACCACGCGGCTGCGCGCTCCCAGGGGGTGCGGGAACATACGGCGGGTTGGCCAGGATCAGGTCGAACCGCAGGCCGCGCACGGGGGCGAAGAGATTCCCGTGCCGGACCCGGACCGGCACTCCGGCCAGCCAGGCGTTGACCCGCGCCGCCCACACGGCCCGCCACGACACGTCCACGGCCGTCACCCGGTTGCCCCGCCGCGCGGCCTCCAGGGCCAGCGCCCCGGTGCCGGTGCCCACGTCGAGGACGTCCGCGCCCGGCGGGAGCGGCTCTTCGGACAGGGCGTCGGCCAGCAGGGCGGTGTCCTCCTGAGGGGTGTAGACACCGGGTGGCACCAGAGGCTTCACGCCGCCCAGGTACCCCGGCATTCAGGAAATATGGGAGGTATCGGAAGGCGGCAGGGGAGTGCGCAGCGACGACCGTCCGGCACGCCATTCGGTGAGCAGGTGGGCGGCGAGCCGGTCCTCCACATGTCCGGTCGCGTCGACACCGAAAGCGACGTCGGGCGCGAGGTGCGGCTCCTCGGCCAGCAGGCCGCCGATGACGTCGTGCCGTACGACCTGCTCGTGGACCGCGTCGGCCTCGACGTGCTCGTCGTAGAAGTGCTCGGCGGCCGGTCCGGCCCCGGTGCGGCGCATCGCCTCGGCGAGCCGCCGGGAACCGGGCGACGAGGTGACCTCCACCGCGGCGAAGTGGCCGACCAGCGCGCCCCGCAGGGCCCGGTGCAGGCCGAAGAGGGACATCAGGTTGACCGTGCCCAGTGCCTGAGCCGACGCCGCGTCGACGTAGTGCCCGTACGACGTGTCCAGTCCCAGGTCCGTCATGAGGTCGGCGAAGAGACGGGCATGCACCCGGTCGGGGCGGCCGCCGCCGTACTCGTCGAACTCCACCGCCGCCATCGCCGCCTTGGCCCGGCCCCACAGCCGGGGCAGCACCCAGGCGTGCGGGTCGGCCTCCTTGAGGTGGTACACGGAACGCTGGGCCGCGTACTCGCGCAGCTGCCACAGCTCGCCCTCGTCGCGCAGGTAGTGGGTGACGCCCGTGCCGTCGACCGGTTCGACGAGGAGCTCCGCGAGTGCCTCCTCGACCGTGTCGTGCGTGGGGGTGTCGGCGCGCAGTGCGGACAGGAAGCGGTGCTCCAGCACCGCGCGGGTGCGCAGCAGGTCGGGGTCCCATTCGTGGGCCGCGGGCACGCCCTCGAAGCCCCGGTAGTGCAGTTCGTAGCAGAGGTGGAGGGCGAGCTGGAGGTCGTCGCCGTACGCGGCCGCGGTCGCGACGTCCTCGTCGTGCGGCAGCGGACCCGTCCGACGGAGGTACGCGCCGACAGCGGCGGAGACCGGGCCCCGGGGGGACGGGAGGTGTGGCCCTTCGCGGTGCTTCATGCGGGTCGAGTACCCGAGCGGCACGCGGCGTCCCCTCCGAGTGGAGTCGGCCGTTGCGGGTACTCCGGGCACACATGAAGGCACTCATGATCAATTGCACGCTCAAACAGTCGCCGGAGCCCTCCAACACGGAGGCGCTCGCCCGGGTCGTCGTCGAGCAGCTGGAGAAGGAGGGCGTGGATGTCGATGCCGTACGGGCCGTCGACCTGGACATCGCGCCGGGCGTGACCAGCGAGGCGGTGCGCGACGGCGACGCCTGGCCGCACGTCCACGACAAGCTGCTCGACTCCGAGATCCTGGTCATCGCCTCGCCGACCTGGCTCGGCCGGCCCTCCTCCGTCGCCCAGAAGGTCCTGGAGCGGATGGACGCGATGCTCTCCGAGACGGACGACGAGGGCAGGCCGGTCGCCTACAACCGGGTCGCCGGCGTGGTGGTCACCGGCAACGAGGACGGCGCGCACCACGTCATCAGCGAGATCTCGGGCGCGCTCGCAGACCTCGGCTACACGATCCCGGGTCAGGCCTGGACCTACTGGCATCTCGGCCCCGGCCCAGGCCCGAACCACCTCGACGACGAACGCGGCCGCGAGTGGTCCCACCGCACCGGCCGGGCCATGGCCGCCAACCTCACCGCGGTGGCCCGGGCCCCGACGGAACGGCCCGTGGGGGCGCCGCCCGGGTAGGGGCGCGGGCGCCCGGGCCCTGGGCCGGTCATTCCCCCTGGGACTCCTCCTGAGCTTCGGTGTTGGGGGTGATGGCCTCCCCGGCCTCACCCCTGTGGTGGCGCTGCTCCGCCGAGTCGCGGGTGCGGTGCTCGGCGTCCTGGACCTCGCGCAGGATCTCCTCGATCGCGCTCTCGGGCTTCTCCTCGGGCTGCTCGGCGTCCGGCTTCTCCTCGGGCTGCTTGGCGTCCTCGGACACGGCGTGATTCCTCCTTCAGGGGCCGTTTCAGGGCGCGGCGGACGCGACGCGCAGCGGCACCGGGTCCGGGGCAGGGGGCTCCTCGCTGAGCCGGCAGACCTCGGCCCACCAGGCCGAGCCGTCCTCGATGTGGCGCAGCAGCACGCCCTCACGGATCGCCCACGGGCAGATGGTGACCGTTTTGAGCCCGGACAGTTTCATCGCTGTGTGCCCGACCACCGCGCCGGCCAGGCTCTGTTCGGCACGCGGCGCCGAAATGCCGGGGAGCAGTGCCCGCTCCTCGGCGGACAGCGACGCCAGCCGGACCACCGCCGCCCGCAGGTCCGCGCGGTGCATCCGGCGGTCCGTGAAGGGGCCGTGCCGCCCGGGCGCCGCACCGCACAGCCGGCCCAGCTGCTGGAACGTCCGGGAGGTGGCCACCGCGGTGTGCGGTCCCTCCCAGCGGATCCGCGCCGCGACGTCCCGCAGTTGATGACGGACCTTGCGGCGCAACGCCCGGACCTGCTCCTGCGTCGGCGGATCCTGCCCCGCGAGGAACTCGTGGGTCAGCCGTCCCGCGCCGAGCGGAAGCGACGCCACGTAGTCGGGCAGACGCCCACGGCCGAACGCCGCTTCGAGCGAGCCACCGCCGATGTCCAGCAGGGCGAGCGGCCCCGACCGCCACCCCATCCAGCGCCGCGCCGCAAGGAACGTCAGCTCGGCCTCCACCTCCCCCGGCAGGGTGCACAGCTCCACTCCCGTCCGCGCCCGGACGCGGCGCAGCACCTCCAGGCGGTTCGGGGCGTTGCGGACCACGGCGGTCGCGAAGGCCAGCGAGGCCGCAGCGCCCCACCGCGCCGCGGTCCGGCTCGCCTCGGCCACCGCGTCGACGAGCCGGATGACGGACTCCTCGGGGACCACGCCCCCGGGCTCGACCTGCTTGGACAGACGCAGGCGCCATTTGGCGGTGTGGACCGGCAGCGGCACCCCGCCCTCCGCATCCGCCACAACCAGCCGGACCGTGTTCGATCCCACATCCACCACGCTGATTCGCATGGACTGGCGGGTACCCGATTACGGCCCGGAACAACGGAGTCCGCTGCCTACGCGCCCCCGAAGTGCGCCTGTGCGACGGGAGGAGCCGCCGCCCCGGCCGGTCACGCCAACTGGCGCCGCACCAGCTCGTGGAGCCGGCCGCCGGTGTCCGCGAGCAGTTGTGCCGGCGGGCCCTGCTGGGCGACCTTGCCGTCCTCCATCACGATGACGCGGTCGGCGTCCAGCACCGTCGACAGACGGTGGGCGATGACGATCCGGGTGGCGTTGAGGGCCTTGGTGCTCTCGATGACCTTGCGCTGGGTCTCGTTGTCCAGGGCGCTGGTCGCCTCGTCGAAGAAGAGGATGCGCGGTCGGCGGATCAGCGCCTGCGCGATCATCAACCGCTGCCGCTGGCCGCCGGAGATCGCCCCGTTGCCCGCGACGATCGTGTGCAGGCCCATCGGCATGCGCTTGATGTCCTCGGCGAGCCCCGCCATCTCGGCCGCCGCCATCGCCTCCTCCGGCGTGTACGGCTCGGTGCCGCAGATGACGTCCAGGATCGAGCCGGTGAACGGCTGCGCGTGCTGGAGCACCACCCCGCACTGCCGCCGTACGGCCGACTGGTCGAGCGCCGCCAGGTCCTGGCCGTCGTAGAGGACACTGCCGGAGACCGGCTTGTCGAAGCCGATGAGCAGGCGCAGCAGCGTCGACTTGCCGCAGCCGCTCGGGCCGACGACCGCCACGAACTCGCCGGGCCGCACCTCGAAGGACACGTCGTCCAGGACCAGCGGGCCGTCGTCGGAGTACCGGAAGGACAGCCGCCGCGCCTCCACGGCCCCGGTGAGCGGACCGGGCCGGGTGCTGGCCGTGCGCACCTCCGGCGTCGCCTGCAGCACCGGCTTGATCTGCTCGTACAGCGGCAGCGCGGCGACCAACGACACGAACGCCCCGGTGATCTGGGTGACCGAGGTGAGCAGCATGGTCACCGAGGTGTTGAAGGCGAGGAAGTCGGCGGCGGACATCGCGCCCCGCGCCGGGCCCGCGAGCAGCATGAACATCAGCAGCGAGCACAGCGGGAGATAGATCGCGCCGAGCACCGTGGTGAGGTTCTTGATCCGGCCGAGGCGCTGTTGCAGCTCCCGGCTGCGGGCGAACTCGCTCGCCCAGGCGGCGTAGGCGTAGTTCTCGGCGGCCGCGACCCGCAGCTTGGGCAGGCCCCGCAGGGTCTGGAAGGCCTGGTTGTTCAGCTTGTTGGTGAGCACCGTCAGACGTCGCTGCCAGCGCACCTGCCACAGCCCGAGGCCGAGGAAGACGGCGGCGATGACGACCAGCATGCCGATCGCGGCCAGCGCCATCGGGACGCTGAACCAGAGCAGCAGCCCCAGGTTCATCGCGCCGATGGTGACCGACTGGGCGACCGTGGGCCCGACGCCCGCGAGCAGTCGGCGGATCGCGCTGATGCCCATGGCGGCACTGGCCAGCTCGCCGGTGGAACGCCCGGTGAAGAACTTCGTCGGCAGCCGCAACAGCCGGTCCCACACGGCCGGTTGGAGGGTTGCCTCGATACGGCCCTCCAGGCGCAGGATGGTCATGTTCTGCAGCAGCATGAAGGCCGCCGCGACGACACTGCTGACCATCACCGCCAGGCACACCTGCGCGATGAGCCCGGCCTGCGCCTTCGGCACGAACTCGCCGAGCACCTTACCCGTGGCGATCGGCACCAGCGCCCCGATGGCGACTGTCACCAGCCCGCTGAGCAGCAGCCCGGTCACGTCGCCGCGGGTGCCCCGCATGCAGAAGCGCAGCAGGCCCAGCGGGCCCAGCGGGCGTTCGGGAAGCGGCCGGTAGAACATCACCGCGCGCGGCTCGAACTCCGCCGCGTTGGCCTTCTCGACCGGCGTCTCACGCCCGGTCGCCGGATGCACCGCCACATAGCCGCCACGCCGCCACAGCAGCGCGACCGGCGCCCCGGACAGGGCGCGGTGGCCCACCAGCGGGCCGACGTTGTCACGCCACCAGCTGCCGTCCAGCCGGACCGCACGGGTGCGCACGCGCGAGGCGAGGGCGATGCGCTCGACCGGGTCGAGGCGGTCGCTCTCGGTGCCGCTGTGCCCAGGGTCGGCGAGGACGATGCCGACCGCGCCCGCGACCAGCTTGCAGGCCGCGTACGTGGCGTCCGCGTCGGCGGCCGTCGTGCGCTTGCCCGACGACTTGCCGATCGAGGCGAGCAGGGTCCGGTCGGCCTGGGCGCGTACCTGCTCACCGGCCCTGATACCGGCGGCCGTGCGCGTCTCGTGGGTGCGCTCCAGCTGCTCGATCCAGCGGTCCAGCGTGGTCAGCAGGCGGTACTGCTGGTCGACCATGCTCTGCCAGACCGCCGGATCCATCAGTAGGTCGGCCGCCGCCTCCGCCCCGTACAGGGAGCCGTACTGCACGCTGCCGGGCGGCACCTGCATCCAGAAGACGTCGTCGTCGGTCATCTCCGCGGCGCGCTCACCGGCGGTCGGCGCCTGGAAGAGGATGGACAGGCCGCGGCCGACGCCCAGGGCGAGGGCGTACTCCAGCGGGCTCGACGTGGGTGGTACGTACTGGGGGTTGCCGTACTCGTCGTACGACCAGGTCTGGGTGACGGCGGGCTGGTACAGCTCGCGCAGCCCGATGCGGTGCACGACGCAGTCCCGCACCGGGCGGGCGACCAGCGTGTGCTGCGGTCCGGCGACCGGGCCGAGCAGCAGCGAGCCCGCCTCCAGCCGGCCGAGGTGGTGCCAGTGGCCCTGCTGCGCGGCGTCGACCGCGAACAGGTCGAGGGCGCCCGCCGCGACCAGCCACAGCACCTGCGGACCCTCCAGGTCCAGGCGGCCCAGCCCGGCACAGTCGATCGGCGTGCCCAGCGAGCCGAGCGCCCCGAGGACGTAGTCGTCTTCGTGCACGGACGTCATCTCACCGCTCCCTGACCAGTGCCGCGTACGCCCCGCCGCGCGCCACCAGCTCGTCGTGCCGCCCGCGCTCCACGATCGTGCCGTGCTGGAGTACGACGATCTCGTCGCTGTCGCGCACCGTGCTGAGCCGGTGGGCGATGACCACACACGCGCAGCCGCGCCGGCGCAGGTTGTCCATGACGACCAGCTCGGTCTCGGCGTCGAGCGCGCTGGTCACCTCGTCGAGCACGAGGATGCTGGGCCGGCGCACCAACGCCCGGGCGATCTCCAGGCGTTGGCGCTGCCCGCCGGAGAAGTTGCGGCCGTCCTGCTCGACCTTGCTGTGGATGCCGCCGGGGCGGCGCATGACGACGTCGTACAGTGCCGCGTCCCGCAGCGCCTCCACCACGGCCTCGTCCGGGATCGACGGGTCCCACAGCGCCACGTTGTCGCGCACCGAGCCCTCGAAGAGGAACACGTCCTGGTCGACGAAGGAGACGGAGGCCGCGAGCGAGCCGCGCGGGATGTCCTCCAGGCGCTGTCCGTCGATGCGGATCACGCCCTCCCAGGGTGCGTACAGGCCCGAGATCAGCCGGGAGACGGTCGACTTGCCGCTGCCCGAGCCCCCGACCAGTGCGACCTGCTGCCCCGGTCCGACGGTGAGGTCGAAGCCGGTGAGCAGCGGCTTGTCCAGCGGGCTGTAGCCGAAGGTGATGTTCTCCAGCTCCACGTGACCGTGCAGCCGGCGGGTGGAGTCGCCGCCCGCCCGGTCGTACAGCGGGTCCGTGCGGAAGTTCTCGACGTCTTTCAGGCGGGCCACGTCGGCCGCGAAGTCCTGGATGCGGCCCGCGACGCCGTTGAGCCGGGTCAGCGGCGCCGTGAAGCGGGTCACCAGCGCCTGGAAGGCGACCAGCAGACCCACCGAGATGTGGCCCTCGATCGCGCGCATGCCGCCGATCCACAGGATCAGTGCGCTGTTCAGCGTCGCAAGGGTCGGCGCGACCACGCCCAGCCAGGCGCTCGGCACGCCGAGCCGCTGCTGCTCCTCCAGTGTCGTGGCGTGCTGTCCGGCCCACTTGCGGAAGTAGCCGTCCTCGCCGCCGGTCGCCTTCATGGTCTCGATCAGCTGGAGCCCGGTGTACGCCGTGTTGGTGAGCCGGGCGTTGTCCGCGCGCAGCTTCGCCGTACGGGTCGCGCGCAGCCGGATGACGACCCGCATGGCGACGATGTTCAGCAGGGCCACGCCGATGCCGACGAACGTCAGCTGCGGGTCGTAGGTGTAGAGGAGCACGGCGTACAGCACCACGACCACCGCGTCCACGCCCGCCGCCGCGAGGTCGCGGGCGAGGGTCTCGGCCACGGCGTCGTTGGACTGGAGGCGTTGTACCAGGTCGGCGGGGCTGCGCTGGGAGAAGAAGGTGACCGGCAGCCGCAGCAGATGGCGCAGGAAGCGGGCGCTGGACAGGGTCGAGGAGATGATGCGGCCGTGGTGCAGGTTGGCCTGTTGCAGCCAGGTGAGGATCAGGGTGAGCAGCACACAGGCGCCCATGGACGCGAACAGCACGTCCAGCAGGGACGTCTGGCCGCCGATCAGGAACATGTCGATATAGGTCCGGCTGAGCGCGGGCACGGCCGCGCCGACCAGGACCAGCAGCAGACTCGCGAGGACGGCGGCGGGCATCGTGCCGGCGGTGCCGCGCAGCCGGGCGGGCATCGCGCCCCACACACCGGGCTTGCGCCCGCCCCGCGTGAAGTCGTCGCCCGGCTCCATCGTGAGGACGACGCCGGTGAAGCTGCCGTCGAACTCCTCCATCGGGATGAAACGGCGGCCCTTGCCGGGGTCGTTGATGAACACCCCGCGGCGGCCGAAGCGACGCCCCATGCCGTCGAAGACGACGTAGTGGTTGAACTCCCAGAACAGGACGGCCGGCGCCTTCACCTCGGCGAGGGCGGCCAGGTCCATCTGCATGCCCTTGGCCGTGAGGCCGTAACTGCGCGCCGCCTTCAGCAGGTTGCTGGCGCGCGAGCCGTCGCGGGAGACGCCGCAGGCGATGCGCAGTTCCTCCAGCGGGACGTGCTTGCCGTAGTGGCCGAGCACCATCGCGAGGGAGGCGGCGCCGCACTCCACGGCCTCCATCTGCAGGACGGTGGGGGTGCGCACGGTCCTGCCGCGGCTCTTGGGGATCTGACGCTTGGGCGGGGCGGCGCGGCGTCTGCCCCGGGTCTCCTGGGCGGTGGTCACGGCAGCAGCCAATCGACGGGACGCTGATCGGCCAGCCGGATCGAACCCGTGGCCATGGTCATGGAGGTGAGGGCGTACGGCGGTCCGTCCGTCGACGACCACGTGTAGCCGCTCTTCGTGCCGGACGACTTGTCCAGGCGGACCAGCACCGCGACCGGGCGGCCGTTCTTCGTGAACTGCTGGCCCAGCTGGCTGTCGCCGAGGAACGCGGCGATCTGCTGCGCGGACTGGGGAGAGCGGTCCACCGACTTCACATGGCCGCGCAGAACGCCGTACTCCTGGGTGGGGACCGTCTGCACGGTCAGGTCCACGGCCGCGTTCGCGGGGATCGAGCTGGCGTTCTCCGCCGGGACGTACACCGTGGCGTACAGCGGGTCGTCCGTGTCGGCGACCTTCTCCACGGCGGCGACGTTCGCGCCGGTGGAGATGATCTGGCCGATCGTCGCGGCCAGTGCGGTGAGACGGCCCGCGGCGATCGTGCGGACCACCGTCTCGCCCTCAGCGGTACGGAGCTTGAGGACGGGGGAGTTCGCGGGCAGCCGCTCGCCTTCCTCGGCGAGGATCGCGGTCACCTGGCCCGCGACGGGGCTCTGCAGGATGTAACTGCCCTCGCCGTGCGTGAGGATGGCGGGCGCGCTCACGGTGGAGGTCACCGAGCCCGTCACGGCCCACACGGACGCGGCGGCCATCGCGACCACCGTCACGGACAGCACGAGCCAGCCCTGCGGGCGGGCGAGGCGCACCGGAAGGTCGAGCTCCTCCGGCGACTGGAGCTTGGCGAGGGCCTGTTGGCGGAACTGCACGGAACTTTCCCTCACCGGGTGGACTGCATGACGGCATCCGAAGAGTCCCGGAGCCGGGATGCGACTCCGGGACTCAACGGCACTGGGGTGCGATCAGAGACCGGCGACCAGGCTGGTGACCGGGGCGGTGTTCAGGCCCGTGACACCCTCGACCGTGCCGACGACCGTGTCGACCGTGGCGGAAACGGGGGCGATGCCGTCCAGCGCACCGGTCACGGTGTTGACCGCGTTCACGGACAGGCCGCCGGAGACGTTGTCCAGCTCGGCGTCGGAGATCTCGACGGTCTCAACCTGGGGGGTGGAGTTCATGATGGAACTTCCCTTCGTATGGATATTTCACAAGGGGGGAGCGGCCCCCTCTGGGGACGGCCGCGACCGCGGTGGCGCCGAGTGCCCCTTCCGGGAAGCCCTGCACGGCCTCCGCGGTGCGATGGATCAAAGCACGCGGCGACCACGGGCATCCAATCAATCAGCCGTCTCACCAGGTCACTTGAGTACCGTCGGCCGTGATCCGTGCAGGCGTGCGCACGCGTTGTCGGCAGCTTCTTCACAAGCCGCACCGCATCGGCCCGTCCAGGCCCCTTGCCGCCCGGGCGGTGAATCCGGCACTCCCGCCCCAAAGGAGAGTCCGGGGGCGTGCGATTGTGCGGATCCGCCGTTCCCGGTGACTTGGTTGCGTATTGGATGTGCAGATTCCCTGAAGCTGGGATTCCGCTCGCTGTTCGGAACGGATCGTTGTCGATCGATCACGGATCGTGTTGGCCCAGGAGGGCATAGACGGTGCTCGCGCGCGCCGCGAGTTCACCCGTCCGTTCGGCGGTCATGGCGATGTCGGCGAACGCCATGCGGCGGCCCAGCTTGGTGAGCACCGCCTCGATCAGGACATCCGAATCCGTCACCGCGCGCTGGAAGGACGTCGACTGCTGAACCGTCGTCATCGGTACGAAGGCCCCCCGCGCCACCGAGACGGCGATCACGGTCGTGGTGTCGGCGGCCGCCATCAGGGCCTGCCCGGACAGCGCGCCGCCCTCCCGGGCCAGCCGCTGTGACCAGGGCATGCGCAGGACGGCCCGCTGGTCGCCCAACTCCGCCACGGACAGGCCCAGCTCCAGCACCCAGGGAGCGAAGTTGGCGGTGAGGATCTTGTCGGCTTCGGCGATGGTCATCGTCATATGGGCGATTGTTCCCGGCGCACGCCGGCCGCGCCCGGCTCCTGGCCGAATCGGCGTGGCCCACCGGCGCACCACGAAACCGGAATTGAACGCCCCGCGCGCCCCATGCGTACCAGTGGCCATCCAGGCGCCCCCAACAGCTGCTGAGACGGCGGCACAGACCCCGTCCTTCAGGAGGTCGAGAAGTCTTGAGTCACAAGCGAATTCCGAAGCGCAAGGCCGCGATTGCGGCGGGCAGCGTGGCGGCGCTCGGAGCGGCGGCACTCCTGCTGCCGAACGCCAACGCGTCCCAGGACGGTGCCGAGGACACCACCGCCGCCGCCCCCAAGACCCTGAAGGCGGGCGACGCCTCGGACCTCGCCACTCAGCTCGCCGGGTTGCTCGGCGACGCCTTCGCCGGCTCGTACTACGACGAGGGCAGCCAGCAGCTCGTCGTCAACGTCGTCGGGGACAACAACCAGCTCGTCGTCCAGGCCAAGAAGGCCGGCGCCGCGGTGCGCCAGGTCGACAACAGCACGGCCGAACTCCAGTCCGCCGCGCAGACCCTGAAGTCCGAGGCCACCATCCCGGGCACCGCCTGGGCCGTCGACCCCAGGACGAACAAGATCCTGGTCACCGCCGACAGCACGGTCACCGGCGAGAAGTGGGACACCCTGGAGTCGACCGTTCAGAGCCTCGGCTCGGGCATGGCGACCATCCAGAAGTCGGCCGGCACCTTCAAGACCTTCGCCTCGGGCGGCGACGCGATATTCGGCGGCGGCTCCCGCTGTTCGCTCGGCTTCAACGTGACCGCGGGGGACGGCAGTCCGGCCTTCCTGACCGCCGGTCACTGCGGAGTCGCGGTGGACCAGTGGTCGGACAGCCAGGACGGGGCGCCGATCGCCACCGTCGACCAGGCCGTCTTCCCCGGCGAGGGCGACTTCGCGCTCGTCAAGTACGACGACCCGGCCACCGAGGCGCCGAGCGACGTCAACGTCGGCGGCGGGCAGACCGTCCAGATCCTCCAGGCCGCGGAAGCCACCGTCGGCCAGGAGGTGTTCCGGATGGGCAGCACCACGGGCCTCGCCGACGGTACGGTCACCGGGCTCGACGCCACCGTCAACTACCCGGAGGGCACCGTCACCGGGCTCATCCAGACCAACGTCTGCGCCGAACCCGGCGACAGCGGCGGCTCGATGTTCACCCAGGACGGGCTCGCGCTCGGCCTGACCTCGGGCGGCAGCGGCGACTGCACGGTCGGCGGCGAGACGTTCTTCCAGCCGGTCACGACGGCCCTCGAGGCGGTCGGCGCGACACTGGGCGCGGGCGACGCGGCCGGTGGCGATGAGGCCGGTGGCGAGGAAGCCGGCGGCGGCGAGGTCGGCGGTGAGGAAACCGGCGGCGGTGAGATCGGCGGTGAGGAAGCCGGCGGCGGTGAGGTCGGCGGCGAGGCCGGTGGCGAGGAAGCAGGTGCCGGTGAGGAAGCCGGTGTCGGTGACCAGTCAGGTGCCGGAGTGGAGGACGGCTCCGGGCTGACCGAGACGCCCTGATCCGTACGCACCCGTCAGGTGTGGTCCGGCCCTCCGGCGGGAGGGCCGGACCACCCCGTTCGTACGACGCTCAGCCAGCCCCCCGCGCCCGCAACAGCAGCAGCGCCACGTCGTCGATCCGCTCCTCCGTGCCCGCCTCGTGCCCCACGAGCACGTCGGCCAGCTCGTCCAGCGGCCGGTCCCCGGCCTCGCACAGGCGCCGCCCCAGAACGGCGAGCGCATCCTCGATGTCGGCGCCGGGGGATTCGACGAGTCCGTCGGTGTAGAGGGCGAGTACCGAGCCGGGCGCCAGGTCGACCTCCGTCGTCGGATACGTCGCCGAAGCGTCGATCCCCAGCAGCGGACCGCCCGCGAGGTCGAGCACCCGTACCCGGCCGTCCGGCCGCCTCAGCAGCGGCGGCGGATGCCCGGCCCGGGCCATCACGGCCCGCCCGCGCACCGGATCGAGCCGCAGATACAGACAGCTGGCGAACAGGTCGGACCCGAGGTCGATGAGCAGCCGGTTGGTGCTGCGCATGACCTCCTCCGGCGCCTGACCGACCGTCGTGTAGGCACGGACGGCGGTACGGATCTGCCCCATCAGCCCGGCCGCGGTCACGTTGTGCCCCTGCACGTCCCCGATCACCGCCGCCGCCAGTCCTCCGCTCTGCACCAGGTCGTAGAAGTCGCCGCCGATGTCCATGCCCCGGGTGCTCGGCAGATAGCGCGCGGCCGTGTCGATGCCGGGCAGCGGCGGCAGCGAGGGCGGCAGCAGGGCCGCCTGCAGCCCGTGCGCCAGCTGGTGCTTGGCGTCGTACAGCAGGGCCCGTTCCAGCGCGAGGGCGATCAGCCCGCCGAGACTGGACAGCACCGCCTTCTCGTCCGCGGCGAAGACGCGCGGTTCGGGGTAGGCCAGCACGACGGTGCCCACCGGGCGTCCGGAGGCGATCAGCGGCAGATACGCCCACGCGGCGAAGCCGTCCGGGGCCGTGTGCCGGATCGGATACAGCCGCTCCAGCTCCTCGCGGGACTCGAAGAACGCGGGCACCCCGCTGTTCAGGGCATGCGCGCCCGGCGTCGGCTCGCTCAGCGGCATCCCGTCGAACCGTTCCACGATGTGCGGGTCGGCATACCCTCGGTGCCCCAGCACATGCAGCCGGCCCGCCCGCGAACCGAGCACGACCAGGGCCTGGCCGCCCACGGCCGGGACGATCTCGTCGGCGACCAGCTGCACCACGTCCTGCACCGTCACGGCCTGGGTCAGCGCGCCCGCCAGGGTCAGCACCTGGGAGATGGTCACCAGCCGGGACGGCGATCCGCCGGCCCGCGGCAGCGCCCGGCCCATCTCCGACACCCCCCGGGCCCGGCTGACCCGGACGCTCAGCCCTGTCGTACTCGGATACAGGCGGAACGACAGCCACTCGCCCGGCGGTCGCAGCGCCAGGAACGACGTGGGCTGCTGGCTGATCAGCGCGGCCCGGTAACGGTCCTCGTACACGGGGTCGTTGAGCCAGGGCACCGTCGCCCACAGCTGGGTGCCGAGCAGCCGGCTGACCGGAACCCCGATCAGCTCGGCGGCCGCCGCGTTGCCGAAGGCGATACGACCGTGCAGATCGAGGGAGCACAACCCGTACGGCAGCCGTGCCACCATCCGCGCCGCCTCTATCGAGCCGAGTGTGCCGGCCACGCCCCCGGTGGGCGGCGCGGCGAGCAGATCGGGCTCCGGCAGCACCGGGCGGCTCTCCTCCGCGGCCCGCGCCAGCCGTACCGCGAGCCGTTCGCAGGCAGCCGTCAGGTGCTCGCGCTCCCGGTCGGACAGCTCGTGCGGGTGCGAGCCCGGCCAGGTCACGAACACCGCCCCGTACACGGCGGCCTCGGTGGCCACCGGCAGCGCGGCCAGCGCGAACGGATACGGCAGGACCACGGAGACGCGCGGATAGCGGCGGGCCATCTCCTCGTCGCCGGGGACCCAGATCAGCCGCCGCTCGCGCACGGCCTCGGCGACCGGGATCGGGGCGCTCAGCCCCACCCGCTCCCAGGGCGCGGCGAAGGCCCGCGGCAACCCTGCCATGACCGCCATCTCCAGCACCGGCTCGTCGGCCGCGAGCAGATACACCGCGCCGGAGTGGGCGTCGACGCCGTCCATCATCGTGGCCAGCGCCAGCGACAGCAGGGGGCTGCCCGCCGGGGCCCTGCGGACCGCCGGTGCCTGGCCGTCGGGCACACCGACCACCTCCTCGCAGCGCCACGGGACGGGACCCAGGCTCCAAATCTCCCTCGTTGGTGCCCACCGCGCACGGCGAACGGCCCCCGAGCCGGTCCGCACGGTGTGTGTTCCGGAGCGTGCACGGGTCACGGGGGCTGCGCGGACGCACCATAAGCGCTGTAATACGGACGTGGTCAGTGAGGGCGGCACGGGACGCGGAACGAGAGTGCTGCGTGCCGGGGACGCCCTCACCGCGCTCATGGCCGACCCGGACTCTCCCGAGCGCAGGCAGCGCGTGCTCGAACTGGCGCTCGTCTTCGCGCGGGCGACCTTCGCCGCCGCGTACACGCCCGGCGAGGACGGCGACCTGCTGTGCCTGGCCGATTCGGCCGGTGTGCCGAGGACGCTGTACGGCCTGCGCGACAGCTATCCCGTCGCCGGGCGCTCCCCGGTGGCCGAGGCACGTCGCACGAAGCGGCCCGTGTGGCTCGGGCCGGGGGATCTCGCCGACCGTGCGGAGGCACGCCGTACCCCGTCGCGGGACTTCTTCCTGGCTGCCCTGCCGGCGTACCGGGGCGACGACGGTGTCTGCCTGCTGGCCGCGAGCGAGGGGCGGGACGGCTTCGACACCGAGGACCGCAAGTGCCTGGAGCTGTTCGCGGACGCGGTCGCCGCCCACGCCCCGGCCGAACCCGCCGAGGGCGGCGAGCTCCCGCCGGGCGCGTTCAGCCTCGCCATGGACAGCGGCCGCGTCGAGGTCGGCGACGACATCCTGGAGCTGTTCGGCCTCACCCGGGACGAGTTCGACGGCAAGGTCGAGACCCTGCTCGGCCTCACCGTCCCGGAGGATCTGCCGTCGCTGATGTCCGTGGTGGAGGCCGACCACATGTCCATCGGCGACCGCGAGCTGGAGTTCCGGGTGCTCCAGCCCACCGGCCCGCCGAAGTGGCTCAGGCTGCGCGGCCGGTTCCTGCCCGGTGGCGACGGTCGGCCGGCCCGGCTGGTCGGCACCGTCGCCGACGCCTCCACGCTGCGCGCCGAGGTCACCGACGTCGCCCGCGTCCAGCGGCTGGCCGCCGCCCTGGCCACCGCGGGCACCGTCCGCGACGTCAGCCAGGCCGTGGTCGCCGCCCTGCGCCGACCGCTGCGGGCCGACCGGATCGCGCTGGCCGAACTGGAGCACGACCGGCTCGTCGTCACCGTCCTCGACCCGCCCGAACCCGAGGCCTGGCCCGAGCTGTGGCGCCTGGAGTGGCGCAGCGAATGGCCCGACGCCCCGGTACGCGCCATGCCCACCCTGGCCGGCGCCCTGCGCGAGGGCCGGGCCCAGATCTGGCCCGCCGGAACCGCCCTGGAACCCGCGCTCGCCGACGTCGGCCCCGGCGGCCTGGCCGTCCTGCCACTGCCCGCCGGCAACCGCATGGCCGGCGCCTGTCTGATCGGCTGGGACCGCTCGCACGACTTCGGCCCCGACGAACGCGCCCTGCTCACCGCCTCCGCCGGCCTCGCCGGGCAGGCCCTGATGCGCGCCCACGCCTTTGACGCCGAGCACGAACTCGTCGGCATGCTCCAGCGCCAGCTCCTGCCGCGCCGCCTGCCCAAGCTCCCCGGCGCGGTCGCCGTCGCCCGCTACCTGCCCGCCACCGCCGGTCTGGAGGTCGGCGGCGACTGGTACGACGTCATCCCGTTGACCGACAACCACGTCGCCCTCGTCATCGGGGACGTCCAGGGCCACAGCGCCGCTGCCGCCACCCTCATGGGCCAGATGCGCACCGCCATTCGCGCGTACGCCGTGGAGGGACACCCGCCGGACGTGGTGGTCTCGCACGCCAACCGCCTCCTCGTCGACCTGGAGACCGACCTCTTCGCCACCTGCGCCTACGTCGACGTCGACATGGAGGAGGGCTCCGCGTGGTGCGTGCGCGCCGGACACCTGCCTCCCGTCCTGCGTCACCCCGACGGCAGTACCCACATCGCCGAGGCCGAGGGCGGTCCGCCGCTCGGCGTGGCGGCCCAGGCCGACTTCCCGATGAGCCCGCTGCGACTGCAGCCCGGCACGCTGGTCGCCCTGACCACGGACGGCCTCGTCGAGTCCGCCGACGCCGACATCGACGAGGGCATGGCGGGGTTCGCCCACGCGCTGGGCGCCGCCGACCCCGCGCACCTCGGCCTGGTCGCCGACGCCCTTCTCGGCAACGCGCACCGCGGCGACGACGTGGCCCTGCTCCTCATGAGGTACGACGGCATGGCCGTACGTCCGCGGCGCGAGACCTGGACCGTCTGGCGGCTCCCGGAGGCCGTGCGGCACGCCCGCCGCTTCACCCGGCGCACGCTGCGCGCCTGGGACGTGACCGAGGAGGCCGACGCCGTTCAGCTGGTCGTCTCCGAACTCGTCACCAACGCCCTCGTGCACACCGACGGCCAAGTCCGCCTCGACCTCACTCTGGTCAACAGCCGGCTGCGCGTCGCCGTGGCCGACACCTCGCCCCGCAGCCCCGTCCGGCCGACCAGCATCGGCTGGGAGGCCACGGGCGGCCGCGGCCTGCTGCTGGTGGAGGCCATGTCGGCGGCCTGGGGGACGGTGCCCGTCAGCGGCGGCAAACAGGTCTGGAGCGAGATCACCCTGAACCGCTGACGCCGCACGTGCTGGCGCAGGCCCCCGGGTGCACCCCCCGAACGGGGTGTTTCACGGCCCGTCGGCGCTCGGCGCCGCCCCGGCGCGGGATAGACAGCACGGCGGGACGGTGCGGGCGGCGCTCGGAGGTGGCGGCAGGTGGCAGGTGGCGACGAGGCGGCGGCCGGGCGCCGCCCCACTCCCCGAGGGGCCCGCCTCGCCGACGCGGCGGACGCCCGTCTGCCGGTTTTCGAAGGCGGCGGCCTGCTGCGCAAGGCGTTCCCCGACCACTGGTCGTTCCTCCTGGGCGAGCTGGCCCTCTACAGCCTCCTGGTCCTCATCCTCACGGGCGTGTGGCTGACGCTGTTCTTCAAGCCGGAGATGACCGAGGTCGTCTACGACGGCTCGTACACGCCGTTGCACGGCGTGCAGATGTCCGCGGCCTTCGACTCGACCCTGCAGATCAGTTTCGACGTACGCGGCGGACTGCTGCTGCGGCAGACGCACCACTGGGCCGCCCTCGTCTTCCTCGCCGCCATCGGCGTGCATCTGCTGCGGATCTTCTTCACCGGCGCCTTCCGCCGCCCCCGGGAGCTCAACTGGGTCATCGGCGTCACGCTGTTCGTGCTGGCCCTCGCCGAGGGTTTCGCGGGCTACTCGCTGCCGGACGACCTCCTGTCCGGCACCGGGATGCGCATCGCGCAGGGCATCATGCTGTCCCTGCCGGTCGTCGGGACGTATGTGAGCATGTTCGTCTTCGGCGCGGAGTTCCCCGGCGAGGACATCATCACCCGGCTCTACGTCCTGCATGTCCTGCTGCTGCCCGGCGCGCTGATCGCCCTGGTCACGCTGCATCTGATCCTGGTGTTCCACCTCAAGCACACCCAGTGGCGCGAACCGGGCCGCACCCGGCGCAATGCCGTGGGCAAGCCGTTCTTCCCGCAGTTCACGGCCTCCTCGGGCGGCCTGTCCCTGATGGTGTTCGGCCTGCTCACCGTGCTCGGCGGTCTCGCCCAGATCAACCCGGTGTGGGCGTACGGCCCCTACCGCCCCGACCTGGTGTCGACCGGTGCCCAGCCGGACTGGTACGTCGGCTTCCTGGAGGGGGCACTGCGCCTGGTACCGCCGTGGGAGACGAACATCGCCGGGCACACCCTCATGTGGAACGTGCTGCTCCCGGCCGTCGTCCTGCCCGGGCTGCTGTTCACGGTCCTGTACGCGTACCCGTTCGTCGAACAGCGTCTGACGGGGGAGTGGCAGCAGGAGCAGCACCTGTGCGACCGGCCGCGGGAACGCCCCGTACGCACCGGTCTCGGCGTCGCCGGCATCACCTTCTATGCCGTCCTGCTGGTGGCTGGCGGCAACGACGTGGTGGCGCTGGCCTTCCGGATCTCGGTGAACACTCTGACGTGGGTGCTGCGCGTGGCCCTGGTCGTGGCCCCGGTGCTCGCGTTCATGGTCACCCGACGGCTGTGTCACGCCCTGCTGCGCGCGGAGTCGGAACGGCTCCGGGAGGGCGTGTCGACCGGTGACGTACGGCAGACCGTCGAAGGGGCCTACGAGAGTGAGCACCGGCCGGTCGGCGAGTTCCGGCCCGGAGCGCCCCGGCCGGCGCTCACTCCTCCCGGCCGGCGCCCCGGTGCACGTACTGGAACACCAGCCCCAGAACGCCCCGGGACAGCACCGCAAGACCGATGAGGAACAGCCACAGCCCGTACACGACGCCCGTGGCCGCGACCGCGAAGCCGACGGCCGTGATGATGGGCCACGGGCTGTCGGCCGGGAAGAACTCCAGCGGCCCGGCCCCGTCGGCCACCTCGGCGTCGCGCCGGTCCTGCGGCCGCCGCCCCTTGCGCCGGTACTGGACGGCGCTGAAGAAAGACACCACGGCGGCCATCAGGAACGCGATCACCAGCACCGCCGACCCGGCCGGTTCCTCGGACCAGAAACCGTAGAGCCCGGCGATACCGGCGAAGAACAGAGCGACGCCTCCGAACAGCAACGCCTCGGTCTTCATCGCTCCACCTCCCCCATCCTGGTCGGCCGTTGCCGGGCGATCTCCGGATGATGCAGGTCGAAAGCGGGTGACTCGGAGCGCACCCGGGGCAGTGCCGTGAAGTTGTGGCGCGGCGGTGGGCACGCGGTCGCCCACTCCAGCCCCCGCCCGTACCCCCACGGGTCGTCCACGGTCACCGGCCGCGCATACCTGGCGGTGCGCCAGACGTTGTACAGGAACGGCAGGGTGGACACGCCGAGCAGGAACGCTCCCGCCGACGACAGGGCGTTGAGCACGGTGAAACCGTCGGCGGGCAGGTAGTCGGCGTAGCGGCGGGGCATGCCTTCCTCGCCGAGCCAGTGGTGCACCAGGAACGTCAGCTGAAAGGCGGGGAACAGCAGCCAGAAGTGGAGTTTGCCGAGCCGTTCGTCCAGCATCTTGCCGGTGAACTTCGGCCACCAGAAGTAGAACCCGGCGAACATCGCGAACACGACGGTGCCGAACAGCACATAGTGCAGATGCGCGACGATGAAGTACGAGTCGGTGAGGTGGAAGTCGAGCGGCGGGGAGGCGATCAGTACCCCGCTCAAGCCGCCGAGCAGGAACGACACCAGGAAGCCGAGAGCCCACAGCATGGGCGTCTCGAAGGACAGCGATCCCTTGTGCATGGTGCCGATCCACGCGAAGAACTTGATCCCGGTGGGCACGGCGATCAGGAACGACATCAGGGAGAAGAACGGCAGCAGCACGGCGCCGGTGGCGAACATGTGGTGCGCCCAGACGACCGCGGACAGCATGGTGATCGCGATGGTCGCGCCGATCATCGGGAGATAGGCGAACAGCGGCTTGCGGGAGAACACCGGGATGATCTCCGTGATGATGCCGAAGAACGGCAGCGCCACGATGTACACCTCGGGGTGACCGAAGAACCAGAACAGGTGCTGCCACAGCAGCGCGCCGCCGTTCGACGCGTCGAAGATGTGCGAGCCGAACTTGCGGTCCGACTCCAGGCAGAGCAGTGCCGCCGTCAGGACGGGGAACGAGGGCAGGACGAGGATCGACGTGAACAGCACGTTCCACGTGAACATCGGCATCCGGAACATGGTCATGCCCGGGGCCCGCAGACACATGATCGTGGCGATGAAGTTCACCGCGCCCAGGGTCGTGGACACGCCCGTCACCACCTGCCCCATCACCCACAGGTCGCCGCCGGCACCGGGGGAGAAGTACGCGCTGTTCATCGGCGCGTAGGCGAACCAACCGAAGGCCGCGGCGCCGCCGGGCACGATGAAACCGGCGACCACCATCAGCCCGCCGAAGAGGTACATCCAGTACGACAGGGCGTTCAGACGGGGGAAGGCCACGTCCGGTGCGCCGATCTGCAGGGGCATCACGGCGTTGGCGAAGCCGGCGAACATCGGGGTCGCGAAGAGCAGCATCATGGTCGTGCCGTGGATCGTGAAGAACTGGTTGTAGCCGAGCTCGCTCACGAACTGCAGCCCCGGACGGGCGAGTTCGGCCCGCATGGCCAGGGCCAGCAGACCGGCGAAGAGGAAGAAACAGAAGGCGGTGACCATGTACAGGCGTCCGATCACCTTGTGATCGGTCGTCGTGGCCCAGTGCAGCAACGTGGCGCCCAGCGAGCGCCCCGGTGCGCTGCGTCGCCGGGCGGTCGGGGTGTCGTGCGACAGCTCCGTCATCGTCCTCCTCTCCGGCCGCCGCGACGCTATCGCCGTGACCTGCGGTGCCGCCCGCGCCACGCCCTGTTGTCGCCCGTCAGAGGGCCGACCGGAGTCATCCACGTCCCGGGCCCGGGTACTCGGCGGCCATGGACATCACTGTTTACGAAGCAGCCGCATCCGGCTCCGTGGCCGGCATGATCGCGATCCTCGTCGGCGGCGTCGTCATCACCGGAGCGCTGATCTGGGCCGTTCAGCTGGGCATCAGGGTGCGTCGGCGCGAGCCCCGGCGGCCGCGGCCCGGCGAGCACCCGACGCTGCCGGAGTCCGGCCCGGTCCGGGAGACCCGGGAGCAGCGCGAACCCCATGAGGTTGCCCCGGGCGAACGGCTCACCCCGCACGGACTGAGGCCCTCCGGCGGTGCCCGCAGCGACGACCAGCGCCGCCCGCGCTGGAACCGCGGCTCCAGTGGTGGGTTCGGCAGCGGCGGACCCGGCGCCACCTGACCGCGGCGTTTGCCCGGGCCGGAGCCGGGGACCCGGCCCTGAGAACACCAGCACCACTGGACGCAGAAGGAAGATGAAGCGTCGTGACCACGTCCGCCCGTGAAAAACCCGCCGTCCGCCGCCCGGAGACCGGCTGGTCGAAGGCACGCCGACTGCGCGGCAAGGCCGTGCTGCGCACCTGTCTCCCGGCCGTCGAAGGCCCGGACGGGCCGCGGACCTCGCACACCGGCCAGGAGTGGAACATCGTGCGCGGCGAGGACTGACACCACGCCCGCCCGATGCAGCGACGCAAACCCTCGTCGTATCCCCGTAACCCTGCCGCCTGCTCGCCATAACGGTTGATTAGGACGAGCGGTGCTCCGATGAGCGCGTTCGCCACTATGGTGAAGCAGATGAAGGCTCTCGTGCTGTCCGGCGGCGCCGGTACACGACTGAGGCCGATCACGCACACCTCGGCCAAACAGCTCGTGCCGGTCGCCAACAAGGCCGTCCTGTTCTACGGCCTGGAATCCATCGCCGCGGCCGGAATCACCGAGGTCGGCGTGGTCGTCGGGGACACCGCCGAGGAGATCCGGGAAGCGGTGGGCGACGGATCGAAGTTCGGCCTGGAGATCACCTACATCCCCCAGGAGCGGCCCCTCGGTCTGGCCCACGCCGTGCTGATCGCGCGCGACTATCTCGGCGACGACGACTTCGTGATGTACCTCGGCGACAACTTCATCGTCGGCGGCATCACCGACCTCGTCGAGGAGTTCACCCGCACCCGCCCCGACGCGCAGATCCTGCTCACCCGCGTCTCGGACCCCCGCGCCTTCGGCGTCGCCGAACTCGACCCGTCCGGGCAGGTCATCGGCCTGGAAGAGAAGCCGGAGCGGCCCAAGAGCGATCTCGCGCTGGTCGGGGTGTACCTGTTCACGCCGGTCATCCACGAAGCGGTGCGGGCCATCCGGCCGTCCTGGCGCGGGGAGTTGGAGATCACCCACGCCATCCAGCACCTCATCGACGCCCGCGCCGACGTCCGCAGCGCGGTCATCAAGGGCTACTGGAAGGACACCGGGAACGTCGGCGACATGCTGGAGGTGAACCGGACCGTCCTCGAAGGCCGCGACCGGCGCATCGACGGCGAGGTGGACGCCGGATCCGAGACGATCGGGCGGGTCGTGGTCGAGGCGGGCGCCCGCATCGTGAACTCACGCATCGTCGGCCCCGCCGTCATCGGCTCCGGCACCGAGGTCCGCGACTCCTACGTCGGCCCCTTCACCTCCATCGCGGAGAACTGCCGGATCACGGACAGCGAAGTGGAGTTCTCCATCGTGCTGCGGGACTCCTCGATCGACGGGGTGGGCCGCATCGAGAACTCGCTGATCGGCCGCCACGTCCGGGTGACGACGGCACCCAGCGTTCCCAGCGCCCACCGACTCGTCCTCGGCGACCACAGCAAGGTGCAGATCCACACATGAACCTTCTCGTCACCGGCGCCGCCGGGTTCATCGGCTCCGCGTACGTCCGCGCCCTGCTCGCAGCATCGGACGCGCACATCACCGTACTGGACAAGCTCACCTACGCCGGCTCCCGGGACAACCTGCCCTCCGGCGACCCACGGCTGGACTTCGTGCACGGCGACATCTGCGACGCCGCCCTGGTCGACAAGCTGATGGCCGACGCCGACCAGGTCGTGCACTTCGCGGCCGAGTCCCACGTCGACCGCTCGATCGACCAGGCGGGCGCGTTCGTACGCACCAACGTCCTCGGCACCCAGACCCTGCTGGACGCCGCACTGCGTCACGGGGCCGGCCCGTTCGTGCACATCTCCACCGACGAGGTCTACGGCTCCATCGAGTCCGGCTCCTGGCCCGAGGAACACCCGCTCAGGCCGAGTTCGCCGTACTCCGCATCCAAGGCCTCCTCCGACCTGCTCGCCCTGGCGTACCACCACACCCACGGCCTGGACGTCCGCGTCACCCGCTGCTCGAACAACTACGGCCCGCGCCAGTTCCCCGAGAAGGTCGTCCCGCTGTTCATCACCAACCTCCTCGACGGGCGCACCGTCCCGCTGTACGGCGAGGGCCGCAACGTCCGTGACTGGCTGCATGTCGAGGACCACTGCCACGGCATCGAGCTGGTGCGCACCCGGGGCCGGCCCGGCGAGGTCTACAACATCGGCGGCGGCACCGAACTGAGCAACAAGGAGCTCACCGCGCTGCTGCTCCAGGCGTGCGGGGCGAGCTGGGACCGGGTCGAGCACGTCGAGGACCGCAAGGGCCACGACCTGCGCTACTCGGTCGACTGGAACAAGGCCCGCACCGAGCTCGGCTACCGGCCGCGCCACGACTTCGCGGCCGGCCTCGCAGCGACCGTCGCCTGGTACCGCGACCACCGCGCCTGGTGGGAGCCGCTCAAACGGCGCATCGAAAGCGGACGCGCATGAGGTGGCTGGTCACCGGGGCGGGCGGAATGCTCGGCCAGGACGTCGTCGACACCCTCCGCAGCCGCGGTGCCGACGTGGTCGCCCTGGACCGGGCCGCCCTCGACGTCACCCGGCCCGACGCGGTCGAGGCAGCGTTCGCCGAGCACCACCCCGACCTCGTGGTCAACTGCGCCGCGTACACCGCCGTGGACGACGCCGAGACCGACGAGGAACGGGCCCTGTGCGTCAACGCCGACGGCCCGCGGCTGCTGGCCCGGGCCTGCACCGCGAGCGGCGCCCGGCTGCTGCACGTGTCCACGGACTACGTCTTCTCCGGCACCGCCCGCACCAGCCCCTACCCGGAGGACCTGCCGCCCGCCCCGCGCACCGCCTACGGCCGCACCAAGCTCGCCGGCGAGCGGGCCGTCCTCGCCGAACTCCCGCTGACGAGCGCCGTCGTGCGCACCGCCTGGCTGTACGGCGTCCACGGCCGCAGCTTCGTGCGGACGATGCTCGGCCTGGAGGCCCGCCGCGACACCGTCGACGTCGTCGACGACCAGCGCGGGCAGCCGACCTGGAGCGCCGACGTCGCCGCACGCATCGCCGACCTCGGCCCCCGCCTCGGCCCCGCCCTGCACGGCGTCTTCCACGCCACCAACTCCGGCGAGGCCACCTGGTACGACCTGGCCCGCGAGGTGTTCGGCGCGATCGGCGCCGACCCGGCCCGGGTCCGCCCGACGAGCAGCGCGGCCTTTCCCCGCCCCGCGCCCCGGCCCGCCTACAGCGCCCTCGCACACGGCCGTTGGCGGGAGGCCGGCCTGCCGCCGCCGCGCGACTGGCGTGCCGCGCTGCACGAGGCGCTACCCCTGATTCGCCCCTGATTCGCCCCTGATTCGCCCCTGATTCGCCCCTGATTCGCCCCTGATCCGCAAGGAGTCCCGAAAAGGAGCCCCGTCGTGAAACGCCATGAGTTCCTCAGGGAACTGCACAAGGCCGCCGCGAACCGCAACTACCTGGAGATCGGCGTCAACGACGGCCGCAGCCTGCGCCTCTCCCGCGTCCCCAGCATCGCGGTCGACCCCGCGTTCAAGGTGGTCACCGAGATCCGCTGCGACGTCCACCTCGTCCGGGCCACCAGCGACGACTTCTTCGCCCGCGACAACCCCCTGGCCCACCTCAAGGGCGGCCGCCACCCGCTGCGCAACCTGCGCCGCGGCCGCAGTCCGCTCGGCCACTGGCGGCGCACCACCCTCGACCTGTCCTTCATCGACGGCATGCACCTGTTCGAGTACGCGCTGCGCGACTTCATGAACATCGAGCGGCACTCCGACTGGGGAAGCGTGATCGTCTTCGACGACATGCTGCCGCGCAGCGTCGACGAGGCCGCCCGCGACCGGCACACCACCGCCTGGACCGGGGACGTCTACAAGCTGACCGAGATCCTCACCCGTCACCGGACCGACCTGCTGACGGTCCTCGTCGACACCGAACCGACCGGACAGCTCGTCGTCTTCGGCGCCGACCCCACGAGCACTGTGCTGCACGACAGGTACGAGGAGATCGTCGCCGAGTACGACGTGCCGGACCCGCAGAAGGTGCCCGAGACGATCCTGGAGCGGGCGGGCGCCGTCCGACCGGAGGACCTGCTGGGCGCCGGCTTCTGGCCGCTGCTCGCCCGCGCCCGCAACCTCGGAGTGCCCCGCGGCCGCGGCTGGCCCGCCCTGCGGCGCGCGGTGGAGGAGGTCACCCTTCTGCGCTGAGCCCGCGCAGCCGTTCGTAGTGGGCGACGCAGTCCTCGTACGAGGGGAGCAGCCCCGCCCGGCGCACCTCGGCCAGTGACGGGGCCTCGGCGTCCTTGGGCGACAGCACCGGCGACACGCCGTCCGGCCAGGCGATGTCCAGCTCCGGGTCCAGCGGGTGCACGGCGTGTTCCCGCTCCGGCGTGTACGGCGTCGAGCACAGGTACACCACCGTGGCGTCGTCGGTGAGCGCCATGAAGGCGTGCCCGAGCCCCTCCACCAGGAAGAGGGCGTGGTGGGCGCCGTCGTCGAGCCGTACCGCCTCCCACTGCCCGAACGCGGGGGAGCCGACCCGCAGGTCGACCACCACGTCGAGGACGGCACCGCGCACGCAGGTGACGTACTTCGCCTGACCCGGCGGCACCTCGGCGAAGTGCACCCCGCGCAGCACGCCCCGCCGGGAGACCGAGCAGTTGGCCTGTGCCACGGCGAGGTCGTGGCCGGTCGCCTCGCGGAACTCCGCGCCGCGGTACCACTCGTGGAAGCTGCCCCGGTCGTCCGGGAAGACCTTGGGCTCCATCACCCACGCACCGTCGATGTCCAGCGGGCGCATCCCGTCACCTCCTCGCCGTTCGCACTCGGTTCGCCGCCCTCCGCAGCACTCGCCGTGCCCGGCGTGCCAGCCGCCCGGGAAGGCTCGGGCGGGCCGTGCGCACCACCCGGACGCCACCGGCCCGGCCCCGCAGGACGACGGGCAGCGCCAGGAAGCGGGGCTCGTCGGCGTCGCCGGAGGCCGGGCACAGCGCGGTCCGCCACGTCGTGCCCGCCAGGTCTCCGACGGGCAGGAGGGCGTCCAGGTGTCCGCCCGGCTCGAGGGTGCCGGGCACGTCGACCCGGGATGCGGGGCCGGTCAGCCGCAGCCGCACGTCGGTGGCGGCCGGGACGTACAGCGGCATCGTCCACCGCAGCCGGCCGCCCGATACGCCGACGTCCCGTGGCCCCGGGCGGCCGAGGTCCAGTCGGCCGCGTGCCGGGTCCACGTCCAGGGAGAGGTTGGCGTGCGGCTCGGTCCAGTACGGCAGGACCACGCGACCGGCCACGACACCGGCGTACGGTGCCGACACGTCACCCTGTCGGCCCAGTCGGCACTCCTTGGTCCAGCCGCCGAACCTGACGCGCACGAAGACGTCCCACAGCCCGCCGCTCACCGGGCCCCCGCTCGCTGCCGTACCAGGGCCGACGATGGCTGTCGCGCGCAGCACCAGCCGGACACGGCTGCCGTCGTCCCCTGGCACGGTCTCCCGGGTCACCTCCACCGGCTGGAAATACGAGGCGGAACTGGAACGCTCCCGCAGCACCACATCCAGCGCCGACTTCCCGAAGCGGGCCACGCTGTCCGCGCCCAGCCACTCCACCGCCTCGGCCAGGTCTCGCGGCGGCGCGTCGAACGAGGGCGGGGCAGCGTCGGCGGGAAAGGTCATCGGCTCGCCGTTCAGCGTGTACTCGGCGGTGAGGCCCACGCGCAGCGCGCCGTCCCGCCACTCCACCCGCTCCGCCCGGGCCACCAGCCCGACGGCGGCCTCCCACTCGGCGAAGGCCACCACGTCGTCGAACCGCCCGGCGGCGGCCAGCGCGGCGACGATGCGCTGCGTCGGCTGGAGCCCGGCCGCGACACCGGGACCGAACCGCTCGACGACGACCTCGTGGATCTGCTCGAACAGCTCCCGGCGGAAGTCCTCCGGCAGGGCGAGGAAGCGCCGGCCGCGCAGCCGCTCGACCATCTCGACGCGCAGCCACCGCCGGAACAGCCGGTCGCGCAGCGCACCCGGCTCGGTGTACCGCTCGACGACGTCCAGGGCCTCCCGGAGGTTCTTGAAGTACCCGGCGGGATCGAAGCGCTGGAAGCCCGCGTTGGAGGAGTCGTCCCGACGGACGTGGTAGTAGCAGACGTAGTCGCTGAGCACCGAGACGTTGTCCGCGCGCAGATACGCCTCGGTCACGAAGACATGGTCCTCCAGCCGCCGTCTGCCCTCGGGAAACCGCAGCCCGGTGCGGTCCAGGAACTCCCGGCGGACCATCTTGTGCGGGGTCAGACTGTCGATCAGCGGGGCGTTGCCGACGGTGGCCCGCGGCCGGTTCGTACGGAACAGCTCCACCGGCACGCCACGGCCCCGGCCCGCCATCTTGCCGACCACGACGTCGGCGCCGTTGGCCACCCCGTAGTCGTACATCCGTTCAAGGGCCTCGTCGCCGAGGTGGTCGTCGTTGTCCACGAACATCACGTACTCGCCGTGCGCGGCGGCGATGCCGACGTTGCGCGGCTTGCCCGACCAGCCGGAGTTCTCCTGGTGGATCACCCGCACCCGGGGGTCCGCGGCGGCGAGCTGGTCCAGTCGGGCGGGGGTCTCGTCGGTGGACCCGTCGTCCACGAAGATCACTTCGTATTCGTCGGGCGGCAGCGACTGCCGCAGCAGCGAGTCGACACAGTCCTCGATGTAGCGCCCCGGGTTGTAGACCGGGACGACGACGCTGACCTTGACCGGCATGGGCTCCAGGTCCCCTCGGGGTCGCTTGTCGTTTACGGAACGGTTCGGTACGCGTTGCCAGATGCTAACCCCGCCGGGGCGGTCGACACCCTCTGCGAGCGCCGGCCGTCCTACCCTGAAGCCGTGCGTCTGCTCCTGATGTCCGACACCCACCTGCCGAAACGCGCGAAGGAACTGCCGGCCCCGCTGCTCGCCGAACTCCCGCACGCCGACGTCGTGTTCCACGCCGGGGACTGGGTCGACACCGCCACCCTCGACCTGCTGGAGAACCGCTGCCGCCGGCTCGTCGGCGTGTACGGCAACAACGACGGCCCCGAGCTGCGCGCCCGCCTTCCCGAGGTGGCGTACGCCGAACTCGACGGCCTGCGCTTCGGTACCGTCCACGAGACGGGCCCCGCCCAGGGCCGCGAGTCCCGCTGCGCCGCCCGCTTCCCCGACCTCGACGTCCTGGTGTTCGGGCACAGCCACATCCCGTGGGACACCACCGCCCCCACCGGCCTGCGGCTCCTCAACCCGGGCTCCCCGACCGACCGCCGCCGCCAGCCCCACTGCACCTACATGACCGCCACGCTCACCGACGGCCGCCTCACGGACGTGACCCTGCACCGGCTGCCGCCGCGCTGAGCGCTGTCGCGCGCGCAGACGCTCATGCCCGCCTCCTCCGACGTGCGCGTACGACCGCCACGACCACCGCGACGGCCGCCGCCACACCCACCGCAGCCGCCACGCGCTTGGCCACGGCAGGACCGGCCGCGCGGAGCAGGTCCAGGGGTTCCGACGGCTCCGGGACCTCTGCAAGGTCCCCAGGGCGGGGCTCCGCCGTCGGTGTCGGCTGCTCAACGGCCCCCGCGGGCGCCTGCGTGAGCCGCTCCGACAGACACGCCGCGAACTGGCCCACCAGCCGGTCGCCCACCTCCGCCAGCACCCCGCGCCCGAACTGGGCGGGCCGCCCGGTCACCGCCAGATCGGTCCGCACCGACACCGCCGTACCGCCGTCGCGGCCGGTCAGCGTGCTGGTGACCGTGGCCCGTGCGGTGCCGGGCCCCCGGGTCTCCCGGCCGCTCGCCAGCAGCACCATGCGGTGCGCCGACTCGTCCTGCTCCTCGAAGACGGCGGTGCCCCGGTACGTCACCGTGACCGGTCCGACCTTCACCTTCACCGTGCCCGTCACGGTCTTGCCGTCGTACTCCTCCACCGTCGCCCCCGGCAGACACGGTGCGACCCGCTCGATGTCGAGGAGCGCCCGCCAGGCCTCGTCGACCGGCACGGGCACGGTGAACTCGTGGTGCAGTTCCATCTGTTCCTCCTCAACGGCCGCCACACATCAACGGCCGACAATCGGCGGCTTACGGCGACGGGTGGATCGCGCCCTCCGTGGCCGTCAGCGGAGCCCCGCTGCCGCCCCAACGCAGTGCGACGATCTCGGCGGCGACGGAAACAGCCACCTCCTCGGGAGTACGGGCCCCCAGGTCGAGCCCGACCGGCGAGCGCAGCCGGGACAGCTCACGCCGGGTGAGTCCGGCCTTGGTGAGCCGTTTCTCCCGCTCGTCATGGGTACGGCGGCTGCCCATCGCCCCGATGTATTCGGCGGGCCGGCGCAGCGCCTCCTCCAGCAGCGGCACATCGAACTTCGGATCATGGGTGAGCACGCAGATCACCGTGCGCTCGTCGGTTTCGGTGCCGCGCAGGTAGCGGTGCGGCCAGTCGACGACGACCTCCACGCCGGGCGGGAAGCGCTTGGCGGTGGCGAAGACGGGGCGGGCGTCGCACACGGTGACCCGGTAGCCGAGGAAGTCGCCGATGCGGGCAACCGCCGCCGCGTAGTCGATCGCGCCGAACACCAGCATCCGCGGCGGCGGCGCGAAGGAGTGCAGGAACACCGAGACATCGTCCTCGCGCCGCTCCCCGTGCGGCCCGTAGTGCCGAACCCCCGTGGCGCCCAGGGCGAGTTCGCCGCGCGCGTCGGCAGTGACGGCCACGTCCAGGCCGCTCGCACCCAGCGTGCCGGACACCTGGTCCGGCCACACGGCGAGCGTGGCCCCGCGCGGCGCCGGCCCGTCGATCACGGTCGCCACCGTCACCGGGCGGCCCGCGGCGACCGACTCCGCGACCGCACCGAAGGACGGGTCGCGCTCGGGCGTCACGGGCCGGACCAGCACGGTGATCTCACCGCCGCAGGTCAGCCCCACCGCGAACGCGTCGTCGTCGCTGTACCCGAAGGTCTCCAGCCGTGCCTCGCCGCTCGCCACCACCTCCTGGGCGAGCTCGAACACCGCACCCTCCACGCAGCCCCCGGACACGCTGCCCACCACCTCGTCGTCCGGTCCCACGGCCATCGCGGCGCCCGGATCGCGGGGTGCGCTGCGGCTCACCGTGACGACCGTGGCCAGGCCGAACGGGGCCCGGGCCGTGTACCAGCCGCTCAGTGCCGGAAGGATGTCTCGCACGATCCGCTCCTCTCACCGTGGCCGCGCACCACCGCCGCCAGCCGCTCCAGCGCCGCCAGGCTGTGCCCCTCGACAAAGGCGTCCACGCTCGGCAGCGCCGCCGCCATCCCGGCCGCCAGGGGTGCGTAACCGGGGCGTGCCTTGCGCGGATTGGCCCAGATCACCTGGTGCGCCAGCCGGTGCAGGCGCCGCATCTGGGCCCCGAGCAGCTGCGGATCGTCGCGCTCCCAGCCGTCGGACAGCAGCAGCACGACCGCGCCGCGCGCCATGCCCCGCTGCCCCCAGCGATCGAGGAACTCGCGCAGCAGCTCCCCGAGCCGGGTGCCCCCGCGCCAGTCGGGCACGGCCGCCGCCACCTCCGCCATCGCCCGGTCGGGGTCGCGGTGGGACAGCTCCCGGGTCACCCGGGTCAGCCGCGTGCCGATGGTGAACACCTCCGTGCGCGCCCCGCGGGCGGCCGCGTGCGCGAAACGCAGCAGCGCGTCGGCGTACGGCGCCATCGAGCCGCTGACGTCCACCAGCAGCACCACCCGCCGCGGCCGCTCGGCCCGGGCGTGCCGCCGCAGCAGCGCGGGCTCCCCGCCGTGCCGCAGCAGCTCCCGCACCGTACGGTGCGGATCGACGTCGCCGCGGCGGGCCGGTCGCCGTCGTGCGGTGCGGCGCGCCTGCCCGGGCAGCGTGAACGCGGCCAGCAGCCGGTGCAGTTGCGCCCGTTCGGCGGCGTCCAGGTCGGCCACGTCACGGTGGCGCAGGACTTCCGCGGAGCTCGCGAGCGTGGCGGCGGGCGGGGCCCGGTCCTCGTCCGGCGCGGAGGTGCGGGGGCGGCTTCGGGCGTCGCGGACGACCAGGCCGAGGCGCGGCGGGGGAGCGGTACGGGCCGGTCCGGCGGCCGTCCCACCGGAGCCGAAGTACGCCGCGAACACCCGCTCGTACCGCTCCAGGTCGTCCCGGTCGCCGCACAGTGTCAGCCGCCCCGCCCAGTACACGTCCCGGCGGACGCCGGGCCGCAGCACGTCCACGGCACGCAGAAACGCGTGCACCCGCTCGGCGCTCGCGTCGACGCCGGCCGCCCGCAGCGCACGGGCGAAACCGAGGAACGCCGCCATGCCCATGCCCGTCACCTCCCGTGTGCCGCCAGCGCCGCCGTCAGGTCGAGGCGGCGGGCCCGTTCGGTGTCCTCCCGGTACTTCAGCACCGAGCCCAGCGTCGTCACCGCCAGCTCCGCGTCCACCTCACTCGCGCCCAGCGCGTCCAGGGCCGCCGCCCAGTCGATGGTCTCCGCCACGCCGGGCGGCTTGAGCAGGTCCTGTGCGCGCAGCGTCTGCACCAGCGCGGTGACCTGCTCGGCCAGCCGTGCCGACACGCCGGGCAACCGCCGCCGCACGATGGCCAGTTCGCGCTCGAAGGACGGATGGTCGAACCAGTGGTACAGGCAGCGCCGCTTGAGGGCGTCGTGCACCTCGCGGGTCCGGTTGGAGGTCAGCACCACCACGGGCGGCTCCTGGGCGCGCAGTGTGCCCAGCTCCGGCACGGTCACCGAGAACTCGGACAGCAGCTCCAGCAGGAACGCCTCGAACTCGTCGTCCGCCCGGTCGATCTCGTCGATCAGCAGCACCGACGGGGTGGTCTCCAGGGCCTTCAGCAGCGGTCGGGCCAGCAGGAACCGGCGGTCGTACAGCTCGCCCTCCAGCCGCTCGGCGTCCCTGACCCCGGCCGCCTCGGCGGCCCGCAGATGCAGCAGCTGGCGCGGGAAGTCCCAGTCGTACAGGGCCTGCGCGGCGTCGATGCCCTCGTGGCACTGCAACCGGATCAGCGGGGCGTCGAGCGCCTGAGCGAGGGCGGACGCGAGCGCGGTCTTGCCGACGCCCGCGTCGCCCTCGCAGAACAGCGGCCTGCCGAGCCTGAGGGCCAGGAAGCAGGCGACGGCCAGCCCCTCGTCGACGAGGTACCCCGTCTCCTCCAGCCGGGCCCGCACCTGCTCCGGGCCGTCCATCGGCGTGATCGGCCCTCACCCCATTCCGGCGGCGGCCAGGACCGCCCGCTTGGTCAGCACCCGCGCGAGGTGCGCACGGTACTCGGGCGAGCCGGAGGGGTCCTGCGGCGGCCGGGTGCCGTCCGCCGCCGACTCCGCGGCCCGCGCCACGGTCTGCGCGTCCCCGGCACCGGACAGTGCCCCCTCGGCGGCCGCGGCGCGCAGCGGGGTCGAGCCCATGTTGGACAGTCCGATCCGCGCCTCGGCGATGCGCCCGTCGTCGCGCCGCACCAGCGCGGCCACGCCGACGATCGGCCAGGACTGGGCGACCCGGTGGAACTTCTCGTAGTGGAAGCCCCAGCCGTCCGCCTTCGGGATCCTCACCTCCACCAGCAACTCGTCGGGCGCGAGCGAGGTCTGCAGATAGTCGACGAAGAACTCGCGCGCCGGGATGGCGCGCCGGCCGCCCGGACCGACGGCGACCAGTTCGCCTTCCAGCGCGAGCAGCACCGCCGGAAGGTCGCCGGCGGGGTCGGCGTGCGCGAGCGAGCCGCCGAGGGTGCCCCGGTGCCGTACGGCCGGGTCGGCGACCGTGGCCGTGGCGGCGGCGAGCAGCCCGGCGTGCCGGCGCACCAGCGGATCGCGCATCACGTCGTGGTGCGTGGTCGTCGCACCGATGACCAGGGTGTCGCCCTCCTCGCGGACCCCGCGCAGCTCCGGGATCCGGCCGACGTCCACGACGAGTTCGGGGAAGGCGAGCCTGAGCCGCAGCAGCATCAGCAGGCTCTGCCCGCCGGCCAGCACCTTCGCGTCCTCGCCCACGTCGGCGAGCGCACGTACCGCCTCGTCGACGGTCGTCGGCCGGGCGTAGTCGAATGCCGGGGGAATCATGCCTGCGCCTCCTTGACCGCACGCCATACGCGCTCGGGTGTACAGGGCATCCGCACGTCCGTCACACCCAGCGGCCGCAGGGCGTCCACGATCGCGTTCACCACGGCCGGCGTGGACGCGATGGTGCCTGCCTCCCCGACTCCCTTGACGCCCAGGGAGTTCGTGGACGCCGGAGTCTCCGTCCGGTCCGTCACGAAGTCGGGCAGGTCGGGCGCGGACGGCACGAGGTAGTCGGCCATGGTGCCGGAGACGAGGTTGCCGTCGTCGTCGTACACGGCCTCCTCGTACAGGGCCTGCGCGATGCCCTGGGCGAGTCCGCCGTGCACCTGCCCCTCGACGATCATCGGGTTGATCACCCGGCCGACGTCGTCCACGCACACGTACGAGCGGATCCGGGTCTGCCCGGTCTCGGTGTCGACCTCGGCGGCGCACAGGTGGGTGCCGTGCGGGTAGGAGAAGTTGTCGGGATCGATCACGTGCTCGGCGTTGATGGTCGGTTCCATGCCGTCGGGCAGGTCGTGCGAGGAGAACGTCTCGAAGGCGATCTCCTGGATGGTCTTGCGCGCCTCCGGGGAGCCCTTGACGGAGAACACACCGCTCGCGAACTCCAGGTCCTGCTCACTCGCCTCCAGCAGGTGGGCGGCCACCTTCCGTGCCTTCTCCACCACCTTCCGTGCGGCCTGCTGCACGGCCGTTCCGCCCACGACGAGCGACCGCGAGCCGTAGGTGTCCATGCCCTGCGGGCTGGCCTTGGTGTCGCCGTGCACCACCTCGACGTCCTCGAAGGGCACGCCCAGCGTGTCGGCGGCGATCTGGCTCCAGCACGTCTCATGTCCCTGCCCGTGCGGGCTCGTGCCGGTGACCACCTCGACCTTGCCGGTGGGCAGCATCCGGATGCTCGCCGCCTCCCAGCCGCCGGCCGCGTACCGCAGATCCCGCAGCACCCGGCTCGGCGCCAGCCCGCACATCTCGGTGTACGTCGACACGCCGATGCCGAGCCGCACGGTGTCCCCGCGCTCGTTGCGGTCGGCCTGCTCGGCGCGCAGCTTGTCGTACCCGAACAGCTCCAGGGCCTTGTCGGTGGCGGCCTCGTAGTTGCCGCTGTCGTACGTCAGACCCGCGATCTGCTCGTACGGGAACTCCTCGTGCCGGATCCAGTTGCGGCGCCGCAACTCCACCGGGTCCAGGCCGAGTTCGGCCGCCAGATCGTTCATGATCCGTTCGATGGCGAAGGTCGCCTCCGGGCGTCCGGCGCCGCGGTAGGCATCGGTGGGGGTGCGGGTCGTGAACACCCCGGTGCAGGTGAAATCGTAGGCGTCCATCTTGTAGATCGCCGGATACATGAACGCGCCCAGGATCGGGATGCCCGGCGTGACCAGCATCAGGTAGGCGCCCATGTCGGCCAGCAGGTCCACCTTCAGGCCGAGGAGTCTGCCGTCGCGGTTCGCGGCGATCTCGACGTCCTGGATCATGCCGCGGCCGTGGTGGGTGGCCAGGTAGCCCTCGGAGCGGGACTCGGTCCACTTCACCGGCCGGCCCAGGCGCCGGGCGACGTCGACGGCGATCGCCTCCTCGCCGTACACCTGCAGTTTGGAGCCGAAGCCGCCGCCCACGTCGGGGGCGACCACCCGCAGCTTGTGCTCGGGGACCCCGGTGACCACGGAGAGCATGACCCGCAGGATGTGCGGAACCTGCGTCGCCGAGTACACCGTGAACTCCCCGGACGCGGCGAGCGGCGTGACGACGACGGCGCGTGGCTCCATGGCGTTGGGGATGAGGCGCTGCTGGTGGTAGCGGCGCTTCAGCGTCACTTCGGCGCGGTCCCGCACGGCATCGAACGCCTCGCCGGTCTTCAGCGGCCAGACGTAGCAGCGGTTGGTGCCCTTGTCGCTGTGGACCAGCGGGGCACCGTCGGCGAGTGCGGCCTCCAGATCCAGGACGGGAGGCAGCGGCGTGTACTCGACGTCGATCGCCTCCAGCGCGTCGGCGGCCGCATACCGGTCGCGGGCCACCACGACCGCCACCGGGTCACCGGCGTACCGCACCTCGTCGACCGCGACCGGCGGATGGTCGGGCAGCACGATGTCCTCGGTCACCGGCCAGGCACAGGGCAGCGAGCCCAGCCCGTCGGCGAGGTCGGCGCCGCTGAACGCCGCGACGACGCCGGGACGTTCGAGAGCGGGGGAGACGTCGATCCGGTCGATGCGGGCGTGCGCCATGGGACTGCGCAGGATCGCCAGGTGCAGCAGCCCGGCGACCTGGATGTTGTCGGTCCAGGTGGTCTGCCCGGTCAGCAGCCGGGCGTCCTCCTTGCGGGCGCGGGAGCGGCCGACCTCGGGCTCGGCGATCTGGTCGGTCATGCCGTCACCTCCTCCTCGGAGGCGGCGAGCACCGCGCGCACGATGTTCTGGTAGCCGGTGCAGCGGCAGAGGTTGCCCTCCAGCGCGTGCCGCACCTCGTCGGGGGTGGGGTGGGGGTTGTCGCGCAGCAGATCGCGCGCCGCCATGATCATGCCCGGAGTGCAGTAGCCGCACTGCAGGGCGTGCCGGTCGTGAAACGCCCGCTGCAGCCCGGTCCACTCCCCGTCGGTGGCGAGTCCCTGGACGGTGGTCACCTCGGCGCCGTCCGCCTGGACGGCGAGCACCGAGCAGCTCTTGACGCTCACGCCGTCCAGGTCGACCGTGCAGGCCCCGCAGTTGGAGGTGTCGCAGCCCACGGGGGTGCCGGTCAGTCCCAGCCGGTCGCGCAGGTAGTGGATCAGCAGGAGCCGGGGCTCCACCTCGTCCTCGTATGTCGTGCCGTCCACTTTCACCGAGATACGGGTCATGTGCCCTCCCGAGCCGTGCGGGCGGAATGAGGGAAATCAGCGGCTGAGCGTGATGGAAGTCACTCTATGGCGAGGCCTGGTCGACGGCGAGTCGTGCGGCGGGCCTTGTTGAGCGTTAATCCGTTGCCCGTGGGTGCCCGGTTCTGCTGCACTGCACGGACCCCGTCACCGCACCGTGAGGAGCAGCAGATGCGCACTGTGTTCATGTCCACCCAGGAAGGAATCCCCCTCACCACGAAGGACATGACGCTCAGTGCCCCTGCTCAACCTGGGAATCCTCGCGCACGTCGACGCAGGTAAGACGAGCCTGACCGAACGGCTGCTGCACACGGCCGGAGTGATCGACGAGATCGGCAGCGTCGACGCCGGCAGTACGCGGACCGACACCCTCGCGCTGGAGCGGCAGCGCGGCATCACCATCAAGTCGGCCGTTGTCTCCTTCCCGGTCGACGACGTGACCGTCAACCTCATCGACACACCCGGCCACCCGGACTTCATCGCCGAGGTGGAGCGGGTGCTCGGCGTCCTGGACGGTGCCGTACTGGTCGTCTCGGCCGTCGAGGGCGTCCAGGCGCAGACCCGCGTCCTGATGCGGACGCTGCACCGGCTGCGCATCCCCACACTGGTCTTCGTCAACAAGATCGACCGCCGCGGGGCGCGCTACGAGGACGTGCTGCGGGCGATCTCGCAGCGGCTCACGGCGGCGGTCGTACCCATGGGCTCCGCCACCGGACTCGGTACCCGCGCGGCCCGCTTCACCCCCGGACTCGGCCCGGCCGCGCTCGACGTCCTCGCCGACCACGACGACGACCTCCTCAAGGCCTACGTCGAGGACACCGTCTCCCCCGACCTCCTCCGTGCCTCCCTCACCGCCCGCACCCGGCAGGCCCTCGTCCATCCGGTGTACGCCGGTTCCGCCATCACCGGAGCGGGCATGCCCGCGCTGCTCGACGGCATCAAGGAACTGCTCCCCGCCGCCGACGGCGACCCCGACGGCCCCGTCTCCGGCACCGTCTTCAAGGTCGAGCGGGGGCCGGCGGGGGAGAAGATCGCCTACGCGCGGATCTTCTCCGGCACCCTGCGCATCCGGGACAGGGTGCCGTGCGGCGACCCGGGCCGGGAGGGCCGGATCACCGCGATCAGCGTCTTCGACCACGGCACCGACGTCCGCAGCGACGCCGTACCGACCGGCCGGATCGCCCGGCTGTGGGGCCTGGCCGACATCAGGATCGGTGACTCGATCGGCGAACCGCGTAGGCCGTACGGCCGCCTGTTCGCCCCGCCGACCCTGGAAACGGTCGTCGTGCCGGGTCCGGCGGCGGACCGGCGCGCCCTGCACCTCGCGCTCACCCAGCTCGCCGAGCAGGACCCGCTCATCGGCCTGCGCCACGACGAGGTGCGCCAGGAGACGTCCGTGTCCCTCTACGGAGAGGTGCAGAAGGAGGTCGTCCAGGCGACGCTCGCCGACGAGTACGGACTGGACGTCGGCTTCCGGGAGACGACACCTCTGTGCATCGAGCGGCCGGTCGGAACGGGGGCGGCGGTCGAGTTCAACAAGAGGGACCCGAACCCGTTCCTCGCGACCGTCGGACTGCGCGTCGACCCCGCGCCGACGGGTTCGGGCACCGAGTTCCGGCTGGAGGTGGAACTGGGGTCGATGCCGTACGCGTTCTTCAAGGCCGTCGAGGACACCGTCCGGGAGACCCTCGCGCAGGGCATGCACGGCTGGCAGGTCACCGACTGCACGGTCACCATGACCCACTGCGGCTACTCGCCCCGCCAGAGCCACGCCCACCAGGGCTTCGACAAGAGCATGTCGAGCACGGGCGCGGACTTCCGTGGTCTGACGCCGCTGGTGCTCATCGAGGCGCTGCGGCGAGCGGACACCCGGGTCCACGAGCCGATGCACCGCTTCCGTCTCGAGGCCCCGGCGGACACGCTGGGCGCACTGCTGCCGGTGCTGGCCGGGCTGAGGGCCGTGCCCCGGACGACCGAGAGCCGGGGCGCCGACTGTGTCCTGGAGGGCACGGTGCCGGCGGTTCATGTCCACGCGCTCGAGAAGCAGTTGCCCGGGCTCACGCGCGGTGAGGGCGAGCTGGAGAGCGCCTTCGACCACTACGCGCCGATCGCGCACGGCACGGTGCCCGAGCGGCCGCGCACCGACCACAACCCGTTCAACCGGAAGGAGTATCTGCTGAACGTCACGCGCAGGGTGGGTAGTTGAGCCCTGCGCGGGGTTGCCGACACTCAACTTACTCCCGAGTCAGAAGTGTTGACGGTGTCCGGAAATGGTCAGACTGTAGTGGACATGCCGAATAAACGTGCGCGTCTGCTCGTTGTTCTGGTTCTCCTCTGTGGATTCCTGACGGTGGCGGGCACCCGTCCCGCCACCACCGACCCCCTCCCCGACTCCCTCTGGTTCGACGGCTCCCCGCTCACCGTGCAGAACGGCCGCTTCGCCGACGCCTCCGGCCGGGAAGTGGTCCTGCGCGGCTACAACGTCTCCGGCGAGACCAAGCTGGCGGAGAACCGCGGCCTCCCCTTCGCCTCGGTCGCCGACGCCCGCAAGTCCGCGACCGCGCTGCGCGCCCTCGGCGGCGGCAACACCGTCCGCTTCCTGCTCTCCTGGGCCTACGCCGAGCCCGTGCGCGGCCAGGTGGACACGGCGTACCTCGCCGCCGCCACCGACCAGATGCGCGCGTTCCTCGACGCCGGTGTCCGCGTCTACCCGGACTTCCACCAGGACCTCTACTCCCGCCACCTCTTCGACCCCGACAGCTGGTACACCGGCGACGGCGCCCCCAAGTGGGCGGTCGACGCCGGGAACTACCCCGACGAGTTCTGCGGGATCTGCCTCTTCTGGGGCCAGAACATCACCCAGAACGAGGCCGTGAAGCGGGCGTCGTACGACTTCTGGCACAACGCGCACGGAGTCCAGGACGCCTTCCTCACCACGGCCCAGAAGACCATGGCCTACGTCAGACAGCACCTGTCGGCCGAGGACTTCGCCGGCATCGTCGGCTTCGACCCCTACAACGAACCGCACGCCGGCGTCTACGACCCGGGCCAGACCAGCCGCACCTGGGAACGGGACGTGCTGTGGCCCTTCTACGAGAAATTCCGTGTCCGCATGGACGCGGCCGGCTGGCAGACCAAGCCCGCCTTCGTCGAACCGAACCTGTTCTGGAACGCCAACCTCGACTTCCAGAAGGAGGAGGGCGGCCTGCTGGACACGGACACCCTCGGCCCCCGTTACGTCTTCAACACCCACTTCTACGACCAGAAGGCGATCTCGGGCGTCTTCATGTGGGGCAAGGCGGCCGACGGCCAGTACGCCGGCGACTTCGGCACGGTCCGCGACCGGGCGGCGGCGACGGCGACGCCCGCGATCGTCAGCGAGTTCGGCCATCCGCTGTCCGGCAGCGTCTCCGACAAGGCCCCGACCGTCCTCAAGGCCATGTACCAGGCCCTGGACTCCCGTCTGCCGGGCGCGAGTTGGTGGTCGAACCCCAAGGCGTCGGGACCGGTCCTGTCCGGCACGCAGTGGCAGTGGGACATCTACAACGGCCGGCACCACGAGCTGATGAACGGCAACCCCGACAAGGTGCTCACCGAGGGCGACGCCTGGAACGACGAGGACCTGTCCGCCGTCCACCTGGACGACGCGGGCGCCGCGGCACTGCGCCAGGACGCCCGGCTTCTGGACCGCGTCTACCCGAGCGCGACCGCCGGTACGACGGTCGCCTTCACCTACGAGGACCGCTCCCGGGACGGCTCGACGACCCTGACCTGGAATCCGGTGCCGGGTTCGCTGCCGAATGTCGCCCGTCTGGTCGGCTCGGGCCAGTACGCGCTGCTGCTGTGGCGGTCGGACGGCGGCGAGGCGCCCACGGAACTGCATCTGCCGGCGTCGTTCCCGACCTCGGCGACCACGGTGGTCTCCGACCTCGGCACGGCGTACGCCCCGCCGCCGTACACCGGCACCACCCCGATCGGCGTGGCCGCCGAACCGGGCGGGACGGGCAGCCGCCGCCTGCTGCTCACCGCGCCGGACTCGGGCGTCCTGCACTACGCGCTGGTGACCAACGGGGCGACGGCTCCGTCCGGGGACCTGCTGGGCGCGGCCCGCGCCGAGCTCACGGCGTGGGCCGCGCAGGCCGTCAACTAGCCGACGGGCCGGTCCAGTCGGCGGGCACCTGCGCCAGGCGCACGCGCTGGGGGTGGTCGCCGACCGGGACCGACACCGTCTTGCGGCCGGTGGCGAAGTCGATCGCGGTGACCTGGTCGGCGCCGCTCTCGGAGACCACGCAGGACCTGCCGTCACCGCTGACGGTCGACCAGTAGGGCTTGGAGACGGGAACGAGAGGGCCCTCCTGGAGGGTGGCCCGGTCGACGACGGTCGCGTAGTCGTCCATGGTGCCCGCGATGCACAGCTTGGTCCCGTCCGGCTTCATGGTGATGCCGTGGTGGCGCGAGTCGTTGACCCAGGTGGTGCGGTCCTCGCTGGTGTCCGGATTCTCGGGGAGCGTCTTGGTGCGGGTGATCTTGTCGGAGGCGACGTCGTACTCGAAGAAGCCGTTGAAGAACGACACCTGGAAGTACAGCTTGCTCTCGTCGGGGCTGAAGGCCGCGGGGCGGACGGCGTCGGAGTAGTCGTCGAGGCCGATCGCGTCCAGGCGTTCGCGCATGTCGATCACCTTGACCTGCTGGAACGTCCTCGCGTCGACGACGGTGATGCGGCGGTCGCCCTTCGTCCAGTCCAGCCAGGGCTCGTCGAGGGCGGTGTTGACGTCGCCGATGGCCATGTTCCAGATGTACTTGCCGTCCCGGCTGAAGACGTTCTCGTGCGGCTTGTCGCCGGTGGTGAACGAGCCGACCTGCTCGCCGGTTTTGATGTCCAGTACGTGCACGGTGTTGGACGTCGAGGCGGAGACGGCGACCCGGGTGCCGTCGGGGGAGACCGCCATGTGGTCGGAGCGGTAACCCGACACCGGGAAGCGCCAGTTGATGTCCCCGGTGGCGAGGTCGATGGAGACGACGTCGGCGAAGCTCGGCCGGGAGACGACCATCGATCTGCCGTCCGGGGCGGAGTACATGTCGTCGACGAACTGGTCGTGTCCCTCGCCGACACTGTTGCGGATCGCCATGAAGTAGATCCACTTGATGGGGTCGGCGTTGATCTCCGCCAGCCGCTCCTCCTTGTCGGGGATGACGTTGATGCGGCCGATCTTCGCGAAGTCGCCGGTGGACCTGATGACATCGGCGGTGCCGTCCCAGTTGTTGCCGACGAACAGCACCTCGCGCAGGGCGGCGGAGTCGGGGCCGTCGGCGACGGCGGTGGTCGCCGGGGCGGTGAGGGTCAGGGCGAGGGCGGCTGCGATGGAGCAGAGGTGCCTGGGGCTGATGGCAGGCATGGGTGCTCTCTCCTCTGGAGATGGGTGGCTGGCGCGGGCATGCCAATGAACGAATCTGAATACGAGGTCGTTCAGAGTTTGACTTACTGGAAAGTAAGGAGCGGGCACCCTTCTCCACAAGACTGCGTACACGACAAAATTGGCGAACGACGAAGGATGGGAGGGACGTTGGCAGGCAGGCTCAGGGCGCCGACCGGCCGCTACGGTGGCAGGTCCGCCGAGGAACGGCAGGCCGAGCGGCGCCGACGCTTCCTGGACGCAGCGCTCCAGCTCTTCGGCGACAGCCCCGGCTACCGGTCCACGACCGTCGCCGCGCTCAGCGAGGCCGCGGGACTGTCCACCCGGCAGTTCTACGAGGAATTCCGCACCCTGGAGGATGTGCTGGCCGACCTGCACCTGAAGGTCAACGACTGGGCCGAGGAGGCCGTGCTGGCCGCGGCGGCCGACACCGAGGGCCTGGCGATCGAGGACCGCGCCACCGCCATCTTCCGCTCCTACGCCGGGAACGTCACCGCCGATCCCCGCCGCATCCGCATCACCTTCGTCGAGATCGTCGGCGTCAGCCCCCGCCTCGAGGAGCAGCGGCTCGCCCGCCGCGCCCGCTGGGTCGACTTCATCTGCGCCGAGGCGCAGGCCGCCGCCGAACGCGGGGAAGCGGCACCCCGCGACTACCGCGTCGCCGCCACCGCGTTCATCGGCAGCGTCAACGGACTGATCCACGACTGGAGCGCCGGATGGGTCCCGGCGACGCTGGACGAGGTGGTCGACGAACTCGTACGGCAACTGCTGGGGATCCTGCGCCCGGGGGGCTGGAGCCCGACGGCGCCCTGACGCACCACGGCGAACGGGCCTTGGCCGCACGGCCCCGGACCGCGTCACCGAGGCCGTGCGGCACCGTACTGACTACTCCTGCTCGTCCCAGGCCTGGATCAGGGTCTGTTCGGCGATCTTGCCGCCGCGCAGCGTGATCATCGACTCGGCGAGAACGCGAGCCCCGTCGGCGTACTCGCAGGACTCGCTGAAGGCCGCACGGTCACCCTGGATGACGCAGTTCTCCAGCTTGTGCGTCATGTCGCGGCTGTAGACGTCGTCGAGCAAGGCGCTGATCTCGTCGCGGCCGTGCAGCACCCGTGGGTGGCTGGGCTGGGAGTTGCGGTCCACAACACGCAGTTCGGCATCGTCGGCGTAGAGCGACAGGAGAGTGTTCGGATTGCCTTCTATGCCCCGGCGCAACGTCTCGGTGTCGAAGCTGGGGCTTGCCGCAGTACCCATCGTGACCTCCTTCGAGGGCCGCGGCCCGGCGGGGGAGCGGGCCGTACAGGGCCTCTCCTACGAGATTCCTCCGCCCGGTCGGCCTCGGCAAGCGCGGCAGGCCCGACCGGCCCGGCCGCTCAGTCGGCGTCGGCCGTGGCGAGGAACTGGGTGGCCGCCAGCTCCGCGTACAGCGGGTCGGCGGACACGAGTTCGCGGTGGGTGCCCACCGCACGGACCTTGCCGGCGTCCATGACCACGATCCGGTCGGCCATCGTCACCGTGGACAGCCGGTGGGCGACGACCAGCACCGTGGTCGTCCGGGCCACATCGGCCACGGTGTCGCGCAGCGCGGCCTCGTTCACCGCGTCCAGCTGCGACGTCGCCTCGTCGAGGAGCAGCAGCCTCGGGCGGCGCAGCAGCGCGCGGGCGATCGCCACCCTCTGACGCTCACCGCCCGACAGCTTGGTGCCGCGGTGCCCGACGAGCGTGTCCAGTCCGCGCGGCAGCCGCCCGACCAGACCGTCGAGCCGGGTCGTCTTCAGCACCCGCGCGAGGGTGTCGTCGTCCGCCTCCGGGTTGCCCAGCAGCAGGTTCTCGCGCAGCGAGCCCGACAGGACGGGCGCGTCCTGCTCCACATAGCCGATCGCGGACCGCAGCTGCGGCAGCTCCCACTGGGCGAGTTCCCGGCCGTCCAGCGTGATCTCGCCCGACTCGGGGTCGTAGAACCGCTCGATGAGGGAGAAGACGGTGGTCTTGCCCGCGCCGGACGGGCCGACGAACGCCGTCATGCCCCGCGCGGGCACGGCGAAGGTCACCCCGTGGTGCACGTACGGCAGGTCGTCGGCGTACCGGAAGCGGACGTCGGTGAAGGCCAGCGCGGCCGGTTCGGCGTCGGTCGACGGCAACGGGGCGGCCTCGGCCGCCGGTTCGGCGGGCAGCCGCAGCGCCTCCTGGATGCGGGACAGCGCCGCGGCACCCGTCTGGTACTGGGTGATCGCACCGACGACCTGCTGGATCGGCGACATCAGATAGAAGACGTACAGCAGGAACGCGACCAGTGTGCCGACGTCGACGGCGCCGGTCGCGACCCGTGCCCCGCCCACCGCGAGCACCGTGATGAAGGCGATCTGCATCGCCAGTCCGGCCGTGTTGCCCGCGGCCGCCGACCACTTGGCGGCGCGCACACTCTGCCGCCACGACTCCTCCGCCGCGGAGTGCAGCGCGACCTCCTCCCGGTGCTCGGCGCCGGACGCCTTCACCGTGCGCAGCGCGCCCAGCACCCGCTCCAGCGAGGCGCCCATCACGCCGACCGCGTCCTGCGCCTGCCGGCTGGCCCGGTTGATCCGGGGCACGATCACGCCGAGGACCGTGCCCGCACACAGAATCACGGCCAGCGTGACACCGAGCAGCACGGGGTCGACGAAGCCCATCATCACCACGGTCGCGACCAGCGTGAGCCCGCCGGTGCCGAGGCCCACCAGGGAGTCGGTGGTGACCTCGCGCAGCAAGGTGGTGTCCGAGGTGATACGGGCCATCAGGTCGCCCGGCTCGGTACGGTCCACGGCGGCTATGCGCAGGCGCAGCAGATACGACGACAGGGCGCGCCGCGCGCCGAGGACCACCGACTCCGCGGTGCGCCGCAGCACGTACGAACCCAGCGCGCCCACCGCCGCGTTGGCGACGACCAACGCCGACATCGCGACCAGCGCACCTGTGATGGCCCGGTCGTGGCCGAGGTCGTCGATCAGGTCCCGCGCCACCAGCGGCAGCAGCAGGCCGGTGGCCCCGGTGACCAGCGAGAGCACCGCGCCCGCGAGCAGCGCCCACCGGTGCGGCCGTACATAGCCGAGGAGCATGCGCCACGGGGGCGTACTCGTCTGCGTCTGTGCCTTGCTCACGCTGCTCCTTCGCCGGTCGAACAGGGCGTTCAGCGTCTCTGATCAGTTGAGTGATCCCGTGTCAGACATAGGGTCTGGTGTGGGTTCTGCCCATCGTGGAGGGGTGGCGTGGGCGTGCAGGTGGAAGCCTGCGCCCAGTGCTGCTCCTCGGGGCCGGTGTCGGCTGGTGGTGGGTGTGCTGATCGTCGTCACGCCCTGGTGCCGGTGGGCTGCGCGGGGCAGCGTCCTCCGGCCCGGTGGTGCGTGTCCCTCCGGACGCTTGCCCGCCGGGCCGCGGGGGCCGGTGGGGGAGGGTGCCCTGCGTCGCCTGGGCGCGGGGCGTGTGTTCCGGCGCCGGGTGGGGCCGGTCTTGGACCGGTCCGTCCGGCGGGTCTCGGCGGTCGGGGTGATGACCGCTTTCGTTTCGAGTGTGTCGACCACCGTGCGGATCACCATCTGCCCGGTGGCCCGGTCGGTGACGGTCCTGGCCTGGTGGGTGAGGCCGCGTGCGGTGATGCGCTGCCAGGCGCCGTGGTCGCGGTCGCCCTGCCAGCCGCATCCGGCACGGTCGGGGCAGAGGGCCCATTTCCAGCCCGCGACGGTGGGGCGGTCGGGGGCTTTGCGGTGTCGCAGCGGGGTGAGGCACCGGGGGCAGTGCCGGGAGGTGTTGCGGGGCGGGACGGTGACGACGGCGATCCCGGCTTCGGCGGCCAGGTGCCGGATGCGGTCGGCGATCTGGCCGCGCACGGTCTGGGACATGCGGGTGTTGTGGGTGCGGCCCATGCCGCCCGCTTCCATCGACCGCAGGTCTTCCAGGTAGATGATCGTGGCTTGGGCGGCGATGGCCTGGTCCACGGCCCAGCGGGCGGCGGCCCGGGCGAGGGCGTCGTTGAGGTGGGAGCGGCGGTCGGACACGAAGCGGATCTCGTCCCGCAGCACCTCGTGTTTGCCGGACAGCTCGTGCTGCTCGTCAGCGTCGATGAGTCGCTGGTAGTGGTCGGCCTTGGTGTGCAGGTGTTCGGCCAGGCGCCGTAGGCGGTGCTGCCTGGCGAGGACTCCGGCGGCCCGGAACTGGGCGCCGTGCCCGAGCGCGGTGATGTGCCCGTCGTCCTGGAGTCGGGCCGCGCCTGCGCTGAGAAGGGTGTTCAGGCCCCAGTCCACGCCGAGGGCCACGGTGTGGCCGCTACGGCGGGCCTTGGGGACGGCGTGGGTGTAGGCCAGGTCGGCGCGCACCTTCCCGCCCGTGAGGCGCAGGGTGGGCAGGTGCAGCACCGCGCCGGGCGGGACCGTGGGCGGCAGCGTGATGGGGCAGGCCACCCACGCCCAGTCCCGGTAGCAGCGCGGGTCGGGCCGGGTGGGCAGTTGCAGGCGCAGCAGCGCCCGCTGCGGGTCGTCCTCGCCGCGTTCGATGGTGGCCTGCTGGCTGTCACATGCCGACAGCAGCAGCATTCGCGCCGCCCGGGGCGGGGCCTCCAGCTCGAACACATCGGCGGGCAGGCGGCCGTTCTTCGCGGCGAAGGCGGTGATCTGCCGGGTGCGGGAGCGGATCACGCTCGAGGGGAGAGACCGGCCGCCGGGGACCGCCTTCCGTACCTGGTCCCACTCCTCGGGGGTGCGCCGGCCTGGATCGCACGGCCATGTCTGAAGGACCGCGGACGTCAGCTCGGCCCGCCAGTCGGCCGAGCGCAGGGCACGCCCGGCCTGTTCCTGGGCCATGCGCACGATCCGGTCGTTGACCGTCACGCCCCCGGCCGGGGCGGCCGTCCAGCCCAGTCGGCGCAGCGCCATCCACGCGTTCGACGGCAGCTTCCGCCCGCCCGCGTCCTCACCCGAGGCCAGCACGCCCACATCGGCGGCGTTCCAGTGCCCGGCCAGCAGCTCGGTGGTCATGCCGGACACCAGATCAGCCGCCCAGCCGACCCGCTGCGCCAGCACAGCGGCCGACAGCACCTCACCCCTCTTCTCCACCACGCCAGCCCGCAGCAGACCCCGGGCACAGGCGGTCCGGGCGGTCTCGCCGTCACCGAGCGGCAGCTTCCGGCTCACCGGCCCCCCTCCCCTGCCCGTGGTGCTGTCATGCGATCAACGACACTCCCCCGATAAGGTCACGCATTCGAACCGCGCACTCAGATACGACACCGAGACCGGTGCCGGAGTCACGGCACGACACCGACGGACGACACATCGCTACGGACACCAGAGGAAACACATGAGCGTTGGGGCACAGCGCAGGACGCGGACGTCATGGAGGGTCTCGAGCGTGTTCGAGGTCATGGGACGGGATCGTACTGTCGTTCCACGACGCTTTCAGTGGCCCCGCGCGATCCACTCCTCCAGGTGCGGTGCCTCGGCTCCGATGGTGGTCGGGTCGCCGTGGCCGGTGAGGACCTTGGTCTCGGGCGGGAGGGTGAGGAGGCGGTCGCGGATCGAGTCGATGATGGTCGGGAAGTGGGAGTAGGAGCGTCCGGTCGCGCCCGGGCCGCCCTGGAAGAGGGTGTCGCCGGTGAAGACCGTGCCGAGTCCGGGGTCGTAGAGGCAGACCGCGCCGGGGGCGTGGCCGGGCGTGTGCAGAACCGTCAGGTCGGCGCCGGCGGCTTCGATGATCTGGCCGTCGAGCAGCCAGGAGTCCGGGTCCCGGTCGGGGTGGGTCTGCTTCCACAGCGGCAGGTCGTCGTGGTGCAGCCAGATGACGGCTCCGGTGCGCTCGGCGAGGGCGGGGGCTGCGTCGATGTGGTCGTTGTGGGCGTGGGTGCACACGATGGCGGTCAGCCGGCGCTCGCCCACGGCCTCGGCGATGGCGTCGGCGTCGTGGGCGGCGTCGATGACGACGACCTCGTGGTCGTCGCCGACGAGCCACACGTTGTTCTCGACGTCCCACGTGCCGCCGTCGAGCGTGAACTGGCCGGAGGTGACGAGTCGTTCGATGCGGGCGGTCATCACAGCACCACCACCGAGCGCAGCACGTCGCCGTGGTGCATTCGTTCGAACGCCTTCTCCACCTCGTCGAGCTGGATGGTCTCCGTCACGAACGCGGCCAGGTCCAGACGCCCCTGGAGATGCAGGTCGATCAGCATCGGGAAGTCGCGGGAGGGCAGGCAGTCGCCGTACCAGGAGGACTTGAGGGCTCCGCCGCGGCCGAAGACGTCCAGCAGCGGGAGTTCGAGCTTCATGTCGGGGGTGGGGACGCCGACGAGAACGACCGTGCCGGCCAGGTCGCGGGCGTAGAAGGCCTGCTTGTACGTCTCCGGGCGGCCGACCGCCTCGATGACGACGTCGGCGCCGAAGCCGCCGGTCAGTTCACGGATCGCCTCGACCGGGTCGGTCTGCGTCGAGTTGACGGTGTGGGTGGCGCCCATCGTGCGGGCGGTCTCCAGTTTGCGGTCGTCGATGTCGACCGCGATGATCTTCGCCGCGCCGGCCAGGTGGGATCCGGCGATGGCCGCGTCACCGACGCCGCCGCAGCCGATGACGGCGACCGTGTCGCCGCGGCCGACGTTCCCCGTGTTGATCGCGGCGCCGATGCCGGCCATGACGCCACAGCCCAGCAGTCCGGCGACGGCCGCGGAGACCGCGGGGTCGACCTTGGTGCACTGGCCGGCCGCGACCAGTGTCTTGTCGGCGAAGGCGCCGATGCCGAGGGCCGGGGAAAGCTCCTGGCCGGTCGAGGCGAGGGTCATCTTCTGCCCCGCGTTGTGGGTGTCGAAGCAGTACCACGGCCGGCCGCGCAGGCAGGCCCGGCAACGGCCGCACACGGCACGCCAGTTGAGGATCACGAAATCCCCGGGCGCCACCTCGGTGACGCCGTCGCCGACCGTCTCGACGATCCCGGCGGCCTCGTGGCCGAGCAGGAAGGGGAACTCGTCGTTGATGCCGCCCTGTTTGTAGTGCAGGTCGGTGTGGCAGACCCCGCAGGCCTGGACCCGCACCACGGCCTCCCCCGGGCCGGGGTCGGGCACGACGATCGTCTCGACCCGGACCGGCTCGTCCTTCCCCGGTGCGATCACGCCGCGTACTTCCTGCGCCATCGTGCTGACCCCTTCTGTCGGCGGGCGTCCGTCCCGGTGCCGACCTTACGCGCGACTGATCGGTAAGGGCGCGGTTTGCAGGCCCGCGGGCCGACAGTCACGGCTGCTTCCGGCCAGCCCCTCACATACCCCCGGGGGTAATTTTGCTACGGTGGCCATATACCCCCCGGGGTACTCAACCCGGGGGTTTGCGAGGAGAGGAGCGCTGCCGTGTACTTCGTCGACACCATCGAAGTGCCGGGACTGGGCAACCGCGGCTATGTGGCGGGGGGTGCGCACAGCGCCGTCGTCGTCGATCCCCCGCGTGACGTCGATCGGGTGATCGCGGCCGCCGCCCGGCGGGGCGTGCGCATCACGCACGTCGTCGAGACCCACGTCCACAACGACTACGTCACCGGCGGCCTGGAGCTGGCCCGGGTGACCGGCGCCTCGTATCTCGTGCCGGCCGGAGCCCGGGTAGCGTACGAGCGCGTGCCGGTCGCCGACGGGGACCGGGCGGAGATCGAGACAGGGCTGGCGCTGCGCGCGCTGGCCACGCCCGGCCACACCCCGCACCACACGTCGTACGTCCTGGAGCACGACGGACGGGCGGTGGCCGTGTTCACCGGAGGCTCCCTGCTGATCGGCACGGTCGGGCGCCCCGATCTGGTCGAGCCGCGGCTGACCGAACAGCTGGCCCGAGCGCAGTACGACTCCGCACACCGCCTGGCCGCGGAGCTCCCGGACGCGACCGAGGTGCTGCCCACGCACGGCTTCGGCAGCTTCTGTTCCGCCGGGCAGAGCGACGCGGGCGCGGAGACGACGATCGGCCGGGAGCGCACCGCCAACGAGGCGCTCGTCAAGGATGTCGACACCTTTGTCGCCGACCTGCTGGCCGGCCTGGACGACGTACCCGCGTACTACGCCCACACGGGCCCGGCCAACACCGAGGGCCCGGCCCCCGTCGACCTCACCCCGCCCCGCCGCGCGGACGCCGAGGAGATCGCAGCCCGGCTGGCCGCCGGCGAATGGGTGGTGGACCTGCGCAACCGGGTCGCGTTCGCCGAGGGGCATGTCGCCGGGGCGTTGAACTTCGAGGCCGACGGGCAGCTCGCGACGTATCTGGCCTGGCTGCTGCCCTGGGGCAAGCCGGTCACGTTGCTCGCCGAGTCGGCCGCCCAGCTGGCCGACGCCCAGCGCGAGCTCGTCCGGGTCGGCATCGACCGGCCCGCCGCAGCGGCGACCGGCTCGCCCGGCGACTGGGTGCCGGCGGGAGAACGGCCCCGCGCGTTCCCGCGCGCCACCTTCGCGGAGCTCGGCGCCCAGGAGGCTGTCGTGGTCCTCGACGTGCGGCGCGACTCCGAGCGTACGACCGGGCACATCCCGGGATCGCTCCACATACCGCTGCACCGACTGCGGGACCGGCTCGCCGAGATTCCGGACGGCACCGTGTGGGTGCACTGCGCCGGGGGGATGCGGGCGGCCATCGCGGCGTCCCTCCTCGACGCGACGGGGCGTGCGGTCGTCGCCGTCGACGACCGCTTCGACGCAGCGCGCGAGGCCGGGTTGATCCCGGACCGCCTCACTCCGGCCGAGGCCGCCGACCGAACGCATGCGGACGCCGTACTCCTGGACGTCCGTGAACCGGCCGAGTGGGCCGCAGGACACGCCCCCGGCGCCGTGCCCGCCCCGCTGTCCGGCCTCGCGGCCGGGGGTGAACTGCCGCAGAGCGTGCAGGGCCGGCCGGTCGTCGTGATCTGCCGCTCCGGGCGGCGCTCCCGCGAGGCGGCGGACCTGCTCGCCGCGCGCGGCGTCCGCGTGGCAGACGTCGCGGGCGGTATGCGGGCGTGGGCCGAGGCGGGTCTGCCGGTCGTGCGCGACGAGCAGCGCACCTCGCCCGCGTGAGCGCGTTCGTCCTCGCCCTCGTCGCCGGGGCCCTCACCGGTCTCGCCCTGGGCGCCCTCGGGGGCGGTGGGAGCGTGCTGGCGGTGCCCGCACTGATCTACCTGCTCGGCCTCACCCCTGCCGCGGCGGCCACCGCGAGCCTGGTCGTCGTCACCGTCACGTCCGCCACCGCCCTGATCGGGCATGCCCGCGAGGGCACCGTACGGTGGAAGCACGGCCTCCTGTTCGCCCTCGCAGGACTCGGGCCCGCGGCGGTCGGCGGCGCGGTCTCGGCGCGGCTCCCGGCCGGAGTGCTGACCGGCGCCTTCGCCGTGATCGCCGCAGTCGCCGCGCTGCGGATGCTGCGGCCGTCGGCCTCCGCGCCCACCGAGGCGCCGGCCCGCGCGGTTCGGGTCGCCACGGCGGGGCGGGGCTCGGCGCGGTCACCGGGGTGCTGGGGGTGGGCGGCGGCTTTCTCGCCGTACCGGCGCTGGTGAACGTGGTGGGGCTGCGGATGCGGGCGGCCGTGGGAACGAGCCTGCTGGTCATCACGCTCAACTCGCTGGTCGCGCTGGCGGCCCGGGCGGGGGCGGACGTGAGCGTCGACTGGGCGCGTGTCGCGCCCTTCGCCGCCGCTGCGGTCCTCGCCGCATGGGACGGCAAACGCCTCGCGGCCCGGGTCTCCGCCGGTTCGCTCCAGCGGATCTTCGCCGGCGCCCTGCTGGCGGTGGCCGCGTTCATGCTGGCCGACGCCCTCCTGTGAGGGCGGGCGGCACGGTCAGGCCAAGGAGAGGAACAGCTTCTCCAGGCGGGCCTTCATCTCGTCCGTGGTCTCGCCGTTGCCGTCACCGTTGCCGGCGTCGGTCAGACACTGCTGGAGCCCGGTCGCGATGATCGCGAAACCGGCCCGGTCGAGGGCGCGCGAGGCGGCGGCGAGCTGTGTGACGACGTCCTCGCAGTCGCGTCCCTCCTCGATCATCTTGATCACTCCGGTGATCTGACCCTGCGCCCGGCGCAGCCGGTTCAGCACCGACTTCAGCTCATCACCCTCGAACCGCACATCCACGGCCACTCACTCCTCTGTATACCCTTGGGGGTATTTTACCTCCCCCGGGGTGTGTACCCCTCACCGCAATGCCAAGGAAGGATCGCACGCACCATGAACGCTCCCCGCACTCTCGACGCCGACGAGGCCCGGACCCGACTGCCCGAGCTCACCGTCATCGACGTCCGCACCCCGGGCGAGTACGCCACCGGCCACGTCCCCGGCGCCCTCAACATCCCCCTGGACCAGCTCCGCCGGACCCTGCCCACGCTCCGTCAGGGGAACGGCGAACTGCTTCTCGTGTGCGCCTCCGGGGCCCGCTCCGAGCAGGCCCGCACGGTCCTCGCCGCGGAGGGCATCGGCGCCATGACGCTGACCGGCGGAACCCAGGACTGGGCCCGGCGCGGTCATGAACTGGCCCGGCCGCAGCAGAGCACCCGCACGACCTGGTCCATGGAACGTCAGGTCCGGTTCACCGCGGGCAGCATCGTCCTGACCGGCCTCGGTCTCGGACTCCTGCACCCCGCCTGGCAGTTGCTCGCCGCCGGGATCGCGGGCGGACTGGTCTTCTCCGCCCTGACCAACACCTGCGGCATGGCCGTCGTCCTCGGCAAGCTGCCGCACAACCGGCCGCGCCTCGCCGACCTGGACGCCACTCTGGCGGCGCTCGCGGCCCGGTAGGCCGACCGTAAAACGGGCGGCCGTACGCCTGGGCTCCAACGTAGGGTCCGCCGCTCGACGGTGAGGGCGCGGCGCTCGACCTGATCGGTGACGCGATCGGGAACGAGGCCGAACTGGTCGCGGTGCCCGTCGAGCGGGTTGGCGAGGAGTTCTTCCGGCTGCGGTCCGGCGTGGTGGGCGCGGTGATGCAGAAGTTCGTCAACTACCGGCTGCGCCTCGCCGTCATTGGGGACGTCTCCCACCAGGTCGCCGAGAGCACGGCCCTGCGCGACTTCCTCCGGGAGACCAACCGCGGCGGTCACATCTGGTTCGTGCCGGCCTACGACGAGCTGGAGGCCAGGTTGTGCCCGGCGGAGTGACCGTCCGCGAAAGGCGACAGAAGACGTCCGGATTTTGCGGCACGCTCGTCGGTGACAGAGTCGAACGGGCACGGGAGGACGGACATGTCGGAAACCCTGAAGGGCAAGGTGGCGCTGGTCGCCGGTGCGACCCGCGGTGCGGGCCGCGGAATCGCGGTGGAACTCGGCGCGGCCGGCGCCACCGTCTACGTCACCGGCCGCAGCACCCGCGAGCGGCGCTCCGAGTACGACCGCCCCGAGACCATCGAGGACACCGCCGACCTGGTCACCGAGTCCGGCGGCCAGGGCATCGCCGTACCCACCGACCACCTCGATCCGGCCCAGGTCCGCACCCTCGTGGACCGCATCGCCGGCGAACAGGGCCGCCTCGACATCCTCGTCAACGACATCTGGGGCGGCGAGAAGCTCTTCGCTTGGGACAGCCCCGTCTGGGAGCACGATCTCGACGAGGGCCTGAGGCTGCTCCGGCTCGCGGTCGAGACCCACGCGATCACCAACCACCACGCTCTGCCCCTGCTCCTGCGCCACCCCGGCGGACTGGTGGTCGAGATGACCGACGGCACGGCGGACTACAACCGCGACCACTACCGGAACTCCTTCTTCTACGACCTCGCCAAGGCATCCGTCCTGCGCATGGCCTTCTCCCTCGGGCACGAACTCGGACCACGCGGCGCGACCGCCGTCGCGCTCACCCCGGGCTGGCTGCGCTCGGAGATGATGCTGGAGGCCTTCGGAGTGGGGGAGGACAACTGGCGGGACGCCCTCGCACGCATCCCGCACTTCGCCATCTCGGAGACCCCGCGCTATGTCGGCCGCGCCGTCGCCGCCCTCGCCGCCGACCCCGACGTGGCCCGCTTCAACGGCCGCTCCCTCTCCAGCGGTGGCCTCGCCCAGGAGTACGGCTTCACCGACCTCGACGGCAGCCGCCCCGATGCCTGGCGCTACCTCGTGGAGGTCCAGGACGCGGGCAAACCGGCGGACACGACCGGCTACCGGTGACGCGCCGGCGGCGAATATCACCGTTTGGTCGCAGTTGGTGCGCGCCTACAACCGATTCCCGTCGCTGTCGGTCTAGCTGGCAGAGATTGCGCGAGATCCGCGCATTCCAGGTGAAAGGCAAGGCCGGGCATGGGGGACGTACGCAGACGGGGAACCGTTGTCCTGGGGGCCACCGCGCTGGTGGCGCCGCTCACGCTCGCGCTGGGCGCCGGCACGGCGCAGGCGGCGAGCTGCACCACGCAGACAGGTCCGTATCAGAAGCAGGTGGAGAAGTTCCTCGGGCGGCCGGTGGACGGTGTGCAGTCCGCCGGGGACTGCAAGGCGATCCAGGCCTTCCAGACCAAGCACGGCATAAAGCCGAACGTCGGCTACGCGGGCCCTGTCACCTGGGGCGTGATGGACCTGATGCTCAAGCAGCGGGCCGTCGGGAACACGCCCAACAAGGACGGCAAGTGTCCCGTGAACAAGGGCCGTATCGCCTGTGTGAACCTGAGCCTCCAGCTGAGCTGGATCCAGGACGGCAAGAAGCTTGTCTACGGCCCCGTTCCGGTCCGCACCGGGCGCAACGGCTACGAGACCCGCACGGGCCTGAAGAAGATCTACTGGCGCAACATCGACCACGTGTCGACCATCTACAACGTGCCGATGCCGTACAGCCAGTTCTTCGACGGCGGCCAGGCCTTCCACTCCGTCGGCGTCAGCATGTGGAACCCGCCCGGCTCGCACGGCTGCGTCAACATGACCGGCACCGCCGCCAAGAAGTACTGGTCGCTGCTGAAGAAGGGCGACGACGTCTACGTGTACGGCCGCAAGCCGGGCACCTGACGATGCCCGGCCCACCCCGGACGCGTCACACCTGAGGCGCGTCCCCGAAGTCCGGGATCTCCAGCCGTACCCCGCCCTGCCGGGCGGACTCGTGGGCGATGATGCCCGGCAGGGTGTAGCGGGCCGCCACCCATGCGTTCACCGACGGCAGGGTGCGGGTGTTCACCGCGGTCACGAAGTCGTCCACCAGGAAGTGGTGGCTGCCCTCGTGGCCGTTGTGCAGGTGGTCGAACTCCCGCGGCAGGCGGGAGCGGTCGTGCACGGGCGCCGACCCGGAGGTGAAGGCGGCCCGGAGGTCCGGCGCGATGTGCTGGAGTGACGGATCGTCAGCGGACATGGTGGGCTTGGGCTCGAGCAGCTCGCTGATGTCCTTCACACCGTTCTTGTCCTGCCACAGGGCGACCGTGGCGAGCTGCTCCATGCTCCCTTCCGTCCCGAAGAACCGGAAACGCGACTCCCGTATGTGCGAGGGGTAGCCCACTCGCCGGAACTCGTTCGTACGGAACGACCCGCCGCCCGCCACCTCGAACAGCGCGGTGGCGTTGGAGACGTCGTTGTCGAACTGACTGACCGACCGGTCGAAGACCCCGTCGCCCCGCTCGTCGACGACACCGATCGCCGACACGCTCACCGCGTGCGTCTGCCAGGCGCCCAGCACCCCGCCCACCGAGTGCGTCGGGTACAGCAGCGGGGGATAGCTGGCGGTCGCCTTCCAGTTCTCGCCGCCGCTGTACCGGTAGGCCTCGTAGAACCCCAGATCCATGTCGTGGACGTAGTCGCCCTCGGCGTAGAAGATCCGCCCGAAGGCACCCTTCGCGATCTGGTTGCGGGCGTGCACGGTCGCCGGGTTGTACTGGCTGGTCTCGCCCATCATGTACGTCAGTCCGGTCGCCTTGACCGCGTCGATGATCGCCGCTGTCTCGTCCGTGCTGATCGCCATGGGGACGGCGGAGTAGACGTGCTTTCCGGCATTCAGCCCCTGGACGACCAACGGGCCGTGCGTCCAGCGCTGGGTGAAGATCGCGACCGCGTCGACCGCCTTCGACTCCAGCATGGCCTCATACGTCGGGAAGGTGCCCGTGAGGCCTTCGGCGGCGGCGAGTTGCTCGGCCCGTTCGGGGAGCAGGTCGGTGACGTAGACGTCGCTGACGCCGGGGTGGGCGAGGAACAGTTTGGCGAACTGCCCGGAGAACTGCCCGGCGCCGACGATGCCGAGGGAGAACGTCATGTAAGTGGTGCCCTTCACTGGTCGAGGGTCAGGTTGATCTGGTCGGTGGTCTGGTCGAGGCTGCTCACGGACTTGCCGTTGCCGTAGATGGCTTCCATCTCGGGTTGCATGAGGGCCGTGACGTCCGCCGCGTAGTTGGTGATCGGGTAGGAGAAGGTCCGGAAGTCCTTCTTGTCGTCCACGGGCTCCGTGAAGGCCGAGACCTCGATGCCCTTCTTCTTGTAGGCGGCAATGGCGGCCTCGGTGCCTGCTGGAGTGGCGGGGAAGACGACGCCGTAGTCGCCCACGACCTTCTGGCACTTGTCGGAGGCCAGGTAGGCCACCCATTTGCGGGCGCCCGCCTTGTTCTTGGAGGCCTTGCTGATGGAGTCGGCGAGGCCGTTCATCATCGTGGCGCGCTTGCCGGTCGGGCCGACGGGAGTGAGGGCGGTCCTGATGTCCCTGCCCTTGAAGCCGTTGTAGGTGGAGATCATCCAGGCGCCGTCGAAGACGGCGGCGGCCTTGCCCGCGGCGATCTGCGTGTTGCCCTGGTTGGACTGGACGTTGTAGTCGGAGAAGGGGGCCATGTATCCCTTCTCCGCCAGGCCGAAGTACCACTCGATGACGGACTTGAAGGTCTTGCTGTCGTACTGGTACTTCGTTCCCCAGCGAGCCTTCTCCGTGTAGCTCCACCCGGCGGATCCGGTGAAGGGACTCCACTGTGTCTGGCCGTCGCCGTAGCCGGCGCCCTGGGTGGCCAGCCCGTACACCTTGACGTTGTTCTTGTCGAAGCCGGGCTCGTCGCCCCGCTTGCCGTTTCTGTCGACGGTGAGGTGGGCGATGGCCTTCTCGAAGGTGCCGCCGTCCTTGGGGTTCCAGGAGAGGCCGCCCAGCTGCTCGGCGGTGAGCCCGGCGTCGTTCGCCATCTTCTCGTTGTAGAAGAGCGCGACGGTGTCCCAGTCCTTCGGGGCGCCGTAGCGGTGGCCGTCCTGGCCGATCCAGTTGGCGGCGAGGCCCGGCTGGTAGTCGGAGTCCTTGATGCCCAGGTCGTCCAGCGGCTCCAGCACCTGCAGATCGGCGAACTGGCCGAACTTCTGGATGTGGTCGGTGAACACGTCCGGCTGGGTGCCCGCGATGAACCCGGCGGTGAGCTTGGTCCAGTAGTCGCTCCAGCCCAACTGCGTGATCTTGACCTTGAGTCCGGGGTTCTCCTTCTCGAACCCCCTCGCGCAGGCCTGGTAGGCGGGCAGCTGATTGGCGTCCCACAGCCAGTAGGTCACGGTGTTCGCGGACGACCCCGTGGAGTCGCCCTTCGCGCATCCGGTCACCAGGGACAGCGTGAGCGCTCCGGCCAGCGCGGTCAGCGTACGAAGTCGCATCAGTGGTCCCTCACTTGATCCCGGTGAAGCCGATGGAGCTGACGATGCGACGGGCGAAGCAGGCGAAGAGCACCAGCATCGGCAGCGCGGCGATCAGCGTCGCCGCCGTGAGCCCGGACCAGTCGACGCCGGTCGCCGGGGTCTGCGCCCGGAAGATCGCCAGCGCCACGGTCAGCACGCGCGAGCTGTCGCTGTAGGAGACCATCAGCGGCCAGAAGTAGTCGTTCCAGGAGGTGATGTACGTCAGCACGGACAGCGTGAGGATCGGCGTGGACGCCATCGGCAGGACCACCCGGAAGAAGATCCTCACCTTGCCGGCGCCGTCGAGCAGTGCCGCCTCCTCGACCTCCTGGGGGATGTTCATGAAGAACTGCCGCAGGAAGAAGACGGCGAACGGGGTCATGAAGAGGCTGGGCAGCGCGATGCCGAGCAGTGTGTCCACCAGGCCGAGCTGCTTGATGAGCACGAAGTTCGGCAGCAGCGTGAAGACGGTCGGCACCATCAGCCCGGCCAGGAACAGACCGAACACCTTGTCCCGGCCGCACCAGCGCAGCCGCGAGAAGGCGTACGCGGCCATCGCGGAGAAGAAGATCTGACAGCCGGTGATGAGCGTCGAGACGATCACCGAGTTGAGCAGGTAGCGCCAGAAGTCGAGCCCGCCGCCCGCGCCGCCCTGGGCGACCGCCTCCTCGGCGGACTGCAGACCGAGGGCCCGCTCGAAGCCGCTGGTGGTGAGGCCCACAGGGAGGGGGTTTGTGGGGTCGGCGGCCAGGCCGGCGTTGGTGGAGAGCGCGGTGCGCAGGATCCAGTAGAACGGCAGCAGGGTGATGAGGACGATCAGGCCCAGCACGGTCCAGGCGGCGGCCCGGCCGAGGGAGAACCTGCGCTTCAGCGGTCGTATGCCGGTCGGTGTCGTAGTAGTCGTGGCGGTCACGGTGGTCACGGTGGTCACGGCGGCCATGTCGGTGTCTCCTTTCCGTCAGCCGAGGTCGGTCCGGCCGGCCCGGGTGAGCCGGTACTGCAGGACGGTGATCGCACTGAGCACGACCAGCAGGGCGACGGACATCGCCGAGGCATAGCCGAACTGGAAGCGGCCGAAGGCGGAGCCGTAGATGTAGAACTGGAGCACGTTGGTCGCGTTCGCCGGACCGCCCGCCGTGGTCACCGCCACGGTGTCGAAGACCTGGAACGAGCCGATCACCGTCATGATCAGCACGACCGCCAGCACCGGCCGCAGCAACGGCATGGTGATCCGCCAGAACATCCGCCACTCACTCGCGCCGTCGACCCTGGCCGCCTCGTACATGTCGTTCGGGATCGCCTGGAGACCCGCGAAGAGGAGCAGGGCGGTGTAGCCGACGTGCCGCCAGACGTTGATCAGGGCGATGGTGGGGATCGCCCAGGTCTCGTCGGCGAGGAAGGGGATGCGGTCGGCGCCGAGGGCACTGATGATCTCGTTGCCGATGCCGAGCTGGGTGTCCAGGATCCACAGCCACACCAGGCCGGCGACGACGTTCGACATCAGATACGGGGTGAGCACGATGCCCCGCAGTAGAGCCGACCGGGTCAGTCGCTGGAGCAGCACGGCGATGGCGAGTGCCGCCACCGTCTGTATGCCGATGTTGATGACGACGTACTCGACGGTGACCTTCAGCGAGTCCCAGAAGATCGGATCGTGGATCATCCGGTCGTAGTTGTCGAGCCCCACCCACTCCGCGGGCGTCAGGAGATTGAAGCGGGTGAAGCTCAGATAGACGCCCCGCAGCGTCGGCCACAGCAGGAAGACCAGGAAACCCAACAGGGCGGGAGCCAGGAACACGGCCGCGAGACGGCCGTCACCTCGGCGCGTCGGCGGACTGCTGGAGGCGATGCTCATCGGGAGACTCCTCGGCTACGGCGGCTCATCCTCGGGCCACTTACTTTTGAGGCGAAAGAATCCATGCGTCAAGAGGCGTGCAGACATCTTCCTGATCCGGTCTGTCCGGCCTAGTGTGGGGACCATTACTTCCGTGATAAAAAAATCTTGGGGAGTCGGGCCGTCATGACCGCAGGTACCGCCAGCTGGTTGCCGCTGAGTGCGGGGGAGCGCTCGGTGGCGATCGAGGTGCTCGTCCACGGCCCGCTGTCCCGCTCGGACCTCGCGCGCCGGCTGAGCCTCTCGCCCGGCAGCCTCACCCGGCTGACCAAGCCGCTGATCGAGTCCGGGCTGCTGATCGAGGTCCCCGACGGCGGCGCGCCGACCGAGGGGCGGCAGGGGCGTCCCTCACAGCCGCTGGACATCGTCGCCGAGTCCCGCTCCTTCCTCGGCTTCAAGGTCACCGAGGACATGGTGTACGGCGTCGTCACCACCTTGCGGAGCGAGATCGCCGCCCGCCATGACCGCCCGCTCACCACCCACGATCCCGGCGAAGTCGCCGATCTGCTGGCGGAGATGACCGCCGAGCTGGCCCATGCCCACCCCCGCCTCGCCGGCATCGGTATCGGTGTGGGCGGACTCGTCCAGGACCGGGCCGTGGTCGGGGAGTCGCCCTTCCTGCAGTGGCGCGACATCCCGCTCGCCGCCCTCGTCGAGGAGCGCATCGGGCTGCCCGTGGTCGTGGAGAACGACGTCGCGGCCTTCGTCGAGGCCGAGACCTGGTTCGGGGCGGGCCGCGGACTGGACCGTTTCGTCGTCCTCACCATCGGCGCAGGGATCGGCTACGGGCTGGTCCTGGGCGGCAGGCGCGTGCCGTCCGACGGTGAGGACCGGGATTTCGGTCGCCGCTGGATCCTGGACCCCAGCGGGCCCCTCACCCCCGACGGTGACCGCGGCAGTGCGGTCTCGCTGCTGGCCATTCCCAGCATCCGCTACCAGATGCGGGCCGCCACCGGGCGCGATCACAGCTACGAGGAGATCCTCGCCGGTGCCGCGGCCGGGGAGCCCATGCCCGCCCGAGTCGTCGACGAGGCCGCACGGGCCCTGGGCGCCCTCGTCGCCCACATCGCCAACTTCGCGATGCCGCAGAAGATCCTCCTCGCCGGTGAAGGGGTCGGCCTGATGGATGTGGCAAGGAACACGGTGGAGGAGACGATCCGTGCCCGCAGACATCCGCTGGCCACGCCGGTCGACCTGGAGACCAGGGTGTCCGACTTCCACGACTGGGCGCGCGGTGCGGCCGTTCTCGCCATCCAGGTGCTCGTGCTGGGCGCGGCGGACGGGTGAACTCCCCGGGGGGTTCGGAGAGATGACGTGATCAGTAACACTGCCCGATATGCCCGATTGGCTCGTGATTACTCACAACGCCTTCACGTCCGGCGCCGTATGCTTCACGCCATGTCCACCACTGTTGAAGCCGCCACCGAGCGATCGGCCGCGGAGGTCAACGAGGAGATCCGGGCGCTGTGGCGCCGGTCGGGCGGGACACTGAGCACCGAGCAGCGCGAGGAGTACCAGCGCCTCGTCATGGAGTGGGCCGCCGCGACGCCGCAATCGGCGCAGGCCGCCTGACCGGCATCCGGTGCCGTCGGCCCGGCCAGGGCCGCGCCGGCCGGGGCTCCGCGGCCTGACGGCGCCTCCCGGACCCCTTCGTCAACCCCACGTCGCCGAGTAATACCGCTGGTAGGCCTTGCGGTCCTGTTCCGTCCGGATCCACCGCGTGGCCACCAGCGCTATCAGGCTGCCCGCGATGATCAGCAGGCCCGGGCCGACGTTCTTGGGGTCCGTGAGCCGGGACAGCAGAGCCGAGACGTCCTCGCCGGACACCGGAGCCGACGCCCCGGGCTCCGCCGCGTCCGGAGGAGCGATCGCGCTCTGGGTTCCCGAAGCGGAGGGTGCGGGAGAGGCCCCCTGCTCCGGCGTGGAAGTGATCAGGCGTACGCCGAGCGCGGACAGCGCCTGCCCCACCGGCTGGAAGAACGTCGTGCCGCCGGCGTTGCAGTCCCCGCTGCCGCCCGAGGTCACCCCGAGCGCGATCCCCTCGGAGAACAACGGCCCGCCGCTGTCCCCGGGTTCGGCGCACACGTTCGTCTCGATGAGGCCGGTGACCGTGCCCTCGGGGTAGTTCACCGTGGCGTTGAGCCCGGTGACCTCACCGTCGCGCAGCCCGCTGGTGCTGCCGCTGCGGAACACCCGCTGCCCGACGGACGCCTCGCCCGTGCCCGTGATCCGTACTCCCTGCCCGTCGCCGATGGCCACGACGTCGGCGCCTTGTCCGGCCCGGCCGTTCGCGTACTGGACGAGGGAGTAGTCGTTGCCGGGGAAGCTCCCGGTCACGGTCTTGCCCACCTGCTCGTTCCCCTGGTTGTCGGCGAACCAGACGGAACCGTCGGGGCCGCAGTGACCGGCGGTGAGAATGAAGTCGGTCTCACCGTCGGTGACGTTGAAGCCCGCGGAACAGCGCCCAGCGGTGGAGAGCATGGCCTGCGCGCCGTTGAGGCGTGTCGTGAAGGTGCCCTCGGTGCGCTCCATGCGCACGAAGCCGCCGATGCCGTCCGCGACTTCGGTCAACTCGGACCAGTCGGCGGCGGAGACGGTGCTGTCACCCCGTACCACCACCTCGTTCGACCGGTAGTCCATCACCCATGCCGTGCCGGCCACCCGCGGTGCCGAACGCAGCGTCGCCGCCGCCGACTTCAGCTCACGCATGCTGTGCCGCACGACCTTCGCGGTCGCGCCCGCCCGCCGGACCTCGGCCACGGCGTCCTCGTCGGTGACCGCGACGACCGGTCGCCCGTCGGAGCCGATCCAGGTGCCTGCCGTACGGGCGGTGCCGAGCCGCTCCACAAGGTCCGCGCCGGTGCCCGCGGCCGACCGGACGGAGGCGTTCGGCACCCCCGGGGAGCCGGAGGGTTCGCTCGCCACGGCCTGGGTGACCATCCCTGCCCCGAGCAGAAGTCCGCCGACCGCCGCCAGCCGTGTCACTCGCCGGACGATCCGTCGTCGTGCGTGCCTCATGCATGGCTCCCGAACCCCGAACTCGCGGCTGCAACACCGCGGGGCACCCGGGTGGTTGAGCGCCCTCCCTCCATACGTGCCGGCGCCCGGCCGCGTTCACCCGGAGGGCGAACGGCTCAATTCCTGCGGTCGTGCGGGCCGCCCCTCGGCGGTCGGTCACCGGCCTCCCGATTCCCGGTCACACCACAGCCACCTATCTTGTGCCCATGACCAGGATCCTGCACGAACCGTCCGGTGAACCGAACCCGTTGCGCGCCCTGGGCCTCGAGCTCCTGCGACGCCGTACGAGCATGAAATGGCGCACCTATCCCGACGACGTGCTGCCGCTGTGGGTGGCCGAGATGGACGTGCCGCTCGCCGAACCCGTCGTGCGCGCCGTCACGGACGCGCTCGCCATCGGGGACACCGGCTATCCCGCGGGCACCGCCTACGCCGAGGCGCTGGCCGACTTCGCTCAGAAGCGGTGGGGGTGGGCCGGGCTCGCCGTGGAGCGCACGGCGATCGTGCCGGACGTGATGCTGGGTGTCTTGGAGATGATCAGGCTGGTGACGGGGCCCGGGGGCGCCGTGGTGGTCAATCCGCCCGTGTATCCGCCGTTCTTCCAGTTCGTGACGCACATGGACCGGCGGGTGGTCGAGGCTCCGCTCGGCCCAGACCTGCGGATCGACTTCGGCACGCTGGAGGAGACCTTCCGGCAGGCCGTGGCGGGCGGACGGCGGGCCGCGTTTCTGCTGTGCAGCCCGCACAACCCGACAGGCACCGTGCACACCGCCGCGGAACTGTCCGCCGTCGCCCGTCTCGCCGAGCGGTACGGCGTGCGCGTGGTCGCCGACGAGATCCATGCGCCGCTCGTCCTCGCCGGGGCCGACTTCGTGCCGTACCTGAGCGTCCCGGGCGGCGAGCGCGGCCTGTCGCTGATGTCGGCGTCCAAGGCGTGGAACCTCGCCGGGCTCAAGGCCGCCCTCGCCGTCGCGGGACCGGCGGCCGCCGCCGACCTCGCCCGGCTGCCCGAGGAGGTCAGCCACGGCCCCAGCCATTTTGGCGTCATCGCCCACACCGCGGCCCTGCGCGAGGGAACCGCCTGGCTGGACGCCGTGCTGGTGGGCCTCGACGACAACCGGCGTCTGCTCGCCGACCTGCTCGGCGAGCACCTGCCCGCGGTCGACTACCGACCCGGCGAGGCCACCTACCTCGCCTGGCTGGACTGCCGCGCGCTCGGCCTCGGCGACGACCCGGCGGACGTCTTCCTGCACCGCGGCCGCGTCGCTCTCAACTCCGGGATCCCCTTCGGCGCGGGGGGCGTCGGGCACGTACGGCTGAACCTGGCCACGTCACCGGAGATCATCACGGAGGCGGTACGGCGGATGGCCGCCGCGCCGGGGTGAGCGGGGCCTGCCTACACTTCCGGCCATGGACGACTCGTCACTGGACCGGCTCGGGGCCGGCAAGTATCTGCTGATCACCAGCTACCGCAGGAACGGCACCCCGGTCCCCACCCCTGTCTGGGTGGTCGCCGACGGTGACGCGCTCGGCGTCTGGACGGTCGCCGACTCCTGGAAGGTCAAGCGGATTCGGAACCGCTCGGACGTTCTCGTCGGCCCCTGCGACCTGCGCGGCAACCCCACCGGCGAGCAGGTCCCGGCCACCGCCGAGATCACCGACCCGGCGACCACGGCACGCTATCGGCAGCTCATCGCCCGCAAGTACGGCGTCGTGGGCCGCCTCACGCTGCTCGGCAGCCGGCTGAGGCGCGGACCGAACGGCACCGTGGGGATTCGCGTGACGCTGACCGGCTGAGGGACGGTCCGTCAGGTCCAGGCCCGGTACGGCTCGTCGAGCAGCTGGAACACCGGCTCGCCCCGCACCGGGTCCTTGGCCGTGGACAGCCGTACCCGGTCCCCGCTGTGGATGCCCACCGGCGGGCCCATGACGCGACCCCGCACCACGAACCCCTCGGACATCTCGATCAGGGACACATTGCGCGCCGCAGGCGTGTTGCGGTGCACGACCGTGCTGTGGCGGACCGTGCCGGTGCCCTCGCTGCGTTCCGTCCGCAGGTCACTGCCCTGGCAGACCGGACACAGCAGCCGGTGGTACATGGCGGTGCCGCACCATGTGCAGCGCTGGTAGAGCATCGCGTCCGTGTCCTGGGCCGTGGGGTCGAGGACGCCCGCCGCGGAGCCGGATGCCTGCTGAGTGACGCTTCCTGAGTGGTGGTACACGCTGGTCAACTCCCTGCGCTCGGCCGGAGATCCGCGTGCACGCCGCACCGTGCACGCGGGTGCGCGGTTCGCCGTGCCACCGTGCACGGCCACAGCGTATGGCACTGAGTGTCACTCGTAAAGACACTCCGTACCCTCAGTTTCTGCGACCCGTCGTCGGGATCAGTCGCGGGTCAGCGTGGATTCGATCTCCTGCACCACACGCCACAGCGGCGCCCCACGCCGGGAGACGACGACCACCACGTCCTCGGGCCGCTCGTCGGCCGGGGGCGGGGGAGCGGTGCCGAAGGCGGACTGGACCAGACCCAGTGCGTGGTCCATCGCGGCGGTCGCGTCGCCCTGCCCGTCCGAACGCAGCCAGGAACGCAGGGCGTTGTTGTGCGCCGCGACCACCGCGGCCGCGATCACGTCGGCCCGCAGGTTCCCGTCGCGCCGGCTCGCGAAGCGTGCGCGCAGATACTCGGCGAGGGCGCGCTCGTAGCGCCACACCACGGACAGTTCGTACGCGCGCAGGCCGGGCACCTTCTTGGTGAGCCGATAGCGCTGCACGGAGAAGGCCGGGTTCTCGGCGTACAGGCCCAGCACCAGGCGGGCAGCGTCGCAGACCCGCCCGACCGGCTCCTCGTCCCCGGTGCCGGCCGCGAGGAAGGCCGTCATGTCGGCCAGGCACCGTTCGTGGTCGGGGAAGACCACGTCCTCCTTGGAGGGGAAGTAGCGGAAGAAGGACCGCCGCCCGACTCCCGCGAGGGCCACGATGTCGTCGACGGTGGTCTGTTCGTAGCCTCGCTCCAGGAAGAGCTGGAACGCCGCCGCGACCAGGGCTTCCCGCATCGGCGGCTTGGCGTCGGCCGCCCGTGCCTTGGAGTCTCGGCCGGGGGACGTGCTGCTGGAGCTCATGGACGGAAACTAGCACCCGGGCTGCTGTGATGGCACTCAGTGCATCGATCTCAGGGAACTGAGTGCCGCGCGACCTCCCGGCGCCCTCAGTCGCCGGCCGACTCGCCCTCCTGGTCGGCGGACGCGGACAATCGCGCCACGGCCGCGGCGACCTCGTGCTGCACCGTTTCGGGCAGCGGATCCCCCTGTACGGCGGTCACCAGGTCCTCGGCCAGGCGATGGAGCTTGGTGTTCGTGTGCTGCGACACCGTCACCAGCACCTGCCAGGCGTCCTGCGGGCTCAGACCGAACGTGGCCATCAGAACCCCGCGGGCCAGATCGATGGTCGGCCGGGTCTGCATGGCCCGGCGGAGCTGGACGACTTCGACCCCGAGGGCGTGCTCGCCGTCTCCGTCGCCGTCGGAGTTCTCGGACCCGGGCATGAACAGCGGCAGAGTGCCCGTCAGGGTGAACAACCGCTCGGTGCCGGGTCCGACGGTGCGGATCGTCACCGTCTTGCCCTCCGCCACGGCCTGCTCGCGGACGCCGAGCAGGACGTTGAGCGCCGAGCAGTCGCAGAAACCGACACCGCTCAGGTCCAGGTCGATGCCCTCGGCCGCCGCCCCGAGGGCGTCGCGGAGGGCGGCCCGCAGTTCGTCGTCGACCTGCAGACCCAGCTCCCCGCGTACCACCACGACTGTGCGGGTGCCGTCGGGGTGGGTGTCGATCGACAGTGCCTGCGGCCGCAGCGTCGCGGAGATGCTGTCCGCCCTGGTGGGGGCGGAGAGTTCAGCTGTGGGGGGTTGCGGGGAGAACGGAGACTCCGGCATGGCCGACGCTCCCTCGGATTTCCTGCTTGCCGTCGTCTCCAGAGTCTTCGTCTACCTGGAGGACGTCAAGGGATACGTGAAATGAATTTCGCGTTTTGATATGCGGGAACGTTCGGTCGTATGGTTGGAGCATGGGTGGAGTGCCTGAGCCGCATACCGGATGGACGTTCCTCACCAATCACGCCCGTGTGCTGGCCGCCATCGCCGATGACCACAACGCCCGCGTGCGCGACATCGCGGCGCACTGCAGGCTGACCGAGCGCGCTGTGCAGAAGATCATCGCGGATCTGGAGCAGGCCGGATACCTGTCCCACACGCGTGCGGGGCGCAGCAACACGTACCGCATCGAGCCGAGCAAGGTGCTGCGTCACCCGGCCGAGGCGGGGCTGACCGTGGCCTCACTGCTCGCCCTGCTGGCCCGTGACGAGGCCCGCCGCGCCCGGGGTTCGGCGGACAGCGGGGCGACCGTCGGCGACGGTTGAGCGCGGATCGAGCATGGTGCCGCCGGGCAGCTCGACGGCGCTGAACCGGGATCCGCCCCTCAGCGCCCGGCGTTGTGCTCCACCAGCGCCTCGGTGACCGCCCGCACGCTGCGCGCGATGTGCTGGAGCTGGAGTACCTCGGCGGCGTACAGCTTGATCGTGTGCTCGATGACCGACTCCGGCATGCCGAGCCTCGGCAGGTCGGCCCGGGCGGTCTGCAGGGCGGTGCGGGCCACCCGGATCTCGTGCTGCACCTGGATCTGGGCGTGGCGGGCGAGCAGCACGGGGTGGCGGATCAGCGCCGGATAGCCGGCGTAGCGCGCCGGCACCAGCTCACGCAGCCACTTGGCCGCCGAGCGCTCCCAGTCGTAGCTGCCGGGGGTCTTGACCTGGCACGGCCAGTCCGGGCTGATGCGCGTGGACGTCAGGGGCATGATCATCGCTTCCGGTGTGCTGCGTCGCAGAGGGCGGCCCGACGGGTGGGGCGGCCCCGGTCTAGGGGAGTGACCGGGACCGCCCCGGGTGCGGATCCGCGAGCAGTATTTATATATGCCGATCGCTTTGCAAGGCGTATGAAAACATTCATGCGTGATTTGTTGTGGATGATCCGCTTGTGATGCCTTACGGCGTGGGTGAGCCGAGGGGCGGATCAGTCCCGCAGGAAGAACTGGTGCTGGTCCGAGACCTGTTCGTACGCCTCGAGCCGCGCCTGTGTCCGTTCCGGGTCGGCGTCGGTCATCGCCTGCAGCAGCGCGGCCGCCATCACGCCCGGCGCGGCATAGGAGTCGAACACCAGGCGCGAACCCGTCCCGGTGGCGAAGGTGACGTCCGCCTCGTCGGCCACCGGGCCGAGCGCCAGGTCGGTGATCAGGGCCACGTGCAGCCCGGCGCCGCGCGCCAGACGCACCGCGGCCAGTGTCTCCTGGGCGTGCCGGGGCAGGGAGAACGCCAGCACCCAGGTGCCGCCGGCCTCGCGGGACTGGAGCAGCGCGTCGTAGGCGACGCTGCCGCCCAGGGTCACCAGCCGCACGTCCGGATGGATGCGGCGCGCGGCGTAGGCGAAGTACTCGGCCAGCGAAGCGGAGATGCGCAGGCCCAGAACGGTCAGCGGGGTCGACTCCGACAGCTTGCGGCCGATCTCGATGACCTGGTCGGGGTCGGCGAAGTCGCGGCGGAGGTTCTCCAGGTTCTCGATCTCGGCGTCGACCGCCGCCTGGAGTTCGTTGCCACGCTCTTCCTCGGCCGCAGCGGGGCCGCCCGCGAGGGTGCCGAGGGCGATCGACTGGAGTTTCTCCCGTAGCGCGGGGTAACCACTGAAGCCCACCGCGGCGGCGAAACGCGTCACCGACGGCTGGCTGACGCCGACGCGGTCGGCGAGATCGGTGATCGAGAGGAACGCCGCTTCGGTGATGTGCTCGATCAGGTACTGGGCGATCCGCCGCTGACCCGGCGACAGTCGCGGCCGGTCGAACAGCGCCCTGAGCTGGGAAGTCGGGGCAGCCCCCGGCTCGGTGGCGGTCTTCCCCGAGGTGATCGCGGATGCCTGTGCGCGTGCCTGCTGCGGCGATGGCACCGGTGCGCCTCCTTTGCTTCCCACGGAGCTTCAACATAGCTCACGGACCGTGGCGATCAGGGGCGCACATTACTCGTCGGCGCCGGCCGTGTTACCGGCGGTACAGAGTGATCGAGTGCCCGACCTCGTCGACCGGCCGGCTGCTCGCGATCAGCTCGGCCAGCCGCCCGGTGGCCGTGGCGGCCGCCGAGTCGGACACGACCAGCAGCCCGTGCACTTCGTCGGCGGGCACCCGGCGCGGATCGGCCGCCTCGATGCCGTAGAACGAGGGCACCCCGCTGCCCTTGTGCACGAGCCAGATCCGCTCGCCCCCGTGGCGCTCGCGCAACCGGTCGGCGAGCCGGCCGAGGTCCTGTCCCCAGTCCACGTTGGAGTCGTGGAGCCGCAGACGGGTCTTCTCCGGTCCGCCGAACGCCTCGTTGGAGTACGGCAGGTAGTAGGGGTACGCACGTAAGGAACTGACGGCCACGAAGATCACCAGCGCCCCCGTCACCGCGGGGGTCCACCGCCGTCGCAGGAGGAGGACGCAGCCGGCTGCCACCGCGAGGAACATCGGCAGGAAGACGGCGTACCGGGTGCCGAAGTCCCGGGCGCCCTGCATGGCCGAGACCAGCAGTACGGCTGCGGGGGCGAGCAGATACGGCGCGGCCGGCCGCAGTCGCCGTACCGCCACCACCGTCACGGCCCCGGCCGCCCAGAGGACGAGCATGGCGAGCGGGGTCTTCACCAGCAGCGCGGCCGGCAGGTAGTACCGGAGCGAACCGGTGTACTGACGGCCGAACAGGAAGCCCCGCCACGGCTTGTTCTCCAGCCCGAACTGGATACGCATCCCGTCCCGGTACGCCTCGGGGAACGGAAGCAGGTCGACCAGGTGACCGCGCAGCCCGTGAACGGCCGGCACATGCTGCCGGGGCGTCCAGCGCAGCGACGGATCGACCGCGACGTACGCGGCCCATACGACGGCGACGGCGGCCAGCGTCATCAGCGCGGCGCCGAACAGGACAGCCCGCGGCCTCGGGCGCGTGCACCTGACCGACAGCACGGCCAGGACCAGCAGCGCCGGAACCGCCGGGAGCGCGCTCATCTTCGTCGCCAGGGCCGCCCCGAGCGCCGCGCCCGCAAGCGGCAGGTACCGCCACGGCCGATGTCTGGCCCGCCACAGCAGCCACACCGCCGTCAGCAGGAACCCGGCCGTCGGAACGTCCAGCGTGGCCAGCGAGCCGTGGGCGATGACGTCGGGGGAGAGGGCGTACAGGGCGAGCGCCGCCAACCCGCCCGCCCTGCCCGCAAGTTCACGTGCGAAGGCGAGCACCACGAGCCCGAACAGCAGCGTCAGCACGATCACCGGCAGCCGGGCGAACAGCATCAGCCGCCAGGGATCGTTGCCGGACTCGTACAGCAGATGCCGCCCGAGCGCGGCCTGGCCGCTCTCGAAGGAGGAGTCGAGGTGCGGATCGGCGAGGGCCGCCCCGACGCCGATGACCAGCTTGCCGAGCGGCGGATGCTCCGGGTTGTGGCGCAGTTCGTGCTCGCGCAGGTACACGGTGCCCGTGCCCACGTAGACGGGCTCGTCGATCGTCGGCGTCTGCTGCGCGGCGCCGGTCACCGTGGCGACGGCCATCTGGCCCAGCAACAGGGCCGCGACCAGCGGCGCCAGCCACCGCTTGCGGCTGATCCAGTGCCGGACGTGCGTCATCATCCGCCCCGCGGAAGTCGTACCGACAGACCGTCTGCCGTGCAGTGGGGTACGGCGCGCAGCGTGCCGGAGTTCAGCTCGAACCGGTCGGGGGAATGCCTGACGCGGTCAGCGTGTCCGCGTTTCGCGAGACGCTGGTCTCCCCGAGGAAAGGGGCGAACCGACGTGCATCTCCCTTATCAGCGAGGCCCGTTGCGCGATCTGCCGGACACACCGGAGGCCTACGACGCCGTTCTCGCGGACGTCGCCGAGCAGGCGCTGGCGCGGATCACGCGGGACGGCAGCCTCGAACACCCGGCGGCCGTTCTCGACGTCGGCGACACCTCCCTGGGTGTCACGTCCCTGCCCGCGCTCGCCCGGCAGCGCGGCAGGGACCCTCGGCTGTCGCCGGCCGTGCGTCGCAGCCTCGCCTTCCACCTGCGCGAACGGGTGTTCCGGGAGGACAACCCCGGCTATCCGAACCTCAGGATCCGCGACTCGGGTCTGCCGTACGCCCGTTACGTCCTCGAGCCGGGCGCCCACCCGCACGGCGACTGGCCGAGCACGGTGTGGGCGCTGCTCCAGGCGGTCGACGTGCTCGACACGGCCGGCGGACTCCTCGACGACGAACCACGCCTTCAACTGCTCGAGTTGGCGGTCGGATACTGGAGCTGGCTGACCGAGGCCACCTTCTTCAACCCGCAGGAGGCGGCCAACCAGGCGATCGGCTGCGTGGTCGCCGGCCTGATGCTGGCCCGTCATCTCCCGCCCGCACAGGCGGAGTCGGTCCGCGCACGCGCGATGCGTCTGTACACCGAGGAGATCCGCGTCCACCGCATCCGTGACCGGGGTGCGCTGCTGCCGCCCGAGCACGGCGGGGCGTACGACAACAACTACGGTCCCATCTCCCTGTCGTTCCTCGCCCAGGCCCACCGGAGCGGCCTGCCGGGACCCGGTGACCGGCTCACACGCCCGACCGGTTTCCGGCCGCCGAAGACCTCCGGGCACGCTAGCCGGTGGGCACGACCAGGTCCGCCCGGTCCCGTGTCGTCGCCACCAGGTCGGCATTGCGCTGGTCCGGGCCCAGTACCCACGCCCGCGCCTGATCGGGGCCCTTGCCGAACTCCTCGTGCCGGGCGATCAGACGGCGGATCCGCTCGGGCTCGGCCAGTTCGCAGAACCACACCTCGTCCAGCTGGGGTCGCACGCGCGCCCACGCCCCCGTGTCCAGCAGCAGGTAGTTGCCCTCGGTCACGATCAGCCGGGCGGTCGGCGGCACCGGGATCGTCCCCGCGATCGGCTGTTCCAGGACGCGTTCGAAACCGGGCGCGTACACGATGCCGTCATCGGCCTCGTCGTGCAGGCGCCGCAGCAGCGCGGCGTACCCGGCGGCGTCGAAGGTGTCGGGCGCGCCCTTGCGGTCCCGGCGGCCGAGCCGGTCCAGCTCGGCGTCGGCCAGGTGGAAGCCGTCCATGGGGACGTGGGCGACCCATGGCCGGCCGGTGCCGTTCAGGTCCCGCACCAGGCGCTCGGCGAGGGTCGTCTTGCCCGCGCCGGGGCTGCCGGCGATGCCGAGGACGGCCCGCCGGCCGGGCGCTGCGAGGGCCCGGGCACGGGCCAGGAGGTCATCGAAGGTCACCGGCACACAGCAGAGTGTGTCATCCGGGTGTGCGGCGATGAATTCCGGGACCGCGGGGAGTCGGACCAGAGTGAGGAGAAAGGAGTTGAAGGGTCATGACGGACGACGAACAGCAGATCCGCACCCTCGTCACCGGGTGGGCAGACGCCGTCCACCGCGGCGACCTCGACGCGGTCCTCGCCGACCACACCGAGGACATCGTCATGTTCGATGTGCCCCCGCCCCACGAGGGCATCCACGGACTCGCCGCGTACCGCGCCAGCTGGCCGCCGTTCTTCGAGTGGCAGGCCCAGGGCGCCTCCTTCGAGATCGAGTCCCTGGACGTCACCGCGGGCACCGACGTCGCCTACGCGCATGCGCTGCTGCGCTGCGGCACGCCCCAGGAACTCGCCGAACGGCCCACCCTGCGTCTGCGGCTCACGCTCGGCCTGCGCAAGGAGGACGGCCGCTGGCAGGTCGCGCACGAGCACCACTCGTTCCCGCACGACTGATCCCCCCGCGCGGGGAACCCCTTCCGGTATGACGGAGCTCGGTCTTCCCGAAGCAATCCTGGCCTGCCTGTTCGATCTCGACGGAGTCGTCACCAGGACGGCCGTCGTGCACGCGGCCGCCTGGAAGGAGACGTTCGACGCCTTCCTGCGCGACCGTGAGGGTGAGCATTTCCGGCCGTTCGACGCCGTCGCCGACTACGACGAGTACGTCGACGGCCGTCCCCGCGCGGACGGCGTCCGCACCTTCCTCGCCTCCCGCGGCATCCACCTGCCCGAGGGCCACCCGGACGACCCGCCGGACGCCCCGACGGTGCACGGCGTCGGCAACCGCAAGAACGACCTCCTCCTGGAGAAGATCCGCACCGGCGGCGTCGAGCCCTACGACAGCACCCTGCGCTACATCGAGGCGGCCCGCGCCCAGGGCCTGCGCACCGCGATCGTCTCCTCCAGCGCCAACTGCCGTGCCGTACTGCGTGCGATCGACGCCGAGGGCCTGTTCGACGTACGGATCGACGGCGTGGTCGCCGCCGAGCGCAAGCTGCCGGGGAAGCCGCGGCCGGACACCTTCCTGGCCGCCGCCCACGACCTCGGCGTCGAGGCCGGGCGGGCGGCCGTCTTCGAGGACGCGCTGGCCGGCATGGACGCGGGCCGCGCGGGCGGATTCGGGTATGTCGTCGGCGTCGACCGCGCCGGACAGGCCGACGCGCTCTACGCGCACGGCGCGGACATCGTGGTGAAGGATCTCGCCGAACTGGGGAGCACACCGAACGCCCGCTGAACCGGCGTGTGGCCGTATGCAGCGCTGCGCATCCCGTCCGCGTGGGTTAGTTTTTGCATGTTTTCCCTGATTTCCGCCCCCGCGTCCGCGGACTGCAGGAGGGCGTCAGCAACCCTGTGAGCCGTGGGGAGGGGCAGGACGATGGCCGACAGCGTGCGCGTCACCCGGGCCGGCGCGCTGCGTCCGGGTTCGCCCAGCGCCCCGGCGGCCGTGGCGCTGATCACGGTCGCCGTCCTCACCGCGCCGGACGGCTCCCCGCCGAAGTACGCCCGTTCCTGGACCGTCCACGGGGCCGAGGGGCTGCGGGTGCACGTCGCACCGGCGCCGTGTGGGGGCCCGGCCGCATGACGCCCGAGCAGTACGCCGTCCCCCTCACCCGCCGACGGGCCTTATGGCAGACCCTCCTCACCCTCGCCGTCCTGGTGGCCGTCGGCCTCCTCGCCCGGCGGCACTGGCCCGTGCTGGAGACCGGCGTCGGCCGGCTCGCCGTCGCCGACCCCGGCTGGCTGCTGGTGGGCGCGACGGCGGTGGCCGCGACCTGGCTGTGCTCCGCGCTCGCGCTGCAGGGCGCGGTGCCCCAGCCGCTGCCCGCGGGGCGGCTGGTCGCCGCCCAGTTCGCCGCCTCGGCGGCCAACCACGTGCTGCCCGCGGGCCTCGGGGCGGGCGCGGTGAACCTGCGCTTCCTGATGCGCTGCGGCCTTCCGGCAGCCCGATCGCTGACCGCGCTCGCAGTCAAGACCGCGGCGGGCGGGCTCGTGCGCGGCACCCTGATCGCCGTACTCGCCCTGGCCTGCCCGGGGTTGCTGCGGCTGCCGCACGTTCCCGGCGTGTTCGTGGCAGGGGTACTCGCCGCAGTCTGCCTCGCGGCGCTGCCGGCCGGCCGGCTCTGGCCCCGGTGCAGAAAGCTCCTGGCGACGGTGTCGGCGGACGTCCGGGCCGTGCACGCCCTGCCGCAGCGGGCGGCCGCCCTGTGGGGTGGCTCGCTGGCCTTCGCCGCGCTGCACGCCGTCGCTCTGGTCGCCGTCGCCCAGGCCGTCGACCTGTCCCTGCATCCCGCCCGGGTGGCCCTCGTGTACCTGGCCGCCAGCAGCGCCGCCGCCCTGCTGCCCACCCCGGGCGGCCTCGGCTCCCTCGACGCGGTCCTCGCCCTCGCCCTCACGGCCGCGGGAGCGCCGGGAGCGGCGGCGGCGTCCGCGGTCCTCGGCTACCGGCTGCTGACCGTGTGGCTGCCGCTGATCCCGGGCCTGCTGGTGCTGGCGGTACTCGTCCGGCGCAAGGCCCTGTGACGGCGACGGCGTTTCCCGTCCGCCCGCTTCAGGTAGGAGTCCGGTTGTCGACCCATGGACGAGGGGGAAGTGGTATGGCAGGACACGAGAGCGGCGGACGTCTGGGGGAGGAGTTCCTCACTCCCGGCAGCTCCTCCTTCACCGAGTTCCTCGCGGCGCACCGCCCGGCGCTGCTGCCCACTCGCCCGCCCTTCCCCGACGGCGTCCGGGCGGCACCGGAGCAGTTCCCGCACGGCACCACCGTCCTGGCGCTCGCCTACCGCGACGGGGTGATGGTCGCCGGGGACCGCAGGGCCACCATGGGCAACGTCATCGCCCAGCGCGACCTGGAGAAGGTGCACCCCGCGGACGACTACACCGCGGTGGCCTTCGCGGGCACCGTCGGGCTCGCGCTGGACATGGTGAAGCTCTATCAGGTCGAGCTGACCCACTTCGAGAAGATCGAGGGCATCCCGATGACCCTCAGCGCGAAGGCGACCCGGCTCGCCGGGATGATCCGGCAGAACCTCGGCCAGGCCATGCAGGGCCTCGCCGTCGTCCCCCTCATGGCCGGTTACGACGTCAGGGCCACCGAGGGCGAACGGGGCCGCATCTTCAGCTTCGACGTCGCCGGCGGCGCGTACGAGAAGCGGGACTTCCACGCCGAGGGCTCCGGTTCGCCGTACGCGCGAGGCGCGTTGAAGAAACTGTTCCACCCGGGCATGTCCCGGCGCGAGGCCGCCCTGGCCGCGCTCCAAGCGCTCTACGACGCGGCCGACGACGACTCCGCGACCGGCGGCCCGGACATCAGCCGCCGCATCTTCCCCATCGTGTCCGTCATCACCGAGGACGGGTTCGAGCGCATGCCCGCCGCGGAGACGGAGGAACTCAGCCGCGAGATGGTCGAACAGCGCCACAGCCGACCGGACGGGCCGACCGCGGCGCCGTGACCGGCCACGGGTCACACCTCGTGGGGAGCGAAGCCGACCGCTGTGCACTGCGAGCACTTCATGCCCATGCCCCGCACTGTAGGGCCGGCCGGGCGGGATGCGGGGGTCACTTCGTGCGGACTTCCAGCAGGTGACCAACGAAGGCCTGCGCCCCGACACCACGAAGGAAGCGGTCGCCGACGACAAGGGCGTCGACGCCGGCGCCGCGGGCGCCGAGGAGGCCGCCGTGCACGTCGTCGACGACGACACCACTTGACCGGTGTCCCCTCAGTCCGCGATCCGGTCGATCTGCCGGAGCTTGTTGGTGGCGTCCAGGGCGGCCACCTTGTAGGACTCCGCCAGCGTCGGATAGTTGAACACCGCATTGACCAGATAGTCGACCGTGCCGCCGCACCCCATCACGGACTGACCGATATGGATCAGCTCGGTCGCCCCGGAGCCGAAGCAGTGCACACCCAGCAGCGTGCGGTCCTCGGGGGAGACCAGCAGCTTCAGCATCCCGTGCGAGTCCCCGACGATCTGCCCCCGGGCCAGCTCCCGGTAGCGGGAGATCCCGACCTCGAACGGCACCCGGTCCTCGGTGAGCTGATCCTCCGTCCGCCCCACGAAGCTGATCTCCGGGATCGTGTAGATGCCGATCGGCTGGAGGTTGTGCATCCGACCCACGGGCTCCCCGCAGGCGTGGTACGCCGCCGCCCGCCCCTGCTCCATCGACGTGGCGGCCAGTGCCGGATAGCCGATGACGTCACCCACGGCGTAGATGTGCGGCACCTGGGTGCGGTAGTGCTCGTCGACCCTGATCCGGCCGCGCGCGTCCGCCGACAGGCCGGCCTTGCCGAGGTCGAGGTCGTCGGTCAGACCCTGCCGGCCCGCGGAGTACATCACCGCGTCGGCCGGGATCTTCTTGCCGCTCTCCAGCACGGTGAGGGCGCCCCGGGGATGACGCTCGACGGCGGCGACGGTCTCCCCGAACCGGAACGTCACCGCGAGGTCCCGCAGGTGGTACTTCAGCGACTCGACGACCTCCACGTCGCACATGTCGAGCATCCCGGCCCGCTTCTCGACCACCGTCACCCTGCTGCCGAGCGCGGCGAACATCGAGGCGTACTCCATGCCGATCACGCCCGCGCCGACGATGACCATGGAGCGCGGGACCCGTTCGAGGGCGAGGACATTGTCCGAGTCCATGATCGTCCGCCCGTCGAACTCGACGCTGCCGGGCCGGGCGGGCCGGGTGCCGGTGGCGATCACGATGTGCTCGGCGCCGATCAGCCGCTCATGGCCGGTGACCTCGCGCAGCGCCACGGTGTGCGGGTCGACGAAGCGGCCGGTGCCGGAGAACAGGGCGACGTGGTTGCGGGACAGCTGGCTGCGGACGACGTCGACCTCGCGGCCGACCACGTGCTGGGTGCGCGCGGTCAGATCCGCGACCGTGATGTCCTCCTTCAGGCGGTAACTCTGCCCGTAGAGGTCGCGCTGGGTGAGGCCGGTCAGATAGAGCACCGCCTCGCGCAGTGTCTTGGAGGGAATGGTGCCGGTGTGGATGGAGACCCCGCCGACCATGTCGGGGCGGTCGACGACGGCGACCCGGCGGCCCAGCTTGGCCGCGGCGATGGCGGCCTTCTGGCCACCCGGGCCGGATCCGAGGACGAGCATGTCGTAGTCGGGCACCCTCCGGAGTCTGACAGCCCGGACACCTCTTCGATAGGGTGAACGGTCAACCGGCGCTACGGTCAACTGCCCGAAGGCCCACACCAGTCGAGAGGCGTGCACGCATCGCCGGCAAACGCGTCCGAGGTCCCCCCGGAAGCCCCTAGGGCAGCAGCTTGTCGATGGCCGCCGGTCCCTCGCGGTCCAGCTTGCGCCGGGCCCATTCCAGGTTCTTCGGGGTGAGGTCCTTGCCCGAGGCAAGCACCACGTCCTCCGGCGACACGTCCGTGCCGGTGCGGATGTGGAGCAGGGCATCCGGGGTGACGCGGTCCGTGACCGGCTTGGACGCGTCGGGCTGTGGCGTCGACATGATCTCTGCTCCTCCGGTCCGGGGTTGTGCTGCGAACCCGGTGCGGTCATCGGGTCCACTAACACCATTCAACGTCGGAGCGCACACTGCATCCGGAGCGGGTGATGCCGAGGTCAGAGGGTCGGCGGCGGCCGAGGAGCGAGCACGAGCATCGTGACGTCGTCGCGTATGACCCGGCTGTGCCGCAGCAGGTCCGCCCACACCCGGTCCGTCAGGGCGGCGGGGTCGTGCTCGGCCAGGACGGTCAGCCGCTCGGTCAGCGGGTAGAAGGCGCCGGTCCGGTCACGGGCCTCGAGGACCCCGTCGGAGGCCAGGACCAGTGTGTCGCCGGGCTCCAGGAAGAGGGAGAGCGCGCCTTGCGGGGTGCCGTCGGCAAGGCCGAGACCGAGCGGCATCGACGGCTCGACCCCGATGTCCGTGGCCGTTCCCGCCCGCAGCAGCACCGGGGGCGGATGGCCGCACGTCACGATCCGCACCGAACGCGCGTCGCGGGAGAATTCGAGCAGCAGGGCGGTCGCGAACAGCTCGGCGTGCCGGGCGCTCGCCGAGTCCACCCGCAGCCGTCGGTCGAGGCGGCCGGCGACCGCCTCCAGATCCGGCTGATCGAGCACCGCCTCCCGGAAGGCGCCCAGCAGGGAGGCGACCGTGCCCACGGCCGCCAGACCATGCCCCTGGACGTCGCCCAGCACGGCGCGCACCCCGTACGGGCCGTCGCGCACGTCGTAGAAGTCACCGCCGACCAGCGTCCCGCGCTGCGCCGCCCGGTACAGGCCCCAGCAGCGCACCGGGCCGACCCCCTCGGGCAGCGGCGGCATCAGCGCCCGCTGTGCGGCCTCGGCGGTGGTGCGTTCGATGTCGAGCTGGGCGTCGCGGTGACTGCGGACGAAGGCCACGAACACGCTCATCGCGGAGACGAAGACGATGGTCCACAGGTCGGTGTCGCCGGGCCGGTTCAGCTGGAGGGCCGGAATGTGCAGCAGCGTGATCGTCAGCGCGCCGAGGACGGCGGTCCCCAGCGGTCCGTACGACAGGACGGCCAGCGGCGGGATGGCGCCCAGCAGGAAGCCGACGTCGAGGGCATCGTCGCTGAGACCCGTGGCCACGCCCACGCCCACGATCAGCGCGACCGGCAGCACCCGCACCCAGCGTGGCGGTGGCGCGCCCCTGAGCCAGCTCTGCCGGTCCCGGTGCCGGAGAGGTGACAGGACGGACGCCTTCTCCACACCACCACGCTGCTACGCCGGGTCGCGCGCCGCACGCCGAGCTGTGCCGGCGCCCCCACCGTCACACGGTGCCGAGCGATTCCTCGACCGAGGCGAGGACCTCGGTGACCCGCAGTCCGAACGCCGCGTCGCAGGGGTGCGGCCGGCCGGAGTCGGCGGCGGCGAGGAGGGCGTCGGCCGCGCGGGCGAACGCGGGAAGCGCCCCCTCGGAGCCCGCCGGAAGGGCCCTCACCCCCGCCGTGCCGCGCAGTTCTACGGCGGCCCCCGCCGCCGCGGGCGGAGCGGTGAGGCTGAGGGTCAGGGTGCTGGACGCGCCGGTGGCGTGGTTGAGGACCGCGTGAACGGTGTCCTCGGGACCGCGTGCCGCGGCCGCCACGCCGGTCACGTCTCCGAGGACCGGCAGCAGCACGGACAGGGCATGCGGACCGACGTCCCACAGGGCGCCCTTCTCCCGGCGCCACGGTGAGGCCGCGAACGGGCTGTCCCCGGAGAACACCGCGCCGAGCCACTGCGCCCGCGCCACGAACCAGCCGTCCCGTCCGGCCTGTTCGGTGATCCAGGCCTCGGGGGCGGACTGGAAGCGCGTGGTGAAGAACACGACCGAGGCGACACCGGCGCCGCGCGCCGCCTCGACCACGGCACGGCCGTCGTCGATCGTCGCGGCGACGGGCTTGTCCAGCAGCAGATGGCATCCCGCCCGGGCGGCACGCGCCGCGAGCTCCGCCTGTACCGCCGGCGGCAGCGCCACGGCGACGGCGTCCACCTCCGCGAGCAGGGCGTCGACGTCGTCGTAGGCGCGGGTGGAATGACGGTCGGCCAGTTCCTTCGCCGCCGCCGGACGGCGCCCCCACACGCCGACGAAGTCCAGTCCGTCGTGCGCGCCCAGGGCGGGGGCATGCACCATCTGCGCCCACGGGCCGGTGCCGAGCAGTCCGATACGCATACGGGTCGCCTCTCCAACGCTGCCGAACCTTGCGACGACCGGCGCCACGAGGCCGGCCGGGTGCGAGCCTGTCACACGAACGGCGGACACGAACACCAGGCCCGCCATCGACGGGCTCGAAGAGGCGCCCGGGCCGACCCGAGCCGCCACGGCTCCCCCCATTCAGCACTCCGGCCACTGAATCCGTTCGCTTTCCGCTATTGGACCGCCGGCCGCAAGCCCGGCCACGCTGGGACATCTCCCGTACGACCGCCCCCCGGCCGTACGGACTCCATCGGTTCTGCGCGACAGGCGAAAGAGGTCACGAACCCATGCACACTCGCCGCATCGGTGACGTCGAAGTCAGTGCGATCGGCCTGGGCGCCATGCCCATGTCGATCGAGGGCCGGCCGGACGAGGCACGTTCCCTCGCCACCGTCCACGCCGCCCTGGACGCCGGCGTGACGCTGATCGACACTGCCGACGCCTACCACCGGGACGCCGACGAGGTGGGTCACAACGAGACCCTGATCGCCAAGGCCCTCGCCACCCACGACCGGGGCAAGGACGTCCTGGTCGCCACCAAGGGCGGCCATCTGCGCCCCGGCGACGGCAGTTGGACGCTGGACGGCAGCCCCGCTCACCTCAAGGCGGCCTGCGAGGAGTCGCTGCGCCGGCTCGGCGTCGAGGCGATCGGCCTCTACCAGTTCCACCGCCCCGACCCCCGCGTGCCCTACGAGGAGTCCGTCGGCGCGATCCGCGACCTGCTGGACGAGGGCAAGATCCGTATGGCGGGCATCTCCAACGCGAACCCGGACCAGATCAGGCTGGCGGGCGACATCCTGGGCGGCCGACTGGTCTCCGTGCAGAACCAGTTCTCGCCCGCCTTCCGCTCCAGCGAGCCGGAGCTGCGTCTGTGCGACGAACTCGGCATCGCGTTCCTCCCCTGGAGTCCGCTCGGCGGTATCTCCCGGGCCGGCGAACTCGGCTCGGCCCACGCCCCGTTCGCGAGGATCGCCGACGCCCACGGGGTGAGCCCACAGCGCGTCTGCCTGGCCTGGATGCTCGCCAAGTCGCCGGTGGTCGTCCCCATTCCGGGGGCCAGCCGGCCGGAGACGATCCGCGACTCCGGCGCCGCACCCGGCCTCGTGCTCACCGCCGGGGAACTGGCGGAGCTGGACGCCGTCTGAGCTCCCTCCGGTGCGGGCCGGGCAGCCCATGCCGGGCCCGCACCGTGAACACCGGCCCTTCTTCCCCCGACGATTCGCGCATGGACTGGCACGGGGAGTCACGCACTCCCTAGGATGTATTACCTGTCAGGCCAGTCGAGTTGGCGCTCGGCACGAAGCAGGGGGATCGATGCACACCGGCAAGCCGCTGTCCACGGAGATCGACGCCAACGTGCCGACGGCCGCGCGCATGTACGACCACTACCTCGGCGGCAAGGACAACTACGCCGCGGACCGCGCGGCCTGCGAGGAACTCGACAAGGTCGTGCCCAGCACGCGCCGGCTCGCGGTGAACAACCGCCGTTTCCTCCAGCGCGTCGTCCGCACGCTCGCCGCGGAGTACGGCATCCGGCAGTTCCTCGACCACGGCTCCGGCCTGCCCACCCAGGACAACGTGCACCAGGTCGCGCAGCGCCACGACCCCACCGCGCACGTCGTCTATGTCGACAACGACCCCATGGTGCTGGTGCACGGCCGGGCCCTGCTGGAGCAGGACGAACGCACCTGCGTCATCCACGCCGACATGCGGGACACCGACGCGATCTTCTCGCACCCCGACACGCAGCGTCTGATCGACTTCTCGCAGCCGGTCGCCGTGCTGTTCAACTCGGTCTTCCACTGCATTCCCGACAGCGAGACCGACGGCCCGAAAGCGGTGGCCCGCCGGGTCGCCGAGCGGCTCGTACCGGGCAGCTACCTGGTGATGTGCCAGCTGGTCAGCGAGGACCCCGAGGTGCGTGCGTTCGTCACCGATTTCATGGACAAGGCGACGCAGGGGCACTGGGGCCGGGTGCGGCAGGAGAAGGACGTCGCGGAGTTGTTCGAGGGCCTGGAGATCCTCGAGCCGGGCCTGGTGGAGGTGTCCACCTGGCGCCCCGACTCCGAGGTGGTGCCCCGTCAGCTCACCCACGAGTGGATCGAGTTCGGCGGCGTCGGCCGCCTCCCGTAGTTCGTCCGGGGCATCCGGTGGCTCAGCCGACGGGGTAGCGACTCGCCATCGTCTCCCGGAGCAGTTCCAGGGAGGCGCGAGGCGTGAGCGCCTCGTCGGCCAGCCGGTCCAGGGCGACGCGGTACTCCTCCGTCTCGTCCCGGTCCTCGAGGAAGTTCGCGCTCCGGATGTGCTCCAGGTAGACGACGTCGGGCAGATCGAGGCCGTCGAAGCGGAGATAGGTGATCGGGATCGCCGGGGCCGACGCGTTGGTCACGTCCAACGGCACGATCTGCAGGCTGACATGGGGACGCTGGGCCATCTCGACCAGATGCTCGAGCTGCTCGCGCATCACCGCACGGCTGCCGAGCACGCGCAACAGCACGGACTCGTCGATGATCGCCCACAGTTGCGGAGCGTCCGCCCGGTGCAGCAACTGGGCCCGCCGGGTGCGCAGTTCGACCCGGCGCCGCACCTCGTGCGACGGCGCCACCGGCAGCCCGCGCTCCACGACCGCCCGGGTGTAGTCCGGGGTCTGCAGCAGGCCGGGCACGTACTGGATCTCGAACGTACGGATCGCGGCAGCCGCTTCCTGCAGCCCGACCAGCCGGTCGAACCACTCGGGCATCAGCCGCTTGTCGTAACGCTGCCACCAGCCGGGCTCCCCGGCCCGCCGGAGCAGCTGCAGCAGTACCGACGCCTCGTACTCCTCCGCGCCGTACAGCTTCAGCAGTGCGCGGACATCGCCCTCGGTCGGAGGCCTGCGGCCCTTGCCCGACTCGATGCGCGACAGCTTGGCGGGGCTGAATCCCAGGGCGCGCGCCGCCTGTTCCTGGGCCAGCCCGGCATCCTCGCGCAGGCCCGCCAGCTGGACGCCGACCAGCATCTTCAGCAGAGTCGGAGCGGGCTCCGCCCTGTCGAGATAGGGTCGGAGGCGGGACACGCGCTGTGGCTCGGCGGACATCCTGGCTCCCTGCAGACCGGCAGAAGTGACTATCACGCTATCGCACTTGGCCGGTCTGCAGCAGGCGGGACGGCTCACATCAGATGGTCGAACTCGCCTTCCTTGGCGCCGGCCAGGAACGCAGCCACCTCGGCTGTGGTGTACACGAGCGCAGGGCCGTCGGGATCACGGGAGTTGCGCATCGCGACGCCCCCGTCGCCCAGGGCGGCGACCTCGACGCAGTTGCCCTCGGCGTTGCTGTGCCGGCTCTTGATCCACCGGGCGTCCAACGAACTCGCCCGCACTCCGTTCGGCATCACTGGCACCGCGACCTCCCTCAGTTCACGTTGCTGACTCCCTACCCGGATTCTCGCGCAATTTCTCGTGCAATTGCACGGAGGTGGGGTAGGTGTGGATAATAGCTACGACGTCAACCCACATGGGGGCGCCCGATCATGACGCCGCATCAGGGAAAAGGCCAGGTCGTCGACCTGCCACCCGTACCGACATGACTGCCGCGGAAAGGCCCGACGCCATGCGCACCGCTTCGACGGGACAGCAGAGCACCGAGCGCACAGACCGCGAAACGCGGCCGGTGGGAGCTCCCCGCGCCACGCCCCTGAGAGCGCTGGGCGAGGTGCCGTGGCAGGAGATCCGGGACTCCACCGGCTGCGCGGCCGGCATCCCGCTGCTGCTCAACAAAATCGCCTGGGGCGGCGCCGACACCGCCGGGGCGGCACTCGACGAACTGCGCGACCGTGTCTGCCAGTACGGCTTCGTGGTGGAGCAGGCGACGGCCGCGACGGTCCCCTTCCTGTGGGAACTTGCCCAGCTTCCCCATGTGACCTGCCGCGCCCGGATCATCGAGCTGCTGAAGAACATCGCCGACGCCCGGCAGTGGGAGAACACCGCGACGGCGTATCCCAAGCTGCTCAACCACCGTGAGAACCACGTGGTCTGGGAGCGTGCCGCCCGTCAGGCCGTCCGTGCCCGGCGGGGCGTCGTCCGGCAGCTCCAGGCCGAGCAGGACGCCGAGATCGCCCGCGCGTCCACCGAACTCGCCCGGTCCCTCGGCGAGTAGCGGCCCCATCCATACGGCGTGTTGGCGCCGCTCGTCGGTCTCACGCTGCGGACGCTCCGACATTCCTGCCGTCACCTGGTGTACCCCTGGCCGAACGGGGCAGAAAGCGCTTCCTGCCTCCTTGACCCGGCTGACGGAGAGGACCACCGCGGATGGCGTCGTCGCATGAGAGACCGCTCGACCACCGCTACCGGGGCGAACACCCGATACGCACCCTCGCCTACCTGTTCCACACCGACCGATGGCGACTGGCCGCCGCGGTCGGCGTCTTCACGGTCAAGCACAGCCCGGTCTGGCTGCTGCCGCTGATCACCGCGTCCATCATCGACACCGTCGTCCAGCACCAGCCGATCAGCAGGCTCTGGACCAGCATCGGGATCATCATGTTCATCCTGGTGGTCAACTACCCGCTGCACGTGCTGTACGTCCGCCTCCTGTACGGCAGCGTGCGCCGCATGGGCACCGACCTGCGCTCCGCGCTCTGCACCCGGATGCAGCAGCTCTCCATCGGCTACCACTCCCGGGTCAGCGCCGGAGTGCTGCAGGCCAAGGTGGTGCGCGACGTCGAGACCGTCGAGCAGATGGTGCAACAGACCGCCGAAACGGGACTCGGCGCGATCACCGTCCTCACCGGAGGACTCGTCATCATCGCCATCCGCACCCCCGAGTTCGTCCCCGTCTTCCTCGTCGTCGTGCCCGCCGCCGCACTCCTCGTGGCCCGCCTCAGGGCCCGGCTGCGCACCCACAACGAGCACTTCCGCCACGAGGTCGAGACGCTCTCCTCGCGCGTGACGGAGATGACCCGCCTGATCCCGGTGACCCGCGCGCACGGCCTGGAGGGCAAGGCGCTGCGCCGCATGGACGGCACCCTGCGCCGGCTGCTGACCTCAGGGATGCGCCTGGACCTGGTCAACGGCCGGTTCGGCTCACTCGCCTGGGTGGTCCTCAACGTGGTCGGTGTCCTCGTTCTCGCCGGCGCCGCGCTGATCTCGTACTACGACGTGTGGGGCGTCACCGCCGGCGATGTCGTCATGCTCAGCGCCTTCCTGACCACCCTCACCAACTCCACGACGACACTCACCGGCCTGGCGCCGGTCATCACCAAGGGCCTCGAATCCGTCCGCTCGGTCGGTGAGGTGCTCCAGGCTCCCGAGCTCGAGGACAACGAGGGCAAGGCCGAACTCACCGCGCTGCGCGGCGCCGTCACCTTCGACGGCGTCTCTCACGCGTACGAGGACGGCGGACGGCCCGCCGTACGCGACTTCAGCCTCTCGGTGGCACCGGGCGAGACGATCGCCCTGGTGGGCGCGTCCGGCGCCGGCAAGTCCACCGTGCTCAACCTCGTCATCGGCTTCGTCCGCCCCACCGCGGGCCGGCTGCTGCTCGACGGGACCGACATGAACACCCTCGACCTGCGCACCTACCGGCGCTTCGTGTCGGTCGTGCCGCAGGAGTCGATCCTCTTCGACGGCACCGTCCGTGAGAACGTCGCCTACGGGATGGACGACGCCGACGAGGAGACGGTCCGGGCAGCGCTGCGGGACGCCAACGCGCTGGAGTTCGTCGACGGGCTGCCGCAGGGACTCGACACCCTGGTCGGCGAGCGCGGGGCGCGGCTGTCCGGCGGGCAGCGGCAGCGGCTGGCCATCGCCCGTGCCCTGATCAGGGATCCCAGGGTGCTGGTGCTGGACGAGGCGACCTCGGCGCTGGACACCCGTTCCGAGGCGCTCGTCCAGCAGGCCCTCGCCCGGCTGCTGCACGGACGCACCACGTTCGTGGTCGCGCACCGGCTGTCCACCGTGCGGGGCGCGGACCGGATCGTGGTGATGGCCGACGGCCGCATCCAGGAGATCGGCACGCACGAGGAACTGCTGCGCCGGGGCGGCGCCTACGCGGCACTGCACAGCGGCCAGGCCGCCTGACCGTCCGACGGAAGAGCCGGACACCTGTGCGGTGGGCGACGGTTTTGCGTCAAATGGGTGCCGGGCACCCAAGAAGACGAATGGTCCGGCTCCGTCCGGGCATACGGTGCGCAAAAGTCGAGAGAGGGGCGCCCCGTGCTTGTTCCGGACCCGAAGGTCGTCAGGAGGCTGCTGACCAGGTACGCATCGCTGCGCATCGCTCAGGCGGAGAGGGAGACGCCGACGAGGGCACGGGAGTTGGCGGACGTCAGTCACACCCTGTGCGTCCTGACGGGCACGACCGGCATCCACGAGGCGATCGCCCGGGCGGACGCCCTGCTGGCCGGCGGGAACGCGCCGGACCCGGACGGGGAGAGCGGTCTGTCGCTGGCCGGGTGACGCCGTCCGCGGGGTCGCTCGTAGCGGTCAAGGAACCCTGGTGCCCGTGCCGTTGACCCGGTTCGGCCGGTCCGCGGCGGGCCGGGCCAGCCACTCCGCGATGGTGCGGGCGATCGGCTGGCCCGTGTCCACCTCCACGAAGCCGAACTGTCCGGACTGGTTGCACTCCAGGAACCACCACGTCCCGTCGGTGTCCTCCACGAAGTCGAAGGCGCCGTAGGACAGTTCCGCGTCCCGGAGGTATGTACGGACGCCGTCCACGATCCGTGCGGGGACGTCGGAGGGGCGCCAGGGCCGGTCGTCCGTGGCGAAGCGGACGTCGACCTCGTCCGGGGCGGCGTCGGGGGCGGTCGCCTTGCGGGCGGCCAGCATCCGCTCGCCGACCACGGTGAGCCGGATGTCGGCCCGCTTGGCGATCCGCCGTTGCAGCAGGGTCGGGCCGAAGGCGACCGCGGCGAAGTCGGTGTCCGGTGCCACTCGGCTGGTCGGCACCGCCCTCGGCGGCTCCTGAGGATGCGCGCCGGAGACGGGTTTGACGACGAGGTCGGGGAAGCGTTCGGCGAAATCCCGGGCGGCCTGCGGGAAGGTCGTGATCAGTGTGGCCGGCACGGGCAGTCCGCTGCGCTGGGCGAGGCGGAGCTGCCAGGGCTTGTACCGGGCGCGGCGGGCCGCGTCCGGATGGTTCATCCAGCGGGCGGTGGAACTGCGCAGCATGCCGTACAGCGCCTGCGAGGACTCCTCGGTGAGCCACGCGGACGGCTCGGCCACCCGCGTGGCGGGAGTTCCCGGCCGGCGCACCCACACGGACCGCAGCCCGTCCATGCTCACCAGCCGGCCCGCGGACCACAGATGCCCGCGGAAGGCACCGTGCACATACTCGCCCGACAGTGCGGCGCCGCCGGTCAGGTCGGCGGGATCGAGGCGGACCACCGGGACTCCGGACGCGTTCAGGTGGACGACCACCATGTCCGCCGTCACATCCTGGTCACCGGTCAGGATCAGTACGGTCATCGTCGACGGTCCGTGTTCAGTCGTCGAAGTGCGTCTTCGAGCCCGCGGTGGACGTCGTGGTCCCCAGCTCTCTGAGCAACGCGAGATCGGTGGCGGCGATCCGGCCGTCGAACAGCACGTTCAACTGCAGGCCGGGATCGTAGGCGTACGGAGTGGCGACCTCCAACTCCGCCGTCGGGCGTGCGTAGTTGAGCGCGAACGGTTGCATCGTCTCTCCCTCTTCGGTGCTGCCTCGGCCAGGCGTCGGCCTGCCGTGTCGTCGCTTGGCCCGTGGATCTCCGGGGCTTTCCATGGACTTATACGAATCGAACGGGTGATTGGTTTCCTTACGCTCCGTAGTGGCGGGCGAGTTGGCCGCTCTGAACCTGAGACGGAGGACGGCGCCTTCCGGTTGACTGGTCGTGATGCACGGCACGGCGCACCTCGGGCGGCCGGGGGAGCACATGGGGGTGACGGCGGGCGCGGGCCAGGCGTCGCCCTGAGCGGCCGCAACGGGGCGTGGATCTGTCGTGGAACGCGGGCAGTTGGAGGTCAGGCGGGGTCGACCGGGCGTCGTGCCGGGACGGTGCGGTGGTCTCGTGCGGTCACGGGCGTGCGCAGTGTGCGCAGGGCCAGGAGCAGTGCGCCGACGTCGTCGAGGTACACCGGATCGGGCAGCAGGTCGGCCGGGAGCACGAAGTACAGGACGGCCCCCCAGAACACCCAGGGCGGCCCGGTCGGCAGCCCGGCGCGCCGCAGTCCGCGCCGGGCCCGGACCAGCCGCACCAGCAGCCCGACGGCCGCGGCGAGCACGACGGCGAGGATCACGGCGATGACGGCGAGCACTGCTGTGGTGGAATCCACGGGCCCTCCTCGGTCCGGTGCGCCGCCGGTGGACGCGCCCTTCCTTGAATTCCCGGATTCCGCCCTGATATTGCCTCCGTTATGCCGTTTGTGACCTATCGGCACACCCCGTACGACTATGCCGGTGACCGGAGTGAGCCTGTGACTGCTCCTCAGCCGTCAGAACCGCCCTCGGCACCGTCTGATTCCGCGGACGACGCCGGACGCCGGAACTTCGCGGTCGCCTTGAAACGTCCGAAAGAGCGCGTCAACTGCTGGAGCGGGGAACCGGAGGACACCTCCTGCGGCGGTTCCGGCAGCGCGGCGGACGACTCACGGTACACGGCCAGCGCCTCGTGGGCCCGCTCGGCGGCCTCCCGGTACAGGTCCCGGGACCTGGTCATCGCCTCCAGGGCCTCGGCGTACATGGCCACCAGCGCCCGCTCGCGGGCGAGCTCCTCCTCCAGGGTCAGCAGGTGCCAGTCCTCCCGCAGCGCGGTGAGGACGCCGTCGGCACCCTCCGGCAGCGGCCGCGGCGAGGCGACGTAACGGGTCAGCGCGTCGATGAGCTCGCTCGGTTCGCTGCCGTCCAGGAAGACGCTGCGCACGGAGCAGGCGTCGCTGTCGTAGTCGTCCGGGGCCGGCGAGCCGGGCAGCACCACGGCTCCGCCGCGCGGCACCTGCACACCGAACTCGCGCAGGGCCCAGTTCACGGCCCGCAGCTGGTGCGGCGCGGCGCGGTGCTCCACCACACGGTGCCGCAGACCCGGCGGCAGCAGCCGGGCCAGCGGCAGACGTCCCAGCGCGTCGGGCGTCATGGCCTCGTGGACGACGACGTGGACCGACCACGCGCTGCGCGCGGCTGCCCTGAGCACGCGCCGCAGGTCCTTGTCGTCCGGGGGCAGCGGGTTGATGTCCCGCAGGCGCAGATCGGCGTCGGCCTCGTGGTCCCAGGCGGCGTCGGGATCGTCCGGCCAGAACATGGTCGTGGGGGACGGCCACCGCAGGTCCCACGGACGCTCCGCCTCCGCCGCCAGCACCCACTCCTGCCCGGCGGCCGAGCCGTGGGCGAGGGCCAGCCTGGCCCGCACGGTCACCGTCCCGTCCACCTCCCAGCGGGCCTCGAAGACGCGTTCGAGGGTGCCCTCGGGCTCGGGCAGCTCCAGATGGTCGCGGATGACGCCGCGATCCTTGAGGTGCTGGAGGTTGGGTCGGAGGACGTCTTCCGCGGCGGGGCCGACGTGGCGGCCGCGAGCCAGCCAGACCGTGGGGGGAGTCATGGGGCGGACGGTGGTGGAGGGCATGGGTCCATCTGTGAACGGGGGCGTGGTGCGACTGCCAGTATCGTCGCTGCAGGTGGCCGGGATCATCCCGGGGGTCACCAGGAACGGCCGTGTCGAGGACGGCGGCCGTCCGCCTGCGGCCGGGTGCGTCGTCGGCGATCGTGGGCAGGAGGACATCGGCCGACCGTACTGCGACAAGGAGTGGCCCGTGAACGTGGACCTCGGTGGGCGAACCGCGCTGGTGACCGGCTCCTCCCAGGGCATCGGAGCGGCGATCGCCGTGGGACTGGCCCGCGCCGGAGCGCGCGTGGGCGTCAACGGACGCAACGCCGAACGCCTCGAACGGAGCATCGAGAAACTGCGGGCCGAGGCGCCGGAGGGAGACTTCGTGCCCGTCGCGGCGGACCTGGGCACCGAGGCGGGCGCCGCGCGTGCGGTGGAGACGCTGCCCGACGTGGACATCCTGGTCAACAACCTCGGCATCTTCGGGTCGACGCCAGCCCTGGACATCACCGACGACGAGTGGCGCCGCTACTTCGAGATCAACGTGCTGTCGGGTGTCCGGCTGACCCGCTCGTACCTCCCACGGATGATGCGGCAGGGGTGGGGCCGGGTGCTGAACATCGCGAGCGACTCGGCCGTCGTGATCCCCGCCGAGATGATCCACTACGGGATGTCGAAGACCGCCCTGCTCGCGGTGAGCCGCGGTTTCGCGAAGGAGGCGGCCGGCAGCGGTGTCACGGTGAACTCCGTCATCGCCGGTCCCACCCACACCGAGGGCGTCGAGGACTTCGTCTACCAGCTGGTGGACCGCGACCTGCCCTGGGAGGAGGCGCAGCGCGCGTTCATGCGGGACCACCGCCCGCAGTCACTGCTCCAGCGCCTCATCGAGCCCGAGGAGATCGCGAACCTCGTGGTGTATCTGAGCTCCCCGCTGGCGTCCGCCACGACCGGTGCCGCCGTGCGTGTCGACGGAGGATACGTCGACTCGATCCTGCCGTAGACACGGACAGGCCGCTCACCAGCCGGTCCACAGCAGGTGGTTGACGAGCAACGCGACCACGGCCTGGGCCGCCAGCCAGATGCGGGGGCGGGGCAGGAACGCGCAGGCGGCGAGGAGCCAGAGGGCGAAGGGCAGCCAGATACGCTCCGTCTCCGCCTTGCTCATCCCGGAAAGGTCGGCGGCGAGCAGGGCGAGAAAGGCGCCGAGCAGAAGCACCGCCAGGCGACCCTCGGCGACCGGCTCCTCCGCGTCACCCGGCCGGCTCAGCAGACGGCGGCGCTGCCCGACGAGCGTGCCGCCCGCCCGTGACAGCCCCGCCACCGTCGCGAGGCCCACGACGAGGACGGTGCACGCCGGGTTGGCCCACACCCAGTACCCGTACGGCCGTACGCCCCCGGCACCCTGGTTGTAGCGCTCGACCAGCAGGTGGTACGCCTCCCAGTAGTTGAACCCCGCAAGGGTGAAGACCAGCGGGAACACGGCCAGCCCGGCCAGGAGCGGCAGCAGTACCGCGCGCCGGTTCCGGCCGAGGACGAGCACCCCCAGACCGATGATCCCGATCAGTGTGAGCCCGTACGACAGATAGCAGGTCAGCCCGAACAGCAGTCCCGCCCCGCCCGCCGCGATCCGCGACCGAGCCCCCGGCCGCCTCGTCACCGCAAGCGCCAGCAGCGCCACCGACCAGGCGGCGACCGCGGTGAAGTACCCGTCGGCCGACGTGCCCATCCACACCGCGCCCGGCGCCAGCACCACAAACGGCGCCGCCCGCCGCGCCAGCTCCTCCCCGGTCAGCACCCGCACCGTCACCAGCACGGCCGTCACCGCCGTGGCCCCGACGGTGATGCACCAGACCCCGGCCCAGGCCCCGCCGCCGAGGCCGATCCGGTCGAGCAGGACGAAGGTGAGCGTGGCCGCCGGAGGGTGCCCGGCGATGTGCGCGGGCCAGTGGTCGGGGCCCTGGATCACGATGTACTCGGTGAAGTCCCGCACAGTGGCGGGGATGTCCTGGAAGCGGTCGATGACCTGGAGATACTCGTACCGCGTGGTGAGCCGCTGCGCGACACCCCGGTGCCAGCCGTCGATCAGGGCCAGCGACCAGGTCCAGGCCATGGCGGTGCCGCAGGTCACGGCCAGGAGCGCACGCCACGGCAGCCGCGCGGCGAGCCCCGGCCCGTACGCCACCACGGCGATCGCCACCACGACCGCGGCCGGGGTGCCCGGGCCCACGTGCGGGCCCCAGAAGGCGAGCAGCGGAGGCCAGTTGACGAACAGCGTGCCGTCGGTGTCCTCGATGTGGCGGCCGATCAGGATCGCCGCGACGACGAGCAGGACAGCGGCCAGGGCGGCTCCCAGGTCACGGAGAGGAGAGCGGATCACACGCAGGACGCTAGGCCGCCGACGCACCCACCAGGGCGTCCTGCGCCCTGATGTCAGCGTTTCGTCATGGGTTGCGCGGTGTCTTCGGGCGGGCCGCGACCTACCGTCGAATCATGCGCGACCAACGGCTTCCCTCGTCGCCCGGCTTCTGGCGCAGCCCCCTGCGCGGCCCCCGGTTCACCGCCGTCTTCGGCGTCGTGCTGCTGGTCGGCATCACCCTGCTGTTCGTGACCGGCCTGCTGTCGTACGCCGCCTACAACCCCGACCTGTCGCCGGTCAACGACCAGACGCCGGACAAGGGGATCCTCGGTTTCTACCTCTTCTCCTGGCCGACAGACCCGCCCTGGCTGTACCGGCTCACCCAGGGCGTCCACGTCACCCTGGGGCTCACCCTCATCCCCGTCCTGCTCGCCAAGCTGTGGTCGGTCGTGCCCAGGCTGTTCGCGCTGCCGCCGGCCCGTTCGGTGGCGCACGCACTGGAGCGGATCTCGCTGATCCTGCTGGTCGGGGGCGCCCTGTTCCAGTTCACGACCGGCGTGCTCAACGTCCAGGTGGACTACGTCTTCCCCGGCTCGTTCTACACGCTGCACTTCTACGGCGCCTGGGTGTTCTTCGCCGCGTTCGTCGTGCACGCCGCCCTGAAGCTCCCCACGGCCGTGCGCAATCTGCGCCGGCTGCGCGCGGAGGAGGGCGATCTGGTGTCCCCGCGGCCGGCCGAGCCGACCGTGACCCGCCGTGGCGCCTTCGGTCTGGTCGGAGGAGCCTCGCTGCTGATGTTCGCGACGACGGCGGGCCGCAGCTTCGACGGGCCGCTGCGCGAGACCGCCGTCCTCGCACCGCGCGGGGGACCCCAACCGGGCAGCGGCCCCGGGGGCTTCCAGATCAACAAGACGGCCGCGTACGCCGGAATCGATCGCCGGGAGACGGGTGACGAGGCGTGGCGGCTGGTCGTCACCGGCCGCTCCGGCGTCGTCCGGCTGAGCCGGGGCGAGCTGCTGGGTCTCCCGCTGCACAGCGCCGCGCTGCCGATCGCCTGTGTGGAGGGCTGGTCGACCTCCGACCAGTGGTGGCGCGGCGTACGGCTGCGGGACCTCGCGGCCCTCGTCGGCCACGACGAGCCGACCGACGTGCTGGTGGAGTCCCTCCAACGGCACGGCGCCTTCCGCCGGGCCGCGATGCGCGCCAACCAGGTGGCCGACCCGCGCTCCCTGCTCGCCCTGGACGTCAACGGCGAGCCGCTGACCCTCGACCACGGCTACCCGGCCCGGATCATCGTGCCCGCCGCGCCGGGCGTGCTGAACACCAAGTGGGTGGCACGGCTGACGTTCGGAGACCTGTGATGCGCCGCCCCACCCTCGTCCGCCCGCACCTCGACCTCGGCAGCCCGCTGCAACTGCTGCTGCTCGCCGCTTCGTTCGCGCTCGCCGGATACGCGGGTGTGCGGCTGCTCGCGGGCGACTGGTTGCGGGTGGCGCTGTGGTTCGTGGGCGCGGCCCTCGTCCACGACCTGCTGCTCCTGCCGCTGTACGCGGCCGCGGACCGGGCGGTCACCGGCGCGCTCGGCGCGATGCGGCGCCGGGAGTGGATCCCGTACGTCCGTGTCCCGGCCGCCCTGTCCGGGATGCTGTTGCTGGTGTGGTTCCCGCTGATCAGCGGTCGGGTCGACGAGCGTTACCGGCTGGTCTCCGGGCTGTCGGCGGACGGCTTCCTGGCCCGCTGGCTGCTGATCACCGCCGTTCTGTTCGGCGGTTCGGCACTGCTGCTGGTGCTCCGGCTGCGCAGGGCGACGAAGCAGCGTCCGCCGGCCGCCCACTGACCCTCCACGTCGAGCCGCAGCGCGCGGGCGTACCGCAGCAGGGCCGGGGTGCCCAGCCGGGCCCACGGGAAGGGGACGCCGACGGTGCCCCGCCCGTCGGTGACATGGACCTGGACCCGCTCGTCCACGTCCGCGGGAACCGTCTCGGCGATCACCAGACCGCCCGGGGCGAGGAGCCGGGACACCCGGTCCAGCAGCGCGGGCGGGTCGCCGCCGATGCCGACGTTGCCGTCCATCAGCAGCGCGGTACCCCAGCGCCGCTCCGAGGGCAGCGGCTGGAAGACCGACCGCCGCAGGGCCCGGCCGCCCAGCCGCGCGGTGTGCGCGACCGCGGCCTCGCTGACGTCGATGCCGAGCGCGGTCCGGCCCCGGGCGGCGAGTTCCGCGACCAGCCGGCCCGGGCCGCAGCCCACGTCCAGCACGGCACCCTCGCAGCGGTCCAGGACGGTCAGATCCGCGTCGTCCGGGCGCGCACACCACCGCTCCACGTCCAGCGGGAGCAGCCAGCCGTCGGTGCGGCGCAGGAACAGCGGTCCGCGGCCGGTGCGCAGGGCGTGCACATAAGGATCGGCCGACCAGGGGAGCAAGGCGGGCTGTTCGGTGTCGTCGGGCCGGGCGATCTCGTACGGGGCGGTCATCGGCCGGTGGCCGCATGCAGTCGGGCCAGCTCCGCGGCGAACCGGCCGTGCGGCGCCAGCGCGGCCACCGCTTCGGCGTCGGCTGCCGTGTCGACGTCCCGCAGCAGGGGCAGATCCCGCACCCGGAGCCCGGCGGCGACGAGCCGGTCGCGCTGTACGGCGCCGGTGGCCGACGTCGACATCGGGACACCGCGCAGCAGCTCCGGGGCCGGCTCGGCGAGGCCGAGCGCCCAGAAGCCCCCGTCCTCCGCCGGACCGAAGTACGCGTCGCTGTCGGCGAAGTCCACGGTCAGCAGCTGCGGCGTCACCTGTGGCGTATCCATCCCGATCAGCAGGGCAGGGCCCTCGCACCCGGCGAAGGCGTCCGCGAGCCGCTCGTCCAGCCCGCCCGCACACTGCGGTACGACGTCGAAGCCGGACGGCAGCCAGGCGCCGGGGGTCCCGTCGAGCACCAGGACCCGCCGCCGGGCCGGCGCGGAGGCCACCGCACGCAGGGTGTCCACCAGGGCCGCCTCGGCCAGCACGGCCGCCTGAGCGGGGGTGAACGGGGGCGTCAGCCGCGTCTTGACCCGTCCGGGCCGCGGCTCCTTGGCGATGACGAGCAGCGTGGTCAACGGGCGCTCCCTCCCTGCGTGGACGGGGTGGTGCGCCCCTGTGTCGCGGGGGGTTCGGCCAGGACGCGGCGCATGTCCCGTACCGCCTGCCAGGTGCCCCGCCAGGTGCCCGTGACCTTGGACTCCCCGGTGCGGGGCAGATAGGGCACGTCGTGCTCGGCGATGCGCCAGCCCGCGTCGGCGGCGCGCACCACCATCTGGAGCGGATAGCCGCTGCGCCGGTCGGTGAGCCGGAGGCCGAGCAGCGCCTCGCGCCGGGCGGCGCGCAGCGGGCCCAGGTCGTGCAGCCGCAGGCCCGTGCGGCGGCGCAGCATCAGCGCCAGCGCGATGTTTCCCGCCCGGGCGTGCACCGGCCAGGCGCCCCGGCCCTGTGGCCGGCGCCGGCCCAGCACCAGGTCGGCCGCACCGCCGTGCACCTCGCGTACGAACGGGACGAGGAGCGAGGGATCGAGCGAGGCGTCGCAGTCGCAGAAGCACACGATGTCGGCACCGGCGGCGGTCAGTCCCGCGTGGCACGCCGCCCCGAACCCGCGCCGCGGTTCGTGGACGACGGTCGCGCCGAGCGCGCGGGCGAGGTCCGCCGAGCCGTCGGTGGAGCCGTTGTCCACGACGAGGGCACGCCATCCGGCAGGGATGCGCTCCAGGACCCAGGGCAGTGCGTCGGCCTCGTCGAGGCAGGGGAGGACCACGTCGACGGTCGGTGAGGGGGGAGGGGTCGTCACGGCTTTCACCCTACGAAGAGAAAACGGGCATATCGGGCTTCTGTTTCTTACGAAACGCGGACCTCAGGTCGCTGCCGCGGGGCGGGCCGCTCACTGGCCGCGCAGCCCGGACCGCGCGAACTCCCGCATGCCGTCCGCGAATCCGACCTCGGGCTTCCAACCGAGCTCGGACCGCAGTCGCGAGGAGTCCGCGGTGATGTGGCGGACGTCCCCCAGCCGGTACTCCCCGGTCACCACGGGCTCGGGCCCGCCGTACGCCGCGGCCAGCGCCCGCGCCATCTCCCCGACCGTGTGCGGTTCTCCGCTGCCGGTGTTGTACGCCACGAGCGCGCCCGGCGGGCAAGCCGCCTGAAGCGCCGCCACGTTGGCCGCCGCCACGTCCCGGACGTGGACGAAGTCCCGCCGCTGGCGGCCGTCCTCGAACACGCCCGGGGCCTCGCCCCGGGCGAGCGCCGAGCGGAAGAAGGCGGCGACCCCGGCGTACGGCGTGTCGCGGGGCATCCGGGGCCCGTACACGTTGTGGTACCGCAGGGACACCGCCGACCCGCCCGTGACCCGCGCCCACGCCGCCGCCAGATGTTCCTGGGCGAGCTTCGTCGTCGCGTAGACATTGCGCGGATCGACCGGCGCGTCCTCGCCGACCAGCCCGGGCGACAACTCCGCACCGCACGCGGGGCACCGGGGTTCGAAGCGTCCCGCCGTCAGATCGGCGACCGCCCGGGGCCCGGGCCGCACCACTCCGTGCCGGGCGCAGTCGTACCGTCCCTCGCCGTACACCACCATCGATCCCGCCAGGACGATCCGCGGGACGCCCGCGTCGGCCATGGCCGTCAGCAGTACGGCCGTACCGAGGTCGTTGCGCGAGACGTACTCCACGGCGTCGGCGAACCCGGACCCCAGCCCGACCATCGCGGCCTGATGGCTCACGGCGTCGACACCGGACAGGGCGCGGCGTACCGCATCGAGGTCCCGCACGTCCGAACCGGGGTCCGTACGCACGTCGTACACGACGGGTTCGTGCCCGCCCGCCGCCAGTGCCTCGACCACATGGGACCCGATGAACCCGGCACCGCCGGTGACCAGTACTCGCATGGTCACACGCTAGGTCGGCAGGACCCCCGCCCAGTCGCTCCGCGCCCGGCACGTCACAGGTCCGTAAGGCCGACAGCAGACGTGAGGGGCCCGGCGCCACAATCGCGCCGGGCCCCTCACCACCAGGTTCGCTGCGCGCTTACGCGCCGCTCTCCCGCAGCATGTCCTCACGCTCGACGATCTTCACGCGCTCCCGGCCCTGCGGCTCGCCCAGGGCCTTCTCCGCGGCGTCCAGCTTGTGCCAGCCCTCCCACGTCGTGAAGCGGACATTGCGCTCCGTGAGGAACGCGTCCACGGCCTCGGGAGCCGGCGCCGACGGGGTGTGCAGACGGCTGTTGGCGAAGTCGTCCAGGAGGTTGGACACCGTCTCGTTGGCGTCGCCCTTGGTGTGGCCGATGAGGCCGACCGGGCCGCGCCGGATCCAGCCGGTCACGTACACCGACTGCAGATGCGAGCCGCTCTCCTCGATGACCCGGCCGCCCTCGTCCGGGACCGTGCCCGAGTCGATGTCCCAGGGCAGCTTGGGCAGCTTGTCCGACAGGTAGCCGACCGCGCGGTAGACCGCGGTGACATCCCAGTCGGTGAACTTGCCGGTGCCCTTGACGTTGCCGGTGCCGTCCAGCTCGGTGCGCTCCGTGCGCAGGCCGACGACCTTGCCGTCCTCGCCCAGGACCTCCGTCGGCGACTCGAAGAAGTGCAGGAAGAGCTTGTGCGGCCGGTCGCCGACGTCGCGGATCGCCCAGTTCTCCAGGGTCTTGGCGACCATGTCGGCCTGCTTGTTGCCGCGCCGCGTCTCGATCGAGCCCTCGTCGTAGTCGATGTCCTCGGGATCGACGATGACCTCGATGTTGGGGGAGTGGTTCAGCTCGCGCAGTTCCATCGGGCTGAACTTGGCCTGCGCCGGGCCGCGGCGGCCGAAGACGTGGATCTCCTTGGCCGGGTTGGCCTTGAGGCCGTCGTAGACGTTCGCCGGTATCTCGGTGGGCAGCAGCTCGTCCGCGGTCTTGGCGAGGATGCGCGCGATGTCGAGGGCCACGTTGCCGACGCCCAGCACGGCGACCTTCTCCGCCTGAAGCGGCCAGGTGCGCGGCACGTCCGGGTGACCGTCGTACCAGGAGACGAAGTCCGCGGCGCCGTAGGAGCCGTCCAGCTCGATGCCCGGGATGGGCAGGGCCCGGTCGGCTGTGGCGCCGGTGGAGAAGATCACGGCATCGTAGAACGAGCGCAGGTCGTCCAGGTTGATGTCGGTCGGGTAGTCGACGTTGCCGAAGAGACGGATCTGCGGCTTGTCGAGCACCTGGTGGAGGGCGGTGACGATGCCCTTGATTCTGGGGTGGTCGGGGGCGACGCCGTAACGGATCAGACCGAACGGCGCGGGCATCCGCTCGAAGAGGTCGATGGACACACCGGGTTCGGCGGCCACGTCGGACTTGAGCAGTGCGTCGGCGGCGTAGATCCCGGCGGGGCCGGCTCCGACAATGGCTACCCGCAGAGGGCGGGGCATGATCAGGTTCCCTTCGAGCGGTGACGTGCGACTCGAGGGGAAGCCTAAGCTGAGGCAAGCCTAACCTGGTACGCGGGTCCGTTCTATGAGCTCATAAGCTGACCTTATGGGTCTCATAAGGTCTCCTCGGGGGGCCGTCGAGGCGCCCCCGCGCCGCCGGTCCGCGCCGACCCACCGTAGTGTTTTGCTTCTGCCTGTGGTGGTGAAGGAGAGCCGCGGTGGCATGCCGCATCTTGATCTGTTGTCGACGTTCCTGGAGATCTACCGGGCGGGATCGCTGTCCGCGGCGGCTCAGCGGCTCGGGGTGACCCAGCCGGCCGTCACCGGTCAGCTCGCCCGGCTCGAGGAGCAGATCGGTGAGCCCCTGTTCGTCCGTACGCACAAGGGCGTCACCCCGACCCAGCGGGCAGCCGCGCTGGCGTCCCGCATCGGCGTGCACGTGGACGGGCTGCGCGAGGCCCTGCACCCGGCCGATGCCGAACCGCCCCTGCGGGGCACCGTGCGGATCGGCGGAGCGGCCGAGGTGATGACGCTGCGCGTGCTGCCGGTGCTGGCCGGGCTGGCCCGCCGCGGTGTGACTGTCCACGTGACCCTCGGGCTGGCCGACGACCTGCTCTCCCAGCTGGTCAACGACCGGCTCGACCTGGTCGTCTCGGCGGTACGGCCCTCTCGTGCGGCGGTGCTCGCGGTTCCGCTCGTGGACGAGGAGTTCGTCCTGGTCGCCCCGCCCGCGATGGCCCACACGATCGACGCCGGCCGCCTGAGAACGGAGCCGGTGGCCGCACTGGCGCATCTGCCGCTGGTCGCGTACGCCGAGGAACTGCCCATCGTGCGCCGCTACTGGCGCAGCGAGTTCGGGCGGCGGCCGCCGAATCCCGTGGCCATGGTCGTCGCCGATCTCAGGGCCGTTCTCGCGGCAGTGGTCGCGGGTGCCGGAATCTCCGTGCTGCCGCGGTACATCGCCGCACCGGCGCTCGCTGCCGGGGAGGTCGTGCAGCTGCACCACCCGGAGGTGGCGCCGCTCAACACCCTGTACCTGGCGGTACGGCGGGGCGCTCCGGCGGGCCCCGCCGTCACCGTGCTGCGCGACCATCTCCAGCAGGCCGCGCGCCAGTGGAACACCCTGTGACCGCTACTCGGCCACGCCGCCCGGGGTGAGCACGACCTTGCCGACGACGGTGCCGGACTCGGCGTGCCGCAGCGCGGCGGCCGCCTGCCGGAGCGGGTAGACCCGGTCGATCCTGGCCTCGATCGCCCCGGACCTGAGCAGGTCGAAGATCTGCGTGAGGTCTTCGCGCAGCTCCGCCCGGTACTGCCGCGGATGCCGCGCCTTGCCGGCCCACAGGTTGAAGAAGTGCGCGCTGCGGCCGTTGGGCAGCGCGTTCCACACCGCGAGCCGGGCGACGAGCTTCAGAACCGTGATCGTCCCGTTGCCGGCCTGGTCGCGGGTCGAGGCACTGCCGTAGGAGACGAGGGTGCCGCCGGGGGCGAGCATCCGCCAGGAGTCCTCGATGCCCTTGCCGCCCACGTGGTCGAAGACGGCGGCCACGCCGTCGGACGCCAGCTCGCGGACGCGGGCGGGGATGTCGCCGCGGTAGTCCACCGGGAGCGCACCCATGCCGGCGACGGCCTGCTGGTTACGGGCCGAGGCAGTGCCGATGACGGTGATGCCGTTGCTGCGGGCCAGCTGCACCAGCACGCTGCCGACGCCGCCGTTGGCCCCGTGCACCACGATGGTGTCGCCCGGGCGGACCTTCGCCGTGCGGTAGAGCATGCGCCACGCGGTCGCGCCGTTGGTGACCAGTGTCTCGGCCTCCGCCGCGGTCACCCCGTCGGGGACCGGCACCAGATCCGCCGCGTCCAGCAGGACGTGGTCGGCCCATCCGCCGGTCTTGGTGAGAGCGGCGACCCGCTGCCCGACGGACAGCCCGGGCTGGTCGGGCACCGGCGGGCCCAGCTGCTCGACGACGCCGACCAGGTCGTAGCCGGGCACGAAGGGGAACTTCGGCATGTCGTAGTACTTGCCGCGTCGCATCTGCTGCTCGGCGAAGGTCACACCGCTGGCTTCCATCCGGACCACGGCCTGGCCGGGGCCGGGCTGGGGCAGCTCGCGCACACGGACTTCGAGGCTCTCGGGTTCTCCGACGCCGGGCAGGACGACTTCGGTGGCTTGCATGACTGGCTCCTTCTGTAGATGTGTGGTCAACCACTCACTAGTGAGGCCTGGGAAAGGGCGGCTGTCGGTCCGCAGAGACCGGACGGCCGCCCGGGCGGGGTCGGTCAGTAGTGCGTGATGCCCGCCGCCAGGGTGCGGGTCCAGGGCGCGTCGACGGACTCGGCGTCGATGGAGACGATCAGATGGCAGAGCATGCCGGTGGCGAAGAACTGCTGGATCTGCTCCTCGCTGCCACCGGACGCGCCACGGACGTACTCGACCGCGCGGGCGTACCCGGCCCTGACCGCCTCCCTGACGGCGGGCTCGGAGATGGCCGCCGCCTGGGCGTGCAGCTGCACCAGCAGCAGGTCGTTGTTGCTGATGAGGCGGGCGTAGGCGTCACCCATCGACTCGAGCACGGCCTCGGGAGCGCTGCTGCGGGCCTCGGCCGCTCCGCCTTCGAGGGCTGCGCGCACCTGGGCGAAGCAGTGCTCGACGACCGCGGTGAACAACGCCTCCTTGTTCGGGAAGAGCCGGTAGACGTAGGCCTGCGAGATGCCCGCCGCCTTGGCCACTTCCGTGGTGGTGGTGCCGAAGTAGCCGCGGGCCGCGAACGCGCCGATGGCGGTGCGCAGGACCGTCTCGCGGCGTTCCTCGGCGGTGGAGAGTCGGCGCTGTTCCGTCTTCATGTGAGTACTTAATCACTCACACTTTGGGGTGTCAACGCCCTTAGTCACTCATCTTTCTCGGGGCAAGACGGAGGACATAACTTTCCTAATGCCTTTCGCGTGCAGTTTAAAGTCCTCTGATGGACCATGTTCCGCATGTCGAAGATTCTGATGGTCATTTCGAGCGCGAACAGCATGCAGCTGGCCGACGGCTCCACCCACCCCACCGGTTACTGGGCAGAGGAGGTCGCCGCCTCCCACGAGGTGCTCACCGCCGCCGGTGCCGAGGTTTCGATCGCCACGCCGGGCGGCGACCGGCCGACGGTCGACGCCCTCAGCCTGGACGAGCGCGGCGGGGTGGCGGAGGCCGACGCGCAGCGGTTCCGTGCCTACCTCGACGGCATCGCCGAGCAGCTGTCCGCGCCGCTCTCCCTCGCCGAGGTGCGGGCCGGCGACTACGACGCGATCTACATCCCCGGCGGCCACGCCCCCATGGCCGACCTCGCCACGGACGCCGACCTCGGCCGGCTGCTCGACGAGGCCGACGCCTCGGGCCGGACGGTGGCGGCCCTGTGCCACGGCGTGGCCGCGCTGCTCAGCGCCGACCGGCCGGACGGCGGCTTCACGTTCGCCGGCCGCACCCTGACCTCGTTCACCGACGAGGAGGAGCGCCAGGGCGGTCTGGGCGACAACACGCCCTACTACGTGGAGAGCAGGCTGCGTGAGCGCGGTGCCGTGGTCGAGGCCGGACCCGCGTGGAGCAACACGGTGGTGCAGGACGGCAACCTGATCACCGGTCAGAACCCCCAGTCCAGCAGGGCCACGGCCGAGGCCGTACTGAAGACCCTCGCCGACTGACCGCCGGGCCGCGCCCGCTCGGGCGCGGTTCAGCCCTGCTCCGGCGTTCGGGCCGACAGCTCTCGGTTCAGGCACTGGGCCAGACGGGCCGCGATGCTTCCGTCGGGATCGAGGCGGGGGTTGAAGATCGTGACGTCGAGTCCGGCGGCCCGTTCGTCGGCCAGGGCCGTGTGCAGCACCTGCTCCAGCTCCGCCCAGCTCAGCCCGCCGGGCAGGCGGTAGTCGACGGCAGGCATGACCGCGTCGTCCAGGACGTCGACGTCGAGGTGGATCCAGTAGCCGGGTCCCGGTATGCCGGTGAGCCGGTCGACGGCCTCGCGAGCGGCCGTGGCAGCGCCCACCGCACGCACGCCGTCGAGGTCGATCGCGTGCAGCGCGGGCGGCAGCGGCTGCATTCCGAACACGGCGGCCTCGGCGGCGTCGCGGAAGCCGAGGGCGACGACGTCCTCGTCCTGCACCAGGGGTCGGCGGCCTTCGAGGTCGGTGAGCGGCCGGGGCCCGTGACCCGTGGCCAGGGCGAGGTCCATCGAGGCCGCCTCGCCCACCGGTTCCGCTTCCGGCTGGTAGAAGTCGCTGTGGCCGTCGAGGAACAGCAGCCCGGGGCGTCCGCGCCGCTTGAGGGCGAGGAGCGCGCCGAGCAGGATGCTGCAGTCGCCGCCGAGGACGACGGGGAAGCGGCCGGCGTCGAGGACACCGGCGATCGCGTCGGCGAGCCGGACGGAGTACTCCGCGATTGCGGAGCTGTTGATGACTCCGGTGTCGGGATCCCGTCCGGGGACATAGGCCGGCGGTTCGACCCGGCCGGCCCGCACCGCCCCGAGGTGGTCCAGCAGCCCGGCGTCGAGCAGGGCCGCCGGCAGCTCCTGCACGCCGGTCGGCCGCAGTCCCAGCACGGACGGCGCCTCGATGATCGCCAGTTCCTGCACGTCACAGCCCCTTCGCCGATGGACGGCGGCCCCACACCCATCGTCCCGCAGAACGCGGCCCACGCCCAGCCGACCGGCGTCAGCCGGCCTCCCCGTCACGTCGGCAGTACAGGAACAACTGGGGCTCCGGCATGGCATCGGGGTGAGCGGGAGTGAACAGCGCCTCGTCCTGCCGGAGCACCCTCAGGCCCGCCTCGTACGCAGCCCCGATCGCGTCGAACACGGCAGCGCGCGCGGCCGGTGGTCCCCGTCGGTCACGATGCTTCCCTTCGCCACGCGTGCGGCCGGTGTCGCGCATCGTTCCACCCATGACCTGTGGTGACAACGGGGGTTACGGCAGTCCCGGGGCCGTGCGCGGCTTGCGGCCGTAGCCGGGGTCACGGCAGGGTTCGGTGGCGTGACCACCTTGCTGATCGTGCATCACACGCCGTCGCCCAACTGTCAGGCGATGCTCGAGGCCGTCATCTCCGGTGCGACGACCCCGGAGATCGAGAACGTCCGGGTCGAGCGACGGGCGGCACTGTCCGCGACGGCGTCCGACGTGCTGTCCGCCGACGGGTATCTGCTGGGCACACCGGCGAACCTCGGCTACATGTCCGGCGCCCTCAAGCACTTCTTCGACCAGGTCTACTACCCCTGCCTCGACGAGACACGGGGGAGGCCCTTCGGCTACTACGTGCACGGCGGCAGCGATGTCACCGGAGCGGTGCGCGGCATCGAGTCGATCACGACCGGCCTGGGCTGGCGGCGTACCGCCGACGCGGTGACCGTGACGGGCGAGCCGGACCGGGCCGACATCCAGGCGTGCTGGGAACTGGGGGCGACGGTGGCCGCCGGACTCATGGAGCCGTGACGATCGGCCACCCGTCAGCCGCCAGGTCATTCCGTGACCCGACTCGCCTCGGCCACCGGTCGCGGCGCCGGGTACCGGTCCGCCACCTGCACCATCAACAGCAGGAGCAGCGCGGCGAGCGAGGCCAGCGACGCGCACATCGCGGTGAGGCCGGCGCTCCAGGGCGGCGCCAGTGTGATGTGCAGGGCCCGGGACAGCCCGGCCGAGTGGATCCTGCCCTCGAGCAGCCCGGCCGCCGCCAGCGTCGCAGGCAGGGTCACACCCGCCATCAGCATCGGCACCGTGGTCCGAAGAGCCAGCAGGACGGCCAGCACCACGCACGCGCCGGACGCCCCGAGTGTGGCGACGTAGATGCTGGAGGTCGTGCCCTGACGGTGCAGCGGGAAGCACGCGGCGCCGCACACGACGAGGGCTGCAGCGGCCAGCCAACTCGGCCAGAAGACAGGTCGCTTGGGCGGGGCAGGGGGACGGTCGCGCCGTATTCGGACGGTTCGCCTTCCGCGAAGCCCGAGGGTGAGTTTGCCGTCCGCCGCCGGGAACACCTCGGGGGCGGGCGCGAGGGCGGCGCTCGCCATCGCGTCCTGTGCGGCGGACCCGGATATCTGCTCCGGCTGAACCCCGTACGGTTCCCGCACCTGTTGCTGGGCCAGCCGTCCGATGAGCTCCACGAGTTCCTCGACCGGCCGGCCCGTGGCGGCCGCCCGCACCGCTGCCTGTCCGCAGTGCGGCTCCAACGGCGTCTGGTGCAGCAACGCCATCAGACGTGTGACGTCCTCGACGCACCGGCCCTCGACCGCCGCGCGGATGGTTTCGTCCGCGCTGTCGGCCTCACGCGGCGGCCGGGTCAGTTCGGCGACCAGCCGGGCGACGTCGTCCACCGAGCGGGTCACCGCGACGGCCCTCAGAACGGCGACGACCGTCTGTGCGTACTCGGGTGACTCCTCCATCAGCGTGACGAGCCGGACGACTTCCTCCAGCGGCCGAGCGCTGACGGCGGCACGGACGAGGTCGAGGACCGGATCGCCGTACGCCCCTGTGCCCACGTCGCCCTCCTCGGCCTGGGGTGCCGTGGGGAGTCGGGGAGGGCCAGCGTCGGAGGGCCGTGTGGGACCGGCGGGCCCGGTGCTCTCCTCGGGGCCCGGGCCGACGGCCGAGGCCGGGCCGAACGCAGAGGCCGGCCCGATTGCCGGGGTGGTTCCGGACAGCGGTGCCGCCGAGGGGATCGCCTCGGTGAAGGCTATGGCGGGCTGATTCGACTGGGATGGTGAAGAGCGGGTGGTCATCCTGGGCTCCATGGGAGAGGGGCGGCCGCTCCTGCGCTGCCGAAGCGCGACGCGCGTTGTTCCGTCCCATTCCTAAGGGCCCGTCGACTGCCTCGCCACTCGGGTGCGGCGACCGTGTGACGCCCCGTCGTCGGATGCCTGTGTGGCCGGATCTGTGGCCGAAGCCACGCCGCCGAAGAGGTCCAGGCCATGTCGTGCCGACCTGGACGCGGGCTACCGTTGCAGAACCCCTGCTCGCAATCACTTCGGACGGCCCGGCAGTGCTCGTAGACCTCTCCCCGCTCATCGCGGCGACCACCCAGTGGCTGACCGGCGCCTACCCGGCGTCCGGCGGTGCCCTCGCCTCCGCTCTGTGCGAGGTGCAGGCACGGCAGGCCGTGACCGTCGCGGCGTGGCTGCGGTATCCGACGCAGATGGACGCCGCGCTGGTCGGGATGGCCGGGCCCGGAGGCTCCGCGCGGCTCGACTGGATCACCGGTGCGGACACGGACGGGGGCGAGGACCCGGCGGGCGACGCCTGGCGGACCTGGGTGGACGAGGTCGTGGCGAGCTGGGCGGCCTGCCTGCTCACGGACACCGAGCTGGCCGGCCTTGCGGTGGCCGCGCTCGCCGACGGCGGACACACCGCGGGCACGCCGGTCGAGTTCCGGCGCCTGGTCGCGCCCGACGAGAAGGACCGCCAGGCGGCGGCCCTTCTCCGACACCCCGACCTACTCGCGCCCGTGGCCGAGCTTCACCAGACCCTCCTGCTGGACCGCCTGGGACCGGGACAGGCACTCACCGCCTGAGGCCGGCCTGGCGGTGACGCCTTGTGCGGTCGGCCGGGGCAGGCAGCTCGGCGTCTGAGCCGCCCCTGGTGGTGAGGCCGTGTGTGGGTCGGCCGGGAGCAGGGCACCGTCGGACGCACACCCCGTGATGACGACGCCTGTGAGGCGACCCGCGTCGTCAGTCCGGCTTGCCGCGTCCGGTCAGTGCGTCACGTACCCGGTCGACCAGTCCGGCCCCCGGCGCCAGCAGCTTGTTCAGCGGAGGCTTGTCCGGGGCCATCGGATGCGGACGGGTCGGCGCCAGCATCTTCGCCTGGCGGACCTTGTCGCCCAGGTCGTCGAGCGCCTGCGGCGGACACGCGGCGCGCAGCTTGGGGAACAGGTTCTGTTCCTCGTCGGCCACGTGCGCGCGGATCTCGCTCATCAGCAGGCCGATGATGCGGTTGAACTCCGGATCGTCTGCCTCGCAGCTCTCCAGGTCCTTCATCAGCTGCTCGGCCCTGGAATGGTCCTCGATCTCCTTGTCGGCCAGGGCGTCCCCGTCGGGTACGTGCTCCCGGACCGCGGGGTAGAGATACGCCTCCTCGGCCACCGAGTGCCGTACCAGCTCCATCGTGACCTGGTCGGCGTGGAGCTTGCGGTCCTTGTCGCCGGGCGGCAGCCCCTCGATCTGGCCGAAGAGCTCCTCGACCTCCCGGTGATCGGTCACCAGCTCGTCGATGACGTTTCCCTCATGTGGCATGTCCATCGCCTCCAGCGTGGCTTCGGCGGTTCCGGATGACTCCCGCCACGGCCTCCGAGTGCCCTGCACCCGGGGGGGCCAACCCGCTCGGTCCGCGCCTCACGCCCGCCAGCTGTACCGCCGCTCGGGCCGCCCTGCCACCCCGTACCGCAGCGACACCTCGGCGTTGCCGGTCGTGTGGAAGTACTCCAGATAACGGCGCGCGCTCACCCGGGAGACGCCGGTCAGGGAGGCGCACTCGGTGGCCGAGAGCGTGCCGTCGGCGGAGCGCAGGGCGCGTTCGACCAGGTCGGCGGTCTCGACGCTCATCCCCTTGGGCAGCGCACCGCCGGCCGGCGCCGGCGCGCTCGCCCCGGCCAGGACCCGGTCGACATCGGCCTGACCGCGTACGACGGTGGCCAGCAGGCGCCCGCGCTGGGCGACGTAGCGCTCCAGGCGGGCCCGCAGGTCCTCGAACTCGAAGGGCTTGAGGAGGTAGTCGACCACGCCGTGCCGTACGGCGCCGCGCACTGTGTCCGCCTCCCGCGCGGCGCTGATGACCATGACGTCGCAGTCGTGGCCGGCGGTGCGCAGCCGTGGGATGACGTCCAGGCCGAAGATGTCCGGCAAATACAGGTCGAGCAGCACGAGGTCGGGGCGCAGTTCGTCCACGGCGTCGATGGCCTGCTCGCCGCTGCTGGCGACGCCGACGACCCGGAACGGCGGGACCCGTTCGACGAAGGTGCGATGGACCCGGGCCACCATGAAGTCGTCGTCGACGACGAGGACGTCGATCGCGTCCCCCGTACCGGACGGTTCCGTCGTGCTGGTCATCGGCCCGCTCCTTCCGCCACCGCGTCGGTGAGGTGGCTGACGGTCATGCGTGCGGTGAACAGGGCACCGTCGGGGGTGTTGGTCACCGAGATCTCGCCGCCGTGCCGCTCGCAGACCAGCCGGGTCAGCGCCAGGCCGATGCCGCGCTCGCCCTTCTGGGCGGCCTTGGTGGTGAAACCGTGCGAGAACACCTCCCGCGCGAGGTCGGGCGCAACACCGGGTCCGGAGTCCCGTACCGCGATCTCGACGGTGGAGGCGTCCTGCCGCAGTTCGACCTCGACCCAGGCCCCGCGGTCACCGCCGTCGCCCGCTGCGGCCGCGTCCACGGCGTTGTCGACGAGATTGCCGACCACCGTGGCCACATCGGCGGCGTCCTCCGGGGCGAGCCGGCCGAGTGCGGTGTCGTCCGAGATCCGCAGGCGGACCTTGCGTTCGGCGGCCTGGGAGAACTTGGCCATGAGCAGGGCGGCCACGGCCGTGTCGCGTACGCGGCGGCTGAGCGTGACGTCCAGCGACTGGCGGCGCTGGTTCAGCGCGCGGATGTAGCGCACCACCTCGTCCTGTTCCCCGATCTGGATCAGCCCGGAGATGGTGTGCAGCTGGTTGGCGAACTCGTGCGCCTGCGCGCGCAGCAACTCCGAGGAACTGCGGAAGGAGCCGATCTCCCGCTCCAGCCGGGCCAGTTCGGTGCGGTCCCGCAGCGTGGTGACCGAGCCGAGGAGCCGGCCGTCCTTGGTCACCGTCATCCGGTTCATCACCAGGACCCGGTCGTGCCGGATGACGACCTCGTCGCGCTTGTCGGCCGGGCCCTGAAGGTCTCCGGCCAGCACGTCCCGCAGCCGCCCCTCGACGCCCAGGTCGGCCAGGCTCCGGCCCACGCAGTCCTCGGGCAGGTCGAGCAGGCGCCGGCCCATCTCGTTCACCAGGGTGAGCCGGTGCTGCGGGTCCAGGGCGATGACGCCCTCGGCGATCCCGTACAGCATCGCCTCACGATGCTCGGCCAGTCCGGTGATCTCGCGCGGCTCCAGGCCGAGGGTCTGCCGTTTGACCCGCCGGGCCAGCAACAGGGAGCCGGCCAGACCGAGACCGCTGGCGACGCCCAGGTAGGCGAGCAGATAGGAGGAGGCACCGCTGAGCCGCTGCCACACCGTCGGAGAGGCCTCGCCGATCATCACCGTGCCCAGCTGCCGCCCGAGGTTCTCCCGCGCGGCCCCGAGCACCGGCACCTGCGCCACGAGTTCCCGTACGCCGTCCACCTCCAGCTCCCCGGACCAGCCGCGCCCCGCGACGGCGCCCTCGCCCAGCGGCAGCGCGTCGCCGATCACGGTGGGATTCGTGGAGCTGACGATCCGGCCGTCCGCGTCGGCCACCGTCACCGAGGTCACCCCGGACTGGGACTGCGTGGAGTTGACCAGTGGCGCCAGGGCCTCCCGCGGCAGCGGCGCCACGAGCTGGCTGCGCACCAGGGGATTGGCGGCCAACTGCTCGGCCAGCGCGCTCACCCGGCGACCCTCGACCCGGTTGAAGGTCGCCTCCGACTGGGCGAGCGAGACCGCGGCGACCGCCAGCAGCACCACCACGACGATGGCGAGCTGAAGCACCAGCATCTCGCCTGCAAGGGTCTGGCGACGGAAAGTGGCGACCACGACGGACTCGATCTCTGACAGCGGAGGGCTCACGGACGGGGCTGCCTCATCATGGCGTCCACCTGCGCCGGAGGAAAGAGATCGGTCGGCAACCCGGGCGCTGACACAAAGACCAAAACCTCCGTTGGTTCCGGAAGCGAGACAGGCCGTCGACACGCAGGCACCATGTGGCCCGCATCACCCTCCCCCACAGGGCCTTCCCGAACCGCATCCACGAACCGACAGGTGGTGGCACCAGTGCGCCTGCGCACCCCCCTCGCCCTGCTCGGGGCCGCCGTACTCCTGCTCCTGGGACCGCCCCTGCTGAGCACCGGCAGCGGCGCCGAAACCGGCACACAGATCCCGGGACTGCGCTTCATGGTCCCCAACACGCCCGGCGGCGGCTACGACATCACGGCCCGCACGGCCGCGAAGAACGCCGAGGACGCCGGTCTCACACCCAACGTCGAGGTGTTCAACCTGCCCGGCGCCGGCGGCACCGTCGGCCTGACCCGCCTGGTGAGCGAGCACGGCAACGGCAAGCTCGCGATGTCGATGGGGCTCGGCGTCGTCGGCGCCGTCCGCTCCAACCACGCGCCCAAGACCCTCGCCGACACCACCCCGATCGCCCGGCTCACCGAGGAGCAGGACGTCGTCGTGGTCGCCAAGGACTCCCCGTACAAGACGATCGACGACCTCGTCGACGCCTGGAAGGCCGACCCCGGCAAGCTCCCCGTCGGTGGCGGATCCTCGCCGGGCGGACCCGACCATCTCGCGCCGATGCTGATGGCGCGGGCCGCCGGCATCGCCCCGAAGGAGGTCAACTACATCCCCTTCGACGGCGGCGGTGAACTGCTCGCCTCGATCCTCGGCAACAAGGTCGCTTTCGGCGTCTCCGGCGTCGGCGAGTACCTCGACCAGATCAAGGCGGGGGAGCTGCGGCTGCTCGCGGTCACCGGCCCCGAGCGCGTCGACGGCCTCGACGCGCCCACACTCCAGGAGGCGGGCTACGACGTGAACTTCACCAACTGGCGCGGCATCGTCGCGCCGCCCGGTCTCTCCGACGCCGAGCGCGACAAGCTCGTCCGACTGATCGAGGAACTCCACGACTCACCCGAGTGGCAGAAGTCCCTGAAGCAGAACGGCTGGGACGACGCCTTCCTCACCGGCGAGAAGTTCGGCGCGTTCCTGGACGCCCAGGACCAGCGCGTGGTCTCGGTACTGAAGGAGCTCGGACTGTGACGACGCAGACCACCGACACTCCTCCGGCGCCCGCGCCGACGCACCGCTCCTGGCTGCGCGAGCACTCCGAACTCGGCGTCTGCGTCCTGCTGCTGGCCCTCGGCGTGCTCGTCCTGACCGACGCCCTCACCATGGACGTCGACATCGCCCAGCGCGGACCCGTCGGACCGAAGACCGTACCGATCGTCGTGGGCGCCGGACTGCTGCTCATCGCCGCCCTGCTCGCCGTGGACGTCCTGCGCGGCGGCCGCGGCCAGGCCGAGACCGGCGAGGACATCGACCTGTCCGAACCCGCCGACTGGCGCACCGTGCTGCTGCTCGCCGGAGTCTTCCTGGGCACCGCCGTCCTGATCGAACCCCTCGGTTTCCCCATCGCGGGCGCCCTCCTCTTCTGGGGAGCCGCTTTCGCGCTCGGCAGCCGCCACACCGACCGTGACCCGCTCATCGCGGCCGGCCTCTCCCTCGTCACCTACGTCGTGTTCAACAACCTGCTCGGAGTGCCGCTGCCCGGCGGCCCCCTGATGGGAGTGCTCTGAGATGGACGCCCTCAACTCCCTTCTGGACGGCTTCGGTACGGCACTGACCCCGCTCAACCTCCTCTGGGCCGCCCTCGGCGTGCTCCTCGGCACCGCGATCGGCGTGCTGCCCGGCATCGGACCGGCCATGGCGGTGGCGCTGCTGCTCCCCGTGACGTACGGGCTGGATCCCATCGGCGCGTTCATCATGTTCGCGGGCATCTACTACGGCGCCATGTTCGGCGGTTCGACGACCTCGATCCTGCTCAACACCCCCGGAGAGAGCGCCGCCGTGGTCGCCGCCATGGAAGGCAACCCGATGGCCAAGGCAGGGCGCGGCGCACAGGCGCTGGCGGCCGCCGCCATCGGCCACTTCGCCGGCGGCATGGCCGGCACGATCCTGCTGGTCGCGCTCGCCCCCACGGTCGCCGAACTCGCCGTCGACATCGGCGCCCCCGACTACTTCGCCATCATGGTCCTCGCCTTCATCGCGGTGACCTCCGTGCTCGGTTCCTCCCGCATCCGCGGGCTCGCCTCTCTGCTGATCGGCCTCACCCTCGGCCTGGTCGGTCTGGACCAGATGACCGGGCAGCAGCGGCTCACCTTCGGATCGCTCCAACTCGCCGACGGCATCGACGTCGTGATCGTCGCGGTAGGCCTCTTCGCCATCGGCGAGGCCCTGTGGGTCGCCGCCCACCTGCGGCGCAGGCCCGGCGAGGCGATCCCGGTCGGCCGCCCCTGGCTGGGACGGGGCGATGTGCAGCGGACCTGGAAGTCCTGGCTGCGCGGCCCGTTCATCGGCTTCCCCTTCGGGGCGATCCCGGCGGGCGGTGCGGAGATTCCCACCTTCCTGTCGTACGTCACGGAGAAGCGCCTGTCGAAGCACAAGGACGAGTGGGGCAAGGGCGCGATCGAGGGCGTCGCCGGACCGGAGTCCGCCGCGTCGGCCTCGGCGGCGGGCACGCTGGTGTCGATGCTGACGCTGGGCCTGCCCACCACCGCGGTCGCGGCGGTCATGCTCGCCGCGTTCCAGCAGTACGGCATCCAGCCCGGCCCGCTGCTGTTCGAACGCGAACCCGAGCTGGTGTGGGGCCTGATCGCCTCCCTGTTCGTCGGCATGGTGCTGCTGCTCGCCCTGAACCTGCCGCTCGCGCCGGTCTGGGCGAAACTGCTGCGTATTCCGCGGCCGTACCTCTACGCGGGGATCCTGTTCTTCGCCGCGGTCGGCGCCTACGCGGTGGGCGGCGAGGTCGTCGACCTGGTGATCCTGCTGATCATCGGCCTGATCGGATTCGGTATGCGTCGCTACGGCCTGCCCGTACTGCCCGCCGTCATCGGGGTCATCCTCGGCCCGAACGCCGAGCAGCAGCTCCGCCGCGCCCTGCAGATCAGCGACGGCAGCGTCTCCGGTCTGGTCGACACGCCGTTCGCGGTGACGGTGTACGCGGTGATCGTCGTACTGCTGGCCTGGCCGCTGCTGAAGCGCTTCGTGCGCCGTCCGGGCACGTCCTGAGGCACACCGGGGGCCGCGCGGATGCGCCGCGCGGCCCCCGGGCACCGCCGAAAGGCACGGCCGATCACGTGTCGTCCGCCCGGCGCCGGTCGGCCTCGTCCCAGGCCCGGGTGTCGCGTGGCTCGATGTAGGGCTCGGCCTCGGGCGGATGCCCGCCGACGATGGCCCGCTGGCGTGCGATCTCGGCATCGAACTCCAGGCCCAGCAGGATCGCCAGATTGGAGATCCACAGCCAGATCAGGAAGACGATGACGCCGGCCATGGTCCCGTACGTCTTGTTGTACGAGCCGAAGTTGGCGACGTAGAACGCGAAGCCGGCGGAGGCGATCAGCCAGATCACGAGGGCGAGGAAGCTGCCCGGGGTGATCCACCGCCAGCCCTTCACCTTGGCGTTGGGGCTCGCCCAGTACAGGATCGCGATCATGAACGTGACCAGGAAGACCAGCACGGGCCACTTGGCGATCGACCACACCGTCAAGGCGGTGTCCCCGAGGCCGATGATGTCCCCGGCCCGGCGGGCCAGACCGCCGGTGAAGACCACGATCAGCGAGCTGATCATGGTCAGTACCATCAGTACGACGGTCAGTGTCACGCGGATGGGCAGGACCTTCCACGCCGGACGTCCCTCGGGAATGTCGTAGACGGCGTTCGCGGCGCGCATGAAAGCCGCCACATAGCCCGACGCGGACCACACCGCCAGCACCAGGCCGACGACGGCCACGATCGTGCCGGTGCTGGCGGTGTTCTGCAGTTGCTCCACGGCCCGGACGATGATGTCCCGGGCCGGGCCCGGCGCGAGCTGCCGGACGTTGTCCAGCACCTTGTCCGTGACCGACGGACCGGCGATGCCCAGCAGTGACACCAGCACCAGCAGCGCCGGGAACAGCGACAGCACGCCGTAGTAGGTCAGCGCCGCCGCGCGGTCGGTCAGCTCGTCGTCCTTGAACTCCCGCAGGCTTCCCTTCAGCACCGCACCCCACGACCGCTTCGGCAGGTGCGTCGGCGCATCCGGTGCCGCCCGGTCCACCTCCGGCCCCGGCCCGGCCTCCTTCGGCGCCGGACTCCGGTCGCCGTGATCCTTTCGCCCGGGAAGATGGAGTTTCGTCATGCGTGCCGAGTAACCCTCGGCCCCGTACTTCAGTCGGCCGTCACGTGGGCCGCGGAGAGTGACGGACGATGGCGGGCCGTGGCGTCGGCGCGCCGAGCGGTGCCGTGGCTCTGGTCCGAACCACGACACCTCACGAAGCCGAATCCGCGGCGCCGGCTTCGTGTGCCCTCCGCGTACCCCCGATGAAAGGTCGCCGATCGGCCTCGGTCAGCTTTCCGGGACGGCCTTGGCGCGGATGGACTGGGCCACGTCGCGGAGCTTGATGTTGTGCGTCTGGGAGATGCGGCGCAGCACGTCGAAGGCTTCTTCCTCGCTGAGGTGATGGCGCTCCCGCAGGATGCCCATCGCCTCGCCGATCGCGTGACGGGTGTCCAGGGCGTGCTCCAGCTGGTCCACCGCGCGGGCACTGGCCAGGGCGACGGCGGCATGGGAGGCGAGCAGCCAGCCGGCCGTCTCGCTCTCCGGACCGAACGCTCCCGGGCGGGAGGAGTAGAAGTTCAGGGCGCCGAAGTCCTCCTCCAGCGTGTAGAGCAGGAAGCCCATCATGCTGCCCACGCCCAGCTCCCGGGCCGCCGACGCGAAACGCGGCCAGTGCGGCTGCGGCCTCGTCATGTCGGTGATGCGGAACAACCGCTCGCCGTCGGTACGCCGGGCGGCGTCAAAACAGGGGCCCTCACCCAGTTCGCCCTGCAACCGGTCGGACTCCTTCCCCATCTCCCCGCACGAGGAGAGGGTCACCGCGCACCCCTTGCGCAGGGCGAGGACACCCGCCGCCTCGCATCCCTCGATCAGCTCGACGGCACTCGAGGCGATCTCGTCCAGCGTGTCCTGCGGGGAGTTCTGCGCCAGCAGGTGCCGGGCGAGCCCCGCCATCTGTTCGGCGAACTCACGCCACTCCATCGCGCCCACCTTCCGCTCCTCGTACCTTCGCTGCGGAAGGAGCCGAACGTCGATCGTCGGGACCGGCCCGTCGGGCCCGGCCACCGGAACCCAACTGCTCACGCCGGCCAGAGCGCCGACCCGGCCGCCCTAGCCGCAGCGTACCGCTCGGCCGCGGCCCTGTTCGGTACGGCGATCATGACCACCGCGTACGATCGCTCCCGTTTCTGCGGGCGTGGCGCGGAAGGCCCGGACGGAATCCGTGCACGACTCTGGGAACCTTTGCGCCGTCTCGTTACCCTCCGCCCATGATTTCCACGGTTGTGTGGGGTACGGGGAATGTCGGCCGTGCGGCCATCCGCGCGGTCGACGCGCATCCGGCGCTGGATCTTGCGGCCGTGCTGGTGGCCGACCCCGCCAAGGTCGGCCGGGACGCGGGCGATCTGGGCGGGCTGGGGCGGCGCCTTGGGGTGTCGGCGACCGATGACGTGACGTCGGTTCTCGCGGCCGGGCCGCGCGCCGTGGTGTACGCGGCGTCGGGTGACATACGGCCGGACGGGGCGCTGGCGGACATCGGTCGAGCCGTTCGGGCCGGGGCGGTGGTCGTCACTGCGTCGGTGTACGGGATGTACGACGTGCGCAACGCCCCGCCCGAGATCAGGGACCCGCTGCTGGAGGCCGTCTCGGCCGGCGGCGGGTCGCTGTTCGTGTCCGGGGTGGACCCCGGCTGGGCGAACGACACCTTGCCCCTGCTGATCAGCGGACTCGGCTCGCGCATCGACGCGGTCCGCTGCCAGGAGATCTTCGACTACTCCACCTACGAACAAGAGGAATCCGTACGGAATCTGGTGGGCATGGGCCGCCCGATGGACTACCAGCCGCTCATGCTCGCCGAGAGCGTGCCGACGACGGTGTGGGGTGGGCAGATCCGCATGATGGCCAAGGCGCTCGGCGTCGAACTCGACGAGATGCGCGAGACGCTGGAGCGACGCGCGCTCGAAACCACCGTCACCACCCCGACGATGGGGGAGTTCGAGGCCGGTACCCAGGGCGCGGTGCGCTTCGAGGTGCAGGGCATCGTCGACGGCCGGCCCTGTATCGTCATCGAACACGTCACACGCATCCACGCGTCCTGTGCCCCGGACTGGCCCGCACCCCCCGACGGCGGTGCGGGAGCACACCGGGTGATCATCGAGGGCCGCCCCCGCATCGAGGTCACCGTCACGGCGACCGACGAGGGCGAGAACCGGTCGGCGGGCGGCAACGCCACCGCCGTCGGCCGGCTGGTGAACGCCATCGACTGGCTCACCGAGGCCGAGCCCGGCCTCTATGACGCGCTCGACGTCCCGCTGCGCCCGGCAGCCGGCCGACTGGGAAGGACCTGAGCGGTGACCCTGCGCATCGACATCCCCGACGAAGCTGACCCCATCCCGTACGTGTGGGGGGAGATGGTCCCCGAAATCGGCATGGCCGCATCGAACTTCTCGCTGGCCGTGTACGCCCACACGACCCTGGGCCTGAACGAGTTCGAGGCCGCGCGGCTGCGCGTCGCGCAGATCAACGGCTGCGCCTTCTGCCTGGACTGGCGCACCGAGCGGGACGGACGGAAGGTCGGCGAGGACTTCGCCGACGCCGTCGCCTCCTGGCGCACCACGGACGCCTTCGACGAACGGACCCGGCTGGCCGCCGAGTACGCCGAACGCTACGCCTTGGACCATCACCACCTCGACGAGGAGTTCTGGAGCCGGATGACGGCGCACTACAGCCAGGCCGAGATCGTGGAGTTGAGCATGAGCATCGGGTCGTGGCTGGCGTTCGGCCGACTCAACCACGTGCTCGGGCTCGACACGGTCTGCGTCCTGCCCCGGCCGTGAGGCGGGCCGAGGCCACGGGGCCCCGGCCCGCCGGAGGGCGGACGATCACAGATCAGCGGCGATGATCTCTTCGATGTTCCGTTCGGCGAGCGCCGTGATGGTGACGAAGGGATTGACGCTCGTGTTGCCGGGGATCAGCGAACCGTCGATGACGTAGAGACCCGAATGGCCGTGCAGGCGGCCGTAGTTGTCCGTCGCCCTGCTGAGCACCGCACCGCCCAGAGGGTGGTACGTGAGGTGGTCGCCCCAGATCTTGTACGCGCCGAAGAGATCGGTCCGGTAGATCGTCCCCTCTTTGGCGTTGATCCGGTCGAATATGGACTTGGCCATGTCGATGGACGGCTGTTTCCAGGCCGTCTGCCAGTTCAGTTCCACTTTCCCGCTCGCCGCGTTCCAGGAGAACTGGGCGCGGTGCGGGTTCTTGGTGATCGACAGATAGAACGAGGCGTAGGTCTCGATTCCCGTGGGCAGCGGGGCGACTTCCGCGAATGCTCCGCCCCCGGCCCAGTTGTCGATTCCGGCGGTGGGAATGGCGGACTGCAGGGCGCCGGTCGGATCCCACATGTGGTTGGCGCGCCCGCACATGACATTGCCGTTGTCGCCCCAGCCCTTGCCGACCTCGCCGTTCAGCCCGGGCAGCGCACCGGTTGCTTTCAGCCGGACCAGCAGTTTGCTGGTTCCCACGCTGCCGGCGGCGAAGAACACGCGGTCCGCGGTCACCGTCTTCGTCGCCGTGACGGCGCCGGCGGTGTCGAGTTGCTCGATACCGACCCGGTAGCCGCCGGTGGCCGCGGGAGTGACCGTCGTGACGCGGTGCAGGGGCGAGACGGTGACCCTTCCCGTGGCTCCGGCCTGGGAGAGATAGGTCTTCTGCAGGGTTTTCTTCCCGTGGTTGTTGCCGTACAGGATCTCTCCGGCCAGCGCCGACCTGGGGACCGTACCGGCGGCCTCCTGCTTCATGTAGTCCCAGTCGTAGACGTCGGGTACGAAGAGGAACGGGAAACCGGAACGTTCGGCGTGCTTTCGGCCGACGCGGGCGTACTGGTAGCACGCGGCGGTCTCGAACCACGCCGGGTCGATGGTGCTGACGCCGAGGCCGGTGTTGGCGCGCGGGTAGTACACGTCGTACATCTCGTCGGCGTCGACCGAGGGCAGGACGGCACCGAAGTTCTCCCGTTTCGGCGTGACGGCCATGCCGCCGTTGACCAGTGACCCGCCGCCGACACCGCGTCCCTGATAGACGATGATCCCGCCCATGTCCTCGGCGTCCAGGATTCCGGTGTAGCGGGGTACGTCCTTGTCGAGCGGATAGCCCAGGAAGTTGCTCAGGGGTTGTCTGGTGCGGGTGCGCAGCCAGAAGGACCGGTAGTCGGGGCTGGTCGTGTTGGCGAAGATCTTGCCGTCCGGGCCCGGGGTGTCCCAGGCCATTCCCATCTCGACGATGTGGACGTCGACGCCCGCCTGAGCGAGTCGCAGCGCGGCGACCGAGCCGCCGTATCCGCTGCCGATCACCAGGGCGGGAACGCGGGCATCCGGTTCGATGACGGCGCTGCCGCTTCGGGGCGCAGCCGCCGAGGCGGGAGTGGGGGTGTTGCTGCTCCCGATCGCAGCCGCACCAAGAACAGAACTGGCTCCAACGATGAATCGACGGCGGGAACTCCCTCTGTGATGGCCTCTGTTCTGGAGGTCAGCGCTCATGCAGCACTCCTCTGCTTCGAGTGGTCGAAGCGGGTTTTACTGCCACTTGCGCGATAAGTCACGACACACCCGGAAGTAACTTGCCCTCTTTCTCCACCCCTTGACGAAATCTTGGTCCGTACCTATGGTCTCGGCCAGCGCGCGTGTTCAGCCCCCCACCTGTCGTTCACATAGAAGAACGGACTCGCATGTCACACGCCCCCGTCCGACACCGCCGCAAGTCCCGTGCATCCCTCCTCACCCTGGGAGCCACCACCACCGCCCTCGTCGCGGGACTGCTCACCTGGCCCGGCGCACCCCACGCCGACGCCGCCCCGGCCACCTTCGTTCACCCCGGAGTGACCGTCTCCCGGAGCCAGTTGGACTTCACCCGAAACAAAGTCAACTCCGGCGCCCAGCCCTGGAAGGGCGCCTTCGACCGGATGACGGCGAGCAAGTACGCCGACCTGAACCGCACACCCAAACCCCGCGCGATCGTCGAGTGCGGCTCGTACTCCAACCCCAACAACGGCTGCACCGACGAGCGCGAGGACGCGATCGCCGCCTACACCCACGCGCTCGCCTGGTACATCACCCGCGACGAGCGGCACGCGAAGAAGGCCATCGAGCTGATGGACGCCTGGTCGGCCGTGATCCAGGACCACACCAACAGCAACGCACCCCTGCAGACCGGCTGGGCCGGCTCCTCCTGGCCGAAGGCCGCCGAGATCATCAAGTACACGTACACCGGCACCTGGGCCAACTCCGGCCGCTTCGCCACCATGCTCCGCACCGTCTACCTGCCCGAGGTCATCAACGGCTCCAACTCCAACGGGAACTGGGAACTGTCGATGATGGAGGCCGCGATCGGCATCTCCGTCTTCCTCGAGGACAAGGCGTCGTACGACAAGGCGATGGCGAAGTTCCGCACCCGCACGGCCGCCTACGTCTACCTCTCCTCCGACGGGGAACTGCCGAAGACCGTCCCCAGCCAGAACCTCAACACCCGCGAGAAAATCGTCAACTACTGGCAGGGCCAGTCCACCTTCGTCACCGGCCTCACCCAGGAGACCTGCCGGGACTTCACCCATGCGGGATACGGCATCTCCGCGATCTCGCACGTCGCCGAGACCAGCCGGATCCAGGGTCAGGACCTCTACGGCACCGACGTCGGCGAACGGCTGCGCCACGCGCTCGGCTTCCAGGCCAAGTACGAGCTGGGCGCAGCCGTCCCGGCCTGGCTGTGCGGCGGTTCCCTGCACCTCGGACTCGGCCCGGTGACCGAGGTCGGCTACAACGCGATGCACAACCGGCTCGGCCACGCCATGACCAACACCCAGGCACTGACCGAGCGAAACCGCCCGGCCGGCAGCAACAACCTGTTCGTGGCCTGGGAGACGCTCACACACGGCGACAACCCCAACTGATCAGCGGCAGAAAGGAGTTGCCTCATGAACCGGCGCCGCTTACTCACCGGCGCCACCGCACTCGCCACCGGCTCCGCACTCCCGGCCGCCGCACCCGCCGCCGCCCGCACGACGAGCCTGCCGTCGAGGACCGACGTCATCGCCGTCCTCCGCCGCGTGGCCGACCACTGGATCGCCGCGCACCAGGATCCCGGCGACAACGGCTGGGCCAACGCCACCTTCTTCAGCGGACTGCTCGCCCTGCACCGACTCACCGGCAGCCCCCGCTACCTGACGTACGCAAGGAACTGGGCGGAGAAGCACGCCTACGGCCTCAAGGGCGGGGTCACCACCCGCCACGCGGACAACCACAACGCCGGGCAGGCCTACCTCGACCTGTACGAGATCGAGCCGGAGGAAGGCAAACTCGCCGCCATCGAGGCGTCGTTGCACCGCATGGTGTACACGGGCCGCCCGGAGAAGAACGACGACTGGTGGTGGGACGACGCCCTGCACATGGCCATGCCGCCGTTCGCCCGCATCGGCGCTCTCCGCGGCGACCCGCGGTACTGGGACAAGCTGTACGCCCTCTACCACCACACCAAGCGCACCGAGGGCGGCCCGGGTCTCCACGACAAGGCGACCGGCCTGTGGTACCGCGACAAGCGGTTCCTGCCCGGAGGGATCCTCTCACCGACCGGCAAGCCGGTGCTGTGGTCCCGCGGCAACGGCTGGGTGACCGCCGGCCACACCAAGACCCTCAAGGCCCTCCCACCGGGACAACCGCACACCGCCGAATACCGGCAGACCCTCGTGCACCTCGTGTCGGCCGTGTCCCGGGTCCAGCGCCAGGACGGCTTCTGGAACGTCAACCTCGCCGACCCGGACCACCTGCCCGGCCCCGAGACCAGCGGCACCTCCTTCTTCCTCCACGGCACCGCGTACGCGATCCGAGCCGGTCTCGTCCCCCGGAGCACGTACCTCCCGGTCGTCGCCCGGGCCTGGCAGGGCCTCGTCACCACGGCGGTCCACCCCGACGGTTTCCTCGGCCACGTCCAGAACGTCGGCGACCGTCCCGAGTCCAGCCAGCCCGTCACCTACGACACCACGGCCGACTTCGGGGTGGGCGCATTCCTGCTCGCCGGCACCGAGTTGGCCCGGCTGGACCCCTGAGGAGACCGTCCGGGCGAGTGGGGCGCCTCAGGTCGGGGCGCGCGGCCACATGTTCCCGCGCGCCCCGGCGTCCGAACGTCAGGCGATGCGGTGCACGACCTGGCTGGTCAGCTCGTAACGGGCGCCGACGATGGCGAGTTGGCCGACGCTCACCTTGGCGGCGAGGTCGGGCTCGGCCGCGAGTCGCGAACGGACGAGCCGTACGTTCGCGTCGATCGCCGCGTCGACGCGGGCGTCGCCCTCCTTGGTGTGGTCTATGGCCGGTGCTATCTGGTCGGCAAGGTACTGGATGTGGGCGGGCAGTGGCTCCCCGGACTCGTCGGCGTCCACGGCGGCCCGCACGGCACCGCACGACTGGTGCCCGAGCACCAGGACCAGCGGTATCCCCAGTTCGAGCACCCCGTACGCGACGCTGCCGAGCACCGCCTCGTCCAGCACCTCACCGGCCGTGCGCACGGTGAGCAGATCCCCGAGCCCCTGGTCGAAGACCAGCTCCGGCGGAACACGGGAGTCGACACAGCCGAGCACCACCGCGAAGGGATGCTGACCCGACGTCAGCGCCTGACGGACGGCAGGCGTCTCGTCCGGGTGCTGCTCACGATAGGTGCGCCACCGCACATTGCCCGCCGCCAGCTCCCGCAGGGCCTGGCCGGGAGTACTGGGACGCGGTCGCGCGGCCGAGGAGGCGGCGGACGCGGGGAATGCGGATGCGGGGGAGGCGACGGCGAAGCCTGTACCGAGGGCGGCGGCACCGGTCAGTGCGGTGCGCAGGAGAGCGCGGCGGGCGGGAGTCACCGCGGCGGCTCTTTGGGGAGTGGAATCGGAGTTCACGGTGCAGAACGTATGCCCGAGTCCGTAGCCCGCTCGTTCACGCTACTGAATCATGAACCGGCATGGAGATTTCTTGGCCGCGGGTTGGTCTGTGTTTGGTGGGGTGCAGGGGTTGTCTTGTAACTCGGGCGATCAGAGAGCCCGGGTGTTGCCGCGTCGAGCGGGCGGCAACACCCGGGTGTGGTGCGAACGCCGTTCCTGTCAGGCCCCAGGGAGCGCGGCGTCCCGGCGGGACCGCACGGTCATCAGCAAGGTCCGGGGCCGTACTGTGGCGCGGGCGATGGGGCGCACCGTCTGGCCCGGTGCGAGTTCGAGGCGTACCCGCCGGACGATCGTCGCGATGGCGGTGATCAGCTCGGTGAGCGCGAACCTGTCCCCGATGCACTTGTGCTTGCCTGCACCGAAGGGCAGGAACGCCCCGGGCGGCAGCGTCTGTTCGTCGTCCAGCCACCGGTCGGGGTCGAAGGCGAGGGGGTCGGGGAAGAACGCCGGATCGCGGTGCAAAGCGTGCTGGCAGTAGGCCAGTTCGGTTCCTGCGGGCACTGTCCAGGGCCCGAGACGGGTTTCGGTGAGGGTGCGCCGTGTGACGAGCCATCCGGTGTGGTGCAGCCGCAGGGCTTCCTTGATGACCCGGTCCAAGTACGGAAGCCGGGTGACGGCGTCGAAGGTCACGGGCTCGTCGCCCAGCACGTCGTCCAGTTCGTCCAGGACGCGTGCCTCGATGTCGGGATGGCGCGCGAGCTCGTACAGCACCCAGGACAGCACCGAAGCCGTGGTCTCCGTGCCCGCCACCGCCAAGGTGAGGACCTCGGAACAGATCTGGCTACCAGTCAGCTGCTGCCCGGTCTCCTCGTCTCGTGCGCTCAACAGCAGGGAGAGCATGTCCCCGGAGTCGTGTCCGGATGCCTGCAGTTCGGCCACCGCCCGATCGATGGTTGCCCGTACGGCATCGCGTGCCTCGGTGAAGCGGCGGTTGAACGGCAGCGGCAGTCGCTCGACCCAGTCGGGCAGCATGATGCGCGCGCCGACGCCGTTCATCACCACAGACAGGTCCTGGCGCAGCCGACGGAACGTCTGCTCGTCAAGGCTGCCCGAGAAGACGGTCTTGGCGAGCATGTCGAGCGAGAGCTTGACCATCGCCTCGCGCACATCGAGGGTTTGGCCCGGCGTCCAGGTGTCGACGGCGGTGATCGTCTCGCCGCGCATGATGTCGACGTAGCGGGCGATCTCGGGACGGGCGAAGGCCGGCTGCAGCTGCCGTCGTTTGTGAACGTGTTCCTGCCCGGCGGCGGTGACCACGGAGTCGCCCAGCAGTTGGCCCATCTTCTCGAAGAAGCGGCCCTTGTCGAGGGCGGGTCCGAGGTCGACGAGCATGGTGCGGATGAGCTCGGGGTCCTGCACGATCAGCGTGCGGGTTCCTGGCTGGAGGGTGATCTCGACGAGCGGGCCGTAGTTCTCTCGGAGCGAGGCGACGAAGGCGAGATTGTCGCGCATGAGCTGTACCGCATGACCCAGCAGCGGCAACGATCCTGCCGCTTTGGGTATGGGGGGAGGCGCTACGAGCGTCACGGGTCGTGCTCCCTTCGAAATGATCACGGGTGCCCGTATCACTTCCCTGATCACTACCCTGCGCAATCCGCATCATCGCGTGTCCTCCGCCGCGCGGCCTCTCAGTCGATGACCGCGGTCGCTTCGACCTCGACCAAATGGTCGGGTACGTCCAGTGCTGCGACGCCTATCAGCGTGGCAGGCGGGACCGGGGTGACCCCCAGCCTTGCGGCCGCCCGGGAGATGCCCTCCAGGAGCGGGGGCATCTTGTCGGGGGTCCAGTCGACGACGTAGAAGGTCAGTTTCGCCACGTCGTCGAAGGAAGCACCGACCTCGGCCAGGGCGGTGCCGATGTTGAGGTAGCACTGCTCGACCTGAGCGGCGAGGTCACCTTCGCCGACCGTGGCCCCCTCGGCGTTCCAGGAGACCTGTCCGGCGATGAAGATCAGCTTCGATCCGGATGCGATCGACACCTGCCGGTAGACATCGATTTTCGGCAATCCGTTGGGGTTCACGAGGGTGATGGCCATGCTGTCTGCCTCCTTGTCATGAGAGCCCGTGGGCTCGCTTCCACCGATCCAGGAAGCATGTGCTCTCTTGTGGTTACTCAGGAACCGTAGGAGAGTTGCCGTTGACATGGAAGAACGCACTTTTCAGTGACTGGGGAACCGGATGGTGACCAAGCACGGAGGCAGCAGGGCCGCGGTGGCCGGAGGGGTGGAGATGTTGATGAGGTGCCGGTGCGGTCAGGTGTGGATGAAGAATTCCTCATCCGGCGCTCATCCTGCCCGCCCGGTGCCGGCCGCAGGATCGGGTGCATGGTCTTCTCTCGTCGGTTGGCGGCCCTCGCCGCGGTTGTGGTGATTCCCGTCGGTGTCGCCGCGACCAGTTTCGCTCTCGCAGACAGTCCGCGCCCTCCGGAGGTTCCCTCCCAGGTGGACCTGGACAGTGGTTCCCCCATGGCCACTCCCACGCCCACGCGGCCCGGGCCGACCCCGAGTGACGAGGCGGTCCCGAGGCCCGAAGTGACCGACAGCCCCGCGGATGACGACGATGACGATGACGACCGCAGCCGACCCTCCACAGACCACCCGGCCGGGGACGACGGAAGCGACGACGGAGCCGACGACGGCTGACGGACGGCGCCGGCGGGTCTCCGCCCGTGTCCGGATCGTGCTGTGGCTGTTGCTCGTCATGGCGGTCGCGCTGGCCTCGGTCGCCACGACCACGCGCTCGATCCTGCTGCGGGACGCACACCACCGGATCAACGGTCTGCTGGCGCAGGAGGCGGGCGAGTTCACCAACTTCGTGGACCGGGGCGTCGATCCGGCGACCGGCCGCCCGTTCAGCGATCCGGCCCGGCTGCTGCGGGTCTTCCTGGAGCGGCAGAACGCCGACCCCGACGAGGAACTGATCGGGCTGGTGGGCCGGTCGGACCGCGGTCCCGCGCAGATCTTCCAGCCGCGTGACATTCCCGTCGCCGTACCCCTGTACGAGGACGCCGGCGCCCGGCGCCGTATCTTCGAGGCGCCCGGCTCCACCGGCACCCTGCACCGGGCGTCGGGCGAGATCCGCTGGGCCAAGGTCGCCGTCGCCCGGCACGGCAGCGAACCGGACGCCGCGTTCGTCGTCGCCTTCCATCCCGAGCGCGAACGGCAGCGCGCGAACGCGGTGTTCCGCATACTGCTCGCGATCTCCGGAGTCGCCCTCGTGCTGACCACCGGCATCGGCTGGGTCGTCGCCGGACGGATCCTGAAGCCCGTACGACTGGTACGTACGGCTGCCGCGCAGCTCACCGAGCAGGACCTCACCCGGCGCATCCCGGTGCGCGGCCGGGACGACGTGGCCGCGCTCGCCGAGACGTTCAACGCGATGCTCGACCGGCTGGAGCGCGCCTTCGCGGCCCAGCGCGAATTCGTCGACGACGCCGGGCACGAGCTGCGCACGCCGATCACCATCGTGCGCGGGCACCTGGAACTGATGGGCGACGACCCGGCCGAGCGTGAGGAGACCCTGCGTCTGGTCACCGACGAGCTGGACCGGATGAGCCGCATCGTGGAGGACCTGCTGCTCCTCGCCAAGGCCGAGCGCCCCGACTTCGTCACACCCGAGCCGGTCCAGCTGGCCGAGCTCACCGCCGACGTCTACGTCAAGGCCCGCACGCTCGGCGACCGCGACTGGCAGCTCGCCGAAGTCGCCGACCGCGAGGCCGAACTGGACCCCCAGCGCATCACACAGGCGATGGTGCAGCTCGCGCAGAACGCCGTGCAGCACACCGCGCCCGGTCAGACCATCCGCATCGGCTCGCGCAGCGACGGCTCGCGCACGGAGCTGTATGTCGCCGACTCCGGACCCGGCGTCCAGTCGCAGGACACCGAGGTCATCTTCGAACGGTTCCGGCGCGGCACCGCCCGCCGCGGCGCCCGCGGCTCCGGTGCCGGGCTCGGACTGTCCATCGTCCGCGCGATCGCCGAGGCGCACGGCGGCCGCGTGCGCCTGCACGCCACCGAGGGCGGCGGCGCCACCTTCGTACTCACCCTGGAAGAGGCACGCCCGTGAACGGCACCCGGAAAGCAGCAGAGGCACCCACGTGAACCGCATTCTCATCGTCGAGGACGAGGAACGCATCGCCTCCTTCGTCGAGAAGGGCCTGCGCGCAGGCGGCTTCACCACCACCGTCGTCGGGGACGGCGACACGGCCTACGAGTACGCCCTGACCGGCGGCTTCGACCTGGTCGTCCTCGACATCGGCCTGCCCGGCCGGGACGGCTTCACCGTCCTGCGCGAGCTGCGCGAAGCCCGGGTGACGGTGCCGGTGATCGTGCTGACCGCGCGGGACTCCGTACGTGACACCGTGGCCGGTCTGGAGGGCGGCGCCGACGACTGGATGACCAAGCCGTTCCGCTTCGAGGAGCTGCTCGCACGGGTGCGGCTCAGGCTGCGTACGGCGGCCAGGGCACCTGAGGTGACGGTGCTGCGCTCGGGCTCGCTCACCCTGGACCTGCGTACCCGCCGGGCCCGGGCGGGGGAGCGGACCGTCGATCTGACGGCCCGTGAATTCGTGCTGCTGGAGCTGTTCCTGAGGCATCCGGGGCAGGTCCTGTCCCGCGAGCAGATCCTGTCCCACGTGTGGGGGTACGACTTCGATCCCGGGTCCAACATCGTGGACGTGTACGTGCGGGCGCTGCGCAAGAAGCTGGGTGCGCAAGCGGTGGAGACGGTCCGCGGGATGGGGTACCGACTGCCGGCGTGAGGCCGACGTGTGCGTGAGGTTTCCTTCATCCGAGGCTCATTGCTCACTCACCGGCCGCGTGAATTCTCGATGACGTGACCCTGAACCTCCGTCCGACCGCAGCACTGTGCGTGGCGCTGTCCCTGTGCGCGCTGCTCGCGGTCCCCGACAACTTCCCCGGCATGAGCGGGCAGGCCCGCCTCACCCTCGCCGTTTTCGCCCTGGCGACCTGCGCCTGGATCGGTACGCCGGTCGACGACACATACATCGCGCTGGGTGCCGGGCTCGCGCTGACGGTGACCGGGGTGATCAGCAGCGACACGCTGTTCGGCACGCTCGGTGACCCGACCGTGTGGCTGCTGATCTGTGCCTTCGTCCTGGCCGCCGCGGTGACCCGGACCGGGATCGCGGGGCGGGCGGCGGCGTTCCTGGTGGGCGGGGCGCGCACCGTGCGCCAGTTGGTGCACCTGACGACGGCGGCGCTGGTCGTCACGGCGTTCGCGGTGCCGGCCACATCGGGCCGGGCCGCGCTCGCCCTGCCGGTGTTCCTCGCCCTCGCCAAGGCGCTCGCCGACCGCAGGCGCCTGGTCGTGATGCTGGCGTTGCTGTTCCCCACGGTGATCCTGCTGTCGGCGGTGGCGACGCTGATCGGTGCCGGAGCACACCTGATCACCGTGTCGGTGCTGTGGCAGGCGGCCGGCGAGCGGATCGGCTTCACCCAGTGGCTGCTGCTCGGGCTGCCCCTGGCCGTGGCCTCCTCCCACCTGGCCGCCGAAGCCGTCCTGCTGACCACCACGCGGCGTGCGGACCGCAGGGCTGCCGTGCACATCACCGCCGAGGAGATCCAGGAGCACAGCAAGAGCCCGGTCACCGGCCCCTGGACACAGGCCGAGAAGCGCTGTGCCCTGCTGCTGGGCACGGTGGTCGTCCTGTGGTGCAGCGAACCGCTGCACCAAGTGCCGCCCGCGGTCGTCGCGTTGATCGGCGCGATCGTGGCGTCCTCGCCCGCCCTCGGCACCGTACGGCTGAAGGACGCTCTGAAGACGGTGCCCTGGTCACTGCTGCTGTTCATGGCCGCGACCATGGCCATGGGCGTGGCGCTCGCCGACTCGGGCGCGGCGCAGTGGGTGGTCTCCGGGCTGCCCGCGGACGTCACCCCGGTGGTGTTCCTGACCCTCGTGGTCGTGGTCAGCACGGCGGCCCATCTGGTGCTGCAGTCCCGCTCCGCCCGCTCCTCGGTGCTGGTTCCGCTGGTGGTGGCGGCCGCCGTCGGCGCCGGAGTCAACCCGGTCACGGCCGCGCTCGCCTCCACCGCAGCCGCCGGCTTCTGCCACACGCTTCCGGCCTCCGCGAAGCCGGTCACCCTCTTCGCCGACATCCCCGGCACCCCCACCTACACCCCACGCGACCTGCTGCGCCTGTCCGCCGTCCTGGCACCGCTGACCGCCGCGCTCGTCCTGCTCTTCGCCGTCGCGGTGTGGCCGCTGCTCGGCGTCCCCGTCGTCCGTTAGGAGCTGGTCCCATGCTGACCCGTGTCGTCGTTGCCCCCAGCGGCTTCAAGGAGTCCCTGTCCGCCGAGGCCGCCGCCGACGCCATCGCGGCAGGCGTGCGCCGGGTCCTGCCGGACGCCTGGATCGACCGGATTCCCCTGGTCGACGGCGGCGAGGGCACGGCCGCCGCCCTGTCGGCCGCGACCGGTGGACGGCTCGTCGCACTGCCCGCCACGGGCCCGGTCGGCGAGCCGGTCGACACGCACTTCGCGCTGCTCGGATCCCGGGACACGGCGGTCGTGGAGATGGCCGCGGTCGCCGGCCTGAGCCTCGTCCCTCTGGCCCGCCGCGATCCCGGTGCCACCACGACGTACGGCGTCGGCGAGCTGATCCGCGCCGCACTCGACACCGGCGTACGGCGGATCCTCATCGGCTGCGGCGACTCCGGGACGTCCGACGGGGGCGCGGGCGCGCTGCAGGCGCTCGGCGCCCGGCTGCTGGACGCCGACGGCTGCGAACTCCCATGCGGGGGCCTGGAGTTGAAGCGGCTGAGCCGTATCGACCCGTCCGGACTGGACCCCCGCGTGCGAGAGGTGGAGCTCCTCGTCGCCTGCAACCCGTACAACGTGCTGTGCGGTGAGCGGGGCGTGGCCCGTGTCTTCGGACCGCAGAAAGGGGCGACGCCCGCGCAGGTCGAGCACCTGTCGGCCGGCCTGGAGAACTGGGCGGACGTCCTCACCCGCGACCTCGCCGTCACCACCACCGACCTCCACCACGGCCCCGGCACCGGCGCCTCGGGCGGCCTGGGCGCCGGCCTCGCCGCACTCGGCGCCCGGCTGCTGCCCCGCTTCGACGTGCTGCTGGACCACCTCGACCTGGACGCCCGCCTCGCCCGCGCCGACCTGGTCGTCACCGCCGAGGGCGCCCTGGACCACCAGACGCCCCGCGGCAAGGTCCCCGCCGAGGTGGCGCGCCGCGCCAAACTGCACGGGCGTCCGGTGCTCGCCCTGGCGGGAACCCTCGGCGAGGGCGCCGACGACGTGCCCGGCGTGGACGCCTGCAGCGCGATCCTCCCGGCACCGATGCCACTCGCCGAGGCACTGGCAAGGGCCTCGGAACTCCTCACAGACGCCACCGATCGCGCCCTGCGGATGATCCTGCTGGGGGCCCGGCTACCGGTGCACACGCGAGCGTCCGGGGCCGATCTCACGCTGCAGGTGCGCTAGCTGCCCACCCTCCGATGACGTCAGTCACATTCCCTTCACGCGCGGCGATCCGCTCTGGTAGACGTGGCTCGGCCAGCACGTTCCCCGCGAAAGCACCGCCCCATGAATGACCGCTCCGACCCCGACCTCCTGACCTTCACGTTGGACCTCACCCTGGAGGAGGCCCGGCGGCGGGCGGAGGTGGTGGCGGCGCTCGGGCCCGACTGGGATCCCGTCGCCGCGCTGCGGTCGGAGGAGGCGGCCCGTTCCCTGCTGTACTCCGGTCTGGACGCCGACCAGGAGCGGACGTACGCCATGCTCGCGGAGGCCGGCGTGCTGCCGGGACGGGACACGGGCGATGCGACTTCCGATTGACCCGCAGGCGGACCGGGCCCGGCGTGCCTGGGTGCCCTGTCCCGGCTGTGACGACGCGCGCGACTGCGCCCCGTGCGCCGAGGGCCGCAACTGCCCGGTGCACTGGCGCTACCTCATAGCGAACGAGGGAGCGCTGGTGCACCTCCAGTGCCCGGCTGCACGCACACCTGGACCCTGGACACCCGCCCCGGCAGGCGCGGCCGAACCCGCTGAACCCGAATGCGGAGGGTTCCGGATCGCGCGGGGCCGGTCAGCAGATCCTCGGAAGCTGCTCGCCGAGCGGCATGTCCACCACCCGAGTGCCGCCGAGCCCGGTCCGCGCCACGACCATGCCCGGATGGTCCTCGACCACCTCGCCGATGACCACCGCCTCGGCCCCCAGCTCGTGCGCGCGCATGGCGGCGAGGACGGCATCGGCGTGCTCGCGGGGGACGAAGGCGACGAGCTTGCCCTCGTTGGCGACGTACATCGGGTCGAGACCCAGCATCGCGCAGGCACTGGCCACCGGAGGCGGTACCGGCACGGAACGTTCCCGTACGACGATCCCGGTTCCCGACGCGGCGGCGATCTCGTTGAGGGAGGCGGCCAGACCGCCCCGCGTCGGGTCGCGCAGTACATGCAGGTCCGGGGTGACGGCGAGCATCGTCTCGACGAGTCCGCCGAGCGCCGCGCAGTCGCTCTCGATCTCGATGCCGAACCGCAGGTTCTCGCGCTCGCTCAGGATGGCCACACCGTGGACGCCGATTGCGCCGCTGACGATGACGACGTCGCCGGGGACGACCCGCTCCGGCCGAAGATCGACTCCGGACGGGATGAGCCCGATGCCCGAGGTGTTGATGTACACGCCGTCGCCGTGTCCGGCCTCCACCACCTTGGTGTCGCCCGTCACCACCCGCACGCCGGCGGTACGGGCGGCGGCACCGAGCGCCTCGGCCACCCTGGTGACGGTGTCGAGCTCGACGCCCTCCTCCAGGATGACGCCGCACGAGAGGTAGGCCGCTCGGGCACCGCTCATGGCGAGGTCGTTGACGGTGCCGTTGACGGCGAGGTCGCCGATGCTGCCGCCGGGAAAGAACAGCGGCCGCACCACGAACGAGTCGGTGGAGAACGCGATGCGCGCTCCGCCCAGCTCGACGGCGGCGGAATCGGTCAACGCGGCCGGCGCCCGGCCGCCGAGCGCGGGAAGGAAGACCTGTTCGACGAGCTCGGCGGACATGGCGCCGCCACCGCCGTGGCCCATCACCACGCGCGGCCGGTCGCGCAAAGGCGTGGGACAGGTCCAGGACAGCATGTCCGGCGCTGCGGTGGAGTCAGACAACGGAGCTGTCCTCCAGGCTGGGGGTCGTCACGGCCGCCGTGGGATCCGGGGCCGTCGTGGAGGTGGCCGGCGTCCGGCCGGTGGCCGCGTCCGGGCGGGCCGGCAGGTCGAGCCGCCGGTACAGGAAGTAGGCGGCGCAGGCGCCCTCGCTGGACACCATGGTGGCCCCGAGCGGCGTGCGCGGGGTGCACGTCGTGCCGAAGGCCTCGCACTCGTGCGGCTTCAGCAGCCCTTGCAGCACCTCACCGCTGCGGCACTCGGCGGGCTCCCGCGTGCTGATGTCCCCGACCTGGAACCGGTGCTCGGCGTCGTGGTCGCGATAGCGCGCGGACAGGCGCCAGCCGCTCTCGGGAATGACGCCGATTCCGCGCCAGGCACGGTCGGTGACCTCGAAGACGTCGTCCAGCATCGCCCGCGCCGCCGGATTGCCCTCGGCCCGGACGGCACGCGGATAGGCGTTGTCCACCGTGTGCTCGCCCCGCTCCAGTTGCCGCACGGTGCGCCGCACGCCCTCGAGGATGTCCAGCGGTTCGAACCCGGTGACCACGATGGGCACATGGAACCGCTCGGCGAGCCGCGGGTACTCCGCCGTCCCCATCACGCTGCACACGTGCCCGGCCGCAAGGAAGCCCTGGACACGGCAGTCGGGCGACTGCATGATCGCCTCGATCGCGGGCGGGACCCGGACGTGCGACACCAGCAGGCTGAAGTTGCGGACGCCCCGCTTGCGGGCCTGGTACACGGTCATCGCGTTGGGCGGGGCCGTCGTCTCGAAGCCGATGCCGAAGAACACGACCTCCCGGTCCGGGTTGTCCTCCGCGATCCGCAGCGCGTCGAGCGGGGAGTACACCACCCGCACATCACCGCCCTCGCCGCGCACCTGGAAGAGGTCACGGCCGGTGCCCGGAACCCGGAGCATGTCACCGAAGGAGCAGAAGATCACCTCGGGCCGCGAGGCGATCTCCAGCGCCTTGTCGATCACCTCGAGCGGGGTCACACACACCGGACAGCCCGGCCCGTGGATCAACTCGACCTCGTCCGGGAGGAGTTGGTCGATGCCGTGCCGGATGATGGTGTGCGTCTGCCCGCCACACACCTCCATCAGCGCCCAGGGCCGGGTCACCGTGGCCCTGATGTCGTCGAGCAGCCGCGCCGCCAGCTCCGGGTCCTGGAACTCGTCGACGTACCTCACCGCAGCACCTCCCCGGCCGGGCCGGCGTCGGCCTGAGCGGCCTGTTCCCAGGGGTCGCCGAACTCCTCCTGGAGCATGCCGAGGCTCTCGAACAGCTCCAGCGTCCTGCGTGCCGACTCCTGGTCCAACCGTTGCAGGGCGAATCCGACATGGACGATGGCGTACTCACCGACCTTGAGGTCCGGCAGGTATTCCAGGCACACCTCCTTGACCACACCGCCGAAATCGACCGTGGCCATCCGGGTGCCGTCCCGTTCCTCGATGCCCAGCACTCGGCCGGGTACCGCCAGGCACATGCGTGTCTCCTCACTCTCGCGGGGCGGACCCGCGCCCGTCATCCACTCCGGCCGCCGCCCGGGCGGCCACGACGAGCTGGCCGAGGGCCAGCCCTCCGTCGTTGGGTGGGATCCTCTGGTGGCGCAGCACGGTGAAGCCGTCCGCGCGCAGACCGCGGGCGCAGGCCGAGGACAGCAGCACATTGGCGAACACGCCGCCCGTGAGGGCGACCGTGTCCAAGCCGGCCGCCTCATGCGCCGCGGCACACACCGTCCGCACCAGCCGTGCTACGGCCAGGTGGAAGCGGGCGGCGACGACCGCGGCGGGAACGCCGAGCCGCACGTCGTCGACGACGGCGGCCAGCAGCGGCGCCGGATCGGCAGCCAGCGGCGCGGCGTCCGGCCGTTCGCACCCGGTCAGGCGGAAGGCGTACCGAGGGTCCTCGTCCTCGACACCGGAGGACACCGCCGCTGCCTCCAGCTCGATCGCGGCCTGCGCCTCGTATCCCGCGTGGTGGCAGACGCCGGTCAAGGACGAGACGGCGTCGAAGAGCCGGCCCATGCTGGAGGTGGGCACGCAGTTCAGGCCACGGTCCAACTGCCTCAGTAGCAGCGGAAGTTCATCGGGCGGGCAGGCGGCGGTGCACGGCAGGTCCTGGTCGGCGGTGACGCCCGCGGCGCGCAGGTGTGCCAGCGCCATGCGATACGGCCGCCGCACGGCAGCGTCGCCTCCGGGAAGCGGTACGTAGGCCAGGTGCGCGAACCGGGAGAAGCCGTCGTAGTCCGCGAGCAGGAACTCACCGCCCCACACGGCACCGTCGCCGCCGTGCCCGGTGCCGTCGAAGGCGACGCCGATCACCCGGCGGCCGTCCTCGACGCCGTGCTCGGCCAGGACGGCGGCGATGTGCGCGTGATGGTGCTGGACCCGGGCGACGGGACGTCCGTCGGCGTCCCGCCGCGCCCATGCGCCCGACCGGTACGCCGGGTGCGTGTCGGTGACGAGCAGGCCCGGTCGCACCCCCGTGATGGATTCGAGCTGCCGCTCGGCGCGGCCGAACGCGCGCTGGGTGGCGAGGTCGTCCATGTCCCCGATGTGGGCGGACAGCCAGGCCTTGTCGCCCTGCGCGAGGCAGAAGACGTTCTTGAGGTCGCCTCCGACGGCGAGCGCGGGGACCACCGGGAACGGCAGGGTGACCGGCAGCGGGGCGTAGCCGCGCGAGCGGCGCAGCACGAGCGCTCTGCTGTCGCAGACGCGCACGACGGAGTCGTCGCACGGCATGTGAATGGGCCGATCGTGCAGCAGCCACGCGTCCGCCAGCCCGGCCAGCCGGTCGAGGGCTTCGTCGTCGTCGGTGACGATCGGCTCGCCGGAGACGTTGCCGCTGGTCATCACCAGCAGGCGGGGCGCCGCCGGTCGCGTCCCACGGTGGGCCGTCCCGAGCAGCAGATGGTGCACGGGCGTGTACGGCAGCATGACCCCGAGATCAGGGCTGCCCGGCGCCACGGCGTCGGCGGGCGCGAGCCTGCCCGGTCCGCGGCGGACAGCGTGGCGTCGCCGCAGCAGGACGATGGGGCGTACCCGGCCGGTGAGCAGCTCCCGTTCGACGGGGCCGACGTGCACGAGGTGCTCGATGCCGGCCACGTCCCCGGCCATCAGCGCGAACGGCTTGTCGCCGCGGGCCTTGCGGCGGCGCAGCTCGGCGACCGCCTCCGGCTGCGTGGCGTCACAGGCGAGGTGGTAGCCACCGATGCCCTTGACGGCGAGGATCGCCCCGGCGGCGAGCAGCGAGCGTGCCGCGTCGACCGGGTCCTCCTCGATGCCGGCGCCGGTGTCCGTCACGACGAGCCGCAGCCGCGGGCCGCAGAAGGGGCAGGCGATGGGCTGTGCGTGGAAGCGGCGGTCGGCGGGGTCGTGGTACTCGCGCGCGCACTCGGGACACAGGGGGAAGCCGGCCATCGTCGTGTGCTCGCGGTCGTACGGCAGACCGGTGACGATGGTGAAGCGCGGCCCGCAGTGCGTGCAGGTGATGAAGGGATGGCGGTGGCGCCGGTCGGCCGGGTTCGCGAGTTCGGCGAGGCAGTCGCCACAGGTGGCGGTGTCGGGGGCGACCAGGGTCTGGACGGGGCCGGCGGTGTCCGACGGGACGATGGTGAAACCGCTGCCACCCGTGGCGGGCAGGTCGATGGTGTTCACCGACTCCACATGGGCGAGCGGCGGCGCGTCCGGCACGATGCGGGCACAGAACCGGTCGACGGCTTCCGGCTCGCCCTCGACCTCCACGACGACGCCGTCGCCCGTGTTGGTCACCTGGCCGGCCAGCCCGAGGTCCGTGGCGAGGCCGTACAGGTACGGCCGGAATCCCACCCCTTGCACCACGCCCCGGACCATGACGCGAGTGCGCCGCACCGGTGCGGCGAGCTCCGTGCCGGCCCGCTGCATGCTCACGTCCGGGGTGGTGCTCACGCCTCGACCCGGGCCATCACCGGCGTATGGACGCGACGCCCGTCGGCCGCCGCCAGCGCCCGGTTGAGCAGCAGCCCGACGCCCCTTGAGCTGCGTGCGGAAGTCAGGCGCACCTCGACGCCCGGGTTGACCTGCTGGACGTTCGCGCGGAAGGCGGCCTCGTCGAAAGCGGCTGGGCCGGCCAGATCGATCTTGGTGACGAGCACGAGCTGCGCCAGGCCGAATGCGGTGGGGTACTTGAGCGGTTTGTCCTCGCCCTCCGTGACCGAGGCGAGGACGACCCGCAACGACTCGCCGAGGTCGTAGGAGGCCGGGCAGACGAGGTTGCCCACGTTCTCCACGAAGAGCAGGCGGGTGTCCTCGGGAAGCCAGTCGTGCAGGTGGCCGGCGAGCATGTCGGCCTCCAGGTGGCACAGTCCGTCGGTGAGCACCTGCTTCACGGGAACGCCCGAACGGGCCAGGCGGGAGGCGTCGTTCTCGGTAGCGAGGTCCGCGGTGAGGGCGGCGACGGGAATGCCGCGCTCCCGGGCCAGCAGCAACTCCCGTTCCAGCAGCGCCGTCTTGCCACTGCCGGGACTCGAGAAGAGGTTGACCACCGTCGTGCCCCGGGCCGTCAGTTCGGTGCGCAGGACGTCCGCCGCCATCGCGTTCTTGGCGAGCACCGCCTGCTGGAGGTCGACTACGCGGCACATGGTCAGGTCTCCTCGACGTTCGTTGCGGGGGCGCACTCGGGCGTGTCGTCCTCGGCGGCCCAACGCACCTCGGCGATCCGCAGTTCGCGGCCCGACACCAACGCGGTGGCGGCCCGGGAGCATTGGGAGCAGATCAGGTCCGGCGGCATGCCGGTGTGCCAGCTCCGCCCGCACGGCGCGCAGCGCGCCCGGGCCGGGACGGACCGGGTGACCAGGTCGGCGCCTTCCAGGACGGTCCCGGCACAGGCGAGTTCGAAGCAGAAGTCGAGCGCGTCGGGGACCACTCCGGCCAGCTCGCCGACCTCGACGTGCACGTGCTGCACACCGTGTGCTCCGCGGGACCGGGCCGCTCGCTCGACCTGGTCGACGACCGCCAGGGCGAGGGACATCTCGTGCATCGGTCTCCGTCCTGGGCGCGCGGGTGTCTCTCCGCCGCCCATTACACGGCGGGGGCCGACGGCGCTGAGGCGGGCGCGCCGCGATCACACGCCTGCCTAGCCCGTTCGGTGCACGCGAGTACGTGCCGGGGGATGTCACATCCTGCGGATGTGCAGGTAGCGGCGGATGTCGGGCAGGACGTGCCCGACGAACGCCGCGAGTGCGGTGGCGGTGGCGGCGGCCGTCGTACGGCCGATGAGGCGTTTGTTCATGGTGCTCCGTGGGGGTGGGTGCCCGGACGTGGCGCCGGGGCCGTCCTCGCCATGTCATACGACGGCTTGGTCGCGGACCAGTTCGGTGACCAGGCGCACCGCCTCGGTCACCGCGGCGGCCACCGGCGGACTGAGGCCGATCCCTTCCTCGACGGCGGCGGGTTCGCAGCCGACGACCAGCGTGCGCCGGGGAGGCGTCGCGCCGGTGTGCGCGCACAGGGTGTCCAGCAGGGCCAGGACGGCGTCGGGCGTCATCCGGTGGCCGTCGATCGGGGTGTTCCCGGGTGCCCGGAGGCTGTCGGGTTCCGCCGCGTCGATGACGTAGAGGGTGCCCGGTTCGCCTCCCCGCGCCGTCGCGTCGAGGAGGACGAGTGTGTCGTACCCGTCGAGGAGCCGGTAGGCCAGGTGGACCCCGCGGATGCCGATGTCGGCGACCTCGACGCCGGCCGGCAGTTCCCGGTCGGCCAGCATGCGTGCCGTCTCCACGCCGAATCCGTCGTCGCCGAGGAAGATGTTGCCCGCCCCGGCAACCAGCGTGCGCGGGCGGGGCGTTGCGTCGGTGCTCAAGCGTCCTCCAGGGCGGGGTCGGCCTCGTCGGGCTGGAAGTAGAGGTAACGGCCCTGCTCGCGGCGGATGTCGGCGCCGGGGTCGTCCTCGATGGTGACCGCGATGTGCACGCCCCCGTCGACGTCGTGCAGGACCGCCTCCACCTGGGCGGTCCGGCCGTCGAGGAACAGGTCCTGGGCGTCGGTGTGCCTCAGCCGGGGCCGCACGACCCGCCCGGTGATGTCGACCGAGGGCCGGGTGAAGGGCACGACGGTGCCGGCCTCCGTCAGCTCGTCCACGGGCACGGCGAACCGCATCGTCTCCTGGTGCCTCTCGTCCCAGGGGACCAGCACCCGGTCGTCCAGGGGCAGTTCGGGTACGGTCTCGAAGCCGCCGTCCGGACGGGCCCGCTGCACGGTGCGCCGCTGGGCGTGCAGGAAGCGGACCTCGACGGCGAGCACGGCTCCCCGCCGGGGTTTCATCAGCAGCTCGGTGTGCTGGAAGTCGTGCTCCTCGGCGTCCGCGACCTGCCGTGCGACGGCCAGCCGGGCCTTGGTGTCGGGGGCGAAGGTCGTCGTGGTCATGGGGTCCTCTCCCCGGCCGACTCCACTGCGGGATCTTCCACTCGAAGGTGGTCTCCGGCTTGGTGAGCGTGCGAAGCAGGTTGATGACGACACCGTGGCCGGTGGCCTTGACGTAGCCGCTGTCCACAGGCCGTTCAGGGCGGTGGACCACAGGCGGGCGACGGGGCCGCCGCCGGTGTCCAGCGGCAGGTACTCCTTGCCGTCGGACCAGCGGGGCGACATCACCCAGCGGTTGATCTCCGTGAGGTCGTTGGTGACGAGCGTGCCGTCCACGATGATGCCGGGGTGACGAACATGCGCCGGCGGCCGCCCTGCTCGTAGCCGGGCAGCGCCTCGTGGAAAAAGTCGAACAGGCCGTCGTGGAGCGGCACGGCCCGCTTCATGAACTCCACGTAGTGCATGGGCCGTGTCATGTGGTCCGTGAGGAGCTGGACCGACGCGATCGTGCCGACACCGCCCGGGTACAGCGTGGAGGGGGGCACGTGGCGGCCTGGTGAACGTCGCCATGACCCACACGGGACCGGCGTTCAGCTCCTCGTCGGCCTGGAGCACGGTGACGCTCCACTCGTCGACGTCCTCGTGGAGGGCAATGAGCAGAATGCGCATGGCGACCCTTCCGCGGATGCTCGGGCCGGTCGATGGCGCGGCGACCGGCCGCTTGCGATGGTCGGGCACAAGCCCCCGCGGATGTCAGCACGAATCTCGTACGTCACCTGTATGAGTTGCGGTTCCCGCCACATGGTCGGGGCTGGGGGAGGAGTGTCGCGGCCTGGGGCTGGGACTGGCTCACGCTCGGGGATCGTTGATATGGCCGGATCGCTGTGAACCGGATTGCTGTGAAGCGGGATGATTTCTGTCGTCCGGGCACCGACAGCGTTCCTTCCCCCGGCAGCGGGACGAAGGACGACTCCGCCTTCACCGGGGCCGACCCCGACGACTCCGCGACCAAGCAGCGCCCGGGCTGACCGCCGCCCACACCGACGCCGGCGCGTCACTGACCCCTGGGCCCGGATCTCGCGACTTCCCCCATGTCGAGACGCACCTGACCACCGACCCGGAAACCATCGTGGTCGAGATGCGGGGAGTGGGCCGACTCATGACCAACGACAGCCCCTTCGACATGTCGTACGTCGCCGTCGTCACCGTCAGGAACGGCCTCATCATCCGCTATCGCGACTACTGGAGTCCGCTTGCTGTTCAGGACCCCGCCACCCGCTTCGCCGGGAGCAACTGATGCCCGCAGCGCAGGAGTCCATCCTTGCCGTCGGCGCGACCGGCACCACCACCGGCAGTCGCATCGCCGCCCGCCCGGCCGCCGAGGGCAGAGACGTCAGGGCCGCCGGCCGGCGTGCCACCACGGTCGTCGGCTGCGGGGCCGTGCGGTTCGACTGGCATGCCCCCGCGTCCTTCGAGGCGGCCCTCGACGGCGTGACCCGGGTCTACCTCGTTCCGCCGCCCGGTTCCCCGGACCCGGCGGCAGTCATGCTGCCCTTCCTCCGGCAGGCCAGAATCGCGGGAGTGCGGCGCGCGGTGCTGCTCAGTTCGTCAGCGATCCCCGCCGGTGGTCCGGCCGTCGGGCAGGTTCACCGGATGCTGCCGGCCCTGTTTCCGAGTGGGCGGTCCTGCGGCCCTCCTGGTTCATGCAGAACCTCACCGGCGACCATGTACACGCCCGGACCATCCGGGAGGACGGGACCATCCGGACGGCAGCCGGTGAGGGCCGCATCGGATTCGTCGACGCCGACGACATCGCCGCCGTCGTCGTCCACGCACTGACGGACGAGCGCGCCCTGAACACCGACCTCACCATCACCGGACCCGAGGCATTGAGCTACGCGGACATCGCCGCGATCCTCACCGAGGTCACCGGCCGACGCGTGACCCACTGCCCCTTGACCCACGAGCAGATGCGCGACCGCCTGGCAGCCGACATGCCCGCCGAGTTCGCCGCCCTGCTCGCCGACCTGGACCGTGCCATCGCCGACGGCGCCGAGGACCGCACCAGCGACACGGTCCAACGCCTCACGGGCCAATCTCCGCACAGCTTCCGCGCATTCGCTGAACGGGAGCTGACGCCGCGCGGATCCGCGGTGGGCGAGGCCTGACCGCCGGTCGGCGTCTATGTTGGGGCCATGTACTCGACCCGGGTCTCGTGGCATGTGAACGCCTCGCGTGCGGCCGTGTATCGGGCGCTCGTGGACGCTGACGCAATCGCCCAGTGGCGGGTGCCGGACGGAATGAGCAGTCAGGTGCACGAGTTCGACGCCCGCGAAGGCGGAGCGTTCCGCATCTCGCTCACGTACGACATGCCGGTCGGCGCGGGCAAGACGGACCCGCACACCGACACTTACCACGGCCACTTCGCCAGGCTCGTGCCCGACGAGCAGGTGGTCGAGGTCATGGAGTTCGAGACCGCGGCCCCCGCACTGCGCGGCACGATGACGTTGACCACCACGCTCACCGACGCGGACGGCGGGACGGACGTCCTCGTGGTGCACGAGGGTATTCCCGATGCCGTACCGGCCGCGGACAACGAGACGGGCACCCGCATGGCCCTGGCACGACTCGCCCGGCTCGTGGAGCCGGGTGAGCGTCGTCCGGGCTGAGCCTCCGTGGCCAGGGAACTTTCAGGGCGTGCCGGTCCAGTTGTGAGCCACGTCCACCACGACGCGATCGTTCAGCACCAGCACCCGGAAGGGCAGCCGCGCACGCACCCCGAGCCCGATCTGCGTCTCGCCCTCGAAGCTGCCGGCGAACCGTGCGTCCCTGAAAGTGCGGTACCCGGTGAGATCCACGCCGGGCAGCGGGCGCCCCGCCCGGCCGGGATACGCCGGTGCGCCGGTTTCGGGATCGTAGCTGGGCGCGGCCACCCGCACCTCGAGCACGGCTTGGCCTCCGACGGGTATGGGGCGGCCTGATCCGTCCTGGTGAAGGCGGTCGACGTACCTGACTGTGTAGCCGAGAGCGCTGCTGCCCGCACCCGGAACATCGACGACCATACGGTCGTAGCAGGCCTGGCGGCCGGTCCTGACGTTCGTGACCGGCGCTGTCGTGGTGGAGGCGCGAGTCTTTTCCAGGCTGCCCCATCCGGTGGGGCACGCCGTGGCCGGTGCGGTGACGGCCGGGGCGGCTGCGATCGGAGCCGCCGCCACCACCGACGTGGCGCCCATGAGCGCGAGTGTTACCCATGCTGTCGTTGTTCGCGCCATTGTGTCCCCCAAGGTGCGCATATGACTGTTATCAGATACGACACCCGAGATAGTCGAATGGTTGCGCCTCCTTGGGCGCGCCCTCGATCGCAGGAATGCGCGAACGATCGTCTCGTCTAGTCATACGATCACGCGCTGTCAAGTCCCGGAGGGATGGAGTGAGCGTGACCGACCTGTCCAGCGCGTCCAAGACCGTCCGCGTTCTCGAATTGTTGGCACATCTGGACCCCCGGCTGTGGGAGATCGTCAATCCACGCCAGCCCCTGTTCAGCGGCACCGTAGGTGTCGGCTCGGCGGGAGCCGGCCGGCTGAGCCTCAACCCGCAGCCGCTGCCGCCCCGCGAGGCCATGCTGTTCGCCATCCGTGACATGTCCTTGGCGGCGGCGGAAGCCACCATCGCCGCCAGTATGGCCGGCGGCGACCCTTCCGAAATTCTCAAGGAGGTGGGGGACGACCTGTGCCCCGATCCGCCCAGGATTCCCTGGCCGAGGAAGTGGCCGGTGCCGGTTCAGATGCAGGGGCCGTTCCCCATCGACGCGACTCGTGTCAGGCCCGTGGTCCAGGCCACGGCTGCCCTGGTCTTCCAGACCTACGCCGACCGCACCACGGACGAGGTACTGAGCACCTCTTTTGCCCGGCTGGCCGACCGTCTGCTGGAGACTGCCGTGAAGGCAGCACCACCGACCCCGACACCGTGACCTGACACAGCCGAATGATGCGAGCCGGGCAGGCAGACGTAAGTCCCCTCACGCTGGTCCAACGGCCGGCAGTCAAGGGCCGTACGCCCAGCCGGATCGGCGTCGGCGGTCCGGGTCAGGAGGGTCCGGGCTTGATGCGTCCGCGCCAGACTCCCGATTCACTTCCGCGGTGCTCGATGTAGTCCTTGAAGCGCCGCATGTCTCCCTTGATGCGGCGATCGATCACTCCGGTCCTGTCCGCGGCCTTCTCGGCGGCTCCGCTGGGTTCGACATCCATCACCAGCTCCACGCGGGTGTGCGTGTCGTCGAGGCGCTGGAAGCGGACGCTGCCCTTCTGCTTGGTGTCGCCGCTTGTGGTACGCCAGGTGATCCGATCGTCGGGTACCTGGTCGACGATTTCGGTGTCGAACTCTCGCCGTACGCCACCGATCTTGGTGATCCAGTGGTTGTGGCGGTCATCGAGCTGCCTGACCTCCTCCACTCCCTCCATGAAGTTGGGGAACTCCTCGAACTGGGTCCACTGGTTGTAGGCAGTGCTGAGGGGGACCTCGACCTCGACAGATTCCTTGACGGCGCTCATCTCGTGCCTCCTTGGCAACTGATGGCGGCAGGCTGCCGAAGCCCGCCGCGCAGATCTCGGCGCAGCATGCGAGTACCCGAGGATCACGGCTTCACCGCAGTACGGTCGGCAGAATGAGCGCCTGGTGCCGGACGGTCCGTCGGCCGCCCGCCTTCCAGCGAGGATCACGCTTCCCTAGAGGGCGCGAAGCCCGCTGAGCACTCGCTCGAGCAGCGTGACGTCGGGCCCGCCGTCGCCGGACTGCGTACCGCCGGGCTGGTGGACAGCCACGAGTCCGGCCTCGGCCAGGTCCGCGACGAGAACGCGGGCGACACCGAGAGGAACGGGCAGCAGCGCGGAGATCTCCGCGACGGACCGCACCTCCCGGCACAGCTGGCAGATCCTGCGATGCTCGGGCAGCTGGTCGTTGAGCTGCGCAGGTTCCGCAGTGGTGTGCACCAGGGCCTCGATGGCCAGTTCATAGCGAGTCCGGGTCCGGCCGCGGGTCATGGCGTACGGGCGCACCAAGGGGCTGCGTCCGTGGCCCGCCGGGTTTCCCCGACTGGACGGGGCGGGGTGGGACGCGTGGCCGCCGGCCCAGTCGTCGTGGTGTGGCGACGTCATCCTGCTCTCTCCATCCGGACCGCTTCCCGTCCGACGCTCGCTTGCCGGCGCCACCCGGCAGCAGCCACCCGCCGATCCCTCGCCCTCGAAAGGGACCGGACTGCCTCATGCACGGTTCAGCCGCGCAGCGATCCCGTGGCCGATCAGCAAATACATGGCGGCCGGCAGACCGTAATTGAGGATGGTACGCAGACCTTCTGTGTCCATTGTGAAAATATCCTGTGACCACCACGCCAGCCAATCGGCCGTTCCGTGCACAAACTCGACGAAGACATTGGATTGGTTGGCGTCGAGCAGATAGAGCAGGATCCACAGGAGCAGGAATCCGGCGGCGATATCGACGATGGTGCAGACGGCCAGGGCCACCCGCCGTGAGGTGACCTCGCCCTGGTCGGAGCGGGTTGAGCCGCTCTGCTGCTGGTCGTAGGTCCGGTATCCGGAAACCGGGTCAGTACTGCGCACAAGAAGTCCCATCCGACGTATTGCTGGGGGAAAACGCCCGTACCGACACGATGTCCCACTTGCAGAGACACGCGATCGGTCGTCGGGCGGACGGGCCGTTTGCCCGCCCCCGTATGTCTGCGCCATGCCGGTGCCGCCGTGTTACTCGCCCGCCGGGATATCCCAATTATGGGTACCTATTCCGGCACTTCCCTAATAGGGCTTTGTTAGGTCCTGTGGTGGGGTTCGGGTGCTGGTGCGGGTTGGCCGCATATCGAGCAGGCGCCGGTCCAGGTGGCCAGGAGGGCCTGGAGTTCGCGGAGGACCGCGTAGAGGGTCAGGCCGGCGCAGGGGCTTTTGGGTCGAGCCTGAGCATGGTGCAGAAGGCCTGGGCGAGGGACGCGAGGGTGACGTGGCGGTGCCAGCCGAGGTAGTTGCGGCCCTCGAAGTGGTCCAGGCCCAGACCGTCCTTGAGCTCGCGGTAGTCGTGCTCAACTCGCCATCGGATCTTGGCGATTCGTACCAGTTCGCGCAGTGGGGTGTCGGCGGGAAGCGTCGAGAGCCAGTAGTCGGTTGGCTCGGCGGAGTCGGGTGGCCACTCGACGAGCAGCCAGCAGTCGGGCAGGGAGCCGTCGGCGGCGCGGCGGATGGTGCGGTTGGCCGGTCGGACCCGCAGGGCCAGGAACTGCGAGCGCATCTCGGCGTTCGGGTTGCGTCTGGTGGCCTTGCTGCCCTGGCGCCAGGTGACGGTGCGGGTGGCCGCTCGGCCGACGGCCAGGGCCAGGGCGCGCAGGGTGGTGTGCGGTTGGGGGTAGGCGGACACGGGAGGGCGGCCCTGCCCGGAGTACGGCGGGCGTTGGGGTGTGGCATTGCCGGGGTGCGCGGTCGTGGTGGCTTTGACCGCGACCGCGTAGGTCAGGCCGCGCTCGGTCAGGCCCTCGCGAAAGCCGGTGGCGTCGCCGTATCCGGCGTCGGCGGCGACCGGAAGGTCGGGCAACTCCCAGTTGTCGCGCACCTCGTCGAGCATGTCCAGCGCCAGGCGCCACTTCTCCCGGTGCCGCTCGGTGTCCGGGATTCCCGCCTTGGCGCGGCGGCGCCGGATCGCCTCGGCCATCAGCGCGTCCTCGCCGTACTTGGTGTCGTCCCAGCTCTCGGGCAGGAACAGGCGCCAGTCGACAGCCGATGACGCACGGTCACTGACCAGGTTCACACTGACGCCGACCTGGCAGTTGCCGCGCTTACCCAGGGCGCCGCAGTACATCCGCGCCACCCCCGGTGAGTCGTAGCCGTCCTTGGGGAAGCCGACATCATCGATCGCGTACGCCTCGGGAGAAATGTGCGCGGCAGCCCAACGGGCCAGCCGCTCACGGACCTTGGAGTAGTCCCAGGTGGACGATGAGACGAACTGCTGCAGCTGCTGGTGGTCCACGCCCAGGCGCTCGGCCATCGGCTGCATGGACTTGCGCTTGCCGTCCAGCATCAGCCCGCGCAGATACAGCTCGCCCTTGGCCCGCTGGTCCCGACGCGCCAGCGAACCGAGCATCTCCGCCGCGAACGCCTCCAGGCGCGGGCGGACCGTCTCCATCTCCTCAGGTGTCACACCTGACAGAACATCACAATCTACCTGACGATGATCAATCGGGGTACCTAACAAAGCCCTACTAAATGCTTGTTCCCGTTGTCAATTTTGCGGATGGCTGTTGCCGGTGGTCGACCATTGCCGGGAAGCCGGAAGTCGACGTTCCTGCGCCGTGCGGCCGGCCGGGCAGGCAGCAGCAGCGGCGACAGATGGGTGGCTCCCGGCGGGCAGCAGAGGGCGACCGGATGGAGGAACAGCCCGGGCGGAGGCGGAGAAACGCCGCGAGGATCCTTCCGGGCATCGACCGAACTGGCGACACTGCCCCGTCATGGACATTCTCCTCGTCGCGAGCGCGTTCAACAGCCTGTCCCAGCGCGTGTACGCCGAACTGTCCGACCTGGGGCACCGGGTGGACGCCGTACTCGCCTCCCACGGCGCGGCCGCGATCCGCACTGCGGTAGGCGAGGTACGCCCGGAGCTGATCATTGCGCCGATGCTCAAGACGGCACTGCCCGAGGACGTCTGGCGCGAGCACAGCTGCCTCATCGTGCACCCGGGGCCGCCCGGGGACCGCGGTCCGTCATCCTTGGACTGGGCCATCGCCGAGGACGCGCCGCGGTGGGGGGTAACGGTTTTGCAGGCCGAGGCGGCGATGGACGCGGGCCCGGTCTGGGCGGCGGTGCCGTTCGAGGTGCCGCCGGTGGGCAAGAGCGACCTGTACCGCAACGAGGTCTCCGATGCCGCCGTCACTGCGCTCCTGCTGGCCGTGCGGCGGTACGGCGACAGCTCGTTCAAACCGCAGCCGCAGAGCGACCCCTCGGTCCACGTGGTCTGGCGCGACCCCTTCCGCCAGGAACTGCGGCGGATCGACTGGGAGGGCGACAGCACCGAGACAGTGCTGCGCAAGCTGCGCGGGGCCGACTCGCAGCCGGGGGTGCTCGACGAACTCCTCGGCCAGGAGATGTTCCTGCACGGCGGGTACATCGAGGACGAACTGCGCGGACGCCCCGGAGAACTGCTCGCCACACGCGCGGGTGCGGTGTGCCGGGCCACTCGGGACGGCGCGGTCTGGATTCCCGAGCTCAGACCGCGCAAGGCCTCCGGTGATCCGGCACCCTTCCGGCGCCCGGCGGCCTCCGTGCTCGCCTCGATCGCGGTTCTGTCCCACCCACAGGGCGGCATGTACGGCGTCCGGTCGCCGGAGGACGGCCCCCTCCGGCACGCCGGTGACCGGCCGCCGTGGCTTCCGGAGGTGGCGGCCCCGCTCGAGCCCGCCCCCGGACGGCGGACCTGGACCGACATCCGCTACCGGCAGCGCGGCGACATCGGGTTCCTGGCCTTCTCGTTCCCCGGCGGGGCCATGAGCACCGACCAGTGCCGCAGGCTGCTCGCCGCGTACCGGTACGCGCTCGCCCGCCCCACCTCGGTGCTGGTGCTCGGGGGTACCCGCGACGTCTTCTCCAACGGCATCCACCTGAACGTCATCGAGGCATCCGCCGACCCGGCCGCGGAGTCCTGGACCAACCTCATCGCCATGAACGACCTGGTCGAGGCGGTGCTACACACCACCGACCGGCTGGTGGTCGCGGCGCTCGGCGGCAACGCGGCCGCGGGTGGTGCCATGCTCGCCCTCGCCGCCGACGAGGTGTGGTGCCGCACCGGCGCAGTCCTCAATCCGCACTACCGGCGGATGGGCTTGTACGGGTCGGAGTTCTGGACGTACACGCTGCCGCGCCGGGTGGGCCCCGAGACGGCCGAGCAGCTGACGACCCAGGCCCTACCGGTGAGCGCCGCGACGGCCGCCGACATCGGACTGGTGGACCGTCTGGTGCCGGTCCCCGCGCAGGACTTCACCGCCGAGGTGGACCGGCTGGCGACCGCGCTCGCCGCCGCCCCGGACCTCGGACGGCGGATCGCGGCCAAGGAGGCGGCACGTCGACGCGACGAGGCGGCACAGCCGCTCGCGGAGTACCAGCAGGAGGAACTGGCCCGTATGCGCGGCATCTTCTTCGATCCCGCCGCCCCTTACCACGCGTTGCGCTCCGCCTTCGTCCGCAAGACGCCGAGCGGCTTGGCCCGGCCGCTGGCTCTGGTCGGCGAACCGGTCAACGGAGGCAGCCGGTAAGCCCTCCCCCCGGCCCGGCTCCTGGTGGCGGGCGTGGGCAACGCCGTGCACGGCCGGTCTCCCCCGGGGCGGTCGGCGGGACGCAGCATCGGTAGCGGTCCGCGGCCAGACCGTACCGGTCCGCTCCGAACCGCCCGGCCCGTCTGCGGTCGGGGCCACGCCCACCGACCGCCGCTATCGGCACCCGTACGTCACCTGCACCCACCGTGGTCCCCGCTTCACCATCGCCATGGCCATGCCGTACGACCGGGCCGCCACGACCATGGCGGACTTCCCGAAGTGTCCCGCCTGCCGGGGGAGCACGCCGCCCCTGGCGACCGGTGTTTCCACGCCCGACTGCGGGCCCGGCTGCGCCTGGTGCCCGCGGCCGCTACCGACGTCCGCTCGGCGTGGGAGCGGATGCACTGGCGGCGGCCCGCGGGTTGTCGGCCGCCGGGCGGGTCGTCGCCGTCAAGGGCGTCGGCGGAGCTCGACGACGGGCCGGGCCGCGGCGAGGGCGGTGCCGTCACGGGCCACCTCGAAGGCGAAGTCGAGGGCCTCGGGCACCACACCCGCCAGCTCGCCGACCCGTACGGTGACAGCCGAGACGGACTCCGCCCCGTCCGCCCGCCAGTTCCACGATCGCGGTCCTGATCGACAGCTCATGCACGCTTGGCTCGGAGGGGGTTGCCGGGGCCGGGGCGGAAGCCGGCCATGCGCCACAGCCGGACCTCCCGCACGATTCCCGGGAACTCCGCGATCAGCAGCGCCAGGGCCGCTCCGCCCAGCACCGCCGCCTCCGCCATCAGAATCCGTTTGGCGTTCATCGCCGCTCCCTGCTCGCTCGTGTTCCTCGTGCCGTGCCCGTCCGCCGGGATCAGCCCGGGGAGATGCTCGGCATGCTCTCCATGACCCTGTTGTGCCGCTTCCAGTGGATCCCGGTGGAGCGGCGCGCGTCGGCGGTACCGTCCGGGTGATGCCCGGTCTGGTGGTGACGTGGACCCCTGTTGCCCTGGTGGAGGCCCCTGACGTGAGTGGGCGTGGTGGGTTTCGCCTGGGGCCTGCCGACCTTGATCGTGCCCATGCCGTGCTCCTTTCCCTTGGTGCTCTACCGCGGGGCCGCGGTGGCGGCCCCGGTCGCCGCCGGTCACGGCCGTTCGGCCAGCCCGGCGAAGAACTCCTCGACGGCGGGCCAGACCCGGCCGCCACCGGACAGCCCCCGCCACTCCCGGCGGACGAGAGCGACCAGCCGGAAGCACTCGTCGACCGGCACGATCCAGTGGTGTCGCAGGTCTCGGGCGGTGTTCACCAACAGTGCCTCGACCCCGGGTACCACGCCTGCGAGATCCGGACACCGCGCCACCGCCTCCTGCCATGCCGAGGCATCCACCTCCCACCGGGTAGCCCCCGCCGGGCTCGGGTAGTGCGCGACGACCGTGCCGTCCTCGCGGGGCACGAAGAACGCCAGCCCGACGGGCACTCCGAGTGGCCCGGTCTCGATCGGCGGCAGCTTCCGCCGCCGCTGCGGGATCAGCCGGTACTGGCTGTCACCCGCTCCGTTCTCCGCGAACAGCAACGAGCACGCCGGGCAGGTGCACACCGCCTCCTCGCGGCCGGTGTCGTACAGATGCCGGTGGTCGTCCGCGAGCGGCGCGGCGCACAGCTCGCACCGCTCCTCGGGGCCACCTGTCCGCCGGTCGGCGGAGGAGCGGATGAGCGCGGCCAGGGCGCCGCCGGCGCTCATGTCGCCGCCTGTGGCCGGGCGGTCCGACGCAGCAGCGAGTCGACGGGGACGAACGCGGGTGGCCGGGACTCCGTCTCCGGCACTGTTTCGACCGCCGTCAGCTCCGGCGCCGCGGCGAGCACGGCCTCCCGGACGGCTTCCTCGACCCCGGAGGAGGCCGAGCCGCATCCGGAGCCGCATCCGGCGGTGCGCAGCCGCACGCGGGCGATAGGTCCCTCGACAGCGTCCAGTGCCACGTCACCGCCGCGCTCCTGCACGACGGGCCGCAGCCGCTCGACGGCGCGGGCGGCGCGGCGCTCGGGTGGCTCGGGGTGCAGGTCGTGCAGCACCAGCAGGTGGTCGAGGAGTTCGTCCTCGGCCAGGCGCCCGGCCAGGGCGGCGTCCGCGTGGTCCAGGACCCGGGCCAGCGCCTCGCCGTAGACCTCGGTGAGCACACGGACAGCCTCGACGGCCGCCTGCGCCATGGGCCCGGGCGCGATCTGCACCTTCTCCAGCAGTTCGTCGATGCGGGCGATCCGCGCCGCCACCTCGCCGTCGTCCAGCCGGGGGGCCGGACCGGCGCCATCACGCGGTTCCGCGACCGCCGCGCGGCCGGGCTCAGCCATGGGACGCCCCATAGGTGGGGGAGTGCATCGTGGTGAGCGTCTTCCCCTTGCCCAGGTACATGTGAACACCGCAGGGCAGGCAGGGATCGAAGCTGCGCACGGTGCGCATGATGTCGACGCCCTTGAAGTCCTCCGGCCCGTTTTCCTCGAAGATGGGCTGGCCCTGGACGGCGTCCTCGTATGGGCCGGGGGTGCCGTAGCTGTCGCGCGGGCTGGCGTTCCAGGGGGTCGGCGGGTACGGGTGGTAGTTGGCGATCTTCTTGTCCTTGATCACCAGATGGTGCGAGAGGACCCCGCGCACCGCCTCGTGGAAGCCGACGCCGATGGCCTCGTCGGGCACCTCGAAGTCCTGGAACACCTTCGTCTCGCCGGCTCGCATCATCTGCATCGCCTCCTCCAGGAACTGGAGGGCCATGGCCGCGGCGTAGGCGACGAAGTAGGGCCGGGCGCGGTCCCGTTCGATGGTGTTGCTCCACTTCGGGATGTGCCACTCCAGTGTCGTCTCCGGCAGCTTCTCGCTCTTCGGCAGCGAGATCCGCACGCTGTGCCCGGTGGCCTTCACGTACGGGGTGTCGACCAGGCCGCTCAGGGCCGTGGACCACAGCCGGGCGAGCGGGCCGCCGCCGGTGTCGAGGGGGAGGTGGGAGTCGCTGTCCTGGTGGTACCAGCGCGGGCTCATCACCCAGCTGTACTTGGCGTCGAAGTCGCGCTTCTGGGGCACCGGCACGGTGGTCTGGTTCCACGGGTGGCGCATGTCGACCGGGTTGCCGAGCGGGTCGTGGGTGACGAAGGGCTCCTGGCCCTCCCAGTCCTCGTAGTAGGAGCTGCCCAGCAGGATGCGCAAGCCGAGGTTGATGTCGACGAGGTTGTTGGTGACCAGTTCGCCGTCGAGGATGATGCCGGGGGTGACGTACATGGCCTTGCCCCAGTCGTTCATGTTCTCGTAGCGGTAGTCGACGACGGCCGGATCCTGCCAGGCGCCCCAGCAGCCGAGCATGATGCGGCGGCGGCCCACCTCCTCGTAGCCGGGCAGCGCCTCGTAGAAGAAGTCGAAGACGTCGTCGTTCAGCGCCACAGCCTCCTTGACGAAGTCGATGACTTTCGTCAGGCGCGACAGGTAGTCGGTGAAGGTGTTCGGCTGCGGCATCGTGCCGACGCCGGCGGGGTACATCGTCGACGGATGGACATGGCGCCCCTCCATCAGACAGAACATCTCGCGGGTGATGCGGCTGACTTTCAGGGCCTCCCTGTACACCTCACCCTCGAAGGGGTTGAAGGCGCGCATGATGTCGGCGATGGTCCGGTAGCCGTGGATGTCCCCGCGGGGTGCCGCGGTCCGTTCGGCGCGGGCCAGCACGCTCGGGTTGGTGGCCTTGACCATCGCTTCGCAGAAGTCGACGAAGACGAGGTTGTCCTGGAAGATCGTGTGGTCGAACATGTACTCGGCGGCCTCGCCGAGGTTCATGATGTGTTCCGCCAGCGGCGGCGTCTTCACGCCGTAGGCCATCTGCTGGGCGTAGTTGGAGCACGTGGTGTGATTGTCGCCGCAGATGCCGCAGATGCGAGAGGTGATGAAGCCCGCGTCGCGCGGATCCTTGCCCTTCATGAACACCGAGTAGCCGCGGAAGAGGGACGAGGTGCTGTGGCACTCCACCACTTCCTGGTTGGCGAAGTCGATCTTCGTGTAGATGCCGAGGTTGCCGATGATCCGGGTGATCGGGTCCCAGGACATGTCCACGATCTGCGGAGGTTTGCGCTCGGCGGCCCGGCTCCGGTCCTCGGTTGTGGTCATGTGCGTTCCTGTTCTCGCTGCTCGATGCGTTGGACGGGGATGAGTGCTGCGGGGGATGCGGCCCGGCATGGGGGTGCCGGGCCACAGGTCACGGGCGCCAGTAGGGGTTGTAGCCGGAGGTGAGCACCGGCTTGTTGTGGTGCCACTTCGGCTCGCGGTTGACGACGGCGTTGGTGATGCCGCGCATCCGTCGGATGAAAGCCCCGTAGGGCTTGACCATGAGGGAGGAGAAGCTGCCGCCGGGCGGCTCGTCCATGAACGGCATGAACGCGTCGGGGAAGCCGGGCATGGTGCAGCCGATGCAGATGCCGCCGACGTTCGGGCATCCGCCGATCCCCGCCATCCAGCCGCGCTTGGGCACGTTGCAGTTGACGACGGGTCCCCAGCAGCCCACCTTCACCTGACATTTGGGGGAGTTGTAGTCCCGGGCGAAGTCGGCCTGCTCGTAGTACGCCGCGCGGTCGCAGCCCTCGTGCACGGTTTTCCCGAACAGCCACTGCGGGCGCAGCATCTGGTCCAGCGGGGGCGGCGGGGCGGCCCCGGCCGCGTGGTAGAGGACCCAGACCAGGGTCTCCATGAAGTTCTCCGGCTGGATCGGGCAGCCGGGGACGTTGACGATCGGCAGGCCGCTCTGCGCCAGAAAGTCCCAGCCGAGGTAGTCGGCCAGGCCCATGCTGCCGGTGGGGTTGCCCGCCATCGCGTGGATGCCGCCGTACGTCGCGCAGGTGCCTGCGGCGACCACCGCCCACGCCTTCGGGGCCAGCCGGTCGATCCACCAGTTGAGGGTCAGCGGTTCACCGGTCTCCGGGTCGTTGCCGAACGACGTCCAGTACCCGTCGCCCTCGATGATGTTCTGGTTGGGGATCGAGCCCTCGATGACCAGGATGAACGGCGAGATCTCGCCGCGGATCGCCGCGCGGTACGGAGCGAGGAAGTCCTCACCGCCGAGGCTCGGTGAGAGCACCTTGTTGTGCAGGTTCACCTTCGGCAGGCCCGGGATGAGTCCCAGGACCAGGTCCTCGATCGCGGGCTGGCCGGCCGCGGTGAACGACACCGAGTCGCCGTCGCAGCTCATCCCCTCGGAAATCCAGAGGATGGTGATCTCTTCGAAGCCTTTGCGCGCCTCGGCGCGGCTCGGCTCGGTGGCAACGTCGTGCGTGCCGCTGTCGATGGTCATGTCGTGGGCCTCCGGTGCAGTCGGTCCCCGAGTCGGTTGTGCGCCGCGGTCACCGGCCCGGCGAGCGCGGGCGGACGGTCCTGGGCGTAAGGGTGCGGCCGGGCCGGTGCGGTCCGTCCGCCGAGGCGGTCGTCGGTCAACTCCGCACCGTCGGGCAGCAGCTGCGCGGCGACCGGGTGGGTCATCCGCTCTGCCGGCGTCGCGCCCTCGGACAGCCCGGGGAACAGCCGGTCGACCATCCGTTGGTCCAGTGCCGGCATCTCAGGCCCGTTCATCGGACCGTCCGGTCCCCCGGCCCGCCGGCCGGCTGGTCGGCCGCTCTTGCGGCGGCCGGGACGGCTCGAGCGGCTCTGCCCGACCCACGGCGTTGGGGGACACCAGGGGCTCCAGGGGCTCGAGTTCGTCGGGCCGGAAGTAGTGGAAGCGGCCGTACCAGCTGTTCAGTTCGGCCGCGGGATCGTCGTCCAGCGTCACGGCGAGGTGCACGCTGCCGCCCACGTCGTGGAAGACGGCCGTGACCCGTGCGCTCCGCCCGGCCAGGAACATGTCCTGGGCGTCGGCACCCCGGCCCCGCGGGCGGAGCCGTACCCGGCTGCCGCCGCCCACCGGTACGCCGTCGATCGGCACCGTGTCGGTCGTAGGGGACAGACCGTCGTCGGCGCCCTCCTGCCACCATGCGGGCCGGTCGGCCGTGGGGGCGGACGCGGGCCCGGGTGAAGTCGTGGGTGCGGCGGTCGACGAGAGCGGGGCGGGGTCCGGCGGCGTGGCAGGGGTCAGCGATCGGATGGTGCCGTGCAGTCGGGCGAAGACCTCCGGCGGCATGGTCTCCACCCGGTCCAGGATCTGGGCGGCACGCGGGTCGGTGGCCCGCGCCTCGCGCTTCTCCTGGTCGGTCAGCAACAGCGTGCGCAGCGTCAGGATCTCGTCGATCTCCGCGGCGTCGTGCAGGTCGCCCGGGCTCTCGGGTGCCACCTGCGGGTTGTCGGGCAGGATGATCGGCGAGGAGATGAGGGTGGGGCCGCAGGCTCCGCCCCGGGCGCCGGTGGAGGTGTGTTCACCCGGGGCGTCCTCGGACGGTGGTCCGCCGAGGACGGGGAACGTAAACGCGTTGTGGCACGCTCGGGCGGGTCCGAGCAGATCCGCCGGCGGGTCGATCAGCGAGATGAACTCCACGCCGTCGCCGCCGACGAGCGTGTGCGTCGCGATGAGCGCGCCATGCAGCGCCTCGTCGCGAACGGCCCGCGGGTCCGGTGCCGGTCCCGTGTTCTCGGTACGGATCCGAAGACGGCAGACGTCGTCCCCGAGCTGCTCGGCGACGACGGCTGTGCTCGCGCGCACGGTGGCGCGCCGCCGTACCACGCGCCCGGCGCCCCCGGGGAGCTCTTCCATCTCCTCTCCGGCGGGCGCGCCGACCGGAAAGGCGGGCTCCTGCCCGAGCAGGTCCTCCAGGCGTACGACGAGGTCCGTCTCGCGCGGTACCGCCTCGTCGAAGGTCAGGTGCACCGTGCTGTCGTCCATGCGCAGCGACTCGACCGGACGGTGCCTCCCGTCCCGGCCGGCCTCCTCCACCTGCTTGTGCTGCAACTGCAGGTACCGCACCCGCACGCGCACCACAGCCTCCGGCTGCCGGACCCGCAGCAGGCACTCGGTCTGCTGGTACCACGAGTCGGCAGACCCCGAGATCCCGGGAGTGACGGGGCCCTCCCGCTCCACCCAGTCACGGGGGAAAAGCACGCCGAACTGCCAGCGCACCCGGTTCTTGGACGACGAACGGCGGTAGGGGTAGAGCAGGTAGCCCTCGTACAGGACGGCCTCGGCGACCGCGCTCAACTGATCGAAGTCACGCCCTGGGCACTGTGGGGGCACGGCCGTACTCGCTGCTGCGACAGCGCACGCGACGTCATCGTCGACTTCGGCCTGCGGCATTCCGCCTCCTCCGATCCGCATATCTGCCTAACTCTTCCCACACCATGACATTCCTCACGCATGCATACCCGGCCAGCGCGGCGGAATTGGGCTCATCAGGGGGACAGAGGGCACCCAGGCGCGGGCAGCGACCGGGAACGCTTAGGGAGAGGTGGCTGGGCCGGGCCTATCGGCCCGCGCCGTCATCCTCGTCGTCGACCGCGTCGGCCGTGCGGATGGCGACCGCGGGTTCAGGAGCGAGGCGCCCGGCCACCACGCCATAGAGCACGTGGTCGAGCGCGACAACCGACCGCCACAGCATGCGCCGCTGCGCCGGATGCTGCGGTGCCGCCGAGCGCCGGGGTGACACGGCGCGTCTGAGCGCATCACCATGAGGGATTTCGGGGCACTCTGATCAACCCAAGCGCTTCACCCTCGCCGGGGCCATGCAGGACCTGCTCTCCCGCATGCGCTGAAGTTGTTGGCGAGTTGATGAACGGTCACGCCGCACGGCCCCACAACCGCAAAGAAATCTTCGCGAAGAAGTCTGTGCGAAGAACTCTTTGCGGTCTAGTGTGCGTGGGTGTGACGGAACCAAGTGAGTGGCCCCAGGTCACAACCCCCGATGCGGACACGGTTGTTCTGGATGCCAAAGGGCTGCGTGCCCTCGCGCACCCGGTACGGGTGCAGTTGGTCGGACTGCTGCGCAAGCACGGCCCGTCGACGGCCACCCGGCTTGCGGAGCGGCTGGGCGTCAATTCCGGCACGGCCAGTTACCACCTGCGTCAACTGGGGGCGGCCGGTCTCGTCGAGGAGGACTCGGAACGCGGCAACGCGCGAGAGCGCTGGTGGCGTTCGGTGCATCGGAGGACCTGGTTCAACGACCACGACCTGGCCGAACGGGAGCCTGAGGCCGCCCTGGCCTACCTGCAGTCCGTCGCTGCCACCTACACCGTTCGCACGCAGCGGGCGCTGAACGAACTCCAGACGATGCCTCGCGCATGGCGGGACACCTTCGACATGAGCGACTGGGCTCTGCGCCTGACCCCCGAGGAGGCTTCAGCGCTGTACGAGGAACTGCGGGCAGTCATCACCCGCTACCGTCAGGACACGCCGGAGGGGGCGGCGCAGGCGCCCGAGGGTGCCGAGCGGTTCTCCGTGATCACCCATCTCCTGCCCGAGCCGGACGCGTCCGTCCCGTCGGCGACTCCGCCCAGAATGGAGAGCCCGTGACGGAAGCCGCCCCCGGTGCGGACGGCATAGCTGGTGCGCGCAGCTTACGGCCGCTCGGCGGCGTTCTCGCGGCCATGGCGGTGTCGCTGACCGGCACGCGGATCTCCGGCATCGCGCTGCCCTGGTTCGTGCTGGTCACCACCGGTAGCGCCACCCAGACGGGACTGGTTGCTTTTTGCGAGATGACCCCGTATGTCGTGGTCAAGGCGCTCACTGGGCCGTTGGTGGACCGGGTGGGCCCGCGCGTTGTCTCCTGGACCACCGACCTGGGCAGCGCGACGGCCGCCGCCGTCGTTCCCCTGCTCCACGGCCTGAGCCTGCTGTCCTTTCCGCTGCTCCTCGTCCTTGTCGCTCTGATCGGCGCGGCGCGCGGCCCCGGCGACCTCGCGAAAGAGGTCATGGTGCCGGAGGCGGCCGACCGCAGTCGGGTGCCGCTGGAGCGTGCCACAGGCCTGTCCGGTGTGATCGAGCGGCTTGCTTCCACCGTCGGCCCGGTGGCCGGTGGCTCCTTGGCGGCGGTGCTCGGTCCTTTGACGGGTTTGGTTGTCAACGCGGTCTGCTTTGCGAGCGGATCGTTGATAATCGCACTGGCGCTGCCCAGGGACATGGGACAGGTACTCGCGCCGTCCTCATTGCCGGACGGGGAGACGGAGGAGCCGGGCTAATGGCGACGATTCGGCGAGGGCTTTACTTTCCTGCGGGGCGACCCGCTGCTCCTCGCCCTCATCGTCATGGTCGGGATCACCAACCTGCTGGACGCGGCTTTCAGCACGGTGCTCATCCCTGTCTGGGCCGAAGAGTCCGGCAAGGGGCCGGCAGCCATTGGCCTGATGGGCAGCATGGCGGGAGCCGCAGCGATCGGTGGGAGCCTGCTGGCGGCAGCGGTTGCGCACCGGATTCGGCGTCGGGCGGTGTTCTTCATCGGGTTCTTGTTCGCAGGGGCGCCAAGGTTTCTGGTCCTCGCCTCCGAGGCGCCGATGGGCGTTGTGCTGGCCGTGTTCGCCGTCAGCGGGCTCGGCGCAGGCTTCCTCAACCCGATCATCGGGGCCGTCCTCTTCGAGCGGGTGCCGCGCCCGATGCTGGGTCGGGTCAACGCGCTCGGCGATTCGCTGGCCTGGTCCGGTATCCCGCTCGGCGGTCTGATCGCCGGGGCAGCCGTAGCAGCCGTCGGGCTGGTACCGGTCCTGCTGGCCGGCGGGGTCACGTACTTCCTCACCACGAACCTGACCGGGCTGCGCCCGGAATGGCGTGAGATGGACCGCAGGCGGGGGCGAGACTCCCGACACCGCAGGCCGAGAACGGAAGCACTCGGTCAGCCCGCAGGAACCGTTCCTAGAGACTGACGTTCAGGCCAGCTCATGCAGCGCCTCGCCGATCGCCGCCACTCCTTCGGCGATGCTGCCCGTCGGGCTCGCGGCATAGCCGAGGACGAGGCCGGGGCGGCCGGGCTGTTGCCGGTGCCATGACAGCGGCTGGCATTTCACGCCCCGGGCCAGGGCCGCGGCGGCGAGTTCGGTGTCGGGGACCTCGGGCGCATAAGTAATGGTCAGGTGGAGGCCGGCCGCCGCGCCGTGCACATGTGCGCCCGGCAGGTGTGCGGTGATGGCGTCGATCATTGCGTCCCGGCGGCGGCGGTGCCGGCCGCGCAGCAGCCGCAGGTGCCTGTCGAGGGCGCCGGACTCCATCAGGTGGGCGAGAACGAGCTGCGGCAGCACGGCGTTGCCCAGGTCGGCGAAGCGTTTCGCGTCGGTGAGAGCGTCGCGGTAGCGGGGCGGCGGCACCATCCAGCCGATCCGCAGGGCGGGCGCGAGCAGCTTGGACACGCTGCCCATGTAGCAGACCTGGTCGGCCAGCAGTGCGCGCAGCGCGGGCACCGGCGGCCGGTCGTAGCGGTGTTCCGCGTCGTAGTCGTCCTCCAGGATCAGTCCGCCGTCCTGCGCCCAGTGCAGCAGCTCGCGGCGCCGTTCGCCGCTGGTGACCACACCGGTGGGGAACTGGTGGGCGGGGGTGAGCAGGACGGCGCGCGCTGCGCTCGCGTGCAGCGCGTCGACGCGGACGCCGTCGTCGTCCACCGGTACCGGTGGGGTGGCCAGGCCTCCGTTCTGCAGGTGTTGGCGGGTGCCGAGCGAGCCCGGGTCCTCCACCGCCACGCCGTCGATGCCGTCTGCGCGCAGTACGGGGTGGAGCAGGGTGAGCGCCTGTGCGGTGCCGGCGACGATCAGCACCTCGTCCGGCTCCACTCGGATGCCGCGGCTGTGTGCCAGCCAGTCGGCGACGGCGCGGCGCAGCCGCGGGGCGCCGCGCGGGTCGCCGTAGCCGAGGCGGTCGACGGACAACTCGGCCAGTACGGCCCGTTCGGCACGCACCCAGGCCGCGCGGGGGAAGGCGGCAAGGTCGGGCTGGCCGGGGGTGAAGTCGACACGGGCGTGGGCGGCGCGCAGCGCGTCGAAGACGTCAGCACCGGGCGTGCGGGCGAACAGCGTGCCCGCCGGGGCGCTCCGCTCGCCGCCGCCGTCGCGGAGCGGGCCGGGTGTGCCGGGCGGCCTCGTCCGTGCGGGTGTTGCTGGTGGCGCGAGGGGGGCGGCCACCACGACCGTGCCGCCGCGGCGGCGCCCCTCGACATGGCCGTCCTCCGTCAGTTGCCGGTACGCCTCGGTGACCGCGCCGCGCGACAGGCGCAGTTCGGCGGCGAGGACCCGGGTGGGCGGCAGCCTGCTGCCCACCGCCAGCCGGCCGTCCGCTATCGCCTGCCGCAGCCGCCCCGCCAGCCAGTCCGCCTTGCCGCCTGCGGGCGCCTCTCGCGCGTCCAGCTGCAGGAAGTCGGAGCCGTACACGGCAGACCTGTCGTCCGCCGGCACCTCTGCCATCCCGCTGCCCTCTCCGGTCCCGTTCCTGCTGCTCACTTGGCCCATCGTGGCATCGGCCGCGGTCTCACCCGAGCGTCGGCCGGACCCGGTCACCGAACGTGAATTCCGGTGTGAGCGGGGTCAGGACGGCCGTGACGGGGTCGACGGGCCAGTGTGCGGCGAGTTCCTCGGCGAGCGTCTTCAGCAGCTCCGGTACGGCCTGCGCGCCGCCCTCGTGCATCGCCTCGGCCACCACGAGGATCCGGCTGGTGTGCTCACCGACCGCCGAGTGGCCGCTCTGCCGGTTGGTCCAGCGGCGGGCGTGGGCCCGTCCGGCGGAGTCGGCGAAGGTCACCTCGCCGGGCGCGGGATGCTCGGTTCCGCCGCCGAAGGCCGTGTAGTGCTCGTCACCGACGGCGTAGCGGACCTCGAGCAGCGGTCCCGCGATGCGGTCGGCGTCCAGGACCGCCACCGGGACGGCATACGCCACCGAGATGGCGTTGCACAGGTCGACCACCGGGTGGATGCGTGGCAGTGCTCCCTCCTTGCGCAGCCGCCGCAGCAGCGCCTCCGCGGCGCACCGGTACTGCGTCGGCCTGAGCCCCATCCTGGCGAACGCCCGCCGCCAGGCGAGCACTTCGGGGAAGGCGCCCTCGGTGGCGTCGGCCAGCCGGTCCGCGGCGCGGGCCGTCCACGCAGCCACCCGCTCGCCGACGTCCGCGGCGGGCCCGACGCCGATGGCGCACAGTGCGCCGGCGGTGAGTTCGGGATAGTCGCGCCAGATGGCATCCGCGTGCCGGAAACGCATGCTCATGCCACCGCCAGCCGCGCGCTCAGGCCCACGAAACAGGCGGCGAACACCCCGCGGATTCCCCTTCTCAGCGTCGGCCGGGCCAGAACATGATTGCGCACGGCGGCGGCGCACATCCCGTACGCGGCGAAGACGACGAAGGTGAGCAGCATGAACACTGTGCTGAGCCGGAGCATCACTCCCAGGGAGCCTGGTTCGCCCGCGGGGACGAACTGCGGCAGAAACGCCACGAAGAACATCGTCAGCTTCGGGTTGAGCAGGTTGACCAGCACCCCGGAGGCGATCACGCGGCCCGCCGAACGCGGCTCGGCCCCCGCTTCGACGACCAGCGCATCGTCATCGCGCAGTGTCGCCCACGCCATGTACAGCAGGTAGCCGACCCCGAGGTATTTCACCACCTCGAAGGCGACGGCGCTGGCATGCAGCAGTGCGGCGAGACCGGTGATCGTCGCCACCAGATGCGGCACGACGCCCAGAGTGCAGCCGAACGCGGCGATCACACTCGCCCGCCGGCCGTGGGACAGCCCGGCAGCGAGGGTGTACACCACGCCGGTGCCGGGGGTGACCACCACCACGAGGGTGGTCAGCAGGAACGCGATATTCAACGGGACATCTCCACAGTGGTTCAAGGCCAGGGTCTCTCACCGTGCCCCACCCTTGGCCCGGCCGACAGGGCCAAAGCGCACCGGTGTGAGTGGTCCAAAAGTGGGTCGGGTCGGCGGGCAGAATCTCGGCGCAGGAGGTGTCTGTACCTGTGGGGGGCTACTGGGTGGGTGGGATGCGGTAGACCGAGACGTGCGAACGCGCGTCGGCGGTGAACTCGGTGCCGGTCCAGTCCGCGTGCCTGGACTCGAGCTCGAATCCGGCCAGCTGAGCCATGAGATCGAGTTCGGCCGGCCAGATGTAGCGGTGCGGACTGCGCTCCAGCCGGGCTTGCCGGGTGTCGTCGAAGTGGAAGTGGTGCGAGACGACGTGCTGGTGCAGGACGTCGTAGGTGTCCAGACCGATGTAGCCGGGCTCGGAATGATAGACGGTGGCGGTCTGACCGGGCGGGAGCTTGCGCAGCTCGGGTACCCAGAGCTCGATCACGAACCGGCCACCGGGCGTGAGGTGGCGGGCGGCGTTGCGGAAGCACTCGACCTGCTCGGCCTGGGTGAGCAGGTTGGAGATGGTGTTGTAGACGAGGTAGACGAGCGTGAACTCCCCGGGGGCCACGGCGGTCGCCATGTCACCGACGATCACAGGGATCGTCGACTCGTCCGTTTTGGTTCGCAGTTGACGGATCATCGGCAGCGACAACTCGATCCCGGTGACGGGCACCCCCCGCTCGGCGAGCGGGACCGCCACGCGGCCGGTCCCGATGGCGAACTCGAGCGCTGCTCCGTCGCCCGCGAGTTCGGCGAGGCGGTCCACGGTCGGTGCCAGGACCTCGGACGCGAACATGCCGGTGCCGGGTGTGTCGTAGCGTCGGGCCGCCTCGGCGTCCCAGATCTCCTCCTGTGCCATGCTGCCAACGTTGACCTTTCGGTCTCGGCGATGTCCAGCGATTTCCCGACGTGCAGATGGCGTTCGAGGAGCCGACGCCCTGGTGCCCGCTCGTGATCGAAGCGTGCGAACCGCCACACCGTCTCGCGGTCTCGATGGAGGACGAGGCCGGCTCATGGTCGTTGGAGCTGCTGCTCGCACGGGCGGGCCCCGGCCCGAATTCCAGGACACTACTACCCCGCGCAGAAGGCGTACTTCGAGTCCCTGGCCTGAGCGGCGTTCAGCGTCATGGTTGCCGGACGAGCTGCCACTCCTGCGAGCCGTCCTCGACCGCGTTCTGCAGGGTCAGCGCCGCGCCATGGGACGCACCGGTCAAGTACACGTCGGTGTTCTTGGCCGCCTGGAACTTGACGTATCCGTCGTCGGTCTCGATGACGTTCCAGCTGCCGGTGGCGCTGTTGTCGACCCACTGGCCGATCCCCTGTCCGACGGTCGCGTTCCCTGTCCAGATGGCTGCCGCGCGGCCTCCGGACTTGTTCAGCAACGTCGTGCCGCCCTGCGGCTCGGTCATCACGTGCCAGTACTGGGTGTCCTTGTTCGCCGCTGAGCCGGCGTCCTCAAGGCGGACGTCAGGAACGTCTCCGTTGCCGATGTTCGCGTCGTTGGTCTTGTTCCCGGTGCCGATCACCTGGCCGGTCTTTCGGTTCACCAGCTGGTAGTAGGCGCCCTCCGAGCGGCCGAGATCGACCTCGGCGTAGGCGATCGTCGACGTGTCCTGGTTGTTGAGTATCGCGATGCGGCCGGTGCCCGCGACGTACTGCAGGTTGCGGCTGTAGCCCGCCCGCGAGGTCGTCTGGTACTCCTTCCACACGCCGTCGCTGCGTCCGCTCTCGTTGACCCAGACGTTGCCGCTGCCGGCGGCGTTGTAGACCAGGCGCCCGTCGGGGAGCCGGATGATGACCGGGCTGCCGTTCACCGCGAGAGGACGGGAACCGGCGTCGACCGGCAACGAGGTGACGGGGTTGCCCACCGAGCCGCGGTAGAACTGCAACGGGTCATCGGCTATCGCGTACCGGGTGTTGGTCCCGCCGCCCCAGTACTCGTACGGGAGCAGCCACTTACCGTCCGTCGTCGGGACGACGTTCGTCATGCCCGGCCGTCCGCCTCCGATCTCCGTCTTGCCGCCGCCCATGTCCTGGGTCAGGCCCGCGACGTCGACGACGGGGCGCTCCAGTTCGCGCTGCGGCCGTTCCAGGTCTTGTGGACGAGGATCTGGCCGTGCGAGTCCGGAGCGGTGTCGTTCGCGGGGTCCAGGGTCGGCACGCCGGTGACCGGGTCGAAGCCGAGGTAGTCGTTCTCGTCGGAGTAGTAGCAGACGAGCTTGCCGTTGTGGACCATCAGGTACGGCTCCCAGAGGGGATCCACCTGCTTGTACGTGTTCGCGGCGGCGACGTTCCGGCCGATCGCGCCCGCGCTGCCGCCCTGCCAGCCGCCGGTGGCGATGACGTTGACGATGTTCCACGTCACGCCGTCGTCGGTGCTGGAGTACAGGGCGATCGCCATGTCACTGCGGTCTCCGTCGTTGGACGGCGTCCAGTTCGGGTCGGCTGCCTTTTGCTCCTTGTAGTAGAGGTCGTCGCCCGACACGACGCTCGCGAGGAGCAGCGTTCCCTTCTTCAGGTTGCCGACGTCCTGCGGAAGCACGTAGAGATACGGGTTCGTCCAGTTGCTGGTGTACTTCGCGTACCGAGGATGCCTGGACAGGTACGCCGGTGCCTTGACCTCCGACAGCGGCTGCCATGTCGTTCCGTGGTCGTCGCTTTTGTAGACGGGGAGCGTCTGTCTGTCGGCGCTTCCCGTCTCCGGTACGACGGTGGACTTCTCGAACGACGCGACCAGCCGTCCGCTCGGCAACTGTGCCGACTTCGGGTAGACCGCGCAGTTGCCCCGCCCTTTCAGGCACGGTTCATCGCCGAGCTGGTACATGATCCCGCCCGTCGGGTTGTACGCCTGCGCGCTGATCATGGGCAGGGCCAGCATCGCTGATCCGGCGACGAACGTTCCCAGTGCTGTCCCAAGTCTTCTTCTCTGCATAGCCCCTCCTCGGGGATGGCCACGGTGATGCTCACGAAGGTCGGATCAGGAGACGAGTACGCGTACGTCCCAGGCGCCGAGGTCCAGCGCCGTGCCCGCGAGGACGGACGTGTCGTTCAGGACGTCGGTCAACGCCATGGGGGCGGAGACACGAGCGGGCTCCCAGCTCCAGTTGTGGACGACGTGGACGCGGCGCCCGTCGGGGGAGGTACCGGTCGTCGCGGTGACCGATTCCGGGAGGTCACGCCAGCCGTGGCGTGCGGAGGGTGTCAGCCAGGTCGCCAGCGCGCGGGCGAGGGCCCGGCCGGGGACCGTGCCGACGTAGGTGACGTGGCCCTCGCCGTGGCGGCGGGTGGTGACCGCCGGCCAGCGGCCGAAGTGCGGGTGGTCGTATGCGGCGAGCACCTCGGCGTCGGTGACGGTCAAGCCGTCGGCCCAGCGGGTGGCCGTCGCCTCCTGCGGCAGCCGCAGCGGGCTGCCGGGCACGGGGTGGACCGGGATGTCGCGTGCGAGGTTGCTGAACTCGTCGTACGTGACTCCCGCGGCTTCGGTGAGGCGTCCGGGTGCCGGTTCGAGGCGGGCCCTGGCCTCGTGGTCGGCGTAGCCGGTGCGCGGGCCGAGGACCAGGTGGCCGCCGGCGTCGGCATAGGCCGCGAGCCAGTCGAGGGTCGCGTCGGCGGCGATGTACAACCCCGGTACGACCAGCACGGGGTGGCGGCGTGCGGCCTCCTCCGGTGTCAGGCCCTCCTGCCGGTCGCGCGGGTCGTGCAGGTGCCGGGCGTGCACGATCCACACCTGGCGGCCGGCCTCGAAGGCGCCGCGGTAGAAGGGGTCGAAGATGCGGTGGTAGGCGGCGGGGTCGGGGTCGCCGTCGGCGGTGGTGAGCGGTGGGTGTTTCTGCATGAGCCACTTGCTCGGCGTCGAGTAGACCATCGTGATGTCGGCGTCCGGCTCGAGCCCGGCGACGAGCGGGCCGGCCGCCTCGAACTCGGCGCCCAAGCGGGCGAGTTCGGCGTACGTACGGCCGGGCTGTCCGCTGTGCGGCAGGACACCGCCCCAGTACGTCTCGGCGCCGAAACGCAGGGTCTGCCACTGCCAGTACTCGATCATCCGTGCGCCACGCGCCACATGCGCCCACGCGGCCTGCCGCCACTGGCCGTCGTAGGCGGGGCGGTTGTCCCAGGCGAAGCCGATGGAGCTCGCGTTGGTCTCGGTGACCAGGAACGGCTCCTGGCGGGAGGAGAACATCCAGTCCGCGGTCTGGTACATCGACCAGACGCCGGTGGTCTTCCACTTCTGCTCGTGGTCGTCGGGCGTGGGGTCGGGAAGCAGGAGACCGTCCTGCATGTCGTAGTACGGGTTGCCGGAGGCGATGTCGAGCCGGGCGGACAGCTCGTCGTCCTCGACTCCCTGGCGTGTGTAGGAGATGCAGGTGGTGACGAACTGCTCGGGGCGGACGTACTCGCGGACGACGTCGGCCTGCCAGCCGATGAAATCGGTGACCTGCCGGGCCTGGAACTCTCGCCAGGCGACATCGTATTGAGGCTGGACGTTGCCGTCCGGTGTCCACAGGTCCGCCCACGTCGACAGCCGGTGCGACCAGTACACCAGACCCCACTCGCGGTTGAGGGTGTCGATGTCCCCGTACTTGTCGCGCAGATGATCGACGAAGCGCTGGAAGACGCCCTGGTTGTGGAAGAGATGCAGGCCCGGTTCGTTGTCCACCTGCCAGCCGATCACCGCCGGGTGGTCGGCGTACCGGGCGACGATCTTCCGGATGATCCGTTCGGCGTGGAAGCGGAAGGCGGGGTGGGTGAAGTCCACCTCCTGGCGGGCACCCCATCCGAGGCGCTGTCCGGTGGCGTACTCCCCGGTGATCTCCGGGTACTGGCGGGCCAGCCACGGCGGCACGGCGTATGTCGGCGTGCCGATGACGACGGAGATGCCGCGCTCGTGGGCGCCGTCGAGGACCGGCTGGAGCCAGTCGAGGTCGAAGCGCCCGTTCTCCGGCTCCCAGGTCGACCAGACCGACTCGCCCACGCGGATCACGGTGAAGTTGGCCTCGGCCATCAGGTCGAGGTCGGTCTTGAGCCGTTCGTCGGGCCGCAGTTCGGGGTCGTAGGTGGGGGTGTACTCGTGGTAGTACGCGGCGCCGAACAGGACGCGGGCGGGCAGATCCGCCATGAAGGGAACCTCCGGGAAAGTAGGGGGGCGTTACTGCTTGACGCTGCCGGTGGCCAGACCGCTCTGCCAGTGGCGCTGGAGCAGGAGGAAGGCGATGACGAGCGGCACGATGGAGATCAGGGAGCCGGTCACGGCGAGCGGGAGCATGTCGCTGCTGGCGCCGGCCCCGCCGTTCTGCGCCTGGGCGGCCCAGGAGGAGAGGCCGACCGTGATGGGGTACAGGTTCGGATCGTTGAGCATGATCAGCGGCAGGAAGTAGTTGTTCCAGGTCGCCACGAGCGTGAAGAGCAGGACGGTCACCAGGCCGGGGGCCAGCAGCCTGAGAGCGATCCGGAAGAAGATCCGCGCCTCCCCCGCCCCGTCGATCCGGGCGGCCTCGAGGAGGCTGTCCGGGACGGCGTCGACTGCGTAGACGCGCATGAGGTAGAGGCCGAAGGGGTTGACGAGGGAGGGCAGGATGATCGCCCAGGGGGTGTTGACCAGGCCGACCTCGGCGAACAGCAGATAGGTCGGGATCGCCAGCGCGGTGGCCGGGACCATGATGGCGCCGAGTACGAGGTTGAAGGCGGCCCGGTCGCCGCGGAAGCGGAACTTGGCGAAGCCGTACCCGGCGGCGGCCGCGAGCAGGGCGGCGCCGAGGGCGCTGACGACGGCGTACACGGCGGTGTTGGGCAGCCAGTTGACGAAGACGCCGTCGTCCTGGGTGAAGGTCTCCCTGATGTTCGCGAGCAGCTGCGGGGCGCGGGAGAACCACAGGCCGAAGCTGTTGATCAGGTCCTGGGTGTTCTTGGTGGAGGCGACCAGCAGCCAGAACAGCGGGAGGAGGAAGTAGGCCAGGGCCGCCAGCATGGCGATCGTCAACGGGGTGCTGCGGCGGGGGGACGCGGACCGGCGCCGCTTCGGTGCGGTGGGGGCCGGGCCGGCCGGTGCGGTTGTGGCCTTCGGCAGCGTGGTGGTCACTTTGCCCTCCTGCGGTTCGCGGTGAGCAGCACGGCGTAGGAGGCGATGACGATGACCAGGCCCAGGAGGAAGGACACCGTGGCCGCGTAGTTGACCTGCTGGCCGGTGAAGGCGAGGGAGTAGGAGTAGAGGTTGGCGGTGTAGGAGCTGCTGATGACGTCGGGGGCGATCTTCATCAGCAGGTTCGGTTCGTTGAACAGCTGGAAGCTGCCGATCACCGAGAACAGCAGGGTCAGCAGCAGTGCGGGCCGCAGCGCCGGGAGCTTGATCGACCAGGCGATGCGCCAGGCGCCCGCGCCGTCCATCGCGGCTGCCTCGTACAGGTCGTCCGGGACGGTCCGCAGGGCCGCGTACAGGATGATCATGTTGTAGCCGACGAACTCCCAGGTCACGATGTTCGCCAGGCTGCCCAGCATCCAGCCCTCACTGAGGAAGTGCGGGGCCGGCAGGTCCAGGTTCCGGCTCAGCTGGGCGAACGGGCCGAAGTCGGGGCCGTAGAGATAGCCCCACATGAGCGTGGCGACCACGCTCGGGACCGCGTACGGCACGAAGATGCCCAGCCGGATCACGCGCGCAAGGCGCAGCAGGCCGCTGTCCAGCGCGAGGGCGAAGAGCAGGGCCAGCAGCAGCATCAGCGGCACCTGGATCACGAAGAACAGTGCCACGCGTCCGACGCCGTGGAGGAGTTGCGGGTCCTTGAGCGCGGTGACGTAGTTGTCCAGGCCGACGAACACCGTGCCGCCGATGAGCTGTTCCTGGAAGAGGCTGAGGTAGGCGGCGTAGCCGAGCGGGGCGAGGAACAGCAGGAGGAAGAGGATCAGGAACGGAGCTACGAACAGCGGACCTGCCGAGCTGCGGCCCACGCGTGAGCGGGCCTTGTGGGAGGCCGCGGGGGTGGCCGGTGTCATCAGGCCCCCTTGACCGTGAAGCCCTGCTTCTTGGCGTACGTCGTGAGCCGGGACTGCCAGCTGCCGAGCGCGGCGACGGTGTCGGACTTGGCGGCGAGGGACTTGCCGACGGTCTCGGTCCAGTCGGTCGCCGCCTGGTCGAGGAACGGCGGCCACTGGAACGAGGGCGAGACCGTGTCGCTGATGTCGGCGAAGACCTGGTTGACCTTCTGGCCGCCGTAGAAGGCGGGCGCGCTGCCGGTGTAACTCGCGTCCGCGAGCAGGGCCTTGGTCGCCGGGAAGAAGAACTGCTTGGTGGCGAACATCTTGGCGCTCGCCGGGTCGCTGTTGAGGAACTGGGCGAACTGCGCCGCCGCGATCGGGTTCTTGGTGGACGCGGTGACCGCGGTCGTGGAGCCGCCCCAGTTGCCCGAGACCGGCTTGGCGGCGTCCCACTGCGGCAGCGGCGCCGCCCGCCAGTTGCCCGCGGTGGACTTGGCCGAGCCGGACAGGAAGGCCGGGCCCCAGGCCGCGGTGAGCCAGGTGGCGTACTTGCCCTTGTTGAACCCGGCGTACCACCCGTCGGTGAAGTCGGGGTCGGTGCTGATGACGCCTTCCTTCGCGAGCCCGCCCCAGTACTCGCCGAGCTTCTTGGAGACGGCGTCGTCGACGCTGATGGAGAGAGTGCTCTTGCCCGAGGTCGTATACGGCTTGGCGCCCGCCTGTCAGAGCAGACCGTGCCAGGCGGCGGGTTCGTTCGCCGCGAGGTTGGTCAGGTAGACGTCGGGGTCGGCCTTGTGGAGCTTGCGCGCCGCCGCCGCGAACTCGTCCCATGTCCTGGGCACTTGGATGCCGTGCTGGTCGAAGATGTCCTTGCGGTAGAGCATCCCCATGGGCCCGGTGTCCTGGGGGATCGCCCAGACTTCGCCGCCGGGCCCGCTGACTTGCCCCCACGTCCAGTCGACGAACTGGTCCTTCAGTGCCGAGGCGCCGTACGGGGCCAGGTTCAGCAGGCTGCCCGTGATCGTGAAGGTGGGGATCGCCTGGTACTCGATCTGCACCAGGTCCGGTGCGCCGGTTTCGGCCTTCAGCGCGGTACGCAGCTTGGTGTAGTGGGCGACGCCCTGGCCGGCGTTGACGACCTTGACCTTGATCGCGGGGTACTTCTTCTCGAAGAGCGCGACCTCCTGCTCGATGTCCGGGACCCAGGTCCAGAACGTCAGCTCGGTCGGCGTCTTCATCGCCTTGTCGATGTCGGCCTGGCTGACCGGCTTGGCGGACGACGCGCCGCCGGTGCCGCCACCGCTGCCGCCGCACGCGGACAGCGCGGCGCCCAGCGACACCACTCCCGTCGTGGTGAGGAAGAGCCGACGGCTCATGGGGGCAGACGTAGGGGCTTTGCTGGCGAAGATTCCGGGCACGGTGAACTCCCGCCGAGGGGCGTAGATGCGTTGGGGTGTTGGGGGTTGTGAGCTGTTGTTGGTTGAGTACGTATGAGTGCGTTCTGGCGCGTGTGAGTGAGTGTGCGGGCTGCGGCGTGCGCGGTTTCCGCGGGGGAACGGGGGTTCCCGGATCGAATGCGTGACCTTTGCGCGGGTGTGGTCGTTGGGTGGGTGGCAGGCGTGTCCGGGGTGTGTGGAAGGGGGCGGGGTGGGCATGTTGCGTGAGCTGTCGGCGCCGTTCGTCGTCCTCGGCCCGTCCGGTGTCGCGATCCGTACCCGGCTCAAGGGCCTGACCGCTGGGGACGAGGAGATGTTGCGGCTGGTCGGCGCGCATCTCGGGTCGCTGGCTTCCCGTGACCTGAAGCGGCGCTGTGCCGATGGGCCGGAGCACTCCACGGACACGTGGGCGCGGCGCAAACGCGCGCTGACCGAGGAGTCCTCGGCGCGGTGGGCGGGCGGTATCACCAGGGCCACGCATGACCAGTGGGCGCTGTCGCGGCGTGCGCAGCTCGCCCACATCCAGGGCCTGGAGGCCGGTGTGCGCACCATCGCGCACCGGCTGTCGCTGCCGGTGGGTGAGAAGGGGACGAAGCGGGCGCCGGGCGGCTACCGCTCCCGGCAGGAGTGGTTCGCCAAGAGCCGCCGCCTGCACCTTCTGGAGGACCGGCTGGCCGCCGAGCGTGCTGACCGCGACGCCGGGCGTGTGCGCGTGGCACGTGGCGGCAAGCGGCTGGCCCGCAACCGGCACAACCTCGAACAAGCGCAGCTCACCGAGGCCGCATGGCGGCAGCGGTGGGAGGCCGAACGCTGGTTCCTCCAGACCGATGGCGAGAGCGGGAAGCGGTTCGGGAACGAGACGATCCGCGTCACCCCGGACGGGGAGGTCAGCATCAGGCTCCCGGCGCCGCTCGCCCATCTGGCGAACGCCAAGCATGGCCGGTACGTCCTCACCGGAGCGGTCGCCTTCCGCCATCGGGGCGAGGAGTGGGCCGACCGGGTGTCGGCGAACCGAGCCGTGGCCTACCGCATCCACCTGGACGTGGAGCGTGGGCGCTGGTACCTCACCGCCTCGTGGACGATCCCGCCGGCTCTGACCGTGCCACTGGCGGCTGCCGTCGCGGACGGCGTGGTCGGCGTCGATACCAACGCCGATCACCTCGCCGCCTGGCGCCTGGACGAGCACGGCAACCCGGTCGGCGAGCCCCGCCGCTTCTGCTACGACCTCGACGGGCCAGCCACCCACCGCGACGCCCAGGTCCGGCACGCGCTGGTGCGCCTGCTGCACTGGGCCAAGCGGCACGGCCTGAGTGTCGCGATCGAGGACCTGGACTTCGCAGCGGAGAAGACCCGGGAGAAGCACGGCAGGCGGAAGCGGTTCCGCAAGCTGATCTCCGGCATGCCGGTGTCCAGGCTGTGCTCCCGGCTGGTGTCGATGGCGGCCGAACTCGGCATCACGATCGTGGCCGTTGACCCGGCGTACACGTCCCAGTGGGGCGCCCAGCACTGGCAGAAGCCCCTCACCAGCACCAAGCGCGCCACCACGCGGCATGATGCCGCCTCGGTGGCGATCGGAAGGCGCGCCCTCGGGCACCCGATCCGGCGACGGACGGCACCGCCCCACGACGACCGGAGCGATCGTCGTGGGCATCGGACCGCCCAGGCCGGACCGGGCGCCCGGGGGCGTGAGGAATCCCGCCCCCGCATTCCCGGACCACGGACACGATCCGTGCGCGCCGGACGCGGAGCGAAAGCGGGGGACCAGTGTGCCCAACACCGTTCGGGGCACGCGGCTGAGCATGGGTTCTGGCAACAGGACTTACTCCCGCTCAGTCTTTAGGAACGGTAGGAGACGGCGGCACGCAGGGCGAGGGCGTGCTGTACCGGGGGATGGGGTGGGGAGTGCGCGACGGAAAGGAAGCGGGTGCGGAGGGCTACGTCAGGTCGTGCTCAGGTCGTACGTCGCCCATGCCCGGGGTCGTCCGGGGCGGCGGGGGCGCGGTCGAGGCGCGGACGACCAGGTCGACCGGTGGGTCGCTCGCCGGGAGAGGGTCCGCGTTCGGGTTTTCGATGGCGTGCACAAGACGCTTGAGTCCTTCCTGCGCCACGGCGTCGAACGGCTGCCGCACCGTGGTCAGGGGTGGAGTCACATAGCCGGCGACGGGGATGTCGTCGAAACCGACCACGCTGACGTCGTCCGGAACGCGCCGTCCGGCTTCCGTCAGGGCGCGGATCAGGCCGATGGCCATGTCGTCGTTCGCGGCGAACACCGCGGTCACGTCGTCGTCGGAGGCCAGCGCACGGCCCGCCGCGTATCCGGACGCCGCCGACCAGTCGCCCTCCACGACCGGTGGTGCGTCCCGGCCGCGTGCGGCCAGTGCGGCCCGCCACCCCTCCAGCCGGTCCCGGGCGGCGTACCAGCGCCCGGGACCAGCGAGATGATGGACCGTCAGGTGACCCAGATCCAGGAGGTGTTCCGTGGCGACCCGGGCCAGCAGCTCGGCCACGACGCCCGCCGTCACCACCTGGGGGGCGGCGAAGAGCGGTGGTGCGCCGAGTACGAGAACCGGCACGTCGACGCGGAGGGAGCCCGCGCCTTCGACGGTGCCGTCGGAGCCTTCGTCGATCGGCTCCGAGATGACGATGCCGTCCACACCCTGATCGAGGAGTGAGTCCACGGCACCGGCGACGCCCGCCGGGTCGCCCTCCATCGTGTTGACCACCCGGAGCGCGTACCCCATGTCCCTTACGGCCCGCTCGATGCCCATGAGCAGCGAGGCGGGACCGTACAGCGCCGTCCCGAGGGTGACCACACCGATGGAACGGGTCCGTCCGGACGCCAGCGCCCGAGCCGCGTTGTTCCGCCGGTAACCGAGTTCGTCGGCGGCTTGGAGAACCCTGCGGCGCACCTCGGCGGAGACGTAGGGCTCGTCGTTGAAGACCCTCGACACGGTCTTCTGCGAGACCCCCGCACGCCGCGCCACGTCCACGCTCCGCGGCACCGGGGAACTTCCGCCTCGTCCCGCACCTTGTGTCATGGCATCTCCCGATGGCCGCGCCGCATCCCCGACGATGCCGACTGTATGACGCCGGCTGTATGACTGCGCTGTCATGTCTACGCAGTCATGGGATGCGCGTCAAGAGTTCGCGCAACACGTGTGTAACCCGCGTCCGTATGTCAGGCGCCGCGCGGCCGCCGGAACGCGACGGCCGCAGCCACCCCGCCCAGCAGGCCGAAGAGATGCCCCTGCCAACTGACCCCGGCAGCCGTCGGCAGGACGCCCCACAGGAGCGAGCCGTAGACCGCACCGACGAGGAGGCCCACGACGATGTCGCCGACGCGGCGATCGACGAAGCCGCGGACCAGCAGATAGCCGAAGAGACCGAAGACGACGCCGGACGCGCCGGCGGTCGCGGAGTGCGGGGGTGCCGTGAGCCACACGCCCACGCCGCAGGCGAGGACGATCACGGTGACGACGGCGAGGAACCGGCGTATGCCGGACAGTGCGGCAAGGAAGCCGAGAACCAACAGTGGCACGCTGTTCGCAGCGAGATGGTCGAAGCCGAAGTGCATAAAGGCGGCGGGCACGATGTCCCGCAGCTCGCCGACCTCGCGCGGGCTGACGCCGAACGTGTCCAGGGCGTGGCCGCTCGCCGCGTCGACGACCTCGAGCACCCACAGCAGAGCGACCCAGCCGGCCATCAGCATGGCGGCGTCCCTGGCACGCGCCAGGCGCGCCCCGGGCGCGGGGCGCGCCGCGCTGTGCTGCCCGTGCTGCGATCCAGGGCCGTAGTGCGATCCGTACACCATGGCAATCCCTTGCTTCCCTTGTGTACTGCTCAACGCCGACGAGCCCCAGCCCGGTTCCCGCCCTGTGGGCAGGCTCGGCCGTAAGGCGACCCTGCTCGCACCGGCACGACATTGCTCCGTCCGAGTGGTGCATACCTGGGGACGGTCGTAGCGTCGGTACGTGCACGACGTGTGGATCCGGACGGGCCGGGAGCGGATATGCGGGAACTCGCGATGACCAAGGTGGCCGCGGTCTGTGCTGTCGCGACGCTCGCGGCGGCCATGGGCACGGCCTCCGCTGCCCCCGCGGCCGCGCCGTCCACGGCGCAGTCCGTGGCACAGCGGTCTGTGTCCCCCGTGCTCGTCGACTGTTTCTGGAAGTCCCAGGTACGTCCCGCCGACTTCATCCTCGCCTGCGGGGACGGCAACAGCCGCCTCACCGCTCTGCGGTGGTCGCACTGGCACGCCGGCTCGGCGGTGGCCGTGGGCCTCAACGCGGTGAACGACTGCCGGCCGTACTGTGCGGCGGGCCGGTTCCACTCGTACCCCGTCGTGGTTCGGCTCGACGATCCGCAACCGTGGGAGAAGCAACCGGAGGTGCAGCGCTACTCGCGTATGACGCTCACCTACCCCGGCGACAGGCCGGAGAGGGTGCCTCGCACAGTGACGTATTCGCTCTGGGACTGACACGTCGCCGGGGACTTCCGGATCTGGGGGAGGGGCATCGTCACCGGGAGGGACGGCGTGCTGCAGGGCCTGACGGTGGTCCTGCCGTGGCCGGCTCGCTCACCACGTCCACGTCGCTTGCCCGGACGTAGGCGAGACGGTGGCCGAACTGGATCTGGTAGTACTCCTCCTCGCCTGTCACCACCTGGTTCGGTGTGTCGTCGGAGGACGACTTGTCGACGTGGGAACCGACGAGGCGGCCCTGTGTCACGTACCGCTGGCCCGCGAGGAAGCTGTACGGGAGCGGCGATTCGGTCGGCGCCGACACCCCGTCCGGGTAGGCGTCCTCCTCCGGGAGGGCACGCCCGTACACCGTGACCTCGCTCAGGCCGTCCTTCGGGGTCACCATCCGGCCGGTCGTACCGACGGCCGTCGGATGGAGTCTGGGGTTCTTGAACCATGCTTTCCGGCCCTGGTACCAGATCGCCGTCCACTCGCCGCTGCGCCCCGCGACCGCGAAGGACTGACCGGCCGAGACCCGCGACCCCAGGTCGTTGACGTCCTCCGTGGACTCCTCCCCGTCCGGGCGCCGGCCCGGGTCCTGGATCAGCGAGGCGTCCTCCTTCGGCTCGGTGCGCAGGCGGACGGCGCTGGAGCCGTGCGGCTTGCACGGCACACCGTCGCCGGTGCATCCGGTGTACGGCGGCTTGTGGGTGGCGTAGTCGGGCAGGATGGTCACCATGGCGCTGTCCCGTCCGGCCGTGGCACGCAGGGGCGCGCCGAGGAGGTCGAAGTAGTGTCGCCAGTCCCAGAACGGGCCGGGGTCGTCGTGCATATGAGGGATGGTCGAGGCGGTCGGGGACGGCACGTTGTCATGGCCGAAGATGTGCTGCCGGTCGAGCGGGATGTCGTACTTCTTCGCCAGGTAGCGCACGAGGCGGGCCGAGGCCCGGTACATCTGTTCCGTGTACCAGGTGTCGGGCTGCGTGAGGAATCCCTCGTGCTCGATGCCGATCGAGCGGGCGTTGACGAACTGGCTGCCGGAGTGCCGGGCCGCGTCCTTGGTTTTGATGTGCTGGGTGATGTGGCCGTCGCTGGAGCGGACCGAGTAGTGCCACGACGGCTCCGTCGGTTCCTGGATGGTCTTGAGCATCGACGGCAGACGTGCCTCGGTGTCATGGATGACGATGTAGTCGATCTTCTGGTCCCGGGGCCGGTCGGCCGGGTCGTAGTTGCCGTACGCGTCGTCACCGATCTCGACGTACGGCGCTTTGAGCCAGGAGCAGGACACCTCCGCCGGGCACTCGACGTCCTTCGGCCGCTGTGGGCCCTGCGGGCGGGGGGTGACGCCCGGGTTGGCGGGGAGGGTGACATGCTGCCCTGCGTCGGTGGTGCGGTGCGCGCCCCGGCGGATCACCGCAAAGACGTCTTTCGCGTACGTCTGCGCCGATGCGGTGTCGCCCGTGCCCGGGAAGCGCGCAACCGCCTCCCACCAGTCGGCCGGGTTGGCGCTGAGCGGCTTGCCGAGCTGTCGTTGCGTCGCCGCCAGGAGTGCCGCTCCGCCGCGCACGTTGGCCTCGGTGTCCGTGCGCAGCCGCTCCTCCGGGGCCCCGATCAGGCGGGCGGCGAGTTGCAGGTTGGCCGGCTGCGCGGAGGCGCTGCCCCGGGTGTTCGCCTCGCGTGAGGCCTGCGGCCCCGCGAACGGCGAGGCACTCCCGCGGTGCGGTGCAGCCTGGGCCTGGCGGGCGTCCACCAGGTGCATCGGTCCGTAGCCGCCGACGACGCTCGGGGAGCCCGGATGGGCGTCCCATCGCGACTGCAGGTAGGACACGCCCATGAGCACACTGCGCGGCACACGGTATTCGTGCGCGGCGGCCGTGAAGACGTCCTGCAGACGCGGGTCGTCCGCCGCGCCGTCGTCGTCCGCCGGCCCGCTCAGCAGCGGCACCAGCAGCGACATCAGGAGCGCCGCCGAGGCGGTCAGCCAGAGGATCCGGCGGCGCCCCCGGAGGGCGCCGGGGACACGGGGGGCGGCACGTTCACTCATTGCAGGGGCCTCCGACCATGCTCGACGCAACCAGGACAACGGAGTTGCCCTTCGCACCACCCCTCGTACGTTTCCGTGCCCGACACGCCACGTCGCGCCAACTGTCACCGTCCTGGACCAGCCGCCCGGCAGAGGCCACCCGGTCGGCGGCAGCACGTCCTCACGGCAGGGAGGGGGCGAAGTGCCCGTGCTGAACGGTGGAGTCCGGTACCGGTGGCGTGCCGGCTCAGTCCTGGACCGGGTCCACCTGCCAGTCGGGATGCCCCGGCATGGGCGGGGTCTGTGCCCCGTACAACCACGGGGTCAGGAACGGGGTGAGGTCCTCGCCGGCCACCTCGGACGCGAGCGCGACGAAGTCCCGCGTGCCGGCGGCCCGGCCCCGGTACGTCGTCACCCAGGACCGCTCGATCCGGTCGAAGGTCTCCTCGCCGACCTTCTCCCGCAAGGCGTAGAGCACCAGTGCCGAGCCGTCGTACCGCATCTGCTTGAACAGGGTCGGCTCGGTGGGTTCGGCGGGCGCCCCGTCGTCGTGGCGCCACTGGTCGTGCTGCTCGTACGCCGCCCGCATCGCGTCCTCGATGCTGATGCCACCGTGTGCGTCGGAGTAGAGACGTTCGTAGAAGCGGGCGTGCCCCTCGCTCAGCCAGAGGTCGGACCACTGCCGGATGGCGACGCTGTTGCCAGTCCAGTGGTGGGTCAGCTCGTGCACCAGGTCGCGCTCGGCGTCGACCTGGTCACCCAGCAGATCGGCCCTCGGCACGACGGAAAGTGACTGCGTCTCCAGCGCCACCGGCAGGTCGGTGTCCCCGACCAGCACGCCGTAGCGGCGAAACGGGTACGGGCCGAGTCGCCGTTCCAGCCAGGCCAGGTGCTCGGAGGTGAGCGAGCGGTAGGCCTCGGTGTCGGTGACCAGGCCACCGGGGACCGCGTCCCGGACGGGCAGCCCGCGCGGGCCGGTGCTGTCGACGAACGTGAACCTGCCGATCGCCACCTGGATCAGCTGGGCCGCGACCGGGTGCTCGGAGTCGTACGTCCACCGGAGTCGTCCGTCGGAGCGCCGGACGCGCTCGACGAGTCGGCCGTTGGCCACTGCGCTGAGGCCGGACGGGGTGGTGATGCGGAAGGTGACCGGCGCCCGCAGGCTGGGATGGTCGTTCGCCGGGAAGATCATCTTGGCGCCGTTGGGCTGCGGACAGAGCACGGTGCCGTCGGGCGTGGGCACCCAGCCGTACGCCTGGATCGCGTCACTGCGGTGCCGTTGCTGCGTCGGATCGGCGGTGTAGGCGACCTGCACGGTGAAGGCGCTGCCGTCGAGGATCGGCTTCGCGGGAGTGACGACGAGCTCGTCGCCGTCGCGTACGGCGGTCGCCGGTGCGCCGTTGACGGTGACCGTGTGCAGCGTGTTGCCCGCGAAGTCGAGATTGAAGCGGGACAGCGCCTGCGTGGCGGTGGCGCTGATGGTGGTGCGGGCGTCGAAGGGCGTCCGCGGTGCCCGCCAGTCGAAGGCGATGGTGTAACGGCGCACCGTGTAGCCGCCGTTGCCGTCGAGCGGCAGGAGCGGGTCGCCGATGCCTGGGGCGCCGGGGGAGGGGGCCGGGCCGGACGACGCGCCGGACGGGCCGGGGGCGGGCGCGCCGGGGTGGGCGGGGGACCGGTGGCCGCCGTAGAGGAGGGTGCTGATGAGCACGGCGGCACCAGTGATCACGACGGCGCCGGTGAGGGCGACGACGAGGGCCGTGCGGCGGGTACGGAGGCCACGACGGAGGCGCTCCGTCCCAGCCGGTTCGCGCGGGGGGCGCGGGAACGACGCCTTCACCGGAACACCCCGTAGGTGCCTCGGCTGCCGGCAGTCGCGATCTCCATGGCCGCACTATGCCAGCAAGCATCGCTAAATCCGATTATGTCCTGGCTTCTTCTGTCGAACGCCGCCTGAATTCGCTCCGATTCGCAAGGGTCGCGAAGAGCCCCGTTCGTGTGACGCCATCCGCGTCCGACAGTCACGAAACGGAACGCCACCGTACTCACCCCAACAGACCAACAACGCAGCGTAAAGGCCTTGTCCCGACTGGACCGTCCCCCATTCGGAGTTGCGGCCGCACGGGGGTCATGAGTCGGTAGGAGTCGTGTCCTGCCGGATCTCACCATCAGGAGGAGACATGGGCACCAAGCAGAAGGGCCATTCGGCCGACAAGCTGTCCGTCGTTTTCACCGTCCGAGTGATCGAGGGCGGCGAGCAAGGGTTCCTGGATCTGTACGACAAGATCCGTAAGACCGTCGCCCGCACCCCCGGCCACATCGTCGAGCGGCTGGGAGAACCCGTGGACGACTCCCGTCAGTGGGTGATCACCAGTGAGTGGGAGACGCCCGAGGCGTTCTTCGCCTGGCAGCAGAGCGAGGAGCACCGCGAACTGGTCGCGCCGCTGCGCCAGTGGGTCGACTCGACGCAGTCGCTCCGGTTCCGGGTCGTCAAGGAGACCGTGGGGGCGGCGTCATGACGCGTACGACCAACGGCCCCATAGCCGTACTCGGACTCGGCGCCATGGGCACCGGCCTGGCCACCCGCCTCCTCGACCAGGGCGTACAGGTTCGGGTCTGGAACCGCACCGCGGAGCGGGTCGAACCACTCGTCAAGGCGGGCGCCTTCGCGGCGGCCCGCCCCGCTGACGCCGCCGCGGGCACGAGCGCCGCCATCTGCTCCGTCGCCGACGGCGAAGCCCTCGGCACCGTGCTGCGCGGACCGGACGGAGTGCTGGCGGGCGGGCCCTACCCCGGTGTCCTGATCTGCGCCAGCACCGTCGCTCCCGACGAGGTCGTCCAAATCGCCGGGGACGTCACCTCCGTTCTGGACGTCGGCATGCTCGGCAACCGTGACCACGCCCGCGACGGCGAGCTGCGGCTGTTCGTCGGTGGCGAGGAGCGGGTGTTCAACGCCGGCCGCCCGCTGCTGGAGATGCTGGGCAAGGAGGTCGTCCATCTGGGCGCACTCGGTTCCGGCATGCGGATGAAGCTGCTCCTCAACCTGCTGATGGGCATAGAGGTGCAGGCCCTGGCCGAGGCCAGCGAACTGGCGACCGCCTCCGGCCTCGACCGGCAGCTGGTCCTCAAGACGATCGCGGGCAGCGGCTTCGCCTCGCCGGTCATGGCGTTCAAGTCCAAGCGCCTGGCCTCCGGCCGCTTCGACAAGCCGGACTTCCGGCTGCGGCTGATGGCCAAAGACCTCATGCTCGCTTCCAAGCAGGCAGCGGCGGTCGGTCTGAGTCTGCCGCTGGCGACCGCCGCAGCCGAAACCCACGTCCGCGCCGCCGGGCAAGGACTGGGTGACGAGGACTGTGCCGCGGTCGTCCGCGCACTCACGGCGAAACCGGGAAGCGATACATGATCATCGACATCCACGGGCATCTGTCCCCACCGGAGGCGGCCGAACGCTTCCCCATGCCCCCCAGCCTCACCGACGTCGACGGCATGCTCGCCGCTCGCGCCGAGGCCGGGATCGACCTGACCATCATCGGCAGCCCCGTCGGTGCCGGCGCGATGGCGCGGGTCCCGGGCGTGGACAACTACGCGCAACCACGCGACCGGCTGCGCGGCTTCCACGCCTGGATGTCAGGCCTGATCGCCAAGTTCCCGGACCAGTTGCGCGGGTACGTGTACGCCAACCCGTTCGGCGACGACGATCACCTGGAAGGGGTGCGGGAGACCCTGGCGGACCCCGCCTTCGTCGGACTGATCACCACGTCCAGCGTCCACGGAGAGCTGCTCGGCTCCCCGCGTGCCGACTCCTTCTTCGCGCTGGCCGCGGAGGCGGGGGTGCCGGTCATGGTGCACGCCCCGGCCGAACCGGTCGGCACGGAACGGGTCGACGAGTTCGGCTTCGTCGAGCAGATCGGCCGGTTCGGCGACGTCACCATCGGCATGGCCATGATCGCGTTCGCGGGATGGCTGGACAAGTACCCCGATCTGCGGCTGATCGGCGCAACCGGCGGCGGCGCGATGGCGCTGCTGCCGGAGCGCCTGCAGACGGCGGCGCGCCCCCGGCACTGGGCCGGAGGGGCGCCGCCCCCCGGTCAGGCCGCGGCGCCGGCCTCCGCGCCACCGTCGGCCAAGGTGCCGGCGGCCGACCCGGCCGCGGCGCTGAAGCGTATGTACGTCGACACCAGCCCGTTCAGCCCGGCGCACCTGAGCCTCAACGCGGAGGTGCTGGGGCCCGAACGGATGCTGTTCGGCACCGACTCACCGCCGATGGCGGCGCCGCTGGAGGACTTCATCCGCATGATCGAGAAGCTGCCGGTCGACAAGGCGTCCCAGCAGCGCATCCTCGGCGGCAACGCCGAGGCCGTCTTCGACCTGAGGAGTCGTCCGTGATCACCACGCAAGACGCCGTCACCGCGGCCGAGCGGTGCACCCCGGAGTACCGGCGCAACCCGCACGCGGTGTACGCCCTGCTCCGGGAAGCGGCGCCGGTCTGCCCCATGAAACCGCCGCACGGCAACGAGACGTACCTGATCACACGGTACGAGGACGCGCGGGCCGCCCTGTCGGACCCGCGGTTGAGCAAGGACATGTACGGGGCCATGGACGCCTACCGGAGCATCTTCGGTGACTCGTCCGTGGCGCTGGACGACAACATGCTCAACTCCGACCCGCCCAAGCACACCCGGCTGCGCAAGCTGGTCAACTCCGCGTTCACCCCACGGCGCGTGGAGGCGCTGCGGCCGCAGATCCAGGACATCGTCGAGAGCCTGCTCGACGAGTGCCCGACCCGGGAGCCCTTCGACCTGCTGCCCGCCTTCGCGTTCCCGCTGCCGATCATCGTGATCTGCGAACTGCTCGGCGTGCCGGCGCAGGAGCGGTCGCGGATGCAGCACCTGTCCACCACCGTGGCGCAGACCGGTTTCAGCGAGGAGTCCAAGCGGGCCCAGCAGAAGGCGGAGGAGGATCTGCACGCGTACTTCACCGACCTCATCGCGGCCAAGCACAGCCACCCGGGTGACGATCTGCTGAGCGCGCTCACCGCAGTCCAGGACAACGACGGCGGGCTCACCGAGAACGAGCTGGTCTCCACGGCGTTCCTGCTGATGTTCGCGGGCCACAAGACGACCGCGTACCTCATCGGCAATGCCGTCCATCACCTGCTGTCCCATCCCGCACAGCTCCGCGCAGTGCAGGAGAACCCGGAACTGGTCGGCCCGGCGGTCGAGGAACTGGTGCGCTACGACGGCTCCGTGGAGACCTCGACGTTCCGCTACGCGACCGAGGACGTGGAATACGGCGGGATGCGGATCCCGAAGGGCGCCCTGGTCCAGGTCGCGCTCAGTTCGGCCAACCGCGACCCGCAGAAGTTCGACGCCCCGGACGAGCTCGATGTGATGCGGCCGGGGAACGCGCAGAACGCCCATCTTGGGTTCGGGCACGGCAGCCACTACTGCCTGGGAGCCCCGCTGGCCCGGCTGGAGATGCAGCTGGCTCTCACCGGCCTGTTCGGCCGGTTCCCGAGGATGACTCTGGCCGACCCCGCGGGCGAGGCGAAGTGGATGGAGGTTCCCTTCCCGGCCTTCCGCGGCCTCGCGGAGCTGCCGGTCGTGCTCGATCCTGCCGGGTGACCGACAGACCGATCCGCTCACAACAACGCCGAACGGGCCCCTCCACCGAGGGGCCCGTTCGGCGTTCTCGGAAATGGTTGCAGTGGCTCGCAGTGACATCCATCACGCGGACTTCGCGCATCAACGTGGTTCGGTAGTACAAGGCGGCCGGGAGATATAGGGGGACTTGCCGCCTGGAAGCAGACATACGGCGCACATGAGTCGATGGCGTGAATGTGACCCGCTTCCTCCACGCTGCCGACCCCTCATGCACGGCTTCCTGACGGAGCGCCAGACCTTGCCGTGCTCCGGTGGGCAGGTTCAGCACACCCCTGCGCTCGTTTCAAGGGCCTTCGGCGACTACGACGCCGGGTAGTAGCAGCGCTCGTTGCCCCTCCTTCACTCGGGTTTTAACAATGACGGCCCCAGAAGGCGTCACCGCAGGTCAGGCACAGCGTCCGAGCAGAGCTGACCCCACCGGAGGCACCCCCGCGACGACCGAGCGAGGTCCACATGAGGAAGCACCGCAGGAAGACGCGCCACCGGCACATAGCCATCGCTGCCGTCGCACTGAGCGCGCTGGCCATACCGTCCGCCGCCATGGCCTGTCTGAACGATGAGGGCGCCGAGGGCGCCGAGTCCTACGGTCAGTGGGAGAACTGGAAGAACGCGTCCTCGGAGAAGTGGTGGCAGGGCCGCGAGCGGACCTCGCAGCCCTCGACGCCGGCTTCGCAGGCACCTACCGCACCGGCTTCGCAGGCACCCACCGCGCCGACCTCGACGGAAGCCTCGGAGCCGAAGACGTCCACCTCCGCGTCTCCGAGCACCACCGACGCGGCGGCCCCGGCGTCCGGCGCCGTGGCTCGCGTCGTGGCCCTGGTCAACAGCGAGCGCAGCAAGGCCGGTTGCTCGCCGGTGACCGTGAACGCGAAGCTCACGAAGGCCGCCCAGGACCACAGCACGGACATGGCGAGCCACAAGAACATGTCGCACACGGGCTCCGACGGTTCCGACCCGGGCGAACGGATCACGCGCGCCGGCTACAACTGGAGGACCTACGGCGAGAACGTCGCCTACGGCTACTCCAGCCCCGAGCAGGTCATGGCGGGCTGGATGTCCAGCCCCGGCCACAAGCGCAACATCCTGAACTGCGGTTTCAAGGAGATCGGTGTCGGCCTCGCCCAGCCCGGCAACTACTGGACGCAGAACTTCGGCACGGCCCGCTGACCGCTCGACCGGCGCCACAGCCGGTTTTCATGCGCCCGCCCCGGGACCAGTCCCGGGGCGGGCGCATGAAAACCGGCAGCGAACCTGTCGCGGCAGCGGCCATGGGTCATTCCCGGCGCGCAGGAGGGGGCGGGGTGGTCCCGGGAGCCGGTGCCTCGTCTGTGCCGCGTTCTGTGCCGTGGTGGAAGCCGTTGGTGTGGATCCTGTGCCTGAGGTGGTGGGCCGGCCTGAGTCTGGGTGTGCGTTGGATGACCACCATGGCCGCGTCGTCGCCCGGGAGACCGCCGACATGGGCGATGAGGTCCTCGTGGATGTGGTGCAGCAGGGCTTCGGGACCGCTCCCGGTCCACCGGGCGACGCGTTCGGACAGCGGATAGAAGGACCCGTCGGCGTCTCTGGCCTCGATCACGCCGTCGGTGTAGAGCAGCAGCGTGTCGTCGTCCTCCAAGGCGAACGGGTCGGGGGTGAAGCCGGTCCTGGATAGCTCGCACATGCCCAGCGGGGGCTCGGGGTGGCGGGCGTACAGGGTGGTCACCTGGTCTCCGCGCAGCAGCAGGGGCGGAGGGTGCCCGCAGTTGATCATCTGGGCCGGGGAGCCCTCGTCGGGGATGTCGAGTATCAGCGCGGTGACGAAGCGCTCCTGCAACTCGTCGACGGCCTCGGAGAGAGGGGCGTGCTCGGACAGATGCCGGCGGATGCTGCCTTCCAGGGCGCCTGGGAGGTCGACCAGATCGCTGCATCGGTGGGCGGCCTCCCGGAAGGCGCCCATCAGAAATGAGGCCTCGCTGATGGAAGGCAGGCCTTTGCCCCGGACGTCACCGATGATCAGTCGGGTGCCGTCCGCGGCGCGCGTCGCCGCGTAGAGGTCGCCGCCGATCTGTGCCTCGTCCTCGGCGGCCAGGTACAGCGAGGCCATCCGCAGCGGGCCCATTCTGTGCGGCAGCGGCCGTAGGACCACTCGTTGTGCAGCTTCGGAGACAGACCGCACCCGGGCCAACTGACGCACGCGCCGCTCGCGCTGCCGACAGAAAATCACCAGCAGGAGCGAGATGACCGCCAGGGCGGCGATCTGCACCTGGTGATTGGGGGTGAACCCGCCACGCAGCACGGCGATGACGGTCTGGGCGATCACAGCCAGTGCGCCGATGAGTGCGGTGAGTCGGGAGCCGGCGAACGACGGGGTGATGGCGGGTGCCACGACCAGAAGGGGCCCGAGATGGATGTCGCGTGGGGCCATGACGTCCCCGACCGTGATCACGAGGATCAGCGCGAGGGGAATCGACACCAGCGCGTGGCCCGGTTGCCATGGCTGCCACAGATCCGCAAGGCGCCGCCGCAAGCCCATGACTACAGTCTGCGCTCTTGCCGGGGCGAGGCAGGCCACGGCATGCCCGGGTCGCACCGACCCTGCGCACCGTCGCCGGACTGACCCCACCCGAGCCTCGTACCGCCGCGGCTGCTGCGTTCACCCTCGGTGAGCGGCGGCAACCTGGTGGTGCCCCTGCTCGGCAACCGTGCATTTGTGATCACCTTCACGCCGGGCGCCGCGGCGGGTGCTGAACTGGCGGGGCGTCGGCTGGATGCGCCGTCCGGCAACTTTCTGGCCCCGGCCGCTCACCCGTGGTCATGCGACGGAACTCCGCCACGGCGGCATGCGCTTGGGAGGTAGGGGGAGAGCGGAGTGCCCTGCACAGCGATCCCGAAGTCCTCCCGACCACCGAACGCCGCCTCTCCCGGCCCCTGTTCGGGGCGGCGCAGCACCTGCCTCGTCCCGGGGACACCCAACTCGACCGTCTCGTGCAGGAACTGATCGTCTCCGGAGTGGACCGCGCAGTGCGTGTATCGCAGGCCCGCGGACGGCGGGAAACGCAGCGCGGGCCCGGCGAGCGCTGTCGGAAGTGTTCGCGAGGCACCGCCCCTGTCCGCCTCGCCGATTCAGTGTCAGACAACGGATGGCACGACGGCGTTCCCCACGGCAGGGGGAAACCTGCTGGTCAGCAGCGCGTGCTCCAGGGGGCGGAGGACGGCGCCTGCGGCCCGTCGGCGCTCGCGGCTCGGAGCTGACGCCCGGCCGCTGTGCCGCTAATTCTGGCGGTATCAACAGATTTGCCCGTCTCGAGATGCCGCATCGCGGGTGCGCGGCTAGTGTCTACAAGTGAGAGCCGCAACCCGGGGCACGCCCCCGGCCGGCGAGGTACCTGCACAGCGAGGACCGCGACCGTAGCGCCGCCCGCGCAACCCTGCGCGGCTGACAAGCGGCGTCGGCGGCCGAGAGGGGCTTCTCATAGTCATGCGGCGACGCCTATGACCGCGCCGCACGCTCCGTTCACTGCGGCCGCGGCCATCCATCTCGTGCGTGAGAGTCGCGCGAGACGATGGAAGGAAAGGTATAGCCATGCGATCAACTCGCACGAGGCGTCTCATCGCGATGTCCGCCAGCACCATTCTGATGGCTGGTGGCGCCGCGATCGGCGCATCGGGCGCGGCCTCGGCGGCCGTCCCGACCAACAACGACCACAGCTACAACGACTACTACGACGATCACGATCATCGTTGGTGGGACGACGACAACGGTCACGGCGACGACCACGACGATGACGACAACGGCCATGGCGATCATGACGATGACGACAATGGCCACGGCGACAACGGCCACGACAACGGCAACGGCCACGGCGACAACGGCCACGACAACGGCAATGGCCACGACGGCAACGGCCATGGCAACGGCAACGGCCACGGCGGCAATGGCCACGGCGGCAACGGTGGAGGCCACTGACCGAAGCAGTCGAGGTCACCGCTGACACTCGCAGAGGTGTCACCGCGATGCGCGACTCCTGTCCGGGAGCCGCGCATCGCGCACGCTGGTCGGGGGGCCGCCCCGGCTTCGAGCCGCCACCGCCTGTCGCTCTTTCCCCTTCGGCGCGCGCGATGGCGGCGGGACTGGTCTGCTGGAACAGCGGGGCTGTAGCCACCGATCCGGGGAGAGATCCATATGAGTACCTATCGAGTCGCGCAGGTCGGGGCCCCTGGCGGGCCATTCGAGATCGTTGAGCGTGAGGTGCCGCAGCCGGGTCCGGGCCAGGTACGGGTGGCTGTGGACGCCTGCGGGATCTGTCACAGCGACGCCGGCATGGTCGACGCCGCGTTTCCGGGCGTTCGGTTTCCTCTGGTTCCCGGGCATGAGATCGCCGGGCGCATCGAAGAGCTCGGTGAGGGCGTGGAAAGCCGCGGCTGGCGCGCTGGTGAGCGGGTGGCGGTGGGTTGGTTCGGCGGCAGCTGCGGCCACTGCACCCCCTGCCGGCAGGGCGACTTCATCCTGTGCGTGAATCTGAAGGTCCCCGGATGGGCATACGACGGCGGTTTCGCCGAGGCGGTGATCGCACCGGTGGATGCCCTTGCCCGGATCCCCGACGCGCTGGCGCCCACGGATGCCGGGCCCTTCGCCTGCGCCGGTGTGACCATGTACAACGGACTGCGGCGCAGCTCCGGACAGCCGGGTGACCTGGTCGCTGTACTCGGCCTCGGTGGTCTCGGTCACCTGGGGGTGCAGTACGCCGTCGCGATGGGCTTCGAGGCCGTGGCCATCGCCCGCGGAGCTGCCAAAGCCGACTTCGCCAAGCAACTCGGCGCGCACCACTACATCGACAGCACGGCGGACACCCCCGTCGCGGACGCGTTGCAGTCCCTCGGTGGCGCCAAGGTCGTGCTGGCCACCGCCGGCAGCTCCGACGCGATCACGGCGACCGTTGACGGGTTGTCCCACCGCGGCGAACTGGTGGTCATCGGCGCGACCTTCGAGCCGATGGGCATCAGCCCCGTCCAGCTGATCATGCAAGGCCGGATCGTGCGCGGCCACCCGTCCGGCACCGCGCAGGATGTGCAGGACACCATGGCATTCAGCGCCCTGCACGGGATCCGCCCGATGACCGAGATCATGCCGCTGGACCAGGCCGATGAGGCCTATCAGAAGATGCTCTCCGGCGCCGCACGGTTCCGGATGGTGCTCACACCCCGCTGAAAACACCCCGCCCACGCTCCAGCATCTCGAGGCGAAGCCGATCCATGACCACATCACGGGACCTGATGATCATCGCCATCGACGTGGCGCCCAACCACCCCGTGGAACAAGGCGACCTCTCGCTCGCTCTCGCAGGAGCCGAGGTGCTCGACCTTCTCGATGCCCAGGCCATCACCCTGGACGGCGATCACATCGTGCCTGGCCACCGACCGACCGCACGCGACTCCCTGCTGGATCAGGCCGCATCGTCACTGGTGCGCGAAGCGCCGTACGAGACGGTCGGTGACTGGCTGTGGCGCAGAGGTCGCGGTCTGTCCGCGGCGTATCTGGCGGCCCTGGAAGCGGAAGGACAGCTCCGTCGGCAACACCACCGCAGGAACCCCTTCCGGACCAGCAGTGTCGTCCCGGCCGATTCACCGGACCACCGTGCGGCGGCACAACGCTGGGCCTCGGACGAGCCCACCCTGGCCGCCCTGGCGGCGGCCATCGGGATCCATCGCCGGGCCGGGGAAGACTCTGCCGACTCCCCGAGTGCGCACGACGACGCTGTGGACACCGTGCTGGCCGCCGTCCACGGCGCGCTGGTGCAACTGGAGGCCATACGGCAACGACGTGCCATCGAGCAGGCCGCCTTCGACAACATCTGGCGCGGCGAATGACGACCCTCGGCTGTCCCTGCCGGGACCGGGACGGCGGATCTGTCAGGGCTCGGCGATGTCCTCGCGGAGGCCGTCGGAGAACTCCCACCAGGCAAGAGGGAGCCAGTCGCCGTTCACGAACCCGTCGACAGTCGCGCCACGGCCGCGGACGGTGACCGTGGTGCCGGGCGGGTACGAGGTGCCGGACAGGCCGAACACGGGGACGAGCAAGGTTCCGAGCCGCTGTGCTGTCACGTGTCCCGACCTCCCTTCACGGGTCTCGGTGCGAAGCGCGATACGCAAAAAACGATACGCGATGAGTGTGCTTCCGAGATTACCGGCTTGCCCCAGCCCGCGGGCAAGAGAACCATGAGGAGTAGGTCACACAAACGGGGGCGCTCCCGCGGGCAATCCGTGTGCACATCACCGTCAGGAGATGGAAGAGATGAAAGCCGTCGTCTACAAAGGACCTTTCAGCGTCGCGATCGAGGATGTTGACAAGCCAACCATCCAGAAGCCGAACGACGTGATCGTAAGGATCACATCCACGGCGATCTGCGGCTCGGACCTGCACATGTACGAGGGACGTACGGCGGCAGAGCCCGGAATCGTCTTCGGCCACGAGAACATGGGAATCATCGAGGAATGCGGCCAGGGCGTCACCTCCCTCACGGAAGGTGACCGTGTGGTCATGCCGTTCAATGTCGCCTGCGGGTTCTGTAGGAACTGCGTCGAGGGGTACACGGGTTTCTGCGAGACCGTCAATCCCGGTTTCTCGGGCGGGGCTTACGGCTATGTCGCCATGGGCCCATGGACGGGCGGTCAGGCGGAATATCTCCGTGTTCCGTTCGCCGACTTCAACTGCCTGAAGCTGCCGCCGGGAAACGAGCAGGAGACCGACTTCATTCTGCTCGCCGACATCTTCCCCACCGGCTACCACGGTTGTGAACTCGCCCAGGTGCGCCCGGGTGAGAGCGTCGCGGTGTACGGCGGCGGGCCGGTCGGGCTCATGGCCGCGTACTCGGCGCTGCTCCGTGGTGCGAAGAAGGTCTTCGTCGTCGACCGGATTCCCGAGCGGCTCGACAAGGCCCGGGAGATCGGCGCCGTCCCGATCAACTTCGCGGAGGGCGACCCCGTGCAGCAGATCAAGGACCAGACGGAGGGGCTCGGCACCGACAAGGGCGTCGACGCCGTCGGCTACCAGGCGATGTCCCAGGACGTCGACCACGAGGAGCCCGCGACGGTCCTGAACTCGCTCGTCCAGACGGTTCGCCCCACGGGTGCTCTCGGTGTGCCGGGCCTGTACGTGCCGGCCGACCCCGGTGGCCCGGACGAGCAGTCCAAGAAGGGGATGCTCCTCGTGTCCATCGGCAGGCTCTTCGAGAAGGGTCTGCGGATGGGTACGGGCCAGTGCAACGTGAAGCGCTACAACCGGCACCTGCGTGACATGATCATCGAGGGTCGGGCGAAGCCGAGCTTCGTCGTCTCGCACGAGGTGTCGCTGGACCAGGCACCGGAGGCGTACGACAAGTTCGACAAGCGCATCGAGGGCTACACCAAGGTCGTCCTGCATCCGTAGGGCGCCGTCCGTATGCGTTGGTGAGGACTCGACGAGCTCGTCGGCGACCTTGAAGCCCCGGCGTCGGAGACCGCCAGTGCGTGCTTCCGAGCCCTCACCAAACCATCCCGCCCCCGTCATGCCGTCGGAGCCGATCACCATGCGTTCCGGGCACGGCGGGGGCCTGCTGTGCCCTGGGAGGCGTGCAGGACTTGCGTCAGTCGACCGGCCACGTGTGGGCCGGGGCGTTGAGGTGCATGTAGTCGATGTACTGCTGCGTCATCAGCCGCAGGGCCTCGTGGCGGCCGGTGTGGGTGGAGGCGTCGATGTGGTGGAACATCTCCTTCTGCCACACCGCTCCGTTACGGCCGGTTACGCACCGCTGGTCGATGATGCCGAGCAGCGGCTCTCGCCAGGCTTCGTCCATGCCGGAGCGCTCCAGCCCCCGGTGCGCCAGCGGCAGCAGACGCCGCAGGACGAGTTCGGGCACCGGCACCTCGCCCATGCCGGGCCAGTAAAGCCGTGCCTCCATGCCGTGCCGCGCCGCCGTGTGCAGGTTCTCCTCGGCGGCCGAGAAGGACATCCGTGACCATACCGGCCGCTCCTCCTCCACCAGGGCGCGAGTGAGCCCGTAGTAGAAGGCGCCGTTGGCGAGGGTGTCGGCGACGGTCGGGCCGGCAGGCAGTACGCGGTTCTCCACCCTCACGTGGGGTTTGTCGTGGGCGACGGCGTAGACCGGACGGTTCCAGCGGTAGATGGTGCCGTTGTGCAGGGTGAGCTCGGCCAGTTCGGGGATGTCGCCGCGGTCCAGCGTCTCCGCGGGGTCCTGCTCGTCGCACAGGGGGAGCAGTGCCGGGAAGTAGCGCAGGTTCTCCTCGAAGAGGTCGAAAACGCTGTTGATCCATCGCTCTCCGAACCACACCCTGGGCCGCACTCCCTGCACCTTGATCTCCTGCGGACGAGTGTCGGTGGCCTGCTCGAACAGCGGGATGCGGGTTTCGTGCCACAGTTCCTTGCCGAACAGGAACGGTGAGTTGGCCGCCAGCGCGACCTGGACCCCGGCGATCGCCTGTGCGGCGTTCCAGTAGTCGGCGAACTCCTCCGGGGACACCTGGAGGTGGAACTGGGTGCTGGTGCACGCCGCCTCCGGAGTGATCGTGTCCGCGTAGGTGCGCAGCCGGTCGACACCGTCCACGTCGAGGCGCAGGTCCTCGCCCCGAGCCATGAAGATCTGGTCGTTGAGCAGTCGGTAGCGGGGGTTCTCCGACAGCGCCGCCTCGCCGACGTCCTCAGGCCGCAGTGTGGGAAGGATGCCGACCATGATCAGATGTGCTCCGACCGACCTGGCGCGTTGCTCCGCGTGGTTCAGCGCGCCGCGGATCTCGGACTCCCAGTCGTCGGGGCCGCCCGCCGTCAGCCGGCGGGGCGGAATGTTGATCTCGAGGTTGAAGCGGCCCAGCTCGGTCGACCAGGCAGGGTCCGCGATCGCCTCGAGCACATCGACGTTGCGCATCGTCGGCTCGGCCTCGTCGTCGACCAGGTTCAGCTCGATCTCCAGTCCCACCTGGGGCCGCCCGGACTCGAACCGTGACTCGCGCAGCATCTGCGCAAACGCGTCGAGGCACTCCTGCATCTTGATCCGGTACCGGCGGCGGTCCTCGCGGGTGAAGACCAACGCCGGGACGTCCCGTCCCATCGGCCCTCCCGGGTTCCCGTCCTCGGACACACCTCTCAACCTCCAGCGTCGCACCACCGGGCGACCCGGACCAGGCGGGACGAGGATCACTGCAGCGGCAGGCGGCTCGTGCTGGGTGCCGCCCGGGCCGACCTCCTCCCGACCGGTGATTGTCCACTGCCGGAGAGGGCACCCGTGCGCAGTGTGGGGATACGGCGGCGCGTTCTGATCGTCGGGTGGAGCAGCTTCCGGGACGGGGAGGCGACCGCCGGGGACGTGCTGGCCCTGCGCCGGGTGGAGGAGGTACTTGCACGGGCGGGGCTTGCGTACGACGTGGTCTGGAGCCCGGTTTTCCGGCCGGAGGCGCTGCACCTGGAGCAGGTGCGGCCCGGGGAGTACTCCCACCTGGTGTTCGTCTGCGGACCGCTGCACGGGCCGCAGATCGAGGCGCTGCACCGGCGGTTCGCCCACTGTGTGCGGGTCGCGGTCGGGACATCCGTCATCGACCCCACCAGTGCGGCCGTCACCGGGTTCCACCGGGTGCTGGCGCGCGATGCCCCGGGCGCGGAGCCGGTGGTGGATCTGTCGGCCAGGGCGCCCACCGAGCCGGCCCGGCCGGTCGTCGGGGTGATCCTCACGCATGGGCAGCACGAGTACGGGCCGCAGCGGCGGCACGCGGAGGTCGCTGCCGTGGTGACCCGCTGGCTGACCGGCAAGGACTGCGCGCGCCTGGAGCTGGAGTCCCGCCTCGACACGCACGACTGGCGGCTGTGCGCGACACCGGCCCAGCTGTCGTCCGTCCTCGCCCGGCTGGACGTGGTCGTCACGGACCGGCTGCACGGGCTGGTTCTGTCACTGCGGGCGGGTAAGCCCGCGCTCGCGGTCGACCCGGTCGCGGGCGGGGCGAAGGTGACCGCACAGGCGCGGGCCTGCGGCTGGCCCGCGCTGCTCGCGGCCGAACGGCTCGACGCCGCAGGGCTGGAGCGGTGGTGGGAGTGGTGTCTGACCGCGGGACGCGTGACCGCCCGGCGGATCCAGCAGCAGCTCCGGGAGGGCGACGTCGTACGGGACGGCACGGACGAGCTGCTTCAGGCCCTGGGGCCCTGCTCCGTCGGGTAGTCGGCCCGCAGCGCCGACCTGTTCGTCATCCGGTGACCGTGTAGGAACGCGCTCCCGTTCCGGCGAGACCGCCGCCGTCCACGATCAGGTACTCCGGGCGAATGGGTCGCCCGTCGAGCCAGCTCTCCAGGATCTCCCGGGTGCCGGCGGCATAGCGGGCCTGCGCGGAGAGGGTCGTACCGGACACGTGCGGTGTCATCGCCTCGTACGGCATCGTGCGCCAGGGGTGGTCGGGCGGTGGCGGCTGCGGATACCAGACGTCACCGGCGTACCCGGCCAGCTGGCCGCTGTTCAGGGCCCGCACCACGGCGTCGCGGTTGACGATCAGCGCACGTGCCGTGTTGACGATGTACGAACCCCGCTTCATGGCCCCGATCAGTTCGTCGTCGAAGAGGTTCTGCGTCTGCGGGTGCAAGGGGGTGTGGATCGACAGCACGTCGACCGCGGGAGCCAGCGACCGGGCGTCGGGATGCCAGGTCAGCTCCAGCTCCTGCTCGACCTCCTGGGGCAGCCGGTGCACATCGCAGTAGTGCAGCGTGACGTCGAACGGCTTGAGGCGGCGCAGCACCGCCAGGCCGATACGGCCGGAGCCGAGGACGCCGACGTCCATTCCTTCGAGGTCGTAGGCGCGCGAGACGCTGTCGGCGATGTTCCAGCCCTTCTTGGTGGTCACCCACTCGTGGGCGGGCAGGTAGTTGTGCACCAGGGTGAGGATCTGCATGACGGCGTGCTCGGACACGCTGATGCTGTTGCTGTAGGTCACCTCCGCCACGGTCATGCGGTGGGCGATCGCACTCGGCAGGTCGACGTGGTCCGACCCGATCCCCGCGGTGATCGCCAGCTTGAGCTGGGGAGCGGCGGCGATTCGCTCGGAGGTCAGGTAAGCGGGCCAGAAGGGCTGCGAGATCACCACGTCGGCGTCGGGCAACTCGCGGTCCAGCGTGGAGTCCGCGCCCTCCTTGTCGGACGTGACGACGAACGTGTCGCCCCGCTCCTCCAGAAAGCGGCGCAGTCCCAGTTCGCCCGAGACACAGCCGAGAAGCTGTCCCGGGGTGAAATCGATGGCTTGCGGGGTGGGCGCGGTCTGACCCCCCGGGTAACCGGTGATGACGGGAATCTCGTCGCGGGCGTAGTCGGGTGGATAACCGCCCACCGGATCCGGATAGAGCACCGCAAGAATCTTTGCCATGGCCGTCCTCCATCGATGGGGCCATTGCTGCGGTAGACCGGTCGGGCATGTCAACCGGTCGGCACCGACGATCTTGAATTTTAGTCGAGTGGAAGTAGGCGCTGCAAACCCCGTGGGCAGTGGCCTACTGAGCTGATTCGGAGCGGCAACGCCGTTGACATGCCGTGAATCAGCTCTTGGTGAGGTAGTCGATGCGCCCGTCCTCCCACTGCGCCACGAGGATGGGGCCTTGTCCGGCGACCCCCACTTCCGCGGCCTCCGCCACGAATACCTCGGCCCTGTACACCCTCTCCTCCGGTGCGGGCCCGACTTTGATGTCATTGGTGTTGAGGCAGTCGAGCACGAGTTTCAGCTTCTTCTTCCCGGTGAGGCTCCCGTCGCAGATATCGCCGTCCCGCCCGGCCGGGCTGCCGAGGCTGACGAGTTCCCCCTTGTCGTCCACGGTGAGCGTGTAGAAGGAATTCTGGCTGGCGATCGTGTGATTGAACCAAGTCCCCTTCAGTACGACCTCAGGGCTCTTGGACCGCTGAGAAGCCGACGGGCTCGGCATTCCGGTCCGAGACGGCGACGCCGTGCTTCTCTCGTCGGCCGGGACCCCGTCCAGCCGGTCTCCTCCCTCCGTGCAGCTCACCGTCATGACCGCGGTGGCCAACACAAGGGCAGCCACGCCGCCATGCCGCTTACGGGTCCGGTTGTCCATGGAACCTCTCGATCGCTCTCACCCGGGATGGGGTCTGTCTACCGGACTCCAACGATTGGCCCGATCCACCGGACACGTCCTGATGGATCAAGCGGCGGCTGCGGCGCGCCGTCGCATGAGGCGGGGGCGCAGGCCGAGCAGGAGTGCGGCGACGGCGGCCCACAGGGCGAGCGTGATCGCAGGGCCTGTTGCGTGCGCGCCGTTGAAGTAGCTCAGCAGCAGGAGCAGCAACGCGCCGGGTGGGGTGGGGAGTCGGGTCTGGTCGGAGGGGTGCGGGACGAGGTGGGTCGTCGGCGGTGTGGGGTGTCCGGTGCGGCGTAGGATCTGGCCCGTGACCAGCACACCCGCCTCGACGCAGCATCTGCGCGACCTCGCGCGGCTGCGTCGCGTTCGTGACCGGATCGATCGGGAGTATGCGCAGCCGCTGGACGTCGAGGCGCTCGCCCGCGGCGTGCACATGTCGGCCGGCCATCTCAGCCGCGAGTTCCGGCGCGCCTATGGCGAGTCGCCGTACAGCTACCTCATGACGCGGCGCATCGAGCGCGCGATGGCGCTGCTGCGCCGTGGCGATCTCAGCGTCACCGAGGTCTGTTTCGCGGTCGGCTGCTCGTCGCTGGGCACCTTCAGCACTCGCTTCACCGAGCTGGTCGGGGTACCGCCCAGCGTCTACCGGCGCGAGGCGGCGCGCGCGACGGCGGGGATGCCGTCGTGCGTGGCGAAACAGGTGACCAGACCGATCAGGAATCGAGAAGCGCCGGCCCCGAGCCGTGGCTAGCGTGGCCGCCATGGACATCACCATTCACGCGAGCTTCCTTCCACAGGACGACCCCGATGCCGCCCTGGCGTTCTATCGCGACACCCTCGGCTTCGAGGTCCGCAACGACGTCGGCTACGAAGGGATGCGCTGGATCACGGTCGGCCCTGCCGAACAGCCCGGCACATCGATCGTCCTGTATCCGCCGGCCGCCGATCCCGGCGTCACCGACGACGAGCGTCGCACCATCGCCGAGATGATGGCCAAGGGCACCTACGCCAGCCTCCTCCTGGCCACCAAGGACCTCGACGGCACCTTCGAGCGGTTGCAGGCCAGTGCCGAGGTCGTCCAGGAGCCGACCGATCAGCCGTACGGTGTCCGCGACTGCGCCTTCCGGGATCCCGCGGGCAACCTGATCCGCATCCAGGAGAAGCGCTGAGCCGTCCGGCGATCGCAGCCCGGAACCGGCCCCGATGGCAGCGTCGCCGGACTGCTTGACGTCACCGCGTATCGCTCGCCCGCGGCACAACCTTCGGCAAGGAGGTCTGGGGGACGGATGCGTCGGCGTAGGGTGCGCGGTGTTCCGCTGTTCCTCGTGTAGGCGACCCCGCGTGAGAGATGGAGACGAAGACAAGCATGGCCAAGACGACGGACGCGCAGTCGCCTGCGCTGCACGCTGCCGACAGCCACGATCTGATCCGCGTGCACGGTGCGCGCGAGAACAACCTCAAGGACGTCAGCATCGAGATCCCGAAGCGCCGGCTGACGGTGTTCACCGGCGTGTCCGGCTCGGGCAAGAGCTCGCTGGTGTTCGACACGATCGCCGCGGAGTCGCAGCGGCTGATCAACGAAACCTACAGCGCTTTCGTGCAGGGCTTCATGCCGACGCTGGCGCGGCCCGAGGTCGACGTGCTGGACGGGCTGACGACCGCGATCATCGTCGACCAACAGCGGATGGGTGCCGACCCCCGCTCCACGGTCGGCACCGCCACCGACGCCAACGCGATGCTGCGCATCCTCTTCAGCCGGCTCGGCGAGCCGCACATCGGCCCGCCCAGCGCGTACTCCTTCAACACCGCCTCGGTCCGGGCGAGCGGGGCGATCACGGTCGAGCGCGGCGCCAAGACCAAGGCCGAGAAGGCGACCTTCGAGCGCATCGGCGGCATGTGCACGCGCTGCGAGGGCCGGGGCACCGTCTCCGACATCGACCTCACCCAGCTCTACGACGACTCCAAGTCGCTGTCCGAGGGCGCGTTCACCATCCCCGGCTGGAAGTCGGACAGCCAGTGGACCGTGCAGCTCTACGCCCAGTCCGGCTTCGTCGACCCGGACAAGCCGATCCGCGAGTACACCAAGAAGGAGAGGCAGGCCTTCCTCTACGGGGAGCCGGTCAAGGTCAAGGTGAACGGCATCAACCTCACCTACGAGGGCCTGATCCCGAAGATCCAGAAGTCGTTCCTGTCCAAGGACAAGGAATCGATGCAGCCGCACATCCGGGCGTTCGTGGAGCGGGCGGTCACCTTCACCACCTGCCCCGAGTGCGACGGCACCCGGCTCAGCGCAGGGGCCCGGTCGTCGAAGATCAAGGGGATCTCCATCGCCGACGCCTGCTCGATGGAGATCCGCGACCTCGCCGAATGGGTCCGCGGCATAGCGGAGCCGTCGGTGGCGCCGCTGCTCACCGCGCTGCAGCAGACCCTCGACTCGTTCGTGGAGATCGGCCTCGGCTATCTCGCGCTCGACCGGCCGGCGGGCACGCTGTCGGGCGGTGAGGCGCAGCGCGTCAAGATGATCCGCCACCTCGGTTCCTCACTCACCGACGTCACCTACGTCTTCGACGAGCCCACCATCGGCCTGCACCCCCATGACATCCAGCGGATGAACAACCTGCTGCTGCGGCTGCGGGACAAGGGCAACACGGTGCTCGTCGTGGAGCACAAGCCGGAGGCGATCGCGATCGCCGACCACGTCGTCGACCTCGGCCCCGGTGCCGGTACGGCGGGCGGCACCGTCTGCTTCGAGGGCACCCTCGAGGGGCTGCGGGCCTCCGACACCATCACCGGCCGCCATCTCGACGACCGAGCCGCCCTCAAGGAGTCGGTGCGCAAGCCCACCGGCGCGCTGGAGATCCGCGGCGCGACGGCGAACAACCTGCGGGGCGTCGACGTTGATATCCCGCTCGGAGTGCTGACCGTCGTCACCGGCGTCGCCGGCTCCGGCAAGAGTTCGCTCGTGCACGGTTCGATCCCCGCCGCCGAGGGTGTGGTGGCGGTCGACCAGGCCCCGATCCGTGGCTCCCGGCGCAGCAACCCAGCGACGTACACCGGACTGCTCGACCCGATCCGCAAGGCGTTCGCGAAGACCAACGGCGTGAAGCCGGCGCTGTTCAGCGCCAACTCCGAGGGCGCCTGCCCGACCTGCAACGGCGCCGGCGTCGTCTACGTCGACCTGGGGATGATGGCCGGCGTCGACACGCCCTGCGAGGACTGCGAGGGCAAGCGGTTCCAGGCATCGGTGCTGGAGTACCACCTCGGCGGCCGCGACATCAGCGAGGTGCTCGCGATGTCGGTGACCGAGGCCGAGGAGTTCTTCGGCGCCGGCGAGGCGCGCACGCCGGCCGCGCACAAGATCCTCGACCGGCTCGCCGACGTCGGACTCGGCTACCTCACCCTCGGCCAGCCCCTCACCACGCTGTCCGGCGGCGAGCGGCAGCGGCTGAAGCTGGCCACGCACATGGGAGACAAGGGCGGCGTCTACGTCCTCGACGAGCCGACCACCGGCCTCCACCTCGCCGACGTCGAGCAGCTGCTCGGCCTGCTCGACCGGCTCGTCGACTCCGGCAAGTCGGTGATCGTCATCGAGCACCACCAGGCGGTCATGGCGCACGCCGACTGGATCATCGACCTCGGCCCCGGCGCCGGCCACGACGGCGGCAGCATCGTCTTCGAGGGCACACCCGCCGACCTCGTCGCCGCCCGCTCCACCCTCACCGGCGAGCACCTGGCGGCCTATGTCGGCATGTGAGGCGGGACCTTCGCGGACACCGTGAGAGGACGGTTCTCCGGCCGGCGTACTGCAAGCCGGCCGGAGGCATCGAAGCGGCCGTCCGCATGAGTGATCCTGCCTTGTGCGGCGAGGTAGGATCCGCCGCCGAGTGACTCGGCGGACGGCTGTTCGCTGGTGCTGATGAGGGAACGCGAACATCCATGGGCAGAACCGGACGGGGCGAGCTTCCCCCTCGTAGACGGCTGTGGGCTTCCGAGCGCACGCAGGGCCGGGTGACGCCGGCCGAGCTCTTCTTCGACTTGGTGTTCGTCTTCGTCGTGACCCAGGTCACCCACGCGGTGGAGAGCCATCCCGGGTGGGAGGGCCTCCTCCAGGGGCTGTTCCCGATGGTCATCGTGTGGTGGATGTTCAGCGGGTTCGGGTGGCTCACCAACGCGGTGCGGCCCGACGCGGTGCAGGTGCGCCTGCTGCTGATGCTCGCGATGACCGGCTTCTTCATCATGGGGCTGGACGTGCCGTACGCCTTCGCACCCGAGGGCTGGGCCTTCCCCCTGGCGTATCTGGCCGTGGTCGCCATCCACGGGGTGGTCTATCTGACCGCCAATGTCCCGTCGGCGCGGCAGGCCATCCTGCGCAACATGCCGTTCAACGCCGCGGCCGGCATTCTCGTACTCGTCGCCCCGCACCTGCCGGAAGCATGGGGCTGGGTGTGCTGGGCCGCCGCTGTGCTGGTCCTGTATCTCTCACCCTTCCTGGGCCGCATCCGCGGCTTCGTCCTCGAGCCGCATCACTTCGTGGAGCGGCATGCACTGCTCCTGCTGGTCGTTCTGGGCGAGTCGGTGGTCGCCATCGGGTTCGGCGCCGAGGGATCGGCCGACCACGCGGTCGACGCGTCCCTGGCGCTCGGCGTGGCGTTGGGCATCGCCGTGGCGTCGGGCCTGTGGTGGGTGTACTTCGACGGGGACGAAAGCCGGGCCGACGCCGAGTTCGAGAAGGCCACCGAGCACCGTCGCCAGATGCTCGCCTACTACGCGTTCACCGGCGCGCATCTCGTGATGATCGTCGGCGTCATCCTGGTCGCCGCGGGAATCACCGACGCCATTCACCACTTCGACGGTCATGCGCACCGGTGGTGGCTGGGCTGCGGCACAGCGGTGTTCCTCCTGGGCCACGCGGCCTACCGGGGCCTGCTGGGAAGCGGACGGCTTACCGACCGCCTGGTGGGGGCCGTGTGCGCGGTCCCGCTGGGAGCGACGGCGTCCATCGCCGGCTGGATCGGCATGACCATGGTGGGGGGGCCTGGCGGCCATCGCCACCGTCGACCACCGCCTGGTGTCACAAGGGACGCGCGCCTCCTAGACGTCCATGGAACGCTCTGACTCCTCGACGCACTCACCTCCTTGTGATTCACTGTTCAACTAATGGAGTGGTGCTACGAGGAGGTCGCACCGTGCGGGAGCTCGGACTGGCCGATACGGTGGGGATCCTGCGCCGGCCCGGCGTACGGCCTCGGTACAGCAGCGCGGGGCTCGGATGGGAGCACCTCTACGTGTCCTCCCAGCAGGAACAGTCCTACCGGGCGGCGTTCGCTCCCGCCCCCACCCATCTGCTGATCCTCCATCTCAGCGGGCCCGTCACCGTACGGCGCGGTCAGGGCAGCACGGCGCGGTCACGGACGATCCCGGCCGGTGGCCTGTTCCTGCAGCCGGCCGACCGGGAACTGAGCGTGGAGCTCGGAGGCGGTCTCGACACGGTGCACGCCTATCTGACGGACCAGGCGCTGCGCGAGGCCAACGAGGGGCAACCGGTCGAGCTGTCCGAACAACTGGGTGTCACGGACCCGCTCGCCGAACAGCTCATGACCGCGCTGGACGGTGTCGTGCGCCGCTGGGAGCCGTCGGCCCGTACGTACGTGGACCATCTGACGGGCATGCTCGCCGCGCAGCTCGCCCGGCGGCACGCCTCCCGTCCCGCCGGGCCGTCGCCCGCCCGTTCCGGGCTCTCCGACCGACAGCTCGCCGCCGTACGGGACCTCATGCGGGAGCGGCTCGCCGAACCTCTGCCGATCACGGACCTGGCCGCCGCGGCCTCGCTCAGTTCCAGTCAGTTCACGCGCCAGTTCCGCGCGAGCACGGGGCAGTCGCCGCACCAGTACCTGCTGGGGCTGCGTCTGGAGCACGCGTGCCGGCTGCTGCGTACCGGGTCCGCGCCGATCGGGCAGGTGGCGATCGCGTGCGGGTTCTCCCACCAGGAGCACCTGACCAGGGTGATGCGGGCCCGCCTGGACACCACACCGGCCGTCGTGCGCCGCGAGGGATGAGAGGGATGAGAGGGGCGGCCGACGCCACTTCCCCGGGTCAGCGTTCCAGGAACAGCGCCGGCGCTTGTCCCACCCCGATACAGAGCGTCGCGAGTCCGTCCGAAGCCGCCGACGGCGAAGGACTGACCGTCCATCACGTCTGCCAACACCTCTGTGGTGTGGCCACCTGCTTGTCCATGCTCACCGACCCAGGACCCGGCGCAGGGCGGTGAGCAGTGCGTCGCGCGCCGCCTGCGCGGTCTCGGGTGCGGTGGAGTGGCGCCAGGCCACGTAGCCGTCCGGGCGCACCAGCAGGACTCCGTCCTCGGCGATCTCGCTCACCCTGCTCCATTCGCCATAGGCGTCACGGGAGTCGTCGTCGCCGATGCGTACGGACCGCAGCGGTACGCCGAGTTCGTCGCGGCATGCGTCCGCTGCCGTGTCCCAGACCCCGCCCGACAGTCCCGTCAGCACGGTGAACTCGCCCTTGCCGACGACGTCGAGCGTGGAGATCCGCTCGCCGCTGCCGTCCACGAGCCACGCGTGCGGGAGTTTGGCGCCCGGCCGGGTCGTCGGCCGGGCCACCAACTCCGGGTCCTCCTCCCAGACCTCGGCAGGACTGTCGTCCGGAAGGACCGCCCCGGAGACGTAGCGCTGGTTCATCTCGACACCGTGCGCGTTGAACTCGTAGTTCTTGAGCCGGACGGCCTCCTCCAGCATGCGGCGCCGCTTGGCGCCCTCCGCGGTACCGGCCCGCAGCGCGGCGATCCCGTCGGCGATGGTCCGCTCGTCGCTGTCGGCGCCGACGCCGAGCGTCTCGAAGATCGGGCCGAACTGGTCGCGGCTGAGGTTGGCGCGCTCGACGATCTGCCGTCCGACCGGGGCGCGTTCGGCCGTGTAACTGTCCAGCAGCGCCGGTCCGGCCTCGCCACGGATCACCATGGCGAGCTTCCAGGCCAGGTTGTAGGCGTCCTGGACGGAGGTGTTGGAGCCGAGACCGTTGGACGGCGGGTGGCGGTGGACGGCGTCGCCCATGCAGTAGACCCGCCCGGACGAGTAGGCGGAGGCGTAGGTGTGGTTGACGGTCCACAGGGAGGTGTCCGTGATCTCCACCGGCAGGTCCGGGTCGCCGATGAGGTCGCGTACGATCCTGCGCGCCTCCTCCTCGTCGACCGCGGGCGGCGGCTGCTCGATGTCGTAGCCCCACACCAGCAGCCACTCGTTCCACGGCCGGACCATGCGGACCAGACCCATGCCGATGCCGCCGGTCGCCGCGCCGGGCCGCAGCACCCAGTACAGGACACTGGGACGGTGGGCGCAGTACTGGGCGAGGTCGGCCTTGAAGACGATGTTCATGCTGCCCGCTTTGCCCATGCGTCCGTCCATCGGCAGGCCGATCTGCTCGGCGACGGTGCTGCGTCCGCCGTCGGCGCCGATCAGATAGCGGGCCCGAACGGTGAACTCGTCGCCGCGGACCCGGTCGCGCAGTCGGGCCGTGACGCCGTCCTCGTCCTGTGTGAGGCTCAGGAACTCGGTGTCGAAGCGGACTTTGGCGCCGCGCGCCGCCGCGTTGGTGGTGAGGATCGGCTCCAGGTAGGTCTGCGGCAGGTCGATCATCTGGCAGGGGCTGGTGGACGTGTACTCGGTGAGGGAGTGGGGCCCTGTGCCCCACGTGCGGATCCGGCCTATCTCCTCGCCCGTGAGCGCGGTACACAGCACCGTGTCTCCCATGAGGTGGGACGGGCTGCCCTGCGCCAGCGCCTCGGCCTCGACGCCGAGGTCGCGCAGCACCTCCATGGTGCGCTGGTTGGTGATGTGCGCTCTGGGGGTGTTGGCGAGCCAGCCGTATTTGGTGACCTGGAGGGTACGGATGCCGTAGGTGGCCAGCAGCAGGGCGGCTGCGCCGCCGGCGGGGCCGCTGCCGACGACCAGGACGTCGGTGTCGTAGGAATGCGTACGGGGCATAGTGGGCTGCTCCTCGGTCAGTCGGCCAGGGGGGCGATGCGGAAGGTGTGGTCCAGGCGGCGCCACTCCCCGTCGACGGCGCGGCCGTCGGGGGTGGGCCCGGTCTGCGGGGCGAAGTCGACGATGAGCCGGTCCTTGACGCCGAAGACCGTGTCGCTGTCGAGGTAGGCGCCGCCCGCCACGAACAGCTGCGTGATGAGACGGCGGTGGCCGGGTGCGTCGATCATGAAGTGGAGGTGCGGCGCGCGGTAGTGGTGGCGGCCGACCGCGGTGAGCATCCGTCCCACGGGGCCGTCGTCCGGGACGGGGTACTCCGAGGGCAGGATCGACCAGAACGTGAGCCGCCCCTCGGAGTCGGTGCGCAGTCGCGCCCGCAGGACGGGGCCGTCCAGGTCGGGGAGCTGGACGTCGTAGAAGCCGTCCTCGTTGGACTGCCAGACGTCGACGACCGCGTCCTTGACCGGCTCACCGGCCGTGTCGGTGATCGTCACGTCCACCCACAGCGGGGTGCCGGGCAGGCCGCCGGAGATGTCGCTGCCGTGCGCGGCCTCGGGCGGGCCGTCCACGTAGAAGGGGCCCAGGACGGCGGACGGGGTGGTGTCGGGGCTGCGGGAGTTTGTCAGCAGATCCACGGCACTGGAGACACCCAGGACGTCCGAGAGCAGCACGAACTCCTGCCGGGTCGGGCCGCACAGCTGTCCCGTCCGGGTGAGGAAGTCGATCGCGTGACTCCACTCCGCGTCGGTGACGTCCTGCTCGGCCACGAAGGAGTGCAGGTGCCGTACCAGGCCGGTGAGCAGGGTGCGGACGCGGCCGTCGGGCGCCTGCGCGAAGCTCGCCACGACGCGCTCGGTGAGCTCGGCCAGCGTGGACTCGGTGCTGGCGGGACCCTCGGGGCGGCGCCCGTGCCAGGCGTCGGCCAGCAGACCCTCGATGCCCTCGGCGGTCAGCTCCCGCGGGTTCGGGTACGGCGTCGCCACGGCCAGCTCGGCCGCGCGGGCCAGGCCGGACTCGGCCATGCCCAGGTCGCGCAGCGAGGTCGGCCCGCCCAGCGAGGCGATCAGGTCGTACACGCCGCTCGCGGCATCGGGCACGTCCAGTGCCCGAGCGATGCGGCGCATCGCGTCCGGAGCCGCGGGCGCGTTGTAGGCCATGGCGTGCGGCAGGATCACGGTGTGCGTCTCGGCGTGCGGCAGGTCGAAGCTGCCGCCCAGGGTGTGGCACAGCTTGTGGTGCAGACCCATGCCGACCGTGGCCAGGCACGTCCCGGCGAGCCAGGCGGCCTGCAGCAGGTCGGCCCGCGCCGCCCGGTCGGCCGGGTCGGCGGCCAGACGGGGCAGCGCCCGCGCGATGCGGGCGATCGCGTCGAGTGCCTGGCCGTCGGTGACCGGATCGGCGTCCGCGGAGTACAGCGCCTCCACGGCGTGCGCCATCGCGTTCACACCGCTGGTGATCGACATGGGCAGGGGCAGGGAGAGCGTGAAGTCGACGTCGTAGACGACGGTCTCGGGCAGGATCTCGGCCGAGGACTGAGTGACCTTGCGCCCGTCGCGCGTCTCCCCGAGGACGGGGGTCACCTCTGAGCCGGCGTACGTGGTCGGCACGACCACCTGGGGCAGGTCCGTGCGCAGGGCCAGCGCCTTCGACAGACCCGTCGTCGAACCGCCGCCCACGGACACGAGGCAGTCGGCGCCCGCCTCCCGCAGTACGGCGAGGGCCCGTTCCGTCACCTCCACCGGCGTGTGCATGACGGCACCGTCGAACTCCGCGGCCACCAGGCCGCCCAGCGCGTCCCGGACCCGCGCGGACGCCTCCGCGAGCGGAGGGCTGGACAGCAGCAGCACCCGGGAGCCACCCAGCCGCCTCACCTCCTCGGCGAGCCGGCCGACGGTACCGGGACCGAAGACCACCCGTGCGGGATGGGATGTGTGCACGAACGTCCGCATGGAGCATCGCCTCCGCGTGTCGGTGGGGGTGCGTTGTGCCTGGCCACCGAGTCTGCGGGTTACGTGCGGGTGAACTCCTGCACGATTGATGCATTCCGCTGCACGAATGACGCATCGGGGCCAGGCGGCTGCCGCTCCAGGGAGGGCCGCCCCGAACCCCGATCCGCTCCGCCGGACGGCTGTCAGCCCGCCGGCACGCCCATCAAAGCTCTACGACGATGGATCCAATCGCTTCCCGCGAGGCAGGACGGGTGTAGCCGTCCTCGAAGTCGTCCAGGGCGAACCGGCTGTCGATCACCGGCCGCAGCCGGCCTCCGGCGGCCGGCTTACCGACCTCCTTGAGGCTGGGGTGACGTTCTCGTCGCTGTCGGCGTGCAGCCCGTGACCGGCGATGTGCCGGTCGGCGGCGATGAGATCCATCAGGTCGAGCACCGGCTGCCTGCCACCGGTGAATCCCAGCGAGACGAGCATGCCGTGGCGGCGGGCGTTGCGGAGCAGTTCGCCGAAGCGCGCACCGCCGACCGGGTCCAGGGCCGGACCGACGCCTTGGCCGTCGGTGAGGCCGGCGACGGCCTTGTCGACGTCCTGCGAGGACAGGTCGATCGCCGCCGTCGCCCCGGCCCCGATCGCCCGGCGTGCCTTGTGCGCGGAGGAGACCACGGCGATCGGCTGCGCCCCGAGCGCCTTGCTCGTCTGCATCACGGCGTGTCCGACTCCTCCGGTGGCCCCGGAGACGAGAGCGGACTGTCCCGGTGGTACCTGCCCGACCCGGGTCAGGGACAGGTACGCGGTCAGGTAGTTGACCGTCAGCGCCGAGCCCTCCGCCCAGTCGAGACTGTCGGGCAGTTCCAGGAGGCGTTCGTCGTTGACGACGACCACCATGGCCGGGATCCTGAACTACCCGGAAGCCGCCCGCCTCGTGGAGCGCCGCCGCGACCCGAGATCTCAAGTCGACCGCCACGGGGCGTACGAAGACGGAATCCCCGGTGGCCTGCGGCCACACCCGGGTGCGCCCGAGTCGTCCGATCGCCTCCTGGTGGAGCCGTTCGGCCTTCGCGCCCTGCCGGGCGGAGCGCGCGAATGGGCCCTCGGTCCCCTGGGCCCGGTCGTGGTCCTCACAAGTGGTTACGGTGGCCGGGCGGTCCGTCGCCCGGTCACCGGGCCGACTTCGAGCGTCTACGCTTCCTCGCTCGTTCCCAGGGCGTTGCTGAGCATGGCGATGGCCTGAGCGACGGCCGCGCGTGTGGCATGGGTGTCGCTGAGCGGGTTGAGCATCATGAAGTCATGCGTGATCCCGTCGTAGCGGACCGTGGTCACGCCGACTCCCGCGGCGCGGAGTTTGGCCGCATAGGCCTCGCCCTCGTCGCGCAGGACATCGGCCTCGTCGACGATGACGAAGGCCGGCGGCAGCCCGGAGAGCTGGTCGAGATCCGCCTTCAGCGGAGAGGCGGTGATCTCGCTGCGCTGCGCACGGTCGGGCACATAGGCGTCCCAGAACCACTCCATGGCCTTGGCCGTGAGGAAGTAGCCGGTGGCGAAGTCGGAGTACGACTTGGTGTCCATGTCGGCGTTGGTGACCGGGTAGTACATGGACTGCTGGACGAAGCGGACGTCGCCGCGTTCCTTGGCCATCAGTGCCAGTGCGGCGGTCATGTTGCCGCCGACCGAATCGCCCGCAACCGCCATACGGTCCGGGTCCAGACCGTGAGCGGCCCCTTCTCGCATGACCCACTGCGCGGCGGCGTAGCCCTGCTCGATCGCCACCGGGTAGTGCGCCTCCAGGGCGCGCCCCTACCGCCGGGGCCGCCGCCCGGCCAAAGGGCGCATCATGGAGCTCCATCGGCCGGGCTCTGGGAACGACACGGCAGGCCGCGTATCAGCGCTTCGCCCGCCACTCCCCGCCGAACTCGGCTCCCACCCGTACGACTGAGTCAATCGTGGCCGTCGCGGCTGGGACGGTCCCTGTCGTCCCTGCTACCGGGCCCAGCCGGACGGGATCGGCCGCCCGTGCCGGAGACGGTCAGGGGCGGCGGCGGGCGCCGGGCACGCCGGTGACGCGCCACTCCGCTCCATTGGGGCGTCCTTCCGGGCACGGTCACCATATGGGCCGCTTCGACCAGGCCGGCGCGCCGGCGATGCCGCGTTCCAATGAAGCCGACCTTCTTGATCGTCACCTTCATTGCGATGTTCTTTCGTCGGTACGGGTGAGAAACGGGGGCTGGAGACTTCCGCGCGCTCAGCGGACGATGTCGCGCGCCAGCTCCCAGAGGCGTTCGGCATTCGCCGGGTCCAGCGCGTAACGGGCCACGCCGGGAACACCGAGCTGAGTGGGACGGGCGTCTACTACCGGCGCCTCGTTGACATCCTCGAAATAGCGGCCGCCGACCCCTTCGACCAGCGGCGACGCGGCGAGGAACACGCTGGTCGCGGCGCCCTGCTCGACCGTCTTGCGGTAGGGCTCCGGCGTCCGCAGGCCGCCGGTGTGCCGCTGCAGGCTGGTCGCGATCGCACCGGGGTGCAGGGCGTTGGCCGTGATGCCCTCACCGGCCCAGCGGCGCTGCGCCTCGACGGCCAGGAGGACTTCCGCGGTCTTGGACTGACCGTAGGCGGCGAGCGCGTCGTACGGGCGGAAGCGGAAGTCGATGTCGTCGAAGACGACGGGGGAGAACAGGTGGCCGCCGGAGGACACCGAGACCAGGCGCGCACCGTCTGCGTCGGCGAGGGCGCGGTGCAGCCCCAGGGCCAGGGCGAAGTGCCCCAGGTAGTTGGTGGCGAACTGCCGTTCGTGGCCGCCGGTGCCGCGCTCGAGCTCCGGCGGCATCATGATTCCGGCGTTGTTGATCAGGGCATGCAGCGGGCCCTGCCAGGCAGCGGTGAACGCGCGTACCGACTCCAGGTCGGACACGTCCAGGCGGGCGACGTGGATCGCGTCGTTCCCGGTGGCCTTGCGCAGGTCCGCCGCGGCCTGCTCGCCGGCCTCGGGACGACGCACGGCGAGCGTGACCTCGGCACCGCCGGCCGCCGGAGCGCGGGCGGTCTCGACGCCGATGCCCGAGTTGGCCCCCGTGACGACCACCCGCCTGCCGGACAGGTCGACGCCCTCGATCACCTCCGAGGCGGTGCTGTCGCGGTCGAACGGCGTGGTGAAGAGCTGGGACATGTGACCCATTCCTCCTGGTTCACGGACTGTGCCCCCAGGCTGCACCGAACGCCGCCGGCGGACCAGGACGGGCTGGGACTGGGACCGGCAGAGCCACCCAGAGACCCGGAATGCCTCCGTACGCTGGAAACATGCCAGCCACCGGAGACGCCAACACACTGGGCCGCTACCTGCGCGCCCGCAGGGAACTGGTCCAGCCCGACGAAGCCGGGGTTCTGGATCAAGGCAACCGTCGCGTCCCCGGGCTACGCCGCGAGGAGGTCGCCTTCCTCGCGGGAATCAGCTCCGACTACTACAACCGCTTGGAGCAGGGCCGCGACAAGAACCCCTCCGAGCAGGTCCTGCGCAGCATCGCCCGCGCGCTGCGGCTGGATGACGAGGCCACGGCCTACCTGCTGCAGATCGCCGCACCGGCGAGCCCGCGGCGCAAGCGGCCCCGCAAGCCCGAGAGGGCCGGCGAGGGCCTCCGCGCCCTCATCGACACCTGGCCGCTCACCCCGGCGTACATCCACGGCAAGTACATGGACGTACTCGCCGCCAACAGCCTCGCCGTCGCCCTCTCACCGTTCAACGCCCCGGGCTGCAACGGCATCCTCGCCGCTTTCCTGGAACCAGAGATGCGGGAGCTCCATCAGGACTGGGAGGACATGACCGCCCGGATCGCCCCTTATCTGCGCTCCGTCGTCGGCGCGGACGTCGACGACCCGCGCCTGGTCGAGATCCTCGGTGAGCTCTCCCTGCGCAGTGAGCGGTTCCGCAGGCTCTGGGCCCGGCAGGACGTCAAGCGCAAGACCAGCGGTACCAGCCTGCTCCTGCACCCCCAGGCCGGTCCTCTGGAGCTGCGCTACGAAAAGCTGCTGGTCCCGGGCACCGGTGGGCAGACACTGATCACGTATCACGCGGAGCCGGGCAGCGCTTCCGAGGAACGCCTGCGCCTGCTCGCCAGCATGCACGCCCCGGGGCACGTCGCCGGTACCCGGCTGCGGCAGACCGACCCGCCCCGGCGCACCACGCTGTGACAAGCGCGGCGGACACGCATCCGTCAGCCGTACGGCTGCCTGAGCCCTGACCACGGAACGCGCAGAGCGGGACACCCGCACCCTGCCCGGCTTGACGGCGCTCGGCCTTCACCGCAGCGACCGAGGCCCTGGAACGGCTTGAGAAACCCGGCAGCCCGTCTGTCACCTGAATGCGCTTCCCGAAGTGCCCGTTTGCCATGGCACTCCGACGATCGAAAGCCGGAGATGTCAACGGAAGGCACGCAGATGAGCGCATCCCTTTCCACGGTCCCTGTTGGTTTCATACGCGGGGTGGGCTTGCTCGCGGCGTTCACTGCGACGTGCGGTGCGGCCGTGTCACCAGCCTTCGCTGACGGCATGGCGCCCGGGACCGGCGACAAGCCCACCGTTGTCCTCGTGCACGGCGCGTTCGCCGACGCGTCCGCCTGGAGCGGGGTGGTCGAGCGGCTGCGCGCCGCCGGGCATCCGGTCATGGCTCCGGCCAACCCACTCAGGGGACTGCAGTACGACGGTGCCTACATCGCGAGCGTGCTGCGCAGCATCAAGGGCCCGATCGTCCTCGTCGGTCACTCCTACGGCGGTTCGGTCATCAACGAGGCGGCCCTCGGCAGCGCCAACGTGAAGGCGCTGGTGTTCGCTGCCGGTTTCCTCCCCGCGAAGGGTGAGAGCGCGGGCGAACTCGCCGCCAAGTACCCCGGCAGCACCTTGGGGCAGACCCTGAGGAAGGTGCCCTTCCCGCTCCCCGGCGGCGGCACCGGAACGGACCTGTACATCAAGCAGGACCTGTTCCACAAACAGTTCGCTGCCGACGTCCCGTCGTCGAGGGCCACCGTCATGGCCGCCACCCAGCGTCCGGTGGCCGACACGGCCCTCACGGACAAAGCAAGCGGAGAGGCCTGGAAGACCATCCCGTCGTTCGACCTGATCGCGAGCGACGACAAGAACATTCCGGCCGCAGCGCAGCGCTGGATGGCCAAGAGGGCCAACGCCGTCTCCGTCGAGGTGCCGTCCTCGCACGCCGCACCTGTCTCGCACCCCGAAGAACTCACCCGTCTCATCGAGCGAGCCACAGGCGTCGCCTCGTCGTCCTCGCCGAGCCTCGCAGCCACCGGTCGCGAGCACACCTGGATGCTGGTCGGCCTGGCCGCGGGCACGACAGCACTGGGGGCCGGTCTCGTCATGGCGATGCGTCGACGCAGGAACGCCGCTGCATCGCGTCTGTCGGAGGGACTGTAAAGCGCTCAGCGCAACCGAGGGCTCTCCGGGACAGCCCGCTGGTCACCTTCTGCATGCTAAGTGTTTTCCTGTCCCGGCCATCGCGATCGAACCCGCCGGTCGCCAGGCACAGGGGGGGCGTCACGCGCCGGCCGACGGCGCGGTCATTCCTCGACGTCGATCACGATCTTTCCTTCAGCGGTGCCGCTCTCCACGGCGGCGTGGGCGTCGGCCACGGTGGCCATGGTGAAGTGCCGCGGGTCGAGCCGGGGCACGAGGGCTCCGGTGTCGGCGAGGGCGGCTGCCTCCCGCATGATCTGTCCGTGGTGTTCGCGTCCGCGGCCGGTGAGCATGGGCAGCAGGGTGAAGATTCCGGAGTAGGTGGCCCCCCGGAAGGACAGGGGGGCGAGACTGTGGCTTCCCCAGCCCAAAGCGCTCACGACATGGCCGGTATAGGTGCGGACCGCACTGAAGGACGCGTCGAGTACGGCACCGCCAAGGGTGTCGAAGACGATGTCGAAACCTTCTCCGCCGGTGTGCCGGGCGACGTACTCCTCCACGGTCGTGGTGGTGTAGTCGATCGGAACCGCCCCCAACTGCTCGACCGATTCCGTCTTCGCGGGCGATACGGTGCTGAAGACCTGGGCGCCCCGGGCGCGGGCGATCTGGATCGCCACGTGGCCGATGCCGCCGGCTCCGCCGTGGACAAGGACCTTCTGACCCGGGCCGACCTGAGCCCGGTCGACCAGGCCCTCCCAGGCGGTGATGAAGACCAGGGGCAGCGCTGCGGCCTGCCGCATGCTGAGCGAGGCGGGCTTTCGGGCCAACAGGCGGGCGTCGACAGCCGCGTACTCGGCCAGCGAACCCTGCAGATCGCCTACGCCCCCGGTCAGGCCGTAGACCTCGTCCCCGGCGGCGAAGCCGGTGACGTCGTCACCGGCCTGCTCGACTACGCCGGCCAGGTCCAGCCCGAGCACTGCGGGCAGTTCACTCCGGGCGTGAGCGGCCTTCCCGTCCCGGATCTTCAGGTCCAGCGGGTTGACTCCGCTGGCCTTGACCTTGACCAGAACCTGGCCCGGGCCGGCGACGGGCTTATCGGTCTCCTTCAGCACCAGCGGGGTGTCGAACTCTTCCAGAATCAGTGCACGCACGGTGCCCTCCTTGTCTTGCGGACGGCCGGGACCGCCTGTCCGTCCGTTCCGCTCCCCCGGTACCGGAGGCGGTTCCGCTGCCGGTCAGACGAGGAGTGCAGCAATCACGGGTACGGCGCCCGCGTCGATCCCACCACTGCATCGTGTGCACGCAGGACAGGGTGCTGCCACCGCGCCGCAGGTCATGCCCCACCCAAGGTGCCCGGTTCCGGTCTCCGTTGCCGTCCGGTCATGGCCACAGGACGGGAATTCGTCCGAATCCGCTACTCGTAGCCGCCAAGCGGTGGTGCGGGGCGGTTGTCGCGGGGCGGGTCACTCCAGGGCCCTCAGCGCGGCCTCGGCAACCGCCATCAGTGACTTCCGGTCGGGCTCGATGGCACCCATGACCCGCAGGCCGTGCATCGTCACGACGAGATACCGGGCCAGGTCCCGGGCGTCGTGCGTGTCGGCCAGCTGCCCATCCGCCTGAGCCTCCGCGATGACCTGGGAAAGTGCGCCCTCCAACGAGGCTGTCGTCGACCGCACATGGGCGGCTACCTCCCGGTCGCGGGCGACCCGCTCCACGGCGGCACCGACGATCAGGCAGGCTTTTCGGCCGCCGTCACCGACGATCTCGTCCACCGTGGCGACCAGGACCTCACGCAGCAGCTCACGGGCCGGCGCACCCCCACGGAGCAGCTCGATCATGGGTAGTGCGTACCGCTCCCGGTAGCGGTCCATGGCCGCCAAGTACAGGCCCTCCTTGCTGCCGAAAGCGGCATACAACGAGCCGCGGCCCACGCCGGTGGCGTCGACCAGGTCCTGCACCGACGTGCCCTCGTAGCCCTTGCGGCGGAAGGCGTTCATCGCCGCCTCCACAGCCCTTTCGGTGTCGAACTCCCTCACGCGTGCCATGACCGCATCGTATCAGGAATGAGAGATAAAAAATTCCCGTTCCCAGAAGGGTCCATTGGTCAAAGATTTTTTGACTCTTCGTTCCACATAAGGTCTACTGGTGGACGTCACCTGATCGCGACCGGCAGCACGTCGCTCCCGTAATGAGCGCCTGATCGTTCGTACGAAGCCCAGGACTCAATGACCCTTCGTCCGCGTACTGGCGCGGCGCCGAAAGGACACACAGCATGGACAAGCAGGAATCCCGCATGCCCTTCGCGTGGCGTTCACGTGTGGCCGGCGCAGCCGCGGTGGCCGCGCTGCTGGCCGGTGGGGGCGCGGGCGCGGCAGCCTGGGCCTCCCAGCCCGCGTCACCGGAGCACCACCCGGCGCAGTCCACCGCCGTGCCCGACGCGGCCGTGGTGCAGCGGCTGGCCGACATCGAGGACATCCGTCAGGTGAAGGCGCGTTACTTCCGCTACCTCGACAGCAAGCAGTGGTCCAAGCTGGCTGCCCTCTTCACCGCCCACCCCACCATCGACGTAGGCGCGAAGTACGACAGCGGCAAGGAGCTCGCCGAGAAGACGGCAGCGCTGCTGGGTGAGGCCCCCACCGCCCACCAGGGATTCCTGCCGGAGATTCAGGTGCACGGAAACCGCGCCACGGCGGTCTGGGCGATGGAGGACTACGTGAGTTTCCCGCCCGGCTCCAGTTACAGGAACGGCTTCCACGGTTACGGCGAGTACCACGACACATACAAGCGGATCAACGGCCACTGGTACATCGACAGCACTGTCCTGTCCCGGTTCCGGGTGGACACCGTTCCCAACTGGACGCCGTCCACCGCGCCGAAGAAGTAACAACAAACCCCATCCCCATGAGCCCGTCAGGGCCCATTCGCAGGAGTGACAACATGAGCACCATCGGTGTCGGCATCATCGGCGGCAGCCCGGGCGGCTGGGCCTCCATCAGCCACATCCCCGCCCTGAAGGCAGTGCCGGACTTCGAACTGCGCGCCGTCAGCACCTCGCGCCAGGAATCCGCGAACGCCGCCGGGAAGGAGTTCGGGGTCGAGGCCGCCTTCGACAACCACGCGGACCTCCTCGCCCATCCCGGGGTCGACGTGGTCGTGGTCGCGGTCAAGGTTCCCCACCACCGGGAGCTGATCTCGGCGGCGATCGACGCCGGCAAGACCGTCTACGCCGAATGGCCGCTCGCCCTGAACCTGGCCGAGGCCACCGAGCTGACCCGGCGCGCCGAGGCCGCCGGAGTGCGCACCGCCATCGGCCTGCAGGGCCGCTACCACCCCGAACTCCGCTACGCGCGCCGCCTGATCGAGGACGGCCGGATCGGCCGGGTCATCGGCACCACCATGGTCGGCTCCGGCATGGTCTGGGGCCCGGAGACCACCCGGGCACACGCGTACTGGTACGACCGAACCCAGGGCGCCACTCCGCTGACCGGCGCCGCCCTCCACGCCATCGACGCGCTCAACGTCACTCTCGGGGAGTTCGGCCACCTGTCGGCCAACCTCGTCCTGGGCCGCACGCAGGTCACCGTGACCGACGACGGCAACACCGTCGTCCCGGTGACCGCCCCGGACCAGATCTCCCTCATCGGCACCCTGGACAACGGCGCCGCGGCCTCGGTCTTCTACCGCGGCGGCACCTCGCGCGGCGACAACTTCCGCTGGGAGATCAACGGCACCGACGGGGACCTGGTGCTGACCGCCCCGTGGGGCAACCTCCAGGTCACCGACCTCACGCTCCAGGCCGGCTTCGGCAAGGACACGAGCGTCTCCGACGTCGAGGTCCCCGCCGCGTACTCCGCCGACATCCCCGCAGGCCTCACCGGCCCGGCCAGGAACGTCGCCGCGCTCTACACGCACCTGGGACGGGACTTGCGCGAAGGGACCCGCACGGTCCCCGACTTCGCCTACGCCCACACGCGCCACCAGCTGCTGGACGCCGTCGACCGCTCCTCCGCCGAAGGCGCCGCACAGACCCTGGCCTGACCGGCCTGACCCCGGCGGGAACGCCGTGTGCACCTGGACAGCCCCATGCTCCGAATACGTAACGAACGGTCAAGATCGCGAGGGATCATGAAGACAGTAGGCGTAGCCCGATTCGGGGGGCCGGAAGCCCTGCGGGTCTTCGAGGTACCCGAGCCCCACGCCGGTCCCGGCCAGGTGCGCGTCCGAGTGCACGCCGCATCGGTGAACCCCGGCGACCGATACCTGCGCAACGGCTCACTCGGCCGCAACAGTGCCACGCCCCCCTACGTCCCGGGTATGGAAGCGGCAGGGGTGCTCGACGAGATCGGGGCGGGCACAGTCACCGATCTGCGCATCGGGGACCGAGTGATGGCGATGACCGTGCCGACCGAGCCCGGCGGCGGCGCCTACGCCCAGTACCTCACTCTGCCCGCGCAACGGGTGACCCGCGCACCCGAGGGAACCAGCCATGCCGAGGCGGCGACGCTGCCCATGAACGGCCTGACCGCCCGGCGGGCACTTGACCTGCTCGGCCTGTCCCCTGGGCAGACCGTCGCGGTCACCGGCGGTGCAGGCGTGGTCGGCGGATTCGTGATCCAGATGGCCAGGGCCGAGGGGATCACGGTGGTGGCGGACGCGTCGCCGACGGACGAGGAGCTCGTGCGTTCGCTGGGGGCCGACCGCGTAATACGCCGTGGACCCGGCGTCGCCCGGCGCGTTCTCGACGCCATGCCGGAAGGCGTGGACGGACTGGTGGACGCGGCCGTCATCGGCTCCGCGGCGGTGGCCGGGGCCGTCCGCGACGGCGGCGTCATCGTCACGCTCCTCGGCGAGGGGCCGCACGCCATCAGCCCGGCGGAGCTGCGACGCCGGTCCCTGCGTACCTCCATGGTGTTCGTTCCGGACTACCTCGACGACCGCGCTCGGCTGGACCGCCTGCGCTCTCAGGTCGAAGCAGGGGAACTCACCTTGCGCATCGCCCGCGTCCTGCCTGCGGAACAGGCCGCCGAGGCCCACCAGCTTCTTGAGGCCGGCGGCGTCCGCGGCCGGCTCGTGCTGGCGTTCTGACCCTTCTCCGCACCAGCACCACATCAACCAACTGCTGAGGCCCTCTTCCTTCATGTCTGCGACATCCGCGCATCCGCATCCGCGCCGCTGGACCGGCTGGTCAACGTCCCGATCACGGCCATCGGCATCATCGGCGCGGTCACCGTGGTGCAGGACGTTTCCACAGAAGGCAAGCGCACCCGCCTCGACGTATCCGGCGCGATCCTCGCGACGTGGGGCCTGTCGCCCTGGTCTTCGGCTTCGCCGAGGCCGAGAGCCGCGGCGGGGAGGCCGACCTGACCATCACGATGCTCATCAGGAGTGTGATCTTGCTGCTGGTCAAGGGCTACTGCCCGGACTCAACCGGTGTGGCGTTCCTGCCGCTCGCTGCCGCCCAGGCCTTCGGCTCCATGCTCATCGGCACGCGACTTTCCGGCAGGACGCGCCCCGGCTTGCTGATGAGCGGCGGCTACCTGGTCACCCACCGAATCCTCCAAGGTCCCCGAGATGGCGATCTGACACTGAACCCCCCTGCAAGCCACCCAGCCCAACGCCGGAACAAGGGCTGCCCCACTCGTGATCGGCGGGCGGCGATCACGTTGTCCGGCCGACGTCAGGAGCTGGTGAGGACAACGAGTTGCTGGGTCGCTCGGGTCATCGCGACATAGTGGTCGACCGCTCCTTCGATGCCCTCGCCGAACGCCTCCGGGTCGATGAGGACGACCAGGTCGAACTCGAGCCCCTTCGACAGTTCCGGGGTCAGCGACCGGACGCGGGATGTCGCCCGGAACGCGGGGTCGCCGATGACGCAGGCGATCCCGTCGGCGTGTGCGGCGAGCCAGGTGTCGAGGATCGAGTCCAGATCCGACACGGATCCGTGGACGACGGGGACGCCGCTGCGGCGGATGGAGGCCGGCACGTTGGCGTCCGGGAGCACGGCCCGGATGACCGGCTCGGCCTCCGCCATGACTTCTTCCGGCGTCCGGTAGTTGATGCTCAGGGAGGCCAGGCTGATCCGGTCGAGCCCGATCCGCTCGAGCCGTTCCTGCCACGACTCCGTGAACCCGTGCCTGGCCTGGGCACGGTCCCCGACGACGGTGAAGCTCCGGGACGGGCACCGGAGCAGCAGCATCTGCCACTCCGCGTCGGTCAGTTCCTGAGCCTCGTCCACGACGATGTGCGCGAACGGGCCCGCGAGCAGGTCCGGTTCGGCGCTGGGCAGTGCGCTCTCGTCGACCAGACTGTCCTGCAGGTCCTGTCCGCGCAGCATCGTCACCGCACCCTCACCGTCGGCATCGGCCGCGATGATGTTGTCGATGACGCCGGCCATGCGTTCTCGTTCGGCGGCGACGGAGGCCTTGTGCCGGCGCTTGCGCCGCGCCGCCGCCGGGTCGCCGAGCCGCTGCCGTGCCGCGTCCAGGAGCGGCAGGTCGGACACCGTCCAGGTCTGGGGGTCCTCGCGCTGCAGCTTCGATACGTCGTCGGGGCTGAGCCAGGGAGCGCACATCCGTAGGTAGGCGGGCACCGACCACAGGTCTCCCACGACGTCGGCCGCTTCGAGCAACGGCCATGCGCGGTTGAAGGCCGTGAGCAGCTCCCTGTTCTGCCGCAGCGACTTGCGGAGCAGGTCGGGTGAGACGTCGCCGTCGTGCTTGTCCACCAGGATCGTGAGCAGTTCCTCCCAGACCTGGTCGCGCGCCTCGTTGTGCGGAGTACCGGGTTCTGCCGCTTCGAACGCCATGGCCCAGTCGTCGGCGCTCAGCCAGATGTCGGACCAGTGGGTCGTGACCGTCATCCCCTTGGCGGGTGGCTCCTCGTAGAACCTGACGGCCGTTTCGATCGCCTTCACCAGGTCCGCGGACGACTTCAGGAGGGCCACGTCCGGGTCGGCCTCGATCGTTGCTGCGGCTCCCTCGACGACGAGGTCCCGCAGGGTGCAGGTCTGCACGCCCTCCTCTCCGAGGCTGGGGAGGACGTCGGAGACGTAGTCCAGGTAGGGCCGGTGCGGGCCGACGAACAGCACGCCGCCCCGGCGGTGACCGAGGCGAGGGTCGGAGTACAGGAGGTAGGCGGAGCGGTGCAGAGCGACGACGGTCTTCCCCGTACCCGGTCCGCCGTCGACGACGAGAGCGCCGCGGGATCCCGCGCGGATGATGGCGTCCTGGTCGGCCTGGATGGTGCCGAGCACGTCTCGCATCTTTGCCGACCTGTTGCTGCCCAGGCTGGCGATGAAGGCGGACTGGTCGTCGAGCGCGGCGTGCCGTTCAAGCCCGTCGGCGGTGAACACTTCGTCCCAGTAGTCGCTGATCCGGCCGCGGCTCCAGCGGTACCTGCGGCGGCTTGCCAGCCCCATCGGGTTGGCGTGGGTGGCTCCGAAGAACGGCTCGGCGGCGGGGGAGCGCCAGTCGAGCAGGAGCCGACGGCCCGCGCTGTCCGTCAGGCCGAGTCGTCCGACGTACACAGGGTCGGGGTTGTCCGCGCTCACCATGTGTCCGAGGCACAGGTCCAGACCGAAGCGACGCAGTGTGCGCAGGCGAGCGGTCAGCCGGTGGATCTCCACGTCCCGGTCCATCGCCTGCCGGCCCGCGCCGCCGGGCGCCCTGCGCTCGGCATCGAGGCGGTCGGACAGCTCGGCGATCGTCTGCTCGAGGCTCTCCGCGATGGCCGCGAAGTGCTGCTCGTCGCCGGCGATCAGCGTCGGGTCGGCCTTCGGCGAGAGCCGGTCGGGAAGGTCGAACGCGCTGGTGGTCAGGGGGGTCACGTCATCAGCTCCGATCCGAGGCCGCGCCCGCGAAGTCCGGCGGCGTCTGGCCTCGGCCAGCGATTCTCCGGCACGACAGGGGCCTTGCCGCAAGCCCCCCTGTGCGCTATAAGTTGAGACTGGCAAGGAGTGGATGACTCCTTGCCTTCGCTTTTGTCGCCCGGCGACGCGCCACGTCTGTGAAGGCCAGGACCGCCCTGCGTGCAGCAAGACGTCCCAGACCGCACGCTGGTGACATGGCCGTCGTACAGCCCATCGTCATCTACCCGCCCGCCGGGGACGGCGGGCGGCGGGTCCGTGTGAACGATCGGTTCCTCGGGATGGCGTACGGGCTGCTGGACATCGTCGAGTTCCTGCGCCTTGCGGGCCTGGAGGATGTCGACGAGGGATGGTTGCGACAGTCCGGGCTGATCGAATGGCGCGGCGGTGGGCCCGACGAGTGGAGCACTGGTCGGCATGCCGACGGTCTGTGAAGGGAACTTCGCGGGCCACCGGATGTCGCCCGCGTTGGCGCTCCTCTGGATGAGTCCTATGGTGAGAGGGGGTGCGCAGGCTTTTCCCGCGAGGTGTTCACGAGCGGAAGGGACATGATCATGTCCGAGGCCACCCGTCACCGTCCGCATCGGCGCAGGCACGACGGTGCCGCAGGCGTCACGGCCACCATCAACCGGGCAGCGAGCGCCGCGGGTGCGGCGGGTCGGGCCGCGGCGGATGCCGTACGGCACCCCCAGGCCGTGGTGGAGAGGTTCCGGCAGCTGCCTCAGGCGCTGCCGCTGGTCCAGCAGGCGGTGGCACCCATCCTGACCGGACGGGTGCGCGACTGGCGTGGGGAGTACGCCTACACGCTGGGTGAGCAGGCATTCGTCTACGGTTTTCCGTACATCTACAACGCCCGGCTGCGTCACCAGTGGGTGACACAGCCGCGAGACCCGGCGACGGTGCCGTACGCCCCGGTCAACCATTTCTGGCACGCCCAGCGGCTGCTGGACGCCTCGTACCGGGACGGCGGATGTCCGAACAACGACACCCTGTACTCGACCGCATGGGTGGACCTGCGCAGCGAGCCCGTTGTCCTCTCGCACCCGGACATGGGTGATCGCTATTTCGCCTTCGAGCTGATGGGCATCACCTCCGACAACTTCGACTACGTAGGCCAGCGCTCCACGGGATCGGAGGCCGGCCATTTCGCGATCGTCGGTCCGGACTGGAGCGGAGAGCTTCCCGAGGGTGTGCGGCGTGTGGCGACCGCGCCGAGCCCGTGGATCCTGATCCTCGGCAGGACGCTGGTCGACGGCGAGGGCGACGTGCCGAACGTACAGGCGCTCCAAGCCCAGTACCGGATCACTCCGCTCAGCTTCTTCCGCAACGGCGGCGGACCCGTCGACCAGGCACAGCTCCCGGCGAGCCGCGAGGTGCTGGCGCCGGTGGACCCCGCGCAGGATCCGCTCGGACCCTGGAAGACGCTCAACGCCATGCTGGCCGAGAACCCGCCACCGGCGCACCACGCGATCCTGCTCAAGCAGTTCGCCGAGGTCGGGATCGGACCCGGTCTCGATGTCGACGCCCAGCCGGAGGCGGTCAAGCAGAACCTCGTCCGGGCTGCGGCTGTCGGTCTGCCGATGCTCAAGCAGCAGATGATCAGCGGGGAGTGGGCACGTCCGGTGAACGGGTGGCGTTACCCGCCACCGCAGATGGGCCGCTTCGGCGACGACTTCCTCAAGCGCGCTGCCGACCAGTCGTTGTTGGGCATCATGGCCAACGATCCCGACGAAGCGGTCTATCTGCTCAACTACCACGACGCGGAGGGGAACATGCTGTCGTCCGGCCGGTACGAACTGCGCTTCAGCGCGGGCTCGATGCCACCCGTCGATGCCTTCTGGTCCCTGTCCGCGTACGGCGACGACATGAACCTGATCCCCAACCCGGCCGGCCGCTACTCGGTCGGGGACCGCACACCCGGGCTCGTCATGGACCCTGACGGCGGCCTGACGATCCACCTGCAGCCCGCATCACCGGGAGAGGGCCGCGAGCCCAACTGGCTGCCCACGCCCGAAAGCGGCACCTGGTTCGTGGTCCTTCGCATGTACCGGCCGCACCGCGAGGTCGTGGACGCGGCGTGGGAGTGCCCTCCGCTCACCCGCGTCGACTGACCTGTCCCAGGCGCCGGCCCCGACTCTTCTCCGACACGCCTCTCAGCCGGCTGTGTGCGGTGAGGGTGGCCCTCAACCTGCCCGGGTTGAGGGTCAGTTGGGGCAGCCGGGGAGCGGTGAGACTGTCGCGGTGCAGGTCGATGTGCCAATGGCTGAGCAGGGATGCGAGCAGCAGGACGCCTTCCACGAGCGAGAACTCGTCACCGATGCATTTGCGGGCACCACCGCCGAAGACGAAGGCGGGTAGCCGGGGTTGGCCTCCCCGGGGATCCCAGCGGTCGGGGTCGAAGCGTTGCGGGTCCGGGTAGAGGGTCGGAAGGTGGCTGATGAGGTAGGGGCTGTACGCGATGGTCGTGCCTTTGGGGAGGGCGTACGTCCCCAGGCGGGTGTCCTGCTGTGTCTGCCGGGTGAGGAACCATCCCGGCGGGTACATCCGCAAGGCCTCGGTGAACACCTGCCGGGTGTAGCGGAGTCGGGGAAGATCGTCCCAGCCCGCGGTCCGGCCGTCGAGGACCGTGCTGACCTCGGCCGTCAGACGGGCGTGGACGGCAGGGTGTGTGGCGGCCAGGTACAGGCTCCAGTTCACCGCGCCTGCCGTCGTCTCCGTCCCGGCGGAGTACATGGTCACCGCCTGGTCCACGAGTTCGTCGTCGGTCAGGGCGGGAACGTCGCTCTCCGGGGCGCGGGCGGCGATGAGCATCGACAGGAGATTCGTCTCCCCGGTGCCGCCGCTCTCCCGGTACTGGGTGGTGAGGTCCGCCATGGACTGCCGCACCCGCCGCGTGGCCCGCTCGTAGCGGACGTTGCCCGGCGTGGGCACCTTGCGCAGTGGTTTCGGCAGGAGGCTGTGCCGGGTGAAGCCCGCCAGGAGGGTGTCGAAGTCGGTGGCCAGGCGCACATGGAGGCCGTGGTCCAGGCGGGTGCCGAAGACCGCGGAGAGGACCACGTCGGCGGTGATGTTGCGTGATGCCACGGCCAGGTCGAGCGTCTGGCCGTCGCGCCAGTTGCCGATGACGGCGTCCATCCGCTCGGTCATGATGCGGGCGTAGTCGGGGAAGCGGGCCTGGTGGAAGGCCGGTTGGATGAGCCGGCGCTGTCGACGGTGCTCGGCGGCCGGGCAGGTGGCGAGGCCTTGCCCGCCTGCTTCACGCAGCCGCTCGAAGAGGGGGCCGCCCTTGTCGAAGACCCGGTCGTGCACCAGCATCGTGGAGGTCAGTTCGGGGTCACACACCACGACAACGGATTTCCTGGCGAGTCGTATCTCCACCAGCGGACCGTGCGCGGGCAGGCTGCGCAGGAACGCCAGTGGGGCGCGCAGGAATGCCGCGAGGTGGCCCACGACAGGCTTGGCGCCAGGCGCCCGAGGCACCGGGGAAACGCTCTCCATCAGTTTCCTTTCGGGGGGACCACCGGCTTCAGCCGGTGGGGAAATCGAATCCGTGAGTGCGCTGCGGAGCAGCGCAGCATCCGGACTTGGGCCTGATTCATCATCAAAAGTGGTAGCATTTTGGTTGTGGCTGGAGGAGATCGCCGGGAGTCACTGAACCTGCGTGTCCCGCCGGATTTGAAGCGGCAAGTCGAGGAATACGCCCGCGGTGCGGGTATCTCGATCAACGCTGCCGCGTGCGTCCTCCTCGCCGACGTCCTGCGCCGTGAGCGGAGGCGCCAGAGGTGATCCGCGCGTACAAGTTCCTCCTGCGCCCCACGACCCGCCAGGAGCAAGCCCTCCGCGCGATGCTCGCCGACCACTGCTCGCTGTACAACGGCGCGCTGCAGGAGCGACGGGACGCCTGGCGTCATGCCACGAAGACGGGCATCAAGTACGGCGATCAGTCCGGGCAGCTCAAGGAGATCCGGGCGTTCGACCCGGAGCGTCAAGGGCACTGGTCGTTCAGCTCGCAACAGGCCATGCTGCGCCGGTTGGACAAGCCGAGCTGCTGCCGACCACGAGCGCAGTCGTCGGCATCGACCTGGGCGTCACCCACTTTTTGACCACCTCCACCGGCGAGCACATCGCCAACCCCCGCTTCCTCCAAGAGGCGGCCGAAGAGCTCGCCGAAGCTCAGCGACACCTGGCGACGTTCCCCCAGCGCACCAAAGCACACCGCGCCGCCGCACGGAAGGTCGCCAAGATCCACGCGAGGATCCGGCGCCAGCGCCTGGACCACGCGCACAAGACCGCGCTCACCCTGGTGCGCGACCACGACACGATCGCACACGAGAAGCTGAACACCGCGGGCATGACCAAGGCGCCCGCACCCAAGGCCGACCCCGAACAGCCTGGCGCGTTCCTGCCGAACCGGCGGGCGGCGAAGGCCGGGCTGAACCGATCGGTCCTCGACGCGGGTTGGGGGGTGTTCCTCGCGATCCTCGCAGGCAAGGCTGAAAGCGCCGGTCGGAGTGTCGTCGCGGTGGACCCCCGCAACACCTCCCGCACCTGCCCGTCCTGCGGGCACGTCGCGAAGGAAAACCGCCTCACCCAAGCGAAGTTCCAGTGCACGGCGTGCGGCATGACCGCAAACGCCGACCACGTCGGTGCATTGAACATCCTCAACAGGGCCGGGCTGGCCCTCTGCGACGCTGCTTAGCCGGCGACGCAGGAAGCCCGCGCGTTCACGCGTGGGTGGAGTCACGTCACCAACTCCTTCTCGCTCTCAGCTGGAGTGCGTCCGCTCCCGGGCGAAGGGGTGAGGTAGGGGGAACAGCGGTGCGGGGAGGTCGCGCAGTGCCTCCGCCGCGGCCGTGAGGAACACACTCGTGCCCTCTGGGCGTGATCGGCGATGCCTCACTGTAGGGAGCACATGGCGGCCCGTCCACGCCGCGTTCCGGACACGCACTGTCCGCCACGCCGAGACGTGATGCACTGGATGTGACATGAGTCACATCCAGTGGCTGATCTGAGTTGCGGACCGCACAAGTGGCTGCAGCTTTCGTTCCTTATGCCGGAATTTGGCGTGCGCTCGGTGAGAGTGGATCCGGAAATTCCCCGTCCATTGCTGATTGACTGAATTTGCGCCCTGGTGTGACTTGGCCGACGCCCTAGCCTGTTGGTGACCTTCAGGGGCACGGGGGAAGGAAGCCTGAATGAAGGAAGCTTCAACTGTTGTCGGGAACCAATCTCCGCACGATGAAGCAATCACCGAAGTCCGGGAGCGACTCCAAGAAGACCTGTCCAGAGTCCGGAAATCGCTCTGCTCTCTTGTGGTTCCGCCGAACCACCGGATTCAGGGCCCCATCATGTACGCCGTGGAGAATACGGGGCGTCTCCTGCGGCCCACTCTCGTACTGCTTTCCTCGTATCTACTGGAGGACGGATGGCAGGGAGCCACGCCCCCGCATGTGATTGACGGAGCCGCTGCCGTCGAAATCCTGCATTTGGCCACCCTGTGCCATGACGATGTGATCGATGGCGCGCAGGTGCGGCGGGGGAGGCCCAGTGCGAACGCGAAATACGGTGAAGCCGTAGCGCTGCTCACCGGCGATTACCTGCTCGCGCGCTGTATGCAGACCGCCGCGTCCCTCGGCATGTCCCGGATGACGGCGATGGCGGACACGTTGATCGACGTGTGCGTGGGGCAGATGCTTGAGTCCAGCCAGCTCTACGATCCCTTTCGTACCGAAGAAGAGTACTTTGCCGCCATCTCGGGCAAGACCGCGCGCCTCCTGCGGACGGCCGCCGCGATGGGTGCCCTGCAGTCGGGAGCGAGCGAGGACGCCCAGGCGGCACTGGAGAGTTTTGGGCACAACCTCGGCATGGCGTTCCAGATCTGGGACGACATCCTCGACATCTGTAGCCGGGAAACGGGAAAGCAAGCGGCGAAAGACATTCTCAACGGCGTGTACACACTTCCGGTGATCTACGCCGTCAAGGATTTCCGGGATCGTCTGCAATCCCTGCTGCGCCTGCAGCCGCTTTCCGGCGGACAGTGTCAGGAAGTGATTTCCCTGGTGCACGAGTCCGGTGCGATCGGCAGGGCTGCGGACGTGGCCCAGCGATATGTGTCGGATGCCCTGTACGCCGTGGAGTCCCATCCGGCCACCGCGAAGCACGCCCCGGTCGTACGGCAGTGCCTGCGCGACCTCGTCGACACATTCGCGTCTCAGCATCCCGCCCTCCAGGCGCTGCGGGACACCGCACAAACGACACCTGACGGCCTGCATTCGGCGACGTGACAGAAACCGCAATACACGGCTGGTCACAAGCCGGAAAGTGAACTGGACTCGGGTGTATTCCGGAGGGTGCTCTGTGCCAGCGCTGCGAAGCGATTTCATCACCGATTACGACGTTCTCGCCGACACATGGTGGGACCCCCGTGGGCCACTCGCCCCGCTGGGCTGGATCGCGCCTGCCCGCGCCGGCTTCGTCCCCGTTGCCGAGCACGAAGGGGCGCGGCTGCTGGATGTCGCCTGCGGGGGCGGGCTGTTCGGTCCCCACCTGGCCGGCAAGGGCTATCGCGTGGTCGGCGTGGACCTGTCGGCGCTGTCGCTGAACGAAGCACGCAAGCACGGGTTCGACGAGGTCGTCCGGGCCGACATCGCCCGACTCCCGTTCGCCCAGGGGTCGTTCGACGTCGTCACGGCGGGGCAGTGCCTCGAACACGTACCGGACCCCTTCGCGGTGGTGAGGGAGGCATGCCGGGTGCTGCGCCCCGGGGGCACGCTGATCGTGGACACGATCGCCGACACCCGGCTGGCCCGGCTGGTCGCCATCACCCTTGCCGAGAACGCGCCCGTACCCGGCCGGCCACCGCGCGGCACCCATGACCACCGACTCTTCGTCAACCGGGCCCGGCTGACCCGGACCGCACGGTCGCAGGGGGTGGAGCTCAGACTGCTCGGCCTGCGTCCGCACCTTCGTGACGGGATGCGGTACCTCGCCGGGCGGCGCGAGGACGTTCGCATGATCCCCACCAGTTCCACCGGTGTTCTCTATCTCGGAGTGGGCAAGAAATGGTGACCAGTACTCAGTGGCCGGCCGGGAGCGCGGTGCGCACCTGGTTGGTCGGCGCCCGGTTGAAGACCCTGCCCGTCACCATGGCACCGATCGCGGTCGGCACGGCGATCGCCTCCTCGCTGGGCCACTTCAGCTGGTGGCGGGCCGCCCTGACCCTGTTGTTCGCGCTGGGCTTCGTCCTCGGCACGAACTTCTTCAACGACTACAGCGACGGGGTGCGGGGCGCCGACGACCACCGGGTGGGTCCGGTCCGGCTGGTCGGCTCCGGGCGGGCGTCACCCCGGCAGGTGCTGCGCTGCGGCCTGGTCCTGTACGGCGTGGCGGCCCTGGCCGGAGTGGTCATGGCGGTGACGATCTCCTGGTGGCTGCTGGCGCTCGCGGTGGTGTGTGCACTCGGGGGGTGGTTCTACACCGGCGGCTCCCGGCCGTACGGCTACCGCTCGCTGGGCGACGTCGGCATCTTCGTGTTCCACGGGGTGATCGCCGTGTGCGCCACGGCGTACATCCAGCTCGGCCGGGTACCCCTGCTGGCCCTCGCCGCGTCCGTGTCCATCGGTCTGCTCGCCTGCGCGCTGCTGACGACGAACAACCTGCGCGACATACCGACCGACACGGCCGCCGGCAAGATCACCATCGCTGTGCGCCTCGGCGACCGGCGCACCCGCGTGTACTACGTGCTCTGCGTCGCCCTCGCCTTCGCGTCCGCACTGCTCCTGGCAGCCTCCCGCCCCTGGGCGCTGCTGGTGCTCGGCGCCGTCCCGTTCGCCGTCTTCCCGCTGCGCCGGGTGCTCGGCGGGGCGCGCGGCAGTGACCTGATACCGGCCCTCGAGCACACGTGCCTGCTGCTGTTGGCGTTCGGGACCCTCCTGGCGATCGGCCTGGCACTGTGACCGGCCGGGGAAGAAGGGGAGTGCAGGTGACACCGGAGCACGAAGTGCTGGTGATCGGCGCCGGGTTCTCCGGGATCGGCACGGCGATCGGGCTGCTGCGGGCAGGCATCGACGACTTCGTGGTGCTGGACGAGCAGGACGATGTCGGCGGCTCCTGGCACGCCAACCGGTACCCCGGCATCGCCGTGGACATCAGCGCCTTCTCCTACTCCTTCACCTTCGAACCCTTCGCGTCCTGGTCGAGGGCCTTCCCTCCCGGCGAGGAACTCAAGGCCTACGCGGACCACTGCGTCCACAAGTACGGCCTGCGGCCCCATCTCCGCCTGAACGCCCGGGTCGTACGCGCCGAGTACCACGAGGTGGAGCACGTCTGGGAGGTCTTCCTGGCGGACGGAACCTCGATGACGACGCGGTTCGTCATCTGCGCCACCGGATGGCTCACCAAGCCGAAGGCACCCGACATCGAAGGACTCGACCGGTTCGCGGGCGACGTGGTGCACACGGCTCGATGGGACCCGTCACTGGATCTCACCGGACGTCGCGTGGGCGTGATCGGCACCGGCGCATCGGCGATCCAACTGGTCCCCGAGATCGCCCCGTTGGTGCAACAGCTCCACGTCTACCAGCGGACGCCCACCTGGGTCTTCCCGAAGCCGGACGTTCCGGTGCCGAGAGCCGTCCGCAAGGTGTTCGGAGCGGCTCCGTGGACTCAGCGCACCGTCCGGCTCCTCACGGACACCGTGACGGAACTCAGTTTTGTCATCGCCATGATCCACTACCGGCGGTTCCCCTTCCTGGTGCGGGCCGGGGAAGCGGTCTCCCGGCTGTACCTGCGCAGCCAGGTCAAAGGCGACCGCGATCTGATGGACCGGCTCGCGCCCGCGTACCGACTGGGCTGCAAGCGGCCGTCCTTCGGCAAGGGCTACTGGCGCGCCTTCACCCGCGACAACGTCCAGCTCGTCACCGAACGCATCGAGCGCATCACCGAGACCGGGATCAGCATGGCGGACGGCGATGAGCAGAAGTTCGACGTCCTGATCCTCGCCACCGGGTTCCACGTCCTGGACAACCTGCCGCCCTTCCCCCTGCACGGGCTGGGCGGCCAGGAGTTGAAGGAATTTTGGAGGGCGGAACGCTTCCAGACGTACGAGGGCAGTTCGGTCAAGGGTTTCCCGAACCTCTGGTTCATCGTCGGGCCGTACTCCTTCACCGGCGGATCCTGGTTCGGCATGATCGACTATCAGGTCACCCATGCCCTGCGGGTGATCGGAGAGGCCCGGCGACGGCGCGCCACACAGGCCGTCGTCCGGCCCGAGAAGCACGACAGGTCCTTTCACCGGGTGCTGCGCCGGCAGCGGAACACGGTGTTCCTCCACGGCAGTTGCCGCGGCACGCACAGCTACTACTTCGACGAGCGCGGCGACGCACCCGCCGTCCGCCCGTCGTCGACCTACGAGGCAGCCTGGCGAGCCAGGCACTTCGACCTCGACGACTACCGCTACGACCGGGCCGATCCGGTGCCGCCAGGTGACCGGACGGAGCCCGACCACTTCGGAGGCCGATGGCATGCGACTGGGTGATGTGCGGGGAAGGGACCGGGCACTGTGCACCCTCTACGGGCTGTTCGCCGTCGGCGGCTGCCTGGTCATGGGGACGTTGGCCATCGTCTTCGTCGTGCGCAACGCCGACGCGGGACCGCTCGGTGTCATCGAGAACTTCCTGCGCGACGCGACACGGAATCTGGCATCCCAGTTCATCTACGCGGACCTGGCGTTGATCTGGGCGGCGCTCGCGGCATTCATGATCATCGAGGCGCGCCGGCTCGGCATCCGCCACGTGTGGGCGTACATCGTCGGTGCCCCGGCGCTGGCGCTCGTGGTGAGTTTCTCCGTCTTCATGTACGTCCGCCAGCTGAAGATCGCGGCCATGAACGACGCACACGCCGAGCCCACATCCACCGCCATGACCACCCATGCGATGACGAGGGGGACCCAGCGATGACGACCACCGACGCCGGCGCGTTCGTCCCGGGAGTCGAGCGCTCCCTGGCCCTGGCCGTCCATGCGCTCCGTGAGCGCCAGGACCCCACCGGATACTGGAAGGGCGATTTCGAGACCAGCCTGATCGGTGAGTCCGGTGAGGTCATCCTGCGGCATTACCTGCGCTTGCCGATGGACGAGACGGTGGCCGCCGCCGCGCGGACGATCCTCAACGAGCAGACACCCACGGGCGGCTGGGCGTCGTACCACCAGGGCCCAGACGAGCTGCTGCTCTCCGTCTTCTGCTACGTCGCCCTGCGCCTGGCCGGTCATGACCCCGACGAACCGGAGATGCGCGCGGCGGCCGCCTCGGTCCGCGGCAACGGCGGTATCGAGTCGGTCGACAACCTGATCATGCTCGCATGGCTGGCCCTGATCGGGCTGTGGCCCTGGCGCGACATCCCGCTCATCCCGCCGGAGATCGTCCTGCTGCCCACCTGGTGTCCCGGGAACATCTACCAGATCGGCGCCGCCGCCCGCGGCATCGTCGTGGCCAACAGTCTGTTCATGGCACGCCGCCCGGTCGTCCCCGCAGGATTCGGCATTCGCGAGCTGTTCGCCGAGCCCGGCGCCCGGCGGCTGCCGAGGTCCTTCGCGGTACGGTGCGCGACCACCCTCAGCCACTGGTACGCCCGCCATCCGATCGGTCCGCTGCGCCGCCGGGCGATCCGAAAGGAGTCGAGGTGGCTCATCCGCACCCAGGAGAAGGACGGCAGCTGGGGCGGAAACTGGCCGCAGACCGCCAACGTCGTCATGGGTCTGGACGCGATCGGCTTCCCCCACGACCACCCGGTCATCACGGCGGCGATGGCCGGGCTCGACCGATACGTGGTCGAGAAGGACGGGCAGCGCCGCATAGAGATGTGGACCTCCGTGGTCATGGACACCGCCCTCGCGCTGTCCGCGAACGCCATGGCCGGCGGCCCCGAGGAGAAGGCCGCGGTCGAACCGGCGGTGCGCTGGCTGCTCGCCAACCAGGTGACCGAACTGGGTGACTGGGCGGTGCTGACCAAGAACCCCGTCCCCGGCGGCTGGCCGTACGAGTTCACCAACAACGCCAACCCCGACGCCGACGACACGGCGTTCGCCGTCGCCGCACTGCGCCGCGTCCATCCGCGCGGCACCGACCCGGCCGTCGACGCCGCCTGCGAGCGGGCCCGCCGGTGGCTGCTGTCCCAGCAGGGCGAGGACGGTGGCTGGGCGGCCTTCGAACCGCTGCGCTGGCGGCTGCCGGGACGCGACAAACTGGCCGGAATCGGATTCCTGGAGGCGCCGTCGGCCGACATCACCGGGCACGTCCTGGAGGCGCTGGGCGCCGACGGTCAGGCTCACACTCCCGCGGCCCGACGCGGCATCGAATGGCTGCGCCGCACTCAGCAGTCGGACGGGTCGTGGCCCGGCTGGTGGGCCTGCTACCACCTGCACGGCACCAGCGCCGCCGTCACCGGCATGGCCGCGTGCGGGGTTCCGGGCAGCGACCCGGCGGTGACCCGGGCGTGTGACTGGATCGTCGCACACCAGCAGAGCGACGGCGGCTGGGGTGAGGACATCCGCGCGCTGCACGACCCGGCATGGATCGGGCGGGGCGACAGCACTCCCTCGCAGACGGCCTGGGCCCTGCTCGCGCTCATCGCCGGCGGCCGCGCCGACAGCGGGCCGGTGCGCGCGGGCCTGGACTTTCTGATCCGCACCCAGCAGGCCGACGGCGACTGGGCCGAGCCCTGGCACACCTGGGTGGTCCACCACGACGGCCTGTACTGGCGCGACAGCCTGCTGCGCCTGATCTATCCCGTCATGGCGATGTCGGCCTACCGGGCCGCCGTCGACGGAACGGAGCCGCGATGACCGGCGTGACCGTGGTGGGAGGCGGCCTCGCCGGAATGACGGCGGCGTGGACGATCCGCGGCCTCGGGCTCCCCGTGCGGCTGCTCGAAGCCGGGCCCGAGCTCGGCGGCATGGCCGGATCACGGGTGATCGACGGCCGGGTCGAGGACCACGGGGTGCACATCTTCCCCGCCTGGTACCGCAACACCCTGCGACTCGTGGCGGAGCTCGGCATCGCGGGCAACCTGCGTGAGACCAAGAACTTCCACCAGCTGCTGCCGGGCGAGTTCCCCGCCTTCCGTACCGCGGTCACCCCGGCCGCCGATCGGCTGCTGTTCTACTACGGCGTGATCGACCTGCTCTCCCAGGAGTACGGTGCCCGCGACGAGTCCCTCCATGACTTCCTGCGCAGCCGCCGGTATCTGACCGAAGCAGCGATCGCCGACATCGAGCACCTCTTCGTCGCCTCGAGCGCGGCGGAGAGCGATGCCGTGTCGGCGGCGGGCTTCCGCGGCAGCATCGCAGCGTTCGCCCGGCACCCCGGCCGGGTGCGGATGCCGCGAGGCGACCTCCAGCAGTGGTTCATCGGCCCCTTCCGGCAGCGGCTGGAAGCCGACGGCGTGGAGGTGCGCACCGGGAGAGAACTCATCGAGGTGTCGGTGCACGGTGACCGGCTGCAGGCCCTCACCGTACGCGACGACGACGGCACCGCCGTGACCGAAGACGTCACCGGACATGTCGTCCTCGCCGTCCCGCACGGACGCCTGTCCGCCCTGGGCGGCGACCTCACCGGAGCACTTCGACCACCGTACGGCGTCGACGAGTTGACGTCCCGTCCGCTCGGAGCACTGCACCTGTACCTGCGAAGGCGGCTGCCGGGACTGCCCGACGAGCACATCCGCCTGGTCGGATCGCCGCACGCGATCACGCTCATCGACGTGGGCCGGGCATGGGGACGACACCGCACCAGCGTGCTCAACTGCGTGGTCGGCCGTGTCGCCCGGCTCGTGGAACTGTCCGAGGCGGAGGCGGTCAAGCTTCTGGTGGACGAGCTCATGACCTTCCTTCCGGAGCTCACCTGGGACGACATCGAACACGTCTGCTACCAGCCGCACTTCACTGCACCGTTCTTCGCCCCGGGCCCCGGATCGGGTCGCTACCGGCCGCAGAGCACCACCGCACTGGCCAACCTGCACATCGCCGGCGACTTCTGCGCTGCCCCGCCGGGCGTGGCCGGTATGGAGAGCGCGGTGCGGTCGGGCCTGACGGCCGCCGAGTCGGTCCGCAGAGCACTACGGCCCGAACTGCCCCCGGTACGGATCGATCGCATCGGCGACATCAGCCCGTCGGCCGCCCGCGGCCTGCGGATGGCGCTCGCCCCCTTCGCCGCGGCCGTCCGGTCGCTGGCCGGCCGCACACGACGACGGAGGTGACCGCATGAACGGCAGGATCGCCCTCGTGACGGGAGCCGGGGGCGGCATCGGTACGGCCGTGGCCCGGCTGCTCGCCGAACAGGGCGCCACGGTCGTCGGCGTGGACCTGGACCGCGACCGGCTGTCCGCCACGGTCGAAAAGCTCACCGCCGACGGGCTGCCGGTGCAGGGCCGGCCGGTGGACGTCACGTCGTCCGCCGAGGTCGAGGCCGTGGTGGCCGCGGTGGAAGGGGAGTCGGGACCCATCGACTACCTGGTCAACGCCGCCGGGGTGCTGCGCCTCGCCGAAGCCGGACAGCTCAGCGACGAGGACTGGAACGCCACCTTCGCGGTCAACAACACCGGCGTCTTCTACATGTCCCGGGCGGTCGTCAACCGCATGATTCCGCGTCGGCGCGGCGCCCTCGTCACCGTCGTGTCGAACGCGGCGGGCACCGCACGTACGCAGATGTCCGCGTACGCCGCGTCCAAGGCGGCGGCCACCGCCTTCACCAAGTGCCTGGGCCTGGAGGTCGCCCGGCACAACATCCGCTGCAACCTTGTCGCTCCCGGCTCCACGGACACCCCGATGCTGCACGGCATGCACACCGACGGGGCCGCGGTCGCCGCCTCCGTCGCCGGGAACCCGGCCGCGTACCGCACCGGCATCCCGTTGGGCAAGGTGGCGCGTCCGCAGGACGTCGCCCACGCCGTGCGCTTCCTGCTGTCGGACGAGGCGGCTCACGTCACGATGCACACGCTCACCGTCGACGGAGGGGCGACCCTGGGCGCTCCGACGTAGAGGACCCGCGCTTTCCCCTCCGTACAGCATGAAAGGACGAACCACTGCATGTCCGGCATACCATCGATCGAGCCCTACCCGCTGCCGCTGCCGGACGACCTCCCCGCACCGGTCGTCGACTGGCGGGCCGACCCGCGGCGTGCCGTGCTGCTCGTCCACGACATGCAGGACTACTTCCTCAAACCGTTCCCGCAGGACTCCTCACCCCGCACCCCACTCATCCGCAACGCGGCACTGCTGCGGCAGCGCTGCGCCGCCCTCGGCGTCCCGGTCGCCTACACCGCCCAGCCCGGTGGGATGACACCGCACCAGCGGGGCCTGCTGGCCGACTTCTGGGGACCCGGCATGCGCACAGCACCCGAGCACCGCCGGATCGTCGAGGCCCTCCAACCCGCCCCGGGTGACTGGACGTTCACGAAATGGCGCTACAGCGCCTTCTTCAACACCGACCTGCTGGCACGGATACGGGTCACCGGCCGTGACCAACTCCTCCTGTGCGGCGTCTACGCGCACGTCGGTGTGCTGATGACCGCGATGGACGCGTTCAGCCACGACATCCAGCCGTTCCTGGTGGCCGACGCCGTCGCCGACTTCTCCGCCGAACACCACCGGCTGGCCCTCCAGTACGCCGCCCAGCGGTGCGCCGCCGTCGTCACCACGGCGGCCCTGTGCGACACCCTCATGGCGCCCGTGGCGGAGGAAACGCGGTGACCGGGAAACACCCACCCACAGCCGGGCCGGCCCACACCCATGACGCCCGCGACCTCCTCGCCCGCGTCCTGGACGGCTCCGCGCCCGCCTTCGCCCTGCTGCACCGCCCGCAGGCCACCGGCCCGGAGACCATAGAGGTCCTGCTGACCGAAACGGCCCACTGCGCCGCCCTGGCCGACCTGCCGCTGCCGAGGGAAGCAGCCCCGGAAGGCGGCCACGAACTGCTCGCCCTGGTCCCGTACCGGCAGATCACCGAGCGCGGATTCACCGCCCACGACGACGGCGAATCCCTGATCGCGATGACGGTCACCGCCCAGCAGACCCTGCCGCTCGCCGATGTCCGGCTGCGGCTGCCGAACGAGCCGGTCAAGATCGACCAGGACGGCTTCGACGTCTCCGACCAGGTGTACGCGGACATCGTGCGTCGCGTGATCGCCGACGAGATCGGCACCGGCCAAGGCGCGAACTTCGTGATCAAACGCACCTTCACGGCGTGGCTACCGGGCTTCTCGACTGCCGGAGCCCTCTCGATCTACCGCCGGCTGCTGGAGCGGGAAAGGGGCGCCTACTGGACGTTCCTCGTGCACACGGGCGACCGCGTCCTGGTGGGTGCGACCCCCGAGCGGCACATCAGCGTGCGCGACGGTACGGCCGTCATGAACCCCATCAGCGGCACGTACTGCTATCCCCCCGGCGGTCCCACGCTCGACGGCGTGCTGTCCTTCCTGACGGACCGCAAGGAAACCGACGAGCTGTACATGGTGGTCGACGAGGAACTGAAGATGATGGCCCGGGTCTGCCCCTTCGGCGGACGCCTGACGGGCCCCTACCTCAAGGAGATGGCACGCGTCGCACACACCGAGTACCTCATCGAGGGACACACCGACCGCGACGTACGCGACATCCTCCGGGAGACCCTGTTCGCCCCGACGGTGACCGGATCGCCGCTGGAGAACGCCACCAAGGTGATCAGCCGTCACGAGCCGACCGGGCGCGGCTACTACAGCGGGGTCGCCGCACTCATCGGGCGGGACGCGGGCGGCGACCGCACCCTGGATTCGTCCATCCTGATCCGCACGGCCGACATCACAGCGGACGGCCGCCTGCGGATCGGCGTGGGGGCAACCCTGGTGCGTCACTCCGACCCCGAGTCCGAGGCCCGAGAGACCCGGGCCAAGGTGTCAGGGCTGCTCGCCGCGCTCGCCGAGCCCGCACCCAGCCGCTTCGCCACCCATCCCGACGTCCAGGCCGCGCTGGCGGGCCGCAATGCCACCGTCGCGGGATTCTGGCTGGACGAGCCGGAGAACAGGGCCCACGTGTCGGCCGAGTTGACAGGACGCCGGGTGCTCGTCGTCGACGCCGAGGACACCTTCACGGCGATGCTCGCCCACCAGATCCGCTCCCTCGGGGTGGAGGCGACCGTGTGCCGGTTCGACGAGGCCTACGACATGGCGGCGTACGACCTGCTGGTCCTGGGGCCGGGACCCGGCGACCCGGGACAGCTGGGGCACCCGAAGATCGCACATCTCAGATCGACGATGTCCCGGCTCCTGGCCGCGAGGCATCCCTTCCTCGCGGTGTGCCTGAGCCACCAAGTGCTGAGCGCGCTGCTCGGCCTCTCTCTGGTACCCCGCCGGGTCCCCAACCAGGGTGTGCAGCACGAGATCGACCTGTTCGGACGGCGCGAACGGGTGGGCTTCTACAACACGTACACGGCATGCGCGGCGGCCGACGTCATCGAGCACCCGGACGTCGGCCGGGTGACGGTGAGCAGGGACCGCGCCAGCGGCGAGGTCCATGCCCTGCGCGGACGGTCCTTCGCCTCGGTGCAGTTCCACGCGGAGTCCGTCCTGACCCAGGGCGGACCGCGGATCATCGGTTCGCTGCTCACCCAACTGGTGCGGCCGCGCACCCCATAGGCCGACCGGCATCAGCAGAGAAGGGACACAGGCAGCGACATGGCACACGCACTCATCGCGGGCGGCGGCATAGGCGGCCTTGCCACCGCTCTGGCGATTGCGCGCTGCGGTCACCGCGTCACCGTCCTCGAACGCGAGGACACCTTCGCCGAGATCGGCTCGGGCATCCAGCTCGCTCCGAACGGCTTCCACGCCCTCAACCTGCTCGGTGTGGGGCAGGACGTGCGGGACCGGGCGGTGTTCGTCGACGAACTCCGCCTGATGGACGGCCTGACGAGCGAGAAGATCGTCGGCATGCCGGTCAAGGAGCGGTACCGACAGCGCTTCGGCAACCCCTACGCCGTGGTGCACCGCCGGGATCTCCACGGCCCCCTGCTCTCGGCGTGCCGGGCGAGCGAGGGCATCGAGCTCGTCGCGAGCGCCGCCGTGCAACGGTACGTACAGAAACCGGCATCCGTGACGGTGACCACGGCGGACGGCCGGACGTTCACCGGCGACCTGCTCGTGGGAGCCGACGGCATCCGCTCGACCGTTCGCGCGCACCTGGTGCGCGACGGCGCTCCCCGGGTCTGCGGACACACCATCTACCGCTCGGTGATACCGATCGAGAAGGTGCCGCGGCGACTGCGCTGGAACGTGGTGACCCTGTGGGCGGGCCCCGCCTGGCACTTCGTCCACTACATCATCGGCCGTGGCGAGTACCTCAACCTCGCCGCGACCCTCGACGACGGCGCCCGCGAGTCCGTCTCCGGACGCCCGGTGCGGCGGGCCGTCGTGCTGAGCCGCTTCCAGGAGCTGGGCGAAACCGCCCGGCTGCTGCTGGAGTTGGGTGAGCACTGGCGGCAATGGGTGCTGTGCGACCGCGATCCGGTCGACGTCTGGACGGACGGCCGGGTGGCGCTCATGGGCGACGCAGCCCATCCGATGCTCCAGTACGCCGCCCAGGGCGCCTGCCAGGCCCTGGAGGACGCCGTGGTCCTGGGTGACGTCCTCGCAGACGCCACCGCCGACGACGTGGCGCAGCGCCTGGAGGAGTACAACGCCGTGCGACGCGAGCGGACCGCGCGCACCCAACTGCTGGCCAGGGAGATGGGCACACGCGTCTACCATCCCGCGGGGGAGGAGGCGCAGGCACGCACCGCGATGCTGCGTTCGCTCACCGAGGACGACCTTTACGAAAAGGTGCACTGGCTCCATGGCGCCCGGGACTTCACCCGGTCCAGACGTCCCTGACGGAAGAAGGCCGGGCATGCCTTTGGGTACCGCGCCCCGACCAGTCCTCCTGCGCGACCAGCGTCGCCGCCCCGTACTTTACCTTCCGGATGGTAAAGTAGAGCCATGGCGAGTAACGCAAAACGTCAGATCCTCGATGGCGCGCTCGACCTGCTCCGGGCCGAAGGGGGCGGGACGATCACCCTCGACGCGGCGGCCAAGCAGGCAGGGGTGACCAAGCCGGGGCTGATGTACCACTTTCCGACCAAGGAAGCCCTGATGCTCGCCGTCGTCGACCACGTCGCCGACCGGTGGGAGACGCTGCTGCTGCACCGGCTGGGGCGGCCGTTGGAGACGGCTACGCCGCACCAGCGGATCCGTGCCTACGTCGAGGTGTCTCTGGCCGCAGAGTTCGATCGCGCGGACTTCGCGATCTACTTCGACGCCCACTACCGCACTGCCTTCACCGACGCCTGGGTCCGCCGCATGGAACCGTGGCTCGCCGTCCCCGACACCCTGCCGGATACGGCACGCGCCCGGCTCGCCGCCGCCCGGCTGCTCGCCGACGGCTACTGGATCGCCACCTCCACCGCTGTCTTCCCCGTCCCGGACCGCGACCGCGCCCACCTGCTCGCGGTTGCCGAAGACCTCCTGAAAGACGAGTCCTCCTGATGAGGAAATGGCTGCTGCTCATCGCAGCGATCCTGCTCGAAGTCACCGCCACGCTCTTTCTGCGCGGAGCCCTCGACCACCCGGCGCTGTACGTCGTCGCCGCGGTCGGCTATGTCGGCTCCTTCGTCGCCCTGTCGCGCGTGCTGCGCGCGGGCATGGCCCTCGGCGTCGCCTACGGCATCTGGGGCGCCTCCGGCGTCGCCCTGACCGCCGTCCTGGCGACCATCGTCTTCGGTGACCCGCTGACCGCGATGATGGGCGTCGGTATCGCCCTGGTCATCGCCGGTGTCCTGTGCGTGGAGCTCGGCTCGCAGGCCGCGCACGCCCGCCAGGCCCGCGAGGAAGGAGCCACGGCATGACCTGGGTGTTCCTGGCCTGCGCCATCCTGTCCGAGTGCGCCTCCACACTGTCGCTGCGAACAGCCTCGCGGGACGGCGGCAAGAAGTGGTTCATCGCCGTGGCCGTCGGCTACGTGGCCGCGTTCTCTTTCCTGACCCTGGCCCTGGACGGCGGCATGGCCCTCGGCGTCGCCTACGGCATATGGGCCGCTGCCGGTGTGGCCCTGACCTCCATCGCTTCCCGCGTCCTGTTCCACGAACCCCTCACCAAGGTCATGGGCGCGGGCATCGGCCTCATCGTCATCGGCGTCCTGTGCATCGAACTCGGCACCGACCACTGACGACCTCACCAGCCGGGCTCATGCGACGACTCCCCGACCGAGGGTCTCCTTGGACGGGGAGCGCGAGCAATTTCCGGTTCACCGATCGAGGCGTCAACGCTCCAGGTGGACGGTGAAGTGCCTCTCCGTCTCACCGGCGGGAACGGTGCGGACAAAGCCTCGGGCGTTGCGGTAGTCCCCCGATCCGCCGGTGATGCCGACGTCGACAGAGGGCGGGGCAGGCAGGTGGAGCAGCGCCTGCGCGGCGAACTGCCCCTCGGGCAGGGCGAAGGTGCCCAGGCACTGGAGCGCGGCCGGGCTGACCCGGGTATAGGTGCAGATCACGCTGTGATCGCCGACCTTCTCACCGTCGCGGTACAGGTCTTCGTGGATGACACGCTGGTCACCCAGGCTGAGTCCCTCCTCGCCCAGATCGAGGTCCTCGCTCGCGGTCTGCTTGCCCACCAGCTCAAAGACCTCCGTGCGCTGCCGAGTGTCGGACGCATCGCTGGACGTCGACGGGCTGGCCGACGCCAGCGGGGCAATGGCGACATCCGCGATGACAGCGGCCAGGCCGGCGGCTGCACTGAGGTAACGCACCTTCTTGGTCTTCAACATGCTCGGCAACTTGCTGCTCCGTTCCGTTGGAATGGAAGTCGATTCGGTGGCGACGGGTGCGCCACGCCCACACGCCCGGGTCAGGAATCCGCGCGCTTCGGCAGCCGCCAGTTCGGGCGCGGGAAGTGGCAGGTGTAGCCGTCCGGGTAGCGCTGCAGGTAGTCCTGGTGCTCCGGCTCGGCTTCCCAGAAGGCACCGGCCGGAGCGACTTCGGTCACGACCTCTCCCGGCCACAGGCCCGATGCCTCGACATCGGCGATGGTGTCCTCAGCGATACGTCGCTGCTCGTCGTCGAGGTAGAAGATGGCGGAGCGGTAGCCGGCCCCGACGTCGTTTCCCTGCCGGTTCCTTGTTGTCGGGTCATGGATCTGGAAGAAGTACTCCAGCACGGCGCGGTAGTCGGTTGTGGCGGGGGCGAAGGTGATCTCGATCGACTCGGCGTGGGTGCCGTGGTCGCGATAGGACGGATACGGCATGTCGCCGCCGCTGTATCCCACCCTAGTGGTCAGCACACCCGGGAGCGACCGAAGCAACTCCTGCATGCCCCAGAAGCAACCACCTGCCAGCAGTGCCTTCTGCGGGACGTCACGCATCAGACGGCAGTGGCGTTGATGGTGACGGGGATGTTGCCGCGGGTGGCCTTCGAGTAGGGGCACAACTGGTGGGCGGCGTCGGCGAGCTCGGTGGCCTGGTCCTGGTCGACGCCGCCGAGTTCGAGGTTGAGGACGGCGGCGAGGGAGTAACCGCCGTCGTTGTGGTTCAGGCTGATCTCGGCGTTGATCTCGGTGCTGGTCAGCCTGACCTTGCGGTCGGCGGCGGCGCGACGGACGGCGCCGAGGAAACAGGCACCCCAGCCCGCGGCGAAGAGTTGCTCGGGGTTGGTGGCGGTGCCGGCCCCGCCGAGCTCCTTGGGGTAGGAGAGGGCGGTCTCCAGCAGGCGGTCGTCGGACTGGACGCGGCCACCGTTGCGGCCTTCGCCGGTGACGTTCACAACGGCGGTGTAGCTGTTCGGCATTGCATGTCCTCGTAGGGAAGTCGGGGCGTTGCGGGTCTCGTCGGTCGAGAAAACTCGAGTCGAGAAAACTCCTTGGCGGGGACACGCATCACGGGTCACCTGTTCGGGAGGTGACCCGATCGTCGCGGTATGGTCGTCACCTGTCAAGATGGTGATGTCTGGGTGGGGTGGGCATCCTCACTGCGCCCGCGGCGAGAGAGGTGTCAGCTCCCGGTGAGACGTGCCGTGAGGTGGGCCGTGCCCGCGGGTACGGCGAGCAGCGTGCCGAGCGCGGTCCGCTCGGTCCGTACCGACGATCCGGTGTCGCCGGGTTCCGCCTCCGCGCCCACCAGCAGTACCTGCCACGGCCCCGGCGCACCCTCCGCCTCGACCGTGACCGTGTCGCCGTCGCGGCTCGTCCGGAAGACGGCTGCCGCGCCGTCCCGGGCGCCCGGGGCCGGGATCCGTGTCGTGACCGTCGTACCGTCGACCGGCGCGTGGACCCGCAGTGTCACCCCGCGCGCCCAGTCGTACTCCGCCGCGTCGTCGCTCTCGCCGTACGGGATGACCGAGCCGGGCCGCGCGAGCAGGGGGAGGCTGTCGAAGCCATACTGCTCACGCCGCCAGCCGGGCCCCTGGATCTGCTCGCCCGACAGCAGATGGGTCCAGGTGCCGTCCGGCACGTAGTAGTCGACGGTGCCGTCCGCCGAGAAGACGGGAGCGACGAGCAGGTCGTCGCCGAGCATGTACTGCCGGTCGAGGGTGTGGCAGGCGGGGTCGTCGGGGAATTCCAGCACCATCGCCCGCATGACCGGCGTGCCGCGCTCCGCCGCCTGCTGGGCCGCGCGGAACAGGTACGGCATGAGCCGGTGCTTGAGGCGGGTGAAGTCGCGGGTGACCGCGACCGCCTCCTCGTCGTAGTCCCACGGCACCCGGTAGGACTTGCTGCCGTGCAGCCGGCTGTGCGACGACAGCAGGCCGAACTGCACCCAGCGCTTGAAGACCTCGGGCGTCGGCGTGCCCTCGAAGCCGCCGATGTCGTGGCTCCAGAAGCCGAAGCCGGACAGGCCCAGCGACAGCCCGCCGCGCAGGGATTCGGCCATCGCACCGAAGTGGGACTCGCAGTCGCCGCCCCAGTGGACCGGGAACTGCTGACCGCCGGCCGTCGCCGAGCGCGCGAAGAGCACAGCCTCGCCCGCGCCCCGTGCCTCGCGCAGCACGTCGAAGACGGTCTCGTTGTAGAGCTGCGTGTAGTAGTTGTGCATCCGCTCCGGGTCGGAGCCGTCGTGCCAGACCACGTCGGTGGGGATGCGCTCGCCGAAGTCGGTCTTGAAGCAGTCGACGCCCTGCGCGGCGAGCGCGCGCAGCTTGCCCGCGTACCACTCCCGCGCGTCCGGATTGGTGAAGTCGACGAGGGCCATGCCCGCCTGCCACAGGTCCCACTGCCACACGTCGCCGCCTGCCCTGCGGACCAGATAGCCGTGCCGTTCGGCCTCCGCGAACAGCGCGGACTTCTGCGCGATGTACGGGTTGATCCACACCGACACGCGCAGCTCGTGCTCGTCCTTCAGGCGCCGCAGCATGCCCTCCGGGTCCGGGAAGACGTCCGGGTCCCAGGTGAAGTCGCACCACTGGTACTCGCGCATCCAGAAGCAGTCGAAGTGGAACACCCCGAGCGGGATGTCGCGCTCGGCCATGCCGCGTACGAACCGGTTCACCGTCTCCTCGTCGTAGGAGGTGGTGAACGAGGTCGACAGCCACAGCCCGAACGACCAGGCCGGCGGCAGCGCCGGGCGGCCGGTCAGCGCCGTGTAGCGGTCCAGGATGTCCTTGGGTGTCGGGCCGTACACGACGAAGTACTCCAGCGACTGGTCCTCGACGCTGAACTGCACCTGCCCGACGGCCTCCGAGCCGACCTCGTAGCTCACCTTGCCGGGGTGGTTGACGAAGACGCCGTAGCCGCGGTTGGTCAGATGGAACGGAACGTTCTTGTACGCCTGCTCGCTCGCGGTGCCGCCGTCGGCCTGCCAGATGTCCACGCTCTGGCCGTTCTTGACGAACGGCGTGAACCGCTCACCGAGCCCGTACACCAACTCGCCGACACCGAGCGACAGCTGGCCCAGCGAGTAGTGGCTGCCGTCGCCGGTGACCGCGAAGCCGGTCCCGCGCGCCTCGGCGGAGGTGAGGACGCGGCCGTCCGCGGTGAAGTCCAGCCGCCACGGTGCCGCGGTGTCCACGCGCAGGGACAGCTCTCCGGCCGTCAGCTCAAGCAGCGAGCCCTCGCGGGTGACCTTCGCCGCGTGGCCCGGCTCGGCGCGCAGCGCGAACTCCGGGCCGCGCTCGGCGGCGCCCGCGTGGTGGGTGGAGCGGACGCCGATCACTCCCTCGGCGGGGGACCAGCATTCGACGGTCAGCAGCGGGCTGTTGAGGGTGTGGCCGCGCTTCGTCACGTGCCGCACGGGCGCGTAGAGCGTGAACCGGTCGTCGGTGACCTGTACGTCGGCGACCTCGGTCGCGTACGACGCCTTGACGCCGTCGCGCATGAGCCAGTAGCCGTCGGTGAACTTCATGGGGGGGTCCTTAACGAGGGGTGGTGCGGCTGCCGGGAGCGGCGGGTCAGGCGCCGCCGCGGGTGCGGTGGGCGGCGATCAGCCGCTGGTACCAGTGGTAGCTGTCCTTGGGCGTGCGCGCCTGCGTGGCGTAGTCGACCCGGACGATGCCGAAGCGCTGGCCGTAGCCGCGAGCCCACTCGAAGTTGTCCAGCAGCGACCACACGTAGTAGCCGCGCACGTCGACGCCGGCGCGCAGCGCGGCGGCGAGCGCGTCGAGATGGCCGTGGAGGTAGTCGATGCGGTCGGTGTCGCGGACCCGGCCGTCGGCGTCGGTCGTGTCCGCCTCGGCCGAGCCGTTCTCGGTGATCAGGATCGGAGGCAGCGCCGGGTAACGCTCGGTCAGGTCGACCAGCAGGTCCGTGAAGGTGTGCGGGACGACGGGCCAGCCCATGGTGGTGTGCCGGACGTCGTCGCGCCAGCTCTCCTCGGCCCGGACGTCGACCGCGGTACGGGTCGCCGGGTCCGGGTCGCGGTACGGGGCGTCGGCGACGGTGATCGGCCGGTAGTAGTTGATGCCGACGAAGTCGAGCGGCGCGCCGATGAGATCGAGGTCGCCCTCGCGCCGGTACGAGCCGTCGCCGGAGGGCAGGAGCTCGCCCCAGGTCTCGGCCTCGTGCTCCGGGTAGCGTCCGGCGAACAGCGGCTCGAACCACACGTCGTTGTGCAGTGTCTCCACGCGGCGTACGGCGGCCAGGTCGGCGGGGGAGTCGGTGGCCGGCAGCAGCCGGTCGGGGTTGAGCGTGATCCCGACCTCGCGTACGCCCGCGGCGCGCAGCTCGCGCACGGCGAGCCCGTGGCCGACGAGCAGATGGTGCGCGGCGGCGAGCGCGCCGCGGCCTTCGCGGGCGCCCGGGGCGTGGGCGCCCGCCGCGTAGCCGACGAAGGCGCTGCAGAACGGCTCGTTGAGGGTGATCCAGCGGTCCACCCGGTCGCCGAGCCGGGCGGCGACCAGGCCGGCGTACTCGGCGAAGCGTTCCGCGGTCTCGCGCACCCGCCAGCCGCCGAGGTCCTCGAGGGGCTGGGGGAGGTCCCAGTGGTAGAGGGTGGCGGCGGGTGAGATGCCGGACGCGAGCAGCTCGTCCACGAGCCGGTCGTAGAAGTCGAGACCCGCCGTGTTGACCGGGCCCGAGCCCTCCGGCTGGATGCGCGGCCAGGCGATGGAGAAGCGGTAGCTGTCCACGCCCAGCTCGCGCAGCAGGGCGACGTCCTCGCGGTAGCGGTGGTAGTGGTCGCAGGCCACGTCACCGGTGGCGCCGTCCGCGACGCGTCCCGGCTCGCGGCAGAAGGTGTCCCAGATGGACGGGCCTCTGCCGTCCTCGTCGTACGCGCCCTCGATCTGGTAACTCGCGGTGGCGGCGCCGAAGAGGAAACCGTCGGGGAACTCGGGGAGTCTCATGATGGGTTACAGCCCTTACCGGCTACTTGACGGACCCGCCGGTGATCCCGGCGGCGATGTACTTCTGGGCGACGACGAGCAGGATCGCGGCCGGCACGGCCGAGAGCACCGCGGTCGCCATGACCGCGCCCCAGTCGCTGACGTGTGCGCCGACGAACTGGTAGATGCCGAGCGTGATGGGCCTGACGTCGTCCGTGGTGTTGAGGGTCAGCGCGAACATGAAGTCCGACCAGGCGAAGAGGAAGGTGAACAGACCCGCCGTGATCAGGGCGTTGCGGCTCATCGGCAGCACGATCCGGACGAACGCGGTGAAGCGGTTCGCCCCGTCCACCATGGCGGCCTCGACGACCTCACCCGGGATGGACACCATGAACGCCCGCAGCAGCACGATCGCGAACGGCAGACCGAGCGAGGCGTCCGCCAGGATCAGTCCCAGGTAGGAGTTGACCAGGCCGAGCTCTGCGTACGCGCTGTAGAGGGCGTTGGCGATGACGATGCCCGGCACCATCTGCGTGATCAGCGTCGTGAAGACGATGCCCTGGCCGCCGCGCAGCCCGAACTGGGCGAGCCCGTACGCGGCGGGCGCGGCCAGCGCGAGACACACGACGACGGCGCCGAGCGCGACGACGAAGCTGGTGAGGAGCGAGCCGCCCTGGGTGCTGATCGCCGTGTCGAAGTTCTTCAGGCTCGGTGAGGCGGGAAACCACTCGGTGGCGGCGATGCTCGACTCGGGCTGGAGCGCGGTGTTGACCATCCAGTACACCGGGAAGAGCAGTACGGCGAGGATCAGCAGCGCGGCGGCGGTGTTCCACGCCGAGCGAAAACGGAGACGGTTCGCCGGTCGGTTCATCGGCGCCTTCATCGGTCGGTTCATCGTCGGTCACTTCCCCTTGCCGAAGTCGGCGCGGTTGGCCCGCAGGTACAGCACGGCGAAGACCGCACTGATGAGGATCAGGACATTGCCCACCACGGCGCCCTGGCCGAAGTCGAGCTGCAGGAAAGACAACTGGTACGTGACCGTGCCCAACGTCTGCGTGGAGTCCGCGGGACCGCCCGAGGTCAGCGCCAGGATCAGGTCGAGGATCTTCACCGTCGACATGAAGCCCAGCACGAGCACGACCGTGATCACCGGGCGGAGCATCGGCAGCGTGATGCTGCGGAACGTACGCCACGCGCCGGAACCGTCCAGCGACGCGGCCTCGTACAGCTCGCGCGGGATCTCCTGCAGACCGCCGTAGAGAATCACCATGTTGAACGGGATGCCGATCCAGATGTTGACCAGGATCGCCGACAGCAGCGCCACACCGGGGCTGCTGAGCCACGGCACACCGTCCTGCGGGGCCAGGCCGACCGCGTGCAGGGCGGTGTTGAGCATCCCGTGGTCCTGGTCGAGGATGCGCCGCCAGACGACGGCGGAGACGACCATGGGCACGAGCCACGGCAGGAGCAGGATGGCGCGCACGAACCCGGAGAGCCGGAAGCGGCGCGAGAAGAACACGGCGAGCGCGAGGCCGATGGTGAACTGGCCGACCAGCGAGCCGACGGTGAAGACGGCCGTGTGCCACAGGGCGTCGGTGAACAGCTCGTTGGAGAAGACGGCCCGCCAGTTGTCGAGACCGTTGAACGGGGCCTCGCCGGTGAAGTACGTCTTCGGCGTGTAGTGCTGGAAGCTCATCACGATGTTGCGGACGAGCGGATAGCCGAAGAAGAGCGCCATGTAGGCGAGCGCGGGAAGGACGAAGAGCCAGCGGAGCAGTCCGCGGCCCCGCGGGGCACGCCCGGTGGCGGACTTCGCCTTGGCGGCCCCCGTGCTAGGCGCGATGGAGGTGATCGTGGTCATGGCCGGTTCCTCACTTCCCCGCCGAAGCCTGCTGCTGGGCCCGCTGCAGGGCCTGTTCGGGACTGGTCCGCCCGGTCAGCACGGACTGGAAGGCGCCCGCGAGCGCGTCCCCGACGACCGGCCAGCCGGTGCCGACCTTCGCGGTACGGGAGCGGGCCGTGGTGACCAGGTCGGCGAAGGCGGCGAGCTTGGGGTTCTGCTGCGCGTACGCCTCGGCGGCGGCGGAGCGGGTGGGCACGTTGTTGACCGACTCACCCCACTGGAGCTGGTTCTTCTCGGAGTTGAGGCAGTTCAGGAGCTTGCCCGCGTTCTTCTCGCGGGCCGGGTCCTCGTCGTTCTTCGGTACGGCCATCACGGTGCCACCGATGGGCGGCACCGCGGCTTTGCCCGCCTCGGGCACCGGAATGCTCGCGACCGCCCAGTCCACGTTCTTCTGGGCGCTGAGGACCGGCACCTGCCACGGCCCGTTGATCATCATCGCGGCGCGGCCCGCGACGAACTGGTCGTTGACGTCCTGCTGGTTCCAGTTGACGACGGACTTCGAGGCGGAGCCGTCCGCGACCAGGTCCTTCCACAGCTGGAGGGCGGCCTCGCCCCTGCCGTTGTCGAGCTTGGCCTCGTCACCGCCGGCGGACCAGAAGAACGGCAGGAACTGGTAGACGCCGTCCGCGTTGGGGCTCGCGCTGAAGGCCATCCCGTACGTGTCGCCGACGGTGAGCTGCTTGGCTGCGGCCCGCAGCTCGTCCCAGGTGGTGGGCGGCGCGATGCCCGCCTTCTTCAGCAGCGCGGTGTTGTAGATCAGCGCGAGGGAGTTCACGGAGCGGGCGATGCCGTACTGGGTGCCGTCGTACGAGCCGAGGGAGGTGGCGCTCGCGGAGAAGCCGGAGGTGTCGACCCCGACTTCGTCGAGCGGTCGCAGGCCCTCCGTCTGCGCGAACTGCGGCAGCTCGGACCCGTCGAGTTCCAGGATGTCGGTGAGCGAGTCGGAGGACGCCATCCGCAGCGCCTTCGAGGCGATCTGGTCGGCGGGCACGCTGATCTGCTCGACCTTCAGGCCCAGCGGCTCGGCGCAGCGGTCGAAGAACCGCTGGTTGGCGCCGTGTTCGGCGGTGTCGGTGGCCGAGTTGAGCACCGTGACGGTGCCGGGGTCGGGCTCGGCGGCGCATCCGGTCAGTCCCAGCGCGAGGGTGCTCGTGGCGAGCGCCGCGGCGAGGGCGGGGAGGGGTATGCGTGGTCGTCCGGTTGGGGACGGCATGATCGGTTCTCCATTACATGTGCGGCTCTGGACATGCGGGGGTAAGGCGGGGGTGCGTGGCCGGCCGTGCCGAACGGGCGGCCGTCGCGGTCAGCCGGACGGCGGCGGAGCGATGGCGGGCCCGGCCATCCGCGGCTGGATGAGGTGGTGCGGCGCGCCGGAGGGCACGGTCGAGGCAGGTGCCGCCGTTGTGGGCTTCTGGGACGACGCCGGCCGGCCGTCGCAGCCGGCGCTGATCGCGTCGATGGCGAGCCGGGCCACGGCCGTGGACATCTCCGCGACGGGCAGGTCGATCCGCGGCAGATGCCGGATGCCCAGCTCGTCCGGGAGGCTGCCGACGAGGACCACGGACAGGTCCTCGGGGACCCGCAGCCCGGCCGAGGACACGGCGTCCAGCAGGTGGGGGAGGAGGATCAGGTCCTGGACGACCAGCGCGGTCGGCGCGGGACGCACGGCCAGCGCCTCGCGCAGCCGGCGCCCGAGCCTGACCGGGTCGCGGTGCGAGGAGAGCACGCGCACATCGGCCCCGGTCTCGGCGGTCGCGCGCCGGGCGCCGTCGAGGCCGCGCACCGCATAGCCGCGCCGCGCGGCGATCTCGTGCTCGGCCGACGACAGGAAGACGATCCGCCGGTGGCCGGCCGCCGCGGCCTCACGGACGGCGAGGGCGACCGCCGCCTCCCAGTCGAGATCGGTCCAGGGCAGCGCCGCGTGGTCGTCGTGGCCGAGCAGTGCTGCGGGGAAGCCCAGCCCGTGCAGGACCTCGATACGGGGATCGCGCTCCTCGACCGCCATCAGCACCGCCGCGTCCGCGAGCCCGCTGCGGGCCACGCGGCGCAGCGCGCCGGCACCGTCGCCTTCGGTGATGAGGAGCACGTCGTATCCGTGCCCGCGGGCGGCGTCGGTGACATCGATGGCGAACCGGCCGTCGATCGCCCGGTACTCACCGGGCACGCGCGGCACGGCCAGTGCCAGCACGTTGGTGCGGGAGCTGCGCAGTGTGCGGGCGCTGGCGCGCGGGTGGTAGCCGAGCTCGTCGATCGCCGTCTGCACCGCGCGCCGGGTGTCCTCGGAGATCTTGCGGGAGCCGCTCAGGACGTAGGACACGGTGCTGGGCGCCACGCCCGCCCGCTCGGCGACGTCCTTGATCGTGGCCATCTCCGCCTCCGTCCGCCCGCCTTCGGGCCCGTCGGGTTCATCGAATTCATCGAATCGATTCGATGAACGGCGTGACTTTAGGCAGACGAGGCCGGGAAGGGCAATACCCTTGGCGATATCTCCGGTTTGCGATCGAGGAGTTGGCGAGGGACGGCAACGTCGGATCGACCGGCGCCGTCACCGGTCCGTTCTCGCAGAGGGGCGCGTCGGCAGGTTCGCGTGCCGGAACCGCGGATTCGTTGATCATGCAGGCCGATGGACGCCAGTGATGCCCGTTCCTGCAAGCCCGGCTTCAGCGCCGGGTAGTTGACGCCTGACTGGTGGCTGCTCGCACCGCGGTCAGGCCGCACCGGTATGGTTCGTCGAGCTCGCCGTCGGGGAAGAGCCGTGCCAGCGCGGTGCGGTTCGCGTCGAGGAGTGCGGCCCGCTCGACGGGATCCATGACCACGAAGTGCGAGTGGGTGCCGAGGTTGCGGATGTGCTCCTCTACGGTGATCCGGCGTGACCACGTGATCTCGTGGGTGGACACCTGGACCGGAAACGGGGCGAACAGCTCGGCCACGGTCGTCGGGAAGCTGCGGGTGAAGGGCGCGAGCCGGGCATCCTCCGCCGCGACCCACGGGACACGGACGTCGGCCTGGTTCCACCACAGGGCCAACACGCCGTGCGGGCGCAGCACGCGCAGCGCTTCGGGGACGGAGCGGGCCGGGTCGGTCCAGTGCCAGGCCTGCGCGTAGGTGATCAGGTCGAAGCTGCCGGCGGCGAACGGCAGGCGGTTGCCTTCGCCCCGCACCAGCGGGACCTCCGGCTCGGCCCGGCGCAGCTCTGCGGCCATACCGGCGCCCGGCTCCAGGGCGATGACGCGGGCGCCGCGCTCGCGCAGCAGCCGGGTGGCGATACCGGTGCCGGCGCCGCAGTCCAGCACGTCGGCGCCGGCCAGCGCTCGGCCGGCGAGCTCCTCCACGGCGTCGAAGAGGGCCGGCGGATAGCCCGGGCGGGCGGCGGCGTACTGCGTGGCAACGCTGTCGAAGGACAGGGCGCGGTCTTGGTTCGCGTGGGATGCCATGGCCGCGATCTTTCCGGGCGGAGGGCGGAGTTGCCAACGGTGCACAGCGAGGTCGGTTGAGGCGGCGATGTCCATTGAGCACGCGGAGGACGACTGCGCCTGAGTACCCGTACTCAGGCCGATTGTGTCGCTTGGCTCTGACGCGGCCGGTCTGTGTTCCCCACGATGGAGTGCTCCCGCGTCGAGAGAGGTGCTTATGGGCCGTGACCTGCAGCTGCGCGCTGCCACTCCGGAGGATCTGGAGTGGATCTACGAACTGCGTCACCGGGTGTACGCACAGGAGTTGGGCCAGCATGTGCCGGATCCGGCCGGTCGGCTTCGCGACGGGCTGGACGGCGACAACGTCTACCTGGTCGCGGCGCGGGGCGCGACCCGCATCGGCTTTGTCAGCCTGACGCCGCCCTGGTTGGGGCGGTACGCGCTGGACAAGTACCTGACCCGCGACGAGCTGCCGCTGCTGACCGAGGACGATGTGTTCGAGGTGCGCATCCTCACCGTCGAGCCGCGCTGGCGGGCCACCGCAGCGGCACCGCTGCTGATGTACGCGGCGCTGCGCTGGATCGCCGCCCGGGGCGGTCGCCGGGTGGTGGCGATGGGGCGCACCGAGCTGCTCGACATGTATCTGGCCGCCGGCCTGCGCCCGGTCGGCCGTACCGTCCACAGCGGTGCGTTGACGTTCGAGGTGCTGACCGGCAGCGTGACCGAGCTGACGAAGGTCACGATGGACCGTTACCGCACCACGCTGGAGCGTCTGCGGTCCGCAGTGGACTGGCAGTTGGACGTGCCGTTCGCACCCCGGCCGGACGGCTGCGAACACGGCGGCGCATCGTTCACCGCCATCGGTACGGACTTCCGTAGCCTGCACCGACGCCATCAGGTGGTCGCGGCCGACGTGTTGGACGCATGGTTCCCGCCGGCCCCCAGGGTGCGGGCGGCGCTCACGGAAGATCCGGCCTGGGCCGCCCGGACCTCGCCGCCGACCGGCGCCGAGGGCCTGCTGGCGGAAATCGCCACGGCCCGGGCACTGCCCGCGGAGACGCTCGCGGTCGGCGCCGGTTCATCCGACTTGATTTTCAGGGCCTTTGGTCAGTGGCTGACTCCGGAGAGCAGGGTGCTTCTGACAGACCCGGGCTACGGCGAGTACGCCCATGTCACGGAGAGGGTGATCGGATGCCGGGTGGACCGGTTCCGGTTGCGCCACGAGGACGGCTGGCGGATCGATCCGGCCCGGCTGTCCGCTGCCGTCGGGTCCGGCCGCTACGACCTCGTTGTCGTGGTCAACCCGAACAACCCGACCGGACGCCACGCGCCGGCCGCTGAGTTGCGCTCGGTGATCGCCGCCGCGCCGGCCCGGACCCGCTGGTGGATCGACGAGGCATACCTGGGCTACGTCGACCTGAACGAGTCGCTCGCCGGCCTCGCCGCGACGGACCCGCGGGTGGTGGTCTGCACCTCACTGTCCAAGATGTATGCGCTGTCCGGCATGCGGGCCGCGTACCTGGTGGCCGAGCCGAACACCGCGTCGCAGCTGCGTCGTTGGACGCCGCCCTGGCCGGTCAGCCTCCCGGCGCAGCTGGCCGCGGTGGAAGCCCTGCGCGACCCGGCGTACTACAGCGACTGCTGGCGTCGCACCCACGCGCTGCGCCGGCAGCTGGCCGCCGACCTGGCCGGGCTGGACAAGGACGTGGTGGTCGAAGAAGCCGTGGCGAACTTCCTCACCGTGACCCTGCCGTCCGGCGGGCCGAGTGCCGCACAACTGGTGAACGAGTGCCGCCGCCACGACGTATACCTGCGCGACCTGTCGCCGTTGTCGTCGGAGTACCAGGGGCGCACCGTGCGCATCGCGGTCAGGGACACCGCCGAGAATGCGCGCATCGTGGCCGCGTGTCAGGCCACCCTGGACATACTGCGGCCGCGTTCGGCCTCGCTGGTCTCGAGGCCTGAGATGCATGAGATGCCTGAGGGCGTTCCCGTCGCCGGATCCACTCGATGATCACCGTGGCCTCCCTGGCGCCCTACCTCGGTGGGGCGTTGGCGCTGGGTGGTATTGCGGTGGCGGCGTCCCGACGCCGCGAGCTGCTGATCCGGTGGTGCGCCTGGGCGGTCGGAGTGCCACTGGTCACCGGTGCGTTCTGGCTGGGCCGGCCGGGCGCCGCGGCCCTCGCCATCGCGGTAGGGGTGATCGCGGTCATGGAGTTCGGCGGGCTGATGCTGCTGGGCTGCGCGGACCGGGTGGTGCTGGCCGCGGCGGTGGCAGGCGTGGTGCTGGCCGCCTGGTTGGCGCCCGGACAGGTGCTCCGGGTGGTCGCGACCGGGGCGCTCGCGGTGGCCGCGGTGCCGCTCCTGGCCGGCGACTCCGAGCACGGCCTGCGCCGGCTCGGCGCCGGCCTGCTGGGCCTTGCCTGGCTGAGTGTGCTGGCCGCGCTGGTGCCGCTCGGGGCGAGCGCGCTTGCGTTGTTCGTGGCGGTCTCGGTCGCCGACATCGCGGCGTACTTTGCCGGTCAACGGCTGGGCGGGCCGCGGCTGTCGCCGCTGTCGCCGGCCAAGCGGTGGAGCGGGACGCTGGCCGGGGCCGCGGCCGGCCTCGGCGTGCTCGCCGTGCTGTCCGCGCTGAGCTGGCCGATGGCGGTGGCGGTGGCGGTCGGCGGCCCGGCCGGCGACCTTCTCGAATCCATGATCAAAAGGGGTGCGCAGGTGAAGGACGCAGGCCGCTGGCTACCCGGCTCCGGCGGCCTGCTGGACCGGATCGACTCGTTGCTCATCGCGCTGGCCGTCCTGCTTGTCCTGCGCTGACCCTCAGGTGACCCCCGTCAAGGTCGGCCCAGGCGGTGATCGCCGTTTGTGAACGTATTGTTGGACGGGGTGTCCGATGACTTTTAGGGTCCTCCGTGAGCGCTTTGGGGCGCCTGCTGTTTCTGACTGACCTGAAAGCGGATTTTTCGTGATTGATGGGGTTTCCCGTCCGACCCTGCTCCTGGTACATGGGGCATGGCACGGCGGGTGGTGCTGGGAGAAGTTGGCGTCGGTACTGCATGCCGACGGGTGGCGCACGCGAGCGGTCGACCTGCCCAGTGCCGGCGGGCGGGCGGGAGTGCAGGACGACGCGCAGGTGGTGCTCGGAGAGCTGGAGCGCATCGAGGGCCCGGTCGTGGTCGTCGCGCACTCCTACGGCGGCATACCGGTCAGCCAGGCCGTCGCCCAGGCCGGGAACGTGTCGCAGATCGTCTACCTGGCGGCGTACCAGCTCGATGTCGGTGAGAGTCTCCTGGGGTTCCATGGCGCGCCCGTTTCGCCGGGGCCGCGCGACGTCGAGGCCGTACCGGATGATCCGGTCGGGCTGTTCTACGGTGACGTGCCTCGGTCCGAGGCCGAGCAGGCCGCCGCGCGGCTGGTGCCGCAGAGTACCCAGTCCTTCAGGGACGCGCTGACTCGGGCCGGGTGGCACACCATCCCGTCGACGTACATCGTCTGCGAGGACGACCGGGCCCTGCCTGTGCAGAGCCAGCAGACGCTGGCGGCCAGGTCCGGTGCGGTCCACCGCATCAAGAGCAGCCACTCGCCATTCCTGTCCATGCCGGGGGAGCTCGCTGCTCTCCTGTCGGAGATCGCCCTCGCGTCGGAACCGGGCACAAGGAGAACGTCGTGAACAGCAACATCGGCCAGGCGGAGACGGGCGCGCCCTCCAGAGAAGAGATCAGGGCCGAACTCGTCGGACGTGCCATCGCCCTGCAACCGCTGCTGCGGGACCAAGCGGCCCGCGGCGAGTCGGAGCGCGTCCTGCCGACGGAGGTCGTCGACGCCCTGACCGAGGCGGGCGTCTTCCGGCTGCTGACCCCAGGCGGTACGGCGGCTACGAGACCGACCTGCGGACCCTGATCGAAGTCTCCGAGGCCCTCGGGGAGGGCGACGGCTCGGCGGCCTGGGTCGGGATGATCATCTCGGTGACCAACTGGCTGGCATGCCTCTTCCCGGACAAGGCCCAAGAGGAGGTGTTCGGGGCCGATCCGGATGCGCGCGTGACCGGCGTGGCGGCGCCGACGGGCATGGGAGAGCGGGTGCCCGGCGGCCGGCGCGTCAGCGGGAGGTGGTCGTACAACTCCGGTGCCCCGCATGCCACATGGGCCGCGGTCGGTGCACTGCTGAAGGACGACAACGGAGCAGTCACGGACCAGGCGCTCGTGCTGATCCCTGCCTCGGACCTGGATGCCGAGGACACCTGGCACACCGCGGGCATGAAGGCAACCGCCAGCAACACCCTGACAGGGCGGGATGTGTTCGTTCCCGAGCACCGCGTGCTGTCGGTTCCCGCGGCAGCGAAGCCGCTGTCGTTCACCGTCCACAGCCGGCAGGCGGACTCGGTGGGCGTCCAGCTGCAGACGGCCGAGGCGGCGCTGAAGCTGGAGACCGCCCGCCTGCACACCTACCGGGCCGTGGACGAGGTGGACCAGGCCGCCTCCTCCGGCGCTCCCCTGGACTACGCCGCACGTGCACACGTCAGGGCCCGGGCCGGCTTCGCCGCACAGCAGGTACTCGAGGCGGTCAGCACCCTGCTGAACGTGCATGGCGCGTCCTCGTTCGCCGACGTCGGCCCGCTGCAGCGCATCTGGCGTGACGCCACGTCGCGGCGCGCCACGCCGGCCTGGTCCCCGCGGTCGGCCTGGAGGTCTACGGCAAGTCCCTCCTCGGCGTCAGCGAGCGGGTGAGCCTGATGCTCTGAACCCGACCCGCGGCGGCGAGCGCTCGTGGCGGTGTGGGCAGGGCCGCTCACCGGTGATCTGCAGACACACCGCCCGTCCGGTTCCTTAGGATGCGTGTATGCCTTCCACCACGCGACGACCCTCCAGTGCGGCCGACCGGCGGGCCGCCCTCGAAAAGCGCATCCTGGCCGTGATCGAGGAGTGCCTGCGCGGCGGTGTGACCTACACCGAGCTGAGCGTGGAGCAGATCGCGCACGCCGCGGGGATCTCTCGTTCGACGTTCTATCTGTACTTCCGTGACAAGGTCGACGTGCTGCTCCGGCTGAGCGGCTCCCTCAAGAAGGAGAGCTACGCGATCACGGTGTCCTGGCGGCCGACCGGCCCCGACGGCGGCCTGGACGGCCTGGCCCGTACGTATGAGCTCATCCTGCGCCATTACCGCGAACATGCGGCCCTGCTCGCGGCGATCAATGAGGTGGCCGCGTACGACCCCTTGGTCCGCGAGGCGTGGACGGCCGACCAGGACCGCTTCATCGACAACCTCGTGACGGTCCTGCAAGAGGAGCAGCGGGCCGGCCGTACCCCGGCGGACATCGACCCCGAACTCGCGGCCAAGGTGATCGTCCAAGGAGGCGGTCAGGTCATCGCGCAGCAGGTGGCGGGCGGCGACGGCAGCGACGACGCCGTCGTGGCCCGCGAGCTGGCCCGTGGCTACTGGTACGGCGTGTACCGCCGCCCGGCAGGATGACTGGTCGCGTCAGCGTTTGAGGGATGCGGCGTCCCCCATCACGATCACCGGGTGCTGTTCGGGGTCGAGGGCGCGCAGGAGTTCCCTCATGTGCTGCTGCACCATGCTCACGCAGCCGTGTGTGGGCCCGCCGTGGTCGACGTGCAGCCAGATGCCGCCGCCCTTGTCGGCGCCGAGAGGGCGGGTCCAGTCGAGGGGGGAGGTTCCGGGCTTGCGGTTGTAGTTGATCGCGACGACGTAGTCGAAGGATCCCGCGAGCGGTTCGCCCTCGAAGCCCGTGCCGCCGATGGTGAAGCTCTGCGACTGGTCGTACGGCAGCTCGGTGCCGGGATCGGGGAGCAGTCCGCCGGCGTCGGTGAGGGTGAACACGCCGATGGGCGACCGGAGATCACCGAGGCGGTGGTTGTCCGTCCAGCCCTTGAGAGCGTTGTGGGCCGGCCAGGTGGCCCCCGGCTCCCAACTCGTGCCGGTGCGCTGGTACAGCACCACGTTCGACTCCGAGGAGTTCTTGCCCCGGCCGGTGACCAGCACCACCTGGCGCGCGTTCGCGGGGACGTCGGCCAGCGTCCGCGGACCCAGGCCCGGTAGCTGCTCGAGGACGGACACGGCGGACGCTTCGCCGTCCGCGGATGTCCGCCCGGGCATGGCCTGTGTCGTGCCGGCGGCGGCCGCTGCGCTGTGCGCGCCGGCGGACGTCGGCCGGGCGGCGTCGGCCGACCCGACGCCCGTCCCCGCGCACCCGGCGAGGGTGATGGACAGAGTCAGGACGGCTGGTATCCCCAGACGGTTCAGGCCCGGGACAGTGGAAGTCGTTGCCAGAAGCCGCCGTCGCGACGAGCGACGGATCGATGAAGTAGCCATGGCCATCAGCCTGGATGTGACTTGTGAGGAACTGATCAGCTCCGACTCACGACATCGGACCGGTTCGGACGCCGTGATGACGGCCGGCGGCGGTGCCTTCGCAACACGGCCAAGGGCGTACGCCCGGCCCGGCATGCGGATATCAGGAAGTCGTCAGGGCGTGGGAAGCCCCTCACCTGGTCCTGGAAGCCGATCGCGCACGCTTAGAGTCAGCTGCGTGTGCGCACATATTCTGATTGCGGAAGACGATGAGATGCAGGCTGAGTTGATACGACGGCTGCTGCTTCAGGACGGCCACAACCCCGTCGTGGTCACCGACGGCCGGGCTGCCATCGACGCAGCCGAAAGCCGCCGACCCGACCTGGTCGTCCTGGACCTGATGCTGCCCAAGATCGACGGTCTCGGCGTGTGCCGTGTGCTGCGCCGGCACGGGGACATACCCGTTCTCATGCTCACCGCCCGCTCCACCGAGGACGACGTGCTGCTCGGCCTGGAGCTCGGCGCGGACGACTACATGACCAAGCCGTACAGCCCACGGGAACTGCTGGCCCGCATACGCACCGTGCTGCGCCGCACCCTCCGCCCCGCCGACGACTCCCCAGTGCTCCGCGCGGGCGGCATCACCGTCGATCCCGCACGGCACGAGGTCGCTTGCGACGGCATCCCCGTCCCGTGCACTCCCGGTGAGTTCGCCATCCTCCACGCCATGACCGCGGCACCCGACCGGGTCTTCTCGCGCCGTCAACTGCTGCAGCTCACCCGGGGCCACGACCGCGCCTCCACCGAGCGCGCCATCGACGTACACATCATGAACCTGCGCAAGAAGATCGAGCCCGACCCGCGCAGACCCGTCCGGCTGCTGACCGTCTTCGGCGTCGGCTACAAGCTCACCGGGCTGCCGACATGAGGCCCGGCCCCCGCATCCCCTGGCGCAAGAGCCTGTTGGTCCGGCTTCTTCTCACCTCCATGACCATCGCCGTTCTCTCCGTCGGCGCCACCGCCTGGCTGGCCGTGGAGACCACCACGCGGGCCATCCAGGAGGAGCGCGGCCAAGTGCTCTCCGACGACACCGACATCCTGCGTCAGCTCAGCGGCTTCGCCGCGACCCACGCCGACTGGAGCGGAGTGCAGCCCTCGGTCCGCGCGCTCTCGCGCACCATGGGCCGGCGCATCGCCCTGACGACCGAAACCGGGCACACCATCGCCGACTCGGCCGCCGTCGGCACCGCCCTGCCCGCCCGCGCATCGGCCACCGTCGACCCGCTGACCACCGACACCTACACCGAGCCAGGAGCCCAGCTGGCTGGGATCGACCCGCGGGCGGTGGGACCGTATCTGCTCACCGCGGCCGAACGGACAAGGGTGAAGACAATCGCCGAGAAGCGTCTGGTGTGTATGCGCCGGTACAGGAGCGACGGCAGCCTGCAACAACTGCCCAGCGGCCGTACGGTAGTCGTCGCCCCCGACGGCGGACCGGCCTCCGTGCCGCTGGAGTGCGCCGACGGAGTCCTCAACACACCCACGCGCACCGAACAGAAGGCACTGGACGAACTCAACGTTCTGGCCAAGCGCTGCTTCGACCTCGATCCCAAGAAGGGGCGGGACGCCACACCGGTGGGAATCGGGGGTGAACTCATCGCCGGCGTCGATACCCCGGCGGGCGACCGTGCCCGCGGGCTCGGTGTCAGCCAGCAGACGCAGACCTGTGTCGACAGCGCTCGCCGCGCACAACTCGACCCGTACGTCGCCCCGAGGGCCAGACTCTATCTGGGAAACCTGGGCGGGCAGCCCGCAGGCTTCGACCTCTCGCCCACCAACAAGGCCAAGATCATCGGCGTCACGGCGCTCGTCCTCGCCGTCACGATCGCCATGACCACTGTCGTCGCGATCCGCCTCGTCCGTCCCTTGCGAGCCCTGACAGCCGCGGCCCAGCAGCCGCCGCACCGGCACGCACGCGTCGCCGTCACCACCAAGGACGAGACCGGCTATCTGGCCGCCGCCTTCAACGACCTCACCGCGCGCCGCGAACACCTGGAAGCCCAACGCAAAGCCATGGTCAGCGACATCGCCCACGAACTGCGGACGCCGCTGACCAATATCCGAGGCTGGCTGGAAGTCACCCGCGACGGGCTGGTCGAGCCGGACCCGGACCTCATCGCCGCCCTGCACGACGAGGCACTGCTCCTGCAGCACATCATCGACGATCTGCGCGATCTCGCCGCCGCCGACGCCGGCACGCTGAAACTGCACCGCGAACCGGTGTGCGCGGACGACCTCGTCGCCCAGGCGGTGTCGGCCCACAGCACCCGCGCCGAAACCTTGGGCATCCGCCTGCACGCGCACGCCGACTCCGGCCTCTGGCTGGACGCCGACCCCGTGAGGATGCGCCAGGTTCTGGGCAATCTCATCTCCAACGCACTCCGGCACACCCCCACGGGCGGTACGGTCACGGTCACCGCGCGGGACAGTGGTGACCTGGCCGTTCTCACAGTGGAGGACACGGGCAGCGGCATCGCACCCGAGGACCTGCCCCATGTCTTCGAACGCTTCTGGCGAGCTGAGAAGTCCCGCAGCAGACACACCGGCGGTAGCGGACTGGGCCTGTCCATCGTCCGCCAGTTCGTCGAGGCACACGGCGGAACCGTCACCGCCGACAGCGAGCCCGGCAAGGGAGCGGTGCTCACCATCCGGCTCCCATGCGCCCGGTGCGAGGTATTCGCGGTTTCGGGGGAGTGAAAGTCGCTCTTCTCGCTCGGGCGGGCCGGAGTGGGCTGTTGCAGGCCCCGGCCGACGAGCACCGACGCCCACGGGACCACGCGGCCGGCCGCGTGGTCCCCAGGGCGTGACGTCAGCTCTGAAACGGTCGCGGCGCCAGGCGGCGCGATCAGGCGGGCACTCGTTCGGCGGCCCTGAGAATCGTGGAGCGTGACTGATGGCGACGCTCGTAGTCCAGCACCCGACGGATGTGGATCGGTTCCGCGTCGGCGAGCCGCTTGACGATCTCGTCCGCGGTCATGCTGTCGTAACCGGGCCAGGGCACAGGCCCGAGCAGCTCAGCGACCCTGCCCAGGACGGCGGCGCGGCCCGCGTGAAACCGTTCGTAGGCGCCGACCGTGGCGAGATCCGACTGGGACAGGCGCGGGAGCCGGTCCAGGATCATTCTGGTGCTCAGCTTGCGGTAGTCGGGGATCGGCAACTCGTCCTCCGCGATCAGAGCGCCCTCCGGTGCGCCCAGGAACCGGTCCGCGCCCGGCATGCGCTCGGCCGTCTCGCGCAGCCAGCTGCTCCAGTCGCGGACCGCCTGTGCGGCGCCGCCGGCGCTCGGGCCCTCGCTGGTCTCGGCGGCCGCCACAGCTGCTTCGGCATGCTGTTCCAGACTGCCGGCGAGCTCTTCCAGCGCCTCCTCGTCGTCACGGCGGATGGAGCTGAGCAGCTCCGAGCTGGCGGCGTCCTCGGCTTCCTGGGCGATGCGCTCTGCGGCCCGGCAGACCGCCACGGCCAGCGCGGTGACCGCATACTCGTCCTCGGCGTTCTTCAGCAATTGCTGCTCCGATGCCGTCCCCCGGCCCCGGAACACGACGCTCGGGACCGACATCGCCACGTCGATGGGCAGCCGGGCTGCCTGCTCGGTCAGGCGCCAGGCGTTCCCCAGAACGGTTGGCACCACTCCGCGGGGCTGCAACGTGGCCAGGCGTTCGTCGATGCGGTACACGTGGCCCCGGGCGTCGCCCATGCGGCGCTCCAGGACCTCCCGGTACTCACCGGGGGGTGTGACCGTGAGGTGGGCTTTGAAGCGGTCGGCAAGCGACTCCTTGGCCTCCCGGACCTCGCGCAGCGCGGGAACAAGCATGTCTGTGGCTACGGCCATCACGATTCCTTCGGATGTGTCGATGGTCGGCAAGAATCGGCCGGAAACCGGCCCCGCCCCCACACCCACCGTGCCCCGAAACCGTCGGCCCCGCATCTCCCGCCCGGCGCACCCACGGCATATGTCGATCTACACCCGGGCGCCCGACTTGCGCGATGTTTCATATGTAGTTCTATGGATCCAGCGTGTTCCGCCAGGCAGGGCAAGTGTGGTTCATGCAGGGAAGGTGATCGGCCACGGGCATTCCATTCGGGCCGCAACTGACGGTGCCGGGGCTGTCGCCGGCGCGCGGCGTGGGTGTCGAGGCGGGCAGGGCGGCGGTGCGTCTGGCCCGGCTCCCGGTCGACATGGCCACGGACGGTTTCGGGCAGCTGATTGGGCTGTTGGGTCGTGCCACGCCCTGGCGGTCGACGGGCCCGGGTGATCCGCCACGCACCGATTCGGGGATTCCGGTGCTGTTGGTGCATGGGCTGGCCGACGGGGCATCGGTCGTCCCGCCGCTGCAGCGCGAGCTGCGCGGGGACGGTGTGGGCCCCTTCATCCCGGTCGCCTGCAACGCGTTCGGCCCGGACATCCCCACGGCGGCCCGGAAACTGGGCGACCAGGTGGAGCTGGCGTGTGCCCACGGCGCGGGGCGGGCCGCGGTCGTGATCGGGTACAGCCTGGGCGGGCTGATCGCCCGCTACTACGTGCAGCGGCTCGGCGGTGACGCCTACGTGCCGCTGGTGATCACGCTGGCGACGCCGCACGGCGGGACCGCAACCGCCCTGCTGGCCCCGGCCCATCCGCTGCTGCGCCAGCTACGGCCGGGAAGCGAGCTGCTGGTCGAGCTCGCCGAGCCGGCCGAGGGATGCCGCACTCGGTTCGTGGCGTTCTACGGCGACCTGGACGAGGCCGTCATCCCCGCTGCCCGGGGCCGTATCGACCATCCGGACCTCAAGGCCCGCAACGTGCTGGTGCCCGGCGTCGGCCACCTGACGCTGCCTCTTCACCGGCCGGTCATCGACGAGATGCGCGCGCTGCTGGCCGCGGCCCAGGTCACGTTCGCCGTGTGCCCCGCGCAGGGAAGCTCTCCGTAGCGCGGTGGGTCGGTCCAGGGCACAGTCGCCGTTTCCCGTGACAGGAGGGGCAAAACGGAGGACGCTGAAAGACAGCTGGTAAGGACGTCAGCACCTGTGCGGACGGACAGCATGGCCTCTTCGCCCAGCCCCAAGAGCGGGTCGACGGTACGCCCGTATCGTCCCGACGACGAACCGGGGGTGCGAGAACTGATCGATGCCGACCGGCTGCCGGGACAGCCACGCTGCACCCCGGAGAGGCTGGCCGCCGCACGGCGTGGTCTGGTTCCCCCGGTCGGCTGGGCGATACCGGCTCGGCCGCAGATCAGCGTTCTGTCCAGTGCCGGGGACCGCCCTGAGGGCGTCATCGCGTATCTGTCCTGGATCGATGTGCACACCGGGTTGATCTGCTGGCTCTACGCCCATGAGGAACCCTCTGCCCTGCGCGCTCTGATCGGTCATGCCCTCGCCGAGCTCGCACCCTGCCCGCTGATCGAGGCATTTGTCGGTGGCCCGCCAGGCCCGCTGGGGCCGGGCGGCCTGCCCCGCGCCCACCGTGGCGCCACCCATGACGCCCTGCTGCGCAGTGGCTTCACCGGCCGTCGCCAGGGCTGCTATCTGTACTGTGCGCTGTCTGCCGAATTCGCCCCGGCCAAGCCGGTCGCCGACGTCGTTCCCTGTGACTTCCCCCCGGGCCAGCGACTGATCGTCCGCGAGGCGGCGGAGCCAGTCGCAGAGGCCGTGGTCAGCGTAGGGCCCGACGGCACTGCGACCGTGTACTGGATCGAGACCCTGCCCACTCACCGCCACCGTGGCCTGGGCCACAAACTACTCGGCCAGGCCCTGGCCCTGCTGGCCGAGCAGGGAGCCAGCGAGGTCGCCCTCGTCGTCGACGACCCCCCGCACCCCGTCCACGACAGCCAGGCCGCACCCCGGCTCTTCGACTCCTTCGGCTTCACCTCCGTCGACGAGCTGTGGACCTACCAGTGCCGACGCCCCTGAGCCCCGCGACCTGCCATGTGAGCCCGGTAGTGTGAGCGACCCTGAAAGGGCCGCCGACATCGCCCGTCGCGCCCGCTGTCCTGTCCTCGCGAGCGAGGCGGCGGGTCATGAGGGGAACGGCTGTCTCGGTCGGCGCAGGGGGATGAGCCACAGGATGACGGCGCCGAGCAAGTAGGCCAGTAGTGCCTCGCCGGGCAGGCCGAGGGGGCCGTGGTCTGCGCGGCCTGCTGTGGTGATGCCGAGGAGCCCGACGAGCACCGTGGCCAGTCCCGCGTACGTCAGCACCAGGCGTGCGAGTTTCCCACCTCGTTGGATGTCGCGGTGTACTGCGTCGCCGTGTGGCCGCCGACTACGTCGTTCTGCCCGGCCGAAGATGGCCACGAGCACCGTGAGCATGAGGAGGAGGCATGCCAGCCAGGGCAGCCGCCACAGGAACCAGTCGGCTGAGCCGACCGGCGGTTGGGCCATCAGCCCTCGCGGGTACAGAGCGACGGCCGCCAGTACGACAGCGGCCATGTGCCACAGAAACACCGTCAGGATCACACTGTTGACAGCCACCACCATGAGCCATGGGCGGCGCCTGCCCAGCCAGCGATCGGCGCGTCGGCGCAGCAGGAGCGCGAGCCCGATCTGGGTGGCCGCGAGCGCGAGCAGGGCGAGGGTGGGCGGCGCGGTGTTCTGCACCTGTTCGCCCGGGACGGCGACCATGCTGACCGGATACGGTCCCGCCGCGGTGAGCAGCACAAGCGCGAGCAGGCCGCCCGCCGTCATCACCTGTGCCGGCCGTCGGCGGTCGGTGAGCCTGCCGTCCCGCCAGACGAAGCCGAGCTGGTAGACAGCCAGCCACACGAGCAGGTAGTTGGCGGCGGCGTAGGGCAGTCCGAGCAGGAACCTGGCCGCGTCGGCCGCCGCCACCGCGGTGACCAGGACCACCGGCAGGATCATCCCGACCCGCTGATGCAGTGGGTACAGCACCGGAGTGAGGACCACGACGGCGACGTAAGCGGTGAGGAACCACAGCGGAATCGAGGCCAACCAGACGGCGGTGCCCACGAGTTGGGGATCCGTGCCGAGGAGGCGGGCGAGCAGCGCGGACGCCGTCAGGGTGACCAGGAACACCGTCGTGGGGCCCAGCAGGCGGGCGCTGCGGGTGATCAGCCAGCCCGCGACGTCACCTCCGCTGCGGCGGTGGGCCAGGAGCGATGCTCCGTTGGCGTAACCACCCACCAGGAAGAACAACGGCATGACTTGGAAGAGCCAGGTCAGCGGGTGGCTCCACGGCACGGCCACAAGCGCGCTGAATCCGCTGAGACCATCGGCCTCGTCGTAGGTCACGGCGACGACCAGCCAGTGGCCGAGCACGACCGTCGTGATCGCCACGGCGCGCAGCAGGTCGATGTACCGGTCACGCTGCGGTGGCGTGTTCTCGGCCGTCTTGCGGAGATCGCTCAGCACCGGACCAACTCTCTGTTCCCGGCCCCGCAAGGGCCGGTACTTGCAGGAGTTTCGAGCGTTGCTCACCAACTGCCCGTTGTCGCCTTGCCGTGCACGAATCCATCGACGCCGAGGACGGTGGCATCCGGAGCAGGACTCAGGATGCGGCCGCGCGTTGCGGCACCACCGCGACCGGGCAGTCGGCGTGCTGGAGCGCGGCGTGCGGCACGCGGCCGAGGGGCAGTGCGACAGGCCCGTGGCGTCGAGGGGCGCCGAGAACAAGCAGGTCGGCCCTGGTCGAGTGCGTGATGAGGACGTGGTGGGCCGGGCCCTCGGCGGTGACGCGATCCACGACCACGTCGGGGTGGTCGTGCTCCGGGGCGCGCAGGGCGTCGTCGAGCAGGACCGACGCCTGCTCCTCGTAGCGGTGGGCGGGATTCCCGGCGAGCAGCGGATGGGCCAGGGGTTTGTGGGCGGGGCGACGCCAGGCGCGTACGGCGTCCAGCGCGCAGCGCCGTGCTTCGGCCTCGCGGAACGCGAACCGTATCGCCGCCGTGCTGGTCGCGGCATCGCCCACGCCGACCACGATGCGGTCATTGGCTCCTTGCCGGTTGTGCGGGGTGCCGCGTACCACGACCACCGGGCTGGAGGCATGCGTGGCCAGGGCGCGGCTGACCGAGCCCAGCAGCGCGCCCCTGATCGGTCCTCTGCCCCGGCACCCGGTCACGACGGCGGTGGCGCGGCGCGCCTCGCGCAACAGCGCCGCCTCGGCGTCGTCGGGAACGATGTCGACCGTGATCTTCACGTTCGGATTGCGCTGCCGAGCCCGTTCGGCAGCGCGGTCGACGATGTCCTGCGCGAGGGCGTGCTCCGGGGGAACCTCTTCGGACTGCATGATGACGGGGCCTTCGTAGCGCTCCCACAGGCAGGCGTACACGATCCGCAGCGGCAGGCCGTGCAGGGCCGCCTCATCCGCGGCCCAGTCGGTCGCCCAGAGGCCGGCCTCCGACCCGTCGACGCCCACGACCAAGGGCAGCGTCATTGGTCCCACCGCCTTCAGCACGCGCCAGGATGATGACTTCATTGTCCCGCACGTCGTTGCGTACGCCCTACTCGGAATCCTCTTCCCGTACCTGGTAGGTCTTGGTCCAGGTGGCTCCACAGCGGCAGGAGGAGTGCTCCACGAGCTCACCGTTCTCGGTGACTCCGAGACCCCGGTTGATGCGGACGTGCACATGCTCAGACATGGGCGGACTTCTTCCTTTCCGCCAGCCCGCCGACCGGACGACAGACTGAACGCGACCATCCTCCGCAGCTGTGCAAGAACTCGGGTAGGAGCCACGTCACATCCGTCCGGCAGAGCGGGTCCGGGCTGACCCGCTAGGCCGACTTCGGGCGCTCACGTACTCGTCGCTGCTGGATGGTCCGAACGGTCTCATTGATGGGATCCGGCGTGGTGACGGCCAAGCGGGCGAAGGGCGCAGAGGGCCACAGGTCCACGACGACTGCGGGTTCGTTGGCCCGCACCGCGACGAAATCCCTGCCGTGGCGGTGGAGCCTTTCTCCCAGGCAGCGGCCGGGACGGCACCGGCCGCCGCGCGGCAGGCCCCGCAGGCTGCGCCACCAGTCCGGCTCGATCCTCATGTCCTTGACGTCGGCAAAGGGCACCCGGACCTCGCGGCGCCGGGCCAGGAGCTGTTCCCACCAGGACAGACGGAGCACAAGGTCCTCAGCTTCTTTGATCAGCCGTGCCACCCATGCCGCCTCCCTCGACACCTTGTGGATGGCCGAACAGCAGGTCGTAGCCGGGCGGCAGCTGGAGCAGAATCCGATGGGTCAGGTCTTCGCCTGCGCTGTCGGCCACGACGCTGAGCACGGCGCTGACGTCCCAGGCCGCGGTCTTCTCGGTGGCGCCTTCGATCCAGGCCGCAGTCGCCCGGATGAACCGTTCGGGCGGGAGCGGTTCATGCGCCTGGAGAGGGTTGAGCAGGATCCGCGCCAGCGTCTCCGGGATCCGGTCGGCCAGCTCCTTGCGCGCCTCGCCCACCAGATGGGCGCCGAGGAGAGCGAGGACTACTCGGGAGACTCGCTCGGCCTCCGCCTGTGTGGGGTATTCGCCGCGTTCTTGGACAGCGGACAGGAAGGCGTCCTGGTTCGTGCGCATGATGTCCTCCCGGTGGTGATGGCGAGGGCGGGGCACCTTATCGTCTGGCCGGTGGTTCGGCGACCTCTGCCTGAGCGGGCCGCAGGAGCTGGTCGCCGACCCGGTAGCCGGGGCGCAGGATCGCGGTGCAGGTGGGCCGTTCGACGTGGTCGGAGCGGGTGCAGGAGAGGGCCTCGTGCCAGGCGGGGTCGAAGGGGTCGCCCGCCGCGCCGAAGGACTGCAGCCCCAGGGCGGCGAGTTCGCCTTCCAGAACGGCGGCGACGTGTGCGAAGCCGCCGGTGACGTCACCTTGCCTGCGAGCCTGGTCGATGGCGTCGAGGACGGGGAGGAGGCCGGTGAGCACGTTGGCCACGGCTATCTCGGCGACCGCGTGTCGGTCGCGCCGGACCCGCTTGCGGTAGTTGTCGTACTCGGACGTCACGCGCTGCAGGTCTGCTGTGCGCTCGCGCAGCTGCGCGCGCAGGAGGTCGGCCTCGCCTACGTCCCGGTCGGTCCGCCGGGCAGGCTCGACGTCGCCACGGCGGCGGGGCTCCAGGTTGGTTCCCGGATCCCGCCGCCGGTTGTCGCGGACGATCGACAGCGGGTGCTCGCCGGGGCGGTTCATCACGTTCCCTCCTGCCGCTTGTCGTCGTCGACGATTTCGGCATCGACGACTTCCTCGTCCTGCCCGGTGGCGCCTGCCTCACCGCCGCCCGCGCTGCCGGTGGCCTGCTGGCCCTGAGCCTGCGCATACATGGCGGTGCCGACCTTCTGAGCCGCCGCCATCACCTTCTCGGTCGCCTGCCGCAGGGCCACCGTGTTGTCGCCGTCGGCCGGCTGGGCCTTGAGGGCCTCCTTGAGCTCCGCCAGCGAGGTCTCGACCTCGCTCTTGACGTCCCCGGGGATCTTGTCGGCGTTGTCCGTGAGCAGCCGTTCGGTCTGGTAGGCCACCTGCTCCGCCTGGTTGCGGGTCTCGGCGGCCTCACGCCGGCGCCGGTCCTCCTCGGCATGCTGCTCGGCCTCGCGCATCATGCGGTCGATGTCCTGCTTCGGCAGCGAGGAGCCGCCGGTGACGGTCATCTTCTGCTCTCTGCCGGTGCCGAGGTCCTTCGCCGTGACGTGCATGATGCCGTTGGCGTCGATGTCGAAGGAGACCTCGATCTGCGGCACGCCGCGCGGCGCCGGCGGCAGACCGGTCAGCTCGAACATGCCGAGCCTCTTGTTGTACGCCGCGATCTCGCGCTCGCCCTGGTAGACCTGGATCTGCACCGACGGCTGGTTGTCCTCGGCCGTGGTGAAGATCTCCGAACGCTTCGTCGGGATCGTCGTGTTGCGCTCGATCAGCTTGGTCATGATGCCGCCCTTGGTCTCGATACCGAGGGACAGCGGGGTCACGTCAAGGAGCAGGACGTCCTTGACTTCACCCTTGAGCACACCGGCCTGCAGGGCGGCGCCCACGGCGACGACCTCGTCGGGGTTGACGCCCTTGTGCGGGTCCTTGCCGGTCAGCTCCCGCACCAGATCGGTCACCGCCGGCATCCTCGTCGAGCCGCCGACCAGGATGACGTGGTCGATGTCGGACACCTTGATCCCGGCGTCCTTGATCGCGTTGTGGAACGGTGTCTTGCAGCGCTCCAGCAGATCACTCGTCAGCTGCTGGAACTGGGCGCGGGTCAGCTTCTCGTCCAGGTGCAGCGGCCCTTCGGCGGAGGCCGTGATGTAGGGCAGGTTGACCGTGGTCTCGGAGGACGACGACAGCTCGATCTTCGCCCGCTCGGCGGCCTCACGCAGCCGCTGCACGGCCATCTTGTCCTTGGACAGGTCGACGCCGTAGTTGTTCTTGAACTGCTTGGCCAGGTGGTCGACGATCCGCTGGTCCCAGTCGTCACCGCCCAGGTGCGTGTCGCCGTTCGTGGCCTTGACCTCGACGACTCCCTCACCGATCTCCAGCAACGACACATCGAAGGTGCCGCCGCCGAGGTCGAAGACGAGGACGGTCTGGTCGTTTTCCTTGTCGAGGCCGTAGGCGAGGGCCGCGGCCGTGGGCTCGTTGATGATCCGCAGCACCTTCAGCCCGGCGATCTCCCCGGCCTCCTTGGTCGCGGTGCGCTGGGAGTCGTTGAAGTACGCCGGAACCGTGATGACCGCATCCGTGACGTCCTCTCCCAGGTACGCCTCCGCATCCCGCTTGAGCTTCTGCAGCACCCGCGCGGAGATCTCCTGCGCCCTGTACTGCTTGCCGTCGATGCTCCCCGTCTCCGGGAACCGCCAGTGCGCATCACCCATGTGACGCTTGACGGAGCGCACGGTGCGTTCCACATTGGTGACGGCCTGGCGCTTGGCAACCTCACCGACCAGCACCTCGCCGTTCTTGGCGAAGGCGACCACGGACGGGGTGGTCCGTGCTCCTTCCGTGTTGGTGATGACGGTGGGCTCTCCGCCCTCCAGCACGCAGACCACCGAGTTCGTCGTGCCGAGGTCGATTCCCACTGCACGTGTCATTGGTCCTCTCCTCCATCTGCGTCCCACACCGAGGGCAGATGCCGGCGCCTGGTGAAACGGGGTCGCCCGGGGCCGTCCGGCGACCGGCCACCGGAGCGTTTGCGCCGCCTCGCCCGGCGTCGCCACCTGCGGATTCGGAGTAAACCCCACTAACAGTCTGGATAAAGTCCGCATCTTGAGTTGTCAAGAAGCCCCAGTTCCTGCCTCCTTGGGTGCTTTCGTGACGGGTGGCAGGCGTCGGGGAAGGGATTGCAGCGCAGCAGCCGCACTCCGGCACCCGAGCCGCCGGCAGAAGAGACGGGACGTGTTCAGGCCCACGACACACCGGGTATCCCAATTCGGGGCAAATAGTATGAGATTGCTCTGGAGGTGACGAACGATGACTCTGCCTGTGCGACGCGGCACGGGGAGTCGGCTGGCCGAACGGCGCTTCCCTGGTTGGGCCGGGGATCCGCTTGCCGAGTTCGACGACCTCTTCAGCCGTATCGGCAACCTTCTGGAAACCACGGTCGGCGGTGGCCTGGCGCCGACCGCCGGGGCGTGGGCTCCGATGGCTGATCTCTCCGAGACCGACGACGCCTACCTCATCGAGGTCGATCTTCCCGGCGTCAAGCGGGACGACATCGACATCGAGATGGGCGAACGCGAACTCGCCATCAGCGGCGAGTTCAAGGAGCGCGAACGCGCCGGCGTCCTGCGCCGCGGCACCCGCCGGACGGGCCGGTTCGAGTTCCGGACGCTGCTGCCGGGCGAGGTCGACGCCGAAGGCGTCAGCGCCACCCTGGCAGACGGAGTGCTGACCGTGAACGTCCCCAAGGTCGAAGCGGCCAAGCCACGTCACATCGAGATCACCAGCGGGGAGTGAGGCATCCTCCTCCCGCACATGCGCCCCGGTCCCCGGGCATGCACCCGGTGCCCGGAGACCGGGCGCGAGGGCAGGACGGTGAGCGCGAAGGCCTCGCCGGCCCGCGCGTCCGCCTGGTGTGCCGGTCACCCAGACGGGTCAGGACCCAGCCCGCCATTGAGGTCCGGCCATGAGCCTGTCACCTGCCGAAAGCGGGCGGCCCCCGCTCGGGACGGTGGTGGCCGCCAGGCGATCTTCAGCCCCTTCCCACACCCTGATCACGGGGCCTGGCTCCACGCCAGGCATCCGTCCGGCGGACAGGGCCTCACCCTGCTGTCCCACAGACCAAGGGAGTACGGCAATGACAGTGATGACGGACGCGCTCATCCCGGCGCTGGAAGACGTCCGGGAGGCCCACGCCGCAGTCATCGACCGGTTCCGCGCCGACCTGGCCGTCACCCCCGCCGGCCCGTACCGCCAGACACTCCAGCGCCACGTCGCCGGTACCGAGGACCGCCTGGCCCGTATCGACGACCACGCCCGCGAGATCCGCCCGCGGACGCTGATGCGGGACACATCCGAGTTCGTCCGCAGTGTCTCCGACGGCGCGGTCCGCACAGCCAGAATCCCGCTGGAGATCGGCATGCTGATCGCGAGCGGTCCTCTGCGCTGGAGGCGTCAGGCCACCGAGCGTGAGCAGCTGAAGAACGCGGAAGGCGAGTACGCGGCCGTTGCCCGGGCCCTGATGGCCTGCCGGGCCGCGGAGAGCATCGCCCTCCTCGCCGATGACGAGGAGGCCGTGGACCTTCTCGCCGCACTGCGCCGCCAGGACGAGCAGCTGCTGCAGACGCTGCAGGACACCGTCGACGAACAGGCCAGGGCCCTGGCCGCCGCAACCGCGAACGGCAGCCGGCCGGACGACGACAACGGCGGCACCACCGCGGCGGCTGCAGAGCTCGTGCGTACCGTCGTCGCCCGGATCCGCGAGGCCACCCGGACCGGCGGGCAGCAGACCCGCCGAACGGCCGCCGGGACGGCCGGGGAGATGCCGAGCGTGACGCGGTTGGCCGAGCACGTGCAAGGCGCCGTCATCCGGGAGGAAGACCTCCCGATCGCCGGCTACGGCCGGCTGTCCGCCACAGCCATCACCCAGCAGTTGCGTGATCTCTCCCAGAGCGACTTGACGGTCATCGAGAGCTTTGAGCGCGCCCACGCCAACCGGGCAGCGGTGCTGCAGGCCGTCGAGGAACTGCGCGGAACGCAGCCCTGGCCGGACTACGACGCCATGAGCCCCGACCGGATCACGACGTCCCCGGCCCTCGATCCTTACGGGCCGGCCAACAGCCGCAAGGGCGCCGAACTCGGTGAGCAGCTCCTGCGCTCCCGGCGCGGCGGCTGACCCAGCCCGGTGACACGACACGGACGGCTACCGGCCGACCAGCACCCGTACGCGACACTCGGCTGCCCCGCCCGGCGTCGCCCAGCGTGTCGTAGGCGGCGAGGACGTCGGCGAGGCGATCCGCTGCTGCCGGATCCTCCGGCCGGGCGTCCGGATGGAGCGACCGCACCAGCCTGCGACAGGCGGAGGTGATCTCCCCGGCGGACGCGTCACGTGGGACGTCGAGGACCGCGTAGTGGTCGCGCCGCGGCCGCTGCCCGGGCATTGGCCAAGCCGCTCCGATGTCGCGTACGTGGGCCTTGGAGGACACTGGGATGAGTCCAAGGCACTGTGGTGAGTGAGAGCTGATCATTATGCGTGCGTCGCATGTCACCGGCCGCGGTGGCCCGGCTCATGTGCCCCTGGCGCGGGAGCGGGCTCACGTTCTGGTCGATCAGCAGGGCTTGGTGACCGGGTGGAGCCCGGCGGCAGAAAGGCTGCTCGGCTACCCGAAGGATGAGGTACTGGGGCGCTCGGCAGTGGACCTGCTGGTCGGGATGGCTGCCGCTGAGCGTCCGTCGGCCCGTGGCGAGGACTTCGCTGTTGTGCTGCGGCGCCGCGACGGCGGTTTGGTGAGGTGCCGATTGGCCGTCCGGCCCGAGCGCGTGGGTGACGCGGGCACGGGCTGGGAGGTGATGCTTGCGCCTGCGGAACCGGACGGGACAGAGGAGCGCGAACGGGCGCTTCTCGAGACGCTCTTCACCCTTAATCCTACGGGTCTGTACCTCCTCGACCCTCAGCTGCGCCTTGTCCGGTTCAATCCCGCGGCCAAGGGAATGCAGGGCACCTCGGTCGAGGAAGCTGTCGGCAGGCGCCCGACGGAGGTGTGGCCCGGCTTCGCCGTGGAGATGGTGGAGCGGGTCATGGAACAGGTGCTCGCCACAGGCCAGCCGGCGATCGGCGTCGAGAAGCGGGTCCGTCCCCCGGGCGATCCACGGCACGAGCACGTCTACTCCGCTTCCGTTTTCCGTCTGGAAGACGCTCAGGGCCGGATCCTGGGCCTTGCGGACGCCACCGTCGATGTCACCGACCGCCACCTGGCCCACGAGCGGCTGTCCGTGCTCGCTCGGGCCAGCACCCGGATCGGCTCCACGCTCGACGCGTTGGACACAGCCCGGGGTCTGGTGGAGGTGTCGGTGCCTGTGCCGGCCGACAGCGTCGCGGTCGATGTGCTGGAGGCGGTGCTGGCGGGCGAGGATCTGGATGCAGGGCCCGTGGGACACGATGCTGTGCTGCGCCGGGCGGCTTCCCGTTCCCGGGATGACGAGTCCCGGGGGACGGCTGCGGACGACGATGCCGCGGTCCCAGGTGCGGCCGCCATCGAGGCCCTGGCCGATCTCGAACCGCGTCTGGTCGACCCGCTGTCCTCGCTGGGACGGCACATTGTGCAGGGCTTGAGAACGCCCGGGCGAACCGGCGAAGAAGTCCACTCGCTGATCGTCGCGCCGCTGGTCGCTCACGACCGGGCCCTCGGGCTCGTGACGTTCTGCCGCTGGGGAGAACGCAGGCCCTTTGAGCGCGATGATCTGACCCTCGCCGCGCAACTCGCCCGGCGCGCGGCCGAGTGCCTGGACAACGCCCGCCGGCACCTGCGCGAGCACAACTCCCTGGTCGCGTTGCAGCACATCCTGCGCCCGGGCGGGCTTCCACCACAGCAGGCGCTGGAGGTGGCGCACGCATACGTGTCCGCGGGATCCGGTGGCGACTGGGTCGACGCCATACCGCTCTCCGGGGCCCGGGTGGCCCTCGTGGCGGGCCGCGCGCCGGGTCGCGGCATAGAGTCTGCCGCCACGGCAGGACGGCTTCGGGCGGCGGTGCACACCCTGTCGGACCTGGACCTGGAACCGGATGAACTGCTCGCCCGGCTCGATGACATGGTGCGCCGGACGGGCAGGGCGAACGGCTTCACGGGGAGCGACGACCAGCCATCTTCCGTACAGGACACGGAAACGTCTGCCCATGGGCCGGAGTGCGGCGCCACGTGCCTCTATCTGATCTACGATCCCGTGTCCCGGCGCTGCTCGGTATCCACCGCCGGTCACCCCTGGCCCGTGGTCGTGCGTCCGGACGGCACCGTAGGGACTGTGGGCGGTCCGGCCGGCGACGCGTTGTGCTGCCCCGGCTCGCCGTTCGGCAAGGAGGACTTCGAACTTCCCGAGAACTCGATGCTCGTCCTGTACACCCCAGGGCTGCTCCAGCGGGCACAGCAGCCGGACGACCCGGGCGGCCAGGAGCGCCTGACCGCCCTGCTCGCCCGTTCTCCCGGCTCTGTGCAGGCGATATGCAGAACGCTGACCGACGCACTCGTCCCGGCTCGGCCCCACGATGATGCCGCCGTCCTGGTCGCCCGCACACACGCGCTGGACCCCGCCCACGTCGCGTCGTGGGACCTCCCGAGCGATCCGGCCACGGTCTCCACAGCCCGCTCCCTCGCCACCCGGCAGCTCACAACATGGGACATGAGCGACGCCGCATTCACCACCGAACTGATCGTCAGTGAGCTCGTCACCAACGCGATCCGGCACGGCAAGCCGCCCGTGACACTTCGACTCGTTCGCAGCCACGTCCTGACGTGCGAGGTGTCCGACGGCAGCAGCACATCTCCGCGGCTGCGGCACGCCCGCACCACTGACGAGGGCGGCCGCGGGCTGCTCCTCGTCGCACGGTGCTCCGACCGGTGGGGGACCCGCTACACGGACGACGGCAAGATCGTTTGGGTTGAGCAGAACACAGACAGCACGGCGACGTAGCCACGTCGGCGACGACCCACCGGCACTCCCTCCGCGACCGCCCCTTGCCGAGCGAGACTGGTAGTAGACGGACACCGCGCTGATCCGGTCCCTTTGTACGCCCCGGCGTATCGGCTCGGATGGAGGACCGCCTGCTTCGGTTCGCAGGAGATGGCGATGAACGGCTCGGTACGGATGGGACGAGTTCTGGGGGTGCCGCTGCGCATCCACTGGACCGTGCCCCTGCTCGTGGTGCTCTTCGGGTACAGCCTGGGCAGCCAGACGCTCCCCGCCTGGACTCCGGACCAGTCGAACACCGCCTACACCGTCGCCGGCCTGGCGGGGGCCCTGCTGCTTCTGGGCAGCCTGCTGGCTCATGAGGCCGCCCACGCCGTCACGGCGCGGAGGAAGGGCATCCCGGTCCAGAGCATCACGCTCTGGGCACTGGGCGGGATGACCGAGATGGGCAAGCCGCGCGCGGCCGGGGCGGCCTTCCTGGTGGCCGTGAGCGGGCCGTTCACCAGCCTGGTCGTCGGTGCGGCGGCGCTCGGGGCGGGCATCGGGCTGGACGCGCTGTCCGGCTGGGTGGTGCCGTCGGCCGTCCTGGTCTGGCTCGGGTGGGTGAACTTCGTCCTGGGCGTGTTCAATCTGCTGCCGGCCGCACCGCTGGACGGAGGCCGGGTGGTACAGGCGCTGATGTGGTGGCGTACCGGCGACCGCGACCGGGCCGAACGGGCAGCCGCACGCAGCGGCCAGGTCCTCGGCATCCTGATGATCGCCGTCGGCTGGATCTCCCTCCTGCGCGGCGCCTTGAGCGGTCTGTGGCTGATGCTCCTCGGCTTGTTCGTTCTGATCGTCGCCGGCGCGGAACGCCGACGCGCCGCACTCGCCCCGGCTCTGCGCGGCGTGCGAGCCGCCGATGCCATGTCGAGTCCGGTGGAGACCTGCCCGGACTGGTGGACCGTGGAACGCTGCGTCGAGGAGGTGGCCCTGCGCGCCCGCCACTCGATGCTGGTACTGATCGACTTCGAAGGGCGCCCCAGCGGCCTGCTCGACCTGCCGCGGCTCGCGAGGATCCCCGCGCCGCAGCGGGGAACACAGCGCGTGCGTGACGTGGCGACCCCGCTGTCGCAGTGCACGACCTGCGCGCCGGACGACCTCCTGGAAGAGGTGCTCGAAAGGCTCCGCCCGGTCAGCGGCATGCGCATCCTCGTCACCGACGGACCGAACCTGGTGGGCATCATCACCATGCGTGACGTCTCTCGGATCGTCCAGCGCCACGCACTGCGCGGGACGGACAGCCGTTGAATGGCCGTTCAACGGCGGCGGGACGTGCCGCAGGCGTCGGCGTACGACCTGCACGGCACGGTCTCGGAGGAGGTCCGGCCCAAAACCCGGACAAGGCTCTGACCAGGCCGGACAGCAGCGTCGTGTCCGGGACAGCCGGCTGCTCTTGTCCTGACCGGTCCTGGGCCAGCAAGCTCGGCGAGCACTGCCTCCGCGGCAGTGGTTCCCGTCATCGGATGGCCGAGCCCAAGAGGTCGCAAGCTGTCATGGGCATGACTATGGCTAGCGACCGGAACCGGATACGCCATCCGTCGAGAGGTACAAGGAGTAAGGCAAATGAGACTGCGCCGCCCGGCTTCGATGGCCGCTGCCGCTGTGTCCATAGCAGCAGCCACGGCCCTTGCCGCATCACCCGCGCATGCCGCAGAGCAGTGGATCACGTTTTCCTACGAATCGCCCAGCGAAGGCTGGGGCTACAGCACCGTGACGACGGGCACCAGCCTGAAGCAGCTCACCTGCGACCAGGGAACGCCGGACGGCCTGCGCACGGTCTCTCACCTCACGATGCCGAACGGAAACGTCCACACTCTGCACGCCTCGCAAGGCAGCGGGAAGTGCATCGACGGCTCGTACAGCCCGATGAGGGGCACCTACACCTTGCGTGTGTGCCTGCGTGACGGCGCGTACGGCACCGATCGCTACTGCGACCAGAACACCTTCCAATACTGAGCACCCACTCCCGACGACGCCTGTCCAGGGAGTACAGGGAGGCACCTTCGACCAGGCGGATGCAGCCTCCTGTGCTCGCCAAGAGCGAACACGGCGGAATCGGCCGTTGCCTCGCATGTCATGTCCCCAGCACACTGACGCCATGGGGAACCAGGGGGAGTCGTCGCCGTGCGAGGCGCAGGACGCTGTCGGCTTCATCAAATCGATGCGGCAGCTCAAGGAACGTTCTGGGCTGACCTATCGCGAACTGGAGGAGCGGGCAGCCCGGAACGGTGACGTGCTCGCGCGCAGCACGTTGTCCGACGTCCTGCGACGGACGAACCTGCCGCGGCCGGAGATGCTGGCCGCGTTCGTGCGCGCCTGCGGGGAGGGAGAGCGGGTCGATCTCTGGCTGGACGCCAGGGACCAGATCGCCGCACGCACCCCCGTCGTGCCCGCAACGGCACCCGCGGGCAGCACGAGTGACCAGTCGGACGAGGACCGGCCGCCGCACCTCGAACGCCGGCCTCAACCGCAGAACGCAGAAGTCGCGGGCATTCAGCCACGCCGGTTCAAGGCCCGCACAGTGGCGCTCGCGTCCACCCTCATCGTCCCACTGCTCGCCGTGGTGGCCTGGGGGTTGATCCCCGACGACTCCGGCACCGCCAACACACAGGGATCTCCCGCCGACGGCTGGGTCACCATCCGCCCCGCCCGTACGCCCGACCTCTGCCTGACCGACGGACGCGACCGCGACGGCGCCTACGACAACGCCGTCGCGGTCCAGCTTCCCTGCGCCCAGATCACCGTGCCGCGCACCTACCTCGAACCGGCCGGCGAGGGTCTGTACCGAATCCAGTGGCACCACCCTGTGGAGGGCAAGGGGTGCCTGACGGTCATGAGCACCGGCGAGGTCAAGGGAATGCTCGAACCTCGGAACGACTGTGCCCAAGCCACCCTGTTCCGCCTGGAACCCGTCAGCGCTGATGAGACCGAGGGATTCCGGATCCGCCCGGCCAACAGCAGCCGCTGCCTCGGCCTGGTCGACGACGACACCGTCGAGGGGGCCGAGGCGATCGAGGAGCCCTGTACGGGCGCGGACGATCAGCGCTTCCTGGTCCGGACGGGCTGACCACCAGGCCGGCCTGACAGTCGAGCGTGAGGAGTTCATCCCGGAGGGCGACGGCGGGCCTGCCCTGTTCTGGGCACGCCGGCCCTGACGCTCCCCGTGGACAAGATGCGCCGTCCGGACTCCCATCTCACCCCGCCACGAGCTCCCCGAAGCATCCCGCCCGGACAGGCCGCGGGCCTGCGGGTCAGCGCCGATAGAGCTGCCACATGGCAAGTTCGTCATCGTGCGCGCGAAGGCGTTCGACGGCCTCCATGGGAGTGCGCTGCTCGGTGAGTTCGTAGAAGAAGAACAACGGGGCGAATACGCTCGCATAGCCGAACGGGGCGCCGCGCGGGGCGATGTACATGCCGGCGCCGGCGTCGAGGAAGGCGTCGGCGAGTGCCGGCTCCCCGGTGTCGCAGCCGGTGACGAGTGTGACGCTGCCCGGCAGGTGGAAATGTTCGCGTACTCGGTCCGGGCCGACGGCACCGTTGAACGGCTGGAATCTGGCCAGTTCCTCGGCGACATCGTCCATCAGGATGCGTCCCTCGTCGCCGTGGCAGGACACGATCACATACGGTGCGATCGGTCGGCTGCCGTCCAGTGCCGCCACCAGATGGCGAGGCTGGCCGACCCGGAGATAGTTCACATGGACGCCGAAGACTTCCAGCCCGTCACGCAACGGATGCGCGAAGCCGCCCTCGATGTCGATCAGGTCGACCTCGGTCCAGGCCAGGCGACCTGCCTGGACCTCACGCACGCGCGACGGACGCTGAGTCGCCAGCCACTCCTCTTCGTCTCTGCGCATCATTCGCCCAAGATGCCACGGCCACAGCCGTCGACTCCGCTGATCACGCAATTCCAGTCAGAGCAGCGAAACGTGGCCGGCCCGCCTACCTGTACGGTCATGCCGGGGAGGCCGCTGCGAGCAGGCCGTGGTCTCGGTGCACAGGGTGAGGGAGGGCCTGGGTGAAGGTAGTTCTGGCGGGGGGAACCGGTCAGGTGGGCGGCATCCTGAACCGTGCGCTGACCGCCGAGGGCCATGAGGTCGTGGTTCTGACCAGACGGCCGGTGCGTGACCGTGACGTCCGGTGGGACGGCAGAACGCTCGGCCCGTGGACGGAGACGATCGACGGCAGTGACGTCGTGATCAATCTGGCCGGCCGCAGCGTGAGCTGTCGCTACACCGAGGGCAACCTCCGCGAGATGATGGACTCGCGCGTGAACTCCGCGCGTGTTGTGGGCGAGGCGATCGCGGCTGCCCGGCGGCCTCCCCGCGTCTGGCTGCAGATGAGCACCGCCACCATCTACGCCCACCGCTTCAACGAGCCCCACGACGAGGCGACCGGGATGATCGGTGGCACCGAACCCGGTGTTCCCGGCTACTGGGCCTTCAGCGTTGAGATCGCGAAGAAGTGGGAGCAGGAGCAGGAGCGGGCCAGGACACCGCATACCCGCAGGGTGGCCCTGCGCTCGGCGATGGTGATGAGCCCCGATCGTGGTGGCGTCTTCGACTACCTGCTGTGGCTGGCGCGCCTCGGCCTCGGCGGGTCGGTCGCGGGCGGCGCGCAGTACGTGTCCTGGATTCACGATCGGGACTTCGTTCGCGCGGTGGAGTTTCTGATCGACCGGGAGGATGTCGCTGGACCGGTCAATCTCGCGGCCCCCAGCCCCCTGCCGCAGCGGGCGTTCATGGGCGCGCTGCGCAGTGCCCGGGGCATCCCTGTGGGCCTGCCGGCGGCGAAGTGGATGGCCGAGATCGGCGCCTTCGTGCTGCGCTCCGACACCGAGCTCCTGCTCAAGAGCCGGCGGGTGGTGCCGGGTCGGCTGCTCGAAGCGGGATTCGCGTTCGACCACCCCGAGTGGTCGCAGGCCGCGGTCGACCTCGTGCGGCGGGTGCGTCAGGAGCGATCCCGTACCTGAGCGGTCCGGGGAGTCGGCCGGCACCGGCACACGCAGCCAGGAGCCCGACCGCGCTCGACGCTACGGCGACAACGTTCCGGCGCCCAAGCCGCAGGCCAGCTCCCAGCCGCCGGGACGACGCGACGGCACCCGGCTCCTCGAGGAACCGGGTGCCGTGCCGGTGTCGGTGTCGGGTGGTCAGCGCACGTACTGATACCGCCACGACCCGCAGACGACCCCCACGAGACAGTTGGGGTCTTCCAGTTCGTGGTGGAAGATCAGCGACTCGACCGGCGTCTCGTCCTCAGGGCTGTAGTAGTCGGTCCGGTAGAACTGGTGGTCCGGCATCTTGTCGTGGGAGCCGTAGATGTAGTGCCCGCCGTTTTGATACAGGTCCTGCTGGTTGGCGTACGTGATGCCGGCGAGCGAGGTGCAGTAGGGGTTGCCGACATCGTGCTCGATGACCGTACGCGCGTAGCTGCCGTCATTGCTGATGTTGCGCACGTCGAAGTCGTCGCCGTCGGCGGTGCGTGTGGAGTCGTACGCCCATCCGCCGTCCTCCGGGAGGACCCGGATGTAACGGTTGGTCGGCGAGATGCGCTCGCTCGTCCAGTCCGAGCCCGGCGCGGTCCAGAACCGGTACGACGCAGCCCTGGTGCGGAACTTGCCGGTGTCGTGGCCGACCTGGCGGTTGTCGCCGCTGTACCAGTAGTCGGGTCCGAACAGCTCACCCTCGCAGGGGAAGTCCGTCCAGCTCTCCGGTGCATCGAGGTACCGACTCGGAATGAACGTCTCGTAGTCCGTGACGGTGGAGGTGATCCCCGTCGGTGAGAACGGCACCGCGTCGCCCGGCTTCGCCGCGGCGGACACCTGGGAGAGCTTGGTCGAGGGCGCGGTCAGCTCGACACCGTAGCGCTGCCCCGGCGGCTGCCGTTCCTCCCGGCTCTTCGGCTCGGGCGTCTGCCCGATCACCTCGATTCGGCCCTCCTGACCGAGCACCCGCGTGCTGCGCACGCTCAGTGTGGCGCTGTCTGCCGAGAGGCTGCGCTGCCCGCCGAGTCCGCCGCCGGTGACCTGGTAACTGCGGACCCCCTCCGCACGCTGCCACGACACCAGGGTGCCTGCGGGGGTGCTGACCGAGACCAGTGGCTCGAGGCGGGTGCCGGCGGGCGGATTGGTCGCCAGGATCCTGGTGACAGAGGTGTTGCTGTCCTTGCCGACGGCCGCGACCAGGAGATCCGCCGAGTCCCCGCTCCGTAAGGGCACTTTCGCCTGTGACTCCTTGCCGGACCACAGCACCTTGTGCTCGCGTTCGTCGATGGCGAGGTACGAAACGGCTCCGCCGACATCCGCCCAGTCAGCCTCGACGAAACCGCCGCCGACCTCGGCCGTGACACCGCCGATCGATTCTCCCGCTCCCTGACGGTCTGCCGCTTGAGCTGGTCCCGCCATGGTCAGACCTGCCATGACAGCGGCGCCGACAGCGCCCAGCGCCATGCCGCGCCGTAACGTCCGGCCTGATTCAAAATCACAGTGATCCCCCTTGCGACTCGGGCATGTCCATGCCAGTCAAGTGGAGCGACCCGGCGAACCTCCAGAGGGAGTCAAGCCATGGGTGACGCTCCGTCCGGCGCGGGACCGCCGTATCGGGCACAGCGTCGACACAAGGAAGTCACGCAGGAAGCACGGGATCCTCGAGCCCTCCGTAATCAGATGGCCGGCCTCCGGAGCTCTCCTGGGGAAGGAGCAGGCGACGGCCACCTCGCAGCCCGCGGAGCAGAGAACCCCCTGAACCCGGTGGCGGTTTTGCCGGGTTGTCCTGAAAGTGTCACGCGGCAACTCTTGAAGTTGATCGGACGACACGAACTGCACCGGCTGGAACGAATGCGGTGCTCCTCGAAGTTGACGTGCAGCCTTCGAACTTCGCGGCACGGGCTTCTTGGCTGCAACTACTGCCGCTCGAGCTGGGATATCGTGCTCGCCGCTCTCGGATCTCCCGTGCCCCGAGAGATCTTGGCGTGTCTTCCTTTCGTCGGCCGCGACCCTGGGGCACAGGTGATGACCCGTTGTCCCGTCAGGAAGGGGGAACCCGTTGATGCCGGTCCGCACACCGCAGCGGATCGCGTCCGCGATATCGGCGCTCGCTGCTCGCAGGGCCCTACTTCACTGCCGCTGGGTCAGATGGTGCAAGCCATTCTCCAGCAGCGTGAACGCGTGCTCGGCGTCTTCCACGGCACCCGCATAGCGCTCGTCGGCGGGTTCCCCGTATGCCAGGCGTTCGGCGTTGTCCTGTGCCAGTGCCCACTGCACCGCGACGATTTGGACGGCAGCAAGCCGCGCGGTGAGTTCCGGAGTGTCTGCCGTTTCCTGCAACGCCTGGGCGAGTGCGCGTTCGGCGCCGGTCTTGAACCCTTCCATCCGGGCCACCAGTGAGGGCGCGTCGAGGATCATCCGGTGGACCCTCCGCACCTGGGGATGGTCGTTGAGCCCGGTGATCGGGTCCCGCTCGCGCAACCCGGTGAGGAAGCGCTCGCGCAGTGCGGTCAGCGGGACGGTGCCAGGCGGGCGGGCCCGCACCACCCGGGCGGCCTCGGTCTCGTGGTCGGCGAGGCGATGCACCACGAGGCACCATCAGCCAACTCACCGTCAACGACGTCCACATCGACGACGGCGCCGTCTCCATCACGTTCGGCACCTCGCCGGTCGTCCTCCCCGCGCCGCTGGACAGCCTGGTCCGCGAACTCGTCGCGACCCGCCGCGGCAAGGCCAAGATCGGCACCCCGGACGACGTCCCCTGGCTGTTCCCAGGAGGGCACCCTGGACCCCCTCTCACCGACAGCCATATCGACAAACGCCTCCACGGCATCGGGATCCGGCCCAAACAGGGCCGGTCCACCGCGATGTTCACTCTCGCCACCGAGCTCCCCGCCGCGATCCTCGCCCGGATGCTCGGAGTCCACAAAGTCGTCGTCCAATGGCAGAAGGCATCAGCTGGGGACTGGACCGCCTACGCCGCCGACGCTTACGGTGATCGGAGTGGCCCGTCGTCGGACCTACTACGCAAGGGCCCGTCACGCTGTCGGCCCGACCCTCATCCCGGGCCGACGACAAGTCTGGACATCCTCCCGAGCGCCAGCCCGTCCAGCCTGCGATCACGTGTTCGGCGGTCAGAGCGCCGGGTGTCTTCACCGAAGCCATGGCGCCGGTCTGCGATATCAGCGATCATATGGCGCGACGGGGGGTGCTATGCGACGGCGATGGTTAGTAGGCGGCGCTCTTGCCGCAGTTGGCGGCATGGGCTACGCGGTCCGGATGCTTCAAGTGATTCCGAGCGGATCAGCTGCCATCGTCGAACGCTTTGGTCTTTACAGCCGGACTCTGCATCCCGGGCTGCACACCATCACGCCGTTTGTGGACACGATACGGAACCGCATTGACTTGCGGGAGCAGACAGTTCCATTCCCGCTGCGCATCGTCTCGATGTATGACGGCACCGATCTGCCCGTCGAGTTCACAATTCAGTACAGCGTCACCGATCCAGTCAAGGCAACTTATGGCACGGCCAGCTACATTCATGCACTTGAGCGTCATGCCGCATACGAACTCACCTATGCCCTTGCGAACTTGGCTGCTGCCGACGCACGCCTGTCGCTTCAGCAAATCGCCGAGTCGGTCCGCTGCGTGCTCGCGCCGCGGGCCCAACGATGGGGTCTTACCCTGCACGAATTCCTATTGACGCTTGGTGAGGTTAAGACCAGCGATGTCGAAGACGAAGCTCGCGTGGCTGCTCAGCACGGCGGGGCTTCTGCACAGTTCTACGCTCCGCACATGACTATGAATGTCCTTCCCAACGGCCAGATCGCCCATCAGAAGCCGTATCTCAACCGAACGCGATCCCTTGATTTCTGCTGGTCAGGCATGGTTTCGCTCGGGGTGAGGGAGGCATGCGGCGTCTTGTGTCCGCTTCATGACCGAGGGGTGCGCGGTGGCGTCGGTGCTGGGAATGCTGGAGGAGCGGGAGGCGGCTGCCCGCGTGCGGGTGGAGGGTCTGCGGGAGGAAGCCGCGCGGTTGGCTGAGGTGTTGGAGGCCGCGGAGATCGAGCTGGACCGGCGAGTGATCGCGCGGGAGGAGTTGGTCGAGGCCCTGGCCGCGTCCGCGGCCGAGGCGACTGCCGTGACCGAGGCGGAGCAGGAAACGGCGTGCTCACCGGTGCCGGTGCCGGGCTCGACGGTGCCGCCCTGGCGGGACGGGCTGACGGTGTCGGTGCTGGCACCGGACTACCAGCGGATTCTGGGCGTGCTGGAGGAGCGGCGGTCAGCGGGCAGGGGGCCGGCGAAGGCCAAGGAGATCGCGGTGGGGCTGGGCCTGGGGACGACGCCGGCGAAGGTCGAGGGGGTGCGCTCGAAGGCCAGGCGCTTGGCAGAGCGGGGGTGGCTCCTGCAGGAGACGTCGGGGATGTTCAGCGCCGGCCGGCGGCCCGTGGACGTGCCAGACGCCGGCCCATCCGCGTAACCATCGACCACCGGATCATCGCCTCGCTGGAAGCGGGCAGAGTCTCGTAATCACGGGCCAGACGGCGGGAGTTCATCAACCACGCGAACGTGCGCTCTGCCACCCAGCGTCTGGGGAGCACCACGAACCCTGTCATGTCGTCGGTGCGCTTGACGATCTCCAAGGTCAGGGCGAGTTTGTCCCGGCACCAGCCAACGAGGCCGCCGGTGTAGCCGCCGTCGGCCCAGACGAGGGTGATGTCGCGGTGCAGACGGCGCAGCCGCTGCAGCAGGCCCGCCGCGGCGTCCCGGTCGCCGATGTTCGCGGCGGTGACCGCGACGACCAGGAGCAGGCCGAGGCAGTCGGTCACGATGTGCCGCTTTCGCCCGGGCACCTTCTTCCCGCCGTCGTAGCCGCGTGAGGAGGCCGGCACCGTCGCGGCGGCCCGCACCGACTGCGCGTCGATGATCCCCGCCGTGGGCTCGGCCTCACGGCCCTCGCGCTCACGGACCGTCCCACGCAGCCGGTCATGGAACTCGGCGATCAGCCCGTGCTCGCGCCAGCGGCGGAAGAAGGCGTAAACCCGGCCCCATGCGGGGAAGTCCGCGGGCATCGCCCGCCACGAGATCCCGCCCGCGACCAAATAGCGGATCGCGTCCAGCATCTGGCGGTGGCAATAGCCCTCGGGCTGCCCGCCTCTGCCCTGCAGCCAGGCCGGCACCGGCAGCAAAGGCCGGACCTCCGCCCACTCCGCGTCCGTCATGTCCGACGGATACCGGCGCACCCGATCGGGATGATCGGCCGCGTTGCCGTACACGTGCGCGAGGCAATCACACGATGGTGCAGCCGAGTTGAACTGGACGGGCTCGGACGCGTACAACAACGACACCAGGGCCTCCCGGCATTGCTCGGTTAGATTCGCATCCCCGAGCTACCGAGAGGCCCTGTCTTCATGCGCGTACAACGGGAAGATCACCCCGGCGGGAAACCTGTTCGACCCGCACGTTCCATGATCGGTTGAGATACGGCTTCTCAGATCAGCGGGGGACTCGACAAAATGAGTAACTGGAATATTGGCAGGCAGGAGATCTCCGGTGGAAATGTGCAACAAGGAGATCACAATATCCAAGACAACCGAGGGTTGGATCCGGAGAGCGCCGGACGAGCTCAGGTCGTGATCGCTGAACTCCTGGAAGTGCTTCGTGCAGAACGACAAGCAGGCCAGCTTTCGAATCAATCGCTGATCGAGGAGGCTGAGGTCATTGAAGGGGAACTTGTAGCTGCTGAACAGGAAGGCCGCGCACCTGACGTCGGCTTGATGCGGCGGGCATGGCGCCAGATGAAGGCTGCGGCCGGTCCAGCGGCGATCGCTGTGGCCGGGAGTGCGACAGCGGACCTCGTGACCCAGCTCGGTCAGTTGATCGGCGCGTGACAGGCCGTCCTGAGCAATGGGACGGATAGCGACCGGGCGGCATCGCAGTGAAGAGCGAACGCGCAGGAGCGAAGACGTGCGGGTGCGTGCGGACGGCCTCCGGAGGCGGCCGCCAAGCAGGTGGGCACATCGGTGATCTTGGTGACCGCAAGACTGCCGACCTGACCTCTACTGTGCTTCCGCTGATCTCCGGCACCCCAACCAGGGCATTCGGACACTTCCAATACCCGACTGCACCGTTATCACGACCAGGCGGAGCCCAGGCCCGCCTCCTGGCCGAGATCAACGAGCACGAGCAGCAGCACAAGGAGGATCTCCTCCTCGCTGAGTACCGCAACTACCAGCGCGGCGTCATGCCGTCCGGTCCGGGAGCCCGCGATCTCATCGAGTTCTTCACCAGCGTCGACGGTGAACGCAGCGCCGTCGACACTGCACCATCGGTCTGGGGCAGCGACGAGGAGGTCCGTGTCATGCTGTCCGCCCGTGCCAGAACCCTGCACCTCGGCACCGCGAACTACTGCTGGTTCACCGACCCGAGCAAGGCTCTGTGCCTCCAATTGGCCGGCACGCCGAAGGCTGACCGGCCCTCGCAGGCCTCTGCGACTCCGCCCGCTGTTCACAGGCCACCCACCACCCCTGCCACCGGCCGGTCTGGGCCGAGACGATCCGCACCAGCAGAGCCTTCATCGAAGGTCTGTTCCGCCCCCAGAAGACCGAACGCGCGCGACTCACCGCAGCCGCCTCACAAGCGGAACGCGTCGTCACCGAGATCGACGCCGCCGCAGGCGCCAGCACCGACCACGGAGAACGGATCTGATGGGCCGCATCACCGAAGAGGACCGCGCCCGCAACGAACGCGCCATCTGAGCAGCCATGGACAGAGTGCTGTCCGGACAGCTCCAACCACACCAGCGCTGCGACCCCAAGACACTCGCCCAGGAGCCGGGAGTCACCCGGACCGGCTTCTACCCCAGACGGAATGCGGATGGATCAGTCCGCCCCGGCCCCTACCAGCACCTCGCCCGGGAGTTCCAGCGCCGCCTGGCCGCCCTACAACAGGCCGGAACCATCGCCGACCCGCGCGGCGCTCAGATCGAACGACTCAAGCACGAGGTCGACCAACTCGGCGCACACCTCGCCCGCCAGGAGTCCGTGATCAACCAGCTCACCGAATTCAAGCAGCGAGCAGTCAGCCAACTTGCAGCCCAGCACGCCGAGATCGAGCACCTACGGTCCGCCTCCCTGGGACCGACGGCTGTCGTCCGTTCTGTGCCGACTCCGCACCGACCACGGCTGTGATATCGCTCACCCAGTCCTGGCGACGGCAATGCGACATCAACCATTCCAGCCGGTGAGCAAAGGCAGACCTGTCGCGTCTGCGCCGAAGGGACACGGGGCCGGGAGCACGTCGATGGCCCGCACAAGTGATGTTGTTGTCGCCTTGGGCCAGCGCCCACTGTGCACGCCGATACGCAGGGCCAGTCCCCCGAGGTGCAGAGCGGGCCCGGCCCAGAACGAGCATCGTGGCGGCTGACGTGTCACAACTGGGCTCCGCCGTCACATCCTCGACCGTCACCCGTGCCGGGGGCCTGCACACGCCGGGGGCGCCGAGCACCGTTGTTGTCGGACCTGTTGTCAGTGGCCTGCGGCATGATGCGGGGCATGTGACGGCCCGTCCGACAGAGGGTCCCCGAGGCCGTCGGCGACGAAGGGAGGGGTTGCCGTGCGCAGGCCGGTCACAGGCGAGGTGCACGTTCACTACGGTCAGGTCTACGTCGAGAGCGATCCGGAAAGCGCGAACCCGGACCTCTCCGAAGCGTTCGCAGGCCAGAGCGGGGGGCTGTGCGGGGCCGCGGTCCCGGGTGTGCTCTGGCTGATCACCGGACTGCACACGGGCAACGTCGGCTTCGTCGTGGAGGTCCACGACGAGGCCCCTCCGCTGGACCCGGTCTGGGAGGACGTGGTGGAGGTGTCTTTCCGCCCGGTGTCGGAACGCACCAGTTTGGTGCAGTGGGCGGGCGAGGCAGCGTGGGACCTGGATCTCGCCCGGACCGACTACCGGGTACGGTACTGCGCCCGGGGGATGGACGAGGGACGGGAGCTCGACACCAGAGTGGCCGGGGAGCCACAGGCGGACAGCTACCTCCTGCAGTTCTGGCCCGCGCAGCCCCGCCCGGACCGCGTGGTCCGCCAGACCTCGCGGAACGCCGCGTACTGGCACCGCTATGCGCGCGAACTTCCGCCGCCACCCACACCCGAGCAGCGAGCCGAGACCGAACGCCTGGCCCGCCAGGCGGAGGAACGGGCCGCAGAGGAGCGGCGACTGCACCGCGAGCGGCGGGAGTGGGGCGGACGGCTGCCGAGCGAGGGGCTGCGCGGTGTCGGCGGCAATGTCCGCGGTCTGCTCCGCTTCGACAGTGATCTGGTGCACGCGCTTGATGCTGCGGGTTCCGAGGTCCAGCGTGCGGTGGCGTCGCTGGCCGCCCGGCGGGCCTGTGAGGCAGCGGGCCTGACCGACGTGCCGTGGGTCACCCAGGCGCTCACCGCGTTGACGAAGCGACGTCCGCTATCGTCGCCGTTCGACGACGCGGCCCGGCTGTGGGAAACCCTGCGCTCCGACCCGCGGGTCCCGAGGCGGTCGGTGCTCGAGGCGATACCTCCCGAGCGACCGCCATACCGCCCACCGACGCCCCCGGCGGCGACCGGGTGGTCCTGGGTCCCGGCCGCGGAATCGGGGGACAACGGGCGAAGGCGGCGGGGCCTTGGCCGGGCACTGGGCGCGCTCGTACCGACGGCGCCCGCCGGCGATAGGCCAACACCGACCGGAGGCGTGGGGCACGGCGCCGCCGTGGTGGTGCACGCCTCCGGCAATCCGCGCGGACCCGAGCGGATCTCACAGCCGCATTTCGCTCTTCCCGCCGTGCTCGCCGCCGCCGAGCCCGCCCCGCTGAGGGCGGCACTGGACGCGGTGTGGGCAGCGGTGAACACGTACGGCGAGCGCTACCCAGAGCTGCTGGAGGAGATCCGGTCGGCGTGCGCCGAGCAGGTCGAAGCCAGCTGATTGAACGCATCCACGCTGGTCCGCTGCCCACTGCGGCGGACCAGCCAAGCTCACGGCCCCTTCATTCATGGAGGGCGAACGACGCACGTTCTTGCCACTTCGTGCCGTCATGCACCATGAGGTCAACTGACGAGACCCGGGACGTGACGGGCAGTCTGCCGAGAAGGTCGGCCAACGCGCTCGCCGGTACCGACCGCCCCTTCGTTCTCGCCTCCGGCCTGGCAGGCCTCGCGTCCGGGCGGGTGGCGACCGAGCGGGACATGCCCACGATCGACGGCTCGCCGGTCTCGATCCGGTCGGCCACCGCCCAGGCGGCGCTCGCACTCGCCTGGCGCGGCGTGCGCTCGTCCGTGGTGCGACTGTCTCCGACCTGCCACGGCGAGGGGGACAACGGATTTGTGGCGACCCTGGTCGCCATCGCCCGAGCCAGGGGTGTCTCCGGCCACATCGGCGACGGCGCCAACCGCTGGCCGGCCGTCCACCGCCTCGACGCCGCACAGCTGTTCCGCCTGGCGGTCGAGAAAGCCCCGGCGGGATCAGTGCTGCACGGCGTCGCAGAGGAGGGCGTCCCGATCCGCGACATCGCCGAGGCGATCGGCCGTCACCTCGGCGTCCCGGTGACCTCCGTGGCCCCCGAGGCTGCGGCCGAGCACTTCACCTGGCTCGGCGCCTTCCTCGGCCTCGACGCCCCGGCGTCGAGCACCCTGACCCGCGAACTGCTGGACTGGCAGCCGACCCACCCCGGCCTCCTCGAGGACCTCGACAAGGGCCATTACTTCCACACGCCTGCCATCACCGCCTGACCAGCCGCGAACGTGCCACCTGTGTGGCGCGCACCCAAGCTCACGCAGACGTTTCCGCAAGGTCGACGATCTGCCGGACTGGGTAGCGCACCGGGCCGCCCTTGACCGGCCACGTCTCCAGCAGGCGGGCGTTCTGGGCGTGGTTGGGCCGGTCGGCGGCGTCGTACGTGCTGTCCGTCGGGTCAAGCAGTTGCTGGCGGGTGAGCCGTCCGGTCCGAGCTGGTCGGCCCGGAACCGGCCGCAGAGCGACCAGCCCGGCCGGTGGGCCTTCCCGCTTACTGACCCGACGGCGCCCGGTGTTTCTCCGGGCGCCGCAGGCAGGCGAGTGGGCGCCTGCCGGGTGAGTGTGGTTACGGGATTGCGATCAGGCGGTGGTGCGGAACGGCCCGGTGACCTCGTAGGTGATGCCACCGGAGGAGCTGCCGGACGTACCACGCTGGCTGGAGAAGTACAGCCGCCTGCCGTCGGGGGAGAAGGCCGGGCCGCAGATCTCCGAGCTGGACTGGCCGGTGATGCGCAGGAAGGGGGCGACGATGTCGTCGGGGGTGATGATGCAGATCTCCATGTTGTCGCCGTCCTCGGCGACGAACAGGTCGCCGGAGGAGCTGCCGGTGACGTTGTCGACGCCGGTCAGCGGTGCGGTGCCGTTGGTGACCAGGTTGTCGTCGTAGGCCAGTTCGTAGGTGCTGTTGAGCAGGTTGAGCTGCCAGACGCGGTTGTCGCCCTTGGTGGTGAACCAGACGGTGTCGCTCGCGTAGTGGCAGCCCTCGCCACCGTTGAAGATCTTGGCGCCGGAGACCTGGTCTCGGGTGTAGGTGGGGGAGCCGTCCGGGTCGGGCACGTTCGTCCAGGTGAAGGAGCCGGAGGTCCCGGTGCCGGCGACCAGCACCTGGAGGGTGCCGGAGGACAGGTCGCCCCAGGTGGTGGGGATGAACCGGTAGAGGCAGCCGTCCGACTCGTCCTCGGTCAGGTAGATCACCTTGCGCACCGGGTCGGCGGCGGCCGCCTCGTGCTTGAAGCGGCCCATCGCGTCGCGCCGGACAGCGGCCTTCACGCCCCACGGGTCGGTCTCGTAGACGTAGCCGCGGCTTACTTCCTCGCAGGAGAGCCAGGTGTTCCACGGGGTGGCGCCGCCCGCGCAGTTGTTCCGGGTGTTGGACAGGATGCGGTAGGCGCCCGTGATGGTGCCCGAGGAGTTGAACTTGACGGCGCCCGCGCCGCCACCGGTGCCGAGCTCGGAGTTGGAGACGTAGATCCAGCCCGTGCCGTCGGCGAAGCATGCGCCGCCGTCGGGGGCGCCGTGCCAGGTGTAGGACGTGCCGGGGACCGTCTGGCTGGAGCGGGCGATGACTCTGCTGGTGAAGCCGCTGGGCAGCATGATCCCGTTGGCGTCGGCGGCCAGCAGGCCACCGTACGGGCTGGTGCCGTTCTGGGCCGGGGCCGCGTAGGCGGCACCGTGCATGAGGGTGCCGCCGAAGACGGCGGCCGAGGTGCCGATCACTGCACCGCGCAGAAAGCTGCGACGTTCCACAGGTACTCCTTCGTCGAAGAAGGGCGAACGGTGGCTTGTTGAGCGCCGCCGACTGGTCACCGGGGACCCTAGGGCCCCTGGCAGGGGACGGTAAGGATCCCTCGGGCCAACTCCTCCCGGCCAACTGGTGAGTAGATTTGGCGCAGAAACGATCAGCCCGTCAGTAAATGAACCATCAGGGAATTCCCCCGGACCAACTGGTGCAGATTCCTTGATGGGAAGCAGGCCAAGGAGCCCCGGGCCGGTGGCGATTCCCGCTCACCGATGCTGTGGGGCGTCGTCAGGCCGGCATCAGCGGACCGATCTGTCCTCTACATCGGTGCGCCACGTCGCTTCGCGGGATGTGATCGCTTCAGGCCGCAGTCGGGGCGTACACGCCGGGTCCCGTCCCGCGCGGATCCCGGTGGTCATCCATGTGACGCGGGCTTCTCGGCGCCTGGAGCGTGGGGCCGCCTCGAGCAACTGGGCTCGGCGCACAGCGCTGCGGTTGGCGCGTGTCGTGAAAGTTATGCCCGTACCGATTCGGTGCGGGCCGGGATTTCATCGCGCACCCGGTATCGGTAGTGCAGCGGTGACTCCCCTACCTCCCGTTTGAACGCGGTGCTGAACGCACTCTCCGAGGCGTAGCCCAGTTCGACCGCCAGCGACCCGACGCGGACATCGCTGTCACGAAGAGCGCGCTGCGCCAGTAGCATCCGCCAGCGGTTGAGATAGGTCAGCGGCGGCACGCCTGCCACGGTCCGGAAGCGTTCGGCGAACGACGTTCGCGACATCGCCGCGGCGCGCGCCAGTTCCTCCAAACCCCAAGGTTTTCCAGGTTCGGTGTGCATGAGGCTGAGCGCTGGACGCAACCGTTCGTCGGTCAGCACCCGTAGCCATCCCGGGGGCAGCTCGGCCTGATCAGCGGAGCATTGCCTGCCGCACCGTGATGCCATGGCGTGAGCGAAGCCGCCTGAGTTCCCACAGGCTCACCGCGGTGATGGACAACGGTGCACCGAAGACGAGGGCCATCCTCACGCCGAAGGGCGCGGCGTCATAGGTACCGGTGAACAAGTCGGAGAGCGCGAGTTCCCACACCAGCACCGTCGCCAGCAAGGGCGGCAGCGCTTCGTGGATGTCGGCGGTGCGGAACACGTGAACCAGGACCATGGCAATGCCGTAGAGGATGAACGGCACCACCCACATCAGGAAGAAGAGCGAGAAGGCAAGGCGTGCGTAGGCCCCGGGGGACGGGGTCGCGTCATCGGCGATGAGAATGTCCCCGAAGACGCCGTTGCCCAGCAGCAGGATGAAGACGATCGAGCACAACAGCGCGCACAGCGCTCCCAGCGGTTTCAGCGCACGCCGCAGGAACAGCTGCCGGTTGGGCGGGCGGGTCGCCGCGATGAACCCCGCCACGCAGATCGGGAACGTGATCGCCAGCAGGTTCACAGAGGTCTCGACCTGATCCATGCGCTGGTCCAACAGATCCTCGGCGTCTGCCACCAGCCGGTATGCCAGCAGGACGCCCACCACCGCGACGAAGCCGACCACCGTACGCACGACCTGGACCTTCTTCACGGCCGGGTCCTGAACCCGGTCGGGTCCTGAACCCGGTCGGGCCGCGACGGAGTGAACACCCGGCGGCCGACCGCGATCGGATTGATCGTGCGCCACACTCGGCTCCGCCATGAGGGACGGCGCTGCGGAACCGGGGGACCAGGGGACCACACCGGAGCCGGGCCCCTGGCGGTTGTCCGCCGTACGGCCCCCAAGGGTTCTGCCCCGCGCTTCCACTCATCGCCTGCCCCCGTTGCTGTGCCCGTACGTCGCCCGTACGTCGCCTGCAAGCCGTCCGAGAGCATACGCGCCCGGCGAGCAGCTCAAACCATGGCTCAGGCGTCATCCTCGCCCGACCCGACCTATGACGATTTCCGCGCCCGGCGCGGTTCCACCATGGCCCGAGTACGGGCTCAGCCCACCGCGCCGCAGCCCCCGCCGTGCGTGTCCGCGGTCGGCGTCAACCCAGGCGGCACGGTCGTCGACCACGGCATCAACGGCAACCGGATCCGGTACGGCAACTTCACCGTCACCGGGTTCAACGCCGGCGGCTACCTGCCGATACACCCCGAGACCGTCCCGCCGGCCGCACTGAAAGCGGTCGCCGACGGCCTCGCCGACACCGAGATCGAACACTCGCTCTGAACGCTCCACGCCTGCCGCGCTGCGGGAGCTTCCGGATGCGGACCGGTCGCGCGATATGAACGATCCAATCACCTTGGTTCCCAGGGGTTGACGCGACGCTTCCCGGGGCGCATGTTGAACGATCAAATCGGCCCGGTGACGGACCGCGGGGGCGGGGCGCCTGCCGCGGAGCCGTTCAGAGGCATGCGCAGGATCGCGAGGAGGAGCACGGTGAGTTCGTCGCAGATGAGCCGCAGAGAGGCCGGCACCCCGGCCGCCGCCAAGGCGGGGACGGTGAGGCGGCGGTCCGCCTGGGCCGTCGCGGCGTCCGCCGCATTGCTCGCCACCACTCTCGCCGGGTGCGGCGGGGACTCCTCCGAGCCGTCGGCCGGCAGCCCGGGGGAGTTCTCCGGGCGCGGCCCGATCACCCTCGCCACCGGCAAGGACACGACCGGCACCATCCAGGGCCAGCTCGACCGCTGGAACAGCGAGCATCCGGACGAGAAGGTCACCCTCGTCGAGCTGCCCGAGAGCGCGGACCAACAGCGGCAGCAATTCATCCAGAACGCGCAGACCGAGTCGGACGCCTACACCGTGCTCAACCTGGACCCCATCTGGGTCGCCGAGTTCGCCGCCAACCAGTGGATCGACGAACTGCCCGCCAAGGAGTTCCCGCTCGACAAGATGCTCCCCGCCGTCGTCAAGACCGGCGAGTACTTCGGCAAGCAGTACGCCATCCCGTTCAACACCAACGCGGGCCTCCTTTTCTACCGCAAGGACCTGCTGGACAAGGCGGGCGTGCAGCCGCCCACCACCTGGGACGAGATGAAGGACGCCTGCGCCGACGTCGCCGAGCTGCCCGAGGGCAAGGGCGTCGACTGCTACGCGGGCCAGTTCGACAAGTACGAGGGCCTGACCGTCAACTTCGCCGAGGCCGTGGCCTCGGCGGGCGGCACCGTCGTCGACGCCGAGGGCAACGCCACCGTCGACACCGAAGAGGCCAAGAAGGGCCTGCAGTTCCTCGCCGACGGCTTCAAGGACGGCACCTTCCCCAAGGAGTCCTCGACCTACCAGGAGGAGGACGGCCGCCGCGCCTTCCAGGCGGGCAAGCTGCTCTTCCACCGGCAGTGGCCGTACCAGTGGGCACTGGCCAACGCCGAGGACGGCTCCAGCAAGGTCGCCGGAAAGTTCGGGGTGGCGCCGCTGCCCGGCCTGGACGGCCCGGGCAAGTCCTCCCTCGGCGGACTCGACCTGGCGGTGAGCAAGTTCGCCAAGAACAAGGCCACCGCGCTCGACTTCATCAAGTTCTTCTCCAGCGAGGCCAACGCCCGCACCAACCTGAAGGTCACCTCGGCCGCCCCACCGTACGCCGGCCTGTACGACGACCCGGCCCTGCGCCGGCAGTTCCCCTACCTGGCCGCCCTCAAGGAATCGCTGAGCAGCGCCGTGCCCCGGCCCGTGGTCGTGCAGTACGGCGACGCCACCGCCGCCATCCAGGAGAGCGCGGCCGCGGCGCTGAGCGGATCGAAGTCGGTCGACGCCGCACTCGCCGACATGCAGCGGAACCTGTCCGCGGCGATCGCCGAGAAGAAGTAGCCGGCGGAAGAGGTCCCCTGGTGTCCGTCCTCTCCCAGGCGAGGCCCCGCCGCGACGCCGGATCCCGGCCCCCGCGCACCTCGCGCAGGGCCGGGACCGGCAGGCTGGCCGCCGCCCTGCTTTCTCCCACCCTGATCGTGCTCGGCCTGGTCGTCGGCTATCCGGTGCTCGCGGCCTTCCGGCTGTCGTTCGTCGTCTCCAGCGACTCCATCGATCCGCAGACCGGCTTCAAGGTGACCACCACCTCCTACGGTCTGGACAACTACGAAGCCGTCTTCGCCGGCGACCGCTTCCTGCGGCCCTGGTGGAACACCACCTCCTTCGCCCTCGTCTCGGTCGCCATCGAGGTGCTGATCGGCGTCGCGATGGCGCTGGTGATGCACCGGGCCTTCCGCGGGCGGGCGTTGGTGCGTGCCGCGATCCTGGTCCCCTGGGCGATCCCCACGGCGATCTCGGGTCTGCTCTGGAAGTGGATCTTCAACAGCCAGGGCATCGCCAACGAGCTGCTGGGCGCCAAGGTGCTGTGGAGCAGCGAGGGTTTCCAGGCCTGGCTCTCCGTGGTGATCGCCGACACGTGGAAGACCGCGCCGTTCATCGGGCTCCTCGTCCTGGCCGGGCTCCAGATCATCCCGGGCGAGCTGTACGAGGCGGCCAGGGTGGACGGGGCCTCGCCCTGGCGCGCCTTCTGGCGGATCACGCTGCCGCTGGTCCGCCCGGCGCTGGTGGTCGCGGTGCTGTTCCGGCTCCTGGACGTTCTGCGCATGTTCGACCTGCCGTACGTGCTCGTCGGCCCGCGCAAGCACTCCGTCGAGACCCTGTCGATGATCGCCTTCGAGGAGATGAGCAACCTGCGGTTCGGCACCGCGGCCGCCTACGCCACCGTGCTGTTCCTCTACATCGCGGCGGTCGCCTTCGCGTTCGTCAAGCTGTTCGGCGCCGACCTGATCGGCCGGGGCACGAGGAGTTCACAATGAGCACGACCCCGACCACGAGCATCGGCCGATTCCGCACCGGCTCCCTGACCCGCCGGATCGGCATCGCCGCCATCGTCGTCTACTGCCTCGCACCCTTCTACTGGATGGTGGTCTCCAGCCTGCGCAGGCCCTCCGAGCAGTTCTCCAACTCCCCGCTCCCGGTGCCGGTCTCCTTCGACAACTACGCTGCGGCCTTCGACGCGCGCAACGGCTTCGGCCGCGCGCTGCTCAACAGCCTCGTCGTCGCCGGGGCCACCACCGCGCTCACCCTCGTTGTCGCGATCTTCGCCGGCTACGCGCTTGCGCGGCTCCACTTCCGCGGCAAGACGCTGATCCTCACCCTGATCATCGCCGCGTCCATGTTCCCGCCGATCACTCTGGTCGTGCCGCTGCTCCGGCTCTTCACGGACGCGGGCTGGATCAACACCTACCAGGCGATGATCGTGCCCAGCATGAGCTTCGCCCTGCCGCTGGCCGTGTGGAATCTCACCGCGTTCTTCCGCCAGATGCCGGCCGAGCTGGAGAAGGCCGCACAGGTCGACGGCTGCACCCCCGCGCAGGCGTTCCGCAAGGTCGTACTCCCGCTCGCCGCGCCCGGCATCTTCACCACGGCGATCCTGGTCTTCATCTGTGCCTGGAACGAATTCCTCATTGCCGTCAGCGTCGTGAACGACCGGCAGATGATGACAGCGAACGTGATCGTCTCCCTCTTCACCGGCCAGTACAAGTACGACCAGCCGTTCGGTACGCAGATGGCGGCAGGTGTCGTCGTGACGCTGCCGCTGGTCTTGGCGGTGCTGTTCTTCCAGCGCCGGATCGTCGACGGACTCACTGCGGGAGGCCTGAAGTAAGTGACGGACCCGAGCAGGGCAGCCTCCCCCGACGCGTGGGTGCTGACCACCGACGACCCTTCCCCGGCTTCCCGTCGGGGGGACCACCCCCTCGCCGCGCTCACCGGCTACCACCCCACCTTCACCGGCAACGGCTACCTGGCCGCCCGGGTCCCGGCCGCCGGGAACGGATTCGCCGAGGCCCCGGTCCGTACCCAGTTCCACGTGGTCGGCCTCTACACCGGGCACGCGGGGGAGTGGTCGCGCAAGGCCGGGCTGCCCGCATGGTCGACGCTCGATGTCGGCGACGACAGCGGAACGTTCAACGGCGCCTTCCTCCCGCCGACTTGTGAGCGGAGCAGCGAGCACCCGGTGGGCGGGGACTGGGCCGCGGTCGGCAGCCCCGCCCCGGCCGCCGCCGCCCGCGGCATCGCGCACTACCGGCAGTCCCTCGACCTGCGGACCGGCGTCATCACCACCGAGGCCCGCTGGACCTCCCCCGCCGGGCGGGTCACCGACGTGCGCTACGAGGTGCTCACCGACCGCTCCAGGCCGCACGTCGCCGCGGTGGCCGTGACCGTGCGGCCGCACTGGGACGGGCGGCTCGAAGTGACCGACGCGCTCGACGGCCGGGCCGCGACCCGGGTCCGGGACACCCGGACCGGGGCCGGGGAGGGGCGGATCTGGCTGACGACGGCCGCCGAGGGCAGCGGTATCCCCGCTGCCCTGGTGTCCCTGCTGCGGGGCCCGGCGGCCCACCCGTACGCGGAGTCCGAGGGCGACGGCTCGGTTGACCGGCGGGTGGTCGCGGACGTGGTCGCGGGCCACTTGTACACCTTCACCAAGTACGTGGGCATCGCCACCGGCCACGACGCGGACGACCCCCTCGCCCTGGCACGCACCGCCGCCGAGGAAGCCGCCCGGGCCGGATACCGGCGGCTCGCGAGGGACAACTTCCGCGCCTGGCAGCGCGAATGGGAGGGCGACATCGTCGTACGCGGCGACGCACGGCTCCAACGGCAGGTGCGGGCCGCCAAGTTCTACCTGCTCACCAGCGCGCGCGAAGGCTCCCCGTGGTCGCCGTCCCCGGCCGGGCTCTCCAGCGACGGCTACAACGGCCACGTCTTCTGGGACACCGAGACCTGGATCTGGCCGAGCCTGCTCGCCCAGCACCCCCGCATCGCCGGCAGCGTGCTCGACTACCGGGTCGACCGGCTGGACGCCGCCCGCGCCTACGCCGCCGAGTGCGGCCAGGAGGGCGCGCGGTTCCCCTGGGAGAGCGGCCTGCACGGCGGCGAGGACACGCCCGCGTGGGCCCCCTTCGGCCGCTACGAGCAGCACGTCAGCTCCGATGTCGCCCTCGCCTTCTGGCAGTTCTGGCTGGCCACGGGCGACGAGCGGTGGCTGCGCGAGAAGGGCTGGCCGGTGCTGCGCGCGGTGGCGGACTTCTGGGCGAGCCGCGCGGTGTCCGGAGCGGACGGCTCGTACCACATCAACGGTGTGATCCCGCCCGACGAGTATGCCGACGAGCCGAACGACGACTCCGTCTACACCAACGTGGCCGCCCGTGCCTCGCTGCGCTTCGCCGCCGAGGCGGCCGCGGCGCTCGGCGAACCGGCCGACCCGCGGTGGGCCGAGGTCGCCGACGGACTCGTCGTCCTCTTCGACGAACGGCTCGGCGTCCACCCGGAGTTCGCCGGGTACGCCGGGCAGCTGATCAAGCAGGCCGACGTCGTGATGCTGGCCTACCCGTGGGAGAACCCGCAGCCCGACGAGGTCACGCGGGCCGACCTGGCGTACTACCGCGCGCGCACCCACGACAACGGGCCGTCGATGACGGACTCGGTCCACTCGATCGTCCACGCCCACCTCGGCGATGCGAAGGCGGCGTTCGAGCACACGCGGCGCAGCGTCGAGCCGTTCCTCCGAGCCCCCTTCGACCAGTTCGCGGAGGGCCGCACGGGAGGCGCGTTCACCTTCCTCACCGGCCACGGCGGCTTCCTTCAGGTGTTCCTGTACGGCTACTCGGGGCTACGGTGGCGGCCGGACCGGGTGGAATTGGCGCCGATCCTGCCCCAGGAGCTGGACGGCATCACGCTGCAGGGCCTGCGGTGGCGGGGGCGGAGCTTCGACGTCGACATCCGCCCGGACGCCACGGCGATCCGGCTGCGAGAGGGTGACCCGTTGCCGGTCGGGTCCTGCGGCCGCCGGTACCGGGTGCCGAGCGGGGGCGAGATCACGATCCCCACCCGGCCACCCGCCCCGGCCCGGTAGGCGTATGGCGGGTCCTCGCGCCCCGGCCCTCCTTGCCAACAGGCGGACCGGGCCCATTGAAGACGTCGTCGAAATGCCGCCTGCCGTGGTCTTCGAGGTCCACACGCTGGATCGACGATCCGCAGTCGACACCGCGGGATCCGCTGATCCCCGTGGTCACCCGCTGGCCCGGAGCACCAACTCCGGCTCCAGGAGGCGCTGGAGGGGGTCCAGGTCCGCGGGGCCGGTGGTGGCGCGGAGGAGTTCGGCCATGATCAAGCGGCCCACCTCCTCGATCGGCTGGCGCACGCTCGACAACCCCAGCGCCGACGCCGCCGCCGTGTCGTCGAAGCCCACCACGGCCACGTCCTCGCCCGCCCGCAGCCCGCGGTCACGCAGGGCCTGGAGCGCGCCCACCGCCAGCGTGTCCGTCGCCGCGACGACCGCACTCGGCGGCTCCGGTCGGTCCAGCAGCTCGGCCATGAGGCATGTCCCCGTCGATATCGCGTCCGGCCCGCGTACGTCCAGCCGGTGGCTCTGCGCCAGCAGGCCGTGCCGGTCCATGGCCGCGAGCCAGCCGCGCGCCCTGGCGTCGCCGACGCTCGTCCCCTCCGGCCAGCCGAGGAACCCGATCCGCCGGTGGCCCGCCGCCACCAAATGGTCGACGGCGGCCTCCGTTCCGGCCGCGTTGTCGATGTCGACCCAGCTGTAGCGGTCGGTGCCGGCAGCGGTGCGTCCGAAGGCGGCGAAGGGAACGCCGGCGGCGATCAACCGCTCCGGCCGCTGATCGTGCGGCTCGATGTCGTAGAGCACCACACCGCTCACGGCACCGGTGCGCCAAAGTGCGGTGCAGTGGTCGCTCTCCGCGTCCGTGTCGGCTGCCGTGAACAGCAGCACATGGTGGTTCCCGGCCTGACCCGCCTCGACGAGCGCGTGCAGGAAGCGGTCGTTGATGGCGGCCACGGACTCGGTGGACACCGGCTGGATCCGGTACCCGACCATCCCGGGCGAGCTGGCCCGCAGCGAGCGGGCCACCCGGTTCGGGTGGTAGCCGAGCTCGGCGATGACCTGCTCCACCCGCTCGCGGGTCACGGGGCGTACGCGGTGGGGTGCGTTGAGCACGTTGGACACCGTCTGGCGGGAGACCCCGGCCGCCTGAGCGACGTCCGAGATCGTGGCGGAGCCTCCCTCGGCAGGGCGCCCGCGCCCGGAGTTGAGTGCCACGCTCACTCCCTGGATGGTCTCGGCCGAACGGTGAACCGTACACGGGGGACGGACGGTCGGCCGCGTCCTCGGGCCCCCGTGCCCCAAGGCGGTTGATTTTATCGTTCAAGCCGCCGTTGTCGATCCCCTGCCTCGGTGCGGCACCCGCGCGGCGGCGACGAATACCAGAAGAGGGCCCGCCACGAACCGACATCGCCCGCACGGCCGCCCAGCGCTGCCCGGCTGCGGCGGTGAGCGCTACGCGGCGATGACCGCGGCGCCCGTGCGGCCGCCGTCGACGTCCACCACGGTTCCGTGTACGAAGGCGGACTCGTCACTGGCCAGCCAGACGGCCGCGTGTGCGACGGCGTCCGGCGTGCCGACGCCGCCGGCCGGGGTCCCGTTCATCATGACCTGGCCCGGATGGGGTTCGCTTCCCTCCGGCGCCGGGGGCAGGATCACACCCGGCGAGATGGCGTTCACTCGCACGCCCATTGGCCCGAACTCGGCGGCCCATGCCCGGGTGAGCGTCTCCATGGCTCCCTTGGTGGAGCTGTAGAGCGCGCCGACCGGGACGCCGAGGCGGGCGATCCAGGAGCCGAGGTTGATGATGACCCCGCCACCGGCCTCGGTCATGGCGGGGGCGACGGCAGCGGTCAGGAAGAAGGGTGCCTTCACGTTCACCGCGTAGACCTGGTCGAACGTCTCCTCGTCGGTCGTGGTGGTCGCGGCGGCCGGGTAGATGCCGGCGTTGTTCACCAGGATGTCGATCCGTCCGCTCAAGGTCTCGCGGGCCCGTTCGGCGAGGTTCTGGGAGGCTTGCGCGCTGCCGTCGAGGTCCGCCACCAGGAAGTCGGCCCGCCCACCGGATGCCCGGATGCCCTCAACCACCTTCGCGCCTCGTTCCCGGTTGCGCCCGGACACGATGACGTGCGCCCCCTCGGCGGCGAATGCCTCGGCGATCGCCTGCCCGATATTGCTGGTCGACCCCGTGACCAGCGCCGACTTGTTCCGCAGTCTTTCACTCATGTGTGATTCCTTGTCTGGCCACTGCGCGGTCGGGGCAGCCGACCGGCTTCGGACGGCGGCCCGGTGTCCGAGCCGCGCGACCCACTGTGCGTCGCCAAAAATGAACTGGCAAGTCCAGAAATGCGCGAGTCAGTCGGTTCCCGGTCTGTAAACTGAACTCACCAGTCCACTGACGTAGGGGGCACGATGCCGGACGCGCCGACGGCCAAGGGCCGGGCCACTCGGGCCCGCATCGTCGAAGGCGCGGCCGAGGTGCTGCGAGAGCAAGGCGTCGCCTTCACGACGCTCGACGACATCCGCGGCCGTACCGGCACGAGCAAGAGTCAGCTCTTCCACTACTTCCCCGACGGCAAGGACGAACTGCTGCTGGCGGTGGCCCAGTTCGAGGCGGATCGCGTCCTGGCGGATCAGCAGCCGCACCTGGGGAGTCTCGACTCGTGGGAGTCCTGGTACCGGTGGCGGGACGCTGTGGTGGAACGCTATGAACGACAGGGGGATCAATGCCCCCTGGGATCTCTGTTCCTGCAGGTCGGGCGGTCCCGCCCCGGCTCACGGGCCATCGTGACGGAGCTGATGCGCCAGTGGCAGGAGCAACTCGCCCGCGGTATGCGTGCCCTTCAGGCGGGCGGCCTGGTGTCGCCGGCCTTCGACGTGGATCGGGCGGCCGCGGCGTTGCTGGCCGGTATCCAGGGAGGCGTGGCGATCATGATGGCCACGGGCGACACGACCCACCTCGAGGCGGCGCTGGACAACGCCATCGAGAACCTACGGGCATCGGCGACCGGGCGCACCGGCAAGTGACGGCATCAGCCGTCGCCGCGCAGGACCGGCGCCACCGCATCACCGAAATCGACCTCGGCTTCCATGCCCGGCTGGTGACTCTGCTGGTGACGTGGAGTGCACGGGGGGTGCGGCTCCGTGCATGGAGCCTCGGCTGCCGGAGGAGTGCGACACGCAGGGGGCCGCGGTGACGTTGGGGGGCCTGTGCCCTGTCTGCCGGGCCGCGCCTCCGGCGTCCTGACGGCGCCGGAGGCGCAACCGATCCCAGCCCTCGGTTGCCCGGTGCGAAAAGCGGTTGCGGCTCGTGGGCCGTCGCCTGGGCGTGTTGGGGACGGTTCAAGGCGGATGACCGCCGCGCATGAGTGCCCGTTGCATCACAGCCGATGAGCATTTCATCCCGATAAGATGCATTTTGTGATCAGGTCCGGACGGCTCCGGCGCCGCCACCCACCCCACGGTGGCCAGGGGAAAGCAGTACTGATGTCACCGGTGATTATTACCGTCGTCATCAGCGGCCTGGCCGTCTCCACCCCGAGGGAGATCGCCTTCAGTCGCCTGCTGCCCGCGGCACCCGCCCTCGCCGCCGCGATGTGGCCCGTACTCCCGACGGTCCTGCTGGGGGCGTTCTGCCTACTGGTCATGATCGGGCTCAGCTTCGTCTACTCCGATCTGGGGACGCCGTACACGGCTGCTGCGATCGTTGCCGTCACCTTGGCGGCCGCGTATGCAAGCCATCTCCGACTCCAACGAGAGGAGACACTCTTCCAACTCCGGCTCGTCGCGGACGCAGCCCAGAAAGTGCTGCTGCGCCCGCTGCCGCGCCGGATCCAGGACGTCGAAATCGAGTCGCTGTATCTGGCGGCCCAGGAGCAGGCCCGGATCGGAGGCGACTTCTACGAGGCGGCCGACACACCGTATGGGGTTCGGCTGCTCATCGGCGACGTGCGCGGCAAGGGCCTGTCGGCGGTGGGGGCGGCCTCGGTGGTGATCAACTGCTTCCGGGAGAACGCGTACGACCAGCCCGAACTGAAGGGCATCATCCGTCGCCTGGAGACCAGCATCGCCCGCTACAGCATGGCGACCCCCGCCCACGATCAGCCGGAGCACTTCGCCACCGCTCTGATCGCCGAGATCCCGTACGGCGGCGGGCACATCAGAGTTCTCAACTGCGGGCACCCACCACCGCTGCTGGTGCAGCGCGGGGAGGTGCACGTCCTCGAGCCGACCATCCCCTCGGCGCCCCTCAATCTCGCGGCGCTCGTCGGAGACGACTACTGCGTCGACACCATCGCCTTCGTCCCGGGTGACCAAATACTGCTCTACACCGACGGGGTTTCGGAGACCCGGGACCGCACCGGCGAGTTCTTCCCGCTGCCGGACTGGATGCGGCAGCACTGCCCGGCGCCGCCCCGTGAGCTGCTGGACCGGCTTCACCGGGACCTGCTCCACTACAGCGGCGGAAGACTCGACGACGACATCGCCGCGCTCGCCGTGCGCTGCCGGCCCACAGGGGCTCCGGAGCGCTCCGTGTAGGTGGCTGGAAGCCGTGCGGGGACTCGCCCGCCGAGCCTGGGCATCCCACCCCGGCGGTCCTACTCCTGATCGGCGGGGGATCTGGGCCCGGTGCCCAGTGGCACGGGCGCAGTTCTGCTTCAGCATGTCCGGCAGGACCAAGGCCCGCAAACGGTGTCGGTTGCGTCGGTCCCGGCCCGCACGGCGGTGATATGAAAGGTATATGCGGGCATCGATCAGGCGGTATCCGACTCCGCCGCGTCATCCGCCCACCGGACGTTCGCACGACCGTCGCGCTTCCCTGCTGAACCCGCACAGCGCAGCCGGGCAGGTGTTCCTTCTCCAGGTCGTGATCGTGGTGCTGTTGGTCGTGACTGCGGTGGCCGCCACGCTGTTTCAGGCGGCAAACGACGCTCTGCAGCAGGGGCGCAGGGAGTCGGTCGTCGCGGCCCAGGCGTTCGCGAGTGCCCCCGGTGTCGTCGAGGCGTTCCGCAGCCGGGACCCGGCCGCGGTGCTGCAGCCGCGAGCCGAAGCGGCACGGAAGCGAGCGGGCGTGGATTTCATCGTTGCCGTGAACACAGAGGGAATTCGTTACACGTACCCCTACCCGGAAGAGATCGGGAAGAAGTTCGTCGGCACCTTCGAACCGGCGCTGGAAGGGCATACCGTCATCGAGCAGGCCGGCGGCCCACCGCTACCCGCAGGCAAGGGCACGGCCGTGCAGGCTGTGGTGCCGGTGACCGACTCCCGCGGCACGGTCGTCGGCCTGGTCTCCGCAGGGATCACGGTCAAGAACGTGTCGAGACTGTGGATGCCACAGCTGCCGATCATCCTCGGTGCCGGCGCGGCGGCGCTCGTGCTGGCCACGACCGGTACGACCCTCGTGTCCCGGCGGCTGCGGCGGCAGACGCACGGCATGGCGCCGGCGGAACTGGCGCGGATGTACGAACACCACGACGCCGTCCTGCACGCTGTGCGGGAAGGGGTGCTGATCACTGACGCCGACAGTCGACTGGTGCTGGCCAACGACGAGGCGCAACGACTGCTGGGCCTTCCGGCGGCGGCGCAGGGGCGCCATGTGCGGGAGCTGGGGCTGCCGGAGCAGATCGGGCGCTTGATCATGTCGCCCGAGGCGGTGACCGATGAGGTGCATCTCGCGGAGGACCGCCTGCTGGCGGTGAACAAGCGGCCCACGTTCCCGCACGCAGCCAAGGAAGGCAGCGTGGTGACGTTGCGGGACACCACCGAGCTGGCTGCAGTCTCGGGACGGGCCGAGGTGGCGGGGGAGCGCCTGAAGCTGCTGTATGGGGCCGGGGTGCGGATCGGGACGACGCTGGATGTAAGGCGTACGGCCCAGGAGCTCGCCGAAGTGGCTGTGCCGCAGTTCGCAGACGTCGCCACGGTGGATCTGCTGGATTCGGTGTTGCGAGGATCGGAGCCGACGGCCGAGGGATGGCGGCATCTTCGGCGTGTGGCCGTCAGCGGCGAGCGCCGGATGATGCCGGCGTATCGTCTCGGGGAAGTGATCACGTACCTGCCGGGGGCCCCGCAGATGCGGACGCTGCCGGAGGGACGGGGCGTGCTGGAGGCGGACCTGCGGCAGGAGCAGGATCCGGATCGCGCTCGAGAGGCTCTGGAGCGCGGGTTGCACGCGCTGGTCACCGTGCCGCTGCGGGCGAGGGGAGTGCCGCTGGGCGTGGCGAACTTCTACCGGACGGGTGATTCCCCGCCGTTCGAGCCGGAGGACGTGTCCTTTGCGGAGGAGTTGGCCGCGCGGGCAGCGGTGGCCCTCGACAACGCCCGGAGGTTCACCCGGGAACACGCGATGGCGGTGACGCTGCAGCGCAGTCTGCTGCCGCGGGGGCAGCCGGACCAGGACGCACTGGAGGTGGCCTGGCGATATCTGCCGGCGGAGGCGGGGGTGGGCGGAGACTGGTTCGACGTCATCCCGCTGCCGGGCGCTCGAGTGGCGTTGGTGATGGGCGACGTCGTCGGTCACGGGGTGCACGCCGCGGCGACGATGGGGCGACTGCGCACCGCGGTGCACAACTTCTCCACGCTCGACCTCCCCGTGGAGGAGGTGCTCGGGCACCTGGACGACCTGGTCGTACGCATGGACAACGAGGAGAGCACCGGCAGTGCCGCGGAAGGACACGAGGGTGAGGGCGTGACCGGTGCGACGTGTCTGTACGCGGTCTACGACCCGACAGCGGGGAAATGCACACTGGCCCGGGCGGGACACCCCGACCCGGTGGTGGTGAGTCCGGACGGGACCGTCACCTGTTCCGACGCGCCGGCATCGGTCCCGCTCGGCTGGGAGGCCACCCCTTCGAAACCGCCGAGTTGCACCTGCCCGAAGGTTCACAACTGGTGCTGTACACCAACGGCCTGGTCGGGGACCGCACCCGCGACCTGGACGTCGGGCTGGACACGCTGCGTCGGGCGTTGGACGGGACCGGGGGGCGTACTGCGGAGGAGACGTGTCAGGCGGTGATCGATGCGTTGAAGCCGGCGCACCCCTCCGACGACATCGCGCTGCTCGTGGCGCGCACCCGACTGTTCCCGCCCTCGTGCGTGGCCGAGTGGGACGTGCCGTCGGACCCTGCGGTGGTGCCCTCGGTGCGGGCGCACTGCACGCAGAAGTTGCGGGAGTGGAGGCTTGAGGACATCGGATTCACCACGGAGCTGATCGTCTCACCTTCGCCAGAACAGGTGGTGCGTCACGCCGCTCGGGCTGGGCACGACCTCAAGGTGGAACCGGTCGAGCAGCTCATCGGGGGACTCCCAGAGCCGTAGACCGGACCCGAGCTTCACCGGCGAGACCGCCACGTGCATGGTGTCGATGAGGTCGGCGTCCAGGAACTGCCGGATCGTGGTCACCCCGCCGCCGAGTCGGACGTCCTTGCCCTGCGCCGCCTCCCGCGCCTGCTCGAGGACCGTGGCCGGCCGGCCGTCGACGAAGTGGAACGTGGTGTCGGAGAGCGTGAACGAAGGACGCTTGTGGTGGGTCATGACGAACACCGGGGTGCGGAACGGGGGCTCGTCACCCCACCAGCCGCGCCACTCATGGTCGTGCCAGGGCCCGCGCTGGGGCCCGAACTTGTTGCGGCCCATGATCTCGGCGCCGATGTTGCGTGCGTAGTCCCGCGTGAAGTAGTCGTCGAGGCCCCGGCTCCCCCCGGGGTCGGTGCGCATGGGCCAGCTCGCCGTGGCGCCGGCCCAGGCGAACAGCCTCTCGGGGGAGGCGTGGCCGAACGGACTCTCGAAGCTCTGGTCCTCACCGGCACCGATCCCGTCACTCGAGACGTTGAAGTTCTGAACTCTCAGTAGCTGAGCCACGTGTTCCTCCTGTGTTGCCGACAACGGTGGTGAGACTCTCCGGGCCGGGAAACTCATCGCTGCGCTCGTGACTGGCGAGAAATTGGGTCACCTGATTAACCCATTCGGGGCAGCAGTGCGACCTCATGGCGATGCGGGCGACTCGCTCGAAGGATCCCGCCACCCGTACGGAGGTGACGGACTCAGCGGCGGATGCCTGAGCGCCAGTCCGGGGTCCGAGACCGCCGACCGGCCACGACTACCTCGGCCCCGTCCCCGGCGACCGGCCGGTGTATGCCCTCCGGCTCGCCGCCGACGCAGTGTCACTCGTCCGACGCGCCGTGGTACAGAGCCGAAAACTGACGTCCGCCCCCACGCCTTCCAACGGCTTGCGGGCTTGCCCAGGCCATCACCTCTGCCGGGTGGGATCAACGGCCTTGAGTCGCTCGATCACCTGAGCCAGGGAGATGGTGAAGTCATCGAGCTGCCCCGGAGGCATGTCCGCGAACAGTGCGGCGGCCAGGTCGTCGTGTCCCCCGCGGAGCCCGGCGGTGACCTCGCGCCCCCTGCCCGTGAGGGAGACGAGGGTCGCGCGCCGGTCGGTCGGGTGGGCCTCACGGACCACCAGTCCGTTCTCCTGCAGCGCGTCCAGAAGCCCGGTGACGTTGCGGGGCGTGACTCCCAGCCGACCGGCCAGCGCCCGCTGAGTCATCGGCCCCTCGTGGAACAGGGCCCACAGCACACCGGCGCGTGCCGTGGTCAGGCCGTGTTCGGCCACCCCGCGCTGCACCATGGCGCCCAGCACCTCGGCCAGCTCGAAGAGCCGGTCCAGTGAGACTCTGGCGGAAGAGGGTCGCTTCGGCATATCGTGAAGTGACTTCACTATGTAGCACCTCCGCATATCAGAGTAGCCCAGCGACGTCGCAGGGATGCTGCCGCAGAGGGAGACGGTCACCATGACCCAGCGCATCAAGCACCCGGTCTTCGCCCGCTTCTACGCCAAACCGGCCGCCCCGGCCCTGAAGAAGGCCGGCGTCACCGAACACCGCCGTCGGTTGCTGGTCGGCCTGTCCGGCGAGGCCATCGAGGTCGGCGCAGGCAACGGACTGAAGGGTTCTGCGGCCGGGCGGCCGGCTGCGGTTCTTCGAACACGTCCGGGCCGACTCGCCCGCAATGCGGCGCGTCCAGCGCGGGCTCGACGCCGCGGTCTGGCCCCGGCTGACGGGCGGCTGCCACACCGGCCGTGACACTCAGACGGCCATCACCGCCGCCGGCTTCACCGTTACCACTGTCGACCGGTTCCCCTTCCTGCCACCCGGATGCCCTCACCGGCCGGCACCCACATCCTCGGCACCGCCGAACGCCCCTACCCGGAAGGCACTCGATGACCACCTCGGACGACACGGCACAGTCCGTCCCGCTGGCGGACATGACCGCAGCCCACGCCTCGGTCACCCTCCTGGAACGCCTGGCCGACAAGCTCGGCGGCCGGGCCTCGGTGACCGCCGTCTACGGCGAGCCCGTGGTCAGCGAAGGCATCACCGTCATACCGGTCGCCGAGGTCGGCTTCGGCTTCGGCGGCGGCGCGGGACGCGAAGTCGGCAAGGACAAGACCGGCGAGGGCGGAGGAGGCGGCGGCGGAGCGGGGGCCCGGCCCATCGGGTTCATCGAAATCAAGGAGGGCACCGCGACGTACAAGTCTCTCCGGGATCCATGGGCGGACGTCGTCCTCCCACTCGCCGCCCTCCTGGTAGGCACAGTCCTCCCGCGTCTCGCCCGCCGCCTCGCCAAGCGCCGCATTCGCTGAGCTTGTCCTACCTTCCAAGCGCGGGTTTGAGACGGTCATCCGTTGCGGGACTGCTGTGCTCATCGGCCTTCTGCTCAGCCACAACGCGCCGATGGTCTACCTCACCGGCCTCGCCGTTCACCAGGCATCGGCCGCCTACCGGGGCCAGGCAAACGGACGTGAAGGATGCCTTCGTCATCGCGGATCAGGCCCGTATGCGCAAGGACTTCGGCGTGCTCCGGCCCGGTGACGAGAGTCAACTGCATCGGATGTCTTGACCTCAATCGCGCAGGGCCCGCTGCCGCAGGTCCATATCGGCTTACGGCTTGATGTCGTACAGGACGTTGAAAGGGTCGTCCGCCGTGGAGCGGGCCACGTCGCTGAAGCCTGCCTCGGCGCACATACTGCGTACGACCGCCTCGGGCATACCGCACGTTCCCAGGGCGGCTCCGCCGCTCGCGAGGGACGTGGTCATGCAGTAGAACATGCTGAACCCGTAGAACATCGTTGCGACGGGGCCCACGTTGTCCTCGGGGCGGTCCCGGCAGTTGATCTCGAGCATCAGGTAGTCGCCGTCGTCCTTGACCGCAGCCCTGATGGCGGAAAGAAGCTGCTTCGGTTCAGCCGCGTCGTGGATGACGTCAAAGGTGGTGATCAGGTCGTAGCGCCCGGGAAGCCCCTGGGCGACATCCATCGTTTCGAAGGTCACCCGGTCGGCCACGCCGGCCTTCTCCGCGTTCTGCCGGGCACGTTCCACCTGGCCCGGGAAGTTGTCGAAGCCCGTGAAACGCGAGCGGGGAAACGCCTTGGCGAGCACGATCAGGGCGCGGCCCGCGCCGCATCCCACGTCCGCGACATCGATGCCCCGTTCCAGCCCCTCGACGACGTGGGGGAAGGCGCTCAGCCAGTCCTCGACCATCACGCTCTCGAACCAGCTGCCGGTGAAACGGCTCATGCCGTCCCACAGGATGTCCGGGTAGTCGCTCTGTGGTACCCCGCCGCCACTCCGGAACATCTCGCACAGCCGTTCGTACGGTGCCAGGGTGCCGGGGATCATCTGGTAGACGCCGCCGAGGAACATGGGCCCTGATTCGTCGGCCAGGGCGGGGGCGTGTTCGGCGGGAAGGGCGAAGCGCCCGGGCTCCGGTTCCTCCAGATAGCCCGCGGCGGTGAGCCCACGCAGCCACTCGCGTACGTAACGCTCGTTCAGGTCCAGACGGTCCGCAAGCTCCTGGCTGCCGGCGGGGCCACTGGTGGCAAGGTCCTTGAACAGGCCCAGCCGGTCGCCCAGATGGCACAGACCGATCGTCATCGCCCCGCTGAGGTCCCCGAGCGCCTTCGCCATGAAGGCTTCGACCTTTGCCTCGTCCAACTCGCGCGGTGCCGCCATGATGTCCCTCCTGGCAAGTCGAGCACGATCGCGGAGAGCGACCGCCCCGGCAAGCCAAACACCGGGCCGCGCCCCGTGTCCGCCCGCCACGACGGGCCGTTGGCGAACTCCACTCCCCGGGCGGCGTCGGCGAGCGGCACGCGCGCACATACGACGGCGCGGCAGCCGCACGGTCATCCCCGCCCAGCCGAGCGGCAGGCGCGTCAACTGCCTGCGCGAGGTCCGTGGCCAATCAGGCTGTGCCTCGGCCGCTGGTGCCGGACGGGGCTCGCCTGAGTGTGGCGATACTTGATGTCCCGTGAGGTGCCGGCCTCGGCCGACTGCAGACGCCCAGCGTGGCGTGCTCAGTCCAGGGCGTCCAGCGCGGCGAGGATGTCGGTCGGTTCGGCGCGGGTGGTGTAGTCGGTGGTGACGAAGGCCCAGCGGATGATGCCAGTGCGGTCGATGACGTATGTGGCGGGCAGCGGGAGGGTGCGCGAGTGGCCGTCGTTGACGCGTTGGAGATCGAAGCCGAGCTTGTCGTAGACGGCGGCGAGGTCGCCGGGGAGGTCGAAGGCGAGGCCGTACTGCTTGGCGGTGTCGGAGCCGAGGTCGCTGAGGACGTCGAAGGCGAGGTTGTGCTTCTCGGTCAGGGTGAGGGACTCGTCGGGGATCTGTGGGGAGACGGCCACGAGGCAGGCGCCGCGTGCGGTGATGGCGTCGTGGTGTTGTTGGAGGGAGTGCAGGGCGATGTTGCAGTACGGGCACCAGGCGCCGCGGTAGAAGGTGAGCACGACCGGGCCGTGGGCGAGCAGGTCGTCCAGGGCCAGGGTCTGTCCTGTCGCGGAGGGGAGGCTGAAGAGCGGGGCCTGGGCTCCGGCGGTCAGGGCGCGGTCGGCCTGGCCGGAGTCGGCCAGCTCCTGGCCGGCCCGACGCATGATCTCCCGGATCTCTGCGGGGATCTGCTGCTGGCGGGCTTCGTAGAAGGCGCGCAGCTCGGCGTCGAGGGTCATGGACGGACTCGTTCTGGTGGGCCGGTTGTCGTCTCGGCCGCTCCGGTATCTCGGAACGACCGTTTCAAGATAACGATTGGGCGGTATCTTGGAACCCTCATTTCAAGATGGCGGGTGAGCGATGCCGGACATCAAGCACTTCGATCCGGACACCGTCCTGGAAACGGTGATGCGGCTGTTCTGGCAGCAGGGCGTGGCCTCGACCGGGATCCAGGACGTCGTGACGGCGACGGGGCTCAACCGTTCCAGCCTGTACGCCACCTTCGGCGGTAAGCAGGAGCTGTACCGCGCCGCCCTGCGCCGCTACATCCGGGAGCGTTCCGAGCCTGCGTTCCGGAGGCCGGCGGACGACGGCCGTGGGTTGCCCGCCGTCTCCGAGTTCTTCGCCGGACTGATCGAGGCGCGTTGCTCCGGCCCGTACGCGCGCTGGGGCTGCATGGTCTCCAACGCGCATGCCGGCCCGGAGAACGGTGATCCCGACGTGCGGGAGGCCCTCGACCTGCACCACCAGCGGCTGCGGGGCGCCTTCCGTGAGGCGCTCGTCACCGCCCGCGCCCAGCACCAGATCGCTCCTTGCGCCGACCTCGGTGCCGCGGCCGACGTGCTGGCGCTGCTCGCCTATGGCGTGAATCTGCGCTCGCGTGCCGGGGCCGACGCCCGGGACCTGGCGAAGACCGTGACCGCGGCTCTGGACTCGCTCCGCCCCGCATAACCGGGCTGCCGCCTCGGCACGTTCGCACCCGGTGCCCGCAGGCGCTGAGCGGGGTCAGCCGTCAGAGGTCCTTGACGGGCCGGTCCAGCAGCCCGGGGCCGAAAGGGCCGCGGAGTGTGATGCCTCCGCGGCCCTCGGCGGTGTGCGTGTGCCGGTCAGTGGCTGCCGGTAAGTTCGCCGCTGAGCGTCTTGTGGATCCGGGCGCTGGGCTCGTTCAGCCCAGTGATCTCGACGGTCTTGCCGCGCTGGGCGTACTTGGTCTCGATGGCGTCGAGGGCGGCGACGGAGGAGGCGTCCCAGATGTGGGCGGCGGACAGGTCGATGACGACCTTGGCGGCGTCGGTGGCGTAGTCGAACTGGCCGACGAGGTCGTTGGAGGAGGCGAAGAACAGTTCGCCGGTGACCCGGTAGACGACGGTGGCGTGGTCGGGGTCGGTGACGGCGGTGACCTCGGCGAGGTGGGCAACGCGCTTGGCGAAGATGACCATCGCGGTGATCGAACCGACGACGACGCCGATGGCGAGGTTGTGGGTGGCGACTACACAGGCGACGGTGACCACCATGACGGTGATCTCCCCGGCCGGCATCCGCTTCAGCGTCTTCGGCGCGATGGAGTGCCAGTCGAAGGTGGCCACCGACACCATGACCATCACGGCGACGAGCGCGGCCATGGGGATGTCGGAGACGACCGGCCCGAAGACGATGCACAGCACCATCAGGAACGCGCCGGCCAGGAACGTCGACAGCCGGGTACGGGCACCGGAGACCCGTACGTTGATCATCGTCTGGCCGATCATCGCGCAGCCGCCCATGCCGCCGAAGAAGCCGGTGACGATGTTGGCGACGCCCTGGCCGACGGACTCGCGGGTCTTGGAGGAGTGGGTGTCGGTGATGTCGTCGACCAGCTTGGCGGTCATCAGCGATTCCATCAGGCCGACCAGGGCCATGGCGACCGCGTAGGGGGCGACGGTGGTCAGGGTGTCCAGGGTGAACGGCACGTCCGGCAGGCCGGGGACGGGGAGGGAGGACGGCAGGGCGCCCTTGTCGCCCACGGTCGGCACCGCGATCCCGGCCGCGACCGTGAGGACGGTGAGGATGACGATGGACACCAGCGGCGCCGGGACCACCGTGGTGACCTTGGGGAAGAACACCATCAACGCCAGCCCGGCCGCGAGCAGTGGGTAGACCGGCCAGGGCACGTCCGTCATCTCCGGCACCTGGGCCATGAAGATGAGGACGGCGAGGGAGTTGACGAAGCCGACCATCACCGAGCGCGGCACGAACCGCATCAGCTTCGCCACCCCGAGCGCGCCGAGGGCGATCTGGAAGACGCCGGCCAGGATGACCGCCGCGACGAGGTAGCCGAAGCCGTGCTCGCGGTTGAGGGGGGCGATGACCAGGGCGACGGCACCGGTGGCCGCGGAGATCATGGCCGGTCGGCCGCCGACGATCGCGATGGTCACCGCCATGGTGAACGAGGCGAACAGGCCTACCGCCGGGTCGACCCCGGCGATGATCGAGAACGAGATCGCCTCGGGGATCAGCGCCAGGGCGACCACGAGACCGGCCAGCACCTCGGTGCGCAGCACCTTCGGATCGGACAGCCAGGACGGACGCCGGGAGCCGCGCATCCACGCGGCCGGGGACAGTGCGGAGGAGGACAAGACGTAAGGAACCTGTCGTGCTCGGGCACGCCCGGCATCACTGCGGGCGCGCAGGAAGGCGTGGCTGGCCGGGGCGGCCAGCCACCAAGTCCGCGAGCGGCGGACGGAAGTCAGTGGGCAGCAGCGAAGCGACCCGTGAGGGAGCCGGGCGCTGCTTGGGCGCGAAGGGTCACGACGGGCAGGCAGCGGCGCCGGGCATCATGGGCATGCGCACACTCTCTCCTGCGGACCACGGTCTTCGCCGGGGGCGTCGTCGGCCCCGACACGGCTGATGGTCACAGGACGGCATCCCGCACCATGGGAACGGGCACGGCAGGCAGCCGACCCGGCACCAGGACTACTCTACCCTAACGTTAGAGTAGAGATTGGCGGCGGCCGTTCGCGGCCGTGGCGAGAGACGAGGAAGGCACCCGGCGTGAGCAGCGAGCACATGCAGATCGGCGAGGCCGCCGCACGGACCGAGCTGTCGCTGCGCACGATCCGACACTACGAGGAGACCGGCCTCGTCATCCCCTCCGCCCGCTCCCAGGGCGGCTTCCGCCTCTACACCGAGGCCGATGTCGCCCGACTGATGGTCATCCGCCGTATGAAGCCGCTCGGCTTCACCTTGGACGAAATGCGTTCCCTGCTGGAGGCCACCGACCGCCTCGACTCGGGCGAAGAACTGCCGTCCGAGGAACGCGAGAAACTGCTGGACCGGATCCGCGGCTTCGAGCAGGCCGCCCAGCAGCGGATCGAGGACCTGCGCACCCAGCTGTCCCGCGCCGAGGAGTTCGCAGCCACGCTGGTCGAGCGCCTCACATGGACTCCCACGCCCTGAAACAGCACTCGAAGTACGCGACGGACTGTCCGGTGCGGTGGCTCGCGAGCCGGACATCGACGTCGCCGCAACCACCGGAGACGGCACCGAGACGCCGGCCATGGCGCGGCAACACCCGCCCGAAGCGCTCGAAGCAAGGTTCACCTGGTGCCTGGGCGCCGGATCCTGCAGGCCCAGGGCGCGGGCCAGGCGCCGCTGCTGGGCGGCCTGGGGCAGGCCCAGGGCGCTTGCCTTGGTACCGGGAGGCTATCCGGCTTCGTCGAGCAGACGGGCCGGGTCCAGGACGGTGATGCGCCCGCGGGCCAGGCGGAGCAAGCCGCGGTCGGCGAACTCGCGCAGAACCTTGGTGCAGGTCTCGCGGGAGGTACCGGCCAGCGCCGCGAGCTGCTCGTGGGTGAGGGCGATCTGGGGGTGGCGGGCACCCGGCCGGAGTTTGCCGGCGGGTGTGTCGATGCGGGTGGCGAGGGCGTCCATCTCCGGCTCCGGCAGGTCGCGGAAGATGTCGACCTCGGAGATGCACCAGGTGTGGCCCGGATCGTTGACGTCGTCGTGGTCGATCATGCGGTGGGTCTCCTCCCGTCGGCCGGGGGCCCAGGGCGGGGGCGCGGCGCCCCAGGCGGGGACGGCCAGCGCGTCGGCGCCCAGGGCCAGACAGTAGGGCACCGCGGTGCCGCCGGGGTGCTGCCGCGTTGGGCAGCACCCTGCGGCAGCGGGCCGGGGCCGTCCGGAGCTGCGGGCGGAATCGACGTCATCGCCCGGCCGAGCCAGTGCGTTTGCCCATCACCTGGGCAATGCAGGAGTAGGCCAGGCCGGCCAGCAGCCCGAACACCAGGTGGCCGCCGAGGCTGGAGCCGGTGACATCATTCCACTCGAAGACGGGCATGCCCATGTTGGCGGGCATGATCCACAGGGCGCCGAGGACCCACCACACGGCGCCGTAGCCGAGGCCGAGCACGACGGCCGGTGCCATCCTCTGGGCGTACTGGCCCAGCAAGCTGCCGAAGCCGGTGCCGGCGAAGAGGGCGATGCCCAGGTGGATGAGCCAGCCGACGAAGGCGTTGGTGGAGCCGAGCAGGCCGGCGACCATGGTGATCATCGCGGTGTCCATCATCGGCTGGGAACCGACATCCAGATGCCGAACCCGATGCCGCCGACCACCCCGACTGCAGCACCCCAGAGGGCATGGACCGGGACGACAGCGGTCTTCGGGGATACGTGGACGGTCGTTGCCATGATCGTCACATCCTCTCGTGCGGCGGGGATCTCCAATACGGTCTCGACGCTAGAGCTGTCGGCATGTGCAGGTATGTGAGGACGCTTACGTACCGGCCGGTAGAAGCCTCGGCTGTCAGGCGGACTTCTCGGCGATCAGCAGAGCGTAGCCGAGGGCGCCGTCCGCGACGGCGGCGCGGGCGGCGGCCAGCGCAGCCGGGGCTGCCGCCAGGTCCACCCCGGCCTCGGCGAGCTTGTGCGCGGCGGTCAGCTGAAGCAGGTCCAGCCGTGCCTGAATCTGGTCGATCATGCGGGTCATGGCGTGGTCGTGTCGTTCGATGCGGAGGGTGTGCAGCCCGGCGGTGGCCAGGATCTGGGCGTAGTCGGCGAGCGCGGGCGTCGGCGATGCAGGCGATCCGCGCGGCGAGCGCGATCAGTTCGGGCGGGAGCCGGTCGGGGACGACGGTGACGTCGGTGAGGCCGAGTCGGCCGCCGGGGGCAAGGACGCGGGCGAACTCGGCGGCGGCCTGGGTCTTGTCGGGGAAGGCGCACAGGGCGCACTCGCACACCACGGCGCCGAGCAGCCCGTCCGGATAGGGGAGGTGTTCGGCGTCGCCGGTGGTGAAGGCCACCCGCTCGGCGAGCCCGGCGGCCTGGGCCGCGCCCTGGGCGAGGGCGGTGTTGGCAGCCGCGTAGTCCACGCCGTCCACCCGTACGCGATACGCATCGGCGAGGAGCAGGGTGGTCGTCCCGCGGCCGGAGGCGACGTCCAGGACCCGGCTGTCGGTAACAAGGCCGAGGTGGTCGGCGAGGCGACAGGTGAGGGTGGTGCCGCCGGGGTGGTAGGAGTCGCCGAGCAGCAGCGCGACGACGTCGGAGGAGTACGCGGCGGCGCAGCAGACTTTCACCTCGTCACCCGCTGACCGCCGAGTGCTGTGGTCCGTCATCGTGCGCTCTCCTCGACGGCGGGCTCGGGCCCGTTACCACTGCGGGCGGTCCTGGAGCCGTAGGGGGTGTCGGTGAGCCGGCCGGCCAGTGGCAGCGCATTGGGCGCGACGTCGGCCACGGGGACGCCGGACATCTGCGCGCGGATCTGTTCGCGGTATCCGACGGAGTTGTACGCGCAGAACGGGATCAGCTGCCCGTCCGGGGTGACCTCCTCCACGCAGCACTTCATCAGCTGCTTGACGTTGAGGGTGTAGGGGTCCTGGAAGTCCTGCACCACGATCATGAACGCCTTGTCGTTCAAGTCCTTGACGGCGGACGGCAGATCGATGCCGCAGGTTCCCCCACTGCCGAAAGCGTGGGAGGTACCCCAGCGCAGTCCAGTGCCTCGGCGGCGGCGTGCAGCTTCTCCTCGGTCGTGGCCGTGCCCATGAACGCCGAGGCGGACCACAGCTTCTCCAGTGCCTCGCGGATTCCGTCGTCGGGCAGGACGCGGTGGGTGACGTAGCCGAGGTAATCCTCGACCTGGAGCAGCCGTGGGATGGGGACGACAGTGCGGTTACCGGGCTCGCCGTCGACCAAGAGGTAGGTGACGGAGCGGCAGGTCGGGAAGCAGCAGGGGACCGGGAGGAAGTCGCCCTTGGTGAACCAGCCCGGCAACTGCTCGCTGATCAGCCGGATCACGTCAGGGTTCGTGAGCCGGTTCAGCGGATCGAACGGGACGTGCCGACCGGAGTGGGTGACCGGCTGGAAGGCCACCGACCGGACGGCCGGGTGGTCGATGCCGAACTCGATGGTCGCGCCCAGCTCGTGTTCGTTCAGACCGCGCTCGACCGCGGCGACCAGGGTGACGGTCGGCCCCTCGGCGGCGCACTGGTCCAGCGCCCGCTGCTTGAGCGCGCGCAGGTCCCGGCCGCGGATCTCATGATGGGTGCGCGCGTCGAACCCGTCGAACTGCAGGTAGACGGTGACCGACGTGCCCGGGACACGGTTGCGTACGCGCGCGGGCCGCTCCACCGCCGGCCCGCGCGCGTACGCCTGCGCCGCCAGCCCGCTCCACACCAGCGACAAGGCCGTGTACAGCCACACCGGGGTGGCCGCGCGATCGAGGCCGGGCCAGGAACCACAGCCCGCACACCAGCTCGCCGACGATCAGCACGACGGCCAGCACTGCCCCAGCGACGCCGTGCACCAGCCCGTACGCGGACAGGATGTCCGGCATCCGGTCGAACGAGGCGAGCTGGCCGACGGCCATCGCTGTGTGGATCGCGCCGAGCGTCAGTCGGAGCACCATGCCCGCGACGCTACGGCCGTCCGGCGGCCGGGAACTGTAAGCGCGCTCACCGAACCCACCGCGTGCCTCTACCGGCGGTCGGTCCGGGGCTCGGTCTCGGCCTTGATCGTCGCGAGGGAAGCGGCGACCGTCGCCTCCCAGCGGCGTGCCACCGCCTGCCCTCAGCGCCCGCCCAGAGCCCATCCGTCGGTGCTCATCTCACCCTCGTACACCAGCCGGGTGCCGGATGCCTGCTCGCCCAGCTGGAAGGACTCGACGACCGCGGGCACCGGCCCGCGCACCAGGCGGAAGTCGACGCGCTCCGGTCGGCTGAAGCGCACCGTCTCCACCGTGACCGCCCTCAACCGTCCGCCTGCCACAGGGGTGTAGTGCTCGGCCAGCACCAGGTCGCTGCCGCGCTCGAGCACGTTCAGCTTCTCCCGCATCGCATGCGGGGTGCGGCCGAGATACGGGCGGGCCACCATGTTGAAGACCAACTCCTGGGGTGCCGCGATGTCGACGGTCTGCGGGCCGAGCGGGCTGGTGCGCCGACCGACGCCCACATCCAGGGACACCGCCCCGCTGACCAGGCCCAGGTAGCCGGCCGGCCACCAGTCCGCCTCCAGCTGCTGCCCCAACCGCCACTCGTCCGCGCCATGGCATCATCGCGCCCTCTCTGCCGTTTGTGTCTTCGCGTCGTACTCCTGCCGGAGACGCTACGGCCGACTGGCGCGCTGATCGGCGAGCGTGCCCACGTTCCTGCCCCGGGTCGGCCGCATACCGTGGGCGCAGTACCCCGCACGCGCGCACGGACTGCCCCGACAAGGCCGCCGCCAACCCGCTCACCTACATCGGCAAGCGGCCCATCCCGCCGTTCCAGACCCCGATGTCCGTCACGACCCCGGTGGCGATCGCCATGCGCAGCGCAGCCGCCTGTCGCACGGCCTCGGGCGCATATGACAGTGGCGGGCCGGCTCCCTGGAAGGAGGCCGGCCCGTCGACGCATCCGGTTGGGGCGGTCAGCCCTGGCGGGCCTTGAAACGGGGGTCCTTGTGGTTGATGACGAAGGTCATGCCCCGTCGGCGCACCACCTGGGCGCCGGGCTTGGCCTTGAGCGAGCGCAAAGACTTGCGCACCTTCATGGGTGTCCTTTCGTTGGGCTCTCTGGCTCCGGCCGCCCTGAGCGGTGGCCCCGGGCCGCATGGCCGTCCTGCCGCTCGAGCGTCCGCGGCGAGTCGGCGGTCGGGCCGGTGAGGAACACCTCGCCCGCGGCTCGGTCGCGGAAGACGACCGGGCGGGAGGCGGATGGAGGCCCGGCCTCACGAGATGTCCTTTCTCGGGGCCGTCCGCCGATCGGCGCAGGCCGTTGGTCCTACCTCTCCTCGCGGAAGAGAACGTGCTGCCCGGCCACCGGGTCGTACTTGCGCAGAACCAGCCGGTCGGGGTGGTTCAGACGGTTCTTGCGCGTCACATAGGTGACACCGGTCCCGGCCGCCGACTTCAGCCGGACGACGGGACGCGCGGTGCTGCGTGCCATGAGGCTCTCCTTTCACCGACTGACAGGCACTCCCTTGATCAGCGCATGCCAGCCAGGCGGTAGAAACAGCGGGCCGTACCGGGACATTCCCCCGCCCGACGGAAGCGGCGCTCACGCGGTCGCGTCGCCCGCTGCAGGAGGCCCTGCGGTCAGTCCGTGCTGCTGTCCTCCTCGACCGGTGGCATGAACGCGCGCAGCCACCGTTCCGTCTGGGCGACGTGCGCCTGGGCCGCGCCGGCCGCCGAAACGGGGTCGCGGTCGGCGATGGCTGTGGCCAGGACGCGGTGGTCCTCGTCGCTCTTGCTGCGCAACCGCGGGCCCTCAGGCAGGGTGAAGACCTGGTACTTGCGGGAGCGGGCGCGGAAGACCGCCAGCAGGGACGCCAGGGTGGGGTTGCCGCCCACGCGGGCGATCTCCGCATGGAAACGGTGGTCGAGTTCGGAGGCCTTGGCGGGGTCGTCGGTGGACTCCATCTCCTCGATGAGGGAGAACAGCGTACGCACCGTCTCGGGCGTGCAGCGGGCCGCGGCCTGGGCGGCGACGTGAGCCTCCAGCACGCGCCGGATCTCGTAGACCTCCAACAGGCCGGGCAACGGCAGGAGTTCCAGGGTCAGCGAGAGGCTGCCGATGACGTCCTCGGGCCTGAGCTGGGAGACGTACGTGCCGGAGCCGTGCCGTGGTTCGATGACACCCAGGGCGGCCAGCATCCGTACCGCCTCGCGCAACGACCCCCGCGAGACGCCCAGTTCCGCACAGAGCTCGCCCTCGGGCGGAATGCGCTCACCCGGACCCAGACGTCCCGTCGCGATCATGTGCCGTAGGCCGTGGAACGCCTTTTCGACTGCGGACATCCGACCCCTCTTCCTCCCCTGGCGGACCGTCGGTGTCGCCGGAGCGCCCCTGGGCACTGTAGCGAGTCGTCACATGTCTCGGACGTATCGACCAGAAGTCATCTGATGACTTTCACTGTACGACCCTTGTCGCCACCAAAAAACCCATGCCAGGATGCCGAGTCATCATACGTGTCCCGCGGAGGGTCTGATTTCTGCGGCCTCGTCCAACCCGGCAGATGTGGAGTCATGTGAGCGAGACAGAGGTGACCACCGCGCCGCGTCCCCTGCTGCTGGCCGACGGCCGGCCCGCCGCCCGCGCGTGGTCGCTGGACCCTGCCCTGAAGCACCTGAACCACGGTTCGTTCGGGGCGGTTCCGCTGGTGGCGCAGGAGCGGCAGGAACTGCTGCGCGTGGAGATGGAACGCTCACCTGTGGTGTGGTTCCCTGCGCTGCCGCAGCGGATCGCCGCCACTCGTGTTGACCTCGCCGCCTTCCTGCACGTCGCCGCCGACGACCTCGCCCTGGTGCCGAACGCCAGCGCCGGCGCCAGCGTCGTGTACGGCGCCCTCAGCCGTCGCCGCGGCGGGGAGATCGTCGTCACCGACCACGGCTACGGGGCCGTGACCATGGGCGCCGAGCGTCTGGCCCGCCGCTGGGGCGGTCGGGTGCGTACCGCCCGGGTGCCCCTGGACGCGGACGAGGACCGGGCGTGCGAGGCCGTGTTCGCCGAGCTCGGCGAGGCCACCGACCTCGTCGTCGTCGACCAGATCACCTCGGCGACCGCACGCAGGATGCCGGTGGAACGGATCGGCGCGGAGGCACGCCGCCGAGGCATCCCGGTGCTGGTCGACGGCGCGCACGCGCCCGGCCTCCTCACCGCCCCGCTCGCCGACGCGACGTACGACTTCTGGGTCGGCAACCTGCACAAGTGGGGCTGCGCCCCGCGTGGCACCGCGGCCCTGGTCGCCCGCGGCCCGCTGCGCGATCGGCTCCACCCCCTGATCGACTCCTGGGGGGCAGCCGATCCATACCCCGACCGCTTCGACCAGCAGGGCACCATCGACGCCACTGCCTACCTGGCGGCACCTACCGCGCTCGGCTTCGTCGACCGCACCTGGGGCTGGCCCGCCGCCCGCCGCTACATGAACGACATGGCCGACTACGGTGCCCACGTGATCGGCGCTGCCTTCGCTGAACTCACCGGCACGGACAGTCGCGTCGACGTCGGTCTGCCGGTGCCCGGCATGCGCCTGGTGCGACTGCCGGAGGGCCTGGCCGCCAGTCGGGTCGAGGCCGACGCGCTGCGCGACCGGGTGGCCCGCGAACTGGGCGTGGAGGCGGCCTTCACCAGCTTCGGCGGCACCGGTTACCTGCGGCTGTCCGCCCACGTCTACAACACCGCCGCCGACTACGAGTACTTCGCCGAGGAATGTGTCCCCGCCCTCGGCGAGTGGGCCCGCACGGCCCACGAACAGCACCGCGCGCCGTAGGGCGCACCCCCGTCCCCACGCCGCAGCCGGCGCGGCCGTCATTCAAGGAAGAACCAGGGAAGAGGTCAGCACGATGAGAAGAAGGACGGCAGCTCTCGCTCTCGGTACAGCCGCCGCGATGCTCCTGACCGGCTGTTCCACCATGAGCCCCGACGCGAGCGGAACAGTCACCCTCAACATGGTCGAGAGCCTGACCAATCCGACGCGCACCGATCTGCTGCAGGACCTGATAGCCGACTTCCAGCAGCAGAACCCGAAGATCAAGATCAACCTGATCTCCCCGCCGACCGAACAGGCCGACCAGAAGCTGCAGCAGATGCTCCAGTCCGGCAGTGGCGTGGACGTCCTGGAGGTACGCGACATCACCGTCGGGCCCTGGTCGAACAACGACTGGCTCTACGACATGAAGAAGGACCTCGACGGCTGGAAAGGCTGGCAGGCCATGACGGAGAACGCCGTCAAAGCCGCACAGGACGCCAAGGGCAGGACGTACTTCATTCCGTACGGCTTCTACGGGCTGAGCCTCTTCTACCGCACCGACCTGATCGACAAGGCCGGCTTCAGCAAGCCGCCCGCCACCTGGGAGGAGCTGCTGCAGCAGGCCTCCGCCGTCCACGACCCGTCCCAGCGCCGCTACGGTTACGCCTTCCGTGGCGGCGCCAACGCCAACAGCAACGCCACCGCCGTCATCGAGGCGTACGTCGCCGACCAGGTCGACCCGGCCAACGGCTACAAGCTCAAGAACGGCCGCACGATCTTCTCCGCCCCCGAGGCGCAGGACGCCCTCGAGACCTACCTGAAGCTCTTCCAGCAGGCGTCCCCCAAGTCGTCGGTCTCCTGGGGCTATCCGGAGATGGTCGAGGCCTTCTCCAACGGCTCCACGGCCTTCCTGCTGCAGGACCCCGAGGTGATCGCCACGGTCTCGCAGTCCAAGTCGATCTCGCAGGGCCAGTGGGACACCGCTCCGCTGGTGGCCGGTCCCGGCGGTAAGACCGTCCAGCCGCTGGCCACCGCCGGGTGGGGCATCGCGAAGGGCAGCACGCACAAGGCCGAGGCCGTCAAGCTGGTCGAGTTCCTCTCCCAGGGCGAGGCGTCGACGACGTTCACCAAGAAGAACAGCCTGGTGCCGATCCTGAAATCGGCAACCGGCGACCCGTTCTACAAGACGGGCCCCTGGTCCAGCTATGTCACCATGACCGAGCATCCGGAGAAGTACCTGGTGGTGACCCAGCCGCGCGGGGTGGCGTGGTGGACCGAGTGGGAGCAGAAGGCCGACGCCGACGTCCAGAAGCTGATCCTCGGCAAGGCGACGCCCAAGGAGCTGCTGGCGGGCTGGGACGCGTACTGGGCCGAGAAGTGGCTGCAGGAGCAGTAGCCATGTCCGTCGCGTCCACACCGGCGAAGACATCGCAACCCGGCACCGGCGACGCCTCCCGCAAGGGAGGCGTCCCCCAAGGAGGCCGCCGCAGGCGGGAGTTCACCACCCGGCGCGGCCTGCTGATCGCCGCCTTCATGGCGCCGGCCGCGGTCTTCGTGGCGGTCTTCACGTACTACCCGATGATCGCGGGCGGCCAGATGGCCTTCCGCAACTGGAAGTTGACCGACCTGACCGACACCTCCTGGGTGGGCCTGAAGAACTTCCGTGACGTCTTCGCCGACCCGGCCTGGGGGACCATACTGGGCAACACCGCAGTCTGGGTGATCGGCTCGATCGTCCCGCAGCTGGTGATCGGCTTCGCGCTCGCCCTGTGGCTGCGCCGCAGGTTCCGCTTCCGTGGGCTCTACCAGGCGCTGGTCTTCTTCCCCTGGGCGATCTCCGGATTCCTCATCGGCATCCTGTTCCGCTGGTTGTTCAACAGCGAGTTCGGCGTCGTCAACGACCTGCTGGAGAAGGCCGGGCTGATCGACGAGCCGATCGCCTGGCTGGCGGATCCGGAGACGGCGATGGTGGCGGTGCTGATCGCCAACGTCTGGTACGGCGTCACCTTCTTCGCGATCATGATCCTGGCCGCCCTCCAGTCGATCCCCGATGAGCTGTACGAGGCGGCCGCGTTGGACGGCGCAGGCAAGGTGCGCACACTGTTCCGGATCACGATCCCGTACATCCGAACCACGCTGGTACTGACCGTGCTGCTCCGGGTGATCTGGATCTTCAACTTCCCGGATCTGATCTTCGGCATGACCGGCGGCGGACCGAACAACGAGACGCACATCGTGACCACCTGGATGATCAAGATCACGCAGCAGGGCGACTACGGCAGGGCCTCCGCGCTCGGCCTCCTCGTGGTGGCCGCGCTGCTGGTGTTCGCCGTGTTCTTCCTCCTGGCCACGCGTGAGAAGAAAGGGGTGAGGTCGTGATCGGCAAGGAGACCGCGGCCGGCCGAGCCGTCAAGTTCACCTTCCTGGGGCTGTGGCTGGCCTTCACCGTCTTCCCTCTCTACTGGATCACCGCGACCTCCTTCAAGGCGCCCGGCGACATCTTCCATTTCCCGATCGCCTACTGGCCCGAGCACCTGTCACTGGAGAACTACAGCGGCCTGTTCGCCACGGCCGACTTCGGGACCTACCTCACCAACAGCCTCCTCGTCGCCATCGTCGCGGGCGCGGTGGCCACGGCGATCTCCATGCTCTCGGCATACGTGCTGGCCCGCTTCGAGTTCCGCACCAAGTCCGCCCTCCTCATGGCGGCCCTGGTCACCCAGATGATCCCGTCGTTCATCGCGCTGGGACCCCTCTACCTGCTGATGACCGACCTGAAGCTGGTCGACAACCGCCTCGGCCTGATCCTCGTCTATGTCGCCGTGTGCATCCCGTTCTGCACGGTGATGCTGCGCGGCTTCTTCGAGAACATCCCGGACGCACTGGAGGAGGCTGCCATGATCGACGGTCTGTCCCGGTTCGGAGCGCTGTTCCGGGTGCTGCTGCCGGTGATGCGTCCGGGCATCGTGGCCGCGTTCATCTTCAACTTCGTCAACTGTTGGAACGAACTGTTCCTGTCGGTGACGCTGATGAACAGCGACAGCAACAAGACCGTCCCCACGGCCCTGAACGGCTTCATCTCCAGCTTCAACATCGACTGGGGCTCGATGTCCGCGGCCGCCGTACTGACCATCCTGCCCACGATGGCGCTGTTCGCCTTCGCCAGTCGTCACATCGTCCAGGGACTCACGTCCGGTGCGGTGAAGGGGTGAGGGGCAGACCTGCCCGATGCGTGTTGTGCAGTGCCGCTGTAACCGATCGGTAACTGCTGAGGTGAGGTGAACCGGGGAGCCCGTGGCCACGTATAAGCGACTGAAGGTGATCACAGCGACGTAGTGGCCAGGTCACCCAACAGCTGTCTCTGTGGAGCTCAGGAGCAACGGTGGACACCTCGAAGCTGACCAGTCACCAACCTCTGGCCCTCGGGCTGTTTCGTCTCGTGATCGGATTTCTCTTCGCCTGTCAAGGGGCGGCGACCGTGTTCGGCTTGCTGGGCCGCAAGGCGACCGACGCGGGTGAGTGGCCCTACTGGTATGCCGGGCTGATCGAGCTGGTCTGTGGGGTGCTCGTCATGGTCGGCCTGGGTACGCGTTCCGCTGCCTTCCTGAGCTCGGGCGCCATGGCCTACGCCTACTTCACCGTCCACCAGAAGGATGGACTGTTCCCGTTGCAGAACGGCGGCGAGAGCCCGGCTCTGTACTCCTGGGCCTTTCTTCTGCTCGTCTTCACAGGGCCTGGAGCCCTGTCAGTGAGCGGTCTGCTCCGCGCTCGTCGCCCCGCAGATGCACCACAGCCCAACCCTTCGTCCGTCTGACTCCGCGTTCACGCGGGAGTGTCCACATGGGGCCGCCCCGCCGCGACGCGAAGGGTGGCAACCCCCTCCGTCTTCTCGGCATCGCCTGGCGAGGAGTACCCCCTCGGCTCCCCGCGAACGTTGCGCACGCGCTCGTAGACGCGTATGTGCTGTTCCTGTCTGGCGGGTCGTAGTACCTAGCCTTCTGTTATGCGAAGCCTGATCGTGCGAGATTCAGGGCGAAGTGCGAACTCGGGCCACACATCCGGTCCACAGGCCCGTGAGCCAAGCCCGTGCTGGGCCGCGTCGATGATCAGGTGACTGGTCGTCGTATCTGGAAGCTCAAAGGGGTGTCCGGCTTGTGTGATCTGCTGGGGGGTGTGGCGGCTGAGCGTGAAGCCGGGGCGACGTCCGTGTGTGTCGGGGATGGCCACGATGCGCAGCACCTCGGTGTCGCCGCTCGCCAGCGTCAGTCGGCGCAGTTGGGAGCGGTGCCCGGTCTCCTGGGGGCGGGCGTAGTCGACCGAGAGGTCGCCGATGGTGGAGGAGAAGTGGCCCGTGCGTGCCGCGCGGAGACTGTCGGGGTAGGACTCGAGCGGGCCGAGTCCGAACCACTCGGCGCCGTCGACGGGTGCCGTGCCGTCGGGCAGGTCGAAACGGATCCCGATCCGCGGCCACACCGTCCGCCAGCCGCCCGAAGGCTCGATCTCCACGCGCAGTTCCAGTTCGTCGTCTTCGAGTGACCAGACCGACTCCACCATGACCGACAAGGCGGAGTTCGCCGCGGAGACTTTGTCGGTGGTGCGCAGGGCATCCGCGGTGCGCTCCAGCGATATGCGTCGCGTGGTCAGCCGGTGGAGACCGTCGCGACGCCACAGGTCGGCGTTGGACACCCCGGCGATGCTGGCGTCGCTCTCCTCGACTCCGTCGGACGGGCTTTCGTCGTTGTCCGTCGGCGCACGGAAAAGTTCCAGCCGCGGGCCGGTCGCGGCCCGGCCGGCGAGGCGGACGAGGGATCCGTTGGCGAACTCGGCGATTCCGAGCGTCAGCGTTCCGTCGCCCGGCTGCCAACCGGTCCGGAGCCGGACAGCAGGAACGGGACGAGGTATCGAGCGGTCCAGTTGGGCAGTTGCGATCACATGCTCTTCGGGTGCCCACGGGGTTCCGGCTGCCAGCACCGCGTCGATCGTGAGCCATGTTTCGGCGTCCGGGGAGACCGGGATCTTGGGCAGCGGCACCCGCTGCGACTCGCCCGCCGTGACGACGGGGACCTCCAAGGCGCCGGAGTCCACGGGTGTTCCGTCGTGCTCGACGCGCCAGCGGAAGCGCAGGTCGGACGTATCGGCCGAGTGCCGCAGGTTCGTGATCGCGACTGTGTCACCGTCGAAGACGAAACGGACCGGCTGTACGACTGCCTTGTACTCGTGGAGGCTGGGCGTCGGGACGTCGTTGCTCAACAGCATGCCGTCCATCACGAAGTTGCCGTCGTGCAAGACCTCTCCGAAGTCGCCGCCGTAGGCGTAGTACGGCGTCCCGTCCGGGGCCGTGGTCAGGATGCCGTGATCGCGCCACTCCCAGACGAAGCCGCCGTGCAGCCGTGGATACTCATGTACCAGCGCCTCGTACTGGTCGAGCGCTCCCGGCCCGTTGCCCATCGCGTGGGCGTACTCGCAGAGCAGGAACGGCTTGGTGCGCTGCCGGGCGCTTTGTGCGGGAGTGCAGTTCATCAGTGTCGAGCGTGCGCCTTCGGTACCGAGCTGTTCGGTCTCGAGCACCGTCGCGTACATGCGCGAGTAGATGTCGGTGTATTCGCCGGTGTAGTCACCTTCGTAGTGCACGGGGCGTCCGGCGTCGCGGGCGTGGACCCACGCCGACATGGCGGCGAGGTTGCTGCCGGTTCCCGCTTCGTTGCCGAGCGACCAGATCACGATGCTGGGATGGTTCTTGTCGCGTTCGACGGTGCGCTGGATGCGGTCCAGATATGCCGCGCGCCACGCCGGGTCGTCGCTCGGATTGCCGGCCCAGTCGACCTTGTCGAAGCCGTGCGTTTCGAGATCGCATTCGAGGACGACCCAGAATCCGAGTTCGTCGGCGAGGTCGAGCAGTCGGGGATGCGGTGGGTAGTGGCTGGTGCGGATTGCGTTCACGTTGAACCGCTTCATGCGGGCCAGGTCTGCGCGGGCGTGCTCCTCGTCGAAGACGCGGCCGCGCTGGGGATGGACCTCGTGGCGGTTCACCCCGTGGAACACCACGCGGCGGCCGTTGACCAGGAACCGGTCGCGGCGGATCTCGACCGTGCGGAAACCCACCCGCAGGGCGATGCTCTCTGCGGCCGTTGACACGGTGGCGTCGTACAGGCGAGGCTGTTCGGCCGACCAGGGCTGCACGCCGGCGACGTCGAGGGGGGCCACATCGGCCGCCGTCGCCCAGACCTGCTCGATGCCGAGTTCAGGGATGCGCAGGGTGACCGGGAATGCCGCCGCGTCGGCGGTGACCTCCGGATCGATGTGCCCGTGCCCGTCGTCGAATCCGGTCCGCAGCCAGACGTCCTCAATGCCTCCGGCCGGCCGGGTGATCAGGGTGACATCGCGGAAGATGCCCGGCAGCCACCACTGGTCCTGGTCCTCGACGTAACTGGCCGCCGACCACTGGTGCGCCCGCACGGCGACGACGTTGTCACCGGTGCGTACCGCGGACGTGACGTCGAATTCGTGGGCGAGCCGGCTGCCACTGGCGCTGCCGATCTCGACACCGTTCACCCACACCTTGAAGAGGGACTCGACACCGTCGAACCGCAGCACGACACGGGCGGCATCCGACCAGTCGGCGGGTATGTCGAAGTGGCGGCGGTAGTCACCGGTGGGGTTCTCGTCCGGGACGTGGGGCGGGTCGATCGGGAACGGGAACTGTATGTTCGTGTAGATCGGCCGACCATAGATTCCGTCGCCCTGGAGCACCCAGTGGGAGGGCACCGGAATGCTGTCCCAGCCGTGGTCGTCGAAGCCTTCGGCCGCGAAGTCCTCCGCCACCGACGCCGTGGGCGACAGACGAAAACGCCAAGGTCCGTTCAGCGAACGAGAGGGGGCATCGGAGTGCAGCCACGAGCGCGCCGGGCGCAGTGCGCCACGCCCTGGTGCGGTGTCCGAAACATACGCAGAAAGCTCGGAGGACAAGAGGTCACAACTTTCGTGGTAGCAAAAAGGGAAGCTCGTTCTGTGCCGGGGGTGGTGGCTACCGGAGCACGACGGTTCGGATCTCCCACGGACCGAGGACCAGTTCGAGCCCGTCCCGCACCGGCGTCAGGGACAGCGGTCGGCCGAGCAGGTCGACCGTGGTGGCTTCGGTGAACGCGCCGGTCACGTGGACGGTCGGCGCGGTGCCGCTCATCGCGGCCAACCGGACCTCGGTGCCGGCCCCGCGCACGTTGTCGGTGACACGGCGGATGCTCGAGACGAGGACGTCCTTGCCGTCGACCCGCACACCACTCGCGTCGGGGGGCAGGTGGCCTGCGGTGGGCGCAGTTCCGCGGGCGACGAGTACGTCGTTGCGGAACTCCTCGGCGAGAGCGACCGCGTTCGCGCCCTGCCAGCCGGCCGCCGAGGGCACGACGGCGAAACGGTTCTCGATCCGCATGCCGCGATCCTGCGCCCCCGGTGCGGGGATCTCGCTCGCCGCGGGCTCGTCGCGGAGGGGATGGATGTTGACGCTGATCGCGCCGATCGCGCGCAGCAGGGTGATGGCGAGTGCGGAGCCGTCGTCGACGAGTTCGTACTCACTGGAGTGGTCGAGCAGGACAGTGGCGGCGCCTGCCGACACGAACGAACTCGCGGGATAGGTCGGGATCGGGTACTCGCCCCAGCCGCCCTCGGCGGTGAGCCCACGCTCAGTGACGGCGAACTGGCCGGCGGAGGCGGACTTGGCCACGGGCTCGGGCAGCGGCACATGGAAGCGCAGCCGGTGATCGGCGCACTGGTTCAGGAACGATGTGGAGATGCGCACGAACGGCTCGCCCACGCGTACTTCCACCAGCATCTCCACCGGGGTCGGCACGGTCTGGCCGCTGCGCAGATCACGGTCGGAGGAGAGGGCGGCGGGCCACTCGTAGACGCGGGTGACACGCAACCTGGAACGCAGCGGGCCGCTCTCGAGGAAGTCAACGGTGACCTGTGTCGGCTCCGACACGAGCACATCCAGAGCCGGGGGAGCGTAGTTGTAGCTGTCGCCGCGGTCACCGCCGTCGACGAGACGGCCGACTCCGTCCAGGACGGTGCCGTCGGCCCCGGTCACCTTCAGGGTCCCGTCGGCGGCGACCGCGACCTCGACCAGTCCGTTCGAGAGCGCGTCGGCCGTCGCCGTCGCAGGTGCGAGCTGCATCGCCGGGGAGGCGGGCCGGTTGCTCGCTTCGGCCCGGAAACTCGCCAGCCCGCAGGCGGGGACGTGCACGGGTACCAGCGCGGTGGCCCGGGCCTCCGCCAGCGTCCGCACCCGCCACTCACCCGGATGCGCGGCGGCCGCGGCGGCGACCTCGCGGCGCAGGATCAGCAGGTCGAACGGTCCGCTGGTCGGCACCTGGGCGAGGTGGAAGACGAGCGAGCCCGGGGTGAGTTCGTAGTGGTCGATCAGAAGGCCGAACAACTCGCGGCGGTGGATACGGCGCAGCACCCGTTCGAGCTGCGAGGCGTCCATGCGCTCGTCGCTGAGCACGGTCGGGGCCTGGGAGATCAGCTGCATCGGATGCGCCGACCCGTCGGCGGCGGTCGCGACCAGCGCGGTTCCCTCCGCCGGGGCCACCACATCCACCTCGACCAGCGCCGTACGCGCCGACGGCAGCGGGTTGGCGACCAGGTAGCCGTCGCTCGGAACCTTGGCGGCGGGCTCGGCGAGGGCCGCGTCCCGTACGGCCCGTGCGGCCTGCACGGCTTCGGCGAGTCGCGCCTCGACCTGGTCGCAGGTCTCGTCGGTGCCCGAGCCGACCACCGAATCATGCGCGGTCGACTCGATGATCTTGTGCCATGCCAACGAGAGGAACGGCGAGTCATCACGCTGGGACCACAGGGCGTTCACCCGCTCGGCATGGTCGATGGTGCGCTCGGCGACGGCCATCCGCTGCTTGAGCCCGAGCCGCACGGACAGCACGCCCGGGAGGATGTTGCCGCGCACATGGCTGCGCAGCTCACCGGTGACGACGGCGTCCACCTCGTCCCGTACGTGCTTGCGGATGTACTCGTCGAGCGTCGCGATGGTGATGGCGCGCTCCTCGCTGGACGCGCGGCGCAGCCAGGCCGCCAACTGCGGGTCGGGCGCGTTGTGGTCGGTGCCGGCCATGGCCAGCACCGGATCGCCACCCCACCGCTCGGCCGTCATCTGGGCGTACTCGCCGAGCGCGCGGCCGATCTGGTCGGGCACCAGCAGGACGTCGAGGCCGTTGTCGTAGCCGTCGAAGAGGAACTCGGTGCGCACTTCGGAGCCGTCGGGAGCGCGCCAGCGGAAGGCGTGACCGCCGACGGAGCCGGGCACACCACGCCACAGCGCCGCATGCTCGATCCCGGCGCGCGCCAGGATCCGCGGCATCTGCGCGATGTGGCCGAACATGTCCGGTAGATAGCCGATGGGCATCGCACCGCCGAGGCCCTCGGCAGCCGCCCACCCCATTTGCAGATTGCGCACGATGGTCTCACCGGAGCAGAGAAACTCATCGAGCAGGATCAGCCACGGCCCGATGGCGAGCCGACCCTCGCTGACCAGGGCCACGACACGGTCGCGGTTCTCCGGCCGCATCTCCAGGTAGTCCTCGATCGCGGCCATCTGCCCGTCGGCGGTGAACCGGAAGTCCGGGTTCGCCTCGGCCGTCTCCAGCACGGTGTCGAGGGCGGCGACGAGCCGGTGCCGGAACACCTGGAAAGGCTCGTACCACTCCCGGTCCCAGTGGAAATGGGGCACGAAGACGGCGGGGTTCTGCATGGCGAGAGGGACCTTCTGTGCTGGCGGGGGAGGGAGAACGCAGAGCGGGGGAGTAGGTCACTTGAGGGAGCCGGCGGCGAGCCCGGTGCGCCAGAACCGCTGGAGGAGGATGAACACGATGATCACCGGCACGATCGACACCAGCGAGCCGGTGATCACGGACTGTTGCAGGAGCGGGGCACGAGCGGTCTGACCGTTCCACTGGTACAGGCCGAGCGTGATCGGGAACAGCGACTCCTTCTGCAGCATCACCATGGGCAGGAAGAAGTTGTTCCAGATGGCGACGAACTGGAACAGGAAGATCGTCACCAGCGCCGGCGTCATCAGCTTGAACGCCACCGAGAAGAACGTGCGGAACTCACCCGCGCCGTCCAGGCGCGCCGACTCGATGAGCTCTTGGGGGACGGCGGCGTTGGCGAAGATGCGGGCGAGATAGACGCCGAACGGGCTGACGATGCTGGGCAGGAACACCGCGAGGTAGGTGTTGACGAGCCCGGTCGCCGAGAACAGCAGGAACAGCGGGAGCGCGAGCGCGGTTGTGGGGACGAGGACACCGCCGAGGATGACCGAGAACAGGAACTCGCGGCCCCGGAAGCGGAACTTGGCGAGTGCGTAGCCGCACAGCGCGGAGATCAGGGTTCCCACGGCCGCGCCGAGCACCGCGTAGATGACGGTGTTCAGGGCCCACCGCCCGAAAATGCCGTCGCTGCGGGTGAACAGGACGCGCAGATTCTCGACAAGGTTGAAGTGCGAAAACGCCAGCCCGTTGGTGGAGGCGAGGTCACCCTGCGGTTTCGTCGCCGCGACGATCAGGAAGTAGACCGGCAGCAGGAAGTAGATCGCCAGCAGGAACATCAAAGCCATGACGGCCGTGCGGCTGACGCGGCTTTCGCGGATCACGGGTTGGTTGCTCATAGCCCGGCCTTCTTCGAGGTCAGTCGCATGAACCCGAAGCTCAGGACGAAGGTGATGACGGCGATGACCACGGAGATCGCCGCGGCCTGCTGGTAGTTGTTTCCGGAGGCCACCGCATAGGCGAGCATGTTCGGTGTGAAGGTGCTTGAGATGTTCGAGGAGATCTGGCGCAGCACGGCCGGCTCGGCGTAGAGCTGCAGCGTGCCGATGATCGAGAACACCGTGGTGAGGACGATGGACGGGGCGATGATCGGGACCTTGATCCGCCACGCGATCGTCCAGTTGCTCGCACCGTCGATCTTGGCGGCCTCGTAGAGCTCCTGCGGGATCGACTGCAGGGCTGAGAACATGATCAGCATGTTGTAGCCGGTCCACAGCCACGTCGAGACGTTCGCCGCCGACCACAACACCGCACCAGGGCCGAGGAAGTCGGGCTCCAGGCCGATGCCCTTCAACAGGTCGACGACGGGGCTGAGCTGCGGCGAGTAGAGATACGACCACATGATCGCGGCGATGACACCGGGCACGGCATACGGCATGAACGCCGTGATGCGGAAGAACGACTTGAGCCTCAGCAGGGGAGTGTCCAGCAGCAGCGCCATGATCAGTGCGACGAACAGCATGACCGGCACCTGCACGATGCCAAACAGCCCGATGCGCCCGATGCTGGCCCAGAACTCGCTGTTCTGGAACACCTGCACGTACTGCTCGAAACCGCCGAAGGTCGTGTACGACGTCCCGTACTGGCCGCCGGTACGGCGCACGACGCGGAAGCTCTGCCAGAGCGCGTAGCCGACCGGCACCAGGTAGAACAGCACGAACGGGAGGAAGAAGGGGATCAGGAACGCGGCGACGGTGCCCGCCCGGGGGCCGCCGTTGGATCGGCGGCGACGACCCTCGGACGACTCCACCACGTGGGTCGTGCGGATTGCGATGTCGGTCATGCTGCGGTCACTTGCCCGCCGCAGCCGGAATCGCCTGGTCCTTCATCGACTTCAGCGCTGCCGCCTGGGCGGCCGAGAGCGCGTCGGTGAGCGTGCCGTCACCGGCCGCCGCCTTGGCCATCGCGTCCTGCAGCGCCAGGTTCACCGTCTTCTGCGTGGGACCCCAGGTGAAGCTGGTGTCGACCTTCCTGGACGATGCGGCGAAGACGTCGAAGATCTTCTGGTTGTTGTAGTACGGCACGCCCTTGGAGAGCGCGGGAAGCTGCAGCCCGGCGTTGGCTGCCGGGTAGAGGCCGCCCAGCTCGTTCTCCAGCGCGAGGGCCTCCGGGTCGGTGTTCAGCCAGGTGTTGAACTTGACCGACTCGTACAGGTGCTTGCTGCCCTTCATGAACGCGACGGTCGATCCGCCCCAGTTGCCGGACGCGCCGTTCGCGCCCCACGTCGGCATCGGGACGACCGTCCACTTGCCGGCCTGCTGCGGCAGGTTGTCCCGGAACATGCTGTAGCCCCAGGCGGCGCCGATGTAGCTGGCGATCTGCTCCTTCTGGTACGCGGCGTACATCTGCGTCGAACCGTGGGTGAGGTCGGTGCGCACGAGCTTGTCGGAGATCAGCTTCTGCCAGTACTCCGCGACCTGCTTGCTTTGGTCCGACTCGACGGTGACGTGCCACTTGTCGTCGGAGTAGCTGTACATCTCGGCGTTGTTCTGCCAGAGGAGCCCGTTGAACCACTCGGCGTTGTTCGGGTCGAAGTACGTAATGGTGAGGTCGGAGTCCGCCTTGTGCAGCTCCTTTGCGGCCGCCGCGTACTCGTCCCAGGTCTTGGGGATCGCGACGTCGTGCTTCTTGAAGATGTCGCTGCGCACAAAGAGGGCCATCGGGCCGGTGTCCTGCGGCAGGGCGAACACGCCGGTGTCGCTGAAGCTGGTCTGCGACCAAGTCCACGGAACGAACTCCGTCTTGGCCGCGGTGGCCGCCGAGCAGGCCGATGCGTCCACGAAGGCGTCCTGGGTGCGCAGGTTGGGGAGCTGGTCGTAGCCGACCTGAGCGAGGTCCGGCGCCTTCCCCGCCTTGAGGGCGTTGCCGATGGCGCCGTACTGGTCGTTGGAGATGTTCTTCGTCTCGACCTGGATGTTCGGATTCTTCTTGTTCCACAGGTCGACGACCTTGTCCATGCCCGGAACGGTGTTCCAGTACTGGAGGGTGACTTTCCCCTTCGCGGGCTCGCAGGAGGCTGCGGATGCCTTACCTGCCGGAGCGGGCGACGAGCACCCGGGGAGTACGGCGATGCCGGCTGCCGCGGCGACGATGGCGAGGCGGGTGCGCGTGACTGTGCTGCTCATATTTTCCGATCCAGAGAACGACTAGCGACGGTGCTAGGCGGGTCGACGTTGACACCTCAGGCGGATGCCTTCTGGTTGGAATAAAGGGCCGTGAGCGGTAACGTGAACGCTCACGGGAGCGGTAACGGGAGCTTGTTGCGAAGTGATTGGGAGTGTGCGCTTCGGTGCGGCCGAGTGTCAAGGCACAAGAGCCGTGCACGAGTTCAAGGATGAGAAGGCGTCAGGCAATGCGTCGGCATCTCATGGGAGAGCGGCAGCGCATCCACGGACCGCCGCCTGGCGCCCGGTCGAGACCGTCAAGCGCCCGCACACAAGCACAACTTCAGCCCGGGGCATACTCGGTGTCCCTGCGACGCGGACGCGTCGACAACTACGCGGAGGTGAGTGATGGCGTCGTCGGGGACCGGACCCCGCAAGGTGACGATCGACGATGTGGCCCGGACCGCCGGAGTGTCCCGACAAACCGTGTCACGGGCGCTCAACGACAAGGACGAGATCGGTGTCGCCACCAAGCAGCGCGTCCTCGACGCCGCCCTCGCGCTGGGATACCGGCCGAGCCGGTTTGCCAGGGGACTCGTCCGACAGGACACGATCAGCGTCGGGCTCGTGATCCCCGATCTGCTCAACCCGTTCTTCACCGAGGTCGCCGCTGCTGCGCTGGACGCGGCGCGGGCGCGTGGCTGGCATGTTGTCGTCTACGACACCGGTGACCGCATCGAGGAGGAGCGGGGCACGCTCGAGGTGATCGCGTCTCAGGTGGATGCCGTAGTGGGGTACCTGAGCCAGCCGGAGGACGAGATCGCCAAACTGACCCGAGGGCTCCCCGTGGTGCTCATCGACCGGGAGCACCGTGCCGAGAGGTTCAGCTCGATCAGGATCGACGGCGAGGAAGGCGTCCACGCTGCGATCAGGTATCTGGTCGAGTCGGGGCACCGGCGCATCGGCATGCTCGATCACGCAGGCCGGTCCGAGCCGAGTATCCGCCACGACTGGTTCGTCGGCGCGATGTCCGCCTGCGGACTGGACGCCGGATCGGTGAGCCGCGCAGATCAGAGCGTTGAGGGCGGCGAGAACGCACTGAAGGAGCTCCTCGCCGCTCACCCTGACGTGACCGCCGTGTTCACGTTCAACGACATCATCGCCATCGGAGCATTGCGCGCCGCGCGCCGACTCGGACGGCAGCTTCCCGCAGACCTTGCCGTGATCGGCTTCGACGGCCTCCGGCTCGGAGCGCTCGTCGAGCCAGCGCTGTCCACCGTGGCCCTGGACACGCGTGGGCTCGGTGCGCTCGCCGTGGAACAGGCCGCCTGGCTGCTGACCGGAAGCAGTCCGCTCAGTCGCGACGAACTGGTGGTAAGGACAGAACTGCGGCTGCGTGAATCGGCATAAGCGGCGTCGGGATGCCGCCGCCGACCCGCTGGTCGGCCGCCGCTTCGGGCCGGCAGCAGCACGGCACATCGTCATGCTGCTGCCGTGCGCCAACCAGGCAGGGTAGGAGGAATTGCCCCGCCTGTGGATCAGGCCGAGGGCATGGCGCCGTGGTGCACCCAGTACCAGCGGCTCATCGATGCTGACGAGCAGCACGAGCTGTTCGGCAAACATGAGGTGCTGCGGGACGAGATCCGCTTCGTGTCCGACCGCCGCTCCACCTCAACGACGCCCTCGCCCGGGCCGCCGCCCGCTGGGCCGTGGACCAGGCCATCGCCGCCCGAGCCACGGTCATCTACCTGGAAGACCTGCGGTCGATGGAAGCCAAGGGCATGGGCCACACCCCCAACACCTGCATGTCCCCGACGGTGCGCGGCCAGATCGCCGACCGCATCGGCACCTCGCCGCCGAAGCCGGTATCGCCGTCGTCACCGTCCCGCCCCGCAACACCTCCAGGCACTGCCCCCAGTGCCTCACCGCGCTGCGGCACCGCAAAGTCCCCGACCGCCCCACCACGGCGGGCTGGAAACGGGCCATCTGCCCTGGTCGGGACTGCGGCTGGCAGGGCGAACGCGACCACGGCGCATGGCAGCGCATCGCCGCACGCGGCCTTACCCACCAGGCCAAGACCGTCACCGACCGGGCCACCGGGCAGATGGCAATCCGCACGGTGGTGGACACACTCGAAACGAAAGCGGTCATAACCCCGACCACCCAGGCCAGCCTGGCCGACCGGTCCGAGACCGGCCCCACCCGGCGCCGAAACACACGCCCCGCGGCCTGGCGGGCAAGCGTCCGGATGGACACGCACCAACGGACCGCAGGACACTGCCCCGCGCAGCCCACCGGAACCAGGGCGTGAAGACGATCAGCACACCCTCCCCCAGACTCGGTCCGGGAGTACCCCCATCCGGCCACCGGCCGCGCGGAGCAGCAGTGGGCGCAGGCTTCTACCGGCACACCCACGCCACCCCTCCACGATGGGCAGATCCCACAGAGACGCTCACACGGGCGACCCGCCGCAACCGACGCATGCTCCTCCACGTCCCACAGGACGTGACCGCCACCTCAGCCGACTCGACCACACAGGTGTGGCCGTACTGCGCGCACGGCTCCGGGGCGGACGGCGTCGGCTGTCGTGGCCGCATCGTCGAGCCGCACCCCGTCTGCCTGGCCCATCTCACCGACGCCGACCGCTCCTCCTACCTCGCCGGGTTGCAGCCCGGCGTAGACCTCGATCACCGTGGCACGTCGTTCACCGAAGAACTGCTGAGCGAACTGCTCGCCGCACTCACAGCCCCTGCAACAGACGAGCCTCACTTGGGCAACGCCGTGTTCGACACGGCGCGGTTCAGCGGCGACGCCCACTTCGACGAGGCGAAGATCAGCGGGAACGCGTCGTTCTATGAGACAGAGATCGTCGGTAACGCCTGGTTCTACGGGACGGAAATCGGCGGCGACGCCAGGTTCGACGACGCGGAGATCGGCGGCAACGCCTGGTTTGTCAGTGCCAAGATCAGCGGTGACGCCGACTTCTACCGGGTGCACATCGGCGGTGACGCGCTGTTCCAAAAGGCGCAGATCGCCGGTGAAACCCACGTCGTTGCGACGGAGATCGGCGGCGACCTTTGGCTCTCCGCTGCGACGATCCGGGGGAGTGCCTCGCTTGCCGGGGCGAAGTTCAACGGCAACGTCCTCTTCCACAGCACGGTGTTCGAGCGCACCGCCCAGGTGGGTCCGCTGGTGTGCCGGAACGCTGGATGTGTCGGAGGCGGTGTTCCATGGTGCCGTGACCATCGAGGCGTCGACAGCGGCCCTGCAGTGCAGGCGGACACGGTGGGCTTCCACAGCCGCGCTGCGGCTGCGCCACACGGCTGTGGATCTGAGCGACGCGGTCCTGGAATACCCGGTGAGCATCGCCGCCCGTGTCCGCCCCTTCATCGTGAACGGCCTGGAGATGCCCGAACCCGATCCTACGGATCTTCCGGTGCAGGTCGTATCACTGCGGGGAGTGGACGCGGCTCACCTGGTCCTTACAGATGTCGACCTGACCGACTGCCTCTTCGTCGGGACCATCCACCTTGACCAGTTGCGGCTCGAGGGCCGGTGTCTGTTGGCCACCGCCCCGTCCGGGCCGCGCTGGCACCGGTCTACCGGCAGCTGCGCAAGGCCTTCGAGGACGGCAAGGACGAGCCGGGGGCGGCCGACTTCTACTACGGCGAGATGGAGATGCGCCGTCACGACCCCAGCACTCCGCGCGCCGAGCGGGCCCTGATCGCCGCGTACTGGGCCCTGTCCGGCTACGGGCTGCGGGCCTCCCGTGCCCTGGGCCGGCTGCTGGCGGCCATGACCGTCACCGTGCTGGCGATGATGCTGTGGGGCCTCCCGCAGGACGACCCGAAATCGCAGAGCACCGGCACTCTCACCGGCCGCACCATCGCCATGACCACAGACACCCCCGATCCGGCCCATCCCAATGGGCCGTATGCACAGCGGATGTCGACCGGGCGGTTCGAGAAGTCCATGCGGGTGGTGATCAACTCGGTGGTCTTCCGCTCCTCCGGCCAGGACCTGACCACGGCGGGCACATGCACGGAGACGGCCTCCCGTCTGGTGGAGCCGGCCCTGCTCGGCCTCGCCGTCCTTGCTGTGCGCGGCAGGGTGAAACGGTAGTCGGCGACCGCTGCACCGACTGGGCGCTGGGTTCCGGCACCACAACGGGCTTCCGCCTCATGGAGAAACTCCCGGCGGACGGCTCGGGCCACCGTGGCCGGTGTCACCTGGCGAGATGAGGCGCTCACGATGCAAGAAGGTGCATGGCGCCTTCATACCTCGTCCCCCTGGCAACGAATACCTGGCAAGCAGGACGGTCGGTCGCCGCCAGCCCAGGGAGTGCGTATGACGGGACACCAGCTCGAGGTGATGGGCACCCCGGCCGTCCCCGGTACGGAAGAGACGCTCGCCCGGCTGCTCGCGGACGTCGCGAAGCTCGACGAGGTGCCTCTCGACAGTCATTTCTTCAACGATCTGGGGGCCGACTCCCTGGTCATGGCGCACTTCTGCGCGCGTGTCAGAAAGCGGCCCGACCTGCCGTCGGTGTCGATGCGCGACATCTACCGGTACCCCACCGTCAGCGCGCTGGCGGCGGCGATGGTGGACGGCGCACCTCAGGGCACGGCTCCGGGTACGCCGCCGGTTCCCGCCCCCGACACACGGCCACGGCCACCGGCGGAACCGACGGGCCGTCCCCACTACATGCTCTGCGGCGTCCTGCAAGTGCTGTGCTATCTCGGCTACGCCTGCCTCCTCGCCGTCGTCACCGCCCGCGGCTACGACTGGATCTCGGGCGGGAGCGGCCTGCTGCAGGCCTACCTGCGGTCCGTTGTGTTCGGCGCCACGCTGCTGGTGGTCCTGTGCGCTCTGCCCGTGATCGTGAAGTGGCTGCTGATCGGCCGGTGGAAACCGCAGCGGATTCGCGTCTGGAGTCTGGTCTACGTCCGCTTCTGGCTGGTCAAGACGCTGGTCCGGTCGAGTCCGGTCCTGCTGTTCGCCGGGTCGCCGCTGTACCCGCTCTACCTCAGGGCGCTGGGTGCCCGGATCGGACGGGGGGTGACCTTCCTCTCGCGCAGTATGCCTGTCTGTACCGACCTGCTGACGATCGGCGACAGCACGGTGGTCCGCAAGGACTCGCTGATCAACTGCTACCGCGCACACGACGGTGTGATCGAGACGGGTCCCGTCACCCTGGGCCGGGACGCGGTCGTCAGTGAGGCGACGGTGCTGGACATCGGCACCTGTCTCGGTGACGGATCCCAGCTGGGCCACGCGTCCTCGCTGCACACCGGTCAGGAGGTCCCGGACGGCCGACACTGGCACGGGTCGCCGGCCCAGCCCACGGACGCCGAATTCCAGCCGGTGGAGGCCGCCCGCTGCGGCACCCTGCGGCGAGCGGTCCACGGAGTCCTGCTGATGCTCACCGCGGTGCTGGTGTACGTGCCGCTGGCGGTGGGCTGTCTGGACGTACTGCTCTCCCGCATCCTGGAGGGAGACACGGCGCTGGAGCAGGCGCAGACATCCCCGGCCGGCTGGGCTTTCTACGTGGACGTGCTGGTGGTCACGGCCGTGATCTTTGCCTGCGCCGTGCCCGCCGCCCTCGTCGTCCTGGCCACCGTCCCGCGGCTGCTCGCCCGGTTCGTCACCCCGGGCCGGACGTACCCGCTGTTCGGCTTCCACCATGCCGTGCACCGGGCGATCCTCCTGCTGACCAACAGCAGGTTCCTCACCCGCCTGTTCGGCGACAGCACATGCATCGTGCACTACCTGCGCTGGATCGGTTACGACCTCTCCCGCGTGGAGCAGACCGGGTCGAACTTCGGCACCCGGGTCAAGCACGAGAGCCCCTTCATGAGCGCGGTCGGCACGGGCACCATGGTCGCCGACGGCCTCTCCCTGATGAACGCCGACTACTCCAGCACGTCCTTCCGCCTGTCGCGGACCGCGATCGGAGCGCACAACTTCCTCGGGAACCGGGTCGCCTACCCCACGCGCGGCAGGACCGGTGACAACTGCCTCCTGGCGACCAAGGTGATGGTCCCCGTCGACGGCCCGGTCCGGCACGACGTGGGACTGCTGGGGTCTCCCAGCTTCGAGATCCCGCGGTCGGTGGTGCGGGACAGCACCTTCGACGAGCTGACGAACGGGAACGGGCTGCGCCGCCGCCTGGCCGCCAAGAACCGGCACAACGCCGTCACAATGGCGTGGTTCCTGTTCGCGGGATGGCTGTACTTCTTCTGCATCACCCTGCTCTTCGCGTGCGCCGCGAGCCTCTACCCACAGTGGGGCACGGCAGCCATCGCGCTCGCCAACGCCCTCGCACTGCCGTTCACCGTCCTGTACTTCATCCTGGTCGAGCGGGCCGTGACGGCACTGCACCCTCCGGGACCGCTGTTCTGCTCGATCTACGACCGCCGCTTCTGGCAGCGTGAGCGGTACTGGAAAGTTCCCTCCGAGACGTATGTGCAGGTCCTCAACGGCACGCCGTTCAAGGGATTCGCGTGGCGCCTGCTCGGTGCAAGCGTCGGCACCAGGCTGTTCGACGACGGACTCAGCATCACCGAACGCGGGATGGTCACGATCGGGGACAGCTGCACGTTCAACGTGGGAAGCGTCGTCCAGCCCCACTCGCAGGAGGACGCCACGTTCAAGTCGGACCGCAGCGAGATCGGCTCCGGCTGCACCCTCGGCGTCGGAGCGTTCGTGCACTACGGCGTGCGGATAGGTGACGGTGCCGTGCTGGCGGCGGACTCCTTCCTCATGAAGGGCGAGGTGGTCCCCGACCATGCTCGCTGGGCGGGGAATCCGGCCCGTCCCGCACTCGACGGCGGCGGAGGTGAAGGGTGATGGCGAGGGCGACGGCACTGACCGACGACCGAACCCACGGCGGCGACGCACGGTCCGGCGAGGGACCCACGGCCGACGCCGCCGCACAGGCCGGGGACGCCGCGCCGGCCGTCGGCGGCACACCGGCCGAGGTCAGCTTCACAGCCGTACCGCGGTGGACCCGTGCCCCGGTGCCCGGCACCGCCGAGCATGTCACGCCCGTCCCCGCAGCGGTGACGACGGCCCTGCACCGGCGGGCCCGGGAACTGGGCGTCCCGCTCACGGCGGTGTTCCTGGCCGCGCACGCCAAGGTGCTCGCCACACTCTCCGGCGACCCCGTCGTCCGCACCGGCTACCTGTCCACGGCGGGCACCACGCCCCTCCCCATCCAGTTGACCGTCGGGCCCGGTACATGGCGCCAACTGCTGCTGGCATCCCACCGGGCCGAATCGGGGCTGCTGTCGTCCCGGACCAGCTCGTCGGCCGACGCGCTGTCGCGCACGGGCGGGACCGCACCCTGCCCCGAGGCCGTGTTCGACCCGACCGGACGCGGGCCCGCGGGCGAGAACGGCACCGTTCTCATGGTGACGGCGGCGGAGCAGGACGGCCGACGCGTCGTGCGCCTGCGCTACCGGACCGACCTGCTGGACGTGGACTGCGCGGCCCGGATCGCCGGATACCACCTCGCCGCTCTCGAACAGATCGCCGCCGACCCGGACGCCCCGCACCACCGGCACAGTCTGCTGTCGGCCGAGGAGATCCGGTTCCAGATCGACGGACTCGCCGGTCCGCGCCGGGACCTGCCCGACCGGCGCTGCCACGAACTGTTCGAAGAGCGCGTGCGCAGCCACCCGGACGCCGTCGCCGCCGTGCACCGCGACCGGCAGTGGACGTACGGCGAACTGAACGTGCGGGCCAACCGGCTGGCCCGTGCCCTGCTGGCGCAGGGGCTGCGCCCCGAGGACACGGTCGCGGTGGTGACCGGGCGCGACCTGAACTGGCTGGCCGGCGTGCTCGCCGTCTTCAAAGCAGGCGGCGCCTACCTCCCCGTCGACCCGCACTACCCGCCCGGCCGCATGACCACCATGCTCACCCGCGCCGCCTGCCGGTTCGTGCTCACCGAGCCGGGCGCCACCACGAACCTGGACCAGGCGCTGGACGTACTGCCCGGCACCCGTACGCTGCTCGTCCCGGACATCACCGAGCGGGCCACCGACGGAACCGACCCAGGAGTCGAGGTGCCGGCCGACCGGCTCGCGTACGTGTTCTTCACCTCCGGCTCCACAGGTGAGCCCAAGGGCGCGATGTGCGAGCACGCGGGCCTGCTCAACCACCTGTACGCCAAGATCGACGACCTGGACATCGGTGCGGGCACGGTCGTGGCGCAGACCGCCTCGCAGTGCTTCGACATCTCGCTGTGGCAGCTGCTCGCAGGCCTGCTGACCGGCGGCCGGACCCTGCTGGTCGAACAGGACGCGATCCTCGACGCCGACCGGTTCCTCGACACGATCGTCGAGCGCCGGGTCAACGTCCTCCAGGTCGTGCCCTCGTACCTCGACGTCATCCTGTCCACCCTCGAACGCGCCCCGCGCGACCTGCCGGACCTGCGCTGTGTGTCGGTCACGGGAGAGGCGCTCAAGAGTGAGCTGGCCCAGCGGTGGTTCACCATCGGGCCCGGGATCCGTCTGGTCAACGCCTACGGACTGACCGAGACGTCCGACGACACCAACCACGAGGTGATGGATCGCGCGCCCACCGGCGACCGGGTCCCGCTCGGCCGGCCCGTCAACAACGTGCGCGTGTACGTCGTCGACGACAACCTGATGCTGGTCCCGCTCGGCGCCCCCGGTGCCATCGTCTTTTCCGGTGTCTGCGTCGGCCGAGGGTATGTCAACGACCCCGAGCGCACCCGGCTCGCCTATCCGGACGATCCGTACCGTCCGGGGCAACGGCTCTACCGGGGAGGCGACTTCGGCCGCTGGCTGCCCGACGGGAAGCTCGAGTACCTCGGCCGCAGGGACGTGCAGGTGAAGATCCGCGGGTTCCGCGTCGAGATCGGCGAGATCGAGAACACGCTGCTCCGGGTCCCCGGCGTCCGCGACGGCGCGGTGGTGGTGACGGGGGAGGGGCACGGCAGGCAACTGGCCGCCTTCTACACGAGCGGGGAGACCCTGACCGCCGAGGACGTCCGCGAGCGGCTCGGCGACCTGCTTCCCGAGTACCTGGTCCCGGCCTCCTTCCACCAGGTGGCGCACCTGCCGCTGACGGCCAACGGCAAGACCGACACGAAGGCGCTGGCGGCGCTGGCGGAGGAACTCGGCAGGTCCGGCGACGCCTACCAGGCACCCAGGACGCCGACCGAGCAGCGGCTGGCGGAGAAGTTTGCGACGGTCCTCGGCATGCCGTCCGACCGCATCGGCCGGGGCGACAGCTTCTTCGACCTGGGCGGCACCTCCCTGTCGGCCGTCCGGCTCGCGGTATCCCTGGACCGCCTGATCTCCCTGCGTGACCTCACCCGCCATCCGGTGCTGGCCGAGCTGGCCGGTCTCATCGACACCCGGACATCGGGCCGACCGGAAACACACGCCGAGGTCCGGCGGGTCCTGCGGCCACTGCTGCCCTCGGACGGACTCGCGCGGGCCGCCGTGGCCTGCTTCTGCGACACAGGCCGGACCGACGCGGATTTCCTGCCGCTGGCCGAAGCACTGCGCGGCAGCGGACTGACGGTCCACCTCGCCGAACAGCCGGACGCGGCGCGGGTCGCCGCGGAGACCGGCCGGCTCGGCGCGCCCAGCATCCTTGTGTGGGGCGACGGCTCGGGCGCGGTGCCGGCCGTGGAGACGGCCCGCACCCTGCAGCAGCACGGAGTCGTGGTGCGTGGCGTGTTCCTCTCCGTGCAGTCCTCCTTCGGCCCTCCGCTTGACGCGGAGCGGCTGACAATCCCTGTCACCGTGCTGGTCGGCGCCGACACGCCCGGTGAGGTCGAAGACGACGGCGAGACAACAAGCGAGGCGGCGAAGGCTCGCCGGGCACCGGGCGACTGGCACTTCCTGGCCGAGCACGTAGAAGTGCGGGACGTAGCCGGCGGCGGCCGCCACTTCCTGCGCAGCCGCCCGGCGGAGGCCGCCGAGACCTTGATCCGAGCCGCCTCTCCGTCGGCGGAACCGTAAGTCGCGCATCCCGAGGAGACCACCATGCTGTCCGCACTGTTCCGCAAACACCCGGCCCCCGCCGCGCCGCCACCGTCCGCCGGGAGCACCACGCCTCCGGCCTCCGGCGAGCCGCCGTTCCTCCAGGCCGAGGCCGGCTCGGACGCGGCGGCCTGGGTGGCCGTCCGGCACGACCGACTGCGCGACCTCCTCGTCGAGCACGGCGCTGTCACGGTCCGGGGCCTCGGTCTGCGCACTCCGGCCGACGTCGAGTCGGTCCTCCACCAGATGGCCGACCGTCCGGCGACCGAGCGGGAGGCGTTCGCCGCCCGCGACCGCCACGCGGAGGGCGTCTACTCGTCGTCGGCGTGGCCGCCCAACCAGCCCATGTGCATGCACCACGAGCTCAGTTACGCGCTGGAGTTCCCCGCCCTGATGCTGTTCGCGTGCCTTCAGCCGCCCACCGCGGGCGGTGCCACCGCCGTGGCCGACTCGGCCGCCGTGCTGCAGGCGCTGCCGGCCGAACTCGTCGACCGGTTCGAGCGGGAAGGCTGGCTGCTCACCCGCACCTACACCAACGAGATCGGTGCCACGCTGAGCCAGTCCTTCGGCACCGAGGACCGCGACGCCATCGAGGCGTACTGCCGTGCCAACGCCATCGACTGGTCCTGGCAGCCGGACGGCTCGCTACGGACCCGGCAGCACCGGCGTGCCGTGGTGCGGCACCCGGTCTCCGGTCGGCGCTGCTGGTTCAACCAGATCGCGTTTCTCAACGAGTGGACGCTGGCGCCCGAAGTACGGGAGTTCCTCGTCGAGGAGTACGGCCCCGACGGCCTTCCCTTCAACACCCGCTACGGCAACGGTGACCCCGTGCCCCGGGACGTCGTCGAGCAGATCAACAACGCCTACGACGCGCACACCGTACGCCGGGCCTGGCATTCGGGAGACCTGATGCTCGTGGACAACATCCGCACCGCGCACAGCCGGGACGCGTACGAAGGGCCGCGGAACGTGGTGGTCGCCCTGGCGGACCCGGTGCGTCAGGACCACCTCGCGGCGTCGACCGGGAGGGCAGCGGCATGATCACGGTGCGTCCCGCCCCCGAGAAAGCGGCCCGGGCCGAGGTACCGGCCGTACCGTCCTTCGCGGTCATCCCCGGGGCCCAGGTCAAGAGCGTGCTCGACGGACGTGAGAAGGCTGTGGTGGAGGTGGTCGAGGCGACGTACCGCCTGCACGGGGCAGGCCGTACGGTCAACCCGCCGTCCTCCTTCCTGCGCTTCCCCGACCGGCCGTCGTCGCGGATCATCGCCCTGCCCGCCTCGCTCGGCGGCGAGAGCCGGGTGGACGGCCTGAAGTGGATCTCCAGTTTTCCCGCCAACGTCGAGTCGGGCATCCCCAGGGCGTCGGCCGTGCTCATCCTCAACGACCCCACCACGGGCTACCCCTTCGCGTGCCTGGAGAGCTCGATCATCAGCGCCGCCAGGACCGCCGCGTCCGCCGCTGCGGCGGCCGACCGGCTCAGCAGGGGACGACCGCGCCCCGCCCGCCTGGGGTTCGTCGGGGCCGGTCTGATCGCCCGGTACATCCACACGTACCTGGAGGGCACCGGCTGGTCCTTCGACGCCATCGGTGTGCACGACGTGTCCGCCGACAGCGCGGCGGGATTCCGGACGTACCTGGAGCAGTCAGGAGCCGTCGGACGCGTCACCGTGCACGGCAGCGCGCGGGAGCTGATCCGCCACAGCGACCTGATCGTCTTCGCCACCGTCGCCGACCGGCCGCACATCGACGAGCCGTCGTGGTTCCGCCACAACCCGGTGGTGCTGCACGTGTCACTGCGCGACCTCGCGCCGCAGGTGCTGCTGTCGGCCACCAATGTCGTCGACGACATCGACCACTGCCTCAGGGCCGCCACCTCACCGCACCTCACGGAAAGCCTCACCGGCAACCGCCGCTTCCTGCTCGGCACGCTGGACGACGTGATGGCCGGCCGGGTGACAGTGCCGGCCGACCGGCCGGTGGTGTTCTCGCCGTTCGGCCTCGGCGTGCTCGACCTCGCGGTCGGCAAGTTCGTCTACGAGGAGGTGGCACGCTCCGGCGAACTGCGGATCATCGACAACTTCTTCCACGAACTGCGCCGGTACGGCTGAGGACGGCTCACCACCCGCCTTTCGGCCGGTGTTCCGGTCACGGACTCGGAGGCCATCGTGCCCGTCATATCCGTTCCCCAGGCCTTCAACGAGGAGGATCTGTACATCGACCTGGAGCCGATGTTCGGACACCGGCTGTTCCTCAAGTGCGAGGGTTTCAACTTCGCCGGTTCGATCAAACTGAAAGCCGCGACCGAGATGGTGGAGTCCGCCGAGCGGAGCGGCGTCCTGACACGGGACTCGATCCTGGTGGAGTCCTCGTCGGGCAATCTCGGTGTGGCCCTGAGCGTGATCGCGGCGAGCAAGGGCTACCGTTTCGTCTGTGTGACGGACTCCCGCTGCAATCTCGCCACCCGGCAGATGATGGAAGCCCTCGGCAGCCAGGTGCACATCGTCTCCCACGAACACCCCACCGGCGGCCTCCTGGGAGCGCGACTGGAGTACGTACGCGGCCTGTGCGCCGCGGACGACCGCTATGTGTGGCTGAGCCAGTACACCAACCCTGACAACTGGAAGGCGCACTACTTCAGGACGGCGCCGGCCATCGCCCGCATCTTCCCGCAGCTGGACGTGCTGTTCGTCGGGGTCGGCACCACCGGCACCCTGATGGGGTGCGCACGCTGGTTCCGGTCCTGGAACCGGCCGGTGCGGATCGTCGCCGTGGACAGTGTCGGCTCCGCCATCTTCGGCGACCCGCCAGGCCGCCGTATGATCCCCGGCCTGGGCATGAGCGTCCGGCCGCCGTTGCTCGACGAGGCGTACGTGGACGAGGCGGTGCGCGTCGAGGAGGCCGACACCATCCGTACCTGCCGGAACCTGGCGAAGCGGGGCTTCCTCTTCGGCGGGTCGACCGGCACGGTGGTCAGTGGGGCGATGAGCTGGCTGGCCCGGCACGAGACCCGAAGCCTCACCCCGGTGGCGATCGCCCCGGACCTCGGCGAGCGCTACCTCGACACGATCTACCAGACCAACTGGGTGCAAGCCCTCTACGGTGACCAGGACCTCGTCCCGGAGGCGCCACCCGACCACGGTGTCGCGGGCCGCGAGTCGAGCACGGCGAACGGCCGGGCTCGCTGACAGACATCCGCCCACCCGCCGTGAAAGACATGCGACGAAAGACGGCCGACCCCATGCTCCCCAGGCACCCGGCCGAGGAACCGGCGTGGGCAGCCCCACATCCGGTACTGCTGCCCGAGCTGCTTGTCCCCGCCGTCTGGGCCCGGCCGCTGACGCCACCCCGCTTCGGTCGGCCGCCGCGACTGTGGCTGGCGCGGGTGGAGGCCCTGCGCGACGTCGTTGCCCCGCTTGCCGCATCGGTGCTGGACAGCGGCGAAAGGGCGAGAGCGGCGGCGCTCCAGTCGGCGGCGGACCGGGACGGTTACCGGGTCGCGCACATCGGGCTGCGGCTGCTCCTCGGTGCCTACCTCGGCATCGAGCCCTCGGACGTGCCGCTGGTGCGACAGCCGTGCCCCATGTGCCGGGCCCCGCACGGCCGGCCCGCCGTGCCCGGCGCCGACCTCTGCTTCTCCCTCTCCCGGAGCGGCGGGCTCTGCCTCCTCGCCTTCGCGGCCACCGCGGTCGGCGCGGACATCGAGCAGCTTCCTGCTTCCGATGTCGTCGACGACGTCGGTGCCATGCTGCATCGCCGGGAGGCCGCCGAACTCGCGGCTTGTCCGCCGGAGCGGCGTCCGGCTGCCTTCGCCCGTGCATGGACCCGGAAGGAGGCCTACCTGAAAGGTCTCGGCACCGGACTCGGACGCGACCTCCGCCTCGACCACCTCAGCACCTCACCGCACGCACCCAGCCAGGTGCCGGGCTGGGTGATTCACGACGTCGCGGCCGGTCCGGGTCACGCGGCTGCCGTCGCGGTCGCTGAGGCACCGCCGGCGGAGCGGCCACGGTGACGCCTCCTCACCTCCTCACGCGGGCACCGGGATGATGGCGAGCAGGTCGGAGGTCGGCTGGGGCGAGCCACCCGCGGGTTCGACGGTCACACAGACGGCGGTGGCCTCACCGAGCCGCCCTTCGAGGACCTGTGCCTGAGAGCCGCCCGCGGAGGACAGCAGGCCGGCGGGCCGGTACCGCCCCTCGTACCCGTACCACAGTTCGTAGACCCGGTCGCCAGTGAGGGGCGGCAGGCCCGAGGCGACGAACGCGGTCCGGCTCTGGGCCCGCGAGGCGATCACGCTCGCCGTCGCGCCGTGCGGCAGCCGACTGGTGCTGATCGTGGCGTCCGCGGCGGCCAGGACATCGGCGAGCGCCTCGCTGCCGCCACGGACGTCGGCGACCTGCTCGCGGGCGGTGTCGGCCTCGGAGTGCTGCCACCAGGCGACACCCCCCAGAGCCGCGGCTGCCGCCACGGACGCCGCCAGCGCCAGCACGAGGCCCCGCTGCCGCCGGCGATGTCGCCGCGAGGCGACGGGCCGCTCCTGACGCACGGTCGCGATCCGTTCGAGTACACCGCGGCGCAGGTCGGCGGAGGGTGTCCGAACCTCGACGGCGCCCAGCCGGGCGACGGTCTGCGTCATCTCGTCGGCCTCGCGCCGGCACGCCGCGCAGCACGCCAGGTGGTTCTCGAAGGCGGCTTCCTCGCCGGGAGGCAGAGCGTGCAGTGCGTACGCGCCGACCTCGCTGCAAGGGTCCTCGGAGTAGCTCATGATCCGCCGCCCTCCAGACACTCCCGCAAGCGCTGCAGCCCCTGACGCATCCGCGACTTGATGGTCCCGACGGGAGTGGCCAGGGAATCGGCCACCTCCGCGTAGGTCAGCCCTTCGTAGTAGGCCAGTACCAGGGGCAGCCGCAGGTGCCCGGCCAGCTGGGACAGACAGCGGAAGACGACCCGGTAGTCCTCGCGAACCTCGACCTCCTCGGCCACCGCGTCGAAGGGCCGCTCGTGCTCCAGGGCCGCGGTGCGCAGCTCGCGGGCCCTGCCTGCGGCGACGGACCGCACCCGGTCCACCGCCCTGCGGTGGGCGAGGGTGAGCACCCAGGTGCGGGCGGGGCCCCGCTCCGCGCGGAAGCGGGCGGCGGTACGCCACACCTCCACCATCACGTCCTGGGTCACCTCCTCCGCCTGCGCCTCGTTCCGCAGTACCCGGTAGGCCAGTCCCATCACCGGCGGTGCCAGTGCGTCGTACACGCCGACGAATGCCTGCTCGTCGCCGTCGGCGGCACGGATGAGCAGCTCGTCCACCCGGGCATCGTCCGATGACCGTGTCCGCCGGACCGGCGCGTCGCTTTCCACGTCCGCGTCGTTTCCACGCTTCATGACCGCTCCTCAGCTCTGCTCGACAGTGGCCCCTCCGCGAGGAAGACGCACCTCGCCCGGAGCTGTCCGCCTGACATATTCACCTTCCTGCCGGAGGCGACCGGGAGCACGGCCGTAAAACGGATGAAGAGGGGCGAACGAGGCCCCCACAGGTTGTTCGGAGCTGCCGCCTCCACGGATCGACGCAGGGCCTGCCAGTCGCATGCGAAGGCTCGTTCGAAGCCGTCTGACGGCGAACACGAGCCCGACACATCCCTCGGCGTCCGCTCACCCCCGGGTGCGTTGGGAAGGCCGTCGCCGTCGGCGGCTGCTTCGGTGGGTTCCTGTTTCATCGAGAGTGCTCCCCGTCAGGCGGGGAGACCGACCGTCTCTCGGCAGGCGTTCAGCCTGTCGGCCCGTCCGGCCGCAAGGGTGTTGATCGCGGCGTTGACGTCACGGTCGTGGACGGTCCTGCCTGCCTCGCATGTCCTCTTTGCTGTACGGCACCGCATGGCCTGCGCACGCTGCGACTTCCACACCCCCAAGGACTCCACCAAGGCTCAACTCCTCGAAGCCAAAGCCAACTTGCAGAAGATGCGCGCCGCCATGGCGCTCACCGAGGACGAGCAGGCTGCCGTCGGCGACGGCCGAGCCGCCCTCGACCGCCTCCTGGAACGACTCGCCGACGTCCCCACCTCATCCGGGACGACGCCACGTCAGCTCGACATCCCAGCGACCGCCACCTTCCTGCCGATCGTGGACGTCAAGCAGGGCAGGGAGATCTCGAGGCCGAGCTGATATCGGAATGCGAACACGCCCAGGGGCGTGTCACAGCGAAGGTGGTCACGGACGGCGTCGTAGCCGCCTCGATAACCGTGCTCGGTGATCTCCTCCCACAGCTTCCAGGCGTTGGTGCAGCCTTCCTCCCACCGCCGGTGAAGGTACGGCTTGAACGTATCGAGTCTGGCCGCCCGGTCCTGTCACTGGCTGACCGAGATCCTGAGCAGTTCCGCCAGCCGTCCGCCCGCTCACCCGGCGAGCGCCAGGCCCAAGGAGCTGAGTGCCGACCGCAGCCGCTCGGTCCATCGGCCGTGCCGACGTGTCTGCCCCGGCACCTGTTCACGAACGTCCGCGGGAGGCATCCCGGAGCCGTGCCCGCCGCCTTCGCCGGGCGCGGCATCCGGCGGTAGTTCTGCCGGGTCGGCGAGGGCGGACCTGGCGGGAACAACGCCGAGGGCTTCACGTGGTGTGGTGCAGCCAGCGTTGGAGGGCGGCGTTGATGCTGTCGGGCAGGGCGCTGAGCTGGTCGATGGCGTCGCGGTCGTCGGGGTGGGGTGGGATGCCGGCCGCGGTCAGGGCTGCGTGCAGGTCGAGGCGTCGCTGGTCACGTGGGTCGATGGTGCAGGCGAGGCGGTGGGCGGGGTTCGGCGGCGGGAGCAGGTAGTCCGCGTCCCTTGGCTGTCCGGCGGGCGCCGGCCGGATGGGGGCGGACTCGTCGACGGCGTAGAGGTCGACGAAGGAACGGGGCGCGCTGTGCTCGAAGGCAGTGGTAGTCACGTCGCTCTCCTCACGGGCAGCTTGCAGATGCAGGACCAGAGGCGCTCGGGGGCTGCGGCGGTTGCGGGCGTGGCGGGGTTTCACGCGGATGGCGTCATCGGCGGTTCATCGTCTGGTCCGACCGGAGGGCACCGTTGTCGTGGTGCGTGACGGAGGAGGCCTCTGTTACGCACTTTCGGGTGAGGGGCAGGCTGTTGCCGGCCGGCGCGTCGGGAGACGGGGGCGGGTCCGGCCGGTGCCTGCCGGGCGATGCGGGCCGGTGGGCCATCACCTTGGGAGCATTTGCCGCATAGATGGATATCGAAGGTGAGAGTAACGGTGATGTGGGCGATTCGTAACACAGTGCGCGTGCCGCGTTCACCTGCCGCAGTCGCGGCCAGGGTGTGCATGCGCGGCCGACCGGCCGCCACTCGCACACCGCACCATCACGTCCCCTCCACGCCCGTCCCGGGCCGAGCAAGGGATCGGTGCCCGTACATGCAGGAGGCTTCGTGTCTTCTTCCGTTGCAACCGCCCGCCGACTGTCCGCCGCAGCGCTCGCGGCAGCTGCCGTCCTGGGCGCCACGGCGCTGCCGGCGTCGGCCGCCGGCCACCCCCGCCCGGATGGTGCCAAGGTGGAGATCTCGGCCGTGCAGTACGATTCCCCGGGCTTCGACGACGGCTCCAACCGCTCACTGAACAGGGAATGGGTGGAAATCACCAACAACAGCCGCCGCGAAGTCAACCTGGACGGCTGGACCCTTCAGAGCGAAGACGGTGACACCTACACCTTCGACCGCTACCGCCTCGAAGGCCGCTCAACGGTGCGCATCCACACCGGCTTCGGCCGCGACACCGACACCGACCTCTACCAGGACAGCCGAGACTACGTCTGGGGCAACCGCTCCGACACCGCGACCCTGCGCAGCGACCGCGGCCGCTTCATCGACGACTACACGTGGGGCCACGACCGAGACCGTCACCACCGCGGCGGCGACCACCACCGGCGGTAAACGGGCCGGACAGCTGGCCCAAGAGGTCGCAGGCAACGGGGCAGACCCGGCGACGCGGGTCTGCCCCGTCCCTCTCTGCCGGGTAAGCCGCGGTACAGGGCCTGGCCACTGCAGCCGGCGCCCCGGCCAGTTCGTCGGCGTGCACGTCGTCGGCAAAGCGATCGTGCAGGTGATCTCGCTGGTGGGTGTATCCCAGCGCCATGCATCCTTGTTTTCAAGCAGACGGAGAAGGGCGCCGGACCCTCGGCGGCGTGCTCGGTCGGCTCAGGCGTTGGGACGCTTGCCGTGGTTGGCCTTCTTCTTCTTACGGCCGCGTCGTTTGTTGCCTCGCTTGGCCATGGTGCGTATCTCCCTAATCAGGACTTTTCACGCCTTCGTCAGTCTAGATTCGGCCCGAGGGATCCGCACCAGCGGTGCGGCACCCACCCGCGCAAGCCGCAGCTCCGCCTCACGGCCCTGCCGAGCGCGCCAGAAGCGATCAAGCCAGGGATGTCCCGGCCCCGCGACGGCCACGCGCCGATGCGACCCGAACGCGCCCTTTCGACTGGTTTTGTAGCCGTGCGGGTCCGCGGTATCGAACCACTTCCCAGCGACCTGGTACGCCCGTCCGGCGCTTGAGGACGGACACAGGGTGCCCCGAGGCACAGGTCGCGCTTACGGGGCCCGAACGTCTGGGTCAGATCAGCGGTGCGCGGCCGTACGGCGTCAGACGTACCGGCCCCACCAGCCCATAGTTCTGGCGTTTCGCCACGCCGAAGACCGACGCGTTCGCCACCCGTAGGCGGTTCAGGAGCGTGGTCGCCACCTCCACCTCCACGGTGTTGGCGCCCCGCCGCAGGTACGGGCCCACGTCGACCCGCGGCGTCAACTGGTCCGCCGGAGACAGCCGGTGGCCGTTGACGGTGACGCGGAAGGTGTCGAAGACCTCGCCCAGGTCGAGGTACGCCCCGTACCCGCCCGTCCATGGCGCGCCCAGGTGCACGGTGGTGCGGTAGCGGCCGATGCCCGAGACGTCCTGCAGGCCCGGGACCGAGGGCCACGGGACCAGGGCGTCGAGGACGGACTCGCGGCGTGGCTTCAGGGTCTGGGAGGGGCGGGAGCCCGGTTGCCAGTCCTCGACCGTCAGGGACCACCGCGTCAGCGGCATCGGCTCGGGCAACCCGCCCAGGACGGTCTCGACCGTCCGGCCGTCGTGGAGGGTCGTGCGGTACGTGCCCGGGCGGACGTCGCGGATTTCCAGGCGGCCGCCCGCGCTCCGGAGCACCTCCGCCGCCTCGCTGCCGGCGGCGGACACGTACGGGCGGTCGGACCATGCGCCCGGCCGGACCAGGGCGACGATCGCGGTCGCGCCGGGGTCCGGGGTGACGCGCAGCCGGATCCGCCCGTCCTCCGTACGGGAGTACAAGGGGAGGGGTTCCACCGCGCCGGTCCAGGCGTCGAGGCGGTAGGGCACCGCGTCCCGCCGGCGCGTCGTGAGGGTGACGTTGTGGTCGACCCGGGTGTTGGCCGCGCCCTTGGTCACCGAGTCGACGGCGAAGAAGAAGTAGTCGGCCTCCTCGTCGGCGCGATGGGCGTGGACCAGCCACGAGCGCTGGGCGTACTCCACGTCGCGCCGCAGGCCCAGCGCCGTGATGGCCTCCGGCACGTACGGCCGGTCCGGCACGACGCGGACCTTCGGCAGGGCCAGCAGCTCGGCGAGCAGCGCGCGCAGCCGTTCGTTGTCGCCGGGACCGGCGAGGCCCGGGACGCGCGCGTCCGACCAGTCGCCGATGGCGATGAGCGGCAGGCCGGCCTTCGCGTACCCGATGAGCTTCTCGGCGACGTCGATCTGCATCGTGCGGTCCTTGCCGCTCAGCACGTCGCCCTCGATGACGAGTGCCTTGAACGCCGGGCCCTCCGGGGCGAGCCGCCCGTCGCACACCTTCGCGGACGGCAGGTCGAGCAGCCGGGGGCTGAGGAAGAGGTGGGTCCAGCCCACGGGCACGCCTTCCGCGGTGAACCACGGTGCCCCGAGGCCGGTTCCGGCAGGGCCCTTCTGCCGCAGAATGCCGACGTCGGCCCTGTTGACGCCGGTCTGGAGGATCAGCTGGGTACGGCTCAGGTACCCGGCGATGTCGGGCACATGGCCCCAGTACGGCTGCCGCGGTCCCCACGCCTCGCCGTACCCGCCGCCGCCGTTGTACGGCGAGAACGCGGCGAAGCCCGGCCAGGCCGCACCGGGCGCCTCGGCATAGGCGAAGCCGTGGAAGACGGCCTGGTTGACCCCGGCCGCGTACTGCGTGACGAGCTTGCGCAGCGTGGCGTCCCAGGTCGTGGCGTAGGCGCCGCCCGCGGTCGCGCCCGCCTCGTTGGAGAGGACGCGCTTGCCGCCCATGTCCCGGCCGAGCGCCCGCCTCTACACGGCGGGCTCGGCATCCACGAGACACGCATCAACGGCGAGCCCGTCGGGGACGCCGTGCTCGAGCCCGCCAACACCGACTTCCGCGCTCGCGTGCAGTACGCCACGTACGACGTCACCGACCGGCTGCGGCGCGGCGGCAACACCCTCGCCGTCGCGCTCGGCAACGGCATCTCCAACGTGGTGAGCACCGCCGACCGCTACCGCAAGCTGTACGGCAACATCAGCGACCCCAAGCTCGTCGCCCAGCTGGAGATCACCCTCGACGACGGCACCGTCCGCCGCATCACCAGCGGCACGGACTGGCGCACCACCCTCGGCCCGACGACCTCGTCCAACTGGTACGGCGGCGAGGACTATGACGCCCGCCGGGAGATCCCCGGCTGGGACGAGCCCGGCCGCGACCGCTCCACCTGGCCTTCGGCCGTCGCCCTCGGACGCCCCGGCAGAGCGGAGGAACCGGCCGTCCTCAGCGCCCGCGAGACCGAACCGGTCCGGTGATGGACACCCTGAAGGGCACCGAGGTGGCGGGCGCCGAGGGCAGCCGCGTCTTCGACCTCGGCCGCAACATCGCCGGCTGGCCGGAGATCACCGTCACCGCCCCCGCGGGCACCACCGTGCGCATCCTGCCCGCCGAGAGCCTGAAGGACGGCCACGCCTTCCAGTCCATCAGCAACGTCGGCGCACCCCTGTGGGACAGCTACACCACCAAGGGCGGGGGCCGCGCCGAGACCTGGCACCCGACCTTCAGCTACCACGGCTTCCGCTACCTGGAGTTGCAGGGCCTCCCGGCTGGCGCCACCGTCTCCGTACGCGGCAAGGTCCTGCACACCGACAACGCCTCAGCCGGCAGCTTCACCAACTCCAACAAGCTCATCAACGGCATCCACGGGCTCGTCCGCCGCGCAGTCCAGGGCAACATGATGACCATCCTCACCGACTGCCCCAGCCGCGAGAAGCTCGGCTGGCTGGAGCAGAACCAGCTCGTCTTCCCCACCCTCGCCGCCAACTACGACATGCGGGCGTACCTGAGGAAGATCGTGCGCGACATGGCCTACGCGCAGACACCCGAGGGCCTGATCCCGAGCACCGTCCCCGACTACGTCGAGCTCTCCGGCGGATACCGCAACGACGCCAACTGGGGAGGCGCCTTCGTCCTCGTGCCCTGGCAGCTGTACACCACCTACGGCGACGAGGAGACGCTGCGCACCTACTACCTGCGGATGAAGCAGTACGTGACCTTCCTGGAGCAGAAGGTCTCCGGCGGCATCCTCGACTACGGCCTCGGCGACTGGATCACCCCTGACCGCACCTTCCCGCGCGCGGTGGCAGGCACGTACGGCTACTGGCGCGTCGTCGACGGCCTCAGCCGGATCGCGCAGGTGCTCGGCGAGGACGACGACGCCGCGCTCTACCGGCAGAAGGCGGACACCAGCGCCAAGGCGCTCTCGGACCGGTACTACGACCCGGCCACCGGCACCTTCGGCGGCGGAGGCCACGGAGCGGAGGCGCTCGCCCTCGACATGAGAGCCGTGCCCGAGGGCGAACGGGCCCGGCTGCTCGACCACTTCACGCAGTCGGTCGTGGCCGCGGACCACCATCTGATCCTCGGTGAGATCTCGCTGCCCGCGGCGATCCGCGTGCTGTCCGAGGCGGGTCGCGACGACATCGTGTACAGGATCGCCACACAGACGACCAGCCCCAGCTACGGCTACCAGGTCCTCGCCGGCAACACCACGCTGGGCGAGACCTGGGACGGCGGCCCGGGCCAGTCGCAGAACCACTTCATGCTCGGCGCGATCGACGCCTGGTTCACCGGCCGCCTCGCCGGGATCCAGCAGCGTCCGGGCTCCGTCGGCTACCGCGAACTGCTCATCGCCCCTGCGGTGATGGGCGACCTGACCTCGGCAGCCGGCTCCTACACCAGCCCCTACGGAACGGTCCGCACGAAGTGGTCGCGTGAGGGCTCCGCCTTCCGCCTGGAGACCACCGTCCCGGCCGGGACGACCGCCGAGATACGCGTACCGGTCAGCTCCGGCACGGTCCGCGCCGACGGCGATGCGCGTCTGCTGCGTACGGAGAACGGAACGGCCGTGTACGAAGTCGGTTCCGGTACGTGGACGTTCGTCTCGACGTTCGCGCCGGACGGGAGCTGAACCCACCGCTGCCGGGCATCGCCCGCCGGAGAGGGTCGCGACCGCAGCACCGGGGGCGGGATGGACCGACCGTGCCCGCCCCCTGGCTGCACGTCATCCTTCGAGCGTCATGTACAAACGGGGCCGATTCCACGGCGGGCGCGGCATCCGGTGTGAACTCCAACCGGGGCTTGAGACCACGCTCGCGGAACGCCTCGATAAGTGCGGTGACATCCTGGCCGGCTGGACAGGCGCCAGGGACTGGCGTGCCGAGGAGACGCTTGCGCCGAACTGGAACGTCGCCCCGACCGACGACGTGTGGGCCATTTTCGAGCGCGCACGCGAAAAGGACGATGCGGCGCCGTCGGGGCGTGAGCTGCGACCGTTGCGGTGGGACCTGGTGCCGTCCTGGGCGAAGGACGTGAAGATCGGCGTTCGGATGATCAACGCGCGGGCGGAGACCGTGCACGAGAAACCCGCCTACCGCCACGCGTACGTCAAGCACCGCTGCCTGCCCATGGCTTCTACGAATGGCAGCAGGCCAAGGACCCCGCTTCGGGGCAAGGCCCGCAAGCAGCCGTACTTCATCCATCCTGAGGACATCAGGTGATGGCGCTCGCCGGGCTGTACGCGTACTGGCGCAACCCGGAGGTCAAGCAGGACGACGACCCGGCGGCCTGGCTGATGACCTGCACGATCATCACCACCGAGGCCACCGACACCGCCGGGCGCGGGCACCCTCGCATGCCGCTCGCGCTCACCCCCGACCACTACGACGCCTGGCTCGACCTCCACCACCACGACCCCGAGCAACTGCGCGCCCTGCTCGACCGACCCGCAGACGGTCACCTGGACGCCAGGCCCTAACACCGTGTTACGCCGAGGTGGAAGGAGGAGCACACCGAGCCCGGCCACCGTCCCCTGCGGTGGCCGGGATTTCGTATGCCCCTTGCCAGGAAGGCACGGAAGTCCTGGGAATCCTGGATCAAGTCCTACTTCTTCGTCATCCGGGCACAGGTGCCCACCGCGCCGGTGGTGGGGTTCCAGTTGCATGTGTAGAAGTGCACGTCCTTGACGTCCCCCCACGTCTCGCTGACCGTGGTCCGGTCGGCCCATACCTGGTTCGGGCCGTTGTAGCCGATGATTTCTTCCTGGTAGTCCCACTCGGTGGTGCCCCAATGTGTCGCTGAGCACCGCTGATACGTCACCTTGAGTGCTGCCCCGTACGAGTCGAACCGCTTCACATCCGTGATCGACCCGTCGAAACGGGCGGCGTAGCTGGCGTAGTCACACTGTCCGCCGGGCTGGAAGTAGCCGTACGTACCCTCGCCATAGCTGGCCTCGTTGGCGCTGTACGCCGCCACGCGATAGGTGACCGCGTGGGCTGGCTGCGCCCCAAAGACCACCAGCGTTCCGGCCGCAACTGCCACAGTGGCCTTCGCGGCCGCCTTGCGCAGTCTCATACTGCCTTCCCCCTCAATAGTGATTCCGATGAAGACCTGTAGCCGATTCCGGGATGTCAGTGCCTCCCCGGCGGACTACTTGTTCTTCGGCTGACTGACGTTCGCGTCGGATGCTTGTGGAGGGGCATCCCGACAGCAAGGGTTCGCCTGTGTCCCGGACACCTGGATTCTGTCCGGGCTGGTCAGAAGGCCGTGCGACATCCGTCCGGACAGTTCACCCGCTGGCGGAGGCGCTCATCCAGGAGTGCATGGCCGCGGTGGCGTAGCTGACGCTGGCCAACTTCCTTGCCCAGCCGCTGCCTTTGCGGAGGCCGGGCTCTTGTTCGCCCCGTGAGCCGACTGGCACGCCGGGAATCGCTCGAACGCCGGGTCACCGCCCAACTGGTGAAGTTCCGCAGACGCTTCACGATCTGTCCCGTGTTGATCTCGAAAAGCCGGATCGGGGGTCACTTCGGACGGAGCGTCCTGACGGACTTCGCAGGCTTCCTCACCACACTCGAGGTCTTCGCCCCCAGCCGCTTCCCAATCTGGGCACCGGCACGGACCACGCAGACCGACGACGCCGACGCACGGAAGTTCACCGGGCACCGTCACACCTCAACACGGGAGATCCACGCAACGCGAGTCACGTTTCCGCGGATCGGGGAATTCAGGTCTTGCCTGCCCAACCGAACCGAGGGGACACCGTCGTCGGCATCGACGTCTGGTTCGGCCACGGCACGACGGTCATGCCCGGCGTTCGGATCGGACACGGCGCGATCATCGCCTCCGGAGCCGTGGTCACCAGCGACGTGCCCGACTACGGCCTCGTCGGCGGCAACCCGGCCCGCCTCATCCGCACCCGCTACAACGGCCAGGACATCGCCCGGCTGCTGGCGGTGGCCTGGTGGGACTGGCCCGCGGAGCACATCACCGAGCACGTGCGGACGATCATGTCGGGCAGCATCGCCGACCTGGAAGCCGCCGCCCCGGACACCCCGCACGTGTGACGCGTGTGCGGGAGTGCCCGTGCGGGCGCATCGGCCGGCGTGTGACGTCTCCAGATGGCGGTCTACCGTCGGGCTGCTCGGTGTCGCCGTTGCCCAGCGCGCCGGGCACACGTGCGTTCTACGGCACGGTCTCGCCGCACGAGCCCCCACTCGCCCGCAGCCTTACCCTGCCTTCCGGCAGGCCGCTGGTGCCATGGCTTCCACGCAGCCACCCTCGACCAGGACCGCATCCAGCAATGGTGGGGGGCACACCCAGAGTTCGGCATCGGCGTCTCCTGCGGCTCGGCTTGAGGGGCCTCGCGTTTTCCGGACAGGTGTCTGACCGTTCATTTCACGCGGCGATTCGCAACTTCTCGTACTCGGCGTGAACTTCGCGCGGAGGCCTCCTGTTCCGGGCCGCGTTACGTATGGCCCTGGATATCAGAGAGGTTTGGTAGTGGTCGTCCATCGCGTAACCGATCACTTCCTTCGTGCAGCAGTCGATGACTGTCGCGAGGTACAGCCGGCCTTCCCCGGTCGCGATGCAGGTGATGTCGCCGACGAGCTTTTCGCCGGGCGCATCCGCCATGAAGTCGCGGCCGAAGAGGTCCGGCACCTGGCCGGCCGCGGCCTGCGTGAGGCCGAACCTCCTCGGCCTCGGCTGGCACGGCACCAGGCCCAGTTCACGCATGAGACGGCGGACCAGCGCCGGGCCCGCGGCGACGCCCCAACGGTCCAGCTGGGCCTGGATGCGCCGGTGTCCGTCGGTGCCATTGCGGTCAGCAGCTGGCGGCGAGTAGTCGGTCTCATCGCACATCTCCCGATGCTCTGACGGACCAAGGACGTTCTGACGGTGTGGTCGACTTGACGCCCGGGGCGTAGTCGAAGCCGAGAACGCGGGCGGTGGTGCGCTGTGGGCTGTCGGCCGGGTCCATCGGGGGTCTGCTGGTCATACGAAGTATTGCTCCTGTCGTGCCCTGTCAGGTCAACAAGATGGGCCCGGGGCACATCACGCTGTCATTGAGGGCGTTCGGCAGGTTCACAGACACCTGCTCACTGCATTCCCATCGAGACGACGCTCCGGCCGGGCGGTGCGCCCGGCCGGAGGGTCAGACCAACCAACGGCCGTCGCGCATCAGCTCGCGGTCGCGCAGTTCGTTCTCCTCGCGCCAGGCCTGGATGCGGCGCGGGGTGATGCGGAACCAGCGGTATGGCGTGGCCAGCGCGCGCGGGTCGAAGCCGGTGCGTGCGACGAACCGGTCACCCTGCTGCTGCGGCAGCCCGTCGATCTCGAGGACCTCGACCTCGCCCTCGATCATGATGACGTCGCGGGTGTGGCCCAGCGCCAGCCGGGTGGTCCGGGTGTCGGCCAGGTTCCGGCCGGTCAGGCTGCCGGCCGGGGTGGCCACCAGCAGTGCCTCTCCGTCCCAGTCGAAGGACAGGGGCACCAGGTACGGTGCGCCGTCCGCCGAGGCAGTGGCCACCCAGGCATCCACGTCGTGGGTGAGCCGGTGCTCGGTGTCGCGGCGACGCTGAGCGCGGGGGCGGGGTTCGGCGCTCATCGGTCTTGCAGCAGGCCGAGGAGGTTGCCGTCGGGGTCGACGAGGGTGGCCGCCAGGCGGCCGCCGCCGACGTCGTGCGCGGGCTCCTTCACGGTGGCGCCCGCGGCGGTCACCTCGGCCAGCTTCGCCTCGATGTCCGGCACGTGCCAGTAGGCCAGCGACGAGGTCAGGCCCTGCGGTCCACCGCCCGGCAGCAGCCCGATGTGCTGGCCCTCGGTCTCGAAGCCGACGTAGTAGGGCTCGTCGGTCTGCGGCGGGATGCCGAGCAGGGCGGCGTACACCGCCTTGGCCGTCGCCAGGTCGGACACGGGATGCAGGACCGTCTTGATTCCCTGGGTGGCGGAACCGGTCATGGTCACTCCTGTTGGTCGTGTGTCGATCGTCCCGGTGCGTCTTGTCGGGGCTGATCGCTGTGGTCACAGCCTCTCTCCACCGGGATGCGGTCCACCTCCGTGCTGACCACGGAAACCGCCACGGATAATGAGTCGGTGTCCAGTCCAGTGATCTCGGCTCGGGAAGCCGACGTTCTCGCGCTGCTCGGGGAGCACCTCAGCAACGCGGAGATCGCCGCGCGGTTGTTCATCTCGGTACGCACGGTCGAGTCGCACGTCTCGTCGTTGCTGCGCAAGCTGGAGCTGCCGGATCGGCGGGCGTTGTCCCGGCGCTCGGCCGAACTCGCCCGCGCCCGGCAGCCGCACCCGGCACCCGCCCTCCCGGCGCCGCTGACGGCATTCGTCGGCCGGGTGCGGGAGCGTGGGGAGTTGGCCGACGCGGTCAAGGCGCACCGGCAGGTGACCGCGGTCGGTCCGGGTGGGGTGGGAAAGACGCGGCTCGCGCTGGCGGTGGCGGCGGAGGTGGCCGACGACTTCGCTGACGGGGTGTGGTTCGTCGACCTGGTTCCGGTTACCGATCCGGGACGGGTAGGGGCGGCGGTCGCGGCGGCCGTGGGTGTGGGCGAGCAACCCGGTCGCGGCATCGACGACGCGGTCGTGGCCGCGCTGGCGGACCGCGAGGCGCTGCTGGTGCTGGACAACTGCGAGCAAGTACGTGAGGGGGTGGCGCCGTTCGTGGAGCGACTGCTGCTGGCCTGCCCGCGGTTGCGGGTGCTCGCGACGAGCCGGGCCCGGCTGATGGTGCCGTTCGAGTGGGTCTTCCTGGTCCCGCCGCTGTCGCGGGTGGGCGGCGATGATTCGGATGCGGTGGCCTTGTTCATGGAGCGGGCGGCGGCGGTCGGCCGGTCGCCGGATCCGGCGGTACGCCACGAGGTCGCGGCCCTGTGCGAACGGCTCGACGGCATGGCGCTGGCGATCGAGCTTGCGGCGGCGCGGTGGCCCACGCTCGGTCTCGACGGCCTTGCGGCCGGCCTCTCCGACCAGTTGCGGATTCTGGCCGGCGGCCCTCGCGCCGACGGCAGGCACCGGTCGGTGCGGGCGGTGCTGGATTGGAGCCACGACCTGCTTCAGCCACAGGATCGGGCGCTGCTGCGGCGGGTGTCGGTGTTCGTCGTGCCGTTCACCGCCGAGGCGGCGGCCGAGGTGGCCGGGTTCGCCCCGCTGGGTCCGGCTGCGGTTGCCGATGGGCTCGGCAGGCTTGCCGAACAGAGCCTGCTCGCCGTGACGCAGTCCGCGGCCGGCACCCGGTATCAGCCGCTGGAGACCATTCGCCAGTACGGGATGGAGCACCTCGCCGATGCCGGTGAGCTGACCGATGTCCGGTCCCGCCATATGGATTGGTGCCTGGCGGGCGCGACCGCCCTGACGGGAGCTGACGGCACGGACTGGCGCGCCCGGTTCGACGCGGTGGCGGAGGACCTCCGGGCCGCCCTCGCCTGGGCCGCCGACCAGCCGGAGCAGCGGGTACCCGCCTACCGCCTCGCCCTGTCCCTGGCCGAGCTGACCTTCACCCGCAACCTGCTCGGCGAGGCCCAGCAGCGGTTCGAGCAGGCGGCCGCGCTCGCCGGTGACGCTGACGCTGCCGCCGCGCTGCGGGAGGCCGCCGGGGTGGCCGGGTGTCGCAGGCTCGGCGAGGACATGTTCCGCCTGCACCGCGCCGCCGCACGGGCCGCCCGGCGAGCCGGCGACACCGCCGGTGCCGGCCGTGACCTGGCCGAAGCCGCCACCGTCGCGTACCGCTTCTCCACTTCGTTCACGCGGATTCCCCCCGTGGACGAGGCGACCGCCATGCTCGCGGAGGCACGAGAGCTGTCCGGCGACGACGACCCGGCTGCCGAGGCGGCTGTCGCGCTGGCCGAGGCGGCAGTGATCGCGGATGCTTTCGGCGCGCTCCAGGGGGATGCGGACAACACCGCGCAGGAGACGGTGGGATGTGCCGAACGGGCCGTCGAGCTTGCCCGGCGGGCGGGTGACCCGGTGGCCGAGTCGGCCGCCCTCGACGCGCTCTGCGGCGCCAGGAGTTGGGCCGGAGAGTCCTTCGCCGTCGCGGCTGCCGCCCGGCGCCGGATCGACATCCTGGCTTCGGTACCGCGCACCCCGGCCAGTACGCACGAGTGGATGGACGCCCTCGCGATGGCCGCCGGAAACGCCCTCGGTGTGGGGGAGTTGCCGCAGGCCCGCCGGTGGAGCAGGCAGCTCGCCGACCATCCTCTGCTGGCCGAGGCGGGTCACCACGCCACGTCCTGGCTCCTGGTCGCGGAGGCGTTCGCCGGCCATGCCGACGAGGTACTCACCCGCAGTTCGAGATTCCGCGACGCGTGGGAGCAGAGTGGCCGCCAGCGGTCGCTCTCCCTCGGCGCCGCAGCCGCGTCGGTCGCCATGATCCACGGCCTGCGTGGCGACCACGACGCCCGGGCGACCTGGCTCGCGATCGCCGACCAGGCGGACACCGCAGTGCAGCACCGCCTTGGCTACGGTGCGGTCTTCGACGCCATGGTCCTGCTCCATCACGGGGACGCGGACGCGGCCCTGGAGCGGCTGGCGCCGGAGCCGGATCAGGTGTGGAAGTGGGTCTGCTGGGTCTGGCTGCACTGGTACGTGGCACTCCGGGCGGAGGCGTCGGTGCTCGCCGGGCACCCGGACGCCCGGGACCGGGTCGACGCCGCCCGGAGCGTGGTCGCCGGCAACCCGGTCGCCACCGCCCAGCTGGACCGGGCGGAGGCACTGCTGGACGGCGACCTGCCGCGACAGCTCGCCGCCGCAGCGGCATTCGACGCGTCGGGCTGCCGCTACCAGTCGGCGCGCACGCTGCTGCTCGCCGGGAGCGGTCATGTCGCCGACGGCACGGCGGCACTCGCCACCCTTGGCCTCACGCCCGTGGCCGTCGGGTAGCCGCAGCACAAGGCGCCCGGTACGGCGAGCAGCGCGGGCTGGGGCGTCAGCGGAGCCGATCTCACCCGCTCACCTGGCGCACCCGACCGTTCACCGGGCACGCGCCCTCAGCTCACCGCCTGCTTCACGAGCGCGGCGATCCGCGCCTCCACCTCGGGCGTCACCTCGGTCAGGGCGAAACCGGCGGCCCACATCGCGCCCTCGTCCAGCTTCGCCTGGTCGCTGAACCCGAGCGTCGCGTAGCGCGCCTTGAACTTCGCCGCGCTCTGGAAGAAGCAGACGACCTTGCCGTCCAGCGTGTAGGCGGGCATCCCGTACCAGAGCTTCGGCGCGAGGACCGGGGCGCTGGCCGTGATGACGGCATGGACGCGCTCGGCCATGATCCGGTCCGAGTCCTGCATCTCGGCGATCTTCGCGAGCACGTCCTGCTCCGCCTGCGCCGCCTTGTCCGCGCGCGAGCTGCGGCGCGCGGCCTTCTTCATCTCTTGTGCGTGGTCCTTCATCGCGGCCCGCTCCTCGGCCGTGAATCCCTCGTACGTGCTGCTTTCAGCGCTGGTCATGGTCACCCCTGTAGTCGTGCGTCACGGTCGGCCGATGCCTCTTGTCGGGCCTGATCGCTGTGATCACATCCTCTCCGGCCAAGGTGCGGGCCGCTTCCGTGCTGACCACGGAAACCACCACGGATACCGCGTCGGTGTCGGCCCTGGGCTCGGCTGGTTGTGTACAGAGCCGGCTCGCACAGCTACGACGCAGTGACAAGTACCGGGTCGAAGGACAGACCTACTGCGAGACGCTTGCTCAGCGCCTCTGACCTCCGCTCGTACCGTCCACTGCTGATTGCCGGCGGCAGCGGCTCCCCTTCGTCCGGAGCCCCTGCACGCGCTGCTCCTGGCGCTGCTCGCCGTACTGCTCCCGCTGCTCGCGTCTGCCGGTGTGGACTGGTTGTGGGGGCGTCAGTGGGGAAGTGGTGGGTCGATGTGCCGCAGCATTTGCGCTATGCGGTCCCGAGCTTGCTCCGGTCCGACGAGGTGCTGGGGCTCTGCGAACTCCGGTCGCACCCGGGCATGGTGGCAGCGCCGGGCGTTCTTGGCCAGGGACGCCCGCCGTACCGATGATCGCCACGGGCACGATGGGGACGCCGGCGACGCGCGCCAGGTCGAAGGCTCCGCTGCGGAAGCGGCCGAGGTCCGGCCCGGTGTCACGCGTTCCTTCCGGGAAGACGACCGCGATGCCGTTCGACTCGAGGAACCTGACCGCAGCCAAGAGGCCTCGTGGCCCCCGCCGGCCCGCCGTACCGGGAATCCGCCAACGAGCCGGAGAAGTATCAGCGGTGCCTGCGGGCGAACCAGTGGTCCGCAGCCGCGGCCACCCGTGGCCTGCTGTGTGCCGACAGGGCCGCGAGGAGCGCTGGGGTGTCGGCTGCGAGCGGTGGTTGGCCACGACGACACACGGGCCGTCGGGGGCACGGCCGGCCACGGACAGTCCCCCGAGTGCCGTGACGGTGGACCGTCACAGGGCCCGGCGCACCGCGGAGACGGTGATGTGCAGGCCGCGGAGCACGGGGAGGAGTGGCTACGCAAGACGGTTCCTTCGACGCAAAACGCCCTGCCCCACAGCCCGGCTTCTCGAAGGCGCACCGCCGACTGCACCACGGCAACCGTCAGAGCCTGCACCAGCACGTCCTGCGACTGCTCCACAACCGCACATTGCCGACTACTGCGCCGCGCTGCACCTCGTGCTCACCGACGGGGCGCGCGGCGAGATCTGCAACGGCGGCAGCGGCGTCGAGGTTGCCAACGCCTCGTGCGCCCGGCGCCTGGTCGAGCTGTGCGACGTCGACCCGGCGATGATCCGACACGCCGCCGACCGCAAGGGTCACGACCTGTGGTACTCACGGACTTCGGCTGGATCACGAAGCTGGGCTTCAGCCCGGCGGTCGAGTTCGCGGCCAGTCTTCAGAGCACGCTGGCGCGGTACCGCGACAACCCCTGGCTGATGGTCGGTAGACGCAGGCTGACGAGCGCGCAAAGACCACCGCGGCCGTTTCACAACCTGGCGGGAATGCGCCCACGGCCCGACACGCTGCGGTGTCCGTTGTCTGCTTTCGGTCGTTATGTCACCTTCAATGGTGGTGACCATGGATGAGGAGAGGGCGCATGAGCACGCAGACCCCGGCCGGCTACACCTACGGCTCCACCCCGCCCAGCCCTGTCTCCAGGGACGACCTGGCCAAGCTGGAGGCGAGTGTCCTGTTCACCGCCGAGGACGAGCAGGCGCTGCGCATGGCGGGCGACGTGCTGGAGGACCAGGTCGAGGACATCCTGGACGTCTGGTACGGATTCGTCGCTTCGCACCCCCACCTCGTCGCCTACTTCGCCACCCCGGACGGCACGGTCCTGAACGACTACCTGACGCGGGTCCGCGGACGGTTCGGCCAGTGGATCATGGACACCTGCCGCCGCCCCCACGACGCGGACTGGCTCTCCTACGCGCACGAGATCGGCCTGCGTCACACGAAGGACAAGAAGAACCGGACCGACGCGGTGAACTCCGTACCCTATGTCCCCCTGCGCTACATGGTGGCGTTCATCTACCCGATCACCGCCACGATGCGCCAGTTCCTGGCGAACAAGGGGCACGCCGAGGAGGCAGTGGAACGCATGTACCAGGCATGGTTCAAGTCGGTGACGCTGCAGACCGCCCTCTGGCTCCAGCCCTACGCGGCCGACCAGTGGTGAGACCGTGATCGGATGACGGCTGTCCTGCGTGGTTTCAAAACCTCGAGCGGTTCGTCCACGCCGTAGTGCGGCATGCCCCGCGGTCTTGACCGGGGTTCGACGACTCGGGTCGTATGAGAGGTCACCGTAGGGCGGGCTCGTACCACGAGCTCCAACGAGTATTCACTCGGGCAGTGTTGGCGGCCGCGGAGATGATGAGGTAGGCCGCCCGCCACTCTCGGTGAAGGCCTTGTGGACCGGGGTCCAGGAAGGCATGACGATCCCGCTTTCGAACAGCCTGGTTGGCTTCGAGGAGCCAACCGGTGCCGCTATCAACGAATTAGGGGCCCAAGCAGGCCAAGCCGATCTCGTTGAACCGGTGGATCACGCCCCTGACGGTCCGCGCTCCAGCGGTCGGATCGGACATCACCTCACATCCAACCGCCATGACCGCCAACCCGGCGAACCTATGCGGTCGCGGCATTAGGCGCTCGCGGTCTCGTCCGGGTGGAGGGCGTCGAGGATGAGGGTGAGGCCGAAGGTGAACTCGTCGGCGTAGTCGTAGCCGGGCTTGAGTACGTGCTCGGTGGCCAGTTCGGTGAGGTGAGGGTAGGCGTCGGCGGGCATCTCGCGCAGGATGGCGCCGGCGACCTCGTCCAGCTCCGCCGCGCCTTTGAACGGCAGGCTGAGCTCCTGGAGTACGAAGCCGTACAGGTAGCTGTCGATCAGTGAGACGGCGTGCGCGGTCATCGGGACGGAGAATCCTCCGGCGCGCAACGCTCCGATGACGGCGTCGTGGTGGCGCAGGGTCGCGGGGCCGGGCTGGGAGCGGGAGTCCATCAGGCCGATAGCCCACGGATGGCGCCGGAGGGCGGCACGGGCGGAAAGTGCGCGGTGCCGCATGGCACTTTTCCAGTCGGTGTCGCGCGGCGGAAGGTCGATCTCGCCGAACACCGCGTCCACCATGCCGTCGAGGATGTCCTCCCTGCCCGCCACGTGGTGATAGAGCGACATCGCCTCGACTCCCAGCGGTTCGGCAATGGCCCGCATGGTGAGCGCGGCCGATCCCTTCTCGTCGGCCACCGCCACCGCTGTGCGAATCACGCGCTCGCGACTGAGCGGTGTGCGCGCCGACGCCCCGCGCCGGCCCTTGCCTCTTTCGCGCATCCGCCTCTCCCTTTGCCCCTCTTGACGGCCTTACAGTATAAGGCCAGCTTACCTTACAACATAAGGTCAGCAGGCCGGCGAAGGGGCTGCACCATGGGCACGGATCGTGTGAAGAAGGTCTGCATCGTCGGGGCTTCGGGGAAGCTCGGGCAGTACATGGTCGGGCACGCACTGGAACGCGGCTACGAGGTGGTCGGCGTGTGCCGGGAGCGCAGCGTGCCGAAGCTGGCCGCTTTCGAAGGCCGGATGACCGTCGTCCCCGGACTCACAAACGACCCGGAGGTGATCCGGCAGGCGGTCGCCGGGTGCGACGGGGTGTTGACGGTGCTGGTGCCCTGGGGCGTGCAGCAGTACGCGTCGGGCACGGCGCAGGCGGTGCTCGACCACGCACGGCCGGGCGCGCGCCTGGTCTTCTCCTGCGGCTGGCACATAACGCGCGACGGCAAGGACAAGTACTCGCGGATGTTCACCATGGGTGTCCGGATCGCTGCCGTGCTGGGCAAGCTCGTCCGCGCCGTCGAGATCGACGACCAGGTGGAGGCGTGTCGACGGGTGTTCGCCAGCGACACCCGGTGGACCGTGGTGCGCGGCAGCACCCTGGAGGAGGGCGAGAGCCAGGGCCTGCCCGTGTGGAGCCGGCACGTGGGCGACCCGGTACTGGCCGGCAATCTGACACGCCGGGTGGATTTCGCGCTGTTCATGGTGGAAGCGCTCACCGACGACACGCTCGTCCAGGAGGCCCCGGCGATCGTCGGCTGCCGAACCCCCAGCGCCCTCGCCCACATCGGCGGCCCCCACGACCATGCCTAGCCGGGCCGGACAGGTTGTGCGCCACGAGCGCAGAGAGTGAGGCCCGGTGTAGTCGTTTGCGAGTGGTTCGCCCGACTGGAAACAGCGAACGCGACTCCTGGTGATCAAGGTTGTCGAAGTCAAGATCATGAACAGGGGTCGCGTTCGCGTGCCGTCTTCCCCGATCGACGTCCTCGTGCCCACTGCGAGGACGTCATCCTGCCGTGCCCGCCTGCAGAGCTGCCCGAACTGCGCACTCCGGCTGAAGTGTTGGGCCGGATTCCGGACCCGCGCCGTGTCCGGGGCCGCCGCTACCGCCTCGGCGTTCTGCTCACCTTGTGCCTGGTTGCCGTGCTCAGCGGTGCGACCTCGCTGGCCCGCATCACGCGCTTCGCCGCCGGCAGCAGCCCGGACCCGCGCGGACGCCTCGGACTCGCGGCCTGCACACCGGCCGTCACGACCCTGGGCCGACTCGACCTGCGCGGCGTCGTGGTCACCGCCGACACCATGCACACCCAGCGCGACCATGCCGAGCAGATCATCGCCAAGGACGGCCACTACATCCTGATTGTGAAAGGGAATCAGAAGAACCTGCGCACGCAGATGAAGAAGCTGCCATGGCGCGACATCCCGTGGCGGGACCGCACGATCGACACCGGTCACGGCCGCCGCGAGATCCGCCGTCTTAAGTTCTGCACCGTCCGCCCCGGCCTGCTCTTCCCCCACGCCCTGCAGGCCATCGAGGTCAAGCGCCGCCGGACCAACCGCCGCACCGGCCGCACCAGCACGAAGACGATCTACGCGGTCACCAGCCTCAGTCCCGGGCAGGCCACTCCCGCTCAGCTCGCCGTGCTCATCCGCGGGCACTGGTCCATCGAGGCCCTGCACCATCTGAGGACGTGACGTTCGCCGAGGATGCCTCCCGCGTCCGCACCGGCACCGCACCCCGCGCCATGGCGACCCTGCGCAACCTCGCCATCGGCCTCATGCGCCAAGCCGGCTGGGCGAACCTCGCCGCAGCCACCGACCACCACCGGTCATGGCCCACCCACGCGCTCGAACTACTTCTTCTTGCAACATGAAAGCGCATCAGCCCTGGTCATATAGCCATCGGGGCTGACCCGGATTGTGTGTTCGTAAAATCCGATGCGCACGGTCACCCGGTACCAACCATCGGAATCCTTGGTCGACGACGAGGAGATGGATTGATGGGCGGCTGCTGGAACGATCAAGGTGAGCATTCGAAGTTCCTTCCCGCGGCGTTGCATCATGACTGTGCTCGTCGGCAGCCGTTGGCCTTCGATGGGGGAGACCCAGCCCTGGTACGGGTCTTTGGCGCCACGTACGACACGAGTACTGCCGGATGGCACGGACTGGCCGGGAAGAGGCACCTGGCTGATGAGCAGCTGACTTGTACCGTCGGAACTAAGCGCACTGACGTGGGAGCGCGAGGTCTGCCTGGGTGTGAAGTCGGGGGCCAGGTGCCACATTGCTCTCCAGGTACGTGCCTGCTGGTCGTGACCACGGTCATACACGACCAAGAATCCTGGATCTTCGACCAGGAGTACACCGCGAGTGCGGGAGATTCCGCCGTATGCCCTGTCGGTGGTTTCGTAAAACTGATGTCGCGGATCCGACGTCTTCCGCGTGAGCCGTGTTGGAGCGTTCCACCGATGCCTGACACCGACAATTTCGACAATGTTGTGGGCGGCGGGGGATCGAAGGTAGTCCCGGTAGGCATCGGCTCGATACCCATCATGTCCACTGTCAACGATCAAGTCACGGCCATTTCCGTAGTAGGTGAGTGACATGTGGTCGTTGTGGCCGTGGATGATACGTGCTGGACCGAACCGCAGGGACATGAAGTGCTCATCCTTCAGCAGACGGCCAGAGGTACCCCAGCCCGTCCGCGCGAAAACGAAGCCCCGGGCATAAGTCGCGGACTTACCTCGCCCAGGCTTCCCTTCCCGGCCGCCTGAGGTGAGATAGCGCGTGACCGGAGTTCTGGCATTCGGCGGTGGAACAGAATGACTGTCGCCGAGCGGCACGATCAGTCCATTCGGTTGCGTAGCGTTCTCCAGGAAGGTCGGCATGAGACGGATGCGTTCAGCGATTACTCGGGATGGGACGATTGCACACTCCTGCATGGCGATATAGGCAGTTCGCCACAACCCCAACAAATAGCCGTGGTACTCGACTGCTTGCTCATTGCTGACGCCCTGTTCATCAACCTGCACGTCGATTGCCGAGGTCAGTCTCTTCACTGCGAGGTTCCGTGCGTCGGCGAGCTCGAGCTGGCACCCCGTGACCAGGAGGGCGATATTCTGCACAGTTCCCTGGTTCCAGTGGCCCGCATAGTCTTCGGCGAGGCGTGCGGCATGGACACGCAGCGCCTGGTCGAGCCAGGGCTGGCCACCGATCGCCGCGCGCAGGCAAAGCAAGGCGCTGGTGCGCAATCCGGTTGCGTGGTACTTCCAGACATCCGGGTGGACCGGACCAGCCTCTCCCAGGTTGTCTGTCACGAAATCCTTGGCGATGAGACTGGCGCGCTCCAGCAGCTTCCCGCCGTTGGGCTTCATTCCTTCAGTGACCAATCTCTCGAACCATTTCAGTGAGAATAGGTTCAATCGCGCGGAAGGGTGATTTGTCGGGTCGTAGCGCCAATTCACGTCACCCCGCGGGGCGATGATCCGAGGATATCCATAAATATTCACTTCACCAGCCATGACGGCTGGAGGTGGATTGCGACTGGATACCCCAGCGGAAAATCGACATGTCCCTGCAGGCCACTCCCCTCTCGCGCGCGCAATAATGTTACGTTCATCGATGAATATTGTTGTAGTAAATGCAAGTGCTGCCAAGATCGCGATGCCGAGCATGCGCAGATGCATGTGCAAGCCCAAAAGTCCTCCCGTTCACCAGGGATGCCGGCCAGTCTTTCAACGGCTACATCGGCGTCACCTCTCCCAAACTTGAGAGGCGGCCAAACAATGAGTTTGACCTGTGGGCGGGTTGCCCGGCGCAGACCCGGTCCGCTACCTACCGGTCAAGCCGGAGGTCGTGGTGGAGATCGACGTGGACCAGGAGCGGCTCGAGTTCGGCCGCTACCGACACCGTCCGCGCGTCCGGCGGGTGCGGGGTGACCTCGCGCCCGACCTGGTCGATGAGAGGCAGTGATCGAAAAGTGTGGATTCCCCGCGACCGTGGCCAATTGGCCTTGATCGCATGGCGGAGGCGCGAAGGGGATTCCCTCGGGCGCGTCACCTGTCACGGTAGGGCAGCGGCTCCGTGAGCCCGAAGGGCACCGACGCCTGAGCGGCGCGTGTTGCTTCTGTGCCGTATGCCACATCAGTCGTCTTGTGATGAGATGCAGTCGCGCCCAGAAGTGCAGGTCGCGACGGTACTCCGATGTCTCCCGGAGGATCTGGCCGAGGGGGGGTGTGATGTAGCCCACTCCAGCAAAAATCGACTTGTCGATTTAGATTCCTTCAGCGCGCAGGAGGTTACGGGCGCGTTAACCGAAGAGTCGCCGAAGGCGTGTGCGCCCTGGAGAGGAGTCGCTGTGGCGAGCATCCCCCCGCAGCCTGGTGAGTACGCGCAACTGCGCGTGATCCATCAGTCCATCCCCCGCCAGTACCGGGTCGTGCACGGCCACCGCTGGGCGTTCCGCATGGCCGGCGAGGGCCCGGCCGTGCTGCTGATCCATGGCATCGGTGACTCGTCCGACACCTGGGCCGATCTGATTCCCGCGCTGGCTCGCCACTACACGGTGATCGCTCCCGACCTGCTGGGCCACGGGTCCTCCGACAAGCCCCGCGGCGACTATTCGGTGCCCGCCTATGCCAACGGGATGCGGGACCTGCTGGCGGTGCTGGGCATCGACAAGGTGACACTCGTCGGGCACTCCCTGGGCGGCGGGGTGGCCATGCAGTTCGCCTACCAGTTCCCCGAGCGCACCGAGCGGCTGGCGCTGGTGAGTACCGGCGGGGTGGGCCGCGGCGTCACCCCGGCGTTGCGCGCGGCCTCGCTGCCCGGAGCACATCTGGCCCTGTCCTGGCTGCGGCTTCCGACGGTGCGGACGCAAACCGTCATGGCGATCCGGCTGCTGAAACTGCTCGATACCGGGCTCGGCCAGGACGCCCCGGATCTGCTGCGGCTGGTGGACGCGCTGCCCGACGCCGCCTCGCGTGATGCGTTCATCCGCACGCTGCGCGCAGTGGTCGACTGGCGCGGCCAGGTGGTGACCATGCTCGACCGCTGCTATCTGACTGCCGGTATGCCAACCCTGCTGGTCTGGGGCTCGCGCGACCAGGTGGTGCCTGCCCGGCACGCGGGGGCGGCGCACGCGGCGATGCCCAGCAGCCGCCTGGAGGTCTTCGAGGGCGCGGGCCACTTCCCGTTCCACACCGATCCGCAGCGGTTCCTGGCCGTGCTGGAGGACTTCATCGCCACGACGGAGCCGGTCACCCGAAGCGCGGAGGAATGGCGGGAGCTGCTGCGCTCAGGCAGCCCTGATACGGGGGCGCCTACGCCCCCGAGCGTGGCGGTCCCCGCGGCCGGGCACGAAGGTCAGACCTCTGGGAGGCCGAGGATCACCCGTATCCCGGTCCAGCGCAGGGACGCTCCCTGACAGCTCCGGCTTCCACCCGCTCAACCAGTCGCAGGTGGACCGTCCCCGCCAGCGCGGTCGCGTACCGCACGCTCAACGTCCGTCACTGGGACCGCGTCATCAGTGCCTGGGCCACGGACGACTTCGAGGCCCTCGATGAGGCCCGGGTCAGCGACGCGGTTGTCGACCTCGGCTCCGAATGGGGTCAGTACGAGTACGTCACCAACATCGGCTTCGCCGCATAAGCATGCTGCAGGATTTCAACGGCCCCGGCGCCGAAGGTGATGAGCGGCTCATGAGCTGCTCCCTGCCCATGTGATCAGCGTGGACGTGGCCACCGCCGACGGAGTGACCGCCGTGGCGGGGCAGGTGCTGGAGAACGAGCCGACTGCTGCCCCTGCGCCGCCGGGGCGAGGGACGGGCGATCAATGTCCACCGTGAGGGGCATCGCACCCCAATGCGAGGCGGCGGCGAGTTCGTCCTGGAAATTCGATGGCCTGCAGAGCGTCCGTAGCTACGACCGGTTTATCCGGCCCCTCGTCTCAAGGCCCGGTTGACCGCGCTGTTCCGAGCTCGCTCACCCTGCGAAATCGCGTCCGCGTCGGCGACGGCTGGCTCATCGTCGTCGGCGCGGATCTGGACACGCGGCTGCCTCGCAGGGCTTTCAGCGGATCTTCGCGCCATACACGTGATCAACCGGCATCGTCATCAGAACCCTGCGGTCGGACACCATCACCGACCGGTACTCGTCCCAGTCCGGGTGCTCCCCGGCGGCGGAGCGGTAGTAGTCCACCAGCGCATCGACCTCGGGACCGTGGGGATCGGTTCCCGGTCCGATAAGTTCTGCCGTGCCTTCGGCGGTGGCCCATGCCCAGCCGTCCGGACTGGTGACCTCCAGTGCGGCTCGTGGGTCGCGGCGCAGATTCGCCGTCTTGGCGCGCCCCTCGGTCATCGAGACGTAGAGGATGTCGGCGTCCCGGTTGTAGAAGGGCATGACGGGGGAGAGCTGGGGACGGCCGTCCGACTTGATCGTGGCGAGGACGCCGAGCCGGCTCTCCGCGAGCAGTGCGCGTGGGTCGAAGGGCGAGTGGGTCACGGTCGTCCCCCTGAGGGCTTGCGGAATTGCTCGATCATCGCAGCGTAGCCGTTGCTGCCGTGCCCGTCGGCCATCGCCCGGTCGGTCAGAGTCTTGATGAGCCTCGGCATTTCGATGCTCACCCCATGGAACTTGCTCTCGTCGACGCGTCGCCGATCTGCTGCGGATAGCCGGACAGCCAGCCGGTCGCGGTCCCGATCCCCTGGGTTGCGAAGGGAGTGAACGTCGCGGCGTCCACGCCCGCCGTGCCGAGCAGGGCGGCGCCCTGTAGGAAACCGTGCAGAATGCTCCACATCAGGACCGGCAGGGCCACGTCGTACAGCGACGACAGGGCGTGCTCCTCGTCGAGATACGTGGTCCCGGCGCCCAAGAACACGTCCGTGCGGCAGCATGCCGACCCCGAGGATCTGGTCCCGGATCGGGACGCGCTGAATGCGGCGCTGAGCCTTGCGCCTCCGCGCCACCACATGACCGCGCACCTGCCGTTCGTGTGCGAGGCGCGGGACGCGGTGCTGGAGCGGCTGCTGTTGGGCGGGCACCAGGTGCGCCGCTGCTGGGTGATTTCCACGGCGCCGGAGCGCGCGGCGGGAGCGCTTCCGGCGCCGTTACGGGGCGCGGGTGGTCGTGCTGCGGTGGCCGGAGAGGACGTGCCTGCTGCGGCCCATGCGCGAGCGGCCGCCGCAGTGGCAGCAGTACGTGCGGCAGTGGTTCGACCGGTACGAGCCGGATCCGGCCGACGAGGTGCTGCGCAGCTGGCAGGCAAATCGGCACGTAGATCAGCGATGGCGCCGCCACAACGAATGCATCCACATGGCCAGACCGGTCAGCGAGACAAGCACGGCTCCGCCGACGACGGCCACCAGCAAGGCCACGATCGGCATCACGAACGCCGCGCCGTTGGCGAGTACCAGCACCGACGCTCCCACTCTGTTGCGGGCTGCGCCTGGCGCACACCCTCGTGTGCCCAGGTGACGCTTGATGATTGCACTTCGGTTCCCTGCGGGAGGCCCTGATGGCGGGGAGAGGACCGGCGCTGAAGGATCCGGAGAAGCGGCAGGATGGTGTCCCGCCGAGTGGTGTAGCGGCGATCTCACCAAGGCCAGCCCCATGAGCCTCCGCGCCCGTCATCGCGACCACACCCTGCCTGATGGCGAGTCAGGTGACCATGAGTTTCGGGCCGACTGATGGTGTGCGCGACCTGCATCTTCGCCGTGATCGCGGCTACACCACATGATGGGACGTGACCCTCCGCCCAGCTCGCCACCCGTTTCTGCCCCGCGTCCAAAGCCTTCTGTGACCCCAAAAGAGTTGAGGGAAAGAGCCACAAGCAGGCGGTCCTCGCCCTGGCTAGGAGCGTGGGTCAGTAACAGGTAACTGGTTGGGTGGCCGTGAGCGGTGAGATCAGTCGCGGTCGTCCGGTTGGCGCCTGTGAGGCCGGGATGAGGTTCTGCCCGTCAGGTGGGCGGCCTGGTAGGGCCGTGACGGGGCCGGGGGCCGGCTGATCAGCCGACCACGGTGGCGAGTCCGGCGGTTCCGGCGTGTCGGAAGATCTTGCGGAGGTTGTGGCAGGCGGCCAGCAGGCGCCACTCGCCGCGGGCGCCGTCTTCGCCGCGTAGGAGGAGCTGGCGGCCGTTGTGGCAGGTCATGATCTGGCCGAAGACGGGTTCGACGATGGCCTTGCGGCGGCTGTAGGCGGCCTTGCCGGGCTTGGTCCGCAGCTTGCGGGCCATCCGCTCCTTCAGCGTGGCGTTCGCTGGTATCCGTCCGCGCGGTGCGGGCGGGACCTGCTCGTCGTGTGCCAGGCGTCCGGTGGCCATGAACGTGTCGGTGCCGCAGACGAGTTGACGGTCCATCGCGGCGTTGAGATTGGCCTCGGAGCAGTAGCCGGCGTCGACCAGCGCCTGCTTGGGGTGGCGGCCGGTGTTCGCCGCGGACTGGTCGAGCATGGTGGTGTAGTTCAGCGCGTCCGAGGGGTTGGTCGTCACGTCGGCGGCGGTGATGACCTGGTGCTTCTCGTCCACGACGGCTTGGGCGTTGTATGCCTGGATGTAGGCGCCGTCGCTGTTCTTCATGATCCGCGATTCGGGGTCGGTGAAGTTGGCCTGTGCCTTGGGCTTGGGACGCGCCTTCGCGGCGGCCTTGTCCCCGGCGTCGGTGACGGCCTGCTCGTCGCTGATGCCGCCACGCTCCTGGCGGCGGCGTTCCTTGTCCTGGGCGTGGCGGCGTGCCTTGGCGGCGGCCTCGGCCTCGATCTGCGCGCGAGCGGCCTGCAGTTTGGCCAGGCGCTTCTCCCGGCGGTCCAGCTCGGCGGGCAGGTCGGTGTCCTTGCCGTCGGTGCCGAACATCTGGTCCTCGGCTTCGTCGGTGGCCTGCGCGTCGGCCAGCAGCGCTTGGGCCTGGGTCTCCAGGGCTGCTGTCTCGGCCTCGATCCGCTCCTCCTTGTCGACCAGGCGGCCGTAGCTCATCGCCTTGTGCTTGGAGGCGTTGGCCTGAAGTTTCGTGCCGTCCAGGGCGACGCGGCCCATCTTGACCATGCGGAGCTTCTGCGCGAGGTGCAGCGACTGGGTGAACAGGTCGGCGAGCGCGTCCAGGTGGCGGCGGCGGAACCGTGAGATCGAGCGGAAGTCCGGGGCCTGGTCGGCGGCCAGGAACCGGAACGCGACGTCGTCGGTGCACTTGCGCTCGATCGCCCGCGAGGAGCGGACGCCGGTGGTGTAGCCGTAGATCAGCAGCCGCAGCATCAGCCGGGGATCGTAGGGCGGGTAGCCGCGCTTGTCGGTGTAGTCCGCCAGCACCGGCGAGAGGTCGAGCACCTCGTCGACCAGGTCGGCGACGAACCGGGCGAGGTGGCCCTCGGGCAGCCAGTCGTCCAGCGACGGAGGCAGCAGCAGGACCTGGTGCGGGGCGAAGGCCCGAAACGTCTTGTCCACCGCCGCCGGACGGCCTCCAGACCGCTTCTTCCCGACCGGCTCGACCTCGAACAGTCCATCCCCACCACGCATATCGTGATCATCTCGCATGAAAGATCGCGAAGCGCCGGCGGGTCGCTGCCGGGCCTTCGTGCGTGGCAGTGGTCAGCCTTGCTGGCGGAAGTCCAGCATGTAGAAGACCTTGTCGTAGCGGTGTTCGCCGACGGCGACGAAGTCGGGGAGACGGCCGTATTCGGTGAAGCCCAGCGACCGGTAGAGGTGCAGGGCATTGGTGTTGTCGCCACGGGCGTCCAGGGTGAGGACCTCGATACCCGCCTCCCGGGCGTCAGCGATCAAGGCAGCGGTCAGCGCCCGACCGACGCCACGACCATGGGCAGCAGCATCTACCGCGATCTTCTCCAGATCGGCGTGTGGCCGATGGGTCGGTCGGGCGTAGCGGAGCCAGTACCCCAACCCGACAAGCCGACGGTCGAGGTAAGCGGCACGCAGGGCCGCATCCCCGGCCTGCACCGCAGAGACGACGTCGCCGAGAAGTTCCGCCACCTCATCCCGCGAGGGTGGTTCGACCCAGCCCAGCGCGGCACCTCCACTGACCAGGTCTGCCAGGATCTGGTGGGCCGACTCCGCGAACCGGACCTCCAGCTCCGGATCGGAAGTCAGCTCCATGGCGTCAAGGATGGCGGGCGCAGTGGTCACACCGCTGGTCATGGCCGGATTCATGGCCAGCAGCCTAGGCCAGCCCCAAGGCCCAGCCGAGACCCCTCGCTCCAGCCTCGGCTGCAGCCAACCCGTTACTGACCCATGCTCCTAGTAGGGCTTTGTTAGGTCCTGTGGTGGGGTTCGGGTGCTGGTGCGGGTTGGCCGCATATCGAGCAGGCGCCGGTCCAGGTGGCCAGGAGGGCCTGGAGTTCGCGGAGGACCGCGTAGAGGGTCAGGCCGGCGCAGGGGCTTTTGGGTCGAGCCTGAGCATGGTGCAGAAGGCCTGGGCGAGGGACGCGAGGGTGACGTGGCGGTGCCAGCCGAGGTAGTTGCGGCCCTCGAAGTGGTCCAGGCCCAGACCGTCCTTGAGCTCGCGGTAGTCGTGCTCAACTCGCCATCGGATCTTGGCGATTCGTACCAGTTCGCGCAGTGGGGTGTCGGCGGGAAGCGTCGAGAGCCAGTAGTCGGTTGGCTCGGCGGAGTCGGGTGGCCACTCGACGAGCAGCCAGCAGTCGGGCAGGGAGCCGTCGGCGGCGCGGCGGATGGTGCGGTTGGCCGGTCGGACCCGCAGGGCCAGGAACTGCGAGCGCATCTCGGCGTTCGGGTTGCGTCTGGTGGCCTTGCTGCCCTGGCGCCAGGTGACGGTGCGGGTGGCCGCTCGGCCGACGGCCAGGGCCAGGGCGCGCAGGGTGGTGTGCGGTTGGGGGTAGGCGGACACGGGAGGGCGGCCCTGCCCGGAGTACGGCGGGCGTTGGGGTGTGGCATTGCCGGGGTGCGCGGTCGTGGTGGCTTTGACCGCGACCGCGTAGGTCAGGCCGCGCTCGGTCAGGCCCTCGCGAAAGCCGGTGGCGTCGCCGTATCCGGCGTCGGCGGCGACCGGAAGGTCGGGCAACTCCCAGTTGTCGCGCACCTCGTCGAGCATGTCCAGCGCCAGGCGCCACTTCTCCCGGTGCCGCTCGGTGTCCGGGATTCCCGCCTTGGCGCGGCGGCGCCGGATCGCCTCGGCCATCAGCGCGTCCTCGCCGTACTTGGTGTCGTCCCAGCTCTCGGGCAGGAACAGGCGCCAGTCGACAGCCGATGACGCACGGTCACTGACCAGGTTCACACTGACGCCGACCTGGCAGTTGCCGCGCTTACCCAGGGCGCCGCAGTACATCCGCGCCACCCCCGGTGAGTCGTAGCCGTCCTTGGGGAAGCCGACATCATCGATCGCGTACGCCTCGGGAGAAATGTGCGCGGCAGCCCAACGGGCCAGCCGCTCACGGACCTTGGAGTAGTCCCAGGTGGACGATGAGACGAACTGCTGCAGCTGCTGGTGGTCCACGCCCAGGCGCTCGGCCATCGGCTGCATGGACTTGCGCTTGCCGTCCAGCATCAGCCCGCGCAGATACAGCTCGCCCTTGGCCCGCTGGTCCCGACGCGCCAGCGAACCGAGCATCTCCGCCGCGAACGCCTCCAGGCGCGGGCGGACCGTCTCCATCTCCTCAGGTGTCACACCTGACAGAACATCACAATCTACCTGACGATGATCAATCGGGGTACCTAACAAAGCCCTACTAGCCGCCGCCTCGACGTCCTGTGGGCGCTCATCCGTGATCAACGGACCTTCGCGGCTCAGCCACCTCAGCACGGTCTCGCTGCCGGCTGATGATGCGTCTCAGTCCTTGAAGAGAGGATCGTAAGGCTCGCCCTCAGGCGTGAAGATGAGGACGAAGTCCTTTCCGACCCCGAGCGCAATCTCCCGCAAGCGGGCCAAGACGTCCCCTTCAGTGGGAAGGACAAGGCCAAGGGCCGCGGCGGCACGGTCCCGTCGGGCCACGAGGTCTGGCATGTCCTCCAAGTACTCGGCCGCGAGCTGACGACTTTCCTCTGTGGTGAACGTGTGGCAGTCGCGCCACCATGGGGTGACCAGCAGGAGCCGTAGGAGTTCGGGCAGGCCGATCGCAACCAGCGCCGCACCTCCTTCGGAGTCCGCGTACAAGACAGGACGTTCCTCGCCACCTTCGCCGCAGAAGAAGAAGGTGCCCCCGGCGCCGTCGCCGGCGAATCCCTCCAGCACGGCGCCCGAGGCGAGGTGGACATCCTCGACATGGTCGCCTCGGTCCAGGTCGAAATCGCCCGGCCAAGCGAGGAAACGGGCAGCTTCGTCGTGCTCGCGGAGGGCAGCGATCAGCGATTGCATGCGCGGAACCTTACGCCCACCCGTTGACGAACATCATTGGGAATCAGTCACACCGGGGTGGGGCGTGTCCGGCGGATCAAGGACGGACCGGGAGGCGGCGAGCCGGGAAAGAACCGTCAGCCGGGATGAAGCCGCTCGTCGCCAGGATCTCTCGTGTCGGAGAACCCCCGGCAGGTCGCGTACGTCCCGCCCTTGAGTGGCCATTCGGCGCGGACGGCTGGGCGGCTCAAGGTCGTCAGTTCTGGCGCGCCTTCTCGGCGGCCATGGGTAGTTCCAGGCGGGGCCCGTGGAAGCGTTCGCGCAGGAGCCGGTCGTGCGTCACCACGACCAGCGTGCCGGTGTAGCGGGTCAGGGCTGCCTCGATCTCCTCCACCAAGGCGGGGGCCAGATGGTTCGTCGGTTCGTCGAGCAGCAGCAGATCGAGTGGGCCGGCCGTCACGAGCCGGGCCAGTTCGAGCTTGCGGCGCTGCCCCACGGACAGCGCCCGTACGGGGACAGCGAGGTCGACGGCGTGGAACAGGCCGAGCGCAAGCAGTTCGTCGGCGTGCTCGTCGGGCTGCCCCGCCCTGTCGGCAGCGAATGCCGCGAGCAGCGTTCGGTCATCGAAGGCGGTATCGAGCGCGCTCTGCTGACGTAGGAATCCGACCCGCCGCGGTCGGCGAACGATACCGGCGTCAGGCGTCAATTCCCCTGCCAGCAGTTGGAGAAGGGTGCTTTTGCCGACACCGTTGGGGCCGGTGACGAGTAGTCGGTCGCCAGAGGCGAGTTTCAGGGACGGGACGTACAACCGCCCTTTGACCAGGACGCCTTCCAGGTGCGTTGCCGTTGATGTTTCCTCGACGGTTGACGTGCCTTCGACGCGGCCTGTGAACCGCAGCGGTTGCGGAGGCGGCGCCACGGGGTGCTCCGTGAGCCGTTGCAACCGCTCGCGTGCGTTACGGATGCGGCTTTGTGCGCCGTGGGCCCGCGAGCGCGCTCGGAAAGCGCCGGCGCCGCTGAAGGCCCACGGCCCCTTGCGGGGGATCTCGGCCAGCAATCCGATACTGGAGTCGGCGAGGCGTTCCTGTCGGGCGACCTCATTGCGCCATTGCTCGTGATCCCACGCCCAACGGGCCCGAGCCGCCGCCTTGGCGGCGAGGAAGCCGGCGTATCCGTTTCCGTAGCGCCGTACCGTGTGCTGATCGTGGTCCACTTCCAGCACGGTGGAGGTGACGCGATTCAGGAACGCCCGATCGTGCGTGGCCACGATCACTGTGCCTCGATGGCGGCGCAGATGGCCTTCGAGCCAGGCCACGGCCTCGTCGTCCAGATTGTTGGTCGGCTCGTCGAGCAGCAGCAGTTCGGGGGCGGAGGCCAGGGTCGCGGCGAGCGCGAGCCGGGAGCGCTGCCCTCCGGAGAGGGTGCTCAGCGGACGTGTGCGATCCAGTGGCGCGTGCTCGCCAAGTCGGCGCAGGCTCACCTCGACACGGCGATCCGCTTCGTGTCCACCCCGTGCCTCGAACTCGGCCACCAGGGCGGCGTAGTGCTCGAACTCGGCGGGGCCGGCCGTGCCCAGCGCCGTCTCCGTGGTCCGGATACGGCGTTCCAGGGCGCGCAGTTCGCCGAGCATGTGGTCCACGGCATCGCCCACGCGCGCCGAATCGGGCAGATCGAGAGTCTGGCGAAGGTGGCCGATGCCGCCTGGTGCTGTGACGGTCAGGCTGCCGTTGTCGACCGGCTCCTGCCCTGCGAGCAGCCGCAGAAGCGTGGACTTCCCAGAGCCGTTGTCCCCGACGATCCCGACCTTCTCGCCCGGCCGGGCAGTGAGAGACACGCGGTCCAGCACAATGCGGTCGCCATAGCGCTTGGTCACTTCGGCAAGAGCAAGCTGAGACGTGGTGAGAGGAGGAGCAGTCACGGTGGTGCCGGCAGGAGCAGGATGCAAGAGCAGTCCTTTGCTAGGCGAACAGGATCGTGCGGCAAGCAGAAGGAGCACCAGCTGCTCTCCGACGAACCAGAAACTAGACGATACGTTCCGTCTCGTCAACCCCGCTGCACGGAGCCTCCGGCACAGAGGTCCGTCTGTTGCAGATCACCGACATCGATCCGGCGGCCCAGACGGTCCGGCTCGGCAAGCGACCCCATTCCTTCCCGCTGGACCCGGCCTCCTGGACCGTGCTGCAACGCTGCCTGGCCCACCGCGAGGCATGGCCGGCGGCCAACCCGCACGTGATGGTCACCAAAGGAACGAAGGCTGGGCGAAGCCCGGCCCCAACTGCCCGGCTCTCCCACGTTCTTGACGGCTGCGCATACCCGCCCCGGACGATCCGCAGCACCCACCTCCTCAACCTGGTGAACCCCATGGACCCCGAGCTCGTCGCCGCAGCCTTCGGCATGGACCCGCAGGCCACCCTGATCTACCTCGCCAACCACGTCGACCACGGGCGCCTGCCCGGCCCGCGAACACCGGACAGCCCTCCCCGTTGATCCAATCGGTGCCAGACTCGACCACCATGAGCGACTGGTTCCTGCAACAAGAGAACGGCGTCCGATTCGAGTGGGGCCCCACCGGTGCCCAGCAGATGGCGCAGGACGTCGCCTGCCTGGTGGTGGTCGACGTGCTGTCGTTCACGACGTCGGTGACCGTCGCCGTCGAAGCAGGGATCCAGGTCTTTCCCTATGCCTGGCGCGACGAGACGGCGGCAGCGTTTGCCCAGAACAAGACGGCGGCGCTGGCCATGGGGCGGCGAGCCGCCACCTCGACGTCACCGTGGTCGCTGTCTCCGGCAGCCCTCCGGCAAGCCCCGTTCATCCCTCGACTCGTGCTGCCTTCACCCAACGGATCCGCCATCGCCGCGGCGGCAGGCGATTCGACGGTGGTGGCGGGTTGTCTGCGTAACGCCACCGCTGTCGGACGATGGCTGGCCCGGCACGGCTACGGAACTGCGGAACGTCCCGTCGTGGTGATCGCTGCTGGTGAGCGGTGGCCGGACGGAAACCTGCGACCTGCGCTGGAGGACTTGCTGGGTGCCGGGGCGATCATCGCCGAACTGGAGTCACGAGGAGTTGGCCCGCTGTCCTACGAGGCGGCTGCAGCGCGGGCTTGCTTCATGCAGACCGCCGATGTCATGAGTGCCGTGGCCGCCTGTTCCTCGGGCATTGAACTGGCCCGGAGCGGCTTCGCCGACGACGTGGCCATCGCCACGGAGCTCGACGCCAGCGCGATCGTGCCCGTCCTCACCGACGGAGCCTTCAACCACGGCGCCGACGGCACAGGGTCGCCGCCGAACCTGTGAAGTTTCGGCAGCACCTTGCACGAGTTCTCCGGAACAAGGGCGTTTTGGCGATGCCGACGTTGGTTGTGAGGATCGTGCTCGACTTCAGCAGGCCCTCGGCGAACCGACCTGGGTGAGGAAGCTCTCGGATGAGGACCGGCGCGGACTGACCGCGCTGTTCTGGTCGAACGTCAACCTGTACGGAACGCTCCGCCTCGACAGGGACAAACATCGACCTGCCGCTGCTCGTCACCGGGCTCGGCAGAAATTCGATTTGCTCCCGCCCGCGCACGGAAACGCTGAGCAGGACTCTTCGTGGGCGCGGGCCCCGGCACGACGTGGTCAGGCCGAGGGCAGGGTCTGCTCCGTCCAGATGGACTTGCCGTCGCGGCTGTAGCGCGTCCCCCACCGCAGGACCAGCTGGGCCACGATGAACAGCCCGCGCCCTCCCTCGTCGTCGTCCGCGCTGTGACGCAGATGCGGGGCCGTGTGCCCCGTGTCCGCCACCTCGCAGACGAGGGTGCTGTCGCGGATGAGCCGCAGGTGGAGCGGGCCCTCCGCATGCTTCACGGCATTTGTGACCAGCTCGCTGACGATCAGCTCGGTGGTGAACACGAGTTCGTCCAGTCCCCAGTCGCTCAGTCGGCCGGCGACCATCTCTCGCGCCTGGCCGGCTGCGATCGGGTCGGCCGGCAGGCTCCAGGCGGCGACCCTGCGGCTGTCGAGCTCGCGGGTACGAACCAGCAGCAAAGCCGTGTCGTCAGTGGTCGTACTGCCGGGAAGGAGCTCGGCGATGACACGGTCGCAGAGATCCTCCAGGGAACTCGAGTCCTCGCCGAGGACCCTCGCCAGTGTGTCCAGCCCCTTGCCGATGTCCCGCTCACGCGACTCGACCAGGCCGTCCGTGAAGAGGGCCAGCAGGCTGCCCGCCGGGAGTTCGACCTCGAGGAACTCGAAGGGCAGCCCGCCGAGCCCCAGGGGCGGGCCGGCCGGCAGATCCGGGAAGCTGACACGTCCGCCCGGCTCCACGACCGCGGGCGGCAAGTGGCCCGCGCGGGCCATCGTGCAGCGCCGTGACACGGGGTCGTAGGTCGCGTAGAGGCAGGTGGCCCCGGTGGCGACGTCGTCGTCGACGGCTGCTCCGAGGGGGTCCGCACCGGCCCCCGCCGACTGTCCCACCAGATCGTCGAGCCGTTTGAGGAGTTCGTCGGGGGGCACGTCCATGGGCGCGAGCGCCCGCACCGTCGTACGCAGCCGTCCCATGGTGGCCGCCGCGTGAAGACCATGGCCCACCACGTCCCCCACCACGAGCCCCACACGCGTTCCGGACAGCGGGATGACGTCGAACCAGTCGCCGCCGACGCCGCTGAGATCGTCCGTGGGCAGATAGCGATGAGCCACTTCGACCGCCGAGTTCGGTGGCAGATACTGCGGCAGGAGCTGCCGCTGGAGAGCCAGGGCTGCGGCGCGTTCGCGCGTGTAGCGGCGGGCGTTGTCGATGGACACCGCGGCCCGGGCGGCCAGCTCGTCCGCCACCGCGACGGCAGCACGGTCGAAGATTCCCGACCCGCTGTGGCGGATGAAGGTGACGAGACCCAGGGCCGTGCCACCGGCGCGCAACGGCACGACCAGGGTGTCGTCCTCGAGCACCAGCCCGCCCGAGGCAAGGCTGCGGTGCTGCGGCGAGCCGTTCGCGTACTCCACCGGATGCGGGTGACGGTTCAGCGCCCCGGCGGAGTGCGTCGGGCCAGAGCGGGAGGAGGCGCGGATCAGCTCGACCCCCGTCGGGCCCGTAACGCCCGGCACCTCGCCTTCCAGCACCGCCGGAGCGAGGTCGACCTCGACGGCGTCGGCGAACTCGGGCACCGCCACCGCGGCCAACTCGTCGGTCGTGGCGATCACGTCCAGCGTGGTGCCGACCCGGCGGCCGGCCTCGACCAGCAGATTCAGTTGCCGCTGCGCCTCGTAGCGATCGGAGATGTCGAACGCGTCCTCGCACACCCCGAGCACTTGGCCGTCCGAGTCCTGCAGCCGGTAATAGGAACAGGACCACAGGTGGACCCTCCCGGGGTCGCTGGGCTGCTCTCCGAGAAAGTGCAGATCGAGGATCGGCTCCCCGGTCTCCAGCACCTGGCGCATGACCGCATCCAGCGATTGCGGATAGCCCGGTGTCACGACTCTGCCCCTGGGGTACAGCTCGTCGGCCAGCCCGCTCCGGAGTTCCGCGAGCGGCCGCCCGAGCTCCTTCTCGGAAGCGGCGTTGCACCAGACGAGACGGCGCTCGGTGTCATAGATGGCGAAGCCCAGAGGCGACTGGGTGGCCAGACCGTCCAGCATGGCCAGCCGGGACTCCCATTCCACGAACTGCTCACGGCCGGCCGCCACGACGACGCGCTGTGCCGCCCCGGTTCCGGCAAGGTGACAAACCGCGGTGACGAGTTGCAGACGGTGACCGTCACGGTGGACGGCGATCTGCAGGTCGCGCTTCGGGAAAGACAGGGCCGGCGCGTCGGCGGGGCTCGCGGCGAGCGGCTCGGCCGATGGGGGATCGGATGCTGCCGTGGACGTCAGGAATGCGCCGACGGGCCGTCCGATGATCTCCGTCGGGCGATAACCGAGGAGCTCCTGCGCGGCAGGACTCCAGCCGATGACGATGTCCTGGCAGTCAACCACAAATGTGGCAGCCTTCGTCACGTCCAGCGGGCCACGGAAGTCGGTGTCCCCGCTCGCCTTCCCTGGGTAGCTCATGACGCCCTCACCGGCCCGATTCATCAGGTCCAGAGTCCGCCTGATGCTCACGCTGCGCAAACGATCGGATCGGGTCGTGCGTCCGCAGGCGGCACGAACTGGCCCACACCCTGCCCGTCAGCCGTCCGGCCGTCTCCCAGCAGGTTCCCCAGGCCAGCCGCGCTGCCCGTACCCCTTACGTCATCCGGTTCGGTGTGGATGCCGGACGACTTGGACGAAGACGCCAAGCCGACGGCTCGCGTATGAGTTGCCCGCTCTGCCGTCTGCCGGCCACCGCGTCTACTTCATCACCGCGGCCGAACTGGCGGCGAAGTGCCACAAGGCCGCCATCGAAGGCCGCTGGGCAAGCGTCATGCGGTTCTTCGCGGGCCCCCGCCTGCTGGTGATCGATGAACTCGGCTACCTCCCGCTGCCCGGCGACGGCGCCTCGGCCCTGTTCCAGGTGATCAACCAGCGGTATGTCAACTGCCTGCGCTGAGAAGCCGTATCTCAACCGATCATGGAACGTGCGGGTCGAACAGGTTTCCCGCCGGGGTGATCTTCCCGTTGTACGCGCATGAAGACAGGGCCTCTCGGTAGCTCGGGGATGCGAATCTAACCGAGCAATGCCGGGAGGCCCTGGTGTCGTTGTTGTACGCGTCCGAGCCCGTCCAGTTCAACTCGGCTGCACCATCGTGTGATTGCCTCGCGCACGTGTACGGCAACGCGGCCGATCATCCCGATCGGGTGCGCCGGTATCCGTCGGACATGACGGACGCGGAGTGGGCGGAGGTCCGGCCTTTGCTGCCGGTGCCGGCCTGGCTGCAGGGCAGAGGCGGGCAGCCCGAGGGCTATTGCCACCGCCAGATGCTGGACGCGATCCGCTATTTGGTCGCGGGCGGGATCTCGTGGCGGGCGATGCCCGCGGACTTCCCCGCATGGGGCCGGGTTTACGCCTTCTTCCGCCGCTGGCGCGAGCACGGGCTGATCGCCGAGTTCCATGACCGGCTGCGTGGGACGGTCCGTGAGCGCGAGGGCCGTGAGGCCGAGCCCACGGCGGGGATCATCGACGCGCAGTCGGTGCGGGCCGCCGCGACGGTGCCGGCCTCCTCACGCGGCTACGACGGCGGGAAGAAGGTGCCCGGGCGAAAGCGGCACATCGTGACCGACTGCCTCGGCCTGCTCCTGGTCGTCGCGGTCACCGCCGCGAACATCGGCGACCGGGACGCCGCGGCGGGCCTGCTGCAGCGGCTGCGCCGTCTGCACCGCGACATCACCCTCGTCTGGGCCGACGGCGGCTACACCGGCGGCCTCGTTGGCTGGTGCCGGGACAAACTCGCCCTGACCTTGGAGATCGTCAAGCGCACCGACGACATGACAGGGTTCGTGGTGCTCCCCAGACGCTGGGTGGCAGAGCGCACGTTCGCGTGGTTGATGAACTCCCGCCGTCTGGCCCGTGATTACGAGACTCTGCCCGCTTCCAGCGAGGCGATGATCCGGTGGTCGATGGTTACGCGGATGGGCCGGCGTCTGGCACGTCCACGGGCCGCCGGCCGGCGCTGAACATCCCCGACGTCTCCTGCAGGAGCCACCCCCGCTCTGCCAAGCGCCTGGCCTTCGAGCGCACCCCCTCGACCTTCGCCGGCGTCGTCCCCAGGCCCAGCCCCACCGCGATCTCCTTGGCCTTCGCCGGCCCCCTGCCCGCTGACCGCCGCTCCTCCAGCACGCCCAGAATCCGCTGGTAGTCCGGTGCCAGCACCGACACCGTCAGCCCGTCCCGCCAGGGCGGCACCGTCGAGCCCGGCACCGGCACCGGTGAGCACGCCGTTTCCTGCTCCGCCTCGGTCACGGCAGTCGCCTCGGCCGCGGACGCGGCCAGGGCCTCGACCAACTCCTCCCGCGCGATCACTCGCCGGTCCAGCTCGATCTCCGCGGCCTCCAACACCTCAGCCAACCGCGCGGCTTCCTCCCGCAGACCCTCCACCCGCACGCGGGCAGCCGCCTCCCGCTCCTCCAGCATTCCCAGCACCGACGCCACCGCGCACCCCTCGGTCATGAAGCGGACACAAGACGCCGCATGCCTCCCTCACCCCGAGCGAAACCATGCCTGACCAGCAGAAATCAAGGGATCGCGTTCGGTTGAGATACGGCTTCTAAGGCACCGGGCTTGCACAACGGACATCACTGGCGGTGATGCTGCGTTTGCGTCCACCCCCCGCCCCGGCGCGTGCGCTCCGATGGTGGGGCGGGGGCCGTTGACTGGGCCCCGCGTCGCCACAACTCCCAGTGGCCGCACTCGGCGCAGGTGCGGGAGGTGTACGCCGGATCGACGCACACCACCGGCACCCCCGCCCGGCGGGCCTTGTACGCGATGAACGCGCCCAGCTGGTGGAAGGACCAGCTGGAGTGGGTGGCCCGTTGGGGCTTGCGAAGCCGTACCCGCTCGCGGATGCCGGTCAGATCTTCCAGGGCGATCCCGCGACCGGTGCGTTCTGCCTCGGCCACCACATGCTTGGCGATCTTGTGGTTGATGTCCCGCGCCTCCTTGCGCCTGCGCCTCTTCAGACGGCGCCTGGCGGACGGGGTGTTCTTCTTCTGCAGCTTGGTGTGCAGCGTGCGTTCCCGCACCCGTGCGCGGTTGAGCTCGCGTCCGGCCATGATCCCGCCGTCACTGGTGGTGGCGATGTTCACGATGCCCAGGTCGAGGCCCAGGAAGTCCGCCGGATCGGCGTTCCGGGGCTGCTCGGGTACCTCGCAGGTGGCCAGCAGGAACCACCTGCCGTCCCGGCGGACGAGATCGGACTCGCCCGGCGGTACAGGGCCAGGGTGGCCAGCTGCTCGGGGGCGGCGGCGAACGCCACGTCCCTGATCCGACCGGCCACCGTCCAGATCGACGTTGAGCTGACGGTTTCCCATGCGGCTGAGGCGGTGACGTTCTCGGTTGCCGGACCACACGGGCAGGGGCGCGGTTCCGTTGTGCCGTGCGTAGGCGCTCTTGGACTTGAAGCGTGTGATCCCGGCGGTCTCCCCGAGGATCTTTGCCGCGGTGAGAACTCCGCAGCCGGGAATCTCCAAGAGAGCCGGGGCAAGCCGGTTGATGAGGGCGGTGATCTCGGCTTCCAGCTCCCGGACGGTCGTGGTGAGCTCTCGGCAGCAGGCCAGCAGTTGCCTGGCCAGGCGCGCGCCGTGGCGCGGCAGGCCGACGCGGAGTGCGACCGGCGCGCCGACGCCACTGACCGCGGTCTACTGGTCGTGCGGGACGGTGATGACCGGGCAGTGTGCGTGGTGCAGTACGCCCTGACTGACGGAGCCCAGCAGCATGCCGGTGAAGCCGCCGTGCCCGCGTGTGCCCACGACCAGGCCGAGGGCGTCTTCGGACACCTTGGTGAGGACCTGTACCGGGTGGCCTCTCACGACCTCGTGGTGCAGTTCCACCTCCGGATGGGCCGGGGTACGCACCGTAACCGTCTCCGACAGGAGCCTGTGGCACTCCTGGACGGCCGCGTCCTCATCGAGGACCCCGAGCCGTGGAGGGTGCCACACGTACAGGGCCCGCAGGGCCGCGCCGCGCAGGGCGGCCTCCTCGAAGGCGAAGTCGACGGCGGCCGCGGATTGAGGGCTGCCGTCGACCCCTACCACGAAGTACGGCTGCGGCTGGGCGCTGTGTTCCGGCTCCGGTACGACGACCACGGGGCAGGGCGCGTGGGCGATGAGCGGGAGGGCGACGGCGGCGGAGGTGAAGAGCTCCCGGACAGCGCTCAGCTGCCAGGAACCGAGCACGACCTCTGTGGCGTTTTGCGCCTGCTCGCGCAGCACCCACGCCGGATGCCCCTCCGCCAGCAGCCCGGTCACCCGCACCTGCGGATGCCGGGACTCGACGAAGGCGACCGCCTCCTTCAGCACCCGATCCCCCGTCACGTGCAGCGCCTCGTTCCACTCCTCCCAGGACGGCCGCCCGCCCGTCGGGCGGTACCCGGGGGTCGGCACGTTCTGCGCGAGGACCAGCAGCAGGGGCAGGCGGCGCCGGTTCGCCTCGTCGGCGGCCCAGGCGAGCGCCGTGCGTTTGCCGGGATCGGGGTCGACGCCGGCCACGATGGGTTTACGTCCTTGTGCATGCGTCATCGCCGACTCCGGTGGTTTCTTATCGGCATGTCGACCCCGGTACCGGCCGGTGCAGGCGCCGGTCACCGCGGCCGACTCTGTCTTCTCCGGCGCGACGGTGCGTCTACAGGCCCTGGGCGAGCAGGAGTTCGTGGGCGAGTCGTGCGCCGTGTGCCGCTTCCTCGGGCGGAACGTCCTCCGACGGGATGTTCTCCAAGCCACGGGCGAGTGCCCGGACGGCCTCGGCCAGGGTCGCGACCTGTTCTTCCAGCCGGCTCAGTCGGGCCTCCGGCCCGGGCGCGGCATCGGGTTGAGGGGAACGGTTCTGCGTCATGTCGTGCTCCCTGACGAGGTGATGACGGGCCCGGGCCGTTACTCGGCGGGGCGATCAGGCTGTAGGGCATCTGTCGTCACGCCGGTGATGTGCAACACGTTGGTTCTTCAACCGGACGCTCCCGTGCCGGAGTGCTCGTCGTTGACTTTGTGCCGGTCAACGAGCTGCGCCTGATGACTGAGCGGCGCAAGGAAGTTGCCACTCTGAGTGACCGTCAGGTTCTGGTTCCCGCCTTGCCGGGGCGTCGCCATGCTGGTACCTGGCTCGTGCGTAGAGTTCGGTCAGGCAGGCGATTGGAGGAGGAGTGCGCGGATGTCGTGCGGAAGTTGCTCCAGTGCCGCCTCCAGTTGCCCGGGCGAGACGTGTTCGCGTACGACGGCGGTGACCGCGGGAACGATCCGGGGCACTTCTTCGGCAGTGACCTTGGCCTCCTGGACGAAGCGGTTCACGTAGCCTTCGCGGTCGTACTTGATCGGTACGGTGCTGGGGTCCCAGCCGTCGTAGTAGGCGCCCCGCAGCAGGTCGGGGAGTTGCGCGGCGAAGTGGGCGGCCACGTCGATGGTGACCCGGTCGCGGAGCGTGTGCAGCCAGGTGCGCAGCACCCGGTGGGCGAGGTGGCGGTCCTCGGTGCCCAGGGCTTCGGACACCGCTTTCAGCCAGATGTTGGCGGTGTGGATGGCGTGCTCGAAGTCGGGTGGATGTGTGGGAGGCATCGGTCTTGCCCTTCCGGTCTTCCGTGGCGCCCATGCCCTTCTGGGATTGCCGCGCCTCCGGGTGGGCGATGTTCGGCACTGGGAACGGTCGGCTCGATCAGAAGTGGCGAGGGCGCGGGTGGCACCTGCCCGGTGACGTACCGCATGCGCATCACGAGGTGCACGCGGTGGCTTCTCTTTCCTGCCCTAGGTTCCATGCTAGGGCGGACGTAACCGGTTGGCAGCCGCGCCACAGCACGGCGTCACGTGGTTTGGCAGACGGGACCGGCCAACGTTTATCGACGGCTTTGGGTAGCACTTGGTGATCAAGCGGCTCGGCAATATCGACGACAACCGGCAACGCTTGTGCCTCCCCATGCCATCCGCCGACCACTGGCGGACGCGCTCGCCGCGCAATCCGGCGCGGGTGGGCGGGGGCCGGTGGCACTGCGGCCTGGCGGCGTGGACCCGTCTGTACGGCTGGGCGGTGTCCGTGGGCGTGATGGCCCGCAGTCCGGTGGTGACACGGGCGGTGCGGGGCCGCTTTGGGGGCCAGGTCCACGTGGCCGAAGCGCGGAGCGCGCACGCGAGGACGAGTAACGCGCACTGGCTGACGCCCCGGGCGTTCCAGCTGTGGGTGGCGGCGCTGCAGTCTGGTTCGGTGCTGGCCGTCACTTCTCTGTGTTGCGAGCTGGCAGCCGTCTCCCCGTGCCCGGGCGCCGAAGCGCTGTCCGGTGCCATCGAGGAGGCTCGTGCCTGGCTGGAACAGCAGGCCAAGGCGCGCCGGAACCTGTTCGACCAACTGCAGCAGGCCGCGCAGGTCCACGGGACGGTCCAGGTGCGGGCGATGCTGGCGCAGGCCGAGGTGTCGGCGGGTGCCGACCGCAGCAAGGAGGAGGACAGTCATCCTGGCTGCGGGCACGTTCCTGGAGGAACAGAAGCGGAAGGCCGGCTGGGAGCACCGGGACGCGGCTGCCCCCGTGCGCGGACCGAAGATCTACCGCAGCCGCACCTCCCCTCCCGCCACGCCGCCGCTGCTGCGCCGGGTCCGATCCGGCCCGGGCGCCCACCGCCGCGGGCGGGATCTCCTGAGCGACCTGCGGCGCCTGGCCGGCTGCCCGCCCATGAGGTCAGTCCGGCCCACCCGGGGCGGTAGCGGGACCTCCCCAGCGGCCCTATCGCTGCCTCGCGAGCCATTCGTCGAAGGTGGTCGGCGCAATGCGGGCGCCCTCGCCGGGCAGCAATACGTCACCGGCCATCTCCGGGCCGAGCACCGACGACCACGTCGGCACGAGCTTGACCGCGTGGCCGCGCGCGTCGTTGGTACGCCGGGCCATGTCCACCAGGTCCTGCAGATCCGGGCCGGCGACATCGCGGTAACGCCCCTGCGGCGCGCCCGTGGCGATCTCGGCGAGAACATCGGCCACGTCCTCGGGCGCGATCGGCTGTACGAGCAGCGGTGGGATCGTGGCGACGCCGTCCTGCTCGGTCCAGCCCGTCACCGTCGCGGCGAAGTCGTGGAACTGGGTGGCCGGAACGATTGTCCACGGCACCGGGCCCTCGGTCACGAGGCGCTCCTGCTCCCGCTTGCCGGCGTAGTGCGCGTTGCCTACAACACGATCGACCCCAACGATCGAGAGCAGCACATGGTGACGGACCCCTGCCCGCTTCTCGGCAGCGAGCAGGTTCTGCGTGGCGGTGCCGAAGTACGCCACTGCCGCGTCCCGGTCCGCCCCCGTGTAGCTGGTGGCGTCGACGACGGCCTCGACGCCCGTCAGGGCGGCGTCGAGGCCGTCGCCGGTGGTCAGGTCCACACCGAGCGAGCGGCTGATGCGAACGACGTCGTGTGCTGCCCGCTCCAGGGCGGCTACGGTAAGGGCTCCGATGTTCCCGGTCGCGCCGGCAACGGCGATTCGCATAGTGATCCCGCCCTTCTCTCGCACTCCGCCTCCGGGTACATCTTGAACTAAACAGACAATCGAGGAATGCCCGCCGCGCCCCGGACAGTCATCGCCTTGGTGGGCAGCTGTACGACGATGGGCACTGCTTCCCCCTTGCCACAGATAAAGGGGTCGCTTCCTGACGCGGATGTTCCTGCCTCCTGCCCGTGTCCGTGCCGCCGTCGTGGTAGGTCGGTGACGGTCCGGGTCAGGCGACTGGCTCGACGCCGTGGCGAAGGGTGCCCGAATGGACCAGGGCCGCCGCCGGACCCATCCGCCGAATGTCCCGCGTCGGTTTGAGCGGTGAACGGACACGGTACGGACAGCCCCACCGCTCAGCGCAAGGACACAACCCCATGGACCTGAAGCTCGAAGTCATCGTGGTGCCCGTCTCCGACACGGACCGGGCCAAGGCCTTCTACGAGAAGCTGGGCTTCCGCCGGGACCTCGGCGCGTACAACAGGAGCCGCACATGAAGATCGTGTTGCTGGGCGCCACGGGCATGGTCGGCAGCCGTATCGCCGCCGAGGCCGCCGCCCGAGGCCACCAGGTGACGTGCGTCAGCCGCTCCGGAGAGGCTCCCGTCCCGGGCGTGGCCTCGACCGCCGCGGACGCGGCGGATACACCCCGGGTCGCCGCCCTTGCCGCGGGGCACGACGCGGTCGCCTCCGCCCTGGTACCGCCGCGCGACGGCAGCGACCCGAGGGAGCCCTTCCTCGCCCTGAACCGCGCCGTGGTCGACGCCGCCCGCACAGCCAATGTCTCCCGGCTCGTCGTGGTCGGCGGTGCGGGCAGTCTGGAGGTGGCGCCCGGCGAGGCGCTGGTGGACCAGCCCGACTTCCCCGCCGACCTCCGCGGCGAAGCCCTCGCGCACCGCGACGTCCTCGCCTTCTACCGCACGGTCGACGATCTCGACTGGACCTACGTGTCCCCGCCTGCCGAGATCGCCCCGGGCGAACGGACCGGCAACTTCCGCATCGGCGGCGACCAGCTGCTGAGTGACGCCGAGGGCCACAGCCGCATCAGCGCCGAGGACTACGCGGCCGCTTTCGTGGACGAACTCGAGAGCAGCGCACATCTGCGCACCCGGATCTCCGCCACGTACTGAGCCGACGGGGGTTCGCGTCGTAGGCGGTTTTGCGACGGCCGGTTGGTCCTGGCCGTGGACGTCTCGCTGTGGCTGCGGTCAGATGCGCCGTGCTCGCCAGAGCGGCTGTTCTGCCACGCCTATGCGGGAAAGGTCGACGCCTGGATCAACAAGACCCGCACCATGTATCCCCCCGCCGCGCGTGTGGCCTCAGCACGGTCGGCCCACCACAGGGTCCGTTCCTCGCTCCGTCATCTGCCATCTGCGCCGTCTGCACGGGCAGGGCCTCACCCGCGAAGCACGCAAGCTGAGCGCTCTGCTGGAGCAGGCCGGTGACGAGGTGACACATGTCGAACGGCAGGAGGCCGACGCATGGATCGCCCGCGCCGCGCGACGCGCCGCGAGCCGGACCGGCTGTCCGACGCCAAGGTCAGCGAAGTGGCGGCCGCCGTGCGGGGCGCGCCGAAGAAGGCCGCCCCGAGCAGTCCACGACCACCTGGTCGCGGCTGCGCCGCCAGCTGGGTTCCGCGCTGCCGCGGCTTCACCCGGACGACCTGGTCGAGGTTCTCGTCCGGGGCGGCGCCAAAACGCTCGCCGATGAGCCCCTCCTGGCCCGCTCATCGCGGCTGCGGACACCAGCTTCCCGGCCGTGTACCAGGGGTCTGGCGGCCCGGCACGGCCGGGACATACCCGACGACGCGGGCACGGCCCGCGCTTGTGAGGGCGGGCTGGACGACGACCGAAGGGGAGAGGGGATGCAGGGCGACGACGCGGGCGGGCAGTCCGCGGCCGCGCACGCCCGGGACCTACAACCTTCCGGCCGGCTCGGGGCACATGATCTGGGCCACCCGTGTCCGAAGACTACCTGCGGCAGATGAAAGGCCGTCATAGAGACGACACCAGGCGGCTGCAGGAAGGCATCGACCGCCGGATGAACGACCAGCGGATCCTGGAGGTGCTGGCCCGGGACGGCTTCCAGGGGGCACGGTATGAGCAGTTCGTGGGCCTCCCTATGGCGACCGTGGGGTGATGCACGGCCGGTTCCAGCACCTGATCGAGATCTCCCATCGCCCCAACGTACGGTTGCAGATCCTGCCGTTCAGCTTCGGCGGCCACTCCGGCGATTCCGGTACGTTTACCACGCTCAGCTTCCCGGAGTCCGACCTGTGGGACGTCGTCTACCTGGAACAGCTCACCAGTGCCCTCTATGTCGACAATCCCGACGACGTTGCTCAGTACGAGAAAGTCCTGAAGGAACTGCAGCAGGACAGCCCAAGCCCGGACGAGAGCCGCGACCTGCTACGCGGACTCCTCCAGCTTTCCTAATCGTCGCTGGTGATGCAGTCGACGCCTCGCAGGAGTGGCTCCAGAGCGCCCTGCTGCGTATCGCTGGTATTGCCTTCGGTGGCCGGGTTCCGGGGCCGCTGCTGTCCGTCGCGGGTGGCGGGTGTTGGGGTGGTGAGGACGGCGAGGCAGGCGACAACGAGTGCGATGCCGGTCCAGCCGGTGGCGGGGAGGCGTTCGCCGACGACCAGGACGGCGAGGACGGCCGCGACGGCCGGTTCGAGCAGAGACAGCGTGGTGGCGGTACTGGCCGGCACGTGCGCGAGCCCCCAGCCGAACAGGACGTAGCCGGCGAACATCGGCACCAGCGCCATATAGGTGCCGACGGCAGCGTTGGACCAGGAATTGACGAGCGGGGCTCCTGTGGCGAGGAGGACGGGCAGGAGGAGCAGTCCGCCGAGTCCGAAGACGGCGCCCATCGCCGCGCGGGAGGGGATCTCGCGGGTGATGAGCCGGCGTGCTGCCCAGGAGTAGAGGGCGTACGTCGCGGCGGCGACCAGGCCGAGGCCGATGCCGAGCAGCGTGGCGACCACGGACGCCTGCCCGGTGCCGTTGGTGCCGTCAGTGGCATGGGAGGCTTCGGTGACGCACAGCAGGGCGGTACCGAGCAGGCCGAGGGAGGCCGCGAGTATCCAGCGGCGCGTGAGCTGGCGGCCGTCCACGACGCGTTCGATCAGGGCCGAGCCGAGCGGGGCGGTGCCGATCGACACCACGGTGCCCACGGCGACTCCGGCCAGGTGCATGGAGCTGTAGAACGCCAGGGGATAGATCGCCACCGAGGCGGCGCCGAGCAGCACCGTGCCGCGCTGGGTGCGCAGCCGGGGCGCGTGGCGGGCGATCTGCCGGGTGGCGGCGAGGGCTTGGAGGAGTCCGCCGAGGCCCATGGCGACGGCGCCTATGGCGAGCGGGCCCGCATCTGGGGCGAAGGTGGCGGCCGTGCCCGTCGTACCCCACAGCACGGAGGCGGCGAGCACGCACAGGGCCCCCATGCCCGCGGACCGGCAGCGCTCGATGCCCTTCACAGCCGGTCCAGCAGGGCCGCAGCCATGGAGCGGGCGTGCTGGAGGCGGTCGCCGTCGCCTTCCAGGCCGGCGCGGGCCATCGCGCCCTCCAGGAGGAAGGCCAGGTGCTCAGCCATCGCGTGCGCTTCCTCGGGGCGGTCGGGCAGCAGCTCTCCCAGGTGCCCGGCGATCAGCCGCTCGACCTCCTCCTTGTGGGCGCGCACCACGGCCCGGCCCTCGTCATCGGCCGGAAGCTCGGCGGCGGCGTTGAGCAGCCCACAGCCACGAAAGCCGTGCTCGTAGGCGAACGCCGCGTGATCGGCGTAGGCGTCGAAGACCGCCAGAACACCCTCGCATGGCCCCTGGGCCTGCTCCAGCCGAGCCCGGTACAAGCCGAGCCACTCCTCGTGCCGCGCGTTCAGGTAGGCCCTCACCAGGTCGGCCTTGGATGAGAAGTTGTTGTACAGGCTCATCTTCGCCACGCCGGCCTCGGCGGTGATCGTGTCGATGCCGGTCGCCGCCACACCATCGGCGTAGAAACGGCGGGCCGCCGCCTCCAGCAACCGCTCCCGCGCCGGACGCCGCCGCCCGCTCCCGGTCGCACTCATGTCGGTCTCGCTCATCACAATCCAAATTAGGTAGGTAGGTCTACCTAGAATGCGGGATAGCAGTCATGGAAGCAAGGCGGCGCGAGTCCGGCGCCTGCCCCTCAGCTGGACCGCCTCAGCCACCCATGGGGTGACCGTGGGCGGCTGAGGCGGACAGAGGAGCTGAGCCCGGCGGGCGGTGGCTCGCCCTTCGGGCGGGATCCGGCAGAGCATGCCCCGGGGACAGTTCCTGGCAACCGCCCTGTCTGTGGGCGTGGCGACGCAGTGATGCCTGGGCGAGTCGGCCGAGGAACTGGCCGACGAGGTGCAGCCCGGTGCGCCGGGTCGGGGTGTCGTCGGCGCAGCCGATGCGCACGGTGTGCTCGATGTCGAAGGCGGCGCCGGGGTGAACATGACGCCGCTCTCCCCAAGATGCTCGCACGTCCCGAGGGCCATGCCCTGGCATGCCATCCCCTCCGGGCTGCCGAACTGGTCATGCAGTTCACGAAAGCGGTAGGCGGCGTCGACCTGCGCCACGCCGCCATTGGTGTACTCCGGCTGGACTACGGCCACCGCCTCGGTCCGCCGCTCCAGCTCGACGGTCTGGCCTACCGGTCTTTGGAACCGCAGTTTTCCGCCCGCGAGCGCATTGATCTGCTGAGTCGCGATCCCGACGGGTGGTCGGCTGGTCCATCGACGCCTCACCCACCGCCGCTTTGGCTACCAACGCACTGAGCATGGTCATCAACAACCGCCATCTGCAGCCGGGCGGCACCATCATCTGCTCCGACCACGGGGTGCAGTTCGGCTCCTGGGCCTTCACCGGACGCGCCCGCGCCTGCGGCCTGCTGCCGTCCATGGACTCAATCGGCTGCTGCAAATGGTCTCTGACGGCAGCGTGACGGTGGTGCGGGTGACGCATGAGGATCGGCTGGCCAGGTTCGGAGTCGGCTGGCTCAAGCGGCTGTTCGCCGTGTACGGCGTCACCCTTGAGGTGCTGCATCCGAAGAAGTCCGGCGGCCGGGACGAACTCCTCGAAGACTTCGTGTTCCTGGTCACCACCTTCGCCGGCCGCCTGTACGGGATGCGTTCGGCGGAGGCCCGCAAGCGGCTGCTCGCCGAGTCCGGGCAGTGTACTGGTGCGCAGGACCGTGCCACGTGAGCCGCAAGATACCGCTCGCCGAGGGCGAGACTTCCCGCACCGCCTGCGCCCGCGCTGTTATGCGCACCGGGATGGATGACACGACCGGCGAACTCCTGCCCACCACCGTGCTCGCCGAGCGCGTCGGCTGGGCGGCTGATCTGGTGTTGGGCATGGTCGGCGTGCTGCTCGGCGAGCACTGGAACGCCACCGACGTGGACGTACTCGCCTCCGGCGAGGATGCAGGCGGCAGGAAGCTACCGTCGAACGCGTGGATGGCCTGCCGTCGGCTCGGCTGGATCGTCGGCCCGCCCGAGGGTGTGAAGGTCAACGACCGGATCGTGCGCATGGCCCAGGAACAGGCCGGACGCACCCTGCGGTCGGTCAAGTGGCGGGCCGACCTGACGGGCGGGGTCATCAAGACATGGCCAACTGATCCGGTGAAGCGCACCCCCGAGGAGTGGGGCGCCGTACGCGACGCCGTTCCCGGCGGTGAGCATCTGCCGTCCAGCGTCATCAAGTCCCGCACCCGGCAGGTCGCCGCGTTCCAGCGGAAGCATGGCCGCCTTCCTGTCGATCTGTTCGAAGCGGAGGCCGAGCCGCGCATAGCGAGGATGCTGCTGCTCGCCTCGTGTGACGGGCAACAGGCCACCATCGAACGGGCTGATGAGCCAGGTCGGGCGCTGCTCAGGTTGCAGCTGCCCACCAGGCCTGATCCGGCCTCGTACCGGGACTGGACGTGGGTGTCCTGCCCGATCAGCCTGCCCCCGACCATCCCGGCCCGTGCGGTGCTGCACCTGCCGACCCTGCGTCTGCACAACGGAAAGGTGTACGCCGACATCGCGTTCACCCACACCGTACCCAAGGCGTCCCGTACGGGGCACGCCGTGGCCCTGGGTGTCGACTGGGGCCTCAATACGCTTCTCTCGGCCGGCGCGATCCGGCGGGGCAGTGACGGCACGATCACTGCTCTCGGTTCCGGGGGCATGTTCCGTGCTGCTGGTGTGCTCGCCAGGCAGCACCGGCTCCGCCGGCACGATGAGCGGCTGCATGCGAAGGCTGACCAGTACGAGCGGCTCATCGGCGGCGCCGAGGATCACGCCCTGACCGTGAAACACCAGGTGCTGCGAGACGAGATCGCTCACGTCTCGGCCCGCAGGTCGAATCTCAACGATGCGTTGGCGTGGTCCGCGGCCCGTTGGACCGTCGATCAAGCTATCGCCGTGGTGACGGTACCTGCCCGCAACACCTCCAAGCACTGCCCGCAATGTCTCACCCCACTCCGGCACCGCAAGGCCCCCGACCGTTCCACCGTCGCGGGTTGGAAGTGGGCGATCTGCCCGAACCTCGACTGCCGGTATCAGGGCGACCGCGACGCCGGCGCGTGGCGGCGTATCGCAGCCCGCGGCCTCACCCACCAGACCGAGACGGTTGTCGACCGCGCCAGCGGCACGATGGTGATCCGCAAGGTCGTCGATGAACTCGAAACCCGCGCCGTGGTCACCCTGACCACCAAAACCAGCCGGAAGGACCGGTCGAAGACCGGCCCCACCCGGCCTCGTACAACACGCCCCGCGCCCAGGCGACGCAGGGCACCCTCCCCCAGCCATCCGCAAGGACGGGCAGGTCAGCGTCCGGAGGGACACGCTCACACGGACCAGAGGCGGCTGCCCCGCGCAGCCCACCGGCACCAGGGCGTGAACACGTCGGTCAAGCACACCCACCAGCCGCACAGGCCGTGAGGGGCAGCACTGGGCGCGGGATTCCACCTGCACGCTCATGCTTCCCCTCCACGGTGGGCAGAACCCACGCCAGGCACTACGCCTTGCATGGGATCGCTTAACTGAGCAGAGACGCTGTGCCTCCAGCCGGGCAGCCTGGACCGGCTGAGCCTGGGACTGGCTGGGCCAGGTTTGAGGGGCGAAGTGCCGTTGCTCAAGTCAAGACTGGAGATGTGCCGCCTGGAAGCCCCTCGGGCCGTGGTCGGTGCACTTCCCCAGGAAATGCCTGCTGGACGCCCTGGCGTCCATGTCGGCCCTGGGTTTCTGCTGCCGTCACCCGAAGTCAGTGAGGAACGACATGAACGACACCACGGTCCAGCGCAACATCGACACCGCCAAACTGCTGCTCGAAGACGCGATGCCGAACGGCAACTTCGACCTCATCCGTTCGCTGGTCACCCCCGACGCTCCGATCCGCCGGGCCGGTTTCGCGGACCTGTACGCGGTCACCGGGGATGCGATCCCGCAGGGGGGCAACTTCGTCGAGTGACTCGAGGCGGGCTGGAAGGTGCTGTCCGGGGCGCTGACCGACCAGACCTCGGAGGCCCGCGACATCGTGGGCTACGGCGACACGGTCGTGCTCCAGTTCCACATGACGGCGCTGCACTCCGGCACGTTCGCCGGTGCCCCGGCCACGGGCAAGCGCGTGAAGTGGGACGAGATCGGCGTGCTGCACTTCGACGACGCGGGCAAGATCACCGACCTGTGGTTCATGTGCCAGGAGCTGAGCCTCGCCGAGCAGATCGGCTACAAGGTGCAGCTCAGCTGAGGCCCTGCCCCGATTCTCCGCATCGGCCCCATGGTGGTTTTCCCTCGGGGACCCCAGGGGGCCGGGCCCCCGTACCCCGGGCGTGTCTCCCGTCGGCCGCCTGCGTGATGAAGGAACGTAAGGAAACACCGAGAAGATGAGCACGATCGGACTGATCGGCAGTGGGCTGATCGGCAGCACTGTCGCGCGGCTCGCCGTCGCCGCCGGACACGACGCCGTCCTGAGCAACCGCCGAGGCCCCGAGACCCTCTCCGGCCTGGTCGCCGAGCTGGGCTCGAAGGCCCGCGCCGCGGCCTCGGCCGAGGCGCACAGGCCGGGGACATCGTCGTGGTGACGATCCCGCTGCACGCCTACCGCTCGGTGCCGGTCGAACCGCTGCGCGGCAAGGTCGTCATCGACACGAACAACTACTATCCCGAGCGGGACGGTCACATCCCGGAGCTGGACACCGAGACCACGACGACCAGCGAGCTGCTCCAGGCCCACCTGCCCGCATCGCGCATCGTCAAGACGATGAACAACATCTTCTCCGTGCACCTCGGCAGGCTTGCCCGGCCCAGCGGCGACCCCGAGCGGTCGGTGCTGGCGATCGCCGGCGACGACGCGCAGGCCAAGCAGACCGTCACCGCCTTCCTCGACTCGATCGGCTACGACGCGCTCGACGCCGGCCCGCTCGCCGAAGGCTGGCGCTTCCAGCGCGACACGGCGGCCTACAGCGAGCCGTACTTCAGCGAGGGGCACAGCCTGGCCGCGACGAACGGGCAGGGAGCAGACCCGGGGCCGGGCCGACCCGTCACGGCGGAGACGATGCGTGCCGCGCTGGCGGCGGCGAAGCGGTACCGAGACATGTGAGCCCACCGCCCGTGGCCGGCGCGGAAGCGTCCCGGCGACGGGTACGCCGCGCCGGCCAGGGACGAGGCGGTCAGGCCAGCGGCTTCGGGCCGGCCAAGGACCAGAAGGCGGACACCGCGGCGTGCACGGTCGGTCCGCGCACCGCTACAGCCTGCCGCCGCACCGTCCGTGCCTCGCTTCCGTCGGGTCCAGTCGAACCTAGGACTGACCGGGCCACCTTCGGGCCCGCGCACCCGCTCCTGGTGCGTCACGCTGAAGGCATGGACCACAACGCCGAACTGGGAAACTTCCTGCGTTCCCGCCGCTCCCGGCTCCAGCCTGAGGACGCCGGGCTGACCCCGGGCGCCGGCACACGCCGCGTACCCGGGCTGCGCCGCGAGGAGGTCGCCCAGCTCGCCGGCGTCAGCACCGACTACTACACCCGCCTGGAACAGGGCCGCCACCCGCACGTGTCCGAGGCCGTGCTCGACGCCGTCGCCAGTGCCCTGCGCCTCGACGACGTCGAGCGCGGTCATCTGCGCGACCTCACCCGCACCACCGGCGGCTCCCGTCAAAGCCGCGCCCATGCTGCTGCGCGCGCACCGCGCGTGCGACCCGCCGTCCACCAGATGCTCGACGTGCTCGGCGACGTCTCCCCGGTCCTGGTCGTCAACCACCGCCGCGACGTCCTGGCCACGAACCACCTCGCCCAGGCCCTGATCACAGACTTCGACGCGCTGCCGTACCGCGAGCGCAACCTGGCCCGCTTCGTCCTGCTCGACCCGGCCGCCCGAGAGCTGTACCGCGACTGGGAGGACGTCGCCCAGGTCTTCGTCGCCAACCTGCGCCTGGCCGCCGGACGCCACCCCGACGACCGGCAGTTGAACGAGCTGATCGGCGAGTTCTGCGTCAAGGTACCGCAGTTCAGCGCGTGGTGGGACAGCCACCGCGTCCAGCAGTGCGCCCACGGCGACCAGCGGTTCCAGCACCCCGTCGTCGGCGACCTCACCCTGCACCACGAGACCCTCGCCCTGCCCGCCGACCCGGACCAGGAGGTCTGCCTCTAATCGGCCGAGCCCGGCACCGCCTCCGCCGAGACCCTGCGTCTGCTCGCCAGCTGGACAGCCCCCACAAACCCGGAAAGGAACCTTCCCACCGATGCCCGGCACCACCCCTGACACCACCGCACCCGGAGCCCACCTCCGGCTGCTCTGGCCCGAGTGGCAGGGGGCCGGCGCCGACATGGTCGGCCACCTCGCCCCCGAGTTCCCGCTCGACATGGCCCGCCGGGCCTACACCGTCGGCACCACCGTCCTGCAGGCCGTGCTGCCGCAGCACGACGGGCCGATCGCCACCGTCCCCGTACCCCTGGGAGATCCCGGTGGTGAGGTGCGGGACGGTGTCGAGTCCAAGACCGTGCTCACCCAGCAGCTCGGTGACGCCCTGAAGATCATCCAGAAGCAGGAGCCGGCCCGCACCGCCACCTTCGGCGGCACCTGCACCGTCAGCGTCGCCCCGTTCACCTCGCTCGCCGCCCGCTACGCCGACGACCTCGCCGGCGTATGGATCGACTCCCACCCCGACGTTGACACCGTCGACGTTGGGGAGCCCTCGGCCTCGGCAAGGTTTCCAATGGCCGCACCGGCGCCGAGGTCAACCGGTTCGCCCGTGACCTGGAGGGCGTGGTCGGTGTCGTGGCGACCACGGTCGCCGAGTTCTTCCCCGCGACGTCCTCCACGTCCAGCAAGCCCTCGCCGGCTTGCCCCTCATCGGCGACTGAGCACACCGGCCAGTCCGTCATCCGGGCCGGGCCCCAGGCACACCTGGGGCCCGGCGTCGCCCTTCCTCGGTCAGCGTTGCCCGACCCACCCTGCCCGGCATGCGACCGAGGCACCGGGACCCATGGTGCTGGGCAACGAAGGATCCGGAACCGTCGAGGAGAGCGACACCCTCTCGCCGGCACCCGAGTTGCCGTCTACGGCCACGGCGGCATCGGCGTCACCACTGATGGGCTCTACCAGCAGTGGGTCTCCGTCCCCGACCATCGTCTCCTGGAACTGCCCGCCACCCTCGACTGGGCCGAAGGTGCCGCCCTCACCGTCAATCACCTCACCGCCTACTTCGCCCTGGCCAAGACCGGCCGTCTGCACAGCGGCCCGACCGTTCTGATCTCCGGCGCCACCGGAAGCCTGGGCAGGGCGCTGGTGCAGACTGTCAAGGCGGTCGGTGCCCGCCCCATCGCTGCGGTCTCCACCCCGCACAAGGCACATCGCGCGGCCGAGGAAGGCGCCGAGGCGGTCATCGACCTGTCCTCGCAGGACCTGCAAACGGCCGTCGCCGACCTCACCGGCGGACAGGGCGCCGACCTGGCGATGGATCCCGTAGGCGGCCCCCTGCCTGGGCGACCTGCTGCGCGCCGTGGGACGCCGCGGCACCCTGGTCTCGCTTGGTTTCACCGGCGGCTCCGTCGTGATCGAGCTTTGACAGCGAGGCACACGCGGCCCGCACAGCACCGGGACAGCATCATCGGCACACCCTGACAGCGAAGCTGTGATCGTCGTCAGCGACGCTCCGGCCGCGCTGCTCGACGCCGTGTCCGGCTGCTGCGCCTGCTCGACGAGTCCCGCGACCGGGCCGTACTGGCGCCGCTGGTCAAACGCGAGCTCCTGGGGCGCCTGATCACCGGCGAGCAGGGTGCGACGGTACGGCAGCTCGGCCTGGCCGACAGCAGCCTCAGCCACGTCTCCCGGGCCGTTCGCTGGATCCGCGAGCACTACGCTGAGCTATACGCGTGCGTGATCGACTCCCAAAGCATCAAGACGTCCGTGAGCCGCAGGCGGAGCATCGTGATCGACACCCTCGGCTTGCTGCCGGCGGTGCTGGTCACCGCGGTCGGCGTCCAGTACCCCGTCGCCGGCACTGACCGGATCGACCACGTCGCAGCCGCTCCTCCCGCCCTGCGCAAGGCATGAGTGGACGCGGCTGCCGCGACCATCTCGTCGAGCCCACGGCCTGGCTCGGCATCGACTTGGAGATCGTCCAACGCCCGCCCGCACAGCGGTGATTCACCCCTCCTCTATACGGGGGGCGTTGGGGGCGCCCTCGGATGGCTGATGTGCCGATGCCTGGTCCGCGACTGCGAAACTGTGTCCAGCCGCTCCGAAGCCGTGATCCGCCTCGCCGTGACCGACCCGATGACCGGCCGCCCCACCCGGGAAGCCACGATCTCGTGGTGCGACCCGCATCGCGGGATGAAATGCCGTCCATGGAATGGAACACCAGGAGAAGTACGGCCTCTCAGATATCGAGGACGTGCGGCAGGCCCAGCCGGTAGCGGATGTGGTCGGCGGCCTTGAGCTCGGCGAATCCCGGTGGTTCGACGCCGCCGAAGAGACGGACCTCGTCGGCTCCGTCGGTACCGGCGGCCTCCAGCACGGCGTTGGCGGCTCGGCGGCCGGTCTCGTTGGCGGTCTCCATGGATGTGAAGTCGAGGTTGCTGTGGGCGCGCACGTGGTAGCCGGCGAGGAAGAGGTTGGGGATGGCGGTGACGGCTTCGGATCGCAGGTGCCAGGAGGAGACGTCGTTGAGGAAGTACGTGTCGTCGTTCTCGAGCCTGCCGCCGGCGGTCTGGGTGACGGCCGGGTCGAGGAACCAGGAACGGACGATGCCGTCGGGGAGGATGACATCGCCGTTGTCCTCGAGGCCTGCCTTCATCTGCGCCCAGACTTCCTCTGAGATCTCCTTCGGGGTGCATTCCTTGGCCGGTTTGCCGTAGAGGGGGCCGGGTGTGTCCCAGTCGGAGATGACGACGGAGAGGGATTCGGCGGCCACACCGTCGCCCCAGGTCTCGGTGAAGGGAGCGGACCAGAAGCGGGACTGCCCGACCGGGGCCAGTGCCCACGGGGAATCCATGAGGGCGAGGTGGGAGACGGGGCCGCGGAAGGTCTCCTTCAGGTAGTACATGATGCCCTGGCACCACGTGGTGCGCAGTCCGTCCATCTTGGCGAGTTGAGGATCGGCCGCCCGGATCTCGGGAGACCACAACTGCCGTACGCGGTCCACGGGGAGGGCGGCCACATACCAGTCGGCGTCGATCCGAGCGGGACCGGCCGCGGTGCGGGCGTGAGCGGCCGCGATGCGGCCGTCGGAGCCGAGTTCGAGGGCTTCGACGAGATGCCCGGTGACGAAGCGGGCGCCCAGGGATGCAAGGTGCCGCACCCACGGGTCGATGAAGCGTTCCGTGGTGGGACCGTCGAGGATCCGGTCGAACGGGCCGTCGGGCCCCATGCCGAGCATGGAGTAGAGGATTTTCGCGATGCCCTGCCCGCAGGTCCGGGTGCTGGCGGTCTCGGGCCGCAGAGCCTCGATGACCTTCGCCGAGCCGCCCCACATCACCTGGTAGAAGTCCGACTTGCCCTCGTATTCGATGAAGTCGAGCCAGCCGGTGTGCTCCCACTGCCCGAACTGGCGCTCGTCGCAGCTCGTCATGAGGATGGCGAGTTTCCGGGCGAACAACGCGCATTCATGGGGCAGGAGTTGGGGCATGGTGCGCAACAGCCCCTCGATGGCGAGGGGGAGGGTGGCCGGGTCGAGGGTGCGTGTGTCGGGCGGGATGGTGGGAAGGTGGAGATCGTCCTTGCCGCTCTCTCTGATGAACGCGAAGTAGGGGACGGTGACGAGGTTGTCCCAGACGCCGTGTGTCCGGTCACCGAAGGGGATGCGCCGCATGGCGTCCGGAAGGTTGGTGTAGAAGCCGAAGAAGCCTCGATGGCCGTGTTCACCGGGCAGGTCGCGGCGGCCACCGGTTGCTGTGCCGGTCACCGGCAGGCTGCGTGCCTTACCGCCCCATTCCGCTCGCCGGTCGTAGACGGTGACGTCGAAGCCGCGCTCGGTGAGCTCGTGGGCGGCGGTCAGGCCGCCGATACCGCCGCCGAGTACAGCCACTCTCGTTCGGGCCCGCTGCGCCGCGGTCGCCTTCGCGGGCCGGAGTCCGAACGCGCCGGCTGCCGCCAGCGATCCACCCCAGCCCAGCACCTGCCTGCGTCCCGGCATCGCATCCTCCCCTCGGCGGCGTCGTCGCCGGGACGCTGGAGGGGCACCCACAAGATCGGAACGTTGGGCTCGTCATGTTCGCATCTTCCGCACATCGGTGAAACAGCGGGCCTGGTGCCGCACTTGACCTGCACGGGCTTCGCACGCACGAAAGTCCTCTTCACGTGCCGCTCGCACCGTGCCGCGTCCGCCATGCGGCAGGGGCCCTCCCCTGCGTGGCGTGGAGTTTGCGGGTGGCGGTGTAAGCGCCTGGTGGGTGGTGCGGGTCTGCCCCGGATCCAGGGTCGGGCGCGGGCGTTGAGCTGGTCGGTGGCGACGCGGGTGGTGTGGGTGATGTGGTCGCGATCGCCGAAGGAGCGCCCGGCGAGAGCGGTCTTGCGAAACAGTCGCCACCAGCCTTCCTGCAGGTTGAGCCGGCACGCGCCGACCGGGATGAACGCGTGACGGATTCGGGGGTGCTCCTCCAGCCAGGCGGGGGTGGACACGCTGTTGTGGGAGGAGAGGTTGTCGGTGATGACGTAGATGTCCCCGTGCGGGTTGGCGTCCTCGACCAGCTGGAGGAACTGCTGGTGATAAGCGCTGTTGCGGGATGGGGCGGCCATGGTGATCTCCTGCCCGTCCCGGGGTCGCAGGGCTCCGTAGACCCAGGTCTTCTCCGGACCGGGGGAGTAGTCGATCTCGCTTTTTTGATGCGGTGTCCGTCCGGCGACCAGCCCGGTGCCGGCGGGAAGGTGCGTGGGATCACCGGTCCGAGCTCGTCGGCGCAGACCACGGTCGCGTCGTCGGGCGGGCTGGTGCAGAGCTCGATAAGCCGCGTCCTTTTCCCTCGAAGCCGGGCTCCTTCGACCGGGCCCAGGACCGGGTACGGCGCCAGCGGACGCCCTCGGCCAGCAAGATCCTGCGCACCTGGGAACGGCCCACCTGGATGCCCAGCTCCTGAGCGGCGGCGGCCAGGCCGTCCAGGGGCCACTCCGCCGGCCCGGTCTCATCCGGCGCCCACATCTCATGCGACGGCTGGACCTCGAGCCGGCCGGGTGGGGTCTGCTTGACCAGGGCAATGATCCGGGAACGTTCGGCCTCGGTGATCCTGCGCTTGCGGCCCTGCCCGCCCAGATCCTTCAGGCCCTCCAGTCCGGAGCGGTTGAAGCGGTGCAGCCAGCGGCGGACTGTCTTCTGACTGCGCCTCAGCTCGTTGGCGATCTGCAGGATAAGCCACCCCTTCCAGCTCAACTCCACCATCCGGCACCGCTCCACCACCACCTTCGGCGCCTTTCTGGTCGACGCCAGGCGGTGGATCATCGCTGCTCGCCCTCGTCACGGCCCGGCCGTGCCCGCAGGACCATTCCCCAGCACCCGCCCCCGAGCACCCGCATTCACCCCGCTACCAACAGCTATACCCACCGAAAGCGGAATCGATCACTAGCCGCTGACTGGTCGCTTCCGGGACTTCTGACCGGGGCTTGCGGCGGCGCCTGTTCGGCTGGCTACGTCACCGCGGTCAGCGTCGCGTAGACCACGACGTTGCTCAGGTAGCCGGTGCGCTTGGTGTAGCCGCCGCCGCAGGTGATCAACCGGAGTTCGGGCTGGCTGGAACTGCCGTAGACCTTCTTGCTGGGGAATTTCTTTCTGTCGTAGAGCTCGACGGCGCGGACGGCGAACACCGCCGTCCGCCGGTCCGCCCGGCTGATCTCGATGGTGGCGCCCTTGGTCAGGGCGCCGAGGTTGTGGAAGACACCGGGGCCGCCGGTGGGCGTGTCCACATGCCCGGTGGCGATGGCGGTCCCTGCCGAGCCGGGAGCCGTGCCATCGCCGTACCAGCCGGCGAGGCCGGGTTTGCCAGGTGGTGGGGTCCGCAGCGCCCCTGCCGCGTCGAGGCCCAGTCGTGTCATGGGGGCGTTCACGCCAATGGCGGCGATCCGGAGCCGGATCGGATCCGCGGGGGGCAGCGGCTGGACGGCGGGGCGGGTGGGTGAAGCCGTACGGGATGCTGAAGCAGCAGGGGCAGCTGAAGCAGTACCGGTGACCGAGGCGGTGCGGGTAGCCGAGGCAGTGGCGGGGGGCGTGGGGTCTGCAGAGGTGGAGAAGGCCTGGGCCGCCGATGGCTGCGGTGGCTCCTCGTCGTGCACCCCGTTGATCAGCAGGACCGCACCCGCCATCATTGCGCAAGCCAGAAGGCGCACTGCGGGGATGAACGGGTCTCGGGAAGCGCTGGCGTGGTGCCCGGGTTCCATCGCGGTTGAGCCTTTGCTTCACGGCGGGTGGATTGTAGGGAGTGGTGTGGGCCTCGCGGTGGGTGGGCCTTGCGGCCCCCGGATCGATGCAGTGTCGGGGGCCCGGTTCAGGCCGGAGTGCACGCAGCTGGTCGAAGTCGGCGGAGTCGGGCGGTCAGGTTCGATTGCCGTTCGGGCGGCGGCACATCCAGACCACACCCCCGGCGGCGGCTCCGGCGAGCAGCGCACCGCCCAGGGCGAGCTCCATGCCTGTGTCTTCGGCCGGTCCGAAGCCGGCGCTGACTGAGCCGCTGGGAGGGCGGCCGGTGACCTGGTACGTATCCGTGATCTTGGTCAGTGGTGGGCACTTAAGGGTGACTGTGTCGCTGCCCGGCCTGGTTCCTTCCGGGATCTGGAACTGGCCGGTGAGTACCCCGTCATAGTCGCCTTCGAAGAGGTGGAACGGCCCTCCCACCTCCGACCAGCCCTTGCCGTAGTCCACGTCAGGGTCGCAGGCCGTTGTACTGACCGTGACCGTGGAACCCGGGGAGGCATTCCACGGATTGATGTGGACTTCTGAGTCGTCAGCGGCGACAGCGGCCGGGATCTGCAGGCCGAGGGCACCGAGAACCAGGCCGATACCTGCACCCATGTGTGTGTAACGCATGCGAATCCTCCGACGGAGCAGTGTCCGGCCTGTCTGCGCGGCGTCTCTGCTGTGCTCCCCTCACGAGGCAACCGACAGTCCGTCAGTCCCGCAACATGACGGATCGGCGGATGTGTCGCCCGGTCAGGTGCAGCGGCGTTCCCATTTGATCGATTACGCAGGTCACCGGCGCGGAGATCATCACGGCGGAGGAAGCGCCGGAGGGGAGCGAACGGGCTACGGGTGCCTCGTCAGGTCTGCGCCCTGGAGACCAGCGCCTGCGGCAGCAACTCGAAGCTGCCACTGGCGTCACCCGCATCGGAACCCAACGCCGCCGACCACCGACCCGATAGTTCACGCTGTCGCCGACTCCAAACAGATCCTCCTCTGCACCTATCTCTCCGCGGTGTTGCTGATCGGCCTGCCGGCGAACCGTTCCTACGGACTGAGCGGGGGTGGGTCCTGTTGCCAGAACCCGTGCTCAGCCGCGTGCCCCGAACGGTGTTGGGCACACTGATCGGCCGCTTTCCCATCGCATCGGGCGCGCACGGATCGTGTCCGTGGTCCGGGGATGCGGGGGCGGCTTTCCTCACGCCCTGGGGTACCTGGTCCGGCCTGGGCGGCCCGATACCCGCGACGATCGCTCTGGTCGTCGCGGGGCGGTGCCGTCCTCCCCCAGTGCCTTAAGGGCCTGGGAGGTACCCCCAGCCGGATCGGGTGCCCGGCGCGTCGTCCGATTGCCACGCCTGCGGCGTGGTGACGCTGGTCTTGCTGGCGAGGAGGCGTTGCCAGTGCTGGGCGCCCCACTTGGAGGTGTAGGCGGGGTCGACGGCGACGAGGGGGATGCCGAGTTCGGCGGCCATCGACGCCAGCCGGGAGCGCAGCTTCGCCACGGGCATGCCGGAGATGAGCTTGCGGAACCGCTTGCGTCTGCCGTGCTTCTCCCGGGTCTTGTCCGCCGCGAAGTCGAGGTCCTCGACCGCGAGGGCCAGACCGTACCGCTTGGCCCAGTGCAGCAGCCGGATGAGGGCGTGGCGGACCTGGGCGTCACGGTGTGGGGCGGTGCCGGACAGGTCGTAGGCGAAGGTGCGCGGGGCACCGACGGGGTTGCCGTGCTCGTCGAGACGCCAGGCGGCCAGATGGTCGGCGTTGGTGTCGACGCCGACCAGGCCCCTCGCGCGGGCGGTGGCCAGAGGCACGGTGGTCACCGGGGGAACGGTCCATGAGGCGGTGAGGTACCAGCGGCCCCGGGTCACGTCTTCGTGGATGCGGTAGGCGACGGCCCGGTTCGCGGCCACGCGGTCGCGCCACTGCTCGCCCCGGTGCGCGAACGCCACCCGCGCGGCGAGGACGTACCGGCCGTGTGGCGCGTTCGCCAGGTGCGCCAGCGGCGCCGGGAGTTTGATCGAGACCTCGCCGTCGGGGGTGACGCGGAGGGTCTCGTTGCCGTACCGCTTGCCGGATTCGCCGTCCGCGGCGAGGAATCGGCGCCCGGCCTGCCACCGCTGCCGTCACTCGGCTTCGGTGAGCCGGGCGGCCTGCAGGCGGTGGCGGGTGTTCAGCAGCTGTTTCCCGCCCCGCACCACGCGCACGAACCCGGCCTGCCAGTCGGCCCGCGCCGCGCCCAGCCGGTCTTGGAGGACGTGCAGGCGGCTGGATTTGGCGAACCGCTCCTGCCTGCTGGGGTAGCCGCCCGGAGAGTGCTTGGTGCCCTTCTCGCCCAAGGGCAGGGACAGCCGGTGCGCGATCGGCCGTACCCCGGCTTCAAGGTTCTGGATGTGCGCGAGCTGAGCCCGGCGGGCCAGCGCCCACTGGTCGTGGGTGGCCTTCGTGAGGCTCCCGGTCCAGCGGGACGACGACTGCGTCCTGAGGATCCGCTTGCGCTCGGCCCAGGCGTCGGTGTCGTGGTCCAGCCTGGCCGCGCAACGGGCCTTCAGGCCACGGGAGGCCAGCGCGCCCAGATGGTCGCCGACCAGGCGCAGCACCTTCTCGTCCATGGTGGTCAGGTGCTTGAGCCGGTCGCGGACCGCCACCCCGAGGGGCCGGGCACGACGAACGACGCCGCCACCTCCCAGCCCGCTCACCCCCTCAACCGGCGCCGAAGAACCCGTCACCGCACCCAGCGACCACCATCCGAAAAGGTCACCAACTCGATGTGAGAACTCCCGTTCCCGTTCCCCCTTCGGGGGGCACACCTGCCGCAGCCCGGACACTCACTCATACGCCCCAGAACATGCTCGTGCGCTGTCATGCGACAACGGTTCACAACCCCTGCTCGGCTGGTCCTGGGCCGACCCGATCGCCGCCCTCGTCAAAGATGGCCCCGAGGAACAACTGACTTCCGGCGCGCCAGAGAGGGCCCTGGCGCCTCGTCCTGGCGGAAAGCCACGGACGCGCGCCGATAGCAAGAGGAATCACGAGACATGCGCCCGGATGACTGGCACCTCACCGAAGACAGGCGCAGCAACAAGCCCCGTTCTAAAACACGGCCTAGCTGGGCCGTGGCGTACTCATGGCCCCGCTCCAGGCGGCGGATTTTCTGCGCCGCCCGGTCGGAAGCGTGCGAGTTCGCAGCTGCCTGGAAGGAGCAATGCAGGAACCCGTACGCCGAGCCGGGTGCGACAGCGGCTCGGCGTACGGGTTCGCTGATGACTGCGGGAGCTGGACGGGCTGGGGCCGACCGAGGCGTCGACGTGCGCTTGGGTCATCGAATCGGGGGGCTGCGTGGCGGGTGCGTCGGCTGCGGTGTTGGCGTAGCGGCGGGCCAGGTGCGCGAAGGCGTCCTTGAGCTCGGCCGGGCCGACGACCTGGATGTCTGCGTCGAACACGCCGATGGTGGCGGCCAGGCCGGGCCATGACCAGGAACCGAGGACGAGCCGGCAGCGGTCCGGGCCGAGTTCCTCGACGACTCCGTCGCGGGTGTACTGGGACACGATGGCGGCGGGCAGGTCGAGGATCACCTCGCCGCGGCAGGGCCAGCCGCCGGAGCCGTCGGAGCCCTGGAACCTGCCGGCGACGAAGGCGGCCACGTCACCTCCGGGTGGTTCGCGCGGGGTGAAGCGGGGCCCCGTTGGAGTGCGCGGGGTGATCCGGTCGGCGCGGAAGGTGCGCCAGTCGTCGCGGTCGAGGTCCCAGGCGACGAGGTACCAGCGCCTGCCCCAGGTGACGAGATGGTGGGGCTGCACCCGGCGCGGCGGAGTTTCGGTGCCGTTCTGACCGGCTCCTGGTGGGGATCCGGGGGTGTAGTCGAAGCGCAGCACTTCGCGGGCGTGGACAGCGGCGCTGACAGCCATGAGCACGCTGCTGTCGGCCTGCGGGTTCGGCCGGATCGCGGGCCGCTCGACGGCAGTGACCTGGAGGGTGTCGATGCGGCGGCGTAGCCGGGCGGGCATCACCTGCCGGACGGTATTCAGCGCGCGTGCCGCGGCTTCCTCGATGCCGGCGCCGGTGGTGGTGGCGATCTGGAGGGCGACGGCGAGGGCGACGGCCTGCTCGTCGTCGAACAGCAACGGGGGCAGCTCCGTGCCGGCGTCGAGCCGATATCCGCCGTCGGGGCCCTTGGTCGCCACGATGGGGTAGCCGAGTTCGCGCAGGCGGTCGACATCGCGGCGCACAGTGCGTGGGCTGATGTCCAGCCGCTCGGCAAGTAGCGCCCCGGGCCAGTCCCGGCGCACCTGGAGCAGCGAGAGCAACGACAGCAGTCGCGCTGAGGTCTTCTGCATGATCGCCATAGTGCCCCAAGAAGCGGCCACAACCTGGCCGCTTCTCCTGCGACTGTGGTCACAGGGGGGCAAGGCCAGGCAAGCCGAGCCTGGTGCTCGTCATCGGCGGCGGGAGTCCAAGCTCGCGCCGTCACCGCAAACCGACCCTGCGGTCGCGCTTTGAGCGCCGTCGGCGCGGATGCGTAGGGCCGCCCAGACAAGACGAATCGAGAGACAGGGAGCCGATCATGTCCGTCAACGTCGTGACCCACCTGAACTTCCGGGGTGACGCCCGCGCGGCACTCACGTTCTACCAGTCCGTGTCCGGCGGGGACATGGCCATGGTCACGTACAAGGACGCCGGAAACGTCCAGGATGTGTCCGAGGCGGACCAGGTGCTGTGGGGCCAGGTGGCCGCCGGCAGCGGTTTTTGCGTGATGGCCTACGACGTGCCCTCGCACATGCCGTGGAACCAGGGCGAGAACGCGTTCTTCGTTTCGCTCCGCGGCGAAACGACTGAGGAGGTCACCGCGTACTGGGAGAAACTCTCCGACGGCGCGACCGTCCTGCAGCCGCTGGGGCCTGCGCAGTGGGCGCCCCTCTACGGAATGCTGAAGGACCAGTTCGGCGTCACCTGGGTCGTGGACGTCGTCAGCGAATACAACGCGTCCTGACCGCCGATGCCCGGGGCGGGCATCCGCTGTCCGGCCGCCGCTGCGATGACGGCGTTCGACAACGGCCTGCTGCCCGCCACCCCGGTGGCCGGCAGCAGGCCTCGTCGGCCAGGCCCTGAAGGGCCGGCGCGACGACGGCGTGCCGGCCACCAAGGTGAACGGCTCGATGGGGGAGGACCCCAACCGCGGCGGCAGCTCACGGCGCTGGATCGTCACCGAGGTCGAGGACTCGTTGCGGCGCCTGCAGACCGACCACATCGACCTCTACCAGATCCACCACCCCGGCCCGCGAACCGACATCAAGGAGACGCTCTCCCCCCTGGCCGGCCTGGTGCGCAGCGGCAAGGGCGCCGCTGTGTACAGTCGGAACTCGAGCGGTGATACCGCTCTCGAGGCCTTCACCGCACGCGAGGTGGCCGAGCGGATCCGGACGAGCACCGGACCAGCGCCTACCGTCGGCTGCTGTTGAGTGAGGAAACCGAGGCGGTGTACACCACGGTGTTGCGCCGCCGTCCTTGCGGGCATGAGGCCGCCCGGGCGGCGGCTGACGAGGCCCGCCATCGCATCGCCCCGTACTTTCTCCACCAGAAGCTCGGGGAATTGCAGGCTCTTCGTGTGCGGGCGGTAGGTAGGGCATTGCAGCAGCCGAGTTGAGAGACAGTCCTCGTGCGCCGGTGCCCCAGTGGCAGACGTCTCACGGGACACCTCCGCCTCGGCAATGCCACTCCGGACGTCGGACCGCCCTGCACCGACCCCAACACAAGCCGATGCGGGGGTGATCGTGTGCCCAGATCCTCGGCTGACGCCGGTCACGTCCAAGCGCGTGCCCCACGGTCACCGGAAGGCTTTTGCAGCAGGGGGGACTTCGGTAACCTTCGGTGCCGACGGCGGTGCTGTGCGTGAGTCTTCCACTGCTCCGCGATCCCGTCGGGGGGTGGGGGGCTTCTCATGACGTTGCTGAGTCGGCTTCGTGAACGGTGGCGCGGTTTTCCTTCTGCACCGGGGGTAGGAGCAGAGGCCGTTGGCACGTCGTTGTGCCGGCGTGAGGACGGCCTGGACGTGACGCCCGCCTTCCGCGCGTTCCCGGTCGGACGAATGGGGGCCTGGACGGCACCGGATGCTGACGGACTCCGGAAGGCAGGCGGCCAGGCGGCAATCTGGGTGAGCCGGCCCTGCGAACGGCTCGTCCGGCCCGGTCGGGAAAGCAGGGTGTCATGAGTGCCGGCGAGAGCCTCACCGCCCGGATGCGGGGATTGCTGCGCACGCCGGCGCGGCCGCCGCTGTGGGTGGCGATCGATCCTCAGCGCGTCGACCGCCCGCTGTCCGGGGGGCTACTCGATCCTCGCCGGGACTACTTCGCCGTGCGGATCAACCGGCTCCACCTCGGCTACGAACGTGAATGGTTCACCCGCTACGTCCCGGTCGTCTTCGCGGCGACCGAGTTCTCCCACGATGGGACGAGCACCGTGGCGCCCGCCATGGTCGGACCCGGCCTGATCGAGCAGCTGGGCGGAGCGACACCGGTGGGGACCGTGGTGGCCGACACCAGGGTGGCGGGACCGCATCCGGTGCCACCCGAAGGGGTCGCGGTCTCGGTCGTGTTGTACCGCGTGGAGAAGGAGCAGTTGGCCCAGGCCTTCCTCGACGTGGTGCAGAGCGCCGCGGGAGCTCTCGACCTCGCGGCCGGGATCGCGCCGTTCACCGCGCTGGCCAAGGTCGTCGTCAACGGCGTCACCGCGCTGGTGGGCGGTGACCAGCCGGTGCTGGCTCGGCGTGACAGCTTCGCACCGGTGACGCCCGGACACTATGCCCTGGTCGATGACACCGGTGCGGTCGATCCGGCGGATCTGCACGTCGAGCACGGCGAACTCGCGCAGCGGGTAGGCGGAGGGCTCAGGCCGTACCGGGCGTCGGACTATGTGCTCTACAGCATCGAGGGCGTACCGCCGACAGCCGTGGATCTGGCCCGCCTCCCGCTGTACCGCCTGTGGCAGGACGTCATGGGGCAGGCGACGACGGCTGTCTCGGATGAGTTGTGGAACGGGACCAAGGCCATCATGTCCACGCTCGTCGGCCTGCTCTACGCCAGTCCGGACCTGACCTGGGAGCACGCCAGGATGCTCGAGCAGGATTGGACCCAGACGATGGTGACCTTGCGGGAGGCGGCGGTACGGCGCGCGCACTTGGCCGATGACCAGCAGCGGCCCGACATGGCGCGGTCGCGGGCGCTGGCGGTACTGGATCTGTAAAGCGCGGCCATGCAGGGGGTGACGTCCACACTCACGATCCTCGATGACTTCCACGGCGAGTACGAGGACAACGTGCTGTACCGCCGCGCGCAGAACAGACACGTGAGCGGACGCCTCGGCGGCAGTCCGCTGATGCGCGAGACGCTGTTGCTGCTCAACCGCTGGGTGGGCAGCTACGACATGTGCCGGCGGCCCGAATTCACCCTGCTGGGGCAGTACCTTTACATCGTGGCCTTCGGCGACACCCAGCCGTTCGACAGCGGGCAGGCGCCGGTTCCCGCGGCGCTGCCGCCGCTGCGCAGGGCCTTCGAGGAGTCATACGAGTGGCACCTGCAGCAGCAGCTCCGCGACGACTTCCGGTTGCGGTTGGTCGTCCGGCGCGAGGCGCGGGAACTCGGCAGTTACCCCTGGGAATTCCTGTTCATGCCCCGACCCAGCGGCGGTTTCTTCCTGGCGGAGGAGGACAGCCGGTTGGTGCTGAGCAGGTACGTCCCCAACACGGACTTCACCCAGGACACCGAGGTCCGCCTCGGATCGCCGGAGGGGCACGACGAGGGGCTGCGCATCCTTGTGGTTCTCTCCCGGCCCCGGGCCCCGGAGCTTGCCGAGCCCAAGGCCGACGAGCTGGTCAGGGCCGTCGAGAATCTGGCGGAGAACTCGGACGTGGACGTGGACGTCATCGAGTCCCCGACCCGTGGCCAGCTGCGGAGAAGCATCGTGGAGAAGCCGACGCACATCATTCACTTCATCGGGCACGGCCGGGCCGGTGCGATCGCGCTGAAGAAGGACGACCAGCAGCTGAGGGAGGACCGCGCGAAGTGGCAGCTGCAGCGGTCGCGGGACGACACGGTCTTCGAGGTGGACGAGGCGGACTGGGCGGACAACCGCTCGGTGTGCACGCTGCTGCGGAGCGGGCTCGCGGGCGACCCCGACTACGTACGCGCACATCCGCGGGGTCGGCTCATCTTTCTCCACGCCTGCCACGGGGCCTCCGCGCACGGGCGGGAGGATTCTCTGCAGAGCTTCAGCAGCATTGCCCGGGACCTCGCGGACGGCGAGCGCGTCGCCGCCGTGGTCGCGATGCAGTACGCGATCGAGATGGGTCACGCGCAGCAGTTCGCCATGGACTTCTACTCGCGGATACGGTCCGGGAAACGGATGGACGATGCGGTCAGCTGGGCCAGGCGGGAGCTCGGGCTAACGCCCGTGCCCGGCCGGCAGGTGTGGGACCACCGCTGCTTCGGTACGCCCGTCATCTACGTACGGCAGGAGGCTCCGTTCTTCCAGCCCCCACGACGGGTTGCGGTCTCGGCGAAGACGCAGTGCCCGAACACCCGGTGCCAGGGCTTGGTGATCCGCGACCGTCCGCCGTGCCGTGAGTGCAACTCCCAGTTCCGGCGCTGCCCGAAGCCCGACTGCGAGGGCGTACTGATGCTGGCACCGGGTTCGGCCTGTACCGACTGCGACTACCTGGTCGAACCGCGAGAGGATCCGGGCTCTGGGGAAGGACCGTCGGGGGGGCAGGGTCCCCGTCCCGGGCCGTCGGGCGGCACGGGCTTCGACGGTGGCGGGCCGCGGACCGGTCCCAGCCTTCCGGGCGACGGGCGGGGCGCGGCAGAGCGGGGGCGGACGAGCGGGGCCCGGGACATCGGCTACGGCGATCAACTCAGTGGCGGCTCGGGCCCGCCGGATCGGGGGGACTGATGGCTCGCACCGCCGCCGTCCTCGACCTCCTGGCCGACGCCTACCGGGACGCGGCCCTCGCCGGGGCCAATATGCACCATGCCGTGGACGTCCTGGAGCACCTGCGCGGCGCCGCCCACGAGGGCGCCGACCTGTACCGGTTGCTCGAGGTGGCGGACGCGCGGGCGGGTGAGGCCGTCGGAAAGCCACTGCTTCCGGTTCTGGACCGGCTACGGGACCGGTTCATTGGGGTGCTGTGCGAGACACTGACCGAGTCGCTGCGCAGTTCGCTCGACCATGGCCCGGACAGCGGTCGGCGAGAGTGGCTGCGTTGCTGGGCCGAGGCCCTGATGCACTACCGCGAGCCCGTTCTCAGGCACCTGCTGACGGTGGATCTCCCGATTCCGTTCCCGAACCCTTCCGGTCGCGAGGAGATTGCCCGGTGCGCCGAGTACTGGTTCGCCGAGCGGTGGGAACACGTCCACCCTCTGCTGGAGCACCTGCTGGAGTACGCCGACGTCAACGGCGGGGCGCGTGTGAACCTTCTGGTCACAGCCGGTGAGCTCGAGCTGTACTGGCGCGGGGGCCCGGCCACGGCCAAGCCCTTCATCGACACCGCGCTGGAGGAAGGCCCGTGCGACCCGCGGGCTTGGGAGGGCCTCGGCGAATACAGGCTCCAGGTACGGGATGTCGACGGCGCGGAGGACGCCTTTGAGCGGGCCGTGGAGCTGGCGCCGGACCGCAGCCACGGGTACCGCGGTCTGGGTAACTGTGCCGCCGAACGAGGCAATCTCGACGAGGCCGCACGCCACTACCTGCGCGGAATCGCGGAGGTCCCCCATGCGGTGGACAACTACCGTGCCCTGATCGAACTCTACGGACACCCACAACTGTTCGAACAGCGCAAAGGTCGGCTCGACGGGATCGCGGCGCAGGCCGTCGCCGTGGAGCCACCGTCCCGGTACGGCATCGAGGTCCTCCTCGGCTCGGTCTTCCGGCAGAACGACGACCGCGAGCGGGCCCACCGCCATTTGCGCGCCGCCTTGGCCCTGCGTCCTGACCGCTTCGACGCCCGCGTCGAGCTGTCCGCCCTGTACAGACAGGAAAACAAACTGGACAGTGCCGAATCGGAATGCGAACAGATGCTCCTGCAGGATCCCGAATACTGGTCCGCCCACTACGAGTTGGCGATGACGTGCGAACAGCGCCGGCAGTTTGACCGCGCCATTCGGCACTACGAGAAGGTCCTCGCCGTGCGACCGGCGTGGGCGGCGAGGCTTCACACCGACATCGCGATGACGCACCTCGGAGCCGGCCGGTACGACCGTGCCGCTGCAGTCGTGCTCGACGGCCTGCGCGTCGACCCGGCCGACGACGAGCTGTGGAGCGCAGTGAGCGATATCGCGCTGGGCATGCTCACGGATTCCGAGAATGCGGAAGGCGCGGAAGAACTCCTCAGCCGGGCACGCAACCTGCGCGGCGATGACTTCGAAACGGCATACCAGCAGCGCCGGGGACGCATGTACCACGACGCGGGAATGTACCGGGAGGCTGCCGCCGCATTCGAACGCGCCATCGATACGCCCGCGACGGGCGCAACCGACACCGACTGCCACCGGAACGCGGCGCACTCCTACACCGAGTTGGGCGAATGGAACCGGGCCAGGTCACTGCTGGACCGGGCGTACGCGATCGACGGGGACCAGGACACCTATGAAAAGCAACTGGCGCGCCTCTGCAACGCAGAGGCCAACAGCCACTACGAGGCCGGGCGGTACGCGGAGGCGGCCGAGGGCTACCGTCGGGCTGCTGAGCTCGTACCGGACGACGCGGTGCTCCACTCGAACTTGGCGCTGGCCCTCGAGTCGGGCATGAAGCCAGGTGGGCGGGGAGCGGCTCTCCGAGAGGCCATCACCGCGCTCACGCGGGCCGAGGAACGGTCCGACGATCCCGCCCTCTACAAGGTCCGTCGCTCCCGGCTGGAGCGGCTCGAGAGCCTGGTACAACGCTTCGGTGAACTGGTCGCGACAGCCCCGACCGTGCCACCGGTCCAGATCATGGTCGCGAACGACCTCGTTCCCTGGGTCAACCCTGCCCAAAGCGGTGACACCTTCATGCACGGTGATGTCCCCGCCGCTCGGGAGCGAGTGGGCGAACTCCTCGGTTTCCCGCTGCCCGGCTACCGGTTCAGTAGTGACCCCGAGCTGCGACCGGGCGGCTACGTCATCCATATCCACGGCGTCGAAGAGGGCCGGGGGGCGGTCGTGACTGGCAGCCACTGCCTGGTGGCGTCCGTCGCCACGGTCGTGTCGTCCGGGGTGGATGCCGACCGTATCCGTCCCGGCTGGGACCCCGTCACCCGTGGTCCGTGCTGCTGGGTCGCCCCCGCGGACCTCGACGGAGCATGGTCGGCCGACGAGACAGGGGGCGGCCGGGAGATCCGCCGCCTCACCGATACCGGGTTCCTGCTGGCACACGTGTCCGAGGTGGTGCGGCGCCATGGCTGGCGCCTGCTCGGGACCGACGAGGCGGAGCGATGGCTGACCGACGCCGCCCCCAAGGGCGCGGGTGCGGCGGTCGACGACGTGAGCGGTGGGCTCGGGCACGGCGCGTACGCGTCTGCGCAGACACGTCTGGCCGCCACGCGCGTTCTGCGCGCACTCGCTAGGGACGGCATTACGCTGGCTCCGGCATCCCGGATCGTGGCCCTGCTGGAGGGGGCCGATGTCACCGGCACGAAGCTGGCGGAAGCCGTACGGACGATGCGCCGGGCCTTGCGTGACGGGCTGCCGGGCAATGAGCCGGGGGTCATCCGCCGTCCGGTCCCCGAGTGGGTGGAGGACCGGAGGATCGACGTGCCGCAGGACTCCAGCTCGGCCGCGCTGGACCCGGCGCAGGAGCATCGGCTCGCCATAGTGCTCGGCCACATGTTCGTCCCTGGTGGACGCACGGCCCTGGTCACGGCGGAGCCGGCGCTGCGCCCGTATCTCCAACGGTTGATCGAAGGCGGCATGGGACCGGAGCAGGGGGGATTCGCCGGGGTGTTGGAGACTGTGGAACTGAGCGAGCCGCGCGCGGAGGAGAGGGAATGACGGGGCGGGCCGGCTCGGTCGGCGGCAAGGGGAGCGCAACCGCCGGGCAGACCGGCGGTATCGGCCTGACGGCTGCGGTAACGGTGAGCGGCCCTCTTGCGCGGTACCTGGGGTCCGGATCCGCCGCCGATTCGTCTGCGGCCGCAGTCTGCAAGGAGTTGTCCAAGGTGGCGGCAGCCCTCGGGCTGCCCGGGCCCGTAGCCGTGGATGTCGTCAGTAGCTGCGAGGACCATGTCGCGCCGGAGAACTGGATCAAGCTGTACGTCGACGGCCGCCGCTGCCGCTACCCCGCCGAACTGCTGGCCCAGCTCGCCGCGGCGCTGGATGGCCGTCAGGCCGGACGCGTGCACCCGCCCCTGCCGGAGGACTGGCCGGAGCGGCCGGCGAGCGACCAGCCCTCTCCCACCGCGCGGGCCTCGGCCCTGGAACGGGTCGTCGCCCTGGTGGGCCTGGTCTGCGCCGAGGCGGTCAAACTACGGCCGTCGGCGCTGCTTGGCCCCGGCTGGCTCACGGCGTACGCCGTCGGCTTGGGACAGCACCTCCCCGACCGGCTGTCGGCCGTCGTCACGCCCGAATGGCTGGCCGAGGTGCTCAGCGGCGTGCTCGACCTCGGAATCGGGATCGGCGACATGGCGTCGGTGGCGGGTGTGCTCACAGAGTGCCAGGAGACCCGGCCTCGAGCCGCCAGAGAGCTATTGGTCTCCGCCCTGGCCACCGATGGCGTCGACGTCCTGGTCCCGGACACGATCGCCCCGCTCCTGGGGAAAGGCGATGTCGGCGACTCCGGGGATCTTCTGGGGTACGTGGCCGCTGCCCTGTTCGAGGAGAACGGCATATTGGTCCCGCCGTTCCGGGTGGTGCCCCCGGACGGCATCCCGGAGGCCTGTTTCGCGTTCCGGGTGAACTCCCTGCTCACCGCGCCGCTTGGGCTCCTCGCGCCGGACGACGTCCTGGTCAACGACATCCCCCAACGGCTGGGTCTGCTGGGCGCCGAGGCCCGCCCGGCCGTCAATCCGGCCAGCGGTCTGCCCGGGGCTCTGGTCCCGGCCACGTACAGACAGCGGCTTGAGGACATGGGCATGACCACATGGGGCCCTGCCGACTACATCGTCCTCTGTCTCGCGCAGGAGCTGCGCAGCAGGGCCGGCCAGCTCGTGCACCAGGACAAAGTGCAGGCCCAGCTCGACGTCCTGGAGGACGTACTGCCCGCGGTGGTGGGCGCCGCGAGAGCCCGGCTCCAGTCTGCCGAGCTGACGGCGCTGGTGCGCGGACTGGCCGACGACAAGGTCTGGCTGCGCAATCTCCCCCCGCTCCTGGAACGGATCATCGACTCCGCCCATGCGCAGCCTGGCCCGGACCGCTTCCTGGTCTTCGACGATCCGGTCACGGCCAGCCACACCACTGCGGCGGCTGAGCCGGACGACCCCGCATGGCTGGAGGGGTTCGTACGCACTGGGCTGCGGCGTGAGATCGCCGACAGCCACACCAGGCACACGGGAACCCTCGTCGTCTACCTGCTGGACGCTGCGGTCGACCGGCTGCTGCGGGAGGGCCTCGACGAGGAACGGGAAGACAGGTTGATCGCTGCGGTCAAGGCGGAGCTCGCACAGCTGCCGGAGACCGCTCAGCTGCCCTTCATCCTCACCGACGACGACCTGCGCCCGGTGCTGCGGCCGTTGCTCGCGCGCGTACTGCCGCGCATCGGGGTCGTCGGTTACGGGGACCTGCCGCCCGACCTCAACGTCAAGCCGGTCGCTCGCATCGCGATGGACGTAGCCGAGCCGACGGATGTGGGGAGGCCGCGATGACCGGGACCGGGCGGCCGACCTGGTACGGCCAATGCCCGTGTGGAGGGAGCTATGAGGAGCGCGTGGTGGAGGTGCGGTTCACCGGGCCGGACGACGCTGCGAAGGTACTCCTCGACGTCCCGCAGGGGACCTGCCCGCTGTGCGGGTCGCGCGTCTACAAGCTGGCAGTGCTGCAGCGGATCGAAACCGCCTTCAAGAGCGGCATGAGCGGCCGCGCGCCAGATCGTCCCGGTTGATGTGCGGCGCGGGAGAGCCGAGCCGCCGGAGCACGGCTCCGGTTCGTTGACCAGTGTGCAATTGTCGTGCGGACGTTGCCGCACCCGGTCTGGATCATGTGGGGGCAGTACCTCATCCCCGGCTGCCTCAAAAGGGAGGGCGAGATGGCCATCCTGGTTGCGGATGTCGTGCTGTCGGAGCGAGCGGCTGACGCAGAGGTCCGCGCCGGAAGACCTGTGCGCCGCCGTCCACGAGAGCCAGCCCCGCGCGATGGGTCTGCTCCTGGCCGACGCCGCCGACGTTCACGACCTGGCCCGGCAGTAGATGGTGGACATGGTTCTCACGGCCATCACAGCGAGCACAAGTCGGAGCTGCACTCGAAGGTGCCGGAGAAGCACTCCGGGGCCATGTAGGCAGGGGTGCCGATCAGCATGCCACTGGCCGTGATGTCGTGCTGTACGCCGGTGCCCTTGGTGATTGCTGCCGGCCGACGGGCAGGCCGAGCAGGGGTCCGTACGGCGGGACACGACTAGGGCATAAGCCGGTGGCGTCTGTACCTGACGCAGCTCCGCCTCACCACGGATGACCTGGTCCAAGGGTGCGGGCCGCCACCGCCGCGTCGCCTCCTGCGGTCGAGCGCGAGGATGCCCCCGATGGGGGTGTTCGGGCAACCGCTGAGGATGCCGGTGAGCGCTGCTCGTTCGGCGGGGTCGATTGCCAGGCTCCACCGGGTTTTGGCGTTCCTCCAGTCCGTGGCGTAGGTGCATCGGTAGCTCTCGGCCGGCGGCTTCCGGGTGGCGGGGTCCAGGTCGGCCTTGGACCGGTTGGAACTGGCGGATACGGCGATCAGTGGGCGTCGTGGAGGTCGTTGGCGTATGTCTCCCGCTCTTTCGCGGTCCAGGCGAGGCGCCCAAGGCGCCACCAGAGGTGAAGCAGTGTCGGTGCCGCGTCGGCGGTCGGAAAGAACGATCAGGAGGGATACGTGGCAGATCATCATCGTGATGCCCAGCATCGTGCGCATCTTGCAGCCCAGGCCCTGGAGGAGATCATCGACTCGGTGCAGTGGGCCACCGTAGACGCGATGCCGGCAATCACCCTGGCTCTGACGGCCGCTTCCGTCTTCGGCGGGCCGACTGATCGGAGAAGGACGGGACGCGGACAAGCTCGACGTCGAAGTGGCCCGGGCTGTGCTCGTACGGCTGCGGGTTTTCGACGTGGGGACGAGAGGTCATGCGGCGTGTCCCCGTGGGAGCGTCGGCCGGCGATCAGGCGGCACGGGGCGCTCCGCTCGGCAAGGGCGGAGTTAGGAGGATGGCGAATTGCGCCACGCGGGCCTGGTGGTGGGCAGCCGGCGGAGAGGGCTTGCCTCTCGTGCGCGGAGAACGGCGAGGGCGCGCTGGACGGCGTCGGCCGCTCGGACGGTGGGGCCGGCCCGCGTACGGGGTTCGGCGCCCTGCGTACATCGCCGCTGCAGCTCCAGCCGCCGGTCATCTCGATGCGGTTGAGCCGAGCCGCGGGCTAGATTGGACTCTGTCCAATCTAGTGCGTACGTTTCGAGCCATTGGCGGGCAATGCGCAGCCGGACGACACCGTCCGCCGACTCTGCGCTCTGACCTCAATCCCCCGCCCTGGGCTCACTGTCGACAACGCACCGGCACACAACCGAAGCCCCGGCCGCCCATGCAATGGAGTAAGGCATGAACTGCTACGACTGCATCCAGCAAGGACGCGACGACAGCACAGGCATAGGCGTCTGCGCCCGATGCGGCGTGTTCGCCTGCCAGGACCACGCGCACATCGTGCGGGAACACGTCCAGCAGCCCAACGGCGTCACGCGCACGACGAGCCGTCTGCTGGCGCGCAGGGTCGTCTGCACCACCTGCCGCGCGGCCGAGACCGCACGCTAGGACACCGAGCCTCATCAGATTCGACCGTGTCAAATCTGGACGTAGCGTGCATGTTGGGACGACACTGCCGATAACTGAGGGGGCAGCCATGGACGCACTGCCGGGCGACCTGCTCAAGCGGAAAGGTCTGCGCAGCACGAGCCAGCGCCGTGCCGTTCTGGCCGCCCTGCAAGGGCATCCACACTCCACGGCGCCGGACCTCGAGGCGAGGATCGGCGTGGGCAAGGGGTCCGCGAGCGGTCTTTCGCGGCAGGGGTTGTACAACGTCCTCGAGGACCTGACGAAGGCGCAGTTGGTCCGCTGCATCGAGCCGGCGGGCTCGCCCGCCCGGTACGAGCTGCGCGTCGGCGACAACCATCACCATCTGGTGTGCCGCGGTTGTGGGCTCGTAGAGGATGTGGACTGCACAGTCGGAGCGGCTCCCTGCCTGGATCCGGTGGACAGCAAGGGCTTCGCCATCGACGAGGCCGAGATCACGTGGTGGGGACTGTGCCGCGACTGCCAGGAGCGCGCCACCGCCTCTTAACGGCCACACGGGAATCAGCCCCGGTGGATCGAGCGGCATTGGCCATACCCCCGATGGATAGGGTTCGGACCGGTCAGGACACGCGTCGAAAGGCGCCGACGGGTCCGATCGCGCCGGGGGCGAACTTGTCGCGGATGCGATCCATGGCCTCTTCAGCGACCAGGCGGGCCTCGCGGGTGCGGTCGAGGCTAATAGATCTGCTGGGCATCTGGCTGGCGTCGACGAGGTCCTCACCCTTGAGCCCTATGCCGCTCAGGCGGCCGCGCTGCAAGCCCACGGCGTCGAGAGGCCTGTACGCCATCGAGCGCAGGTCGTGGTGCATGGCACCTCCAGCAGCCGCCGTCTTCTCCCAGCCGGCTGTTCGAGTTTCACGACCGGATCTCGCCGTTTGCCTGCGCGTGAACGCCTTGGACAGGGAAACGTGAGATACACGGCTATACCGCACGTATCCCTGAGAGTTCTCTAATCAAATTCCGCCAGGAGCTTTTGTGTAGGAAAAACTGAAGCTGGAAACGGACCGTTCTTCTGGTCACCACCCCCTGGGTGGGCGCACAAGGCGGATATATGGGTCGCCGCACATGCCTCTGGCGCAGATCCATTGTCGGAGCTCATCCCCACGCCGCGACTGAGCCCTGACATCCACGGCTGACAACAACCACGCAGCCCGGGGTGCAGATCAGCACCCCCGTCCGGCCACCGTGACGACTGGTGACGACGGCCGGAACGGACGCCGATCGAACTTGTTTGTGACGCGTCGCCTGGCCACCCCCTGGCTAGGACGGGCTGGTTCCGTCGGCCAAGGGTCCGCGCTCGGGAAATGAGCCTCCGACCGACACGGCGGGTGGAGCTGCGACGCCTTGGATGAGCAGACCGTCGTCGCTCCCGGGACCGGCGCCCTCGGCATCGTCATCCTCACCCTGGCCCGCTTCCTGGCGGCCCGTCCATGAACAGCGCCGGGCTCCTGCAACCCCAGATCGAGGATCCTGTTGGGGGCCCCGGCTCCAATGCGAGGGCGCAGCGGATGCTCGCCGCCCTCGAGATGGCCGCAATGAACCAGCTCGGCATGTCACCACGCCCCCGACCCCTCCGCCTCAGCCAGGAAAACAGAGATACGGCGCCTGTGAGCCAATTCACCGATAGATGACTGGACTGGCACGAATCGCAGACTTTAGCCTCCTTGGAAGCATACGAGCCTTATAGGGGATTTCTGTAGCGGGGCCGACCGGTCGCGAAACAGGAACGGGTCAACCGGAGACCTGGCGGACAGCCGCCCCGTCCAGACACTTCAGAGCCCATGAGGAAGATGCGGCGTACCTCCGCACGTCGGCATCACCAGTGGGCCACTCGAGCCCGGAAGGTGGACAAGTGAGCGAAGACGCCGTATGGGTCAGAGGCGTGACCGGCATCCAACTGCACCACGTCACCGATCTCCAGGACGCTCGACGCTTCCTGGGCAACGCTGTCATGGCACTGAGCGCCGCCCACGTGAGAACCGGCGACGCCAGGTTCTCCGGCCTCGCTGAGCAGCTCAAGGGCATGGTCGCCGAAACGCGCGCCTTGGAGGGCGAGGCCCGGGAGAGCATGCACCGGCTGCACTCCACGGATCCCGAGCGGTTCGTACGCTGCCGAGAGGGCGAAGAGCCCTGGCCGGACGAGCTCCAGGGGGGCTTCATCCCGCGCCACACCTGCCAGGACGAGTGCCTCTACCACGACCGCGGGGTGTTGGACGGCATCCTGCAGTGCACCTGCGGCCGGCCCCCGTGCCGCGCGTGCGCGATAGCGGGCTCGCCCTGACACGTACGTACGCCGGGGCACAGCATCCGCCCAAGGTCGGATGGAGCCACTGCTGCCCAGGCGGCGATGGCCCCGCCGGCTCCCACCGTGAACGTCAGACCGTGTACGAGCGAGCCCCCTCCTGGTCCCGCAAGCCTGGCGCCCTCCACGATGGGGTTGTGAGCAGGTGGCGATCGGCGGCGCTTGAGCGTGTTCTGGCGCGTATGAGTGTGCCTCCGGGCAGTGGCAGGCGCACTTCCCGGCGGGGAACAAGAGTTCTTGTATCGAATACGTGACCTTCGCCGGTGGCGGTCGTTGGGTGTGGTGAGAGATTTCTTCGACACCGGGCCGGAGGTGAAGGGGTGGGGGACTGCGGGAGGTGGCGGCGCCGTTCGTGGTGCCCGGCCCCTCGGGGTCGCGATCCGTACCCGGCTCAAGCACCTGACCGCCGGGGACGAGAAGGCGCTTCGCCTGGTCGGCGACCACCTCGGTTCGCTCGCCTCCCGTGATCTGAAGGCGCGCTGCACGGCCGGGCCGGACCACGACACCGAGCAGTGGGCCGACCGCAAGCGCACCCTCACGCAGGAGTCCTTCTCGCGCTGGGCAGGATCGATCACAAGGCCACCCACGATCAGTGGGCGCTCGCCCGGAGCGGCCGGCTCGCACACATCCAGAACCTTCAGGCAGGTGTGCGCACCATCGCGCACCGGCTGTCCCTGCCCATGGGTGAGAAAGGCGGCAAGCGCGCTCCGGGTGGCTACCGCAGCAAGCAGGAGTGGTTCGCCAAGACCCGCCGCCTGCACCTGCTCGAAGACCGGCTCGAGGCGGCGCGGGCCGACCGCGAGGCCGGCGTCGTGCACGTGGTGCGCGGCGGGAAGCGGCAGCTGAACACCCCCCGCCACCACCTGGACGCCGCCCGGCTCCCCGAGCCGCAATGGCGCAAGCGGTGGCAGGCCGGGCGCCGGTTCCTGCAGGCTGATGGCGAGTCCGGAAGTGGTACGGCAACGAGACCATCCGCGTGACCCCCGACGGCGAGGTATCGGTCAAACTCCCGGCGCCGCTGGCGCATCTGGCGAACGCCCCGCACGGCCGGTACGTGCTCACCGCCCGCGTGAACTTCCCGCACCGGGCCAAGCAGTGGGCCGACCGCGTCAGTGACCGGGCCGTCGCCTACCGCATCCACGAAGACACAAGCCGGGGCCGCTGGTACCTGACCGCGTCCTGGACCATCCCACCGGTGAAGACCGTCCCCCCGCAAGCGGCTCGCACGAACGGCCTGATCGGCGTCGACACCAACGCCGACCACCTCGCCGCCTGGTGCCTCGACACCCGCGGCAACCCCGTCGGCGAACCCCTCCGGTTCGGCTACGACCTCACCGGCACCACCGGCCACCGCGACGCCCAGGTCCGCCATGCCCTGATCCACCTCCTGCACTGGGCCAAGCGCCACGGCCTCGCCATCGCGGTCGAAGACCTCGACTTCACCGCCGAGACCACCCGCGAGAACCACGGCCGCCGCAGACGCTTCCGCAACCTCATCTCCGGCATGCCCACCTCCAGGCTGCGGGCCCGGCTCGTCAGCATGGCGGCCGGACTCGGCATCACCCTCGTCGCCGTCGACCCGCCCTACACCAGCCGCTGGGGCGCCCAGCACTGGCACAAGCCCCTCACCACGAAGAACCGTAAGACCACCCGTCACGACGCAGCCACCGTGGCGATCGGCAGGCGCGCCCGGGGGCACCCGATCCGGCTGGGGGTACCTCCCAGGCCCTTAAGGCACTGGGGGAGGACGACACCGCCCCCACAGCACCAGAGCGATGCTGCGGGGCATCGGACCGTCCAGGCCCGACCGGGCACCCCGGGGTGTGAGGGAAACCACCCCCGCATCCCCGGACCACGGACACGATCCGTGCGCGCCGGACGCGGAGCGAACGCGGTGGACCAGAACGCCCAACACCGATCGGGGCGTTCGGCTGAGCATGAGTTCTGGCAACAGGACTCACTCCCGCTCAGCCTCCAGGCACGGTACTCCTGACGGATCGGTCGAACCAACACCCCATGATCTCCCGGACGCCTGCCGCGGACCTGGCCTGCGCGGAGAGCGTCGAAACGGCTACGTGCCGTGCAGGTGCAGATCGACAGCCTCAGGAGCGGCGCGCGCCGGATCCGGGCAGGGGCGAGATCGGTGGGCCGGAAGGGCTGCGAGATCACCACATCGACGTCGGGGAGTTCGCGGTCCAGCACGGAGTCGGGCCCTCCTCGTCGGAGATGACGACCGGCTTCTGGCGCTCTCCAGGATCGGACGCAGATCGAGTTCGCCGGAGACGCCGCCGACCCACTCGCCCGGCTTGAAGTCGAGGCGCTGGGGGAGGCGCCGTCTGAATCAGCGCTCCGGCAACGCCCCGACCGTGTCCGGGAATTCAGCGGACACGGAACATGCACCACTGCCGCGCGGTCTGCGGTGCCCGCATTCGCGTCCGCGGCTCCCGGTAGTGTCCGCGTCGTACCAGGGCCCTTTCGCACGGCGGCCCGGGGCGGCGCCCAGAGCATTTTCGACTCGCCTTGACACGCTGTCCTCCGAGGCGTTGCCTTGAATGTAGAGATCGCGACCAGATCCGCGCGCATGGCCTGGGGCTGGGAGCGCGGCCGGGTGGAGATGACTCCTCATGGCGACGTACGAGTACTCCTGCAACCGCTGCGGATCGTTCGACGTCAAGCTGCCGATCGGCACTGCGCCCGCCGAGCGAGTGTGTCCGCAGTGCTCGAATACGGCTCGGCGCGTGTACTCGCCCCCCGCGACCGCCTTCACGGCACCTGCCGTCGCGGGCCTGCGCGAGCAAGAGGAGAAGTCTCGGGAAAACCCCGCGGTGGTCACGCGGGTGCCTCCCAAGGCTGCTGCGCCGAGGCCGATCCATCCGGCGGTCGCCCGGCTTCCCCGGCCCTGAGAGGGAAGTCGCGCACCGGCCGGATCGGTCGGTACGCCCCTTTCGGGAAGGGTGCGGGGCGGCCTCGACCGTACCGCCTCGGAGAGCATGGCGTGGAATCGCGCACAACTGCTTTTCGGTCGTATGACCGCCCGGCGGGCGCATCGCTCGCGAGAGCGGAATATCAGGAGGTGTGTCCCCTTGGCCAACGTCGGACTTCTCTTCGTTGGCGCGGTGCTGTTCCTGAACGGGTTGATGCTGCTGGGCAAGGTGGACAGCCGGGCGGCCGCCATATTCAACCTGTTCGTGGGCGGGCTTCAGGTCTTGACACCCACATATCTCATCATCGCCGCGAATCAGGATCCCGACCGAATTCTGCTGGCATCGGGTATCTTCCTCTTCGGTTTCACATACCTGTATGTGGGAGTCGGACTGCTCATGGGGCTAGACACGACAGGCGTGGGCTATTACTCGCTGTTCGTGTCGATCGTGGCCCTGGGTTATTCCTTCGTCAGCTTCCGGCAGTTCAACGATCAGCCGTTCGGAGTGATATGGCTCTACTGGGCCTTCCTCTGGTTCCTCTTCTTCCTGCTACTGGGACTGAAAATGGAGGCGCTGACGCCCTATGTCGGCTGGGTGACCGCGATCGAAGGCTGGGTGACCGGCGTCATACCGGCATTCCTGCTGCTGTCCGGTTACTGGGTTGCCGAGAACTTCTATGAGATCGCGATCGCGCTGGGCGCGTTTGGCGTGCTGGTCTTCGCCGCGCTGTGGTTCGTACTGCGTCGGAGGGGGCCCGGCAGGCCCGCCGAGGAGTACGGCGCCCCGGGCTACCCGGCGGGAAGCCCCGGCTAGCGGCCCTGCCGGACGATCGCCGACACCGACACTCGTCGATCGGAGCGCGGGAGGTGGTTGAGGAGACGCAGAAGAGGCATGAGAGGGCATCCGGGGCATCTCCGGATGCTGAGAGCGGGGTCCCTCCGGGCGCTATGCCGCACTCGCTCACCGGTACAGAGCACATGAGGAGTTCACATGCCTGAAGTAATCTTCAGCGTCGACCAGTCCCGGTCGATGCGCGACCAGGATGTACCTGGACACAACCGGTGGCATCCTGACGTCCCGGTCGTCGCGATGGTCCACCCGGGGGACGAGTTCCGCGTCGAATGCCGTGAATGGACCGACGCGCAGATCGGCAACAACGACTCTGCCAATGACGTGCGCGATGTCGACTTGAAGGCCACCCACATGCTCAGCGGGCCGATAGGCGTCGAAGGCGCGGAGCCGGGCGACCTGCTTGTCGTGGACATCCTCGACCTGGGGCCGGTACCGCAGCAGGTCGGGGACGCACCGGGCCAGGGCTGGGGATATACGGGCGTCTTCGCCAAAGCCAACGGTGGAGGCTTCCTGACGGACTACTTCCCGGATGCCTACAAGGCGATATGGGAATTCCACGGGCAAGTGGCGACGTCCAGGCACCTACCCGGTGTCCACTTCACCGGCATCACCCACCCCGGTCTCTTCGGCACCGCGCCCTCAGCGGAACTGCTGGAGAGGTGGAACAGGCGCGAGCAGGCCCTGATCGACACCGACCCCGACCGGATTCCGCCCCTGGGACTCACGCCCGAGCCCGATCAGGCCCTCGTCGGCCAGGCGACCGGATCGGATGCCGAAAGCATCGCCCAGGAAGGAGCGCGCACCGTTCCTGCACGGGAGAATGGCGGCAACCACGACATCAAGAACTTCACTCGCGGATCGCGCGTCTTCTACCCCGTGCACGTCAAGGACGCCAAGCTGTCGGGCGGTGACCTGCACTTCAGCCAGGGAGACGGTGAGATCACCTTCTGCGGGGCCATCGAGATGGGCGGCTACATCGACTTCCACGTCGACCTGATCAAGGGCGGCATGGAGAAGTACGGTGTCACCACCAACCCCGTCTTCATGCCGGGCAACGTCGAGCCGCGGTACTCGGAGTTCATGTCCTTCATCGGGATCTCCGTGGACCACGACACCGACACCAACTACTACATGGACGCGACGGTCGCCTATCGCCGCGCCTGCCTCAACGCCGTCGAGTACCTGAAGAAGTTCGGCTACACCGGAGAGCAGGCTTACCTGCTCCTCGGCGCGGCCCCGATCGAGGGACGCATCAGCGGGATCGTCGACATCCCCAACGCCTGCTGCTCCCTCTACCTCCCGACCGGGATCTTCGACTTCGACGTCCGTCCCACCGCGGAGGGACCGAAGGCCGCGGACCGCGGTCAGTGCGCGGTGTCCAGCTGAGGCCGACGGGTCACCCTGACCGGGGATCCCGCCCCGCCGGACCTTCGCTCGGTACCGCACCAGCCGCCCCGAGGCCGAGTCCCGCCCGGGGGAGCCGCGGTTGGCGCTCAGCGCCTGCGCCGAGGCGGCGGGCCGGCTTCGGGCTGCACTGGGAGTGGGAGCCACCTTGGTCGACGGTCGGCGAACACGTGCATGGGAGACGCACCACCAGGGAGAACAGGCTGCAAGATCGTCCGGCCGTCTCAGTTCCCGTCTCATTCAACGCGGTTCGGGGCCGTCCACGACGGCACGACGACGGTGATCGGGCACCGCGGCAGAACCGGCATGAACGCAAGTGAACGGCCCCGGGCCAACAGAACAGGCAATAGCGTGGCCGTGATGCAGATCAGCTCGCTTCTTGATCCGCCATACGCTGGTAGACGCGGGCGAGCTTCTCCAGCACATCGGCCGGTCCGTGCAGTTGGTCGGCTGCGTCCCGTAGGGGCTTGCCTTCGCACTCCTCCGGGGCCAGCACTGGCGACCTCGCGTAATCGAGAGTCACCTATTCCTCATCGAGTGAGGGTTCGCGGTCACCGTGTGTGGCCCCGGGGGCGTAGGAGCGTCAGGTTCCTCCTGCCTCGGCGGGCGAGCTGGGCGGTGGTCTCGTCGTGGTAGCCGAGCATGCGGGCGACGAGGGGGCGGGGGCCTGGAGGACGAGGTGGCGGATCGCGGCCGTGCGTCCCCGCTGGATGGGGAAGCTCAAGTGGCGGAGCCGGAGTTCGAGGATCTCTGGGGTCATGGGCTGCCCGGCCCGACAGCTGGGGAAGAGCCGGTGGGCCGTGGGGTAGTGGTGTCCAGGTTCTCGTGCAGCGAGGTGAAGCCGATGCCGCGCTCGCGGAGCTCGGCGACCATGTTGATCAGGTCCTGGAGGGACCGGCCGTAGCGGTCGAGTGAAGGGACGACGAGGGTCTCGCCGGGACCGAGGAAGGCGCCGGGCGTGCGGCGCTGGGGCGGCGGTCCCACCGCAGCGGCCCAGCTGTCGTAACCGCGGCTCTGGATTCGCTCCCCGAGCGACCCACTGGCCATCGATCTTCCCAGTAGGACATCCCTTTACCGCGTGGGGACCTTGCCGTCAAGAAACGAATATTCGGGACGAGCTTCTCTCCCCGGTGCCAAGCACCCTGGATGTCGAAGAGAGGCCGGTGAAGCGCGCGCGTAGGACGGTCGTGGTGTTCTCCCGCCTCGCTGAGGATTGCCGATTCATGAAGTGAGGAAATCCCGTGTCCGATTCTTTGGCGATAGCCTTCCTTTATGTCACGCTCGCCCTTCTCGCTGCATTCTTCGTTGTCTGGGTGATCGTCGACCGACGGAAGAAAACCGAGAGCGGCTGGACCGAGTGGTGCCGGACCGCGAAGGCCTTGCCCTGGCGGGACCGGTGGGAGCTGTACCGTGCCACATTGCGCGGCCGTGCGGTCTCGGATCCACCGCTGGCGGCGCCGGCCGTGCAACGCGCAGAGCGTTACCACGCATGGATGGACAGCTCGATCCGCCCCGGCAGCACCACGCGATGGTTCGGGCTCGGATTCGCCGTGCTTTCTCTGCTGGGGTTGTGTCTGGCTCTGATCGGCGGAGCAGCCGAATGGTTCGACTACCGATTGGGTGGCGCGTTGGTCGGGGGCGCGCTGGGAGGACTGCTCACTTATCCCTGGTACGCCCTGCTCAGGAAGCAGGCCCAGCGTTGTATCGACGCCAACCGTCACGCGGCAAGCCTCGGAGAGCCCGACCGCGAAGCGGCGCTGTAGGTGTTCTTGACACGCCGGGTGAACGCCGATCGTTGACTTCCGGGTGCACGCACGATGCACATGCCCGCGCTCGCCGACGGGCAGGACGTCCCGCTCCCGCAACAGCACGGACACCTTCCGGCCCCAGCGCTCGCACGGAGGAACTGGCCGAACGACGACACCTACGAGTTACCCAGCCATGATGACCACCAGTATTGTGGATCTCTCTTTCCGCTGAGGGCTCCGCTGGTGACCCCGGCCGTTACGCAGTTCTCGGCTGCGTCGGCGGATGGACGGTTCAGTGGGCGGTCGCCCACGTGCGGTGCGCCCAGTCCGCGAAGCGGGTCCAGCGAATCTCCGGGTGAGCATCGTGGAGTGCGGGGATGTCGACGCGATAGCCGGGTCCGTTCAGAAACCTCCACATCGCATGCATGTCAGGATTGCCAATCGCCGCCAGCGGTACTTGTTCATGGCGGACTTCCCGTCCCAGCGCCGCGCTGAGCGAGGCCGCCATCTGCGTGGGAGTGGGTGCATCGCTGGCCAGCTCAATGCGCTGCCCGACGTAGGGAGCGGGGTTGAGCAGCACTTGCGCCGCGAACGCGCCAAGGTCGGCGCGGGCAAGCTGCTGCAACGGCCGATCGGGTGGCAGCGGCAGATCAAGAATGCCGCCGAGGATGCGCTCCGCTCCGCCCAACGCATTGTCGAAGAAGTAGGTCGGCCCCAGAATCGTGTACGGCACGTCGCCGGAGGCCAGCTCCGCTTCGATGCGCGCCTTGCTGTCGAAATGCGGTACCCCACTCTCCTGGTCGGCCCCGGCCACAGAGCTGAACACAAGATGCGGGACGCGCTCCTGCGTCGCAGAGGAGAGGATTGCCCGTCCCTGGCCCACCTCCGCCTCCACGCCCGCCTCGAAGGGAGTGGTGAACGCGAAGACACTCGCCACCCCGCTCATTGCCGCGGCGAGCGATCCACGATCGCTCAGCGACCCCGCCACCACTTCGACGCCCTGCTTGGCCAGTTCCCGCGCGGCTCTCCGGTCCGGGTCACGAACCAGCACCCGGATCCGGGCCCGGCGGCGCAGCAGTGCGTCCGTCACAGCCCTGCCCTGGCCGCCGGTTGCCGCAAGCACCAGAATCGGCTCGTCGACCATCAGAAAACTCCTCTTCTCGCACGTGGAAACAGACCATCAGTTGGCCAACCGCAATCATCCGCTGCGGACGACACATCCAGCATCACGGCGCGCACGAAGGTCGAGAGAAGGGCGCTGCAAGTCTTGTACTGTGCACGCACAGTCATGCCGATCCTGTGTCCCCCGCCTGAAAGAGGCCTGTCAAATGATCGGCTTTGTCTCGTAGTCGGTGGTAACGCTGCGTGGCGATTACTGAAGCAGGATCCGGTGGCGGAGAACTCGCGCCGTGCCCACGGCAGTTACCGGCGAACACTCGCCGATGCCGCGGCCGGTGGACGGCCGGTGACTATACGCCTGACAGTGCGTCGGTTCCGGTGCCAGGAGCCGTCGTGCGTACGGCGGACCATTGCCGAGCCGGTCGAGGGGTTGAGCTTCCAGTACGGTCGCCGCAGCCAGCTTCGGTAGACGAAGCTGGTGGCGATCGCCTGTCTCCTGGCTGGGCGGGCCGGCGTCCGCCTCACCCACATGCTGCACTGCCGGGTCAGCCCCGGCACACTGCTCAACCGCGTAGGGCGCTGCCGGCCGAAGAACCGCAGAACAGCCCATGCGTGCTGGGCATGGACGACTTCGCGCTCAAAGGGAGCCATGTCTACGGCACCGTGCTGATCGATATCGAGACCGGCCGCACGGTCGATGTGCTGCCGGACCGGACCAGCGTGAATGCCCGGTACGGAGACCAATCCGACCACGATGTGGCCGTTCCGGATGACGGGCCCGGGCATGACGGCACGGGGCGTCCTACGTCAGCGGTCCGAGGTCGTTGTCCGGGTGTCCGCTGAGCGGACGGCCGTGACCGAATATGGCCCTTGACGGGGTATCAGCATCTGGCTGAACATCAGGCACACACAGCACCCGCACAGCTCTGGCAATTACCGATCCAGGCATCGCTCGACTCCCCTCATCGACGAGAAAGTGCGGCTCCCCACATGACGCATCCGAGATCCAGCCTGCCCACGGCCATCTCCAGACGTATGGCCGCCGTGGCCCTCGTGGCCGCGGCGGGTCTGCTCGTCGCCTCGCCGGCCTCCTCGGCCACGCCCGACCGGACCGGGGTGTCCGCCGTCGGCGCCGGGACCCTGGCGGCACCCGATATCCCGATCAGCAACGTCAAGGCGCACCTGGCGCAGTTCCAGTCGATCGCCACCGCCAACGGCGGCAACCGGGCTCACGGCCGTACCGGCTACAAGGTCTCGATCGACTACGTGAAGGCCAAACTCGACGCCGCCGGATTCACCACCACCGTCCAGCAGTTCACCTCCTCCGGCAGCACCGGGTACAACCTGATCGCCGACTGGCCCGGCGGGGACCCGAACCAGGTCCTCATGGCCGGCGCGCACCTCGACTCGGTCTCCTCCGGCGCCGGGATCAACGACAACGGATCCGGCTCCGCGGCCGTACTCGAGACGGCCCTCGCCGTCTCCCGCGCCCAGCTCCAGCCCACGAAGCACCTGCGGTTCGCCTGGTGGGGCGCCGAGGAACTGGGACTGGTCGGCAGCAGGTACTATGTGAACAACCTGACGGCCGGCGATCGCGCCAGAGTCTCGGGGTACATCAACCTCGACATGGTCGGCTCCCCGAACCCGGGTTACTTCGTCTACGACGACGATCCGGCAATCGAGAAGGTCTTCAAGGACTGGTACGCGGGTATCGGCGTACCGACCGAGATAGAGACGGAGGGCGACGGCCGCTCCGACCACGCGTCCTTCAAGAACGCCGGCATACCGGTCGGCGGTCTGTTCACCGGCGCCAGTCGTACGAAGACGGCGGCGCAGGCCGCCAAATGGGGCGGCACCTCCGGCCAGGCGTTCGACCGGTGCTACCACTCCTCCTGCGACACGAACACGAACATCAGCGACACCGCGCTCGACCGCAACAGCGACGCTCTCGCCCACGCGATCTGGACACTGGGGACGGCTCAGTCGCTGCCGCCCGGCGAGTCGTACGAGAGCATCACCGACGTCGCCGTCCCGGACAACTCGGCTGCGGTGACCTCGGCTCTTACCGTCTCCGGCCGCACGGGAAACGCGCCGGCGGCGCTCCGGGTCGGGGTGGACATCAAGCACACCTGGCGTGGTGACCTGATCGTCGATCTGCTGGCGCCGGACGGCACGGCCTACCGGCTGAAGAACTCCAGCAGCTCGGACTCCGCGGACAACGTCATCACCACGTACACCGTCGATGCGTCCACCGAGACGGCGAACGGAACGTGGCGGTTGCGCGTGCAGGACGTCGCCTCGCAGGACACGGGCTACATCGACAGCTGGAAGCTGACCTTCTGACCGATCGGCTGCGTGTGCCGGGTACCGCCGGCACACGCAGCCGAGGGACCCTGAGGCCGCGACCGCCTGCGCCTGCGGACAGGTGCCCGGCCGCAGGCGATCGCGGCAGGTGACTTTGGGGCCTGGTCGGCTTTGGAGCGGTTGTCGGCTGCGGATACCGTGATCAGGGCACGGTCGTCGTCGAGGTCGTTGGCGTACGCCTGCCGCTCGGTAGCGGTCCAGGTGCAGGCGCCGGAGCCCCAGGCTTCGGCGAGCGAGACCAGGTGGTCGATGTCGAGGGGGCGGGCCGGGGGGAGTAGGCATCGTCGTAAGACAGGCCAAATGTCTGCCCGCGTCCGGGTGGGGGCCAGGTCGGCGGCGGTGTCCCGGCCGCGGGATGCACGCGCGGCCGGTAGTCGCCCGGATGTGCGCCGGTGACTACGCCGACCAAGGCTGTACCTCCTCAACAGCACGGAGGAACTGATCGCGTACTACTTCTGATGCGCCCGGCGACTGCGTCGGCGTGGTGGCAGGGTCCGGGCGGCCCCCACATCGCGCCCTGGTTCGGGGCCGTCCGCCTCGGCCCTTTCGAGGCCGGCTTCGTCTGGCAGAGTGGCTGTATGTGCGGTCGCTACGTATCCACCCGCAGTCCGGAGGACCTGGTCCAGCTCTTCCAGGTCACCGACTGGCGCGCCGAGGAGACCCTCGCGCCGAATTGGAACGTTGCCCCGACCAACGATGTGTGGGCCGTCCTTGAGCGCACCCCGCGCGACAAGGACGAAGCCGCGTCGGCGCGACGGGAGTTGCGGCCGCTGCGCTGGGGCCTGGTGCCGTCGTGGGCCAAGGACGTCAGGATCGGTGCGCGGATGATCAATGCGCGGGTCGAGACCGTGCACGAGAAGCCCTCCTTCCGCCGCGCGTTCGTCCGGCGCCGCTGCCTGCTGCCCGCCGACGGCTTCTACGAGTGGCAGCAGGCCAGGGACCCGGCCACGGGCAAAACCCGCAAGCAGCCGTACTTCATCCACCCCGAGGACGACCAGGTCATGGCGCTCGCCGGACTGTACGAGTACTGGCGCGACCCGGAGGTGAAGCGGGACGACGACCCCGCCGCGTGGCTGATGACCTGCACCATCATCACCACCGAGGCCACCGACGCAGCTGGGCGCGTTCACCCCCGCATGCCGCTCGCGCTCACCGAGGACCACTATGACGCCTGGCTCGACGCGGGCCACCAGGACCCCGACGAACTGCGCGCCCTGCTCGGCCGGCCCGCGGGCGGCCACCTGGAGGCCCGGCCCGTCTCCACCGCGGTCAACAACGTTCGTAACAACGGCCCTCAGCTCCTGGACGCGATCGCCCCGTAGTAGCCGCAGCTCGGCTGCGGAGAACGACGGAGAAAACCCCGGACTGTCAGCGGCTCCGCACTTCTGCTACCACCCTGCTACCTTCTAGATATGGCCTCTCCGAAGAAGCAGACCCAGGTCCGGCTGGAACCCGATGTGCTCGCGGCCGGCAAGCAGGCCGCGGCCGCCCGCGGCCTGGACTTCAACCGGTACGTCGAACGCCTGATCATCGAGGACACCACCGGCGCCCGCGCCGCCGGCATGGCCGCCGCGCAGCACCTCATCGAGGAGCATGGCGCGTTCCTCGACGATCTCGAGCGGGAGCTCGACGCCCCGTACGGGCAGCCCCGGCCGGGTGCCGCCGCATGATCCTGCACATCGACGAGTCCTGGATCCTGGAGGTCGCCGAGCGGGCCGGCCGCCGCGACCCGGGCGTCGACGACTACGGCGTCCCGGTCGCGGCCGTCGCCCGCCACCGCGGCGAACTCCTGGACCACCCCCTCTACGACGGCCCCTACGCCCGGGCGGCAGCCCTGGTGCACACCCTCGGCCGGTGCCGCTGGCTGGAGCGCTCCAACCTCACCGTCGCCTGCGCAGTCGCCGTGATGTACCTCGAGGCCAGCAACATCCCCGTCAGCCCCACCTGCGAACAGCTCACCGCACTCGCCTACGAACTGAGCAGCCCCCGGTGCACCGCCGCCCGCATTGCCGCTCTCCTGCGCACCTGGAAACCCTGATAGCGGCGGGACGGCGCACGCCCGGCTGTGCGCCCGACCTGCGCTGCGGCCGAGCAGGCTATCGGCATGCCGAGCCGGGGCCTTCCCGTGGCCCACGGTCCGACATGTCAGCAGCGCGGGAAAGGCCTGGGGTGGCCGCGTCGTGACCGGGATGGGCAGCCGGCTTCCGCCGCGCGCGGTGCCGCGCGCCCTTCCCCGACCGCGACTGACATCAGAACGGACGACGGGCCCCGCAGAGCGGGTAGTGCGTGCGGCATCCGTTGGGGCCATGGCGGGCGGATGATGATGGTGAGCTCTGGTCCCGTGGTTTCCCCGAGCCGGGACGGGAGCTCACCCCCGGTCGCACATACCGGGCGGGAATGCCCGAGGGGCGGCCTGTGTTGTGAGGGGCGTGGTCGTGGAGGGGACAGTGTCCCCGGGCCTCACCTATTGCCTGCAGGGACGATCGTTCGGCTGAAGCCCTGCAGCGCCTTTCGCCGCGTAGGCGACCGCCCTTCACGATCACGACATCCTGTCCAGCCTCGGCCGGTGCCTCGCCGACCGGGGCTGGACACGTGTCGGGCCGCGTGACCGGCTGGAGCCGGGGTACCTTGCCCAGATCATGGACGACTACGAGCACATCGATCTGGACGACATCGACTTCCCGCCCGGCGAGCACACCGTGGAGCGGCTGGCCCTGCTGACCCTGGAAGAGGCGCACGACTTGCTCCAGCTGCTGCAGGCGGTGGCGCAGCAGGACGGGCCGGTGTCACCGGAGGCGGATCGGCTGGCGCGCGAGATTGCTGCCCGCATCCCTTCGGAGAACTGACCCGCGCCCGGGCACTGTGCGCTCAGGCCATCGAGGCCGGGCTGGTCGTACGGGCTCTGCCTGCGTGCGAGTCATTGAGGCGCCCAAGCCTCCGGTCCGCCGCCACGCCACTCGATCAGCTCGTGCTGCCGCACCCACGCCTCATCGACGTCCTCTAGGCCCGCGAGGTGCAGCAACTTCGACGACGTTCAGCAGCCCGTCCGCAATTCACGCTCCGTCGTCTGCCACCGCGTACACGAACTGATCGAGAAGCACGGCTGCGGGCGGAGACACGCACGACAAGTGGCGGCCCGGCCATTAGGCTGCCACTATTCCTGCCGCGGCCGGGGGAGTGCGGCTACCTGTGGCGTCCCCGCTGAGCTGACCCGGGTTTCGTGGAGTCCCTGAAACCAGGTCTATGATCCTGGCCCGAGGGAGAACCACGGGCAGTGCCAGCACCACGTAAGTACCCGGACGAGCTCCGCGAGCGGGCCGTCCGCGAGGTCCGCACCGCCGGCCGCCCGGTCGCGCATGTCGCCCGGGATCTGGGCATCCACAAAGAAGCCCTGCGGCAGTGGGTCCGCCAGGCCGAGGCCGACTCTGGGGACCGGGACGACCGGCTGACCACCGCCGAACGCGAGGAGCTGAAGCAACTCCGCAAAGAAATAGCGGAGTTGAAGCGGCGAACGAGATCCTGAAAGCCGCCAGCGTGTTTTTGCCCAGGAGATCGACCGTCCCCGGACGAGGCCGAGCCAGTGATCGACCACCTGCGCCAGAAGGGCCTCGAGTCGATCCCGTCTGCCGGGTCCTCGGACTGTCGCCGTCGACGTACTTCGCCCGCAAGAAGCGGCCCAAGTCGGCCCGTCGGCTGCGTGACGAGCAGCTCATGCGGCTGATCGAGCAGGTCCATGGCGAGTCCGGTGGCACCTATGGCGCCCGCCGGATCACCCGCGCGCTGCGGCGCAAGGGCGTGCAGGTGGCCCGCTGCACGGTCGAGCGACTGATGGCCGAGCTGGGCCTGGAGGGCGTTATCCGCGGGCAGCGGCGGCGGACCACCGTTCCCGAGCCGTCGGCGCCCCGCCCGCCGGATCTGGTCGACCGGGACTTCAGCGTACGAACGCGACTGGTGGCGACAACAGGAAGCCCCCCTGCAGTCCGTCTGAAACAAGATCACCGGACTCACCGAAACTCGGGGCAGCTCAAGTCCTCGTAGTCCGTGACTGGGTGCAGGGCGCCACGTTTGGAGTCGCCGACGAGAGCCGTTCCAGTCGTCTGGTCCCAGCCTTCTACACGCACCAAGCGGCCGATCTCGGTGTCAGTGCCGCTGAAATCCTGCGAAAGCTATATAACGCCCCCTCAGAAGCCGAGGTCGCTGAGGCCGGGGTGGTCGTCGGGACGGCGGCCCAGTGGCCAGAAGTACTTGCGCTCGGATTCGGCGATCGGGAGGGTGTTGATGGAGGCGTGGCGGGTGTGCATGAGGCCGTGCTCGCCGAACTCCCAGTTCTCGTTGCCGTAGGAGCGGTACCAGTTCCCGGCGTCGTCGCGGTGCTCGTAGGCGAAGCGCACGGCGATGCGGTTGCCGTCGGAGGCCCACAGTTCCTTGATCAGCCGGTAGTCGAGCTCGGTGTTCCACTTGCGGGTCAGCAATGCGACGATCTCGTCTCGGCCTGTGGCGAACTCCGAGCGGTTGCGCCAGCGGGAGTCCACCGTGTAGCCCAGCGACACCTTCTGCGGGTCACGGCTATTCCACGCGTCCTCGGCCAGTCGGACCTTCTCGATGGCGGTCTCCCGGGTGAACGGAGGCACCGGCGGGCGGGTGGTGTCAGCCATGTCGACTCAACTCCTTCGAACTCTGGGACTCGCCGCAGGTCCAGCGAGCCCCGGAAACAATCATGAGAACGATCGTTCTCGCGACGCTTGCTAGACTAGAGAACGTTGGTTCTCCATGTAAGGGGGCAGAGATGGTGGATCGGGAAACGGCCCGGGAACGAGTGCTCGAGGCGGCCGAGGAGCTCTTTTACAGCCGGGGCATCCAGGCGGTCGGGATGGCAGCGGTGCGCAACGCCTCAGGAGTGTCGCTCAAGCGCCTCTACCAGCTGTTTCCCTCCAAGGAAGCGCTCGTGCTGGAATTCCTGCAGCAGCGGGATTCGCGATGGCAGCGGGCCCTCGCCGACTACGTCGACGCGCAGCCGACGCCCGATGAGCGGATTGCCGCGGTGTTCGACTGGCTGTACAAGTGGTTCTCCGAGCCGGATTACCGCGGATGCGCCTTCATCAACTCCTTCGGCGAGCTGGGCGCGGTCTCGCCCGAGGTCGCAGAGCAGGCCCGGCACCACAAGAAGGCCTTCCACGACCACCTTGCCGGCCTCGTCACGGCATCCGGGCGGCCCGCCGAACTGGCCGATCGGCTCGCGCTCCTCGCCGAAGGGGCGATCACCACCGCAGCGATCTTCGGCACACCCGAACCCGCACGCCAGGCACGAGACGCTGCGCGCCTCCTGATGCACACGCCTTGACGGGGCAGCCGGGGCTGGCCCTGCCCTCACCCGACAGATCGACCTTGACTGGTACGCATCTCGTACCGGCTCTGGTGCCCGCTGACCGAGGGATGCTGCCCCTTCCAGGCGCTGATGACCGGCCGGATCAACTCCCACGCCTCATCGGACAGGTCACTCGGGTGCGGCTGACGCTTCCCGGCGAAGTAGGAGCCGGACCAGAGGTGGCCGCCCACAGGTACCGGCGCACGTGGGCGTTGTACTCCTTGTGCAGCAGCCGGGCGGAGAGGCCTTTGGGGGAGTTGACCAGCTTGGAGAGCTGGACCTTGGGCGGGTAGTGCACGAGCAGGTGCACGTGGTCGTCCTCGCCGTTGAACTGCAGGCGCCCGCAACAAGATCACCGGCGCCCGGCTGGTCAAGGACGCCCTCAGCTGGCATATCGCCTTCCGCACCCAGACCCTCGAACCCGCGCCCGAGCCGCACACCTGGCCCGAGACCGGCATCGACGCGGGAATCACCATCCCCCTCGCCCTGTCCGACGGAAACCACCAGGACCACGGCCCGCCCGCCTGCCGGACGGCACGGCCGACCGGGACAAGTGGCTGAACGCCGACGAGAAGGCCAAGCTGCTCCGACTGGAGCGGCGGACCGCACACCGCAAGAGCTCCCGCAAAACCGGGCAGAAGACCTCCGACCGGCTGAAGCGGACCTACGGCCAGATCGCAAGCCTCCGTGCGAGAGCAAAGCGCAGGGCGAGCGACTGGCAGCACCAGACCACTACCGAACTCGCCCGTAAGTACGGCGTGATCGTAGTGGAACAACTGGACATCCCGAACATGGTCAAGAGCGCCAGGGGCGCCATGGAGAACCCGGGGAGGAACGTCGCGCAGAAGTCCGGCCTGAACCGCTCCATCAGCCAGGAGGCATGGGGCAGGACCATGACGATGCTGACGTACAAGACCGCCCGCCACGGCGGCACCCTGCACAAGGTTCCCGCCCCCGCACCTCCCAACGCTGCTCAGCCTGCGGCTTCACCACACCGGGCAGCCGGGAGAACCAGGCCGTGTTCGTGTGCAAAAAGGAAGGCTGCGGCTGGTCCGGCAACGCAGACCCAATGCCGCCCGGAACATCCTGCACCAGTACCGGATGGGTCACGTGCTCGTCCCGGCTGTCGGAAGGGCAGTCGTCAGGCGCGCTCCCCGCGTCAAACCCGCCACCGCAAGGTAGGCGGGAATCTCCCGGCTTCAGGACCCCGTTGCTGATCTCTCAAATCTCCCCTCGTACCCGGTGCGGAGGCGGGATTGTGGGATGGAGGATCGGGTTCGTAGGTGGTGATGATCCAGTGTCGTTGGAGTCGTGGGCGGGTGGGGAGATCCCCGAGTTGACGCGGCAGGTGGCGCGCAGGGCCTTCCCGAAGGGCTCGCTGGCGATTCGGCTGTGCGACGGTCTGGGACAGGTTTTCGGCGACGCGTTGTTCGCGGCTGCGTTCCCGGACGATGGGCGGCCGGCGGCCGCGCCCGGCGCGCTGGCGATGGTGTCGGTGATGCAGTACGCCGAGGGGCTGTCCGACCGGCAGGCCGCCGGGGCCGTGCGGGCCCGGATCGACTGGAAATACCTGCTGGGCCTGGACCTCGACGACAGCGGCTTCGACCACTCGTTGCTGGCCCGGTTCCGGGCCCGACTGATCGCGCACGGTCTCGAAGAGCGTGTCCTGGAGGCGGTGTTGGAGGCCGCCGCGTGCCAGGGCCTGCTGCGCCGGGGTGGATGCCAGCGACCGACTCCACCCGGGTGGTCGCCGACGTACGCCTGCTGAACCGGATGGAGTTCGTCGCCGAGACCCTGCGGGCCGCGTTGGAGGCGCTCGCCGCCGCTGCACCAGACTGGCTGGAGCAGGCCCTGGCGGAGCGGGAGACCAACTGGCTGGATCGGTACGGGGAACGCGTGGACTCCTGGCATGGCACGCCCGACGACCAGGACCGCGGCAGCTGGCTGCGCCAGGTCGGCGAGGACGGATTCCACCTGCTTTCGGCCGCCTGGCGGCCCGATGCTCCCGACTGGCTGCGCCGCATCCCCGCCCTGGAGACCCTGCGCCGGGCCTGGGTTCGGCAGTATCACCGCGACCAGGTGGGGGGTACGGGCCCGCGAGGGAGAGGACCTGCCGCCGGGGCATCAGCGGCTGGCCAGTCCCTATGACACCGACGCACGCTACGGCACCAAGAAGACCACCGGCTGGACCGGCTACTGCCTGCACCTCACCGAGACCTGCGACATCGACGTGCCCCGGCTGATCACCGACGTCGCCACCACCAGCGCCGCTGAAGGGGACGACAGCCAGACCCTGCCCGGCATCCACACCCGTCTCACCAAGCGGGACCTGCTGCCCGCCGAGCAGCTTGTCGACAGCGGCTACGTCACGGCCGGCACTTTGGTCACCGCCCGCCAGGAGCATGGCACCGACCTCGTCGGCCCGGCCCGCCCCATCGCCGGAGGGGACGGCCACGAACGCTTCGGCCGTGACCACTTCCAGATCGACGACGCGCGGCGCCAGGCGGTCTGCCCGGCGGGGCGGACCAGCATCTCCTGGGCCACCACCCGCAGCAGCCGCCGCACACGCGTCCCCTTGGTCCAGATCCGTTTCGACGCGGCTACCTGCCGCGCCTGCCCACTGCGCCCGAGGTGCACGACAGCGGGCGACGGCAAGTGGGGACGGGCCCTCACCCTGCGCGAACCCGCCCAAAGGGCGGCACTCCAGCACCGCCGCCACGAGTAGAACACCGACGTCTGGCGGGAACGCTACCGACCGCGGGCCGGAATCGAAGCAACGGTCTGCCAGATCGTTCAGCGCATCCACGCCCGCCGCAGCCGTTACCGGACCGCCGCCGCCACCCACCTGGGCCACTGCCTCGCCGCCACCGCCGTCAACCTCATCCGGGTCGACGCCTGGCAGCAAGGACACCGCCCCGAGCGCACCCGCACCACCCACTTATGCCGGCTCCTTGCACGCCCTTCGAAATGAGAGATCAGCAACGGGGTCCTTCAGCCAGGAGAGCACTTCAACGCGTCAGCACTGAGCGGACCCCTGCCGCAGCGACTGTGCCGGTCGGGCACGGGGACGACCGCCGATCCAATCCTGGGCCAAGAGCCGGGAGGCTTTGAACGGCGCTATGCAAAGGATCGCGAGCGCCCTCCCCCGCGCCGGAACCGGCCGGGGGAGGGGCTCCGCTCATGATTCCCCCTCGGTTGACGCGACCGCGGGCCCGGGCAGCCTGTGTGCCCCGGCTGCCCGGCACCGCATCACTGCAGGGTGCTGCATCCACCATGCCCGGGCTGCAGGCCGCGGACAGAACCACGCAGGCCTCGTCACGGCTGCCGAAAGGTCTCCTCGACTTGTCGCCGGCGCAGCTCCTCCAGAGTGGTTTGCTGACGCATGGCCCGTTCGAGCAACTCGTCCAGCAGCCGAGCATCGAGGCGGCCGTCGGACTCGGCCAGCTGGCGGAGCGTCTGCCATCCGGCGGCCTTGCCCACCACACCGATCCGCAGGAGTTCCAGCTCCACCAGCGAACTCAACGGCGAACGCCGCACCAAGCGGCCATTGCTCTTCAGCCGCCCCGTCTTCTCGGACGCCCAGCCCAGGCACACCTTGTAACGCCGCACCGGGATGCCGAGCGTTCTCATGATCAGAAGCAGGCTCGCCCGGTCCTCGGCGATCTCCTGAGCGATCGGGCGCAGGGCCGTGGCCGACACCGAGCCCCGGAACGCTCGCGCCAGCGAGCGAGCCCGCTCCACGCCCGCAGTGGCGCCTGCCAAGTGGTCGTTGAGGTAGATGCCCAGCAAGGCGGTGTCGGTCGTCGGAATGGGGCCTACGGGGGCTCTCTGCGAGTGTGGTTGGTCGTCCATCGCTCTCCCTTTCCGAAGGCGGAGCATTCCGCCGGCTCGGTGTGCCGGGTACCCACCTGCGGCGCCGTGTGCGACTCGGGCGCCCTCGCTGTGCGCGATCGAACGCCCCGATGCCGGCTGACCGCCGAAACAGCCTCCGCCCGTCAGGAGCGAGGACGCAGCTGTGGGGTGGCAGGAAGGGCTGTCCGGTGATGCTGGTGATCAGCTCTGTGCAAAGGTCGCGGAGCTTGATGTCGCGGTGCGGGGGAGACAGACCGCAGGAAGGGAGCCCTCCCCGCGTGCTCCCCCCTCGGCTTTATCGAGCCTTGCGGCTACCCAGCGGCGCACGACACCACCCGCGACGTCGGCGGTGCCACGGGGAGAAGCTCGTGTTCACCGTGCCGTGAACAGCTGCGCGTGAGCCGGTCCGGTATTCACGAATCCTGTTTTCCGCGTGGGGCGGGGCGGGAACTCGTCCGCTCGTCCGGACCCGTACAGAGGTCAGGAGGCCGCCGTGACCGATCCGCAGCACACCCGCCAGAACCCGGTGACACAGCACCCGACTCCCGAGTTTCCGGCCCAGGACCAGCCCCACCCCGGCTGGACCGGTCCGATGGACCCACCACCCGATCACGGTGAGGAGTCCTATCGCGGCGCCGGTCGCCTGACGGACCGTAAGGCGGTCATCACGGGCGGGGACTCCGGCATCGGCCGGGCCGTGGCCCTCGCCTTCGCCCGTGAGGGCGCAGATGTGCTGTTCACCCACCTGCAGGAGGAGGAGAACGAAGCGCGCGAGACGTCCCGGCTGGTGGAGGACGCCGGCCGCAAGGCGGTCGCGGTTTCCTGCGACATACGCGAGGAGGAGAACTGCCGGGCGCTGATCGGGCGGGCGGTCGCCGAGTTCGGCCGCATCGACATCTTGGTGAACAACGCCGCTTACCAGATGTCACAGCCGGACGGTATCGAGGCCATCTCGACCGAGCAGTTCGACCGGGTCATGCGCACCAACCTCTACGGAATGTTCTGGCTGACGAAGTTCGCCCTGCCGCACATCCCGGAGGGCGGCAGCGTCATCAACTCGACGTCGGTGCAGGCATACAAGCCCAGCCCTCACCTCCTGGACTATGCGACGACCAAGGGCGCGATCGTGACCTTCACCCAAGGGCTGGCCCAGATGCTCGCGAAGCGCGGTATCCGTGTCAACGCGGTCGCGCCAGGGCCGGTGTGGACGCCCCTGATTCCCGCCACGCTGCCCGACACGGTGCAGTTCGGCCGGCAGAGCCCTCTCGGCCGCCCGGCACAGCCCGCCGAGCTGGCCCCGGCGTACGTCTTCCTGGCCTCCCAGGAGGCCAGCTACATCACGGCGGAGATCCTCAATGCCACCGGCGGCACGCCCCTGCCGTAGGAGACGTGCACAGTGATTCCGGGGGAGCGAAGAGGAGCCGCTGGAAACAACGGAATGGCATTGGACGAATCCCGGGAGGGGGCTTGACCCGGAACCTTGGACACGGGCTATGCGGCTTGGGCCAGGGTAGTTGATGTTGTGTCGAGTGATGACGGCGCCGGCGAGGCTGCTGGTGTGGCCCGTGCGAGACCGCCTCCGTCAGCAGCGGTGAGGAGACCACGGTGAACGGCCGTCCCGCCCTCGACGCACGTCTCTCCGTCGAGGGCAGCGCGCCCTGCTTGGTTCCACCTGCCTCATCGCCCATGAAGCCCACGTGGTTCAGGTCGCGACCCTCGGTCCTGCGGCAGACGAGGAGGCCGTGGACCAGATGCACCAGCAGGCCCTCGACGGCGTCAGCATGCCCTCTTCGGCACCCTCTTCCGCAGAGTCCGTCTGACTCCTGGAGTCTGCCGGGGTGCAGCACCATCGGACCGGGGCACAGAACCAGCACGATCACCCTGGACATATGCGCACGCGATACGGACGACGCCTGACGCCAGAAGCCCCTCGGGATGATCCCGAGGGGCTTGTGTTCTGTGTGCACTCGGCAGGATTCGAACCTGCAACCTTCTGATCCGTAGGATCGGGCGGGCTGCTGGGCGGAGGGTCCGTGGTCTTCCGGATCGATCGTCGACAGCGGTGATCATCGGTCAGCATGCATCGTGGCCGTCAGAGTTGCAGTCAAGGCCCGGAGCCCCACGGCGCCGCTCCTCATGGGGCATCCGCTGCTGGTTACGCCATCGGCATCCCCGGTTCCGGAGGAGACAGCACTGAGCGGAGGTGTCTGCGAGAGCTGACTCCGAGCTTGGCGAATACGTTGCCGAGGTGCCACTCCACCGTGCGAGGACTGATGAACAGCTGGGCGGCGATCTCGGAGTTGGTGTGCCCGTCTCTGGCCAGCCTGGCGATCTGGGCCTCCTGACTGGTGAGTTCCGCGTCGACGCCGTCCGTCCGCTTGCGTACGGTTTCTCCGGTCGCCAGAAGTTCCCTGCGGGCGCGTTCGGCGAAGCCGTCGGCTCCGATGCGGCTGAACACGTCGTAGGCGGAGCGCAGCTGAGTACGACTTTCCTGACGCTGGTTCTGGCGGCGCAGCCACTCTCCGTACAGGAGACGGGCGCGGGCGAGGTGGGCGGTGATGCGGCAGCGTCCGAGGTGCTCGATCGCCTCCTGGTAGAGAGCGTCGGCGACCTGGCCGTCGCTCAGCTGCGCGTGCGAGCAGGCCTCCGTGCTCAGGGCCCACTCGGTTCCGCTGGCGCGTGTGCGTTCGGTGAGTTTGGCCAGCGCGGATGCGGCGACCTCCGGCTGCGCGCTGCGGGCGGCCGCCTCGATCAGTTCGACCAGTGCCCAGCCGAAGAATCCCAGATCCTCGTACTGGCATGCGCGCGTCGCGGCCGCCAGCGCGGCGTCGTAACGGCCGAGACCGTTGTACAAAACAGCGCTCGCGTACTCGGCGAGGCTGAGAGCGCGTCCCTCGCCCCGGGAGACCACTTCCTTGGTGGTGGTCTCGATGAGGTCAAGCGCCTGGGACTGCTGTCCTCGCCAGGCGGCGAGGACCAGTGACGTGTACATCATGGGTACGCCGCCTGCCGCCTCCGAGATCGCTGTCGCCTCGTCGATCAGAGTCGCCGCGGTGTCGAAGTCGCCGGCATGCACGTGGAAGCAGGCCTGGTAGGTCAGCGCCATCGGGAGGACGGCGAGTGCTCCTGCTTCGCGGGCGACGGCGACGGCGCCGGTCGCCAGCTCGTGCCACGCCTCGTCGTCCCACAGCTCCGGTGCGAGAGGCTCGGGTGTCACCCGGAACGCCAGCCACAGCCAGCGCCTGTCCGCATCCGCCGCGCCGGACCTCTGCTCCTGCCGGACGGCGTGCAGTGCGCGCCTGAGGGCGTCGACGCCGGCGGTGTGGCCGTCGATGACCAGGCCGGACATGCTGTCCAGGAGGATGTCGACCATCCGCGGCGGCGTCGACGGCGGCGGTCCGGCGCGGGCCGCCTCGGCCACCTCCCGCTGTCCGGTCCCTCGGTCAGACGGCCGGCGAAGACCGCCGCGCCGATCGCTTCCAGCAGGGTGTCGCGGGCGAGGGCGGCGTCGAGGGGCGCCAGCCGGTGCGCGGCGTCGAGCAGAAGCCCGGGCGCGTCGCCGCCGCGCCGCTGGGCGAAGACCAGCCGGGCTCGCAGCCGCTCGAGCCGGGCGCGCTGCAGGTCGTCGAGCGGGCCGGCCTCCGCGGTCGCCAGCATGTTGTGGGCATGGTCGGCCCCGCCGGCGTCGATGTCGGCCTGAGCGGCGGCCAGCGCACGGGTGACGCGGCGCGCGGGATCGGGCGTCAGCTCCGCCGCCCGTCGCAGGAACGAGGCCGCCGCCGCGGCTCCTCCCCGGCCCTGGGCCCGGCCGGCCGAGCGCTCCAGGTCGACGGCGACGCTCTCGTCGAGCCGGGCGGCGGCGTGGGCGCGGTGCCACGCCCTGCGATCAGGATCAAGGCAGGGATCGGTGGCTTCCGCCAGCGCACGGTGCGCCGCCCGGCGGTCCGGCGCGGACGCCCTCTGATACACGGCCGAGCGCACCAGGGGATGGTGGAACCGCACTCTGGCGCCGAAGCCGACCAGCCCTGCGGCTTCGGCCGGCACTGCGGCTTCGGCCGGTATCTCCTGCAGACCGGCCGCACGCCACAGCAGGTCCACATCTCCGGTTGGCTCGGCCGCGGCGGTCAGCAGAAGCCGCCGACTGTCCTGCGGCAGTGACCGGAACCGTTGATGGAAGGCGGTCTCGATGCGGCTCGCCAGGGGGCGTGTGCCGGGAAGCCAGAACCCGCCCGCGAGCTCGGCAGGCGCGAGCGCGCGTGGCAAGGTCAACAGGGCCATCGGGTTGCCGTGCGCTTCGGCCACGATCCGGTCCCGTACCAGCGGGTCGAGCGGCACGCGGACGGCCGACGTCAGCAAGGCACGTGCGTCGGGCTCGCTGAGGCCCCCGACGATCAGCTCCGGCAGACCCGCCAGCCCACGATCGTCGTAGGAGTCCTGCACGGCGAAGATCAAAGCCACCGGTTCGGCCATCAATCGCCTGGCGACGAACGCCAGCACCTGCAGGGACCCGTCATCGAGCCACTGTGCATCGTCGACGAGGCAGGCCAGCGGCCGGTCCTCGGCGGCGCCGACCAGCAGACCAATCACGGCCAGGCCCACCAGGAAGCGGTGGGGCGCCTCACCCTCCCGTAGCCCGAACGCGACGGACAGTGCGTCGCGCTGCGGTCCGGGCAGTCGATCGAGCCGGCTCAGCAGGGGCGCGCAGAGCTGATGGAGGCCCGCGAACGGAAGTTCCATCTCCGACTCGACGCCCGCGACGGCGACGGTGCGGAACCCGACGGCCCGGCCGGCCGCGTAGTCCAGCAACGCGGTCTTGCCGATCCCGGCTTCACCGCGCAGCACCAGGACCGCGCTGCTGCCCGCCCGCGCCGTGGCGAGCACCCGTTCCAACGCGGCCAGTTCCCTGCCCCGGCCCCGCAGTGCGACCTGCGAATCGATGGCTGGCATCCCCATGGGTCGATCTTCCTGCCGCCGCTTGGTGCGCTAATGCGATCTTATTCCCTTCTGGATTTTATGAGAGTTGTGTGGGCTCATGCCCCGCCCCCGGGTCCGGCCACGGGACCAACCCCAGGGGTTTCCCCTGGGGCGACGCGCATCGGCCCAGTCCAAGGTGGACGAGCCAGCGGCACGGCGTCGCTGGTCACAGCGAGTCGCTGACCACAGCAAGGAGACCCTCCACATGTCTGTTACTCCCGAAGCGCCGGAGATCCGGCCGTTCTCCTTCGAGTTTCCCGAGGCGGAGCTCGAGGATCTGCGTCGGCGTATTGAGGCGACGCGGTGGCCCGAGAAGGAGACCGTCACGGATCAGTCGCAGGGCACACAGCTCGCAACGATCCAGGAGCTCGCGCGCTACTGGGCGTCGGAGTACGACTGGCGCAAGGTCGAGGCGAAGCTGAAGGCCCTGCCGCACTTCATCACCGAGATCGACGGGCTGGACATCCACTTCATCCACGTCCGCTCGAAGCACGAGAACGCTCTGCCGCTGATCGTGACGCACGGCTGGCCCGGCTCGATCATCGAGCAGCTGAAAATCATCGAGCCGCTCACCGACCCCACCGCCCACGGCGGCGATGCCGCGGACGCCTTCCACCTGGTGATCCCGTCGATGCCCGGCTACGGGTTCTCGGGCAAGCCCACCACGACCGGCTGGGGCCCCGAGCGCATCGCCCGTGCCTGGGGCGAGCTGATGAAGCGCCTCGGTTACACGAAGTACGCGGCGTAGGGCGGCGACTGGGGCGCGGTCGTCACGGACACCATGGCTCTTCAGCAGCCCGAGGGCCTGGTCGGTATCCACACCAACATGCCCAAGGTGGTTCCGCCCGCCATCGAGCTGGCGATCGTGGCCGGCAACCCGCTGCCGTCCGACGTCGTCCTCGCCAACGACGAGGAGAAGGCGGCAGTCGAGCAGCTGAACTTCGTGTACCGGCACGTCTACTACGCCTACATGATGGGGTCGCGTCCGCAGTCGCTGACGGCGTTCGCGGATTCTCCCGTGGGTCTGGCGGCCTTCATGCTCGACCACGACAGGGACAGCCTGGCCCTGATCTCCCGGGCGTTCGCCGGACAGAAGGAGGGCCTGACGCGTGACGACGTCCTCGACAACATCACGCTGTTCTGGTTGACGAACACGGCGGTCTCCGCAGCGCGTCTGTACGCGGAGAACAAGCGCCCGTTCTTCGGCGCCCTGGGCGTCACCCTCCCGGTCGCCGTGAGCGTCTTTCCCGACGAGCTCTACCAGGCCCCCAAGAGCTGGGCGGAGCAGGCGTACCCGAACCTCATCCACTACAACCGGCTGCCCAAGGGTGGCCACTTCCCTGCGTGGGAGCAGCCGGAGCTCTTCGTCGAAGAGCTCCGCTCGGGCCTCCGCTCGCTTCGCTAGTGCTGTGACCGCATAGGTTCGCCGGGTTGGTGGTCGTGGCGGTTGGATGTGCGGTGATGTCCGTTCCGATCGCTGGAGGCGCGGTGGCCGAGTCTGTCCGTGTGCGCAGACTGACCGACCAGGAGGGCCAACGGCTGCAGCAGATCGTGCGCCGGGGCAGCACCGGTTCGGTGCGCTACCGGCGCGCGATGATGCTGCCGGCCTCGGCCGGCGGGAACCGCGTGCCGGTGATCGCCCAGCTGGTGGAGGCCGACGAGGACACCGTCCGCGATGTGATCCACCGCTTCAACGAGATCGGCCTGGCCTGCCTGGACCCTGATTCCTTGTCAACAGCTCCAGCGGCGGGGACCACCCGCGCCGGACTGTTCGAGCGCGGAACTACGACGCCTTTCTGGACCCTGGCCGATGAGGCCTCCACTGAGAGCGGTGTGGGCCCCGATGCTCATGGTGGTGGTCGCGTGGGCTGTCGGACGGACGCCTCAGGAGGCCCTGGCCTCGACGTCTCACAACAGAGCGGCGGCGTTCGGCGTCCTCGCGGCCACCACCGTAAAGCGAGGGGCTGGCGCTCGTGGGCGCCGGGCGGACGCCTGTGCTCTACCTGGCCACGATGCCTCCGTGCAGAGCGGTGAGCCCGGCGCCGTCGAGCGTCAACACCCCTTGCCTTGATCACTCGTTGGTGCTGGTGGTGCGAGCCCACCACACGGTGACCTCTCGATACGCCCGAGCCCTCCGAGCTCCCGCATAGACCGAGGCCCGCGTGGTGCGCTGGTGCCACGAACAGCTAGTGAGGTGGCGGACCAGCCCCCATGGGCCGAGTCCTGGAATTAGGTCGTTGCGTGGCTTCCGCGACTGCCGCCTCAAAAGCGACGGCGTCCACCACGCGATGCTCGGCATCGCCAGCCTGCACAACCTCGCCCTCGCCGGACAGGTGAGCGGGCTGCGCAGCGAACAGTCGCGCCCACACCGACTCGAAGATTGCAGACGGGCAGGTCACCGTCACCGGCTCGACGCCGCCGACAGCATCAAATCCCAAGAAGGCCGTGCGAGATCTCGGATGATCGCTGTATGAGACGTCAACAACTACGGAAGGGGGGAGGACTGCTCTATGTGGTCGCGGCCGTGGTGGGAGCGGTGTGGTACAAGGCTCACTCCCAGATCGACATGCCCGTATTCATTGCGCTGCTCGGCGGCCTGCTCATGTTGCCCGCAGGGCTGCTTGCCGCACTTGTCTTGGGCGGATCCAAACCGGCCTCTGCTCCGCTGGACGAGGTAGCCGACCAACTCGCCGATAGGATGCGCGGCGACTGGAACAAGGAGGTGCAGGCCCTCTACTCTGCCCGTCCGCTGCCGGTTGCCTGGACGGCAGCCGGCGAGGACCTCGAGGACCTGGTCGAGGAGTGGTCGCGGCTGCGGGAGATGGCCGAAGAATGGCCCGGCGGTCCGCCCGGTGATCCTGCCAAGTGGGCCGCTGACCCTACGCAGCTGGCCGGCCAGTGGGGCGACATCGCCCGGGTTTTCCACGAGCGTGTTCCCACCCGCCGCCTGGTGGTCCTCGGCGGGCCCGGCGCTGGCAAGACCGTACTCCTTGTCCACCTGGTCTTGGCTCTACTGCGCCACCGCCTGCCCCGCGATCCGGTCCCGGTCCTGTTCCCCCTGGCTTCCTGGAACCCGGTCCGGCAGAACCTGTACAGCTGGATGGCCGACCAGCTCGTCCGGGACCACCCGCGTCTGGGCGATCCTCCCCCCGCCGATTCCACCCGGTCTCGCCCCAAGACCCAGGCTGCCGCCTTGCTGGACCGCCAACTGATCCTGCCCGTCCTCGATGGCCTGGACGAGCTCCCCCAAGAGGTGCGTGCCCGGGCCGTGCGCGCCATCAACAGTTTCCTGCTACCCGGGCAGCCGTTGGTGCTCTCCAGCCGCTTTGACGAGTACCGCAACGCGCTGACCTCGTCAGAGGGGATCACGGTGAAGCTGGACGGGGCCGCCGGCATCCGCCTCCTCCCCTTAGGCACCAGGCAGGCCGTCGCTTACCTGCAGGACCGCCCGGGCACCGCGGCTGCGGCCCGTTGGAACGCTGTCGCAGCTCGCCTGAGCACCAACGCCCCCGCCGCCCAGGCACTGAGCACCCCACTCGGCCTGTTCCTGGCCCGCGCCGTCTATAACCCCCTCCCGGGTGAAAGCCCCGCTCGCCTCGCCCACCCCCGCGAACTCTTCGAGGAAACCCGCTTCCCCACTCGAAAGGACGTCGAGGCCCACCTGCTCGCCGCCTTCATCCCCGCCGCCTACCGCCCCGACCCCCGCTGGGACCCCGACAAGGCCCAGCACACCCTCGAATTCCTCGCCCACCACCTCCAGTACACCCTTGGGGGCACCCGCGACCTTGAGTGGTGGAAGCTCGACAGGGCGCTTCCCCGACGCTGGCGAGCACTCCTGATCGGGCTCGCGAACGGTCTTGCGGTCGGGTCCGTGGCCACGCTCGCCTTCAGCCCCCTGGTGGGGCCCGCGGAGGGGCTCTCCATGGGACTCGCGTTCGCACTTCTGGCCGGGCTCTTTGGCGCGGTATTGGGGGCGAGAGACAAGACCCCCAGCGTGGGGATCGGCTGGGACACCCGTTGGCCTTTGCTCGTCAGCCAGCCCGTGGCGGGGCTCGGGGGCGGAGCTGTCCTGTCGTGGGTGGACGACGGAATCGGGCCCGTGGCCGGGCCGACCTACGGACTGCTGTTTGGACTCCTGGGGGCTTTCTCGTTCGCGGTCGTGCCGGCACCAGCTGATCTGCACACGGACGTGGGGCCAGGCTCGGTTCTGGCCCGGGATCGCCGCGCCGCCTGGGTCATCCCGATGGTGCAGGCGCTACCGGCCGGGCTGGTGATCAGCGTCTTGCTGATCCTGGCCGGAGTCCTGCCCCCGGTCGCGTTCGCGGTTGTGCTGGCATTCGGGCTGCCGCTCGGACTCCATGCCGCTCTCACCGATTCGGCCTGGGGGCAGTTCACCATGGTGCGGATCGGCCTGGCGGCGCTCGGGCGGGTGCCCTGTCGCCTGATGAGCTTCCTCGCCGACGCGCACCAGCGAGGCGTGCTGCGACAGGCGGGGGCGGTGTATCAGTTCCGCCACCCCGGCCTCCAGGACCACCTCTCCCAACGCCAGCCCTGACCGGCGGTAGAGGCACCCAGTGACTGTGCCGTTCGTCCCCACCGCCACGGTGACGCCGAGACGAACGGCACGACGAGGCGCGGGAACGCCACCCGTCCTTACGGCCGTCCTCGGCATGGTGGTACGTGATCAGGGGTGCGCCGCGGGTGGAAGATTGTTGTCGCGAGCCCAGGTGTCGATGGCGGCGAGGGTCTGGGGCATGAAGGTGCCGACGGTCATCATGTGGTCGGAGCAGGCGAGCTCGACGTAGGTGCCCCGTGACCCGTACTTCTTGGCTGTGACCTTGCCGATCCGCGGCACCGTGCACTTGTCCTCGGAGCCTGTGATGACGAGGACGGGAGCGTCGACGGCGTCGAAGTCGACTCGCGCGTTCCGGCGCGGGTCGAGGTACCACAGCGATATCTGCCGGTACGCGGTGCCTGACTCGGCGCAGAGCTTGGCGTAGTACGACTTCTGGATGTCGGGTGCCGTCGTGTTGCAGATCAGCGTCGTCCACGCCTTCCACGACACGGGATACATCGGTTTGCCGCCCAGCCACTGGGGCAGGTAGCGGCCCCACAGGAGGGCCATCGTCGGGTAGAGGTTGAACATGCCGGCCGTCGGTGCGGGGCCGAGCAGGACCACCCCTGCCGTTCTGACGCGCACGGCCAGCAGCTGCGCGACCAGCGCGCCCACGGAGTGTCCGATCACGATCGGGGGACCGTCCATCGTCTCGACGAGCTTGGCGAGGTCGGCGACGTAGTCCAGCAGACCGACCTTGCCGACCTGCTGAGCGTTGGCCCAGACATCGGTCTTGTCCGGCGCCCCGTGGTGGCGATAGGTCAGTGCGTGCACGACGTAGCCGCGCCGCTCGAGCTCGGTGGCGAACTCGCCCCAGTTGTCACCGTTGCACCAGGTGCCGTGAATGAGAAGCACGTTGTCACTCATGGCAAGGAGGCTAGGTCTGCGCGATGGGGCCGCTCTTGACATTTCGAGACAGCGCCGCGCAGCGTGGTCGCCATGACCGGTGTGGTGCGCGCAGCAGCCCTCCAGGGCTACGTCGACCTCACGCGAAGGCTCGGTGCGGAACCGCGTCGGCTGCTACGACGGCACGGACTGCGGCCGCACGACCTGACCGAGCCCGACAACCCCATCCCGCTCACCGCGGTGGCCACACTCCTTCAGGACACGGCGGCGGCCACGGGTTGCCCCGACTTCGGGCTGCGCCTCGCCGGCGAACAGACCCCACAGGTCCTGGGCGCATTGGCGGTGATGCTGATGAACAGCCCGACGGTCGACAGGGCGATCGCCGACGCCTCCCGCTACCTGTTCGTGCACAGCCCGGAGTATGAGGTGGTCCTCGACCGCACGAGCCCGTTGTTCTCCGGGCGCGCGAGCATCCGGTTCGAGATCCGCCTCGGTGCCGGCACGCCGGTGCGTCAGCTGATCGACGGATGTCTGGGGGACGCGTGGCGGCTGGTGCGGGTCATCACCCAGGACCGGCTGCGTCCTGTCGCGGTCACGCTGCCGCACACGCCGCTCGCCGGCGCCGAGGTCTACCGGCGGTTCTTCGGCGCACCGGTCCACTTCGGCCAGCCCTACGCCGGACTTCACTTCCCCGAGGCCGGCCTGGACCTGGACCTCGCGCCCGTAGCGCCGCAACTGCGTCAGGCCGCCCTCGACCACATCTCGATCCGCGTCGGGCCGCGTACCCCCTCGCTGTCGGATCGGGTCGCCCACGCGCTCGTCGCCACGATGGGAGCCCATCGCGGCACCAAGGGGGAGATCGCCTCGCTCCTCGCGCTCCACCCACGGACCCTGCAACGCCGACTGCAGGACGAGGGAACGACCTTCGAGACCGTCCGCGACGAGGTGTACCGACGGGCGGCGAGCCGTTTCCTGCGCGAGACCGACATCCCCCTCGCCCAGGTCGCCGGCGCCCTTGGCTATTCCGAGCAGTCGGCCCTGACCCGCGCCTGCCGTCGCTGGTTCTCCGCCACCCCCAAGCAGCTGCGCGAAGACGCCGGTCCGAGCCTTTCATGCACGTGACCCCTTGCGCTGTCCGGCTGACAGCCGCGGCAAAGGAAGGCGCAATACAGCAGGCACCGCATCCCCGGTCGGCCTGGTTACGCCAGGTTCTACTGACGTGCGGTCAGCCCGGCGCCTCCCGACACTGCTGTGTCGTGTCGCCGGACGGTGAGGGCTCCGCGGCCGGGGGCCGTGGTCTGGGGCGTGGATGGAGTTCCCTGGTGAGGTGAGTCGGTGGAACCGTCGGCCGGGCGTTGCCGCACCTGGCCGACGGGTTGAGCAGCGGTACGGGACCAGGAGGGTCCCGGACCGCGGTGCGGGGCGGGTCAGGCGGCCAGGGCCAGGCTGGGAAGCAGCCGTTCGCCCAGCCAGCGCGCGGCGTTGACGCTGACCGCGTTGCCGATCTGCAGGATGGCCTCGGTCTGGTTGCCTTGGATGATGTAGTCGGCGGGGAAGCGCTGGACCAGCTGAAGCTCCTCCACCGTCAGCATCTGCAGCGTGCAGTCGTCCACCGTCGGAGCCGGGATGACCAGCGGGTGGTGCGGCTTGGTCGCCACCGTGGTCAGCGGCTCGGCGGTGGTGCGCCCTTGCGGCCGATCGGGACGATCAGCGCGTGGTGGCGCCCGGGTCGCGGCCGCGTAGGGCTTGAACTTCTTGAAGTTGGGCCGGCCGTCGCCCATGCGCTGGCAGGCGGTGGCGATCCAGCACGCGGGGCGTTGTCAGAGCGGGGTGGTATCTATGCCGCATGAATGTTGATCAGGCTGACCCTGCTGAGCTGGCGGTGCTTCGGGCGGCGTTCGACGTCGATGACGGTGGTGAGTCGGCTCTTGGCTGGGAGGCAGTCCGTGCCTTCGAGGCAGCTCACGGGGTCGTGCTGCCTGAGCCGTATAGAACCTTCGTCGCTGAGATAACGGACGGTTCGTACTCCGGGCCGCCAGAGTACGGACTGCTGCCGGTGGCGGAGCTGCCGGACGACTGGGGCGATGACGAGCAGGAACGTGACCTGAGTAAGCCGTTTCCGTTGACGGAGGCGTGGATTTGGGAGGAGGACTCGGACCCGTCCGAGGATTCCGATGAGGTCCTTGAACAGGTCTACAACCACGGCTCGATCGTGCTGGGCACTGACGGGTGCGCGATGAACTGGCACCTCATCGTCGCTGGCCCTCACCGAGGGCACGTCTGGCTCATCAGTGACGTCGGTGCCGTTCCCTTCGGAGCGCAGTTCGGGTTCACCACCGGTGAATCTGGCTTTGCCGGCTGGGTCCGCCACTGGGCGGCGAACAAGCCCTGGTACGACGCTGCGTGACTCTCCAGGAGGGCGGCTTGTGGCCGTCATCTCCTGCCCTGATTGTCTTCCCGAGCTGGGTAAGAGCGTGATTTTGAAGGCCGGGATGGCCCTTGGGAGATCGTGGGACGATGCGGTCCATGGGGAGCGATGGGCACGGCTCAGCCGTGGGGATGCTCGCGGCGACATTCCGTGAGGTCCTGGAGGACGCCCAGTGGGAGCCTGACCAGGACTCCGACCTGGTGATGGCGACGTTGTTGGACATGAGTGACGGCGTCATGAGGTTGGTGACCGAGGCCAACGCTCTGACAGTGTTCGAAACGTCGCCACTCGGCGATATCTATGTCTTCGCTGCTGCTGTGCACAAGACCATCAATCAGCAGCACTCTGCCCAGCCCGGGCCCATCGAGCCATGCCTCGCGCGGAGTTCGCCGACGAGGTTCGCAAACGGTTCCCGTATTTCCACCGTACTCAGCGAGAACCGCTGGAAGCGCTTGACCAGGCGTTTCCGCGCCCTTGACGGAGCGTGTCGCCGTCGTACAAGGGGGGGCAGCGCATCGGCGGCCGATACCGCCTGGCCACCACCCTCCTTGACGGCTGGGCAGGTGCCGACGAGCCGGATCCCGCAGGTGCGGCGGCGGCCGCGGGCCGGTTCGCGGCTGTCGCGGCGGACAGTGGACGGTGGACGAGCAGCGGCCGGCCACGTACGCGCGGGATGCCGCAGCGGAGCGGCTGCGTATCCGGTCCGCCACGTCCGTTCGGCGGGCCGCGACGGCCGAGGCGGGGAACCGTGGGCGCAGGGTGCCCCGGTCTGCGGCGGACCGGGGGCACCCGTTCGGGTGAGTGCCTGTTTCCCGTGGCGTTCAGGGCCTGTCCGGCGGATCTTGCCGGACAGGCCCCTGGTCCCGAGGAGGGCTCAGCGCTTGAGCGTGAAGGTGAAGTCGCCGGAGAGCTTGCCGCTCAGCCGGACTGCCGAAATGAGTTTCCCCTCCGTGATCAGTCTCTCGACCTCGGCCCGTGAAAGACCGCAACCTTCAGCGATCAGTCGCACCGGCCGGACAGGAATCCGCGCCGCAAAGCGGACCGAGACGTCGATCACCTCGCGGTCCAGGTGATCCGATCCGCCGGTGTCGAGGCGCCAGGCGTTGTCCCAGTCGAGGGCCATGCGATTACGGCGCCGCACGACCGGATCCTGGAGCAGCTCAGCTGTCAGGCCAGGGTCGTTGTCATGCAGCCGGTCCAGCAGCTCAGGTTGTACGGAGCGCACATTCATCCGCTCCAGGACCGTGAGCTTTGCAGTTTCCCCACAAGCGGTACAGAGCGCGAGGAGCCAGGCGTCGATGAGTTTGTGGTTTGCGTTGACGCGAAATTTACCGCTTGCCCGGAAGCGCTCGGCCGCGCACGTGTGGCAACGGCGGAGAACGAGCGGCAGGCAGGTGGGCACGATCACCCAGTTTTTGAGCACAGAAGTACACCGGTTTCAGTGAGAAGTCCGCAGCAAAAAGAAGCGCGGCGCACATGCGCGACGCGCGACGAATCAGCGCTCGGGAGGTCTCACAGGGTGTACAACGGCACGTCCTTGACCAGACGACTTGGTTCGGCAGCACGGTAATGGCGCACAACGGCGCTGTTCCACTGGTTTTCGAGCGCCTCACCGCCCAGGGCGCAATCATTCTCAGGTCGTGGGCTTGATCAGGTCGAGTGCGTGGTCGGGGCGTGACCTGTAGTGATCGACTGCGGCTGCGTGGTTGTTCCAGCCGGCCAGCTCGGCGAGGGCGGTGTTGCGCAGGCGGGCCATGACGCGGGGCGCGCTGCCGGTGCGGATCTTCGAGGCGTCCTCGCGCAGGGTCACGTCGCGCAGGTGGTGCAGGGCTTCCACGCCCCAGTGTTCGTGTACGTGCTCGCCGAGTTGAGTGGTGGTCACCTGGTGTATCGTCAGATTGGTGAGCACGTAGGCCCGTTCGAGGGTGAGCTTGCCGGCGGCCAGGACACGGCGGCGGCGCATGATCTGCAGGACCTGGTCGGCGTGGGGGAAGGGTAGGCCGGGCACGGTGGCGGCCTCGAGGCGGCGGATCTCGTCGCGACCGGACCTGGTTCACTTGATGTGCGTCCACGCACCCAACATGCTCCCGAACAGGCTCGAGATGAAGACCTAAAGGAGTCCTATTAGGCTGGTCGCAGTCCCATTTTGGGAGGTATGCCATGCGTAGCCGACTCGCATCCGCAATCATCGCCGCCACGCTGGGAGTGGGCACTCCTGTGGCTGCAGCGGCGCCCGCAGCGTCTCTGTCTGTTGCGGCTCCGACCGCGTTCATCGTGCGCGACGCGCGCCTCATTCCCAGGAGCGCCGGGAACTTCATTGTCTTGTACACGGTCCACTTCGATCCCTCCGAACTCAACGGCAGGTTCCGAAGTAGTGTGGAGCTCTACGAAAGCGATGAAGGCCAGGGTGAGTCCGGCGGCCTCACTTTCATCGCGCGGGGCGTGACCAGAACATTCACGGCGACGAAAGCGGACATGCGGTTCACGACGGTCCTCTCCGCGACAACGACTCGGCTGAACACCGAACAGGGCCCAGAGGAGATCTATGCCGCCATCAAGTTGATGGACGGGGCCGGACGCAATGACCTCGATGCGACTACGACCCCGATCCGACAGATGAATCCCTAGTAGGGCTTTGTTAGGTACCCCGATTGATCATCGTCAGGTAGATTGTGATGTTCTGTCAGGTGTGACACCTGAGGAGATGGAGACGGTCCGCCCGCGCCTGGAGGCGTTCGCGGCGGAGATGCTCGGTTCGCTGGCGCGTCGGGACCAGCGGGCCAAGGGCGAGCTGTATCTGCGCGGGCTGATGCTGGACGGCAAGCGCAAGTCCATGCAGCCGATGGCCGAGCGCCTGGGCGTGGACCACCAGCAGCTGCAGCAGTTCGTCTCATCGTCCACCTGGGACTACTCCAAGGTCCGTGAGCGGCTGGCCCGTTGGGCTGCCGCGCACATTTCTCCCGAGGCGTACGCGATCGATGATGTCGGCTTCCCCAAGGACGGCTACGACTCACCGGGGGTGGCGCGGATGTACTGCGGCGCCCTGGGTAAGCGGGTCTTCGAAGTTGAGCGGTGCGCTGGTTCGGTTTGCTGACACGGCGTCACGCTCCGTGTGGGGTCGGGCTGCTTGGCCCTGGACGCAAGGTGCCCGTGGCCTGCGTGATCATCTCTGTTCTCTACGCAGAACGATCATGCAGGAGCCACGGGCTTGCTCAACGATACGACGTTGCTGCTCGACCTTGACGGGGTGTCCGTCGTCCGGGTCGAGCGGCTGGCGGACGGGACACGCCGGGTCCACCTGGCCACGGCCGATGACAGGGCCCGGGCGTGCCCGGCCTGCGGGGTGTTCGCCACCAGGGTGAAGGGCTCGGCGGTGACGCGGCCCCGCGATCTGCCGTACGGCGAGAGCGGACTGGAGTTCCGCTGGCACAAGCGCCGCTGGTGGTGCCGGGAGGCCGGCTGCCCGCGCCGGTCCTTCACCGAGCAGATCCCGCAGCTACCGGCCGGCGCACGGATCACCATGCGACTGCGCGGTGCCGCCGGGCGGCGAATACGCGACGCCGCCTCCACCGTCATCCAGGCCGCCCGGGATCTGCGTCTGTCCTGGCCGACCGTGATGGACGCCTTCCGCGCCGTCGCACGCGAGGTCACCGAGGCCCCGCTGCCCGAGGTGAAGGTGCTGGGCATCGACGAGACCCGGCGCGGACGGCCGCGCTGGGAACAGGACCCCGCCACGGGCAAGTGGATGCTGACGCGCGATCGGTGGCACACGGGGTTCACCGACGCGCTCGGCACCGGCGGCCTGCTCGGCCAGGTCGAGGGCCGCACCGTCGCCGATGTGCTCGCCTGGCTCGCCGCCACCCCGCTGACCTGGAGAAAGAGCATCGAGTACGTGACCATCGACATGTCGGCCACCTACCGCGCCGCCGTCCGCACCGGTCTCCCGCAGGCCACCGTCGTGGTCGACCACTTCCACGTCGTCCAGCTCGCCAACAAGATGCTGTCCATGGTCCGGCGCCGCACCACCGCCGAGATGCGCGGCCGACGCGGACGCGCCAGTGACCCGGAATGGAAAGCCAGGCGGCGCCTGCTGCGCAACCGCGAGGACCTCACCGACGAGCAGTTCGCCACGATGTGGAACACGCTGCTGGGCGAGGGGACGATCGGCCAGACCCTGTTGACGGCATGGATCGCCAAGGAGAACCTGCGCAACCTCCTCGCCTTGGCGAGAACCGGCGCCGACCGCCACCAAGACGGCCACGCCCGCTGGAAATTCCTCACGTGGTGCGCGGACTCCGACATCCCCGAGGTGCGGCAGCTCGCCGTCACCGTCGACCGCTGGTGGGCCGAGATCGCCGCATTCATCGACACCGGACACAGCAACGCCAAGAGCGAGGGCATCAACCGCGTGATCAAGCTCGTCGCCCGCAACGCGTTCGGCCTTCGCGATGCCGACAACCAACGGCTACGGACCCGCTGCGTCACCACCCGCCGGGCCCGCGGACACCTCCGCACCGCTCAACTTTGAAGACCCGGGTAAGCGCGGCAACTGCCAGGTCGGCGTCAGTGTGAACCTGGTCAGTGACCGTGCGTCATCGGCTGTCGACTGGCGCCTGTTCCTGCCCGAGAGCTGGGACGACACCAAGTACGGCGAGGACGCGCTGATGGCCGAGGCGATCCGGCGCCGCCGCGCCAAGGCGGGAATCCCGGACACCGAGCGGCACCGGGAGAAGTGGCGCCTGGCGCTGGACATGCTCGACGAGGTGCGCGACAACTGGGAGTTGCCCGACCTTCCGGTCGCCGCCGACGCCGGATACGGCGACGCCACCGGCTTTCGCGAGGGCCTGACCGAGCGCGGCCTGACCTACGCGGTCGCGGTCAAAGCCACCACGACCGCGCACCCCGGCAATGCCACACCCCAACGCCCGCCGTACTCCGGGCAGGGCCGCCCTCCCGTGTCCGCCTACCCCCAACCGCACACCACCCTGCGCGCCCTGGCCCTGGCCGTCGGCCGAGCGGCCACCCGCACCGTCACCTGGCGCCAGGGCAGCAAGGCCACCAGACGCAACCCGAACGCCGAGATGCGCTCGCAGTTCCTGGCCCTGCGGGTCCGACCGGCCAACCGCACCATCCGCCGCGCCGCCGACGGCTCCCTGCCCGACTGCTGGCTGCTCGTCGAGTGGCCACCCGACTCCGCCGAGCCAACCGACTACTGGCTCTCGACGCTTCCCGCCGACACCCCACTGCGCGAACTGGTACGAATCGCCAAGATCCGATGGCGAGTTGAGCACGACTACCGCGAGCTCAAGGACGGTCTGGGCCTGGACCACTTCGAGGGCCGCAACTACCTCGGCTGGCACCGCCACGTCACCCTCGCGTCCCTCGCCCAGGCCTTCTGCACCATGCTCAGGCTCGACCCAAAAGCCCCTGCGCCGGCCTGACCCTCTACGCGGTCCTCCGCGAACTCCAGGCCCTCCTGGCCACCTGGACCGGCGCCTGCTCGATATGCGGCCAACCCGCACCAGCACCCGAACCCCACCACAGGACCTAACAAAGCCCTACTAGTGCTGTGACCGCATAGGTTCGCCGGGCTGGCGGTTGGAACGGTTGGATGGGCGGTGACGTCGTTTCCCGACTGCTGGGGGTGGGTGTGGTGGCCGAGCCTGTGCGGGTGCGCCGACTGACCGATCAGGAAGGGCAGAAGCTGCAGCAGATTGTGCGCCGGGGCAGTACCAGCTCGGTGCGCTATCGCCGGGCGATGATGCTGCTGGCGTCCGCCGGCGGGAACCGGGTGCCGGTGATCGCCCAACTGGTTCAGGCCGACGAGGACACGGTGCGGGACGTGATCCACCGGTTCAACGAGATCGGCCTGGCCTGCCTGGACCCTCAATGGGCGGGAGGCCGTCCCCGCCTGCTCAGCGCTGACGACGAGGACTTCGTCGTTCAGACGGCCACCACCCGCCCCACCAAGCTCGGCCAGCCCTTCACCCGCTGGTCGATCCGCAAACTCGCCGCCTACCTGCGCCGCGTGCATGGGCGCGTCATCCGCGTCGGCCGGGAAGCCTTACGGTGTTTGCTCCGGCGCCGCGGCATCACCTTCCAGCGCACCAAGACATGGAAGGAGTCGCCCGACCCCGAACGTGACGCCAAGCTCGACCGGATCGAGCATGTGCTGGAACACTTCCCGGACCGGGTCTTCGCCTTCGACGAGTTCGGGCCGCTGGGAATCCGGCCCACCCAAGGCTCCTGCTGGGCCGAACAGGGCAAGCCCAATCGGCTCCCGGCGACCTACCGCCGCACCCACGGCGTCACCTACTTCCACGGCTGCTACTCCGTCGGCGACGACACCCTGTGGGGCGTTAACCGGCGCCGCAAGGGCACCGCCAACAGCCTCGCCGCGCTGAAGTCGATCCGTGCCACCCGGCCCGATGGCGCCCCCATCTACATCATCCTGGACAACCTCTCCGCCCACACCGGTCAGGACATCCGCCGCTGGGCGAAGAAGAACAAGGTCGAGCTGTGCTTCACCCCGACCTATGCCTCCTGGGCCAACCCGATCGAGGCGCACTTCGGCCCGCTGCGGCAGTTCACCCTGGCCAACTCCCACCACCGCAGCCATCCGGCGCAGACCCGAGCCCTGCACCGCTACCTGCGCTGGCGGAACGCCAACGCCCGCCACCCCGACGTGCTCGCCGCCCAGCGCAAGGAACGTGCCCGCATCCGCAGCGAGAAGAACATCCGCTGGGGCGGCAGACCACAACAAACAGCAGCCTGAACACAAAACTGGCAAACCATCCGGCCACAAACCTACGGCCGGTGTACGGACACGACCTCGTACGGTACGAGGTCAAGCGTCGCGATCTTCAGTACTTGCTCCATGCACGCCCGCACGTCGGCGTCTTCGCGCGCGGCCGCCAGATCCGCTTGCGAGCGCCACTGGTTGTAGTTGGCCACTCGAGTGCCCTCAAGACCCCGGTGAATATTGGCCTGCACATAGCCAGGCTGCTTCGGCATGACCTCCCGCGCCATGTACTGGAGCAGCTCGATGAGACGCTGCTGATTCTCGGGAGCGACGGTGAAGACATTGATGTAAGTGATCAGGTCGCCGCCCGTACTGATCTCGGTCATGCTCAATATCTCCTCGCAGGCCCTGTGAATCATGGTGTCTGTCACAGGAGGCAACACGGATCGGCACCGCGTTTCTTCCAGGCAATGGCACTGCGCAACGCGCCTGCCTAACAAGAAAGTTCGGCACCCAGGACCTTCCGCATATCAAGCTTGGGGAGCGCCGGGCTGAGCCCTGTGCGCTGCGACGGTGACCCGTCCTGGTTCTGGGAGAATCTGCAGGTGAGGGGCTTCCCGAGCTTGCGCGAGCGAGTCGTGGCCACCTGGACAACGAAGTCCCGTCGTTACGACTGAGCAGGCGGGGACGGTCTCCCGCCCTCAGAAGGTCCAGGCAGGCCAAGCTGATTTCATCAGAGCGCCCTGCAGACCGGGAAGCAAACACCAACGCGGTGAACCAATCCGGTCGCAGCACTAGCTGGCGCCATGACCCCGATAGAAGCCGTTGTCGTACCGATCAAGGGACTTACTGATCGAACAGAGATCTCGATCCGGTGATCGCTGGGGGTCTCCTGCATAGCGGCAGGGCCTCCGGAAGGCCACTGCCACCGCAGGGCGCGAGCTTTCTCAGGTCGTGGGCTTGATCAGGTCGAGTGCATGATCGGGGTTTGACCGGTAATGATCGGCGGCCGCGGTGTGGTTGCGCCAGCCGGCGAGCTCGGCGAGGGCGAGTGCGGTGTTGCGCAGGCTGGCCATAATGCGGGGTGTGCTGCCGGTGCGGATCTTGGAGGCGTCCTCGCGCAGGGTCACGTCGCGTACGTGATGCAGGGCTTCGATGCCCCAGTGTTCGCGTACGTGTTCGGCGAGGTGGGCCGGGGTGGCCTGGTGCATCGTCAGGTCCGTTAGGGCGTAGACCCGTTCGATGGTGAGCCTGCCGGTGCTCAGGACGCGGCGGCGGCGCACGATCTGCAGGATCTGGTCGGTGTGAGGGAAGGGCAGGCCGGGGACGGTGGCTGCCTTCAGCCGCCGGATCTCGTCGCGGCCGTGCGCGGTGGCACGGGTCTTGGCCATGAGCGGGATCTCGCTCCAGGGCAGCTGCTTCAACTGGGCGTGCAGGGTGGGGTGGTTGCCCTTGATCAGGGCGATGTAGTGCGCGTTCTTCTCCTCGATGAGGAAGCGGGCTTGGTCGTGTTGGGTGAGCAGGGCGTCGAAGGTGACGACCTTGCCGGTCAGGTCGAGGGGCTCGAGCAGCGGGCGGAACGCGGAGATCTCGTTGCTCTTGGAGTCGACCTGCCGCTGGGCGATGACGGTGCGGGTGCGGTGGATCGATGCGGCGAGCAGGTGGACGGCCCGGCGCTCGCGGGTGCGCGAGCCGCGCACGGTCTTGCCGTCGACCGAGACCGCGTCCCGCTTGACCGGCCCAGCCCCGCCGACCGGGCCGGTGAGCAGGTCGGTGTGCTGCAGTTGCAGCCAGGCTCCCAGCGCTGCATCGAAAGCGTCGCCGTCCAGGCTGGCGAGGAGGTGGGCCAGGGTGCAGGTCCGCGGGATGGCACGGGCCAGGCCGATGAGCTCGCGCAGCACCGGGTCGAGGCCGGCGGCGAAGCGGACGATGGCGGCCCAGGTGGACGCCCCGGCCATGACTGCGGTGGTGCACAGCACGAGCAGGGCGCCCAGCCGGTAGCGGCGGCCCCGCGTGCGGCGGGGGTCCGGCAGACGGTCCAGGACCTCAGCCAGGGTGATCAGGCGCTCGGCGTCGTCGGGCAGATCGCCCGGCATGTGGTCGTGGTGGCGGGCGATGGTGGAGATCAGGGAGGATGGCATGCAGGCGCGGCTTCGGTTGTGATCAACGGCTTCAGACACCTTGATCATCCGGAGCCGCGTCCCGTTTCGCCAAACCCGCGAAACCGACACCCCTCCCACACCGTCACAACCGTGTCATCTCGCCACCTGAGAACGCTCGCCCCCTGCCTCACCGCCTAGCGGTCCGTGAGGGCGCGGATCTCGGCGGCGATCAGCTTCGGGTCCTCCTCGGCCATGAAGTGGCCGCAGGAGACGGTGTGGTGGCGCAGGTTAGGGGCCCAGGTGCGCCACAGTCCCTCGGCGTGGTAGCCGAGGGCGGCGCCCCAGTCCTGCTGGAGGACGGTGACCGGCATGGCCAGCTGATTGCCGTTCTCGCGGTCGGTGGTGTCATGTTCGACGTCGATGCCGGCGGATGCGCGGTAGTCGGCGACGATGGAGGGCACGGCCGCGGCGCAGGCGTCGAGGTAGTGGTGGCGGACGTCGGCGGGGATCGCGGCAGAGTCGGTGGTCCAGGCGTCGAGGAAGTGGGCGAAGAAGGCGTCGGCGCTGGCCTGGATCATCTCTTCGGGCAGGCCGGGGGCCTGGGCCATCAGGTAGAGGTGGAAGCCGACCGCGCCGGAGACTCCGTGCAGGGCGTCCCACATGTCGAGGGTCGGGAGGATGTCGAGGAAGAGCGCGCGGGCCACCGCCTGCGGGTGGTCCATGGCGGCGCGGAAGGCGACGAGGGCGCCGCGGTCGTGACCGGCGAGCGTGAACCGGTCGTGGCCCAGTTCCGCCGCGAGACGGACGACGTCCCTGGCCATGGTGCGCTTGGAGTAGACGTCGGGGCCGTTTTCGGCGGGCTTGTCGCTGGCGCCGTAGCCGCGCAGGTCGGGGCAGATGACGGTGTGGTCTGCGGCGAGGTCGGCAGCCACGTGCCGCCACATCAGGTGGGTCTGCGGGAAGCCGTGCAGCAGCACCACCGGGCTGCCGCTGCCGCTGCCGCCGACGGCGGCGTTCAGGGCGACGCCGTCATCGACGTGTACGCGGTGCCCGGTGAAGCCGGGGACGCTCAGAGGGGACACGGGGGCTCTCCTGGTGCTCGTGTCAGAGTGGACGTTCCGGACTGTTCCGGTCCGGGTTGTCCGGGGACGTCGTCTAGGTTGAGGGCCCCGGATCAGCGATCGATGAGTGAGTGGGGACGGCTCGCCGGAGGGGCCGCCCGCGAAGGGACCGTGCTGTGGGCGTCGCATTCGGACTGCTGGGGCCTGTGGCTGCCTGGGATGCAGAAGGCGAGCCGGTGGCGCTCGGGGCGCCGCGGCACCGGGAGGTGCTGGGCCGGCTGCTGGTCGCGCGGGGCCGGGTGGTGCCGGTGGACCGGCTGGTGGCGGACCTGTGGGAGGACGCGGTGCCGGCTGGCGCGGTGGGGGCGGTGCGCACCTTCGTCGCCGCGCTGCGGCGCGCCCTGGAGCCCGCCCGGCCCCCGCGCCAGGCGTCCCGTCTGCTGGTGACGCAGGGCCCCGGGTACGTGCTGCACGCGGGCCGCGACGCGGTGGACGCGTGGCGGTTCGAGGGCGCGGCGGACCGGGCCGGTGCGGCGCCGCCGCAGGCGGCGGTCGCGCTGTGGGACGCCGCCCTCGCCCTGTGGCGCGGGCCGGTCCTGGCCGACTTCCCCGCCGCCCGGTGGGCCGCCGCCGAACGCGCCCGGCTGGAGGCGCTGCGCCTGCACGCGGTCGAGTGCCGCGCCGACGCCCTGCTGGCCACCGGCGCCGCCCGCGAGGCGGCTGTCGACCTGGAGGCCCACGTCGCCGCCCATCCGTGGCGGGAGGACGGCTGGGTGCTGCTGGCCACCGCGCTTGACCGCTCCGGCAGGCGCGGTGACGCCCTTCAGGCGCTGCGGCGCGCCCGGCGCACCCTGGCCGAGGAACTCGGCACCGATCCCGGGCCCGCGCTGGCCCGGGCCGAGGCCCAGATCCTCAAAGGCTCACCTGCAGCCGCGGCGGCGCAGCCGGCCGGGACCGCCGACGGGGTCTGGGCAAGGACGGCGGCGGCCTGGGACCGTTCCGTGCCGGCCCGGTCCCGGGCCCGGCTGCACGCCACCGCCGGCCTGCTGCGTGACCTCGCCGTCACCGGCGCCCACGGCCTGGAAGAAGCCCGTGCCCACCGGCAGGACGTGGTCGCCGTGGCCGAGGCCACCGGAGACGCCGAACTGACGGCCCGGATCATCGGCTCCTACGACGTCCCCGCCGTGTGGACCCGCGCCGACGACCCCAAGAGCGCCGGCGAACTCACCCGGGCCGCCGCTCGCGCCGCAGCCGCGCTCGCCCCCGGCGCTGCGCCCGCGCTGCGGGCCCGGCTGCTGTCGGTCGTCGCCGTCGAGTCCCGCGCAGACGCCGCAGCCGACACCCCGCCCGCCCGGGCGGCCGAAGCACCGGCCCTCGAACCGTGGCGGGCACGTGCGCAGCACGCCGCCGGGGAAGCCGTCCGCCTGGCGCGGCAGCTGGGCGACCCGGCACTGCTGGCCTTCGCCCTCAACGGCGCCTTCATGCAGTCCTTCGGCCACTGCGGCAACTGCGCCGGCCGCGAGAGCACCGGCCGGGAGCTGATCCGCCTGTCCGCCGACCACCAACTGCCCGGACACGAAATCCTCGGACGCCTCGTACGCCTCCAGGCGCTCGCCGGACTCGGTGACCTCGACACAGCCGAGGCGGAGGCCGAAGAGACCGACCGGCTGGCCGTGCGCTACGAACGGCCACTGGCGGGCGTGTTCACCTCCTGGTTCCGCGCCCTGCAAACCTGCGAGACCGACGGCTGGGCAGCCGCCCGCCCCCTGTACACCCGTGCGCTGGAGACGACCGCGGACAGTGGAATGCCCGGCCTCGCCCACGGAGCGGCCGCCCTCGTGGCCCTCGTACCGGTCATGCGCGCGGACGACGCCCTGCCGCGCCCCGACGACTTCGCCGGCCTCGACGCCGGCCCCTACCAGCCGTGGCTGCACCCCCTGCTGCTGGCCGGTGCCGGCGCCGTCGACCAGGCCCGGCGGGCGCTGGACCGGGTGCCCCGGCCGCCGCACGACCTGCTCCAGGAGGCGCTGTGGTGCGTGCTCGCCCGGACCGCCCGCGCTGTCGGGCACGAACCGGTCCTGCGCCGGGCGAGAGACGAACTCACCCCAGCCCGGCACGAGCTGGCGGCAGCAGCCGGCGGCCTGGTCTCCTTCGGCCCGGTCGAGCACCATCTGCGAGCCGCCGACACGGCCCTGACGGCGTACGAGTGACGCGCCACGACGGCGACGCCCTTCCCGGAGACGGGCGGTGACATGCTGCGGCGAACGGGCGCGGCGCGCTCGCCTGCGCCGGACGCCACGGCGGGCTGGTGAAGTCCGCCGTCGTGATGGAGCAGCTCGGCCGGCCCCAGGCTGTCGCACTCGACAGGACCGGCACCCTGACCGAGGGACCCCGTGCGTCGCCGACCTGCGACCGATGCCCGGCAGCGCCCTGACGGAGCACAGGCTGCTGACCCTGGCGCGCCGCCGCGGTGCACCTCAGCGCCCTTCGCCCGCGCCCGCCTTCGACACCGCCCCTCCCCACGACCTTCGCGTGCCCGCCACCTCCCGCTGCCCCTCGGCGTTCTGAGCCACGAAGACTCCAGTGCCGCCCGGCGCCGCCGGTACGGCCATCCGGTGGCGTCGATTCAGCCCGGCAGTTCGTGGTCGAGCTGCGTCAGCTCTGCCTCGCTCAGCTTGAGTTCCGCGGCCCGGGCCGAGTCGGTGATGGAGGCCGGGCGACTGGCTCCCGGCACCGGGATCACGGCTGGGGAGCGGGTGAGCAGGCAGGCCAAGGCGATCTGCTGCGGGCTGACGCCGCGCTGGGCCGCGACGCGGTGGAAAGCGGTGCCCATGGAGGTCGGGCCGGAGGGTCCGTCGAGGGAACTGCGGGAGATGCCACCGAGAGGGCTCCAGGGCAGGAACGCCAGGCCCAGCTCGGTGCTCAGCTGCAGCTGGGGCTCGCTGTCGCGGACGGCGGGCGAGTACTGGTTCTGTACGGAGACGAGTTGGTCGCCGAGGATTGCGTGCGCCTGGCGGATCTGGGCGGTGGTGACGCTGGAGATGCCGGCGGCGCGGATCGTGCCGGCGTCGAGGAGTTCGCGCAGGGCGCCGACGGACTCCGCCCAGGGCACGGCGGGTCCGGCTTGTGCAGCTGGTACAGGCCGATCGCGTCGACGCCCAGCCGCATGACGGAGGCTTCGGCAGCGTGCTTGAGATGTTCCGGGGCGCCAGTGACGGTCCAGCTGCCGTCGCCGGGCCGGCCGCGGCCGCCCTTGGTGGCGATCAGGACGCCGGAGGTGTCGCCGCCGTAGCGGGCCAGGGCGCGGGCGATCAGCAGCTCGTTGTGGCCCACCTCGCCGGCGTGCCAGTGGTAGCTGTCGGCGGTGTCGATGAGCGTGACGCCGACGTCGAGGGCGGCGTGGACGGTGGCGATGGCCCGCCTCTCGTCCGGGCGGTGCTCGATGGACAGCGGCATGGCACCCAGGCCGATGGCGCTGACGGTGGTGTCTGCGATGGTGCGGTACTGCATGGCGGTTGGTGTTCCTCAGGCGGCGGGGGCGGCGGATGCGGTGAGGGCTTCGGCGTCGGCGCCGGGCAGCCAGTCGATGGCGCGGGAGAAGGAAAAACCCAGTTCCTTCGCGCGGGTGTTGCTCGTGGCGTAGTGGCGGTCGAAGGAGAACGGCGAAGCCGTCTCGCCCGCGGCGACCACCCGGTAGACGGGCTCCCGGCCGGCCTGTGCCATTCGTGTGTTACCCGGCCGTGCCGGCGCCGCGCCGCTGCAGGCGGTTCTGAAGCCGCTCGAAGGCGAGCCGGTCGTGCAGGCGGCGGTGGCAGGGCGAGACGCTCAGCTGCACGCGGACGGTGAGGTCGGTGACGGTAAGGCGGCGATCCTGCTGCAGCTTCTACTCGTGGGCGGGCGGGGAGCGCTGTGCGCGGGCAGCGGCGTCCGTGCGGTGTGGAGCGGGCGCGGTTTCAGGCGGTGGGATGGTGTTGCCCTGCCGGGCTGACGTCTTCGGTGGCGGCCAGGGAGGCGAGCAGGCGTAGTCCCTCTTCGGAGGGGGAGCCGGGTTCGGCGGTGTAGATGGTCATGTTGAGTCCGGGTTCGGCGGCCAGGTCCAGGGACTCGTAGGCGAGGGTGAGGTCGCCGACGGCGGGGTGGCAAAACCGCTTGGTGCCGGTCCCGTGGCGTCGGACGTTGTGGGCGCCCCAGCGGGTGCGGAAGTCCTTGCTGCGGGTGGACAGCTCTCCGATGAGATCGTGCAGGTCTTTGTCGTGGGGGTCTCGGCCGGCCTCGCGGCGCAGGATGGCCACCGCCATGTCGGCGAACAGGTCCCAGTCGGGGTAGAACCGGCGGGAGGCCGGGTCGAGGAAGTTGAAGCGGGCCAGGTTGTGCTGGTTGTCCGCGTTGGTGAAGAGGTCGGTGTAGAAGGCGCGGGCGAGCGGGTTGGCGGCCAGGATGTCCATGCGGCCGTTGCACACGGTCGCGGGCCCCGCTGTGATCGCGTCGAGGGTCCATTGCAGGCTGCGGTGCGGGGTCCACTGCCGGCTGGTGGTGCGGCGGCGGGGGCGGGTGAGGGCGTCGGAGCCGTCGGCCGCCTGGGCCAGGTGCAGGAGGTGGGCGCGCTCGGCGTCGTCCAGCTGAAGGGCGCGGGCGACGGCTCCGAGGACGGCCGGGGAGACGCCGGCCAGGTTGCCCCGTTCGAGTTTCGCGTAGTACTCGACGCTCATGTCGGCCAGCGCGGCGACCTCGCTCCTGCGAAGCCCGGGCACACGCCGTCGGGAACCGGCAGGCAGGCCGGCCTGCTCCGGGGTGATCCTCGCTCGCCGCGAGGTGAGGAACTCGCGGACCTCCTCACGGTTGTCCATGTCTTCGACCGTACGGCCTGCCCGCCGTGGGAGGGAGGTACTGGCAGTACACCTTTCGCTGGTAACTCGCTAGCCGCCGGGATGGGCGGTTACCTGGAGCAGAGGCACTCCTCGAGGCGCCGCCGTCTCGAGGAATACCCGGCCGGGCAGTACGCGAAGGACAACGGCACTCTTACCCGTCCCGATGCGTACCTGCACACGGCTACGGCGGCCCGCGGGCCGCCCCCCAGGCCCGCCCCTTCAGCAAACGTAAGGACTTCTCCCATGCGCGGAGCAGTGATCCACGCCCCCGGCGATGTGCGCTTCGAAACCCTGGATGGCCCGAGGATCCTGAAGCCGACGGATGCGATCATCCGCACGGCCGTCACCTGTGTGTGCGGCTCCGACCTGTGGCCCTGGCGCGGCTTGGACGCGACCGACGAGGCCCACCCCATGGGGCACGAGTATGTCGGCTTCGTGGAGGAGGTCGGAGCTGAGGTCACCGCGGTCAAGCCCGGCCAGTTCGTCGTCGGTTCGTTCGCGACCTCGGACAACACCTGCGCCAACTGCCTGGGCGGCTTCCAGTCCAACTGCCTGAACCGCGAGTTCATGAGCACCTGCCAGGCCGAGTACGTGCGTATCCCCAACGCCCAGGGCACTCTGGTCGCCACCGACGAGGTGCCGGGCGAGGAGTTCTGGCCCGGCCTGCTGGCCGTTTCCGACGTGATGGGCACCGGCTGGTACGCCGCCGACGCCGCCGAGGTCCAGCCCGGCTCCACCGCCGTGGTCGTCGGCGACGGCGCGGTCGGGCTGTGCGCGGTGATCGCCGCGAAGGAGATGGGCGCGGAGCGGATCATCGCCATGAGCCGTCATGAGTCCCGCCAGCAGCTCGCCCGGGAGTTCGGCGCCACCGACATCGTCACCGAGCGCGGCGAAGACGGCGTCGCACGGATCAAGGAGATGACCGGCGGGATCGGCGCCGACTCGGTCTTGGAGTGCGTCGGTACCGCCCAGGCCATGCAGCAGGCCCTGCATTCCGCGCGTCCCGGCGGCAACGTCGGCTTCGTCGGCGTCCCTCACGAGGTGGCGATCGACGGCCAGGAGCTGTTCTTCTCCCACGTCGGCCTGCGCGGCGGCCCCGCCCCCGTGCGCCGCTACCTGCCCGACCTGATCGATCGCGTCCTCACGGGCCGGATCAACCCGGGCAAGGTCTTCGACCTCACCCTGCCCCTGGAGCAGGTCGCCGAGGGCTACAAGGCCATGGACGAACGCCGCGCCATCAAGGCACTCCTCAAGCCCTGAAGCACGACCTCCGCAGGCCGTCGCTCCGGCGGTCCTGCAGGAGAGCGGCCCGGCCGCGCCCGCCAACCCGCGACGCTCACAGAGAAAGAAACGACCTTGCAGATCACCCGAAGCTCGATCAACACCGTCAAGGGGCCCGCCGACTGGTTCACCGGCGACGTCTACATCGACGCCGTCGCCGCCGCACCCGCGCCGTCCCGGGTCAGCGCCAACCTCGTGCACTTCATGCCTGGCGCGCGCACCCACTGGCACCGCCACCCGCTGAGCCAGACCGTCTTCGTCACCGAGGGGATCGGTCTGTGCCAGCGCCGGGGCGGACCGATCGAGGTCATCCGGCCCGGCGACCGCGTCCTGTTCGAGGCAGACGAGGAGCACTGGCACGGCGCCGCACCGAACCGGCTGATGGTCCACCTGGCCATCAACGAGAGCGACGCCGACCACGACGTCGTCCACTGGCTGACCCCCGTCACCGACGAGGAATACGCCGCCGCCCCGGCCACTGACTGACACCTGGCCCGAACCAGCCACCACCCTGAACGAGGAACACCTGCACATGCGTGTCAACGCCTACGCCGCCCCCGCCGCCGGCCAGCCCCTGGCCCCCACCACCATCGAGCGCCGTGACGTCGGCCCGAACGACGTCCTCATCGCGATCCAGTACGTCGGCATCTGCCACTCCGACATCCACACCGTCAACGGCGACTGGGGCCCTCAGCCCTTCCCGCTCGTCCCCGGCCACGAGATCGTCGGCACCGTCGCCGAGGTCGGTGCCGACGTCACCAGGTACCAGGTGGGCGACCGCGTCGGCGTCGGCTGCATGGTCAACTCCTGCGGCGAGTGCACCCACTGTCGAGGCGGTGACGAGCAGTACTGCCTCAACGGCACGGTCTTCACCTACGCCAGCGCCGACCGTGACGGCACTACCACGCAGGGCGGCTACTCCACCCACGTCGTCGTGGACGCCGACTACGTCCTGTCCGTCTCCGACAGCCTCGATGCGGCTGCCGCCGCGCCGCTGTTGTGCGCGGGCATCACCACCTACGCGCCGCTGGGGCGCCGGTCCCGGCAAGAAGGTCGCGGTCGTCGGCCTCGGCGGCCTCGGCCACATGGCGGTCAAGATCGCCCACGCCATGGGTGCCGAGGTCACGGTGCTGTCCCAGTCGCTGAAGAAGCAGGACGACGGGCTGCGCCTCGGCGCCGACCACTACTACGCGACCTCCGACCCGGACACCTTCACCCGGCTCGCCGGCCGGTTCGACCTCATCATCAACACCGTCAGCGCCGACATCGACATCAACGCCTACCTCAGCCTGCTGACCCTTGATGGCGCTCTGGTCAGCGTCGGCGCTGCCCCCGGGCCCCTGGCCGTCAACGGTTTCCTCCTTGGCAGCCCCCGGCGCATCCTCACCAGCTCGATGATCGGGGGCATAGCCCTGACCCAGGAGATGCTCGACTTCTGCGGCGAGCACAGTATCGGCGCCGACGTCGAGGTGATCTCCGCCGACCGGATCAACGAAGCCTACGAGCGGGTATTGGCCTCCGACGTCCGCTACCGCTTCGTCATCGACACCGCCACTATCGCCTGACCTGCGGACGTGTCCGCCGAGAGGGCCGCACGCCCTCTCGGCCTTGGCACCACCGGGCACCGGCATCCTGAACAGGTCCGGCTTCACCGTCTGCCTGCTGATCGCCCGCCTTTCCTGCGCCGGCGATGCCCGGCCAGCCCGGCTCATCGCTCGGCGCCCCCTGGAGCCGCCGATCAGATCCGGGTGCCCTCCGCGGGCAGAGGCCTGGAGACGGTCGACGCCGCCGTCGCCGCGCTCGCGGCCCTCTTCCCGCCAGGCTGGCGTGCGTCCAGGAGGCTGCGCCGGTCGGCTGTTGCCGTGAGCTCGCCGTATGCGAGGAGGCGTGCGGCGAGAGCACGGCTTTCAGGGGGTGACCGGGGTCGCGATGGCTGTACAGGCGAAGGCCGGCGCGGGCTCCCGGCCGGCGCCGGAAACCGCGTCTGTGACGCAAGCGGCTGTGACGGGGAGTCGTAGGCGACCGTGCAGGCTGCGCGGCGCGGTGGTGTGCCCACGCGACCGAACGCCCGGCGCCAAAGCCAGGCATGTACTGCCGGTACACCCCTTCACAGAAACTCCCTGACCTCCGCGGTACGCGGTTGTCTGGGAAGCGGTGAAGTTCCCGCGGAGTCCCCAGTGGCTGCTGGTGAACCCGTCTTCTCGCCCCTGTTCGATTGGAGCCGTGTGAGTACCCCCGTGATCCCGAGCGCGCCGCGCGAGCGGACGGTCGGCCGTGCCCTGTCCGTCGTTCTCGCGCTGCTGACCGTCTTCGGACCGATCTCGATGGACCTCTATCTGCCGGTGCTGCCCGCGCTGACCGGCGAGCTGGACGCGTCGACGTCGGCCGCTCAGCTGACGGTCACCGCCTGTCTGCTCGGCCTGGCGTTCGGGCAGGTGGTCGCCGGACCGCTGTCGGACCGGTTCGGCCGGCGCCGCCCCATGCTGGCCGGCGCCGTGGCCTACATCGCCACCTCGGTGCTGTGCGCGTTCAGTCCGAGCGTCGAGTCGCTGGTCGCCGCCCGCTTCGTGCAGGGCCTGGCCGGTGCGGTGGGCATCGTGATCGCCCAGGCCGCGGGCAGGGATCTGTACTCCGGCGGCAGGCTGGTGCGCTACTACGGCCGCCTGACCGTGATCGGCGGCCTTGCCGCGATCATCGGGCCGGTTGCGGGCGGGCAGCTCGCCGCCTTCACCGACTGGCGCGGCATCTTCCTGTTCCTCGCCCTGCTCGGCGTCATGATCCTCCTGGCGTGCCTCGCCGTCTTCCGCGAGACCCTGCCCCCACAGGAGCGCACCGGCGGTGGGCTGGCCCAGAGCGGGCGCGACTTCCGTCGGCTGCTGTCCGACCGGCTCTTCCTCGGCGCCGTCCTGATCACCGGCTTCGTCAACGCGACCCTGTTCGCCTACCTCAGCGGCGCCACCTACGTCCTGCAGGGCATCTACGGGCTCTCCCCGCAGGGCTACTCGTTCGCGTTCGGACTGAACTCCGCCGGGTTCATGGTGTTCGGCTTCGTCGCGGGACGGCTGTCGGAGCGGTGGTCGCAGAAGGGCACCCTCGTCCTGGGCCTCGCCATGACCCTCGCGGGTGCCGGCGGGCTGCTCGTCACCGCGGCCTGGCACCTGCCGCTGGCCGCGATGGTGCTGTCCCTGCTCACCATGGTCAGTGGCGTGGCCGCCACCACCCCGCCCTCCACCTCGCTCGCCCTCGCGTACTACCCCGAGATCGCGGGCACCGCGTCCTCGCTGCTCGGTATGGCGCGCTTCGCGTTCGGCGGGCTGGCCGCCCCGCTCGTCGGCCTCGGTGGCGCCGGCACGGCCGTCCCGCTCGGGCTGGTCACCTTGGCCTGCGCCGTGCTCGCGGTGATCGTCTACGCCCTCGCCGTCCGCCCCCACGCCCGGGCGGCGCAGCACACCGTTGCCCGCGGGCGGCCCGTCGACCGGGTGACGGCCACCTCCTGACCCGCCAGTCATGCGCGGTACGGGTACGTGTCGCTACTGCGCTCCCACGGAAAGGACACACAGCATGCAGTACGCACACCTGGGACGCAGTGGTCTGAAGGTCAGCCGCCTCGGACTGGGCACCATGAACTTCGGGGACGTGACGGACGAGGCCGAGAGCTTCAGGATCATGGATGCCGCGCTGGAGGCCGGCATCAACCTGATCGACACCGCCGACGTCTACGGCGGACCCCAGTCGCCCGACATGGAGCAGGGTTACGGGCTGTCCGAGGAGATCATCGGACGGTGGCTCGCCCAGGGCGGCGGCCGACGCGAGCGGATCGTGCTGGCGACCAAGGCGTACCAGCCGATGGGCACCGGCCCCAACGACAAGTACCTGTCCGCCTACAAGATCCGTAAGGCCGCCGAGGACAGCCTGCGCCGGCTGCAGACCGACCACATCGACCTCTACCAGATGCACCACGTCGACCGGTCCACACCGTGGGAGGAGATCTGGCAGGCGATGGAGCAGCTGGTGCGCGAGGGCAAAGTGACCTACATCGGCAGCAGCAACTTCGCCGGCTGGCAGATCGCCACCGCGCAGAACGCCGCCGCCTCCCGCAACTTCATGGGCCTGGTCTCCGAGCAGAGCCTGTACAACCTGACCGCCCGCACCATCGAACTCGAAGTGATCCCGGCACTGCGCTACTACGGTATCGGCCTGATCCCGTGGAGCCCCCTGGGCGGCGGCCTGCTCGGCGGCGCGCTGAAGAAAATCGAAGGCGGCCGCCGCATGACGCCGCACATGCAGAAGACCATCGAACAGCACCGCCCCCAGCTGGCGGCGTACGAGGCGCTGTGCGACGACGTCGGCGAACAACCCGCCGACGTCGCCCTGGCCTGGCTGCTGCACAACCCCGTCCTCACCGCCACGATCGTCGGCCCCCGCACCACGCAGCAGCTCGCCACCAGCCGACGCGCCCTGGACGTCACCCTGTCCAAGGACACGCTCGGCAAGCTGGACGAAATCTGGCCCGGCCCCGGAGGCGAAGCCCCCGAGGCATACGCCTGGTAACCGGGCACCGAAATCCCGTCGTCCTCACCGAGCGACTTGATCCCGGCGATCCGCGTGCGGCCCCGCGCACGCGGCGCAGCGGCCTCTGTCCACCGCCGAAAGGCACTCACCGACCCCCGGGCCGGCCCCGCGCCGCATCCCGCCGCCACTGGCAGGCAAGACGAACGGCTCCCATCCCTACAAACGTTCCACGCAACCCCTGTAGCGGTAGGCCGGCTGGCCGAGCCAGGTACGAGCGGGAGCAGCGCCCGACCTCACGCTCAGGACTTTGGGCGCGAACAGGGTGACCACGACCGGCCCCCATTCGGCCCAGAACAGCGCCTGAACGAGTGCGGTCAGCAGCCGTGCAACGGTTGAGCCGGGACACGGTAGTTGGAACCAGCGGGGCGGGGTGAGCTGGCGGTTTCTGGTCGATGGGACACGCTTGTTGGCACCAAGAGGTCACGCTTCTTGCAACCAGCCGCGAGTTGCCAGTGAGGTTTTCTCAACGAAATGATCTCGGAGGTGACTCGGCCCAGGGGATCCCGCGAGTCGCGATGAGTCCTGCGGCGTCCGGCGGTCGTACTGTCGAACCGTTACCGAGGAGGACTTCTGATGCGCAGCGTGACCTATTCGATGGGCGTCTCACTTGACGGCTATATCGTCGGGCCGGACCGCGACTTCGACTGGACGGCGCCCAACGAGGAGGTTTTTCGCTTCGTCACCGACGAGATACGAGAGGTCGGCGTCCACCTGTTGGGACGACGGCTGTACGAGACGATGCTGTACTGGGAGACCGCCGACCAGGATCCATCGCTCGACGCCTCAATGCTCGAGTGGGCCGCGATCTGGAAGCCGCTCCCAAAGGTGGTGTTTTCCACCACGCTGTCGGCGGTGCAGGGCAATGCCCGCCTGGCCTCCGGCGGCCTGGCGGAGGAGATCGAGCGGTTGCGAGCCGAGCCGGGGGAGGGCGACATCGCGATCGGCGGCGCGACTCTCGCCGCCGAGGCGGCCGCGTTGGGTCTGATCGACGAGTATCGGGCCAGGGTCTACCCGGTGCTGGTTGGCGGTGGCATTCCGTTCTTTCCCCAGCGCGAGCGTCGGGTGGATCTCGAACTCGTCGAGACCCGCACCTTCAGCTCGAGAGTCGTCTACCTCCGCTACCGCGTGGCGCGCTAGCCGGCTCGTCGCGGAGTAACTCCGCCCATGAACGAGGTCCCGCAGAGCGCAGAGCTGCTCTCGGGCACTTAGCGCTTCGGTTGGCGAGTTGAGTGTTGTGGTCGGCGAGCGAGCTGATCTCGCCCCCGACACGCAAGTTCTCGCCGCCCGAATCGATCGAGACGCCGCAGCCCAACCCGCCGGGGATCATGGCGCATGAGCGCACAAGGCTCACGTGTCGGGTGTCGTCAAGGCTCCGCGTCAGGACGGGGCGAGGACGCAGAACTCGTGGCCCTCCGGGTCGGCCAGGCACGTCCACGGGACGTCGCCCTGGCCGAGGTCGATGTCGGTGGCGCCGAGGGCCCGCAGCCGGGCCACCTCCGCTGCTTTGTCGTCACCGGGGTACGGCAGCAGGTCAAGATGGACGCGGTCTGGCACGGTCTTCACGTCGGGCGTGCGGAGGAACTCGAGATACGGGCCGACGCCCTTGGCGGAGCGCAACACCGCATGATCGTCGGTCACCTCGTGCAGGGTCCAGTCCATCGCCTCACCCCAGAACCGGGCCATGGCCCGCGGATCCGCGCAGTCGACCACCACCGCGGCGATCGGCCCGGTGTCCCGGTAGATCTCCCGAGGCTCCAGCACGCAGAACTCGTTGCCCTCGGGGTCGGCGAGGACCGTCCACGGCACTTTGCCCTGGCCCACGTGGGCGGGCGTCGCACCGAGAGCCTTAAGGCGCGCGACCAACTCCGCCTGATGGGCCACAGAGGTGGTGGCGAGATCGAGGTGCACACGGTTCTTCGTTGTTGTCTTGGGTTCCGGGACGGGAACGACGTCGACGCAGACGGCGACCGGGTCCGGCCAAACGAGGCCGCCGCCGGGGCCGACGTAGGTGGTCACGCCGGGGCTGTAAGCACTCCAGCCGAGCGCCTCCGCCCAGAACCGGCCGACCGCCGAGGCATCAAGAGCCTTTATGTTCACCTGAACAGGTCGCAGTGCCATGCCGGCGATCCTATACACCCGCTCTGCAACGACATCCGCACCGTCGCCAAACAGAGATCAACTCGCTCACCAGCCGCAATGCTCAACTCGCCAACTAGAGCGCTCAGGCGGCGGCTTGCCGGCAGGAGCGCGTCGACGTAGAAATCCACCAGCCGTTCGACCACGGCCCGGGCAGGATGTCTTGCTGTGAACCATGTACTGTGCGGGCTCGCCGCTAATGCTGCTCTGCCGTTCGAACTGGTCGACCGACTGATCTCGGTCGCGGACACGGACATTGCCGAGAGCCTCGCAGGTCGCGCGGACCTCAGCCACGAGCAGGCGGTTGCCCTGGCCTCGCAGATCGGGGAAAGCGCTGTGCGGCTTGCGTACGAGGGCCGGCTGACCGCAGCCGACGTCGATCCCGTTGCACGGCCGCAGGCCGCGCTCGCCCTGCTCGACGAGGGGGCCGGTGACCTGGAGTGGGCGCGGCTCCTCGCGGCAGATCCGGAGGTGGAGCGCCGGGAAAAGCTGGCCTCCTGCCCCGGACTCCCCTCCGCTGTACGGGAGATGCTGGCCACAGACCCGGACGTACGGGTCGTCGCGGAGCTCGCATTGTGGACGACGGCGGACATGGCCGCCCGGCTCGCGCGGCATCCGCATGCCGAGGTTCGCCGCGCGGTGGCGGCCAATGAGGCGACGCCGCCCGACGTATTGGCGATGCTGATCACCGGCGAGGGGCTGCCCCCGGCGGAGCGGTGCCTGGTCTGTGACGGTGAGGAGACGCCGTTCGTGCACGATGCGCGGTGCTCGCGGCTCGACTGCGATCTGCGGTCCGGTGCCTCGTGCGCGGGCTCGCACGAGTCCACCGTCCTTGAGATGGCGGAGCTGGCGCTGCAAAACCCTGCCACGCCTGTCGAAGCCGTCGTCCGGTTCGCCGACCACCCCTCGATGCTGCTGCGCTGCCGACTCGCCGCCCGCCCCGACCTGCCGCCGGAGGTGGGGGCACGGCTCGCCGATGACCCGGTGCCCGGCGTTCGAGCCGACCTCGCCGGGAACCCGGCGATCGACGACGCCCTGATCCGTACGTTGGCGACCGATCGTGGCCATGACGTGCAGCGCAGGCTCGCGTACAACCCCCGCGTGCCGCTCGACGTACTCTCCTGCCTGGCTGGCGCTGTCAAGATCGGTCCGACCCTCCTGCCGAGGATTGCAGCCGCCTCTCCCACCGAGGTCAAGGAACTGTCCAGGTCGTCGAATCCGGCTGTGCGGATGCTCCTGGCCGAACGGCGCGATCTGCCGGCCGAGATCCGCGACGCGCTGGCCGCCGACCCCGACGCGAAGGTGGTCAAGTCCATCGCGCCCCATCCGGGCCTCTTGGAGACACAGCTGCGCAGCATGGTCGAACGGCACGGGGTTCGGGTCGTCGCCAAGGTGGCAACCAACCCGGACGCACCGTCGGCACTGCTGGAGGACCTGACCAGTGAAGTTCCCCCCGCTGCCCGGACAGCCTGATACTGGGACGGACGGTCCCGGAGGAAGCAGTTCCAGGTAGTGAGCAAGAAGAGCAATACGAGCAAGCGGTACACGGCCGAGTTCAAGCGCGACGCGGTGGCCCTGGTGTACTCGTCGGGCAAGACGGTCACCGAGGTCGCCCGGGACATCGGCGTCAGCGCCGAGGGACTGCGGAACTGGGTCAACCAGGACAAGACCGACCGTGGGCAGGGGCCGGCGGGAGCGTTGACCACGGCGGAGCGCGAGGAACTGGTGCGACTGCGCCGCAAGGTCCGCGAGATGGAACAGACCATCGAGGTGCTGGGAAAAGCGACCGCCTTCTTCGCGAACCACAAGACGAAGTAGACGTAGCCGCGCGCTACGCGTTCGTCGACGTGGAGAAGGCCGGCCCCGACCGTCCGGACGGCTACAGCGTCTCGTTGCTGTGCCGGGCTCTGAAGATCTCACGCTCCGGCTACTACGCCTACCTCGCCGCCCGTCCGGCCGCTGCCGCCACAGCGCGCGAGGAGGACGAACTGGTGGCCGAGATCCGGCAGATCCACGAGGAGTCCCGCCGCGCCTACGGCTCCCCGAGGATCACCGCGGCCCTGCGCCGCCGGGGACGCCGGATCAACCGGAAGAGGGTCGAGCGGCTGATGCGCGAGCACGACATCCGCGGGATCACCCGCCGCAAGCGGCGCAGCCTCACCAAGGCAGACCGTAAGGCGGCACCCTCCCCGGACCTGGTCGGACGCGACTTCACCGCTGTCGAGCCGGGCACGAAGCTGGTCTCCGACATCACCTATCTGCCGACGTTGGCCGGCTGGTGGTATCTGGCGACGGTCATCGACCTGGCTACTCGCGAGGTGGTCGGGTACGCGATGGCCGACCACCACCGCGCCGAGCTGGTCGTCGACGCCCTGAAGATGGCCGCCGGCCGTGGCGCCCTCAAGCCGGGCTGCATCGCGCACTCGGACCGGGGCTCGGAGTACACGTCGCGCGAATACCGCATGCTGATACGGGAGTTGAACCTGAGGCAGAGTATGGGAAGAACGGGCTCGTGTTACGATAACGCCGCGGCCGAAAGCTTTTTCGGACTGCTGAAAGCGGAGATCGGAACCACCGTCTGGGAGTCCCACGAAGCGGCCCGCGCTGACGTCTTCCGCTTCATAGAGGTCGAGTACAACCGCACCCGGCTGCGCAAGCACCCCGTGTACGGCTACGTCACGCCGCTCGAGACTAGAACCCTGACGGCCCACGACCTCACCCCCGCAGCGTAACCATCCGCTGTCCAGGTCCAGGGGGGAACTTCAACACCGCGTTCTCGGCGAGCTTTGCGGCGCTTCCCCGCTTTGTTGAGATCGCAGCCGGTCGGGAGCCTGACGAGCGGCGCTGGGTTCTGTTCGCGGCGGGCCCGATCGTTTCCTGCGCGCGCCGGTCGGCCGAGGGTGTTGCCGCGCGTGAGGTCTACTCATCACAGATCGCCGAGCTTTCGCAGCTCACTGAGGAGTGCCTCCGTCTGCCGCTGGAGATGGAGGACTATGTCGGATTGCTCCAGGCGGCCTTGGCCTTCGAGGACGTAGAGGTCTGGGACGAGCACCTGGACAACCTGGCGCAAGGCGAATACGAGGTCGACTGCCCTTATTGCGGGGTGAACTTGTTCATCGTGATGGGCGATGACGGCTTCTTCTCCTGCAGCGATGACTACGCGCTGGGGGATGTCGAGAAGACACCGCTGCGGCCCACTGCTCCGGCGGAGCTGGAGGGCTTGGCCAAGCAGCTGCATGACCAGGCCCTTGCTGACGGACAGCCAGTGCTTGCTCAAAGGCTGCCGCATCTGTTCGGACAAGCGGCGTGTACTGACTGCGGAACGGTGTTCTCGGTGGCGGACCGCGTGGTTGCGAACACGATGCCGTCCTGGTGAGCGTCAGCGGCGCTCAACACTTGGCGTCGTGACACCTTCGGCAATCAGGCCTCGAAGATGCTCGGCCAGCAGGGCGGGTGCGATAGAGGGGGCAACAGGCAGCCATGTGACGACATCGAGGGCAGGATCGCCCGCGGCATCGAGCGGGGCGAAACCCCAGCCATGACGTCCTCCGCGGGTCCCCCAGAACACCGCGATTCCGTGCGCCCAGGGCCCATGACCGAGCACTGGGTCGCCCTTGGTCCAGTAGAAGGCCGTCCCACCGGCCTCGTCATGCTGCTCTCCTGGCGGCATACCTGCGTCTGCGCGCGCCCGAGCCGCAGCTGAGCAGTACCGGCGGATCTCGGCATGGCTGATGGCGGCTGAAGTGCCATCCTGCATCGTCACGGTCCCCTCCCTTCCGTTGTCGCCGACGGATCCCTCCGCTTCAGTCGAATGAGGACTCGCCTTCGCCGACTCATCCGCTCGGGGCCAACTTAGACCGTGTCCTATGTGCCTCAGGAGTACCTGCGACTGTTGAGGAGTATTGTGCATGTGAGCCACGATTGGCCGCGCTGCGACCCCCACCGGCCACGGCGGAGGCCGTCGCGCTCATCTCCGAGCTGTACGCGGAGGGGTGGACCGTTTCGAAGAAGGGGGGCGCAGCCCGATCGCGGTGACGGCCGTGGCGGCCCGTCAGGTGCGGCTCGGTGCCGGCTCCGGTTCGGAGGGATGCGCTGCCGCGCGGCGGGGGAGCAGCAGGGGGGTCGCCAGCAGGAGCACGCCGGCCAGACCGATGGCTGTACGGGGGCCGAGCAGGCTGCCCAGCACGCCCCAGACGGCTGTCAGGAGCGCGGTCGTGGCCTTGGTCGTCACCGCCCAGGCGGTCAGCGTGCGGGTGCCCCGGTCGGTCGCGGTGCGCTCGAGGCGGTAGGTGGTGTAGACGGGGTTGAAGACCCCGCAGCAGAAGATGAGCCCGAGTTCGACGCCGATGACCAGCAGCAGCCCTCCGGTGCCCGGCCCCAGGAAGGCCAGGCCGAGGGGCCAGATCGCGCGTAGGGCCCCGGCCACGACAAGGACCTGGTGCTGCCCGAACCGGGTGACGAGCGGTCGGGCCAGCTGCGAGGCGAGCAGCCCGCCGATCGAGGGCGTGGCGAAGGCGAGGCCGTACTGCCATGGTGCGAACCCGAGTTGGCCGAGCATCAGGACGGCCAGCAGCGGCTGGGCGGCCATCACCAGACCGTTGAACAAGACGGTGTTGAAGAACAGCGGACGCAGCGTCGCGTCGGCGAGGATGTACCGCCAGCCGTCGAGCAGGTCCCCGGCCCGCATGCGCGCGGCCTGTCGGCGCTCGGGCCGCGGCTCGTGCCCGCCCATCGCGCGGATGCCCAGGGCCGAGAGCAGGTAGCTGACCGCGTCGGCCACCACCGTCGCCACCGGACCGAGGAGCCCGATCGCCGCGCCGCCCAGCGGCGGTCCGATGATCGTGGTCGTCCAGGTGATGGACTCGAATCGGGTGTTGGCGACGAGCAGGTCCTCGGCCGGCAGCAGCGTCTTCAGGTATGCGCCGGAGGCGGCGCGGAAGGTGATGTCGGCCGCCGCGACGACGACCGAGACCAGCAGGAGCTGAAGGAAGGTGAGCACGCCGAGCGCGAACGCGGTGGGGATCGTCAGCAGCGCCGCGAACCGCACCAGGTCCATCGCGATCAGCACGGGTCGCTTGCGGCGGAACTCCACCCACGGGCCGAGCGGCACCGCCACGGCCGCGCCCACCGCAGACCCCACGCAGGAGAGCGCGGCGACCTCGGCCGGTCCGGCGTGCAGCACCCGGATGGCGATCAGCGGGAACGCGCCGAAGGCGAGCCACGTGCCGAGCGCGCTGGTTCCGTACGCTCCCCAGAGCCACCCGAACCGCCGCCCCAGCCGGTGCCCGCTCCTCATGCCCGACGCCCCTCGCCCCTCACCCCGCACAACCGATCCGCGACCGGAAGTATCAAAGCGAGCACCATACCCAGGGATCAAACAACCGCAGAGCCGTCGGTCACAACCAATAGTTGTGCCCATAGGGTATCGGGATGGACCTCGACACCGTCCGGACCTTCGTCGCCGCCGCCGAGGCGGGGCAGTTCCAGGAGGCCGCCGCCGAGCTGGCGGTCACCCAGCAGGCCGTCTCCAAGCGCATCGCCGCGCTGGAGCGCAACCTCGGCGTGCGGCTGTTCACCCGCACCGCGCGCGGCGCCGAGCTCACCATCGACGGGCAGGCGTTCCTGCCCCACGCGCGCGAGCTGCTGTCTGTGGCCGAGCGTGCGGTCGCGTCCGTGCGCACCGGCCGCCGTCCGCTGCGCGTCGACGTGATCGCCTCGCGCGGCGCGGCGACGGGCCTGATGCGCGGCTTCCACCGCGCGCACCCCGAGATCGAACTCGACGTGGTGATGCTGTTCGACATCGAGACGGCCATCGCCGCCATCCGCTCCGGTGCGATCGACGCGTCCTTCCGCGCCGTCGCCGCGCCCGGCCGGCCCCTTCCCGAGGACATCGAGTCCATCCGGGTGCTCGACGAACCGCTCCAGCTCCTCACCGGTCCCGCCCACGCGCTGGCGGGCGCCCGGTCGGTGACCGTCGCTCAGCTCGCCGGGCACCGGATCTGGATGCCCGGCATCGTCCCCGGTACCGAGTGGGCCGCCTACTACGACGACCTCGTCGCCGAGTTCGGCTTCACCATCGAGGCGACCGGCCCCAACTTCGGCTCCGACGCGCTCCTCGACACCGTCGCCGACACCCCGGCCCTGGCCACCTTCATGGGCGAGCACACACGCCTCGTCTGGCCCGCCGACCACGGCCTGCGCCGCATCCCGGTGACGGATCCGACGCCCGTCTACCCGCACTCGCTCCTCTGGCACCGCGACAACCCCCACCCAGCGCTGGCCGCCCTCCGCGCCCACCTCGCCGCCACAGCGACCGGCCACGACGCCGCCGGGACCTGGGCGCCGAGCTGGGTGATTCCGCGCTGAACCCGATTCGGCTCAGGAACCCCAGATAACGGCTGGTGACGGTGGCAGAGCTGGGCAGTGCGAAGGAGCAAGCCGGGCAGGACGCCGCGGATTCAGCCGTACTCACTCGCTGAGAGGCAGGGTGGGCCGTCCTGCGCGGATGTAGTCCCGGTACTCGTCACCGGCCGTCCCCTGATTGACCCACCGGTCACGGCCTGCACCGATCCTCTCCTCGGCGATGGCCAGGGCCACGAGGGCGTCGTCGACGACGGCGATCTGGCGGCCGAAATCTTCCTCCCCGTCCTCGCCCTCGAAGGATGGGAATTCGACCAGGTCGTAGAAGTTCTCGCCACCGATGTCCTGGGCCACGTGAACCACCAGGGCGAAGCCTTTGGCCGTGGGCCGCAGCTCGGCCCATCGGATGCCGGGATCTTTCGGGGTACCGGCAGCGCCCAGGAACTGCTCGATCGACCGGCCACGCCGAAGCGCGGCGAGTGCGAGGGGCTCGACGAGGTAGCGCATTCGGGCAGGTTAGACGTTGTTGAGACGCATGAACACTGTGATCACTGGCTGCGCGGTCGAGGCAGCTCCAGGGCGACAGCCGGACGGCGAGTGAGCCGGGCCGCCTCGGCCTGCTTCGTCCGCAGGAACGTCAGCGTCAGGTCGATTCCGTCGATCTCCCCGAGCCACTGTTCCTCCTCCGCCCTTTTGCGACGCAGGAGGAGGTCCTTCTCGATCTCGGCGAGTCGGGACCCTGCTGGCCGGACTGCTGCTCGCCGCCGTCGGCACCGGCGTCGACGCCGCCCATCAGGGCATCTCCTCCGCCATGGCCTCCACCACCCAGCAGATCGGCAGCGCCGTCGGCCTGGCCGTCCTGGTCGCGGTTGCCTCCCACGGCACCCACGTCGCCGACGGTCCGGCCCTCGTACCCGGCCTGCGCACCGCCGGATACACCGCCGCCGCCCTGACCCTGCTCGGCGCCGCCGTCGCCCTCACCCTGCGACGCAACAACACCTCACGACCGGCCACCGACAGCGACACCGAGACCGCCTCCCCGGCCCTGTCCGCCTGACCACGAAAACAACCGCGTCGCCGACCCGCAAGCAGCGGGCACGGCGGCGCGGTTGGCTACCAGCAGCTCCTGTGGCGCCCGCCCAAATTGGCGACAGGGAGCCCAGGACGGCAGACCCCAAACACCCGCTGGCACTGCCCCGGTCAGCGGGAACACCCCCAGGGGTGTCACTGGCCGTCGGTAGCGTGGCAGCCGTGATGGTGGGCACCGAAGAAACCCGGCTGGTCGTGCTGCGCGGCAACAGCGCGTCGGGGAAGTCGTCCGTCGCGGCCGGCATCCGCGAGAAGTTCGGCCGTGGCCTGGCCCTGGTCAGCCAGGACAATCTGCGCCGCATCGTGCTGCGCGAGCGGGACCGGCCCGGCGCGGCGAACATTGGGCTGATCGACACAGTCGCCCGCTACGCCCTCGATGCCGGGTACCACGTGGTCGTGGAAGGGATCCTGTACGCGGACCGCTACGGCGAGATGCTCGCCCAGCTACGGGCCGATCACTGCGGCCCGACCCACGCCTACTACCTGCACGTGCCGTTCGAGCAGACCCTCGCCCGTCACGCCACCAAGCCGATCGCGAACGAGGTCGGCGAGCCACAGCTGCGTGACTGGTACCGGGAACTTGACCTGCTGCCCGGCGGCATCGAGACCGTCATCGGTGCCGACAGCACCCTGAACGAGACGGTCGACCGGATCATGCTCGACACCGGTCTGGCCGGCCTTCCCGCGCTCGAGCACTGACGGGGCGCGGGGCCGGGGGCTACATGCCGAAGTGGCTCTCGGCTCGCATGGCGAGCTGCGCGGCCCGTTCGTCGACGTCGATGTCGTCGACGTCCTTGACTCCTTCGAGGTATTCGGTGAGACGGCAGGAGGCAGGCACCTGGTCGTGGACACGCGCGGACTGCCGCTGTTGGTCATGGTGACTCCGTCGACGTCCACGACGCCGTCGCAGCGAAGGAGGTTTTCCTCCGCCTGCGTCTCCTGCCCCCGAAAGTAGGCGAAGTCGCCCGCCTTTCAGCTCGTGCTCGCGGAGCACGCGCATCACGGTGGTCGGCGACCTCAGGGCTCTACCTTTGATCTTGCGCAGTGCTCCGCCCTTCAGGGCGGAGGTGAAGCGCATCCTCGGCTTCCCGGCGCGGAGCGCCGGGGCATCACTGCGAAGCAAGGCTCACACAGGGCGCGGCTGGTTCTCGATGTACTGGCGTACGACGGTCAGCGGCGCCCCGCCGCAGCTCCCGGCGAAGTACGAGCCGGACCAGAAGTGTCCGCCCCACAGGTACCGGCGCACATGCGCCTCGTACTCCTTGCGCAGCAGCCGGGCGGAGACGCCCTTGAGAGAGTTGACCAGCTTGGAGAGCTGGACCTTCGGCGGGTAGTGCACCAGCAGGTGCACGTGGTCATCCTGGCCGTTGAACTGCTTCAGCTCCGCCTCGAAGTCCTCGCACGCGTCCCTCATGATCTGCTCACACCGATCGAGCATGGCGTCGGTGAAGACCCCGCGCGCCGGTACCTGGTGACGAACACCAAGTGGGCATGAAGGTTGTTGACGACGTGACGGCCCCACATCGGGATGTGAATCCCAGCGTGGCGACATAAACCAAACGCTGTTGTGATCGCGCGAGTACGGAACGTGTGCAGCAGGAGCGGCAGTTCGGGCACCGCGCCCGGTTGGCGCTGACCCCTGCTGCGGTCCGGCTCCTGGACGCCCAGGCGCACGCCGCCCGTGCGACGTGGAATCTCCTGCACGACTGGTGGACGATGCTGCCGAAGGGCAAGCGCACGCTGGCCGCGGCGGACGTCGCGATCCGCCAGGCCCGCAAGGACATCGACTGGCTCGCCGTCCTTCCCGCCCAGGCCGCACAGGCAGTCCTCAAGACGTACTTTCAGGCATGGAAGAACTGCTGGGAGCAACGGGCCGAAGCACCGAACTTCAAGGCCCGCTTCCGGTCGGTGATGAGCGTGGACGTCCCGCAGGGCCGCGACCTGCAGATCAAGCACGTGCACCGCCGCTGGGGCATGGTCCACATCCCCAAGGTCGGCCGCGTCCGCTTCCGCTGGACCAAAGACCTCCCCATCGGGAAGAACGCGAACACCGAGAACCGGATCACTGGCGCCCGGCTGATCAAGGACGTGCTCGGCTGGCACATCGCCTTCCGCATCCAGACCCTCGAACCCGCGCCCGAGCCGCACTTCGGCCCCGAGGTCGGCATCGACGGCACCACGGGCGACCCGCACGGCTCCCGGACGGCACAGCCGACCGGGACAAGTGGCTGAACACCGACGAGAAGGCCAAGCTGCTCCGACTGGAGCGGCGGACCGCACACCGCAAGAGCTCCCGCAAGCCGGGGCAGAAGACCTCCAACCGGCTGAAGCGGACCTACGACCAGATCGCAAGCCTTCGTGCGAGAGCCAAGCGCAGGGCGATCGACTGGCAGCACCGGACCACCACCGACATCGCCCACACCTACAGCCTGATCGTGGTGGAAGACCTGGACATCCCGAACATGGTCAAGAGTGCCAGGGGCACCGTCGAGAACCCGGGAGGAACGTCGCGCAGAAGTCCGGCCTGAACCGCTCCATCAGCCAGGAGGCGTGGGGCAGGACGGCGACGATGCTGACGTACAAGACCGCCCGCCACGGCGGCACCCTGCACAAGGTTCCCCCCCGGTACCTCCCAGCGCTGCTCGATGTGCGGCTTCAGCACACCGGGCAGCCGGGAGTTTCAGGCCGTCTTTGTATGTAGGAACGAAGGCTGCGGCTGGTCCGGCAACGCCGACCACAACGCCGCCCGGAACATCCTGCACCTGTACCGGATGGGCCACACGCTCATCCCGGCTGCCGGAAGGGCAGTCGTCAGGCGCCCACGAGGCGTCAAGCCCGCCCCCGCAAGGGAGGCGGGAATCTCCCGGCTTCAGCCGGGAGAGAACTTCAATGGGTCTTCGTTCTGGTCAGGAATCGAGAAGCACGGGTCTCGGAGCCGCAGCTAGCGTCAACGTCATGACTTCCATCGAATCCGTCACCCTTGAGGTGGCCGACTCCACCGCCGCCAACCGCTTCTACACCACCGCTTTCGGCCTGGGCAGTCAGATACTCCTGCGGGCCTCGGAGGCACCGACAACCGGCTTCCGCGGGTTCACACTGTCGCTCGTGGTGTCCCAGCCGGCCAACGTCAACGCCCTCATCGACGCAGCCGTGGACGCCGGCGCTGCGACGCTGAAGCCCGCCGCCAAGTCGCTTTGGGGCTATGGGGGCGTCGTACAGGCTCCGGACGGGACGATCTGGCAGATCGCATCGTCGTCGAAGAAGGACACCGGCCCGGCCACCCGCCAGATCGACGAGATCGTGCTCCTGCTCGGCATCGAGGACGTGAAGGCCAGCAAGCAGTTCTACGTCGAGCACGGCCTCGCCGTGGCAAAGAGCTTTGGCAGCAGATACGTCGAGTTCGCCACCGGGTCGGGTCCCGTCAAGCTGGCGCTGTACAAGCGCCGTGCCCTGGCCAAGGTCGTCGGCGTCTCTCCCGACGGCACCGGATCGCACCGGCTCACGATCGGCAGCGATGCCGGGCCATTCACCGACCCGGACGGATTCGCGTGGACGACCGCATCGCAGACCGCGACGCTGTGAACCGGGTGACGCAGGTACACGCCGACATCGACCAAAGGAGTTCTCTGAAGTTCCCCCCGCTGCCCGGACAGCCTGATACTGGGACGGACGGTCCCGGAGGAAGCAGTTCCAGGTAGTGAGCAAGAAGAGCAATACGAGCAAGCGGTACACGGCCGAGTTCAAGCGCGACGCGGTGGCCCTGGTGTACTCGTCGGGCAAGACGGTCACCGAGGTCGCCCGGGACATCGGCGTCAGCGCCGAGGGACTGCGGAACTGGGTCAACCAGGACAAGACCGACCGTGGGCAGGGGCCGGCGGGAGCGTTGACCACGGCGGAGCGCGAGGAACTGGTGCGACTGCGCCGCAAGGTCCGCGAGATGGAACAGACCATCGAGGTGCTGGGAAAAGCGACCGCCTTCTTCGCGAACCACAAGACGAAGTAGACGTAGCCGCGCGCTACGCGTTCGTCGACGTGGAGAAGGCCGGCCCCGACCGTCCGGACGGCTACAGCGTCTCGTTGCTGTGCCGGGCTCTGAAGATCTCACGCTCCGGCTACTACGCCTACCTCGCCGCCCGTCCGGCCGCTGCCGCCACAGCGCGCGAGGAGGACGAACTGGTGGCCGAGATCCGGCAGATCCACGAGGAGTCCCGCCGCGCCTACGGCTCCCCGAGGATCACCGCGGCCCTGCGCCGCCGGGGACGCCGGATCAACCGGAAGAGGGTCGAGCGGCTGATGCGCGAGCACGACATCCGCGGGATCACCCGCCGCAAGCGGCGCAGCCTCACCAAGGCAGACCGTAAGGCGGCACCCTCCCCGGACCTGGTCGGACGCGACTTCACCGCTGTCGAGCCGGGCACGAAGCTGGTCTCCGACATCACCTATCTGCCGACGTTGGCCGGCTGGTGGTATCTGGCGACGGTCATCGACCTGGCTACTCGCGAGGTGGTCGGGTACGCGATGGCCGACCACCACCGCGCCGAGCTGGTCGTCGACGCCCTGAAGATGGCCGCCGGCCGTGGCGCCCTCAAGCCGGGCTGCATCGCGCACTCGGACCGGGGCTCGGAGTACACGTCGCGCGAATACCGCATGCTGATACGGGAGTTGAACCTGAGGCAGAGTATGGGAAGAACGGGCTCGTGTTACGATAACGCCGCGGCCGAAAGCTTTTTCGGACTGCTGAAAGCGGAGATCGGAACCACCGTCTGGGAGTCCCACGAAGCGGCCCGCGCTGACGTCTTCCGCTTCATAGAGGTCGAGTACAACCGCACCCGGCTGCGCAAGCACCCCGTGTACGGCTACGTCACGCCGCTCGAGACTAGAACCCTGACGGCCCACGACCTCACCCCCGCAGCGTAACCATCCGCTGTCCAGGTCCAGGGGGGAACTTCATCTCTCATGTGTCACCCCACGTGGGGCCGCGCACTTACCGCGGCGCAGCGCCTGAGCGACCTCGAGGCTGCGTCGCGTTCGGGACCGGATCTTCAAGGAGGCTCGGCCGGCATCGCTGAGTGGTCGAGCGCACGGCGTCCTGGCTGGCCGGATGCCGCCGGCTACACCGTCGCTCCGAGCGCAAGGCCGAGTACTTCCTTGCCTTCGTCGGCATAGCCGAAGGACCCTCAGGCCGCAGATACCAGGGGGAGCGGAGATCAGCTGCGACGGATCGTGGCGGTACCGATCCCACCCATGCCACTGCCGACCACGTGCCGTATCCGGGCGGCACAGCGCGGCGCTGCCCGAGCTCGTCGGTGGCGGGCGGACCGCGCCCGGCCATGACAGCCGGCCACAACGAACAAGGACGGGATAAACCCTACGGCTGTCGTCATGCTCGCCCGTGCCCTGCGCCAGGCCGCACTGGTACTGGAGCTGCCGGAGGATGACGCCATCGAGTTCACCGAGCTCGCGACGCGCCTCGAAACCGGGGCCGCCAACGGCTCTCCCGACCCCGGACGACTCCAGCGCTGGGGCGCCTCCATCATCGGCATCCTCAACTCCCCCGTAGTCAGCGGAGCGCTGAGAAGCGTGCGGCGAGTTTGTCTGCGGTGAGTTTGGTGTGCCGGTTGTGGTGTTGGAGAGCCAGACGCAGAGCAGTGCGGCGAACCCGCCAATCCCGGCGCGCGGAGACGACTGAAGGTGCGGTCCTTAGCCTGTCAGGGTTTCTGGGTCGTCTACCGTGCTGGGCTGGATTGTGGCCGGCCACCACCGGCTGAGCGGGCCGGCGCTATCGCCGCTGGTGACGCCAGTGCTGGTGGACCTTCAGGACCTCGTAGCTCCATGTCGTCTGCTGCTGGGCGACGTCGGCACCGCATGACAATCCGAGCTGTTCGGCGACGGCGGGGAAGCGTGGGCGCATCTGCTGGTTGCCGACCGTGACGAGGGCCGCCAGGAGCGGTTCTCCTTCCTGGCGGCCCTCGTCCACCAGCCACAGGATCACGCATTCGTCGTCGCGGTGAAGCCGGGGCAGGCCCGGCAGGTGCTTGCGGATCAGCGGCCAGCTGGTGGTGGCGCCGGCGCGTGCAGTCTCCTCCAGCAGCGGCCGTAGATCGGCCGCGATCTCGTACAGCCGCGCCACCTCCAGCAGAGCGGGCTGCGCAGCGCGAGAAGACGGCTGGGCCGTCTGGGCTGGGGGAGCGGGCCGCGCAGCCGGTCGCCGTGTGCGCCGGGGTGACGTGACCGGCCGGACCTCTTGTTCCGATTCCGAGGACCAGACCGGCTTCTGCTTCTCCGTCCAGCTGGCGGCAGCCGGACGGGGCGGGGGTACGGAGGCTCGCTCGGGACGCGGTGTCATCGCCGGCGGTGCAGCCGACGCTGGAGCCGCTCCTTCTTCCGCCAACGCCGGGAACCGAGGATCTCCTTGTAGGACTGCAGGAGCGCCCGGTGCTCCCTGGTCTCGCTGGGCGGTGCCCCTGCTGCCTGTTGCCAGGCCAGGGCGTATAAGTCGACCGCCTCCGCGACGGCATAGTTGTCGATGGCCCGCTTCAGCTCGGTCAGGGTGTGGTTCAGCATGCGGCGGACCGTGGCGATCTCCATGGGCGAGCGCAGCGCACGGCCAGTGGTGCGGCGGCGGAAGTCCGTCTGCCAGGCAGTACCCCCACTCAGGCGTACCCGGTTCTTCCCCAAGCCCACTCCCCTCAACGAGCCGTGAACTCCGGCGACGTCACGGCGGACATTCAAACGGTTGAGCAACATCAGGAGGCACGCAAGCGCCCTGTCCGACCCGTGACCACCCAGCGCCAATCCAGGGCGGGATCGGTGCTCCGGTGGCGGGTACGGTCTGCGGGTCCTCGGGCAGGGCATCTTCTCCGGCAACCCGGTGCCGTCGTGGAAGGCACAGGCAGCCCATACGGCCTGGCGGCCGGAGTTGATGACGACGGCGGCCATATTGCCGTCGTCGGTGAGGGCGGCGGCGTCCACGGCGGTGCGGCCGGCCTCGATCGCCTTCCTGCAGGGCAAGACGAGCACCTCACCCCTGACCGGATCTCCGACTGACCCCGAGAAGGGCCAGGAGCTCGTCGAGCATGCGGTTGAAGAGGGGGAGGGGGTCGTCGAACGCGGTGGCCAGGTGGCTGTAAACGGCCATGCAGGTCAGGCCGTAGATCTGGCGCCAACAGGAGATCATCAGGAAGACGACGCCCAGCGGGAGGTCGGGGCCCTGGCCCATCAGGCGGCGGTAGGCGGCGAGTTGGCGGGTGAGGACAGGGTCGAAGCTGTCGTCGGGCGGATGGGTCAGGGCTCCCTCCTCCCGCAACCGGGAGAACAACGTCGCGTACAGGCTGCCCAGTTCGCGCAGCAGCAGCGTGTCCATGGCCTCGACGGAGGCGGCCAGCCGGGCGTAGCCGGACCCCATCAGCAGGTCGATCTCGGCGGGGTGGGCGATGGACCAGTCGAAGAGGGCCCGGGTGGCCGCGTAGAGCTGTGCGCCGAGGTCCTTGGGGTCCTCCCGTTCAGCCGCTTCGGCCACGACGGAGACGAACTCCATGAGCAGATCCTCGTAGACGGCGAGGGCCAGGCCCTTCTTGCCGTCGAAGTACCGGTAGAGGGCGGGCGGGGTCACCCCGATGCCCCGGGCGACGGCGGACAGGCTCAGCCCGTCGATGCCATGGGCGGCGGTGAGCCGGCGTGCCTCGGTGCGGGCGTCCTGCTCCAACTCGGCCCGGAGCCGGTCACGCCGCTTCATCGCGCTGCACCCACTCGTCAATTCTCCACATCAGCACCACACTTCCGACGTCTATCGACTTGCTCTGAAGGCATGTTACGTAGTTAATGGTCTTCACGAAGTGACGGGAATCACCGATAACTCACTCAACCTCTGGGGTACTTGATGACAACAGCCGAACCACCGGGACACTTCGACGTCCCACCTCCGCCTCCCACGCCGCCGCAGCTGTTACCCGGGATCGATCTCCGGGTCAGCAAGCGGCTGCTCTGGGTCAGCGGGGCCTGCTACCCGCTGGAGAACATCGCCCGGGTCTACACCCTCACCATCCATCCCCGGCGCAAAGAAGCCGTGGTGCGCTTCCTCAAGAACGCCGCGATCATCGCGGCCGTGACGATCGCCCTCACCATCATCAGCGGCCTGACACTCATCGCAGACGAGAACGTGGGCGGCGGCCTCATCATCTTCGTCTGGCTGGGCGCGGTGGCTGCGGCGATCTACTCCTTCGTGGAGATGATGCAGGTCCTGAGCGCGCAGTCCCACTACGTCCTGGCCGTCGAGACCTCCGGCCCGTCCCAAGCGGTGGTGACCAGCCGGAACCCGCACCACCTGAACCAACTCGTCGGACAGATCGCCCACGCGATCGAGAACCCCGATACCGAGTTCCAGGTGAAGGTGGAGAGCATCACGATCAGCCCGAAGAACTACTACTTCGGTGACAACGTCAACATGTATGGCGGCAGCGGCAACGTGGGGATGGCAGGCGCATGAGCACCAACCACTACTACGGCGACAACGTCAACATGCACGGGGGGCACCAAAACACCGGCATGATCAAGAACCAGACGGCGCGCACCGGCACGACGTACAACAACTTCATGCCGAACGCCCAGGGCGTCGTCATCGGTGAACAGCAGAACTTCACCCAGAACAACACCGGCGGCATCGACCCGGCTGCGTTCGTGCAGCTGGCCGGGTACGTGGGCCAGATCAGCCCCACCTTGGGCATGGACGAGCCGCAGCGGGTGGAACTGGAGCGCGTCGCCCAGGAACTCCACGACGAAGCGACGTCCCCGGAGCCGGAGCCGGGCCGCCTCCGTCAGCTGGTAGGACAGGTCAAGGACCGGCTGCTGGAGGCCGGCGCCACGATGGCCGCGACGATCGGCATCCAGATGGCCGAGCAGGCCATCAGCAGCCTGTAGCAACACCCGACAACGAGCCGAAGCCTCAGGGACCGCCGAAGGACCCGGAGGCTTCGCCGTCTCCCACGGCCTGCCCTTCCTTCGGGATGGGCCCCAGGGCGGCCTTGAGCCGGGCCAGTTCGAGAGACGAGGGAACTGGTGCGTACCGCTGCACGAGTGCCTCGCGGCCGATGGAGGGGATCAGGAGTGTCGGGTGAGTACGCCGCTGCGGGGCTGCTGTGGCGCGTCCTTGAGGACGGGCCCGCCGCCGTGCTCGCGGGCGCATTCCAGGACGGCGGCCACCAGGGCGGCGGTGTCCGCGGCCAGGGGTCGGCGCTGGCTTGTCGCCGTCCCGATGACCGACGCCCATCGATAGGCTCTCTCGCCATGCACATAGCAACACGCGGAGGCGTCCTCGCCGCCGTCGGTCTCGCTGCCGTCTTCCTGACCGCCGTCACCGGGTGTTCGTCCGACCCCGGTCAGGACGACAGCGAGTCGGAGTTGCTGAGGGGACTGGCCATCCTGGCCGACAGCAACAGCGCGAATCAGGTGACCTGTCTCAACGTCGCCCATGCACAGAAGCTGAGCAAGGAGGATAAGGAGCGATTCGGCGTCATCGGGCTGCCCGGCACCAGCCTGTGGACCGGGTACGAGCCCGGACCTTGGGGACAGAGCGTCTCTGATCGGCTTGGGTTTCCTGGGTGATCCCGGGTGTTCGGGACCGTGCGGGAGGGTGACTCGGCCACGGCCGTCTTCGGGCGGGGGTGGTGTGGGCGTGGCGGTGGAAGCCTGCCCCGAGTCTGGCCCCGTCCGGCCGGTGTGGCTGTTGGGGGGTGCCGATCGCGTTCGGTCCCTGCTGCCGTGAACGCCGCTGGGTGGGGCGTTTCGGGTGCGTGGGGGTCCGCCCCGCCGGACGCTTTCCACCCGGCCGTGCTGTTGGGGCACGGTGGTCGGGTGGGGCGGGGACCCTGCGCCGCTTCCCGGGCACAGGACGTTGTGCTGTGGGGCCGCTCTTGGTGCGGTCCCGGGTCTGCTGCTGGACCGCGCCGGCGCGGTCCAGGGCCTCGACCACCGCGCGGATCACGAGGACTGCGCTGGTGCGGTCGAGGCGGGTCTGGTGCTGGTGGGTCAGGCCGCGGGCGCCGATCCGCTGCCAGGCGGCGTGGTCCCGGCCGGTGCTGTAGCCGCACGCCGGGTTCGGGCAGGTCGCCCAGGCCCAGCCGGTGGCCCTGTCGTTGGGGGCCTTGTGGTGGCGGAAGGCGGTCAGGCACCGGGGGCAGTGCTTCGACGTGCCCCGCGGCGGGACGATGACCACCGCGATCCCGTGGATGGCGGCCCGGTGGCGGACGTGGGCGGTGATCGCCCCGCGCACCGTCTGCGACAGCCGCGTGTTCAGCGTGCGGCCCCTGCCCCGCGCCTCCATGTCGCGGAGGTCTTCCAGGTAGATGACCGAGGCCCCGGCCGCGATCCGTGATCGACCATGAAGCGGGCCGCTGCCCGGGCCAGCGTCGCGTTCAGCCGGGTGCGCCGCTTTGCGACGCGGTCCCGCTCGGTTTGCAGGACGGTGAGCTTCGCCGTCAGCCAGAGGTTCGGGGGCATCCCGCGTTCCTGCCGGGAGGTGATCAGGGTGCGGAGTCGGTCGATGCGGGCGGTGATGTGCTCGCCGTGGAGGCGCAGCCGGTCGGCCTTGGCCAGCACCCCTGCCGCGCGGAAGGACACCGGGCGCCCGTCGGTCACCACCCGGGGCTGCACCTCGTCGGTCAGGTGCAGGGTGCCGCCGGTGAGCAGGGTGTTCAGTCCCCAGTCGAAGGCGACCGCGATGCGGTGCCCGGCCCGCTGGGGTTCCGGAACGGCGAGCGCGTAGGCACGTCGATCAGGAGCCGGCCCTGGCGGATGCGCAGGGTGGGCGCGCACAGTGCGGCGGTGGCGGGCACGTGCGGAGGCAGCCGGAAGCGGATACGGATCGGGTGCCAGTCGGCACGCGAGGCGGGGTCGGGCCGCACGGGCAGGCGCAGGGTCAGCACCGCGTAGCGGAACGGGTCGTCCGGGCAGCGTTCCAGGGTGGCGAGCTGCTGGTCGGCCGCCGCGAGCACCACCTGCCCGCCCGCGCCCGGAGCCGACTCGCACTCCGTCACATCCGTCGGCAGCCGCCGGTGGCGGGCGTGGAAGGCGGCGATCTGCCGGGTGCGGGCCCGCGGCACCCCGCCCGCCACCACACCGCCCTCGGGCAGCGTCGCCCGCGGGTCCTCCGGCGCACGGCTGGCCGCGGAGCTCGGCGCGGGCGGACACGCGGTCTCGTACATGGAGGCGGACCTTGGATCGCTGGAGAGCGTCCGCTCGGCCGCCACCGAGATCCGCGACCGGCTGGAGCGCGGTGAACTCCCGCCGCTGCGCGGCTTCGTGGGCAACGCGGGCATGCAGTACACGAATGCGCTCACCGAGGGACCCGACGGGTTCGAGTCCACCTTCGCCGTCAACGTGCTCGCCAACCACCTGTTCGTGCGCCTGCTCCAGGACCGCTTCGCCGCTCCCGCCCGGATCGTGATCACCGTCAGCGACACCCACTTCGGCGACTTCAAGCACAACATGGGCATGGTGCCGGGCCCGGCCTGGAAGTCCCCGGACGTCCTCGCCCGCACGGGCGCCTTTCCCAAGCCGGACACCGCTCCCGGCGGGCGTACCGCGTACTCGACGAGCAAGCTGGCCGCGATCTAACTGGTACACGAGTACGCGCGCCGGCTGCCGGCCGGGATCGACGCCGTCGCCTACAACCCAGGGTTTGTCCCCGGCACCGGCCTCGCCCGCAATGCAGGACCTCTATCCCGGTTCGCGATGCGGCGCATCCTGCCGGTGCTGACCCTCACGCCGTTCGCCACCAGCCGCAACGCCGCGGGCCGCTACCTCGCTGACGTCGTCCTGGGCACAACCCAGGCTCCGACCGGCTCCTACGTCGATCGCAGCCGTGCGGACCGCTCGTCGGAGGAGTCCTACGACCCACGGCGCGAAGGCGAGCTCTGGGAGGCCGCCGAACGGTTCACCGCGGCACATGCTGACAGGGCGGACGCGTTCTCAGATGACGTGATGAGCGGTTCACCCCGATAGATCGAGCAGCGACCGAACGGCCCGACCGGAGCAGCGAAACGCGCCCCCTGATGATCAAGGTTGTCGAAGCCTTTGATCACGAACAGGGATCGCGTTCGCATGCCATCCTCCCTGATCGGTGTCCTGCAGCGCCACTGCGAGGATCGAACTGACCTGCCCACCGATGAACTCACTTCCTTGCGCGAGGTCTTGGACCGGCTTCCCGATCCCAGGCGGGTTCGGGGCCGCCGCTACCGGCTGGGCTCCCTGCTCGCCCTGTGCCTGCTCGCGGTCCTCGGCGGTGCCACCACCCTGGCCGGCATCGCCCGGTTCGCCGCCGACACCACTGCCGAAGTGCGGACACGGATCGGGCTGACGCGTCTTCCGCGCGCCACCACCCTGTGATGGCGGATGCCAGGGCTGCGGCGACTACTGCTGCAGCGGTGGCGATGATGGCCGTGTTGGCCCGCTTCGGGGGCTTCGGCGGCGGCCCGTAGCCGGGCATGGGCGGCGGCGTGATGTTCTGGCTCATGGTCCCCCAGGGATGGTGCAGTTGAGTGGTGAATCATCCCCGCTGCACAAGGTCCATCCTGGGATCGAGACCGTCGAACTGCCCTGAGCGGCAGACATACAGCGGGCCGGGCCTGTGTGGAACAGGCCGGGCCCGCTGCATGTCCCGCGCCGTACGGCGCCGGACTCAGGCGCTGACCTTTTCCTTCGTACGCTCCAGCACCCACTCCGGGGCGGACGCCAAGGACATGAGGACCTCCAGCGCGGCGCACGTGTCGCCAAGGGCATGGTGCCTGCCGCCCAGCGGCAGGAAGTCCCGCATGCTCTCCCAGTCGGAGCGCTTGCGCATGATGCACCCCCACCGATCCCTCTCCCGCAGGTGCTGCGGATCCGCCTCCACCCGAAGGCAGTCACTCATGATGGCCGTCTTGTCGTATTCCGCGTTGTAGGTGAGGATCTTTCGCCCGGCGGTGACGCGCAGCACTTCTGGCAGCACCTGGTCCCAGGTCGGCGCGTCCGCGACCATCGCGTCAGTGATCTTGTGAAGGTCGAAACTGTCCTCGGTCACCGGGATCTGCGGGTTGACCAGGCTCTCCAGCAGGACCTCGCCGGTGGCCGCATCGACCGCGGCGATCTTCATGACCCGGCCCCACAAGGCGTGTGTCTCGGTGTCCAGCACGCAGGCCACGCCTGGTTGCAACATCCGCCGCGCCCAGTGGATGGTCCTGCCCTGTTTGCTCAGCAGCTGGATGCCGTCCGCGAAGCGGGAGACGACCGGGTTGCCGGCGAGCAGCGCGGCGACGTCGTCCCGCGACGGGGCGCCGTCCAGGCCCGGCTCCCAGTCGATCAGCCAACGGTTGTCGAGGCTCGCGAAGCGCGCCCAGACCGGCAGGTCGAAGGTCTCGCGCAGCTCGTCGACGAAGGCGCGGACGATGACGGCCGCTGCGGTGCCGGCTGGGCGAAGGCCCGCAGCGGAGAGGGCCGGCCGGGCTTGGTCGCCCGGACCGCCTTCCAATCCGCCCAGGGGATGTCCTTCAGCGCGTCCAGGTCGCCAACCCGGTACATCGGCATCTCGACGACCTTCCGGTGGCCGCGGTCGCCCGACCACACCGTGCGCCGTACGTGGCTGATCGGTGCCAGCCATCCGGCCTCGATGCAGTACTCCAGGTCCCGGCGCCGGATATCCAGGTGCTGCGCCGCCGGCTCCGGGCCGAGCATCCGCGCACAGGATGTCCGCCCCCAGGTCCTCGTTGCCGGCGAGCCGCTCGACGTCCTCAAGCGCCCACCGTCCGAAGCGGCCGGGCGCGATGCCTTGCTCCTCGGCGGCCTTCTCGAACTCGGCGACCTCCCAGCCGCACCGGCCAGCCGCCTCGTCCGTACGGGCCGAGGCCTGAAGCCACGCGACCCGCTCGGTCACGATCTGCTCCAGCGCCGCGCACATCTCCGAGGTGGGGGAGGTCAGCTGCCGCTCGTCGTACAGCGCATAGCCCTCGAACTTGCCGACACACTCCAGCAGGCCCCGCTCGGCGAGCTGCTCGATGTCGCACGCCCAGACCTCGAGCTTCTTGCCGGCGAGATGCGGCGCCTGCGCCAGCAGCTGCGCCCCGCGGCTCGCGCCGTAGCCGTGGTGCGTGCCGAGCACCTCGATGATCTGGTCGCGGCGTGCCTTGACGTCGTCGGCCTGCTCGTTCGACCACCGGCCCGAGTTCAGGGCCGGAGCCGGGATGAGCCCCTTGAGCTGTCCCCGTTCGACCTGCCGCCGGGCCAGGCCCGCGTGATTGGCCAGCTGGACCGGGCCGAATCCCTTGCGTCGCCCCATCGCTAGTCCCTTCTCCTGGTCACTCCGCCATCGCGGAACAGAAGGTGACAGAAAATCTGAAAACCTGTCAAGAGATTTTAAAAATAGGCAAGTTTGGGCAATGCACCTAGAACTGCGCACGCGTACGCGAGGGAAAATCACCCGGCCGGAGCCGCCTCCCAGCCCCGACGACGGCTCCCCTGTCGATAGGCGGGGCTCCGTAGTCGTGCGAGGGGGCGCGGCGGGTGTCCCGCATGCGGGTGACGCTCACCCGCCTCACTCGTGACCTGGGATCTCGCGCGCTACGATGCTCGAACTAGCATTTGAACGGAGGGGCGGGGCACCACGCAACGCGTCGAAGGGGGAGGGAGATGGGAGGCACGCCATGGGCGGGTTCACCCACCTCAACACCACCTCCGGGTTCTCCACCCGCTACGGCGCCGCCCACCCCGAGCAACTCGTCCAGCGCGCCGCCGAACGCGGCATGACCGCGCTCGCCCTGACCGACCGCGACGCCGTCACCGGCGCCGTACGGTTCGCGCAGGCCGCCCTCGGGCACGACGTCCGGCCGGCCTTCGGCATCAACGCCGTCGCCCCGCTCGCCCCCGCCCCCGCACAGCGCCGCCGCACCCCGGTCCGCGGCGGCGCCCACGTGATCGAGCCGCCCGTCCGCGTCGTCCTGCTCGCCCAGTGCCGCACCGGCTGGGGACGGCTGTGCCGGCTGACCGCCGCCACCTCGGCTCCGGCGAGCGCTGGCTGAAGGACCCGGCCGCCATACACGAGATCGCCCGGCGGATCGCCGCGGCCGCCGGCCACGGCGACGACCGCGCGGACCGGCTCCTGGCCGACACCGCCGCCACGGCCGACGCCTGCGTCATCGACCCCGTGCAGGACCTCGGCCTGGGCCGTCCCCATTTCCCGGAGCTCGCCGTCGTCGGCGTCCCTGGAGGACCCGAGCACGTAGCGAGGCTGCTGCGTGAGCGCGCCGAGGCCGGCCTCATCCGCCGCGGCCTCGACCGCGACCCCCGCGCTCGCCGGCGACTCGAAGAAGAGCTCGCCGTCATCCGCACGCTGCAGTACGACACCTACTTCCTCACCGTCGCCCAGGTCGTCGACGACGTCCGCGAGCTCGGCATCCGCGTCGCCGCCCGCGGCTCCGGCGCCGGCCGCATGGTCAACCACACGCTCGGCATCGCCACCGCCAACCCGCTGGACTTCAACCTGCTCTTCGAGCGGTTCCTGAGCGTCAGGCGCCGCTCGCTGCCAGACATCGACATCGATGTGGAGTCGGCCCGCCGCTTGGAGGTCTACGACCGCATCTTCGACCGGTTCGGCGCGGAGCGGGTCGCGGTGACTGGCATGCCGGAGACCTACCGCGCCCGACACGCACTCCGGTTCCCTGTCAAGTTCAGCGTGTTGAGCCGTCAGGCCAAAGCGGGCGGCAGCTCATCAGGGATTCCAGGAACTGGTTCCTGGCAGCACTTAGCGATCGGGTGCTCGTGGCATCCATGAAGCCAGGCGTATGGAGAACCAGCAGCGCAGCGAGGCCGCTTGGTGGGTCGGGGCTATGGCGATGTCGTCCAGCGGGGTGCTGTTTCGGCCCAGGCGGTGTCCCATGCGGCGAGATTGCGGCGGTGGATGATGCGGCTGGCGGTGCCGTAGGCGGCGGCTGCTGTGGCGTGGACGCCGAGGGCAGCGATGATGGCTGAGCCCATGGCGCGGCTGCGGATCTGGCTGGGGCTCAGGGGCGGGTCGGTGATCTTTCCGTCGGTGCCGGCCCAGACGCGGATGGTGCTGCCCTTGGGCAGTGCGGGCTGGACGTCGGTGGTGGCGCTGTGAGTGTGCCCGTTGGGGTCGGTGAAGCGGACCTTGGTCGGGTAGCGGGTTTTCTTGGCTTCGGCGGAGCCGGGTTCGGGGTGGCGCCGGGCGTCTTCGAGAAGGACTGCGGTGGTGCGGTGGCGGGTTTCGGCCTGGTGCTGGGCGGTGCGGGTGTAGTGGTGGTAGGCGGCGTCGCCGACCGGGAACATGGCGATGGGAGTGGCTGCCAGCGCGGCCAGCAGCAGGCCGAGGCCGATCCATGCCTGGAGCAGGTCGCTGCGGCGGCGCAGGGAGTTGCGCCGCAGGCGCCAGAGCATGACCCGGGGTAGCTCCTGCGGAGGTGGCGGTGGGGGCATGCGGCCGGGCATGTGTCCTCCTTTCGGCGGTGGACGCAGCGGATGCGGAGTGCCGAGGAAAACGGGACGAGGGCGCGGCCTAGTGGGGGCGGACAGCTGGCGGGAGGGGGCCTGAGGTGGAGGGGTGGGTGTGGGCGGCGTGCAGGAGTTTGGCGGCGCCGCGGACGGCTGCGGTGTGCGGGGCCGGGACCACGCGCAGCGGCGTATGCAGCCGGCCGGTGAGTTGGTAGGTGATCTCGGGACGCAGGGCGCCTCCCCCGGCCAGGAGGACGCCGCGGTGCAGGGCATCGATGGTGAGCGAGGTGCGGTCCTGGCGGAGCATCGCGGTCAGCATCGTGGCCACCGCCTCGGCGATCTGCTCGGGTGTGGTCGTTTCGTCCAGGTCGCTGGTGCCCAGGGCGGTGCGTCGCGCGTCGGTGATGGCGCCGTCGCACAACAGGACCACTTCGGTGAGGTGGGCGCCGATGTCCACCACCATCAGCGGACGGGACAGGTCCGCACCGGCCGCCACGGCGATGGCCCGGGCGCTGGGCACGGTCAGGACGCTGCGCGGCCGCAGCACGTCGACCGCGGTGCGGGCCCGGGTGCGGTAGGCGACGCCGTCCAGGACGGGAGCGGCGACGATGACCATGGGACGGGTGAAACGGGGCAGTCGGTTGGCAAGCAGGCGCTGCAGCATCCGGGCACAGCCTGGGGTGTCGATGATGGTGCCGCGCTGGATGGGGTACACCGCGCCGGTGCCGGGGAAGGTCACGGTGGGCACGTCGACGACCACGCCCCTGTCGGCGATCCAGGCGCGGGTGCGGGCGCTTCCCACGTCCAGGGCGATGCCGCAGCAGCGCCGGCACATCGGCCAGGGCCGGTGTGGGGCGGCGGCGTGTGGGTGGGACGTGCCGGTCATCGGATTGCCTCCTTGACCTGCTGGCAGCGGGCGCAGTAGCGGGCCTGCGGCACGATCATCAGCCGTTCCCGGTCGATGGGGCGCCGACACAGGTGGCAGGTGCCGTACGAGCCGTCGTCCATGCGTTTCAGGGCCGCTTCGACGTCGGCGAGGACCATGCGGGCGGAGGCGGCGAGCTTGATGTGAACCTCGATCTGGGAGGCGGCCTGCTGCTGGAGCCGGTCCTCGGTGCGGGAGGTGACCGGTCCGGCGAGCTGGCGCAGCTGCTCCTGACGGAAAAGGCGCTGCTCGTGCAGATTCTCGCGCAGGGCGGCGAGTTCCTCGGCCGACAGCTGTGCCGTGCTCTGGCTGATGGTCTGGTGGTTCACCACTTCACCCCTTTGAGGGCAGGGCGCGGGAGATCGAAACGGGCGGTGGTCAGGTGGCGCGGCGTTGGCAGGCGACGCAGAAGCGGGTGTAGGGGAGGATCTCCAGCCGTTCCGCGGGGATGGGCTTGGCGCAGCCCAGGCAGGTTCCGTAGGTGCCGTTCTCGATGCGGGCGAAGGCTTCCTCGATCTCTTTGAGGGTTCGCTCCATCGCGGTCTTCTGCTCGGACAGCAGGTAGTCGTCCGGGCTCTGTCCGGTCTCCTTGAGGGCCTGCAGCTGCGCCAGCCGAGAGCTGCGGGTGTGCTCCAGGCGCTGTCGCGCCTCATGCGGGTGGGGTTCGGCCCGGGTGATATCGAGTGACATGGGCAATCCCTTTCTCGAGGATTTACCGCACGTGTGGCATCGCGCGGTCGCGTGCCGGACGGCGATCTGCCCGACGGCGTTGCCGGGCCAACCGCCGGCTTGCCTGCTGCCTTCCACCCTGGCCGGGCCGGCGGTGGTTACCTATCGGGCGCGGGCCCCATTTACGCCGGGCCACGGGATCCACGCGGCGGCGTCGTTGGTGGTGCGCAGGTCCGGAAATGGGGTCCGCGCCCCATCGACGGGGCACGCGGGACGGGGCAGGCTGGCCACAGGCTCACTTCGATCACCCGGCACCGTGAACGTGGCGGGCTGCACAGTGGAGGTGAAGACAAGAAGGGGAGGCGTGAGGCCGGTGTCCTTGTTCTGGCGGATCTTCGCCCTCAACGCGGTGGTGCTGGGCACGGCCACGGCCCTGCTGCTGTGGGCTCCGGTAACCGTCTCCGTACCGGTTCTGCTCACCGAGGCGATCATCCTGGTCGCCGGTCTGGCCGTGATGCTGGTCGCCAACGCCGCACTCCTGCGGCTCGGCCTGGCCCCGCTGGACCGGCTCACCAAGCTGATGACCACGGTGGACCTGCTGCGCCCCGGCCAGCGCCTGCCCGCCTCCGGCGGCGGCGAGGTCGCCGAAGTGATCCGCGCGTTCAACGCCATGCTCGAGCGGCTGGAACACGAAAGGGCCACCAGCAGTGCCCAGGCCCTGCTGGCCCAGGAGGCCGAACGCCGCCGCATCGCACAAGAACTGCACGACGAGGTCGGCCAGAGCATGACCGCGATCCTGCTGGGACTCAAGCGCGCCGCGGACGACGCACCGGCGCCGCTGCGGCAGGAGCTCCACGAGGTGCAGGAGATCACCCGGGAGAGCCTGGACGAGGTCCGCCGCCTGGTGCGCCGACTACGGCCCGGCGTGCTCGACGACCTGGGTCTGGTCAGCGCCCTGACCTCGCTCACCGAGGACTTCGCCACCCACACCGGGCTGCAGGTCACCCGCCGCTTCGACACCGACCTGCCGGCCCTTGCGCCGGAGACGGAACTGGTTCTGTACCGCGTCGCTCAGGAGTCTTTGACCAACGTCGCCCGCCACGCGAACGCCCAGCGGGTCACCGTCGCCCTGCGTCACACCGACGACAGCGTGGTGCTGACAGTCACCGACGACGGCTCGGGCATCAAAGCTCCCCGCGAAGGCGCCGGCATCCGCGGCATGCGCGAGCGGGCCCTGCTCATCGGAGGCAGCCTTGAGATCACCCCGGCACCCCGTACCGGCACCCGGGTCCAGCTCACCGCTCCCGTTTCCAGGAAGCAGCCCTGACCATGCCTGAGATGACCACCACCTCCAGGACGGAAACGAGCACGATCCGCATCCTGCTCGCCGACGACCACGCGCTGGTCCGCCGCGGTGTGCGGCTCATCCTCGACCAGGAACCGGACCTCGAAGTGGTCGCCGAGGCCGGCGACGGCGCCGAGGCCATCGAGCTCGCCCGCACCCACGATGTCGACCTGGCCGTACTCGACATTGCCATGCCTCGCCTGACCGGACTGCAGGCCGCCCGCGAACTGGCCACCCTCAAACCGAGCCTGCGGATCCTGATGCTCACCATGCACGACAACGAGCAGTACTTCTTCCAGGCCCTGAAGGCAGGGGCCAGCGGGTATGTGCTGAAGTCCGTCGCCGACCGGGACCTCGTCGCGGCCTGCCGAGCAGCGATGCGCGACGAGCCCTTCCTGTATCCCGGAGCGGTCACCGCGTTGATCCGCAACTACCTCGACCGGGCCCGCCACGGTGAGGAAACCCCCGACCAGATCCTCACCCCCCGCGAGGAAGAGGTCCTGAAACTGGTGGCCGAGGGGCACTCGTCCAAGGAGATCGCCGACCTGCTGTTCATCAGCATCAAGACCGTCCAGCGGCACCGCGCCAACCTGCTGCAGAAACTCGGCCTGCGTGACCGCCTGGAACTCACCCGCTACGCCATTCGCGCCGGCCTGATCGAACCCTGACCCCCGGCCCGACGACGGGGACCCGAGGGATTCCGGCCCGCACCGCATACCACGATGAAGGGGGGCGGTGCATGCACCACACCGCGCGCACCGCCCCCGGCACCAGCAGCGTCCGGTCCCCCGCCGTCGCGGTGCTGGCGGCCGTCGTCCTGACGCTGCTGGCCACGCTCGGCCTCGCCGGGCCCGCAGCGACGGGCGGCCCAACGGCCGACGTGGCGGCAACAGCGGGCCACCACCGGGACACCGGGCCGCGCGCCGACGATGGATGTGACACCGCCTGCACCGTCCGAGCAGCAACGCGCCAGGAGCCGCACCGCGAGCATCCTGCTCCGCGCTGCCACCTCGCCACCTGGGCCCAGGGCACGGCCGTCACCCCGCCCGGCCTGGCGCGGCTTGCGACGCAGACTAGGCACGCCTCAGCCTCAGATCCTCACGCACCCCATGACCGTGGGCGGGCACCGCCTGACACCTCCGGCACCTGACACCACCCCCTTCCCTCTCCTCAAAGCACCCAGACCGCTCCCTCGGTGGTCGTGGTGCGCCTGCCGGAGGCTTCCTGTGACCCGTTCCGCCCGGGTGAGGGCGCTGTTCGCCCTCGCCGTGATCGCCGTCTCCCTGTCCATTGCCGTCACCGTGCCGGTCCGCCTCGGACTCGACCTGCGCGGTGGTACGCAGATCGTGCTTCAGACCCGCTTCACCCCCACCGCCGACGCCGACAGCGAGGCCACCGACCGCACCCTGGAGGTCCTGCGCGGCCGTATCGACGCGCTCGGCGTAGCCGAACCCACCCTCGTCCGCTCCGGCGACAACCGGATCATCGTCGAACTGCCTGGTGTGCAGAACCCGAAGAAGGCCGCCGACGTCCTGGGCCGTACCGCGCAGCTCACCTTCCACCCGGTGCTCGGCACCGCCGACAGCGCCGACGACACCTCCCGCCCGCTGCCGAAGCGGCCCCGGGAACGGGTCCTGCCCGACGAGTCCGGCACGCCGCTGCGCCTCGGGGCCTCGGCCCTGACCGGCGAGCACGTCAAGGAGGCCGCCGCCCGGTTCGACCAGCAGGGCGGCGCCGGATGGCACGTCACCGTCGGCTTCGGGGGCGTCGGCCGCGAGGGATGGGCCCGGCTGACCGGTGAGGCCGCCTGTCACCCGGCGGCTGACCCGGCGCGGCGGGTCGCCATCGTCCTCGACGAGAAGGTCATCTCCTCACCTCAGATCGCCCCCTCCGTCGCCTGCGGCACCGGCATCCGCGACGGCGCCACCCAAATCACGGGCTCCTTCAGCCCGGAAGAAGCCCGCGAACTCTCCCTGCTCATCAACGGCGGTGCCCTGCCCGTGCCCGTCGAAACCGTCGAACAGCGCACCGTCGGCGCGACCCTCGGGGCGCAGGCCATCACCGCGAGCGCCTGGGCCGCAGCCATCGGCACGGCGCTGACCGCCCTGTTCATCATCGTGATCTATCGGCTGATGGGCGTGCTGGCCGCCGTCGCCCTGGCCTGCTACGGCCTCGTCTCCTACGCCGCCCTAGCCGCACTCGGCGCCACCCTGACCCTGCCGGGCCTGGCCGGTTTCGTCCTGGCGATCGGCATGGCCGTGGACGCCAATGTGCTGGTCTTCGAACGGGCCCGCGAGGAGTACGCGGCCCGCCGTCGCCCCAGCCCTCGCTCGGCGCTGGCGGCCGGATTCCGCAACGCCTTCAGCGCGATCGCCGACTCCAACATCACCACACTGATCGCGGCCGCCCTGCTGTTCTTCCTCGCCTCCGGGCCCGTGCGGGGCTTCGGTGTCACCCTCGGCATCGGCGTGCTCGCCTCCATGTTCAGCGCCCTGGTGATCACCCGCGTGCTCGCCGAGTACGCCACGGGCCGCCCCCGGGTACGCCGCCGGCCCCGCCTCACCGGCATCGCGGCCACCGGTGCCGTCCGCGACCGCATCACCCGCCGCAGCCCCCAGTTGATGCGCCGCCCCCACTGCTGGCTGGCCACCTCCGCCGCCGTGCTCGTCCTGGCCGCCTCGGGCATCGCGGTGCGCGGCGTCGACCTGGGCGTGGAGTTCACCGGTGGCCGCCTCATCGAGTACGCCACGACCACCCCCGTCGACGCCGACCGGGCCCGCACCGCGCTCGCCGATGCCGGATTCCCCCGCGCCGTCGTGCAGTCCTCCGGCGACACCGGCCTGACCGTGCGCACCGATCCACTGACCAACGCCGAGGAGGCCGAGGTCACCGGCACCGTGCGCGACCTCGCCGGAGGGGCGGACAAGGTCCGCGACGAACTGATCGGCCCCAGCCTCGGCCAGGAACTGCGCCGGGGCGCCCTGATCGCGCTCGCCGTGGCCCTCGGCGCGCAACTCGTCTACCTCGCCGCGCGCTTCCGCTGGCTGTTCGGCACCGCCGCGGTCGCAGCGCTCACCCACGACGTGGTCGTCCTCGTCGGCGTCTTCGCCTGGCTCGGCAAGTCCATCGACGGCGTATTCCTCGCGGCCCTGCTCACCGTCATCGGCTACTCGGTCAACGACTCCGTGGTCCTCTTCGACCGCGTCAGGGAACTGGCCCGCAGGGCCCCCAGGACGCCGCTACGCGGCATCGCCAACCAGGCGATCCTGCAGACCCTGCCCCGCACCGTGAACACCGGCATGGGCGCCGCCTTCATCCTCACCGCCCTCGCCGTGTTCGGCGGGTCCTCGCTCACCGACTTCGCCCTGGCGCTCCTCATCGGCCTGGCCGTCGGTACGTACTCGTCCGTCTTCACAGCTGCTCCAGTGGCCGTGGTACTCCACCGGCGCGGCGACCAGACCCGCCCACCCCGCCGGCCCTGACCCGACCAGCAGATTCGCCTGTTGATACGGCCCGGGCCCGGTGGCGCGCAGGAAGCCACCGGGCCCTACTGCTGTCCACCGGGCGTGCCGGCGCGGCTTCCGGCCCTTCCGGATGGCGCGGCTCACACCGGCCCATGCTGCGGTGCACCCTTGAAGCCGTCGGAAATGGGTGTGCCGACCGATGGCCGCCAGCTGTCTGCTCCGGCCAAGGTGGATGAGCAAGAGGAGACCCGGGTCCTACGCGTATCCGTGGCTCCCAGCTTGCAGCGAAGGAGGCCGACGATGTTCCTGCGCGGCACCACGGCAAGCGCACCGCGCACCCAGCCCACCTCTCACGGCCGGCTCGGCGGCCTGCGCCTGCGCCGCTGCCCCGCCATCGCCCTCGATCTGGGTAGCGCCCGTACGTATCTGGACGCAAGGCCACGAGACCGTCCTCGACGTGCCCACCGCCACCCACCACGGCACGGCCACCGCCTGCCCCATTCACCGCGGCGCCATCGTCGACCCGGCGGCCTTGACCGTGCTCATCTCCCGGCTGCTCGCCGACCGCCTGCCGGCCAGCGCCCACCCCGTCGTCGTCTTCACCACCCCCGTTCTCAGCGACGCCCGCCACCACACCACCGCCGTCGGTGCCCTGCAGATCCTGCGACCCCACAGCGTGCTCGCCATCGACAGCGTCAAGGCCATCGCTTTGGACTCCGGCGCTGACCTCTCCGAGCCCCTGCTCGTCGTCGACATCGGCGCCCATCTCAGTGAAGTTGCCCTGCTCACCGACGGAACCGTCACCGCCGCCTGCCGCGGCACGATGGGCACCAGCGACCTTGCGACCAGCAGCCCCGCCGAACTGGTCACCGCCGTCACCACGATGATCACCAAAATGCTGCGCGACCACCCCCAGCCGCAGCTCGTCGACGCTCTCGACCGCGGCCCGCTGCTCGCCGGCGGCGGCGCCCTGCACCCCGAGCTCACCCACCAGCTGGCCGCACGCCTGCACAGTCCCGTCCAGCCAGTACCCCGACCACACACCGCCGCCGTACGCGGAGCAGCCCGCGCGGCGCGCTCCGCCCAGCACCATCCCGCACTGTCCATATCACCCTTCGCCCCACATGCCTGACACCGGCCCGTTCCCCGCACGAAAGCAGCCCCGCCACAGCCACGCGCACCACCGGGATGACCGAGGCCGGCACGCGGCTACCAGCGGCGCATCAGTGGGTTGGAGGGTGCTGGGGCGGTTCTGACTCGTCGTTCTTACTGGTCAGTACGCTAATCATTCCGTTGGGTTCGAGGTAGGCCAGATGTACGCGGGTGGGGTCCTGGATGCCGTGCAGGCGTAGCTGGCTGCGGACTTCCTCGGGAGTCATGAACTCGCGACGCATCACTTTGCGGTCGAACCGTCCGTCTTTGATCAGAGTCTTGGGTCTGGCTTTGATCACTGCTGAGAAGCGAGGGAATCGGCACGCGGCGGCATCCACGGCAACGCTGCAGACGAGGATCGTGGTCACGACGATGACGCCGTCGGTCACGGAGTGGGAGTCGCCGACGAGCCCTCCTGCGGTGGCTTCGGCGATCAGCACGACCAGGAGCACGTCGGTCAGTCCAAGGCCGCCGGATTCGCGCTGGCCGGTGATGCGCATAAGGAGCAGCAGCGACAGGAAGATGACCGCACCGCGGATGATGAGCTCAAGGGCTGGCGTCTCAAGTGTGAACATTGCGCTCAGATCAGGCATGCGCTCTGTCTATCCGGTCTGGTATCAGAAGCCGTATCTCAACCGATCATGGAACGTGCGGGTCGAACAGGTTTCCCGCCGGGGTGATCTTCCCGTTGTACGCGCATGAAGACAGGGCCTCTCGGTAGCTCGGGGATGCGAATCTAACCGAGCAATGCCGGGAGGCCCTGGTGTCGTTGTTGTACGCGTCCGAGCCCGTCCAGTTCAACTCGGCTGCACCATCGTGTGATTGCCTCGCGCACGTGTACGGCAACGCGGCCGATCATCCCGATCGGGTGCGCCGGTATCCGTCGGACATGACGGACGCGGAGTGGGCGGAGGTCCGGCCTTTGCTGCCGGTGCCGGCCTGGCTGCAGGGCAGAGGCGGGCAGCCCGAGGGCTATTGCCACCGCCAGATGCTGGACGCGATCCGCTATTTGGTCGCGGGCGGGATCTCGTGGCGGGCGATGCCCGCGGACTTCCCCGCATGGGGCCGGGTTTACGCCTTCTTCCGCCGCTGGCGCGAGCACGGGCTGATCGCCGAGTTCCATGACCGGCTGCGTGGGACGGTCCGTGAGCGCGAGGGCCGTGAGGCCGAGCCCACGGCGGGGATCATCGACGCGCAGTCGGTGCGGGCCGCCGCGACGGTGCCGGCCTCCTCACGCGGCTACGACGGCGGGAAGAAGGTGCCCGGGCGAAAGCGGCACATCGTGACCGACTGCCTCGGCCTGCTCCTGGTCGTCGCGGTCACCGCCGCGAACATCGGCGACCGGGACGCCGCGGCGGGCCTGCTGCAGCGGCTGCGCCGTCTGCACCGCGACATCACCCTCGTCTGGGCCGACGGCGGCTACACCGGCGGCCTCGTTGGCTGGTGCCGGGACAAACTCGCCCTGACCTTGGAGATCGTCAAGCGCACCGACGACATGACAGGGTTCGTGGTGCTCCCCAGACGCTGGGTGGCAGAGCGCACGTTCGCGTGGTTGATGAACTCCCGCCGTCTGGCCCGTGATTACGAGACTCTGCCCGCTTCCAGCGAGGCGATGATCCGGTGGTCGATGGTTACGCGGATGGGCCGGCGTCTGGCACGTCCACGGGCCGCCGGCCGGCGCTGAACATCCCCGACGTCTCCTGCAGGAGCCACCCCCGCTCTGCCAAGCGCCTGGCCTTCGAGCGCACCCCCTCGACCTTCGCCGGCGTCGTCCCCAGGCCCAGCCCCACCGCGATCTCCTTGGCCTTCGCCGGCCCCCTGCCCGCTGACCGCCGCTCCTCCAGCACGCCCAGAATCCGCTGGTAGTCCGGTGCCAGCACCGACACCGTCAGCCCGTCCCGCCAGGGCGGCACCGTCGAGCCCGGCACCGGCACCGGTGAGCACGCCGTTTCCTGCTCCGCCTCGGTCACGGCAGTCGCCTCGGCCGCGGACGCGGCCAGGGCCTCGACCAACTCCTCCCGCGCGATCACTCGCCGGTCCAGCTCGATCTCCGCGGCCTCCAACACCTCAGCCAACCGCGCGGCTTCCTCCCGCAGACCCTCCACCCGCACGCGGGCAGCCGCCTCCCGCTCCTCCAGCATTCCCAGCACCGACGCCACCGCGCACCCCTCGGTCATGAAGCGGACACAAGACGCCGCATGCCTCCCTCACCCCGAGCGAAACCATGCCTGACCAGCAGAAATCAAGGGATCGCGTTCGGTTGAGATACGGCTTCTCAGAAGCCGTTGTCTTACCGGATGTGATCACTGAGTTTCCGCTGCTCCGGCATGGTTCCGGCGTCGTTGTGGGAGCGTTCGGGCGATCAGTTCGTCCTCGACGATGCGGAGGTGGCCGGTGGCGTCGGTGATGGGTTTGCTGGAGGAGCGGGAGGCCGCTGCCCGGGTGCGGGTGGAGGAGCTTCAGGCGGAGGCGGACCGGATCCTGTCTGAACTCGCCGCGGCCGAGGCGGTGTTGGAACGTCGGGCGATCGCTCGTGTGGAGCTGGCCGAGGCCCTGGCCGCCCCCGGTGATGCGGTGGATGCGGCCGTGGAGGAGGCGCCGGAGCCGGTGCCGGTGGCCAAAGTGGTGAGGGTCCCGGTCGCGGGGTCGATCGTGTCGCACTTCGCGGACGGGATGACGGTGGAGGCGCTCGCGCCGGATTACCGGCGGATCGTGGAGCTGGTGGAGTCCGGTCCGGAAGGCGGTGAGGGGGTGTCGGCGAAGGAGATCGCGTCCGGGCTGGAGCTGGAGTTGGTGCCGGCGAAGATCGAGGGGGTGCGGTCCAAGGCGAGGCGCCTGGCCGAGCGGGGCTGGCTGGCCGTGTCGCCGTCCGGACGGTTCACGCCGCGGCGGCCCACCGCGACTGTTCGGGCCGCCGCCGGGAAGCCGGGCGGGCGAGGCGCCGGCTCATGAGCATGGCCTGCGAGAAGTAGATGAACGCCTCGCTGCTGGCGGGCAGTGTCTCGAAGTCCCGCACCAGGCGGCGCGAGCGCATCAGCCACCCCAGCGTGCGTTCTACTACCCAGCGTCTCGGGAGTACCACGAACCCCTTCATGTCATCGCTGCGTTTGACGATCTGCAGCGTGAGCTGGAGTTTCTCCTTCGCCCAGGCGACCAGGTGGCCGGTGTAGCCGCCGTCGGCCCACACCAGCGTGATCTTGTGGAACCGTGCCCGCAGGCGGGGCAGCATGACGCGGGCGGCCTGACGGTCGGTGACGTCGGCGGCACACACCAGCACCATCAGCAGCAGGCCCAGGCAGTCCGTGATGACGTGCCGGCGCCTTCCGTTGACCTTCTTGCCGCCGTCATAGCCGCGCGTGGCGGCGGGCACCGAAGCGGCGCCCTTGACCGACTGCGAGTCGATGACCGCCGCGGTCGGCTCCGCCTCGCGGCCCTCGGCCTCGCGGGCCCGGCCGCGCAGCCGGTCGTGGAACTCCTTGACCAGGCCGTGCTCCCGCCACCTGCGGAAGAAGGCATACACCCGGTCCCAGGCAGGGAAGTCGGCTGGCATAGAGCGCCACTTGATGCCGTTGTCGGTGACGTACCGGATCGCATCCAGCATCACGCGGTGGCAGTAGCCCTCCGGCTGCCCGCCGCGGCCCTCCAGCCAGGCCGGCACCGGCATCGCGTCCCGCACCACTGCCCACTCCGCGTCCGTCATGTCCGACGGATACACCGGCACCCTCTCCGGGCGGTCGGCCGCGTTTCCGAACCTGTGCGCGAGACAATCACACGCCGAAACCCGGGAGTTGGACGAGACGGGGACCGTCACGCAAGACTGGAACAACAGGGCCTCCTGGCACTCGAGTGGTCGCAAACCCGAGCTACCAAGGGGCCCTGTACTCATGCATCCACCCGGCCGAGATCACCCGACCAAGCACCGTGTTCGATCAGAACCGCCCTCACGATCGATAGAGATACGGCTTCTCAGCTGGCGCGCTGAGCGGGCGCCGTACGGCTGTGGTGAGGCTCGCTACGCCCGGTGAAGTGGACGCTGGCCGTGCTGGTGCTGGCTCCGGCGTCCCCTGGTCTAGTAGGGCTTTGTTAGGTACCCCGATTGATCATCGTCAGGTAGATTGTGATGTTCTGTCAGGTGTGACACCTGAGGAGATGGAGACGGTCCGCCCGCGCCTGGAGGCGTTCGCGGCGGAGATGCTCGGTTCGCTGGCGCGTCGGGACCAGCGGGCCAAGGGCGAGCTGTATCTGCGCGGGCTGATGCTGGACGGCAAGCGCAAGTCCATGCAGCCGATGGCCGAGCGCCTGGGCGTGGACCACCAGCAGCTGCAGCAGTTCGTCTCATCGTCCACCTGGGACTACTCCAAGGTCCGTGAGCGGCTGGCCCGTTGGGCTGCCGCGCACATTTCTCCCGAGGCGTACGCGATCGATGATGTCGGCTTCCCCAAGGACGGCTACGACTCACCGGGGGTGGCGCGGATGTACTGCGGCGCCCTGGGTAAGCGCGGCAACTGCCAGGTCGGCGTCAGTGTGAACCTGGTCAGTGACCGTGCGTCATCGGCTGTCGACTGGCGCCTGTTCCTGCCCGAGAGCTGGGACGACACCAAGTACGGCGAGGACGCGCTGATGGCCGAGGCGATCCGGCGCCGCCGCGCCAAGGCGGGAATCCCGGACACCGAGCGGCACCGGGAGAAGTGGCGCCTGGCGCTGGACATGCTCGACGAGGTGCGCGACAACTGGGAGTTGCCCGACCTTCCGGTCGCCGCCGACGCCGGATACGGCGACGCCACCGGCTTTCGCGAGGGCCTGACCGAGCGCGGCCTGACCTACGCGGTCGCGGTCAAAGCCACCACGACCGCGCACCCCGGCAATGCCACACCCCAACGCCCGCCGTACTCCGGGCAGGGCCGCCCTCCCGTGTCCGCCTACCCCCAACCGCACACCACCCTGCGCGCCCTGGCCCTGGCCGTCGGCCGAGCGGCCACCCGCACCGTCACCTGGCGCCAGGGCAGCAAGGCCACCAGACGCAACCCGAACGCCGAGATGCGCTCGCAGTTCCTGGCCCTGCGGGTCCGACCGGCCAACCGCACCATCCGCCGCGCCGCCGACGGCTCCCTGCCCGACTGCTGGCTGCTCGTCGAGTGGCCACCCGACTCCGCCGAGCCAACCGACTACTGGCTCTCGACGCTTCCCGCCGACACCCCACTGCGCGAACTGGTACGAATCGCCAAGATCCGATGGCGAGTTGAGCACGACTACCGCGAGCTCAAGGACGGTCTGGGCCTGGACCACTTCGAGGGCCGCAACTACCTCGGCTGGCACCGCCACGTCACCCTCGCGTCCCTCGCCCAGGCCTTCTGCACCATGCTCAGGCTCGACCCAAAAGCCCCTGCGCCGGCCTGACCCTCTACGCGGTCCTCCGCGAACTCCAGGCCCTCCTGGCCACCTGGACCGGCGCCTGCTCGATATGCGGCCAACCCGCACCAGCACCCGAACCCCACCACAGGACCTAACAAAGCCCTACTAGGGCCAGGGCGCGTTTGCACGCTGGTTCGGTTGTGAGTCGGCGGCCTCTCGCCTGGCGACAGCGCGACGGCACTTCCACTGCATTGTGTGCCCGGTGCCGTGTGCTGCTCAGGAGCTGTGCGGTCCTCTGCCCGCCTCCGTGGCCGTGGGGTCGGCTTCCGTGGTGAGGCGGCGGTAGGCGGCGCGGGCGTGGATCAGACGGGCCGATGTCGTGCCGATGAGGGCGGCGGTGAGGAGGCAGCCGAGCCAGAAGGTGTCGCGGTGCCCGGCCCAGGTCAGGACGCCCGCGGGCGGGATGGCGAAGCCGTTGAGAAACAGCCAGCACAGCATCGCCGTGCCCGGGGCGGCGGCAAAGCGCGCGCAGAACCCCAGCAGGGCGGCCAGCAGGGACAGGACAGTCAGGGCGATCCCGGGGCTGCCCGGGCCGGCGACGGTGTTGACCAGTGCCACCAGCGCCACTGCTCCGCCGAGGGCCGTGGCCCACACCAGCGGCGTGGCGACGGGCTGCGGGACTGGGCGTGCCCCGCTGCTGAGGGACACCCACTCGGTCATGCTGGCGCTTCCTTCCGGTCCTTCCGGTGCCGAAGACGGGGCGTGCCGGTCACGACGACTACGGCGTGTGGACCCTGGGATTGTCCCACCTGCCTTCCCCGTGTCGGTTCCGTCGGCTGGCTCCGGGGTGCTCGTTAGGGTGACATCAACGGTTTTCCAAAGAAACAGTCAAATCAGCCAGTCGGACAGGGAGGCAGCCGTGGGTGCTGCGCGGATGAGCAGTACGCCATTGCCAGGGATCGGCGTGCGCTACGACCTGACCACCCGGGAGCAGCGCCGCCTGTCCGTGGTGGCCCACCGGGACGGTTCACGGACGCTCAGCGCCTACCGGCAGGACGATCCGGACGCATGCGCACTGTCACTGCGGCTTACCTCAGGGGAGGCGGCGGCGCTCATCGACGCGCTCATGCCCAAGCACCACAGCCCGAGCCTGCTGTCGACGACCGAACTGGGGCTGGTGGCCGAGCGGATCGAGCTGGCGGTCACCTCGCACTGGAACGGGCGGCTGCTGGGCGACACCCGGATGCGCACGGAGACCGGCGTGTCGATCGTGGCCGTGCTCCGGCGCGCCGAGGCGATACCCTCGCCCGGCCCCGAATTCCGGCTGGCCGGAGGCGACACCCTGATCGTGATCGGGACCCGCGAAGGCGTCGAGGCCGCCGCCGCCATACTCGGACGGGAGTGATCCGCGATGCACTCGTCTGCGGTCTTCCTGATCGAGTTCGGCGCGATCATCCTCGGCCTGGGACTGCTGGGCCGGTTCGCCGGGCGCTTCCAGTTCTCGCCGATCCCGCTGTACCTGCTCGCTGGGCTCGCCTTCGGCGAGGGCGGTCTGCTGCCGCTGGGGGCGAGCGAGGAGTTCGTGGCGATCGGCGCCGAGATCGGCGTGATCCTGCTGCTGCTCATGCTGGGGTTGGAGTACACGGCCAGCGACCTGGTCTCCAACCTCAAGACGCAGTACCCGGCCGGGCTGGTCGACGCAGCACTGAACGCGCTGCCCGGTGCCGCCATGGCGCTGCTCCTGGGCTGGGGCCCGGTGGCAGCCGTCGTGCTGGCTGGCGTCACATGGATCTCCTCCTCCGGCGTCATCGCCAAGGTCCTCGGCGACCTCGGACGGCTCGGCAACCGGGAGACACCGGTGATTCTGAGCATCCTGGTCCTGGAGGACCTCTCCATGGCCGTCTACCTGCCGATCATCACCGCCCTCCTGGCCGGGACCAGCCTCGCGGCCGGCAGCATCACACTGGCCATCGCCCTCGGCGTCGCCGGGCTGGTGCTCTTGCTCGCGGTGCGCTACGGACGGCACATCTCCCGCTTCGTCTCCAGCGAGGACCCCGAGAAGCTGCTGCTGGTGATCCTCGGCCTCACCCTCCTCGTCGCGGGCATCGCTCAGGAGCTGCAAGTCTCCGCGGCCGTCGGCGCGTTTCTCGTCGGCATTGCCCTGTCCGGGGAAGTAGCCGAGGGCGCGCACAACCTGCTGGCGCCGCTGCGGGACCTGTTCGCCGCGGTCTTCTTCGTCTTCTTCGGCCTGCACACCGACCCGGCCAGCATCCCGCCCGTGCTGCTGCCCGCGCTCGGACTGGCCCTCATCACCGCACTGACGAAGATCGCCACCGGGTACTGGGCGGCGAAGCGCGCCGGTGTCTCCGCCAAAGGCCGGTGGCGGGCGGGCGGTACGCTGGTCGCGCGCGGCGAGTTCTCCATCGTGATTGCCGGCCTCGCGGTCACCGCCGGGATCGAGCCCTCGCTCGGCCCGCTGGCCACGGCCTATGTACTCGTCCTTGTGATCCTCGGCCCCCTCGCTGCCCGTTACACCGAGCCCGTCGCCCTGCGCTTGGCCGCTCGGCTGGGCAAGGCGGCGCCGAGGGGCCAGACCCGCGCCAAAGCGAAGGCGCCGCTCGCAGAGTCGCAGGACGTGGTGGATGGTCCGAATACGGTCGGCCGGTCATGAGCGAGGACGGCTGGGCGGCGCTGACCGCGCGTGACACGGTCGTGCTGGTCGCCGTCCTGGCCGTCTACCTCGGTGGGATCGTCGGCATCGCACGCAACCTGCCCCGGCTGCTGATGCGCGACCAAGCTTGGCGCCGGGACACCGAACGGTACCCTGCCTCCATTGCCCTCACCCTGGCCGTGCTGATCGTGTCGTGGCAGGTGAGCATCCCGTACCTGGCCTGGCGCATGGCCGTGCGGCGACGAGGGCGCTCCGACTGAGAGGCATGCGGTCTGCGGGGCCAGTCGCAGCGTGGTCGAAAGAGGATCACCGGCCTCCGGAGCGGGAGCTTTCGCGTGCCGCATCACGGGTCCGGTGCCGGATCTGCATGCGGGACGGCAGCCGGCGCGCGGCGGCTGGGCAGGCGGGTCGTTGTGGCCTCGAGGGCGCGGGCGAGCAGGTGGGAGCGTCCGGCGACGATGGGGCTGAGGACTGCGAGGACGAGGACGTAGCTGGCGATAAACGGGGCGAGGCGGCTGTCGAGGTTGGCACTGGCGGCCATGGCGGCCAGGATCAGTGCGAACTCGCCGCGCCCGAGGAGTGTGGTGGCGATGTTCGCGGCGGGCTGGGGGCCGTAGCTGTACAGCCGAGCGGTGAGCAGTCCGGCGGCCACGTTCATGGTGATGGTCAGTGCTGCGGCGATGGCGACCGGCGCGGCGACGGAGGTGATGTCGGCCGGGTTGATGGCCAGGCCGAAGGCGAAGAAGAAGATCGCGGCGAAGGCGTCGCGCAGCGGATGCACCAGTTCTCGGATCCGCGGCCCGGACGGGGTCCCGGCGAGGATCAGGCCGACCATGAAGGCACCGATGGCGTCGACGACTCCGAGGACCTCGGAGACGCCGGCGATGAGGATCGCGGCGCCGAGGAAGCTGATGACCAGCAGTTCGTTGTCGCGCACTGCGATCAGGCGCCCGATCAAGCGGGTGCCGTAGCGGGCTGCGACGGCCAGCACCATCAGGAATGCGAACGCCTTGGCCGCCTGAAGGATCGTTTCCGTGATGCCTTGGGCGCCGCTGATGACGGGCTGGAGTGCGGCCAGATACAGAGCGAGGAAGATGTCCTCCACGACCGTGACGCCGAGGATCAGACGGGTCTCGGGGCGGCCGATGCGGCCGAGATCGACGAGGATCTTGGTGACGATCGCGGAGGAGGAGATACCCAGGACACCGGAAAGGACCAAGGATTCCCGGGACCCCCAGCCCAGGGCGAATCCGAAGCCCAGACCCGCGCCGACGTTCAGCAGCAGGTAGATCCCGCCGGCGGCCAGCAGACGCCTGCCGCCGCGCTTGAGATCGTCGAGGTGGAACTCCAGACCCAGGTAGAACAGCAGCAGCACCAGGCCGAGCGCGGAGAGCATCTCGAAGTCATGCGCGTCCTCGACCAGGACCACGCCGGGTGTATGGGGGCCGAGCAGGATGCCGGCGAGCATGAACAGCGGGATGGTCGGCAGGCCGATCCGGCTGCCGAGGCGGGCGAAGACTGCCGCGGCCAGGAAGGCGCCGCCCATGGCGAGCAGAGTGTCAGCATGTCCCACGGGTCACCACCTTCCGCACACGTGAGGCACAGGGTGTCGCAACTGACGGGAGTGGATAGGGCCTCCTTCGTTCCCGGGCCTGTCAGACCCTGATGGCCGTTGCCGGGACGCGGTATACGAGCGGGTAAGGGAAGGTCAGTGGTCCGGGTCGTGCGGGGGCGCGAGCGCGTAGGTCGCCATCCCCGCCGTGACCAGGCCGGTTGCCAGGAGCAGGCCCTGCGGCAGCACCATGCCCGTGATCATCATCGCCACAGAGAGGGCCAGCAGCGCCCAGGCCAGGCCACGCCGTCGCCGGTATTCGCGCGGCTGACGCGGGTGACCTGTTTCCAGACCGCGGGCGAAATGAGGATCACTTCGCTGCGTCTGTGCCTCAAGATCGTGCAGTGGATTGGTGCCGGGCTGCGCCATGACTCCTCCTCCCGGAAGACCGGCAGGTCGAGGGGGCTATGCCACCGTCACACGCAGCCTTGCGGCATCACCATCGGGCCCAATACCCATTTCCGCAGGTGCCCCATACCCACGACCTGCCGACACCTGGGTGCCGTGCACGAGGCCCGGCACCCGGGGGCGCTGCTAGGTCAGCGGCATCGCGGCTGGGGTGATCGCATCCCGTCGCCGGGGGGCGCCTGGGTGAGGCGGCAGGTCGTCAGCCGTGCGGGTGTCAGCTGGGCTGGGGCAGGGTGTACTGGACGGGCAGGACACGGACGGCCGGGTCGGGAGCCGACAGCACTTCGCGCAACTGATGGTTTTCCAAGGTCAGTTGGTTGACCACCCGGACAAGCCCTTCAACGTCGGCCCGGAGTTGTCCGAGCTCGGCTTTGTCCTTCTCGCGGAGTTCCTTGAGCCGAACGACCTGTTTGCGGAGCCGGGTCTCGGCGTCCGTGGGCTGCCCGCGCTCTTTGACCTTGGCGTAGAACTCGTTCTTCAGGTCGAGGTGGCGCTGGGTGAGGGCGTTGCGGGGTACGCAGGCCTCGATGGCGAGGGCCACGATGGTCAGGGTCCCGTTGGAGCGCTCGGGTCGGCCGGTCAGGATGCGGTCCATGGCGGCGCGGATGCGGTCGCGCTCGTCTACTGCTCCGCTCACGGTGTGGTGTCCTTCAGGGTGATCCGGGTGCGGTCGTGGGCGTCGGCGATGCCGCGCAGGCGCTCGGCCTGGTCGCGTAGCCGTTCACTGATCGGCTGCGGCACGTGCGTGGCCTGTTTGTCCAGGGCGTCGGCGCGGTCGCGAAGTCGGGTGGCGTGGTGGTCGGTACGGACGATGTTGCCGCAGCCGGGCACGCAGTGATCGAGCCGCGGAGAATCGCGGACTCCAGTGCGGTGGCACAGGGTCTGTTCACGTTTGTAGTGGCACAACAGCAGCGCCTGGGGGTTGTCGTAGAGGAGGGCACCGTCGTTGGCGAGCAGGCGGCGGGCGGTGGTGGCGTTGATGACGGTGCCCTCGAAGCGCGGAGCGCGGGCGGCTGTCTTGATGGCACGCCGGGCCGCCGGGCCGGAGAGGCCGCCGCCGGCCTCCAGATCGTCATTGAGGTCGGCGACGGTGTCGGCCACGGCGCGGACGGTCTCTATGTCGATCAGCTCATGGATGCCGTCCCGGCTGCGCGCGGCATAGCCCTCGGAGACCAGCGCGGTGCGCAGGTGTCCGTACTGGATGGCCAGGGCGACGAGCCCGCCCGGGCGGCGGGCGATGTGCCAGGCCAGGGTTCTGGGAAAGCGTCGGGTGCCGACCGCACCATGCGGGTCGGGCGGGATCATCTCGCCGGGCAGGCCGTGGCGGGCGGCTTCGGCGTTGGCCCAGACGACGAAGTCCTCGATCCGCACCCGCAGGGCGGGTGAGCGCAGCGAGCCGGTGCCGGGGCCAGCCATGGCGCCGTGCACGGCGTGGCTGAACAACAGCTCGCCAGGCGCCACCATGCGCTCCAGCACGCGGATGGCGTTGACGACGGGGGCGATGGCCACCCACGGGACATCGCGCTCGCGCCCGGCAGAGTGGTGGTTACCGTGCTCGTCGGTGGCGTTCTTGAACTCATGCCCGTAGATCAGGTGCCGGCCGATGCGGCCGGAGGCGTCGGGATCGGGATCCGGGCAGCAGCCATGGCGCAGCCCGAGCACTACTGGCGGGAGGGAGATATTCCGACCGTGCGCTATGCCCGTGCTGAGCCGTTTTTCAGAACCTGATCGGTCGGAGGTCCACCTGCTGTCTCAGGGCGCCGGTCGCCAACCGTCCCCGGCCAGTGCGCAGGGCGGGCGGGGACGCACGTTCCCGAAGGGGACGAAGCAGGCGCGCTGACGCAGGTCGCCACAGGCCCCTGACCGTCCTGTCGGACCCGGCTGCGAAGATCAGACCCATGGATCTCGCTGACGCCCTCGCCGGCCTCGACGCCCACCCCTGGGCCTCCGTCTCGCACGCCTACGGCCCCGCCGAGGACCTGCCCGACCTGCTGCGCGCCCTCGCCGAGGGCGGCGGGGATGCCGAGGAGGCGATCTCCGAGCTGTACTCGTGCATCCTCCACCAGGGCACGGTGTATTCCGCCAGCGTGGACGCCGTCCCGTACCTCGCCCGGATCGCCGCTGCTGCCCGGCCCGGGACGACCGAAGTCCTCTGCCTGCTCGGCGGATTGGCCGAGAGCGATGACGAATGGGAGATCGCGCCGGGCGCCGTCCGGGCCGCCGTTGCCACCCAAATCCCGCTGCTGATACCGCTGCTGGCACATGAAGTCGTGAACGTCCGGCTGCTCACCGCCTGGACGCTCGGCCACACCGGGAATACCGAGGCCGCCCCGGTCGCCCTGCGAAGCCGGTGGACGGCCGAGGCCGATCCCGGTGTCCGGGCCGAACTGCTCATCGCCCTCGGCCGGGTCGACCTCTCCGGCGCCGCCGTCGAGACCCGCGCGCTGCTCGGTGCAGACACGCCCGCGCCGCTGCGTCTGGCCGCGCTCCTCGTCGCTCTGGCCGCCGGGGAGCCTTGGACCGACGCCCACCACGATGCCGCGCTCGGCCTGCTGCCCGCCCGCGAATTCACCGTCGACCGGTACAGCATGCACCACCGAGAGCCGCTGCACGCGATCGTCGACAGCCTGCTGCGCCGCGAGACCGAGGCAGACCGCGAGGCCGCCTTCGCCCTGCTGGACGCCGCCCTGCGCGACGGCCGCCCCGAGGTGCGGGCCGAGGCGCTCTCCGCGGCCGACCACGCCTGCTACCTCTCCCGCAGCGCTCCCCAGCGACTCGTCCCGGCCATCGCCCCACTCGCCGCCGAGTACCCGGCGTCAACCCTGCTCGGCAAGCTCGGCCCGGCCGCCGCCGAGGCCGCGCCAGCCCTCGCCGAACTCGCCGCCCAACCCGACGACGAGGCGGCTGACCAGGCATTGGCCGTGCTCGTCCGGGTCGCGCCCCGACAGGCCGCCCCGCTGCTGGCCCGGGACCTCGACCGGCGCCCCCGCGCGCTCGACGCCGCAGGAGACTTCCAGGCCCCCGCCTTCCCCTTCGACCCGGCCCTGCTCGCCGCCGTCCGCGCACGCCTGGCCGCAGACGGGCTCGGCAACAACGAGACCGCCGACCTGGTCCACCTGCTGCGTCAGTGGGGCCCGCAGGCCGCTGCCGCCTTGCCCGAGCTGTACGCCGTGCTGCCCCGCTTCCAGTACGCGGCCACCGCCATCACCGCCGTGGCAGCCGCCGGCCCGCAGGCCGAGCGCGAGCAGGCCGGCGCCGTGCTGCGTGCCGCCGCCGGGTCGCTGATGGTGGCGCGGGCCCACCACGACCTCACCGGCGAGACCGACGTCCTGCTCGACGCCGTCGCCAAGGCGCTCGCCGCCGGTCCGCGCGAGGTCGCCGAGGCCGCCCAGGCCGCCGCCACCCTGGGCGCGACGGCCGCCGGACTGCTCCCCGCCCTGCGGGCAGCCGTCAGTGAGGACGCCGAGCCGACCACCCCGCAACTGGACCGCGACATCGCGATCGCCACCGCCCTGTGGCAGATCGACGGCGACGCCGAGGAAGCCGTCACGATCCTGGCCTCCGTCCTCGACCGCACCACCGGCAACCAGCTCTGGTACCGGTGGACCGTCGTCCGCGCCATCCGCACAACCGCCCTCCTCGGCGCGGCCGCCCGGCCCCTGATCCCCCGACTGGAACAACTGCTCGCTGACCCCGAGAAGGCCCCTGCTGCCGCCCTCGCACTGCTCGCCATCACCGACCCCGACGTCGTCGACCTCGGCCAACTCGCCGAGGCAGCCCTCCACTCCGCCGAAACCGGAGCGGACATCTCCGGCGCCTGCGAGGCCCTCCAAGCCCTCGGTGCCACCGCCCTGAGCACCCACCAGCGCCTGCGCGTCGCCGAACTCGCCGAGCAGGACCGGCGCATCGTCGGCTCAGGCGTCGCGAACAGCATCATCCGCGAGGACGAGCGGCTGCGCGCCATCCTGACCGCCATCTGATCCCGAGGCCGGGGCGGACGAGTAATCGATCGCCGCCCCGGCCCGCCCCGGATAGCATGCTGCCGGATGGATCCTGCCGCTGACTGTGCCGCCATCGCCGGGTCGGGAGCCGAGCTGCGGTGACCCACATGCAATGAATCGACTGACCGCGGGGAACCGTAGTACGCGTGTTGCGGGCTCGTACGTTCGGCGTGATCCGCGCAAGGTGACCTAACGGCTCTTGCGGGCGTCGTCCTCAGCCCGTGCAGCGAGGTACTCAGCCCAGTCGCGTCTGGCGTACGCGACCCAGCGGATCGCGGTGTGGCGGTGCATGCCGGTCAGGTCGGCGAGGATCGGGCTGGGGAGATCAGCGGCGAGGGCGGCCAGCGCCCCGTTGCGCGCGGTGCGAACCGGGATGCCGTGCCGGTTGAGTTTCTGGGTCATGCCGTGCGTCGAGATCGGCTTGCCCGGGACCATGCCCGGGAAGAGCCACTGGGCACCTGGGTGGGCTCGCGAGAGCTGCGGCCGCAGTTGGGGCTGTTCGGCAAGTTGCCGAAGGAGTTCGGCGAGCCGTGGGGGCAGCAGGACGGGGTGGCGGCCCAGGACGAGGTGGGCGTGCTTGTCACCGAACTTGAGGTGTTCAGGCGTCAGGTGGCAAAGACGTTCGGTGGACAGGCCGAACAGGAGGGTGATCGCGCCGCCGGCGCGGACGTCCGTCGGCAGGGCATCGTCGGTCAGGCAGCGTTGGAGGAGCCGCCAGCGATCGTCGTCGTCGAGCAGGTCCTGGGGCTCCTGGCTCGGGATGGAGGGGACGGTCAGTTCGCGGGTGAGCCGGCGGCTCGTGGTCCATTTCAGGAAGTAGCGGATCAGGTAGCGCCGCTGGCTGGTGGCCCCGGCGATCCAGTCGTCGATGTGCTCCTGGGCGAGGTCGGCGAGGGCCAGGCCGCGTTGGTCCATCCAGGCCAGGAAGTCCAGGGCGACGCTGACGCGGCGCCGCAGGTCGCGGTCGGCGGAGGCGGGATGGCGGCGCATGGCGGCCCGTTGGCGTGCCCGTCGGAGCAGAAACCAGTGCAGGAAGGGATGGGCGAGGTTGGCGTGCGCGGCCGGCTTGTCCGCGAGTTCGTGCTCCAGCCAGCCCGGGATGCGTTCGAGGTCCTCATTGCGCTCCTCCAACACCTTTGTATGGACGAGGAGTTGGCGGATGTAGCGTTGGTTCCGGCTGGGCGGGAGCTCGTCCAGCAGCTCGTGGCTGAGCTCGTGCCCTTCGGACGCCAGCCGGGCGACGAGCTTGGTGTTCGGGCTCTCCTTGAGCCACTGGATGGCGGGGAAGGGCGAGGGAGCGTCCGCCAGCGCGGCCGCGAGTGGTTCCAGCTGTGGGGTGATCGTGCCGTCGGGCCCGGCCAGCAGGGCGTTGACCCGCTCGGCGAGGACACAGTGAGCGCATCGGCCGCGGCTATGGGGATTGCCCGTCCGGCCGCACTGCTTGCAGGTGTAGTCGGCGGCGAAGCCGACACATGGTCCGCAGACCTCGGCGCCGTCGTCATCCCGCGCGATCAGTGGCTGGACCATGCCGCAGAGAGGGCACTCGGCCGGTGAGCGGAGCACGGCGGTGTAGCAGGTCATGCAGACCGGCCCGATCGGCCAACGGGTGTTGACCGGCTTGGTTCGGCCGCAGCGGGCGCACGGCTCGCCGGTGCGATGACGCTGGTAGCAGGTGGCGCAGAGCGGCTGGCCCTGTTCGTCGAGGCTGGCGCAGGGGCGGACTCGGCTGCAGATCGAGCAGGTCGCGTCGGGGCCCTGGTAGCAGCCGTCGCAGAGGTCCGGCTGCCCGTCGCGCGCGTTGCGGGCGATGCGCTTGAGTTGTCCGTACCGACCGCAGAGCCGCCGTGGCCGGCGATGGCGGTTGTAGCAGAGGTGGCAGAGTGCGCCGTCGTCGTCAACGAGGGCGGCGGCTGCGGTCTTTCTGCAGCTCACGCAGGTGTGCATGGGGCGTTTCCAGCACTTGATGCATAGCCCTCGGCCGTCGTCCCGTCGTACCACCGGGTGTCGGAACTGCCCGCATTCGGCGCACTCCTCGAACGTGGTGGGGTCGGCGCGGTAACAGCGGTTGCAGATCGGTCCCTCGGGGTGCCGGGCGACGACGCGCTGGCCGTCACGGTGGCACCGTGCGCAGGTTTCGCGTTGGCGGCTTCGGGCGTCGCACGAACCGCAGAGCCGCCCCTCAGGGCGGAGTTGCCGCAGGTCAGACCGGATCTTTCCGCAGTGTGCGCATCCGGGACGGACCACAGGGTGCCCGGCATCATGCAGGACTTCAGCGAGCCGAAGCAGGACCGGTGGACAGAGCGAGCTGCCTGACGTCAGCGCGTCGGGGTGGGCCGCGAGGTGTCCGGCCAGTTCTTCCAGGCAGCGAGCCGCCCCGCGGGTGGGGATCGGCATCGCGGTCACCAGCGCGGCCTCGGCGTCCTGGCGGCCGAGCGACGGCAGAGCCGCGGTGAGGTGGCCGACGACGGCGGCCGTCGCGGCCTCCAAGCGGGCTGCCTGCGCGGCGAGCCGGGCGACGGTTGACGGAGCAGTCGGAGAGGATGCGCTCACAAGCCCTCCGGCCGTCGGATCGAGGTGCGGCGCACGGCCGGAAGCGGGCCGGGCCCCTCCCCGCCGGCGGTCTTGCGTACCTCTTCGTTGACGACCTGGACCTCGATGAGGTCGTTGGGCTGGCATCCGAGGATGTCACACAGAGCCGCGAGGGTGTCCATCGACAGCCGCTGCGGCGGCTGCGTGACCAGGCGGAAGACCTGCTCGCGCGAGAGGTTGACGCCCCGTTCGGCCAGCAGCGGCACCAGGTCAGTAGTCTGAGAAGCCGTATCTCTATCGATCGTGAGGGCGGTTCTGATCGAACACGGTGCTTGGTCGGGTGATCTCGGCCGGGTGGATGCATGAGTACAGGGCCCCTTGGTAGCTCGGGTTTGCGACCACTCGAGTGCCAGGAGGCCCTGTTGTTCCAGTCTTGCGTGACGGTCCCCGTCTCGTCCAACTCCCGGGTTCGGCGTGTGATTGTCTCGCGCACAGGTTCGGAAACGCGGCCGACCGCCCGGAGAGGGTGCCGGTGTATCCGTCGGACATGACGGACGCGGAGTGGGCAGTGGTGCGGGACGCGATGCCGGTGCCGGCCTGGCTGGAGGGCCGCGGCGGGCAGCCGGAGGGCTACTGCCACCGCGTGATGCTGGATGCGATCCGGTACGTCACCGACAACGGCATCAAGTGGCGCTCTATGCCAGCCGACTTCCCTGCCTGGGACCGGGTGTATGCCTTCTTCCGCAGGTGGCGGGAGCACGGCCTGGTCAAGGAGTTCCACGACCGGCTGCGCGGCCGGGCCCGCGAGGCCGAGGGCCGCGAGGCGGAGCCGACCGCGGCGGTCATCGACTCGCAGTCGGTCAAGGGCGCCGCTTCGGTGCCCGCCGCCACGCGCGGCTATGACGGCGGCAAGAAGGTCAACGGAAGGCGCCGGCACGTCATCACGGACTGCCTGGGCCTGCTGCTGATGGTGCTGGTGTGTGCCGCCGACGTCACCGACCGTCAGGCCGCCCGCGTCATGCTGCCCCGCCTGCGGGCACGGTTCCACAAGATCACGCTGGTGTGGGCCGACGGCGGCTACACCGGCCACCTGGTCGCCTGGGCGAAGGAGAAACTCCAGCTCACGCTGCAGATCGTCAAACGCAGCGATGACATGAAGGGGTTCGTGGTACTCCCGAGACGCTGGGTAGTAGAACGCACGCTGGGGTGGCTGATGCGCTCGCGCCGCCTGGTGCGGGACTTCGAGACACTGCCCGCCAGCAGCGAGGCGTTCATCTACTTCTCGCAGGCCATGCTCATGAGCCGGCGCCTCGCCCGCCCGGCTTCCCGGCGGCGGCCCGAACAGTCGCGGTGGGCCGCCGCGGCGTGAACCGTCCGGACGGCGACACGGCCAGCCAGCCCCGCTCGGCCAGGCGCCTCGCCTTGGACCGCACCCCCTCGATCTTCGCCGGCACCAACTCCAGCTCCAGCCCGGACGCGATCTCCTTCGCCGACACCCCCTCACCGCCTTCCGGACCGGACTCCACCAGCTCCACGATCCGCCGGTAATCCGGCGCGAGCGCCTCCACCGTCATCCCGTCCGCGAAGTGCGACACGATCGACCCCGCGACCGGGACCCTCACCACTTTGGCCACCGGCACCGGCTCCGGCGCCTCCTCCACGGCCGCATCCACCGCATCACCGGGGGCGGCCAGGGCCTCGGCCAGCTCCACACGAGCGATCGCCCGACGTTCCAACACCGCCTCGGCCACGGCGAGTTCAGACAGGATCCGGTCCGCCTCCGCCTGAAGCTCCTCCACCCGCACCCGGGCAGCGGCCTCCCGCTCCTCCAGCAAACCCATCACCGACGCCACCGGCCACCTCCGCATCGTCGAGGACGAACTGATCGCCCGAACGCTCCCACAACGACGCCGGAACCATGCCGGAGCAGCGGAAACTCAGTGATCACATCCGGTAAGACAACGGCTTCTACGTGGTGGCGCTCAAGCCGCGCAACGGTGTCTGGGCCTCGGTCGCCAGCCGCACCCCCCCATTGAGAAGCCGTCTCTCAACCGAACGTGATCGGTTGATCCTTGCTGGTCAGGAATGGTTTCGCTCGGGGTGAGGGAGGGATGCGGCGTCTTGTGTCCGCTTCATGACCGAGGGGTGCGCGGTGGCGTCGGTGCTGGGAATGCTGGAGGAGCGGGAGGCGGCTGCCCGTGTGCGGGTGGAGGGTCTGCGGGAGGAAGCCGCTCGGCTGGCTGAGGTGTTGGAGGCCGCGGAGATCGAGCTGGACCGGCGGGTGATCGCGCGGGAGGAGCTGCTCGAGGCCCTGGCTGTGTCTGCGGCCGAGTCCACTGCGGTGACGGAGAGCGGGGCGGAGCAGGAAAGGGCGCCATCGACCGTGCCGGTGCCGGGCTCGACGGTGCCGCCGTGGCGGGACGGGCTGCCGGTGACGGTGCTGGCGCCGGACTATCAGCGGATTCTGGGCGTGCTGGAGGAGCGGCGCTCAGCGGGCGAGGGACCGGCGAAGGCCAAGGAGGTCGCGGTTCAGCTGGGCCTGGGGACGACACCGGCGAAGGTCGAGGGGGTGCGCTCGAAGGCCAGGCGCCTGGCGGAGCGCGGGTGGCTGCTGCAGGAGACGTCGGGAGCGTTCAGCGCCGGCCGGCGGCCCGTGGCCGCGCCAGGCGCCGGCTCATCCGCGTGACCATCGACCACCGGATCATCGCCTCGCTGGAAGCGGGCAGCGTCTCGTAATCTCTCGCCAGACGGCGGGAGTTCATCAGCCAGGCGAACGTGCGCTCCGCCACCCAGCGTCTGGGGAGCACCACGAACCCTGTCATGTCGTCGGTGCGCTTGACGATCTCCAAGGTCAGGGCGAGTTTGTCCCGGCACCAGTCGACGAGGCCGCCGGTGTAGCCTCCGTCGGCCCAGACCAGGGTGATGTCGCGGTGCAGGCGGCGCAGCCGTCTCAGCAGGCCGGCCGCGGCGTCGCGGTCGCCGATGTTCGCGGCGGTGACCGCGACGACCAGGAGCAGGCCGAGGCAGTCGGTCACGATGTGCCGTTTGCGGCCCGGCACCTTCTTCCCGCCGTCGTAGCCGCGTGAGGAGGCCGGCACCGTCGCGGCGGCCCGCACCGACTGCGCGTCGATGATCCCCGCCGTGGGCTCGGCCTGGCGGCCCTCGCGTTCACGGACCCTCCCGCGCAGCCGGTCATGGAACTCGGCGATCAGCCCGTGCTCGCGCCAACGGCGGAAGAAGGCGTAAACCCGGCCCCATGCGGGGAAGTCCGCGGGCATCGCCCGCCACGAGATCCCGCCCGCGACCAAATAGCGGATCGCGTCCAGCATCTGGCGGTGGCAATACCCCTCGGGCTGCCCGCCTCTGCCTTGGAGCCAGGCCGGCACCGGCAGCAACGGCCGGATGGCCGCCCACTCCGCGTCCGTCATGTCCGACGGATACCGGCGCACCCGATCGGGATGATCGGCCGCGTTGCCGTACACGTGCGCGAGGCAATCGCACGACACGGCGGGCGAGTTGAAGTGGGCGGGCTCGGGCGCGTACAACAACGACAACAGGGCCTCCGGGAACCGCTCGGATTGGGGTCGCACCCCCGAGCTACCAGGAGGCCCTGCCTTCATGCGCGTACGGCCGGAAGATCACCCGACCAGGAACTCCGTTCGATCTGCACGTTCCAAGATCGGTTGAGAGACGGCTTCTAAGGCCGCCCACGACCTGGCCTGGCAGGATGCCAGGCATCCCGGCGACTGGACGGCCGTGGAGCGTCACTTCCGCGACGGGCACACCGAGACCTGGTGGGCCGCCGACGCCCGCCTGGGCGGCTACGGCCCCAAACTCACCCTGCCGGCTGGTCGTGGCCACCACCGACCCGGCCGGCCTGCCCGAGAAGGCCACCTGGTACCTGGCCACCAACCTGCCCCACCCTGACGCACCCCATGCCGCCACCAGCCCACACCCGCCGGCCGACCTCGCCGAGATCATCCGCCTCTACGGCCTGCGGCCCCGGATCGAGCAGAGCTACAAGCAGATCAAGGACAAACTCGGCTGGGCCGACTTCCAAGTCCGCTCCGGCCGCGCCATCCGCCGCCACCAGACCCTGGTCAACTGCGCCTTCTCCTTCTACTGGGACCAGTGGTTCGCCCCACCCGGACCGCTGGATGCCACCGCGCCGGACCCGTGCCCCAACGACGGGCCAGAGAGGGGGACCAGCCGAACCCCACCAGCCCCAACTGCCTTGCTGGCCCAGGGCCTTACGCGCCATCCGTTCCTGGCTCACCCCCGCCGTCACCCTCAACCGGTGGTGGCGAGCCTGGACGGACAAGGACCCACCCTCCGAGCTCAAGGCCCTGACGACGCGGTCACCACCGGACACGGCCTTGATCTCTACTGCCGGATTTACTGACTTCGGCTCGTCAAGGTGAGGCTGGGTCGTCGAGGGTCAGGCCGGTGCCCGCTATGAAGCCGTCGAGGGTTTCGGGGCGGTACTGGAGGCGTTTGAGCCGGTTGCGTACGAGAGCTTCGAGCCGGTCGAGAGCGACCACGGCGAGGTTGGCCAGACTGCGCTTGACGTGCGCCCATACCCACTCGACGGGGTTCAGGTCCGGCGAGTAAGCGGGCAGCAGGAAAACCGTCAGCCAGTCACGCTCGGCAATCAACTCACGCATGGCGTGGGAGACGTGGGTGTTGAGCCGGTCCCAGACCAGCACGATCGGCGCCTTGACGAGCTGGTGGACGCCGTCGACCAGTGCGATGAAGTCGCGCTCGCCCATGCTGCGGCGCTTGCCCTTGCCCGAGGGGTGGGTGCGCAGGCGGTGGCACAGCCGGGTGCGGGAGCCGGGCCGCATGGCGATCAGCCCGGCCACCGACAGGCGACCTGAGCGTCGACCGCTCACCGTCACCTGCGGGGTGTGGCCGCGTCGGCCCCAGGTGCGTCCTTTGGGCGGCTGTCGCGTGAAGCCTGCCTCGTCCTCGAAGCAGATGTAGCCCCCGCAGGCCGCCCGGGCTCTTTTACCTCGGCCCAGGTCGCCTCCTTCCACAGGGTCACGGCCTGCTCGTCGCGTTCGGTGACCCGCCGCGCGGGGACCTGCGGGCTGAAGCCGAGCCGGTGCATCAGCCTCGTGGCTCCCGAAACGCTGTAGGAGACGTGGAACTTCCTGCCGATCAGCGTGGCTACCCGGGCGGCGGTCCACACCTGGTCCTCCACCCATCCGTGCGCGGCGGGTCCTTCATCGAGGTATGCGGCCAGTTTCTCCAGACAGCGCGGGGACAGCCGGCATCGCGATCCACTCGGGCCGCGGGATGCCAGCGCCTGCACGCCGCCGTCCCGCCACAACTGATGCCACTGGTAGGCCGACTTCGGGCTCACCCGCAGGCGCCGTGCCACCTCGGGCGGCTTGATGTCCTGGTCGAACAGCTCGGCCGCCTGCATCCGTACCGTCTCCCGGCGCAGCCGTCCCGCAGCAGTCAGCCCGCCCCCATCCGCATACCTCACACACCACGGAATACAGCCACTACCCCAGGCCCATCAGGGACTTCGGGAAAGTTCACCCTGACGAGCCGAAGTCAGTATGCGCTTGGCGAGGTTGTCGATCGAGGCGACGTGGATCATGGCCTCGGAGCTGGCGGGCAGCGTCTCGTAGTCACGGGCGAGACGCCGGTGCAGCATGATCCACCCAATACTTCGTTCGACAACCCAGCGCCTTTTGACAACGTGGAAGCCACGAACTCCTGGGTTTCTGTTGACGACTTCGACGTCGATTCCGAGGTTGGCTCCGTGCTCGATAACGGCGTTCTTGAAGCCGGTGTCGACCCAGCTCTTGGAGATGGTCGGGTAGGTCTTCTTGGCTTGGTCGAGGAGCTGAATTCCGACGGCGTTCTCGGACAGGCTCGCGGCGGTGACGGTCACGGCGAGGATGAGCCCGATCGTGTCGGTGAGGATGCCCCGCTTGCGGCCGACGATCTTCTTCGCGGCATCCGTTCCCTGGCTGGTCAGGGGCACGTTGGTGGAGGTCTTCACGCTCTGGGTGTCGATCACGGACGCGGTCGGTTCGGGCTTGCGCCCTTCCTTCACGCGGGCCAGTCCAGTCAGGTCGTAGTTGAGCTGGGCGAGGATTCCCTCGTCGCGCCAGGCGGCGTAGTAGGCGTAGACGGTTCCGTGGTTCGGGAAGTCGTGCGGGAGGTATTTCCAGGGGATTCCCGTGCGGTTGATGTAGAGGAGTGCGTTGAAGACGTCGCGCAGGTCGACCTTGGCCGGCTGCCCGGTGGGCCTGCGGTCGAGCCGGGCCTTTCTCCAGGCCGTCAATGTCGGCTCGGTCAGGGCCCATCGGGCGTCGGACAGGTCGCTGGGGTACGGCTTCCGCTCGCTCACGCCGTAGCGTTGGCATGGATGCGGCGGACGGTGCCGTTCCGCTGGCTGCTGGGCGTTTCTGCCTCATTTTCAAACCAGACGGACCTTGTTCATGAGAAGCGGACTAAACGGGTGACCAAGTCGACAGCTCGGCGGATGCGAAGGTGCGCGCATGGGGCAAACACCATAAAAGTGGCGGCCGCGAAGCTCACCTAACGGTACAGACCACCAGTAAACGCCCTCTGAGTGGGCATTTAGGTATGGCTTGCGGTGTTGCGTCGTTCTTGCGGCGTGATCTCTTTGGAGTGATTCACGCCCTACGTGCAGTTTCACGGCCTTCCAGGCTCCAGCCTCGGCGCCTATTTACTCCGCATCTCGCACCCAGATTCCGTCTGGTCTATGGACGTCATGGAAACGCCCAGCCGGTCAAGTACCGCTGTCAGCGGTGCTGTTCGTGTAAGAGCCCTTTCGTGAGCCAGCGCAAGCCGTACCCCAGCGACCTGTCCGACGCCCGATGGGCGTTGATCGAACCGACCTTATCCGCCTGGAGGAAAGCCCGACTCGACCGCAGACCCACCGGCCAGCCGGCCCAGGTCGAACTGCGCGATGTCTTCAACGCAATCCTGTACGTCAACCGCACGGGAATACCCTGGAAATACCTCCCGCATGACTTCCCGAACCACGGCACCGTCTACGCCTACTACGCCGCCTGGCGCGACGAAGGAATCCTCGCCCAGCTCAACTACGACCTCACCGGCCTGGCCCGCGTCAAGGAAGGCCGCAAACCCGAACCGACCGCCTCCGTGATCGACACCCAGAGCGTCAAGACCTCCACCAACGTACCCCTGACCAGCCAGGGAACCGATGCCGCAAAGAAGATCGTCGGTAGGAAGCGGGGCATCATCACCGACACACTCGGCCTACTCCTCGCCGTAACCGTCACCGCCGCAAGCCTGTCGGAAAACGCCGTAGGAATACAACTCCTCGACCAGGCCAAGAAGACCTACCCCACCATCTCAAAGGCGTGGGTCGACACCGGCTTCAAAAACGCCGTCATCGAGCACGGAGCCAACCTCGGAATCGACGTCGAAGTCGTCAACAGAAACCCCGAAATCCGCGGCTTTCATGTCGTCAAAAGACGCTGGGTCGTGGAGCGGAGTATCGGATGGATCATGATGCACCGCCGCCTCACCCGCGACTACGAGACCCTGCCCGCCAGCTCCGAAGCCATGATCCACATCGCCTCGATCGACAACCTCACCAAGCGCATAACGGACGAGACCACACCAACCTGGCGAGGAACTTACTAGGAAATAAACGGCAATTCGTCTACATCAAACGCCCTCTGAGTGGGCATTTAGGTATGGCTTGCGGTGTTGCGTCGTTCTTGCGGCGTGATCTCTTTGGAGTGATTCACGCCCTACGTGCAGTTTCACGGCCTTCCAGGCTCCAGCCTCGGCGCCTATTTACTCCGCATCTCGCACCCAGATTCCGTCTGGTCTATGGACGTCATGGAAACGCCCAGCCGGTCAAGTACCGCTGTCAGCGGTGCTGTTCGTGTAAGAGCCCTTTCGTGAGCCAGCGCAAGCCGTACCCCAGCGACCTGTCCGACGCCCGATGGGCGTTGATCGAACCGACCTTATCCGCCTGGAGGAAAGCCCGACTCGACCGCAGACCCACCGGCCAGCCGGCCCAGGTCGAACTGCGCGATGTCTTCAACGCAATCCTGTACGTCAACCGCACGGGAATACCCTGGAAATACCTCCCGCATGACTTCCCGAACCACGGCACCGTCTACGCCTACTACGCCGCCTGGCGCGACGAAGGAATCCTCGCCCAGCTCAACTACGACCTCACCGGCCTGGCCCGCGTCAAGGAAGGCCGCAAACCCGAACCGACCGCCTCCGTGATCGACACCCAGAGCGTCAAGACCTCCACCAACGTACCCCTGACCAGCCAGGGAACCGATGCCGCAAAGAAGATCGTCGGTAGGAAGCGGGGCATCATCACCGACACACTCGGCCTACTCCTCGCCGTAACCGTCACCGCCGCAAGCCTGTCGGAAAACGCCGTAGGAATACAACTCCTCGACCAGGCCAAGAAGACCTACCCCACCATCTCAAAGGCGTGGGTCGACACCGGCTTCAAAAACGCCGTCATCGAGCACGGAGCCAACCTCGGAATCGACGTCGAAGTCGTCAACAGAAACCCCGAAATCCGCGGCTTTCATGTCGTCAAAAGACGCTGGGTCGTGGAGCGGAGTATCGGATGGATCATGATGCACCGCCGCCTCACCCGCGACTACGAGACCCTGCCCGCCAGCTCCGAAGCCATGATCCACATCGCCTCGATCGACAACCTCACCAAGCGCATAACGGACGAGACCACACCAACCTGGCGAGGAACTTACTAGGAAATAAACGGCAATTCGTCTACATCAAACGCCCTCTGAGGCGCATGCGGCGGGGCCTGTCGATGAATTAGTGGGGTGTGTTGCGCTCGCCGGGCATGGATGTCGCGTGCATGACGTAGCTGGCGAGGTCGCTGGGGTCGATCAGGCGGGCGGGGATCGGTTCGGGGCGGTAGCCGTAGTCCTCCAGGAAGGGGCGGACCTGTTTGATCAGGGCTCTCATCTGGTTCTCTCCGATGCGGAAGAGGTAGGCGGTCAGCGAGCGGGACAGGCCGCGCTGGTCGAGGACGGCGGCCCAGATGATGTTCTCCGTGGTGAGTTTGCGGTGCCGGGGCCGCTGCTTGGGCGGCAGGGCGTCGAGGCGTTCGCGGACGCTGATGGTGAGACGGTCCAGGTCGGTGCGCTCGAGACCCGTCAGGAGGGGATGGGTGGCCAGGGTCGCGCCGAAGGTGTGTGCGTGGCGGGGGTGGGACCGGCGGCCGGGCGGATGGAGCGGGACGTCGGGGAGTCCGGGTTGGGGTGGGATGGTGTAGTTCCACTCCCCGTGGAAGGTATCGGGGCGGATGGTCAGGGCGGCTGCGTGCTGCTCGCTGATCTCGATCCCCGTGGGGTAGCTGCCGGTGTCCAGGCGCGCGGTGACGGACAGCCCGGTGCGGGTGGTGGTCGCCGAGATCAGGTTCAGGGCGGTCTCGTAGCTGGTCAGCGGGTGGGCGCGCCAGTTGAGGGAGATGAAGGAGAACAGGCGGTGCTCGACCCGGTTCCATTTTGATGTTCCCGGCGGTAGGTGGCGCACGCTGATCTCGAGGCCGGTCTCGGTGGCGAGGACGGCGAGGTTGGCCTTCCATGCCTTGGCGCGGGAGCTGTTGGACCCACCGCCGTCCGCGGTGATCAGCAGACGCTTCGCGTGCGGGTATGCGGCCCGTCCTTCTTCCCGCCACCAGCGACGCAGGCAGGAGGCGGCGAACGCGGCGGTGTCGTGGTCGGTGCCCACCACGACGAAGCCGGTGTTGCGGCCCAGGTCGTAGATGCCGTAGGGGATCGCGGTGCCGGTCGCGTGTGAGGGGAAGTCGTGGTCGAGGACCTTGACCGGGGCGCCCGGCGGGGCCCACTCGCGCCCAGGCCGGGCGAAGGGGCCGATCAGTTCCTTCTTCTTGGTGTCCACGCTGATCACCGGGTCCCCGGCGTGGAGGAACTCGGCCACCGTGTCGTTGAGGTGCCGGAACTGTGCGTCCCTGTCCGGGTGGTGGCTGCCGGCCAGCACCCGCGCGTTGCCGCGCAGGCTGAACCCGGCCGCCTTCAGCAGGGCCGCGACGGTGTCGCGGCCCGCCTTCCGGCCCTGGGCGGCGAGCTCGTCCGCGAGGCGGCGCAACGATTTCGTCGTCCACGTCAGCGGCTTCATCGGATCGCCCTGCGTGCTGTCTTCGACCAGCTCCAGCAGGGCCGGCATCAGACCCGGGTCCTTTGTCGCCAGGGCGGGGCGGCCCGCCCCCGGCCGTCGCACCCGCCCGTCCGGTTCCTCGCCCGCAGCGAGATCGGCCAGGCCGCGGCTGACGCAGCCCTTCGAGACGCCCGCGGCCCGTGCCACCGCAGCGATCCCGCCGTGCCCGAGTTGCCGGGCCTCCGCGGCGTACAGGATCCGGCGCTGCCGCTCGTTCAGATGCGGCGTCACCGCCTCCAGCTTCTCCTGCAACGACCCGATCGACCCATCGAAGCGCCCCATACCGCATCAACGAGCCCAACTACCGCAAGAGACGCACTAATTCATCGACAGGCCCCGTTGGATGCGCGGCATGTGACAGTTGGCATCGCACGCCGGCCCGTTTCGGTCGATTCGCTCCTGCCTGATCCCAAGGCGCCCCTGGTGGGAGCCGTTTGCGCCCAGTGGACGCACTACGCCCGACGGTAGTACCAAAACATGACGCGACACCGCCCGTATCCCGGCGATCTGTCCGATGCCTGCTGGGAACTGCTGGAACCCGTTCTGTCAGCCTGGCGTGCCGAGCGAAGGGGCAAGGGCCTGGACATTGGCGGCCTCCCGAGCACGACCTGCGCCGGATCCCGGACGCCATCCTGTACGTCGACCGCACCGGGATCCCCCGGCGCTGCCTGCCGCACGACTTCGCATCCTGGGAGACGGTCTACGGATACTTCGCCGCCAGGCAGAAGGAGGGCATCTTCCATCAACTCAACGGCCTGTTGCGTCGTTTGGTGCGTGAAGCCGAAGGTCGCAACGCCGAGCCGAGCGCCTGCGTGCCGGACGCCCAGAGCGTCAAGACCTCCGCCAACGTGCCCGCGGCCGGCCAAGGCATTGACGCCGGCAAGAAAACCGCAGGCCGCAAGCGCCATATCGGCGTCGACGCCCTCGGGCTTCTCCTGGCCGTCTGGGTTACCGCAGCGAGCGCCTCCGACGACACCGGCGGCATCCACCTGCTCTGCCGCATCGCCGCCGCACGCCCTCGCGTGACCAAGGCCCGGGCGGACACCGGATAGCGCACCAAGGTCATCGACCACGGCGCCCGCCTCGGCGTCGGCGTTGAAGTCGTCCAACGCGACCCCGGCGCCAAAGGATCCAAGGTGATCTTCTGGCGTCGGGTCGCCGAGCGGACGTTCGGCCGGCTCATGCACCACCGCCGCCTCGCCCGCGACTACGAGACCCACCCCCACCGCTCCGAGGCCATAATCCACCTCGCGATGATCGACCTCATAAGCCACCGGCCCACCCGAGAGTCCCCCCCGAACTGGCGCTACACCTGAACGTCGAACCAAACACCTCTGCCGGGACAAAACGCTCTTTTAGAGCTTGTCTCACGTGGCGAGCTTGGCCAGTTTCTTGTAGCAGGTCAGTGCCGCTGCGAGGCCGAGGAAGGCCAAGAAGTGTGTGCCCTTCCTCTCGTACCGGACGGTGAGGCGGCGGTAGCCGAAGAGCCAGGAGATCGACCGTTCGATCTTCCAGCGGTGTCGGCCCAGGCGCTCACTGGATTCGATGCCGGGCCGAGCGATACGCGGGACGATGCCGCGCCCGCGCAGCCACTTCACGTGCTCGGCGGAGTAGTAGGCCTTGTCCGCACGGAGCCTGCCGGGACGGCGCCGGCGCGGACCGCGCCGCGAGCGGATCGCGGGTATGCCCAGGACCAGGGGCAGCAGAGCCTGGCTGTCGTGGACGTTCGCCCCGGACACGCCGAGCGCCAGGGGTAAGCCCTGAGCGTCGGACAACACATGCAGCTTGCTGCCCTTCTTGCCCCGGTCGACCGGATTGCGCCCGGTCAGCGATCCCCCTTTTTCGCGCGGACCGAGGCTGCATCGACGATCGTGGAGGACCAGTCCAGCTCTCCGCGGGCACCGAGCTCGTCCAAGACGGCCCGGTGTAGACGTCTCCACAGCCCGGCTTCTGTCCACGCGGAGAACCGGCGGTGCGTGGTGGCGGGAGAGACGCCGAACGTCTCGGGAAGATGCCGCCACGCGCATCCGCTGGTCAGCACGTACACAACCGCGGTGAACACGGCCCGCTCATCGCATGGGGCCGTCCCTCCTCCCTGCGGGCGCGGCGCGAACGAGGGAAGCAACGGAGCCGCCAGCAACCAGAGTTCGTCAGGAACCAACCGCTGCGACAGATCGACACCCATAAGAAGGAATCATGCCGCATCGATCAGACACCACGTGAGACAAGCTCTTAGTCCTTTAGTGGAGATATCATCCCCATGTTCTCCCATTTGTCCGTTCGTGGTGATCTTGTCCGTAGTCTGTGGGCGTCGGGTGGCATCGAGGTGAGGGCGGGCAGTGGACCGGGCGACGAGCGAACCGCAGTGGGGAGGGGACGGTGACGGGCCGCGGGTGGTTGCGGTCGAAGTGGCTGTGCCGCCGCACCAGTACCGGCAGGAGGACATCACAACGGCGTTCGCGGATCTGCTCCCCGGACCTGCGGGTGCGCATCGTGCTCTGGGCAGGGTGTCGGCGAACGCCGGGGTTGTCACGCGGAACCTGTCGCTGCCGCTTCATCAGTACGCGGCGCTGGACGGGTTCACCGGCGCCAACCGTGCCTGGCTGCACACGGCCCTAGAGCTGGGCGAGCAGGCGGTGAACGAGGCATTGAGCGCGGCCGGGGTGGAGCCGGACGAGGTGGATGTGATGATCAGCACGACGGTGACCGGCCTGGCTGTGCCGTCGCTGGAGGCCCGCCTGGCGCAGCGGATCGGGTTGCGCCAGGACGTCAAGCGCATCCCGCTGTTCGGTCTGGGCTGCGCCGCGGGGGCTGCGGGCATCGCGCGGTTGCACGACTACCTGCGGGCGTTTCCTGACCAGGTCGGGGTGCTGCTGGGGGTCGAACTGTGCTCGCTGACGGTGCAGCGCGGCGATTGGTCCCTGGCCAATCTGGTGGCCACGAGCCTGTTCGGGGACGGTGCCGCGGCGGTCGTTGCCGTGGGGGAGCAGCGGGCCCGGGGCTGCCGCGGGCCGGAGGTCGTGGCCACCCGCAGCCGGCTCTACCCGGACAGCACCGACGTCATGGGCTGGCGGATCGGCGCGAACGGGTTCGGCATCGTGCTGTCCCCGAACGTGCCCACGGTGGCGGAGCGGGAACTGCCCAAGGACGTGAGCGCTTTCCTGGCCGATCACGGCCTGACGGTCGGCGATGTCGCCGCCTGGATCTGCCATCCCGGCGGGCCCAAGGTCATCGACGCGGTGGAGCGTGCCCTCGGCCTGCCCGAGCAGGCTCTGGCCCACACCCGTCATTCCTTGGCGACGCGGGGCAACCTGTCGTCGGTGTCCGTTCTGGACGTGCTGCGGGCGACGCTGGAAGCACCGCCCGCCCCCGGCTGCGTCGGGCTGCTCACCGCGATGGGGCCGGGCTTCGCCAGCGAGCTGGTCCTGCTGCGCTGGTGACCCGGAACGTCCCCTGACCGCGGCGGCTTGCCGTCTGCCCGCCTTTGAACCGCTTCAAGGAGTCGGCGTATGCCCTTGTCCGAGCTTGTCAGGCAATCATGCGCGCCGCCTGGCAGGACTGATTGGTGCCCGCAGGCCGTGGCCGGCCCGGCAGACAGCGGTGCAGCGTGGTGATGCGCATGGGGATGCTGCCAGCGTGGCTGGTCGTGCTGGTGGCGGCGGTCGCCGCAGAGCGGCTGGCGGAGCTGGTGGTCTCCAGGCGGCATGCCCGATGGGCTCAGGTGCGCGGTGGTGTGGAACACGGACGAGGCCATTACCCGGTCATGGTGGCCGTCCACACGGCGCTGCTGGTCGGCATCCTCGCGGAAGTCGCCGTCGCGCGGCGGGCGTTCATCCCCGTGCTGGGCTGGAGTGCGCTGTGTGCCGTGGTGCTGCTGCAGGGGCTGCGGTGGTGGTGCGTGTGGTCGCTGGGCCCGCGCTGGAACACCCGGGTCATCGTCGTTCCGGGACTGCCGCTGGTGCGGCGTGGCCCGTACCGGTGGCTGCGGCATCCGAACTACGTGGTCGTCGCAGCCGAGGGTGTTGCGCTGCCGCTGGTGCACAGTGCGTGGCTGACCGCGCTGCTGTTCACCGCTGCCAATGCCGCGGTCCTTACCGTGCGCCTGCGGGTGGAGAACGCGGCGCTGGGACTTTCAGCGTGAGCCGCGACGTGTACGACACCGATCTGCTCATCGTCGGCGCGGGTCCGGCCGGGCTGGCCGCCGCGCTGTACGCTGCGCGGGCGGGTATGTCCGTGACGGTCTGTGAGAAGCGGCCCGACCCCGTGGACAAGGCATGTGGCGAAGGGCTGATGCCCGGCGGGGTGCGACGGCTCCATGCCCTGGGGGTGTGCCCGGCAGGGGCGCCGCTGACCGGGATCGACTACCTGGATCTGTCCGGCCGCCGGGCGCACGCGCCGTTCCGAGCCGGGCCCGGGATGGGCGTACGCCGCACCGAACTACAGGCCGCGCTGTCTGCCGCCGCGCACGCCGTCGGCGCTCACCGGCTCGATGCCCGCGTGACGGCAGCGGCGCAGGATGCCACCGGGGTGAACGCCGCAGGATTGCGCGCACGCTGGCTCATCGCCGCCGACGGTCTGCACTCCCCGCTGCGCCGTCACCTCGGTGTCCCCGTCCGGCGCGGGTTCCCGCGCCGCTTCGGACTGCGCCGTCACTGGCACACCGAGCCTTGGAGCCAGAGCGTGCAGGTGGTCTGGGGCCCGCATGCCGAGGCGTACATCACCCCCGTGGCTGCGGACCAGGTGGGCGTCGCCGTCCTGTACCGCCCCGACGCCACGCCGTCGGGCGCGGCGGCACACCATGCCTACGCCGGGCTGCTGGAGGCCTTCCCTCACCTGCACCATCGGCTCGCTCACGCCGCCCCGGCGTCCAGCGTGCGCGGCGCCGGCCCGATGCGGCAGCAGCCGGCGCGCCGCGTCGTGGGCCGGATCCTGCTCGTCGGCGACGCAGCCGGGTACGAGGACGCGCTCACCGGCGAGGGCATCAGCCTGGCACTGGCCCAGGCCGAAGCCGCAGTCGACGCCCTGGTCGCCGACGCCCCCGCTCGCTACGGGCACGCCTGGCGGCGCCTGACGCGCCGCTACCGGTGGCTGACCCACACCTTGGTCCTCGCCACCACCCACCCTGGCGCCCGCTCGCTGCTGGTGCCCGCATGCCTGGCCGCGCCGACGGTCTTCCGTGCCGCGGTCAACCAGCTCGCCGACCCGTGAACACCCCACGCTGCACATCACACCACTACAGCATCCGCACACGCACACACCACCGAGGGAGGTGGAGCACCATGCACGACGAACAGTTCCCCCGGGGCGGCCCCGGCGCCCCATGGTGGGACCGTCTGTACGAAACCGACCGAGCCGAGTGGATCGACTTCATCGACCACCCCGATCCCCGGCTGGCGGAAAGGGCCCGCAGGGGACTGCGCGCGCTGGACCGCTTCCAGCGCGCGTCACTGGCCTACCGCACGTTCAGCCGACTGGCCCTGGCAGAGGCCGGCCAGCAGCGTGAGCCCCGCATCCTCGAACTCGGAGCAGGCCGGGGCCACCTCGCTGAACAGCTCCTGCGCGACCACCCCACCGCACACGTCACCGTCAGCGACATCAGCACCGACTCCGTCCAGGCATTCCGTACCGGCCCTCTGGGCGACCACCCACGGGTCACCACACGCGTCATCGACGCCACTGCCATCGACGCCCCCGACCACACCTGGGACGTGGCCGTCTTCACCATGTCCCTGCACCACCTGCAACCAGCTCAGGTACGCATGGTGCTCCGCGAAGGCACCCGAGCCGCACACCGCCTGCTCATCATCGACGCCTGGCGGCACCCGGCATACCTGGCCATCGTCCCGCTGCTGCTCCTCCTCGGCGGGGCCACAGCCGCACACGACGGCACGATCAGCCTGCGCAAGGCCTACAGCCCGTCCGCACTGCACGCCCTCGCAGACGACTGCGGCGCACCAGTGCATCTGCACTGCAGGTTCCACCTCCCCGGCTACCTGGTGGCCTCCGCCAGCCGCAGTGCACAACAGTTGCCCGGCGGCACCGCAGCCACCACAGCACAAAACCGAGACGATTGAGCTGGTACGCCGATGCGCAGTCGGCTTCTTACTCCCCTCCTTGCACCGCAGAGCCTCGTGACGCTTCAGAGCTTCCGCCCGGAGCCGCTGCTTCAGTTCGACACGGCCTGCGCCATGACCCGCCGAACGGCGCGGTACCGCAACCTCGTTGCAGGCCACTGCATTGTTCGGCGGGCGCCGTGACGTTCTGCGCGACCGTCCAGGCGATCGTGGCCGTCGGCGCCACCGCGCGGTTCGTCGACATCGACCCCGCCACGCTGTGCGTGACCGACCGGCTCGTCATGGACGCGGTCGGCCGCAATACGGCCGCGGTCATCCCGGTCCTGTTCGGCGGCCGGGCGGTCGACCTCAGCCGCGTCCGGGGCGAGCTGACCGAGCGGGGCGCGTGATCCGGCGGGTGGCGCACCGGGCCGTCGGCAAGCCGTGGTCCGACGCGGAGTGAGACGGCGGGGCAACCATTTGGCGGCGTCATGGGTCTTGCCACCGATCACGTTCGTGATCGCACTGACGAGGAGACCATCATCACCGCCATACGTAAGCCCCTGATCGCCACCGCAGTCGTCGGCGCCGTCCTGGCGGGTTCGGCCGCCTGCGGCACCGTGGAGCAGCTCTCCGCCGGGAAGAAGCTCGACCAGGCCTTCGGGAAGCTCGGCAAGGAGAAGACGATCTCCTTCGAGCTCGGCCTCGACACCGACGCCCAGAGCCTGAAGGCGCTGGACGCCTCGTCGGACCCGGAGCCCGGCGAGGAGATGCCCGACGAGGCCGCCGACTTGCTCAGTGGCGCGAAGATCAGTGTCACCGTGCAGTCGAAGAAGCCGATCGACGAGTCCGGCGAGAAGGACTACGTCGGCATGGCCATGAAGGTCAGCACCAAGGACGGCGACCTCGTCGAGTACCGGGTCGTCGGCGACTACACCTACATCCGCTCCGACACGGACTCCCTCGGCAAGGCGATGGATGCCCCCCTGCCGTCCGCGAAGGACCTGCCCCCGGAGGCGAGCGGACTCAAGAAGGTGCTTGAGGGCGAGTGGGTGAAGTTCAACACCAAGGAGATGGAGAAGACCACCGCCGAGATGGGGGCGGAGCCCGGCGCGAAGCCCGCGCCGGAACAACCCACCCTCGACGCCAAGACGCAGAAGCAGCTGCTGGAGGCGCTCCGCGAGACCATCGCCCGCGAGGTCGACTTCAAGACCGCCGGTGACAAGGACGGCTCCGAGCACATCACCGCCACCGCTCCGTTCCGTACGCTGATCACGGAGTTTTTCGGCGAGATCCGCCCGCTCGCGAAGAACTTGCCGCCGGGCATGGAACTGCCCACGGACAAGGACCTCAAGGACGCCCCGAACACCAAGGTCACGGCCGACTTCACACTCAAGAACGACGAGCTGACCGAGGTGTACGTCGACCTCGCCAAGCTGGCCGAGAACGCGAAGGTGAAGAAGCTGGGCCTGGTGGTGCGGATGAGCGAGGGCCAGACGCCCACGGCCCCGGCCGGCGCCACCGAGCTGAACATCGACGAGATCCTGGGCGGGTTCGGCGCCGCGATGATGGAAGAGGAGGACTTCGGCGAGGAGGGCCTCCTGGAGGAGGACTTCCCCGAGGACGCGGCGTAGGCACACGTCGAGACGGGGCGCGCAAGGGGCGCGGCGATGCGAGGGCGGCCGCGACGAGGGCAGCACCCAGCGCGGCGCCAGTGAAAGCCGCAACAGTGACGGTGGGGGTGACCACGCCCGGCGAACGACCCGCGGGCCGAACGCGTCCACGCGGGCCCGGTCACGTCACCCGGATCCCTCGTATGCGCCGGTGGGCGGCCGCACGTTTCGGTCCGTTGCCATCCAGGTCGGACAAAAGGTGAACTTTCCGACATTGGGCGGGGTGAGGGGCCTCGCGTTTTTCGGACAGGGATCTGACCGTTCATTTCACGCGGCTGTTCGCAACCTCGCATACTCGGCGTGGACTTCTTGTGGAGGGCGGTAACCGACTGCCGAGTGAAGGCGTTTGCGATTGTACCAGAATTCGATGTACCGAGTGATGTCCTGCCGGGCGGCTTCTCGGGTCAGGTACGTCACGCGGGAGACGCGCTCGTTCTTAAGTACTCCGAAGAACGATTCAGCCATAGCGTTGTCGAAACAAATCCCGGTGCGCCCGGCGGACCTGCGGAGTTCGAGCTGGTTCAGCGTCTTGCCGAACTCGGCTGACATGTAGTTGCTGCCGCGATCGGAGTGAAATATCGCACCCTTGGCGAGTTTCCTGTTGCGAGCCGCGTTGCGTACGGCCCGCGATATCAGAGGGGTCTGGTAGTGGTCGTCCATCGCATACCCGATGACTTCCTTCGTGCAGCAGTCGATGACGGTCGCGAGATACCGCCAGCCCTAACCGGTCTGAATGTAAGTGATGTCACCAACGAGCTTTTCACCCGGGGCGTCGGCAGTGAAGTTCCGGCCGACGAGATCGGGCACCACGCCCGCCGCGGCCTGGGTCAGGCTGAGCCGCTTCGGGCGGGGCTGGCAGGGCATCAGGCCCAGTTCACGCATGAGCTGGCGCACCAGCTCCAGGCCGGCGGCGTGGCCCCAGCGCGCCAGCTGGGCGTGGATGCGTCGGTATCCGTAGGTGCTGTCGGACATCTCGAAGGCTTTCTGGGTCTTCGAAGTTGAGCGGTGCGCTGGTTCGGTTTGCTGACACGGCGTCACGCTCCGTGTGGGGTCGGGCTGCTTGGCCCTGGACGCAAGGTGCCCGTGGCCTGCGTGATCATCTCTGTTCTCTACGCAGAACGATCATGCAGGAGCCACGGGCTTGCTCAACGATACGACGTTGCTGCTCGACCTTGACGGGGTGTCCGTCGTCCGGGTCGAGCGGCTGGCGGACGGGACACGCCGGGTCCACCTGGCCACGGCCGATGACAGGGCCCGGGCGTGCCCGGCCTGCGGGGTGTTCGCCACCAGGGTGAAGGGCTCGGCGGTGACGCGGCCCCGCGATCTGCCGTACGGCGAGAGCGGACTGGAGTTCCGCTGGCACAAGCGCCGCTGGTGGTGCCGGGAGGCCGGCTGCCCGCGCCGGTCCTTCACCGAGCAGATCCCGCAGCTACCGGCCGGCGCACGGATCACCATGCGACTGCGCGGTGCCGCCGGGCGGCGAATACGCGACGCCGCCTCCACCGTCATCCAGGCCGCCCGGGATCTGCGTCTGTCCTGGCCGACCGTGATGGACGCCTTCCGCGCCGTCGCACGCGAGGTCACCGAGGCCCCGCTGCCCGAGGTGAAGGTGCTGGGCATCGACGAGACCCGGCGCGGACGGCCGCGCTGGGAACAGGACCCCGCCACGGGCAAGTGGATGCTGACGCGCGATCGGTGGCACACGGGGTTCACCGACGCGCTCGGCACCGGCGGCCTGCTCGGCCAGGTCGAGGGCCGCACCGTCGCCGATGTGCTCGCCTGGCTCGCCGCCACCCCGCTGACCTGGAGAAAGAGCATCGAGTACGTGACCATCGACATGTCGGCCACCTACCGCGCCGCCGTCCGCACCGGTCTCCCGCAGGCCACCGTCGTGGTCGACCACTTCCACGTCGTCCAGCTCGCCAACAAGATGCTGTCCATGGTCCGGCGCCGCACCACCGCCGAGATGCGCGGCCGACGCGGACGCGCCAGTGACCCGGAATGGAAAGCCAGGCGGCGCCTGCTGCGCAACCGCGAGGACCTCACCGACGAGCAGTTCGCCACGATGTGGAACACGCTGCTGGGCGAGGGGACGATCGGCCAGACCCTGTTGACGGCATGGATCGCCAAGGAGAACCTGCGCAACCTCCTCGCCTTGGCGAGAACCGGCGCCGACCGCCACCAAGTCGGCCACGCCCGCTGGAAATTCCTCACGTGGTGCGCGGACTCCGACATCCCCGAGGTGCGGCAGCTCGCCGTCACCGTCGACCGCTGGTGGGCCGAGATCGCCGCATTCATCGACACCGGACACAGCAACGCCAAGAGCGAGGGCATCAACCGCGTGATCAAGCTCGTCGCCCGCAACGCGTTCGGCCTTCGCGATGCCGACAACCAACGGCTACGGACCCGCTGCGTCACCACCCGCCGGGCCCGCGGACACCTCCGCACCGCTCAACTTTGAAGACCCGGCTTGACCAGCAGCTTCAATTCCTCGCGGCGCTGGGCCGTCGCAGAATTGGGGCGGCTTCTCCAGTCGTAGTAGCCGGACTTGGATACGTCGAGCCGTTCACACATGAACTCGACCGGGAATACGTACTCCGCGGTGTCGAGCCGCATCGTTTCGATGAACTCGTACTTGCTTGCTACCGGGGATCCTTCGCGAAGTACGCCGCGCATTTTTTCAGGAAGGCGTTCTCCATCTCGACTTCGCGAATGCGGCGTTCGAGTTCCTTCAGCCGGGCGCGTTCGCTGACCGTCAGCTCGGCGTCGGCAGGCGGCTCATGCTGTTTCTGGTGCTTCTTCACCCAGCCCCGGAGTGTCTCCGGGTTCAATTCAAGCTCGCGGGCCGTCGCGGAGATGGTCTTGCTGGATCGGAGTGCGATCTGGACGGCTTCCGCGCGGAACTCCGGGGTGTACTTGCTGGGTGGTGCCACTTCGTGCTTCCTCGTTTCCTTGACAGGACAACCCTATTGGGTCCCTGTCCGGGAACCTCGGGGCACCTCATAGCTTCCCGGCATCCATTGAATGTGGTTGGCGGGCTGCTTGCGCCATGCCGGGCAGCCCGCTGGGAGGCATGTGATGAGTCTGATCAACGTCGTCGAGACAGCGGCCGCGCTGCCGGATGCCTGGAGCTCCCGCTCCCTGGGGCATGTGGGCGCGGCCTGCGTGAAAGTCCTGCGTATGGACAGCAGCCCGGTCCAGGAAGAAGCTCACGGGGCTGATGAGGTACTGCTTGTGTTCGACGGGCGGCTGGAACTGTTGGTGGAGGGCACCGAGATCGCCGTGGAGGCAGGCGAGATGTACCGGGTGCCGGCAGGCGCTCGACACGCTGTCCGCCCCGGTAGCCGCGGCACGTTGGTGATCGTGGAAGAACCCGGTGCATGAAGGCGCTCTGGCGGACCGGGCCGGGTAATCGCTCCAGGTGCGGATCGATCGGAGGCACCGTCTCCGGCGACGTCGGCCGGGAAGGTCGTGGACCTGATGGCCGCCGTGCAGGAGAGCGTCCGCAAGGCGCAGGAGTCGCGAGGCAGGGACGCCCCAGGGCAGTCAGCGCCAGGGCAGTCAGCGCCAGGCGCGCAAACCAGGGGGGGCCGGCGAAGAAGACGGCCGCCAGGAAGGTCCCCCTGCGCAAGCCGCACAGCCGCACCTGAGACCCGCACTGCGCTCTTCTTCGCGTAGGAGCAGGAATGGCGCCGCTGACCGAGCCACCAGGTCCCGCCGGCGAGCACGGCCAGGACGATGGCAAGGGCGGGAAGCCAGCCCATCACTGCCCCGGCGCCAGCTCCGACGACGCCCGCCGTGATCAGGACGGGGAGCGCGCAGCACGCCACACAGGCCAGGGCGGCCAGGCCCGCGAGCGCCTTCGACGTCTTGTGGGGCGCGGTTCAGCAGCAGGGTCCGGCATGGCGGTTCTCCTCGGCGAGGTCGGTGAAGGGGATGGGGCAGCAGTCCTTCGAGGCGCAGACAGTCAGGTCGTCGCAGCCCGCCTCCACGGCCGCGGCCAGTGTGGTGCGGATGGTGGTCAGGTCGGCGATCTTCGCGTCGACCTCGGCCAGCTTGGCCGCAGCGCGCTCCTGCAATCCCGCCACGGGACGGCCGTGCCGGTGGCGGCCGGCCTCCAGCAGCTCGGTGACCTCCTCCAGTGTGAACCCGAGCCGCTGGGCGGCCTTGATGACCCGCAGCACGGTCACCGCTTCCTCGCTGTACAGGCGGTGGCCGCCGTTGCTGCGCTCCGGCTCGGCCAGCAGGCCGCGCCGCTCGTAGTAGCGCAGTGTCTGGACATTCACCCCGGCCGCCTCGGCGACCTGTCCGCTGCGCAGGCCCGCGCTCACCGCGCCTCCCCGTCCGTGCTCATCCGCTCGGCAATGGCCTCCAGGACCGTCTCGTGCGCCGGGTCCACTGCGATGTCGAGATGGACCCGGCCCTTCCCCGGGGTGACCTCGAAGGTGAAGAACGAGCAGCAACCGTTCTCACGCTCCATCAGGTCACGGGTCTCCTCCTCGACACCCGGAGCGTCGGCCAGGTCAAGGCGCAGGCGGAGCGGCGCGGGCCGGGACAAGGAGATCAGCCGCTCGGAAAACAGCGCATCCCACTCCGCAACCCGCAGGGGCCGCTCCTCGGTGGGCAGGGTGCAGGACTGCGGCACCCACGCCAGATCCGTCATCACGCACACTCCCGTCATCATGTCCCCGCACTCGGGGACATCTCCGACGGTAAACCTGTACCTAGGTACCGGTTGCAAGCCCGAATCCGCTGAGCGTCACATCCCAGTCGGCCGCGCCTCGCGCGGTGCTACAGGCCGAAGGCGCCGCCCTCAATGAGGATGATGAGGCCGAGGGCCATCAGCACCAGCGGCAGCAGGACATGGCCCCACCGGCTGAGCGCCTTGGCGATGACGGGGCGGGTGGCGAAGAACCGGCCCGCGAAGCACCACACGGCCACCAGAACCAGGAAGACGACCGCGTACACGCTCATCCCGCCGACGCCGGCAGCGGCGAACACCGGAACGTACACGCCGATGTTGTCGCCGCCGTTGGCGAAGGTGACCGCGGCGACCTCCAGCGCCCTGGGGCCGCCCGCGCTCACCGCTTCCTCGGCCTCCTCCTCGCCGCGCTGCCGCCATGCCTGCCAGGCCGCCTTCAGGCCGAGGGCGAGGGGCAGCAGGCCGAGGTAGGGGATGGCCGACTCGGGCAGGAAGGTCGCGCCGAACCCGGCGGCCACGGCAACGGCCAGGATGGCGGCGAAACCGAGGTACTGACCGAGCACGATCCGGCGGGCGGCACCCCGGTGCCCGGCGCCCTGGGCGAAGAACAGGGACAGGATCAGGATGTCGTCGATGTTCGTCACCGCGAACAGTCCGGCCGCCTGTCCGACGATGCCCAGATTCACAGGCAGAGCCCCTAACGCTCGGTTGCCCGGCGACGATATCCGGCACACGTCGCACGGCCGCCGCCCGGGCCCAGGCCGCGCTCAATTGGCCGACTGAAGTGGCCATGTAGCGCACTCAGTCACAGCACTGTGACCTCCAGAGACGGATGGCCAGTCCGCTCGACGGCGCCGCACGTCATAGGCTCGCGCTCAATCTCACTTGGCCACCTTGCTCAGTGATAGGTGGCCAGCTGCGTTGCGGACTGGCCCTGGTCGGCGTCCTTGGACGGTCAATTGCAGCAGTCGCAGCCAGGGCGGCAGGCGCAAGCACCGTGCGCCTCACCCTCGGCTGCCGGGACCACGCCAGCGGCAGGGGGAGCGCAGCAGCCCTTGCCCTGCCACGCGTCGCGGCCTTCCTTCACGGCGACGGCGGCGATAACGAGCGCGGCGATCGGGTCGGCCCAAGACCAGCCGAGAGTGGCGTTGAGGACCAGGCCCACCAGGAGGGCAGCCGAGAGATACGTGCACAGCAGGGTCTGCTTGGAGTCGGCGACCGCCGCGGCGGAGCCGAGTTCGCGGCCCGCGCGGCGTTGGGCGGCGGACAGGAACGGCATCACCGACAGGGACAGGGCGGCAAGCACGATGCCGGGGAGGGACTGTTCGGCCTCGCCGATGCCGGCCAGGGCGCGGGCGGCGTCAACCATGACGTAGGCGGCGAGCGCGAAGAACGACAGCGCGATGATGCGCAGGGTGGTCTTCTCGCGGGCCTCGCGTATGGCGTGCTCGCGTGCGGAGAACTGCCAGGCGACCGCGGCGGCCGAGGAGACCTCGACGACGGAGTCCAGGCCGAAGCCGATCAGTGCAGTGGAGGAGGCGAGGGTACCGGCGGTGAGGGCGACGCCCGCCTCGATGACGTTGTAGGTGATGGTCGCGGCGACCAGCAGGCGTATCCGGCGGGAGAGGGCGTCGCGGCGGGCTGGGGACGGCCCGATGGATATCGCGGTCATCAGCAGCAGCCCTTGTCGTCGGCGTCGACGCACGTGCGGTCGGCCTCGACGGCCACCACGGCGGTCCGCAGGTCGTCGAGTGCATGCCCGAGGCGTTCGTCGGCCAGCTCGTAGCGGGTACGGCGGCCGTCGGGCACCGCGACGACAAGACCGCAGTCGCGCAAACAGGCAAGGTGGTTCGACAGCCGGGTGCGAGAGACGCCGAGCGCGTCGGCAAGATCGGCGGGGTAGGTCGGGGCTTCGCGCAGGGCGAGCAGGATGCGGCAGCGGATCGGATCGGCGAGCGCGCGGCCGAACCGGACCAGCACGTCGATGTCCGTGGCAACAGTCAGCACACTATGACGATACACGTAATCCTGAATTCAGGAAGTCGTGGATGGTAACTCTCACTGCGCATGGCCATCTATCCATCTATCCCTGATGTGACTGAGCGGTTCAGTTGGCCTTAGAAGCCGTCTCTCAACCGATCTTGGAACGTGCAGATCGAACGGAGTTCCTGGTCGGGTGATCTTCCGGCCGTACGCGCATGAAGGCAGGGCCTCCTGGTAGCTCGGGGGTGCGACCCCAATCCGAGCGGTTCCCGGAGGCCCTGTTGTCGTTGTTGTACGCGCCCGAGCCCGCCCACTTCAACTCGCCCGCCGTGTCGTGCGATTGCCTCGCGCACGTGTACGGCAACGCGGCCGATCATCCCGATCGGGTGCGCCGGTATCCGTCGGACATGACGGACGCGGAGTGGGCGGCCATCCGGCCGTTGCTGCCGGTGCCGGCCTGGCTCCAAGGCAGAGGCGGGCAGCCCGAGGGGTATTGCCACCGCCAGATGCTGGACGCGATCCGCTATTTGGTCGCGGGCGGGATCTCGTGGCGGGCGATGCCCGCGGACTTCCCCGCATGGGGCCGGGTTTACGCCTTCTTCCGCCGTTGGCGCGAGCACGGGCTGATCGCCGAGTTCCATGACCGGCTGCGCGGGAGGGTCCGTGAACGCGAGGGCCGCCAGGCCGAGCCCACGGCGGGGATCATCGACGCGCAGTCGGTGCGGGCCGCCGCGACGGTGCCGGCCTCCTCACGCGGCTACGACGGCGGGAAGAAGGTGCCGGGCCGCAAACGGCACATCGTGACCGACTGCCTCGGCCTGCTCCTGGTCGTCGCGGTCACCGCCGCGAACATCGGCGACCGCGACGCCGCGGCCGGCCTGCTGAGACGGCTGCGCCGCCTGCACCGCGACATCACCCTGGTCTGGGCCGACGGAGGCTACACCGGCGGCCTCGTCGACTGGTGCCGGGACAAACTCGCCCTGACCTTGGAGATCGTCAAGCGCACCGACGACATGACAGGGTTCGTGGTGCTCCCCAGACGCTGGGTGGCGGAGCGCACGTTCGCCTGGCTGATGAACTCCCGCCGTCTGGCGAGAGATTACGAGACGCTGCCCGCTTCCAGCGAGGCGATGATCCGGTGGTCGATGGTCACGCGGATGAGCCGGCGCCTGGCGCGGCCACGGGCCGCCGGCCGGCGCTGAACGCTCCCGACGTCTCCTGCAGCAGCCACCCGCGCTCCGCCAGGCGCCTGGCCTTCGAGCGCACCCCCTCGACCTTCGCCGGTGTCGTCCCCAGGCCCAGCTGAACCGCGACCTCCTTGGCCTTCGCCGGTCCCTCGCCCGCTGAGCGCCGCTCCTCCAGCACGCCCAGAATCCGCTGATAGTCCGGCGCCAGCACCGTCACCGGCAGCCCGTCCCGCCACGGCGGCACCGTCGAGCCCGGCACCGGCACGGTCGATGGCGCCCTTTCCTGCTCCGCCCCGCTCTCCGTCACCGCAGTGGACTCGGCCGCAGACACAGCCAGGGCCTCGAGCAGCTCCTCCCGCGCGATCACCCGCCGGTCCAGCTCGATCTCCGCGGCCTCCAACACCTCAGCCAGCCGAGCGGCTTCCTCCCGCAGACCCTCCACCCGCACACGGGCAGCCGCCTCCCGCTCCTCCAGCATTCCCAGCACCGACGCCACCGCGCACCCCTCGGTCATGAAGCGGACACAAGACGCCGCATCCCTCCCTCACCCCGAGCGAAACCATTCCTGACCAGCAAGGATCAACCGATCACGTTCGGTTGAGAGACGGCTTCTTACGTTCCAGGGACGGGATGGCCGAGCCGTTCGTAGGGTTGGGCCGCCCAGAGGTGCCGGGTGTGGCTTTTAGTTGGCTGCCGTCCGTGGCTGCAGTGGCTTGGCCGCCCTGCGCCCCACGACGACCCGGCCGCCAGATTGGGAAGTGCGAGCAAGATCGCTGTGCAAGGCCATGCCGACGAGGTCGTCTGTGGCTTGGACCCTGCAGAGACGATCGTCTGGAGCACGATGAACCGGATCTGGGCCGGTATCGACAGCGGCAAGACCCACCACCACTGCGTAGTACTCAACGAGAGCGGCGAAAGGCTACTGTCTCGCCGCGTCGCCAACGACGAATCGGAACTCCTCCAGCTCCTTGCCGCCGTACTTGCCCTCGGCGACCAGGTGACCTGGGCCGTGGACATGGCCGGCGGTGAACCCGCCCTCTTACTCGCCCTACTCGTCAACCACGGGCAAGAGGTCCTCTACATTCCCGGCCGCGTGGTCAACCGGGCCAGCGACGGCTACCGGGGCGAGGGCAAGACCGACGCACGCGACGCGTTCGTCATCGCCGACCAGGCTCGGATCCGCCGGGACCTCCAGGAACTGAGGCCCAGTGACGAGGCCATCATCGAGCTCCGGCTCCTGACGAACCGCCGCGCCGACCTCGTCCGCGACCGCACCCGGTCCATCAACCGGCTGCGCTCCGCCCTGACTGGCATGTTCCCTGCGCTGGAACGCGCGCTCGCCCTGACCAGTGCCGGACCGCTCGTCCTGCTGGCCGGCTACCAGACGCCAGCCGCCATCCGGCGCCTCGGGATCGGGCGGCTCACCCGATGGCTGCGCACGCGTGGCGTCCGCAGTCCACACGAGCTTGCGAAGAAGGCTGTGGTGGCCGCAGAGCGGCAGCACACCGCCGTTCCCGGCGAAACTGTGATCGCCCAGCTCGTTCGGACGCTCGCCGAGGAGGTCCAGACCCTCAACGAGAAGGTCACCGAGGTCGACCGGCTCATCGAGGCCAGGTTCCGGACGCACGAGCTCGCCGAGATCGTGGCCAGCATGCCCGGCATCGGTCCGCTGCTGGGTGCCGAGTTCCTCGCCGCGATCGGCAACGACCTCTCGGACTTCGCCAGTCCGGACGGGCTCGCGGCATTCGCTGGCCTGGCTCCGGCACCGCACGATTCCGGGAAGCGGAACGGCAACCTGCACCGGCCGCGCCACTACCACCGGGGTATCCAGCGCGTCTTTTAGAAGCCGTTGTCTTACCGGATGTGATCACTGAGTTTCCGCTGCTCCGGCATGGTTCCGGCGTCGTTGTGGGAGCGTTCGGGCGATCAGTTCGTCCTCGACGATGCGGAGGTGGCCGGTGGCGTCGGTGATGGGTTTGCTGGAGGAGCGGGAGGCCGCTGCCCGGGTGCGGGTGGAGGAGCTTCAGGCGGAGGCGGACCGGATCCTGTCTGAACTCGCCGTGGCCGAGGCGGTGTTGGAACGTCGGGCGATCGCTCGTGTGGAGCTGGCCGAGGCCCTGGCCGCCCCCGGTGATGCGGTGGATGCGGCCGTGGAGGAGGCGCCGGAGCCGGTGCCGGTGGCCAAAGTGGTGAGGGTCCCGGTCGCGGGGTCGATCGTGTCGCACTTCGCGGACGGGATGACGGTGGAGGCGCTCGCGCCGGATTACCGGCGGATCGTGGAGCTGGTGGAGTCCGGTCCGGAAGGCGGTGAGGGGGTGTCGGCGAAGGAGATCGCGTCCGGGCTGGAGCTGGAGTTGGTGCCGGCGAAGATCGAGGGGGTGCGGTCCAAGGCGAGGCGCCTGGCCGAGCGGGGCTGGCTGGCCGTGTCGCCGTCCGGACGGTTCACGCCGCGGCGGCCCACCGCGACTGTTCGGGCCGCCGCCGGGAAGCCGGGCGGGCGAGGCGCCGGCTCATGAGCATGGCCTGCGAGAAGTAGATGAACGCCTCGCTGCTGGCGGGCAGTGTCTCGAAGTCCCGCACCAGGCGGCGCGAGCGCATCAGCCACCCCAGCGTGCGTTCTACTACCCAGCGTCTCGGGAGTACCACGAACCCCTTCATGTCATCGCTGCGTTTGACGATCTGCAGCGTGAGCTGGAGTTTCTCCTTCGCCCAGGCGACCAGGTGGCCGGTGTAGCCGCCGTCGGCCCACACCAGCGTGATCTTGTGGAACCGTGCCCGCAGGCGGGGCAGCATGACGCGGGCGGCCTGACGGTCGGTGACGTCGGCGGCACACACCAGCACCATCAGCAGCAGGCCCAGGCAGTCCGTGATGACGTGCCGGCGCCTTCCGTTGACCTTCTTGCCGCCGTCATAGCCGCGCGTGGCGGCGGGCACCGAAGCGGCGCCCTTGACCGACTGCGAGTCGATGACCGCCGCGGTCGGCTCCGCCTCGCGGCCCTCGGCCTCGCGGGCCCGGCCGCGCAGCCGGTCGTGGAACTCCTTGACCAGGCCGTGCTCCCGCCACCTGCGGAAGAAGGCATACACCCGGTCCCAGGCAGGGAAGTCGGCTGGCATAGAGCGCCACTTGATGCCGTTGTCGGTGACGTACCGGATCGCATCCAGCATCACGCGGTGGCAGTAGCCCTCCGGCTGCCCGCCGCGGCCCTCCAGCCAGGCCGGCACCGGCATCGCGTCCCGCACCACTGCCCACTCCGCGTCCGTCATGTCCGACGGATACACCGGCACCCTCTCCGGGCGGTCGGCCGCGTTTCCGAACCTGTGCGCGAGACAATCACACGCCGAAACCCGGGAGTTGGACGAGACGGGGACCGTCACGCAAGACTGGAACAACAGGGCCTCCTGGCACTCGAGTGGTCGCAAACCCGAGCTACCAAGGGGCCCTGTACTCATGCATCCACCCGGCCGAGATCACCCGACCAAGCACCGTGTTCGATCAGAACCGCCCTCACGATCGATAGAGATACGGCTTCTTACATGTCCGCCCTGATGAGCGTGCGCTACGACCCCAACTCCCGGACGTATTACGACCGCAAGCACGCCGAGGGCAAACGCCATTTCCAGGCCGTAATCGCCCTCGCCCGGCGCAGAGTGAACGTCTTGTGGGCCCTGATCCGGGACGGTCGCCTCTACGAAGTCGCCGCGCCTCAGCCCACCGGTTAGTCCGGGTGATCGTCCGACCGCCACAGCCAGCGGAGGGCATCGGGAAGCAGGACACCGCCGTGGTTGGGGCTGTGGCCGCCATCGTCCAGGACAAGGCGGAAGTCGTAGCCGGCTTCTGCGAGCGCGGCCGCGACGCGCAGGTTGTTGGCGAGCCAGTTTGCCTCGGGCTCGTTCCAGCGCAGGTCACGATGGCCCGCTTGCATGAAGATGCGCAGCGGCTTGCGAGGGAAACGGGGGATGAGTTCGGGGTATGGGTTGCCGCCTGGCATCTGCGTGAAGCTGGACAAGTACCCGATCACCCGGCGGAATTTGTCCGGGCGCAGCCAGGCTGCGGTAAAGGCGCAGTTCCCGCCGCTACTGCCACCACAGATGCCCCACCGGCCGGGGTCCTCGGCGATCGAGTAGTGCTTCGTGACCTCAGGGATGATCTCTGTCAGGAGAAAGCTGACGTACCGATCGTCGTAGGCGTCGTACTCGGTGTTGCGGTTCTTCGGATCCTCAGCGTCGGGGAAGACACCCGGGTCGACGAACACGCCGATGGTGACCGGGATGTCACCGCGGTGGACGAGATTGTCCAGAACGATCGCGCCGCGGACCTCTCCTTCAGGGTCCAGGTACCACCATCCGTCCTGGAACACCATCAGCGACGTCGGCTCCGAGGGGTGGTACCGCGCGGGCACATGCACCCAGAACTTCCGTGACGTCCCCGGGTAGATCGCGCTGTCGCTGCAGTCGAACTCGATCGTCTCGCCAGCCGGTACGCCTGGCTGCACGGCGGAGTCGGGGCCATGGGCATAGCGCACGTCTGACTGGTGAATCGGAAGCGGCTGGTAGGGCACCTCGATCGTCACGTGGGCCAACCTAGGAGAGATCACGAACGGCCTCAACGGGGTTTATGACTGCCCCCACACGGCTTGACTTCTCCATTGGGAAGCCAGTGAGCGCTTTAGTTGGCCCGGCTGAGCGTCGTAGTTGGCCCGTAGCTCGCGTGCAGACTTCTGACCTGCGTCGCCAGCTCCCTCCGGGGGCTTCCACTCCTCTTGTCGCAGTGGGAGCACCGCGCTCACTGGTCGGCTGAAGTGCTCAGCCACAGGTGAGCGTCACCGTCGGCGCGGCGCGCCCGGTCAAGCGCCGTCGATGCGGTCGAGCAGCGCCCGGGCCTCGGCGGTGCGGCAGTGGTCCGGGCCGAAGGCGGCCAGGCAGGCGTCGTGGGCGGCCGCGGCCCGGGGGTGGGCCTCGATACCACGGCCCAGCCCCAGGAGGGCGGTGGCCACAGCCAGCTCGACGGCGCCGGTCTCCGCGCGGCGCTGCTCCTCGGGCAGGCTGCGGCGCGGCTCGTCCGCGTGCTCCGCCTCGGCGAGAGCCTCCTCGTGGCGGGCCTGGCCGTTGAGACTGCGGGCCAGTCCGAGCCGCAGGACCAGGGTGGAAGCCCCCATGAGGGCTCCACCCGTGTCGGCGTCGGCGCCTCGACAGTGAAACCGGCGTCGCCAACGAGGTCGAACGGTTCCTCAAGGGTGCAGCGGCCGGCGATGCCTGGGCCGCACCGTCAGCCAGAGCGGCTGGCCCGGGCGCCTCAGCGCACGGCGGCGTTTTCCACGGCAAAACCGTCGCCCGGTTCACGATCCACGCCATGAACGGCCTGGGTACCACCGAACGTGACTACAGCACGGCCTGTCCCAGCGCCCCTCTCGCCCCCGGACTCGCCGTCCGCGGCGAAGAAGTCAACGACGCAAGCCCCGCCATCGACCGATAGCTACAGCAGCTCGAATTCCCCTTGACGCCGCAGAGCACACAGTCCTGAGAGGTCAACGGTCAAACAGAGAGTCTGGCCACAACAATCCCTCCACCCCGGCCGCCGTCCACTCCGGCCACTCCCGCGCCAGGGCCGGGGCGGTGGTCGACGGGCACAGCACCCACGGCGCCGTCAGGCCGCGCTCAGCGAACAGCGGCTCCAACGCCGCACGGCGCCGGGCGTACGGCCGGCCAGTGAGGTCGGCGCCCGCGTGGACCAGGTCGAAGGCCACGAAGTGCGCCGGCCACTCCCGGGCCGCCTGAGCGGCAGCTGCCCCGCGCCGGGCGAGCCGTTGTTGCGGCCGCTCGAACGCCGGCCGGTCCCGCTCCCGCACCACCAGCTCGCCATCGAGCCCGGTGTCCGCCGGTACCCGCGCGAGGGAGGCCGCGCGGATCTGGGGGAACGAGGCCGTCATGTCCGTGCCGCGCCGTGAGCGCAGCAGCACCCGCCCGCCCGCGTACACGGCGAGCCGGGCACGGTAGCCGTCCCACTTGGGTTATGCGCTGTTGAGCTGTCCAGGAGCCATTGTCCAGCGCCATGTCGATCACGGGATGGCGGGTGCACTTCACTCGCCGAGACCTGGTGTGGCCGCAGGAAGTGACCCCGTTCATGCGGGAGTTCAGTGCGCTGTTTGTTGGTCTTGATCAGCGGTTGAACGACTTGGGCGTACCCGAGGGGCAGCCGTTCCTGATCAGTCCCGCGGGCGACTGTGACGTGGAACTGAACCGCTACTTCTGGCGTGTTGCCGGCGTCCTTTCCGTGAAGGCGCGGCACCGAGATGGCTCCAGCGTTCCCGGAGACGGATCAACGTCCTCCGCGCGGTGTCGCGGGTGTCTGCTGCTGTCATGCCATCAGGTCTGCCGGGAATCGCGGTGGGGCTGTCGGCTACTGCTCACCCAGACTGGTGGCGTGTTGATCCACCTCGGTGTCCGAGCGTTGTATGCCGGTGAATCGGGTGGGCCGGAAGGCCCGCAGGAGGTCCTGTTCCTGATCAGTTGTGATCTCGGTCGCGACCAGGTGTCCCAGAATCGGCGCCAAGGTGACCCCGCTGTGCGAGACGAGGCAGTAGACGCGGGACTGCGCGGAGGCATAGCCGACGATGGGGTGGCCGTCCGCGGGCAGTGACCGCAAGCCGACACGCAGGTCGATCTTCGGTGCCCGGCTCGGGTCGGGCAGCAGCGCAGAGAACCGCCGAGCGAGGGTGCTCGCGATGTCCCCGTTTGCGGACGGAGGGTCTTCCGGATCGACGTCAGCGTTGAGATCGAGAGCCTGCAGGACGGCATGTCCACCGGCCGCAGGGCGGAGATTGAGGCCGGGGCTGTGGATCACACAGCGCAGGTCGAGTTCCGGTGACCTGGCGTACCCGAGCAAACCGACGGTCTGCGCTCCGCGACCGGCATCCGTCACCAAGGGAACGTCGATCCCGGCCTGTGCGGCGAGCCTTTCTGTCCAGCGGCCTGCCGCCAGGACGACTCGATCGCCGCTGCAGATCTCGCCTCCGGCCAGGGTGACGGACACTCCATCAGGCCTGTCGTCGATGGCCACGACCTCGCCGATCGCGCACGTGGCTCCGTGCTGCTCGGCGTCCGCCAGTAAGTTGCCCACGAAGAGATCCGGCAGAACGTATCCCTCGCTGGGGAAGTGCGCGATGGACGTTATGGTCGCCGGGATCCGGAGGTCGCCCGCGATCCGCGTTGCTTCGTCAGGCGTGACCCAGTGTGCGGGGTAGCCCAGGGACTGCAGTCGTTCCACGTTGCCGGCGAGCCACTGCTCGCTGGCGGCGTCCGCCCACTGCAGCGCCCCGCTGGGGAAGTACGACGGCGCGCCGCGCAGTTGCTCGGCGAGCCTGGCGTGCTCCTCCATCCCTGCGAGGTTCAGCCGGTGGTAGTCCGGGTCCGGTTTCCGGCTGGAGTTGGTCCAGGCGAAGGTGGTCGCGGTCGTACCGGTGCCGGCTCCCCACTGATCGAGCAGGAGAACGTCTTCTCCGGCGACGGCAAGCTGCCTCGCGACGCTCACGCCCAGCACGCCGGCACCGATGATGATGACCTTCATTGTTTGCGCACTTCCTTTCTGGCAGCGATACGCTGCTCATATGGCCGGGACGGGAAGCTCCAGGAAGAACTCGGCGGTTCCCGGACGGACGATGGTCGTGACCACCTCGACGGTGCTTCCGTCGTCGGCACGCAACTCCCTGCGCCTCATCAGCGCAGGCGTTCCGATCTCGCTGCGCAGCAATGTGGCGTCGTGCTCATCGAGGGTCACCGGGTCGAGGTAGACCCGGATCGTGTCGATCGGTACTCCTCTGCGCTGGAGATACGGGAGGGTGACGAGGTCTTCGAGGTTCTCGTTCAGTAGGTCGGGGGCAACTGCGAAGAGAACGACGTGCCGCTCGACGGACTGTGGCTCCTCGCGTATGTCGAGCTTGCGGCGGACCAGTTCCACTACGGCCGTGTCGGCTGAGGAACCGGGGAGTGCCAGGACGGCGTCGGCGGCCCTGACGATCCGTGCGGAAACGACTTCGTGTCTGCCCGGTGCGCCCTTTGCGGCTGCTGCGGGGGTGACGAAGTTGAGCAGATTGATCTGCCGCGTCACGTCCGCGACAAACGTTCCGTGGCGCCGCTGGCGGATCGCCAGTCCCGCCTCCGCCAGGTCGTTGAGGACCCGTTGGGCCGTGGCACGGCTGACGCCGTACTGGGTGGAGAGGTCCTTCTCGGTTGGCAGCCGCGCGCCAGGGGGCAGACCCCCGGCCCGGATCTTCGCTTCGATCTCTCGCCTGATCTGCACGTAAAGCGGGACGGTCATGCTTAGTACTCCAGTCTGGCTTCGTGATCTTGCGTCAGGGCCGGCTGGGAATGGGTACGGCCACCGCGTGATCATCGGGGGTTGTGTGGACTCCTGAAGATCGTGCGGTGGCCGCGGGCCATAGCGTAGACCCTGCCCGCTGGCGAGCGATGTTCGACCAGGTCATGACCCGGATCGCAGGCAGATACAGGCGAGTTGAGCCCCGGGCCGCAGCCCGCGCTTACCTGCTCGGGCTGCTGTCGAGCGTCGAACGGAAGAACTGCTGGCAGCTGGCCGAACAGGCGGGCCATACGCGGCCCGGGCCGATGCAACGTCTGCTGCGTTACGCCCGCTGGGACGCCGATGCCGTCCGCGACGACCTGCGTGCCTATGCCGCCGAACACCTCGGCGCCGACGGCGGTGTTCTCGTTGTCGACGAGACCGGCTTTGTGAAGAAGGGCCGATCCTCGGCAGGGGTACAGCGGCAGTACACCGGCACCGCAGGACGCATCGAGAACGCCCAGGTCGGCGTGTTCCTCGCCCTGGCCACCAGCCGGGGACGGGCCCTGATCGACCGACGGCTCTACCTCCCACAGCAGTCCTGGTGCACTGATCCCGAACGCCGCAACGCGGCCGGGATACCCGACACGGTGCAGTTCGCCACCAAGCCCCGTCTGGCCGAAGAGATGATCACAGCCGCGCTGGACGCCGGGATCACCGCCTCCTGGGTGACCGGCGACGAAGCCTACGGCCAGGACCCCCGGCTCCGCGCCGCCCTCGAGGCACGCGGCATCGGCTACGTGATGGCCGTCGCCTGCTCGACCCGGGTGAGGATCAACCACGGCCGCACCCCCGCCCGCGCGGATACCGTCGCCGGCCGCCTGCCCGCCACAGCCTGGCACCGTCAGAGCGCCGGAAACGGCGCGAAAGGCCCGCGTTACTACGACTGGGCCTGGCTCCACATCGACACCGGCAGCCATCGGCACCTACTCATCCGACGCAACCGGTCCACCGGCGAACTCGCCTTCTACCTGTGCTGGTCACCCACCGAGGTGCCCCTGTCCGAACTGGTCCGCGTCGCCGGTGTCCGTTGGAGCGTCGAGGAGTGCTTCCAGGCCGCCAAGAGCCAGGCCGGACTCGACCACTACCAGGTCCGGCACTGGACCTCGTGGCACCGGCACATCACGCTCGCCATGCTTGCCCTGGCCTTCCTGACCGCCCTCGCCGTCGACTCGGCCCCCGAACCGCCCGCCGATGCACACCACCCCGCCCGCAGCCGCGATCCGATCACCCTGACCGTCCCGGAAATCCGCCACCTGCTCACCGCCGTCTTCCACCCACCGGCCGTAACAGCGGCCAGGCTGCTGCACTGGTCCAACTGGCGCAGACGCCACCAGGCAACAGCCCGACGCAGCCACTACCGACGACGGACCGTCGACGAACCCACTGGATAGATCACGAAACCACACTGGAGTATTAGACCGTACATTCGGTCAATTGACTGGTAACAGTGAGTTGACCAGCCAGTTCCTCGGCGTCCGCGCCTTGTTGGCGGGGCGCTGTGCCCCCGGAGACGAGCCGGCGCGGGTTCCTTGGGAGCGTTCCGGAACGCCGATGACGGGTGACCGGACCCGCCTCCGCCGATTCGCGCAGGACGCGCAGGGCCCCCGGCGCGGCCGCCGCCGTACCGACGGTGGAGATCCTTTTCAGCCAGCAGTCGAGTGCCAGGGGGCCTTGCCTGATTCGTCATGTCGGTCTCCCGCCTGACTGCGCGGCGAGCAGCGCCGCACAACTAGACCGTACAATCGGCGAATTGACCGGTCAATAGCTGGTTCGCCGAGGAGCCATACATCAGCCACCCGCCTGAGAAGAAGCCGGTGCCAACAGGACCGGATTGGCAGCCGGTGCAACGCGCCCGGGCTGCCGATCAACGAGGTCCTGATCACCTGGTCCGGTGGGTCCTTCGTCCCCGCAACCGCGCTTTCGCGGCGGCCGAGGGAAGCGCGCCGGATTGGACGGGAAGGCCGAGGTCTGGTCCGAGGTGTGACGCACCGTTGGACGCGGCCGACCGTGTCCCGACGCCGCCGCGTGCTGCAGCGGCCAACTCCTGCCGTACCGAATCCGAAAGGCCCAGCTCGCGCTCTGTCTCGGACAGCGGACAAGAACAAACCCTGCTCATAACTTCGGCTCTGCCGCGTGATTCGGCGCAAGCCCGGGATCCGCGGTGGGAGTGGCGAGCATTGGCTCCGGCAGCGACCAGGTCGAGGGCATGATCGACGTCTTCCACCGGGCTCTGTGGGCGCCGGGCGCTGTGGCCCCGGTCAGCCGATCCGCGCACGCCGACTGCGTGACGTGCTGGCCCGCCGCTGTTGCTTCGCGGGCGTGTGTCCGGGATTGCGTGGCGGGCACACGGAGCAGGTTCGTCCACGACTCCCTCCCGGCGACCGTCAGAGCGGCCGCGGCCCTCCTTCCCGCCGCACCCACTACCCCGCTCCTGACCCCGTACGCGGGGCGTTCTCGCACTCGGTGGGTGAATCTGGCCGACTACCGAAACGCCCGTTTGTGACGACAGACCTGCAAACCCTCGCGATTGCACGGGCTCCAGCGGGACTTCGGCGCCGCCGATGCCTGGTCACTCGTGAAGCGGTGCTGGTCCCGTCGTCTTGTCCGTCTACTGTCCGACTCCCGTGGCGGGTGGCGGGTCGTTTCCCGCCCCGGCCGGGGCAACGATCGGGCCGGTTCGGCAGTCGTAGGGAGTGACACACATCCGTCGCCCGCGTTCGCCGCCAACTGCTGTCGCTCGTGGGTTCGCAGCAGTGCCTGTCATCCCTGGGAGGATTCATGAGCCGCTTCGCCGCACCACCTAGCGACAGGCGAGGTGCCGGGCGCGACATCGCCCCGCCCGTCGCCGCCGCACGTGCCCTACGGCGCACGCCCGTCGGTCGCGCGACACGCCGCGGTGTCGTGGTGGGGGCCGTCGCCGTTCTGCTGGCGGGGGTCGGGGCCTCGGCCGATGCCGCGTCCGATACCGCGCCCAGCGACCCGGTGGTCAGCGGTGCCACCATCAACTCCGGACATGACGTCATCGTGGGTGTCACGCACAACGTGGTGTTCCCGGTCACGGTCACCGGATCGGATGACTCCGGCCTGTCTTTCGCCGATGTGGATCTGAAGGGGCCGCACGGCGGTTTCTACACCACCGATGCGTTCTGCGAGACCGCGACGGCATGCACGACGGTGTTCACCGTCAACGCCCACCCGGCCCCGGGCAGCGACGATCCGGTGGACCTGGCCAACGCCAACGCGGGAACATGGTCGGTCGACGCCTTGGTCGACGCCAACGACGGCGATTCCGTTTTTGTCCCCGGCGTGGGGTCGTTCGGACTCAAGCGTGCCGCGCGGCTGACGGTCAACGCCTCACCGGAGCCGGTGGCCAAGGGCGCTCGTATCACCGTCACCGGCAAGCTCGTGCGGGCCAACTGGGACACCTACCGGTATGCGGGATACGCGGGCCAGGCTGTGAAACTGCAGTTCCGCCCGAAGGGCAGCAGCACCTACACCACGGTGGCCACGGTGAACACCAGCAACACCGGCACCCTGCGCACCACGGTCAAGGCAGTCAAGGACGGCTACTGGCGTTGGAACTTCACCGGCACCAACACCACCGGCCCGGCCAAGGCCACCGGCGACTACGTCGATGTACGCCCCTGATCCGGCAAGCACCACCATGAGCAACCGATGCGGCCCGGCCCCGGAAGGATCCGGCACGTCCTGAGTGGGCGGTTCGTAAGGTGATGTCCGTCTCCGGCTTAGGGTGGGAGCAAGGTCGCTGGTGGAGGTTCCGTCGGCTATTGCTTCCTGGCGAAGTTGCCGGTGTCGGCCTCGGTGAGGATCCCGAGTTTGACCAGGCGTTTCAGCTTGGCGCGGGTGCCTTCGACGTTCTTCGGCAGCAGTTCGTGGCCGAGGGCTTCGCAGACGTCCTTGGCCCGTAGCGGCCCGGTCGCGTGGTTGAAGGTGGCGAGGATGCGGGGGTAGTCCGGGTGCTCGGGCAGGGCTGGCACGACGGCCGGGAGCCGGTCGGCGAGGCCGGTGATGGTCTTGCGGGTGATCGCGAGGTGCTCGAGGTGGGTCTCGGCCTCCCGCAAACGGGTCTGCAGGTCGTCGATCTGTGCGCGGAGGTCGTCGGCCAGGGCCCGGGCGGCGTCTTCCTGGAGGTCCAGGGCGTCGAGCAGGGGCTGGATGTTCACGCTGCCACCGGCTGCGTCTCGCACCAGGTGGGGGCGTTCGCGCCGGTGAGGCGTCGGGCCATGACGTGGGTCATCGCCCAGTAGACGCGGGAGGCGGAGGAGGAGGGGCAGTGCTCGTAGTCGCGGACCAGGCGCCGGTGCAGTATCAGGATCCCGTAGGTCTGCTCGACCCTCCACCGCTTCGGCTGCGGCACGAACCCCTTGTCCTGCGGGTTGCGTTCGACGATCTCGACGTCAGTGCCCAGGCCGGCGCCGTGCGCGACGACCTGGTTCTTGAAGCCCTGGTCGACCAGGGCTTTGCGGACGGTTGTGCCGGCGTGCTCGGCGACCTGGTCCAGCAGGATGATGCCCGCGGCGTTGTCGTGGGTGTTCGCGGCGAGGACGACGACCGCGATGACCAGGCCGAGGACGTCGACGGCCAGGCCCCGCTTGCGGCCGGGCACCCGCTTGGCCGGATCGTGGCCGCTCGTGGCGGCGGGGACCCCGGCGGCCACGTGGACACTCTGGGTGTCCAGGACCACCAGGGTCGGGTCCTCTAATCGCCGGGCGCGCTCCCGGACCTGGCAGCGCAGGAGTTCATGGATGACCTGGTCGGTTCCGTCGTCCCGCCAGGCGGCGAAGTAGTAGTAGGTCGCGCTCTTCTGCGGCAGGTCGTGCGGGAGATAAGCCCACTGGCAGCCGGTCCGCCCCTGGTAGAGGATCGCGTTCACGATCTCCCGCATGTCGTAGGCGCCCTGGTGGCCACTGACCGAGCGGTGCCGGTCCTTCCACGCAGTGATCACCGGCTCGATCAACGACCACTGCTCGTCCGACAAGTCACTCGGGTACGGCTTGCGTTCACTCACCCGGTCACATCACCAGATCAACAACCGCGGACCGGAAGATTCCGCCCCGCCGCCACACCATCAGGCGACAGCAGATCCACTCAAAGGCTCACGAACCGCCCACTCAGTGGGCATTTAGGTATGGCTTGCGGTGTTGCGTCGTTCTTGCGGCGTGATCTCTTTGGAGTGATTCACGCCCTACGTGCAGTTTCACGGCCTTCCAGGCTCCAGCCTCGGCGCCTATTTACTCCGCATCTCGCACCCAGATTCCGTCTGGTCTATGGACGTCATGGAAACGCCCAGCCGGTCAAGTACCGCTGTCAGCGGTGCTGTTCGTGTAAGAGCCCTTTCGTGAGCCAGCGCAAGCCGTACCCCAGCGACCTGTCCGACGCCCGATGGGCGTTGATCGAACCGACCTTATCCGCCTGGAGGAAAGCCCGACTCGACCGCAGACCCACCGGCCAGCCGGCCCAGGTCGAACTGCGCGATGTCTTCAACGCAATCCTGTACGTCAACCGCACGGGAATACCCTGGAAATACCTCCCGCATGACTTCCCGAACCACGGCACCGTCTACGCCTACTACGCCGCCTGGCGCGACGAAGGAATCCTCGCCCAGCTCAACTACGACCTCACCGGCCTGGCCCGCGTCAAGGAAGGCCGCAAACCCGAACCGACCGCCTCCGTGATCGACACCCAGAGCGTCAAGACCTCCACCAACGTACCCCTGACCAGCCAGGGAACCGATGCCGCAAAGAAGATCGTCGGTAGGAAGCGGGGCATCATCACCGACACACTCGGCCTACTCCTCGCCGTAACCGTCACCGCCGCAAGCCTGTCGGAAAACGCCGTAGGAATACAACTCCTCGACCAGGCCAAGAAGACCTACCCCACCATCTCAAAGGCGTGGGTCGACACCGGCTTCAAAAACGCCGTCATCGAGCACGGAGCCAACCTCGGAATCGACGTCGAAGTCGTCAACAGAAACCCCGAAATCCGCGGCTTTCATGTCGTCAAAAGACGCTGGGTCGTGGAGCGGAGTATCGGATGGATCATGATGCACCGCCGCCTCACCCGCGACTACGAGACCCTGCCCGCCAGCTCCGAAGCCATGATCCACATCGCCTCGATCGACAACCTCACCAAGCGCATAACGGACGAGACCACACCAACCTGGCGAGGAACTTACTAGGAAATAAACGGCAATTCGTCTACATCAAACGCCCTCTCAGAGGATTCTGTTGGCGCGGCGCACCATGACGGCGCACACGAGTCCGAGCGCGAGAGCCAGGCCCCCGAGCACCACGCCGTCGACCACGGCGCAGCGTTGCGGGTGCAGGCCTCCACCACCCAGGGGGACACGGCCATCCAAGCGCCCGTCAGGCTCAGGGCGCCGCTCGGCAGCACCCACGGGGACACGGCGAAGAAGAGACCGACCAGGAAGACCGGCCCGTTCACCAGCGCCACGTCATGGCTCGTGAGGACCCGGGCATAGCGCTCCCGCATCTCGAAGGCGTCCGGATGGCTCGCCATGTCGTCCCTGCCGTGGGGAAAGCCAGACATATGAGGACTCCTCGCTGCTGTCCGCCGCGCGTACCGCCATCCAGGCGGGCCCCGTGCCCTCATGCTGGCGTGGACGCCGGGGCGGGACATCACGCATGTGAGCGATAATGAGGATCCGACTCGTCACCTTAGGACCCCCAGCACCTAAGTCAGTCTTATGAGGTGATACGAACACAGCGACTACCGGAGTCACGTGTCGGCAGTGATGTTGGATGCATGACTACTTCTGTTGCACCCACGCACCGCGCACAGAGCAGACGGCGCCCGGTCGGGCGGTTCCTGCGTGACCTGGACCGGCCGGCCGATGTGTTCCGCAGCCTCGGCCCGAACTGGTACGCCTCGATCATGGGGACCGGCATCGTCGCCAATGCTGCAGCCGTCCTCCCGGTCCGGGTGACCGGCCTCCGCGTCTTTGCCACGGTCGTCTGGGCCCTCACCTCGGCTCTGCTGGTCGCCCTGACCGCGGCGTGGGCCGTGCACTGGAACCGGCACCCGGAGATCGCCCGGCGCCATGCGCACCACCCGGTCATGGGCCACTTCTGGGGCGCCCCCGCCATGGCGCTCATGACGGTCGGCGCGGGCACCCTCGCCCTGGGCCGGGACTGGATCGGCCTGACCGCCGCCGTGCGCATCGACGCCGTCCTGTGGACCGGCGGCACCCTGCTCGGCCTGGTCACCTGTGTGTGGATCCCCTACCTGGCCATGACCGAGCACGAGGTCGGTGAGGACTCCGCGTTCGGCGGCTGGCTGATGCCGGTGGTCCCGCCCATGGTGTCCGCGGCGACCGGGGCGGCGCTCGTGCCGCACCTCGCCCCGGGCCAGGAGCGGCTGACCCTGCTGCTGGCCTGCTACGCCATGTTCGGCATCAGCCTGTTCTCGAGCATCGTCATCATCACCCAGGTGTGGAGTCGGCTGGTCCATCACAAGCTCGGGCCCGCGGCGATGGTGCCGACGCTGTGGATCGTCCTCGGCCCGCTGGGGCAGTCGGTGACGGCGGCGAACGCGCTCGGGTCGGTGGCCCACCTCGCCCTGCCGGAGCCGTACGCCGCCGGCGCCCAAGTCTTCGGCGTCGTCTACGGCCTGCCCACCTGGGGCTTCGCGATGATGTGGCTCGCCCTGGCCGCCGGGCTCACCGTCCGCACCGCGCGCCACCGCCTGCCGTTCGCCCTCACCTGGTGGAGCTTCACCTTCCCTGTGGGCACCTGCGTCACCGGCACCTGCGCCCTGGCGCTGTGCCTGCACTCGGACGCCTTCGACGGGGCGGCCGTGGTCCTGTACGTCCTGCTGCTGGCCGCGTGGGCGACCGTCGCCGTCCGCACGCTGCGCGGGAGCTTCCTCGGCACCCTGTTCCTCGCCCAGGCACCCCCGCCCGCCCCGGCACGCTGAGCGGTCGGGACGCGTACGCCCTCGCGCCCGCTCAGGTGCGGTCCGCTCGTATGCCGTCCAGGAGGACGGCGAGGACGCGCCGGCGCTGCACGTCGGTCAGGAACGGTGACACCGCGACGGACACCACGGTCCGCAGGAGCTCGTCGACGTTCATCCCCCGCCCGAGGGGCAGGGCCCTCCCGGCCGCTGCCAGCAGCCCGGCGACGGCCTCGCCCAGCGCCTCCCGGCACGGCGACAGGGCGGGCGATCCGGCGGTGAACATCTCGCGCAGCGCAGGATCGTGGGCAACGGCCCCGGCGAACCGGTCCAGCCAGTCCCCCAGCCTCCGCCACGCCTCCCGGCCGACTCGCCGTTCTGAGAGCTCCGTTCGTCCTGCTCCCTCGCCGACTCATCGGTCTGACGCGACTGTTCGTCCCGCTTCCGGACCGACTCACCGCCATGACAAGCCTGTTCGTCCCGCTCCCCGGCCGACGGCTCCGCCGCCTCCGGGGCCGGTTCGTCCGGCTCCCTGCGGGCGGTCGCGCCGGACTCGGCCGTCCGGAACAGCGCGGTGACCGTGTCCACGACGTCGTCGATGTAGACGGCCTCCAGCAGTCCGGCCCGGGTCGGGAAGTTGCGGTAGAGGGTGGCGATGCCCACTCCCGCCCGCCGTGCGACCGCCTTCAACGACGCATCCATCCCGTTCTCGGCGAACTCCTCGCGCGCCGCGGCGACGATCGCGTCGTAGTTGCGGGCGGCGTCGGTTCGCGTGGGGCGCGGCGAGGCGACCCGACGGAGGTTCGCCCGTACGCGGGCATGAGCGGTCACGATGCCCTCCTGCACGGGGTGATGCGCCGCGGTGGCCACCGCCGGACGGCCGCCGCGGCACGGTTCGGGAGGAACGGCGCGGGCCGGGGGCTCCACGTCCCGGCCCGGCCGGTTCAGGCAGCCGCCCCGTACACCTTGCGGGCATGCCGGGCGTAGGCCTTCGGGCCCAGAACGGGCATGATCAGCCGGGGCACCAGCGGGGCCGTCGAGAGCATGAGTTTGACGACGTCCGGGTCGGCGTACGAGGCGAGCATGCCGAAGACGATGGGCAGCTTGCTCTTGGGCAGCCCGTTGATCGCGTGGTCGCCGAGCTCGTGCCACTCCTTGGCCGTCACGTACTCCGGGACGATCGGCAGGACGTCCTTCTCCTCGATGCCGAGGTGCTCGGTCAGCAGGCTCCCCAGGTGCTCCAAGGAGTCGGCGAGCCGCTCGCCGGACTCCTTCGCCGGCTGCGCGCGCCAGACCGCCAGCCGCTGCGCCGACTCGGCGAGCAGCGCGGCGATCTCCTCGTGCTGGCTCTCCAGGAGGGCTACCGCGTCACCGAGCCGATCGCCTGCCCGCTCCAGGAGTTTGGGCCACAGCAGCTCGTCCTCGCCCTTGTGGTGCAGGTGGAGGAACTCCTCGATGAGCTGGGCGTGTTCGGCGACGACCGCGGCCCGATCGACGTCGCCGGGATCGACATCCCTGACCAGTCCGGGGAGACGGGCATAGCTCTGCCGAAAAGCTTCGTGCACCACCAGCATGTCACGGACGTCGGCACGGTTATTGGTTGTGTGGGGCATATCAATACCTACTCATAGATGTCAACAAAGGGGATTCTGTGTCGCGGCGTCATGATGCCAGGGGCGGCCGATTGACAGTGACATGAGTCTACTGGAGCACACCAACCCTTATTGGATGGGTTGTTGTTGCGTGTCATATGTTGCAGCAATGTCATGTGATGGCTCCGGTAGTATACGCCACTCACTGATCGGTGCGGGCATCGGACATCCATGCCCAGCAGCACTTCGTAAGGCGGTAACCATGACGGAACGCACGGAACCCGAGCAGCCCACCGCGGACATGGACCTCAGTGTCATGCCGGACGAAGTATGGGTCCACGACCAGGCACGGCTGGTCGGGACCGCCATCGAGTCGGGTACGACGGACAGCATCGCGGTGGACTACAACGGCACGCGCGCCCAGTTGGTGATCCTCACCACGCGGGGAGCGAAGTCGGGGCGCTCCCGGCAGACCCCCGTGATCCGGGTGGAACACGGGGGCCGGTATGCGGCCGTCGCGTCCAAGGGCGGCGCCCCGACCCACCCCGCCTGGTACCACAACCTCGTGGCCAACCCGGACGTCGTGGTCTGGGACGGCACGGAGAGCAGGCCCTACCGGGCGCGTGAGGTGACGGGGACGGAACGGCGGGACTGGTGGGACCGGGCGGTCCGGGCCTGGCCCTCCTACGACGACTACCGCTCCAAGACCACGCGGGTGATCCCTGTGCTGGTGCTGGAACCGGTGGACTGAGCCGCTACCGCCCCTCGGTCCCCCTCACAAGCCCCTGGGTGTACTTACCGCGTCTCTCCACAGCACGATCACCCGCCCGTATGCTCGGCAATCGGTTCCACTTGGGTAGGCACTGCGTGTGGGGGCGTCTATGCACAGGCCGATACGCTCAAGCGGTTCCAGGACCGGCGGATGCGGAAAACGGTGCGGCTCTCCGTTCGCCTCTTCCGCCGGTCCCCTTTTCTCGTAGGAGACGGGCGTATTCTCACTTTCCCATCGTGGAGAAGCGACCTGAGCGACCGAGGAAACCAATTGCCTCCGCGGTCGCCATGTTGACATGAACGTGTGATGCGGGCGATCGCGCGGCCGGACACTGTCGGCTCATCCATGTTTCGGGGAGGAAGTCGTGCCCGTGTCGCTCACACACCCATCGGTCCGGTCCGACCAGAGCGGACCGTCCCGCATCGGCCGCCGCTGGGGCTGGGGCACCGCTCTGCTGGTCGGCCTGTTGCTGTTCTGGCTGATCCGCTCGACATTGGTGGCCACGCGGAACCCAACCTGATCCCCGTTCTGATCTTCTTCGGGGCGGCGCTGGTGCCGTCGGCCTTCGTCGCCTTCGTGGCCGGCCGCCGGCTCGACTTCGGCGTCGGCATGGGGGTCGTGGCGGTGACCGCCCTGGCGGGCGGCGCGATCGGGGTAACCACGGCCAGGATTCCTGGAGTACCGGACGCCGCTGTTGATGGACGTGCTGCCTATGGCCGCCGTCGAGCTGACGAGGAGGCTGCGAAGCTCATCGTCCCGGTCCTGCTGCTCCTGGTCCTCCGTGACCGGCGCCCCGGTGACGGGCTGCTGATCGGTGTCGCCTCCGGCGCCGGGTTCGCCGTCTTCGAGACAATGGGCTACGCCTTCGTCGAACTGATCAACTCCAACGGCGACCTGTCGGCGGTGGACGACCTCCTGGTGTGGCGGGGGTTGCTGAGCCCCCCCGCCCACATGGCCTGGACGGGGCTGACGGCCGCGGCCCTGTGGGCCGCCGCCGTTGGAGCTGTTCGTGGCCGTCCACGCGCTCGCGGTCACCCTGCACACCTTGGGGGACAGCCTGGACAGTGACATCGCCGGCGTGCTCGCCGCGATCAGCCTGTCCCTGTTGGGGTACACCATGCACCGGCTGGCGGCTCCGCGCCGGGTCCCCGCGCCGGTGACGGTGGGATGACACGGTCCGGACCGTCCGTGGCGGACGGTCCGGACCGTCCGTGGCGGACGGTCCGGACCGTTCTCACCGCGTGGCCGGCAGCATGCGCTCCAGGAGCTCGCGCGTGTTCTGCGTCCACGCTTCCGGCGCGCCGGTGCGCGGATCGACCTTGACGATCACGCGCCGGCCGTGCGCGTGCGTGACGTCGCCGGAATGGAACCGGAAGGCGAACGCGGCGCTCGTACGGCCGAGCTTTTCCAGCTCGAACGTCACATCCACCGGCCCGATTCCTTTGAGGGGCCGCTCGAAGACGAGGAGCAACTCTCGCACCACGATGTTGAGGTCAGGGTGTCCCAGCCTCAGCCCCAGCCGGGTGAAGCACCCGGTGATGGCCCGTTCAAGGAGCGCGGCGAACCTGCCGCGGTACACCATGCCGAAGGCATCGAGGTCGTCGAAGAAGACGTGCACCGACTCCCTGTGTGCCCCGATCGCGGCGCCCCGCTGGGCGGTCCGTTCCCCGGTCGCGTCACTCATAGCGTTCTCGACATCCGTCATACCTGTGCGGACTCCTCGGTCCAGGCCTGGAAGACGGCGGCTTGCCCGTGCAGGTTGCCGTCGGCGTCCACCAGGTCCCACATGGTCACGTTCTCGATCCAGAAGTGACTGCCGTCCCTGCGGACGCGCCGCCCCCGGTAGCCGTCCGCGTATCCCCGCAGGCTGACCGCCTCGACAAAGGCGTTCCGGTCGTGCTGGGTGTCGGGGGCCGCCGACAGCCGGGACGGCAGGCCGACGAACTCCTCCCAGGCGTAACCGAAACAGTGCTGCGCGATGTGGTTGGCGTAGATGAAGAGCGGGTCGGAGGACGTGTCGTGCGCGAGCAGCCCAAAGGGTGCCTGGTCCTGGAGCCAGGCGGCCGCCCCCGCGTCGTCCGACCATGCCCGCGGGCACAACTCGGCGCCGACGATCCGCAGACGGCTGTCGAGGAGTAGTGCGGCGAAGCCCGGGTCACACGGAGAGGACGTCGCCAGGGGCCGGCCCGCAGCGGTGCGCTCAGACATCGGCGTCCTCCGCCCAGCTCATGAGCTTGCGCAGCTCCTTGCCGGTGGTCTCCAGCAGGTGCTCGGAGTCCTGCTGCTTGTACTCGTTGTACTTCTTCAGGCCGCCGTGGTACTCGTCCATCCAGGCCTGCGCGAACGTGCCGTCCTGGATCTCCGCCAGGACCTTCTTCATCTCGGCCTTGGTGGCGTCGGTGATGATCCGCGGACCGGTGACGTAGTCGCCCCACTCGGCGGTCTCGGAGACCGACCAACGCATCTTCTCCAGACCGCCCTCGTACATCAGGTCGCCGATCAGCTTCAGCTCGTGGAGGCACTCGAAGTAGGCGATCTCCAGGTGTATCTCACCGATCTCTCGGAAGGGACGCTCCGCCAGGGTGTCGTGGACCGGCGTGGCGACGGCCCGCAGCAGTGCGGCCGGCCGCGCTCCCTGCTGCGCCGTGCCGAGGTGCCCCAGTCGTACGTGCAGCACGAAGGTCCCGCGCGCCGGCTCCGGCAGCGCGGCGGCGTCCGGGAGCCGCTGGACGGAGAAGGACGTGCTGGTGTCCTCGCCGAGCGTGGAAAGCAGCGCCCTCCAGGCCTGGAGCACCGGGCGCATGTCCGCACCGCGGAACCACAGGCCGCCGCCGTAGAACCGCGCCGCCGGGAAGACGTCGAACTCCATGTGTGTGACGACGCCGAAGTTGCCCTTGCCACCCAGCAGCGCCCAGGAGAGGTCCGGGTCGTTCTCATGGGTGACGTGCCGGACCGCTCCGTCGGCCGTGACGACGTCCAACCCGCGGACGTGGTCAGCCGCGTAGCCCAGGCGTCGGCCGAGCAACGGGCTCAGCCCGCCGCCCAGCGTGTAGCCGACGACACCGACGTGCGGTGCCGAGCCGACCAGCGGGGCGAGCCCGAAATGTTCGGTCTCGCGAGTACGTCGCTCCAGGTGGCGCCGGCTCCCACACGGACCGTGTGCCGCTCGGCGTCGGCGGTCACCTCGCGCAGCCGACGGGTGCTGATCAGCAGCGTGTCGTCCTGCCGGGGCAGCACCACCTGGTGCCCCTGGTTGCGGACCGCGACCGTCATCCGGCGCCCGCTCGCGTACCGCACCGCGGCGGCGACGTCGTCGGTACTGGTGACGCCGACGACGACGGCCGGAGCCAGGACCCGCAGCAGGTTGAAGAGGCGGCACTCGTCCTCGTACGCGATGTCGCCGGGCACGAAAACCGGTCCGTCGCGGCCACTGTTGCGTCCTCGTTGATGCGCACGTCATGTACTGCGTTGTCAATCATCGCTCCACCAGAGCTCGCGGACAGGGGGTGTGGAAGCCGGGACGCGTTCGGCGATGGAGGAACACTCGACGGCACCTGTCCGCTGGGGGTGACCGGCTGCCCGTGCCACGCCGGGATCCGCACGGGAGACCTCGATGTCTTCCCGGTCGGGGGTGTGGCAGGAGCCTCGGCTTCCCGCGACCGCCGGATGGAGGGTGGTTCCGGGCCGCGCGGACCTGACGGGTCTGCTTCCGGCACCGACCCTAAGGGATCATCCAGTGGCCGCGAGCCGATTCGGCACGGGTGTACCCAGTGGGTCCACCTTCACGGTACCGAACGGCAAACACCTGCCCCACGTGAGGTCATGGCGTAGTCAAGTCGCCCTTGCCGACTGGCGATTACGCAGAAGGAAACACTCTCACCGCGGGGCTGAGGGGGCACCAGGGGAGCCCCGGCCGACGTCGTGCTGCTCAGTGCCGAGGACGCCCCGGCATTCTCCTGCGGACATGCCTCCCCACACCCCGTACCGCTCCTTGAAGTCCAGGCCATGGCGGCGCACGACTCGATGCCCTCGCACCGGCGGCAGATCCTGCGAGCGCGCTCCTCGCGCTGTCGGCGCTGCCGGCCCCGCTCTCACGGAGGGGAGAAGAAGACAGCGCTGCCCATACCGCGGCAGGCGGCACGCTCCTGCCATTCCCAGTCACTCAACAGTGGCAGCAGTCCGGTTCGAATCTTCCTCCTCCTTCCTTCCCCGCTTCCTAATGCCGTTGTCAAGCAGCTGCAGTCGCTGGAGGTGCGACTTGATAGCACCGTCGGTCACGGATCAGGGCTCACAGAACGTTGACGCGTCGGCGGGCGAGGGCGAGCACGGCCTGGATGTGCTTCTTCCCCTCCGCGCGTTTGCGGTCGTAGAACTTCCGCGAGTTCGGGTCGCAGCGGACGCTGACCAGCGCGGAGGTGTGGAACACCCGCTGGAGCCTGCGGTGGTAGGTGATTGGCCGGTGGAGGTTGCCGCTGGCCTTGCCCGAATCGCGAGGTGCGGGGGCGACTCCGGCGAAGGCCGCCAGAGCATCTGGCGAGTCGAATTCCTCCAGGCCGCCGCCGACAGCGGCGAGGAACTCCGCACCGAGCACGGCGCCGATGCCGGGGACGCTCAGGAGGATGTCGGCAAGTTCGTGCTCGCGAAACCGGCCCTCGATGAGCTTGTCCATCTCGGAAACCTGCTGATTGAGGGCCATCACCTCCTCGGCCAGGGTGTGGACCAGCTTCGCGATGGTCTTCTCCCCGGGGACGGCGGTGTGCTGGCGCTCGGCGGCCTCGACCGCGGCCTCGGCCAGGGATCTCGCGTTGCGGACCTTGCGGTTGGCCAGCCAGGTGGTCAGTCGCGAGACCCCGGCGCGGCGGATCGCGGCCGGGGTCTGGTAGCCCGTCAGCAGCCTGAGAGGCCCAGTGTTGGTCACGTCCAAGGCCCGCTCCAGGGCGGGGAACATGCTCAGCAGGGTGCCGCGCAGGCGGTTCACTGCGCGGGTGCGGTCCTCGACCAGGTCGGCCCGGCGTCCGGTCAGCAGTTTGAGCTCGATGGCGGCTTCGTCGCCGGGGCGGATGGGCCGCAGGTCGCGGCGCATCCTGGCCTGGTCGGCGATGACGTAGGCGTCGCGGGCATCGGTCTTGCCCTCACCGCGGTAGCCGTCGGAGGCCCGGTTCACCAGTCGGCCGGGCATGTAGAGGACTTCCTGGCCGTGGTTGATCAGCAAGGCCAGCAGCAGGGCGGGCTCCCCACCTGTCATGTCGATGGCCCGGGTGACCGGGCGGCCGTCGGCCAGGTCGAGGACGTTGCCGATCAGTTTCAGCAGCTCGGGTTCGTCGTTGGCGACCCGCCGCGACAGCAGAGTCTTGCCTTCGGTATCCAGGGCGAGGCCGTGATGGTGGCTCTTGCCGCTGTCGATCCCCGCCCATATCCGGCTCATCGTGCTCCTGACGTACTTGTTCCTACTGTGCGTGCCACGGACGACCTCGCCGGCATTGCTCTACGCAGCGACTTGTTCGCACTTCCTAATCGGCGGCCGAGTCGTCGTGGGGTGCCGGGCGGCGAAGCGAGGCAAGCCACGAGACGGCAGCCGCCTGATAGCCACACCCAGCACCCCTGGGCGACCCAACCCTACGAATGGCTCGATCAACCCGATCAAGACGGTAGAGCCGCCTGAACTCTCGTTCGGCCGCGGGGTTTCCGTCACAGTTATGACGTTTCCGGAGGAGAATGGACACATCAGTCAGATGACTGACACCCATGTCGTGACTGTCGCACATGGGGCCACACCACGCCGGCACGGGCGCATGTCATGCCTGACATCTGCATGCCATCGGACGATGCGCGGCATTGACTCGGGAGCGCATGGGTGCCACGACAGGGCGTGGAGAGCCGTGGAGACCGCACCGGCGCCCGGGTGCCCCTATGGGTTTCGTCAACCCGTGGGGGCGGGTTGGGGGTCGTAGAAGGTGCCGTCGCGGAGCATCGCGAAGAGCACGTCGGCTCGGCGTCTTGCGAGGCAGAGGAGGGCCTGGGTGTGGTGCTTTCCCTGGGCGATCTTCTTGTCGTAGTAGGTGCGGGAGGCCGGGTCGGCCAGGGCCGCGAACGCGGAGAGGAAGAAGGCCCGTTTGAGCTGCTTGTTGCCTCTCCGGGAAGGGTGTTCGCCGCGGATCGAGGACCCGGAACTTCGGGTCGCCGGGGCGAGCCCGGCGTAGGCCGCGAGGTGGGCGGCGGACGGGAAACTGCTGCCGTCACCGACCTCGATGAGGATCCTGGCTCCGGTCCTGACCCCGATCCCGGGCATGGAGGTCAGGACCTTGGAAAGAGGGTGGGCCTCCAGCAGTTCCTCGATCCGTGCGGAGAGGAGTTTGCGCTGGTCGAGCACGGATTTCAGCTGGTTGGCGAGGCTGGGGACGATCAGCGCGGCCGCGTCGGTGCCGGGAACGACGACGGTCTGTTCGTCGAGGGCGGTGAAGACGTCGTCGACCAGGCGCTCGGCCATCCGCGGCGCTTTGGCCCGGATGAGATTGACCAGCCTGCGGCGTCCGGCCTTCCTCAACTGGGCGGGAGAGCCGAACTGGTCGAGCATCAGCAGCACGGCCGGATGCTGGATGCGTGGGCCCAGGACTCGCTCCAGCGAGGGGTGTATCTGGGTGAGCAGGCCGCGAAGCCGGTTGCTGATGCGGGTCGCCTCGCCGGCGAGGTCGTCGTCGAAGCCCACGATCATCTCCAGCTCGGCGACGGTCTCGTCTTCCAGCTCGATGGTGCGGAGCGTGTGCGGCATGGCGCGGGCGGCGTCCGCGATGATGAACGCGTCGCGGGCGTCGGTCTTGGCCTCGCCGGGGTAGAGGTCGGCGATCCGCCGCATGGTCAGGCCCGGCAGATAGGCCACCTGGCAGCCCGCGTCCCGGGCGACGGTCAGCGGCAGGGCGCCGATGGAGGCGGGCTGGTCGACGACCACGAGCACGGCGCCGTGCTTGGCCTGCAGCTTCTCGAAGAGCTCCCGCAGCTTCGGTTCCCTGTTGGGCAGCCGCTTGTCGAAGGCCTTCTTCCCCGCCGGGGTGACGGCGGTGGCGTGGTGTTCGCCCTTGCCGACGTCCAGGCCGAGGAAGGCGCCGATGTCACTGGTGTCGATCACGTGCGTCCTCCGGTCGAGCGTCCCGGCCTCACCTGCGGCACCAGCTGCCGGCATCCACATTACGAAGAGCCTCCCAAGTCCCGGGGGAACCGGTGGTCATGCCCCTAATCAGCGGTCTGCCAGTGCCTCCGGAACCGGTGACATCACCCCCCAGATCATGGTCAACAGGGGGGACCAGTCATGCCGGAGCCCGGAGGCCGGGAACCCCATTGCGGGGCCGATCAAGAAGGTAATGGGGGACGAGGAGCGCGGTCCCCGCGGCCGGGCGGCCGAGGGTCTCAGGCCTTCGAGGACGCACGGCCGCGGGAGCCAGAGGTCGTCTTCTCCCGGCTCTCCTTCGCCGCCTTCTTGTTGTCTCCGGACTCCAGGCTGGCGTAGAACACGGAGTGGCCCTGCTTGAGGCGCTGGACAGTGCTCCGCGCGACGAGTCCCTCCAGGGTCGTACGCACCACAGTGGTCTTGATGACCCGGTCCGGGTGGGCCTCGCTGAGTGCGGCCGCGATCTCGGCCGCGGAGGACGGCTCCGACTGCTCCGCGAGGTAGGCGCGGATCAGGGCCACGAGGGTCGGCTTGTTCTGCCGCCTCCTGGAGCCACCCGCCGAGCCGCCGGGCAGCCCGTAGTCGTAATCGGTTCCCGAGCTCCGTCGGCCCGCGGACGTCGGAACCTGCTGCATCGGGATACCGCTCTCCAGGGCCTGCTGCATGGTCGCGAGTACGGCGTGATTGTGTTGCAGGGCCAGCAGACGGCCCTCGAGTTCGTCGATCTCGCTCCGAATTCGATCCTGTTCCTGGACGTTCCGTTCGAGATCACTTGCCAACTGGGAGCTGTATTGCGTCACTAGCTCCGTTGTACTCATCTGGGCGTCAGGCATGCCGTGGACCCTCCTAGGTTCGGCTCTCGAGTGAAGGCTCGTGCATAGCGGTTACTGAGGGGGCGTGTACTCAGGTGCTACTCCTGATACTACGCCTTGGCTCTTTGCCTGGCTGTTGCCTGGTGTCACTACCTGGCAAGCGGTCAGGTGTCACCGTCACCCATGAGCCGAACTGAGGGATCCGTCAAGTGATGCCAACTCACTCGGACGGCCCTCCGCGGCGTCACTCCCGACAAGTTGGTTCTGTCATCAATTACCGCGCCATGGCGAATGCAGACCCAACCTCATTCAGTCAGAAGAGTCAACTCATCCCAGTCCGCCCCTGCTGTCTCCTGCCCCCGCGGCACCAGGGCATACGTGCTGGCCAGCCACTGGGCGACCGGCAGGGCCGGGATCTCGAAAAGGGCCTTGTGCCGTGTCTTTCCCACTTCGATCCACACCATCGACTCACCCTCCGGGTCGTACTCCGGCCACACCGCGACGTCACCGTGTCCCACTCTGGCGGTGAGGCCTTCGGTCAGCAGTTCCCGGGAAAAGACCCAGCGCACCGGCTGTTCACCGTCATCGAAGATCAGGGTGACGGCGAACGGATCCCCGGGGCGGAACGAGAACTCGCATCTGATCGGCACGGGCAGCTGCCGGACGACCCAATATGTGATGTCGACGGTGAGGTGGCACTTTCTCATCTGTTACCTCCTAGGACCGAGCGGGATCGCCCGCCGCGCCGGGCTGTGCATTTCCTCGCGGACTGCGTGTTGCTCGACGCATCACGGCTGCTCGGTCATGAAATGGCCGGCTGAAACCACCACCGCGTCGAGGAGGTCGTCGTCCCGGCGACGAACGGGCTGCGTTTCGTACCGCGCGGTTCCCAGCTGTGCCATCGATTCACTTCCCCTTGCTCAAGGCTGAATGCGTCAGACGCACCCGGCACGGACCTCATCATGCTGGTTCGACCGTGCGCTTTCCCATACGTCATCTGACTGTGACGGTCCGCGGGAGCCCTGCGGGCGCCGGACCACCAGCTCCGACCTGCGGGAACGAGTGGATCCGAATGACACCGGCACCGCTGGTACGGCCCTCCGGCGCCCCGATGCGGCCGCCCGGAGCAGCACTGGAAAGTTCGCATCACGTCCTGGGCAGCACGCAAAGAGCAATAACCCAATGCACCACCGGGGTCCTGCATTCCCCGTACGGGGAGATTTCCGGTGAGGCGGATTTCCGGTGAGGCGATATTTCCTTGCCGGCGGTTGGACACCCGGTGGCGTGAGATTGCCGGTGTGACGGGATTCGGTGTCCCGGGCGCAGGCGTGCCCGCCTGAAGTGCAACCCGGACACCGGCGGCAGGACCACCCGGCGCCCGTCCTGGGACCGACCCCTGAACTTGTTCCGCTTTGACGGACACCATCGGTGTGGTGTTCAGGCCGCGAGGGCGGCCTCGTGGTCGGCGGGACTGCGGTAGCCGAGGCTGCTGTGCAGTCGGTGCAAGTTGTACCAGCTCTCGATGCACTCGAAGATCGCGGTGCGGGCGGCGGCCCTGCTCGGCCAGGGCTGGGTGCCGATCAGCTCGTTCTTCAGAGCGGCGAAGAACGACTCGGCCAGCGCGTTGTCCCAGCACTGGCCTGTGCGGCCGACCGACAGCCGAATGCTCAACTTGCATGCCAACAGGGCGAATTCACGGCTGGTGTATTGCCTGGACTCAACCCCTGATCTCGGATGTCCGCCAAAGCGGATCAAGCCCAGTTCAACGGCCCGAACTCATCCGGACAGAAGACGACCTCGGGCTCGCCGTCCTCGGGGATGACCTCACCGTCGGCAATCGCATACAGGTGCTCAACACGGGCCTTCTTGGCGGCGTAGTCGAGATCGCGGGAGGTCTTCCAGGTCTTTATGCGTTGAAACGACACGCCTTCCTCGCGGAGCAGGACTCGAAGGCCCTCGTGGCTGATGTCGTCGACCGCCCCCTCGGCGACCAGGAAGTCGGCCAGCTTGGCCAGGCTCCAGGTCGAAAACGGCAGGCCGTGCTCGGCCGGCTTGGACTTGGCGATCTTCTTGATCTCACGGCGCTCGGCCAGGGTGAACGTTCCGGGCCGGCCACCCTTGTACTTCGGGTAGAGCGAATCGAAGCCGTCGGCGTTGAAGTTGTGGATCACGTTCCGGACCCGGTCCGCGCTGGTGAACGTTACCTCGGCGATCTTCGCCACGGGCTGCCCTGGGCGGACAGCAGCACCATCTGGGCCCGCCGCCAGGTCACCACCGACCCGGTGCCTCTGCGGATGATCCGCAGCAGGCGCCTGCCCTCGTCATCGTCGATCTCCCGAACCTGAACTCTGTTGGCCACGCCGCCAGTGTTCGCTGAACGCGCGGATGGGGAATGGACCCCGATCAGCGCGTCGCGGACTGCAGCGGCACGTGCCGCGACCGGCAACGTTCGCCTTGTCTTGACGGAGTCCGAATCGGTAATCGAACCGTCGACATGTGCGACTGGATCTCGCCCACGACCGGCGAAGGCCAGGATCACGGTAGATCCCGACATCAACAGCCAGCCGGCTACGACCTCGAAGGTCCGCGATCAGCCATGAGTATCCAGGCCGTTGCGGTCGAGTGCTGCTCGGATCTGGCTGAGCCACTCTGTGCCCAGCCGGCGCCCGTTTGGGAGTTGGTCGCCTCGATCCCAGCGCCATGTTGTGATCATCGCCAGCACAAGGATCCGGCACTCGCGCAGCAAGTCCTGATTGACACCCGGATAGTGCTCGCTGACTTCTTCGGGCGCATGGGCGAGGTCGAATTCGACGGGCCCACGGCAACACGTCTCAAGGTCTATGAACAGCAGCCCGTTCTTCGTGGTGAGCACGTTGCCCGGGTGCGGCTCGCCGTGCAGCAGCTGCTCGGCGCTGCCGCGCTCGCCGATCACTCGTCTCAGGCTTCGTAACGTGTCGCCGAGCAGCTCCCGGTCCGCGTCGGCGAGCGCCGGAGTGCGGTCGCGGTTCGCCACGAGTTGTTGAGCCTGCTCGACTCGATCCGTGAATTGCGGCGTCGGGACATCGAGCTTGCGCATGCCGGCATGCAGCCGCTCGAGCGCATGGGCGTAGTCGGCTGGTGAGACCTCTCGAGGTGTCACGGGTTCGTAGTAGGTCCATAGCGTGACCACGAAGCCATCACGCTCATAGACGCGTGGCTCCACTCGAGGCTCGAGAGCAGCCACAGGGCACCCGGATTCGGCGAGCCGCTGAGCAAGCTCGACTTCGAACTGTGCGACCTGATGCGCTACAGGTGCCACCCGGGCCAGGACGTCACAAGGCAGCAGACGCAGAGTGAGCTTGTTCGAGTCATGAAGAACGATCGCGTCGTCGACTGTCAGGTCAAGTGATGAGGCGGTCGACACGGCCGCGGCCACCGCACGCGGGACCTCTGACGCCTGCATCGTCGCCTGGCCCCTCTCCCTTGAGCACTGCCATGACTCTCCAAGCGGTGCAACTTGTGCACCATACCAAGTTGTCGATAGAAAGCCGCGGTGGCGCGACGGGCAGGGCGCGACCGAAGCGGCGATCTGCCCCTTCGGCTGCTCAGCCGACAACCGTCAAACAACGCAAACGATTCCGGTCGCGGAACTGGTTCAGTTAACGAGCAGCCCATCTGAACTGGGCACTCATCACCATGATGACCCGACGCCTGACCCGCAAAAGCCCGCAGACCAGCCAGTGGACGAGGAAAACTCTTGCGTCACGTCGCTGAAAGGCGTTGGACCAGTCATGGCGACGGTGCATCTCTGGGCAAGTGCTCTCCCGAGTCGAGTACATCCGGGATCATGAAGCATGCTCCCGGATGACTGGCAACTCACCGAAGATGTCGACGACTTCCTCGCCCGAGCCGGAGACTTCCTGCGCTCGCGCCCTGCCCTGCACAACACGCCGCTGACGGACATCGAGAAACTGCGAACACGCGGGGCGGACGCACACGGTGCCGAAGCCACCGTCTTCGGCCGACTGGAGTCAGGAGGCGAGGTCCGCGCCATCTTTTATCGCACTCCGCGTGGCTTCCTGAGCGTCACCCCCCTTTCTGCCGAGCAGGTCGGCACCCTTGCCGCTCACCTGGCTGGCCTCGGCCACTCCCCCTCCGGCGTCATCTCGGACCACGACACCGCTACCGCTTTCGCCGAGACATGGCAGCGGCACACGGGCGCAGCGCCGGTACCCTTCTGGCAGACGCATCTTTACCGTCTCGGCACGCTCACCCCACCGCAGCCGCACCCAGAGGGCCGGGGCCGCGTCGCCGGCGAGAAGGACCATGAGCAAGTCGTGTGCTGGTGCCGTGAGTTCTGCGTCGATGTCGCAGAGAACGTCTCCATAGACGCCATTGACGCTGGCTCCTGGGCCGACACACGTTTCGCGGACAAGCACTTCACCTTCTGGGAGACCCCGGACGGCATTCCCGTATCCATGGCGGGCTCGACGTCGATGGTCGGCGGTATGGTCCGGGTGGACCCCGTCTACACCCCGGCCCACCTCCGGGGTCGCGGCTACGCGGGCGCCGTGACGGTCGAGGTGAGCAGGGCCGCGCTGACGGCGGGCGCGACGGACGTCGTCCTGTTCGCGGACCCGACCAATCCCACCAGCAACGCCCTCTATCAGCGCATCGGATACGTCCACGTCGCCGACTTCACCGGGTACAAGTTCTCCTACGGCGCACCAGAAGTCGGCTAGGAACAGACCGACGCAAAACACACCTGCCGCCAGGAAGCTGATCCGCCGACACCGCCCTACCGGTTACAGCAGAGAGGAAGAAAAACACCTTCTTGGAGGGCGTTTATGCATGCTTACTGAGGGATGCAGCTTTTACGCCTGCCCTGTTTTGACAGTGTTCGTCCGGTAGGAGGCAAACGGTCTCCTGCCGGTCAGGAAGTCGGCTGCCCGTCTCGTTCGCATCCGTGCCCGCCTACTTCAAGGGCCTGTCGATGAATTAGTGGGGTGTGTTGCGCTCGCCGGGCATGGATGTCGCGTGCATGACGTAGCTGGCGAGGTCGCTGGGGTCGATCAGGCGGGCGGGGATCGGTTCGGGGCGGTAGCCGTAGTCCTCCAGGAAGGGGCGGACCTGTTTGATCAGGGCTCTCATCTGGTTCTCTCCGATGCGGAAGAGGTAGGCGGTCAGCGAGCGGGACAGGCCGCGCTGGTCGAGGACGGCGGCCCAGATGATGTTCTCCGTGGTGAGTTTGCGGTGCCGGGGCCGCTGCTTGGGCGGCAGGGCGTCGAGGCGTTCGCGGACGCTGATGGTGAGACGGTCCAGGTCGGTGCGCTCGAGACCCGTCAGGAGGGGATGGGTGGCCAGGGTCGCGCCGAAGGTGTGCGCGTGGCGGGGGTGGGACCGGCGGCCGGGCGGATGGAGCGGGACGTCGGGGAGTCCGGGTTGGGGTGGGATGGTGTAGTTCCACTCCCCGTGGAAGGTATCGGGGCGGATGGTCAGGGCGGCTGCGTGCTGCTCGCTGATCTCGATCCCCGTGGGGTAGCTGCCGGTGTCCAGGCGCGCGGTGACGGACAGCCCGGTGCGGGTGGTGGTCGCCGAGATCAGGTTCAGGGCGGTCTCGTAGCTGGTCAGCGGGTGGGCGCGCCAGTTGAGGGAGATGAAGGAGAACAGGCGGTGCTCGACCCGGTTCCATTTTGATGTTCCCGGCGGTAGGTGGCGCACGCTGATCTCGAGGCCGGTCTCGGTGGCGAGGACGGCGAGGTTGGCCTTCCATGCCTTGGCGCGGGAGCTGTTGGACCCACCGCCGTCCGCGGTGATCAGCAGACGCTTCGCGTGCGGGTATGCGGCCCGTCCTTCTTCCCGCCACCAGCGACGCAGGCAGGAGGCGGCGAACGCGGCGGTGTCGTGGTCGGTGCCCACCACGACGAAGCCGGTGTTGCGGCCCAGGTCGTAGATGCCGTAGGGGATCGCGGTGCCGGTCGCGTGTGAGGGGAAGTCGTGGTCGAGGACCTTGACCGGGGCGCCCGGCGGGGCCCACTCGCGCCCAGGCCGGGCGAAGGGGCCGATCAGTTCCTTCTTCTTGGTGTCCACGCTGATCACCGGGTCCCCGGCGTGGAGGAACTCGGCCACCGTGTCGTTGAGGTGCCGGAACTGTGCGTCCCTGTCCCGGTGGTGGCTGCCGGCCAGCACCCGCGCGTTGCCGCGCAGGCTGAACCCGGCCGCCTTCAGCAGGGCCGCGACGGTGTCGCGGCCCGCCTTCCGGCCCTGGGCGGCGAGCTCGTCCGCGAGGCGGCGCAACGATTTCGTCGTCCACGTCAGCGGCTTCATCGGATCGCCCTGCGTGCTGTCTTCGACCAGCTCCAGCAGGGCCGGCATCAGACCCGGGTCCTTTGTCGCCAGGGCGGGGCGGCCCGCCCCCGGCCGTCGCACCCGCCCGTCCGGTTCCTCGCCCGCAGCGAGATCGGCCAGGCCGCGGCTGACGCAGCCCTTCGAGACGCCCGCGGCCCGTGCCACCGCAGCGATCCCGCCGTGCCCGAGTTGCCGGGCCTCCGCGGCGTACAGGATCCGGCGCTGCCGCTCGTTCAGATGCGGCGTCACCGCCTCCAGCTTCTCCTGCAACGACCCGATCGACCCATCGAAGCGCCCCATACCGCATCAACGAGCCCAACTACCGCAAGAGACGCACTAATTCATCGACAGGCCCTTTAAACGCCCTCTCAGTGGGCGTTTAGGTATGGCTTGCGGTGTTGCGTCGTTCTTGCGGCGTGATCTCTTTGGAGTGATTCACGCCCTACGTGCAGTTTCACGGCCTTCCAGGCTCCAGCCTCGGCGCCTATTTACTCCGCATCTCGCACCCAGATTCCGTCTGGTCTATGGACGTCATGGAAACGCCCAGCCGGTCAAGTACCGCTGTCAGCGGTGCTGTTCGTGTAAGAGCCCTTTCGTGAGCCAGCGCAAGCCGTACCCCAGCGACCTGTCCGACGCCCGATGGGCGTTGATCGAACCGACCTTATCCGCCTGGAGGAAAGCCCGACTCGACCGCAGACCCACCGGCCAGCCGGCCCAGGTCGAACTGCGCGATGTCTTCAACGCAATCCTGTACGTCAACCGCACCGGAATCCCCTGGAAATACCTCCCGCACGACTTCCCCAACCACGGCACCGTCTACGCCTACTACGCCGCCTGGCGCGACGAAGGAATCCTCGCCCAGCTCAACTACGACCTCACCGGCCTGGCCCGCGTCAAGGAAGGCCGCAAACCCGAACCCACCGCCTCCGTGATCGACACCCAGAGCGTCAAGACCTCCACCAACGTACCCCTGACCAGCCAGGGAACCGACGCCGCAAAGAAGATCGTCGGTAGGAAGCGGGGCATCATCACCGACACACTCGGCCTACTCCTCGCCGTAACCGTCACCGCCGCAAGCCTGTCGGAAAACGCCGTAGGAATACAACTCCTCGACCAGGCCAAGAAGACCTACCCCACCATCTCAAAGGCGTGGGTCGACACCGGCTTCAAAAACGCCGTCATCGAGCACGGAGCCAACCTCGGAATCGACGTCGAAGTCGTCAAAAGAAACCCCGAAATCCGCGGCTTTCATGTCGTCAAAAGACGCTGGGTCGTGGAGCGGAGTATCGGATGGATCATGATGCACCGCCGCCTCACCCGCGACTACGAGACCCTGCCCGCCAGCTCCGAAGCCATGATCCACATCGCCTCGATCGACAACCTCACCAAGCGCATAACGGACGAGACCACACCAACCTGGCGAGGAACTTACTAGGAAATAAACGGCAATTCGCCTACATCAAACGCCCTCTCAGAGGTCGTTTTCATCGGTGAAGTCTGTTTCATCCCAGATAGCTTCGCCGTCGCGGTGTGACTTCCGAGGCGTCACTGCACCCATGCGGCCGGTGAGATCCCGCGGCAGCCCGAATTGCCAGTCTCACTCCCTGAAGTCCGTCTCGCTCCAAGACGTGCCGTATGGGCGATTGCTCTCGCCTCGTCGCGGACGGGCTTGTCGCATGAGAGGCGAGAGTGCAGTACTGAGGTGCGTTAAGTGGCGTAAATCAGGTGAAAACGACCTCTGAGTGGGCATTTAGGTATGGCTTGCGGTGTTGCGTCGTTCTTGCGGCGTGATCTCTTTGGAGTGATTCACGCCCTACGTGCAGTTTCACGGCCTTCCAGGCTCCAGCCTCGGCGCCTATTTACTCCGCATCTCGCACCCAGATTCCGTCTGGTCTATGGACGTCATGGAAACGCCCAGCCGGTCAAGTACCGCTGTCAGCGGTGCTGTTCGTGTAAGAGCCCTTTCGTGAGCCAGCGCAAGCCGTACCCCAGCGACCTGTCCGACGCCCGATGGGCGTTGATCGAACCGACCTTATCCGCCTGGAGGAAAGCCCGACTCGACCGCAGACCCACCGGCCAGCCGGCCCAGGTCGAACTGCGCGATGTCTTCAACGCAATCCTGTACGTCAACCGCACGGGAATACCCTGGAAATACCTCCCGCATGACTTCCCGAACCACGGCACCGTCTACGCCTACTACGCCGCCTGGCGCGACGAAGGAATCCTCGCCCAGCTCAACTACGACCTCACCGGCCTGGCCCGCGTCAAGGAAGGCCGCAAACCCGAACCGACCGCCTCCGTGATCGACACCCAGAGCGTCAAGACCTCCACCAACGTACCCCTGACCAGCCAGGGAACCGATGCCGCAAAGAAGATCGTCGGTAGGAAGCGGGGCATCATCACCGACACACTCGGCCTACTCCTCGCCGTAACCGTCACCGCCGCAAGCCTGTCGGAAAACGCCGTAGGAATACAACTCCTCGACCAGGCCAAGAAGACCTACCCCACCATCTCAAAGGCGTGGGTCGACACCGGCTTCAAAAACGCCGTCATCGAGCACGGAGCCAACCTCGGAATCGACGTCGAAGTCGTCAACAGAAACCCCGAAATCCGCGGCTTTCATGTCGTCAAAAGACGCTGGGTCGTGGAGCGGAGTATCGGATGGATCATGATGCACCGCCGCCTCACCCGCGACTACGAGACCCTGCCCGCCAGCTCCGAAGCCATGATCCACATCGCCTCGATCGACAACCTCACCAAGCGCATAACGGACGAGACCACACCAACCTGGCGAGGAACTTACTAGTCGCGGACGGGCTTGTCGCATGAGAGGCGAGAGTGCAGTACTGAGGTGCGTTAAGAAATAAACGGCAATTCGTCTACATCAAACGCCCTCTCAGAGGGCGCCTATTTACCGCACCCAGATTCCGTCTGGTCTATGGACGTCATGGAAACGCCCAGCCGGTCAAGTACCGCTGTCAGCGGTGCTGTTCGTGTAAGAGCCCTTTCGTGAGCCAGCGCAAGCCGTACCCCAGCGACCTGTCCGACGCCCGATGGGCGTTGATCGAACCGACCTTATCCGCCTGGAGGAAAGCCCGACTCGACCGCAGACCCACCGGCCAGCCGGCCCAGGTCGAACTGCGCGATGTCTTCAACGCAATCCTGTACGTCAACCGCACGGGAATACCCTGGAAATACCTCCCGCATGACTTCCCGAACCACGGCACCGTCTACGCCTACTACGCCGCCTGGCGCGACGAAGGAATCCTCGCCCAGCTCAACTACGACCTCACCGGCCTGGCCCGCGTCAAGGAAGGCCGCAAACCCGAACCGACCGCCTCCGTGATCGACACCCAGAGCGTCAAGACCTCCACCAACGTACCCCTGACCAGCCAGGGAACCGATGCCGCAAAGAAGATCGTCGGTAGGAAGCGGGGCATCATCACCGACACACTCGGCCTACTCCTCGCCGTAACCGTCACCGCCGCAAGCCTGTCGGAAAACGCCGTAGGAATACAACTCCTCGACCAGGCCAAGAAGACCTACCCCACCATCTCAAAGGCGTGGGTCGACACCGGCTTCAAAAACGCCGTCATCGAGCACGGAGCCAACCTCGGAATCGACGTCGAAGTCGTCAACAGAAACCCCGAAATCCGCGGCTTTCATGTCGTCAAAAGACGCTGGGTCGTGGAGCGGAGTATCGGATGGATCATGATGCACCGCCGCCTCACCCGCGACTACGAGACCCTGCCCGCCAGCTCCGAAGCCATGATCCACATCGCCTCGATCGACAACCTCACCAAGCGCATAACGGACGAGACCACACCAACCTGGCGAGGAACTTACTAGGAAATAAACGGCAATTCGTCTACATCAAACGCCCTCTCAGAGGCCCCGGCCTTGATGTCTCAAGGCAGAGCGACGGCGTTCGACGTCTCCGCGGCCGCCACCACGACGAGGAAGCTGACGGTCGTGGGCGTCGAGGCGGACGTCTTGTTGGCACCCGACCCTTCGAGGTCTCTTCAAAGAAGGGGCAGCACTCGACGCCTTCGACCGTCAACACCCACCACCTGATCACTCGTTGGTGTTGGTGGTGCGAGCCCGCCGCATGGTGACCTCTTGTTACGCCCGAGCCGTTTGAGCTCCTGCGAAGACCGAGGCCCCGTGAGGTGCGCTGGTGCCACGAACGGCTAGTGAGGTGGAGGCACGTCCGCAGAGCGGTTGATGCCTGGGATTAGGTCGCTCGCGTGGCCCGCATGCGCTCGTGACCAGCGCAAACATCTACACATCGGGGAGGGAACACCTTGATCTACTGCGGAATCGACTGGGCGGAACGTACCCATGACGTCGCCCTGGTGGACGACACGGGCGCGCTGGTGGCCAAGCGGCACATCACCGACGACGCGGCCGGCTACAGGATCCTGCTGGAGCTGCTCGCCGAGTACGGCGACACCGAGGAGACCCCGATCCCGGTGGCGATCGAGACCTCCCGTGGCCTGCTGGTCGCGGTGCTGCGGACCGGGAAGCGGAAGGTGTTCGCGATCAACCCGATGGCGGCCGCCCGTTACCGCGACCGCCACTCGGTCTCGCGCAAGAAGTCCGACCCAGGCGACGCCCTGGTCCTGGCGAACATCCTGCGCACCGACATGCACGTCCACCGGCCGCTGCCCCAGGACAGCGAACTCGGACGCGCGATCGCCGTCCTCGCCCGCGCCCAGCAGGACGCCCTTTGGAACCGGCAGCAGATCGCCAACCAGCTCCGTTCCCTGCTGCGCGAGTACTACCCCGCTGCCCTCGACGCCTTCGCCACCTGGACCAACGGCCTGTGCCGCTCGGAGGCCCGCGAACTCCTCAAGGCCGCACCGACCCCTTCTCGGGCCGCGCGGCTGACCCGCACCCAGCTCCAGGCCGCGCTCAAGCGAGCCGGCCGCAAGCGTGGCATCGTCGCCGAGGCCGACCGGCTCCGCGAGGTCTTCCGCGCTGAGTGGGCCCACCAGCCGCCGCTGGTCGAGGACGCGCTCGGCAAGCAGATGCTCGCCCTCCTCATCCAGCTGGAAGCCGCCTGCACCGCCGCAGACGACCTCGCCGAGGCGGTGGAGGAAGCGTTCCCTCAGCACCCGGACGCCGAGATCCTGCTGAGCTTCCCCGGGCTCGGCATCCAGCTCGCCGCTCGGATCCTCGCTGAGATCGGGGACGACCGCACCCGCTTCGCCGACGCCCGCGGACTGAAGGCATACGCCGGCTCCTCGCCCATCACCAGGGCCTCCGGCAAGAAGTCGGCCATCACGCGCCGTTGGGTGAAGAACGACCGGCTCAACCACGCCGGCTATCTCTGGGCCTTCGCCTCACTCCGAGCGCCCGCCGGAGCCAACGCCCACTACCGGCGACGACGCGAGCACGGCGACTGGCACGCAGCCGCTCAGCACAACCTCTTCAACCGCATGATCGGCCAGCTCTACCACTGCCTGCAGCACCGCAAGCTGTTCGACGAGGACACCGCGTTCCCCGCCGAACTCGCCGCCGCAGCTTGACACCTTGGCATCGTGAGGTGTCTGCCTTCATGCCCGCGGCCAGTGTCGATCACCCGATCGGGACCCCCGTTCGACGCACACCCCTCAAGATCGGAACGACAACAACTACTTAGAAAAATCGGGTTGGATGCAGCGAATTTTCGTATCGCTGCGATGGGAGCAGCATTTACTGCTCTCTGTGGCCGGCAGCGGCCCTTCCCGGCTGGGCCGACCCCGGCGGACAGCGACGGCGCCTGCCACCATGGCGAGCAGCGCCACGAGCAGTCCGAACCCCGAGAAGGCGGCGGCGACGCCGAAGCGGGAAGCAGCGGCGCCCAGGGCGACCACCGGCACACTCACCGCCAGGTAGGCCAGGGCGAAGAACCCCGGCAGGAGCTGGGGGTAGCCCTTGGCGATCATCGCCGCCGTCACGGTGCTGGTGGACCCCATGAAGGTCAGGCCGAAGCCCGCACCGGTGATCGCCGCGCCGGAGAAGAACAACAGGGCGTGGGCGGTGTCGTAGCCGATCACGGACACCCCGACCCCGGCGACGAGCAGCGCGCACCCCGTCACCGATGCCGCCCGGTCCCCGAGCCTGCGCAGCAGCATCGGAGCGATGCCGCCGCAGCCCTGCACCACGAGGATGACCAGCGAGGACAGTGCCCTGTCGGTGGTGTGCAGCAGGCCGGCGACCAGGTCGACCCCCAGTGCCAGGTACAGGCCGACGACCGCCCAGCCGGCCGTCACGATGGGGGCCACCCGGAGCAGGATCCCGCGCGGCTCCGCACCCAGCCGCAGCACCCGGGGGCGCCAGGGCCTGAGCCGTTCGGGCGCGATCTGCCAGGCGGGAATCGCCCGCACCAGGGCGAGACCGCCGAGGGACAGGACGGTCAGCACGACGAACGGGGTGACCAGCGGTGCGGGAGCGAACTGGACGGCGAGGCCGGAGAACACCGCGCCCAGCGCGATGCCTGTCGAGGTCGCCGCGCTGTTGGCCGCCGCCGCTGCCTGGTGACTGCGGTCCCGGTGAAGGTCGGCCAGGGCCGAGCCCGCGCTGCTGGTGAGCAACCCGACCGCGACGCCCTGGATCAGGCGGGCCAGGCACAGCGCCCACGCCCCCGTGGCCAGGAGGAATGTCAGGAAGCTGACGACGATGGTGGCCAGTGCCACCACGATCGTCCGTTGGGTGCCCAGGTGCTCGGCCAGGCCCCCGGCCAGCAGCAGGGTCAGGATCGCGCCGAGGGCGTAGCAGGCGTAGACGATCGTCGAAGTGGTCGTTCCGAAGTGCCATTGCTGCTGGTAGAGACCGTACAGCGGAGACGGCGCGCTGCTGGCGGCCATGACCACGAAGACGACGCCGACCACAGTTCGAAAGTGCCAGGGGCGGTGCGGCCGGTGATGCTGGGTGGGGTGCCGGCGCCCCCGGAGCTCGGGGGCGGCCAGCTTGCCGACGTTCATGCTCTTGCCATCTCCGGTGGGAATCCAGCGTCGGCCGTCAGCGGCCCAGGACGACCTTGGTCTCCAGGTACTCCTGCATGCCGTCGGGGCCCCATTCGCGGCCGTTGCCCGACTCCTTGTAACCGCCCCAGGGCGCGGTCCAGTCGAACTCGGCGTTGTTGATGATCACGTAGCCCGCTTCGATCCGGGACGCGACGTCCGCGGCGTCCGCAAGATCGCTGCCGGTGACATAACCGGCGAGGCCGTACCGGGTGTCGTTGGCGATCTGGATAGCCTCGTCCACCGTGTCGTAGGTGATGATCGACATCACCGGGCCGAAGATCTCTTCCTGGGCGATGGTCATGTCGTTGGTGACCCCGGAGAACACCGTGGGCTTGACGAAGTGCCCGTTCTCCAGGCCATCCGGCTTGCCCAGGCCTCCGGTGAGCAGCCGGGCCCCCTCATCCAGGCCGGCCTGGATGTAGTGCTGGACGGTCCGCCACTGCTCGCCGGAGATCAGCGGGCCCATGTCGGTGCCCTCCGCGCGCGGGTCGCCGACCTGGAGCGCCTCCACCCGCGGGAGCAGCACGGACAGGAACTCCTCCAGCCGCTCGCGCGGCACCAGGGTCCGGCTCGGCGCACTGCAGATCTGGCCGGTGTTGGCCATCAGCCAGGTGAGCACCGTGTCGACTGCAACGTCCAGATCCGCATCAGGCATGATCACCTGCGGCGACTTGCCGCCGAGCTCGGTGGCCACGCGCTTGGCGCTCTTGGCCGCGGCGGCGTTCACCTGGAGCGCGGCCTCACCCGAGCCGGTGAAGGACACGACGGCGACGTCGGGGTGCGAGGCAAGCGCGTTTCCGATCACCGAGCCGCGGCCGGTGACGAGGTTGAAGACACCTGCGGGGACGCCGGCGGCCTCCAGGATCTCGGCCAGGACGACAGCCGAGTACGAAGCCAGCTGAGCCGGCTTGAGGACGACGGTGCAGCCCGCCGCGAGCGCCGAGGCGGTCTTGCCGGCCGGCTGAAGGGCGGGGAAGTTCCACGGAGTGATCAGAGCCGCCACGCCGATGGCTTCCTTGCGGATGTGGGTGGTGCCACGGTCTTCGGTAAACGCGAACGTCTTGAGCACCTGGGCAGCGGCCCGGAACTGGATCAGCCCGGCGGCAACGTGCATGGCACGGGACAGCGGCAGCGGACAGCCCAGCTCGGCGGTGACCGCCTGGGCCATGTCCTCGGCGCGCCGCTCGTACTCGTCGGCGATCCGCTCCAGCAGGTCGATACGCTCCTGGCGGGTGGTCCGGGAGAAAGAGGGGAATGCCCGGTTGGCCGCGGCGACCGCCAGGTCGACGTCGGCCTCGGCGCCGAGCGCCACCCGGCCGGACACCTCGCCGGTCGCGGGGTCGGTCAGATCGACGACTGAGCCGTCGAGGGGCTCGCGCCAGGCGCCGTCGATGTACAGCTTGGTGTAGTCACGCATGTTCTCTCCGTCAGAGTCGCGATTCGCCATGTGTCGGAGGCGGCCTTTCGTGTGCGAAGGCGCCTTGCGGAATCCATCGTCGTGACAGAGAGCCCTGGCATACAGGGAGGCCTTTTCCTGGGCATCGGTCCATGGGAAAACCAGGGGCCTTGTCCCAAGGCCGGGTAGTTAGCGAACGTCGGCTTATTGCAAGTGAGTTGGGGACCATGCTGCGGCGCCATAGAGGCCGGGGCCGATCTTGTGGATGAGTCCGTCGGCGGCCCAGCGGTTGAGTTGTCTGTACATGGTGTCCAGAGTGATGTCGCCGAAGTGAGTGGCGATGTCGCGGGGGCGCCACAGGCGGGCGGGGTCTTGCTGGAGCAGGGCCAGGATGCGGTGGCGGCGACGCGCGGCGGGGGCGGTGTGCCGATCATCCCGGGAGGTTGTGGGCAGCGCGGGCTGGGGATCCACTGGCTCAAGGACGGTGACGTCGAGGTGGGTGACGGTGCGGCTGGTGTCCGGTCGGCCGTCGTCGCGTCGCTCGCTGTATCGGGAGATTGGCGATTTGACCTTGCGGGTGCTGACCCGCGGTCGACGGGGCGGCAGGAGACGGGCCAGGACTCGGCGCCCGATCAGTCCGATGAGGCTGGCCGGTGCAGCATCTGCGGGGACGATGTCGGTGGCCTGGACAACTTGGTCGCGGGCAGTCTGGAAGGCGACGGTGAAGCAGCAGCGGTCCGGGTCGGTGCCCGGACGGGACTCGGCGGCGTCGATCATGATGGTTCGCAGCGCTTGGTAGAGCGTCAGCAGCGCCCACATCTCCTGCTCGACGCCGGCTGGGTCGCCTGAACGCAGCAGACGTCCACCCATGATCGTGTGACGCAGGGCGTAGTACGCCGATTCGTGTTCCCACCGCTGGTGGTAGAGGCCGGTCAGTGTGGCGGCGGGGTAGCGGCGAGCATCGGTGAGGGTGGTGGCCAGCCGGTAGGCGCCGGTGAAGACGGTGCCGTCCGCGCACGTCACCGTGATCTGCGCGTCGATGACCCGCACCCGCACGCCGCCGATGACGGACAGGTAGGAGCCGTCGGCGAGACGGGCCAGGACCGGGGTGCGCCGGTTGGCGCGCAGTCGGCCCAGCACCTGGGCGCGGGTCGCGGCGACCCGGGCAAGGAAGTCGTTGCTGTCGAACCCCTTGTCCCACAGCACCAGCATGTCCGGCCTCAGCAGGTGCAGCAGGCGTGCGGCATAGCTGGTCTCGCCCTCGGCGGTGGGCCCGAACACCGCACCGACAAGGGCCCGTGTCCCGGTCTCGACCAGCGTCATCAACTCCAGCGTGGGATAGCCGTGGTGGGACGTCCGCCCCAGCCAGGCACGGTTGCGTGCGGTGTCGGGAACCTTCTGCGAACTGCAGCCGTCGAACGACACTGTCCGGTACGGACCGAACCGCACGCCCGGAGTTGCCGGCCGGGCCAGCGGCCCCGCGAGTACGCCGAACAGCGCCCGCACCGGCGCGGCCCCCAGCCTGCGGCGCAGATCCCGCAGTGCCTTCGGAGTCGGCGTGACGACCGGCATCCCGGCCAGACCGGCCGTCAGCTTGTCCCACACCAGCCGGTAGCCGACCTCGGGGAACAAACACATCGCGAGCAGGAAGTAGACCCCGACCCGCGACGGCAGATCGCGCAGCCGTTGCTGCACCGTCCGCGTCTCCTCCAAGACCGCGTCGACGAGCTCGAACGGCACGACAGGGGTCAACTCCCCCAGATGACCAGGAGCGAACCGGCCCGCGGCCACAGTGACCGTACGGGTGATGGCTGTCAGAGTGGACGGCAGGACACAATGAAACGGCAACGGAGCTCCTCGGAGACAAGCTGTCTTGGTCGACTGCCTGTACCAACGAGCTCCGTTGCTCTCTGCCTAAAATGCGTCAACTACCTTGTGTGACCTGCGAGAACGCTAACTACCTGGCCTTGGGCCTTGTCCCCGAAGGGTGGACACCTGTTCGTGTCGTTATGCGGCAAGTGTCAGGGTAGCTGACTGCTGTTCGTAGGCGATCGGCGCCTGCTGTCCGTTCGCCGAGTGTCGTCGGCGGGTGTTGTAGCGCGTGGTCCAGCGGAAGACCGCCAAGCGGCAGGCGCGGGCGCGGTCGAAGCGGCGGGCACCGCGCAGTGTCTCGCGTTTGAGAGCGGCGTTGAACGATTCGGCCAACGCGTTGTCCGCCGAGGTGCCGACCGCTCCCATCGACTGCCGCACCCCCAACTCGGCGCATGCTTCGGCGAACTGACGGGAGGTGTACTGGGTGGATTCAACTGGTCGTCGCAACACCTGATCATGGAGGTGTTGCGTGGGAAGACCAGAGGGCTGGATGACGACGTTGACGGGGCGTCCGGCGATGCGTTCGCCGGGACGGCCTCCGATCCGCCGGGACGTGGAGCGAGCATTCTGGGTGAAGATCGCCGAAGGGCTGACCAGCGAGGACGCGGCGATCGCGTGCGGTGTGTCGGGGCCGGTCGGTTCACGGTGGTTCCGCGAGCGTGGCGGCATGCCGTCGATCCAGCTCAGCCCACCATCGGGCAGGTATCTGTCGTTCGAGGAACGTGAGGAGATCGCGCTACTCAAGGCCCAGGGCGAGGGGGTCCGCGAGATCGCGCGCCGGCTGAGCAGGTCGCCGTCGACCATCTCCCGGGAGCTGCGGCGCAACGCGGCCACACGCGGCGGACAGCTCAACTACCGTGCCTCGATCGCGCAGTGGAAGGCCGAGCTGGTGGCACGGCGCCCGAAGACACCGAAGCTGGTGGCCAACGAGCGGCTGCGCGAGTACGTGCAGGACCGGCTGGCCGGAGACATCCGCTTCCCGGACGGAACACCGGTAGCAGGGCCGCAGGAACCACAGTGGAAAGGGCGGAACAAGCCCCGGCGTCAGGACCGCCGGTGGGCAACGTCGTGGAGTCCGGAGCAGATCTCCAACCGGCTCAAGGCCGACTTCCCCGATGATGACTCCATGCGCATCTCACACGAGGCGATCTACCAGGCCCTCTACATCCAGGGACGCGGAGCACTCAAGCGCGAACTGGTCACCTGCCTGCGCACCGGACGTGCACTGCGTGTCCCGCGAGCACGCTCCCGCAAGCGCGCCAACGGCCACGTCACAGCCGACGTCATGATCAGCGAGCGGCCCGCTGAGGCCGAGGACCGCGCGGTCCCGGGCCACTGGGAGGGTGATCTCATCATCGGCACCGGCCGCTCCGCGATCGGCACGCTCGTGGAGCGCACAACCCGGTTCACCATGCTGCTACACCTGCCCCGGATGGACGGCTACGGCGTCGAGCCGCGGGTGAAGAACGGCCCGGCACTGGCCGGCCGCGGCGCCGAGGCCGTCAAAGACGCCATCGCCACCACGATCACCACGCTGCCCGAACAGCTGCGCCGCTCACTGACCTGGGACCGCGGCAAGGAGCTGGCCCAGCATGCCCAACTCCGCATCGACACCGGGCTGCAGGTCTACTTCGCCGACCCGCACAGCCCCTGGCAACGCGGCACGAACGAGAACACCAACGGACTCCTTCGGCAATACTTCCCCAAGGGCACGGACCTGTCGCGATGGCAGGCCGACGAACTCGAGGCCGTCGCTCTCGCACTCAACAACAGGCCCCGCAAAACCCGCGGTTGGAAGACACCCGCCGAAGCCCTCAACGAGCATCCACTATCGGTCCAGCAAGCCGGTGTTGCGACGACCGGTTGAGTCCGGGCTGCGCCCCGTGATCGCTGTGAAAAACGGCGCCGGCCAGGCTGCCCCGCGTCCGGGCGGCAGCCCGGAGCGCGTCAGTGACCAGCTCGGTGCGCATGTGGTCGGCGATTGACCAGCCCACCAGGCGGCGCGAGAAGCAGTAGATCACCGTCGCCAGATACAGGAACTCGCTGTCGCCCACAGGCAAGTACGTGATGTCCCCGACGTACTTGGTGTTCGGTGCGCTCGCGGTGAAGTCGCGCTGGAACAGGTCCGGCACCGGGGTGGCGGACGGTTCGGGCACGGTGGTGACCTGGCGCTTGCGCAGCCGCAGCCCGGCGATACCGAACTTCCGCATCACCCGCCCGACGCGCTTGTGGTTCACACGCTCGCCCTCGTCGCGTAGCTCGGAGGTGATCCGGGGGCGGCCGTAGGTGCCGTCCCACTCGGCGTGCACGGCCCGGATCCGCTCGGCAAGCACGACTTCGGCCCGCTCGCGCGCGGCACGGGCCTCACGGCCGGCCCGCCATTTGTAGAAGCTGGAGCGGGCGACCTCCAGCACGGCGCACAACCGCTTCACGCCCCAGGCGCGGTGGTGGTCCTCAATGAACTGGAAGCGGTTCAGGAGCCGTCAACTATCTACTGCCTGACTTGATGTTGCTTTCGTAGTCAGCGATCGCGTTCTGGAGGGCGTCGATCGTTCGGGGTGGGTGGGTTCGCCGGGGCTGGGTGATGGCTGCGGTGATGTCGGGGGCCGCGGCGAAGGCAAGCAGGGGCATGGTTCGGTGGGCGTGGTAGCTCAGGGTGTTGCGGTCCCGGCCGAGGAGTCGGGCCGTCAGAGTGAGGGTGACGGTGTCGCGGCGGCTCAGGACGGCGGCCAGGACGCGGTGGCGGTGGTCGAGGAAGCCGAAGCCGGGGTTGTAGCCGCGCCGATTGAGGCCCTTCCTCTTCTCCCGCTCCGCCTCGGCCAGGACCCGGCGACAGGGTTCGAGTTCCTCCACGAGCCGGTCGAACAGCTCGCGGCACATGCCGGTCAGGGCGGGGTGCGTGAGCAGGAAGGTGGCCTCGGCCGGGATCGGCGGTGCCTTCGCCCGGTCCGGCTCGGGTGGCGGTGCCATCTGGGGACCGTATGGGGCGATAGCGTAGTTCCACTCCCCGTGGAAGGCATCCCGCTGGATGCGCTGCAGGACCGCCTTGCGCTCGTCCTTGGTGAGCGTGCGGCCGGTGGGGTAGTCGTTCTCGTCGAGGGCGGCGTTGACGGTCAGGCCGGTGCTGGTGCGGGTGGCTGCGATGCTCTGGAGCAGGCCCTCGTAGCTGGTCAGGGACCGTCCGCGCAGGCTGTGGGTGATCCGGGAGAACAGGCGGTGCTCGATCTTGTTCCAGTGTGTCCTGAATGCAGAGGGAAATTCGATGTAGGACGAGTTGCTTGAAGCAGTGCTGCGTGACCGATGAAGGATTGGCCCTTCGAAGTCGCCCTGCGGGGGGAGGCTTCAAACCGCCTCATGCCGCGTTAGCCGAAGACTGTCGTGGTGAGCGATGAGGAAAAGGCGCCGTGCAGGCGTCAGGTGGGGATCAGGGAGACGAACGCAAGTGAATCGTTGCTGACGTGTCGAAAAGATTACCGACGACATCAAAACCGGGGAGCTTGGAACCGTCCCGGGATAAGCCTGGCGGGAGCCCGCCGACTGGCCAGGCGGTGTCCGGCATGGAGACGACGTGAACCTGATCTGCCGCGGTCATGTGGAACAGGAGAAGGCGCGTACCGATACAGCTCGTTCTGGTAGGGGCGGCGAGAGGGAGCACCCCGAGCGGTTGTGCCGTGAAGGGGCCGAGTACCGATGCGGAACGCGCCGGCGGACCGGCTCGTAGTAGTGGAGAAGCCCCTGTAATGGGGGTGGAGCGAAGGGGCCGGGTCGTCCGTGACTGTGTTGATCGCATCAACCGGACGGTGTCCGGGAGGAGTTCGGTGAGCCAGTTGAAGTCACAGGCCAAGCCGTTTGAGATTTCTAAGTGGGAAGTCAAGGAAGCATGGGAGGAAGTCAGGGCAAACAGGGGAGCACCGGGAGTGGACGGGCAGAGTATCGCCGACTTCGAGAAGGACCTGAAGAACAACCTCTACAAGGTCTGGAACAGGATGTCGTCAGGCTCCTACTTTCCTCCGCCGGTGCGTGCGGTGGCCATTCCTAAGCCGCATGGCGGCGGCGAGAGAATCCTCGGGATTCCCGCTGTCGCTGATCGTGTGGCTCAGACCGTCGTGGCCCGGCATTTGGTGCGACGGGTGGATCCTATTTTCCATCCGGACAGCTTCGGATACCGGCCCGGACGGTCCGCCTTGGATGCCGTGGAGAAGTGTCGGGAACGCAGCTGGAAACGGGACTGGGTAGTCGAGTTCGACATCTCCCAGTTCTTCGACAGTGTGCCCTGGGACCTCCTGGTCAAGGCGGTGGAAGCGCACACCGACGCCGTTTGGGTGAAGTTGTATGTGCGGCGGTGGCTTGCTGCCCCGCTCAAGATGCCCGACGGCACCCTGCTGGGGCGGGAGTGCGGGACGCCGCAAGGCGCTCTGGTTTCTCCCGTTTTGGCGAACCTGTTCCTGCACTACGCGTTCGACGTCTGGATGGCCCGGGAGTTCCCTGCTGTCTCGTTCGAACGCTATGCGGACGATGCGGTCGTGCACTGCGTCACCGAGCGCCAGGCCCGCCAGGTGCTGGCCGCGCTCTCGGAGAGGATGGCCGAGGTCGGGCTGCGTCTGCACCCGGCCAAGACCCGGATCGTGTACTGCCAGGACGGATTGCGGCGCGGCTCGTACGAGCACACGTCTTTCACGTTCCTGGGGTTCACGTTCCAACAGCGCCAAATGCGGGACAAGAACGGCCGCATCAGATGGTCGTTCCGTCCCGCGATCAGCAACGATGCCCTCAAACGACTCGGCGAGGAAGTCCGTTCCTGGCGGCTCCACCGGCGGGTCAACCTCACCGTGGAAGAACTCGCGCAGCGGATCAATCCGATCGTCGCGGGCTGGATGCAGTACTACGGCCGGTTCTACCGATCGGCCCTGTATCCGCTCCTGATGCGCATCAACGCCTACCTGGTGCGCTGGCTCCGCAACAAGTACAGACGGTTTCGCGCGATGAGGAAGGCCATAGCGGCCCTCCAGAGGGCAGCCAAGCGCCGCCCGGGGATGTTCGCGCAGTGGAGGTGGGTCAGTTCCCCCTCCTTGGCCTGGTGATCAGGACGACAAGAGCCGTATGACGAGAGATCGTCACGTACGGATCTGTGGGAGCCGGAGGGTGCGAATCCCTCCGGCTACCCGACCTTCGATGTTCCGGGTCAATGCCGTTGCTTGCGTGTGGCAAGCAGTTCGCGGTGACGTTGCAGGAGCGCGGTCGTTGGACCCGGTATGCATCCGTGGGTGGGGTTATCCGATCATGTGCGGCTGGGGGTGGTGACCCGATGGGTGACTCCAGAGCTCGTCGCTGAGGTGCTGGAGAAATGCAGAATTCGCGACAAGAAGTCCGGTGCCCTGCCGGCCGGGTTCATGGTCTACTTCACGCTCGCCCTGGCCTTGTTTCAGCAGGACTCCTACGACGACGTCGCGGAGCAACTGGTCGGCGACCTTCCGGAGTTGAGTGGGAGCATCCCCAACAAGTCCTCGTTTACGAGGGCGCGCAGGCGCCTGGGGCCGCTGGTCTTGGAAACGATGTTCCGTGAGCTGGCTGGCCCGTTGGCTCCTGTCGGTTTGAAGAGCGCCTTTTATCGCGGGATGCGTCTGGCTGCGGTGGACGGGTTTGTGCTGGATGTGCCGGATACGACGGCTAATCGGGCCGCGTTCGGCGGGCCAGTCAAGAACGGCCAGCCCGCGGGTTTCCCGCAAGCGAGGGTCGTGACGCTGACCGAGTGCGGCACGCACGCGCAGATCGACGCGGCGGTGGGCGGGTTCAACGGCGGTGAGCCGGAGTTGGCGATCAAAATGGCCGACTCGGCCGCCGGGATGCTGGTCATCATGGATCGGGGCTTTCCCGGGGTGGCGTTGTGGAAGGCATACACCGGGGCTGAGGCGCATCTGCTGATCCGGGCGCGTTCGAGCGTCGCGGCTCGTCCGGTCGAGCACCTGCCCGATGGCACCTACCTGGCGAGGATGAACCTGGCCGGGCAGAAAGGCGCGCACCCCGGCGGCGTGCTGGTCCGGGTGATCGAGTATCGCGTCGACAGCGGCGAGGTGGTCAGGTTGTTGACCGATCTGATGGACCCGGTCGCTTATCCGGCCGCGGAGTTGGCAGGGCTTTACCATGCGAGATGGGAGGCGGAGTCGGCGTTCCGACAGATCAAGACGTTCCGGCGCGGGCCGGTCGAGGTACTGCGCTCGGGCGACCCGGATCTGGTGCGTCAGGAGGTCTGGGCGCACCTGGCTGTGCACCACTGCCTCACGCAGGTCATCGTAGGTCTGGCCGACGACAACGGGATCGATCCGGACCGGGTCTCGTTCGTCAAGGTCCTCAAGCACGCGCGGCGCAGCGTGGTCCGCCAATGCTCGGACACACCCACGAAGATCAAAGAGTTCCTGGTCGCCCTGGCAGCGAAGGTGCATCGGAAGCTCGACAACGGCGTCAGGCGCCTGCGCGAAGCGGACCGACACCTGAAGCGCCCGGATTCCAAGTACTCCTCGAAGCTCTCCTACCGGATCAACACCCGGGACCGGCGACCGACTCGGCGGATCACCGCCAAGGTCATCACGTTGCAGCCCTCGATAGTTCAGTAGTCAAGCAACGGCATTGTGTTCCGGGTGGAAAGTGCAGGACGGTGATGGTCAGTCCGCACTCGTCGGCGAGGGCGGCCAGGTCCTTCTTGAACAGGTGGGAGTCGGCGGAGTTCGCCCCGCCGGAGTCGGCGGTGATCAGCAGCCGGGATGCGTCTGGGTAGTCCTGCTGGCCCTGTTGGTGGGTCTTCGAAGTTGAGCGGTGCGCTGGTTCGGTTTGCTGACACGGCGTCACGCTCCGTGTTGGGTCGGGCTGCTTGGCCCTGGACGCAAGGTGCCCGTGGCCTGCGTGATCATTTCTGTTCTCTACGCAGAACGATCATGCAGGAGCCACGGGCTTGCTCAACGATACGACGTTGCTGCTCGACCTTGACGGGGTGTCCGTCGTCCGGGTCGAGCGGCTGGCGGACGGGACACGCCGGGTCCACCTGGCCACGGCCGATGACAGGGCCCGGGCGTGCCCGGCCTGCGGGGTGTTCGCCACCAGGGTGAAGGGCTCGGCGGTGACGCGGCCCCGCGATCTGCCGTACGGCGAGAGCGGACTGGAGTTCCGCTGGCACAAGCGCCGCTGGTGGTGCCGGGAGGCCGGCTGCCCGCGCCGGTCCTTCACCGAGCAGATCCCGCAGCTACCGGCCGGCGCACGGATCACCATGCGACTGCGCGGTGCCGCCGGGCGGCGAATACGCGACGCCGCCTCCACCGTCATCCAGGCCGCCCGGGATCTGCGTCTGTCCTGGCCGACCGTGATGGACGCCTTCCGCGCCGTCGCACGCGAGGTCACCGAGGCCCCGCTGCCCGAGGTGAAGGTGCTGGGCATCGACGAGACCCGGCGCGGACGGCCGCGCTGGGAACAGGACCCCGCCACGGGCAAGTGGATGCTGACGCGCGATCGGTGGCACACGGGGTTCACCGACGCGCTCGGCACCGGCGGCCTGCTCGGCCAGGTCGAGGGCCGCACCGTCGCCGATGTGCTCGCCTGGCTCGCCGCCACCCCGCTGACCTGGAGAAAGAGCATCGAGTACGTGACCATCGACATGTCGGCCACCTACCGCGCCGCCGTCCGCACCGGTCTCCCGCAGGCCACCGTCGTGGTCGACCACTTCCACGTCGTCCAGCTCGCCAACAAGATGCTGTCCATGGTCCGGCGCCGCACCACCGCCGAGATGCGCGGCCGACGCGGACGCGCCAGTGACCCGGAATGGAAAGCCAGGCGGCGCCTGCTGCGCAACCGCGAGGACCTCACCGACGAGCAGTTCGCCACGATGTGGAACACGCTGCTGGGCGAGGGGACGATCGGCCAGACCCTGTTGACGGCATGGATCGCCAAGGAGAACCTGCGCAACCTCCTCGCCTTGGCGAGAACCGGCGCCGACCGCCACCAAGACGGCCACGCCCGCTGGAAATTCCTCACGTGGTGCGCGGACTCCGACATCCCCGAGGTGCGGCAGCTCGCCGTCACCGTCGACCGCTGGTGGGCCGAGATCGCCGCATTCATCGACACCGGACACAGCAACGCCAAGAGCGAGGGCATCAACCGCGTGATCAAGCTCGTCGCCCGCAACGCGTTCGGCCTTCGCGATGCCGACAACCAACGGCTACGGACCCGCTGCGTCACCACCCGCCGGGCCCGCGGACACCTCCGCACCGCTCAACTTTGAAGACCCCTGTTGGTTCCACCAGCGGCGGATGGACTCCACTGCGAAGGCCGCGGTGTTGCGGTCGGTGCCCACGTTCACCCAGCCGGTGTCCTGTCCCAGGTCGTAGACGCCGTACGGGATCGCAATCGGGGTGTCGGGGTCCACGAAGTCGTGGTCCGGTGCCGTGATCGGCGCCCCCCTTGGGGCGGTAGGTGCGGCCCGCCCGGGCGAAGCCGCCGATCGGCTCCTTCTTCTTCGCATCCACGCTCACTACCGGCAGACCTTGGGCCAGAAACCGCTCGGCCGTGGCGTTGATGTGCCGGAACTGAGCGTCGCGGTCGAGGACATGGCTGTTGAGCGACGCTGAAGATGTGCACGAAGGCGACGTTCTGGTTGTCGACGGGACGAGGTGAAACGACCCCGGCGGCCGTCAGGCCGCCGGGGTCGTCGTGAACGTGGTGTCGCTTTCGTCGTCACTCTGTCGCGTGCGTCTCGGTGATGGCGACGCGGGTGGAGGACTCGTCGACGATGCCTTTCTCCTCGGTGAAGGCGGCGATGAGGGACTGCCAGGCGATGTTGTTGACCGAGCGGGGCAGGCCGCGGCTGGGGAGGTGGATCAGGTCGACGGCATCGTCGGAGAACAGGGTGTCCTGCCGTCCGGCGATAGTCAGGTGGTGCTTGATGTAGCTGGCGGTCTCCTCCTTCGTCATGGTCGGCATCTGGTAGCTGATCGCGATCCGCTGGTCCAGCGCCGCCAGGACGCCGTGCTTCATCCGTTTCCGCAGCGTGGGCTGGCCGATCAGCAACACCGCGAACGGCGTCGTGGAGTCCATCTCGTAGTTGGTCAGCATGCGGATCGCGTCCAGCTCGTGGTGGTCGAGCAGGTGCGACTCGTCGATCACGACGGCCGGTGTCCGGCCCCGCTCATTGACTTCGGCGGCCAGCGCTGCGGACGCCTGAACTGCCAGAGCGGCCAAATGGAACTTCGGAGTGCCGCCGAGGCTGGTGACGATGCGGTCATAGAGGCCGCGCATGCCCACCTCCGGGTTGGGCTGGTAGATCACCGTGAACCGGGCCGGGTCCAGCGACGAGACAGCGCCCTTGAGGGCGACCGTCTTGCCGGAGCCGACCTCGCCGGTCACCACGCCGATCGCCCGGTTGTTGATGCACCACGCGATGCGGGCCGCTGCCTCCCGGTGAGAGTGGTGCTGGTGCAGCATGGACGGGGCCAGATCTCGGCCGAAGGGGATGCGGGTGAACCCGTAGTACCCCTGAACGCGGTCGATCATCGCTGCCCCCGTCCGTCGTCCAGTAGGGACGAGTAGTTGATGCCCTTCGCGGTGTTCGCCGTGTGTGTTTCGTCGAGGATCTTCAGGTAGTCGATCCCGGTCGACGGCGCCGGCTCCGCCGGTGTCTCCGGACTCGCCTTCGGATGCGTGTGACGACCCACCCGGTGCGGGACCGCCTTCCCCGCCGTCTTGCCCGACGCCCTTACCTCGATCTCGGTCAGGTCGAACGGGTCGAAGACCAGCTCCACTCTCATCCCGGTCAGCATCGGGTCGACCTCGTAGGTGTTGCCGTGCAGGCTGACCGTCACGGTCTTCGTCACCGTCCGGAATTCCGACCACAGAAACGCCTCCCGAAGATCAGCGGGGCTGGGCAGCGGCAGCGGCTTGGGAATCGAACCCAGCCAGCGTTCGATCGGAGGCTGCCCGGTCTCCGAGTGCACCGTGCGGTGATAGACCGTCTCCACCCACGCGGTGAACAGCCTGTTCAGCTCGGCGAGATGCTCGATATGGCCGACTCGTTCCTCGTCGAGTTCGACGAGGAACTGGTCCCTGACCGTGCGGAAGAACCGTTCGATTTTCCCTCTGCCCTGCGGCCGTCCGGGCTTGGAATGGGTGAGCCGGATCGCCAGGGACGCGCAAGCCCTCAGCAGCCACGTGTCCACGAACGCAGACCCGTTGTCGACATAGATCGACTCCGGGACGCCGCGGGCCGACAGCGCCGGCCGCAGGGCAGCGGCGAGGCGGACGGTGTCCTCGGCGAACCCGAACCGGTGCCCCACGATCGCCCGGCTGTGGTCGTCGATAAGAAGCCGTATCTCTATCGATCGTGAGGGCGGTTCTGATCGAACACGGTGCTTGGTCGGGTGATCTCGGCCGGGTGGATGCATGAGTACAGGGCCCCTTGGTAGCTCGGGTTTGCGACCACTCGAGTGCCAGGAGGCCCTGTTGTTCCAGTCTTGCGTGACGGTCCCCGTCTCGTCCAACTCCCGGGTTTCGGCGTGTGATTGTCTCGCGCACAGGTTCGGAAACGCGGCCGACCGCCCGGAGAGGGTGCCGGTGTATCCGTCGGACATGACGGACGCGGAGTGGGCAGTGGTGCGGGACGCGATGCCGGTGCCGGCCTGGCTGGAGGGCCGCGGCGGGCAGCCGGAGGGCTACTGCCACCGCGTGATGCTGGATGCGATCCGGTACGTCACCGACAACGGCATCAAGTGGCGCTCTATGCCAGCCGACTTCCCTGCCTGGGACCGGGTGTATGCCTTCTTCCGCAGGTGGCGGGAGCACGGCCTGGTCAAGGAGTTCCACGACCGGCTGCGCGGCCGGGCCCGCGAGGCCGAGGGCCGCGAGGCGGAGCCGACCGCGGCGGTCATCGACTCGCAGTCGGTCAAGGGCGCCGCTTCGGTGCCCGCCGCCACGCGCGGCTATGACGGCGGCAAGAAGGTCAACGGAAGGCGCCGGCACGTCATCACGGACTGCCTGGGCCTGCTGCTGATGGTGCTGGTGTGTGCCGCCGACGTCACCGACCGTCAGGCCGCCCGCGTCATGCTGCCCCGCCTGCGGGCACGGTTCCACAAGATCACGCTGGTGTGGGCCGACGGCGGCTACACCGGCCACCTGGTCGCCTGGGCGAAGGAGAAACTCCAGCTCACGCTGCAGATCGTCAAACGCAGCGATGACATGAAGGGGTTCGTGGTACTCCCGAGACGCTGGGTAGTAGAACGCACGCTGGGGTGGCTGATGCGCTCGCGCCGCCTGGTGCGGGACTTCGAGACACTGCCCGCCAGCAGCGAGGCGTTCATCTACTTCTCGCAGGCCATGCTCATGAGCCGGCGCCTCGCCCGCCCGGCTTCCCGGCGGCGGCCCGAACAGTCGCGGTGGGCCGCCGCGGCGTGAACCGTCCGGACGGCGACACGGCCAGCCAGCCCCGCTCGGCCAGGCGCCTCGCCTTGGACCGCACCCCCTCGATCTTCGCCGGCACCAACTCCAGCTCCAGCCCGGACGCGATCTCCTTCGCCGACACCCCCTCACCGCCTTCCGGACCGGACTCCACCAGCTCCACGATCCGCCGGTAATCCGGCGCGAGCGCCTCCACCGTCATCCCGTCCGCGAAGTGCGACACGATCGACCCCGCGACCGGGACCCTCACCACTTTGGCCACCGGCACCGGCTCCGGCGCCTCCTCCACGGCCGCATCCACCGCATCACCGGGGGCGGCCAGGGCCTCGGCCAGCTCCACACGAGCGATCGCCCGACGTTCCAACACCGCCTCGGCCACGGCGAGTTCAGACAGGATCCGGTCCGCCTCCGCCTGAAGCTCCTCCACCCGCACCCGGGCAGCGGCCTCCCGCTCCTCCAGCAAACCCATCACCGACGCCACCGGCCACCTCCGCATCGTCGAGGACGAACTGATCGCCCGAACGCTCCCACAACGACGCCGGAACCATGCCGGAGCAGCGGAAACTCAGTGATCACATCCGGTAAGACAACGGCTTCTAAAAGCGAACAAGTACGTCTTCCGCCCGCCGATCTTCGGCCCGTGCAGGGCGTCGCCGGTCCACAACTCGTTGCCCCTCGTGGCCTCGAACCGGCCGAACACGCCCTTATCGCCGCTGATGCCGGTCAGCCCGGCAGTGACGAAGTGCCGCTGGAGCGTGCGCTCGGTCGGCGACCACCCCTGCGTGGTCCGCAGGATCCTCTGAATCTGAGCGGCCGTCCGGGCGGGGTTCTCCCGTTTCAGCGCAGCCGCCAGCTCCAGCACCTCCGGCGGCGTCCTCGGGACCGCCTTGCGCGGCTCTGGAACCAGCGCGGCGAACCCGCCGCGGCGGTAATCGCGGGTCCAGCGGTCGACCGTGCCCCGCGAGACACGTACTTGCCGGCCGAACGGATCGGTGTGTTCCTTGTCCGCCAACTCCTGTGCCAGACGGCCGCGTTCGCGGGTCGTCAGGCTCGCATCCAGCAGGTCCTGGATCAGGGAATAGCTCGCTCGATGCCATGCGCGGACTCTCCTCGCATTTCGATCAACGTCCGTCCCTGTCGCGGACGGACATGATCAAGACTTCCGGCGCCTCCGATCGCCGCCCAGGGGCGACCCGTGTTGATCAACTAGCTCAAGAGGTGCAGGTCAGCACCCGGCCGTCTATCACCCGGCCCGCGAAGGCCCATCGCGACACCGTGTTCATCTCCGGCCACTTCATCGCGGCCGCCCGATGGGCGGCCGCGATGGCCGAGACGGCATCCGACAGCGGCGTCCCCGCCTGCTCGGGCATCACCGGATCGTCCGCGAGCGCAACCAGGGCGACGGTGAAGTACCGGCGCACCTCCTCCGACCGCCGCCGGAACCGGCGGATCCAGCCGCGGACGGTGTCCTCCGCCCTGCCCAGATGGGCGGCGACCTGACGGTGCCCCATGCCCAGGGCCGCTATCTCCAGCCCGGCCCCGATCACCTCGGCCGCATCCATCCGCCGAGGCCACAACACCTCCGGCAGCAGCAGATGCGTGACCTGGCAGCCCGTGCAGCGCGAGCGACGAGGGCGTACGAACCAGCGAGCCTCGAGATCGCCGCGAACTTCCCGCGGCCGGCCATACCCCCACGGCGCAAGCACGCCCCCACACGCCGGACACGTCAACTCACCAGCCCGCAGCTGGCGTTCCACCCGAACGACGTCGGTGTCGACGATGAGCACCCCGCACCTCCGCCTGCCTCACAACGCCGTCAATCTCCCCGGAAAGATCAACGATCATGTGCGGCCAGGCGGCAGAGGTGCCGCACTATGGGAGATCCGTCGGGCCATAAAGAGCAGCCTCGGCTTCCGTGGCCAGGGCCCAGTACCGGTCCCCGAATGACCAGTGCCACCACTCTGTTGGATAGTTCACGAAACCGGCAGCGGCCAGTGCGCCTGCCAGAATCCCCCGATGACCGCGGGCTTCATCGCTGATGTTGTCGGCACAGGTGTAGCAGGCCCCCGCGCTCTCTTCCGGACTCGCATCCACGGCGGTCCCCAGATCAAGCTCATGACCTGCGGCATCAGCGAGCGTCAGATCAACAGCTGCCCCCGCACTGTGCGGTGCGATCTCGGGCGGGGACACGAAACGACTCGCCGCCGAGCGGATCTCCTCGGCGGACCAGTCAGGATGGGCAGCCCTCAACTCAGCCGCATACCCATCGAAGTAATGCCGCTGCAAGGCCGGCGGCCGATACCCCTCGACGAAGAGCAGTCGGAACCCCTCAGGAAGGCATGCCTGCGCCTTCACCAGCCGGTCAAGAACCCCCTCCCGCAGGTGGGCGAACGCCCCGGAAGCCTCCCGGGCCCGCTCGTCGACCAGCACCTGACCGCAGCGGCGTACGTCCACAAGCCACTCGCCGCATTCCCGAACCGGTACGGCCGCCACCATCGGATCAGACATCAAGATGATCTCACTCATAAGGCGATCATCTCGAAGAGCGCTCAGCCCCTGCACGGCAGCTTCATGTCCACCATGTCGTCGCACACGAAACCAGCCAAGACAGAGCCTCTCCAGCCGATGCCATCGTCATCCAGCGTGTCGCGACAGGCCCTGTTCCTGCTCATCCAGAGCGTCGTCCAACACCTGACCGCTGACCTCGAAGCCGTGATCGCCGGACTGACCCTGCACTGGAGCTCTGGCGGCACCGAGGGCGCCGTGACACGCGTGAAAAAGATCAAGAGGCAGCTCTATGGCCGCGCCGGATTCGAACTACTCCGCAAGATGATCCTGCTCCAGTGACCCTCCGCGACCGCTCCCCAAGATCTGTGCCAGAGCCCGCTGAACGCCGCCCTAGCCAGGCCTGGAGTTCGTCTACGAGCACCGCCAAGGCCTGGGCGTTCGCTACGGCTGCCTCCGTTGTGCGGCTGAGCTGGGGCTCGTTGAGGAGAGCGAATGGACCCGGCTTGCTCGGCTCACTGCCTTCGTCCGCGACCAGCGACAGGTTATGGCGCATGCTCCCGGATTCGGTCTCCTGCCACAGCGTGCGGCTGAAGCGCATGCGTACCGGAGTGTCGCTGACTCCTCGGCGAATGACGTCGTAGTACGTCTCGCCACGAGCAACGACCAACTCCTCCAGTTGCTGATTCGCTTCTCCGGCAGTCTCCGTGACGAAGCTCAAGACCAGGGTTCCCTCGTCGGTCCACTCCTTGTACGCGGTCGTTGCGAGGGTGAGTCCGCCGATCTCCACTGCGGATGCGTTGAGATCCTCAGCTTCCTGCAGTTCCAGGTTGTAGGTGTGCACGTCCGGACGCGCTCCGACGGTGTAGGAGTAGCGGCTGTCGGAGACCGACCAGTTCGTATCGGCACCTTGCAGAGGATGCCCCTCGTCTCCTGTGGCAGCCTTCAGAAGCCGTCTCTCAACCGAACGTGATCGGTTGATCCTTGCTGGTCAGGAATGGTTTCGCTCGGGGTGAGGGAGGGATGCGGCGTCTTGTGTCCGCTTCATGACCGAGGGGTGCGCGGTGGCGTCGGTGCTGGGAATGCTGGAGGAGCGGGAGGCGGCTGCCCGTGTGCGGGTGGAGGGTCTGCGGGAGGAAGCCGCTCGGCTGGCTGAGGTGTTGGAGGCCGCGGAGATCGAGCTGGACCGGCGGGTGATCGCGCGGGAGGAGCTGCT